>OZ244587.1:0-4800000 GCA_965218095.1 Candidatus Poribacteria bacterium | reverse complement strand
GCCATAATATCTATGTTAGGTGGAAGAGTGGTGATTGTACCTGAAGCCGATGGCTCGTAAACCTCAATGCTTCTTACCTGTCTTTTCCTCTTTGTCGAAGAATACAAAAGGGGAGGGGCGATTGCGTCATCATACGAGATTGCAAGCCCAAATCGGGTTAAGGCTTAAAAAGGAGTTCTCAAAATGCAAGTACAGGCTGCGGTGATGCCAGAGCCGGGACAGATCGAAATCCGTGAATTTGAAAAACCGGCGCCTGCCAACGACGCGTTGCTGCTTCAAGTAGATCAGGTTGGGATTTGTGGCAGCGACAAGCATATGTATCTCGGTCATACGAATCTAAACTTTCCGGTGATTCCGGGACACGAAGTCGTTGGCACCATCGCCGAAATTGGCAAAGATGCAAATCAGGTGATGCATGTGATGGGCGGCCCGATTCAAGAAGGCGATCGGATTACTGTGGTGCCCGGGTCGAAAAACTGTGAGAGGTGTTATTACTGTTTACGTTTCCCACACCGTCCGACGTTGTGCACAAATCGAACGATCTACGGGTTCAGCAACTGTGAGAACCCACCCCACCTGACAGGGGAGTTTGCTGAATATACCTACATCCACGGTAACTCCTGGGTTTTTAAGGTGCCAGAGAGCATCCCTGAAGAACTGCGAGTTTTAACGGAGCCGGTCGCTGTGGCGACCCGTGCTGTGGAGCGTGCATGTGCGCCGGGCATCCCGCAAGTTGGGGCGGGGTACGGGATTGGGAATAGCGTTGCAGTTCTCGGTTGCGGTCCGATTGGGCTCCTCGTGATTGCGGTTCTCCGCAGCACGGGAGCTGGCACAATTATCGCCACAGATATTGTGGACAGCCGTCTGGACATGGCAAAAAATATGGGGGCGGATGTCGTTCTCAACGTCGCCAAAACCTCCGCTGAAGAACGCCTTGAGCAAGTTCAAGATCTGACGCACGGCACCGGGGCGGACATCGCGATCGAATGTGCCGGGCTGCCGGGCGTTTTCGCCGAAGCTCTGGATGTCGTGCGACGTGGTGGAAAGGTGATTGAGGTGGGACACTATACCGATTCGGGTTCCATTCAAGTGCGTCCACATCAAATCTGCAATAAAGATCTCGATATCTGTGGTGTGTGGGCATATCCGCAGATTCAATTCCAAACCGCCTTAGATTTTTTAGAGCGAACCCATGCGCCCCTGAAGGATTTGATTACCCATCATCTCCCCTTGACTCGCCTGGAGGAAGGCATCCAGATACTTGGTCAAGAAGGGGTCTATAAGGTTGTTATTGAGCCACATCAGTGAGGTAGAGTGGCAAGTGGTGGAGTGGTTAGTGCCCGCTCACCAATCACTCCCAGTTTAACCAATTCCATCAGCAAAAAGCAACACCAAGAGAACCAATGAAAATACTTCGATATGTTATCCGTAAATTGTGGGTCTGTTTACTGCTTGTTTCGTTGAGTTTCCACTCAACAGCGGGGATAGCTGCGGAATCGATTTATGAGACCCTTAAATTTGCTTCATCGTATATCGTCGAACACCAGAATCCCGACGGCGGTTGGCCCCTTATCCCCGGTGAAGAAAGTGATGTTGAGATTACCGCTATGGCGATGCAGGTGCTGATGCTAAAAGGGTGGGGCACAGGCTCAAGCCTCATCCGTCGAGGGGTAAGCTATTTAATAAAGCATCAGAAAGCAGATGGAAGCTGGAACGGAAATACCGCCCACACCATTTTCGCCTTAATCGCGCTAACTCGCGCCGAGACAGATCCGGACGCCCGGCTTAAAGGGCTCAAATGGATTAAGGAAGCACAAAACGAAGATGGAAGTTGGGGCCGTGAAATGTACCGACCCGGCAATCCGCTCTATACAGCGGCCGTTTTGGCAGGGCTAGGCCAACTTGGCTTCAACAAGAAGTTTTCCCCTGTCCCCAAAGCTGCTGATTGGCTTGCCGGTCTCATCAATATAGATGGCGGCTGGTCAATAGGTCGTGGGCTGAGATCCGATGTTCTAGTTACGTCATGGGTGTTGCAGGCATTACCGCTCGTTTATGATATCAATGAGCAACTCGTGTGGTTGAAACAGATGCAGAATGAGGATGGCGGGTTCGGCAAGTGGAAGGGGGAACCAAGCGATCCGGAAATTACGGCTTATGCCACTCTGGCACTGGTGATCGGGGAAGATCCCTTGAACGCCGATAAGGTCGCAATCGGGTATCTGAGACGTGTCCAACAGGAAGATGGAAGCTATGTCAGCTCAACTCCTATTGAACTGGAACAGCCAACGGCGAATTTACAAACCACCTGTTTTGCCCTTTGGGCAATATATGCAAGAAAACTCAAAGAAGAGGGATAATACTGAATTAGGCTTGTTATTTCCAATAAATTAGAGAGTAAGGAGAGATAAATGCCGCAAATCAACTTTATGAATGAAATGGGAATCGCAATGGTCGTTGGCATCATAGCAATGATGACCTCTGTACGTATCCTCAAAGAATATGAGCGAGCCGTTGTTTTTCGACTCGGGCGTTTAGTCAGCGTGAGGGGGCCCGGGTGGATATGGCTGATTCCATTCTGGATCGAGCGGATGCAGCGTATGAGTTTGCGCGCCATCGTACAGGATGTTACACCGCAGGACGTGATCACCAAGGACAACGTCTCTGTGAGCGTGAACGCAGTTTTGACATTCCGTATCGTAGACGCAGCGAAAGCGGTGGTTGAGGTAGAGGATTTTGGGTTTGCAATTACTCAACTCGCACAGACAACCCTTCGGAGTGTTCTCGGACGCGCAGAACTCGATGATCTCCTGTCTGAGCGCGAAAAACTAAATCATGATCTGGAGGAGATTATCAGAAACCACAGCGAAGCGTGGGGAATCAACGTCATTGCTATGGAGATTAAACATGTTGATCTGCCTGCGGAAATGCAGCGTGCGATGGCGAAACAGGCGGAAGCAGAACGGGAACGTCGCGCAAAATTGACACACGCAACGGGAGAATTGGAATCGTCGGCAGCCTTAACGGAAGCCGCGATGACTTTAAGCAAAAATCCAATCGGTATCCAACTCCGCTATTTACAAGCTCTGATTGAAGTGTCCGCCGAGAAAAACTCTACGCTGATTTTTCCATTACCGATCGATTTATTGCAGTCATTTATAAAACCGAAAAGCGCGAAGGATGATGCGTGAGATGTAACTTGCTGATTCGTTGATCCTTCCGATTTCAATCCCCAATTTTTTCCAACTCAACTTGGATCGATTGCGCCGAGCCTACAAATTCAGCATCTACTTGCCATTTTACTCACGTCCCAACGAAAAATCAACGAAAAATTCACTGGTGTCAACCTTCTTGTCCGTCTGGGAAAAACGACTTTTCCTCTTGACAAATGTCTCTTTGTGTTATATACTCTATGGGCTTTTCTGGAAGGTCGTGGATTTTGGGCGGGTAGCTCAGTTGGCCAGAGCGACGGCCTTACAAGCCGTAGGTCACAGGTTCAAGCCCTGTCCCGCCTACCAAAAATTGAAATCCTTACTCGGATCCGTAGTGTAGCCTGGCTTAACACATCTGCCTGTCACGCAGAAGATCGCGGGTTCAAATCCCGTCGGGTCCGTTTTAAAGCCACAGGTTGTTTTTGAGCAATCTGTGGCTTTTTCATATCTACAGATCGAAGGTCTCAGAAGGAGGTTATTCTCGTGTTAGATCTCAAATTCATTCGCGAAAACCCCGATGTGGTGCGAGCGATGTTAGCACATCGGCGGATGACAGTGCCGTTAGATCAACTCATTGAGGCTGACCGCAAATGGCGTACACTGTTGGGGGAGGTGGAGTCGTTAAGAAGCTATCAAAACACAATTTCAAAGGAAATCGCTCAACTCAAGAGAAACAAGCAGGATGCCTCCGATCAGATTGCTGAGATGAAAAACGTCTCTCAGAAGATCAAGACGTTGAATGAGCAGGCGCAAATCTATAAAAATGAAGTGGATGAGATTTTGATGAACATTCCGAACATGCCGCATTCAAGTACACCGATCGGGAGCAGCGAAGCGGATAACCCTGAAATTAAGCAATGGGGAGAAATCCGAACCTTCGATTTTGAACCAAAACTCCACTGGGAGCTTGCAGAGGCGTTGGATATCATCGACTTTCAGCGGGGCACAAAGCTGGCCGGCAGCAACTTTGTGTTGTTCAAGGGGTTAGGTGCGAAACTGGAGCGTGCGCTCATCAGCTTCATGCTTGATATGCACATTACCCTACACGGCTACACCGAAATCTCCCCTCCTTTTGTTGCCAACCGTCCGGCGATGACCGGCACGGGACAGTTGCCCAAGTTTGAGGAGGATATGTACCGATGCGACCGGAACAAAGCGGACGAAGCCGGCGATCTCTTTCTCATTCCAACGGCTGAAGTTCCTGTCACCAACATCTTTGCTGAGGAAATTTTAGAGGGCAGAAATCTCCCAATCTACTATACTGCATACACGCCCTGTTTCCGTCGTGAGGCAGGTTCTTACGGCCGTGAAACACGGGGATTGCAGCGTATCCATCAGTTCGATAAGGTCGAAATGGTGAAGTTTACCCTCCCTGAAACGTCTTACGATGAACATGAATCGCTACTGACCGATGCTGAAGATGTTTTACAAGCCCTAGGGCTTCCCTACCGGATCGTCCAACACTGTACAGCCGAACTGACGTTTGCTGCTGCAAAATGTTACGATATTGAATTATGGGCGGTTACGGAGGAAAAGTTCAGTCTGGAAATCTCGTCGTGCAGCAACTTTGAAAACTTCCAAGCGCGTCGCGCAAATATCCGCTTCCGTCGTGAACTAGGCGCAAAACCAGAATTTGTTCATACCCTCAACGGATCAGGGACCGCACTACCACGATTGGTTATCGCAATCCTCGAAACGTATCAGCAGGAAGATGGAAGTATTCGCATTCCAGAAGTTCTCACGCCTTACATGGGTGGTATTGAGACGATTGGATCGACGTAATGCGTGAAAAATTGACAATCGTTTGGTGGGGAAAGGGCGGAATTTGATATTCAGTTCCTTGAACCGGAACGGAAAAAGCGTTCCAACAAATGCCAAGCTACGAACAAAACTGAACCAATAAGGAACGAATATACCCGTTCCGAAATATATTTGTCGTTTAAAAAATATACAGCATAATTTAGGGTGGGTGTCTATCTGGATCAATTGCTTTACACCTTAAGTGCGTAAATACTGAAAGGAAATAAAGAATGAAGTCTTTTGAGGCTATCCTTGAGAAAATTATTACAAGTAAGGAAGAAAATTTGGAAAGCGAGGAAGAAATACAGTCTTTTAAGTGCTTGAAGAAATGGCCTATCCGAGCTGAGAGTGATACAGATGCCAAGAAAATAGCAATAAAAAAGGCTGAAGCAACTACTAGTCACAGCCCTATCAGCCTTTATAAGGATTTGAAGCCTATTCGTTTTAAATCCCATGTGTTTATAGTCAGGGCAATCCTGCCATTAAGTATAGAACAGTATAGGATCAAACTTTTGGATTTAGATGTTTACGGAGTTGACTTTATCGACACTTTAGAGGGTGGTTATTTGAAATATGAGGATTACGAGCCCGGCTTCTATACCCACGATCGAATTATAGAGAGAATAAAAAGTTGCCTTAGTGAGGACAAAAACAAAAAGTCTATGTGCAAGGATTGTCGCGAAAGGGAGCAGAACAGTCCATTCACCTGGCATGTTCACCACAACGAGGGTATTGAGGATGAAATATATAAAACTTCTCCTCACGATGAGGATTTTATACAAGAGCACTATAGTGTCATGTGCGCTTATTGTCACGCATTACACCACGAGAAGCCAGATCCTTTGGTCTTTGATGGAAAGATGCAGATCTCAAAACACAGGCGAAAAGAGGAAAGGAATATTGACAGATTCATAATCTCTCGGGAAATAATGAGTCACATGTTTGATAAGATGGGGTGGTATCAGTCTTTGAAGAGGACATATGGTCAAATTTGTTATCTGAAATGGGTAAACAAGACACTCGAAGAAATACATGCAAGAGGGAAAGAAATAGTCCTCAAACACCTTACCTTGTCTCACCCTCCTAGTGCTGAACAGATTCACCCCATCGCCCTTTCCATCCAGCAGAACAATTTGCCCAGTTGGACTGTCGAAGATATAGCAAACCACTTTGAATTTTTTGGCGTAGTAGATGATAAACTACCTCACGCCTTTTGCGATAATGGATTGTGGAAACGCTTACAAGAGGAAATCCATGGTAGGGGTGCTGAAGAACCGATAGAGGTTGATGGATGCAAGATCCTGCGTGCAACTGAGCTAAGAAATGTCTTGCTTTAGCTTTGGGAATTCGTTAAACCCTAAACCCTAAAAAAAGGAGCACACAATGAATGACAAAGGCTATGTTAATCCACAGTTACTGATTTCCGCCGAAGAATTGATGAACCGACTCGACGATGGCTCAGTATGTATTGTGGATACGCGCCCAACGCGCAAGTATATCGAAAGGCATATCCCCGGCGCAATTCATCTCGATCTGTTCGCAATCAGTCTCAACGACACGAGCGAAAAGCCGTTCAACGCTTTTATGTGGATGATCGCTTACCTTTTCCGAGACCGTGGGGTTGACCCGACAAAAACAATCGTTTGGTACGAAAACACGTCGGGCGTTTGTGCTGCACGTGGGTTCTGGTTCTGCGAGTATTTGGGGCACGAAGATGTCCGCGTGTTAGACGGTGGATTCAGTGCTTGGCTCGCCGCAGGAGGAGGAATAAGCACCGAAGGCGTCGAGCCATCGGATGTTCCGTCATTCCCGACCGATGCAAAACCGGACGCCCATATAGACGCAGATACCATCCATGCCATGCTCAATCAAGATGACTTTGCTGTCCTCGATACGCGCACCGATGCGGAGCACTACGCACACGTTGCGAGATCTGCGCGAGGGGGCGCGATTCCCGGCTCCATCCATATCGAATGGCTCAACAACTTGGACGAAGGTGGCATGTTCAAACCTGCCGCTGAACTCCGAACGCTCTACGAGTCCGCAGGCATTACGCCAGAAAAGTGCGTCATGTCCTACTGACAGGGCGGATACCGCTCTTCCCACGGCTATCTAGCGCTGCGGCTTTTGGGCTACCCGAAAGTCAGCAACTATATTGGGTCGTGGAAAGAGTGGGGAGATCGGCTGGATCTGCCGATCGAGATACCGGAGGCGTGATGCGTGAAACGTGATGAATAGCAGGAAAGCACATAGATTGCGCGTCCCTTGCGATCGGAGGTAAAGGATTATGTAGGACGCCGTTGTGGTGATTTGGTTATCGAAGTAGATCCAAGCGACGCAAGCATCAAACAAGTCCTTCGGGGATAGTGAACATCAACAGATGGACGAATGGTGACAAATTATAACCGCTACCTCCCTGAAATTAGAACACAATTTCAGGCTTTGCTGCAGAATCCTCCAGAACCATACAATCGTGTTCGCCTTCCTGATCTACAGGGCCCCCGATCGCGATACTTCAGCAAATGCAGGTGACCATTCCTTAACGCGAGCACAAACCCATGCTTATCCCATAAACTGCGCTTCCACGACTTCGCCAGCCTTCATCGCTGCTCCCGGCGGAATAACAATAAAGCCATTCGCCAAGACAAGTGAGTAGAGGATGCCCGAACCCTGTGGTCCCGTCGTCTTCGCGTAATACTTCCCGTCACACGGTGTGATGATCGACCGCATATAGCTGACCCGCCCATCTCTGTTGACGACACCTTCTTCCAAAACTGCTTTGAAGGTCGGACGAAGTAGGCTGGCGTGACCCGCCATTTTGAGCAGAGCTGGACGGACAAAGAGCTCAAACACAACCAGCGAAGACACCGGATTCCCCGGCAATCCGAAGATTGGCTTGCCGTCAGCGATGCCGTAAGCCTGCGGTTTTCCCGGCTTCATCGCCACTCGCCAGAAATTGATCTCACCGAGCCTGGATAGCACCGTTTTGACCACATCGTATTCTCCAACAGAAACGCCGCCGCTGGTGATGAGCGCGTCCGCCTGATCCAACGCATCGCGGAACTTGCGTTCTGTCTCTGCCTCATCATCACGGGCAATTCCCATGTCAATCGGATAACACCCCGCCTCTTCGATCTGTGCGCAGATGCCGTAGCGGTTGCTATCCCGAATCTTACCCGGCTTCAGCGCCTCGCCGAGCGGCGTGAGCTCATCGCCCGTGGAAACCACCGCGACTTTTGGACATCTGTAAACTTTCACTTCCGATCGGTTCAGCGAAGCAAACATCGCGATCTCCTGCGGACGGATGAGCTTCCCTCTGGACATGACCAGATCGCCCTGCTTCACACTTTCGCCTGTGAACCGGACGTTTCCATCTTTTTCTATCCCCTCAAAGATTGTGACTTCATCCCCTTCCAACTGCGTCACTTCCTTCATCACAACGGCATCCGCACCTTCGGGCATCATGGCGCCGGTCATGATTTGCGCCGCTTGTCCCCGCACAACTCGCTTAGTCGGCGCATATCCCGCCGGGATGATTTCAATGACTGAAAGCTGGGCCGGGCAATCTTTGGAAGCGTTTGATATATCTTCGGCAATCACAGCGAAGCCATCCATCGCTGAGTTGTGAAACGGTGGTATGTTCTCGCTGGCATAGACACCCTCGGCAAGCACATACCCAAGGCTGTCTGAAATGCTGCACGTCTCTGTGGATAAAACGGTAATGGTGTCCAGCATTCGTTTACGCGCTTCTTCAACACTTAGCATGGCCATTTCCCTCCATCTTCATCTGCTTTGCTTTTTCAAAATCTTCAGGTGTGTTAATATTGAAAAACGACAGTCCCTGTAAATCAAGCGCCTGCCATTCATTGGGTTCGACGATACGGACGGAGATTCGCTCGTACAGCGCATGAACGCGCAATTCTCCCTCCGCGAGCATCTGATCGATGACCGGCAAACACCGTTTGGAATAAACGGCGGATAGCGTTTGGAAGATGGGGACAGGTCGATTAACTTTTTTCACGCATGGAACGACAGCATCATATTCTCCCAAGATGGCAATCAGGTGAGATAAGAGATTCGGCTGCAACAGTGGCATATCGCAGCCGACACAGAGCGCGGTGCTGTTTACAGCGTAAGTCAGCCCGGTGTAGATGCCGCCTAATGTGCCCATGTCTGACAGGATATCCGCATGCATCGGCAAGCCCAAATGAGCGTATAGTTCTGGCGTATTCGTGATTAGCAGGAGCTCATCTGTGACGGCTCGCATCTGGCGGACGACATGGGCGATGATCGCCTCATTTCCCAAACGCATCAACGCCTTGTTCTGCCCCATCCGGCGACTGCATCCACCGGCGAGGATGACGCCCGTGGTTGCTTCCATGTGATTTTGCATTTGAATGACCCTTCGTGGATTCAGAGATTCAGGATTCAGATCTGCATCTTGTATTCCCGTTCCACACAATGCACGAGCACATCCCCAACCTGCTGTAAGCTGTCCTCGTGAATCAGATCGATTCGATCGCGTTTGGAGTGAATTTTTAAGGCAGCCCCACCAAATCCGCCCGACGACAGTGTTACAGCTTCAAATCCGCGACTGGCAATTGGAATCTGATCGAATCCAACACCTGTCAGCGAATAGATCTCCGAAACTTCAACGCCAATTTCCCTCCCGTATGCGATAATGGCTTGACCCAGGCTTCTGCTTGTCGCCACAGGTGGAATTCCGTAGCGTGTGATAAGGGTCAGTTTTCCGCTCGCGCCGAGGCTGTCGAGGTTGATGACGTAAGTCCGATCCGGATGGTAGGTTTCCGCGTGCCGTTGGATGTAGCGCAGGGCGCCGCACATCCCGTACTCTTCAGCCCCTGGCGATAGGAAAGTCAGGCGCACCTTGTTGGTCAGCGGCTGTGCTGCAAGGCAACGGGCGAGCTCCAGCAAGACACCAACACCAGAGGCATTGTCAAATGCGCCGGGGGAACCGTTTTGCGTGAAGTTGAATTGCAAGAGCAGGAGGCAAAGACAGATAGAGACACCAATCGGCCAGATCAAAGGCAAGGACAATGTGACCTTCAAAGGAGACATCTGAATGAGCATTAGCAGCGTCAATCCGATTAAACCAACGACGGCAACATAATAACATAACGCCCTCACTGCAATCGACAGCACCTGCGACTTGGAGTCGTAATGCGCGACGAAGATGAAATCGAAATTTGCACCAATAGATGGCGTACTTGTGGCGACGATATTTTTTGACGTGTGTGCTCTGCCAACATTATAGAGCCATTCCAGTCTTTTCTGCCAGCGCGTTAGCGATAGGGCAATCACCAACATACCGACGCATAAAAGGCTGGCGCCTGTTGGTCGGTTGCCACTCAGCCAGCAAACGCCTATCACGCCAACGGTGTAGGCCGCCGAGATCAAGCGAGGCAAGACCTCGGCGGGAAATAAGGTAAAGTCAAACGCCTCCTGCTCCACGCTTAATCCGAGCTGTGTAAGTTGCTTGACGATATAAGCCCGTGCTTTGGATTTTCCCGCGCTGCCAACCGCCCTTGGAAAGGCAAGCTGGGCAATATAATAATACGCTCGCTGGGCGTCAAATTTCAATTGACTTTTGAACCTCTTTGTCAGTAATTTCTGGTTAGAAATACAACTTTTTCAGTTATGGCAGGAATTCAGTCATAATCAGTGTCCTGCGAGTCGAATATTCTGTTCTCAAACCCGCATATTTACTGGTTCCAGTCGGTCTGAGGTAGCTAAGTGAAAAACTCGTTGGTCTCAATACGGTTCTGCCTATTCGACCAGCGCTACCCCCTGAACGGTTACAAGCAATGAATTAAAACCGTCAGGGTTATGTTTCAATCTCGTAATCGAGAGTCTTATCGTAGGTTGTTCTGTTTCCCCCGCCGCAACTCGCGCTTCATTTCTTACGTCGTGGGAGGCAACAGGTATCGATTCCCTGATCCGAGGTCCGCATGGACTCAATACCGTGACTCGCTCCAGAACACCGTAAGAGAATCCATCAACAGCATCTTTTTCAACGCCGACTTCAACAGAAGCATCGGGAGTTTCCGATGGCTTTTTGTATTTCATCTGTTTTCCACGTTTCAATCTCGTAATCGAGAATCTTATCGTTGATCGTGCGGCGAATTTTCTTGTGCATGCACAAAAAAAAGGAGTCAAACTGATGGGAGTCAAATCGAAACTGTTTCAATCTCGCAATCGAGTGTCTTATCGTTGATCGGCGGCGATCTCCATCTGGTGAGCTTTCTTACCCTCTACCATGTTTCAATCTCGTAATTGAGATTCTTATCGTTGATCGTTGTTCGAGGCCTGGCGCCTTAATCGGTTTGCACCGCTGTTTCAATCTCGTAATCGAGATTCTTATCGTTGATCGCAGATTAAATGGGCTTGAAGTGGTACTGTCTGATAAGTTTCAATCTCGTAATCGAGATTCTTATCATTGATCGTTGAATGCGCTGTATTCTCCGCTCCGCCGGCTGCGGGTTTCAATCTCGTAATCGAGATTCTTATCGTTGATCGAAAACACGGACTCACGCAACAAATACAATACCACCCCCGTTTCAATCTCGCAATCGAGTGTCTTATCGTTGATCGTTCCCTGAACCTCAGACACTGCCACGAGAGGTGTGGGAAGTTTCAATCTCGTAATCGAGTGTCTTATCGTTGATCGCTTCACGCCGACTTCCACATGGTGAGAGCTCAGCAGCTTCAATCTCGTAATCGAGATTCTTATCGTTGATCGTACAGCCATCAACAAATCTTCTGGTGGTGTTCATTCATGTTTCAATCTCGTAATCGAGATTCTTATCGTTGATCGTTATCCACACTTTATCCATGCCTCTGGTTTGGGTTTGTTTCAATCTCGCAATCGAGTGTCTTATCGTTGATCGTATAAACTTGCCACGTTCCGAATGGGAAGTCATTTCTGTTTCAATCTCGTAATCGAGATTCTTATCATTGATCGTAAAGCGTATTTGATTGATAACGCTGAAATCTTCAGAGTTTCAATCTCGTAATCGAGATTCTTATCATTGATCGTGGCGAATCGTATCAAAAATGGTACACGATTATTGGTTTCGTTTCAATCTCGTAATCGAGATTCTTATCATTGATCGTTGACGAAACCCACAAAGACGTGATACCAACGGCTGTTTCAATCTCGTAATCGAGATTCTTATCATTGATCGCTTGGCACGACCCGCACGCGCACCCAGCACTTGCGCACCAGTTTCAATCTCGTAATCGAGATTCTTATCATTGATCGCACCGGCAGACGCGGAACATGAGACGCGAGACGTTAGTTTCAATCTCGTAATCGAGATTCTTATCATTGATCGTTCTGCTTACCCTGCTCAGTCAGTTGATCCAGTTCCGGTTTCAATCTCGTAATCGAGATTCTTATCATTGATCGGGTAGCCGGATTGAACAAGGGAAAGTAACTCACCGCCGCGTTTCAATCTCGTAATCGAGATTCTTATCATTGATCGCAAGCGGTGGTATCCGCGCAACGAAGCAGCCACTGGTTTCAATCTCGTAATCGAGATTCTTATCATTGATCGCTCCTCAGCCCGCCATCCCTCGAAGGAGTAAATGCCTTGAGTTTCAATCTCGTAATCGAGATTCTTATCATTGATCGCAACATCGGGTGAATTTATCCTGCCGTTTGATGATGTTGTTTCAATCTCGTAATCGAGATTCTTATCATTGATCGCCTAATTGAATCTTTGCCATATTCCCACCTTTCAACGGTTTCAATCTCGTAATCGAGATTCTTATCATTGATCGAACACTGAGTATTTTTGAACTATTTGGATTATAGAAGTTTCAATCTCGTAATCGAGATTCTTATCATTGATCGGAAGCGGTGGTTGACCCCGATACCGATGATGCGTCTGTGTTTCAATCTCGTAATCGAGATTCTTATCATTGATCGCGAAAGCAACTTTGAACCGCTATTTCTGGCATGGTAGTTTCAATCTCGTAATCGAGATTCTTATCATTGATCGTCGGGACGGCGGGGTGCAGCGCGGGATCTGTTGAATCTCGTTTCAATCTCGTAATCGAGATTCTTATCATTGATCGTCAAACGGGATGACCGTCTTTCCTGAAATCGTGCCTGTGTTTCAATCTCGTAATCGAGATTCTTATCATTGATCGACAGGCAGATAGCGCGATGGGCGCAGGTGGATCACAAGTTTCAATCTCGTAATCGAGATTCTTATCATTGATCGATTCGTATATCTCAATCGGTACTGATGGATGCCCCAGTGGTTTCAATCTCGTAATCGAGATTCTTATCATTGATCGAGTTCGATTATCGATTGTACATCAATGGTGTGCCCTTCGTTTCAATCTCGTAATCGAGATTCTTATCATTGATCGATGATACGATCAGCAGAGGATGGGTCCCAAGATATTCGCTGGTTTCAATCTCGTAATCGAGATTCTTATCATTGATCGTATCTCCATCCGCTTCGGCAGAGAAATCGCACGTTTCGCGTTTCAATCTCGTAATCGAGATTCTTATCATTGATCGGGGCGTCGGGTGCGCTGTCTGCGGCGACGACGGGGAGTTTCAATCTCGTAATCGAGATTCTTATCATTGATCGTCCTCCGGCGTTGACGGGTATTCTCGATAGAACTCAGTCGTTTCAATCTCGTAATCGAGATTCTTATCATTGATCGTTTTAGAGGTGTTGTTGCTGGACGGGACGATTTTGGACTTGTTTCAATCTCGTAATCGAGATTCTTATCATTGATCGAATCTCCATCGGAATCAGGATGCGGTCTTGGTTATAGCTGTTTCAATCTCGTAATCGAGATTCTTATCATTGATCGAATTGTGTGCCGACTTCAAGATCGTCATTATCGTTTACAGTTTCAATCTCGTAATCGAGATTCTTATCATTGATCGAGCTGCCTGTCCAAATTTCGTTGTTGGTCCTACCGTTTTGTTTCAATCTCGTAATCGAGATTCTTATCATTGATCGTCATCGGGCAGACTCGCAAATCGTACCCTGACTTGCTGGTTTCAATCTCGTAATCGAGATTCTTATCATTGATCGAACACCGCGACGGTGAGTGGCAACATCGAAGTGGTACTTGGTTTCAATCTCGTAATCGAGATTCTTATCATTGATCGGAAGATACTGTCGGGGGCGCCCTTCGCGGTCGTGGTAGTTTCAATCTCGTAATCGAGATTCTTATCATTGATCGCCTCGATGAGGATGCGCCTAATTCCCAGCGAATCTCTGTTTCAATCTCGTAATCGAGATTCTTATCATTGATCGTTTTAGAGGTGTTGTTGCTGGACGGGACGATTTTGGACTTGTTTCAATCTCGTAATCGAGATTCTTATCATTGATCGATCCCAGATTCCCATCAGCCCGAGTTTCCATGCCATGTGTTTCAATCTCGTAATCGAGATTCTTATCATTGATCGTCGAAATTCGTCGCTATCCCATTGCGCCGTTCCACCCAGGTTTCAATCTCGTAATCGAGATTCTTATCATTGATCGCGGGGGTGATGTTGAGTCGTCGGGCTTCTTCTCGGAGGCTGTCGTTTCAATCTCGTAATCGAGATTCTTATCATTGATCGGGGATACTGAGGAGAGTTCTGATCCGCTCTTTGTCGTTTCAATCTCGTAATCGAGATTCTTATCATTGATCGGTGTTCACTGGAGGATTGAAAAGTACAGGTTGTCTCAGTTTCAATCTCGTAATCGAGATTCTTATCATTGATCGGCGACCGCACTATGACTCTCTGGAAAGCATGGCAGTGTTTCAATCTCGTAATCGAGATTCTTATCATTGATCGAAGGCGCGATTAAACACTGTATGCAGCGCCGGCGTTCCGTTTCAATCTCGTAATCGAGATTCTTATCATTGATCGATTAAACCGTTTGAAGCGTATGATGCTGAGGATTATGTTTCAATCTCGTAATCGAGATTCTTATCATTGATCGTGCGTATCTCGCGATCTGAAAGCGATTCCCTCACCTGGTTTCAATCTCGTAATCGAGATTCTTATCATTGATCGAGCCGGGTATTCCGTCGGATGTCGTTAGCACCGGTGAGTTTCAATCTCGTAATCGAGATTCTTATCATTGATCGTATAGCCGTTGTGGTTGCCATTGCTATCATAATGTAGTTTCAATCTCGTAATCGAGATTCTTATCATTGATCGGACAGGTTCGCTTCGTCGGAGTATATCATTACTGATGCGTTTCAATCTCGTAATCGAGATTCTTATCATTGATCGAGGGTTTGGGAGTGTCGATGTCGCAACCCGAGCGTTGGTTTCAATCTCGTAATCGAGATTCTTATCATTGATCGATTGCGGATAAATTGGTAGATCATCCCGATGATATTTGTTTCAATCTCGTAATCGAGATTCTTATCATTGATCGTCACCACCAAAGTCGCGGAGCGGCTCATTATTAATGTAGTTTCAATCTCGTAATCGAGATTCTTATCATTGATCGCCCAGCAACCCAGCTGGGGGCATCTCCCACCTTTTACGTTTCAATCTCGTAATCGAGATTCTTATCATTGATCGCATCATCGGCGAGTTGTTGTACCGTTTCGTTGACATGTTTCAATCTCGTAATCGAGATTCTTATCATTGATCGTCCACCCATACAACCCCGCCATTTTCACGATATTTGCGTTTCAATCTCGTAATCGAGATTCTTATCATTGATCGAGCGACCATTTGAAAGCCAGTAACAGCAAGCATTTTGAACACTGCTTTCTGTCAGACTTGGATGTTTCAGTTGTTGATCCAGTTGAAATGGGCGATTTTCAAAAAGGTACATCGTCAAACCCCTATCATAACAGTCTCTTCACCGATCCTGTCGGACACTTCGCTTTTTGTTAGCTCAGCGGTTGACAGTTGAGTTTTCCGAACCCGAATGCCCTTATGCCCGATTTGGATGCTAAACGATATACGCGGCTTTGTCAATTCCTTTTTTGATACCAATCCGTTCGATCCCCTTCTCGCAGGACCGGCAGAGATGATAGAAAGTCACAGCATCCTCCTTGGGATTGATGGCATCCTGAAGCCGATCTTGTAGCCGGAGGTAAGCGCGTCGATCGGTGTTGCACTCAAATATACTATATTGGATGCGTGTGCCGAAATCTAGCAAAATTTTGGCAACTGCGTTTCGCCGCCGGTCATTGGTAATATCATAGGCAACTGCGTAAAACATCGGTTTCTCCTCCGACAGCCTATTGAACCGTCAGTGGCGCGTAGGTTTCAATCTCACCTCTACTATGGGCAAGCACAAGGCATTGCCCCTACAACCGCTATCGAACCGTCAGTGGCGCGTAGGTTTCAATCTCACCTCTACTATGGGCAAGCACAAGGCATTGCCCCTACAACCGCTATCGAACTGTCAGTGGCGCGTAGGTTTCAATCTCACCTCTACTATGGGCAAGCACAAGGCATTGCCCCTACAACCGCTATCGAACTGTCAGCGGCGTGTAGGTTTCAATCTCACCTCTACTATGGGCAAGCACAAGGCATTGCCCCTACAACCGCTATCGAACTGTCAGCGGCGTGTAGGTTTCAATCTCTCCCATTAGACACTTGGCAAGCAATCGTACCTGTAATTCGACTGCACGGCGAAAGTTGATTTTGTACTTGAAGACAGGGTGTGTAATCGTCTCATTTTTGCGTCCCTCGTAGGCGGCGTAGAACCGCTTGCGGGCGGCGTCTTTGAGGAACCAGCCGCCGTGCGATTGGGTGAAGTCATCCGGTTTAATCTGCCGTTTGTTGATGAGCGTAATCACAACTGAATCGGCGATGATCGGACGGAACTCCTCCATGAGGTCTAATGCGAGGCAGGGACGCCCGTAATTCTGTTGATGGAAGAACCCCACGTATGGGTCGAGTCCGACAAGCTGGATGGCGGAAATCAGATCCGCTGTCAATAGCGAGTAGGCAAAACTAAGCAACGAATTGGTCGCATCCGCGGGTGGTCGGCGGGAGCGGCGTTCAAAGTCAAATCCCATTTCTGGTTTGAGCATGGCGGAAAACGATTGGAAATACGCGGCAGAGGCGTTACCTTCAATACCAAGCAGTTCAGGGAGCCGTTCCGCTTTGGGAATCTTCCGGCGCATCGCAGCGAGTCCCTTAATGCTCGATAAAATGTCGGCGTGCCTGTCCTCAGTTTCGATTCCGTTTGTTTCAACTTCGCAATCGAGATCTTTGTCGTTGGTCGTTCTGTTCCGCCATTTCCGACGCTGGAGCATCATCCGCATGTTCGTGATTTTGCCATGTACAAACGCTTTCGCGAGCGCGAGGCACTTTTCCGGGTCATCCGCGATCCGATGTTGAGCGACGCGCAGGAGTGAGTTTCGGGAGATTTTCGGCGTAAGCGTTCCCTGATAGCGTCCGTACGCAGACAGGTAAACAACCGGAATCCCCTCGTTGAGCAGGGTTTGCATCACCGGGGTCGTCACACTGATGTTGCCACAAAGCACAACCTGGCCGAGATGGATGAGCGGAATGTCGCGGATGGTTTCTCCCTCTTTGACAACGAGCAGGCGTTCCCCAGTTTTTTTGAGTATACAGCCCGCTTCATCGACATACAGCACGTTATCGATCCCAAGCACAGGTTTGATGCGTTTTGGTCGATCGTCTAATTCATGGAGATAGGCAACCTCGTCTGGAAGACAGATGCCTCGGACGCTACACCCGTTACACCGGTTGTCGTGGACCGGTTCGGGAATCTTTCTTGTCTGCAACAGCGATTCGGCGTTAGAGACAAAGTCGAGACTGGTCTGCCGCAGTTCGTCATCAAAGACCACCTTTCGGCGGCGTTTGGAGCCGATGTAGTAGATATAGCCGTGAGGCGCCTCAATGCCAGTGCTCTCTTCGATTAGCATCCCTTGTAGACAGAGTTGAACCTGATCGTTGAGCCAGTTGCCGGTGCCGGCTTTCTTGTATTCGACCGGATACGGCACACCGTCCTTCTCTTCAATTAGATCGAGATAACCGGAGACACCAAGTGCATCAGAGGCGAGGTATTGTCGACGCGAGACCTTCACCCCGCGCTCGTTGCGACCTTTCATCTCCGTATCAACGCGGGCGTGTTTGATCTTCCCCTCTTCGACATGCTCGTTAATCACCTGATGGCCCTCAACGGATTCGTAGTAGAATCGGCGCGGGCAGAAGACATAGGTGTTTATCTGCGAAAGCGGTATGTAGGTTTCGGACATGGTTTAATACTCCAGATTTGTGGAACGGGGTGTGTAACGGAAATGCTTGATTTTCAGGTTGCTTTTAGCTACAATAAGGGGCATCATGTATCAGATTCGATATCGAGCAAGCGCGATGAAGATGCTCCAGCGGATGCCCAGTAATGTAGCGAAAACCGTTGTTGGGAAGATTAACCAACTTGCTGAGAATCCTTACGCGCCGAACAATAATATAACACGCCTAACAGGTGAGCCGGGATACCGGCTCAGAGTGGGTGACTGGCGAGTGCTGTATGAACTCCATGATGACACCTTTGTACTTGAAATCGTAAAAATTGGACCGAGAGGCGGTGTGTATAAATGAGCCTTGAAACAGTAGAAATAGAAGGTCAGAAATTTGCCCTTGTACCGATAGAGCATTACGACCAACTCCTTGCAGATGCGGAGATGCTTAGAGACATTCGTGATTTTCGTAGGGCGAAAGCCATTGATGAGGAAACCTTCCCCGGCGAGGTGATTAATCGGCTGATTCTCAATGAGGAGAATCCGATCAAGGTGTATCGCGAGTACCGGGGACTCACACAGAAGCAACTTGCGGATAAAACCGGCATTCAACGTGCATATTTAGCGGGGATTGAGACAGGACGAAAGTCCGGTTCCGTCAAAACGTTGAAGGCGATTGCCGAGGCACTTGATGTCGATCTGATGTCAATCTCGTGATCAGGATTGTCGTCGCCGCGTCTGTCCCATCCCCATCGTCGTTTTGTAGCCGGTGCCACAGTAAAAGGCGAAATCGGCGAGCAGGTTCACCAAACGTAACATCTCAATGTTACCCTCATCATCGGATTGACGCTTCACGAAAAATTGGTATGCACAATTTCCAACAAATCCGACCGCCTTATGTCTGCCGAAATCGAGCATCCGGCTCTTGGCCTCAACTGTGGTCAGCCCGGCGTGACCGACCACGAAATCGAGAAGGCGTTGCTTATCAATCTGCATCGGTCCGAAGGCATTCCATTTGTTGACCCAACTCTGATAGCAACGTTGCAGGTCAATATTTGCTTGATTGCGTGTTTTTCGCCCGTGCGGAGTCAGTTCCCGAAAGGCGGTCGGCGAATGGAATCGCATCTGAATCCGAGTGTCTGTCCGCGCAGATTCAATTAGGTCTTCGTAGGTTCTTGCGCCGCTCCAATCTTTACCCTCTGTCCCAGATGAATTCAATCGGCTGAGTTGAAACATCGCCTGTCCGATGCGGATGGACGGCAGTTGCTGTGTCAAGAAGGCGTTGCCGAAGTAGGCGAAGAGTTCATCGTCGAGGAACGTAAAGCGGAGCCAGCATTCCGTTCCAGCGCGGATGTGCAGGAAATCCCCACGTCGTTCGCCTTTACCAATCAGCGGCGAAACAGTAAACGGTTTCTGCGCGGATGTGGCGTGAATTTCTTCCGCTTTTTCCGGATTGCCAATTCGCAACAGCGATAGGAACGCAGCGTGCGCGTGATGCCCCATCGTCGGACGAAGTGTGACATCTTCGGGGGGGATGAGGTAGATAACGGTGCTGATGGGCATGGTGAACTTTTCTAAGTTGAGTTTGCAAAATATCTCATTGTGGCTGGTAAACAAACTGTTTCTTGCTCTCTCTGAAACGCAACGTACTCGCCTGTCAAAGTCACATTTTGAAGAAGACTCACCGGCGGCATCGAGATCAGATCATAGAGTTGCGGCCGAATTGAAAGATCTAGCGGATTCAACAAGTGAGGACATGTAAATTGACCCCGTTGAACGGTCAAGTCCTGACGATCTTTGATTTCGATTTTTGCTTTGCTCATCCACAATCCCAACCGGATCCACTTCGGGACCCGTTCGGGCAATTTACCCATGATGAAAAATTCAAACTCGCTCTCCGGCGCAAGTTCCTTCGCCTTGCCGAAAGATGGTTTGTTCGTCACAGTAATCTTCAACTCCCTTTTTCGCGTATTGCTGACAGTTGAAAACGGGCGATGTCGATTGTCCGCGAATTTGAAGGTACTGATTATATAATCATAATGAATCGGTTTGGCAGGTGTCACATAGACACCTGCCGCATTGATTGGTGTGAGGTCCTCCTGATAAGTTGGAACGCTGTTAAATGATCTATACGGCTTTTGAATCAAACCGAGCGCATACGTCAACGCCCAATTGTGGATGACCTTCTCCGTCTCGTACAGTCGCCCCATCTCACGAGTCGCGTAGTAGAGAGAGTCGTGCAGGATAAGGCGGCATCTCGTGACTTGCATCGGTCCCTCCTACTTTTTCTTTTTGTTTGATGCCTTTTGAATCACTCGTTCGGAGTATTCCTGCGTCTCGGCGTTTGCCTCCTGCAAAAGTTGATGAAGTTTTTCTTCATCCGTTGTCGCGGACTTGACGATGCCAAGTAACTCTTGCAGGTTTTCTTCCTCAAGTAGATGATAGTTCACACCGTCATCCTTCAAGAGCTCGGATGTGGTTAATCGAGCCGTTTGAAAAACTTTCTCAGGATTCAACGGCGTTTCGTCCTTGTCGTTGCCCAACGCATCGTGGATGGCTTGCGTGAATTTAAGATTTGAAAAGATCTCACCATCAGCAAATACCGCTCCGACGATATGATTGGCAAGTCGTCCGGTTCGTGTCGTCTGCGCGCCGTAACGTTTCGTTCGTAGCACGTTGTTCAAAACGTAGGCAAAACTGTTGACCATCACATCCTTAATGGTAATGATAGAGGGAAAGAAAACTTGTGGTACGATGTGGTCTTGTTCGCCAAAGCTAGAGCGAACTTCGCCATGCTGACTCATGTTCCCTTTTTCATACAGCGCGTTGAATGAAAACTGCTGATGTGACTCATCGTAGCCTGTAATCGAATAGGCGGTATCAACATACACCTTTGATTTTTCAGAGCCAGAATCACCGATTGCGAACCCGTAGTAAACGCAGTCGGGGCAGGTCGTACAGAACTGCTCGTTGTAGTCACAGTAGTTATCTTCGCCGGCATCTTCATTCTGTGTAATGCCTGTGCTTCTCAGCAATTCGCGTCCAGTAAGTCGCTCTGGCGAACTCTGTTTCCGCTTGAACATCGCAAGGCGTATGAGCGAATCGCCATTTTGCAAACCTGCCTTGACCTTGGCAATGTTGAGCGTGCCATCTGTTTGAAAAACGGGAAACGACTCTGTTTCACGAACCACAATCAGATGTGCATAACGCCCCGTTGGGGCTTTCGGAATTCGATTCAAAAAATAATTTTCGGGAACGAGCTCTTTCGGAATTTCAATTGTCGGCATTGTTTTCCTCCTTTGCCTTTTTCGTTTGGAATTGACGCCAGTTTACCTGATACCATGCGTTGACACCCGCATTAAAGCGGTTGCGACGTTGACGAAGCATACCGCGCTCGCCATCGTAATATTCAGCAAACACCACGTTATAAAAATATTCAACAAATTCGTGAATAGCTGATGGTTCTTCATCTCTAGGGTGGAGCCGAGCGTAGCCTTGGGCACGACTTGACCGAATCCGTTGCATCAGGTTACTTACCTCGCCAATGGCTTGGTATTTTAGATCAGTTGCGTTAATTTTCGACTCGCTGTTGACAATCACGTCTTCAACCAGCGTAATCACCTTCAAGACACTGTTCGGCTTGAAGTTATCGGGTCCGTAAAATTTGAAGCACCGTTTGGCGACTTCTTCAATGAGACTCATCTTGTCACCTCCAATATGGTGATAAGTTTGGATGTATCGTTCCGGGATTGATGATTCGCCATCACGGGGTTTGGGGAAACTGTCCCAACCCTGCTTCCGGCGAAACGCTTCGAGATAATGAAAAACGTAAAGTGGGTCTGTGTCAATGTTCCGCCCAATTTCGTTGAGGTGTTGCCACTGCGGTTTACCATCCTTTTGGAATACATCAATATTCATATCGTAGGCAGCAACAATCTTCTTCAAAGCCGCTTCGATCTGGTCAATGCGGATTTCGACTGTGCCTAGAATGTGCTTCACAAACGGATGGGGGGCATTGAGAACAACTGTCTCTTTCCACTCCTCGCTGCTGTGATAGAGTGGAATCTGCGACTCGGTCACAACGACCTTCGCATTGAACACTAATGGCATAAGCAGACCGAGAAAAGTCGGTAATGCCCACGATTCTGTATCGGTGGGGCTTTTGCCGAGCGTCGGGATTCCGCAGAAGTAGAAGGTTGCAAGGTCGTTGGTGTCGAACTCCATCTTGAGCAGATAATCATCGTCAGGGTTCGGAATTTCGGTGTCAATGACCATTTCATCTAAATTGATGAAATCCCTCACTGCCATTCCTTTGTGTAACGCTTTCCGCACGTCAAAGAAATTCAAGTTCTTCATCTGCCGATATGCGTTGCCGACAAACTTCGCTGTCTCTGTCGTGAAAAAGTAGCTCGGATAGAGATACAGCCACTTGATTTTGACGTCATCATACCCACCGCCCACGAGCCGCAATTTCGAGCGTATCATGATTTGTCGGAGCATCATTTCGACCTCGCACAATTCACAGATGCCGCGGACGAGCAATGAGGAGTTGAGCAAGTTCTTGTTACTGTAGACTTGGTTGGCGAAGATGACCGACGTGTCTCGTTGCTTGCTTGTTTCAAACGTTGACGAACAGAGAGAACAACCCGCATTCGAGCCACGCCCTTTTTTCTTCGTGTTTGTGTATCGGTCCAATTCCGCTTCAAAGTCGCGTTCGATCTCACTGTGTCCATTGATATCGACAATTTCTCGAACATATTCGCGGAGTACACTGAACCCTTCCTTCTCCACCTCGCGATGTTCAATTTCTCCCTCGAATGTTGTCACAACCTGATTGGCAATGTCTGCAAACAAATCTTCCATCTGATTCGCATCAAGCCCAAGATTTTTCATCAAGTATTTGCCTGCGAGGAAATACCAATGTAGCGGCACACCGCCTGCCCGATTATCGCGTGGAATCGCTTCAAAGTCAGTCTGATATTCTTGCGTATCCAAAATCGTGATAATCTCAGAAGATACCGCCTCACGGCTCGTTATTGCGCCAACGTGTTTCTCGATTTCGTAGAGATATTCCGCAAGTTGGTCAACGCGCATATCCTCTTCAAAATGGAGATTGACATCAGGGGGAATATCACCTTTTTTCTGAAGTTGAAGCAGCTTCTGTAGTCGCTTCCCAGCAGAGGGTGACTTATTCTCGTGCAGTATCCTGAAGCATCCTTTGCGAATGAGTTGGAGTAGTTCAGGAAGTTGGAAGAAATCGTAATAGTAATCGGGAAACTTAAATCCCTTCCCATCTCGCGTAAATCCGTTGAGGTTCGCCTCTAATCGCCCGGCGCAGTATGCAATGAGCTGTTTTTCAACATCCTCGGCAATTTCATCCTGTGTCGGCAAGTTGCTCTCTTCGCTTAACCACTTTCGCAAATATGTGACACCTGTTGGGAAGAAGAGAAACGGTTTCCATCCCAATCGGTCACGCAGGATTCTGAGCAAGGCGTTGTTGATGACATTCGTAATCATACCGCGATTCTCAGCGAGTTTGTGATAGGCGAATTCGAGTTTCCCACCGCTGAGCTTGACGAGAGATTCACGGGCATTCGCCTGTTCTCGAAATCCACTCGGATTCTTCAGAAAATAGGCGATAAGGTCTGATGCGGTACACATCTCCCGCAAAAACTGGCGTCGTCGCCCCGGTAGGCGCGAATCGTAACTCTGCAAATTGAGGTTTGCACCGTATTTCTTCTGCGTGTTGAGAATGAGATATGCAATGTCTCCGCGGTAATCTTCGTAATCTGGACAGAATTTATCAAAATGGAGTTTCGCAACCCATTCATCAAGGTAGCTGTAAAATTGCTCAGACTTCTCCGCATCAGAGACACTCAAATCACGGATGTCTATGAGTTTGTCAATGTCATGAAACGAATAGGCAATCAGGTAGAGCCGCTCGTCTAGTTCACTCAACGGTTGCCCGGCAATTCGCACAATCGTGAGCGTTGGAAAGATGCCGTTGAGAATATGCGCGAGCATACTTTGGTCGTGATTGGACGCCCAAACCGTGCTTCCTTTCGCTGAACGGAGCGTGTATTCGTCCAGCATCTGCGGTACAACTGTCTCGACGTAGTCTGTCAAGACAAAATCGTCTGGGTCAACGGCGTTTTTCAGCAATGCGATTTGTGCGTGGATTTCTTGTGTTTCTTGGGAACTCTCTGAAATCCCCAGGAAATCAGGTTGAGGTTGTTCAGCCATTAGAATCCTCCTTCGCCCAAATGTAGGGCTGAGAATGTAACAAGAGCGCGTCCTTTGAAAATACGACGCTGAATTCGTTACCATCCCGATCAAGTAGCGAGAAAATGGAAAACATCATCGGCAGACGTAACAGCCGCCGTAAATCACCCAACGGCTCTTTACAAACAAGGCAAAGATGCGGTTTTATGCGCAACCAACGATTGATTTTGTTAATTTCTGGAAAATTACCATCAATCTCAAACCCCTTGAGCGTATGCAACTGACGGTAATCTTCGTCAGTAAACTGCTTCCCAATCTTGCGGCTCTGAGTCAGGTGAAAACGCTCTCGCTCTGAGCGATATCCATGTAATCGGAGATAGATGCCAACGGACCGAAACTGACGGGGTGGAATTCCCCGCGATTGGATTTCTTGCATGAAATCCGTCTTGTCCATGAATTCGACTTCGGCGTTGCTTAACGTCCACAGGAGATTGTAGTCTTTCACCTCGCCATCTGTTTCATCAATGATTCCACATGTGAAAGGTGTCTCACCACGAAATTGAATCACAGCAGAATCAATGATTTCCGGCCGTTTATTTTTAACAGCGAAATACCATTTTGTTGCTCGCGTTTCGATATCCGCCTCGAAAATGTCGGTATAGACCTTCGTGAGTTTTTCTCGCTGGGGTGCATAGTTTTCGCGCAATCGTGGATGCCCCAAAGTGTTGATGATATGCGAAGCGTGCAACCAACCCCAAGACTTTTTATAGTTGCGAAAATCGTTGATGGGAGAGAAAATCCGTTTATTCTCATCCTCACTTCGCATGAGGTCAATCAGAGTCCCTTTGTCAATTTCTGAATCCGACGTGACGACTTGCTCAATCCGTTCGTAGACGTATTTGGGCAGAAGCGAGTGAGCAACGAAACGGTCAAACTTCATAACCGCCCCGTCAGGTGTTGCGTATTCTGAATGCCGACCAAGCCGTCCAAGCCTTTGAATCCACGAACCTGCGTCTATCGCCTCAAAGACAAGAAAGTTGATTTTGAAGTCAACACCGACATCTACCGTTGAGGTCCCGATGAGCAGGTCACTTTCGTGGAGAGCAAAACGTCGTTCTTCCCGACTGCTGAGTCCAGTATTTTCGCCAACGTTCAGAGGAAAATCCCCCGCCACGTTTCGTTCTTTGAGAAACAAGGAAATTCGTTTCGCCGCTGCAACCGAGTTGACAATAATTGCCCCACGTGAATTCGGATTATCGGCAAACCACTCGGCGATTTGCTGATAATGGTTTTCGACCCATTCTTCGGTACGGCGACCCGTTGCGTGGAAATGTAAGTCGAATGGCGCGCAGATTCCGTCCCAATTCGCTGAATCCAGTTCATCGAATTGATAACACCCTTCGATGATTTTGTATCGGAGATTCACCTTCTCCAAACAATCCAGCAGGAGTGGGCTCGGTGTCGCAGAGAGAAAGACGAACTTTTTCTGATTGAATTTGCCACGTCCCTGCTCGATGAAATACAACATGGTTGTCAGAACAGAGATGACCTGCGAGACATCATAGATATGAAACTCGTCGAAGATAAACAGATCATAATAGTCGATAATGTGCTGTACCAACTGATCTGGGTTTTCATATTCGGGGTTCAGATAGTGAAAATTGGCGATTAGATTAAAGATATCCGGATTTGTGAGTAGAATTGGATTCTTTAGAGCCAAAAGTTCAATCGCGGCTTTTTGCCCGCGTAGATCTGTCAATTCTGCACGAAGTTTGTACAGCCGTTCCCCAAACATCTTGTCGCAGGCAATATTTTGCTCAAACCACTGGCAGTATCCCTGCACTTGTCGTTCTTGATCTTTGATTAATTCGTTAGTTGGGTACATAGCTAGGATTGACCTGCCTTCCGTCAGCGCGGGAAGATACGCGGCTAAACTTTTTCCATCACCGGTCATTGCCCTATTGAAGATCACATCTACATCTGGATCCTGAATCGCTTTATAGGTTTCGACTTGGTGTTGTCGAAACTCAAGCCCTTCGGGGCCGTTCTTGATGGGAACAACTTCCGCCTTTCGAGAGTATACAGGTTTGACTCTAAGTTTAATCACTCTAAACCCTCCATTTCATCGGATTTTCCAGTAACCGAGAACATGATAACATACGATCAGTCGCACAAACCTGCAACTAATCAAAAAAAATCTCGCCGAATCTCATTTTTGTTAAAATCTTTTGAAAAGGATTTGACCTATCTTGAGTTGAATGCTATAATAACGATGCGCAGGACCGAACCCATCCTTGGCGGTGGATGTAGGCCCTGCTTTTTTTGCGGTTCGTCTGTTTAAGAATGTAATTGATTGCCCCATTCCCAGTTTTGCCGAAAAACTAGGTTTCTCCAGACGCATTTCCCACAATCTTAAAGTCCGAACCGCTGAAGTTCCGCCCAAATCGCGACGGGGTCGCCTGCGAGTGCACTGTAGCAAATTTCCTTTGCCGAATCCAGATCGCTATAACGATCAAGTAAATCTGCATTCTCGCGTTCTAAAAGATTTACAGTCTGACCAATCTCATAATGCCGATCTTCAATATAAGACTGCTCCCGATCTATTTTTTTTAAATGTGCTTGAATTTCCAGAGATGGATTTAAGGGTTGCATTTGATTTCCTTGTATTTTTATTCTAATTGAGTATATAACACTACCATCACAATAAACTAATTATAACATAGACAACCCAACAAGTCAAATAAAAATATTTCAATCTCGCAATCGAGATTCTTATCATACAATTAGGGCAAAATATAACACAACCATATTTCAATCTCGTAATCGAGATTCTCGCCATTATGGTAGCAGAACCGGCCCTTTTGGTCAAGGGCAAAATCATCGTTTTGCTTTGAAATACACCGTTACCATCTTCCGTGCTATCCCCGCGACCCACTCCCGCAATTCCTTCGGTTCAATCACTTCACTCCGGCTCACCCACGTCACCACCCACCTTCACAGGCACAACCTCAGCCTCCCCGCCAATCGTTTCCGCATTAGAAGCCCGGATATACTTGACAAGATAAGAATTGGACGGAATCAGAGGTAACATGGCGCCGCATTTCCGGGTTGACATTGTTTCCGAGATCGTTTAAAATAATCAAACTTGCTACCTATCCCAGAGAAATCGAGTTTTGGAGTGATCGGATGCTAGATTTCAAACCGCCCAAAGAGAATGCAATCGTGATCGGGACCGTCAAGTTGATGTTACCGTTACTCATGCGGCTTTCCCAGAAGGTTTCACATTTAGATATTGATGCAACATCCCTCGATAGGCTGAAATCAACTGATGGATTCTCAACGATTCTCGTGCCGAATCATCCAACCCACGCTGACCCACATGTGATGTTTGCGGTGTCAAAACGCTGTGGGGAGCGGTTTCGCTATATGACAGCACGAGAGACCTTTGACCAGTTAGCTGGGGGGAAATGGAGAGGATTTTTCATGACTAGGCTTGGCGCCTATTCAATCGTGCGTGGCGCCGTAGACCGGGATTCGTTTCGGCTGACACGAGAAACGCTGACCAAAGGGGAGCAGAAGTTAGTTATCTTCGGCGAAGGAGAAATCTCGCATCAGAACGAGACGATTATGCCGTTTGAAAGTGGCATTGCACAGTTCGGATTCTGGGCACTCAATGATATGGAAAAGGCGGGTAATGTCAAACCTGTCTATCTTGTACCTGTCGGGCTAAAGTACATCTACAAGAAAGATATGTGGCGTCAAATTGAGCAGGCACTTACGAATCTGGAACAAAGCGTCCTGCCTAAGCATACCGATCCGCCTACAGAATTGTATGACCGCGTGAAGAATGTGGGAGCGAGCCTGCTGATGACGCTGGCGAAAGAATATCAACTTCGTCTGAGCGAAGATAGTTCACTTAATGAGCGAATTCAACTGTTGAAAGAACACATTCTGTCACAGATGGAGAACTTCATGGGAATCGTTCCTCAACCAGACTCGCATCCACTAAGGCGAGTTCGGGCCATTCAGAACCAGATTAATGAGGAAATTTACCGGGATGTAGATGAGATGACCAAATATGAGAAGGGGATTCACACACAGCGCCTTGACAAATTTCGACAATTTTTCACAGACCTGCGCCGCATTGTCAACTCTATTGCGATTTACGAGGGGTACATCGGCGAACATCCATCTCAAGAACGCTTTCTGGAAGTCATCACACGGCTTGAAGCGGAGGTCTTTGGTCGCTCGAAAGCCAAAGGCCCCCTGGATGCTTTCGTTCGTATTGGTACGCCCCAAAATCTGCTGGATGCCTATGAAGCCTATAAAAAAGAGAAAAGACAAACCACGCAGCAAATCACCCTGGAATTAGAAACGGAAGTTCAAAATATCGTTGCAAGCATGCCGTAGTTGTATAATGAATTGCGCTACTACGAACCCAGACCTGAGCAAATCGTTGGCGTTTCCGCCGAACTCGTGTCTATTCATCTAAAAACTCGGTTTCTGCGCTTGGTCTTATCTAAGGCGGCAACTCAGGTCACTTCACTCAGGCTCGCCCACGTCACCACCCGCCTCCGCAGGCACAGCCTCCGCCCCACTGCCAATCACCTTCTGCTCAGGCGCCCTCAACGCAAGCGTTAACCGCTCCAGAACCCCAACAAGTTCCTCAGCCCCACCGCCAATCGCCTTCTGCTCAGGCGCCCTCAGCGCAAGCGTCAGCCGCTCCAGAACCCCAACAAGCTGAGGCGCAGACAAATTCGCAGGTATCTGTTGTTCATCAACCGCCGACAGTTTCCGCAAACTCTCTACCGTCTTTACCAACGAATTCGTCAACATTTGCAAAGCTTTCACGGAATGTATTCTATTATCCAGCTCATAGTTAATTCGCTCAGCATGTTTGGCTAAAAGCGCAACCTGCTCCACCCGAGACGTGAACGGAATATCACTCAACGCCTGTTTATACTCCTCCCGTGCTTCACGCCAGGCCAAGCCGTACTTCTTTTCAGGCCACCGAGACGAACCCGGCTTCAGATACGCCAACCGATGAATCAACGTTTCTCGAAGTTCGTTCCAACCCATCGCGTCCTCTTGCGCCAATCGATTTATCGCCTTGTCTGTCTTCATCAACTCCAAAGCCGCTTCGGAAGTAGCCCCCCCCCACGCATGACACTGGACGATAAACTCCCGATGCACATCTGAGACAAAGGACGAAACGTGCCAAACCAACTCATCACGGATTCCCCTTTTAATCTCGTCTGCTTCATACAATTCCATCCGACTGAAATCGTGATCTACCGTCTTACCGGATGCCTCCACCGCATAACGCTGCACACGCCCGATAACCGCATCCACAAGCTCATAACCACTCAACGTATCAAACAACCCTTTTAAATCCGACTTTAGTTCTGCAGACCCTTTTTTCGCAAAACGCCCACGAAGTGCGTTCTGAAGTGAGGCCTTCCTTTTTTGTGTCGCCATCATTTTCCTCCGTTATTCGGAAAAGTAGGGAACGGAGATCTCCGTTCCCTATTTCCGAGTACAGTTCCGAGGGGACTTCCTGTCAAACCGCCTAGAAATCAGTCCCGGCGTGCGTTCTCACCCTTTTTTTGTCTCTATCAAATTCTCGCGTTTCCTCGGAAAACTCTGAAAACTCTGAAACTTCCAAACATCTTTCAATAAAACTTACCATTGCCGCCCGCGTTTTCGCAACCTTTTTTCAGGTGCGTTGCGGACAAAGTGAATATCACGCTGTAGGGGCAAATCCCTGTATCCGCCACCCTTCCAATCCTATCTTCCATTCTTAATTTTTTCGATACATCCTTACCATCTTCCGTGCCGTCTGCGCGACCCACTCCCGCAATTCCCTCGGTTCAATCACTTCTGCCTCATCTCCCCAACCCAAAACCCACCAGCCGACTTCTAGCCAACCTGCGACTGTGGCTTCAAAGCGAAGTCCTCCATCAGCGTTTTCCTGTATCTGCTGTGTCGAATGCCAACGCACCTCTCGAATCAGCGGGGCGATGCGTGGCGCGAACTCGATGACGACGTGTGTCTCCGGACCGAGCATGACATCCCAACTTTTCTCCATGTATCTCTGCACAGAGAAATCCTCGGGAATCGTGTAGGGGGTATGGCCGATAGAGAAGGAATGGATGCGGTTGATGCGGAAGGTCAGAATCCGATTGAACGTTTCAGAGTGCCCAATGACGTACCAGGCACGTTTGCGGAACATGACGGCATAGGGCGAAAGCCGATGTCGCCTACGTTTTCCACCGCTGAAGGAGTTGTATTCGATATTGACTTTGAGGCGTTCCCGAATCGCGTCATATAGCGTCTCGCGCTGCGGCTGACTTTCATCGGTCTGGCTCACCTGAAAATCGGGAACATCAATCTGTGGAACAATCTGTTGCAGGACGCGCTGAGTACCTTTGGGTAGATTCGTCCGAATTTTTGCGATGGCACTGTCAAGCGTACCTTGAGCCTGTTGCCCTTCATTCGCCCTGTAAAAACTCGCTGCCGTAACCAGACCAAGGGCTTCATCCCAATCAAAGTTAAGTTCAGGCAGAAAAATATCGGTAATGATTTCGTAACCGCCACGCCCATGTGAAATAACCTGCATTCCCATCTCGCGCAGTTCGCCGATGTAGCGCGAAATCGTTGCTTTATTGACGCGAAGTTCTTGGGCGAGGCGTGGGCGATTCCATTTTCTGGGGTCACGGCGGATAAGGCTTGCGACTTTGAGAATCCGTGCCATCTGATATGTGCGATGCACTTCCTTCAGTTCCTCCTTACACCCGAAAGACAAACCTTCCCTTCATCAACTTGTCCAATCCTCAAGCTGTAACTCGAATCCGGCAATCCGCTGAAAGTCTGAATCAGAAGTGACAAGAATTGCATTGAGTGTCATCGCAGTGGTAGCTATCCAAAGGTCGTTATCAGACAGTGGTATACCCTGTTGTTCCGCTTGCCTTTTCATCTGTGCATAGTAATCGGCAGTTTCCTCTGGGATTGCAAGACACGGTAATCCCACAAACAAGTTGATGGCTTGATTCTCCAAAGATTGTCTCCTGCGCCCTATTGGAAGTCTCTCAATTCCAAAAACAACCCGCCGTATCAACCCATACACTACCTGAACATTTACCATCATAGCACTTTGGCGGAGTCACGTCAATAAAAAAGCCGGGCGCCACCTTTTTTGATTGGCATACAGAGATTTCTCTGCTATAATAGATCGCGCTTGTTTGTTGGACTTCCTCTCTTATGACAGCGCCTTACCGCGTTTATATTTGCTAATCAGGATCGGAGATTATTATGTCCCAAACAGATCATTCAGGTTCAAGCTTTGCAAAAATCTTGTTAGGGTTAGATGGCTCCAGCTATTCTCAGGCAGCGACAGAATACGCCTGTCAAATTGCACAGACTGAAGCAATTGTCACAATGGACTATCCGCTGCCTGCCTACCGTGATATGCTGAACCAACATCATCATGAACTGCTGGTGATGGAAAGTAGGGATGAAAAGCAGGTCGCTATGCGAGGACTCACCTATGCCATGGCGGTCGAATTTTCGGATATTGCCATGCTTTTGATTTAATTTCAGTCTTGAAACTTGAGTAAGGAGGATACATGGCAGATTTCGATGTCTGTGTAATTGGGGCTGGTCCGGCTGGCGTTGCAGCAGCTATGCGAGCATGGGATTTTGGGGCGCAGATTTGCATTGTTGAGAGGGGCGCCCTTGGCGGCACAGGCCTGCAAAATGGCGCCCTCTCCTCGAAGACACTGTGGGAATTATCGCGGGATTATCGCAATGCCTTGCGAAGAGATCGCGGATACATCGCAGAGAACGTCGAGATTAGCTATGACTATGTGGTGGACTGCGTCAAGAAAGCCATTGGCGAGAAGGTTTCCCAGATTAGACGGCAGTTTGCTGAGCTTTCGCAGCCACGTTTCGGTTGCCCCGGTGCAATAACAGTGGTGCGCGGAGCCGGGCGCTTTCTTGACCCCCACACCTTGCTTGTCGAGGAGGCTGAGGCAGGACAACCACGAAAGATTTCTGCGAAACACTTTGTAATCGCTACCGGAAGCAGACCTCGGATGATCGATTCCATCCCCATTGACGGCCGTTTTATCATGACCTCGGACCAACTGATGCACCTGTCGCGCTTCCCAAAGTCTCTTGTCATCCTCGGCGCGGGCGTAGTCGGCTGCGAGTTTGCGACAATCTTCGCTAACTTTGGTCAGACAAAAGTGTATCTGATTGACAGAGCGGATCGCATCCTGCCATTTGAGGACGAGGATGTCTCCGGCCTTTGCTCGACAAATCTTGAGGCGAAGGGCGTCACCATTCACCATCGCCCACAGCTTATATCCATGCGGGTGATAGATGGAGAGGTGGAGTACACTATCGAACACCCTTCAGGCGCCCGTGAGACTTCGATCGTCGAGCGAGCGCTTGTTTCCATCGGGCGGGCGCCCAACACCGAAGAGCTCGGTCTGGACAAAGCTGGCGTTAAAGTGACCGGACGCGGACACATCATCAGCGAGGACACACAAACCTCTGTCCCGCACATCTATGCCATCGGCGATGTGACGCTCGATCTGGCTCTCGTAAGCGTTGGCGAGATTGAGGGGCGCTATGCGGTCGAGCGTATGTACGGCGCGACAAAGGGTCCGCTATCCTATGATAACCTCTCAACCATCATGTTTCTGGATCCAGAGGTTGCTGCCATTGGATTGAACGAACAGCAAGCCCAGGAGCGCAGAATTTCCTACTGGGTTGCCGTCTACGGTTACTCTCTCGTCAACCGTGCAATCGCCATGCGGGCAACTGGTGGGTTTGTGAAGTTGTTGGTGACTGATGACGATGAAATGCGTATACTTGGGATGCGGGCGTTGGGCGTACATGCTTCGACAACCATTGAAGCCGTGTCACTTTTGATTAATCATAGCCGCTCTGTCCGAGACCTTGCGGAACTCCTCCATCCGCATCCGGCGGTCACCGAGGGGGTGCAGGAGTGTGTGCGCATGCTTCTTGGCACTTCCATTTATAAACCCCAGGTGTTCCAGTCTGAACTGCGGCTGTCGCGGATTACTTACGACATGCACGGGGATGACGTTCAAGATTAAAAACCAGGTTTCCCAGGATTTCAATCATCCCAATAGCGATCGTATTCTGAAAGAAATAAGCCGACCGGTTGTCGTAATGCGTATTGCGTAAATTTGATAATACTATATAAACAAAACTCATCACGGAAATATACAGATAAAGCTTTTTATTAGACAACATGATAATACCCCCTTAGATTTAATTATTCTGCAACCAAGGACTTGCCTTGATATAGATGCGAAAATGGATAAAATAATACATTCATCAGCAGGGAAATCCATAGTTGGCTGAGATATATTCGCTGGTGACAGCGTTGAAGTAAGCGACCCATACCCCCGGGGCGCCGCGTTCTTGGACAGTAAAACTGTAAGCAACTTGAAGGACGATCCGGTGAGTGTCCCATTGAATCTTCAATTCCGTTTTCCTGAACTGAACTACTGTATCAGTCGTTATTAAGAGCCGCTTTCAGATCCGCTAAGGGGACCTCTTCCTTTTCTTCTAGTTTATTTTGCCCGACAAACCTAATGTTTTCCATTGCGGATTGTAAAGAAAACTCCATCTTCGCGAAATCCCCAAAGCAGAGAAAATGCAATATGGAACCTGTTTTCTGCGGTGCGAGAGAAGGGCGCCTATGACGCGAGCCAATCTCGCAATTGACCGGCAGATACCAGTTCAATTATCAACCATTTGTTCAGAAATTATCAATTGGAGGGATTGATCATGCGTTATACCATGGAAGATTATCGCCACGATACTGCTAGAGAATACCTCTGTACTTTGTCCACAGTAAAGTCGGCACAGGGGTTCCGATACCAACACCTATATCCCCATCCCACAAGAAGGTCAGTCTATTCCACCCAAACGGGACGCCAGCGAGAGTAATAGAAGAAAGAATGAGCCAATAAAAAAAGCAGCCAAATAGTTGGCTGCTTTTTTTATGCTCAATAGATGTGACAGTCTGTCTAAACCAGCAGATTCTACTCAACCGCCCCGATTTTTGCAGCTTCTGGCGCCTTGGTTGGCAGATTCTGCTTGGCCAACTGATCTTCTGGCACATAGCGGGAGTAGTCTGAAATCGAGCCATGTGTCAGCGAGTAGACCGCAACGTTGGTCATGAAACGATAGACGCCGGGAGAGTATTTAACAGAACGGGTCGGCAAACTGACCGATTCCATTGAACACATATAGTCACGACGCACGAGCAGGACTGAAAGTTTATCACCAACGGAAAAACCTTCAAGGAAATTCCGCCTACCTGGCTTAGAACCCCACCAGTAAATGTCGAACCCAACCGGTGGTCCACCCATCTGATAGAAATTGTTGTAGATTTCGTGGTCATTGGAAATACGCTCAACCTGATACTCTGGCATCACATATCGCATCTGAGCGAGGAAAATACGAGGCATCGCCTGGGTTGAGGTGTCTATGCCGCAGTCGTCAAAGATGAGGAAGCCACCCCTTTCGACCAGATACCGCCGCATTGCGGCAGCTTCTTGCTCGGTAAATCGGGTGTCTAGGCGGCCGGAGCCTGCACCCCTACTCATCAGGCGTTGACTCTTCACATGTCGCGGATCATGCCCCGTCATGAAGATTAACGGCGATTTCTGCAAGTTAGTGTCGCTAAACTTCAGCGCACCGCCTTCAACATTCATGTCGGTTTTGATTTTCGTCCGTTCATTGAGCCACTTGGTAAAGGCGTTCAGCGAAGAAGAATCTGCCCACCAGTCAGAGAGGTTGTGACGAACACGGGTGAAGCGGAACACCCCACGAATGTCACGACCTTTGCCAATCACTGTACCACCCGGTTCACCACGCGGCAGCGGCGGCACTTCAACATTACCCAGCGTGATGTTCTCAACCACATCACTCAAGGCGTCGCGGGTTGCCCCGACATGCTCGACCATCGCAAGCCCCGCCGGACGCTCGAAAGCAACCTTTACCTGCACGATACCGCCAATACCACGACCGATGTTCGCCGGCGCAGCGCTTGGAGCTGTCGCAACGGGAGCGGAAAATGCCAATGCACCTGGCGCATCGGAAACAGGCAGGTCAGCATGCGTCACCACCTGCGGTACCGGAACATTGGGGTTGACTACCTTCGGAATATTGGGATTGATGGGTGCATTGAGCTTAACAACTTTATTCGAGAATTCAAGCACCGTCTGCGGTTGAGAGGTGGGACGAACAACAGCCGCCGTCGTTACTCTTGGCTGAACTTGAACTTGCTCAACAACGACGGTACTTGTGGTTGGAACCGTTGGCTTGACAACAGGCTTGATGACCGGTTTACGCACCTGGGGTTTGGGGGGTTCCTTCGCTTGAAGGACTTCAGCCCCAACGAGATCTTTGAACTGCTGTGTCTGGGTGACGAGATATACACCCGCAATGAACGCCGCGATTCCGTGAAGAATCAACGAAGTCATGAAAGCTCCTGAAGTTTGCTTGGCACTCATTTGTTACCTCCAACAATTGAATTTAAGTTTGTATTTTGATTGGATAGCCCCTTGCATCATCTCACATGCTATGCAAACACTTGTGCATCCTGATGTGCGGATTAAGCGCAATTTATATACCATCATCTCATAACCGAAAAATCCCCAGAAATCAGGGGTTCTTTATTGTGGCTGGAACACGCCAATGCCCAGATCGGTTTAGGAGGCGATTTTGAGTTGCACCGTTTGGTGCAAAAACTCTCGGTTTATGGGAGTTGCGAACCTAAACGCAGAAATCACTGCGCTTTTTCGAGATTTCTGACGGTACCCGCTTTATTGTAAAACAATAAATCAATTCGGTCAAGAATAAAAAATCTCATCAGACGAATTTTTTATAAGTTGAAACTCAATAAGCAACGGTAGAATGGGGATTTGCGGCGTTTTGTGTCTCAATAAGATGGTGAAACGCACCCGCTAATGCCAGTTATCGGTATAATTGTCGGCTAACCACCGATTACGAATCCGCCGGTGAAGTCTCGGATGATTGAGCCCAATATTTTGAAGCCCGCCGTAACGTTGCCATATCTCGGTGCGAATTTTGCCCAGACGACGCGCAATCTCAGTCAGCTTTGGATCAAGCTGTTTTCTAATTGACACAAAAGTTGCTTTCATGTAAAATCTAACCATATCAAATGTTAGGAGATCAGTTATGAGATTAGCAGTTGCACTTTGGGATGGTATCGATGCACAGCATCCGGACAGGACCGTTGAACGTCTCAACACTATAGGTGTCAAAGGTCTGGGTCACATCTTGGGAAAGGACAGTTGGACTGATGTGGAACTCCAGCGCATCCAGGAGACCTTCGATGCGAATGGGATCTTCATTGGTGAGGTGACACTATACCAACACGGTTGGCGGCTGGCCAGCCGCGAAGACCGCGTGAGAACCGAAGGGATTGCATCCATCAACAAAGCCCTGAGTGATGCCTGCACCCTCAAGGCTCACTGTGTCGGGTTGAGCACGATAGCCGAACCGGGGGAAAAGGATTTGTGGTCGGCGGAAACCTGGAAACGGCTGGTCGAGGGGACCGGGGTGGTCGCCGCGGCGGCAGAGCGCCTCGGGATGGATGTGGGCTTTCACCCATGTAATCGCGGGCCGCTGGATACGCCGGCGCAACTGCGCCGAATCGTGGACGACGTAGGATCGCCAAGGGTGAAGGTCATACTGGATCCAGTGAATATGAGCACTCACCGAACCTGTTATCATACGACAGTTTTCCTGAATCAGATGTTCGATCTTCTCGGTGATGTCATCATCGCTGCACATGCAAAGGATGTCTACGTAGATACTTCTCACTGGGTGCTCCGCATCGACGAAGTGCCGCTGGGAAAGGGCGCCCTGGACTACGAGACTTACCTGAAACGACTGGCGGCTCTCGGCGAGGAGGTCGTGCTCACGATTGAACATCTCCGAGATGTTGGCGTATCGGGTTCAGCTTTAGCTCCCAACTATGTTGAGTACAATACCGATGTGGAGAATACCCGCGCCAGGGCGTACATCCAGCGCGTTGCGCAGCGGATTGGCGTGGCGGTCGACTGAACGAGAATGGCATGTCATTGTGTATTGCCGGAGAGGTGATTGGATTTGGGGTCGTCAGCGTATGGCGTTGATACTCAACGGTCTCCACAACAATTGGAGGCATTTCTGTCACCTGATGCCGTTGCGTCCTCGGATCGGCCCCTTCCAGGGGGTATCCGCACTGCCAGCAAGTCTCCGGCTTGACCGGAATAACCGTTTTCACCTTTTCCACCGGTAAAATCGAAGTCTTAGAGGCGCTGAACCACCTCCTCGTTGGGTTTGCTGCTGAACTCGGCCCCGGCGTGAGCCTTGAGAACAGTCGCTTTAGCCCTGCTCCTGGAGGATGCAGTCGACGTACACCTTCGGATAGCGCACGGCCCGGTAGACCGCGTACGAACTGTCCTTCCCGCCGATGTCGTCGAAGGCTGCGCTCTGCTTTCGCGCCTTTTTCGGATCGATGGTGGGATTCAAGTACTCCCATACGATTCCGCCTTCTGGGGTTATCTCGAACAACCTTCCGATTGGGCCATCGCAAATGAACGTGTTCCCGTTCGGGAGCCGCTCCGCGCCGGAGATATGCCAAGAGTACCAGTGAGTGAGTGAGCTCCAGACGATCCGATTGGTCATGGGGTCCAACTCAAGAACCCGAGAGTAGTCCCTGCGATACCGTCCATTGTCGAACACGAGGATGTTACCGGCGCCGGGCATTGATTCGCCGGTAATGGGGTGGGTGTCCGGGATCAGGGTCGGCTGGTGTTGCCCGTCGAGCTCGCCTGGTCCCCAGGCCCATACGATGTCCTTGGTGTCGCGATCTATAGAAGTCTAAGATTCTATCTTGGATATATTGGGTCACCTTATCGGGCTAGAATTTTATGGTTTTCTGACATTCGTGAAAAAATATCCATGCATCAGCCAGTTTACCACACCATATGCTTTCATGTCACGTTTGTCGGCCCAAGGGATTTAGGAACGTAGCCTCACATATGGATTCGGGTTGTTCTCAACCTCACGCAGGAGGCTGTGGATGTACTGCCGGATGCGAAAGAGTCGGCAGTCGGCATTGCCCAACAGACCCCGGTTCAGGTTTCCCACCCGGTCCCAGAACGCCCCAAGCAGTGGTCTATCCAGGCCAGGGTATGCCGCTTCCGGGTTTTGATCGAGCAACTTACTCCAGTAGAGGACTTCCACAAAATGAACATAGGTCGAGCTGTGATAATCTACGCCGAGCATGAGGATTTTCCTATCGGCTTGGTATGCCCTATACATAGGTGAATGGATTCCATAGGTCTTGCCCCACGGTTCGCGGTCCCACGGGGATTTGTCGCCCTCGCGGCTGAGATGGTCAGCCACGAAGTCCTTCGCCCCCTTTCCCCGAGCAGCGACGGAGTGGGAGTAGTGGTCGGAGCGGTATGTGCCAGGCATCTGGCGGAAAAATTCGGTGAGCCACCCGACCGTGGAAGGCGTCGTCTCAACCTTCCAGGTCTCCGCCCGCTTGTCCCTCCCTTCTACAAGGTTGAACGAGGGCATCAGGATAAGCCCTTCCGGACCGACAGCGCCCTCCAGAGCACTGACCACCGCCCCTGCCGCGCCTTCAACAGGGCCCAAACTCTTGAAGGATGAGTGAATAAAGAGGGTATCCCCCGGTTCGGCGCCCAGGTTTCTCAGATCCTGTGCAAGCGTTTTGCGTGTGTGTGGTGTTGTCATGGTAGGCATTGCAGTCCTTGTCTGTTGTCGTTTTGGCAATCATTAGCGTTTGACAACCCTTGCGATTGATCTCAGAAGCCAATTACAACTATTCTACCAATTTTCAATTTCAAACGCAACAAAAATCCTGGCAATTTGGTATGTCTAATCGCGTTAACCGCGTGGATTAAGGCGAGGAAGATTTTCGTTGGCATGACCAAAAAAATATGCTAAACTCTAGGATGGAGCTTAGCTAAGTGGAGGGTAGTAGAATTCAGTAATTGAGCGCAGGCATTTTGAGGTGAAAGTGATTTATAAGATCGGAGAAGTTATGGGGATTTATGAAGAATTTGGCGTTACACCAATTATCAACGCTTCCGGAGCAGTGACTCGTCTTGGGGGAGCGCCAATGCCCGAAGAAGTGCTGAAGGCTTTTAACGAGGCAGCCCGTGCGTCCGTTCCACTCGAACAACTCCAGGCGGCGGCATCCAGAGCCATTGGGGAAGCCAATGCAACAGAAGCTGGCCTGGTCACTGCCGGTGCAGCATCTGCCCTGACCTTGGGAACCGCCGCCATCTTGACCGGTTATGACCTGGGCAAGATGGAACAGCTACCCTACTGCGAAGGTTTTCCCAACGAGTTCGTCGTCGCCCGGGAGCAGCGAAGCGGCTACGACCACGCGGTCCGGGCTGCCGGTGCTCAGCTCGTTGAGGTCGGCTTCAACGAAATTGTGGCCAACGCAGGTGTACGGCGAACCGAAGCATGGGAGTACGAAGCCGCTTTCGGGCAGAATACCGCGGGAGTTCTTTATGTATACAGCCCGACTGCCAGACCCCTGCTTGAGGAAGTGGTTGATGTTGCACACCGCCACGGACTGCCAGTGTTGGTGGATGCAGCAGGTGAACTCCCCCCACGAAGTAACCTGAAATCGATTGCAGGCACAGGGGCCGATCTGGTTGCCTTCAGCGGTGGCAAGGCGATTCGTGGTCCCCAGTCAACGGGTATTCTCTGCGGTCGTCGAGATCTTATTGGGCCGGCTGCGGCGCAGTTACTGGATATGGATGACCACCCGGAACTTTGGCATCCACCGGCTGCGTTCATTGACAAGACAAAACTGGGCGGCATTCCACGGCACGGAATCGGTCGCGGTTTTAAAGTGTCAAAGGAAGAAATCATCGCTCTGCTTGTCGCACTACGGCTTTTTACTTCCGGGGCTTATGATGAGGAAGCCCGTAAAGCCAGGGGGCGTCTTGAACGGATTGTGGAAAAGCTGAATGGCTGCCCTATACAATGTAGGGTTCTTGATAAAGGAGATGGCGAAAGCCTGCCTCTTTTGGAAATCGCCATCAATGAGACGACTGTCAGCCGAACGGCGATGGAGATCTGTCGGAATCTCCGCCACGGGGACCCGCCGATTTATGTCAGCCACGGCGCTCTCCGAGAAGACAAACTTCGGGTAAACCCACTTCACCTGGATGACAGCAGCACCGAGATACTCGCAGAAAGGATTCGCCAGGAACTCGGAGAATAGGTAAGTAGCCAACCATCATTGGGCAAATTAACGGAAATTTTTTTCGTGTAGTGGTACGTCACAAACGCCTTGAACTGAAGTTCAGGCTGATAGCTCAAGTCGTCTCAAAGACGACTGAGACTGGCTTTTAGTCCGTTTCAACGGACTTGATTTTTACCTGCAAATTGATTCGCAGGCGCTCATGGAGTAAACGCATGAAACAGACTGGCGTGTGGATGACTCACGGATTCGAGGATTTCAGTTTGGGGACATGTGGAAATGCGGGCCAAAACCTGTATGTGTCGCACGCCGGAGTGCTTCAGCGCATCCACCAATATGATCTGAATAAAGATGGTTATTTAGACCTGATTTTCTGTAATAGCCAGAACCACGGCGAGAAACCGCCCGCGTATGTGTATCCGGAGGCGTTAAGCAGCGTCACCCGTATCGAACTGCTGTCCGATGGTGCAATGTCCGGCGCGGTCGCAGATCTCACCGGCGATGGCTACGATGACTTGGTGTTAGGGATATGGCATAACGGCATACGGAGTGATTTGAATGCCTTCATTTATTACGGCTCGCCTGATGGCTTTAGCGAACGTCAGATGCAGCAATTGCCTGCGTCGCGCTGCAATTCGGTTGCCGTGGGTGATTTCAACGGAGATGGACGACCGGATCTGGCTTTCCTCTGCCAGGGACGGGTGCGAATCTTTTACCAATCTGAGTTGGGCTTTGAGCCGAAGCGATTTGTTGATCTCGAAATTGAAGGTGATCAGTTGGCGGCGAATGAGCTCGACGGGGATGGTTATGCTGACCTGATTGTTCGGTCGAAAAACGGCGAGGTCAGTGTCTATTGGGGAGGAACGGGCGGAATCCAGCCTGCACACTTTGTCATCGTCTCTGCAGCGCAAGATGGCATCATTCCCGATGAACCCAACGAGACGAAATATGTCGAATATGTCACTGCTTGGTGATAAACTCGCCGAGCTACAACAAGGTGGTATCTCGATTAATCGAGTTGGGGCAAGTCTCAAGTCCGATTCATCAGACGCCGACTTGTAGCCCTGAGATTCATCTCGGGGCTCTCCCAAATTGCTCAAAAATGACGGAGTTGTTTAATCGCCATTCCTAATGAAGTTGGGGCAGCGAAGTTGACGCGAATGTTGGAGAAGGTGTTCGCAGCGATTGCACGGGTTATTGAAGAGCAGTAGGAGACTGCCCCGTTTTGTCCTGATAAGGCGTTTTACCGTCCTGCTGGTTTGGCAATGCCGCTGTAAATTGATCGGAGAAGTTTACCCAAAAGGATCCGGTCCTCAATGTTCCGGATATAGGTAAACTTGAACCCCTTTTCTTTTGCATCCCACTTATCTTCAATAATCATAATGTGCTTGCTTCCGGAGAGCGTGGTTTCAATAAACGTAAGCGACCTTTCATCTTTGACTAGTTCCACATCCTCCGAACCAGCGTTTCCAGAAAAAATTGCGCTGTTGGGACCAGTGATTGTATACTGCAATTCGCCGTTGAAGAAATCCTTAGCTTCCGTGTTTTCGAGAAGCTTTCCGCTCGCAAGATCGAAGGACTTGTAGTTTCCTTTCTTAGCATAGATGAGAAATATCTTTGTCCTCTGAAGAGATGGGCTTGCTTCACGTAATATCCGTGAACTCTTATACTGTCCTGCCGGTTTAGCAATTCCGCTATAGAGAGATCTGAGAGTTCGCGACAGTTCTTCGTTGCCTCCAATGTTACGTGTATAGGTAAATTTGAACCCACCTTCCTTCACATCCCACTCATCTTCAATAATCATAATGTGCTTGTTTCCCGTGGGTGTGGTTTCAATAAACGTAAGCGACTGTTTATCTCTGACTAACGCAACATCCGCTATACCAGTATTAGCCGAAAGAATTGCGCTGTTGGGGCCGGTGATTATAAATAGCAATTCGCCGTTGAAGAAATCCTTAGCTTCCGTGTTTTCGAGAAGCTTTCCGCTCGCGAGATCGAAGGCCTTGAAATTTCCCTTCTTAGCATAGATGAGAAATGTCTTTGTCTCCTTGAGCGTGGGAACTCCCGAAGTCTTGTGGCGTGTCTGCGCCATCAATTCTGATGCTGGAGAAGCTAGAAAAATGGCTGTGACCAAAAAAATACCTATGCAGTAGCGTAACACTCCGGCCGTGCAGAGTAGAATCCGTTTCATCATGTCAAATCTCCTTGCGGAGCAACACAGGGGTTGCTCCCTATACAAAAAGGATGGCACAGAAGCCCTCCCCTACAGAATGCAGTTTTATCGATCAGCCTTAAGGCCCCCCACGTCGTTGTAACTTTACCGCCCGGTTCAACGAGAGTCATGGGCAGTGTCCCGACAGTCTTTCGGAAATAAACGTCATCCTCAACGTCGTTCGGGCCTGCCTAGCCCCAAAAGGCAGTCGAATCCGGGGCTTTCAGGATTTCGCGCATTGTATCTGCGCCGAAGCCTCAAATATTCGCTCCGAATTGTTCATAACTGCAATTATATACCACTGAAGTCGAATGCAATACTTCTGGTTGTATTCGATGAAAAATTATACCACTGTCCGCAAGGGTGAGGCATCGAAATTTGACGTTTCCTTACCAATACGTCAAATTTTCCAGAATAATCCTTGTATCGTGCAGATTTGTAGATACCAACACAATTTCGCACGCTAACTGGCAGATCGCTGCACCCAATGCCTATAAAGGGGTTTAACATCCGCTGGGAGTACTTCGTAAACCTCTGGAGGAACCGGCGCGACTTCGTTCTCGTTTCCGCCCGTTTCGTCCACCATCCGGGCGCGCTCCTCCGACCCCGGCATCAGCACGTCCAGATTGAGCCACCACGGCGCGTAGCGCACCGCGATCCCGACTCGCGGCTTGTCGGTTCTGTTGGGTGCGGCCGCATGCCATGTGCGGCTGTCAAGTATCAACACGCTGCCCGCGTTGCCCATCGCCTGCATCTCGGTTGGGTAGGGTTTCAGGGGGTCAACGCCGTTGTCTCCTGATGGGTTGTTAGAAGACCGGTGGCTTCCCGGAACGACCAGCGTGCCGCCGGTTTCGGGCGTGAACGGCGAGAGCATCCACAATGTGGTCAGATGCATGACTGCATCGGGATAAGGTGCGGCGATGTGCCCCGCGTTTTTCTGATTGAACGGCCAGTCCGCGTGCCATGCGCCGCGTGCGTTTCCCGGATAGTTGATGTGTGCGGTCGTAAAAGAAATCCGCACGTGTGGTCCGAACAACGCCTCTGCGACGCCCAATACGCGCTTGTCGGCTAAGTAGGCAGCGAAGGACTGGTTGAAGGCAAGGAGTCCTTTCCGGGTCCCTACACCTTCTACACCGGTGAAGCGCCCATGAGACACGACCGTTGCCTCGACGCTTTGACGTATCGCGTCCACTTTGTCTTCGGGGATGACCCCATCAACCACACACTGGCCATCTATCCTCAAGTGCAATAATGCCTCTTCGACATTCATGATTCCTTTAGCTTCGAGCATCATAATTCCTCCTCACCCCACCCTGATAAGGGTAGGTTTTTATGAGAATACTGCCCAGAGAAAGTAGAAAGTAAAAACTTTCCCCTTTCCCCTTTTAACTTTCAGTTGAGGCTATGATTCCATAAACCTACCCCTATCAGCTCTCGGGGGGTGGGGCCAAAACCTTCGTCGCGCTGTACCAGTCCCTGGTCAATTTTATTCTGGTGGATATGGGCCGGAGGTTGAGGCTTTCAGCCGATCAAAGAAATGGCTTCCCCGGCTAAAGTCTCGGCATCCTGCTGCACTACCTAGTCTAGCTAGTGCAACAGGCTCCTTAACCTATTAGCTATGATGAATTCCTCTCCCACATTCAGGGTGTAGGCGTTAATGGTGATAGTATCGTCGCCCTGGGTGGGCACTCTGATGCGGGGATTGCCTGCGTCAAGCTCGCTAGACACCTGCTCTGCGTTCTTGCCCACAGTTTTTGGATCAAAGGTGACATGAAGGTCAGACAACGTGTGACTTTTTTTGGGAACAATCTCGGTCGACACGCCGCAGATGCCCTCCAGCGCTTGTGCAATAACGGCATACTTGGAATCCTGTTCTCTGGAGCGCTTCTCATGGTCCATGGTGAACCAGGTATCGATAGCTGTCACAAACCCAATGATTTCCTGCCGGTCTACCTTCATCCCCCGACCGATTGGGCGAGGCCCGATAAACCCGTGGGCCGTCACCTCCGTTATCAAATCCTTCTTCCCACACACGAAACCTGTGGAGTGCGGCGCGTTGAAGTATTTACCGCCGAAGCATACCAGGTCAGCCGACTGAGCATTCCGCCGAAAATAGTCGAGCGGGTGGATCTGGGCTGCACCGTCAGCGATAGCGAGCACATTGTGTCTATGAGCTATCTCGACAGCCTCCTCCAGCGGGACAGCATTTCCCTGGTCAGGCTGAATCAGGTAGGCAATCGCCGCTGTGTTGGGTCCAATAGCGTTCTCCAGTTGCTCTGGAGTACATCCGTCCTCGTCCCCCACAATCACCAGTTTGCTACCGGGGACGGTGTAGGCTCTGTCATAGCCATATCGCTGCTTCTTCTGGAGAATAATCTCGTTCTTCAGACCGGTGGTATCCGGGAGCTGGGCTCTTTTTTCCGGGTCATTATGGGTCATGACAGCAGCAGAACTTAGCACCAGCGCAGCATAGCAACCAGCCGTAACGTAGGCGGCTTCAACGTCCAGAAGTGATGCGATAAACGCTCCAGACTTTTCGAGAAGCTCCTCCATCTCCACATAGCTCATGTCTGCCTCTTCCATCGCCTGCCTCACCAGCGCAGAAGGCGTAGAGCCACCCCGCACAGTTTGGTTTCCTTCAGCGTTGATTAACGGATGTACACCTAACTTTGTGTAGATGTTACCTGAATCTGTAGACATTACAACCTCCTGTTGGATTGTGTGCATGGATCCACGATGCTCCGGCCAACCCCGACTTTCGATTTTAATTGAGACAGCCGGGGGCTTCAAGAACTATCAGGATTTTATCATGGATACAGATTTCTGTCAATTTCTAAATGAACCCTACAATTTGCAGCTTGGATTTGGCGAGCAAAAGTGTCGATCATCCTATTGACCATTACAAAAAAGCAAGATAACTTGGGTTATTCAGGAAAATGATAACCTAAGAGCTCTGATGCTTTAGGCCTACTGCCGACTTTCAAGTTGTTGCAAATGCTGTTCGGCATCTGCTTTCCATTGAACGGGTGGATTCAATTTGAGGAATTTTTTCCACCGATCAATCGCTTGCTGCTTTTTGCCGGTGTACTCATACATCAAGGCTAGATTGTAGTTTGCTGTCCACTCTTTGGGTTCCAACTGAAGCGCAATTTCAAACTGTTCTGTCGCCGCGCCAGGCTGGTCGAGATAATAGAGCGTATTTCCGTAGTTAAGGAGCGTCGGCACATGGTTGGGTTCTAACTCCAGGGCTTTCTCGAAGGCTTTTCTGGCACGACCGAAGTCCAGTTCGTAATTGTTGTAGAGATCCCCAAGCCGCTGATAGGCTCTCATGGACTTTGGATCAGTGGCGACTTCGTTTTGAAAATAATCAATCGCTTCCGCAAATTTCTGCTCCCACTCCGCAATCAGCCCAAGCTGAAGGTTTACGCCCTGATACTTTCGATTGAGTTTGAGGGCTTTCTGAAAGATCTCCCTCGCTTTGTGACGTTGATCGAGATCCATATACGTCATGCCGAGGTAGTAGTGCGCGTCGAGATTTTTCGGTTCCAGCACAATCACCCGTTTGAAGTCCTCCACGATCTGGCTGTAGCGGTAGAGGACGTCGCCAATCTGTTTGTAATGACGGGTGATCAGTCCACGATAGAAGTAAGCCGGCGCATAGTCGTTTTTAAGCGCGATGGTCTTGCCGTATTCTTCGACTGCCATCGCTGCATACTGATCATAATCCTCCAGCGTCGCTGCATGGTGCGCTAGCAGACGGGCGTAACGAAAGTGCCAATCAAAATGCTCTCCGTCATACTGGTTCGCAAGTCCGAAGCGCTTAATCGCTTTTTCGTTCTCTCCTTGCTCCTCAAAGATAACCGCCAAGTCGTACTGTGCTTGCGGATGGTTAGGGTTAGCTGCCAAGCACAGTTCATACACCCGGATGACATTATCTTTTTCGCCACGTTGGAGATAAATCGCCCCGAGGCGAAGAAATGCATCCGTTCTCGATTGATCAAGCGCGATTGCCGTTTCATATCGATCAATCGCATTATCAGTATCGCCCTTCTGTTCATACAGTAGCCCCGCGCGGTAGTGCGCATCAAGGTGGTTGGGCTCGAAGCGAATGGTCTTTAAGAAAGCAGTAAGGGCATCATCAGGGTGCTCTAACTCAAGGTGTGAAAGCCCGGACAGATAGTGTGCCTCGACGTTCTCCGGATCGATAGCAATCAGCCGGGTCAGCATTGTCAGTGCGTTTTCCGGATCGTTTTGCTGGCGATAGATCTGCGCCGATCGCATCAGGGCATCCTTATGATTTGCATCCAACTCGACTGTTCGCGCATAAAACTGCAAAGCGTTGCCTAGCTCTTCTAATGCTTCGTAGCTGCGTCCAAGCCAGTACATTGCTTCAATGTTCGCCGGATAGATGAGGAGGAACTTCTTAAAAGGCTCGATTGCGAGATTATACTGTTCGGCATCGAAAGCCGCTTTGCCCAAATCGAAGAAATGCCGCTCCAATGTCGAATCTAATTCGATCGCGCGTCTATAAGTCGCCATCGCCTTTTCGCTATCACCTTGTTGGTAGTAGACACCTCCCAGAAATGTATAAGCATCCAAGAAGCCACTCAGGGGCAATTCTACATCCAGATAGCGCTCATCAGACTCAATCAACGCAATCGTCTTTTCATAGTATTGAATCGCGGCGGTCAAATTTCCCGCGTCAGCCTCGATTTGGCCGTAATAGAAATAAGCGCGCGGATCGTCTGGAGTGACAGCGTGAGATCTATCAAGGATGGATTTCGCCTCATCCGTCCCCATCAATCCCATGTGGTACGGCTCCAGTTGTTTGATGAAGTAATCCTTGAGGGAAGCATCCGCTTCGATCGCCCGCTGATAGTGTTCAATCGCGAGTTCTTCCTGATTTGTCGCATAGTAGATTTCGCCAAGCTGGAAGAGCGCAGGGGCAAACCCCGAATTGATGTTGTTGAGAACACGTTGATATATACTGATTGCCCCTTCCTGGTTCCCTTCTTGAGCGAAAATCACACCGAGTTCATACAAACCCTCGGCCGTGTAGGGTTGGTATTTCGCCCCCTCTGCATATTCTTGCCACGCCTCCTCGAAGAAACGTTCCTTAGCAAGGACTTGTCCGAGTTTGAAATGCGCAGGTGCGAATTTCTGATTACGATTTATAGCTTCCTCAAAGGCCGCCCTTGCCGCGTTGTCATTCCCCCGCTTGAAATGAGCTAATCCCATTCCGTAGTGAGGATATCCCCATTTCCGGTTAATTTTCAACGCTGCCTGAAATGACTCAAGGGCAGCTTCGGCGTTATCTTGTTCCAGGTAGATTTCGCCAAGTTTATAGTGGGCAGGATAATGCTTGGGGTTCAATTGTAAGCATATCTCCATCTCCTGCGATGCGAGATCTAACCTGCCCTGTTGCTGGTAGATACCGCCAAGGCTAAAATGCGCCAGCGGCATATCCGGCGCAAGCGATATAGCACTCTCAAACTGATTGGCTGCCTTTTCAAATAACGAGGCTTGGTTCTCCCCTCCACTTCCTTGAATGGCGTAAGCGTATCCCAGTCCGTAATGTAGGGCGGCATCAGCACGTTCAGTTTCGGCATCTGCTTCGTACAGGAGAATCAGGTTGGTGAGACGCCCTTTCTCTTTCCATTTGCTGACTAGACCCCGGTGGCGTTTGGCCTGTTTTTCCTTCTTCTTTTCCTTTAAGGCTTTACCGTAATCCTTTTGTAGCTCTTTTCGCCACTTTTCCACGTCATCGGCCATCGTAGGCACTACGATTGAATGTATCAAAAGGAGTAGCAGTAGCCCGATGAGCGTCGGCTTAAATAACTTCATTTGTCTTTTCCTATTTTTGAATTCATTATTCGGTCATTTTTGGGAGAGTTTCCTATATTTGGTGACTGGTGATCCCATAACCATCCCATAATCATCAGATAACGCGTTGAATGATCTTTGCCTTCACGTCTTAAAATTTCTCGATTTACCAACTCAAGTGGATCGCGGTAGGCAGTATTCTGGTCAATAGAGCAGGGAGTTTGGTATTCACGGGCGATCTTGCCATGCGTTTCGCGGCATTTCATCAGTATCCCAGCCGAAGCGGACGTGTTTCGCAACAAATACGGCGGCTTCGTCAATTTGTTTGGGTATTGTCATAGAAATTTGCCTAATCAAGAAAGGTTCCTACCTGGTTCCCTTCGAAGCGTGCCGCACGCACATAGACCTCCCACGCTTTTCTGGAATGTTTCTGTATTTCTTCGCGGGTGGGGAGGCGGTCAGCTTTAAGCACTGTGGCATCCTCCTTTCCATGAGCGAAAATATCTGTATCCAGAAAATCTTGCGTAATCAAGTATTCGCTTATCCTACAAGATTAGCGTCTATTGAGGGACATAGTGACTGCCAGTTTCAAGGCAGCCTTCATGCTGCTGGGGTCCGCCTGATTTTTGCCAGCGATGTCAAAAGCGGTACCATGATCCACAGAAGTCCGAATGATGGGAAGCCCCAGGGAGACGTTGACGGTGTGTTCAAAATCGAGCAACTTCATGGGGATATGCCCCTGATCGTGATACATTGCAACTACCAGATCGTACGCCCCCTTAACTGCTTTTATGAAAAGTGTATCGGCAGCAAACGGCCCTTCGCAGATAATCCCCATATTCTGTGCAGATTGAATTGCCGGGGTAATGAATTCGCTATCCTCAACGCCGAACAATCCATTTTCGCCGGCGTGTGGGTTGAGTCCACACACGGCAATGCGCGGACGGGGAAAGCCAAGCAATTGGAGTGCCTCGTGCCCTAACTGGATGGTGCGTAGAATTCTGGGCGTCTCCAACTCACAAGCGCTCCGCAACGAACGATGCGTAGAAACATGAATCACTTGCAGACGGTCGTTGACAAGCAACATACGTGATTCTGCGACGCCGCACAGGTCAGCGATAAATTCTGTGTGGCCTGAAAAACGCTGACCCGTTAAAGCCACTGCCTCTTTGTTCAAAGGCGCGGTCACCATGGCGTCAGACTGACCATCAAGACAAAGCTGAGTTGCCACTCGTACATATTCGAGAGCTGCACGCCCACAGGCTGCACTGAGTTTTCCGGCGATAAATTGGGAAGGCTCCAGTTGGTGTAAATCCAGCACGCACACCTGCGCTTCTGTCGGACGCTGTGAAACATTGTCAACGACGCAACCCGGTGGGTCCAAACTCACCTGCGTCCCAGCCAGGTCCAGAATGCCTGCATCGCCAAGAATAATCCAGCGAGCCAAATTTAACAGGGCAGGATCAGCCAGTGCCTTCATGACCACTTCAGGGCCAATTCCAGCCGGATCGCCGATAGTGATTGCAACTGTCGGTAAAATTCGGTTATTCATATTCGGTTATTCATAGTTGGACTTTAGAATGACATGTTGGGTTCTTGCTTGATTCTTCAATCTTCGGATAAGAATTCTTCAATCTTCGGATAAGAGTTGATTATTAGTAGCTGACCATAAGTTTTTGTAGTCGTAGCCCCCGACCTTTGATCGGGGGCTAACGAGGAAAAATTCAGTTGCGGCGAGGGTTGCCGAAAGCATTCGACAAACCAAAACCCACCGCAACCCCAAAAACCTTCATAAACCCACAACTCCCCGCCGTCAACTGCGGCGCACACGGCTGGTTAGGTTCTACGCTATCCACATTCCCCGATGGATCGGGGCAGGCTTCAGGAGTTTCGGCGATTCTCCCCCCAGCATTGGCTTACTATTACCTACATATTGGGCCGCAGCCGATAAGTTCCGTCTCCCCTCGTGGGAGAGGGTTAGGGTGAAGGGGCGGCAAACCGCATCATTCCCCAGTGGCCGACATGAGGCGCTTTTCATCCTCACCCCGGCCGTCAAGGGAGAGGGAGCAAACCCGCTGCCCATGCGAGTTTGCGGACTTATGGGTAATAGTTAGCCAGCATTGGGGGGCCGGGGGGGCAAGTCGAAGATTCTCGGTCGAAGACCGGAGCGACCAACGGATCTGCCAACGATCTCTTTTTAATTTACCAAAGTCAAGGTATAAATTATACCGAATGAGATCCTGTTCCGCGAGGATTCCGCGAGGCGGAACTTGTCATTTCCCATTATGTTCCTTTCAGTATGAAGCACATCATGGGAAAAATCAAGGCAAAATCGGGCACCATAATCGGCAATTAGACCCGCATGACCATAGGCAGTACCATTGGACGTCGATCCGTTTTCTGCTTGAAGAACCGACGCAGGACAATCCGAATTTCTTCCTGCACTGTTTCCTCTTCGCTCTTGCTCTCCGGGCTAAGTTGCTCGATTGCACGGATGACGATCTCTTTGGCTTCGTTCATTAGATCTTTGGATTCATCCATATAGACAAAGCCTCTGGAAACAATATCCGGACCTGTGGCAAGCTCTCCACTGTTGCTGTTGAGGACCACAATCGGAATGACCATACCATCTTCCGCAAGTTGCTGCCGGTCATGTACCACGATGTCGTCGATACCCATCTCTAACTTCCCATCCACGAAAACACGCCCCGTCGGAACTCTCCCATGAATGCCGCAGGAATTGTCGGTCAGCAGGAGGCGGTCCCCATCTTCAGCAACAGTGATGTTTTCTGGAGGGATGCCAATCGTCTCTGCAAGTTCAGCGTGCTGTACCAGATTGCTATATTCTCCGTGCATTGGCACAAAGAATTTGGGACGAACGAGGTTCATCATCAGCTTGAGATCTTCCTGTGCCCCGTGCCCTGAAACGTGAACATTAGCATTCCTTTCATGGAAGACACGCGCCCCACGCCGCAGCAGGTGATTTATCATGTGCCTGACTGATCGCTCATTACCGGGAATCAACCGTGCGGAAATTACGACGGTATCCCCCGGTTCAATATGCAGGAACGCATGATTATCCATCCCCATCAATGCCATAGCAGACCGGGGCTCGCCTTGACTGCCAGTGCTGAGCACAACAACTTCGTGGGGCTGAAAGTGTTTGACCTCTCGCGCATCGATCAGGAGGTTGTGCGGCACATCTAAATAGCCCAACTCTGATGCCGTTCGGATATTACCAATCATCGAACGCCCGGTAACCGCGATCAGGCGGCGATGGGCGATTGCGAGATCTATAAATTGTTGAATACGATGCAGGCTCGACGAAAACGTTGCCAGAAACAGGCAGTTCTCCGCCTTTTGAAAGATCTGATCCAGATCGCGATAGATTGCACGCTCGGAAGGCGTGAAATCCGGTCGATCGGCGTTGGTGCTGTCAGATAAAAGCAGTAAAACCCCTTTTTCACCGAGTGCAGCAAGCTTGTGAATTTCGGTCAGGCGATCGTCAACGGGGGTTTGATCGAATTTAAAGTCGCTAGCATGGACGATGATTCCGACAGGGGTATGAATAGCAACCGCGACCGCATCAGGAATGCTGTGGGAAACATGAATGAATTCCAGTTTGAAACAGCCGAGTTGTAGGGTATCATCCGGGTGAATGATGTTCAATTGTGCATCTGCTAAAACATTATATTCGCGTAACCGTCCTTTCGCTAAGGCGAGGGTTAATTCTGTGCCGTAAACGGAGACGTTAATCTGGCGAAGAAAAAATGCAAGTCCTCCCACATGGTCTTCATGCGCATGAGTAATGATAACACCTTTAACTTTATCTCGGTTCTCAAGCAAGTATGTGATGTCTGGGAACACCAAATCCACGCCGGGCATATCGGCTTCTGGAAACATGAGCCCAGCATCAATGACGATGAGCTCATCACCATATTCATAGACCATCATATTCATGCCGAACTCCGCTAACCCACCGATGGGAATAATCGACACGTTTTCGGCTCGATTTTCAGACATTATAGAATGTAAACACCTCCAGATGTGATGCGTGAAACGTAATGCGTAAAACGTGAAAACGGGGGCTTCCACATTGGGCTTTGAAGTTGGCTGCCATCAACGAAATGGCATAGAGAAAAAACGGGTTTATGAAAACGCTTTGTTTCTTAGCCAATCTCTCGACTTTCTATGGTGCTCATCTCCTTAAAAATGATTGAATCCCGGTTTCGGTGTTATGTCCTCGCCAGCATTAGACCTAACGGACGCCCGCCAAGCAGGTGCATGTGCAGATGATAAACGTCTTGCCCCCCATGCCGCCGACAGTTGACAATTAAACGGTAGCCATCCTTGGCAATTTCCTCATCTTTTGCGACTTTCGACGCGACAGTAAACATTCTGCCCAAAGTCGGTTCATCCGCTGGGGTGATGTCATCAACGGTAGGGATGAGTTTGTTCGGAACAATCAAAACATGCGTTGGCGCTCGGGCGCTGATGTCTCGGAAAGCGGTGACCAAATCATCCTGATACAGGATGTCAGCAGGGCTCTCTTTTCGGATAATCTTGCTAAAGATTGTTTCTTCTGACATGGTTTCTCCCGGTTGTAGTTGTTTGCATTGTTTAGGTGCTAAATAATTCCACAGATTTCGTAGGATTATGCAGATCTTTAGTCCGTGTAAGGCTACGAAATCCGTAGTTTCCTTCGTTCTCTATTCTATACATATTCTCTAGTCGGCGATCAAATGCACATGTTGAAGCAACTCTCGCCATCACACCACGACATTCGCCAGGCGATTGGGAACAACGATGAATTTCCGCACCGGTTTTCCTTCAATGTACTTCTGGATGCGTGCATCGGCGAGGACGGCGGCCTCAACTTCCTCGTTACTTGAATCAACGGGAAGTTGGATTCGGCTGCGTAGTTTTCCGTTGACTTGGACAACGATGGTGACTTCCTCACGCTTGAGGGCTTCTAGGTCATGAGTGGGCCAAGAAGCATGCGCGATTAGCTCTGTCTCACCGAGGCGGTCCCACAGCTCTTCGGCAATGTGAGGGGCATAAGGCGCGAGCAGTTGCAGGAACGTCTTCATCGTTTCCTTGGAAACAGTTTGGGCTTGTGTAGCAGCGTTTATAAAGACCATCATCTGACTGATGGCGGTATTCATCTTGTCAATGGACTCGGCATCCTCAGTAACCCCTTTAATGGTCTGATGCAGTACCTTCCATAGTTCCGGATCGCTGTCAGTGGAGGCATCAGTCAGCTTGTCATTCAGTTCGCCAGTCCGTTCATCAACAACAAGACGCCAGATCCGTTGCAGGAAGCGGTAGACACCATCGGCACCGTTCATCTGCCACGGTGCACTCACGCTGAGGGGACCGATGAAAAGTTCGTACAGCCGCAACGCATCGCCACCGTATACGTCAATGACTTCGTCGGGATTGATGACATTGAGACGAGATTTAGACATCTTCTCGACCTGAGTGGTAACGGGCAGACCGGTCGCCTTAACGAACCATTTTCCGTTCCGTTCCTCCACCTCGCTCAGTGAATAATATTTGCCGTTATCATCTTGGTAGGAATAGGCAAGGATCATACCTTGGTTGAAGAGTTTCTGGAACGGTTCCTTCGTGGAGACAAAACCACAATCGTACAGCACCTTGTGCCAAAAGCGTGCGTAGAGCAGGTGGAGGACCGCGTGTTCTGCACCGCCGACATAGAGATCGACCGGCATCCAGTACTTCTCAGCATCCGGCAACCACGCCTGCTCGTCGTTGTGTGGGTCGATAAAGCGGAGGTAGTACCAGCAGGAGCCTGCCCATTGCGGCATTGTGTTCATTTCCGGAACGCCCTTGCGACCATCCGGCAGTTCGACCATCAGCCAGCTATCATTAGCGCGGGCAAGCGGTGGCTTGCCGTCGGGTGTCGGTTTGTATTCGTCAATAGGCGGCAGTTCCACAGGAAGTTGATTTTCCGGAATCGTCAAAATTGTTCTGTCTTCGAGATGCACAATTGGAAAAGGTTCGCCCCAGTAACGCTGCCGGGAGAAGAGCCAATCGCGCAAGCGATACTGCACCTGCCGTGCCCCCTTCCCTTCTTTTTCAAGCCAATTGACCATCTTCTGCTTTGCGGCCTCCGTCTCGAGTCCGTTGAGAAAACCGCTATTTACGTTGACGCCATCGCCGATGAATGCTTCCACTTCGATTGGCTTTTCGCCGCCGGCCACAACTTCGACGATAGGCAGACTAAATTCCCGTGCAAACTCATGGTCACGTTCATCATGGCCGGGAACAGCCATAATCGCACCTGTACCGTAGGATATCAGGACGTAATCAGCAACCCAAATTGGAATCGACTGATTGTTCGCTGAATTAACCGCGTAGGCCCCCGTGAAGACACCCGTTTTCTCTCTGGCGAGGTCGGTTCGCTGGAGGTCAGATTTGCTCTGCGTTTCCGTGACATACGCTTGCACAACCCCTTTCTGCGCCCCGGTCGTAATCTGTTCGACGAATGGATGTTCCGGTGCGAAAACACAATAGGTCGCGCCAAACAAAGTATCGGGTCGTGTTGTGAAAACGGTGAACGAAAGGTCGGTATTGCTGATCACGAATTCGATGTCTGCCCCCTCCGACTTACCGATCCAGTTACGCTGCATTTCTTTAATGCCATCAGGCCAATCTACTGTGTCCAGGTCCTCCAAAAGCCGCTCTGCATATACGGTGATCTTCAGCATCCACTGGCGCATCAGCCTTCGCTCAACCGGATCTCCCGTCTCAACGTACTTTCCCTCTTTGACCTCCTCGTTGGCCAGGACTGTGCCGAGTGCCGGACACCAATTCACAGGAACTTCCGCTAGATAAGCCAATCCCTTTTCGTAGAGCTTGAGGAAAATCCATTGCGTCCATTTGTAGTAATCCGGTGACGCGGTGTTGATTTCGCGACCCCAATCATACGAAAATCCAATTCGTTTAATTTGCTGTCGAAAGTTATCAATATTTCGCTTGGTGATGACAGCAGGGTGAATATCCTCACGCACAGCGGCACGCTCAGTTGGTAGCCCAAACGCATCCCAACCCATCGGGTGTAGTACGTTGTAGCCCTGCATTCGACGCATGCGAGCAATTACATCGGTGGCGGTGTAGCCTTCTGGATGTCCGATGTGTAACCCCGCACCGGACGGATACGGAAACATATCAAGGATATAATACTTCGGTTTTCCTTCCCATTCCTTCGGATGCGAGGGTGTACGAAAGGTTTTGCGTTCTTCCCACACCGCCTGCCACTTCGGCTCAATGGTCGCGGGGTCATATGTATACTTTGGCATTTCAGGTCTCCTTACGTGGTCAAATTATACTAAAAATCGGGTAAAATTCAAGCCGCGTCTCCTGAATGCAACCGGGGGCGTAAATAAAAAGCCCACCATCGAACAACGATTCGATGATGGGCTGTGACAAAAAAATCAAAATGAATGCGAATGAACATCAATTCGGTGTGCCACTGCCCATCACGAGACGCAATCGCAATAAAGCCAAGTTGAGGTAAACGTCAGGCTGAAAGGAAACGCAATTGCTGATGAACAGTGAAATGTAAACCATGAATGAAATCTCCTGAATATTCGTTGCTGCTAACTATACCACATGCGTCTATCAAAGTCAAGTTCTTCATTTAATTCCCGCAGCACGGAGGACGGTTTCCTGAACCGTGAATTCGTGCTCGAGCGAGCGGTCTGGAACTTTCTCACCGCGAATGTCCGCAACGAAGGCACGGAGGCTTTCGACGTAACGCGGACGATTTTCCACCGGCACCGTCTGCCAGCCTTCGACATAACCCTCGCGATCTTCGTCGAGGCACAACCGTAGTGCCGGCGGTTCAAGGGGCTCAAGGATTGCGCTTCCGCGAGTACCATAGACTTCCAACCGCCTCGACGCTCCTGAAGAGACTTCCAATCCGGTTGACTCAATGATAGCCATGGCTTTGGGATACTCAAAAACTGCCGCTGTGTTATCACGATACCAGGGGAATACGCTGTCTTCGTTTTTCGAGAACGGCGTTACACGATCTGGACGCCCTAGTAATGCAACGATAGTGTCAATGAGATGGCAGGCAAGAATAAACATAATTCCACCTTCACGTTCCCCTCGTGAATTCCATCGCTTCCATTCAACTTCCGTTGAACCACCGGAGGATATCCGTCCGCGGACAGAGAAGATTTCGCCGAGTTTACCGGAGCTGGCCCAATTGAGGATGAATTGGAAACCTGCATTGTAGCGAAACATATACCCGAGTTGGACGAGCAACCCTTTTCCCCGTGCGAGGTCTAAAATCGCACGAAACAGATCTAGATCATCACCAGCGGGTTTATCAAACCAGACATGCTTGCCGTGTTCAAGCGCCTCCTGCGTAAAGCCGAGGTTCTGAGAAACACGACCTTGCGCAGCAATCCCAACGATTGTTTCGTCTTCCAGCACCTCCTCTTTTGATGAAAACCAGTGGACGCCGGCATAAGCAGGAGTTTTCCCGATTGTGTTGCGAACTTCGGGCGTCGGCTCAAAGATGCCGCAGAAATCAACCTGATCGCTCTCCTTCATCACCCGCGTCTTTCCCAATGCGTGGTCATGGGAGATGCCGTACTGTGCTAACTTTATTTTCATTTGAATCTTCCTATCTTCTAGATCCTTGAAAAGGTTTGGAACCTTTTCAAGGTTTACTACACTAATTTCGTCTGCCCGGCGGCAGACAACGCCTTCGCGCTAACGCCAAGAACGGACAAGAACCCCTCGGAATCCGCATGGTTGAAATCGCCGATGGCTTCCATTGAGGAAGTTTCCTCTGAATAGAGCGAATGGGCCACACCAACGGCGGAGTGAAAAGCGACATTTCCCTTATACAGCGCAACAGTAATGTCTCCATAAGCCATGCGCGTGAAGAGTTCGATGGATGCGAGCAGCGATTGTGTGGCGGGATCGAACCAATAGCCTTGATAGATCTGTTCCGCCACCACCGCTGAAACGTGATCAAAGACACGACGCGCCCGTCGGTCCAAAATGAGTTGAAGCAGGTACTCATAACACCGGCCGAGCAATTCCATCCCCGGTGATTCGTAAACCCCTCGGCTCTTAATCCCGACGAAGCGATTTTCGACCGTGTGAATCCCGATGCCGACCCCATTTCGTCCACCAATGTGATTCGCTTCTGTCAGGGCTCGAAAGGGGACCATGGGGCTTCCGTTGATCTCAAGAGGTATTCCCCTCACAAAAGTCACCGTGAAATGTTCGACTTCATCGGGAGCATCCTCCGGATGGACGCCCATGCCCGGCGTGATAAAGCCAGCAGGCGTTTTGAGGGATTCCAATCTACCGGCCTCATGCGTTAAGCCGAGCATGTTCGCATCGGTCGAGTAAGGTTTTTCGTGAGTGGCTTTAATTGGTAGACTGCGCTCATTACAAAAATCGATCATCTCTTTTCTGCCGCCAAACCGTTCCAGGAAGGCCGGATCGCGCCATGGGGCATAGACCTCACAATCAGGATTCAACATATTTGTTGCAATCTGGAATCGCACCTGATCATTTCCTCGACCGGTGCAGCCGTGTCCCAGAATATTAATCCCACGCTTCTCCATTTCAGGCAGGAGCGCCTCGACCGTAATATGCCGCGCAATACCGGTCGTATTCCAATATCCGCCTTCATATTTGGCCTGGCATTGGATGACCTTGATACCTGCCATAGCAAGTTCGTTCTTCGCATCAACGATAACTGCCTCTTGCGCTCCACATGCCAGCATCCGCTCACAGATTTCGCCCATGTTTTTTTCGTCGGGCTGCCCGAGATCTGCTGTGAAGCATACCACATCGACACCGTTATCGACTAACCACCGCGCGATGGTACAGCTATCGAGCCCACCAGAAACAGCTGCTCCGACAGTTTTGCCTTTCAACTGATCTACAGTCATGCTTTTCTCCTCACGTATCGAGTTTTTCGCTTTATTGTACACTAACCCTAGTCTGGAATAAAGTCCAAAATGATAGAAAGGGTAATTTTAGGCTTGACAGGCTTTATCTGGAACTTCTATAATCATGAAATTCCCAATGCACGCTGAGAATTTCATGGAAAAATCAGGGGTGATAGCCATTCAACGGTGGTATGACGGAGAACTTATAGCGAGTAAAACGCACGCTTCTCCCGTCAGCCTCAACGAAGGAAAGCATCTCTTGCACCTTAACGAGGAGATTCTTTGCTGCGCTCTATTAGATTTCCAAGAAACTACCCGCAATGAGTTCAGATGAAGAAAAGCGCCTTAACAATCTTGTTTTTGACGATGTTCCTAGTCATGCTCGGCTTCGGCATCATCATCCCGCACCTGGCATATTATGCGAATGCGTTGGGGGCAAGTCCTGCGCAGATTGGATTCTTGATGGCGATCTACTCGGCAATGCAATTGATCTTTGCACCACTATGGGGGCGCATGTCAGATCGATACGGCCGCAAGCATGCAATCCTAATCGGCCTCGTTGGGAATGCGGGGGCCCTGGCTTTGTTTGGCACAGCAAAGACTTTGAGTTGGCTATTCATCGCCCGTGGTTTATCGGGCGTGCTATCAGCAGCCGTTTTGCCGACGGTAATGGCTTATGTCGCGGATGTCACGACAGAGGAAGCGCGTGGAAAGGGCATGGGTTTGATGGGAGCAGCGATGGGGCTTGGATTCATTTTCGGCCCCGGCATCGGCGCTATTATGGAAAACCATAGCCTCCCGTTCCTTGTTGCTGGCGGGTTTTCTTTCGTTACCTTCGCCTTTGCGCTGATCTTTTTGCCGGAATCCCTCAAACTCGCCGATCGCCTCAATAAGCGTGAATGGCACATCTCTCCCTGGGCAGCACTGAACCACCCCTTGACCCCGCTCTTTCTCGTCGCTTTCTTCTCAACTTTCATCTTTTCAGGATTGGAAACAACTTTCCCCCTTTTTATCAAAGATCGACTCCACTACGGCGCAAAAGAGATGGGGGCAATGTTCATGATTATGGGAGCGCTCGTCGCCCTTCTGCAAGGCAGCATTTTAGGACGGTTGATTAATACACTCGGGGAGTTTAAGCTCATCATCCTCGGGTTGCTGATTAATGCATTGGGGATGGCGCTGCTGCCCTGGTCGAAGGCACTTATGACGCTTACTGTTTACCTATCAATCGCGGGAATTGGAAACCTGATCATCCGCCCGACAAATACCTCGTGGATTTCTAAGCAAACGAAGATCGGACAGGGCACCGTGATTGGCATCATGGATGCTTTCTTCAGCCTCGGACGGGTGTTCGGACCTCCATTTGCCGGGAAACTGTATACTCCTGAAACCTTCCAGATTCTCTACTGGATCTCCGCGGGCATTTTAATTCTTGTGTCAGTCAGTCTGTTTTATCCGTTGCGTCGGATTGGCCAGTAAAACTGAAAATGGGATGCAATCTTGCGGATTATCGCCCCCCCCCCCTGATTGACTGACAAAACTCGGTCGGATCGATGTCACAGCTCGTTTTATCCGATTTCTCATGCGTTGTGGAAAATGGAGGCGAGGGAGCGTGGAGGCAGGCAAGAGCGAACCTCACAGACTCGCTTCCTCACATATTGCTCCCGATGAAGTATCGAGGATTCAGAGCAATCTGAATCCCGATCCTATCGGGGCTCGCCCTCTCTGTTGTTTGACAAGCCATATGCCAAAAAGTCACGGGCTGTCTGCTCCCAAACCACTTTTGTCAGTCAACCAGGCCCCATCTTAATTCCTGAGTTCTGTCTCTGCCCGCAAAAGCTTTCCTTTCTAAGTCAAACCCCCCGTGTCAGTAACGGATATATTTCTGCTAGAGTTCCCATCCAGGCAGGCAGAATGTGAAAACGCTGTCTTCACCAATTTTGGGTAGGATTTTTCTTCAATTTATGGTATCATCTGTTAAAGGTTGAAGGTGGAAATCCAATCGTGGTTTTTCATATAGTAACTGTTAAAAAATGCGACAATGTGAAATCGAAGATAACGAATTGTTAAATTCACATCCTTCAGAAACTCGCACAAACTTCTACATGAGCAGATTCTTGAGTGCCATATTTCGTGAATTCTATTTTCACAGTATGAGATTTTTAACGGTTACATATAGAAATCTGATCACAGTTTTTAAGTAAGTTTGAATTATTTCCTTTTACGTTTTCACCCTCACCCCCCGCCTCTCTCCCGTCAAGGGCAAGGGGAGAAATAGTTCCCTCATCCCTTGGTGGAAGAGGGTTAAGGTGAGGGGGATCGTGGAAGATATTCATAACCACTTAAGGAGAATATTATGGCTAAAGATTTTGCTTTTACGGGTGGGCGACCCGATCCGTATACATTTCCAACAGAAGGTTTAATTAAAGCCAGTGAGAAAGCACTACGGAAGTTAGGCGGGAGCCTCGTGAACTATCCTGGTGAAAATGGATATGAGGGCTTACGCGAGTTAGCTTCGATGCGCTTCGAGCGGCGGGAAGGTGTGCCGCTGGATATTGAGAACATCTCAATCACGTCCGGTTCTATGCAGGCGCTAGATCTCGTCTTGGGGGCCTTCACCGATCCAGGGGAAACCGTTTTAACCGAAGAGTTTACTTACAGTGGCACGCTGGGTATCATGCGACACCTCAAGACAAATATCGTGGGCGTGCCCATGGATTACATCGACGGCATGAACATGGATGCCCTTGAGGAAAAGCTGAAAGAACTCAAGGCGCAGAATATCCGTCCCAAGTTAATCTATACCACTTCCAACCACCAAAATCCCACGGCGGCGATTCTTTCGCTAGAACGCCGGAAACGAATGCTGGAGTTAGCAGAGGAATACGACACCCTGATCGTTGAAGACGATTGCTACGGCGACATCGACTTTGTGCCAAACCCGACGCCCGATGCGATTTTCAAACTTGACCAGTCCAACCGCGTCATCTTTATCGCGACGTTTTCAAAGATTCTCGGTTGTGGTCTCCGCCAGGGATATTTCGTCGCCAGACCGCCATATAACGGCATGATTCATGAGAACCGGTGGGATGGCGGATGCAGTGCGCTAGCAAGCTCAATCGTAGCAGAGTTTTTCAAGGAACATCTAGATGAACACCTTGCCGTGACGAACGCCGCCGTTGGCGCAAAATGTCGCGCCGTGATCGAGACACTCGAAGAGAATGTCAGCGACATCTGTACGTGGACGAGACCGCGTGGTGGGCTTTTCCTCTGGATAGATCTGCCGGAAACAACGGACATGGCAACGCTCGGAGAACTTGCCGCCCAACACAATGTGGGGTTCAGCAGCGGCAGCGCCTTCCACTATCGTAACGATCCCATCAAGAGCATCCGCCTGGCTTACGCCTACACTCATATTGATGACGTTTCCGAAGGTATTACCTACCTCTGTGAGGCTATCCGCGGCGCGCAGGTCGAGTTGGTTGACATCGCGGCGGATTAAATCAGTTTGAACAGGGATTGCACGAGATTTTTGCCGTGGCACACGCGCGTGGAATTGCGATGCTAGAAGATACGATTCCCAAGGCAATTGATGCGTGGGATCGTGTTCCACCGGATTCAACTGCCTCCATGCAGCAAAGGTTATTATAGCCGGACGTCCATCGGAACTCGAACTCCAGAATGGGGCGGTAATGCGCCTCGGTAAGAAAGTCGGGGTGGCTACCCCGGTGAACGCCTTTATCTATCATAGCCTCTTGCCAATGGAGCTAAAAGCGCGAGGCAAGTTGCACTTCCCGGACAGATTGAAGAAGGAGGAGTCCTCATGACGGAGAAAGCATTAAAAAAAGAAATTCGTGCCCAGCCACCGGCGTCCATTGAAAAAATGAAGAAGACGGCACCACCGCTGAAGCATGGCGACCGACTGACACGGGACGAATTTGAGCGGCGTTACGACGCGATGCCGTATGTCAAGAAAGCAGAACTGATTGAAGGCGTTGTTTACATGTCATCACCTGTGCGAACCGTCCATAGCGAACCGCATGGTTTTGGGATGATCTGGCTCGGCGCCTATCGCGTGGCAACACCAGGGATCCAGTTATTAGACAATACAACGGTCTACCTTGACCCTGACAACGAAGTCCAACCTGATGCGTTGCTACGAATTAATGCTGAACTCGGTGGAAATTCTATAATTAACGACAAAAATTACGTCGAAGGTGCGCCGGAATTAACTGTTGAGGGCGCAGCCCCCGGTGCGGATTATGACCTGCAGAAAAATTAGCTGTCTATCAACGTTGCGGCGTACAGGAATACATCGTCTGGCAGACGCAGGACAAACAACTCGATTGGTTTCGGCTCGTTGAAGACGGGTATACGCCATTGGCGCCTGATGCGAATGGCATCATCGAAAGTCAAATCTTTCCCGGCTTGCGGTTGGCGGTAGGGGCATTGCTGGAAGGGGATTTGGCAACGGTTTTATCGTTGCAGAAGGGGCTTTCGACGGCCGAACATGCGGCGTTTGTCACACGACCGTCGGAAGCATGAAGAAAGGTTTGCCATGATGTAGCCGAACTCGTAAGTCGCTCTGGATCCCGATTTATCAGGGAGTTCGGACAACTCCCCGAATTCTCACGAGTTCGGCTATACACTCAGTGGAGAAAAGAGATTCAAATGTCGCGCATGAAGATCACTTCCCAATCACTAATTGTATCTCTAATCGTGCATGGACTGATTATATTGATCGCCGGTGTGTATCTGGTAACCCACACCAAGCCATTTCAAGACCTGATCGATGCAACCATTCTCAAAACTCCCGAACCTCCGAAGCCAAAAGTCCGCAAACCGATGATTAAACCCGTCACCAAACCCATCGTGCCGACGCAATCAACCATCACGGTCAAGCAGATTCAACCGCAACCTCGCGCCGTCACCTCTGTGCGTTTCAGAACCGATTCAATGACAACAGAAAATGTGATTGAATTTTCCAACCGCCCGCTCAAACTCGAAGCACGTCCACAACTGCAACTCCCAAGGAGCGTTGACGCGAATCCACCAATTCCTCAAATAGTCACCGATGTGAATCTCTCGCCATCCGATGCGCCAGGTGCGGTGGTGTTTGCTGTATCAATGCTGAATTCGGGCGGCGGGGGGATACCTGCACAACGCGGCATCGCCGGCACATCACCGAACGTCGGCCTGATGGGCATGTCCCAGCCAACAACGCTTCAATCCTTTCTCGATTCGACGGCAGCCGTTCCGATGGCGCTTGACGCGCTGGTCGGAGAAATGCGTTTGGGGAATCAACTGATGACGCCGATCGGGCCCAGCGAATTGGGCGCCCGTATTTATACCGACCCGCAATCGGGACTGCCGACCGGCTATTTCCATCTTTGCTATGTCCGTTTTCGCCAACGGATAGTGACCCATTCACACGCTCGCGAGGATCCGACCACTTTGCTCCACTTGGTAACATGGATGTCCGCCAACACAAGAATTGAAGGACGCCTTGCAGGCAGGACGGTTTACCTGGATGACCCAGGGGTTATGGATTCGCCCATGCTCTATCTCAATGCAGAGGGCCTCGCTCGGCTGATACAAGGGGAGCGGCGGAATCTCAGGCGTTATCTGGCTGAGCGAGGCGGTTTCATCTTTGTGCAACATAACCACAATCAAGGGCCGTTTTCTCAGAGAACCTTTGCGCATTCGATGCGCTGGCATTTTCGGGCAATCCTCCACGACATCGACGCTCAGGTGCGGGAGGTACAGCCAATTCCACCGGACCACCCCATCTGGCATCAACCGTTCCCTCTCGGTGGACAACCCGGCGTTGTGATTGGCGGCGGCCATTCTCCAATCACCTTTCCGATGGTTGGATTTGAGATCAATGGCCGTCTTGCCGTCGTCATCAGCTACAATGATTATGATAACGGCTGGAAACTCCCCGGTTCACGCTCTCCTGGTTCAGATCCCATCTATGTGCCGTCGTCACTGCGGATGGGCGCGAATTTCATCTTCTACGCAGCGACCCACGGAAAGATTAGCAACTACAAACGCTATGTGCCGCCCAACCGTTGGCAGGAGAAAAATATACCATTTCCCAAACGAGCACCGCAAGCCGCAACCATTTCCGCCACCGGATCCGAGCGGTAGGCGCATTTTCACACGATTGCGGAGAAGGAAACCACCAACATGAGAACCACAACCCTTAATCTATGCATAGGTGGGCAATACGACCACACTCGCTTATTTGCCTGTCCGTTTTCAGGGCTTCACTTCAAGACAATGGAGGGGTTTTTCGTGGTGGATGCTTCTGGGAAACTCGCCACGGTTTGGGGAGCGATAAAGGGAACACGCTAAATCGAAATGTCCCATTGAGATACACTTGCCATTATAGAAGGAAAGGAGTGTTGCGATATGAAACTGGTTAAAAGTCCTTCCAATCCAGTGCTTCCGGCAGTAGACGCCACATGGCGCCGCATGTTGACCGCAGATCCGGTGCTGGCACCTCAAGCGGATGAGTATTGGATGTACATCAGGGGCCAGAAGCCGAACGAAGCGGGTGAAGCGCGATGCTATATTGGCCTCTTCGCTACACCCACTGCCACATTCGACGGTGTCACATGGCATGAGTATAACGGGAATCCTGTGCAAGGGCCGGGTGAACTCGGAACGATCGATGATGTCGGACCATTCGCCGGAGAGATCATCAGAGTCGATGATCTGTACCTGCACTACTATACCGCCGTGCAGCGCGTAGCGGACCCAGATGGACGCGACGTGGGCCGTGTGAAATGCGTTGCTTTGGCAACTTCAGAAGATGGTCTGTCTTTCCATCGATATGGCGATGAACCATTACTGCGAGCATACACAGGCGCCTCGGTAGTAGTGAGTTACAACGACTATTTCTATCTTTTCTTCAATAAGCGAATCGCTGATGGCAGCGGTGAACTGTGTATGATACGCTCTCGGGATGCATACCACTTCGATATTGACGAGACTCAGGTTACACTTTCCCGTGGCGAGTCAGGAGCGTGGGATAGCCATCGAGTGCAAAATCCCCGTGTCTTCCACGACCAGGAATTATGGTATATGGTCTATGGAGGCAGCGATCGCTTCGATGACAATCCCCATCACTTCGGCGTTGCTGCTTCGGAAGATTTGATTCACTGGTATCGCTACCCTGGCAATCCCGTGATGTCGCGTGGGGAAGCGGGAGAGTGGGACGATTGTGCCATCTGGCCAGGTGGTGTTGCCCATGTGGGAGATACCTACTACCTGTACTATGAAGGGCGAAGCTCAGGTGAGCCACAAGCTGTTGCAGACATGCGTCCAACTGGAAGAGGGATAGGTGGATTCTCACAGGTTGGCCTGGCGACCATGAAGACGGATTACTTCTTCATTAGACCTGAGATGATTCCACAGCGGTAATGTTTGTAGTTAGCTACGCCGAGGCGTACGTCGAACTGGGGTCCAACGTTTTGGCCGTCGCCATCTTCAACAATGTCTTTGAGGGCGCCGTTCAGAATGCGATTCACATCTCCGCGCCGAGCGTGTATCAGACCAGCATTGGTGCCAACGCACTTGATCATCGGGTGGGCAAATACATCCATAACTCCCATAGGGTCGAAATCGCGCCAATTGGTTATCTGCTGAGAGCGTATCTTGACCTACAGAAAGAAATGGACAAATGACCAGGGCACAACAGCGGAAATATCATCTCAAAGACGACTCAAACCAACGTTCTCAGTGAACTTAAAAAAGGGCGTTTACTATAACGAGCCGTGAACAAGCCGGACGAAGTAATACAGTGCAAAAAGAGACTGGCGTCGCGATCCGAGGCGTGACGCTTCGCGCATTCCTCATTGGAATTGTTTTGATTCTGCTGAACGCCTATTGGCTTGTTCAAGCGGAGTTCGTTTTGTGGGAATTCAACCCCACCTACTTTGCACTGGCGCCCAACGTTGTCTTCAGCCTTTTTTGGGTAACTGGGCTGAACCTCCTGGTCGGAAAACTCTCTCCGCGTCTCAGCCTCTCGCAAGGTGAGTTGTTGATTATTTACATGATGGTCGCCCTCAGTTCCTCGTTGGGAGGTATTGATTATGTACAAACGCTCATTTTCCAAATCAGCGCGGCATCGTGGGTGGCAACCCCTGAAAACGAATGGGCGCAACTGTTCCACCGTTATTTGCCAAGTTGGCTGACCCTATCTGACAAAAGTATTCTTGAGGGCCTCTATCGTGGAACAGAGACGCTCTATCTATCCAAGAACCTGAACGCCTGGCTCTTCCGACTTGGGGCCTGGGCGGCTTTCTTCGGAGCAGTCCTGCTTTCTTTGATATGCATCAGTGTGCTTATCAGACACCCCTGGTCCGAAAGGGAAAGATTAAGTTATCCGATTGCGCAGATTCCTTACGAACTCACAAGAAATGGTAATGGGCGTTTCTTTGCGAATAGACAAATGTGGCTCGGTTTTGGCATTGCAGGGGGGCTGACTCTGCTCAACGGGCTGAGTTATTTCTATCCCGCTCTTCCCCGGATTCCCATCTGGTACCACAGTCTGAAACATCTATTCACCGAGAAGCCTTGGAACGCCATCGCCTGGATAGGCGTTTCTTTCCAACCGTTCGCAATCGGTCTGGGGTTTCTCATGCCCCTTTCTTTGCTGTTTTCATGCTGGTTTTTCGTCCTGTTCTGGCAGGGACAAAACATCCTGTCGAGCCTTTTGGGGCAGCAACAGGGAGGATTTTTCGGCCGGGGCGAGCAGGTGTCGGGAGCGTGGATAGGATTTTTAACGTTCACGCTCTGGATGAGTCGGCGGTATTTCATCGAAGTCGTCCGAAATATCCTCGGAAGCGGTCGCAGGAAAACGTCATCCAATGAGTTGCTATCTTATCAGACACTCATCCTGCTGATGCTAGGCGCTTTCGTTTTGATCTTTTTGTTCTGCCATTGGGCAGGTATCTCAGCGTGGATTATCGTCCTCTTTTTCTGTATCTATTTCGCTCTTGCCACTACTGTGACACGCATCCGGGCACAACTGGGACCGCCGGTTCATAACATGTACGGAGCAGGGCCGGACTATATATTGGTCTATCTCTTCGGCACACGGCGATTAAGCGGGGAAAACCTGACAAAGATCGCGCTATTTCGATGGTTTGCTGGGGAGGAATCGAGTCGCAGCCATCCGATGCCCCATATCCTTGAGGGTTTCAAACTCGCAAATCGGGGAGGTATTTCGGATAAGGCTGCTCTGGTTGTGGTGTTATTTTTTGCTGGCATGTTGGGGATGCTGACCACCTTCTGGATTACCCTGCACCTTTCCTATCAGTTGGGCGCGGAAGTCCGAGTTGTTGGCCCTCCTCCCCGATTCGCTGTTGAAACCTACCAGCGACTCGCCAATTGGCTAACCTATCCGAATACCATGAATCTTTCCCAGGTTGTTGTACTGTGTGCATCATTTCTCTTTACCGGCAGTCTACTGATGATGCATAGATACTTTCTCTGGTGGCCTCTTCATCCCATCGGTTACATCTTGGGCTCGTCCGTGCCGATGCCTACCCTCTGGTTTCCGCTTTTCCTCAGCTTCTTGTTGAAGTGGGGAATCCTGAAATATGGGGGGATACGGATGTATCGGCGGGCGGTGCCGTTCTTCATTGGTTTGATTTTGGGTCAATACATCGTCGGCTGTGGCTGGAGCCTCCTCGGCATCCTCCTGCAGGAACGGATCTACGTCGGTTTTTGACAGAATCAAGGCCCTGGAAGTCTGATGAGTGGTATCACGTGGCGATGACATGGCACTGCGAACAAGGCATCAGCCTTTATTGCGATGGCATTGAGGTGGTGTACAAGGAGATGCGTTGGTTCCCACGGACGGTAGCACCACAGTTTCCGGTGGGAGCGGGCAGATCATTGGTTAATCCAATACACGGTGTAGTAGACGAACTTTTTATCTACGACCACCAACTTTCAAAGGAGTTCAAAGGAGGAGGTAATACGTCACATGAATTGGACTGGAGGTCAATTCCCATTAATGGCGTACAGCCAACCATCTAATAAGCTGGATGCCGACTATTTAATGGAGGCTTGGTCATATATACCACGATAGGTCATAACTTACACCACGACCATTTTGCATCTTGTATCTTGAATCCCCGATTCGCGGGATGCAAGCATCTGTATCAATGCCAGATACCAGATTCAAGATTCAGACAGCGGAAGCGTCATTTGTAACCGTCCAAATGTGTATCGCACTTGTGAATCCAGCTTCAGATTTTTGTTCATCTTTTTTTGCGGTCGTGGTATAATGGTGGTGATTCCAATGAAGTTTTTTCGTCATAATGGAAGCTACAACAAGAAAGGAGATGATTAACATGCCAGCTATTGGTTTTTCAATACCCAGTAGGAATGAACACGCTTAATCTCGGCGACGGCTCGGCCTCACAAATGAACGGGCTTGGATCCAACAGATACCAATGGGAGATGTGCTCGTTGTGACTTTCGAGGCGAGCGATTCGGTTCAGGCAAACCGCGAGTTTGTCGCATCGAAAGATCTATATGATGTCTGGTTCAAGCAGCAAATCCTGTCCTGGAGCAGCCTTGACTTCAATAAGCCTATACCCGTTGTTCCCGAGTCTGTGCCAGCGGATTGAAAGTTGGGAGGTTGGGTTGAGGTACGAAATCCAACAATAGAATCTTGCCTAACCAAGCGTTGTAGTTGACGGCCCGAGAATCGGACAACTGAACTTGGTCGTTAGGCGATCATTTAAGAGGAGGAAACACAATGAACCGTATCACACCAGAACTTACAGATATGCACCATATCAAGCTCTGCTATAGCAAGGATACCTACTGCGGGCATCCGCGCCAAAGCGGTATCTTCAACTATGGGAACGGCGAAATCGCGGTGCTGCACGCCCACGCGCCGTCCCAGTACCAGGTTCAGGACGACATCAGCCATTCTTTCACAACTGGTTACGCTAGCCGGGCAAAGATTCTACTCCAGCGATCGCTAGACCACGGCGAGACTTGGCCCCGCGAAAACGACGTAGTGGTATGGGATGAGTCACGTCCCCTGGAGGAGAAACGCGCAATCTTATACCGGGCTGACGAACCGGGCGTAACCCGCGAACAGATTGATCTCACTAGCCCGGATGCGGCAGTGCTCTTCGTCCGCCCGGCAACCGGTTCGGCAGATGCGGACGGAGGTCCTAGCTTAGAATGCTTCGCGTTCCGGTCGGGGGATCGGGGTCGTACGTGGGAGGCGGCACCCACGCGCGTCACGAATCCAACTGGACAGGGGCTTCATCGAGACGCCCATCCGCTGGTGCAATTTCCTGACGGCACACTCATGGGCGTGATGAGCGTCGCGATGGGCGACACCCCCGGCGGCGTGGCGGTCTTCGGCTCCGACGACAGTGGCCTCACCTGGGAATACGCGGCGGAAGTGGCGCGCGACCCAACGGGTCTGGGGCGGCCCACTTATGCGGGCTTGCTCCTGCTGCCCAGTGGTCGATTGCAGTGCTACATGCTCAACATCGGCGGCATCCGCAACGCAATTCAAATGGCGTACTCCGACGATGGCGGTTACAGTTGGAGCGATCCGAAGCCGATTGTGGCGTGGGGGCAATCCCCCTGGGCGGCTCGTCGTAAACCAGACGTGGCACGCCATGGAGTGCATTACCGCTCGCCCTGGCCAATGCGGCTGCGTGATGGGCGGATTGTGGTGATATTCGGGCGGCGCAAGCCACCCACCGGAATTGGGCTGCTCGTCAGTGAGGATGACGGGGTGACCTGGTCAGCGGAGGCGATTGTCCGCGATGATGGGAGTGGCGGGGATTTGAGTTATCCGGTTGCCACGCAGCTAGACGACGGGCGCATCTTCACCGCCTACTACTTCATGGAGGACGACGGCAACAATTTCGGGGGGACGCGTCACATCGCTGGCAGTCTCTTCCATCTATCATAAGAAATTGGCTCATGTTAAGGTAAAGTGCTAATTCCGTGGGAGGAGGAGGTCCCTGCCAAGCCAATTTCTGGAGGTCCGGCAGAGCCCCGCTGCACGGGATCTCGCTGCGCTAAAGACCTGCTCCGAGCATCGGAGAGCCTCCCCCTCCCAAATCACGCCGCACTTCTGTTTGCACTCATTTTTGACATGAGCCAAGGAGTTACCAAATTGAAATGGGAAAGGACCTCCACGATGAACCGCATCGTACTAGAACTCACAGATGTGCACCATATCAAACTTTGCTTTAGCAAGGACACGCACTGCGGGCATCCACGCCAAAGTGGCATCTTCAACTTTGGCGCCGGCGAGATTGTGGTGCTGCACTCCCATTACCAAGGTGTGGACGACGACCACCACACGGGTTATGACAGACGGGCACAGATTCTACTCCAGCGATCGCTGGACCACGGCGAGACCTGGCCCCGCGAAAACGACGTGGTGGTATGGGACGAGTCGCGTCCTCTGGAGGAGAAACGTGCAATCTTATACCGGGCTGACGAACCGGGTGTGGCCCGCGAACAGATCAACCTGACCAGCCCGGATGCAGCGGTGTACTTCGCCCGCGCCCAAACCGGGCCAGTGGGCTCGGATGGGCACCCCAGCTCAGAGTGTTTCGCCTTCCGGTCGGGGGATCGGGGGCATACATGGGAGACAGTCCCCACCCACGTCACGAATCCAACTGGAGAGGGTCTCCATCGGGACGGCCATCCGCTGGTACAGTTCCCCGACGGCACGCTCATGGGTGTGATGAGTATCTATGATGTGATGACTGTCGCCACGACCGACGCCGGCGGCGGCGTGGCGGTCTTCGGTTCCGACGACAACGGTCTCACCTGGGAATACGTCGCGGAAGTGAATCGAGACCCAACGGGCCTGGGACGGCCCACCTACGCGGGCTTGCTCCTGCTGCCCAGCGGGCGGTTGCAGTGCTATATGCTCAACATCAGCGGCATCCGCAACGCGATTCAGATGGCGTACTCCGACGATGGCGGCTATAGTTGGAGTGATCCGAAGCCGATTGTGGCGTGGGGAGAGTCGTCTTGGGCTGCCCGGCGTAAGCCAGACGCGGCGCGCCAGAATGTGCATTATCGCTCGCCGTGGCCGATGCGACTGCGTGATGGGCGGATTGTGGCGCTATTCGGGCGGCGGAAGCCACCCTTGGGAATCGGGCTGCTCGTCAGTGAGGACGATGGGGCAACCTGGTCGGCGGAGGCGATTCTCGGCGATTATGGTGGGGATTTGAGCTATCCGGTCGCCACGCAACTGGATGACGGGCGAATCTTCACCGCCTACGGGACGAGCCACATCCTTGGCAGTTTCTTCCGCCTAACACAGTCTAATGCTCCGTGACATAAATCATGAAGGGCTAAGGTAGAGCGGGCTTTTAGCCTGCTCAAGCGAACAAGATGCTCGCTCTATTGATCAAAACCAATTTCACAGTGTAATACGCTGTCACACCTAAATTGACGGGTGGAATCGCTGTCGGTCGAATTTCTAAAATCGACAATCGCTTAATCTGTCGAGATCGGAATCTCGACCTATAGTTAGACTTTCTCGCTTACCCGATAAGTGAAAAAGTCGTATGATTACACTCGCGTTTGTCTCGGGTGTTACCGTATTGAAATCGAAAGGAGATCTAAGATGACCTTGATTGGATCTGGATTGAAAGCAGCGCTGATCGGTTGCGGCGGCGCTGGGCGAGGACATGCCGCAAGAGCAAAAAATCTGGGAATCGAACTGGTGGGTTTCTGCGATGAGATCGAGGAAAAAGCCGAGCAGGCGCTGGCGGAATTCGGCGGCAGCTATGCCACCACCGACGCTAACCACATTATGCATGATGACTCCATTGACCTGCTAGCGATCGCCACCCACCATGACGCACACCATCCGTTGGCCCTGGCCGGCGCCCGAGCGGGTAAGCACCTAGTCGTAGAGAAGCCGATGTGTGCCACCCGTGCCCAGGCAGTCGAGTTGGCCGAGGTGGTGGACAAGACCGGTGTGAAACTCGTCGTCAACTGCAAGTTCCGCATTGCACCCACGGTGCAAAAGGCGCGGGAGCTCATACCCCACCCTCGCCTCAGTCACGGACAGCTTGCGATGGACAACTATGCACTGCGGCCTCCTGGTGGGAGTAGCTGGCTCTGGGATAAAGACGATGGCGGCGGACTGCTAATTAGCACAGCGGTCCATACCGTTGACCTCCTTGCCTACCTGATGGACAGCGCTGCCGACCGGGTGTATGCCGAGGGGCGGCTGTTTGACCGGAAGAACAAGGGGACTGACGGCTATCCCGATGGGTTGGTCGGGACAATCCTGTGGAAGAATGGGGGACTCTCCACGGTGATCAGCACCGATCAGGGCACGAACTCCTTCGTGTCCAAGTGGTTCCACGAGATTTGGGATGGAGCTCGCAGCGCCGTGTTCTCGGCGCACACCGGTCGCGTGGACTTTGGCGGCTGCGAGATTGACTACATGGAGACCAAAGAGTTGCCGGAGGAGGAGCAGCACAAGGCGTCCATGATGCTGAACTTGTTGGAAGCAATTCGGACGGATGGGGACACATTGTGTAACGTCCACGATGGTGTGCGCACCGTATCCATCTGCAACGCCCTGGATGAAGCGGCCCGCACGGGCAAGCTCCAGACCGTGCCGAACTAAATGAAGTGCGTAATACGACTTTTTCAGTTAGGGCGTCTCAATCCATCATTTCAAACCCAAACAGGTATAAGTGGAAAACTCGTGAATTATAACCCCCATATCAAATACTTGTTACCCGAGAGGGACCAATGCTATCTGCTTTATCCAACTATGACCTCGATCTGAAACTTGCCGAGTTGAAGATTAACGGTTACGCTATCTTTGAAGACTTTATACCGGTCGAGAAGATCGATCGGATGCGTGAGGCGTTTCTGCCGCGGCTTGAAGCGGTGAAGGAGCGCAGCGATTCCGTAGAGTCCGGCGATCGCTACACAGGTGAGGGTCGCCTACAGAACGTCAACCGCTACACGGTGGAAGTGCCCTGGGCGCCACCCTTCTCAGACCCGGAGATCTACGAGAATCCGGTACTGCTGGCGTTCCTCGACCGGTATTGGGGCACCAGCGACTACCACATCACCTGTTACGCCTCGAATAACCCATATCTAGGCAGCGAGTATCAGCGCTGGCATCGAGACACACCACTGTTAGTCTCAAATGTCGGTCTGGAAGTCTTCCCGCACTTCGGCATCAAGTTCCCGTTGGTGGATACCTATGAGGAAAATGGCAGCTTCGAAGTATTGCCCTGCACTCAACTCCTGGCTGACCCTGAGTTGGAGGCGCGGTATAACGAAATACTGGAGGCAGGCAATTTCCCAAGCAAGCACCGGCTCAATATGAAGAAGGGGACACTCTGGATTCAGGATCCACGGCCACTGCATCGGGGGACACCGAATCGTTCGGATCATCCCCGGCCGGAACTGGTAATCTGTTATTCTCGGCCCTGGTACTCGCAACGACGGCACATTGAGATGACCCGGGCGGAATTCGACAAACTCTCGGAGCGAGGCAAGCAGATGCTCGCCAGGTGCCGAATACTTGGATAAAGTTCGGACTTATACCAATTGCAGTTTGAAATGAGACTTTTACCATCCCCATCCCAACCTTCCCCCATTAAGGGAGAAGGCACACCAACTCTCCCCTCCCCTGGTGGGAGAGGCCGGGTGAGGGGGAACGAAAAGGCGCATTTCTAAGTCAAAATGGTATTACGCAAGCGTCATAGAAATAGATGGCGATAGAAGTTGGCGACGAAGATAATCATCAAGGAGTGATTGCTTTAGTTGATAAATCGTTGAGCCAGCGGTGGATGAGAGTGGTGTTCTGCCATTTTGTAGGCATGGTAACGCCTGAAGGTCATGTATATCTGACCTTCTTTGACCCCGATGATTCAGGCTCGGTGAGAATAAAGGGGATATATGGAAAAGAAATTTGAGCAGTGGGCAATGGTAAACTAGATGTCCAATGAAGGCAGTGGCGGAGTAACAGTGAGTCACTGGGCGTATTATGCTTACGGCAAAACCCGGAGACGCTGCTTGGAATTCGTTACCGCTTGCAGGGGTATCGAATTCCCGAATTTCTGAGCGAATGGCCAGAGGGGGCCCTCTGGACCCAAGTTTGAGGTAGGCGAAGACCAATGAAGAACAAACACATATTGGGGCTTCCGGGAGTAGGGTGTCAGTTAACCTGTATATCAACACGTAAGCGGAGCTGGTCAGCGTTTTCTCGATAGCTGACGGTCCGATAGATCGGACGAGCACGAGATCTTTCGGTTTTATTGATGGCGTGCTCTAGGGTTGCAGTGGGTTTTGGTTTGTCTGACACTTTTCGGCACCCCCCGTCATGTTGCGCAAAGTCTAGGTTCTGTTGACATTTGAGTATAAGGTTGTGGCATAATAGAAGAATGACGCCAATAACCTTACCTGATGAACAATGGAATAAGATATACCGGTTTCTTCTTAGCTGTCCCACCATCTATGTTGGCGACGAAGCTGCTACACGCCGCTTCGTCGAAGCCGTCCTGTGGGTGACTCGTAGCGGGGCTCAATGGCGGATTCTACCAGACACCTATGGCAAATCGAACACCCGCTACAAGCGGTTTGCTCGATGGTGTGACAAAGGTATCTTCACACAGATGCACCCCCACTTTGCCTCTGACCCCGATATCGAGTCGCTTATTGTGGACAGTACAATCTGCCGCGCTCACCCGTCTGCGGCGGGCGCCTTAAAAAGCTGGCGCCTTAAAAAAAAGGGTGGCACTGAAAACCAAGCATTAGGTCGCTCTCGGGGCGGTTTCAGCACAAAAATTCACATCACAGTTGACGGACTAGGCAATCCCCTAAGAATTCATCTGACCCCCGGTCAGAGACATGACATAACTGAGGCGGAAGGGTTGATAATCGGATATAACAGTGAATATATGATTGGAGACAAGGGGTACGATTCGGACGCTTTTATCGCCGTTATTGAGGCGAATGGAGCGATTGCGGTGATACCGCCAAAAAGTCATCGTCTCGACCAAAGAACGTATGACAAACACTTATACAAAGAGAGACATCGGGTTGAATGTTTCATCAACAAGATAAAATGGTATCGTCGTATCTTCTCTCGGTTTGAGAAGCTAGCTGTCCGTTATTTTGGATTTCTCAGCTTTGTCGCCACTCTCATATGGCTCCCTTGAAATGTCAACAGAACCTAGTAAAGGAGAATAACGATGGCAATGATCGACATTGGATCGAGAAAACAACTCTTCTTCGATGACTATCTGATTGAAAGCTTGACCAACGCAAAGCAGGGGTTGAACCCGGCAGTAAAAGCGGACGATAACCCCATCCTCCGGCCGGAGCGTACTTGGGAAGGAAACCACATGCGGCCCGTCAAGGTGATTTTTGACCAGAAGGACCAAGGCTTCAAGATGTGGTATAGCGCATCTACCAGCACAGTACGTCTTGAGAACGGGGTGCCGGTTCCCGGTGGCCCCGCGGGCCTCGTCACGGAGAGCCGAGGGAGTGTGATGTGCCTAGCTATTTCTGAGGACGGCGTTCACTGGGAGAGGCCGTCGCTGGGGCTCGTCAAGTTCAACGGCTCGACGGACAATAACATCCTCCCCGCAAGGGAGAATCTGCCCACGGCGCCGGACTTTCAGGACCTGCATGAGAAAGACCCCGCCAAGCGATACAAGGCGCTACGCATGATTGGCAGCACGCAGACACGAGGCATGCAATACGATCTCTTCTATTCCCCCGATGGGCTCGACTGGACCCCCTACGAGGGCAACCCCGTCATTGATACCGGACAGGAGTTGGGACGTTGGGCGGGCCGTTTCCAGGGATGGGATCCGATACGCGAGACGTACTACGTCACCATGGAGGCTAGTCATCACTGGCGGGGGCCCTATGGCAAACGACTTGTCGGCAGGGCAGAGAGCCCAGACATGCTCCACTGGAGCGATCCCGAGATTATCCTGGTCCCCGACGAGAACGACTTCCCCGACACCGAGTTCTACAGCATGCCGGTCATTGCCTACGAGGGGGTCTACGTTGGGCTGCTGTGGATCTTTCGCACCACCAACGTGACCCATCATCCGGAGGTGGTCTTCAGCCGGGATGGGTTTCACTTTCAGCGAAACTACCGGGAGCCGTTCATTCCCCGGGGCGGCGCCAGGACAGACTTCGACTCCAGCAGCGTCTATGCGCAAGATATCATCCCCCACGGGGATCGCATATTCACCTACTATATTGGCACGAACAGTCGATCGCCGGAAATCGCCCTGAAGCTGGGCGATAAGTCCACAGAGGGCATCGGGCTGGCGGTCTCCCGTCTTGACGGGTTCGTCTCCCTCGACGGTGGGAAGGGCTGGGTTGTTACCGATAGGTCTGAGGATGAGTTGCAACACATGACTGGCGAGCGGCAAATGTTTTCGGGGCCCGCGTCCTTCAGTCAGATGACGACCCGGCCGTTCGGTTTCTCCGGGTCGCGCCTGCATCTGAACGCGAGCATGGCGCCGATTGCCGCCGGGCCGGGGCCCGGCGAGGTACGGGTAGAAATTTTGAGGGCGAACCATAAGAAGTTGCCCGGATTTACCTTCGATGACGCCGCCCCGATGACGAAGTCCAGCCTAGCGCATGCCGTCTCGTGGAACGGGAGTTCCGACGTGAGCACACTGGCGGGCAAGTCGATAAAACTGCGTTTCTACTTCAAGAACGCCAAGCTCTACTCCTTCAAGTTTCGATAGCTTGGCAGTACCTTTCTCCAAGAACCGGTTGAAACTTTTTGGCGAGAGTATGAGTCCCATCAAGTGAAAGCTGAGACAAATCCAACATCTCTGTGAGGGTTGATATACTATTTTGCCAGATCTGTTTTAGGCTGCGATCAAGACTCCACTGGCGGAAATGATGATAAACGGCATGATAGCTAATTTCCTTTTTTTCTGGGTTATCTGCGCATGTGTCAATGGGCAATTGCTTCGCTTGACAGCCGGTGTATAGCAAGTGGAGGATATAGTTAAAGATTTTGTACAGTGGAATTAGAGGAATGAAGCCGCGTTTGGCAGTCGGCAGATGGGGCAATACGTGAGATTCGAACTGTTTTTGCGTCAATTATATTGCTTTTGCATCTGTTAAAAGTTTCAACCGGCTTATTGTCACGGATGCCGAAGTGTGTCACTTTGGAAAACTTGAAGACGCTCTCTTTACAAGAAATCAGACGCGCGTGAAGATTGACGAGTTAGAGAACGTGGTGCCCTTATACGCAATGATGGAATTAGCCGTGAGAACAGAATGATAATTGTGGAACAAATCGATAGTCTCACGGATTAGGAGGAGGGAACACAATGAACCGCATTATACCAGAACTCACCGATATGCACCATATCAAGCTCTGCTATAGCAAGGATACCTACTGTGGGCATCCGCGCCAAAGTGGTATCTTCAACTATGGGAACGGCGAGATTACAGTGTTGCACTCCCACGCACCGTCCCGGTACCAAGTTGTGGACGACATCGACCATTCCTTCATCACTGGTTACGCCAGCCGGGCAAAGATTCTACTCCAGCGATCGCTAGACCACGGCGAGACCTGGCCCCGCGAAAACGACGTGGTGGTGTGGGATGAGTCGCGTCCCCTGGAGGAGAAACGTGCAATCTTATACCGGGCTGACGAGCCGGGTGTGGTCCGCAAACAGATCGACCTCACCAGCCCGGATGCAGCGGTATACTTCACCCGCACCCCAACCGGGCCAGCGGGCCCGAGTGGGCACCCCACCTTAGAATGCTTTGCCTTCCGGTCGGGGGATCGGGGCCGTACATGGGAGACAGTCCCCACCCACGTCACGAATCCAACTGGACAGGCTTTCCATCGGGACGCCCATCCGCTGGTACAATTCCCGGATGGCACACTCATGGTTGTGATGAGTGTCTATGATGTGATAACTATTGCCAGGGCGGACGCCCCCGGCGGCGTGGCGGTCTTCGGCTCCGACGACAACGGCCTCACCTGGGAATACGTCGCGGAAGTGAATCGAGACCCAACGGGCCTGGGACGGCCCACCTACGCGGGCTTGCTTCTGCTGCCCAGCGGGCGGTTGCAGTGCTACATGCTCAATCTACATAGTGGTATCCGCAACGCAATTCAGATGGCGTACTCCGACGATGGCGGCTATAGTTGGAGCACGGCGAAGCCAATTTTGGCGTGGGGGCAATCGCCCTGGGCCGCCCGCCGTAAGCTAGATGCGGCGCGCCAGTCGGTGCATTATCGCTCACCCTGGCCAATGCAACTGCGTGATGGGCGGATTGTGGTGATATTCGGGCGGCGCAAGCCCCCCTTGGGAATCGGGCTGCTCGTCAGTGAGGACGACGGGGCGACCTGGTCGGCGGAGGCGATTGTCCGCGATGATGGGAGTAGCGGGGATTTGAGTTATCCGGTCGCCACGCAACTGGACGACGGGCGTATCTTCACCGCCTACTACTTCATGGAGGACGACGGCAACAATTTCGGGGGGACGCGCCACATCGCAGGCAGTTTCTTCCACCTATCATAAGAAGTTACCAAATTGATGGTTTGTGCTAAGTAGTTGGACAGAATTATTTCAACATTTCATACCAATGGCGTCGGCATCTTGATGACGAGTGATGAGTGACGAACAGTTATCGCTTGTCACTCATCACTTCTCAGGTTGCACGGTTGAACGCTCACAGGCGGGTATGATTTCGATTAGCGATTTAATTTTGTCCTGGCACTTAATTATTTTCTCGGATGCCTGACCTTCTGTCGGGAGGGTCTCCCATCCTGACTGTTTTAATTGAGATGTGAAGGAGGATAAAAATGGTTACCGAAGAACAGATTCGATTTTTCGATGAGAATGGTTGTCTCAAATATGGAAAGGTTTTAGAGCCAAGCGAAGTCGAAGCGCTTATTGAAGCGTTGGATCGGATCGTTCGTGTTGAATTGGAAGGGGGTGATGATTTATCCGTTGAGTTCAGCATAGGGCACCGCCGTAAAGTCAAAGAAGCCCGAGATGAACCCCGGACCCTTACTCAGTATGTCAACGTGTGGAAGCGAGATAAGGACTACGAAAAAATGGTGCGTCACCCGCTGATCACTGGAATCGCAAAGACGCTTTTGAAGACGCCGGAAGTTCGTCTGTGGCATGATCATATCATTTCCAAACCACCAGGGGATAACGCCCATTTCAGGTATCACCAAGATTTCTACGGCTGGCCACTCTCCGAACCGAGCATCCTCAGTTGCTGGATCGCTCTGGATGACGCCACTGTGGAGAACGGCTGTATGCACGTGATTCCAGGCAGCCACCGAGACCCTCGCTTCTCTCCCGAGGCGAAAAGGAAAGAGTTAGAGGCGTCAGCGAAAGATCCGACCCTCAAGACCGAGCGGGTTAAAATGGAGGAACGTCACGCAAGCTTTGGAGTGCCCGTTGAACTGAAGACTGGTGAATGCATGTTTCACCATTGTCTGGACTTCCATGCAACCCCACAGAACACAACGGATCGACAACGTCGAGCTTTTGTGATAATCTACATGGCCCAGGGAGTTCGTTTCTATAAGGCCCAAGCACCAGAACATTGCCTTGTCCCGATCGTTGAGGTCAATGATGGCGAACCCCTCGTTGGCAGTGGGTTTCCGGTCGTCACCTAGCGGCGTTGGGTATAACGGGCAACGAGTAATTTAACTTTGTTAGATTAAACCCAAGTTGCGACCTATTCATCGAATATGTGAGTGAACTGAATATGTGAGTGAACTCAGAGCTGATTGATACTGCTAGCCAATACAAACAAGACCACTTTCAATTCAAATCCGTGTTGCGTTACTGCATGGATTGAACGTGGAAGCAGTTTGTTAATCAAACTGCCAGCCGTCTCAACAGACTTACGATGGTAATTAGCCAAGTAGGTCTCCCATGGTGGATACAGCCGCTTGGAATTCTTCTTGCGTACTGGCTTTAACGACTGATGTAACAATATCTTCTATCTCATAATTATTGTATGCTTTGTCACCATAGCCCGGTGGCAAGTCGAAGTCAAACCACTGTAACCCTTCAACGTCCCCTGTACTGGCTGGGGTCACAAAAAATTCAACAGGGTGTCGACTCGCAGTCACTAGCAGATGAACTTTCAAGCCATAGAAATACCGACGTTTGGACGCTTGATAGCCTCGATATGCCTTATCGGTATAGATTTTTGACCGACGAATGCGGAACAAACAGCAATTGGTATGGTATCCAGTGCATAGATTTTCTGTTGATTAAGTTGCACATAGCTTCGTCCCAAGATTTTGAACAATGTGGTGAACATCGGTTTAATCGACTTTTTGAAAGCATCTTGGGTATATAGCCATGAGTCTTTAGAAAGTCACAAGTGGTTTGCAAGTTTGCCCCGAAGAACAACGCAGCGACGATGCCGGTGGTCATCACTTCGGCATCAGACATCTGCGTTTGTGGGTGTGGTTTTGAGTTGAGTGCTTCTAAGAGCTTGTCACAGAGATAGAAAATGGTTGCAATTTGGATGTCCATGGGTTTCTCCTTTGAGGTATTATGGTTTGGATTACCTCTACTTTAACGGAAAACCCATGGATTTTCAATTACTAGCAACTTGGGTTAGATTAAAAGATCTCATCGGCAGATCCGCTGCTGGTGCGCCCCTCCGGCTCCCGCCCCCTCACTCCCCCCAAATTTGGGGGGAGTTGTAGGAAGTAGGATTTTGGGGCATAATATGTCGACTGATATGTCTTGGGATGGCTTCCAGAGCTATGAAAGGTGCTCTATGTCTGGTAAGACCTATTCGGCGGTGGCCATAGCCACACAGAAGATGAAGATTCACGCCTTTGACCTGCCGGTCGTCGGCGAGGATGATGGCCTGCTCAAGGTGGAGATGTGCGGGGTATGTGGGAGTGATCCCCGTATCTACCAATGGACTGAGCCTGACAAATTCCCGCTCATCATGGGGCACGAAATACTGGGCCACATTGATGAGATCGGGAGCCGGGCGACAGCGAGGTGGGGCGTCAAAAAAGGGGATCGGGTAATCGTCGAGCATCTCTTTGGATGTGGCCACTGCCGCATGTGCTTGATCGGCGAGTATCGTTTCTGCCACGAACACCTCGGTTACGGCGGCCCCATCCAAGCTAGCGTGCCACCTTACATCTGGGGCGCGTATAGCCAGCACATGTACCTCGCTCCCAACTCCCGCGTGCATCGCATCGCCGAGGACGTTCCGGCTGAAGCGGCGACCATGACCTGCGCCAACATCGGAAATGGTATCCGTTGGGTGCGCACGAAGGGTGGGGTGACCGTGGGGGACAGCGTGGTCATCATGGGGCCGGGAGGCCAGGGCCTTGCTGCTGTCTTGGCTGCCCGGGAGGCGGGAGCGGCCCAGGTCATTGCCATTGGGCTTACCCAGGACGAGCACCGCTTCCAGGTGGCAAGACTGTTTGGTGCGACTCATACCATTGACCTACAGGAGGAGGATCCAGTCCAGAAAGTCCACGAACTGACCGATGGAGTGCTAGCGGACGTGGTCGTGGACCTTACTGGCGCCACCGCATCCGCTCCCCTATCGCTGGAATTGGTACGCCCTATGGGTACGGTGGTGATCGGGTCCAACACCGGTGCGGCGTCAGTCTCGTTAGTTACGAGCAAGCTCACCGTTAAAGAGATTCGCTACCAAGGTGTAAACACCCACGATACCCCAGCAGTGCGGGCCGCGATCAAGCTCGTCGAGTCCCGCTGCTATCCCATCGAGAAGATGGTCACGCATTACTTCTCATTGGAAGAAGCAGACAAGGCAGTGCGAGCGGCTGGGGGTGAGATCCAACTGGACGGGTTCATAAAGGGCGTGATCGTCCCCAACCCCTAATTCCTGCATAAGGATCTAAATTACTGCTGCGTGAAATAAATTCTGACAACAAGAAGCCATCGGGCATAAAACGCCGATTCTACAAGGGTTTGAAACCCATTTGCCAAGACTTATTTCACAGTGGACTACTACAAGTTGTGAAACGTAAAACGTGACCGATCTCCTCACGTTTTACGCTTTAACTGATATTCGAGCGAGCAAGGAGATGACAGACAATGGACATTACATGGGACTACACCAACGCACGGCAATACGTCAAACGCATCCATGAGGGCATGCCCCCCGTGCTCATTAGCGTTGCCGTGACGGGCGGACACCAAAAACGTGAAAACCCGAACGTGCCGGTGACTGCCGAAGAGCAGGCCGAGGAGGCAGCTACCATCTACGCGGCTGGGGCGCGAGTTATTCACATCCACGCCCGTCAGGCCGAAGATCCAACTAAAGCCTCCAATGATCCAGCGCGCTACCGCGAGATCAATGCCATGATGCGGATGAAGGCACCTGAGATTCTGATAGACAATTCGCAGACGGTCGCGGAACTTTCCACTCAGCCTGGGGCATTGATCGGATCCGTCCACTATTATAAATCGGCGCCTATCGAAGCCGCACCGGATATCATGGCCCTCAATCCTGGGCCGATGACCTTTCGCGGTGGCGCTGCCTACACCGGTGGACCCGGAACACCGAGTATGGTCTACGCGACCACATTCGATGACACCGAGCATGCTGCGAACTTGGTGCGAGAGCGCGGCATCAAGCCACAGGTGTTTATTTACCATCCAGGCCACCTCGATATTCTGGAACACCTCATTGCGCGCGATGCGCTGGACAAACCCTATTTTGTGCAGCTTGTTTTCGGGCAACAGAGCGGCATCCCCACCAGCCCCGATAGTGTCCTCTTCATGATCAGGAACCTACCCGAAGATTGCATCTTTCAGACGTGCGCCCTGGGCCTGGAGGAGATTCACGTTAATGTGCTGTCTCTCCTTCTGGGCGGCCACGTCCGCACCGGCATGGAAGATAGCTTGCTCTACCAGCGTGACGTGCCTGCGCAGAGTAACGTTCAGTTTGTCGAGCGAATCGTCCGCATCGCTAATGATCTGGGGCGTCGGATTGCCACCCCCGAGGAAGCACGCCAGATGCTCGGCATTGGCGAGCCAACTCATTGACGGTTGGTCATCATTCACGGTTGCTATGTGTTGCTAACGGGTTACAGGTACTGGCCCAAATACAGATTGCTTTTGGTTCATATTCATTAATTAGTTTCGTTCGTAGTGGTGCGATTCATCGCACATCACGGGAAACGCCCAATGACCCCGATGGATCGGGATGCAAGTTGCTTTGAATCCCGCATAGCGGGGCAAGTGCGCTACTACAAGCCATGTGACATCTACATCCTAAAAAACTAGCATAAGGCCATATTACGTTTCACGCATCACGTTTCGCGTTTTACCTTTCATACATGAAGGGGGACAAATCATGAAACCCATCAGGTTTGGCATTTTCTTTTTTGTCACTGTGATGATTACACAATACGCCTGTCTTCCAATGAGTCCACAAAAACAGGCGGAAAAACTTATCCAAGAGAAGGACTATCAAAGCGCAGTTGATGTGTGCCAGGCGTTAATCGATTCAAAGCCAGGAACGCCGGACGCTCGCAAAGCGCAATTAGCCGTCGGTAAGCTATATATTGATAAAATGAATCAACCGGAAGCAGGGATGAAAGTTTATCAAGACCTTATCGCTGCTGCATCTGACAGTGAGGAAGCCGCAGAAGCCCACTGGCGTTTGGGAATCTATTATTTCAAAACAGAGGATTATGAGTCGGCGCAACGATCCTTTGACACCATTGTTAATCAATTTTCGCAGCTTGAGCTCAGTCATAACGCGCAACTGATGCTGGCAAAGAGCTACGAGAGCGACAGACACTATGAGAAAGCGACAGAAATCTACGACAATGTCGCAAACCGTCATCCAGACGGCAAGCGCGCTGTGCAAGCCCTCACCAATAAAGCCAGAATTCAGAGAACATATCTAAAAGATGAAAAAGAAGCGAAGCGAATCTACCAATCTCTCGTCAAGCGGTATGGCAAAGTCGAAGGGACTGAAGAGGCGATTGAAGACGCAAAACAGGAACTCCGACTGATGGGGGCAAGTATCCCTAAACCGGATGATCCGTTGGCAACACAATATGATCGCCTAATGGAGCAGCGGAGAAAGCGCCGCGAACGTGATCGCCCGCGGGGTGGAGTTGAGCTTAATCCCGTCATGGTTGACTATTCAGCCGCGGACTCCGGTTTCGGCATAAGCGCTGAAGAGGTAATGAAAGCTTTTGGGCGCATTCAGATAGATCACCAGGGAACTTACTACGATGCCGTGCTAATGATCGCCAACTTTAACTTCCAGAGCGAGAACTACCGTAATGCAGGGGCGTTGTACTACCGGGGGTTTGAGCTCGCAAAACAGGATAAAGCACAGATAGACCCGTATCACTATCTGCGGCTATCGATTTGCTATCGCAAGCTCGGGCTGCATCAGCGTGCGCGTGAGGAGTTAAAAAAAGCCATCAGCAAAGACAGACAGATACTTGAGTCTGTCATTACAACAGCTACAACTCAATATAGCGATGGTGATTACAAAAAAGCAATTGCGACGTACAACTCTGTACTGGGATTGAATCCAAGCAAAGACGCAGAGCTCTACTGGAAAATCGGATTGGTTTACAAGAAGATGAAGGATGTGGAAAAAGAGCGTGAATATTTTGAACGTGCCATTGCCGTTAAAACCGACTACACCGATGCCCTCCAAAGTCTTGCTGAAGTACTTTACTATCGACTAGACGATGGAGCGAGAGGCGAAATCTTCCAAAATCTTGTCGATGCGCAAGGCGATACCTTCGTCGTTGAAAAAAATTACGCCAGCGAAAAAGCGTTGGGAGATATCTGTTATAAGTATGGCAACTACCCCCGGGCAAAATCAAAATACGAGACAGCCGCACGCATCGCCCAATGGGGAAAAAGGGATACCACGAGCCGATTTAAAAAACGTATTCTCAATAACCAGATCGTCTACGCGACCGTGCATGCGGCGATGGCGGCCTACAGAGACGGAATGGAGGATCAAGCGCAAGAGATTGTCGAGACACTCGCCGCCGAATATCCTGATCATCCGCTGATACCGTACGGGCGTGGGCAACTTGCTACCCTCAAAGGAGACGCGGATGCCGCGGTTATCGCCTTCAAAGCGTCAATGGAAAAAGATCCGCACTCTTATGCTGCGCCTCTTGCGCTAGGTGAATACTATCTCTCGCAAGGGTTTGAAGATGAGGCGGTGGCGTTATGGGAGGAATTTCTCAAGACCAACCGGAGTCATCACATTGAGCATCGTCTCAAAGCAGTTAAGTCTCACATGAAGCGCTGAAAGCCAATCCTGAAGTTCAGGGGGCTATCGATGCCAATAGCCTGACTTCGATTGAATGAAGAAGCAACGTGCACCAATTATGCCAATTTCACCAGACTCCACCGCCAGGTAGAGACTAGAGGATGAGAGGAGCCACGATGAACCGTATCACGCCAGAGCTTACAGATGTGCATCATATCAAGCTCTGCTACAGCAAGGACACCTACTGCGGGCATCCCCGACAGTGCCCAATCTACAACTACGGCAACGGCGAAATTGTCGTGATTCACCACCATGCACCTGCCACCTATCAGACCCGGGAGAGCATCCAGCATGGTCAAACCGGCTACAAAGGCCGGGCCCAGATCCTGCTCCAGCGATCGCGCGACCACGGCGAGACCTGGCCCCGCGGAAATGACGTGGCGATCTGGGATGACTCGCGCCCTTTGGAAGAGAAGCGCGCCATCTTGTGGCGGGCTGACGAGCCGGGTGTGACCCGCGAACAGATCGACCTCGCCAGCCCGGACGCGGCGATCTACTTCGCCCGCCCGCTGACGGGCCGGGAGGACACCAACGGGCAACCAACTCTGGAATGCTTCGCCTTCCGCTCCGCCGACCGCGGCCAGACGTGGGAGACCGTCCCGACGCGGGTATCCCCACCACCAGCGCTTAAATATGTGCATGTGGATGGATGCTCGCTGGCGAAGTTCCTTGACGGCACGCAGATGGCAGTGGCACACATTGGTAGCAGTGAGGCCGGGGGCAGAAATGCCACGGCGGTGTACGGCACCGATGACAACGGCCTCACTTGGGAGTATCTGGCCGAAGTAGCACACGACCCCACAGGTCTGGGGCGGCCGACTTACGCTGGCTTGCTTCTGCTGCCTAGTGGGCGGTTGCAGTGCTACATGCTCAACATCGGTGGCATCCGTAACGCGATTCAAATGGCGTACTCCGACGATGGTGGCTATAATTGGAGCGAGCCAAAGCCAATTGTGGCCTGGGGACAATCGCCCTGGGCCGCCCGCCGTAAACCAGACGCAGTGCGTGGCGGGGTGCATTACCGCTCACCCTGGCCGATTCGACTGCGTGATGGCCGGATCGTGGTAGTATTCGCACGCCGCAAGCCACCGTCCGGGATCGGGGTGCTCGTCAGTGAAGACGATGGGGCAACCTGGTCAGCGGAGGTCACCCTCCGCGATGATGGCAGCGGTGGGGATTTGGGTTATCCGGTCGCCACGCAACTGGACGATGGGCGGATCTTCACCGCCTACTACTTCATGCAAGACGACGGCAACAATTTCGGTGGGACACGCCACATCGCCGGGAGTTTCTTCCGCCTGTGATAAGAAGTTAAGTATGTGAATCACCAACATTATGAGCCACCAGAGAAAGGAGCACAGCAAAATGCATTTCACATATATGCGTGACAGCATTCCATCTTTTGATCTACCATCGTACCCCGGACAGTGCTATCAAACACTGGTTCCAGCGACCTTTGACATACAGGAGCGGGCAGATCTGGCGGTGCATGGCTTGACGGGCATTACCGATCCAGAAAAGGATTATGATCTCTATTGGTGGGTCACCATAGGTTCCAACCCGCCGTTCATGACGCACCGCCCGAATGATATCCATAACCAGGTCGGGTTTCATGCTGCCCTGCCGTTGGCACGCCTAATCAGTGGAAGTGGTCTGAATGAACACATCGAAGAACATTGGGCGAAGGTGCTCCTGCACATGCAAGGGCCGGACGGATTGTTGTGGACCAAGATTGACGGCCGGCCATGGCTGGCCTTTAAAGGAGGGCTTACCCACGGAGAAGCCACCAGCGACTATGCAGATGTGATTCTGAATGGATGGGCCCTCGCAGCGTTAGCGGTTTACTATCATCTCACCGGCGACGCCCTTTGGAAGAAGACCGGAGAAAAGATTGTCCACGGTTTGGCCGCTAACGTCGTAGACAAGGGTGACTACGCGTATTTTTCCCAGAGTTTTATTCCCTCGAAGGATCCAACCATGCCGATCCCTCATCGAGTCTCTCATGGTGGTTGGGTAGTCTATGGGTTGACGCACTTTTTCCGAGAGACCGGTTATGAGCCTGCTCTCAAGTTAGCGGGCAAACTGGCGAGAGGGATCAAGGATCACGCAAACTTTTTCGGCCCCCACGGGGAGTTTCTAGATTGTCAGCGCCAGCCACTCCCGGAAGCCCATTTCTACGCCCATGTCCACTGCTTGTTTGAAATACTCGATTACGCACTGGCCGCTAGCGGGGACAATCGGGATATGATTGATTTTGTCAAAGATGGATTCGACTTTGCACGCAACTCCGGGAACACAATTCTGGGTTTCTTCCCAGAGTTGTTGTGGCGAGAGAACTTTCAGACGTGTGAGACCTGCGGATTGGCTGATCTCATCAGCATGGGGCTGCGGCTCACGGCGATTGGAGAAGGTGACCATTGGGATGACGTGGATCGTTGGATCAGGAATCAGTTTGCTGAGAATCAGATTATCCGGCCTCTTGATTGGGCCAACAGGCAGGCATGGCTGGGTCCAGATGCCGGGTGGCAGCGCCAGGCACACCGTCCGATGGATGTGGTCATTGAGAACGCCGACCACGTCACCGAGCGTGTGGTTGGGATGTTCCGGGGTTGGCCTAATCCTAACGACGGGTTTGGGGGACGGCATAGCGTGGTTATGGTGTGCTGTACATTTCAAGGTACTCGGGCGCTCTACTATATTTGGGAACATATGCTTACGCACAAGGATGGCAAGTTATCGGTGAACCTGCTGATGAACCGCCCTTCACCCTGGGCTGACGTGGACAGTCATATACCCTATGAAGGACGGGTTGATGTGAAGGTGAAACAGGGTGTGAGCTTGGAGATACGTATTCCAGAGTGGGTCTCCCCAGAGGAAACAGCGTGTGCAGTCAATGGCAAAGAGCAAGTGTTAGGTTGGGAGGGCCGCTACGCGCAGGTTGGCCGAACTGAATCTGGCGACCTGGTGACGCTCACCTTCCCCATCGCGGAGCGGGCGGAAAAGATACACATTCAGAAACATGCCTACAACATCGTGCGCAAAGGAAACGAAGTGGTAGCCATTGAGCCACCAGGGCAGATAGACCCGTTGTATCAGCGGTCGGAGTATCGTGACGCTGTGACGCATTGGAAGAAAGCAAGTCGCTTTGTGTCTGATGAAACATTTTACTGGTAATGTAGACTGCAACTACTGTCGCGTCTGTGGTACGCTTTAACGAGCGTTGATGCTATGTCGGTGAAATTCTGGCTCCCAATAGGCAGCGTCAATATCCAGTCAATGTTGACGTTGGGCGAACTTGCCTCCGCATGTCTTACTTTAACTGCGTTGCTGGAAACGGATTTTATAAAGGTTGCAAGTCAATGAACACCAAGAAGCTATGTAGTACACTGTAGTAGCATAGCTTAATCAGGGCATAAGTTAGACCTAAACTGGTCACAAAAGGCATTAACGGGAAGTATAGAGAATTCCTAAGTTTTCTCAGAATCGTTCAGGGATTTTCCTTGATAATCTAAACCATAGGCTCAAGGAAGGAGAATCATCAATGGAGATCGTCAATGGCGTTGAGGTACTGACCACGATAGAAGAACTGGTCGATCCAACCCGAACCGCGGTTATCGTTGTTGATATGCAAAACGAGATCGCTGCCAAAGGGGGAGGCTATGCGAAACATGGGAGCGGCGTCTCTCATCGAGCCTCCATCGTTCCCGGAATTCAGCGTTTGCTGACCTCGGCAAGGCAAGCTGGCGTTCTCGTCATCTATGCAGAGTTCATTCATCGTAACAAGCAGGGGGTAACACTGATGAATGGCCCCAATGTCTGCTGCCACCGTGGCAAAACCTTCGTGTCCGACGTCATTGAAGGAACTTGGGAAGCACAGACAGTCGATGCGCTGGCGCCACAGGGCGGCGATGTCGTCATCCGGAAGAGTCGCGGCAGTGCTATGTACCATACACCTCTGGATGACATTCTCCACACACATGGAATGAGAAGCCTGGTCATAACTGGAACTTCCACCGGCGGGTGTGTCCTCTACACAGCCATGGATACAGCGCATCGTGGATACTATCCAGTCATTGTCAGGGATTGTGTAAGTCCCCAAGATAGCGAAGGCCAATTTGGTGCGCTGGCGTGGATGGCGCGCGTCTACTATGCGTTCGATTCAGAAGAGGTAATGTCCATGTGGTAGCAGACAGGAATACCAATCTCCCAGAAAGGCGCAAACAGGCATGATATGGGGCTTGCCTTGATGATAGATTGAGCTTTTGAAAGGAGTGCACAAGAGATGAGGGTTTTGGCAATTCAACTGCATGTGGAAAAGGGTAAAGTGCACGAAAACTATGAGCGTGCATACAATCTACTCGAATTGGGCATCAAACTCTACCAGCCGGATGTAGTTCTGTTTCCAGAAGGATTTGCGGTTTACGGTGCATCAGCAGACATGAACCCGTTAGCTGAGGATGTCCCCGGTCCGGCAACGGACAGATTCTGCCACTACTCCCGAGCGCATGGGCTCATGATACTTTTCGGTTTGGCAAGGCGCGATCCAGCAGGTAGAGGTCTCTATAACAGTGTTGTTCTGATAGATCAAGGGCAAATACTTGGCACGTATGATAAAACTCACTTGGTCATGGAGTGCAGCCCTGAGCGAAGGGCAACCGACAATGAACAAGAGATCTACTCACCGGGTCGTAAACTCGGTCTTTTCGATACCCGATTCGGAAGGATCGGGGTTATGATTTGCTTCGACGGTGAATTCCCCGAAGTACCGAGATCTCTGGTACTGCAAGGTGCCAGGGCTATTTTCTGGCTGATGAACTGCGGCGACCGCAGCACAGTGGCTAAACTGAATGCTCGCTGGAACCTTGTTCCTTTCTTCACTTGCAACCGTGTCCGGATCGTGGAAAACGGAGAGCGGCGGGGCGGGGGCAGTATCTTTGTTGACGCCCATGGAGAACCTTTTGATGTTGCTGGGAGTGCCGAGTCATTCGTTTTCGCAAAGGTAGACCTGGAGGAACAGGCGAAGTTCAAAGCTGGAGGGATATCTAACGTCGATAATGTATATAGAGTTCGGCGGACTGACCTTTATGAGCCCATATCTCAAGGGAAGTAGGCAATATCATCCTGGACAAGAAGTTTACAAGACCGGGCAAGATCTACTGTCTGTGGCCAGAGGAGGTTGCTGTGGAGGTCCGCAAGGAACAGGAGTGTCATGGCGATCTCGTCCATTCTTATCAACTCATCCTGAACCTTAATAAAACATGAGGAGGTCTCACATGTCGAAGCAGCACCATGGCATGCTTACACAAGAACAGGTCTGCTTCTTTGCGGAGAACGGATATCTCCACCTGAAGCACATGATAGATCCTTGGGAACTAGATCGCCTGGACGTGGAGACGTTGAAAATGATCGACTACTGCAAGCAAGTCACCCCGCCAAATGGCGATTACTTATATAGCATGGATCCTGTAACGGGCAATCGGGTCTTGCGGCGTATCAACGGAATGTACACCAAAGACGACGCCTTTTTCGCCTTATACGGCCACCCTCACCTCCTGGGCATTGCCGAATCTATCCACGGTCCCAACATCGTCACCTGGCAGGACGCGATGGTCGTCAAATTGCCCAAGTATGGCGTACCAGTTCCATGGCATCGCGATCCAGGAAACGTCCGTGTCCAGCCTCCTTTCGATGTTGATGTCTACCTCGATGCTGCTACACCGGAGAATGGGTGTCTATACGTCGTGCCGGGAAGCCATCTGTGGCAGGGCTTTGACCTGCAGGATATGTTCGATGAGCATGGATTTATGCTACCCGGGGCGATTCCAGTGGTCACTGAGCCCGGAGATGTCCTGTTACACAGTCCCAACCTGCTCCACGGCTCACGAGCGACTCGGGGCAAAGCGATGCGGCGGGTGATTTACTTCGCCTTCTTCACAATTGAAGAGATGCTCAGTCGCAGCGGGCAGTGGGATGCGGACTACGTGCGCTTATGGATCAGCGTGATGCTTAAGGCAATTGAGAGCCGCGCTAGGCTACCTGAAACTGCCGATGAGGTGCCCTTTGAGTACAACCCGACCCTGGAGGAATTCAAGCTAGATCCACAGAATCTTGGTTATGTGGAAAGGCAGATTACGGTTTTGCGAGAAGGCCATGATTTAGCCTACAGATATTCACCTCTCAACACCGTCAAGGCAAAAATCTGATAATGAGACGAGTACACGTCGGCAGATAGGAGGCAACAACTTACGCCAAGTCTGCCTCGATCTATCAGGGTTGAGTAGCCCGAAGGGCGTATCGAAACTCGTTCATACTGTTCGGGATAGTAAGCAAGCCGATCTGCCTCGTATGCTGCTATCCATGCTGTTTCGCATTCCCGTTCATCCTGGATTAGGACGCTCAATCCGTGCTTGCAGATTTCCGCTTCATGATCGGGGCAAGTGCATTTCACGTTACCATTCCGCAGTACCGTGTAAACCTGAGTGGCGCTGACTTAAGGGACAAATCCGCTTAAGTCAGTGGCATTCACTTCTGATATGGGTAAGGGGGATTTCGATGGGAAGATACACGCTGAAGTTTGGATCTATTGGGCAAGCTGTCACGTATGACGAGGGAGAACCGCGCTCTTACACCGACGAGTGGAAGCGAAGCAACCCGGATTACGTTGTCTACCTGCCTCAGCGGTTCATCCGTCACGACACGGACAACGTGCATTTCCTGGTGGTGGTGACAACCAAGGGGAATTTGATTGGGACCTGGTGCCAGGGGACTTACGAGGCGGCCGACAACTCCTGCGTCATGATGGCGCGTAGTGAAGATGAAGGAGAGACCTGGAGCCAGCCATACGAGATCGATGGCCCCAACGAGGCGCGATACCACTGTGCCTTCTACGGCTTTCCCATTGTCAGCAACTCAGGGCGCATCTACGTCTTCTATATCAAGCGGCAGGAGCACTGTGACTTCAATAGTAACACGCACGGCGTGATGCGGTGCCGGTATTCCGATGACGAGGGGAAGACATGGACGCTGCCTGTAGAGATTCCGATGAAGCGGCGACCGTGGGACCATCCGGATCCGAAGATTCCGTCATTATGGGTCGGTTGGGCCAATGCGATTCGCGACGCGAAGGGCCGCCAGCTCTGGGCCTACGGACGCTGGAACCACTATAACGACCGGTATCCGAAGGATCGCGCCTTTCTGGAGTTCATGCGTTTTGACAACATTGATGAAGGTCCTAACCCCAAAGAGCTCCAGATTACCTGGCTGCCGGAGTCGCCAATCACCGGCTTGCCCAAAGGCGGGATGGAGCCGTGCCCCGTTCTATTGCCCGACGGGCGGCTGTTCACGGTGTTCCGCACAGGAGTAGGCAGTGTGTGGCACACCATCTCCGAAGATGATGGAGCCACGTGGCGCCAGCCTGAGCCATTGCGCTACCAGGATGGTGGAGAGCGGGTTCTAAACCCGGGTAGTCCACCCCCGCTCTTTGCTTTGGAAGATGGTCGCTTCTTACAGCAATATCACAATAACGACGGCAGCGCGAGTAGCGGTCCACAGCCGATGTGGGCGCGTCCCTATAGCTTTAGCCGACGGTCGCTCTTCCTTTCGGTTGGGGCGTACCGGCCGAAGGCTCGCCAGCCCATCTGGTTCAGCCCACCGAAGCTGCTTGCCGACAGCGACGGTGTATCCGCAGGCGTACAGAACCGCACGGAAATGGGGACCTATGATAGCCTCACGGAGCACAACGGAAAGCGCATCCTCTGGTACCCGGACCGGAAGCACTTTCTGCTGGGGAAGCGGATTACCGATGAGTGGCTGGCTGACATGAACGTGCCGGAAGTGTAAGGGCAGCTTTGGACGGATGTCGGCGTTGATGGCGGTTTGTTGGCAGGTGCTAAGTAAATTTCAAACAGAAAGGAATTTTGTAGAAATGAAGAAGAAATCATTGGCAATCGGTTTTGCTTTTGGGCTGATGAGTATCTCGCTTGTTGCTGACGTCTTACAAGCCCAGACTCCACTGCGTAAACGACTCGATCAGGAATTTCCGGGCGCGCCATTTGGAATAGGTATTATTACTCATCCCTCTGCGGCGTTGATCCAGCCATATTACAAGAAGCATCATCTTCACCCTCACGCCTACGATTTTCTTTATCAGTCTCGAAGTTACGCCGGCGTTCTTGGACAGAAAGTAGACATCACCGCTGCCCGCAACGAGTATGAGCCATTTGCGTTTATCCTGCTGCCCAAGGACGATCCCTTAACTACGGCACGCATCAAGGCGGGGCCGCTTGTGCAGAAGAATGGTCCAGGCCAGATTGACTCTAGGCACGTCGAGATTGCCCCGATGGGTTACCGGCGGATCACCAACGAAGCCGCCATGGAGGGCGATGAAGACCGGTTTCTTACCGTACCATTCTATCTGCGTCCGGACATCAAGAAATTTGATGTATATCCTGGTTTTCAACATGTTGTCTGGGTTACTGTGTACGTTCCACCCGAAACGCCGCCTGGAAGTTATCGCGGCAAAATCATGATCGAGGTTGACCACTTCGGTTCCATGGGCGTTACAGTTGACCTGACGGTACGCGATTTTACTCTTCCTAAACCACCTTCACTTCCTGTCGTTACGTCTTATACCGATGGTGGTGCTACCAGTGAAGAATTTATGAACATGATTGATGATATGGCGGCGGCCCACAGGTTTTCCCCCGGGCGAATTTACAATCACGAAAACGCGCCATCAGTTAGAAGAGTCTGCAGGCGGGTTGAATCTGGAGCGAATTTAGTGAGCCTTATGCGTGTCAGCAGACAGCATAGACCCTTTAAGTACAACGAGCAGGGCAAGGTTGTCGATGTAACAGATGCCGAGCGACAGAGGCTTTATAACAAGTTGGACGAACCGATCGCAAAGCTAAAAGAGGCGGGATTGATTGATCACTGTTTTCTCTATGGTTTTGACGAACCGATAACTGAGTGGTTGCCTGCCCAGGAAAAGATCCACGCGGATCTCAAGCGGCGATACGGCGGCATAACCACCATGATGGCCATGCACCATCCACTCTGGAAAGAGCATGGACAGATAAGAAACGTTGATTGGATTGCCTGTAAATTCGATCTGCTGCATCCTGAGACAGTCGATCTGTTCCATTCATGGGGTTGCAAGGTGATGGGTTACAACCTCAGCAGGGCCAGCATCTATGCTCGAGCGATATTTTGGGGGATTTACAGGGCCAAACTGGACGGCGTACTGCACTGGTCCCTGACCCAACAAGCAGCGTGGGCCAAGAGGCCGTTTCCGGTCGATGATAAACCGGCGGGCTACGACTGGGCGCCATGCTATCCCCATGCGGCCCCGAATAATCCTCATGCTGGTCCCGACAATCCCGTGGAGATATTGAAGGCCGTTGCTTTTGAGGCCTTCCGGGAAGGAATGGAGGACTACGAATATCTCAAGCTGCTTGAGTCTGCGGTCGTCCAAGCGAGTAGACTCCCCCGTGTTGACCCGAAAACCGGCCGAGCGATTGTGGAGGCCCAAAGATGGCTTGCTGTCCCTAAGCACATCAGCGGCGGTACCATTTACCAAGAGGGGCCTCGTCCTATGCCGACGAATGACCAACTCATGGCCGCTCGCAACAGGATCGCCGAATTGATCGAGAAGCTCGACACGGTTGCGTCGGCGCGTCGATGAATCTTGAGGGTTAATCTTGCTCGCAGCAACTGGTGTCAATCCCCCATACCGACAGCATGATGCCACCGGATTAACACATAAGAGGCCAAGCATCCACGGACACACTATCCAAAACGTTGTGCGTTTCTGGGTGGCATAATGTACTGATGGTGGAAATCCATCAGCAATAGCTTACAATTGCAAGCCTTATCTTAACCGCGTTGTCGGAAACGGCAGGGTAGGAAGCAAAGGGAAAAGGCGAATCCCTGAATGGGAATGTAGACCCTAGAGATTGGGACGTCAGGCTAAAGATGACATGGCTAACGCGAAAACTGAACTGATGATAGAAGCCTCGTGAGGATAGAATAGGTGAATCTACAATGGGGGAGACTAACCAACTCCCTGTTACCAGCCTATAACCAAAAGGTACGAGCTAAAGGGTGGTGTCTAACATTTACACCGTCGAGTAAGCTAACAACTTCGGGGTATAGTCAGAGCCTAAATCATCTGAAATGTGCATTATGTGAGAACAGGAAAGTCCCTAAGTTTCTCTCTGAGAAATATGGGAGAGGAGGGCAGATAGGTAGAGATACCGAGCCTGCCTAGTGTCAACGTACTGAAATACATCATGAATAGATTAAGGGAAGATGAGCGCATATCGAGTCACTGCTTGCAAACTTGGCGACTTATCCCCATGTTCTGCATGAGGTAAAGTAAGTAGGGCTGAGATTATCTTTTAGGATAGACTTGGAATCCAGTCAGCCTAAAGATTCTCTATCCGTTTATTAAAGATAATCAGTAATTGACAGTGCGAGCTGTATGCGGTGAAAATCGCACGTACAGTTCTGATGGGGGGAAAATTCCGCAAGGAATCTACCTATCCAAAACGTTATCTGGGAGCCCGCGTGCCAGCTTTGCACAGGTGTGTATCCCAGTCACCACTACAACGAAAAACTCATATAATAGAGGAGATTGACTATGGCAACTATTGGAAGTGGTATTCGCTATATTCAACCTGATGCGCCGATCCCACCCGAGGGCAAGTGCCGGGGAAGGCACTACGAATTGATGACCCCCGCCACGCTCGATCTGGCTGAACGGGCCAGGTTAGCGGTCAATGGTATGACGGAGCCGACCGATCCGGAGGCGGATTACCGGGTCTATTGGAAAGTCTCTTTCCGTTTCAACCCGCCGGTGATGTATCATGATATCTCGGATACCGGCATCATGATCAAGTTCATGGACGTGGTGCCCCGCATGCGGCTGATGAGTGGTTCCGAGCAAGGACTCCATGTGGAGCAGTGCTGGAAGGAAGTGTTGCTCCACATGATCGCGCCTGATGGACTGGTAGCGACACCGATGGAGGGCCTTCCCTATCTGCGGTTCGGAGGGACAGGTGTCTTTGAGGGCGAACAAGTTATCGATCAGCAGGTCAACGGTCTGGCGTTGGGCGCAGCAGCAACCTTTGCGGTTCTGGACGACAGGGATTTCTGGGAGCCAATTGGTCGAGGCATTGTGGATGGATTGCGGCGCCTGGTAGTCTCCACGGGTGATATGGCCTACCTGCAACAATGGCACTACGCGCCGGGAGAGCAGGGCAATCCGGCGCTGCCCCGACCCCTGGGAACATTTGCCGCCTATGGTATGTGGCCTGCACGGCGGCTCGTTTATTTCTATCGAGTCAGCGGCTATGAGCCGGCACTGGAACTTGCGGGGCGACTGTGCCGTTACATGCCCAAAGCGAGCCAGTATTTTGGGCCTAACTTTGAATTCCTACCCGACAACCCTGACCCGCAGGGCCCCCGCCATCATGTCAATCATTTTCACCATCACGCCATGACCATCCTGACCTGCCTGGAGTACGCCCTGGCATCTGGCGATCAGCAGTTGCTTGATTTTGCCTGTGATGCGTTTCCAGTCGCCAAGACGTTTGGTGAGTGTTTAACAGGCTTTTTTCCAGAGTCGGTTGGTCTTGCAAGGCCCCAAACCTGCCTTGCAAGGGACCAAACGTGTGAACTCTGTGAAGTGGGCGACATGATCCGGATCGCGGTTCGTCTGGCTGAAGCAGGCTTGGGCGATGAATATTGGGACGATGCGGATCGTTGGGCCCGGAACCAATTGGCGGAGGGACAATTCCTTCGCCATGACTGGATCCACCGCTTGCATGTGGGCGATCCGCCTTCACAGATCGAGCCCGATGGCACATGGCCGATGACGACGGATCGGGTCGGTGAGCGCAATATTGGGGCGTTTGCAGGCTGGCAGAGCCCCAATGAGTGGGTAGAGTTTGGCCGGCACATCCTGGAGGGCGCAAAGGCTGAACGCCTGGGCCATGTGCAGGGCATCATGCACTGTTGCACTGCCAATGCAACTTTCGGCCTGTATGACGTGTGGCGAAATGTGGTCCATATCGAAGGTGACCGGGTCAAGGTCAATCTGCTGCTAAATCGCGCCCACGAGGCGGTGGATGTGAACAGTCACATTCCCTACATGGGCCAAGTGGATATAACTGTCAAACAGAATTGTGCCCTGTCCGTGCGGATGCCGGCCTGGGTCGAACGGGGTCAAGTGCAATGTATGGTCAGCGAGACCCCACGTGCGGTTAGCTTCAATGGCCGATACGCGCAGGTGGGGCAGGTTCATGCAGATCAGGTTGTACAATTTACCTTTCCCATTGCGGAGCGGACCGATTGCATAAACATCGACAATCAGCGGTATTTCCTGGTACGCAAGGGTCACGACGTCGTGTGTATCGATCCGCCGGGGGTGCTTTGCCCGCTTTACCAACGCGACCACTACCGGGACGACGTCACACTATGGAAGAAGACAACGCGGTACATCGACGAGCAATCACTCGATTGGTAATGATGTGACTCATATAACCGTAACCGTTCAGGGGGTAAAAATGAAGAGGAGGGCAAAAGATCAACGCGCTTATAAGGTTTAGGCTTGCAAGTTTTGTGTAAATTTGATACAATATAGGCATCAAACCCTTATGAATAAAGGAGTTGAGATGAATGAACTTGTTTGATGCTGTAGAACGATTTTCTGACCAAGAGAGTTGTATTAAACACTTAGAAACTATCCGCTGGGGTGGCAAACCTGAGTGTCCATATTGCGAAAGTAAAAAGGTTGCACCGAAGAATGAAGCTAGCATAATTGGTCGTTGGAATTGCCATACTTGTAAGTCAAGTTTCAATGTGTTACAGGGAACGATATTTCAAGGAACACAGATTCCACTTCAGAAGTGGTTTATGGCTATCCTGTTAATGAACGATGCGAAGAAAAGCCTATCAAGTTGTCAAATGGCTCGTCATTTGGACTTAACGCAACCCTCAGCTTGGTTCATGATGAAACGAATCAGGTCTGAGATGGGTAGAAAGGGCAAGGTTTTACTGAGAGGAATTATTGAATGCGATGAAACCTACGTGGGCGGTAAGCCCCGACGACGAAAAGACAAGGACGGGAACTTGCCTCCACCGAGCAAGCGAGGTAGAGGCACGAAGAAAACGCCCGTTATCGGTGCTGTTGAACGGGCTGGGAATGTTGTGGCGCGTGTGGCTACGAGTTTGAGTCGTAAGGGCGTTTTGGGGTTCATCAAAGGCGTTATTGAGAAGCCGAAGGATTCAGTTCTAATGACAGATGAGTTCTCATCGTATGAGGCGGTTGATGGGCTCATGCCTCACCATGTCATCAGACACAAGAACTGGCAGTACGTGGACGGTAATACCCACACAAACACGATTGAAGGGTTCTGGTCGCTGGTGAAACGTGCGTTTCATGGTACACATCACCACTACAAGCATGTTTCGCTCTACATCGCTGAGGCGTGTTACAAGTACAACAACCGGAAGAACCGGAACATCTTCAAGAAGTTTATCAGGGAATGCTTTGTGTAGGGTGGGAAAACCTCTGGAGACTCCATAGAAGGATTAGATTACACTATTTCCAACCTTTTGAAAATGGTTGTAATTAGTGTGTAGTCATTTTTAAGTAACTGAATTGCAACTCTTAAATCTTCTACGGTTGCAGTAGAGGTAAATAACCTCTCTTCAATTCGGTGGGTTTTATCAGCATGTTTTTGTAGATGTTCTTTAACACGTTGAATATCCACCTTCCTTTGTGATGACATAACATCTGCCTCCTTTCTGAGTCATATTTTCAGAGGTTTTCCCATAAGGGAGTGTCCGGTGGGAGCCGGACACTCTAGCAACAAAATATCAGGGAGTGCTTTGTGTAGCACCCCCTGATATTGCCTAAGAGTTATTGCTTAGGCGTAGCCGTATAAGGACTGCTATACGGCGTTTGATTACCCTTACGTTTAGCGATTTTGAGTACGATAAACGTAAAGGTTTTGCGTATTTTTATAAACACGATAATCCCTCCTTTCATTGGAATAAGTCGTGATGCAGAGGGTGTTATCAGCAGTTGTCCGTATATGTGGACTTACAAGCGTGCCGTCTTTACGCCTGTAAGACTTGATGTATTTGATGCGTGGCATGGGGGGTCTCCTTTGCCATGTTGTGGCGGTGGGGGTGCTATAACACCCCCTCGCCTGTTTTATGTCTATCTCATGTGCAATCTTCTAGCAACATTTCGGAGGGTTGTTTCGGTTTGCCCAAATCGTTCCTCCATTTGGGCATAACGCCCCTCTATACTATCTATTGACTTGATGACTGCTACATGAGTTGCAAGGGTAGTTGTCATGTACCTGTCCATTCTCGTTACTGACTGTTGAAAAGAATCAAGTTTCTTGTCAATATCTTCAACAGGTACGGTTTTCTTCGCAGTTGCATCTCTAGTTTTCAGATTCTCTGCGATGTTGGTAAGCTCTACCCTTCTTAAATTGACGACTTCTTCTTTCAGTTGTTTTGCTTCATCTCTGAAGTCTATGAAGGACTTTCTGATACTATACAAATCGTCACTACTGGGAATGTGTTTCCAAATGAACTTTCCAGCAGCAATGATAATGAGTATATCCGCTACTACACTAAGAAAATCACTCATTGGGGTGTCCTTTACTTTGGCGAGGAAAGGTAAAACAAGCCAACGATTTAATAAACTTCAGAATCACAGGCTTGTAACACCCCAATAATATCACATATTCAAAGAATCTGCAAGCCAATTATTTATAAATGCGAAGATCAATCTACCTAAACGGTTACATATAACCCAAGTTGTCATCTTTTACTCAAATTGCCAGTTCTTATCGAATCGGCAACCCTTTCCGCTTTTAGGAGGTCGGCATGCTAAACCAGATGATGGAACGGGTTGGGAGTTTGCCAAAAGGGAGTCTTATCCAGACCATTGGGAGACTGTTACCCAAGCAACTGATTCCAAGCATTGGGATTGCGACATTTATTGCGTTGATTGGGATCGGTGCAATCTCCATCAATTTTGGATATCTACTACCTAGCAGGACGACGCTATGGATAAATAATCAAGCGCAAGCGCAGCCGCCGCGACTTGCCCAAATCGCCTTCACTAGCGGTCGAGACGGGAACTTTGAAATCTACGTGATGGACGCCGATGGAAACAACGTCCGGAGACTGACAGACCATCCCGACGACGACCATGACCCCGCGTGGTCGCCGGATGGTCGATTTATTGCCTTCCACAGAGAGGAAAGAAGGGCAAAGATAACCGGAGACATCTACGTGATGGACGCCGATGGAAACAATCCCCGCAATCTGACAAACCGTCCGGACTTGCAGAATTCTTCGCCCGCGTGGTCACCAGACGGGGAAATTGCCTTTACCAGATGGCCAATAAGACAACGAGCGGAAATCTACGTGATGAATGCCGATGGATTGTTTCTGCGCAATATGACAAATAATCGTAAGTGGATTGACCTTGAGCCAACGTGGTCACCGGATGGAAAACACATTGCTTATGTCCGCTTGGCAGATGATACCGATCGCGTTTTGGATATTTATGTATTAGATATTGGTACGCGGATGTCTCACCGTCTGACAAAGGAACCGGGGAAGGACTTCGCCCCTGATTGGTATGGTACTGCGTCTGCCGACGTTTCTCCCAGAGCCAAGCGTGTGACGCTATGGGGGTGGCTGAAGGTGTGAGAAAGGTTTACCGCGCAATAGATTTTACACAAAATTATTGACAGACTCTGCCGGTGAGTTCCGCTTGATAGGTGACCAGGGGCGGCCACATCGTGCTGACAACCTCCTGGACAAACCCTGCGAATTGTCAGCCAGATGGGAGTAAGAAGATTTCAAAGGAGGATATATGATCCCGATTGACGTTTGCCAAGCTCAACTTTTTGTGGATGACGAGATTATCGAACACCAGACGCTTCTGGAGCGTGTGGTGCATCAGCCCGTGCGGTCGAGGCTCAATCCGCTCTTTGCACCGGAAATGCCGTGGGAGATTCCCAGCGTCATCATCGCGGGGGTCTATCGCGATGAGTCAGCCGGTGGCTTTCGCGCCTGGTATGTGACTCACCCGCGCAGCTACGAGGGGTGCCGTTCGATGTTATGCACAATCACCAGCAAGGACGGAATTCATTGGACGCGACCGGAACTGGATATCTGCCGGGATGTCATCGGCGGCCCCAGCAATGTCCTCTTCGCCACGCCGTTGACGGTGGACGGGCCGACGATATTGCATGACACACGGGACACCGCGTGCCCATGGAAGTTCATCCTTTATCATGGAAGTGGTGTTTTCGTCGGCAGCTCACCGGATGGACTGCACTGGACGATTCCATCGAAGCGGGAGGACGCCATCTTACCCGGTTTCGGGGATCGCACCACGGCGCTCTTTGATCCACAGGCAGAAGAACCGTACGTTATCCTCAGCCGAGATGGCAAAGATATGCGTGAGCGACAGTGGGTTCGGTGCGTCTATCGGGTCGGCAGCCGGGATGGGCGGACGGTCTCATCTGCGTCGCAACTCGCGCTACGTCCGGACCTGGAGGATGGGCCGTATGTCGAGTTCTATCAAATGAGTGCGTTCCGATACGAAAGCCTGTACCTCGGCTTCATCGAACGGTATCACACGTGCGAGCCGCCTTATGCCGATGTGGAGCTGACGGTGAGCCGGGACACCCGTTCTTGGCATCGCCTACGACCCCGGACACCGTTCTTCGCGACGCCCCCGACTGGGCGGGATATCGGGGCGTTCGACTATGCGGTGTCTACGCCCGCCACCAGCCCTCTCATTCGATGCGAGGATGCAATCTGGATTTACTACAAAGGGGCGCCGAGTTTTCATGGCGACCGCTTCATGAATCGCGATCGGTGCATCGGATTGGCGAAGCTCCGAGTGGACGGGTTCGTCTCGCTTCGCGCCGGCAGACGTGAGGGATTGGTGACGACCAAGCCATTCGTGTGGCCAGGTGGGCGACTTCGTGTCAACTATCGCGTATCCGGTGGTAACCTATGGACTTACACCGGGCTCGATAGCAGCGACGGGTGGCTGCGGATCGAGATTCTGGACGAGGGGGGCGCCGTCATCCCCGGCTATTCGAGATGCGAGAGCAATCCACTCTATCGTGATGACATGTCCGCTGAACCGACCTGGTTGGATCAGCCGCAAGACCTAAAGGCGCTAATTGGTAAGCAGATTGCGTTGCGCTTTCTACTACGCTCGGCAGAGATTTACTCGTTCCGTTCAGCGACAGGCGACTGATCCCGTCTTGGATAATTTCACACCAGCCGTATGAAAGGAAATTTGATATGTCAACTACCAGTCAGTCTCATGTAATCATCCACAAGAGTCCTGATGGAAGCGTTCAAAGCGCTTTCCCCTGCATAGCAAAGTTGCAGAACAGCAACCTCTCTCGCTATGCAGCTTCGACTAGCACGTGTGAATGCAATGATTAAAATTCGCCCTTTGACACAATTGAATTTAACTGACCTTAAGCGTGTGGCAAGCAGCTATTCTTCTGACAGCAAATATGCTGTCAGCTACACAGAGTCGGAAGGTTGCGTTTCATTTGACCTTCAACTTGTCCCCCTCAACAGACCATATGTCAAAAAGTGGGACTGGGACCATGACGACGGTACACTTCAGCGATATGAAAGGGTTCTCAACGACAGTTATTCGTTTGGGGCATATGACGGCAATTTGCTTGTGGGGCTTGTTGTTGTTGAGCCACACAAATGGAATCGCAGTTTATGGGTATGGGAGTTTCATGTGGCAGAGGTGTATCGCAATATGAGCATTGGTAAACGATTGATGGAATGCGTTTCAGAGAAAGCCAAAAGAGCAGGTTTTAGAACAATCGTTGGCGAGACGCAGAATACGAATGGGATCGCTATCAGGATCTATCGCAAACTGGGTTTTCGAGTTGAAGGAATTGATATTTCCTACTACTCAAACAATGATTATCCTGATGGCGAAATAGCGGTTTTTATGAAACGAAGGTTGCAATAGTCACCTAACAAGCCATTAGAAGTATATAACACAGGAGGATAACATGAAGATTACCGACATTGAGATTATTCCAATTTTTCCACGTCTCGCAAAACGCTACAAAAACCGTAAAGTCAGTTTATACGGCATAGACCATCGCACAGTTTTCAAGGTGCATACAGACAATGGGCTGGTCGGGTACGGCGACATACGAGGGCGCCCCGGAAGGCAACCTCCTCAGTCGAGTGTAGAGCCATTCATTGGCCGCGATCCGTTTGACTTCATCAACAGCAACTTAGACATGGGCTTGAGCGGCGCCCTCTACGACGTGATGGGGAAATACCTCGAAGTGCCCGCTTACAAACTAATGGGGCAAAAAGTGCGGGATGCAGTTTCGGTTGCAGCCTGGACTCGACCGGCTTCGCCAGAAGAGTTTCGCGAAGAAATCCGCCGAGCAGCGGCAGAAGGCTACACCATCTTTAAGATACACACATGCGCTCACCACGACGTCATAGAGCAAACGCGCCTCGCCGAAGAGGTGGCCCCGGAAGGCTTTAAGATTCATTATGACTTCAATGGCAACCGTAGCCTGGGAGCGGTTTTGCCCCTCGTTAGTGAACTGGAGAAGAATCACCCCATCGTCGGATACATCGAAGACCCACTCGTGAGGACCGATATCGACGGTTGGCGACGGCTGCGGGAGCAAACGCGAATCCCAATCATCATGCACGTGACGCCACTCGGCGGTATGCAGGAAGTCATTTGCGGCGTTGCTGATATCTATATGCTCGGAGGCGGTGTTGGGGATACCTTGGCTACGGGCTTCGCTCTTGGAAGGGCCAACATCCAGACACTTGTCCAACTGACAGGAGGTACGCTCACCAAGGCGTTAGCGCTGCATATCGCCGCTGTCCTGCCTACTCACACTGCCCATACGATCAATCTGGACGACCAGTACGAGGAGGACATCACCACAGAGCGGGTTCCGGTCATCGAGGGTTCATCACCCGTTCCGGAAGCCCCCGGTCTGGGCTATGAGGTGGACGAAGAAGCCCTGACGCGCATCGCTGCGAATACCCCCATAGAGATACCCAAACATGTGGGAATCTTGCGTATGCCAGGCGGTCACACGTTCTACGGCCCTTCCTATGTTTCACCGAGTAGGGTGACGGGTCGTGAAGAAGGGACAATCCGGGGAATCAAATCTGAAGTGTGGGAAGACGATGGTTCTGAAGCGTTCGTCCAGATCTATGAACGAGTGCAAGCAGAGGGAATATTCTGTGCCGATTAAGGGCGCGAACCTCAATACTCTCTTACAGCTATCACTTTTTCCTGACGTTAGGAGTCTACCATGAAGATTACCGATATTGAGATTATCCGAATTCACCCGCCGCTGGCAAAACGTTATGAGAACCACAAAGCCCGCTTAGGCGGCATAGACCATCGCGCGGTTTTCAAAATCCACACAGACAACGGGCTAATCGGCTACTGCGATTCTGATTGGCCTGGTCTTCTGCCTCTGCAATCGAGTGTCGAGCCTCTCATCGGCCGCAACCCGTTTGACTTTATCAACAATACATTTACCCCCGGCTTGGGCGGCGCGCTCTATGATGTAATGGGGAAATACCTTGAAGTACCAGCCTACAAGCTAATAGGGCAAAAAGTGCGAGATGCAGTCACCGTTGGAGCATGGACCCGGCCGTGTTCGCCGAGAGTATTCCGTGAAGAAATTCGTCGGGCGGTTGCCCAAGGTTACATGGTATTTAAGGTGCATACGAGCGCAATGTACGATGTCCTAGAGCAGACACGCGCCGCTGAAGAAGTCGCACCGGAAGGTTTTAAGATACACTACGATTTCAACGGCAGCCGTACCCTGGCGGCTTTGCTGCCCCTGGTCAGTGAGTTGGAGAAAAATCACCCCATCGTTGGCTTCATCGAAGACCCGCTCGTAAGGACTGATCTCGATGGCTGGCGGATGCTACGGGAACAAACCCAAATCCCGATTGTGATGCATAGACCGGTTCTTGGCGGATTCCAGGAGATCATCTTCGGTGCGGCTGACATCTATATGATCGGGGACGGGCTGCCGACATGTAGTATCGGTGATACCCTGGCCCGCGGGACTGTTTGTGGGTTGGCAAACATCCAGACGATAATGCAGTTGACAGGGGGAACGCTGATGAAGGCGTTGGCATTACATATGGCCGCTGTCCTGCCCTCCATGACCGGTCATTCAATCAACTTGGACGACCAGTACGAAGAGGACATCACCACGGAACGAATTCCGGTAATCGAAGGATTTTCCCCTGTCCCAGAAGGCCCCGGACTGGGTTATGAGGTAGACGAAGATACCCTCAAACGGTTTGCGGCGAATAAACCGATAGAGGCATCCAAACACGTGGGTATCCTGCACCTGCCAGGCGGTCACAAGATTTATACCCCACACTGGGCCAGTGTCAGTCAGTTGACAGGCCGTGAGGAGGGAACTATCCGGGGAATCAATTTTGAGTTGTGGGTTGACGACAGCTCTGAGGAATTTGCCCGGACCTACGAGAGAGTACAGAAGGAAGGGGAGTTTACTGTACCACCTTCCCACGCCTAGCTGTTCATTTCTTGTACGTTCTATAGAGTTGGCTCACGTTAAAACTTCGCGCGAAGGCAAAATTCACACCAATGATTTCGCGGCTTCTCTAACACTTTTGCACTTTCTTTTGACATGAGCCGAAGTCACACCATTTCCCTTCTTAAGGGAGGAGAAGTTCAATCAACGCAGAAGCCATGGATGGTTTGCAAAACAGTTTAGGAACCCTCATCTGGTCTGGTGAACATTGGATTAACTATTTACGTCCACCAAGAGCTGAATCAGACAGCGGCATGGTCAGTCTCTACCATGCCCACTATAGTTCCGCCGGCGAGGGAACTGTGGCGTTTGTGGACATCGCCGGGAATCCGGGTTTCACCGGAGTTTGCACCGACAATCGAGAATTGGCCGAATTCATCAGCGAGACGATGATTCGCGGACGAGGTAATCCCTTCGATCGCGACCTACCAGTCCTGGATGCGGCAATCACACGCCGTGGGGACGTTCGCAGCTCGCTATTCTGGACGATTCGGGTGGGAGAGGATTGCATCGTAGCTACGTGGGAGCAGATTCAGTCGCCATTGGTCGGCCCACCGACACTCAATGAGTCTATTGTTTTCACGGTGCTCTGCTTTGCCGACGAAGGCGGCATTTTGCTGAATGGCGAGCCAGTGGTAGGCAGACCCTATCTGAGGGAAATCTGGCGTCAGAGCCTTGGAGAGGCCTACAGTTCCTGCGTATTCGCCTTAGCGGAGACCATGATACAACCGCCCAAGGTTCTTTAACTACCTGAAAGCACCTCCCGTTTGCCTTTTGGATGCTAGGCAATCGGGGTCGTAAGGACAGGATAAACGATCAGGAAAACTTACAGGGAAAATCCCCCGATTTTGCTGCGACACCATTTGGATTTTCTTGTACCGTGGGCTTTAATGCCGTTGATGTACTTTGGAAAAAGTATATATTCGCCATTTACATCGCAGCAAGGCAGAAGTGAGTGAAGGTTCTTATGATTAAATGTGGTACGCGGAGGTCTCACCGTCTGACAAAGCAGCCGTGGAAAGACTTGACCCCTGACTGGTATGATCCTGCGTTTGCCGACGTTTCTCCCAGAGCCAAGCGTGTGACGCTATAGGGATGGTAGATTCAAAGGAGGATATATGATTCCGATTGATGTTTGCCAAGCTCAACTTTTTGTGGATGACGAGATTATCGAACACCAGACGCTTCTGGAGCGTGTAGTGCACCAGCCCGTGCGGTCGAGACTCAATCCGCTCTTTGTACCGGAAATGCCGTGGGAGATTCCCAGCATCAGCTTTATCGCGGGGGTCTATCGCGATGAGGTGGCCGGTGGCTTTCGCGCCTGGTATGTGACTCACCCGCGCGACTACGAGGGGTACCGTTCGATGCTATGTACAATCACCAGCGAGGACGGAATTCATTGGACGCGACCGGAACTAGATATCTGCCGGGACGTCATTGGCGGACCCAGCAATGTCCTCTTCGCCACGCCGTTGCGGATGGACGGGCCGACGATATTGCATGACACGCGGGACACAGAGCGCCCATGGAAGCTGATGCTTTATCAAGGAACCGGCGTTTTCGTCGGCAACTCACCGGATGGACTGCACTGGACGATTCCATCGAAGCAGGAGGACGCCATCTTACCCGGTTTCGGGGATCGCACCACGGCGCTCTTCGATCCACAGGCAGAAGAACCGTACGTTATCCTCAGCCGAGACGGCAAAGATATGCGTGAGCGACAGTGGATTCGGTGCGTCTATCGGGTCGGCAGCCGGGATGGGCGGACGGTCTCATCTGCGTCGCAACTCGCACTACGTCCGGACCTGGAGGATGGGCCGTATGTCGAGTTCTATCAAATGAGTGCGTTCCGATACGAAAGCCTGTACCTCGGCTTCATCGAACGGTATCACACGTGCGAGCCGCCTTATGCCGATGTGGAGCTGACGGTGAGCCGGGACACCCGTTCTTGGCATCGCCTACGACCCCGGACACCGTTCTTCGCGACGCCCCCGACTGGGCGGGATATCGGGGCGTTCGACTATGCGGTATCCACGCCCGCCAACGGCCCTCCCATTCGATGCGAGGATGCGATCTGGATTTACTACTATGGGGGTCCGAGTTTTCATGGCGACCGCTTCATGACTCACAATCGGTGCATCGGATTGGCGAAGCTCCGAGTGGACGGGTTCGTCTCGCTTCGCGCCGGCAGACGTGAGGGATTGGTGACGACCAAGCCATTCGTGTGGCCGGGTGGGCGACTTCGTGTCAACTATCGTGTATCCGGTGGTAACCTGTGGACTTACACCGGGCTCGATAGCAGCGACGGGTGGCTGCGGATCGAGATTCTGGACGAGGGGGGCGCCGTCATCCCCGGCTATTCGAGATGCGAGAGCAATCCACTTTATCGTGATGACGTGTCCGCTGAACCAACTTGGTTGGATCAGCCGCAAGACCTAAAGGCGCTAATTGGTAAGCAGATTGCGTTACGTTTTCTGCTTCGGTCTGCAGAGATTTACTCGTTCCGTTCAGCGACAGGCGACTGAACCGTCTTAGATAATTTCACACCAGCCATATGAAAGGAAATTTGATATGTCAACTACTAGTCAGTCTCATGTAATCATCCACAAGAGTCCTGATGGAAGCGTACAAAGCGCGTTCCCCTGCATAGCAAAGTTGCAGAACGGCGACCTCGTCACAGTCTACCGGGAATCTCTCGCTTTGGAGGGAGGAGGTCACACGCATGGAGGCCAATCTTCGTGGGGCGTGTTGATTAGATCGAAGGACGAAGGGAAGACCTGGCATCCCTCCACCAAAGTGACGATTTCAAACATACCTCTTGGTTTGGGAAATATCGGCATCACCGCTCTTTCTGACCGCTCACTCATTACGCATTACACGGTCATCGGTCCGAACTTTGTGGAACGCGTGAAGGCAGGTGAGTCAACCCAGGAAGACGGCGTGTTCGTGCGCAAGTCGAATGACAACGGATACACCTGGTCAGCGCATAAGAAGGTCGACGTGAGCCCACTTAACTACGGCGTCGCCCTGCGTTGCCCAATTCTGGAGATCAAGGATGGAACGCTCCTGATGCCTCTATGCGGCTCCCTCACGTTGGCAGATATGGCGGTGAAGAATCACTCTGCGTGTGTCGTGAAATCGAGAGATGGCGGAGAGACGTGGGGAGCGTCATCAATCATCGCCTCCGACCCCTCAGCCACCTTCAACTACCATGAGATATCGCTGCTTGAGTTTCCGGATGGCGACATCCTAGCGATGGTTCGCGTGGATTCTGCCGCTGGAGGAGGACACATGTACCAGTCAATATCTGAAGACGGGGGCCATCGGTGGAGCACCCTCGAGCGCGTTCCGATGTGGGGTTTTCCCGGACACCTTCTGCGACTGCGGAGCGGGGCAACCCTCTGCGCATACGGATATAGGCGCCCCCCATACGGCGTGCGGGCAGTGCGAAGCTTGGATGGGGGAAAAACATGGGACGTGGGAGATGAAAAGGTGCTGCGAGACGACGGTTCAGATGGAGATATCGGTTATCCCTGTTCGGTCGAGTTGGATGATGACACTCTCTTGACCGTCTACTATTTCCACAGGGACGATGGCATCCGATTTATTGGTGGAACTTTCTATAAGGGGTGGTGAACAGGTCGGAGGAAGAATGCAACTGCTTCTTGAAGTGTAACCGTTCAGGTAAGGAGCAAAATTTTACCAAATTTCTCCCGGTTTCGGCAATAGCACAGCCTTATACAAGTGGTTAATTTGGAGCAGTGTCCGGTGAAAATAAGCATCAGTCCACAAACAATACTTGCTGAACGCCTTCGACGCCAGCAGCTTACTCAACCACTCAAAGATCCGCATGGGTATCTGGAACTTTTTTCGTTATTGCAACCGGTGTCGCCTGTCCACAACACACGTCCAGGTGAACCGCCCCGTCTGGTGCATCGAATTACCTTTGATGACGGTGAATTGACAGACCGGTGGAGAGCGCAGCACATCATCGTCAAGGGGCGTTTCCTCGGTGGACGTATTGGTTATGTTCTCGCTAAGGATCTCCAACGCTATGCCAATGCTTTTCGTCGGCCGCTGCTCAAACTCAACGAGACACAACATCTCGTCTTCGACCGGGTCAAATACCTGGGACCGCTCACCCCACGCCAGATTAAAGCAGAAACGGGGTTACTCAACAAACAGATCATGCCTGCTCTGCACCGGCTTCAGGAGGCTTTTCTGGTGTATGAAGACCAGGTCAATAGCGATTGGGAACGCGATTGGTACGACTTTGCCTCAGAATGGCCAGCGGTCGATTTAGACCTTTCGTGGGAGACCGCTGCCGCTGAAGTTTTGCTTCGTTTCCTGCGGGGACACGTCTTCGGGACCTTGGAGCAACTGAGAGACTGGTCCCGGTTTCCCGTCAAGGCTTTAGCACAATTGGTCTGTGAAATGGAGAAAAACGGGACGATCGTTCCGCAAACCGTGAGGGGACTCGGAGAAGGTTTCTGTTGTGCTGAAGACCTGCCTTTGAAATCCTATCAAGTGCCGCCATCGGTATTCATGCTCCATAAATCAGATACTCTGGTCCGGTCCCACGCTAGCCAGTTAAAGCAGCGGTTCAAGGATAAAGAGGTTCTTCAATACCTGCTGGTTGACGGTGCATTTCAAGGAGCAGTTGTCGGTCATTGGCAAATTGGCCCTCATGATGTCGAAGACATTATCGTCGAGCTACCCCCCGCAGAACGTCTAACGAGGCGGGAAGAAATCCTGAATGTGGTCGCACAGGGGTATAAGCCACCTTACAGTCATATTCTAAAATATGCTGGGCAACCTGAAGGATTCAATTTTTGACTTGACAAGGAAGTTGTTTTCAGGTATTTTCTGACTGAAGCTCGAGACTTCAGAGGAGTTTTTTCTTGATGTCCCGACCGGATTTTCTGCCTATCACCGAAGAAGAATGGGCAAAATGGAATAATAGAAAGGAGAAAACAATGACTAAGCCCTTAAGTTTCATCACACTCACCTTCATTGGCTTCACCCTCTTTTTATCAAGTTGCGGGGAAAAGGAGGAGGAAGCAACCTCAACTTCTGTCAAAATCCCGATTAGTTTTTCAAACGTCACGGCGGAGGGGAAGTACGTCGTAAAGATTACGGTTACCGCCCCAGACATTGATGCACCCATCACGGCAAACCAAAATCTCGCTATCCAACCGGGGAGTGATCCAACTTATGAAATCACGGTTGGAGACATTCCCGCCGGTGATAATCGGATCGTTGAGGTCGAAATATTAAAGGATGGGACGGTTGTGTTTGAAGGCTCCGGAGTGGTTAATCTTTCAAGCGATGGCGGAAACGGTGTGCCTATCATCACAGTGAATCCGCCCGGTCATAAGCTTGTCGCAACATTCAAATTGACGGCGTCAGATAGTGGAAACTTGAAAAACGGATATGTCAAAGTCGATGCCAGTGCTTCCCACGATACGCACTATGAGATTAAAGATGTCAAGTGGGATTGGGGAGATGGCGAGCAGACAGCATATAATAAAATACTCACCGCTGAGCATACCTATACAAGTTCAGGAGCATATACAATCACGCTAACGGTCCGAAACAATGCTCCTGCCTCCGTCACGGCGGGGCAGGAAAAAGCGATCACTGTCACGGGGAAGGAGGAGATCACTTGGGAAACGGATGGGGCGACGATGCAACTAATCCCCGCCGGTGAGTTTGAGATGGGCGACCAACATCTCAACGAAGGCTTCGGTAATGAACTCCCCATTCACCCCGTTTTCCTGGATGCCTTCTACATTGACGAGACGGAGGTGATCAACGCCATGTACGCCAAATTCCTCAATGCCGTCGGCAAGCATGTGGGGGATGATGGCATACAATGGTTGGAGATTGGCGCCGGAGACGAGTTGATAGAATTGGTTGACGGGCAGTACCGCCCGAAGGCGGGGTTTGCGGATCATCCGGTGATTGAAGTTAGTTGGTACGGCGCCGCCGCGTATGCGCAGTGGTCGGGCAAACGGCTGCCGACCGAAGCGGAGTGGGAGAAGGCAGCTCGCGGGGGATTGGCGGGCAATCGGTATCCGTGGGGAAATGCCATCACCCATGATGACGCCAATTATGACGGCACAGGTGGAGGCGATCAGTGGGAACGAACGGCGCCTGTTGGGAGCTTTCCACCCAACGGCTACGGCTTGCACGACATAGCGGGGAATGTCTGGGAGTGGTGCATGGATGAATGGGATCATGGCTTCTACGCAAATAGCCCAAAGAAAAACCCAATCGCCGGCGGTCCGGTTGCTTTTGTGGATAATAAGTTCACAGATGTTACCACGCGTCGCGCCGTTCGCGGTGGTTCTTGGGCCATGACCAAAAACGCTCCGAACTTCCTGCGCGTGGCGGCCCGCAACAGCGGCAACCCATCGGAGACGAAGCACGACGTTGGTTTTCGCTGCGCAGTGACACGTTAATTCCTTTACCCCTGTCATGAATCGCCCGCGGCGGGTGTTCAGCTTCTGGGGGAGTTGAGCCATCACCAACGTTGAAAAGGAGAAACCAATGGCTACAGTGAATGAGCTTCAGCACGTCACGGTATATTGAGACCCTGAGAGCAAGTGGAACACCGCGTTCCCTGAGATTGTCTGCCTCAGCACCGGCGACCTGGTGACAGCGTTCCGGCAGGCGCCCTACCCTCCCACAGAGACTGCTGGGCAGACGAGCCACGCCCACGGCGACGTGCGAGCGCGTGGCGCCATCATCCGCAGCACCGATGGCGGCCAGACCTGGCCCCTTGATACGGTGCGAGTACTGGCTGAACAGGAACAAGGTGTAGAGCAGATGTCAGTCAGCGTGGTTAGTGGGGATCTTCTGCTCGCTCCTGCGGACTCCAAGGCCAGCGGCGAGACCTGCTCGACCCAACTGCCGGATGGCCGGGTCATCACCGTGTACTACTGGACCAACGGCGACAGCGATCCCATGCGCTACATCAAGTCCGCCATCTACACCATCTAACCGATATTTTGCTTCATCGTTATTAGTGTTAGTGTGCGAAATCATGCGTATGTGTCTGAGAAGTCTACTCAAAATGCAGAATTTGAAATGCATCTCAATTCTAATACTTACTTTAGTGGGGTGTCATTTACCCTCCTCTGTTCCGATACCCACATCTCGGGACCGGTTGGCACCAAGGAAAAGTGGGTAAACAAGGGAGCGGGGAAGCGAGCAAAGGTGGACTCACATACGCAAAAAAAGTTGCCTCACAGACTTGCCCCCCCGCCCCCACAAGCGGCACTCACAAATCCACTTCCCACGCGGGTTTACCAACTTATGGGTAATAGTAAGTTACCAAGGGGAGCTGGGAGGGGTTAAAAACTTATGCTGCTAGAATCTACAGTATGGAAGCCCAAGTCACAGATACACACAAAACCCACCACATCACACCAAAGCTATCAGGGAGGTTTGTTATGGAACATCGTGAATTCGGAAGGACAGGCATGAGGTTGAGCACTGTAGGGTTGGGAGGACTGCTGGCACACTACTGGGAGGGAGAATCCGGACATCCACCACCTGAGGAGAAGCGGCAGATCTACCTGCAGGCGGCCGAATCCGGGATAAACCTGTTTGACACAGGGTACGGGGACGAGGTCCATATCCCGGAAGAGTTGAAGGGACATACGGAAGACCGCTACTTTTCCCTGAAAGTGGGTGCTCCCGTAGCTGTGGATCTAGAGGCGATAGTCGACAAACATCTCGTGAACCTGCGCAGAGATGCGATTGACATCCTCCGGGTGCATTATTATGCCTACATAAAGGACGACCGACTGCGCGCCCGTATCGCTGCTCTCAAGGAGGCAGGTAAGGTGCGATCGCTCTGTCTGATACGCCACTTCCAAGCGGATCAGGAGGCCTATGCGATGCGAGGCCCAGAAAAGGAGGCCGACGCGGACCTGGTCATCTACAACTATGTCTGCCGCGGGCAGGCGCCGGGCATTGAGTCCGCAGCCAAAGCCGGAAAGGGAGTACTGGTAATGAAGGCGCTCGGTGGACAGTACTTAAGCTGGGAACAGAAAAATTGGACGGACTGGACTGAGGCGACGGAGGAGACTCTGGTGCAGCTCTCGCCCCTTGGCGAGAGCATCCGAAGCGAACTGAGGCTTGTCTATTCCTTTATTGCTGGCCCCTGGCACGAACTGGCTGGGCCGGGGGAAAGGATTTCGCGGACCAGTCGCGCCGTGTCGTGGGTACTTGAGAACCAGGGCGTGAGCAGCGCCCTGGTGGCCGTTGCCAGTGTCACAGAGCTTAAGGCCGTTTTGGAGTGCGCCTAGAAAATCTCTCTGCGGCCCGAGCGCATGCGAATTCATTGAAATTGACCCCTTAAATAGATAGATGAGGGTGGTTCATAATGCCGGTAGACGAACTCGTGAGAGTTCGGGGCGTGACGGGACCGAATTCTCACGAATTCGGCTACGAGACTGTTGAGTAGAAATCTCCCACGCTCCCGTTGGATTGGCAAATCCAATGGCCGATCTGGATTTGCCAATCCAGATCGAGCAGGAAATTGTAACTGTTGAGCGAGGTTCTTATGGATATACAACTAACATCAATTCAAAAAGAAGAGTATCAACGCAATGGTTATACAATAGTTAAAGGCGCGTTCGATTCTGACGAGTGTGATCGGTTTATCGACTACATGATGGATCTGCATGCAGGGCGCAAGACAATCGAAGGCTACGCCCCCCGCGATCCGGACGACTGGAGCCGGACTCATAACCGGTCCCTTCACGAGCCTGTGGGCATGGCTTGGATGCTGGATGCCAGACTACGCCAGCCGCTGCGCACCCTCCTCGGCGATGAGCCCGATGCAGTACAGAGTATGTATTTCTATAAAGGCTCGGAACAGCGTCGGCATCAGGATGCGTACCATCTCCCGGGATGTATGTCGGCATGGATTGCCCTTCAGGAGGTTGGCGAATGGAACGGAAGCATCCATATCCAACTCGGCTCCCACAACGGCCCGATCATCGATAAGAAGGATTTCAGAGCGGATGAAGACGGCAACCGGGGTCCCTGGTACGACTGGAATCACGAAGACGCCTTCGATGCCCTCTTCGAGCGCAACGGGCTTCCGGAAATCACAGTCGAAGCTTCAAAGGGAGACGTGGTATTCTTCCACGGCCGGCTCATTCATCGCGGCGGTCCCATTTTGAAGCCGGGGGCTTTTCGCCACAGTTTCGCGTGCCACTACATCCCCTATTCTTTTAATCCGTGGCCCTACGAAGCTAATCTGAGGCTGCGCATCTCATTCGATGGGTTCTGCCGATTTACACCAACCCACTGATCTCCAGCATCCCGAATGCACGCAAGTAGACGCGCGCGATCTCGTTGAGGTTGCCGCAGAAGGCTCACGTGGGCAATTCAACTTGAGAGCTCTCTCAGAAAGTAAGGATGGATTAAGGAAATCCACATGAAGCCCTGACTCCAAAGCGTCACGATTTAGACATCGCTTCGTGACCAACGCAGGAAATGGAGCGGAACGATTAGCTTAATCTATGTTGAGCCCACTTGCTGTTCAGAGGGAGTAAACTTGTCTATGACCCGAAAAAACAATGAGCGCCTCGATCAACAACTACACTCTCCTGAATTTTTCGTAAATCCCTATCCGGTCTACCATCAACTCCGCGCTGAGGATCCCGTCCATTGGTGCGAGGCTTGGAACTGCTGGATCGTCTCGCGGTACGCTGACGTCCTCGCCTGCCTCCGTCAGGACGGTCGCCAGTTCTCGGTCGTCGGCCAGTTCGGAGGGTCCCTCAATGCGTTGCCTGATGCGGCCCAAGCCAGGTTCCAGCCAATCAAGCACCACTACTCGGTCGGGTTGCTCCACTCCGATCCACCCGATCACACCCGCCTGCGGAGCTTCATCAACAAAGCCTTCACGCCGCGGGTCGTCAAGGGGATGCGCCGGCGGATTGAAGCGACAGTCGATAAGCTCCTCGACTCCGTCGAAGGCGCCGGACAGATGGACATCATCCGCGACTTCGCCTTCCCGCTGCCGGCGATCGTCACCGCTGATGTGATCGGCATGCCACCGGAAGACCGCTATCAGTTCAAGGCCTGGTCCGACGACATTGCCGCCTTCTCAGCCAGCAACCGGCTCACAGTCGAGGTCGCCAAAGCCGCCCAGCGCAGCCTCCTCGCAGTGCGGGCGTACCTGCTGGACATCGCTGCGCAGCGCCGTGAGCAGCCTCGCGACGATCTCATCAGTCGTCTTATCAGTGCCGAACTTAAGGGAGAGGGACTCACCGAAGGAGAGCTTCTCTCGACCTGCGTCACCTTCCTCGTCGGGGGCCACGAAACAACGACGGCTCTCATCGGCAGCGGCCTACTCGCCTTGTTCCACCACCCCGACCAGCTCACGGCGCTCCGGGACGACCCATCGGCGATGGGGAGCGCGGTCGAGGAGTTCTTGCGCTACGAAAGCCCGAACCAGCGGATCAACCGCCTAGCGAAGGAGGATATCGAGATCCAAGGGCGACAGATCCGGCGCGGCGAGCGGATCATGTTCCTGCTCGGGTCGGCGAACCGGGACCCCGCCCAGTTCCCCGACGCAGACCGCCTCGACATCCGGCGCACCCCCAACCGCCACCTGGCCTTCGCTGCGGGCCCCCACTTCTGCATCGGCATGCCGTTGGCCCAACTCGAAGCGGAGATTGCTTTCGAGGGGTTGCTGCGCCGGCTTCCGAGCCTGCAGCTGGCAGAGGCGTTGCCCGACTGGCTGCCGAGCTACCAGCTCCGGAGGCTGAAGTCGCTCCCGCTGGTCTTCTAACTCCTTTACTGGTAGAGCTGAAGGCATATAGCAAGGGGATTTTGCCATTGACTTTCGGGCGGAGGGCTAAGTACAATAACCAACAGAGTAATCGACCGCCGCTCATGTGGTCCTATAAGCCACAAGCGGACCAACAAGTCGTCTGAACTGTTTGTTTCGAGGCGCTCGGCTGGTTTGATGTCCTATGCCCTATGTAACAGTCCACACGAAGGCAATGATCTATTACGAACGCTGCGGCGCCGGGCCTCCGCTGGTACTGATCATGGGTACCGGTCTGGATCATTCCTGCTGGAGCGCGCAGGGCGAGGCGTACCGCAGCGAATTCGATTGTATCTGTTTCGACAATCGGGGGACGGGCAAGACCAAAGCGCCCGATGAGCCAATCACGACACGTCTGATGGCAATGGATACGGCTGGACTGATGGACGAACTCGGTATTTCCCACGCGCATGTTTCGGGTCTGTCGCTGGGGTCATGCGTGGCTCAGGAGCTGGCGCTGATGCGCCCGGACCTCGTACAAACACTTCAGCTTCACGGCACCTGGGGACGTGCACACGGCTATGCAGCGCGCAAGTTCGAGGCCCAGATCCGTCTGCTCCAAACATTGGACATGCGCTTGTTCTACGAGATCAACGTGCTATGGTTCGTGACTCCTCATGCAACGTCGTCCCGATCTCGTGTCCGACCAGATTAATACGGCGGTCACGAACAACCCGTCAAGGGTGCCACTCATACGTCAGTATCGGGCAGACCTTGAGCATGACGCAGTCGATCGCCTCCACCGGATTCAGATCCCGACTCTTGTGACGGTCGGCAGCTTTGATCTGGCGACACCACCGCTATATGCTCGCGAAGTGGCGGATAGAATCCCCGGCGCTGAACTGATTGTGTTTGCGGGCGGGGGACACCTACACAACGTTGAGAATCCGGAGGAGTTCAATCGGGTTACCCTTAACTTCCTGCGGCAGCATAGCCGCTAACACCTAACACTGTGAGTTTCTACGAAAGCGAGCTTTATATAGGGCACTCGGTCATTACCTTTGTTCTCGCTTGACCAGACTCAAACGTCGCCTAACAAGTCACTGCAAAAACTGGATCACAGTTCACATCGCAAAATATCCGACCGGCTTTCAGGAAATCGGCAAGGTCGTTGGAGAAGAAGCACGAAGGCATCTTTTGTGGAGGGAAATACGGTGAAAGTTCACAAGCGGACAGCGAGATTTGACGCCAACAAGTTTGAACTGATTCACCAAGTCGGGGGCATCCGCACCGCCAGATTCGACTGGCCCGACATGGGCGGTGCCGGTGGCTGCCGTGTGGCGCTGGTGGATACTGGTTCCGGGTTGCGCTTCACCGTGGCACTCGACCGCGGCGGGGATATTGTGGAGGCATTTTACCAGAACGCCAGCCTCGCGTACTTGACGCCCAACGGTTACAAGCCTCCCATGCAGCCTCTGTACCAGGACGACGATTGGCTGGCGGCTTGGCCCGGCGGCCTCGTGACTTCATGTGGGCCGCAATACATTGGTCCAGGTCGCGAAGAGGACGGAAATAAGTTGGTCCTGCACGGACATCATTCCAATACGCCGGCGGCCTTGGTGGGTCTAAAAAATCCGAATCCGCGCGGTAGCGACCTGGATATGCATTTGGAGATGATCATCCGGGACACGAAGATGTACGGCCCATCGGTTGAGGTGCGCCGGCGCATTGTATGTCAGCTCGGTCGCCCGGTGATCGAACTACATGATGAAGTGGTTAACCTCGGCAACGCGACCGTGGCCCACAACTGGCTGTACCACATCAACTTCGGCTATCCGCTGCTCAATCGAGACAGCCAGGTAGTCTACTCGGGAACCGTCAACGGGGGTTGGGTCATGAACGCGGATATGTCAATGTCCGATCCACCGAAGGAGGAACGGGATCTGGGCGGCTACTTGACGGTACCGGATCCACTGACCGAGCATACTGCGGCCGGCTCGCGTGGTCTGATTGTGGATATCAACTGCGACAGCCAGGGTATCGCGCACTGCGGCCTGGCCAACCACAATTTGCCATTGGGCGTGGAGGTGTCTTACCCGGCGGAGAGCCTGCCGCGGCTTGCTAACTGGCAACATTATGGGCCGAACGGCTCCTACGTTTGTGCGCTGGAGCCGTTCAGTGGTTCGCTATGGGGCAAGCCACAGGACAAACACCCACTCGCCGCGCAGTGGCTTGCCCCAGGTCAGACCAAAAGCTACGACCTGACGATCACCGTGCACGCGGACACCCAGGGCATCGAACACCTGCTGAATCACCAGGGGGATTTGAAGACCGATTTCTAATAGCCGGCGGCGTCATGCTTCGGCGGTAACGCAAGGAAAGGATTACTGGGCGACTGCCACCACGGGCGCTTTCCGAGGATGGTTCACTGTATTGACGCATAACAAACGGTTATGTTGCTAATGGCGGGGAACGTCTGGGAGTGGTGCATGGGGATGAATGGGATTATGGCTTCTACGGGCTTCCTGTGGATAGGGCCGGCGCTCCCGCAGGGCGTCAACGCTTGATGCGATGGCGGGGGTGCCGTACCATAACCTTATCGCGCTGCACGCCGAAATCAGGACTCAGCCTCTATTTCCTTCCGCCATTTTAGTACTACAACGAGATTTCCAGAAGTAGAGTGGGCTGCCAGCCCGTTTGAACTATCCGGTGAGATACGTGAACGGGCGAACCGTGCTCGTCCGAGAATCGGACCTACTCTACGGCTCGCGCATTTATTCAATCTCTCTTTGTAGTATTAGGGGTTGTGCGAAATTTGCTCTAATCAACGAGCGCTTTTGTCCGGCATTGGCTACAGCGGGTCCCGGCCCATCACGCTGTCCTCTATCTAACGTCCTCTACAAGCGGCCTATCATCTGAGGGTGACCTACATCGACACAGCGCCCGGATACGGGCGCGCCCAGAAGCAGCTAGGCAAGATTGCGGTGGTGCAACAAACCACCTGCTCTCGGCTAAGCACCTTCCTTGGTGCAATACTCTTCCACTTGGCGTCACTCTAATGGCTGCACCTGGAGGAGCGTCCGATCCCAGGCACGCGATTCTGCCCAAGCCAGATAGGCCATATTCGCGATGTTGTCCTTCTCGATTACCTCGCGGTAGCGGTCAAGCGTCTCAAGGGCCTGGAGGTACGCTTCGGTATCTCCAGTTTTTTTGTAATGGCGATACCCAACCTGAACAGCAAGGGTCAACTCGGCATTTTTGAGCCCTTTCTTGAGAAACTCAACACGCTGCTGCGCTAGGGCATCTCCCTGCGAGGCCCGCTCGGCCTCTTCCAGCAGGGCAAACCCCTGCTGCATCACGGCCGGTGTGAAGATTGCATCGGCAACCTGATAAAAATCACAAAATTTCACCCAGTCCGTGCCCAGGGCACTCCTGGCGTTCTTTCGCAGCAACTCATCCGTCACAGCATCGGACACCTCTTCCCAGTGCCGAAAGTACGCGCGAACGGCGTGCCCGGCAGGCCCGAAAGCCTGGTAGTATTCGTCGAGGAGTTCATCTACTGGTTTGTCGCCGTCGATCTGCACGCGGGCCAGGACATAAAGGTTCGGCCCCTGAGTGGCGTATTGCCCCGTCAGAGAATCAAAATCGGTGGCAATCATGCCGTGGGCAAAGGCAAAGGAAAAATCTTCACCGAACTTACGAGCATAGAAGATGGGCAGATTATGTCCGTCGAGGGTGTAATTCGGCCGCAGGTAAAGCCTTGCGCCGGTAACCGCCCACCCTTGCCACTGCTCGCGAAAATGCTGGCGCTTCTCCTCGGTCCAGGGGAACATGAGGCCCGGCACAAGGGAAATGACGACCCGCTCATTCAACTTCGTTTCCACTGGCGGCTTGGCGTAGTTTTCATAAGAGAAGCCAATCACAGTTGCTTCCGGATCGACTTTCTGGGCTTCCTTCTGCACGGCCAGATAGAACCTGCAATAGCGGTCTGAAAGTGAACCCAGCCACCTGTACCAGCCGCTGCCTTTTTCGAAGCCCTCCTCGACCCTCGCCATGGAGACGATGTCGTCAGGAGCTGGCACGTCCCACGCCCGGCAACTCGGACAGGTGCATTTGCCCGGCACATCATTTTCGCACAAGTTTATCCAGGGATGCAAAGACGAGCGCGATTCTTGCCAATTGGCGACGATCTGTTTCCAGAATCCCGGCTGTGAGACACACATGGAAATCACGTTCCCGGCCCCACCCCAATAGTGCGGGTCACCTACGCGTTCGCCGTTGGGCAGCAGATTAAAGAATTCGGGGTGAGTTTCACCGTAGCGCTCCCAGTAGCCGGTAAAGGCATGAGGATAGTCCAGACCGACTGCCCGCCCAAATCGATGGCGACGCAGCCAGGCCGACTGCTCGGTGAGGAATCTGTTGCGGGCTTCACTGGAAGGCCAGCCCGCTTCCCCGGTATTATAGTTGACATGGGTACGGATGCGGGTATGCACCAGGGGCGGTTGCCAGGTCTGGTCCCAGTGGCTCACGCGGATGGTGCGGCGCTTGGGAATAACCTCGCCCAACTTGCCTGGCCAGAGCCACCTAACGCCCACCTGCTCCGTGAGAAACCCGTACACAGCAAACAGTGTTCCTGCCTGCACGAGAGGGCCTACGGAAATTCCCGCGGTCGACACCGGGTGGCCGCCGCTGTCGCGACCGCACATGAAGAGGTCGGAACCGATCAGCTTGATACGGAAGCCGTTAGCGGCGATCTCATCCATAGAAATACCTGCCTTTGCTGTCTTGCGGCAGGAACCCAGGTAGATGAACGATCCGCTGTCGGCCTCTGTGCTCTCTGACAGGACGGGCAGCGTGGCGCCCGTTGACTCCTTTATGTGATACTGGAGTTCCCGAGCGGCGTATTCGACAACCTCAAGAGGCTCATCGGGTATAACAATCGTACAGGTAGCCTTTTCGTTCACGACAATGTCCATAGTCGCTTTAGTCATATTTGTCTTGATAGGTTCGTTAATTGGCAAAAACTCTATGTCGTCTCTCACCGCATTTACCCTGATGCGAATGACATAGACTCTATTCGGAGCTTGAGCGCTCTCACAGTAAGAAACCATGATCGATTCATCCTTCATCATGAATCCGCCCGGATAGCCATAGCAGGAAGTGTCGAGCGGAATACCTTCGCTCCAGGTCATGCCACTGTCTTTACTGATCCACGCGCATAGATAGGGCAAGTCTCCGCCAAAGCCAAAGACATGCCAAGTAGCCAGTGCCACCACCGTGCCATCCTGGAGCACAAACAACTGCGGGGCCCTGAATGTCGGCCCGTGTTTTTTCACCGTCTTACCGGAATCGATCCACGTGACGCCCCGGTCCTTCGAGTACAACACACCACCGTCGGGGCGCGTAACCATGATTAAGCGGCCGTCCTTTAGTTCGGCAATTGCCGGTTCATCGACGTCCAGCCCATCCCGGTGAATGGTAGAAATGGTTTTCCACGTCTTTCCTGAGTCGGTTGAGCGGTGAATCGCACCGAACAGGGGTTCTTTCCCGCCTGATTCGGCGCCACCGACATTCTCACAATACGTAGCCCACAGAATCGCACCGTCGTCCAGTTGAATCGGTCGACCGTGGGCGCGCTCGTAGAAGGCGCCGGGACTGTCAATCCAGATCGGGCTAGACCATGTCCGGCCGTTATCCTTCGAGCGAACGACAAACTGTTTGGAGTTGAGACCGTCGATGTCATTTTCAAAACCCGCTGGGGCTTTCTGATAACCTGACCATGAAGCATTCACATTGACGAAACATAATACCGTTCCGTCGCGACATACAAACAAGCCATCCGGCCGGTCATCCAGCCGGTGGTCAACCACCGTCACCGGCTTGGACCACGTCTTACCGTTGTCGTTGGATCGGCAGGCCATTGACCGACCGCCGGTTGGCGCCTCAAAATCGACCGCCCCGCCCGCCAACTGCCTCGGCGACGCGAAAGACACGTGGCCGTAACCGGCCGAGTGGACCAGCAGAATATCACCGTTAGGCATTCGCTCGATCGCTTCGGCCCATCCGATGAAGTCTCCCAGCCCGGGAAACGGATCGGGGCGGTTATAATCATACCCCGTGACACAAAGGCGGGCGTCCTCTGCAGTCAGCTTTTTTTCCGCAGGTGTGCCCAAGTCTGTTCCTACTACAATTAACTGGGCTGACATCACTACTGCTGACAAGATTATTTCCATATTTTGATTTCCTTTCTACTAATGACCTTTGCCCACGCTCCATGGACTGGCCTTCAAGCAGGCAGTGTAACAACCCAAGTTCAGGCGGGGCGGGGGTTCGCCGAAAACGTTCGACACACCAAAACCCACCGCAACCCTACAGATATTATTAAAACCGAAGATTCCGCCGTTGCCTGCAACAGCTTGTTAGGATCCACGAATTGAGAAATTTGTCCGCCTCAGCGTGAGAGCCAAGAAAGAACCAATAAATGTCATCATCCTTCAGACATAAACGGACGAATGCTCGCTGGTGGGAAATCCTTACCACCATGAAGATCTTCATGGTGGAATTATTGTAACCTGCGAAGAGCCCCTTGCACCTCTACAATATCTATAGCTCGCTCGCCACCAGAGCATCTGCAAAGTCTTCAAGGTCTATCATCCGAAGGATGAAAGGTCACGAACCTTGTTTACATTCCGAGAGTGCTAGTTCAAAGACGTCGCAACATCACTAACCGGGTTCTTCCTGCCGGGTTCTTCCTGACGCACGACCTGTCCGTCGTGCATGACAAATGCGGTGTTCTGGAGGGTTTCGATGTAGGTCAGCGGATCGTCGCGCATGGCGATGATATCGGCGCATTTGCCGGGCTCGATTGTGCCGCCCTCGGCCTCAATGCCGAGGGCTTCGGCGGCAGTGCGCGTGGTGGAGATCAGAATCTCCTTCGTCGGCATGACCCTCGCCATCAGCGCGCATTCGACCGCATTGCCGGGGCCGTTCTCTAAATACTGCGCGCCGGTCGAATCGGTGCCCATGGCGATCTTTGCCCCGGCAGCGTAGGCCTTCTCCAGTGCTTTGATCTGGTCACGGAACGTCTGCGCGCCCGACGGCGTGAGTCCCTTGTGCATGTTGCGAAGCGTGGGTACGATGAACTTGTCGTGCTCGATGATTAGGCCGAGTGTTTCGTCGTCAATGTTATAGGCGTGTTCAACCGTATCGACCCCGCCGAGCACGGCGATGCGTACGCTTTCGGTGCCCATGGAGTGGCTAGCGACACGCAAGCCCCATTGATGCGCCTCATCCGTGATCGCCTTGACCTCATCAACAGTGAACGTCGGAATCTCACCCCACGCCCGGCCAAGTCCGGAAGAGGTGGCGATCTTGATGAAGCCGGATTGCTCGTGGATGGCCAGACGGGTAGCAGCGCGACACTCATCGACCGTGTTGGCTGGGCGCGTCCACAGCCATCGTGGATCGACCCGGAGCCAGTGGTGCCCGGATCGTGCGATGGCCATACCCGCCGTTATGATGCGCGGTCCGGGAATCGTTCCCTGATCGATCATACGCTTGAGGATCACCGTCGTGGTCGAGCCGCAGTCGCGCACGGTCGTGAAACCCGCATGAAGCAGGGCGAGGCTCTCACCGGCGCTACGCAGGGCGCGGTCCTCGACGGGGTTGGGCGCATCAAGCGATCGGGCGAGCCCCCACAGATGCACATGTGCGTCAATCATGCCCGGCATTAGCGTCCACGGCCGCAGATCAATGACCTTATCCGTCGGCTTGATGTCCACCTGCGACGCCGGCCCTACCGCGACGATGCGCTCGTCTTTACAGACGACCACGGCGTCAGAAACCGGATCCGCGCCGGTGCCATCGAAGAGTTGCCCGCCACGTAGCGCAGTGCGTTGGCCGTTCGAGTTTCGGTTTGTGTGCTGTGTAGCGTTCATGATGTGTCTCCTGTCCGGGGACGCGTCCAAACGTCTCCTGCTGAAGGTGATGGCGGCCATCTAATCTGTGGCCGTATGATGATTGAAACACGCTCTGAGCCATCTGATATGAAGTTTTTGAAGGAGATGAATCCCGGCATTGATTGCGCTATTTCGAGTATCTTCTCCGCGACGGCCCGATACTCCTCTTTTTGCCTATTTTATCCCTTGCTCGCGGAGTTGATACAGCGCCGCCGTTAGAGTGGCTTCTATCCCCTTAGCCAAGCAGGCGGGTTGCCTGTACTCGTAATAGCTGTCCACCTCATAGCCACCTTCATCCAGCATGGTGTCAGTTGGCAGATAGAGTTGTGCGCCATTGGTATAGCCGAGTGGGAAGGTAATTCCGTCACTATAGAAATCGAGAACGAGGCAGCCAAGTTCCCCCACCGCTTCGCCCTCAATGCCGACAATGCGAAGTCCTTCACCGAGCTGAAGGCCGTGAATGGTAACCGAGACTGTTGTGGGCAGCGGGTATCCCCGATCTAAGTAGCCAAGCTTTTCCTTTGCCCAGAGTTTGGTGGTTCGATCTGTTGTCGGATCTGATAACAGCGCTTCGTAGCCACTGCGACCGATGTTTTGCTCCATTACCCATTCGGTTTCGACCGCATAAGCGCGGAGGTCAGGTTCGATCTCCACCAGCCCCGCGTCAACGGCTTCAATCACCTCATTTGCGACCATCACCCCGGCTTCGGCGACATCGTCCCAGGCGCCAGCGCGCCAGCGTTCTCCGCCGCCGATGACGCTCGGTTTGGCATCGCCACCCGTACCCTGGAGAAAGAGGCTGCACGATTTGCCGAGATGGGCGTCAAGTCGTTCCATAGCGACGCCGGGATATTCGGCGGAGATTTCAAAGCCGTTGGTAGTTGAGGGATGACAGGAGACCGAGAAAAGAAGACAGACGGGAGTTTCATCAAGCGCTTTCAAAAGGCAGATCGGTAGGGCATCGCACGCGGAACCATCAGGATTTGGGCGCCAGAAGACTGTGTGGCCTTTTCCATTTTCGCGTTTGAGGCGCCGACTCATCGGCAAGGCGGACCGGGTGGCGCCTGCCCAGATTGTGACGTCGGTAGCCGCTTCTCTGGCCTGACAGGCGGCGTTAATGATCGCATGTTCCAACACCTGTAAATAGAACGCATCCGATGGCGGATCGTAGAGCCATGTGCCGACTTTGGGCCCCGTATGGGTATGGGAGGTATTGAGCAGAATTTGGCTGGGAGCGAGGTTGATTTGGCGACCAATTGCGCCTTTGTAGCGATCAGCTTCGTCTCGGCTGAAGAAGAGGAGATCGAATCCCATGATAAGGACGTCTTTCCCCTCGTGCGTCAGGTAGAGGGCGCGAACATAGAGATCGTCATGGATGGCCTCACAGCCGTGGTCGCGATCCCGAGGGCCGAATCCCGTCATCCGCGTTCCAATCGGTGGGTTGATGTTAGCTTGAGCAAATCCAGCTTTCATGGTCTGTACTCCTTATAGTACGAATTACCTTCGAGAATTCGGAAAAGTCGCGCAAACCCATCCCGACGTTTAAGGAAAAAGTTCCCTTGTGGAGTACAGTGTAGCAGAATCCCAACAATCCGTCAACAAAATCTGTGGTCTCCCGTATGCTACTGATCGCCATCGTACCACTATCAGGGGCTAAACCAGAGGGAGACTCACATGGGCCTTGGCGCGATGGTTGTCTCGATACGCGCGCTTTGCACAGGGTTCGTCAGATCAATCGCAATCCTCGTGGGATAACCCTTTACTCGTACGTTCTCTTTGATTTCTTCGGAAGTGATTTCAAAATTACCGCCATCCACGCGGATCTCCACCCGTAACGCGTCTTCTCCTTCAAAGATCTCCAGTATTCCCTCCGCAACTTCACGCCAATGATTAAAGGTTATCAGCGCCGTGCCGAAAGCTTCCGGTTCGGTGAAACTCACCTCGTCGATCACCGTTAACCTCCCAGCGCCCTGACGAGAGAAGAGGAAGGAGCGATGAAGTTTTACCAGACTCACTACGTCGTACGCCGACCGGAGATCAAACACCACCAGATCCCGCTCCTCGCTCAACTCTTGCTTGAGAATACGGGCCCGGGCCTTATCACCTTCTTTTTGAAGCTGTCCGGCAACGAGTGGGACGGAATGGCCGTAAGAGTTCAACACGTTGCTTTCGTACCGACGCTCGCTGAAGGTGCGTACAGTGTATCGCTCAGAGCCTGGATCGGTCAAAAGGAGTTTTCCGTTGAGAGCAACAACGAAACTCGCCAGGTCACTGTGATTATGGTGTTCGGCATTATGCCCTCCCTTGATAGCTATACCAATCGCTCCGTTACTCGAAGTCCTGGGACGTTCCACCAAAATACCCGCATTCTGAAACCAGCTCCGCATCCCGAAGATCTGTTTCCGTCCGCAGTCGATGGTAACCTGACTGGAGGAATTGGGAAACGCGAAAACCGCCACATGTTGGAGACTTGAGGGTTCCGGTTCACGATTTTCCCACTGCCCCAAACCCATCCCGTACCGTCGGTTGACAAAGCGCATTACGTTGGTATCAGGGAACGTTCCGGTCCCGCAATCGGCGAAGGCCGGATACACACCGGGCATAATCTCCAAATGGGGCCCATATTGGGCAATCAGTCTCACCTGCTCGTTCTCCAGCAGATCCATTCGGCCACGCGTGGCCTGCCAGATAGCTTCGTTGAGCATGAGGAAGTGGCCAAAACCATAATTCCAGTAGCCGATCCCCTCCGAGCAAGAACCATCCTCAGGAAATCCTGAGAGAAAATTCCTAGTGTATCTTTCCGCAGCCGCAATGCACATGGAGCGTTCATCTCGTGACTTGATAATCGTCAGAGCCGCCCCCACTACGCCAGCCAAACAGACCGCGTTCCAGTTATGCGTCAACTCCAGCCATGACCATGAGCGAGTTTGGTTTAGAAGAATTAATTCCCCCTCCAACATTCTCAGGAAGGGATCAAAGATTCGATGCCTGAGCTCCCACCGGATCATTTGTTGAGTCTCCGTCTCAAGCCGATCTCCCAAGAAATATTGCGCCGTGGCAAGGCTCCAGGCAACGGTCGCCGCGTCCAGATCGATGTGCGTTGTTTCACCGTGCCAGTTGGTCAATCGTGGATCGTGAAAAGCATGAACCCAAGTTTTTTCCTCACACAGGACCCGGATCATCTGGTGAATGTCGGGTAAAAACAGACCCTGGTTTTCAAGGCACTCCGCCAACACAAATTTGCAGAAACGCGAACGTGTGTGGGTACTGTAGGAAGTATACAGCTTTGCCTCGCCAGCGCGTATAAAGTCCAGATAAATACCCTCGGTCAGCTCAAGCGGGGATTGGTCCAGTGATTTTTTGGCGTCGGAAATCACTCGCCGAAAGTTCGTCAACCGGGCTAATACTTGCCAAGCTTCCCGGTCGTCAATTGGGCGGGCTAAGCCCCTCGGTTCTTCGTCCAACAAGCCTGCGATTTTACCCAGATATTCGGTTTCAAAGGGAGCGATTCTTTCAGGTGGGGTCTTGACCAAAGCTTTTCCTTTCCAACTGCAAGATTCCTCATTTTAAACAGTTTTGGGCCTGTTAATGAGTTATCTTACCCGTTTTCCATCTTCCAATCAGTCAATGATAAATTCGGAAATGTTGATGAGTTTCTGAGGAAATTTGCCCTCTACACCCTCCCTACTTCTCTCCTCAGATTACTCAAAACAAAGGCAGGGGAGCCCCCCTGCCTTTGTTAGCGAAAAATAATGGGCGTGGGCAAAAGTCACAGCACAGGCGGCTCGGCGCCGTTGAGACCGATGACAATCCCAAGGTGTAACAAGGGAGAGAAGGGGATAAAGGGGATATGGAGATGTTTTGTTCAAATATCCCCTTCTCTCCATCCATCCGTGTTTAACGGCGCGAGAAGTTGCAAAGCGCATCAGGTGGTCATCGGCGAAACAGGTGAACGCCGCATGTCGGGAGTTGGTCGAAAATGCGATACTTCTTGATCGGAAAAACAGGCGAACCCGTCGCTATTGTGTAATCGACGATGAAAAAAGGTAATTTTGGAAGCACCGACAAAGTGCCGACATTAGCGTCGGCACTTTGGGGCACTTATGGAGGCAAACCAATATGGAATATAATCCCATCAAACTCAGGGCTCTGCTTATGATTTGCGTGTCCGCTTGCGGGGGGGAAGGGGGGGCTTACAAAGAAGCAAATCTGCATCGCGGCAAGGGGTGAAAGTGTATCACTTTTTGATTACAGTATAAGGGCCAACCGCCCCAGCCCCAGGGGAGTCGTCTCTGTTTACCCACTCAATATTAAGGGTTGCGGTTTGGCCGCTTGCAAGGCCTGGCGCTGGCCCGCTAAAGTTAAGTCCCGATCCCACAGTGGGTCCACCATTAATAGTAGCGCTCTTGACGCCCTGGTCAAACGTGAGTTTGAATTCGGTATTCGATGGAATTGCCGCACCGCCGGGGGCTGGATCTACCGTTACCCTTGTTGCCCTAGGTACCCTAGGTAGTATAATGTCCTCGGTCCTATCAATAACACCACAGCGATCACATAAGATGTGTGACTTCTCTCCAATCTGATAAAGAGAGAAGTCAAAGTCCTCCGGGATTATGTGGCCTTCGCGTGTAGTATCGGGCATAGACTGTTGAAATCTCTTAAGGTCAATCACTAAACCTTGGCCGACAATGTAGACCATGGGTACAGGGGAAATTAGAATTGCGACACCAGATAGATTTAGAGAGGAACTTACAATATCAGTGAACTCCTTTGAGTTGTTCTTCAACTTAGGGATCAATACCCATTTGGAGTGAGAGCCACCTATCTCCACCTTCACCACCAGATCGGTTTTAGGAGCAGGGTATGCTTTAAGCCGCCACGTGATCGTTTCTACACCCCGTGTGGTCCGTACAATACGATTCCTGTAGTATTTTACGTCTTTCTCTTCCGTTTTCTCGCTACGGAGTTTCTCGATGGTGATAGTTGGAATTTGGTTCTTATTATTTGGCTCGTCAACATCATCGCCACCGCATCCGAACACATAGCCGATGAGAAGCAAACCCACTAGCAACAGTGAAAACATACGGGAACGCAGCATCATAAAAACCTCCTTTCACTGTCAACCTACCAAACAAACCCTTTCGCTTTCCAAGTATATATAATCCCCTGTGAGTTCACCCAGAACATCCGCACCTTTTCACCTTCAATAGTGACGGGCGGTGTATATGTTGACTTACTCTTTGTGTGAAACTGATTTGAATACGGATTGTAAGTAACAGTGCCACGCGTTTTCGTTGTGCCTTTGGTAATCGGAATGTAAACATCACTTCGCCAAATGTAAATTCGACCACCCAAGCCATCAGACGTTATTTCTTGAGGTGGCCCCCAACTCCTAATTAACCTCGACACATGCGCCCCTTTCCAAGAGTTCATAATCTCCTTAGTGCTCGGACCGCATCCGATCACTAAGGTAAGACATAAGATGAACCCTATGCTTAATCGTAACATCATAAAACCTCCTACCGCTGATACCCAGTGCGGTCGGTGTTTCCACCGTACTTCATGGTGTAAATGAGTAAATTGGTCATAAAGCGATGAACATCTGTCGACCGCCGCATTCTCAACATGGTCCGGCTCGAAATCTCGACAGTCTCCATCGCGCACATGTAATCTTTTCGGTTATAGACCACTGCGAGCCGCCGACCAATCGTGATCCCCCGCTGGTGTTTGAACTTTGAGGGTTGCGCCTTATTCTCAGACGCCCAAAAGACATCACCGCCCGTCGGTGGGCGCGGCAGGTCATAATAGATTTGGTAGATCTCATGATTCCACGGGATGGGGCTCAGTCCATACTCTGGGAACGTCAAGCGTAGCTCATTGGCGACAATCGCCGCAAACAATCCGTTAAACCCACAATCATCGAAAAATAGCATCCCCCTCGATTCGATGATATACTTCCGCAATGCCGCCCGCTCTGCGGAAGAAAAACCCGACGCCAAGGTTGCCTTTTCGCGGTTCGGCGTGCCGAGATTATGGCTAGTCACTGTGTCCTTATCGTGCCCAGTCATGATCACCAGAGGCGCGCTTTGGATGCGCGGATCGGTCAGCTTCAAGCTACCGCCCGCAAACTTCATATCGACGCGGAGATGGGTATTTTCCTCTAGCCACTGGGCAAAAGAAGGGATCGCGCTCGGATCCTGCCACCAATCGGAAAGCGAGTGTTTCAGTCGAACAATCCGAATGTGTCCACTCGGTTCTTGAGCCGTCCCTTCAAGCACAGCCCCTAATCGATCTGCATCAACACGAGGCGATAAATCGTGTTCCGCAGTCGTCGGCGTCGATTCGTCTGTCCCGTGCCCGCCCAGCCGAAACGCATCGAAGGCGCTCCCCCTGCCGGCGGGACGGATAGATTCACCTGTCGCCAACGCACCGCGCCCCGTCTGCCCGCCTGCGGGTTGAACTCCCGTTTGCATATCCCCGCGAGTCAGACCGCTATCTGCCTCTGGCAATCGCGCCAAGGTCCCTAACGGTGGGGGCTCTAGGATTTCGGGTTGCACCGACTGCACAGCTACCGTCGTGCTTGCCTGTCGGAATACGGACAGGGTGCGGGCGGGCGCTGCCTCTTCGATTTTTCGTGGCTTAATGAATGTCCGCTTCGGCTCTGGTATCTCTACAAAATCCACATGAATGACATTTGGCTCCACCATTTTCTGCGGGATCAGTTGTATCAGAAAAAACAACGCAATCAGATGCAAAACAAGGGTGATCGCCAACGCCCAGCGATTTTGTCGTCGACGCATCGTCCGCCGCACATGATACCGAACCCGGAACGATGGCAACGGTCTGATTTCTCTCCTCTGATTTCTCATGTTTTACCAACGGAGGGCCACCATAGCCCCCGCCCCCTCCCGTGAGACCATCGGATCGATTCTAACCTCAATCCGGCTTGCAGACTGACTTTGAAGATTGATTTCGTTCGCTGATATTGGCGCATCAATAATCGACCACAAAACCGCACTAATCCAAAGGATTGCGCCAATATCAGCATTATCGCCACTGTCCTCAAGCACAAGGACAGCCCCGAAAATCGCAAGTCCCGCTTGAGCAGCTGCCTTTTCATACTGCTCATTATAGATCTGTCCCCCTCCAGTGATCAGCAACGATAAGACAAAAGCGAGTCCAGGATTTTTCGGTCCAAACGCGAAACGGCGAGGTCGTTTCGTGATCCTGCTAATCCCCTCTATTTCAGAGACGGACACATTGGCAGCCGATGGCACGGGGGGTTCCTTCGTGATTCTGCTAATCTCCCCCATTTCAAAGACAAACACACTGCCATCCTGTGTATGTATCTTCAGCGATTCCCACGGAACCTGCTCGTAGATCATACCGCGGACAATGCCCCCGTTCTTCAGATAGACAACATCTTCCATGCGAGGTGCTTGGGCAGATCTGTTTACCACGGGGGGTTCCTTCGTGATTCTGCTAATTTCCTCTATTTCAAAGACAAACACACTGCCATCCTGTGTATGTATCTTCAGCGATTCCCCCAGAACCTGCTCGTAGATCATACCGCGGACAATGCCCCCGTTCTTCAGATAGACAACATCTTCCATCAATTGGAAGCCTTGCCCCTGTCCACGCACAAGTGGGGGGAAAACGACAATAAAAACCAAGCACATAATCCAGACAACACGCAACATCATAAGAAACTCCTTTTTATGTTAGGGCTGCCCCTCATAGCGCAAATGCTATAAGCAGTGGATTGTTGTAGCGTTTCATGGGTTCCTCTTTTACACCATGCACATTTTAGCCAACCCTTTGCTCATCCCTATCAAGTCGTGATCAGTTAGAAAATTCTTTGAATTGAATTTTCATGCCAAAACTTCAAAAGCCCACGATTTATTACGCATACCCTGCCTTTTTTGGGATTTGTTATCGGGCTTTGATGGCGCCCCAAGCAGTGGCAAGTTTCCCTTTGGGGGAAACGGCAGCAGTCGGAACTACCTCTCTTAGCCCCTCGTTCATGATCTCTTTAATCTCATCTTCCGTTAAGGCAACAGAAAAGGCGGCAAGGTCGTCGAGGAGGCCGGGGTATCTCTTGTTTCCATTGTTCTCTCGACCGGCATAAAAATTCGTCGTGCTGCTAATGTCAAGGTTTACGACGCCGGCCGTCGAGTTATTTGCCCTCCCATCCACGTACACCTGTAACTTATCTCCAGATCTCACAAAAGCGCCATGATGCCATTTGTCGTTATGGAGGTTCCCTGTTTCCCCATCCACGCTGGCATCTATCTTCCCATCTGCCAGAAGGATACGAAGATTCCCCCTTGGGCCATCCAGATTGGCATGAAAACCTGCATCAAAGTGACCAGCAGCTTTTTTGGAAACCATATACTTGCCCAGCGCTGTCGTTTTGAACCACCAAGTGACGGAAAAATCGTTTTTCCCAAAATCGAGAGAGCCGTCCGCTGGATCCCCCATGTCAACATAATTCCCAAAATACGGTTGCCCGTCAAATTCCAACGCCTGACTAAACTTTCCTTTGACCCATTTTGGAGGATCATTTCTCTTTGGGGCAATAAGCTTTCCATGATTCCTTTTCAAAGAGATGTCCTTGGCCAGGTCACCTGTGCCCTCATCAAAGGTCCAGATTCCCACAACGTTTTTGAGGTCAATTTCGGCAGAACCCCGGAGTGGAGACCAAAGACTCACGACAATGATACTGACAGAGACGAAAAGGAATCTCGTGATAATGCCTTTCATTTTGATTTCCTCCTTTTTCGTTTTTTCTAACTGTTCAGGTGGTCGTAGAGGTTACCCAGTCGGTTGGCTGCCGACCATCTCATTAGGAAGCAGCGATGGCGCCTTTTCGCCCTGAATCGTGGTTTCGCAGGCCTCCGTCAGAGATGCAAGGACATTGCGTTTTTGCTGTCTGAGTGTGGCAACCACTGTCCAAATCCGTCCCACAAAGCGGATGCCATCGGTGCTAGACGGCCGAAACTCCCCTTGCGCTATAGCACACCCGACCGTACCGCTCGTTCCACGGCGTGATTTGTTGGCTCCACACCCTCCAGGCGCACAAACGTCCACAACGCCTCTTCCACCTATCAACCTTTGAATTATACACTCAAACGCATCCGCTGTCAAGAGGCTGCTTTACAACTTTTGGCTTGACGACTTTTTAGAGAGGTTATATAATTGAGGGTGGAACATAATAGATCGTGCGGTTGGTAGTAGTGCAATTCATTGCGCGTTGAGACGGGCGATAAATCGCCCGACTACAAACTTACCCGAGGCCAGCAATGACGTACATTGAATTATGAACCACCCTCATATAACTTTATAGTAAAAGGATGATATAAAATGAACTACCTAAAAGGAATTGCGATTCTCAGTCTGACGCTTCTTTTTGCAATGGCCGGTTCTATGGCGCGAGGCGCCGTCAAAGGCCCCCAGCTTGAGCTTATTGCTGACGAAGCGAGCCTCGTCAACGGTAGCTGGAAGAACCGCGGCGTCGCCGGTGGGGTGATACCCGGTGGGTCGGCACCGGTTTTCGAACCGGCCGAGGGTAAGAACCCGGCGCGGTTCACCGCTAAAAGGGGGAGCCAGATATTCGGCGGCCCGGCCGGTGCTAACCCGACCCTGCATCTGGAGGACTTTACTGTCGAGGTCATCTTGAAGCGCAACGGCCCAGCGTATGGCGATGAGCACCAGGTCGCTGGCTTCCATTCTGTGGATGGTGGCGGTTGGTTTACAGAACAAAGCCAGTGGATCATGTTGGGCTTCTACACGGTGAACGGGGGGGCGATGTGGATGTACCTCAAAGGGGCGAAGACCCCGTTGGCAAACCGGGTGGCTTACGGCGTCATGGATATCGGGGTAGGAAAGTGGCACCACATCTTATTCACCTACAAAGATAAAGGCGGACGAGGAGGCAACCAACTTCAGCCCTGGATGGATGGCGAGAAAGAAAAGGCGATAAAGACTGTTCATGACTTTGTCAAAGATGTGAATATGAACTATCACGCGATCTTCTGCCAGGTCCGTTCTGAAGCGCGTCGGAACTTCAACGGTTCAATCCATCTTGTCCGGGTGTATGACCGGGTGCTGAGCGATGCGGAAATTCGCAACAACTTCAAAAACCCCGAGGCGGCAGCAGTTGAGCCTGCCTCAAAACTCGCAATAACCTGGGGCAGTGTGAAAACGCAGTATTAACCAATGGTGCTAGGTTCTGCTGACATTTGCGTGGAAGGTTGTCGCATAATAGAAGAATGATGCCAATTTCCTTTCCGATGGAAAAGTGAAGGTTTGCTGAGTGAGGTGTTGGCGTTATAAAGCGTTATCCTGAATATAAAGAGAGTGGTGTGGATTGGATTGGGGAGATACCAGCGCATTGGAGATGCAGTAGGTTTAAGTTTCATCTCTCTGAAAACTCTGGTGGCATTTGGGGACAAGACGATGAATTTGGAACTGGTACTTATGTCCTTCGGTCAACGGAAATCACGATAGATGGTCATTGGGATTTACGGGGTTTAATAAAACGGGAGATTAGCAAGGAAGAAGCAGAAAGATTTTTGCTCAAGAAAGGTGATTTGGTAATCACGAAATCCAGTGGTAGTCAAGACCACATTGGAAAAACAGGTCTCGTTGATGAAAAAATCGAGTCTATGTTCGTTTGTTACTCAAACTTTGTTCAAAGGATTTGTCCCAAGAGCCACATCAACAGCAAATTTCTGCACTACTTCATGAACTGCCCTCTCGCACGAGAGCAGTATAAATATCAAAGTGAAACGACTACTGGATTGGCTAACCTTAATACACAGTCTATTGACGAGTTACTGCTATCAGTACCACCCAAACAAGAACAAACCCAAATCGCCAACTTCCTCGACCGCAAGACCCAACAGATAGACGAACTGAGCCGCATCAAGGAACGAAAGATAGAACTGCTGCAAGAACAACGAACTGTTCTGATAAATCAGGCAGTGACGAAGGGGCTTGACCCAAATGTGGAGATGAAACCATCAGGCGTAGAGTGGATTGGGGAAATACCGAAGCATTGGGAAGTGATTCGCAACAAGTTTATATTCCAGCAAATTAGAGATGTTGGTTATCCAAATTTGATTTTACTTTCAATTGGCATAAAGGGGATAATTCCAAAAAGTGAAACAGGTCAAAAAGATGTTTCATCTGTGGACAAATCTCTCTATAAGAGAGTAAAAATTGGCGATATTGCTTTTAATGTAATGACAGTTTGGAAAGGTGGAATAGGTATGTCTGATTATGAAGGAATAGTCAGTCCAGCCTATCAGGTTTGTCGCCCTACTACAAAGTTAGTTTCCAAGTATTTTCATTATCTATTTCGGACTGATTTGTATAAAACGACCTTTGATAGGGCATCTTACCAAGTAGTAGACCAGAGGCATAACTTATATTATGATAATTTCAAGAATATATCTGCTATCTTCCCGTCGTTTTCTGAACAAACCCAAATCGCCGACTTCCTTGACCGCAAAACCGAGCAGATCGACGAACTGATATCCGCAGAACAGCGAAAAGTTGAACTCCTCAAAGAATACCGTCAATCCCTCATCTCCGAAGTTGTCACCGGCAAGATAGATGTCCGAAGCGAGGTTTAGACCATGCCCACGTATACCGAAACAGACTTTGAAAACCACATCGAAGCGCAGTTGAACCCGTCGGGCTAAAGGTCTCCTACCTGTGGGAAGACATCCTACAGCCCGATAACCTGATGGAGTTAATCAACAGTTTTATCCATGAGCAGGAAGTTACAGACACGGTTTACGACCCCGAACTCGGCGCGGTGAAAGATGTGAAGTGCCCTGTACTCAAACTGAACTTGGGGCGTTAGCGTGTAAATGGAGGATATATGTTTTTTACATTACTGTTAGTCACATTCGTCTTAGCGGCTGTTGTCTCATTTTGGGTTGTGCAGGTCTTTAATAAGCCAATATCCACCATATTTAGGCGCATCATTCAGGACGAGATCAGCAGTGCGTGGCATAAGTATGTGAAATTTGCTGCTTATGTAGTTGGTATTTCCGGTGGTGTGAGAATACATGAGCTAGAAAGATATATAAGTGCACCTACCGAAGATTCTCAGGTTTTAGAGTTGAATAGTGATCGATGGATACTAGAGGCATATCGAACCATCATCGAAACCCTTCAAGCGATTGCTTGGCTATACTTAGTGGTATTTATATTTGCCTTAATTGCATATGTTATCGTTAGGGCTTTTGAGTTAAGGAGTGCTAAATAAAACCCAAGTTGCCACCTTAGAAAGGAAATAACTTGATGGAGACAACGAGGATAAAAAGCCGCACTTTTAACTCAAAGCCTGCCGATGTCACAATATATCACATTGATGTGACGATTTGTGATATATTGTGACATCGTAATTATCAAAACCGTTTGCTAGGGGCACAGTTGCAGCAAGCGGAAAGTTTGACCGGGGTTGGCTTCTCCCCGTAGGTTGTGGGAGAGGCATCCTTGCCCCGCCGACCGCATCCGATAAAATTATGTGACAATTTGTGACAATTTGTGACATTGAGATTATCAAAACCGTCTAGCGGGGGGTTAGGTGAGCTGTGGGAGAGGCATCCTTCTCGAAACACAACATCCTCCGCACACCGGTAAGCAAGTTTCAAGAATAAACTTTACATTTTGAGCAAGGGGTGGAAGGAAAAAGACTGGAAGGCTGGAAGGGATAAACTCTTCCAATCTTCTAGTCTTCCAATTCTTTAGGTGGCAACTTGGGTTTCTGAGTACTTTTCCGAGTACCCTTCCTGTGCAAACCGCCCAGAAATGAGTCCTAGCGTGAGTTCTCACCCTTTTTTGTCTCTATCAAATTCTCCCGTTTCCTCGGAAAAGTATGAAAAGTATGCAACTTCCGAGCATTTCTCAACGGTGTTTTTCAAGTAGCAACTTGGGTTTTTAAAACAGGTTCTTAGCCCCCTGGCCCCCAATTCCTTACTTTTACCCAGATCTTTTTATCCGGCGGCTATCGGGCAGGGAGGCGAGGAAGCAAGGGAGCGAGTTCTCACTTTCTCTTTGCCGGTGCTTGTAGGTAAAAGTAAGGTTAGCCCGCTGAGGAGGGAGACGTGGTTTGTAATTTCAAAACAGGAGAAGGTTATGAAACACACAATGGTTGGGTTGATACTATTCCTGCTGGCAACATCGGCATGGGCACGAACATTAAGGGATAACTTTGACGATGGGAATCTTGATGGGTGGCGGCTATTTGAAGGGAAGGCCGGAGATGTTTTCATCCATGGTGAATCAGCCCAATGGTTTGTGGAAGAAGGCGAACTGGTTTGCCTTTCCCAAGGGGTTTGTCGATCGGCAAGCACCCTTGGAATTGGCGATAATACATGGAAAGATTATGAGTTTGAGTGCCAAGCCAAAGTTGAACAAGCTTTCCTCCATGCTGGATGTGATTTTCCCTCCCGGCGGCCATTCTTTAGCATTGGGGTTCGTTACGACGATACAAAAGGCTTCATCACTGGTACAGATGTTAAGATTTCGACAGAAGGTGATGACTGGAATGCGGCTTTTTGCGAACTCTTCTTTCAAGGAGACGCAGACATTGTTGAGGTTGCTGTCAATTTCCCTATTAAGGAGGGGAGATGGTATGCATTGCGAATTGTTGCTGATGGAAATCGTTACAGGATGTTTATCAACGACACGTTAGTTTGTAATTTCCTAGGTAGGTTCCGAGCTACAGGGGCTGCAGCAATCCTGGGAAGAAATTGCGAGGTTCATTTCGATAACGTCGTCATTACAGGTGATGAGATTCCTAAGATAGATATGAATTTTTTCGCAGTTTCACCTGAAGCCAAACTCACAACCGCCTGGGGTCGGATAAAGAGTTTCTAAACGCAGAGCAGACCGCAATATCCCGAATATAGCCAAGGTGCTACGCCTGAGTTGGTGAGAATTTTCGGTTCGCAGCGCATAACATAATCAATGTAACACAACCAGGGGACGATTACACAGGGGACGATTACAAAAACCAATTGCTATCTGAGGAGGCAACCCCTATGGATTTCAAGTACATACGTGAGGAGATTCCAGCTTTTGAGATTCCACCCTATAAGGGACAACGCTACGAAGCCATGGTCCCCGCTACCCTTGATCTGCAGGAGCGGGCGGCTCTGGCTATCCATAGTATAACATCCCGGAGCGATCCCGAGGCTGATTACGAAATTTACTACGTGACAGTTTTGGGGAGCAATCCTCCCTTTATCGGGCATTGGCACTGGGACATCTGGAATCAAATGTTATGGCACGATCAGTTGCCACTCATGCGGATTATGAGCGGCAGCGACCTCAATACGCACGTGGAGGAACATTGGACGAAGGTCCTGCTGCACATGCAAGCGCCGGATGGGCTGCTCTACGAGAAGATCGAGGAAAGGCCCTGGCTGGCCTTCAACTCGCTCGGGACCCATGGCGCCAGCACGGGCGATCGGACCTCCATCTTAACGGGCGCCTGGGGACTTACCATCCTGGCGCTTTACTATCATCGCAGCCGCGAGTCTCTGTGGAAAGAGACCGGCGAGCGGCTGGTGCAGGGGCTGGCGGCGAATGTGGTGGATAAGGGCGATTACGCGTACTTTCCCCAGAGCGTTATCCCCTGGACCGATCCGACCATGCCGAACCCACACATGGTCTCCCATGGAGGGTGGGTGGTGCACGGGCTGCTCCTCTTTTTCCAGGAGACCGGCTACGAGCCTTGCCTGGAACTGGCAGGCAAGCTGGTGCGGACCATCAAAAATCACGGCAACCACTTCGGCCCTGACGCCAGCTTTCGGGCGTGCAAACGCCGACCGGGGCCCGAAGCCCACTTCTACGCCCACGTCCATTCCCTGCTGGAAATCCTAGACTACGCCCTGGCTGCAGGCGGCGACCAAGAACTGATTGAGTTTGCGCAGCAGGGGTTCGAGTTCGCCCGCGTCCACGGCGAACCTCGGACGGGCTACTTTCCGGAGCTGCTCTTCCGGGAGAACTTCCAGATGTGCGAGACCTGCGGCTTGGCGGACATGATCGGCCTGGGCTTGCGCTTGAGCATTATCGGCGCGGGTGACTACTGGGACGACGTGGACCGTTGGCTGCGCAACCAGTTTGTGGAGCAGCAGTTAACCCACGGCGACTGGATCGAGCGGCGGGCCTGGTCAGGTCCACACGGGTCCTCAACAGCATGGAGCCAAACGGACCCTCGCCGCCAGCGGACAGAAGGTGTCGGGGACGCGTGTGTAGGCGCCTTCACCAGCTCTGCTTTGCCGAATGACTTTATGGGCGGCCATAATATGGGCTTCGCCGGCTGCTGCTCCGGAACTGGCTCACGGGCACTCTACTTCATCTGGGAGCACATTCTCACCCATGAGGGGGGCAAGCTGCGGGTGAATCTGCTGCTTAACCGGACGTCGCCTTGGGCCGATATAGACAGCTACCTACCCTACGAGGGCCAGGTTGATGTCAAGATCAAGCAGGACGTAGAGCTGTCAATACGCATCCCGGAGTGGGTCGAGCCGGAGCAAATCACCTGTCGGGTGGATGGTGAGGTCCGTACGGTCGGCTGGCAAGGGCGCTACGCGCAGGTGGGCCAGACTGCGGCTGGCACGGTAGCGGCGCTGACCTTCCCGATTGAGGAGCACACCCACTGGGTCACGATCGAGAAGCAGCCGTACAATCTGGTGTGCAAGGGGAACGAGGTGGTTAACATCCAGCCAACAGGTGTGTACCATCCGCTCTACCAGCGTGAGCACTACCGGGACAACACGGTGCACTGGAAGAAAGTCACCCGGTTTGCCTCGGACGAGTTGCTCTATCGATAGGGAGGCGCCTGACTGCTCGCCCTTGAACCCTGGAGTTAGTTAAATAGTTCGCCTAGGATAGTAAACAGACTTTGGTTTCCCCTGCAAGATAATGCAACGGGGTGTCCAATTGCTAATGCAAATCATAATAATTTTGGAGGTAACAAATGAGTGTCAAGCAAACTTCAGGAGCTTTGATGATCTCGTTGATTCTTCACGGCGTGATTGCCTTTATCGCCGGTATCTATCTCGTCACCCAAACCCAACAGTTCAAAGATTTAGTGGGCGCTGAGGTCCTAAAAGCGAAGGATCCCCCCAAACCCCAGGTTCGCAAACCGGTTATCAAACCGGTTGTCAAGCCAACGGTTCCGACCACGAGTACCGTCGTTGTTGAGCAAGTTCAAGTCCAACCGCGAGTGACGACGGCGGCTGTCGTTCGTCCGACCGCAGTCCAACCGCAAACTGTGCTTGAATTCTCGAATAAAGTTGTTAAACTGGATGCACCTATCAATCCAAACGTTCCGAAAGTAGTCAACCCCAATGTTCCGGTGCCTCAAGTGGTAACGCACGCTGACCTGCCCGTTTCTGATGCGCCCGGTGCGTTGGCATTTTCTGCCCCTGTTGCAACGGCTCCAAGCGCCGCGCCGGCGAACATCGGTCGTGGTATGGGCGGTCTTGTGCAGGTGAAGGTTGCTTTCAAGCGTCCGGCGGGGCTTGCGATGGTTGAGCATGTAGGAGCCGCTCGCGACGCCTTGAGTGATGTGGTTGAGAACATCATGCTGGGTAACGTTGAAGTGCCGCCGCTGCCACGCGGCGAACCGGGCGGTCGAGTCATCGGTAAAGGTCGTGACATTCGAGGTGTATTCCGCTTCACGCGCGTGCGCCACACTCTTTCTGACTGGTGGGCGGATGCGTCTTCACTGAACGCATTTACCAACTGGCTCAATCACCGAACGCAGATCAAAACGGACATGAATGTTCAAGGCGGCGCGTTGAAATTGACTGACGCCAACTTGCAGAAATGCCCGTTAATCTTCATGACAGGCCATGATCCCGCAATGGCCAAGGGGCAGAACTTGATTAGACGCGGCGGCGGTGGCGGCGGTCAAAAGATAGGTAACAAATTTACCGAGGCGGAGGCCGCTGCATTGCGGCGGTATTTCGTTGAAAGAGGTGGTTTCTTCGTCTTTGACGACTGCGGTATAAACGCGGCGGCCCACGGCATAACCCGCTTGTTCCTCGCTCAGATGCGATATGTGATGCCCGAATATCAGGTTCAGCGTGTTCCCAACGACCACGAAGTCTACGATAACTTCTATGAGATGGGTGGACCACCGGTCGGTTTTGCCCATTTCTGGGGTTTGCGATTCAGAGAGAACAAGCGGAATTTCCTTGAAGGCGTTTCCGTTGGCGAAAAACTTTCAGTCCTGATGGTCCGTCGTGACTATATGTGTGCGATGGAGTCGGTCAGTTTACCCACCCGGGGCGTGCATTACTCCCCCGGCGTCTATCGTTTCATGACCAATGTCGCGGTCTACGCACTGACACACGGTTCAATTTCAGATTACTCCGGTTATGTGCCAGAAGATCGGATGGCAAAGCAGAAGCTGCCGACCAAAGCGCCAGAAACTGCAAAAATCGGGGCGCTTGAGTAGAATGACACTGGTTAAGGATTCTCGGTACTTCTATTGAATATCGGAGGGATCACCCCCAAAGCGTTCCCTCAAGCTAACCCACCCTAACTGACCGCGAAAACAGTATTTTCGCTTTTTATGTGAATCAGGAAGGAGAAACACACAATGAAAAAAACATTGATAGTTCTCGTCGCGATTGCGGCAATCGGTTTAATGGGTTGGCAGATTGTCCAGTCGCAAAATGCCGCCGGGCCTATGGATGAAAGCCAGATTATTGTGGCTCAATACGAGTGGAACGGCACGCAAAAGATTCCGCTTGCAGCGCTCAACGCAATGATTGCAGATGAGCCGGATTACCGCCGATCAAAATACGAATCCAAAAAAGATAAAGTAACATATCTTGAGGAATCCATCAACGAAAAGCTAAAACGCCTCGCGGCTGCTGATGCGGGATTCGATAAAAACGAGGAATTGCTCAAAAAAGTAGAAAACTATAAACACACACTTATGATCGAGCGCTTGACAGAAATTGAAGTTGATGAGAAGATTTCCGTTACGGACGCGGAGCTCCGGGCGTATTACGAGGTGCACAAAGACGAGTTTGTGCAGAAGGCCAAAGCGCGGGCAACCTCCATCTCACTCACCGATGAAGATTTCGCGTATGAAGTATTAGAGCAGATTAAGGGAGGTAAAGACATCATTGACATGGCGGAGGAACTTTCGAGAAAAGGAAAACTGGCTCTGCCAGGCCCCAACCCGACCGATCCGAGTGATACGGCCTTCTTTACCCGAAATGCTTACCCGCATTGGCAGGAGTTTGTCGACGCAGTCTTTGAAGCGGAGATTGGCGAAATACCTGACCGCGTTTTTGAAGTCGAAATCGAGGATGAGACCTATTATGTGTTCTTCCGCAAGGAAGAGTACAAACCTAAGCGCCAACAACCTTTTGAAGAGGTTAAGGAGAATATTGAGTGGGACGTGGCAAAAGAGAAGAAACGAGAACGCCTCAAGGAATGGGTAGAAGGGATCATAAGGAAAGGTAAGATCAAGGTTTATCCAGACCGCATTCCGGTGCCTCCACCAGCGGAGGAAGATGCCAAAAAGGAAAAATCTGAGGAATAGCGAAACGTAAAACCTCATGCGTAATATATTGCTGCAGGTCAGAACTGATATCGTTGCGACTTTGCGAAAGTGTAATTTATCTTGACTTTGTATGAGGGCTCATCGGCCAATCCACTGGCAGCTTGCCCTCCCCCGGCCCCCCAATGCTGGAGGGAGAATCGCACAAACTCCCTCAGAATTGGGGGCCGGAGGGCAAATGTAACAAAGTCAAATCGCAGTATACATAAGGCTTTTCACGCACCACTCAAAATCTAAGGAGGTATGACTATGAAGACATTAGGAATCATGAGTTTCATCTTATTCAGCGCCGCTGTCGCTGGCATCTCTTTCAACGGCTGTGGTGGAAAGGCAACCGGGGCTGATGGAACTGTAGTTGTTGAGTTTGAATGGAACGGGAAACACCATATCACGCTTGAAGAGCTGCAACAGGAGATTAGCGAACTTCCTGAGTACAAGCAACCACAGTATCAAGATAAAGCGGGACTTGAGGAATACATAAACCTCATGGCAGAGAGTCGTTTGATCCTCTTCCTTGCCAAAGAGAAGAAGCTTGATGAAGATCCCGAAATCCTGAAGAATGTGCAGGAGTACTTTCACGAACTGATGATTGATAGAATCACAGGACAGGAAGTTGATCAAAAACTCAAGTTGACCGAGGAAGACTACCGGCTTTACTATGAAGAGAATAAGAGCGATTATATCGAGGCAGAGCAGGTGCGCCTGACATGCATTACCCTCGCGGACGAAGAGCGAGCGAATGAAATCTTCCAGCGGATCAAGAATGGGGAGGACATCAAGAAAGTTGCCAAAGAACTATCGGATGGAGGAGAATTGACGGCGGGACCTGCGGCAAATCCCAAAAATCCGGGCGACACCGGCTTTTTCAGTCATTCTGCCTATGCTGCGAGGGCAAAAGCTTTCGCTGATGCGGCGTTTGCTCTGGAAGCCGGTCAAATGGCCGAGGAGATCCTGTCCATCGAAATCCGAGAGGTGCAATATTACATGATCTTCCGTAAGGAGGAACACAAAGAAGCACGCCAACGGACGCTTGAAGAAGACCGTGTCCGCCGAAATGTGGAAAGCGGCGCTGAACGTCAAAAGCGTGAAAACCTCATGAACGAGTGGCTAATGCGGCTCCACGAGCGGGCGAAGGTTCAAACCTTCCCAGATCGAATCCCCGAAACACCGAAGGCAGAGGAGGAATCAGAAGGCGAACCTCCTGCTACTGATGATTCCGCCCCTCAACCCGAATCCGATGAGGGTAAGCCTGAAGAGCCGTAAAACGAGAAATGTGAACTTATAATTTCAAGTTTGGAAGGAAAGGAAGAATGGAGGGAAAGGAAGGAATTTCGCCTTTCTTCCATTCCTTCTCCTCCTTCCCTTTCTTCCTGGATGCGATATCTCTTCACATAGAAATTCACAAATAATAACCTACATGAGTATAACCGTCCAGGTTGTCTATGAAACATACGTGAAGATTGATGGTTTGCTACCCCCCCCCGGGAGGGCAACGCTCTCCGATTCTCGGAGTCCGCTATGCGAGACCAGGCTCTACCCTGATTTATCGGGGGTAGTCCCTTGTTCTCCTTGTTTCTGACTTTTCACTTTTCTTATAGGAGGAAGCAGATGTCTACAAACTATAATCAAAACTGGAAGCCGGGTGATCCCATTGGTTACATTCGGTCGGAGATACCCGTGTTTGATTTGCCATCTTATCGCGGCGAGAGTTACGAAGTACTGGTACCTGACACGTTGGATCTGGCTGAACGAGCGACTTTAGCTGTCCATGGTATGACTGAACCTACCAACCCTCTGGCAGACTATGAGATCTACTGGTTGGTCTTTTTCCGCAGCACTCCCCCTATGATGGAGAATAACTGGGTCGACCATTCGATTACGCCCAAATTTCAAGAGGCTCTGTCCTTGATGCGAATGATGAGTGGCAGTGAACAGAACCTTCACGTAGAACGTCGCTGGATGGAGATAATGCTAAAACAGCAAGGGCCCGATGGACTTATCTACATTCCTGTGAGGGGCCGCCCTTGGGCCTATCACAGAAATTCCGACCCCTGGGTTCACCGATTAGCTGATGTTGATCAATGGATTCATCCTTTCACCAATGGTCGGACGCTGAGCACGATGTCACTGTATTCCATACGCGATAGCGGCACGATGTGGAAAGAGGCGATCCGCCGTTTGGTGGATGGCCTTATCGAGCTGGCTGTGGACGATGGGCACGGTGCCTACTTCTGGCCAAGCCCTTTGTGCGGCGAGAAGACGCATCCAACGGATGTTTCACCACCGGTGAGTCACCGCCACGACGCGGAAAGCTCGCGAGTTCCCCTTGGTTTAGTGCACGCCTACAAACAAATCGACTATGAACCTGCCCTGGCGCTGGCTCGTAAGTTGATTACTTACCAAGTTGAGAACTTTTTCACCCCTGACGGTACCTACCTTTGTCTGCCGAACACTCCGATGAATGCTCACTTTCACGCCCACACCCACGGTCTCCTGTCAATGATGGAGTATTCGCTGGTCACAAATGACCAAGAACTGATGGAGTTTGTGCTGAAGAGCTATGAATATGCTAAGACCCAAGGTAATACGCTGCTTGGCTATTTTCCGGAGTTTGCCAACAGTCCAGAATACCAGACGTCCGAGATCTGTGAGGTCTCCGACATGATCTCGCTCGCCTTACGACTTAGCGAGGAAGGGGTAGGTGACTACTGGGATGAAGCTGACCGGTGGGTGCGCAATATGTTTGCCGAGGGGCAGTTGCTCAGAACAGACTGGATTAACCGTTTGCCCGAGGCGGGCTGGACCAAGCCCCAACCGCGTCATGCCATTCCGAGTCAGATGGATGCCACCTTTCAGTCCACTGATCGGGTGGGGGAGTGCAATTTGGGCGCCTTCGCGGGCTGGCCTGCCGCCAACGATTGGTATGTCGGCAATGGTGCCGGTATCATGCACTGCTGTACAGCAAATGGGGCGCGTGCCTTGTATCTTATTTGGGACCGTACCCTCACCTACAAGGATGGCAAGCTCAAAGTAAACTTGCTTCTGAACCGGGCTTCGAGGTGGGCGGATATCGACAGCTATATTCCTTATCAAGGGCGTGTGGAGATAAAGGCGAAGCAATCGGTGGATCTGTCCGTTCGCATTCCGGAGTGGGTCACACCCAAAGACACACGCGTCCAAGTGAACGGCGCCGACCGGAACATCGGATGGGATGGTCGATATGCTCAAGTCGGCAGTCTGCATCCGGGGAACATAGCCACAGTGACATTCCCCATCGCTGAACAAACGGAGGAGGTGCACGTGGAGAAGCGTCGATATGTCGTGGTGCGCAAGGGGAATGAGGTCGTGGCAATTGATCCGCCAGGGAAGTACTGTCCGCTCTATCAGCGCCAGCACTATCGTGACGACAACCCCCGCTGGCGAAAGGTGAGGCGATTTGTCTCTAACGAGAGTCTCAACTGGTATTAGCGTTCCTTGAGCCGCGCGGTTATCTTCCAAGATCCGCGCTGTAGGAGAACAAGCTAGCAGCTTGTTCTCCTACAAAAATTTCGTTGTAGTGCTAAAGACTAATGTCCCAAGCTCAACGGTACGCACCGTTTTCGGCGGTGGGTCCAAGCCGGCGTATTTGAAAGCATATGGGAAGCCTTGTTGAAATACGATGATGTTTGGTGTGAATGAGAAGGTGGGAGACCATTGGATAAAAAGAGACATAGAGCGGGTTCCTTTACAACGATAAAACTCATTTTTTTCACCCTGATCCTTATGCCGTTGAACACCCTGTGGGTGATACATACGGGTTATCTCGGATACGGGGTGAATTTCACCCGTTTCTCCCTCTTCATGAACGTTGTCTCAATCCTCTTCGTCCTGTGCTTCCTGAACATCCCCCTCAAGCGGTTTCTCCCTTCGGTTGCCCTGACCAAGACGGAGATGCTGCTCCTGCATGCGATGTTATCCATCTCATCTGGACTCGCCGGGCATGACATGCTTCAACATCTCTATCCTGGGCTGGGGCATGCCTTCTATTACGCGACGCCGGAAAACGAGTGGAAGCTTTTTCATCCCTACATCCCCAGATGGCTCGTGGTCAGCGATAAGTTGGTCCTCGATGGATATTACACAGGTGAAAGCACCCTCTACGTGAAGGAATATATAAGGACATGGCTCATCCCTTCCATCGCATGGGCTATGGTGACCATAGCGGCGGTGTTATTTATGCTCTGCACAACGATTCTGGTGCGTCGTCAATGGATAGAGCATGAAAGACTCTCCTATCCGCTGACGCAAATCCCTCTGGAGATGATAGACAAAGGCGCAGGGCTGTTCAAGAGCGGGCTTTTATGGATAGGGTTTGCCCTCGCCGCCGGGAGGACCTTGATAAACGGCTTTCACTATCTCTACCCGAATGTTCCGGGCATCCTCGTTGAGGGGTTCTCGTTGAGTCAATACTTCACGACCCGGCCATGGGACGCCCTTGGCGGGGTTAGCGGAGCTTTTCATCCCTTTGTGATTGGTTTAGCTTATTTCATGCCGCTGGAGATGTCCTTCTCCATGTGGTTTTTCTATTGGGTCTGGCGTTTTGAGCGGGTACTGGGAAGGCTCACAGGGGTGGGGGCCTTGCAGGGATTTCCGTTCGAATGGGAACAGGCCGTCGGCACTTCCGCTGCCATCCTGCTTTTTTCCCTCTGGATGTATCGGTTTCAGGCGTTGAAGATCCTAAGAAGCTTTTTCGGTCATACTGAGGGAGACGCCGCTGAGTTAAAGGGGTATAGATGGGCGGTTTTAGGGCTTCTCCTGAGCTTCGGATATCTGGTGGGGTTTCTTTCCTATGCGGGGATGAAAGTCTGGGTAGCTGCGATGTTCTTCCTGATTTTCTTCGCCATTTCGCTGGTTGTCACGCGCATCCGAGCGGAGGTCGGCTATCCGATGCATGAGGGGCTCTGGAGTGATCTCATCGTGGTGGCAGCTGTGGGAACTCGCCGGATTGGCCCCAAGAGTTTGACGCTGTTTCCCTTTCTCTATTTTCTGACCAGTGGTCACAGGGGCAACCCACAACCTTATCAACTGGAGACGTTTAAGATGGCCGAGCGGATGCGGCTCAAGATAGATAAAATGTTGATTTGGGGGATGGTTCTGGCGATTATCATCGGCACGTTTGCCGCATGCTGGGCGGTACTCCATTCTTCATATCAGATAAAGGGCGGTCCCCATGCCGGCAGCGACCAGTGGAGCATATTCAATATGCTGACGAACCGGCTTCTCTACCCCCAGCCCGCGGATGTCCTTTCCCTGGTTACAATGGGGTTTGGCGCCTTTATCGGGTTCTTTTTACTTTTTATGCACCGCGTCTTTATCTGGTGGCCGTTCCACCCGATGGGATATCTTCTCGGCGGGCCCTGGCCGTCGTCTGGAATCCTCTGGTTTTCGATATTCATAAGCTGGCTCTTAAAATGGATTATCTTGAAATTTGGTGGGTTAGCCCTTCATCGCAGGGCAAGCGTATTTTTCATCGGTCTTGTTCTGGGGGACTTCGTCATGGTGAGCTTCTGGGGCTTGTTGGGAACGCTTCTCGGCAGAAATCTGCTTAATCGGTTTATCTAATCGTAATCGTTCAGGACTGATGAAGAGCTTGTATCGCTGAACGACGCGGCAGGGCATCGAGGGCCGCCAAACGGATTTTCTCACGGATTTAGCAATAGTACAGTCGAAGAGGTGAAGGGGGCTGAAAGCAACAAAGTTGAAAAACTGTTCGATACTTGTTTCGATATGGTTTTGCCTACCAATTCACCGCTCAATCCAGCCCTAGTACGCGACTCAACCGGCATCTGTTATGATTACTTCCAACCTTTAAGGAGTTCGAATCAATGTGGAAATTTACAGTCATCTCAATATGCGCCTTTTCCTTGCCCTGCCTTTTATTGACGGGCTGTGCTAACGATACACCCGACCTATTGACTGAAGAAGATACGCCACCTCAGAACCCGGAAGAAATTATCACCGAAAAGGATGACGCGACCGCGACGATGCAGCTCATCCCCGCCGGGGAGTTTGAGATGGGAACTACCGAAGCAGAGGCTGATCAATTAGTGCTTGACTTTGCTTTCTTTGCAGTTCAACGTTCATCTTTTGAAGATGAAGTGCCTCGACATTCCGTCTATCTCGACGATTTCTACCTCGACGTTTACGAAGTGACCAACGCCCAGTACGCGAAGTTCCTCAATGCTGTCAGTCAGCATGTGGGGGATGATGGAAAAGAATGGTTGGAGGTTGACGACGCAAACGCGTTGATTAAATTGGTTTACGGAGAGTATCGCCCGAAGGCGGGCTTCGCGGATCATCCGGTAACTAAGGTGAGCTGGTATGGCGCCGCTGCTTATGCCCAGTGGGCGGAGAAACGCCTGCCCACCGAAGCAGAGTGGGAGAAAGCCGCTCGTGGTGGATTAGACGGTAAGCGGTATCCGTGGGGCAATGAGATCTCTCAGGATAACGCCAATTATCTCGGCGCAGAGGGAGCCAAGCAGTGGGAACGAACTTCTCCCGTCGGCAGCTTCCCACCCAACGGCTATGGCTTGCACGACATGGCGGGGAACGTCTGGGAGTGGTGCATGGATGAGTACCAGTCAGGCTTTTATGCGAACAGTCCGAAGGAGAACCCGATTGCAGGCGGGCTAATATCTTTTATGAACAATAGTTTCACAAGTGTTAATACAGTGCGCGTCCTTCGCGGCGGGAGTTGGAACCTCCATTTTCGTCACTTGCGCGTGGCGAGCCGCAACAGCCGCGACCCAACGGACACGCGCAACAACGTTGGTTTTCGCTGCGCACTTACACCCTAATTCTACGACTTTTTCAGTTGTAGGGGAAAATCAGGCATATCCTGGCTCCAACCGCTCAGTGAAAAACTCGTATTAATCCCTCCTTACCTCAGGGCGATCGCACTTAGGAAGTTCCAGTGTTTATCCCAAACCGATAGGCATTGGGCGTCGTGCGTATTCAGAGGGGAAACAGGGTAGAAAAGGAGCAGGGAGAATAAGCAACGTGCTCCCTCCGATGAATCTGAGCAGAGTTTACTCCGATCCACCTGAGTTTTAAAGTTAAGGATTGACAAAATTTTCGTTTTCTGATAAAATTTGAACGGTTTTTTGTGGTGTGTAGTTTCTTGCAGGATCAAAAGTGCAAGAATATTTCGCATAGTTACTTACGATACAAGAGGATATAAAATGATACGCCTAAAACCGATTTCAATTCTGAGCGCGGCATTTGTCTTGACAATGGCCGGTTCAATGGCATTCGGTGTTGCCCCTGGCGCCCAGATAGAGCTTAACGCGGCGAGCGAGAATGCTAGGCCATTGTTTTGGGGGAATGATGGCACGTCCGGCGGAAAATTTGCCCTAAATGCAGACAACTGGTCGAAAATCCCACCTCCGCCCAAACACGTAAAGGCCGAGGGTGACGAGCCGGCACATTACACCAGCGAGGTACCGTCTAGCTCCTTCGGCTCAATACGCGGCACCGCTTCGCACTTCAAGCTGGGGACGAGCTGGACCATTGAGATCTGGTTGAGGCGCAACGGCGAAGCGTGGGAACAGGGCGACGAGAACGGACTTGCCTACTTCGGCCTCGGGTCGGAGAAGGTAGATCAAGCGGCACGCGTATTTGAACTCGATGCCCCCAACGTGCAGTATATTCGTATGTTCGTAGCAGATGGGGCAGCGGGGCAGATAGTCTTCAAGGTCAAAGTGCCACAGGGCAAAATTCTGACTTTCAGAACCGAAGAGGGTATCGGAACAGGAGAGTGGCGCCAGTTTGCGGTCGAATACAAGGGTGATGGCAAAACACTCCAGTCCTACATAGATGGCAAGGCGCAAAAGTTGCACGACGTGGATGTGGCCTTCGTGCCTGAGGTTATGGATCAGAACATGGTTTTCCTTGGACAACTTGACTGGGACCGCAACGGGGAGAGCTTCAACGGTTCACTCAGTATCATCCGGGTGTATGACAAGGCGCTTGGCGCGGGTGGGGTTCGTACGAACTTCATAGATTTTTTGGCTGTTGAGCCTGCCGATAAACTCACAACCACCTGGGGCCATGTGAAAAGGGGATATTAGCTTTACGCAAAGTCCAGATAAATCGTAACCTTTCCAAGGTGGAGTACCGCCCCACCCTGGTATCATCGAATATCGAAAATTAAATAGCCCTCGGAGATAAATAGCCCTCGGAGAATGGAAAAAAGGGTTGACAAGAATTTGGGATTGTGATAGAATAGTTAGTTAATCATTCTATATGATGGATTGTACCTCAAGTGTCAAGTGAAGGTGTTGTCGCTCATAATCTAAGCAAAAAAGATATTGAACATGAGTGACGTATATGATGGCAATTTTTTGCCAGACAGTATAGGAGAGTATAAAATGAGACGTCAACTAATTGCAATTCTGAGCGCGGCGTTTGTCTTGGCGATGGTTAGTCCAGTGGCATTCGGTCAAGGTGTTAAGGAAGGCGCTCTAATCGATCTTAACGCTACAGACACTGCTAAATTGTCGTGGAGGAACCTTGGCGCCGCGGGCGGCGTCTTTCCCCTGAATCTAGACGCTGGCCGCATTGGGGGGCATATCTTCCCACCTCCGCCAAAATTTTCCGCGGCAGAAGGCAAAAACCCGGCACACTTTACCGCCTCGGTGCCGGAAAGTTCCTTCGGCGGGAAGCGAGGCACAGCGCCGGAGATAATGCTGGGGAATTGGACCGTCGAGGTCTGGTTGAGGCGCAACGGCGAAATGGTCGAACCCGCAGAGGAGAACGGGTTTGTCTTCTTCGGCTTCATCCCCGAAGATCTACACAACGCTGGCGACATTGTCAAGGAAGCGATGGCTAACGACATACAGTATATTCGCATGCTCGTAGACAAGGGGGCGAAGGGGCAGATCATAGCCGAGATCAAACCTAAAGGTAAGAAAGCTGTCACTCTCAAAACCGATGAAGGTATCGGAACAGGAGACTGGCACCAGGTAGCGCTCACCTACGACGGTAAAACCGTCCAGTCCTACATAGATAGCAAGGCGGACCAAGCGAGCAAAGTGGAAGGATGGGACAAAGCCGCGAAGATGGGTCAGAACTTTGTCTTCGTTGCACAACCGGGCGACCATGACTTCGTAAAGTCGAGCTTCAACGGTTCACTCGCCATCGTCCGGGTGTATGGCGAGGATCTTGGCGCAGGTGGGGTTCGCAACAACTTCATAGCTTCATTGGCTGTTGAACCTGCTGATAAACTCACAACCACCTGGGGCCGTGTGAAACAGGGCTATTAACTCCAGATCTAATATTGATAAAGGTAGTGCTCTGTAAAATAAGCAGTACAGGAAGATATAAAATGAGACGTCAACTAATTGCAATTCTGAGCGTGGCGTTTGTCTTGGCAATGGTTAGTCCAGTGGCATTCGGTCAAGATGTTAAGGAAGGCGCTCTAATCGATCTTAACGCTGCAGACACCGCTAAATTGTCGTGGAGGAACCTTGGCGCCGCGGGCGGCGTCTTTCCCCTGAATCTAGACGCTGGCCGCATTGGGGGGCATGTCTTCCCACCTCCGCCAAAATTTTCCGCGGCAGAAGGCAAAAACCCGGCACACTTCACCGCCTCGGCGCCGGAAAGTTCCTTCGGCGGGAAGCGAGGCACAGCGCCGGAGATAAAGCTGGGGAATTGGACCGTCGAGGTCTGGTTGAGGCGCAACGGCGAAGCGTTCAAAGGCGCAGAGGAGAACGGAATTCTCTTCTTCGGCTTCGTTGAAGGGGGTGATCCCAACCTCGAGGCAGCGGAAGCCAATAAGGAGTGGCAGTATATTCGCATGCTCGTAGACAAGGGGGCAAAGGGACAGATCATAGCCGAGATCAAACCTAAAGGTAAGAAAGCTGTCACTCTCAAAACCGATGAAGGTATCAGAACAGGAGACTGGCACCAAGTAGTGCTCACCCACGACGGTAAAACCGTCCAGTCCTACATAGATGGCAAGGCGGACCAAGCGCGCAAAGTGGAAAAATTCAACAAAGGCACGGCCATGGGGCAGAACTTTGTCCTCGTTGCACAACCGGGCGACCAGAACTTCGTAAATTCGACCTTCAACGGTTCAATCACCATCGTCCGGGTGTATGACGAGGATCTTGGCGCAGGTGGGGTTCGCAACAACTTCATAGCTTCATTGGCTGTTGAACCTGCTGATAAACTCACAACCACCTGGGGCCGTGTGAAACGGGGCTATTAACTCCAGATCTAATATTGACTAGGGGCATTTAATTCTCCGTGCCCCCTCGACCTTAGGTCGGGATCTTCGGCTTGTCCGGCGGTCCCCGCCCCCTCCGGTCTTCGACCGAGAGTCCGAGACCTCAATCCCCCCAACTTTGGGGGGAAGGGGAGAATTGCAAAAACTCCTGAAGCCTGCCCCGATCCATCGGGGAATTGGGGGCCGGGGGGCGTTGGTTTAATATTGATTGACAAAAGTAGATTTATCGGGTATAATCTTTTAACCCTTCCTGAAAAATGAACCATTCCAACGAACTAACTGAGGTTGATCATAAATGTCGTGTTCAGGCCACGCCTGAACACGACATTTATGACGAAGCTTCAACTAACCTGCAACAGAAGTTGTTGCGAATTTCATTACGGAGGTATTAATATGTTACGCTTGAATCAATTCAATCACCATCACATAAAAGGAGTTGCCATTCTTGGCGTGTTTCTCTTTGCCATGAGCGGTTCGATAGTGCAAGGTATAATCCCAGAGGAGCCCCAGCTCTTGATGCTCGCTGGCGAAGCGCAGTTCAAAAACGGCGCCTGGCAGAACATCGGCACGGCCGGGGACGAAATTCCCGGTGGAGCAGACTTGGGAAAGGGAACTCCGAAACTTGAAAAAGGGGAAGAGTTTTACGAACCAGGAGGTCCGGCGCCGACAGCGTTCAAAACTACCGATATAAACCAGATGTTTGCCGCCCCAGCCGGCTTCACTCCGAACCTACATCTGGAGAACTGGAGCTTCGAGGTCATCATGAAACGCAACGGCCCCATGAAAGGTGCAGAGCATCAAGTAATGGGCTTTCATTCCACGAAAGATGGCAAAGCTTTTGCCACCGGAGCCCAGTGGATTATGATTGGCTTTACAAACTGGATATTTGGACCGGATGTGGATGACGTCTGGATCTACCTCCTGGGGGCTAATACCGTATACGACAAACGGAAGAATCACCACGATGTCGGCCTGACGGTCGGAACCAGGTGGGTCCACATCATATACACTTACGATGATGCGAAGAAGCAAGTTAAACAGTACCTGGATGGCGAGTTTATCGGTAACCTCGGCTTTCCGGAGCAGGACTTCGACAAAGGCGCCGATATGAACTTTAACGCCATATTTTGCCAGGTTCTTGGTGAAGAGCATCGGAACATGAACGGCTCAGTCCATCTTGTCCGGATTTATGACTTTACGATGGATGCGAAGCAGGCTGACTCAAACTTTCAGCACCCCTTTGCAGTTGATCCTGGCAAGAAAAAAGTCACAACAACCTGGGGCCGTGTGAAAACACAGTATTAGCTTTACGACAATTGGGATGGTTCATTTTCTAGGAATGTGAGACACATAGTTGGGGCAGATGGCAACACGCTCTAACTGGTTTAATCTGCCCGTATCCTTCAGCGATGCGGGCTTTTTTTTTCATCGTTGTTCAAATTGACGCTTAGTGGTGCGTTTCACAAGTCCGTATTACACGTCGGCAGAAGTATCTGACCCCTCCCGGCCTCCCCTACGAGGGGAGGAGAAATCGGTTCTCCCCCTTGCAGGGGGAGTTAGAGGGGGTCAAGAACTTACGCCAACATGCTGTATACTATGACAGATCTTCTCAGTCCGATTTATCGGACGCAGCCCTGTAGCCCGCTGATTCATCGGCGGACGGGAATCCTCCCCCAGAATTGGGGGCCGGGGGACGAATGTAACAAAGTCACATTAAAAAGGAGAAAACAATGACTACACAACAGTTCATCACAAAGTTCTTAAGTTTCATCATACTTCCGTTGATTGGCTTCACCCTCTTTTTATCCGGTTGTGGGGAAGAGGAGGAGGAAGCCACCCCAACTTCTGCAAAAATCGTGATGAATTTTTCAAACGTCACGGCGCAGGGGGAGTACGTCGCAACGATTACGATTGCCGGGCCAGGCATTGACGAACCCATCACGTCAAACAAGAATCTCACTATCCAACCGGGGGGCGATCAAACGCATGAAGTCACGGTCAGAGACATTCTCTCCGGTGATGATCGGTTCGTCACGGTCCAAATCTTACAGGACGGGGTTGTTTTGTTTGAAGGGAAGGGGACAGTTAACCTTTCAATCGAAGGGGCAAACCGCGTGCCTATCACGGTTAAAGACGCCCCGAAGCTGTTCGCTAGATTCACGGTTACTGCGTCAGATGCTGAAGAATTGGAAAACGGCTATGTCCAAGTTGATGCGAGTGCTTCCGAAGCGACGCGGGGCGAGATTAAAGATGGGAGTTGGGATTGGGGAGACGGGGAGCAGACAGAATTTACTACAGAATTCACCGCTGAACATACCTACACCGGTGCAGGATTATATACAATCACGCTCACTGTCCGAAACGATGACCCTGTTCCCGTCACGGCGGAGCAGACAAACACGATACTCGTCAAGCGGAAGGCGGAGCTCACCTGGGACGCGGATGGGGCGACGATGCGGCTGATCCCCGCCGGTGCGTTTGAGATGGGCGACCATTTCGATGGAGTCCACGACGCAAACGCACGCCCGGTCCACATCGTCGAACTTGACGACTTCTACATCGACGCAATGGAGGTGACCAATGCCATGTACGCCAAATTCCTCAATGTGGTTGGGAAGCATGTGGGGGATGATGGCAAGATATGGTTCAACCTTGAGGCCGGCGGCAGCGAGTTGATAGAATTGGTTGAGGGGCAGTACCGCCCGAAGGCGGGGTTCGCGGATCATCCGGTGGTTCAAGTGAGTTGGTACGGCGCCGGCGCGTATGCACAGTGGGCGGGCAAACGGTTGCCGACGGAAGCGGAGTGGGAGAAGGCAGCCCGCGGGGAACTTGAGGGCAAGAAGTTTCCGTGGGGAGATGATGTTACCCATGATGACGCCAATTATGCCGGTGTCGAAGGCGACGATGAGTGGGAACAAACGGCGCCTGTGGGGAGCTTTCCAGCCAACGGCTACGGCTTGCACGACATGGCGGGGAACGTCTCGGAGTGGTGCATGGATGAGTGGGATGAAGGCTTCTACGCAAATAGCCCAAGGCACAACCCAATTGCCGGCGTCCCGGTTGCTTTTGTGAATGATGATTTCGCAAATGTTGACACGCGTCGCGTCTTTCGCGGCGGGGCGTGGTTCAACGCCCACCCAGCGTTGAACCTGACCTGTTATGTGCGGAATAGTACCGCTCCCACGCGCACGACCTCCGGCACTAGTTTTCGCTGCGCCGTTACACGTTAATTCCTTTACCCCCCTGTCACACAATCGCGGCCTGTATGCTGTTGCACAGGCAGGTAAATACAGTGATAGCGGCATTATTCCGCTTAAGTCCGTGGCATTCACTTCTGATGATAAAAAGGAGAAAACAATGGTTGCACAACAGTTCATCACAAAGTTCTTAAGTTTCATCACACTTCCGTTGATTGGCTTCACCCTCTTTTTATCCGGTTGTGGGGAAGAGGAGGAGGAAGCCACCCCAACTTCTGCAAAAATCGTGATGAATTTTTCAAACGTCACGGCGCAGGGGGAGTACGTCGCAACGATTACGATTGCCGGGCCAGGCATTGCTGAACCCATCACGTCAAACAAGAATCTCACTATCCAACCGGGGGGCGATCAAACGCATGAAGTCACGGTCAGAGATATTCTCTCCGGTGATGATCGGTTCGTCACGGTCCAAATCTTACAGGACGGGGTTGTTTTGTTTGAAGGGAACGGGATAGCTAATCTTTTAATCGAAGGGGCAAACCGTGTGTCTATCACGGTTAAAGACGCCCCGAAACTGTTCGCTAGATTCACGGTTACTGCGTCAGATGCTGAAGAATTGGAAAACGGCCATGTCCAAGTCGATGCGAGTACTTCCGAAGCGGCGCGGGGCGAGATTAAAGATGTGGGTTGGGATTGGGGAGACGGGGAGCAGACAGAATTTACTACAGAACTCACCGCTGAACATACCTACACCGCTTCAGGAAAATTTACAATCACGCTCACTGTCCGAAACGATGACCCTGTTCCCGTCACGGCGGAGCAGACAAACACGATATCCGTCGCGCGGAAGGCGGAGCTCACCTGGGACGCGGATGGGGCGACGATGCGGCTGATCCCCGCCGGTGCGTTTGAGATGGGCGACCATTTCGATGGAGTCCACGACGCAAACGCACGCCCGGTCCACATCGTCGAACTTGACGACTTCTACATCGACGCAATGGAGGTGACCAATGCCATGTACGCCAAATTCCTCAATGCGGTTGGGAAGCATGTGGGGGATGATGGCAAGATATGGTTGAACCTTGAGGCCGGCGGCAGCGAGTTGATAGAATTGGATGGGGGGCAGTACCGCCCGAAGGCGGGGTTCGCGGATCATCCGGTGGTTCAAGTGAGTTGGTACGGCGCCGGCGCGTATGCGCAGTGGTCGGGCAAACGGCTGCCGACGGAAGCGGAGTGGGAGAAGGCAGCCCGCGGGAAACTAAAGGGCAAGCCATTTCCGTGGGGGGATGAACTCACCCATGATGACGCCAATTATGGAGGCATGAATGCAGGCGTCGAGGGCGACGATGAGTGGGAACAAACGGCGCCTGTGGGGAGCTTTCCAGCCAACGGCTACGGCGTGCACGATGTGGTTGGGAACGTCTCGGAGTGGTGCATGGATGAGTGGGATGAAGGCTTCTACGCAAATAGCCCAAGGCACAACCCAATCGCCGGCGTCCCGGTTGCTTTTGTGAATGATGATTTCGCAAATGTTGACACGCGTCGCGTCTTTCGCGGCGGTTCGTATTTCAACAACCACGCCCACGAACTGCGCGTGTATGTGCGGAATAGTACCGCTCCAACGCGCTCGATCGCCGGCCTTGGTTTTCGTTGCGCCTTTACACCTTAATTCCTTTACTCCCTTATCACACAATCGCGGCCTATCTGCCATTGCCTGTCTGCGTGCACCGCACAGGCAGGCAATGGCAGGTAAATGCGGTGATAGCGGCATTATTCCGCTTAAGTCCGTGGCATTCACTTCTGATGATAAAAAGGAGAAAACAATGGTTGCACAACAGTTCATCACAAAGTTCTTAAGTTTCATCACACTTCCGTTGATTGGCTTCACCCTCTTTTTATCCGGTTGTGGGGAAGAGGAGGAGGAAGCCACCCCAACTTCTGCAAAAATCGTGATGAATTTTTCAAACGTCACAGCGGACGGGGAGTACGTCGCAGCGATTACGATTGCCGGGCCAGGCATTGATGAACCCATCACGACAAACCAAAATCTCACTATCCAAGCGGGGAGTAATCAAACGCATGAAGTCACGGTCAGAGACATTCTCTCCGGTGATGATCGGTTCGTCACGGTCCAAATCTTACAGGACGGGGTTGTTTTGTTTGAAGGGAAGGGGACAGTTAATCTTTTAATCGATGGGGAAAACCGTGTGTCTATCACGGTTAAAGACGCCCCGAAACTGTTCGCCAGATTCACGGTTACCGCGTCAGATGCTGAAGAATTGGAAAACGGCCATGTCCAAGTCGATGCGAGTACTTCCGAAGCGGCGCAGGGCGAGATTAAAGATGTGAGTTGGGATTGGGGAGACGGGGAGCAGACAGAATTTACTACAGAATTCACCGCTGAACACACCTACACCGCTTCAGGAATATATACAATCACGCTCACGGTCCGCAACAGCACTTCTCCCCCCGTCACGGCGGAGCAGACAATGCCGATATCCATCAGGCGGAAGACGGAGCTCACCTGGGACGCGGACGGGGCGACGATGCAGCTAATCCCCGCCGGTGAGTTTGAGATGGGCGACCATTTCAATGGAGCCCACGACGGCACCGCACGCCCGGTCCACATCGTCGAGCTCGACGACTTCTACATTGACGTGACGGAAGTGACCAACGCCATGTACGCCAAATTCCTCAATGCGGTTGGGAAGCATGTGGGGGATGATGGCAAGACCTGGTTCAACCTTGAGGCCGGCGGCAGCGAGTTGATAGAATTGGATGGGGGGCAGTACCGCCCGAAGGCGGGGTTCGCGGATCATCCGGTGATTCAAGTGAGTTGGTACGGCGCCGCCGCGTATGCGCAGTGGTCGGGCAAACGGCTGCCGACGGAAGCGGAGTGGGAGAAGGCAGCCCGCGGGAAACTGAAGGGCAAGAAGTTGCCGTGGGGGGATGAGCGCGTCCGTAACGCCAATACCCTGGGCGTCGAAGGCAACGATGAGTGGGAACAAACGGCGCCTGTGGGAAGCTTTCCACCCAACGGCTACGGCTTGCACGACATGGCGGGGAACGTCTTCGAGTGGTGCATGGATGAGTATCAGGAGGACTTCTACGCAAATAGCCCAAGGCACAACCCAATCGCCGGCGGCCCGGTTGCTTTTGTGAATGATGATTTCACAAATGTTGACACGCGGCGTGTGACGCGCGGCGGGGCGTTTTTCAGCACCCTCGGCGATCAGGTGAGCGTGCTGAGACGGGGCGGGCGCGCTCCCACGACCACGAACTCCGGCATTGGCTTTCGCTGCGCCTTTACGCCTTAGTGACAACCACTAACGTTGAAAAGGAGAAACCAATGGCTACAGTAAATGAGCTTCAGCACGTCACGGTATATTGAGACCCTGAGAGCAAGTGGAACGCCGCGTTCCCTGAGATTGTCTGCCTCAGCACCGGCGACGCGGAGTTGCGCTGGTCGAGTAGGAGCACTGCGACGTATCGAAACCCACCCGATGTCGCTCACTTGGTTTCGATACGCTTCGCTACTCAACCGGCGTTCGCTAACTGAAAAAGTCGTATTCCGATTCTTTTTCGGCATCGGAAGAAAATCAGGAAGGGAAAGATGGAAGAAAGCCACCACTCTCTTCCCGTCCTTTCATTCTTCTATCTATTATTTCAATTTATTTAGGGAGGAAATGATGGAATACTGTCATTTGGGGAATTCTGGATTGCAGGTGTCGCGCATCGGTCTGGGGGCAATTCCTTTCGGTACCACGCTGGATAAAAAAACAAGCCAGAGAATTGTGGACATGTATTACGATGCCGGTGGCAACCTGTTAGATACAGCAAACCTATACGGCGGGGGACTCCGCAGCACGAACACCGACATGGCAGGGACCTCGGAGCGGATGGTTGGAAAGGTTGTCAAGGGTAGACGAGACCGGTTCGTTATCGAGACCAAGGGGTACTGGCTGATGGAGGACGAGGTCCGACCGAACAGTGTCGGTCTCTCCCGTACCTATCTGGCAACCCAGATCGAAGCCAGCCTGCGGCGACTCAATACAGACTACATTGATCTCTACCAGTGCCACGTCTGGGATTTCTATACGCCGGTGGAAGAGACGATGCGGGTTCTGGATGACTTTGTCAGGGCAGGAAAGATTCGCTATATCGGGGTCAGCAACTGGGATGGGTGGCACGTTGTGAAGGCAAATACGTATGCTAGGTTCGAGGGATTGACCCCCCTGGTTTCCAACCAAATCTGGTACAACCTCGCGGATCGGGTCGCTGAGAACGCCATCATTCCGGCCTGTCGGGACCAGAGCGTCTCCATTATCGTCTGGGGCGCCTTGGCGCAGGGATTCCTGACGGGCAGGTACCGCCGGGGTGCTAAAGAGCCAGCGCCGGACAGCCGATTTGAACTAATGGAGGACGTCGAGAGTTCCTCCTGGAAAAACCTCGCTGTCGAGAGAAATTGGGCGACGCTAGATGCCCTGGATCGCATTGCCAAAGGACATGGGAAGACAATCGCTAATGTGGCCACGCGCTGGTTGCTTCAGGCAGGGACCTGCGATGTCACGCTGGTGGGCGTCTCCCGGTTGGAACAATTCTCAGACCTTCTCGAAACGTTGAGCTTTCAGCTCTCCGATGAGGAGGTGAGTGAATTGAGGGAAGTCAGTGAGCCGCCCCGTCCTTATCCGAACAATTTCCTTGATCTGTTCTGCCGACGCGAAAGTGAGTTTTATGGTGGACTCAGGGTAAAAAAATAGGAACAATATGATCCACGTCTTACCTTGACTTTGGCCGATGAGCGCTTTTTAATTTACCAAAGTCAAATTACCTCAAATCAGTGAAATAAGTGTTGCGGTAATATGTCAAGGCAAAATTGATTGCGATTTAGCTTGTGGTAACAAGGAGACCCATTATGACGCTTATGGCCGATCAGAAAGCGTTTTTCCAGAAGTACGGTTATTTGCCTTACAAGCGCGTGCTGTCTGACGAGGAATTGGAGGTACTGTGTCAACGCAGCGAGGATATTGCTGAAGGACGGCTCACCCACCTGCCGCCGCGCTACATCCAGCTTGAAGCGGCTTTCCAGGACGGTAAAGATACAACCACACCGACCAACTGATGATGAAGCCCCGTTATAATGGAACCGTTACCGACTGGCACCAGGACTCACTCGCTTGGCCTTTTTTCGTGCCGCAAGATCATGTGACCTGTTAGGTTGCATTGGACGACACCACCGTCGAAAACGGCTGTATGACCGTCATCCCGGGCAGTCACAAGTGGAGCCCCGTCGCGCGTGAGTATAAGCAGACATTCCTCGCTGACCCGGAGATTGTCAGTCCGGCGCCTGTGGAGTTGAAGGCTGGGCGCTGCATATTCCACCACAGTCTGAACTTCCACCGGACCGGCGCCAATCCAACGCCGAACCGTCGCCGCGGTCTGGCGCTGCACTATATCCGCGCCGAGACGAAGTACCTTGGGATTGACGATGAGGAATCACGTCTCCGGACTGAATGCGGAAAGCCGCCGGGTGCTTTTCGTTTTATGCGCATCCGAGGTAAGGAATTTCCGGAGCGGGTCTGAATCGCTCTGACAGACGTTCACTTGACAGGTCTGGAAAATGCTCGGCGTGGCCCCGATTGGGATGCAAGCAATTGCCAAATCCACGCCAGAACCGTCGGAGTTAGCAATCCGACGGAGCATTGAAGGCGAAAACTGTGAACTTCCGAATTCACTGGCGTTCAACAACACTATAGTAGATCGCATTAAACAACAGCTTAAACGTCCCGTGCGATTGACCGCGATGCTGCGGCTTAAAGCCAAACAAGATGACATGCCCTTTACCCAGATTGACATCCCAGAGCGCCCCTTTCCCACGAATGCGTTTATCTCCCTCGATCCAGCCACTCATTAACGGATTGAAGTCGGGATAGGAGGCAACCTTTTTCCCACCTCTTACCTCAAACGCCGGACCTGACTTGAAAAATACTGCCATCTCCCGTTCGAGCCCGTAGCCGATTGGGTGGGTCGTCTCGACGAAAACACGCAGCAGCGAACCGGGGCAGAAAAACCCCTTTCCCTTAGATTGGTTCTGGTTCGATTGGTTTGATGAATCGAGGACGTTGGTGATTTCCAGTCCGAAATATTCCGTGGGTAGCTCTGTCGCCCCGTTCAAACAGATAAGCGTTCCACCCTCCTCAACAAACGTGCGGAGGTTCGCTGTACCCTCCAATCCAATCCCCCCGACATACTCTGGGGGTAGACTGCCATCAGCGTGACCGTTGATCATCATTGACACCTTCATGTCAGGCAGAATGATCACATTGTACTGCTCAGCTAAATTTCCAGCGCGAATCTCGGCATCTGTCAGATTGCGATAGGGGAACTCGTGTTGTTCCAGTACAAATCGTGTCCACCCCTCATCGATGTTCGCCACCCAAGGCTTGTAAAGCCCTAGACGCGGCAACATTAAATGCGCCTTTGGCATCTCCAGTGGTTGATGGTTAAACGCATAGAGCTCGATGCCAAGCGACTCGGCGAGGTCACGCAGCTCTGCAGACACAACATCTGTTCCCAGGTCTGATGTAATGAAGATTGATCCGCGGGGAAAATGCTGGTCTTTAACGATAAATTTTGATGGCGACTGGCGGAGCGTATATTCCTCTCTTTGGAGCAATCGATTGAGAGCGATTGCCCCCGAATTCGTCTGATTTTTGAACAGATACACAATTGGTTCCGAACCTTCCCAGAGATCGGCATCCCCAACATGGAGTCTACCTTCTGCTGCAGGCAAGTCTTCGACAAGCGTCAGATCCACCTGAAATTCGCTGACCACCGTGATGGTCCTGACGCCCATCTGCAGCGGCAGCGTCCAGCCAGCGATGTCATACGGACGTTCGGGCGACGCTCCCGGTGACACGCGGCGTTGGGGATAATGCTGCACCTCAAGGAGATCTTTGGCATGTGCGCGAAACGGCTGCGCCATCGAGATGACGTAAGCGCCCTGGGGGTATTCGACCCCATCGGCTGTGAAATCCGCGTTTGCCTGATGGATTCCCACGCCGCCTCGCTGTAAGAGTGCCAACATCTTGAGCATGGTATTGGCATCCCGCTGCTCCGCCGGCACGAGAAAGGCGCGAGGCGGTTCATGCCTTCCCTTTTCGACTGCGCGCAATCCCATCTTGTAAAAATTCGAGAGAAACAACGCTTTCTGTTTGGCAACGAGTGAAAGGATCGAATACACCGCCGTTTTCTCGTAATCAATGATGTCGCGTAACCGCCACCAGCCCCCTGGCCACGGCTCAGGAAAGTTAGTCTGTTGCGCGTATCTGCTCAAACCGCGTTGATGCCCCTGCAAACTGGATCTAGGTTGAAAGATCGGCGAAGCGATGTTGACACTTGCGGCCTCTGTCAAGATGCCCACCATGTTGTGACGATACGGCGCCGTGCGGAATCCGCCGTGCCACCATGTATCATATACCGCATTGGACAGCACGCCGGTGAACCCCTGCGAAGTGAGATCTAACGCCATTTGTGCGCCGATTAGGGAAAGTTCACGCTGCAAGAGAGGGTGGATATTTGGATTGACGGGGTCAAAATAAGGGGGGATGACGAACCGCGCCCCCGCATTCCCCATCTGGTGGACATCGTAGATAACTTCAGGAAACCACTCTTCATAGAGTATCCTAGTCAGAATCTGCGATTCAACCTGCGTCAGCATAAACCAATCCCGGTTGTTATCGTGCCCCGCGTATTTGTGGTAGAGCCAGGGCATCGGCGAACCCTCATACGGCGTACCGACGGTGCGATTGTACCAATCGACGACCATGTTCAGTCCATCGGGATTCGCGGAAGGAATGAGCAGGATCATCACGTTTTCCAAAATTTCTTTGACCTGCGGCGTGTCTTCCGTCGCCAATTGATAAGCCAGCTCCATCGACATCTGTGATGACGCAATCTCTGTCGAATGCAGGTTGCAATTGATCATGACAACCGCTTTTCCCTCTTGGGAAAGGCGCTCTAACTCTGCTACGTCCAGCCCACGCGGATCAGCAAGTTTTCGCTGAATGGCTTTGTAATGGTCAAGGTTCGCCAAATTTCTCGGCGAAGAGATCAGCGCTAACACAAAATCGAGTCCTTCGGTGGTTTTGCCGCGGTCTTCCAGCATTACCCGATCAGCGTGTGCTGCCAGCGATCGCAGATAGCCGATGATCGCCTCCCAACGTGCTAACTTGTAATCTGACCCGACAGGAAAGCCGATTGCTTCCTCTGGGCTGATAATCTGTGATTGCGTTGGCGTAGCTATCAGTAATATGCCGACAATTCCAATGAAAACAGAACGATATTTTTGTCGCAAGGTAACCTCCTTATCAAGGGAGAAATAAGCAAATTCCGAAAAATTGTATTGGTCAGGAAGATGGTAGACATCATTCCTTGTAGGGTGGGCACCGCCCACCAAAAGCACCGAAGCACGCGATGGGCAGTGCCCACCCTACGATTTGTCGCTTAGATTTGGTGAGCAAAAGTGTCTATCATCCTGTTGACCATTACACAAATTCCGAAAAATGCTAATGAAGTATAACCCCGATCAAGCATGAAGGCAAGCGATTTCCTCGCTATCGAAATTGCGTTGTCTTTTGAAAGGGAATCTGCTATCATAAAGGTGATCTTCCATTTCGCCGATTCTTGCGCGTCACACATTACGCAATACGTCTTGCATTTCACCTAAGAGGTTTAATTTATGGCGCACGCATATACTCCCGGACTCAAAGTTGCGGCAGACATAACAATACAGGTTGAGCGCCGGCTCCCAATCGAAGGAGAAGTGATCGTTCAAGTGGGGGATAAAGTCGAAGCAGAAGGTGTTGTTGCAAAAGCAGATCTGCCGGGAAATGTTCAGCTTGTGAATATCACAAATTTACTGAGTATTCCCCCCGGAGATGTAAAGGACTACATGCTCAAAAAAGAGGGAGAAACCGTCGAGAAAGATGAGCTCCTCGCAACGACAAAGGGCTTTTTTGGACTCTTCAAATCGCAAGTACGAGCCCCAATTGATGGGACAATCGAAAGCATTTCCGATGTAACAGGACAGGCAGTCCTTCGTGAAGCGCCAATCCCCATCAATGTCAAGGGTTATGTTGAGGGATTAATTGTCGAGGTTGTCCCCAACGAAGGGGCAGTCGTGGAAACTTATGGGACGTACATTCAAGGGATCTTCGGCGTCGGCGGGGAGACGGTCGGCAGGCTTGAAGTCGTGGCGGATTCGCCGGATGCCCCATTAACACCCGATCTCATTCGACCAGCGCATCAGGACAAGATCCTCCTCGGCGGTTCTGTCGTTCGGAATGACACCATCCAGGAGGCGATTCACCAGGGCGTCAAGGGGCTGATTGTGGGGGGTATTCATGACAGCGATCTCCGCGACCTGTTGGGCTACGAGCTCGGCGTCGCAATTACAGGTTCAGAAACGCTTGGGATTACGCTCATCATCACAGAAGGGTTTGGAGAGATCGGTATAGCATCACGAACCTTCAATCTCCTCAAGGAACGAGAAGGCATGACCGCTTCGATCAATGGTGCAACACAGATTCGAGCCGGTGTTCTGCGTCCGGAGATCGTCATTCCCTTCCAGCCGCACAAGCAAATGATGGAAAAAGAAACCGCCAGCGGGGTTGAACTCAATATCGGAACGCCAATTCGCATTATCCGTGAACCCTATTTCGGACAGCTAGGACGGGTTTCCGCCCTGCCGGTCAAACTTCAACAGCTTGAAACCGAAGCAAAGGTTCGCGTGTTGGAGGTTGAACTGGCGGATGGAAGTTACATTACCCTACCGCGCGCAAATGTGGAGATCATCAAAACATGAAAAATCGCAAAGAAGATCCAGACCACGCCTTAATCTCCTCTGATGATACGATAACGAAGGGTATATCCCAGGAAGATCTGATTCAGCGGGGTCAAGCATATATATAATCCGATCAAGCCGCAGCAGAACACCTCGATCGGGCGGTTGCAGCACTGAATGCAAAAGATTATCAGAGGGCAATTGGGGCATTCCAAGAGGCGTTGCAGCACAATCGAGAATCCGCGGATGGGCATTTCTATCTTGGTTTGAGCTATTTCATGGTTGGGGATTATGATAACGCGGTGGCTTCGTACAAACGGGCAATTGTCTGTGAACCTAGCGATCCGGCCATTCACCTGAATCTAGGACTTGTCTGCCAGTTGCTCGAACGTTACGATGAGGCGATTCAATCCTATCAACAGACGATTGCGCTGGCACCGAATAACGCTGAAGCGTATTCTCGACTCGGGTCTGCTTATGCAGCGCAAGGGCAACGTCGTGAGGCGGTGACAGCTTACAAGGAAGCGCTCACGATTAAGCTGCGTGAGGCGTAATCATACGCTGTTGAACGTCTCCTAATCTGACCATCGATCCACGCAAATGTTCAAAATCCGGTGAACGCCCGACGCAGAAGCCCTTCCAAATCCAGCGTGCCGTTTTTGAGGTCAAGTTTGATCTCCCACCTTTCCATTGTGAGCGCTCCGATGATCGTGTCCAAATTGTGGCCATCCGCCTAACCCAGTTTGGCGGCAGGAACCACATCAGCAAAAAAGTCCAGTCCCCCGATTTTTCCTTCGATGAAGCATAGTTCCCGAATGTCAATCCCTTGCCCCTCTAAAGTCACGCGAACTGGCCGGCTCACTGACTTCCTGGGCACATTCTGCACCAGAGGGGAACAGACTAAGTGTACACCGCTCCGCCGTCGAACAGAGCGACAGCCGGCTGCCTCTCAATTTCAGTCGTTTTAATAATTCGCCCCATGATTTTGTCCGCTGTTCCGATTGTAAAATTTACGCATTACCAACCAGGCGTCTTTCTGTCGATAATTTCGTCAGGTTCTCGACAAAGTTACCGATCAGGTTTCACCTCAACATTTCCAAATTCGCTTCTAACTTCTCTTTCTCCGATTCGAGTTCTGCAAGTCGAGCGTGTTTCTGTTCGACAACCGCTTTTGGCGCACGTTCGATGAACGCCGGATTGTTGAGGGTTTTCTGCGTGCCGGTAAGATCTTTGATAACTTTGTCCAACCGTTTCCGCAAGCGTGCCTTTTCCGCTTCGATATCAATGATCTCCGCGAGCGGGATATAGATTACTGTATCTCCAATCACCGCTGCGGCTGCTGCATCGGGCCTATCTTGATGTTCCGCGATAGAGATTCGTGAAAAGCGTGTAAACGCCGGAAGATATTCTTGCAAGTGTTCATCCAGAAGAGCACGAATTGCGGGGTCAGGTGCTTGGATCAAGATCTCGATTTCGCTAGACGGCGGGACATTCATCTCGCCGCGGATGCTGCGGATGGCCTCGATAACAGTCATGATTGTTTTCATCACATCCGCTGCTTGTTCATCTTCCCACTCTCCATTTGGCTCTGGCCAGGGGGCGACGACAATGCTCTTACCTTTATGTGGCAGCCGACCCCAGATCTCTTCGGTGATGAACGGCATAATCGGGTGCAACAAACGCATGGTGCCTTCGAGGATTTCGCCCGCGATCGTTTGCGCTGTGTGCTTCGCTGTCGCATCCGTGGAGTAATATAACCGCTGCTTAATCAGCTCGATATACCAGTCACAGAACTCGTGCCAGAGAAACTCATAGAGGCAGTGTGCTGCATCACTGAAACGAAACTGCTCAAGGTATGTCGTCACATTCTGCACGGTTGCGTTGAAACAGCTACGAATCCACCGATCGCACAAGCTGAGGGAGGTTGGCGGTGCGGGCTGAAAGTCGTCAAGATTCATGAGCAAGAATCGAGAGGCATTCCAGATCTTGTTGGCGAACCGCTTTCCTGCCTCAATTTGGGATTCAGCCAACGCAATATATGGATTGGGCACAGCGGAGAATACAAGCGCGAAGCGAAACACATCGGCACCGTACTTGTGGATGGTTGGCACAGGGTCAATCGCGTTACCTTTCGACTTACTCTGTTTCTGCCCATGTTCATCCGCAACCAATGCATGGAGATAGACGCAACGAAACGGGACTTCGTCCATACACTGGAGCCCGAACATCGTCATCCGGGCGACCCAGAAGAAGAGGATGTCCCACGCAGTCACCAATACAGAGGTCGGATAGAAAGTCTTGAGGAGCTCCGTATCATCGGGCCAGCCCATTGTCGAGAAGGGCCAGAGTCCCGAGCTGAACCATGTATCGAGAACCTCCTCTTCTTGCCGAATCTTCTCAGAATCACAGTGAGAGCACTGAGAAGGTGGGGCCACCGCCACCGTGATTTCGTCGCAATCGTCGCAGTGCCAGATTGGGAGTTTGTGTCCCCACCAGCGTTGACGGGAAATCGGCCACGGCTCAATATTTTCCATCCATTGATAAAATCGTCTTTCCTCACGCTCCGGGAGAAATACAATTTCACCGCGCTTCGTCGCTTCAATCGCGCATTCTGCAAGCGGCTTAACATTGAGATACCATTGCGACGAGATATAGGGTTCAATGATCCGGTCACATCGCTCATGATGTCCAACCGCGTGTCTGTGTGGGACAATTTTGAGCAGATACCCCTGTTCATGCAGCTCTTCGACCAGGGCTTCGCGGCATTGAAGCCGATCCATGCCCTGATACGTTGCACCCGCATTTTCATTCAATGTGCCATCCGGATTAAGTATGTTGACCTGCTCAAGTTCATGCCGCTGACCGATTTCGTAGTCGTTTGGATCGTGTGCTGGCGTGACCTTCAATGCTCCCGTACCAAATTCCTGGTCTACATATGGATCTGCGATAATCGGAAGTTGACGCTCAAGAATCGGTAAGACTGCCGTTTTGCCGATGAGGTGTTGGTAACGCCCATCTTCCGGGTGGATAGCAACCGCCGTATCACCAAGCATCGTTTCCGGGCGCGTTGTTGCGATTTCAACAAACGTCTCTGAATCCTTGATCGGGTATTTGATGTGATAGAAATTCCCGTCGATCTCGACCGGCTCAACCTCAAGGTCGGAAATGACGGTGCGGCAGTTTGGGCACCAATTGACCAAGTTTGTGCCGCGATAGATTAAGCCCTCGTTGTAGAGTTTGACAAATGCCGTGCGGACTGCCCTGGATAGCCCTTCATCCATCGTGAATCGTTCACGCTTCCAATCACAGGAACAACCGAGTTGCTCCAACTGATCAATGATGGTTGCGTGCGTTTCATCCTTCCAGCCCCACATCTTCTCAATGAATTTCTCACGTCCGAGTTCATCACGGTTCGTTCCCCAACCGGCGAGTTGTTTTTCCATGATGATTTCTGTGCCGATGCCCGCATGGTCTGTACCCGGCATCCAGAGGGTGTTGTAGCCCTGCATGCGTCTCCAACGGATGAGCGTGTCCTGCAATGTATTATTGAGCGCGTGTCCAATATGCAGGCTCCCCGTGATATTCGGCGGCGGAATTACGATTGAGTAAGGGGGCTTCTCGGATGTGTCGGCGGCATGGAAATAATCCTTGTCCTGCCAGAACTTGTACCATTTTTCTTCGATGTCGTGTGGTGAATATGTTTTTGGAATGTCTGTCATGAGTCTTTAAATCCTCTACTCATCTATTCTGATAAAATTCATCTTCAGTACGGTAATTGAATTGTATCATCGTTACGCCCTATTATCAATCCGCATTTAGTGCCCCAGAAGAATCGATCGCGAATATCCCTTAAACTGCCTCCATACTTCCTGGAAGATTAATTTGCACATTGCGGCAATCGGTACCGCCATCAGCAAACCGATTAAGCCGAGTAACTGGTCGCCAAGCAAGACCACGACAATTGTTGTTACGGGACCGAGCTCAACACTTTTGCCAATGACCAGTGGCGTAATAATCGCGTTATCGATGATCTGTATCACAAGCGTCAAAATGATAACGGCTAACAGGCTCCAGCCGATCCCGAATCGGGCGTCGAGGAAAACAGCAATGATTGCAGGGATTGCCCCAATGAACGGACCAATATAGGGAATCAGATTCGCCATTCCAGCAATAATCCCAAGGAGGATTGCAAACCGTAATCCCAAGATCTAGTACCCAATTGCGGCAAGGATGGAGAGTATAATTGTTTGAACCAAACGGCTGCGAAGGTAGTCCCCTAGTTGCTGATCGAGTTCCTCAATCAGCAACTAGGCCGGTTCAAAGAAACGATTCGGCACAATCTGAATGAAGGCTTTCTTCATCTGCTGTCCGCCATTGAGCAGGAAAAAGGTTAAGAATAGAATAATGACACCAGTTGTGAAAGCTGAAAACACGCCTTTCGCAGAGCTACTAATCGCATTGATAATTTGTTGAGATTGTCCGATAACAAATACGGAAATTTTCTTTTGCGCCCGCTCGACAAGGTGCTCCACCCGTTCACGATCGACGACTTCTTCTTTGGAATTCGCAGACTCGGTTGTCGCCGGTGGCATCACCATATCACCCTCGTCGAGAACGTCAGCGTCTTGGATGAGGATATTCTCAAAGGCTCTAACCTTGTCTTCGGCTCTTTCACGCTCCTCAAGATAGTTGAGGACGGGGGTGCGGAGGAATGTTAGTATTCGATTCAGCCCTGTTGCGGCTGTATCGACAAGGTGATCAAACGTTTTGTAAACCTTTAGTTGACCTTCTTCTTTCCTGACATTGTATATCCGGTTATTATGCGGATTGGCTAGTTTCCATTTGTTACCTGCCTCTTCAACGGAAATCATGGCATTTTGAGGAAGTGTGACACCGTGAGTCACAAACTGCTGTCGTAAATCCTCTGGGATTTTGCCAAGGTCTACATCATTTTCGAGGTCCAATCCCACACTAAACAGTAACAGATTTCTTACATCTTTGCCGAAGTTCGTGATTTTCCGGTGATACTGCTCACAGCCATTGTTGAAAGAAAGGCAAAACTGCTAAGAATTAACAGCATCATGATAATGACCACAAGTGTCCGGTTAACCCCTCTTCGCTCTATGATATCGACAATCGGACTTAATATATAGACGATGAGAAACGAAATCACCACCAGCGCAAGAATATCCTTGAGCAGGTAGACAACGCCGACGAGAATTGCAAGTGAAATCAGCATTGTGCCAAAAGCGATGATTTTCAAAGAGGCATTCATTACCCGTGCTTGACGTGTCTGTGTCACGGCTTTCACGGACAATTAACCGGATATCCGACGTCATCGCCTCGATATTTTGCGCCAACGGAATGACGGTCTCTCTTGCAAGTACGGTGGTCTGCGCGTATGCTTGGTCTGCTTCGATCTGACTGGAGGACTCGACTGCTTTGAGCGAAGTCGCTTCCTCAGTGGATTGATGCAGAGTCGCATTCTGATTGGCAGATTCGTTCATCGGTTTTCCTCCTCTTCGATTGCATCAGGCCTGATGCAATCAAGTGCTTCAATCTCCAACCTCGATGCGCGGATAGGGGTTTCACTGTAGACCACACTTATCTCCTCGCCCTTTGTATCCGACGCCGCTGTTAGCAGTGTCTTCAAACGATCAATTTCTGCCTGTGCTTTCTCAAATTCGTTGTGTATAAACCGAAGGCGCATAGTGAGGATCTGGCAAGCTTAAAGAGGACCTTGGATGCTAGCCTTGGATCCGAATCCATTAACTGAAGGAGCTCCGGTCGGAACAAACCGATAATGCTTGAGTCGCGGGTGGCTGTGACTGTGGCTGTCCGTGCAGACCTATCCAATAACCCGACGTCACCGAATAATCCGCTATCTTCTAACGTCGTAAGGTGTAGAATTGTACCATCTTCAAATTCTTTAGTAACCTCCGCCTCTCCATCCATCATGATATACATTCCCGCTGCATTTTGCCCTTCGTGGATCACAACTTCTCCTGCACTATAATGTCGCCGATAGGCGATACGTGCGATGTTTTGAATTTCGCGATTGTTCAATTCCTCAAAAACGGGAACATCCTTGAGAACATCAATGATACTCCGTTCCACTTTCGCTTTGCTGTCGCATCAGTTCGCTTCATTTTCGCCATGATGTCGTCTCCTTCGCTGGCTGTCCTTCCTAGATCCGATGCTATAGAGAGTTTAATCCAAATCCACTCCAGATTTTCAACATTTTATTATACCCCCCAATGCCTTGTCAAGCAGAATACCATCTCTAAAGGTAACCGTTCAGGTGGGGCGGCGCAAACTGACAGTCCCGACGTTGTTCACAATCGAAAGATTGGGATTACAGCATCGGGATTTGCGTTACAACATGCGTAAGTGTTAGGCTTGTAACGCAATCTGTTAGATTGCGTCAAAGCCTGTCTTCGTTGTCACTACCTGAACGGTTACTCATTTTCTTTCTCGGTGAGTGATGAGTCAATTCGCGAAACTGCAAATTCCATCCATTCGCCTATTCGCTATTTTGCCTATTGCTACCACCGTCCCAGATACAGCGATCGGTTTTCCATCGGCATACTTACCTGGGCGCCTTTTTGGCGTTGTGAATCAACGATGCCGAAAGTGATTTCTGTGCTGATACGTGCCAGGCGGATATTTCCTTTCGTCTCTCGACCGGTTTCAATCGCCTCGACGATATCCTCAATGCAGCCGACAGTACCACTTTTCCGCTCAAAGGGTGGATATTCGGGATCCAATATCTCATTGAATTGTCCCCCTCGTCTGCGCAGTTGGAACCCCGATCCGTTATTCAGCGACCGTACCATTCCGTCGCTGCAATCGACTTCAAATTCGTATGCACTTCCTGGGATACTGACCCCATGGGCGCCATTTTTGAATCGGACGTACCCCATAACGATGCCGGGGTCAGATTCGGTGCGGTTGTCCTCGAAGTCAGCGTCATCAACGGCAACGTTACCCTGGACGTATTCCACTTCAGAATCGCTTGCTAAAAAGAGGAGCATATCTGCGGCATGCGTATATCCCCAAAGCGCCGAACCGCCGGAATAGGCGATGACCGAACGCCGCTCGCCTATCTCGCCACTCTCGACAATCTCTCGCATCTTGATATAACCAGGGGAGAACCGGCGCTGCGTTCCCAAATTAAATTTCACCCTATACCGCTCGCAAGCGTCATACATGGCATCCGCTTCGTCCATCGACGCACACAGCGGCTTATCACAGTAAATCCCCTTCACCCCGTGTTCTACCGCGAAGATGGTGATTTCTGCATGATTTCCGGGGCGAGTTGCCACGCTCACAATATCCGGTTGTTCTTTCTCGATCATCTCCCGGTAGTCAGCATACTGTTTGGGGATATTCCACTTCGAGCAGACATACTTTGCCTTTTCCTCGACGACATCTGACGCTGCAACGATAGTTGTTCGCTCGTAAGCTGTATATCCGGCGGCATGAGAATATGGCAATGCCCCATTCGGCCCCCCTTTCACCTCTTCGTCAATGGTTCCACCCATTCTGCCACATCCGATAATACAGACACAATATCGATTCGGCATGGTTTTTTCTTCCTCCGGTTTTCTTTTGGGTAGTGTTGCTAGGCTCAAGTATGGGCTGAAGCGCGAAGCGTGAGGTGTGATGCGTGAAACGTAAGAAGATTCGTAGCCCCGTCGATTCACCCATACCCTGCTTCTCCATTGTTGGATATTATATCCGATTGCAGAGGTATGTCAATAAAAATGATTGACACAAGGCGGAAAAATTGATAGACTTGTTTGAGGCTGAACTTCGTCCCTGGAGCAAAGGACATAATACTTTTTAGGCTTGAACTTATAGCGAGTAGAACGCGCGCTTCTCCCGTCAGCCTCAACGAAGGGACGGATCTCTTGCACCTTAACGAGGAGATTCTTCGCTGCGCTCTATTAGACTTCCAAGAAACTACCCACAATGAGTTCCTAGTAAACCTTGGGAAGGCTTCTAACAAAACAGAGTCTTTTGGGTGGGCGGATTTGACAGCCAACTGCGAAGCACATTCCCTGCTGAACCCCGATTAAAGATCGGGGTTAGAAAACAGAGGAGGATAATCACTTGAATCGAAGCCCGATTAAAAACGGAAAGCCTTTCAGTGAAGAACGCACTCGTGAAATCATCCGCGATTTCAAACGAGAGGGGTTTGTCCTGATTCCGAATGTACTTGAACAAGACGAAATGGAAGCGCTTCGAGAGAAGACCGACGAACTGTTCGATGACCCCGAAATGATTCAGAGCGGCCACTTACGGGAAAATCACTTCATCCTCTGGCACCTTAATGAACTGGACCGCACCTTCTGTGATATGCTAGTTCGTGAGCCGATTATCAGTCTGATGGAAGCGATTTTTGGGCCGGACTGCCAGCAGTGCGGCATGAACGTGCTGAGAACTGACCACACCAACGCGATAGACCGGTGGCATGTGGATGACGCCCTGTTTTTTCCACTGATAGACGACGTCCCCCGCCACGATCCGCGCATTGATCTACCGATCTTGTGGCTGACCGTGCAGGTTCCGCTGACGGACATCGAATCAATTGACCATGGGCCGTCGCAGTACGTCCCAGGCAGCCATTATTCCGGCCGACAGCCGCCGAAAACAGAAACGCCGGAATTTGAAGGACGAGGCCCGGTGTCAGTCCCTTGCAAGGCAGGTGACATCTACCTGCACAATCCGCAATGCTGGCATCGCGGGACACCAAACTAGTCGAATCGCGTCCGCTATCTGTTCCAGCAGCAATACGGAACGAGATGGCCCTTTCCACGTTACAATACCTACATCAAATACAAGATGCCCAAACATCTCCTTGAGGATGCAAGCGAACGCCTGCTCAAGGTGTTGGGCGATCACCGATTCCATCCCGAAACGCGATACCAGTAAACCTCACTGTCAACGCGTGGAAAGAGGACAGGGTGGGCGCCAGAGGAACGTCACGCCCGGACCGATGAAAACATGATTGCCGACCATGTGGACGATAGCCCACCTGCAATGTAAGCCGACTCACCGGCACCCAAAAAAAGGGCAACATGTCTGTGACATGTTGCCCTTTGTCAAACATTGGAACCTTAAACGAAATGGTTTGATTTAGTCTTTGGGTTTGGTGGTGAACTCAATTGTGAGTTTCGTTACATTACCCGCACCATCCTTAACGTCGATCTCAACCTTATACGCTGTCTCGTTGGCGAGTTCCTGCCCTGCGACAACAGTAAGGCTCGCTGTCCGACCTGCGACGTTCCCACTCCACTTGTTGTCAGTCCCATCCTCCAGGGTGAGTTTAATGGAGCCTGTAACATCTTCGGTGAAATTCACGTTGATACCACTGGCATTGACCGCCGCTGGATCAACCGCATCATCCCCATTGTTCACTGTACTATCTTGAACCTCTGGCGCCTGCTCATCCGGGTCTTCAATTGTATAAGGGCCAAGAGTTGCACTGCCGGGGCTGTCGTCTCTGTTTACCCACGCGATTTTAAGGATTGCGCTCTGGCCGCTTGCAATGTCTGGCGCTGGCCCGCTAAAGCTAAGTCCCGATCCCACAGTGGGTCCACCATTAATAGTAGCGCTCTTGACGCCCTGGTCAAACGTGAGTTTGAATTCGGTATTCGATGGAATTGCCGCACCGCCGGGCGCAGGATCTCCAGTGACTGTTGTCGCCTTGGGTGGTGGTGGCTCCCCAGCATCATTGTTGTTATTGTTGTTATCATCATCGTCGTCGTCTCCGGTGTCATTATCATCATCATCGTCGTCACCGCAGGCGACCATGAAGACAACTAACATGATAGACATTATGAGAGCTAATGCTCCCCAGAATTTGTGCTGCGTGATTTGATACATTGTTTTGTTGCTCCTCCTAAATAGGGGTTTATAGATCTTGTGCAGTATGCACTTCTCGTGACCTTCTCTTGATAGCGAGTCGCGCAAATTCATACAACTTTCTAATAAGATTAAGTCGCGAATGAAACCGCATCCAAATATAGATTCAAAAAAATCCAGCACCGATACATGGATAAAAACGGCGCTTTAGTTTTTGCGCTTATCATTAGTGACGAATCCCCCTGATTTTCAATATTGGAATATTGAATAGTAGGATTCCCACGTTGCACAATGTTAAAATTCTACCAAATTTTGTGAATTTTGTAAAGAGAAATCTTCACATTTTTTCATCAAAATTTGGTTTCCCAATATTTTTTTTTCAAAGGACTGAATCCAGCCTTTGCATTCCTAGAACAACTTCATCTGTTCACCTGTAAGGTTAGCCCGTTCAACCTTTTTCAAGCTATCAGGGTTCAACAAGATGTCAACGACATCCTCCAATCGATTGGGTGAGATCGGATACGCGCCTTGTTGAATAAGGCTGCGTGGACCCTCACTCAATCGATACTGACCCTGCCAATCACAAGCAAACACGAAACGATCTTGTTCCAGGGCAAACGTTGCAGTGCGAATCGCACCACCGTTTTCACCGGATTCAATAACAATTGTCCCCATTGAAAGCCCACTAATAATCCGATTCCGAAGAATCAGATTTACGGGCGTGGGTTGTATCGTAAAAGGGTGTTCCGAAAATAAAGCGCCATTCTCACAGATCCGATCTGCAAGTTCGCGGTTTTCACTCGGATAGATTGAAAACAGATCACACCCCAGAACACCAACAGTTGTGCCGTTTGCTGATAATGCTCCAAAATGAGCAGCGGTGTCAATTCCTTTGGCGAGCCCACTGACGATGGTAAATCCTGCTTGAACAAGGATTGTTGACAGTTCAAGCGTTGTCAGGATTCCTAACTCTGTGGGGTTCGTCGTACCGACAATAGCGACAGCCGGCTGGCTGAACTGAGATGAACTCCCTTTTTTGCAAAGGATCACCGGTGCGTCCGGGATTTTCTTGAGTTGTTCGGGATAATCCGGATCTTCAAGAGAGAGAATTTCGATACCACGACTGTTGAACCACTTGATCTGACGGCGGAATTCAGCAGCCCGTATCCTTGCCTTTAGAACCCGTGCCGCCAACAGTGGGTTAAAGAGCGGTACCCGCGCAATCTCGGAGAGATCTGCATCAAAGACTGCCTCAATTGTCCCAAAGCGATTGAGCAATCGCTTAATTCGCATTGGGCCGACACCTTCTACTGATGCGAGCGCGAACCAAAATTCTCGTCCGGACATAACTCATTATATGGCCTCAAAGCTCTGACTCCATTGCGGTTTGACACGTCTTACAAATTCATCGAATAAATTTGAAGCTCGTTTCACAAAGTCAAACCTTGTCGTCACGCTTTTTCACACATGTCAAACAGCACTTATTGCACTCCATATCGGAATGACAGCGCAAGTATAGCACACCTCAAAAACTTTGTCAACAATAAAAGACAAAAAAAATTATTTGTACACATAACGGCGAGCGAGAATAACCGCATGCATCTGGTGTTGTGTTACATCAATGCGCAGAGGAGATTCGCGGCGATGATTCTGTATGCCACCTATCGCAAGCGGATCGTCCGTGGGATGGCTGCGGATAAACTTGTTCATTAGTGGACTACCGACCTGCCATGAAGTTAATTTTGCCAAACCGGTATTGATAACGCCGGCGAATTTCTTGACATGCCGGGTATCGTTGCGTTGCACAGCTAGTTGATAAGCGTGGATAATTCCCTCATAAGCATAACCGGTGTTGCGCCTCCGTCTTAGCGTCTCGTGAACGTCGATCATCCAGTCAGCGAGATCGATGAGGTAATCCCCGTACTTTTCCACCCCCTCCCAGCTACTAGTGGCAATCTCGAAAAAACTCATGGAGCTCCATTGATAGTAACCCTTCGTGATGTCTGAATCCGGATCATCCCGAAGAGCTTCTTGAATATTATGTCGATAGCCGGCATCAGCCGAAGCGATGATAATTGGGCGCAAATCTTCACGCCCCATATACTTTGCTGCTTTAACCAGTGCGAGTAGGGATTCACCGTCAAAGTAGGGGGAGGACTGACCGTAGGGGTGTCCGCTGGAGATGCTGTAGCTTCGATGCCAAAGTCCAGCCTTTGGTTCCGTTTGTATACGCGCCTTGATGAGAAATTCGAGATACTCTTCGAGAAGGTCTTGGTATTTCTGGAATTTCTCTTCGGCGATTCTGGGCTTGGCAGCACGCAGGTAGTCAATATGCGCTAGCGCACAAAGCGCCACAGTCCCTGTACTTCCGAAATCAGTCCCTGGATAGACTACATAGCGGAGACCATCGGGCGTAAGCTTTGACTTTTGTGCGAAGAAGTCCATCGCTTTCTCTACGACTTCCCCAACTTTCGGATCTGGCTGATCGTTATATATCAGCGCCAAACCCCACATCGCCCCAGCCTGCCGAACCTGAAAGTCGCCAGGCGTGTAGGTCTTTTTAATCCAATCGTACTCGTAGTCAAAATTTCCCTCCGGCTTCTGGTGATTGATCATAAACTGAGTCCCAAGTTCAAGTGAACGGTCAAGAATCGCACGGTTCAGTCGCCTGGGTTGCTCGGAACGACAGGAGGCCACCAGTAAGACAAAGAACGTGACCAGACTTAGCGTCCCTGCCACTAAGACTATGTGAAATAACCAGTTTTTTGTTTGCATCGTTCGATTCGCATTGTTTTCGTTCATGACATCCTATTGGAAGCGATCTACAGCTTGCACGGCGGGCTGTGCCCCAAAAACGAAGCGTAAGCCTTTCGCAAAAGCGCTAATCGCATGTTGGGTGTTATCAATCCGTAATTGAAAATCAGTGAGGGTCTTCCGAAAACCACCAATCGCCAGTTCAGGACGCTCCAAATCGGCAATATCGGATGCTGTGTATTGCAGCATCACTAACCAGCGGTATCCCATTTTGGCGCGTTCCTGATAAAGGCGTAATCGGTGTTCATCTCGTGTCAGTCGTGCGAGATGAATGGCATCGCCCAGCCCTTCCATGTAACTTCCTGTATTGGCGGAGGGTAATCCATGAAAACTGCCATAAGCCTCATCATCACTATCTAAATTTTGCTGCGTCAGCAGGTGATCGCTCAAGAAGAAAACATAATCGGCGTATTTCTGTTCACCTGTCTGCTCATAAAGGGAAGTGAAAGCGGAAATTGTCCAGGGGAGAAACGCATGGGACTTCCATTTTTCGAGATAATAGAATTCTAACGCCCAGTCCATACTCTGCTTATAGCGCCTATCCCCAAAAGCTCGATACATGTTTGCTAACGCAAAAAGCGCCTCACCGGGATAAATCTTCGATTCCCAACCGGAGTTTTTTTCATATTCGTAATCGCCGCGATATACATACGTGCTTTTATATTGTCCGCTATTATATTTTTCTTGTAGAAACAGGATCATGTTTGCCAATTTCGTCAAGATCTCATCGAATTCGGTGGTCCCCGTAAGCTGACGAATTTTGAGCATGGTTAACATTGGAAGGCTAATTCCGCCTAGCTTCGCTTTTCTGTAGAAAAGGAAGTAAGCTTTGTCAGCGTCAAGTTGTTCTGTGAATGTCAATAAGTACTGGACACTCCGGCGCGCCGCCTTCAAATAACGGGGTTCTCCTGTCATTTCATAAGCTAGCACCAGCGAGAATGAGGTGCCTGCCTGGCGCAAAAAGTTATCATTACTCTTACTACTGAACTCGTCGCCAACGGGATTATACCAGTATTGAAACCGCCCGTGATGCTCTTGCATAGCGAGAATCCAATTCGCGCCAAGATGTATAGAGTTCTCCAATTTTTCCGCTGTCACATGGGCGTAGCGTTCAGGCTGAGGGGAAGGTGGGAAAATCCGATGCCAGAAACGTTCAATCTCTAATTCAATAGCTAAACTTTTCTCCGATCCGGGGAGGTTTTTCCAGTAATTCCATTCTTTAGAATACCGGCGAGTCAGATAGTAACCCGTTCCTATTCCAGCGATCAGTAAAGCCAGAAGCACTATGCCTGGGAGACGGAGTTTACGGAGAAATCGAGCCGGTTTCATTGCTGCTCCTGTTACACGTTTTCATTTATTTTATCACACAAAGGAAAAAATTGGAAGTGAAAAAAACTTCAAATATGACCTAATCATTTGCAGGGCGCTCGATAGACCAATGCCGATCTGAACTCTGAACGACAACGGTGCCGGGTAGGTCTACCTGGGCAAGCATGGCTTCGATTTCAGGGAGGGTGAGAGAGGCAAGGAAGGAATCGTAGAACAGCTTCTTTTGGTAGGGCGTGTCGTTTGCTGCGTAACAATCAACAAGTGCCAGGGCGGCGTCGGGAGTTTCGGGACGCATCAGATCGCGGATGAGGATTAGACCACCGGGACAAATGACGTGGCTTATTCCGCGGAAGGCAGGAATCGGGTCTCGCAGGTGGTGGATAATGCTGTTGGAAATCACGCCGTCAAAGGATTGATCGGAATAGGACAGGTCTTTCGCATCGACATGTTCCAATGAGATCCGATCCGCCAATCCAGCTTCAGCGACATGCTTCCCGCCAAGTTTGAGCATGTTTACTGAGAGATCGATAGCCGTAATCCGGATCTTTGGGCAGCGCTGGGCTAAAAAGATGGCAATTTGGGCGGGCCCTGTCCCGATGTCTAGAAAATGCCCTTCGCTCGCACCGAGTTCAACCACGCGCTCCACAAATGCCGTGTTGACTTCGGTGTGATCCATTGCGTTGTATGCTTCCGCTTCCTCGCGGGTGTCCATCACTTCGGGTTCTAAAATGCGTTTCATGGACTCTCCTTTTTTTCTGTTCTTGGATTAGATGAGCAACCGCCGTTACGTTGTCGCAGACCTGATCTGGCTGACGATTTGTATACATCCCGACCGCGATTGCGTCAATTGGCTTGATACCTTCGAGCGCAAATCGAAACGCCGGTAGCGGCTGACTTCGCCCGGCGGCGAGGACTTTAATCGCAATCACCGGAAGATTTACAGTTTGAATTGCTGCAATCGCTGTATCTCGATCTGTGTGGAGGTACATCTCACGATGGCGGGTGTGATTGTAAAGCGCACAGACGTAGAAATCGACGTCGTAGCCTTCATCGTCGCACTCTTTTAGAATGGATGGGTCATGCGTCCCCAAACCAGAAGCAAAGCCGAGCTCTCGGATCAGTTTCAACGCATCGTGCAACGTATCACCTAGTTTTCCAGCATCGTAGAGTTGATCTGTAGTGCCACCATGATGGTAGATGGCAATCGGCTGGTAGCGAGCGATTCGTCGAATATGCTCCATCAGGTCGGCATACTCACTCCCTTTTGCCGTCTGCGCAATCCACTGAATCCGACCACCAGCGTTTCGATACTCGTTCAAAACCCGCATGATATGCCGGTCCGCCCGCGCCAAGACAGTGTTAATTCCGCACCGTTCCGCTTCCCGTAGGTCTGCCATCATCCGATCTGCGGTGTAGTAATCCTCCATCTCCTTCGACTTCGCGGGGGAATGATGGGAAATGCCGCTATATGGGTTTCCACCGATGATTAATCGGCTTATCCGGTGCGAGCCGATAGCAACTGTTGGCAACTTCATGACAAAATTACATCCTTACGCATGGAGTGTAAATCGGAGACATGAAATTGCAAGGTGTGTGCCAGCCTCAAAAGCGACGTCTTCACCGTTCAGAGCGCCGCTGTTGCACGGAATTGGGCAAACTCTTCACATCAGCTACTGACGATTTGGTGCGAATTTATTTGCGGATCTGCTTCAGCCTCCCCCATCTCGTTGCCCATTTGCCTGAAGAGGAAACAGAGAGGGCAACAGTGAAACCAAAGGTTGGTCCCCAGTCATCTGCTGGGTGGTTTGTGAGCTGGCGGACGTTTGTTCCATCGGCATTCATCACATACATGTCAAAATTCCCCTCCCGTCTTGAGGAAAAGGCGATCTTTTGGCCGTTAGGTGACCAGGCTGGCAGAATATCATCGCTTCGATCTTCTGTCATACGGCGGACGTTTTTCCCATTGGCATCCATGACGTAAATGTCGTAGTTTCCGTTGCCAAAATTTCCGACTCGTATGGAGGAAAACGCAATCTGGCGACCGTTTGGCGACCATGCGGGATGTCGGTCGCGTCCAAGGTGTTTTGTCAAGTTTTGGATTTTCTTGCCATTGGCATCCATCACATAGATGTCATCGTCCAGCCTTATGCCCCAGTCTCGATCCGATTGAAAGGCAATCCTGCCACCATCAGGGGACCAGACGGGAAAGTAATCCAATGCAGGATGGTCTGTGAGCCTGCGGACGTTTGTGCCATCAGCTTTCATTACATAGATTTGGGGTCCTGAATCCCCATCTCGAAAGGATGAGAAGGCAATCTAACGGCCATCAGGGGACCAGGCGGGGTGGACAGCACCGGCGGGATCGTTTGTCAATTTACGGACGTTCTTCCCATCAGCGCGCATCACATAGATAGCCGGTTAGATAGCCGGTTTCCCGTGGTGCCCATCCTGTTCATCCCTTTCCCGCCTGAAGGCAATCTCTCGACTACCAGGAGACCACACTGGATCGCCGTGAGTCGCAGGATGGTTTGTCAGGTTGCGGAGATTCTTCCCACGTCCATCCATCACATAGATTTCACGGTTCCCATTTCGCTCGGAGACAAAAGCAATCTGCACCTTTGAGTGCACTTGCGCTTGAAAGTTTGTCAAGGGAACTACACCACTTATACAGAGCAACTAGCGTCATTCTAAATACGATCGAAGCAACTCTTGAGATGTTTATTCGATTCATCTCGCGCTCCTTTCTGAGTCTGGGCAATTTGAAAGTCAATGGAGTCGCAGCAAGGAATGTGCCAACCGATTTTTATGCTGGTTTTACATATTATATTTTACGCATAGGAGTGACAAACCGTGCGCAGGCGCGGAAGGTCCCGCCGCAGACCTATCCCGCGCATCAAGAATCCTGTGCAACCGATCGACTCCATCCTTTCTGCCATGCAGTTTCAAGACGGTGCCGACAATCGCGCGAACCATACCCCGCAGAAAGGCATCCGCCTTAATCTCGAAGTAGATCAGATCTCCTTCTCTCCAACAGCGGGATTCGTAAATTTCACAGATCGGGTTGATTCGATCGCTCCCTGTACGCTGGAACGAGGAAAAATCCCCCTTGCCGACTAACGCCCGGCAGATGGCGTCCACCGGGTGCACGTTGATTATTGGGTGAGGCAGAAAATAGGCATTGTTCCATAAGAATGCGGAAGGATATGTACGGTTGAGAATCGTGTACCGATAGGTCCGACTTGTCGCGCTGAAACGGGCGTGAAAATCGGGAGAGGCTTCTTCTGCATCAATAATCGCGATGTCTCGCGGCAGAGTAGCGTTGAGCGCCTTTTGAAACGCGATTGGCGGCATCTGGGAACGGGCATGGAAATTGGCAACCTGACCGGCGGCATGTACACCCCTGTCCGTCCGCCCTGCCCCAATGATTTGCGTCTGCGTCTTGGTAATCTTTGTGAGCGCATCCTGGATGGCTGCTTGAATCGTTATCGCGTTGGGCTGGATCTGCCAGCCGTGATAGTTTGTGCCATCGTATTCAATGGTGAGTTTGATATTTCGCATCATTATCTGAATAGGGAGTGCATAGCCATTCCGATTGTTCCACAAAGCGCTGTCACGCAATCTTTCCCACATCGCGTTTTACGCTTGATTCTTTCCTCTCGTGATGCTAAACTATCGTGAAATTGGTTTCTACATTCACAGAGGGAAAATATGCTGATTAGCGAAGCACAGAAAAAACGGTTTGACGAAAAGGGATTTTTCGTCCTTGAAGATATCTTCGACGGGTCCGAGATCAACAACCTCACCGCCGAGATTGAAACGTATGTTAACGAAGCAAACCAACAACTCAAGGAGGCTGGCAACAAGAGAATTAGCCGCCCAGACGAGATCGTGTTTACCGCCTTCATTGCGGAAAAGAACGAGAAGATTCAATCCTTCGTCAAACAGGATCCATTTGTCCAACTGACGACGGGACTCATCGGTCCTGATGTGCGTCTCTACTGGAATCAGGCGGTTTTCAAATACCCTGAGACCCCACAAGAATTTCCGTGGCATCAAGACAACGGGTACACGCCACTAGACCCGGAACAGTATTACACCTGTTGGCTGGCGCTCAGTGATGCAACGCTGGAAAACGGCTGCATCTGGGTGCTGCCTGAAAGTCATAAACTTGGCACACAACCCCATGAGCGAAAGGAACTCGGGCAGGTCGGCTACTTCGGCAATAATCCGGGTATCGCAGTGCCCCTGAAAAAGGGGAGCATGGCTGTCTTCTCATCCCTCCTCTTTCATCGGAGCGGTCCGAATCTGACGGATAGCATCCGCAAAGCCTATATTATCCAGTATATACCGGCTCACGCCAAGAACGCAAGGAATAATGAGCCGTTTACCGATCGGCTTTGGGTTGCGAAAGATGGGCAGCGGTATGATGGTTAGCAGCCGAGGGAAAGAAAGAATGGCTGATGAAATTCTCAGTAGAATCATTAGGTTCTGTTGACATTTCAACGGAGCCATATAAGGAAGTGGAGACAAAGCTGAGAAATCCAAAATAACGGACAGCTAACTTCTCGAACCGAGAGAAGATGCGACGATACCATTTTATCTTGTTGATGAAACATTCAACCCGATGTCTCTCTTTGTATAAATGTTTGTCATACGTTCTTTGGTCAACACGATGACTTTTGGGCGGTATCACCGCAATCGCTCCATTCGCCTTGATAACCGCGATAAAAGCGTCCGAATCGTATCTCTTGTCTCCAATTACATATTCACTGTTATATCCGATTATCAACCCTTCCGCCTCAACTATGTCGTGTCTCTGACCGGGGGTCAGATGAATTCTTAGGGGATTGCCTAGTCCGTCAACTGCGATGCGATTTTTTGTACTGAAGCCACCTTGAGAGCGACCTAATGCTTGGCTTTCAGTCCCACCCTTTTTTTTAAGGCGCCAGCTTTTTAAGGCGCCCGCCGCAGACGGGTGAGCGCAGCAGATGGTACTGTCAATAATAATCGACTCGCAGAGGCGAAGTGGTGGTGCATCTGTGTCAAAACATCTTTGTCGCACCATCGAGCAAACCGCTTGTAGAGGGTGTTCCATTTGCCATAGGTGTCTGGCAGAAGCCGCCATTGAGCGCCGCTACGAGTCACCCACAGAACCGCTTCGACAAAGCGGCGCGTTGTCGCTTCGTTGCCAACATAGATGGTGGGGCAACTTAGAAGAAATCTGTATATCTTTTTCCATGGGTCATCGGGTAAAGTTATTGGCATCATTCTTCTATTATGCCACAACCTTATACTCAAATGTCAACAGAACCTAGTGAAATGCCATCTGTCAGATCGAATGGGACAGAGGAGGAAATCAATATGGATGACATTACGCTTGTGTATTCAATCGATTCCGTCAATTGGACAGAATTGGCTGAAGTGTACTAACTGGCGCCATTAGGCACATACGACCCGGAGCGGCTACAGCGTACTTACGAAAAGAGCAATGTCTGCTGCTTTGTATATCGCGGGACACAGTTGGTTGCCGCCGGACGGGCATTGTCTGATGGAGAATATTTCGCCTTTGTCTGCGACATCGTCGTCTCACCAGAGTTTCAACGCCAGGGGATAGGAACACGCATCATGAACGCGATGCTCGAAAGGTTACACGCTGACAAGGTTCTTCTCGCCTGCGTGATTGGGCAAGAAGGCTTCTATAGAAAATTGGGATTCTTAAAACATAAATCCGTTATGGCTTTGTATCCAAACACCGAATGGTACAAGGAAAACGGGCTTTTAGAGTGAAGGAGGGCAAAATGGAACGTCTTGAATACGGAAACACCGGACTCGAAATCTCACGGCTCTGCCTTGGGGCAGGGCATCTCAATAATGTGTGTGCGAGTTACGCGGAAGGCGGCGACCTGCTCTACGAGGCGTTAGATCAAGGTATCACCTTCTGGGATACGGCTGAAAGCTATGGCAGTCAGCCGCACCTGGACGTGGCGTTAAAGGGCATAGACCGTGGTCAGGTGGTCATCCAGACGAAAACCGGCGCGAAAGATTACGACGGCACGCGGAAGAGCATTGAACGCTCCCTCCGAGAGATGGGAACCGATTACATCGATGTGCTCTTGCTGCATGGTGTTTCCTCGCCTGAAGATTTGGAATCACGGGAAGGGGCGTTGTCCGCATTCCTGGATGCGAAAAGCGAAGGAATTGTCCGCGTCATCGGTTGCTCAACGCATGTCTACACCGGCCCCGTCATGGATGCTGTGATTAATCATCCGGAGATTCAGATCATTCTGGCGACGGCGAACAAAGAGGGCAGAATGCTAGAGGGTGGTTCTTTCGATCGTCATCTTGAATACCTCCAGCGTGCCTACAATCTCGGCAAAGGGATTAGCATCATGAAAGTAATCGCCGCCGGGGACATCCCGGAATCGGATTTTGAAGATTGGATCCGCTGGGGATTTGAACTGGAAACGGCGCACGCTATCAATCTCGGTATGTCGAGCCGTTCGGAGATTGACTTTGATGTGTCGATTGCTCGTCAGTATGTGAAACGACGCCTGCGCAAGGTCGCGTGAGAAGGTGTTAGAATTTCTAACCTTGCGAAGGTTTTGAACCTTCACAAAGACCTAGCTCTATACCTCAAGAGGATATGCCGATGTCGACACCTACTCAATCCGAGTCAACACCCAAGACGATGCAAGCCGTTATGTGTCATGGGCCGTGGGATTATCGTCTGGAGGAGGTGCAAACACCGCGAGCGGGGCCGGGCGAAGTCGTGATTAAATTGCAGGCGTGCGGCGTGTGTGCCAGCGATATAAAGTGTTACACAGGGGCACCGCTTTTCTGGGGAGATGAGCACCGTAAGCCTTACGTTGATGGCCCCGTAATTGCCGGTCATGAGTTCATCGGTGAAGTCGTCCAGCTAGGTGAGAGGGCCGGCGAAAAGCATGAATTGGCACTCGGTGACACCGCAATCTCCGAGCAGATTGTCCCGTGTTGGAATTGCCGCTACTGTCACACCGGAAAATACTGGCTCTGTCAGGTTCACAACATTTACGGATTTCAGCACGTCGTGAATGGCGGGATGGCGGAGTATATGAAGTTTCCGGCGAGCTCGCTTATCTACAAGGTCCCAAAAGATATACCGCCGGCAAGCGCGGCGATGATCGAGCCGTTGTCTTGTTCCATCCACGCTGTGCAACGCGGAGAGATTGAGTTTGGCGACGTCGTCGTGATTGCTGGGGCGGGGACGCTTGGGTTGGGGATGGTCGGCGCGGCCCGGCTGAAAAACCCCGGTCTGCTGATTTCTGTGGACCTCGTAGACTCTCGCCTAGAGATTGCGAAGAAACTCGGCGCAGATTTGGCAATCAATCTAGGCAAAGAAGATGCCGTGCAGAAAGTGCTCGACCTGACGGAAGGCTACGGCTGCGATGTCTACATTGAAGCGACGGGGTATCCGAGCGCGGTGGAGCAGGGGCTTCGGATGATACGGAAGGCAGGCACCTTCGTCGAATTCAGCGTGATGCGTGAGCCGGTCACGGTAGATTGGACGATTATCGGTGACACAAAGGAACTCAACATCCATGGCGCACATCTCGGGCCGCACGCTTATCCACTGGCAATTGACTACATCCATCGCGGGCTAATCAACGTCAGTCCCATCGTCACGCATCAATTACCACTAGCAGAATACATCAAAGGGTTTGAGATGGTTCAGGCGGCGAAAAATTCGATTAAGGTACAATTGGTACCGTTTTCACGTTTCACGCATCACTAACAGGGAGGTTTCAACATGACAGAACATACGCATAACATTTCACCTGCATCTACAGTGATTCCCGCGTCAGAGACAGCCGAGCGGATGGCGGTCGCTTGCGTGAATTTTTTGGAAACCTTGACGCCCGATCTGCGGCGAAAGGCGGAACTTCCGTTTGAAGACGCTGAACGGCAGCGTTGGCACTACTTCCCGCGGGAGATGTTTGAGCGCAAAGGGGTATTCCTCGAGGAGATGAATGAGAAGCAACAGGGTGCAGCTTTCAACCTGTTTGCCACTGGATTAAGTCAGAGAGGCTATCAAAAGGCGACAGCGATTATCGATCTGGAGACCACGCTCGGTGAGCAGGAGCGGTCGGAGGGGACTGCCCGGCTTGCCCGCGATCCGGAGTTTTACGCTTTTAGCATCTTTGGTGATCCGACGAATCATAAAGCGTGGAGTTGGCGGTCGGAGGGACATCATGTATCGCTCCATTTTACTGTTGTGAATCGGAAGTTGATTACTCCAAATCCCTTCTTCTTTGGCACCAACCCCGCAGAGGTACGGCATGGGCCCAAGAAAGGGCTGCGGATCTTATCGGCGGAGGAGGACCTTGCGCGGCAACTCCTAGGGTGCCTGAATGCTGATCAGAAAGCGAAAACGGTTATCAATGCAACCGCTCCCAGAGACATCATCACGCAGGCAGAGCCGAAAGTCGAGTTTGGTACTGCTGAAGGACTGGCAGCAGAGTCAATGACAACTGGACAACGTGAGGTTTTGGCGAAGCTCATTGAGGCGTACATCGATCGACTGCCCGACGAGTTAGCCAAAATTGAGGAGCAGAAGCTGCGCGATGCCGGTGTAAATGACATCCATTTCGCCTGGGCGGGACCGGCAAATCGTAGACAGCCGCATTACTACCGCCTTCACGGACCCTTCTTCTTCGTAGAATATGACAACACGCAAAATAACGCGAACCATATTCACACCGTTTGGCGACATATCGAAGATGATTTCGGTGTAGACCTACTCCGTTTGCACTATCGAAACGGGCGCCATCGTACGTAAGACCGAATTCAATTTTATTTTTCCCACGCTTCGTTGCCGGGCAACCGTTTCGGTGGTTTGAAAATTGTCTCAAACCATTGGAAGCAGCAATAGGCAAAGAGTTCTTGGGGGTCAATGCCCAGTGCCTCGACGTCATTGAGCAAACTAAACAACCCTTGACTGAAGGTTTCTGGTAGGTTATGATATGGCGCATTGATTGGTATTCTCCTTTCGATTTTTCCAATTGAATTGACAAAAGGAGAATCCCACTTTCTTATCGGATCGTCCAGTCTTTTAACCGTTGTTAAGCCAAAACGCGCCAAAGCCCTTGTCCCATTTGCTTTTGCAATCAGGGGGCTTCCCTATTGATGACAACTGGGTTCAGTAGACCTTTTGTAATCGTCTACTAAGTAAACTCAATCACAGGAGATTGCCATGAATCTCGAATTAGCAGGAAAGATTGCCGTCATCACGGGCGGCAGTGAAGGTATTGGTAAAGGAATCGCCCTGCGGCTCTCAGAAGAAAGAGCGAAGGTCGCCATTTGCGCTCGCCGTGATGATGTCTTGCAACAGGCAGCAGAGGAAATTCGTGACGCGACGAGGGGCGACGTCCTTGCCATCTCCGCTGATGTGACGAAGCCGGAAACGCTCGAAAACTTCATCAACCAAACCGTTGAGCATTTCGGACGGATCGATATTCTGATCAACAACGCAGGACGTTCTGCGGGCGGGAATTTTGAAGAGGTAACTGATGAGGCGTGGTACGAAGATCTCGATCTCAAGTTGATGGGTGCAGTGCGGTGTGCGCGGTTGGCTATCCCTCACATCAGAGCCGCTGGTGGGGGACGCATCATTAATATTACACACCCCGGCGGCAAACAGCCGGACGCAGGCTCCTGTCCGACCTCTGTCAGTCGAGCGGCAGGAATCGCGATGACAAAAGCCCTCTCCAAAGAACTGCTCGCTGACAAGATCCTCGTCAATACTGTTTGTTTGACTTCAATCAAGAGTGCACAGGGAAAACGTGCGTGGAAAAGGGAAGGGGCCCCCGACACGCTTGAGGAATATTGGGAGGCGCGTGGTCGTGAGCACCCGCTTGGACGCCTGGGTGAACCCAACGAAGTTGGCGACCTCGTTGCCTTTCTCGTTTCGGATCGGGCTTCGTACATTACGGGGGCGGCGATCAATATTGATGGGGGATTGTCAGCGGTTGTTTAGTACGGATTCCGGTTTGTCGTTTTGTAGGATCGGTATCCGTCTGGAAGAATGGAAGGGGAACCTGTCCTCTCTTCCATTCCCTTCAAGGTGTGCTAGTTTTCTTTGAGTGATCTGGGACAGAAAATTTGACAGATTGCCGAAAACGTCAAATCCCGACGCCTCACCCTACCTTTTCACGTAATTTGGGAGGCGATACGGCGCTTTTACTCATCAACGACATACTTCAACATAATCCCGAGATCGCCGACAATCCAGCCATTTTCAGGGCTTGTCATATAGATTGAATTCAGATTGTAGCGAGTCTCGCACCTTTGCGGACGCCAGTTTTCTCCGCCATTGATTGTGTGAAGCACTGTGCCTTTGCCTCCGACAACCCAGCCCTCGTTCGGATTGAGGAAAAAGACCCTGCGCAGAAAACTGTCCGCGTAACTTTTTTGACGCCTCCATGTGTTCCCGCCATCGGCTGTGTACAGAATAAGCCCGTCAATCCCAACAATCCAGCCATTGAAGTGATCTGTAAAATAGACGCCTGACAGCCATACCTCACCGAGACGGGTTTGAAGTTCCCATTTATCCCCACCGTCCCTGGTATAGAGAACCATACCGCCATCGCCGACGATCCACCCTGTCTGAGCGTCGATAAAATGAATGCCGAAGAGATCGCGACTAATGCCGCTGCGTTGACGTTTCCACGTCTTGCCACCGTTTGCGGTATGCACAATTTCGCCGTTGTTGCCAATTGCCCACCCTTGCTGTGCATCAATAAAGAAGACGCCAAGAAGCGCCTGCTCCGTATCTGTTCTTTGCTGCGACCAGGTTTTGCCGCCATCAACCGTGTGGACAATCATTCCCCATTCCGCAACCGCCCAGCCCATCTGATCGTTGATGAAATGTGTTGAACCAAAACACTCCATTGTCCCACTGTCTTGCGACTGCCAGTGTCGTCCCCCATCATTTGTGCTAAGGATCTCCCCGCGATCGCCAACCGCATATCCAACCTTATTGTTGATAAAATGGATGTCCGATAACAGATAGCTCGGCGAGGATTGGAGTTCCCATGTTTTCCCGCTGTTTGCTGTATGCCAGATTGTCCCAACTTCACCGACCGCCCAACCTTGTTGATTGTTGACAAAATGTACGCCTAGCAAGACGTTATCGCCGCCAACAAGCCGCGTGGGACCGCCTCGCTGATGCTTCCATGTCTTGCCACCGTCACTGGTATGTAAGATAGCGCCTAAGTCGCCAACGATCCAACCATTGTTGGCATTGGTAAAGTAGAGATCGGATAAGAGGAAGCTGTGCAAAGGTTCCTTCCCGGTTTTGACCTGTTGTCCATAGAGCTGTTCGTGTCGATTATTCGATCCCTGGGTCAAATACTTCCAGTTTTTACCGCCGTCTGTTGTTGCAAGAATTATGCGTCTATCCCCGACAATCCACCCATGATTCTCATCGACAAAAAAGACATCAGATAACTCGTAGCGCACATTCGTCTTTTGGCGTTTCCAGGTCTCTCCACCATCATTCGTGTGATAGGCGTAACCTTCATAGCTAACGACCCAGCCTCGCTGAGGATTGAGAAAATAGACACCCCTCAGCGAATTTTCGCCGATCCCTTGAGCCCGATTCACCCACGTCTCTCCGCCATCCCCTGTGTACAACGCGGTTCCGAAATCACCGCTTGCCCAGCCCTGTTTTGCTGAAACAAAATGGAGATCGAACAGGCTATTATGAGTATTTGTTGCTTGCGGTTCCCACGTTTTTCCGCCATTCACCGTGTGTAAGATGACGCCGTTGTCGCCGGCAATCCACCCTATCTGGCGATCAATAAATCGCACTTCTCGCAACGAATAATACGTTCCACTCTTTTGCGGATGCCATGTTGCACCGCCATCCGTTGTGTGTGCGATGACGCTATCGAACTCCTCTGCAAATGTGCTTCCCTCGTTATTTCCAACTGCCCACCCTGTTTTCTCGTCAATGAAGAATACATCATAGAACCGCGTCTCCCAATCTGCACGCCGAACAATTTCCCAATGACCGGACTTTGGCTTTTGATCTGTCGTACACCCAATGAGCCCACCCATAAGCACGGCAATGAGCAAAAACGTGAAACGTGATGCGTATTGCGTATTGCGTAAACAATTCATCGATTCGTCGATCTGTTGATTTGCTTTCAACCTGAACACATCCTTTGCAAAGTATTAACTTCCGTAAGAGCTGCTACTTTTGCGACGATATACCTGTATCATTGGTTTACCAGAGACAAGCAGTTTTCGACGTGATGGCATTTGCGCTTATTTTGTCACCTGCGATGTTACTCTGTAAGCAAGAGAAAGACAACTGCAAACCACCGTCGCACAACTGCAGGAAAGATTGTCGTAAATCAGGGGTATTTCATTTTCCACCTTCGGGCGTCAGTCGAGTGGCCTTCGGCCTATCGAAACCAATGCCCGCCCCAATAGATCGGGATGCAAGCAGCTTCGCTCAACCTGGTTTCGATACACTTCACTACGAGGGTAGGCTCAACGCTCACTTTGCCGAAGAGTGAAATAACCCTATGTCATAAATCTTTTGGGGTTGAAATTAGGAATTTTATCTGTTACACTCAACAGACATATCGTTGATCCAAATCTTCGATGAAAGCCCATGAAACCCAAAGGCAGATGGTGGCTGGTCTCCCTAATGCTGTACTTCTGAAATCTATTCCACTGGATTCCCAACAGAAGCGAGCCATTTCTGCGATTCAAGCGGGTTCTCACCAGGAACAAGAATTCCAGATCATTACGCCGAGACGTTTTTCGCTGTTGATTTCTCTTGCCTTCCACCTTATTGTGGGAATGATCGCAACGCTATTTGTTGTCCAGATTGCAGAAATCGATGATGATGTGGTGATTGCGGAGATTCTCCAGTTGAAAGAACCACCCAAACCCAGACACCGGATACCAGCCCGCAGGGTCAAACGGATTGAAAATCCACGATCTTCACAAACTCAACCGCCACGATTGCAGCAACCAATCACAACAGCGGTTAAAATCCCAACAGGAGATGCAAGATTCACGCTCCCAGCAAGTGACATCTCTATTCCTATTCAATCTGCTTTTCCCGGTGGTACGGGAATTGGGGCGGGAGGGCTTGAAAGACGGTTACTTTCAGGTAAACATCACGCCCAGATTCCTTCTGTCATCCCTAAAATTGAGCCGGGCTGGTCGATCGGTTTATCAATAATCGACAAAATTGAATCGGCGCAGATTCCCCAGGCGGATTTCAATCCGGATGCGGTTGAGCCACCAACGGTTGATCTAAGTGATGTCACACAGCCGCCCCGCTTTCTCCATCGCGTCTTACCTAAATACCCGGAACTCGCGCGTTGTGCTCAGAGAGAGGGTATTGTGCATCTCGAAGTCTCGATTGGCGTTGACGGCATCGCCAGAGATATTAAAGTGATTCGCGGAATCGGATTTGGCTGTGATAAAGCTGCGATTGAAGCCCTGAAGGCGTTACGTTTCGCGCCAGCCAAGCGGGGGGATGGGGCAGTAATTGTGCGGAATGTACAAATTCCGTATCACTTCAAACTGGAGGATTAATTAGGTAGGTCAGGCACCTGTATTTAACCCGGATTTCTGAAGTTTGGTGGTAAGGAGAGAACGATGCGAAACGCAATGCAAAATCAACCTGAACAAATTATCCAGAGCCGGCTATCCGCCATCCAACACCGAATGCAAATCGATGGTATCTTCCAGAATCTGGCTAGCTGCGGCTTCTGGGGACTCCTCATTACTGGGGTGCTGCTCATAGTCAACCGATTTTTCCCTTTGCCGATACCGATCGGTTTTGTGACTTCCCTGTCGCTTGTTATTGCAATCACCATAGCAGTCGGTTTGAGCTTGCTGCGGAAAACTGATCAACTCGATGTCGCACGCCTCGTAGACCAACGCCTAACTCTGAAGGAACGCCTCAGCACTGCTCTTGAGACGATTCAACGGGGATTGGTGGACGATTTCGCCATTTTGCAAATTCGTGACGCTGCAAAGGTTGCCCAAGGGATTATCCCTTCCACTGCTGTATCCCACAGGCTTCCATCCACCCTCAAATGGCTCCCCATACCCATGTTGCTCATTGGACTTTCCTTTTTCATCCCACACATGTATGAGATTCCTCCCCCGCCAACGGCAGCCGAGCAAGCCGCCATTGATGAAGCCGCGGCAAGGCTTGAACGGGAGATCAGCGGTATCAACGACGCTGCACTTGCCAAGCGGGTTCAGGATACCGTCAAAGGGTTAAGGAATAAACGCATTGACGTGCAAGCCGCGCAAAAGCAACTCAGCAAGCTACGTGATGCGGTTCAAGCGCAAGAAAGCCAGGTTACAGAGAATGAAATTGATCAGGCAGTCGAAGCCATTTCCAAACTCGGCGAAGCATCCAAACTTCTCAGTGGAACGGATGTACGTGAGACCGCTTCAGAGCTTGAGAAAATCGCTGGCCAGATGGGTGGACTCACTGCGGAGCAACGGGCGAAATTGGAGGCCATGCTCAGACAGCTCGCTGAACAGCTTGCAGGCAACACCGCCGCCAACAGCCTCGCCGATCGATTGAAAGAGATTGAAACACAGAGAGTCAGCCCTGAGATGCTGGAGAAAATTGCGCGTTCATTGCTAGAAATCGATCAGCAGGCGAAAGACATTGCTCAAATGGAAAAGATTTTGGAGGAGATTAAGTCAAGTCGAAAAAATATCGGATTGGCAGGTATTGAAATGGCGCGTAAAACGGGGGGCGTAGCAAGTGGTGGAGGCGGCCCGGGTGAGGAATCTGAGACAGGAGAGGCGCAAGGCACACAGGTTGAAAATGGATCAGGTGGTTTGGAGGCTCAACCTGCAGAAGAGCTACGGCTGACGAGTGCAGCATCGGCTTCGCAGGATTTCTCCTCGGTCGCCATGCAAGAGCCTCCAAGCAGTGAAGACGAACCCGCTTATATGCAATACCGCGAAGTCTACCTCAGTGCAAAACAGGCTTACGCGGAGGCGATGGAAAGAGATCGGATTCCTGTGCGGTATCGGCACCAGATTAAGGCGTATCTGGAAGCCATCACAAATACAAATCAATGAAACGTGATGAATAGTAAGTAGCTATGAATCCGTAGCCTTCGCCACCGAAGGGTCGTGAAAGTGTTCAACGGTGCACAGGCAGAGAAAGCAATCTATGAAACTATACTTTCGCACTTTTTCGCGTCTGTTTTTAACAGAACGGAAATTCATCTCTCTCAGCTACCAAGTGCGCTAAAGTATCCTAACGTTTGCTAGAGTGTGCTAAAGTTAAAAACGCTCCCTTCGAGGTCGATTCGATTTTCTTCAAGTCCGCTTGCCAAGCAGAATTTGAGAAATGAAAATAGTGGATTTATCTAGCCCCTACCCAACTTTAGACATTTTAGTACAGAACTCATTAAAGTTAGAAAGTATAGTATGAAAGTGAGTTGAAGAAATAGCTATGAGGAATAGACCTATTTATAAAACTTTGGTATTGGCGCTCTTGGGAGTTTCGATGCTTGTTTGGGGCGGGTGTGGCAGCAGCGATGAGCCTGTCGTCAAATAAGGCACGCCAACCGAGCCGCAAGACACATCAAAGGCATTAGAACTTCCGCTTCCCTATATTCAGGGGCGGCAGTGTCCGTGAAGTCGTTACAAGGGAAACAGGAGTCTTTGAATTTGAAACCGTTCCCTCAAATCAACAATTCACCGTCATCATCAATGTCGAGAGATACAAAAGGCAGGAAATTCCCATCAACCTCATTCCAGTTGGTGAAATGGCAAAGGTTGAGGTCGAACTTGCGTTCATTGATCCGGATTAACTCCCCATCGATGATGGCTTGAGAGTCGGTACAAAAGCCCCAGATTTCAGCCTGCCAGATGCGAATGGGAAGATTCACTCCTTCGCCGACTATGTCCGGAAAAAGAAGATTGTGCTGGTTTTTTACCGAGGCAGTTGGTGACCGCCTTGCATGGAATAGCTTGGCGAGTTGCAGAAAGATTACAAAGCGTTTGAAGCAGAGGGAGCAGAAGTCATAGCGATAAACGTTACGCTCGAAGTTTCCGGTAAAGATAGATGATTGCAAGACCGATCACCCCCAGCAGGATAAGAGTGATAGCAAGCTGAAATACCCAGCCGATAATCGGCAGGACAATTTTTAACGCGAACAGAATCAGCCCGAGTATCAATGCTAAGATGACGAGATTTCTAAGTAATCCCATTAGATTGACTCCTTTTGAATTCAGGTTTCACAAAATTCTCAGCCCTGGTTTTTTAACCGGGCTTTGAGTTCGGTAAGTTCATCATCGATTTCGTCGCTGCGATTCAGTTTGTCCAACTCATTGTCCAAACTGAGTTGACGCATTTCGCTGAGGGCTTCGGCATTCGCCTCCGCATCAAGGACACGGTCTTCGATGCGATCAAAAACACTTAACGCATTGGAATCCGCAATGCCCGACATTGTTTGATGAATTGTTCGCTCTGCCTCCGCCCGTTTCTGACGAGCCATCAGCAAGGTACGTTTGTTCTTTGCCTCTTCAATTTTTGCTTCCAGGGTTGCCAGCCCATCTTTGAGTACAGAAACACTCTCTTTCTGCGCCTCGAACTGTTTACGAAAACTCTCTGCTAAATCGGTGAAAGATTGCTTCCGGCGAAGGGCTTCTTTTGCGCGAACATCATCGCTGTTCTGGATAAACACGATGGCACGCCTCTCCCATTTCTCCGCGCTTTCCAGGTTTTCCTTGTGCTGCGCTTCAAATTTGTTCCCATCCCGGATCGCCGCAGCAACCTGAATCTTTACCTCTTTGAGTTCGTGCTGCATATCCTCCAGAAGTTGATTCAAGATTTTCTCCGGATCTTCACCCCGATCGAGCAGGTCGTTAATGTTCGATTTGAGTATTCGCTTGACTTTCTCAAAGATTGGCATTGGTGCACTCCCTTATCATCCGCAACGATTTATACAGTATACCTTCCTAACGTCTCCTCATCTAAATTCTCTAACTCTTCTCTTGACTGTTGCTTTTCAGCTTCTTTCAACTCTGTTTCAGGAAAACCAATTTCTTGAACAATCTGCTCTGCCACATAGATGGGCGCTCCAAACCTCAATGCAAGGGCAATCGCATCACTGGGGCGAGCATCAATCTCCAGCGTTTTGCTATTGATTTTCAGATCAATTTGCCCGAAATAAGTTGAATCTTTCATGGTATGCACATAGACTCCATCAACTTTCGCATCAAGGCTTTCGATGATGTTTTTCATGAGATCATGGGTCATTGGACGAGGTGGCGATTCGCCTTTGAGCTGGAACTGAATTGCAAAAGCTTCTCCTTGTCCAATCCATATTGGTAACATAGATTTTGGATCCCCTTTCTTTTCTCTCAGAAAGAGAATTGGGGTGCCGCTACTCGCTTCGATAGAGATGAATGCAACATCAACTTCGATCATATTTTCTCCTCTGATCTGGAGGAGTTCATTAGCTTTTGAATCTTTCATCTTTAAGACTCCTTATTTGCTAATTTCCCTTTGGGGTGAAGGGAATCTGCTCGGTAACTTCGAGCGAATTTGAAATTTCAATTGGGGATCCGATGACACGATGCAATGCTACAAGAATGTTGCCAATCGTCTTGCCATCGATAAACCCAAATTGCACTTTCAGGTTTCTGATACATTCGAGTCAGTTGATTCTTGGGCTTCACTTTTGGCGGCAAAATTCAAGTCAGGAACATACTCACTCACAGTCTTGGCGAGTTTCTAGGGGTCAACATCCGTAAAATTCAAAATCTCCTTTAGTGCCGGCACTGCTGCACCCCTGAGTCGTTGTGGGTATCAGCGTCCGCATCCGCATCGGCGTCAACGTCCACATCGACGTCGGCATCCCCGCCCCCAAAATCCACGCCGCCCATGACGAGTTGAAAAATGGCAAAAAGAAAGACGAAAGCGATCGGCGCTGTAAACCAGACGTTATACCAGACAAGGATGTAATGTAGAAAGTCTATATCTACCTCCCTCTCCGTCAAGCCGTTGCACTTTATAGAAATGTGTTTGCGGGTCATAATCCCAAAGCACCACCTTTTCGCCCTGCTTCACACTTTCCTCTTCCGGGTCAACCTGGCAGTATATCGTCGTACGGACAGGGAAATCTTCGGTTCGTGTGATTCCGAAGGCGGTATTTACCTCACGGCTGGTGACTTTCGCAACCATGCCGACAAGATCTGCACGACGCAATTCGTCGGCGTGGGGGGTGGGAAAGATGAGGTCGATCGCTTGCGAAACGAGGTGGGTTATCAGGCTGCTGAGTGTAAAAGCGGTAAGAGATGAGATGACAACGGCAGGGAGAACAAAATTTCCAAACAACGGAATGAACCAGTGGTTACAGGCAAAACCCACGATTCCCCAGAAGAACAGAAAAGTAACAATAACTATGAGAGAGGGAATTCGTCCCGCATTCAGGAAAGCGAAGAATCGGTTCAGTGGAGAGGCGGGTTTGGAACTAGATAATTGATTCGCGATAATCGCTCCGAGGTCGCCAAACGCCAAGTCCAGACCACCGATATTCAGACCCGCCAACATGTGTAAAACTTGGTAAACGAATATGATGAGGATGGGCAGGACGAATAATAGATTATACCAGCGGCTCAATTCAATGAGGAGGTCTGACATATCGACACCCCAACTGTGCAAGTGATGCGTATTGCGCAGGAAGAATGAGTTAATGAGGTTGTGCTTTACGCATTTCCCTTCGCAGCCCTGTTACCCCTTTCCCGCTTCGGTGTGATTTATGAGGGAATCAACGCTAGCGCGTGTTCGGCTTCGCGATGGCTGATGTTGTTTATCAGATACTTATCACCATTTACTCTGATTTCGAGGTCAGCTTGCCCAAAGATGTGGTGTTTGAAGCTTCGGTCAAGTTTGACCGCCGTAATCTGGGAAAACGGGAGGTTGCACCGAATATTGATGTAGGAAGCACTGAGGCTACCCATCTGACGCTCCTCCAGCACCAATACCCGGTCAGAAGTGATAATGATAAAATCGGGATTGAGCAGATTAGATCGCCCAAGCATACACAATCTGACCTGCTCATTCATAGTCAGTTGGGCCTGGGCTGTTTCTTGAATTCGAGATGGCAAATGATGAAACTCAGCCACCTTCGTTACTCCATTGCGGACGAGCCTTCTCGATTCTTAGCATCGACTTTTGCTTTCAATGCCGCAAGATCTTCCTCAACCTTTTCTTTGCTCTCCAGGTCGTGAAATTTCTGCTCAAGGTCATCGCCTTGTGTCAACTCGGCTAACGCTTCTGCATGCGCTTCGAGATCTCGGACGCGATCAACCAGTCGATCATAGGCATCGAATGCACTTGTGTCAATCACCGTATCAGCAGGTGGCGTTGAGGTGACAACCGGTCGGGAGGATTCCAGACTTTCCGCCACAGCTAATTTTGCAGTCTGATAACGGATGGTATCCAGCTTGGCTTCCAGCGTTTCCAGACTAGACTTGAGGGAGTTAATGGTTTCCTGCTGTGTCGCTATCTGCTCCCGATATTGGTCCGCCTTCTTAATATGCTCACATTTTCGAGTGAGTGCGCGGCGTGCCAAGTCTTCTTCCCCTTTTTTCAAGGCGAAAACTGCTTTCTCTTCCCACCTTTTCGCTTCACCCTCATGTATGTCAATCTCCCGTACGATTAGCTTGAGATCGGTAATCGCGCCTGCAATCAAAGACTTAACATTGCGGATGTTCTGATGCATCTCTTCCACCATCAGGCTGCGCGTTTTGCGTGTATCTTCAGCCTTTACCAGGAGATCGTTCACATGCGATCTAACGATGAGTTTGGCTCGGTTTAGCGTTTGCATGATTCAGTTCATCCTCGTAGCGTTGTTGGGTATCAAGATCCTAAACCAATAGATATGTGTCGGGTTACAAGGATATTGCCATTTGCGGAAGGTTACGCAACAGGAAACGTATGCGGTGTGCAGATATTAAGAGGCTTAGAGCCTATCTAAAAAATCTGGAGCAAACATCAAACCAACTTTGATTAGGACAGCGTTGGTGTCCGAAATGATGAATTTTTCGTCAATGCCCGTAAACACTGGGTTAATCTGAATTATTAAATAGGCTCTTAGGTGAGAAACGTTTATGGCTCAGTTGTAAAAAAATATAATGGAGGTGGCGGGAATCGAACCCGCGTCCGAGAGCAGTTCAATAAAGGCTACTACATGCATAGCATAAGTTTTAGCGTTTCGTCCACAAGACTCCCTTATGCCGGATTCGCTGCGGACTATCTCAAGTTGAGTCTCACAGCTTGCCCCTTGAGACCAAGCAAGGCGCAAAGCCCGTTTTATGACGTCTCGCTAACTCGACGGGACCGCAAATTAGCGAGACGAACTGCTTTATTAAGCAGCTAGAGCCAATTCTTCATCGGCAATTAAATTTTTTCCGCCTGTTTAACGAGGCCTGCGGAGACCTCGGCATGCAACCTTTATATCATCCACTCCCGTCGAAACCTTTGCACCCCCATGTTGATTATCAATTCATGAGTTCATAGGGCGCTGAACTTTTGAACGCTTGAGCACCTGAACCCTTGAATTCTTGGAATGCTGTTCAATCGCAATTCCAAGTTTCAATTGGTATAAGCGCCAATGACTTGATCGCCGCTGCTACCCCAGATATGATTGAATAGCGCGTTGATCGGCATCTTGCCTGAGATCTTCGCGTTTATCATAAGCGTGCTTGCCACGCGCCAACGCTATCTCGACTTTTACCACCCCGCTACTGAAATAAGCCTTTGTTGGGACAATCGTCATGCCAGCCGAACCGGTTTTCGCGTCAATTTTCTTAATCTCTCTGCGGTTCAGCAGCAACTTCCGTTTCCGCTTTGGTTCATGATTCTCGCGATTTCCTTGCTCGTAAGGACCGATATGGGCATCGATCAGAAAAACTTCGCTGTCCTCGACTCGCGCATAACTATCTGTCAGATTCAGCCTGCCAGCACGAATCGCCTTGACTTCTGTCCCCTGAAGGGCAATCCCAGCTTCGTAACGATCTAGCAGGTGATAGTCGTGCCGCGCTTTCTTGTTCATAGCAACGGTTTTGATAGCTGCGGCAGACTTGGCATCTTTCATAACAGGTGAATTATAGCACAAACGCGAAAGTGACGCAAGGGCAAAAAGGAAAAGGAGTTGACAAACAGACTGTGAGGGACTAAAATACCAGACATAGAGATGGAAAAGTCAGGAAATGAGCCATCTTCGCGCTTTACAAATCACATATTACGACGTTCATGGAAGGAGAATCGATGAAATCGTCTAAGCGGCACGCTTGGCAATGGCGAATTGCTTTGCTGATATTGGTAGCCTGGATTAGCCTCGATGGCGTGGCGACAATCACAACCGCGGAAGTGCGTCCGCCCCGTCGAAAAAGACGAGTGATGATCAGCACAAAGGATAAACAGGAAAAGGATGAAACAAAGATTGACATTGGGAAAAGCCTTGTGGAGATTGCCCAGCGGGCTAGTCGCCAGAGCACGAACCAGATGGTTGATCTCGTACTCGTCATTGATGGAAGTAAGGAAATGAAGGCACCAGTCGCCTCCATTGAAAGACGGCTTGCCGACGTGGCAAGTGTCTTTGAGGAATCAATAATCGACTATCAGTTTGCACTCATCTGGTTTCAAAGCATCAAAGGCACGCCGCGCATCATGGTCAAACCGCTGGAGAGCGGGTTAAGTCCGCTTGAAAAAAGCCTTCGCAATTTGCCGATAAAATTTGGGGATGTCGTTGCTGGATATGGGCTCGACGCGATTATGCGAGGGCTCGAGGAGTCAGAATTGCGATTGGATGCCGAAAAGCACATTGTCCTCGCGACAAATTCGGAACTGAAAACGTCTTGGGAGATGGACAGCGGGAAAAATCAGGTTGTTGGGAAGATTCTTGATCGGTGTAAACAGGACGAAATTCACATCAACGTCGTTGGGATAGGCGAACAGATACAGATACAATTAGCCGATGAAACAGATGGCAAGTGGTACGCCATCGACAAAAATCAGCGGACAGTCAGCCAAGCCTCTATGAAAGTCCCTATGATAGACAGGTCCATACTCAAGATCGAGGGGATTTTCAGGCGCATCGCGCAACACATCGCGGCAACCGTGAAGCCAGCAGCCGACATTGTGTTTGTCTTTGACTCAAGCCTGAGCATGGAGAATAAAGTGGATGAGATTTGCACCGGGTTCGATAAACTGGTCAAAATCCTGGATGGCGAAGGGCTAGACTATCGGTTTGGAGTCATCAGATTCTGGGCAAGGGCAGGCGGCGGAGAAAGTTTCATTTTGACAACAAAACCGCCTTTAGACCCTAATCAAGTCAAGAAGCTGTTTCGGACGCCCAAACGTGGCGATGAACATCTGCTAGATGCAATTGTGGAAGGAGTACCCAGACTCCAAACGCCGGATGATCGTCAGCTTGTCCTCTTTATCGTAACTGATGAATCAACAAGCCGCCGTAAAGAAAAAGGATATACATCTGAAAATGCAATCGCAGCTTGTCGTCAACCCAGGGCGCAAGTCTATGTCATCGGCGGTCTCAAGCCAATGCCTAGTGGTTCATTTTCTGACAAATTTCAGCAACGTGTTACCGAAGTCACAAGAGGGCACCATTACATCATGCCCGGGGCTACGCTTGCTACTGAACGGCGGTAGGACGATTTCGACTTGAAATCGCGGATGTAAGATGCAGAAAAGTCGTTTTGGATCACAATGAAATCGAGAAAGAAGAGAAGCAAAGGAAGATGTTGGAGTGTTTGTAGCAATCGAACATAAATGTCGATCCACTTGAGCGACTTCTTCAAAACTCGCTTCATGACCGCGTTTCTGGAGAAGAAATCCGGTTTCTTGGTTGGAAAGCCAGTCGGTATCTCAGCTAATCATTGGCGAAAAAAGCGGATTCTGACGTTTCTTTCACCATGGAATCCGACACATCGATCAAAATTGTTCCAAAACTACTACGAGTGCGATTCTGTCCCTTTCTTTACTTCCAGTCCTACATTCTCTCCTTCCAACTTCCCATTTCAACACCCCTATATTCGCCTTTCAATCAATCCCCCAACTCATACAAGAGATCCAGAAGTTCTTCCTGCAATTCATCGATAGCTTCCTCATCCTGGTTGCTGAGAGCAGTATCCTATAATTACCTCCAAAAACTAGACAGGTGACTAAGGTGGATTTCCGACTGGCAAAACGGTCATCATCTGGGCGAAAATATGGCTCAGAAACCCCAAGAAAAAGAAAGGAGTTTATATCCCATGACTCGGAGAAAACAGTACGATGGACGATTCAAAGCGCAGGTCGCTATTGAAGCGATAAACAATCAACAAACTATCGCTCAGATTGCCAGTGAATATCGAGTCCACCTCAATCAAGTGAGCAAATGGAAAAAACAGGTGCTCGAAGAATTGCCTCAAATCTTTACAAACGAACGCACGCAGGCTTCTTCTGACAGCAACCAACTAGGTTCTGTTGACATTTGAGTATAAGGTTGTGGCATAATAGAAGAATGACGCCAATAACCTTACCTGATGACCAATGGAATAAGATATACCGGTTTCTTCTTAGCTGTCCCACCATCTATGTTGGCGACGAAGCTTCTACACGCCGCTTCGTCGAAGCCGTCCTGTGGGTGACTCGTAGCGGGGCTCAATGGAGACTTCTACCAGACACCTATGGCAAATGGAACACCCGCTACAAGCGATTTGCTCGATGGTGCGACAAAGGTATCTTCACACAGATGCACCCCCACTTCGCCTCTGACCCCGATATCGAGTCGCTTATTGTGGACAGTACCATCTGCCGCGCTCACCCGTGTGCGGCGGGCGCCTTAAAAAGCTGGCGCCTTAAAAAAAAGGGTGGCACTGAAAACCAAGCATTAGGTCGGTCTCGGGGCGGTTTCAGCACAAAAATTCACATCACAGTTGACGGACTAGGCAATCCGCTAAGAATTCATCTGACCCCCGGTCAGAGACATGACATAACTGAGGCGGAAGGGTTGATAATCGGATATAACAGTGAATATGTGATTGGAGACAAGGGGTACGATTCGGACGCTTTTATCGCGGTTATCAAGGCGAATGGAGCGATTGCGGTGATACCGCCAAAAAGTCATCGTGTTGACCAAAGAACGTATGACAAACGCTTATACAAAGAGAGACATCGGGTTGAATGTTTCATCAACAAGATAAAATGGTATCGTCGTATCTTCTCTCGGTTTGAGAAGCTAGCTGTCCGTTATTTTGGATTTCTCAGCTTTGTCGCCACTCTTATATGGCTCCCTTGAAATGTCAACAGAACCTAGTCGCAGAACTATATCGCAAATCGGTCAGTTGAAGGTAGAACTGGACTGGCTACAAAAAAAACAGAACCGCTCCGTTGAACAGAAGCGGGAGCTTGTTGAACAGGGGCGTTGTTCTCTGTCGATTTTGAAGCAATGCCAACTGCTGGGATTGGCTCGAGCTTCGTTCTACTATCAGCCGGTAGCAGAGTCGCCACAAAACTTGCTATATATTCGTCTGTTAGATGAGCAGTACACGAAGACGCCGTTCTACGGGGCGCCACGGTTGACCGCATGACTTCGTTCCCAAGGACAGGTTGTCAATCCCAAACGGGTGGCTCGGTTGATGCGGAAGATGGGATTGGCCGCCATCTATCTCAAGCCCAAAACCTCTGGCATGGGCAAACCGTCGAAAAAGTATCCCTATCTGCTGAAGGAGTTAGGTATCATAAAACCGAATCAGGTCTGGGCAACTGACGTCACCTATATTCGCTTGAACAATGGCTTTGTTTATCTGGTAGCGATTATCGATTGGTTTTCTCGTTATGTGTTGTCATGGGAACCTTCAAACTCCCTAGACGTTTTCTTTTGTCTGTCAGCTCTCCAACGGGCTCTCAGCCGAACCAAGCCCTTGATTTTCAACAGCGATCAGAGCAGTCAGTTTACTTCTGACGCCTTTACCGCTCGACTCAAAGCAGCTTATGTTGCCATCAGCTAGGCGGGCAGCGGCCGCGTTTTTGATAACATCTTCATTGAACGGTTCTGGCGGAGGCGTGAAGTATGAAGATGTTTATATCAACGACTATGACTCAGTTAACGCGGCTTTGTGTGGATTGAAACGCTATTTCAACTTCTACAATCGACGGCAACTTCATCAATCCCTCAATTATCAAACACCATACCCGGTGTATTTCCAATAATATCAGGCGTTCAAACCTGACCGAATTGGTTAGCTTTTCCACCTTAAATATCGTTCATTTTTGTCTAGACAATGGGGGTAAGTATACTCACCAACTAGCACCAAAGATCAATTATTACATGGACACATAAACCTCAAGAAATCGGGATAGGGATTGCCTCTACCTCTCGCACCCTCTTTCCGCCAAACGACTGCCATACCATCTGGTGGTGAATCATGGTCTCTTGCAGTTTCACCTAATCTGATCTCAGCACAAACAAGACTCGTCCTAACTGTTCCAGCCGGGAATAATGTCGGTCGAAGAGGGGGGCGATTAGGGTCAGGCATTTCAGGGCCGAAACGGTAGCCTGTTATCGAACCTTTATTCTGCAACTCAATAAGTTGCGGTTCAAGGTGATCGATGACATTTCTCTGAGCCAGACCTGAAACGGCCACAGTGATACTACCATCAGAATGGGTCATGACCCCAACTGCTGGACTGTATCGGAAACCAGCCAAATCCAGTGTGCCAGCCATTAAAATGGCTAAATTTCTGGCTCTTTCTGTCAGAGGAGGATATCCAAATGCCTCCTCTGACCTCGAATGTCTTTGTTGTTACTCGTTAGCCTCTCCCATGTCAGGCCTATCCGCTGTTCCCTATCAACTATGTCTCTTGTCAAGTAACCTTCAGGTGATCGCGCTGATTTCCAACTCCTGTTCATTTTACCACTTGAGCAGTTATGGGAAAATCAGAATCCGCGCTATTCTACGAAATCTACGGTTCTATCGCCTTGAGCTCCTTAAAATACTCGGAGGCAAGCTGACCCTCCGAAGCATGGGTCATCTGATAACGCTCGCACAATTCAATATAACGGTCGATGAGATTTTCACGCTCCGCAGCCTCCATCTCTCCGCCTGCGACAATCATCGCCTTGTAAGCGCAGATGGAAGTCTTCTCGACCCGCGCCCGAACAAAGCTGTCGTCCGCCAGGGTGAGCGCCTGCTCAAAGTAGTCAAGTGCTCTCTGCGAAATCTCTGCGTCCAGCCCAACCTCCTCTGGCGATGGAAAGCAATTCGGATGAACCCCCTTTGCGTCGGCGTTATCGTGAAGCATGTTGATGTAATCCAGAATTGGCTGCGCCGCGCCCTTGTAGTGCAATTTGATGAATTCCTCGCAAAGCGCCTTGTCATCGAGGTCGGGGTTCCAGATCAGCCATCCGATGATATAGTTCCGCAAATCGCAGAGCTCGCCAGTCAGACCATTGCCGTTTGCTTGCATGAACACGCCCTTGGTGTTGTTTCGCAGGAAATAGCGCACGTTTGGGCCGATAACCCGAAGATTAGGGAAGGGCAGGTCGTAAGCACGGAAATTGGTGTTGTAATTCCAGATCCAGATGTCGTCGCAGATTTTTCCCCATTCGTCCATATCTCGGCAGAAGTCGCGATTCTTCTCGCAATTTGGATTGTCGATTGAGTGCAGCGTACAACACTCGATGCTGCAAAGTTGAATCTGTACGTTATGCTGTGGGCGGACGGTCTTCGGTGGTTTGCGGGTGTACCAATACGCGAGCGTCCCAACTTTGGCATTCGGATGCGTTTTCTCAACCTGCTCCGCAACAGCGTTGACAAACGTGAGTTGAGCGCCCATCGGCGAGTCTTCACGCTGGTTGAGTTCTTCGCAATGGTCGCATTTGCAGTAGGCATCCGTGTCGGCTTGGCTGACGCTGACATTTTTGAGTTCGGGGTGTCCATCCAGATATTTAATCGCTGCCGCTGCAGCAACCTCAATGCTCCCCGGGTTGGTGACGCATAATTGGGGACCACTGCCGTGCGTGCGCGTATCGCGTTTCCCATCAACCAGAGCGTAATATTCGGGGTGGTCTGCCCCGTATTCACTGAAGGGGACCAACGCATGGAAGGAGTGGTTGATGAGCGTCTGTCCGGTTTTGCCACCTAGCCGTTCATCGTTTGTGACGGTATTGACCCGCAGTCGCGCCGCAAATATGGGGTGCTCCGTATTCTCACGGTAGAAGCTCCACCGGAATGAAAACAGCGGATTGTAGCTATACATCCCACAGGGAATCTTCAACACCGACGCATCTGGAACATACGTGTGGTCGTATGTGAGGAAGCGGACGCCGAGGTAATCTTCGAGAAACTGGTATACCCCGTAGAGCGTCCCGCGTGGACGTCCACCGGCGATGACTACCCAATCGCCCTCAACCACAATCCGCACTTCCTCTTCTCCCATTGTGGCGGAGTGAAGAGATGCTGCATCCGGACCAATGTAAACGTGGTGTGTCACGGATTCAGCCAACGCATGCAGCGGCAGTCTCATTCGCGTTGCGCGACCAAACCATCGCTGAAATTCTTCCGCCGCATACTTTTCGGCGGGAATCGCCGCATCGGCGACCACGATATCCCAGCCGCGCATTTGAGAGCAGTCGAGGTGGCTTTGTGAATCTACAGATTTTGAGAGTGACATTTCATCCTCCAACTATTTGCCTGAACAAGTTTATCATTCAATAGAGCAGGTTTCAGATTCACAGTCCGACCTGCCCAAACGTGACCGATTTTTCGAGATAATCAGGTACGCCCCCTTCAGCAGCGTCCGAATGACGGGCACAACGTAGAGCCATGTGATATAGCGATACTTGCCAAGTCGCCTATAAATCTGGTAGATGGTATCCGCTCCGTAATAGACCTTCCCGTTTGAGTCAATGAATCGCATCCCTTCTTTAGATTCAATGGCTTCAAGCTGTGGATAGTGCGTGTAGAGGTCGGGGGTTTGTTTGGGGGTATAGGTAAACTGCTCCGCTTGATCTTTGTTCTGAATGCGGCGGATACCGTTCAAGCAGAAATTGCACTCTCCATCGTAGATGATAACGGGTTTGGTTAGTTTTGTTGCGTTGTCTGTTTTCATGAGGTAGATCCTCCTTTTGAGGTGCCAATCTTTATGCGGGAAACCACTGTTGCAGGATTTCACGGAAGCGGCAAAAAGAATCGTCTCGACACGTTCTCAAGCCCACCTTTCGTGCCAACTGTCGATACAGTGCAGCGGAACGCCTTTTTCTGGTACGACGAAGTACTTCCTCTAAAAGCTCTTTCGGGCGAGAAGGTTTAGTTTCTCCCTCCTGCCAGTAATTTGTCTGATGTCCCAGATCTTTTATCGTCTCCCAATCCATTCCGAATAATTCGGGCACATGACGTGACTAACTCCATACCCAGATTTCGAGTCTGGATCAATCACAATGACTGCACTCCGTCCCTCCCAGCCGTTTCTGTTCAAATCGTCTTGGATTTTTTTCTCGATCTCCTCTGCACTCGCGGGGCTGCCTTCCCACTCTGCATCAATTAACACTAAGGCATGTTCGTACTGTTGGGCAAAGACTGCCAGAAAACGTCCCGCTTCATGGAACACTCCCGGATCGCGATTAGGATGGGAGAAAATGTCCGAATCAATATCAATAGACACCTCCTGTATACCCAGAGATTGAGGTCGTTTAAGCAATGTCGCAACAGTTTGCTTCTAATGGCTATCGGCAACCAAGACAACCAAATCTCTCCGTTCCTGCTTTACTGTCCTCATCCCAAAACTCCTGTCGCGTATAGGGTTCCTAAATCGACCTGCCCTTGCCAATCTTTTAACTTTGGATGCTCACTTCCACGCACGATTGAAGTAGCACCAGAAGGGTTTTTGGCAAAACAGAGAATTTGTTCCCGGTTGGTGAGTCCAACAATCAATGGGGAATGCGTTGCTAGGTTCTGTTGACATTTCAAGGGAGCCATATAAAGGGAGCCATATAAGAGTGGCGACAAAGCTGAGAAATCCAAAATAACGGACAGCTAGCTTCTCAAACCGAGAGAAGATACGACGATACCATTTTATCTTGTTGATGAAACATTCAACCCGATGTCTCTCTTTGTATAAGTGTTTGTCATACGTTCTTTGGTCAACACGATGACTTTTGGGCGGTATCACCGCAATCGCTCCATTCGCCTCAATAACAGCGATAAAAGCGTCCGAATCGTACCCCTTGTCTCCAATCACATATTCACTGTTATATCCGATTATCAACCCTTCCGCCTCAGTTATGTCATGTCTCTGACCGGGGGTCAGATGAATTCTTAGCGGATTGCCTAGTCCGTCAACTGTGATGTGAATTTTTGTGCTGAAACCGCCCCGAGACCGACCTAATGCTTGGTTTTCAGTGCCACCCTTTTTTTTAAGGCGCCAGCTTTTTAAGGCGCCCGCCGCACACGGGTGAGCGCGGCAGATGGTACTGTCCACAATAAGCGACTCGATATCGGGGTCAGAGGCGAAGTGGGGGTGCATCTGTGTGAAGATACCTTTGTCGCACCATCGAGCAAATCGCTTGTAGCGGGTGTTCCATTTGCCATAGGTGTCTGGTAGAAGTCTCCATTGAGCCCCGCTACGAGTCACCCACAGGACGGCTTCGACGAAGCGGCGTGTAGAAGCTTCGTCGCCAACATAGATGGTGGGACAGCTAAGAAGAAACCGGTATATCTTATTCCATTGGTCATCAGGTAAGGTTATTGGCGTCATTCTTCTATTATGCCACAACCTTATACTCAAATGTCAACAGAACCTAGCACAAGTCGTAAAGCTATTCTACTTAAACAGGCTTCCAACGAATCGCGATTAAGTCAGTGTTGCCGGCAACAGCATCCCAGGAATTACCCGCCTGGCTCGATGCGGCAATGGTGAGGATGGTATCGTCCTCGAACACCACGCTCGTGTTGTAGCAACCGGTGAAGGTGGTGTAGTCCATGTAATAGACCTCGTCCTCCCAGGTTTGTCCTTCATCACGGCTAATCATCGCCCGACTGCCCGGCGGCCCCGGCCCGTAGCGCGTGTCATGAATGACCACCACGGTGCCATCCCTGAGCGCGGCAGGATAACCAAGCGTCTGGCCGAAGACTGTTGCCAATTGCCGGAAGTTCCTCCAAGTCAGCCCTTGGTCCGGGGAATCGGCGAGAAAGACATGCTTGTAGGGCCAGCCTGGGGAAATGCTTCCTGTCTGCTTCTCCAGGTCGGGTGGATCCCCGGGCAGCGGCGGCCGCTGATAGCGGATGACCGCTAACAACTTGCCTGAAGCTGTTTGTGTCGACCCGCCCTCACTGCCCCAATCTGCCACCGTTGCGGGATCTTGCCAAGTTTTGCCTCCATCCGTGGAGCGGAACGTCCGCAGCCGACCACCACCAGATATCAACCTCAGTGTACCACCAACAGATTTGAAAACATGGTTCGCTGCCCCTACTGCACACACCAGCATGTCATCCGGGGTGTGCAATATCCAGCAAGCCCCCCCAAAGTGGTTGGGCGGCGGCTTAATCTGAGAGATCTCCCGCCAGGTGCGCCCCTCGTCCGAAGAGGACATCACTGCCACCGGCTCGTTTGCGTTTCCGCCGCCGGTTATGCCGACGAACGTCCCATCGTTGAGCACCGCAAAAAATGGGGATTTTTGCAACAATCCGTCCGTGTCGGTGCGCTTGTGCGAAGTCCAGATTCGCCCGCCATCGGTGGACTTACATACCATGGTGGGTTGAGCCACATAAATCGTGCTGTCCGGTCCAAAGGCAACCCGCACGCCTTGGGGTTTAATTTTTAGATCATGGGGGAGCAAGTTCTTCTCCACCGGCACCTGTGTGAGTTTCCCCTCGCGCGCATGGAGAATGTATTGGTCCTGATGCATCTGCTTTAGCACCTCAGCTGCCGGCACGTCCACGCCGCCCAGTCGATCGGTTTTCACACTGGGGTCAGTAATCACTTTCATGGTTTTCCCCTCTCACAATGTTTCATACGAATTTTGGGTTATAATTTCCCATCCCGTAGGGTGTGGTTAGACCGTAGGGTGTGGTTAGAACTCAACGCTCAAGCGGCTTTGCGCTGGCGCCAACTAGAGGAGGCGAGGGAACGAGAAGACGGGAAATTATTTCGATATTGCGACGAGCTTGCCAATGATGTTGTTGGACAAGTTCACCACCAACCTCCTTCGTAATGTATTCACACTCAACAGCATTTTCTAGCCAAGACTGTGTTTCTCTTGCCTCACTTTCAGCTATGTTCAGTTTATTGGTGAAGTTAGCGCGATAGAGCCTTCTCCTCCACCATCTAGCACCAAAGTTGCTACAACACTTGAGTTAATATCTGACGTCCGCTCCTGCATTGATATAAAGCTGAATCCAATCATCTACCGCTTTTGCGACACTTTGCGGATTCGCTTTACTGCGTACCACAAATGAAGGGCTTGTCCGCCCCGTCGGCAAGCCTGTGCGGCAGTACCGTGAGTCGACGCTCCAACGAACCGTGTCGGTGGTGTTGTCGTCTGATTGGTGCAACACCCCTCCGCTCATGAGCAGGACATCGCCCGGCTGCATTTCACAGAATACCCGTTCACCTTCTGGTAAGTGGCCATTGGCGCCCGGGTGTGGATTGTGAAAAAATCCGCTTGACAGGATGCCAAACTTGTGTGAGCCACGAATGACCTGGAGGCAGCCGTGCGCTCGGGACGCTTCGGACAGCGGTACCCAGCAGTTGGCGACCAGCGTTGCCCAGCCGTCCTCGTCGAGTAATGCGTTGTCCTGGTGCCATCCAACCGCCCCACTTGCGCCAGGCAGTTTCGGACGCAGTGAATACTGGTGATGCGCCATGATCTCCGGGCCGATGATCGACTCAACCATGTCTAGCAGGCCCGGATACGTTCGCAGGGCGAACATGCCGGATGTCTTAAACTGTTTGCCTTTCAACTTTGCAAAGAACATCTCGTGTCCGGTGGCTTCCGTCAACAGCGCTAGGCGCTTGTTAAACGGCGCATCGGCAAAGGTTTTCGTCTCATTGAGGATGCCCTGTTCCATCGCTTCGGTTGCGAGCTGATCGATTCGGTGCTCAAGGTCGTTGATTAGGGGTTGTATCGCCTCGGACGACAGGCGATCTCGCACGATTATGAAGCCATCGTCGTGAAATTGTTTGACTTGTTGTTCGGTGAGACCTTGTGCCATGGTTATTCCTCCAATCGGAAGATTGTGCTTTGTAAGGTGTCAGTCTGTCATACCGATTTAGGTGAAATGTCTCATTTGACGCCCACCTCTATATCTCCCCCTAACTTTGGGGGGAGATATAGAGGTGGGCTTATTACACACCAAATGGGAAACAGCAAGCCTAATCCAGTATCAGACATACTCGACGTCATTGAGACGCTCACATTCAAGCTGATAGAGATTTTTCGGATTGTCGTAAAGCATCATCCTGGCAATGTCGAAGGCGTGTTCCTCCTTTAACAGGCCTTCCTCCACCCGTCCTGCCAGCACCGCCGCAATGTTCTGCCGGCTCACGATGAGGTCGCCTAGCGTCCATTCAACCCAGAGTTGGGTGTCTCCGCCAAATCCGATGATCTTGTTAGCTGGCACCATGTCGAGCCATTCGTTGAGGGCGTTCCTAGCTAATGTGGATGCCAGGGCATGCGCCCAGCACATGTTAATCCAAACGTTTGGAAAAGCACTGGCAATCAAGCCTGTTTCTCGAACCCAGGGCAAACCGGCGTGGTACAGTTCGAACTTCACATCTCGGTAATGCTGGAAGATTGGCACCATGAGTGATGGGTTCGTCATGCGATAATCTCTCCATTCCGCTCTGTGTCCGCAATGAAAGCAAACAGCCAATCCCATTTCGCCAGCAAAGCGCAGGATGGCATGGGCAATGAAATCGCGCAGCGCCTTGTACGCTGAAGGGGATAGTGATTCTCGTGTAGGTGAGGTCTGTTCTTTGTTTCGCACGAAGTTGTCAAAGAGGGGCACCACGTCGTCTTTTTCTGGCCACAACTCGATTGCTTCCTTGTTGAGTTTGACCGCAAGGACACCCTGCCTCTTATAGTATGAGAGGACTTCTCCGATTCCCTCAATGTAAGCGTCAAGGGATAATAAGGCACGTCCAAGATGCGCCTCAATCCGTTTCAGTGCATTGGACCGCAGCGCAATGCTGAATTGGGATTCCCACCACTGCGGAAGACGAAAACTCTTCGGCGGTGGAAGCTCCCATGGTTCATTATAGCTTTCTTGATTCAGCGCAACCAGAATTTGCGCCTGATCGCGGAAGACACGCTGATAGATGCCAGGCGTATTGGCGGCTTGCATCGCACGGGAGAGTTCCTGATAATTATCCTCCGTGATATCCTCGAACCCGTACATCGCTTGCATTCCCAACAAGGCGACCCGCGTAAACGAGGTGTTACGTATCAAAGGAAGGTATTCCTTGAAAATATTCCACCGCTCATCGAGGGGTAATTCTCGGTTCACCATCGCCGCAAATTGGTCTTCAGGTAGACCGGCGCAGGCCAAGTTGAACCGGGGATAGTTCTCGAAAAGCGATACAGCATCAACCTCTATGGCGACTCGATCTGCCTCGGCGGGAAGATGCTCGTGGGCGTCGATAATCCACAGTTGGCTCATCCTATCGTAGAAGTCCCTTGCTAACGTCGACCTAGCTGTTGGCTGATTTGTACCCAGATTATGCATTGTAATTTACCTCTGGTAAAGTGATGTATTCCCCATGAATAACGTTTTTGCGATGTCATGAAGAATGGAAAATTGGAAAGATTGGAAGGGTGGAAGCCTTTTTCTCCCATCCTTCCGTTGAGGCATACTCGAAAAATTGGCGGAAAACTGACATTTTCTCTTTCCTGGTTTTATTTAGGTGCTTTGGTATGAGATTGGTTTCGGTTCCAGCATCTGACCTCCGATAGATCCAGTCCGTCGCCAACAACTATCCCTCGGTGAGCATGTTGCGAATCCAATGGTCGACGTCGTCCCAGTAGTCCGCCAGGGGATCGGTGATTTCGGTCATGGTGTAGATAGCCAGCCTTGCCCGGTCTTGCAGTTCCAGCGTGTCTGGCGCCATAGTCTTATAACGCTCACCCTGGTAGGGCAGCAGCTCGAACGCAGGGATTTCGGGACGGATGTAGCCGATTGGATCGCCGGGTTTCCAATGGCCGGGGGCTTGGGTTGACATTGAACGTCCTCCTATCTGTGTGTGAATGAGCTACCGTCTACTGATTCACTTCTTAAATTCGATTGATGTCTGGGGTGCTCCAAACCCGACACGAATTTAAGAAACGCATTTATAAATAATTGGCTTGCAGATTCTTTGAATATGTGATATTATTGGGGTGTTACAAGCCTGTGATTCTGAAGTTTATTAAATCGTTGGCTTGTTTTACCTTTCCTCGCCAAAGTAAAGGACACCCCAATGAGTGATTTTCTTAGTGTAGTAGCGGATATACTCATTATCATTGCTGCTGGAAAGTTCATTTGGAAACACATTCCCAGTAGTGACGATTTGTATAGTATCAGAAAGTCCTTCATAGACTTCAGAGATGAAGCAAAACAACTGAAAGAAGAAGTCGTCAATTTAAGAAGGGTAGAGCTTACCAACATCGCAGAGAATCTGAAAACTAGAGATGCAACTGCGAAGAAAACCGTACCTGTTGAAGATATTGACAAGAAACTTGATTCTTTTCAACAGTCAGTAACGAGAATGGACAGGTACATGACAACTACCCTTGCAACTCATGTAGCAGTCATCAAGTCAATAGATAGTATAGAGGGGCGTTATGCCCAAATGGAGGAACGATTTGGGCAAACCGAAACAACCCTCCGAAATGTTGCTAGAAGATTGCACATGAGATAGACATAAAACAGGCGAGGGGGTGTTATAGCACCCCCACCGCCACAACATGGCAAAGGAGACCCCCCATGCCACGCATCAAATACATCAAGTCTTACAGGCGTAAAGACGGCACGCTTGTAAGTCCACATATACGGACAACTGCTGATAACACCCTCTGCATCACGACTTATTCCAATGAAAGGAGGGATTATCGTGTTTATAAAAATACGCAAAACCTTTACGTTTATCGTACTCAAAATCGCTAAACGTAAGGGTAATCAAACGCCGTATAGCAGTCCTTATACGGCTACGCCTAAGCAATAACTCTTAGGCAATATCAGGGGGTGCTACACAAAGCACTCCCTGATATTTTGTTGCTAGAGTGTCCGGCTCCCACCGGACACTCCCTTATGGGAAAACCTCTGAAAATATGACTCAGAAAGGAGGCAGATGTTATGTCATCACAAAGGAAGGTGGATATTCAACGTGTTAAAGAACATCTACAAAAACATGCTGATAAAACCCACCGAATTGAAGAGAGGTTATTTACCTCTACTGCAACCGTAGAAGATTTAAGAGTTGCAATTCAGTTACTTAAAAATGACTACACACTAATTACAACCATTTTCAAAAGGTTGGAAATAGTGTAATCTAATCCTTCTATGGAGTCTCCAGAGGTTTTCCCACCCTACACAAAGCATTCCCTGATAAACTTCTTGAAGATGTTCCGGTTCTTCCGGTTGTTGTACTTGTAACACGCCTCAGCGATGTAGAGCGAAACATGCTTGTAGTGGTGATGTGTACCATGAAACGCACGTTTCACCAGCGACCAGAACCCTTCAATCGTGTTTGTGTGGGTATTACCGTCCACGTACTGCCAGTTCTTGTGTCTGATGACATGGTGAGGCATGAGCCCATCAACCGCCTCATACGATGAGAACTCATCTGTCATTAGAACTGAATCCTTCGGCTTCTCAATAACGCCTTTGATGAACCCCAAAACGCCCTTACGACTCAAACTCGTAGCCACACGCGCCACAACATTCCCAGCCCGTTCAACAGCACCGATAACGGGCGTTTTCTTCGTGCCTCTACCTCGCTTGCTCGGTGGAGGCAAGTTCCCGTCCTTGTCTTTTCGTCGTCGGGGCTTACCGCCCACGTAGGTTTCATCGCATTCAATAATTCCTCTCAGTAAAACCTTGCCCTTTCTACCCATCTCAGACCTGATTCGTTTCATCATGAACCAAGCTGAGGGTTGCGTTAAGTCCAAATGACGAGCCATTTGACAACTTGATAGGCTTTTCTTCGCATCGTTCATTAACAGGATAGCCATAAACCACTTCTGAAGTGGAATCTGTGTTCCTTGAAATATCGTTCCCTGTAACACATTGAAACTTGACTTACAAGTATGGCAATTCCAACGACCAATTATGCTAGCTTCATTCTTCGGTGCAACCTTTTTACTTTCGCAATATGGACACTCAGGTTTGCCACCCCAGCGGATAGTTTCTAAGTGTTTAATACAACTCTCTTGGTCAGAAAATCGTTCTACAGCATCAAACAAGTTCATTCATCTCAACTCCTTTATTCATAAGGGTTTGATGCCTATATTGTATCAAATTTACACAAAACTTGCAAGCCTAAACCTTATAAGCGCGTTTAAGAAATAGGCCACTACGTCTTCAGCTATCCTACAGCTTATTCACCGGAAACTGTGGCGCGCCGCCATGCAAAACCGTTACCACATCAGTGGCTGCCATAATGCACATCCGCGCTATCGTCTCCTCCGTTTTATATGCCGTCCATGGTGTGGCAATGACATTATCGAGTTGAACGAGCGGATCATCCGGCGGACAAGGATCAGGCGCGTGAACATCTATTGCCGCCCCTGCAATCTCTTTCGCTTTCAGCACTCTTATAAGGGCTTCCTTGTCCACAACGGCGGGTCTGCTGGTGTTTATCAGATAGGCTCCCTTCCTCATCAACTTCAATCGTCGCTGGTCTATCAGTCCCCGGGTTTCCTCATTGAATGAAACGTGGAGGCTAACAATGTCAGATTGAGCCATCAGTTCATCCAGCGGAAGGTATTGGACATTCCACTGATCGGCAAATTCGTCGTCCGGTTGAATGTCGTAGGCCAGGACTTTGGCGCCAAAAGCGGTTGCCCTTTTGATGACCTGCCGCCCGATGGAACCGGCCCCAACGATTCCTACGGTCAAACTCGCCAGTTCCTTCCCAGCGAACTGGTTCCACTGACCATCCTTCATTTCCTGTGCCATCGCCGGGATATTTCTTAACAGACTCAGCATCAGGCCAAGGGTGAAATCTGACACGGCATGGCTTGTCGCACCCGGGGTCGTTGTGACCCAGATGCCATGTTTTGCTGCCGCTTCGATGTCCACGCGCTCATAACCCGCCCCTGTTCGCGCCACGATCTTCAATTTATCTGCTGCCTGAAAGACTTTTTCAGTATACTGCTCACCGCTGGCGATGACCGCGTCTATGCCACGGATTTCCTCGCAAAATGCTTCTTCGGTCAACTGATCGAACTGGCAGTTGGTTATCCGGCATCCGTTCATTTCGAGATATGCGATGGCTTCCTCTGTCAAGTATCCCGTTGTGTTAGTCACTGCAAAGGACATTGTTGCTACCTCCTTATCACCGGCAAACGTGTACCGGTCCTATTCGTCCTTGTATGAAAAGAGTTTCGCTGAATTGGGGGTCAGGTTCGCCAAAAAGCCGCGAACCATCAACTTCTCGCCCACATACACGGTCTCTTCTCCATTTCCTTCGTTTTGGAAGCAGTATGAGTAACCGGCATCCAGAGCGCGTAGCGCCAGGTTCTAGCCCTTGGTCGCCACTGTCCACCGAAAGACAAACACCAGCCCTTCCCCTGCGCCATTGCAAAACTGCCTGGCGTTCCAGTCGACCTCAGACTGAGGCTGGGGCAAAAGGCAATAATCGTTACCCATCAGCAGATGACGGACACGCTTATAGACGCCAATCCAGTACCGGGTACGCCCCTGCACTTCCGCCGGCCAGTCTACAATTGGTTTGTGTAAACTGGAAAAAAACAGATAACAGGACGACTTAGGATCTCTTGAATTCCCCAATAGGAGATTTTGCAGGTTGACTTAGATGCGACCTCTACCCCTTTCGTTGCGGGTGAGAATTGAACCCACATTTTTCTATTGTTCATTCAAGCGCCCCTATTTAAGGATGACCATCGGTTTGACAGCCATGAAATTGCCGGCTCGTAACTGATAGGAGTAAAGACCTCCTTGGGATCGTCAGATTTGTCAGAATCTGGCGACGAAAACTGATCCGGCTCGCAGAGAGAACCAATGGATCACTATAATACCTGTGATTTTTCTTAGTATAACCCAAGTTGCGACCTATTCATCGAATATGTGAGTGAACTGAATATGTGAGTGAACTCAGAGCTGATTGATACTGCTAGCCAATACAAACAAGACCACTTTCAATTCAAATCCGTGTCGCGTTACTGCATGGATTGAACGTGAAAGCAGTTTGTTAATCAAACTGCCAGCCGTCTCAACAGACTTACGATGGTAATTAGCCAAGTAGGTCTCCCATGGTGGATACAGCCGCTTGGAATTCTTCTTGCGTACTGGCTTTAATTCGACTCCGACTGATGTAACAATATCTTCTATCTCATAATTATTGTATGCTTTGTCACCATAGCCCGGTGGCAAGTCGAAGTCAAACCACTGTAACCCTTCAACGTCCCCTGTACTGGCTGGGGTCACAAAAAATTCAACAGGGTGTCGACTCGCAGTCACTAGCAGATGAACTTTCAAGCCATAGAAATACCGACGTTTGGACGCTTGATAGCCTCGATATGCCTTATCGGTATAGATTTTTGACCGACGAATGCGGAACAAACAGCAATTGGTATGGTATCCAGTGCATAGATTTTCTGTTGATTAAGTTGCACATAGCTTCGTCCCAAGATTTTGAACAATGTGGTGAACATCGGTTTAATCGACTTTTTGAAAGCATCTTGGGTATATAGCCATGAGTCTTTAGAAAGTCACAAGTGGTTTGCAAGTTTGCCCCGAAGAACAACGCAGCGACGATGCCGGTGGTCATCACTTCGGCATCAGACATCTGCGTTTGTGGGTGTGGTTTTGAGTTGAGTGCTTCTAAGAGCTTGTCACAGAGATAGAAAATGGTTGCAATTTGGATGTCCATGGGTTTCTCCTTTGGTTTCTCCTTTGAGGTATTATGGTTTGGATTACCTCTACTTTAACGGAAAACCCATGGATTTTCAATTTAATCGCCACTTATGACTGGGCAAGCCGTGTGCGGTGAAAGTCGCACGCACGGTTTAGAAGCAGGGAAAATTCCGCAAGGAATCAACCTATGCTTACTCTGAAAATTTGGAGTTATAAGCCGTTCTGGCTGCACCTTGAAGCGAAATCCACAGCGACACTTTCTGATCTCGATCATTTTTTGAGAAGGATTTGGCTTGAATGTTGTGAGCATCTCAGCGAGTTTACGATTAACAGCGTCAGATATTCAGCTTCCGACATGGAGGATGATTTTTGGGGCATCGAATCAAAATCCATGAATGTTCCCTTAAAAACGGTATTCGGCGTCAAAGATAAGTTTGAATATGAGTACGATTTTGGTTCAACGACCAACCTTGAAGGACAAGTATTTGCTGAACGTCAGGGAGTCCAGCGAGAGAAAATCCGATTTTAGCGCGTAACACGATGCCTCAATTGCCATGCGACATTTGTGGAGCGCCAGCGACCGAAATTGATGTGGAAGCTATGTGGGAAATTCAGACTTTGACGACTTTAGCACACAGGTTGAGGCGACAACTTTGTAATTGATTCAGGGCGTGGGCGCATTCTATTATTCCGACTGTAACCGTTCAGGTCGTAAATGAAGCAGAACGTGAAATACGCGCAATCTGACAGATGCTTGTAACGCAAACTATCAGTTTGCGCGATCACATGAACAGTTACTTCCGACTCATACTCCCGTCTCCAATATGCCCATGCCTGTAGCGATTTCATTGGATTCAGTGCGTCATTTCTAACAATTTCCAACTGAACTTGAAAATCCGGGAAAAAGTCGTCGGGTCTACCAAGTCTTTCTTCATGATGGGTGATTCTTTTGATACACATCATTATTTTAGCAGACAATCCCCCAAACCGCCAGACAAATATCTGATTTCCAATTTCCTTCTCTCTTTACTCAATCTGAATTTTGACTTGCAACTGCCTATACTCATGTGGTATATTTTCCGGGCTTTTGGGCAGTAAGAGGCAAAACATCCACAGGGCGTAGCGCAGCCCGGTTAGCGCGTTCCGATCTAGGAGATCAGAAAGGTCGGCGGTTCGATTTTTCTCGCTCTGATTCTCTGATTGCCTTTTGTTTGCGCCCGTAGCTCAGTTGGATAGAGCAACTGACTTCTAATCAGTAGGTCGCAGGTTCGAATCCTGCCGGGCGTGCCAATTCGTTTATGGTGGATGTAGCTCAGTCGGTAGAGCGCTTGACTGTGGATTAAGTGGTCGTGGGTTCAAATCCCATCATCCACCCCTTTCTTCGGGGCGTAGCGCAGCCCGGTTAGCGCGTCTGCTTTGGGAGCAGAAGGTCGGAGGTTCGAATCCTCTCGCCCCGATTCATTGGTCTACAGCATTATTGAATATGGACTGTGTTCTCTTTCAATCCTCAATATTCAATCTTAAATGTTACGAAATGCGTCCGTAGTTCAATTGGATAGAGCGATAGACTTCAGTCCTATAAGTTGGGGGTTCGAGTCCCTCCGGACGCGCTTTCCTTCTGCGCCGTTAGCTCAACCAGGCAGAGCATCTGACTCTTAATCAGGCGGTTGAAGGTTCAATTCCTTCACGGCGCACCATTTTTATGTGGGCGGGTGTTGGAATTGGTAGACAAGATAGATTTAGGATCTATTGGGGTTCTCCCCGTGAGGGTTCAAGTCCCTCCTCGCCCACCAAATGCCTTTTCTGAGATAATTTGGAGGTCTACTTGAAGGTTGAAGTTGGAAAGCTGGGAAACAGTCGTGTACGCTTGCGTATTGAAATCTCCGCTGAAGAAGTCAATGAAGAGCTTGAGCGCAATTGTCAGGCTGTGCGAACAAAAGTCTCAGTTCCCGGCTTTCGGAAGGGCAGAGTTCCTTCTGGCATCCTTAAAGCGCGATTTGCAGAACACATCAAAGCTGAATCCATCCAAAATCTCGTCCCACCCGCTTACGAACAGGCTTTGATTTCTGAGCGACTGATTCCTCTTGGTAATCTGGAGATTTCGCCCTCCATGAACCAGATGGAAATTGAGGCGGATCAGCCCCTTGCGTTTGAAGCGACTATTGATGTCAAGCCTGAATTTGTCCTCCCGGAATACGAAGATTTAGTTATTGATAAATCTCCTCCGAATGTCCCACGTGAGGAAGTGGAGACGTACATCCGCAGGTTGCAGGAACAACATGCGACATACATTCCACTTGAGGTGGATCGACCTGTCCAGGACAGCGACTCAGTGAGGATTGACTGGGAATGTCTTGTGGACGGCAAACCAATTACGGATGGGCGCAAGGAAGATGCAGATATCGACGTTGGAAAAGGGATGCTCTTACCGGAGATTGAAGCCGAGTTAATTGGTATGCGTGTTGAGGAAAGCAGGCAAGTTGAGGTGGACTTCAATCAGAATCACGAAAACCCTGAGCTTGCAGGCAAGCATGCTGTATTCAACGTGATGCTACATGTGATTACGGAGAAACAGCTTCCGCCCCTTGATGATGAATTCGCAAAAGATTTGGAATACGAAAATTATGATCAGCTCTATGGCGCAATTTGGAATAACCTCGTCGAGGAACAGAAGGAAATCCGCCGTCAGCGCCAGCGCGAAGAGATCCTTCAACAGTTAATCGAAAAAACGGCGATTGAGATTCCCGAGTCGATTGTCGATCAGCATGTGCAGCAAACCATTCAAAATATTCAGCAACAATTAAGACGTGAAGGAAAAACTCCTGAGCAAGCGGGAATAGATATGAAAAGTTTGCCGGCGGAATTGCGTGAAGATGCAATCAAGCAAACGAAACAGATATGGATCTTTGATGCCATCGCTGAACGTGAGAATATCAGAGTCACTGATGATGAGTTAGATATAGAAATTCGGCTCATTGCAGAGCAGCAAAATCAAGACCCTCAAAAATACGCGAGCCTGCTCAAGGCGAACAATCGTTTAGAGGAGTTTCGGGACACGCTGCGGAATGATAAAATTTACCGATTTCTAATTCAACGTGCGTCCGCCAAACAGTCTGTGATTATTCCATAACAGAAGTCCCATCTTGATTTGAGGAGAATTTTTGGAATGAATCTTATTCCTATCGTTGTGGAGCAAACAAGTCGCGGCGAGCGCTCCTACGATATTTACTCACGATTGCTGGAAGATCGGATCATTATGGTCGGTTCGATGATTGACGATGCCGCTGCAAACAGCATCATCGCTCAGATGCTTTTCCTGGAGAGCAAAAAGCACGATTCCGACATCGTGCTTTATTTAAATACACCCGGTGGCTCAGTATCAGCGGGGCTAGCAATCTACGATACGATGCAGTATATCAAACCTGATGTTCAGACATGGTGTGTCGGTCAAGCTTACAGCATGGGGGCGATTTTGCTTGCGGGTGGTGAGCGTGGTAAGCGGCATGCTTTGCCTCACTCTACCGTGTTAATTCACCAACCCATTATTAGTGGTGTTAGCGGTCAGGCTTCCGATATCAGTATCCATGCGCAGGAAATCCTTCGCATCCGGGGCGAGTTATATAACATTTTAGCCCAGCATACCGGACAATCGCAGAAGAAGATTCAAGCGGACGCTGATCGTGATTTCTACATGACAGCTCAGGAAGCACTTGAATATGGTAAATATGGTATCATTGATTCAGTTGTTTCTCATCGGTCTACCAAAGAAGTGATGCGTGATGCGTGATGCGTATCACGTCAAACAGTTCACTAAGTACGTTAACGAAAGTATAAACTCACAAAAATTTGGAGACTTCCATGCCGGGTATTATAGACGATCAACAGTGTTCCTTTTGCGATAAGGGCCAGGAGGATGTCCGTAAGCTCATTGCAAGCCCTATTGGATCTGGTGTTTACGTCTGTGACGAGTGTGTTGAGTTATGCAACGACATCCTTGCTGAGTTATATGAGTCGGAAACAGAGGAAAAATTTGCGGCGGTTTCAGATCTGTTTCCCCTTCCGCTTCCTGCCGGGATTAAAGCCCAGCTTGATGAGTATATAATCGGTCAGGATGGAGCGAAAAAGAGCTTATCTGTTGCAGTCTATAATCACTACAAAAAACTGCGATTTCGCAAGGATTCAGATGTCGAGTTAGACAAAAGTAATATCTTGTTGATTGGCCCCACAGGCACAGGTAAGACTCTTCTGGCTCAGACCTTAGCACGCATTCTGGATGTACCCTTCGCAATCACTGACGCGACGACACTCACGGAAGCTGGATATGTAGGCGAAGACGTTGAAAATATTATCCTGAAGTTGGTACAAGCAGCAGAAGGCAATGTGGAACGTGCGGAGAAGGGGATTATTTATATCGACGAAATCGACAAGATTAGCCGCAAATCTGAAAATCCCTCGATCACCAGGGATGTTTCAGGTGAAGGGGTTCAGCAGGCGTTATTGAAGATTCTGGAAGGGAAAACAGCGAGCGTGCCTCCACAAGGGGGGCGGAAACATCCCCATCAAGAATTTATTGAAGTCGACACCTCAAAAATCTTATTTATATGTGGTGGCACCTTTATCGGCCTTGAAAAGATTATACAACAGCGGGTTGGACAGCAAGGGATGGGGTTTGGATCGCAAATTCAAGCGAAGGACGAAAAAAAGATCCACGAAATTCTTTCCCAGGTTGTCCCCAAGGACTTGATTAAGTACGGCTTTATTCCAGAATTCGTCGGACGCCTACCTGTTACTGCAATACTCCATGACCTTGATGAATCTGCTTTGATTCAGATTTTAACCGGTCCCAAAGATGCTCTGGTCAAACAGTATACTCAACTTTTTCGTTATGATAGAGTCAATCTCCGGGTCATGGAGGATGCACTAAGTTCCATCGCCCAGGAAGCCATTAAGCGTGAAACTGGTGCAAGAGGGTTAAGGTCAATTCTGGAAAACCTGATGCTAGACATCATGTATGAAATTCCATCTTCCTCCAAAGTTGTCAAAGAATGTATCATCACGGCAGATTCTATCTTGAAAAATGAGCCTCCCACCCTGGTTTATGGAGATGAACCCAAAGCCTTAACCGCCTGAAAAATTGACGAATGGGCAAATTATGTAGTAGAACTTATAGCGAGTAAAACGCGCTCTTCTTCTGTCATCCTGAACGGAGTGAAGGATCTCTTGCACCTTAACGAGGAGATTCTTCGCTGCGCTCTATTAGACTGCCAAGAAACTACCCGCAATGAGTTCGTACGTATTTCGTTTGCATTATTCTAAGGAGTTGATTATGAGTGCAGATTCGAATAGAAACCACCAAGCTGATGAAGTTTTTGTACTTCCGGTTATTCCTACCCCCGGGAAAGTTTTCTTTCCCCGTACAAGTACTCCGTTAATTGTTACTCGCAAGATGGGAGTCCAGGCAACAAAATACGCCATGCACGCAAATCAGGATGTGCTGTTGCTCAATCAAAAAGACAAAGAGGAAGAAAACCCGGACCCTGATAGCTTCTATCGTGTTGGCACAGCCACAAGCATTGCGGATTCTTATGATCCACGCGATGGAAGCATTCGACTTGCGATTGAAGGATATGGCCGTGCAATCGTGCTGCGCTGTTTTGAGGCGGATGATTTTCTGAAAGCAGAAGTCAAAATCGTCCATGAGGAATCTGATCAATCAAAACAAGCGACGTCGCTGATGAAAACAGCGATTGCAGCTTTTGAAGAGTATATCAAAGCAAATCAGCAAACGCCACGTGAAGCCCTGATGGCGGTCCGAAAAGAGGTTGAGCCCGGCTATCTCGCTGATTCAATTGCCAGCTTCACTACTAGCATAGATTCAGATGGGTTGCAGCGCGTGTTGGACGAGATTAACCCGATTAAGCGGCTTCAGGTTGTCATTGAGTTGCTTAAGGAAGAGTTGGATCTGTTCAAGTTGGAGGAAAAAGTCAATACTCAAGTCCAGAAGTCAGTTGAGAAGACGCATCGGGAGTTCTACCTCCACGAAAAGATGAAGGCAATCCAGAAGGAACTCGGTCGTGGAGATGATCAAGCTGACATTGACGAACTACGTGAACAGATTAAGGCGGCAGGTATGACCGAGGAAGCCGAAGAAAAAGCCTTGAAAGAGCTGGACCGGCTTCAACAGATGCCACCGATGTCTGCCGAATCGGGTGTCATCAGAACATATATTGACTGGCTCATCGCTTTGCCTTGGAATAAACGGACAGAAAGTAAAATCGACCTGAGCGAAGCGGAGAAGATACTCGACGATGATCACTATGGCTTGGAAAAGCCGAAAGATCGAATTCTCGAATATCTCGCCGTGCTGCAATTGGTCAAAAAACTCAAGGGACCAATTCTCTGTTTCGTGGGCCCGCCCGGGGTCGGGAAAACGTCATTAGGCAAGTCGATTGCCAGGGCAACCGGTCGAAACTTCATTCGTATGTCCCTGGGAGGCATCCGGGATGAGGCGGAGATCCGTGGACATCGCCGCACCTACATCGGATCCTTGCCCGGTCGGATTATTCAAGGGTTGAGGGACGCGAAATCGAAGAATCCCCTTTTCCTCTTAGATGAAATTGACAAAATGAGTATGGACTTTCGTGGCGATCCGGCGTCTGCGCTGCTTGAAGTCCTCGATCCAGAGCAAAATGATACCTTCCGTGATCACTATCTGGATGTACAATTTGATCTCTCGGAAGTTATGTTTATTACAACCGCGAACACACGGGCTCCAATTTCACCGGCCCTGGAAGATCGCATGGAGATCATCGAGCTTCCCGGATACACGGAGTATGAAAAGCATAAAATTGCCAGCCTGTTCTTGATTTCCAAACAGATTAAAGCACACGGTCTCAAGGAAGCATCCCTCCAATTCTCGGACGAGACAATTTTTGAAATCATTCAAAAGTATACCCGCGAGGCGGGCGTCCGAAACCTGGAACGCGAGATCACCGGCATCTGTCGCAAAGTCGCTAAGGAGATTGTGAAAAGCGGGGAGGAGGACAAGGAAATCCAGGTTGATGTCAATGATCTGACAGAATATCTGGGGCCCCCAAAATTTACACAGGGAAAAGCCGAAAAACAAGATCAGGTCGGTGTTGCAACGGGCCTGACCATTTCGCAAGCTGGTGGAGATATCGTTGCAATTGAAGCCGCCACAATGGCAGGGGAGGGCAAGTTAACAATGACGGGCCAACTTCAGGAGATCATGCGTGAATCCGTTCAGACGGCGCTCGCCTATATCCGCTCGCGAGCTGAATCCCTGAATGTGCCTCCTGATTTTGAGTTTAATAAACGCGATATCCATATTCATGTTGCCGAGGGGGCTGTTCCTGTAGAAGGACCGTCGGCCGGAATCACACTCGCAACAGCAATGATTTCTGCAATGACGGGTACGAAGGTTCGCAAGGATATCGCGATGACTGGCGAAATCACCTTACGTGGGCGTGTCCTACCCATTGGGGGGTTGAAGGAGAAGATATTAGCAGCGCACCGCAATAGCATCAAAAACATTATCATCCCTGAGGAGAACGACAAAGACCTCCCCGATATTCCTGAAGAAATCCGCCATTCTCTGCATTTTTACAAAGTTAACGACATGACCGAAGTGTTAGATCTCGCTTTGAAGATGCCCGATTCGCCTGAGAGCGATGCCGTCACTGAGGTATTGGATCTGCCTTTGAGGACACCCGATGCGCCTGGACAAATTCCTGCAAGTGAGCCGCATCATTAAACGCCGTACCGTTGCTAGCTCGATCTGTAGTCGTGGACGGGTCATGGTCAACGGTCATCCGGCAAAAGCGGGCAAAGAACTCGCTGTTGGTGACACGTTATCCATCGACTTCGGAGACGAGGGCATGTCTGTGTATGAAGTGCTGGAAGTTCCATCTGGCGCCGTTCCAAAAGGGAAAGCCTCAACCCTCTACCGGCGAATCGACAAATCATAACGTGATGAGTAGATGACCAGACCCCGATCAAAGATCGGGGTCTATTTTATTTTTATCCCACAATTGGAACACCCCACAACCTGCAATCGAAACAATCCCACGCCGAATCGGCATTACAATGGGCGATGCCGCGGGAGTTGGTCCCGAAAATCAACGAAATGCCTTCTGTTCCCTTCTTTCCTTCCCTCTTTCCTTTCCTTCCAAACTTGACATCGAGTCATGATGAAACCTCAATTTATAGCTGACGAAAGTGTACTCAGAAGGGAGATTGATATGACAAATATACATCACTACGACCTCATTTGTATTGGCAGCGGCAGTGGCGGATTTTCGGCGGCAATGGCTGCCAAAGCCGAAGGATTTAAGAAGATTCTCCTGGTAGAAAAGCGTCGCGTCGGATACAGTCTATGTACGAACGAGGGATGCATGCCGTCTAAAACGCTTCTCGCCTCTGCGAGTGTGAAGCGCGTCTTTGAAGAAAGTCCAAATTTTGGTATCACTTCAGGCGATCTACAGGTAAATTGGCTCACCGTTCAGAAGCGTGTCCGAACCCTCGTGGAAGAAGATTTCTTCGCCGCCCGCAGAGAGGCAATTCTCAAGGCATCGGTGGATATCGTCGAAGGCAGTGCGAGTTTCACTGACCTGCATACAATTCAGGTTGGAAATGACCTCTACTCTGGAGAGAAAATCGTTATCGCAACCGGATCTGCGGTTGACGTTCCGCCTTTGCCAGGGTTGAAAGAGATGGGATACATCACCAGCGACGAGGCGCTCTACCTGGAAGAACTTCCCGCTTCTTTGATTGTGATAGGAAGCGGCTATATCGCCATGGAGTTAGGGTATCTCTTTCATAAGATGGGGGTCGAAGTCACCATCTTAGTCCGTAGCGCGCGCATTTTAAGACGCCTCGACCCGGACATCGGCTTTGAATTACAGGAACTGCTTCGGCATGATGGGATGAATATTCTGACCGAGACGAGCCTGAAATCGTTTAAACGTACGAAGAACGGTAAGGAAGTACACTTCGCACAAGGGGGTGAAGAAAAGGTTGTCAGTGCGGAGGAGCTCATGGTAGCCACCGGCCGCGCCCCTGCGATAGATGGGTTAGGCTTGGAAAAAACCGGCGTGCGTCTGGGTAAAAAAGGCACCATCGAGGTTAATGACTACATGCAGACCAGTATTCCACATATCTATGCGGTCGGGGACGTAACCGGCAAAGCGGCGCTAGTTTATGCCGCCACGATGGAAGGAAAAATCGCTGGCTTGCACGCGGCGGGGAAACGTGGCGTAAAAATGAATTACAACTTAGTCTCCAACATCATTTTCTCTCACCCCGAAATCGGCACGGTTGGTCTCACTAAAGCGGAGGCAAAAGCGAGGGGGCTGGACGTGATAACCGTAAAAACGCCAATGGAGGATATTGGCAAAGCCGTGGCAATCGGGGAAATAGATGGTTTTATCAAGATGGTTGCCGAGCGACCCTCCGGGAAAATCATCGGGCTACATATCCTCGGTCCGCACGCGACCGATATTATGCAGATTGCCCTACCACACCTCTATCACAATGACACCGTCTTTGATGTCCTGAATATTCCCTATCCGCACCCAACCCTTGGCGAGGCGTTGAGCTACCCTGCTGAAGAAATCGCTGATGAGTTGACCGTAGCGTAAATGGCTACGAACTCCTGAGTGTTGTCGAAGGAGGATGGATGGGATGAGTGAGCGAGTAGGCAAAGAAAGACAAAGCCTTCGGGCGTTCAGGTTGGAGCGAAGTCCGATCAGATCGGACAAGCACGGAAATCCCAAGCTATCAGGGTGTTCAGGTTGGAGCGAAGTTCGATCAGATCCCGATGAAGCATCAAGGATTCAAAACAATCGAACGAGCACAACCTGCCCTGATCTATCGGGGGATACCCCGAGCTATCGATGGGTTCATTTACGCACTACGGGTTACGCAGCACGTTTCACGCTTTATGTTTTACGTTTTACGTTTTACGTCCTTCCGGTTTTCTGGCTTTCTGGAATATGGTCATCCACCATTGCAGCCAAATCACCCCTACAAGTCATTCAGGTAAATACCGACAGCCTCATCCTCAAATTTGAGGTGCCTAAGCTACAGTTCAGCCAACAGGAAATCGACGGACACGCCTTTACGCAGATTACTTTTACGAGGGCGCCCCTCACGATGGAGGTTGGACGCCCCAGCCAGCCTGTTTTCGCGCAGTTAATTGGGATTCCAATCGACGCGTCACCCCATGCGACCATCATTAACTCCCGGATTGAAGTCCGCCAAACCGGACGAATTATCCCCGCCCAGCGACCGACATTCGCCAATCAACAACCCACGTTTGCCATCGACACAGATTTTTATCGACGCGATCATTTCCAGCCAGCCAATGTTGTCGGAGTTGTGCCGATCGGATTCATCCGCGAACAGCGCGTTGCGCGACTCCAGATCCAGCCAATTCAGTATAACCCCGCCAGATCTCAAATCAAGATCTATCGCGAACTGCTGATCCGAATCGACCTCAATTCCCCGTCTTCATCCTCCGCCGCCCCGCCTCCATTTATAGTAACATCGCATCCATTTGAGCAACTGTTTCAGGCAAAACTGCTCAATTATAATCAGGCGAAGGCGTGGCGGCGATATCCACAAAATGTACCGGCCGCCCCCGCGGCGCAGCACATACCCGAAGAACGATATAAAATCCTGATCGACCGAACAGGGGTTTATAAAATCACTTATAGCGAGCTCAGGCGAGCCGGCGCCAATCCGGCACGTATTGACCTTGAGACACTCAAGATGGAGAATCGTGGACGGAGGGTCGGGGCTTATGCCTTTGACCGCGATACAGACAGCAGGTTCGATCGGGACGACTCGATTGTGTTTTTCGGTCAAGCCCTGATCGGGGATAAGTTTACCGACGATAACGTGTATTGGTTAAGTTGGGGAGGCATCGGCGGTTCACGGGTGCGCATCAAAAACGCTGCACCGAAAACGCCGAATGCACCGATTCCTTTTGCGTTCAAGAAGACTGAACGTTTTGAACAAGATCGCAAGCACGACCGGCTGCTTGACGTGAAATTTGAACTGGCAGATCACTATTTTTGGACAAGCCTAACCGGGGGCGCTGATGGCCGATTCAGCAAGAAGGATTTCCCAATTCAGCTTCCGCGTGCTGTGCCACGAGGACAAATTAATCAGAAGGCTAAGATTCGCATGAAGTTTCAAGGGGCGTCACGCGAGCGGAATGCAAGACACCAGGCGCGTATCCTGTTCAACGGGACACCACTCGGACGTGTTGCGGAGTGGCGGAGACAAGCCGCGCCGTTGGTTAAGCGTGAATTCGAGCAAAACCGACTCATTCATCCCGAGGATACTGATATTTTAACGATTATCGCCGAAGATCAGAACGGGACACCGCCAGGCAAACCTGATTTTTACCTGGACTGGTTTGAAATAGACTACTGGCACACCTTTGAAGCGTTGGAAGGCAGACTCGAATTTAACTCGGAAACCGAATCGAGATCGACCGGGACTGTCCAGTACCGCGTGACAAACCTTCATAGCCCCAACGTTGATGTGTACCAGATCCGCGACGGAAGCATATTCGCAAAGCTGACTAACGGGCGGATTGAACGGAATGGGGGGAGATTCCAAATCACCTTCGAGGCTAATGTGATAGGACAATTTAGCTATTTTGTCGTTGAACGGGATCGACATGGTCAGGTGCAACACATTCTCCCCATCAAACCGTCGATGCTCAGGAATCCTGCAAATCAGGCAGATTATATCATTATCTCTCACAGAGACTTTATTAACAGCATCCAACCGCTCGCTGCATTTCGGCGGTCGCAAGGCTTGTCACTCATGGTCGTTGACGTTGAGGAGGTGTATGATCAGTTCAATTATGGAATTTTCAATCCCCTCGCCATCCAGAAATTTTTACGCTACGCCTACACCAGTTGGCGCGCCCCGAAGCCAACGTATGTCCTGCTGGTCGGTGACGCCCACTATGACTATAAGAGGGCGACTGTCAAGCTGTATCAGCAAGAGTTCGATAGGCGGTATAACCTCTACCCAATCTATGTTCCGACGTTTCACGGCTGGGCGCCTGCGAGCGGGGAAACCGCGATGGACCATCGTTTCGTCACCGTCAGCGGCGATGACCCGCTGCCAGATATGTTTATCGGGCGATTGCCGGTACAATTTCCGGACGAGTTGGATGCGATGGTGAAAAAGATCATCGATTATGAGGCAAAGCAACAAACCGGCCCATGGCAGGGTCAGCTAATGCAGGTTGCGGATAACGAGGTGGATAATCCAACGGACGACATTTTTGAGCGCAGCCGCGAACAACTCATCGAAGAATTTATTCCTGTCGGCTATGATACCCGCAAAGTGTACCTGCGGCGGATTGGGAGTCCAGAGCGCACGAAACAAGCCATCCTTACGACAATCGATGATGGCGTCCTCATCCTCGAATATTCGGGGCATGGCGGCACGCAAACGTGGGCGGATGAGGGCATTTTCCGCATTGCGGATGCAGAGGGCTTGCGAAACCGGCACCTACCGTTTATTATCACAACGACCTGCCTCAATGGTCAATTTGATCAGCCGCTACAGTTTGAGCAGCGGAGCCTGAGTGAACAGTTTCTGATGGAGAGGGGTGGTGCAATTGGCATACTGAGTGCAACCCGTTTGACCTTTGGAAGTGCCAACGCGGAGTTCGATAAGGACCTCTTCACCTCCATTTTCACCGTTAAGCCCCCGACACTCGGCGCAATTATCGCCGATGCGAAGACACAGTTTATGATGAAAGCGCCGCAACTGTGGATTCCCGGCGCAGAGCAGTACACCCTCTTCGGCGATCCAGCGACGCGGCTCGCTTTGCCAGATTTAGGAATGCAAGTTGAGTTAGAGGAAATTGCGGTCGATCCGAACAAAGAATTGGTGATTCGACCGAACATCGTTGGGCGTCATCGATTTTCGCCGATTACGGGAGAAATCGAGTTTCATAAGGCAACCGATTTCAGCACGGGAGCGATGTCGGCGCTGGTGTTTTTTGCCAACGATCTGGATGATAATCCGACCAACGATCACCCGAGACGAAAAGAACACCTTCAGGTTTGGCAGGGCGAGTTTGGGGCGATTCGCATTCCCATTCCGAAAGATGTGACCCCCGGACGAGGTATCGTCCGTCTGTTTGCCTTCGATGATCAGCGGGCAGCGATTGGAGGAACGAAGTTTTGGACGTATCAACCCGCCATCCTCGAAGTCCGCGAAGATATGGAGCATCAAGGCACGAATACGCTAAACCTTTTTGCGCTGGTTGTGGATAATGAAGGTCCTGCTGGAATTAAAGCGGTAGAAGTAGTCTGGAGTGACACAGTGGAATTCAAGGAGCGGACAATGTCCATGATACCCGATCCAGCACCACCCGTCCCTGCGGCGAACGGTGGGCACTGGTACAAGCTACAAATGCCAATTCCCCTGCCAAAAAGCGGAGCAACAGTGCGGTATCAAGTCGTGGTGACAGACCGCACCAACCATATCATCAAGACCGACAGAAAATCTCTCAGAGTGCCCGAAGGGGCGAATATCGCCATCGCCTCAGCAGCCGTGCTAACACCGACCATCCACTACGCTTTCTCAAGTAAGAAAAAAGCCCACACCCTCACCGCCCAACTCATCAACGACGGCGGGAGGGAAATCGATATAGAGATCGAGGTCTGGTTTTCGGACGGTGCTCTGGATCGAAACGGAGATGGACAGATCGATCCCGAAGCAAAGGTGCTTGGGCGTGTTCTGGTCAGAGCCGATGCGTGGAAACCAAGCAAGACGAACCTTCAGGAGGCGATGGCGACGCTAATCTTGACTGAACCGTTGTCCACCGGTTTTCATCAGATCTATGTCTTCGCGGACCCAGAATCGCCCGACGACGACCACGAGGATGGAGTTGTCGGTAGGCTCGATGAGCCACGTTCCTTCGATAATAAGAGCTTCGTATCTCTCGTCGTCAACGAATTCACCTTAAAGGCCAATGAGGAACTCACGGCGTTTAGCTTGGATCGCGTGTTTGACACCATGTTTCCAATTGGGGCTTCCTCCGAGCGCACGATAACGCTCTCCGTCAATGCAATCGAGCCACCCGTTTCATTTCAGCCCGACTTGCGTTTTGGCCCGCTTCCCCGTGCTACGGCATTGCAAAGTGGAAACTCGTTTCGTGGGGCGTACCAAATCGAATTGCATGCCGACATCGAGCAACTAGTCGAGCCGGCGGCGCTCAAGCTCCGATTTGACTTCGACGCCTTGAAAGATAATTTGCAAAAAAATTTGAGGCTGAGCCCCGGAGCAGAAGGATTCAATGACGCCTTACAACGGGAAGTGGAGAGTCTTGCGATCTATCAATGGAAGGAAGCAATTAGTGCATGGAAACGGCTCCCCTCCGAAAGCCTGCGCGATCATGACGGGAATTTGGCTTTGGAAAGATTTGTGACGCCAACACAAGGGGGAAATACAAGCGTTCAAAAGTTGCCGACCTCTGATGTTCGCGTTGATCCCAACCTCACGCCAGTGGGAAAATGGGTCCTCCTCTTCCTTGATGCCGACCGATATGAGGTCTCCATTCAAAGAAAGGGCAAAAGTGAGATCGAGAAATTAGACAGAATCGGGCGGGTAGATGTGCCCTTCAGGGACGAAAGACTGGGAGTTGAGTTAGATATTCCCCACCTTGGAGAAACAGACGAGTTTGGTAGAAATCTGATTTTTGAATTTGGCGATGTGTTGGCCTTTGAAACCAATCTGGGACCAAACGGGGATGTGCTTCTCTCCGCGTCGCGGGGTGTCAATCGCGGCGACGGTTCTGCGCATGTGCGCTTAAACATCGGGGAGCAAGATCTGTTTGAGAGCGGTGATTGGCTCATCTTTTTCCAAGATAGCCAGCGGTTCGAGCTCCGCAATGGGGCAAATGAACTGATTCGCAACACAGATGAGACTCCCGTCGTGGGGAGAGTCAACCAACCTTTAGTCCTTAACGAAATCGGCATTGAGGTGCTTGTTACCTCTGGAGCTCGACCATTTGAATTTGGGGACAAGATTAAATTCAGTACGGCGGCTGTGGGGGTTGTCTCCACGAAAACAAAGGACCTTTCAACCTTTGCACTGATGCAGAGTACAGATCAAGATTCGCCAAAACTCCAACTCTGGGTGGACGGTAAAGTGCCGCATGTCGGGACCTCTAATCAGGATTCTCGGAACGGAGATGGCAGCATCATTCCACCTCGTCCCAAAATCTCCTTGCTCCTGGAAGATGAAAATGGGGTCGATTTGGACAGCTTTACCCTGGCGGTGAGCAAAGATGAAGGCACATTTGAAACCATTAAGGACTTTAAGGTCGTCAGCAGAGGGCAGGTGACAGCCGTTCCCATCCGCTACAAACCAACCTTGTTCATTGGTCGTTATCGCTTCAGAATCTCGGTCAAGGACCTCAACGGGAACCCACTTGGGGGCGAGGGCGGATTTCGTGAATTCCGCTTTTTCGTTGAGCAACAACCGGATCTTGAGCCGCCAACCATTGAAATCCGCATCAACGGCGAGGTGCTGACGGATGGAGAGATTATACACGAACAGCCGCAATTTGAGATTTTGACCGCCGACGAAAGCGGCATCGATCCAGCCAGGGTTCAGTTTGCCTTTAGCCCAACAAGCCATCCACTGCTTCCATTACCTGAAGACAGCTACGAGTTTGTGTTTGACGTGACCCAACCGATGGAGGCGCAGATTACCTTTGAACCCGATCTGCCCAATGACGAATACCAGCTTCAAATTCTCGCCACGGATATGAGTGAAAACACGGCTGAAACGCCCATCTCTCGCTTCTGCCTTGAGGAGGCTGTGGACATCAGGGACGTGCTGAATGTGCCAAACCCGGTACGCACTAATACGGTGTTTACCTATAACCTTGTTCAAGCGCCAGATTGGGTCATGATCAAGCTCTACACAGTGAGCGGCAGGCTCATCCGGACGATTGAAGATGCATCGGCGAGACGGGGTTATAACGAAACCTTTTGGGATGCCCGTGATGAGAATGGGATGCGCCTGGCAAACGGCGTCTATTTCTACAAGGTCATCGTTGAGACAAATGAGGGCAAGATTGAGAAGATTGGTCGGTTGGCGATCTTGCGGTAAAACGCTCGGTGAATCAGTAAAAGAAAAATCCTGGTTGACAAACTCAACGAAGACATGTATAATACGTGTGTATACACCTTTTGAAGGAATCCAAATGAACGAGTTAAACTTATCCCACGTCAGATTTTGTGCCTGTGCCAACCTCCGAAAGGGATCTCGGGCAATTACGCAACTCTACGATGAGATGTTGCAACCCAGCGGACTGCGAGTGACACAGTTTACTGTGCTTGCGACAATTTCGTTGATAGGTCAAATGACCATTAAGGCGTTGGCGGAGGAGTTAGTGATGGATCGAACCACGTTGACGCGCAACCTCAAGCCGCTCGAAAAGGGTGGCTTGATTGAGAGCACAACGGGTGAGGATCGACGCACGCGATTGGTAAGGCTGACAAGTCAGGGGCAAACGACCTTAGTTGAGGCGCTGCTACTTTGGGAAAAAGCACAGGCGAAAATGGTGGAGGGCTTGGGACAAGAGACTTTAGACAGTTTGCTAGGACTCCTGTCAGAATCAGTCACAATCGCTCAGAAAGTTTAATTTTTTAGAAAATAGGTGCATATACATTTATATTAAGGAAATGTTGTCATGACAAATCGACTTGAAGTAAACGGTCAAAGTATTCGATACCGAACGACCGGAGGTGGACCGAATCTGCTTCTGCTGCATACACTTCGGACGCAATCTGAATACTTCGATAAAGTGATGCCCGAATTATCGAAGGGTTTCACCATCTATATCCCTGATTTGCATGTTACTGCCGATAGTCGAACCTGGCTCAAATTCCTCGCCAAAGAGCAGCATATCGTCTGGGAGTTGCTTCGCCAGAAAATTCAGCTCAAAGGGGCGTCGCGCTTGCTCTTGGCCTTCGGCAAATGCTTTCTCTCGTAATACCTCATCATTGCATAGGGGAATAATCTGTCGGTTCGAGGATTTTTGATCCCGCGATGTTCACCAATGGCCCATCAACCTCCGTCTGCCGTTTGGCTTCCTGCCACTCCGGATCGGTGATAAAGGCATCCCACGCCCGTTGATAGTGGCCGAGGTCTTCAAAGACGAGCATGTAAATCAACTCCGTCGTCGTTGCCTCACCGATTGCGGTTTCCCAGAACCCAACCACCTTCATGCCGTGTTTCTCGAATAGGTGTATCGTCATATTGGCAAAACGATTGTTGAGTTCCTTCATCTTTCCGGGAACGACCTGGTAGATGCGCAGTTCATAAATCATAGATCTTCTCCTTTCGTGAATTATATAGCTACATCATTACAAAATACCGTACTTATCATAAACTTCTTTCAACGTCAAACCCTTAAGGAGCTCATCGCGGGTGCGATTCTCACCGCTGACCTTTTCCAACGCCGCTTCGATGACGTCCGTTTCCACTGCCCTGGGAACGACGACCACGCCATCGTAATCCCCGAAAACGATGTCTCCCGGATTGACCTGCACGCCACCACACACGATTGGGACATCGTAAGCCAACACATCGCCGCGCCCGTTAGAATCCAACGGCAAAAACCCTGTCATGAACACTGGAAATTGCATTGCCATAATCTGTTTGGTATCGCGGATGAATCCCTCAATGATTGCGCCGCGTGCACCCCGCGCCCTTGCCGCCGTCGAAAGGAGTTCCCCCCAAAAACAGTGACGGGTTGAATGATTCGTCGTGCAGACCAGCACACCATTCGGCTTCAGGTTGTCCACCGCCTCGATTTCCATCTGATAGGGTTCGTCGGGAATTTCAAAAACATCTACACTTAAAACGGTCATTGCACGTCCAACAACAACAACTTCCGTGTATAACGGACGAATGTTGTGGTGCATCGCCTGATTGCGATACCCCATGCGATCCAGGGCGTCTGCAATCACGGCGGCGTACAGTTGTTCTGCCATCATGTCAAAAAGTTCTGTCTCGCTATTCCATTCCATCTCTAACTCCTTTTGTTTTACGCAAGTTTGAACAAATCAACGAGTCGTTTTACGTTTTACGCAATTTTACGTTTTACGCAATACGTTTCATACATCAGGAAGGAGAACCTCAAATGAACTCACGTAAACGTTTACAGCTAATCAAGGGTGCGATGGCTGAAGGGTTCAATCCGGAATCGACGGTTGCGGTGTACAATTTTCCGTATCAAAACAGCCGTACCGCAACGGCCTTCAGCCGTCACATCCAGCAGGTGATTGAGCGGAAACTCCGCTGTGAGCACGGATCCTTTACCGCGTGCGCCGGGAGTCAACGTGGAGAAGGGGTTGGTCTTGTTGAATGCTATCGAAGCGTAAATGTAGAAGCAGGGCAGCAGACAAACGTGGTTGAAGCAACCTGTGTGATGACAACGATGGATCGGAATTAAAGTCCGGCCAGCGGACACAGCAGATGAGATTCAAGACACCGCGAAGACGAGCCTCAAACAGCTAGCCGCCATGCGTGAGGAATTTCTAATAGGAGTGGTAGTCGCTTGACTTTTCTCATTCAGACTGATATACTGTACCATACATTCAGGGAGACATACTCAACGCCGGGTAAAATTGCGCTTTTTTTATCAGCGAATCGAGACTCCCCAACCACTCAATCGTCCTCAAATCGTGGTGTGATTTGGGAGTCTCGCCAATCTTCACGAATAAGAATAAAAATTCGTGTCTATTCGCGTTATTCGCGGATGATTTCAAAAGCGCGGTTTATGCCGTTGTGCAGTATACAATTGAAAGGAGAAAAGATGCCTCCAGAACAACAAGGAAGAAACGATCTGGTTGAATATCCGATACAAGACAATGTTCGACTGAAAGTCTACTGGCGGGATGATCGCGCCGGGTACGGCCCCGCAGCATCTATGTATGCCTATGACCAGGAGATTTTGCGTCTTGACTGCTTTGGCGAGGCAAAAGAAACAAAAGGAAAGGGGCACTGCCACATAAACCTGAGACAGACCAAGGCAAGGCAGTGGCACTACCGGCCTGGATCTGTCAGAGATCATGTTGAGCAAGCAATGCATGATCTGAGGCACAACCTCGGTTTTTGTCTCTTTACAAACACCGATGAAAGGATTCAGCAGACAACGATAGATCCGGAAACGCTGGAACCGATTGCCCAGCAGGCGGAGGCAAAGATGCTAGCGTTTATGCACCAGCTCGGCCTGGAATAAAGCGCAAAATGCCCCATGGAAGGGAGTGCCGACCCCAAACGCAGTTCGTTCTTTTTGAGCTTCGGCAAGAATGATGTTAGCTCAGTGAGTGTGGGGTTTCCTGAGTCTATCTTCACGGAATCTACCTGTACATGCTCCGCAGGTGTGTCGCTGTATCCGACCAGGTCGGACAGGCTGATTTTTTCGTTAAACCCGTTCAGGAATTGACAATAAAAATGGGCGCAATCAGTAATAGTAAGTCTTTTTCAGACTGATTGCGCCCATCAACTTGAGCGCCTGTGAACAAAGTTGAGTTACAATCTAATAACGACGCTTGATTTCACCCCAGGTAGCCGCCAGCTTGTTGGCAGGCTCCACGCTCAAAATATCTTCGATGTTATATACCGGGTTTGTATAACCAGGTCCTGCATTGTCGGCAGGGGCATACTCGTCCACCCCTGCGATGAGTTCTCCATCGATAAGAAGGTTAAATATCCCATTGTTGTTGAACACGTTAAACATCGCCCACACGTGGGTAAATCCATCGTCATCGGTGAAGGTATACTCCAAAGCCCCTGCCGGTAAGTCCTGAAAATCCCACCTACCATCATGGGTCCAGGAGAACGACAAATTATACCCCTTCTCCGCCAACCATCCTGCGTGGTGATGCTTCCATTCGCCGAACCACTCTATGTCCGTATTACCTTCGCCCGCCACAGATGGAATCTTGTCGTTATCGTCGACAGCGACTATCTCGTCATCCTTCGTTTGGAAAAAGAGGGCGTCAAACGCAATACCCATTTCTCCACAGCATATCTCAGCCTTTGGATGAAACCTCCCTGAGTGTTCAATGCGAAGAACGTGCTCCTTCGCCGCATAAGTCGGGCTAAGAGCAGACATTCAAACTAATACCAAAATACTTAGCGTAATTCCCATTACCAATCGCATCTTCAATTTCCTCCTTTTTAGTAAAGTGAGGCATCAATAGGCGCCTTCGCCTTTTGCACTGGTGATTCCTCCCTTGAGTGTTATGAGCATATCACACCCTCTAAAAAAGGGAGACTATAGTTTAATTTTAGGTTCTGTTGACATTTCAAGGGAACCATATAAGAGTGGAGACAAAGCTGAGAAATCCAAAATAACGGATAGCTAACTTCTCGAACCGAGAGAAGATGCGGCGATACCATTTTATCTTGTTAATGAAACATTCAACCAGATGTCTCTCTTTGTACAGATGTTTGTCGTAATCTCTTTGATCCACACGATGACTTTTGGGCGGTATCACCGCAATCGCTCCATTCGCCTCAATAACGGTGATAAAATTGTCGGAGTCATATCCCTTGTCTCCAATCACATACTCGCTTTTATATCCAAGTATCAACGCTTCTGCTTCCGCTTCCGCTATGTCGTTTCTTTGACCGGGCGTCAGATGTATTCTTAGGGGATTATCCAGGCCGTCAACGGTGATGTGAATTTTTGTACTGAATCCCCCGCGAGAGCGGCCTAACGCTTGGTTTTCAGTGCCAACGTTTTTTTTTCGGCACCCGCCGCAGACGAGTGCGCTCGAATGATTGTACTGTCAACAATAAGCGACTCGATATCGGGGTCGGCGGCGAAGTGGGGGGGCATCTGTGTGAAGACCCCTTTGTCGCACCACCGAGCAAAACGCTTATAGAGGGTGTTCGATTTACCATAGGTGTCTGGCAGAATCCGCCATTGAGCACCGCTACGGGTCGTCCAGAGAACCGTTTCGATAAAGCGGCGTGTTGTCGCTTCGTTGCCAACATAGATGGTGGGACAAGTTAGAAGAAACGAGTATATCTTTTTCCATTGGTCATCGGGTAAGGTTATTGGCATCATTCTTCTATTATGCCACAACCTTATACTCAAATGTCAACAGAACCTAGCACATCTTTTTTTTCATGTCAAGAATTTCTAACGATGGGGCGGGCGTTGATCTGTACGCCTTCAACCACTTCCACCTGCCCGTTCAGGCTACCGGCGGATGGGTCTTCTGTCACTGTGGGATTATCGCTGCTGTCACAACCGGACCACATAATCAGCGTAACTCTCAAGTCAAGATAAATTGGTTTATTTGTTATAATAACTTCCGCCTACAATTTTTTTAACGCGTCGACCAACTTAGCCGGATCTAGGCGACCTGCCAGCCGTACATCGACAAATTTCCACCGAATTACCCCATTTTCGTCGACGATATAGTACAGTGGCCTCGCGATCCGGCGATTACGGGGATCCGCAGCATTATAAGCCGCAATTGCCTTTGTCTTCGGATCTAAGAGCTTTGGGAAGCCTGTTTTAAAGTCAGCAGGTCGTGCATCGGAAGTAATAAAGAGCACTTCTGCATCTTCAGCTTGAATCCCTTTATAAACGTTCTGCAACTTTACAAGTTGCTCAAGACAAAATATTCACCAGCGACCGCGATCAAAAGCCAGTACAACCTTCTGTCCGGCGTAATCGGCGAGGGTCCGAATCTTTCCGTCCTGATCGGGCAGACTAAAAGCTGGGGCTTCCACGCCGACCCTCAAACCATCGCCGATGGGGAGTTGATCCGGATTAATGGGGACGAGTTCAACTTCAACCTTCGCAATTTCACCGCCTGAAATGGGGTTAATGGTGATTTCTTGCTTCTGGTATCCATCGATATCAATTATGAGAGCGAATTGCTGATCTGTGGGAACGTTTTCAAATTCAAACACTCCCAGCGCATTTGTCTCTGCCTCACGAACATCGCCCCAGTTCATCATCCCCTTCATTTCGATGAGTTGAACATGAGCCGATTGGATACCGTCCTTCGTTATTTGATCCAGTAAGAGCCCTCGTATCCTGGGCAGGGGGACAAGCTCCACTTCGACTTTCTCAGTTTCACCGGCGGGAATGGGGTTGATGGTAATTTCTTGTTTCTCGTACTTCTCACCATCAATGATGAGAGTGAATTGCTGATCCGCAGGAACATTTTCAAATTCAAAGACGCCCGTTTGCTTTGTCAGTACCTCGCGAACAACCCTCGCTTCATTGATGAGTTGAACGCGGGCTCCGTTGAGGAGGGTCTTCGTTTCTTGGTCTAATACAAGCCCACGAATGTGGGTAACGGGGGCTTCCAATGCTTCGAGTGCTACGTTATCCAGCACCGGAACTTCACCCGCGCGGACCTGCACGGTTTGCTCAACAACTTTATAGCCTTTCGCTGTGATTTGAACCGTGTAGGTTCCAGATTTAATGTTATCGATCTGGTAACTTCCATCGGGCTTAGCTTCGGTGGAGGCAATCACGGTGCCATCTTGCAGGACTTGGACGTCGATCTGCACGCCTTCAATCCGTACCACCCGTCCCTTGAGGTTACCGGTTGCAACTTCAGCAATCGAATCGTCACTTGATGCGTTTTCTGCCACCGTGGGATTATCGCTGCTGGAATCATCACTGCTACCACAACCGAACCACACAATCAGCACAGTCCCCAAGAGGATCAATACCAATGTTTGATAAATGAGTTTATTTGTCATAGCGATTCCCTTCTACAATTTTTTCAGGGTATCGACGAGCCTGGCAGGATCTAAGCGATCGCCCCGCCGTTCATTGAGAAATTTCCACACAATCATCTCATGCTCATTGATGATTTAAAACTGTGGCGATCGATATGCGGAAATTATAGCGCCAATCTCTAATTCTGTCAAGATTATACCATTTCGCGAATCGTAGAGATTCCTCAAGCGGATGGCAAATGACTTCCGTCACAGTATCAGCACTTTCAAACAGGACGTAATACCGAGGTAGCACTGCAACTAAGTGTGGAGGTACATTTGAGCCAAAAAACGGTCATTTGGCACAAAAAACGTCCAACGCAGTGTCAATTGTCTGACGTTGTAAGACACTGACAATCTAATGGTCATGGGCGTCTTGACCCATTGCACAAAAATCTGTATGACAAATGTATGACGGATGATGGGCGCCAAGGCGGCCGGTGTGGCGATTCCACACTTTATTGTGGTGCTACCGTGGTGTCTGATGTACCACTTATTGCGTGAACCTATCTCCTTCGGGTTGTTAATCTTGGTGGGCGCGCGTAAATATAAGCGACCATCATCAGTCAGTTTGAATAAGGTGTTAATTCATGCGAAGACCGACAAGATTCCTGTATATAACCTGCTTGTGTTCTATGCTGTTAGGAATCCTGAATACAGGACACGCAGATGTGGAGGCACGCCATTTAGAATATATTACCCATGTGGAACGAGGATTCATACGGCTATTCCATGGAGGGCGCCAGGCCGCTGCCACAGAATTTGAAAAAGCGCTTAAGATTGAACTAGACCACTACGAAATCCACCATCATCTGAGAATGGTCTATGCGAAAATCGATTTCGGGAACAAAGCTGTGGCTGCCTACCGAAGATCTCTGGAACTAATGCCGGACAATATACAGGCTTTATATTCACTGGGGCAAGCCTATTTAACGCTCGGTGAATGGGCAAAGGCATCGGAAGCCCTTCAGAAGGCTATCGCCCTCTCGCCAATGCACGCTCGCGCGTACTATGTGCTTGGACAGGCTCAGGTCAAGTTGCGCCAGTTTGCAGAAGCAGCAGAGACGCTGAAAAAGGCAGTTGAGTTAAGGCCCACCTCACCAGATATATACCACGAACTGGGTATAGCTTACCTTAATCAAAAAAAACATAAGGAGGCGATACTGTACTTCGAGAAAGCCATCCAGCTTTCGCCTCGCTATTCGCAGCCACATCACGGTTTGGGCACAGCCTATTTCCGTTTGGGGGAGAGAGAGAAAGCGCGGACTGAAATGCTTCGATTCCAACGGTTGCAAAAAGAATCTGTGGAATATGACCATTTCCGTCGGCTCACTCAGACAGAACCGGGCAACATTGAGGGCTGGGCTAGATTGGGCGAGTTATTGATGCGTCGAAAAAACTATGCAGAGGCGATACCGGTGTTTCAAAAATGTATTGAATTAGCGCCCGCAAACGCCTCATTTTATCATGAACTGAGCGAGGCGTTCATCAGGCTTGGCTACCCTGTATCAGCGCGAAAGGCGGTGCTCAATGCGATTCAACGCCGCCCGCATGAAGCAACTTTATACAATACACTCAGCGTTACCTATGCAATGCAGGGTAATATACCGAAGGCGATTCAGGCGTTCCTGAAAGCTGTCGAATTTGCCCCTGAAGTTCCTGATCATCACTTCAATCTGGCGAAACTATACAAAAAGGCAGGTAACGATAAGCTGGCTGAAGCACATTATCAGATGTACAAACGCCTTAAAGGGAAGACACCACAATGATGAGAAGCGCAAAACATGTCCTGCTGAGTCTGGGAATTACCCTCGTCGTGGTAATGTGCGCCTTCGCCGCTGAAGAGGAGATGATACGCATCCCTGCCGGCGAATTTACGATGGGAAGTGAAAAGGGTGGTCTCGATGCACAACCCGCCCACAAGGTGTACCTTGATGCCTACTATATCGGCAAATATGAAGTGACGAACGAAGCGTACTACCAGTTCTGGCAGGCGACTGGCAAACACACGCCTGAGAACTTTGCGAGCGAATACGATATTGGGACGTGGCCTGAACGTGCGTTAAAGTTCCCACGTCATCCAGTTGTTGGGGTTTCCTGGCAGGATGCCCTCGCTTATGCCGAATGGGCGGGCATGCGTTTACCAACAGAAACAGAATGAGAGAAGGCGGCCCGCGGTCCCACCGATCGACTCTGGCCATGGGGCAATTCATTGCGCCCTTACGCCAACACATGGAACGGCGGAGATGGATATGACAACGGCATCGCGCCTGTCGGAAGCTATCCCAATGGGAAGAGTTACTACGGTGCAATGGACATGGGGGGTAACGTCTGGGAATGGACAGCGGATTGGTATAGCGACGCCTATTACACCTACAATCCCAAACGGAATCCCAAGGGACCAGATACGGGAAGCTGGCGTACTATCCGCGGCGGCGCTTGGACAAACGACATCAATCGGTGCGCTGTCACTTCTCGACTTCAGTTCTATCCTAGCCTCAAAACCTCTTTTATCGGCTTTCGGCTTGCCCGGACAACTACCCCCTGTCCTTCCGCTGAGAAATCGATGGTGCGCATAGTAAGTGATGTGGTGCACTGTCAGATAAATTCTGAGGTTAAAGCGACGCTGCCAGCCCGTTACCCCGTAACCGCCTAAGCAGATGAACCAGCCCCGATAGGAAATCGGGATTCAAAGCAACTAGGTTCTGTTGACATTTCAACGGAGCCATATAAGAGTGGCGACAAAGCTGAGAAATCCAAAATAACGGACAGCTAGCTTCTCAAACCGAGAGAAGATACGACGATACCATTTTATCTTGTTGATGAAACATTCAACCCGATGTCTCTCTTTGTATAAGCGTTTGTCATACGTTCTTTGGTCAACACGATGACTTTTGGGCGGTATCACCGCAATTGCTCCATTCGCCTCAATAACCGCGATAAAAGCGTCCGAATCGTATCCCTTGTCTCCAATCACATATTCACTGTTATATCCGATTATCAACCCTTCCGCCTCAGCTATGTCATGTCTCTGACCGGGGGTCAGATGAATTCTTAGGGGATTGCCTAGTCCGTCAACTGTGATGTGAATTTTTGTACTGAAACCGCCCCGATACCGACCTAATGCTTGGTTTTCAGTGCCACCCTTTTTTTTAAGGTGCCCGCCGCACACGGGTGAGCGCGGCAGATGGTACTGTCCACAATAAGCGACTCGATATCGGGGTCAGAGGCGAAGTGGGGGTGCATCTGTGTGAAGATACCTTTGTCGCACCATCGAGCAAACCGCTTGTAGCGGGTGTTCCATTTGCCATAGGTGTCTGGTAGAAGTCTCCATTGAGCCCCACTACGAGTTACCCACAGAACTGCTTCGACGAAGCGGCGTGTAGCAGCTTCGTCGCCAACATAGATGGTGGGACAGCTAAGAAGAAACCGGTATATCTTATTCCATTGTTCATCAGGTAAAGTTATTGGCGTCATTCTTCTATTATGCCACAACCTTATACTCAAATGTCAACAGAACCTAGAATCTGTAGTAGAAAATGCGAAAAAAACAACACTCTGAATTTCAGGATGTAGATTCTAAGCGGGTTTCAGAGATTTTTAGATGGGCTGTGCGATCAATTATTGATCGTGTTTAGCGATCTTCGGGCATCTGCGGAAAATTCAAGCCAGTGTTTGTGCAGGTTTCTTGGAGTCAAATTAGCGTGCGAAATCGTGTGTACGGATAGCCAATCAATAGCAAACACCAAAATTCAGTATTGACGCAATTTTCGGTTACCGTCAAATCCAGTGATTTTGGTCATAGCCCATTATTTTTGACGCTTATGGATATATTGTGACGCTCAAAAGACCGAAGAAAAAACCAGCCCAAAGTCGACGGATGATCTCTTTGAGAATGCCTTGAAGAAATCGTATCAGATAGCGTTCAGCGTAAACCGCGTCTGGTTAAATCGCCCCGCCAACGCACCCACCCGACCTTTAACACCTTCGAGGTCATCCCCTCTTAACGCATCGACGATGCAATCTGCAACCTCCGGCGCATCCGCTGCTGTCATGCCGCGTCGGGTCACTTCCTGCACCCCAAGCCGCAAGCCGTGCGTCCCCAATCCTGGGGGGACACTCGCCGCGCCGACGATGATATTGCACGCCTCAAGTTGGTCGGCCAACGTCTTCCCCTCACCGAATGCGTCAACAATCGGTATCAGTGTATGCGATTCCGTGAATCCAAATTTCTCCCCGACAAGTTGAATCCCCCGCTCATGCAGCGCCCCGCCCAACGCCTTCGCGTTGCTGATAATTGTCCCCGCATGTTCTCTGCCGCAAGCCATCCACTCCAGAAATGTTCCTGCCAACGCAGGCAATCGACCGAGGTGATGATTGCTCTCAAGCAGCGGGGCGACCGCCGGTCCGATTCGTTCCGCAAGCAATCTGTCGTTGGTCAAAATCATACCGCCCTGCGGTCCAGCAAGGGTCTTATGCGTGCTCGAAATGACGACATCCGCCCCTTCCTCCAGCGGAGACTGAAACCGTCCGCCGGCAATCAGCCCCATAACATGGGCAGCGTCATAGAATAGGTATGAATCGGGAGTGTATCGGTTCATCGCTTCCTTGAGTTCGCGCACCGGTTGCGGAAAGAGAAACGCCCCCGATCCAATCGTGACAAGCTTGGGACGATGCTGTTGAATAAGCTCAACCGTCTGATCGAGATCGATGTTGGACCGGATGCCATCCCAAGGGATGGGGATGGATTGAAGTTTAACTTTTAAGGGAGAGGACGCCAATTTGCGAGCATATTGATGCCCATTATGAACCTCCAGCGCAGTATCGCCGGGGCTCGCCAGCGCAAAGGTGGCGGCGATGCCCGCGATGTTGCCGGAGAGCGGACGGAGGTCGACAAACGCCGCGCCAAAGAGTTGCTTCGCCAACTCGTGCGCCAATTCCTCGATCTGCACGATGAACCGATTCCCCTGGTAAAGCCGCTCGTGCAGATCGATACCGACGTAGTTCCCGTAACGTTGATCCAGATCTTCGACGAGCAATTGCTCCACCAATGGGCTCGGTACGTTTTCGGACGCGATGAGGTTCAAACAGTTTCCTCGAAAGGTTCTGTGCTGCTCCAGAAGGGATTCAATCTCCTGGACTTTTTTGGCAAAATTCATAGACATCTCCAGATATGATTTGTCGGAGAGAAGGATTTGTGCTTATGAACAGGTATGTCATAGGGAACGGAATGAAGCTTGGTCGATCCGAAGGGGCTTTTGTGCCACACCTGCAAGCGGATCGGGAATCGGCGGATCGTCCGGATGCAGCGCCATCCGTACCCCGACTTCTTCAGCCACCGGAATCACCCTTTCGATGAAGTACGTGATATGTTCCCACATCTCCCCCTCGGAGGCCGGTGGGCCATGTGGTGTGGGCCGGTTCCGGGAGAATTCATCGTAATCAAACGTACTGTACGTCGCGCCCCCTCTGCCTTTCGTCGACGTTGTGCGGAAATTCCCCATCGGTTTGAAATTGTATCCCAGGTCCGGGATGCCCGCCGCACTGATGCTTCGGAGCATCGTACACCACGCCTCGATCTTCTCATCTCGATCTGGCAGTCCCAGCGCAATTTCATCCCAACCTGCCTAAAAACGCTGTGCAACGCTATCCCATGGGACTCCACCTTCGCCTTTGCGGCTTCAAAAAAATCCGTCCTATCCACCCCATCCCGGAGATCCAGCGAAGGGTCAACCTGATGCATACTGCGAATTTTCATCATTGAATTGGTCCCAGGTGAGTAAATCCTGAATATACATAGGGCGTCCCTCCAAGTATGGTTTGTATTGCGGAGAAAAGCGTTTATTGCGCGGCTATTATACGTTAATAACTATCTTTCTGCAACAGAAATCTTTACCAGTGGAGACGACATGGAGTTGATGAACTGTAGCTGAATCGAAAAAAATCTTGACATCCCTCCAAACGTTTGTTACCATACTATCTTGTATCATTAAAAGCAAAACGGAGATTGATATCGTGTCATATTTATCATCAACCACCATCTCAATCAACAAGACTGATACTCGAAGCATACGCCCTTCGATCGGGATTATTATCACCCGGTCTTGCGATGGTGGGCTGATGAAAAGAATGTAACCTCGATTCCATAGCCATCATAAAGATACACACGCCCATCATCGAAACGATTTCGGTGGTGGGCGTTTTTGTTTGCAAGGAAGTTCATTGGTTCATAAGCTCATTAGTTCATTCACGTTTCACGCATAGGAGAAAAGCATGTTCGAAGATGTACCCAATACAGTCGATTTCGTCGCCCAAGAGCATCAGGTCTTAGACTTCTGGCGCAACAGCAACGTTTTTCACAAACTCAAGGAACTGCGGCAGGATGCACCATGCTGGAGTTTCGTCGACGGTCCAATCACCGCCAATAACCCGATGGGTGTCCATCACGCATGGGGGCGGACTTATAAAGATCTCTTTCATCGATTCAAGGCCATGCAAGGCTATCAGATGCGATACCAAAACGGGTTTGATTGCCAAGGACTCTGGATTGAGGTCAATGTCGAGCGCGACATGGGTTTTAAGACCAAAAAGGACATTGAAGCCTATGGACTGGATGAATTTGTCAACGCCTGCAAGCGGCAGGTGCTCCGGCATGCAGCAACGCAGACGGAGCAATCAATGCGGCTCGGCTACTGGATGGACTGGAACGATCCGGATTTATTACGCGAACTGGAAACGAAAATGGCACAAGACCCCTCACAGATGCTCACTGTGGAGGGACCGAATGGTCCCGTCACGAACACGGTTGAACAACTCGTGGGGAGACTCGGATTGCCGGAGTTAGGGGGTTCTTACTTCACCTTTTCAAATGAAAACAATTACACCATCTGGGCGATGCTGAAGAAATGTTTCGACCGTGGCTGGATCTACAAAGGCACCGACGTAATGCCGTGGTGTTCGCGGTGCGATACCGGCATCAGCCAGCACGAGATTGTCACCGACGGATACCGAGAATTGACGCATACCAGCATCTTTCTCCGCTTCCCGCTACGTAACCGCCCCGGCGAGAGCCTGCTGGTCTGGACGACAACGCCGTGGACGTTGACCAGCAATGTTGCAGCGGCGGTACATCCAGAGTTGACCTACGTTTTGGTTGAACAAGGCGAGCATCGCGTCTGGTTGAGCAAAGGGGCCTTAGAGAACGCCATTCGGGGGGATTATCAGATTCTTGCGGAGAAATTGGGCGACGAATTGGAAGGCTGGACTTATGATGGTCCCTTCGATGAACTACCAGCCCAACACACATCCGGAGCAGCCGGACAGCACCGTGTCATCCTGTGGGATGAAGTCGGTGAAGCGGAAGGTACGGGGGTCGTCCACACCGCACCGGGGTGCGGTGCAGAGGACTTTGAATTGAGTAAAGAACAAGCCCTCCCTGTCATCGCGCCACTGGGAGCAGAGGGAATCTATCTCAATGGATTTGACTGGCTGACAGGTCGCCAGGTCCACACCGTCGCGGAGGACATCTTTGAAAACCTGAAGCAGAAAGGGGTTGTCTATCGCCTCGAAGACTACACCCACCGCTACCCGGTGTGTTGGCGTTGCGAAGATGAACTGGTCTTCCGTCTTGTGGACGAATGGTTCATCTCAATGGGCGAGCAACTGGATAAACCTTATGAGAAGGTGACTGAAGAAGAGAAGGAACAGAATCTACGCTACCAGATGATGGAGGTTGTCCTCAATGAAACCCAGTGGTATCCTACTTTCGGACTCGCCCGCGAGCTCGACTGGCTGCGCAATATGCACGATTGGATGATCTCTAAGAAACGTTACTGGGGGTTGGCACTCCCCATCTACGAATGTGATGAATGCGACCATTTTCACCTCGTTGGGAGTTTGGAGGAGCTGAAGGAACTCGCTGTTGAAGGCTGGGATGAATTTGAGGGGCATACACCCCACCGCCCTTGGATTGATGCGGTGAAGATCGCCTGCCCAAGTTGCGGTGCTTCTGTTTCCCGTATCCCAGACGTTGGGAATCCTTGGCTAGACGCCGGCATTGTCAGTTTCAGCACGATGCAGTACCGCACCGACCGTGATTATTGGAGTCAATGGTTTCCCGCCGATCTGATCAGCGAGAGTTTTCCGGGACAATTTCGGAACTGGTTCTATTCGCTTATTGCAATGAGTACGGTGATGGAACAGCGCGCCCCGTTTAAGCACAATTTCAGTTATGCGACGCTGTTTGCGGAAGACGGACGCGCAATGCACAAATCTTGGGGCAACGCTATCTGGTTTGATGACGCCGCCGAGACGATGGGCGTGGACGTGATGCGTTGGATGTACTGCGCCGCCAAGCCGGAGCAGAATCTGCTCTTCGGCTACAAGCACTCCGATGAGGTCCGCCGCCAAGTTCTCATTCCGTTCTGGAATGTGTACAGTTTTCTGGTTACTTATGCCAACGTTGATGGCTGGAAACCAGATGCGAACCTCTGGAAAGACAAACCGCAAAGGTCTGAAAATTTCCTTGACCGTTGGATTCTATCCCGTCTGCAAAGCACAGTCCGCTCGGTAACGGAGCGTCTGGACGAATTTTCACCGGATGGTGCCTGCCGCGTCGTTGAGGATTTTCTGGATGATTTGTCGAACTGGTATCTGCGTCGAAGCCGGCGTCGTTTCTGGAAGTCGGAAGCCGACGCAGATAAGGACGCCGCCTATCGGACACTGTATCAAGTCATGGTGACGATCAGCCGGCTGCTGGCGCCGTTTGTTCCCTTCGTTACAGAGTCAATCTTCCAAAACTTGGTGTGTTCGGCTGATCCGGCTGCCCCTGAAAGCATCCACCTCTCCGATTACCCGGCTGTGGAGGAGGCACTCGTTGATATATCACTGGAAGATGATATGAGGCTTGCCCGTGACCTAATCGGTTTGGGACGTGCTGCTCGGAATCGATCAGGATTCAAGACACGGCAACCTCTTGGATGCATCGCGATCGGTGGGCTATCTGAAAAACAACAGGCTGCTGTGAATCATCTGTCCGCGCTTGTCTTGGACGAACTGAACGTCAAAGAGATCTCTTTTCACGAGGGGATCGATGAGTTTGCGACCTACACAATCAAGCCGAATTTCAAGCTGCTGGGCCCGAAATACGGAAGGAACGTCCAAGCAATTGCGAAAGCCGTTGCAGCGGCGGATGCACTCACCCTCAAGCAGGAGCTCGATGGAAACGGTGAGTTACAGATTCAGGCGGACAGCATCAGTTATAGGCTAGACAGAGCAGAGGTTGATGTGCAATCGGAGAACCGGGAGGGTTACGCCGTCGAAGCAGACGCCTACAAATTTGTTGCCCTCTCGACGGAATTGACACACGAACTCATCCTTGAGGGCTTTGCGCGGGAGTTGGTCAACAAGATTCAGCAGATTCGGAAGGAAGCCGATTTCAATGTTTCTGACCGGATCTCGCTCAGTTTGGAATCGACGCCAATCGTTCACGAAGCGTTTGACCGCTACCGTGACTACATCACACACGAAACCTTGACGCTGCATGTCGTTGGGTTGTCAAGCCCAAACGCTTTTCTGAAATCACAGAAGGTCAATGGAGAAGATGCAACAATTGGTGTGGAGCAGGTGACATAACTAAGGGCATAAGTGGAGGGGGAAATCATTATTGTCTGAATCACCGACTAAACGAATTAAGTAGAAAAAACGTACTACGTAGGTCGAGATTCACATCTTGACGAAATACTTCCGTTTGTAGCAGCACAATTTATTGGACGTTTGGATGGATGCTGAATCGCCCGACTACAAACTCAAGGATTGGTCGATTCTTATGGCATTGTGGGTTGTGTAGATACCAACCCGGCTATTTACTTTGGACATTCAAAGGGAATTCATTCCCACCTGTCAATGAATCGAAGTGCTTCCTCAATCGAGGTTTTGAGACTCTCATTGCCATTCTGTTTTGTCAGTTTCAACGCAGTCCTGTAATCCTGCTTCGCCTCCCAAAAGCGTTTCAACCTCATTTTTGCATTTCCCCGAAAGTAGTAAGCATAGGCATCATTAGGTTGGAGACGGATAGCCGTGTCATAATCAGCGATGGCGGCTGAATATTGCCTTAAGTTTGTCCTCACATTTCCCCGACTGACGTAGACACCGGCATCATTGGGTTTCAGGCGGATAGCCGTGTCATAATCGGCGATGGCGGCAAAATATTGCCCTACCTGCTCCTTCGCAATTCCCCGCCTGACGTAGGCATAGGCATCATTAGGTTGGATTCGGATAGCCGTGTCATAATCAGCGATGGCGGCGGAATGTTGCCCTAAGTCTGCTTTTGCAATTCCCCGACTGGCGTAGGCATAGGCATCATCAGGTTTGAGGCGGATAGCCGTGTCATAATCGGCGATGGCGGCGAAATGTTGTCCTAATTGCCACTTCGCATATCCCCGCCTGACGTAGACATAGGCATCATCGGGTTGGATTCGGATAGCCGTGTCATAATCGGTAATAGCGGCGGAATGTTGCCCTAAGTCTGCTTTTACATTTCCCCGACTGGCGTAGGCATAGGCATCATCGGGTTGGAGACGGATAACAGTATCATAATCGGAAATGGCAGCGAAATATTGCCCTAAACTTGCCTTCGCATATCCCCGACTAACGTAGACTACGGCATCATCAGGCTGGAAGCGGATAGCTGTGTCATAATCAGCGATGGCGGCTGAATGTTGCCCTAAGTTTGCCTTTGCATTTCCCCGACGGACGTAGGCATATGCATAATCGGGTTTGAGGCGGATAGCCTGGGTGTAGTCCGCAATTGCCCCCTCATAATCCTTCATCCCGATCTTTTCATCGGCTCGAATGAGGTAAGTCTCGGCGGATATGGATTGGCTCCCTTGCGAAAAGGGTTTGGCCGTTCCCGATTGTGCAAGTAGCCTTTTGAGCGTATTTGAAGGAATTGCGAAATTGAGATTTTGTGCCGCTAACCCGCCGTAGATTGAGACTGACACTCCTATCACTTCACCCTTGCCGTTTAGCACCGGTCCTCCACTGCTGCCCGGGGAGATGGGTGCAGTCATCTGGAGGCGTTCTTTCACGCCTTTATCTCTACGTCCACTGATAATCCCGTCCGAAACCGTGCCCTCCAACCCCAGCGGGTTACCTGCGACATAAACCGTCTCGCCAACCTGAACCGTATCGCTGTCGCCGAGTGGAAGAGGTTGGATGCCAGCTAACTTGACGAGAATGATAGGCGTCTTAACCTGTAGCAGTGCGAGGTCGTTTGTCTGATCTGTTGCTGTAATTCCTTCAACCGCGTATGTGGTATTCTTACCCGCCAACTTCGCGGTGCCGTGCGCTGCTCCCTCAATGACGTGATAGTTGGTAACAATCAGGTTGTGCCGGACGAAAAAGCCGCTGCCCTGTCCGAGTAGTGCACCGCTTTTATCTCGCATCTCTAAAGATACGGTAGCTGCTAACGCTTTTTCGGCAATCTGCGGCACAGTTTGAGCATTGCTTATGGTGCAGCATAGCAGCACACCTACGATTGTAACCAGAGCTAGATGCCACAATATTTTTTTCTGATGTCTCATTGATCCCATCCATTGCCTTGAAATCACTGTTTCATCAATCTACTTGTACCTATGGAAGGATTATATTTCCGTTTTGAATATTAATTTCGCGTATTTGTAGGTTCTGTTCTGCAAGAAATTTCTTGAGATCTTCAGTATAATTCTCCATCGGATCCGGATCGACTAGGCGGAATAACTCACATCCAGCATGGGAAAGCGCAACACCTGCCAACTTAAATTTCCGTTGACTTTTATTCCACCCCGGCAAAGCGAATAAACCCCAATATTGACCTTGATGCCAAAGTGGTAAAGTGAAAGGGGGTTGATCGGTTATTGTCAACAAGTTGTACTCATACCAAGAGTCGTAGCTTGAAATAATCAGACCATACTCGTTTAATATATTGAGTTTTCCATAACTCAAGCCGTATTTACGGAGTACATTGGATCCAGGGTTGCCACCCAGAGTGGGAACTCTTGCATCAAAAATCTCTTTACCAGCTGGGTCTCCATGAACTACACAGAGCGAACACAATCTTTTGAACAATATTGCAACATTTTGATCTAACTGACCTAGGATTTTTATAGTTCGTATCGAATATGTCCCCGGCTTTCTAATTTCCCCCGCTAAGATGCGACCGAAAAGAAGTTGCATCTCTTCACTGCTTTTTTGTCTGACTTCCTCCTCAAAGCTGTTAAGAAAATCATCACTAATCGTCTTTTCCTGACCGCTATCTGCGTTCTGCTGTGTCGAATTATCAAATTTCTCTTTCTTGAGTTCATTTGCAGCGATAACGGAGACTTTATCAAGATTGACCTGTTCCCGAATTATTTTTTCCGCGAATTTGTTCCCTGCTCTCCACGCATATTCCGGGTTAACCTTCGTTTGTTGAACAATTTGGGTGGCGGTCTCCTCCCTAATTTTAATGCGTGCTTCCGTTCCTGCCCGAATTTCAGAGGCTTTCCCTTCAAGATAGGCAACAGGAACATCAACCGCAGCAGTACACAATTGACCGAAAGCCTTAGATGCGTTTCGTATCATCCAAGCTGGAAGAGTTAGCGTCGATATAAGATCGGTGGCAATGTCAAGCAGAGTGCCTACTTTATCTTCGGTCGTTGGCAATTGATTTGGGTTCGTTTCATCAGACATATTGCTTATCAAATCCTTTTTTGGGGTGAATACACCCTGTTTTGTTGCGGGTACATTAATCCGATCAAATTCTTCCCTTTTTCCGGTTTTCTTCCCTACGCTATTATACTATATCCTCTAAAATTCTCGCAACATTTTGTCTGAATCTGGATTTACTGGATTTTAGGATTTACAGGATTGATTCCATCCGTTGCCATTCATTATCCTAAGAATCCTCCCAGACTGAGCATCCTGATTCTGGCAATTTACATTAACACCCAACCGCCACCCCTGATAGCATCATTCATCGCGTTGGACAGCAACCTCCCGCTTCTCCTCCCAGGATTGCACAATAGCTTCCACAACGCGCAACGCCTGAAGCCCATCCCGACCGGTGGGCACCGGCGGACGACCGTTGAGAAGATCATCGACAAACGCCTTGACGCGTAACGCAAAGGTGACGTCAAAGGCGAGCTGTTCCATCCGAAAAATGGAGGGGCGGTATTCTTCGACGACCGAATCGTCCCGTCTCATCAGGGTTGCACGACTGAGGACATTATCGACGACAATCTCCGCATCCATGCCACAGATTTCGAGGCGTTCAATCGGGTGTGTGAAATCACTGTCCCAACTGGCGAGCAGCGAAGCGACGGCGTCGGTCTCATATCGCATAGAGAGCGCCATGCTCGTCCAGCACGGGTGCTCATCGGGGTTTGCGTCTTTGATGCGCGGATGTGCCATCTGCGAGCAGACCGCAACGATTTCACCGCCAAACCAGCGCAACAGATCGATTGCGTGGGTCTGAAGTTCGTACAGCAGATAGTAAGGTCCCTTCCACGTCGAAACCGGTCCTCCCTGCGACAACTTCATGTCGATGTACGTGATCTGTCCGCAGGTACCGCTATCAAACCATTCCCGCGCCTTTGCGTACCCCGGTGCGAAGCGGCGGTTGTAGTCAATGGCGAGGTGCATGCCTTTCTCCTCTGCCTTTGCAACCATTTGTGCCGCTTCATCAATTTTAAGCGACAACGGTTTCTCGCACATCACATGCTTCCCCGCCTCCAAGCATTCAATGACCGGCTCAAAGTGCAGATGGTCTGCTGTAACAACATCAATCGCGTCACACTCTTCGTTTACCACCATCTCCTGAATTGACGGATACCAATTGGTGATGTCGAGCTCCTGCGCGCGGTTTTTCGCTTTTTCTTCATCGATATCGCAAACAGCAACGAGTTCCGCTTGGGGGTGTTCGAGGTATCCAAGTTGATGTCGCATTCCAATTCCGCCACACCCCACTGCTGCCACTTTCAATTTTTTTGACATGTTTGTGTCCTTTCGATTTATCCATCCGCAAAGAAGTTCTCGTTTATATTATAAATGTAGTAACCCGAGTGGTAGATTCCACATACCGCTCCGCCCCGATGCTGCGATCGGGATTCAAAGCAACTGGAGTGGAAGAAACCACCAACATTTTTCTATATACCTATCGCCCCGCTGAGGCTTTAGTTGGCAAGTTGCGTTATAATAATAGGACTTACGCAGTTGAACGCTGAAAGTCCTGTAGCTCGGTGATTCATCGCCGGAGAACATAACTCCCGACGCCCGATGAATCGGGCAACTACAGTGGCCTTTAGGTTTGTAGTAGGGTGATTTATCGCCCGTCCGGACGCGCAATGAATTGCGCTACTACAAACGGAAGTGCGTAAGTCCTAATAACATATCGCGGATTTAGATAATACAAGTTTTTCAGTTTCATTTACCCCCAGTTTTTCAAGAGTATAGAGTTGACGGGTTTTGAGAAGTGACCTGCGTGAGAATCGTTGTCGTTAAGCGTCTTGAAGCGTATCTCTCCGACACAGGGGAAGCGTGAAAAAGGGACTCAGACACCACCCCGTCCACGCATCAGAAATCACGCGCTTTATCACCATAATCAGCGAATAGGTCTTTGTCGTCGTGTTGAATACTTTCGCCCATCGGTCGCCGGACTTTTGATAAATGATAAACAGTAACCCGTAAGTGAGACAAGCCAACAGCCATAACAAATTGATGCGGGATTTTGTCGGTTTCTTGAGAACTAAATTGCCAAAGCCAAAGCCGGTTTTGATTCGCGAAATCCGTGTTCAATCTGCATGTGTCGCTTATAACAGCGGTGGATTTGACTCCCCGTCAGATGGCTTGAAATCAGATACATCGCCTCACAAAACCGCGCATCTCTGACCACATACAGGTTTAGTCGAATCTGCTCTGTTGGGTGATAGAGAATCTGTGGATAGAACCCGGTTGCCTTCAACTGTGCCATCGTTTTGACATTCCCATCAACAGTGATGCGAACGTTGCGACAGACGCGCATCACAAACAGAATCGCTTCTGCTTTGAGAAACTTTATCACATATCTGCCACGGGCAAACCCTCGGTCAAATATCAACACCGGTTTACACGGTTGGGGTAAAGCCGCTTGGGTCTGGCGATAGAGCGTGACACAAAAGCGTTGGATAATCTCATTGTGGCTTTTATATGTCATACTCCGAATCTCAGCGTCACTATAGATGTGCCAGTAGATAGGTATCGCCCGGTGTCGAAACAGGAGAGCGGCAACAATCGCTTTGAAATCGCCAATTAGGTCGATTTCATCTGTCAAAATCAAGGTGTGCTTTTTGTGATTTCGACAAACGCAACTTAACACGAAAGCGAGCCAACAGTGCATCACTGCATGGATTGGAAAGACCGAATCAATGAATGGAATTCACCCGCTTTTGGGCTGTTTTCCTTTCATAATACCTCCTTGCTTCAAACAATGACTGTTTTGGGTAAGGAGGTATTTTACCATATCTGACAATCCTTTCTCACACCTATCGCTGACAAAACCGCCCATGATGCGCCCCCATTAAAAACTGGGGGCAAATGAAAAAATGCTCCTGTTTTGTTGACACAACTCCTCGCATGCATATGATAGTTAGCGTTGGAAACGATTCCGAATCTGGCGAGTTGTCCCGATAAATCATGAATTCTTCCTTGACAAGCAATGTTAGGTATGCTATTGTTATTCAACCCCCTGCTAATCGCTGCACGCCCTGCGTTGACATGTGCTTGAACCGCTTTCGCCTCACACCTCACAAGATTTATGACAGGAATCTTCCATGCCTAGATTACAAGTTCTAATTGCGAGCTGTTAAAAGCCAGATGTCGAAGTCATGCTCAAAGATGCCCCATCGGAGGTCGGCCTGCCCGTCGAAGCCCAGCCTCACGCAGGCGACCAACGCCTATTGCTCGTCAGACGTCCTTCTTACAACGGGCAGGTTGAAACAACATGAAAGAATCCAGGATAACCCTCGGAATGGTTGGAGTGGGGTATTGGGGGCCGAACTTGCTTCGGAATTTTGATGAACTCTCCGATTGTCGTGTGAAGGTGTGCTGCGACCTAGAGGCTCACAATTTAGCCAAAGCCAAACAGCAATATCCATATCTCGGGGTCACCGATAACTACAATGCCCTCCTGACAATGCCCTCCTGAGCGATCCGGAGATTGACGCGATTGTCATCGCAACGCCGGCGCGAACTCACTATGCTTTTGCCCTCAAAGCCCTCCAACACGGGAAGCACCTCTTCATTGAGAAACCGCTGACGCTGGATGTCCAACATGCTGTCGAATTGGTTCAATTTTCTGAAAAGACGATTTTCTGAAAAGACGAATCGAATCTTAATGGTCGGACACCTGATGGAATATCATCCGGCGGTTGAAAAATTGAAAACGCTCATCCAGGCGGGTGAACTCGGGCAGATCTATTATTTGTATGCGCAGCGGGTCAACTTAGGTAAAATCCGACGCGATGAAAACGCGATGTGGAGTCTCGCCCCTCACGATTTATCTGTAGCGATGTACCTGCTTGATGCCGAACCCGAGAACGTATCTGTTCGCGGCGCCACCTATTTACAAGAAAGTGTCGACGACGTAGTTTTCGTCAATCTCCAATTTCCCAGTGGGGTAATCGCTCATAGCCAATTGAGCTGGTTAGACCCTCACAAGCTCCGTCGAACGACAATTGTTGGCAGTGACAAAATAGCAGTTTTTGACGATATGGAGACGACGGAAATGGTCAAAATTTATAACAAGGGCGTTGCCAACAACACCGATTATGCCTCCTATGGCGAAGCCCTCAGCCTGCGATTCGGTGATATCACAGTGCCATACATCAAAATGATGGAGCCTCTAAAGCTAGAATGTCAACACTTTCTCGACTGCATTATGAATCATCAGAGACCCAGAAGCGATGGGAGGGATGGGCTCCGGGTTGTGCGAGTCCTGCAAGCTGCACAGAAATCTCGCAACCAGAACGGTGAACCGGTCGACATCAAGCGTGATGCGTAATCGTAGTGTCTATGTCGGTAGGAAAGGTAAGTTGAATGGAAAAGTCCTATTTTGTTCATGAATCATCTTATATCGATGAACCGGTTTCGATTGGTGACGGCGCCAAGATCTGGCATTTCTGTCATGTTATGAAAAACAGCCAGATTGGACGGAATTGCGTGCTTGGGCAGAACGTGAATATTGACAGTGGGGTGATTATCGGAAACAACGTCAAGATCCAAAACAATGTCTCTGTTTATAAAAGGGTGACAATCGAAGACGACGTCTTTTGTGGACCCTCAATGGTGTTTACGAACGTGTCCAATCCGAGGAGCGCTTTTCCCAAGGCAATTGATGAGTACGAGCCTACGCTGGTCAAACGCGGCGCCACAATCGGCGCCAATGCGACAATTGTCTGCGGCATTACGATCGGAGAGCACGCCTTCATCGGCGCCGGATCTGTGGTGACGAAGGATGTGCCTGCCTATGCCTTAGTCTATGGCAATCCTGCGCGACAACACGGTTGGATGTGTCAATGTGGAACCCGTTTGGACTTGATAGACAATTTCGCGAGGTGTGATGGCTGTCATCGCGAATATCATCGAAGTCATATTGAGTAAAATATAAAGATGCGGTAAAACAGAGGAAGGAAGGGAGATAATTTATGTCCCAAAATTTCCGCTTCGGATACCCATTCACTTTATATGGAACACGACGATCAAAAGCAATCGAGATACAACACTAGGTTCCCAAGCAGGTTTCCCGTAAGGATTTTAACCGCTATATCTTGCCACATTTAAAGAACAAAAAGCCCAAAGCCAAAATTCTCCTTCTACAAAATATCCAACGAACTCATTTTGATACCGTAATCACGATCCTTCCAGTTTTTATCAAAACATCTACATTCAAACATAGATTCGGAGAGCCGTGCTCGGCTCGGTGAAAGTGTACGCCACGGTTCGGAGGAGAGGCTAAGTGAGCAGCGTTCTCCTACCCTCCAAAATATGAACTTTAATCTTCAAAATTAGTTAGGGATTTCACATTTTACGCATTACGTTCTACGCATCACACAATACGCAATACATCAGGCCAAACATACAGTGTTTGATTAAGAAAGGACTCAACCTATGCCAATCCACGACTTGAGCTACCATCACTGGGATGGACAACTAAAGCCGTGTACTTCTATGCGTTGGTGGATTATCACCAAAGCGGAGTTGAAATGCCTGGCGCAGCGCAAATGGGTACGCTTCATCGTCGCCATTCCGCCGGCAATCTATATTCTCGTGCACGGAGTGTTTATCTATGGAGTGAATCGCCTCACCGAAATGCGATTTCCCATTCCCATCCAGATCGATGCTGAATTTTTTTATCAATTCTTACTGCGCCAACCTACCCCATCAGGATTATTCATCGGTTTACTTGGGGTATTCGGTGGCGCGGGCTTAATCGCCAACGACCTCAAGCATAACGCCCTGCAAATCTACCTTTCCAAACCAATCTCGTGGAGAGATTATCTTATCGGCAAACTAGCGGTGATGTTCATCTTGCTCTCGTCAATCACTTTAATACCAGGTCTCCTGCTGTTTATTGAACACCTTTTGCTTGTTAATGATTTCACATTTATCCGAGAAAACTACTGGCTGATTGGATCAATTGTCCTTTATTCACTGGTCATCATTATTCCCTCAAGCTTTCTCATTGTCGCGGTGTCGTCGCTGACATCGAACGCCCGCTATGCCGCCATCGGTTTTGCCGCAATCTTTCTTGGAACGCCATTGATTTACGAGATTATTCGGGAGATTACCGATAGCAGTAAGCTGGCGATGATCTCCATCTGGGCAAACTACGATATTCTCGGATCCAAGCTATTCGGTTTACCGCCTGGATACGCCTTACACTGGCTCTGGTCGCTGTTGACGCTCACCGGGATGGTTGGCGTGTGTCTTTGGATTCTGTATCGCCGGATCAAGGCTGTGCAGATCGTGAAGTAGGTTAGGCAGTTTCTCGTTTGAAAGGATTTTTAGGCCATCGCCCAACAGAAACAAGCCTTGCACGCCAAATAAAGCACATCTTTTCTATTGAACCCCCATCGCCTTGAGGTTCTTCAGACTAATCCCCATGACTATGCTAGAAAGCGAGTCAAGATAAGAAATAAATTCAACCGAAAAATCACTCATTCAAAGCATCGCTCAACGGACTGCCCAAGAATACCAACCCAAGCGGATCATCCTTTTCGGTTCGCACGCGTGGGGACAGCCGACGCCAGATTCAGATAGTGATATTGATCTGTTCATCGTGAAAGAAACGTCTGCTTCACCTCGTGATCGCCGGATACTGGTGCAACGCCTGCTCTTTCCACGTCATTTTTCGCTGGATATTCTCGTTTATACGCCACAAGAATTGGCAGCTAGCCTGTCAAGAGGCAATTTTTTTATTCGCCAGATTTCCAGATTGTGGAGAAAGGAATCGTGCCCTTCTCTATTGAATCCCCATTGCCTTGAGATTCCTCAGACTCATCCCCAAGCTCTCGAATGGATCGCGTTGACAGGTATCCTGCTCAATGATGTACCACTCCACACCGACTTCTTTACACGCATCAAAGATCGTGGGCCAATTCAGATTTCCCTCTCCGATCTCAGCAAACAACTGCGTGCGGCCTTGCATCACCATGTCTTTCAGGTGAACGATGTGGGCGCGCCCCTTTAGCCTGCGTATCCATGCCGCCGGATCACCGCCGCCGTGTTGGATCCAGTATGTATCAATCTCGCTATTGAAGTATCTTGGATCGCTCTCCTCGTACAAAATCTCCAACCCTGTGCGCCCGTTGAACCTCTCCAACTCAAAGCTGTGATTGTGATAGGAAAAGATCAGTCCACCCTCCGCAAGTCTTTTAGCGACTTCAGAAGCTTCTTTTGCAAATCTGACGAAGTCCTCCGCGTTGCGATATTCTTGCGGTAAACTGCCAATTGCTGCGTGTTTACAGCCCCAGAGGTTGTGCTCATCGATGACCGCCTGGGGTTCATCACGCATCCGTTCATAGTCCGTATGCGTAGCGCAGATGGTTAAGCCCTCGCCGTCAATGATCTTTTTCAACTCGTGAGCATCGATAACGCCAAGGGCGGAACACTGCACGGCGTCATAGCCGATTTGCTTGACCTTCTTCATTGTCTCGGCGATGCCAGCTAGGGTTTTGGTGAAATCGCGTACCGTATACAGTTGGGCTGCCAATTGTGATGTTGCCATAATGAGTTATATTCCTTCTGGAATGATTGGTTATTCGATTTAGCGGTTGATATTTTACTCGACTCAGGACAGATGTCAAGGGAATTATCGGGGCTAAATCGCCTGCGAAACCTTTATTCCAAAAATTCCGTGATACCCCGCTTGAAAACCGACGTCAACGCAAGCTGAATCAGTCCCAAAGCGGTCATCACAAACCCGATGAGGATAATCGAAAGCGCAGCCGCTTGTGAGAAATCGCTGTTTTCCACGAATCCCAGAATTGCCACCGTGATTAGATTCCACCGCCCGGAAACGACAAAGATCACTGCACTGATGGCGGTCATGCACCGGACAAAGCTGTAGGCAAGGCTAGCGAAAAACGCCGGTGCAAGCAATGGCAGCAGCACGCGACGAAATGTAGTCATACTCCCTGCGCCCAAATTGGTTGAAGCTTCCTCCAGCGACAGATCAATCTGATCAAGCGCGGCAGCGGCAGCACGAATTCCAACAGGCATATTACGAAAGATGAACAGCAGCACGATGATAGCCGCAGTCCCCCTGAGCATGAGCGGTTTCTGGTTGAAAGCGAGGATGTAGCCAATGCCCACTACGGTCCCCGGCATCGCGAAGCTCAACATGGATGTCACATCAATCAGGCTCCGACCGATGAACTGCTTTCGTTTAACCAGAAATGCGATGACCATCCCCAGCAGACCGGTAAGCGGTGTGGCAGTCGCTGCAAGCAGCAGCGAGTCCAGAATGTAATCCATCCCCAGTCGGAAGGCTTCCACATAGTTGCCCAGCGTCAACGAATAATCTACGCCCCACAACTTCGTGAATGAACCTACCAGCACCAATCCGTAGAAAAGAAAGACAAATCCGCCCGTTCCCCAACACATAGCCACCAGGGGATACTTCATTCGCTTATCAACCGTTTTGAGCCCCGCGCCAGACGCCTTTCCTGTTAACGTGGTAAACGCCTTTTGACGCAAGAAATAATGCTGAAAGAAATAGACAATGAGCGAAGGAATCAGCAGCGCCATCGCCAAAGCTGCCCCGCCGGAGAGGTTGTCGTTGCCGGTGATTTGGAGATATGCTTGCACAGAAAGGATGTTGAATCGCCCCGCTAAAATGAGCGGGTTGCCGAAGTCTGCCATCGACTCTATGAACAGCAACAGCATCGCACTAGCGATCCCCGGCAGCGCAAGCGGGACGGTCACACTGCGAAACACTTTCCACCGAGATGCGCCGAGATTTAACGCGGCTTCCTCCAACGCCGGTTCGATGGACGATAATACGCCAACCAATACCAGATAGGCAGTGGGGAAGTACGCGAGCGTCTCGACGATGACTAACCCGGTCAGTCCATAAATGTCGAAGCCTGCGGCGTAAAGATCGACGCCAAGTCCTTCGAGGATGAGTTTACGGGTAATGAGTCCATTTCGACCGAACGGGAGAATCGCAGAGAGAGCAATAACGAAGGGTGGGGAAATAATTGGCAAGAGCGCGCTGGCTTGGAGGAATCCTTTGAGCCGCATATCTGTCTTCGTGACGGCGTAGGCAAAGGCAAATCCGATGGTTGTGCCGAGCGGCGAGACGCAGATGCCCAAAACGATGCTGTTGTAAAGTGGCTGCAGATTGTAAGATTTAGCGAAGAGTTCCCAGACATACTTCAAAGCGAGTGTCGAATCGTCCCCATCGTGCGTGATGAAACAGGTTTTGAACACCTGAAACAACGGAAACACCACAAACAGAATTAGCAGCCCACCGATGAGAATGACGAGCATCAGAACGGAAGGTTCACGCCATAAGCGTTTCCAATCGGTGAGAAATTTTCTCGGCATAAGGAATACAGGGATTTGCGAATCTACGAATGGACTCGCGTAAATTATGTGCAACCAACAGTGGATTCGTTTCCAAAGTTGAAATCGTGAACTTTTTCTGAGACAGAATCAGCGGAATCGGCGCGCAGTTCCACCCTGGCGACGCCCGATTTTTCCTAGATACCCCCGTTTCACCGAGCCGGACCGACGATTCCCCCACTTCGGCCACGATTCCAGCACGCATATTGACGACTACCGATCCCAGAACCGGGAGCGATTTGCCGCCGGTAAAGTTCAATTTCCGGCCTTTTGTAACGATTTCCCGCTACGTTGCACAAAACTTGCCCTAGAGCACGGATTGAGAGGATTACACGGATTAAAGACAAAGCGAATCCGTAAATCCTATACTCAACACCGCGTCAAATTGCGCTTTTGGGGGCATCTGTCATCCTGAACAAAATGAAAGATCTCTGACGCTAAGATTCTTCGCAAAGCCTCTATTAGACGACCGAAAAGCGCAGTTTCTGGCGGTGGACAGTATAAAAATCCATGTTTTAGATTGACGAATCAAACCTTTCACGTTTTACGCATTACGCATTACGCATCACGTTTCAGTTTCACGTTTCAAACGTCCGATACAGCGAAAGCAACCCATCCGTCGAATTGTCGTTGAAGAGGCAGCGTGCATAGGGTTCATACGGACGGTACTGTTCCTTGAAGTACCGGATGACGGATTCGCGCTTCGGTTCAATCTTGCCCTCCTCGATTGCTTCGCACAGGGTTCGATACGGAAGCCATTGATACAACCGATCGCGAAAGATAGTCTCTGCCTGATCTTTCGCCGAGACGTAAGCTGTCCCCATTGACGTCAGGGAGTAGTGAATGCGCCTGCCAACGGGTCATTTCGACACGAACCCAAGAATGATGAGGTCATCGAGCGCCTTGCGAATGCCCGTATCCCCGGTTTTCCACCTTCTTCGCCGCAACCACTTCTGAATAACACTCCGGGGCTCATGCGCACATTTCCCGCCCGCTTGCGCCGTGATTTTTAGCGCATTGTAGATTCGCGCAGCATATCCGAAAAGCGTATCTTCCAACTGCCACACTTCCCACAGGCTGAGCTCTGACTTCCGATTGACGATCAACGTCACCGCGCCGTCCGATTCAGTGTAGACGAATTGTCCTGAGCTCAATTGATGTTGCGAAATCACCAGCTTGGGCAAGCGACGGATCCATTTTTCGAGCGTGTCCGGGAAAGCGATGAGCTCCGGGAAATCCGCGAGTGGTACGCCGGATTGTGGTGGCTGTAGTCGCAGTTGGCTTCCGGTTACGCTGGTGATGAGATCGCTCTGCAACTCGAATGGATCGAGCAGCACAGACGCCAACCCCGAAAGACGCGACAGAACGTGTGAGCGGAGGTTTTTCCAATCCACGAGCAGAATTTCGAGCGAATCCGCCTGTTGGCACCATTCGCGCACGCTGTCATCAAAACCGTTGAGCGAAACACAGACGATGCCGTGACAATCCAGATCTTTTGCTGCTTGTTCACGCCTTTGAACTGCTATGTCTCGGACGGAAGCAGAACGTTTTTCAAAAAACTTCACCTCCAGCAGATAACGTCGCGGACCATCGGACAAGATGCCGTCGCATTGATAGAGCTGGCCGGACTGCCCGTATAAACAGCTTGACCACTCTTCGACCACTAGCTCACTGACCGAATTGTAATAGCTCAAGATCAGGAATTCAAAAGCGGCGCCCCGTCTTGACGGCGAAGTCGGCAGGGCAATTTGTGCGGTCTGATCGGTTTGCAGATGGATGGGTGGCGTCTCTTCGGCGAGGATTGAAAGTGCAGTGGGTTGGGCGTAGATCTTTCGATTTGACATGGGGGCTGTAAAAACAAAAGGAGGTTCTTAATTCGTTTCTGCCTGAATTTGCGTGGTGCCGTCTTGCAAGGCAGCATCCAGCTCCTTAATTCGCTGGAGCAGGACCTGTTCTCGTTCCTGAGCAGCGCGAAGTTCACCTTTGAGTAATTATTCAGTACACCGCTTCAGTCAATATGCGCAAAGTGATGGACGATTCAGGTGCAAGCGTTGAATAAAAAATACAGCTTCCTTCGTTAAGCCGACAACTTTACCATCCATGTTTTCACGAATATGCACGGTCAAGTCATCTTGTTTCAGATACAGCAATCAGATGTATGGTGGATGAATTTCATACCAATAACTTCCTTTGTACTCATTGCACTTTGGGCAGCAGTAGACTAAGTTTTCTAGTGCGTCACTGCCTACGTGTGCCGGTGACAACTTATTACGGGCTCCGGATCGGGTATCTCCAATGACGACAAATGAAAACGGTGGAGGTTTGGATTCTCCCCAAACGATCAGACCACACCTGGCAGGCTCGTAAACGATAATAAGATGACAAGCGTGACACCTAAAATGTGATGCATAAAACGTAGAACGTGCAATCGCTCTCTTTCCACCCTTCCTTTCTTCTTGTCCTTTCCTTCTATCTTACCGATGTCCAATTTCTTAGTCTCGAAATTCATGCGCTCATGAAAGAACCAGATACTGTTTGGCAAGATGATTGAGTGCTCCTTTATAGACTTCAAACATAATCGACAGACGGAAAAAGACTTCATCCAGTTCAAATTCCCGTGCCATCGCATGCGCCGAAGCGCGCTCGTAGTATTCACGCCTAAAATCAATATAAAATTGCGTACTCGCAGGACGGTTCTTATAGCGGCGACGATATTCAACCCATTGCGGAAAGAATCCTGTGATATAAAGCGAGTAGTTACCGATATGGGAGTAGATTAAAAACTGCCGACGGGCGTCTGCGTTTACCGCTTCTTGAATCATATCGGTCAAATACGGATAGGTTTGTTCATTGTGCCGACGAATCCGATGCAATCGATCTGTCCTGACGAAAATACTCAGGAGGTTAGCGATATAGTTAATCACCTTTTTATCCCCTAAAATTTGCTGATCGACCAGGCTCCGGCGCAAGAGGACATTGAAGAACAGAAACGGGGAAATTTCTAATATCAATTGATTCTGGTCGCGAATTGTGTTGAACACGGATTCGCTATTCAACATTGATTCGAGCGCCGTTGGCAGACGGTGAATCAATTGAGCAATCTCTTCATAACTCCGTCCCGGCTGTAGGAAATTCTCAATCAAGACTCGCAAATCCTTGTCTACAAACTGACTGAAATCGGTTCGGGCAAAATCGGGTTTTTGCATCGCGATTTCCTCCTTTAAGAACGTGACGATAATTGCTTAAAGTCTCACGTTATTTCATCTCGAATGAGGTGAAAAATCTCTCTAGCACAAGAGTCCAGGGATGTTTCGCTTCGCTCAGAATGGAAAAACTGAGTAAGAACTAAAAAACTATACCGCGTATTTAGGGGAAAAGGCAAGGAAAAATGGAATGCTGATCTGGTCAATTTCTTTTTGCTTTACCCTACCATAGGAATTTCTGTTCCGAAACGAGTCTGCCGATGTCATAAACCGGTGACTCCACCACAGACACTGCGCAGACTTTCAGAGCACCATTTCGATTAACCCAAGGCTCTTTTTATCGAGGGCGTCCAGGTCAGGGATCTCGAAGCGGTTACCGTCCACATCAACCAACAGCAGGCGACGTTCTGAAATCCACTGCGCATTCTCGGAGACGTTCCGCACCACAAACTCTCGGCCTCCCCGATTGGTCTGCACATCCCAATAAGATACACCAAACTCGTTCCGAAGCGAGTATACCTGCTCGATGATGGCGGTCATGTACCGTTGATTGAGTTCCTCCTTGACGATGCGCTGAGACTCGGTGTCCAAGACGCGCGGATCCTCAACCGTGCAGATGATCTCATTCTTTTCGTCGAGGAAGCAGATATACCGCGACGGTTGGGATAAGGGCGCGGCACAAACGATCCGGATCTTGAGGTACGAACGGTCGCCTTCGATCGTCATCCGCAGCGCCCATGGCGGTTCTCGAAACAACCAAATGTCCTTCGGATGGACGTGTTCAGGGTGCGTCACCTGAATTGGCGTGACCGTTTTCTCTGCTTTTGTTTTTCCATTCTCAGCGAGTGTTTCGATTTCTTTCTCTTCAAATGTCATCGCATCCTCCACCATAATATCAGTTGCTGTGGCCAAACTCAATTACAAGCTCGGATCCCTGTCCGTATGGTTCACCGGCATACCCTCCCCAGCGATTGAGAATCTTAAAACCGTGGTCAACAATCAACACCTCAAACTGTTGCGGATAATAGAATCTTTATATTCATCTGGCCATTAGTTCCTCGTGCGTGCCGATCTCCGCAAACGGTTGCATTCTTCTTCAATCCCCCGTAAACGTAAAACGTGATGCGTAATTTCGTTATCTGCGATATTCAGCAAGTGCAAGATCTAGCCAACGCCAACGCATTGATTGGGGATAAAGGTGGATTTTCTGCCCTTGCGAGTCGCCGACCTTTTGGGCGAGTTCCCGAACTGATGGCATTGCTTCGGTAGAGAAATAGAGCGATTCTTGCGAATACGAGCCATGCTTGATGGCGCTTTTCAAGACACTATCAACACCATCTTGCCTCAAGGTGCCATGGAAACGACCATATAACCTCGCCGTGCCGCTATAAACATTGAGATTGTTACGGCACACAAGTTCGATTGAGTCGGAATCTACCCTATTGAACTTCCACGCTTCGTCTCCATCATCACTGTCATCGTCCAGTGCTTTCTTGACATAAGCGGTTTATGTACAAGCCTTGAGATTTCCCCGTTTTTCCGTCCAAAAATGGGACGTTGCTTGAATCTTATCAGCATGAGGCAGGAGATCTTCCAGTTCTGGACGAATCGACTCGTAGTGGCGAGATCTTGTTGTTGGATAGTATCTTGCGACCTCCCAGGACATCTGTATTTCAATAACACGACACAACCGTACCACTTAATCCTTCACTTCAGAATTTCTTCAACGAAAAGTACGAGGAGTTTTCTTCAAGTTGAGGTCGCCCCTTATTAAAATTATACCACTTCTCAATTTGTTCATGTGTAGAAATCGCTTGTAGAAATCAGGTCTCATGGGGAATTTCTAGTTCATGTGTTGTTCTTTTTGATTTATCAAACAGGCTATGATATAATTATGTAACACGATTTATCAGAAATCGTGAATAGCATTGGAAAATCATAGAATTTGCGTGTCTTCGGGGACGGGTGCAATTCCCTACCGGCGGTAAAGCCCGCGAGTCCCCCGATCTGCGATCGGGGACAGATTTGGTGTGATTCCAGAGCCGACGGTGAAAGTCCGGATGGGAGAAGGCAGAAGGGATTCTTCCGCCCAAAGACCGATCTTTGGGCTTTTTTATTTTCAGGAGTCATGCTTGTCCGAGCGCATCCAATGGTCAGAGACAGATCAAAAGTTCATGCGTCGCGCCTTACTGTTAGCGGCGAGAGCGCGTGGACGCACTAGCCCGAATCCTTTGGTCGGCGCCGCAATCGTCCGAGATGGTGAGATTGTCGGCGAGGGCTATCACCAAAAGGCTGGGGGCGCCCACGCGGAGGTTCATGCGCTAAATCAGGCGGGGCCTCTCGCACGCGGCGCGACAATGTACATCACACTTGAACCGTGCCCCCATTGGGGACGGACACCGCCCTGCACCAAAGCGGTCATCCGTTCAGGAATAGCGAATGCTTTCGTTGCAATGGCGGATGCGGATCCGCGGGTCGCCGGGAATGGCATACGTCAACTCGAAGAAGCGGGGATTCATGTTCAAGTCGGCCTGTGTGAGGGTGAGGCGCGGCGGCTCAACGAAGTATTCATCAAATATATCATGACCAAACATCCGTTTGTCATCCTCAAATCTGCAATCAGTCTTGACGGAAAAATCGCCACAGCTTCGGGAGAATCGCAGTGGATCACTTCGCAGGCGTCGAGGTTGAAAGGGCATGAGATTCGCGATCAGGTCGATGCAATTCTCGTCGGCGTTGGCACGGTGCTACGCGATAACCCGTCGTTGACCACGCGCTTGCCGGATCCGAACGGCAAAGACCCCATCCGTATTGTCGTTGATTCACGAGGGCGCACACCACCGAAAGCAAAGATCTTTAATCCAGACAACGATGCAGGTACACTGATGGCGGTCACAGAAAATGCGCCACCGAAGAATATCGAGAGCCTGAAAGCCGTTGGCGCTGAGGTCATGGTCATCGAAGAAGAAGATGGGCGGGTTTGTTTAGGGGCGTTGATGCGTGAGCTTGGGAGAAAGGAAATCACGAACGTGCTCATCGAAGGCGGCGGTGAAATCAACGCCTCTGCCTTAAAAGCCGGTATTGTTGATAAAATCATGTTCTTCATTGCACCAAAGCTGATTGGCGGCAAAAATGCGCCGGGGCCAATTGATGGCGAGGGAATTGAGTGTTTGTCTAAAGCATTTGAACTTCGCGACGTAAAAATGACCCAAATCAACGGCGATTTTCTGATTGAAGGGTACGTGAAGCACGAAACGAAGCTTTTGGAGAAACAAACACCAAACTTGCTTGTTGATGCCAGACGATGTGCAGGTAAATGATTTGTGAATGCTCTAGCTGTTGCTCCGAATGACCTCAATAAAGGTGCAGAATAACGACTTTGTGATGCATATTGAACACGCCAATCGACTCATACTTGCCAACGGATCTATTCAAATGGCTCTGTCGCTACCAAGGCTTTTTGAGATGGTCTCTAAAGCCTTGGCGCTTTACGTTTTACGCAATTATGTTCACAGGAATTGTTGAAGAACTCGGTATCGTTAAACAAATTCAACATGGCGCTCAAACAGGAGAGCTTGCCATCGGTGCCTCGCAGGTGTTATCAGATAGCAAGGTCGGGGATAGCATCGCGGTGGATGGCGTCTGTTTAACAATAACCCGTGCAACTCAAGGTCGTTTCACACTGGATGTTTCGGCTGAAACATTACGTCGCACAACGCTAGGCTCTCTCAAGCCGGGCGATGCGGTCAACCTTGAACGCCCGTTGCGCTTGAATGATCGGTTGGGCGGGCATCTTGTTTTGGGGCACGTTGACGAAGTCGGGATCATTAGCGGTTGGCAGGACGAAGGAACCTCATCTTTGATGCGGGTTTCCATCTCTGCAGAGGTGATGCGGTATGTAGCATATAAGGGGTCTATCTGCGTTGACGGTGTCAGTCTGACCATCGCGAATCTGTTGGACAAGGGATTTGAAGTCGCCCTCATCCCCCACACCAAACAGGTGACAACACTAGGGCGTAAACAGGTTGGCGCTCACGTGAATATTGAAGTTGATTTATTGGGGCGTTACATCGAGCGATTGTTGATGCACCAATCCACCCAAGACACATCAATTGATTTAGGATTCTTAAAGGAACACGGATACGTTTAATCGATAATTGTCAATTCCTTAGGAGTTATGCTGTTGGCTCAATCGACATCATGCCTCTTGAATCCTGATACAAGATGCAGGCTTGGCAGTTCTTGACCTGCGTTAGGTGCGTAACTCCTATTCTTAAAAAGGCATAGCCCATGAAGTTTAATACAATTCCAGAAGTGATTGAAGCGATTCGGAGTGGCGAGATGGTTATCGTCGCTGATGATCCGGACCGGGAAAACGAAGGCGACCTGACCATGGCGGCTGAAAAAGTTACGCCTGAAGCGATCAATTTTATGGCAAAGTACGGGCGTGGCATGATTTGTCTCCCTGCAACCGCGGAGCGTTTGTCAGAGTTGAATCTCCCACTAATGGTTTCGGAAAACACGGACCAGATGCATACGGCGTTTACCGTCACAATTGATGCCAAAGATGTGACCACCGGCATCTCCGCGTATGAACGTGCGCATACGATCCAGAAATTTGTCCATCCGCAGACAAGAGGGGAGGACTTCGTACGTCCGGGACACATTTTCCCGTTACGCGCGATGGCTGGCGGTGTACTGAGACGGGCCGGGCATACTGAGGCAACAGTTGATCTCGCACAGCTCGCAGGGCTCTATCCGGCGGGCGTCCTCTGCGAGATTTTGAATGAAGATGGAACGATGGCGCGACTGCCTCAACTCTTCAAGTTTTCTCAAAAACACGGGCTAAAGTTCATCACCATTGCGGATCTCATCGCGTATCGGCGACAAACGGAAACGCTCATCAAGCGGGTTACGGAAGCAGACCTCCAAACCAAGCACGGATATTTCAAGCTCCATGCTTACGAGAGTGCTGATGATCAAAAGACCCATATCGCGCTTGTCAAGGGCAATGTTTCAGACGGTGAACCTGTGTTGGTACGCATGCACTCACAGTGCTTCACTGGAGATGTGTTCGGATCGCTTCGTTGCGACTGTGGCGAACAGTTAGAGACAGCAATGGAATTAATCCAAAAAGGGGGACGAGGCGTACTGGTATACATGCGCCAGGAGGGGCGTGGCATGGGGCTTGGAAACAAGATTCGCGCCTACAAGTTGCAGGATAGCGAGGGACTCGATACCGTCGAAGCGAATGAGCAACTTGGCTTTCCCCCCGATTTGCGAGATTACGGCGTTGGGGCCCAAATTTTGGCCGATCTCGGTGTGCAGAAGATGCGTCTTTTGACAAATAACCCTCGAAAGGTCAGCGGTTTGGAGGGACATAACCTTGCGATTGTCGAGCGGATTCCGCTGCAAACCCTCCCGCACGAATTCAACCGTCGCTACCTGGAAACGAAACGAACAAAGCTCGGGCATTTACTATTACACATAATCGACGATGAGAAGGAGGAGTCAGCGCAACACTGTGATGAATGCGCTAATCAATGATGCCAAACATCTATGAAGGCGATCTAATCGGCACGGGACTGAAAATCGGAATAGTGGTCAGTCGATTTAACAGCTTTATTACCACCAAATTGTTAGATGGTGCACTTGGCGCACTCAAGCAACACGGCGTGAACCTCGACGATGTAGACATCTTCTGGACGCCCGGTTCATTTGAGATTCCCACTACGGCAAAACGCCTCGCCGAAAGCGGGCGATACGATGCGCTCATCTGCATTGGGGCAGTGATTCGTGGTGCGACACCGCATTTCGATTACGTCGCCGGCGAAAGCGCGAAAGGCATCGCGCAAGTCTCCTTTAACACTGGGCTTCCCGTGATTTACGGCGTCATCACCACCGATACCATTGAGCAAGCAATCGAACGCGCCGGAACGAAGGCGGGCAACAAGGGAGCAGAGGCGGCTGTCGCTGCGATTGAGATGGCGAACCTGTATCAGCAATTGATTGGGTGAAGTGAATCTGTTCTGGTGTTGTTTCGGGTGGGTTATTTTGAACTGAACGGCATCTGCTTCAGAGTTGCGTTATAATTCTTCATTGGTGACACATGAATCTCAAATCCATAGATCTTTACGGACAAGCTCTCTTTGACTTTTTCAATGGAGATATCTCTGCGAAAGTTGTCATTCACACGGATGATGGGTTGACAACCGAGCTCCCAATCAGCACCTTCTTTCGAGATTCTAAAGATTTCTCTCTCATAGAGCACGTCGCTATAGCTCGCTGCCGAGGTGATGTTTTGGATGTCGGTGCCGGGACCGGCTGTCATAGCTTAGTCCTTCAGGAGCGCGATCTGTCGGTTTTTGCCATCAACATTTGCGGTCAAGCTGTTGAAATTATGCACAAACGAGGTGTTAATCGAGTCCAGTGTGCCAACATTTTTGAATTTAGTGGAGGCCCATTTGACACGATTTTGATGATGATGCACGGTATCGGAATGGTTGACACACCGGACTTGGAAGCCATTTGGGGAACAAATGCACTAAAGAGAGAATCGACATCTCCAATCTGAATCAATCGGTTCAATGCTAAGAGTTCCAATCTATGAATTATTCTGATTTAGAGTTCAAAATTCCCGTTGAGTCGCCAGACTATCAAGAAAACTCAGATTTTGTCGTTAATTCCGTAGAAGGAATAATCCAAGATGCCATCAATAGCGACAGGAACAACATAATAATAAACACCAACCTCAAACTTGGATTGCCAATGGAAAACATTAACAAGATTGCTGGACCATTTATCGAGGCGTGGGCACAAGAGATTTTTCAAGAAATATTAGAGGACAGAAACAACAAGTATCAATTTATTCACCTCGAAGCAGGTACACGACTACACAGGGCTGATATTACCTTACAGTTCAAACGCATAAGCAAGGATGAATATGGCATAACAGCGGAAATTGATGTTAAGGCAACAGCAGAGGATATAAAAAACAGTGGGAAATCTCCAAATATAACCACTTTTGGAAGAATAAGGACAGCTTACGTTGAAGACCCCGATTACATTTTCGTTATCTTATCTCTGAAACATAAAGTCTATTCAACCAGGGATGAAAACACCGAAATGATGAATGGTATAATGGAGGTAGTTGACCAAAACGCCTATGATTTGAAATTTATATCAGATTCTGATATAAATTATAACCCTGCATTAGGCACAGGACAGCTTCAGATTCGAGATATACATTACGTTACTAGAGCCGTTCGCACAACGTGGGAGTTCTGTCAAATGCTTGACAGAAAATTTATTGCTTCAAAAAAAGGGTTTGGTCAATGGTTAGAATTAGCCAAAAGTATGAGTGGATTAAGGATTCCAACGACAGCCCAAATGATTTCAATAGTTAGAGAAATTCCAGAGGACAGGATTATTTCCTTTGTCAACCACCAGTATTGTCTCGTCTAGCAGCCCACCGTAAGCCACCACCGCTTAGAACAAGCCATGAACAAAATCGAAATCATACAAGGAAACGCTTTAGAAATCTTGATGGATTTACGCCCCAACTCCATTGACTTAGTCATTGCTGACCCACCTTATAATCTTGGAAAGGATTATGGGAATAATCACGATTTGAAAGGGTTCAGCGAATATTTGGAATTTTCTCGGTTATGGCTCACGGAAACGCACAGGATATTGAAATCGACAGGAACAATCTATGTTTTTATGGGAGTGCGGTTCATATCGTATTTGTACGATATACTACACCGCGAGCTTGAGATGTTCTTTAATAGTTGGATTGTATGGCACTATACACAGGGAATGGGGGAAAAATTAGGCTTCTCTCCACGCCATGACGACATTCTGATGTTCAACAAGAGTCAGGAATTTACATTCAATTTAGATGATATTCGCGTCCCTCAGAAATACTACAGAGCGAGGAATAACATGGCTGGCGCAAACCCCGGAGATGTCTGGAATTTTTCACACGTCCACTACTCTAATCCCGAGCGAGAGAATCACCCAACACAGAAACCGGAAGCCCTAGTTGAAAGAATGATTCGCGCCGCTTCAAACGTAGGCGACAAAATCCTCGACCCATTCGCAGGTAGTGGAACAACACCAAGAGTCGCGCAGCAGTTAAATAGAGATTGCATTGGAATAGAGATTAACCCGGAGTACATAGACCTAATAAATAGGAGATTAGCCGAACCGTTTGCGGGTTTTGACAGCATATACCCGAGAATAAATAGGAAGCCCAGAGATTTACCAAAAGACGATATAGCCTCCAAACAATAAACGCTATTCTAACCAGATTCGCAGTGGTACAGAACATATACAAAAACGAGCGTTTATCTGTGAATACGCGATTTTGCATCACAACCGTTACACGGTGAATCGACAGCTCCAATCTGAGTTAACCCAAGTTCGACCTATGAAAAGAACGGGCAAAAACTCGGTTTTTCTAACGATGGGCCCGAACTTGAGTGAGTCAATGACAAGTATGAAAAACTTTCAAGAAATCAAAATTGGCAATGGGCGGATTATCAAAGGGGATTGTCTCTCAGTCATGGAGGATTTTCCCGACAACCATTTTATGCTTGGGTTCACCTCGCCTCCCTACCTGAACGCAATCAATTACGAGGAGCACATTGAAAAACTGCACGGCACCAAAGCGCGATGGGAGCGAGAAGATATATCCTACGAGGAATATCGGCTTTTTCTGGTAGATCGGTTCAAGGCGTTGCTGAGAATCACTCAGCCGGGGGGACACAATGTGGTAAATATCGCCCCGGTCTTATGGAACGGCGCGCGTACCGCACTCTCGTTTCATTTTGTCAGTTGGCTTGAAGAAACTGGGTGGCAGTTCAAGAAGGATATTATCTGGGAAAAGCCGGTTGCGAGGGATAGGCGGTCAGGGGTTTTGTTGCAGCATCCCTATCCCGGATATTACTACCCTAGTTTGGTTGCCGAATATATTTTTGTCTTCCAAAAACCTGCTGATAAGAAAAATCAGAGCAACATTTATTGGAATAGAAGTGACGAAGAGAAAAAAGATAACACAATCGACCTGAAAGACTATCAAGGCGAGAAAAGTAAAAACGTCTGGAAAATCCGTCCATTAGCCCCACAAGAAAATCTGCATCCGTGCCCATTCCCGTTGGAACTCGCGGAACGGGTCATCCAGTTTTACTCTTATAAAGGGGATTCGGTGATTGACATTTTTGCCGGCAGTGGGCAAACAAATTGTGCTGCAGAAAAACTAGGCAGAACGCATATCGGAATTGAAACGCAGCAAAAATATATAGATTATGCGGTTGACCAACTTCGTCCAATTGTTGATCAGGGGCAGTTGTTTTAACCTTGTTAGAGGTGTAACGAGAACCTGATGGATATTTTCGCTGGGATTACTGGAGTAAAATATACCCCTCTGCTATGCAGCAAACTTAAATCTTTCAGCTATAGAGATTTTGACACAGTCCTTTCGGAAAAGGCCACTTTTATTCTACAGATTGATCCAACCAAGCAGATTGCTTTAAGCTGCTGGGTTTCGCCAAAAAGGACACGGTCTTACCCGTATTCAAGGGTCTATGATACGCTGAGTTTTTCTGGTAAGAAAGCGACGATAATCCCAATTTTGAAGGATGGAGGTAAACAGGGCGATCGAGACTTTCTCCAATGGGATACTATCTCTTTGATGAGTTTGTTGGGCGTTTACGTGATAATTAGTTACTATGTTGATGCTTCAAAAAACACAAGATACACGCATAAAATCACGGGACAAAAGTTTAATTCAGAGCACATCATGAGCGAAATTGATCGGTTGATGTCTTATCAATCCGATGCTTTGCACTGGAACATAACGTAAGTCGAAGGTATCGGCGAAATTGGTGAGGTTGAAATCCATGAGGACAAAATCCATCTCATTGAAGCAAAGCATACGAACAAAGATGAGCTGCCCTCCCTTGGTGACATTAAAGATGGTTTGGTGAAGATGATACTATTTACGAACTTGGAGCATCTGAGAGTCAGAGAGAGAAGTTACACCTCTGTGCCAGTTTTGAAGTTGACGACAGGTGAGGGTTTCAGACTTAATTCGCTTAGCCGTTCACAACAAAATCGTCTTGCAAATCTAAGGCGGGAAGCCGAAACCAATGAATTTCAGATTATGATCAATGATGAATTTTTCGCATAACAGAGTATAACATGAAAGCAACTGTGCTACATGGAGATTGTGCCTCGCTGTTAGACCAACAGAACACCGCTTTTGGGCATGTTGATCTTACCTTTCTTGATCCGCCCTTCAATCAAGACAAGGGTTATAACGAATGGGATGATAACTTGCCTGAAGCACAGTATTGGAAGTGGATGGGTGAGGTGTGCACAAAGGTTTATCACCGGACCGCTTCATCTATTTTATGCAACGCGAAAAGAAAACTGAGTCTGTGCTGCGGTGTCTGCGTGAATCTGGGTGGACATTTCAAAACCTGATTATTTGGAAAAAGAAAACGTCTGCTGTCCCCGGAATGAAGCGTTTTGGTAAACACTATCAGATCATTGTGTTTGCAACGAAGAGGAAACGTCCACGGGTCTTTCACCGCTTACGAATCAATCCGCCGCTCCCTGCGGGCTACAAATATGAACGGGAAAATGGGATATATCTCACCGACGTGTGGGACGATATTCGTGAGTTGACATCGGGCTATTTTGCTGGAGATGAAGCCTTGCGGGATGTGGAGGGAAATCGCTTGCATAAGCAGCAGGCACCGATTCAACTGCTTCTTCGGATAATCCTTTCTTCGACAAAGCCCGGCGATGTCGTGTTGGATCCATTTGCAGGTTCGGGGACAACATTGGTCGTTGCGGAGCAGTTGGGGCGGAAACCGATTGGCATTGAACTCGATAAGGTCAATGTCGAAATTATACGAGAAAGGCTGGCTGAAAAAAGAAAAGCAGATGATATTTCAGGTTTATTTAAGGACTATGAATGCACACCGGACTTGGAAATCATTTGGAGAACAAATGCACTAAAGAGAGAATCGACATCCCCAATCTGAATCAATCGGTTCAATGCTAAGAGTTCCAATCTATGAATTATTCTGATTTAGAGTAGGGGTTACGCACTTGGACAGAAAATAGATTATAATAAAGGCTATGAATCGACCCCAATGCAATGAATATGACTATATCAACTTTCTAATTGCGACTCCCAGATACTACAGTTGTACCGAGGCTGCCAGAGTCCAACCTCAACAGAACACCCCGGCAGCGCATGACTCGCTGAATCGATTCCTCTATCGGCTTACACCCAATCCACAACAATTATGGCAAGAGTCACAGGCTTATGTCACCCAAGACCGGGGGATTTTGGTCATAGACGACTCAACCCTTGACAAACCCTATGCACAAAAAATAGAGCGGGTGACCCGCCATTGGCCAGGCAAACACAAAAAAGTGGTCTCAGGGATTAACCTCATTACTCTGATGTGGACTGATGGCGACAGTCACATTCCCTGCGATTACCGCCTCTATAATAAACGCAATGATAGCTTGACCAAAAATAATCACTTTCAAGCTCTAATCTCCAATGCTCATGCGAGAGGCTTTTCTCCGGAGTGTGTGGTCTTTGACAGTTGGTACAACAGTTTGAAGAATCTTTTGACGATTCGGAACTATCGATGGCATTGGCTCACCCAATTGAAGTCCAATCGACGGGTCAAACTAGATAACCGGGGCAATCAGCGGGTCTGCGAACTGGCTATTAGGTTCTGTTGACATTTGAGTATAAGGTTGTGGCATAATAGAAGAATGACGCCAATAACCTTACCTGATGAACAATGGAATAAGATATACCGGTTTCTTCTAAGCTGTCCCACCATCTATGTTGGCGACGAAGCTGCTACACGCCGCTTCGTCGAAGCGGTTCTGTGGGTGACTCGTAGCGGCGCTCAATGGAGACTTCTACCAGACACCTATGGCAAATGGAACACCCGCTACAAGCGGTTTGCTCGATGGTGCAACAAAGGTATCTTCACACAGATGCACCCCCACTTCGCCGCCGACCCCGATATCGAGTCGCTTATTGTGGATAGTACCATCTGCCGCGCTCACCCGTCTGCGGCGGGCGCCTTAAAAAGCTGGCGCCTTAAAAAAAAGGGTGGCACTGAAAACCAAGCATTAGGTCGGTCTCGGGGCGGTTTCAGTACAAAAAATCACATTACAGTTGACGGACTAGGCAATCCCCTAAGAATTCATCTGACACCCGGTCAGAGACATGACATAACTGAGGCGGAAGGGTTGATAATCGGATATAACAGTGAATATGTGATTGGAGACAAGGGGTACGATTCGGACGCTTTTATCGCGGTTATTGAGGCGAATGGAGCAATTGCGGTGATACCGCCCAAAAGTCATCGTGTTGACCAAAGAACGTATGACAAACGCTTATACAAAGAGAGACATCGGGTTGAATGTTTCATCAACAAGATAAAATGGTATCGTCGTATCTTCTCTCGGTTTGAGAAGCTAGCTGTCCGTTATTTTGGATTTCTCAGCTTTGTCGCCACTCTTATATGGCTCCCTTGAAATGTCAACAGAACCTAGCACCATTAGTTAATACCTTAGAAAAAATGGCTGAGTTACGTTCTGCTCTCCTTTTTGCGCTTGGATTTCATGAGTGAAGAGGTTCTTATGAAAGGCGTCGTAAAATATCAACATGGAGATGGATTCACCGAACTCCGCGAGGTCGAGGTTCGGAAGCCCAACGCCAATGAGGTGCTTGTTGAGGTTCATAGCGCAGGCATCTGTGGGTCCGACCTGCATATCCACCATGACCACATCAACCTTCCGATGAGGCCGCTGGTCGTGATGGGTCACGAATTCAGCGGCACGATCGCCAAGTGCGGCACTGAAGTCAAGAGCGTCAAAGTCGGAGATCGCGTGACCGTCGAACCCGGTTTTTGGACGTGTGGACAGTGCGACTATTGCCGGTCGGGATTTAACAACCTGTGCGATCAGCGGTAGGCCCTCGGCTACTGGCATAACGGCGCGTTTGCGAAATATTGCACCGCTCCCGAGCACGGTTTGCACAAGCTCCCACCGAACGTGGATTTCATTTTGGGAACACTCACTGAGCCGCTTGCCTGCTGTGTTCACGGCATTATTGAGCAGACAAAGATCTCCGCCGGAGACTTCGTCGCGATCACCGGGCCGGGAACAATTGGTCTGCTCAGTTTGCAACTGGCAAAAGCAGAGGGTGGCATTGTCGCTGTCTGTGGAACCTCCGTGGACGCAAATCGGCTCAAACGTGCGGAGGAACTTGGCGCAGCTCTGACAATCGACGTCGAGAAGGAGGATGCAGTGGAAGCTATGAAGGCGCATACCAATGGCTATGGCGCTGATGTCGTCTTGGAGTGCTCAGGGGCAGGGCCGGCGGCTCGGCTTGGGCTTGAACTTGTTCGCAAGCGTGGAAAGTACACGCAGATGGGCTTATTTGGCAATCCGATCAACATCGACTTTGAACGGATTGCCTTCAAGGAACTTCAGGTGACGGGCTTCATCTCGCAGAAACGAACTGCATGGGAACGTGCGCTCAAGCTGATGGAACACGGGATGGTTTCCACAAAGACGTTGATCACTCACGAAATGCCGATCTCCGAATGGCAGCGGGCATTTGATCTCTTTGAAAGTCGGGAGGGGCTGAAGCTGATCTTACGCCCTAAATTAGGTGTTTTCACTTATGGCTTTGTCGTCATAAACTATCTATATGAGGGGTGTGCATAAATATAGTTGACATAATCAAGCCAAAAGGGTTTCCTATTGTTATCATAGCAAAAGGAGCCCCAATATGGTACAAAGACCAATGTTGGCTGATTATGTCACTCTTATTATGCAACTCTTTGAGCAGTTTATGCAACACCGTATTGACAAACCAGGTGTCACACACGCAAAACCATTGACATATTCAACCACCTCGTTTATCATTTTCTTCATGTTGATGCAGTTTCACGGCATCTATGGCTTCAAAACGCAATGGCGGTGGCTAATCAATCACCCAGAAGTGTTACAAATGCTGGGGTGGCAACAGCCCCCTCATCGAACCACGATTGCACGTCGCTATAAGGCATTATATGAAGTGATAGAGGTATTTGTATTGTTTATCGGTCAGTATGCCACTGACTTGTCCCAACAATTCAACTTGGCTCATCTGGTAGCCGACAAAAGTTTATTTAAGGCACGAGGACCCGTCTGGCATCAAACTGACCGCAAAGCAGGAAAAGTACCTAAACATCTACGCAACCTCGACACCGATGCCACGTGGAGCAAGAGTGGTTATCATGGCTGGGTCTATGGCTACGGACTTCACATTATCTGCACACAAGGTGCGTTCCCAACACTGATAACTGTGCACCGTGCGTCGGTCTCCGAAAGTTGGGCGATAGATGCTAAAGCGTCTGAGATTCTGACACAACTTTCACCGCAGACACTCACTGCCGATGATGCCTATACCCAAGCAGACCGTATCCGTCGTTGGGCGAAGGCACAAGTCGCTTTGATTACCCCGGCACTTAGATGGACAAAGGGACGGTTTGCCAAGGCGTATCATCGATTTATCAACCAACCCAAGCAGCGTCTCTGTTTAAGCAAACGTCGCAGTTCGGTTGAACCGTTGTTTGACTTGATTGCTAAAGTGATAGGCACCACTCCTCAACAGAAGCAGTTACCGGTCAAGGGGTTTTTCAATGTACGCTGTTGTTTAGCTATCGGGGTGTTATCAGTGCAAGTGGCTATGATTGCCAATGCCATATGGAAGTTACCTGCTCGCAATATCTCTCATATGGCGGCTGTTTTCCAATGAACTACTATGCACACCCCTCATCTATATGGTGGTTGTAAGGATAGGTAGGACTTTCGCAAGTCTTTCCCCCCTTCCAAACCGTGCGTGCGACTTTCACCGCACACGGGTTTCCAGTTTATAAGTGATTATTGAAACCGCCTCCTTAAACAATCGTAACATTATCAAAGGAGGTGATTATAATGGCAGATTCAACCCCTGTAAACGTATTCACTGCTATAGATGAGGTTAATAGGTTACTGGAATTGACTGACCTACACCCCATACGCAGAATTACGCTCTACATTGTCTTGCTGTAGTTATTCATGACCTCGTTGGGCGTGTTCACGCTCTTGAGGAAGATGAGTAACTATCAGCAAGCAGTAGGTCGGTCTGGTGGTTGTGGTTTAGGTTGCCTTACCAATGACCACCCCAACTTACTATGTTTCTGCCTTCTTCACTTGCAACCGCTGTTACTATCTCTGCTGTCCGAACATTGGGGGCTGGACGACATGCTTACGCACGATTTTCGCCAGTATCCCTAAATCGGGTTCTGCATTGATTTCGTAGCGATAAACCTGACTGTGCTTGAGTCTCTATGTCATTTTACACTTGACTTCCAAATAGAGCCAAGTGTAAAATGGCATCGAATAGAAGGCTATCTTATCTCACCTTTCTGCCTTTTGGCGAGGTATTCAGCGAAAGTATCGTACTTTCTACCCATAGCACGCTTAAAGCAGATATAGGCAAGATATTCCTGATAGTATTCGTAAGGTACTATCAGAGAACAACCGTCTCTTATGAAGGTTTGCATAGCATCACCTCCTTTGCGGGCGATAACATGCAAATAAATTGCATGGCACTTCCTCCTTTCGGTGAGATGGAATTTGCACCTCCTTTCTTGTGGCAAGTTGAATAATGGGGTTATTTGGTCTGCCAGATTAAAAGAAGGATATGCACCCTCTATTTGAGACCTTATACAGTCTCCTCTCCCTTGCCGTCTGAAAACCTCTCATTTCAGACGGTTTAGGGACTCCCACACTCTCTCAAGGTGCGTTTCATGAGCAACTTAGACGCTGACTTTACCCCGAAGCCTTCCGACTTACAAGACAATATAAAGAATAAATATATTGCCCTTCAATACTCTAATAGCAGAATAGAGTATCTTGGCTCACGCTTTATTAGCTACAGGCTGATTATTGGAAGGTCTCTAAAGTCTTCCACTTGTAGATTAACCTGTTCAGAGTTTACGAGGCTTCAACTATCAGTTCAACTTTCGCTTTCGTCATATTGCTCTTACCTGACATGACAGCCTGAAGGGTCTACATTCCCTTTGAGTCATTTGCCCTTTCCTCTTGCTTCTAACCCTGCCGTTTCCAGCAGCGCAGTTAGAGTTAGGTATGCGGCGGTAAGTTCACCGAGTCGGAATCTAGCCGACATCGCATCTTGATACGCATGGGCGCACCTGCTACTCACTCTATACTTCGTGCGACTTTCATAGGAGTTCGCTAAGGGTCTCTTCAGAATCAGTGAGACCTTGACAGAGATTAAGAACAAAATCAGCAAACGTTCTGACCAACAATAACTACGGAGGTAAAAATGAACCAGATTTATACCGCCCTTATCCAACAACGGGGGGAGCAGAAATCGAGTATAATTTGAGGGAATTGTGTATTAGTCAATGATATGTCGCAGCCATAGGTTGGGGCTTGCCCCAACTCATTCCCCGCTGCCTTTGTGGAGCAAGCCTCACACTACAAATCCGCATCTGTGTTTCCGACTTTTCATCACTACGCAAAACACCGTTGACCAATACAGAATTGCTTTTGTGGATTTAAAATAACCTTCTTGGCTTTTGACGAGGAAACCATATGATTGTTATCGACTTTACTCCAGAAGATATCGAAGCACTCGATTATCAACGTTATCACCATCCTCATCCGAAGGCGCAGAGAAAAATGGAGGCGCTTTGGCTCAAGAGCCAAGGATTATCCCATAAGCAAATCACCCGTCTGATACCGTTTACAGTTCATAATGACACTTTTCAGATAGACTAACGCCAAAATCTGCCCGTATATCTTGCATAATGAGGATTTTGGAAAACTGTCATTTTAAAGTGCATTTGGTATGACTGGTATTACCCCTAATACCTTGCGGGCTTACCTACATCAATCGCCACCTACCCCACCTTCAGGATAATCTTCCCAAAATTCCGATTCGCCTCCATATATTCATGCGCCTCGCGGGCTTGGGATAACGGCATCACGCAATCGATAATCGGTCGAGCCGTTCCGTCTTTGAGTAGCGGCAGCCACCGATTGACAAAACGCTGCGTAATCCCAATTTTCTCTTTGATTGACTGTGGGCGCATCACCGATCCGAAGACCTGTAACCGTTTCCGCATAATCAGCCCCAGATTGATCTCTCCGACCCCGCCGCCCATCAGCCCAACCATGACCAACCGCCCTCGCGTCTTGAGAATCGACAGATTGCGTTCAAGGTAGGGGGCGCCAATGAAATCTTGAACCAGATCCACACCTTCCCCGTTTGTCAGTCGTATGATTTCTACTGCGAAATCTTGCTCCTTATAATTGATGCCTTCTGTACAACCGAGTTGTTTGCTTTTCTGGATTTTCTCCACCGAGCCAGCAGTGATAAAGACGCGAACGCCTGCTCGATACGCCATCTGCGTGCCGGCCGTCCCCACACCACTGCCGCCGGCATGAATGAGGGCCGTTTCCCCGGCGCGCAATCCACCGATGGTGAAGAGCGTTTCATTTGCCGTAAAGAAGACCTCCGTTACCGCCGCAGCCTGCTCAAAGCTCCAGTTTTCAGGAATCGGCATCGCCATGCGATAGTCGATAACCGCCTGTTCTGCGTAGGCGCCGCCACCGACTAACCCGAACACGCGATCGCCACGCTGGAAGCCACTCACTTCGGCGCCCATTACTTCAACGACCCCCGCAAGTTCTAATCCGAGCATCTTCGATTCGCCGGGTGGGGGCAGGTATAGTCCTTGCCGTTGCAGTGTGTCTGCCCGATTGAGGGCTGTTGCTTTTACGTTGATCAACAACTGTGTTCGCCCAGGGTTGGGAGCAGGAACATCCGCCAATTTCAAGACCTCTGGACCGCCGTCACCGGTTCTGATAATTCCTTTCATCGGTTTTCCTTTCAGTCATTTGCTAAACGTGAAACATGAAACATTATCTTTGTTTAGACGGTTGAAAACAGTACCGAAGTTTATCTTTACTTCGCATAGATTCAATGATGAGTTAAAGCGTCCGTTGACACCTCTGCGGGCTGATGGTATAATTTTCCACAATTAATCGAAGAGAACTAACGGAAATGGGATTTCATAACGAGACTGCAAGTTTTACGAACTGAAAACTCAGATTTGGAGATGAAGAATCATGGCAAAAGAGATACCCTTGGAAAAAATCGATGAGTACCGATGGCGCATCCCCAAAAGCTACATGAGGGGAATGCGCGTTGATGGAATTGTCTACGCGAATGAAAAATTACTTCAACAAGCCAAGAGCGAGGAAGCGTTGCAGCAGGTTGCCAATGTGGCACATCTGCCTGGGATTATCAAGTATTCACTTGCAATGCCCGATCTGCATTGGGGCTACGGTTTCGTGATTGGCGGGGTCGCGGCAACCGATCCGGAGGCAGATGGCGTCGTGTCTCCCGGAGGAATTGGGTATGATCTCAACTGCTTGGCGGCTGACGCGGAAATACTTCATCAACATGGTTACACCATACGAATCGGAGAGATGGGTTCAAATTGGGAAACCGCTATGCTACGTTGTCAGGATTTTCAAAATATCTTTGAAACCCAAACTTCTGTGCGGCATTATCTGAAACTCCGTCCGACCCAGCCGGTATATTGCCTGAAAACCGAGGGCGGTGATACCATCAAGGCGACGGCCGATCACCCCTTCTGGACGCCAAAGGGGATGGTCGAACTGCTAAAGTTCAAGATTGGCGATAAGGTCGCGTTATCACCATTTCAAGGTGTGCCTTATGAAGAACCATCAGATGAGATTATCGTTGACCAGGCACAGATTGAAAGCTGGCTCGATCAACTCAGTGATAGTCAATCCGGCAATCGACGAGAACAGGTCATCAAGCATCTCAAGCAGCGCAATCTGTTGCCGCTGAGATACGACTCACCCGCCTTGCCATATCTGCTAAAAGTCTTGGGGTACGTGATGGGAGATGGCAATATCTACTACGTTAAAGGTGATGGAAAAAGTCGAATTTCCTTCTACGGCAAAGCAGAAGATCTTGAGCAGATCAGAGAAGATATTTTGCACCTTGGGTTTACGCCATCAAAATTGCACCGCCGCGAGCGAGTACATCAGGTTACAACAACTTACGATACATATCAATTTTCCCGCGAAGAGATCAGCTTCAATGTGAGTAGCACCGTATTCGCAACGTTACTCATTGCGCTTGGTGCACCTCACGGCAAGAAAGCCTCTCAGGACTATCGTGTGACACAGTGGATTAAGCAAGCACCGTTGTGGCAGAAACGCCTGTTTCTAGCTGCGTTATTCGGGGCTGAATTGGAATCCCCAGGCACAATGACAGGACACCCTTACACTATCGCCGCTCCTAAGATGTCGATGAACAAAAGGGAAGGTTATGTCGATAGTGGTGTCTCTTTCCTGCGAGACATCGGTGATCTTTTAGCAGATTTCAGTGTACAGATTAAGAAGATCGGGCAGCGAAAAGAACAAACGAATGCTGATGGATCTGCTTCCTATCGATTGCGATTGGTCATCTCAGGGGCGAATGAGAACCTGATTAAGCTGTGGGGACAGATCGGGTTTGAATACAATGCAGAACGTAAGACACTCGCAAATGTTGCACTACAGTATCTCAAGCTCAAACAACGAGTGATTGAAGATCGAGAAAACAGTGCAAGAATTGCCGTTGCAATGCACGCAGATGGGCTGTTGATCTCTGAAATTACCAACAAGATTGAGTCTGAATATATTAACGAGCATTTTGTTGAAAGATCCGTCTATGAAGGGCGACAGACGAAACCACGAATCAGCCAAGCTTTCCCAACTTTCGAGGAGTACATGGAAGAAGCGACTAAGCGCCTAGGCAAAAGTGGTATGGTCTGGGCTCGCATTGAATTGATTACCCCACTTGAGTTTGATGATTACGTTTACGATTTTACGGTTGAACATCCAGATCACAATTTTATTGCAAACGGTTTTGTTGTTTCTAACTGCGGCGTCCGTTTAATTCGCACAAATTTAGACGTACAGCAACTAGAGGGCAAAACCAAAGATTTCGTGGGGAAGCTCTTTGACAACGTTCCCTGTGGTGTCGGATCCAGTGGAAAGATTCGGCTGAATCCTCAAGAAGAAAAGCGCATGATTGAGCAGGGAGCGCGCTGGGCGGTCGAGCGCGAGTACGGCTTTCTCGAAGACCTTCAATTTACGGAGGCAAACGGTTTTTTGTCGCTCGCCAATGCAGATGCCGTCAGCAAACGCGCCCTCGAACGCGGAAAAAATCAGCTTGGAACGCTTGGTTCTGGAAATCACTTCTTAGAAGTCCAGGTCGTAGATCGAGTGATGTACCGGGAAGCCGCTGAAGTGATGGGGCTGACAGAGGGACAGATTTGCGTGATGATCCATAGCGGTTCACGTGGCTTCGGCTATCAGGTGTGCGACGAGCACGTCAAAACATGGGTCGAGGTTGCGAAGAAGTATGGAATTGATCTCCCCGACCGCCAACTCGCTTCTGCCCCGATTAATTCAAAAGAAGGACAGGACTATATCACGGCGATGGCGTGTGGCGCAAACTACGCGTGGAATAATCGCCAGTGTATCATGCACTGGGTGCGTCAGACGTTCATGGATTTCTTCGAGACCGGGGTAGATGAACTTGGCTTAGAGTTGGTCTACGATGTCGCGCATAATATCGGTAAGTTTGAAAATCACCGCGTCGATGGTGTTGAACGTGAACTGTTCGTGCATCGCAAAGGCGCAACGCGAGCGTTTCCGGCAGGGCACCCAGAGATTCCCGACAAGTATCAGAAGGTTGGGCAACCTGTCCTGATTCCCGGCGATATGGGGACAGCCTCTTATGTACTGGTCGGAAACCCGTCAGCGATGGAGCAGACATGGGGAACAACATGCCATGGTGCAGGCAGAATGCTCTCGCGTCGGAAAGCGATGCAAGTCACGAAGGGACGTAGCATCGTGCAGGACCTTGAGAAACTGGGTATCTTTGTCCGAGCCGAAGGAAGGCGCACACTTCACGAGGAAGTCTCTGAAGCCTACAAAGATGTGGATGAAGTCGTCAAGGTTGTTGATGCGGCAGGGCTTTCACGGCGTGTGGCGCGACTCAGGCCAATCGGCGTAGTGAAAGGTTAGGTTCTGTTGACATTTCGCTGTCGCGAATTCGGCAAACGCTGTAATCATCGTGCGACCCGCCAAAAACCAAAACAGTTGTCCGAAATTGCCTCAAGGCACATCAGGTCGAAGACTCTCGGAACGGAGATTGGTTCAATCCGTCAAATGTCAACAGAACCTAATACTGTCAAACCTGAAACGTAACAAGTCCAGTCGTGCTAACTTTTGCAAAAAACTTGAAGAGTTTCAATAAGGGAAGAGAAGGATAGAGGATTTTCCTTAATGGGTAATATATGACGGATAAGCTCTTTTTTCATACAGACACTTTATGGATTTACAAGGATGATATTCTGACAACGGATTGTGTCCCCGAAGAATCTGTCGATCTGATCATCACCTCCCCACCCTATAATGTGGATATTCAATACGGTACCCATGATGATCAAATGACATATCAAGATTATCTGAACTTTTCAAGGGAATGGATAAAGAAATGCTATCAGATGGCGAAGCCTGATGGTCGGTTCTGTCTTAACATTCCACTTGATAAGAATAAAGGCGGGCAGCAAAGCGTTTGTGCCGATATTACAACAGTTGCAAAAGAGATTGGCTGGAAATATCATTCGACCATCATCTGGAATGAGCAGAATATCTCAAGACGAACGGCGTGGGGGTCCTGGTTGAGTGCATCAGCGCCCTACGTCATCGCCCCTGTTGAGGTGATTGTCGTCTTGTATAAAGCAGTATGGAAAAAACAAGGGGGAAGCAGAGAATCTGACATCATTCGTGAGGAATTTTTGGAATGGACAAACGGTGTATGGACTTTCAGCGGTGAGAGTAAAAAGCGGGTCGGGCACCCTGCCCCCTTCCCGACCGAACTCCCAAACAGATGTATCAGACTGTTCAGTTTTGTTGGCGATACGGTTTTAGATCCTTTCTTGGGGAGTGGAACTACGCTGATTGCTTGTTTTCAAAACAATCGCAAGGGGATAGGCATTGACTTTGACGAGAGCTACTGCGATCTCGCTCGAAAAAGGTTGCTTGAGGAGGCAAAGGTTCATCAGCCGCTATTACAACTCTAAAGAAGGATTGGTCATGGACACGAGACGTAATCGATATGATAGAGGTGATTCATTGGAAAGAGGGGATGAGGCGGAAGATATCTTCGTTCAACTTGCCGAAATGAAAGGGTGGAAGGTCACGAAAGCATCAGCCCATGCAAATATTCATCAACATTGGGATTTCTTGATTGAGAAGCCTGCCAAGAAGTTCAGGGTTGATGTGAAGGCGCGAAAAAAGATCCGTCGTATTGATTCGCGTGTCCAAGATACCTGGTTCTGGGTGGAGTTGCACGGCGTGAGAAACTACGATCGGGGTTGGCTTTACGATGGCAAGGCAGATCTGATAGCCGTCGAAAAAATCGATACGTTTGTGATTGTAAAGCGCCTTGATTTAATCGCGTTGGTCGAACAAGTTGTTGACCCGGATAGCATGGTTTCTTCTGCAAAAGCGGCAAGATATAAGGTTTACAGTAGATCCGGAAGATCCGACAGAATCTCAATGATCCGGACCAAAGATCTGGAAGCCATCAGATGGGACGAGTGGTAGAAATGCTTGTAAATTTGTAGAGGAAAGGACATTCGATGCAGCTCGAAGACAAAGTCGCGATCATCACCGGCGGCGGACGCGGCATCGGCAGGGCGATCGCTATCGGCTACGCAAGCGAAGGGGCGAAAGTGGTCATTGCCGCACACAGTGCCGATCAGATTGACGCTGTCGCGGATGAAATCCAGGTAGACGGTGGTGAAGCCCTCGCTGTCCCAACAGATGTACGGGTGCAGTCAGCAGTCGAAAATCTTGCTAGGCGAACGATGGATCGGTTTGGACAAATCGACATCCTTGTGAACAACGCCGGGGTCAATCCAGGCGGTCGGTTTTTGGAATCGACCAACGAAGATTGGGAATTTGGATGGCAAATCAACGTCATGGGGGTCGTTCACTGCTGCCGTGCTGTCTTGCCGACCATGAAACGCCAACAGCGAGGGAACATCATCAACGTGGGCTCTGGTATGGGACAGGTCGGACACGCAAATCTCAGCGTATACTGTGCCACCAAATTCGCGCTGCATGGACTAACACAGGCCATCGCACAGGAAGTATGGCAAGATGGCATCGTCGCCAATATCCTCATCCCCGGTCCCGTGAAGACTGAACTTTCACGTCCCGGATGGGAAAAGGCCGAGACCTTCCGGGCTGCCAGCGATCCGTGGAAGGCACCGGAGCAGGTTGTTACCGCGGCAGTCTTCCTCGCAGCACAGCCGCCCAACAGTGGTATGACAGGACAGACATTGAGTATCATGCGTCGGAACAGCCCTTGATTAGCAAAGGATAAACCATCCCCACCTTGTTTTTTTATTCCCTAAAAGGAACAAGGCATGATATAATTCCTAAACCGCTTACGTTGCAGTAAGAAATCCTTTAACCCAACGGAGAGAAAAAGATGCCAACGGGACGAATCAAATATTATAACTCAGACAAAGGCTATGGGTTCATCGCTCAAGATAGCGGCGAAGCTGATGTTTTTCTGCACATATCTGCGATTACGGGGGGATACGATGAGGCTCATGTGGGGCAGCGTGTCAAATATGAGGTTGTCATGGGCAACCAAGGACCTGTAGCGCAGAACGCAAAGGTCCTGCTCACCCCGCTTGAGCAGAAGCGACTGAGCCAGGGTAAGGTTATTATACCTCGTGACTATACCCCGCCCCAACAGCAGGACAGCAGTGTTGAGGTGAAGTCATCTGTACCGCCCCAACAGAATCCGGAGGCTTCCAGTGTCAAAACAGCCGAATCTGAGCAGATCGAAAATTCTCCAGATCAGAAACCTTCCCCTCCGTGCCCTTCCAAATCAAAGGTGCAGCCCAAACCAAAATCAGAGTCCAGGTCGGCTGAACGACCAACCTTCGGTGATCTCTACATACAAAAGCAGATACGGCTTCAAACACCCATGTTTTTTGGATTGTATAATCGTGCACTGCTCCCGGTGACAGTTAGCGAATTCAGCAAATACGATCTCGTTTTACAAGGAGAAGATGAGATGCACGAACTTCCGAAAACGGATGTCAAATACTGTTACAAAGCGGAGGATGCTGAACAGGTACAATCGGTCATGTGCTATAACAAGGAGATCAAAGGGCAGAAATTAAAGCCGATTATACAACGAAAAAAACGTTACGATATCAATACGCGAGCGATTCTACATGCCCGACGCAATCGGTATCTAATCGCAGTCACAATGCAGGAAGGAGAAATGTTTCGTGGGTTGGTCGATTGGGTTAGCCGGTACGAAATTAAGATGATTTTCGAGAACGGATCGAAAATCGTCGTTTTTCGGCACGCGATCTGCGATTTTAAATCATTTCCATCTAATCAAAGTTGACAGAACACTAGCGATTGTATTCCATTTTGAGGTTTCAGGTTTCGGTGTTCAGGAAAACGTAAGACGAGAGCTGGTTCCGTCAGAGGACTCCACCGAGCAAGCGTCTGTCTTTCGTAGGATCGGCATCGGCTTTGCCAAGCTCGAAGCAGGCTTGTTCGCCCACTCACCGCCCCCTGACATCCGAAACCTGAAAATTGAGTAAAGTCGATTCCAGAGCCCATAGAATCTATTTTACGGCCGATACGAATTGGAGTTTTTAGCAGATATAATCTTGAACTGGCCTTTTGGGAAAAAGGCCGGATACAATCTGTGGTGGGACTCAAACCAACGAATTATTTAAATTTCTAAATCAGGAGATATACCAATGGCGAAAAACGGGAACCAAAAAACGATTCGTCTAACGATGGGACAGGCGATCGTCAAGTATTTATCCGTACAGTACAGTGAACAGGATGACGAACGCCATCGCTTGATCCGAGGCATGTTCGGCATTTTCGGCCATGGAAACGTCAGCGGACTGGCACAGGGACTGTATGAGTATGAGAAGGATTTGCCCTACTATCAGCCCTGCAACGAGCAATCACAGGTACACACCGCAGCGGGTTATGCTAAGATTGTCCACATTCGCCTGCACGGCGTCGGTAGGGCCGGGTTCGACAAACATGCTGACCGCAGCCGCAGGGGCAACCATCAACCGGTTACCGGTTCTTCTGTTACCCTCGGACTACTATGCCACCCGACACCAGGGCACCGTGCTGCAGCAGTTGGAACATCCGGTGTCAGGTGATCTGAGTGTGAACGACTGCTTTCGGCCGGTCAGCCGTTTTTTTGACCGGATTTCTCGGCCCGAGCAGATCCTCACAGCCCTTCCCACAGCGATGCGCGTGCTGACCGATCCCGCTGATACCGGTGTCGTGACACTATCGCTGCCACAGGACGTCCAGGTTCAAGCCTATGATTATCCGGCTCATTTCTTTGCAACGAGGGTTTGGCGGATTCAGCGGCACCAGCCTGAATCACGTGACGTCGAGGAAGCAGTGCAGTGGTTAGCAAAGGCCAAAACCCCCGTGATCATTGCCGGAGGTGGTGTGATTTATTCAGGCGCATGGGATGAACTTCACAAATTTTCAACGACATTTGGCATTCCGGTGGGGGAAACGATCGCTGGTAAGGGAGCAATGCGCAAAGATGCGCCAACGTTCTTGGGAGCACAAGGGGTGCAGGGCAATGCCATCTGTTCCAAGGTTATCAGCCGTGCCGACTTGGTGATCTGTGTGGGAACACGGCTGACCGACTTTACGACTGGTTCGATGGCGTTGTTTCAGCATCCCCGCGTACGATTTGTTCACATCAATGTCAACGCCAGTGATGCTTACAAAATCGGAGCGCTGCCCATCCTGGCCGACGCACGCGACGGATTGCGGGCGCTTACCCATGTGGCACGAAAGGCAGGGATCAAACCCAATCCGGAGTATCTCCAACGTGTCGAGCGAGAGCGAACGGCCTGGGAGAATAAGATGAAACGTGAAGCCTACCGCGAATTTCCGGGAGAGCCGATGAACGAGGGCCTTCTGGTCAGAACCGTGTATGAGGAATCAAAGCCCGGTAATTCATCGGTGGGTGCTTCCAGTGGGTTGCTGAGCAATGCCTTCAAAATCTGGGACACCACCCAACGACGGCGGTGCCTGCTGGAATTCGGTTACTCGTGCATGGGATACGAGATACCGGCGGGGCTGGGCACTCGATTGGCGCAACCGAAGGGTGAGGTTTTCGTTTTCCTGGGCGATGGAACCTACCTGATGAACCCGACGGAACTCGTAACTTGCCTTCAGGAGAAACAGAAAATCACGTTAATCGTGGCCGACAATCATGGCTTCCAGTGTATCCTCGCTCACCAGTTGCACCGCGCAGGTCGGTCTTTTGGTAATGAATTCCGTTGCCGGGATTCCAAAAGCAACCGTCTGGAGGGGGACTACATCAAGGTAGACTACGTCAAAACGGCGGAGGGTTTTGGATCCCGAGCTTGGCAGGTCCGTACCGAGAAAGAGCTTCGCTCAGCGCTGCGTGCGGCCCGCCGCGAAAAGCGCACATGCGTGATCGTGGCTGAAACGAGTGCCAAGCGTTACCCACCAGGCTCTGAGATGTGGTGGGATGTTGGAGTGGCTGAAGTTTCCGGCGATCCGGTCACAACTAAACTACGCCGCCAATATGAGCAGGAAGTCAAAGAACTCCAGCGTTTCTATTACTGAAAAAGATCAAAAAATTCCAACCATGTGAGGATGAACAATGAAAGTTGATATCGGTACAGCGCCCGACAATTGGGGAGTCTGGTTTCCCAGTGATCCCAAGCAGATACCGTGGGAGCGCTATCTTGATGAATGCGCTGAAGCCGGCTATGATATCACCGAGCTTGGTCCATTTGGATATTTCCCCACCGACCCGGATGTTCTGGGCAAAGAACTGGAGAAGCGTCATCTTCGTCTGGAGGCGGGCTTTACGTTTCAAGATTTTTCTAATCCTGAAAAATGGCCTGATATGGAAGCGGAAACGATCGGGGCCTGTGAGGTGGCGTCAGCATTCGGCGCCAAGTATCATATGCTGATCGGCCTGCCCTATACAGATCTCTTCACGGGCAAGCAGTTACAACCCGCCAACCTGGATGAAGACGGCTGGAAACGGTTTATCGATCACACCAACCGTTGTGCCGAAATTGTGAGGGACCGTTTTGGTATGAAGGCCGTGCTGCACCCTCATACCGACACCCATGTTCAGAATACCGAACAGATGGAACGCTATCTGGAAGATACCGATACGGACCTGGTCGACGTGTGTCTAGATACCGGTCACCATGCATACTGTGACGGTGATCCGGTAGAGTTTATGCGAAAATGGCATCATCGGATCCCCTATCTACACATCAAGAGCGTAGACTTGGAGGTGCGCGATGAGATAAGGCGGGAAGGGATTTCCTTCGCCAAGGCGGTTGAGATTGACATGTTCTGCGAACTTAGTTGTGGAGTGGTCGATTTCCGGGTCTTCGCAGAGGTCCTTAAGGAAGTCGATTACAACGGGGTTGCCATCGTTGAACAGGATATGTATCCCTGCCCGTTTGATAAGCCTATGCCTATCGCCAAGCGCAACAGGAATTTTTTGCGCGAAATCGGCATTGGATAATGACGGAATCACTTGGGAAGGTTATAACACCGGGCCCCGTATCATCGGCTCTTCTTCGATTATTGTGGAGATTGATGCCCATGGCTGCCGTCAAGATCCCATTTCTGTCCCCTCTTCGTCTTTGTCCCTTTCTAATATAACGTGAGTTCGGCGTAAGAATCCTGCGTTGGCAAGGGATTAGGGCATTGGAGTGTTGGAGTCATGGTGTATTGGCGCATCACCGTGACCGAGCCGATGACTCCATCACTCCCCCGTTTGATAGCAGACAGGTAGTCAACCTGTTGGTGCCTCCGTTGGGGTTGGGTCGAGCGAGCGTAGAAATTCAAATGTATAGATGCCTGTCTTGTGTCTGTCATTCCAAGTCAACCGAATTGCATAACGACCGACAAGCTGTATATCAATGACTTTGAGGTTTTTCAAAAACTGGTTGGCAGGTAACAGTCTGAGCGGGTTTTTATCCGGTTTTGCTGATTTGCAGCGCGCACATGGGCACTCCTGGCGTAACAGTTGATAGGAATATTCGCTGCGATGCCCATCATACCATTCAACAGCAATTGCGTCTGGCAGGCGCCTAATCTGGGTTGGTTGGGGTGTCACTTACGGTCTACTTTTCGACATTTCAAAAACGGGTGGCGATTTGAGCCGAATCAGAATGCAAGGCTCCAGTCACCACCCGTTTGAGGTTTTGAAGAGCGTTATTATTGGAAAAAGTGTAATGGTTAATAGGATAATCGACACTTTTGCTCGCCAAATCCAAGCCGCAAATTGTAGGAGATAATGTCTACCATCTTCCTGACCAATACATATAATAACGACTTGTGCTAGGTTCTGTTGACATTTGAGTATAAGGTTGTGGCATAATAGAAGAATGATGCCAATAACCTTACCCGATGACCAATGGAAAAAGATATACTCGTTTCTTCTAACTTGTCCCAACATCTATGTTGGCAACGAAGCGACAACACGCCGCTTTATCGAAGCTGTTCTCTGGGCGACCCGTAGCGGTGCTCAATGGAGACTTCTGCCAGACACCTATGGTAAATCGAACACCCTCTATAAGCGGTTTGCTCGGTGGTGCGACAAAGGTATCTTCACACAGATGCACCACCACTTCGCCGCCGACCCCGATATCGAGTCGCTTATTGTGGACAGTACAATCATTCGAGCGCACCCGTGTGCGGCAGGTGCCGAAAAAAAAAGGGTGGCACTGAAAACCAAGCGTTAGGTCGCTCTCGCGGGGGATTCAGTACAAAAATTCACATCACAGTTGACGGCCTGGGTAATCCCCTAAGAATACATCTGACGCCCGGTCAAAGAAACGACATAGCGGAAGCAGAAGCGTTGATACTTGGATATAAAAGCGAGTATGTGATTGGAGACAAGGGATATGACTCCGACAATTTTATCGCGGTTATTGAGGCGAATGGAGCGATTGCGGTGATACCGCCAAAAAGTCATCGTGTGGATCAAAGAGATTACGACAAACATCTGTACAAAGAGAGACATCGGGTTGAATGTTTCATTAACAAGATAAAATGGTATCGCCGCATCTTCTCTCGGTTCGAGAAGTTAGCTATCCGTTATTTTGGATTTCTCAGCTTTGTCTCCACTCTTATATGGCTCCCTTGAAATGTCAACAGAACCTAGTACAAGTCGTTATTATTGGAAAAAGTCAGCGTTTATCTGGGTGAAGCGCTCCCATTCTTCCGGAACATCCTCATCCATGAAAATCGCCTCGACCGGACATTCCGGTTCACATACAGCGCAATCGATGCACTCTTCAGGATCAATGTAAAGCTGTTGTACCTCTTCAAATCTGTCATCAGCTAAAGTTGGATGAATGCAGTCAACAGGGCAAACATCAACACAAGCAGTATCCTTGACATCAATACAGGGCTCGGTGATAACGTAAGTCATTTTTTATCCTCCTATCTTGACAATGTTAAATTAGACATCAAGAGTTCTATTATGAAATTAGTACACGTCGGCAGAAATCATTAACCGGTTGGTCAGTGAGGAGAAACCGAGTTTTTGGCAAAAACTCGGTTTCTAACTGGTATAAGGACTTCCGCCACGCTGCATTAGTTACGCATGAAGTTCGTTTTGATGCTTTGGTTGATGAAGGGCGTAGTTGCTGGGATCCCTACCTATTCAATTCCGCCTCAATAGCTAGATACACCCTTAGTTCGATAACTGCACTGCCATCGGAAATTTAGCCCATTGTCTAAACCAAGATTGTGATACAATGACAGTCAGATTGAAAGGAGAATCCGATGGCAAAACGAAGAAGATTCACACCCCAATTTAAGGCGGAAGTCGTTATTGAGGCACTTACCAACCAAAGTTCACAAGCGCAACTCTGTCGACAGCATAACCTCAGCGAAGAACAACTATCAAAGTGGAAACACCAACTCCTTGACAACGCAGCGATTCTCTTTGAATCCACTGATAAGCAATCCAACGACTCTAAAGAGCGGATTGCTCAACTGGAGCAACTCCTCGGTCGATTGACCCTAGCATTAGACATCCAAAAAAAGCCTCGACTTGGCTGACTTGAATCGGTTTCAAAAGCGACAGATGGTTGAGGCTTTACAGACCGATTACTCGGTTCGACACATTTGTGAGGTTCTCGGCTTCAATCAGAGCAGTCTCTATTATCAATCTAAAAGCGACCCCTTAGAGCTAGTGCTACGAGATGAAATCGAAAAACTATCTGCCCGTTATCCGAAATATGGCTATAGGCGTATCACGCAGTTGCTGTTGCGTATGGGATACACGGTCGGTTACCGACGCATCGCCCGATTGATGAAAGCGGATAATCTGTGGGTCGCCGTAAAATGTGGCAGTCAAACCACCCAATCGTTTGACTGTGTTGGTCAATCGGTCAATCGGGTTGAGAATCTTGACATCTGTCGAAGCAATCAAGTTTGGGTCGGTGATATCACCTATGTCCGACTCAAAGGACAATTCGTCTATGTTTCGGTGTTAATCGATGTCTTGACCCGAATGATAAGAGGTTGGCAGATGAGTCGGCACTTGACACAACCTCTCACATTAAGACCGTTGCAACAGGCATTAAGCCAAAGCATTCCAGAAATTCATCATAGCGACCAGGGAGTTGAGTATCTTCCGACAGCCTATATTTCCACGCTTATTGGTCATGGGGTTGAGATTTCCTTAGCGCATTGGGGGCGTCCGTGGGAGAACGGCTATGCTGAGAGGCTGATAAGAACCCTCAAGGAGGAAGAGGTCCATCTCAATGACTACGATGATATAATGGATGCCAGAGCGCGAATCGGTCATTTTATTGGACAGGTTTATAACCAGAAACGACCTCACTCGGCGTTAGGGTATTTGACGCCAGTTGAATTTGAGCAAAAACACTTGTCTTAACTTTGATGATTTCTGGTCTAAATTAACGTTGGCACTTCAAACCTCTTTTCAACCAACTTGAGCGGATGATTCAAGTATTTTAATTAATAAGCCGGGGCTAGTCAAAACGCTGATGTTTCTAGCCCGATAGAGCAAGTTAATCATATCATATCTGTCAAACTTTGTCAAATAGATCTAACAGACATTCCATATCATTGTACAATTTCTGGATAGGGGTTGAGGAAAATCTGATGCCGGACAAAATGAAAGCAGCATGGATCTATGCGCCTCATGATCTGCGCGTCGGGGATGCAGACACGCCGTCAATTGATGGTTCAAAAACGTTGATCAAGATCAAGACCTGTGGCGTATGCCCAAGCGACGTCCGTTTCTACACCGGGGCACAGCAGACCTCCGATTACCCCCGTATTCAGGGGCATGAGTGGACGGGGGAGATTGTCGACGTTGGAAAAGGGATCGAAGGGTTTCAGCCCGGAGATCGGGTTGTAGCAGATTGGCGGGTCATCTGCGGGGGATGTTACTAACCTTTGGTTACTATTGTCGAAGGGGAATTTTTAACTATTGCAGCAACCTGAGACTCGGATTCGTGGCGGGTGGATTCTGTGAATACGGCTGCGCAATCCCCCAGAACTTGCGGAGGATACCTAACAATGTGTCGTATGAGGAAGCCAGTTTCACTGAACCGCTTGCCTGCTGCTTAAACGGCGTCAACCGGAGCAATATCCGCGCAGGTGACGATGTCGTCGTGGTCGGTACAGGGCAGATTGGGCTGATGCACGTCCAACTTGCCAAACATCTCGGCGCCCGGGTAATTGCCTTCGATCGAATTCCGGCGCGACTTGAAAAAGCCAAAGCGCTTGGCGCAGACGATGTAATCAATGCTTCAAACGAGGTTGCTGTTGAAGCTGTACATGACCTCACGGAAGGACGAGACGCAAACGCGGTCGTTGTCGTTGTCGGCACATCCAAAGCGGCGGCGATCGGTATTGCAATGGTGGGAATCTGCGGCACGGTTAACCTCTTTGCAGGCTTTTATCCGCCTCAAATCCTCAGCGTGGATGCGAATATGATTCACTACAAACAGCTCAACCTCACCGGTAGCCACGATTTCACCACTGCCCTCAAACTGATTAAACATGGAACGGTGAATGTCAAGGCATTGATCAGCCACCGATTTCCCCTTGATGAGACGAAACAGGGGTTCGATACGGTTATTGGTCTGTCGGGGGTGAAGGTGATGATTGAGGTTGATTCAGATCTGCAGGACGTTAAAACATCGCTTTGAGCCATCCCTACTGTATCGGCAGCTTTCCTTTCCCTCTTTCGAGACAATTTAGAGTCGTGCCTGTTCTCGTGCATGATAAGAACTCCGAACGAGCGGACCAGATTCCACATAGCGGAATCCCATTTCCATCCCAGCTTCTTTGAGCTCCTCAAATTCCGCCGGGGTGTAATACCGCTTAATCGGCAGATGCCGCGATGTCGGCGAAAGGTACTGTCCGATTGTCAAAAGATCGCAATTCGCATCGCGGATATCCTGCATAGTTTGCAGCAATTCTGTGACGCTCTCCCCTAAACCCACCATCAGGCCGGATTTCGTCAGCATCGTCCGGTCCATCTCTTTGCCAAGGCGCAGTAGGTCTAAAGTTCGCTGGTAGTTGGCTTGTGGGCGAACCCTACGATAGAGGCACGGCACCGTCTCCGTATTATGATTGAGAATGTCAGGCTTGGCTTCGACGACCGCGGCAAGGGCGTCCCAATTTCCTTCAAGGTCTGGGATGAGGACTTCGACTGTGCAGCCGGGGCTATGCCGACGCGACTCACGGATGCACGCCGCGAAGATGCTTGCACCACCGTCGGGAAGCTCATCGCGGTTGACGGAAGTGATCACAACGTGCTTCAGCTTCAGGTAGCCGACAGCCTCGCCGAGCCGCTGCGGTTCATCGAAATCGACGCCCTCCGGTTTTCCTTTGGTGACTGCACAAAACATGCAGCGACGGGTACAGACATCGCCCAAGATCATGAAGGTGGCGGACCGGCTTTCCCAACACTCGCCGATATTTGGGCAACGTGCCTCCTCGCAAACGGTGTGTAGCTCAAGATCACGCATCAGGCGCTTGAGCTCGGCATAGTTGGGGCCAGATGGAACCCTTGACCGAATCCACGGCGGGTGGCGGCGCGTGGGGGAGTATTGAACGGATTTTTTCCCTGTCGTGCATGAAGCAGCACTACTGATCGTTTCATCATATAGCGGGAGTGATTGAATCATTTTCACTTATCCTCTTAGAGGCTTCAAGAATTGTTAGCCCGACTAACTGATTGCCTTTGTAATCAAGGACGATGCCATCCTCACGCATCTCGCTGTGGGTGGATACCGCTGAATTCTCAAAATGAAGATAAAGGACATCAACCTCTTCGTCATAGTCCAACCACATCTGATGCTTGATGAATTGTGCTAGGTTCTGTTGACATTTCAAGGGAGCCATATAAGAGTGGAGACAAAGCTGAGAAATCCAAAATAACGGACAGCTAGCTTCTCAAACCGAGAGAAGATACGACGATACCATTTTATCTTGTTGATGAAACATTCAACCCGATGTCTCTCTTTGTATAAGTGTTTGTCATACGTTCTTTGGTCAACACGATGACTTTTTGGCGGTATCACCGCAATCGCTCCATTCGCCTCAATAACCGCGATAAAAGCGTCCGAATCGTACCCCTTGTCTCCAATCACATATTCACTGTTATATCCGATTATCAACCCTTCCGCCTCAGTTATGTCATGTCTCTGACCGGGGGTCAGATGTATTCTTAGGGGATTGCCTAGTCCGTCAACTGTGATGTGAATTTTTGTGCTGAAACCGCCCCGAGACCGACCTAATGCTTGGTTTTCAGTGCCACCCTTTTTTTTAAGGCGCCAGCTTTTTAAGGCGCCCGCCGCAGACGGGTGAGCGCGGCAGATGGTACTGTCCACAATAAGCGACTCGATATCGGGGTCAGAGGCGAAGTGGGGGTGCATCTGTGTGAAGATACCTTTGTCGCACCATCGAGCAAAACGCTTGTAGCGGGTGTTCCATTTGCCATAGGTGTCTGGTAGAAGTCTCCATTGAGCCCCGCTACGAGTCACCCACAGGACGGCTTCGACGAAGCGGCGTGTAGCAGCTTCGTCGCCAACATAGATGGTGGGACAGCTAAGAAGAAACCGGTATATCTTATCCCATTGTTCATCAGGTAAGGTTATTGGCGTCATTCTTCTATTATGCCACAACCTTATACTCAAATGTCAACAGAACCTAGGTGCGAGGCTGCTTTCAGCAGATGAATGAAACTTCTTTCTTCTAATTGTTCTTTTGCCATATTATTGCACTCCGATTCACTTTTCGGGATAAAAACGCCGTAATAACAAAGCCATCTTCACGACCAATCTCTCGATAAACAACATATAGATAGTTTGGTCTTTTAAGGGATTGAATCGCTGCGAGTGCCCCTCCATGACCACGCAAAACCCAAGTGGGATTCTCGACTGTATCGAGTACCTTCTAGTAATAGGATTGCATGTAGGGCTTATTATGAACAATGTGTTGCCACCTTTCGTCAGTAAGACGAATCGGTACACCATTGACCGAATATGCAATGTCCACATGCAGTCTCCAAGTTCAAAAGCGGTTCATCGAGGATAAGTATGACGACCAGCAATCAGCGCATCCAGGGCAAGAGATTACGTTTTATGCTACCGTTTTTTGACCAGTCCACTGTCTTTGAGATACCTGTAGAGATCGCTATCCGTCGTTAAGATGAACTTGGTATTTGGGTTGGTCGTCTGACGATAGGTCTCCAAGGTGTGGAGAAAGGCGAAAAACTCCGGATCTTTTCCGTGTGCTTCGGCGTAAATCTGGATGGCTTGGGCATCGGCATCACCTTTAATCTGCTCTGCCTGCTTGTAGGCTTCAGATTGAATGCGCTCTAACTCCTTCTGTTTCTGCCCCATAATATCCGCGGCCTCGCCTTCGCCTTCAGATTTGTACTTCTCAGAGATTCGCTGGCGTTCGGAAATCATACGGGCGAAAACCTTCTGGCGCACTTCGTTTACATAGTTAATCCGCTTAATCCGGACATCAACTAGCTCGATTCCAAATTGCGGCACGGTTTCCTGCGCCTTTTCGAGGATCATTTGCGTAATTGTCTCTCTCCCAATCTGAATTTCCTCCAGGGGCTCACCAACCTGCCCTTCCTCTTCTTCTAGGGCCTCGATATTCAAATCCAAAACACGGTTTGAATTCCGCACGACTTCAATCAACAGTTGTGCCGTCACCAAATCACGGGCGGCCGAATCGATTACGTCATCCAAGCGGGATTGTGCAAATTCTTCTGTGCCAAGTGCCTGGTAGAATTTAAGCGCATCTTTAATACGCCAACGTGCGGTTGTATCTAACCAGATGAATTTCTTATCCTTCGTCGGAATCTGGTTGGGAGAACCGTCCCATTCGAGGATGCGTTTCTCGAAGCGATGTACCTGCTGGATAAACGGCGTCTTCATCTTTAACCCTGCGTTAACGATTGGTCGCCCAATGGGACGTCCGAATTCGGTAATCACTACCTGTTCACCTTCAGGAACAACGTAGAATATATTCGCGGCTAAGATTATAACGATGATTAAGATAATCAACGCTAACAATATTTTGGCACTCATTGTGGATATCCTTTCATGATTTGCTCATTTGCAGATTCGCTTTATTGTCCGAGTTGCAAGATTGGAATCGGCATATTGGATTGACCGTCAATGACGTAAATCTCCTTGACTTGAGGCAAAACCTCTCTCATCGTCTCCAGATAAAGCCGTCGGCGGGTGACCTCTTTGGCATTTTGGTACTCCTGCCAAATTGCGTTGAATCGATCGGCATCTCCTTGAGCTTCGTTGACACGCTTCAGTGCGTAACCCTGTGCCTCAGAGATTTGCTGCAATGCCGTACCTTTAGCTTTGGGGACGGATTGGTTATAATCTCGCCAGGCCTCGTTGATTAACCGCTCTTTTTCCTGCTTTGCCTCATTGACGGCGTTAAAAGCAGGCTTTACTTTGTCCGGAGGATTCACATCCTGCAAGGTAACGGTTGTCACATCTAAACCTGTTTGGTACAGGTCAAGCAACCGTTGCAGATCCTGTTGGACTTCCGCAGCGATCTCAATGCGTCCAACAGTCAGCACTTCTGTGACCGTGCGGTCGCCAATAATCGTGCTCATAACGGCTTCAGTCAGGTCGCGCAAAGCGCGTTGCGGGTCGTGTATGGCAAACAGGAAATTTTGGGGTTCTTTGATTTTATACTGAATCACCCACTCGACATCACCAATATTGAGATCCCCGGTTAATAGCAGGGATTCATCTGCGTAATCTCGGGGGTCATATTGCGTACGGACACCTGCGCGCAGGGTACGAAACCCGAATTCTTCCTTAAAGACTTTCCGAACTGGGACGCTTATTGCTTTTTCAATGCCGAGCGGTGCCTTGAAGTGTAGCCCTGGTTCAGCCTGTCGAACAAACTTGCCAAACATAAGAACAACGGCAATCTCATCGGCTTCAACAGTGTAAAAGCTGGTTGCTGAGGCAACTATGGCAAGCAAAATAACAATAGTCAAAACAATACGTTTGGGGGTGATGAGCCGAACATACGGCTCCATCTCATCCCACGGTTGTCGTTGCATGGTCATGACTCCTTTCTATTTGTCTATTTGAATCTACGATTTTGTAATCCCTGACCGTGGTAAGTGCGCTACAGTAAGAACAGCGAAATCCCAATGTTCGTCTGTTTTTCTCCGCCCCCAATCGGTTCAAGGAAATTCTGGATAACGTAATCAGCAGTCATCAGCAGCCCCATTTTCTGCCCAAAGGCATCGCCCTGTAGCACGAGCTCCAGGAAGCTAACGGTTCGGTTAAAATTCCGTTGCGAATCGTTGAGGTCGCGCCAAGTCAGAAATTGTGCGCCGGCACTTAATTGTAACTGAGCCGCAACTTGATGGGTTAAGGTCAAGATATAAGCGTTTCGGACAGTATCAACGGCCGTCCGCTTGTCAAAAGGCACGGTATAGCCGATTATTCGATCGCTGCGAAAAGCCGGAGCGATGCTGAGATCCTCACGAACTTTATAATCGTAGCGGATCTGGTTAATCAGGGCGGTATCGATAACCCGCTGCCGGCTGTGAAACAACGAATCGCGTTGATATTTGAATTTGCTGCGAATTGTGAGATTTTTAACGTTCTGGTAATCGACAATCATCGTGAAAATGTTGCCGAGATAATTTTGAAGCGCCAAATTGTCTTCGACCAGATCCCCTGTACTGCGAATCACAACATCGTCGGGGATAATGTCGCGAGATCGGCGAAAGGTGTGCCGAAATAGGACCGTCCCAAAGTGAGGAATCGACTCCGGTGCATAAGATAGGATATTATACCATCCTCTCGCACTCTTGTGTTCGAGAATAAGGTGCTTCTCATAGTATCCAGGGAGTATCGAAAGCCCCTGGGCAAACGGCAATTCGACCTTAAGGTAGGTGTGGTGTCCAAAAGAACCTTCGTCGTAATCGAAACGGTAGTTCGGTTTATCATCATCTTCGAGGTTATCCGGCTCGCCATTGTTGTTGAAATCGATCGATTCACGATTAAGTCCCAAGCGAAACTTTGGCGGGTCTGCAAAGAACAGCAGAAAATCGTCATCCCAATCCTTGACCCGATCGCCATCCAAATCATCCTTGGTATTTCCCGCAATCAGGATTTCCGGTTCACGCGAATCCGCGTAGGGGTCATCATCGTCGTTATCATCTATAAAATTTCGTGCGGTGTAAAAGGGATCAATCCGCGTAAATTCGCTCCGCCATGTGATTGGACCAAAGTTTCGATTCACATCGATGAACCATGCGCCGGTTGTCCGTTGTGTTCGCTTACCGCTGAAGAGCGGATATTGTTTCGTTTGCACATACCATGCACGTTCCGCCTCAATCGAAAATCCGAGCAGCGTTGTCTGGAGATCAAATCCCATCGTGATTTCATCCGTCAATTCACCGTATTCAAACTGATGCACTTTTCGGTTGGATTCATCCGTGACATTGCCCGGCGCACTCAGTTCTACCTGAAAATTCTGATTGTTCGTTGACAGTTCAACCTGGTAGTCGTTGGCGATATCAATTTCAAATCGCACGCTGTTAATGTCTTGTGGATTGAACAGGATAAATCGGTAGGTAAACGTCCCTTCGCCATCCACCGAACGTGAACGTTCGTCACGCGCACTACTGTGCGACAGGAGTAGGACACCGGGCGGTTCTTTGCCGCCGATTACATCCTGCTCCAGGAAATCGTCAATAAAAACACGGGTGCGAAAGACTTTTGCGCCGCCGGGGTTTTCCGGTGAGGCATCACGGAAACGGAGGAATAACTCCCGGGGCGGATTGGCAATCGTGATTCCGCGGAGCGGATTGGTCGTGCGAGTGAGATCATAGTTTGTAAAAAATCGATTCACAAAGTTAATCCCCAACCTGGGTAGTGGCAGGATGAATTCCGGCAGCGAACCCAATTGAACACCATACGCGCCGAGATTTGCTTCGGCCCGCAAACCCGCCATGAACCAATCGGAGCGACTCACAATATCCAGATCCTCAATGGGTGCAACCCGTTCTCCAGACACGGAAAAGGTGTTGTTCGTGACTCGCGCCATGAACGCTGAGACCCTGCCACCCGCTTTGGGGACGGTGATATTCCAACGTGCAGCATCGAAAAGCTCCTTGTTGAGCGTGAAACTGGAAAATTTGGTCGGGAAGTTACCGACAGTCAATTGATGGCGGACATTTTCGCTCGGAATATTGAAGGTGAAAAAATTCCGATTACTTGTCTTTTTCCGAAACTCTGCATCACGGCGCAAGAGTGACGCTCCTCCTAACACACCAAAGGTCGCCTGGATTTTATAAAGTTCTTTTCCGCTTTTATCGAATACCGGATTCCCCAGAGGATCGGTATGTTGGGGGTATATAGGTTGTGGCAGACATATGGAAACGATCAGCAAGGCGACTGAAACGTAAAACGTAATGCGTGATGCGTAATCCACAAATGAACCCATGAACTCCTTGTCTCTTTTCGCCCATCGCTTGGCAGATAATTAATAAATGCAGAAATTTCTCATCACCACGTCACCGGCCATTGCTCCTGCTGATAACCCATTTCCCAGAACATCCACTCGTATCGGCTTGTGGTGGTGAAATGGCGGGTCATTGCTTTGCACTCTGATGTGTTCAGGTCAAGGGCAATCTGGTTAGTCAGCGCGAGCACGGCTTGCACAACATTTCCAAATTCCTCCCCGCCGTAAGTATTGATCCAACGTTGATAAAGCGGCTTTGGGGAGCCGTCTTCCAGCAAAGCCTTCCCAACCTCCCAATAAATCCAATAGCAGGGCAACACCGTCGCCAAAAGCTCATGAAACGGTCGCGCATAAGCAACAGCAAGCAGATAGCAGGTGTAGGCTAAATTGGTCGGCGCCATTGGGTTTTTTCGGGTTGCCGTTTCAGAGAGCCCGAAATCCTTAATAAAGCCCGCGTGCAATGACTGTTCGACTCGCAGTGCGCCTGCCGCGTGTTCATTAAACATGATCATTGCCTCTTCCTCTGGTGCCTTTGCCGCTGCAATAGAGAGGGAGCAGGAAAATTCCCGAAGGTACAGCGCATCCTGGACGATATAAAACTGAAACTGTTCCGCTTGAAGGCTACCATTGGTCAGGCCCTTGATGAAAGGGTGGGACAAGATCTTGTTGAAAAGCGGTTGAATCTGAGCCCAAAGCGTCTCGGTGAACGCCGCTTCTCTGGTTGTTTGCTGTGCCATGTTACGGCCTCCTCTTGACACAGTATAGAACATTATATAGCAAGTGTCAAGTATTACTTTCAGACCCTACAGCGTGAAATAAATTCTGATAACCCTGCTCGCTGTGGATTGGCAAATCCACAGCAAATCTATCGGTTCAGGCCCCAATATATCGGGATTCAAAGCAACTTGAATTTGGCAATCCAAGCCAAGCGGTGAGAGCCTGCTGCTAGCTGGTTCATGTGCTTCGGCGGTTGCGATATAACGGGCCCCGATATATCGGGATTTCGTTGCGCTCAACTGGCAACCCCACTCTACTTTAACCCCTCATTTGACAGTATATTATTGGTTCACGGACGAGTCAATATTTATATTAGGAGTTACGCAGTTGGTGTTAAAGTGTAAAGCGGTTGAGCCAGATAGGCACGAACCGCTTCTCTGATAAACGAGACTTTCGCTTCAAACCAACTGATGCCGGTCGAAAAACAGTGCCGCTCTAGGCGTAGAAACGCTCGCAATGCCAGCCCAATATGATGGCGTTGCGCAACTTCCTTGCGAACCATGCACCTCTCAACACCGACAAATTCTTGATGCCTTGATGGTATTGTTCAATCGCCCAAAACAGTTCGTCATTCGTCATACTTGAGTCGAAACAGTGCGTCGCTCGTTGCCCAGTATTCAATGTCACCGTGTGGGGAAACTATCTTGAAAACCTTAATCAATCCATATCCCTTTAGATGAACGATGCTTCCTCTCTCACTAATAGCCAGTTCGCAGACCCGCTGATTGCCCCGGTTATCTAGTTTGACCCGTCGATTGGACTTCAATTGGGTGAGCCAATGCCATCGATAGTTCCGAATCGTCAAAAGATTCTTCAAACTGCTGTACCAACTGTCAAAGACCACACACTCCGGAGAAAAGCCTCTCGCATGAGCATTGGAGATTAGAGCTTGAAAGTGATTATTTTTGGTCAAGCTATCATTGCGTTTATTATAGAGGCGGTAATCGCAGGGAATGTAACTGTCGCCATCAGTCCACATCAGAGTAATGAGGTTAATCCCTGAGACCACTTTTTTGTGTTTGCCTGACCAATGGTAGGTCACCCGCTCTATTTTTTGTGCATAGGGTTTGTCAAGGGTTGAGTCGTCTATGACCAAAACCCCCCGGTCTTGGGTGACATAAGCCTGTGACTCTTGCCACAATTGTTGTGGATTGGGTGTAAGCCGATAGAGGAATCGATTCAGCGAGTCATGCGCTGCCGGGGTGTTCTGTTGAGGTTGGACTCTGGCAGCCTCGGTACAACTGTAGTATCTGGGAGTCGCAATTAGAAAGTTGATATAGTCATATTCATTGCATTGGGGTCGATTCATAGCCTTTATTATAATCTATTTTCTGTCCAAGTGCGTAACTCCTATATATAATACCGTGTACTGCCATCGGAAATTTAGCCCATTGTCTAAACCAAGATTGTGATACAATGACAGTCAGATTGAAAGGAGAATCCGATGGCAGTACACGGTATCAGTCTAATGTACATCTGGCTTGAAAGATTTGGAATCGCGATGTCCACAATGTTTTAACTCATTTTCCCGATTTTAAACAAGACCGAGAGGCAGAACAACTGAAAGATTACCTCGAATTTCTAATATGGAAAGCCAAACAGCAGAAACCGGGGTAACACCGCAGTTAAGTGAGGGTGGAACATAATTATTGTCTGAATCAGGATTGAGAGGATTTTCGGATTAACAAGATATAGCACATGTTCAGATGACAATTGATTATCCTGCACCCAAGGCGTTGTGGCACCGGGTATAGGAAGCGGTGATTTTTCCCTTTTCCCAATCGCCTTGATCAATCGTAGGGGCGAGGTTCCCTCGCCCGACGGGTTGGGAAACCTAACCCCTACCCATTCAGGATCTATTTATGAGCCCCCCTCAGTTAAGTGAGGGGGGCTCATAAGTCCCCTTATCGAAAGAGTGTAATCAGATGTGTTACATTTCTCAGGGGTCTTCCCCAAATAGAATTGACTAACATAGCCAGTTGCAGTAAAACCACCCCCAGCATCAAAAAGGTAGAGACATTCGCTTTTCGACTCACCGGCAATTGCTTATGATTGGTATGGGTCGATAGTAATTGGCTCAACAATCCAAAGATAGGTTCAATAGCAACCTTGCGCTTGTGTTGATAGGTCTGCAACTGCGCCGATTGATTCACCGCTTCAACATAACGCCGTGCCCGCTGACTCTTTGCGCCTCTGACGGGAGTGATTAGCAACAGTCCCTGGTTCGCCAAGTGTTGGGTACGTTTCAAGTCGGTATAGCCGGCATCAGCGACTAAATACCCGATGTTCTGTTCAAGCAGTGTGTCGAGTTGTCGGTCAAGGACGGCTTTTTCACTCACACACGCGGTGTCAATGGCACTCATACGAGGCAATCCCTCTATAGAGACGGTCAGATGAAGCCCATAGCCGTAAACCCAACCGTGATAGTGACTCTTTGACCAACTGGCGTCTGTGTCAATGGCACGGATGCCAGTTGGGATGCGATTGGCATTTCTATCCTTCTGATGCCAGACGCTTCCTTTTGCCTTAAACAGACTTTTGTCTTGGTAAACCACCTCTGGAGGTGAGTCAGGTATCAAAGTCATTCCCACATCACCGAGATACCCGATGAACGCCTCTAGCTGGTAAGCGAGTTGTTTGTAGCGTCGGCAAAGGGTTGCCCGAGACGGAACACATGCCAGTTTAAGACGACACAGCCACTGCGGGTGTAGCTTGAGCCATCTGTGTTGTGCCTTAAAGCGATGGAGGCCTTTGAGCGTTAAGATGGCAAAAAGGACAATCAAGCAGTCGTCTGTATACGATTTCGGACGTCCATGGCTCTCAGGTGGCGGTGCATGGCTGGAAGCGTTGAAATGGTCAAGTTGTTCAAACAAAAATGTGATATAATACGTACTGTCAGGATAACCCATGTTATAATCCTCTCTTTCTTGCACGTTAGATTAGATTATAACCGTTATCCTGACTCAAGTCTACTTATGAGCACCCCTCATTTAATTCTCCAATCAACTCACAGAAAATCTCGAAAACTAAATGACCCTACTTCGGTGCTTTTAAGTTGTATTCTTGATGAAGTCCTGCTATAATCCTGACGATTTTTTTGACTCCTGCATCAGCGCATCACATGCGCTTCTGCAATGAACCCGTGATACGTTTGAAAAATCTCAGGAGGGAACTATATGCGGCACTTTTCAGTCGAGAGCGAAGGAATGGACATCCCCTCGGATGCTGAAGCGGAGTCAACCCGGCTCTTAAAGGTAAACTGGAAGGGGAGAGCCATCACTGGCTTGAGCCAGTCGGCATACCGTTCCTACGTCTACCCGGTGTTGACCCCCGCGGGGGTAGCTGTGACCACCGAGCGATCTGTCAGTGACCATCCATGGCACCAATCGGTCACCATTGGGACTGACTACTTTTTCACATACCAGCAGTCTCCAACTGGCAAAATTGAAGAGCCTCCTCTTAATTTCTATTGGGACTGGAAGTTTCAGGGACGTAACGCCGGTCGCATTGTATCTGTCGCGGACAATGAGATCACAGAGCTTGCTGAGAACCACCTTCAGATTACCCAGAGACTTCGGTGGCAAAGCCCAGAAGAATGGGGAGAGCCCCCCTACCGTCGAATCTTGATCGACGAAATGCGTACCATTGATATTTACCCCGGCGATGTTGCCAATATCATTGATGTTCGGTCTCGACTCCGACCGACCTACTGGGACGTTCGTATCGGGCCCTGTCGTCATGCCTATTTCACGATTCGTGTGGCAGACCATTTGCGCGTCATGGACCCACAGGGCAACAAAATTGGAGGCACACTCACTGCCTCGGATGATCGGACTGGCCAAGAACAGATTTGCTGGCAACTCGCAGACTGGATCGACTTCTCGGGGAAAGACACGGCTGGACGCCGTGCCGGCATTGCGCTATTCCAATTCCCCTCTCTTGGCAATGTGCCATGGTATGTGATCAACTACGGTTCGATTCGGATAAACCCGTTCCGCCTAGACGCAAGGAACTTGAATCGAGGCGACATGGTGGACGTGGCGATACGGATTGTAGCCCACGATGGAGACGCGCGCGAGGCGGGGGTGGCAGATCTGTATGAGTCCTTCAAGAGGCAAACCCAGAGGGATTGAAGATCGTAAATTGAAGATTGAAGATTCAAGAGAACGTTTCAATGCAGAGGAGGGAGACGTGAGGAAGTATCGTGCCGGAGTCATCGGACTGGGATGGATGGGAATGCTCTCTGACCTCGCCCCGCGTATCTGGGATCCGTACAACGTTGATGATGTCGATCGTCCCACGCCTGAACTGGATGTTCACCGCAAATTCCACTTCCATGAGCATCACAGCAACGAGAGTGTGCCTCATAGCTGGGCTGAAGTCATGTGGGACCGGCCAGAGGTTGACTTAATCGCTGGGGCAGACCGCGACCAAAAGCGGCTGAAGGCATTTGGAGAACGCTACGGCAACAAAGCACTTTACACCAACGCCGAGGAGATGTTGCGTGCGGAAAAACTCGACGTTGTTGCTATCGCCACCAACACCAAGGGCCGCGCTGACTTAACCTGCTTGGCTGTCGAGTGTGGCGTGAAAGGCATCGCGACGGAAAAGCCAATGGCGCACACGCTTGAGGAAGCCAACCGGATGGTCAAAGCATGTGCTGATGCAGGTGTGCCGCTTTGCTGTGGTGCCATCCCGGTGAATCATCCCGCCTATGCCAAAGCGAAGGAACTGGTCAAAAGTGGAGCGATCGGTGAAATCCTCTCCATTGAGGCTGACGCGCCAATGGCACAGAAACAGTACTGGTCTTACTTTGTTGACGGTATGCCTACGTGGGTTATCGGCGTCGGTGACCGGGAGCGACGCGAGTCGGGTAGCAATGAGTTCACCGGGCAAGGAATCATGGTCACCGTAGATGACCAGTTCGTCCATTTCAGAAAGGGAGGGGCACTCGTCCGCGTGACCGGCGCCGCCGGCGAGATACAACTTCACCAGGGGCATCCGGGCGGCTGGAGGCTGTGGCAGGACATTGACACCCTCAATGGCAGACAGCGTGTAGAGATGCCGTGGCCAGAGCCTCAGCTTGTCGGTGGGTACAACGCCGTCTACGGGCTAGCAGACATCATTGACTGCCTGGAAGGGAGGTTGGATGAGCCCAAGAATTCAGGCAGAAGGGTCATCGTGGCGCTTGAAGTTGAGATCGCGCTCAAGCAGTCCTCGGCGCGGGGAGGCGTACGTGTCGACCTGCCGCTCAAAGACCGTTCGCTTGGACTCTATTATGATTGGTTCAGGTAGGGAGTGTCAAAGATCGTTTCCATTTGACATCTTCGCCGTGATGTGCTAAAATCAAATTCAACTGACGGCAAGGCCTATCCCCGCAAAACTATGGGCAAACCGATCTTGTGTATGAGGAAGGAGTGTTAGGGACAGTGAAAATCTTACGTGAGTCATCGGTTCAGTTATCGGTCGTTTTATCAATCATCGTTTATGCAGTGACGCTGCTCACCTTCAACGCAAGCGTTGAGGGACGTATATGGTCTAGTACGAAACATCTGGATCGACACATTGATGCTAAGTTAAAAGAACAAGACATTAAACCCTCCAGGAAATCAAGTGACGCCGAATTTCTGCGGCGCGTGCATCTGGATCTGACCGGAAAAATTCCCACTGTTGAAACGGTTGTCAGTTTCCTCGAAGATGGGTCTAAGGATAAACGTGAAAAAAAGATTGATGAACTGATTGGCAGCGAACTTTACCTCGACTACTGGACGCGGCTTTGGGCAAATTGGCTCATTGGCCGAGACGATACTGACAGGGAGCAACGCGCGGGATTGGAACGGTGGATACACGAGAGCCTCGCGCAAAACATGCCTTATAACCAATTTGTCACAGCCCTGATCACAGCAGAAGGCAGTATGGAGGAAAATGGCGCAGGGAACTATCTGCTACGCTATGATCTCTCGCCGGTTGATCTCGCCGCTTACACCTCCCGGTTGTTTCTTGGGTTGCCGATGCAGTGCGCCCAATGTCACGACCACAAAACTGAAGTATGGTATCAAGAGGACTTCTACGGGTTGGCGGCGTTTTTTGCCAACATCCGCCTTGAAGAGATCTACGAAAAGGACGAGGATGGCGGAGAGCGTGTCGTGGAACGCATCTTAAAAAATGTTTCCAAGGGTTCGGTCTATATCCCGGAAACTCATGAACGCATCCCACCGAGTTTCCTCAATGGCAAACAGTGCACGACACAACCCACTAAACAGCGGTACGCCTTGAGTGAGTGGATGACCGCAAAGGATAATCCGTATTTCTGCCACGCCATTGTCAACCGAATCTGGGCGCACTTCATGGGGACAGGATTTGTAGAGCCGCTAGACGGATTCGGGGAAGAATACCCACCCTCACATCCTGAATTGCTCGACTGGTTGGCGGAGGATTTTATGATTCATGGATATGATCTTCGATACTTGATGCGAATCATCCTCAACACCAAGGCCTACCAACGCACCTCTGAGACGAACAAAAGCAATCAATATGACGACCACTATTATTCGCATGCCTACGTTAAACCGTTGACCGCGGAACAGTTCTTCTATTCAATGTTAGAATCAACCGGCTTTGAACGACTTCAAAAACGGCGAGATCGTGGCCAACTGGAAAGTATGAAACGCCGCTATTTGGAACGATTTCTTTTCCTGATTGATAACGGCGAAATGGAGGAAATCGAAGCGTTTAACGGCACGGTGCCACAAGCCTTAATGATGATTAATGGATCACTGGTCAACGACAGTGGATACCACAAAGCGCGGGGCGGGCTCCTCCACCATATCCTCAAAACGCAGCGCACCAAACGGGCTCGACTCGATCAGATCTACCTCACCATCCTTTCGCGCTACCCCCGGACCGCAGAAAGGACCTATTTTGATCGATACCTGCGGTCAAGTCTCTATCGCAACGATGCACTCGCGTACGAAGATCTCTACTGGGCACTACTCAATTCCGCTGAGTTTGCGTTGAATCATTAGACGTGTAATGTGACACATCAATCCGCTTAATCAACGAAATAAAGGCAAAAGTAGAATCATCTATCATAGAAGTCAATCCGGAAACAACCGAACTGAAGAATATGGTTCAGCACCTTACTGATCTGGTGGTACAACTCTCCAAGGATGTTAATCGAGAGCTTAGCCAGATGCGTGGTGAGTTGAACCAGATAAACGAGCGTCTCGGTTCATTGAAGGGATGTATCAGCACGCTCGAAACACGGATGAGTATGCTTGAAACACGAATTGATCCCCGGATGAGTGCACTGGAAACACGAGTCGAAAGACGGATTACGGATATTTTTAAGTGGATGGTCGGTATGATGGTGCCGGTCTGGATCGGTATCCTCGTCATTATTATCACTCAGTTTATCAAGAGATAGAAAAAGGAGAAGGATTGCGATGAAAACACAAGTTGGAATACCTGAAAGTGAAACGCTCGATTCCCGGCAGAAAGATGTTTCAAGACGTGATTTTCTCAAGTTTGGGGTGAGCAGTTTTTTAGGACTCATAGCGATGCAGCATCTGCAATTATCAGCGTTGACGCTGATGGATGGAATCAAGGCTCGTGCCAAACATTGCATCGTCCTATTCATGAACGGTGGCGCGAGCCAATTGGATACCTTTGATCCGAAGCCGGGTACGCTTAACGCCGGCCCCTTCGCAGCGATTCCGACAAGCGCGGAAGGCATCCAGTTTTCCGAGCACCTGCCTCTACTGGCAGAACAAGCGCACCATCTGTCGATCATTCGGTCGATGGTTTCGCGTGAGGGAAATCACCAACGGGCGCGCTATCTGCTCCACACCGGCTACGCGCCAACCGGCTCTGTGAAGCACCCGACCTTCGGCTCAATCGCCTCGCACTATCTGAACGACGAAGATTTTGAACTGCCCAACTGCGTCAACATCAACGCACCAGCTTTTTCGAGCGGGTTTCTCAGTGCTGAGCACGATCCCTTTGTTGTCAGCGATCCGATGAAACCAATTGAGGATCTCAAATATCCCCCGCAGATGGATGCACATCGATTTGAGCAAAGGCTCCGGATGCTGACAGATCTGGAAAAAGATTTCCTCAAAAAGCGTGCAAATCGGAGTACAGAAGCGCATCAAGCTATCTACAAGAAAGCGGACAAGCTGATTAATTCCCCGCACGTGAAGGCGTTCGATCTCTCACAGGAGCCGATAGCCGTGAGAGAAGCCTACGGCATGAATCGATTCGGAGATGGCTGCTTGATGGCACGACGGTTGGTTGAAGCTGGCACGAAATTTGTCGAAGTTTCGCTCGATGGTTGGGATACCCATACAAATAACTTCGAGCGGACCAAACTCTTGCTCGAAACGCTTGACCCTGCCTTCGCGATGCTCGTGAAAGACCTCGCCGATCGGGACCTGCTCAATGAAACTATCGTTCTATGGCTCGGTGAGTTTGGGCGGACTCCCAAAATCAACGAGAATGACGGACGAGACCACTTCCCCAATGGTTGGTCGGTTGTACTCGCAGGGGGCGGGGTTCGCGGTGGACAGGTGATTGGATCCACCGATGCGGATGGAATGGAGGTTGTGGATCGGCCTGTTTCCGCCCCTGATCTTTTTGCGTCGCTCTGCCTTTCGCTCGGCATTGATTACAACAACCAGAATTATTCCAGAGGCGGACGACCGATTCGGGTGGTTAACAACGGCAGCGTTATCGAAGAGTTGTTTGCTTAATTTGCTGGTCTCCGGTGGTCTGGTGTCTGGGTAAAAGGGGAAATAGCTTTGTCCACAGCGCTGCCCAACTGATTCCTTCAGTATGGCTTATACAGTACTTGTGTTGATTGATCGGGGTCAGGTTAATTCAACAATTTAGTGATAGCACACCATTCCATTCATAGGCTCACGTTATCAAGCCGGTTTACCCGAAACCACTCATAGATTAACACACTACCAGCCACCGCCACGTTGAGTGATTCCACTTTGCCCATCATGGGCAATCGGGCCCAGTCTTCCACTTCCGCACGCACCGCGTCCGATATCCCTCGCACGTCATGGCCCAAGACCAGGGCAACCTTACCCTTCCAGATCTGCTGATTCCAGAGTTTTCCGAGATGCGGATGTGTCCCCATCGTTCTGAAACCTCTTTCACGTAGCCACCCAAAGACCCCTGGAATGTCCACTGTCTGTACAAGCGGTACACTGAACAGCGATCCATGGCTGCCTCTCACAGACTTGGGGTGGAAGATATCCACACAGGGGGGAATCAGAAAGATAGCTGCAACACCGACGGCATCCGCGGTACGGAGAATCATTCCCAAATTGCCGGGCGTTTGCGTCTGGTCCAGAACGAGAACAAGCTCATCGCCGGCCAGATTGATGTCCTGGAACGATGTCTCGAATAGGGAAAAAGTCGCCACGATATGCGTCTGTATGACGTGGGGTGACGCCTTACGATGATCGGCGTAGACATTGCCAGCAGCCGCCGAGAGTGAGTGCAACACTTGAGGCGATACAGCGACAAGCGTCGCGTCGGCTTCTCGAAAGCGATTAAGGAGTTGCTGTGTCGCCGTCTCCCTGCATTGTTGCTCACAGTAGAAGGCTTCAACCGGTTGTAGGCCTGCATCCAGTGCCAAATGCAGGATCTCAAAGCCTTCGACTAAGAAGCATCCTTGCCGCTGACGGTGCTTCTGCGTCTGAAGTTTGCGGGCGTCGACAATCCGCTGGTTGTTGATGCTAGTGATAATGTGGCCTGGGGGAGTGGACATAAACTAAACACTGGCAAGAATCACACGCTCAATACCAGAATAATCCTTGATGATTTCACAATGCTTATAGATTGGCTGCGATCTGATAAGCTTTTGGACAGCACGACTCTGGTTGTAGCCAATTTCCAGGATTAGCTTTCCTTGCGAATTCAAAAACTGTGGTGCATCTGCCACGATACGCCGAATGATGCTGAGCCCATCAGATCCAGCAAAGAGCGCGATTTCTGGTTCATGCTCCCGGACATCGGGCGATAGGGTTGACGCATCTTCTGTGCTGACGTACGGGGGGTTAGACACAATCCAGTCATAGCAGGGGTTGGATAGTCCACCCAGCGGTTCAAAGAGATCGCCACACAAAAAGGTGAACCGATCCGCACAGTCATGGGCGGCGGCATTCTGGTAGGCGATTGCAAGGGCGTCCGCCGAGAGGTCTGTTGCAATGATTTCCCAATCGAGTCGTCTAGAAGCAAGACTAATCGCGATTGCGCCACAGCCGGTACCGATATCAACGAATCGGCATTTATCCTTCTCCCGCTGTAAAAGCGTCTCAACCAAGATTTCTGTCTCCGGACGCGGAATCAGCACGCGCTGATCAACATAGAAGTCCAGCGACATAAACTCCTTATGGTTTGTGAGGTAACTCACAGGTGTGTGTGCTGCCCGCTTTTTGATTAACTCCCGAAACCTTGAGAGTGCATCTTGGAAAACAGGCATCTCAAAGGAGAGATAGAGTTGTAACCGGCTCTTTTGCAGGAGGCGCCCAAGCAACAATTCCGCATCTAAGCGCGGGGTAGGGACTTCGTGGCGTTCAAAGTATTTGGTTGTCCATTCGATGAGATCAATCACGCGCCAGGTTTTCACGACAATAAGTTCTTTAATTTCTCAGCCTGATCGGCATCTATCAAGGCAGCGATAAAAGTATCAAGGTCTCCATTTAAGACCACATCCAGTTGATAAACGCTCAAACCAATACGATGATCTGTCACCCGATTTTGGGAGAAGTTATACGTGCGAATCTTTTCGCTTCGATCCCCGCTGCCGATCATGGTTCTGCGCGTTTGAGCACGTTCAGCATCCTGTTCAGCTTGCATCTGTTCAAGCAAACGGGAACGTAGAATCTTCATTGCCTTGGCTCTATTTTTATGCTGAGATTTTTCATCCTGGCAGGATACCGCGAGCTCCGTGGGGATGTACGTGATTCGGACAGCCGAATCGGTTGTGTTGACACTCTGACCGCCTGGCCCCGATGAACGAAACACTTCGATGCGCAAATCTTCCGGATCGATCCGGAGGTCAACCTCCTCCGCTTCCGGCAACACGGCGACGGTTACCGCCGATGTGTGAATCCGACCACTTGCTTCCGTCGTAGGGACACGTTGAACACGGTGCGTGCCGCCTTCATACTTTAGCTTGCCATACGCCTGAGCCCCACTGACTGAAAAAATAATCTCTTTGAAGCCCTTCAAGCCCGTCGCATGAGAATTAAACAGTTCTATTTTGCAACCGTTCTGCTCGGCGTATTTTGAATACATCCGGAAAAGCTCTGCGGCGAATAAACTCGCTTCTTCACCGCCCGTTCCTGCTCGTATCTCCATAATTACATTCTTCTCATCATTCGCATCCCTCGGGAGTATCAGAACCTTGAGCTGTGTTTCCAACTCCTCTCCCCATTCGGTAAGCGCGTCGAGTTCCTGCTTCGCAAAGGCAATAAATTCCTCGTCGGTTTCCTGTTCAAGCAGGGCGGAGGTCTCTTCAATCTCCTTCTGTGTTTTTTGATATGCTTTATACTTTGAGACAATCGGCGCCAATTCAGCATGCGACTTCGCGAGGTGTTGTAACTTTTGTTGATCTGCAATTTGCGAGGGATCGGCTAATCCTTTTTCAATTTCTAAAAATTTGGACTCGATCTCTTTTAGCTTTTCAAACATATTGGCTATCACCTTTGCTCATCTGATTGATTCGTAGAAATTCCCCATGCATAAGAAATGAGTCGATCTCATGGGAAATCTCTAATTGATTCGTCGATCCATGGAGACACTAACAGTTGTCTGTTTCCACTTAGCTGTCATCTGTCAAACCATATTTGCGGCGGAAGCTTTCCACACGACCTGCTGTATCAATAATTGTCTGCTGTCCTGTGTAAAACGGATGGCATTTTGAACAAATTTCTACCCGGATTTGAGGCTTTGTGGAAATGGTTGTATATGTTGCACCGCACACACAATTGATGACACATTCCATGGTCTCAGGATGAATATCTGATTTCATGAGAACACTCACCTCCTTACGATTGAATAAATTGAAGTCTCGATAGGCGTTAATCCGAAGACTACCACTGATACCGCGTACGTGATGATGAGACACTTCTCCCGCTGCTATCCACCATCATTTCAAGGAACTGCTCGTTTGTTCCTGTTTTTCCCAACTGTTCGACGAAGAGTTCCATCGATTCAGCGGTGCTCATCTGTCCCATAAATTTTCGCAGAACCCACGCTTTGCTAAGTATCTCTGGTTTTAGTAACAGCTCCTCACGCCTTGTCTTCGATTTGTTGATGTTGATGGAGGGGAAAATACGCCGTTCTAGCAGAGAGCGTTCTAGGTGAATCTCCATGTTGGCAGTACCTTTCAATTCCTCATAAATATGCTCATCGCCACGACTTTCCGTGTCAATTAACACAGTGGCTATGATTGTTAAACTCCCCCCATCTTCAAACTTTCGTGCCGCCCCAAAGAACTGCCGTGGCTTCAGGAACGCCAGCGCATCTAAACCGCCTGTTAACGTTTTGCCGCTGTGCGGTGCCACAACGTTACAAGCTCGCACGAGGCGTGTCATACTGTCCAACATAATCACCACGTCTTTGCCATACTCGACCCATCTCTTCGCCTTCTCGATGACTATATCTGCAACTTGCACATGCCGTTCTGGATGCTCGTCAAAAGTTGAACTGATAACCTCCCCTTTAACGAAACGCGAGACGTCTGTCACTTCTTCTGGACGCTCATCAATTAAAAGAAAGATCAACACAACTTCCGGATAATTCGCCTCAATACCCTGTGCGATATTTTTTAAGATCGTGGTTTTGCCGCTGTAAGGCGGCGCTACAATCAGCCCCCGCTGTCCCTTACCAATTGGGGACATCAGCTCCACAATGCGGGTTGAAAACTCTTTTGGATCATGCTCAAGCTTCAACTCTTCATAAGGGTAGACAGGGGTCAGGTTATCGAAGAGAATTTTATCCTTTGAAGAATCAGGGCTCTCGGCATTGACCTTTTCAATCTTCAGTAAGGCAAAATAATATTCATCTTTATCGCCGCCTTTTTTAGGTGGGCGGATTTGACCCTGCACCTCATGACCTGTGCGGAGGTCAAACTTACGAATCTGAGAGGGAGATACATAAATATCATCGGTGCTTTGCAAATAGTTATAGCGAGATGATCTGAGGAAGCCGTACTTTTCAGGTAAAATCTCAAGGATACCTTCTCCGAATAATAAGCCACTGCTCTCCGCTTTGGCTTCAAGAATCTGGGAGATCAATTCCTGCTTGCGGAGCCCACTATACCCTGTAAGCCCGAGCTTTCGAGCCATAGTATTCAGTTCGGAGATTGTCATTTCCTGGAGTTTGATGATGTCCACATTCTCCATATTTCATTGCTCCTCATTGCGCAATCCTAGCCATCTGCAGATTGCCCAACACCCATCACTTCATCGTTGCATCCAATCTCAAAATTGGCGCGAAGCCGTTCCAAAAAGCAATCTACAGATGGCGCTATCCAGGGAAAATAGGATAGTTAGAGGGAAAATCGAAAAGAAAATCGGGTCAGATTATTAGATAAGAATACACAGAATTGCGGTCGGTTGAATTTTGAATAAAAGGAGGTGTTGCATAATTTGGACGCAAGGATCCGGTGACAATTGGATTTGGTAATAATAATGCACCACCCTCAATTAAAGGAATTACCAAACTGGGTAACATGCAGAAGAGGTGTCGAACTAAAGTTTGAAGGATAAGAATGTCTAAAATGAAGCGACTCTTTGCAGTAGACAACTGCTGGTGGGAACTACTATTATGTAAAATTATACATTAGTGGATCGCTGATCGTCAAGGTTTTATTGAAAGCGTCATACATATATGGGCAAAAATTGGCTTTTTTCCACGGAATCACAGGGAATTAGGGTCATTCAGTTTTCGGCAGATTGACCCTTAGGAAGGTTTTTTGACAGAAACGATTTTTCCGTGAAACAGAATCTGCCTAATCTCCAAGTAAGCAATCCATTACTCAACCTTCCGAAGGTTGGAAAATTAAACGACCCTATCTTCTACACCAATGCTGTTGACCCTCTAATCGAACCAGTGTAGAATTGAAACATTCGGAAGATCGGGAGGTGGGGCAATTGGGGCAGGCTTCTAATCGAACCAGCAATGTAGCATTCGCGGTAGAGGCGTGTCTACAACATGCTCTTACAACAGATAATACAGCATTTCAATAAGCTGAGTGTGAACGAATTGTCGATGTCAACCGCCAGGGATGTAGAGGCTGCGATCCGCAACAGGTAATGAAACACGCGCGCCACCCTGCAAGTGAGAGTAGGCCAGGCCAAACTGCGCATCCACGGATTGCATCGTCACGTCGATATTCCCGGCTGTACGCTCCCCGGTTTCCATCTCGCGGATGATGTCCCGAATCGTGCACACCGTGGGGCTTTCGCCGGTCGACTTGATAATCTTCTCATCGACCGCAGATCCGCCCTTCGCACTACGCCGGACGCAAAAAACATCGCCATTGTCCCAGGCATAGGCATGTCCTTCGGTACCGTGCACGTCGATGCTAAATGGCCCAGGTATAGGCGCAAAAATCCCTTCAGCATTATTCTCATAGCCAATCCGGAAGAACCCGACCATCGGATCTGATATCTCTTCCCCAGGTGGCGGCACAAAACAATGCCCGGCTGGGTCATAGCTCGGATAGGAACGGGGTCGCTCATCGGCGTTAGCGGCCAGCGGTTCCCCCTTATCCACCAGGTGCCCCTCCACCCAAATTGGAGCGGGGTCACCCAGTAACATCGATGCCAGATCCAGCGTGTGAGGATGGTGCTTTATGAGATCGGTATACGTGTACATTACAGAATAGCGAGGCTCTCCGATATCGCCCCGGGCGATAGCGTCACGCAGCCGAATATAGCCGTCGTGATGTCGGCGCATAGCCCCCCAGTTGAAAGCTACGTTGTTTTCCTTGCAGGCAGTAACGATGCGGTCCGCCTCCGCCAGCGAAGCACATAGTCCCTTTTCGGAATATATACCTCGTACACCGTGCTCCGCCGAGAAGATGATGGGTTCAGCGCGCGCGAACGACGGAGTGGTTACGCTCACGATGTCTGGTTTCTCGTTCTCGATCATCTCGCGGTAGTCGAGGTACGTGTTGGTGATGCCGAACCGTTCGGCAAACCGCTTCAGGCGCTTGACGCCACGATTGGCGACGGCCACTACTTCGGTCTGCTCAATGGCAGCGTAAGCGCTGAAGTGGCCATAAGGACTCGAAAACTGATTGGGCGAGAGTTCATCTTCAATCAATCCGCCCATGCGACCGGTTCCGATGATGGCGACGCGGTACACTGAATTCTTCATTGTTTCTCCTCCCGTTGCAGGTGCTGTAACCACCGCTTATCAAGAAGATCTGCGCCATTCCCTGGTTTATAACCACGGATTTCGTAGAATTACGCGGATAATTCATCCGCGTAATTCTATGGGATCTGCGGTTATAAAACAATCGAGCAGATGAGGATTTTATTTCCTTTTCCTCCTGAATTGGCATCGTAGAACGTGCAGCAGCGTCGATGATCTGACATTGAAGATAATATTCACCCAATGTGGATTTCACGAAGGTACGCGCGAGTGCGTTTAGCGATGGGTAAAGGTTTGTCAAACGGCGCAGGATACATATCCTGTTCGACAATCGCCCACTCGTCAAAATCGATCTCCCTCAAGACATCTCGGAAAGCTAGGAAATCCACCGTGCCTTTCGCCGGTTCAACGAACATGTCCATCAAGACATCCGTGGCAAAAGGAATGCTCTCAGCTTCAACTTTCTTTTGCATGTCCGGGTCAACACTCTTGAGACGGAGGTAGGGAATCCGGTGATGGCAGCGGCGCATAAAGCTGACGGGGTCCCCCCTCGATAGGCATGATGTCCGGTATCCAAGCAAAGCGATACAAGATCGGGCTCGGTTTGGTCGAGCAACGCCGCAATTTGGTCCTCATGCTCAACATGTGTCTCGGCGTGGGGATGAAAGATAAGTGTGAGCCCAAAACGCTTACGTACCAACTCAGCCACTGTCTGCGTGGTGTCTATCAATCGCCTCCAGGCGTTTTCGTCCAGGTGTGCGGATGATAACAGTTGAGCCGTAAGGAGATCGGTATAGCTATCGTCAATGAGCACGAGAAATTTGGCGCCCAAAGCCGCCAACAGCTCACCTGCCCCCAACACCTGTTTTTCCAACTCCGGCCATGCCGATGGTTCCTCAAGATTGCCCATGGCGTATGTCGCCGCAACTTTCAGACCACGTTTGTCGAGTTCAGCACGGAGGGTAGATAGATCGGTAGGCAAGTAACCATAGGGACCCAACTCGATCCACTCGTAGCCAGCTTCTGCAACCTCATCTAGAAATCGCTGCCATGGAGGTTGATTGGGATTGCTTGCAAACCAGACCCCCCATGAATCCGGTGCGGAGCCAATATTGACGTTCATAGTTCCCCCTATCTCTGCTCTGAAGTTTAGCCATCAAAATAGGAAACAACAATAGTATAACTCATTTGACAGCAAAACACAACAGCCATTCCTTTCTTCCATTCTTCCCTTCCTTCCATTCCCATTTTCAATCTCTTTGTCCTCTTACCACTTTCCTGTCCACGCCGCACGCTTCCTGCAACGCATCAACAAGACGTTGCATATCCGCCGGCATTTCCATTGAAAACGCCAGCCGTTCATTTGTTTCCGGATGATCAAACTCAAGCGTATGGGCATGTAAGGCTTGACGATTGAGCTTCACAAGGGCTTGTTTAACCGCCGCAGACGGGGCATCAAGCAGGGCCCGATGTCCGCCGCCGCCATAGACCGCATCCCCCGCAACTGGGTGCCCAATGTGACTGAGATGGACACGGATTTGGTGAATGCGGCCCGTTTCCAAGGTCAGTTCGATAAGAGCAAATCGATCATATACCTCCAGCAGGCGATAATGAGTGATTGCATGCCGACCACTAACTTCTGTTACAGTCATCTTCCGCCGATCCCGACGACCTCGGGTAATTCGAGCATTGATCGTTCCTGTCTCTTGGGGAAGTGTTCCACAGATAACCGCGTGGTAATGGCGTGTGGTGGTGTGGGCTTCAAACTGTGCCGAAAGGTGTCGATGGGCGCGATCTGTCTTAGCGGCGACGAGCACCCCAGATGTATCTTTGTCGAGTCGATGAACGATGCCGGGGCGTTGGACGCCACCAATACCGGGGAGTTCATCACAATACGTCAGTAGCACGTTGACAAGCGTGCCAGATTGAACATCGCCAGCAGGATGGACAACCATGCCAGGTGGCTTATTCACAACGATTAGGCTGGAATCTTCGTACAGAATGTCAAGTGGAATCTGTTCAGGATGGAGTGTTTCGAGTGGATAGGGAGGAGGTAGGATGAGGGCGATCTGGTCGCTGGTTCGGATGTTGTAGCTTGGCTTGGAAACTTTGCCGTTGACCGTTATGGCACCTTCTCGGATCAGCTTTTGAATGTAGGTTCGAGATAACGAATCGGTATGCACAAGCACGATCATCTGTTCCGCCTCAATAAACAGATCGAGCCGAACACCGTGCTGGTCGGGGGCAACATGGAAGATTTGAGGCTTTGACATGAGAGCGGGATTGGGGTTGCACTTGCTGAGTGACTGTACTTTCGTTTTTGTGCTCATGTATTACGTTTCACGCTTCATCGCCTTCTTATACGCCGGAGACATCGCACGCATCTGCTCGACGACCTTGGGGACTTTTTCGATCACTTCGTTGATTTCGGCTTCCGTGTTTCCCCTGCCGAGCGAAAACCGCACGGTGCCTTGCGCCAACCGCGGTGGGAGGCCGAGCGCCGCTAAAACATGAGAAGGCTCCATCGAACCAGAGGTACAGGCAGAGCCGGTCGAAACACAGATGCCTTCCATATCCAACTGCAGGATCAGGCTTTCCCCTTCGACGTACTCAAATGAGATGTTGAGGGTTCCCGGCAGGCAGTGTTCAGGATGGCTATTCTCGTAGATATAATCGAGGCGTTCATGCAGCCCTCTACGCAATTTATTTGTCAGTCGATTTAGGTGGTCAACATCAACTTCCCGATGCTTCTTCGCAAGTTCGGCTGCCTTACCAAACCCGACAATCGTGGGGACGTTCTCCGAGCCAGCGCGGCGATTACGCTCATGTGAACCACCGTGGAGCAGATTCTCCAACCGAGTTCCACGACGGATGTACAGTACGCCAATCCCTTTAGGACCATAGATCTTGTGTCCTGAAAGCGAGAGCAGATTGACGCCCAATTCTCGGACATTGACGGGAAGCTTCCCGACCGATTGTACCGCGTCCGTGTGGACAGGAATACGATGCTCGCGAGCGACTTCACAGACCGCCTCGATCGGTTCAATTGTCCCCGTTTCATTGTTGGCGTGCATAATCGAGATCAGGATGGTCGTGTCCCGAATCGCCTCGCACAGATCTTCGATCCGAATCCTTCCATACCGATCGACAGGCAAATAGGTGACCTCAAACCCACGCTTCTCAAGGTATTGGCATGTGTGCAACACCGCGTGATGCTCAATCGAAGAGGTGATGATGTGAACCCCGCTGTTGCGACTTCTTTGCAACTCGGCGAGCCCTTTGATGGCGTAATTGTCTGCTTCTGTCCCGGTGCCCGTGAAAACAATCTCGCTTGGGCTTTTCGCGTTGATTAAATCCGCGACCTGTTCGCGTGCGGTATCAATGGCGTTACGCGCCTCACGCCCGTAAGAGTGGATACTCGAACCATTCCCAAAGTGTTCCGTCATATAGGGTAACATCGTTTCCAGCACTTCGGGGTGGAGCGGGGTTGTTGCGTTGTGATCTAAATAGATGCGTTTCATGATTTTCACCACCTCTCTCAGGTGTTTTCTAAAGCTGATCTGACCGGATCACAATGCGATCCTGGACTAAAGCGATGAATTCATCGGTGGGCATACCGTTCTGACGAGAGCCATCTCGTTTTCGGAGAGAAAGGTTATTGTTCTCTACTTCTCTGTCCCCGACAACGAGCATATAAGGCACTTGCATCAACTGGGCTTGACGAATTTTTGCATTCATACGATCCGGGCCAAGATCAGCCTGCACGCGAATATCGGACGCTTTCAACCGTTCGGCAATTTTCTGAGCATAGTCGTTGTGGCCGTCGTTGATTGGAATCACACGGGCATGCTCTGGTGAAAGCCAAACGGGAAATTTACCGGCATAATGTTCAATCAGGAAACCAATCATGCGTTCATGCGTACCAAGCGGGGCGCGATGAAGACATATCGGGATTTCGGGAACCCCCTCTCGGTTGACAAAGCTCAGGTCACATCGTGCTGGAACGGCAAAATCGACCTGATTCGTGGCAAGGCTGAATTCCCTGCCAATGGCGCTCCAGATCTGCACGTCAATTTTCGGACCATAGAAGGCGGCTTCATCAGGAACTTCTACAAAAGGCACACCACCATTCTTCATCGCGCTGCGGACCATCTCTTCGGTTTTGAGCCATAATGGTTCATTGTCGATATACTTTTTGCCAAGCCCACTCTTGTGGTGTGTGCTAAGGCGCATCACATATTTTTCGACGCCGAAGATTCGGAAATATTCAAGATACAGGTCAACGACCCCCATAAACTCTTCTTCAAACTGCTCTTCTGAGCAATAGATATGGGCGTCATTCATTTGCATGGAGCGTACCCGCATGAGACCAAAAAGTTCGCCGCTCTTTTCAAAGCGATAGCAGGCACCATATTCAGCCAAGCGAAGCGGGAGATCGCGGTAGCTACGTGGTTTGCTATCGAAAATCTTGTGATGGAATGGGCAGTTCATCGGCTTCAGGTAGTACCGCACGCCCTCCACCTCCATTGGTGGATACATACTTTCGGCATAATACGGCAGGTGACCAGTACGAAGAAAGAGTGCATCTTTGGCAAGGTGGGGTGTACGGGCCCGATCATATCCCCGCTTGTCTTCCATTTCCTTGGCGAGCTTTTCCAATTCTTCGATGATGATTCCGCCGTTTGGCAACCACAGGGGAAGCCCGGGACCAACTTCGTCATCAAAGATAAAGATTTCTAAGTCCCTGCCGAGTTTACGGTGATCGCGCTTTTTCGCCTCCTCAAGCATTTGGAGATGCTGCTTGAGTTCTACTTTGGTGTGCCACGCTGTACCGTAGATGCGCTGAAGCATCGGATTATTTTCGTCACCCCGCCAATATGCGCCGGCAACACTCAAAAGTCTGAAGGCATCAGGTCGAAGCTGACCTGTATTCTCGACATGGGGCCCTCGACAGAGATCTTCAAAGGTATCATGGCGATAGGTACTCAGCACCAGCGGCTCATCGATTTCCTCCCCATACTCATTGGCACCGCCTTTGGTGAGCCCATCGATTAACTCTAGCTTGTATGGCTGATCTTTGAATAACTCGGTTGCTTCTTCAACGCTGACTTCGCGGTAAATAAATGGGTGTTTGCCGGCGACGATTTGGCGCATACGCTTCTCAATTTTTTCGAGGTCATCCGGCGTAAATGATCGTCGCTTGCCATCTTCATCGACCCCGAGATCGAAGTCGTAGTAGAAGCCGTTTTCAATCGGGGGACCAATGCTGAGTTTTGCCTCTGGATAAAGTCCCATGGTGGCTTGCGCCATCACATGAGCCGTGCTATGTCGGATTTTATAAAGCTGATCTTTTTCTGAGCTTGACATCACTTTCTCCAATTATAAGCCTCTCCAACCAAATCCTCAGTTGGGTCTGGCCGTCAAACGGTCATTGTATACACTTGTGTCTATATAAACGCTCATCCTTCCGACTTATTTCAATAAAAAAAGAGCCTTACGGCTCTTTAATTGAATCCAAAATATGATGGGCGGTATAGGATTTGAACCTATGACCCCTTGCGTGTCGAGCAAGTACTCTAACCAACTGAGCTAACCGCCCATATGAGGATAAATGGAGGCGGCGGTCGGAATCGAACCGACGCATAGGAGTTTTGCAGACTCCGGCCTTACCACTTGGCTACGCCGCCGCACATAATGGAGCGGGAGACGGGATTTGAACCCGCGACCTCTACCTTGGCAAGGTAGAGCTCTACCACTGAGCTACTCCCGCAAAAGCGCATTTAAGTGTATCAAACTGGATCGCATTTGTCAACAAAAAAGTTGAGGGCATACAAATTCCCCACGAGAAAAAACAGGTTGAATTTCGGTGTTATCGGTCGTAAACTTTGCGATGAAATGATTCGGCGATACATTCACCCCAAAACTACCAATCGAAAGGAGGTGAGACCGATAACAACGACAAAATTACCGGATTTTCGTGCTTTCTGTGAACAACAGTTTCATCTTTCCCACAAAGCAGCTACCGTCCGAGATACGCGGGAGACCGCCGATATCCCTCCATCAACTGTCTTTTCAGCGGTTTTTCTGATGGGTGCGATGGGCTGGGGGTCACTGCTTTCATGTGACCGCATGCTGCGGACTCCGATTGGCAAACGGTGGTTTCGACGGAAAACCTCCGTCACCAGTGATAGCACCATGGCCCGTAGCCTAGAGCAAATACAACTCTCTGCCTTGCGTCAGACCTTGCTCGACTCCTACCGCTTGGACGTTTTATCCGGCCACAGTAAATGCTAGTTACGTAGCGGCAAACCGCGTATCGGCATCATTGATGGCAGTGGGTTTGGGCGACTGTTAGCCAGTTGCTTTGAAATTGTGGGTCCGGTCAGCCTGATGGTCGATTTAGAACCCTACGAAAAACGGGGCAAGGAACTCCCCGCTAGTTATGCGCTGCTGCGTCGGTTGAAAGCAAAACTGGGGGTAGGATTTGTCAATCTGATTCTCGGCGACGGGCTCTACCTCAATGCCCCATTTTTCAATCTATGTCTCGACGAACTGAAAAGTGATGTGCGGATCAAAACCGATGATATAACCCTTCGCATTATACAAGATGCTGAAGGGCTGTTTGCCGCCAAAGATGACCCCGTCTTCGACATTGTTACCCGCTGTGGCGTTGACACGATGCGAATGCGGAGCTATCAAATCACACAAGCCGATGGTTTTTTTCACCGAGACATCAATGCCTCACTGACGGTTGCCAAAGTCGAAGAGGTCGTCATACGGACGGGCGAAGTCCTAACCTTCTGGGTGGTCACGACGGCGACATCTCTCGTGCCAGAAGAGTTGAGAGAATTAGCGCATCTGCGATGGGATGTCGAGAATAATGGGTTTAAAGCCGCCAATCAGACAATCGTGACGAAAAGAATCTATTCTCACCATCCTCATGCCCAAGTGGCGGTGTTGTTGATTCTGTTTACCGTTTGTAACCTGTTGTTTTTGTTTTATTCTCAAGCAGTGTCACGCCTGTTTGATTATCTGGGGGTGTCTCCCACACGGCAGCTTAGCATTGAGTTGTTGCGGACGTTTCTTTGGGTTTACGCTTATTGTGAATATGGCTGAAGCAGCTATGGCTATTATCTGTTTTTGAGTATCGCTTTGTGTGCTATTTGGCTTGATGTATCGCTGATGTGTTCAGTCTGAAGGAGGTGGCTCTACTCAGTCGTCGGCAAACCCGTGAGCATTTGCCAACGACTCATACTCGAAGTTTGTCTGGACCTGTTTTTTCTGGGTCAGCCACTCGGTAAAATTGATTGAACCCATGCGTGGGGAATTTCTATTGGGGGCAAAGGTCTCAATGCATGCGTTCAATGAATCCTATGCGCTTCATGGAGAAATATCAATCATCCTCGCCATCAACGTGGCGCAAGGGGTATCTGTGACTGACCCAGAGACGGAACAATTCGAGTTGGTAGTAGACATGGAAGACTTCTGTCAATCCCAAAATCTTTTGTTGAACAAGGGACTCCGTATGCTCCACGAGTTTTGAACGTGGAATCGACACACCGGCATTTCGCAATAGTGTTTCGATCGTTGTGAAATCCAGCGATGTCTGCCCGGTTACATCAACCCCTTCTGCGATGGCACTCAAGGTCGTGTGTTCGTCGGAGGGAATTGCCTTCCATAACAGGTTGAACTGTGGATTGCCTTCCCGGACTAGGTTCTGTTGACATTTGAGTATAAGGTTGTGGCATAATAGAAGAATGACGCCAATAACCTTACCTGATGAACAATGGAATAAGATATACCGGTTTCTTCTAAGCTGTCCCACCATCTATGTTGGCGACGAAGCTGCTACACGCCGCTTCGTCGAAGCGGTTCTCTGGGTGACTCGTAGCAGGGCTCAATGGAGACTTCTACCAGACACCTATGGCAAATCGAATATGGCAAATCGAACACCCGCTACAAGCGGTTTGCTTGATGGTGCGACAAAGGTATCTTCACACAGATGCACCCCCACTTCGCCTCTGACCCCGATATCGAGTCGCTTATTGTGGACAGTACCATCTGCCGCGCTCACCCGTCTGCGGCGGGCGCCTTAAAAAGCTGGCGCCTTAAAAAAAAGGGTGGCACTGAAAACCAAGCATTAGGTCGGTCTCGGGGCGGTTTCAGTACAAAAATTCACATCACAGTTGACGGACTAGGCAATCCCCTAAGAATTCATCTGACCCCCGGTCAGAGACATGACATAACTGAGGCGGAAGGGTTGATAATCGGATATAACAGTGAATATGTGATTGGAGACAAGGGGTACGATTCGGACGCTTTTATCGCGGTTATTGAGGCGAATGGAGCGATTGCGGTGATACTGCCCAAAAGTCATCGTGTTGACCAAAGAACGTATGACAAACACTTAATACAAAGAGAGACATCGGGTTGAATGTTTCATCAACAAGATAAAATGGTATCGTCGTATCTTCTCTCGGTTTGAGAAGCTAGCTGTCCGTTATTTTGGATTTCTCAGCTTTGTCTCCACTCTTATATGGCTCCCTTGAAATGTCAACAGAACCTAATTTTTCTGTAATCGCATCGATATCGTTTCAGGTTGCGTAATTGCGCTCCTTTCGATGATTTAGATGAGGGGTGTGCATAGTAGTTCATTGGAAAACAGCCGCCATATGAGAGATATTGCGAGCAGGTAACTTCCATATGGCATTGGCAATCATAGCCACTTGCACTGATAACACCCCGATAGCTAAACAACAGCGTACATTGAAAAACCCCTTGACCGGTAACTGCTTCTGTTGAGGAGTGGTGCCTATCACTTTAGCAATCAAGTCAAACAACGGTTCAACCGAACTGCGACGTTTGCTTAAACAGAGACGCTGCTTGGGTTGGTTGATAAATCGATGATACGCCTTGGCAAACCGTCCCTTTGTCCATCTAAGTGCCGGGGTAATCAAAGCGACTTGTGCCTTCGCCCAACGACGGATACGGTCTGCTTGGGTATAGGCATCATCGGCAGTGAGTGTCTGCGGTGAAAGTTGTGTCAGAATCTCAGACGCTTTAGCATCTATCGCCCAACTTTCGGAGACCGACGCACGGTGCACAGTTATCAGTGTTGGGAACGCACCTTGTGTGCAGATAATGTGAAGTCCGTAGCCATAGACCCAGCCATGATAACCACTCTTGCTCCACGTGGCATCGGTGTCGAGGTTGCGTAGATGTTTAGGTACTTTTCCTGCTTTGCGGTCAGTTTGATGCCAGACGGGTCCTCGTGCCTTAAATAAACTTTTGTCGGCTACCAGATGAGCCAAGTTGAATTGTTGGGACAAGTCAGTGGCATACTGACCGATAAACAATACAAATGCCTCTATCACTTCATATAATGCCTTATAGCGACGTGCAATCGTGGTTCGATGAGGGGGCTGTTGCCACCCCAGCATTTGTAACACTTCTGGGTGATTGATTAGCCACCGCCATTGCGTTTTGAAGCCATAGATGCCGTGAAACTGCATCAACATGAAGAAAATGATAAACGAGGTGGTTGAATATGTCAATGGTTTTGCGTGTGTGACACCTGGTTTGTCAATACGGTGTTGCATAAACTGCTCAAAGAGTTGCATAATAAGAGTGACATAATCAGCCAACATTGGTCTTTGTACCATATTGGGGCTCCTTTTGCTATGATAACAATAGGAAACCCTTTTGGCTTGATTATGTCAACTATATTTATGCACACCCCTCATCTAATTGACCAGTTCGTAGCAGAAGATTTGTACGAAGAAAGGGTGAGCGTGTGTCAGCTCCAGGATGCGCTCGACGGCTAACGGAAAACCGGTGCAATAGTCAGGGATTGATTTGAAATCAATCTAGAAATTCCCCATGAGAAACCTTCGGAGGGTTCGGCAGCGGATTTGACTGCAAAGCTGAATTGATATTAGCTTTCCAAGATCGTATGTCGTACGCGTTCAAAGATCTCAATTGCATATTTCAGATGAGCTTGGGAGGCGATATTAAACGAGACACCGAATTTCTTCGATGTTACATCAGGTAGATTTGCGCGACATTCTGCGATGTACATCGGGGTGAAATCCCCATGTACATTGATTCGGCAATGAGTTGCCCGCTTGGATGGATACGAATCCAGCCACCATTTTCCACCAATTGTCATACGAATGAGAGCAACCCGCGGGCGAATAATCGCGCCACACACCTCCACGTAATCAAAGAATTGCTGGGCAACCCTGTGAAGTTCTTCATTTTTGGTGAGTGTGGCAAGGTACCCCTCGAGTGTCATAAACTCCCTGGCGCTGTACTGGTATCTGGCACGCGATTCCTTGATGACAGGCGTACCGAGCATGGTCTTTGTGGCAACCAGAATTTCATCGGGGGCCTGGTAGGAAAAGTAAGAGATATAGGTCAGATCCACACCGATACGTCGCAGATATTCCGCGATATCAAGGACACGTACATCAACTCCCTCGGAGACAAGAACCAGCCGCTGCTTACGATTGAAGGTGGACGCTTGCATGCCACCCAATTCATATCCAAAGAACGCGCTGTGCAACGTCAGCAGGGAGGTAAACTCGCGGCCTTGCTGCCGAAACCAGCGTTGGGTCAAAAGCTCAAGGTCAGCAAAGGAAAGTTTGGCAACGGCTGCGGCGTATTCCAGAATTTGCGCAATTGTCGTGCGAGACGGCTTTCCCCGCTTGAGTTCAATAACGATACAGTTTCCGTGCTGATCCAGTGCGAGGAGATCCACCTTCTGTGATCTCCCAATGGGAGCTTGTCGGCTGATTACACAAGTGCGCTCATTTCCAAGGAGCAGTGCCGGATCCTGTTCTAACAGGTCCTCAAAGTCGCGCTCTTCTCCAAAACGCAATGGATCGAGTTGTCGGAATCCCTTCTCTTTCCAGCGGTAGATTTCCATATTGCGTACAACCTATTCAAAGATTTTTTTGCTCATCGAAGAGATATAATTGCCCGCATAAGCTAGGGAAACGAAATTTGGATGCTTCAAGATATTCTTCGACTAACTCAAACACCAACCAGCGTCGTGAGAGCTGTTCGGCAACTTCGCCAGTAACGTTGCTTCCGGCAAAAGGATCGACCACCAAATCATCCGGATCGGTAAGGAACTTTATAAAAAATTCGGGCAGCCCATGAGGAAATCGTGCCGGATGGGGCTTGATATCACGTTGGCGGCATTGGCGAAGGTAGACACCGTTAGAGTCGGTGTTTGCTAAACTTAGCAGGTTGGGCGGAATCGCACCCCGGTTATCCTTTGAAAAATTCCCGGAGATGTCGTGTCCTGAAGGTCGCAATTTTGCTTTGTAGCCCTCCTTCAGCAACCTCTTCATCGAATCACTGTAAGGTTTCAACACTTGCCGGTTGCTTGCTTTAGGATTCGCTCTTTTTGACAGCCACCAGATTGGGTCAACTGCATCCTTGACACGTATCCGTCGTACCGTTACCCATTCGGCGGGTGAAGGCAGCTTGGACGGGTTATACCAATAAAACTCTTGGGCGAGATGAAATTCCAATGTCCTACACAAAGAAATTAGCAATTCAAAGTGGTATAGCGAACGGGTAGGCTGCCCTTTGGCCCATGTACCACCGATGTCAATAACCAGACTGCCTTCGTTCTTCAGAATCCGCTTGAACTCAATCGCGAAATCCATGAACCACGATAAGTAGTCTTTGGCGTCTACGTTACCATATTCCTTCTTACGCTTTAGTGCAAAGGGAGGCGAAGTCACAATCAGGTCAACTGACTCACACGCCATCTGGCGCAAGTAAGTGAGTGCATCCCCCAGGTAGGCTGCGCCGTGTTGAGTCGTATAAAACGGTTCTTCGTTAAAATGAATTTGAGTCATAAATACATCCTTATAACTACTGAGCTGCGAAGTAGTCTGTGCGTTCTTTGAGTGCCATTGCCTGTTCAGCTTTCCTGTTCAGGACACTTACAATGTTTGTCGCATCCCAGCTGATGTACTCAAGTTCGGTGCCATTCAATAGAATCACGTTGAGGTTACAAGTCTTCATCACATGATGTGCGTAATCGTATGCATCCTTTGTAAAATCACCAGTCGTTACAAGCATTACGACGTTGGAATAGATAAACGTGATTGACAGGCCGACTTCCTTAGCAACGTCGTCCAGTCGAACTATTTTTGTGTTCTTAGCTTGAATCTGCCATCGGCTAAAGATCAACCTCGCTCCTTCGACAATTACATCCACTTCAGCCCCACCTGTGTCCGCGCTTCGTATGCGCCAGCCTTTGAAATCGAGGTCAATCAAGCGAGCAAAGTAAATTGCCAAAAGTTCAAGCGCCTTACCTTTAACATGCTTGTCATTCGACCTGAGGTCAATGAGTATCTGCGACAGCGGTTGTTCGAATATTTCTTTGGGAACCAGTCCAGTCTTCTCAGCTACCGAAGCAAGAATCGACTCAGAAATCTCCTGATGAAACTTAATAGTTCGTGAAACTTCATAAGGTTTTGCGCCTCGTCCTGTGGTTGATTTTGTCAACTGTATATACCCAAGCTCTTGTAAAGGAAACAAGATGGACTTTGGGAGCTCCTTGTGGTTATACTCTACTGAATAAAGTGTACTTGCTAAATCTGCCACCTTGTTGGCAATGAACGGATCTGATTCAACAATGCGTGTAAGCGCCCGCAAGAAAGCGCGTTGTGCGGTGTTAAGTTGGGTCAAACTGTCGATCGCATCCAGTCCAATACCAAGTAATTCTTTCAGACGCATCTGGTTGATTTCATACAATCTTGGGCCACCCTTGATGCTTGCGTCGAAGATGCCCGCTTGAGCAAGCCACAAACGCATACTGCTGATGTGTACCGCACCGCGTGGAACATGCAGCCCTCGTTGCTCAAGGCACTTGCTCAGGGTGTGGAGGTTGATTTCCTCGCCAGCCGCTTGCATCATCGACAGAGTTTCAACAAACGTGAGACCTCTCAGATTAATAAGGATATGCTTGGCGAATTGCTCATACAGTGCATCTGGAGTGTTAGCAATTGCGGACAGGTCATTCGCCAATGTAGTCGGGGGCGCGCGATCCTCTTCTAACAATTCGTAAGTTCTCAAGGATAGTACGGTGTTTTCAGCCAACTTCCAGCGTTGATTCTGCGCATGGGTTGCAAAAAATTCATCACGGATTGTTTCGGTAATTTTGTTCCTATCCCCTGCGTTTTTATGGATGACTTGAAACAGCTTGGGTAAGTTTACCTGGTTGGGACTGAATTGGGCACCGAATGGGATTTCACTTTTCTCCGTCATTGTTCGCCTCACAAGTTGCGGAGTACAACGAGATTCGTCACTACGAGTATGACAATACGCAACCACGTTCACGGGATTTTTCGCAGGCGCGTATTCGACAAGACAATCTCCAGCATCAACAGCAGCGTCGCAGGGAATAGCAGATATGCCACAAGCTCTTTATAACGGATATACTCCGTGGCCTCGATCTTTGTGGTTTCAAGCCGGTTGATTTCCTTATAGATTTCAGCGAGTTTTTGCTTATCGGTGGCTCGAAAATAAAGTCCGTCCGTAATTTCCGCAATCTGTTTGAGCGTTTCTTCATCAACATAAGTCCGAATATGGCTATACTGCTTGCCAAAAATGGGGTCATGATATGGAATAGGCGCGCCACCTTCCTTTCCCATACCGATGGTATACACCTTAATATCGAGCGCTCTGGCAGCTTGTGCGGTGGTTAGCGGATCGATATTTCCCGCGTTGTTCTCTCCATCCGTGAGTAAGATTGCGATTTTGCTCTTGGTTGTCGAATGACGCAGCCGGTTCGTGGCATTCGCAAGGGCATCCCCGATTGCGGTGCCATCTTCAAGCATGCCAATCTCAACATCGCGCAGTAGATCGGCGAGGACATCATAATCCAATGTGAGCGGACATTGCGTGAAACTCTCGCCGGCGAAAACAACCAACCCGATTCGGTCGTTCTTCCGATCCCTTAAAAAATCGCGGATGACCGCTTTGGCTGCCTGCAAGCGGTTATTGGGCTTGAAATCTTCCGCACGCATGCTTCCGGAAATATCGAGGATTAGCAGAATATCAATGCCTTCAGAGGTAATCTGTTCGCGACTTTGAGACGACTGTGGGCGTGCAAGTGCGAAGAGCATCAGGGCAATAACGAGAAATCGCACAAAACTCAAGACGGGAAAACATCTTGTCCAAAAGCTCGGGGCAATCTGACGGCTGATACTGAGGTCCGAAAAGCGAACACAAGCGATTTTTTGCTGACGCAGATGCCAAACGACGAAGGGCAAAAAGAGGAGTAAGACGAGAAATCCAGGATGACTCAAGCGCAAGATCACACCTCGAGACATGAAAAGTGATGCCCAACTGGCGAAAACCAATGAACCAGTCAACTCACTGATGAAGAAAAGCCCCCGAATTCATTCCTTCGACAAGCTCAGGACAGGGTTGTTATACTTTCCCCTTCCCCCTGAAGTCATATTGAGTAAAACATAAAGATGTGGTAAAATAGAGAAAGGAAGGGAGATAATTTATGTCCCAAAATTTCCGCTTCGGATACCCATTCATTTTATCAAAGGAGTGTGGAACACGACGCAATCAACTCCACTGGTCGAATGTCTACAAAGGTGAAAAAGAGCTCACCATCACCGACAATCATGGATTCGTCATTGGACCGATAACCGTCAAACCGGTCAACAAACATGATACGATCAACTTGCCCGAAACATTCACCAATCTCATCTCATTTATACTTTACACTTTTCTTGACCCATGAGGCCCATTATCGACGATACCTTGGGGGCTGATATTCCCGGCGATGGACTCTGTCGGGACGAATCGGTTTTTGACCGAACAAAGTTCGGAGACTAATGCCGATTCCAATGGCACTTGCGATGATGAAGGTTAGATGGTTGATGTGGAAGTAAGGAATCCAGGTCGCCAAACTGTATATTGAATACCCAACAATGACAGAAATAATACTGGATCGTTGTGGAGAAGAGGAACGCGACTTCGCAGATCTGATGGTGGTGCCGATGGAGAGAAAGATCGCCGTTTTCCCATAAATTGCCATCGACAGCAGAATAGAGAAAAAAAGCAGCATCAACGGAATACCCACAATCGACAGGATTAACAACATCGACAAATAAGGAACGATTATCATAACAATCAATCCAAGGAGAGTGCTTCCAATTGGACGGTGAGAAATTGTATGGGCCATACCCTCCATCTGTTGTGGGAATACAATCACGAGCAGCATGTGGGTAAGCGCTAGGGTAACAAACAACACTCCCCAACCAAAACCAAACCTGGGCATTCCCCACACTTCTTGCGGATACATCATTAATTTAGTTGACGCTGGTACAAGGCGCCAACCGTTAATCTCCTCATAGCGATGCGTTGAGGTCTCAGGCTCGTCTAGCAGATAGTCCTTACCGATGATTTTCCCCAGAACCACCGTTACCTTTCCCATGACCTGTGCGCTTTCCCCGATTTCAACATCTCCGCGCAAGACAAAGATATCGCCCTTCACATGCCCTTGAATCTTTGCGTCTCCGACGACTAAGATAATGCCATCAATGGTTTCTGTCGTTCCGAGATTGACTTTGCCGCCGATTTGCTGTACGATTCGGGATAAATCTTCCGGCTCAGATGACACGGTCGCTTTTATTGGCGGAGAAGATTCTCCAGTTTGCGCCGGGCTGCGCTGTTCATCCTGCTTGTGCGGTTCAACCTGGCTGCGTTCAATTTGGGCAACAGTGGAACGGAACGTGAGTAGTCCAAGACTGAAATATAATACCATAACTAAATATATTACTCTTGGCATTGAATGACCTCGAAGGGAAGGGATGACTTATAGCCTGCTTTCAACACCTTTTTCAATATATTGCGTTATCTCGTTGAAAACACACAAAATCTTGATGATGCCATTTGCCTCACACAAGATATTGTATGGCATTCACTTTTTCATAGGATATATTGTGATGTTGAGAATACACTATAAAACATTTCAACAAATTTGTCAAGTATTTCCTTCGCCTTTTCTGACGATTTGAAGATTCATACCGCAAACAACAACTAATCCGCAAACAACAACTAATGTCTTGCTAAGACGAAGTTGTGTGGGGTAAAATATACTAAATTTTGATGCATGGCATCTGCAACCGGAGTTATACGCGCTTGAAAATATTAACCAGATACACCCTCAAGGAGTTCTTTCCTCCCTTCCTGTTAGCAGTATTCTGCTTCACCTTCGTCATGCTGCTTGACGAAATCTTCAGGCTGACCAAGCAGTTCGTAAGCAAAGGCGTCAGTCCCCATTATCTGATCGAACTGCTAATCTATGTTTTGCCAGCCACGCTTGTTCTAACCATTCCGATGGCTACGCTCGTGGGGATTTTGCTCTCCCTTGGGAGATTCTCGACGGATAATGAGATCACTGCCATGAAAGCGCATGGCGTTGGCTTCCATCAGATTCTCTTACCCTTGCTGTTTGTTTCTAGCTTACTAAGCATTTTCGACTTTTTTTTTATGGATTATGCACTCCCCCGCGGTAACGTAGCTTATGCTTCGTTGAAGCACGACATTAGCAGGCGACACTCCGCCTTTGTCCTTGAAGAGGGAGTGGTCATGAAAGAGTTAGAGCGCGAGGGAAAACTCTGGCTATACGAATCAACCGACCCGGACACGGAACGTTTACAAAACGTGAAGGTGTGGGATTCAATATGGCCGGGACAGCCACGCTTCGTTGATGCGAAGGAGGCAACTGTCGGATTTAAAGACAGGCAGGCATGGCTGACGCTTTATGATGGGATTATTTATGAACCAGTTTCCGGTAGTTCAAACGGTTTTCGGGTGACCGCTTTTGCAGAAGATCGAATCGCACTTGACTTTACGGAGACGTTGGAACGGACACAGTTTGAATCTAAGAGCACCCGAAACATGCGTCTGGCCAAACTGAAAGCCCATATCAGCGAGCTCAAAGACAGTTTGTTCCGAAAGCAATCGAAACCGTACCTGATAGATAGGTTGCGATATGCGCAGGTTGAATATCACAAAAAGTTTTCAATTCCCTTTGCCTGTTTTGTCTTCGGTCTAATTGGCGTACCACTTGGACTGGTTGTGAAGCGAAGCGGTAAGATGGTGGGCTTCGGTATCGGACTTGGGCTCGTTCTTGTATACTACATGCTTCTACAAATCGGACGGTATACAGGACAACAGGGTATCCTTCCGCCCGGCTTCGCAATCTGGTTGCCAAACCTCGTTATCGGATTATTGGGGTTGGGGTTCGCAATGCGAGTTATCTTGGAAGGCAAACTCGGCGCTCAACAAAATCGAGGCCAGAAACCGCCGCCTCCTTTTGATAAGACAAAATCCCAAGAAATTGGAGAATTAGATTGATACGAATTCTCGATCATCACGTCACAGACTTCAGAGAAAGCACGACTGAAGTCGCCACTACGAAGCAGTCTTTGTAACATTTAGAGTCGGATTTAGTATGAGAATCCTTGAGCGATATATTTTAACCGAATATCTTAGAACATTCGCGTTAGGGCTTGCCTTTTTCATCGCGCTGGTAATTATCGTTCGGTTACTCGATAAAGATATCAAGCGTTTTGATGATGACGTTTCCTATCTCACAGCGATTCAGATTGTGTTATGCCAAGCCCCTCGACGGGTTATTGAGGTTGTCCCGTTGGCGAGCTTCCTTGCCGTTTTCTTCGTTTTCGGACAAAAGGTTCAAAACAACGAGCTCGCCGCTATGCAGACCGCCGGTGTTAGCGTTTATCGCCTCCTCACCCCGATTCTCGTATCCATATTCTTGACCTGCATAATCTTTGTGGTTTTCTATAATCTGGTTGCTTCACCTGCCTACCACCGCGCCAACCAATTGGGGGAAAAAATTCCCTTACGTCGAAGCCGAAACGTTGTCTTCAAAGGACAAAACAATCGGCTGTTTTATATCCAAACGCTAGATCTGGAAAACGAAACCATCGATCGAATGACAATTTATGAGTTAAATCCCAATGATACACTTGCACGATTAATCTTTGCAAGTTCAGCTACATGGTCGCCAAATCAGTGGCATCTGGCAAAGGGGTTTATTCGTCGTTTTGATGGAGATGTTGAGATTGCTTTTGAACCGTTCCTAACCAGGCAAATCGATCGAGCGGAAGAACCGGAGCAATTCGCAGGCAGCAATAAAGATCTCCGAGCGATGACGATTGGAGAGCTGCGGCGGCAGATTAAATATAAACGAAGCGCAGGGCAGGCGACACGGCGTGAGGAAGTCAAATTGCATCATAAGATGGCATACCCCTTTGCGGCGTTCGTTGTGATTCTGATTGGTGCGCCAATTTCGATTCGCTTTGGTGGGGCTGGATTTTTTGCAGGGCTGCTCGTTGCCTTCTTCCTCGTCTTTATGTATTGGGGAATCTCACTGGCAACCCTCGAAGGACTCGGTGAAAATGGCAAACTGCCACCGATTGTCGCCTGTTGGGGCGCAAATTTGCTTTACACCATTGTCGGAAGCATCCTGATCTGGAAGACGCCCAAGTGAGCCAAGGGGGCAAGCGGGCAGGGGAGTGAAGGAACAAGATGTTCAGAAGTTGTTCAGGATGGCCAGATCTATCACGTTTCATGCCTATGATTGGTCGTCTGCTCTTTCGGCTGCGCAGCCTCACATCCATCCCGTTCATATTAATCTTAATCTATTTTGCCCATCCCACTTTCATTTCCGCGCTGATTGGTACGGGTCTTTTGATTCTCGGTGAGTTCCTACGTTTGTGGGCGGTTGGTTATGCTGGTGGCGCGACTCGCTCACGGACCCTGGGAGCCGCCCGTGATCTTGTGACGACGGGCCCCTACGCCCATGTCCGAAATCCACTCTACCTGGGAAACCTGCTACTCAGTGTCGGTGTCTGTGTTATTGCCAACGTTTACTGGATGATCATTGTGTTACTCGTGGGATATTTTGTTCAATACCTGCTAATTATCGCCTCCGAGGAAGCATACCTGCGCGAATCTTTCGGGTCGGCATATCAAACCTACTATTCGGCTGTCTCCAGATTCCTTCCCCGATTTCGCAGCTACGAGAATCCCTCCCCACACGATTTTTCCCTGTCTCGCGCATTCAGAAATGAAAAGCGGACGCTAACGGCAATTGTATGTGTGGTCGCGTTGATTGCTGGAGTATCATTGTTGTAAATTTCTGTAAGGTCAGGAAGATAGTTGACACTGCTCCCGATGAATTGGCAAATCCATCGGGGCGTGGATTTGCCAATCCACGCCGAGCGGAGGTAAATCATCCTGTTGTAAATTTCTATCATCTTTGTATTTCGCTTGCGCAGGATCTGAATCTCTGTTATAATCAATCTGGTTTGAGAGAGACAGGAAGAGACAGGATTTGAAACATATAAAGGTAGCATTGCGCGTGCGATTAAATCGAAGGCAAGAACGATGCGTATTATCCTCTACACTGGCAAAGGCGGCGTCGACAAAACAAGCATCGCTGCGGCAACAGGTCTGAAGCTCGCGGAGCTCGGATACAAAACCATTGTGCTCTCGCTGGATGCCGCACACTCTTTGTCGGACGCATTCGACAAAGAGAAACAATTGATGCGCAACGAGGACGAGAAACGGGTACAGATCAACGAAAACCTCCGGATTCAGGAGATTGATATTCAGGAGGCGATTACCGAGTATTGGGAAAATGTTTGCGGCTATATCCGCTCCCTCTTAATCGATCCGGTTTAGCGGAGATCGTTGCGGAAGAGATCGCGATTTTCCCCGGCATGCAGGAGATCTGTTCGCTGCTGTACATCAATCAGCATGTTCGCCAATCAGCCTACGATGTAATTCTTCTCGATTGTGCGCCAACGGGCGAATCTCTTCGATTTGTCAGCATCCCCACCACCCTTGAGTGGTATATGAATCGGCTCTTTAAGTTGGAGCGGAATTTGGTGAAAGTCGCTCGCCTTGTTGTTGAATGCGTAAGTTCCGTCCCGCTCCCTCAAGACAACTATTTCCAGAATATTCAAGATCTGTACGACAAACTGCAAGGAATTGATCAGATCTTCACCGATCCCAAAATGACAACCGTTTGTCTCGTCACCAATCCCGAGAAGATGGTTATCAAAGAAACATAGCGGGCGTTTATGTATTTCTGCCTTTACGGGCTTTGCATTGATGCGGTGATCATCAACCGGATCTTCCCGGAAATTGCAGATTCTGCCTTCTTTGGAATGTGGAAGCAGACCCAACAGCGTTATATCGACGAAGCCGCAAACTACTTTTTGGACATGCCAATCTGGAAAGTGCATCTGTTTGATGATGAGGTTGTAGGCGAAAAGGGGCTGCGTAGACTTGCAGACGTGCTTTACGCCGGAATCGACCCCGCCGACATCTTTCGCGAAGAAAGACCGTATCAGTTCAGTAAAGATGAGGGGTGTGCATAGTAGTTCATTGGAAAACAGCCGCCATATGAGAGATATTGCGAGCAGGTAACTTCCATATGGCATTGGCAATCATAGCCACTTGCACTGATAACACCCCGATAGCTAAACAACAGCGTACATTGAAAAACCCCTTGACCGGTAACTGCTTCTGTTGAGGAGTGGTGCCTATCACTTTAGCAATCAAGTCAAACAACGGTTCAACCGAACTGCGACGTTTGCTTAAACAGAGACGCTGCTTGGGTTGGTTGATAAATCGATGATACGCCTTGGCAAACCGTCCCTTTGTCCATCTAAGTGCCGGGGTAATCAAAGCGACTTGTGCCTTCGCCCAACGACGGATACGGTCTGCTTGGGTATAGGCATCATCGGCAGTGAGTGTCTGCGGTGAAAGTTGTGTCAGAATCTCAGACGCTTTAGCATCTATCGCCCAACTTTCGGAGACCGACGCACGGTGCACAGTTATCAGTGTTGGGAACGCACCTTGTGTGCAGATAATGTGAAGTCCGTAGCCATAGACCCAGCCATGATAACCACTCTTGCTCCACGTGGCATCGGTGTCGAGGTTGCGTAGATGTTTAGGTGCTTTTCCTGCTTTGCGGTCAGTTTGATGCCAGACGGGTCCTCGTGCCTTAAATAAACTTTTGTCGGCTACCAGATGAGCCAAGTTGAATTGTTGGGACAAGTCAGTGGCATACTGACCGATAAACAATACAAATGCCTCTATCACTTCATATAATGCCTTATAGCGACGTGCAATCGTGGTTCGATGAGGGGGCTGTTGCCACCCCAGCATTTGTAACACTTCTGGGTGATTGATTAGCCACCGCCATTGCGTTTTGAAGCCATAGATGCCGTGAAACTGCATCAACATGAAGAAAATGATAAACGAGGTGGTTGAATATGTCAATGGTTTTGCGTGTGTGACACCTGGTTTGTCAATACGGTGTTGCATAAACTGCTCAAAGAGTTGCATAATAAGAGTGACATAATCAGCCAACATTGGTCTTTGTACCATATTGGGGCTCCTTTTGCTATGATAACAATAGGAAACCCTTTTGGCTTGATTATGTCAACTATATTTATGCACACCCCTCAGTAAAGATGGCGATCAGTATCAGGTTTCGATGCACTTGCCCTTCATCACGAAACAAGAGATTGATCTTGCCAAGAACGGTGATGAACTCATTGTACGGATCGGCGGGTTCAAGCAGCATATTGCCCTGCCGCGAAGCATCGCGCATGCAAATCCAACACAGGCGAAGTTAGTCGATGGCCGCCTAGTGATTACCTTTGACTAAATAGATCGATAGGAGGAGATTCGTATGTTATATTCACTCATTACTGGATTCACGGATCGAGTTGTGACAAAACTCTCAAAGGGTCACGACGAATCTTTTAACTACTTCCGCAACGCAGAGATCGAATTTCTGAAAGGGATTTGCACTTTCATTGACGAAGAAATTCGCTTTTTAGATCAGTGGTTGGAAAAGCGGAGCAAATCAGAAGAAGAATCGTAGCAAAGTTGTGGCGCAGCCGTGTTCTGAGAGTCCCCCGATAGATCGGGGCAGGCTATGCTCATCCGAGGGATTCGGACAAAGCGAACCTGCTCCATGATTTTCATCTATTCATGAAATCCTCTCATTTTGGGCTTGCGGCGCTAGGGGTGATACGGTATAATGTAGCCATCTTCGGGAAAACTTGATGCGATACTTTATTTTCAGCGATGTTCATGCGAATCTTGAGGCGTTTGATGCCGTTTTATCGGCTGTTACTGAAGAGCATATCGATCAGATTATTTTTCTCGGTGATATTGTTGGGTATGGGGCCCAACCGAATGAAGCTATCGACCAGCTAAGGCGGCTCAAACCCGATGTCATGGTTCGAGGTAATCACGATAAGGTGATTGCCAGCATTGAGGACGGGAGCGACTTCCAGGACCTCGCTCGAACTAGTGCGATGTGGGCGCGCCGTCAGATTCGATCGGATAACAGGGGGTATCTGCAGCGTATGCCTCAGGGACCGATGACGCTGGACGAGGGGATTGAAATATCACACGGGAGCCCAAATGATGAGGATTTTTACATCTTGAACAATTGGGACGCGCGGCTGATTTTGCACCGAAGTCGAAGTTGGATCACGTTTTATGGACACACGCATATTCCGATGATCTATTCGACGGAATCGAAATTTTCTCAATGCTATCCAGAAGATGATGAATTTTGCTACACGCTTTCAAAAGAAAAGCAGTATTTCATTAACCCTGGATCTGTTGGTCAGCCACGCGATTTCAACCCAAAGGCGAGCTTTGCAATCCTCAATACTGACGAAAACATCATTTGCATTAAGCGGGTCAGCTACGACATTCGAGCTGCACAGCGCAACATCCGCGAAGCAGCGCTGCCTGCATGGCATGCCGATCGACTAGCTATGGGCCGCTAATTAACAATATCAGGTTTAAGTTGCTCTGAGTCCTAACGCCCTAGGTTCTGTTGACATTTCAACGGAGCCATAGTAAGAGTGGCGACAAAGCTGAGAAATCCAAAATAACGGACAGCTAGCTTCTCAAACCGAGAGAAGATACGACGATACCATTTTATCTTGTTGATGAAATATTCAACCAGATGTCTCTCTTTGTATAAGTGTTTGTCATACGTTCTTTGGTCAACACGATGACTTTTTGGCGGTATCACCGCAATCGCTCCATTCGCCTCAATAACGGCGATAAAAGCGTCCGAATCGTACCCCTTGTCTCCAATCACATATTCACTGTTATATCCGATTATCAACCCTTCCGCCTCAGTTATGTCATGTCTCTGACCGGGGGTCAGATGAATTCTTAGGGGATTGCCTAGTCCGTCAACTGTGATGTGAATTTTTGTACTGAAACCGCCCCGAGAGCGACCTAATGCTTGGTTTTCAGTGCCACCCTTTTTTTTAAGGCGCCAGCTTTTTAAGGCACCCGCCGCAGACGGGTGAGCACGGCAGATGGTACTGTCCACAATAAGCGACTCGATATCGGGGTCAGAGGCAAAGTGGGGGTGCATCTGTGTGAAGATACCTTTGTCGCACCATCGAGCAAACCGCTTGTAGCGGGTGTTCCATTTGCCATAGGTGTCTGGTAGAAGTCTCCATTGAGCCCCGCTACGAGTCACCCACAGGACGGCTTCGACGAAGCGGCGTGTAGCAGCTTCGTCGCCAACATAGATGGTGGGACAGCTTGGAAGAAACCGGTATATCTTATTCCATTGGTCATCAGGTAAGGTTATTGGCGTCATTCTTCTATTATGCCACAACCTTATACTCAAATGTCAACAGAACCTAATATCACGCATTATTTCTCAATGACCATCACCCAAACCGATAAAGCTGTCATTATTGCTTGTGTCACGAGTTTTGCGACGTTTCTGATTAATGCCAAACTTGGTTCAACTTGGCTACTTTATTTGAACGTTCTAGTAGTGGTTGGTGTGCTTGGTTATGCGAGCCGGAAATGGGATGAGTCTTCGCTTCTATCGCGTAGTGTGATTTTTGGCGTGATTGCATCAATTACCACCTATATTCCACTGGATTGGTTGTTCTCTCGACGTATTGTCCTGCTGTCTTATTTGAGTCGGCATGATATTCGGATAGCCGCCGTGCCTTTGAGTTTGCTTCTAACTTGGGCGCTTGCCATAACGATAATCATCTACCTTTACCAGCGTCTCGACTCAATTTGGGGACGTCCTTATATTCCCGCTGTGGTTGCAGGTGGTGTTGCTTTTGTCGGTAGTACCCTTTTCGACCAACTCGGCTCTGCGCGTTTATGGAACTGGAACGCAACACCTCTTTCGTATTTCCCTTATATCGGCTCTGTTCCGGTCTTCGTCCCGATGGCACTTGGCCTAACTTTTTTGCTTTCCCCGTATTATCTCCGTAGCCACTACATTATTGTAGGAGGTATCCGATGTGGACTCTTTATCGGGATTATGCAATTTTTTTGCTTTCTGTTGTTTCATTTCATCGGAATATCACGTTGAAGTGTATCACCTTTCACGAAGGAGCCATAATGATCAGATCGACGACAATTCTCGCTGTACGACATGATAACCAGGTGGCTATCGGTGGCGATGGACAGGTCACTCTAGGGGATACTGCGATAAAACATGGCGCGAAGAAGATTCGTCGCGCCTATAATGACCGCATCTTGCTGGGCTTTGCCGGTTCAGCCGCGGATGCGTTGGCTTTGTTTGAGAATCTTGAGAAAAAATTGGACCAGTATCGCGGAAATCTTCAAAGAGCGGCGGTTGAATTTGCAAGAGATTGGCGAAGTGATCGCGTGTTGAGACGAACAGAGGCATTGCTGATTGCCGTGGATGCCGAAAGTGGATATCTCCTTTCAGGCAGCGGGGACGTGCTTTCGCCGGATGACGGGATATTAGCCATTGGATCCGGCGGACCCATCGCATTATCAGCCGCTAGAGCACTCTTAAAACACTCTTCACTGGATGCCACGGAAATTGTCAAGGAAGCTTTACGGATGACGAGCGAAATTTGCGTGTATACCAATAACTGTATTGAAATTGAATCCCTGAGAATCTAGCAGTTTTTTGAAATAGCCGTCATTGGCACCGAATAACTATGGAGGAAACGGAGGTTTATATTGGAAACATCAAAGTCTTTATCGAATAAGAAAACATTAGCAGATGCACTTACTCCCAGACAAATTGTTGAAGAACTTGACAAATATATTATTGGTCAGGCTGAAGCGAAACGTTCGGTCGCCATTGCGCTCCGCAACCGGGCGCGTCGGCAGATGCTCGACGACGATATGCGGGATGAGGTTGCGCCTAAAAATATCATCATGATTGGGACAACGGGAGTTGGAAAGACTGAAATCGCTCGGCGTTTGGCGCGTTTAGTCGAAGCGCCATTTATTAAAGTGGAAGCCTCAAAATACACGGAAGTCGGCTATGTTGGGCGTGATGTTGAATCGATGATTCGAGACCTCGCAGACCTTGCAGTCAACATGGTGAAGTCTGAACAGACGGAGATGGTTAAGGAAAAAACGCTAGAGCTTACGGAAGAACAACTGTTGGATTTCCTGATACCGCCGCCCCGACCGGAAAAGATGCAGGAGCCTGTTGGGGAAGTTGAAATTACCGATGAGGGTGGACCGGAAACAGATCGAGATGAGGTCCCTCAGTTGGCGTTAGAGTTGAAACTTGAACCCAACGAACAACCGGAAATCAGCGAGCGAGAGCAAGAAAGGTACATCAGGACACGGGAAAAGTTTCGTCAAAGGCTGCGGGATGGAAAGTTGGAAGATAAGCCGGTTGAGATTAGTGTCAGCAACCGAACGATTCCCTTCGTTGAAATCTTTTCCCCAAGCGGCATTGAGGAAATGGACATTAATCTGAAAGATATGTTTGGGAGCATTCTGCCGAAACAAGAGAAGAAACGTCGCGTTACGATCGCTGAAGCCCGTCAGATCCTCATGCAGGAAAACGCGGAGAAGCTGATCGATATGGATAAAGTCATCACCGAAGCCATCACACGCGTGGAAGACTCAGGCATCGTTTTCCTAGATGAGATTGATAAGATTGCTGGACGCGAATCTAAGTCCGGCCCCGATGTCTCGCGTGAGGGTGTACAACGCGACATCTTACCGATTATCGAAGGGAGTACGGTGATGACAAAGCACGGTATGGTTCGCACTGATCACATTTTATTCATCGCGGCAGGCGCATTTCATGCCTCTAAGCCCTCGGATCTCATCCCGGAATTGCAGGGGCGTTTCCCAATTCGTGTTGAACTGAAAAGCTTGAATGCGGCAGATTTCAAGCGCATTCTCACTGAACCGAGGAACGCTCTGGTGAAGCAGTATGTCGCTATGTTGCAGACGGAAGGCGTCGAAGTGGCCATCACTGAGGATGCTATCGATGAAATTGCCGCCCTGGCTTTCCAGGTCAATGAAGCCGTAGAAGATATCGGTGCGCGCCGTCTGCACACCATCATGGAGAAACTCTTTGATGAACTCTCTTTCGATGCCCCGGATCTGGAGGAGGAATCGGTAAAAATCGATGCGGATTACGTCACAGGACAATTATCCGAAATTGTGAAGGATGAGGATATCAGTAAATATATTCTCTGAGAAAAAAGTACGCAAAGTGAAACATCACGCCTCACTCGTTCACTTTTTCCCTTCCCACCGACCCACCGTCTTGTCAGATTCATATCCGAATATCAGGAGCTCGGCAGCATCAACCCACCAAGCTCCGGGCAGACCTTGCCCCTCCAGATGGATTGGCAAATCCATCGACTATGGCGTGGATTTGTCAATTTGAGCGTAGCGAAATCCCGATCTATCGGGGCCACGCCGAGCGGAATGTCGATCATCATAGCGGAATGTCGATCATCATGTTGACCTCTACACAATTTGTCAACTTTACCACAGCAGACGAATTAGCCCATAACAAAGTCTATGCCATTGATAGTGCCCCTGATGGGGTGATGTGGTTTGGGACATACGACAGTGGCATCTCTCAAGAGGAGTATTAGAATATGAGAAAGGCAGGTGCAGACTGTCCCAATGTCATCGTATTTTTCACAGATCAACAACGCTGGGATACAACCGGCGTTCACGGCAATCCGCTGGATCTAACCCCCAATTTCGACCGCATGGCTCGACGTGGGACGCATATCTACCACTCGTTCACATGTCAGCCGGTTTGTGGCCCCGCGCGTTCTTGCTGGCAAACCGGACTATACGCGACCAGGACAGGTTGTTTCCGCAACGGCATCCCTTTGTCGTCGAACGCTAAGACTCTGGCTCACCATTTCCGCGAAGGTGGTTACACCACCGGGTATATCGGCAAGTGGCATCTCTACAACAGAGGCGTCGCAGGGCCCGTCCCCGAATCCGATCGCGGCGGTTATGAATACTGGCTTGCTTCCAACGTCCTTGAATTCACTTCCGACGCCTATCACACCGTTCTCTATGATAGCGATGGTAATCCCGCCAAACTTCCCGGCTATCGTGTGGATGCCGTCACCGATGCTATGATTCGCTACATTGATGCTCATCAAGACCCGCCATTTTACCTTTTCACCTCATACATCGAGCCGCACCATCAAAACCATCTTGACGATTACCCTCCACCTGACGGCTACCGTGAACGCTACGCGGGGAAATGGATTCCCCCAGACCTTGCTGCTTTGGGAGGCTCAACCCATCAGCACATTGCTGGATACTACGGCATGGTTAAACGACTTGATGAGGCACTCGGCAGGCTATTGGAGGCACTCAAAAGCCTCGACCTGCTGGAGAATACAATCGTGCTTTTCACATCAGATCACGGATGCCATTTCAAGACACGAAATTTGGAGTATAAACGCTCATGCCACGAGAGTTCCATCCGTGTGCCGACGGACTTACAGGGGCCCGGTTTTGATGGCGGGGGCCAGATCCAGGAACTCGTCAGCCTGGTTGATTTGCCACCAACGCTTCTGGATGCAGTAGGGCTAACCGTCCCCGAGGAGATGCAAGGACGCTCAATCCTCCCACTGACGAAAGGAGATACCGAAGGCTGGCCCGAAGAAGTTTTTGTCCAAATTAGCGAGTCTCAGGTGGGACGTGCCGTCCGTACACATCGTTGGAAGTACGGCGTCACTGCACCGGACAAACACGGAGGGCAAGATGCCGCCTCAGAACACTACGTCGAAGAGTATCTCTACGATTTACAGGCGGACCCTTACGAGTTGACAAATCTCATTGGTCGGGAATCGCATCAGGAGGTTACTGCGGTGATGCGGGAACGTCTCATCCGACGCATGGTTGATGCGGGGGAAGCTGCTGCACCAACCATCGAACCTGATCAAACACAGCTTGGCGGGCAACGTCGAGTTTCCCCTGAGGAGGCGCGGGCTTAAAAGCTCCATGAATTCGGGATGGTTCAGTTCCTTCCAAATTGGACGGAGTGGACTGGAACCTCAAGTTGCAACCTCCATCAGTATAACAATATGTCCGCTCTGCTTGACTAAAAATAGTCGCAGATCCAATGGATTGGCTCATCCTTCGGGAAAAGTGCGGAAAGGATGGCGATTTCATGAGGTTGCAGGTTGAGGCCCTTGATGCGATTCAGTTCATCTAACTGTCCAAATGTCGCCTCCCCGAAAAGCAGCTTCAGGAAACGAGGAGTATCCAGATCTACCTCTGTCCCGCCGCTATCATCTGCCGTGACGACAACTTTTCCCCGATTCACATGCAGCGTGCAGGTTTGGTTTTCGAGGTTGAAACAGAATGAACCAGAGCCCTCCGTCATGGCGACGTTTTCCAATCTCGCCTCGAATTCAGGGATCAGCTTCTGGAAGAGACTGTGCAGCGAGATAACGCGGTACATTGCCCTTTCTTCGATCGAAAACGATAACGGACTGCCGCTCTCTTCGCTCAACAAAATGGTCATCGGATGATGCCGTGTTAAACGCCCCGAAATGCTTTCGACGCCTTTTTCATAAGCCTGCACCAGAATCGCGTGGCAGAGGGCGAGGAGGCTGTCAAGATGCTGGCTTCGATAGCCGATTTCCCTCAGATTCGGATAATACGTTGCCAAATATGCGTCTATATCCTGAGAATCTGTGGGGAATGCGAGATTGGCGTAAGCGCCGATTAGCCCATCCTTCTCGACAACAAGCGAAGGCAGAATACCAACTTGATGCGAATAGCCGTCCCACCAATGTTCCTCCGAGCGCAGAATTGTTCCGGTGCGTCCCTTGTTGTGTTCGTCGTATATTTGGCTGATTTGCGTTAAATCCCTTTCGGGGTCAAACGGCCGACTCGTCCACGCCGATGGCGCAAACGTCCTTTTGCCGCGAAGTTCCAACTCGAAGGTGGTCTGTGGAAAAGACGCCCACCCAAACGTCATGTAAAACGGCTGAATGATAGTAAAAAGCAGACCGAGGTCGTAGCCCTGTTCCTCCATGTACGCAATCGAGTCACGCATCAGCGCTGACGCATAACCGCGCCTGCGATACTCAGGCAAAGTTACAACCATGCCAATCCCGCCGAGCCTCACGACAACCCCATCAATGTAAATCGATCGGTCTGATACGCGAACATAGCTGACAATATTTCCATCGACAACGCAGACCCGCGACTGATGCAACTGGTAACTGGAATCCTGGTAATGCTGGCTGGTGTACCGCGGTCTGTATTTTTCGAAAATACTGCCGATATGAGATCGATGATTTCATCGCGTTCATTTGCTTTTGCCGCACGAATTTCCATTAACCTACCCTCGCTAAATTTGCGTAAACTTTTCGCCCTTCGTTAAACAGGTGCAGGATCTCCGCTCGCTGCGCATCTTTTGTAAACCGCCAATCGCGGCTCACGATATCCATCGCGTCATCGATTGCACGCATAAAAAACGCCGCCGACTTCCGCAAGATGCTGGGCATCCTGTATATAGATGAGGCTTGTGTGCGTAGAAATCGGCTGTGGAAAGCTATCACGGACTTCGCCAAAGGCGCGTTCCGCGACCCAGCCGTCAGATTCAATCTGGAGATCAAACTCCCATTCCCCGCCCCGTCCCCCATCTGCATCGTCGAGCATCTCGCTTTGCGGGACGCCGCCGTTGTGAACCAATTCGACACGGTTGAGCGGATAGTGCGAATGCCATGCGATTTGGCCCGATACCTTGCGACGCCCCCATGCTACATGGCTAAAGGATACCATATTACGAGAAACAACCACAACAACAAAGGAAAGTCCCACCAGTAAGGTAACAGAATCTCAACTTTATTCATTGCCCCAGGGGAACGACTCGATGCGGAACGACCGCTCGGCTAACGGCAAGTCAACCCTGGCCCCGCCTTGCACTGACGAACCGTGGATCGCAAAACCGATCTCGGTTGCGCGACGAGCGTGTTCCACGTCACACGACGTTCGCCCGCCTGTTTGCACAGCCTGCACCAAATCGTTCACCATCGCCTTGCCTGCGGGCCATACCTCTGTCTCCCCCGGCACCTCTAATGGACGCAGGGCAGAACCAAACGGAGTATTTTCTAACCAGATGTAGCTCTCATTGGCGTCGTCGAGGAGAAACAGACGTCCCCTCTCACCAGCAACTTCAATGCTCAGTCCGGAACTTTCGTGATGGCCGTCTGGGGTGACATAAAGCACGACCCCATTGGCAAGTCCAATTTGAGCCCGCCCTGGTGGGTCCATGCCTCGGCGCGAATCCGGCGGGGATCCCGAAACGTTGTCTACCAGGCCGCTGACCCATACCGGCTCGACATCGCCGGCCAGCCCCAAGATCGCGTCATACGAGTGGCAGCCGTGGTTTATCAAATTGGGCAGGGCGTAAGCGACGATACTCGTGACCTCCCCGATTGTGTCCTCAGCAATTAACTCCCGCAATGATTGGTATCGAACCATCCAACGCCGGTCCAGCGCAAGAAGCAGCGGCACGTCCCGACATGCCGTTATGATCCGATCCATCTCAGCCAGACTCGTGACCAGGGGCTTGTCACATAGAATCCCTCGCACCCCGGTCTGGACAGCTAACTCGATCTGTTCTGCGTGCATCGTTTGGCGCGTGGCAGTGCACATCAAATCGGGCTTAATCTCTTCAAGCATCCGCGGGTAGTTGTGATACGTCGGAATGCCGCCCCAGACATCTCGCCAACAATCTACGAACTCCGTTCGGGCATCCACACCGCGGTCAAACACAGCCACGACTTCAGTCTCTGGTACAGCGTGAAACGCGGCAGCAAAGTTATGACTTCCCGGTGTTCGCGTCAACATGCGGTGGCAGCCAGCAATGGCGACACGAAGTTTATTTTGGTTTTGTTGCATTGTTTATCTCCTATATTATCTCGGCAACGCTACATTACTAAGTTGTTCGCTTAGCCGCTGGACTTGACGGATCGGCGCAGATTTCATCTGGGTTGAAACCTCTATTGCGCACCCCGTGTGGCTGACGGGATGGCCCACAGACGGAGGGGCTTGTCCTTCAATGCCGTGGCGACCAGCTTCCCGTCAGGACTGAACGCCACGCCCATCACCCCTTCGTTGACAAATTGCTCAAGGGCGGGCATCTTGCCAGCGTCGAGCAGCGGATTGATGGCTTTCCAGTCGGCAGCGTCCCAGCCGATCAGCAGGACGCGCCGGGCGATGTGTTTGCTCATTTTTGGTCTCCAAGGTTATCACGGAGCAGTAGTAGATTCTCACGCCACAAATCGCGGATGCCCAAAGCCATCGTTAGCGACATGGCTGCGTGCGGGAATTTCCGCCCGGTCTGGAATAATCAGATCAATCGCTGACGTATTTTCGATGATTGTACCGTCACCCACTAGGACGTTTTTTCCAAGACGAATCACTCCTGGTCTAATAAATTCGCTCCTGACGGTTCCGATAACCACTGAAGAACCGATATGGCAGCTAGCGCCGATTTCCACAAAGCCGTAGGTCTCTGTGTTGGTGCCGACGATGGAATGGTCTCCAATCCGCACAGGTCCCAACAAACTTGCGTCTGTGCCAATCTGCACGAAGTCACCGATCGTGGGGTGGCGTTGCTTCACGCGGACACTCAAGCCGCCAAGCGTACAGGGATAGATCACACAACCAGAACCGATAATACCAGTTTGTCCGGTGGTAAAGCCACGGTGGGGATGCTCCAGGAAATTGGCGTCGCCGATTTGCGTCTCGGGATGGAGGTCTGCCTGGTAGTAGCGTCCACCGAGTTCAGAAATCGCACGAGGCAACAACGGTACAGGCGTGCGCCGAAGATCGGAATTGTCCTCGACGGGACCCGTCCGCGTCAAGACGTGGGCAACATCGTGGTAAAAGAGCACCCGCCAGCCGGGATAGGTGCTTACGACCAGTTGCATCTGATAGTCAAAAGCAAACGCCAAATCAAGAGCATCTAGGAAACTCTGATAAGGTTGAAAATCCCTTTTAACGATGGCTTCGTCTATCTTATCCCCAATGTCCAGTTCGGCAAGTTTTTCGCGGGAAACCCCGATGTGTAGGAGATAAGCATCCCACACTGCCGGATCTTTCAGAGAGGCGAAACGGTTCCACAGGGCCCGTTCTTTCAAACGGGGCAACTCCCAGAGCAGTGCAAAAGTGATCTCCATTGCACGGCTTTCTAATTCGCTTTCATCGGTGACAGCCAAAAAGGATTGGGCGATCATCGCGTAAAGCTGGTCGGCGACCTCTTCAATTGCTTCCGGCAGTTCTTGCTTCTGGCTTTCTGGATGCGGGGCATTATGTGAGCCGGGCGCCACGCATTCCAACAGGTTGCCCAATACCGTTTCGAGAATATCTCGATTGACAAATCCCCGTCCAGAACGCAGGGAGAGGACATCTCGACTTTCACTGTCGATGCGTAGCACTTTGAGTTCGTCCGCGGAATAGATTGGACGAATCGCGTCCAGCACCCGTTTTAGCAGAGGACGCTTTCGACTTTCATATGCTGGATCAAAGAGGGTGGTTTCGGTCATATTGTGTTATACCTCTTCCAGGGTTTTGGGCGTGCTTGCTGATTACAAACCCAGTTCTTTCAGCAATTGGATCTTCTTCATCCGATTCGGGCCGGCCGTCTCGAAGAGCCGGTCGGACACCAGCAGTCCAGTATCATGCGACCACATCACCGAGTTTGGGCCAACTGCCGTCACGGCACCAGTTCGTGTCGCCGGTGTGAATCTGCCCATCGGAACTGCCGAAAAAGATACAATCTTCCCCAAGCAAATCTTCGGCGATTGCCGCCAATTTGGGGTGGTCTAGCAGGTTGTAGAAAGACGGGGCCGCCTCAATCAATGGGATGATGACGCGGTGGCCATCTGGAAATATCCGTGCGCCGGGCGCTGACGTATCCCCCTGGTCTGTATCAACGTCCGCATCAAACCGCCAGGAGAACTCAGCAATCTCTTCAGGGGTTAAGGTGCCAGGGACTTTAACAAAACCCAACGGGTGAAAGTGCGTTTGTCGGACCTCTCGCACACGCTCTCAAGAACTCACACACCACTTGAACTTACACAAACTTCAACATCACACCGGGTCTGGCGAGCTCATACTTCACTGCCAGCTCATAGAACTTCATCAGCCCGGCAATTTCTAATTCGCCAAGCTCGTAGAAAATATGCTTGCTGAGATAATCCCAACAGAGTGTTTCTGGAAAGCCGAGTTTCCGGGCTTCGATCCGCGCAATTTCAGGGATTCTATCGACGCCAAACTCCTTCGTCCGCTGAAGGGTTTGGGGCGCGTTTCGGAGATCGACATCCCCTCGTGCTGTCCAGCAGGCGTAGACAAATGGCGTCCCCGTCAACGCATCCCACTCCGCCCCAAGATCTAAAGCATAATCCGTCGAGCCGAGCTGTCTCAGTGCCGCATCCCCGATGAGCAGGACAGCATCCGCGTCAACCGATTGGGGGTCAATTGAAGGGGGGCAAGAGGTAAACTCAGGGAAAAGGTGATATTGTTCAGCAAGCAAAATCTGTACGAGGGCGCGAGATGAACGTGAACTTCTGTCGAGTGCAACGCGACGAATGGAAGGAATCGGGACATGGCTGAGGAGTTGGATGCTTCGGACCGCCCCACGCGAGGAGATCGAGATGTGAGGGATGATCTGATACTGAACGTCCGCACGGAAATATTCAATGATTGGAATCAACCCAACGTCAAACTCGCCGTTTTTCAGCCGATCCGCCAAACGGCTTGGGACTTCAAGGCTCAGTTCGATTTCCTCGATGCCGGGAAATTGGGGGTTGTCCAACAGGGCGTAAATCAGCGGTTTCGTGTTGAGATACGAAACCGCTCCGACTTTCACGCAGCTCTTCTGTACCATTGATTTCCTTCCCGGATGATTTCATTGTAGAGCGTATCGCGCTCGACAGGAATCCTGCCTGTCTCCTCGATAAGACGGGTAATCTCCTCCACCGAGACAGCTTCAGGCGTTTCCGCGCCAGCCATGTGGGTAATTTTCTCCTCCGTCACCGTTCCGTCAATGTCGTCCGCGCCAAAACTCATGGCAATCTGCGCAGTCTTCAGCCCGGTCATGATCCAATACACTTTGATGTGAGGGAAGTTGTCCAGCATCAGGCGGGCTGCCGCGATATTCCGTAGATCGGTCAAGCCAGACGTGCTCGGCAGATACGCCATGCGGGTGTTGGCCGGATGGAACGCAAGCGGGATGAATGTGACAAAACCGCCCGATTTATCCTGCTGCCTGCGCAAGCGGATGAGGTGGTCTACCCGGTCTTCATCGGTTTCGAGATGGCCGTAGAGCATCGTCGCATTGGTTGAAATCCCTAGTTCGTGCGCTTGCTGATGCACATCGAACCACCCTTCTGTGCTCAATTTGCCAGGGCAGATCTTATCTCGCGTCTCTTCAGCGAAGATTTCTGCACCACCGCCGGGTAAAGAATCTAGTCCTGCTTCACGGAGCGCGGTTAAGACCTCTTCAATTGACATTTTGAAAATACGAGAGAAGTGATGGATTTCCACCGCTGTGAAGAATTTCAGATGGACTTGCGGCATCCGTTTTTTGAGTCCACGCAGCATGTCGAGGTAATATTCAAACGGCAATTTCGGGTGCAACCCACCGACGCTGTGAATTTCCGTGCAGCCGTGGTCAATCGAATACATCGCCTTATCAAGAAATTCATCAACGCTCATCTCCCACGCGCCTTCGGTCTGTATGTTCTTCCGTGCAAACGCACAAAAGTGACAACGTGCATGCAGGATACACACATTCGAGTAGTCGATATGTTGGTTAAGGTTGTAGTAGGCGAAATTCCCGTTCCGTCGCTCTCGCACGATGTTGGCGAGATACCCAACGCCGTTGATATCGGGGCTTTCATAGAGCTTTACCCCATCTTCAAAGGAAAGGCGTTCCTCCGCTTGAACTTTTTCGTGGATGGGGTGAAGTGTCGAGTCTGTGATTGGTAGGTATTTTTCCATTGTTACTCCTATTTTGGTTGTGAATCAATTCCTAAATTTATCAAAATATCGATTAATCTCAGATCGTAATTCAATGCCAACGCTTTCAAAACAGTCTAATAAATCTTGATACGCGCCATCTCCACCTAAAAAACCCCAAAATTCATCGGCAACTTTTAGCTCTTGCTCTAAATCCAACATCCCTTTTAATGTCCAGCGTTCATAAGGCTTCGGTTCATACGGATTGTAAGGAATTGCAATGAGAGAATGAATATTGAGATCTGGATTCTTCGCTAAAATGATTGCACACCATTCTAACAACGTGCGCTTAAAATCCTTGAAGTTGCTGATGTTTGGCTTGGCTGTTTTCAGATCAAACAAAAATAAAGAACCTGCTTGATTTTCAAGGAATAAATCAACCTTCACAGTTCGCAAAGTATTCATTCTACCTTTTTGACACACGTCCCTAATCTTCTGAGTTTCTTCGTGTTTATCCGGATTTTTACCCGTTGTTAGTTCATTAATAATGCGTTGGATTTCGTTGTGGGCATATTCACTAATCTCGTTTCCAACCACATATTGTGATTGCGCTTTTACGAAACGGGTTTTGGCTAATGTCTCTGCAACTGGTTCAAAAATAGATGTTCCAAATGTTGTATTCAACGATTGAATAAATGAATAGAGAGCCATTCTGTCTTTCCCTAACAAGCGATAGTGAAAGGGCATATTTTTAGATTCTGGTTTGTAATTCTGAAACTTCTTCCTCAAGCTTTCTCTGATTATTGCTTCGACTGATGTTTTTTGTTCCTTGGATAACGACATATTTATCCCGGTCTGTGCACTATTTTGATTTCAGATGGAAAATACTTTCGGAGTACGCGCCTTTGTCCTTTTCTGTCCTGTTGAGAACAGGTCGTTTATATCGGTTGACAATTCGCATTCCCGAATGCGCCGCAATCGTTGGATACATGTTGAACCTGTCATTTGCCACCAGAAAGACATCGTAATCTGCGGCTAAGAATCTTGTACAGTTCCGCAATACTTCTGAAATCCCTTCAATGTACGAATCTCTGGCTTCTTTGCCCTTGCCCCTGAAGAGCGGTCCAATTTCGAGGTCATCTTTTCGCTGAAATTCAAATAAATCATAGGCATAGGCATGTTGTTCGTGATAATTGATTAATCCAACATACGGCGGGCTTGAGAAAACCCCTTTAATCTTCTGCTCCTTCACGAGTTGCGCAAAATCTGGGTCATCTTCTTTTAATGCTTCGATAATATCAATTATCCGAGAATCTCCAGTCAGACAGATTTGAGATGTATCTGTTCGCAATGTATCAAATTGCACGAGACGCTGAATGGTATCTTGACTATATCGTTCCCACCAACTCAATATGGAAAACAACGGTTTGCACATTTTGCCGTGCTTGGCACAATAATAGACTGTCGTCACAGGTTCTTTTAAGGTCGCCAAATCGGCGTGGGTGGTTGCTCGACAAGTACGAATCGTTCGACTCAAAATAATCTGAATCACCCGTTGCGTTTCACGGTTTTGGATGTGTTTGACGCACTCAAAGACAAGATCAATCTCTTTTCTCACAGGCGATAAATACCACGTATCTAAGAAATTTTCTGATTTTCTTTGCCACAATTTGATGTCATACCGGTTGACTAATTGAAAATATCTGAGTAAGAATTCTCCCTCTTTTTCTTTTCCGTATCTCTCTTGATCGATCAGTCCCTGCCTGACTTTGTATTTGAAATCAGTAGACGGGAAATATTCGTTATTAAACTCGTTGAGTTCTTCGGTTAGTTGTGCTTCAAATTGAGCGACATTGGATTCGCTGATAAACCGTTTAAGCGTGTTTGTGATGTTGTGAATTTCAGTCTGCACATCAACGAGATGATGTTTCTCTATTTTGATGTTGCTGATGAGCGTATTAAATGCCGAAATATCAATTCCAATGGCGTGCATTCCAAGCTCGTTGGCTTGTACCAGTGTTGTACCGCTACCGCAAAACGGATCAAGAATAATATCGCCTTGTTTGAAATACACATCTTTTTTGAAATCATCTGTATGACCATCTAAGAAGTATTCAACCAGTTGGGGGATGAATTTGCCTTTATATGGGTGGAGCCTATGGACATGTTTCGTCGTATCAGCCTCTTTCAGATAATCAAATGACAACTCCCAGTTGATGTCTTCCCCTAACTGTGCTTTCCAGTTGATTTCTCGCTTGCCGAGATATGCATGATAGTATTTGATCAAATCCTGTTTTGAAACCCTTGTGGTGCCATTACTGTCATATTTCCGAATCCTTCCGTATTGGATGAGATAAGAGATATTGGAAGCTGTCACATTTTTCTTTATATAGCCCGTTGCCCACTTACTGGCTTGAGTGATTGTCATTAAATCTCTGTCTTCAATCATTTCAGTTGATTCCTCTGATAACTGAATTGTGCGTTCTTGAAGTTTCAAGTCACACCCACGGTTTTTCTTTGTAAAACTTGAGTAGTTCTTCCGCTTAGTCAGTTGTTGCAGCACTCATGGCAATCCGCCTGTTTCATGCCTCATAAAACAGAAGTATTATAGCGTAACCGACTTTGAGGTGCAAGCCAATCTTTGATCTTGATCACGGCTTTCCGTTCTGGTAAACTTATAGCAAGGATTCAGAGATGCAGGATACAAGGCTGCTGCCCCTGAATGTATCCTTGTGCCTTTGTATTTTTATTTAACGGAGGTTATGCCGATGGAATTGACACTGCTCTCCGCATCAGGAACCATCACCTTCACGACCGATTTTGGGACAAACGATCTTTATGTCGGCGTAATGAAAGGCGTGATTTTGAACATCAACCCGCGGGCACAGATCATTGACATCACACACGTTATCCCGCCGCAAGACATTTACAGCGCTGCATTTCTAATCGATTCGGCGTACCGCTATTTCCCAAGCGGGACCATTCACGTAATTGTCGTGGATCCAGGGGTGGGCAGTCAACGTCGCGCAATTGCCTGCCAGACGGAAACCGCGTTTTTCATCTGCCCGGATAACGGGATTTTGACCCATGTCCTCCAGAATGAGAGTTACGTCCATGTGGTAACATTGGAGAATGCGACTTACTTTTTGCCTAGGGTTAGCAATACGTTTCACGGCAGGGATATTTTCACCCCCGCTGCAGCTCACCTTTCATGCGGCGTGCCGATTGACGATCTGGGAAGCCCGGTTGCATACCCTGTGCGACTCCCCATCCCGACGCCTCAAGTGACAGACGACACAATCATCGGGCATGTAATCTGGATTGACTACTTTGGGAATTTGGTCACGGACATTTCTTACGAAATCCTGGAGTCGATGGAGGGGCGAAACAGTTTTGTTATTCAGGCGGGAACCGCAGAGATAAGTCATCTCAACCGCTCGTACGCCGAATCTGCAATCGGCGAAGCTTTAGCAATCATCGGCAGCTTTAATCGGCTGGAGATCTCGATCAACCAAGGTAATGCGGCACAAGCCCTTGGACTGAAGCGGGGCGATTCAATTACAATCCGTAAGACGTAAACGAGTTCGGAGTAGAAATTCCCCATGAGAAACCTGTTAGGTCTACCAACCCTATATGGGCTTAACCACTAGCGATTGAGTTTCACCGCCCTACTTTCCCTTCAATCAGCGTAAGCATTCGATTGGCTTGGATTCCTTCGAGGCGCTCCTTCAAACCACTTGGCCATCGAATCTCGATCAGATCAATCTGTTGATGTTCCCCCAGACCAAAGTGCAAACGCATGTCACTTTGCGACAGATAGCTTGAACCACTGCGGACTTCCCGGATTTGCGTGATGTTTCCTGTTGTCACTTTGACCCTGGCGCCAATTGCGTCTTGATTGCTGCATGTGCCGACAAGTTTAAGGGTAAGCCACGCATTCTGATTGCCACCGTTGTTCCGCAACAGATCCGGAGGAGCATTCAAATTCGTCACAAGCAGATCGAGATCGCCATCGTTGTCATAATCGGCGAATGCGGCGCCACGGCTGACTTTCTCCAGGCGCAAACCTTGACCGGATTGTACGCCGACCTCATCAAAAGCGCCGTCGCGATTATTTCGGAAAAGCAGATTGGGCTGCTCATAAAATCCAACTGGATCAAATTTGCGGACATTTTCGTGGAGATGTCCATTGGCAATAAACAGGTCCTGATAACTGTCGTTGTCGTAGTCGAAGAAATTCACGCCCCATGCCAGATAAGGCAGGCTTATCGTCCCAATCTTCGAGGCATAGCTCAGATCGGAAAATAGCTCGTTCCCCTCGTTGTAATAGAGTGTATTCGTTTGTCCCTGGAAGTTCGTGACGATGAGATCCAGGCGTCCATCGTTATCATAATCTCCAAAGTCAACCCCCATGCCGTTTTCCGCTTCTCCGTCTTCGCTGAAGCCAACATCCGCGATCAGGCTGACATCCATAAACGTGCCATCCCCGTTGTTGCGATAAAGGAAATTCTGGTAGGCGTCATTGGCGACATAGAGATCATGGTCGCCGTCGTCATCGTAATCCCCGAGAGCAACAGCGAGTCCCCGCCCCGTTGCTTTGGAAAAACCTGCGGATTCCGTCACATTGGTAAACGTCCCATCGCCGTTGTTGTGATAGAGAATATCCAACTCCCCCGCATAGAGGCGTGGGTCGCAATAGACGCGCATTCCTTTCCTCGTGCAAACTTTGTCAGACTCGATAGCATACTTCACATAGTTTGCCACGTAGAGATCTAAAAAGCCGTCGTTGTCGTAGTCCGCAAAAGCGCAGCTTGCCCCCCAACGCGTATCCCCGGTGCCCGTTTCTGCTGTGACATCGGTAAAAGTGCCGTCGCCGTTGTTACGGTAAAAGATGTTTGCCCCAAAATTGGTCACGTACAGGTCAGGAAAGCCGTCGTTATCGTAGTCTCCAACCGCACACCCCATGCCGTACCCTGTATCGCCGACGTCCGCTGTTTGGGTCACATCAGTGAACGTACTGTCGCCGTTGTTACGATAGAGAGCGTTTCGAGGCGGCTCTTTTGAGGTCGCGCCGGGGAGGTCGGCACCGTTGACGAAGTAGATGTCTTGGAAGTTGTCGTTGTCGTAGTCCAAAAAGGCGGCGCCTGCGCCGAGGGGTTCAATGAAGTATCGGCGTCCGCTCCGGCCGTCGTGGTGTTTGAAGTGGATGCCTGCTTCCTTTGTGACTTCGACAAATTTGACCCCGATGGGATCGGGATTCAAAAGAACCTGATTTGCGAAGGTGAGGGCACTGGTGAGTGTTAACAGGACGAATACAAGGTGAGGCGTGAAACGTGATGTACGAATTTATTGCTCCATTTGCTCATGTTAATCGATTGCTTCATCGTTTGTCTTTTGTTGAAAATAAATATCCCATACTCAGTAGTGGTTCAAGGTTGATTTGTTTTTCATTAGAGCATACGACCTCTTTGCGATTCCCCTGCTTGTTATACGTTATTGCCCTATTTTCGGATCGATTACTTTGACTACTGGGATATTAAACGGGTTGACCAGATCGGGGTTCAACCAACCAAAAGGTCAGCAGGACGCCGCAGAAGACCAGGGCAGAGCAGGCAATGAATACGGGTTCAAAAGAGAATCGGTCAATCAACAGGCCAACCACCGGTGAACCAAACAACGGCACGGTCTGAAGGACACTTAGCATCCCCAGATATTGTGGGTGTTTTTCTTGGGGAGAGATTTCAAGTGTGTAGTTCGTGAAAATGCGGTTGGATACCGGGGTGAAGCCCAAACAGGCATACACGAGCCAGTAGAACCGCGCTCCCATGGGCAACCGGCTAAGACCAACTGCCAGCAGGGGCACACAGGCGAAGATAAATATCAGCACGCGCAACACAATCCGATTGCCGCATCGATCTGCGGTGTTCCCCATCACAAGGGAGCCAAGCCCGCTGACCGTGTTCTGTGCAATCAACAACGTGACGAAGTTCCTCGACACCAATCTCAATGCCCGCTTTCCAAAGATGGTGTAGTGAGGGAAAATGGGCCAACCCATATAGAACAACACCAGCACTATTGCCAGCACGCGAAAATTCCTATCATACCGTAACAACATCACTCCTGAACCGAGATACTTGAGAAAAGGAACGATTTGCTTCGACTGTGAATCAGAGGGCTCACGGAAATACAAACTGGCATACGCAGCAAGACCAAAGAATATCCCCGTTGTTCCAAATATCCAGGTATAATTAGCGTTTTCGCCTCGAAGCCAGCGCGGCATGACAAGCCAGACGGCAGCGATTGCAAGTGCGCATCCAATGATGTTGGCATAAGCCAGTAGACGCCCCCGCCTTTCAGGGCGAATCAGCTTTCCCTGCAGCGTACCGTGTGCCAGGATATTGGAGCCGTAAGTCAGCCAGTGTAGGGCATACAGCATGAGAAAAATCGCTACGATGGCGCTGTTTGACCAACACCCCAGCCCTAACGTCAGCGCCAATACCAGCCAGGGAATCATGATGCTGAAGGCAGAGACTACAAACACGATTTGCTTTCTCGGTATTTTTGCCACATGATATGCGATGAAAATCTGAGGTACGCTCTGACCGATTCGCGAAATAAGCGGCAGGAAACCTCTGATGATGCCCGATGGGGTATGCACATCCAGAAATCCCGGCATGACCACCGATTCGGTCTTGAAAATCCAGCCGAGGCGCATAAAAATCTGGTTCACCGCAAATACAATGAAATTGCGTTTTTCATACTGCTGGACTTCTGTTCCAATTGTATCCATAATGAGAGATGGCCTTCCCGATATCAGGTGAGGATTGGACTTTGCATCCGAAACAAAAAGTCGCCACCACAACCGTAGTGGCGACTTTCACCATTCGATGGTATAATCATGCGCTATTTTTAGCAAATCGAACAACCGCAGGATTGTACCGATGTCGGTTTGAAATTCGTAATAAGTAGACTAAGACTTGACATTTCGCAATAAATCGTAACACGCTTATTTAACGCGGAGAACGCGGAGAACACAGAAAAGAATTAAAAAAACTCTGCGCACTCTGCGCCTCTGCGGTTGATTTAAGCCAGTAACTACTTATTCCCTTGAAATTTCCTATTCTGCTTATTTAGACCTGCCAGGTTTGCCAAACCTAGTAGTTCTACGCATAGGAACACGCAAGCCTAAACCAGTATTACTCCGCAAGCCAACTCATCATGCTCCGTAGATTCCTACCGACCTTTTCAACCGGCAACTCCGACTCTCGGCGGCGCAGGGCTTGCAGCACGGGCTGATTCGCCTGATTTTCCAGCACCCATTCCCGTGCAAACTCACCGCTCTGTATATCTTTGAGGAGTCCTCGCATACGCTCCCTCACACTTTCGTCGACAACGCGGGAGCCGCGGCTGAGATCGCCGTATTCAGCGGTATTGCTGATGTCATTACGCATTTTGCTGAGACCACCCGTGTAAATTAGATCGACGATCAGCTTCAACTCGTGCAGGCATTCAAAGTATGCCATTTCGGGCTGGTAGCCCGCTTCAACGAGAGTATCGAATGCGGCTTTGATGAGCGCAGTCGTGCCGCCGCATAACACCGCTTGTTCTCCGAAGAGATCAGTTTCAGTTTCCTCGCGGAAGGTGGTTTCGATGACGCCTGCACGGGTGCCGCCGATTCCTTTCGCATAGGCAAGCGCGATGTCTCTCGCATGTCCCGTCGTATCCTGATGGATGGCGATAAGGCACGGCACACCGCCGCCCTCCTCAAAAACCGTGCGCAAGAGCGAGCCGGGGCCCTTCGGGGCAATCATCGCTACGTCAATGTCGCCCGATGGGACAATCTGCCCAAAATGGATGCTGAAACCGTGCGAAACCATCAACATATTGCCGGCTTCCATATTCGGCTCGATTTGATCCCGATAAACTGTCCCATGTTGTTCGTCTGGAATGAGGATTTGAACAATGTTGGCCTCGGCGGCGGCTTCATCGACACTTTTGACCGTCAATCCTGCGGCCTCCGCCTCCGCTCGCGATCGGCTGGTTGGACGCAGCCCGACGATGACGTTTGCGCCGCTATCCTTGAGGTTTAACGCTTGAGCACGTCCTTGAGCGCCGTACCCAATGACTGCAATTGTTCGTTCTTTCAGTAAATCAAAATTTGCATTGCTATCGTAGTAGATTGTTGCCATAAAACTCTCCTTCACATGAAACGTGATACGTGAAACGTGGTGTGTGAAAGGTGACGCGAATCTTTCCCCCGATCTCACCGCGCTCGTCCGAGAATCAGACTACGCAAGTGCAGGCAGATCGGGATGCAAGCACCTTTCTTCCAGTCTTTCTTTTCTTCCCATTCTGTAATGGTCAATAGGATGATCGACACTTTTGCTCGCCAAATCCAAGCCGCAAATTGTAGGAGATAATGTCTACCATCTTCCTGACCAATACACTTTTCTTCCCATTCTTCCAATATTCCTTGTGTGAGTATCGGAAGGAGCCTCTTAGCATTCCCTCTCATTTTCCTGTTCCACGCATCAGCGCAATTTTACCGGTACGGGCTAATTCTTGAATACCGTACGGGCGCAGTAGATCAATCGCAGCCTTGAGCTTCCCTTTGTCACCCGTCACCTCGATTGTTAAGGTATTGAGACTGACATCAACCGTGCGGGCGCGGAAGATTTCCACAATATGGAGAATCTCTCCACGCCGCTCCGGTTCGGCTTTGACCTTGATCAGCACCAGCTCCCGCTCGACATGGTTTTCGGTGGTGAGGTCCGTCACCTTGATCACGTCAATTAGCTTATTCAGGTGCTTGTAGATCTGCTCGATGATCTGCGCGTCACCATGCGTGACGATTGTCATGTGCGAAACTTCCGGATCGTCAGTCTCAGCGACATTCAGGCTATCGATATTAAAACCGCGTCCGCTAAATAGTCCTGAAATTCGTGCAAGGACACCGAAGCGATTTTCAACGAGCACAGAAAAGATATGTCTTTCTTCAGCCATTATAACCACCTGCGAGGAAACTTTGCCTTTGTAAACAAAGATGAGTTGCGAACTTTAGGCACTTTATACCATCTGTAGTTCACTCCGTGCACTTTTTAAGCCAGACCTCGTATGACGTCACCGAGTCCTGCGCCCGCTGGGACCATTGGGAAGACATTCTCATCTTCATCGACAATAAAGTCGATGACGACGGGACCATCATTGATGCCCTTTGCTTTCTCCAATGCTGGGCGGACATCTTCAATTCGTTCAACACGAATGCCTGTCGCGCCGAATGCTTGGGCAAGCAGCGCGAAATCGGGATTATCATGGTAATCAACGGCTGAATAACGTTTTTGGTGGAAGAGCTCCTGCCACTGCCGCACCATGCCGAGATACATGTTGTTGATGATAAAGATCTTGAGCGGGAGCTTCAGGGTGATCGCGGGGACAAGTTCCTGCATCGTCATAATGTATGAACCGTCCCCATTGATATTGACGACCGTTTTGTCCGGACAGCCGAGTTGCGCCCCAATCGCAGCAGGCAAGCTAAACCCCATCGTGCCGAGTCCACCGGAGTTTAACCACTGACGGGGTTCGGTGAATTTGAAGTATTGCCCTGCCCACATCTGATGCTGTCCGACATCTCCGACGACCACCGCATCAGAATAAAGGTCATAGATCTGCTCAATCACGTATTGCGGCATAATCTTATCGCCGTTTGGGTGGTACTCGAAGGGATATTTCTCTTTCCACTCATCAATTTGGCGCATCCAGGGTTCGATGTCCACGCGATGCAGGAGTTTGTTCATTTCCGCCAATACGCGCTTGGCATCGCCGACAATCGGCACGTCAACCGGGACGTTTTTGCCAATACATGAGGCATCAATGTCGATATGGATCTTCTTGGCTTGCGGTGCGAATTTCGTTAAGTCCCCCGTGACGCGGTCATCGAACCGGGCACCGACCGCAATCACGAGATCAGAATCTGTAAACGCATAGTTCGCGCAGCAAGAGCCGTGCATACCCGGCATCTCCATCGCCAGCGGATGGGTTTCGGGGAATGCACCAAGCCCCATAAGCGTCACCGTGATTGGAATACCGGTTTTAATCGCTAACTCGCGTAATTCCTCCGAGGCATTGGAAAGTACGACGCCGCCCCCTGCATAGAGCATCGGGCGTTCTGAATTATGAATCAGTTCAACGGCTTTGGCGATCTGGCGGGGATGTCCATCGACTTTGGGCTTGTAACTGCGGATATTGACCCCCTCTGGGTAACGGAAGAGTGATTCGTGGATTTGTGCATCTTTGGCAAAATCGACAACAACAGGGCCCGGGCGTCCTGTGCTAGCGATGTGGAAGGCTTCCGCGACGATATCGGCTACCTCATCACTGCTTTTGATCAGGTAGCTGTGCTTGCAGATTGGTCTTGTGACGCCGATGACGTCGCATTCCTGGAAGGCATCGTTGCCCATTAAGTGGGTGAAGACCTGCCCCGTGATTGCCACCATCGGAATGGAATCCATAAAGGCGGTTGCGATACCAGTTACCAGATTTGTTGCGCCGGGGCCTGAAGTGGCAAGCGCGACGCCGACTTTGCCCGTTGCGCGCGCATAGCCGTCAGCGGCATGCGATGCGCCTTGTTCGTGCCGCATCATGATTAGTTTAACATCGAGGTGCTCGTAGAGGGCATCAAAGATTGGCATCGCTGCACCGCCATTGACGCCGAAAACGTACTCCACACCTTCGCGTTTGAGACTTTCAATCAGTATTTTTGCGCCTGATATTTCCATAGTTTTTTCCTTATAATCAACTCTGTTTTCAATCTATGCATTCATCCCATCAGGATTCAAGATGCAATGATGCAGGTAAACTGCTGTGTATTGCATCTTGTCTCTTGTCTTGTATCCTGCGTTTTTTGAATGGAGAACTGGTGTAACCCATATTCCGCACCCCATGAATACTGGGTTTGTGACCTTTTTGGAGGCCAAAAACACCGTTTTTGGGCGCAACTCAAATAAAATCCACGATCTAATCGGATTGTCAAAAATTGAAGGACTCAGTATCCATACGGGTTTACAGTATTTCAATAAATACCGGAAACCCCAAAAACAGGTGCGGAATATAGCGTATAACTGACAGCGCCAATTAAAAAAGCCCTTCCCGTTCCAACTTGGAGACGAGAAGGGCTTCTTTTGAAGTCCTTACCGTGGTACCACTCCGATTCCCTTTTGTCGGTGAAGTTCTGTGCTCAAAAGGGCGCTCATTGGTATGCGTTAACGTGCATCAAACCGGCTAACCCTACTTGGCATTTTCAGGCTAGCAGCTCCAGGATGACCTTCAGTCGGGGTTACTTCAGGAAATCTCTCAGCCGGTGAATCTCCCTCTCTGTCAAGACCGGACGACTTACTCCTCCCCTTCATCGCTTTTATGTATTCAATTTTTCTGTCCAATTCGGGCATTTAAGTATACACAAGGCTGAGTGCGATGTCAAGTTTTTGCGAAATTTCGCTTTAACTGACGCCTACTTTAGCCGCTTGCTGCTTTGTAACGCCTTTCCACTTCTGCCCAGTTGACAACGTTGAAAAAGGCTTCAATATAAGCGGGACGCAGGTTTTGATACTTTAGATAATAGGCATGTTCCCAAACATCAAGACCGAGTATCGGTGTATGGCCCTGCATGACGGGGCTATCTTGGTTAGCAGTCGAGTAAATCTGCAAATCGCCATTTTCATCAACAACGCACCATGCCCAGCCGGATCCGAAACGGGTCGTCGCAGCTGTCACAAACTGTTCTTTGGCAGCCTCACCCGATCCAAATGCGGACACGATCGCATCAGCAAGTTCTCCTGTGGGGTTGCCGCCACCGTTGGGGCTCATGATCGTCCAAAAGAGTGAATGGTTGGCATGTCCGCCGCCATTATTGATAACGGCTTGCCGCTTGGCTTCCGGTACCTTGTCGATGTTACGCAGCAGGTCTTCGACCGACAAGGCTGCGAGGTCATCAAGACCTTCAAGCGCGGTGTTGAGGTTGTTGATGTAAGCCTGATGGTGCTTACCGTGATGGATTTCCATCGTTTGTGCATCAATATGGGGTTCTAAGGCATCATGAGCATACGGAAGGTTGGGTAATGTGTGTGCCATTGGAATTTGCCTCCTTAAGGAATCGTCTGATTTTGGGATTAGTGATGAATCAATACCAATCAAGCGCAATAGTTCTAAATATACGGCGCTTGAACGATTTTATTATAACACATCGAATAATCAAAGCCAAGCGTTTTTGTGCAATTAAATTGTGATTCACCAATTAATCAGCGACCTATTAAGATTAACAGATCTGGGCGATTCGGCCCCACGGCGTCAAGAAAAGGGGAAAGTATAAGGCCCCCGTCCTGAGCTTTTCTTCCTCTCTATATGTCATACTTGAAGCCGTTTCAAGCATGCGATGATGTCCTCATGTCTGGCGAGGTCAAACTGGTTTGAGCCAACGTATATGAACTGGATAATTCCCGTCTTATCGATCACGAACGTCGCCGGGCGCGCAATGTTGTAGGCATCGAGCCCCAACCAATGGTACACCCCATAACTTTTAATCACCTGCCGATCCTTATCAATGAGCGGTGGAAAGGTAATATTGTGTTCTTCGGCATATCGACGTACTTCGCGGGCCCATTGGCCGACGACGCTAAGAACCACAGCCTCCAAATCTGCGTATTCGTTCAGGTGTTCTTGTAAGTCCCCCAACTGGCGACGAGTGTTGGGTCACCATGTACCCCGAAAAAAGACCAGGATTACATGCTGTTGATCGCGATACGATTCAAGGCTGACGGTTTTACGCTGGACAGAGTTCAGGGTAAATGAGGGCGCCCTGTCGCCGATGTTGAGAATTTTGTTTTTTCTTGGCATGGTTCGTAAAACGTGAACGTAAACACTCAACCTTGCGAAGGTTTGGAACCTTCGCAAGGTTTGATTAGCTTAAAAAATCACGGTAGTAGCACTTTGTCGCACAGAAGGGGATGTAGGTGTAAAGGGCAACGGGGGTATTCATCGATCTGACTCATCTCAGGAATGTGGTCTTTACTCAACAGATTTCAAAATAGTCTATCACTTCATCTGCAGACTGTCAAGCAGGGAAGTAATGATTTTGTTTCTCTTTCGGTCGGTGGTATGATATAATCAAAGTTGTCCGTCACCGTCTCTGCAAACTTGTCAACGATGAGAAAGGAAGCAATCAATGAAGATTATCGATGAAAGAGAAGCATGGATTCACACTCATTTTTTCGTTGATAGCGCCTTCATCACGCTGCAAGAACAAAGACTCATTTCTATGTGCGTAGAGCCTGAACTCAAGCAGATGGGGATTCAATACGGTTTACACTACGAAAAGTCGCTCAATGAAGATCGCTCCATCATCGTTTTAGAGTGCATTCCCTTTGAAAAAACCAGAGAAGCGATCAAAACCCTCATCAATGAAACAATTAAGGATTTTCCAAGTCGCAGCGCAAAAGCACCGCGCAACGTTGTAACAAATATAACCGTTGAAGCACCGGAGTTAACACAACCGTAGTGACAATTTTCTAATTACATTAGGAGTTAGTAAGCATAGGTAGAATCCTCACGGATTTTTCCCTGCTTCCAAACCGTGCATGCGACTTTCACCGCACACGGCTTTCACCGTCAATTACCGATTGTCTTTGTAAACGGATAAAGAATCGTTAGGCTGTCTGGATTGTGGTAATTATCCTGAAAGACAATCTCAGCCCTACTTACTTTTAAGTATTGTGGAACATTGGGGACGAGTCGCCGTGTTTAAGAGTAGGCACACGATATTGCGCTCATTTTCCCTTAATCCATTTTAACCCAATTTCTGTGTTTTGACTTGGACAGGCTTATCTGTCCGCCTCTCCCATATCACCCCGATAAATCGGGGTGATATGGGGACTATTCTGCTCTCACAAAACATATATTCTCAATGACTTAGGCACTCACTTTATCCCGGAGCAGTCTGACTTACAAGATAACATAAGTGCGAGATGTTATCCTTTGCTCATGCCTTTTGGCTACAGGCTAAGGATTGTAGATTCACCTGTTCAAACTTCACGAGACTTCCATGAGTTCGGCTTTCGCCTTGCCGTATCATTCTAACCTGATGTGGCAACCTATAGGGTCTACATTCCCTACGAGCCATGCACCTTTTCCCTTTGCTTTGGACGTTGCTGTTTCCAGCAACGCAGTTAAGGTGAGGTTTGTGGAGGTAAGTTCTCCAAGTCGGAATCTAACCGACATTATGTTTTGCTACGCAGAATCGCACCGCACTTTAGATTGTGAAAGCGGACGATTTCTCGCTCCGGCTTGACGGGAGCGGGGCTAGGAGCTAGGAACCGAAGGAAATTAAAAAAGAGTCTGACCATCCACTTCCTGAGTGCATCATAAATAGTGAAGGCGTATCACCGCTGTTTGACGAAAAGGAACGATTTAATCACGGGAGTGCTGCGATGAATCACAGTGACGGTGAACTAATCAAACGGACGCTTGCGGGCGATGAGACCGCGTTTGGGTTTCTGGTGGATAAATACATAAGGTGCGGTCCACGCGCTTGTCTACCGCAAAACCGGTGATTTTCACACCGCCGAAGAATTGACACAGGACGCCTTTCTCCAAGCCTATCAGAAACTGGCGACGCTCCGAAACCCGGTGCATTTCGCCGGTTGGCTCTATGTCATCGCATCGAGATGTTGCCTGATGTGGCACCGCAAAAAACGTCTGCCAACGTGCCCCCTGGCTAACGTGGAAACCGATGAGATGGAGACGATTGCCCAACGGGATTACCGCGACGAACAGCAACGGCAAGAGATTCGTGATGCGCTAGATAGTTTGCCCGAAAGCCAACGCACCGTCTTGACGCTTCACTATCTCGGTGGCTTGAGTTGTGAGGAGATTGGACGTTTCATCGGCACGTCGCAAGGTGCAATCAAAGACCGGCTCTATCGCGCACGCCTCCGTTTACGAGAGGAGATAACGAAGATGATGCAGGAAACTTTTGGAGGCTTCCAACTGCCGCCAACGTTCACCCGAAAACTGCTGGAGCGAATTGGCAATTTTGAACCCACCCCGGTTGTCCCGCGTGGTCAACCGCTGATTCCGTAGGGCGTCGCCACCGCTGTGACGATTGCCCTGATTGTCGGCTCAAGTTTCACAAACGGGCTCCGATTTCAGCTACCGTATAACCTTGATGCGGAAGAGTCGGCGACGAAGGTTGAGATTATCAACGCACCCATTTTGGACCGCGCCCCCCTTCCCCCCAATCGACGCGGCGACGGTCAGATGGCGTTGCAAGTTGCTGCCCAGAAAGAGCGAGACGATGCACGGACTGGTCTGACTTATCAAGATTATCGGAGGTGGCATTTACCCGAAGGAGCCAAAACGCGCTTGGAAAAAGGGACGATTAGTCAGGGCGACAGAGTGATCGCGTTTTCGCCTGATGGCGCATATATCGTGGTGGCAAGTAACATTGGTGTCTGGCTTTATGATGTGAAGACAACTCGTGAAGTCGCGCTCCTCACCGGGCATTCAGATTGGATGCACGCTGTGGTATTCTCTCCCGATGGCCCGAAGCTCGCTTCGGGATCGGAGGACAAAACTGTCAAACTGTGGGACGTTGACACGAAAAGAAATATCACCACACTTGAGGGGCATACGAATTGGGTCTGGTCGGTGGCGTTTTCACCCGATGGCACAAGGCTTGTTTCGGGTTCGAATAACACTGTCGAACTGTGGGAGGTCGAGACGGGAAAACATATCGACACATTTCGAGGAGATGGGCGCGGGTTGATGTCGGTGGCATTTTCGCCTGATGGCACAAAACTCGCCTCCGGGTCATGGGCTGGAACGATTCTGGTGTGGGAGATGTCAGATTTCACCGACTAATGAATCAACGACGTGCTCATTTAATTGAGGGGTGTTCATAAATAATTATAACAAAATAGCATATTTTCACGCCATCGGTGCCTTTAGCGAAATGAGGCAATCATCAATGAAACATTTCTGAAAGGTAAATGCCAGATGGAATTATAGGACATAAGGCGACACGCGCCCCCGCGAGCATTCTACCCGAATCTCACCGATTTAGTCATTGACTTTTTCGAGAGGCAGATGATATAATTTCGTGCTGATTTATTCACCTGAAAATGGAAGGGGAGAGCGAAATATCAGGTATGTCGCCGCTGATGCGGGGTATACCGCCCTCAACCGAGTCAAGAAGTTCGCGGACAAGGGGGTGTTGCTTTTGACACCCGTTAACGGTGTCAAAAGCAATGAGGCGATTGACTACCTTGACGCTATCAATACCTCGGAGCCGTTCGCAAGCTATCAGAAGCAGCGTCAGACAGTTATTGAGCTGGTCTTTAGTCTGCTCATTGAGGGGGCGGCAACCGATGTCAATCAGAAGCAACTTCCGGTGAGTCGAATTGAAAATGTGCGCCCCTTTTTGATACTCACGGTGAAGTTACTTCAACTTGCAATGCTCGTTAATGCCATTTATCGGACATAAGCTAAGGTGCCCTGGTCTTTTATCTTCCCGAGATGGGGGCTTTTGCCAGATCTTTCGATTGGCGAAAATCGACATCGCTATTTAGCACCCGCGTGCGATAAGGTTAATCAAAAACCAAACCGCGAAGATGCCAATGGCCCACAGGCAGCCTCTGTTCTCACGGCGCGCGTTTTCTCTCGATTCCTCTCGCTGCCGAATCTCCCACTGCCTTTGCTCGTGTTCTTGATAGGCTTCAAGGCTTCCGTATTCCGAAATAATCTCCTGTTGCCTCTGGCGTTCCGCCCGTTCGCGTTGCTGGTAGTCGTCAATCGCACGGGTAATCCTGCCCCGTATTTGCGAGCGATCAAAGGTTGTATGCTTCCAACGAAGTCGCGGTTCGTCCTTTGTCGCGCTAGAAGCGAAGCCTTCGCCACCGGGCATGATGTTATAGCCGTTTGCTTGGGAATTATAGCCGAGGATAAATTGACTCTCAAGTTCATCAATCGAAACGCCCGGATAGTCTCTGTCATCGGCGAGAATCTCCCACTGCCACGATTCGGGTGGATGGTTGAGCAGGTCTGCCTGTATTGCAGGACTTCCCACTGAGCTCTCCGGCATCAAGTGGCGGACGATTCGCTGATAGGGGCGGTTGCTTCGACCAATGTAAGATTTCCCATTTTCTGTGTTGTAGATCCGATATATCGCTCCCATGTTCACCTTCCTTTGCCGTATTTGAACCGGGCAATCGTGCCCCGTTCCGCGAGTTCTGCTTTGGCGTAGTGGGCGAGCATCTTAGAATCTTTCCATCTGCCAACCAGTGAATCAATTTTCTGGTCAAGCGCGGCTTTCTCGCTCACAAAGGCGGTATAGACCCTAGCGAGTCTCGGAAACCCGCTCGCGGGGGTTGTCAGATGAAGTCCATATCCGTAAACCCACCCCCGATATTTGCTCGTTGACCAACTTGCATCCGTGTCTAGAGCGCGAAGTCCTTTAGGGATGTAGTTTGCTTTTCGGTGTTTTTGGTGCCACACTCCCTTTTGCCTTATAAAGGCTTTTGTCTTCATACACCCTTTCTGGGGTTGTCTCTATATCAAGGGTCACCCCTATATCACCAAGATATGTAACAAACGCTTCGAGCTTCGGTGCCAACTGTTTGTAGCAGCGGGATAGAGTCACCCGCGATGGCACGCTTTCGAGTTTCAGGGGTGGCAGCCAATCGGGGTTTGCCAAAAGCCACCTGCATTGTGCTTTGAACCGATTGACTGCTTTGAGGGTCATAACGGCGAAAAAGACAATCAGTGAACTGTCGGGGTGCACTTTAGGGGAGCCTCGACGCTCAGTTTGCTTTAATGTACCCGATGCCTCGAATTCTTCGAGGAGTTAGAACAACAATATGATATAATAGTGCTTGTCAGGATAACACATGTTATAATCCTTTCTTTGTTGAAAATTAGATAAGATTACGACTTGTGCTAGGTTCTGTTGACATTTGAGTATAAGGTTGTGGCATAATAGAAGAATGACGCCAATAACCTTACCTGATGAACAATGGAATAAGATATACCGGTTTCTTCTTAGCTGTCCCACCATCTATGTTGGCGACGAAGCTGCTACACGCCGCTTCGTCGAAGCCGTCCTGTGGGTGACTCGTAGCGGCGCTCAATGGCGGATTCTACCAGACACCTATGGCAAATGGAACACCCGCTACAAGCGGTTTGCTCGATGGTGCGACAAAGGTATCTTCACACAGATGCACCCCCACTTCGCCTCTGACCCCGATATCGAGTCGCTTATTGTTGACAGTACAATCATTCGAGCGTACCCGTGTGCGGCTGGTGCCTTAAAAAAAACGGTGGGACTGAAAACCAAGCATTAGGTCGCTCTCGGGGCGGTTTCAGTACAAAAAATCACATCACAGTTGACGAACTAGGCAATCCCCTAAGAATACATCTGACCCCCGGTCAGAGACATGACATAACTGAGGCGGAAGGGTTGATAATCGGATATAACAGTGAATATGTGATTGGAGACAAGGGGTACGATTCGGACGCTTTTATCGCCGTTATCAAGGCGAATGGAGCGATTGCGGTGATACCGCCAAAAAGTCATCGTGTTGACCAAAGAACGTATGACAAACACTTACTACAAAGAGAGACATCGGGTTGAATGTTTCATCAACAAGATAAAATGGTATCGTCGTATCTTCTCTCGGTTTGAGAAGCTAGCTGTCCGTTATTTTGGATTTCTCAGCTTTGTCTCCACTCTTATATGGCTCCCTTGAAATGTCAACAGAACCTAGCACAAGTTATAACCTTTATCCTGACTCAATTTCAATTATAAACACCCCTCATTTAATTCATCGAAAACGAAAAGGAAGGCATATCTATGGCGTTACGTGCTGGAATTGTTGGCTGTGGTGGAATCAGCCGGAGTCATGCAACCGCATACACAAATCTGAAAGATGTGATGCTTGTTGCCTTGTGCGACATTCATCCCGCGGCACTCAATGCACGAGGGGACGAATATGCCGTGTCCAATCGCTACACCGATTACAAAGAGATGTTTGGGATGGAAAAACTAGACCTTGTTAGTGTCTGCACCCATGCACCGCTGCATGCTCCTATCACGATTGCCGCCGCAAAGGCTGGGGTCAATGTCCTGTGTGAAAAGCCACTTTCCACCGATCTGCAAAACGCCGATCAGATGGTCGCGGCTTGTAAAGAAGCAAGGGTGCGGCTTGCAGTCAGCCATCAATTTCGATTTACTCCACTATTTCATCACGCGAAAAAGTGGATTCAATCGGGGCGAATTGGTGGATTTCGTTCCATCCGCGAGGTCGGCAAGGGACGTGAAGCCGGATTTGAGTTGATGGAAATGGGTGTCCACTACTTTGACGAGATGGATTTCTTCATGGATGGCATTGAGTGGATTCACGCGCAGATCGCCTACCGGGGACATGATGTCGGCGTCGAAGACATCATGCACAGTAGCGAGCTTTGCAAAACAGATCGGCGCGACAACGGAATGGTGGCAGGCGACACAATGATGATTCATCTCGGTGGAAAGCGGGGGGCTAGTGGCTTGGTTGAGCTCTATTGTCGTGAACAGCTACACGGCTGGATGATGGGACCCCACATTTTAGGGGGTGAGGGGCAACTGATGCTCAAGCCCAATCCCAAAACTGGCATAGATGAAATGTGGTATTGCCCCTTTGATGTTTCGTTTGCTGCACACACCCCGCAATGGGAACGAGTCCTGCTCCCCAAAGAGGTCTTTCTCATTGACGGTCAGCCGTGGCCGGGTAGACATTCGATTTGGAGTGTACGGGACATGGTAAACGCAATCCGCGAAAACCGTCAGCCGGCGCTCGGTGGCTCAAAAGCACTGACCTCCCTGGAGTGCGTCAGCGCCGTCTATGAGTCCCATTTCACGGGTGCGAGAGCCAATCTCCCATTGCCAGACCGTCGTCATCCACTCGTCAAGCGACTCAATGCCGCATCGGCCGGCAAAGGCGCGAAATAGCCCATTACCTACAAGCACTTGCGAGAGGACCGGATCACAAGCCAGATGATTTGCTTACAAGGGTTTCAGCCTATATGCACCAAGCTAACGTGCCCAACCCCGTAGGGGTGGTATGTTTATAGAACCCACGCCAACCGTTAGCCCTAGCTCCGTAGGAGCGGCATGTTTTGCGAGCTGGCCCACATGTCGCCCCGATGGAGCTAAGGTTAGAGGAAAACACGGATGCTATAGACATTTCGCCCCTTTGGGGCTGTGCGCCAGCGTCTAGCAAATTCCTTGTCTTGTTGCACATGAGGTTTCAGCCACCCCATGACGAAATCGTGCAATTTTGTCCAAAGTTGTAGTGGTCAATATGATGATCGACACCCCGCTCGGCTTGGATTGACAAATCCAAGCCACAACATCAGACTGATGGATTTGCCAATCCATCGGGAGCAGTGTCAAGCATCGTCCTGACTATTAGATTTTGTCCAAAGTCCAAAATAGGGCTTTATGCTATATGGAGTTTCATTTAATTTTGAGATTTTTTTCATGAGGGGGTTAATTTTTTAGACCCCTGCGGTCGAAATGTCTATAGATAGCGGTCTTTCGTTACATTGTTTAGCCCCGTAGGAGCGAAATGTAACCTCATGGTTTCACGCCAATCCGTGGGCATCCATTGCACAGAATCACATGTCGCTCCGATGGAGCTATCGACATGTGATTAATGCCAAATCATGCTATAAACATGTCGCGCCTGGTGGCGCTAAAGCTACGAGGTTGTTGTTCAACAGCAGGTTCTATTCGCAGAAACCTACCCCATAGAGATCAATTTAACGGAAATTGGTGTTGTACCGCTCCCGATTGGGCCCCAACAATAGATTGCGTATCCTTGTTAGACACGGATTCGGATCTTGGCTGTCGAAGCCAACGGAATAAGAAATCCGCGTCAATCCGCGAAATCGGTGTATTTCAGTTCTTAAGTTGATCCCAATGAGGTGGCTGCCTTGACGCCCTTACTCAAATGGAGGTATTGACATGAATTCATCTAACGAGAAAATCACCTTTGAAGACAACTTCGACGGCAAACTCGACGCAGGCTGGTCGTGGCGGCGGGAGAATCCGGACAATTGGCGTATCCGGGATGGCGGGCTGGAGATTCGCGTCGAGCCTAGCGTGGCGGATACGGTCAGGAATGCGCTGTTGCGGCCGGCACCAGATCGCAGCGAGGGCACTTATGCCATCGAAGTGACGGTCACCAACCATACCCATCCTACCCAACAGTACGAGCAGGCGGGGATCACCTGGTACCAGGACGAAATACCGATCTTCAAAGAAGTTAAGGAACTCATCAACGGCGACCTCTACATCATCCCTGGCCGACGGCCAATGTCAACGAAGCGCGTCCGGCTGCGCCTGCTCGTTACCGCTGATTCGTGGGAAGCACAGTACTGCCCTGAAGACGAAACAGAATTCCAAACGGCGGCGGCGGGCGAGCTTCCCCCACCGGGCGACGACCAGGTGAGCATCCAGTGCTACAACGGTCCGCCGGATGAAGCGCATTGGATTCGCTTCGAGAACTTCCGCATCAAGTTTCTTAATCCCGATCTATCGGGGCGATTATCGTAGTGACAATCCGGTTCGTCATCCCCCAAAGTCCGTCCGTATAAGGTAGGCGTACTTCCTATCGATCCATTTCCGCTTGACCCGGTTTATGAATGGTGGTATACTAATTTGATCATTATGAGAAATTGAAAGCCGAAATCGGGTATAAGCCCTATTTTCACGTTTTGCGCATCACGTTTCACGTTAAGGAATCCATAAGATGACCAAATATACGATGGTCACTTTTATGCTTACCGTTGTTTGCCTCGCCGTGATCAGTTGCGGGGAGGAGGGCTTGATCGATCCGCACGGCGATGTGGATATTGCTGCGCCCCCTAGTGAAGGACTGCGAGCTGTCGATTTTCCCACAAATAACGGTTCAGCATGGACCTATGTTAGTGCAGAAACTGGAGCGGCGTTCACACTCAGTATTGAAGGCGCCCGAGACATTGGCGGAATCACACATCGGCAGATGACCGTCAGTGAAATCGAGATAAGAATTCCCGGACAGCCGGATCCCATTATCGGCCGAGACGTTGTCGATCACCTCTCTGCAAATCGACTCTATTATCGCATAGATTCCGATTTTCTAAATTTCGATCTGCCGATTTTTGCGACCTACTTTTTGAAAACGCCGCAATCCTATAACGAGTCAGCGTTTGATGTCTTCGCTTCCGGTTTAGACAACCCTGTTATCCATCAAAAACACTTTCCGCCGCGCCTTATCTGGGATTTTCCTCTGTGGTTCTCAGAAGAATCGCAGCTTGGAAAGGAGTGGACAGTCTTTGAGAAAACAACGCCACCGACAACTCGCGTTATCCGCCGCGTTATTGATGCAAATGTCTCGGTAACGGTTCCGGCCGGGAGTTACGACAACGCTTATCTGGTTGAGGAAGAAATTGTCGGTTTGTCGCAGGGAGAAGCTTTAAAACCTGTTGGGAATCCGCCTACCCGATTAGAGCTTAGTAGGTACGAACCGGCGAAATATTGGGTCGTTCCCAACGTTGGTGTTGTCAAATACCAGTACACCTATCTGACTGAGGTAACGACAACGACCGGAGAAGTATTCGATCTACTCTTATCTGAGACTTTCGAGTTGAGTGAATTTGAGATCCCTGGAGCCGACTCTCGCTAACCGGGCTTCCTTCCGCTTCCGACGAATACCAATCAGCCTTTTGGTTGAACCCACCTTACTCATTGCAAAACAACGATTCAAAAAATTCGTGACGACTAACTATAGTTATACTAACCCAAGTTGCTAGTAATTGAAAATCCATGGGTTTTCCGTTAAAGTAGAGGTAATCCAAACCATAATACCTCAAAGGAGAAACCAAAGGAGAAACCCATGGACATCCAAATTGCAACCATTTTCTATCTCTGTGACAAGCGCTTAGAAGCACTCAACTCAAAACCACACCCACAAACGCAGATGTCTGATGCCGAAGTGATGACCACCGGCATCGTCGCTGCGTTGTTCTTCGGGGCAAACTTGCAAACCACTTGTGACTTTCTAAAGACTCATGGCTATATACCCAAGATGCTTTCAAAAAGTCGATTAAACCGATGTTCACCACATTGTTCAAAATCTTGGGACGAAGCTATGTGCAACTTAATCAACAGAAAATCTATGCACTGGATACCATACCAATTGCTGTTTGTTCCGCATTCGTCGGTCAAAAATCTACACCGATAAGGCATATCGAGGCTATCAAGCGTCCAAACGTCGGTATTTCTATGGCTTGAAAGTTCATCTGCTAGTGACTGCGAGTCGACACCCTGTTGAATTTTTTGTGACCCCAGCCAGTACAGGGGACGTTGAAGGGTTACAGTGGTTTGACTTCGACTTGCCACCGGGCTATGGTGACAAAGCATACAATAATTATGAGATAGAAGATATTGTTACATCAGTCGGAGTCGAATTAAAGCCAGTACGCAAGAAGAATTCCAAGCGGCTGTATCCACCATGGGAGACCTACTTGGCTAATTACCATCGTAAGTCTGTTGAGACGGCTGGCAGTTTGATTAACAAACTGCTTCCACGTTCAATCCATGCAGTAACGCGACACGGATTTGAATTGAAAGTGGTCTTGTTTGTATTGGCTAGCAGTATCAATCAGCTCTGAGTTCACTCACATATTCGATGAATAGGTCGCAACTTGGGTTATACTATTGCTCGGAAGCAAGGAGAATCCGAATGTGCACGTTCTACACTGAGAGGAGATTTCCACTTGATAAGCGTTGCTGGGTCACCTGTTGTTTGATACTACTCAATTGCACTACCGCGACAGGTCAACTACCCATCCGTGGAGAGGTGCTCCAAACAGTGGAAGATGTCTACCTGCCGAAGGTGGAGGGAATCGAGGTGGAGACCTTGAGCATCCCCTGGTCCCTGGTGTTCTTACCAAACAGGGATGCCCTGGTTGCTGAACAACCGGGCAGTATCCGGCGTATTACTCAAGGGACATCTGAGCCGACCTTGTATGCCAAAATAGACGTGATACATGAGGGTAATGGTGGCTTAATGGGGATGGCGCTCCATCCGGCATTTGAGCCAGAGCCGTTTACGTCATGCACGTCTACCGTGAGAAAGATCAATTGTACACCCGGATCATCCGCCTGAAACACCTGGGAAAAAGCAGGACATTTAACCGCGTGATCTTTGACCGGATTCCAAGCAATCAAGCCCACATTAGTGGACGCATCGCTTTCGGGCCAGATGACATGCTCTATGGGACTGGAGATACCAATAGCCCCCCCATCTCGCAAGATCTCAACTCGTTGGTCGGCAAAATCCTTCGGCTCACCCCAGAAGGGAACATTCCGGCGGACAACCCCTTTCCGAATTCCCCGGTTTACTCGTACGGCCATCGGGTGGTACAGGGGCTGGCCTGGGACCCGGCAACTGGGGCCTTGTTCAATTCCGAGCACGGGCCCTCCGGCGCTGAGGCGAAAGGGAAGGCGAAGCACCGGGATGAAATCAACCGTGTCATCGCAGGCAAGAACTACGGATGGCCGGAAGTGGTGGGCGCGCCTCACATTTCCAAATACCAGAATCCGATCGCGATGTGGAAAAATCAGTCCGTGCCGCCGGCTGGGATGACTTTCTATCGGGGCGATCTGTATGTAGCAACGCTGGGTAGCTAGTCCCTAATGCGGATACAGTTCGGGAAGAATTATGAGGTTCGCCGGATTGAGCGCTGGTTTGCCCTGACGCCCTCTGCCGGGATTTACGGTCGGCTTCGAGATGTGACCGTGGGACCGGATGGGCACTTGTATGTCTGTACCAGTAACACCGACAGTCGAGCGGTACTCCGTCCCCGCGACGACAAAATCTTGCGGATCAAATTCGGGCTATCCAAATCAGACTGAATGTATCCGACGAGAATCGGACCGAACCCAACCGATCTGGCTTGGTCCGATTCTCGGACGAGCACAGCTCCGTTTCGAGAGTCCGCAAAGCGAATTCCGAAGGATTGGAGTAGGCTCTGCCCCGATTCATTGAGGGGAGCCTCGCCCTCCCATCCATCAATTTAACGGTTGACAGACCACTAGAAAGCAGAGCAAATTCTCATGCTAATAAGCCCGGCAGGAAACGTCCTGCCGGGCTTTTTGCGCCTTTGTTTCTCTCATTCCTTCGCTAAAATACAGCGAGATGGAATCCCACGCTACGAAAGAATGTTAAACCTCAGCCATCAAAATATCCCAATTGTAATCATCGGCAGCGGCATACACGGTGTATCCATCGCTATGCGACTAATTCGTGATGCGCCGAATGCGAAGAAGCATCTCGTCATTCTGGATCGCGATCCACACCCTTTAACGGCGTGGCAGCGAAAGACAGAAGGCCAGGGAATGGCATTTCTGCGGTCCCCTGTCGTGCATCATATCAGCACCGATCCGCTAGGAATTGTCGAGTATGCAAGGAGTCGTAACCGTATCAATGAACTCTCGGCGTCCTACTCGCAGCCGTCTATAGCGCTCTTTCGGGAGTTTTGTCACGGCGAAATTGAGCGGCAGGGAATTGATCTATTATGCTGCCATTTTGATGTCGCCAAACTGCGCTGGGACAAAGGCAGTGGGAAATTTCCGTTCCGTATCACTTCGTCGTGCGATGAAGGTTTTCGGGCACGGTGCGTCATTCTCGCAATTGGCGCTGATGACTGTCCGTATATCCCCCCGGAATTCATGCCCTGGCTGCGCCGCTTTCCCATCCGTATTCTCCACTCACACGATTTTGATCTGCACACACTATCACAACGGCGTTCGGGAACTTCCTCCTTACAAAGAAAACAGAGGATTGTCATTATCGGGGGCGGGTTGACAGCTGGAACACTTGCAAAAAACCTCGTTGAGGAAGGATCACAGGTGGCCTTGGTGACGCGGAAGCCATTGAAAAGACAGCAGTTCGATTTTGACCCCCTATGGCTTGGCCCCAAATATCTACACAATTTCAGGAATGAACCGGATTGGGAAAAACGGTACAAAGCCATCCAGCAAGCAAGGGGCGAAGGGAGCGTAACGCCAGAGATTGTCGAGACACTGACGAAGTACGCTGTGGAAAAGCCAGGCGACTTTGCGCTCTATGCTGGTGCGAGTGTCCACTGCATCGATCAACCCAATTCAGCGGATTGGCTGCAAGTCGATACGACTCAGGGAACAGTTGAAATGGTGGAGCTCGTCATCCTTGCCACCGGCTATCGATTTAATTTTCGTCGCTGCACATTTCTATCCGACCTGGTCGAACGACACAAGCTACCGACTTTGCACAGTTTGCCCCTGCTTGATGACAATCTGCAACTATACCCCGTCGAAAATCTGTTTGGGTCTGGCGTCATTGCGCAACTCCAGCTTGGTCCTGCCGGTGGAAACATCGCCGGTGCGGCGCTCGCTTATGAACGATTCCGTGACAAAGTGCTGGAGGTGATTTAGGTTTGCAGTTTGTTATAAAGCTCGTAAGGAACGGAGGAATGGATGGAAAGGAAGAATATCCTTTCCGTGCCGCATCTTGGTCCGCAATTCCAAGCATCAATTCACAAATTCATGATAGGCATATAGGCATATAGGCTTTGAGATGAAATCCAGAAACGGGATCTTGCTCACTTACGTTGTGAAAGTAGAGATGACATTGATCAAACCTATTTGGACATTGTTCTTGAAACTGGAGGATACATCATGCAAGATTCCAAAACTAGTAATGACCTGGATACCAAAGCCCAGGCAGATGACCTGTTAACTCAACTTGATAAAGTTTGTCAAGAGACGCCGCATACCAAAGCGTATGCAGCCGCAAAGTTACTTGAAATTCCCCATGCGCTGAAAGATTTTCGACACGTTATCGCGGATTTTCAGTCACAGTTAATCACACAGGGATATTTTCATCCCGATGAAAAACCACAGCGGATGCAAGAGCAGGTTGAAGATATTCTGAAGAATCGTGAAATTCTCAAAGAATATGAACTCGTTAAAGAGCAGAAAGTGTTCCGTTTGGTCTATCCGCAAACGGATCAGACCGCTTACTATGTCCACTACTATCCGCGTTTTCTTGAGAACGCTCAGTTCTGGGGATGGGTGATTCAGTTCAGACACCCTAAAAACCCACGTCTGGATGTCTCCTGGGATTACAACGGATCTGAGACGGGCAAAAAGGAATCAATGGAAAACTGAAGGAAACTAATAAATCGGATAGAATCTCTCCCCAAGCATCATTGATGCTACTCTTCTAACAGTTCGGCTATCATCTCTCGGCTGGCTAAATCCCAGATCCGTGCCCGTCCATCTCGTCCACCCGCGGCGACGAATCGACTATCCGGACTCAGATCAACGGCGTACACCTCATCAGTGGGTTGCTCAAAAGTCACCAACCGGTTACCGGATCGGAGATCCCAGACAATAACTGACCGGTCTGCGCTGCCGGAGACGATAGTCACCTGATTTCCTTGCCGACCGCAGTCAACAGCGTAAACAGGTTGCTCATGTCCGTTGTAGACACGGACAAGCGCACCGCGTGTTTCGATCCGTCCTAACTCCCCTCGTGATTCAGCGATCCGCCAAGAACGGACAGCATTATCCGCTGAACCGGAGACAATCATATTCTCCTGCGGCGCAAAGGCGACAGAAAACACGGCATCATCATTCTGGTCGAAATTGACGAGGACTCGAAATTGACGAGGACATTGTATGTCTGTGGGTTCCATACCTTCACCGTTTTATCTGCGCTGCCTGTCACAAAATACTTTCCATCCGACCGATAATCGACAGCTAATATACGACCCACATGTTGCGTCAGCGTTTGTTCGACTTCGCCTTCCGGCGAGGAGACAACCAAAACCTGTTCATCCATCCCCGCAGTCAGAAGTTCTGAACCGTCGGGATGCAAGGCTATCGCTTCAATCGTGTCGGCATGAATTTCGAGGGTATTGATGAGATTGCCCGATTCGACATCCCAGATTTTGATTTCACCCTCCTGGGCGGGCAATCCGCCCCCGGCAAATAGGACTTTGCCATCGCTCGAAAATTTCAGACATCGCACAGCGTCAGCGTGCGGTTCGAAGTCGCGAATGACTTTGCGGGCTTGAATATCCCACAGTTGTACCCATTGATAAAGTCCAACCGCGAGATGCTTCCCATCTAGGCTGAATTGGATTGACCAGATTGGCGAGGTTGAGCTGTCAGCGTGAAGGGGAGGCGTGAAAATCAAAAGCCCAAAGAGCGACGGGGATACAAACAGAAGGAGAGACAAGGTGTGAAGCGCGATGCGGGATCTGTTTACTTCCATTATAATACTCCCCAAAATTGGCATGGGCGATGAAGGCGGGGTTGGATAAAAGTCTTCCACAACATGCTCGGTATTCTGAACCGCCTTATACGCGTGTTGCAAAGCGTTGTTTGCTTGAGGTTCATCGAAGAGTTCCCACGGCGTGCGACGAAATGGCATCTTGTCTTACTTTCGCCACTCAACTCAACACCCCACGAATCGGTTTTCCGCCACGCGAGAGGACAATCCGAACCCCTTCAGGCGATTCGATGCTCTGGTTGTAATCGATCCCGAGACAGTGATAGATGGTCGCGGAGAGATCTTCGGGATGAACGGGGGGCTCGGCAGGCTCCATACCGCGCGAATCTGACGATCCGATCACTTGCCCACCTTTGATTCCACCGCCCGCCAACATCAGCGAGAATACACGCGAATGATGGTCTCGGCCAGCATCACGGTTGATGGTTGGCGTGCGACCAAATTCACCCATAGCGATCACCAGTGTGCGCTCAAGGATGCCCCGATCCGAGAGGTCATGGATCAGCGCAGCGACCGTCTGATCAAAACTGCCAAGCCTGCCACGCAGTGCTGAAAAGATATTATTGTGGTTGTCCCAGCCACCGATATTGACTGTGACGAAGCGGACGCCAGCTTCCACAAGCCTTCTAGCCAGCAGGCAGCTTTGCCCAAACCCATCGTGCCGATAGGCATTTCTGATCTTCCCAAGTTCACCCTTGAGATTAAATGCAGCACGGGCTTCGGATGAGCTGATCAGGTCATAAGCAGCCGTGTAGAACTCATCGGTCGCTTGCGCGCGATCGCCAGCGGTTTCGTACTTTTTGAATGCCGCATCAACTGCCTGGCGCAGTGAGCGACGCCGATCCACCCGCTCCATTGAAATTCCACGCGGCGGCTGAAGATCGCGCACTTTGAAGTTCTGCTCCGCCGGGTTTCCTCCGGGTGAGAATGGATCTAGCGCAGCGCCAAGAAATCCTGCACCACCATACGCAACCGGAGAGGGAACCGCAATGTAGGGCGGCAAAGCACTTAATGAGCCTTTCAGCTTTGCAACGACGGAACCATAGCTCGGTACAGCAAAGCCGGGCAACGGCTGAAAGCCTGTCATCATATAATGGGTGCCGCGTTCATGCGCTGCCTCCGGTGAGGTCATGGATCGGATGAGGCAGATCTTATCCACCTGTTTGGCGAGTTTCGGCATGTGCTCACAGATCTTGATGCCGGGGACATTTGTCTTAATCGGGTTGAACAGCCCACGGATTTCTTCGGGAGCATCAGGCTTCAGGTCCCACAGGTCCAGGTGGCTTGGGCCGCCGCCCATCCAAATCAGAATAACCGACTGTGCTGTGCTGTCTTTCTGATCTGCGCCCCCAGCGATTGCTTGTAATCGAAAGAGATCCGCTACCCCAAGAACAATCCGAGGACACCGACTTTGAGAAAGTCGCGGCGGTAAAATCCTTCACAATCTGTGCAGTGTGTAAAATCTCTCCGTTTCATGGCATCATCACCTCTCATGTAAGTGGCATTAGGACTCAGGTTATCAGGTATTAGAAAATGATTAACATCTGAGGCCTAACACCTTAGCTAATAAACAGAAAACTTCTGGACGAAATCAGCGCCCAGAGTAGATCTTCAAAACCTTCCCGACGTGACAGGCTCTCAGCGATGTATTTTTTTGCTTCAGCGAGCTCTGTCGGTGAAGGGGTGCGACTCAGCGTCCGCAGGTAGAGGACTTGAATGATCTGTGCATCAGTCAGATCTGACTCCACCAAACGCGCGATCGTCCCGTTGCCGGCACGGATCTTATTGTTGATATAATGGGAATTAATCATGTGCAGCGCCTGCGTGAGGGTCGGCTCAAGCTTCGGTTCAAGCTCCGCGAGGAACTCCCGATTCGATCGGCCGAAAAGCGAAAGAAACCGCGAACTCACCGGTAAGGGCAACTGGACGGCCCGCATGTGACCCGGATAGCGTCCAAACTTCTCCTGTGTCCCCGTTACATCATTCAGGGCATCAAGAAGGACCTGAGCGAGGATCGGTCGGGGATAGAAATGGGAGAAAAAGCGATCATCGAGTTCATTTGTTTCATTCGAGACAGATGACAGTTGATATGTCCGCGAATTCAGGATGAACCTGATAATGTGTTTGGTATCGAATCCACTTCGCACAAATTCATCAGCCAGCGCTTCGAGCAGTCCTTCGACTGTCGCAGGGGTTGTTTCACGCATATCGTCAACGGGGTGAATAATTCCTCGGCCGAAGTAGTAGCTCCAGAGGCGATTCGCGGTCGCCTTAGCGAAGTAAGGGTTCGTCGGAGAAGTCATCCAGTTTGCGAGTAATTCCAGATAGTCTCCTTGATAATTTCGATTCACCACATCGCCGCCGAGGAACGTTGGCGCCGCTACCTCTCCCCGATTTCCAAGCACCGACTGATTAATCACCAGACCCGTTGGATTGTAGTAGATCACCCGCTCGTCGTAAAGTTCGCCGCCGCGAATACCGACTTTGCCGGTGAAAGCCGCAAAGTTCCAGTAATCGTCGGTTGTCCAGCGATTGAAGGGGTGCTTATGGCATCGCGCACAGGTCATACGAATACCCAAGAAGGCTTGTGCGGTTGTTTCAGCACGACCGTCGGGACTGCCCTCAATACGGTAGTAGTTTGCCGGGCCCACCTGATAGGTGCTGCCCCGCGCGGTAATAATCTCTCGAACAAATTGATCATAAAGCTGATTCTGCATGACGCTGTGCCGAATCCACTCATGGAAAAGCGTCGCCCCCCGTTCACCGAATGCGCCGTTACCCAATTGGCGAGGATGACAACGCAGCAGGTCGGCGATCCGTAATGTGCGGAGATTAACAAATTCGGGGCGCGCTAAGAGTTCATCGATCAACACTGTTCTTTTGTTTACATCACTATTTTCGACAAATGCTTTAACTTCGTTCGGGGACGGCAACTGACCGATTGTATCCAGATAAACCCGCCGAATGAACTCTTCATCGGTTGACAACTCCGATGGGAGAATATTCAGTTTTTTCAGCTTGGCTGTAACAAACTCATCAATAAAGTTGTTTGCTGGAAATTCTGGATAAACGTCGATCTGGCTATCGCGTGGAATCGTCAAGAATGTAGCAGAGACAACACCTAAAAAACGGGCAAGGATCGCCGTGCCACCCCAACGCACGCTTGTAACGAGTCCACCTTCGGTCACTTCCGCGATCGGTTCATCGCTGGATTCGTAAACCGCTTTATGAGTGACATCCTCAATAGAACCATCGGTGAAATAGGCTAACACCTGGAGTTGCTGCATATCCCCAACTTTTGGCAAAAAAATTCACCTGGACGCGTTTCCAGACGCTCCAAACGCGGATCCGAAGGGGAGAAAGGCGCACCGGCTTCAAGCCAGCGCAGGATGGTGAGATATTCATCTGAATTGAGGGTAAAACGCATGCCGCCTTCGTGGCTTACCTGCTCGGTCGGTTTCAGCAGGAACAAACTTCTTTCGGGTTCAATCAGGTTCACCCGCCTCCCGCGGCTGTCGTAGACAATTGGCTGGTGGTCAGACTCAGGATTCAAAGTCAACAAAGAGAGATCAAATCCACCCTGTCCACCAAATTTACCATGACAGAGCGCTGTTGAACACCCATTTTTATCAAGGATCGGGGCGATGTCATTGAGAAATCGTGGAACAGATTCTGCTGTTGTTGTGTGTGCGATACTGACAGATCCGATCAGGACCACAATCGCAGCGACGCACCAGACAAATTTCCGCATGATTTCTTTACCTCCTTAGGATTGTTATGATACGCTGTGTCTTGACTAGGTTAACAATGTTTGAGCAATTGTCTGCTGATGTTTACCAATTTCTCACTTGATTTCTATTTCGTCAAGACTTGTTGCTGTAACAGACTGCCGAAACATTGTGTCAAGTTGATTTGTTGTCCGAGTTGCCTGAATCCGCTCAATGAGATCTTGAGGAAGTTGCTCAAACTTGACCTGCAACAAAGTCATCAAATCTTCCTGTTTGGCTTTGATGACTTCCGATTCCCATCCTTCTTGGATGAGTGCTTGAGCAGTGGTCTATCCCATGTTGCTGCCTCCTCACTCGATACTGATTTCCTCAGAGCTGTTTGCTGTTACGAAAAGATCCAAGAGTGTATTGAGTTGATCAATCTCCGAAATGTTCTGAAGGGGTGTCTCCTTGAGATTGAAGAATAGGGTCTGATGATGCGGCACAAACAGCTCAAGTTCACGGGGGAGATTCATCAGAGCGGAGATCGCCAGAGGCATTTCCCATGGTGTCTTTCCTGTGTAAAAGAGAATCGGTAAGATCGGGCGGAAACGCCACTGATGTTCGGGGATGTTTTTCTCAACCCATTCTCGCCGTTGCCTATCACAAATCTGGTGCATGTAGAAGGAGAGCCGAAACCCCCGGACTTGGTGTTGATTGATATTCGATCGAAATATAGATCAGCACCTCACGCTCGGTTTCTCCGATAAAAATGTAATCGTCCCACGCCTCAAAAGATTCCTGCTGAGATGATTCAATCTGCTTCTTGAAGTCCGAATATACTGTGCAACGGCATAAACTGCGCTTTTGAATTCATTGGCGAATAACGCCAATAGACATGAATCTTTAATTCTCACTTGTGAAGATTCGCGGATAAAAAATTGATTGGTCCAAAGTTTAAAATTAGTGTGTCACAAAAGTATACTCAGAGTCAATGTCTTTAACAGAAGTTATTGTTGACAGAAGATCGCAATTGATGTATCATATAGCCGCTCAAATTTTTGGGCCTGTCAAACTAAATTCTATACAATATCGAAATCTGTTGATTTCTCTCAATTGGGTGAAGTAAATGGCAGAATTACACTTTGATTTTCGAGACATTTTCCGAGCTGGACGTTACGCCTTTAGTGGCAAGAAGATCGCGGTTCATTTTTTGGGGCTTGCGCTTGCTTATCTCATCTATGAAGTACTCGTGTATGCGAGTTTGCTCGTCGCAGGCGGCAGTGCAGCGTTTAAACATTTCTGGGATCGCTATGCCCTACTGCCAGTTTGTCCCTTCGTCAATTACGAGTTTGAAGCCATTACAATCGGTGCGATGTGGCTCGGTACATTTATCCTTTTCGTGCTCTTCTTCTTAACGAGTACAATGGTCTCCAAGATCACCATCCAGCAACTGCGAGGCGACCATTTTTTTTCAATGAAGGAAGCTCTGGGCTTTGCGAAGAAAAATTGGAAGGCGGTTTTCGGAAGCTTTGTGGGCCTGATTGTTATTTTTGTACTTTTGGTTGCAACGCCGATTATCGTCGGTTTGCTCGGCGAGATCCCAGCGGTTGGTCGGATCTTCGTCATGCTTGCATCGATCCTGACCCCCCTCGCCTTCTTTATCGGATTGCTGATGGCTTATCTCCTCGTTACCCTGGGAGTGAGCCTGTTCTTTGCGCCATCGGTGGTTGCGGCTGCGGATTCCGATGCCTTTGAAACGGTGTACCAGCACTTTTCGATGATTTGGAATCAACCGTGGCGGGTCGTTATCTACGAAGCCCTTCTGTTTGGCGTGAAAATGATCTGTATGCCGATTTGGGTGCTCTTTTGCCTAGCTGGATTTGCCCTAGCGATGCTGCCAATCCACTTTCTCATTCCTACAGATATGCAGCATATTATGTGGCAGACCGATCGGTGGCTTGGCGGCTCAATTGATAAACTCGCTGCGCTACTATACATGGACAGTTTCAAGGTATTCAAAGTATTTGATATTGGTCCTGAACCCACTAATTTGCCGATTACGCTTGATATTGCTGCGATTTTTATGACGCTGTCTCTATTATTTATCGTAGGTTTGGTTATCGCTTACCTGTTTTCGATTGCTTCCGCCGGTAATACCCTCATCTATACGATACTGAGAAGGCGAGTTGATGGGGAAAACTTATTGGAAGTTGAGGATGAGGGGGACATGCCTGATCCAATTTCAGTTCCACAAACAGTGGGTGACTCCCTCTAACTTTCCCTTAGCAAGCTCGCGAGCCGCCCTTGCTTTATGAACTCCCTTGATTAAAGAGCGATGAACAGATTGAAGATATCCTAAGTATGACCAAATGAAAGGAGCAGCGCGTGGCGCTTAGATTGAGCGATCAAACATGGCACGGTCGAGCAGTAAAAGAAGGCGAAGGATTAATTAGCGATCTTCGTCGGCATATTCCTCGTTTCATGAGAAAAAACTTTCGTTTAGGACCGGGAGAAAACGAATATTTAAAACTCATATCACGGAACCCCTTAGATGAAGTTGATCTCGGAGATGAAATTGATCCCAAGGATAGCGTACGTATACCAGTTGCTGCTGTTTCAAAAAAGTATCAACTTGTTCAACATCATGACGTACTCACCAAGGTGTTGGAAGCATTGAGTACAATCAACCTCGATACCGATCCAAAGTTTCTTGAAGCAAAATTGCGACTCTCCAAATATGGAGCACGCATGTGGGTTAGCTTTTCATTGCCTAATTACGATTTTGATCCGGGCGACGGACAGCCCGTCAAACTCAAAGTGAATTGCTTAAATTCGGTGGATAAAAGCTTCGCAGTAAGGGTTCAACTGACTTGGTATCGTGATTTTTCTGCAACCGAAATGCCGGGGCCGGAACTAAGAAGAAACCACGATCAATCGTTCAAATCTGAGGAAATCAAAGAATTCTTAGCGACTCAACTTAACCGACTTTCAAAGGAGAGAGATCGATATCGGAGGTGGTATCGAACAACGATCCGTCGAGGCGACCAGTATAAAGATTGGATTGATCAGACCGTCACGAAAAGATGGGGTACTGAAATAGCCACGAGAGCACACCATATCATCGAAAAAGGATCTGATTGTCAAATCGATGATGAAAGGAAAAAAACGGAGGTTAAGACTCACCAGCTTGAAGTTAAAGAGACCCGTCAACTCTCCAAATTACTTGGATTCCCATCTGCGGAAAATATCTACCACATTAGTCTAGTGCTAAGTTGGCTCGCCAATGAGCAAAAAGCGATAGAAGAGCAACTTAAACGGCTGGGACAGATTCGCGACTTAATGGATGCCTTGCTTTCTCAAACCGAAAATCAGTCCGGTGTTGAAGAAAAAACTTAGTGAGATGTAACTAAATCGTGTGTCAAACGTCAAACGTGAGTAGGATTAGACAATTTAAGACTTACGCACTTCAGATAGTAGTTGCCCGACTCATGGGACACCAGGTGCCGGTCTCGTTCGCCCGATACTCCATTGGGACTGACGAGACCTAGCACCCACAATTCTGTAGGGAACGCAGATCTGCGTTCCCTACCGTGAATCCACGATGTTGTAAGGATTAGAATAATCCAACCAACGCAACGGGATCGGGAGTTGTGTTTTCTGTCGATAAATCGCCGAACTACAAGGTTTCAAATGTTCAACTGCGTAAGTCCTACAATTTAAAAATTTGTAAAATGTAAAGGGTGATGATGTTTCATGTTTCAAAAAGTTTTAACTAAGGTTTTCGGCAGTAAACAAGACCGGGATATGAAGCGGCTCCAACCAATCGTGGAGAGAATCAATCAATTGGAGCCACAGATGCAGCGTTTATCTAATGCAGAACTCCAATCAAAAACGCCGCACTTTCGCGAAAGGTTGGATGCGGGAGAACCACTTGATGATCTCTTGCCGGAAGCGTTTGCTGTTGTGCGTGAAGCCGCGGTGCGGACTTTGGAGCAGCGTCATTACGATGTCCAACTCATGGGTGGAATCGCGCTCCATCGCGGGAACATTGCCGAAATGAAAACCGGTGAAGGGAAAACCCTGACCTCGACGCTTTCTGTCTATCTGAATGCGCTAGGGGGAACAGGGGTCCATGTTGCGACTGTCAATGATTACCTTGCCAAGCGTGACGCAGAATGGATGGGACACGTCTACACCTTCCTTGGGCTGACGGTTGGATTAACTTACAGCGGTTTGCCCCATGATTTGAAAAAACTCGGATATAAATCGGACGTGACTTACGGCGTGCACAGCGAATTCGGTTTTGATTACCTGTGGGATAATAAAGGGCGAGCGCTTGAAGACAAGGTACAGCGCGGACACCACTACGCAATCGTTGATGAAGTCGATAGCATCCTGATCGATGAAGCTCGGACCCCGTTGATTATTGCTGAACCACAAGGGGAGCCGGTCGAACTGTATAAAAAAATCGACGCCGCAACACGGCGACTGAAAGATGAAAGGCATTATGAGCGCGACGAAAAAAGCAGTAAACGCGGCACCGTCGCGCTGACAGAGGAAGGAGTGGAAGAGATAGAACGCCTTCTAGGGCTAGAAGATCTCTACGGTCACGAAAGCATGAACCTGGTGCATCACGTCAATCAGGCGCTGATTGCACACACCCTTTACAAACGTGACGTGGACTATGTCGTGCAGGCCGGGGAGGTCATCATTGTCGATGAATTTACGGGACGATTGCAGGAAGGCAGGCGATTCAGCGAAGGCCTCCATCAAGCCCTCGAAGCCAAAGAGCATGTGCGGATTAAGCAGGAAAACCAAACCGGTGCGTCAATCACTTATCAAAACTATTTCCGGATGTACGAGAAGTTGGCAGGCATGACAGGCACAGCTGAGACAGAAGCCGCCGAATTTGCGCATGTCTATGGATTGGATGTCGTCGTCGTCCCCACAAACGAACCGATGATTCGGATAGATCACCCGGACGTGATCTATAAGACGGAGGCAGCGAAATACCGGGCGGTTCTCGAGGACATTATCGAACAGCATGAGCAGGGACGCCCCGTGCTTGTTGGGACAATTTCAATCGAAAATTCTGAAAAATTGAGTCAGATGCTCCGCAAAAAACGGCGCGATATAAAACATCAAGTGCTGAACGCCAAAGAACACACCCGTGAAGCGACAATCATCGCCCAAGCGGGTGTCCCCGGCACCGTGACAATCGCGACAAATATGGCAGGCCGCGGCGTGGACATCTTGCTCGGCGGGAATCCGGAGGGTATGGCGAAAGAGATCCTTCGGAAGAAGAAAATAGACCCGTCCACTGTTGACGAGGATTCAGCAGAGTGGAAAGCGGCACTTGCTGAAGCTGAAGCCGTTTGCACCCCAAATCGTGAACAGGTGCTGAAGGCAGGTGGCCTGCATATCGTCGCTACAGAGCGGCATGAAGCGCGGCGGATTGATAATCAATTGCGTGGGCGTTCCGGTCGGCAAGGCGACCCGGGGGCGTCTCGCTTCTACCTCTCGCTCGAAGATGACTTGATGCGGAAGTTTGGATCTGAGCGCTTATCTGGTATCATGGATCGGTTGGGCATGGAAGAAGATATACCAATTGAACACGGAGCAGTGACCAAAGCGATTGAAAAAGCGCAGAAGCGGGTTGAGCAAGTTTTCTTCGAGATGCGAAAGAATCGGCTCAAGTTTGACGACGTGATGAATTCGCAACGTCAAAGCATCTACGGTTTGCGCGATAGCATTTTGGAGGGTAACGACCTCAAAGAGACAGTTTGGGAAATGATCGAAAATGTGTTGGATGATTACCTTGAGGAACATTTACCCGAGCATATCAATGACGGGAAGTTACTCAGCATTCGCCCAGAATTCCAAAATCAGTTAGACAGTAACGACCCAATCTCGACGGATTTGTCGGGGGAACTTGAAGCCAATGGACTTGCTCTGTCCCAAAACGCCATCGTTTCGGGCCAAAAGAAAGGCAGCGAGTGGCTGATTTCCGATGATGAGAATCAGAACACATACGTTATCAGGAAAGAAGAGGACAGGCTAAATATTTACGACGGGATGATTGAAGGTTTCAAGACCTGGCAGGCGAATACCTTCACTATCGATGCGGTGGATTTACAGCGTCCATTGAACATGAGTCGGGCTGAACTGCGAGAATACCTCCTAAAATTGCTACGCCAGCTTTACGAACAGCGTGAAGCCGAAATGGGTTCAGAATTGACGCGTACCCTTGAGCGGCTGATTCTTCTTGACCGAATCGATCACCACTGGAAAGACCATCTGTACAATATCGATTACATCGAAGAGGGAATTTATCTGCGTGGCTATGCTGGCAAAGATCCGATTGTCGTTTTCAAAAATGAAGCCTTCAGCGTCTTTGAAGCGATGTACCGACGAATTGAAGAGGAGGTCAGCGAATACATCTTCAAAGCACGTATCGAGACAGCAGCCCCCCAACGCGCTCTTCCTCGGCGTGCGTCCCGTCGTGGTGCCGCCGCGAGAACACATGGAGCCATTGCAGGAGCATCTGATAGGCAGTCAGCCAGTAGTAATACCGCTGAATTCGCCTCCCGTCAAGCAACTGGCGAGCTCCCGAAGATTGGCCGCAACGATCCATGTCCCTGTGGGAGCGGTAAAAAATACAAAAGGTGTCATGGTGGATAGAACGTAAAGCGTGAAACGTAAAAAATCTGTAAGTGCCCAGACGGTAGAACAGAAACCGAATTTTTTGGCCGACCCGTCTCTAATCAGAAGACAACAGAGAGGTTTCCGGAACAAAAGCATTTTCCTGTGTGAAAAACTCGGTTTCTTCCCCTCAAGTGAACGGTTATGCAATTATGGAGGAGTCCTTTGGGTTCACAAGCACAAGCAATTAACAGCGAATTACTTGAAATCCTCACATGTCCTGCTTGCAAGGGCGATATTGAGTATAATCAGGACAATCAGAAGTTGATTTGTATCGGTGAATGCAAGCGTCGCTACCCGATTCGTGACGGTATCCCTGTAATGCTGATCGATGAAGCTGAACTGCCGGGGAATAATGAGTAACGGGTTTCATGACTTGTTATATAATTCTTGCAACCGCTTCCTTAAAGGCTAAGGTTGAGGCTTTGCGGGAAAAAATGAGACTAAACAAAAGCCAGGTGTGGATTGCTCCGCTAGTGCTTTTCGCTTACTTGGCATTGCTAGCTATCCTGGCCCTTCGTCGTGGGGGCACAGCGGCGTCAGTGTCTCCGTCCGTGTGGGAACTTCAGGATTCGCAGCGGTGTCAAATCCATAAACTCAACCACCGATTCGTTGATTTGCCTATTTGCAGATACCATGAGTCGAAAAAAACTGTTCCTCATTCTAATCATTGCTGTTGGGCTGCTGTTGCTGGTGCTGATTGTTCGGACACTGGTACGTCGCACCCCAATTGGAGAAAAAGTTGCGGTCATCAATATCGTTGGTGCCATTTCAAACGGGGGGACAATTATCGATCTCATCCATCAATACCGGGACGAGCAGAGTGTCAAGGCAGTTGTCCTGCGTATTAACTCTCCCGGCGGCAGTGTCGCCCCCGTCCAGGAGATCTACGGCGAACTGAGAAAATTGAAAAAACCGATTGTCGCGTCGATGGGGAGCACAGCGGCGTCAGGTGGGTATTATATCGCTTCCGCTGCCAATCAAATCGTCGCAAACCCCGGCACCCTGACGGGTAGCATTGGGGTGATCATGCAGTTCATAAAGATGGAAGGGCTCTACGAAAAGGTTGGATTAGAGCAGCAGGTTGTTAAAAGTGGCAGGTTCAAGGATACGGGTTCACCTGTGCGGGATCTCACTGCTGAGGAACGTGCACTTCTGCAAGCAACGATTGATGATGTGCATAATCAGTTCGTCAATGCCATATTTGAGGGGCGTCAGGAACACTTGACACGAGAAGAGATCGTTGCGCTTGCCGACGGCCGAATTTTCTCGGGACAGCAGGCACTGGAACATAAACTAGTAGATCGGCTGGGTAATTTGCCGGATGCGATTGAGCTTGCAGGAACGCTTGGTGGCATTTCGGGCAAGCCGAAGGTGGTTCGCGCCAAGCGCAAAGTCTCTTTGCTCGAAAGGCTATTAGGGGCTACGGGCGAGCGAAGTTTAGATAAATTGCTTGATAACGCCGGTGTCACTTTCCGGTATGAACTCCATTTTTAGCGCCGGCTGCTCGGCATATGAGCGATTTATGCATGGCCCTATATGTGTACATTCCAAGAACTTCCTGCGAACGCCTGAAGGGAGGCAGACGAATGTCAGATGATAATCATTAACAGAATTTGGTGGCGCAAATTGAAAAACACTATCAGTCCGGTAAATTCGATAAGGCTCTAGAGATTAGTGCACGTGCACTGGAATCCAATCCAGTAGACTTGAAAGCTTGTGGTTCCCGATGGAGACTGATAGCCGGAATGTTTTCAGAGGAGGAGGCAAGGAAAAAGATTTGCTCTGAAATCGAATCTCTGCTGAGGACACACCCAGAAACCCCGGAAGTATTGGAGGCTGCCTACGGGGGATATAGGTCCCTTCCCGGTGGCGCAAAGAATGTCCCCAGCAGTTTGTTCGATAGAATGTTGCAATACCCCAGAACCAGAGTTTATCAGAACGCATTGTTAGGGTTAGCCGGACGGAGCCAAGATGCATGTCAAAAGTAGCACTATTACCAGCACTTCATTGATGAGTGTACCGCCTCAGATGTCCCAGGATTATCATGGTATTTGTTGGGGCATGAACAACTGCTGTGGTTAGCCGAGGAAGATAAATCTCTGGCAAGCGATGACCTACTTGACGAACTCCTCGACCGGTTTTTGAAAGCACACCTTTCTTATTGCCAAGATACACAACAGTGGTTCGGATGGGCTTATACTGAAGCGGTTAGATGGCGGCTCAAGTTCAACAACCGATTGGACAAAGCATTGGAAATATTAGAGTGTGCTGAAGTTAGATTAGGGGAAAAAGAGGAACAGGAGTGGCTTGTCGAACACAACGACGAATCTGTAGAAGGAGCACACAAGGACATCGCGCGTTTGCGCTGTGAAATCTACCTCCGGCAGGAACGATGGAGAGAATCTCATGATGGACTTGCAGCAAACGCGCCGGATTATTTAGAATCACTATCGGAAAGGTTCAACGAGAGTACTATAAATTACTTCTGGATGTTAGGACGGTCAGCAGAAGGAATAAGAGAGTGGGAAAAATCCATACGCTACTATGCCGATGCACACTTTGCGCCTACCCCTCACATGGAAGGTCAGGCGGGGTTGGAACGCGTCTATTATCAGATACAGCGAGGGGCTACCGATACGTTTGAGGTCTTCCTCAAAAACGCCGAAGCTGAATACCGGATTCGAGAAGTTGCTGACCGCGAAAAAATCCGTCAGAAAACCGTGATGAACAGGCTTAATAAGAAAGCAACGGACTTCTGTTTAGAAACATTGGAAGGAGAAACATACACACTATCGGCAATGTGTGGAAAGGTCCTTTTGCTTGATGTTGGGGCTTCTTGGTGTGGCCCATGTAACATGGCAATTCCGCAAATCAAGATTGTCTACGATCAATTCAGCCAGAGTAATGATGTTGCTATCTGGGGAATCAATGATGGTGAAACTCCTGAACACGTGCGGAAATTTTTGGAGGAGCATCACCCACCATGGCCAATTTTGCTCGACCCTCATCGGGAAGTGGGGAAGGCTTATGGGATTGAAGGAATACCATTTTTTATTCTCATAGATAAAGCTGGCATTTGGCAATACAGTTTTAGTGGGGCGAATCTTATAAGCGGTCAGCCATTAATTTGGCTGATTGAAGCCCTCCTAGCAGATTGAAGTCTCGAGATGAGCCTTTTCAGATTATCCGGTCACGTTAATAGCCCTGTAAAGAAATGGCAGATCTCTACCAACCGAACCATGATTGGGAACGCCTTGCCCGAAACGTCGTACAACCCCAACAGATTGTACTGGTTATCGGTGCACCAGATGTCGGTAAATCGACGTTCTGCCGGTTTCTCGTTGAACGGGGCGTGACAAGTGGGCTGAAGGTTGGCTTCGTCGATGCGGATGTGGGGCAATCGCAGATTGGGCCGCCAACCACGATCGGGTTAGAGATTCTCGCACCAAATATGCCGGCGCAAAGTGCGGAACAGCTTGCTGGCGAGGCAGACGCCCTTTACTTCGTGGGCTGGACTTCGCCGGAACACCACCTGCTGCAATGCGTCACCGGTACCCGCTTGATGGTTGACGCTGCCCTTGAGGCGGACGCCGATTTCATCGTGATTGACACGACAGGTTATGTCGAAGGGATGCCCGCAATTGTTCTCAAACAACACAAGATCGAGGTAGTCAAGCCGAATCACCTGATTTGCCTCCGTCGGTCACGCGAGTTGGAGGCAATTGTTGCCCCCTTCGGGGGCGCCGATACAATACAGACACATCGCCTTTCGCCTCATAGGCGCGTCACTTCCAAGAGCGACGAATTCCGTAGGAGGTACCGTGAGTTGAGTTTCGCGCACTACTTTTCAGACTGCGTCCAGGGGACATTGCCTTTTGATCAGATTCGTGGACAAAGAACTCCATTCTTCAATGGGCGGCAGGCGAACCCAAAAGAACAGGAAATTCTTTCCAATTTTGTCGATGACCGTGTTTTTTATGCGGAATGGGGACACCGATCGTTGGCGCTGATCACACCAGATGTACTGCCGAGTCTAATCCAAGCACAACTGAAAAGCTATTTTAGTTTGAAGGATTTGGTCGCCGAAACTTCCGAATATTTTGAGCGGTGCCTAGTCGGGTTACTCGACGCATCAGGTAAAACGATTTCAATTGGAGTTATCGACGCCGTGGATTTCAGTGCCAAGCAGTTGAAAATACGGTGCAAGGCGAGGGCGGCAGCCAAGACAAAAACCCTCCAGTTTGGACGGTACAGAATGTAATATGTATGTGGACATAAAATATTCGCCACCGCCAGACCTGACAGGGTCAGGTCTCAGCTACCAAAACTTATGGACGGGTTTTACGCACAATGTGGGATAAAACCTATCTCCTTTCCGAACTCCCTTCGGAAGCGGAAACAGCAGAAGAGGTCGAGTTCATCTGTGAGGCGCTTGGACTCCTGCGAGAGGCGACTGTTTTAGATCTCTGCTGTGGTCAGGGGCGACATGGACAACTCTTGGCAGACAGAGGACTGAGGGTCGTCGGCTTAGATAGCTCCCGTTTTCTCTTAACGGAGGCGCAAAGAAACGCATTCTCAAGCAACAGTCGCGTACATCTCATTGAAGGCGACATGCGCCATATCCCCTTGAAGCCAGCCTGTGACGCTGTCATTAATCTTTTTACCAGCTTCGGTTTTTTTGAAGATAATGACAATAAAAGGGTTATTACAGCGGTTGCGGCAGCCCTCAAGCCCGGCGGGAAATTTTTGCTAGATCACTGGAATCCTTACGCGGTGCTTCAATTGGATCGCACGCGCAACTGGTGGTGGATATCCGAATCGCTCCTAGCACTCGCGGAGGTAGAATACGATCCGGAATCTGGACGGCTTTCTGACTATCGAACCGTGATAGACCTCCCCACCGGCGAGATTCGTGAGTCGGTCAATCGCATTCGGTTCTACTTTCCGACGGAGTTGAAAGACATGTTAGCATCAGCAGGCCTAAAGGTGTGTGCGATGTACGGCGACTTTAACTACAGCCCGTTTCTGATGGGGTCGAGGCGACTCATAACGATTGCGGAAAGGTGCTAATTCTCAGCAGAAATAAAATCTGGGCTGCAACCAATAAGCGATCTGGGGTCCAGAATGCGTTTGAGCTCTTTCGTAAACATAGATCTGAATTTCCTGAGATTCAGAATGCAACACAATATGTTGAGAAGGCTCACGAGTTTTTGAACAATCTCCAATGTCCACATTCTCACGTTTCGCAAAGTATCTATCGCCGTATCTCGGTTCGATTGCATTGGCATTAGTTTGTGCGCTCGTGATTGCCCTCTGCGAAATGGGCTACGTTCACGTTTTAGTGTATACAACTGATGCGCTCAAGCTGATTGAAACCCGGCGTTTTGAAGATGGGCCCATTCAGATTGAATATTTCCATTTTGAAACGGCCTTCAATGGTGTCGAAATTACCATTTTCGATGGTGTCGAAATTACCATTACAGATGCAAGGGGTGCCTTCAAACTTGTTGGTTGGGTATTGGCGGGCTTCCTTACGCTCGTCGTGATTAAAGGGGTATTTACTTACTGCAACGATTACTTAATGTCGCGTGTTGGACATCAATTGATAACCCGAGTTCGGAACGAGTTATACGAAAGAATCCTTTTTGCGCCTTTGGGGGTACTGACGGCGTATCGGACCGGTGATTTGATGGCACGCGTCATAGATGATGTCCGGACATGGCAATATGCCATTGGATCGATGGCAAACATCATTCGCGCAACTGTCTTCATCCCCGTCTGTGTCTTAGTCATGCTATTCCACAGTTTCAAGATGACGGTGCTTGCGCTGCTTGTTTTTCCATTGCTCGCCCATCTGATTAACCGATTTGGTCAACGTATCCGCGGCACAAGTTCGGAAATCCAACAGCGGATGGCGGATATCTCCTCGCAACTGAAAGAGACAATCTTCGGGCTCAAGATTATCAAGAGTTTTACTGCCGAGGAAGTAGAACGTGATCGCTTTGCCACCACAAACAAGGGGCAGTATCGCATTGCTATGCGGCGTGTGCGACTTGCAGCGATGGTGCCACCGCTCGTGGAGCTGATCAGTGCGATCGGTATCGCAACCGTTTTTGGGCTTGGCTGTTGGCAGGTTATTCAAGGTGAGCTATCAACCGGCTGGTTCATCGGTTATATTGCACTAATCAGCCTGATGTTTAAGCCGATCAAAACCATTGGATACTTCAACAATGTCCTGCAACAGAGTCTCGCTTCTGCTGAAAGAATTTTCCACGTCCTCGATTTTGAGCAAGAGGCGCACAAGCGCAACAAACAACTGAAGCTACCGTCAGTTCGTGGCGAGGTTAAATTCCGGGATGTCTCCTTCGGATACGAGCGCGAGCCGGTCATAAAACATATCAGTTTTCATGTCAAACCGGGCGAAGTTGTCGCGCTGGTCGGTCCGAGTGGAAGTGGGAAAACAACGTTACTCAATTTGCTGTCGCGTTTCTACGAAGTGGATGCCGGCGAGATTCTAATTGACGGGATTCCTGCCTCCAAAGTGGCGTTGGATACCCTCAGGCAGCAGATCGCGATTGTGCCACAGGATACGATCCTATTTGATGGAACCGTGATGGAGAACATCATGTATGGTGCACCGGCAGCGACACGCGAAGGGGCAATTAAAGCCGCCCAACAAGCGAATGTGCACGATTTCGTTATTCAAATGCCCAAAGGGTATGAAACGCAGATTGGTGAATCGGGCGTTAAGTTATCAGGTGGCCAGCAGCAACGCCTCTCGATTGCACGCGCCCTTTTGAAAGACCCTCGCGTTCTTGTGCTTGATGAAGCCACTTCAGCACTCGACAGCGAATCGGAGGTTCTTGTCCAAGCCTCCCTTGCAAACCTGATGAAAGGAAGGACAACCTTTGTTATTGCGCACCGACTTTCGACCGTCGTTCATGCAGACAGAATTCTTGTCCTGAACGATGGGGAAATCGTCGAAAGCGGCACACATCAGGAGTTGTTAGAAAAGGGTGGGCTATACCGAAAGCTGTGCCAGATGCAATTTCGGCTAAGCGGCGACTCTGTGCGATAATCGCGATTCGTCAAGATTAAGGGATAGGAGTTTTCTTGCAGCTTATTTGTAAACTTAATCGAGCGAATAAACGTCTCAATGATGGTCAAATATATTCTGCGCCGCGTTAGCAATGGGTGTTGCCAATACACAGTCACAACACCCAATGATAAAACAGAATCTCTGGTGAGTGTTCAATCCCAGATCGATTCTTGGAACACTTTTTTGATGACAGCACCTTCAAGGTCTGAAGGTTTGTACACTGCTTCGGAAAGATCCACTTCGTATAAATAGGCGCCTTTCAATTTAGCGCCAAGCAGTATAACACCCTTCATCACAGTTTCACCAAAAATTGCCTCTTCGAGGTTTGCATTTTCAAAACTTGTCAGGCTGCCAAACGGATCCGGGACAGTCCAATGCGGAGCGCCAATAGTGGCACGGCGTAAATTCGCGCCTCTGAAATTTGTGCCGGAAAGAATCGCACCGCTGAGAAATGCGCCTTCAAGGTCTGCGCCTTCAAAATTGGCATCGGTTAAATTCGCGCCAACGAGGAAAACTCTTTTCATTACTGTCCCTGAAAAATTTGCGTTGGAAAGATTCGCATCATTGAAGTTTACTTCAGTCAAATCAGCAGATGCCCCAGATAAGTCAATATCTGTCAAATCTTCTCCAACAAATGATTCGCCCCGCTGAAGGCACCTGAGAACATCAGCTTTGGTGAGTTGATTCATAATGACCTCCAAGTTGATGAGTAATATGTATTAGAAGTTACGCAGTTGGTCTCAATCATTCGACAATTTATCTGCATTTTGAATCTTGTACCTTGATCAGGATTCACCATGCAAGATTCAGGTATGGCAGGATTTGCTTAACGGAAGTGCGTAACTCCTAATGTATTATAACATATCATGTTTCATTGTTTGAATTAAACCAATAAATAGCAGGAGGCTTATGGGTTTTTGTGATATTTTCGTAAGATTCAGCAAGATTTAGCAGAATGGAGGTGAACAAAAAATGGGAAAAGAACGCAAATTCACGCATAGTGGGGTTGACGAGCCGATAGGCGAGCTTGAGTTCGACGACGGTGAGTTTCCGTCGGTATTACCTACTGATGAATCCGAGGAACATGATGAAGAGGAGATCAAGGAAGACACAACGGAAGGTAATCTAATATCTTCCTTTCGACGACGTGGCGATGTGGCTGATGGCACTCGAGATGAAGCATTTTCTTATCTTCAGGAAATCGCCCGTACTCCTTTGCTCACACCTAAGGAAGAGGTTAAACTGTTTCAACAATTTGAAGAAGGAAAGCAAAAGATTACAGCGTTATTAGATCAACTTCCTCCCTCTATTTTAGAAGAGGTGCGCCCCAAAGCCAATCGACGACGCGGCGCCAAACAGAAGGAAACCCAGAGCATTTGGTGGAGTCCAATGTATATCGCTACACTTTTGGAACAAATTCAAAAGGCAATCAAGGCTTACCAAAAGCGCATTGAAGTGGAGGGAACTACGCCGTTAAGCCATCGCATTGAGGAGTGTGAACGCCTTGCAAAACTATGGGCGGATTTACACGACGCTATCCAAATCATTCAAGATGCGAAGTTGAAAATCGTTGAGGCGAACCTTCTGCTTGTCGCAAGTATCGCCAAACAACATAATTTCAACAAGTCATCGCTTTCTTTCCTTGATCTGATGCAAGAGGGAAGTGTTGGTTTGATGAAGGCGGTGGAAAAATTCGATCTCCAAAGAGGGTACCGTTTCAGCACTTATGCAACATGGTGGATCATGCAAGCAATTAAGCGGGCATTAGATCAGCAGAGCCAGACGATTCGCATCCCCTGTTACGTTGGAGAAACACGGCGATCTATCAAGCAAGCACAGAGCAAACTCGCCAGAGATCTTGAGCGTGAACCGGGCATCAAAGAGATTGCTGAAGCGGTGGAGATGTCTGAAACCCGTGTTATCGAAATTCTCCAAAGCACCAAGGGCACGATTTCGCTGGATTCGCCATTGAGCGAATCTTCACCCGATGCGACAATTTCTGACTTACTGGCTGATGACTCACAGGTAACCCCTGAGGATGAATTGCTCTGTAACTCAGAAAAAGAGTCGCTTGAAAAAGTGCTGAACACATTAGCGCCCCGTGAAACCCTTGTGGTTAAACTCCGGTACGGCTTAACTGATGGCACGGAATATACCCTCGCTGAGATTGGACGGCAACTCGGCATTAGCCGGGAAAGGGTACGTCAGATTGAGGACGAAGCCCTTCGCAAGTTGCGCCACCATACGCGTGTGCAATACCTTCAGGAGTTACTCTAAACGCGAACATAAACCTTCGGAAGGTTCTCTTTAGTACAGTTTTCGCACGCCTGAAAAGAAAGGATTCCCTTTGTCCTTTTCCTTCCATTCCCTCCTTCTCTTCCTTTTAATCGGCAATTTTAAACCTGAACGGGTATAAGTTCCCTGTAGGCATCGATTATCTTTTTTACGATGGTTGCGTTGCCAGCAAACAGCCCTGTCGGTTGCTTAACGATCTCTTTGTTATACCGCATGGACTGGCCTGCTTTATCCCACAGGACCCCGCCGGCTTCACGCAGGATAAGATCACCGGCGCAGAAATCCCACTCATTTTTCGGACGGACGGTGATATAGAGGTCGCTCGTGCCTGCCGCAAGTCGCCCTAATTTGTAGGCAACGCTGCCGATGTATCGGATCTCCGAAACAAGCGAAATAAGTCCTGCTAACAACCCTTTTCGGTGTTCTGTTTGGCTAACCAGCATGGATGCCTTTTCGAGCGTTTCGCATGATGAGCAGTGAATCGGTTTGCCGTTGCAGAATGCGCCGGTGCCAGCCTTTGCATAAAAGAACTCCGCTGTTGCCGGATTGTGCAGCACGCCAACGATTGGCGCCCCATCAATTACGAAGGCGATCGAAACGGCAAATTCGGGTAAGCCTTCGATGAATTCCTCCGTACCGTCAATTGGATCGATGACCCATACGCGGGATTTTGCCAATCGATCCGGAGAATCTTTCGTCTCCTCAGAGAGCCAACCGTCGTCAGGGAAAGCATGACGGATTATCTCTCTAATCTGACGATTGGCTGCCAAATCCGCAGTTGTGACGGGGTTGTTCGGGCTTTTATCGCGAACATCATAGTTGCTCCGATAATATGCCATTACGATTTTGCCCGCTTCCTTAGCAGCTTGTATGGCAATGTCGAGTTCTTCCTTCACCCCAATCTCCTTTCTTGACAGACTAAGGTTTGGAGTTTTGACTTTGATGTTTTCGAGCACCTTGTAAGAACTGCTTCTTCATCGCCTCGACTTGCTTTCGTCGATTCAGGTTTTGGGTCACATTTCCCGCGAATGTTTTGGGTCTGCGTTTCGGTTTCATTATCGATTCCTCCTACACTTTGGGAACGTCCTTTTCATGATAGGGTTTCATCTATACTCCTACCCCTCTTAGGAATTTACAAAGGTTTGTATTGGTCAACGGGATGGGTAAGCATAGGTAGATTCCTTGCGGAATTTTCCCTGCTTCTAAACCGTGCGTGCGACTTTCACCGCGCACGGCTTGCCTAGTCATAAACGGTGATTAAACTTTAGATAAATATCTAATCTGCTCGGTGGACAGGTTTTTACGCCTGATTATCTCCGTAGCGGTAAACCTATTTCAGAATCCTTTCAAAACCATGACTCTGATTCGGCTTGGCTTAATAATAAGCCTATCGAATCTCCTTTCCCTTATTCCTGAGACAGGAACTTAGGGACTTTCCTGTTCTCACAAGGTGTACGTCGTGAACGTTTTAGGCTCTGACTATACCCCGATGGCATTCGACTTGCTAGGTTCTGTTGACATTTGAGTATAAGGTTGTGGCATAATAGAAGAATGACGCCAATAACCTTACCTGATGAACAATGGAATAAGATATACCGGTTTCTTCTAAGCTGTCCCACCATCTATGTTGGCGACGAAGCTGCTACACGCCGCTTCGTCGAAGCCGTCCTGTGGGTGACTCGTAGCGGGGCTCAATGGCGGATTCTACCAGACACCTATGGCAAATGGAACACCCGCTACAAGCGGTTTGCTCGATGGTGCGACAAAGGTATCTTCACACAGATGCACCCCCACTTCGCCTCTGACCCCGATATGGAGTCGCTTATTGTGGACAGTACCATCTGCTCACCCGTCTGCGGCGGGTGCCTTAAAAAGCTGGCGCCTTAAAAAAACAGTGGCACTGAAAACCAAGCATTAGGTCGGTCTCGGGGCGGTTTCAGTACAAAAAATCACATCACAGTTGACGGACTAGGCAATCCCCTAAGAATACATCTGACCCCCGGTCAGAGACATGACATAACTGAGGCGGAAGGGTTGATAATCGGATATAACAGTGAATATGTGATTGGAGACAAGGGGTACGATTCGGACGCTTTTATCGCCGTTATTGAGGCGAATGGAGCGATTGCGGTGATACCGCCCAAAAGTCATCGTGTTGACCAAAGAACGTATGGCAAACACTTATACAAAGAGAGACATCGGGTTGAATGTTTCATCAACAAGATAAAATGGTATCGTCGTATCTTCTCTCGGTTTGAGAAGCTAGCTGTCCGTTATTTTGGATTTCTCAGCTTTGTCTCCACTCTTATATGGCTCCGTTGAAATGTCAACAGAACCTAGAAGGCATAAACACAAAACACCTTCCTTGATAACGTATGTGAAAAACGTTATCCTTGCCACATTGACTTTTGTCTACAGGCTGTAGTTGGGGAGTTCTTCAGTCTTCCCCTCGTAGATTCACCTGATCTAAAATGACGAAGCTTACACTAGTTCAACTTTCGTTTTAGCCATGACGTTCTTAGCCTGACATGCCTTCTGAGGGTCTACATTCCCTTGCAGGCATTTGCCGTTTCCCTTTGCTTTCCGCCTTGCCTTTTCAGGCAACGCAGTTAAGGTTAGGCTTACGATTGCAAGTTATCGTCAGGGGATTTTAACCCCTATTACATCATGCTGCACAGGAACGCACTTTACACATTTTACTACTCCCGATAGATTGCCAAATCCATCAATTCTCTCGTTGCTTTGTAAATTTCTATTCCGTTAAAATTTTAACTTGACTTTATCCAGAGATCCCAATACAATGCAAAATCAAGAAAGTTAAAATGACTTTGTTACATTGCCCCCCGGCCCCCAACAATTCCCCAAAGCATCCCGATCTTTAGATCGGGATGCTTCACATCGTGGATTCTCGGTGCGAAGCACCGGAACTTCAGGAGTTTTTGCGATCCTCCCTTCCCCCCAAAGTTGGGGGGATTGAGAGGGGCCGGGGGGCAAGCCACCAGTGGATCTGCCGATTATCTCTTTTAATCTCAAACAAAGTCAAGTTAAAATGACCCAATTTTTAAGGAGAAAATGAAATGGCAGTCAAAAAACTGACCGATGCAGAAATTAGCGCCCAACTTGCAGAGCTGTCGGGCTGGACAGTCGAAAACGGCAAACTGCACAAGCAATTTCAGTTCGACTCGTTTATAGAAGCCTTCGGTTTTATGACGCGCGTTGCCCTGGTTGCGGAATCGATGAACCATCATCCGGAGTGGTTTAACGTTTATAACCGCGTGACAATTGATCTCATGACGCACGACGCCGATGGAATTAGCACGTCCGATTTTGAGTTGGCGAAGAAAGCCGATGCGCTTGCGGGATAAGAGAGAAAAAGTGGTTCATCGAAAATGTTAATTATTGATTGGCTACTTGCTGTTATCGTCCGTATATTTGGCGTATTCGTCTGCTGGCTTCCCAAACAACTTGCCTTGATGCTAGGGGGCGGTCTGGGATACCTCCTCTATCTTGCCCTCAAGAAACGCCGTCGAATTGCCTTAGAAAACCTGCAAATTGTGTTTGGTGATGAGAAGTCAGCGGAGGAGCGAGGGCGAATCTGTCGGGAGAGTTTCCGAAATCTGGGAAAAACGGCAATCGAATTTCTCCGTTTTCCTAAATTGAACTTTGACAATATCTGGGAAGAAGTGACCGTCGAGGGAAAAGAGAACCTGATACAGGCGTTGGATCGGGGCAAAGGTGTCATCGTGTTTCTTCCCCATTTCGGGAATTGGGAACTCCTCGCCCTCGTCTATGGGGTACTCATCCCGAATCGCGCAAAGGCAATCGCTTTCCCTTTGAGAAACAGATACCTCAATACGCTTGCCTCCAAATATCGAGAGCGCCTGAGTTTAGAGTTGATTACCCGGAAGCAAGCAGTCAGAAGCACTCTGCGCGCCCTCAAGGAGAATTTTGCTGTCGGATTTTTCGCAGACCAGAATGCAGGGCGGGAAGGCGTTTTCGTCAATTTTTTTGGGAAGCCAGCTTCCGCTGTCCGTGGGCCTGCGATGCTTGCCCTCAAAACGGGCGCATCAATCCTTCTGTCGATGGATGTTCGTCAGCCAGATGACCGCCATCGCGTGCTAATCACCCCAGCGATTGACCTGGAAATATCGGGCGAGCTCGAACAGGATATACAGACCAATGCCGCGCGCATCCTGAAAATCCTTGAAAAGTATATTCGACACTATCCTGGTCAGTGGCTCTGGGTGCACAATCGGTGGAAAACGCAACCGGATCCGAAATGGCAAATGAAAATGACACGCCAAATCAGGCGGAGGCGTATGAAACGTGAAAGGAGGTAAAGCAGGTAAGGACGCAAAGTATGCCACAGAGAGGTCAGTCCAGGGGACAGGTCAAAAACCGAAAACTGAATGACCCTATCACCAGAGTGGGGCTATTTAATTCTCCAATCAGCCTACAGAGAATCATGATTGAGATCCTTCGCAAAGCCTCAGGATGACTGAATCTGTCATTCTGAACGAAGTGAAGAATCTCGATAATTAAATGCCCCTACACCAGACATTCAATGTTTACAGTTTGTGAGAAGTGTGATACAATTTACCTATCCTGGCAGAAACGCTCTGGATCTCACCAAATTGTTAAACGCGCAAGCAAGCAAAGGAAAAACAGATTGAAATCCAATCTCACTCACTCCCGTTGGCCAATGTTGCTGTGCAGCAGCATTGTGATGCTGTTGTTCGGGCTGTCAGGCTGTGACCAACCGACGACAGAAGGCCCTCCACCAGTGGAACCGGCTACAATTGAGGCGACCACGCAGTTTAGCGAAGCCCCCATGCTCGCCGAACGGGTTCAGGCCGGCAAGCTCCCGCCCGTTGAGGAGCGTCTCCCCGCCAACCCCGTCGTCTCAAAAGCCCCCGAGATTGGGTCTTACAGCGACGTCCTGGCTCACAACATCTTCGAGGGAATTGATTATCCGATGAATTTGTATCTTGTGGGACAGGCAAACAGAACGCAACACACATTCTTTCAAAGCCTAGCGATTTGGAGCCTCAATGAAGAGTCCGTCCTGGAGCCAGACCTGGCGGAGAGTTGGGAGTTCTCCGACGACGGGAAAGTGATTACAGTTCATCTCCGTCCGGGGGGCAAGTGGTCTGACGGCGTGCCGTTCACCGTCAACGACATTCTGTTCATGTACTACGATGTCATCCACAATAACGATTTGGTCAACCCGCAAAGTACCGGAATCCGACGCCTTCTTGCCATCGGCGGCGACACCGAGATGGTGAAAATCAACGACTATACTTTCAAGATCGTCATGACCCAACCGCATCCCATCCTGATTGAAGACCTGTTTGTACCCGGGGCGACGACAGGGTTCCACATTCTTCCGAAACATGAAATGATAAAGGTCCATCCCAAATACAATCCCGAAGCGACCCTCGCCGACTGGCAAGGGGCTCGGATGCCCAAGCCTGAGCAGAGACCGGCGGTGCTTGCCCCATGGGCGGTGCTTGCCCCATGGATTACGGTTGGGATCCTTGGCGACAAGCTGGTGTGCGAACGCAACCCTTACTACTGGAAAGTGGACCGTCGGGGACAGCAGTTGCCTTATTTTGACCGATTCTTATTTAAGCTGAGTGCCAGTGGAAGCGAGGTAGCGCTGGGGCTCATCTCAGGAGAGATCACTGCCGATATAGGCGGCGCGTGTATGATGGAGGCGGGGCTCGTTAAGCAAAATGAGAAACGAGCCAATCTCAAGCTGCTCATCTTTCCCGAAGTCAATCGCATCCATGCCCTGTGGCTGAATTTCGATCATCCCGACGAAAATCTGCGGTGGCTGTTCACAAATCCGAAGTTCCAAGAAGCACTCAGCTTGATTATGGACCGAGACCAGATGGCGGAGCGAACGGGGGCGATGATGGTCGCCGATAGGTCCCTGCTGCCGGATACCTTGAAAGAGCGGTTCCCAGAGCTCGCTGCGAAATATGAATTGAAGGACGATCGACCCCTGGGTCTCACGCTGCTGGAGGAGATTGGGGTCGTTGACACGGACAGCGATGGCTGGAGAGAATTTCCACCTAGCGTCCCCGAATCGGGCAAACCGGTGGGTTTCACGATTGTGGTCGCGGTTCACGATATTAGCCGTGTCCGGAGCGGGGAAGACCTCGTCGAACAATTGAGAGATATGGGTTTCGACGCGAGACTCGACGCGCTGAACGAGCAACTCATGAACGACACCATCACCGGCCCCGGGAATTTCGATATGTACATTAAATCCCCCGGCTTCGGGCACGGAATAATGTATTGTTTGGACCGGGACCGACTGCCCGTCAGCGTGCTGCCCGTAATGCTGCATGACCTGCCTTCGTTCCAGCGAAAAACCGGCGCGACACATCCCCTGCCTTGGCAGGTAGAATGGCTCCGTCTTGTGGACGAATACGAGGCGGGGGTGATTGAGGAGGAAACCGCGCTCCGGCAGATTGCCCACCTTATTGGCCGGGACGGGTGGCGGGGGACAATCCCGATGGGAGGTGTCCGAGCGTTTACGGTCTTCCGAAAGGACATCGGCAACAACCCGCGGGTGTATCACCCGCACCTCAGCCAGCACAAGGGTCCGCATATTTTCTATAGTTGGAACGGTTTTGTGCATGGCCGCATCTGGGAATGGTATAAGATGAAGTGACTTATGGAAGGAATTTAATGTCCTTCCTTTCCACTCAACTTTTTTGATTATACTTCCGTCTAGCTCTGCAATTTTGGAGAGATGTGGTTTGTGATGCACTGATAGTTAATCGATAGGAGTCGTGGTTTCCTTCCCACAGCGAAGAATTATATGAAAACCATTCTCGCTCACTACCTTTGGCTGATGCTGTTGGTCAGCACTATCATGATCATGTTGTTAGTGCTGTCGGGCTGCGACCAACCGGCGACGGAGCCCCCTCCACCAGCGGAGCCGCCTACAGTCGAGGTAATCACGCAGTTTAGCGAAGCACCGATGTTGGCTGAACGAGTCCGGGCTGGCAAGCTCCCCCCAGTCGAGGAGCGCCTCCCCACAAACCCCCTGGTTTCAAAAGCCCCCGAGATTGGCGCTTACAGCGACATTCTGGCTCACAACATCTTCGTGGGGATTGATTATCCAATGAATGTATATATTGTGGGACAGGGAAACAGAACGCAAGGCGCATTCTTTCAGAGCCTGGCAATCTGGAGCCTTGATGAAGAGCCTGTACTGGAGCCGGACCTGGCCGAGAGTTGGGAGTTCTCCGAGGACGGCAGAGTGATTACCGTTTATCTGCGCCAGGGGGTCAAGTGGTCTGACGGTGTTCCTTTCACCGTTGACGACATCTTGTTCACCTACTATGATGTTATCCTCAACGACGATTTGGTCAATCCTCATAGTATCTTAATCCGACGCATGCTTCCCATAGGTGGTGCCACCGAGATGGGGAAGATTGACGATTACACCTTCAAGATTGTGATGCCCCAACCGCATCCCACGCTGATTGCAGACATGTTTGTCCCCGGAGAGGGGCCGGTGTTCTACATTCTGCCGAAACATGAAATGGTAAAGGTCCACCCCACGTACAACCCGGAAGCGACCCTCGCTGACTGGCAGGGGGCGCGGATGCCCAAGCCCAAGCAGAGACCGGCGGTTCTAGCGCCGTGGGTCACAGTTGGGGTTCTCGGCGACAAGTTGGTCTGTGAACGCAACCCTTATTACTGGAAAGTGGACCGCAAAGGACAGCAGTTGCCCTATTTTGACCGTTTTTTATTTAAGCAGAGTACCAGTGGGAGCGAGGTCGCGCTGGGGCTTATTTCCGGGGAGATAGCTATTGATCTGGGGGGCTTTCCATCTAGTATGATGGAGGCGGGGCTGATTAAGCAAAATGAGGCACGAGCCAATATCCGGTTACTCCTGTTTCCCGAGGTCAGTCGGTTCTATGCCCTGTGGCTGAATTTCGATCATCCGGACGAAAGCCTGCGGTGGCTGTTCACCCATCCCAAATTCCAGAAGGCACTCAGCCTGATTATGGACCGAGACCAGATGGCAGAGCGGACGTCTCCGGTGATGGTCGCTGATAGGTCTCCGCTGCCGGACGTCCTGAAGGAGCAGTTTCCAGAGATTGTGGCGGAGTACGAATTGAAGGAGGATCGGTCCCTGGGTCTGAAGATGCTGGAGGAAATTGGGGTCATTGACACCGATGGCGATGGCTGGCGAGAATTCCCGCCGAGTACCCCCAGAGCGGGCAAACCGGTGGACTTCACGATTGTGGTCGCGGTTCACGATGTCAGCCGCGTCCGGGGCGGGGAAGACCTCGTCGAGCAATTGAGAGATATAGGCTTCGACGCCAAAATCGACGCGATGAATGAGCAGCTCATGATGGATGCCATCACCAATCCCGGGGATTTCGATATGTACATTAAAGCCCCCGGTTTCGGGCACGGGCCGATGTATTTTCTGAAGCATGACCGATTGCCTGCCCATGTACTGCCCATGATGCCGAGTAATCTACCTTCGTTTCAACGAAAAACTGGTGCGACCCATCCGCTCCCCTGGCAGGTGGAGTGGCTCCGGATCGTCAATGCCCACGAGGCAGGGGTGATTGAGGAGGAAACCGCCCTTCGGCAAATTGCCGACCTCATTGGGCGGGATGCGTGGCGAGGAACAATCCCGATGGGAGGCGCTAGAGCGTTTATAGTCTTCAGAAAGGACATCGGCAACAACCCACGGGTGTATCACCCGTACTTCAGCCAGCACAGAGGGCCAATTTGGGGCGGTTTTGTACATAACCGCGTCTGGGAATGGTACAAGATGAAGTAAGAGCCTGTCTGGAAAGTTGGGCGCTCGAGCTTGTTCGGGGATTCCTCAACAAGGACATAGTCATGGCAATATATGCGCGTGATTGCAGGCGTGACGCGGCTTAGCACGATTCACAAACCCGTCGAACCAATCGTGGCTTCCCACCTGATGCCAACTGTGTTCTCCGCTTAAGGTAATTTCGGGTTAAACATCTGTTAATCCCCACAATGATGCAGGGTTGACAACCCCGTTGGGCTGAAATTGGACATCTGCCAATCGCAGGAAGGCATATCAGCCCAGGCTGTCGGGTATTTGTTGCCAACCCTGCAAGGACAGGTTGACGCTGGTAAATCGGACGCGCACTGCTTACTTTACTTGTCAAACCAAAGGTAACAAAGCATTAAGTAATTTTCAAATGAGGGGAATATGATCGGAATGCAAGCAATTTCCGCTGAGAAGAATTCTATGAAGTCCAATCTTGCTCACTTCCTTTGGCCGATGCTGCTATACAACAGCATCGTGATAGTGGCGTTTGTGTTGTCGGGCTGTGACCAACCAACGACAGAAGCCCCTCCACCAGCGGAGCCGGCCAGAGTCGAGGCGATTACTCAGTTTAGCGAAGCCCCCATGCTCGCCGAACGGGTTCAGGCCGGCAAGCTCCCGCCCGTCGAGGAGCGTCTCCCCGTCAAACCCGTCGTCTCAAAAGCCCCCGAGATTGGCGCTTACAGCGACGTCCTAGCTCACAACATCTTCGTGGGAATTGATTATCCGATGAATATGTATCTTGTTGGCCAGGCGAACAGAACGCAATACACATTCTTTCAGAGCTTGGCGATTTGGAGCCTCGAGAAAGAGCTTGTGCTGGAGCCGGACCTGGCGGAGAGCTGGGAGTTCTCTGATGATGGGAAAGTGATTACGGTTTATCTCCGTTCGGGGGTCAAGTGGTCTGACGGCGTGCCGTTTACCGTTGACGATATCTTGTTCACTTACTATGACGTGGTTCTCAATGACGATTTGGTCAACCCGCAAAGTACCGGAATCCGACGCCTTCTTGCCACCGGCGGCGACACCGAGATGGTGAAAATCAACGACTATACTTTCAAGATCGTCATGACCCAACCGTATCTCACCCTGATTGAAGACCTGTTTGCTCCCGGGGTGACGACGGGGTTCCACATTCTGCCGAAACATGAAATGGTAAAGGTCCACCCCAAATATAATCCCAAAGCGACTCCAGCCGACTGGCAGGGGGCGCGGATGCCCAAACCCAAGCAGAGACCGGCGGTGCTTGCCCCATGGATTACGGTTGGGATCCTTGGCGACAAGCTGGTATGCGAACGCAACCCTTACTACTGGAAAGTGGACCGTCGGGGACAGCAGTTGCCCTATTTTGACCGATTCTTATTTAAGCTGAGTACCAGTGGAAGCGAGGTAGCGCTGGGGCTCATCTCAGGAGAGATCACTGCCGATATAGGCGGCGCGTGTATGATGGAGGTGGGGCTCGTTAAGCAAAATGAGACGCGAGCCAATCTCAAGGTACTCATCTTTCCCGAAGTCAATCGCATCCATGCCCTGTGGCTGAATTTCGATCATTCCGACGAAAGTCTGCGGTGGCTGTTCACGAATCCTAAGTTTCAAGAAGCCCTCAGCTTGATTATGGACAGAGACCAGATGGCGGAGCGAACAGCACCGGTGGTGGTCGCCGATAGGTCCCCGCTGCCCGACACCCTGAAAGAGCGGTTCCCAGAGCTCGCTACGAAATACGAGTTGAAGGAGGACCGGTTTCTGGGGCTCAAGCTGCTGGAGGAGATTGGGGTCGTTGACACCGACGGTGATGGCTGGAGAGAATTCCCGCCCGGCGTCCCCAAAGCGGGCAAACCGGTGGGTTTCACGATTGTGGTCGCGGTTCACGATATCAGCCGTGTCCGAAGCGGGGAAGACCTCGTCGAGCAGTTGAGATCACTGGGTTTCGACGCCAAAGTTGACGCGCTGAACGAGCAACTCATGAACGACACCATTACCGGCCCCGGGGACTTCGATATGTACATTAAAGCCCCCGGCTTCGGGCACCCGATAATGTATTGTCTGGACCGGGACAGACTTTCCGTCGATGTGCTGCCCGTGATGCCGCATAACCTGCCTTCGTTCCAGCGGAAAACCGGCGTGACCCATCCCCTCCCCTGGCAGGTAGAATGGCTCCGTCTTGTGGATGACTACGAGGCGGGGGTGATTGAGGAGGAAATCGCGCTCCGGCAAATTGCCGACCTTATTGGGCGGGATGGCTGGCGAGGGACAATCCCGATGGGAGGCGTTAGAGCGTTTACGGTCTTCCGGAAGGACATCGGCAACAACCCGCGGGTGTATCACCCGTACCTCAGCCAGCACAAGGGTCCGCATATTTCCTACAGTTGGACTGGTTTTGTGCATCAGCGTATCTGGGAATGGTATAAGATGAAGTGAGCAGGTATAAACAGAGATGGATAACGAAAATTCACTGAGTTGCAAAAGGGGATGGGCCATTCTCCACGGAAATTCGCGACTGAAAAAAGGAGGAGGAGACAATGAACGAGAAAGAACCGGTGGGAATCCCTTTTATCTGATGTGTTAGCGGAAAATGAGTGTCTAACTGGCAATTCAGAAACCAGGGTTGAATTTGGAGACGATGTCATTACAGGTATCTGGAATTCGATTCACGACACCCCTCAACTTTCCCCCTGGCTAGGGGAAATTGTGAATGATACTTACGAAGATTTTATAATCAAAAAGTTCAGACATTCCTCAATTAAAAAGTGAGACTTTGAAAATCTTGAAAGAATTAACCGCCCAAAACAATCAACAAATCTATCCGGGTACAGTTCTTAATATCACATGGCTGCGTGTCTTATTAGCCCTCGCCGAAAGTGGATTGAATTTAGACTGAACATGTATGGATTCGCCGACTAATGTTCCATACATTAGGTCTTTACAGAATATTTGCCGGTTAATTTGATGTAACCAGATGATGATAGGCATTTATTCTGAAGAAATGTAACTTCCGCTGTTTACTGTCATATTTCGTCCGACGTCCCAAAAACGAGAGGAGTCGTGGCTCCCTTTCTGCCGCAAAGCATTCTATGAAGTCCAATCTTGCTCACTTCCTCTGGCCGATGCTGCTATGCAACAGCATTGTGATAGTGGCGTTCGTGCTGTCGGGCTGCGACCAACCGACGTCGGATTCCCCTCCACCGGCGGAGCCAGCGACAGTTGAGGCGATCACGCAGTTTAGCGAAGCCCCCATGCTCGCCAAATGGGTTCAGGCCGGCAAACTTCCACCCGTTGAACAGCGTCTTCCCGCCAAACCCGTGGTTTCAAAAGCCCCCGAGATTGGGTCTTACAGCGACGTCCTAGCTCACAACATCTTCGGGGGAATTGATTATCCGATGAATATGTATCATCTTGGTCAGCGGAACGGAACGCAACTCGGATTCTTTCAGAGCCTGGCAGTTTGGAGCCTTGATGAAGAGCCCATCCTGGAGCCAGACCTGGCGGAAAGCTGGGAGTTCTCCGACGACGGGAAAGTGATTACCTTTCATCTCCGTCCGGGGGTCAAGTGGTCTGACGGCATGCCGTTCACCATCGACGACATTCTGTTCACGTACTACGATGTCATCCGCAATGACGAGTTGGTTAACCTGCAAAGTACCGGAATCCGACGCCTTCTTGCCACCGGCGGCGACACCGAGATGGTGAAAATTGATGATTATACCTTCAAGATCGTCATGACCCAACCGTATCCCACCCTGATTGAGGACCTGTTTGCCCCCGGGGTGACGACGGGGTTCCACATTCTGCCGAAACATGAAATGGTAAAGGTCCACCCCAAATACAATCCCGAAGCGACCCTCGCCGATTGGCAGGGGGCGCGGATGCCCAAGCCCAACCAGAGACCAGCGGTGCTCGCTCCGTGGATTACGGTTGGGGCCCTTGGCGACAAGCTGGTCTGTGAACGCAACCCTTATTACTGGAAAGTAGACCGTCGGGGGCAGCAGTTGCCCTATTTTGACCGATTCTTATTTAAGCTGAGTACCAGTGGAAGCGAGGTGGCGCTGGGGCTCATCTCAGGAGAGATCGCCGCCGATCTGAGTGGCTTCTATAGTATGATGGAGTTAGGGCTCATCAAGCAAAATGAGGCACGAGCCAATATCCGGTTACTCCTGTTTCCCGAGGTCAGTCGGTTCTATGCCCTGTGGCTGAATTTCGATCATCCGGATGAAAGCCTGCGGTGGCTGTTCACCCATCCCAGGTTCCAGGAGGCACTCAGCCTAATTATGGACCGAGACCGGATGGCAGAGCGAACCGCGCCGGTGATGGTCGCCGATAGGTCTCCGCTGCCGGACGTCCTGAAGGAGCGGTTCCCAGAGATTGCAGCGAAGTACGAGTTGAAGGACGATCGGGACCTGGGGCTAAAAATGCTGGAGGAGATTGGCGTGGTTGACACCGATGGCGATGGTTGGAGAGAATTCCCGCCCGGGACCCCCAGAGCAGGCAAACCGGTGGGTTTCACGATTGTGGTCGCGGTTCACGATGTCAGCCGCGTCCGGATCGGGGAAGACCTCGTCGAGCAGTTGAGAAGCATGGGCTTCGATGCCAAAATTGACGCGATGAATGAGCAGCTCATGACGGATATTATCACCGACCCCGGAGATTTCGATATGTACATTAAATTCCCCGGCTTTGGGCACGGGCCGATGTATTTTCTGGAGCGGAACAGACTGCCCGCCCATGTGCTGCCGGTGATGCCGAGTAATCTGCCCCATTTTCAGCGAAAAACCGGCGCGACGCATCCCCTTCCCTGGCAGGTGGAGTGGCTCCGCATCGTCGATGACTACGAGGCAGGTGAGATTGAGGAGAAAACTGCCCTTCGGCAAATTGCTGACCTTATTGGGCGGGATGCGTGGCGAGGGGCAATCCCGATGGGGGGCTACAAGGCGTTTACGGTCTTCCGAAAGGACATCGGCAACAACCCACGGGTGTATCACCCGCACCTCAGCCAGCACAAGGGCCCGCGTATTTCCTACAGTTGGACCAGTTTTGTGCATCACCGTGTCTGGGAATGGTATAAGATAAAGTGACAAAGCCGACACTCGGTGGCGTTTCAGAATTTATTTCGGTAATCCCGCTGGCGCCTGTGACTTTAGCTTTCAGCCCGAACTTTAGTTCAGGGTCTTTGCTTGCCCTCCGGCCCCCAATGTCCCGACCGAAGGTCGAGGACTCTCGGTGCTTCGCACCGGAGCTGGGGGAGAATGACTCAACTCCTTGGGTCGTGGGTCAATATTCAATCGTCAGTTTTACATGACGTTAGCGCACGACTTGGAATCTTGCCACAAATTGTGGTACAATAGTGGAACAAAATTCGCCACCTCCCTGTCATTTTGCCTATGAGTCTCGTGGCAGCGACATAAGTGACATGACTTAGGGAGACAATTGAGAATTAGCGAAGAAAGCCTTTTACGGTGCGATTATCTCTCGTAGTTGCTGCACTGAGAGTCTGAACTGTTACGCGAGAAGTTAGGAAAAGAGGATCCCTATGGTTTCATACATTATCAAACGATTGCTGCACATGATTCCGGTGACGTTAATCCTTTCCATCATGTGCTTTCTTGTGATAGACCTCGCTCCCGGGGACTTCGTATCCATTTACAAAACCCGGATTATGAGTATGAGTAGTCAAATGACGCAGGAAGCCATTCAAGCGCAACTGGAATTCCTGGACGAGATGCGGGCGCTATATGGTCTGGACAAGCCGATATTGCAGCGGTATTTCACCTGGTTGTTTGGAATCATCACGCGAGGCGACTTTGGCTATGCCTACATGGTCATGCGACCGGTGTCCACAATCATTTGGGAAAAACTTGGATGGACGCTCGCCATAACAAGCTGTAGCATGCTTTTCTCGTTGTTGGTCGGCTTTGTGGTTGGGGTTTATGCGGCGACGCATCAGTACGGAATCGTCGATTACGTCGCCACCTTTATCTCTTACATCGGATTAGCAGTTCCGAGTTTCTTTCTTGCACTGCTGCTGATGACAATGGTGGTGTTTGTTTTCCAGGGCCAGGTGGGCGGGCTGTTTTCGGCGGAGTATGTTGCTGCACCCTGGAGTTGGGATAAGCTGCTGGACTTGTTGAGCCATCTTTGGATTCCAGTGCTAATTGTCGGGATTGCCGGTGCGGCCTCGAATATCAGGATTGTGCGCGGCAATCTGCTTGACGTACTCGGACAACCCTATGTCCAGACAGCCAGAGCCAAAGGACAGGCGGAACGGATCGTCATCTACCGCCATGCCTTGAGGAACTCTCTGCATCCGCTCATCATGAGCATCGGATCGTCACTGCCAACCCTAATCGCCGGGGAGATTATCGTCAGTATTGTTCTCGGTTTGCCCACGGCTGGCAAAACCTTTTATGATGCCTTGATGTACCAGGACACCTACCTGGCAGGCAGTTTCCTTGTGATGCTGGCCGTGTTGCTGCAGATCGGCAACCTGCTGGCTGACATTGCCCTGATCCGGATTGATCCAACGATTTCGTACGAGTAAGTGAATAGGAGCCAATGCCCATGAGAATATTCACCCGAAATAATGCCTCTGATTCTGAGAAAGCAGAGGTCGTGACGGCCTGGGGTTTGGCCTGGCGAAAATTCAAACGGCACAAGTTAGCCATAACAGCAATGGCGATTCTTGCCTTTGTCTACGTTATGGTTATTTTTGCCGGGTTCTTCGCCCCGTACTTGCCTGCCGAGACACTGCCACACATTCACATGCCTCCCCAAAGGATTCATTTCTTCGATCACCAGGGCAAGTTGCATCTCATGCCATTCATGTATGGCATGAAATCGGAGATGGATCTGGAGAAACTCCAAAGGGTATACATTGAGGATAAAGACCGTCTATATCCGATTCGCATCTTCGTTAGGCGCCCGAAGGCGCTCCACGGTCCGGATCGAGACGAGCAGGGGATCAGGCTGTTTGGCGTGGATGATGGTGGTACGATTGCACTTTTAGGCACGGACTATCGTGGGCGGGACCTGCTGACCCGCATTATCCATGGGGGCCGCATCACCATGAGTATTGGTTTGTTTGGCGTTCTTCTGAGCATCGTACTGGGCGCGATTCTGGGAACGATATCGGGATACTTTGGTGGGGTAGTGGACATAATCATCCAGAGAATGATCGAGATTATCAGCGCTATTCCCACCTTGCCGCTGTGGTTGTCTCTATCGGCGATACTGCCTCGAGATTGGCCTTCGACTTATACCTACTGGGGGATTGTCACGATACTGGCGCTCATCGGTTGGACGGGCCTGGCGCGACAGATCCGCGGTCAGGTGCTCAGCATCAGGGAACGGGACTTTGTCATGGCGGCCAAGGGGGGAGGCGGCAGTCATGTCCACATCATGTTTAAGCACATTATTCCCAATACGCTTAGCCACCTCATCGTGGTAGCGACCCTGGCGCTCCCGGGCATGATCCTGGCGGAAAGCGCTATGAGCTTCTTGGGGCTGGGTATTCGACCGCCAATGACCAGTTGGGGACTACTCATACAAAATGCCCAGAATGTGGGAACGATCATCACTGCGCCGTGGATTCTAATCCCTGGCATATTCATCGTCATGACCGTCCTTTGTTTTAACTTCGTTGGGGATGGACTGCGGGATGCAGCCGATCCCTACCGTTGATTTTGGGGCGGAAGGAAGGAAAGGAAGAAAGAATGGAACAAAATACCCCTGATCCTTCCAAAGCGTTTGGCGGGAGGAAGGAGGAACAAGCGATGAGTGAAGAACCCAAACCATTACTGCAAGTTGAAAACCTGCATGTCGACTTTATCACCCATGAAGGTGTGGTCCAAGCCGTGCGGGGCGTAGATTTCGAAATCGCCATGGGAGAGCGCGTGGGGGTCGTCGGCGAGAGCGGCTGCGGCAAGAGCGTGACCGCCCTTTCCATCATGCGATTGGTGCCCCGGCCCAACGGGCGGATTAGCCAGGGGCATATCTGGCTGTGGCGTGATGGGGAGAAAACGGACATCGTGCAACTGGACTTTGACAGTCCTGCCATGCGTGACATCCGCGGCAAGGAGATGGCGATGATCTTTCAGGAGCCAATGTCCTCCCTGAACCCGTCATTTAGCATCGGATACCAGATCATGGAAGCCATCGAGCTCCATCAGGAAGTGTCCAAGAGCGAGGCTCGGGCGAGAGCGATAGATGCGCTTCGGAGTATCAGCATCCCGGATGCAGACGAGGCGGTTGATCGCTACCCCCATGAGCTGAGCGGCGGCATGCGCCAGCGCGTGATGATCGCCATGGCGATGGCATGCAATCCCCGCCTGCTGATCGCCGATGAGCCGACCACCGCTTTGGACGTGACGGTGCAGGCACAGATCCTGGACCTCGTGGGCCAATATCGGGAACAGTCAGAAATGGCAATTATGTGGATCACCCACAACCTGGGAGTGGTGGGGGAGTTATGTGAGAAGGTACTGGTGATGTATCGGGGGGAGATTGTCGAGTATGCGCCCGTTGCCAGCATATTCGAGGACCCGAAACATCCCTATACACAGGGACTGCTTTCCTGTTTTCCCCAGTTGAACCTCGATAGCGGGCAGGAATTGGCGCCAATACCCGGCGGTGTCCCGGATCCGTTCGAGGTCGTGGCGGGATGTGCCTTTGCGCCTCGTTGTCCACATGCGTCGGAGCAATGTCAAAATCCCCCGCCGTTGGTTAGCGCCGGGGAGAGCCAGGTCAGATGCTGGTTATACCAGGAGGATGGATAAGCGCAATGATAGCGGAAAAAGGCAATAACGAAGATGTCTTGGTACAGATCGCGGATGTGAAAACATGGTTTCCGATCAAGAAAGGCTTCTGGCGACGGGTGGTGGGCCACGTCAAGGCGGTGGATGGCGTGAGCCTTTCGATTCGCCGGGGGGAGACTGTGGGGCTGGTGGGCGAAAGCGGTTGTGGCAAGACGACCCTGGGCCGGACAATCCTGCGGCTGATTCCAGCCACCGACGGCCAAGTGGAGTACAGGGTAGATGACAAGATGGCAAACCTCTTTGAACTGGATACTGCGGAAATGTTTAACATCAGGCGGCGCATGCAAGTTATCTTTCAGGATCCGAATTCGTCTCTCAACCCCAGAATGTCGGTTGGAGACATCGTTGACGAGTACATGCAAATCCACCAGATTCCGGACAGGCGGGATAAGGTCGTAGCGTTGCTCGAGTCTGTGGGTCTGTCCAGCGGCTATCTGCACCGCTATCCGCATGCGTTCAGCGGTGGCCAGCGGCAGCGCATTGCCATTGCCCGAGCCTTGAGTCTGGATCCGGAGTTCATTGTTTGCGATGAGCCGGTTTCAGCCCTGGATGTTTCGGTCCAGGCCCAGATTATCAACCTGCTGAGAAAGCTACAGCAGGAGAGGCATCTGACGTACCTGTTCATCTCACATGATCTTTCCGTCGTGCAACACCTGAGCGATCGGATGGGGGTAATGTACCTGGGGCAAGTGGTAGAATTCGGCGAAGTTCAGGCGCTCTTCCGCCGTCCCCGGCACCCATATACCGAAGGGTTGCTCTCGGCCATCCCCTCCTACCATGCGTCCGGTCGGGGGCGCAGCAGATCGAGAATCGTCCTTGAAGGCGACGTTCCCAGTCCGGCGAATCCACCCACGGGGTGTCGATTCCATACCCGCTGCCGATATGCAGAGAAAATATGCCGGCAGGAGGAACCGCCTCTAGCGCCTATTGACGGATCTAGTGGGCGCTACGTCGCCTGTCACCTGGCTGGGAGCCTCACCCTTAAAGGCGTTGGTGCGGATTGACAGACAAAGGCCTACAATCGTCGCTGCTTGAGCGAAGCGTTCGCTCCCTCTTATCGCGCAACGGTGCAGTTGTAGGCGCTGATTAGCCAAGCCGGGTAGTGTTATAAATCTGTTGATTTCGTCACAGAACTATTACACTGTGAAATAAATCCTGATAACCCTGCCCGCTGTGGATTGGCAAATCCAAGCGAGTAGTGAGTGACTTGTTAAGACTAATTTAACAGTGTGCTATGTTATCGTATATCAAATTTTAGCGTGACCGATTTTTCAATCGAGAGGAGATCAGGATTCAAAAACCAAAGGAGGATTCCAGATGAACACAACGCAAGCCGTGGCGCGAATCTTGAAAACCGAAGGCGTCGAATGGATAGCGTGTTTCCCATCCAACCAGCTCATCGAGCAGGCTGCCCACGAAGGCATTCGTTCTACCATGTTCCGCCATGAGCGTGGGGCTGTTATGGCCGCCGACGGATACACCCGCGTGAACGACCGTAACAAGTTCGGCGTCATCCTCACCCAAAGTGGGCCCGGCGCCGAGAACGCTATGGGCGGCATTGCGCAAGCTTTCTCGGACAACAGCCCCATTCTGTTCGTGCCAGGAGGGCCCCGGCTCGACCGGTATGCCATCTCGCCCAATTTCTCCGCCGTTCGCACATATCATACTGTCTCGACGTATGGCGAGGTCATTACGGAGCCCAGCCAGGTTTCTAACGTCATGCGACGGGCTTTCCACCACCTCCGCAACGGACGTCCTGGCCCCGTCATCGTTGAGATACCTGATGATGTCGGGCTTCAGGAAGTTCCGGACGATGCCCTGAACTACAAGCCACCGAAGCGAGCGCTTCAAGTTCCGGCTACCAGCGATGTCAAGGACGCCGTCAAGCTCCTGCTCAACGCCAACAAGCCCCTCATCTGGTCCGGCATGGGTGTGCTATTCTCCGGCGCGACCGAGGCGCTTAAAGAATTTGCCGAATTGACTGAGATACCGGTGTATTGCACCATGCCCGGCAAGTCCGCCTTCGATGAGCGGCATCCTCTCTCCGTTGGTGCAGGCAGTGGCGCGACTACCCTGCCCGCCCGGCGGTGGATACAGAAGTCGGACGTGCTGTTTGCCGTCGGCTCTAGCATGACCCGCACCACCTATAGCCAGCCCATTCCAGATAACAAGGTCATCATCCACAACGTCGAGAGCATAGAAGACATCAACAAAGACTTCTCGGTTGACGTTGGACTGCCGGGCGATGCCAGGCTGACATTGCAGTCCATGATCGAGGAGGTCAAAGCCCAACTCGGCGCGAATGGACGCAAAGGCCAGACCAGAGTCGCAGAAGAGATCGCCGAAGTCAAAAAGCGCTGGCTGAAAGAGTGGGCCCCTCTGCTGACTTCTGACGAGGTGCCCCTCAACACATACCGTGTGATTGGGGACATCATCAAGACCCTCGACCTAGAGAACAGCATTGTTACCCATGATGCTGGCGCACCACGTGACTGCATCCTGCCCTTTTATCCCGCAACGGTTCCCCACAGCTACATCGGATGGGGCAAGACTACCCACCTCGGCTTCGGCATCCCGCTGATGATCGGCGCGAAGGTAGCAAAGCCCAACAAATTCTGCCTGAACTTCATGGGCGACGGGGCCTTCGGTATGTCTGGTCTGGACATTGAGACCTCTGTTCGCGCCGGCGTGCCAATTACCACCATCGTTCTCAACAACGGTGGCATGGCGACCTATCCGGGCGGCTATCCCACCGCCCGCAAGCAGTTTGGTACAACCGAGATGATGGGCGACTACGCCAAGATAGCCGAAGGCATGGGTGCTGTCGGCATCACGGTCACCCAACCGACCGAAATGGTTCCTGCCCTTCAGCAGGCGCAGCAACTGAACGCTGAAGGACGAACAGTGCTGATAGATGTGCACTCTAACATGGAGCCCCGCAGGTCCCGCTTCGAGTAGATAGCTACCCCGCCCCCCTCAATCCCCCAACTCTGGGTTGATAGGGGTAGGTTTTCTACGAATGGGACCATCTTTTGAGTCCCATCGTTGTTGCTCTGTTAGGAGCGAAATGTTTATAGATACGAGCTCCCTATAAACATTTCGACCCTACGGGTCTAAAAATCTACCCCTGTCAGCCAACTTTGGGGGGAAGGGGGCGGACACCTTGGGGTAAGCGGGCATTTTTCCCCCGATCTCAAGATCCGGACTAATAGCTTAAGTCGTCTCAAGACGACTATCAATGGATCCCAGTCCACTTGAGTGGACTTCAGCTTTGAGCTCCGCTTCACGGAATCTCGCTTTGCTAGAGACCTGAACTTCAGTTCAAGGCGTCGTAGACCGTTACCGCCTGCTTTTTGGAGTAACTGTCCGCCCCTCCCTCTATTACCCACATCTCTCCCACGAATATGAGGAGTTCCCGCTCCCACCGTGGGAAGGTTAAGCGGGGCGGGAACGAAGTCCCACGGAAAGGAGAGACCGATGAATAATGATCTCAAAGCCGCGATTGATCACCTGGCGATCTACGACTACTGCCTGCTGGAGGATCGCATTCCGGCGAATCTGGCACGGAGCATGGTGGAGCGATTCCTCGAATTGTACGCGGATGTGAAGTGCCAGCAGTACGAGTTGAGAAGAAACGGGAGGAATAAGTTGCCATGACAGAGCGTAAGAAGATCGCGGCCATTGTTACGACCTACTTTTCCAGCTCGCACGCCGATCTGATTGTGTCCAAGTTCGTCAGGGGGTTTCCTGCCGAAGACAGCCTGATCGAGCCGAAGGTGGACGTCGTGTCGATGTACATGGACCAGGTGCATTCGAGTGACATTGGGCTTGAGCTGGCGCGGGGGCATAGCATCGAGGTCTATCCGAGTATCTAGGCTGCATTCCGAGTATCCGGGCTGCATTGACGTTGACGCCTCCAAGTGCCGGTTATTGGCCGACCGCGCCGGATTGGCAGGTGGGGGAATTGGCTGTTGACGGCGTGCTCATCATCGCGGAGCACGGGGATTACGCCGGGAACGAGCGGCACCGGCAGATGTATCCGCGCCGCTATTTCTTCGAGCAGGTCTGCGGAATCATGGCCGTTTCTGGACGATCCGTGCCCGTCTTCACCGACAAGTATCTTGCCTATAACTGGACGGACGCCATGTGGATGTACAAGCGTGCTCAGGAGCTTGGCGTGCCGCCTATGGCCGGCTCAGCGCTACCGGTCGTGGGCACCACCCCACACTTGGAGCACGATGGCACTCAAACGAAGAAGCACTGTCTATCGGCTACTTCAACTTGTACGTCAACGGACTCGACTCGTACGGGTTCCACGGGCTCGAAGTTCTCCAGTGCATGGTCGAGCGCCGCAGCAGAGGCGAGACAGGCATCGCAGCGGTGTGATGCCTGGAGGGCGACGCCGTTTGGGAGGCGAGAGACGTGGGCGTGTGGCCAGGGGAGCTTGCTGAGGCGGCCGAGGCACTCGTCGAGGCCAAGGGGCCGGGGCGCATGGAGGATAACTGCGAGACCCCGGCGGTCTTTCTACTCGAATACACCGACGGACTCCGCGCCGCAACCCTGCTGCTTCCGGGGCATCTGCGTGGTTGGGGGTACGCCGCCTGTGTGGGCGGTCAGGTCGTGAGCACGAGGTTCGACATTGACCTGTTCCCCATCAGCTGTTCGGCAACCAGGCGCTTAACATACAGGAGATGTTCCTGACCGGCGAACCTCAGTACCCAGTCGAGCGCACTCTGCTCGTGACCGGGGTGCTGGACGCGCTCATGGAGTCTCGAATTCGAGGACGGGTGCGAGTGGAAACGCCGCACCTGAGTGTGGCCTACAAAGCGCCTGAGCGACCACCGATACGGGCCGGTTGCCTTTGATGACGAAGTGACCATGAGACCTCTGCTCAGAGGTAGCATGGGGGCGTGGGGGGAGGAAGTGAGTAGAAGGGAGGATTGAGAATGGCAGAAAACTATTGAGAGCTTGATGCGTATAAACCCCGATAGATCGGTATTTCGCTTCGCTCAACTCGCGAGGGAAGAGAGGCAGCGGATTTTTAAGCTGAGTCGTCGTTTTCCAAAAGAGGAAATGTACAGTCCCGATCTTCGGGATCCGCCGAGCGTCACGATTTGCCTGTGCTCACATTGTTGAAGCGTGGAGGAGAACGCTCTACCGCGCTGACTTTATCAATAAACTGAACATGGCTGAAAGTGAGGCGAGAGAAACACAGTCTTGGATAGAAAGTGCTGTTGAGTGTGAATACATTACGAAGGAAGTTGGTGGTGAACTTTTCCAACTATACAACAACGTCATCGGCAAACTCGTCACAATGGAGAATAATTCTTCTCAATGATTACTCAAACCGAACAGAGATAAATAATTTCTCGCCTCCTCTAGCCTCATTCAACGACTTAAGCAAATTCACAATTTTTCGCTTAACTTGATCTGTATGGGGGGCGCGTCGTGGCAACCATTATAATCGGTGGATGCACTTACCTTTGACATGATCCCAAGTTTTTCATAGATCTCCTGTCGAATTTGGTCAGGACTTACGCAGCCGATGTGCAGAACCTGCGATTTGACCGCATCCTGCATCTTGAATCCTGAATCCGATACAAGATACAAGAGGCACAGGAGGTTGGGGGATAATCAGCCGATTCAATTGCGTAAGTCTGTTGGTATAACATTCCGCCAGCACGTTTGGGACCATAACAGAGACTCAGAAAATCCGTAATACTGATCTTCGCGGCAGCAGTCCGTCCATTATTCTCCAATCCACAGACGAAGGAAGGCATCCGATGAAATACGTCAGCCTGATTCTCTTATTGACCATGGTGGGACACTTTACCGTGACCGCTCAGGACGCCGTTCCCGCCCACAGTGCTGCGGAGGAGAAGCCACGCACCGTGCCAACGTTGACACGCTTGTCCTTCTGGGTACCGCCGGAGCAGATGGCGGCATTTGAAGCTGTCTACGAGGAGAAGCATTAGCCCCATCGGGGCGACATGTGGGCCAGTTCGCAAAACATGCCGCTCCTACGGAGCTAGGGCTAACGGTTGGCGTGGGTTCTATAAACATACCACCCCTACGGGGTGAGGCATGTTAGCTTGGTGCATGTGGGGCAGCCCCATACCCATCAAACCAAGAAAACATGAGTCAATCCTGAATTTTAGATAAGCGATTCAACCGTTCCTATGATAAAGTATATTGGCTCATGTCAAAAGAAAGTGCAAAAGTGTTAGAGAAGCCGTGAAATCATTGGTGTGAATTTTGCCTTTGCACGAAGTCTTAACATGAGCCAGTATATTGTACAGGCAAGCTACTCACACGAGGGTTGAAGCTCCATAGGAGCGTAATGTTTATAGACACCCAAACCCTAATATCACATAGTTCCGTTAGGAGCGAAATGGAGGCAATAATGGCCAATACCTACATCCAAATCTATATCCACATTGTTTTCGCGGTGCAAGGCAGACAAAGCCTTATTCCAAAGGCACATAAGGAGGAGCTCCACAAATATATCACGGGTACCCTCCGAAACAATAAACAGAAACTGATTGCCATAAACAGCATGCCCGATCACGCCCACATCCTCGTCGGAATGACGCCGACTATTGCATTATCCGATGTGGTCAGAGACATCAAGGCGAATTCTTCAAGGTTCATCAATGAAAAGCGGTGGATTCGGGGAAGATTCAATTGGCAGGAAGGATTTGGAGCGTTTTCCTATTCTCATTCGCAACTCAATATGGTTGTTAATTATATTCGCAATCAGGAACAGCATCATTCAATCAAACCCTTTCGCGAAGAATATCTCGAACCTAGAACGCTTTGATGTGGAATACGATGCGAGATATGTCTTTGATTGGGTAGAGGATTCATAAGCTGTATTTGCCATAGTCATTCCGCTCCTACGGAGCTATGGGGTTGATTGTTTCTCGTATGCTATAAACATCATGCTCCTAACGGAGCAAAAATTCTCTCCCAGTGGAATTCAGATCTGATGCGGAGGGCCGCCCCTCTGCCTAGCGGGAGCAAAGTAGGCGCACGGCGTGCACCAATCGAATCATAAGTCGGGAGACCCTGATGGATCGGGATGCAAGCATATAAGTGCTTGGACAAATTTAATTTGATTATTGTCAGATGTCACGAAAAACGGTGAACTCTCTCAACAACGGTGATGGGGTAATGGGAGACCTCCGCTGGCAAAGTCGCAGTAGCAGTCAAAGCAAGTTGGCAGCGATTTGCTTTGACTGTCACCAGCCACTGACTCAGCCTGCCAACAGCCCAATCCCCCAACACCCTGCTCCCAGATTTATCAAAATAATTATCTCGTACTACTTGGCTCTCGCCTGAAACTTAACATTTGCTCGTTCCGAAGCTCCTGCTTCGGAACACCTCTGATTTTAGTTGCTTTAAAAGAGATTAGGTTCTGTTGACATTTCAAGGGAGCCATATAAGAGTGGCGACAAAGCTGAGAAATCCAAAATAACGGACAGCTAACTTCTCGAACCGAGAGAAGATACGACGATACCATTTTATCTTGTTGATGAAACATTCAACCCGATGTCTCTCTTTGTATAAGTGTTTGTCATACGTTCTTTGGTCAACACGATGACTTTTGGGCGGTATCACCGCAATCGCTCCATTCGCCTCAATAACGGCGATAAAAGCGTCCGAATCGTACCCCTTGTCTCCAATCACATATTCACTGTTATATCCGATTATCAACCCTTCCGCCTCAGTTATGTCATGTCTCTGACCGGGTGTCAGATGAATTCTTAGCGGATTGCCTAGTCCGTCAACTGTGATGTGAATTTTTGTACTGAAACCGCCCCGAGACCAACCTAATGCTTGGTTTTCAGTGCCACCCTTTTTTTTAAGGCGCCCGCCGCAGACGGGTGAGCGCGGCAGATTGTACTGTCCACAATAAGCGACTCGATATCGGGGTCAGAGGCAAAGTGGGGGGGCATCTGTGTGAAGATACCTTTGTCGCACCATCGAGCAAACCGCTTGTAGCGGGTGTTCCATTTGCCATAGGTGTCTGGTAGAAGTCTCCATTGAGCGCCGCTACGAGTCACCCACAGGACGGCTTCGACGAAGCGGCGTGGAGCAGCTTCGTCGCCAACATAGATGGTGGGACAGCTAAGAAGAAACCGGTATATCTTATTCCATTGTTCATCAGGTAAGGTTATTGGCGTCATTCTTCTATTATGCCACAACCTTATACTCAAATGTCAACAGAACCTAGGTGCTATGAAAGCTAAAAGTCCTGTAGAAATCGGGTTGTGTCAGACTTGTGAACACGCCAAAGTCATCCAAAATGCCAACCAAAGCCGCTTTTATCTCTGCCTTCTATCAACATCCAATCCCAATTTCGCCAAGTATCCGCGTCTGCCCGTTCTTGGCTGTTGTGGCTACCAGCCCCAGGCTCAGTGGACACGGGAGCATTCAGAAACTACAGCGAATCCAAACCAACCTTAACCGCCCGGTTGTGCACTATAGTTAGAACCCGAGGAGCTCCATTTGCTGATGAATCCAAGCGATGAAACGGTTGAGTATATCTATTGCTCGTCGGCAACGTTGCTGTCCGCCCCCGCCCAATCCACGTCCGCAGAAACAGTGGTGCTGTCAACTCAAGATGAGATTCTTGATGCGCTCGAAACGAAATTTGATGTGCTTGTGGATGCCTACGAGAAAACGGGCATTAGCGTCTACAAGGTCGGAGTGAACACCGGAGAGGTTAGGAAGTATATCAACATGTTACTGAAAGCCAATCGAGTGGACTTTGGGGACAAGCGAGGAGCATAGCCTTTGCAGGCACCTTCTTTCCACTCCAATGCTGCATTTTTATTCAGAAACGGTATAACATTGTCAAGTTACCTTGACTTTGTTAGATTAAAAGAGATCATCGACAGATCCACTGCTGGCTTGCCCCCCGGCCCTCAGAATTGGGGGCCGGGGGGCGAATGTAACAAAGTCAAATTACTTCAAAAGCGATTAAGGATCTTGGTTATGCAAAGCTTTATCATGTTGCCGCTGACCGTCGTCAGCGTATTGGTGCCAACGCAAGGGACACCCGCAGCAGATGTGCTGCCCCTGGTCAAAGATGGGGAGCCCGTTGCCCGCATCGTCCTCCCTTATCCGTCCGAGACGGAAGAAAGTCGTGCTGCACACGAGCTTCAGACCTACCTTGGGAAGATGACGGGCATCAAGCTGTCAATTGTGGCGGAAGGTTCTGAGGGAGATGGGGGGGGTGAGGTACACATCGGGCGGACGAAGTTCGTGAAAGGTTTGGGGCTGAATCTGGAAGCGATAGACATAGACGGGTTCGTCATCAAGGTGGTGGATAACCGCTTAGTGCTTTGCGGACGAGAGTTACACGGCACGGAGTTCGCGGTCTATCGCTTCCTTCAGAAGTATGGCGGCGTGCGATGGTATATTCCGACGGAACTTGGTGAGCATGTGCCCAGGCGGGTGGAATTTACAACGCCGCAAATCAATGATGTTGAGCAGCCAGACTTTCTCTCGCGGCAGTGGAGTTCCGCGGCTCCCTTTGATGACGGTGTTTGGGAGAAACGCAACCTGATGTGGGAGCGGTTCAACTTCCATCACAACCTGCTGCACGTCTTCACGCCTGACCTGTTCGAGGCGCATCCCGAATGGTTTCCACTACGTGACGGAGCGCGCTACAAGCCACAGGGAACAGATGAGCACGGTTGGCAGCCATGTATGAGCAACCTCGAAGCAGCGAAGTATGCGGGGCAGGTTGCGGCTCGCCACTTTGAGGGGAATCCGAAGGCGGTCAGTTTTTCTCTGGGGGTCAACGACAGTCGCGGCTATTGCGAGTGTGACGACTGCCAATCGTGGGTGGCGCACGGGAGGGCGTTCAGGGGACGCCCCGACTACTCCGACCTGGTCTTCACGTTTCTCAATCGCGCCGCCGAGGAACTGGTCAAGACGCATCCCGACAAATTCATCGGCTGTCTTGCTTACTCTTGGTGTGAGAATACCCCGTCATTCCCCGTCCACCCTCACATCATCCCCTACCTGACCAACGACCGCGCTCAATGGCGCGACCCCGACTTTAAGCGGCTTGACCAAGAGCTCATTCGCCGCTGGACGCAGGCGGTGCCGATCATCGGCATCTACGACTACTACTACGGCTCTGGCTATGTCATCCCGCGCATCTTCACACGCCTTTCCGCTGAGAGCCTGAAGTTTTGCAAGGGCGCAGGCGTGCGAGGGTTCTACGCCGAGATTTACTCGAACTGGAGCCTGGATGGGCCAAAGGCTTGGGCCGCAAGCCAACTCTTGTGGGATACGGATGGGGACCTGGAGGCTTTGCTCCTCGACTTCTATACAAACTTCTTCGGGAAAGCCGCTGCGCCTATGCGCGCCTACTTCGAGTTGTGTGAGGGACAGTGGATGGGACAGAAAGGAAAGGGAGAGTGGTTCCGCTACTTCTTCGACCCGATGCAGTTGGAACTGTTCCCTCCTGATGTCTGTGTGCAAGCGCGACGCTACCTGAACGAGGCAATGGGGACCGCCGAGGACGAGTTGATTAAACGGAGAGTGAAGCTTTACGCCGAGGGTTTTCGCTACACCAAACTTTACGCAACGCTCCACTATGTCGATAAGCAACTGACCAGCTTTCGCGTGCAAAATCAGTCACAGTTTGAGGAGGCGCCGCCCCTGGTGCGCCAGTTTGCGGAGGCACGACGGGAACTAGACTGCTACTACCGCGAAGTCATCATGACGAATCCACTGCACAAGCCGGTGATTTCGTTCACGAGACGGGCGCGGTGGGAGCCAGGCGGAGGATTATCACGGGTGCTATTGGAGATAGCAGAGTGGGGTGAGCGCAGTGGAGGGCGCCAAAGCGTGGAGCAGGTGCTGAACGAGTTAGAAAGGGCATTCCCTGATGACGATGTGGTCGTCGCAGTGAGCGTGCTGCGCAGGATGCGCCATCATTCGGAGACAGCGGTGGAGCGGCTTCAGAATCCGAGCTTAGAGGACGTCGTCGAAAAAGGTACGCCGCCGGAGGGACCGGAATGGGACAGCAGCAAGGACCCACCCGGTTGGGGCCATTGGATTCGCCCTGGCACAAAAGCGACGCTGACCTGGACTAACAAAGGACCCCGTACAGGCGCAGCGGCTGTGAAGATGACAGGCGTAGAGGGAGGGGCCTCCTTCCAGCAGTCGGTAGATGTGAAATCGGGCGAACTTTATATGGCATCGGTATTTGTGAAGGCGAGTGTAATAGGGGGCGCGAAAGTCCAGCTTCGGGTCCAGTGGCAGGATGCGCAAGGGAGCTGGCTCAACAAGATCTCGCCGAAGGTCGATCAACTGCCTACCGGCGAAACCAAGGACCCCGATGAGATTGAGCTCTTCGCTTCGCTCGATTGGCAGCGGCTTGTGGTCTTTTTCCGCGTCCCCGATGGCGTGGAGCGGGCAGTCATGCTTTTAAGTGTGTTTGATCAGTCAGCGGGAGACTTCGCGCTCTTTGACGACGCGAGTTTGCAGCGCGTTGACATGCGATAGCTGCCCGCCAAAGCATTACGACGGACTTATACCGATTTAGGTTTTTGATTTCCCATCAAATAAACCCCTCTAACTTCCCCTTCTTAAGGAGAAGAACCGCCTTGCGAAGGAGGGGTTGGGGGGAGGTCGGAATGAGAAATTTAAATCCTAATCCAGTATTAGGTGTTGGGGCAGAACAAGTGAACAGTCAACGTAGTACATCGCGGCAGAAGTTTTTCCCTGGTGACTTGGTGCTCTCCAGCCCCCCTCTGAATCTCCCCCCAATCTTGGGGGAGACACAGAGCTGATAAGGGTATGTTTCTGCGAATAGAACCTGCTGTTGACCAACAACCTCGTAGCTTTAGCGCCGCCAGGCGCGACATGTTTATAGCACGATTCGGCATTAATCACATATCCATAGCTCCATCGGAGCGACATGTGATTATGTGTAATGGACGCCCATGGATTGGCGTGAATGAGGTTACATTTCGCTCCTACGGAGCTAGACAATGTAACGGAAGACCGCTATTTATAGACATTTCGGCCCTAACAGCACGATGTCCTGTTCTCGACGATCAAGGTTGAGCATGGCCGGAAGGACTTTGTGCACTATGCCAACTTCCCGGCGCTGAAAGTGCCGCTCAACCAGGAAGCGGCGGAGATCTACCTGTTCAATTGCACCAACGAGGACGCCCTGTACACGATCCTCTCGGATGTTGAGGGTGAGTTTGCGGCGATGGTACATAACTATGATCCAACGCTGCTTTCGGAGACGAACTTGAGCGCCACGGACGGAGCTTTGCTGGTTGACCTGGGCGTTCCCCAAGGAGGCTATATTGCGCTCAGGAAGACGGACCAATAGCCCCGGCGACTTTGATAGACTGACAAGTTCTTGCCACACCCTTTACGAGATGGCGCTTGACAATGGTGCCGATTTCGTGTAGAATAAATTGTGTAGAATTCATGCGACTTGGAGAGAAAGCCAATGTACCTTCAAGGGCTCATTCCCCCAGATATCTGGATAGACCCAGGGCAAAACACGTAATGGGTAATTCCCTCCAATGCCGGTTTAGGGCGTGTTGACGAACTCGGGGAAACGCACTCGTGACGCGCTTTTGCTCGATTGGGAAAGGCATTTCCCGATCCTTGGATTTGCCAATCCAAAGGGAGCAAGAGGAATTCGTCAACACGCCCTAGGACCGTTTCTGTGGTTCATTATTTACGGTACCGCTGACGAGCCTATAGACTTCGCTTCGTACAGCCCAGAATAAGGTCTGACTTCAGTACCATTCATTTTCATGTGACAAAGTCAAGTTCACATTGTCAAAATAAAAGGAGGTTTTCGTGATGAAAAAATTCACTGTTTTTCTGGCAGCCGTATTGTTTTTAACGGTTGCCCCCGTTGTTGGGTTCTCCGAAGATGCCGATACAGTATTACTGTTTCCGTGTGAAGAAATCAACGGTAAGACGGTCAAAGATCTTTCCGGGAACGGCAATGATGGAAAGATTCAGGGCAAAATCAAGATCGTCAGGGGGAAGTGGGGTAATGGTTATGAATTCGATGGGAAATCCTTCATCCTGGTTAAAAAATCAGATACGTTGAATATCAGAAAAAATATCACTTTTGAGGCATGGGCGAAACGGGATCACGGGGGTGATAATGATTTGATCTTCGATAAGAGAGCGGGTGGAGGATTTGAGCTGATGTTCTGGGCGGGGGGTAGCTTTGCCGTTTACATGATGATTGATACCGTCAAGGGTCAAACCGATATGAACACAGAAAAGACTGTGCCTGTTGGCGAGTGGCATCACTATGCCGCGGTCTATGACGGGAAGAAGATGAAACTTTATGTGGATGCAAAGCTCGCCGTGGAGAAGGGTAGGAATGGGGACCTTGGCGGCGCCAGTGATCTGTTCATCGGTGCAGAAGACGGAACGAGAGGGTTCTTCAACGGTGCGCTGGATAATCTTCGTATTTCGAAGGTCGCACGGACAGAAAAAGAGATAAGGGATGCGTTTCAGAAAGATATAGGCGTCGCCGCGGTGGGTGCCTCGGGGAAGCTCGCCACGTTTTGGGGAGCGATAAAGAGAGCGCGCTAAGAGGCTGTTTGAAAATTCCAAAAGAATGTATTAGTCAGGAAGATGGTAGACATCATTCCTTGTAGGGTGGGCACTGCCCACCCTACGATTTGTCGCTTAGATTTGGTGAGCAAAAGTGTCTATCATCCTGTTGACCATTACACCTTCCGGTACTTTTCCAGGCCAATGGAGCAGAATTGAATCGATAGAATCCAAAAAATAATGGAGGTGCAAAGATGGCGCCTGACACAAAGGTAGCCCTAATCACAGGAGGTGCGGGAGATATCGGATTTGCCTCAGCTCAAAAGATGGGTGACATGGGGATGAATCTGGCGCTCCTGGATCGGGTAGATGAGGAGCAGGCAAATGCACGAATTCGAGCCTTGAGGGAAAAGGGAATAAAGGTTCTGTACTTGAAGGCTGACGTGGTTGACAGAGGATTAGTCGAGGGCACCATGGATAAACTATGGGAAGAATTTGGTCGATTGGATGTCTGCATGTGCAATGCGGGTATAAGCATGAATGTGCCTTTCCTTGAATATACGGTTGAGCAATGGCAGCAACATCTCGACATTAACCTGACAGGCTACTTCCACGTTTGCCAGGCTGTCGCGCAGAGATGGGTCGAATCAAAACAGAAAGGTAAGATTATTTTCACTGGATCCTGGGTTCAGGATGTTCCCTACACGCTCATCGCCCCTTACTGCGTGTCGAAGGCGGGCGTGTGGATGCTTGCCCGCTGCGCGGCTTTAGAATTGGCGCCTTATGGCATCACTGTCAATGTTGTCGCTCCCGGAATCGTCGAGGGCGGATTAACGGCGCGAGAAATGGAAGAATTCCCCGAATTTCGCGAAGAGTTCATGAATCTCATTCCCCTTGGCAAAATACAACAGGTAGAAGACGTTGCCGAAACGGTAGGTTTCCTAGCTTCTGAGGCTTCCGATTATCTGACAGGATCTACTATTCTTACCGACGGTGGCTGTATGGTCGGCGCGGCTTCTGCGCCTAAGTAGTTGGAGGATAGCTATGCAAGAAAATAATCAGACGCTCGATGAATACACGCTGTTTTGTAGAGGGTGGTTGGCAAACCCTTATCCTCTCTATCATCAGCTCCGGTCCGAAGATCCTGTCCACTGGAGCGACTTAGCGAACAGTTGGATCCTCACCCGCTACGACGATGTCCAGTTCGCCTTGCAATACGATCCGCGCCTGACCGCGGAACGGCTCAGTCCGTTAATTCAGCAGTTACCGGAGGCGACGCAGATAGAGGTGGAGCCGCTCCGACAGCACCTCTCAACGTTTTTGCAGTACTATGACCCACCGGACCACACTCGTCTGCGGACGTTGGTGAACAAAACCTTCACGCCACGCATGTTAGAATGCTTGCGCCCGCGTATTCAAGAGATTGTAGACGAACTGGTCGATGCCGTCTACCACAGTGGACGTATGGAGGTGATCCGCGAATTTGCCTATCCCTTGCCGGCCATCGTGGTCGCTGAGATGCTGGGGGTCCCCCCGGAAGATCGCGATCAGTTCAAGCAGTGGTCTGACGATATTGCCGAGTTTTTCGAGGGAGTTGGCGAAGACTATGCTGCCGTTGCCAGGCGCACCAATCAGAGCGTGCTTGAGCTGACAGACTACCTGGGCCGCTTATTCGCCGAGCGCCGGCAGCATCCCCAGGAGGACCTGATCAGCGCGCTCGTCGCTGTCGAGGAGGCGGGCGATAGATTGAGCGAGGCGGAGTTGTTTGGGATGTGCTCCTTCATACTAGAAGCCGGCCATGAAACGACGACGGGGCTGATTGGCAATGGCCTGCTGGCGCTGCTGCAGCACCCGGATCAGATGCAGAAACTGAGGAACGATCCCTCACTGATCAAGACTGCTGTCGAAGAATTCTTGCGTTACGACAGTTCAATTCAGCGCATTTCCCGCGTGGCGGTGCAAGCCTTCGAACTGGGCGGCAAGCAAATTAGACAGGGACAGCGTATCTGGGCGATGCAGGGCGCGGCGAACCGGGACCCAGCCCAGTTTCCCGAACCTGACCGGCTTGACATCAGCCGGCAGAAGAACCGGCACGTCGCCTTTGGCCATGGGGTTCATCATTGCCTGGGTGCGGCGTTGGCGCGTCTTGAGGGGGCAATCGCCTTCAACACGCTGCTTCGCCGGCTGCCGGGACTGCGACTGGCGAGCGAAGTGCTGGAGTGGCAGGAGGGGGTATCCCTGCGCACCCTGAAGTTGCTGCCGGTTGCTTTCAACTGAAGTAGGACTTACGCAGCCGATGTGCAGAACCTGCGATTTGACCGCATCCCGCATCTTGAATCCTGAATCCGATACAAGATGTAAGATGCACAGAAGGTTGGGGGATACCGATTCAATTGCGTAAGTCCTATGAAGATTATACGTCATTAGCGCAGGTTATGTGCAGCGTAGTGGGAAATCGAGGATAGCTATGCAAGAAGATAATCAGACGCTCGACGAATACACACTATTTTGTAGAGGGCAGTTGGCAAACCCCTATCCTCTCTATGAGCAGCTCCGGTCCGAAGATCCTGTCCACTGGAGCGACTTGGCAAACAGTTGGATCCTCACCCGTTACGACGATGTCAAGTTCGCCTTGCAATATGATCCACGCCTGACCGCTGAACGACAAAGTTTATTATTCAAGCAGTTGCCGGAGGCGATGCAGGCGGAGATGCAGCCGCTCCGGCGTTGTCTCTTAGCGTTCATGTCGAACTATGACCCACCGGACCATACGCGTCTCCGGGCACTGGTGGGTAAAGCCTTCACCCCACGTATGCTGGAGCGCCTGCGCCCACGTATTCAGGCGATTGTGGACGAGTTGCTTGACGCGGTCAAGGATACCGGGTGCATGGAAGTGATCCGCGATTTTGCTTACCCCTTGCCGGCCATTGTGATCGCCGAGATGCTGGGGGTCCCCCCGGAAGATCGCGATCAGTTCAAACATTGGGCCGACGACATTGCCGCGTTCTTGGAGGGGGTTAGCCCAACCTTCCCCAACATCGCCCGGCGCGCCAATCAGAGCGCACTTGAACAGACGGATTACCTGCGCGGCTTATTCGACCAACGCCAGCAGCACCCCCAGGAAGACTTGATGAGTGCTCTTGTCGCCGTTGAGGAGCAGAGCGACAAGCTCAGCGAGACGGAGTTGTTCGGGATGTGCTCCTTTCTGCTCCTCGCCGGCCACGAGACAACGACGGGGTTGATCGGGAACGGCCTGCTGGCGCTCCTGCAGCACCCCGATCAATTGCAAAAACTGAAGAACGAGCCCTCATCGATCAAAACTGCGGTGGAGGAATTCTTGCGTTACGATAGTTCAATACAACGCATTTCACGGGTGGCCAAGCAAGATTTCGAACTGCACGGAAAACGCATTGAGCAGGGGCAGCGTATTTGGGCCATGCTGGGCGCAGCCAACCGGGATTCGTCGCAGTTTCCGGATCCTGATCGATTCGACATCAGCCGGCAGGAGAACCGGCACGTGGCGTTCGGTTACGGAATCCACTTCTGCCTGGGCGGGCCGCTGGCCCGGCTGGAGGGTCAAATCGCCTTCAACACGTTGCTTCGCTGTCTGCCGGGACTGTGGCTTGCGAGCGAAGTGGTGGAATGGCAGGAGGGGATATCCCTGCGCATCCTGAAGTCGCTGCTGGTTGCTTTCAACTGCTATAAAGAGCCGAAGTTGGTCTTATAGAAACCCGATTACCGGCTAGTGAGTGAAAAGATGTTCAATTGGCTCGCGACTCCGCGAAATGACAACCGCTTATGCTTTTTTCGAGAAGGTTCGTTTCGTCCGAGAAATTTCAACGGAAGTGTTGCGGTAAAATGTCAAGTAAGTTTGAATTATTTCCTTTTACGTTTTCGCCCTCACCCCCGGCCCCTCTCCCGTCAAGGGCAAGGGGAGAAATAGTTCCCTCTCCCCTGGTGGGAGAAGGTTAGAGTGAGGGGAATTATGGAAGACATTTATTCATAATCACTTAAAAAAGTGAAAGGGGTAAAATGAGCAAGAAAATTTGGATGAGTCTTATTGGTATCTGCATTCTGATAACAATAGGCATATCAGATGCCAGGGCAATAGAGATAGCGGGACTCGTCGCGGCATGGACTTTTGACGAAGGGGAAGGAAAAGTGGCAAGGGATGTCTCTGGCAACGGGCATGATGGAAGAATCATCAAAGCCAAGTGGGTCAAGGGGAAATTCGGACAAGCTTTGAGTTTTGGTCCCTCTAACCCAAGTTGCTAGTAATTGAAAATCCATGGGTTTTCCGTTAAAGTAGAGGTAATCCAAACCATAATACCTCAAAGGAGAAACCAAAGGAGAAACCCATGGACATCCAAATTGCAACCATTTTCTATCTCTGTGACAAGCTCTTAGAAGCACTCAACTCAAAACCACACCCACAAACGCAGATGTCTGATGCCGAAGTGATGACCACCGGCATCGTCGCTGCGTTGTTCTTCGGGGCAAACTTGCAAACCACTTGTGACTTTCTAAAGACTCATGGCTATATACCCAAGATGCTTTCAAAAAGTCGATTCAACCGACGACTTCATCGAATTAAACCGATGTTCACCACATTGTTCAAAATCTTGGGACGAAGCTATGTGCAACTTAATCAACAGAAAATCTATGCACTGGATACCATACCAATTGCTGTTTGTTCCGCATTCGTCGGTCAAAAATCTACACCGATAAGGCATATCGAGGCTATCAAGCGTCCAAACGTCGGTATTTCTATGGCTTGAAAGTTCATCTGCTAGTGACTGCGAGTCGACACCCTGTTGAATTTTTTGTGACCCCAGCCAGTACAGGGGACGTTGAAGGGTTACAGTGGTTTGACTTCGACTTGCCACCGGGCTATGGTGACAAAGCATACAATAATTATGAGATAGAAGATATTGTTACATCAGTCGGAGTCGAATTAAAGCCAGTACGCAAGAAGAATTCCAAGCGGCTGTATCCACCATGGGAGACCTACTTGGCTAATTACCATCGTAAGTCTGTTGAGACGGCTGGCAGTTTGATTAACAAACTGCTTCCACGTTCAATCCATGCAGTAACGCGACACGGATTTGAATTGAAAGTGGTCTTGTTTGTATTGGCTAGCAGTATCAATCAGCTCTGAGTTCACTCACATATTCGATGAATAGGTCGCAACTTGGGTTCCCTCTAATAGTTTTGTCAAGATTAAACATCACAAAGACTTCGATTTAAAGGCTTTCACGATCGCCGCGTGGGTTAAGTGCAACCGCAAGAATACTTGGCAGACCATACTCACAAAAACGCTTAACAGAAGAAACTACGGCATGTTCGTCATCCCAGTTAATGGGGGCATCCACTTTAACCTCCATGATCCGGCAGATACGCGGATAGACAGCCAAGCGAAAGTCACTGATGACAAGTGGCACTATTGCGTTATGACTGTTGAGAAGGGAACTCTACGCGCCTACATTGATGGGAATAAAGAGGAGACACAGTGTGGGGAGCCGGAGTTCAGCTTAGCTGATGTAACAATTGGCGCTGGAGGAAATGGAAACCAGTTTTGGATGATGGGAGCGATAGACGAACCTGCGATTTTCAACCGGGCGTTAGACGAAGCAGAGATCGAAAAGTTCATAAATGGGGGACTTGGGGGGCGATTCTCCGTGGATGCCAATGGCAAATTGGCTGCCAGTTGGGGACGCATCAAAGCGAAGAGTTAGGTATCTTCACAAGATGGCTAAAAACGCCGCTTTAACAATTCCCTCATGCGAATTGGGATTAACATTTCGGTAGACAACTTGCGTAACTACTATAAAACCAATGGTGCTAGGTTCGTACCAAACTCAACACCCACAAGGGACTAGAGCAGGGTGGCGTAAGTTCTTGACCCCCTCTAATTCCCCTCCGATGGCTCGGAGCAGGTTTCTTAATCCCGCCTAGTGGGGCTCTGCAAGGGGGAGAATCGAGGCTGGGAGGCTCAGATACTTCTGCCGACGTGTACTAGGCTACGACACGATTTTCCGTGGTCCAGGGCTTTATGCCCGTCGTTATTAAATCCACATTCCAAAACTAGCACCAAAGGTTATAGAGTGCATTGCGGGTAGTTTCTTGGAAGTCTAATAGAGCGCAGCGAAGAATCTCCTCGTTAAGGTGCAAGAGATCCGTCCCTTCGTTGAGGATGACAGGAGAAGCGCGCGTTTTACTCGCTATAAGTTCAGTTGTATGACGGGGCTCTGAACCCGCCTTCAAGCGTAGAAACCCTCCCCTGCATCACTCCATTATTTGGAGCAACCCCAAGGAGGTATTGTTAAAATGAGAAGAGAGCCAGTGAAGATCTTCAGTCAATTCACAGATGAAGACAGGAAGAGGCTGGGGCCCCCAAAGACGCCCGAAGCTTTTTCAACCGAACACCACGAGTACGTGTCGCCGTTCAATTATGTCAATGTCACCCTCGGAAACTTTGCGGAGTATGATACTCAAACAGGAATGGAGTCATCCCTGAAAAGGGATTCATTACTATCGAGGAGCAGCAACCCATCGTAGCGGTTACAGTGGTGAGTAGTGGATGTTGCCCCAAAGGGTATGTCGTCTGCGAATACGGGGAAGACGAAGAAAAACTCGAGGACCTTGCACCCGGCGCGCCGAAAAGACAGCAAATCGACAACTTAAATGGGATACATTTCGACTACGGCAGAAGGGTACTCATGGGGCAGTTCAAAGGAGAGTCAAGAGAGCAAGAATACCTGGATAGCCACGGCGGGGTAGTAGACTGGTTCTCACACAGAAGTGGAGGATTCTACGGCAGTATCTGGATGGGAGTCTACGAGAATACCGCTTTCTTCAGGGTAGAAAGGACAAACAAGATAACAATCCGGGCGGGTAGCTTGGATATAGAAGACCCTTATATGCCTAACGCGCGCTATCCGGGGGAATATTCAGTGCGAATCATAGAAACCACAGTTGTGAGATGAGCCGTGGACTGATCGATACGGAAAGTCAGCAGGTCAAAAAGCCGGAAAGCCAGAGATATTCAGAAGACTTTCCGGCTCTCCGTGATAACTAAGAATAGTGGAGGTAAAGAAAATGGCAATAGAAGGACATCTGAGACGAACCAATGGAGAGGATTTGGCGACAGGAAAAATTCTCTTGGTCATTGGCGACGCAGCCGAAGCGACCGATACGCTGTACCCGTGGATGCGTCTGCAAGAAGCTGGTTATCAGGTAGTTGTGGCGGCGCCCGAGGTCCGGGCTTACCCGCTTGTCTTGCACGAGCAGCCAGAGGGGTGGGATATCACTCGCGAAAGTCCCGGCTATCACCTGGATGCCGACATCGCTTTCCGGGATATCAACCCCGAGGAATACGCGGGGCTGTTGGTCAGTGGCGGCCGGGCGCCCGAATACATTCGCTACGACGAGCACCTAATTTACACTGTGCAGTGGCTGGTGGACGCAGGGCGACCGGTTGGCTCCGTCTGCCACGGGATTGAGGTGCTGGCGATGGCCGGGGTGATCAAGGGGAAGCAGATCGCCACCGTGGCGAAATGCCGGTTCGACGCCGAAGTCTGTGGGGCCACGTATGTAGAGGCACCGGTGGTGGTGGACGGTCTCATTATCACTGCGCGGGGTGCTCGCGATGGCTGGCAGTGGATGCGTGAGTACCTGAAGGCGCTAAATGAAACTAAATGACCGGTCAAAGTCACATTGGTTTTCCTGTTTATTTAGCGCAAATTCCATATCCCCCCATGGCCGTTAATTTAAGGGATTTAGCGTACCTCCCCGCCTGCTAATGAATCAGCAGGCTACCAAACGGCATCCGATGAGTCGGACTTTTGAGGGCTTGAGCCCAATTTATTGGGCGCGGTTTTTTAGCGCGGTGACTTCATCACCACGCTAAAGTCGAACTCTTTTTCAGCAGGACCTATGCCCATCGCTTCTAGGACACCGACAGGCAAAAGAGACTTCTACAAATGCCCCTACCGACCGGGCTGACTGTCATGTGCGCTTATGGGTCAAGGCGCACCAAACAATTTTCGGCGGATAATGACCCTTCCTGTTGGACGATAGGCGAGGCTTTTGCTTTAGATACGCTATCGGTGGGGATAGCGATTCAAAAATCATGGTGAACTCTCAAATCAGTCGCTGCTGGGCGGCAAGGCCAAGCTGTTCTGCGTGGGCGGCGGACCAGCCGGGATGCTACACTAACGTGAGTTCGACGTAAGAATTCTGCGTAAGCGAGGGAGGATGGAAGCATGGAAGAATCGACGCACTTGCGGACGGATCGCCTCGGCGGCGTGGAGGTCGGTGCCGAGCAGCTCGAGGCGATGCAGGCTGGCGGCTACATTTTGCACGCCCGCAACGGCAAGCTGAAGAAAGCACCGGTGGAGAAGACCAGGATGCCACTAGATCCACAGGGATACGTTCAGGACGTGCGCTTGGTTCTGGCTCCGAACGGAACCATCTACGCCTCCCAACTCACAATTATTTCAAAGTCGACGGACGGAGGGAAAACTTGGGAACACCTTCAACGGCACCCTTCGCAAGCGCACTCGAGGCGCTGGCTATATTGGGGGGTCAACAAAGAAGGCAGGCTGATTAACATAAGTCAACCCTCCCTAACTAGGTTCTGTTGACATTTCAAGGGAGCCATATAAGAGTGGCGACAAAGCTGAGAAATCCAAAATAACGGATAGCTAACTTCTCGAACCGAGAGAAGATGCGGCGATACCATTTTATCTTGTTAATGAAACATTCAACCCGATGTCTCTCTTTGTATAAGTGTTTGTCATACGTTCTTTGGTCAACACGATGACTTTTTGGCGGTATCACCGCAATCGCTCCATTCGCCTCAATAACGGCGATAAAATTGTCGGAGTCATATCCCTTGTCTCCATGTCTCCAATCACATACTCGCTTTTATATCCGATTATCAACCCTTCTGCCTCAGTTATGTCATGTCTCTGACCGGGTGTCAGATGTATTCTTAGTGGATTACCCAGGCCGTCAACGGTGATGTGAATTTTTGTACTGAATCCCCTGCGAGAGCGACCTAACGCTTGGTTTTCAGTGCCACCCTTTTTTTTCGGCACCCGCCGCACACGGGTGCGCTCGAATGATTGTACTGTCCACAATAAGCGACTCGATATCGGGGTCGGCGGCGAAGTGGTGGTGGATCTGTGTGAAGCCCCCTTTGTCGCACCACCGAGCAAACCGCTTATAGAGGGTGTTCGATTTACCATAGGTGTCTGGCAGAAGTCTCCATTGAGCACCACTACGGGTCGCCCAGAGAACCGCTTCGATAAAGCGGCGTGTAGCAGCTTCGTCGCCAACATAGATGGTGGGACAGCTAAGAAGAAATCGGTATATCTTATTCCATTGTTCATCAGGTAAGGTTATTGGCGTCATTCTTCTATTATGCCACAACCTTATACTCAAATGTCAACAGAACCTAGTTGGGACTCTGACAACGACGGCAAGACTTGGGAGCAGATCGGCAAGATTGACATCACATCATTCAAGAAAGCCGATAGTTGGAGCATGACTCGACTTGAAGACGGCACGTTGCTGCTACCTATCCAGAGCAGCGAGGCACGGATCAGCGAAGATTGGAGCACCGTAATCTCGGGTAAGAACACCCTGTACGCTTCCCGTTCTAAGGATGGTGGACGCACCTTCCCATACCGTTCTATCTTGGGTGATTGGTGCTCCGTTGAGACCAACATCGCAGCCTTACCCTCCAGCAAATTGCTGGTGGTCATCCGTTATCAGCGACCGAGGCTGCCTGGGAACCCTCCAGACCTCTTTGAGCGCACAGGCACCGCCACCTTCAGGAGCCTGTTTCCCTACAAGCATGTTTTCCTCGCCGACTCGGCGGATGATGGTCTGACGTGGAGAAATCTGAGGCAGTTGACCACTGTTTTCGGCCAGTGTTTTGGCTCGGCGGTGGGCCTCTCCGAAGACCGAGTGGTGGTGGTCCACGACCACCGCTATCCAAGGGAGTTGGCCAGCGGCCGAGCCATGGTAAGCCTCGACGGTGGACAGACCTGGGAAGACGAAGTCTACTATCTCTGTCACGGCAGTGCTGCTAGCTACGCTTTCACTATCACCCTTAACGGGGAGGAGATGCTGATCTTCGTCGGCTCGTACACAGGTCCCCTAGAAAAAAAACTCATGATTGGCAAAACTCGCTTCGTTCTCATCCGTTGGAGGCTGGTGTAGGCGATTTGCACATAGAAATCCAAATTACACTATGCTGTGGAAAGCTTCACGAAACTCAAGCAATGATGATTCGGTTGAGGCACGTCAAAGGATGAAAAGCTCGGAAGGCACCCGGAGGATGGCAACTTCCCTACAGGAGCCTGATACCCAAGGGATTGGACGGCATTTTGGTAACCGGCCAGCCGGACTATTCTGTGCTGCGCTATCAAGGGATGACCGCGGCCGTAGGGCAAGCGGCGTGGGTAGTAGCCGCCGTGGCAGTTAAGGAGGGGATACCCCTGAGAGACCTCTGCGTTGCCAAGGTACGGAAGGAACTGCTTGGACAGGGAGCCTGTTCTGAAGCTCCCAACGGCAGCGGCACAGAATGACATAGAACTGCCCGATAATGTCATTTCAAAATCGAGTGGGTATAACAACTCGTTGCAGTGGATCGGAACTCGCTTTCAATATGGCATCAAACGGGAGATGTCCTCGTGGATAACAAGAAGTTCGGCACAATTTTTAATAACGACAGTAATAACATCCTTTGTGGGATGGATGGCAGCAATAGTACCACCGAAGATTACCGGCGAACGGTTACCGCCATCCTGGACGCAAAGCCGGGCGTTTTCGCCCAGAACGCGGGCTTGCCCGAAGCGGTTCTTTATCCCACCGAAGTGGAGAACACGTTTGACAAGCACATCGTCGAAACGACGGCGCTTGTCCACGGCACACCTGATGTAGAAGATGATAGGGCAATCCGTCAACGCAATTTCATGATTAAATTGCGCGAATCGGGAACAGATCCTTTCACCCTGACGATCGAAGCCTGCCGCGAACGCAACGTACCAATTGTGGACAGTTATCGCATGAATCCGGAGGGCTGGTACAATCACACCTGGAAGCTATCTGATTTTGGGCGTGCACATCCGGAATGGTTGATTCCTAACACCGGCGCGCTAGACCCCGCCATTCCAGAGGTCTACGAGCATCGGCTGAAGATCTTTACCGAGGTCGCCGAGCGGTACGACATTGATGGAATTGAATTTGACTTCCATCGTTGGACTCACATGATCTCGAGCCCTCATGAGAACTACCTAATCTTAACGAAGATGGTCAGGGAGACCTACCAAATGTTGGATGAAACAGCGCGGGTAAAGGGGCAAAAGAAATTGCTTCTGGAAGTGCGAGTTGGCCCATCTCTGGCGGATGCACCAGGGACCGAGTATCCGGGCGGAAACGTGAGAACCGACATCTCTTGTAGAGATCTCGGGTTGGATGTGACGACCTAGATTGAAGCAGAATGGGTGGATTATGTTTGTCCCTCCTTGTTCTGGCCCAGATGGCCTGGACCGCCAAAGACGTCCGAGTTTGCCGCATTAGCGAGGGATAAGGCAGTCGTTATCTATCCGACCCTGTTCCCGCTGCCTAGCTGGGGGAGATGGACCCGTACAAGGGGCCCATCGAAGTCAATGATACAGCAAAATTGCAACGCTACAAGGACGAGATTTGCCAGCTTGCGATGGATTTGTACAACGACGGCGCCAATGGTATCAGCACCTTTAACTGGTACTTTCATCTTCATCTTGCAGAAGTCCCCATTCAATGGCAGACGCATTACGGGTATGGCCTGGGAGGCGCCTTACTACAGTCGTATTTCCTGTCGATCCTGGGTGATGCAGACGCCATTAATCGGTATCAGGAGGAGTCATGGGTTCTGCCTGCTAAGCAGTGAATCCTAATTTTTATAAATGGCTGATAGTTTGACTTTGGTAAATTGGGAACCGGCGTTGGCGAAGCTCCACTTCGCAGTGGGGAAGTAGAGCTTCCTGAATGACGTTCCGAAACAGGTTGGAGCGAAGTCCGATCAGATCCCGATGAAGCATCGAGGATTCAAAGCAATCGGACGAGCACAGCTTCGTTCCAAGAGTCCGCGAGGCGGACCTGCCCCGATCTATCGGGGAGCTTCGGAACGAGCAGGAAAGCGAGCATTCATTCCCTCTCCTCTTGTCCGCCCCTGAACCCTTGACGACGGGAGAGGGTTGGGGGTGAGGGTGGATCCATTGCCTTTCCCCGTTCCCATATCCGGATCCTACCAGAAGCGGGAATAGGTCAGAACACATTTCACAGTGTACCAGGGACTAAGATTTCTCAAGGGAGAGGATAAATTTCGTGGCAAAAGTTGTTCTTGAACACCTCACAAAACATTTCGGGGACATCGTTGCGGTGGACGGCCTGACACTGGAAATTGCAGACCGCGAGTTTCTGACTTTGCTGGGGCCGTCAGGCTGTGGCAAAACCACGATGCTGAACATCATTGCGGGGCTCGAAGCACCGACAAACGGACAGGTGTTTTTCGACACCGACAATGTAACTGACGTGGCACCGGAGCAACGCGATATAGCGATGGTCTTTCAAACCTACGCGTTATACCCACACATGCGGGTTTACGATAACATCGCCTTTGGCTTGCGGATGCGTCGCATGCCGGGCGATGAGATTGAGCGTCGCGTGCAGGAGGCGGCAAAGGCAGTGGAGATTGACCACCTGCTCAAACGGAAGCCACGTGAACTCAGCGGTGGGCAGCGACAACGGGTGGCACTGGCACGTGCGATCGGCTGCGATCCACGGGTGTTCCTGCTTGACGAACCTCTCTCGAACCTCGATGCCAAATTGCGCGTGACTATGCGCACTGAACTCAAGCGGCTGCATGTCGAGCTAGAAAAGACATTCGTCTATATCACCCACGACCAGGCTGAATCGCTCATCATGTCGGATCGGATTGCGGTACTTAATAAGGGGAAGCTACAACAACTGGCCACGCCTGAAGAAATTTACAACCAGCCCGCCAATGTGTTCATTGCTGGTTTCGTCGGGAGTCCACCGATGAATTTCTTTGAGGGAGAGTTACAGGACGATGGAAGTGGGCAGTGGCGGGTGAAAGGCGCAGGATTTGCTTGTGAATTTACGCCGGAAACCGCACAGCGCCTAATCGCAAACCCTTCCGCCGAAGTACAGCTTGGCATTCGCCCGGAGGATATTGAGGTATTGCCTGACGACTCACCTACTGCCCACGCCATCGTTGTGGTACGTGAACCGTTGGGCAGCGACCTATTTCTGACATTGAAATTGAACGGAACGACTTTCAAAGCACGCACGCACCCTGACGCTCGCATTGACCGCGGCGAACACATCGCTGTTCGTTTTACCCCGACCAAGGTGCATTTATTTGACCGGACAATAGGTGAAACACGGCTTGAGCCGGCGCAGCATTTTTAACTTTGAAAAGGTTGGCTCATGTCAAAAGAAAGTGCATCCTAACATTTGTGTGACTTTTGATACGCATCATAACTCACTTTGCTCCCAATGCTTCATCGGGGGCTTGTCAAACAACAGAGGGGGCGAGCCCCGATAGGATCGGGATTCAGACCAATATGTGAGAGAGCGATCCTGTGAGGTTCGCCCTTGCCCGCCTCCACGCTCCCTCGCTCCCTGGCTTCCATCTTTCACAACGCATGAGAAATCGGATAAAACGAGCCATGACATCGATCCGACCGAGTTTTGTCAGTCAATCAGGGTGCCCTCCTCACTTATTTGGGCGCCTCATCTTTGAGCTTATCCCGAAACGCTTTCTTGAATTTCCGAACTTTAGGGTCAATCACCAACCGGCAATATGGCTGATAGGGATTCAGCCGATAATAATTCTGGTGATATGTCTCTCCCGGGTAAAAATGGGGAAAAGGCTCAATCTCCGTGACGATGGGATTCGGCCATAATCCTGAAGTATCTGTTTCCTTTTTGGATTTTTCTGCGATGGCTTTCTGTTGCTTACTGTGATAAAAAATCACAGAACGGTATTGAGTTCCAACGTCGCCGCCTTGCCGGTTCAAGGTCGTTGGGTCATGGGTTCGCCAGAAAACATATAGCAAGTCTTCAAATGAAGTGACCTGGGGCTCAAAAGTCATCTGCACGACTTCCACATGACCGGTCGTGCCAGTGCAAACCTGTTGATAGGTCGGATTCTCAACTGTGCCACCTGCATATCCGGAAACCACCTCATGTATGCCCTGGAGATCTTGAAAAATGGCTTCGACGCACCAGAAACATCCGGTGCCGAGTGTTGCTGTTTCTAACTTTGTAGTCATGATGTTCCTCATTTTTTCCAAGATTGTGCAATGGTCAGAATAATGTTACCCATTTTCCCTGAGACAGATAAAAATCGTAGAGTGTATCCGATTCTCGGACGCGTACTATACTACGATAGGTCATAACTTACACCACCACCATTTTGCATCTTGAATCCTGTATCAATGCCAGATGCAAGTTGAGTGAAGCGAAATCCCGATCCATCGGGGATTCAGGCGACGAAAGCGTCATTTGTGACCGTCCGCAGTATAATTTCCCGGATTAATGGCAAATGAGGATTGCTGGCAGCCGTGGAGTTGTTGAAATCTTTCCCTTCGATTCAGAACCGAAGCTTCGTCTATCGCACGGGGAATACAGCAATTTACAGGATGTCACACCGGCTGAACTTCCGGAAGGAAGCACAGATATTGTTATGAAATCAAGCAATTCGTGAGAGCCATCCGTGAAGAACGTCCCTCTCCCATTCTTGGGGACACCTTCCTGTACACTAACGGGATTTTTGATTGGCTCTATGAATCCTCACGGCTGAGACGTGAAGTTACGGTCAGTCTGTCCTGGGAAAGCAGGCTAAACAACGTATCGAACTAAAAAAGCACCGGGTGGATGATATCACCCGGTGCTTCTTTTATAAACTTATCGAGCCAAAGCATCATTTACCATCTGTTGCGGTCATCATTCCGACCTCTTCCTCCTCCTCCTCCTCTGCCTCGATCGCGGCGCTGAGAACGAGGGCGGGCCTCATTTACTTTCAGAGCCCGTCCCATTAACTCTGTTCCATCTAACTGGGAAATCGCCGCCTCTGCTTCTTCCTTGTCAGGCATTTCGACGAATCCAAATCCTCTGGATCGTCCACTGTAGTTGTCTTGAATCACTTGAGCGGATTCAACCTGTCCGAAGGCTTTAAAAGCCTCTTGCAAGTCCTCATCCGTAGCATCAAATGACAGATTACCGACATAAATATTCATCTGAATTTCCTCTCTCAAAAGATGTTGTTCAAAATTTGCAAACGTTTCTGGGCTTCGCAAAGCAAGCCCAGGATTGATTTCGGTGGGCCTCATGGTATAGATGAGGCGTCTAAGTAATCTCAAGAAGTTGAATCTGGAAAATGAGATCTTTTCCCGCCAGCGGATGATTGGCATCTAATGTTACCTTCAATTCAGAAACATCAGTAACCACAACCTGGATTGTCTATCCATTCTCGCGGCAAACTTGTAATTGCTGACCGACTTCCGGGTTTCAGGTCTAGCGGTATCTGTTCTCTATCAACCTCCAGTACCATTTTCCCGGTGTGGGCCGTATACCTGGGAAACTGACACCGTTTCGGTGTTTGACTCGCTAGGACTCATCCTAAGAACCACTTGTTCAAACCCGGGGATTGGCTTCCCCTCACCGATTGTAAATTCTAGTGGTTCACGGTTCATCGATGAATCGAACACGGTGCCATCTTCCAGTGTACCAGTCAGTGTGCCTTGACAGTATCATCATGTTCCGCTCGCGCCATTTTCTTCTCTTTTCATCATGGGGTTTGAGAAGCCAGGGCATCTGTCAGATAACACCGTTGTCTCTGAGTTGTTATTTACGCCATTTCATTTGGAAATGACATGATTACCTGTGAACGCTGTGAGATACTCCGTTGTAGTCCCACAGAGAAACTCCATCGTGAGTTATTTTCGTTTGAGAAACAGTGGCAACGAGAACAGAAATTCAAGCGTTCTCATGCCCTCCAATTGGCTTTAATCGTCGCGCTAAACCCTCTTGACATTATTTCTCGGAAGTATTATAAGCTAAAATAGCGCAAACATCCAGAAGAAATTTTGTTGGACACGAATTTTCAGAGATGTGAGTGCGTTTTTCTCCATCCACAGAGCAAGTTTTGCCCAACATTTGTCTAGACAATGGGGGTAAGTACATAAAGCAGAGATTCTGCTCTTTGCGAACGAGAAAAAACTGGGGCAGGTCGTTTGGGTGGAAGAGATTGTCAGTGGACGGGTCAGTTGTAGAAAACGAAAGATTGGAGGTGTGATTAAGGATTTACAAGTTGGTGATCATATAATCGTCAGCGAGTTATCTCGGTTGGGGCGGTCAATGCTGGAGTGTATGGAGATTCTGACGGTTGCTTCGAGTCAACAAATCAATATCTATGCCATCAAGGGGAACTGGCAACTCGATGGATCAAGCAGAATGGGTTAAGACGGAAGCAAATGAAATGAAAAATGAGTTGACTCCTTTCATAAATAGACTTCGGCTTAGTGTATGTGGGTGGGAATTGGACGAACTGGTTTTTCTCGATACAATTCCTCGTCCTTTTTCTCCCAAGCCTCCATTTTGGCCTGCCAAGCCTTCAGCCTAGGTAAATAAGAAGGGTCAGCCAAATCACGAAGGGTTTGGTCTAAATCACGGGACATAAGTGAATGAAACTCTTCTTGCAATTTATCAAATTCCGCATCAAGTACCGAGAATTTTTCATAATACTTATCTGAAGCGTCGAACCATTCCAAATCACGCCTTGCGTCTTCTATAGCTTCGCGCGGCACAGGATTCGAGTGAGAGAAGGTTGGGTCATCCCCCGAGCGGGTGTCGCTGTTGTGTTGTGCGACCTGAACGGTTTCTGCCAAGTTCTCTTCCGCCGGTACATCAGTTGGAGGATTTAGCGTCGTGGCAACGTTGTCGTTGCGGAGCCAGTTCTCTTGCGTCGATGCACCGGGTGGCGTTCTGACCTGTGCCACTTGCGACGCAACAGCACTGCGAGAACTTGACCCCGGTAACTCATAGACCCTTATCGGGTCGGTTTTTTTGCTGGTGCTGTATAGCGTGAATGCTCCGATGCCAAGCAAAATGACCAGAGCAATTGTGAATGCCCAGCTTTTTCTCAAGAAGGACATGGTTCATTCTCCTTCCGGTATTGTGGCAGATTGAATTGCAGGGCAAGCCGGCTGCTTGTTCCGCGTGCGAATCTTTAATAGTGTAGCGCAGGGGAGAAATTAAGTCAATAAAAAACTCAGAACATTACAAATTCCCCACGCATGGGCTCAATCGAGTTTGCCGAGGGGCTGACCCAGAAAAAACAGGTCCAGACAGACTTCAAGTATGAGTCGTCGGCAAATACTCACGGGTTTGCCGACGATTGAGTAGAGCCACCTCCTTTCGATTGGTAGTTTTGGGGTGAATGTATCGCCGAATCATTTCATCGCAAAGTTTACGACCGATAACACCGAAATTCAACCTGTTTTTTCTCGTGGGGAATTTGTATCAGAACATTTTCAACATTGCAAAGTTCGTTGCAATGTGAGATAATGAATAGCATATAATGTGTAAGATTTTGGGGGTTACTTAGATGTGGGCTTATAATTTTTTTGTAGCGTAAAATACTACATTATCCAATTTCAACAGCTTCTTTCAGAAGATCTCGAATTTCATCTAAGGAATTAGAAGGCTTAGCTATCCTAACCATCATACAACCTTCATAAATTGTGAGAATTATGAGATTCTCCCATCACTTCTTATTTTTAAGGAAAGCATAACACCGCTTTTCTAGTTTCCAAACAGCATCATGATACTTACGTTTGTAACTTCATTGCAGGAATTTTTGCAGTTTGATCGTCGTGTAGATACATCCAAGCGTTATAACCAGGTACTGTCAAACCCAAAGCCTTCTTCATCTTTTTGTCAAATGCTATCCGTTCATCACGAATATCATCACAGAGGCCTTTCGCATCCTCATAATCACCATTCACTATCCGCCCTACCCGAGTCGTCATTGCTTCACCTTCAGTCCTTACAAAAGCCTCAAGTTGGTATACCGGAATCTCATCAGTTTGCTTATCCCTTTTATCACATGAAAGTAAAACAACCAACAAAAGTAAGGTTAAAAAGCGTTTTCTCAACATCTTTATTTTTCTCACCACCTAACTTTTTCAGGTTAAAGTATCTTAGCATATATGTAAGCATGTAACGTAAAACATCCTAACAAAAAGGCACAAGATATATCAAGCAAAAAATGTAAAAAGCCTAAAACTACTCATTCCGAGATTTTGCAGATGGCGATTATCGTAACAGAAGGAGAGGCAGATGAATCAAACAGTGGATGTGGTTGTGGTTGGCGGTGGCGTTATTGGGTGTTTCATTGCTTACGAGCTCTCGAAGGCGGGACTTGAGGTTGTCGTCGTGGAGAAAGGTCAGGTCGGAGCGGAGGCTTCCAGCGCGGCTGCGGGGCTACTGGTGCCCTTACACATGGCGGCGGAGAAGCGGGAGCTCTTCGATCTTCACCTAGCTTCGACACGGATGTTTCCCTCATTCGTACCGGCGCTCCAACAGGAAACGGGAATCGATGTGGAACATATCACCTCTGGAATTCTCAGGATTTCCACAAGCGAGGCGGAGGAGGCAGAGGTATTTGCGCGCTTCCAAATATGGCAGAAAATGTTTGGGATGGCGATGACATGGCTGGACAAAGCGGAGATACATTCCCTTGAACCCGAACTGGCGCCAACGGTTTGTGGCGGCATCTTTTCCCACGATGAGGCATACATCAATAATGGCCGTCTGGTTTTGGCGCTGGCGAGAGCCGCTTCCCTCCGAAAAGCACGTGTTCTTGAGGGATGTCTTGCCACCGGCATTGGCAGGTCTGGCCGGCGTTTCTCCGCCCTCCAAACCAACGAAGGAGAGATTGCAGCAGGACATCTGGTGATAGCAATGGGGGCATGGAGCCGGACCTTCTGCGAAGCGTTGGACATTACCATTCCCGTTGCCCCGTCGCGTGGACAGATGTTGGCTGTTACAACCATTGAGCGTCTACTCCAACGCCCCATCAATTCCAGCAAAGGGACGGTTATCCCAAAAGCAGACGGTTCGTTCTACGTTGGGGCGACGATTGAACATGTCGGCTTTGATAAACGCAATACCCCCGAAGGCGTCGCTGACATACTGGAAAGGGGTTCTGCTGTGGTGCCGCGTTTGCGTGATGGGCGCATCAATCGGATGTGGTCCGGCTTGCGACCCTTCTGCGCGGATGGTCTCCCGGTGATTGGCGCACTCCCTGAATGGGAAAATGTCGCTGTGGCAACCGGGCACTTTACGATGGGCATCACCGGCAGTCCGATTACCGCAAAAATTATCAAAGAACTGATAGTAGACGGGCATTGGGATAAGCCAATGAAGATTTTCTCACCCGCTCGCTTTGTGAAGCGTTAAAGGCAGGTCTCACACAAAGCCGGAATGGCGGCTAAAACCAGTGGCTCATGCCGCTCGCTCGGTTGTGATGGCAGGCGACGTCGTTTTTGAAGAGGCCAAAACGCTCTTGACTGAGTGCGAAACCGCTCAAGCAGATCATACTGTGAAAAGACAAGCAGGACTTACGCTTTGAAACTGATGATTCGACAGGCTCATCGAACGGCAGGATGAGAGGACAAAAAAACGAGAAAGCGGGAGAACGGGATTCCCGCATATCCCCTCGCTCCCCCACTCGCCTGCTCGCCTGCTCGCCCACTTTGGTATAATACCCGTACCGAGCTGTCCGCTTTCAGTCTCCAAAATCCAAAGTGCGTAAGTCCTAACAAGTGTAGGAGGAGAGGAATGGATGATTTGATTCTATGGTTCGATCGGCTATTTAGAGAACCGTTAGCAGGAACAACAATCAACCTGCTTAACGTCATTCAATTTCTACTCATTTTTATCTTATTTCTGATAGCTACCCGGTTTTTGCGCCGGCTCTTGCGTCCGTTCATCGCACGATTAGAAATAGATGAGCATGCCCAAGAGCGTATTCTCTGGCTTGTCTTCCTCATTGTGCTTGCCTTTGGGCTGGTTTTTGGGCTCACGGTCCTCGGCATTGACCTCACGCTGTTGGAGCGCGTCCTGAACTACTCAATTCCAGTTGGACAGACCGAATTGAGCCTCACCAAACTTCTTTGGTTTTTGGCAGTGGTGATCGGGGCGGTCCCCCCTATCTAAATACTTACGATTGGTGTTGCGAGATCGGAAGTTCCGTGAACACAACATCACCATTCCTTTCCCACAACGTGATGTTCACCATTATTATGAGCGTGGTGAGGGGCAAATAGATTTAGATACTGAAAGCACCTAAAAAGGAGGAGAAATCAATGGCAAAATATCGAGCCGCGCTGATCGGGTGCGGTGGAAAGGGAAAAGACCACGCCAATACGCTTGTCAAGGATGACCTTGTAAATCTGGTCGCTTTGTGCGATATTCGTGAGGAAGCCCTGCAAGCGTTCCAGGGGACGTATGGCGTGCCAGCCCTCTATACAGATTATCATGAGATGTTTGAGCGGGAGAAGCTAGACCTCGTCGTGATTTCAACGCAGGCACCGCAACACCATGCGACAACGCTTGCCGCAGCAGCACACGGATGCCATGTGTTCTGCGAAAAACCAATGGCCATGACGCTTCAGGAAGCGGATGAGATGGTTGCGGTGTGCGACGAAGCCGGCGTGCGATTGTCCATTAATCATCAGAAACGTGCCAGCGCATACAACGCTTATGTGAAAGGGTTGATTGCCCACGGGGAAATCGGTGAGGTCTTCTTGATACGTGCTTACGAAAAAGGTGGGCGCAAATCAGGCAACGCGATGATGGAGATGGGGACGCACCTTTTTGATTGGGTTCACAACTTGGGGGGAGATGTGGGTTGGGCTGCTGCGCATATCACTGCGGCGGGCCGTGAAGCTGCCGTTCAGGACATCAAACATAGTCAGGAGGTCAACCCCCGTGACCGCGATGCAGGGCTTGTCATCGGTGAACGGGCATTCTGTTCGTTTGAATTTGTCAACGGGCTCCACGCCGATTGCGACTTTTTAGCAGAATTGGTTGCAAATGATAAGGCTTACGGCTTAGACCTCATCGGCACAAACGGACGAATTGCCTTGCGTCGAAGTGTAGCCACCGTGATGTTTATTCACCACGGAGAATTTATGACTCCTGTGGAGGGGCATCAGTGGAAGCCGGTTTCGCTACCTGAAGAAGATCAGATAACCGGTCAGCATCTGGAAACCCGAGCCATCAATCGCGTGCTTCAGTCTCGCATCATCCGCTCGTTGCTCGAACCAAATTCCCCGGACGCCGATCCGATTTCGTCCGGTCGGGAGGGACGAGCGTCGCTGGAGATGATTCACGGCTCGTGGGAATCTCATCGACGCGGCGGGCGTGTCCCATTTCCACTCAAAGATCGAACCCATCCCTTGCAGCAATGGCGAGATGAGGAGGGTTAGGTTGATTCTCTCACCTCCGACCCGTCAAAATTAGGTTGGTCGAGGTACTATATACTAACGCAAGTTGCTAGGTTCTGTTGACATTTGAGTATAAGGTTGTGGCATAATAGAAGAATGATGCCAATAACCTTACCCGATGACCAATGGAAAAAGATATACTCGTTTCTTCTAACTTGTCCCACCATCTATGTTAGCAACGAAGCGACAACACGCCGCTTTATCGAAACTGTTCTCTGGGCGACCCGTAGCGGGGCTCAATGGCGGATTCTGCCAGACACCTATGGTAAATCGAACACCCTCTATAAGCGGTTTGCACGGTGGTGCGACAAAGGGGCCTTCACACAGATGCACCACCACTTCGCCGCCGACCCCGATATCGAGTCGCTTATTGTGGACAGTACCATCTGCCGCGCTCACCCGTCTGCGGCGGGCGCCTTAAAAAAAAGGGTGGCACTGAAAACCAAGCATTAGGTCGCTCTCGGGGCGGTTTCAGCACAAAAATTCACATCACCGTTGACGGACTAGGCAATCCCCTAAGAATTCATCTGACCCCCGGTCAGAGACATGACATAACTGAGGCGGAAGGGTTGATAATCGGATATAACAGTGAATATGTGATTGGAGACAAGGGGTACGATTCAGACGCTTTTATCGCCGTTATTGAGGCGAAGGGAGCGATTGCGGTGATACCGCCCAAAAGTCATCGTGTTGACCAAAGAACGTATGACAAACGCTTATACAAAGAGAGACATCGGGTTGAATGTTTCATCAACAAGATAAAATGGTATCGTCGTATCTTCTCTCGGTTTGAGAAACTAGCTGTCCGTTATTTTGGATTTCTCAGCTTTGTCTCCACTCTTATATGGCTCCCTTGAAATGTCAACAGAACCTAGTTGGCTATTCTCTAACTCCTCCATCAAGGCACGGCAAATGGGAAACAGCGTTTCGCGCAGCTTGTCGAAACGGCCTTTGGGCACTTCGTCCAGGTTTATCTCCTGTAGCGTGACCCTGCCTATTTCTTCCGATCGGGCTATCACCTGACCACGGGGATCGATCATCACACAGCTCCACACATTGGAATGCACCACAAACATCAGATTCTCTCTCGCATTCATCCGAAGGATCATTTCATTCACTTCGCCGAACCCTCCTGCAGACGGAATAAGGGCCAGTTCGGTCCCTTGCAGCGCCAGCAGGCGGTGAAGCTCCAACATCTTGCGATCTGCGCAGATCATCATGCCGACCTTTCCCAAAGGCGTCTCGAACACCGAGAAATGGTCCCCTGGAGTGTTCAGAGTTTCCGCTTGTGATGAACCGACGGAGCGCACCTTGTGGTGCTTGCCGATCACCTCTCCTGCCGGACTTATCAGCACGGCCGAATTATAGATCTTGTCTGCTATTACCTCCGCGAGGCCGGCAACGAGGTATATTTTCAACTCACGGGCGAGATTAAGGAGGCGGCGTGCGTATTCACCGTTGGGTATCGGTTCAGCCGCAGTTCGGTAACGCCCCAGGGTTAAACCTTCATCCAGAATGACGTAGCCATCAAGGAAGCACTCGGTCGTACAAATGATATGGGCGCCGCGCTCCGCAGCCTCGCGTATCATTTCCTCGGCTTTTCGGTATGCGGCTTCCTTATCCCACTTGATGCGTGGAATCGAAAGAGCAGCAACTGTGACGAATCTGGACATTTTGGTTATGACTTCTCCTAAGTGTTATCTACTAAAGCGGTAATTTAACATTGTCAAGTTAGTTCTGGTAGCTACTCGCCAACTCGCCCACAATCTTTCGCGCTCTTTGTGAACACCTGGTGCTGAAAGAATAGAGCTTCGCGTCTTTCAGTTTGAACATCACTTTCACGCGGCGGCCCATTAACCGGCTCAAATCAGCGCCCGCTTTCCACCTGACAGGATGTTCCACCTGGTCGCAAGTTATCGGTTCACAATCATCTACCAAGAAACCTTCCACCGCCCGGGCTTCTGGGTCGAGGAGCCCGACTCTGATCTCACCTTTGCACGCCGCATTGATAAAGACCTCGTTCCCGTGTAAGAAAAACGACTTCGTGGTCAGCGTTCCGGGAGAATCACCCGCCTCGACGGAGACAAATCCGTCGAGGCGCAACTTTGCCAGTCCGATTGCGGAGTTGCGCGCCGAACCGAGCCATCCGGTGCGCCCGTCATTGAACATGACTTTCATGCCGTGGCTGTTGCTGTAGGCACAGTAATAAATCAACATTTCGTTTCCCCGAATGATAAAAGGAACGCTCGGGTTCGGGAACAGCATCCCGCGGTCCCAATCTCCTTTCTGCCCCAGGGGCAGGAAAGCCGACCGATCTCCCACCCATTTCCAGTTAACCCCATCGCGACTTGTGGCAAGTCTAATGTCTTCGGTCTCGGCGCCCGGATCCCTTATTATGCTGACCAGACCCACATAATGGCTGCCGTACCAATGGGCAGTCATGGAGTAGGGCTGCGTTCCGGGTGGATCGGCCTCATCAGCTCGAAGGATTTGTACCGGCGCTGCCCAATGAATCAGGTCTCGACTCTCGCTCACGGACATGGCGCGTTTCCCCGCTTGCATACCCTGAACAGTTGTTACGTTGTCAGATGAACTCTTCGTCCAAGCGATGTATTTGCCCCAGTGGCGAATGATGCGGAAATCATCCCCGGTCTCAAGCGGAATTGGGTTCCAGGGATATTCTTCCCACCTCAGGCCATCGGGCGAGAAGTGAATGCATGGGCCTAACCCCTACACAAAGCGGCTTCCCTTGTAGCGCCTCTCCGCCCGAGGCTCGTCCGGGTCCTTGAAAACCGCCGAGGGGCCATCGGGGACAATGTTGTTCTCCTTCGAACCATCAAAGTCAGCCAGTCCGAGGGTGGGTTTCTCCCAATGAATCCCGTTTTTCGAGGTGGCGTAGCAGCAGATGTATTTTTCCCACGGCGGCTAATTGTATGACACAACGGTGCGATACCACATCTTGAAGATCCCCTCGTCTTCGTCGAAGATGACGGAGGGCATACTCACGTCTTTTGTTTCCCAAGGATTGTCGGGTTTGAGTATAGGATTGCCCTCAAACTTAGATGGTCTGTTTACGCAAAAGAACACACTTTCGTGGTTCTCGACAATGAAGTCATCTAAGAACAGATATTTTTCCACATCCGGCGCTTTGGGGTTGCTCCGCATCTCTAATTTCCCCGCGGTCGTCTCGTCAACGTAGCCGTCTTTAGAAACGGCCACTTTGGCCTGGTAAACCCCGAGCCCATTCGTGCCTCGGTCAAAGTCGAACTCGAACCACGCCCTGCCATCCATATCGGTGGGGCCCTCGCGCTTATGAATTTCACCGGTGGCCGTGTTGATTTCCAGGTTCACCCGACCACCCTCAACGGGATAATGGGCACGACCATCTCGCACAGCGATGACAACATGAGCCGTTTCCTCAACCGCATAGACGCCGTTGAGGGTGGTATAAAATTCGACGATCATCTCAGCTTTTCCAGTAACATTCATTGGCATTTCCTCTAAACTTCGGTCAAACCGTACTACGAAAACCGTCATAGGATTTTGAGCCGCATCCTGTGGTCACCTGTCTTCGGAAGGATTTTCCGTAACCGTTTAGGTGGTAAAACGAAGAAGAATTGGAGTGGTTCATTTTCGGGCTGAGTTCGGTTGACACTTTCCAAACACCAAAAAATCGCCGACCGGATTTTGAGCCCTCCCACTTTCTATGAAGGTTATCATATTTTCCAGTTTTTGGAAAGTTACATCCCTCCTGTTTGCATCTATACGGAAGCGACTTTTGTCAGTCAATCAGGGTAATCGGAAGGATTAATATCGCTGGAGGCCGGTGTCAATTTCTCTCGCCCATCGATCGATTCCGCCAACCAGGCTTTTGACCCGCTTGAATCCAAGCTGTTGCAGAAGATAAGCCGCATCTAAGCTGCGCATTCCTTTATGGCAGTAAACAATGATTTCGGCGTAAGGGTTCAGTGCCAATGCCCGCTGCGGCAGCTCTCTCAGGGGAATCCACTTCGCACCATCGAGATGGACAGTCTGATACTCCCTCTCTTCGCGCACATCTAATAAAATAAGATCATTCCCTTCATCCATCAAACGCTTGAGACTGTGAGGTTGGATTGCATATTCGGCAGGGTTGAAAGGGAGAATTGCCTCTTCGGCGCTCGGTACAGCTCTGGGCAAATCTCTTTTGGTCGAATATTTCGGGTTTTTATCGAAAAGATCTTGCAGCGCTTTTTTGATACCGTTCAGCATCGGCTTTCTCCTTGAATATCATGATGAAAGAGATAATAAGTCCAAATGATGATAGCAAGTTGTCATAAAATGGTTGATACAAGTAACTGACATTACCCGGAGTAACGCTTCAATTATAATCAAAGTAATTGGGGAATGTCAAGGGATTATACGCATGAATCATCATGTTCGGCTGCCGCTAAAATGTCGCACTCACACCCAACGTTGGGAGAATCGGAAAAAGCGGCTCATTACTCACTTCACAGTTGATTAGGGCATTGGTATCCTCATCACGGACGATGTCGAATGCACGTTCATGAACGTTGGATCGGTTGTAAAGGTTTAGTATCTGAACGTACCAGTTGAGTGTCCAGCTTTTGTACTCGCTCGTTTTCGTGAGTCGCAGGTCGAGACTATGATATGCTGGCAAGCGTTCGGCGTTGTACTCGCCAAATCCCCGTTTACAGACCAAGTTGCCATCGGAAGCCTGAATAAGGGTATGCTCCAGATGCGTTGTGGGGTTGCCGGTGTGAAAACGCCAGACGACGTGCAAATGCAAACTCGGCGAGATCCGATAACTGCCGTTGAGGGCAGTTGTGTGGCGTTGATCAAAATCACGATAAAATTCCTTGCCGAACAACGGCGGATTAAACCGCGGATTATCCTCTCTTGCTTTTGTGATTGAGAAGGCATAACCCACGCTCCCCGTCAACCGATCTGATAGCGCACTACTCATGAAAAGATCGAAACCTTTCACATCTCCCGAATCCGCGGGTGCTATAATCTGCGCCCCCCTGCCGAAATCCTGAATCTGACCTGTGAGGTTCTCCAGCTTTTTGTAATACCCTTCGGCGCGGATCATAAAGTTCCCATCAGAAGCATACTCTGCACCGACAACGTAGTGCGCTGCCTTCGCTGCCCTACCAACGTCGTCAGTGCCGTCTTCGACAGCAATCGTCATCAGATCGATTGGCTGATGGTAAAGCCCCCACACGCCACGCAGCACGAGGTTTTCGATTGGCTTCACAGCTAGTGCGACCCGTGGGCCAAACTCGTACTTCTGGACTTCGCTACGGCGATAATCCTGGAACAGATAGCGTCCGCCGATGTTGATTGCCAGCCTGGGATGAAGTTGCCATTCATCTTGCAGGTATCCCTTGACCTCCCAGCCTCGATCATCAACTTCTGCCGAAATTCTATGCGTAAAGTCGCAAAGTTCACAACGGTTCAAGATAAACTGTGTCGTGACCTGCTGATGTCTGGGAACAGAATAATCGTACTCCGCCACGGACCAACGCCATTCCAATCCGCCACGAATCGTGTGCGCGTTTAGCAAGCGCGCGGTCAACTCCCCTTTTGCGCCGAGGAAACCAAAATTCCGTGTATCGACCCCATCAATCCCTTCCCGGCGCTCTCGGGTCGCCAAGCCGTTGAAGATGAACAGATCCGACCAGATCGCCTCGCTGTAGAAATGACGCCACTTCGTCCAGATCATCGCGTTCTGATAGGTCGAATCGAGATCGTCTTCGTCATCATCCTCATTGATGAAGTTGTCATCCCAAGCGTAAAGTGTGTTGAGGGTGAGTTGATCTTTCTCGGTCAGATCATAGGTAATCTTGCCGTAGAGATCTGCATACTGCGGCTTGATGTCTTCGTCTGCATCTATCAATGCGAGGATGAGATCTACATAGCCGCGTCGCGCTGAGACGAGCCATGAGCCTTTGTCCAATAGGGGCCCTTCTAGCAGCGCATGTGCGTTGATCAAATCTATGCCCAGATTCACGGAGAATCCCTCCCGACTCCCCGCTTTCGTGGTAATGTCGAACACCCCCGACATTTTATCGCCATACGTTGCGGGGAAACCGCCCATCAGCAGATCCACGCGGCGTACCAGCCCCAGATCGATGATGGAAATCGCTCCACCGAAGTCTTGCAGGTGATATGGCTCAAATAACTCCATCCCGTCCAATCGTACAAGGATTTCGTCCTTCTCGCCGCCCCGCAGATTGAACCTAGCACTGAAATCGTTGGAGGTTACGCCGGGGAAGATCTGTGCGGCGCGGGCGACATCATTATCGATCAGGGGAAACAGATTAATCTCCTTCTTCGACAGTGACAGCCTTGCTCCCGTTCCACCTTGAATGGTGAACTTTCCCGGCGTCACGGTGATCTCTTCGAGTTGTATTGGCTCTGGCGTCTCTTCGGCATGAATCTGGTCGCAACGCCAAACCGACAAGAGAATTAAGAGAGAGACGAAGATTGGGTAAAACGAACTGTGTGATGCGTGATGCGTGATGCGTAAAACGTAAAGCATAAAACGTAATAAGTCTGAATTGGCGGACTCAACTCGGGCGCCCGATCTATCGGGGCTCAACTGAGAAGTAGACGGTATTATGGTGAATTAGACTGCTGATAAACTGTCCATTCAACTGCGACGAATCACGAGGCACGACAAAGCATGGCCTGAGACGAACTATTTACTCAGAATATCGAGGGCTTTCATTCAAGGCATCCAGAGAAATCAGTACGAATTGGTCATTATGAAATACAACACGACCTGAAGGTTGAAACGCATGCATCATCGTTTCCCACATCGGAACAAGCGCCTTATTGAGTAGCAGGAACTTGGCTTGATACTTCCGAATAATCTCTAATCGATCACGATGAGGAGTTGTCTCACGAAAGAAACGTTCCAAATCCTTCATTCTTATGTCATGATCGGGAACGAAAGCTAAAGGATGTAGAGCCGCAACGACCTTCCCTCCGAAACTTGGTACGACCCAACTAGTATTTTTATCTGATAACACAACATCATATTGCCGGGTATATTGCGAAAGAAATAGATACTGATCATAAGTATTTGGGCAGCCTGGTAGAGCAAAGGTAACAGCCGGTCGTAATTCAGACCGAATTTCAGGCTTCAAAATAGCAGGTTGAATGATGAGCTTGAATGAGAAAGCGACTGTGATTATGAGGATCAGACAACAATAGGCAAATCGGATGACTGAGGCGGGAATCTGACGAAATACTAACTTCGATTCGATTCGGGACACAGCGTCTGCAATAGCTATGTGCAATACCAGGACGATGTGTGTCATGACGTGACCGTAACTCCATTTCTCGAACACAGCCCCATAGGTATAGATCAGACACAGCCCTAAAAACATAAATCCTAAGGGGGCCCGCCAATTCGATCTGATCTGGAGCATCAATAGCGGAATGCCGATAAAAGCGGGGTATATACTCTTAATGACGTGACTATATATCCCGCGATTACTCAGGTGGTATACTTCCGAATCGGACAAAACAAGCTTAACAAACGGGAAATATGGCCAGGCGGCAGCAACCAATAAGGAAAGAATGAAAACACCTGCGAGTAACCCATAATCAACTGAGGGGAGGCGGCGTAGTCCGAGAGATAACGAAACAACTCCTACAACCATTAGATTGAAAGTGAGCGGGTGCGTTAGCATCACAACGACATTAACCACGACAACGGGAATGAGCCACAATCGGTTTCCACTTCTGGCGTGTAAAACATACATCGAAAGTCCTATTAACGCGAGAGAGATTGCAAACCTGGATGGATAAGGCCGGATATAGGCGCAGGCTTTCAAATGGAAAAGGTCGCTATACCCCCATACGGCGCCGCCCCACAGAAGCAGTGTGAACAGCAGCGTGTAAAACGCCGTTGCTTCACTATCCAATAGTAACAGAACAAAAAGTCTCAGGGAGAATAAGAAAAGCAGGAGGTTGAAAATACTAAACAGAGAAAGCGTCGCCACGGGGGATAGCCGCAGAACGCTTGAAACGCAACCCACCGCCAAAGTGTAGGGGGAATAGAAGGCATGCGGCGCGTCGAGTAGGAGTTGCGGATGCTTCGGGGAAAACGGGTGAGTCCCCAACTCCCGAACCACTGCACTGTGCTCCCAAAAGTCACCGATCCACTGCCCATTTACGGTATGAAAAACCATAAACACGGAAAGAATCAGGGATAAGAGGAAAAATCGGTATCTCAGCAGATAGGAAGTGACAGGTTCCATTTTAGACTTCCTCGTGAGGAAATCCGCATAACTATATTCAGCCAGCTTCCGTAGCGGACCACCTCCATATCAGGTTGCTCCACTTTGCGTCATCCGTTAAGCCCGAGGATGCACCCTACAGTCCCCCCCATGATCATCACCAGATCTTCCTGGCTGAGGAAACTACAGTATTTCTCGGTCCAGTTGCGTGACTGGCGGTACGTGCAGAAACGGTTTTGGAACGGCATGTCCGTTCCCCAAAGCAGGTGGTCTGCACCGACGCGCTCAACCATTGCTTCAAGGGTCGGCCAAACCTCACGGTAGGGATAATCGAAAATGTCCCCCAGCCGGACGGGGAAGCACACCTCCAGGTTGAGGTTGGGATTCTGGAATGGCTCCCAGATGGCATCCGGAAGCGTGATTCCCTCCCCATCCAGAAATGCACGCCAGGGAAAGCCGTGGGTAATGCTGCACACAGCCTCCGGGTAGCGCCCCATCCATCGCATCAGGATGCGCAGTTCATTAAGATAGCCTTCTCGCTGTTCAGCATCAGAAAGCGTCCGGTGCTCCGCCTCCGGCCCCGTACCGAGCGTGAAGAATATCGGGACGTTGAGGGCTGTCGCTGCCTCCCAAAATGGGCGGTAGGCGCCATCGTCCCAAGGGTCGGGGCTTACCATATAAGTCAGCGGATTGAACTTGATTGCGTGTAACCCGTGGACGGTGATGGCGGTGTTGATCTCGTCAATGACGGCGTCCATTTCATCACGGATACGCCATTCATCCACATGCGTCATTGAGCGAAAGCGGTCTGGAAACCGATCCACGCATTCCGCCTGGTATGCGCTGTCTCGACCCAACATCGGGTTTGTGTGGAGCAGCGCCATATCCACGCCCGCATAATCCATCTCACAATCCAAACTGAAAGGCGTGAATTCGCAATTTCGCAAATTCGGTGGATAGAAATGTTTCGTGTATTCCTCGCCTTCGTAATTCCAGACCACTCTGCCGCGTGGGTGATTGATACGAAACTTCACATCAGGAAGTTTGGCTAAATCGCGACGTCCTTCTGGAGCAAGGACGTCTGATGGGCCAGAGGCCCGGTCTCGAATCCGGAACGCCGGTTGATGGTGCACCGCATGCGCCGCCTGGACCCACTTGAGGTGTTCCTCGCTGCTCACATAGCCGCGTGGGCTGTCCGCCGGTTCAAAGCAATATACGTGGGAGTCAATAATCATTGTCGCCTTCCTTTCTTCGGATTACCGATTCGCAAACCAAACAACATACGCCCGAAGAAAATCGTAATTCGGGGAGTTGTGATCTGTGACTTCCAAGTCGCAAAGCGGAAAATGATACGTCCTGTGCTTATGTTTGATTTTAATGAGGACACCATACAAATCGTCTACGTCTGTAATTCCCTGCACAGTGACACGGTCTCCTGATTGGAGGGGGCCTCGCTCTTGAAATTCAGCGACTTCAGCTTCAAAGGAGAAACTCAAAACTTACCCTACGCAGATGTGCTTCCCACGCTTCAAAAACCGCCCATTCATCATCAGGGTCAATATCGGCTAATAGCTTGGATACGTCTGCCCTCTTTTCCCAAATGACTCTAGGCGTGTTCTGCCTCAAGTTTGTCAATTATCCTAGCAACATCTTCTGCCGTGTCTCTGGGGGTGGATAACTCAACCTCCGTAGGCTCAAAGTGTATTTTACTCCAGTCTAAACCCCTCTTCTTCACATTTATCAATGACTGAATTTGCCATATTTTTCAATGTCACACTATCCCAATCCACAGCGATAATGTTGGTTTCCCGGCGAATTTCTGAAATCCTGCCTTGCCAGCCTTCGATGTTAATCCCCAAATCCGGATCTTCCACGTCAGGTTTAACGGAAACAACATCACCGACTTTGAAATTAATGCTTTCTTTCATCGAAACCCTCCAGTTTAACGGAAATACGAGTGTTGGTAGATTGTCGGTCAAGCGGAAGAAAACGGCGCAACGCCCGTTTCTTCCTTCCTTTCCTTCCAGCCGTCTCGGATTTGAGGGGCATCAGTTTAGAAAATGAGCCAATCTCGTCAAAGGTAGCAAATCTCGGGTTAAATTCCCAATAACCGCCGAGCGTTGTCACCTAAGATCTGTCGCTTGGCTTCATCAGAAATATCAGCGGTGATGATCTTACCGATTTGGGGACGCGGGTCCATCAAGGGTGTATCAGACCCAAACAGCACCTGGTCGGCGCCCGCTTCATTCACCAATTGCTCAATCACGCCAGGGGTGCGATAGGTCGAGCAGGTTTCGAGATAGACGTTGGGGTGCGCCTGCGCCGCAGCGATGGCTTCGGCTCGGGGTTCAGCAACGTTGCCGGAATGCCCGGAAACAAACTTGGCGTTTGGATACTGCGGCGCGATCTCGCTCAGATACCGGGGGCGGCTTAACTCGCCTCCATCAGTATGAAAGAGAACAGCGAGTCCGCGCTCGTTCGCAAATTCGTAGATGGGCTGCCACTGCGGTTGGTTGAACGGCCAAGGTGCATAGGGGGGATAGAGCTTGATGGCGGGAAATTTTAGTCCGTCAATCGCGCGTTCTAGCTCGGGTATCATGCGCTCCGGCAGGGTCGGTGAGACGTAGGCAAAGCCGATGAAACGATCCGGATGCTGCGCCACAAAACGGGCGAGCAGGTCGTTGCCCGTTGTACCATCAGGGTGGAAGATGTTGAAAAGGCAGGATTTGTCGATTCCGGCGGAGTCCATGGCGCGGAGCATCAGGTACGGATCATCTATCATACCGTATTGGTCCCAGCGGCCGACATGCCCGTGGAAGTCGATGACCTGGGTTCCTTCAATCATTGTGTTCCTCTTGGTAAAATACGCTCAAGGTTGCCCGCACAAACCAACGCCAATTCGGCATCGTTCAGGTTGGTGTGGTACAGATAAAACAACATCGTTCCCATCGCGTAGCGCGAATACCACGAACCGTAGACCAACCGCTCTACCCCAAACTCATCGCACAAGGCTTCTACCTCGCCGATCGGTTCATAACGGCTCAACTCCAGGTGAGCATTGGGCAAAGCGGCTAAGATTGGCCGTACCCACAGGGTATGAGTGTAATGCGCTCCCACCAAAACCGTTACGAGATCGGGGTAAGCCCGGAGCGTTGTTACCAATTCATCGGGGGCGGCCTCCGGCAGGGACACCCAGGCTGGGATACGGGCATCGCTTAACCACGAAAGGAGGGTATCGTAAGCCCAGGGGCGGAAGGGCAGTCCTACCGGCCGGGTATCGTACAACCGCACGCACTGAACTTTCCCCCCGGCGTGAAGCCTCTGAATCTGGGCGAGAGAATCGGCTGTGGGCATAACCAGCCACTGGGGGTAGGTGCGTCCATCATCGCCCAACCACGCTTCCAGGTAGCAATTGCCGTCAATGGAGCTGATGGTTTCGGCCTGGGCGTGGTAAACGAGCGCCCGTTCCACTCCATGCCTATCCATTTCAGCCAGCAATTCGTCCCGGCTGCGGCAAGGAGATGGTTCCTCTCGTAGATCGCCCACTCGAACATTGGCGTCAAAAACAGGTGTTCTCGGTTTGAAATTGAGTGATGTCATGATTCCCTCCGAACCCACTCTGGGTACTTTTCATGGAGTATCCGCTTGCAGGCTTGATACTCCGCTTCTGTGAAGTTCTGATACGGCGAGAGCAAGTGCAAGGGCATTTCTTCCAGGCCACCCAAGCGTACAATGATTTTGTCATAAGCGCCGTCTATCCGTTCCTTATCCCGCACTGGGCTAAGGACATCCATGCTTACCCTGTGAAAGTCGTGTTGCAACTGAAAGAGCCTTTCGATTTGTCGCGCCCGACCCGCTTCAAAATACTCCCGCGTCTTGTGGGGCGTCATTGGCCCAAAGGACGCCAGCAGCGAACATTCGCCGAACATGCAGCCGTGCGGAAAGTTCCATTCGCCGAAGAAGTGTTGGAGCTCGGACGCATGGCGCATCAGATCGCCTGCTCCAGGCAGACCTCCGCTGGTCGTCTTCGTCGCCACGAGGTTGGGCACGGCGTCGATTAATCGCCGATACTCTGCGCCGCCGAGGACACGCTTGGCACGCGGCAAGTTGTAGTGCAAAAACTGCGAGTCAGGGAACGTGCTGCATAGATCTTTGAAGAAGGTCATCAACTCGGCATCGTTCAGTGCTCCCCAACTCGGCAGGACGGTTTGAAACGTGCGAAAGCCAACGTCATGAGCGAAACCCACACGCTCGGCAATATTCGCCGTGGACAGACCGATCGCCCCAACCATCGGGTGGACATCCGGACCACATGTTTCTTCGTAGAAAATCTGGACAATCTGTTGAAAGCGGGCCGTATTAACCGCGTGGCCCTCACCGGCTGTGCCAAAGATGTATAAATGGTTGAACCCCGCTTTGAGGGTGTGCTGAACTTCCATTCGAAACACATCTTCCATCAAGTTCTCGTTTTCGTCCCACGGTATCTCGCAGGACACAAGCACCGCTTGCGGATAACGCACTATTTATCGACCTCCTTCTGCCAATTCTCTCTATGAAGATAGGCTTAACTCGTTTTCAATTTACGAGATATAATCGAAATCCCACTCTTTCGCAACCACCAGGGCGTTCTTGACTGAATCATGGATGGAGTGTTCACTCGCACGCTACAGCATATTGATTCCCGCAACGTAAATAATGGTTTATGAGGGAGTTTTCCGGCCTCAGTCATAACGGCTTGACCAAGCAGAATGGAACCGCGTTTGCGAAGTTCCCGAAAGGGCCCATAACCCGCGTGTTTTTTAATCGCGCCTGACACGCCTTGTGGCAGGAGAAGCCACCAGGGAATGATATTACGGCTCCAGGTGTTCACGATTACATCAACGTCTTGATCGAGAAGATTGCCTTCCACTATCTCAAGATTCATCATAATCCATCCCGGTCTCGCCGCCTCCGCCGTTTTTTAGATGCACCTTGGTATTGACCTGCCCCGCATAAGCATCGCATCGTTTTCTCTTTCGGGCGGGCCTGTATATCGACAGTGGGCGCTGACATAGTGCGTCGCATAGCCGCGTCGCCGTTGATTTGTCAGGTTGGGGCGGCTGCTGTGGATGATTAAACCGTGGTGAAAGCTGCAATCGCCCGCCTTCATTTCCAGCGGACGTTCCTCGGGCAGACGCCCTTCAACCGACATCTGCTCGTATTTCGCCCATACCGACTTTTCAGTAATGCCAAACTTATGAGTACCCGGCAGCATCCAGACGCACCCATTCTCGATTGTCGAATTGGTGAGCGCCACCCAGCAGGTCACCAATTCGGGTGGGTCAATGTAGAAGCCGAGCGGCATATCCTGATGGTAACGTTGCCGGGAGCCGATTCGTGGCGGCTTCATAAAGAGTTGGTCTTGATAGAGCTTGATATCGGGCCCCAGCAGGGATTCGATGATGTCCAGAATCTTCGGGTTGCGGGCGTGGTTTTGAAAGCCCTCGTCGTAGAACGCGAGGTGACCCATCTTCCGCAGGGAATCGGCGTAGGTCTCTGCCTGAACCTCTCCTTCGACCACGCGAGGCTCCACCTGGAGTTGCGTTGTCGGGATGTGGGAAGCATTCCCGCTCGCCACCCATTCGGCGCGCGCCAGGAGCGTAGCGACCTCATCCTCATCAAGCAAATTCTCCACAATGAGGAATCCACCTTCCCAAAACTGATTCACCTGTTCATCGGACAACTTCATACTTGTCTCCCTCTCATACTTGGTGGTGTTGTACTAAGGTTTGGATCATGAGTCAATCGCGTCAGCCATCGGTGGATAGCCTCAATACCTTATCAGCGGTAAATGGTCGGACGTTCCCTTCCTTGTGTTTTTCCTGAAAGCGCGGGGCCTTCCACTCCCCGTCGCCACCAAGGCATCACGAAAGATGTCAACGCTATCCAGATCCAAACTCAACCCGGATCCGGTCAAAAGACCGCGACTCGCTACCAATTATCGAGCGATATCAGTATCAAAGAAGTTTTGAAGGTCCCACCATGTAAAACGGATTGTTCCCATAATTTGTTATATCCTTTCGAAACTTATTTTATAAATCTTGCATCTTGAATCCTAATCAAGATACCAAAAGCCGACCATATCCTTCAATCGTCTCCTGACATCCCAACGCCCGCAAGCACCCCCAGCACGTCGCCGAATTGCTGGAAACAACCGGCTTTCCGAGCTCATCTTCCAGCCTTGCCAGCACATCAATGGTGCGCAAGTTAGTGCAACTGATAAACATCCCATCGGCGTCATCCCGCCAGACACGGCGGGCAAACTCGTAAGTCTCTTGCGGCGTCACCTTTCCAATGCTGAATGCATCGACGATGCCCATGCCAGATATCAAGAGGATTTCAACCCCTTCGTCTTCCAGAAAACCCTTCTCTAGGACGTTGAGTTGGTCCAGGTAAGGCGTGGCAACCACGACACGGCGAATGCCGAGCATCCGTAGCGCCGCTGCAACGGAACCGGACGTCGTCACCGCCTTTGTCTGCCCTGCCCGCTCCATACGGTCTCGCAATTCGATTTCGCCCTCAACGCCCTCCACGAAACTGCTGGCGGTGCACGCGAAGGCAATCACGTCTACATGCGCGCTGCTGAGTTCATCGGCGGCGCGTTCAACATGTTGAAGCATCGCCTTGGAGTCGTCCACGTCCGACCGACTGTTGCGCATTCGTGCCGCGTAAACGCCCATGCCATCCGGAACTAATCGTCCGAACTCCGGTTCAACCACAGTGTTGACCGACGGTACTAACAGGCCAATTCGTCCATTTTGTCCGTACATACTTATCACCTCATCTGGATATAGGTTGAATGTTTGCTTTCAGCCAATCGACAAAGGCTGTTAATACCTCAACGTATTTATCTTTGACTGATACTGTAGCCATAATCTTACCTCGCAATTCTAGCGAAACGCTTTCGGTCACAACTTGCTGAGAAACTGACTGACCGTCCAATAGGGCTTTCACGCTTGTCTTTCGATTTCAATCCCTTTTCAGATACCTTTTGGCAATCTTGGCAGCCACGGCCCCAATTTGATAGTAGCCGACCAAGATCTGGCCAACATGGGTCAAGATGTCATAGGCCTTCCAGCGATCCCAACCATATTCCTCTTCCATCCACAGGATTAACCACGCATAAGCCTGAGCCGTCGATCGTTCCATCGGATACCCTGTGGCGATTGTCATGATCTCTGTGGGGGATTCGATTCGCGGCCCCAGCAGGTTTTTATCCTTGATCAGGTCGACGGTAATCACCGTCTCCGAAGGCATTTCCAGTCCAGAAGCCGAAAGTTCTCCATGTCCCATCGCGGCGTGGGCGTCTCCCAGGTATAAATATCCGCCCGGAACGAACACCGGTAGGTAGACAATGGTGCCAGGGCAAGTCTCAATGATGTCCATATTCCCGCCGTGTGGGCCCGCCGGCCCGGTTGTCGGTACGCCAGTATCCGGTGCCGTCCCAATGCAACCCAACATGGGGGCGTAGGGAATAGCGATCTTGTTGCTCCAGTAGATTTTGCCGTCGTGGATAGGACAGACATGCACGCCGTGCGGACAATCGGCGCCCAGTCACTCAGCAAGCTGTTTGGGGTCGGAGGTGCGCGTGGCGCATTGGCCGCTGCTCGGACGGATTTCTTCAATCTTGACCGCCAGAGCATCCCCTGGCTCGGCGTTCTTGATCCAGATCGGGCCCGTTTGCGGATTGCCGTAAGGTTTTTTGGTCTTATCCCGCCGGTCGGCGTTGGTGCGGATCTGGCCCGAGAATGCGTCCTCTGCCTCTACAAATACCGTCTCGCCCGGCTCAATTCGCAAGCGCGGCTCATTATGGCGACTGAATTCATAGTATAGCGGGCCGAGGGGTAATCTTTTCATATTTCACCTCATCTCGTTTTCATCATGTTTTCGATGAAGCACGTAAAACGTAAAAGAACCGCCTCACTTCTGTTTTACGCAATACGCAATACGCAATACGCAATACGCAATACGCAATACGCAATACGCAATACGCAAAATAGTTTAGCATCCCTTGAATTTTATGTCAACAATTTTCCTGTTTCGGTTTTGACCTCTCCCCCGGCCTGACCTCCCCCAGCCCCTCCGAAGCGAAGGGGAGACCGAAACCGAGAGGGAGAGGTCCGCTCCCCATGGGGGTTTGCAGGCTTATGAGTAATAGTAATCTCCTTCGAGGGGAGGAATGCTGAAGAGGGTGAAGGAAAATGTTAGAAACTCAATGTCCACGACTCAAGAGCCCACGAAATGCCCCCGATCAAGGAATGCTTTATAATTGATTCGCAACGTCGAATTTGGTATAATGGGGTGATGCTATCATAGAATTGCTTATTCAGTGCAAAGAATCGCGTACAATTTGCCCCCGGTTTTTAAGGAGAGATTAAGGTTATGGCAAAAACATACCGTGTCGGAATTATTGGTTGTGGTGGGATGGGGAGATCTCATGCCAATGCTTGGCCAAGCACCGGTCGTGCTCAAGTGGTGACCACAGCAGATATGAACGTAGAAGCCGCCGCAAGATTGGCGGAGGAGTTTTCACTCCCCACACATTATACCGACATCCACGAAATGTTTGAAAAAGAGATGTTGGATATCGTGAGTATCACAACGTGGCAGAGCGTTCGTGCAGAACTCACGCTGATTGCCACGGAAGCAGGCGTATCGGGCATTCTCGGTGAGAAGCCGATGAGCGCCTCCTATGGCGAAGCGAAGGATATGATGGCTGCCTGCGAAAAGAGTGGGACGAAGTTGGCTATCGGGCATCAACAGCGTTTTACACCCCAGAATTGTGAAGCGCGACAGCTTATTCAAGAAGGGGCTATCGGCGAACCGCAGGTGATGCTGCGCCGTGATAGGCATGGCTTGCTCAATCGCGGCACCCACAAGATTGACCAAATGCGCTATATCCTCGGCGATCCGGAGCCGTTGTGGCTGATCGGACAGACGTCTCGTAAGACAGATAGGTGGGAACGCCGTGTCCGCTGCGAAGATCTGTGTATGGGTGAGATCTGCTTTGAAGGGGGGATTCGCGGAATTTACGAGAGTGATCTTCCTGAGCCTGGACTTGGCGACGATGCCGTTTACGGGAGTGATGGGCAACTCAGGCACGGCGAAGATGGCGCAATTGAATTACTCAATAGCAAGGTGGCTGGTTGGCAGACCATCACGCCGCGTCAGGGTGAACCGAATCAGTATCAGGAGATGATCGCGTGGCTTGATGGGGAGATCGAGGAGCATCGCAACGCGGGGAGACACGCCGCCACCACAATGGCGATCTTGATGGCAATCTATGAATCCTTGCGAATCAAGGATGTTGTCAAGTTTCCCCTAACCACACGCCCCAATCCACTGGATCTGATGGTTGAAGGCGGCACCCTACCTGTGTTTGTCGAAGGACGTTACGATATCCGCGCTCCGTTTCCAGAGCAACAAGGGAATTGAAAATTGAAAGTTGAAGGTTGATGGATGTCCTTATTCAGAAAAAAACAAGGATACAAAGATTCAGGGGTGCAAGGATGCCTTGCAATTTCGGCATGCCTGAATCCCTGTATCCCTGGGCCTCTATTACGCATTATACCAATAACGCTATGGCATGGATAAAACATTTTGCAGAAATCGATGATAGCGACCTTCCCCTCGTCGGTGGGAAAGGGCTGAATCTCGCTAAGCTAACAAAGGCGGGGTTTGTGGCGCCGCCCGGTTTTTGCGTGACAACAGACGCCTATCGTACCGCTGTCGAAGCAGTTGACGCGCCGGGGCGCAAAGCTGTTCAAGCCGTCACACTGCCGGAGGGGCTCCCATCGGAGATTTTGACAGCTTATCACCAATTGGGCGCAGACAGCGTTGCAGTTCGCTCATCTGCCACCGCAGAGGATCTGCCCGACGTGAGCTTTGCCGGACAGCAGGATACATTTCTGAATGTTTCCGGGGAATCTGAGTTATTGGAAAAAATCAAAGCGTGTTGGGGGTCGCTGTGGTCAAAACGCGCAATTGCCTACCGCCGTGACCACGAAATCGATGACGCACAGTTAGCGATGGCTGTTGTGGTTCAGGTGATGATTGATTCCGAAGTTTCCGGTGTGATGTTCACACGCAACCCAACCGGAGGGGATGAACTCGTCGTCGAATCGAACTGGGGGTTGGGCGAATCGGTCGTCTCCGGCGAAGTCATGCCCGATCACTTTATTGTCTCGCGGGAAACCTTCACGCTTATCAGGGAGACCATCGTAACCAAACGCAAAATGATCACGCATGAAGGGCTCCAAACCGTGCCAATCGGTCAACGGGATATTCCAAGCCTGCGACGCGGGCAAGTCACCGAACTCGCCGAAATCGGCCTGCAGGTTGAAGAATTTTATGGCGCACCACAAGATATCGAATGGACGATCGCCGATGCACAATTCCATCTGCTCCAGGCCCGACCGATCACGACACTCACAGACGCAGCGGAGATCGAGCAGTTGCGTTGCCAGGAGATTGAAGCCCTCGAAAAGAAAGCCGATGAAGGCGGGACGGTCTGGAGCCGATACAATCTATCAGAAGTCCTGCCTGCCCCACTGCCGATGACATGGGCAATCGTGAAGGAATTTATGTCAGGACGAGGCGGATTTGGGATGGCCTGTCGTGAATTGGGGTTCCTGCCCAGCCGCCGGTTCGATAAGGAGGGCGTGCTGGATCTGATCTGTGGGCGCCTCTACTTCAACCTGAGCCGAGAAGTCGAATTCAATTTCCGCGGTTTTCTGTTTGAACACGACTTTGAACAACTCAAGCGTGACCCGCAAAAGGCAATTTATCCACAACCTACCCCAAACGTCAGACGCAGTAATGCTTCGTTTTGGTTCAAATTCCCTTACTACACCGTTAAGGCAATCGCTGCTGAACTGAAACAATGGCGTATGCGTAAAGATTTTGATAAAATCCTCACCGCAGAAATCTTTCCAGCATTTGAACGGTATGTACAGACCCAGCAACAGATTTCGCTTGAAGATCTATCTGATCAACAGGTGATTGCCAAATTCTACGAATGGCGGGAGAAGACTCTCAACGAATTTGCGAAGGACGCGCTCAAAGCGACCGTGTTTGCAGGCTTTTCTTATCAGCGGTTGGAAACTAGCCTCCAAAAGTGTTTTGGTGAGGAGGAGGCGAAAGATCTCGCCAGATTACTGATTACATGTCCCGCTGCGCGAGGATTCCACGAAGCGGAAGTTGAAGACGACCTCACGGTTGAAACCAATCTGAAGATGTGGGCAGTCGCACAGGACCAGCTTGCGCTGGAAAACTTTCTGGACCGGTATGGCCACCGCACCGCCGGCGAATTTGAGCTCGCGCAGCCGCGTTGGCGTGAAGACCCTTCCTATATCCAGCAGATCATTGCGTCGTTCCGAGCCAATCCTGATGCGAATCCGGCGACACATCTTGAAGCACAAAGGGCGAAGCGGGAAGAAGCGGAAAGAAAATTGGCGGAGGTGCCGGCAGGCAAAACTGCTGGATTCCGAAAACAGATTGATAGCGCCCTTGACTTCGTCCAACGGTATATGCCCTTCCGAGAGACAGCGAAATTCTATCTCATGCTCGGTTATGAGCTTATCCGACAAGCGTTGCTGGAACTCGATCGACGCTATCAGCTTGACGGCGGTATCTTTTATCTCACACCTGACGAGTTGCATCTACTCACCCAGAGAGAAGACCTTCGATCGGTGATTGGGGAGCGCAAAGCAAAACGCGCCCGATTATTGCGCATTGAACTGCCGGACGTCATTTATAGTGACGCCTTGAACCGCATCGGCGAACCGCCATTGATTGAGACAAAAGACGAGATTCAGGGGCTTGGCGCATCAGTTGGCGTCGCTATCGGTGAGGCGTATGTCCTCCTAGATGCAGCCGATGCAAAGGTCACCAGCAAAGATTATATCCTTGTCTGTCCTTCGACGGATGTGGGGTGGACGCCGCTTTTTCTTCACGCCGCTGCACTGGTGATGGAACGTGGTGGTATGCTGTCGCACGGCGCTGTCGTCGCACGAGAGTATGGCATCCCTGCGGTGGTCAACGTCACCGCGGCGACCAGACGCATCCAATCCGGACAGCGCCTGCGCGTTGATGGCAATCGAGGGGTTGTTTCGCTCCTGGATGCCGATGCGAAACGTGAAACGTGTTTCGTGTAAATATAAATTCCACTGACTGAAGGGATAAATTCGCTGCTTGCTCGACCCAACTTACGTTTTTTCTGCTTTCTTCCGGTATTGCCCCGACTCCAGCGCCTTTAAGTTGTGCTTCAGATCCATTAACGCCTGAGCCGCTTTCTCGAATTCGCCCCTCCCGGTTAGCCCCAAATACAATTCAAGGTTTTGATTCGCCTGTTCGATTAATTGATCCAGGGTTAGCAGTAGCTCTGCTGTGGCTTCGTCCGTTGTTCCCGCCTCCGATTCAACCCTAATCCCAATACCGAAGATCTTTTGCAGGGCTTCATCAAAGGTGTCTGCGTAGGCAAACTCCGCTCCTGCTTGAACTGCTACAACCGTTAGACTGGGACGATCAATATTTTCTGGCTTGAGATAGATCGGTTCCACATAAAACAGGGTATTGGCGAGAGGAATCACCAGCAAATTGCCCCGAATCACCGTCGTCCCTTGTTGGTTCCAGAGCGTCAGTTTTTCCGATAATTCTGTTTCTATCCTGCCTTCGACCCGGGTCGGGCCGATAACCGTCTCCTTCTTGGGCAGCGTATAGACAACCAATTTTCCGTAATACTCTGCGTCACTGCGGGCGACAAGCTAGGCATTCATGAGCCGGCCCTCCTGTTGTAGGTTGCCCTCTTGTTGTGGTGGCAGTGGTGAAAAAGGAACCATATTCACAAACTCTGGTGTGTTCTCTCCCGGTAACTTGAGCATGGCATAGTAGGGCACTATCGTTTGATACGATGAATAGTATTTTTCCTGGGGAATATTCCATCTGTCGGATCCGGGGTAAAAAATCTCCGCCTCCTGTACATGATAATCCGCATACATCTCTGCCTGGATGCGTGTCAGATAATCGGGGTATCGGAGGTGATTTTGCAATCCTGCTGGAATTTGATCTTTGCTCTTGAAGAGATTCGAAAAGGTTTTCTGATAGGCGTCCGTAATCGGTTCATTGGCTTTGGTAAAGTAAAAATTGACTTTGCCACTGTAGGCGTTGACAATAGCGACGGCGGGGTTGCGAATATAGTTAAAGCGATCAAAAGTGGGTTCAGAGTAAAGCGGGTTTTTTTTAAGGTTGGTCTCATCAACAGAGGTCTTTGCATTGGGGTAGCTGCGACTCGTGATATAAGTATCGACAATCCACCAGAGCTGCCCGTCATCTCCAATCACGATATAGGGATCGGGATCATATTTGAGAAAGGGCGCAATGTGTGAAATTCGATCTCCTACTGTTTTGGAGGAGCCTGGGTTGCGGGTCCCAATCTTTCGCCAGAAGAGCACCTTGCTTTCTGGAGTGGGATCTGTGGAAAGCAGCACGCGCCAGAAATCAAATCGGGTTCCGAAGCAGAGCCGTCTGAACCAACTGCCAATTTTGATACCTCCAGATCCTTGGTACTGCTCACCTTTCGGATTTATCTCCTTCTGCTTTGTGTTTACAATAACATAGTCTTTCGTCAACTCACCGTAGTAGATTTGGGGGTGTGTCACAGCAAGTTCAGGATAAGTGCTTTCCATCGGGTAAATACCCTTAACCCAGAAATTTGGATTGGCGTCTTCTTCCATGAATTCATTCACGGGGACAACACAAACGCCATATCCGTGAGTATACTTGAGTTTCTGATTCACCCAGTCCTGCGCTTCGGATAATTTCGCGATCTCTCTGGCGGCGGTCAGTACCTGCCGATACTGACCGTTCACCCAATATCGATCAACATCGGTATAGGGATGAAATCGATAGTATCGCTCAATGAATTGCTGATCCATTAGCACCTCATAAAGCACCCGCCGATCCCACAACTGAATATTCTCTTTGATTTCAGTATTCCGGCTAATCATTTCGCGCGTGGCAGCCCCCTTGATGTGATCTCTTTCCTCAATCTGATCCAATCCGAATGCTTGACGGGTTGATTCGATATGCTTACCAAGGAATCGCACTTCTGCCGTCAGTGAATTTGGACGGACTTACATCCAGTGGACGAAAAGCGGATAGATTTGGATCAGAATCAGATAGCTCGCTCCCCAAGCCACGATTACTGAATACCAGATTACCCGTTTCCGCCATAAGAGATTAAGAAGAATGAGGCTGCCGACCCCAATGAGGCACACCATGTAGAGGTGATAAGCACCAATCAGCTTGTCATCGACGTACCCCATACCGTTGACACGGCCCAGCCCCCAAGGCGTGCGAGCACAGTGTACAAGACATTCCAGATATTGATTTGGCTCCGCCAGAGTGAGACGCCAAGTAACATCAGCCATAGAACAGAGGCGTGGAAAACTAAACGGTGTTCAACTTTTGCCATCGTCTGCGGGTCGCGACGGTGATAAAAATTGTACAGAAGCCCAACCACAAGCAGGTTTACCCATAGCAGAGCTTTCAGCCACAAACTCACCCAACGATAGATCGGAAATGTAAAGAGGTAAAAACCGATGTCCTTTTGGAAAATGGGTTCTATTGCGCCGGTCAACGCGCGATTGTCGTAGCGGAGGAAATCGTCCCAGAGGAGCATCATGGGTGCCGAAAGGAAGCACCCGGCGAGAAGGATTAAGATTAGAATCCCTTGATAGAATCGTATTGTGCGCTCGCGAGTCCACCGAGCAAATTCGCTTGATACCGGACAGAGCCGATCGCCGATGAAGAGATTCAATCCCATAAACCCAATTGCGATGAGGGCAAATTTGGCAAAGCTGCCCCACCGTATTTTCAGGAGCTTCCAAAAAATATTGTCATATCCAACACTCTCGAACCAGAGATGTTCCGTATAGAGATAAGCCATGGCAGGCCAGACTAGGTTCTGTTGACATTTCAAGGGAGCCATATAAGAGTGGCGACAAAGCTGAGAAATCCAAAATAACGGACAGCTAGCTTCTCAAACCGAGAGAAGATACGACGATACCATTTTATCTTGTTGATGAAACATTCAACCCGATGTCTCTCTTTGTATAAGTGTTTGTCATACGTTCTTTGGTCAACACGATGACTTTTGGGCGGTATCACCGCAATCGCTCCATTCGCCTCAATAACGGCGATAAAAGCGTCCGAATCGTACCCCTTGTCTCCAATCACATATTCACTATTATATCCGATTATCAACCCTTCTGCCTCAGTTATGTCATGTCTCTGACCGGGTGTCAGATGAATTCTTAGGGGATTGCCTAGTCCGTCAACGGTGATGTGAATTTTTGTACTGAAACCGCCCCGAGACCGACCTAATGCTTTTAAGGCACCAGCTTTTTAAGGTGCCCGCCGCAGACGGGTGAGCGCGGCAGATGGTACTGTCCACAATAAGCGACTCGATATCGGGGTCAGAGGCGAAGTGGTGGTGCATCTGTGTGAAGATACCTTTGTCGCACCATCGAGCAAACCGCTTGTAGCGGGTGTTCCATTTGCCATAGGTGTCTGGTAGAAGTCTCCATTGAGCGCCGCTACGAGTCACCCACAGAACGGCTTCGACGAAGCGGCGTGTAGCAGCTTAGCAGCTAGATGGTGAGACAGCTTAGAAGAAACCGGTATATCTTATTCCATTGTTCATCAGGTAAGGTTATTGGCGTCATTCTTCTATTATGCCACAACCTTATACTCAAATGTCAACAGAACCTAGTAAAATAGTCAGGCAACCGCCCCCAATCCAGATGGGGTATGCTTTTACCCGGAGTTTGAGATCTCTTGTCCGCACTCCACGCCGACACATAAAAATGCCGATGATAAGTGCGGCGATTGCGATGAGTAACCCAATGAAAATTTGAGCGATAGCGAGGTCAGCTTTCATAGCATCTGTGAGTGAAACTCGAATCGAAGATCAGAGTTGGCTCATTTCTATCAGAAAAATGTCTTCACAACCAGGACAATCAGTGCCATATACATTGGCGCCATCGTCCAATAATCCAGCGCAGTTGAGTGTTAAGTTGGCTCTCAACTCCCGATATCCGCTCCCCTATCTGTCCAAAGTGGTTATCAACAGATTGAACTAGACCATTGATGCGGTTGTCTATCTGCCCGAAAGTGCCACGCAAGTGCGCATGATCCTTCGCATTTTGGTTGACAAGTTCAGTGGTTTGTTTCACTAAATTTCGGAGTTCAACAATTTCAGGATCGACGTTCATGGTTACCTCGTCGTACAAACGTTGAGCTGATGAAGTCACTGGAAAATCAACGATCTTTCTGTTTCGTTATCCTATTTTACCCTACCTTGCCTCTTCTGCATAACTCTTCAGTTTATACTGCAAGGAACGCAAGCTAATCCCCAAAACCTGTGCCGTTTGCGTGCGATTGCCCGCCATCCGCTCAAGGGTCTTGAGGATCAACTCTTTCTCCATTTCCTTCATTGTCATGTTGTGCGAAGCGAAATCCTGCGTCGCGGGTTGGATTTCTTCGGGGAGGTGTTTTGGAAGGATCGCATCGCCCTCAGCAAAAAGGACGGCTCGTAGGATGAAATATTCCAGTTCTCGCGCATTGCCAGGCCAGTTGTATTGCATGAGGAGGTCTCTTGCCTTCTGGCTAATTAGTCGTACCGGTTGATTGTGGGCTTGGCCATGTTTTCGCAGAAAATACTCAGCTAATATCAAGATATCCTCCCGGCGTCCGCGCAGTGGGGGTAGGTGAATCGGAATCATATTCAGACGGTAGTAGAGGTCTTGACGGAATGCTCCGGTTTCAATGGACTGGCGCAGATCCTGATTAGTTGCCGCAATGATTCGGGTGTCAACATGAATCATCTTTGTCCCGCCAAGGTGCTCGATTTCCCCTTCCTGCAAGGCACGTAACAACTTGGCTTGCAGTTCAATTGACATATCTCCGACCTCGTCGAGAAATAGGGTACTGCCGTGTGCACGTTCAAACTTTCCAATCTTTTGATAGGTCGCTCCAGTGAAAGCGCCACGCTCGTGTCCAAAGAGTTCGCTTTCTAAAAGGTGATCTGGAATTGCGGCACAATTCACCACAACCATCTCTTTATTTCTGCGCGAACTATTTCGATGGAGTGCACGAGCAACCAACTCTTTTCCCGTTCCGCTTTCCCCTTGGATCAGCACCGTCGAGTTAGTATCCGAAACTTTTTCGATGATCTTCAAGACTTCAAGGATGCGCGGACTTTCGCCCACGATCTCTTCATAGCTGTGAATGAGCTCATCTCTGGCACTGTGTTCAGTTGTGCGCTGATGCTCTAATGCCTGATCGACCTTCTGTTTAATATGTTCTGGTTGGAAGGGTTTCTCCAAAAAATCGTAAGTCCCGCGCTTCGTTGTCTCGACAGCGCGTTGGATCGTTCCATGCGCCGTCAACATGAGCACGAGTAAACCGGGGTATTTTTGATGGATGTGCGCAAGGGTTTCCAATCCGTCCATGCGTGGCATTTGAATGTCCAGAAGCACCAGATCCGGTAAGTCCTGATCGATCAGCACAAGAGCTTCATGTCCATCAGTGGCAGTGACAACCTCGTAACCGTCCATCTCAAGGCGATCTCGTAAGATGAGGATGGTATCGGGTTCATCGTCAACAATGAGGATCTTTTCGCGTTCATTCATCTGAAATGTCCTATTATCTTCGTTATTCTGCACTTATTTTTCACATGAGTCATACCTGTCTCCTTGTATCAGGCAGGATTGCAAGGAAAATAAAAAAGGCAGCACACTGGCTGCCTTTAATGAAATTGGGACTCTAAAAATCAATTGAGCGTTTACTCGTCCTCTGAAACTGCTAAAGCAATCTCCTGACCTTCTGGTTTACTAAATCGACGTTTCGCACGTTCCATGACATCAATAACGACGCCGTGTTTGGCGCGTCTATCAGCCTTGATAATGAGTGTACTAATTTGACTCTCTTTTGCTGACAGGAACATTTCCATGTCGTCTAGCGTAAGCATTTCCAGATCATCAAAGGAAACCCTTCCATCTGGGCTGATATAGAGGTTGAATTTTTTTCGAGGGAAATCGTGCTTCGTAGCTGACTCTGGCAGAGTAATTGTAAAAGGTGGAGGAACGCGCATAACCGCCGATACCATAAAGAAGATCAATAGCAAAAACACACAATCAATCATTGGTTCCATCATCAGGGCTTGCTCTCGCTCCCCACCTTTTATCCGCCTAAATTGCATAGCCATCGTATCCTCCTTTGTTATTCCCTTGCCACTACTGCAAAGCCAACTTTGTCTATACCTGCTTGCTTGGCAATATCCATCACACTAATAATCTGCTCATGCAAAACATCCCGTTCTGACTGGATGATTAGCATATTCTTGATCTCTTCAGGAGCATGGATAAATTCGCTAAACATCTGGTTGATGTTGACAATCTCGTCACTCAAGATCATTGTGCCAAATTTCTGAGCCCCTTCAGGGTTAGCAATCCTTACAATGAGCCCCTTCGGTTTATTGGGGCTCGGTTTGCCCGGAGGGGGTAATTGAACACGGATACCAGGCATCGGTGCGAAACTGGTCGAAACCATGAAGAAAATCAGAAGCAGAAACACACAGTCAATCATCGGAGCCATATCGAGTTTAGGCCCTCTCCTATCCCTAGCGGCAAGCCGTGTCACGCCACCGGGTTCTCTCGGATCTGCCATCTTCGACTACCTCCTGTTCATGATAGCTCTCTCTGCCACTTTATGAGTTGGCAGGGAGAGCAGTGAAGTCTTTATGTTGATTGACCAAGGATCAGTTGGTTTACGATTTCCGTCGAAACCTGCTCAATCTCAAGCACAAATCGGTTGACCCAGCTCTCAAAGATCTGGGCGAAAATAATGCAAGGAATGGCAACAGTTAAGCCACCAGCAGTAGTTAGCAATGCTTGAGAAATACCACCGGCAAGCGCCTGTGGGTCACCAGTGCCTTCTAACGCAATCGTGGTAAATGCGCTAATCATACCCATCACAGTACCGAGGAGACCAAACAAAGGAGAGATAACCGCGACTGTACTAATCACAGGTGTGTTTCGTTCAAGTTCAGGAATTTCAAGGAGGCCCGCTTCTTGAATCGCTTCCTGTACCTCTTCTTTCGTAATCTCCCGCTCTTCAATCTGGGCCTGGCTATATCTCAACAAGCCTGCTTTCAGAACGTTTGCGAGCGGACCGCCTGCCTCTTCGCAGGTTGAAACCGCTTCCATAATGTTATCATTACGCAGAGAATCGGTGATATTTGCCATGAACTGTTCTGTTCCGAGCTTGGAGCGGCTCCTTACAAAAGTAAAGAGACGTTCAATAATGAAGGTCAACGCAGCCACAGAACAGAGGAGAAGCGGCCAGAAAACAAGCCCAAACTTTTGGAAGAAACTGACGATAGTGTCCTTTTTGGTCATTTTCATCGGCACGTAGTGATCGCCTCCAGCGACAACGGTGACAGGTTTACCCATTCGTTCCTTGTAGGCGTTTTTGTAAATACTAAGCAGATAACGACCCGGGGACACACCGGATATTTCATATTCACCAGCGTCATCTGTCATACCTTCCTTCTCTGAGCCATCAGTGCCAACAATAACGACTCGGACATCAGCAATTGGGGTTTGTGCCGTTGTGGTATCTACGACGTTGCCACGCACCGTACCGATTGTATCCTGGGCAAATGCAACCGCGCCGTAAACAATCAATAGGCTAGATAAGATTAAGGTTAAACTCACGCGTTTCATATTTTCCTCCTATTGGAGTTCTGACATCTCAGGTTAAAAATTCTGAAGAGCGTGTCTGAATCAGACATCTCCTTAGTGCTACAACGAAACTTCACTTCAACTTTCAATTCGAGACGTAGAGACGTAAGAGTTACATCTCTACTCAAGCTAACTAAACGTAGAGACCTTAGCCCGGTTCAACGGACTTGAACTTTGAGCCTGAACTTTCGTTCAGAACTGCGACCAAAGCCCGCTGTCGTATATGAATACAATGCGAAATCCTAGCTTTATAAACACCTTCGTTTTTTGAAAGTTTCGGTAAAATCTAAAAGAGCACCAAGCATAAAAATGCTCGGTGCTCTTTTTTTTGTTAGAATCCCATCATTGCTCGAACGAACGTCGTATTACTTGTCGTGTGCTCAAGCAAGATTGTGGTTCTTCTGAAACCGGCGAGAATGACAATATTGAAACCAAGCCATTCACCACGGTTGATTGCCTGAACTTCAAAGATACGTGTCCGTATGTCTGGACGGAACAGGATCGGAAGATCTGCATCCACAAACGCTGGAGTGGTTAGATAGCTTTTGATATTCTGATCTCGGTTGGTAAATTTACGGTACTGGAAACCACCGAGGATATTGACTCTTTGGGTGAACTGATAATCCAAACGAACGCCCATAACATCCTCACGACTCCGCCGGTTAAATCGCAGATATTCGACTACCTCCGGAGAGTCAGGAACAAATAGAGTGGGATTAAGTACCTCGCCAATCTTCTCAGCGGCGCGATCGAAGGCCCGAGTCCAGATATATTTAACCATCGGTGTCAGTGTTAAATCTTCACCAATTTTGTCAACCCCTGGCAAATCGCCTAATGGAATTTCATATCTAGCTTTGATAATGGTGACCTGGTTACGGACAGTCTTTTCCGTATAACGGCGGGGTATCCAGTTATCTGGATTATAGATTAAGCCGGTATCTTCTGGATCTAGTGGGTTAAGCCCATGATCCGGATAGAACGGGGATGCGCGCTTCTCACCATCCGCACGCACCTGCTCGTCCGGCACCATGAAATCGACGCGATCATCCTTCTCTAATGTTATGTCATCTTGCGGAAAATCCTTCGCAATCGCTTCCTCGGGATCCGGTTCCAACTGCTTCCGCCAGTCAACGAGGAGCTTCGTTTCAAGTTGCAAGTTTGGAATCGCAGTGTAAAGAAACTGGATGCTTGTCAGATTCACTCGCGCGTTGAAGAAGTCAAGTGCATCACTTTGTTGCACGGTAGCCAGTTCACCGGGGCGCAAGGTAATCGAGTACTCCGGAATATCATCCTCAACGCGGAGCAAACGATTCTGGAACAGAATCGTTCCAAAATCTGGAATGTCGCGCTGATAAATAAGATGAATGTATTTTGAATTATTTTTCCGCCGGCTGGAAATCTCGCTTTCGTTTAACCAGCCCAGTTTGACGGTCAAGTTCTCGAGTAAGTCGTAGCTAGCGGCGATATGGTATCCTTCGCGGTCGATACCGTACTCATATTGCGGTTCAAAATCATCTTCTAATGAATCAACAATCCCGTTGTTATTCAGGTCAAGGAGATCTTCAAAAACCGGTGGATCTGCCTCAAAGATGAGGAAGTCTTCTTGGAAATCGAGGATGCCATTCTGGTCACGGTCATCGGCTTGCGGCAGGACGCCGTCAAAATCGATGCTATCTGGCCAGTCGTCGTCGTCATCATCGTCTTCGACAAGTTGATAATCGATTTGATCATACGGAAGGATTTCCGCACCAGATTCAGGAGTTCGTTCAAGAGAATAGGTCGCATCCCTTGAGTCGTTTGCACCGAAGTTATGATAGGTTGTCGTGTAACCCGGATCAATGTGGTAGACAGTCTCTTCGAGGAAGATCTTGCCGAAACGCTGCTTGAGGTTAATAAACCACGCTGTTTCACGGCCCATCTCTCCGTCACTATCCGGATTCCCATTTAACTTGGCTTCAAATCTTTCTCCCTCCGTTACAGAGTATGTCGGGATACCATTGGCATCCAGGGCGACTCGGAAGGTAGGGTTAGGTGTAACCCCATCGTCCAGGGTTTCGCGCTCATCTATGGTGATGCTAGCCCCTTCAATTTCAGGATTCGTCCGGCTGAAACCAACTTGGTCTTTGGGAATGGTTGGATACTGCTTAAATTTGCCATTAATCGAGTAATGCGCACGGACAAAGGTATTAAACAGAGTTCCTTCAAGATCAAGACCATACATCACTCCAGCACGTGCCGCACCATAGCGATACCGAATCTTACGCGGTTTCCCTTCATCCTTCCATCTACTTGGGGCATCGCGAAGCGCTGCCCTGTTATCCGTATAGTGGTCTGATTGACCATAATTGCCGGGGGCTTCAATCACATCACGGTAAGGCATTTCGATATGACCGTCCTCGGTTTTAATCCATTCTGCCCCTAGCGGATCCTCTGACTTGTTTGCTTCGCTAAATCCGATGAAAGCGATATTATAGTCGCCTGCAACGTCCATCTCAAACTCGATTGACTTTACTGTTCGGGGGTCGATCGGTTCGTCCGCAGTACTAAGCGGGTCAGGATCGTTAAAGTCTAATACGTACTGCATTTTATCGAACCCCTCGACAATTTTGTAGCCATCAGGGGTCTCACGGGGGTCATTGCTACCCTCTACGGCAGTAATAGCGTCGAGAAAAACTGGAATCGTTCTCGTGCGCTCACGTCCCGGCGGACGGTCAGGACCCTGCTCAGGAAAACCGCCAAGGGGTTGTGTGACAAGATGCACCTTTAGCCCCTTAACTGCAACGCCGACCCCGCCCTGAATAAATCTTACGTGTTCGGGTCTCTCAAGGTCGTGCTCTAAGATGTCAACGTGATTATCTTCCGGTGAATCGTCGCGGAAGACAATAACGATACGCTCCGGAGGCGTATTCGCCACCGTGCCGCCGAACAGAGGATTCTCAACTCTTTCTGGGTGTTCTTTGTGGAGATTGACGTAGGTGAATCCGACGCGGAACACATCTCCCAGCAACCCTTGCGCGCGGAATCCGATCAAGCGGGCATTCTCAATATGACGAAGACCGACATCGTCGCTCAAACCGTTCCGGCGACCAAGCGTTGGTGCAAGGTTCGCTGCTGCATCAGACAACTGTACCGGGTTAGAAATACGCGAATTCAACAAGGTAAAAAGGTGACGTTCTTGTGAGAAAGAAATATCCCACCGGAAACCATCGAATTCCGTCTTGTGGATGATATATCGATTCGGAAATAGCGTTGCGGGTTTAATACGCATGTTGTCCCCGATTGCGAACTGTGTAAATCTACCACGGAAGTTATCTTCAGTTAGGATCTGACGGTCTAACTGTGCGGAGAACCTTTCACTATCAAGCTGACCGGTCCAACCCACAATCAGTTCTCCGTTCCTATCAAACTGTTTCTGTTCACGGTAATTGTAAACTTCATTACCTTCGAGGAGTTCTTTACCGAACAAGTCATAGAAGAATTGTGGTTCTTCTTCTAATTGGAAGCGAGCCGAAAAATGCGCTTGCCCTTCGACTGTTGGTAAAAGCGGTTCCTGTGGACCAAGGCTGGTTGTGGCGCATCCATAAAGCACGAAACAGCCTATTAACCCGGCTACAATAAACAACACATCAGGTGAGTGTTTTGAAACCTGCATTATTTTCATTTGCCTCCTTGAGGAAATCATAAATTACTTGATGTAAAAGTTAAGGTATAAAACTTTCGTAATCAGGTTCATCAAGAATCAAGTTGAACAATTTGGGAATTGACTGCAATTGTCAAATTTTTGACCATTTATCGATCCCGCACCTATTTCAACTTGCGTCAGTAGTACAACATATCGTAACCTCCTTTAAAAAGGATTCATTAAAAAGGCGAAAAAACTCAGGTTTAACCTGTATAGGACTTACGCAACTAATTCTACAGACTCAAGCTATGTCTGCATCCTGTATCTTGCATCTTGTTCTGGATTCAGGATTCGAAATGCAGGCATAATACGGTTTGTTCAATTTGAAGTGCGTAACTCCTAACTGTATTTGGTCAATGCTTTTTTTTAATAAATTTATACCTCAAAAAAAGTAACCTTTAAGATACCACTTCTGCAATTTTCTGTCAAGTGTTTTTTCTATTAAATTCTTCACATTGAGACGACACTCCTTTCAGATCAAATGAGATCACAATTAATCTCTTCTATATCGTGGATTAATCTGAGTAAAGATTATCTTCTGCACGAAAAATGGTCGTCCGTAAATGGATTAATCGATCTTGTACTAGGTTCTGTTGACATTTCAAGGGAGCCATAATAAGAGTGGCGACAAAGCTGAGAAATCCAAAATAACGGATAGCTAACTTCTCGAACCGAGAGAAGATGCGGCGATACCATTTTATCTTGTTAATGAAACATTCAACCAGATGTCTCTCTTTGTACAGATGTTTGTCGTAATCTCTTTGATCCACACGATGACTTTTTGGCGGTATCACCGCAATCGCTCCATTCGCCTCAATAACCGCGATAAAATTGTCGGAGTCATATCCCTTGTCTCCAATCACATACTCACTTTTATATCCAAGTATAAACGCTTCTGCTTCCGCTATGTCGTTTCTTTGACCGGGCGTCAGATGTATTCTTAGTGGATTACCCAGGCCGTCAACTGTGATGTGAATTTTTGTACTGAATCCCCCGCGAGAGCGACCTAACGCTTGGTTTTCAGTGCCACCCTTTTTTTTCGGCACCCGCCGCAGACGGGTGCGCTCGAATGATTGTACTGTCCACAATAAGCGACTCGATATCGGGGTCGGCGGCGAAGTGGTGGTGGATCTGTGTGAAGCCCCCTTTGTCGCACCACCGAGCAAAACGCTTATAGAGGGTGTTCGATTTACCATAGGTGTCTGGCAGAAGTCTCCATTGAGCACCGCTATGGGTCGCCCAGAGAACAGCTTCGATAAAGCGGCGTGTTGTTGCTTCGTTGCCAACATAGATGTTGGGACAAGTTAGAAGAAACGAGTATATCTTTTTCCATTGGTCATCGGGTAAGGTTATTGGCATCATTCTTCTATTATGCCACAACCTTATACTCAAATGTCAACAGAACCTAATGCTAACATAGATTCTGAGAAGAAACGTCGGCCGACCGTTTCCACTTCGTTGTGGTCAACATCGCCGGACAGGACATTTTGAAAAAGGCTGGCGGAAGGTATGGGCAGGCTAAATAGCGATTGGATAAGCAGTATCAAGATGGAAGCCATGCAAATTTTGGGTCAATCCAAACTCACGATAAACGCAGAACCCAAATCGGTAAAAAACTCAAGCTGATAACAAAATCTGGGAGATGGTTCATTTTCCTGTACTAGGATTTGTAAGCAGATCTATCCGTATTCCCACCGTGCTTCATCGCATAGACGAGCAGATTCGTCATGAACCGATGCACATCCGTCGATCGGCGCAACCTCAACATCATCCGGCTTTGAATCTCCATCGTTTCCATCGCACACATATAGTCCTTGCGGTTGTAAATCACAGCTAGCCGATGTCCAATCGTGATACCTTTTTGATATTTGAATTTGGAAGCCTTCGGATTATTCTCAGCCCCCAAAAGACATCACCGCCGGTTGGGGGAATGGGAAGCTAGTAGTAGATCTGGTAAATTTCATGGCTGTGCGGGATATTTTCAAGTGGATACTCGGGAAATATCTGTTGAAGTTCATCAGCAACCTGAGCGGCGAACAATCCATTAAACCTACAATCGTCGAAAAAGAGCATCCCGCCCCGTTCAACGATGTATTTCCGCAAAGCCATCCGCTCCTCTGCCGAGAACGAATCGGTCAATGGCCCACCTTTAGCGAGACTGCGCCCAACAACAATGTCCTTGTCGTGCCCCGTCATGAAAATAATGGGGGCGTCGAGAATACGCGAATCAGTCATGCGAAGCCCCCCCGCAAATTTCATGTCGGCGCGAAGACGTGTATGTTCAGCAAGCCACTTCATGAAGCTCGGTATTGCTGTCGGATCCTGCCACCAATCGGAAAGCGAATATTTAAGCCAAATATGCCCTTGGACATCCATTCTTTCACCAACGAGGACTGCCCCTAGTTTGTTTTCGGGAACCATGATGAGATTCGTAAAACGATCCGCGGAGAGATCCGCGGAATCGGTTGCATCTGTCGATTTAACAATCGAAGCAATAGCATTTGATTGCGGCTTTCCCCGGCCCGGAGCAGGGAGACGATTGGTCAATATTCCTCCGTCGGTTCTGACATCAGGCGAGGACACTGTAGACGATGCGAGAACGAAATCACGTCGACCTGCTGACGCTTTAGCGGCGGTCATCACCGGCGCCGTGATGGTGTCCGGCAATTTTGGAGAAAAGTCGACATCGCGCCGAATGGGTGTTAGCGATTCACGAGCGATCTCTGCAATCTGTGGTGGCGAAGAGATGTGGAGTTTAGGCTGATTTCTCAGTCTCAGAGATCGATTGAGCACCACTTTAGGCTGAATGCGATTGACGAGCGGTTTTTCGACTTTATGCATCGACTGCGCTGGCAATTCGACTCACTCAATGATGATGGCGTCAATCTCCACGATCTGATTCTTGATTGTCAATGCTACGATAATCACAAGTACCAGATGGAGAAAAACAGAGATCAGCCAGGGAGTAATTACCTGGCGCTGCCTCTGCTTGGCGGTGAATTAATCAAAGAAACCGCTACTCCCTTCGTTGGTGCAATAAGAAACAATATGTTCGATCTGAACGAAGCACAAAAATCTCAGCACGGAGAATCTTTGCGCTTCGCTCAAGATGACAACCGAGAAGCACAACTTATGCCGTTGACAAGTATAAGCAAAGAAAGGCCAGTTGCCGACGGGATGGAATTCCTGCCAGCAACGCTTGTGTTGAAGACCGAAAAATTAGAGGTTATTGGAAGCCTCGATCTCTTCTATGCTAAACGCTTCATCAAGCCACTCAGTGATGCGCCATTCTTTCTTCCCTGTCTTGCTGTTCGTCCTGAGCTCAAGGGTAAATACATTATCTCCTTCTGCGAACCATCCTGTAAATCCTCCGTCGAGAGATTCACCGTCGGCAACAAACCCTTCGATTCGATAATGGTTTCTGACCTCTGCTCGTGTCCGATCTCCCAAAAATTGCACGTCCGGTGGTTCAGAAAGCTCGATGTCGATATCCTGGAATCTATTAAAAACGCGAATCGCAGCATCTCTTTCGTCTCGAATATCATCGAAAACAAGGTCATCTGTTTGATCGTTATCTGTTCCCATATCCGAAGTGTAAAGGAATCCTTCTTCCCAGAAGGCACTCATATACATTTCGATATCTTCATTCTGATAACCCTCGCGCCAATTTTTCAAAACCCGATTGATTGCTATCGTCTCTCCTTGTTTGGGCGTATTGAAATTCTGAACATCTCCACAATTTGAAAGAAAACTCAAAATTAGCAAAAAGCCGGCTGTTTTGGCAAACATCTTTAACATGGATGAAACACCTCCATAAACCAAGCTGTGTTCACTAGCCTTTCAAAAGAATTTGACAATACCAAGATGAAGTTGGGTTGGAGTTACCTCAAGTTGCACACTCAATTTTTCGATCCGTTTTGCATCGTCGATGAGTTGATTGGCTTTTGTTGTTGCGTTGTACAAATTCGCGCCAACGTAGGAATCAATAACACTGTACGCCCACACACCGACCACCGCAAAAAGGAAAAACTGCCGAAGCTTAAAACGTTGATTCGCTCGATTGTATTGGAAAGCGGCTTCTGGAGAATCCGGGGCGTTTAGAGCTATCGGAACATACGCGTTATTATAAACATCTTGAAAGGATTGGTGAGCAATCAAAGCACCAATAAGAAGCCCGCTTGTCCCAATCATGGAAGAAGTGCCTTGAAAGCGGCTATGCGCATAGAACTGTCCCCAACCAGGCAGGATAGCAGAACGCGCAACAGCACCAATTGGTGAAACAAGGTGAAGATCTTCGTCTGACTGTGCCGAACTGACTTGCCCCAAAAAAAGTAAGCACAAAACAGAAATCAATAGCGTCATTACAAATAACTTCACTTGAGATCTTGCCAAATGCTTATACCTCTCCTTAAGAAAGATATACTAACCCAAGTTGCTAGGTTCTGTTGACATTTCAAGGGAGCCATATAAGAGTGGAGACAAAGCTGAGAAATCCAAAATAACGGACAGCTAGCTTCTCAAACCGAGAGAAGATACGACGATACCATTTTATCTTGTTGATGAAACATTTAACCCGATGTCTTTCTTTGTATAAGTGTTTGTCATACGTTCTTTGGTCAACACGATGACTTTTTGGCGGTATCACCGCAATCGCTCCATTTGCCTCAATAACCGCGATAAAAGCGTCCGAATCGTACCCCTTAGTCTCCAATCACATATTCACTGTTATATCCGATTATCAACCCTTCCGCCTCAGTTATGTCATGTCTCTGACCGGGTGTCAGATGAATTCTTAGCGGATTGCCTAGTCCGTCAACTGTGATGTGAATTTTTGTACTGAAACCGCCCCGAGACCGACCTAATGCTTGGTTTTCAGTCCCACCGTTTTTTTTAAGGCGCCCGCCGCAGACGGGTGAGCGCGGCAGATGGTACTGTCCACAATAAGCGACTCGATATCGGGGTCAGAGGCGAAGTGGGGGTGCATCTGTGTGAAGATACCTTTGTCGCACCATCGAGCAAAACGCTTGTAGAGGGTGTTCCATTTGCCATAGGTGTCTGGTAGAAGTCTCCATTGAGCCCCGCTACGAGTCACTCAGAGAACCGCTTCGACGAAGCGGCGTGTAGCAGCTTCGTCGCCAACATAGATGGTGGGACAGCTTAGAAGAAACCGGTATATCTTATTCCATTGTTCATCAGGTAAGGTTATTGGCGTCATTCTTCTATTATGCCACAACCTTATACTCAAATGTCAACAGAACCTAATGAAACATTCAACCAGATGTCTCTCTTTGTACAGATGTTTGTCGTAATCTCTTTGATCCACACGATGACTTTTTGGCGGTATCACCGCAATCGCTCCATTCGCCTCAATAACCGCGATAAAATTGTCGGAGTCATATCCCTTGTCTCCAATCACATACTCGCTTTTATATCCAAGTATCAACGCTTCTGCTTCCGCTATGTCGTTTCTTTGACCGGGTGTCAGATGAATTCTTAGTGGATTACCCAGGCCGTCAACGGTGATGTGAATTTTTGTACTGAATCCCCCGCGAGACCGACCTAACGCTTGGTTTTCAGTGCCACCCTTTTTTTTCGGCACCCGCCGCAGACGGGTGCGCTCGAATGATTGTACTGTCCACAATAAGCGACTCGATATCGGGGTCGGCGGCGAAGTGGTGGTGCATCTGTGTGAAGACCCCTTTGTCGCACCACCGAGCAAACCGCTTGTAGAGGGTGTTCGATTTACCATAGGTGTCTGGCAGAATCCGCCATTGAGCCCCGCTACGGGTCGCCCAGAGAACAGTTTCGATAAAGCGGCGTGTTGTCGCTTCGTTGCCAACATAGATGTTGGGACAAGTTAGAAGAAACGAGTATATCTTTTTCCATTGGTCATCGGGTAAGGTTATTGGCATCATTCTTCTATTATGCCACAACCTTATACTCAAATGTCAACAGAACCTAGCAACTCAGGTTATAATAGCAAAACTCGAAGGTCTTGTCAACAGAAAAGTGATCTTTTCATAAAAAAACAGCTAAAGAGAAATTCTCTTTAGCTGTTTTAAGTTGGTTGCGAGTGATGCCTAATTTCTTCGCTTACGTTTTTGTGTCCTTGTGGTATTGCGGTTGCGATCTTTTTCTTCGTCATCGTCACTCTGGCTGGATGAACTTGAGCTTGCCTGCGGTGCCTGCGGGGTTGTTGATTTTTGGCGGTGTGAGGAGGAAGAAGATGAGTGCTTGCGTTTGTTTGTACCGCTGCTTAAACCTGGAGATTGGCTGCGTGAAGGCGCTGCACTCGGTCGACTTGCCGAAGATCGCGAACGATTATAGAGACGTGCACGACGTTCAGCATTTGATCGGGTATCCTCCTGGTCAGATGAATAACGCTTCTGTTTTGTAGAAAGCTGAAAACGATCGTAGGGGTAGAGACGGGATTCTGTCCTTGATCGCATATCCCTTCGGCCAGATGAATACCGCTTGTGTTTTAGTATCTCCTGAGTTGCGCGGTAGGATCGTGTGGATGCGTCATCAATGGAACGTGAGAAATCGCGTTGCCCCTTTATTGCCGTATTCAGTTCAACTTCTGCATCGATTCGTCTCCGTTTGCGAGAAACAGTAGCGCGTTGGATAACTCGATCAGCAAGAACTGGTTCCCGACGGTTTTCTCTAATTAATGAGCGAACACGGGTCTGTACATTTGCTTTGTTCGTTTTTGATGAGGTTGTTGACAATCGACTTCGCGTATATTCGCGTCGGGTGGTTTCATGTGTCGCTGTCCAGCGATTGAGTCGTCGTTGCGTTTTAACAGCGTTATCAACATGGACATGCACATTGTTGGAATAGGAACGATAGTAGTGATCGGGGTAGCGGCGATAGTAATGATGGAGGTAGTCGCCGTAAGCGTAGCGAATAGAGAGGTAGTGATGGTCATAAATCGGATAACTCCATCGAATATAGTAACCCAAATCGGTACAGTAGTAAAATGGACCATCGTAAAAGTATAGATAAGTATATCTATGCCAGGGGCGCCACCGATAATCTCGAGCATAACGATGAACGACACGGACGTCAGGCTGTCGTCGGTAGGTTGAAACATCAATATACTCTATGCCAAGCTGTTCACCATCTTCAGCAACAATGTGCATCTCAAGTAGATCGTTATCGACATGCCCTGCCGTTGCAATTTTTATTGTCTCTGATCGGCGCTTTGCGCGCAAAACGAAGGTATTGCCGTATAGTGTTTCCTCCTCATTCTCGTCATCATAGCGCCGGCGGGAATATTCACGTTTGGTATTGCGGATCCAAACGCGACCAGCAATTTCCTCATAATCCTCAAAGTCCGATTTGTGAGGTTCCCCTCGGTAGCGCACCAGAATCTCGATGTACTGAGCCTGTCGAGGAATTTCAAAGAGATAAATCGCACTGGCTATTGCAAATTCGTAGTTTCCCTTCTTATCCGATCCGCTTGCCCACGCCGCCAAGCGTATACCATCTTCAAAACGAGGGCTTGCGGTAACAGTCGCATTGCCTCGCTCGATCCAGTCCTCAACATCGCCTGCATCCCGATGTTCACGACTCAGGCGATCTGAAAGGTAATCATATTCATGGTCTGCCTGGGCAACATTTGTTAATAATGTCAAGAAGAAGATTGTTAGCACGAGTAAAATAACAACCTGGATGTGGAATTTCATGACAAACCCTCCTGAATGTGTGATTTACTTGCAAAACTGATTTTAGCCATCCGCTCATATGATGTAAGGAGTTCGCTCATGGTAATGACTGTGCATGAGCGAACTTGAAATTGTGCGTTATTCACCAATAACTCAGAATATATACTGTAAGCAATTTAGATGCCATAACTGAGCCAATCGGCGATTGATACACGACGATAAAGCGATTTGGCGTGGATTGCATCCAAATGTATCAACGGTGATACGATGCTGTAGCAAAAGTGATACCTGCTTGCGGGATACGTGAAACGTAAAAGAATTCATAAGTTCGCTGATTTTAATCCTTTGCCACGAGTCGGATGCCCTTTTGGACTGCCAAATCATGTGCAAGCGGCGTGATAATCGCCGGATTCGAGTACACAAATTCGCGCACACCCGGCGTAAGGTTGGCAATCACCGAGGCGCTGATCACGTTTTTCCCATGCCTTGAATCCACCGAGCTAAAACTCATAGGATCGTCGCTTAAAATTGTTTCACCGAGCCGATCCATGGTCACAAATTGAATCCCAAAGTTTGAAAGGGTTTTGATGTAATTTTGTCCGAGCTTTGAAATCTCAGAGATGCTCTCAGATTCAGCTAAGATTTCAAACGCATCAGACGTTGCGATGATTCTATCTCTGCGAAGCATCGCTTGAAAAATGAGGTAAGTACACGGTGTATCTGCCATTCCCAGGGTGAGTTTGGCTGCCATCGGGTAAGATAAAATAAGGATAACAATTGAGGAGAAGAAATCTTTAGTGAAAGACTGAAGGTTCGTAATTTCGCTGGATACAAAAACACGTTCGTTTCCGCATACAGAACGAATGCGGGATATGTCCAAAAGCCTGGCAGCAAGATCTGACAAAATCGCCGTGACGACATAGCCGTGTTGAATGCACCTGTCAAGCTGCTGCAATGGACGAGCGAGATCAATTTGAGCAGCATCAAATATCGCCAGAATACGCTGATCTGATGGGGAGGATGCTGAAGCAATTCCCCGTTGTGTGAGGACTTTCTTGACTTCCTCCTCGATTCGTCGAATGATTTCTGAACTGATTGCCACTTGGATTCCCCTAATCTTTCAGCAGCTCAACGCCTTCTCCTCCACGTAGACCAGCAGCGTTGGAATCATCCGTATCCAGGTGCATCTGCAGCACATAGCTCGGTGATATTTTCGGGCGAATGTTTTCAAAGGTCAATGCCCGTTCGCCGGGAATACGAATTTTCAACAGATCCCCTTTACGTACGCCTAAGCTTTCCGCATCTTGCGGGGTCATGTGAATATGCCGTGTCGCACAGATTGCGCCTTCTTTTAAATGAACAGAACCCTTGGGACCAATTAACACAATCGGCGCTGAACCGGCAATATCACCTGAATCACGAATCGGTAGATCGAGTCCCAAACGGATCGCATCGGTACGTGCCAATTCGACCTGAGAATAGTCCCTCACGGGACCGAGGATACGAACCCCTTCGATAGCCCGCATACGTCGCCCAACGATGGTTAGCGTTTCTTTCGCCGCAAAAGCGGCGGGTTGGTATAAAGGGGCGTGAACAGTCAATTGATACCCCTTACCGTAGAGAATTTCCAGGTGTTTCTGGGTGACATGGGCATGCCTTGCCGAAACACCGATAGGAATCTTTTTTTGTTGGACGGCGGCGTCGCATGCACGGTGCCCGGCGGCGCACATCCGTAAAGCGCAGCCACCACAGGGCTCACCCTGTTGTAATTGCTCAAGCACTTTATGAGTGACCAGCTCAATGAGTGCCTTGTCATTCATGCGCTATTTTCCTTAACTTAATGATTCCTCCCCGGCGACTTCAATAGATAATGTATTGTTCTCGGACTGTCCCTGAGAGGATAAAATCGATTCAACTTCTGCATGCGGCCTTGGGATGACATGGACGGATATCACTTCACCGACCCGCGCGGCTGCTTCTGCACCAACATCTGTCGCCGCTTTGACAGCCCCAACGTCGCCACGGACCATGACCGTCACATATCCCCCACCGATCTTTTCATACCCGATGAGCTGAACATTTGCTGCTTTGACCATTGCATCAGCCGCTTCGACGCTTGCGACGAACCCTCTAGTTTCAACTAAACCTAAAGCATCTCCTGCCATACTCGATATTGTAACCTCCGGATTCACAATTCTCGATTGAAATTGTTGAAGGGCCTGAACCTTCCTTACACAAGGCATAACTCAAATAAGTGACAGCAGTATATCACAATCCGTTAATTGATTCAAGCATTTTCGGAACTTTGATTACCGGGCATGAAAATTTACAAGGTTTCATCTTTTCCGTTGACAAAGCTGACGAATTCGGGATATTCTGTAATTCGACCAACACACCCATGAACTAATGTGGTATTGGCAATTCCGTTCCTCTTCATGGGCAGCCTTGTCATGGAAAACTTCTTCGCGATTCCAGGGCTCGGCAGTTTTACCACCGACGCTATCAACGCACAAGATTTTGCGATTGTCCGCAATATGGTTTATCTGGGCTCGGTTCTGTATATCGTGGGCTTGCTATTGACGGACATCAGTTATACGCTGGTTGATCTGCGGATTCGATTGGAATAAAGGAATTGGGCGAATTTCCTTACTCAAACCGAAGGAATTAGAAATGCCAGAAAAGTTGAAAGTTATCGTGATTCGATATGGCGGAATCAGAGACCGTCGTCAGCGTGGGCGTTTCGAGCCGCCCCAGGCGGAATTGGTTGCCGCCGCTATCAACCCCCTTCGTTGGATCTGCGCAATTCTGTTGATTCTAACGTTCTGCGTCTCCACACCGATTGTCGCCCAAGATTCAGATTCCCCCGGGAACACCGTCATTTTCAAAGATGTCACTGCATCAGCAGGAATTCACTTCGTCCACTCGCGTGGTCTCCGGTCATTAGAAAAAACGGAGGTAGGATTGTATCCAGAAGATATCGGATCGGGAGCAGCCTTCGCTGACTACGATAATGACGGGGATTTGGATCTCTACATTGTCAACAACCCGGGCCCACTCTACATGGCAATTACGGAGTCATCACCCGGCAATGTGCTTTACCGCAACAACGGAGAAGGGACCTTCACTGATGTCACCGCAAGCGCCGGCATCGGTGATAAAGGTTTCGGCATGGGTTGCGTTTTTGGAGATTACGATAACGATGGCGATCTGGATCTCTACGTCACCAACTACGGTCCAAATGTCATGTATCGCAATAACGGGGATGGGATCTTTACCGATGTCACAACGGACGCGGGGGTCGGCGATGCGCGGTGGAGCACCGGCGCTGCATTCGCGGATTATGATAACGATGGCGACCTCGATCTCTATGTGCCGAACTATATCGAATATGATCTCAGCAAGCTAGCCGCCGTACAGGAAAAGTCGAAGCAGTATGGTCAATATGTTCCGAGCGCGTTAAACCCTGTTGTCTTTGCCCCTCAAGACAACGTGCTTTATCGTAACAACGGAAATGGCACATTTACCGATGTCTCCGCCGATCTGCGCGTCAAATCCGAAGGCGGGAGGAGTTTTCAAGCCATCTTTACGGACTTTGATCTCGATGGCGATCTGGATCTTTATATTGCAAACGATCTCTCTCCTAACACCCTGTATCGCAACACTGGGAATGGGACATTCACGAATGTGAGCGATGACTCGTGGGCGGCGGATGTTCGTGGATCGATGGGGCTGGGAGTGGGGGATTACGACAGGGATGGGGATGTGGATTTCTTTATCAGCCACTGGATGGATCAGGAAAATGCGCTTTACAGTAATTTGTGGCAGGAAGAAAGCGCAATTGACAATCCCACCCCGAAGCGGCGAAAGGAGTCTCTTTCCCCTGTTTTAGTGGGGCCGAATGGCGTGAGGCCTATCCGCCTGGTTGATGAATCGTACACCGCGTTTCTTGGTGAGGAAAGCATCCACTATGTCGGCTGGGGAACGGATTTCTTCGATTACGACAACGATGGTCATCTCGATATTTTTGTCGCCAACGGACACACGTATCCGTATCTCAATCAGCGTGAGAAACTGGTTGCCCAGAAAGATCAACTTTTTCGCAACAATGGAGACGGCGTTTTTACTGATACGACCGAAATCGCCGGCATCGCCTCACTGCCGCCACGAGTTGGGCGTGGCGTCGCGTTTGGAGATTACGATAACGACGGCGATGTCGATATCGTAATCATCAACAACCATGATCGCGCCGTTTTATTACGGAACGATGGGGGCAACCGCAACAACTGGCTGCATGTGAAGCTGACCGGCACAAAGCGCAACCGTGACGCTGTCGGTGCGAAGATCCGGCTCAAAGCAGGCGATCTGATCCAGCTTCGTGAAATCAACGCCGGTATAAGCTATTTATCTTTTAATAGCCTAATCGCCGAGTTTGGATTAGGACAGCATGAGATAGTCGATTGGCTTGAAGTGGTCTGGTTGAGTGGAAATGCCGAACGATTTACAAATATCCAGGCGAACCAGCGGGTTGTGATCATCGAAGGAAGCGGAATACAGAAAAGGTAGTGTTACGATGACGCCCAAAGGCAGGGTTGCTCTTGCATAGCGCATGCTACAGTAATCTGGTTAAATTAGGATTGTGAGTCTTGCGAAGGTTTGAAGCAAGGTTTTTCGTCAATAGAGCATTGCAAAAAACACACAGTGGAAAGGGGAAATTGAAATGCCGATTGTAGAAGTGCCCGCCCAATTGACCGTAGAATTCATTTGCCCCCAGTTTTTAATGGGGGCGCATCATGGGCGGTTTTGTCAGCGATAGGTGTGAGAAAGGATTGTCAACTGTGGTAAAATACCTCCTTACTAAAAACAAGCACCGTTTTAAGCAAGGAGGTATTATGAAAGGAAAACACCCCCAAAAGGCGTGAGCCGATGTTGATATTTGACCGTGGCTTTGCCCGCGCTAAGTATGTGATAAAGTGCCTCAAAGTGCACCAGATTCCGTTTGTGATGCGCGTAATAAGCAACGTTGGATTCGAGCGTTGTCAAAACGCTGAAACAGATGGATTCAACCGGTTTTTACCCGCAGATTCTCTACCACAGAACCGAGCAGATTCGACTTCACTTCTATATCGTCATCGATGAGCGTTTCTTTGACTCGATGTATCTGATTTCAAACCGCCTCAGCGGATTGGAAATATATAGCTGCTATAAGCGAAGAATGCAGATTGAACACGGATTTAGAGACATCAAGAGTCGCTTTGGATTTGGAAGTCTTGTGCTCAAACGACCGACAAAATCCCGCATCAACCTCTTATGGCTGTTGGGGTGTCTTGCTTACGGATTGCTCTTTATCACTTATCAGAAGTCGGGCTATTGATGGGCAAAAGCGTTCAATACCAAGATAAAGACCGATTCGCTGATAACGGTGATAAAGCGCGTTGTATCTCAGGCGTGGGTTGGCTTCTGTCTTTCTCCCTTTTTCTCGCTACCGATTTGCAGCGGAGATATCGTGTCGGTCAGTTATTCTCAATGTTTCTCACCGATATAGCACGTCAAACCCCGTCAACTCACGCTCCTTGAAAAACTGGGGGTAAATGAAATTGACCGTAGAACACTTGCTCAATGCGATTAAGCAATTATCGTCCGCCGAGTTACGCGAATTCACATGGAAATTCACCGAATGGCAGGAGCAGAACGGGGCAGCAGAGGAATCAGTGTTGTTAGCGGAAATTAAGGAAAACTCTCGTCTGCCCATTGCTGAACAGCAACGACGCTATGAGCGGTTGCGCTGCAAGTGCGAGGACAAAGCGTTGATCGAATGTGAATTCGCGGAGTATCAGTCGCTGCTCCAACAGTTAGAGGCGCGAAACTCAAGCACCTCGAAGCACTCAACACTTTAGCACAACGGCGCGGGACAACATTGCGGGGCATCATGACAGAGCTCGGCTTGAAAGGCGAAAACGATGACTTCTGAGCGTGTTCGTTCCCGTCGTACTCCGTCGTCAGGTGAGTGAGCGTGCCTTTGGGCTTTGCGAATACTGTCGCTGCCCTTCCCATTTCACCAATGCTGCCTTTCACTGCGAACATATCCGCCCCTGAAATGCTGGCGGAGAGACGACATTGGACAATTTGGCGGGGGCGTGTCCGTGGTGCAATGCTCATAAATACACCAAAACTCACGCCCGCGACCCGCAGACAGGGCGTCGAGTTTCGCTATTTAACCCGCGCCGCCAACGGTGGTCGAGGCACTTTGCGTGGAGTGAGAACTTTATCGGCATCGTTGCGCAAACCATGACGGGCAGAGCGCCGGCAGAGCTACACCTGAACCGTTCCGAACTGCTCAACTTACGACGGGTACTCCGCGCTGCCGGTGAGCACCCGCCCGAAGCGGAATAACCGCACAATGGATAACCCCGTTTTGAAGTGCCAATATGCAAGGAATTAATCACCTTTTCAGTCATCCCAAACCGATCATCGGCGTGATTCATCTGCCCCCACTGATTGGCAGTCCCGGCTCAACACTCCTTTTCAGTGAGATTTGCACGCGTGCGCTGTCAGATGCAGGGACGCTGATCAACAATGGCATCAACGGGGTTATCATTGAGAATTACGGCGATGTGCCGTTCTTTCCAGATTGCGTGGAACTCCATATTGTTGCGGGGTTGACAGTCATTGCGAACGGGATGCGTGAACACTATCCGCAGATACCGATTGGGCTCAACGTCCTGCGCAATGACGCAAAATTGGCGATGGCAATTGCGACGGTCTCAGGCGCAAATTTTATCCGCGTAAACGTGCATACCGGCGCAATGCTCACCGATCAGGGCATTATACAAGGAAGGGCGCATGAAACCCTGCGCTACCGATCGACCCTCAGAAGCGAGGTTAAAATTTTCGCCGATGTCGCCGTCAAACACGCCGTGCCGCTTGCGCCAATGGATGTCCTCGCGAGTGCGGAGGATACCTAATCATCGTGGGCTTGCCGATGTCCTGATCGTGACAGGTACCGCAACGGGTAAAGGCACAGATCTCAATCAACTGCGAACTGTAAAAGCTGCAGTTCCTCAAGCCAGTGTCTTCGCTGGAAGCGGTGTGACCATCGACAACCTCAGCCAAATCTTGCAGTATGCCGATGGCGTCATCGTCGGCACATCAATCAAACACGATGGCGTGACAACGAACGAAGTTGACGTCGATCGCGTATGTGCCCTCATCAAGGTGCGTAAAAACTCAGTCTAACGTTTCACCTGAACACGCCACCACCCATGATCGACGACACGTCCGATGAACGCGATTCGCTTTCTACACGATAGCGGAGCATCAATTCCTGGTCTGATAGGTGCATCCCGGCCCTCGACAGTTGGATTAGGACGTAGAATGCATGAATGAGGAAAAGGTTGCACTTACTTCAAAAATCGCGTTAACCACAGCTTGACCGAAATGGTGCGTAATGCTATAATCAGTACTCCACGAATGAGCAAGTTTGAAGATTACCGATACTGAAGGAGGAATTCCATGGGAACACTACACGGCATCATCCGGGATAGCGTTTCAGGGGAACTTGTCGAGGCAAAAGTCCACGTGTTGACAAGCAACGGGAGTTTTGTCCATCCTGCTGACAGCATTTTGAAAGTTGGGCCGGGCGATCCATTTTTCTACAGCTCAGGGAAGTTTACCGTCAATGTCCCGCGGGGTTCGACAGATATCATTGTCGAACGGGGAACGGAGTACGAACCCTTGCGCAAAGTTGTCTTAATGCCCCAAAAGGGTTCTGTTGAGGTCGAGTTACACCTGAAACGGTGGACGGACCTCCCATCACAGCACTGGTACCCGGGGAATACGCACTTGCACTACAGTGAGAAGGAAGCTCGTCCGGACGAGCGGCTGCGACTGGATCCGAAAGTCCACGATCTGAGTGTGACAGTAATCAGCATCCTTCAGCGGCGCGAGTTGCCTTACGCAAGCAATAAGTATCCGATCGGATTCATGACCGACTATTCAACGGCACATCATCTCGTAGATTCTGGTGAGGAGAATCGGCACAATTACCGCCGGGGTGGCATGGCTTATGGGCATATCATGCTTTTGCGCATCCGAAACCTGGTTGAGCCTGTCAGCCGCGGCGATCTCGTCAGCGATTTCGATCCGGATTATCCGCCGCTCTGCTACGCCTGCGATGACGCAAAACGGCAAGGAGGAATCGTTCTGTGGTGCCACAACGGAATCGGGATGGAGGCGCCCGTAGCAGCGGCGTTGGGCAAGCTGGACGCCTTCAACCTCTTTGATCCTTACTGGATGGATCCGGAATACGACATCTGGTATCACCTTCTCAACTGCGGTATTCCGCTCCCTGCATCAACCGGGACGGATTGGTTCATCTGCTCAAACAACCGCGTCTATGTTCAGACTGATCAAGGGTTTACTTATGAGAACTGGTTGAAAGGCTTACAGGCGGGCAATACGTTCATCACGAACGGCCCTGCGCTGTTTCTGAATATTGATGGGAAAATGCCCGGTGGATGGATCGACTCACCCAATGGCACGCCTCGCAAAATATCGGGGGAGATCTCGTGGGATTCGCACTATCCAATCAATTGCCTGGAGTTAATCCACAACGGCCGTGTCGCACAATGTAAGGAATTCAATGAGGTATCAGTGCGGACTGGGAAATGGGCATTTGATATCAAGATCGAGATGGATAGCTGGATTGCTGCACGCGCCTATGGCGGTGCGCGGGATAGCTTTGCACAGGCAATCTATGCACACACCAGCCCAGTCTATATCGGCACAGGACGCCCGGACAGAGTCTCACAGGAGTCCGCAGCGTTTTTTGTCCGTTCAATTGACGATTCAATGGATTGGATCCGTCGGATTGGCACGTTCACAAAAGATGAACAGCGGGAAGAGGTTCTGCACCTTTTCCACGAAGGACGGAAAGTCTATGCGGGCTTGGCAGAGGGAGTGCCATCAACGGAGTAGTGCTTCAAGGCAGAAGTTTTTGGACAGATGCGCTGCCGTAACTTTGAAAGGGTTTGGAACCTTTTCAAGGATAATGAGCACAAAAAAGCAGCCAAACAATTGGCTGCTTTTTTTGCTCGATTGATTCAAGGGCTTGTCCGAATCAGCAGACTTTATTCAACAGCCCCAATTTTCGCAGCTTCTGGCGCCCTGGTCGGCAGATTCTGCTTTGCTATCCGATCTTCTGGCACATAACCGGAGTAATCTGAAATTGAACCGTGTGTCAGCGCGTAAACCGCAACATTGGTCATGAAACGATAGACACCGGGGGAGTATTTAATGGAACGGGTGGGCAAGCTAACCGACTCCATCGAACACATATAGTCACGACGAACAAGCAGGACCGAAAGATTATCACCTATCGAAACACCTTCAAGGAAATTCCGCTTGGGCGGGCGGCTGCCAAACCAGAAGATATCAAACCCAATCGGCGGTCCACCCATTTCATAGAAGTTATTGTAGACTTCGTGGTCGTTGGGAATACGCATCACCTGATATTCCGGCATCACATATCGCATCTGAGCGAGGAACAAGCGGGGCATGCCTTGGGACGCCGCGTTCACACCGCAGTCGTCAAAGACGAGGAAACCACCTTTTTCAACAAGATATCTTCGCAATGCAGCGGCGTCTGCCTCGGGAAGTTTGCTCTCAATCTTTTGACCGCCGCCACCGCCGCCACGATTAAACAAGTTGTGTCCCTTGGCCATTGCGGGATCGTGTCCTGTCATGAAGACCAACGGGCATTTCTGCAGGTTGGCGTCGGTCAATTTGAGCGCGCCGCCTTCAACGTTCATGTCGGTTTTGATCTTCGTCCGTTCATTGAGCCACTTGGTCCATGCGTTCAGTGAAGACGCATCCGCCCACCAGTCAGAAAGGGCGTGGCGCACGCGCGTGAAGCGAAACACCCCACGAATGTCACGACCTTTGCCAATCACTGTACCACCCGGTTCACCACGCGGCAGCGGCGGCACTTCAACATTACCCAGTGTGATGTTCTCAACCACATCACTCAAGGCGTCGCGGGTTGCCCCGACATGCTCGACCATCGCAAGCCCCGCCGGACGCTCGAAAGCAACCTTTACCTGCACGATACCGCCAATACCACGACCGATGTTCGCCGGCGCAGCGCTTGGAGCTGTCGCAACGGGAGCGGAAAATGCCAGCGCACCTGGCGCATCGGAAACAGGCAGATCAGCGTGCGTCACCACCTGCGGTACCGGAACATTGGGGTTGACTACCTTCGGAATATTGGGATTGATGGGTGCATTGAGCTTAACAACTTTATTCGAGAATTCAAGCACCGTCTGCGGTTGGACAGAGGTGGGACGAACAACAGCCGCCGTCGTTACTCTTGGCTGAACTTGAACTTGCTCAACAACGACGGTACTCGTGGTCGGAACCGTTGGCTTGACAACAGGCTTGATGACCGGTTTACGCACCTGGGGTTTGGGGGGTTCCTTCGCTTGAAGGACTTCAGCCCCAACGAGATCTTTGAACTGCTGTGTCTGGGTGACGAGATATACACCCGCAATGAACGCCGCGATTCCGTGAAGAATCAACGAAGTCATGAAAGCTCCTGAAGTTTGCTTGGCACTCATTTGTTACCTCCAACAATTGAATTTAAGTTTGTATTTTGATTGGACAACCCCTTGCATCATCTCACGTGTGATGCAAAAGCCTGTGCATCCTGATGTGCGGATTAAGCGCAATTTATATGCCATCATCTCATAACCGGAAAATCCCCAAAAATCAGGGATTCTCTATTGTAGGTGGGACACACCAATGCCCAGATCGGTTTAGGGCGGCGATTTTGAGTTGCACCGTTTGGTGCAAAAACTCTCGGTTTATGGAAACTATGGCGTTGACAGCATTTTTTCGACAAGCGGAAAGTGAGAATTATGCCAGTAGACTGAACCTGTCGAAATCGACGGCGCCAACGACAAGTCTACCTGCGAAGAAATCCTCCAGAGCTGCGAGCGTCATCTCACCGATTTTGGCGTAGCCGTAAGCGCCGGGGCCGGAAACATGAGGCGTGACGAAAACATTCGGCAACCCCCGAAATGGGCTATCCGGTGGCAAGGGCTCCGGGGTCGTGACATCAAGGGTAATGAGAATACGACCTGTACGCGCTTCCGCCAGCAACGCATCATGGTCGATAACGCTGCCCCGCGAAGTGTTGACCAGTGTCGTCCCATCCCGAAGCAGTTTCAGTTGTTCCGCACCGATCATCTTGTTCGTTTCGGGGATGCTTGGTGCATGAACAGTAACAAGGTCAGATCTGGAAAAGAGAGCATTGAGCACAACCTTCTCCACACCGAGATTTCCCGCCTCCCAATCTGAAAGGTACGGATCGTAGATCAATATCGTCACGTTGAAGGGATCCAAGAGCTTAATCACCTCTCGTCCGACTTTGCTTGCCGAGACGATACCGACGACACTTCCACGTAAGGAGTTCACTTTCGATGCCACTTCGCTGGGATTCCATTTCCCCGATCGGGTGTGTGCAATAAAGTCAACCCATCGGCGGGTGGTCATAATCAGCGCGCCAATTGTGTATTCAGCGACATTGTAAGCGATGGCTTCGTTGGCGCTGAATACACAGAGCCGGCGCGGCACGATGTATTTATCGAAAACCTCGCCGACGAGCCGCTTCACCGAACCTGCTGAATGGGCGATGATTCGGAGCGCATCTGCATGCTGCATCACCTTTTCAGTTATCGGTGAGGTTCCCCAACCGGTCACAACGCCATCGAACCCGCCAATAAGTTCGGCAATCTGGTCACTCATATAGTTTGAACCGGTTTCGTTCAAGGTTACATCAAACCGGTCTTGAAATCGTGCGAAAACTTCCGGTTTGAAGACGTTTTCAGTGTGCCCCGATGTGGGCACGTATAAAATCTTAGGCTTGCTCATCGTCCCTCCTTCATGCATAGCGAAAATGGAACGAATTAACTTTCATGTTGTTTCACATCTGCTACTAAAACAGCGGTTTATTCACAACAGCATCTCGTGTGGTGGCAGGCGCAACGTTGTAATGGGAGAATTCCATCGTGAACGTGCCCCGTCCCTGAGTCAGCGAGCGCAGATCCGTTGTGTACTGAAACATCCGCGCTAACGGGACATCGGAATCGATAGATTCCGCCGTTCCGACGGTCCCGATTTCGGTAATCTGAGCGCGACGTGAATTGAGATCGCCAATCACTTTTCCAATGTGCTCGCTCGGAGCGATGACTTGAATTTTCATGATTGGCTCCAACAGAACGGGGGAGGCTTTTTCGGCGGCATTTTCAAAAGCAGCAACAGCGGCGGCTTCAAAGGCAATCTCCGACGAATCTGTCTCATGGTATGAACCACCAACGAGAACCGCTTTGATGTCTTGCATCGGGAAGCCAGTTAGGACCCCATTCGACATTGCGCTTTTCACGGCACTTTCAATTGCGGGAACATACTGACGAGGAATCTTTGTTTCGTCGCTTTCATCCACAAATTCAAACCCTTCTCCTCTTGGCAGAGCTTCCAACCTTAGTATCACGTCCCCATAGATGCCCTCGTTATCGATTTGGTGGATATATTTGCCTTGGGCTTCGGCAACCCGGCTGATCGTCTCACGATAGGCGACCTGCAATTTACTTACGCGGGCATTGATCCTGAACTCACGAAGCAGTCGATCTGTCAAGATCTCCAGATGAAGCTCGCCCATGCCCGAAATCACCCTCTGCCCGGTTTCTTGGTCAATTTTTACCGAAAAGGTCGGATCCTCTTCCATCAGAACCTGAAGTGTCGCTTCCAGCTTATCCTTATCCCTCTCAGACCTCGGTTCAAGGGCTACAGAAATCACTGGTTCCGGAAAGGCCATTGATTCCAGCAGAACTGGATGCGAGGTATCTGCCAAAGTGTCCCCGGTCATGGTTCTTTTCAACCCGACAAGTGCAACGATGTCTCCTGCGTGGGCTTCATCACAGCCCTCCCGTTTGTTGGCGTGCATTTGCAAAATCCGCGTCACCCGCTCTTTTGTGTCTTTCGTCACGTTGTAAACGACCGCCCCACGCTTGAGCGTCCCGGAGTAGATGCGGCAGTAAACGATCTTATCGACATTTGGGTCACTGGCGACCTTGAACGCTAAAGCGGTGAACGGTGCGTTATCCTTCGACTCACGCACTTCCTCTCGATTCATCTTCAGGACGATTCCCGCAATTGGCGGTACGTCAACCGGCGAGGGGAGGAAATCGACAACTACGTCGAGCAACGGCTGGATGCCTTGATTCTTTAACGCTGTTCCGCACAATACAGGAACGAAAGCGTTTTTCAACGTTCCCATACGAATGCCATTCCGAAGTTCCGCTTCCGTGATTTCCCTGCCTTCAAGATATGTTTCCAGAAGCACATCATCTTCGCTCGCAACGGATTCAACTATCACCTCACGGGCGCCTTCCGCTTCTGCTTGCAGTGCTGGCGGAATGTTCCCCAAATCAAAGGTCTGCCCTTGATCGGCTTCATGCCAATAGACGGCTTTCATACGGATGAGATCGATTACGCCTGAGAACTGACCTTCAGAGCCGATTGGCAATTGAATAAGTAATGGATTGGTGCCTAATCGATCTTTTATCATTTCGATAACACGCGGAAAATTCGCACCAACCCGATCCATTTTGTTTACGAAAGCAATGCGTGGGATGTGGTAGCGCTCAGCTTGACGCCAAACCGTTTCGGATTGCGGTTCAACGCCACCGACTGCACAGAATAGGGCGACGGCGCCATCAAGTACGCGGAGCGATCGTTCGACTTCAACCGTGAAATCGACGTGTCCTGGCGTGTCGATCAGGTGAATGATGTGATTGCGCCAAAAACAGGTCGTCACTGCAGCGGTGATGGTGACGCCGCGTTCACGCTCCTGAACCATCCAATCCATTTCCGCAGTTCCATCATCTACGGCGCCGATCTTATGTTTTTTGCCTGTATAGAATAAAATGCGTTCTGTTGTGGTTGTTTTGCCGGCATCGATGTGTGCCATGATGCCGATGTTTCGTACACATTCAATCGGGTATTTCCGCGCCATAAAGTTCTCCGTACCAATTCACTCAATTAATGTTAATTTGACAATGTTAAATTACCACGTAAATCCTGATTTCATCAGGGTTTGAAGTCAAACAACCGAACTTGAGAAGCCGCGTCATAACTGGATCTGCTGTCTAACTTAACATTGTCGAGTTAAAATATTCGTATGATGGGTTTAGCTTGACTCCCAATTACCCCCTGGCGCGCAATCTGGTGATGCTGACGATCGGAGTTGGTTGTGAAGTCATCGTTGTGTTTGCCGTAACGGGGGGATGGCGGAGTTTCACGATAACGCTGGAAGATTTTGCGGTCAAGCCATTTGCACTGTAAAAGCTGAATTGATTAACGTCGCTGGAGCGTGAGGTTCAAGGGCAAAAACGTCAAAATGCCGCAGAATGGGAGTATCCACTGCCACGCTTTGAAAAGCGGGGAGAAACTGAATATCTGCTGTGTGGTTGGCAGATAGACAATTGCCAGATGCAACGCCATGCACGCAAGAATGGTGAAGAATAAAGGAAGATTCGCCTTTATCCTTTGGAAGACTGATTCCCAGAAATGGCGGTGGCATTGGAAGTTCGAGACCAATTGTGTAAAAATCAACGTTGTACATGCCGCCGTTTGCGCCGCGGTATGGGCGCTCTGCTTGGCTGCCTCTGCACTCACAAATGTAAAAACAAAGCTAAAAATGGTCATTGATGTAATGACAAGACTCCGCAACAACATATCGGAGAAATCAGGTTTCGAGAGGAACGGCGGAACCTCCTGACGTCTGATATACCTCAACTCTCCACGGATACGATCATGCCCCAGCCCCATCAGTGGGATTAGATTGATGAGCAGGTGAACCCAAATAATCTGAAGAAGGGTCAAAGGCGCTGGTAGTCTACCTAACAGTGGAAAAATGGATTCAAGATAAGGCAGCACACCTCCAACAATAAGCGTGATTAACTGTGCTAGGCTGGAAGAGAGCAGCCAACGCATCGAACTCCTCAAGTTGAGATACGATTCCCGAACATGAAGTAGCAGATCGGCGATGATATGAAAACCGTCCTTGAGTACCAAACACGCCGCATGCTGTTGGACAACATGCGATGAATGAGAGGCAGAAGCACAACTCACATCGGCAACGCGCATTGCCCGTAAATCTTGAGGAGATTTCCCCCAAAAGCCGACGCGATGCTCGTGACGTTTCAGATGTTGCACAATATTCAACTTCTGTTCAGGAGAAGGACGGCAATATACAAGTAAGCGATCCACGATCGATTCATAATGCGCATCGCTAAACTCGTCCAGATCTTCCTTCGCAACCACAGCGTTTGTATCCCGAATAATGCCGAGTTCCTTCGCAATATCCGAAGCCATATTCCGGCTTTTTTCTGTTATCGTGACGATTTTGAGTCCAGCATCAAGACAGGATTGGATAATCTTCTTTGAATCCGGGTGCTCAAGCTGCGTAAAAGCAATCAAACCCAAAAACGTCATGTTGCGCTTCATCTCCGGCTGAGAGGGAGGAGTGCTCAGGTTTCGATAAGCGAGGGCAAAGACCTGGGTCTTGCTATCTGATAGGTATTGAATCGCTTGGCGTGTCAACTCCTCCTGATTAACGCTCATATAATCGATTGTTCCATGTAGTTGAATGCGATGGCAAGCCTGTAAAATAGCTTCTGCATCGCCGAACATCAAATGTAAAAAATTTCCCCCCTGGATCGCAAAAACGAGCGTTTTGTATGGCCGTTCTGGCATCTGAGGCAGTTCATCAATTTTGGTGAAAGCAGAATCGTAACGCTCCAAATCAAATCCGATTTTTTCTGCAATTTGCTTTAGCGTGTTGTCAATACTTGCTTCCACCAAAGTAGAGGTTTGATTCAGCTCCGTCCCCGCGCGACGATTGCCAGCACAGCGGCCTGCGAGCAATATCAACAGCGGAAATTCTGGAGGCACCTGTGAATTCGGCAACGTCGTCGGGATTGAATCTTCATCAATTTCATTTGGTGTCCTCCTCTCAAGGGATTTCAGCCAAGCTTCCCATATTTCCCGATCCACAAGACGTTCATCTACAAAAACGTGCGAAGCAGTCATCTCCTTTCTCGTAAAGTTTCCGATTTCATCGATGCAAACCGCCGTAACACCGCTCAACCTTTCCAAATTGATGAGATTACGAATCGCCACCCCTTTTCCTAAGAGCTTATAGGCGTGTTCAGCAAGGATGGCTCGACTTGTTGAAACAACCCCTTCAGGAATCGAAGCGATAACAAAACCTAATCCGAGAAAAAGGAGTTCACTCCAGTTTTCCTCGATACTTTTCTCTTGGAACAACAGAGCAGCGATAATCGCTGCGCCTCCAAATATCCCACCGGCGATCCGGAAATGGTCGTGAAAAATTCCCATCTGCACTTCCACTTCCGAATCCAAATCGAGAATCGGGGGCATACGCCGACTGGGATTGTTTATCTCCAATTGTTTGCTAGTTGCAACAACAATTGCCCGCGCTTCTCCCTCAAGGACGTATGTACCAGCGAAAACCATATTCCTCTGTTTTTCAGGCGGCAAACCTGGGGCAGAAATGTCTTCATCGGTTTTTTCAGCGAGCGTCGTTGTCCCAAACAGCGAGGTCTCATCAACAAGTAGGGCATTAGCATCAACGATGCGGGCATCAGCGGCAATATAATCCCCTTCAGCAAGGAGAAACAGATCGCCGGGGACAATCGCCGTGGGTGGAAGTTTGATAACAGTCCCACCACGAATGACCGATACACTCATCTCCAAATGCTGTTTGATGGACCGGAGTTGATAGTGCATTTTTCCTTTCTGAATGAATCGCCAAAGGATATGGAAGCAAAGAATAGCAAAAAGCACCAACGCCTCGTGAATTGCATGCTGAAAGTAGAAAAAGATGCAGATAACAACAAACAGGAGAATGACCGTTAAATTGGAAAATTGCTTCAGAAAGAGAATGAACAGTGAACTTTCGTGAGCCTGTTGGATCTGGTTGCTGCCAAATCTACGTTGTTGGGCACTCGCCTCTTCACGACTCAATCCACGTTCGAGGTCGGTCTTGAATTCATGCAGAAGGTATGGAATTTTTTGGGTGTACCAATTGGACATACTGATCTGAGGAAAGGCTAGAAAAGGAGGAGGAAGGGAAAAATCAGCGAATCTTGTCTTGCTTTATTCACTCATTTACTGATTCGCACGGCTGCGCCGATGGAATCGATAGATAGAATCTTAACATCACAAGAAATCTGATGCTGTGCAAATGCCTGGCTCATCTGCAAAGCGACTTCCTGCGTCGATGTCGTGCAGTAAGCCGCAATGCTTGGGCCTGCTCCACTTAACGCCACACTTAGTGCACCTGCACACATTGCGGATTCAGCCACTTCATCAAACCCAGGAATCAAGGAGGTTCGATACGGTTGATGGAGTCGATCTGCCATTGCAAGCGATAACATCTCTAAATTGCCGGTTGCAATTGCTGCGACAAGGAATGAAGATCGACTCACGTTGTAGATGGCGTCAGGAAACTGAACGGTTTGGGGTAAGACGCTACGTGCCTGTTTGGTTGACAATGGAAAGTCAGGGATTGCCACGACAACGCGCAACTCTGAACCACAATCTAATTTAATTGAGTGCACGTGACGGCCTTGCATCACGGATACGACTAAGCCGCCTAACAGCGATGCCGTAACATTATCTGGATGCCCGTCGAGCTTAGTGGCAAAATCGAGTAATTCAGAACGGGAAAAAGGCTCATGACAAAGGGCGTTTGCCGTCAACAGCCCACCGAGGATTGCTGTGCCGCTGCCGCCCAATCCCCGAATTGCAGGAATGCCATTCGTTAAAACCAATCTCAGCCCTTTGGGTTTATACCCATAGCAATCAAAAACCAAAGCGGCTGCGCGATAGGCGATGTTATCGGTGTCGCTTGAAATCACCTCCGAATCAATGCCACGGATAACAATTTCGGCGCCGTCGTCAATCTCCTCAAGCTCGACCGTGCTATAAAGTTGGAGTGCGAGCCCAAGGACATCAAAACCGGGGCCTAAGTTTGTTGTGCTTGCTGGAATACGAGCGGTTGCTTTACGGGGCGAAGAAAGGATTTCCATCCCGCGGTTTCCTTATCTCTAGACATGCCTGTCCGTGGCATACGTTCGGATCAATTGAAATACGTTCGTGCATAATATCGCCTGCTAACTTCAGCAATGCAGACCTTAGCAACTACCGGATCTTTGAAATTGCTGCATCCATACAGGTTAAGGCTTCGCGTATATTCTCCAGTGAATTTGCATAGGAGAGCCTCAAATATCCATCGCCAAATTTGCCGAAAGCCGTACCGGGCAACAGGGCGACGCCCCCTTCATCAAGCAGGTAGTCCGAGAGTTCTTGACAAGAAACCGGAAGTTGCGTGACATTCGGAAACGCGTAGAAAGCGCCGAGCGGTTTTATGCAACTCACACCTTCAATCGCATTGAGGCCGTCAACAATCACATCCCGTCGTTTCTTGAACTCGGCAACCATTTCCGTGACAGAATCTTGCGGCCCCCTCAGGGCTTCGATCCCCGCAATTTGTGTGAAAGTCGCGGTACACGAGTTAGAATTGATTGTCAACTGCGTAATCTTGTCAGCTATCTCTTTCGGAGCGATTCCGTAGCCCAACCGCCACCCAGTCATCGCGTACGTTTTAGAATGCCCATCAATCAAGATGGTTCGTTCCTTCATACCAGGGTGATTGATAGGGCTTTCATGAGCACCCTCATAAAGGATCCGCGAGTAAACCTCATCCGTTAGCACATAAAAATCGTGTTTGGTTGCCAACGCTGTGATGGCTTCTAAATCGCTTTTTTCCAGCGTGCCGCCGGTTGGATTTTGGGGCGAGTTGATGATCAGCAGCTTTGTCCGATCTGAAATTGCCGAAACAAGATCATCAATCCGAAAACGGAAATCAACCTCCTCACGCAAGGGAAGCGGAACAGCCTTCCCGCTAATGAAGTCGATCACAGATTCATAAATCGGAAACCCGGGATCCGGATAGATTACCTCATCTCCTTCATCGACAAGCGCCAGAATCGTGAAAAAAATGATAGGCTTGGCGCCGGAGGTGACGGTGACTTCATCCGGATGAATCTCGACGCCCCGCGTTTCCGAAATATGGTCAGCAACAATTTCACGAAATTCCAGCAAACCAGCAGATGGTCCATATCCTGTGTGACCATCCTTCATTGCCTTAAACGCTGCCTCACAGATATTCATGGGGGTTACAAAATCTGGCTGACCAATTTCGAGGTGGATAATGTCTCTGCCTTGCGCCTCCAGTCCTTTTGCTTTGGCGAGCACCTCGAAGGCAGATTCAGTCCCCAGGCGGCTCATTCGAGCTGCAAAATTCATTCACCTTTCTCCATTTTTGAAAATCAGATTTTGGTGTTTAAGACCTCATGTCTATCGCGCTTTAATGGGAATTTCCCCAACTGAAGTTGAGCAGCCACTGACTTTTCGGATAGTTTTAAGAGGGAACATCACCTCATGAGGCTACTTTGAATATGACGCGACGAAACCATTGTTACCAGTAACCCAAACCTTATCTGCATCCAGAACACAAACACCATTTGCGGGCACTTTGCTGATACGGGTATGCTGAATGGGCTGCATTTCCCATGTTTCTCCGCTGTCGGTTGTGTGAATGATAACACTGACGCCCGTATCACCGCCGACTGCCCAACCCACATTCTTGTCGGCAAAGCTAACACTCAATAGCTTTTCCTCTGTTCCACTCGCTTGAATTTTCCAGGTATCGCCGCCATTTGTGGTGTGAAGCACAAGTCCGTCATCTCCAACCGTCCATCCATTAGAGGCGTCCACGAAGAAAATATCTCTGAGAGAAATCTCAGTGTTTGTCGGCTGATCAACCCAGGTCTGGCCACCATCAGTGGTTTTTTTTATCGTGCTGTTTTGCGTATCAGCAGTCGGATCCACAAAAATACCTGCTGCCCAACCTGTTAATTCATCAATAAAGTGGACGGCATAGAAAACACCTTCAGGCTCATCACCGACCCCACTGGGAATTTCACCACCGCGTAGAAGCTTCCAGCTTTTGCCGTTTTTTGTTTGGAGGACGGTTTCCCCTTTGCCAACGGCGTAGCCCATCTTCGCATTCACGAAGTGAACACCATAAAGCCAATTGTCGACTTTACTCGTCTGGATGTTCCAGCGCTTGCCGCCGTCGTTTGTGCCAACAATCATGCCGGCGTCGCCGACGGCCCAACCGTTTTTCTTATCAACAAAGTAGATATCTGAGAGGGTTTTATCGATCCGGACTTCCGCCTTCTCCCAACTTTTGCCACCATCTTTGGTGTGACCAATATATCCTGGACTATCCATGTCTAAAGGCGCATCCCCAGCGACCCAACCTTCCTTTGGGCTAACAAAAGTAATTGCAAAATAATCCCGAATCTCCGGGTCCCGCTCCAGTAAAATGTTCCATGTTCCGCTAGCATAGAGCACACTTGCCATGCACGCCGCCAATACAATAATTCCTAACAGGAATAACCGCTTTTTGGACATTGATTCAATGACTCCTTTCATGGTTTTCATTTAGTATAGCACCCATGATACATGCTGTCAAGTACAAACACGATGCTCCACTATACCCTTTTGAAAGGAATGTTCTCTATGGGTTTGGCAGGCGTTTTTACGTAAAAGAGTCATTGACACCCTTGATTGAACCTTGTTACACTGAAAAACAAGGAGAAAATATGTCTACCCTTGAGAAAGCGATATTACTTGCTGTGCAGGCGCACTAAGGACAAAAAGACAAAGTCGGTTCACCATACATTTTGCACCCGCTTCGGATGATGCTGCGAATGAATTCTGAAATGGAGATGATGGCTGTTGCGCAATCCGTGTCACACAGTGTAGGCAAATCTGCAATCAAGCAAAACCCCTACCTTTGCGCTTACGCGGGGAGCATAAACTTGAGCAACCGCCCTCGTTTTGCCCTGAACATAAAGTGGTGAAACTATTCGTGATGCGTCATACGCATGAGAATATTCACTTGAGGGGCGGCAGTCCATAAGTCACGCGCCGTGTATTGTACTCTAGCCGATAACGCAGATGCTCCAAATCGTCAGGATAACTTTCCTCGTCGGGGTACGGATAGGCGGACATACCGTGAAATGGTAAAGGATCAACAGTCTGCGATAAGAGTGTATTGATGTCGCCATCTTTATCCCACCCATCGCTGAAGAGGATAAAATCTCGCGCCCACCCCTCTTTCAACGGCGGTAACTGAGCCGCGTCAAATTCGACAGTCATCTCGTCCCCTGCATTCAAGATGACGTACATATCATCAATGTGTTGCAGCAGTGGCGTTACATCTCCGTACCGGGTGTAATAGCCTCCCAAATCACGCCATTGTCTCTCCTTCACAACGTTTTTGTAATCAAACAGATGCGGCGCATGCGGAGTTGGGCGATACATTTCGGAGAAACCACGATAGTGGAGATCGGCGCGATGCGGAGACAATTCTGTTACGCGGATTGGCACGTTTTCCTGCCCAATTGTAAAGAACGCTGAATCCCAGTAGATCTGCATATTTGTCACGATTCTTACCTGGCGATCTGACGAAAGAAATCTCCCCGTCAAATCCACGGCGATGGTCTTGTTCTTTCCCGCTGGAACCCCAATTGTGTCGATGACTGTTTGCCATCTGCCCTGAGTGTCGCGCACTTGGACGTAGGGGAAGTTTGGGGTAATCGAAGGGTTCTGGGAGAGGGCAACGTTGATGCTCGTATCCGTGGGAAAGATCCAACCGGTGAGGAATAGGGTAAGCGGTTGATCGTTTGACGCATCGCCGAGATCGAGAACGATGAAGTGTGGTTTAACGACGCCCTGAAACGTTCCCGGCTCGTGCTCAACTGTATAATGATAGTCGAATTCCTTGAGCGCGTCGGAGACATCGTTTCCGTGATGATCGAATGCCGCACGCGGTTGATGGACTTCTTTTGCCGTGTAGATTTTGAATTCAGGAAATGGCGGGGCGGTATATTTTTCATCAACGAATATCTGTGTTCCTGCGGGGTGGTCTACGGCGAGGAGCTTGACCTGATCAAAATAGGCGATCTCCCAAAGCTCCTCCGTGACCTGAAGTGAATAGACGCCGGCTTTCAGTTTCATGAGATCTCCGCGGATTTTAACGTAATCTGCGGTTTCAGCGGGTGCAAGGAATCCCATCGGCGTGACTAGCCCAAGCGGGCTGCGCCACAAGAGGTCTGTCAAAAACCGATAGCCCTCGCCATCGTAGATGTAAAGGAATGGACAGGAGCCTTTCAGAACCTGTTTTTCGTGGATGCGCTGATTCGCCTTGGGCAGGATGGCGTTTTGCGGCACGCCATTGGACCAAATCACTCGCAGCACATCCGCCCGTTCCACAGCCCCCAAACCGAAATGCGTCATCGGATCAGTGACGTATTTCATCTGGTAGAGCTCACCGACCTTGAGTTCCACTTTGGATCCGATGCCGTCAATGTTGTTCTTGTTGTTCCCGGCGTTTACACCTTCCAGCCGAACTTGCAGCCAACCGTTTTGGTTGCCGCCCTCGTTACGCAGCGCGACTACCCGATCATTAGCGTCAATCAGGAAGAGATCGAGATCTCCGTCGTTGTCATAATCACCGACTGCCCCATCAAGACCGTTTCGGACTGTGTCAGGCAGTAGGTCTGGAGCCTCGACAAACCTCCCTGTGCCGTCATTCCGAAATAGAAAAACCCCTCGTCCATCACCTTCTCGTCGCTTACTGATTAACCACAGATCCAAAAAACCGTTGTTGTCATAATCGAGGAAATGCGCATCTAAGCCATGAACACCGTCTGTTGCACTTAGTGTTTGCTCGTGCGAACGGATATCGGGAGCAAATGTACCATCCCCGCGATTGCGGTAAAGTTGATGAGGTGTTTCGCCATTCGTTGCCAGAAAAAGATCGAGATCTCCGTCATTGTCGTAATCGCCAACCGCAACCGCTGTGAAGGGGTCATCTTGCGGAATCCCTGTTTCACGAGTTATCGACTGCATTCGCCCCTGGCGAAGGTTTGTGTAGAGTGTACAACCGGTCTGATCGTTTATGACAAAAATATCAGTATCGCCGTCGTCGTCAAAGTCTCCAAAGGCTGCACCTCTAGCACCGGGACGATCGGATGGAAGGAAGGTCTGATCGCCCACATCACTGAATGTGCCATCCGAATTGTTGCGATCCATCTCTACCCGGTCACCTGTCGTGAACAGATCCAGATCGCCGTCATGATCGTAATCGACAAAAGAGACTACTTGCCCGCCACCATCGCCATGAATCCCCGCAGCTTCCGCAATCTCTGTGAATTTGTCATCTCCTTCGTTGCGGAAAAACATATTACCCTCGCCAGTTGACACATACAGATCTTGGTCGCCATCCTTATCCAAATCAGCAAAGGCAGCCGCATCTCCCCCACCCACTGCCAGTTCTGCGGCGTAAACAAATTTTCTGTCTTCATTCCGGAAAAGGTTGGCCTGAAAGGTGAGATTCCTTGTCATTGGATTGTACAAAGTGTACACATCCAGATCGCCATCGTTATCGTAGTCTGTCACGATAACCTTAACCCGCTTTCCCTCCAGATCAGAGAGCCCCAACTCTTGGGTGACATCGACAAAACGTATCTGGATTGGCGGGCTCTGCTTCGCTTTCACCCGTGCCCTGAAACCGGAACTGAACTCCTCAATTGGATGTCCCAAGATGTTGGTCACGAGTTCTCCAATCCCTTGCTGGTAACGGGGGCTCCGCTTTTGAACATTATCAAAAATCCGAAGATATCGGGCTGCACCTTTGGCGTCACCCTGGTCTATCAGGAGCAGTCCCTGTTTCAAATACTTCAGGAATTCTTCATCGACATCCCACAGCAGCGCATTCAACACCATACAGATCTGCTTTGCTTCCTCAGTCCGTTCACGCTGTAAAAAGGATTGCGCCAATTTGATCAGCACCACTACGTTGGTTAGGGATTGCTGACGCAGCACCCGCAGATGGGCGATTGCCTGATCGGTTGCCTCCGGGTTGTTCCGTTGAGCCAAGTAGTGACGCACTAGTTTGTATCGCGCCTCCGGATTGTTAGGTGCGAGCTTCACCGCCTCTTGAATCGCCGCAACTGCTTTCTCCGTTCTGCCCTGCGATTGGTAGATCTCCGCGAGAATGAAATGCAACTGGCTGTTCATCGGATCAACTTCGAGTCCCCGCTTAACCCACCCCTCGGCTTCCTCGCTTTTCTTGAGGCGTAGATATGCAACGGCGAGGTTGCCGTAACCGATGGGTTCGTCAGGCACCAGGTTCACGAGCCGCTGAAATTGCTCAATGCCTTGGCCTAGCTGAGACTCTTCGAGGTACGCTAATCCGAGATTTTGGTGGCGTATCACCGCCGTGATGATTTCGTCAGCATCGTGCTGTTGGGCGGGAGCAATTGGGAGGCTGAAAAGAAAAACCCGGAGGAAGCATAAAAAAAATCTAGCACGTGAAATGTGAAATATGGGGCATATTGTGTATTGCGTATTGCGTAAGGAGAGTCTCATAAGTTCCTTTTAGGACGACAGATTTCGTAGGATTACGCGGATACAGGGAGGCTGGTATCAATTCTGTTTTAAATGTGAGCGTATCTTAGCATGTTTCCGGTTCACCGTCAAGAAGAACTACATCCACAAAGCCGCCTGTCGTGTGAATTACCTCCCCGACCAAAAACTCCCGCCAGTTGCAGTTTGCATCTCTAAGCAGGAGTCCTCCATCTTGATTTATTTTCTCTGCCCAACCATCGAAGGTGCCATCAGTCGTCTTGATCCGCATCCATCCACCGATAAATAGCCTGTTTGCCATCTCAATGATTGACGCGGTTTTGCCACGCTTCAGGTACAGGTAGTTTTCCTCAAGCTGGCACAGGATAGCTTGGATGAGCGCAATACGGGAAATTTCCCTCCCACTTTCGATCCGCAAAGAAGTCGCGGAAGAACGAAGTCCCGCTGGAAAATCTGCCAGTAATATGTTGACATTGACGCCGAATCCCACGACAAAAAACGGCTGCCGATGTTGATCGTATTCCAATTCCGTCAAGACGCCGCTCACTTTTTTCCCACGGATCAGCACATCGTTGGGCCACTTAATCTGCGCCGGAAGCTGAGTCAACTCTTGGATTGCGGTTGCAATCGCAACCGCACCGATGAGATTGGGTAATCCAACCTGGTTCGCCAACAGTCGGTGATGTAAGGTGAGTGAGGCAAGGATGCTTGATCCGGACGGGGCGTGCCACCTCCTGCCATGTCGTCCACGCCCCGCGCTCTGGTACTCTGCGAGGATCAGTGTACCCTCTCGCACTCCTTCGATGCCGCGCTGCAGCGCAAGATCGTTCGTTGATCCAAGCTGATCATAGATCTCGATCGCCTGTCCGATGGTTTGGGTCTGGAGCCCAGATATGATTGCTTCGGTTGTCATATGAACTGTATTGTTCGCAAGCCACGGTCGCACGCCGATACTCTTGAGTGAGGCGGACACTATGTGGCATGCAAAAGCCTCGACGAGGGGTAAACTAGACTCACCGGGGCAAGTGGATTGTAGTTTTTGGAATCGATACCAGTTATCAGGATGCCTGAAAATACCGACACCTTGAACCGGTTGAAACTTCTCACGCTAGTAAATGGCGTAGGTTCTTATCACGCCAAATGAACCCTGCTCCTTGGCATATCATAATATCACGCGCCATCAACAGTGTCAACTAACTCTTAGAAATTGACAACGGATTGATTTTCTGCTATACTAACCCAAGTTGCTAGTAATTGAAAATCCATGGGTTTTCCGTTAAAGTAGAGGTAATCCAAACCATAATACCTCAAAGGAGAAACCCATGGACATCCAAATTGTAACCATTTTCTATCTCTGTGACAAGCTCTTAGAAGCACTCAACTCAAAACCACACCCACAAACGCAGATGTCTGATGCCGAAGTGATGACCACCGGCATCGTCGCTGCGTTGTTCTTCGGGGCAAACTTGCAAACCACTTGTGACTTTCTAAAGACTCATGGCTATATACCCAAGATGCTTTCAAAAAGTCGATTCAACCGACGACTTCATCGAATTAAACCGATGTTCACCACATTGTTCAAAATCTTGGGACGAAGCTATGTGCAACTTAATCAACAGAAAATCTATGCACTGGATACCATACCAATTGCTGTTTGTTCCGCATTCGTCGGTCAAAAATCTACACCGATAAGGCATATCAAGGCTATCAAGCGTCCAAACGTCGGTATTTCTATGGCTTGAAAGTTCATCTGCTAGTGACTGCGAGTCGACACCCTGTTGAATTTTTTGTGACCCCAGCCAGTACAGGGGACGTTGAAGGGTTACAGTGGTTTGACTTCGACTTGCCACCGGGCTATGGTGACAAAGCATACAATAATTATGAGATAGAAGATATTGTTACATCAGTCGGAGTCGAATTAAAGCCAGTACGCAAGAAGAATTCCAAGCGGCTGTATCCACCATGGGAGACCTACTTGGCTAATTACCATCGTAAGTCTGTTGAGACGGCTGGCAGTTTGATTAACAAACTGCTTCCACGTTCAATCCATGCAGTAACGCGACACGGATTTGAATTGAAAGTGGTCTTGTTTGTATTGGCTAGCAGTATCAATCAGCTCTGAGTTCACTCACATATTCAGTTCACTCACATATTCGATGAATAGGTCGCAACTTGGGTTACGTATAATAAAAACGTTATCCTTAACCACGTTGACTTTTGTCTGCAGGCTGTAGTTGGGGAATTCTACCAACTTTCCCCCTCGTAGATTCACCTGTTCTGTAGTAACGAGGCTTACATCAGTTCAACTTTCGTTTTAGCCATGACGTTCTTAGCCTGACATGCCTTCTGAAGGTCTACATTCCCTCGCAGGCATTTGCCGTTTCCCTTTGCTTTCCACCTTGCCTTTTCAGGCAACGCAGTTAAGGTTAGGCTTACGGTTGCAAGTTACCGTTGATAGATTTGAACTATCATTACATCTTGCTACACAGAAACGCACTGATAATTCTGCCTTGTTCGCTTCGCTTTAGCCATGCTTTCATCGTCCTTCTGTTTTTTGACCTTACATGCGACAAGATGTCTTCCGATAGAACGACCGGCAAAGGTTTTTAAACAGAATCGACAAATCCCTTCATCTTTGATTTCCATCATTTCGATTTTCTCCTATCGTGTTTGTGGTCCCTTTTCGTCCTCTAACTTTTGTAGGAAACGGCGAATATGATTATAGCATTCTATTCGATGTCTTTGTCAACCTATTTTTTCTGAATTCTTCAAGAAATAGGCGAATTCATTCATAGGAAATTGAAAAAAGAAAATGAGGAAATTAGGAAATCCCCTTTGAGTTTCCTTCCTTTCACACTTCGTGTTTCACAGCTACGTACCGAGAGTCTGCTACGCGAGATCAGGCTCTGCGCTGATCCATCGGGGTTTCACGTATTGTGCTTGGTGTACTTCCTTGCTGTGGTTATCTCCGCCAATCTCCGCACAAACCGTTGTGTCCACCGTTGATTTCGAGATTCAGAATGAGGACGACATCAGCCAATTGGAAGCCGATGGGCTGATCACCGAAGAAGCGGCGCTCGTCCTCCTGGAGGTGCTTGAAAATCCGATTAATCTCAACCGTGCAGATGTGACAGACTTGATTGCCATCCCCGGCATTTCACGCAGTAACGCGCTGGCAATCTTAGATCAGTGTCAGAAGCAGAATGGGTTTATTAAGTGGGAAGATCTATTGCGAATCAGGCGCCTCAGCGCACAGCAGCGGCGAACCCTTCGCGCCTTTGCAGAGATTCGCCCACGGATCGACCGACTTGATGGGCGGATGCGGATCGACACATCGGAGACCGATAAAGATGGCGAGCCTTATTATTCGCGCCTAAGAATCCGATCTGATTTCGAGAATCGATTCTTTTTAGGCTTCGCCGCCGAGCATGAAGACGATACGGCATATCAATGGGAGGCTGGACGCCCCGATCTAATCTCACCGGGCTGGCGTTTTGAGAAGCTTTACCTGGCATGGACGCCGGGCGGAATATGGAAGCAAATTGTCCTTGGCAATTTTACGGCGGGCTTCGGATCTGGCTTGACGTTTAATGACGCACACCGTTTCTCTCCCAAAGGCATCTACGTGGACGATACAACCTCGTCTTACCGACAACGTGGGGTTGCAGCCACATGGAGTGTGGATGGTTGGAGTGGGACAGCCTTCGTTTCCGATTCAGATTCCCCGGTGACGTTGCCGGCCGCTGTGACGGGACTGAGGTCTCGGCGAAGGGTGAATCGCGTCTACAATGAGCGACTGATTGGTTCAACGGTTACTTTTCAGTTACAGAGGAACACCGAAGTTGGCGGTGTTTGGTATCGCGGTTGGATCGATAAGCGGGTTGATACGGAGTTTCGGAATCTCCCCAATCGTGGCGGGTGGAGTGCCGTTGGCTTATACGCAAGAACGGAAATTCGGCAACTTGACCTGCGGGGCGAAATATCCCACAGCCTCGAAGCCGGTTGGGCAAGCTACCTTGAAGCGGGTTTCAGAACACGATCTGTTTCGCTGTTAGCATCTCTCCGTTGATACGGTGCAGATTTCGATAATCCGCACAGCCACGGATTTGCGGATTCAGATGACACAAGAGACGGGGATGTGGACGGCGACATCGACGAAGTGGGCGTGTTTTTGCAGGTTCGCTATCGCCCGCATCGCAGGCTGCGTCTACGAGCCTACTATGATCAGTGGCAGCACCCATCAAGCTTGCAAATGGACAATGAGGCGTATACCGAAATCGTATTTCGCCCTGCCAACCCCCTGGAATTCGGCATATCCGGCAAATGGAATGACGACGAGATCGCGATCGCGGGGGATGAACGCCGGAGTGGGTTGTTGTGGTTACGTTTTCAGCCACCCCCGATGCTCTATCTGACCCCTGTTTATCGCAGATCGCAGCGCAAATCCTTATCTCGCACCACTCCCGATGACTATGTCTATTTCAAGGTCGAATGGTTTTTGACGGAAGGGATCGAATGGGAAATGCGTTGGAAAATCAACGATACCGTTCTCATCAATAGAGATACTTTATCCCAAGGAATTTTACATGCAACTGCAACTGTGGAATTGGCGACGTTTTAGCGGCAGAATCCGTTATACGCAATCGCGTTTTGGATCACACAACACAACAAAACCAAATCCGAAGCACCGGATCTATGCACGGGTAGAATACGAATGGTAGGGAAGGAAAGTAGAGCGGGTCCAATTCTCGCACGGGCACAGCTCGCCCGTTGGATTCATCAGTTCATTACGTTAGGAAATAGGGAAAGGAAAGGAAGGAAGAATGGAAGGAATGAACGAAACTTACGTTTTACGTTTTACGCATCACGTTTCACGTTTCACGTTTCACGTTTTGTTCACTGTTCAGTTGATTTGCATGGCAAGCAGTTTCGCAGGGGAGAGAATCATCGATTACGTGATCGCTGTGGTCAATGATCAGCCAATCGCGCGGAGTGAATTGGAGAACGAATTGATTATTCGAGAGATTGAGAACCCTTCAGATCAAGTGAAACGGGCAGTCTTAGAGAATCTCATCGAACGAAAGCTGATGTTACAAAAAGCGGATGACATCGGGATTCCTCTCGCACTTCGGCAGGAAAAGGTGAACGCAGAAATTGAAGCGATCAAATCCACATATCCCTCTGAGGCGTTATTCTTCGAGGAACTGAAGGAAAGCGGACTAGAATATCAGGAATTGGAGGAGTGGCTCAGGAACGACTTAATCATGAAGGAATTGATTGCCCGTCAATTTCGGAGCGCCATCAATGATGCACAAATTGATCAAGAAGCAGCTCAATATTTTGAACAAAATCGATTGGCATTTGTTGAACCGATGCAGATTCGGTTTCAATATATTATGGTACTCTCAAACCCCGGGGATGCGGCAGATCAACGAGCCGAAGCCAAGCAGCTTGCGGAGGTAATCTTTTGCCACTTAAAAGCAGGTAGGGAATTTCGCGAGGTTCAGCAAACTTACAGCGATAACCCATTTCTCCTGGTCGTACAAGAACCACAGACGCATATTGCCAATACGGAGGTCGGATTGGCAATCGCCGAGCTGGAAATCGATGAAGTAAGCCAACCATTTCTGACACCTGACGGATACCTCATTGCTAGGCTACTTGGTAAAAAACTCCTTCGCCAGAAAACGTATCCAGAGGTCAGTCAGGAGATTAAGGAACAACTCCTCCGGAAAAAACTGGAACAGGAAGTACAGGCATGGTTGGATGAACAGAAAGAGGTCGGAGATATTCGCATCCTGGACGCAAAACTGGCACAGACACAGTTGGAAGACACAAGATCTGGTGATGAACAGTAAGCTTGACTTTGTTACATTCGCTCCCCGGCCCCCAATTCCCCGATGGATCGGGGCAGGTCCCGATGTTTCGCATCGTGGATTCTCGGTGCGGAGCACCGGAACTTCGGGAGTTTTGCGATTCTCCCCTTCCCCCCAAAATTGAGAGGATTGCGGTCTCGGACTCTCGGTCGAAGACCGGAGGGGGCGGGGGCCGGAGGCGGCAAGTCGAAGACTCTCGGGACGTTATCGATTCACAGGTGCCTGAGTGATATAGGACCTGGTGATGTCAATGATGAGCGCAACATCGTGGCGTGCGTGCGCGATCGAGGAATGTGAGGGTGTCCCCCGGGTGATGCACTCGTGAAAGTGGCGCAATTCATGAGTGAACGGGCTTTCCCAGGGAATCGCCGGCTCCTTGCGAAAACTCGTCCCATCCGCATCGATTCCCTGCACGGTCAACTTCGCAAGCACCCGGCGCGAAAACCCCATCGGGTAAGACAGGATAACCCGCTTGTTATCGCTGTACACCTCCAGGGTTTCCTTGAAATCCCATAGCGTATTGAGATCGACCCGGCTGACCACACACTGGGCCCCATTGGGATATTCCAGGATGGTCGTTATGGCTCTGAAGTTATTCCAGATTTCGGTGCTGACGACCGCGCTGGGTGCCCCTAACATGGTCTGGAGACTATAGAGATCGTGAATGAGCCCATAGGCGATGCCACAAACGGGTTTGGCGGCAGCGAACATATCCCCAAATGCCTCGCGCAGCGCGGTTCTGCATGCAGTCCGCTGCTCTTCGATGGCGCTGGGCGGTAGATCGTTGAACTGACTGACCCTGAACTGGCTCAGGTGGAGATTATTATTCGGATGCAGGTGATTGATCTGCACAAAACGAATCGGGTCCATCGTATCGATTTCTCGCTTCGCCAGCTCAAAGGCCGGATCGTATACCTTCATGTACCCAGACTGACCCACCTTCCCTGACTTCTGTGCAGCAGCGATAATGGCATCAGCTTCACGCAGGGAGAAACACACAGGCTTTTCAATGAAGACGTGCTTACCGGCTTCAAAAGCAACCACTGCCGTCTCGGTCTTGGGGTCTGAGTGACAAAGCACCACCGCATCGATATCCGCCGCCAGCAGATCGCGGATATCGGTCACATATTTGGGCAGCCGGAACCGCCGCGCCATATACTCCGCCTGGGCTGGCGAGACATCGCAGACAATGGGCACCTCAAACTCTTCATCAAGCTCAAGCAGATTGGGGAGATGCTGAACCTGAGCGATTGCGCCGCACCCGACGACGCCAATCCGTACAGTTGGCATGGTATTTCCCTCCATTTTCTTCTATTTAGACGATGCCGCTGCAGAGCAACTCGCACACACTGACTACAGTTGCTCAAAGTTATAGGGAATTTTCATATCGACTTTCAATGGTAGGCATGGACTTCCCCTGCCCGTGGGGAGAGCGTGTCCCATTTTCCCGCCAACTCATTGACCTTCTTGAAGGCACCTCGCAGCGACTCCCACATGACATTCCGCATCTCGGAAGCCGCCTTTTCGTCCTCAGCAGCCAGCGCCCCCTTGAGCACCCCCGCCATATCCTGTTGGATCTGGGCGCTCGCTTGAGTCATTTCGGCCACCGCTCGGTCCGTATCGACGTGACGGTCAATCAATTTGTCAATGGGCGTGGTCGAGTCGGTCTCCGTGTCATAGTCGCTGGACGGCCTAAAATGGGGCGGGAGTCGTTTACCGTCTTCGGAATAGAGGATATGCGCCGGCTAGATATGGGGGATGACGGAGAGGCACATATACACCGGTTCATCCCCGATGACCTGCACGGAGTGGGGCTCGTCCGCTAAGGCATAACACATTTGATCCGGACCCAGTTATCTCGCCGTTAATCTTGAATTCCACCCATCCCGACAGGATGATAAAGATCTCGTGGCCCAGATCGTGGGTATGGAACTGGTCGTGGGAGCCGGAACCCGGCTCCATACGACAAAAGCGAGCGCGCATCTGCGGGGTGACCAGGATATTACGGATGTCTTTCCGGCAATCATACACGGTGAAACCCATGATTATCTCCTCCTTAAAATAAGCAAATATGCAAATGTGCAAATATGCAGGGATAGTTCACAATTCGGTTAACACGTCGGTTCAATCAACGATCATATTGCGTAGAACGTATTACGTGCAAACAGGAAGAACCCTCCGACTCACAGGAAAAGTTGTGAGGATTTTATTCGATTTTTTCATCCCCGTCAAGCGTTTTCGATAAAAGTGATTGACACCTCCTTTCGCTTCCTGTATTATCTTGTCATGAAGATAGCAATCGGAGATCGCCGCCGTTGAGGCGCATGATGTTCCACTTTCGATTGAACACACCCGACGTTGGGCACCCAACTTCCATGCCGCACGGGAATCCATTCGCAACGGCGAAATCGGTCCCCTATGTAGCATCGTCACCAGGTTGTTAAGTCGCCCTTTGGACGTATCGAAACCATAGGACATTTTCGCAGGAATATCAGGGAGGAAAAGAATGGCTGAATACAAGATTGCAGTAATTCGGGGGGACGGCATTGGGGTCGAGGTGATGGAGGAAGGCATCAAAGTTCTCAACGTCGTCGCCGAAGCATATAACATCAAATGGGACTTTACCGAATTCCCCTGGGGTTCGGACTACTACTTCAAGCACGGACGGATGGTGCCAACCGATGCCCTGGATACGCTGGCGGAGTTCGACCAGATCTATCTCGGCGCCGTCGGTCATCCTGAAATTCAGGACCATATTACGCTCAACGGCCTCTTGCTGCCTATCCGGCGCAGATTCGACCAGTACGTCTGTGAGCGACCGAGTGTGCTCTATCCCGGCATCAACTCGCCGCTAAAAGACAAAGCGGCCTGGGATATCGATCTGGTGGTGATACGCGAGAACACAGAAGGCGAGTATGCCAATGTCGGCGGCTTCCAGTACCAGGGCTTCCCACAAGAGATTGCCGTGCAAACCGCCATGTTTACCAGTCACGGCTGCGAGCGCGTCATGATTTACGCCTTCGAGTTGGCTCGCAGCCGGAACAAGAAGCGCAAAGTCACTTCCGTCACCAAGTCAAATGCGCAAGGCTACGGCATGGTTGTATGGGACCAAGCCTTCGAGCGGGTCGCCGCACGGTATCCCGACATACAAACGGAGTCGCTGCTGGTAGATGCGGCGTGCATGGACTTCGTCCGGCGGCCGGAGGACTTCGACGTGGTGGTTGCCAGCAACCTGTTCGGGGACATCCTCACGGACATCGGCGCGATTATCACCGGAAGCATGGGCCTGGCTCCCAGCGGCAATCTCGATCCGGAGCGTCGTTTCCCGTCAATGTTCGAGCCGGTGCACGGCAGCGCGCCGGACATTATGGGCAAGGGCATCGCCAATCCGTTGGCGGCTATCACCTCTGGTTCGATGATGCTGCGCTTTGTCGGTCAAGCGGGTGCGGCGGATGCGATAGACAAAGCGGTGCTAAAGGTCCTTGAGGGTCGTGAAACCCTCACGCCTGACTTGGGTGGGGCCGCTACAACCTCACAGGTCGGGGACGCTGTGGTGAGTGCGCTTGGCTAATTTGCGTTTTGACCTGCGCATTGGTATTCAACAAGTACATCAAGAATCTTACACTGGTTTAGGATTTAAATTGCCTATGCCGACCTCCCCCAACCCCTCCTTCGCAAGGAGGAGAGAGAGCGGTTCTCCCCTTTGAGAAGGGGGAGTTAGAGGGGGTGTTGAAAAAACAGTTGACAGCGGCGCTCATTTTGGATAGGATAGAGTCTGTTTTATAGACCTTTAATAGCATCAGAGTGGGGTAATTCATGAAAATCGTTGATATCAACACAGAAAGTTATCGCTGGCCACGCCAAAAACCCATTACCAATGGCAAGCATACCTATACCCATGCGAGCTTAGGGTTGGTCAAAATCGAGACTGACACGGAAATCACCGGCATCGGGCTGGGTGACATGAGCCCCATTGCCACAGCAACGGTTGCGCATCTCAAACCGGAACTCATTGGCGAGGACCCACTGGACGTCGAACGTCTGTGGCATAAGATGTGGGTGCCCAAGCTGATTGGTCGGCGCGGCATCACGACCCGTGCTATCAGCGCCATCGACATCGGCTTGTGGGACTTTCGGGCAAAGGTCGCGGGTATGCCGCTCTACAAGTTGCTTGGCGGCTATCGAGACCGGGTACCGACCTATATCGCCGGTGGGTACTATGAAGAGGGGAAGGGCTTGAACGAACTGGCGCAGGAAATGATAGAGAATGTCGAGATGGGGGCAAAGGCCATTAAGATGAAAGTTGGAGCGGTCTCCATCCGTGAAGATGTTGAGCGGGTGAAAACCGTCCGCGAAGCCATCGGACCAGATGTCAAGCTGATGGCCGACGCCAACTGCGCCTACCGTTACTACGAGGCCATCCAGTTGGCAAAGCGGATTGAGGAATACGACCCCTTCTGGTTCGAGGAGCCAATCGCCCCTGACGACTATGAGGGCCACCGCAAGCTCGCCGCAGCCACAACAATTCCCATTGCGACCGGTGAAAATGAATACACCCGCTACGGCTTCCGCGACTTGATTGCCCAACAAGGCGTCGCCATCCTCAACGCCGATGCCATCATCCTTGGGGGTGTAACGGAGTTCATGAAGGTAGCAGCTCTTGCCCAAGCTTATGATCTGGACATCGCGCCGCATGGTCCCCAGGAGATCCATGTCCATCTGGTGGCGGCAATTGCAAACGGGCTGATTCTGGAGTTTTACCGCGACACCGTCGACCCGATGTGGGGGAAGATCTATCATCACACCCTGCGCCTCAACGATGATGGTACTGTGAGCCCGCCGAATGTGCCGGGGATTGGCATTGATCCCAACTATGAGTCTCTGGTGCCCTATCGCGTGGCTTAACAGAAAGTCCATTCCACGGTTAAAAAGGTTTCAAACCCCGTCGAAGATCGCGGTTAAATCGAGTGTATTAAAATATGTAAACTGTAGGTCGATTTTCCAAAATCGACGATCGAATCTGTCGCGATCGGAATCTCGACTGCCCAAGAACTTCTGCCAATGACTATAATCGAACTTCACTGACATATCAAAAGCAAGAAAGGGGTAAGAATATGTCGACCGATTTGGCACATCACATTCAGAGGACTGCTTTAGTTGACACACATGAACATTTAGGGCGAGAACATGAGTGGCTGGAGAATGGTCCCGACATTTTACAAGACCTGTTTGGGAATTACGTCCCCGCAGACTTAAACACAGCAGGCGCATCGCCAGAGGGGATGAAACGTTTGATGGATGCTCCAGACCCGGGCATTGCCGGGCGTTTTGAAGGCATCCGAGAAGCATGGGAAGCGACACAATTCACAGGATATGGTGAAGCGGTGCGACTCATCGCAGAACACGCCTACGGAATCGACGAGCTTACTGGGGAAAACCTTGCATCGGCGCAAGAGAAAATTAAGGTGCTGCGACGCCCCGGTGAACGCTTCCGGTTGTTGCATGATGTAGCAAACCTCGATCATATCCAGACCGATGATAAGGTTTGGGTATGTGCTCCAGACCACTCTGGACTGGACTTCTTCCTCTATGATCTGTCATGGCGGAGTTTCTGCAATGGGGAGCCTGAACTGGAACAGATCCACGCAGAGACGGGGATTGACGTGGTAGATCTCAGGACGCTGAAACAGGGGATGGAGGCAATCTTTGCAAAGCACGCCCCCACTGCCATTGCGGTGAAGGCGCAACATGCCTACAGCCGTACCCTCAATTGGATCGACCGGAACGATGTTGAAGCGTCGGCAGCCCTCCGAGAGGTGCTGAATCAGCCTGCGGAGAAAATCACGGTCGATACCCGCCTCTGCCTGGGCGATTGGTGCTGGGCGCGGGGGATTGAGTTGTCAATCGAGCATAACCTTCCGTTTAAGATCCATACGGGCTACTATGCAGGAAACAATCGCATGCTCGTGAGTCGGATTCCCGCCGCAAATATGTGCGTGCTCTTTGCCCGGTATCTCGACGCCAAGTTTGTTCTGATGCACATCTCCTATCCCTACACCGATGAGCTCGTCGCCCTTGCGAAACACTATCGCAACATCTGGGTCGATCTCTGTTGGGCATGGAGCATCGATCCGTACAGTTCGCGCGACTTTTTGCGTCGGTTTCTGCACGCCGTTCCATCGAATAAACTGTTTGCGTTTGGCGGGGACACGCATTGGCCGACAAGTGCGATGGCGTATGCGATCCAAGCACGGAACGAGATTCGGCGGGCCCTTGAAGGGGAGATTGCGGACGGCTATATGACCGAGAAGCAGGCAATGCAAATCGCCACACGCATCATGCGGGACAATCAGTACGCCTGTTTTGATGTTGAAGGGACACGCGCGAATATTCGTGCCGCTGCTTGATAACGGTCAGAAAATTCTACCAAAAGCCATGAGGCGAGGGATTGGGGTCATTCAACGACAGCATGACGGAGGCTATCTATTTGCTCCGGGGTCAGGCCAGCAGAGAGAACATACCCCTCAGTTCCGCCGTAACACTCCTCAAGGTGCTTTAGCACTCCAACCATAGCATCGGGTGGACAGATCTGCTGTGCATAGTCCTGCCAGGTGATATCAGAGGGGACGACTCCGGCCGACGCCGTCTCGTTGAGATTACGTGCCAAAAGGTAACGCGCCGTTAGTGCATAGTCTTCAGCGATTGTCTCTGCTGGCACGCCGGCCAGGCCCAAGACTAGCGCGCTTATCAGACCCGTGCGGTCTTTCCCGCCGGCGCAGTGGTACAGCGCGGGTAGAGTTCCAGGCACCGCGAGTGTCGCCAACGTTTCGCCGATTTGCTCGCGCCTCAAGTCCAGCCATGTGCAATAGTTCAGCGTTATTTTCTGAGAGCCTTCCGCTGACTCTAGGTGGTTCAATGCAGCCCTCACTTCTGCTGACGCGTCTGCCAGCTCGGCGAGATCTACGTCGCCCAGCATATTTTGGTGGTAGTACCGAACGTATAATGAGCTCGCAAAGACGTTCGGCCTCTCTCGTACTTCAATGGTCCGTCTGAGATCAATGACCGTACATACTCCGTACTCAATGAGAAAAGCCTGAGATTCCGGGGGCAGCTTGTGGAGGCTATCCGTACGCAACAAGGTCTTCCACCGGGTACATCTTCCATCCGAGGTCGGATAACCGCCTATGTCGCGGATATTGTATGCGCCTTCCAAATTGAGGTGGCGTTGAGGTTCCAAATTGATACCCATTCCAACATCTCCTTCGTGAAAAGTATTGGACGAGCGGTAGCACCGACCGCTTTTCCAAATACGCTGCAAAATTTGAATATGTATCCTGCGGCTGCGTTGGTCATATATTTCACCTTAGCAGTCCATCAATGGAAAAGAAAGAATACCCTAACAACGGAAAAAACGCAATCGGAAAGTTGAAGCCGGGTTGACAGAGATCTTGAAATCCGTCGATAGCTTTGGAAAATCCGGTATAAGGCGCCGAATGGTTGAGGAGTAGTCATAATTCGTCAGGGACTTTGGTCACCTCATCTCCATCAGTGGTATCATATTCATGCCAAGACAGATTCAAGATAATCCGAAAAAACATCTCGGATGGTGCAGCATCCTTCATATCATTAACGATGGCTACATTGCAAGTTTATCCCTCTTACTTCCTTTCATAGCAGTTGATCTGAATCTCACCTACACCCAGTCCGGCCTCCTGAAAACTGCCAGCCACGGTGCGATAAGCGCAGCCCAGATACCCGCAGGGTTCCTGTCTGAGCGTTTCGGAGACATATTGATGCTGGGCGTAGGCGCTGCATGGTTCAGCCTGAGTTACATTGCCCTGATTTTGGTGTTCAGCTACCCGTTAACGCTGATATTGATCTTTTCGTCTGGGATAGGCGGCGGGGTGTATCACCCTGTGGGAACTGCCCTCGTCTCAAACCTCTATCCGCCGGAAAAGTCCGGTCCGGCGATCAGCACATTGAACTTCTTTGGAGATGTCGGAAAGGTATTCTTTCCCGCTCTAGCAGGCCTCCTGGTCGTCAGAATTGGGTGGCAAGGAAGCTGCGCGGTGTTGGGAGCCATCGGGCTTGCAGTGTCTTTTTTGTATCTCTTGTTCTTTCAAACAGATATCGGCTTGAAAAGACAACAAGGCCGACCAAAGGAGGAAGAACATAACCTCGATGGGACACATCGAAAAACTCTCTGGGGCTGGGGCATCGCAAAACCGAGTCAGTTCATGCTCTATTCCACCCTCGGATTTTTGGATAATGGTATTCGAGCGGCCGTGACGGCGTTTTTGGGATTTTTGCTGATTAAAATAGGCGTTAAAGTGGGTGCTGTAGGTGGGTTGATGGCTTTGACTTTTTTCGGTGGGGCTTTGGGAAAGCTGCTGTGCGGTATACTGATTAAGAAGTTTGACGTCAAGAAGGTTATTTTACTGACAGAGTTGCTAATGATACTTGGGTGTTTCGCGCTCCCCTCGGTCCCCCCGGGATGGGTTATCGTTCTCTTTTTGCCGGTATTTGGATTTATGTTAAATGGGACGTCCTCTGTCATATATGTTGGGTTGGCGCCTACGCTCGAATCGAAGCATCGCAGCCGGGGCTATGCGTTACACTACACCCTGAATTTCATTTCTTCTGCCGTTGCGCCATACCTCCTCGGGTTTGTCGGAGATGCTTATGGTCTCAATGCCATTTTCTATGTGACAGGCGCGGTTATGCTATTCGGGTTGCCTTTGGCGATGTTTTTGAAAGAAGGGGATGGTTCCGACGAACAACTGCGTTGAACGCATAGATGCACATCGGCGCCAGACGGTCGCTTATCCCTATCGTTTCTTATATCGAGGAGTATGGATGATGCACGCCGAATGCGGTTTCGTCCTAGATCTCACGATGGAATCGTGCTATAATATTGCCCGTTCTGATGAAACCGATATCTCGTTAGGTATGGAGGATCGTGATGACAATCGATATTGACAAGTGTGTGGCGGAAATCTTGGACATCGGGCACTGCATCCTGCCGGATCATTTTCCCCGGCCGGCACTAGAGGAATGCTGTCAGGCATTTCTGCCGCTACTGGCGGATGTGGCAAACCGCATCCCTGACGGCAACCGTGGCCCGAGGCGGTGGGCAATTGGTCTGCCCTTCGCGCCGCCGTTCTATCATTCCGCTTTCTTCAACGATGACACAGTGCTCCAGATCGTCAACCGTATCCTGGGCGAGAACATACACATTTCCTACTATGGCACGGACACACCGATAAAGGGTTCGGAATACCAAAAGGTTCGCGCGGATCTGCCCTTTCTATTCACCGAAGAACCGGATCATCGGCACCCATCTCCGCTGCTGTCTGTGCGGTTTACGTTCGTCGATGTAACGCTAGAGAACGGTCCCTTTGAAGTGGCCGAACGTACCCAGCATCTGCTCCGGGCGGAGATGCTGGAGAAGGCCAATTCGGGTGAGATTCCGCTCAAGTCGGTGCTGCTCAAGGCCGGCGACGTGCTGATCACTAATCCGCGCGCCCTTTACCGCGGTACACCCAACCGCACCGACACGCCTCGTTCCTTTGCAGTCATCGTTCACAATCGCCACTGGTGCCACCTCGAAAGCCACGGGCGACTGGAGGCCAACGAAAACACGCCGATGCTGACTGAGTCGTTCTACCAGACGCTGTCGCCGCAGGAACAGCATCTGCTGCGAAGGGTTCCCAGGATGCGCGGTTAGTAGAACTGGGGAAGTAGCGCTCGAAATATAAGGAGTAAACCGATGGAACTGAACCTGGATCAACAGAAGCGACAACTCATGCGGAATGGATACGTTATTGTGCGCAACATGATTCCGTCCGACGAATTAGAACAACTGCGTGAAAGTGTTGACATCATTGTCGAAAAAGCGCCGCCTTCGAGCCGGGTGACCGTGACCGATTGGGTTGATCGACAAACCGCCAACACCGTGGAATTTTATTTCGACGACCGCGTCTTCGACTTCAGCTACAAACTGATGAACGCGCCCGACGCCGCGCCATTGGGGATGTGGGTGTTATGCCATTCAGGGACGGGCTGGCACCGGGACATCCATCCGATTGATATGGCCCCGCTCGACGGATTGCAGGAAGATATCCGGCTCAACGGCCCGCCGTATGTCCAGTGGAATCTCGCACTCTATGACGATAGCTACTTATACGTAATTCCCGGTAGCCACCTTCGGCGCAATAACGCGGCGGAAAGCAAAGTTGAGCGTCGCTTGGATGTCGTTTCCCTGCCGGGCGCGACTCCCGTTGACCTCAAAGCCGGCGATGGCATCGTCTACATCAACTCCATTCTTCATAGCGCTACGCCTAACGGTGATAGCAAGCGGCGAACGCTTCACTTTGGATACCAAGGCTTTGGTGGCGAAGGGTTCATGCACTTCTTTCTGCCAGCCACAATGGGTGTTGAATTCGTCGAACATCTTTCGCCGTGGGCCGCTGAGAAATACCGCCACTTTGAAGGTCTTCACGTCAAACGGCATGACGACGTTGCATTCACACTCTGCGCCATCCTTGAAAAGAATGAACACGCCTTTGCGGAGGGATTGAGTTGAATTCACCGCAGTAAACAGGCGCGGATGACGACGCTGGTTGTCCTGTCAAAGATCGCCGACTTGATTCGCAAATACAAAGATTCCGACGCGGATGATTATGCCAACGGCCCGTGCATTCAACGCATAGCAGACCGCTTTACCCCCGACGAATTGGAACAACTCTGGCATTGATTCGCTGTCCTTGATAGGAAACTGCAATCGGATACAGAGCAGTACGAACCGCTGTTTCAGAGCGGTCCGATGAAGTACTTCTTTTACGACATGCCTCAAGATTTTGGCGTTGACGACTTCGTTGCCAGTTGGGAAGGGTGAAAAGCGTCAGCCAATTGGGGAACCTGGCATGCTGTTTATAGTAACCTTTGGTGCTAGTTGGTAAGGATGTAGTTTCCACAAGGGTTGTAGAATTTACATATTCGACCTCGCAAAGAATAGATCGTTGCTATGACTGGATCTTTGGCTTCAAACTAGGGCGTTCTGTTGGTGTCACTAAGGTGTGTCCGACGGGCGTTGACGCCGGAATACTCGAAGGAATAGACTAGCAACGCCGCCCATCAACTTTGTCCAAGGGATGAAAGCAACAACCACTATAACGATAACATAGGCGATGCCCGTCAAAGGGGGGGCATCCGCTATTGATATTCCCAGTGCTATCCCCACGCAAAGAAGCGTCAAAGGTTGTGCTATTTCACTATAAAAACGTCGATTCGTAGTGACCATAGAATATGCACAGACCAATATAATGAGCCCCGCCGTAAACATTTTCACATCGGAAAACAAAAACATTCCGTCCCCTCCCCTTCCGTGTCTAGTTGGATGTAGATTCGCTATTGTTAGATCCACTACGAGGCGGTCTCTCCGGACACTCGCAGTATGGAGGCCATCTTTTACCCCGACAATCGCAACTAAAGCCTCTATTGGGATGGGATCCGAGGGAAGTTGAGTATGAGCAATCTGACAATGACAAACGCGATATTCAAATGCTTTGCAAAGATCCAGTGCATTTAGCGCGTCTTTTTTCTTTTTCTCCGCGCGGGCTTGCGCCCTCTTCGCCGTATAGACTTTTGCAGCGACTGCAGCTATAGCCACTTGTTGCGCCTTGGTCAGCGGGAGCTTCTTGCCAAATCCCCATTTTCGTTTTTGTGGTAGATTGAAAACGCGGGTCAAGCGAAGTCAACAAAAATCTCAGAGCCATTTAGTTTTTGGAAATAAGATGGAACGATACAGGGATCGTTCCCTACAGTCAAAGGTATCGTGGACGGTATGTTGCTTTGTGGAATCCGAAATCTTTGAGAATTGAATGGCTCTGTTCCCCTTCTCTGTCCCCCCTTGACGGAGGAGTTACTGCGTTGATTTGATGGGTGAATTTTGATTCAGACAACCGGTGATGAACTCCTCATGTCAAAAACTTTAGCCACCCTCCAAACTTTTCCTCGACTCATTTGTCTAACGCGCTTATAAGGTTTAGGCTTGCAAGTTTTGTGTAAATTTGATACAATATAGGCATCAAACCCTTATGAATAAAGGAGTTGAGATGAATGAACTTGTTTGATGCTGTAGAACGATTTTCTGACCAAGAGAGTTGTATTAAACACTTAGAAACTATCCGCTGGGGTGGCAAACCTGAGTGTCCATATTGCGAAAGTAAAAAGGTTGCACCGAAGAATGAAGCTAGCATAATTGGTCGTTGGAATTGCCATACTTGTAAGTCAAGTTTCAATGTGTTACAGGGAACGATATTTCAAGGAACACAGATTCCACTTCAGAAGTGGTTTATGGCTATCCTGTTAATGAACGATGCGAAGAAAAGCCTATCAAGTTGTCAAATGGCTCGTCATTTGGACTTAACGCAACCCTCAGCTTGGTTCATGATGAAACGAATCAGGTCTGAGATGGGTAGAAAGGGCAAGGTTTTACTGAGAGGAATTATTGAATGCGATGAAACCTACGTGGGCGGTAAGCCCCGACGACGAAAAGACAAGGACGGGAACTTGCCTCCACCGAGCAAGCGAGGTAGAGGCACGAAGAAAACGCCCGTTATCGGTGCTGTTGAACGGGCTGGGAATGTTGTGGCGCGTGTGGCTACGAGTTTGAGTCGTAAGGGCGTTTTGGGGTTCATCAAAGGCGTTATTGAGAAGCCGAAGGATTCAGTTCTAATGACAGATGAGTTCTCATCGTATGAGGCGGTTGATGGGCTCATGCCTCACCATGTCATCAGACACAAGAACTGGCAGTACGTGGACGGTAATACCCACACAAACACGATTGAAGGGTTCTGGTCGCTGGTGAAACGTGCGTTTCATGGTACACATCACCACTACAAGCATGTTTCGCTCTACATCGCTGAGGCGTGTTACAAGTACAACAACCGGAAGAACCGGAACATCTTCAAGAAGTTTATCAGGGAATGCTTTGTGTAGGGTGGGAAAACCTCTGGAGACTCCATAGAAGGATTAGATTACACTATTTCCAACCTTTTGAAAATGGTTGTAATTAGTGTGTAGTCATTTTTAAGTAACTGAATTGCAACTCTTAAATCTTCTACGGTTGCAGTAGAGGTAAATAACCTCTCTTCAATTCGGTGGGTTTTATCAGCATGTTTTTGTAGATGTTCTTTAACACGTTGAATATCCACCTTCCTTTGTGATGACATAACATCTGCCTCCTTTCTGAGTCATATTTTCAGAGGTTTTCCCATAAGGGAGTGTCCGGTGGGAGCCGGACACTCTAGCAACAAAATATCAGGGAGTGCTTTGTGTAGCACCCCCTGATATTGCCTAAGAGTTATTGCTTAGGCGTAGCCGTATAAGGACTGCTATACGGCGTTTGATTACCCTTACGTTTAGCGATTTTGAGTACGATAAACGTAAAGGTTTTGCGTATTTTTATAAACACGATAATCCCTCCTTTCATTGGAATAAGTCGTGATGCAGAGGGTGTTATCAGCAGTTGTCCGTATATGTGGACTTACAAGCGTGCCGTCTTTACGCCTGTAAGACTTGATGTATTTGATGCGTGGCATGGGGGGTCTCCTTTGCCATGTTGTGGCGGTGGGGGTGCTATAACACCCCCTCGCCTGTTTTATGTCTATCTCATGTGCAATCTTCTAGCAACATTTCGGAGGGTTGTTTCGGTTTGCCCAAATCGTTCCTCCATTTGGGCATAACGCCCCTCTATACTATCTATTGACTTGATGACTGCTACATGAGTTGCAAGGGTAGTTGTCATGTACCTGTCCATTCTCGTTACTGACTGTTGAAAAGAATCAAGTTTCTTGTCAATATCTTCAACAGGTACGGTTTTCTTCGCAGTTGCATCTCTAGTTTTCAGATTCTCTGCGATGTTGGTAAGCTCTACCCTTCTTAAATTGACGACTTCTTCTTTCAGTTGTTTTGCTTCATCTCTGAAGTCTATGAAGGACTTTCTGATACTATACAAATCGTCACTACTGGGAATGTGTTTCCAAATGAACTTTCCAGCAGCAATGATAATGAGTATATCCGCTACTACACTAAGAAAATCACTCATTGGGGTGTCCTTTACTTTGGCGAGGAAAGGTAAAACAAGCCAACGATTTAATAAACTTCAGAATCACAGGCTTGTAACACCCCAATAATATCACATATTCAAAGAATCTGCAAGCCAATTATTTATAAATGCGTTTGTCTAATATAGGGTAAGAGTTGTAATATATGCGGTACAATCGAATTTTCTACGAACGAATCCGCTTTGAAGCTTTCAAACATCATACGGACACCAATCAAACGAAATTTAGGAGAATTTTTTATGTCTCATTTTTGGATATCAATTTTCGTTCCACAGCATTTGCCTTGGCGAAGTGGAAAGCGCTTTCTCCTGCTGTGGATTTGCGTGTTGTTATGTCCTCTCATTGTGGGCGCAGAACCGGAACCGATGCAACCTCGCACTTCAGTCTACCGGATTTCTCAGAACATCAAGATCGACGGAAATCTTGTCGAGCCCGACTGGCAATCAGTCATTCCAGAGGCAATAGTCCTTAGAGAGCAAAGACGGTGAAGTATAAACTCTATTTATTCTTCCATACGGTGCACCTACAAAGGAGAACGCAACCATGGCAAAATTAAACAATCCGATAAGCAAATCTGACTCAGCGGAAGGACCAGGTCGTCTCTTAAAGCGTCGCTTGAGAAACGGCGATGTCCTCGTCGGCGGGATGGTCGCCGAGCACCTCCGGCCATCGCTGGTGAAACTGTACGTGCAGGCGGGTTTCGATTTTATGTACATCGAATACGAACACGGCTTCTTCGAGATGACCATATTCGCGGATACCGTCCTGTGCGCCCGTGACAACAATCTTCCCGTGATCGCCAAGACACCGCAATTGGAACGTGCCGAAGTGGCGAAGCTGCTGGAATGCGGGGTTGTTGGGATTCAGCTTCCCCGCACTGAGACGCGGGCGGAGGTCGAAACGCTTCGCGGTTACCTCAAGTTTCCACCAGCCGGTACGCGGGCCATCGCGCCCGGATATGGCAACAGCAGCTACCTTCAGCCGGGGGATTGGAAGACATGGATGGCCGAGCAGGATGAAGAAACGACACTGGTTGTCCACATCGAAACCAGACGCGCTTACGAGAACGCCGAAGAAATCATCAGCACACCGGGGGTGGACATGGTCTACATCGGTCCCGGCGATTTCTCGGTCGAGATGGGCCACCCTGGCGACTATGACCATCCCGAAGTGGCCAGCCCGATGCAGGACATTCTCGAAATTTGCAGAAAGCACAGTGTGCCCTTCGGCACGACCGCATCCGACGCGGATGCTGCGCGGGGATGGGTCGCCCGCGGGGCGCAGTTCTTCGAGACGCTTGATGAACTGGCGTTGATCAGCAAGGCAGCATCGAAGCTTGTACGTGAGTATCGGAGTTTTACCGAATAATCTTAGTAGTCTGCTACTTTTAATCCGACAAGTAGAGCGTGCAGCTTGCTCGCTCCGAATTGGATGTTACATGCGCCCACGGGATGCAGCAGCGACTGACGATTGGGAGATGGCGGTGCAACTGACCATCGCCAACTGGCGTATCTTTGAGCGCCTTTCGCAGGAGCCATGAACGTCTATTGCCAAAGGAGATCTGTTTAATGCCCCATGGACAATCCGCAGTGAGTGAAGCGGAGGCAAGAGCGTTTGACAAACTACTCGCAGGAGAAGTATTCACCTCAACTGATATTCAGATGAATCTCGAAATCCTCTGCGATGACCTGGGAAGTCGGTTCGCAGGCACCTCAGCAGAAGCGGAAGCCGCACAATTTCTGCAAACCACGTTGCAGGAATACCAGCTTGCGGAGGTCCACAGCGAGGAATTCGAGTACAATGGTTGGACACGCGGCGCCGCCAGATTGACCGTCACGTCCCCCTGGCAGAGAGAACTTCCGTGTTTGTCTATGCCCATGTCACCACCGGGCCGGGTCCGCGGGAGAATCATCGATCTCGGGACAGGTTCGCCCGAAACCTTTGAAACATTGCAAGATGAACTGAAAGAGAATATTGTGCTCGTCAGCATTGCGAACCCCACTTCAGCAAATCGCTGGATTCATCGCACGGAAAAATACAACCGATCAATCCTTGCAGAGGCTCAAGCGTTCATCTTTATGGCAAATGAGGATGGCTACGGGCCGGTGACCGGGGCGTTAGGGTTCAATCAGTGGGGGCTGATACCCGGAATCATGATTTCTAAGGAAACGGGCACACTCCTTCAGCGAACTATACGAAGGAACGGTTTTGTCGAAGCTGAAATCGAGACCACTGACACCCTCGCCAGGAAAACCTCGTGGAACATCATCGGAGATGTGAAAGGCAGTGCGGTGAGTGAAGAGATGGTTGTCATTGGCGTCCACTATGATGGTCACGATATTTCTCAAGGCGCGGAGGATCCGGTTTCGGGATTGGTCGCAGGGCTTGAAATCGCACGCATCATGCGCCTCTATTCCGACCGACTCAAGCGCACCATCCGCTTCATCTTATTTGGCGTTGAGGAGCTCGGACTGATTGGCGCCCATGCGTATGTCAACGACCACCCAGAAGATATTGAAAACACGCGATTTATGTTCAATTTGGATGCAGCCGGGGGCCGGGGGCGGAAAGGGTTGATGGTTTACGGGTCAGATTCAAGGGCTTATTTCCGCGCGATGGGGGTACAGATGAATGAGAACCTCATGGTAGACTTTGACGCCTCTCCGTTGCGTGAACCCGACCACCTTTCTTCTGATCACTACCCTTTTATGGCAAGAGGCGTCGCATGCGGATTTATCAGAGATCCATATATCCCTGCCTGGCGAGGATTTTATCACACAGCCCATGATACGGCGGATAAAATCAACCTGCTTAACGTTAAGGAAGCGGCATTTCTTTGCGCTCGCCTGGCCTGGAGAATTGCCAACGATGATAATTGGTCCTTCAAAGGGCTGAGCGACGAAGAACTGGCACAGCAAAGAATGACACCCGATCTACGCGAAGTCCAACGGGTCGAAAAAGCCGTTGATGGGCTTCGGCTCAAACGCGGAACTGTCATGGACAATTGAAGCATATCACCGAAAGGGCAAGCTGTCCGTATGCGCAATAGTGCTGGGGCTGGTTGACTGACCAAAGTGGTTTGAGAGCCGACAGCCAGTGACTCTTGGGATATGTTGATCTGAATTCCGATACTTCATCGAGGGCTTGTCAAACAACAGAGGGGGCGAGTATGTGAGGAGACGAGTGTGTGAGGGTTGATTTCCCCGCTTCCTCGCTCCCTGGCTCCCATTTTCCACAACTAAAGAGGACGTGATCCATGTTTGACGATTTCACGAAAACCCAAATCAAGGCCAATGGTGTTTCCATCAACCTCGTGTACGGTGGCAGTGGGCCGCCCCTGTTGTTGCTGCACGGGTATCCCCAAACCCACGTTGAATGGCACAAGGTCGCACTTGGGCTCGCCGAGCATTACACGGTTGTCGCTCCTGACCTCCGTGGCTACGGTGACAGCGAAAAGCCACCCGCCCCGAATGGCGATCTGAACGTCTATTGCAAACGCATGACCGCGCAGGACCAGGTCGAGGTCATGGTCCAACTCGGCTTCGACTCGTTCCACGTCGTTGGCCACGACCGCGGCGCCCGCGTCGGCCATCGCATGGCGCTCGACCATCCGGGGCGGGTCAGAACCTTTACATCGCTTGACGTTGTGCCCTCGCAGGCTGCTTTCGATCATATGGATAGTCAGCTTTCCTTTGCCTGGTTTCACTGGCATCTGATGCGCCAGCCGTTGCCGCTGCCGGAAACCATGATCGGTAACAGTGCCAAGGTTTATCTGGACTTCCTGCTAGAGCGTTGGACCTCTATCGACGGCTCGATCACCGAGGAAGCATATGCCGAATATCTCCGTTGTTTCAGTAATCCGGAGACGATTCGCGCGACCTGCCTGGACTACCGGGCAATCGAGCTCGACCTGATGCACGACGAAGTGGATCGGGGCCGCAAGCTCACCTGCCCGATGCTGGTGCTCTGGGGCGGCAACATGGCGAAGCGTCCGGGCTGGCAGACCGGCGCAAGCCTGGATATGCTCACTGTCTGGCGGGAACGGGCCCTCAATGTGCGTGGAAGGGTCCTCGATTGCGGTCATTTCTTGCCGGAAGAACTGCCAGAAGAAACGACCGCTGAACTGCTCGTGTTTCTATCCGCGCCCTAACTCAGTGCTTGATTGCAAATTTCCATCTCATGGCAAGCGCTTAACGAACATCGGTTGAGTCGCGGCGTTGGTTGAGTAGCCAAAAACTTCTACTCGACCGGCGTTGGGGCGTTGAAACAAGGAGGGATTCAAATTGAAAACGTATCAAGCAGCGGTTATCGGATGCAGCCGCATGGGGGCGTTCATCGACAATGAAGTGGTCGACGCACCCGGACATGTGCCTCCTTACTCGCACACGGCGGTATATTCCGCGTGCGACCGAACAGACCTGATTGCGTGCTCAGATCTCCGACCGGAGGTCATGGAGGAGGTTGGCAGGCAGTTTAACATACCGAAGGAACAGCAGTATATCAACTATAAAGAGCTGATTGACAGGGAACAGCCCGAGATTGTCAGTGTCGCCACGCAGCCAGAGCACCGTGCGGAGATAGTCATCTACGCTGCCGAGCACGGGGCAAAGGCAATCTATGCGGAGAAGGCGATGGCGGTATCAATGGCGGAAGCTGACGCAATTGTTGAAGCCTGCGAACGAAACGGCGTTTTCTTCAATCTGGGCACTCAGCGTCGTTGGCACCCGGGATTTACGAAGATGAAGGAGGTGATTGATAGCGGCCGACTCGGCGCCCCGAAGACCATCATCTTCCACGGCAGCACGCTGTTTAATGGGGCAAGCCATTACTACGACAACCTGTTGTTCCTCAATAGTGACCGCCGCGTGGTCTGGGTCCAGGCTCACCTGACAGAGGGGAACTGGACAATCGAGGGTGATCGGTTGACTGAAGACCCCGTCGGATGTGGCATCATACAGTTTGAGAATGGTGTGACAGCATACGCCGTGACGCCTGGCCGCGAAATTGAGTGGGAGGTCAACTGTGAGAAAGGCGCTTTGACTGCGTGGCCCAGTGGTGTGTATCGAATGCGAGAAGAAGGCGTACCAGATTATCAAGGGCGGCCCACGATGGTAGATGGACAGTTTCCCGACTACGCACCCGCTAGTCCAAACCTGCGGCTTGTCGAGGACCTGGTCCACTCGCTTGACACCGGCGAGCCCCCACGCGGTGGGGTACGGGTCGCACATGCCGGCACGGAACTCATCTTTGCGACTATTGCGTCACACCTACGTGGCGGGGCCCGGGTGGAGTTGCCGCTAACAGACAGCACGATTCGGCTCCGGCGGGACCGTGCTCCTCGGCAGCCAAGATATAGACCCTAGTACGGTGTTCTTAGCTTGACATACCCCACCTGCATGATAAACCTCAACGAACGACTCGTCATGAAAGTCACACCGCAGTTGAATTCTTTACCACAAAATCCTTAAGTCAGTGCCATTCATTTGTCAATCACAGATAAATTTTCATCACTTACCCTTGTACCATGCGGGTTGCTGGTGTTTTCTTTCATACGTCAGCCTCACAGATTCACTTTAGGAGCCTCGGAGACTACCATTTGCCATTTGTTATTCAATGATATAAGGCTGATTCTTATAGTAGTCTCGCCCTGTAGGAGTCCATCCTCTTTTATTCTCAGAAAATATCACTCGATTCTCATCTAGTCAAATAGCATCAGATGGACCTCGTTCACCCTTAAATCGATATTCCCATTCTAATTGATAATTACTGGCTTTCAGAATCTGTATCATGTTCGGTATATAACCAGCACCAATGTCTAGTGAGGTGACAACATAGCGGTCTAAATCGGGCGATAGAATTAGGTATCCCAAATACATGGATTTGTTCACCCGTCAAACTATTAACAAGCACGTAACTGTGACCTTCATACCCATGGAGATGAATCAGATAATCTCTTCTATCACCCTTAACACGAATGGAACCGATGAGGAAGAACCTCCTATAGCCTTCTTCAAGGTCACGTGCGTCCTTGAATGTGACGACAGATTCCGGGGTTTTAATCTCAAGCACCCAATTACTTCGAGTGATGTTTGAAAACTTCCTCAGTAGGCTTGCTTCAATTTCTTCATCGCTCAAATGGTGTATCTCTTGATGCGCAAACAGCAGAGCTGGACAAATAAAAATAAACACGAAAAACATCAACATTCTCATAAAATAACCCAAGTTGCTAGGTTCTGTTGACATTTCATCGTAACCAGATAATCGCAGCAACGAAACTCAGAAACCCCAAATAGCGACCCGCCAACTTATCAAAACGACTGAAGATACGCCTATAGTGCTTGATTTTGTTGATGAAGCATTCCACCCAATGTCTCTCTCGGTACAGATGCGTATCATAGTCTCGTGACTCACGGCGGTTGATACGGGGACAAATCACTGGCTCTGCACCCATACGGGTTATCAACTGCACCAATGAATCCGCGTCATACGCTGAGTCGGCTATCACATACTCACTGCTATACCCTTCCGCACAAGTCATGGCGTGGCGTTGTCCAGCCGTCAGCGCAAAACGTAATGGATTGCCTAAGCCATCAACCGTGATGTGAATTTTGGTTGAAAATCCACCCGCATTACGTCCGAGTGCCTGTGAGGCTTGACCGCCACTTGTTTTCAAAGCCCCTGCAGCACAGGGGTGAGCGCGGCAGATGGTACACCATATCTAGGTCGTTGACAAAGTGTTGATGCAGCCGTTGGAAGATGCCTTTATCGCACCAGCGAGCGAATCGTTTATAGACGCTGTTCCAACTGCCGTACTCTTTTGGTAGGAGTCGCCATTGACTACCACTACGAGTTATCCAAAGCACTGCTTGGACAAAACGTTTTAAGTTCGCTTGCTGTCCGGTGTAGACATCGGAACAGGTTTGCAGGAATGCTGCTATTTTTGACCATTGATTATCGGATAAGGTTAAGTGTTGACATATCGTTATTATGCCATAAATGTCAACACGTCCTACTTCGACGACCGTTGCGATGAGCCTGCGGGCGTTATCCCCATCCCCGGTTGTGCCGAGAAAGTCTGCCCCGCCACCGGCATCCTCAACAACATTATCATGTACGTGCTCACAGCGCAGTTCGTAGATGAGATGTGCCGCCGTGGCGCCGTTCCCTACTTTTGGCTGGGTGGCTACCGGTTTGGTGATGATTACAACAACGTGATGCGTCCCCTCTGCTTAGAGCGAGGGTATTAGCTCTAATGACTAAAGTCTAATGACTAAAGTCAAGATAAAATCAAGGAGAGAACTATGAAATACCGCTTTGCTGAAATGATCTGGTACGAAATCAAAGCGGCTGCCGAACAAGACCGCGTTGCAGTTCTTCCCGTTGCTACATACGAAGACCACGGGCCACACCTCCCCGTCGATACCGATGTCGTCCTCTGCACGGAGATCTGTGAACGCGCCGTGGCACGCATTCCATCTGAGGCGGTTCTCGCGCCACCGGTCCCACACGGCTACAGTCCCCATCACATGGATTTTCATGGGACACTCACCATCACCTGGGACACCTTTATCAGATATGTTAAAGATGTCTGTTGCAGTCTTGCCTATCACGGCTTCAAGCGCATCCTCATCGTCAACGGTCACGGCAGCAACACCTCCCCCCTCGACCTTGCGGCGCGATTATCGAATATCGAATATGAGGGGAAGATTCTTTGCGCCTCAGTGAACCACTGGGATGTCCGCAAGGCGAAGGACGTCGGCGCCGCCATCAGAGAATCGGATTATGGCGGGACATCACACGCCGGCGAATATGAAACGTCTCTCTATCTCGCATTAAAACCTGACCTCGTCGATATGAGTAAGGCGGTTGATGAAAGGACACCTCTGCCGCCGAGCTTCAAGACCGACCTCCTCGCCGGCAGCCATCCCCAAGGCTCGGTGGCGCGTTTGATACCTTACTGGAGCTCACAGACAGCAAGCGGCGTGATGGGCGATGCGACCAAAGCGACGAAGGGAAAAGGGGAGAAATTCCTGGAGGCAGCAATTGAGGGGCTCATCGAGTTGATACGCGAATTGAAGGGAACGGAGATTCCACCTCGCCGTGATCAGCACGAGCGTCATATATCAAGGAATACTTCATGGACTTAAAAAGCAAGGGAACTATCCAGGAGGTAAAAGTGATGAAGAAAGATTGGTGGAATAAAGAATTCCAAAAACTGGTCACTATTGGAGAGAGCACGACCGCCGGCGGATGGTCCAGTACCCCCGTGCGGTGTTGGGCAAGTCAGTTGGCACAGCTGATTAACGAGTTTCAGCGTGTCCCCGTACAGTTGGTCAACGTGGGCATCGGCGCCAACTTGATATCCACCAAAAGTCCAGCCTACCTCGAATCCAGCGGGAATCCCCCCGCCAGTGCGCGCCTCGACAAGCATGTTATAGAGAATGCGCCTGACCTCTTGGTAATTTCGTACGGACTCAACGACGCACGCGGCGGCACGCCCATTGACCTATTCTGCGACGAACTGCGCGACATCATTCAGCATGTGCGTGAGCAGATTCAGCCACTAATTGTGGTGCTGGGGCCGTACTACATGACCAACTTCACTGTCGGCGGAGATCCCTGGAGCCACGCCGACCTCGATCTGTTCTACCGCTACAACGACGCGACCGAGCAGATCGCCGAGGCGTGTGACTGCTTGTTTGTCAATTTGCTGGAGTCGTATCGGGACGCGGACTGGCTGGTACACCATGATGGCGTCCACGCCAACGACCTCGGGCATCGCATCGTGGCGAACAAGATCTTCGAGGTGCTGGCTTCTAACTGTTCCGGTCTGGCTCTGGGGACGGAAGAACTGGAAGCGCACATCCCGCCGTGGCGTGACGAATCTGTCCTGAGGGAGAATTACAAGTCCTGATCGGGGGAACGGACGATGGCGCAACATGGGAGAAGGAGATCATCTTGCGCGATGACAGCGGTAATCACGACATCGGATACCCCCGAACCGTGCAGCGCCCCGATGAGGGTGGTGATGGTTTACTACTTTGATGATCGCCCAGACGACGAGCAGTATATCATGGGGACCCTGTGGGAACCGTAAGATGGCAGTATTAATTGTTACTGAGGCAGGTACTTTTGCACAATATCTTCCCGCACCTGACCTCTCAGCCCAGGTTTGTCCCGCACAGCGAGATAACCCACCGCTTGAACCCACGGGTCGCTGACGAGTTCGTGTTGCATCGGCGATTCGTGCGGCTTGAAATCCATCGCCACACCATGCGTTGAACTCGCTAACAGGTGCAAGCTGGCAGCGGTGTTGAGTGCGCTGCTCTAGGTGTGCGCACTGAACTCAGATTTTCCATTTCAATGAGTTTATCGCATGGTGGAAAAATGGGACACATGTGAATACAAACATAAGATCCAAGGCAAACCTTGTCTTCACCCACCTTCAGGAAGCGAGGAAAGGATGCAAGAATTTCTCGATAAACTCACCCCTCAACTTCAATCGACCACGGGAAAATTAACCACGAATCGTCAGTTACGGGACAATCTGCTTCAAGAGATGTGTTTACACCTGTGTCAGCTTTGGTACAAAGAACCCAATCAAACATTGAAATAGTATGCACAGAATTGCCGTCGCTATGCCCTCGATGCTCTGAAGATGGGTAGAGGCATCGAGGGTAAACTGTGGGAAGGAACCGAAAGGGTATCCGTTTGGCAACGGTATTCCGATGAGACGTTGGAGGCTCTGCCAATTCTCCAGAAACCAGTTTTGAAACTGAAGTGATTAGCCGAGGTCTCCTTGAGAACTCCTTTCCAACCCAATTCTCAACGTTTGCAAAAGAGCTGCGTCGCGCGATTGGCGAGATCGTGTTCAAACCAAGATAGAATCATGAGCTGCCTCGATTTATCAAAAAACAGTAGCATTGTCAAACCGTCTTGCCTGAATTTCCTCGTCTCAAGGCTGCCAGCCCGTCACCATTCACGAGAATTCACCCACCCTCTCGTAACGGTTGAAACCGTTCTGCTGCAATTCTAAAGTCCTACGATGCATGAGATGCCGCCCCTAACCACCTCTGAGTATTTCCTCCCAAATAGATCTTGACAAATCCTCCAAAGTCGCCTATAATCGAAAAATATGATGGACAAAATCGGACGACTTTCAGTGCTGTTTCTCAAGTTAGGCGTCACGGCGTTCGGTGGGCCTGCTGCGCATATCGCTATGATGGAGGAGGTGGTGGTTGCACGTCGTCACTGGCTGACGCGGGAGCGATTCCTTGACCTGCTCGGTGCGACAAACCTCATTCCCGGTCCCAACTCCACTGAGATGACCATCCACATCGGTTTCGTGCGTGCAGGGATTGCAGGACTGATCATCGCAGGTGTTAGCTTTATTCTCCCTGCGGCGCTGATCACATTAGGCTGCGCGTGGGTTTACGATCAGTTCCAGACGGTACCACAGGCGAGCGCACTGTTGTACGGCATCAAGCCTGCGGTCATCGCTGTTATTCTCAACGCAGTGTGGCGGTTGGGCACAACAGCGGCGAAGAGTCTCTTTCTCATTGTGGTGGGAATGCTGGTGATGCTGCTTGTCTTGCTTGGCATCAACGAAATCGTCGCGCTGTTTGCCGGCGGGATTGCAGGCATCCTGTGGCAGATTGGAAAGCGATGGCGAAAAGAGAAGATGTTGCTCGGCCTTGCCTGGCTCCCCTCCGGCAGTCTGACGGTCACTGCCACAACTGTCCCTTCGTCGTCAATTTCCCTTCCCTCCCTTGGGCTTTTCTTCCTAAAAATCGGCTGCGTGCTGTTTGGCAGTGGTTACGTCCTTGTTGCCTTCCTGCAAGGCGACCTGGTTGAGCAGCGCCAATGGCTGACGCAGCAACAACTCCTCGACGCAATCGCGATTGGGCAGTTGACGCCGGGGCCCGTCCTCACGACTGCCACTTTCATCGGCTACATACTGGCGGGGTCGACTGGTGCAGTTGTGGCAACCCTTGGTATCTTTGGCCCGTCGTTTCTGTTTGTGTTAGCAACCAACCCGCTTATTCCGCGTCTTCGCCAATCAGCAATCGCAGGCGCGTTTCTGGACGCGGTCAATGTAAGCACGATTGGGCTGATGGCGGCGGTCACAGTTGAATTGACGCGTGGCACGCTGATCGATTGGGGAGCTTGGCTGATTGCGCTCGTATCAGCGGTGGTACTGTTTCGCTATAAAATCAATTCAGCGTGGCTGGTGCTGGGCGGTGCACTGGTCGGATGGCTGTTGAAGACGACGGTTTTGGGGGGAAATTAAAGCACAAGGAAATGGGGAAACAGAGAAATGATAAAGTACCTGGCATAAATTCTTGCATACGATTTTCGAAAAGTTGCCTAGTGACCGGGTGTTGGTAGCTGACGGAAACACCAGACACTGATTCACTCGCTCCCATCAATGCATCACTGAAAATATAGAAAAATTTGTATCCATTTTCCATAAATTGAGTTTCAAAACTGAGGAAGAAACTAATGTACCCAACACTCATTGATTTTGGCCCCATAGCGATTCATAGCTTCGGACTGATGATGGCGTTAGCCTTTCTTACCGTCATGTTCATTTCACAGCGCGAGTTAGCAAGGAAAGGACTGGACCCGCGCCCGGCGTCATCGATAGTCTTTGTAGCTGCAGTCGGAGGAATTGTTGGCGCAAAATTCTACTCAGCGTTGCAAAACGGCACGGTCGAAATGGCTGAACTGATTTCAAATAGCGGGCTGGTTTGGTATGGTGGCGTCATCGGTGCGCTTGCAACCGTTCTGTTTGTTATCCATTGGTCCCCCAATCCGATTCTGCCGACACTTGATTCGATTGGTATGTTGGTTTTGCTCGGATATGGGATTGGGCGAATCGGATGCTTCCTCTCTGGAGATGGAGACTACGGACAACCCACAGACCTGCCATGGGCGATGCCATTTCCCAACGGTACGGTGCCGACTGATGTTCCTGTCCATCCGACGCCACTGTATGAAACAGGGATGTCGCTGATCGGTTTTGGAGTGCTGTGGTATCTCCGCAAACGGAAAGAAGGCACGCCGGGGTGGCTGTTGGGCGGAGCGTTTATCCTGGCGGGAATCGAGCGTTTCATCGCAGAATTCTTTCGGCTGAATCGGCCGGTCCTCTTCGGGATGACAGAAGCACAATTCATAAGTATTTTGATGGTCATTATTGGTGGTTGGCTTATTTACTGGGTCACGCATCGTCCCACTGTAACGGAGGCAGTGACTGCCCCGGCACCGCCGCCACCAAGACGCAAAAAGCGGAGGCGTTCATGAGAAAGGGGATACTGAACTGTTTGCCAGATACTTGGATCCAACAACCGATTTTGGGTTTAAGAAACTGTTCGGCGAGAAAGAAAGTAAACTTGTCCTGAAAAGCGTTCTCTTTGATATGCTGGAACTGTCTTCCCCAATTGTAGAACTGACCTTCGTTAGAATCAACAGGTGATGCGTGAGACGTAACGAGTGAGTTTTATTCATTATGCATCACCTTTCGCGTTTCAGTTCAATTCGTGCCCCCGACTTTGCCGACTCGTAAACCGCCATCACGATTTGCAACGCTTCCAGCCCGTCCTCGCCGCGAGCACCCCACATCGGTTCGCGATCGCGTTGCACACAATCGACGAAATGTGCCATCTCCTGTGGATAGCCGAGCAGCCATTCTTCGTCAACGGCGGGGCGCGTCCAACCGATTGTGGTTTCCGACTTCTCAGTTGCATAGTCGAAGCCGTGCAGACTGAATGCGCGGACCGGCGAGGATTGCGTGAGATCAACCCGCAGATTGCCCTCGCTCCCGTAGATTTCGACCTGATTATCCATGCCGCCGTAGGTGATGTAATTTGCATCGATTTGGGCGCGCACGCCATTCTCAAAAGTTAATGTCGCCGTCGCCCAATCTTCGCCTTCAAACTGTTCGTGCAGCAAATTTTCTGCCCCGCCGCCGCTGACCTGTCCCATTACTTCCGTCACTTCTCCGCCGACAAACCAGCGTACAAATCCGGTTGGATGGATACCCAAATGAATCAACGCCCCACCGCCGCAGTATTCGACTTTCTGCGCGTAAATCGAATGTGAACCGCTGTGGCTTTCCTTCGCTTTGACGCAGAGTAACTTGCCGATTGCCCCCTCCTCGTATAACTGCTTCGCCCGCTGCAAAGCCGGCGCAAACAGCCAATCCTCGGCATACATCAGTTTGACGCCGTTTTTCGCGCACCCACCGACCATTGCTTCGGCATCTGCCACGGCTGTTGCGAGCGGTTTCTCACAGATGATATGGACGTCACGTTCTGCGGCTTCGAGCGTAACCGTTTTGTGCAGAAAGTTAGGCACGCAGATGCTGACGAGATCTAACGATTCTTCGTCGAACATTTGGCGGTAATCGGTATAAACCTTCGCGAGCTTGTATTCAACCCCAAATTGCTCGACATGCTCGCAGTTTGGCGAGGCTGCCGCGTACAATTCAGCGGATGGACACTTGAGGTACGCTTCTGCATGCAGTCGAGCGGCGAATTTGGATCCAATTATTCCAACGCGCAATTTTGACATGTTTTTCCCATAGATGTTGAGAGTTGGAGAGTTCACTTCCGCAAACAGTCTTTTTGCTGAAATTGAGCGGGACCTGATCTCACAACAGACTAAAGAAGGATTGGCAAATGCTCAAGCAAAAGGAAAGGCGATTGGTCACCCCAAGGGCACAACAAATTCAAAGCTTGATGGCAGAGAAGAGGAGATTCGCCTGTTACTTTCAAAGGAACTTGCAAAAACTTCGATTGCTAAGATTAGGGGGGGGGGGGCACGTATGGCTGTTCGTCATTTCATCAAGACTCGACACTTAATCTGAAAAAGATCGTTGGATTTTTCTCCGTTACTATATAACCCCCGATTTGCACACTCCAATGGCTATCGTCCCGTTTTTCGCATGCCCATTGTAATCTTCACGACGCCTCTAATCATAACCAACGTTCCGGCGGTTAAGAAGACGACAAGCCCTAACTGCTCGATTTGAAGGGATGGTTGAAGTATGTACCCCATAAACCCAACGACCATGATGAGGATAAGGGTGTTCAAAAGGACTTTGTTAGCATACCATTTCTGCATTGATTGGTTCCTTATGACAGTGAACGACTCTTCCGTTATACGGAGATTTCCCGTTGGTGGTATCCTTAATCTGCTGGTCCAAGTAGATCTCATTGTGTGGCTTGAAGCCGGGTAGCGTCACGACATTCACAAACGCATCAACCCCTCGATGCCCGGTGTCGGGTGGGATATAGACTACTGTACCGGGTCTGAGAGGGATCTCCTCGTAACGGGTCAAATCCGCGACATTGGGGAAAGCGTACAGGTAACTCTTGCGTCCATAGGTGTTTAGCGAATACACACTTGGATCTAAGACAAAATAAATTTCGTACTGCGCCTTTCCGCCACCAATCGGCGTCGCCGGGTAGTAATGTGTCTGTGAGGTTTCGGCGGCAATGTTGACGACATAGCTGTTGACTGAATTGACACCATCAGCTTCATCCTCTGTCGCCGTGTTGCAATGCCAGGTCATGGGCAGACGGCGAAAGGTGTCAAACACAAAATTGCATCCGCCCGCAGTATCACGGAGGTAGCGCAACCGGCGGGTAGTCGTTACGTGGGTCATGAAGATATCTGTGTTCTCGATCCACCAGTAGCGGAACTTCCCACGCACCCGAATCGGCTCATCCGCCGCTGCTGTGAGCTGATCGCCGGCTTGAATCGGTTCAAACGAGCCGACTTGCTTGGTTGACCAGCCAACGATGACGTAACTTTCCAACAATAGGTCAAAGGCGCGGCGAACTTTCGGTCGGGTCGTCCATTTCTCGCGGGGAATGCTGCTCTCTTCCATCAGCCGGATCTCGCCGGCGATGCCGCCGGTGAGCATTCTCCCGGCGATCCGGTCCAAAATCGCCTCGACCGGCGGTCGGATTCGTTCATGAAGTGTGTTAAGGTTTTCCGCCAACGTTTGCAGGATGGGCCAGGTTTCGTCATCACATTCATCTGTTTCGTAGACCGCTGACAACTTCTCTCCATCTCCTTCCTGCGTGCGATAGCCCGCGTCCAGAAAGACATCTCCGACGCCTTGATCGATCCAGATATATCGCACGCCATCGTACTCTGCGACAAGCTCACCTGCATCGCCGTCGAAATGACCGCACCCCATCTTCAAGCCGGGGTGATGTCGATCGAATTCGGTGAACACCGGTTCAAGGCTTTCCGGGGCTTCAATATGTCCAACAATAACGTCGGGCATGCAACTTCTCCTCTCTAAGATGCTCTGAAACCTTACCTTCAATCATTTGTTCCTGGTTCGATAATCTCTAACAATCTGTCTTGCCACTTCTGGATGTCTGACAGATTTTCTGTCAAGATTTGATAGATTTCCGCTGGATCCACTCGATAATAATGTCGGTCCTGCCTTTGACCTGTAAGCCGAAGAAGTAGGTTGCCACGACCTCATCGGTTCCAGAAAAGATTTCTGACAGCATCTCTGTGTTAATCATAACAGTGCCTCAATACGTACAGCGGTGACAAGCTACGGCTGCTGACATCCCACTTGATAGCATTATTTTACCACGTCAGACTTCAAACGGAAAGTAAAACATAATGGGAGGGAAAGATTAAAAGGCAGGCAGAACAAAATTAGCCTTGACACCAACGCCTGGATTTTGTATGATTGAAAAACGAAAGTATGACAACGGGAGGAAAGACTATGCCACTAATTAAAGTCTCTAAAGAATCTGAAGCAAAAATATTTCGTGCTTTATTAGAAACACAGCAGCTAATACAATTGATTGCACCTGCCGATGAACATTTATATATCATCAACCGCTACCAACCCGAAGTTCTGAAAGGACTTGGATTATGAAGTGCCAACGGTAATTTAGACCAGAAATCATCAAAGTTAAACCAAGTGTTGTTGCTCAAATTCAACCGGCGTCAAATACCCTAACACCGAGTGAGGTCTTTTCTGGTTATAAACTTGTACAATAAAATGCCCGATTCGCGCTCTGGCATCCATTATATCATCGTAGCCATTGAGATACACCTCTTCCTCCTTGAGGGTTCTTATCAGTCTTTCGGCGTAGCCGTTCTCCCACGGACACCCCCGATGGGCTAAGGAGATGTCAATCCCATGACCGATGAGAGTGGAAATATAAGCTGTCGAAAGATACTGAACTCCCTGGTCGCTAGGGTGAATCTCTGGAACGCTTTGGCTTAATGCCTGTTGCAACGGTCTCAATGTGAGAGGTTGTGTCAACTGCCGACTCAGTTGCCAGCCTCTTCCCATTCGAGTCAATACATCGATTAACACCGAAACATAGATGAATTGCCCCCCCGATAAGATCGGGATTCAAAGCAACTTGAGTCGGACATAGGTCATATCACCGACCCAAACCTGATTGCTTCGACAGATGTCAAGATTCTCAACCCGATTGACTGATTGACCAACACAGTCAAACGATTGGGTGGTTTGACAGGCACGTTTTACAGCAACCGACAGATTGTCTGCTTTCATCAGTCGGGCGACGCGTCGGTAACCGACCGTGTATCCCATACGCAACAGCAGCTGAGCTGGGTGATACGTCTATAGCCATATCTCGGGGTAGATAGTTTCTCAGTTTCACCCCGTAGCACTTGTTCAAAGGGGTCATGCTTTTGTTGATAATAGAGACTGCTCCGATTGAAGCCGAGTGTATCACAAATGCGTCGAACTGAGTAATCCGTGTGCAAAGCCTCAACCATCTGTTGCTTTTGAGACCGATTCAAGTCAGCCAAGTGGAGGCTTTTTGGGGGATGTCTAACACCATGGTCAATCTGCCAACGAGTTGCTCCAGTTGAGCAATCCGCTCAATATAGTCGTTGGATTGCTTGTCAGTGGATTCAAAGAGAGTTGCTACATTGACGACAGAATGAGAAAGAGGAAAAAATGGAAGGACTCAAAATTGGTGATAACGTTTATCAATCACGACTGCTAATCGGTACAGCCGGTTACCCCAATTTCGACCTGATGATCCGGTCGCTTGAAGCGACCGGTGCGGAAATCGCTACCGTCGCCATGCGCCGGGTGAAACTCAGCGAGGCTTCAGGGGAAAATCTGTTCAACCTCCTTCGTGAGAAGGGATACACAATCTTACCGAACACCGCAGGTTGTTTCACGGCAAAGGATGCCGTGCTGACAGCACAACTCGCGCGTGAAGCACTCGAAACCTTACTCGTCAAGTTAGAGGTCATCGGCGACGACCAGACCCTGTTTCCCGACGTTGAGCAGTTGCTACCCGCAGCCGCGACGCTGGTCAAAGATGGGTTCACCGTGATGCCCTACTGCAATGACGATCCGATTACCTGTAAGAAGTTGGAAGACATCGGGTGCGCAACGGTGATGCCGTTGGGGGCGCCGATTGGTTCAGGCATGGGCATCCGCAACCCGTACAACATCCAGATTATCCGCGATACCGTCAGTGTCCCCGTGATCGTCGATGCGGGGGTCGGGACCGCCTCCGACGCAGCGATTGCGATGGAACTCGGCTGTGACGGCGTCCTACTCAGCACCGCGGTTGCCAAAGCGCGTCAGCCGGTACTGATGGCAACCGCCATGCGAAAGGCGGTCGAAGCGGGCAGGGAGGCATTTCTGGCAGGGCGGATTCCGAGAAAACTCTACGCGACAGCATCGAGCCCTTTGGAAGGTATGATTGACAAAGCGTAATAGGGTAGATTTTGAGGGAAGTTCTCATGTTAGATGGCCGCACATCATCAGCATATCAACGAATTGAAACCGAAGAGCGAAAACGGGAAACAGAGACACTAAAGGAATTGAAAACGCTTACCGAGCCAAGCGATGCCGACGCCCAGTTCAGCCTCGGCAGGAGGTATGTAGTTGGCGCGGGTGTCCCTCAAGACGATGCTGAGGCTGTCAAATGATTTCGCAAAGCTGCTGAGAGCAGCTATTCCGCAGCCCAAAATAACCTCGGCTGGATGTATCAATATGGCAGGGGTGTTCCTCAAAACGACGCGGAAGCTGTCAAGTGGTTTCGCAGAGCTGCCGAACAAGGCGATGTCTCAGCCCAGAACCAGCTTGCCAAGCGGCATTGACGGACTCGCTATTATCAGATGCAATCCAGAGGTCTATGTAACGGGCACATCTTCTTTTGAAAACAGAAGCCACGATTTTATGCGACGGCGTCAAGCCCTTGGGAAGGTATGATTGGTAAAACATAATTTACCAAATCCTGCTGACAGATCTGACACAGTAAGGACAATGAAAGAAGATAACACACTATGCAACAAATATTCCCAAAGCTATTTGAGACATTTCCAGACGCAGAATCTTTATTAGCTGTTGAGCCAGAGGAACTTGCCGGACCGCTCTTAATATCTTTAGAGGACGATCAGCGCATAATTCCAAGCAATGTCATATCACACGATCCCATGTTAAGAGCATTTGAGACTATGCAAAGAGAGATGCGTCAAAAATACCCTCCTGAACACGACAATAAGATTCTCTTTGCACTTATGGAGGCTTGGCAATGGTTGGAAAATGAAGGACTAGTTGCCCCAAGACCAACTAACTTATCAGGCGAAACGTCCACCGGTGACATAACTGTGTACTTCGTTACGAGACGAGGAAAAACAATCAAAACAGACAAGGACCTAGAAGCTTATCGCAAGGCGAAACTTTTACCTAAAGATCAACTTCACTCCATAATCGCTGAACAAGTGTGGTCTAAATTCCTGCTAGGCGACTATCGTATCGCTGTTCTTCACGCATTCATAGAGGTCGAGATCGCTGTCCGCGAAGCCGGGGAATATGCAGAGACAGATTATGGAACTACCCTGATGCGTAAAGCATTTCATGCTAAGACAGGTAATTTAACCGATCCTAATCAACCTGAAGCAGAAAAAGAAGCTCGATTAGCCTTATTTGCTGGGGCAATTGGTTCTTATAAGAATCCCTTCAGTCACCGAGATGTAAAGGTGACTGCAGAAGAAGCATCTGAAATGATAATTTTGGCAAGTCATCTACTGCAGATCGTTGATTTACGTAAACAGACTTGAAAATTATCCAACCAAAGGCAAGTTTAGGATAACTAGCGTTGTTCTCTATGAAATGGGAAATCCTTATGCAAGATATCCGCAAATCACCAGAATACCAACGGTGGAGACGAGAAGTCAGACAGCGCGATGGAGACGCCTGTCGTGTATGTGAGGAGCATGGTAATTCCCATGTGCACCACATTAAGCCGTTAGAAAAATATCCTGACTTAGCCACTGAAATTGACAACGGCATCACGCTTTGTGGCAACTGCCACACACGTTTGAAAGGGAAAGAAGAAAGCACCAATCTTCAGATTATTATAGAAGCGGTTACAAGAAAACCTGATATGGGAACCGCCAATCAGTTAAAGCGGCTTAATGATAAATTTTGCGACTATCTGGAATTTCCGTTAACATCAGGGGATCGATCTACAAGGAACAACGCAGTTCATCAGTTGTTTGCCCAATTCCAAATTTATCCCAATTCTCTTAATCAATTTTTGCCCCTGATTGAACATCTCCTAAATGAAGACAGTGAGGTTGATGAAGGTCTTGCCAAGCAGATGGCAGTCGAATTTCTTAAAAGTAGTTCAAGCGAGGAAGCTTTACAGATGCTTAGGGAATATGAGGGTTGGATTGAGATAGACAAACAAAGGCGAGAAGAAAAAGCAGAAGAACTCCGACAATTGCGAATGCGCGCCGAGCAAGGTAATGCTGAAGCTCAGACTGACCTTGGCTTGATATATGAATCGCACATGGGCATGGGTGAGGAGTATGGCGTTGAGCGAGATTATGAGGAGGCAGGCAAATGGTTTCGCAAAGCTGCCCAACAAGATGATGCTGATGCACAAACCTTCCTTGGCGAGATGTACCGATATGGTCGAGGTGGCGTTGATAAGGACTATAAGGAGGCGGTCAAATGGTTTTGCAAAGCTGTCCAACAGGGCAGTGAATCAGCTGAGCTTAACCTTGGTGAGATGTATGCAGACAACTGGGATGTTAATAAGGACTATCAAGAAACAATCAAGTGGTTTCGTAAAACCGCTCAACAAGGCAATACCACAACCCAGTATAACCTTGGCAGGTGGTATGCAGTTGGCGAAGATGTCCCTCAAAACGATACGGAAGCGGTCAAGTGGTATCGTAAAGCCGCTGAGGGTGGCTATCCCGCAGCCCAGAATGACCTCGGTTGGATGTATCAAAATGGTAGGGGTGTCCCTCAAGATGACGGAGAGGCGATTAGGTGGTATCGAAAAGCTGCCCAACAAGGTTATGCCATAGCCCAAGATAACCTTGGCTGGATGTATCAGCATGGCAGAGGTGTTCCTCAAGACGATGCAGAAGCGGTTAAATGGTATCGTAAAGCCGCCCAACAAGGTTATGCTAATCATCAACGAGGCTATGCTAAAGCCCAGTACAAACTTGGCGAGATGTATGAATATGGCAGAGGCGTCCCTCAAGACGATGCGGAAGCAGTCAAATGGTTTCAAAAAGCTGCTGAACAAGGCTATCCCGCAGCTCAGAACAAACTCGCCAAGCGGCATTGAGCCCTCGCTATTGAACGAAGGCAATTCAAAAGTCTATGCAACGGGCACCTCTTCTGAAAACCCATCGGTTTTCCTGTAGGGGCGGAGTCTCTCCGTTCGTCAATGGCTCAACCTTTCGCTCCAGTAGCTTTGAATCCCGATCTTATCGGGGCGGAGCGGTATGTGTATAGAATAATAACAACCCAACCCCCCCAAACCCCCTAAAGCCCCAGTTGCCTTGAATCCCGATCGCAGCATCGGGGCGGGGCGATAGGGGGCGGCTTGCGTTATGTTAACGCAAGTTGCTAGTTGATAAAGCAAGCGTCAGAAACCGAGTTTTTTATAGATTAGGAACACGATTTAGGGAAAAATACAACTGATTTTCCCTAAATCAGACAATCTGAAAGTGAAAAACTCGGTTTCTCTATGATACTAGCAACTCAGGTTATGTTAAGAGGAAAATCCCAATGCAAGATGACCGCACATCATCAGAATATCAGTGGAAACAAGATGTCAGAAAACGCGATGGAAATGCCTGTCGCCGATGTGGATTTGATACTAACCTCGAAGTTCACCACATCAAACCGTTAGTGAAATATCCTGAATTTGCCGCCGAACTTGATAACGGCTTGACACTCTGTGGAAACGGTCATAGTCTGCTAAGGGGTAGAGAAGAAACCACCGATCTTCTAAAGTTTATTGAAGAACCTCCTTATTCACGGGATGAGCAAATCGTTGAACGCCTAATGGTAATGATGTCTGAACAGCTAAAGGCACTTAATGACAAATTTACTGAACCGAAACATAGTAAAGCAGAGATGCTAACAGGGAACCCGATATTTTCCTCGAAGTGTTTGAGCGTTTAGTTGAAGCAGGCAAAGTTCGTGCGTATCGCACTTCAACAGACTCCCCCGAAGTCCTTCAGAAATTTAATCGCGATGGCAACTGTGCAATCTGCCAACTCAATTACAGCATCCTCCGACGGGATGCAGAGGCGGTGTTATTGCCATACTGTCTGGAAAACAACATCGGGACACTTATCTGCGGACCGCTGGCGCAAGCCGCGCTGCAATTTTGTCCTCGCCCATCCAGCCGTGACCTGTCCAATCCCCGGCGCGAAAAACTTGGCACAGATCGACGCGAATGCCGCCGCCGCTGATGGCGAATTGTCCGATGATGAGTTGCGACGGATTGATGAGATAGCGAAATGACACCTGTTCGCAGCCCAATTGATTTCCGGCTCTACGTTATCACCGACCGGAAGCTGTGTGCGCCCCGCTCGTTATACGACGTTATCCATGACCTTCTGGACGTGGGTGCGTCGGCGATCCAGCTCAGGGAAAAAGACTTGAGTGATGCTGAATTTATCAAACTGGCTGGCCCCATCCGCAAGTTCTGCCACGCCTATTCTGCGCAACTGTTCATTAATTCACGAATCAAAGTGGCTATAGAGCTTGGGACAGATGGCATCCATCTGCCGGGGGATTCAGCATCTGTACGAGAAGTGATCCAACAGACAAATGGTCGCTGCATCATCGGCTGTTCGGTCCACACGCTCGACGAAGCGAAGACGCGGAAAATGGAAGGCGCGGATTTCCTCACCTATAGCCCAATCTACCCCACAGCGAGTAAGCCCGGATATGGTCCCGTTGTCGGTTTGGACAATCTTCGGAAGGTCACAGAAGCGGTCAACATTCCCGTTTTTGCGTTGGGTGGGATAACACCTGAACGGGTTTCAGAGTGTATCGACGTGGGGGCGTATGGGGTTGCGGTGATGTCCGGGGTGATGTCCCCAGAAACAGGCATATATCAGGCAAAGGCGTATTTACAGCGGCTATGGGGATATTAACATGCAACCCCAGGTTATTGCATCAGAGTAAATAACCTTCCAAGTCGTGTATAATTTCAGGCGCCGACACAGCGTTCAATGTACACTTACAACCAACAATGGGAGGAATCACGATGGTAAACCAGTACTTGACAGAGGAACAACGCAAACACTGGGATGAGGAAGGCTATCTCGTCCTGAAACAGGTGCTTTCACCAGAAGAAATCCGTATGCTCCTGAACGCTGTCGATCCAGTTATTGAAGATTATGTCCAGGAGGAATTGGGGGTAGACGCGCCTTGTGCTTTCACCATCATTCGGGCAATCGAACGAACGGATGCACTAGACATCTTAACAGACCACCCCAATATATTCGGGACGATTCTCGCATTGATGGGACCCTATCTTCAAATTATGGGAACGCAGATCTATGTCCGCTACCCAAGCGACGCAGCCTTGATTGGTTTCCACACGGACGCAGGTCCATCGCTGCAACAGATTCACCCTCACCCACAAAGCCTCCCCCTGCAATTCAAGGTTCAGTTTTTCCTGACCGATCTATCGCAGCCGGACAGCGCAAATTTCATGCTGGTGCCGGGCAGTCACCGAAAGCCTTTTCCTGAACACCCGGAACCGGGATTTGTTCCAGAAGGAGCAATCCAAGTACTTGCGGAAGCGGGCGATGCGGTCATCTTCCCGTGGGCGCAATGGCACTCGGTCGGATCGAATAAAACCGATTGGATTCGGAAAAGCGTCACCTTCCGCTACGGTCAGATGTGGAGCCGTCCCTACGACTACGAAACCCTTCCGTCGCATGTGCTGGAGCGGATGACGCCTCGCCGGCGACGCTTATTCGGATACATGGGCGAGAACTATCACCCGACCGATTACTTCAAGCCACATGATCAGTTGGAGGTTATCCTCGGTGATGAATGGAAACTTGAGGCGTGAAACGTGAAAGGAAGAAAATGAGGGGCGAGGCCTGGTATAATTTTCTTGCATTTCGGGGTTACTTATGCTATGATTTCAAATGTCTAACATGAGCGGTATTTCTACCGTAAATCAAAATTGTATACGGATTTTCCCTCCGCTTGCGGCTATCTATTACCCACATCTTTTCGCTCGGCGATGAAGTCGCCGAACTACAGCAAAAGGATCCCGGTGAATCGGGCTTTCGAGCGATTTTCTAAATTCGATTCAGGAGAAACTAATAAACTTCGTTTATCGGTTTCTTCATCGGACGCAGCCGTGTAGCCCGCTGATTCATCGGCGGGCAGAATCCCTATACCACAAGGGTTTGCAGACTTATGGATAATGGTAAGCCTTGACAGGGGGGTAAGCGGTGGGGAAACCATTATCGGGAGAAGGACGCGCCCACCCACACCTAAATAAATTAAACTGAAAATTCGCTATTGATATCGTTCGTTGGGGTGTGCTCCGATTTAAGCCCGGAGTGCTGAGAATATACCCTTTGGACCTGATCTGGGTAATACCAGCGTAGGGAAATATGAGTTTCACAAAGTGACTTGTATTGTAGAGCCGTTTTCCTTATGCAGGAAGACGGCTTTTTTTAATCGATGTTTTTTAGACCACGAGGAGGTTGAGACAATGGCCACTGAAAAATCAAGTGAATTTTTTCCGAACAGTGAAAGAGTCTATGTTTCTGGCAAACTGCATGAAAACGTGCGTGTGCCTTTTCGCGAAATCTCGCTCCAACCCACGCAGTCATTTAACGGGGAAACGGAAGTCAATGAATCGCTACGTGTCTATGACACAAGCGGCCCGTGGGGAGATGATTCGCAATCGTGTGATAGCGAGCAGGGATTATCTCCTTTGCGAGGGGATTGGATTCTGGCTCGCGGAGATGTTGAAGAATATGAGGGGCGCGAAGTTCGACCTGAAGACAATGGCTACCTGACCAAAGGACACGCACAGTATGCTAGCCGACGCGAAAAGCAGAAGGGGCGTTTGGAACACTTTCCGGGTCTAAAACGGAAACCACTTCGCGCAAAAAGCGGTGGCTGTGTTACCCAAATGCATTATGCGAGACAGGGTATTGTTACACCAGAGATGGAGTTTATCGCCATCCGTGAGAATTCAGGTCGGGAAAAGGCGTATGAAGCGCTCTACAGCGATTCAGGACCACGGAATCTTTTGAACCACCAACACCCCGGTGAATCCTTCGGCGCCTTTATTCTTGAGTACATTACGCCTGAATTTGTTCGTGATGAGGTCGCGCGCGGACGTGCAATCATCCCGGCGAATATCAACCACCCTGAAAGCGAACCGATGATTATTGGTCGAAACTTTCTTGTGAAGATCAACGCGAATATCGGCAACTCAGCAGTCGCCTCGTCCATTGAAGAAGAGGTGGAAAAGATGCGATGGGCGACGAAATGGGGCGCCGATACCGTCATGGATCTATCAACAGGGAAAAATATCCATGAGACCCGTGAATGGATCCTGCGCAATTCTGCCGTCCCGATTGGCAGCGTCCCGATTTATCAAGCCCTTGAAAAAGTTGGGGGCAAGGCGGAGGAACTGACGTGGGAGATTTATCGGGATACCCTGATTGAACAAGCCGAGCAGGGCGTTGATTATTTTACAATTCATGCTGGTGTCCGCCTGCCATATATTCCGCTCACGGCGAATCGTTCCTGCGGGATTGTATCGCGTGGCGGCAGCATCATGGCGAAATGGTGCCTCTCGCATCACCAGGAAAGCTTCCTCTACACCCACTTCCGCGAAATCTGCGATCTCATGAAGACTTACGACGTCTCCTTCTCGCTCGGCGACGGTTTACGTCCCGGCGCCATCGCAGACGCAAACGATGCCGCTCAAATTGCCGAATTGGAGACATTGGGTGAGCTTACAAAGATCGCCTGGGAACAAGACTGTCAGGTCATGATCGAAGGTCCCGGTCACGTACCGATGCAACTGATCAAAGAGAATATGGATCTGGAGCTTAAACACTGTTATGACGCGCCATTCTACACCCTCGGTCCGTTGACAACCGATATAGCTCCCGGCTATGACCACATCACAAGCGCGATTGGCGCAGCGATGATTGGTTGGTTTGGGTGCGCAATGCTCTGTTACGTTACTCCGAAAGAGCATCTTGGTCTACCGAATAAAAAGGATGTCAAAGATGGCGTCATCACTTACAAGATTGCCGCGCACGCTGCCGATCTCGCCAAGGGGCATCCGGGTGCGCAGGAACGCGATAACGTCCTCTCGAAGGCGCGTTTTGAGTTCCGGTGGGAAGATCAGTTCAATTTGAGTCTCGATCCGGAAAGCGCTCGTGAATTTCACGACGAAACCCTGCCGCAAGAGGGCGCGAAAAAAGCCCACTTCTGTTCGATGTGCGGTCCGCATTTCTGCTCTATGAAGATTACGGAAGATGTCCGGCAATACGCCAGAGAAAAGGGCGTCACTGAGCAGGAAGCGATCCAATTAGGGATGGCAGAAAAAAGCGATGAATTCAAGCAGGCGGGTTCAGAGGTATACTCCTCCGCTGCGGATTAAACCAACCGAAGTTGTCAAGAAGCTGTTTCCCTCCATGCAACATGGGAAAACAGCTTTTTTCATTCTCATCACAGGCGACGCATCACGCTTTACGTTTCACGCAATACGCAATACGCAGTACCCCTCTCAGAAGCCTACGAAATTTCAATCTGAAATCAAGATATGGAGACTCAATCATGTCCAAAACCTATCGTGCGGGGCTCGTTGGGTGTGGCGGGATGGGACGCAGTCACCTTCGCGTCCTCAACCGCTTACCCGAATTTGAACTTGCCGCGCTCTGTGATATTTTTCCCGAAGCCGTCAATCGATCGGGGGACGAGTATGGCGTCGAAGCGCGTTACACCGATTTTGAGCAGATGTACGAAGAAGCAAATTTAGATCTCGTCACCGTCGCCACGCAGACGCGCGGGCACCATGCGCCGACCGTTGCGGCGTTACGGCGGGGAATCTCCGTTTTGTGCGAGAAACCGATTGCCATTGACCTCGTCGAAGCCGATGATATGGTCGCTGTTGCGGGAAGGTCCGGCGCGAAGTTCGCCATCAACCAACAGAACCACGTCAATCCCGGCATCCGCAAGGCGCAGGCGATGGTGAAGGAGGGCATCATTGGCGACGTTGTCTTGGTGCGAGGTAGAAACAAAGCCGGACGCAAAAGCGGAAATGAGTTCATGGAGATGGGCACCCATACCGCGGACATGATGCTCTGCTTCGGTGGGATTCCGCAGTGGTGTTCGGGCACAGTCTACAACGGGAATCGCCCCGCCGGCCCAGCGGACATTATGGAGGCGAAGGAGATGTCTCCGCGAGATCGGGATTCCGGGCTGGTGATGGGGACGCGGGCAATTGCTCACTACGGTTTCCAGGGCGGTATCTGGGGTGAAACACACTTTATTAACTACGCCAAGACGATGAGCGAAAATTACGGCGTGGACGTTCTAGGAACGGAAGGACAGTTGGCGATGCGTGCGTCGGGAAGCATGACAGACAACCTGTGGCATCTGCCGCGTCCGATGGAAGGCGCGCCGGCGCAGTTCTCAGACTGGCAGCACGTGGATTTGTCAGATGTCGGTGTCGAGGAGGCAATCGTCACGATGTATCGACGGATGATTCACGCCATTGAAACGGACACGGAACCACCAAGCAGCGGCGATGAGGGACGTTGGGCGTTTGAGATGATGATGGCGATTTACCAATCCCACCGCGAAGGCGGCCGCCGCGTTGAACTGCCACTCGCTGATCGCCGGCATCCGCTGGAGCAGTGGCGTGATGTGTGAAGCGTGCAGCGTGAGCTGATTGATTACGACGTGATGATGCAAGGCGGCGTCAGTGGACCGCCGATTGTTCAAAGGGATGCGGCGGGCAGTTTGCTGTTCCAACGGATCACCGGTCAGAAGCCCCCGCGAATGCCGCTCGACAATCCCCTCCTCAAACCGAAGGAGATAAATCTCATCAAAAAATGGATCGATGCCGGGGCAAAGAACGATTAGGTAACGGTTACGTAAGAAAAATCAGACAATTACACTTCACGCCCTTCGCCGCCTCAACAATCCACGCCAACTCTTGCTCAAACACCGTCCGCACATCAAGCCAAAATCGCTCGTCCTGCGTCCGTCCGATGATCGGAATCGGCTGGGCGCGGAAATGTGCCGCGAGGGCTTCGGCGGAAATCTGCGTCGATTCAAGGGCGACAGCGAAGCTCGGCAATGTATCCACGGGCAGTGAACCGCTGCCGATTTGCGCGGCGCTCTCTTCAATCGTCACCTGGATGGCGTCGTCGAAGATCTGTCGAAGGCGACCGGCGAGTTTCTCAGCGATCCGGCGGAGTTCGTCGATAGATCGGGTGTAGCGATGGAGCATCGGGAGTTTTTCGGTCAACCCCTTTTCGTTGAGGTAGAGCCGCAAAGTCGCTTCGAGTGCGGCGATTGTGAGTTTTCCGACGCGCAGCGCTCGCATCAGTGGGTTTTTGCGAATTCTTTGGATTAGGTCTGACTTGCCGACGATGATTCCTGCCTGTGGACCGCCGAGCAGTTTGTCGCCGCTGAACGTGACGATATCGACGTCTGCCGCGACGCGTTCACGAACAACAGGCTCATGGGGCAAACCGTAACGCCCCAGATCAATCAGCGAGCCACTCCCGAGATCTTCCATCGTTGGGATGCCGCACTGACGCCCGAGCTCGGTGATCTCCTCTATTTCGGGGGTTGACGCGAATCCAACGACCTTGTAGTTGCTCGGATGCACCTTGAGCAGCAAGGCTGTATTTTCGTTGATAGCGGCCTCGTAGTCCTTGAGATGGGTTCGGTTCGTTGTTCCCACCTCCCGCAAGATGGCTCCACTCGCTTCCATCACATTGGGGATGCGAAACGCACCTCCAATCTCAATGAGTTCGCCTCGAGAAACAATCACCTCTTTGCTACGCGCCAGTGTGTTTAACGCAAGTAGCACAGCAGCCGCGTTGTTGTTCACTACTGTTGAAGCTTCGCATCCTGTCAGTCGCTGCAACAGGGGTTCAGTGATCCCATCCCGGCGCCCCCGAGCGCCTGTATCCAGATCATATTCCAGATTGACATAGTTGGCGGCGGCTTGAACGAGGCTTTCGCATGCTGACGGACTGAGGAGCGATCTGCCCAAATTTGTGTGTGTGATTGTTCCGGTGACGTTGACAATCGGCTGGAGTGCAGAAGCTGTTAGGGCTTCGAGCTTCGCACGGACAAGGGCTGCATACTCCACCTCATCTGGGGCGTGCACAACCTCCTCGCAGTTAAGGATTTGCGTCCGAACCTCCGCAGTAACTGAACGCAAGACCTCTGTGATCAGATCTCGTGAGTATTGCCTCTGCATGCTGAAGAACGATTCGTGAGCAAGCAACTGTTCGATGGCAGGTATGTGGCGTAAAGCGGCTTGTTGGTCTGGGGTCAATTTCTTTTCTGGCATGACTGATCTTCATTATACTCAACTCTCCTGGGGGCGTCAAGGGAAAACGAATTTTCCATAGGGTCAATTTCCGAGAATTAAATGTCCCTAAATTTTCCACTCGGGCCATCGAATGCAAAGCACAACGTAATCCGAAATGTCTGACGTTAAAATCCACCTCTTTGCTGAGGCGCAATTCATCGATCACCTCATTTGGCGTTAAATCATACAGTCGGATGGTGGGCCGTTTAGAGGGGGCAACGATGGAATCACTATTCTATCGTTGCCCCCTCTACTTCAAAATCATTTCAGCGATTATGCCTCAACCATATAAATACTATTGCCAACCCCATAGTAAGAATCATAGACGTGCTGATACACCACTTCACATTTCTGATTATACAAATCCTTCGTGTAACATTTCGGTAGTTCGTCAAGAATATCTTTAACAGCGACCTTGACTTCAGCGCGTGATTGTTCACGTTTGCGCCAATCTAGGACGAACTTCTCCCGTTTGAGCGTCTCAAGCAACTTTTGAGCAACGCCTTTCACTTCGTTTCGTTCCAATTTGGTCAAGTCGAACTCTGGTCGGATCAGCAGGTCAAACACGGTCAATTCTTCTTCGGAGAGCTGTTCGGCGATGGCGCGTTGCTCCTCTTCGTTAAGTTCGCTAGCCAATGCAATCAGTTGCTCGGACAACACATCAGTGTTAATCGCAGCTTCATTATAAGCCGCAATCATCTGCTCGAATTTCTCCTGATAATCCATTCGGGTTTTGTTGATGCGAATCATCTGGGATAGCTTCCTGTTTATTGCCCCTCTGAGTTTTTCGACCTCAATCTGTTTGTGTTGGGTTTTGAACTTTTCCCGGAGTTGGTCGAAGTCAATCTGACTTAAATCAAGAGTCTGATTCGTTTCATAATCCTTGGCTGCCTCTATTATGTAATCCGCGGGCGTGATTGACTGGTCAAGTAGGTCTTCGATCGCGGTCATCACATTGGAGGTGTCCGCTGATGTGGTCAAGTTTCTGATTTTCCGCGCGATGATATTGATGAGTGTGCAGATTCCACTGAAGTCATTCGCCGCGGAATCGGGTAGAATCGCCTTGTATAGCTTGAAGACACTACTTGCGTGTTGCAGGTAGTCCCGTTTGGTCTCATCGCCGATCAATATGCTGTTCATTGCATCGTCAATCAGCTTGACCTGTTCAAAGGGTTCCGTTTTCGTTTCCTCAATCTTGGCAAGATCCACGCCGAGATTCGCGCAGAATTCTTTGACTTCGGCAATTGCCTGTCTGAGCCGCTCGACAAGCTCCGATTTATCCCGAATCGGGCTTCTGCCTTCCTCATCAGCGCCTGTCGCATAAATCGCCAACGCCCTCTCAAGGTCGCGGAAGACACCGATGTAATCGACAATCAAACCGTTGACTTTATCTCTGAAAACTCGGTTGGCTCTGGCGATGGTCTGCATCAAGGTATGATTGCGTTGTGGCTTGTCCAGATAAATCGTCGAACAAGACGGCACATCGAACCCGGTGCTCCACATCGCACAGACGAAAACGATTCGGAACAGATCATCCGGGTCTTTGAATTTGGTGTCCAAATCCTCAGTGACCATGCGCTCCCGGTGCGGTTTGATGTTCACGCCTTTCTTTTTCAGATCGTCAATCTCGTTTTGCGATTGGGATACCACCACTGCCATATCGGTCGCTTCCATGTACTGAATCTTTGCCGCAAGCTGTTCTCTCTGCGCAATTGAAATAGTATTGGCTAACTCTGATCTCAGACCGTCGAGATACCGTTTCCACTGTTTCTGCACCTTGTCATACATCTTGACCGCCGTTGCCTTGTCGATTGAGATGACCATCGCCTTGCCCCGGTATCCACGTCCCATAAAGTGTGAGACAATATCTTCCGCGACGGTTTCTAATCGGTCATCTCGCGTGATGAGTTGATACTCTCTGGCAAACTCGCGCTCAATCTTGGTTTCCTGTGCTTCATCGAGTTCAGCCGACTCAAGAATCTGCGCGAGGCCTTCGTTCAGGTCTTCGTTGGTCAATTGCAGTTGGGGGACCCGGTTCTCATAATAGAGCGGGACGGTCGCGCTGTCTGAGATGGACTGTTTAAAATCGTAAATCGAGACATAATCCCCGAAAACCTCCCGCGTCTTTTCCTCTCCGGCGATTAACGGCGTGCCTGTGAAGGCGATGAATGCAGCGTTGGGGAGAGCTATCCGCATGTTCAACGCCAATGTGTCGTATTGACTGCGGTGGGATTCATCAGTGATAACGATGATGTCTGACCGATCGGAAAGAACAGGGTGTGTTTCGCCGCCTCTTGTCTGGAACTTGTGGATGAGGGTGAAGACGTAGCGATGATCTTCGCCTAAGAGTTGCCGGAGATGCTCGACATTTTCCGCATGGACCTCTTTCTGAGCAACCACGCCACTGCAATCCGCGAAGTTTTTATAGATTTGGTTGTCCAACTCTTTGCGGTCTGTTACGATAACAAACGTCCAGTTGCCCTGAATCTTTCTCAGCACTTTCTGGGCGAAGAAAATCATCGAGATGCTCTTTCCTGAGCCTTGCGTATGCCAGAAGACACCGAGTTTCCCTCGATTGGATTCTATCTGCCGCAGGGCTTTGATGGCGTTGTTCACCCCCAAGTATTGATGATTTTTGGAGATAAGTTTAGTCAACTCGCCTTGGCCTTCCATAAATAGGGTAAAACTCTCAATGATGTCCAATAACCGCCGATGGTCACAGACGCCTCTTAAAATCGTCTCCAATGAAACCCCGCCCTGTTCATCTTCACCGTCAATCCGTTTCCATTCGGTGAAGTGTTCCCAACTGGCTGTCAGGCTACCGACTCTGCTCTCTGAGCCGTTGGAGAGGATAATCAGGGCGTTGTACCAGAACAGGTGGGGAATGGCGTCCTTGTAGTCCCTGAGATTGTCGTCGTAGGCGGCGTAGAGGTTCTCGTCAATCCGTTTGAACTCCATCAGCGCCAACGGTAGCCCGTTGATAAAGCCGATTAGGTCGGGTCTTCTGGTGTACATCTCGCCGGCAATCCAGAACTGTGACGCTAGAAAGAAATCGTTGCTCTCTGGGTTCTCCCAGTCAATTACCCGAAGGACTTCGACGGTTTCACCCTCACCGTCCGGATCACTGACCGTCACCTTCACACCGTCTTTCAGCAGACCGTAAAGCTCCCGATTGGCTTCGACAAGGCTCATAACCGCACGGGAACGGGTCAGCTCCTCAATCGCTGCGTTGATCGCTTCATTGGACGCATCGGGGTTGAGTTTCTCAAGGGCAATTCGTAACTTGGTTGTCAGAACAACTTCGCCCTTGTGCTCTCTGCCGAGCGGACTGCCGCCCCCCTGAGCGAATTCGCTGTAACAATTCAGCGTCTTCCACCCCATTCCTGCAAGCAGGGCGATGGCGGGTTGTTCAACGAGTTCGTATTCACTGTATCGGTTCTGCATGATTCACCAGCTATCAACTTTTATTTTTCTGAGTCGTTCCACGCCCGACGAGGGATATTTTCGCTGTGCCTCATCCTCCAATCATCGGATTTTCGCTCATCGTTTGTTTATTTCGGTTTGCAGTTTATAGATTTATCAATCAACAATACCCCATGAGGAAAAACACTCCTCCATGTCAGCATGCATCCGCTTAATTTCCTGCTCCATGTATCTGTTTTGACGTACTTCCCTCTTCCTCAACAAACGTAAATACTGGCTGAATGGGTAAGACTTGTTATCTAAAAAGATCTGTGTCATCCATTGGTACAAGTGAACATGGAGCGGTGTATCACTAAGATACGGTTCTAGGGATTCAAGATCTGCTATCGTTAACACTGTCAGGGGCATAATTTCCAAATGTTTTTTCAGGTTACTGTGCTTCACAAAGCGTTGGAATTCAGAATCCAAAAACCTGTTCATCAACGGAAAAGAGAAGACGCGATCAGAAAGAATCAGAACAGGGTAGATTTTTTTTACTTTGGAAATATCTATTCCTTCAACCTTACCTCTTTTCTTTTTGTTGGTGTGGCCCAAAGTTTGAATCGCATTCCACAACTGCTTTATGCCTTTTCTTCTCTTTGTGTCTTTTCCCTCAATGATTTTATCCTTGAGTTCATTATAAAATTTGCGAAAATCACCGCTAAACTTAGTTTTGGCAGATAAGAGGGGGGCTTTGCACTCTAATAGGATGAGGGCATCGTCACCACAGACTGCAATATCGGTGCACTCCCCCCTGTTCCGATCGTATTTTGGTCCAATAATGTAACCCTCCATATTAGATGGCGTTTGAGCATTGATTACACGCCTAATTATCGACGCGGCATAATCCTCAAAAACCTGTCCCCGTAAACCAATAATTTCTTCACCTTTGCCGGTTTTCGCTTTTTCCAGTTTGTCACGGATAATCCAAAACACCCCAGTTTCAAGTTTTTCCAAGAGGAAACCGATGTCAATGCACATAATATGATTTTCGTCTATTTTTACAAGCGGATACTTGCGCCATAAACGGAATTCGTTGGACAAGGAAGGTATTGCTTTCGCTTGAGCCGCGAGTTCGTCAATTGAAATGCAGGCATGTTGGAGCAATTTATCGTACAACAGTGTAAGGGCTGGAGATGGCTTTGTATCAACGAATAACACTTTTCCTTCCAAAATTTCCTCTGGCGAAAAGTTCGAGGATACACTCAATATGCTAAAAATGAGATATTGGTACTCCTGTAGGGTCAAGCCAGTCGCCTGAGAAAAAGTTTCGCTTAGGTCGAATGTCAAGGCTGCATCCTGAAGACGTGCCAAGAATTCCTTAGACCGAACCAGTGTATTCTTAATGTGAGGCCAAGGGGACGGATTTATAGCGTACTCCGAAGCCGGAATCAATGCAGCCAATAATTCTTTCCTTTGTTCCTCCGTTAAATTCCTTCCGAAATCAGGGGTGTGCGTGCCAATGAGCTCGTTAGCGATTAGATAGCATTTCGCTAACTCGTACATCGCATTGGCTGTAGCATCCGGAACGCGGTTGGAACGTGGGTCAGAAATGCTAGCACTTTTGTGCAACAAGTGAAGAGTTGACTCCCTATTGAAGATGATATTTCCCTTCAGTTCTCTAGAAAGGTTGATCGCATTCAGCAAAACTGGCGCACAGAAATTTTTCCGAAGAATCTCCTCTGTCTCGGAGGGATCCCTGCGCTGGAGAAGAAGGTTGATTCTTGCTAGGATTATCAAAATGTCCCTGTAATTGAATGAGCGTAGAATTTGCGTTAGATGTTCTTCTGAATCTGGATAACCAACCTGAGTCGCTGTAAGGACGCGAAATATGTCCCAATTCCCAGTTCGTATTCGGTCTTGTCGATTCATGTTTGTAGTCCTAATAATAGAAGATACCTCTCCAACCGATACGAGACAACAAAATGTTTGTATCATAAATTGATGTCAATATCGAGGTCGGATACGTCAATCTTGCCGGAGATCAGTTTGGGGAGAAGAAGATCGCGGGTTTGGCGGAGGTTTCTGTTCCGAAAAATTAGATTCTGGATTTTGTCAATTACATCTCGAAGGAAACCACTGAAACGTTGGGTGATTTGGTCTGGTGGGATTACAACCGGATATTTAACTAGCACTTTCCAATCGGCTCTTGGCATCTTCGTACCTTGTGAGGTTGTCGTTGCATACTCAATAAAGTGCTCACTGGAAACGTAGGAAAGGGTTATTGCAAAGCATTCGTTTCTTTTGGGGCGTATCACGATTGTGTCTGATGAACAAATGCCGTCTAATGGGGCAACACCAACTTTATGAAAATAGGGACGAATCTTACCGAAAAGAATCTCACCTTTTTTGAATGCCAACTTTGTGCTGTTAATTGAATCCACAGAGTCCCAATTTGAAAGGGCAATTGATTTTCGAGGTAGATGTTCTAGACCGAAATAGGGTGTTTCCTGATTCATATCACTTGGCTTGATATTTCGCCTGACGGATTCAGCCAAATCTCCGAGTTTTCCTACCTCCCACCCCTGCGGTATCAACCCCAACTCCGACTCTACCATCGGCACCTTCTCATGTCCCGGAAAGCGGAATTCGACAAACCATTGTCGGTAGATTGTACCCGCCATCTCCTCAAGGATTTTGATGCGGCGGGTGTTGTTCTCGATCAGGTCGTCGTAGGGACTGAGGACTGCGGCAATTTTGCGTTGGGTGGGGAGAGGGGGAAACGGAATTGAGGTCAATCTAATTTGGTTTGGGCTGATATTGTCTCTTGTCGAACCAAAGAAATGAGGCTTGATTGCATCGTAAAAGAAGGGCGACTCAATAAAACAGGCTAAAAATTTCTGTTCAATTCTTTTGGCCCGGACTCCTGCTACTTGTGAACTTAGAATTGCTGGCTCATCGAAATTGTAAACCGAAGACGCACCCACTCTTTTTCCAATTTTTGCTATCAGTATGTCTCCTCGAAAAAGGCGTTTTTGATTAAGATTTGGCACAACGTCCTTGGAAACACGTTTTACACCTGACAGATCAACTTGCCCGCCAAGATCTCCAATGCGAAATATCGGAATTCCATTATCAACATATGATTTACTATTGAATTGGGAATAACCATTTATGAAATCAGCGACTTGTCCAATCTGAACAATCTCCCACCCATAAGGTAATCTGTCAATCACACCGTGTCCTCCAAAATTATCGCCGCATTCTGTCTGAATCTGGATTTACTGGATTTTAGGATTTACAGGATTGATTCTATCCGTTGGCATTTGTTATCCTGAGAATCCTGATTCTGACAATTGACTCCGCATTCTGTCTGAATCTGGATTTACTGGATTTTAGGATTTACAGGATTAACTCTATCCGTTGACATTCACTATCCTGAAAATCCTTCCATCCTGAGAATCCTGATTCTGACAATTGACTCCGTGCTACTTCCTATTTGCACCGGGATTTACGGGATTCTTTTTATCGTTGAATATGCGCTTGTATTCCAAACTGCTTGCCCCGAAATTGATCAACAGACCGATTTCAAAGTCGTAAGCCACCAGATAGTTTTTAGCTTGTGCGATATGAACGTCCTCAAGGGCAGTCAAGGCTTTTAATTCAACAACGACTTGATTGGCTACAATAAAATCGGCGCGTCTAGTTCCCACTTCAACGCCCCGATAAAAAATAGGCTGCTCCACCTCCCGACCAAAACTGAGTCCCACCCTTTCCAACTCAAGAGCAAGACACCTCTGATAAATCACCTCCTGAAAGCCATTCCCAAGTGTCCTATGCACCTCTATCGCGCAACCGATAATTTGATACGTCAATTTATCATCTATCATCCTGAAAATCCTTCCGTCCCCGATGAAGCATCGGGACTAAGAAGCCTGATAATCCTGATTCAGACAATTTACACCGCCTCCTCCAAAATTCTCACCACATTCTCGGAAATCTGTTCCTCCAACTGATGCGCCTCGGCGTTCAGAACTTCTAACTCCTCGTTGAGCCCTTCCAGACGGTCCGAAAAGTCAAACGCATCCGCCTCCCGATCCGCGACCCCGACATACCGACCCGGATTGAGACTCCACCCTTGCGCTTCGATTTCCGCAATTGTTGCCACTTTGCAGAGACCGGGCACATCAATGTATTTTCCATCGGGGAATTTCGTCGCCATGAAGTCCGCGCTATCGTGCTGGTTTTCGGGGGTTTCGTCCCGATACAGTCTTGCAATGTTTGACAAGAACTCAATCTGCTGCGGTGTAAACTCCCGATGCGCCCGACTGACCTGCTGGTAAATATGACGGGCATCAATGAAGAGTACCTGATCCGCCCGTTCGCTCTGACGTTTCGACTTGTCGAAGAACCAGAGGGTGCAGGGCAGTGTGACGGTGTAAAAGAAGTTTGACCCGATGCTGACCATCACATCAACTGCCCGGGATTCGATAATCTGTCTGCGGATTTCCAATTCAGAGGCGCGGGCATCGGCGGCGGAGTTCGCCATCACAAAGCCTGCTCGTCCCAACTCGGAAAGGGAACTGTAGAACAATTCAATCCAAAGATAGTTGGCGTTATCCACGCGGGGCATACCGAACGGGAATCGTGGGGCATCTTTGATGCGTTCCCTATCTACCCGGTCGACGTTGAAGGGCGGATTTGCCATCACAAAGTCGAATCGCCCGACGCACCGATGGGGGTCTTCATAGTAGCTGTTGGCTTGCCGTATATCGCCTTCGAGTCCATGCACGGCGAGGTTCATCTTGCACAGCCTGATGGTCTCCGCGACCCGCTCAGTTCCGTAAATGCTGATCTGACTGTTCCCATTCTTCTGGTGGTTATGGATAAACTCAGCGCTTTGGACAAACATACCGCCGGAACCGCACGCGGGGTCAAGAATCCGTCCTTGAAACGGTTGGAGAATCTCGACGATCAGCTTAACGAGCGAGGTCGGTGTGAAGAACTCGCCGCCCCGTTGCCCTTCGGTCATGGCAAAGTTACCCAAGAAATACTCGTAGACTTTCCCAAACGCATCGCCTTCGATGTTCATCTGAATCTGTTCCATGAGGCGGAGGAGTTCGATGAGGGTATTCTTTTCGAGTCGGTTGTAGGTCTTGGGCAGGACGCCATCAAGTTGTCTGTTTTCTGCCTCAACCGCCTTCATCGCATCGTTGATAGCTTGACCGATGTTTTCATGCTCCGGCAGATTTAACAGGTGCTGAAATCGTGCTTCCTCTGGAAGGTAGAATACACCGCGCGCTTGATATTCTATCTTGTCTGCGCCGCTGCTCCGCCTTCTACTGGATACCGTTCCGCTGATTTCCTGCTCCGCCTGAGTGAACCGCTGATCGGCATATCGCAGGAAGATAAGCCCCAACACCGGCGTTGAATACTCAGACGCCCTGAGCCGTGAGTTTGCTCTCAGTTCATCTGCCATCGCCCACAGGCGATTTTCGATGTCATTCTGGATTGTACTCAAATTGTCACCTCCGATCGCAGCAACCTCGATCTTTGCTGGGAAGGTCGTATGATTTGGCGTGTAAATTCACACACGTTTGAGCCGCGACCAGCGCGGCAGACATGAAAATAAACAACCTTGCAAATCCTGATTTGTGGTATTATACACGACAGGAAAGGGTGTTGTCAACGGTTAAATTATGATACTTTTCCATTGACTTTTTTAGGCAGAAGTGTTATCATTGAGGGATTGGAAATTGAGAGACTCAAAACCTTATATGAAAGGGAGAGCCACCGTTTATGAAGGCACGATATACGCATCAAATATCTGTCCCGTTCAAGCCCACAGACATCAGACGTTTAGACGCAGCATCGGAGGTGTTGGAATGTTCACGGGCGGATGTCGTTCGCCAGTGTGTCATGAATGATTTACCCAAGCTGTTAGACCGCACAAAGAAGCGGATGCGGCGGAGGAAGAAAAATGATAGAGCAGACAATTTTTGAATTGCTGGAACGATCTTCCACCCGATTGCTGTGCATCCGGCCACCAGGTGGATAACCGCTTTCCAAGGATCAGTGATAGCCAATACCGTCTTCGTATTAGCAGCCGGTTGATTCAGACTGAGTATAAGATTTCATTCGAGGGAGATAACTACGTGAGTCCAAACACAATGACCTTTGAGCAGTTGCGGAGAGAGCTGCCCCTAACCGAAAAAGTGGCCTATTTTCAAACCGGAAGTCACGGCCCTACTCCCGATTCGGTAACAAAGAGGTTTTATGATACACTGTTGTTTCTCAACCATAACGGGCTTTCTGTGCCCCAAGCGCGTGAAGTGTTGAATGAGCAATTGAGTTCAGCTAAGGGGAAATTGGCCCATTTCCTCAATATCAAAGTTGAGGAATTAGCTTGGACGCCAAACACATCCCAGGCGATGCACAAAGTTTTTCACGGTATTCGCTGGCAGCCTAGTGACGAGTTTATTGTCTCCTCGGTGGAGCACGTAAGTACTCAGGGGGCTTGCCAGGTCCTGGAGAAGCACTACGGCGTCCACGTCAATATTATACCTGCCGAAGATGGAGATGATGCGCTTCTGACCGCCCTTTCTAAAACTTTGACAGATCGGACCCGTCTTGTGTGTCTGAGTCAAGTCTCCACCATGGACGGACGTCGCCTACCCATAGCTGAGGCAACTTCTATTGCCCATACCCGTGGTGTGCCCGTGATGGTGGATGGCGCTCAGTCCGTCGGACAATACCCAATTGACGTATCAGCCTTGAACTGTGATTTCTTCATAGGATCCTGTCATAAGTGGCTTTTGGGAACTAAGGGACTGGGTTTTATGTATGTTTCTTCTGAACGAATTTTCGATTTCCGACCTGACTTTATCCCCGATTATCATCCCTGGCTTAAGCCTGAAGATCCACACCCACCCATCACGGCGGAAACAAGAGTGGAGCAGGGAACGAGCGATTTAGCCATACGCATCGGCATGAATCGGACGCTGGAGATCGTTAACGGTTTGGGGCTGGACCGGATTGAGGCTCATGCCGCACGGTTGGTGGGTATCCTGTTCAGGGAAGTAGGAGACTGGCCCGGGGTGCGGATCGTTTCACCGACTGAACCGGGCCGCGGCACGGGCCTTGTGACCTTGGCCTTTGAAGGCTACGATGAGCCGAAACTACGGGACTTGATCGCCAAGTCAATGAAGGAGCAGGTTATCGTCAAGTTTCAGCCAGAGCCAAAAGCCATGCGTATTTCCCTAGCTGCATTCAACAGTGAGGATGAAGTTCACCGCTTGTTGGAGGTGCTAAAGCAACACGTTTTATCATAAATATGCATCTCCAGGCCGGAGTCGCTAATGGCAGCCATGTCGAATTCCACTGGCAGGGCTGGAAGCTCGCCGCCGTCGTTTTCAAAGATACCCCGGGCCCGGTGAACGAATGGGTGACCGTACCCGGGATTCCCGGGCTAGGGTTAGAACCGCATATGGAGAGGATAATTCTATTTACTCTACCACGCTCAAAACAAAGTTTCTCAATTTTAATAGGGGGTATCTGCTCGCAATGGCTGTGTCAAAAGATGATAAAAAACCAGATATTCTAATGATTATCTCCGACCAGCACAACGCCTCTATCACGGGTTGCTACGGTGACCCTATCGTTAAAACGCCGAATCTAGATAGGTTGGCCTCGGATGGAGTGCTTTTTGAGAGAGCCTACTGTTCCTATCCAGTTTGTGGTCCGTCGCGCCAGTCTTTTTTTACCGGACGGTATCCCTACGATATAAGGTGTTGGGACAACAAGTCCACTTTGGCCTCCGACATCCCGACTTTCGCCCATGCGCTCGGAATTGCCGGCTACGAGGTGGTTCTGGACGGCAGGGCGCATTGGCACGGGCCGGACCAGTTGCACGGCTTCGAGGACAGGCTAGTGGGCGACATCAACGAGTCGTACTGGGGCAGATCCTACGACAGATGGGTCAAGGTAGGGGACAAAACCTATCTGGTAGATGGCATCGTCCAACGCCTCGGAATAACCCACTTCTCCGGGCCCGGGGGAAGCCAATACCAAGAATTCGATAAGGTGGTTAACGATGCAGCGCTTAAATTTCTAAAGAGTCGCTCCAAACAGCACGATAGGCGTCCTTTTTGTCTTGCAGTTGCTTACATGTCACCGCATCATTGGTTTACCTGTCCACCAGAGGATTATCAACTGTATGAGGGTAAGATTGGGGATGCACTGTTGCCCGGCGATCATCCTGAATCATTACACCCTTTCAACAGAAACCGAATCCACAACTCGGGTTTTGAATTGATACCAAAAGAAGATGTGATACGAAGCAGAACGGCGTACTACGGCCTGGTCACCTTCACCGATAGGATGATCGGACAACTCCTCCAATCTTTGGAAAAGTATAGGCTTAAAGAGAACACTTTGATCCTTTATTTCTCCGATCACGGGGAAATGGCAGGTGAACACGGTATGTGGTGGAAACACACCTTCTACGAGGGTGCGAGCCGTGTTCCCTTTATCGTCTCCTTCCCTGGGAGGTTTCCGGAAGGTAAGAGATTGGAACACCTTATAAGCCTTGTAGACTTATTCCCCTCCTTGTGCGACTGGACGGGCGCACCGCCTCCTCCGGGGTTGGCAGGCTCCAGCCTTCACGGGTTGATCCAGGGAGAAAAGCAGGGTGAGGGGATGGTTTTCTCAGAACTATATATTGGAAAACCCATGCGCATGGTGCGTAAAGGCCCGTGGAAGTACAATTTCTATTACGGCGAAGCCCCCGAGCTATTTAATCTGGAGGAAGATCCGGGCGAATTTCGCAACTTGGCTGGTGACGCTAAGCACCGTAACCTGTGCAAGGAATTAGAGAACTTGGTATTAGATGGTTGGAATCCCGAGGAGATCTCCTCTGCTATGTGTGAGGAGAAGGAGCGGGTTAATTACCTGAAGCAGTGGACAGAGGCGGTTAACCCTCCTGATCCAGGTCAATGGGAGGGAATGAAACCCTCCTTCCCTGAGGAGTGGAAAGAGAACGCCACCTCGCTGCCGGAATATGTGGAATGGAAGCGCGAGAGGGAAAAGTCTAACTAGCGGCACATTTAGAGTTATGTGAATACCGGGTTGCCATCAATCGCTCATTGGAAGTTTCTGACGCAGAATCCTTCGCTGGGTTGGATACTGAATAGTGAGAACTGACTACTGACAACGACAACTACCTATCGTACGCCCACTGGCTCCTCGTCTGGTTGGGGTAGGTAGTCGGCCGTTGGATCAATGAGGCCTCTATCGAGAGCCGCCCAGCGGCTGGCCGGTACGCCCTTCGCCACCGACTGGGCATACTCCCAGCGCCGCTTCCACTGCTCGTAGTCATGCTGCTCCGTCTCCGGTCGCGTCTTGCTGCGCACGATGAATGCCGGTAAATAAGGACGGCCGGTCGGCTTTGCCGCATCATGCCAGCGCAAATCCATGCTCCACCGTATCTTATCGGATGTGTTAGGGCGGGCATGGTGGAGCGTGTAATTGTGGAAGAGGATCATCCCCCCGGCCTTGAGTGGCAGCGGCTGCGGTTTCCCGGGTGGCAGCTTCTTCTCGGCGACGCTGTGCGCGCCCCCGGTCACCAGCGCTCGGACCAAACCATACTTGTGACTGCCAGGGATCACCTCCAGGCACCCCTCATCAATTGCAACATCTCGGAGCGGGATCCAGGTGGTCACGATCAGATGATCGTCTGCCTCCGGCCACAGCACGCTCGCATCCTGGTGCCAGGGTGTGACCCGCGTGATCTCTGGCAATGAGGTCGGTGCCGTGGCTCGCAAGTGCTGGCAGGGGTGGCACAGGATGTCCGGGCCAACCAACGACTCAATCAGGTCGTGAATCTTCGGATTGCACAGAAAGGCGAACATATTTGGGTGGCGCACCTTGTAGATATCGAGGTCTTTCGTCGCCTCCGGTGCCTCCGCAGCGATCTTGGCTAGCCGGCGCCCGAAGTGTTCGCCCTCGTAAAGTGAGCTGAGCTTCCCCTCAGCGTACAGTTTGTATGCCCGTTCATCTACCACGTCCTCGTAGGCCCTGATCACCGGGCCGAGGTCCTCTTCCGGATCGAGCACGCTGTCCAGCTTGAGGTAGCCCTGCTCGTGGTACTGCTCGACTTGGCTCGGTGTGAGTCCCATTGTGCTCTCCTTTCTGGGATCTACGTCCCATTCCTCCCCTCCGGCTCCTCTGACTCCGTGCTCTCTGTGGCGGCTATTCGATTTGGAAAGAACTGCCAGCGGTGTAGCGCGTGCCTCCGAAATTGTTCTTGTCGTCTTCCATGTAGTAGTAGGCTGTGAAGATCCGCCCATCATCCAGTTCCGTGGCCACCGGATAGCCCAGGTCCCAGTCGCTGGCATCGGCACGGATCACCGCCTCGGCCGACCACATGGCGCCGTCGTCTTCGCTGACGATCAGGCCCATCCCAAACGGCGGGCGCCGTCGGTCGAAGACCACCACAATCCGCCCATCCCGTAGTCGCAGCGGCCACGGAGCGCGGTAGCAGGGACCGCTACGCTTCGCCCCCGCCCAGGCATGGTCCCGCGTCAGCGATGCCCAGGGCGACTGTCCCCAGACAACAAGGGGCTGTGGCTCGCTCCAACTATAGCCTCCATCGTCGGAGTAGTTCATCTGAATGCCGTTGCGGATGCCCCCGATCTGGTTCATATAGCACTGCAATCGACCACTCGGCAGCAGGACGAGTGCGCCATAGGTGGGTCGCCCTCGCCCAGTTGTGTCTCGCGTTACTTCGGCTACGTACTTCCAGGACAGGCCGTTGTCGTCGGTGCCATAGATCCCCAGACCTGTATTGACCGACTGAGTTAATCCGACATCGCTGTCGTCTCCGCCGATGCTGGCTACCGCTAGCTGGGTGCCATCAGAGAACTTCGCCAGCGGCCCGCCATCTATGTGCACATAATTCATCCCGGACGGTGGTCGCACGCGGGTCGGCACCTGTTCCCACGTCCGTCCGCGGTCGCCCGAACGCCAAGCAAAGCACTCGAAGGTGTGCTCACCAGTTTTGTTCTCTTTGCCTGTCAACGCCCGGCCGAAGTAAATCACGGCGTCCGGGCTGCTCAGATCAATCGTCTCGCGGGCCATGCTCGGGTCATCGGCCCGCCACAGCAACTCGCGGAGTTCGTCCCACGGACGGTTGTAGTTCCAGACCGTCACATCGTTTTCGCGCGGCCAGGTCTGGCCGTGGTCGAGCGAACGCTGGAGCAGGATCTGGCAGCGGCGCTTGTAGCCGACATCGTCCCAGCCGTGTGTGATGTCGTCGTAGTTCTGGTAGGCTGCTTGGGCATGGTGGTGGAGCACGGCGATCTCACCGTTACCGAAGTTGTGGATTCCGCACTGACGCGGGTGGCCGCAGTAGCGGTCCTTGCTGTAGCAGAGCTTGCTGTGGTGTATGTCGGTTAGTGTTGGGACGGCTCGGTCCATATTTGTTTTCTTTCTCTGTTTATTTTTCAATAATGACCCTATGGCAGTTAGTAATCCCTTTTCACGCGGCCCCAGGTTGTTGTGAGTTTGTCCGCAGAATTAACAGCCAATGAAGTTGCCGCGAATCGCACCCGGGCCAAGCGCCTGGCCATACACCCGGACGATGCTGATTGAACCGTTGAAGCTCTCCGCTATTCAGCCTCCCCCATGCTCCTGCAGCAACCGCTCTACGTGCTCCTTCGGATACCGCGTCGCCCGGTAGATCAACCGCTGGGTGTCCTTTCCCAGCCGATTATCGAACTCCGTGTCCCCGCCCAGGTCGCCAACCTCCCCTTCCCTGGTATACGGGCTCCAGTACTCCCACACGGTCTCCTCTTCCGCCGTGATCTCGAACAGCCGTCCCACCGGAGCATCGTAGATCAACGTGTTCCCGTTGGGTAGGCGTTGTGCCCCGGACATGTGCCACGAGTACCAGTTCTCGGGAGAGCTCCACACGATCTGGTTCGTCATCGGATCCACTTCCAGAACCCGCGATGTGTGGCGCTTGTACATCCCGTTGTCGAAGACTAGTTGGTGGACACCAGGTCTTGCGCAATTAGGCCGTCGGGAAGCTATCTGTAGAACCAATCCGGTAGATAGACCGTAACACGGCCTCCTACTTGTTCAAATTCTGCTCCGCCACGCCAGCTTCGCCTACCGACGTGGCTCGCAATCTTCTCTCACCCATTCATTGGGTTAGATCAAACGGTGTAAAAGGCAGCTTCAATGTATAGGATAGGGTCCTCGTCACTATTGAACCAATAGTAGACGCTGACGATTCGCCCGTCGGGCAACTGCCTAGAGCAGGGTTCCCCAATGTCCCGGAAGCCCAGCCCTGGCTTTTCGCGCAGTGCTGTGCCATAGTAGGTGCTCCAACTCTTGCCTCGGTCCTCGCTGACTGCCGCGCGGATGCTTGGGTCACCCCGGTGGCTCCAGACGCAGAGGAGACGGCCATCGTGCAGGCCGATCAAACTAGGAGTTGCGCCGGTGGTACGGAACGGAATCTCCTCCACCGGTATCCACGTGCGCCCATCGTCCCAGGATCTAGATAACCATATGTGAGGCGTGTTCACCGCCTCTCCGTCAAGGCCTTGGCGCATGTTCCAACACCAAAACAGAGCGATGATCTCGCCGTCAGCCATACGAACCAAAGAGCACTGGTGGTAAAAATGAAATCCTCTGGTGTCGTAAGCAATGACGGAGGGATCGCCCCACGTCCGGCCCTGGTCGGTAGAGCGGATAACAATCTGCGCGTGTTGACCCGGTCCGCTTGTGCCAATGGGCCCACAGTGTGGGGCGAGTATTGTGCCATCAGGCAGTTCCAACACCGGCGCGTGCACAGCCGTCGAAGTGAGTGGATACATATCCACAGGCGTTGCTTCGTCCCAAGTGTCGCCCCGGTCGGAAGAACGGCGCGCCCAGAGATCGTTCCCTGTCCCATCGGAACGGCATCGGGCGTGGCGGGACAGCAAGAAATCGCCGCTGAGGACGCTTACTGCCATCTGCTCCACGCCATTTGGTGGCTCGGCCAGTATCCGAAACGTCTTGTGGTCCCAAGTCATGCTGCCATCCGTAGAGCGAATGATAGCTCCACGAGCCCGCACATCCCCGTGTGCGTGCACACGTGCTGGCAATCCTTCGATGGGCGTGGCCGGATAGGGAGCTTGGCGAAAAGCCACCACCAGATCGCCATTGCTCATGCATCCGATCTCAGGGAAAGCCCCATTCCACTTCCCCTCGGGATCACGATACACCATCACATGTTGAAGATTCCTTACGTCTGCCATCGTTTTCTCTCCTTAGTTTTGCAGTTATTTGTGGTTTCCTTGAGCATCTGCACCAAAGTCTTGCCCTCAGAAACAGACACAGTTCCTTCACAGATAAGCGTGTTACCGTTGGGCAGGAAGTGGTCGGAACGCCGCTAGCAGCATTTCGCCATCGGGCATCAGGGTGATGTTGGGTTTGTAGTCGCCAAGCAGGCTCAGCTAGGATGCGCGCCGGGGTCCCCGGCACGGGGTTTCGGATCTCAATGAAGTCGTCTGCCATGTCCTGCTCCTTTTTCTCGGGGATGGTGGTGCAGTAGGTTCAACGTTCCAAGATCGTGCTTTTCTCTGGCCACGGACGCCCCGGCTTGTGCCAGAATCGCACGTCAAGCTCGACAAAGTCCACGGTGATACCCTCCTCAATCGCCGGATTCCGCTGCTTTAATCGCACAGTGCATTCATGCTTACCATGCTTCGGCGCCCTGCCCTGGCCAGGTCGGCAACCCAGAAATTCACCCCGTAGTACTGCTGCCAGGTCCCCGGAGCGACCGGCACTCGCCCGTCACCTCTCGTCTAACAGCTCGAATCACCCGCGTGCGTCGCACGTCGAGGTACATTCGATAGTTGGGAAGCATTTAACGACTACCTCAATACGCTCAATCTCAATGACTATATGAGGTGACAAAAGGTCTGCTTTTCCGCATTGATGACGGAGAAAGTCATGTATATTTCGGCTTTTTTGCATCTGTTTTTTCATTATGGCACAGGATCGTATCGCTGTCAAGGACAAAATCGGTTGATGAGGGGAGTTTTCGCAAATTCCCCCTGAATTTCCGCAAGCCATCAATTTGCGAAAAACGCTTCAGATGACGCGCGAGTTTCTTTCTCTGATTGCTACTTGGCGCTGTTAGGCGCCGATCCGTTTATACCCATCCTCAAATCGGTGTCAACCGAAAAAAGGGGGCGCGTCCATCAGACCTCTGACAACGGGATGTCAGCACTAGCTTGAGTCGCAGCGAAGCAATCGGGGGGATTTGGGGGTGGTGTTTCGTCTTTGTGTTCTGCGCTTGACTTGGTATCTACCATGCGGTATAATGTGGGTATATAATCCGAGTTGCCACCTCTGAATCAATATACCAATTTTCACCGAATGATGACCTCAAACCTGATGTGAGTTGCAGATCCTTGTTAGACACGGATTCGGGCATTGGTTGTCGAAGACAACGGAATAAAAAATCCGCGTCAATCCGCGAAATCAGTGTATTTCAGTCCTTAACTTGATCCCTATACGGAGACAAAGCCTATGTCAGAGAAATTCTGACTGCGTATCCGAACTATCGGAACTATTTGGGTTGGCTAAACACGCCACGCCACAATGGGGATTTCACTGCCTATGACCGGTTTCCTGTTCGTCTGTCGGCTGCTTTGAGTCCCGATGGAGTCGGGGTCGCATCGGACAATTCAGCATATCTACTCCGATCTCTCGGAGCTATGTGTTACTTGAACCTCGTCTGAAATTTAACATTGTCAAGTTAGATATGGAGGAAAAATCATGTTGCAACTGCGAGTCGCTGTTGTCGGCTGTGGCTCGAACGGTCGGCACGGATACATGGCTCACCTGAAGACCTTTGAAGACGTGGAACTTGTCGGCGTCTGCGACCCGGTGGCCGAGGCCCGCGATGCTGCGGGCGATGAATTCGGCGTGGCAGGCCGCTATGCCAGCGTGGACGAACTATTGGATGCCGAGTCGCTTGATGCGGTCTTCGTTATCACCCCTGCGCACCTCAACGCGCGTGTGGCGCTGCCGTGTCTAGAGCGTGGCGTCAACACCGAGTTGACGAAGCCGCCGGGGATGAACGTTGCGGAGACGACTGCTCTGCGCGACGCGGCTGCCCGCACGGGTGCGAAGGCGATGGTCAGTTGGAGTTACCGCTTCCACCCTATCGTTGCCCAGGCGTGGTCGATGGTCCAGGAGCGGGGTCCCGTGGTACAACTGGTCGGCGAGTTTCACAAGAGCATAACCCGCTTGGAGGCACAAGCCCGATTTCCGGAAGCACTTCTGGACAATATGCTGTTGGAAACGCCGATCCACTCGATAGACCTCGTGCGGGCGATTGCGGGTTCGGAGGTTGCGGAGGTACACAGCGTCGTGCGCCGCGCCTTCTCGCGGTACAAGGATGTGTACGGTGCACTCATTGTGTTTGAGAGTGGTTGCATCGCGCACCTTATCGCCAACTACACGACCGATGCACGGTTTCAACGGTACGAGATTCACGGGCGTGACATCTCTGCATACTTGGAAGGTGTGACACAGGGCGTGGTGTTCTGCGACGGTCAACGCCACGAGTTGCGTGACGTGGGCACGAACGGAAGGCGTGAGGATATCCGTTATTTCCTTGACTGCATCAAGGGGGATCTCCCAATAGGCCCCAGGGCAGATCCCTTCGCGCTGCCCGCGTGCAATCTCGATGAGGCGGTCAAGACAATGGAACTGGCGGAGGCAATTTTAGCCGGACTACGTACATAGTCGACGATGTTGGTGTGAATTGGCGCCGATGGGTTCATTGAGGGTGAGGTTGGCGCCTCAATTTCGTGCAATGAGAGCGAGTTTTCATTCAGATACATAGGAATTTTTAATTTTTTCTGTGGATAACTTTTCCAATCCTTGCTACAATCAAGAATCATTGCACTGTCACGTTTGAGGGAAACGATGACCGGGAAGGGGAGGGAGGCGAACAACTGAGACATCATTCTATCACTCATTTATACATCGTCAAGCTAACCGTTTTGACTAAACTTTTTCGACGCTAACGAGTCGAATTTTTACCTTAGAAGTTATGCAGACCGATAAGGAGGAACCAATGACATCTGCTTTATCCAACTATGACCTGGATCTGAAACTTGCCGAGTTGAAGATCAATGGTTTCGCTATCTTTGAAGACTTTATACCGGTCGAGAAGATCGATCGGATCCGTGAGGCGTTTCTGCCGCTTTTGGAAACGGTGAGGGCTCACAGGGCTCCCAGCGACCCCGCAAGCGGCGTAAAGCTGCGTTCCGCGACCTCGACGCAAGCGGACACCGATGGCTACCAGAAATTACTGAATCGCTGGACACTCCACGTTCCCTGGAGGCCGCCGTTTGCAGATCCCGAGATTTACGAGAATCCGGTGTTGCTGGAATATCTCGACCGGTATTGGGGTAGGAGCGACTATCTGATTAACTGTTATAACTCGAACACTCCGTATCTCGGCAGCGAGTACCAGCGGTGGCATCGAGATGGTGGGGTTTCACGCTTAGTTCCGAATGTTGGGCTGCAGATTTCTCCGCATTTCGCGTTCTGTTTCCCATTGGTGGATACCTCCGAAGAAAATGGGAGCTTCGAGGTATTGCCCGCCACCCAATACATAGCTGATCCGGAGCTGGAGGAACGCCCCCGCTACGACGAGGTTTTGGAAAAGGGTGACTTTCCCACGAAGCGCCACCTCAACCTGAAGAAAGGAACGCTGTGGGTTCGGGACCCACGCACGCTCCACCGCGGGACACCCAACCGCTCGGACCACCCCAGGCCGGAGCTGGTGATTTGCTATTCCCTACCCTGGTTCGCATTACCCATTCCCATCGAAATGACTCAGGCAGAATTCGACAAACTCTCGGAGCGAGGCAAGCAGATGCTCGCCAGGTGCCGAATACTTGAATAAAGGCGACGCTTTACGACTAAAGAGAAGGAGGATTCACGATGAATCACGTTGCACCAGAACTCACGGATGTGCACCATATCAAGCTTTGCTATAACAAGGACTGGTACTGCGGGCACCCGCGCCAAAGCGGAATCTTCAACTATGGGGATGGCGAGATTGCCGTCCTCCACCACCATGCAGCTTGCCCCTATCAAGTACGCGAAGACGTCGCCCACGGCACAAAGGCCCGAGGGCAAATCTTGCTCCAGCGGTCGCTCGACCACGGAGAGACATGGCCCCGTGAAAACGATGTGGTGGTATGGGATGGCTCGGGCTCCGTGGAGGAATTACGCACTATTCTGTGGCGAGCTAATGAGTCAGGAGTTACCCGCGAACAGATTGACCTCGCCAGCCCGGACGCGGCGATCTACTTCGCCCGCCCACGAACCGGTTCAGCGGATGCAGGCGGGCAACCCACGCCTGAATGCTTTGCCTTCCGCTCTGGGGACCGCGGACGCACATGGGAGACCGTCCCGACGCGGGTGCCCCCACCGCCAGGCCTCAACTATGTACATGTGGACGGATACCCCCTGGCGAAGTTCCCCGATGGCACGCAGATGGCGGTAGCGCATATTGGCAGCAGCAGCGATGGGGGTGAGAATGCCACGGCCGTGTATGGCACCGACGACAACGGTCTCACCTGGGAGTATCTGGCTCAAGTGGCGCACGACCCAACAAGTCTGGGGCGGCCCACCTACGCAGGATTACTCCTGCTGCCCAGCGGGCGGTTGCAGTGCTACATGCTCAACATCGGCGGTATCCGCAACGCGATTCAGATGGCGTACTCCGACGATGGCGGCTATAGTTGGAGCGATCCGAAACCAATTGTTGCTTGGGGTCAGTCGGCGTGGGTGGCTGCCCGCCATGAGCGGTACGCCTGGGCGGGCGCCAGACAGCAGGGCGTTCACTATCGCTCGCCCTGGCCGATGCGGCTGCGGGACGGGCGAATTGTGGTGATTTTCGGCCGGCGAAAGGAGCCCTACGGGATGGGCTTGATTGTGAGCGAGGATGATGGGGCCTCCTGGTCAGCGGAGGCGGTCATCCGCGCCGACGCCAGCGACTGGGACCTGGCCTACGCTGTTGCCACGCAACTAGACGATGGGCGCATCTTCACCGCCTACTACTACATGGAGGACGACGGCAACAATTTCGGGGGGACACGCTACATCGCTGGCAGTTTCTTCCGTTTACAATAAGGTACATTTGGAAGGCAGAATTCCGATAATGTCCACGGGATTCGTGCCAATGTATCTTGGCGATTTCCAATGAAACGGCAAAACCGTTCAATTGGAAATTTACCAAAGACGATTTAATAAAAGCAGGACTTACGCAATTGAACCGGCGGATTATGCCCTCAACCTCCTATACATCTTGTATCCGATTCAGAGCCTGCCCCGATCCATCAGGGATTCAAGATGCAGGATACGGTGAAATCGCAGGTTCTGCACATTAGCTGCGTAAGTCCTAAAAAGAACGCTTAGAACTAAATAGAGGAGGCACCTCTGAACATGACACGTGCAGGAATAGACTCCCTCAATATTGTTGTTGTCTGTGTCGATACATTTCGCGCTGACATCGTGGGATCGGGCAAGAAGTTCAGCCATATCGCAACCCCGTCACTCGACCAACTCGCCTCCGAATCAGTTCGTTTTACACGCTGTTTCGGTGAGGCAGAGGCAACGATACAGGTCCGCAACGGTTGCTTCACCGGCATGCGGGGCATGCCGTTCAAATTCGGGTATTACGGCTGGCACGAAATCCCCGACGAGTACCCCACTGTCGCGGAAATCCTGGTCCAGAACGGCTACTGCACCGGGCTGATTGGAGATACCCCGCATCTGTTTAAGCCCAATATGAATTATACACGCGGATTCTTGAGTTTTGAGCAGATTCGCGGACAGACAAGTGATAGCTGGAAGACGGGATCATGGGATCTCGTCCAAAATATCTTCAAGGATTACTTTGGCGACTACGTGCCAAGGGCACCGCAGGACCCCAATGCCGCACTCTACTCTGAGGGCCAGGTGCTACAATACCTCCACAACATTCGCGACCGTACACAAGAGGCCGACTGGTTTGCGCCGCAGGTTTTTTCGTCGGCCTGTCGCTGGATCGAGGACAATGCCCGCAATCGTCCGTTTTATCTATGGATCGACTGCTTCGAGCCGCACGAGATCTTTGACCCGCCGTTGGCATATATTAAGCGATACAATAACACCTGGACTGGACCGAAGTACCAGCAACCACGACACATCCTGAGCCCTACGCTTGACTCCGACATGCGCGGCGACTTTATCGCGGGGCTCTCGGAAGAGTTCGTGGAGTATTACAAGGCCTGCTACATGGGCGAGGTAACCTTCACCGACAAATACATCGGGATGTTTCTAGAGCGTCTGGACCGTCTGGGATTGACCGATTCGACCGTTGTGATTTTCTTTACCGACCACGGCACTGAGTTGGCTGATCACACGGGATTGGGAAAGCGTAATTCGGAACTTCACCCGTTCAACACCCAGCAAAACCTGACGATCCGGCATCCCGACAGATCTTTTCGAGATTGCGACATCAACGCCTTCGTACAAAACCACGACCTGGCGCCGACCATTCTTGACCTGGCCGCTTTCCCCCAGGCCGCTTCTGGGATGGATGGGCACAGCGTCTGGCCACTGGCGATGGGGAAGCAAACTACCCTGCGCGACTACGCCATCACCGGCTGGACGAAACGGGCTTCGGTGCGTGATGACCGTTGGAACTACGCCACCGCCTGGGATGAGGAAGATCCAGAACCCGAACTGTACGATTTGCAGGCCGATCCCGAGGAAAGGCAGAACATGCACGAACAGAGGCCGGAAATTGTTTCAACCATGAAGCAACGGCTTGAGGAACTTCTCGGCGGGCTGATTCCACGCGCCCAAAACCAGGACAGGGGCGCGGGGGCTGTGGGGAACAGAGACAAGCCCTTGTATGCAACCTCATACGCGCCGTTGTTTTACAGTGCACGTATGCATTGGGATAACCCCAGGGCACTCCCGAAATAGGTTTTTTTTAACAGTTCGAGATTTAAATATCTCGACGATGTGAGATTTCCCCGTAGCCCAAAATTCTATCCTGGTTTTTAGAGCCAACTTAGAAAGTTAGGCTTACAACAGCATCCGTTTCTAATTTAACATTGTTAATTCTGTTGCACACTGTCAGCATAAGGAGGGAACATGACATCTTCTCTACCCAACTATGACCTCGATCTGAAACTTGCCGAGTTGAAGATCAACGGCTACATTACCTTTGAAGACTTGATACCTGTTGAGACAATCGATCGGATCCGTGAAGCTTTTCTGCCATTTTTGGAAACGGTGAAGGCTCACAGAGACCCCGCAAGCGGCGTAAAGGTGCATGGAAACAGCGATGACCGCCTTGTTGTAGAAGGCCGTCTGGGGCAGGTCAATCGTTACACGATGTACGTCCCCTGGGAGCCGCCGTTTGCAGATCCCGAGATTTACGAGAATCCCGCGCTGCTGGCGTTTCTCGACCGGTATTGGGGCAGGAGCGACTATCTGATTACCTGCTATCATTCAAACAACCCGTACCCCGGCAGCGAGTACCAACATTGGCATCGAGATGCTGGAATTTCCAAGTTAGTTCCCCACGTCGGTCTGGAAGTTTGTCCGCATTTCGGCGTCAAGTTCCCATTGGTGGACACCTTTGAAGAAAATGGGAGCTTCGAGGTATTGCCATCCACCCAATATCTTGCTGACCCGGAGTTGGAAACGCGCTACGACCAGGTTCTAGAGAAGGGTGACTTTCCCACCAGGCGTCGTCTCAACATGAAGAAAGGAACGCTGTGGATTCAGGATCCACGCACGCTCCACCGTGGAACGCCCAACCGCTCGGACCACCCCAGGCCGGAGTTGGTGATTTGCTATTCCCTACCCTGGTTCGCACAAAAAAAGCCGGTCGAAATGACTCAGGCGGAATTCGACAAACTCTCGGAGCGAGGCAAGCAGATGCTCGCCAGATGCCGAATACTTGAATAAAGGCGACGCTTTACGACTAAGAGAAGGGGCATCCACGATGAATCGCGTTGCACCAGAACTCATGGATGTGCACCATATCTAAGGAGTACTCTACAGATAAATTGCGATATCTTGTCATCCTGAATCTCAATCTACGCTCAGGGTAAACTCCGCGAAAGATCTTGGTTAGAGACTCTTCGTTTAGCACTATTAGACTATCACAAGAATTTATGAACGGTTTAGGTAAGTATTACCATTGAGATCCTACGCAACACACCCAAAAACAGGAGGTTGAATGAAAATGACGAATAATGACACAACAAATCGTCCGCTGGGTTGGGCGCTCATCGGTTGCGGAGGTGCGGGCAACGGTCACGCGCGGGGAGCTTCGTCCACGCCGGGCGTTGTCGTACGTGGCTTCTGTGACATCCGCGCCGATTCAGCACAACGTTTTCACGAAGAGTACGGCGGGGAATACCATACCACGGACCCAGACCGCATCTTCGCTGATCCTTCGGTAGACATCGTCTCAATTGCTACGTCTCACAGTTCCCACGCCGATTTAGCTGTTGCCGCTTGCAATGCCCAAAAGCACCTCTTCTTAGAGAAGCCCATGGCAATGACCACGGCGGACTGCCTGCGCATTTACGAGGCAATGAAAGCAGCGGGTACAAAGCTGATGATTGACTTTTCCATTCGTTTCTCTGGGGCAGCGCGAGAAGTCAAGCGCCGTCTACGTCCTCCGAAGATAAGCCACGGTCAATGTATCAATCGCCGAGGTGACCTCAGTCGGTGGCGTTGGCATCCCGAGGAGGGTGGGGGACCGCTGTATGATATCGGTGTCCACGCCGTGGATCTGATGTGTTGGATTCACGACTCGGATCCGGTGGAAGTTTACGCAACGGGGGGCCAAATCACCCATCCCGGCGAGTTGGAAAGTCCTGACGTGGTAGACACAGCGGCGGCGACCATCCGCTTTGCCAATGGGTCGGTGGCGACCTTTCTGATGGGCGATGCTGCCATCAACATTGATTCCGTCGTTTCCAAATGGTTTTTCGAGTTCTTCGATGGTGAGCAGTCCGCGGTCCTCTATGAGCACTTCAGCAAAGTGACCTTCACGGGACCAGGCCCGACGACAGGGGAATCGGAGAGCGAAACCCTGAAGCCAGCAGGCATTGACCGTCTACCCCTGCTTGTCGAAGCTATTCGTAACGATACCGAGCCCTACGTGCCGGCACGTACTGGCATCGTCTCCACGTTACTGCTGGAAAAGATTGTGGAGTCCATCCACACCGGACAGCCTCAGAAAATAGAGATTCCACTCGAATTGTAGCCCGTTATTCACAGATAGATAACCGATACCTATTCCAGAGAAACCGAGTTTTTGATTGACGGATCATCAGACTCTTGGCAAATCTGTGAAGCGCTGCGCTCTCACCCACCGACAGCGCTGGAGATTCCGGGTAGCTACATCCGGAATGCGCTGTGGCCGTCGAAGCAGGAAATGGAATGGGCCTGAGGGGGAGTTTGAAAAGGCCGGCAGGCGAAAATTGACCCAACTGATGATCTATGATGAAAAAGATCTGAACAAGTCATGTTACACTATACTTAGAATTGGAGGAATTTTGTTGTGGGAACTCATGGCATCTCAAGTAACGACTTGGAGTCTGCATTCACTCATCTTTCTGAACATGGATACGTCGTAATCCAAGGGGTACTCAGCGAAGGCGAAGTCCAGCACTACCGAAGTTTCGTGGAGGAGTTTTTTGAACAGGAACGGCAAAATCCCTTCGAGCCGGAAGATGGTCCGGCGTTGCCAGAAGACAGCGAAATCGAAGAATACCTGAGAGAAAGTTACCTCGTCAGTGAAGCCGAACTGGCTCGACTCATGCGGCGAATCCGCCATTCACGCGCACAAAATCAAGGCACACCGTGGCCCGTTTCCCCGTCAGAGGTGAATAAAAACTTTCTTCACTTGCCCACACTGTTCGATTACGGCAAGTCACAGCGCATCTGGAACTTGGTCAACAAAGTCCCGGATGTCGGGAAGCTGATTGAACATCCGGTTGTGCTTTCGCTGGTGCAGGATATTCTTGGCGCCGACTGTGTTATCGCCGATTGCAGCGGGACCAGCATTGGACCACACACCGAAGGTGGGGCATGGCATGTGGATGCGCCGCTTGGCCAGTTGCCGGAGCCTTTGCCGGACTTCCCGCTGACGGTCCAGAATGCCTGGGTGCTGGATGAATTCACCACGACCAACGGGGCAACACAGATCGTTCCCGGCAGTCATCGCACCCGCAAGAAGCCCAAATGGGGTGAGCGACAGGAAAATGAGGTAATACTGACGGCGCCCGCCGGCTCAGTCGCCATCTGGCTATCAAATACGTGGCACCGGTCCGGACCAAACTCCACCGATGGACCCCGCCGGGCAATCCTCTGCTATTACTGCCGTTCATGGATCAAGCCATTTACCGATTTCACGTCAAGCCTGAGCCCAGAAATCACGCAAACCTTCTCACCGGAGTTGAGGTATCTCCTGGGATTTTCAGCCAGCGCACTTGTGCGAGGGTAGTTATTTGATCTCAAACTTTCCATTTTCTGTTGATTTCTTATGTGACGTATGATAGCATATTTTCAAGAAGCCTCCTTTACCGAAAGGGAGCGTGTGAATCGTGAAAATAAATAACCTTCAACCGAATACAGGAGGTATCTACCATGAAACGTGTCATGTATGGAATATTGGCTGGATGGATATGCTGTGGGCTATTTGGCTTTTCTACCGTGAGCTTGGCAGGAAAATGGGAAGCGAAAGGGGAATTTCCGGGCGACGCGGCGGGTCGGAGAATGTACTTGGCATCAAGCGTGGCTGATGGGAACATTTATGTCATTGGTGGACACGGAAATGTAAAGGCGCTAATTTTCGGTGTGCTAGGTTCTGTTGACATTTGAGTATAAGGTTGTGGCATAATAGAAGAATGATGCCAATAACCTTACCCGATGACCAATGGAAAAAGATATACTCGTTTCTTCTAACTTGTCCCAACATCTATGTTGGCAACGAAGCGACAACACGCCGCTTTATCGAAGCTGTTCTCTGGGCGACCCGTAGCGGTGCTCAATGGCGGATTCTGCCAGACACCTATGGTAAATCGAACACCCTCTATAAGCGTTTTGCTCGGTGGTGCGACAAAGGGGGCTTCACACAGATGCACCCCCACTTCGCCGCCGACCCCGATATCGAGTCGCTTATTGTGGACAGTACAATCATTCGAGCGCCCCCGTGTGTGGCGGGTGCCGAAAAAAAAAGGGTGGCACTGAAAACCAAGCGTTAGGTCGCTCTCGCGGGGGATTCAGTACAAAAAATCACATCACCGTTGACGGCCTGGGTAATCCACTAAGAATTCATCTGACGCCCGGTCAAAGAAACGACATAGCGGAAGCAGAAGCGTTGATACTTGGATATAAAAGCGAGTATGTGATTGGAGACAAGGGATATGACTCCGACAATTTTATCGCGGTTATTGAGGCGAATGGAGCGATTGCGGTGATACCGCCCAAAAGTCATCGTGTGGATCAAAGAGATTACGACAAACATCTGTACAAAGAGAGACATCGGGTTGAATGTTTCATTAACAAGATAAAATGGTATCAACAAGATAAAATGGTATCGCCGCATCTTCTCTCGGTTCGAGAAGTTAGCTATCCGTTATTTTGGATTTCTCAGCTTTGTCTCCACTCTTATATGGCTCCCTTGAAATGTCAACAGAACCTAGAATAGAGAGGATAACAGGGGCGTCTACACAGACAAGGGTGACATGAATACGCCTCGGTTTATGCACGCCGCCAGCACAGTCAAGGGAAAGATTTACGTCATTGGTGGAACACCCGCTGGAAACCAACCCACTGCGATCAATGAGGAGTATAACCCCAAAACCGGCAAATGGACCAAGAAAGCGCCCATGCCAACGATCCGAACGATGCTAGGGACCGCCGTCGCGGGTGGGAAGATTTATGCGATTGGCGGGCAGACAGACCCAGTTCAAGGGCTTTCGTCTGCGGCGGTCGAGGTCTACAACCCCACCACCGACACTTGGGAGAAGAAAGCCGACATGCCAAACCCAAGATGGGACTTCGCCATCGCCGCAGTCGGCTCAAGAATTTATGTCATTGGCGGGGTCGTCGGGGGCGGGGCATTGGGGACCGAGAGTACGAACATGGTGGAGGAGTACAACACCAACACCGACACCTGGACGCGGAAGGCAGATTTATGGCTGGATATGATGGGGCTATCCGGTGGCTTTATCAATAATGGCAAGATTTATGTCGCTGGCGGTCATAAAAAGAGGGGAGATGTATTTGGCGGCCGTGGGGTTAAGAAATTTAGCTGGACGGTTTATAAATCCCTGTCGGCATATGATGTAAAGAAGGACACCTGGGAAGAGCTGGAGAACATGCCAACCGAAAGGTGGGCCTCAGGCGCCAGTGTCGTGAATGGAAGGCTTTATGTCGCTGGGGGCGCAACTGGAAACCTATGGCCTCTATCCAATATCACAGAGGTCTACACGCCCGACGGTTGGCCGTTCCCTGATTTTTTTTCGGTCTGTCCTGAGGGGAAGCTGGCGACGACGTGGGGGGAAATTAAACGTCGTCGGTAAGGATTCGGCTTCAGTATGTGAAGCGAATAAATAAACCCAAATGAGTCAGGGATGGTTATCGTGCTATCACTAAATGCGTGAGAAAACCTGTTTCAGTTGGCGTATTGAGAACACGACACGGGATTTGAGTTCAAAAGTTGAAGGGTTCAAAAGTTCGATGAACCCATGAACTATTGCGAGTTTGATTTCCAGTTCCGATGCAGCTTCTCAAAGACTTAGTGATAGTACACCATGCCCAATTCCGCCTCAATGGCCCAAACTCCCGTATCTGAAAAGCAGACGCCGAAAATGTCCACGGACGCGCCATACATTACCAACTCCGCAAAGCAGCGACTGAAGGCAGGAAAGCCTGTATTTCTGTTTGAGGTCTGGGAGTTGACTTGGCCCGTTGTGGTAAAAATTGCGGCGCAGGCGGGCTTCCACATGATAGGCTCGGTTTGGGATTTCCCATTTCGAGCCTTCAGACTCCGCATAGCGGAGTTCAGGCATGGAGAAAAGCAAGCCTAACCCAGTATCAGTCATTTTCCCACCATCCCGTCAATGCTCGAACCCTACCCCACACGCCCCGGAGGTAATGATGACCAAACGATCCAGAAATGTGCTATTTATCTGGACTGACCAGCAATGGCCAGACACGATTTCCGCCTACGGCAATCCCCACCTCCGTTACATCCCACCTCGATCGACTGGCATCTGAGAGTATCGTTTTCAAACAGGCTTACTGTGCCCAGCCAGTGTGCGGTCCGGCACGCGGCACAGTATTGACTGGTCTTTATCACCGCTGATGAAGTTCTGGTCCTCTCAGAGCACGATGTATATCTTCTACGCCAATCAGTCCGGCAAGAGCGCCCCCAACTGGTTTCCGGGGCTGGCGTTGGCCATGGACCCACACGGCCAGCTCATCGGTGAGCACCTGCCAACTGAGGGAATGCTAGTGACCGAAGCCTCGAAACAGGCGCTCGCCGAAGCCCGTGATTCAAAGGCTGACAAGTAGCCCCGCTCTGCGACAGAGTAACTGGTTCTCAAGAACTCCGTGGGACAGCCGGTACGGGTTCGCATCTGCAGATGTTGATGCAAAAATTTGGTCAGGAGGAAAACCATAAAGAAAAATGTCACGCAACTCGCCATTGAAGGTGGCTCCGCAATCTTCCCACAGCCGCTCGGTCAGAACCTTCCCTCACGCAAAGTGGGCGATGCGGAGGCCAAAGCGCTGGTGGCGCTTGTGCGAAATGGGTTACGAGATGATACGGTCGGTGAATTCGGTTGAGTCTTCGCTCAGGCATATGGGGTCCGCTATGGGTTCGCTGTCAATTCGGGGACCGCAGCCGTACATACGGGAGTCGTCGCCGCCGGGGTTGAACCCGGGAACGAGGTGATTGTCACCTGCATTAGCGATGTCGGAACCGTGGCCGGTATCCTTGCTCAGAACGCCATACCCATTTTTGCCGATGTGGACCCACGCACCTGCAATATCGATCCAGCCGACGTTGAGTCCAAAGTGACGGATCGGACACAGGCGATTCTGGCGGTTCACCTCTATGGCCAGCCGGCAAGAATGGACGAGTTGATGGAAATCGGGCGTCGGCATAATCTCAGCGTCATTGAGGATTGTGCTCAGGCTCACTTTGCTGAGCACAAAGGGCAGAAGGTGGGTTCCATAGGCAACATTGCGGTCTTCAGCCTTGGCCTGGGCAAGCACATCACCACGGTCAGAGGCGGGATGGTCATTACCGACAACGATGTGTTTGCAAAAAGAGCCGCCCTATTCGGAGACACACGGGGTGAGGAAAGAGGAACGAAGGAGCGTATGTTCTTCAGGCATCACATCAGTCTGGGATTAAACTACCGAATGAGTCAATTAGTGGCGGCCGGCCGTAGGGCTGGTACAACTGAAGAAACTCAGTAACATTGTCCGCCATCGCAGAGAGTGCGCCGAATTGCTCTCGAGGCTCGTGCGCGATATTCCGGGTCTTCATCCGCCGTACATCATCGACGATGTGGCGCACACCTACTGGCTCTATCCCCTCTGGCTGGAGGAGGGTGCGTTCACAGTAAACAACTACGGGTTCGCTCGGGCACTGAATGCAGAGGGAGTGCCTTGCATGCCAAAGGAGTACTACCTGTTGTATGACCATCCACTTTTCCTTGCCCCCGACCCGCCGAAATGTCCAGAGTACGCACTGCCACAAGCCGTATATGACCCTCAGGTGAAGTATTACAAGGGGATGTGTCCTCGTGCGGAGAGTGCGCTGGCTGCACACATCACCATCACCATCAGCGAGTTCTACACAGAGACGGATGTGCGCGGCATCGCCCAAGCTTTGCGCAAGGTCGCTGATGCCTATCGTCAGGAGAATGTATGACAGATCCGATGCACCCATCGGCTGACGGATTTGCCAAACGTAGTTGCGCTAACTATCGGAGGATTGAGAACAGGATGACATCGGCCAAAAAGAGTGAAATCCCGTGGAATCGCATAGGGAAATCATTAGCAGAGTTGCTGAGATACGAGCGGAAGATAGGCCATTATGAACACGCAAGTTGCGCCCTCCTTTCGACGGTCGTCCATGAAACAGGCGGCTGTGTATGGCGACGATTTCTATTGGATGACGAGAATTTTGCCGCTGTGGTCAGTCAGGTTATCGCTATATCCGACGGTGATACCGAAAACCCCAAGGCAGTTCTTGAATCGATCCGGAAACTTGTTGAAGCCGCTTACGCGCACAATCCTGGAAGTGCTGCCTCGTTCCTTAAGGCATACTTGAAGCACAGACCAGGCTTCCCAGGGCCCGTGCGCGACAAACTGGACCATCTTTCAATGACGAGAAAACGTCATATACCGCTTCGCGCCGCTGCTTTTGTATCAGACATGGATCGCCTCCAACCATTCGATCCGGACGATGGGGCAGCACAGGAAGTGTCCAGACATTGGTATGAACAGATCATCCGAGGGAACGTGACAACGCGCCAGGCCCGAAGGATACCGGCGCAAATGCGAGCCGCGAGAGACCGTTTGCTGGATCACCTGCGTGAGGTCGAGAAGGACGACCAAATTGATGAGGAGGCCATCTGCGGCAGGTATACCCGTGTATTTAAGTCAACTGATATTCCGGCATTGACGGACGTCATCATTGGTATGCACCGCTTCAATCTTATCCGTCATTTTCAGGTCAAGTTTGATGTGGAACAGATTGAGCGATTTCTGAGAAACTTCCCAAAAGTAGAGGTATTGCGCCGCTTTGAGACACTGGAGGGGTGGATGGGTAAGTTCCACAAGACGAACCATGATGGTACGATATTAACCCCACCATTAGTCAACTTTCTGTCGAAGAAATCCGACTTTGAATCCCTTCTGGATGAACTCGACCGATATAGAGAAGACACACGCCGTGGATGCTTTGATATAAACAATGTGCTGCAAAAGCATCTAGAATTCAGGCGCTTTGCCTACGAGTACACACGGGTACTGGAGCCATTGACCTACCAGCTCAGAGGTCGATATCCGCCGCCGAAGTCCACCGAAGAACTGTATCAATTATTCAACGAACTTGAGGAGCTGCCTCCGCCGGCCGAGGACGAGTTCCGCCTGGACGAACAGCATCTTGTGGAAATCGGGCGAGCCGCGTATGAGGCAGTGGGCTTTCTCAAGTTTTTGAGAGCGTTCAGAGCCCATACGAGCAGACATATCGTGGTGGTTGGGAACGACCGTTATGGGCGGCAGTGGGTTGTCGAGCCTATTGAGGACTATCTCAGGGATGGGTTCACGATTCGATATGACCGCGTCCGCTCCGGTACTTCCATGAGACTGGCGGTTCCCCCAGCCTTTCCGAGAGAATTCGTCAGAGAGATCGATGAACATACACCCCATATTGTGATCGTTGATGGATCCCACCCACCGCCAGGCGTTGATGTGATGCAACTTTCCCGCGCCCTTCGAGATTACGCCAACTGGTTTGTCGTATTCAATGACCTCCGCGCTGAAGGGGATGGCGCCAGGTATCAGCATGAAAGTTCCCTTCCTGCAGATCATTTCCCCGAGATCATGAAATGGCATGAATACACGACACAGCGGCAGCAATTGCGAGAATGGGTCACGCCAGGGCAAACCTACAGGGTGACAACTTGGGCGCCGGAGTTGAAGGACTTCGTGATATTGGGCGACATGAAAGTGCCCCGTCATCATGAGGAAATAGGGGGTGACCGACCACTAGTCGTGCTGGCAAATGCCATCATATACCGCACAGAAGGGGATGATCTTCCGGACGCCCTCCGAGGAACTACACCACGCTACTTTGATGACCCGGATGCGCATGTAAAAGATAGTATCGTGTTCGGGTTTGGCCCCCATGGGCTTGAAACCCGGCAGGGGACCAGCACGGAGCGGTTCGTCGGGACGGTCCAGCGGCATATCAAGACCGAAATCGATAGGCTGTTAAAAAATTCGCCCCAACCAGGGGCTTGATGGGTTTGGCGCCAACTATACAGATCAGAGCGGACTCAGGATTCGACCGGCGATTCACAGTGAAAAATACAGCGCAACATTCTACAACATCGGAACGGAAATCAAGAGCTTCATCGGAGAGTATGGACGTCACTTTTGGCGACTTTAACGATGACGGCTACCTCAATCTTTACACCGCGCCGCCATCGAAACAATTTTGGTTGCCGATATCGTTTGTCCCTACATCTTAGCAACTCTGGAACTTTCGATTCACCCTTTACGTTTAGTTGCGACTTCGCGTTCTTAGAAGATGGTTGCAAAGTTTCCGTGCTTATAGCTCCGCTCCTCGTTAAACCAAACAGCGCTATAACTCTCCCAGCGCGCTTCTTACCGAGCATACGAGTCTATTGATATGCACCGCCGCCATGGGGAGCGACACATTTCCACTAGATGCCCAATGAATCCCTTGATTGAGAAGCGAGAAAAAGAGCCACCTCTGCATCGTTCCGTCATCTTGAGCCGCTTCACGGTAGTTGCGTGGTGTACGAGGCAGGAAGTGGACCCGGAAAAGTGACCCCACCACAGTGACCTGTGCTTCGACCCCAGCCTCGGAAAACACAGATTCCAGTTCCATCCCCAATTGCTGGGTCAACGAACGCAACTTTTCGTAAGCCTCCGGCGTCAGCGTACGGAGTGTAGCAAGTCCCGCGACCATGGCAAGGGGATTCGCATTGTAGGTCCCGGAATGTGGAATCTTCGGCGACCCCGACGTGGGATCGTATAAAGCCAGCACATCGGCCCGTCCACCGAAAGCAGCCCCCGGCGTTCCACCAGCGATGACTTTAGCCAGGCAGGTCAGGTCAGGCCTTACCCCGTAGAGCTCCTGCGCGCCGCCTCGGGAGGCCCTGAAACTAATAATTTCATCGAAAATCAGCAGGGCATCCACCCGCGCTGTGATCTCTCTCAAGCGGGTCAGGAAGCCATCGACCGGGAGGGTCATACCGGCGCCGGTTGCCAGCGGGTCCACGATGACGGCTGCCAACTCGTCGGCATTCTCATTGATGATCTCCTCGCAGGCCGCAGCATCGTTAAACGGTAGAACCAGCACCTCCTCTACAACCGCCGGCGAGAGTCCCGCTGTGGAGGGAATTGACCGAGGATGGTTCGCTGGCCCCAGGTCCGGCCCCAGCGGCGGCACGTAGCTAATCAGCGCGTATTCACCCACACCATGGTAAGCCCCTTCAAATCTGGCAATCTTACGCTTGCCTGTGAAGGCCCTGGCGGCTCTCAGCGCATTCAACACCGCCTCAGTTCCTGAACTACAGAGGCGAATCCGTTCCAGGGAGGGCACCCGTTCCCGCAGCAGCTCGGCCATCTCGACTTCAAGGGGTGTCGGGCGGGAGAAGCCTGTACCCTTGACCAGCTGAGCCTGAAGCGCCTTAACGACCACCGGATGGGCGTGGCCTAAGATCAACGCCGTGTTGTTGTTGACGAAGTCCAACAGGCGGTGACCATCTAAGTCAATTAAATAGACGCCTTCGCCGCGATCCGCATAAAGCGGAAAGGGGGCCATATACACGCCAGTACGGGTGTTCCCACCTGGCAGTGACTTTCGCGCCCGCTCGAACATTTCCCGCGAACATGGATTGTTGGCTACGTATTCCGCGACCAGGCGATCCAACGACACTTGTACCTTTTGCTTGACCATCTTGCCCTCCTGATTCTTCTGATTGTGGTAGTGCCTCTGTTAGAGCCGCCTCCCGGAAAAGTTCCTTTTTGACCTCAATCTTCTTATTCTTGGCTTGCTCAGACGTGAACTGCAACGGCTTGTTAGGTGAAAGCTGGGTATTGGGTTTCGTTCCTCAGCCCAATCTACGAACTAGACTGACACTAAAGATCGCTGATTAAATCGCCCAAGTGCGCCACGTCGCCGACACAACGCAGGACAGCGTAGCGAGGCGCCCCACCCGGGACATGACCTTGAGGCCAAAACTCCAGCTCTGTGATTGAGCCGTTAGCAAGATCAAACTCGTGTTGCCACGGGCTTGCCGGCGTAAGGCCGACAGACCAGCGAATGGCTGCATCGATCGTCCCGGCATGAGCGATAACCACGATACGATCGCTGAGGTGACTCTGGACAATCTTATCGCAGAAAGCCGCAACCCGAGCAGAGAACTCCCCGAAGGTTTCGCCGTTTGCCACCCCTCTGTGGTATTGACAGATTTGTTCGAGTCATATCTCATTGAGAAGGGTGTGATGAACCTGGAAACGCGATTCTTCGGTCACCTATCGCCCCAAGTCGTGACACCTAAAACCGGTCGGATCAACGCTATTCTGACGACTTCGGCTACGAGGTGAGGCCAAGTGCCTCCAGTCGTGAAGCGTCGCCGAGAAACACTCTGGCGTCGAGCAAATACCTTTGCAGCGTCTTCATGTCCACGGTCCTGGCTGTCGTGTCGTCCTGCGCCGCTATTGCTGCTGCTGCGCCTGCGGCAATTCCATACAACATGGCGTTGGGTCTTGTCCGCAGTAACCGGCGGTGCGAGGCGCTTCGGCCTATCGCCAGAAGCCCGTCCAATCCCTTCGGGACCATCGAACGATACGGCGCGTCGCAATTCGGCCCGATCTGCCTGCCATGGTCATCAACCAGCGCTGGGACGAAAATAACGTCGTCGAAGTGGCTGCGATTGAGCATGTCGATGGCTGTGACGAAATGCTCGCCATCAATGCACGTGCCGCCCCGGCAGTGCAGGTACGGTCCAAGCTGTGCCAGGTACGCTTTTTCAAATCCCGGAACCGAGGTACGAAGCTGTTCCACCACCTCGAACATGTAGAGGCGAGCGTGCAGCTCAAGCTTGGAGATGTGGTCGCCGTTTCCGGTGTCTATCTTCACCTTTCCGACCTCCGTCTCATTCTTGACCTCCAGTCTCCCCTGCAGGAGTTTGCTCTCGGCGCCGCATCCCGCGGCGATTTGGCTGGGGGAGGGGCTGAAGTAGACCACCCCGAGGCCGTCAATTTCCCGTTCCTGTTGGAACGGATCGGCCCCGAGATCATTTTCGCCGCTGTCAAGAAACTCCCTGGCGCGTGCCCCCTCTATACCGGCGACCTGATAGCCACAGCCCAGGGATGGAAGCCCACAGAAGCGCGACAGTTCAGCTCCACTCCATTTTGGAAATTGAGGTTTGAGCTTCTCCATCGCGTCGAGGATGTCCTGGGAGACGACGTCGGGCGCGCGAAACATGGGTGCGCCGGCCCGGGCGGCTACGTCGGCCTCCCCGGAGGCCTCCAGCACCGTTTTCGACAGGATTGCCTGCCGGCCCGACTTGTTCTCGATGAATGCGCCTTTCACCGTGCCATCGGAGACTATGGGATCGCAAAGGAAGGTCGAGAGCGTGATCTCTGCGTCGGCGTCAACGAGCATTTTCGTGGCGACATAGGAGGCGGCGCTCGCTTTGTGCACGTTGCCACGGCTGTGGCCGCGCAGACCGGCCACGCGCCGGAGGAACTCCTTTGTCAGCGCCGGCGGCCCGCCGACGATGGAACCGAAGTACGCCAGGGTTCCTCCGGCGATGAGCCCTGGGCCCATGTTTCCACCGAGCTGTCCGAAACGGTCAACCACCATGGTTCGGGCCCCCATCCGTGCCGCGGTGATCGCTGCGAAGCAGCCCGCAATGCCGCCGCCTGCGACCAGAACGTCCACCTCGCGCGCCACCGGCGTTCGACGCTGCTCGGTGACGTACTCGTATGTGTCATTGATTTTGCTCTTTGTCATGGCTTAGGGCACCTCCTTTCACAAACGGTTCAAGACCTCACGCACATGAGCTCCGAGGGCGGTGTAGCCTCGGAACATTTCGATCTGGTACAACGACGCCTTCGTAATTTCCAGGTTCTCTACGGTTTCGGCGGTTTCCCCGTTCGTCGTACAGTCACGCAGGACGATAGTCCGGTATTTCAACGGTCCGGCCATTGGCCGCAAGCCGCCCGGAGATATCATCAGACAGCCGCCGGTGTCAAACCCGGTATAAAGGATATTGCCGATTCCGTTTTCGCTTAAGAGGGTCGTTGCCTGCTGAGTCGTTGTGACGACCCAATCTTCTGGTGTGGGTTTCACCGGGGGCACCACATCCAGGAGCGACTCCAGTTCATTTGAGCCATGTGCAAAGCCTGGCCCGAACACGTCCGTTAAGAACTCTTGACGCCAATCTCTGTTTGGGCCGACCGGTAATGCGGGTTTTTCATCCTCTTCGACTCGGGATGCGATTTCTCGCCACTGCGGGTAATTTTTCGAGGACTCCACGCCGGACAGCAAATGAATCACGCGTATGCCCACACGGTGTGCCGCTTCAATCAAGGGCGCGAGGTGCTCTTCCACAATTTCCTTCATGCGGGGTACACTCTCAACCGCGCTGTAGGTTTGCCATGCGGGTGAACCCTCGGACCAGTCGATTCCTCCCGGGAAGCCGACATTCAGCACATGCATGCAAGCAATTACAGTATCGTCAGCTCTCAGGAGGAGGGGTTTCTCGACATGTCCCCGAAACCCCCGGGCAGGGACGGGATCTTTGGGAAATACCGTTTGACGACAGTAATAGCGAACGTTGATCGTGAACTCAGTTCCGCGTTGGACTGATGCTGACATGCTTCCACTCCTTGATTCAACAGTTTTGGTAATAATTAATCGCAATAAGTACTTTTGGACTTAATAAAGAACACGACATGAAAGTTTTTCTTTTACTTATAAAAGTTAGTTATCCTACTTTTTACCGAGTTTGATACCTCAGACTTCAATTCAGAGAGTTTTTTCTCTAGTAAGGCTATAGACTCAAGTATCTCTCGGCTTTTATCTTCGTACTCCGTGAAACACTGTTCTACTTCAGTTGCGCCGTTCAATAGGTGCTCTGGAATTGGTAGATTATTTACAATGGGTTGTGCGATGTTCTTTTGGCATGCACCCGCCGCCATAGCCGTGAGGTATTTCTGAATATCAAACAAGTTAATATAGCCTGCTATTGTGTTTGCTGAGAACCCTTCCTTAACTTTGGCGGTTATTACGAAACCAGAGGCAACATAGGTGTATTCGTCAAAGTTAAAGGACGGATGATTTGTGGATAGTGCCACGCCAATAGTACCTGACCTTGTGACTAGAAGCATGTTCGGTTCTAGTTCAAAGTAACTTTTTAGGTCTTTGACTTCATCGGTCAAATAGTTTTGATTTTTATCTATCAGACCATATTCTTTGATTTGGGAGACCGACAGATAGAGCGTGCTAGTTTCCTCCATAGAGTAGTAATCGGTCTTAACATTCATGCCATTTCGTACTTCTTCCAAGACTGAACCGAGAGTAGACCAAGTAATTCTGGTGTCAGAAAAAAAACTCGCGGCTTGCTTAATATTGTGCTTGAAGTGTGTGTCACACCTGACTGGTGAGAACCTAGCTAGATGGTCAAGTGAATTCTGCTCTATTATTATTGCCATAGCTTTAACCTCTTGAGTTGTCCTAGAGCCGTGCTCTCATTTAGCGCATTAATTCTACGCCAAGAGTGTGCATACTTTAGGTTGTAAATTTGCCCGGCGTTGTCGTCCCGTATTTCCATAAGTTCGTTAGGTTTATCCTTTGAGCCTTTCTTACCTGCTTTATAGCCGATTTCAGAAATAGAGAGATTGTAAAACTCGCTCTTAATTTTCTTGGCAACGTGCCATAAAACCCATCTCTCTCTAACACCTGAGACTGTATCTTTTATCTTTTTCTTTAGCTGACTAAAATTAGTAGCATCAAACAAGAAAGAATCCGAAAAGTACGGCAAAATTACAAACTTTTCCCCAAATTCCTCGTCTAGGAATGTTTCGGCTTTTCTTAAGAAATCCTTGATACTTTCGGACTGTGCGATGTCTGCCTGTTCAAAACTTATACTGCTTCTTGGGGATGACAGAATGCCGCCAAAATGGCTGTATTTTTCATCAAATAAGGTTGAAAACTCTTCCCACAATTCTTGAAACTGTTCCTCCTCCTCTTGGGTCTTTTTTTTCGCAAATAAGAGGCTCGTAGATGTCGTTGTGTGAGGGGAAAAAGCATGATTCGGAAGGGATACTATAGCTTTAATGTTGAAATGCCTATAGAGAAACAACCTCCCGTCAATATCGTCCTCTACAGAAAAGAAACTTTCAGGTAGAACGACTCCGATTCTTCCGCCAGGTTTTAGTAGTTGATACCAACGTTCGAGAAAATATGCCTCCGATTTTCCTCTAATCTTAAAGTTTTGCTGGATAGAAGCTCTGTTAATGTTAACGTTGAACGGTGGATTTGAAATGACTAAATCAAACTTGTCAATAGTGCTTTTCGGGTAATATGTTCTGCTAGTTTTTGGGTTTGAGGATACGATATTATTCGCTCCCGTAACCTCCAGTCTTGAATAATTCTCAAAACTATCCAACCCATCTGTACCATAGATATTAGTGCTACCATCACCATGAAGAATCATATTGATTTGACAAGCCGTAGCTAATACTTGCTCATCGTCAATTCCGTAAACATAATCTATTACCCACTTGTAAGCATTGCTCTCTGACATATTGCTTTTGATAAATTCTGCTATATCGTCATCCCCTGCCGAAATTGCTCTGTGATTCTCATTTACATACTTCTGGACATACCTCATATAATGCACAAGGAAAGTGCCAGTACCGCAACTAGGGTCTACCACAAAGGGTAGCCTATACCGAATGTCTTCATCAGGATTTGCCAATTTCTCGCTGACCAGTTTTTCAACTTCAAGCACTGCGAGAATAAACAAAACGATATTCGGGTGGGTTAGGAAAAGCCCCTTTGTCTGCTTAAATGCTTCCCTAATGACCATCTCGTAAAACTCGCCTAATACATCTACGTTTCGGTATCGACTCTTCTGAAACGAAAGGGAACATAAATATTCTACGCATTTGCTAACCAAGTGAGGAGAAAATTCCTTAAAGTCGATGCCCTTTGCATCTTTTAGCTCTATATTCTTGTCCTTCGACAAATATTCTAGAAATGCTCGTCGATACAGTAGGTCAACATCATTAGCGAGCTCTACGTCAGTTTGTGGAACATCCCCTTTAAATTTTCGTTGAAACTGATAGGCTGTACCTCTCTTGGTTTTTCGCTCATCATAAATTTTAGCAAGCAAAACCTTGTTAAAATTCTCAAATTTCTTGTTATCTTCAAGCGTTCCACCCCAAATATAATCCCAAAGATTACTCCAAGTGCGTCTAAGAATATCTATCCCGAAATTATCGTCTAAGTCTATAATGGTCCCCAATATTCGGGCCAGGAGTTAAGTAAGAAATAACGTCTAACTCCCGTCCACCAATGGAGGTCTGAATATGTCAACCAAACGGATTCGGCATACTGCCAAATTCAAGTTTCAAATAGCCGTTGAAGCCATCAAGCCCGATAAAACTATCAACCAATTGGCAAGCGAGCATCAGTTGCACCCAAGCCAAATCAGCCAATGGAAGAAACAGTTGCTTGAACAAGGTAGCGATATTTTCGCTACCAACCCGACCCAGCGACAGCGTGAGCAAAATGACAGGGAGTCGAGCCTGTATGAGCAAATGGGGCGGTTGAATATGGAACTCGACTGGTTGAAAAAAAAAGCTGCCTCAAGCCGCTGAACAGAGACGGGCACTCGTTGAACCCGACCACCTGAAACTGAGTATCCGTCGTCAGTGTGAATTACTCGGTTTTTCCCGGTCAACCCTCTACTGTCAACCGGCTACAGAGTCAGCAGACAATCTGCATCTGATGAGACAAATAGATGAGCACTATCTGCAAACCCCTTTCTATGGGAGTCGTCGAATGACACAACATCTTAAGCGGCTTGGCTACCGTGTGAACCGCAAACGCATCCAGCGACTGATGCGTTTGATGGGTATAGAAGCGATTTATCCCAAACCCTCAGCCATCAACAGCGAGCATCGGATTTACCCATACCTATTACGGGACTATGAGGTGACCGCTGCCAATGAGGTCTGGTCGGCTGACATTACCTATATCCCGATGGATAAAGGGTTTATGTATCTGGTGGCGATACTCGACTGGTATAGTCGTTACGTCATCACTTGGGAGTTATCCAATAGTCTATCAGGGCAGTTCTGTCTCGACGCTTTGCATCACGCATTATCTGGGGCAACCCCCATCATCTTCAATACTGACCAAGGTGTCCAGTTTACAGCCAATGCTTTCACCGATACGGTCGAAGCCGATGGTATTGCTATGAGTATGGACAGCGTGGGGAGAGCCATTGACAACATTTACATTGAGCGGTTTTGGCGAAGCGTCAAGTATGAAGATGTTTATCACAAACTTTACCAAACAGGGCAAGCCCTGTTTGATGGATTAACTCAATATATCCGTTTCTATAATCAACAGCGACCTCACCAGAGTCTAAATTATGCTACCCCGGCTGAGGTCTATCTGAGCTAAAGCAGTGTCAGTTTATCTCAAATATCTTACTTATTTTTCCTGTATTTTGGCCTCGACAATGGGTCCACTTTAGTCTTTGTAGTTCTCCTGTAAATTTTCCTTATCGCCAGAAAGCTTGACGAAAACATCCTGAATAACTGGTTTCTCATCAGGTCGAACAATATCAACAAGATGCGGTGTTCTGCCTTGCTTTGTCCACTTGGCATAGGTATTTGATATGCTAGTATCAATCCCGATACAATTTAATGGAAACTGGTCTTTACTAAGGGGAACATCAACAGACAAAAAGAAGAGATACTTCGCTGAATTGTATTTTACAACGCCATTATATGGGTCAAATAACTGTTTTTCGATAGAAGTATCGTCCACACCTTTATAGTTGTGGACGCGCTTTACCTCACAAACTATATCAATTTCGCCCTGTTCATTCTTGATGATAATATCAGTTTCTACGGCTTTTGCCCAATTCGAGTCTCTCCCGCCAATTTTGAAGCGATCTTCAATCTTAATTCTTTCAGGCTTGTGGTTATAGTTCTTTATGAGGTTAAGCAATATCAAGCATCGGGTCAGTTCTTCATCATTAGGGATGCCCGATATTTTTTCTGCACTCTCTATTTTTCCTTCATTGTAAGTCAAAGTATCATTACTTTTATCAACGGTTACAAACTCACCCTTGTCATCAAGATAAACGATAGCATTATAGAAACAAAGACGTTCTTCATCGGAAAATTTTGTTCTCATTGCCTACCCTCCAATTAGAATCGTATAGGTTCTCTGATAAACTTCCAAAACTTTTCCCAAGTCCAAAACTACTTATTGCGTAATTACTTGAGGGGTGTGCATAGTAGTTCATTGGAAAACAGCCGCCATATGAGAGATATTGCGAGCAGGTAACTTCCATATGGCATTGGCAATCATAGCCACTTGCACTGATAACACCCCGATAGCTAAACAACAGCGTACATTGAAAAACCCCTTGACCGGTAACTGCTTCTGTTGAGGAGTGGTGCCTATCACTTTAGCAATCAAGTCAAACAACGGTTCAACCGAACTGCGACGTTTGCTTAAACAGAGACGCTGCTTGGGTTGGTTGATAAATCGATGATACGCCTTGGCAAACCGTCCCTTTGTCCATCTAAGTGCCGGGGTAATCAAAGCGACTTGTGCCTTCGCCCAACGACGGATACGGTCTGCTTGGGTATAGGCATCATCGGCAGTGAGTGTCTGCGGTGAAAGTTGTGTCAGAATCTCAGACGCTTTAGCATCTATCGCCCAACTTTCGGAGACCGACGCACGGTGCACAGTTATCAGTGTTGGGAACGCACCTTGTGTGCAGATAATGTGAAGTCCGTAGCCATAGACCCAGCCATGATAACCACTCTTGCTCCACGTGGCATCGGTGTCGAGGTTGCGTAGATGTTTAGGTGCTTTTCCTGCTTTGCGGTCAGTTTGATGCCAGACGGGTCCTCGTGCCTTAAATAAACTTTTGTCGGCTACCAGATGAGCCAAGTTGAATTGTTGGGACAAGTCAGTGGCATACTGACCGATAAACAATACAAATGCCTCTATCACTTCATATAATGCCTTATAGCGACGTGCAATCGTGGTTCGATGAGGGGGCTGTTGCCACCCCAGCATTTGTAACACTTCTGGGTGATTGATTAGCCACCGCCATTGCGTTTTGAAGCCATAGATGCCGTGAAACTGCATCAACATGAAGAAAATGATAAACGAGGTGGTTGAATATGTCAATGGTTTTGCGTGTGTGACACCTGGTTTGTCAATACGGTGTTGCATAAACTGCTCAAAGAGTTGCATAATAAGAGTGACATAATCAGCCAACATTGGTCTTTGTACCATATTGGGGCTCCTTTTGCTATGATAACAATAGGAAACCCTTTTGGCTTGATTATGTCAACTATATTTATGCACACCCCTCAATTACTAGCAACTTGGGTTACGATTATATATAAAACGCATCATTGATCATCACCCGAAATCCATTGGTTTCTGCTTCTTTCTTTAAATCCGTAAGAAGGCGTTCCTGAGAACGGTTGAGCGATTTGATATTGAAGCCATCACCTGTTGTCAGTTTCAGAATTGGCACGGGATTGTAATTTACCTCGTCAACTCTCAGGTTCTCCAGATTTGTAAAGAGTATCATTCTCAGTAATCCATCTTTTATATCTGTAAGAGATGGCAGTTTGCTTGTTCTCGTATGTTTTCCTTCTATGAGATATATTTCATCTCCATGAATTTCAATCTCATCACAAGTCAAGTAGTAATAACCACCAAGATAGTTCTTGATAGTAAGCGTACCCTTAATTCCAGTTAGATGCTCTTTCGGTTGAGTCGTAAGTCGCTCTCTTTTCTGTGCCTCCTGGGCTAAATTCCTTGATAGGATTATAAATTCGGCTTTGTCGCCAAGAAGGAGATTGATTCTTTTTTCAGCGGATTTCCATGAGTGCATCTCAACATTCAGCTTTTCTGAAATATATGTATAAGCCCTCAACGCTCTCTGACCAATTTCGCCGACATGCTTTACCTCAGATAAGTTCCAATGCAGAGCATCAGACTGATAAGACAAAAGTTCCTCAATCCTACTTTTTATCTCCTCCGGATCAAACCTTTGATTGGTTATTTTATGCTTGTATCTCGTACTCTTTGAGGCATCAGCGTAATACGTGATAATCACATAGCCTCCCAATAAGCTCATTAAAGAGATAGTATCCCACTGTAGGAAATCTCTATCTCCTTCTTTACCTTCGTCCTTCAAAATGGGTATTATCATGATTTTCTTCCCGGAAAAGTTAAGGGTATCATAAACCCTTGTGTAGGGGTAGGATCTTGTTCTTTTCGGAGAAACCCACCAACTCACAGCGATTTGATGTTCTGGACTGACTTTTAGTATGAAAGTTGCCTTTGTTGAAAGTGCTTTATCAATCTCGTCGGCGTTAAAAATATCGAGGCTTTTGCATAAAAGCGGGGTGTATTTGACCCCTTATAATGTCTGCAAAAATATCCATCGAATCACCTTTCACGTCTATCACAAATTAAAACAGTTGATATTGTGCGACAATCTGGTTAAGTTGGTCAATTGAACAATCAACATATTTCTGTTGCGTTTCAATTCCCAAGTGTTTCCTGCCAAGCCTTTCTGCGGCACAATTTGTCTGCCCACTACCTGTAAATACATCAATGACATAATCACCCTCATAAGAGTAAAACTGAATAACCCTCTCAGCGAGCTCCACGGGAAATGGACACGGATGCTGATTCTCTTGAGGGGCTAACGGACGAATTCTCCAGACGTTTTTACTTTTTTCACCCTGATAGTCCGATATATCAATTCTGTTATTTTCTTTTTCCGCTTCACTTCTGCTCCAATAAATGTTATTTTGACTTTTCTTATCCGCAGGCTTTTGGAAAACAAAAATATACTCAGCAACCAAGCTTGGGTAGTAGTAGCCGGGGTAAGGGTGCTGCAATAAAACGCCTGACCGCCTATCCCTCGCAATTGGCTTTTCCCAGATAATATCTTCCTTAAATTTCCAGCCAATCTGCTCGAGCCAAGCCACAAAATGAAACGGAAGTGCTGTCCGCCTACCATTCCAAGAGACAGGTGCAATATTCACCACGTTGTGCCCCCCTGGCCTGGTGATTCTTAATAGCTCTTCGAACCGCTCGACGAGGAAAATCCTATATTCATCGTAAGAGATATCTTCCCTTTCCCATCGATCTCTTGCGCCTTGAAGTTTTTCAATATGTTCATCGTAGTTGATTGCATTCAGGTAAGGTGGGGACGTAAATCCAAGTATGAAGTGATTGTCAGGCAATGCCCTCATTACCGAAAGACAATCTCCCTTGATTATACTCCCATTACCAATTTTGAACTCTTGAAAACTCTTCATTCTATGGACTCCTGTATCTATTGCCAAACATGAAGGCAACGGTGGCTTTTATCGAATTGGGTTGAAACGTTTTACGGCTTTACGTTTTTTGATTTGCCATTTTGCCGTACAAGTGTGTTAGTGTCAAGTCCTGTTTTACAATCGAAATGAATTCTAGGCGTGGTCTAATCCCCAGACAAATAATTGCTCACGCACGTGCGGTGTCACCCGCGAGGGATTGACAACGTAAATCATCTCGCTGCCATCACCCTTTGAGCCTGCGAGCGGTCGCATTCTTGCGCCTAACGCACGGAGTCGCGCAATGAGATCTGGGCGGATGTGATAAGCGAGGAGACGTGTATTGGCGGTTGATGGTTGCTGTTTGAGAACGTGGGCAATGAGTGCGAGGATGCTGTTTACCTCGCCGCTATACTCGATGATGCCGCGTTTGTTCACCGCTTCACCACGAACCAGATACGCGACAATTTCTCCGTTGTGGGTAGTCACCCAAACGTCTATCTTTGGCAAAGCAAGTAGCGCCACGGCTTCGTCTTGACTTCGTGAAAATCTGACCGGCTCTTGCTCGTGGAGAGCAATGACCCCATCTAAGTGCCACACCTCGTCATAACGGCTGATAACATCTTCCCCCCTCGGCAATTGGACGCCATCCATTTCGACAACCCACCCGCGCGGTGTGACAACTTCCTAGTCCTGTTTACGGTAGAAATCAGGCACGCCCGTCCACAGGATGCCCATGTCGTAATTCTCATCGTGCATTGTCGCCTGCAAGTCGCGCATCAACGAAGCGGCATAGCCGCGCAGGCGGTAATCGGGGTGCGTGGCAACGACGACAATCTCGCCGACTTTCAGCCGCGCATCGTCTACCACCAACTCGCGCTCCCATAGTGCTGCGTGGCTAACAACCATCCCATCTTCGACCATGATGCGACAGTTGCGGTGATTCGCGGGCGCAAACACCAGTGGAAAGTCCGTGAAGATATGCTGGTCGGTCACGCCACGACTGCGGCGGAAGACATCATCAAGCAGGTGCTTGCAGTCTCGCGTAGCAGACTCGCTTAATTGGGTGAGATCTTCATCTCGGGTGGATCGCAATATACCCATCGTTCATTCCCTCTTTTGGATAGTTAGGATTATAATTAATGGTGCTAGGTTCTGTTGACATTTGAGTATAAGGTTGTGGCATAATAGAAGAATGATGCCAATAACCTTACCCGATGAACAATGGAATAAGATATACCGGTTTCTTCTAAGCTGTCCCACCATCTATGTTGGCGACGAAGCTGCTACACGCTGCTTCGTCGAAGCTGTCCTGTGGGTGACTCGTAGCGGGGCTCAATGGAGACTTCTACCAGACACCTATGGCAAATCGAACACCCGCTACAAGCGGTTTGCTCGATGGTGCGACAAAGGTATCTTCACACAGATGCACCACCACTTCGCCTCTGACCCCGATATCGAGTCGCTTATTGTGGACAGTACCATCTGCCGCGCTCACCCGTCTGCGGCGGGCGCCTTAAAAAGCTGGCGCCTTAAAAAAAACGGTGGCACTGAAAACCAAGCATTAGGTCGGTCTCGGGGCGGTTTCAGTACAAAAAATCACATCACAGTTAACGGACTAGGCAATCCGCTAAGAATTCATCTGATCCCCGGTCAGAGACATGACATAACTGAGGCGGAAGGGTTGATAATCGGATACAATAGTGAATATGTGATTGGAGACAAGGGGTACGATTCGGACGCTTTTATCGCGGTTATTGAGGCGAATGGAGCGATTGCGGTGATACCGCCAAAAAGTCATCGTGTTGACCAAAGAACGTATGACAAACGCTTATACAAAGAGAGACATCGGGTTGAATGTTTCATCAACAAGATAAAATGGTATCGTCGTATCTTCTCTCGGTTTGAGAAGCTAGCTGTCCGTTATTTTGGATTTCTCAGCTTTGTCGCCACTCTTATATGGCTCCCTTGAAATGTCAACAGAACCTAGTTTGAAACCAAAGATCCAGTCATAGCAACGATCTATTCTTTGCGAGGTCGAATATGTAAATTCTACAACCCTTGTGGAAACTACCTCCCCTTGTGGAAACTACCTCCTCACCAACTAGCACCAAAGGTTAATAGTGAAATCTATCATAGGCAAAACTAAAATCGGCGAGAAAAAAATTCAGCCGACTGAAGAGGGAAGCGGTTAAAAAATCAAACCGGGCGATTCCTGCAGCAAGTACTACTGGGTAGTTTGTGTTATTCGACATTTTTTGATTGCCTTCCACAAGTTAGCTGAGGTGCTTTTTAGATAGGCTCTTAACTAGACTAGCATATCAGAGTTTACTTTTTGCGTCAAGAAAGAAAATTAGCTTGACAATGTTAATGTCCTTGGATTGCGAACCTTGCTTCGCTCAGAGCCTTTTTTACACCATTTTCTCCATGTCAAAGGCGTTTTGTGCTCTGCTTTCTCACTACTGGAAATTGATAGTGACTCTAAACTATTCTATAACGATTCACTGATAAAATCGTCAAAATTAATGTGATGGCTTAATTGCGAAAGGAGTATATCATGTCAACACCAACCTATCGAAAAGCCCCACCAGGCTTCACCAAAGCGCAGTGGGAACAGTTCAACCGGGAAGGATATCTCGTCATTGAGAACGCTTTAACGCAGAAGGAAATCGATCGCTACTTGAACGCGATTAATGAATGTATTGCCGCGGATCCGAATTACACGGAAGGAAAATACTACGGTCCGGGCAATATTGCAGAAAAACATCCTGTTTTTACGGAACTAATTGACCACCCACGCCATGTCGGTTATGCCTACGATATCTACAGTGAATTGCTCAAACTCCACATCTCTCAGTTCTTCATCCGACCACACGACAGTTCACACAACGCGTGGCACCCCGATGGTGCGCGTGCGTTGCCTTACGGTGTGTTTTCGCCAAAACTGCCGATGCAAATCAAGATCGGCTACTGGCTGACCGATCTGCCGCATGAAAAAATGGGAAATCTCGTCGTCATGCCGGGGAGTCACCGAACCCAATATTGTGAAGCGTACACGAAGCATACAAGTGTACCAGGGGAAAGGATCTTCTGCTTACCCAAAGGTACGATAACGATTGCACATTGTGGGACTTGGCACCGCGTCGAACCCAACGAAAGTGATGTCGTGCGGAAGAATATCTTCCTCGCCTACTGCCCGTCTTGGATCTGTGAGGCGGATCGGATTGGGTCAGATCCGGAATGGCTAAAAACGTTGAACCGGGAACAGCGGATAATCATGCGAAGCTACTCCTACGGCTACGATCGCACCAAGCCGCCGAAGGAGGATTTTCCCCTGTTTCTGGATCGAGAGACTGGATTGGATTCAGACCCAGGAATATATTCCGATGATGTCTCGCTCAACCTGCGGAAGCGAAAAGTTGCGCATGAGCAGTGGGGATATTAACCGAAAAAATTGATTTACCCTTGTGTAAATGGTAAAATGTTGGATATAATCGTAGGAGATATGAAGGAATGAAGGGCGTCAAAAGCTTTGAGACCACCGGGAATATTGATTACGCTTTGGGAGCTATGGATGGGTTTCCCAATGCCTTCGTGAAATAACCTCATGAACATAACAATTTCTCCGACAACTGAAGATGAAGCGCAGGCAGAATCGGCCATCAACAAAAGCGATGTAATTGAACTGCCAGGGACAGACACCTACACTCAGGATTTGATAGAACCCGCGGAAGAACAGGCGACTGCGTTCCGAGAGTCCGTGCTCATCCGAAGAATTCGGACAAAGCAGACCTGTCCCACCTGTGGGTCATCGAACCTGTCGGTGGCAGCGTATTGTGATGAATGCGGCGCCATGTTGACGGAGCATGAAGCAGCACTACGTAGCCTGCCTCCGCTGCCGGTCGGTTCACTGATTAATGAGCGCTATCGAGTTGAAGAGTTACTCACGCAGGGGGATTGCAACGTCTATCTTGCTTCATCTAAAGACGATACATTTATTGTCAAAGAAGGGGCGGGAGATCAAAACACTTTTGAGACAGAAATAGCAAAACTCAAACGGACAGCTTATCCTACCGTAACAACGTTCGTTGAACGGGTTGAACAGGAGAATCAGTATTATTTTATCTGCACTGCCCCACGTTCGATGGCGCCCTTGTATGTAATCCATTTTGCGAGTTGGCGGGAAGTTGTTCGCGCAATTCTCTCTCTGTGCCAAACCCTGCAGAAACTGCACGATGTGCATATACTGCTCAACGATTTTTCCGCTGTCCAATGGAATGCGGATGAAGGGCGCGTCTTTGTTTACGAATTGGCACATTCGATGGAAACGCTGATACCTGAACAGCGTGATGAAGCGGACAACGCCGAAGCGGTGTGGGCAGATGCAAATTTCGCTGCCCCAGAGGTGCAGCGAAATTGGCTGACTGAGATTGGCGTTTCGTCGGACCTTTACGCGCTTGCCGCGCTCTGCTATCAACTGCTGTTTGGTAAGCCTTATGCCCCGCCCACCCTGGATGACACCTCGCCCTCAAATGAGGGTAGTGCAATCGTATCGTTCCCGCCCACGCTATACCGCGTTTTATTAACATGTCTGCATCCCGATCCGACCCACCGCTTGGATTCAGTAGAAGCCTTCAAAAGTGAAGTAATCTCCCTACTTGCTGTGCAGCACCACCGATGGGGTGCAGGGAGTGATGTTGGACAACTGCGTGCGCAAAACCAGGATGCGTATTTTGCCCAGTCAGCCGTGGTTTATACGCAATCCGAACAAAATCCTGCAGGACTTTACCTGGTCGCTGACGGCATGGGGGGTGGGAAGGCGGGCGATCTTGCCAGCAGAATCGTTGTGGAAACCTGCCAAAAAAGTTGGGGCGAGATGCTTTGCGACACGGATTTTTATCGAAAAACCGATTCGGAGTGGCTAAGTTGGGTCTGCGATGTTTTGACAAAAGCAAATGCGGCAATTATTAATGCTGCTGGCGGGGATGAGATGGGCTCAACAGCAACGCTCTGTTTGGTGGTCAATCAGCGAGCGTACGTTGCACATATTGGGGATTCACGTGCCTATCTGATCGATGGGGAGGAAATTGAACAACTGACAGATGATCACTCGTTGGTCGCCCATTTGGTTCGGATGGGGGAACTCACACCAGAGGAGGCAGCAAATCACCCACAGCGGCATATCATTTATAAAACGCTGGGTATCGAGCGGGAGTTGGAACCAGATTGTCTCATGCGTTTGTTGTCAACCGATCACGCTTTGTTGATCTGTAGTGATGGGCTGCACGGCATGGTCAACGATGACCAACTTCTTCGGGGTGTTAGCGACGAAAACTTAGAACACACGGAGAAGATCAGCGCCCTAATTAACCTGGCGAATGAGGCAGGTGGACTGGATAATATTACAGCGGTTTATGTGACATTTCACTGATTGTCCTCTTTTATGCGAAACCTTCGGAAGGATCAGAATTGGTATTACGCATCATGTTTCACATGGCAACAATCTTCCGCATCCGTTCAGCAATATCAATTTGAGTTGCGCGATCTCCGCCGACTTCGTGAATCACAGGCCCGTCATATCCGATGGCTCTGAGTTCACGCATGACAGTGGGCCAATCGGTATCGCCATCGAGCAGATTGACAAACCGATGCTCCCGCCGATTGAAGTCCTTAAAATGAACGCGCTTAATCCGGCTGTCCAATTCACGAATCCAATGTTCAGGATATCCATAAGCCATCATATTGGCGGTGTCGAGGTAGACGCCAACCCATTCGCTCCCAACCGCATCGACAAATTCGCGCATTTCTTTCGGGCTGAGTAGAAATTTGTTCCAGACATTTTCGATGCCAATTGCGGCTTTGTTAGACGCAGCAACCGGAGCAACTTCCTTCAGGATACCGACGAGATTATCCCAAACCGATTGATATGTACCGTCAACGGTAAGCTGTCCCGGATGCAAAAGGATTTCACCCACGCCGAGTATGCCGGCGATTTCGAGGTTATGGACAAGGGATTTGACGCCTCTCTCCCGTTCCGCTGCGTCTGGACTGAGCAGGTTTCCGCGATCGGCGTAGCTGGCGATGACACTGCCGATTTCAATCCCCGCCGCCGCACACTTCCCACCCACGCCCTGGATTTCCGATGTGCTCATGTCCGCATTCAGATCTTTTCCGTCTCTGAAGGTCAATTCGACTGCCTCATAGCCTGCCTCTTGACACAACCCAAGTGTATCGTCGAGTGACATATTTGAGAGAATGATTTGCGTAACACCAATTTTCATGTTTTCCTCTCATGTGAATTTCGTATGTTATCCCCCAAAAATGAGAATCAATAATGATCTGGACTCCAGAAGATTACCTCTTGCTGTGGAAACAAGATTGACAGGAGTGTAGAAATCTCCGGTGTCACGGAAATACCTCGTGCATGTAAGGTTGGTTCAAGCTGGCGCCAACTGGACTCGCTGAGTAATGCCTGCCAGAAAAACGGACCCGGCAGCGTCAAACGAATCGCGTTCTCATCCGTGTTGAAGATCTGAAGCGTGCCATCATCGTGCAGGCGCAGCACAGCTTCTTGATTGTTGATCTCAAAGCAAATCGAAATGGGCGCGAATTTCTGATTGGACGCATCGAGCCGCGATTGCAGCTCGGGCAAAACCAGTTGGAACAGGGCCGGAAGCTTCACGGCGTACAGCATCATGGATGAGTTCCCTGTTAAGAAGAGATCTCCTGCGCCGCCTTCGACAAGCAGATCAACCAGCGGGTGACGGTGCGGAATCTCCCCGTGGATCTCCTCGACCCCTTCTCCTTCACACACTTGAAGCAGTTGGTTAGCCAACGCCACTAAGCTCCCCGGATCTGCTTGATTAGTTGCAACTTCGAGGACGTTTGCGATTTTTCCTTCGATCTGAAAGTTGAGATACCCACCCAGCGTATCCTGCCGACGGGCGACCACCGTCGGCAGGATATTTCGTATCCGGGCGGGACCACTGTCCCAGTAAGATTGGGTGCGCACAAGCGATCCGCTCTGCTGGGCGTTGCATGCGTCGTAAAGCGCGATGACCTGCTCCAGATCTCGCCCTTCGTCGAAAGGCTTAACCTGCCAGTTGAGCCCCGATCCAAGGATCAGGATAAACTGCGCGAAATCGCGGGAATCGGAGGCGGTTTCTCCCAGCTCGATTGTCCGTCTTCGCGTCACCCGAAAGCCTTCCAATGGCACACTCGCCCACCCTAGCTTGCGATAAAATTCGCACGGAATTGCCGAAAACAGCACGCCGAGCTCATAACCCACTGTCCGCATGTAGGCAATCGTGTCCTTCATCAACGCGGTTGCATAACCGACGCCTCGATAGTCCGGATGGGTACCTACACCCCCAATCCCACCCATGCGCACGATGCAAGAGCCGATACGCATTCTGCGCTCCCATACACGGAGCGTCGCAACAATTCGTCCGTCCACCACCACAACGCGGGATTGGTCATATCGATAACTTGAATCTCTGCGCACATATTGCCGGTACCGTTCATGCCCGTCCGGTCGAAACACCAGGCATTGGAGATTGATCATCTCCTCTAATTCTGATTCGCGGATACCACGAATTTCCATGAATTTCTCCTTCTGCAATGCCTCCCGATCTTCGATTGGGGTTAAAAACTAAGACGCAAACTCCTCCCAAATCCACGCGTACAGAACATGATTTAGGATAAGATGAACATCTTCAACAGGACCGTATTCCTGGCTGTCTACCACGACGCTGGCATCCGCTAAGCGAGCGAGCTTGCCGCCACCGAACCCCGTCCAGCCGATGGTTTTGCACCCGATGGCTTTGGCATGCCGAATCGCTCGAAGCACGTTTTCGGAGGCACCGCTGGCACTGATGCCAATCACAAGATCGCCGGGATTGACAAGGTTTTTGAGTTGCTCGACAAAGACATCCTGGTAACAGACATCGTTCGACCACGCAGTCATTGTTGAGATATTATCAGTTAAGCTAATGACGCGAAATCGTTTTCTGCCGGGGAGGCTTGTCCCCTTGCCCAGATCATTGGCGATATGCGACGCGGTAGACGCACTGCCGCCGTTGCCGATGACGAAAATTTGCCGATCCGCCTGATAGGCTTCCATCACGAGGTCAATTGATTTGCGAACATCAGCTAGGGATAGGCGTTCTAAGGCGCCTTGTAGATGCGAAATGTATCTCTGAATGCGTTCCATGAATCATCTCCTCATTTTAATCGGACAGCGGATATTTCAAATCTGACAGTTCGAGTTCATCCAGGTTTCATTGAGCCATTGGATGATCTGACGCATTTTATTTTGATCTTCGAGTGTGTATACCTGCTGAAGTAAGGTCTGACAAATGCGAGCGATGTCCTCTGCTGAAATTCGCTCGTGGTTGTACTCAATGAGCCTGACAACATCTGTCTGATCCTGCCTCCGTTTCCCTATCTCATGACGGACCGGGGCAGCTATAAGTTTGAGCAGAATCAAATCTTGCAGGCGAGCGACCTTTACTAGCAGTTCATCGATTTGGTTATCGATTGCGTTGCTTACGACAGACCGTTGCAAACGCCGTGATGCGGGCAGCACATCGAACTGTGTCCCCTAGTAATCGTAAACACCAACAATCGCTGTCCCACGTTGGTAGTAAGAACTAAAAATCCGACGTACTTTTCCCGCATCTTCCGCCAACACAATGAGATCTAAATCCTGTGTCGTACAAGGCAGGCAATAGTGTGCATACGCAATCCCACTAATGACTGCATACGGTATGCTTGCATCATTCAGTTGTCGAAGAATCTCTTTGATTTTGTCGCGTTCCATAAGTTTTCCCTTTGGAAACATGCTTGCGTACTCTTCGGAGAGCACAATACAGGTTTCCAGACCGTTTTTACCTGGAAACAGGTATTCCTCTCGTGCCTCGATAATAACTGGCATGATTTCAATCTCCTTAAATTCATTGGTTCAAAATTTCGCTTGAACTGCTGAACCACTGAACTCATTTTCTTAGTTTGGTTGAGGCAATTTATCTCCAATAACCAATGAGATTGCGGCGAGGTCCCCTACTAATTTTCCTAGTTGCGCGGGCATAATCTTGACTGCCTCCGCGGGACGCTGCATTGCCATCTGCGCGACGGTTCGTCGGATTGGATTTAACAGCAGCTCGCCGGCGGCAATCGCGATTGTTCCGATGAGAACGATTTGGGGGTTCAAAATATTGACGAGGTTCGCAATTCCCCAGCCCATGTAGTAGGCGGTTCCCTCCATTAAGGAGATTGCCAGCGCATCACCGTTTCGTGCGGCTTCAAGCACATGCTCTGACCTGACGTGATCAAGCTGTCCGTCTGCAAGTGCTAAAATCTTCGTATTCGGTTGATCTTTAATTGCCGCTTGTGTGCGACGTGCAATCGAAGGTCCTGAGCACAACGCCTCCAGACACCCACGTTTGCCACAACCACAAAGGGGGCCATTGGGCAGCAGAATCTGATGCCCGACCTCTCCGGCGCTGTCATTCGCGCCGTGATAGATCTGCCCGTTGACGACGATGCCGGTGCTCATCGTCATGTAGAGGACATAATCGTGGCTGCGTCCGCCGCCAAATCGCCACTCCGCAAGCGCCCCCGCATTTGCATCGTTTTCGATGACCGTCGGAATATGAAATTCCGCCTCAATCATTTCCTTCAACGGCAGCGCATCCCAACCCGGCAGGTTCGGCGGGGAGTAGACAACACCCGTTTTCGTGTCCAAGGGGCCATCACAACTCACGCCGATTCCTGAGATTTCTTCGCGCTTCAAATTTGCCAAACAGATAACCGCATCAACCATTTCGAGTAGAAGCTGCACAGTGTGTTGAGGGCCCTTTCCCGTCTCCGTTGGTTTGCGGACTTTTTGCAGGATGTTTCCGTCTCTATCCGCAACGACAGTAGCAAGTTTTGTCCCGCCGATGTCAATACCGACGACGTGTGAATTCATCTTGTTACTCCAGAAAAGACGTAATGCGTCAGATGATCTGTTGAGGTGTCGATTCGTGAATTCGTCTATCTTTCACTGAGTGTTGTGGAATAAACGCTTCCAGATCTTCGGGGGTGTCCATCAGAGTCGTGATTGCAAGCGGTTCATTCCACTCCCGTCCATCGGTGTAGAACAGCACCGGAATTTGCTCATCGGACATCGGCAACGGATCGATTAACGCGAAGATGCCAGCCTGATTGATGTAAATTGCAAGATTGTACCAGTAATAGGTTGTTTCTGGTTTGCCGTGGTGCTCTGTCCAGCAATAGACATCACCGTAGGGTTGTTGAAGCATTTGATTTTACCTCCACCAACGCCTTGTTAGGGCGTGGGTTGCTCACCATGAAATTGCTCCACTATAAGTGACGCGCTTGGAACCCTTCACGATACGACCTATCGGGTATGAGCAACAATCGTGATCTGCTAAATGTTTCGAAAATGCGTCAACCATCTCAGGCGCACAGACTAATGTCAAGCCAACTCCCATGTTGAAGGTCCTTAGCATATCAGCATCCGACACATGACCTGTATCACGGATTACCTTGAATACAACAGGTACATCAAGACAGCTTAATTCGATGCCAGCGTCTAATGATGAAGGTAGAATTCGATTTAGGTTGTCTTGGATCCCACCTCCGGTAATATGAGCAAGTCCCCTCAAGCCAGGCGACCTGAAAAGATCACGCACCGCATGATAGTAACAGGTATGAGGACGCATGATAACATCGATGAATGACTCCTCTTCAATCGATTGATCTCGCAAGTCACAATGGAGTTCCAAGAGTTTCCGAACTAATGTGTAGCCGTTCGTATGCAGCCCGTTGGACGCCACTGCTAACACAACGTCATCTTCAGTGATTCTCGCCCCATCAATGATGTATTCTTTTTCCACTACGCCCACGGCACTGGCACTCAGGACATACACACCTTCAACGACAACCCCAGGTTGCACGGATGTTTCACCACCAACCAACACGCAGCCTTGAGCCTGACACGCCGCTGCCATACCCAAAACCAAAGTTGACACAATCTTTGAATCGAGGTGGCCACAGACAATACAATCTTGGACATATAGAGGCTCCGCGCCCATTACGATGACATCATTGATGAGGTGATGGATTAGATCATAGCAGAGCGATGTCACTTTGCCCAACTCAAAGGCCAACTTTTGCTTGGAGCCGGGTTCATCGGTTTTCAGGGCGAGGACGGGATGGCGATAGCCATTAAAGTGGCCTTCAACGAGACTTGCGAATGCGCCCAATCGGTTCAAAACACGAGCGTCACCGCGATTAATGCTTTGAGCCATTTCCTGCTTGGCGGCGTCTGTCGCATCGATATCGACACCCACTTTGGCGTATGAAAGCCTATCAGATTCGGACATGTTATCTTCTTTATTTTGAGTGCTCTAACTCTTGAGTATAAAGTTGCTCGTTGAGTTTCGTTCCTTGACCCAACGTGCTGGCGCCATCGTCAGTCCCCGAATGGGACTCCAATTGGAGACATATCCTTTGCGTTTCCCACATGTGCTGTGTGCCAGTCGGGCAACTTCCGCCGAAGGCCTGTAAGTGCCCACTGAAGTTCAAGCGTCCCTGCCTAGAACCTTGCCCGATTGACAGCATCGAAAATGGCTTTCTCGTACCGCGCCATCCATGCTAAGAATGTTTCGCCATAGTTGTAGATTACACAAGCGTAGTCGGATGCAGGATCACCGATGCCCGCCGTGCCAAAGTCGATCACTCCCGTGAGGAAAGCCTCTGTCTTGTTCCACAGAAGGTGATAGCACGCCAGATCTCCGTTCGTCAGGACGGGGTTGTAATCCATGAAGTGCTTATCTTTGAGCAACGGCTCAAAGTGCGCCTCCACCCAGTGTCCCGAGTGTGGCATCATGTGGGGCAACAAATCGAGTGTCACCCTGTCGTTAAGAAGTTCAAGTACACACATCTCTTGCCGGAGTAGATCTCTTGCCCAGTCGTCATTCTTCGGGAAGTTGTGAACGGGCTGGCACCCCGCTCTCCTTCGCTATTTTCAAAGCTGTCGGTTAATCCCCCGAATCGAGGGATAGATCTGCGTATACAGCTTCAGCTTCTCATCCTACAACTTCCTGACTTCCTCACGCGGATAATAGGTTTTGCGGGGCTTGACAAGCTGCTCAATGGCCGATGCGATAGAAGCATACTTTCCGATCGCTGCTCCTGCCAAAATCGCCGCACCCAAGCAGACGCCTTCGGATACGTCGAGGGCAACCACTTTTTTGCCGAACATATCCGCTTTGAGTTGCAACCATTTCTCAGACTTTGCCCCGCCGCTAATTGCGCGGATTTCGTTGATGGCAACGCCCGCCTCCTGAAGCAGTGAGAAGTTGTGCTTAATCTCGTAGCTGATGCCTTCGAGGATGGCTTTGATTAAATCGCCTTTGTTCGTCGAAAGCGTTAAGCTAAGGATTGCTCCCTTTGACTCGAGATCGAGTTGAGGCGTGCCAGAACCGGTGAAGTGCGGTAGCAGCATCACCGGCGACGGCGTATCCGGCATCTCCGCCATCAGTAGATCGTAGACATCTCGCCCCGCAGCTTCGGCTTCGGCGACCTCTACTTGCGCAAAAGTATCGCGGAACCATCGCAGCACCACACCGCCGCTCGACACGAATCCGAGGGTCAGATACATGCCATCAACGACGTGTGGATAACAGGCGAAATTGCCGTTGACCATTTGTTCATTAATCACAGGTTCATGAAACGCTGGTGCGATACACTCGACCATCCCAGTCGCGTCCATGACATCGCCTTCGTGGATGATGCCTGCGCCTAACGCGCCATAGGGTTGATCATGTCCGCCTGTGATACCGACCACGCCTCTGGGGAGACTGAGTGCTTCGGCAACTTTGGGGGCAACCTCGCCGATGATTGTGCCCAACGGCGCCACATCGGGAAACAGATCACGGTCTACAGTCGCGAGATCGAGCATCTTCGTCGGCCAATCCTTCTGTATGATGTCAAACGCCATCGTCCGCGCCGCCAACGAGTAATCGACGACCGGCGTCATACCGAGTTTGTAGTACACGAAATCCTCGAAACCGAGAAATTTCCACGTCCTTCGATAGATCTCCGGCTGATTCCGCTGCATCCAGATTAGCTTCACCAGAGTGGGAATGGCACTCAGAGGCATCCCTGTGATCTGCATGACTTCCAGCTTGCTGAGACTCTGGTTGATTTCATCAGCGATACCCGATGCGCGAAAATCGAAGGAGGTGATCGCATGTGCGAGGATTTCGCCGGACTTTGAAATCGGCGTCACAGCTTCCCCCTGGCACGCAACGCTGAGGGCTTCAATCGGATCGCGCTTCGTCTGCGCAGCTACCTGCCGAACCCCATTTGACACCTTTTCCCAAACGAGGTTCGAGTCCAACTCCGACCAACCGGGCTGCGGATGGATCAGCGGATATTCGCCGTAAGCCTGCGCAAGGATTTCTCCTTCCATGTTAAAGGCAATCACCTTGCAGCTCGTTGTGCCGACATCAATCCCTAAAACGCTCATTTATTCCTCCTCACAACTCGCTAATTTCCTTTCTCCGAGATCTGCTCGACACCGGTATAACTTAGCAGTAATTATAACAGAGATTTAGGACACAATCAATCAGTAGATCTCTTTCCTCTCAACAAAGACTGCTCTTATCTGACCACCTCAAGCAAGCACCCTTCCAGCGTCAAGCCGGAGCCGAAAGCCATCGCGACGCAGTACCGGAAGTCCTCTCTACGCTGCAAATGCTGAAATAGCCGCTTGAGGACAAACAGCACCGATGGTGAGGACATATTCCCGTACTTATGCAGCACGGCATGTGAATCCGCTACCTTGTGTGCGGGAAGATCTAGCCGCTGCTGGACGGTATCCAGAATAGATCGCCCACCGGAGTGGATTGCCCAGAAGTCAATGTCCGCTTTGCCCAAACCGCTCGGCTTGAGAAGTCGTTGAATAAAATCTGTCAAGTTGACATCCAGAACCCTGGCAATCGTCGGCGAGATGTACATCTCAAAGCCCGTGTCTCCGATTGTCCACGTCATATCTTCCGATGAATCATCATCTATCCAACCCATACTGTGCTTGGCGATCAGGACATTCGATGTCGGATTGGATCGTGACTGGCGCTGAAAAAAAACGGCAGCAGCGCCGTCAGCAAAAATGCAGTTGGCAATCAGGTGATGCCGCGCAATGCTGTGTTGGAAATGTAGCGTGCAGGGCTCAACGCAAACCAGCAAAACCGTTGCACTGTGGTCGGATCGGCATGCATCCGCTAGGCGAATTCCGTTAAAGGCGGCATAACACCCCATAAACCCGATCAGCGTGCGCTGAACTTTCGGCGAAAGTCCAAGCACTCTGATAAGGTGGATGTCCAATCCCGGCGCATAAAACCCCGTGCAACTGACGACGATCAGGTGAGTGATTTCCGCCAAATCAGGGGCATGCGGCTGATTCAGCGCGTCTACGATGGCCGCTTTGCACAACGGGAGAGCTTCCGCCTGATATTTTGCTAACCGTTGCTGAGTAGTCGGGAAAGGGGAGAAATCCCAGTTGGGCGGGTAGAATTCAAATTGGGTTGGATCAAGGCGGCTGTAATCTGGAATGCAGCTATAGCGCGTATTAATCTGCGACCGATGGTAGAGATAATCAATCTGCCGGGAAAGTGGCACATCCGCACGCAGTGCGCTTTTCATAAACTGTGCGATGTCTGATTGGCGGTGCTGATATTTGGGGACGGCTGTCCCAACTGTCCGGATCGCTGTGTGTGGCATGGGAGGTGAAATGTGAAACGTGATGTGTGATTCGTCCATTCGTTGATTCGCTGATTCTCAAATCGCCGTTCAGCAATTGGCAGATCATGGGATGGTTCAGTTACAAGATATGAAGAAAATGCAGTGCGAGATAAGCGGCAAAGCATGAGGAATTGACCAGGTTCATTCGTATGACCATGTTGTAGTTATCCATCTGGTTCATCGATTGATAGTTGCGTTCCCACCGATAGACGATCGCCCACAGTCCGACAAAATAACCCAACAGAACAAGTCCTTCGGGACGACGAAAATAGAACCAAAACAAGGAAGCCATGCAGACTCCCGCAAGTGGGATACATATCAGCGAAAATAGGAAGGATTTTCCAAATGGCAAGTGTACGATTGCTCTTTGCCCGATCGCTGTCGATTTGATAGATCTGGGTGAGCGAATATAGCCCGACGGTGATAATCGTTATCGCAAGCCCACCCAGAATCCCTTTGCGAGTGAAAATCGAAATCGCTTCAGCGCGGCACACAATCCATCCCGCCCAATACGTCAGCCACCCTTGTCCGATGGCAACAATAAAAACGCTTCCAAGTGGACGTCCCTTGAGGCGGATCGATGGGTGAGAGTAAGCAACGGACATGACCATCGCCCCCAGATAGATTAAACGAAAACCAAGGGGCAAAGCAAACCCCGGTACGAAACCGATGACCTGAATACCCCACGCCAGATAAAAAAGCGATCGACTGTCGGCGGATGTTTGAGCCCACCGATCGGTCCTTCATCTCGATCGTAGTATGAATTCAGCGTGTTTACGCCACCATATAGGCACAGATGAAATAAAATGAACCCCAGCCAGAACGATGTGTTGAGCCGCCCTTCGGAGACAAACGCTCCCCACAGGAAAATCGGGGCCAGGATTGCAACAAATTTCAAGCGGAGGTGGATGAGGAACCGGAGCTGAGAAGAGATGGTGGAGGGAGTTTGATGTCTGGTGCATGGCACGGATGAATAGAATTATATTGTTGACTTTGCCCGACTTGTCATACTACGATAGTCAGATTTCGGAGGTTTGAAAAGGAAAAGCGGTTGAGCAGGATAGCATCGTTCTGAAGTTTTTCTTCGTTTCAACCCACAGTCTATTGTTTATTTTATGTATTGGTCAGGAAAATGGCAGACATTATCTCCTACAATTTGTGGCTTGGATTTACCGAGCAAAAGTGTCGATCATCCTATTGGCCATTACACTATATGTTTATTTTACCAGATTTAGAAGCAGGCTTCAACTCCAATCATGCAGAGAAATTTCCGCATGACACCGTTGATACGGCGTTTTTTGTATAACCCGGAGTAAGAAGATGGCACCTGAAATTACGTCGAATTGGCGTGACAATGGCGTTCGTATTGTGCACAGCGATCAGGAGAGATCAAAAGAAGAAGCAACAATTTCGATCGATGATGTAGAAATTAAAACTGAAAACGACTTTAATAAAAAAAATCGGCATGGTTCATTTTCCGCCAGAATTAAGTTGACACTTTTCAAAGCCCCAGAGTTAGGCGTGCAAATTCGCTATTAGCCTCGTTTACGGGGCTTTTCCGCCATTAGCCCGACGATTTCGCGGCGGGCGGTTAGATCAGTAACTCCCTGCAGAGAAAGCCTGGGCCGAAGGAAGGATCATAACGGATCCTCGTCAAACACATGGTAGCAACAAAAACGCCTTTGGGGTGACACGCAAGCCGACAAACTGTTGGCGACTTCCCGAATGCGCCGGATTGTCGAAGAGCGGATTACGGATCGAGAGGAGATTTATGAGACGCTTCAGGATTTTGGGACAGGTTACGTCGTAATCGAGGAGAAGAACTATGAGTCACGCCCATTAAAATGGTTACGAGAAATAGTCAAGCCGGACAGATTTTTCATTTACCCCCAGTTTTTTGTGAGCGGGTATCATTAGTGGTTTTGTCAGCCATAGGTGTGAGAAAGTCTTCTCAGATATGGTAAAATACCTCCTTACCCAAAACACTCACTGTTTGAAGCAAGGAGGTATTATGAAAGGAAAACACATCCAAAAGCGGGTGAATCCCACAACAATGATAACCACTATCACCCAGATTTTCAACCCCGTTTTGAAAAAACCAGCGTTGAAAACCCTCATACCCACAACCATCGCTATTGCATTGGCTAAGACCTTTCGTCTCAACGAAATCACCTCCCGATTGCCGGTGGCGGTTAAGCCCCAAAAGACGAAACAGAAACGACTTCTCAGATTCATTGATTCGGTCTTTCCAATCGGTGCGGTGATGCGCTGTTGGCTGGTTTTCGTCCTGACAACCGTCTGTCAAAACCGCAAAGCTCGTACCTTGATTTTGGTCGATGAAACCCAGTTGATTGGGGGGGGCAAAGCGATGGTTGCCGCGGTGCCGTTTCGACACTGGGCGATACCTATCTACTGGCATATTTATAGTGACGCCGAGATTCGGACACTAAAATATAAAAAACCATAACGAAATTATCCAACGCTTTTGCGTCACTGTCTATCGCCGGACAAAAGCCGTTTTACCCCCAAAGTGTGAGCCGGTGTTGATATTCGACCGGGGGTTTGCCCGGGCGAGATATGTGATAAAGTTTCTCAAAGCCCGAGAGATTCCGTTTGTGATGCGCGTTCGTCGCAACGTTGGATTCGAGGTCAATGAGGTTGTCAAAACGCTGAAACAACTCGATTCAACCGGGTTTTACCCACAGATTCTCTACCACCGAACCGAGCAGATTCGACTCAACCTCTATGTGGTTATCGATGAGGGGTTTTCTGAGTCGATGTGTCTGATTTCAAACCACCTCAGCGGATTGGAAATATATAGTTGCTATAAGCGACGCATGCAGATTGACCACGGGTTTAGAGACATAAAGAGTGGCTTTGGGTTTGGCAGTCTCGTCCTCAAACGACCGACAAAATCTCGCATCAATCTGTTATGGTTGTTAGGGTGTCTCACTTACGGCTTGCTCTTTATCACCTATGAGAAGTCCGGCTATCAATGGGTCAAATCATTCAATCCGACGACAAAGACTTATTCGCTGATTACGGTGATAAAGCGTGTTGTATCTCAGGCGTGGTTGGGTTGGTGTCTCTCTCCATTTTTCACGCTTCCCCTGTGTCGGGGAGATACGCTTCAAGGTGCTTGATGGCAAGGTTTCTCACACAGCTAACGTCTCAAACCCCGTCAACTCTCACCCCTTGAAAAACTGGGGGTAAATGAAGGACAGATTTATCCTGCGCAAAAGGATACCAATACACTCAAACAGCAGAAGGCTGCAGGATGTTGCGTTGGGCATCTATGAATACAAAGGATATACACCACCCAAACCTGGGAAGATGTTGCGCATGAACATCCCGCTTATAAGTGATTCCATAAATATACCATTCGATGATCTGCTTGATAACAGACTCCCGGCAGCAGTCAACTCTGATAAATGAGGCTATATTGCCATGTCCCCTCACCTCTCGATTCACCTTGAAAGATCCATCCTTCAAAACTACGACTTCAGTATCACATCAACAACGCCAATCGGTACAGGTGCGATGAGCACAACAATGAAGCTTGTGACTAACCAGGGGCCACTGTTCCTGAAGATCTATAAGTCAGTAGACAATCAGAAAATAGCACGTGAACCCAACCACCAACGAATCGCCTTCACACATGCCCTCCAGAATTTTTTGTATCAGGGCGGTTTGCCTGTTCCTCGCCTGCTGTCGAACAACAAGGGAGAAACATTCAGCCTCTGCGACAGTTTCTCAAAAACAAGGCAGATCTATGCGCTCTTTGAGTTTATCGAAGGACACGATTATGAGGTTGGAAATCCAGGGCAGTTACGTGCTTCAGGGGAAATGCTAGGACTTTTACATCAGCAGCTTCGTAAGTTTTACCCCCGCATCCAACCTGCTTGGCAACCCATAGAAACCGAAATCTTTGCGCAACTGCAAGATCGATTATCTCGTCTCCAGTCCGTTGTGGGGAAGGGCAAAACAGACCCGGTGTCACCATCCCAGATCAAGCAATGGCTCGACAAAGCGGAGGGGTTCAGAAATTCAGTTTACGCAATACGCAATACGCGATACGCGATGGAATGGATTATACACGGTGACTACCGCGCCCAGAATCTCAAGTTTGATGGGAATCAGATTCGCGCAATTTTAGATTTGGATACCGCCCGCCCCGCGAATCGCTTGTACGATCTGGCATACACGCTGGTTTTCTTTCCTGCCGTTTATCAAGACATCCCCCTGACGGCTAACCAACATTCCGTATTTCTGCACGCCTACGAAAGCAGTTGTCCCCTGTCTGAAGCAGACAGGGAGATGCTGCCCACCCACCTGCGGCTCGCCTTCCTGCGAGGAGTAACACTCTGGCTGGATTTGTACTATTTTGCCGGGATGAACGAGCGGACACGCCCCTGGATTCAAGGCTACCTGCAACAGATTGATGAAACTGTCGCATTTTAGCTTGAACCCCGGAATAAGAAAGAATTTCTGAATATCAAGAGAATTCTATTTACATCCACCCTGCTTTTGGTCTATAATAATCCTCGTACGAAGTCGAGAAATGAATCTTGATGATAATCCCATTTTTTACAGACAGGAGAATATAACAATGACATACACATTTCATCACATCCATTTTCGTTGTGAAGACCTTGAAGCTGCTGTCGCTTATTACGAAAAGATGCTCGATGGCAAAGTTACGGAACGGGTAGAACTCCGCGGCTTGCCAATTGTTCGGATGGAGGTCGGCGGACAAAGATTCTTCCTCTCCCCTAAATTGGGCGATATGGAAGTTGAACCAACCAGCGGGAATCCACGCTGGGGTGTCTACCAACTTGCGCTTACAGTGGAAGACCTTGATGCCACTCTGGAGGAGTTGGAAGCGAAGGGGGCTGAAATTGAAGACGTTAAACCGTCTGGATTGCCAATTGCTTTCATTAAGGGACCTGATAACGTGGAGATTGAACTCATCCAGGCTTCCTAAATACCTTGACTTTGTTAGATTAACCCAAGTTGCGACCTATTCATCGAATATGTGAGTGAACTCAGAGCTGATTGATACTGCTAGCCAATACAAACAAGACCACTTTCAATTCAAATCCGTGTTGCGTTACTGCATGGATTGAACGTGGAAGCAGTTTGTTAATCAAACTGCCAGCCGTCTCAACAGACTTACGATGGTAATTAGCCAAGTAGGTCTCCCATGGTGGATACAGCCGCTTGGAATTCTTCTTGCGTACTGGCTTTAACGACTGATGTAACAATATCTTCTATCTCATAATTATTGTATGCTTTGTCACCATAGCCCGGTGGCAAGTCGAAGTCAAACCACTGTAACCCTTCAACGTCCCCTGTACTGGCTGGGGTCACAAAAAATTCAACAGGGTGTCGACTCGCAGTCACTAGCAGATGAACTTTCAAGCCATAGAAATACCGACGTTTGGACGCTTGATAGCCTCGATATGCCTTATCGGTATAGATTTTTGACCGACGAATGCGGAACAAACAGCAATTGGTATGGTATCCAGTGCATAGATTTTCTGTTGATTAAGTTGCACATAGCTTCGTCCCAAGATTTTGAACAATGTGGTGAACATCGGTTTAATTCGATGAAGTCGTCGGTTGAATCGACTTTTTGAAAGCATCTTGGGTATATAGCCATGAGTCTTTAGAAAGTCACAAGTGGTTTGCAAGTTTGCCCCGAAGAACAACGCAGCGACGATGCCGGTGGTCATGACTTCGGCATCAGACATCTGCGTTTGTGGGTGTGGTTTTGAGTTGAGTGCTTCTAAGAGCTTGTCACAGAGATAGAAAATGGTTACAATTTGGATGTCCATGGGTTTCTCCTTTGGTTTCTCCTTTGAGGTATTATGGTTTGGATTACCTCTACTTTAACGGAAAACCCATGGATTTTCAATTACTAGCAACTTGGGTTAGATTAATACGATTTTTTCAGTTAGGGCGGGTTGGAAGGAAAGGAAGGATGGAAGAAAGGGAAAAATCGCCTTTTCCTCCCTCCTTCCTTTCTTCCCTTCCTTCCGTCTCAGCGTCTCAATCCATCATTTCAAACCCAAACAGGTATAAGTGAAAAACTCGTAAGATTAAAAGAGTTCATCGGCAGATCCACTGGTGGCTCCGGTCTCCGACTGAGAGTTTTCAACTTGCTGTCCCCAGTTCCCCAATGCTGTCTTACTTCTACCCACAAGTTTTTAACGGCCCCACTACGCAGGATCTCGCTCCGCTAGAGACTTGTGGAACCGATTTCTGCAGCGCGACGATTTCATCACCGAGCGAAAAAATTTGGGTAAAAGTAAGCAGAATTGGGGTCGGGAGGCGAATGTAACAACGTCAAGATACAAACTTGAAGATTTTATAAGGTCTATCAGGTTTCTCTTTATGGTCATACGTTATGGTCATACGACGGAAGGGAGCCTCTAGATGAGATTAGAGTTGTACACCGCTAGTGTCTCTCAGGCGAGCCTATCAAATTGGGTGGCAAGTATTGTAGTATCGGTTCAAGCAGAAGGGATAAAGGTGATAGAATCCCCGATTCAGGAAACGCCAGAAACGCTTCAAGAAAAACTGCCCGTCGTCTTAGATGAACTCTGCGCAACGCCTGACCAGCGAATCGAGTTTCACGCAACGGATGAAGGTGGGCTATGCACCTTTGTGTATGAAAACTATCAATCTCGTGTGGAGGGAGGCTGGAATGTTTCTCTCTATTTCCCTGCAAAGGATGCGATTTTCCTCCCTTTTGATGAAAAGTTGCTTGCAAAGCGAGTTGCACACCTCTACTATCAGGAGGAAACATCAGACAAGGTTTATCACCTCTATCTTGCCCAAGCGTTAACAGTCGATTTCTATTCCGTCATCAGTCGCTACGGTCGTCGAGGCAAAAAAAGCCTTCAGCAGACAGAAAAGGTGTTTGATTACCGCCTTGAGGAAGCCGAGAGGGAGTGGAATCGACTACACCACGACAAGATCCAGAAGGGCTATCACATTGGACACCCGACGCCCCCGAAGCAACTGGAATTGGAGTTGCCTTTCTAAATATGAAATACAGTGAATTTTTCCATACAATTCAGGGAGAAGGAAAACTGATTGGCGTGCCCTCCGTCTTCTTTCGGACGAGCTACTGCAATCTGAGGTGTGTCTGGTGTGATACCCCTTATACATCCTGGAGTCCAGAAAACAAAGATATGACCGTCGCGGAGGCTGTTGAGGCAATCGCCCAATACGGCTGCAAGCATGTCGTGATTACGGGAGGCGAACCATTTGTCCAGATAAAAGATTTGACCGAATTATGTCAAGAACTCGATCGGCGGAGACATCACATCACCATCGAAACGAACGCGACGATATTTGCGCCTGTGGCAGCACACCTGATTTCCATGAGTCCCAAACTGCGAAACTCCAACCCGCCCGGCGATAATCGCTACTTTCGGATGCATGAGCGCGGGCGTATCCGCGCCGACGTTATCCGACAATTCCTCGATCAATGCGAGTGCCAGGTCAAGTTTGTCGTCGATCAGCCGGAAGACCTTGAGGAAATCAAAATGCTACAGGCTGAAATCCCCATCCCACCGGAAACAATCGTACTGATGCCCCAGGGCATGACTCCTGAAGAATTGGTGCCCAAACAGGAATGGCTTGTGGAAATCTGCAAGAAGCATGGCTATCGCTATTCGCCGCGAGTTCACGTTGATATTTGGGGAAATCGACGGGGCGTGTAAGAACTTAAGAACTGTAGATAGACCATCCGAGGCCAAAAAACCAGAGGATAATGTGAAGGTTATAAAGAATCCGAAACCTCGTCCAAATGATGGATGCTAAGCGTGGAGGTCCATGGACTCAGGACAAAATCAATAGGGCTTTTGACAGTGGACAGAAATTTAGCACCTCAAATTTCAAAAATGGTAATCCTGCAACAAGATACGTCAACCCCCAAACAGGAGACTGGATCGTGGTTGACGACGTTACAGGTGATATAATTCAATCTGGAAATCGGAATATGATACCGACTGACTTGCCTGGTGGTCCGCCGTAGCCTCAGTCGTAGAAAAAATGAGGAAGGAAATCTTTAGTGAAATACGACATACTCCTTAAAGGCGGGACCGTTATCGATCCCGCACAAAAACTACATCACCAGCGGGACGTCGCGATTGTCGATGGAAAGATTGCAGCAATTGAGGGCGATATTCCCGCAAAAGAGGCAAAGCAAACCGTTTTCGTTGACGGAAAATATGTGACCCCCGGCCTGGTGGACATCCATGCCCACGTTTACGTGGGAGTCACGACATGGGGGATTAAAGCCGATCCGATCTGCACAACGACAGGCGTCACGACAATCGTCGACGCCGGCAGTCCAGGTTGGGCGACTTTCCCCGGCTTTCGCGAATTTATTGCGCAGCCGGCTCGAACGCAAATATTGACCTACATCCATATCTCTGGAATCGGCCTGGTTTATGGTCCCGTTGGCGAAATGCATGAACTTGAATATGCCGACCCCAGCCAGGTTGCCGATACGCTGATTCGCAATCGGGACATCACAATCGGCGTCAAGGTGCGCCAGGGCAAATCCCAGGTCGGCGATAACGGCGTTGAACCCCTGAAACTTGCAATCAAAGCCGCTGAACTTGCAGACACGTCCGTCATGTGTCACATCGGCGCCGGTGTTCCACTCCCCGATGTGCTAAAATTGATGCGACCCGGCGATGTGATTACCCACTGTTTTCAAGGGCGCGGTGATAGCATCGTTGATGACAAGGGACGGATTATTCCTGATGCGTGGGCAGCCCGCGAAAACGGGGTTATCTTCGATGTCGGCCATGGAGCAGGAAGTTTTAATTACGAGGTCGCCCAACGCGCAATGGAGCAGGGGTTTATCTCTGATGTGATCAGCACCGACCTGCACAGCAGCAATATCAACGGTCCCGTCTACGACTTCCCAACAACGTTATCAAAATTCTTAGACCTTGGACTCTCCCTTGAGGAGGTGGTTGAGAAATCAACCATTACTGCTGCAAAAGCGATTCGGCGCGAAGATGAGCTTGGGCATCTCAAAATCGGAACGGTCGCCGACAGCGCTGTTTTTGATCTCATTGAGGGCGAATTCGAGTTCTTCGACGCGCACGGCACAATGGTCATCGGCAAACGGAAACTGAAAGCTGATTTAACAATCCGTGAGGGGAAACTGTGATATATGGCGCGGATGGATAGGCTACAAGGCTGTTATCAGCGTGTTCTGATATCCTTGTTGGTTGCTGCTACGGTTATTTTTGTCGTTGGGATTTTTCTGTATCAAAAACTCGGTGGATTTGAAGGGGCGCGACATTGGATGGCGGAACGTGCCCTGAACGGCGTCGAAGCGCATTTGTTAAAGAAGGCGCCGGATGGCAATTGGATGCGCAAACCGGATGGCGTCTCCGAAGCGGAAATCCACTCCCGGTTTAAGAAGGTCCGAGAGGTAAACGCTGATCGCCAGACGGATCTGATACAGCTTGAGGGGGTGCTGAGGGAATACCAATCCAAATTTCAGAAAACAAAGCCGTCAACAGGAGAGGTCATTGAATTTTTGAACCATTTGGAGTCCACGATCTTATCCGAGGACAAGCAAGCCTTTGAATGATGCGGCTTAACCTTGAAAAGGTTCAGGACCTTTTCAAGGTTGATAACCGAGTTATTTTCTCAACTTCTGTATTGGTCAGGAAGATGGTAGACATTATCTCCCGTAGGGTGGGCACCGCCCACCAAAGCCCGCGTAGGCAGTGGTGGGCGGTGCCCACCCTACAATTTGCGGCTTGGATTTGGCGAGCAAAAGTGTAGATCATCCTATTGACCATTACATATTTTCTCAACTTCTATGGTTCACAAACGGCTCAGTCGAGAAAGAAGGAAATTCAAATATCCAGAGAACTTCTTCGATTCATTAGCACATTTGTGATGTTGTTTTTGTGTGCGTCGGCAAATGTGGCACAAACACCAAAACACTTCAAGATCGAGGCGCTCTTAGATGATGCGGACGCTCAACTGCAAAAACAAAGTAATCGATGGGCTTTAATCATTGGCATCGACAAGTATGACAACGATGAGATTAATCCCCTCAGGTATGCCGTCGCCGATGCGAAAGCCTTATATCAATTGCTGATAGATCCAGATAGAGGTCAATTTTCAACGGATAAAGTGAGATTGCTAACAAGCGATGTTTCTGACAGACGGTTACGACCAACGGAAGCGAACATCCTTCACGCTTTGAGAAAGTGGTTAGTTCGAGAAGTCAAAGAAGACGACACCGTCCTGATATTTTTTAGCGGACACGGCTACTTTGATGGGGAGCGAAAGTACCTGCTGCCAGTTGACACAGACACCTTTTATGTTCCAGCGTATGCCATCGATAACCGAGAATTTATCGAAGCCATCGATTAGCTCAAAGCAGAGAAGGTCATTACGTTGAATGAAGGTAGTCGAAACGTGTAGAGACTTCCGTGCGTTGCCCCGTTTCTAACCTTTCTGTCCCGAAGCCTCTCGAAACCCCGCGACAAAGTCTCGGATTTGGCGTGCATCCAAGTCCTCGCTCAAGCGGGAATCCACGAGGAGATCTACCGCCCGCCCGAATCTTGCCTTTGGGTCCCCCCACGCTCGCAACAGAGATTTGCTTTCCTCGTCCTTTGGCTGCGCTGTTGCTTGTAATAGTCGATAGACAATTGACAGATAAAAAAGCAGGTGATGGTAATCGACCTGTGCAGCAATATTAGTTTCGGAACACCCCTCCCGATATTTTACAATTTGATTGGCATATTCTTCGACGATTTCTCCATCCAACAAACTCACAAAGTTCCCTCCCGACCGGTTCGCGCCCAAACTATTGAGTGATTGTACCAGACGCCGCGTTCCCCAATCCCAGCCAATGCACCCAAAATCGATGAACGTCGGGGCACCTCCATCCACGACGATATTCCGCGCGTTATAGTCCAAAGTCCCTAACGTTGGCGCCACATGGTGCAAGCAATGGAACAAACGCGCCCAGATCTTGTCGATCGCTGCTGCTTGATTGGGCCGCATCGGTCGACCTGTCAGCCACGCCAGATAGTTCATCGTTTTTCTGCCCCGATCTAATAATTCCCGCATTGTATTGTGTAGAAAGTCCGCATAATCCAATGGGTAGATGTAGAGGTTGAGAGCGTGAGCACATTTGGCAAACCTATCTTCCAGGCGGCAAAACTCCCGGATGGTGTTTCGTGTGATTGGTTTTAGATTTTCGATTGGCGTCTCCTGGGCGAGCTTATCAAGGGTTGTATACCCGCACCATTCCAGCAGTAAGCACTGAGCCGATTCCGATTTCCAGTAGATCTCGGGAACGCGACAGCCTGCCTGACGCAGCGCCGAGAAAACTGCAGACTCGACCTGAAATGGCGTAAAGGCAGACTCGCCAACAGGGTGGGTTATCAGATGCTGCTTCAGAAGGAAGGAACGCCCCATCGCCATTAGCTGCCAGACATTGTTTCTTTCAAGCGTACCGTGTCGGATCGCAGTAGATCGTACTTGATCTGGTGGAACGTGGAGGTGTACAGCAATTTGTTCAATAACTGGAGGGAAATCGGTAAGCGTAGTGAATCGGTCATGGTTGTGCCCAATCCCAATCGTGTTGAACATAAATCTCCTGCCTCAGTGTGTATAAAAGCCTACGCCATTTACTAGAAAAATCGATGCCCATCAGTCTCTTAAGACTCCGCTTTCTGGTTTTTTGCAGTGAGGGTTTCCGCAAAACTGGCCAATGATTCTAAGTCTTCCTGTGACATCCCTTCCGCGTGGTGGAATAACTGAACTATCGTCGTCCCCGAGGCTCTAGGTTCATCGGCACGTCCCAGCAGATAATCCGCTTTCACGTCCAGCGCGTCCGCTAGGTGAGGTTGTGGAGTGAGGGAGAACGTCGTCCCGCTTCAAAATGGGAGATCTCTGACGGCTGTAACCCCGCACGCGCCGCTAATTGGGTCTGACTGAGCTTTCGTTGCTTTCGGGCGGAACGTAATTGAGAAGAGAATTTCTTATTTGACATTTGCATTTCTCCTGGGATCTGCTTTTCTAAAATGGAACGCAGGTTCCACAGATGGCGCCGATTTGCATGGTTGATTTTCAGTCAAATCCGTGCAAATCTGCAAGATTCGTAGTAGTAACTTGGCTTATTGTAGTGGACAAGAATGAGATTGTCAAGTCAATATTGATTCCACTAAAGCTCGTAGCTTACGAGGCGGTCTGAAGTGCCGATCTTACCTTGACAAAACCGGACACCGCGGCCTCCAAATCTTCGGTCGTGTGAGACGCCATCACAGAGATCCGCAAACGGCTCGTTCCTTCTAGTACAGTGGGAGGACGGATGGCGGGTGCGTATACCCCATGTTCAAACAGGGCTTCGGCAAACCGTGAAGCGACATCCGCCGCCCCAAGGATCAGCGGAACAATTGGGGTTTCACTGGGCAGGAGTTGGAATCCTGCTTCAGGTAAAGCGGCTTTTAGCCATCGGGCATTGGATGACAGACATCGGCGCAATTCGGGCGTCGATTTCATCACATCAATCGCAGCTAAAGCCCCCGCCAATGTCGCTGGCGGAAGTCCGGTTGTGAAGATGAAGCCTCGCGCCTTGTTCACCAGAAAATCGATTAACACGCGGCTGCCAGCAACATATCCCCCCAACCCACCTATTGCTTTACTCAACGTTCCCATCTGAATAACGCCGCGATTTTCCAGCCCGAAATGTTCAACCGTGCCCCCACCCCGTTCCCCTAAAACCCCAAAGCCGTGAGCATCATCAATCATCACCATTGCGTCGTATGCCTCTGCCAGATCGCAGATCTCAGAAAGTGGTGCAATATCGCCATCCATGCTGAAAACCCCATCGGTCACAATCAGCCGGTGTCTGAATTTCGCCGATTGCGCCAGCAGCGATTCCAAATGCTCGACATCGCAATGCCGATAGATTCGTGTTGCAGCTTTACTCAGGCGGCACCCATCGATAATGCTCGCGTGGTTGAGGACATCGCTGAGAATGAGATCGCCACCGCCTGCCAGCGCGGGAATTGCGCCGATATTCGCCAGATACCCGGAACTAAAAACTAAGGCGGCTTCGGTTTCCTTAACTTCAGCGATCTTCACTTCGAGCGCAGCGTAAAGCTGACAATTGCCCGACATCAGACGGGATGCACTTGCGCACGCTCCGTATTCCCGCACGGCTTCAGCCGCGGCTTCAATCACTTTCGGGTGTGTGCTCAAACCCAGATAGTTGTTCGATCCGAGCAGGATGACCTCGCGTCCATCAAGCACGCTGCGTCCTGTTGGCGCCGTCATGACGGAGCGTAGCGATCGCCGAAGTCCAGTCTGATTGAGTTGGTCTAATTCTACTTTCAGCCAATGATCTCTTTGCATTTTCTGGATTTTTCGGGGGAAAAGGTGAGGTGTTGTTTCAGTAACGGATTTCGTATATAGCCATCTGAATTATAGGGCGCCGTATGTCCCGCAGAAACACAGTACTTATTTGAAAGCACACGGATTGATTTAGGCTCGCTCCCATCTAACCGCTATTGCCTGATTCTACCTCATTTTCGGTGTACTTATTTCGCGTTGCGTTGCTTCTGATGATTCCGCTTTATATCTCTGCTGATGCGTTTTGCTTCGATAGCGATTTCTCGCAGCATGCCTGTAGGCGCAACATAGAAACCGTAGAAATATAAACCAGGGACGGAAGTCTCCTGTCCACTGGAAAGTGGATTGCCATCAGCATCTGTTACTAGGGATGCATCCTTCAGAAATGAATCAACATGTGCACGATACCCGGTTGCAAGGATCACCGAATCAAATTTCTTTTGCTCGCCATCAACAAACACAACGCCGTCGCTGGTGAACCGTTCGATTCCAGCATACACTTTAATATATCCTCGCTTAATGAGTGTTATCGTACCGACATCGATCAGCGGCACCTTGCGGTCCCGTTTGATTTGGGTTATGGGACCGTAGGGCAGCTTGTGAAGTTCAACGTGGGTCAGGTCTCCAATCAATAATCGCAAAAGGGGAGCTGACAGCGCGTCCGCTAGTCGCGCAGGGATCTTATTCAACGGTATCGACATCGCCAGAATTGGAATGCCCAACACATCGCGTGGAATCACATTGACTGGACTTCGGACGGAAATGCTCAGTTTGGCGCCATGCTCCGATAAGTCGATGGCGATTTCACCTCCTGAGTTGCCAAATCTGACAACCAAAACACCCTGATTTTGAAAGAGCTTACCATTCTTGTGCTTGGAGCTATGAATCATCGTGCCTTGAAAAGACTCCTGATTCGGCCAGGTGGGGGTATATGGCGTTCTGGCATTCCCGGTGGCAACCACCAAATTCTGCGGACGTAAAGTGTGTACTGGGTCCGGGTCTCCCAAATCTCATTTCGGAATTGTGACGAGACAACCCGCTGACCGAACTTCGGCTCCAGTTGGAAATGCCGGGCGTACGCTTCCAGATATTCGATTACCTGTAAGCACGATGGATACTTGGCGTGGTGTTTGGGAAATGGGAAATAGGGTAGTCCTGAATGCCCCTTATCCGTGTGTAATTGGAGCCGGTCGTAGTGATGCCGCCAGACTGAACTCACCTAATCAGCTTGCTCAAGCATCATGAACGGAATTCCAACGTGTTGGAGACAGGCGCCAACGGCAAGTTCCGCGGCGCCAGCACCGACCACGGCTGTGTTTGTCTGAATGGCCGTCTGCGGCGTGTTTGACTCGGATAACTCATAACTCTGTAACATGATTCATCACCGCTCTATAATCTCCTTATTTTGAGAGCCGGAACTGGAAAATTAACTTCGTAAAAGTTCATGGGTTCATTGAACTCTTGAACCTTTGAACTCAAATCCCGGGTCGTCTTCTTGATACGCCAAATGGAACGGAGCGCACCACGCATTTAGTGATACCACAGAAAATGAACCATCCCCACATGCTTTTCCACTTTTTCCTGCCTCCATTCCCCAAGGTCAAACAATGCCCAAGAATATTGGTGCTGATGATCGCGATGTCAATGCCAGCGTGATCCATGTCTTGAAGTTTACGCTTGGGGTCGTACATCTCCTCCCACACACGTCCTATCCCCTCTGTCGTTTGATTGACCGTCCCTAGCCTCTCTGGAGGCGGCGGGGAACTTGGATCTACCTCCCCTAACCCCTCCGCAAGCGGAGGGGAACATGAGGAGACAGCGTTGGATGACTTTGGGAGCCGTTTGTACAACATACTTTTTTAGGGCTTGTGTTGGCTCAAAAGTTCGTGAATATGGAGTGTGACTAAACTTCCGATCATCCGGATTGAAGTCATTTAACGCTGGATCGGTCGTGCGCGTCCAATTTTCGCCGCATCACAATAGGCTTCAACCTGTTTGGCGAGTGAAAGGAGACGCGCCTCCGATATATCTCCACGCGGTTCCAGTCCTGTCAGAAGCCTTTGGAGTTCGTCGGTATCAATCGGTTTCCGTTTGGCGATCTCTTCCACGAAGGTGACGGTCTCTAAATTGGGGTTAATCTGCCATCGTGCCGCGAGGTCTGATCGGAATGTATCGCGTATCTGCTTCAAAATCGCCGGACGGGTGTTCCCTTTTTGATAAAGGGCGGTCATGGCGAGGACGTATTCTGAACTGACGCGCCTGTGCGTTTCCTCCACCGCCAGAGGCTTGCCGAATCGTCGCCCACGGAGAATCAGAAACAGGAAAACGATCAGCCCGATATAAACAACGCCCAAACCGCCCGGCGTTTTGAACAGCAGGTAGATCAGCGGGTTAACGGCGTCTGTTGAGCCGAAGGCGTAGTAGCGCGATTCAGCCAGCCCGATACGCGCCCGGCGGGGCAACGTCGCCATCAGGTTGTAGAGGAACGTTGCGTTCCGATCATCTCCTAGACCGAAATAGTTGAAAATATAGGGGCAGGACATGAAAAAGGCGCGTCCGTCCCCTTCACGGAACGTTACAATCGAATAATCTGTCTCTTGCCCGAAGAGCGGTGCTACATCCTGTTCGATCGGTCGGATGGCAAAGTCGGTTCTGGAGTAAATTTCGTTGACCGGACGGTTTGGAAAGATGGGGGCTATCGGGATTCGGCGCGAGGTCTCCAACGGTTTTGATGCGTTGCGCATCTCTAATCCGTAATCGAATAACAAGGAATCGAGCGCTCGGTGGTTTCCGGCGACAATCAGGGTGCCGCCGCCCTCGACGAAGTGGTGTATCTCCTCAATCTCCTCCTCGTCTAAGGCTTCATGTAGCTGCCGCAGAAATAGCACGTCCAACCTATCCAGCCGGGCGGGTTGTTCCGCTTTGATTTTCGTCACGCGGAATTTCAACGCCCGCAAGACACGGTAGAGCGCGCTACCTTGATAAAGCTGATCGCACGAAAGCCCAAAAAAGGAGAGCACAATCAGGGCAATGCTGAGGAGACAAGTTTTGGAGTTTCTCATCGGTTGACACTCTCTTGGTCAGGGGAGACGGGAGAACTCATTGCAGCATGGCGGAAGCTCCTTACCATTTAGCAACCGAGTTATTGGCAAAAACTCGGTTGCTTCTCAACGCCCAATGATTTCTACCGACGTGTACTCATCCGCTCGTTAGATACACTTTTTGCAACAGTTCTCGGTAATTTGCGATGGTGTCCGCGTTGCACGGTTTGTAGCCGTACCAGACATCATCAAAGACCTGAATCGCAGGACGCAGCGCGTCTTGTAATTCAGCGTGCGTCTGCAATGTGTGGAGATATTCGAGATTGGTCAGGCTCTTATCGTAGGTGAGTATGCCCCGCTCCCGGAGGTGCAAAATTGCTGATAAATAGAGGAAGCGGAGCGCGTCCCGAAAGTTATGCGATGCCGACGCCGCTTCAGATTGGGTGAGCGCCGCCTGCTCTGTCGCCACAGTATCCATTGAGGATTCAGCCACCTTATCTCGCGCCTCAGTAATCAGATTCCTACGGATTTGTTGAATAAAAAAGACGGTCACACCGATCAGCACGAGGAGTCCAAGCCCGAACAGCATGTATTTGAGGTTGATATCCCAGGGCGTGTTGGGCGAGAGGAGTTTGGATAAAATATCCTCGTATTTCTCAAAAGAAACGTCCATCTCGGTGCGGTTCGCCTCCACCTCTTCTCTAAATCGTCCTTCCTCTGTCTCTACAGCAAACAGTATAGCGGTAGTTGCTAAAAGGAGTATCGCACAAATGGGCGTTTTAAGGTTTTGGCTCATGTTCAAAGTTTCTTCATCTCGTGAAACGGGGTTATCTATTACCTACATCTTTTAACTACCGCGTAAACAGGAATTGGAATGCGTGTCAATTGCCTTCCCCAATGCTGTCACATCGCCTCGTTGGTCACACGCATCTCAATATCAAACCCCTCTTTCCGAATACGCTGGTCGAAGTAGAGAAGCGTGATACCGATTATCCCAATCGGCAGTGTCAGGCTCGCGACGACGTGGTTGATGAAGTTCTGAATCACGTAAGTGACCAACCCGTCCCGAGTCGTCAGTTCCGGCACGAATAACCGTCGAAACATTTCCACCAGATCCCCTTCATCACCTATCGCTTGCGTTATACCGAACACGAATAATAAAGAGAATTGAAGTATGATTTGAATCGTGGAAAAAAGCAGAAAAATTGCTAACACGATACCAAAGACGCGCCACCACGCGCCTTTGACCAATTCACGGCTGCGTCTCAGCGCATTCCACGCCGAGGTCTCCTCAATTAAAACAGCTTGTGTGTAGAAAGTCCAACGCGTTCCAAAATAGATGGCGACCGGGATACCGATGATGGTTATCGCCAATACCCCAACAACTAACAGCCAGAGTAGACCACTTCCGAAGTAGGGCCAAAACCGGCGTTTGGCTTGCCTGAATGCGGCGCGGGCTGTGATGTGCCTGCCTAAGTAGGCTTGGGCACCGGCGAACACAACCCCACCTATGACGAAAAGACCAACCACAATGGCAATCAAGGAAGTAACGAGGGTTATTGCTATCATCATGCTCCATCGGCCGGAACTGGCAAAGAAAAACGTTGAAATACCTGTGAGCAGGTCCAACCCTAACGTTAAAACGAAATAAACGGCGCAGATGCCTAAAAACAGCCGGAAGTGGTTCCGATAGAGACTGAATATTGTGTCCAGAATATCCGTGAACCCCATCGGTTGAAGCGGCGCCGTTGTGGCGGCTTCCCTGTTGCTTGCTTGTGATGAATCGTTGGGTTGTAACATTTTTTCTCCCTATGTGCTTAGATGGTTGGTCAACGTTACTCTGTAATGCGTAAATGTAGGCGTAATAATAGCATAGTCCGCTATTTTTGTAAAGGGTTGGCGAGAAAGTCCGGGTTTTCTTCTTGACCCAATTTTGAAAGGGGTTTAGAACGGTTTTATACGGAAAAGCCTTTTGATCTCAACAGTCAACAGAGAGGAGATTATGCGCCCGACTGGCACCGGACATCGCGTAAGTCTGACCGTTGAGGTATTCGCTTTTGGTCGTCGCCTTGCGTTCCAAAGCGAGGTATTCCTCTAGTGTCAGGTGGGATTGTACAGCGAGACATGATTCCCTCCATTAGCGGAATAAGCCCTTTTTAAGATAGTTGTTCAGGAGAATCATTTTCTCTTTTCGGCCGAAAGTATAACACATCGCGTAATGACTATCAAGCATGTCTCTGACGCCGATCGGGGAGTGGAGATAAACCGTGCGAAACGGTCACCATTGGAACACCTGAGACGGTTTTTACGCAGCAGCAGTTGGAGGCGGTCTACGATTTACCCTTTGAGGCGCTACAGAGTTCGAGCGGGCAGACATGGGTCGCGTTTTTTACACATACCCGATTGATGGAGCGGTCAATTGAGCTCGCCGAAGTCTTGGCTGATTGGCAAAAAGGTTTTGCCTCATTGTGGAAAATGGGGTATAATATGGTTGTATGCTAGTAAGGACAGGTTTGAAAGCGGATGGGCAGGCGTACAGGGGACCATCCGAGCGGGCGGGCTTGCCTGCTCCCCTGTCCTCCACTCTCTGTGGAAACGAAGGAGGTTCAACATAAGCATTAGAAGAATCACAAAATTCACGTTTGTATTGGCAATTGCCACTCTGATGGGAGGGCTTTCCGCCTGCGATGAGTTCGTTTCGATTTTGTCTAACGGCGAGACGCCTCAGATGGAAGGTCTCAGCGGAGAGATTCCCATCGGCGCCGTCTTACCTCTGACAGGGCGGCTCGGCGATGCGTTTGGCGAACCAATGGGACAAGGCTTTGAGTTGGCTCTTGAAGAGATTAACGACGCGCAGCTCGGCGATGCGAGAATCACGTTCATTATCAAGGACAATCGAAGCACCGTGGAGGGCGCAGTTGAAGCCTACAAGAAACTGATTGCTCAAGGCAAAGTCCCTGCTATCCTCGGTCCCGCGACCTCAAGTGCGACTAAAAAGACTTTTCCGATTGCACAAAAGAATCAGGTCGTGGCGTTTAGTCCGACATCCGCCGCCCGTGGACTCAGCGCGCTTAGCGATTTCGGCTTTCGGGCGAGTCTCACTGTAGATAAACTTGTGCCTATCGGTGTCCAGATTACCCATGAAAAACTGGGGTATCAGCGAGTTGCTAAAATAGCCGATAGCCTTGATTTCTTTTCCCAGAGTAGCGATGCAATGTTGACAGAATCGCTCAATGCGAACGGTGTCGAGATTTTGACCACAGAGACCTTTGAAACCGGCGAAACTGACTTTTCCGCCCAATTAACTCGCATCAAGGATTCAAATCCTGACGCCATCTTTATTTCAGCATTGCCACTAGAGACGACCAAGATTCTGATGCAAGGTCGTCAGCTTGGCATCCCCGCCGACATTCCCTTTATTGTTACTGTTACCCTTGCCTCGGATCAGATACAATTCCTAGGCGATGCTGCCGAGGGGGCGATCACTTTTACCAGCTGGGTCAGCACGGCTGACACACCGGGAAATCAAGCCTTCGTTCAGAATTACAGTACGAAATACGGCGTCGAACCGAACATCTGGGCAGCGCAGGCGTATGCTTCCGTCTATATATTGGTGGCGGCTATGAAGAGGGCACAATCAATAGATTCGAGCACGATTCGGGATGCTATGGCAAATATCATGGATTTTGACACTATTTTGGGTAGATTCTCTTTTGACGCGGTTGGGGATGCAGTTTACGACCCAATCATACTGATTGTCGAGAACGGCGAATTTCAGGTCTTCGAGTAGGTCCCTATTCCGTTAAGAAACCCCTCCGTTTTTTAGTTTGACAACGACTGTAATCTATGGAAAAATAGGCAAAGGTCAGGTTTTTCACGCCGAAATGTCAAAGGGGAAGGCTTTGCCCAAAAGCGAGTTTTTAGGCATCAAGGAAAACTTGATACAAAAATCCGCTTTTTCTGATGACAGATCGCAACTTGAGTCTAATCTCATCAATCAATAACGAATCCGCTTGGGGTAGATTTTCTGGATGCTGCCCCGTTTCAACTTTTTCATTTGAAACTATGGAGGTTAAAAATGAACTTCGGAAGATTCACCAAATTCGCATTTGTACTGGCGATTGTCGCGCTGATTGCGGGACTTTCCGCCTGTGACCGGATTCAGCAACTTCTCCTCCCTGCCCCACCTCAGATGGATGGGCTCAGTGGAGAGATTCCCATTGGCCTCGTCGTAGCTCTGACAGGGCGATTCGCCGACGAAATTGGTATACCGATGCAAAATGGCTTTGAACTCGCTCGTGCAGAGATTAACAATTCAGGGCAGCTCGGCGGTGCAACAATTACCTTCATCACCGAGGACGATCGGAGCGAGAGTGCCGTTGAAGCATTCAATAAACTGATTCATCAAGATGGTGTGTCTGCTATCATCGGACTCGCTATCTCATCTCAAGCCGTACATGCGTTTCCGATAGCGCAAGAAAATGGGATTGTAGCTTTTAGCTCAGTCTCTTCCGCCTCCGGTCTGAGCGCGATAGGCGATTTCATCTTCCGCGCGGGGCTCACCATAGATATCCTGAATCCAAGCGGCGTTAGGATCACTCAGGAGAAACTCGGCTATACAAAAGCGGCGACCATATATGATGAAAGCGATCTCTACTCAACGAGCAGTCACGAGGGGTTCCAAGCAGCTCTCGCTGAGAACGGCGTCGAGATTGTGACCACGGAGACCTTCCAAAGTGGCGATACGGACTTTTCCGCGCAATTAACTCGGATAATGGAGTTGAACCCTGAAGCCATCTTTATCTCAACCTTACCACCGGAGATGCCTCTGATTCTGACGCAAGGTCGCGAGCTCGGTATCCCTGACTCGGTTCCCTTTATTCTGCCCGAACTGTCAATAGAACAGGTGCGACCCGCGGGTGATGCCGCGGAGGGTGTGATTACCTTTATAGGTTGGTCCAGCCTCGTTGCTACCCCAGGGAATGAAGCCTTCATCCAGAGTTATACCGAGAAATACGGGATGGCGCCGAACGCTTGGGCGGCGCAGTCGTATGCGACGCTCCAAATTCTCGCCGCGGCGATTATGGAGGCGCAATCCACCGATTCAACCGCGATTCGGGATGCGATGGCGAATACCAGAGATTTCGACATCATTTTAGGCCAGTTCTCTTTTGATGCGGTCGGGGATGCGGTTTACGACCCGCAGATACTTAGGGTCAAGAACGGCCAATTTGAAGTCTTCGAGTAAGCCCAGCAATGGATGGGCATAACCTTAACTCTGTCATCAGCCGCCCGCTGATGACGGGCTCTTCAGTTTTAATAATGTTTTCCGAATATCAATCAACAACAAATCAGGCTTGGGTGGGGGGAGATTTTCTCGATTCTGCCCCGCCTATTTTTTTAATTTCAAAACGAAGGAGGTTCAACATGAACATTAGAAGAAGCACCACATTCGCGTATGTCTTGGCGATTGTCGCACTGATTGCGGGGCTTTCTGCCTGCGATGAGCTAGTTTCGATTTTGTCTAACGGCGAGACGCCTCAGATGGAAGGTCTCAGTGGAGAGATTCCCATCGGTGTCGTTCTGGCACAGACAGGGCCATTCGCCGCCCCGTATGGCCTACCAATGCTAGATGGCTTTGAACTTGCTCGCGAACATATTAACAACTCACAGCTCGGCGATGCAAAGATTACCTTCATTGTTGAGGATGATCAAAGCGTGAGTGCCGTTGAAGCCGTCAATAAACTGATTCATCAGGATGAGGTATCTGCTATTGTTGGTTTCGCTATCTCAACCCAGCTTGAACAGGTAATCCCAATAGCGGAAGAAAACGGGGTTGTCGTTGTTAGCTCAGTCTCGTCTGCCCCAGATCTGAGTTCGCGTGGCGAATTTATCTTCCGTGTAGGGCTCAATTCAGGTGTGCTTAACCCTGCTGCTGTCAAAGCGACTCATGAGAAATTCGGTTACCAAAAGGCGGCTACGATATATCACGATGGCGATACCTACGCCACGCGTAGCGACGAAGAGTTCAGGGCTGCGCTTGTCGAAAACAGCGTCGAAGTTGTGGCCACAGAGACCTACCAAGGTGGTGATACCGATTTTTCGGCGCAATTAACTCGGATAATGGCGTTAAATCCTGATGTCTTCTTTATCTCCGCTTTAGGATCCCACATACCTCAGATTATGATTCAAGCGCGTCAGCTCATGCCTTCTGTACACTTTGTTGTTCCCGAACTGACCAGTATTGAGGTGGCAGTCGCGGGTGATGCCACCGAGGGAACGACTACTGCTATAGGTTGGTTTAGCACGACTGACACGCCGATGAATCAAGCTTTCGTCCAGAGTTATACCGAGAAATATGGGATGGAGCCGGCTGCTTGGGCGGCACAGTCGTATGCGACGCTCCATATTCTTGCTGCGGCGATTATGGAAGCGCAATCTGCCGATGCAATGGCAATTCGGGACGCGCTGGCGAATACCATGGATTTCGACACCGTTTTGGGGGCGTTCTCTTTTGACCCCAACGGGGAAGCGGTCTATGATCCGATAGTGCTTACCGTCGAAAACGGCGAGTTTGTACTTTTCGAGTAATCCGCAACGGCGGATGGGCATAACCGTAACCGCGTCATCAGCCACTTGCTGATAACAGGTACTTCAGTTTTAATAACCATTTTCCGAATATCAATCCCCAACCAATCAGGTCTGGGGGGCAGGTTTCCTCGATTGTCCCCCGCCTGATTTTTTTTATTTGAAAACAAGGAGGTTCAACATGAACATGAGAAGAATCACGTTTGTCTTGGCGATTGCCGCGCTGATGGCGGGGCTTTCCACCTGCGATGATAACGGTGAGACGCCTCAGATGGAAGGGCTCAGTGGAGAGATTCCCATCGGTGTCGTCCATCCTATCACAGGACGACTCGGACCGATTGCCCTGCCGGTGGAATACAGCTTTAAACTAGCTGTCAAAGAGATTAACAACTCACAGCTCGGCGGCGCAAAAATCAAACTCATCATCGAGGATGGTCGGAGCACCGTTGAGGGCGCTGTTGAAGCCTTCAATAAACTGATTCATCAAGATCGCGTGCCTGCGATCCTCGGTCCCGCGACCTCAAGTCAGGCTCAAGCGGCTTTTCCGATCGCGCAACAGAATCAGATCGTGGCTTTTAGCCCGACATCCGCTGCCTCTGGCCTGAGCGCGATTGGTGATTTTATCTTCCGCGCCGGTCTTACCACAGGTGTGCTGATTCCTAACGGCGTCAAGGCGACTCAGGAGAAGCTCGGCTACCAAAGAGTGGCTACGATGTATGATGAAAACGATCTCTTCTCCACGGATAGCGACGAGGTAGTGAGGGAAGCGCTTGCTGAGAACGGCGTCAAGGTGTTAATCACAGAGACTTTCCAAGGTGGTGATACCGACCAAGGTGGTGATACCGATTTTTCCGCTCAATTAACTCGGATAAAGGAGGCAAATCCTGACGCTATCTTTATCTCAACTCTGCCGCTAGAAAAGCCCGGGATTCTGATTCAAGGTCGCCGACTCGGTATCCCCTCCTCTGTTCCCTTTATTGCTCCCACGCTGACCCGAGGCGGAGTGGAAGCCGCGGGTGATGCCGCCGAGGGTACGATTGCTTTTACGGGTTGGGCCAGCACGGCTGACACACCAAGAAATCAAGCTTTCGTCCAGAATTATCGAGAGACATACGGTATTGAACCTAACGCCTTCGCCGCACAGTCGTATGCCGCTGTCTATATTCTGGCGGAAGCGATTGCGAACGCCCAATCCACCGATTCAACCGCGATTCGGGATGCGATGGCGAATATCAGAGATTTCGACACCGTTTTGGGCAAGTTCTCTTTTAACGCTGTCGGGGATGCCGTTTACGACCCGATTGTGCTGATTGTCCAGAACGGCCAATTCCAAGTCTTTGAGTAAGCCTCTAAATCCAAAGCGGTTCGTAGTAGGGGCAACCCTTGTGGTTGCCCGCTTAGGGCTGCGTTTTTTTATTTAAAAACAAGGAGGTTCAATGTGAATATCAGAAGATTCACTCCATTTGCGTTTGTCTTGGCGATTGCCCTCCTGATTGTGGGGCTTTCCGCCTGCGACCAGATCCAGCAACTTCTCCTCCCTGCAACACCTCAGATGGAAGGGCTCAGTGGAGAGATTCCTATTGGCGTCGTCTTATCTCTGACAGGGCGACTCGCCTCTTCGTTTGGCCGACCAATGCAACATGGCTTTGACCTGGCTCTCGAAGATATTAACAACTCACAGCTCGGCGATGCAACCATCAAGTTCATCATCAAGGACGATCGGAGCACCGTTGAGGGCGCCGTTGAAGCCTACAATAAACTGATTCAGCAAGAGGGCGTGTCTGCTATCCTCGGTCCCGCAACCTCAAGTGCGACCAAAGAGGCGTTTCCGGTAGCGCAACAGAATCAGGTTGTGGCGATTAGCCCGACATCCGCCGCCCGCGGACTCAGCGCGATTGGTGATTTTGTTTTTCGCGTCGCTCTCACCACAGATGTGCTGATTCCAAGCGGCATCAAGGCGACTCATGCAAAGCTCGGCTATCAACGGGTGGCGACGATGTATGATGAAAGCGATGTTTTCTCCACGGATAGCGATGAGGCGGTGAGGGAAGTGCTCGCTGCGAACGGCGTCAAGGTGTTGATTACAGAGACATTCCAGGGCGGTGATACCGACCAAGACGGTGATATCGATTTTTCTGCTCAATTAACCCGGATAAAGGAGGCAAATCCTGATGTTATCTTTATCTCCGCTTTACCCCCAGAAAAGCCCGGGATTCTGATTCAAGGGCGCGCACTCGGCATCCCCGACTCGGTGCCGTTTATTATTCGCACGTTGACCATAGCCGATGTGCAAGCTGCGGGTGATGCCGCTGAGGGGGCGATTACCTTTGTTGGTTGGGCAAGCGCGGCTGACACACCGGGAAATCACGCCTTTGTCCAGAATTATAGCGCGAAATACGGGGTGGAGCCGAACAATTACGCCGCGCAGTCATATGCCGCCCTCCATATTTTGGCTGAGGCAATTGCCAACGCTCCATCCACCAATTCAACCGTAATTCGAGACGCGTTGGCGAATATCACAGATTTCGATACCGTTTTCGGAAAATTCTCTTTTGACGCTGTCGGGGATGCCGTTTACGATCCGAAGGTACTGATTGTGGTGAACGGCCAATTGGAAGTCTTCGAGTAATCCTCCAAACGCTAGAGGGTAATACTTTGCCAAAAAGCGTTTTTTTTAGACGTCAAGGGAGACTTGATACAAGACTCGGTTTTTCTGACGATAGGTCGCAACTTATCAATCAACAACTAAAAACAAGGAGGTTCAACATGAACATTAGAAGAATCACAAGATTCACATTTGTATTGGCGATTGCCGCGCTGATGGCGGGGCTTTCCGCCTGCGATGAGTTCATTTCGATTTTATCTAACGGCGAGACGCCTCAGATGGAAGGGCTCCGTGGGGAGATTCCCATTGGCCTTGTCTATCCTATCACCGGACGTCTTGCCACGTTTGCGCTACCTATACAACGTGGCTTTGAGCTAGCTCTCGAAGAGATTAACAACTCACAACTTGGCGATGTGAGACTTAAGTTCATCATAGAGGACGACCAGGGCACCGATGAGGGGGCCGTCGAAGCCTATAAGAAACTGGTTTATCAAGATGGTGTGCCTATTATCTTCGGTCCCACAACTTCAGATCAAGCCGAAGCGGCGTTTCCAATCGCAGAACAGAATGAAGTTGTGGCTTTTAGTTCCTCCTCAAATCGTGCTGGTCTGAATGCATTTGACGATTTTATCTTCCGCGCCGGGCTCACCACAGATGTGCTGCTTCCTGATGGCGTCAGGAAAACGCAGGCGAAACTTGACTATCAAAGGGTAGCAATCATATATGATGAAATTGATTCCTATTCTATGGATAGCTATGAAAAGTTCAGGGACACGCTCACTGAGATCGGTGTCAAGATTCTGATTACAGAGACCTTCCGAAGCGATGATACCGATTTTTCCGAACAATTGGCTCGGATAAAGGACGCAAATCCTGATGCCATCTTTATCGCAGCGCAACAACCGGAGTTAATCAGAATTCAGGTTAAAGGCCGCCAGCTTGGGATTTCCACTGAGGTTCCCTATATTACTAGCCTGATAAGCGATGTGGAAAACGCAGGGGCTGCCGCCGAGGGGGCAATCTCTTTTGCAGGTTGGATTAGCACGGCGGATACACCGGGAAATCAAGCCTTCGTCCAGAAGTACCGAGCGACGTATGGGAGTGAACCGAACGCTTGGACCGCGCAGTCGTATGCTGCTGTTTATATCATCGCCGCGGCGATTGCGGAAGCCCAATCCACCGATCCAACGGCGATTCAGGATGCACTGGCAAATACCAAAAATTTCGACACCGTTTTAGGTCAATTCTCTTTTGACGCCGTCGGGGACGCAGTTTACGACCCGATTGTACTGATTGTCCAGAACGGCCAATTCCAAGTCTTTGAGTAAGTCTCTAAATCCAAAGAGGTTCGTAGTAGGGGCAACCCTTGTGGTTGCCCGCTTAGGGTTGCGTTTTTTTATTTAAAAACAAGGAGGTTCAATGTGAAAATCCGAAGATGCACTACATTCGTTTCTGCCTTGGCGATTGCCGCGCTGATTGCGGGGCTTTCTGCCTGCGATGAGTTGGTTTCGATTCTGTCGAGTGGGGAGACGCCTCAGATGGAAGGGCTCCGTGGGGAGATTCCCATCGGTGTCGTCTTGCCGCAGACCGGGGATCTAGGTCCCGGTGAATTCGGGCCGGGCGCCTTAGTGATGGAAAATGGTTTTAACATGGCTCTCGAAGAAATCAACAACTCACAACTCAGCGATGTGAGAATTAAGTTCATCATTGAGGACGACCAGAGCACCGTTGAAGGTGCGATAGCGGCTTTCAATAAACTGGTCCATCAAGACAAAGTCTCTGTGATCCTCGGTGTCTGGACCTCACACGTCGCCCAATCTGTTTTCCCAATCGCACAAGAAAATCAGGTTGTGGCTTTTAGCCCTGTCGTTAATGCCTCTGGCTTGACCACGATTGGCGATTTTATTTTCCGGGCAAGTCACCCCACAGATGTGTTGATTCCTGGGGGCGTCAAGGTTACTCAGGAGAAACTCGGCTACCAGCGGGTCGCGACGATAACTGATACGGTCGATCTCGCTTCTCGGGATAGCGACATGGTGTTTAAACAAACACTCGCCAGCGGGGTTGAGGTGCTGACCTCAGAGACTTTCGCAACCGGTGATACCGACTTTTCCGCGCAATTAACTCGCATCAAGGACTCAAACCCAGAAGCCATCTTCGTCTTCTCTCAACAAATAGAGTTGATTCGGATTCTCACCCAAGCGCGCCAGCTTGGGATTCCTTCTGAGATTTCCTTTATTAGTATAGTTCTGTCGGTAGATGACGTACAAAGTGCGGGTGATGCCGCCGAGGGGGCGATTACTTTTACCGGCTGGGTCAGTACGGCTGACACACCGGGAAATCAAGCCTTCGTTCAGAATTACAGCGCGAAATACGGTATGGAACCTAGCATCTGGGCAGCGCAGTCGTACGCCGCCGTTTACATCTTGGCGAAAGCAATCTCGGATGCACAATCCACCGATTCAGCCGCGATTCGCGACGCGCTAGCGAATATCACAAATCTGGACACCATTTTGGGTAAGTTCTCTTTTAACGCCGTTGGGGACGCGGGTTACGACCCGATTGTACTGATTGTCAAAAACGGCAAATTTGAAATCTTTGAGTAAGCCTCTAAACGCCAGAAGGGTTTGTAGGGGCACCCCTTGTGGGTGCCCTCTTAGGGCAGTACGCCGTTTTTTTAATTTGAAAAGAAGGAGATTCAATGTGAATATCAGACGGCCCACCAGATTCGCGTTTGTATTGGCGATTGCGGCGCTGATTGTGGGACTTTCCGCTTGTGATCAGAACCAGCAACCCGCGACGCCTCAGATGGAAGGGCTCAGTGGAGAGATTCCCATCGGCGTCGTCTTACCTCTGACAGGGCGATTCGTCTCCGCCTATGGCCACCTACCAACGCAACGTGGCTTTGACCTGGCTCTCAACGAGATTAACAACTCACAACTCGGCAATGTAAGAATTAAGTTCATCACCGAGGACGATCGGAGCACCGTAGAGGGCGCCGTTGAAGCCTTCAATAAACTGATTCGTCAAGATGACGTGCCCGCTATCTTAGGTCCCGGTCTCTCAACTCAGGCCAAAGAGGTTTTTCCCATCGCGCAAGAAAACCAAGTCGTGGCTTTTAGCTCCACCTCATCCGCCTCTGGTTTGAGCGCGATTGGCGATTTTATCTTCCGCGTCAGTCTCACCACAGATGTGCTGATTCCTAACGGCATCAAGGCGACTCATGTGAAGCTCGGCTACCAGAGGGTGGCTACGATATATGATGAAATCGATGTATTCTCCACGGATAGCGACGAGGTGTTGAGGGAAGCCCTCACTGCTAACGGTGTCGAGGTGCTGACCACAGAGACCTTCCAAAGCGGCGATACCGACTTTTCCGCCCAATTAACTCGGATAAAGGCGTTGAATCCTGACGCTATCTTTATCTCAGCTTTATCACTAGAGATGACTGAAATTCTGATTCAAGGTCGCCAACGCGGTATCCCCACCTCTGTTCCCTTTATTGTTCTCGATCTGACCAGAGACGAGGTGCAAGCCGCGGGTGCCGCCGCCGATGGTGCGATTACTTTTACGAGTTGGATTAGCACCGCCTCTACACCAGGGAATCAAGCCTTCGTCCAGAATTACCGAGCGACATACGGTATCGAACCGAACACCTGGGCGGCGCATTCGTATGCCACTCTCTATATTCTGGCGGAAGCGATTGCGAATGCCCAATCCACTGATGCAACCGCAATTCGGGACGCGTTAGCAAATATCAGAGATTTTGACACCGTTCTGGGCAAGTTCTCTTTTAACGCCGTTGGGGACGCGGGTTACGACCCGATTGTACTGATTGTCGAGAACGGCAAATTTGAAATCTTCGAGTAATCCTCTTAACCTCGAAGGAGGGGCATGAATTTTGGAAAATACTGCCAGCGTGAAGCATTGGTGAATGAGTCGCCCCGAAAAAACTGATCACGAAATCAACAAGTTGGAGATTTGCAAGTAAGTGCGCTTTAGCAAGCATCAGAAAAGAGCTATCATTATGACTCGTAAGAGAAAACGAATTCTTAAAATCATGCTCTACTTGCCTTTAATCCTTTTGTTAGTATTGGCAAGTGGAGGAATTTTCAGCATCATCAAGCTTCGTGCTTCTCTGCCAATCCGTGATGGTGAACGACAAATTAAGGGGTTAGACCTGCCGGTTACGATTACTTCGGATCGCTTTGGGATTCCAACGATTATCGCCCAAACGCGAAGGGATGCCGCGCTGGCGTTGGGATACGTGACCGCCCGCGATCGGCTCTTCCAGATGGATTTACTGCGCCGCCGAGCCACCGGGCGGCTTTCCGAAATCGTCGGCAGAATTGCAATAGAAACCGATAAGCAGCAAAGAGTTATCGGATTCAACCGTGTGACCCAGGCGATTGTTGCCAATCTCCCCAATGAACAGAAAAAAATCTTTGTTGCCTACGCCGATGGGGTGAATGCATTTATCCACCAAATGGACACTGCCCCTTTTGAATTTCTCATCTTGGGTTATCGGCCAGAACCCTGGACAGTGGAAGATAGCATCCTTGTCGCCCTCAATATGTTTCAGATACTATCTTTCAGGGATGACGACGAAAGGATGATGACTATCATGGAAAAGTCACTCCCACCAGAAGTTGTCGCTTTTCTGACCCCTGATACAGATAGCTATACTCAGGTTCTCTTGGGGGGCGCTGACTCTCACCGGCCAATTCGGCCCATTCCTGTCGAGGCGCTTGCTTCGATTCGCCGCGTGTCAAAGCAGAACCGAGAACGCACAGCAAAACTGGTTCACGCAACGCCCCTCGTCGTGGGGTCAAATAATTGGGCAGTTGATCAATCCAAGACTGCAGATGGTCGGGCGATTGTGGCCAACGATATACACATAGGCCTTTCTGTACCGAATATGTGGTATCGGGCGTATCTTCGCTATGGAAACGTTGAGATTTCAGGCCTTATCCTGCCGGGTATTCCCATTGTGATTGTCGGATCCAACGGACATGTTGCCTGGGGGTTCACCAATATCGGTGGGGATTTCCTTGACCTGGTCCAGTTGGAGATTAATCCCGAAAATCCAGATGAATACAAGACGCCAAATGGCTGGAGACGATTTGAGGTCGCCAACGAGCGGATCCAAATCAAAGGCGGACAGCACGTTGTCCAGCCTATCAAGCTCACAATCTGGGGCCCTGTCAGTCAAACCCCACTGATGGGCCAACCGGTCGCCATTCATTGGACAGCTCTGCAGCCCCAAGCGGTTGGGATGGGTCTACTTGATATGGATAAAGCGATGATACTTGAAGATGCACTGATCATCATGAATCACTTTGGCGGACCACCGCTAAATGTAATCGTGGCTGACGACACCGGACGAATTGCTTGGACATATTGTGGGAAAATTCCCATTCGAAAGGGATTTGATGGATCTTCCACCAAGTCCTGGGCGGATGGTCACATTGGCTGGGAAGGTTATATTCCGCCATCTGAATTGCCACGTGTAATTGCTCCGCCAGAGGGTTTTCTCGCGACCGCGAATAATCGGACGCTTGGTAAAGACTATCCCTACGTAATCGGCCATAACTTCGCCAATAGCTATCGAGCTTACCGAATCAGCGAGCGATTGCGTGAAATGGATCAGATTACAGAACAGGATATGTTCCAACTCCAGTTGGATACGACGAGCCACTTCTATGAATTTTACCAACAGTTAGCGCTGTCCGTTTTGACCGACAATGTCATTGCAAATGAACCACTCTTATTAGAGGCGCATAAACACATAGAAGCCTGGAATGGTAAAGCGGAGGTCGCCAGTGTAGCTTTCGGACTTCTGGTTCGTTTCCGGCAAATTCTGGCTGAAGATGTATTTGAACCATTTTTAGCCCTTTGTCAGGAAGCTGATGAAAGGTTCTCATATACTTGGAGGAATATGGAAGCGCCACTCCGTATGCTGCTAAGAGAAAGGATTGCAGAAATCCTTCCAGACCCTGCGCATTATCCAGACTGGGAGGTGTTTATCCTCTCGAAACTGGAAGAATCCATCGAACAACTACGTAGCGAATACAATTTTAAGTCATTAGATCAATTGACCTGGGGCAGTATTCATACAGCTCGAATCTCACATCCCCTAGGGTTTATTCCTGTACTGGGCAGGATACTGAACATGTCTCAGGATCCCCTTCCAGGAGGCGATCTCTGCCTTCGGTCTCCACGTGCATCTGAACGCATGGTCATTTCCCCGGGACGCCATGCGGATGGGATTCTGCATATACCTTGCGGCCAATCGGGTCACCCTTTATCAGAGAACTACAAGGACCAGCACAATTATTGGGTGAAAGGAGAACCTCTACCCTTCTCGCCCGGCCCAACGAGCCATACGCTGACACTCAAACCCAATCCCTGACCCTGGGAGAATGTCCAATTTCTCCTGGATTCCACAATTCAAAAGTAAAAGAAGGCGGAAGCGAAGGAACACCTGCGTGAGGCAATGGGCTGGATAAGATGAAAGGGGTGTGTCAAGGTAAATAAAGGAACCCTTGCCTATAGCGTCGGTTGACCTCAAAGCCTCGTATCCAGTAAGGACAATATGATGGAACATAAGAGAAAATTATTGCTGAGTTTCATGGTGTTGAGGCTTCTCCTGCTCTGCGGAATGCCTGTGGCAAATGCGCAAACTCCCCAGCAGATTGCCAAAAAAGCGTTAGACGCTACGGTGCTCTTGGTCATGGAAGATGCCAACGGCCAGCCGCTTGGGTTGGGGAGCGGATTCTTCGTGCATACCAACCAGATCGCGACCAACTTCCACGTGATTGAAGGTGCAGCACGAGGTACCGCAAAGCGCGTGGGTCAGAAAATGGAGTACACCATTGAAGGCTTCACCGCGATGGATGAAAAACACGATTTGGCGATTTTACAGGTGTCGGCTTCTGGTGTCCAGCCGCTTCCCCTCGGCGACAGCGACACGGTTGAGATTGGCGAGACGGTTTATGTCGCGGGCAATCCGAAGGGATACTTGGAGGGCACATTCTCGGATGGCATTATCAGTGGGGTTCGAGGGGATTCGACCAACAAACGGCTCCAGATGACGGCGCCGATTTCTCCAGGGAGCAGTGGAGGCCCTGTGCTAAATAGTATAGGCAAAGTGATAGGCGTTTCTGTGATGACGATTGAAGGGGGGCAGAATCTTAATTTTGCCATCCCTTCAAACGATCTCAAGGGGCTGCTCGCTCGATTGGGGCCCGCGAAACCGCTGTCGAAAGGGAAACAATCGATATCTGCCGAGACCTACTTCAGGTGGGGCAATGCAAAGCACGAACTCGGTCTATATCAATCTGCCATCGCCGACTATGACACCGCTATCCGACTCAAACCCGATGATGCCAACGCCTACTATAATCGGGGTGTGGCGAAGGGTAAATTAGGCCAACACTTTGCCGCCATCGCCGACTTTGACACCGCTATCCGCCTCAAACCCGATTATGCCAATGCCTACGGCAATCGGGGTGTGGCGAAGGGTAAATTAGGCCAACACTTTGCCGCCATCACAGACTTTGACACCGTTATCCGCCTCAAACCCGATGATGCCAATGCCTACATCAATCAGGGCTTGGCGAAGGGCAAGCTGAAGCAATATGATGCTGCCATATCAGACTATGACACAGCAATCCGACTCAAACCCGATGATGCCGATGCCTACTACAATCGGGGAAATGCGAAGGCGGACTTAGGACAATACTTCGCCGCCATCGCTGACTATGATACCGCTATACGACTCAAACCTGATGATGCCGATGCCTACTACAATCGGGGGATTACGAAGGCGGACTTAGGACAACACGTCGCCGCCATCGCAGACTATGACACCGCTATACGACTCAAACCCAATTATGTCAATGCCTACTACAATCGGGGGGGTGCGAAGGACAATCTAGGACAATACTTCGCCGCCATCGCCGACTTTGACACCGCTATACGACTCAAACCCGATTATGCCGCAGCCTACAACAATCGGGGAAATGCGAAGGACAATCTAGGACAACACGCCGCCGCCATCTCAGACTATGACACCGCTATCCGTCTCAAACCCGATTATGCCAAAGCCTACTACAATCGGGGCTTGGTGAAGTACGGGCTGGGTCGCACTTGGGAGGCGAAGCGGGATTTCCAAACTGCATTGAGACTCGCGGAACGGGCCGGCGATGAGGGCCTCAAAGCCATAATTGAGCGGGCAATTCGAGCCCTCGACTAGCGGATTTGACGATTTTGACAGTTGGGCGCATACGGGCTATAATTTAATAAGTTACGAATAACCCTTAACAATCCGTCAGCAGCGGCATAAGGCGCCGCCGCTAAACCAAGGCGTTAGGCAGAAGGTGAGAAGCCCCAGACTTGAGTAGATTCGTATTATGAAGGTTAGAGAACTCAATTTTTGAACCTGAAAGGAAACCGTTGAGAACACCACACACAACGTCCCCAGATAAAATCAATCCCTCCTTTTCAGGGCATGAAACTTTCCCTTTTCGCTATACGTGGCTGAAGAAGGGGGTTGATGCGGTTAGAGAAAATCCAACCGTCTTCACGAGTGACCGGGCGACCATCGTACTTGGCGTGGGTAAGAACATGGTGCGTTCCATCCGCCATTGGTGCTTGGCTGCGGGACTCATTCGAGTCGATCGAACCCCTTCCGACAATCACGGACGGCTTATTCCAACTCGACTTGGCGAGATCATTTTCGACGATGATGGGTTCGACCCGTATATTGAGGATGCGGCGACGTTATGGCTCATTCATTGGCAGCTTGCAACAAACGCTAACCGGGCGACTACATGGTTTTGGGCGTTTGGCATCTTCGGGCAGAATGAGTTTAGAAAGGACAAATTTATCTCTGAACTGATCGATTGGACTGAAAAAACCACGCGGAATCGAATCTCAGAAAATTCGATTAAACGTGATGTTGATTGCTTTCTCCGCACGTATGTCCCCTCTCGCCTGACAAAGACGACGATTATGGAAGATACCTTCGATTGTCCGCTCGTCGAATTGGACCTGATCTCCGATTCATCCGACGGAAACAGTTACCGATTTCATCGCGGTCCGAAGGGATCCCTGCCAACTGAGATTTTCGTCGCTGCCCTGTCTGAATTTTGGGATACCCACTTTTCAGGGAAAAACACGCTCGTATTTGGGGACATCGCTTATTCGCCAAAAAGCCCCGGTCGAACCTTTAGGTTGGACGAGGACACCCTCGTTGAACATCTCGACAGACTCGAAAGTCTCACCGATGGCGGCTTGCGTTATGATGAAACGGCGGGAGTGAAACAGGTTTACCGAGACGGAAAGATTGATCCGATGGAACTACTTCGTAGGTATTACGGATAAAACCCGTAAAGCCGATGTTCCCACAGTCAAACCGTGCCCTCAGTGGAAAACGGGAATTACGGTGTATTTGAACTCCGTCTCCAGTTTGGTCCAGGCTATTGGTGGGAATACAAGGAGTCTCAAAAATGAGAAAAATGAGAAAATACCGCGATTACCGGATGGAAGAACTTTCTGACCGCGAGGAGGCAATCGGCTATCTTGAAGTTGTACTGGAAGAATACCAGGGGGTGTCGGCTTTCGGTCGTTGAAATCGAAAATGAACCTCATCAGATTTAATCGGGTTTCAAGCTAGACGAGGACGCAATGTTGGGGGATCCCTTGTGGGCGCCCTTGTCGTCCCGCGTGCCGCCAACGATGGTTTGAGATACGATGAAACCGCTGGCTTGAAGCAAGTTTATCGCCGTAAAAACCTTTAAGAGATCTCTCTTTTACAGAGGTATTATGAATAAAGCACTCTCCGAGTTATTTCAGGTCACGGGGCGTTTTCGCCGCTCCGTTCATCTTGAACGTGATTTTTATACAGAGAACGCCCTTGAGGGGTACGTCGTAACGGTCACAGCGCGGGAGACTTTGCAACGCCTGAGCGACGCACTCACAAATAGAGGGACATCAAGGGCATGGTCCCTTACCGGTCCCTACGGTTCGGGGAAATCGGCGTTTGCACTTTTCACCGCGAAGTTGCTCGGTGACTCCGAATCACCAACGACGCAGGGCGCCCTGAATCTGCTAAAACGTGGAGACGAATCCTTATGGAATCAATTTATTCCCCTCAGAAGAATGGATTGGATGAATCCAAGAATCGAAGAAAGAAAAAGCGTCTTGGCTGAGAAGGCGGGCAAAGGATTTTGTCCCGTGCTCATCTCTGGAGAACGTGCACCGATTACGCTCGCCTTACTGCGTGGATTGGCGCATTCCCTCACTGCTTTCCGCGATATAGCACCGTCAAGTCAACTACTTGGGGAGCTCAAAAAACGGTTGAAAGTCGCGGAGAACGGTGTGTTTCCCCATGCCTCTGAAATCACTAACCTTTTTGAATCCGCGACACACGAAATCGGTTCAAACGGCGGCGCAGGTCTACTGCTCGTGGTTGATGAACTCGGAAAGTTTCTCGAATACGCCTCACAAAATCCGGCACACGGCGACCTGTTTGTTCTACAGAGCCTCGCCGAATTTGCCGCAAGGAGCGAACAAACGCCGTTGCTGATGCTGACAATTCTCCATCAAGCCTTTGAGCAATACGCGCAACGGTTGGCAAAATCCCAACGCGAGGAGTGGGCAAAGGTGCAGGGGCGTTTTGAGGATGTTGCCTTTGTAGAACCGACCGAGCAGGTGCTCCGCTTGGTCGGGGACGCGATTGAAAGGGTACCCACAACGGATACCCCTACGGATGGGCAACCACAAGTGAAGGAGGGGGACTTCCATTCTTCCACTCTTCCATTCCTCTCCGTTGCAGTTGACCTAGAACTGAAACCGCGTCGGCTTGAGACAAACGAATTTATTCAACTTCTCGAAAACTGTTTGCCACTCCATCCGATGGTCGCACTTATTGTCAGTCCACTTTTCCGCCGATTTGCTCAAAACGAACGCTCTCTTTTCGCCTTACTCAACTCCAGCGAACCGCATGGACTCCAAGATTTTCTTGCTAACCAAACCTATGATGGGCGCGTCCTGCCAACATTCACGCTGTCCGACCTGTACGATTACATCTACACCACTTTAGGCAGAAGTCTGTATACATCAAGCAACGCGGTGAAGTGGGCGGAAATCGAGTCCGCAATTGAGCGGCTACCAAACCCGTCTCCGATGACAGTTAAACTGATTAAAACCATCGGCCTGCTCGGTGTTATCGGAGAAGTGAGCGGAAATCTGAAAGCCTCAAAGTCTTTACTCCGTTACGCGCTTGATGATGGTACGGAAACGTTCCCTGACGAATTTGAGCGTGCGTTGGCGATGTTGGAGCAACGTTCGATTGCTATCTATCGCCGCTACAACGATGCCTACGCTCTATGGGAGGGAAGTGACATTGACATCGAAGCACGGCTACGTGAGGCGGGGGCACACCTCGACCCGAATCTGCGATTGCCGGCTGCCCTCTCAACACTTATGCAACCACAATCCCTTATTGCCCGTCGGCACCTCTTTTTGAGCGGCACGTTGCGATACTTCGCTGTCTGATACACTGACGTTGAGGGATTTGATACCGATCTGAAAATGCAGTTTGATGACAGCGACGGGCTCGTGCTTTACGCGCTGCCTGCAACTGAACTTGAAGCGGAACAGTTAATTGAAAAGGCGACCGAAGCATCAGTCGCGGCTCGAAAAGAGGTACTCATTGCGATTCCCCAATCAATCGGCTTTTTGCGAGATGCTGTCCTTGAACTCGCACGTTTGCGATGGGTTGAGGAAAACACACCCGAACTTTCCGGCGATGCAACGGCACGTCGTGAACTTTGGATGCGGCTTGCAGAAGTCGAACGAGAGGTATCCGAACAATTGACTCTCCTTTTTGCCGGTCAGCCCTTCCAATCTTCCAATCTTCCATCCCATTGGCAAGGGACCTGTACCTGGTATCATAACGGACAACCGACCGAGATTGCCTCAAGAAGGGCACTTAATGAATATCTTTCAAAAATCTGCGATGAGGTTTATCACGCAACGCCAATCCTACGCAACGAACTCATCAATCGACGACAAATCTCCTCACAAGCGTCGTCCGCGAGACGGAAACTCATTGCAGGGATGCTGAATTCCCAACAGCAAGAAAAACTAGGTATCAACAGCTATCCACCCGAAATGAGCATTTACCTCTCCTTACTGTTCGATACCGGGATACACCGTTGCGTTTCGGGGGTTTGGGGGTTTCATCCACCGAAAACCGATGATAAAAACCGAATCTCTGCCACTTGGTTAGCCGTCGAGGGATTTCTTAGCGAATGCGAAGTTGAACGTCAGTCCGTTGTAAAACTCTATGAACGCTTGGAAAAACCGCCCTTCGGTTTGAGAAGTGGCCCGTTGCCCATCCTTTTATGCGCGGTTCTGCTTCATTACGAGGCGGAAATCGCGCTGTACGAAGAAGCTTCCTTTGTCGCGGATATCTCAATCGCGGTTTTTGAACGGTTGATTAAGTCTCCTGAGAAATTTGAACTCAAGCGTTTTCGGATTGACGGTATTCGAGCAGAGGTGTTTGAGCAATTTACAGGGCTGCTTTCTCAACCGCGAGGGACGACAGGTCATCCAAATCTGCTAGAAGTTGTTAAGCCGCTCATACGCTTTATCGCCAAACTGCCTCGTTATACGATGCTACGCAGGAACTAAGCGACGCCGCGATCTCCTTTCGTAAAACCATCACCGATGCGCGAGAACCGGACGCACTCCTCTTTGAACAGTTGCCCCAAGCCCTCGGCTTTCCGGCGTTCGGTCCATCAGCGGAGACCGATTCAACGGCAGTTGATGAATTCTTCAAAACTTTGCGCGGCGCGTTGTCCGAATTGGCGAGGGCTTATGATGACCTACTAAATTTTATCGAACAACTGCTCGTTTCAGCATTTTCCTTGAAAGGGAATGGTGAGGAAAACCGCGTTGAACTGCTTAGGGGAGCCCAGGCACTGTTTGATTTGACGATTGAGACGAAACTCAAAGGATTTTTCATCCGAGTCTGTGACAAAGGGCTAGATTTCAAAGGATGGCTTGAGGCAATTGGGACGTATATTGCCCAAAAACCCCCGGCATCGTGGAACGACTCAGATAAAGCCCATTTTGAAATGAACCTTTCTGAACTCGCGAGAAGGTTTCATCGTTTTGAAGCGGTCTCATTTGAACGACAGGAGCGATCTGAAAAATCTTCTGACAGCCCAGGTCAGGTGATTCGGGTTGGCATCACTACCCTCTCCTCACCAGAGCAAGAACGGGTTATTACTCTGCCACCAACCGCCGAAGCGCAAGCAGACGAAATCGAGCGTGCAATCGAGCAAGTTTTTGAGTCCTTTGGCGTAGATGGCAACCCTGAACTTCGCCTTGCAGTCCTCGCACGAATCTCACAGAAGTTGATGGAACGGCTTGAGGAATAGGTGAATAAGGGGAGTGCATAATTTAACAGATGGTGTTACAATATGAGCAAGATGTGAAAGGGATAAGACTGGAAGGATGGAAGGATGGAAGAAAGCGGCTATAAACTGTAAGAGCCTGTTTGAAAAGTCATCTTCTCCTATGAAAGTCACGTAAATTTAATAGTGAACACGGCTTAGCAACTTTCAGGCTTAAATTTATCTTCTGAAGCGACTAGGAAGAATGGAAGGAATGTAGGGGTAGGTCTTGTGCCTACCCTTCCTTCCTTTTTCGTATCTTCCCGTTTCCTCGAAAAAGTTGGGACTTACGCAGTTGAACGCTCGAAGCCAACCCCCCTGCCTCCCTTATCAGGGGGGGTAGTTCGGCGGCTCATCGCCACATAGGACAACTCCCAACGCCCGATGAATCGGGCAACTACAGTAAGTCCTTAGGCGCCGGTTCTGTTTCGTAGGGAACGACGATCATCCGGTCTACGACCGAGAGTCCGAGAGTTGTTCCCTACTGAAGTGCGTAAGTCCCATATCTAAAAAAGAACGAGCGACAGTGGTAAATCTTATTGAGAGATGTTTGAAAGTTTCAGAGTTTTCAGAGTAAATGCGAGAATTTGATAGAGACAAAAAAGGGTGATAACTCAGGCTATAACTGAGTTCTGAGGGGTTTGCACGGGAAGGACCTCGGAAAGTTACTCGGAACCCCACGTTGCCATCTAAAGACTTCTTAGGCAAGTTTCAGTTTTAAGGTTATCTTCTGAAGCGACTAGAAAGAATGGAAGGAATGTAGGGGTAGGTCTTGTGCCTACCCTTCCTTCCTTTTTCGTCTCTTCCCGTTTCCTCGAAAAAGTATGAAAAGTATGCAACTTCCGAGCATTTCTCAACGGTGTTTTTCAAGTAGAAACTGGGGTTTTTAAAACAGGTTCTAATCGGCATCAATTTCCAAATGTACGAGGATGTAAGCCAACTCAATTGAAAACTGTCCATCAGGAGGCAAACATGAAGCCCAAAATACGCCATATCCTCGGTCTTTCCGGAGGTAAAGATAGTTCAGCACTCGCTATTTACATGCGGGACAAAGTGCCGGGGATGGAATACGCTTTCTGCGATACGGGAAAAGAGTTGCCGGAGACGTATGAATTTCTCGATCGGTTGGAAGCCTTTTTAGGGAAAAAAATTGAACGGTTAAACGCCGGGCGCGAATTTGACCACTGGCTTTCGGTCTTCGGCGGCTTGCTACCGTCAGCGCAGGTGCGTTGGTGTACACGGCTGCTGAAAATCAAACCCTTCGAGGAATTTGTCGGTGAGGATCAGGCTTACAACTACATCGCCATCCGCGCCGATGAAGACCGCGTTGGCTATAAACCCCTCAAGAACGTTGAACTCCGAAATATCGAACCCAAATATCCGTTCAAAGAGGACGGCATCACCGAGAAAGATGTCTATCGGATTTTGGAGGAGAGCGGTCTCGGCTTACCAGAGTATTACAAGTGGCGAACACGCTCCGGGTGCTACTTCTGTTTCTACCAACGCAAAGCGGAGTGGATTGGGTTGAAAGATAACCACCCCGAACTCTTTGAACTCGCCAAGGGTTATGAGAAATTTAATGATAAAACAGGTGAGAGGTACACTTGGAGTCAAGGTGAAAGTTTAGAAGATCTGGCCGATCCTAAGCGGGAACAGCAGATTAAGGAAAATTATGCGAAGGCAATGGCACAAGAAAAAAAGTCCCAACCTAATCGCTCGTTAATTGAAATTTTCGGTGATGTTCTTGATGATGAAGACGACGAGAAACCATGTTTGATTTGTGATTTGTGATTAACTGGAAAAGTTGGTGCAAAGTCCCTAAACACATTTAATGTGCATTAATATCAAATGGAGGTTGTAAATGGAATCCTTAGATTTGCTAAATCCCTCGAATTTAAGTGAGCATTACCGGCATCAGCTCAGACAGACAATTAATGCTTATAATCCAACCCAAATTGTTTTAGGAGAAGCCCTTCAGAATGCCATTGACGCTATTGTTGAAGTTGATGATGGAGTCTCTCATGAAATCAACATTAATCTTGACTTAGACCAGAAATCTATTACAGTTACTGATACTGGTATCGGTTTTCCAAACGATCCAAGCCTTCTGTTCCTCGGTGGTGGAACAAAACGCTCTGGAAATCGAAAACTCTTTGGACTTGTGGGAGTTGGAATAAAAGTCGTATTGTTTTCTTCTAAAGAATTTCGCCTCCGGGCAAGTTCAGATCAAGGGGCATTTCGTTATGAAATCTCAGACGCTTACCAATTTGAAAAAGACCCACCGCCGAATTTACAAGTCCCAAGTCAATTCCCTGATGATCCATCTCCATTAAATAATGGGACGGAAGTCTATTATCGCTTTCCCGAACATACCGAGGATAATCCTGTTAAGCAATTTATACAAAGTATGTACGACCAATGCTTGCCACGAGGTAATGATTCTGACTTTGGCAAGACTTTAAAATTAGCTGTAGAACGCGGTTTTTATGAAAACCGACTTGCTGGCTTAATGGCTGCTTTTCTCCGTCGCTATACCTATGCCGGGGATGTTTTGAATTACCTCGGCGGGAAACAGGAACTATTGAACACGACTATTCACACACATGTCACCTGCTCCAACCCCCCGGCGGACTTCAGTGATGAAATTGGAGACCTTTTTGATGGAAAAACGCAATTTTCATTCAAGATTAGTCCTGAATACCTTTTTGTCTCAGAGACTTGTAATTGGGTGCCTCAACAAGATCGCCCCGGCTTATTTGATCAATCATTAGGGCGCGGAGGTACAAATCTTACTCGAACATGGAAAGGGTTTAATACCTGCCTTTATGCCGATGCGGAAGATTACGAGAAACTTATCACTGACAAGAATGGAAAGCTCCCCAAAGGAATGAAGGAGTCAATAAAGAAATATAAAGAGATGTTGTTTCCGCGAATCAACGGAATTCTTCTCACTATTGGTCAGATACCCTTGTTTGAAGAATTCCTTCCCGGTGGAAGTCAACGTGTGATTTCAGCAAATGGAGTCGTCACAACACACGAAGTAGATCTAACCCGAGGTCGTACTCAGTCATATGCCCGTAGCTTTGATTTGGTCATAGATGTGGATGCAACCCTAAACTACGGCAAGTCGCAATTAACTGATAATCACTTGATTAGTCGTATACGCCGGTTTGTGAATGATGCCTATGCAACGACAATTCAAACAGCGGCAAGCAACTGGGTTGGAAGAGTTAATTCGTCAGATGACGATGAACAATACGACTTCTTCTTGAAACGCGACAGTCTAAATATCTCTGAACTCGCGATTAAAAAAGTACCTAGAGATGAGAATGATGTCATCGCACTCTTCTTTGAATTACTCGGCAGAGGATACATTGACGGTTACCAGAGTTTTGGGTTATCACAGATGGATCCCTTTGATGGAAGATTCATCCTAAGACGGAGTGGAGATAAAACGGATCCGGTCATACCGGCGGATGATAGACAACTTTCAGCAATAGAGTTCAAGGTGACTGCATCTTCGTTGATTCAAGATTTAGAACGAGAAGCCAAAAATCCTCGCGAGCTAAAATTGGTAATTGCATGGGAGGAAGGTTCTTCAAAGTCAGATCAGTTTGGGTTTGTGGATATAAAACACAGTAAATATTATCCAGATAACGTTTATCTAGGGGTAACCCGTTACCTACAAGACACGAAGTCAGGTTCACAGATTCAAGTACTGCTGTTGAAATCAGTAGTGGACGACATTAGACAAATGGAATAAAAGAAAACGATGCGACCAAATCATGTCTTGATAGAAAGTCTCACTGATATGATGATAAGCCGTGTCTGATTTGCGAGTTGTGAGTGTGCGTAGCTTATTGTAGATTCTCCCAAGTAGCAGAGCGTGAAAAATGGACAAAGAATCAATTGCTCATAAATTTGAACAATTAAAGGTGTGGAAAAACGCTGACGAGAGAGCACCTCACAAGCCCTTGCTGGTTCTGTATGCCATTGGGAAATTGTTACGAGGTGAGAACCGCCTCCTTCCATACTCCGAAATAGATGAGAACCTTGGAAACTTACTGAGGGAGTTTGGACCCAAACAAGCTAATTATGGAACACAGTATCCGTTTTGGCGGCTCCAAAATGATGGAATTTGGGAGATATCCGATACCGATAAAATTGGGCAAACAGCAAGTGGGGACGCTCTAAAAGGCGATCTGGTTCGTTACGACGTTTCTGGAGGGTTCATAGAAGATATTGCCCATCAACTTCAGAACGATTCCAAGTTGTCTTTTGAGATAATCCAGAGCCTGCTAGACGCTCATTTCCCTTTTTCGTTTCATGAAGACATTTTACAGGCTGTTGGGATTGAGTTCCCTCTCCAGATTTCTAAGCGGCAAAGGCGCGACCCCAACTTCCGAGCAAATATCCTGAAAGCCTACGAATATAAATGTGCTGTCTGTGACTTTGATGTGAAATTGGGTCATCAGCCCGTTGCGTTAGAAGCCTCTCATATCAAATGGCGTCAGGCAGATGGCCCCGATACAGAAGTGAATGGATTGGCTCTATGTTCGCTACACCATAAGCTATTTGACCGTGGGGCTTTTGCGCTATCCGAGAAATTAGAAATACGGGTATCAGATGATGCACACGGTTCAGTAGGCTTTCAGGAATGGCTTATGAGGTTCCACGGTAAAAAAATCAAGTTTCCTCAAAGGCAGTCCTATTATCCGGCGGTAGAGTTCATTGGCTGGCATGTTAGAGAGGTGTTTCAAGGGGATTATCGTGAATTGTAATCAACAGATTCAATTGGTTTGCTATGCTATAGGAGCGATACCCCTGCCTTGATTTGCGAGAAAGGAATGCCGCCTGCAAAGAGGGGCATAGATTAAATGATATTTGACAATTGCCGTCGCCGCATTTCTGAAATCACCGACCAAGAATTAATAGATTTGATTGGCAATCAGGAAGAAGACCAGTGGATTGATTTCAAGCGGCAAGACTATCACCGTGATTCGACCGACCAAGAAGAGTACAAACGCGAAATATGCAAGGATGTCACCGCCATGGCTAATGCAGAAGGTGGATATATTATCATTGGTGTTCAAGAAAAGGCCGGGATAGCACAAGGTTTTTTCCCCGTAAAGAATCCTGACAAAATAGCGCAAAGCATTTACAGCGTTTGCCTAGAATCTATTGACCCGCGCATTCGGAATCTGGAAGTGAATACGCGTTCTTTTGAATGGAACGGTAAGAACATCACTCTTGTAATTATTCATATCCCACCGAGTGATCTACGTCCTCACAGTTTCGTCTGGAAAAACTTTACCCACTTTGTAAAACGGTATGGCAACCACATCAGAGAATATCCTATGTCCGAACTGGCTGAAGTTTTTGCGAGCCGCCATTATCCACCGATTCAGGCTCAATTGGATGCCATTTCAAGGAATATACAGCAGAGCAGGAGAAGTTCGATATCTCCTCAAGAGGACGCCTTAGAACAGCAAAGAGTTGGGGACCTTCTTCATTTAATGAAACTACGATTTGAGGAGGTTATATCAGACGAACCTTATTACCGAATCCTCGCAGTACCCACAACGCTCAATCCTGATGCAGTTTCTACGCAGGAACAAGAGGTACACGCTATTTTGCGGGATCCACAGAATGTTCGTAGAACCGGGTTCGGCTTTATAGGGGTTGAGAGAATAGAAGATTCTCCTGAGGGAATTAAGGGCGTAGATGTATTGGACTATGAAGTAATTATTTTAAAAAATGGATTCCTTGAACTGAGGCTTCCGCTGTCTAGTGATCACTTCCAATGGTTCAAGGAAGAGAGCGGAATTTCTGCCGATTCAAAGTGGTTGTATCCTTATGCGGTATGTGAATTTCCGGTTACATTCATGAGGTTGGTTAAAGCAATTTACTCAGCGGTTGGTATTGATTCTAAAATTATCGTCCAACAGGAATATCGTAATCTTAGCGGATTTCTATTAGTGGGAAGGCATCCATCCAATCCACTTTTTAGCAGAGTCGAGGAATTTCAGAATGTGTACATGCAATCTGATGCAATTGGGACGCAACAGAATATTGAACCAGAGTTTATCCCAGATCAAGTTGCTTACGATTTAGTAAAAGAGATTTATACTTCTTTTGGATTAAGCAAGGATTTGATTCCTCTTTTTGATGAAAATCATAATTTTGTTCCTTGAGATTCCGCCTCAAATCCGAAGTGACCTTAACCCGAGTCCACGCCTCCCTTCCCTAAAAAATCGTCCCACGCTTCAAAGCCAAAGATCAGCAGATGGAGTCATGCAGTTACTAGAAGATTAACCTCTTGAATGCCAGCGAGTCTAAGATCTCTCTGGCATCCCTCCCCTTTTCCTACTTTGACCTTGCAGGAGATCCCCTTTCTTCTTGAAAAGTCAATTCGTTTCTCAAATATCCCGACTACAGAGACGCCATGAACGACAAACGACGGTTACTCATTCTATCCTGCTCACAACGGAAACACGAGGTTCAGGAGCCGTTACCTGCAATTGAGAGATACAACGGTCCGCCATTTTTAGTCTTACGTCGTTTTCTTCGTGAATGTCCACGTCAGGCAGGGGGGCTAGATGTGTACATCTTATCTGCTGCCTATGGGCTTATCCCGGGTGCTTTCCCAACCGCATGGTATGACCGAAAGATGGACACGTCGCGGGCCGTTGAGTTGCAACTCCAAGTCAATACAACGTTTTCAGACCTCTTATGCAATAACTACGCTTCAATCTGTTTTGTACTCGGAAGGACCTACCTGAAGGCATTTGAGGGCACGCAAGATTTGATTCCAGCCCATACGGAATCAATCGCGATTAGTAGATGTTGACTGCTGAATCTGCGTTTGATGTGGGGGAAAAGGGAAAGTGTGCAGGTGTGAAAGTGAGAAAGTGAGAAAAAGCAAAAAAAAGACGGGGGGTGCATTATTGCCTTGACAGGGACAGAAATCAATCGTAAAATCAGGTTGAAAATCTGATGATTCAGGCTAACGGTTGGCTTTGACGCCTTCGTTATAGAGTGCAATGGGATCACACGTCATCATTATATGAAATACTTCTGGCGTGCGTGATTCCCTGGACTCTTTAAACATAAAATCATGGATAGGTGCGATGCTATCTAGCTCTATTGCTTTTAGATTTGCCTCAACCCAGTCTTGTTCACTGTCTTGAGGATGAAACCCTTTAAGCATGTATCGATAGAATTCTGGACTATCTAGATCGATTTTGGACATAGTAATCACTTCCTTTCAAGGTGCTATGCTGTCCTGATTGATTTTTGTCAGAGCATTCAGCCTCCTTTCTTTAGAATGGTAGTTCTAAATAATGAGACTGAATCGTCAGATTTTCAACCTGATTATACCATCATTATCTCACATAATCAAAGTATTCGGATATTCATCCATTGATTAGACTCAGGAAGTCATTATGACTTTCACGCCTAATAGATATTAATTCACCAATCAAAGTATACAGAATTTATCATTAATTATCAAATTATTTGAATAGAAGCAACAATTCACGCAGGCAAGACTAACAAGCCCAGTTTTGGATTGAGCCACTCAATCAAAGTTGGGCTTTTTTCATGCCCACTACTAGAGAAATACCTATGCTTACCTACTGAGGAATAAGAATGAATATACCATCCTAAAGCCACAAAAAATAGTAGATATTGACTTGAAAAACGTGAAAAAATGTGGTATACTAAAGACGTTGAAACGCAAGCTATGATTGACTTTGGGGTGATTACATCTGGAACTGCTATGCCAGTTTAGTTAGAAGTAATTTCAGATGCATCCTTGTTGATATACAATAATCTAACATTAACTAAAGGAGATACAACAATGAAGGGTAAGCACGTATTCTGGGTGATCTTCATTGTATTTATTGTGGTGGTAGTAAAGTTAAAATACTTTAACGAAAGTGAATCATATCAGGTACTCCGGGTAATTGATGGTGATACGATTGAAATTAAGTATAAGCAGAAGAAGGAGATTGTTCGCTTAATTGGCGTTGACACGCCAGAGACTGTATACCCAACCCAACCTGTTGAACCATACGGCCCACAAGCCACTGAATTCACCAAAAACTTGTTACTTGGGGAATCAGTATATTTGAAGTATGATGATGAAAAACGTGGGAAATATGGCAGGCTGCTGGCGTATGTATATCGAGTGCCAGATGGCTTGTTCGTCAACTTAGAGCTAGTCCGTCAAGGGTATGGCAAGGCGTACATTAAGTATCCATTTGAATACATGCCATTGTTTCAGAATTATGAGGATATAGCAAAATCAGTAAGCAAGGGCTTATGGGGATACTGAAACACCCATACCCACTGAGGCAAAAGAGCGTTATTCACCTTGTAAGAAGTGTATTACTTCCAAAAATTAGCAGACCATGATAAAGGAAGGATAGTCGTTATGACTTTGATGGAAATCTTTGAAATGTTACCTGACCACGAGTCATGTATATCCTATCTTGAGATAACAAGGTGGGGTGAACATACGACTTGCCCGCATTGTGGCAGTGATCACGTAGCTCGCAGGCGTGAAAAAGAACAAGCAGCACACTGGCGATGCCATCTTGGACGGTGGAATTGCTATGATTGTAAGTCTAGTTTCAACGTGTTATCGGGGACTATGTTTCACAAGTCCAAGATACCCTTACAGAAGTGGATTTTAGGCATCAGCTTTGTCATTAACGCCAAGAAAAGCATATCAAGCTGCCAATTGGCGAGAGACCTAGAAATGAATCAAAAGACGGCATGGTATATGCTTACACGTATCCGTGCTGAGATGGCAAGCCAAGAAGATGTCCTCCTGCAGGGCATCATCGAAGCTGATGAAACCTACATTGGGGGGAAACCACGCAGAAGAAATGAAGGAAGGGAGCCCACTCAACCTTCCAAACGTGGACGTGGTACGAACAAAACGTCCGTGATTGGAATGGTTGAGAGGGGGGTAAGGTTATCGCTCGCCCGACCGACAACCTCACCGGGAAAACCATACTAGAATTCATCAATGAAAACGTCAATCTAAATGGAAGTGTCTTAATGACTGATGAATTCCAATCTTATAGGGTCATAGACCCTATCATGCCTCACGAAGTGGTCAATCACCAAGCGAGGCAATTCGTGGACGGCAGCGCCCATACTAACACGATTGAAGGCTTCTGGTCACTAGGTTCTGTTGACATTTGAGTATAAGGTTGTGGCATAAGAAGAATGACGCCAATAACCTTACCTGATGAACAATGGAATAAGATATACCGGTTTCTTCTAAGCTGTCCCACCATCTATGTTGGCAACGAAGCGACAACACGCCGCTTTATCGAAGCTGTTCTCTGGGCGACCCGTAGCGGTGCTCAATGGCGGATTCTGCCAGACACCTATGGTAAATCGAACACCCTCTATAAGCGGTTTGCTCGGTGGTGCGACAAAGGGGGCTTCACACAGATCCACCCCCACTTCGCCGCCGACCCCGATATCGAGTCGCTTATTGTGGACAGTACCATCTGCCGCGCTCACCCGTGTGCGGCGGGCGCCTTAAAAAAAAGGGTGGCACTGAAAACCAAGCGTTAGGTCGCTCTCGCGGGGGATTCAGTACAAAAATTCACATCACCGTTGACGGCCTGGGTAATCCACTAAGAATTCATCTGACGCCCGGTCAAAGAAACGACATAGCGGAAGCAGAAGCGTTGATACTTGGATATAAAAGCGAGTATGTGATTGGAGACAAGGGATATGACTCCGACAATTTTATCGCCATCGTAGGCATTTACAACGAGTTCCTCTATTGCTTTGAGAGGTGATTGGTATAATTGTTCTGAGACTAGCTCGATCAGTTCATGTGAAGCTGACACTTGGACATGTTCACGAAATTCATCGAAATTATTAATTGCATTCACAATCAGAGTTGATGATTGATTCATAATTTCCTCTCCCAATCTAAATGTGCCGGCACGATCGTTTTGAAGGAGTAAACAACACTATTCAGGACTTACGCAGTTGATATAAAGTATCGTCCTCACTTGACTTTGTAGCATGTCGGAGGAAAGGACTTAAACACCCTCGTGGCGCAGGTTTCCTAACCTGCGAAGCGATGCGCCACCATTGGATTGCAATTGTCATGCGTCAAAGCCATACTCACACACAGTAGGAAATAGGACACGATTTTCGCAAGCGAAGTGCGTAAGTCCTAATTTTATTGAAACGGCGCCGGTATTTTGTTCCCGTGCCAGGGGAAGGCATAGCTGGGCTGATTCGCAAAACGCCGTATGCCGGTCTCCACCCCAATTGCCGTTGAGGGCGGGAGTTCGATGGCGAAATACGCCACGTCAATGGGAACCACTTTTTCCGTTCGTGACCTTCCCTCTCTGAGCCATCTGGTGGGACTTTCCGCCAAGCCATCTTGACTCTCTTCCTAATACCTCACCCCGGTAAACTGGTGTTCCCCGAAGGCCCCTGCCTGCACAATCATGTTTCGGGTTTCGGTTCGACTCAGGTTTACAGGCTGGATGCCCACCAGGTCAGACGCCAGCTTGTCGGCGAGGGCAGCAACGTCTTTCGGCAAACCCGGTCGGGTGCCATCCTGGTTGAAGTAGCGCACAGTTGCACGCAAAAGGCCACCGTTGTAAACAGATTGCGCGCGCCGAGCATCACCTGCGTCAAGCCCTTCGTGAAAACGGGATTGTATGGGTGCGCATTTTCCTCAAGCAACGCAGCGACATCGCGTGTATCGCGACGTATCTGCTCGAAGGTTGCTAATGCCATTTGATACTCTGCACGCAGTAATTTAATTTTTCGGGCCAATCGGGATTCTTCCCATCATAGTACTGAAAGCGGGCCAATTCCGTAGTTCCGCCATTTTTTTCTCCCTCGCTCTGGACTTGATTCCAATCGCGCTCAACCTCGCCTACCCGTACCCTGGCGATCAACTTGTAATCCTGCGGGTCCATTGAGGCATGATACAGATGCGCTAACTCTTGCATTCGCATCGGTTGAGGGCCAGTGAATTGGAAAGGCGTGGGAGCTGGTTCGTGCCAGCCTTTGGGACCGTAGCGCGTCGGCACGAGAAGTTGACCATCTTCGCGTGTTATTGCATTGTCCAAAAGCACTGTGATCTGTGAGCGCAGGAGCTCAAGATAACCGAAGTCACCGGTGAGTAGCAGGGTGCATTCGGTGGCGATAGTGAGCCCGTGGAAGATGATGTTAAAACCTTGATAGTGGTTCCAGCCGTACGGTCCGCCCCACCACTGCCCTCCGCGGTTTTCGCCGATTCTGCCTGTTGGTCCGACGTTGTCTGGAAGTAATCAGTATCATATTGGAAGGATGGAAGGATTGTCTATTCCCCCTTCCATCCTTCCTTCCTCTCATTTCATCTAATCTTTACTTCAGCTCACCCGATATACGCTTCAGGTGGTTTTGACGGGGCTCCGAAGCCCGCTCCAGGGCGGATTCCGGCACGATGATCCGTGGCATCACTTCTGGTCTTGCACGCACGAACCCCTCGGCATACTCCCTTCCGGCAGCCCACCCCATGTGGCCCGCGTTAATCTCGATACGTTTGCGGGCAAACGCCTCCGTGTGCCCCTGACTACTGAAGAGGATTTCCGCCTGAACCCGCTGATCCTTCCATTCTGAGATGTCCACATAGAAGTCGATTTCGTCCGGCATGAAATAGACGCCGGGATAGTAAGTCGCTGCAATCGTATGCGGCCGCTGCCGGCTGCCGTAGCTCGGAGTCCCCGCTAATCCTTGCGCCTCCAGAATGGCGAATGCGGTCTCGTCGTGGTCATTGTGAGCCCCGGAGGCCATGCCGTGATGCCCACTAAGATAAGGCCTCTGCGTGATTAACACATGGGGACGAACGTCGTAGATGATCTGCCGCAACGCCTCCACCGCTTCCGGCGTTTTGTGGAAGGGTTTGTCTGGAAAAGCGAGGATTCGCACATCCGTCACCCCGAAGAGAGCGCAGACCTCACGAAACTCCTTTTCCTTGAGTTGTGCGTACTCCTCTGACGTCTGGTTGATTATGCTGGCGTCCTGCTCCGCCTCTGGTTTGAGCAGTTCGTCGTAGAGCCGCTCGTTGTGCGTACCCACGCCATTTGTCATGCTGACGACGGTGACGGCGTCGCCCTGGGCAGCGTGGATGCCGCAAGTCCCCGCACAGTGCGTGAAATCGTGTGGATGCGCCTTGACGACGAGAAACCGAAGTGATTGCTTCTCTTGCATCGTGATGAACCTCCTTATATCAATTGGATAGGAGTTACGCACTTCAAATTGAACAAACTACGTTGTGCCTGCATCTTGAATCCTGAATCCAGAACAAAATGCAAAATACACGATGCAGACATAACTTGAGTCCGTAGAATCAACTGCGTAAGTCCTATTGGAATTAAAGTTCAGGAATATTCAGAAGTTTCTCCAAGCGCCGCTTCGTTTTTTCCGTCGCATCGACAATTCGGTCTACTTCAGAAATGATGTGTACGCTCAGAAATCCCTTATATCCGATACCCTTCAGCGCCCGAAAAATCGCCGTGAAGTCAATGTCTCCACTGCCGGAAACGAGGTGCTCATGCACCTTAACTTCAGGCGGTGCTATGAGGCTATCCACTTTGTGCGTGTCGGAAACGAGAATGTGGGTTAAGGTTCGCCCGGCATATTCTATCATGTCCTTCGCACTTTGCCCCGGAGGCCCGAGGACAAAGGTATGACCAATTCCGTACTGTAGGCAATCTACAAATCCGAATTGGCTTTACTCACGCCCCATTTCCAGACCTTCGAAAAAGCGCAATTTCTGGCGGCGTGAAGTATAACTACCCAATTCCTAAATTTCCGAGTTATTGAATATCGATAACTTTCTCGCTTGCTGCGGATTCGTATCCCGCACGGATCACGGCGACCGATTGAGCGGCAAACGCCGTGTTCATTTCGGTCTCTCGCCCCGCTTCGATACAATCCACAAACGCTTTGATATCTGGCGACTGGTGTTCGCTTCCCTCACCCACGGAGACCCACAGACGCTTGGGAGGAATATCCGCTTCGGCTTGAGTACTCGTCCACATTCCCATCGGATCTAGTGGGTGCGGCGGCGGTGGTTGGAAAGGCACTTCGTCAGCAAAAACTTCGAGGCGAGGCTGCGAGCCATCAAATATCAGCGCGCCACGAGTCCCGACAAGGTGAAGCCGTTGAACTCCACCTTTGGGGTGACTCAGCCACCCCGTTCGTCCCCCCACAATCGTTGCGATAATACCATCCTCCAGCGTCATCATCAACGCACCGAAGTCCTCGATACCGCATGCGATATGCTCTTTGAAGAAGTAGTTGGCAGTCGTACCAAAAACCGTTTTGACCCGTTTCTGCGTGAGCCAATTCACCATTGACACGGGGTAGACGCCAATATCGAACATCTCCCGTTTCGCCTCGACGAAGGTATACTTCTCAACCATTGGCTTTTCTACCCTTTTACGACCAACTGGGGCGGTGCCAGCGTGACCCTTAGCAAACAGGACATCACAGTGGAGGGCACGGAGCTCGCCGATCTCACCACTGTCTAATGCTTTCTTAGCAGCTTGCGCCCAGGGGGTGTGTATGTTGCTGAACATCTGGTTGCAAACGCCGGCTTTCTGAGCCGCGCCCACAATTGCTTGCGCGTCCTCAACACTCATTGTTAGCGGTTTATCTAGATAGAGGTGTTTTCCCGCTTCAGCGCACCGCACGCCGACGCGCCCACGTCGCTCATTCTGGACGCACAAGCTGACGATATGGACATCATCATGTGCCAACGCCTCGTCTAGGTCTGGAATGTAAGGAATCTGCAAGTCTTCGGCGAGCTGTCGATTCAACTCAACGTATTCAGGCAGAGCGTCACGTTCATCAGAAACTGCAATGAGCCGACAACGTGCATCCGCAGCGAAGCAGGGGCCATAGCCTTCCTGATGGGTTCGCCGCCCACCGAGCAACAATACGCCATACTTACCCTCGTCCATTTTAACTCTCCATCATTTTGACTGGCTTTTGGGTTTCCAACCCCTGACGAATCGAATCGATCAGCTTCTCCCCACCGCTGAATGCGATTGGTGAACTCATCAGGCGATGCTGCCCAACAGGCGTCTCGTGGTAGATAACCCCCTTGTTTCCGACCAACCTCAGGTCGACGAATGTCTCCTGGTTGTCTGGAATGCGATTGACGCTAAGAATAGCCGTTTGTCCCCCGGCGTAGTAAACCATTGCAGTGATTTGTACTGCATCTGCGTTGTCCAGGGCATAGATCTGTTCTGGCGGGGAAGGCATCCAGGTATTTGCAAGTGCGACCAGGGCAGCAATGCTACTGACCACGTTTGCAGCTTCGATTGGCGCGTGTGCCATGCAGCGCAAAAATACAGGGCTGCCAATTCGCCCTTCATCGATAACCGATTGAACTGACTGTTGAAGTGATTGCATCATAAAGTGTGTCTCCTATTGGATGGTGGTTCACGCAGCGAAATCTGGCGCACAGAAGTCTTCTTTGCACACCTGATAAACGATACACAAAAATTATAGTGTCACGCGATCTGCAACAACACTTGACGACATTTGGAAATTGTGCTAAAATTCCGTCATTTCATAGCAAGATTCAAGGACTCTCCCGAAATTCAGGCGCTCTTCTGGACGATCTTCCAAATAAAAGGAGATGAAAATTATGCGTGGAAAAACTTTAGAACAACTCGTCGCCGAAGCCCGAGCAAATATTGGACATACCTCTGCAGAAGAACTGAAAGCAGCTATCGAAAACAATGAATCCGTCCTGATCTTAGACGTTCGTGATAAAGAATTGTACGAAACCGAACACCTTCCCGGCGCAATTTCGCTTCCCCGCGCAGCCATTGAGTTGGAAATTGATGAGCTTGTTCCAAATCAGGACGCGAAAGTCGTCACTTATTGCGGTGGCGCCACTCGTGGTTCATTGTCTGCACATACATTGAGGGTTATGGGATACGAAGACGCTTCTGTATTGACTGGAGGATTCCGAGGCTGGAAAGCGTCAGGTTTGCCGACTGAAAAAAGCAGAGAGAGGGATACCTGATAGAACATCTCCCCTTATGTCGTCGCATCATAGACAGAAGTTGATGATGATTTCAATGCACGCTCAATCGCATTGGTTTTCACTGACAAACGGTTTCCTGACGACAGTCGCGAAAATTGCCAGATTCTCCGGCGAAATTTCATCAAACGTACCTGAAATTAAGAGCAAATTGGAACTGTCGGTTTGAGCGCTTTCATGCGGTGCGCTAGTTCAACCCCACTGAGATGCGGCATCCGGTAATCAGTGAATACAAGATTATATTCCTCTCTTTTTCAAACAGTTCTAAGGCTTCATGGGTGTCAGTGGTTGTCGTGGTTTTATAACCTTTGAGTTGTAAAATCTCTGCAAGAACCTCACAGATAAAGAACTCATCATCGACAACAAGGACATTTAGTGGTTCCATTTCACTCCCCGATGTTATTTCAAGATTCTGTTTAGGAAAGGGAGCTTTTATCATAGCATAAATGAAATATTGTGTCAATCTTTATCTTTCAGTCACAGGAAATGGAAAGGAAAACAGATGTTAAAAAAGTTAATGCTCGGTATACTTCTGACCACGCTCGCGATCGGGTGCGGTCAAAAGAAGGAAAAGCAACTCAACGTCTTTGCATGGGCGAATTACGTCAGCGATGAGATTAAATCAGGCTTCGCGAAGGAATTCGGCGTCCGTGTGGTCGTGGACACGTTTGCAAGCAATGAGGACCTACTAACCAAACTGCAATCTGGGGCGTCTGGCTACGATATTATTATGCCCTCCGACTATATGGTTGCAATTATGATTAAAGAGAATCTTTTAGCGGAGCTAAATCGGCGCGACATTCCGAATCTTAAAAACATCAGTCCACAGTTTCAGAGCAAGTATTTCGATCCGGAAAATCGCTATGCCGTGCCTTACACATGGGGAACGGCCGGCATCGGCTACGATTCGTCTGTGGTAAATCCGCCGCCCGAAAGCTGGTCAATTTTATGGGATGAAAAGTATGGCCGGAAATTCAGTATGCTCGATGACCAACGCGAAACAATCGGCGTTGCGCTGAAACTTCTTGGTTACTCCGTCAACACGACAAATCCTGAAGAATTAACGGTGGCAAAAAAGAAGCTGATTGAGCACAAACCGCTGGTCAAACAGTACAAGAGCGAGGCGGATGAGGTGTTGAGCTCCGGCGATGTGGTGATGGCGCACTGTTGGAGCGGGGACGCTTTCCGCGCCGCCGCCGTCCGACCCAGCATCAAATATGTGATTCCCAAAGAGGGGACAACGCAGTTCATTGACACAATTTGCATTCCAAAATCTGCTCCCCACAAAGCGATTGCAGAACAATTTATTAATTACCTCCTTCGTCCGGAGATTAACGCGAAAATAACAGAATTTACGAAATATGGGACATGCGTTGCAGAAGCGCGAAATTACGTCTCCGAAAATCTCCGCGATCACCCAGGAATCTATCCGCCCGAAGAGGTCTTACGCAAATTTGAATCGCTGATAGACCTCGGCGATTTCACCCCCAACTATGATCGGATTTGGACCGAGGTTAAGGCAAAGTAAAAACCATCTGCCCCTTTCAGGTGGAGGACTGCATTGCCCTTTCGGTGTTTTTCGATGTGCTGCTGAACCTGCGTCATTGCGTTTTGCATCGCCGGGTGTTAGAAAAAAAAACAGGCTCAACTCTGTAATGAACAGAGCGAGCCTGTGATAGATTGTATGAAACAGATATTTAGTGGGAGTAAGTTCCCCCGCGTGGTGTCGGCAAGCCACATGCCATTCGGTGGTCGCGGAGAGCTTCTCGCTGATGCGTGCGAATATACAGATCCGAGCGAGGCTCTGCGGTGCAAAGGAGTACAAAACCTGCTTCAGCGTCTTCAGGGAAGTATCGCCGTGAAGCTGATTGGTCGACCCACTCCTCGCCAACCAGTCGCCCTGCGCAGGTGGTACACCAGCTCATGAGACACGTAGAAGGTAAATCTATGTTTTCGCGGTAGGCAACCTCAAGAATGTGCTCGTCTGCACAAACCTTTAAGGAATGCTTGTTGCCTTCGGGCAAAATCAGTTCAACTGTGTAAAGACACACTGTGTCCCTTCCAAGTCGCCTATGGGTTGTAGAAGCCTGCGTTCTTACTGTACGGGGCCTCACCCGGCGCACCGCGGCGGAAATGACCAGACGGTCGGACCTCTCCATCACGTTCCTTACTGAGCAACTCGATGAACCACGCCTCGTGTTCAACAAAGCCTTGACTGGTCAAGTGGGTAGCTCTGCACTTAAGTGTGGAGTTGTGGCATCCGCCTTCATCGCGGGCATTCGATTCAGTCTACTGTCAGACATGAACTTGGTGAGACCTTGTCATCACAGCATTTGTGTGTCCGACACTTGTCCGACAAAGGTGAATTGATCCTCGCTTTTGGGTTGGATGACGGCCACCACACTTTAATGTGGTGCTACCGTCAAGTGAAAATTTGCTGATTATTTTGGAAAACTCGATCTGAGAATCCCTGAGACTTCCTCAATTAGTGTGCATGGTGCTCTTTTAAACTGTGCGCCTTCCGGACGAGATCTGGATCCTTAGCAAACTTTCTCGTCGCATCAATCAAGTGATCAATATGAGCGTGCATGTCCTTTTCGATCTGGGAGATACGATCCAGTAAATAGGTTTCTTCACTACGATAAATCGCTTTTCTGATGATCGAAAGTAGGTACATATAGATTGTATCCGCCTCGCTCCCTTCGATCGCGATAGCAATCCCAAATGCTTCTTTGAGGGTAATCTGTTCTGTATCAACTTGCTGTTCATACTCGTCCAGGGCATGGATAATCTGCTGAATTGATACCTCAGGCATTTCCATGGCTGGCGTATCTAACCCAAAACTCCGGGCGCACAGCGACCGCCCAAAATCGACAAGGATGTAGTGCTGCCATTCCTCTGTGCTCATCTGCTCCCAAAACCGAGCGACTCGTTCATCAACATGCCCCAATCGGAGAGATAGCGCTGCGTATAGTTTCGCGTGCCTCAGTTCAATCTCTTGACATGAATCGAATACCTCTGCTAAAGTCACAGACGGTTCACCCTTTCTAAAATAGAGTTGTTGGCTACTATATGGCTGAGAATCTGAATGAATTTGGAGGAGCATACTAAACGTTAGTATAGCAAAATGTTGACGATGAAGCAATAAAAAAGTACAATTTATAATCAGCAATCCGCAAAATGAGCAGAAGGCAGATTGATAACCGTTCGATGAGATTGGACCGAAATGGGAATAGGTGGCAACTTGAGGTTATTCGAGTTGCTACCTACGAGCCTTTAGGAACTTGGATCTGGGGACCCGGATCCGCTCATCATTGCCAATTCCCAGCAACTTGGCTCCGCTGCCTGTGGGCAGCTTTCCACCAAATGGATATGGTCTGTACGACTGTGCAGGCAGCGTGTGGGAATGGTGCCTCGATTGGTATGAGAAAGATTTCTACTGGATTAGTTCCAGAGTAAACCTGATTGGCAGAGAGACAGGTGGCGCTCGCGTGTTACGCAGTGGGGCTTGGAACAACAACCGCCGCCAAATTCGTGTTGGGAATCGAAATTGGCAGCGCCCTAAACCTAACCCGCCGAATTCTGGATTCCGTTGTGTACAGGATTTACCTGACCCGTAGGCGCTTACCTCAACGCCGGCAAATTATCCCAAGCGCACTCAAGACAGAAGTAGCTCTCCCCACCGATTCGCTGGACCTGCTCGCTGCATTTCGGGCATTTCGTTACCGTCGCCGGCGACTCCTCCTTCTGGAGCATCGGAACTATGAACAGTTGCCGATAACGTGGTTCACGCTCGATTTCCGCGCCGATGTTATTCCGGACGGTATCGATGACATCTTGGGCGTGGAGGTCTAGTGGTGGGGGTGTATTGCTGGCGAGATCAATAAAGTCGCTATGGTAGACTTTGATCTCATTCGCCTCATTGACCTGGCGAAGGAAAAGGGTATACTTGTTTGGCGCGATGAGGTAAGCCTCCGTGTCTAGAAGTTGAACGTCTGTGTCTACGATGAAATCATATCCGCTAAAGCTGACAAGGCGTCGACTATGTCTACCATTTGTGTTATAAACCTCAAATAGTTCGCGTGCACGTCTGGAAGATAAAAGAAGGCAATATTGACGGTGTGGATAGCGGTTTAAGAGATTCGTTGGCAGAAAGATATCGGGTTCAGCAGCGCCTCGCAAAAACCTGATGAACACCTCGTAGGCGTCGTTTGGTACTTGATTGAGAATTTCCTGTGTCAGGTCTCGGCGTGTACTATCTCTGAGCGCATGCAAGTCGCGAATTTCACACGAACGCAGCAGGAACCGAACGTCAACATTGAGTTCTTGATGTTGCTCCGGTGGCGTAATTCGACACAGGCGCATCGTCGCCTGATCTGTTGTCTTAATGGCAAATGGGAGCATGTTCATTGGATTTTTCGGTCATTTCGGTATGTCTAATGAGCCAAAGATTGAAGATTGCGTGATTTGCCCATTTGTTAATCCGCAAAAGACGCTTGAGTTGGGAATAAGCCGGTTTCTGTTCCCCAAATTGCTTTCGCGCATTGGGGCGATGATCATTCATCTAGGATTGATGTTACCACCAATCTCAAGCAGCCTTACCCGAGGACCAGGCGGGCGCACCTGCATACGTCCTCCTATTTGGCCTTGCTCCAGATGGGGTTTACCGAGCTCCCGATGTCACCATCGGGACTGGTGCGCTTTTACCGCACCGTTTCACCTGTACAACGCAAAGCGCGTTGTAGTCTGCTTTCTGTTGCACTTTCCATAGCGTTACCGCTCCTGGGTGTTACCCAGCATCCTACCCTGCGGAGTCCGGACTTTCCTCATCCCGATCTCTCGGAACGCGATCATCTACGCAACTCAAGTGTCTGCGTATGATACCATATCCCTCCGCCTCCGTCAACTGGAACGTCATGCGTGAAACGTAAAACGTGAAACGTGACGTGTATTGCGTGAACTCCTTGTCTCTTTGTTCTCCTTTTTCCCGATCTTCTTTGGCTTCAAGCGAAAATTGCAAACCCGATATAGACGAGCACCGAAATGAGATTGATAATGACTAAAGTAACTTGCATGAGCCGGGATTGCAGGCGGAGAAATAGGTAGACCGAAGCCCCAATCGTGACTAGTATTTCGATGATTGAAATGATCCGGCCGTAATGTTTGGGGTCCCAGTAAGAAATTGGGCTGTGAAAGGAAAACTGCAGGAACGGGAAGAAGTATCGATGGGCATCGTCATGGTGGAGGAAAAAATCGCCGGCGGCATGTAGCAACATGCTCAAGCCGCAAACAATAACCGCGTCGGACTTGCGCCAGTAACCAATTCCCAAAAGGATGAGAAAAAGCGGAATGGAGTTAAAGAGGTCAAAGACGTTTTGCCATTGCGGCAGGAAATATCGTTCTCCCCAAATCTGACTTTGCAGGTGGTTGAGGATAAATGTCTCGATAGCAAAAAAGACGAACATCGGCAGGTCTGGCAAAACCGCACCTATAAACGCATAGCGGTGGAGGTGCGGTTTTGCCTTCCGACTCAGCAAGGCAGCGTTAATGATTGCGTGGGATTGTGTGTTCATGGGTTTTTGCCTGCCCAATTATCCCCTGATCCAGCATCGTCAGCAACGTAGAGTCATCGATATCAAGCGGCAAGGCGATCTTCGCACGGCGGCGGCTCGACTCGTAGGTTGCGAAGATGAGCTCGGTTGTTTGAAGCGCCTTCCGTCCGCTGAGCTCCGGCTCACGTCCCGTTTTGACGCAATCGATCAAGTCAAGCACAGAGAGCACGGTATCCCCACCGGGTGGGACAATCCCACTGAGATTGGGCGCCTCCCACTGATCGGAGCCGCTTCGGAGAACGCGCAGCGGCAGCTTATCCTTACCATCAAGTTCGATGATGCCATTCGTCCCAATGAGACGATTATGTCCACCTTGCATCGACGCGCCGCCGGTAGTCAGCAAACCTTCCACCCCATTTTTGTAGCGAATCCATGAAATGCCGCTGGTTTCCACGGGTACGCCAAAAACGAAATGCTCTTCGAACACATCGATTTGACCCATGACCCACTCCGCTGGCTCATCGTTGTTGTAGAAGAAGAACATATCAAACCAGTGCGTACCCCAATCAAGTAGATTTGCACATGCCCCTTCAACGCGGTAAAGCTGGCCGATTGTGCCGTCGTTCGCCAATTCCTTCGCCTTGATAAATGATGCACCAAAGCGACGCTGATGGCAGAAGGTAATCATCACGTCGTTATCCACGCAGGCTTGATAGAGTGCTTCGGAATCACTCCACGTCGGCGCCATCGGTTTTTCGCAGTGGATGCCCTTGATTCCACTGTTCGCCGCCGCGACCACCATCTCCTTGTGCAAGCCAATCCATGTGCAGACGCTGACAAAGTCGAGGTTTTCCTTGTCCAGCATCTCATTATAGTCTGCGTAAGTTTTTGGGACTTCAAATTGCGCCGCGAACTTCTGTCGAACCTCATCAACTGGATCGGCGCAAGCGACAATTTCTACGTCGGGCGATGCCTGATAACCTTCCGCGTGACCGCGTCCGCGTCCACCACAACCGATGATGCCTGCTTTGAATAATGCCATAAAAGTTCTCCTTGTCAGGATTGAAAATTGTATATTGAAGACTGAAAAACATCACATTTGGAATTGCGGATTAGAGAAAAAACGGGAAGAGGAACTTCTGGAGGAGAAGGAGCAAAGGGAAAAACCAAAACATTTCCGGTTGGAAAGGTGTCCTGGTTAATTTCAAGCAAGCGGATTTCTCGATTAGATCTGCTTTTGAACCAGACGATTTCATCAATCTCCGGCTCAATTTCAAAATGGGATTAAACGACTTCTTGTACAACACGCTCAATCGGTTGTGCGTTGACATTATCATCTGCTTTATTGAGCGTGTTGGGGTCGGCGTTTTGTCCCTTTTGAGCCGCCAAGTAGTTACGCAAAGCCTGCTCCACAAGCGTCGACCGATTTCCTTTTCGACCCAGAAGTTTGTCTATTTCTTCGATCAAATCTTTGGATAATGTAAACGATGTTTTGATTTTCATATCACCAGTATAGTCTGCTGACTTTCAACTGTCAACGCTTTTTAATGATCGGAGAAGGATCGACTAAAAAATGGCACAAGAATTAACCCAATCCAAACCGTGCATGACCCGAAAGGACTTTCTGTCTGTGCAATCGGCATCATAGGACAGCGCGTTTTCTTTCGGCCTAACGCCTTTATCAACGTGGGCACGCAGTATCATTTAATTCTACCAATCTCAAGACGACATGATTCTCAGCCACTCTGTCACTTCTGAGGTAAAGTTGGTATTCAGCGACTTCAATGAGGTCAGTGAGAATGGTCTCGTTCTTCCGGAATTCCAGGGTGGATGAAAGAGAATTCAAACGGGCGGCGTTGTCAGGAGATTTGGGCGCAAACGCTTCAACCGCGTCGAAGAACATGGTCTCTGGTTCGAATTCGTATCCCGGCAATCCGCGCAGGAAACCGAGCGCTCACCCCATCTCTACGTTATGGTCAGTCGTCATGTGAGACATCGGAGGGAAGAACTCGTCAGGTGTGGCAGTAATGCCTTTGGTAGTAATGCCTTATGGTGTAGCTATCGGTCCATGGGTGCATGTTGGGAACTGTACGGTTGTAGGGTGAATTGACTCACGGCTACAGTGACCAATTCTGTAACATCGCCAAAAAAACACAATAAGTGGGTCATCTTTTCCGTAATGTTGCTGCGGCTTCAGCAATCACCCCGAGTTTCTGCGTGGCAATCTCCGTCTTATTCATCGGTCGGCTGGCGAACGTGCCAAACCCACAGTCAGGATTGAGAAAAATCCCTTCTGGCGGCAGAAAGTTCAATGCTTCCCGGACTCTTGATATGATTTGTTCAACGGTTTCAATACTGAAAATTTAATTTTTATGTGGTGAATCGAAGTCGAAATTAGGTATAGTATAGGAAACATTCGTGAAATGACCTCCTTCGCGTTTAGCATGTTGCCTAAATAGAATTGTGTGTAAAAAGTCGTCTTTTGGCTATCATCAATAGAAAGAAGGCCAGACCCAGGAGAAACCCTGAAAGTCACAGGCAACGCATCGACTGGATCCGTTTATTATAACACACGCAAAGGTTATGCGATCTATTGAAAATCTCAGCACGGAAAGCAAGCGACTGTTAACCAGAGTTATCGGACATCAGTTGTCTGAGGTAAGGTTAGAGGTAAGCAGCAGGTGAGAAAGTGAGAGGGGGGAGAAAGTGTAAAAAAAACAAAGACTATTCTATTACTGGTGAGTTTGCTTCTCGTGGTCGCCATGGGGGGATGTGGCATGGATGATAGCGATGGACCAGCTATTATGAAGGGCGCAGCTATTATCAAGAGTGAGAGCGTTTTCACCCAACTAGAGGATGGCGTGTTTAATATTGATGCGATTAAGGTTTTCTTTGATGAAAGACCAAAGGGGCTTACCGTAGATGGTGTATCCGAATGGACGTTACAAGGGCAAATACTTACACTTGAAATAATGGGGCCTTGTTTGGCTTCCAATTCAGACCTTAAAATAATTGAACATCGCAGTATAACAATAAGACTCGAGTAGGATTCAGGGGCTAAAACACTCAGGTATGGGTGCTATTCTAAATGGCGGCGTTGAAAACGTCCGATAAATAAGAGTTTACAAACATAGCCGCTTCTACCACGTCAGATTGAGAACTCACTGCATTTAAACCCGCAGGGGAGGGACCGCGCGAACCTCTGGCTCCCCGAACTGGTCGAGATCGGGGCCACGGGCGAACGTCCCCGGTTCACCAATGAGCCTGCCCATCCCGTGGTCTGGGTTCCCGATGGAGAGTCGGAAGTCCGCTACGATCTGGAGATACCCGGACGGCTCAGTCTGGCTGCGAGCATCCGGGGCGAGGACACCGGCTACAGGTTGGAGTTAGCCATCGGCAACCTCACAGAGCAAGCTTGGCGGCGGGTCCATGCCGCAGCGTGCATGCAGTTGACCCTGGCCGCTTCGTACCTTGATCTGGCCAGGGAGCGCACCCGGTGTGTGGTGAACCGCGAGTTGGTTTCACTGGCGGAGATGGGCACGATTGGAGGCAAACCGCAGTACCTGTTTGCCATTATTGACAGTCATATCCCCCAGGTGCTTCACGGCGACCCCACCTGCCCCGGTGCCAAGTGGTGCCACACGGTCGAGCATCCCGACGATGGGTTCGTATGCGTGACGAGGGTGGATGGGTCCCGGACAGTCTGGACAGCTTGGGAGGACGTGCAGTTTCTCCAGAGCAACGTGACTCCGGCCTATGGGTGTATTCACGCCAATCCCTACTTCGGGGATATTGGCGCCGGGGAGCGCGTGGTGCGTCATGGTCGCGTCGGCATCGTAGAGGGCGGGCCTGAAGCAGCCCGCGACGCTTTCATCGCCGAGTTCCGGTCGCGGTCTGCCTGAGCAAGTGTGGTGCATATAAAGCACGCAGAGTTAGGTCTGTGACAAATGCTAGTGGCACGAGGGGGCGAGGAAGTGCGATTGAATCCGACGACTGAATTGAGCCACCACACTATTTGTCGGCGATTGTTAATTTCAATCAACCGTGCTCGTCCGATTCTGTCGGACCAAAACCGCCACAACTGCTGCAAAATGTAAAAAACATCAGTGGAACTATTTAGATTGGTCTGTCCACCATCTCTGGAAATATTGTCCCGGTATAGGGATTTTGGGCCGCTACTGCCTCGTTCAACTCGATGCCCAGGCCTGGTTTGCTGGGAGGTATGATGTAACCGTCCTCCCATCTAATTGGCTTTTTGAGTATCTCAGCGTGGAAACCGCCAAATGTCTCAATACTTTCCTGGATTAAGAAATTGGGGCTACAGGTAGCAAGCTGTATATTGGCGGCTGCTTCTATCGGCCCACAGTAAAGATGCGGGGCAACCTCAGCGTAGTGCGCCTCCGCCATACCGGCAATCTTCTTGGCCTCCAATATCCCCCCAACTCGTCCAAGTGCCGGCTGAAGAATAGCAGCCGCTTGATTCTCAAGTAACTCAACAAACTCATACTTTGTAGTTAGACACTCACCGGAGGCAACCGGAATGCTGGTAGATTGGGCAACCCGGGCCATCTCTTCCTTATTCTCCGGCGGCACTGGCTCCTCAAACCACAGCGGGTCAAATGGCTCTAACCTCTTGGCGAGACGGATAGCACTAGAAGTCGTCATCTGGCCATGCGTTCCTACAAGTAAGTCACACTTGCTACCGACAGCTTGCCGTATGTTCTTAATGACGAGCTCGGCATTATCAAGTGCTTCCAGGGAAAGCTGCCTGGGGTCAAAGGCAGATATTGGCATAACGGGGTCAAATTTCAGGGCCGTGAAACCCTGCTCAACGTAATGGACTGCTCTCTTCGGTGCGAGCTCTGGGTCACCAAAAACGTTGGCTATTGCCATAGCATCTTGCGTTTCGTTCTTTGGCGCCAAATCATCGGGCGCCGGGTATAGGTTAGGTGTAAGAACGGAGTTTTTCGTGAACTTGGCCGCCGAGCAGGGGGGCTGGTTGAGGGCCTTACCAATAATGTCCCAGCAGGCAATCTCAATGCCACTCAGTACCCCCACCAACGTCAGATCAGGATGCTGAGTATATCCACTCGAGTAGATTATCCGCCATAGCTGTTCAATCTTGAACGGGTCCCAGCCAATAATATACCGCTCCCCAACGTCTTCAATTAGCTGTGCTACCTTGTTCGGGTGAAACGGCACTCCGTAGACTTCGCCGAAGCCTTCAATCTTGTCATCCGTGGTCAGTTTCAAGAAAACAAAATATGGACCTCCACGATGAGGAGGCGGATTCGCCACCACATATATCTTGACATCTGTTATTCTCATAGTGATCGCTCCTCCCAGTTAGTATTTCCTATCATCTTGCCAGGTTCAGCAGGAATAATACCGAATGCCCCTACCTGTAAAACAGCCCACGAGGAAATCGGTTGAGGACTTCGACGCTGTCGGACGTCACGTGGCACAGGTCGGCGATGGGATTGATCAAAATGTTTGTGCCGGGTATCTCCAAGCAGACGTGCAGGACAAACACATGTCCCGGTTTGAGGGTTTCGTGACTGCCTGCGATGAGGAAGGGTTGTTCGGAATAATCCAATCCCTGGCCGTGTCCGATACGTTCACCTTGAATCCTGTACCTAAGTTGCTCGACCACCTCATCCCCGATACGGATTAAATCACCAATGGACAATCCCGGTCGAATCGCAGCCAGAACCTCATCTTGGGCGCGCAGGTTGGCTTCAACGGCACTAGCGGCTGTTGAAGAGAGCGTTTGGCCGATGGTTCCAGCCCGGTCTCGGTCTGATTGAATCCAATACCCCTTGTAAACCAGATATGCGTTGACGTTGATGTAGTCACCGCAATGCAGGCGGCAATCGTGGGCCTTGATGGACAGTTTACCCTTTGAAAGTTCCCCGCCCGGCGCACTGTGTATGGTGTTGTAGACCAGGTCGGCGCCTTCGTGCTTGGCAGTGCGGTCCATCTCCGCGCTCAACTCGTAGCCCCACATCCCGTCCGTCAACACCTCCATCATGGTCTAGTAGCAGCGATCAGAGATGGCAGCGACTTGTCTGAGAATCGCAACTTCCTGCGGCGTCTTGATCGTGCGCAGTTGGGCAACGATATCAGGGACGTCGGCAATGCCGCTGTCGAGGGACAATGCGAGGTCACGGTGGATGGTGGCGGGCATGGCCTCAAGGCCTGCGATGCCAATGGATTTGTCGGCACAACGCTTCGATTGCAGAATCTGACGAATCTCGCCGCCGAAGGTTCTGGCCCCGTGGGTTGCTTCACCCCCACCGACGCTGGGATCGAAGGCGCCCGAGACCGCCCGCGGATCGGGCGAGCTGACCAACCGCACGTCGCTGACCCACGAGACACCGGCGACCTGGCCCAGCATGTACTCAACGCCGGCGACGAGCAGGATAGGCTCTGCATCGCGGCTCACAACCACCATTGCGTCGGTGATGCGGTCGAGATTGGACCAATTGGTCAGATATCCCACATGTCCGGTCTGGGTCCATTGGTGGATTCTGGGCGCCGAATAGACGACAACGGCGCTCAGGTCATGCTTGCCCGCGAATTCAGCAACGCGCGCGATTCGCTGACGAAACTCTGATTCAGGAACTTCGTATTCGTTTTTATCCCACATGGCTTTATCGTTTAGAACGCAGTTGTGGCGAGTCAAACACCTCGGGGTTGACGCACCATTGGGGTCTTTGCCCATGCAGCACAGCCGTCACGTCTTTGCAAACCGATCGAGCACAGCGTGCCTCGGCGCCGGCGGTGGATGCCAGCACATGCGGTGAGCCGATGAAATTCGGATGCGAAAACAGCGGATGGTCGAGATTAGTAGGCGGTTCGTCCGGAAACACGTCGAGCCCCACTCCGGCAAGGCGCTCGTCTTCCAAGGCCTCGTACAAAATGTCCAGGTTCTCAATCAAAGCGCCTCGCGCGAAGTTGACCAGATAAGCGCCGCGCTTGACCCTGGGTAGGTTCGAGCGGTTGATCATCGCTGTTGTCTCGGGCGTGACTAGCGCGTGCAGCGTGACGATGTCCGAGCTTTCCAGCAGATCGTCAAGAGATATCAATTCTACCTGTAGTTCGCGCCCCTGATCCTGGCGAACGTACGGATCATGGGCCACGATTCGCATACCGAAGGCTTTGGCTCGCACCGCGACCTCGCGGCCGATTCTGCCAAGCCCGACAATGCCGAGGGTTTTTCCGTACAGATCTTCGGTACGCTCGGCCATCCGCCGAGCCCAATGGCCGCTTATCAACGATTCGTGCCAGTAAAACAACCGCTTGGTCAGTGCCAAGATCATTGCGAAGACAGCCTCCGCCACCGCCTCGCCGAGCAGCGGCGCATAGACCACGGGGATGCCGCGGTCCGTGGCGGCAGAGATGTCCACGTTTTCATAGCCAGCGCCCATGCGACTGATCACGAGCAGATCGTGGCTGGCATCCATAATCTCACTGTCAATGGGAGCCAGGCCTCGACTGATTAAACAAATGCTTCCCGGCATCAGGGCGAGCAGGATTTTGTGATGGTCATTTTCCGCGGTCTGTATCGGATAAAGCCTGCCCAACTCCTCGTGGATGATTGGGTCAACGGGAGCAGTGGCCAGGATTTTGGGCTTCGTACCCTCGTGCATGCGCTGCTTGAACCGCTCCACACTGTTGATTGAACTCATGAGGAATCTCCTTTCCAGGCGAAGCCAGCCCCAGAATGCTGGGTGCCCTATATTTTGACTTGCCTCTCCGGCCCCCCAATGTCGTGGGGAGAATCAGCTAACTCCCGGAGAGGATTTACGAAGAATCTCAGCGCAAGAGATCCTTCAGTGCGTTCAGGATGACGGAAGCCTCCAAAAGCGCAATTTGACGCGGTGTTGAGTATAACCTGACACTTTTTGAGGGAAACTCCATCTGTTGATGCCTAGAGGAGAGGAAAAGTGAATTCTTGTAGCAAAATGAGGCATGTTGATTGGATAATAGCTCAGTCAATATATCATTTTCTTCTGACGTTTAAGAAAAACGAAGTTGTAAAAGAGAAAGCTGAAAACGACACTCGCCCTATGACGCTCAGTGAGTCCAGCGCAGATAGAGATTGATCGCTGTGAAATTGATAATCACCCAAACGGTAAGTAGCAGCCCAATCTCGATCCACAGCGGCATGCGCTCCCGATCCGCTGCCCGCATTGCCAGATGCACGATGCCATAGGCCATGGGAATGAGCAGTAAGTTGTTGGCATTCGCCCCGACAAGCACAAAAGCAAGGGGGGTGTCGGATTTTGTGAGGGTGACACAGAGCCAGAAGAAGGGGAAGGCAATCTGCAGGATGCGCACCAGACGCCGTCGGGCTTCCTCCCGGTTAAGGGAAGACATGCCCACCTGATGGAGAAAATCCACGCTGATGCGCCCGGCACTGGCAGTAAAGACCAGAAGGGTAGAAAACAACGTGCAGAAACCACCAAACATGAAGAGGTAGTAGGCCCACCCACCGATGGTTTCGGTGAAGATCAGCGACACCTGTTCGACCACCTTCATGCCCTGGGGCAGCACACTGAGTTGCTTAAGAATCGAAGCCCCCAGCAAATAGTAGGCGCAGGTGATGACTGTGGCAATCAGTGTACACACCAGCGTATCTGTGAAGAGGACTCGCATCCAGCCCCGGTAGCGCTGGCGCCATTCCGGGGTGTCCTGCTGCGGGCCCACAAAATCTGGGTACCCCTTCTCCCTTATCCAGTAGGGATACATGAATAACTCCACTGCTGTTGCTCCCACCGACCCCATCACCGCCAGCGCCACGAATGCGCCCTCCGGAGGCATGGTAAAACGGAACCCGGACAACAAATCCTTGCCGCTGAACGCATAAGGCGTTCCTTGCAGGAGCAGCACTGAGCCAATCACGATCAAGCTGAAGCTGGCAACCAGGAATGACACCATTTTCTCAAGGTCATTATATAGGCCACGGTAAAGCAGGACTGACATCGCTAAAAAGATCGCGACCGCCCAAACGCTGTAGGGGATTCCGGGAAACAGGGTGACCATCAGGCCAGCGACTGAGACCAGGATACCGATCAAAGCGATCATGACCAAGAAATACCCGACCATGCACACCCAGGAGACCCAGGAAGCATTCCTCAACTGTGGCCCAGCCACCCGGTTCAGTACCTGTATGCTTGTATTGTTGTGCAGGATACACTGGCGTCCCAATTCTAATTGGATGAAGAATTTCACTAGGCAAGCAACGATGGCACCCCAAAGAAACACAATTCCCACTTCGGCCCCCATGCGTGTGGTCACAAGGAGTTCACCGGACCCCACCACTGAGCCCGAAAGCACAACGCCCGGACCAATATTTCGCAGCAGCCCTCCCAGGCCTTTCGGTGCTTCGCGAATCCCATGTTTTTCTTCTGTTTGCATATATGCCCCTTTCTCTTTACGGTGTCACGTTGTGACGCTCGCCAGGTGCTCCGGGAAAACAGCTTTGTAGAAAGTATGTCAAATCAATCAATTCGCCGTTGTTTTATGCCACACCATGCGCGTAGGGACCCAGATCTGCATCCACGGACCCGCGATGGAAATTCCTGCCCATTAGGTACTTGATCTCTAGCTCGACATCGCGGACATAGACCGGAGGCGTTACATCCTTGTCGCGCCAGAGCAGGGTGGCTTCGAATACGTTCTGGCCTTGTTGGGGCCAGTGGTTGCGGGAAAGCCGGTAGATGAACCAGTAGCCCGAGCCTGTGCGGTAGCGCGGCGCCTTCATCCGGTACATCTCGTTGATTTTGCGTAGTTCCTCCTCCGGCAGAGAAACCCCGTTGAGTCGAAAACACAGTCCGTCGCCTTCGGTGGTGTTCATGATTCGCGTGCGTAGCAGGACTTCGTGGACGCGACCCACCCGGTCCCACCGGGGAAGGTCGTCGCTGATTGTGACCACCAACTGAACAGGCTGATTTACCTCCAGGATAGCCGGCAGTTGCGACGTGAGCCCTTCTCCAGATTCGGGTTTCGGCAAGCGACCGGTTTCGGTGGGGATATGGTAGAACTTGTCCTTGGGCGCCATAACGTCCGGATGGGGCAACTCGCGGAGCTTCTCGTAGAACGACGCCCCGTATGGCCAGTTACCGAACCACTGACTGAGGTAAAGTCCGTCGATGCCCTGCGACCAATAGTTGCAGGCCGCAGCACGGGCCATTTCGATAGACGCCTCACCCAAACGGTCAGAGTCAATGTTGCTGTCGATGGCAGCGTGGATGCGGCAGTCCGACCCGCTGGCAGCCTCCACCAGGAAACGGAGGTCTGCCAGCAGCGGCGGTTCGTATGTCAGAGAGGTGCCGTTCGGATCTCGCAGCTCCGGACGTGAAATTGCCTGGGCGATGAGAACGTCCACAATCCCCTGCCGCATCCACTCCTGCGGGTCCAGCCCCCGGGACATGCAGTCCTCGACGTTGGACGGGATACTGATGGCCAGTTCCCTCTCGGATCCACTCCTTTTGACCGCTTCACAGACGCGTTCCACCCACTCGGTCATGATCTGACGCCCCGCATCAACCTCATCCGGGTGGAAGTAGTAGGGCCAGAAGTTGAATTGGAGCTCGAACCCATCTACCTCATAGTTGGTCAGGACCTCGGAGATGAGGGCAAATCGCTCATCACGGACCTCCTGGTGCATGAAATCGGCACAGTGGATGCCAGGAAAATTGGGGTCTAAGTCGCCCCTGGCGCCGATCTCGAGATGCTTGTTGTCTAGGCGAAAGTCCGAGCTGCGAATGTTATACCCACCGCCGCCTCGCTCGCCGCTTTCCAACTGCACTAGCAGTGTGGGATAGGCCAAAAGCCCCTTGGCGTGGGCGCGGTCGCAGATCAGCCGCAAGGGATCGCGACCGTTTTTGATCAGATGCAAAGCATTCTGGTGGGCCCGGCGAAAGATGAGATGGGGCCACTTTTTCACATTGTGCCCCCACAGTTCGCCGACTTTCGTATCATGTAGGACGGTACGCCCATCCCCCAGGCAGAACATGAGTGCCTCTACGGGCGTACCGACCAGTTCGTCGACCGCTGCCTCGCACTCCTCCTTCTGCATAGGTGGCTCGTACATGTAGAGCAGCGGATGACGTCCATCGTGGTAGAACATGATGCGTGGCTTGAGCATGGGCTTCCTCCTTTTGGTTTTTCACCAGTTGCCTCGTTCACACCAATCCATTGTCGCCAGGGCGTAGGTCTTGGTCACCACCATCAACTCATCAATGTTGATGTACTCATCTGCAGCATGAGTCACCAACAGGCTGCCGGGACCGTACACGATGCCGGGCACGCCTTGGGGATTTAGAAAAGCGGCGTCGCAGATGGCAACGATTCAATATCCTGGGTGCCTTAAATGCCGTGACCTTATGGTCTGATACCTAATCTATATTTTGAATGTTGCCGGTGACTTTCACCGACTTCTTTCAAAAATTTTACTCGAGAAGTCTACTTTTGTCAATATCATAACCCGGGTTGCTACCTATCAGCTAACCCTGTCGGGTACTGGGCACTGGGATCTTGGAACTGGCAACGCATCGCTAATCGGCACCAAAGCCCACGGCGCCTAGTTCCAAGCACCGAGATCCGAGTTCATCAAGGTTTCGTAGGTAGCAACTTAGGTTATCATATTACAGGTTCACCTTGTGGTGTAATCAGGAATTTCTTGATGACATGGTACTGAAATGCGACGGTTCGTGACTGGATTTTCCCAGACAGTAGGGGAGGCGAGGAAAACCGCACGCTCATCAGTGGGATGCCAGATTTGACGGGGCAGCCCAAAATCGTGCCAGATGTCACCAATTTTATAGATGCGATTGCCCTAACCTGCCAGTAAAAGGTTGAATCTTGCCTATAAATCAGGTAAAATATTAGATTATTGTAGCAGTATAATAAAGTAAGTGACGTCAAGGATAGAATTTAGTTGTGGAAGTGGAGAAATGGAGGAATGCCCAAATAAGCGCCTCACTGGTGTCCGTGAGGCATTCGTAATCCTTACTCAATCGTCGAATAACGACCGAGCCACGCAAATGTCCGTTCGACAATCCAGACCCATGGACGCACCACTATGAATTCGGCTTGCAGATTTAGAGCCAGTCAACACATTTATGACACGACCTATGAAGATCACTTCCATCGACCTCATCGAAGTCCTCGTCCCCTACATCGACGCGATTCGCGCTGTCGATTTCCAGGCGCGGAGTTACACAACGATCGCTAAGGTCCACACCGACGCCGGACTTACGGGATTAGGGGAACGCTGGCAAAGAAAGGAAACTCTGGCGGCGCAGGTGGAGGCGCTCATCGGGGGCGACCTCCTGACGATGGATCTCGCCCACCTAGATCGCCCCTTCCAGTCCGCCTGCTACGACATTGTGGCACAGGGATTGGGTGTGCCAGTCTGGCGGCTACTGGGAGACAAAATCCGTAATCGCATTCCCGTCTCCTACTGGTCTTGCCACATGCCGCCGGAGGAAACGGCCAAGGAAGCAGAACGGGCGGCGGCACAGGGTTTCAAGATTCACAAGCTCAAAGCGTTCCCCGAGGATGTCGTGCGGCAGGTGGACGCGATTACCCGCGCGACCGCAGGCGTCGACTATGCCATCCGCCTGGACCCCGAAGGCAAATTTCGCTCCGTGGCCGATACCGTGAAATTAGCCCGCCAGTTGGAACCCTACAACATTGATTGTTTTGAAAATCCGGTCTCCTGGCAGAATCTGACCTGGTATCCGCTGTTGCGGCAGAAAACTGATATCCCGCAGGCGCTCCACCTGATCGATGCTCAAGTGGTACTAAACGCGGTGCGAGCGGAGGCGGCGGACCTTTTCAACTTGAGCGGAAACGTGAACTTTGTTAAGAAGGCAGCGGCGATCGCCGAAGTCGCGCAGTGTCCCATCTGGCTGCAAACCGGTGGCTTGTGTCTGGGGGTCCAAGCGGCCTTCTCAGCTCATTTGCAGTCCACTTTGCCCAATGATCTCCGGGCCTGTGGGGAGCTACCGTTCTTGCGCGAGGATAGCCTAGTAGGCGACTCGTTGGAGATTAAGGACGGCCACATTGCCGTGCCGGAAGGCCCCGGGCTGGGGATTGAGCTGGATGAGAAAGCGGTGGCGAAGTATCGGACCGGTTAGTTATGTTCAATCACTATTTACCAGTCCGCCCAGAGGCGATCCACGACAATCTGATGAACGATTGCATTTGGTCCAAGCGTTGCGAGATAAACAGCCGCCTCCGCGATGTCAAACGGGCTAATGGACTGGCTGCGCTCAACTTCTTCGGGTGGGGAATCAACAAGGGAGGATGCAACGCCGCCGGGACAGATTGCACACGCTTTGATATTATACTCTCGCCCTTCATCTGCCAGTGTCTTCGTCAAGGCTATGATACCGTATTTCGACATGCTGTAGATACCCGTACCCGCCCATGCGTCAACGCCGCACACACTGGAAATGTTAATAATTGTCCCGCCTTCGTTTTGCATCATCTGACGAAAGCCGGCGCGACAGCAGAAAAATACGCCCCGCAAATTAGTGTTCATCACCCGGTCAAATACTTCCGTACTTGCCTCAACGATTCTGCCGCCGTCGCCAATTCCGGCGTTGTTGACAAGAATATCGAGCCGTCCAAAGTGCTGGTGTGTCTCCGAAAAAAGCCGTTCCACCTGTGACTCGTCCAAGACATCGGTCGGAATAGCAATGGCCTCGCCACCTCGCTTCCGAATCTGTGCGACAACCCGATCGCACAACTCGCTTCGCCGTGCGGTGACGACAACGCTTGATCCTTCCGCTGCGAATTTGAGGGCGATCGCTTTCCCAATTCCGCTGCTGCTCCCCGTCACAATCGAAATCTTTCCTTTCAGGCGTTTCATACGTTTTTCCAACCCTGAAGTTTGTCGCGCACTATGGGATAGTTCATTTCCTGACTCAGTTAAGTCCACACTTTCCAGATGACGCGTATTTCGTGTTACGTATTGCACAAAAGGTAAGAGAAGAGATTGTTGTTCCGTTTTACCATGACATATCACACATCATTTAATCCATCACACCAATGCTTTTGAGGTAATCCACAGACTTCGCCACTCGTGTTTGCACACCCGCCTCGTCTAATTCCTCGCCCTCAATGCCCTCCAATTCCATCGCGCACGGCCCATAGAACCCCATATCGTTCAGGATCTGAAATACTTCTTTGAAGTCAACCACGCCTTCACCAAGCGCGGGAAAGTGCCACGTCTGATAGCCACCATTGGTATCCTTGAGGTGGACGGATCCGACGTGGTTGATGATCTTCCTGAGCTCTCCCTCAGCGGTGACGTTATGGTTGTAGAAATAGACGTTGCCGGTGTCGAAGTTAATGCAGATGTTCGGATGATTGACGCCCCGCATGGTTTCGAGTGCGACCTCCGCGTTGTGCGCCAGATCGAGGTGCGTCTCCAAGCAGACCTTGATTCCCAACGGCGCGGCGTTTTCCCCAATCTGTCTCAGACGGTCATAGATTACGTTCCGATCGTGATCGCCGGCGTGGACACTGGTAAAGATGACCTTGACGCCCATCTGATTCCCAACTTCCAGCGTGGTCTGAAATTCCGAGACGACATTTTCATCCTGAACATTACAGGGAGCGGATACACTGGTCGCTGTAAGTCCGTATGATTTCAGTTCAGCCATAACCTTATCGACGTCCGCTGGTGCAGGCACGCCGATCTCGACGTTCGTCAAACCAATTTTCGCTAGGTGCTGATACGCGCCTTCACGAAATTGTCGATAGCTATTCAAATTACATGCAATGATATTTTCCATTTTCATGCCTCCCGGTAAGCGCCTCAGTTTCAAATACTTCTATACGCCATACCTCTCCTTGCAAATCGGTTTTGTAACCTTCCGAACGTTAGCAAAGAACCACTTTTCACACACGCTCTAAGACACGCCGGAGAAAGCCATCGTTTTGCTCCAAGAGGGCAACGGCTTCCATCTGATCGATGCCCTTCAACAGCATGACAATGGCGATCTTCGCGCTGCCACCGGTGCGTCCTAACGCCGCTCGTGCCGTCCTGTAATCCGTCGTTGCGACCTCCATGATAATCCGCGTTCCCCGGTCAATCATCTTTGCGTTGGACAACTGAATATCCACCATCAGGTTGTTGTAAATTTTCCCAATCTTGATCATCAAGACGGTGGTGAGCATGTTTAGCACGAGTTTTGTTGCTGTCCCAGCCTTTAATCTCGTTGAACCCGTAATGATCTCGGGACCCACAATCGGTGCAATAAAGATATCCACAAACGCCTTCAAATTGTCAGCCGGTGGAGTGCAGCAGAGGAGGATTGTTTTTGCGCCGATTCGATGGGCTTCCTCCAATGCGCCAAGTACGTAGGGCGTGCGCCCACTGCTGGCGATGCCGACGACCACATCTCGATCGGTGACCTCGTGTTCACGGATGGATTGTGCGCCGGCTTCGGGCTGGTCTTCCGCCGTCTCAACCGATCTCCGCAACGCCTTATCCCCGCCGGCAATGATACCCTGTACCATGTCAGGCTCAGTGCTGAAAGTGGGTGGGCATTCGGAGGCATCGAGGACGCCGAGCCTGCCGCTTGTCCCCGCGCCGATGTAGAAAAGCCGTCCTCCTCGTCGAAACACTCTCGTGATGAGATCGATGCCCCGTGCGATCGATGTAGATTCTGCCTCAACCGCAGCAAACGCTTTCCGATCTTCTTCGTGGAAAATCTGCACGATCTCTTCTGTTGACTTGAGATCAATATCGATTGAGTTTGGATTTCGCTGCTCAGTGATGAGTTTGGAAAGATTTTCTGACATTGTTTCTGTTTACCAGTTTTCATTCTGTTTCAGGATGGATTTTGCCAACAACACTGCTCCATAAGCCGGCTCATGCTTGGCTAAACCGATCTGCGCCTTTGGCGCAACGGCTTGCAGGCGAGCCCGCAGCAGGTCAACAAATCCCGATTGATGCGCAAAAATTCCACCGCTGAAAACCACATCAAACTGATTATCGAAGCGCAATTGGTCAATGACAACTTTGGCAGCGAGCGTTAGCTCATCGGCAGCATATTCAACAATCTGTCGGGCGACCCGATCGCCGGCATCCCTGCCGATAAAAACCCACCGTGCAAGTCCGGCCACCCGATCTTTGCTCGCAGTGTAGACCCAGCGTATGAGATCGCTTGGTTGTTTCAACCCGATTTCGTCTAGCATCAGATAGGTCAGTTGTGTGGGGATGCCACGTCCATCTGCTGCCCGTGCAACTGCTCGAAGTCCACGCAGCGCGATATCATAGCCGCTGCCTTCATCGCCGAGTAGGTGCCCCCAACCACCAGCGCGTGCTTCACTGCCTTCGGCATTGACCCCGTAGACAATTGAACCTGTCCCGGCAATCACGATGATTCCCTCTAGCCCCGCTACGTGGGATTTCCCTTCGGTCAACTTACCAGCTCCACCCACCAACGCAATCTGTGCATCATGCGTCAGAATACGGCTTCTGCCGATACCAATCTCATCGCAAATCTGCCCAATTACTTCTTGATCCGCCGGGCGTGCGAGCCCTGCCATCCCCAGGCAGAAACCAGCGCAATTCTCTAGCGTGGTGTTCGCCCCATCCAGTAACTGCAAGATCAGATCGGCCAGTACCCTTTTGGTTTGCGCCTCTCCGACGACGTGGTAATTGGAGGGACCTGATTCGCCCTTCGCGTGGATTACTCGATCAAGATCTGCGAGAAGTCCAACTGTTTTCGTGCTACCGCCATCAATGCCGATGATATACTTTCTTTCGCTCATTTTTTGAAAAGGAAAATTATGTGATACATGATGGCTATTGCGTGATGCGTGAAACGTAATGTCTGATGCGTAAATGAACTCCTGAACTCGTTTACCCGTATCGGTAGTTTCACTATTCGTGCGCCGCACTTTCGCCTCGCTGCATCTGTTTAGCGGTCTCAATCTCATCTTGGAATTGTGGCAAATCCGCAGCGCGTTCTAAGAAAAGTTCAACATAGCGTTTCATCGTGAGGTAATCGCCCTTTTTTTGATACATCCGCGCGAGTTGGTAGTAAACCTCCGGATCATTTGGGTTAAGTGACCGCGATTTTTCGTATGCACGGATTGCCAGTTCAAATTTCTCTGTTTCTTGATAGACGTCTCCGAGGTTATAATGGGCATCCGGATCGTTTTCATCCAGAGCAATGGCTTGCTGGTAATATTTGATAGTTTCTTCAAATTGCTCACGGGCATGATAAGCTGCAGCCAGATTGAAGTATGCATCCTGGAACATTGCATCTGCCTCGATAGCTGCGCGATATGCTTCGAGTGCCTTGCCAAACTGATCATCCGTGTCATAAGTATAGCCAAGGTTGTTATGATAGGTCGGATTATCGGGTTCAAGTTCGATCGCTTTTTGAAATGCCCTGATCGCCGGATCGGTCAGTTGCAGATCTGTGTAAACTAAACCGAGCGCGTCATGCACTCGCGCGTTCTCCTCATCGAGTATCAGCGCCTCTCGGAACTGCTCAATCGCTTTCTCATATTCCTCCATTTCGTGGTAGACTTCACCGAGTTGCAGATACCCTGTCACATCCTCTGGCGTGAGCATCATCCCCAGCCGGAGTTTGGTCGCTTCACGTTTCAATTCTTCTTTTCGCTGTGTTTTTTCATCAGTGGGCTGGCAACCCAGAAAAATGATAAAGATCACAAGAAAAATCTGAAGCGTCGTCATTAACAATCCTTGAAGGCATCCGTAAAGGCTATATTTTCTCAATCTTAACCGGTTTTCCTGAACAAAGTTATTATACCACACAAGTGAGAGAAATTCAGTCCCAATGGGACACAGTTCGAGTCGTGCGACAATTTATTCAAAAGGGAGCTCGGATCAAAGGTGTGCCTAGCTAGACTCCGCTCCATTTCTGGAAGGAAGGACCTTGTTTGGGGAAATGTTTCTGAAATCAGGAAAAAAGAAGGGAGTTCAATTCCGCGGAGGTTACTATATTCTGCTTGTGTTTTGTCCATACTTTGGATATAATAGAATTCATTGCGGGTAGTTTCTTGGAAGTCTAATAGAGCGCAGCGAAGAATCTCCTCGTTAAGGTGCAAGAGATGCTTCACTTCGTTGAGGATGACGGGAGAAGCGCGCATTTTACTCGCTATAAGTTCATAAGGACATAAAACCTTGATATCTTTTGATACCAGTTCCAAATCTAAAGACTACTAACCCTTTTCCGAGGATCAGTGATAGACGATACCGTCTTCGTATTAGTAGCCGGTTGATCCAGATTTGGTATGAGATACTACCACTGATTCCAGATGAGACGAAAATCCTTGAGGAGGGCTTCATTCAAAGCGCAAGCAAGAAGGCACATCTGGATAAGGCTTCGATACAGATTTACTAATTTCTAACGATTGGGAGAAAAAGTTGTTATGGCAAACGAATCCATGACCATCCGTGAAAGCGCGGATGTCAAAATTGTCGATGTGAACGAAGATCTCGGAAGTTATGCGGCTGCCGATTTACGAAAAGCAATTGACGAATTGGTTGACCAAAGAACTCAGAAGATTGTTGTGAATTTAGGTCAAGTCCAGCATATTAATAGTACAGCCATTGGCGCGATGGTTGGCGCTGCAAAAAGGCTGCGCCAGAGCGATGGGGATCTCAAAGTTTACAGTCTAGCAGATAACCTCAAACGGACCTTTGATTTGGTAGGAGCCTCAAGCGTTATCGAAATTTATGACTCAGAAAGTAGCGCACTTGCCGCTTTCTAGATCCCCATTTAGACAGACAGCGATGTAAGGCGCTGAATCTTTCATCAAAAAACGCTTCAAACCTCTCCAGGGCTTGGCATACAGGCATCACAGTATAATTTCCGCGCCAAGCCCTTAACTTTGTCAGGTTGGTATTCTGGAATGACTCGAGAGCAAAAAACGGAACAGGAAATTTTCGATCTCAAAGTGCCTAGCCGTCTTGAGTATGTCCATCCAATTCAGGTATTTATCGGGCAATTGGTGCAACAACTGGGGTTTTGCCAGGCACGTATTTATGACATCGAACTTATTCTCGATGAAGTTTGTAGTAATGCGATCGAACACGGCTCAGAAAGCCCTGCTTCAGGGATTGATTTGACCCTCATTTTCGATTCAGGTAAATTAGAAATCCATGTTCGGGACAAAGGGAACAGAATGCGAGATAATTGGTTGGCAACGGGACGGCTGGATGAAGTCTCTCAGAAGATGACTCCCGATAGCGAACGTGGACACGGCATCTATCTCACCGAAAAGCTCTCCGATCATTTGGAAATATGGCCCAATTCCCTTCGGGGGAACTGATGTTCGTGTTGTTTTCTACCTTTCCCCGCCTAACGCTTCTTGACCGTTGTCAAGTCTCCGATTGACCGTTTTTACGAGCGCGCGTTCCTCTTACGGGTTCCAATCAATAGCGACAATCGTAAAACCATCGTCCAAAGGGACTTCTTTTTGGAGCCCGGGTTGACGCAATGGATATGATTTGCAGAATCGGGGTCAATGAATAGGAGAGCGTCTAATGGAATTCAATGTTCATCTCTCAAGTGAAGATGAAGCCATTGCTGCGCTGATAACCAATTGAAGTGGCTCCGAGAAATTGGGTTGAAGTTGTGCCTATTGTTTATGATCTGACGGCTTCTTTTTAAGTTTTTTAACCATCCTGATGGTTGTGCCTGACTTTTCATAAGTGACATCATCCATACACAATTCTATCAGAAAAACCCCTCTGCCACTACTCTTGAAGAGATTTTCTGAATGCATCGGATTCGGAACTTGCTCTCGGTCAAAACCTTGCCCTTGATCCTGGATGACAATCGTGAACTTGTCTGGATGAATAATGAATTCAAAGTAAGCGCGTTTCTCCGGATCTCCCTGATTCCCGTGTTTTATTGCATTGGTACCGGCTTCAATCACTGCGAGATTCACTTGATCGCTTGTTTCTTCATCCAACTGCGTCTCCGTAAGAATTTCTGAGATGACAACATGCAGGAGGTGAACCCACTGCAATGAGCTAGGGAGATCCAGGCAAATGACCTGCTCAATAGTTTGCTTCACTTGGCTCCTCCTCCATGTTAGATGTGAGGCGCTCAACTACTGGATTCACCCGATCCCATAAAGGAGAGCAGGTTTTGAGTCAACGTCCTGCGATGGCATACGAGCGAAAGCTGTCCAACATAGACATGACGAATACACTTTCTGTCAAATCATTGTAGAGAGGTAGAAATCTTATGCCAGAAGAATTGATGTGCATCCGCCAAAGCGCAGATGTCACAATTATTGATGTCAACGAATACTTGGGAAGCTACGCGGTTGCTGAGTTACGCAAAACCCTCGCAGATCTTGTCGGTCGAAACATTCAGAAGATTGTTGTGAATTTGAGTCAGGTTCAGCATATCAACAGTGTGGCTATCGGCGCCTTAGCTGGTACTGCGAAACAGCTTCGTCTCAAAGATGGAGATCTCAAGGTTTTCGGTCTGGCCGATAATATCAGGCGGACCTTTGATTTAATCGGGGCTTCTAGCATTGTTGAAATTTATGACTCAGAAGATAGCGCACTTTCCAATTTCTAACCCGTAACCCTCCGTGACGACTATCACCTTGCAGCACTCAAGGATAAGCTGAACGCAACGGTGCTTTTTGTCGATTGTCAATCCTTCGCCCACCGGCTCCCACATTTCCCGGATTACCACCTTGGTGCACATCCATCAATGGCGACAATCGTAATATCGTCGTCTTTCGGTCTTCCGTCACTGAATTGATTGGTTGCGTCAAGGACGCTTTCGACGAGGACGGGCGCGGGTTGAGACATCTGTTGCGTAATGACGTTCTGAAGCCCCTGGGGGGTAAATTCTTCCCCATCTGAATTTTGGAGTTCATAGGCACCGTCGGTATAAAGAAATAACCCATCCGATGGATCGAAAGGGCAATGGACTGTTTGATATGTTGAGTCTGGAAGGAGTCCTAATCCTTTTCCGATGGACTGATTTCCGATGGGTTCACAAATATTGCGCCGACGTTGGACTAAGAATGGATGGGGATGTCCCGCGTTTGCATACTGGAGTGTTTGGTTGGAATGATCTAGAATGGCGCAGAACGCTGTCGCGAACATATATTGCTGAGAGCTAATCATCTTGTTGAAACGTGCGTTTAACTCTTTTAGTAAGTGGCCAGGATCATCTGTTCGGGTGCTCATCTCCTCGACAATCGTCTTAATGAATACAGTGATGAAGGCAGCGGAAACCCCATGGCCCATCACATCGGAGATGAAGACTCCTAATCGCGCCCGTTCAACCTCCCACAAATCGAAGAAATCCCCTCCCACGATGATTGCGGGTGTATAGTGTGAAACAATCCGGAATCCCAATAAATCAGTGATTCCTTGAGGCATCAAGCTATCCTGGACCTCACGCGCCATCTGTAACTCTTCTTCCAAACGAGCATTATGCGCCCGGAGCTCCTGGTAGGCTTGTCCGAGATCATCGTGGTATTGTTTGATACGCACTAATGAACGGACACGCGCAAGCGCTTCATGGCTGTCAAATGGCTTGGAGATAAAATCGTCCGCACCCACCTCAATCGCTTTAATCCGATCCTCCTTGTCTGAGAGCGCTGTCACCATCACCACCGGGATGAATTGCGTAGACTCATCCCCACGAATTCGCCGGCAGACCTCAAATCCATCCATTTTCGGCATCATAATATCGAGCAGAATCAGATCGGGCACATCAGCCTTGACCTGTTCAAGCGCCTCTTGACCGCTGGTCGCCGTGAGAACTGTGTATCCATTCGCTTTAAGTTGGATTTGAAGCACTCGGATGTTTTTCGGCTCGTCATCGACGACAAGGATTTTGGGGCTAGAATGCTCATCCATTTTTCTCATTCCTTTACGGAAACGCAACACATTTTATGATGACAGATCAGCTAACGCCTTATCTTCGGTATCGTACAGATCGAAAACATTATTGAGCTTGGTAATGAGTAATAGTGATTTGACAGATTTGTCAACGTTTGAGAGCACAAGCCGCACCTCACGCCGTATCAACGAAGCACGCAACGCAACCAGCATTCCTAACCCCACACTATCCATCAATCCAACATCCTTGAGATTCAGCAGGATGTTTTTGGCGCCTCCATCAACCAATCCCTGAATCTTCTCGTTCAACTTGATTCGATCATCACCAAGAATACTACCGGAAACTCTGAGGATGGCGTTGTCTTTTTGATACTTGACTGAAATCTCCATAATCTACTCCCTGCTTGAAATTGAGACAGTTTATCACCGCATTTGACCGGAAGTCAATAACTTTAATCAACAGAAACTACTACTGGTACCCTGAACGCCAAAATCCTTCAACACTATGGTGAAACATACTGTGCGACCAACTCTACAAGTGCGCGGGTATCCACTGGCTTGCTGATATAATCATCACAGCCTGCGTTGAGGAACTGCTCCCGATCGCCTTTCATCGCCGAAGCGGTTAAAGCAATGATTGGCAGATGACGCCATTGGGGGCTGGCTTTAATCTGCCGGGTTAAGTCTGCCCCACCTATGCCGGGAAGGGCGATATCCATCAGAATCAGATCCGGCGGCTCTGCTTGTAATATCGCGAGCGCCTCTTCCGCATTAGCCGCTTCAAGCACTTCGTACCCCTTCGCCTTTAGTACAATTCGCACAACCTTTCGATTCATTTCTATGTCCTCGACTACTAAAATCCGTTTGGCGCTCATGCGTGGACCTCCTCTTTCTGTGTTAGCGCTCGAAAACGCTCGATCCTTCTAATCGCCGCTAACAATTCTTCTTTGACACGCCCGGTCTTTTGAATAATTGACTGAATTTGACCATTGAGCCGATCTTTCTCTTCGTCGCTGAGGTCCATCGCCGTGCAGATAATAATTGGAATCTCACAGGCTTGTGGGTGGCTGGCTAGACGCTTAATGACCTGGAAGCCATCCATCTGAGGCATCATCATGTCAAGAATGATCAGATCAGGCGATTGACAGATCCCTTTTTCAATCGCTTCATCTCCACTATAGGCTTTGAGCACCTCATATCCCTCATGCGTCAGCACAGTGGATAACAATCGAACTGTCTGCGGATCGTCATCGACGATGAGGATGCGAGGCACCCCACCCCGCCCGGGCAGTCTCAGGGATGCGAGTGAAGCCAGAAGCGCTTCCTTATCAATTGGTTTGACCAGATAGTCAACCGCCCCTAGTCCAAACGCCAATTGACGGTCTTCTGTCACCGAAACGATGATCGCCGGAATTGATTGAAGATTTGGACTCGTTTTCAGTTCCTTGAGAACCTGCCAGCCATCTTTCTTCGGCAGTAGAACGTCGAGAGTAATTGCAAATGGACGAATTTCCGTGGCTTTGGCTATGGCCTCCTCCCCATCTGTGGCATATTCCACCTGATAGCCTGCCTCTGTCAGATAAATTCCCAGAAGTTGTGCGGCACCTTCGTCGTCTTCAGCAACTAGGATGGTGCGGTTATTACCAAGAGACAAAGCGATTTCGGAGGTCACAGTCTCTGGCGCAGTCACCTCAGCCGCATACCCCTGTTGGCGTAACGGGAATGTGAACAGGAAGATACTCCCTTTTCCTTCCTCACTCTCAACCCAAATTTTTCCCCCATGCAATTCAACCAGTCGCCTGGTCAACGCAAGTCCCAAGCCAGTACCGCTGTGTGTGCGGCCCTTTGAAGCGTCAAGTTGTGTGAAGGGTTGAAATAACTTCTCCTGGTCTGCCGGCGAAATGCCTACGCCTGTATCAGTCACACGGCCCAACAACTCCGAACCAGAAACCTCAAATTTTGTGGTGACCTCCCCGCCTTCACTGGTGAACTTGACGGCATTGGAAAGCAGATTGTAGAGAATCTGCTTGAACTTGACCTTATCCGCTTCCATTGTGACATCTTGATCAAATTCAAGAGAGAGTTGAATCTGTTTTTGGTTTGCGAGGGTGTTAATAATCGTATTGACTTCTTCCAACGCCTCCTCAACGGAGAAGGTCTCGATCTGTAACTCCATTTTACCCGCCTCGATTTTTGACAGATCCAGGATATCGTTAATCATGTTGAGCAGGTGTTGTCCACTGGTATGGATATCGAGAACGAGTTCTTTCTGCTCGTTGGTAATGGAGGCCAGGATTTCATCACGCAGGATCTGTGAAAATCCAATAATCGCGTTTAACGGCGTGCGGAGTTCGTGACTCATGGTGGCGAGAAATTCGCTCTTGGTGCGGTTTGCGTACTCAGCGGCTTCTTTGGCTTCCTGCAATGCCATCTCAGTTTTCACCCGATCGGCGATGTCAGTGTTAATACCGACCCAATTGATAATGTTCCCCGAATTGTCCCGAACAGGGGTGCCAATAAAAATAAAAGTTTGATAGGAACCATCTTTGGCTCGAAACCGGCACTCACCGCTGTATGTCTCGCCGTGCTTGTATGCGCATTTCCATTTTGCGATTACCGCCGGAAGATCGTCCGGGTGCAATGCTTCTGCCCACCGGGTTCCTAATGATTCCTTCGCTGTGCGCCCGGAAAATTCATGCCAGGCTTTGTTTAGAAGGGTAACCTGACCATCAGCGTCTGCAACCCAAATTACCTGTGGTGCTGCTTCAATGAGCGTACGATAGAGCGCTTCTTGGGAAGCCAGTGCCTTTTCCGTCTGCTTCTGTTTGGTGACGTCCCGCCACGTTGACCGACTCGCGACAATCTTGCCGGTTTCGTCGCGCATCGGTGTCGCTTGCAGAAGCACGTCAATCGTGCTGCCATCCGCCCGGCGAAGGATCCGTTCCTGCCTGATAATTTTGCCTGTTTCAACGAAGGCCAAGGACGTTTGTCGCGCAGCCTCTCTCGAGACAGGGGCATACAGATCCAAGAAGGAACTGCCCGTAATCTCCTCTTTGCCGCGACCTATAACATCCGCAAGGGTTTGGTTACATTCTAAAATCTTTCCGGTAACTAAATCAACGACTGCCATCATATCCGGCGCGTTTTCGTACAGGTCACGGTAGTAGGCTTCTGCTTGCTTACGTTCGGTAATGTCTCGTGCAACGGCATAATACAACTGCTCTTCGACGGATACCGTTGAACTCCATAAGATCCACTTATACGAACCGTCTTTGCACAGGTAGCGATTTTCAAAGGAAACGACGTCTTTGCCGGTTGTCATGACCTTCTGGGCTTCAGCAATTGTCGCTTCCTGGTCTTCAGGGTGAACAAACTCGATGAAGGACTTTGCTTTAAGTTCCTCAACTGTGAAGCCGAGCGTTTTTTCCCACATTGGGTTCAGTTCCTTGAAGTAACCGTCGAAACCGGCGATACACAGCATATCCAGCGAGAGGGTAAAAAAACGGTCGCGCTCAGTGGTGTTGGCAGGAATAGTCATGGTTGTTCATCTCCTATCATTTTCAGTGTCGAAAGCGCTCGATTCGTTTAATCGCCGCTAACAATTCTTCTTTGACATGATCTGTCTTTTGAATAACCGACTGAATTTGACCATTGAGTTGATCTCTTGCTTCATCACTGAGGTCCATCGCCGTGCAGATAATAATCGGGATGTCACGGGCTTTAGGTTCGCTGGCTAGATGTTTAATGACCTGGAACCCATCTACCTGAGGCATCATCAGATCAAGAATGATTAAAGAAGGCGTTTGAGTCAGCCTTTGGCAACGGCTTCCTCTCCATCTTTGGCATATTCAACGTGATAGCCGGCCTCTGTCAGATAGATTCTCAAAAACTGTGCGGCGCCTTCATTAAGAGCCTATCTGAGAAGTACATTTCCGCCTTCAAGGCTCCCGTTAGTTCGGGCTTCGCCGAGAATTCTGCGAAGCCGAAATTGCCAAATCCGACGGTTCTGGCGTGGATTTGGCAATCCACGCCGAGCATTTTCCGGATTTGAAGAGACAAAAAATTAGGTGGTCATACCCGTGTATTCGCTCGCATTACGCCTCACGTTTCATTTTTTCTTTAGCACCACCAGCGTCAGATCATCAAACCGCTGGGCTTCTCCCTGAAATTCTATCACCGAGTTGTAAATTTCCGTGCAGATTTCGCTGGCGTCTGCATGCCGCAGTTGCTTCACGAGTTCCTCCAAGCGCTCTTCGTCATATGTCTCGCCGCCGATATTCATCGTTTCGGTCACGCCATCGGTGTAAAACAGAACCGTGTCCCCACTGCAAAGTTGAGTAGTTTCCTGTTCATATTCCACAATCTGACGGAGCATGTCGTCAGGATACATGCCGACCATCAAGCCGCCAGCCTCCAACTGTTGTAAGCTGCCATCCTGCCGCATGACCAGTGGAAAGTTGTGCCCCGCATTCAGTGAGGTGAGTGCGCCTGTCTCTGGATGCAACCGCGCGTAGAAGAGCGTTGCGTATCTATCGACTGGACTGCTTTCATGAATAAGGGAATTCAGCGCCATCGCCATACTCGATAAGTCGTTTTGTTTGATTATCTCTGAGCGCAAGCCCGCACGCAACGTCGCTACCAACAATGCCGCCTGCATACCTTTGCCGGCAATATCGGCGATGACGAATCCCCACGAACCATCTGGCTCCTGAATGTAATCGAAGTAGTCCCCGCCAACCCCATCGCGGCGAGGTATGCTCATCCCGGCGATCTCGTAGCCCGGGATCTCGGGCGGCGCCTCTGGGAGGAGATTCTCCTGAATTTTTGCCGCTTCTTCCAACTCCGCTTGTAATCGGCGCTTCTCGATGGCTTCCTGGTAAAGCTGTGCATTTTCAATGGCTACCCCCGCTTGAGTGGCGAAGGCTTCAAGCAGGATTCCATCTTCTTCGGCAAATTCCACCAGTGTTACGCCACCCTTTCCCTCCTTATCGCATACAACTAACACCCCAAGAATGTCACGTCCGAAAATTGGCGCTGCTATAAGATTCTTTCTGCCGAACAGTGCGGCCGTGTCATCGTTGCGGATCTGCGTTTTGCCCTCGGCCGCCACCTTGCAAAGCATAGGAAGCGTTGGGTGAACCTCTCGGTCGGCTTTGAGAGGGATTGAGAGGTCTTTCAGTTCGGGAGGAAGTTGTGAATCAAGAGCGAAATGGCTTTTCATCTCAAGCCGCTGTGTGATTGGATTAATAAGCATCAGGCAGCCTGCACCGGCGTCTAAGAGACTGACGGCATGATTGACCACCTCTTCCTCCAACCTTTCCGTGTCCAACAGTTTGGCAAGTTGGGCGGTTGTGTCGGAAAGCATGAAGAGGTGGAATTTGGCGGCGTGCATCTCTTCTTGAGAGCGTGAATGCGCAATAGCGATTGAGATATGGTCAGCGAGGACATTTAATAGCTCTCGAGACCACCTTGTGTCTTCAGAACCGTCGAAAAATTTGCCAAGACTGATAACGCCTAGAAATTCCTCGTGAATCTTTAATGGTGCCCAGAGGGTTGCATTCAGAGCCTGCAACTGTGGCTGAATCTCAGCCAGAAACGATTTCAGAGGGGAAGGCGGTTGGGAAACATCAAGGGGGGAGAATTGAAGCATGATACTGATTTCATCGGACGTAATCGGAATGACCAACGATTCATTCACAGACTCATCCGCGATATTAATTGATGATTCAATGGCAAGCTGACTCTCTGCCGGATTGAAGCGCAACATGGCCCCCTTGGTCACCTGCAATGTCTTGAGAACTATCCGCAGATAGGTCTGGCTTGATGCACCAAAGTTGCTCTGCCCGGAAACGATGGCTTTACCAACCCGTCCAATCTCAGACAAACTCAGAATCAGCCGCTGTATGGTTTCTTTAGCAGAAGCAGTCTGCATCTTAAGGCCCTTGTTAAAGTAACGAGTAAGATGTTAAGTAATTTTCAAAAAGAAAGTAATGGTTTGTAGTGAGGCGATTCATCGCCGTCCCAAACGCGCAATGAATTGCGCTACTACAAACGGAATATATAGTTTAATCCTGAAAATTACTTAATTTTACTCATCACTCATTATGCTTCACATTTGAGAACGTCAATTGCTATCCGCTGGTAAGCGCGGCAATTGCTTCGTCCTCACTATCGAAATGTTCAAAGGTAGAGATCAATCGACTCCGAATAATGAGGTTCTTGATGTTCTTCTCGCCAACGTTGATGACGGCAATCCGCCCACCTTTCTTCGCAATGGATACGTGCGCTCCCATTAGCGTTCCAAGTCCGGAACTGTCCATCATTGAAACATCGGCAAAATCAAATAAAAATTTCGGCGAATCGGAGGCCTTTGCACTTTCCTCATTAATCGCCTTGCTGAGATCGCGGACAGCCCTTCCAATAATTTTGCCACTGGGTTTTAAGATGACTACATCATCTCTTTGACGAATGTCGACAGCCATTAGCTTTCCTCCTATCTGTTTATCTCAATTTCGCAATTAGATCTTGCGGAGATTGGGGATTACAGCAATAATCATGACCATGATTTTCAGGAAATTTCCCCAGCTTTAATGCGCGCCAATTTTAGTCCGTAGTTGACACAACCGCGCCGGTCAGCAGAAAATCCAGATTTAACGACGTCATGTTAAGTGGGATGTTGATTTCCTGTTCTCTTATGGTAATCTCTATTCTAAAGGAGATACGATTTTTTGTCAAGTCTATAATTTTGCATCATGTGGCGCATAGATGGCTATGATTGATTAACCCCTGTACTGTTGTCGCCTACCTGTGACTCTTCCAAATTTGGAACGAAATCATCAGTTGACTCTATCGTTCAATCTGTAGTATAATTAGCCAACACATTGATCAAAACACAACATCATCCTGGTTCATTTGTTTCATTCAGCCCGGGTCTGGAGCCAGTAATCCACTTTTTGTAAGGTCTCCGGGCAATCTTGCACCCCAAAATTCTATACGGAGCTAAACCACCCCAGAAAAAAAGAAGGTATCGGGGAATTCAACATGCATACAAAATTAAGCATAGAAGAACAGGTATCGCTCATCCGCAGAGGGGCCGCAGAGATTATCTCAGAAGCCGAACTTTCTCAAAAACTGGAGACAGCCAAAGCACATCAGCGCTCTCTCCGTATCAAACTCGGATTAGATCCAACGGCGCCGGATATTCACCTCGGCATTGCAGTTGTTCTACGTAAGCTCCGCCAGTTTCAAGACCTCGGGCACGAAGTGATTCTTATCATTGGTGATTTTACAGCGACCATCGGTGATCCAAGTGGCAAATCGAAGACGCGTCCACAGCTTACAGTGGAAGAGGTTAAGCACAACGCCAGAACCTATGCAGAACAATATTGTCAGCTCCTGGATGCGGATAAAACTCGTGTCGTTTTCAATAGCGAGTGGCTCAACAAAATGTCTTTTGCGGATGTCATCAAGCTCAGTGCCCGGACAACTGTCGCAAGAATCCTGGAAAGAGATGATTTTACAAATCGACTTCAAACTGGGGCTTCGATTGGGGTGCACGAGCTCCTCTACCCGATCTGTCAGGGATACGATTCCGTCGCTTTAGAAGCGGACATTGAAATGGGTGGGACAGATCAGAAATTCAATATCTTGATGGGGCGCGACCTCCAACGTGCTCACGGACAAGAGCCCCAGGTTACGCTGCTGATGCCCTTACTGGTCGGACTTGATGGGGTTGAAAAAATGAGCAAATCACTAGGGAACTACGTTGGAATTGACGAACCTCCTGATGACATGTATGCCAAGTTGATGTCCATTTCTGACGAGTTGATGTCCACCTACTTTGAGTTAGCAACGGATGTACCGCTTGACGAGATTCACAAGCTTGAAGCGGGACTCTCAGATGGAGGTCTGCACCCCAAGGCGGTCAAGCAGAAACTCGCTCGTGAAATCGTGTCAATCTACCACAATTCAGATGCCGCATACGCGGCTGAAGTCGAGTTTGACCGGGTTCATCGGGATGGGCAACTCCCCGAAGATCTCCCCGAAGTCGTTATCCCGTCTTCCGCTCTCACTGATGGTAAGATCTGGATTGCCTATCTGATACAACAGTCCGGATTTGCCGGAAGCTCCAGCGAAGCTAGACGATTGGTGCAGCAAGGCGGAGTTCGCCTCGATGGCGAAAGAGTCGCGGATCCGTCTTTTGAAGTCACTTTGCGCAGTGGAACTATCTTACAAGTCGGGAAGCGGCGGTTTGCGAAGCTGGTGATTTAGCTTTACGTTGCGATTGGTGACGATAGATATGCCAGAGGAACTGATGCCTGAAATATGCAGATTTTACGGAATAATTATTCAGATGTTTTATAATGATCATCCTCCGCCGCATTTTCATATTACTTAGGCGAGCACAGATCTATGAGAACTTGCCGCCTCTTGTCTGCCTGCAACGAATGCCGAATCATTGGGTATTAAGATATGATCTTTGTAACCAACGACGATGGAATTGAAGCACCGGGTTTGAAAACCCTGGTGGAGGTGCTTGGAAGCCTTGACGAGGTTTATGTTGTGGCACCAGATCGGGAGCGCAGCGCCATCGGAATGGCAATCACGCTCCATCGTCCACTGAGAGCCACACAAGTTGCAGATCATGCCTTTTCGGTTGATGGCACGCCTGTCGATTGCGTAGACCTCGCCATCAGCACCCTGCTTCCCAAACGTCCAAAATTACTGGTTTCTGGCATCAACCAGGGACAAAATATCGGAAGCGATATTCACTTTTCAGGCACGATTGCAGCAGCGAAAAAAGGAACTTTTTTGGGAATTCCATCGATTGCGGTTTCACTTGCCTTAGAGCAGGCACAGGAACCGACCCCTGCAATGCACTATGAGACGGCAGCAGCAATTGTGTGTCGCATTGCCAAGCAGGTAATCGCTAGTGGGATGCCGGACCAGATCCTGCTCAATATTAATGTGCCGAATTATCCACTTTCGCAGATTAAAGGGATCGAGATGACGCGGCAAGATCTCGGGACTTACAGCGCCAATGCGATTAAGCGGCTGGATCAGCGAGGACGACTGTACTACTGGATTGGTGGTGAACGCGCCCAAATCGATCAGGGAGAGGATACAGACCTTCATGCGATTCGCAATCAGCGCGTTTCGATTACTCCCGTTCAGCTTGACTTTACAGCCCACGACCTCATCGAGCCATTAACAGCCTGGCTGAATGATGAAAACATACAGTTTTAGCCAAAAATGGAGAAGAGATTTGCTTTATTTCAATCTCGTTGTTAAGGGGTGTTTTATCGGCATCGCAAACATCATTCCAGGCGTGAGCGGCGGCACCATGGCGATTGTGCTTGGCATTTATGAGCGCCTGATTCACGCCTTGCACCACATTGGATTTTCAACGGCTCAAAAACTCTTGGCTGTTATCACACTAAAAAAGGAGGCTATCTCTGAAGCACGCACCGAATTACATCGCATCGATTTTGGATTTTTGACAGCCATCGCCATTGGCGCGGTGGCTGCGATTGTCGTGTCAGCCAAACTGATTATTTATCTGCTTAATGAGCAACATGATCCGACCTACGGCTTTTTTTGTGGATTGGTGCTGACCTCCGTTATCATTCCCTTTAAAATGGTGAGACACTTCACCGCTAAAGAACTGATCTCCCTTCTCCTTGCCGCGGCTTTGACGGTAGGGCTGGCACTGAGTATGAGTGAAGAAAAAAGACTGGAAAATGAGCGAAAAAAGCACGAACTGAAGGAAAGTCGCTCAACCACCAACTTGCATAGCAGCAATACGGTCACAGGAGCGGAAGCCTCCACTGTTACTCTACCAGACACCTCAACAAGCGCAAATCACTCCGCTGGTCGGCTGCTTTATCTGTTCCTTTGCGGAGCCATCGCCATTTCAGCGATGATCCTTCCGGGCATCAGTGGCTCGTTTATCTTCCTTCTGTTGGACGTCTACTTCGATATACTGGCTGCCGTTAACGATAGAGACTGGCTTGTGTTAATGGTCGTCGCTTTTGGCTGCGGACTCGGACTGTTGGCGTTCACCCGACTGCTAAACTATGTTCTTGAGCGCCATCACGATTTCACGGTATCCTTCTTAATTGGGCTGATGGTCGGCTCACTGTACGGACTCTGGCCCTTCCGAAGTTATGAGATGATTGGCGGCGAGCGCATCGACATCGCTCATATTCTCCCGCAAATTAACATGAATCTGCTGATCACGGTCCTGGTGTTTCTGGTGGGTTGTGGGATTATTCTGCTTTTTTACCGTCTGGAAAATAAAAGAAACTGATGCTGACCTGGTGCCATCTGACTGAAACGCTTGGTGATTTGGCTGAAATCGCGCCGGAGCTTGACTTTAAATTTCGGTTCGTGATTACCGCCGAGGGGGAAAAACCATCGAATAAGGTGTTGGAACGGATAAACGAGGCACTTCGCAAGGTCACAACTCAACTGAGGTTTGATTAAGAATACTCGTTAGCATTAAGGAGCATAAAGATTGAAAAGGGCGAGAGCCTTGATGCCGCTTGAAATCCAGGCCGATTGCGGTTTGAGGCGCAGACGATGAAGTGTCCCAATTCTGCCTGTGGCACAAAGATGCCGCTTACCCGATCGTTCTGGCTCTCAAAAAAGAAAGGTAAGCAGGCGTGGGTTGAGCCGATTGTTGACAGAACGAATAAGATCGTACGGTTTGCGGTGAAAAGGGACGACGGTGCCCCGCCCGAAGGCATAGTCGACCGACGGAGTCCGCGGTGTATCGTCTGTGACGAAGCGGTTCCATTCGACTATGTCCGTGCCAAAGGAAAAGCGGGACGAATGGGTGCACAACTCATGGCAACTGTTGCGGAAGGGAATAGAGAGCGGGTTTATCTCGCCCCATCCGATGAACATGTTGCAATTGCAGATAAGGCAGCGCCTCACGGTGTACCCGAAACGGATTTGCCCGAACAAGCACTCGGTTTTCGCGTCCAACTCTACGGCATGACGCAACACCAGCCCCTCTTTAAATCGCGTCAACTGACTGCGCTGACGATCTTCAACGATTTGGTGAGCGGAGCACGGAAACGGGTGGAGGCGGATGCTATCAAGGCTGGTCATGGTGATATTTGATGCAAAACAAGAACACGAAAGAGAACTTAACCGAACTTCAGGCTGCTGCTGTTGAAGCCTACCGCTAGCAACTCGCTGATACTCTGCCAGAAGCTAAAATTTTGGATGCTTTTGCGACAAATGGAATTATCCATGCGCGATTAAATGATGCTTCAATCCGCGATTATTCAACTTTGAGCCGCGTAGCAGACCTCTCGGTTGAAGTGGAGGATCAGTTCAATGTGACCCTCCTGCCTCACACTGTTCTGCATGAAAACTGAAGGGTGAAATTTAATGAACGCGCACAAGACACGAAAGAAAACTTAACCTAACAGTAGGCTGCCACTGTTGAAGCCTACTGTGTAAAAGATTATGAAAACAATTGGTTTCTTTGTCAATACCTCTAAACCCAAAGCTGCCCAAGTCGTTACCGCAGCTCACGATTGGCTCCAGGGTCATGGCGCGAATCCGTTAGTTCCTGATGAGCAAGCGGCGATCCTTGGTATATCCGGCGCAAAATGTAATCGGAATGAAGTTGTTGCGCGATCTGACCTGTTGCTGGTGCTCGGCGGTGATGGAACGCTATTAGATGCCGCACATACGCCCCAGATTGAGAACGTCCCAATCCTCGCTGTGAATATTGGTTATCTCGGTTTCCTCACCGACGTTTCGCTCGACCAGCTTTACTCGGCTTTGACTAACATTTTTAATGGTGAATATGAAATCGATCAGCGGATGATGCTAGAGGTCCGCGTAGACAACCACAATAATCAGGAGCATTCTAGCTCTTTTGCGCTGAATGAAGTTGTGATTCGCCACTATGCGAGCCTCATTGAGTTGGACACCTACATCGATAACAAGCGATTCATCACCTACAACGCAGATGGGTTGATTATCGCCACACCAAGTGGTTCAACAGGCTATTCCTTGTCAAGCGGCGGCACGATTGTTGAACCCCATCTTAACGCAATTCTCTTGACGCCAATTGCTCCCCATTCATTAACAGTTCGACCGTTTATCGCGCACGGAGATTCAGAAATTACGGTGATTATGCAATCCGATTACAGCAGCGTCAACCTGTTTGTCGACGGACCGCGTGAAACACACTGCCTCGCGCCAGATTCCTTGATTCGTGTTCGTAAGGCAGATAAGACGATCAAATTGATTCGATCGCAGCACCGCAGCTACTATGAGGTTTTGCAAACGAAATTAATGCTTGGAGAAGGAACGAAGCGTAAAACGTGATAGGGTATGTGGTGTGCAAAGCCGCCTTTTGCTGATTTACTTATTCGCCTATTCCCAGATTCCCTAATTCAACGCCATGATCGAAGAACTTTATGTCCGCAATATTGCGCTTATTGATGAGCTCCAATTGGCGTTTTCTCCCGGCCTCAATGTCCTCACCGGCGAAACGGGTGCAGGCAAATCTGTCATCTTAAACGCCGTGGGACTTGTACTCGGCGAACGCAGTACCTCCAGGATTGTCAGAGATGGAGAAAGCAACGCCAAAATTCAGATTGCGGTTGCACCGCCTCCCGAGCACCCTGTGTGGGGTGCCTTTATCGATTCGGATTTGGGTGAAGTTTTGGATGCGGAAGAAACGTTGCTCTTATCCCGGCGGATCAATACAAGCGGGCGTAGTCGTTGCCATATCAATGGACAGATGGTCAACTTGACGTTCCTGAGCGCCATCGGCGATCCGCTGGTTGATATTCACGGACAGTATGAGCACCAATCCCTCTTTCGATCCAAGACCCATCTAAATCTCCTTGATGCGTTCGGTGGGCTTGAAGCACTCAAGTCGCGAGTCCACAAAAAATACGATGAGATCCACGCCACCCAGGGACGCCTTGCTGATTTTTCCCAAAAATTGCGCGACGCAATGCGTGAGAGGGAGCTCTTGAAATTTCAACTTGAAGAACTGGAGGCAGCGCAGCTTCAAGCGGGGGAAGAAGAGGAACTCGTTAATGAACGTTACGTCCTCAGCAACACAGAAACTCTCTTTGAATCAGCGAGCCACCTCTACGACCAGCTCTACGGCGGCATCCAATCGGATTTTTCGATACTTGACGGGCTGAAAAAGGCAGATAGCACGATTTCAAAGCTCTGCCAGATGGATGGCAGTTTGTCAGAATTGAGCGAGCGTTTAGAGTCCGCCCTGTACGAATTAGAGGATATCACTTACCAGATCCGTGATTATCGCGATACTATTGAGTTTAATCCGCGTCGCCTTGCCGAAGTCGAAGAACGGTTAGATCTCATCTATCGACTCAAGCGGAAGTACGGAGATTCTATCTCTGAAATTTTGGACTATCAAGCAAAGGCATCGCAAACGCTCCAGGAGTTTCAAGTTAGTTCTGAGCGAATTGAAGATCTGAAAGATCAGATCCGTGTTGCGACACAGCACGCCCAAAAGCTCGCGGTTGAACTCTCCAATAAGCGTAGAGAAACCGCAACCCGGCTTGAATCTTTAATTGAGAAGGAACTTCAGACGTTGGGCATGGAAAAAGCGATTTTCCAAATCCTTGTGTCTCCCATTGAGTCGCCTGATGCTCTCTTGCAGATCGATGGAAAACGCTATGAACTGAGGTCTGATGGGATGGATGAAATCGAATTCCTCATCTCTCCTAACGTTGGATCAGAGCCAAAACCCCTGGCACAGATCGCGTCTGGGGGCGAGATCTCTCGTGCGATGCTGGCGTTGAAAACCGTGCTCGCCCGGATCGATAACATCCCAACGATGATTTATGACGAGATCGACGTTGGCATTGGTGGACACACCGCGGATGTTGTTGGGGGTAAATTGAAGGAACTGTCGCGTTTTCGTCAAGTCATCTGCATCACGCATCTTCCGCAGATTGCTCGCCTCGCGGATCGGCATTTTCGCGTTGACAAGCATGTGGAAGGAGGTCGAACAATAATCACGGCAAAGCAACTGACACCGGAAGGACGGGTTGAGGAGATTGCTCGGATGCATGGCGGTGAGACGACAGAAACCACGCTTGCCCACGCTCGGGAATTGTTGACAGGCTCTTAATCTTTTGAGAGGGAGTTAAATTATGGAACAAAAATTCCCATCATTGAGAACCAGAGAAGTTTCCTTGGGAAAATGGAAGGGAAATCGTGTGGATTTCGTTGTGATCCCAAATCTCAGGCGTCTGGCTTGTGTGGCAGATCAAGATCTCACAAGACGGGTCATTGTAGATGGCGTAGAGGGAAAGGTATACGATGAAGTCATCAAGCTCTTTTTTGATAGCCCGAAATCGCTCAAGGCTTTGGTTGTTCAGAATAAGGAATTTTTCCGCGTGGAGATGAAGATTCTTGAGATGGATAAAGTCCAACTTTAATTCTTGATTACGATGATGAAGAAAACGTTTTATATGTATCTCTTAATAAGATACTAAAGTTTGGACAATTCTTGATAAAACGGAATCTTGTTGGGACGGGATTGTGCCGCCGAATCTAAAGTGTCTAAAATGTTCTAAAGTTGAAAAACAAGATGCACTTTCTCCCTATCTTCTCTGGTCTGAATCGCCGATTTTTATCGGAAGGTTCAATCGGTTCTGAATCCGCGTCGTCTGTTTAATCCGCACCCATCGCGTATCACGCATGACGCGTTAGGTATCACGTTTCAACGATGCGTCCCGCAGGTCTGCAATTGCCTGCATGATCTGCTCACCCATACAACGGTACAGTTCTCGTTTGTCTTCTATTTTTTGAACTTCGGTGAAATCGATAGGAAGACCAACAGTTACGGAGAGTTTGGCAGGATGGATGAATTTGGAATCGCGGGGCATCATTCGTTCTGCCCCTTTGATAAAGAGAGGAATGGCAGGCACATTCGAGTTGTGGATGATGAAACTTACACCATCACGGGCTTCGCCCAGGTCGCCATCAACGCTACGCGTACCCTCGGGAAAGATTAGGACGGCATTTCCCGCTTTCAAGAGGGAAAATGTATGTTTCAGCGCGGCGCGATCCGCGCTGCCACGCCGCACTGGATATGCATTGAGTGCAGTTAGTAGACGACTCAAGACGGGAATCTGGAACACATTGTGTCTTGTCATAAAATGGATATCACGGATGCCAATGGCTGCAATGATAAAGGGATCTAGATAACTGACATGGTTTGACAACAGGAGAACGCCACCTTGTCGGGGAATATTTTCATTACCATGAGATTTGAGTTTCCCAAACGCATCAATGAGAAAGCAAACCATTCGATGGCCCCAACGATAAAGGGCGCGATCTGTCCAGAATCCGTGTCTTTGAAGCCTCATAAGAGTTCTTGTATTTGCGGCTGGCGCGAGAAATGTCTTGAACTAAAATTATAGCTCAGAGCTATCAAGTCTACTAACCCAAAAAATGAATATCTTTCCTTTTCTTCAACTCAGAGATAGAATACCATTTTTTTGACGAAAAGGAAACATTTTTCTGACTGGCTTTGGCGTTATAGAGGCAAACGAAAAGACCTCCTTGCCGAATTCAGGACGGATCAACAATAGGCGGCAACTCAAGCCAGGACTAAGATTGTTGATTCATGCTTTATGCGGATACATTATCGACATTATACGACTAAAGAAAAAGGCGTCACATTTTTGAGTTCCGTGAGTAGGATGAGCTTATAGAATGGAAGGTCAAACATGGATAAAAGGTTGATACAAGAAAGTGGGATGAATGTCTATACAGGCTGCGAGCTGTTAGTTAAAGGCGCACTTGAAGGTCAAGCGAATTTGCTAACAGGATACCCCGGCTCCCCCCTTGCGGATGTGTTCGAGGTGATTAGGAGCAATGCAGATATCTTCAAAGAACACGGGGTCCTCGCGCAAATCGCAAACAATGAAGCCCTTAGCGTCGCGAGGCTCAACGGCTCGCAGATGGCGAATCTCCGTGGGGTTGCTTTTATGAAGAACGTTGGGATGCATGTGGCGTCCGATGCACTGGCAATCAGCAATCTGGCGGGGACGACGGGCGGCGCCGTTGTTGTCGTCGGAGATGATCCCTGGTCGAGTACTACACAAGTGCCTGCGGACTCGCGTTTTTTAGCCCGTCATCTTTACACGCCCGTTGTCGAACCCAGTACATTCCAGGAAGTCAAAGACTGGCTGAGTACGGCTTTTGAAATCTCGGCGAGGTCCAATCTTTATACGACCTACCTAATCTCAACCAATCAGGCGGACGGCGGGGGAAATGTCCGACTTCATCCTAACCGTTATCCCGAAATCAACACGAAAAATCAGACGATGATCAACACGGAACTGATCAATGGCTCAAACCGCGTCATTTTGCCGCCAGATACGCCCCGGATGGAGCTCGAAACTTTAGAAGGACGTTTTCCGAATGCTATCAAAATCGCACGAGAACATCACCTGAATCAAATCTACTATTTAAGTGAGTCGCAGCACGAGATGGGGTTTGTCACTTCTGGCCTGGCTTATTCCTATCTCGAACATGCCCTTCATGAACTGGAATTCCAGGGGCGTATACCGATCCTTAAACTCGGTTTGACGCACCCCCTTGATGAAGAAATTGTGCGTCAATTCGCCGGGCGTGTCCGTGAGATCTACGTGATTGAAGAGAAGCGTCCACTGCTTGAGAAGGATGTCAAGGCAATCGTGAGCCAACTCTACCAGAATGATGAAATCGATCGATATGTGCCGGTGTGGGGGAAGGAATTCCCGATGGGCCTGGACGGCATCCCTGAATCACTCGGACTCAACCCCTCCATCCTGATCCAACGACTGATTCCGCTCCTTCGGCATAAGTCCTCCGCGAAAATCAGAATCCCTGGATTGAGTGGCTTGGGTAGAGTAGCGAAGCGTATCGAAATAGATCCGGATGTCTTTTCGCGTGAGGAAAAACGTATCGAACAGGTCAGTTCTCACCATGTTCAAATTCCAGCGCGAACGCCCACTTTCTGTCCGGGGTGTCCTCATCGTGACTCGGCGAGCGTTTTCAAAGAGGTTGCCGATCAGTTCATGGATGCCAGGTACATGGAGAGATACCACGCCTCCCCGACGGTTGATCTGGTCTTTCATGGGGACATCGGCTGCTATTCCATGCTAAAGTATGAACCGTATCCGCGTCTCATGCACAACCTCTCAGCGATGGCGCTCGGCGGCGGGACCGGGGCAGGGATTGATCCATTCATCAAAAATAAGCAGATCGTTTTTATGGGGGATTCGACCTTCTTCCATGGCGGCATGTCAGCGATTTCCGACTCGATCAAAAATGGACAAGATCTCACTTACGTCATTTTGGACAATCAGACGACTGCGATGACAGGACATCAACCCACGCCCTCGACAGGAGATGACATCCTCGGCAATCCGACTTTCGCCCAGGATATTGAAAAAGTTGTGGATGGGCTTGCAGGCGATTCGGATCTCTTTATCGTCCGAACAAATCCGGAAAACCGTGTCGAGTACAAGAAGCTCGTCGAAGAAACTATCCTCAAGCCGGGCGTCAAGATTATCATCGCGGATAAGGAGTGCGGAATCACCTACCATCGGCGTTTGCGACGTGAATACCAGAAAACAATCAAGGAACAGGGTTTTCTGAAGGTTGAAAAACATATCAACATTACCCCTGAAGTCTGCGAATTTTGTCTCGAATGCACCAAAGCCACGGGATGTCCCGGCTTGAAAGTTACAGAAACGGATTACGGACCGAAGATCGGCATTGATCAGTCTAACTGCGTGTCCGATGGGGCTTGTGCGCGAATCAAGTGGGCGTGTCCCTCTTTTGAGGAAGTGATTATCACCCGTAAGCGTCTGCCCCGCCAGGAAGCGGATTTGCAGATGATGCTAGTTGGTGGCGCTGAATCTCTGCCGCCGCCACCGTCATACGATTTTAGTCGGACGTGGAGTGCTTATGCCGCAGGCGTCGGGGGGATGGGGATTGGTACAATCTCCCGAGTCCTAGTGCTTGCAGGACAGGCGCAAGGGTATCATGTGCAGTTTTGTGATAAGAAAGGTTTGGCAATCCGTAACGGCGGGGTCTACACCCACATGACTTACTCAAAGACAGCGGCTGGGCTGTCTCCAATCATCCCCTACGGAAAAGCGGATCTGCTCATCGGGATGGATCTTTTGGAAGCGGTGCGAGGCGTCGATACGAATGCGACATTCCGTATCGCTATGCCGGACAAGACGGTGGCTGTTGTCAACACCGCGAGAACGGATACCATAACCACTCTCATCGGCAAAGAACATTTTGAAGTTGAAGATCTGGAGAAATGGCTACAGACTTACACAAATGCAGAGGAATATTTCGGCGTGGACCTGTTTGAGATTTCTGAGAGGCTCCTGAAAAACAAGCTTTATGCCAATATGATGCTGCTCGGTGTTGCGTTTCAGCGTGGGCTTTTGCCGCTTGAGCTGGAGGTGATTCAATCGGCATTGAAACTGGCTGTGAGGCCTGCTGACTTAGAGTCTAACCAACGCGCTTTTGAAATCGGCAGATGGCTCGCTATCAATCCGGACGCTTATTCAGCGGTGCCACGGTGGCAGACGTACAAAGCATTGCTCAGAGAAAAATGCGAAATCTTAGCCAGAAAGCGGCGCGGCGAAGCCCTGGCTCACGGGTATGAGGCGCTCGTTCAACAGACTGTAGATATGCTAGGATTGGATGATGAAACAAACCGGGGGCTGGCGCTGCGCGTATATGACCTGATCCAATTCGAAAATTTGGATTATGCACGCTTGTACATCAATACGATTAAGGGGGCCCATGCTCAAGACTTTCCTGAACAGGGCTACCGGGCGACAAAAACCGCCATTAAATACCTGCATAAGGTCATGCTTATCAAGGACGAAGTTTATGTGGCTCACCTGTTGACCAGCGAAGAGAAGTTGAGGCGTGACAAAGAACACTACAATATTGATGAATCGAATGGAGATAAGATCAAGTATGTTCACCTCAACCGTCCTCGTTTCACCATCATGGGCAAAGACTTTCAGTGGGATATTGATACCATGAACTGGCAACTGAATTTGATGAAACGGATGAAGTTCCTCAGACGTTGGCTTTCGCAGTGGCACATAAACGAAAAAGCATTTCGAGATTGGTATATTACTGAAGTGGTTGGTACCTTCGCGCCACATGATGCTAAGAGTTATGCGAATCACGTTCTCGCGCTAGAAGCCCCTGAAGAGGTTCGTGGGTATCGAGAGGTGCGCTATCCGAAGATGGAAGCCGCCAGAAAGAAGGTCGAAGGGCTGTTACGCAATGCAGATCACGGGTCAAACTAAAATCGTGGGAATTATCGGCGATCCGGTCAAACACAGCCACTCTCCACAGATACACAATGCGGCTTTTGCGGCATCAGGTATGGACTATGTTTATGTGCCTTTTCACGTCCGGTCTGATGATCTGCACGCCGCCATCGAAGGGTTCAAAGCAATCAACGTCGTCGGAATTAACGTGACCATTCCGCACAAACAAAGCGTGCTTCCGCTCCTTGATGAGATTTCGAGAGAGGCGGCGTTGATTGGTGCCGTCAACACACTAATCATCCGGGAAGGAAAAATCTCGGGCGATAATACAGACGCGCCCGGCTTCTTACGAGCGATGCAGGAAGCCGGGTGTGATGCACCTCAAGGAGGTTCAGCCGTCGTGATCGGGGCAGGCGGGTCAGCGCGTGCAATTGTCGTAGCTCTCGCACTCGCTGGCTTGCGGTCTATTGTACTCACAAATCGTACCGTTTCGAGGGCCGTCACGCTTGCCACAAATCTTTCGGAGAAAACAGGCGTGTCAATTTGTGGGATGGGGCTTGATGACCCCAGGTTATCGGACGCGGTAGCCACTAGTCAGTTAATCGTCAATACGGCATCTGCCAGTATGGATGTCTCGCATCCACTGCTGATTCGCCCCGAGTGGTTAGCGCCACAATCCATTGTTTACGATATTGTCTATACACCACCGGAAACCCGTCTGCTGCAAGCTGCGGCTGAAAGGGGATGTCACACAATCGGTGGTTTGGGCATGCTTGTTCATCAGGGAGCAATTGCGTTTGAGGAATGGACACACCTTCATCCGCCTGTTGAGACGATGCGGCAAGCACTTCAACAAGCATTGAAGCAGACGTACAATACCTTTTAATATCATTCTCGCAAGGTGACTATGAAAACTCCAAATTCTATTCCTTCAGCATCTCTACCGTCCTCGCCGATTAAGGTCAATATCTTTAATTCGCAATATTTCGTTAAACCGACTGAGAATTTGACGGAAGATGAAATTCGCGAGTTAGCCGCTTATGTAGATCGACGGTTGCATGAAGTAAGTCGAAAAAGCGCACACGATAAGTCTGATGTCGCGATCATGGTTGCGCTAAACATTGCAGCGCAAATGTGCGAAAAGCAAAAGCGATTTACCAATTCAATCCGTCAACTTATCCAGAGGATAGATGAAGCTGTAGATGGCGACACCGCCCATGACACACCACGCACCGTGCCAACGTTCGATCCGACATAGACCCAAAGGCAACATTAGCGTATTGCCGAGAAGAATATTTGTCTCCCCTGGGGGCGTTTCACTCCCAGGCGAGTGAGCTTTCAAATTATGGTTATGTCTTACGGTTTACGCACCACGCCACTGTGTCTATGTCTTTCAGTCGGTTTTGCACAGGCGAAAGCCTACAGAAAATAACGCTCCTTCCGCTTTGCAACCTCATACTCTTTGTAAGTCTGCTGCACGGTATCTACCTCAGAGACCTGGGCAATGGGCATATCCCACCACGACTCGTAGCCGGGGACGCGCTGATCGAAATCGACATCAATCTTGATAACCGTCGTGCGATCTTGTTCCTTCGCCTCCCCGAGTGCGGCCTTTAGACTCGTTACCGAGTCCGCCTCAATGACGTGTGCACCGAGACTCGCAGCATTGGCAAACAGATCGACAGGTAGCACATCTCCATCAAGTTGTCCTGTTACGTCATTGCGGTAGCAGAATTTTGTGCCAAAAGTCTGGGTGCCTGTCGCCTCAGACAGCCCGCCGATGCTGCTGTGGCCGTAGTTATTGACCAGGACGATAATGAGCTTATACCCTTCCTGAACCGAAGTCATAATCTCCTGTCCCATCAGCAGGTAAGAGCCATCGCCGACCAGCACGTAGACTTCGCGGCTTGGGGTTGCCATCTTGACGCCCAACCCACCCGCGACTTCGTAGCCCATGCACGAGTAGCCAAATTCCAGGTCATACCCTTTGGGGTCGCGGGTTCGCCAGAGCTTCTGAAGGTCGCCAGGCATACTGCCTGCCGCACAGACAAGAACATCCGCCGGGTTGGAGAACTCGTTCACCAACCCGATAACTTCCCCTTGGCTGGGAATTGGGCCGTGACCGAGGTGATAGATTCGATCCACTTCAGTTGCCCATTCCTCACGCAACCTGACGATCTGCGCGCTATAGTCTCCATCAACATGATAGCCTTGCACCGCTTCCCCAAGTTCCTCAAGCGTGACGCGTGCATCTGCGACAAGCCGCAGTGCCGTGTGCTTGGCGGCGTCAAACTCCGCGACGTTGATGTTGACGAAGCGGGCGTCCGGATGCTGGAACGCTGTCTTTGAAGCGGTTGTGAAATCGCTCAAGCGGGAACCGACCACAATGACAAGGTCTGCATCGTGAGCGATGATATTCGCGCTGAGTGTGCCGGAGACCCCCATCCCGCCTAGGCATTGTGGATGGTCATAACGCAGCGATCCTTTGCCTGCAAATGTTTCGGCGACAGGGATGCCGGTCTGCTCGGCGAAGTGCGCAAGTTGATCGGTTGCCTCGCTGTATTTGACGCCGCCGCCTGCGATGATGAGCGGTCGTTTGCTGGCACGAATCCATTCAGCGGCTTTTTTCAGCACATCCATGTCGGCACGTGGGCGTGGAATCGTGTGGACACGCTTCTCAAATAGCGCGGACGGATAATCAAAGGCTTCGGCTTGCACGTCCTGCGGCAACGCCAACGTAACGGTGCCGGTTTCCGCCGGTGAGGTCAACACGCGCATCGCCTCTGGCAGCGCGGTGATGATCTGTTCAGGGCGGTTGATCCGATCCCAGTAGCGCGAAATCGGCTTGAAGCAATCGTTCACCGAAATATCCTGCGAACTGGGCGACTCAAGTTGTTGCAAAACCGGAGCAACGAGGCGTGTCGAGAAAATGTCACCTGGCAGCAGCAGCACCGGTATCCGATTGATTGTCGCACCGGCAGCGGCGGTAATCATGTTGGTCGCCCCCGGCCCGATCGAAGTGGTACACGCAAAGGTGCGTAGGCGGTTGCTCATCTTCGCAAACGCCGCAGCGGTATGCACCATCGCCTGCTCATTGCGCGTCTGATAGAACCGGAACGAGTCCGCGTATTGATGCAACGCCTGACCAACTCCAGCAACGTTACCGTGTCCAAAGATGCCGAACATACCCGCGAAAAACTGATGTTCGACGCCATCGCGTTCAACATACTGGTTTTTGAGAAATTCGACGACAGCTTGACCCATCGTCAATTTTCGGGTTTTCATAGTTGTCTCCTTTATTTTAGAATCACCATCCGCCGTAACGCGGTATAATCCCTCCGGTGAGGCACCGAGAGTCCAGAGCGCCCCACCCGGAGTTGATAGAAATACAAACCGCTTGCCACCGATTCCCCACTTTCGTTGCAGCCATCCCAATACGCCGCCTTTGCCCGAGCGGTGTAGAAGCCCACCGGCTGATGACCAAGCTCCAACCGACGCACCGTCGCGCCTTTTGTGTCATAAATCGTGAGCGTTACATCGGCAGCCTCAGCGAGGCGATATGGTATCCACGTCTCCGGATTGAACGGATTCGGGTAGTTTGGCAATAGTGCCGTCTCTTTCGGGGTCAACGCCGCGAGGAGTTGTTCCAGCACGGCAATGCCACGCTGATAGTCAGAATCTGTCAGCGCCATTTGCTGCGCTTGGGTGAGCCACTGGTGCACGTCTGCTGCGGTGAGCATCGCCGGTGTCTGTGGATGTGCGGAAGGCGCGGCTGCCCCCGCATCGAAGGCGCTGGCAACGAGGACAAGGTCAACGATATTGACAACGCCATCCCCGTTGACATCCGCATCATTCTGCCCCGTCTGCCCGAAACTTGAGCCAACGAGCGCCAAATCCAAAATGTTCACAACCCCATCCCCATTGACATCCCCAACAACCTGTGGCGGTTCGACCACCCGCCCGCTTTTAACGCGAGGCCACGAAGCTTCACCAGTGCTGTCAGAGAGGATGACTTCGGATAAGATCAAGGTGGATGCCTTGACGGCGACAACCTCAAAGGTGAGGGTGGCAAGCGTGCCATCCCCGTTGCTTTCTCCGGCGAGAGATGTTGCCGCGAGCGTTACTCTATTCCCTGAGACAACCGCGGTCCCTGAGACAACCGCGGGCACCGCAAACGCGCCATCAGGCAGATAATCACCGTTGGCGCTCTCCACATAGCGGAGTGCTGTCTTATCGAACCCCACGGTTGCCTGATACCCTGCCACGGTTTCCCCATCTGCGATATTCAGGGCAAGTGTGAGTGGTTCTCCGATAGCCGGAGATTGTACCGAGGCGGGAGAGATACTCACAACGGCGTTCGTGGTGGCAGACGGTGTGAGCTCCCACAGGAGCACCGTACCGTCGAAACTCCCACTCGCCAGCGTGCCGCCATCGGGACTGAACGCGACACTCAAGACCCAGTACGTATGCCCCGTGAGTGTGGCTTTGTGCCCCCCCGTGACGGCATCCCATAGCCGCACCGTCTCGTCCCAACTCCCACTCGCCAGCGTGCCACCATCGGGGCTGAACGCGACACTATTGACCCTCCTCGTATGCCCCGTGAGTTTGACTTTGTGCCGCCCCGTGCCCGTGAGTATGGTTTTGCGCCCCGTGACGGCATCCCACAGCCACACCGTGCCGTCGGAACTCCCACTCGCCAGCGTGCCGCCATCGGGGCTGAACGCGACACTATTGACCCTCCTCGTATGCTCCGTGGCTTTGTGCCCCCCCATGACGGCATCCCATAGCCGCACCGTGTCGGAACTCCCACTCGCCAGCGTGCCGCCATCGGGGCTGAACGCAACACTATTGACCCAGGACGTATGCCCCGTGAGTGTTTTTTTGTGCCGCCCCGTGACGGCATCCCATAGCCGCACCGTATTGTCCCGACTCCCACTCGCCAGCGTGCCGCCATCGGGGCTGAACGCGACACTCAAGACCCAGTACGTATGCCCCGTGAGTGTTTTTTTGTGCCGCCCCGTGACGGCATCCCATAGCCGCACCATATGGTCGTCACTCCCACTTGCCAGCGTGCCGCCATCGGGGCTGAACGCGACACTATTGACCCTCCCCGTATGCCCCGTGAGTGTTTTTTTGTGCCGCCCCGTGACGGCATCCCATAGCCGCACCATATGGTCGTCACTCCCACTTGCCAGCGTGCCGCCATCGGGGCTGAATGCGACACTATTGACCCTCCCCGTATGCTCCGTGAGTGTGGTTTGCTCCCCTGTGACGGCATCCCATAGCCGCACCGTATGGTCGTCACTCCCACTTGCCAGCGTGCCGCCATCGGGGCTGAACGCGACACTATTGACCCTCCCCGTATGCCCCGTGAGTGTGGTTTGCCCCCCCGTGACGGCATCCCATAGCCGCACCGTATGGTCGTCACTCCCACTTGCTAGCGTGCCGCCATCGGGGCTGAACGCGACACTATTGACCCTCCCCGTATGCTCCGTGAGTGTGGTTTGCCCCCCCGTGACGGCATCCCATAGCCGCACCGTATGGTCGTCACTCCCACTCGCCAGCGTGCCGCCATCGGGGCTGAACGCGACACTATTGACCCTCCCCGTATGCCCCGTGAGTGTGGTTTGCCCCCCTGTGACGGCATCCCACAGCCGCACCATTTTATCCCCACTCCCACTCGCCAGCGTGCCGCCATCGGGACTGAACGATACGCTATTGACCGAGTCCGTATGCCCCGTGAGTGTGGCTTTGTGCCGCCCCGTGACGGCATCCCACAGCCGCACCATTTTATCCCCACTCCCACTCGCCAGCGTGCCGCCATCGGGACTGAACGCAACACTCAAGACCGAGTATATATGCCCCGTGAGTGTGGCTTTGTGCCGCCCCGTGACGGCATCCCATAGCCGCACCGTATTGTCCCGACTCCCACTCGCCAGCGTGCCACCATCAGGGCTGAACGCGACACTATTGACCCAGGACGTATGCCCCGTGAGGAGGTCAAGTTCTTCACCGCTGCGCGCATCGTATATCCAAATCCCTATATTGCTGGCGACCGCCAAGCGATTTCCGTCCGGGGAATACGTTATTTCTCTTATCCAGCCTTTGCCGAGGCGCGCTTTGACACCTTCGGGTAGGTGCCATTGTGGGGAATCTTGGGCGAAGGTGTTTCGTGAAAACAGGGTTAAAAGAACAAGTAACGTCAAGGTTGTTTTCATGATGAAGTTTTCCTTTTTGGGAAGTTGGTCGCCATCTGTGGCATACGTACAAACGATTTCCGCACTGTTTTTTTAAATATGCCACAAAAATCAAATGTAAAGTTTTTTCAAAAAAATTGTAGCGTTCTTTTACAGATGGGCGCCCCTGCCGCTTGCTTACCATCCACCCCGTTTCTCAACAAAATCCGCAACCTTACGCATCGTCGGCATAAAGTTCGCGCAACCGTGCCGGGTGACGATAATCGCGCCGGTCGCATTGCCCAAACGCGCTGATTTCTCCCAACCCCACTCCTTCAAGTGTCCGTAAATAAAACCGCTGGCGAAGGCATCCCCCGCGCCGAGGGTGTTGTAGACCTCAACGGGAAATGGGGCTGCGTTAATAACCTCTCCACTAGACAGATAAACATTAGCACCTTCAATACCGCGCTTCATCACCAATGCCCCCGGTCCACCACTCAGAATCGTCTCGATTGCCGCCGCGACATCGCCTTTGATATTTGGGTTCGATATCTGGGAGTGTTCGATAGAAAGTTGTGAGACATCGGTGAGACTTGCGGCTTTGACTTCTTCCTCCGTTCCGAGTGCGATATCAACCAACCGCAACACAGACCTGACGACGACGCCGAAAGCGCGGGAGTCATCCCACTGGTCTGCGCGAAAGTCGAGGTCGAGAAACACAGTGGTCCCAATCGATCGGGCGTACTCAGCAGCAAAGAGGTTCGCGCTTCGACTCGGCTCTTTGCTGAGTCCGGTCCCGGAGATAAGCAGTGCTTTGCTATCGGCGACCGGTGCGGCGAGGACATCGTCAATCGTGAGTTCGATGTCGGCGCAGTTGTCACGATAGTAGACCAGCGGAAATCGATCGGGAGGCTCGATCCCAAGCACAACAGCGCTGGTTCGGTGCCCGGGCTTGCGAGGGACAAATCTTGTTTCGACGCCCTCATCGTTTAAGAATTTGAGGATGAAATCGCCTACCGGATCTTCGCCCAGCGCGGTGAGGACAGCGGATTGGAGTCCAAGCCTTCGCACGCCGACGCTGATGTTCGTCGGACAGCCGCCGACAAACGCCTCAAAGCTGGTAATTTCGGGAAACGGCGCGCCGATGTCGTTGGAATACAAATCAATCGAACTGCGTCCGATTGCTAAAATATCATACGTTTGTTCGCTCATCGGTTCACCGTGATACGTAATCCTTAAACTTCTGATTTTCCTCTGCAAACCGACAGGTAATCAGAAAGGCGTCGTTCCCACAGGCAATCAACTGGACGCCCGCCTCCAACCACTGTTTTCCGCTCTCAAAATCGTTGACGTAGCTTCCGAGGATAATCTGGTGTTCCTTCGCTTTGGAAATGACCTTTTCGATGCCATCGACAACCAACGGGTGGTCAAGTTGTCCTGAGACACCGAGCGACGTCGATAGGTCATAGGGACCGATGAAAATCGCGTCTAGTCCACCGCTGGAAAGGATTTCGTCGATATTTTCCACAGATTTCGCGGTTTCGATCTGTCCGACGACGAAGATTTCTTCATTCGCCTGATGGGTGTATTTCACGCCATCCAACTTCCGAAAGTCGCCGTAATCGGTGTGCCCAATGCCGAATGCAACTCCTCTGTCGCCCTCTGGCGCGTATTTCGCCCACTTGAGGGCCTTTTCGACATCTTCGCGGAATTCGATGCGCGGGAGCATCACCCCGGAAGCGCCCGCGTCAAGGGCTCTGGAGATAAAATGCCGCTCGATTTCTGGCACACGGACAATACTGGGGAGATCTGATCCCCTCGCTGCTCTGACGATATGCCCGACCGTTTCCATCGTAAAGGTGGTGTGTTCCATGTCCACAATGATGAAATCCGCACCTGCGCTTGATAAGATGGTCGCAATTGACGGAGCCGCAAATTCCATCACGAAGGTGCCAACTAAAATTTCTCCGCTTCGTAAGGTTGATTTAATTTGCTTTGCTCTCATTTTTCGATAAATTTCCTTGACACATGATATATTATCAATGCACGGCTGATCCGTTCATATAGGGCGGAATAGGGCGCGCTAATAACGACATGACTATGGAGCTTCGGGATTTTTCCTGAAGCCCTTTTTCTATGCTTGTATCTTCCAGAAATATTTTTTCCAATACCGATCTTCAATTGAAATCCCTGCCAAGATATAAAAATCAGAACTTCCTTCGACTAAACCATTGTCACCGGATTCATCCATGAATAAGCCATGTTATCGACTCCTTTCATTCCCCACCCCAACTCTCAACGATTTGTAAGGAACGTCGAAGAGACCGATCTTGCTAGCTTGCAGTAAAAAGCCCTTCAATTTCCTGAATCAGTTTTCGTGCACCCGTCACAGCATTGGAAGCTCTTTGCATCTCTTCCGAGATCATCAACGTTTTATCACAATAATCGTAAGCCAGATTGAGATTCCCTGCGGCACGCGCATTTTCGGCGACATTGAAATAGCAGATCGTTGCACGCAACCGACTTTCATCAGGTTCCTCCGACAGGCCGGCGTGGGCGTAATGTTCTGCCGCAAGTGCGTACAACCTGCCGGCTTCCGCCCAATCCTGTTGTCTTTCAAGGAGGTCTGCCAGCATCACATAGTAGTTGCCCGCCTCCCGTGCGCTCTGCCGCGCACGACCGGAACGACAAGCCGCTGTGTAGGCAAGCCGTGCTCGCGCATGACAATCTGCAATCAACCCCCAATCCCCCGATTCAATAAAGTTCGCAGCGGATTTCCTATAAAATTCCCCAAGCTTTTTGTACTCCGCACGGGCTCGTCTACTTTTTCCGCCTTGTGCACATTCTTCAGCTGATTGACGGATCTGGGCGGCAATCATCTCATGGGGATTTTGAACCACCTCATGAAGTTTCTGCAAAACGAATTCCGGAACAGGCTCTTCCGGATTGAGGGTTTGAGGCGTCAAACCGGAACTGGTATGACTGTCTGTGTCATCCACATCCGAGTCCAAGATAGAAGAAGGTTCGCTCGGTTCACTGAGGAAAAATTGATCATAAAACCATGCTTTGAGCGCCGACATTTCGTCAACCGGCAATTGATCGATTAAATCGATCAGATCTTTTGCTGTAGAGGGAGATTTGGGGGGAACAATCAAATCGGATAAATTCCGGAATATCCAATCCGCTTTCTTCGTTGCTTGGACATCACTCAAGTAGAGACGGTGCGCTTGTTGCATCTCCTGCAATGCCGTCTGCGGCTGAGTTGAGCGGACATATTGAATTGCCTGATCATAGTGCACATTGACGTGCTTTTTCAGTTTATGCTGCTCCCGTTGCTCTGCTTCCGCCTCCTGCTTGTGGCGTGTTTCCAATTCGATTTTCTCCGCAACTTCGGTGGAGAGCCGTAAATTCTCTCTATATTCAGATAACGTTGCACGCTGTAGGGCCGGGTTCGAGTAACCGGTCATTGTTTTCCATACGGTGTCTGTATACCGTTTTTTACGAATATGATCTAAGTCATCATACATCTCCGTAGCCGTTTGATACCGCGCTTCCACATCTCGATGCAACGCCTTTTGTAAAAGTTCGCATAAACCGTCGAAGAGTTCGCTGTTGAATACGAGCACGAGCTCTTCGCATCGCTTCCTCATCTGGACCTCATCATGCGTTTTCCCTCGAAATGGAAATCTCCCCATGAGCATTTCATAGAGAATCAGCCCCGCTGAATAGAGGTCCGCCCGATAATCGTAACTTCCTTCATACTGCTCAGGCGCCATGTACTTCCGTGTCCCGGTAATTGTTCCAGCATAGTCGCCGGTTGCCTCAAGGATACGTGCTACCCCGAAGTCAGCGATCTTCGCTGTTTGGTCAGAAGTCAGCAAAATATTTTGCGGCTTGATGTCTCGGTGGATAATGTTATGTTCATGAGCCGCAATCAGCCCCCGGCAAATATCTAAGGCAATATTGATCGCCAAATGAGGAACAGGAGGCTTCATTGTCATCAACCGTCGCAAGCTGGGACCATCAATGTACTCCATGACAATATACGCAACGTATTCGCCATCGCCGGGTTCAACGGTATGGATGGAAACGATGTTCGGATGCCCCCAATTCCTCCCCATCGCACTCAGTTCGGTAAGCAGGTAACGCATCCGCCCTGCGGGGTAGATGGATTTGGGCAGCGTTTTGATGGCAACTGTACGGTTGGTAAGCTCCTCTTTCGCCCGAAAAACAGAGGCAAAACTGCCGTTGTTAATCAGTTTCTCAATACGATATTTTCCTAAAACGAGTCCGTTTATTTGCATCTGCATCATCCTTAATTATGGTGCTGAGTATTGCCGCCTGAGAGATTAGCACAAAACACGTAAACTGTCAACTGTCAATTTCGAGCGCGGAACGTGATGATTGAAGCGTGGTAAATTCAAGAGTTCATTAGTGCAGGTTGAGCGAAGCGAAATCCCGATCCAAGAATCGGGAAGTTCGATGAACTGATGTACCTTTGAACTCATTGGTTTTCCTTGGCGCCCCGCACAGCTTCCACCAATTTTCTCGCTGTCTCCGTCAGGAGATTGAATCGGCCTTCGGCAATCACCTTATTATTGACGAGTGTGCTGCCAACACCAAGTGCTGCTGAGCCCGCCTTGATGAATTCCCCGGCATTATTTACATTGACGCCACCGGTTGGAATCAGTGGAATATGCGGCATTGGTGCTTTCACATCTTTGATGTAGCTTGGCCCTACACCGCTTGACGGGAAGACCTTTACATAGTCCGCTCCGGCTTCCCAAGCACTCAAAATCTCGGTTGGCGTAAATGCGCCCGGCATCACGACTTTACTGTATCGGTTGCAGATCTCAATAACATCAGGTTTTGTCACGGGACTGACAACAAACTCTGCACCTGCGAGCATGGCTGCCCGCGCTGTCTCTGCATCAAGGACAGATCCAACCCCTACAAGCACCTGGTTGCTATACTGCGCAGCAACATCACTGATAACGTTTAATGCATTTGGGGTGGTCATCGTTACTTCAATCAGATCGACTCCCCCTTCTTTGATTGCTGCGGCGACTTCAATCAGTTCAGCGGAACTATTCGCACGGATGATGGCGACAACGCCACACGATTCAATCCGTTGCATCTGTTCCAGTTTCGTCATCATCTACCTCTATTATATTTGATTTTCTGTTGCTGTTTGTCTATTTATGTGCTACAATTTTAGCTAACTCTCCTGGGTGGTGTTGTGTGATGGTGGGCTTCACAATCTAACAACAGAACCCAGCCCTAACTCAACTTTATTACATTTCAAGGTCTCCTCAAGCGTCAAGCCAAAATGGAAGTTGACCAGCTTTTGCCCCATTTAATTGGATTGGGGCTGCTCCTATTTTTATCTGGTTTTTTCTCTGGTTCTGAGACGGCTCTGTGTGCCCTGAACAAGGTGCAGATTGAACGTCTCCGCAACGAAAAGAGAAAAAGCGCCGCTGCGATCGTCAATTTCGTAGACAATCCTCGCCGATTGTTCATCACCATCCTGCTTGGAAACACCTTCATTAACACCGGCTTTGCGACAATCTTCGCCTCCCTTATTTACAATTTGTTCGGTCAAGGACCTTCGGTGCCCGCCATTGTTACCGCAACCGTCCTCATTACATTACTGCTGTTGATTGTTGGGGAAATTACTCCCAAAACGTATGCGATTAAATACGCAGAAGGGTTTTCCAGAATCACAGCACGTCCACTTTGGAACTTTTCCGTGCTAATTTCCCCTTTACGCACCGTTCTACGGGGTATCACCAATCTTTTAATACCACTATTTGGCGGAAGTCATATTCCCAGAGAAGACCGTATCACCGCAGAAGATTTCAAGGCAATTGTCAATACGCATGAGGAAGGAACGTTGCAAGCCGATGAGCGTGAAATCTTAGGCAACATCCTCGAACTCCGTGAGATTGAAGCCAAAGAGATTATGGTGCCGCGAACCGAAATGGTCGCGATGGAGTCCTCTACCATAATCCAGGAAGTATTAGATAAAGCAAGGGAAGCTGGTCTCTCCCGTATCCCGCTCTACCGGAAACAGATCGACAATATCTGTGGCGTTTTCCACGTCAAAGATATTCCCCTATGGCGAGACACAGACATTAGAAACGTGACAGTTGAGGATTTTCTCATCAAACGTCACGCTTTCAGACAGACACAATCTGAACCGAATCTTATACGTCCGCCTTTCTTTGTTCTCGAAACCAAAAAAATTGCCGATCTCCTATCGGAGTTCACCTATGAGAAAACAGAAATGACAATTCTTTTAGATGAGTATGGTGGTATTTCCGGACTCGTCACCATTGAAGATATTATCGAAGAAGTCGTCGGGGACATCATCGACGAACATGATACATCATTGGCTTATCCTGAGATCATTCCGCACCCTGATAATTCCTTTGTGATTGAGGTCTTCGGACGAGTCAGCGTGCGACAGATAAATCAGCAGTTTAACCTGAAAATTGATGAGGGAATTGCAGATACGATCGGCGGTTATGTCTTTGGGCTTTTTGGGCGTATCCCATTGGTCGGCGAATATCAGATCGACGAGCACGGCCTCCGATTTGAGGTTGCTGCAATGGAGGGAAATCTTATTGGCGCCGTGATTATGACTCTTCCTCAAAGCACAGATAGCGTCACGTTAGGACAATAAAAATGAGAGTACCCCGTCTGAAATTCCTCATATTATTGATTTTTTGCTGTTTTCTAATGGGTGCGACTTCCCCACTGGATTCCCTCGTCTCACTCACAGTGGCCAGTCTCATTTGGATTGCCTTCCTCACGCTCGGCCTAGTTGTTTTCCTAATATTATCTGCTTTCTACTCCGGATCTGAAACGGCATTAGTCTCCGTTGATAAGATCAAGATGAATCGGCTTGCTGAAGAAGACAATAAAAGGGCGAAAATTATCAGAGATCTCCTCAAAAGACCTGAAAAGATGCTTGGAATGACGCTTGTCGGAACCAATCTGGCGAACGTCATTGTCGCACAACTTGTGCTATTGCTTGTGATCGTGCTGTTAGATGCATCAGAGGCAACACGAACACAGGTTGCAACAAGCGTCACAACAGTGCTCGTACTAATCTTTGGTGAGCTTCTACCCAAAACCATCTTCCGTGCCAAAGCGAACGCCCTTACCTTACGCTATGCCTATCCGCTACGAATCTCTGAAATCATCTTAGGCGTTATCGTAAATGTTGTGACATACTTGACAGATTTTCTCGTAAAGATTGTCGGCAAAAACACTGAATCTACTTCGCCAGATGCCCGGCGCGATGAATTACGTCTGTTGGCGACAATGGGAGAACAGTCCGGCGAAATCCTGAGAGATCAGCGCCAAATGATTCATAGCGTCCTCGACCTGCAAACCCGCACTGTTGAACAAGTGATGGCGCCTCTCGTTGATATTGTTGCTGTAGAGAAGGAGACGGATATTGAAACGTTCTACAGGGTTACGTCGGAATCCGGTTTTTCTCGTATACCGATTTACGATGAACAGATCTATAATATCATCGGAATCGTTAATGTGTTGGATGTCATCTATGCAAACGGGAACACGCAAACCATCCAGACATTTATCCGCACGGACATCCAGTTCGTCCCTGAGTCAAAGAACATCAATGTTCTTCTGAAAGAGATTCAACAAAGTCACCACACAATGGTGTTTGTCGTCGATGAGTATGGTGGTATTGTCGGACTTGTCACCGTTGAAGATCTGGTCGAAGAGATTGTCGGTGAGGTCTCGGATGAACGCGATGAAGTCCATCTTATCCGCGTCATCAGCCCAAGAATCCTCGAATGCGAGGGACGCACGGAAATTGATATATTAAACGATCAGTTCGGCTTGCAAATTCCGTCAGGCGATTACGAAACAATTGCGGGTTACATCCTTGAGCAGGCAGGCACAATTCCCAAACCGGGGGAGACGGTTGAAATGGACACCTTCTATATCACTATCTCCGACGCCGATATGCGTAGCATTCGCAGGGTATGCATCCGCAATAAGTTTGGCAGTTTTATCAGACGTGGCACGTGATGGTTTAACCCCGATCAAAGATCGGGGGGCACTGTCCACTACAAAATTCCGAGTGGCGGGGTGACGACGATTTCTTCAGTGACCATGCCAACCGGCTGAGTCGTAGCGAAGAGGATCGTTTCCGCAACATGCTCTGGTTTCAACATCAGTTCAAAACCTGGGTGTTGCTCAATGTCATCCCAGAATGAAGTTTTGATCGATCCGGGGGAAACAGCCGTAACCCGAATATTCTTATCCCTGACCTCCTCCGACAAAACCTTCGTAAATGCCAGGGCGCCCGCCTTTGCCGCACAGTACGCGCTCGATGCTTTGAACGGAATTTTCGCGGCAATCGACAGCACATTGATAATTTGACCGGATTGACGCGTAAGCATGGAGCGCAGTGCATACCTTGAGCAAAGATAGACGCTTTTGAGGTTTGAGTCAATTACTTGATCCCACGTCTCCGAATCAGAATCGATTACCATCTCGAAGATTCCGATTCCCGCGTTGTTCACAAGAATATCGATTTGCTGATATGCCTCCAGAGTTTGCTCAATCAGGGCTTCCACCGCGTCTTCCTGTGTCACATCTGTCGGCACAACGAGGGCTTCCCCACTGTTCGTGCGTATGAGATTTGCAACCGTTTCGAGCTCTTTCCGTGTGCGTGATGCGAGGACAACCTTCGCACCTGCCTGCGCAAAAGCTAGAGTTGTTGCTCGACCAACGCCGCGTGATGCCCCTGTAATAATTGCAACTTTGTCCTTCAGCGTTTCCATTCCCTTCAAGTTGAGCATAGCGAAATCCCCCGCAACGGGGCGGCTCTACCTATGAGATCTGAATACATCTCATGAACTCCGCGCGAGTTGAACTTTTGTCTCGAAACGCGCCGAGCATCACGTTGGTCGTCGCTTTCGAGTGCTGCTTTTGTATACCACGAACCATCATGCACATGTGCCGCGCTTCCATGACTACAGCGACACCAAGCGGATTTAGTCCTTCTTGCAGCGCTTCCGCAATCTGTCGGGTCAGCTTTTCTTGAATTTGCAGTCGGCGAGAAAACATATCTACAATCCGCGGGATTTTACTGAGTCCAATGATTTTTTCGTGGGGGATATACCCAACATGACACTTGCCAAAAAATGGTAAAATATGATGCTCACAGAGGCTATAAAACTCGATATCCTTAACGATGACCATCTCATCGTATTCCTCGTCAAAGATTGCACCGTTCAAAATTGCCTCGACATTTTGGTGGTAGCCTTGCGTCAAGAAGTGAAGGGCTTTCGCCGCACGATGAGGCGTTTTAAGTAGGCCTTGCCGCGTCGGATCCTCGCCGATACTTTCCAGCATTTGAGCGTAGATGTATTCAAGTTTTGGATCGGCGGTAATTGTTTCATCCTCTAGTGATTCGGCAGTATAAATCTTCATCGGCTAAACTGCGTCTCCGTAGTAATCAAAATAGTTCTTAGACGTCTCCTTCAATCGAAGGCGATGCAACTTGATGGGTTTGAGGCTCGGTTCAATAACATCCCAGAGCACCCGGACAAAATTCTCAGAAGTCGGGTTGAGGTGCTCAAACTCAGGGGTATCAAGGTTAAGATGCTTGTGATCGAATCGCCCATAGACCTGCTTCTGAATCGTTTCATCGAGAAAGTTCAGATCAGCAATCATCCCGGTTCTTGGATCAACCTCACCCTTAATGGTCACCTCAAGTATATAGTTGTGTCCGTGACCGTAAAAATTGTTACACTTGCCGAAGATCTCCTGGTTTTCCTCATTGCTGAGTTGTGGGCTGTGCAACCGATGTGATGCGCTGAATTCGTACACTTTCGTGAGATAGACCATTTGCCGTTCTCCATAATAGTCAGCAAACAGGGTTGAATCTTCATACAGCCTGATACAGTGCAGGATTGTCCTCCCCGATCTTCGATCGAGGATTTCACTTCGTTCAACCTTCAGATGCGGCTCGATCGCGTACCAGATCTGAATCACTAAGTTCTCGCTCGTGGGTTGCAAATGTGGGTTATTGACAAAGGTAGGGTGCTGTATGTTGATATGCTTGTGATCATAGTAGGCAACAACCTGTTCTTTGAGAACCTTGTCCAGATCTGTGATATTGATAACCATCTCATTCTCGGGGTTCACTTTTCCTTTGACCGTTGCCTCAAGGACATAGTTATGCCCATGACCGTTTGGATTTGCAGGAGATCCAAAAAGTGCGTAATTCTCCTCACCGCTGAGTTCAAGAATACGATAATGGTGTGAGGCTTCAAAAGCAATCTGGCGTGTTAGGTAATGCACGGTGAAGTTCCTTTGCGTGATGCGTGAAACGTAAGACAATTCGCTGGTTCGCTGATTCTACGAGGACGCGAAGGAAACAACAGGGATTTGGATGGTTTCAATAACAGGCATTTTTTCTTTCACTGTGTCGTCCATGAGATTTAAGGCTTCGGGACCAAAATAGATTTCACCGCAGTTTTCGCACACTTCCGCTGGGAGCTCTTTCAAAAAAAGAATCTGACTACCCTAGCGATGAACGCGATCAATCTTTTGAGGACGGATTGCACCTCGGCAAAAGTAACATTCTGTCATTTTCAGGTCACCTTTCGGATTTTCCAATCGATCCATTTCGCTGGATCTGGACAGTATAAATCGATGATGCGCTCATTTCAAAGGTTGCTTGTATGTTTGAGTGGTCAATCACCTGTTTGAAAGCGCAGCCCTAAAAAGAAGTAGGACTCACTCTCCCTAACCATTGACACTATGTATCCGCCCTCCATAAGTGGGAACAGTCCCGGATCTCCGAACTGCAGATTTATCTCATTGTTTTGTGTCCTGTTAATCGATGAGCCGGTATCACAGCCGGACAACATCCCCCTCCACGGCCTCAATCTGCACGTGCATCACCCACTCCCCACCACCGCGAAAATGCACATGACGCTTTTTCAGCCACTCGACGAGTGTATTTCGATCCGGAGCTTCCCACTCACAGACCATCCGACCAAGCATCGTGTCACATTGCACCCGCAAGCTCTTGACCCCGTCGCTTTCCTCCTCCATAAACTGCTTGGCCAATCTTTCCACTTGCTGCCGTGTCATGCAGGCGATAATATGGGCGGAAACAAATTTGGGCATCGCAAACTCCAACCTCAGATGAAGCGTGAGTTGGTGAGTTCAAAAATGGCAAATAAACGGGAGCTCACCAACTCACGATCGATTAACCTTTGGCGATAGGCGCACCGACGAGGTTCCCCCACTCTGTCCAGCTACCATCGTAATTGCGCACTTTTTCATAGCCTAACAGATACTTCAAGGCAAACCACGTATGCGAAGAACGCTCCCCAATGCGGCAGTAGGCAATCGTCTCGTTGTCCGGATCGACACCCGCCCCTTCGTAGATCTCCTTGAGTTCATCGTAAGACTTGAAGGTGCCGTTTTCAGCGACCGCTGTCGCCCACGGAATGTTTGCTGCGCCGGGGATGCGTCCGGGGCGCTGCGCGGTTTCGGGCAATCCCGGAGGTGCAATGATCTCACCGGTGAACTCCGCCGGAGAGCGCACGTCCACAAGGTTGATGACCCCCAGATTGAGCGTTGGCAGAATGTGGTCTTTCGTCGCCCGCACATTGTCGTCAGGGAATTTCGCTTTGTAGTTCGTGGCAGGATATGAAGGCACGTCCGTTACTAACTCACGGCCTTCATCAATCCATTTCTGGCGTCCACCATCCATCACCTTCAGCTTGCTCTCGTCATGCCCATAGTAACGGAATTGCCAGAGGGCGTACGTGGCGAACCAGTTGTTATTGTCGCCATAGAAGATAATGGTGGTGTCATTGCTGATGCCAGACTCGCTGCACAACTGGTCGAACTGATCCTTCGTTAAAATGTCGCGCCGCACCTGGTCGCAAAGTTGGGTCTGCCAGTTGAGTCCAATAGACCCTTCAATGTGTCCTTCGTCGTAAGCTGTCGTATCCACATCCACTTCCAACAAGCCAATACCCGCGTCGCTGCCGTGCTGCGCAACCCAGTCGGTAGTCACTAACACTTCAGGGTGAACATAGTCTCCCATGATGAAAAAAACCTCCTGTTTAAAATATAACGTTGGCTGTCCGTTCGACGGATTAAATTGATTATAACCAACGAATCAAATTCAGACAATCGGAAAATGCTGTATTCCTCTCCATAGCTGAAGCCAGGGGATTCCTGTGGCGATTTTTTGAAAGTATAACCCATTTTCCCTGACAAAGCAAATACTTATTTACAAATACCCACTATAGTGTAGTGAAGCCGGTTCGTGGTCAACATAATGGCCCCAAGTTGCTACCTATTGACGGGAGGAGAGGTGCTCGGATGGGATATAGCACGAATAATCCGAACGAACGGATTTATACCGTAGATGATCGGGACACCGATAGTATCTATGATCATCTTGATGACTACAAAATACCAGCCATAACGACTTGTGCTAGTTTTTCTCAATGCAGATAAGGTGGTGCAAACGTCCTTTGCGCATTGCCATGGACTGAAAGCTGCACATTGGCCTGAACTTGCAACAAGGGATCTAACCCACCCTCAGAGCGATTCAAATTGATTTTGCCATATGTCTGCTGGGGTGGAAGGTCAACTGGAGCGGCGGCGCCTTTAAGCTTATGCCGCGGCAAATCCCTTACCGCCGGCGTAATGTGGGATTGGACGGGGGCCCCGACGATGCCCTCCGGATCTGCCTGAACACTTGTGTTCAGAATGATCAGAAAGAGCACAACGGCCAGTAGGGAATTTCTTAGATGAAACTGACTTCTCATTTTGAAAGAACCTCCTTACAGCATTGACTGCTGCAAAACGTTAATGTTTGGTATTATGGATTGGCGAACTGATTCTACAATTGCCCAGGTAGAACGTGTCCGATTCTCGGACGAGCACTGCTCGCTTGTTCCATCAATACGCCGGACAAGCCCTGATGGATCGGGATTCAAAGCAACTTGGCGGCATTTTCTACCAACACATGTCTAATAGAGGCTTTACGAAGAATCTCAGTGACGCCAGACCCCTCGCGGCACCTCAGAGTGACAAGATGTCCAAGTTATTTGATACCATGCCTTAGGGGCTGATCTAACGAGGCATTCAACCTCTCACATTTGACCCGTTTTAACCGTAAGCAAAAAATTGTATCACAGCTTAGATAAAAGATTAATCTCAAAATTCTAAAAAAAATCCCCTAACACCCATTGAGGCGTTAGGGGATTTTCGTAGACAGTTCATATCAATTCCATCCGGAGCAATTAGAGCTTCGGATACTTGGGAACGTCCTTATAAAGCTTCCAGCTTTCCGAGTAAATCTTCCAGAGACCGTCAGCAGGGTCGACCATGAAAGTCAGCTTCTTCGTACCGTAATCTGAATAAGCTGGTTGACTGCCGGCTGCAAGGGCGCTGATGAACTCCTGCAGAAAACCGACATCCGCCACCGCATTATCCCCGTTGATCTGCAAATTGGAGACGTACACCTCGATTTTGCTATACCTTCTATTGAGGATTTTCATCTTCTCTCGCAACTGTCCTTTGTTCAATCGGGTCGGATACTCCTTGCCACCGCTAACAGTGACCCGCGTAATCTCCGCCTCCTCTGCATATTTCGACATATATCTCTTGAGATTTTTTCCCTGCCACGCCTCCTGCCATTCCCCCAAAATCTGGTTCAACTTGAGTTTTATATCAAGAGGCGCTCCACCAGCAATTGGCGAAGATATATCTGGCGTAACGGTTCTGGGTACTGCTGGATCATTGACGCGCTGAAATGGGGTACTTGAAGCTATCAGGTCGGCGGAGCGAACAGGCGTTTCTTGAACGAGCGGTTCCTCGGTGGCCTCAGGGTATTCAAGCTCATTGCGAATTTTGTCGTTTATTAGCTTCCAACGCTGCCACATTCCCTTCTTCTCAACGATCAAATCGCGGTAGAGCGTGACGAGTACCTCACCGTCCTGATAGAGCGTTACGGGGATGCGTTCAATCCGCTGGCGATTCTCATTCCTGAAATCTTTTCGGGGGACGAGGCCGCTTATATCCGCTTCGACCTTTTCCTTGCTAAAGAGTTTCAACGCCCGCTTGTACTGATTCCAATTTTTGCTTTGTGCGGTCGAATCCCACAGCCCCTGATACAACGCCGGCTTTTTCGATTCGATAGCTTCCTTCCACCGTTGGACGAGCATCTCAATCGAATCCTCCTTCTCAAAGACCTTCAGCCCGAGGATCATGCCCAAGATGATAATGAACGCGCCGATAATGCCGATCATGGCAAAGCGGGTGTTCGGATTGTGATACAGGCGTATAAATTCCGTTTTGCCCGATTGAATCATTTGTTTTGTGGAACCGAATGTACGCATCGATCTATCCTCCTAAGTACGTAAGATGTCACTCTGAGCGAAGCGAAGAGTCTCTGTCGGAGAGAGCCTTCGCTTTGCTCTATTAGATTTATACTGTCATGCTGAGCGCTTTGCGAAGCATCTCAAGATAGAGATGCTTCGGTCGCTTAGACTCCCTCAAGATGACATGAGGTCGCATACGGTAGACAGTAATGCGTTATTTCAAATCGAAATGATATTAGGTTCTGTTGACATTTGAGTATAAGGTTGTGGCATAATAGAAGAATGATGCCAATAACCTTACCCGATAACCAATGGAAAAAGATATACTCGTTTCTTCTAACTTGTCCCAATATCTATGTTGGCAACGAAGCGACAATACGCCGCTTTATCGAAGCGGTTCTCTGGGCGACCCGTAGCGGTGCTCAATGGCGGATTCTGCCAGACACCTATGGTAAATCGAACACCCTCTATAAGCGTTTTGCACGGTGGTGCGACAAAGGTATCTTCACACAGATGCACCCCCACTTCGCCGCCGACCCCGATATCGAGTCGCTTATTGTGGACAGTACAATCATTCGAGCACACCCGTGTGCGGCGGGTGCCGAAAAAAAAGGGTGGCACTGAAAACCAAGCGTTAGGCTGCTCTCGCGGGGGATTCAGTACAAAAATTCACATCACAGTTGACGGCCTGGGTAATCCCCTAAGAATACATCTGACACCCGGTCAAAGAAACGACATAGCAGAAGCAGAAGGGTTGATACTTGGATATAAAAGCGAGTATGTGATTGGAGACAAGGGATATGACTCCGACAATTTTATCGCTGTTATTGAGGCGAATGGAGCGATTGCGGTGATACCGCCCAAAAGTCATCGTGTGGATTAAAGAGATTACGACAAACATCTGTACAAAGAGAGACATCTGGTTGAATGTTTCATTAACAAGATAAAATGGTATCGCCGCATCTTCTCTCGGTTCGAGAAGTTAGCTATCCGTTATTTTGGATTTCTCAGCTTTGTCTCCACTCTTACTATGGCTCCGTTGAAATGTCAACAGAACCTAGTTGAAAATAGTTGCATACTTGGGAACATCTTCGTAGATGCGCCAGACTTCACGAAGGATCTTCCACTGATTGCCAACTTGACCGACCCAGACTTCCCGTGTCCATACATCGTACAAGACAGGGAGCTCTCCACCCGTCGCATCTTGTGAAAGACGATTGAACCGATATGTGCCAATAACACTCTCCCGATCGGCATTAAACTCGGAATCTGTTTCTTTCCACTGTGCATCTACCATCCTTTTGAGGGCATCAATTAGCTGTATGCGGTTCAGATAGGTGCACTCCTCGCTACTTGAGCGAATAACAATCTGCTCTACGGTTGCATCCTGGGTATACTCACTCAAATGTTGGTTTATATCTCTTGCCGCCCATGCGAGCGCCCAATCGTTGATTACCGCTTTGCCCTTTGCAATCTGTTCGTCGGTTAGTGAGGTGCTTCCGGTTCGAGCAGGTTCTCGTGCCTTCTGACGCTGGACATAAGCCTGTGCTTCCCGTCTTTTCCGAGCCAGCATATCTTTCCTTCGTTTAAGCACGTTGGATTGGTCCAGTTGTTCAATCTGCTTTGAGTAGCTCTGTGCCTGCGCAGTTGCCTTCGTCTGCGCTTCCTCCGCTTCTTTCCGAGCCTCTTTTACCATCGATTGCGCAAGCGCAAGCTCACGACGCAATTGGTAAATCTGACGCTCGTGCGCCTCGGCCTTATTTTGCGCCTGGAGGAGTTGTGTTTTGGTGGTATCCAACTTTGACTGAAGTTGTTCAAGTTCGGTTTTCGTTGTACTATAATCGTGTAATGCCTTCTGGTGCTCATGTTCAACTTCCCGAATTTTCCCATCCATCTCGGCTTGCAACTGACTCTTCTGCATATCCAGTTGCTGCATCTCAGTTCGAGTCTTTCCGAGTTCTGCATCCACTGTTCTCAGGTTTGCTTGAAGCCCAGAGATTTCCGCTTTCTTTCGTTGAATGATGGCATTCAGCCCTTCCTCTTGCGATTTGTACATCGCCTCTTGCTCCGCAATTCGTGCCTGAGTCAGTGCATCATAAGCCAGACGGATCGCCTCCATTTCGTCCTTCGTTTTCACTGCCTCCTTTGCACTTTCAAGAGCGCTTTCTGCCCCCTGCAACGTTTGCGGGACAAGGGCTTGAGCGTTGCCAAGGCGCGCCTGTTCAATGATAGTTTCAGATTTTGTGATAACGGCATCAACATTTTCCATTTGGATCTTCCCAAGCGAGCTGCCACAGGCGATGATGAGTATTGGCAGAAGGAGCATCCATGTATTCGCAACATGTTTGCCCCAATTTGCGGGCAATCTCTGTTTTCCTGTGCTTCTGTTTCTGAATGATTTCATTTTTACTAACTCCTGAATCCAAATTTTATCGTGACTTTCTCGCAGACGTTTCATATTACGTTTTGCGTACCAAGTCTAACAATTGTCATTTTTCCCACTGAAAATGGGCGAACCTCAGATGTGAAAGTATAGTCTAAAAATATTACGTGCATGTTGCTGATCTGTTTCTTTTTTTTTATGATTTACACAGGGTAAGTGACGACCAATTTTCCTGTCTCATCATCAATTTGACATCATTTCATTCTTCCCCTAGTCCATTTGCTTGTCCCGGTGTTGTTGCACCTTTGGTGCTTAGAACATCGTGCACCCCGATCGAAGATCGGGAATTGCAAATTTCTATACCGGTAAATTTGGGATTGACGCCGTTGTTCAGTTCATGCTATTATTTTGCTTGACCGAAGGTGTAGAATCTTGCGAAGATTTGAAACCTTCGCAAGGTTTTAGTAGCGGATTGATCAAGAATTGGTATCACCTAACCAGCAGGATTTTTTACAAAATGGGCCTAACTCTCTCGACCTGGGCGCAACAGGTAAAGCCATCACCGACACTGGAAATCAAGTCAATTGCAGAAAAATCAAGACAGGAAGGGAAACAGATCTACGATTTCGGCATCGGTGAAATGAACCCGGAGATTCCGGTGCCCTACCTTCTGAAAACCGCGATTGCCGAAGCCGTAATGAATGATGCCACGCACTACTCCCCCACAGCCGGCGACCCGGAGTTGCTGGAAGCCATTCACGCAGATTTTCATCTTTTCGGGTTGAACTATTCCCCATCCCAGATTGTCGTTTGTCCCGGCCCCAAAGATGCCGTCTTCAAAGCCTGCGTGGCGATGCTGAATCCAGGCTCTCGGCGGAATCGGCTTGTCACGTTTGCCCCAATCTACGAATCTTATGAAAATCTTCCCATCCTGCTGACGGGAAAACCACCGATTGTTCTGCAGACCGATACATGTTTCCTCCCTGATCCAAATCAACTGGCAGATCTCCTGAACCAGGGCGATACTATTGCGTTGATTGTACTGAATTCCCCCAATAATCCGACAGGGACCGTCTATCCACCTGCGCTATTAGAGGAATTGGCAAGTATCATCCGCCGGCATGAACAGATCTGCGTCTTATCTGATGAGGTCTACCGTACTATAGTCTATGATGGGGTTGAACACGTAGGTATTGCATCAAGCCTTCCCGATCAAGCCCTCCTTGTTGGTGGTATGTCCAAAGAGGTTTCAGGGACAGGACTCCGCTTAGGGTTTATCGCGGGACCGGAGGCGGTGATGCAAACGATAGCAAATGTTGAAGGAAATGCCTCCTCGTGCGTCAACTTGCCGACGCAGAAAGGATATGCACACTTTTTACGGAAGGATACAGATCTGCGTTTGCGACACGAGATTCGTGATGAACTTTGCGTCCGGCGGGATGTGTTACTGAGACGCTTTGGCGAGTTGGTGAAGGATGCGGTTTGGGAGTCTCCATCTGGCGCGTTTTACTTTTTCCCGGATATGCACGCCTATCTTGGTCGCCGAACACCGGAGGAGCGGGCGCTCAACACAGACGAAGATCTCGCACACTACCTGCTCAGGGATGCAAATGTCGTAACGGCGCCGGGGAGCAAGTTTCAGTGCTCCGATCACTTGCGGTTTGCATACGCGGTTAGCCTCCAAACAATCAACGCGGGGATACAATGTCTGGCAGATGCCTTGGATTGTTTATCCGTTTAGTATTTTTCAAAAAAATCACACGATCATTCAGGAGAACAAATTCACATGCAATATGGAAACAACTGCTGGGTTGATATTCCTAAAGTTTGGACAGTGTACTAAAGTGTCTAAAGTGAGAAGAGACTTTGCTTGGAGCCATCTGCGGTATCGATGGTAACAGATTGGTCAGACAAATCCCCAAAATCAGACCCCTGCATTCCTCCGACAATTGGGGAGAATTTTGTGTGAGTCGAGAGATTTTATGAACTCTGATTAAAATCCACAACTCTTGCTATTACTGATTTTGGTGAGGGTAAGATTGTCCAAACTTAGTGATATTCAGGAAGCAGATAAAAACAAAGTTGTCGTCCTTCCGCTTGGATCGATGGAACAACATGGGCATCACTCCCCACTGCTGACGGACACCTATCTTGTGACGGCAGTCGCACAAGGGGTCGAACAACAACTCAGCGGCCAGATCTATCTGCTGCCAGCACTGTGGCTTGGTGCCTCCGATCATCATCTGGATCTCCCCGGCACTGTGAGCGCTCCCAATCACATCTACACCTTAATGATTATAAAAACATCGTGAGATTAATCGCCAAAGCTGGATTTCAGCGTCTGTTCCTCCCCAATGGCCGCGGCGGTAATGTCGTCCTCGGCACACAAGGGATACATGCTCACAGCTAATTACCATCTCTGATGCAGATTACCAAGCAGGATTGCGCCGAATAAACGCTGAGTTGCGTTGTGCTGGAGAAAAGGCGATTTCGATACCGACTCAATTCTGTCTGCTAAAAATCACCGGCGAAAAGGCAGCTTGATTGACTCGCAAATTCAGGTGGTGTTAACAAGGCGGTAAAACGATGAGAAAACTATCGCGACATGCCCCCTGTTGGTGTGGAAGCGGGAAAAAATATAAAAATTGCCATCTCAAGCAGGACAAAAAATCAAGGACGCCTCAACCGCGCATGCCTTCGGGGATAATTATCAAAACAGAGGGACAAATCGAAGGCATTCGCAGAAGCAGTCAGCTAGCGCGACAAACTTTGGATATGGTAGCCGAGCGAATCGAGGCCGGTGTCACGGCCATTGATATTGACCGGTGGGTCTACGAATACACCATCCAGCACGGCGCATATCCCGCAACGCTGGATGTAAAGGGGTTTCACAAAAGTTGCTGTACTTCGATTAATAATGTGATCTGTCACGGCATTCCTGATGATACGGTCTTGAAGGACGGAGATATCATCAATGTCGATGTCACCCCGATTCTGGATGGGTATTTTGGAGATACAAGTCGCATGTTTGTAATCGGCGAGGCGTCGAAAGAAGCCTTGAAGTTGATTGAGGTGACGAAAGAATGCCTCTATCTTGGCATTGAGGAAGCGAAACCTTTCAACACCATTGGAGACATCGGCTACGCAATCCAGTGGCATGCCGAAAGTCACGGATATTCCGTCGTGCGTCAATTGTGCGGGCATGGCACCGGTTTGCAATTTTGGGAGCCCCCCCAGGTTCCCCATTATGGTCGCAGAAATAGCGGCGCTCGGTTAGCATCGAACATGGTGTTTACGATTGAGCCGATGATTAATGCCGGCCACTATGAGTGCGAGACGCTGTTAGATGGCTGGACGGTGGTCACGGTTGATGGTTCGCTGTCGGCGCAATGGGAACATACGGTGCGTGTGACGGAGACCGGCGTGGAGATTCTGACGGCCTAAATCTTATCAGGCGAATAACCAAGAGGAAATACAATGGCGCAGATTAAAATCTACGGATTAAGGGAAAGTCTTGACCTTACCAAAGCGAAACTCTCCAATGTGATTCATTCGTGCGCAGTCGACGCCTTGCACTTTCCGAAAGACAAAAGAGCACACCGCTTCTTTCCCTTAGACTCCTCTGATTTTTATTATCCCCACGAGCTAACGACGAAGTATACAATTATCGAGATCAGCATGTTTGAAGGCCGGTCCGTAAAGGCGAAGAAACACCTGATTTGCCTGCTTTTTGAAAGAGTTCATCAAGAACTCAATATCTCACTACAAGACCTTGAAATTACAATCACTGAGACGCCCAAGCATAACTGGGGCTTCCGAGGTGCCCCAGGGGACGAAATCGAGTTGAATTACGACGTTGAAGTGTAACAGCGGGTGTACATCAGGTCAAGACGACAAAATTGATGACCATTCAAGAATTCCAAAATCTGATTGAACAAATCTACTTTGATCGAGACGCCAAACGGGGCGTGGATCGCACATTTGTTTGGTTTGTCGAGGAGGTCGGCGAACTGGCTAAAGAGATTCGACGTGAGCCAAGAGATGTGGAGCGGCTCCGCGCTGAGTTTGCTGATGTGTTGGCATGGTTATCGACACTTACGAGTTTGCTTGGCATTGACCTTGCTGACGCCGCGCAAATCTATGCAAATGGCTGTCCCAAGTGCCGATCTACGCCTTGTGTGTGCTAGAAAGCTGCATTTTCACTCAGAAGCTACGAAGAATATATCCACGATTTTATAGGAGAATTTTTTTAATGGCACATTATTTGGTTACAGGCGGCTTTGGGTTCATCGGATGCCACCTCGTTGAAGCCCTTGTAAAAAAAGGTGAGCGGGTACGTGTGTTCGATAACTGCTCAACGGGTAAAGCTGAGAACATCGCGCACATCAAAGATTGGGTCGAGTTTATGCGTGGAGACCTGCAAGAGCTCGAGGCTGTACGTCAAGCGGTTGCAGGGGTCGATTATGTCTTCCATCAAGGCGCCCGGCCTTCAGTCGCCAGATCCGTTGCGGATCCAATTCTGAGTAATACCGTAAATATCAACGGCACTTTGAACGTTCTTGTTGCCGCGAGAGATGCGGAGGTGAAGCGTGTTGTTTATGCAGGTTCTTCATCGGCTTATGGCAATATACCGACACTTCCCAAATCTGAAGAGCTCCCCCCACAACCCGCCTCTCCTTATGCCATTACCAAATATGTGGGCGAATGCTACTGTCGTGTTTTTACGCAGATTTACGATTTAGAAACAGTTTCGCTGCGATATTTCAACGTCTTTGGGCCGCGCCAAGATCTGACCTCTCAGTATTCCGCGGTCATCCCCAAGTTTATTTATGCTTACCTGCGTGGTGCCTCCCCAGCGATCGAGGGAGACGGTGAACAATCGCGAGATTTTACGTACATTGCGAACGCTGTTCATGCAAACCTCCTTGCCTGTCATACGGAAGGGGTTGCAGGAGAAGTCTTTAACATCGGTTGTGGTGGGCAGACATCAATCAATCAGCTAGCATCCCTTATCGGAGAGTTGATGGAGGTCGATGCCAAACCTGTCTATACATCGCCGCGCCCTGGTGATGTTCGACATTCCCGCGCTGATATTCGCAAGGCACAGCGTTTGCTAGGTTACCAACCGCAAGTGGATCTCAAAACCGGTTTGCGACAAACAATCGACTGGTTCCTTCGGTGATGTGAAGCGAAAAAAGTCAGAAGAAATGAAGGAAAATCATGAACGTTATCGTTATTATGGCGGATAGTTGGCGCGTCGATCATGTCGGCTGCTACGGGAATGAGTGGATTCAGACCCAAATCCGGATCGATTCGCAGTGGAGAGTTGCGTCTTCGATATGGCATTCTCCGTAGGTGTTAGGTGTTCGCTACCCCGAAGCCCTAATGCCTTTTTTATGGTATTTTACATAAAAAACTTATAAAAAAATTTGCAAAACTCATCCGCTTATGTTATCATAAAACGCTGCCCGGAAAGGAATTTAACCCAGGTTGATGGTGTTCTATCCCCTGATTTTCCAAGAGAATTATTGGGTTGCTACGACGAAAAATGGCGAAAATACGATTGATTGACAGCTTCAACAGAGAACACACAAACTTACGCATCTCCGTGACAGACCGGTGTAACTTCCGCTGTATCTACTGCATGCCGGAAGACATGGAGTTCATGGAAGATGAACAGATCATGACCTTTGACGAGATCATTCGCCTCGCCCGCATCTTTGTCGATCTCGGCGTCAATAAGATCCGGCTCACGGGAGGTGAACCGTTAATTCGTCGCGGCATTCCAGAACTTATCAGGCGGCTCCGCAGTCTTGAGGGGTTAAAGGACATCAGTTTAACGACAAACGGCATCGGCTTAATCAAGCAAGCGAAAGACCTCTACGATGCCGGGCTTCGCCGAATTAACGTCAGCCTTGATACACTGAATGAAGTGAAATTTGAGCAGATGACACGTCGAAAGGTGCTTTCAAAGGTGTTAGAGGGTCTGCAGGAAGCACAACGTTGTGGGTTTAATCCAATCAAAGTCAATGCTGTGGCAATGAAGGGGTTTACCGATGATGAGATTGTTGATCTGGCGAAGTTTTCCCGTGAAAATTCTTATCAACTTCGATTTATTGAATTCATGCCTTTAGATGCAGATGACATTTGGGGGCGGAATATGTTCATTCCGGGCAAGGAGATTATCAATAAAATCAATGGAATCTATCCCCTGGAGCCAGTCAAGGTGAATGGCAATGCGAAACACGACCCGGCAAAGCTTTATCAGTTTGCAGACGGCAAGGGGGATGTCGGGTTTATCTCTTCCGTAACTGAACCGTTTTGTGAACAGTGTAATCGGATCCGCCTCACCGCCGACGGGCAATTGCGGACATGTCTGTTTTCTATTACAGAAACCGATCTGTTGACCCCGTTGCGTGCCGGTGCCTCCGATGAAACTATTGGGGACCTGATTATTGAAGCGGTGAAGCAGAAAGAACCGGGACATCAAATTAATGCAGTAAACTTTGTCAAACCGAAACGAAACATGTCTATGATTGGCGGTTAGGGACGTTGTGCATTACATGATATAGAACCAATAGTGCTAGTTTACAACTGTTGAAACGCTTTCCGGTCAAAGACCGACAGTGAAACGTGAAAACAATTTGTTAATCGGTTCATTAGTTGATTGGTTCATTAATGTGAAAAAATCCACAAAAAAATGGGAGTTCTATAGCCTGAAACCTGCGTCTCTATTGGCTTTGGGGCGCATTACCGTTCTTCAACGGTAATCTCCCACAAACCTGCATGAACACTGACTCCGTGAGCACACGTCATTTTTTTTGCATTTTTTCTTGACACTTAATCTGATAAATGAACCAAGAGGTGGAAACGATATCCTCATCAACTAACACCGCAGGTTATAAAGTAAGGAGTCGAACAAGAATTAATGAGTACCGAATTAGTCATCAAAGATTTACATGTCAGCGTGGAAGATCAGCCTATTATCAAAGGCTTAAACCTGAGTGTCAAACAGGGTGAAATCCACGCCCTTATGGGTCCGAATGGATCCGGCAAAAGTACCCTTGCCAACACACTAATGGGGAATCCGTCCTATACCGTTGATTCTGGAGAAGTCACCATAGGCGGGGTGGATATCCTTGAACTAGAACCGAACGAACGCGCAAAGTTAGGGCTTTTCCTTGCGTTTCAATATCCAACGGCAATCCCCGGTGTCAGCATGGCGAACTTCCTCCGCATGGCCGTGAGTGCCGTGCGTTCTGAAAATTCAAACGGGTCAGAAACAAGCGAACTCATCCCAATGCGAGAGTTCCGGCGAGAGTTACGGGCAAAAATGAAACAGCTGGGCGTTGATGAATCGTTTGGACGGCGCTACCTCAACGACGGATTCTCCGGGGGTGAGAAGAAAAGAGCCGAAGTCTTACAGCTAGCGATGCTTGAACCCAAAATTGCCATCCTTGACGAAACCGATTCGGGGTTGGATATTGACGCGGTGCGTATCGTTGGGGAAAGCGTCAATCAGTTGATTGGTCCAAGCCTCGGTGTGCTCATTATCACCCATTATCCACGTCTGCTCAACTACATCCGTCCACAGTTCATACACATTCTGCTTGACGGAAAGGTGGTCGAATCCGGAGGGTGGGAGCTCGCTGAGCTGCTGGAGGAGAAAGGGTACGATCCAATTCGTGAGGCACACGGTCTCACGGAGACTGTTGTTGAAACTGAGGCTGAAGAGACATTGCCCTCTTTAAGAGCGTAAAAACAGAACAGATTCACCGAAAATGGAAAGGAAATACAGAAAATGGCAGAACAACAAAAGCCGAGTGAGATGGCAGACATCGGCGTAAGCAGCGAATACAAATACGGATTTCACGATGATATTAAACCCGTTTTCAAATCGCGAAAGGGCTTGGATACTGGGGTCATCAATCAGATGTGCGATGTCAAAGGCGAACCCGATTGGATGCGCCAATACCGGCTGAAGGCTTATGAAATCTTCAAGCAGAAGCCGGATCTGAAATGGGGCGGCGACCTCTCTGGACTCGACTACGATGACATCTACTACTATGTCAAAGCCTCTGACCGGGTCGAGCGGAGCTGGGATGATGTCCCCGACGACATCAAAAATACCTTTGATAGGCTCGGCATCCCGGAAGCGGAACGAAAATTCCTCGCCGGCGTTGGTGCCCAATACGATTCGGAGGTTGTCTATCATAATATCGAAGAAGAGCTGGAGAAGATTGGCGTCATCTTCGTCGATACCGATACAGCCGTTCGCGAATATCCGGATCTGCTCAGGGAGTATTTCGGCACAGTGATTCCGTCAGCGGATAACAAACTTGCCGCACTAAACAGTTCCGTATGGAGCGGCGGTAGCTTTATCTACGTGCCGCCCGGTGTCAAGGTCGATTACCCTTTGCAAGCGTACTTCCGCATCAACACCGAAAACATGGGGCAGTTTGAACGGACGCTGATTATTGCGGACGAGGGCGCGGAGGTGCATTACGTCGAAGGATGCACAGCTCCAACCTTTTCCAGTGAATCACTGCACAGCGCCGTTGTTGAAATTATCTGCAAGAAAGGATCGCGCGTGCGCTACACCACGATTCAGAACTGGGCGAATAACGTATATAACCTCGTCACGAAGCGGTCGATAGCTTACGAAGACGCCCACATGGAATGGATTGATGGGAATTTAGGCTCCAAGCTGACGATGAAGTACCCAAGCATTTATATGATGGAGCCGGGTGCCCACGGAGAAATCCTCTCAATCGCTTTCGCAACCAAGGGGCAGCATCAGGACGCCGGCGGCAAGGTTATTCACTGTGCGCCGAACACCAGTTCGCGTATTACCTCCAAGTCGATTAGCAAGGACGGAGGACGTTCCAGCTACCGTGGCGAGCTCAAAGTGCTCAACGGTGCGAAAGGGTGTAAATCCAACGTCGAATGTGACGCCCTAATCCTCGATGAAGAATCACGGTCCGACACCTATCCGGTTATCCAAATTGACGCAGACGATGTGAACGTCGGTCACGAAGCGCGTGTCAGCAAGATTGGCGAGGAACAACTTTTCTATCTGATGAGCCGTGGGCTGTCCGAAGAGGAAGCCTCGACGATGATCGTCAACGGATTCATTGAACCGCTTGTTAAGGAACTCCCGATGGAGTATGCGGTCGAAATGAACCGGTTGATCCAGCTTCAGATGGAAGGTTCGGTGGGATAAACGTGAAACGTAAAACGTAAGGGAAGATGTCCTCGTTACGTTTTGCGAGACGGAGATTGGAATTGAGTTTAGAATTAAACTACAATCCCTCCTATGAAGTTTATGTGGGGGATTTTTCACGAGAATTTGTAGAGAACATATCCAAAGCGCAAGATGAGCCGCGCTGGATGCGCGAAAGGCGGTTGGCGGCTTATGACGTTTATGAAAGCCTGCCAATCCCCAAAACGCCCAACGAGGATACGTGGAAGCGGACAACGGATATGCATGTGCAGGACTACTGGCGTCGGACAGACCTGCGTACGCTAAAGTTACAACAGTATCACCCGATCGCGCTTTCTCCTGCAGATTCGGCTGAACACTCTCCCCTGCCCGATTCTCTGAAAGAGCGATTGCAGTCGCTGGATGGAGAATCCGGACTAATTGTTCAGCAAGATGGTATCGCTGCCCACGCTACGCTGTCGAAAGACCTCGCACGCAAAGGCGTCTACTTTGCCAATATGAATACGGCGTTGAAGGAACATCCGGAGCTTGTCGAGCCATATTTCATGACCAAAGCCGTTCCAGTCGATTGGAATAAATTTGATGCGCTCCACGGCGCATTCTGGCAGGGTGGATACCTGTTATACATTCCCAAAGGCGTCGTTATTGAAGTTCCATTGCGCGTATTTGTTGCGCTGTCTGAAGCGCAGAGAGCAGATCTGGCACACACGCTAATTATTGCCGATACTGGGAGTCAAGTAACCGTTTTGGAGGAACATCTTTCGGTAGATGCGGAGGTGCCAGGGTTGCACTGTGGCGCCGTCGAAGTCTTTGTCGGGGACAGCGCCCATGTGAATTACGTCGAGGTGCAAAGGTGGAATCTTCGAGTCTGGAATTTCTCGACACAGCGGGCGATCATCGGACGAGATGCCCAATTTCGCTGGGTTACGGGGGCGTTGGGGAGTCGCGTAAGCAAACTCAATCAGGTGTCAGTTCTTGAAAAGCCGGGAAGTCACGTTGAAATGCTGGGGCTGACGTTCACCCATGCTCGCCAACACCTTGACATTCACACCTGTCAAGACCATCAAGCGCCTCACACGACGAGCGACCTGCTCTATCGGACAGTTCTCAAAGACCGTTCACGAAGCGTGTGGGGCGGCATGATTCACGTCCACCCCGGCGGACAACACACTGACGCCTATCAAAAGAATGATAATTTGATGTTGAGCGATCGTGCCCGAGCAGACCCCGTTCCGGGTCTAGAAATTCGGGCGAGTGAAGGCATCCGTTGTACGCATGGTGCGACGGCCGGGCCCATTGATAAAGATCAAGTTTTTTATCTCATGAGTCGTGGCTTATCTCATGATCAAGCTGAACGGCTGATTGTCGATGGTTTCTTTGAACCCTTAATGCAAAGAATCACGTTGGAATCGGTCCGGGAGCAACTTCAACAATCAATTGATCGCAAGCTGGCGATTTAAGAAATGAAAACGACGAAACATTGTTACACCATCACCGATGAGGACATCTTGAGTAGTGAGCCAATCATTGCTGGCACACGTACGCTAGTTAGGGCTATTGCGGCAAGGGATCTTACCTGAAGAAATGCTGAGCCAGCTACCTCATCTCACGCTCGCTCAAGTGTTCGATGCGCTCAGTTACTACAGCGACCATCAGGCAGAGATCAATTCTTATATTGAGCGAAATCGAATTCCAGACGAACTTATTGTTCCTCTGGTAGAGGGAAAGTGAATCGCCTCTTCATTGAACTCTATCTGGACGAAGATGTGAATGTGCCGGTGGCAGACATACTATGGTATCATTATCGCCATACGCTGTCCGTCCTATGAACTTGTACGGCGTCTTCTACTAATCCTCAATCACGTAACGGCGGCCGAGATACAAGATCAAGTTCGCTATATTTGATGATTTACAACAGCCTCCGAACCTTTCGGAGACACTTCAAACTTTTCAAAATCGAAAGGACACAAACATGAGTCAGCCAAAAATTACCGCTTATATGAAACCGGTCTGCGGTTGGAGCAATGGCGTCCGGGCGATATTCCAGAAATACGGCTTGGAATACGACGATCTGGACATCATTAACAACCCAGATAACTATCGTGAAATGGTCGAAAAAAGCGGTCAGCCGCTTCAGCCAACTATTGAAATCAACGATGAAATTATTGCTGATGTGAGTGGCGATGAAGTCGAAGCATACCTCTTGGAAAAAGGCTACGTTCAGCCAAGCGACGCCGAAACCGATGTGTCGACAGATGAGGCCTGCGCCGACCATGGCGACGCCGCAGTGGATGTCTCGTTTTCAGGCGGGAAACTGTCAAACTGGGCAAGCAACCTTTTTTCAAAATGAGTAATGCGTAAAACGTAAGAAGAGGGCTGTTATAGCGCAACCCATCTCGTTCCCAAGCTCCAACTTGGGAACGAGGTGCCCAAGCAATGCGTAAGACGTAAAATGTAAAGCCGGGGATTGTTACGTTTTACGTCTTAATCCATAAAATCGAACCGAATTGTGAATCCTCCTGTTATTTCACTGGATCCCCCCATGCACGCTCAACCTATGAATGATGCGCTTGCGCTTCGCACATTTGATGTCGAAGCTATCCGAAACGACTTTTCCATTCTAAAACCGGAAAGCGATCTGCCCTTGATCTATCTGGACAGCGCCGCGACTTCTCAGACACCCAATTGCGTAATCGATGCGATGAATGGGTACTATCGCACTTATAATTCAAATATACATCGGGGCATCTACCGTATTTCTGAGGAAGCGACTGCTAGGTACGAGGAGGCGCGACAGAAGATTGCGCGTTTCATCAACGCCCGTCATTCAAGCCAGGTCATCTTTACGCGGAACACCACCGAATCGATTAACTTGGTCGCGTATAGCTGGGGGAGCGCCAACGTCCGAGAGGGCGATGAAATTCTTGTCACGGTGATGGAACATCACAGCAACCTTTTGCCGTGGCAGTTGTTAACCCAGCGAACCGGTGCAAAGTTGCGGTTTATTGAGGTAACCGATGAAGGGTTGCTGCAACTTGATGACTTGGATGGGTTGCTGACAGAGCGCACCAGGCTGGTTGCCATCACGCACGTTTCCAACGTCCTCGGCACGATCAATCCGGTTCGGGAGATTACAGCCGCCGCTCGCGCAGTGGGCGCTAAGGTCCTCATTGATAGCGCACAGAGTGTGCCGCATTTTCCGGTGGACGTGCAGGCGCTCGATTGCGATTTCCTCGCGTTCTCAGGACATAAAATGTGCGGTCCCACCGGTATCGGTGTGCTTTACGGTAAGTTAGATCTCTTGGAGGAGATGCCGCCATTTTTGGGTGGTGGTTCGATGATCCGTTCTGTACAGCGCGAACGTTCGACTTACGCTGATCTGCCTGCCAAATTTGAAGCAGGAACGCCAGCCATTGCTGAAGCAGTTGGACTCGGGGCTGCCGTAGACTATCTTAACAAGATTGGACGCGATGCGATTCATGCCCACGAGCACGAATTGCTTGAATACGCTCACCAAACACTGAGTGAAATTGAGGGCATTACCATCTATGGACCGAAACCACGGCAAAAAACAGGGGCTATCACATTTAATTTGGAGAGCATTCACCCTCATGACTTGGCTGGTGTCTTAGATACGGTTGGGGTTGCGGTTCGAGCGGGGCATCACTGTGCGCAGCCACTCATGCAGAAATTTGGTGTTATCGCTACAGTCCGTGTAAGTTTCTACCTTTACAATAAACTTGAAGAAATCGATAACCTTTATGAGGGACTTCTGAAAGCCCAGCGGATTTTGACCCGGAGACGGCGACGATGAACATCTACGAAGAAGATATTCTTGATCATTACGAAAATCCAAGTAATTATGGGACCCTTGAGAATCCCGACATCTCTTACGAAGAAGACAATCCCTTGTGCGGTGATCAAATTCGGATGGATCTCAAGGTCGAGGACGGAATCATAACAGACGTTCGATTCTCTGGACACGGCTGTACAATTAGCCAGGCGGCTGCTTCCATGCTAACGGAAGAGATTATAGGAAAACATTTAGATGAAGTCAAAAAACTCAGTAAAGATGATATTCTAGAGCTGCTTGGAATTCCCTTAGGTCCTGTGCGCCTGAAATGTGGATTGTTAGCTTTGAAAGTGCTAAAAGCGGGGACTTATGGGCTCAAGGGATGGCCCGGAGAAGAAGACGAGGAGACCGACTGAATGGGTGAGTTTTTCAAGGTTGCTAAAGCGAGCGAGTTGCCGCCGGGAGGGAAAAAGCTAGTTGAAGTGGACGACATACCCGTCGCGCTTTTCAACGTCAATGGTGAATTTTATGCCATCGAGGATGTGTGCACCCACGATGGAGGCCCCCTCGCTGAAGGTGAATTAGAAGGCGACCAGATTGAATGTCCCCGACACGGCGCCCGTTTCGATGTACGTACCGGTAGGGTGCTTTGCATGCCGGCGGTTGAGCCGGTCGAGTGTTATGAAGTCAAAATCGAGGGTGATGATATTCTTGTGAGTGTGGATTATTAACGGAGGCCTGCAATGGTAACGGAAGAGGTTGTGTTTGACGCGATAAAAGAAATTATCGATCCAGAGGTTGGCATTAACATCGTCGATATGGGATTGATTTACGGTGTTGATATTCAGGATGAGACTGTTGACATCACGATGACCCTGACCAGTCCAGGGTGTCCCGCCGGCGGGCAACTTGTCAACGGGACACAAGCTGTAACGCAGCAGCTTGAGGGAGTTGACGAAGTGAACATCAATGTCGTTTGGACGCCGCGTTGGACCCCAGAGATGATGAGCGAAGAGGCTAAGGACGAATTGGGTATCTTTTAACGCAAGTCGCTAGTTATTGAAAATCCATCTGTTTTCCCGTAGGGATTGTAGGAGGGAATTCCGATTCCCGACGATTGCGTTGATTGCTGACACTTGGTAGCAACTAGGTTCTGTTGACATTTGACGGATTGAACCAATCTCCGTTCCGAGAGTCTTCGACCTGATGCACCTTGAGGCGATTTCGGACAACTGTCTTGGTTTTTGGCGGGTTGCATGATGATTACAGCGTTTGCCGAATTCGCGACAGCGAAATGTCAACAGAACCAACTAGCAACTTGTGCTAGACTATAAGAAAGGGAAATAAAAATGACACTTTCTCAATCATCCCTAGCTATTATAGGGATTCTGTGTGCTGTCATTTGGTTGGGTTGCGGTAATGACGATGATGATGATAACAACAATAATGATGTCACCAGCGAGTCTTCTCTACTAAAGATTGCCTTTGTGTCCAACCGTGAAGGTAACGATGATATCTACGTGATGAACGCCGACGGCACAGATGTTGTCAACATTACCAATCATGAAGCTGACGTCTATGCCCCTGCTTGGTCGCCGGATGGGAAAAAGATTGCCTTTGTGTCCAACCGTGAAGGTAACGATGATATCTACGTGATGAACGCCGATGGCACAAATGTCGTCAACATTACCAACCGTGACGCTTCGGACAATAACCCTGATTGGTCGCCGGATGGGAAAAAAATTGCCTTTGATTCAGACCGTGCCGGTCCCCCTCCGGAGGACAATGATATCTACGTGATGAACGCCGACGGTACAAATATCGTCAACATTACCAACGATGACGCTTACAACTCTAGCCCTGCTTGGTCTCCGGATGGGAAAAAAATTGTCTTTGGGTCAGACCATGATGATATCTACGTGATGAACGCCGACGGCACAAATGTCGTCAACATTACCTCTGATGATTGGAAGTCGGATTGGGATCCTGCTTGGTCTCCGGATGGGAAAAAAATTGCCTTTGGGTCATTTGATATCTACGTGATGAACGCCGACGGCACAAATGTCATCAATATTACCAAGGCTGGACGGGGTGAGGCCTGGAATCCTGCTTGGTCTCCGGATGGGAAAAAAATTGCCTTTGGGTCAAATCCTGTAGACAACTCTGAGATCTACGTCATAAACGCCGACGGCACAGACGAAGTTAATATTACTAACAATCCAGCATCTGATGGTTCACCTACTTGGGTTTTGATACGTTAAAAGGCTTGTATGGACCACGGCGGGTTAAACTGTTGGAGGGTAAACCCAACAACGACGATTAAAAGGTTGCTTTGAAACGAGATCCTATTAGGGGAACGCAAATCCCTTGGGTCTTTCTATTTTATCTGCGACAATCAGCGAAATCTGCGTCCCTATCTACTTTTAGAACTGAAGCGCGCAAGTCCTATCTTTTTTATGAAACAGCAACAGCCGAAAACGATCAAAAGGTTGGGGAACGACGGGCTGCAAATCGTCTGGAAAGATGGGCATGAGAGTGAATATACCTATCCATATCTCAGGCGACTATGTCCATGTGCGGAGTGTTCAACGACAAGGCACAGGGGGCAGGATGTTCACTCCCTATTTGGGCCAGAAGGACTGGGCAATCCGGACCAGATCTTAGTTCCAGAAGATATGCAAGCAATTAACATTGAACTTGTGGGCCGCTATGCCATCCAGTTTACCTGGAATGATGGCCATTCGACCGGCATCTACTCTTTTGAAACACTCAGGGAAATCTGTCCCTGTCCGCAGTGTACTTAATCGAAACTGAGGTATAAAAATTGAAAATAGCAGACGCCTCTCCCTCCGATGTGCCTCCACCTTTTCAGCCAGAGAAACACGAAATTTCGGTTCGTGAACTCAAGCGAAAACTCGATCAAGGTGAATCAATTCAACTCATTGATGTCAGGGAGCCGGATGAACATCAGATTGTTCATCTTGAGGAAGCCACTCTCATCCCAATTAACGACCTACCCCAACAGATGGATCAGCTCGATCCAAACCGCGAAATTGTCCTCCATTGTCATCACGGCATGCGAAGTATGCAGGCGGCGTACTACCTGTACCAGAACGGTTTTCAGAATGTCAAAAGTTTAGCCGGCGGAATTGATCAGTGGGCGGTTGAAATTGATCCCACGCTAAATCGCTATTGATTTGTTAGAAAGGATACAAATGCTTGTTGAGTTTGAAGATAGAACCGGACTCATTGAACAGGTGGAGATGGAGATGGAGGAACCGTGTCCGATCTGTTGTGGCATGCTGTTTCTCATTGATGAGTCGAATTCAGAAAATGGGTATCGTTGCAGCAGTTGCAGCGTCCTCTTTGAGCCTGTACGTGATGAAGCCAGTGTTTAAAAGAAGAACCGCACGATTAAGAGGAGAATAAAGCACACCGTCCTCATCAGGCTGTGGGTATCCAGTCATCACATAATCCTGCCCGACCTCTCTAACTTTATACTCACCTTGACCAATAAGCAGCGTACTAGGTTCTATTGACATTTCAAGGGAGCCATATAAGAGTGGAGACAAAGCTGAGAAATCCAAAATAACGGACAGCTAACTTCTCGAACCGAGAGAAGATGCGACGATACCATTTTATCTTGTTGATGAAACATTCAACCCGATGTCTCTCTTTGTATAAATGTTTGTCGTACGTTCTTTGGTCAACACGATGACTTTTTGGCGGTATCACCGCAATCGCTCCATTCGCCTTGATAACCGTGATAAAAGCGTCCGAATCGTATCTCTTGTCTCCAATTACATCTCGCTGTTATATCCGATTATCAACCCTTCCGCCTCAACTATGTCGTGTCTCTGACCGGGGGTCAGATGAATTCTTAGGGGATTGCCCAGTCCATCAACTGCGATGTGATTTTTTGTACTGAAGCCACCTTGAGAGCGACCTAATGCTTGGCTTTCAGTCCCACCCTTTTTTTAAGGCGCCAGTTTTTAAGGCGCCCGCCGCACACGGGTGAGCGCAGCAGATGGTACTGTCAATAATAATCGACTCGCAGAGGCGAAGTGGTGGTGCATCTGTGTCAAAACATCTTTGTCGCACCATCGAGCAAACCGCTTGTAGCGGGTGTTCCATTTACCGTAGGTGTCTGGCAGAAGCTGCCATTGAGCGCCGCTACGAGTCACCCACAGAACTGCTTCGACAAAGCGGCGCGTTGTCGCTTCGTTGCCAACATAGATGTTGGGGCAACTTAGAAGAAATCTGTATATCTTTTTCCATGGGTCATCGGGTAAAGTTATTGGCATCATTCTTCTATTATGCCACAACCTTATACTCAAATGTCAACAGAACCTAGCACAAATTGCGAATTCATGAATTTCTACTCGTGAAGCGGGCTTAACGCGATCTACCCATTCACTTTTGGAAGAAGATCGATTAGAAATACTACCTCTGTACTTCCCTTAGAACTCATTGCGGATAGTTTCTTGGAAGTCTAATAGAGCGCAGCGAAAAATCTCCTTGTTAAGGTGCAAGAGATCCTTCACTTCATTGATGATGACGGGAGAAGAGCACGTTTTACTCGCTATAAGTTTTTAGATAATCTTCTCGTTGACACTCAATAAAGGGTTGGGGAAAACATCATCACGAAGCCAAAAAGCACATCAGAACGACAAGAAGTAACCCATGCACTTTCTAAGACCAGAACCCGGCACGGTCATCGTCCACACACCGACGGTCAAGTACGGCATAACGGAGTTGGCCCCAGATGGCGGATGGGCACTGCATAACCATCCCGCCTCCGATGAAGTCTACCTGTTCATGTCCGGCGAATGCGAAATCGTCGCGCCGGGGGCGGAACAGGTTGAACGATTCACCGCGCCAATGCAAGCCTACATTCCGGCAGGCACGTCGTACTCCCTGAAGAACGTCGGAACGCAGCCACTCAAAGTGGTCTGGACGCTTGCCCCAAGCGAAACCCCTGAAATGCGGAAGTTGCCCGCCCCCACTGAACAGGCGCCGGTAGTTATGCTAGGCACGAAGGACGGAGAACGTTTTCCAGATTCGAAAAAGATTCGCGGCGGGATGTTGACATTTCAGCCGAACATCGAGTGCGACTATCACAGTCACGACGGAGCAGACGAGGTATTCCTGTTCCTCAGTGGCACAGGCGACGTCACCGAGGAGGGCGAGGTTTTCCGCGTTGGGCCGGGAGATGTCGTTGTCACGCCCGCCGAGCACAAGCACAAAATCAAGTCTTTCGACGAGCCGCTGGTCATGTGGCTGACGGTAACGCCAAACCGCGTCCCCAGCCACACCCATTACCGGCAGTTGGATGATGGGACGTGGGAACGCATAACGCCGCGATAAAGTGTCAGCAAGTCAGTGCGAGCTAGGAAAGGGAAAATGAGAATTCATGGGTACATGGGTATCAAGAGTTCAGGAATTCATTGACAGTGCATTACATCGGACTCCTGAATCTCTGAACTTTTGAACTTACATTCACAAATCGTGTTTTACGTCTCACTCATCATGTTTCGCACTTCATGTCCCGATCAAGGGGGGGTTCCATCATGGCGACCTTTCAAATTCCCTGGGTAGACGGGCATATGTCCCTCAACGTTCCCGGCGAGAACATTGAGACAGTTGTCACCCCTCCAGATCTGCCTGACTTGGGTGCCCCCATCGATCTCGTCAAGCGTGCCCTCGAAAAGCCGATTGGCTGTCCGCCGATCAAGGATGCTGTCAAATCCTCGGATCGTGTGTCGTTTCTGATCACGGGCACCATGGACAGTCTTATGGGACCGCCGCACAACATCGGGCCCCTACCTCCTTGATCAGCTCAATGCCGGCGGCGTGCCCGATGAACAAGTTACCATCCTCCACGCGGCAGGTATGCACGGTCACGCCAAGGCGGAGCAGAAACTGGGCGAAGGATGGCTTCACCGTGTGCGCTATGTGGAACACCATCCTTATAAATCGGAAGATTTGGCGTTCCTTGGGACAACGCGTATAGGGACGCCGGTGTGGGTCAACAAAGTTGTCGCCGAGGCGGATTATGTATTTGGCGTGGGTGGATGCGCTCCCTCGCTTTTTGGTTGGCACGGCGGAGCAGGCATCATTCTGCCGGGCGCGTCCGGGCGTGACACCATCTGGCATAACCATACTTACATCCTGATGGATCGTCCGATTAGCGGCTGGGGGCCTGGCAACCCGCAACGGGAGGACATCCAGGATGCCGGCGATCTCGGGGGGTTCAACATGAAGATTGATTTTACAGCTAACACTGTTTTTGCCGGGTATCACCGCGCCGAATGGCCAACCGCTGTGAAATATTGCCAGGAGCATACCATGACGCCGGTCGAACCGGCGGACATCTATATTATGGGGGTTGGCGCTAGCCCGAATCTTGGCTGTCTCTATATGAAAATTGAAACTGCCGAACAGGTGATTCGTGAAAACGGAATCGTCATCCTCGTCTGTTCAGCCCACGAGCAACCCGACGTTTCGGATTGGTCGGAGGAACGTGTGCTCCAACAAACGATTGATTCGACCGACGCCTGGATGGAAAATACAGGGACATTCAACGCTGGTGGGAATGCAGGGGAACTCGATCTGCTCGCCCGCTTTCGGCTGATGCAGCTTCCGTTGAGCCGTCTCGCCGTCGTGAAGGAGAGCCGCGCAGTACGTGCATGGCATGGAGCCATCGTCGTGCTATTGAACGCGGACGGACGTTCATCGTGACTGAAATGAGCGAGGTGCAGGCTTACTCCTACGGCTTCGCTTATGCGACGTGTTCCTTCGATGACGTCCTTCAAAAAGCCTTTGGCGAGCTTGGAGGAGATGCGCGAATCATTGTGAATGCCCCACTTTTAGGGACGCCGCTGTCGCCGCAGAATTGGGTCGAAATGAGTAAATAGGACAGGGAAATGAGGAAACGGGAGGCTTACGCATGGGGAATTTCTAATGTCGTTACGACATTCATAGCGCGGAAAAACAGCGACAGATCGCTGAACGACAATGTTGTATTATCGAACGCAAATTTGCATTACGCATCACGTCTGCACCTGCGGATCTAAGACATCCCGCAACGCATCCCCCAGCAGATTAAATCCCAACACAATCAGGAAAATCGCAATGCCCGGTGTCATGACGGCCCACGGTGCACGACGGATCAACGCCCGATTTTCGTTGAGCATCGCACCCCACTCCGGTTCACCAATTTCGGCACCGAGCCCAAGAAAGCTGAGACCGGCCGCATCAAGAATGGCCGCTCCCATGCCGAGCGTCGCCTGCACAATCAGGGGCGCAAGGCAGTTGGGCAAAACCGCCCGGGTCAGAATGCGAAAGTCCCTTGTCCCGATGGCTCGTGCGGCAGTCACATAATCCTGCTCGCGGATGATGAGGACGGAGGCCCGCAAGATTCGAGCATATTGTGGAATGTAAACAATCGAAACGGCAACAATCGCATTTGTCAGGCTCTGGCCCAAGATAGTGACAATGACCATCGCCAGCAGGATACTTGGCATGGCAAGCATCATATCCATCACCCGCATGATGACGTTGTCGAGCCAACCTCCGTAATAGCCAGCGATGACGCCCAACAATGTGCCAATCGAGATCGAAAACGTCATCGCAACCAACCCGATTTTGATCGAGATCCGTGAGCCGTAGACAATGCGGCTAAAAATATCCCTCCCGACCTTATCGGTCCCGAAGTAATGTTCCTGAGACCACCCTTTGAGTCGTGCCATGATATCTGCGTCGCGAGGGTCGTGCGTTGCAATCAGCGGGGCAAAGATTGCGGCGACGATGAAGAAGGTCAAGATCGATGCGCCAATCACCGCCGATTTCTGGCGCAGCAGCTCTCGGTAAAATTGACGGCGATGCTCCCTCATGTTGTCTCTCCTCCGATCCGGATACGCGGATCAAAATATGCGTAGAGCAGATCAACAATCAAGTTCACCGTCATGAAAACCGTAGCGACAAAGAGAACGCCGCCTTGTATTGGACGAATATCACGGGCTTCGACAGCAGCCCGCAGCCACGACCCCAATCCGGGCCAGGAGAAGATATGTTCCGTTAAGATCGCCCCGCCCATCAGATAGCCAAATTCGAGACCAATTACCGTCAACACTGGAATGATGCTATTTTTTAAGGCATGCTTGAGGATGACGATTCGTTTGGGTAGCCCCTTCGCATGTGCGGTCATGATGTACTGCTGGTTGAGGACTTCAAGCAGACTGGAGCGCGTCATCCGGGCGATAATCGCCAATGGCACGGTGCCAAGCGTCACTGCAGGGAGAATCAGGTGCGCAATTGCATCTCGAAACGCGGCGAGGTTTCCAGCAAAAAGGGTGTCAATCAAGTAAAAGTACGTGCGGTGCTGGATGTCGAGATCTAACACGGCGTCCAGCCGTTGTGAGCTTGGGAAAATCGGGAAAGTGTAGGCGAGCAGCAGGATAAGCATCAAGCCAAGCCAGAAAATCGGCATCGAAATTCCCGCCAGCGATCCGAACATCGTCGTGTGATCCCAGAACTTCCCACGATTGACGGCGGCGATAATTCCTGCGCCAATACCGAAAACGATCGAAAAACTCATTGCTGCAAGCGTCAGTTCAACCGTTGCAGGAAATTTTCGCAGGATTTCATCAATGACCCGCTCGTTGGTCTTAAAAGATCTCCCGAGATCTAAGTGAGCCAAGTCCCACAGAAACACCCCGTACTGCTTATACAGCGGTTGATCTAACCCCATTTGGCGGCGAAGTTCTGCTAACGCTTCCTCTGTGGCGCGTTCCCCCAAAATTGTGAGTGCTGCATCGCCGGGGATCAGATGCACCATGAAGAAAACGAGCAGGGATACACCAAAGAGGGAGAGTGCCATTGAAAGTAGCCGTTGGAGGATGTAGGCGATCAAGGGTCAACCTCATGTGTGATGCGTAAAACTAGCATGTATTATACCGTTTTCAGTTAGGACTTACGCAGCCGATGTGCAGAACCTGATTACGGTATCCTGAATCTTGAATCCGATGCAAGATGCACAGAAGGTTGGGGATTAATCCGCCTATTCAATTGCGTAAGTCCTGATGCTATGAACTCATTGCGGGTAGTTTCTTGGAAGTCTAATAGAGCGTAGCGAAGAATCTCCGTACCTGAAACGTAAAGAATCCCATGCATCACGTTTCACGCTTCATTCCTCAAGCCAGATCTGCCGAAAATACTTCCATGTCGTCGGATGGAGTTTGAGATTCTTGATCTGGTTGTTGATAATCACGATCTGTTTAGCGTGTGCGAGTGGGACCCAGGGGACATCACGGTGAAAGAGCGCCTGGGCTTTTTTGTATAGCTCGATTCGCTTGGCTTGGTCGGTGATTGACTGTGCCTGAACAAGGGTATCCTGCATTTCATCACTCCGATAAAATGCGATATTCCCCGCCGGTTTTTTCGCCGCCTCCTTACTCAAGAGATAGTAAAAGAAGTTGTCCGGATCGCCGAGATCGGCTGACCAGCCGAGCATTGCCATGTCGTGCTCGCCATTTTTGGTTTTCTCCAGATACGTCCCCCAATCGCGGGTCACGATCTGTGCCTTGATTCCAACGCGGCGCAAATCCGATTGAATGGCCGCGGCAAGGGCACTCCCATCGGGGATGTAAGAGCGTGGTACGGGCAATGCCCACAGCGTTGTATCGAAGCCGTTTGGGTAACCTGCCTCTGTGAGTAACGCTCTCGCCTTTGCTAGATTGTAGGTGTACTCCTCAATCGAGTCATCATAGCTCCACATTGTCGGGGGGATGGGGTTTTTGGCGGGGATGCCCATGCCTTGATAAAGCTGTGTGATGATCTGGTGCTTGTTGATTGCGTGGTTGACGGCAAGGCGAACCTTGAGATTGTCGAAAGGCTTTTTATCCAGATTCATGGCAAGATAACCGACGTTCATGCCGGGTTGCTCGATAATTCTAAGTTGGGAGTCTGAACGGATTTGGGGCAGGTCATCCGGATTCGGAAATTCCATTGCGTGGATGCTTCCGTTTTGCAACTCGATAAGGCGTACCGAATTGTCGGGGATGGATCGAAAGATAATGCGGTCAAGCGGCGGACGCCCCCCCCAATAGTCTTTGTTCACTTCCAAGACGACCTTATCCCCACGGTCCCAACGTGCAAACTTGAACGGTCCCGTGCCGACAGGGTGATTTGTAAAATCCTCCTTCCATTTCTGGAGAGCGGTTGGGCTGACAATCGAAAAAGGCGTCATCGCGATGGTGTAGATAAAAGGGGCGTACGGGCGTTTGAGGGCGATCTGGACGGTGTACGCATCCGGCGCAGTGATTTCATCCACGATTTCTGCAAGCCCGGTGTCCGACCAGTAGATGTAGGGACCGCCGACGTTGTGGAAGGGGTGGTTTGAATCGTGCTGTCGGTTGAGAGAGAACAGCACCGCGTTCGCGTTGAAGGGTGTGCCATCGTGGAACTTGACGCCTTTGCGAAGATAGAACCACCACGTCAACCCATCCTCCGATGATTCCCACGATTCCGCCAACGCCGGTTCGACCTCCGTGCTCTCGTCTTTGTATTGTACCAGCCGATCGTAGATATTCTCACAAACCTTGAAGGATTCGCCATCCTCTTCGTGGGCAGGATCGAGTCCAACGGAATCACCGCCGCGCCCAAAAATCAGTGTGCCGCCAATTACTTTGGCGTCAGCAACATAGACAGAAGATATTAAAAACAAAAAAATTGCAAAGATGTATTGATATGGTCGTTTCATGTAAAGCCACTCCTAGATTGATATAATTGAAGTCTAACGGTATTAACAATTTAGTGAGCCTTCAGCATATAGGCTTCTATCAAAGTATTGTCGCAGAAATGAAGGGGTGTGTCAAGGGAAAACAGCGCATTTGATGTGCACGGAGGCTGATGATATGATACAATAGATAATATGCTTTCGTAATGTACGAAAAAGCGAGGAGGGTTTGCCGATGTTTGATTTTGTACAATACACACTTTTAGGTATTACTTTGGTCCTAACGTTAGTATTCACAGGTTTGTTGATATTGCTATGTATCCGTATACGCTCAAAGGGTTTGATAATTATCACAGCTGTGCTTGTTTTTCCTTCGACCTTCGGCTTGATTTCAAGCCTTGTTTTTAGTCTATACATAGACCAGTGGGGCAGCGGTGAACTGGATAATTGGCTGACTCAACGCGTGACACTCGGGCAGTTCGTGATGCTGTATAAATTGGTCACGAGGGTACTCCACCACGGATTGTTGGCATTGGGTGCTTTCCTAATCTATCAAGAATGGAATCGTGGGAAGATTCGTTGGAATCGGCATAAATCGTCAGAAATAGTCAATCACGCCTGATACCGGTTCTGACTCTAAAATAATGCGTCATGCGCTAAACACACAAATGCTCGATCGAATTGCTGTTACTATATCCGTGCTCTTCAGTCCATTCCTATTGCCGATTGCGTCAATCCTGCTAATCGTCCGTATGTCCGTCGCGACGATGCAGCAGGGGTTTTTGTGGATGCTGATTGTCATACTGTTTTCCAGTGTGCTGCCAATCCTCTTTATCTTGATACTTTTTCGTTTGGGGCAACTGAGCGATGTTCGCTTGACTGTTAGAGAACAGCGCGCCAAACCCCTGATGTTTTCGCTTGTGAGTGCCCTTGTCGGCAGCGGCATTTTACACCTCCTCCATGCACCACCAAAGATTGTCTGGCTCTGCATTGCCTGCGCCATTAACGGGGTTGTGTTTACCTTAATTACACAGGCGTGGAAAATCAGTTTCCACAGTGGGGTTGCCGCGGGGTGTATGACAGCACTTACGACATTAATCAGTATCCAGTTTGCTTGGTTGTTCATCCTGTTGCCGTTGATTGGGTGGGCAAGGGTGCACCGGAAAAGACACACGTTCCTTCAAACTATTGTCGCCGCACCGATCGCTGTCGTCAATACAGTGATAGTGCTTCAGTTGTCATTATAACCGCGCTTTTGACCCGTTAGCTTGACATGATGAGCTTAACTGGCTATAATAGTCAATCGATCTCGGAAATCCATTGCAAGAAGGAAATGGCCTTGAGATTCAAGACTTCTCAGCGATGGCTCAAAATACTGCGTGAAGAGTTAGAGACGATGAGATGCGAATATACCCATCCACAGGAATCTGCAGTTTTCACGCAAGATTTCAGAGAACAAATTGAACAACTTGAGATGGAGATCAATTTATGCGAAACCTACTTTTAGGGCTGTTTCTTCGCACGGCTTCAGTTTTTATCGTGACGTGGACCCTATCGTCCGTAAGATCGATAGCCTCTGGATTGCGGTGGTGGCTGCTGTCGTCTACGGCATCCTGAAAACACTGTTTCGGGGCATTCTTGCTTTGCTTGCATTGCCCTTGATGGTGGTGACGCTTGGATTATTCTGGTTCGTGATTAACGGTTTTCTGCTTTGGATCACAGACTGGCTTATCGCAGGATTCACGATCGACGGCTTTATCAACACAATTTTTGCCGCAATCCTTATTTCGTTGATCGATACCATCTTAGACCATTTGGTAAAGGAAGGAAAAGGCAAATGAGATTTGGCGTGTGCGCTCCACTCGAAAAAATTGATCGGCTTACAGCAGTCGGCTACGACTACATTGAATTGGGGGTGAGAAACACGCTCATTCCTGAAGAAAGTGATGCAGAGTTTCAGAGGATTCGTAATCGCGTGGCACAGGCTTCCTTGAACCCCGAGGCTTACGCGGGCTTCATTCCCGGCGATCTACGCGTTGTTGGGGATTCCGTTGATTCTCCACGATTGTCGCGTTATGTTGAAACCGCTTGCCGTCGTGCAAAGGAGATCGGCGGAGAGATCATTGTCTACGGGAGCAGCGGCTCGCGCGATGTCGAGGAAGGTTATTCACACGAGAGGGCGTTGGATCAGATCGCGGAATTTCTGGACATGGCTGCCGACCACGCGGAAGCAAACGGCATCACAATCGTGATTGAGCCGATTTGTCATCGGGAAGGGAATATCATCCGAACCGTCGCCGATGGATTGGCGATGGCGCAACAGGTGAATCGTGAAGGGATTAAACTGCTGGCAGACCTCTACCACGTCTGGCAAGAAGATGAGCCGATGCAAAACATCCTCGACGCGGCGGAGTGGTTGGAGCATGTCCACATCGCCGAGCCAGTCAAGCGATCTTATCTGGGGAACGATGACTTCGATTTCACTGATTTCTTCGCTGCGCTTCAGCAGGCTGGCTACGATGGTCGAGTCTCCTGCGAGTGCAGTTTTGATGATTTTGATCGCGACGTGGAGACTGCGTTGCAAACGATGCAAGCCTATATCTCGTGATGTGGCTTGTGTCCGGGTAAGCGGAATTCTATTACCTCTTACGTTTTACTTGGTATGAAAAAGATACAAGGACAAGTCATTCGAGCCCGAACAAGCTTCTATGATGTACAACACAGCGACGCGGTATTTCGCTGTACGCTCCGCGGGCGGGTTAAGCGTAAACTGCGATCTGAGGAAGGCAGGCAGATCTATGCAGACCCCGTCGCTGTCGGTGATGAAGTGATCTTCGCGCAGATTGATGACGGGGAGGGCGTCATTGAGGAAATTCTGCCGCGTCGAACAAAATTCTCGCGCAAATACCCTGGCAAGCGTGAGGAAATTGAGCAGATTGTCGTCGCCAATGCCGATCAGGTGGTCGCTGTCCTCTCGACCCGTTTGCCTGACCTCAACTTTCGCTTCCTGGATCGATTCCTGATCTTAGCGGAAGCGGGGGAGATGGATGCCGTTGTCTGCCTGAATAAAACCGATCTCATCGATTCGGCTGAACGGCGAAAGTTGAGATCCATCCTGAGTGCCTACGAGCAACTCGGATACCAGGTGATTTTTACGAGTATCAAAGCCCCGCAAAGCATTGATGATCTCTGGCAGGTGCTGAAGGATAAATTCAGTGTTATCGTTGGCGCGTCGGGGGTTGGGAAGTCGAGCCTCCTGAATGCCGTTCAGCCGGGCCTGGGCTTGCGCGTCGCTGAAGTGGGACTGAAAACAGGAAAAGGGCGGCATACAACGACGCTGGTTGAACTCTTTCACTTAGAATGTGGTGGCAACGTTGCAGATACGCCGGGTATTCGAGAGGTTGGCTTGTGGGGCGTTGATACCGAAAATCTCGACCTGTATTTCCCAGAATTGGAGCGCTACCTTGGTGAATGCAAATACAACGATTGCGTCCACCTGTCTGAGCCCGGTTGTGCGGTTATCGAGGCTGTCAGCAAAGGTGAGATTAGCCCGGTTCGCTATCGGAGTTATGTCTCACTACGGCAGGGTGAAAAAACAGAATAAATGCAAATGAAAGCAGTACGTTCTACAGATCGCGCATCACAGCCGCTAATTTTTCCCAAATTTCCTCCGGAACCGGCGTCGTCGCTGCAGCAAAGTTCTGCTCAACCTCTGTTGCGTCTTTGGAGCCGGTGAGGTTGACATGGATGAGTGACTGGCGGAGGCAGAATTGGATTGCAAGGTTAAGCAGATTCAGATCGTTCTCTTTTGCCCACTTCCAGAGTTGGTACGCCCGTTGCCCTTCAGCCGGTCTGGGATCCGGTTCAACGCCTGAAAGCAGTCCCATTGCAATTGGGCTGCCGTTGATGACGCCGATGTCGTGCTCTGCTGCCAAAGGCAGCAAACTCTCAGCAGCGGTCTGGCGAAGCAGCGTGTAGTCGAAATGAGTCAGGATGACGTCCACGACGCCGGTTTCGATAGCGATGCGATGAAACTCATGTTCACGGACGCCAAGCCCTATAAAGCGCACCAATCCTTCTTCACGCATGTGCTGTAACTCCTCGAACGCCCCGTCCTTCGCAATCACAGGCTCCATGCTGCTTGGGTCATGAACGAGGCATACATCCAGATAGTCCGTACCCAACAGATGGAGACTATTTTCGATGCTTCTCCGCGTTGTTGAGGCAGAAAAGTTGCCTCGCCATTCTGGATGGGTTCCTGTCTTGGTGGCAAGATAGATCTTCTCACGCCAGCTGCCAGTCAGCGCAAGTCCCACTCGTCTTTCGCTTTCGCAGTCACCATACAACGGTGCGGTGTCAAGGTAGTTGATTCCTAACTCTATTGCTCGATGCACAGCCTCGACTGCTTCGTCGTCGGTGACACCTCCTCTCCCGATTCCTGCACCCCCCATACTGAGTGCAGTCACTTCTAAACCGGTACGCCCCAATCGACGGCGGGGTATTGTTGCGTGTTGTGTTGACATGAGTGCTCCTCGTGTAAATATAGTTTGAGCATAAATACCGTAACTGCTCACGTTTTCATCACAGCGTATAAAACGTAATGCGTAAAACGTGAAATGTAAATGAACTCATGAACTGATGAACCCATCGTCCTACCATACTCATCTATCTTTGCCCATTCACGGATTTGCTTATTCTCGGTGTAAGTGCCCTCAACGGGCATTCGGTTCGATCACGCTGACCCATTGAACCCCTTTTACGGCGTCATCGGGGAGGTGCCTGTGTTCAACACCTTTGGGAGTCACAATCAAATCGCCCGGCCCAATCCAATACGATTTACTCGCACCATCAGGGGTACGCAGCATGACAGTGGTTGTGCCCTCAATAAAGTACCAATACTCATCGTAATCGTGATAGTGTAGCTCCGTTGGTTGCGCTTTCGACACAGTAAAGTGGCCGATGCTTGCCATATCCACTGGATCGAGAATACGTTCCAGATCTCCGCTTACACTCTCTCCTTGTGAGAGCCATATGACATATATATCCGTCGTCATTGCTATTCACTCTCCTTTTTTGATTTGGAGTGACAAGTGATAACTGCTCGTCACTCGTCATCAAGATGCCGATGCCATTGGTATGAAGGGTTGAGATAATTTTGTCCAACTACTCTATTTTGGATTTTAGTGTCTCCCGATTTCGATTAATCACACCAATTCCCCCCTGATACGATGTAACTTATCACGACCGATATATTTTGTCAATCAAAATTGTGACCCTTTTCCCCAATCCGCCTCAACCTTCCGCAGGTTCGAGATGGATACCCATGTGCTGCATTTTCTTATTGACACAGATTTGAGAATGCGTATAATGTCACTCTCGAAGCGAAGAGTCTTGGTTAAAGGAGATCCCTCACTCTATTCAGGATGACAGGGATGCATCAACTCAAAATGCAGATGGATAAGGAGCTCTGAATGAATCGCCAAACCAAGCGAACGGATGCAGAGGCAACAGACCATAGCTTCGATGACAACGTTTACATCCGTCTGGGAGTCAAGCCGTTCATCAATGCGAACCTTCCGTTCACCTTTTTGAGCGCTACAGTGGTGTGGCCGGAGGTGCACCGTGCTATTGAGGAAGCGTCGCATTACATGGTTGACGTAGTCGAACTGCAGCGGGGTGCCGGTGGTCGTCAACACCCTGGATGAACTCCGCAGCGCTATCAACAGAGAGACCGCCATGCTTTACACGGGATACCCCGCTGACCCAGACCCGGTTAATCCGCCTCCGTTGACGGAGATGGTATCGATCTGCAAATCTTCAGGTGTCCCCGTATTTGTTGACGCGGCCGGCGGCATCCCACCGATCGACAATATCCGAAGATATCCGCCTATGGGTGTGGACTTTGGACTTATATGGGTTTAGCGGCGGTAAAGGGTTACGCGGTCCCCAGACCAGCTAGCTGTTACTGGGGCGGACTTAATCGATGCAGCGCTCGCCAATGCAGCTCCCGTTGAAGGCGCGGTGTGCCGTGCAATGAAAGTCGGCAAGGAAGAGATTATCGGCTGCATGGCGGCGCTTGAAAAGTGGCTGACCATCGATCTTGATGCGCTGTATCGAGAACAAACGGAGATGCCGGAAAGAATTGCGGTTATCGTGGAATCTGTCCCCAGCGTTAAAACCAGGATTGAAGTCCGCACAGGCAGCAACCGGTTCATGCAACTGGTTGTGTGCTGGGATGAAGAGGCCCTTGGATTAGGCACGGACGAGTGTGAGCGCGAGTTGCGCGAAGGCAATCCGCCGATATCGGTGTTATGCAATTACAACCCCTACGTGACGCGGGTCCGTGAATTCTTTCCGCCGGTTGGTCCTGACGGGAAGCCGGTCAAGCGAAAAGGCAGCCCACTTACGGTTTTTTCTCTCAGTCTTTAGCCGGGCGAAGAGCTGATTGTCGGCAAGCGACTGCGAGAAGTTTTGATGGAGGCACGGGCTTGGTATTTATAAGAACCTTTGGTGCGAGTTTCTCACGCGAATGCCAATGAAGGCTCTAAGTGGCTATCTATGTTGACAGGGGTAGGCAAGATGGGGTTCCCAGTTTCCTCTCCGGTATCATCTTTTACTTCACTCGCCGAAAGTGACAAACTCGTATCATAAGCTCGGTGCTAGCACAGAACAACGAAAGGAAATCATCAGGTAAACTATGTCAACAATCCACGCCAAACTAAAGGTAGGTTCTGCCTCAGATGTTGGAATGTCTCAGGAAGCTCTTTCACAGGCGGAAGCAATGCTTGAATCTGAAATCAAAAACCGACGGATTACGGCGGCGGCGCTGCTGCTGGCTCGCAGCCAGACAATCGTCCACTCAAAAGGCTATGGGCATCTGACACCTGACGCGGATTCACCCCCGGTCAAGCCAGACTCCGTTTTCCTGCTGGCGTCGATTACCAAACCGGTCACGGCTTGCGCCTTGATGTTGCTGGTCGATCGGGGACAAGTCTCCCTTGATGACTCGGTCTCCCTTTACTTGCCGGAGTTTCAAGGCGGGGAACGCGACAAGGTGCGGGTCCGGTATCTGTTGTCGCACACGTCGGGCATGCCTGACATGCTGCCTGAGAATACGGAGTTGCGTCGCGCCCACGCACCGTTAAACGAGTTCGTCCGTCACGCGACTCAAACCCCGCTGCTTTACTCACCCAATACAAATTTTAGCTACCAGAGCAAAGGCATCCTGCTGGCGTCGGAGATTGTAGCGCGACTTACAGGAAAACGCCTGCGGGATTTCGAGGCGGAAGAAATCTTCCAGCCGCTAGGAATGAAGAATAGCGCACTGGGGCTGGGAAGATTTAAGATTCCTGAGACGGTTTGGTGTGGGACCTCGAAAGAGGAGACCGAAGACCAGCAGCGTTTTGGACCAAACAGCCCTTACTGGCGGGATTTGGGTAATCCGTGGGGCGGGATGCACAGCACGGCTCCAGATCTAGCCATCCTGTTGCAAACTATGCTCAACGGTGGTACGTACGACAGGAAACAGGTCTTCAGTCCGGCTGCGGTCAAGGCAATGACAACGGACCAGAACAGCACGCTGAATGCGCCTTGGGGATTGGGCTGGGGGTTGGCAGGTTCAAAAGTGTGGAACTTTTTCGGTGAATTGGTCTCCCCGGCGACCTTTGGCCACACCGGCGCGACTGGCACGGTGGCATGGGCCGACCCTGACCGGGAGTTGCTGTGTGTGATTTTGACGAATCAGATGGTGGATAATGGAAGTTTGCTCCAGCGGGTTTCCAATGCGGTATCGGCGGCGGTTGTCTGTTAGCGCTCAGTTCCTTAACCACTTTAGTGCAGCGTAGGGAGGTTCTTCTATGACCTTAATCGACTGGCTGCTCGTCCTAGCAATCAACGGCGGTATTGTCCTGTATGGAATCATTGTTTTCAGGGGACGGCGGGAGAGTTTTGACTGGTATCTGGCCGCCAAATCTATACCTTGGTGGGTTGTTGGGCTATCCGCCTTTTCGACTGCAATCGACACCGGCGATTACGTTGCCATCGCTGGAGGCGCCTATAAATTCGGACTATCGCTACTGACCGAGTGGTGGTTAGGAATCGCTGTTGGCTGGTTTATCCTAATTTTTCGTCATTGTCCCGATGTATCGGTCTGGGGTATTCACCAACGCGGAGTGGCTTGAATTTCGGTTCGGTCCAGGGGCTCGGTTCTTAGCTGTCTTGATTAATATTCAATCTCGGACCAATGTGTTGGGCAATATCTTCTTTTCCACGTTCCTGGTACTCAATATCGTGGCGGAAGTCGACAGCAACTGGAGTTGGCCCATCGTGGTTGCGATGGCGTTTACGGCGGTGCTGTACATCGTCCGGGGCGGCTTGGCGGCAGGAGTTTTTACAGACGCGCTCCAAAGCATCGCCATGATTGTTGCTTCCTTCGTGCTGTGGGGCGTGGTGTGGGTGAATGTCGGCGGCTGGGGCGGCCTAAATCAGAAACTTGCCGCTATCGATACCGACTTGCCTAGGACGTTGCTGCATGTGGGCGGATATACGGAGCCCGGGGTATCTCCCGTTCTCGTCGTCTTCGGGTGGATCGTGGTATTGACAACGTATGTGCTCATCAATCAGTACGAAGCCATTCGCTTTTTGGGAGCGCGTTCCGAATGGGATTTCAAGATGGCGACGCTGGTCGCCAGCGTCGCGACGGCGATCTGCCTCTGGTTCAACGTGAGCATGGGGCCGTTGGCGCGAGCAGATTTTCCCGCGCTGGAGATTGGCGACCAGGCATATCCCCTGATGGTCAAGAAGTATTTGCCACCAGGGCTGATCGGGCTAGTGTTGGCGGGGTTGGTGGCTGGAGGGTATTCCACTTTCGATTCGATTGGCATCGGCATCTCAAGCCTTTTCGTCCGCGATATTTACGCCCGTTTCATTGTGAAGAATGGTTCTGATGCTCACTATACCCGAGTGGGCCGGATAACGGTTCCCTTCATCATTGCGCTTGGGTTTGTGTATGTGCCGTTTCTCAGCAAAGAAGGCATGGTGGCGTTCTATCTGCGTTTGGCTGGGGCGATTGCCGTTCCCCTCATGACCGTTATTCTCATGGGGGTTTTCACACGGGTGCATCGTGCCACTGGCATCATCGGACTCCTCGTGGGACTCGCTTACGGGATCTCGGCGATCCTGGCAGACGCGAGAGGCTGGGCGTTGCCGGTCTGGTACACGCACACCTGGTGGGCTTATTTGTGGAACGTGATTCTGCCAGCGGGAAGTATGCTAATTGCGTCAAAGGTTATTGATGTGTTGTGGGGCTCCGTCAGGGAAGAAGAAATAAAAGGTCTGGTATACGCTCGACATGAGGTTGCCGCAGACCTCCGAGAGCTGATGAGCAACCGCTTGAAAGCGCTGGAAGGGACCTGGCTGCAAAAAACACTACGGGAAGCGCCGATCCGGCCGGAATATCCGTTTGAACCGACGGCGCGGGGCCCGCGTTGGTTCAAACGTCCGGGGGTGTAGGCGATTATTTATCTTGCCGCTGCCTGCTATCTGCTCTTTATTCTTCTCTGGTAAGGGGATGCAAAATGGAAAATTCAGAAGAATCCAAAAGAACAAAGCAGTTTGAGAGATTGTACACGGCTGTGCTTTTACTACTCGTAGCGGTCTTATTGCTGGTTTCCATCTTTTACACCACGGGGTTGTGGTGGGTGAAGGTCTCGATCTCCCTGGTGCTTGTCGTTATCAGTGCCTTCTTTGGCCGTAAGTACTTACGGAACCGTTAAAATCAGCAAATCAATGACTTTGGACTGACCTTTCGCATAATCAGCACTTGAGAAAAGTAACGGACACCAGAGCAAATCCAACGCATGCGACGGGTATTCTATCACTGTGTGTTGCTGTACTTCCTGCATGAGCGTGCAAACGAGTTAGGTCTGATCGATGAAGAGATCGACAGTTCAAGACCGATACGGCAACACGATTTATTTGACGGAAGAGCGTTGGAATTATATCTTGGAATCGCGTCCCGAATTAGAGCCGTTTTTCGATCAGTTTCTGGAGACGATACGGACAAGACGACACAAGCAAGATGCGATGATACCCAACGAGTATCGCTATTTCAAGCGGTTTGAGAATTACTTCCAGAGAACAATCACCTCATTGCCGTTGTGATTTTCAAAACACAATTCGATGGGGCGGGAAATTGCATGCCTAACGATTTTGTGGCACAGGTTGGGCAAACTATATTCTGCCAAAAGGGTGAATAGTATGAGCAACTTGAAACTCCAAAGAACGGAAGTCAAAGCTGCAAATGGGGAGACAATATGCTTGGTATATGATGAGAGTGGCGATATGCTGGAGATTTTCTTTGGTGACAATGAGCTAGCAACAGGTGTTGAATTGACCGATTACATTCTGTTACGGCTGAATCCGAAGACGGGGTGGGTTGTCAGCTTGACACTTCTCCATTTCTCAATTCTTACCGAACAAACAGAGTATGGTCCACGAAGTTATCCGCTTGATAAACTTGAACAATTGCCAGAGAATTTGCGAGAATTAAGGTTCTGTTGACATTTCAAGGGAGCCATATAAGAGTGGCGACAAAGCTGAGAAATCCAAAATAACGGACAGCTAGCTTCTCAAACCGAGAGAAGATACGACGATACCATTTTATCTTGTTGATGAAACATTCAACCCGATGTCTCTCTTTGTATAAGCGTTTGTCATACGTTCTTTGGTCAACACGATGACTTTTTGGCGGTATCACCGCAATCGCTCCATTCGCCTCAATAACCGCGATAAAAGCGTCCGAATCGTACCCCTTGTCTCCAATCACATATTCACTGTTATATCCGATTATCAACCCTTCCGCCTCAGTTATGTCATGTCTCTGACCGGGGGTCAGATGAATTCTTAGGGGATTGCCTAGTCCGTCAACTGTGATGTGATTTTTTGTACTGAAACCGCCCCGAGACCGACCTAATGCTTGGTTTTCAGTGCCACCCTTTTTTTTAAGGCGCCAGCTTTTTAAGGCGCCCGCCGCAGACGGGTGAGCGCGGCAGATGGTACTGTCCACAATAAGCGACTCGATATCGGGGTCAGAGGCGAAGTGGGGGTGCATCTGTGTGAAGATACCTTTGTCGCACCATCGAGCAAACCGCTTGTAGCGGGTGTTCCATTTGCCATAGGTGTCTGGTAGAAGTCTCCATTGAGCGCTGCTACGAGTCACCCACAGAACGGCTTCGACGAAGCGGCGTGTAGCAGCTTCGTCGCCAACATAGATGGTGGGACAGCTTAGAAGAAACCGGTATATCTTATTCCATTGTTCATCAGGTAAGGTTATTGGCGTCATTCTTCTATTATGCCACAACCTTATACTCAAATGTCAACAGAACCTAGTGTTTCGTGCGCTAACAACGATTCCCGTGAATCAATTTTTGAAACTTTCTCATTTTCAGGAATCCCCGACGAAGGGTATGCCTATCACTTATGTAGAACCAAATCACTTTGCATCTGTTGCTTGACAGTAACATGCTTCTACGCCAGACCTACTATTCCCTAACAAAGCGTTGCAGTTGACGGCGGGATCTTCGGTTTTATGAATGTTTTTGGGGTTGTGGTGGGTTTTGACTTGTCGGACGTTTTTCGGTAAACCCCCTTCCCAGATGGATCGGGGCAGGCTGTGCTCGTCCGAGAATCGGACAACTGAACTTGGTTGTTAGGAGGAAAAACGGTGAAATACTCGATTACCGAGGAGTCCGTAAATTATGAAACCCGGAGAACGGAAAAATATAACGATAGACCTGGTCATACGAGGCGACCACCCATGAGAACCCGTATTATTTTCACACGGATGAGAACTGCTATCACTTTCTCGGCACCTTGGGTTCCTTAGCCTTTCCGCGAATGGAGTTGTGGCGCTATGCTGATGAGGATTAATTGGGCTGGCAACATCCGATGGAGGAATCACGCAGTAAAGTGACTCAGGTTGATCCGCTTAAGTCTCAACTTGAACATTTTTGCCGTGTGGTCAGGGGCGAGGAAAAGCCGATCGTGGACGGCCAAGATGGTATTCGGTCGATCGCCGTTGTCCTGGCTGTACTGAAATCGATTCAGCGTCAAGATCCAATCGTACTGCCGGTGTCCTAGACCGTGAATACACCTTACTCAACGAAGGAGAACACAAATATCATGCAACTCAACGACACCCAGATTGCAGAGTTTGATGAACAGGGCTGCCTGTTTTTTCCATGTCTATTGGACAACGATGAGGTGGCAATCTTGCAGAGGGCGATGCCGGAAACCCTGACTTGCCAGGGGCCGGAAGTGGTCCGTGAGAAAGAAGATCCGACAGCGGCCAGGCTAGTCTTTGGGGCGCATGTGTATTCCGAACCGTTCCGGTGTCTCGCGCTGCTTCCACGTTTGTTGAACCCGGTCTGCCAACTGTTGAGGGATGATGTGTATCTCCATCAGAGCCGTATCAATCCCAAACAGGGTTTCGGCGGGGGCACGTCATGGGACTGGCATCAGGATTACCCGCCCTGGCATACGATCGACGGTATGCCTGAGCCGAGATGCATTATGGCGTCCGTGTTCATCAACGACTGCACAGCGGTCACGTCGCCTCTCCTGGTCGTGCCGAGCTCGCATCGCCATGGTCTTCTCGACTCTAAGCTTCACAAGGACGCGAAAGGGAGAGGGTATGCGCTGCATCATATCGATGACGCCACCCTGGAACGGCTCGCCGAAGAGAGCGGGATCGAAGCGTTAATCGGGCCTGCGGGATCTGTCGCTTTCGTCCACTGCAACGTGGTGCACGGTTCGGCCAATAATGTCTCCCCGTGGCAGCGGGCAATCATGTACTTGATTTACAACGCTGTCAGCAACGCCTGTACTGGCACTGAGCGTCCCTGGTATCAAAACAATCGCGACTTTACGCCCCTGGAGCCGATCGACGATAAGTGTCTGAGGGTGTTAGCTTAATCAGTGCTGCACTGGCGCCGTCGGATCTTCTCTCTCAACTATTACTTCCGGTGTCCTGGTCTGGAGTTCCATGAACTCAACAATCTGGTCTAACACTCGTTGCACGTTTTCTTAACATGAGCCAATTGATTGAAGTTAAAATTCAATAAGCTGAGGAAGACCCCGCTATGAGCATTTATGAGGAATTAGGCGTTCGCACGCTAATCAATGCAGCGGGAACCGTCACCCGATACGGCGGTTCCCTGATGGCGCCCGAAGTATTGGACAGTATGCGCCATGCATCCCAACAGTTCTGTTTTCTCGATGAGTTGCACGAGAAGGTCGGCCAAAAGATCGCCGCCATGCTTGAGGTAGAGGCAGCCTATGTGACGTCGAGCGCGGCCTGCGGTTTGGTGCTGACTACTGCCGCCTGTATGGCTGGCAGCGATCCGGATAAGATTAGACAATTGCCGGATACGACCGGTATGAAGCATGAGGTAATCATCCAGAAACTGCACCGAATTGCGTATGATCAGGCGATTCGTCTGGCTGGGGCAACTCTGATTGAGATTGATGATCAGGGGACGCCGCCAACTGAGGCGATGCGGCATGCCATCAATGAGAACACAGCGGCCATCTTCTACATGGCCAACGTTATGGACCATCCAGCCTCCGTGCCATTGGATCATGTCGTGACAATGGCCGGGGCGGCATCAGTGCCGGTGGTCATGGATGCCGCCTCGGAGTGTCCGCCGGTCTCCACCCTCACGCGTTTCTGGCGGGCGGGTGTGGATCTGGTTATCTTCAGTGGTGGCAAGAGCATCATGGGACCGCAATCCACCGGGCTGATCATCGGTCGCAAAGACCTCGTTGCAGCGTGCGCCGCCAACGGCGTTCCATTCGCCACGGTCGGTCGCCCGATGAAAGTGAGCCGGGAGGAAATCATCGGATTTCTGAAGGCGCTGGAACTGTATCTGGCGAGAGACCACGAGGCCGATAGCACCCGTTGGACGGCTCAACTGGACTATATCGAAGCAGTGTTGCAGGGTATTCCGCATATAGCTGTGGGGCGTTTCACCAAGGCGGAGACGTATACGGTGCCGCTGCTCTATATCCGCCCGACAGCAGATGCTGGCTTCACCCGGGAGATGATAGCAGATGCGTTGCAAGAAAGCGAACCACGTATTGTGGTTGGTCAACACTTGACCCCTGACAGCATTGCGATCAATCCCCACATGCTGCAGCCTGGGCAGGAACGGATTGTTGCCGAGCGATGTAAAGCGGTGTTGACTCAGATTGGCTAAATGCCGTATCAGCCGGGTTGTCGTCGATAACCGGTTGGTGAGTTTCAAGATTAAGTGGAAAGTCCAGGCTGGGAGGTTCGTCGTGAACAACAAGATAGGCTTCTTTCTGAATCTGGATCAGGGCCCCATGACCGATGAGCAAGTCGTGGGCATGTTAGCGGAGGTCGGCTACCAGTGCATCGAATACTCCATCCGTCACCTCAATCCGCAGACCATGACCCGAGCACAGATGCAAGCACTCGTGCGCATGACCGAGGCCAACGGCCTGACCATCTCGGAATGGGTCGTACAGCGGGAATTCGTCCATTTCAACGACATCGTGCGTGACAACGAGATAAGGCTCACTGCGGATTGCATCCGCGCCGCCGGCGATCTCGGGATTGGCGTCGGCAACTGCTTCACCGGCCCGGTGCCGTTCATGGGAATCGGCTCACCTACACTGCATCAAGAGATTAGCGAGGGTGAGGCCTGGTCAATGGTCTGCAATGCATGTGACCGTATTATTCCCATCGCCGAGCGGGTCGGTGTCAAGATCGCTGTTGAGGCAGTCTACGGTATGGTCTGCCGCGAGTATTACACCCTTGCTGAGCTCATGAGGCGCTACGACTCGGATTGCTTCGGCGTGAACTACGCCCCCTCCCACATGGCCCTGCACGACAACACAGTAGCCTGGACCATCCATCAATTGGCAGATCGGATCTTTCACTGCCATGTGAAGGACGTTGCCGGTATCGTTGGCAAGATTCTTGGCGACAGCTTCCCCTTCCTCGGCGAGGGCCGCGTGGACTGGCCCGGCTTTTTCGACGCGATGAAGCGTATTGGCTACGAGGGCTGTCTCAGCGTGGAATTTGAAGCCTTTGACTATTTTGACACATCGCTTCAGAAGGACCTTAAGACGGGCTGCCAAGTTGTTCTATCGCGACTTCCGGAGTTTGCAGGAGCAGTACGGTTGACATCGGCCGAATCAGGCGACCCAGATATTCCAGCTTCCAGTCATGAAGCTCCACAATTTTGAACTGGCCACTGTAGATGTCCAAGGTCTCAGGTGTACTAATTATGGAGATAGCCCCGTTGGCATACTAGTCATGCTGTCCTGGTACGTTAGCGGCTTGGCTCATGTTAAGACTTCGTGCAAAGGCAAAATTCACACCAATGATTTCATGGCTTCTCTAACACTTTTGCACTTTCTTTTGGCATGAGTTAGCGGCTTTATCGTTGAACAACCTACCGACGCCATGCAGCGGAATCTCGACAGCAGATCGACAGCCGCGGCAAATCATCCTGTAAATGTGGGGATAAATGTTATCGCTCCACGAGCACCGCGATCCGTTGAGCTCTACTGTCAGGCCGCCTTTCAATTCACTGTGAAGCAGTTGAACGGACAATTTCCACCTAATTGTTAAATGCAGCTCATTCGTTTCGATAAGATACATGCTTTAAGAGGAGATCGAGCCATGTCAGATACACCTGCTTTGTCCCGACTGGCGGTTGGCATCCCGCGCATAGACGACCGCGACTGGAACCAACTCACGCTCGGGCAGCGCATTCAGCAACTCGAGGTCGAAGGCTACCTCGTTCTACCCGATTTACTCGATGCCGACCACATTGCGCGCCTCAAACAACAGACGGCGCAATTCGAAACCACCCACGTAGACTACAGCGTGCACCAGCGGGGTCGGAAAAGCATCCAATTCACCGGCGGGGCCATTACCGAACTGATTGTGTACCCGCCGATGATCGAGTTCCTCAAGAACTTGTGCGGCGACCAGGTGGTTTTGATGTCCTGCGACTACTCTCGCTCTGAGCCGGGGCACCCGGGCATCAGTCTGCACTGCGACGGCCAGCCCTGGGGGTCCAGGATCTTCGGCGCGGAATACACCTGTCCGAAACTGATCCGTGTCCTTTACTACCTGGATGACCTGATACCCGAAGTTTCGCCTTTCCGCGTGGTGCCGCGGTCGCATTTGAGTTTCCACAACGAGGCTAACCCGTACCTGCGCTACGAGGAACACCCAGAGGAAGTGATGGTAACGTGCAAAGCCGGCTCTGCGGTGCTGTTCAACAATTATGTTTTCCACGGCAACTACCCGAACGTGGGCACGTACGCGCGGGAGGCATTGCAACTCTCGTACCGGCCGACCTGGGCAGGCCCAGCCGGCGATGTCGAGGCGTGGGATGCGAACGAAGTAGCTAGGCTCTCTCCGGCCCTGCGCGAGTTGATGAGCGATCGCAGCGCCCGTATCTGGATCTACGAGGGTGGCAACAAACCGCCCGATATGCCCCGCGAAGCTTCTGGCATCAACCCCAGCCGGTGGGAGCGCCATTAGAATTCTCCAGGTTCTGGTTGTAGAACACGTAGATGCGTCCATATCAGCTGAACGCCGGGAACGTCAGACAGGGCACAATGCTTGACTGCCAATCATCGATATAGCATTGGTGGTTTGGTAAATTCATGGTCAAAAATTCCTAATGAAATACTGAATTCTATCCTTGACTTTACTTGCTTTATTGTACTACAATCATCAAGTATTTTACCCGGTTTATAGGCAAGATTCAACTCGAATTATACGGAAAAATTCCGTATAATTGGACGAGTTCGACACCGTCGGACTCGGCAGACACCGCGAAACTGCGAAATGGGCAGCGGCTGCCATCGTTGACGATTTCGAAAATCAACCGGAAGGCCCCATTTCTGCACTTGTTAGTGCGCTTGATTTTAAGCACGGCAGCAAGTCACTGAAGAACCTTGTTCGGAAACCCGCAGCTAATCGCCTGGGGAGTTTCGCCGACGCGGCGCCAAAAGCAATCCCTTCACTGCTTCAGACTGCAGGACCAGGACTATGGTGTGCGCTTAAGCGCCACCTGCGCGCTGTCCGCTATTGGGCGCGAAGCGGTACCGTCGCTGGTGGCCCCTGTTGACTGATGCAGAAGTTCAAGATAAGTGGCCGTCGGTCTTCGCCGTGGGTAAACTCGGTTCTTCAGCAGAGGATGCTATTCCAGCTTTGATAGAGGTGTTGGCGGACGCTGACGCTGACTATCGGGTTCGTGGGCAGGCATGCGAGACGCTGGGGTGTATTGGCCCCAGGGCGCGAATGGCAAGCACTGACTGAGGCGTTGAAGGATGAGGAATGGGCCGTTCGATCTCATGCGGCGAAGTCCTTGGGGCACACCGGCCCGGAGGCTAAGGATGTTGTTTCTTCACTCAACGTGGCGTTGAACGACGATAATGAGTTTATCCGTGAAGCAGCACGCGAGACTCCGACGAGCAGGTAGGTCAGGCACAACCTGACTTGTGTCGTTAGGAAGCGAGAGAAGAAACGGAAGGCTTACGGGAAAGATGATTTTGGGGCTAACGGATTGGTTGCTATCGGATAAACCAGAAGGAGAAACCCGTTAGCCTTTTTGGAACGCATTGCTCTCCTAACCAATCGTTGCCGTTGACGACGGGGAGTTGTGGCCTTATGTTTGAGGAGGATATTGAGATGACAGAGAAGCAGAAGTCCGAGTTGACTTTTCTCCAAGATTCGTCGCATGACCAACTCGAAGCGGCTACTGCATGGAACCATCATATATGGATGACACTAAAAGCGCGAGCTGCAGGAGGAGAGATACATGTGAGTAATGGCGTGACCTGGGTATTTACCCCTGGTCAAAATGGCGGGTGTTATATTCTCTTTCCTCGTCTAACAGAGTCGAATGCGAATGATCAGATTGATGAGATCATACAATTCTATTGCAGTCGCCGACCCAAGAATTCAATCGGATGTTGGTCACTGGTCCCAACCCAGCCACCGGACTTAGGGGTTCGACTTCTGGCTCGTGGCTTCCAGTTGGGATGGCGTCCACGCTGGATGTGGCTCGACTTGCAGAAAATGAGGATTGACCACCCGCGACCGGACGGTCTGTGCGTCGAAATGGTGCAAAAGGCAACGGACTGGGATGTCGACAACCTTCCCTATTACGTCGAGAAGACCGAGCCTATCCGCTTTGCCACCACCCGCTTACGCCCCCAGCGGGTATGGCACTTTGCTGCATGGCTGGACAGCAAACCGGTTGGCCACAGCACGCTGTGTTTGACGACAGGCGCCTTGGGCATTGCAGGAATCTACGATATCGGCGTCGTTCCAGAGGCTCGTAACCAGGGGGTTGGTAAAGCGGTCACAATCGCTGCTTGCTCGCACGGCCAGAAGATCGGATGCCGACACGCCACGCTCAACGGCACAGGTGAGCGGATGTATCGGCAGATCGGCTTCGAGCGGATCGGTTATGGAATGACGTGGTGGTTGAACGTGGCACGGCTGGAGGCCAATCCCCCCACTCCAACACGGATTGCCTTTGCCGAGGCCATAGGACGGGGTGACATTGACGCACTGGATGGGCTTGAGAAACAGGTTGAGACTGATGGCTTTGACGTGCCCCTGACAAACGGTATGATGCCCATGGAACTCGCGGTCAAGCTGGGCAAGACCACTTTAGCCCAGTGGCTGGTCGATCATGGTGTTACGCTTGACGTGCTGTCGGCATGGGACTTTGGCTGGAAGGACCGCGTTGCGGATCTTCTGGCTAAGAATCCCGAACTCGTCAACCGGCGTTCAGGTGAAATGCAGACGACGCCCTTGCACGTAGCGGCGGAGCGGGACGACATCGAACTGGCTCGCCTTCTGCTGACCGCGAACCCCGATCTGGACATCAAAGATGCAACGTTCGGCGGCACTCCGCTCGGTTGGGCACACAACTTTCAGCGTACGGACATCATCGAACTCATCGAGGCGCATCAGGCGTGCAAGTCCAAAATCTGAAATCTACGGATGTGTACGGTCGATATGCTGATACAGATTATAATACGGATGAGCAAACACGTTCTCTCATAGCTAGCAGAGATCGCTAACCAGTTATTGCACCTGACGCTGCCGCAACCGGTCCTTTCCTCGTTTTGGGGATCAAATATAACTTCGGAATCTCGCGGCAGCCCAGGTGAATTCCAGTGTTAGATTACACTCACCTCGATGTAATTCAATGTCCCATTTCTGAATATGAATTCGGAGACAGAAAAAACAACAAAGGGTGTCGTGCAGGCGCCACCGATCATCTTCTTCGACGGTGTGTGTGGAATGTGCAACGGATTTGTGGATTTGATCCTGAGCGTTGACGCCAAACATGTGTTCAGGTTTGCGCCATTTCAAGGAGAAACTGCCAAGAGACTGCTACCGCCACTCTCCGAGGACTCTCAGGAGTGGTCTATGCTTTATTTAGACGAGCGGGGAATTCACGATCAGTCAGATGCCTCTCTTGAGGTATATCGACGTTTGGGAGGTGGTTGGTGGTTCTTGAGCCTTCTGTGCTTCGTCCCCCGACGAATTCGAAATCCCGTTTATCGAGTGATCGCTCGAAATCGATACCGATGGTTCAGGCGGAGAGATTCCTGTCGCATTCCGAGTGCCGAGGAGAAAGACCGTTTTCTTCCGTGAAATTTGATAGGCCGGGTGCGTAGTTTTATGACTTAGCCGGGACGAATTTCAATAGAATTCTCATTTGAACTTCAGTCTTTTTTGAAATCGGCGCCGGGGGAATGATGTCTACAGCCATTAAATATCAACCGGCGGAGGTTCCGGGAATCCTCCGCATTACATTAGCAGGCATGGCTGTCCTCGTACTGTTTAGCGGAATCGAAGATTTCCGTGCAGCACGTCACTTGGCCAGCGTGCCCAAGCGGGAAGCTCAAGGGAATTATGCTAGTGAGAGCAATGACACAACCTAACAACCGGATGGAGGAATTATGATAGGCGTATTAACTCACCATTGGGCAAAGAAGGAACAGGTCAATCAGGCGCACGAGCTCTTGGACCGCAATGGGCTAGCGCAGAGCAAAGCGCCCGGATTCATTAATCGGCAAACGCTTATCTCCTTGGCCGACGAGACGAAGATAACGACATTGGTGACTTGGGAGAGTTTGGAGATCTACGACGCTTGGCGCGCTTCTCTAGAGCGCGCAGCCGTAATGAGTAGAGCGAGCGTTCTGTGGTCGAAGCCTCCTGAGTCAGAACAGTTCGAGGTTGCATCTTAGAGTGGTACAGCACGAATTTAAGAGGGGGCTGGACACGATAAGTATCCCTTCATGACAAACCTCACACCAATCTGCTGATCGTTATCGCGTTATGCGGCAATAAGAGTCAGGACACCTGATGCGGGTTCATCAGGGCGGCCATCCGCTTCATCAGTCCGAACGCTGCTCACTTCCAATTTCAACAATATGACAGGGTCGCCTGGACGGGAGAAAAGGATGGACACAATCACCGAACGAATGAACGACAGCCTCACCTTCGATCGCCCGTTTCCGCCTTTGACGCCGGCGCATATGTGGTCGTAGAGAACACGCTGAAACCGGCGGAGGTGTCCCGCATCAAAGATGCCCTGTATCGGCTCAGAGATGAGCTGAAGCAACTTGACGATCCCTCCGCATCGGGGCCACGGGTGCGCGACGCCTTTATTGTGGTCGACAAACCCCACCACCATTATATGGCCAACATCATTGAGGCGGCACCGGTCATCACTGCGTACGCGACCCACCCCTTCATGGTGTCGATGGCAGAGGAACTGATAGGCGGCGAGGCCCGCATCGTCGAGATGAATGCCCACATCAACCGCCGCGACCCCTCCTAGCGCTGCGACGAGCCGCCAGAGTACGGCTTCCACCGGGGCACGGATATCCCCTTCGCCAGCCACACGCACCACGGCCTTTTTCACTGCAACTTCGTTAAAACGCTCACGAACCTGACTGACCTTGGTCCGGATGACGGGGGCACGGTAGTGATCGCGGGCAGCCACAAGATCGACGTGTCGACCAAGGAACTCGTCGAGGTAACGTACGAAGACTGCAGTTTGATCCATCAGGTCGTGGCCCCGGCCGGCTCCACGCTGTTGTTCAGCGAGGCGTTGATCCATGCTACGGGTCAGAACTGTTCCGACAAGGAGCGCGTCATCATCATCACCGGATATGGCTCGACCTTGTTTCCCAACTGGGATAATGGCCATGAGCATGGCCAGTTGAGTGAGTCTTTTCGGCGGCAGATCCCGCAGCAACTGAAGGTCCTGTTCGAGGGCAAGGCCTCCCACACGCGTGGACCGCGATATCGAACGCTGTCGATGCCTGCCAATACGCGCCGATTCGAATTGGGCGAATGGAACCAGCGACGACTAGCTGCGGATCGGTAGAGAGGGGACGCACGATGCTAACTGCGGAACAAAAATTACACTTTGAGATCTTTGGCTTTCTCTTGATGCGACAGTATTTCTCGCTGGACGAGATGGACGCGTTCAGTCATGCGTTCGACGAGTTGCTGTCTAAGGACCGTCAGGGATAACCGTTCCCGGGGGAGAAACGGCAAGCGGTGTTTGGCTTTATCGAGAAACGGCTGTTGCTGAGACGGCTGGCCGACGACGACCGCATTTACGAGCCAATCCAACAACTGCTGGGGCCGGGCTTCGTCTGGATCGGGTCCGCCGGCAACCTCTACGTCGGTGATACCGACTGGCACCCCGACTGCCAAGATCAAGGTGATATTCTATCTCGACTCGGTGGGGAAAGATACCGGCCGCCTGCGTGTCATCCCCGGCTCCCACCGGCCGCCGCTGCACGAGGATGTCAGTCTGCTCACGCGTCAGCAGTTGGACCCTAGCGTGGTACCCTTCGCTGTTTCCCCACGCGACGTGCCGTGCTTCCCTCTGGAATCGAAGCCTGGTGACGTGGTGTTTCTCAATCAGAATCTTTGGCACTCGTCGTTCGGTGGGCGGACGGGGCGCCGCATGTTCACGCTGAACTTTGGTGCCAAGCCAACGACTGATGTGCACATCGCCTATTTGCAGCGCTCGTACCAGAGTAACCAACAGAACATTGAGCGGATGCAGTTCATCCAAACGGACCGGTTCTACGAAGAGTCGTTCCTCAGCAGCGACCGTCCGCGCATCCGGGGCATGACAGCGAAGCTGGTGGAGCTTGGCTTCAAGTAATAGCCGTAAAGTCCCTCATTACCTGCAGGTTCCCGCTGGAAGACTGGGAGACGGCCTTCGACAGATTCACCCATCCCGCTCATCAAACCATGAAGGTCCTGATTACGCCCTAGGGCTCCAACTAATTCATACGGAGGCAGCCAATGCGCCTGCTTATCATAGGTTGTGAATACACCGGCAAGAAGACTCTCGCCACCGAGGTCTCCAAATGGATGATCGAAGCGATGGGATTGCGGCTGGTGCGATGGCACAATCATTTTGTGGTTCCGCAACTCGATGGTCACCTGCTGGTGCACGCAGCAGGTGACCAAACGAGTATAGGCAAAACAGCGGCCGACCTCAATACCGCCGAAGACGAAGAGCAGATCTTGTCATTACGGCCATCGGTGCTTGAACAGCTTCAACGTCACAATGTCTGGCGTCATCTGCACCCGGATATGTTCCGCGATGAAGACACGCTGTTCATCAATCATTACTATACCGAAGCCATTTACGCCCCAATCTACTACGGCTACGGGGATCCCAGTTCGTTCGCCGACCGTCGTGCGTGTGCGCGGGCCTGGGACGCCGAGCTCTTGGCGCTTGCGCCCGACACGATGTTGATTTTGGTGCGCGCAGCAGCCTAGCTCATCAAGTACCGGATGAGACAGAACCCGCGGATTAGAGGCATTCTCAAAGACAGAGATGTAGAGCTTGTGCTGGACCGCTTTCAAGAGGAGTACGATAATTCACTGATTAAACGCAAGTTTACCCTGGACACGACGTGCACGACTGTCGAGGAAACGTTGGAACAGTTTCTGCAAGACCTCTGGCCTCACCTTACCATCGTTGACCGGCTCAGAATAGCCACGCGACCTTGATAGTGCGGGATGGTCGGTGGCATTGGAGATTTTGAAAAAGTCTCTGATGGTTATCGCTAGGTTGCCTGTTGGAGAATTATTAGCGATACTGAGTTTGCCCTTTGCTTGATGAATCTGCCATTCAATCAGATCCGGGCCGTTGGACATCAGATTGCCGAGGTCTGCTGCTGAATGCTCAGAGAGGAAATCAGCAAGGTTGACCTTATCCACATCTGAACGGCGTGAAAGCGTGACGATGCGGACATAAAAAAGTTGCTGTCCATTTCAACGTCGTAAACGCGGTGGGTACCGCTCTCGTCGCAAGTAAGGCTGGATTTAGAGAATTGGTTTATCCGCTTTCGTTCCCTCTTGTTTGGAGTATTCCTTTCCTCCGAGGATAAAATCAAATGGACAGAACCGGTAATCAGAATGGAATGTACGTAATCCGCTTGTAACTTGGCAAAGTCTGGGGACTTATCTGTCTATTTTCAGGGATTCATTCCTCCCTCACGATTCCAACAACCCGCGGTTCTCCTGAATTGCCAGGGTAATAAAAATAGACCTCAACGGCTTTGCTAATCAACTTCTCTCCCCATTGAGTTTCAATTTTTACACGAAAGATCTTATCCGACTCGTCAGAGATTTCGCCGAGACGTGCTAAAGTGTCGTCCAGAAATCCTTCACCATTTTGAGAAATTGGAATCACGAGGGCATCAACGGTTACCGCCTTGTCATTGATCCCTTTTTTCGGATGGGAGAGGGTGTAGATGTATTTGGACGTTTCGGCTTCGGCTGAGTTTCCATCAACAGCCAGATCGTTGAAATTGAGCGTCACCTCCCCATTGCTCTTGCGTTCAAACCGAAACTTATCTAGAGGATTCATCCATGAAAACCAATACCGCCCAACTTTATCCCGTCGTTCGATGAGTGTTCTAATCAGGGATATTTAGCGATATATTCATCAAGTTGTGTCTGCCGAGTCGAAGGGGTTCCATCCCCACTTTCTACCTTAGCTGCTGAAACGGTTTTCGTGGGCTGTGATCATGCTTGAAAGAATGGCATAAGGAAAAACACGATTGTAAAAGCTAATATTTTCATAGGTCTCCTTTCAATCAAGTTGCTTCAATCTTGAAAAGGTTTCAAACTTTTTCAAGGATACTGCAGATAATGAGGCATTTTTCACCGCATCTAATACCGTGAACGACCTACCTATTTTTGGCGCTGCACCCCAATTAAAGTAAATTTCCCCGCATCATCTGAGCGGAGGTAAGCCTTCACCCACTTGCTCCACCTTCTGTTGGAACTTCGCTGCGTTTGGATCTGGAATTCCCACAAAGTCTCATCAGATCCTGACGGTGCCGCCGGTAGTGGAATACAAGTGCCTTCCATTGCTTTGGACTCCAGAATAACTTCCAAAGAGGTTCCGAAGCTGCCGTGGGAGATCTAATGATTGCTTAATCTGATTCACGGACCGTTTTTCAAAACCATCCGCGGCAATATTCATCGATTGGAATTTGGGTTCCGGGACGGGCGCCTGACCATCCCGATACAGCATAAGCGATAAGCTATCTCTTTCCTGTACATAAACCTCATGGAGTCTCCTATTCCGAAAAATATGAGGCTTCCTCCAAAAATTCGAGGCGTTAAACGGTTCAGACTTCGGAAGTCTCTGACAATACCTTTGCTAGCGCATTTGAGCATCTGATGAAATGAATTGGATGGTAAATCGCTGTAAAAACTTCCCAGGTTTCATCGCCTGCTAACGGCGTAATTCCTATGGTATAATATTTCGCCTTTGTAGCAAGGGCTCTCATATAGAAGTGAGCCCGTTTGCTGTCAAGCGATTTTAAGAAGAAGAGAGACAGAAGTTCCTATGGCATTCTATTGATGGATTTAGCTGATACTCACTGTTCTGATTGGCTGTGGTGAGGATGCAGTTGAGGAGGTGGAAGACCCAATCGGAGGGGTGCCATTGCCACCCAAAATGCACCTGCATCGAAGCGATATTCCGGATGACCTGTGGGGACCTGACGCACTAACAGATACAGACACAGACGGCATCTATATCGAATGGGAGGCGAGTCCAGAAACGGATTTCTCTGGCTATCAGATCTACCGTTCCGCGGATCTAGCAAGTGGATATGAACGAATCGGTAGCGTATCAAAAGCTATGACGTTCTATGAAGACTCGGAAGTGAAGCTGGAAACCAAATATTACTATCGTGTCACGGCAGCCGACGAGCTGGGAAACGAAGGTAGAATGTCTGAGGCGGCTTTTTATACACTGATGCGTAAACCGATATTAACACACCCACCCGGTCAGGCAATTCTTGATGGGCTGCCGACGTTTCGTTGGCTTGGAATTGGTGAAACGGGATTTTATACTGTCTGCGTTTTCGCCAGCACAGGAGAAACCGAGAATCTATTTCGAGAGATTTGGCACTATGAAACGATCGATTTTGATCAATTCGAGGTAATTTACAACCAAGGTGGGAGGGCAACTGAGTCGCTGCTGCCGGGTCGGGAGTATCAATGGCGTGTGGATTTTGAAGAGCGAGCAGCGGTGGGTTCGGAATCAACCTGGCGTTTTTTTCAGATGCGACCTTAACGGAAAGTATTTGAACTTGTTGAGTCGATATGGTAAAATATCGGCAAACTTTCCGGGGGTATCCATAATGCAAAAACATTCTATCTGCACCATCTAGATTTTGGTACTGTTCGTCCATTGTTTGCCGGGCGTCAGCACGGGTCAAATCACTAAAAACGACCTGCAAGAGCTAGAAAAGAACATCAAGAACTATGTAGATCTAAAAATTGATAAGCTCGACACGAAAATCGATCTGATCGAAAAAAATATCAATGAACGACTGGATCAGATGGACAAACGATTCAATACGATTGAATCTAGATTGAACGCAATTGACCAGAAGTTCAATTCGGTTGATCTGCGGTTCAATGCGATGGATGGTCGAATTGATACGCGATTAACCTTTTCGGTCGAAAACCGATTGGGTCAAATGGATGCCCGATTGACCCACGTTGAGAGTCAATTGGATTAAGTGGAAAATTGGATGGTAGGAATTGATACCCGATTGCCCCATGTCGAAAACCGGCTGGATGGCATCGATAGCAAGTTGGACAAATTGCTGGAACAGTCACGTCCCCAACAAATCATTACGCCGTAGTCCTTCCACATCCTCGAATCAGCGAATTATAACCATTGATGATTTACGCATCATGTCCCGTGTTTCAGGAACATTTCAATTTCTGATGCTGTCGGCAGCGCAGGGATAACGCCAACCTTCTGCGTCGTCAAAGCGCCCGCGGCGTTGGCATAAGTCATAATTGCCCAGAGTTGATCATCGTCGGGTGGAAACGGGGTCCCCACTGATTCAAATGTACATATCATTTGTGCCAGCATTGCCGCGACAAATCCGTCGCCTGCGCCGAGCGGATCAACCACTTCAACCTGAAACCCGTCTACATATCCACGATATGAGCCGTTGCTGTAGTAACAGCCGTGCTCGCCTCGCGTCACAACGACCAACTCCACGCCGGTTTCCAAGATGCGCTCGCTTCCCTTTTCCAATTGTGACGTGTCGGTAATAAATTCCCACTCTTCCTCCGCCGCTTTTACGACATTCGCATACGACATGACTTCCCAGATCCAGTATCTGGCTTCTTCCGGCGTATCCCACAACATCAATCGCAGGTTCGGGTCATACGACATCAGTGCGCCCGCCTCCTTCGCGGACTGAATTGCTTTCAGCGTGGCATCACGACTAGGTTGGTGGCTCAAACTGACTGAACCGTAGTGAAACAGATTCGCAGATTGAATGTATGTTTCATCGATTTCGTCAGGCGTGAGCAGCATATCAGCCCCCGGATTACGATAGCAAACGATGTCCTTCGCCCCATCCGATCTGGTCGCAACAAACGCTAATGTCGTGCGGCAACCCGTGCCTGAAATGAGATAGGAGGTATCAACGTGATGCTGCTCAAGCGTCACTCGCAGGAAATCCCCGAACGGCTCATCGCCGATTTTGCCGATAAATCCTGAATCGATCCCGAGTCTTGCCAGGCCAACCGCGACGTTCGCCGGTGCACCGCCCGGTGCTCTGGCAAATCCGGTGCATTCTGCAAGGGTGGCGTCAATTGTTGTGGAAACGAAATCGATGAGAAGCTCGCCGATACAAAGGGCTTTGGGCATATTTCATCCCCTCCTCCAGGGTCTGTTCTATCTATTATATGTCCCCTCCCGTTCGAATTCTTTCTCCTTGTCGAGCATAAAGGTTTCAATCTCCCACTGAACAATTTCGGTGATGTCGTGAGTCGCGAGATCGCAAACAATTGCGTTATCGAGTTGATTGATATTACGAAGCCTAGTGAGAACGAGATCGCGGACTTCAGAGCCCAGCAGATGCAGACCGGCAACAGGATGTTCAATGGCGAGGGCTTCCGCAAGATCCTGCGCTGCCTCATCTACAGAGCGATTGGATATAACTTTGATGACGAGCAACGGGTTCATCTTGCTGAGAGTTCGATTCAGGTTCTGTTGAGTTGTTGGTTCGTCAATCGTGTGAACGATATAGTCTGCCCTCTCAAGGTTGAGGACAGGGACATCTCCAATCTTAACTTTTGGCTTACATTGAGAGCTTGTGCAAAAGGAAAATCGAGATCGATGCGTTCAATATATCCTTAGCATATTCCCGTCTAATTTTTATCTTTTTGGAATCAGATTGGTCGGATACTCTGATAAATTCTCGACTCTGGATTCGGTAATCAGAAAGGTATTTTCAAGTCGAACACCGCCGCGCAATTCATCCGAGTAGGCTCCCGGTTCACAGGAAAACACGTTGCCAACTTCAAAAATCCCTTCCCGATCCCGGTTGAGATCTGGCATTTCGTGCCCGCGCGATCCAACGCCATGTCCTGCGTGATGGATGAGTCCTTTATCCACAAGATGAGGGTGTTCGCGCAGCCGCTCATCGATTGTTCGCCAGAGTTGAGTACCCCTGCCGCCCGGTTTCACAAGGTTTGGCACATCAGCGAGGATTCCTGCGACGTGGTCGTAGACCGACTGCTGCAAGTCAGTCGGTTCGCCGCCGACAACAAATGTCCGGCAGAGATCTGACCAGTAACCGCGATATTCGCCTTGGGCATCGATAATGTACATCTGCCCTTTCTCAATGATGTGATCCCTGGCGGGACCACCTAACTCACCAACGCAGTAGTCGCCGCCGTGTTCGATGGGTTCACCCGCTGCTTCCATTGCCGCCTTTTTTCCTGCAGCTAACACGGTCAGTTCGTTGACGCCGGGGGCGATCACTTTCTGTACCGACGTATAAGCCGCCAGCGAGGCTTGAATCGCACGACGTAACAGATCCACTTCGTCCGGATCTTTCCGCATCTGCATCCCCGCCAGGGCATCGTCGACCGCAACCCACTCATCAAAGTGTAACGCATTTGCGACAGTTTCCCCAAGCACACGTGGCAGGGACTCAGCTTGCCAACCAATGCACTTGACAGAGGGCGCATTCTTCAATCGCGCTTCAACAACCTTTTGCAGGCATCGCATTGGATCAGGATTCATTGTGCCAAGTTGTTCCCACTCGTAGACGAGGCGATCATCAACGAGGGCATCCCCTCCGTCTGTTGTTGCGGCAAGCCATGAGTGACCCTCGGTTTCGAGTAGCAGCAACGCAGGTAAGTTTTTGGCCAGAAGCAACCCCGTTAGATAGTGAATATCGCGATAGTCTGAAATGAGTACCGCGTCGATTTGGTTCTCAGATAAATATTCGCGGACACGTTTTTGTCGTAATGCACTTCCTCGCTGGGTCAGCATATTTAGTTCCTTTCCGAAAGGATATCATCAATAGCTTCCTTGATTGCCTGTTTGAGTGCGTTCAAGCGGACCTCCAGAGAATCCTCAAGTTGTTTGAGGTGAATCAGCCACGATTCTTTAGAGCTATTCTCGTCGGCGCCAAACCCATTGGTGATTGATAGTCGGATATATTTGAGACGTTCCTCCTGTAACGCTTTTAACTGCTTTTCGTAGTCCTCAATCCCTGTTTGAAGCATGATAACCAATTCGCGGATTTTGTCCAAAACAAACGTCTCCTTGGGATTCATTTCATAAATCCATATAGGGTCAGATCCTTCCAAAGGTTTTGAACTCGATCGGAGAGCAGGGTTAGAAATCAAAACCCTCCACGAGTTTACGAAGCCGCCCACTCAGTAGTTTTCGAGCTCGTATTATCATTATCTCATAACTTGCCTTATGAATGCAACGAAAAGATTATAGGGGGAGGGCTTTATTCCGTGGAAGGGAGCAGGAGCGAAATAACGTATCGAAACCACAGATTTAGAAGGCGTCTCCTCGCCAATTGAGATAAAGAGATGATAAGCGCATAACGTGGCGCCAATTTCATGGATTTGTACGGTCTGGCGCGTGACGATCAGAAGGCACATGCGGCTTAGGGGACTGATCAATTAAGACAATCTCAAATTCCACAAGCACGATCTGCTTATCCCTTAGTGACTGAGTTAACGTCAGTGTGTTCTCTGATGGCAGTGGCAGCCGCCAGGGTTGATAAAGTGTGGCAACACTCACGACGATCATGATCAGAGCCAATGAAGTCACAATGGCATGAGGACGAACGCGTGTCCGAAAACTGTAACGCACCCACGCAAGCGACGATTCCAATCGCCGTAAGACGCGACGTATCACAGGAATCTGATACTTTTCAGTCGTGGTGATTGTTGAAACCTTATGCATCACATCCGTCAAGAAACTATCAGAGGTTTTCACCGCATCGAGTTGGCGAAGGATTTTGTCTGCCTGCCGCAGGCGCATGGCTTCATGTGCACAGCTTGGACAGCCTCTGAGGTGCCACTGGATGATTCGGACTTTCCACAAGGGCATCTCGCGATCTAAATAAGTGGATAATTGTGGTTGAATAGTTTCACACTTTAGCATGTGTACTCTCTCCAATTCCAACTTCTATAAGGAGTTTTTTCATGTTCTGGCGGGCGCGGTGGATGAGTGATTTCACCGCACTCACAGAGCAATCAAGAACTTCTGCGATTTCGTCATACCTCAGATTTTGATAAGTCACAAGAAGCAATGCCAACCGCTGATTTTCAGGAAGGCGGTTAATCGTTTGTTGAATTATAAGTTGCTGCTCTTTTTTTTCGTAGAGTTCGTCTGGAAGCCGGCTGATATCCTGCATCACCGTGGAATAGTTGACATTCTCATCTTCAGGAACAAGATCGTCAAGGTACATAGTGTTTCGTCGATTTCGATTCCGGATTTCGTTCCGACAAAGATTCGTTGCGATGAGATAAATCCAATTTTTGAACTGGCATTTTGGTTCATAATGACTGGCACTCTTAAAAACTCGCAGAAACGTCTCTTGTGCTAAATCTTCAGCCCGGTGATAGTCGCCAATAGATCGAGAAATAAAATTGGTAATTAGATCCTTATAACGCATCACGATCAGTTCAAAGGCGCTCATGTCACCGTTGCGACATTTCATCATCAACTCTTCATCTGAAGTCCGCAAAATGTATCATCCTTTTTGGAAGACAGGGATCTAACAATGTTATAGGACGGTGTGCTATGACCAAACCTTTGAGAACCCGCATCGGAACTGGAAAATTCACTCGTAAAAGTTCATGAGTTCAGAAGTTCATGGGTTCATTGAACTCTTGAACCTTTGAACTCAAATCCCGGATCGTCTTCTCGATACGCCAAATGGAACGGATTTTCTCACGCATTTAGTGATGGCACGCCATCTTCTTTTGATTATATCGCATCCATGCCATTAAATCAATAGCGGTTCATTTCGTAGATTTGAACGGTTTTAGACCTAACAGGTCTCAAAAACCTGTCAGGTCTGGAGGTTAAACTCAATATGATTAAAAATAGACCAATAACACAAGTCATTATCTTATTAAAACACCAGTAGCCCCTTATAAGTTTCGCCATGATTCGGTGTGAAATATGGAAATCAAGGTCTATCACCTCATCTCATGAAAACCTTAGCGCACACTCGGAACCAATTGAAAACCTGATGCCGATACCCTTTTTATTGACAGCATTTTTGCGCTCTGATATAATCAGTCCGAGCATGCAGGATTTCACGGCGTTACACCAATCTCCGTTCCGAAGGGGACCGGGGGAGAGGTTGTGGACATAAAAACCGAAATGAAGACACGGGTACTTGGAAAAACAGGACTCAACGTCAGTGAACTCGGGCTGGGGTCTGCTTTCATGGCTAAGCAGGGGCAGGAGAACCTGAACCGCTGCGTGGATTATGCGATTGAACACGGCATGAACTATTTCGACACGGCGGCAAACTATGGGGATAGCAACGATGAAACCATGTTCGGAATCGCCCTGAAAGGGAGGCGGGACAAAGCAATCGTTGCCACCAAAGTGGGATATACGAACCAGCGCCGGGATAATCTGAAAGATCATCGCAACGCTGACCAGCTCATGCAGCAATTTGAAGGCTCCCTCAAGCGGCTTCAAACCGACTACGTGGACATCATCCAGATTCACGAAGCGGATTTTCTTAAATGGTGGGGCGATAATCTCCTTTCTGGCAAGAGTCTGGATCGTTGGACCGCACTCATTGAAAGTGATGCGGACTACAACTTCGTAAATGCACCGGCGATCAGATTCCTCGAAAACGCCAAACATAGCGGCAAGGCGCATTTTGTGGGATTGACGGCTAAAAATGCACGGCTTTTGGCACGGATACTGAAAGTAGTCGAGGTGGATTCCGTTATGATCGCCCATCAGTTCAACCCGGTCTTTAGAAACGCCAACGAATTCCTGTTCCCAACCGCTCAAGAACTGGGTATTGGTGTTGTTATTGGCGCGCCGCTTATGAAAGGTTGGCTTGCCGTTCCCCAGGAAGAATGGCGGGAGAATCCCCCTGACTGGATGGACGAAACCTTCGCGGGTTCCTATTTCAGGTTCATTGACATCCACGCAGATTCTGGAATTCCGATGGCAGAACTTTGCATCCGCTGGATGCTGTCGGAGATGCGGCAACAATCCATTGTTGTTGGCTTCAGTAATTTGCAGGAAGTCGAAGCCAATATTTCTGCTGCACTTCGCGGTGTTCTGCCAAATGACATCAAGGCTTCTATAGACAGGGTTGGGATTGTTCACCCGCTCATCTATCAGGGGCGGACAAAAATCTGAAGGATACACTCTCCTGCTTTCAGAATCGCACGTTTCCGTCATCCTAACAAAGCGAAGGATCGTTTACAACATATCAACCGAGATTCTTCATTTCGTTCAGAATGACAGGAACGGTGGTTTTGATAATTCGGTATTTCCCTGCACTTTCGCAGAATTTACGTTTCACGAATCACGTTTTACACATTTAGTATCGCTCCGCGTCGGCAGGTTCGACGGTCTCCTCGCGCATCGACACATTCAGCTTCTCCGCACACTTCCGAATCTGTTGATAGATGGTGTTGGGCAGTTCAACGCTATCGGCCAAACGCTGGATACGGGAACGATGCTCGAAATCACCGGGGACCAGCACTTCGTCAAAGCCAGGCGCCGGCGGTGTTGACTTAATACCGTCCAGGAATGCGCGTACGCCCTGCTGATACTCATCTAACGGTGTAAGTACGTTGACATTCATCACTTGCATAAATGAGCCTCCCATCGTGCGCTTTTCAACGTCAAAGCTTCCGGACAGCCCGCCGAGCAGACAGATCAGCAACCCAATAGAGTAACCCTTGTGTCTGCCAAACGGTAGCAGGAATCCACCATCGTAATAATCCACCGGTTTGATGCTCGGGTTACCATGCTTGTCCACGATGTATCCCTCAGGCAAATCCTCGCCCTTGCTTTGGGCAACCTGGATTTTGCCTTCAGCAATCATGCTTGTAGCAAAATCAATGATAAACGGGGCGTCGTCACCGGTTGGGACACCGACAGCGATAGGATTGGTGCCTGTTACCCCGCCCGCGCCGCCAAAAGGTACAGTACTTCCCTGATTCTTCCCACCACCACCAACAGTGATGACGCCAATACAGCCCGCATGGGCCGCCGCTTCTGCATACTCACCCAACCGACCAATGTGTCCGGTGTTGATGAGACTCACGCAGCAAACACCTGCGGGCTTTGCCTTCTCAATCGCTCGGTTCATTGCCTGTCGAGCGGTGTAATGACCGAAGCCGTGCTTTCCGTCAAAAAACATGGTGTTCGTGGTTTCCCTCACGATCTCCGGTTCAGCATCGGGGACAATCGTGCCGTCGTCGATGCTGCGCAGGTATGCAGGGATGCGGAGTACGCCGTGTGAGTCGTGTCCGGCAAGGTTTGCGTTCACCAGGATTTCTGCCACGTCGTCGGCGATGTGGCGTGGTGTGCCTGCTGCTACGAACAATTTTCGCGTGATGGAATGAAGATGACTCGCTTGGAGGCGATGTGTTTTTCCCATAATTTGCTCTCCTTATAATGGATTCCAGAAAATATGTGTCGAACTGCTGATCTGCTTTTTAAATTCGTATAGGTTTATAGGTTTACCCACCCTACATGGACTTAAAAAATGAACCACTACTCCTGGTATAAATCGAAAATGGTAAGAAGTCAATGATATCTTAGCGTCATTGTTCCATAATCCTGAGTGTGCAATGTCAAAACCTGCTTTATCGTAAGCACGTCGGGCTGGGACTTATCCTTCATCAACCCTGTTGTCACGGAAGCGTATTTTAGCCATGTTCGCGAAAAAGGTCAAGCACAAACTTTGTGCGATTACTAGGTTCTGTTGACATTTGACGGATTGAACCAATCTCCGTTCCGAGAGTCTTCGGCCTGATGCACCCTGAGGCGATTTCGGACAACTGTCTTGGTTTTTGGCGGGTTGCATGATGATTACAGCGTTTGCCGAATTCGCGACAGCGAAATGTCAACAGAACCTAGGACGTGTTGACATTTATGGCATAATAACGATATGTCAACACTTACCTTATCCGATAATCAATGGTCAAAAATAGCAGCATTCCTGCAAACCTGTTCCGATGTCTACACCGGACAGCAAGCGAACTTAAAACGTTTTGTCCAAGCAGTGCTTTGGATAACTCGTAGTGGTAGTCAATGGCGACTCCTACCAAAAGAGTACGGCAGTTGGAACAGCGTCTATAAACGATTCGCTCGCTGGTGCGATAAAGGCATCTTCCAACGGCTGCATCAACACTTTGTCAACGACCCAGATATGGTGACAGTACCATCTGCCACGCTCACCCCTGTGCTGCAGGGGCTTTGAAAACAAGTGGCGGTCAAGCCTCGCAGGCACTCGGACGTAATGCGGGTGGATTTTCAACCAAAATTCACATCACGGTTGATGGCTTAGGCAATCCATTACGTTTTGCGCTGACGGCTGGACAACGCCACGCCATGACTTGTGCAGAAGGGTATAGCAGTGAGTATGTGATAGCCGACTCAGCGTATGACGCGGATTCATTGGTGCAGTTGATAACCCGTATGGGTGTAGAGCCAGTGATTCGTCCCCGTATCAACCGCCGTGAGTCACGAGACTATGATACGCATCTGTACCGAGAGAGACATCGGGTGGAATGCTTCATCAACAAAATTAAGCACTATAGGCGTATCTTCAGTCGTTTTGATAAGTTGGCGGGTCGCTATTTGGGGTTTCTGAGTTTCGTTGCTGTGATTATCTGGTTACGATGAAATGTCAACAGAACCTAAATATTTCAAGTAATTTTCAAAAAGAAAGTAATGGTTTGTAGTGAGGCGATTCCATCACTGTCCCAAACGCGCAATGAATTGCGCTACTACAAACGGAATGTATAGTTTAATCCTGAAAATTACTCAGAACCCTGCACGATGATAGATTAGGCGCAGTTCTTTAGATCTCTCTGCGGGCAATCTCAATCCACTCATGAAATACGAATGACTCATCACACATCACACATCACGTTTCAGGTATTGATTTCAACGCGCTTTTCGGCTATAATGTAACATTATTAGATGAGTTTATTTCAGATTGGGAGGATGACATGAGTAATTGGCACCAGTGGCGAAAGCAGTTTCCAGTAACGGAGAAATATATCTATCTGAACCATGCAGGGATTGCCCCGCTCCCATTGCGTGTGCGCCAAGCAATGGGTGGCTTTCTGGATGATGCAACCCATAACGGCGCGGTCAACTCAGATCGTTGGGCGGCGACCGCTGGAGCATGCCGTGAAGCCGCTGCCAAGCTGATTAAGGCAGATGCCGATGAGATCGCGTTTATGAAAAATACGACGCAAGGTATCATCATCGCTGCTAACGGAATAGATTGGCGTGAGGGCGACAATGTCGTGACAACGGCAGTGGAATTTCCGGCGAATGTGTATCCGTGGTGGAACCTGAAGCGTCTCGGCGTGGAAACGCGGATGGTGCCAGAGCGGGAAGGACGCATTCACATCGAGGATATTGAGGCAGCGATTGATGGGCGGACGCAGGTCGTGACAATTAGCCATGTCGAATTTGCGTCGGGATTTCGGAACGATATCGCAGCGATAGGCAAGATCTGCCGTGAAAGCGGGGTCTGGTTTGTTGTAGACGCCATCCAGAGCTTGGGTGCGATCAATCTGGATGTGAAGACGTGTGGCATCGACATCCTGGCGGCGGATGGACATAAGTGGTTGCTTGCGCCTGAAGGGGTGGCAATCTTCTATTGCGCACAGGAAAAACAGGATAAGTTAATCAACACGAACGTTGGCTGGGCGAGCGTCATCAACCCAAGGGATTTCCTGAATTACGATCTCACACCCAAACGAGATGCAACGCGGTTTGAGGAAGGCACATACAATAGCGTTGGGTTGTATGGGCTCGGTACAGCTATCGCGCTTTTGCTGGAGATTGGCGTACCAAACATCGAGCAGCGAGTCTTAGATCTGACAGATCGGCTCATCAACGGACTTCGCGCAAAAGGGTATCATCTTTTGACGCCAGCAGGAGAATCCGAACGCTCCGGGATTGTTGTGTTTGAAAGCGATCAATATTCATCAGCCGAACTGTGTGAACGGCTCAGGCAAAAAAACGTCATTGGTGCAGAGCGGGGAGGAGTACGTTTGTCGCCACATTTTTATAACTTGGAGGCGGAGATAGATCAGGTATTGGATCTGTTGCCGGGACAATGAACGGATTAACTTTCAATTTCTCTCTGGCTTTCGGCAATGGGATTTGCTATACTACTTGAGGCGTTACGCAATCAGGTAGAATGTTTTACGCATCACGTCTCAACTTTTTCACGTATGACCTGAAGGAGTCGATCAACATGCCAGCAACAGAAGAAGTTCAAGCAGTCGAAAAGCTCATGGAGGGCAGAGACCTCATCGTAGAGCAACTCAAAAAAGTCATCGTAGGGCAAGAGGACGTTATTGATCAGATGCTGATGGCATTTTTCGCAGGGGGGCACTGTCTACTTGAGGGTGTCCCCGGGCTCGCCAAGACCTTAATGATCAAAACGCTCGCTCAGATCTTAAATCTGAAGTTCAAGCGAATTCAGTTCACACCGGATTTGATGCCCGCAGACATTACCGGCACAGATGTTTTGGAAGAGGATCGCGCGACAGGACAGCGAGAGATCCGTTTTATTCGGGGACCGATCTTCGCCAACATCCTGCTTGCGGATGAAATCAACCGGACGCCCCCCAAGACACAAGCTGCGCTGCTTGAAGCGATGCAGGAGTATCATGTCACCGCGGGTGGAACGCTGTACGAGTTGGAACAGCCGTTCTTCGTCCTTGCTACACAGAACCCGATTGAGCAGGAAGGGACATATCCGCTTCCGGAGGCACAGTTAGACCGCTTCATGTTCAAGATCGTGATCGACTATCCCAGCGAGGAGGAGGAGGTCACGATTGTTTCGGCTACCACGAGCGTCAATGAACCTGAGCTTGAAACAGCACTTTCAGGCGAAGACATCATGGAGCTGCACAAAATTGTCCGGCGGGTTCCAGCAGCCGATAACGTTGTGCAATACGCTGTCAAGCTCGTGCGGGCGACACGTCCCAAAAGCAAAGATGCACCGGATTTCATCCAGCAATGGGTGCGGTGGGGCGCGGGTCCACGCGCCGGACAATACCTTATTCTTGGCGCAAAAGGGCGGGCAATTCTACGTGGACGGTTCAACGCCTCCTGCGAGGATGTTCGATCGGTGGTGCGTGCTGTCCTCCGGCATCGCGTACTCACTAATTTTCACGCCGAAGCCGAGGGAGTTGATTCGGATGCAGTCATCACCCGTTTGTTAGAAGCTGTCCAAGAGCCCGCAGGCCGGCTGTGATATTCAACTTCAAGATTTCATTTGACGTTTACATTGTCGCGTTGAACAGGATCAGGGAAGGAAGAAAAGAAATGACCGTTAGTGATTTCAAGAAATCAGGAGATATCTTAAGACATTTCGGTATAGGCTTTCAATACGATAATTCATCGATCTCAGAAACCCACCTCAAATTGCCTTAAACCCACTGATGTTGGAAGATTTGGAGTTTGCGATGACCCATCGTGGTGCGGTTGACAAAGAAGCATTTGCTTGTGAGTTTCTGATCGTTCCTTTTCTAAAAGAAGCGTGGAAGCGACATCCAGACCTCAACCTGTTTAGCCATCTTTCCATCCAGGTCAATGATCTGACAGCGATTCCAGACTATGTTGGTATCGGTGAAGACACAAACAGGCTGGAAAGATCTAACAACACCGCTTCTTCTCGTCGTCGAAGCCAAGGATGAAAAGTTTGAAGAAGGTTAGTTTCAGGCACTCGTTCAGTTGGTTATTTGTCAGAAGAAATGGGACCAATGAAATTCCGATCTTAGCCGTCGTTTCAACAGGAGATCTTTGGCAGTTTGGCAAACTGGAGAGGGATCTTTTTATCCGTCATCCAATGCCTGCTTCGATTCAGAAACCTGAAGAGGTGTTGGGAATTTTGGACGGCTGCTTTGCCGCATGCGAAGAAAACGCGAAGTTGAATGGTGAATCTCTTTAGTTCATTCGTTCTGAAGTTAGCGAAATACGATGCGCGAATGAATCTGTGAACCCTCTTGAATCTCTTGCTTAAACCCCTGAAATTGATGTCAAAAACCACTATACCTTCTCCACGCCAACAACTCTATTTCCTCACATTTGTCCATACCGTCCTTGATTCCTACGCCACCGTCTTACCGCACCTGCTCCCCCTACTGCTCAAAAAGCTCGCGTCTCAAACCGCTGCTCGAAACAGTCTCGCGGGGGTTTTAATTTCAGTCTATAGCTGCTTTGGCTCACTGGGGCAAGTATTTTTCGGTTGGTTGTCGGACCGCGTGAAGACGATTCATTTCGTGACTTTTGGCGTTGTGCTGACTGTCGCTTGTCTGAGCTTACTGGGCGTTGCACCTTCGCTTCTTTTGGTGTTGGTACTGCTGGCAATCGGTGGCTGCGGTGTCGCCGCCTTCCACCCGCAAGCCACCGCCCAAGCCGCTGCATTGGCCAAAGGGGGTAGAGGCTTTGGCATATCGGTGTTCCTGACGGGAGGAAACATTGGGCGAGCCCTTGGTCCACTATTCATCATGTATCTGGTGGTGTACCGCTATGGGCTCAAGTGGATGGCGTGGTGCATGCCCCCCGGAATTCTCATCGCGTTACTTATCCCGAAAATCTTGAAGCGACCTCATGTCAACGCGAATTTGGCATCGCAAGCGGTAATTGACACACCGATCTTGCCTGAAAAGCGAAAAGATTTGTGGGGTGTGATTCGTCCTCATTGGCGTCGGATTCTTGTGCTATACCTGATCGCTGTCCTCAGAACAATAACATCGCTTGGGTTGGAAAATTTCCTGTCGTTGTACCTTGATGACCAGCAGTACTCCAACCTCGCGCGGTCGGGAGTTATTGCTCTTTTCATCTTCGCCGGTTCGATGGGTATCATGATTGGCGGCGCGCTTTCAGATTGGATTAACCGCTACGGCTTGTTGCTGTTTTCTTTGCTCGCTGCACCTCCACTTTTATACGTCTCTCTGCATAGCACGGGCGGCTTGTTTCTGATTCTGCTTTTTCTAGGGAATTTCATCCTCTCCAGTTCGATTACGGTTAATATCGTTTTAGCCCAGCAGTTGCTTCCCGAAAACGAAAACATCGCCTCCAGTTTTATGATGGGTGCTGCGTGGGGCGTTGGCGGGCTGTCGAGCATTCCAGTGGGTATGCTCGGCGATCACTTTGGGCTGCCGACGGTGTTGGACGGATTGGTGATGCTGCCGTTGGCGACCACCGCGCTGATACCCCTTCTGAAACGTAAACGATGAGGTATGATAACTAATAACTCAAAAGCCATCTATAAGCAGATAACACATCGGAGGCAACTCAAAACTCGGTTTATAGCACAGATAAACAGAATTTACGGGTGGTCTTTTGACAAATCCGTTCATTCTGATAATCCGTGCTATACTTCACCTCCGCGCGCCTACTCTGTTGAACGTACACCAAGGAGGTTAGCCAAATGGTTCAGAACGTGTTCAACGTACACAACCTTCCTAGAGATTTTGGATGGACTGTTAAAAAAAGTCGATGATGTCGAAGCGGCTTTCAATGAATTGAGAACCAACGGATTGGAGAAGGATGGCCCTGGTTATCGGGTCGATAAATATGGCGACACATCCCTTCGGGTATTCTTCGGGGTAGCGCCGGATAGGCTCTGCTATTGTCTTGGTCAACGACTATGATTTCACGTTTCACACCCAGAGGCATCTTCATCACGGGCACAGACACCGAGATCGGCAAAACCGTCATTGCTGGCGGATTGGTAGCTGCGCTCAAAACTGCTGGCACCGATGTCGGCGTCATGAAGCCGATTGCTACCGGTGGCATTTCTCTCCCCCCTTGCAGGGGAGGGGTTGAAGGGTGCCTCGTTTCCGAGGACGCGCTCTTCCTCAAACGCGCCGCGCAAGTGGATGACGATCTAGATCTGATCAACCCAATCTGCCTCCGTCACCCGCTTGCCCCATCGGTGGCTGCTGAGATTGAAGGCGTGTCAATCGACCTCCGACGAATAGACACAGCTTTTGATCAGCTTTGTCGGAAACATGAATTTATGGTTGTGGAAGGGGTCGGTGGGATTGCCGCGCCGATTTGTGGGGAGATGCTCGTGGCAAATCTGGCGCAACGTTTTCGACTGCCGCTGCTCATCGTCGCCCGACCGAACTTGGGGACGATTAATCACACCGTGTTGACCGTTGCGTTTGCCAGATCTTTTAACCTTGAACTTCGCGGGATTGTGTTGAATGGCTTACAGAGTGAATCCAAAGGGCTGGCTGAAGAAACCAATCCAAAGGAGATTTCCCGGCTAACCCATTTACCGATTTTGGGGATTGTGCCATTCGATGAGCGACTACAGCAAGAGTCGCCAGATTCGACATTTTTGAGCCGGTTTATTGGCGAGTATATCGATTGGAGAGTTGTTAAATCTCCTTGAACACTCGTCCAAGCGATTCGCCAGAGACATGGAGTGAAAACTTGTGGAGATAACCGAAGGGTGTCATTTCGACCGTAAAACCGGCCTTTGTTAAGCGATTCCTGGCCCTGTTTTTTTTGAACAAAGGGAGCTCTCAAAAAACATTGAAAAATTTAGAATTCAAAGCGAAATGTCGTTCACTGGCTGCATACCGTCAACGACTCGTCAATCTCAAGGCAGAATACCGTCGAACAATGGTGCAAATCGATACCTATTTTAGTCCACCCAAAGGCAGATTGAAACTCCGGGAAGTTGATAATCGTGAGGCATGTCTGGTTTACTATGAACGCCCAGATATAACGGATTCGCGTTATAGTCATTATCAGATCTGCGATATTCCCAATCCGACGGCGTTGAAGCAGATTATGTCGATGGTCCTTGGCGTGAAGGTTGTCGTCGAAAAACAGAGGGAGTTGTGGGTGTTTGGTAACACGCGTATCCATCTGGATGAGGTGGTTAGTCTGGGTGAGTTTGTCGAATTGGAAACGGTAATCAGCGATCAGGCGGAAGCAGATGCACAAACAGAACATCAGCTTGTAAAAGACGTACTCGGAATTCAGGATCAAGATCTCGTTTCCGGTTCATATAGCGATCTGCATGATCAAATCTAATCTTTGAAATCAGCGAAGTCCACGATTAGCACCCGATGAAAAACATAGGAGAGTTCAAGCAAATTGTTAGAGAATCGGTGTCGACCGACCGATTCGGGCAGATTCGTAGAGGGCATCGAAGATTTTCGCGACGGTCAGCACCTCTTCCGCTGGCACGGGTGATGGCAACCCTTCACGAATGGCTTTGTGGAAAGACTCAAATTCACCTGGTAACCCGGTAAGTATCTCGGGTTCGTAATCAATCATTTCGTCATCTTTATCCGTATAGATACGCGCAGGGTTATATGTTGCGCCCGCTTGATTACCCATGAAAAAAGTCGTTCCGGTTTTCTCGATATGAGATGCCCACGCGGTTTCCAACGTCACGGTTAAACCCCCTTCAAAACGGATGACGCCCATGGCGAAATCTTCGACATCAAACTTAGCGGGATTCCATTTTCCCCAGGGGTTGATTACATTACGTCGGTGTCCAAATTTCTGCGCAACAGATCCAAACACCTCAATCGGCTGCGGGCTGCCAATCATCCACAGCAGGACATCGAGGATATGCACCCCAATGTCAATGAGGGGCCCTCCCCCGGAGATCGATTTCTGGATAAATGTCGGTGCAGCGGGCACCCCCCGACGCCGCATTACCATTGCGCGTGCGTAGTAAATATCACCGAAAAACCCATCTTCGCATAGCTTCCGCAATGTCCGCGATTCCGTCCTGAATCGTGATTGCAATCCAATCTGAAGCACTTTCCCGGATTCCTTTTGGGCATCGACCATCGCCTGTCCATCTTTGGCATTCCCGGCGATCGGCTTTTCACAGATGACGTGCATCCCCGCTTTTAGCGCCGCGATCGTCGGCCCCGCATGAAAATTATTCGGTGTACAAACGCTGACCGCATCCAATTCAGGCATTGCGACGAGATCATTGTAATCCGTGAAGACGTATTTGATTTCATGTTTTTTAGCGAAATTCTTTGCATGCTGTTCATCGATGTCGCACACAGCGAGCACGGAGACGCCTTTGACCTTCCGGTGTCCTGGCAGATGCTTTGCGCCTGCAATTCCACCCGCGCCTATGATGCCGACTCTGATTTCTTTCATTGGGATACTTTTCCCTTCAAATTTCTAATGCTGGCGTCAATCGAATTTGTCAAAGACCAGCTTGTTTTGCGAGCTGTAACATCTGATCCAAGAGTTCCTTTAGTCGAGGACACTTTTGGTAAGCCATGTCCGGATCGAGTTTGCAAAAAGTTGTTTCCTATCTCTCACTTTTTTATAATTGCGTCTAGCTTCCTGTTCGTAATCGTGGATTCCGAATTCACAAAGTGCCTTTTTTAACGATTACGGGTTCATTCTTTAATACCAACCCAAGTCATCAGCGCAATAAATTTTACTTTACTACTTTATCCATCAATCATCTGCATGATTATAGCAGATCCCCTGTTGTGGATCAAGTCTAAACGTGAAATAGTAGCAATTCTCTATTCTATACTATCGTGCGACATCTAAGTTAAAAAATCAGAAAGCCCTAGGAGCACAACGCACCGTCCCCCTGCGGCTTTCTGGTTCATGGTTTTCTCGTTCTACGCTTCATAGCGCATATGGACAACCTTGTTGATGGCATCAATGTAGGCTTTCGCACTTGCCTCAATGATATCTGTGCTTGCGCCATGTCCGATGACTGTGTGTCCGTTGTCCTGCACTTTGATTGTGACCTCACCGATAGCATCCTTTCCCTCCGTCACAGCACGGATGCTGTAATCCGTGAGTACGAGAGGAATCTTGGCAACCCGATCAATCGCTTTGTAGGCGGCATCGACGGGCCCATCGCCGGCTGAGGCTTCTTCAACGACGTCTGCCTCGGTTCGGACACCGACCGTCGTTGTTGGGGAGATCTTCGTCCCGCTGACAACCTGAATGTACTCAAGTCGGAAGACTTCGGGGATTGAGTGAACCTCGTCTCTCATGATTGCCTCGAGATCGGCATCGTGAACACCTTTCTTCTTATCAGCGACTTCAAGGAATTGCTCATAAATCTTATCAAGTTGCTCAGGCGTGACATCATAGCCAAGGACGTTCAGACGATGCCTTAGCGCGTTTCGCCCAGATCTGGGACTGAGGATAATCTGGCTCTCGTTCAGACCCACATCTTCAGGGGCGATGATCTCGAAGGTGTCCCGCTGCTTGATGACGCCATCCTGGTGAATGCCGGAGCTATGTGCGAAGGCATTCGCGCCGACGATGGCTTTGTTCGGCTGAACGGGTATTCCCATCGTCCGACTGACCCGATTGCTAATTGGGACGATCTCTTTCGCGTTGATGTCTGTGTAAAAGCCCTTGAAGTGATCCGGGCGCGTCCGGATTGCCATCACGATCTCTTCCAATGATGTATTGCCGGCACGTTCACCGAGACCGTTAACGGTGCATTCAACCTGGCGTCCGCCGTTCTTGATTGCCGCGATACTATTGGCGACTGCGAGCCCCAGATCGTTGTGGCAATGGACGCTGACGATTGCTTTGTCGATGTTCGGCACATTGGCGAAGATGTCCGCGATGAACTGTCCAAACTCAGACGGAATCGCATAGCCGACCGTATCGGGGATATTGATGATTGCCGCCCCGGCATTGATTGTCGCCTCAACAACTTCGTAGAGATAGCTTGGTTCTGTTCGTGCGGCATCCATCGGTGAAAATTCAACCCTCACATTTGGGTGTCCGGCAGACAGGCTCTTTGCATAGGCGACGGCATCGATTGCTCGTTTCAGAATCGTCTCGCGATCAGATCTCGTAATGCCGACAATATGGATATCCGATGTGCCAACGAAAGTGTGAATGCGTGGTTTTGGCGCGTCCTTAATTGCCCCCCATGCAGCGGTGATATCCTTTTCTACCACGCGTGAAAGCCCACAAATTTCCGGGCCCTCGACTTCATGGGAAATACGTTTCACGGCATCAAAATCGCCGGGCGAAGAGATAGGGAAGCCCGCTTCGATAATATCGACATTCAGTTTCGCCAGGTGTTTGGCAATCTCCAGTTTTTCCTCAATATTGAGTGCGGCGCCAGGCGTCTGCTCAGCGTCACGGAGGGTTGTATCGAAAATGTAAATCTTCTCTGACATAGTGTGATTCTCCTTTTTCGTGATTGTGTTGAATTCGGTATGTTCTTCTAACGATGCGAGATCGCCTTCGGCGTCATGTAAACCCGGTTCGTCGGTAGTCGTCAACCCTACTTTCATCACCTCCTTACGACTGGTATAAACTCATTTTGCGCGAATCTGTGGCGACGGCATCAGCGTAAATGATACACAGTCAAATGTAGATCTTTTCTTGCTCAGTCTTCATAGAAAACGTTTCATACCATGTCATTGGGAAATTCTCCTGAGTACGTGCGGAAGGTCCTTGAAGTCACTCAAGCAAGGCTTTTATGTGCTGCCTTAAGCAATGAAGCGGTGGTTTCCCAATCAACACAACTGTCAGTGACGGAAACGCCGTACTCAAGTTCTGATCGATCAAACCCCGTCAAGTCAGAAGGTATTTTCTGATTTCCAGCCTTAATATTTGATTCTAGCATGATTCCCACAATCCCATCATTTCCGTCACGAATCTGTTTCAGCGCTTCCTCAAAAACAATGGGTTGCTTGCCGTAATCTTTCTCTGAATTTCCATGACTGCAATCTATCACAACATTTGGAGGCAGGTTCTCTTCCATCAGCATCGCTTGGGCGTCTTGAACGCTTTGTGAGTCATAATTTGAACTCGTATTGCTACCCCTTATCACAATATGGGTATATGAATTACCCGTTGTTCGTACAACACAGGGGACGCCATATCCATCGATTCCCAAAAAAGAATGTTCACCTTGTGCAGATAAAATCCCATTGACCGCGATGGAGATGTCGCCCTGCGTGCTGTTCTTGAAGCCGACCGGCATGGAGAGCCCCGAAGCGAGCTGTCTATGCTGTGGCGATTCTGCTGTTCGTGCGCCAATCGCTGCCCACGATATTAAATCAGAATTATACTGGGGCGTGAACGATTCAAGATATTCCGTGGCGCACGGCAACCCCATTTCAAGATTATCCATTAATATTCTTCTTGAAATGTGCAAGCCCCCCTTGATATCCCCCTCTCCATTGAGATGCGGATCGTAAATTAAGCCTTTCCAGCCTAAACTGGTGCGAGGTTTTTCAAAATAAGACCTCATTATAATGACTAAATGGTCTGAAACGACATCTGAAATCTCCTTTAATCTTGCGGCGTAGTCATGGGCCGCTTCCGGATCATGAATCGAACAAGGCCCAACAATGACGAACTTTCGTGAATCGGTGCCATCCAAGATATTTTTGATGCTGGTTCTGCCATATTCGACTGTCTGCGTCATCGTATCTGTTCTTGGCAGATCTGTCACCAATTGTCTTGGACTCATTAAGGTCTGATAGTCCTTGACATTTCTGTCAATCGTACCATTGGTTTGCATCATTTTTGCTGCCTCCTGAAAATAAAAACGCCCACCACCGAATGCGTTTTCGATGATGGGCGTCAATGAACAATCTGATGTGGGGAAATCTCTACGTCTTTCTCGTGAGGTCCACCAGCCCACCATCACAGCGCAAATACAACAAAAAGAGATAGAGGTAGTATAGCATATCATTACTTGTTTGGCTTGCAATGTGGGTGTATTGGTGGAAAATCTTCATGATTATTTCTTTCTGGTATGTGCCCCAATAGTGGGGTATCCAATCAATTGAGTTTATCGGATTACAATTCTGTATGATATGTCTGCATTCGGCATTAATCAGCTGCCTGGTTTACTAGCACGACACGGCGAGGAGCAGGGGAGCCTCGTAGTAAGCCTTCTATGCTCAAATCTTCATCGATACCTGGCCAGTGAATACTATAGCCGCCGCCACATATTTGCCAATGCGCCCGCTGTGCCGGCGTCGCATGAAGTAGTCTCGGATACCATACCAACGGCACGATAATGGTGCGTCCGTCGATGAGGTCTGCGCTTAAGGTGTCTTCAGTAACGCGTACATCTTTGACACCTTTACCCGGTTTAATGTCCAAAGTAGTCATGCCACACCTTCAAAGGTTCTTGTTCATGCTCGGCTACTATCCGCTCGATTCTGCACAACTCTATTGCACTGAAACCAAGATTGTGGGCAAGGCTAACAGGCCCAAGCCAGAACTTGGCTGAATTGGCATTACGATCAACATGAACAGGTGGTGGTTCATTGGGTTCGTGACTCCAGAGGTATATTCGGTACGGGCCACTTCTCAGAACGGTAGATATTGTTCAAAGCCCCTTCTGGACGATAAGCGGCTATATCTTAACAGACACCCGGACAAGATGTCAAGTGAATTTTCTGTTGACAACGTTTTTTCTCAGTGTTATAGTTACGCATCATCTTTGAATCTGGACGCATTGATATATGAAAGCGCAGGTCAGCGATTCACTGTCGAAGCAGGGATTCGATCTTTCAACATTGACATCACGGATATGACTGTTGGAAGTTCATGTATCGGAGCGCTCGCTGCCATGATCATTAACATTGTAGCTCGGTATCTCGCAATGTGATTCAACATATTGCAACCAAACCGGATTGCTTTCGTCAAACAGGTCAAGCTGTGATAGGATTATGAACTTGTAGACTTAAGATATACGCAATACGCAAGGAGTATTGGTTTGAATGCTGAAGAAAAGTGTTTATTTATTAACAGCCAGATTCCCAAAGAGGGACTCTTCACAGGAGAAAAGAAGGCGGTTCACCCCGATAGTAATACACCGTGGCGCATTTCGCCGGAGCCGTTTTGGATTTCTCAGGGAGATCTGGAATGGTTTGAGGCACTTGGGACACATCTATTGCGGTTTTACCAGGCCTGTAATCTACTCTACTCGCAGAGCGTGCGGGGCATTCAGCCAGGTTGGGTTGCAGCGTACCTTGATCAGGGAAAGCCAGAGTCCGTTATCGAGCTCGGTCGAATGAATCGCTTCAAAAGCCAACTGCCGCAAGTCATCCGTCCGGACATCTTGCCGACTTCAGATGGCTTTATCATCACCGAACTGGATTCCGTCCCCGGGGGTATGGGGTTCACGGGAAATCTGGCGACGCAGTACGCCAAACTTGACTACAACATCGTTGGCGGTAGCAATGGGATGATGCTCAGTTTTGCAGAGATGATCAGAGCCCTTGCAAAACGCGAATCCCCGACGCTGGCTATCGTCGTTTCCGATGAGTCGCAAGATTACTGGGACGAAATGAAGTGGTTTGAGTCTGCTCTGCGTGAAGCTGGCTTGGATACCTACGCCATCAAACCACGCGAAGTAATCTTTGCGGAAAATGGGTTGTTCCTTGAATCGGACTATAGCAGGGTTCAAATTGATGTTCTCTATCGCTTCTTTGAATTGTTCGATCTGAAAAACATCCCCAAAATAGAGTTGATGCTCTACAGCGCCAAGAGACGAACGGTGGTCATGACCCCGCCACCGAAGGCATACCTTGAAGAAAAGTTGCTATTTGCGCTACTTCATCACCCAACTCTCCAACCTTTCTGGCGAAGAGAACTTGGCAAAAAAACGTACCGATTCCTGCCGAACGTCATTCCACAGACGTGGCTGCTTGATCCGCGTGAACTCCCACCACACGCCGTCATTCCAGACCTCGAAATCGACGGGGTGCCTGTCACAAACTGGCGGCAAATCATTCCTGTCACGCAGCGTCAGCGTGAGATTGTTATCAAACCATCAGGATTCTCGGAATTGGCATGGGGGAGTCGGGGGGTCTCAATTGGGCATGACCTCTCCACCGAGGATTGGGAGCATGTCGTGGAAACCACGCTGACGAGTTTCCATCAAACCCCTTACATCCTGCAAAAATTCCATAAAGCCAATCGGGCCACCATGACCCATTACGACTTCGATCTCGGCGAGGTTCGACGGATGCTGGGAAGAGTAATGCTTCGTCCCTATTACTTTACAACGGAAGACAAGATTCGCCTCGCTGGGATTCAGGCGACCATCTGCCCCGACGACAAAAAAGTGCTGCACGGCATGGTCGATTCGATTATCGTGCCGTGTGCGGTCAAAGCGGATGCCGTTTCGTGACAAATCTATTCTCTTCGATAGGGAAGCGCCAGCGCGGTAGGTGGTTTGGCGTGTCCAACGAATCCAGCCAGAACCAGGAGCGTCAAGACGTAGGGCAGCATTAAGAAGAATTGGTAGGGAATAAACCCGAGATCTGGTATTGCTTGCAAACGGTCTGGCAGGGCGTTGGCAAGACCGAATAATAGCGCTGCGCCGCATGCCTTGACGGGATGCCACTTCCCAAAGATGACAATCGAGAGTGCGACAAAGCCGCGCCCGGCGGTCATCTCCGTGCTGAAGTATGGCACATCCGCCAGTGAGAGATACCCCCCGGCAAGCCCCGCCATAAACCCGCCAAAGAGGACACATTTTGCCTGCAACCGGTGAACGTCTACGCCGACCGTATCCGCTGCCTTGGGGTGTTCACCGCAGGCTTGGATAGCGAGACCGTGATGCGTGTGAAACAGGTAAAAGTAGACGAGCGGAACAGCGAGAAATGCCACATAGACCAGGAGATTGTGCTGAAATAGGACGGGACCGATAAACGGAATTTTGGATAGGAGTGGGATATGAATTGGTTGGAAGATCGTCACCTTTAGCGCCTCTCCGGTAACGCCAAAGATCCGGCGGTACAACACTTCGACGAGCCCGAAAGCTAAGAGGTTGATCCCCGTGCCTGTCACGACTTGATCGGTTTTTAACCACAAAATAAAGATCGCGAAGAGCCCAGCTAAAATTACGCCACTCAGTCCACTGAACAGAATACCCAGCCCTGGCGCAAGCCCAGGGTTCATGCCCTGGATATAGAATGAACCCAGCCAGCCGGTAAAAGCCCCCAGAATCATCATGCCCTCAAGCCCGATATTGATCGCCCCGGCGCGTTCGGCGATAATTTCTCCAAGGGCGACAAGCAAAAGCGGCGTCGCATAGCGAATGGTTGCTTCAAAGATGTGTTCGATCATGCATAATAATTTCTGTCAGGCACACCGATGCTGGTTCCCACTCACAGCTCTCTCACGATAGTGCCGGTTGTGGTCTGCTCGAAGGGACAAACCAATTTCAACACGGCGACGGCAACTCTCTCCGGCGGTATCACGTGGGGAAATACTTCGCCCGTCTGTTCGGTGATGCCCTGTGTCAAATCGGTGTCTACTGCACTAGGACAAATCACGTTGACCTGCAGGTGAAAGGGTTCCAACTCCTTCGCCGCGACCTGTGTGAGGGTGATGACGGCGGCTTTGGAGATACAGTAGGCGCTCCATTCCGGTGAGTGCCCCAAGCCCGCTGCGGACGCGATGTTGACAATTTTCCCACTACCCTGCCCTTTCATCGTCGGTACAACCTCCTGTATGCCGAACAATATGCCTTTCAGGTTCACGGAAAAGATACGATCCCACTCGTCTTCTGAAACCTCGCTCAGAAGTCCGTGTCCCCAGACGCCCGCATTGTTTACGAGGATGTCTATCTGCCCGAAGGTGCGAAGCACATCAGCAACGGCATCTTCGAGCTGTGCTTTCACGGTTACGTCTGCGGGTGCCGCCAACGCCTGCTGCCCCGTTCGCTCCTGAATTTCTCGTGCGATCTCCTGCACTGCCGTTGCGTCCACATCCAGCAGTGCCACGTCGACGCCTGCCTGTGCGAGGGTTTCCGCTGTCGCTTTTCCAATCCCCCGCGCCGCGCCGGTCACTAACGCGACTCGACCTGTGAGTTCCATCTCTATTGACTCCCTCACTTTGATGAACTGTAGATTGTTCCAGATTTAACCATCCTAACAGCGGTGGCACTGAGTAAATCAATTGGTTGTTGTATTGCGTGATGCGTATTGTGTAGTGCGTAGAAAATACGCAATACGCAATACGCAATACCAAACTACAGTTTGCCCTTTCGTGCCTGACGGCGTTCATGACTCACCGTTCCGGCTGCCGTGCGCTCCCACATCTCAGCAAACGCTGCTGAACCGTCATCATCCCAGTAGTATAGGTCAACAGGCTGATTGTAGCCAGGGCCGTAGCCATCCACAAAACTTGGCCCGGTGCCCTGACCGTCGCTCAAAGAACGGACTGGCAGCCGTGCGTAAATCGGTGCAAGCCCGGCATATTGAACCCGTATCAGAGCGCGGGGCAAGGGTTCCGGTTCAACAGCAGACCAGTGGGCAAGCGCATCATGGTCGAGCGTCACGCCCAGCCCCGGTTCTTCTGGCACACGCACTGTCCCGCCGGCAGCGTTCAGTGACGGCGTCACCACGTCCTCCGCCCACAGGTGGGTGCAGGTGACGTGGTGCAGTATCGCCATCGGGAAGACTACCGCCATGTGCGCGATAAATGCTCGCGTGATGTTACCGCCCGTATTCTGCGTCATGAACGGCACATTCGCCGACTCGAACAGCCCCGCTCGCTGAACGACCTGTCCGACGGGCGCGTGACCCAACATGTAGCCGTCTGCGAGTCCCATTAACGCCTCCCGTCCACCCAATGGCAGGTGATGGAAATAAATCGGCAACGGACACTTCTCCCGAAGCGTACGATACCCCTCAAAATCGTGTGTGCGCAACGGATCCTCAATCGCACCTGCGATGGAAAACTGCACCAACTCCCGCGCCAGGTCAAGAACGTGCTCGACCGTATTGTCGAAATTGACATCATAGTGAATCTTAAATGTCGGTGGCGCAACAGCCGCACTGCCAGTGATTTCACTCAGTTTCTCCTGTATCGCCGCCGTCTGTGCGATGACGTTGTGGCAGTGGTGTGTGTGGAACTTGAGCCATGTGTAACCCGCAGCTACCGCGTGTTCAACCTCCTCTGCCATCTTCTCTGGCGTCTGGGAGACCGTCCATGCAGCCATCGGCACGTGCGAACGGGCTTGTGGTCCGAAGAGTTTATAAGCGGGGACATCATTGTACTTACCGACCAGATCGTAGATAGCCGGGGCGAGTCCAATGGGTAGAGATGGGTGCGCTAACCAATCGCACGGATTTGTACCGCGCAGCCGATCAATCCATTCCTCCATCCTATTCCACGATTTACCGGTGTGCTCGCCTAAACCTTCCAGCCCGTTATCGGTATGAACGACAAAGACCGTGCGATAACGGAAGTCAGGGCCTTGATAGCGTGTCAACGCCTCGCTGTTCCACGCCTGAAACGGTGGGCAGATGACGTGTGTTTCGATATCTGTGATTTTCATGGTGCCTCCTTGGTAAAGGTTCACTGGCTTACGATGCCGTCTTTATGGATGATGAAAATCATCAGTTTATTGAAACCTTGAAGAACCTTCCAATACCGTCCTGTCCTTTTCTGAAGTTCTGTTTGAATCTTCTCGACGAATTTCTGTCCAACAACAATTGATATGCTTCCTCAAATTCTTCCGATGTTACGAATCGTCCTTGATAGTTGGTAACCCGATTGTCAGTAAAAATCGGATATAATCGAAGCATCTTGATTAAACGACCATCATTTTCTTGTAACACCAATTGTGCGACTAAACTATAAGGATGAACGTGGTGTTTTTGGTAGCGCCCCGGCGAGTTAAACATGAAATTTCCAACGCTGTAAATAATCCAGCGTCCGTTATACTGCTCAATCTCCTGCATCAGATGGGAACCGTGGCCAATAATCAGATCCGCCCCCGCATCAATCATCTGACGACCCTGCCGCGTCTGTTTCTTCGATTTCCATTTATAATTTGCTCCCCAATGCGGAAAAATCACCACAAAAACATCCGGTATTGATTTTTTGAGTTGTTTGATCTGTGCAGAGATCTTTTCAATTGAAAGGGCGTTCACTCCACCCCTATCCGCTTTCGCGTAAAATGCGTACTTGTTATCATAGTTCTTGCGATACTCAAATCCAGCAATCAGCGCAAGATGAAAAAACTGTTTTCCAATTTGCATTTTCCTGAGATAAGGTTTGCCTGCTTCAACTTCATCCCGCCCTGCCCCAACCCATTCCATGTCGTTACTCTGTAGCACATCTAAAGTCTGTTTCATGCCTTCGACCCCATAATCTAACGCATGATTATTTGCCAACGAGACCGTGGTAATATTGTACTTTTTCAAATAGTGGGGTGCATTTTCGATATCTGTCCAATGAACAAACTCTTTATCAGGGAAAGGGGGCTTGGACAGATTCGTTATGGGCGTTTCGAGGTTGGCGATAACCAAATCTGATTGAAGGAGAAGGGGTTTGAAATTTTGTACGGGATAGTCATACCCTTTTGTCTCTAAAATGTTTCTTCTACCTCTCCGGACCTGATAATTTTCACCAAAGTTGGTGTCGCCGACGAACAATATCTTAACGATAGACATTTCAGTCTTTTGATGGCTCGACAAGAAAATAGTAAAAATTGATATGATTGCCGACATATAAATGGGGAAAAATCTCTTTTTTTTCATTTTTTTTAGTTGCTAATGAACTGAGGGTGGTACATCATTACAAATCAGGTCAGTTGTATAGCGTAGATTTCCCAATCTGCGCCACCCTCAATGAACAGAGGGGTATGCCGATGATCTTTGAAAAGGTTTAAAGGGCTTAAGGAAAAGTAACGACCAACTCCACATCCGTCAATACGATGTCTGAGGCAACCCACGGGTGACGTGCCTCAAGCGCGACCTTGACTTCGTGCGAACCGGCACCGATATTCGACACAGCCATCTCGAAACACAACCACGCCGCCCCGCTCACATCCGAAAGACGATGTGGGTCATTGATGGCGCAATAGCGGATTTCGGGGTCATCAAGGGCTGACCCATCCCACCAGACACGCACGACGTCACCGCGCACCCACTGATCCAGCCGCACGCGCAACTCAACCCTTCCAGGGGTGTTGGTTGATAAATCGTCCGCAACGTCCAGTACAATTGTCGGACCCTCGCCGGTGAGCGTTCCCTTCAGGGCGACCGGAACTTCACCCCAGATTCGGTCGATACGGTAGGCACCCCGCCATTCTCCCGTCTTCTGGAAGAAGCGATGGGTTGCCGCATAAATTTTGTCCGTGCCCCGCAACGTGTCAGGCGAGCCGATCTGTGAGAGCAACTCCCGCCTCGAATCGCGGTTCGCGTGCCAGTTAAAAACATAGATGCCGTCCGCACCGGCTTTGTGATAACGGCTGGCGATAGCACGGGTGCGCATGCGGTTCTTGGTTTCGGCGTCTTCGGGGCCAACGAAGGGTTCGGGCAACCCGCCATCAAATCCGGGATAAACCGCAATTGGCTTGTCCCGGCACAGTTCAACAAAAGCGGCGACATCCAGGGAAGCATCCGTCGCGGCGCCGCCGGCGGGAATCAGGATGTCCACCAACCCCTCGTTCACCCAGGTCGGAATGTCGTATCCGATGTTGCAGCACATTTCTAGTGTGCCAGCCACACGAGCCGCTAAGTAGAACGATCTGCCGCGTTTCTTCGCAAGGTCATCGGTCATCTGGCGCACCGCTCGCTGGAGGTCGGTCAGGACGTATCGGAGTCGGTAGCCTTTGTCTTGAGGCAAATGAAAGGCGTGTCGCTGCCAGTCCAATTCAACGCCATCCCAGTCATATCGTTCACAGACCTCTTTAATGTGCGCGTAACGGTGTTCCCGTATTTCGGGGACAGCGAAATCCCACGAGAGCGCGAACCACTCTGAGGTCTGGTCGCCGAGCAACCACTCCGGATGTTCGATCCGCATCCGCGTCAGTTCCGTGTGGTGCAGTTTCTCCAAGTCAGCCACCTGCGCCCCGTTGAAGTGATTGTCGTTCATGCGCACCGAGGCATAGACGTGAAGTCCGAGTTGGCGTCCACGCTCAATTAAGGCTTGCTGCGGGTCTTCGCCGCGCTCCAGCATCTGACGGATATTTTCCGTATGAATGTACGCCTGGGCGCTTTCATAGCGTCGATTGTGGACATCGCCGAGTCGTTCAAGGACATCGCTCTGCCACCGAGAGGCATGTTCGCCGATGCACCAGAAGTGCGCACTGACCTGAGTTTCCTCCAAAGGCGCGTGGACCTTTTCCAGAAACGCTTCCATAGACTGCGGGACCTCGGAGTATCCGTGAGGTCCCCCGTCCCAATTGTAGATGATGCAGTATTTGGGAGGTTTGGGCATGTTTATTTCTCCTTTCGCCAAACTTATTTCACAAGGTGCTGGAAGCTATACCCCAACTTCAGCCACCAGATTTGTTGCCCAGGCAAAGGCATCTCTGTGGAAATCGGGCGAAAACCACGGATAGGTGACCAACTCCACATAGCCTGCATACCCTATCTCTTTGAGGGCTTCCATCACGCCTTTCCAGTCCACAATGTCGCCGGGGACACACTGTTGGGCAAAGGGGTAGTAGTTGTTCATCCCCTTGACGCGCACATAGCGTAGGGAATCCCTGAAATTGCGGATAGCCTAGCTGGGGTCGTCCATGAGAATAGCGAGATTGGCGCAATCGAGATTAATCTGAAGGCGCTCCAACCCCATATGGTAACGGAAGCAGGGCAAAGCCGTTGGCTGTGTTGATGAGTTGGTTTTCGTGGTTGTCAGCAGGTCTACGCCCACCTGCTCGGCGTTGTGACAGAGAGGCTTGAGGACCTGAATCATGGTGCGCCAGCCGGCGTTCTCACCCGCGGCGGACGCGCCGGCGAGGAATTTGACTCCGGACGCCCCAAAACCCGCTGCCAGGTCGAGGGCTTGACGATAAAAACGGTCGGTTTTGCCGCTCTCGATCCCGGCAGCAAAGCCTCCTGCCTTCCAAGGATTGAGGATGCTGAATGCGATATTGCGTTCCTTTGCCAGGTTTTTGTAGCGGTCTTCTGACTATCGGTGATGGTATCGGGATCGATATGATAGCCAGGCCCCAGAATAGGCCCACACGCGGCATAGCCGATGTCAGCTAGTTCATTAATCGCTTCTTCAAAAGTAAACCATTCAAGTCCACAGGTATGAAAGCTGGAATTCATAGGGAAGGGTTCCTGCTTGCGTAACCTTCAAAAGGGTTTGAAACCTTTTCAAGGAACTCATTGCGGATAGTTTCTTGGAAGTCTAATAGAGCGAAGCGAAGAATTTCCTCGTTAAGGTGCAAGAGATGCTTCCCTTCGTTGAGGCTGACGGGAGAAGCGCGCGTTTTACTCGCTATAAGTTCAAGGATTGACTCTCCACTAATGCGGGATTACAGAGGTAAATAATTTGACTTTGTTACATTCACCCCTGATTCCTAATTCTGGGGGAGTTTTTGCGATTCTTCTCTTCCCCCCAAAGTTGGGGAGATTAAGGGGGGCGGAGTCCGGGGAGGCAAGCCATCCGTGGATCTGCCGATGAGCTCTTTTAATCTAGCAAAGTCAAGATAATCAACTAATGAATTTCAGTATCCCACTGCACATCCATCACGGCGCGGCTCGGAACCGGCAATAAGTGTATTGTACTCTGGGTGAACGAAGATTGCCTGCCCGCCGCCAAAAAATGTGTTAGGCGGCGCCAATTGGTGTCCCTTTCGCACCAATTCCGCACCTACATTCATCGGCACACCATCTTCGACGGTAACCGTCCATCCGTCCACAACCCGGAAGCGGGGGGCGTCGAGCGCAGATTGTACGTCCATGTTAAAATCGACAAGGTTGCACACCAATTGCAGATGTCCCTGTGGCTGCATCTGTCCACCCATCACGCCGAACGTCACGAGTGGAATCCCGTTTTGGGCAATCATTCCGGGGATGATTGTGTGCATCGTGCGCTTATGTGGTGCGATTCGGTTGGCGTGGTCCGGATCGAGTGAGAAACCCGCACCTCGATTTTGCAGCATAATCCCGGTGTCCCCTGCCACTAGGCCACAACCAAAGCCTGCAAAGAGGCTGTTGATGAACGAGACAACATTGCGATCTTTATCGACCGCGCAAAGATAAACGGTGTCACTTCCCATTGGCGGGCCCCCTGCGATGGGATTTGGATTGGCGTGCCCGATATTCAGTCTTGCTCGTTGGCTTTTGGTATATCCGGCTGAGAGCAAGCCCATGACGGGAACATCCTCGACGGCTGGATCGGTGACGTACTGGTACAGATCGGCAAATCCCAACTTCATCGCCTCAATCAAGCAGTGAAGATATTCTCCGCTGTTATGCCCCATTGATTGGAGGTCGAAGCCCTCAACGATGTTCAGTGCAAGCAACGCCGCAATTCCCTGTCCGTTGGGCGGAATCTCGTAGACATCGTAGCCCCGATAGTCGGTCGAAATTGGCTCCGCCCAATTCGAGGTGTGGTCGGCGAAATCTTGCATCGTGAATAACCCTCTGTTCTCATCAGAGAATTTCACAATCTTCTCGGCAATCTCACCCCGGTAAAACGCATCACGCCCACCTTCCGCGATTAGACGCAATGTCTTCGCGAGGTTGGGCTGGTAGAAGATCTCCCCCGGCTTGGGCGCACGTCCGTTCACCAGGTAGGTTTTGGCTGCGTCAGGAGAACTCGAAAGGATCTCGACGCTTCCACCCCACGCCAAACTAATCTGTGGGCTGACAGGAAAACCGTTTTCTGCATGTTCAATAGCAGGCTTGAGGACATTGCCCAACGTCATCGTTCCACACGCTTCGAGCAGCGTCGCCCAACCATCAATCGTGCCGGGGACTGTCACCGGGTACAGGTTGCCCGTGCTTGGGATGCTGGTCAAGCCTTGCTTCGTAAAGAACTCCAACTCCGCGGCATACGGTGCACGACCGCTTCCGTTCAACCCGCGAATGACACTGTCTTGTGGCTGATACACCAGCGCAAACATATCGCCGCCGATTCCTGTGGACATCGGTTCAACAACGTTGAGCATGGCGGCGGTGGCAACGGCGGCGTCAATCGCATTCCCGCCCTCGTGCAAGATCTGCAACCCCGCTTGTGCGGCAAGAGGTTGACTCGTGGCGACGGCGCCGTGTTTACACATAACGGCGGAGCGTCCTGGACCAAATCGATTGGGACGATAATCATCAAACATTAATATCCTCCTGAGTACAAGAATCAGCAAATCAGAAAAAGGAGATTAGGAAATCAGGAAATTGGGGAGATTGAGCCTGTAATAAATCGGTGCACATTCAAAACTAGCATCAGGGACAGAAAAAAGCACCGATCAAGATACCGCATCTTACTGTGCTGTTCACCTTGTGGGATACTGACGGATGCAAAGAAAACCACTACAGACACCACCGTTAGCGTGACGAGGGTTTTTGCTTTTTTACTTACCATTCTTCTTCCTTTCTGTTGTGTTTCCTGCTTTTGTGACGCAGGGAGCCAAAATCTACGGTTGCTCACCTGGGACATAACCGGCACTGATTATAGCACACAGCATATCAAAATACAAGCATCGATTGTCGTCATTAGGGGCATTTAGTTTTCGAGATTCTTCACGTAGCCTGTCCTTGAACGAAGTGAAGGGTTCAGAATGACAGATTCAGTCATCTTGAGGCTTTGCGAAGGATCGCGATCATGATTCTTTGTAGACCGATTGGAAACCCTGGTCGGCATCTCTGGACTTGACAAGAATGGGCCTTTCGAGTAGAATGTAAGCCAAGATTGTATATTTCTCATCGTATCAGAGGAGGCATATCCGTATGGAACAAGCTGAAAAGGAGTCATCACAATGAGCAAAATCTACGAGCCCACTTGAGGATTTCAAGGCGGCAGACTTGCCTGAGAAGAAACTGTCTTTCTGGAAGATGGCGGGACCGGGAGCGATTTTGGTCGGGCTTTCTATCGGGGCAGGCGAGATTGTCATTTGGCCACGAATTGCAGCGGAGTTTGGCGCAAACATGGTCTGGGCGGCCGTGCTTGGCGTCTTTCTGCAATTATGGATCAATTTCGAGGTGGGACGTTGGACGGTTGCCACAGGCGAAACTGTCTACACAGGTTACAGTCGCGTATGGCGGGGATTTGCGCTGGTGTTTATCCTCTTAACCCTGTTGGGCTGGCTCGCACCGGGCTGAGGGCGTGCATCGGGGTTGGCCCTCAAAGCCCTGATAGTTGGCCCAGATGGCGGGGGCTCGGATACGTTCTGGACGGTGGTCACATTTGTCGCCGTTGCCCTCCTCCTTTTTGGCCCAAAACTGATTTATCATTCGGTCGAGAAAACCATCGAGTTGCTTGTCGCCATTGTCACCATAGGCCTCATCGTGGTAGTAATTGCGGTCGGTTCTTTCGATACATGGAAGGAGTTGGGCGCCGGCATCATGAACATCGGCTACAAGGATCCAGGCATGACGGTGAAATCGCTATTCATCGCGCTGGTTTTCGCCGGGGCTGGGGGCACTGCCAATCTGTTCTACACTTTCTATCTTCGCGACAAAAACATCGGTATGGGGGCGCGGCTACCAGAGTTACAAAATCCCCTTCGGGGCAGGTCGGAGACGATACCCTCCACCGGCTTTCGTTTTAATGAAACCGAGGAAAACGCTAATCGCTTCAAGACATGGTGGGACTACGTTAAGAAAGATCAGATCATCTTCTTTTATGTGCTGAACACTGTGACCATCCTCCTCTTCATCTTTGGCGCTCTTGCCGTGCTGCACCCCAAAGGCATTGTTCCGGCGCAAGGCTCCCTCATCTGGGACGAAGCAGAAGTGTTAGGGAAGGTCTGGGGCGGCCCGGGGCGAATCATCTTCCTGCTGGTCGGCGTGGCGACACTTTTCGGCACACAACTTGCTCTGGTTGATGGCGTCGCGCGGTCGATCGCCGACATTGTTTACACCAATTTCAAAGGCGCCCAAAAGCGCGAACTGAGTTGGTGGTATCTGCTCGTGGCAGGAATTTGGATCGTCGCCGGTTGCTTAATCACGTATGTGATGGAGCAGAGAGGCGTCAGCGAACTCGGTTTTCTGTTTAACGCCGCGTATATGGGTGGGTTTGCAATGGCAATTTACGTTCCACTCACGCTCTATATCAATCACCGATTCTTACCCAAAGTTGCGAAGCCGGGGTGGATCTGTACCGCAGCAATGGTCATCGCCTCACTCGTCTACATCGGATTTGCGGTGGCCTCCATTGTATGGGAAATTGGACAGCGAATCGGGTGATTTAGCAGTTCAGGCGTTCAAAAGTTCAGAGGTTCATTGGCACATTACGTTTCACGCATCACGTTTACGTTTGCAAGGAGATCCAATAATATGACCCAACAAGGGCAGAAGGACCTTTTTGAAGAACAGGGCTACCTCATCGTGGCAAATTTACTCTCGCCTGAAGAACTCACAGCGTGTCAGGTGGAAATACTGCGTCTGCACAAACTTGCCGCTGAACTTGAAGAAGAAGGCGAAAAAAGTCACTTTCAGCGTGAGCCATACGCCAAAGAAGCATCGCAAGATGGTGGCTTGCCCATCCTGAGAAAGGCTGAAGATACCTGTCAATACTCAGATGTCTTTCGTCGACTTGCGGCGCACCCGAAGCTCATTGAGGTCTTGCAAGACCTAATCGGGCCGGATCTGTTGTTGTTCAGAAGCACCTTAATGTTCAAACCCGCATTCCACGGCTCCGCGCACGGCATCCATCAGGATTCCGCCTACTGGCCGATGGAGCCGCCGAAGTTGGTGACGGTGAGCATTGCGCTCAACGACGCCACGCCTGAAAATGGGTGTTTTAAGATTATCCCACAGAGCCACAGGTGGGGCATCCAATCGTGGGGACATATCGCTCGCAAACAGGATGAATCGTTGACTGACCATGACAATCTCGATTTTTCAGGACAGATTGACGTTCCCTTGTCGGCGGGGAGCGCCCTGTTTTTCCATAGCCTCATGGCGCACGGATCAGGCCCCAACCGTTCACCGAATCCACGGAACACTGCGCTTTACGCATACTTCTCTCCGCAGGTTCGTTACGTTCCACGTGACGGTCAACCTCGGGAGAAAACGTATCCGATCGTCGCCGGTCTTGGCGGCAAAGCGGAGTTGACCCTCGTTGCTGAAGGCACCCGGTAGAGAGTCTCTTCTGACTTGTAAACGATTGACTTGTAAACGATCGAATTATAACTTGACTTTGGTAAATTTAAACGAGCTCATTGACAGATCCACTGGTGGCTGCCCCCCGCGGCCCCCTAATGTCCCGACCGCAGGTCGAGGATTCTCGGTGCTTCGCACCGGAACTGGGGGAGAACAACTCAACTCCCCATTCGTATCAATTTAAGCCCGCCTGACGCCCTGCGAATCAATTCGCAGGCGCTTGAAATGCACCATGACACGAGCGCCCTAACTTCATACGTATCGCTACCAGGCAAACCCCCTGAACCCTAAAGTTTGGGCACCAGGGGGTAGGGGCAAGGAAGGAAATGCAGAGGGGGCTGGGGATTGTAATTTATGCCGACGTGTATTATGGTGCGTGTTCAAATCCATAGAAACTGGCTGATTTTAGCGTTTCTCTTTACTTTTTACGGAGGTACAGCCCACCAAACCCCGGTCACCAAACGACGAGGCGCCACTTCACTCGTATAAGGGACAAACGTGAGGAAAGGAAAAACCTATGGCAGATTGGGAAAACTACCTGAAAAATCACAAATCTCGATTTCTGGATGAGATGCTGGACTTTATCCGCATCCCCAGTATCTCCGCGCTGTCCGAGCACGCCGGGGACGTGCGACGCGCCGCCGAGTGGGTTGCAGACCGCATGAAGGCAGCCGACATCGAAGACGTACGCATCCTGCCAACCGATGGCCCTCCGGTGGTCTACGGCGAGTGGCTGCACGCCCCCGGCAAGCCAACAATTCTAATCTACGGGCACTTTGATACGCAACCGGTTGACCCAGTCGATCTCTGGTCTCATCCGCCCTTTGAGCCGGTCGTGCGAGACGGCAGAGTGTACGCCCGTGGGGCTTCGGATGACAAGGGAAATATGCTCATCCCCATCATCGCCGCCGAGGCGATGCTCAAGGTGGAGGGGCATTTGCCCGTCAACCTAAAGTTCTTTTTTGAAGGTGAGGAGGAGATCGGCAGCGGACATCTCCCTACCTTTATAGACGAACATCGAGAATTGCTCGCATGTGATCTAGTGGTCAGCGCCGATGGATTGCAGTGGCGCGAAGACCAGCCGGCGCTGCTCGTTGGCTTCAAGGGACTGTGTGCTCTACAGATCGACGTTGAGGGCGCCAACGTGGACCTGCACTCCGGCATCTATGGGGGAACCGTCCAGAACCCCATCCACGCCCTGGTGCGACTCTTGGACTCCATGCGCAGTCCCGATGGCAGGATCTTGGTCGAAGGTTTCCACGATGGTGTCATTCCACTGACTGACGCAGATCGGGCGCACATCGCCGCGATTCCCCACGACGAGGCGGAATACAAGCAACAACTCGGCGTGGACGATGTCTTCGGCGAGCCCGGCTACACGACCCTTGAGCGGGCATGGGGGCGCCCGACGCTTGAAGCGAACGGAATCTGGGGCGGCTTTCAGGGCGAGGGGACCAAGACCGTCATCCCGAGGGAAGTCCATGCCAAAATCACCTGCCGCCTGGTTCCTGACCAGGAACCCAGCAAAATCTTTGAACGGATTGCCGCTCATATAGCAAAGTATGCGCCTCTGGGCGTAAAGATAATGGTCAGCCCGCAATCTGCTCCATCCCCGGCCTACCGGATACCGGACGATCATCCGGGCAACCAGGCTGCGTACGCTGTACTCGAAGAGGTGTACGGAAAAGCACCGTATTACACCAGGCTCGGTGGTACCCTTCCGGTATGCAGCTTCTTCCTAGATAAACTGGATGTCTATACAGTGGTGTTTGCCTTTGCGTTGGAGGATGAAAATGCACACGCCCCGGACGAATTCTTCCGGCTCATTAGCTTTGAGCGTGGGCAGAAGGCCTACTGCAAGCTACTGCAGCGGTTAAGCCAACAAGATCGCTTATAAAATTCGACCAAAATCTGAAAAGGGAACATCATTAATCACAGCAGCTTTGTTAAGGAGCTCCTTACGGGACGAGAAACCTTGCGAAGGGTTCAAACCTTCGCAAGGGTCACCATCCCTTACGGGGTCGAAACCTTTGCCGTGATGCTCTAGTCATTAGTTTTTTACGTAAAATCCAATTGCCCCGAATCTATCGGGGTCGAGTAGAAGCGTACCGATGTATCAAGACCAAGGCCGCTTGGGGTTGATTCAAACGCCAGCGTGGGCGCCGGTTCTTGACAAGGATAGCAGCAAACCATGAATGATAATTTTCCAGTTCCAGAAGGCGCGACGCTTCATAAAAAAATTCTCATTCCTGATGGTTTCATCTCTGAAGATTCAGGTGAACGGTGGGGGGGAGACATCCGCATTGGCGATTTCACGGGCGATGGCGTTGTCGATTTCCTCGTCTACAAATCCTTGGGCGGCATGAAGCCGTGCTTTCTCGGTGCATTCACGCTCGGTGGCGAGCCAATCTGGTCAATCGGCGATAAAAATTTCGGTGTCGCGGATGCCGACGGGACAGGCACGCTTCGCACACGCCCTCCGGATCGCCCCGGGCCCGTTGCGGTCTACGACATCGATCAAGATGGCTGTTTAGAAGTCATCTGCTTCTTAATCGATTTTGATGTGAAACGCACGAGCAAATGGAATCTGGATGCGATTGATCTGGTCATCTTAGATGGAAAAACAGGTGAAATCAAAAAGAAAACTGCGCCGGCTGAACTTCGCTGCTGTAACGCTTATATCAATGGCGAGCTTCACATCGCCAACTATGCCCATCATCGCCTGATGATTGCTAACTTTTCCGGCAATGCGCAACCGCAGGACTTTGTTGTCAAACTCGGCAATGATCTGTTCGCTTTTAACCATGAACTCGACATCTTGTGGCGGTACACAAATAAATGGTATCGTTACGCCAAACATTCCGCTTACATCCCTGCTGTCGGGGATCTGGATGGCGATGGGATAGATGAGGTGAATGGTGGGCATTTTGGTCTAGCTTACGATGGCAGTGTGTTGTGGGAAAAATACCTTGGCGATAACATGGATGCCGTCTTGGTTGAAGAGTGGGATGGGGATGAAAGCAACGGGAAGGAGGCAATCTTGTCTGGTTGGGGACAGGTTCTTGATGGGCGTGGAAATACCCTGCTCAAACTCGGCGAAGAGCTCGTGCCACATGGACAGGAGATCCGTCACGGCGATGTTCGACTCGATTCGCCGGGGCCTGAACTTATCATCCGTTACAATGGGCATCATCCGGATCTGATGGTTGTGAGTAACAGCGGTGGGGTGCTCAGTCGATTTCGCGTTGATGCGTCCCCCAATAACACCGGCTTGGAAATCATTCGTTGGAACGGCGAGGGTGCGGCTGACCTGATTTACAGTCCTGCCGCGCTCTATGATGGCTTCGGACGCAAAGTCGTGACGTTCCCGGGACTGCCGCCGCCAACGGGTGGCAAGATGGGATGGTATCATTGCTTTCCCGCAGATGTCTGTGGCGATGAACGCGAGGGGGTAATCTTGTACGACCCATACAGTGATGCAATCTACATCTATACCCCACCGCCTCTCCATCCCCCAGCGTTTCGTGGCTACCGCCACACACCGCGCCAGTACAATGCTCGGTTGATAGATTAATGCCATTTCGTGTAGTGGTCAACATGATGATCGACACCCCACTCGGCGTGGACCCGATGGATCGGGATGCGAGCCATTGACAAATCCACGCCATAGCCGATGGATTTTTGCCAATCCATCGGGAGCAGTGTCAAGCATCCTCTTGACTATTACAATTAATGTTGACTATTACAATTAATGCCATTTCGATTGAAGAATGAATGCGCCACGATTACGATTTCAATCTCCTCGACGAGCCATTGCAATAGTGCTATAATCTTGATGTATGGCGCCTATATTTGGATACAATTGGATTATCTTTGGTTGAATCGTTCACTATAAGGGTTGAGTTCAGCAATGGAGAAACTCCATCATGCCGAATTGCATGGTTCGGTGACATTTGCAGACGTTGTTACAGTGATTCAGCGCAACGAGATGGTACGTCGGACAGAGATGGATCTGAATCGTTATCGGATTGAGTTAGGAACAGAGGCACAATCCCTGCAACTCCGTCCCCCAGAGTTAGATACCGAAGTGGAAGAAGCGCACCTGGTGGTTCGTGACTACTACTGCGCAGATCAACGAGAAGAGCAACGAGAAGAGCAACGAGAAGAGAAAGAGATTTTCGATCGAATCTTCAAACTCGACGCCCAGGCCCTGGCAGATCGTGGTAACATTTGTGTTGCCCTCGGCTTTCCGCGCGATGTTGCCGGTCACATCGAGCCGACGGAACCCCGTGGTTATCGGATGCTCAACGAAATTCCCCGCCTGCCGATGAACGTAATCGAGAATGTGGTTAAAACCTTTCAAACCCTTAGCGCCATCTATGATGCGACGATAGAAGATTTGCAAGCGGTTGAAGGCGTTGGAGAAGTTCGCGCTGCAATGATCAAAAATGAATTGATGCGTATGAAGTTTCGGAGGAGAGATGATTGGGACCATGATTTTCCTCCCCTCGCTCCCTCCGATTAAGTTGGAAAAGCCCGCCACTTTTCGGCGGGCTTTTTGCGTCGCGTGACACACCGGGTATAAACGGGGCAAAGTGGCGGACGAAAAATGACCCCGTTAATCTGGAGATCTGAGTGGCAAATACAAAGGGCATACACGCTGACCCAATGGAACCTCTGTAGATTGTGCCATTGAGCAGATCATGTATGCCCTTCGATCCAGGTTCTAAGGTTGCAGAAAATCTGCCAATTCGATAATCGTTGCAACTGCGATGCCAATGAGGCTAGTTAAGTTTATTATCGGTGCCTGGTGTTAAAGGTACGGAGTTTGCTTTTCCGTAGCCGTTTTAATTCTAAACGACGTCGTTTTTCGCTTGGCTTCTCATAAAAACTACGTCTCCTAATTTCCGTGACGATACCTGCCTTGCTGCATATTTTCTTAAATCGGGCCAGGGCTTTATCAAGTGTTTCGTTTGGATTAACTTTGACGTGAATCATTATATCAAACCTATCCCCCTTTCGTTCCTAGCATTTTAGCAACTGGCAGCGAAAGGGCTGTAGCTATTAACGATATATATACCTGCTTGGATATTGGTGGAACAATATGTTTCCAGTATCTTCCCAACATTTCCACACCGATCTGATTAAGCTGACATCTAATCATGAATGCAAAGCACCTCTGATACACTTCCTAGCACTAAAACCCCAAGTTTAATTTTGTGAAATGCAGTTTTTTATTATACCAGTTTGTGCCATTATTCTCAACAGAAAAATTCCGATACGGGCGGTAGTGCTTTGTAAAATTTCATTAAGGGTACTATTTCATTAAGGGTACTGTAGAGCCTTGATGGATCGGGGTTCGAAAGCGTTTCTCCCAACTACAGATGAACGGGGAGCCGTGCCTGTCTTGATTGAAAATCGGACCCGCTCTACTCCAATAGCCAAAACTAAATTTACAGAGCAGTGTAAGTTACGACCTATTGGGGTATAATACTATTCTGGTGATGTGTGAAAGCGAGCATCCTGCTTTCTGACATACCTGATCACCGAGGAGGTTCATCATGGCGCTGAAATGGGGAGTGCTTGGCGCGGGGAGTGTGGCCCAACGCCGAGCTATCCCAGCAATCAATAAGGCGAAAGGAGCGGAACTTCACGCCCTGTTCTCCAGAGACGCAGAGCGTGCCAAGCGCATCGCGACAGAACATGGGGCACAGATGTATTACACAACCGTTGATGATCTCCTTTCAGATTCAGAGTTGGATGCGATTTATGTCTCAACACCTGTGTATCTGCACTGCGGGCAAGTGATCCAAGCTGCCGAACGGGGCTTCCATGTTCTCTGCGACAAACCGATGGCGATGAATTCTGAAGAGTGCCAGCGGATGATCGATGCCTGCGAAGCGAACAACGTACATCTACAGATCTGCTTTCTGTTTCGCTTTCACTCTTGCTTCCAACAGATCAGAAACTGGGTTAATGAAGGACGCTTAGGGCGAATCGTTCATGGGCGGATGCCGCTTCTCAAATCTTCCCCAATTCCTCAAGGGACATGGCGGGGGAACCCTGACCAAGCTGGCGGCGGCTGTCTGATGGACCTCGGGGTGCACGGCGTCGATCTCTTGCGTTACATCATCGGAGAGGTCAGCGAAGTCAGCGCCTTCTGCAACAGCACCATTCATCGTTATGATGTCGAAGAGACTGGAACAATCATGATGCGTTTTGAGAACGGCGCTCAGGGATTCACCGACACCAGCTTTGCTGCTGCCGGCTGCGATCTCGTCATTGAAGTCTACGGTACACAGGGGTGGGTACTGGTCTATGATGATGATGGTTGGAAAATCAAGACCTTCCTCGACAACGAGTGTCACATCATCGCCTCTCGGTATGAAGATCTTTACCAATTCCAATTTGAGCATTTCGCACGGTGTGCGACTGAAGGCGAACAACCAATTGTCACAGGACTCGATGGGCTGCGTGCCAATCAGATCCTTGCGGCTGCTTACGAATCGAATCAAACCGGTAAAGCCGTTCGATGCCCCTTTTAGCATGTGACAAATTGACACGAATGTAATAGAAGGCAAGGATAGTGGCATTTTGTCTCGATTATTATTGTGCCAAAATGTCATCTGCAGCGGGATAACTCAGTGATAGCAGGGTGGCATATCTATTGCTTACTATTTTGAAGCTATTGCTTACTATTTTGAAGGTGGATAATCTATCCGAACTTTAGGTTCATTGATTCAAACGCAAGAAAGGAGAAAGGGATATGGCGCTCACGCCGCTAGGCGATCGGATTTTAATCCGACGCACTGAAGAGGACGAACAGACAACCAGTGGCGGGATTATTATTCCTGACACTGCCAAAGAAAAGCCCCAAGAAGGGGAAGTTATCGTTGTTGGGAAAGGTCGCTTGCTTGACAATGGCGATCGGCAACCCATTGATGTCGCAACTGGAGATAAAATCCTGTTTGGGAAGTACTCTGGTACTGAAGTGACGTATGAAAATGAAGAATTGCTGATTCTGCGCGAAGATGACATCTTGGCAAAGATTGGCTAATTTTGGAAATTCAGAGAATTAGGAGGAATAACAATGGCCGCAAAACAACTGGCATTTGATGAAAATGCACGCAACCAGATTAGGCAGGGTGTTGACGTGCTTGCGAGTGCCGTAAAAGTGACTTTAGGGCCAAAAGGAAGGAACGTTGTTCTTGATAAGAAGTTTGGCGCCCCAACCATCACGAAAGACGGTGTGACTGTTGCCAAAGAGATCGAACTTGAAGAACCGTATGAAAACATGGGGGCGCAAATGGTGAAGGAAGTTGCCTCCAAAACCAGTGATGTTGCGGGGGATGGAACAACAACAGCCACCATTTTGGCGCAAGCAATTTACCGCGAAGGTTTAAAGAATGTCGCCGCGGGGCACAACCCAATGGCGCTCAAGCGTGGTGTTGAGAAGGCGGTTGACGTTGTCGTAGGCAGTCTGCAAGAGATGAGCCGAGAAACTTCGGAGAAAACGGAAATCGCGCAGGTCGCGTCCATCTCCGCTAACAATGACAACGAGATTGGCGACCTGATTGCAGATGCGATGGAAAAGGTCGGCAAAGATGGCGTTATCACTGTTGAGGAAGCCAAGAGTCTTGAGACTACGCTCGATGTAGTCGAGGGTATGCAATTTGATCGCGGCTACCTTTCACCCTACTTTGTCACCGATCCAGACCGCATGGAAGTTGTGCTTGAAGACCCATATATCCTCATCCATGAAAAGAAGATTAGCGCACTCAAAGATCTGGTGCCGATGCTTGAAAACGTTGCCCAACAGGGCAAACCCTTCCTCATCGTCGCGGAGGATGTCGAAGGAGAGGCGTTAGCCACGTTGGTTGTCAACAAGATTCGCGGAACGATCCGCGGTGCAGCCGTCAAAGCGCCGGGTTACGGTGATCGGCGGACAGCGATGCTCGAGGATCTTGCTGTCCTCACGAATGGTCGCGTGATCTCCGAAGATCTCGGGATCAAGCTCGAAAACGTGAACTTGAATGATCTTGGGACAGCGAAACGTATTATCATTGACAAAGACAATACAACAGTCATTGAGGGCGCTGGCAGCACGGAAGCGATCCAGGGGCGCATCAATCAGATTCGCAGGCAGGTCGACGACACCACTTCTGACTACGACAGCGAGAAACTGCAAGAACGCCTAGCGAAACTCGCTGGCGGCGTTGCCGTCATCAATGTGGGCGCAGCGACTGAAGTCGAGATGAAAGAGAAGAAGGCGCGCGTTGAAGATGCGATGCACGCAACCCGTGCAGCCGTTGAGGAAGGAATTGTCGCCGGTGGCGGCGTCGCACTTGTTCGTGCAGCATCTACGCTCGATAACGTGAGCCTTGGAGACGAGACAGAACAGGTCGGTGTTGACATTGTACACCGCGCACTCGAAGAACCACTTCGTCAGATCGCACACAATGCGGGTCAAGAAGACTCAGTAATCCTCGCAAAGGTCAAAGACGAAGGGGAAAATGTCGGTGGGGAAAATGTCGGTTACGATGCCCTGAGAGATGAATTCAATGATATGTTCAGCGCGGGTGTCATTGATCCAACCAAAGTCGTCCGTGTTGCCCTTCAGAATGCTTCCAGCATCGCTGGACTGATGATTACCACAGAGGCATTGGTCGCAGATATTCCTGAGAAGGAGCCTCCGATGCCGGCAGGACCTCCCGGTGGTGGTGGTGAGATGGGTGGTATGTACTAAGTGTCTGAAATTACAAGCAGATTCTGAAATTACAAGCAGATATGGAGGGCAGAGATTTTCTTTGCCCTCCATTTTTATTTCCCCTCCAATAAACCCCATCTTCTTTCCAACCGTTAGTAGTAAGCGCGTTTCTTGTGCGTTGCATCTCACTCCACTCCGTTCCCACTATAAAATTAACCCAAGTTGCTACCTATTCCAGTTAGTAGGTCGAGATTCATATCTCAGCATAGCATGTCGATTTTGGAAAATCGACATACTAAAAAGAAATGCTCGACAATGCGCGCCTGTCATGGAATGAAATCCGCGCCACCGATCGCTGGGGCTTAAGATGTCCTTCTTAATTTCATCCGTTTTTTTTGGAGATACGGAAATGAGATTTTTACCGATGCTTGCTTTGCTGTTTTTGTTTGCTTGCGGCGAGGAAGATACCGAGATTATCACGCTTGGCCCTTACACACAGCAGTGTCAGGGTTTTATTGAACAAGATTGCTTTCTGGTGTACAACGAGGACTCAAGTCGCTGGGAATTCTTCTACGAGGCTATTCAGGGCTTTGATTTTGAACCGGGGTTTATTTATACACTTGAGGTTAGATTGGAAGACCGTGGTACGGAGATACAGGATGTGGGGCGATATGCCTATCACCTTGTTAAGATAATCGAAAAGAAGAAAGCACCTGATGATTTTAGTTACGATTGATATCTGTGCGAATCGGACGCGCTCAGACCGCTGCGTACGCTATTTCCTGCGTGGAACGCAACCGTTTTTCGTTTTCGCCATCATCGGGTCTTTCGCTGGACGCTAGTGTTGATGCTGGTCTCATATATTTCTCCCATCAATTACCCCATCCGCAGGCTTCGATCCTCCAGTGGCAGATCGACCCGCACATTGCCGCGGCGATGGGATTCGCGTAGAGCAATGGCGATTTCCAGAGCCTCCCTGCCAAATTCACCCGGACAGATTCGCTCTTCTCCGGCCTCAAGAGATTTGCAAACGCCTTCGACTGCGTCCACCATTGAACTCCGCGGATACCAAGGGTTGGGAAACTGACACTGGATAGGCCCACCCGTCTCTGGATGGGTACTCCATAGCTCGAACTGGGCGTGGGCGTTGCGTGAAACGATACGCCCCTTCTCACCGATAAATTCGAGTGTCCATGTGTGCCCTGAAGTTTCAGATTGGGTATTCATGACAGCGCGGACACCGTTCTCGTAGACGATATACCCCGAGCCCGAGAGGTCGCGATCTCCGGCTGCGCCTTCTTCGCTGTCCATCACGCCAAAGACCCACTTTGCCGGGGCACCGGCAAACAGGCGAAAGAGCGCGAGCGTATGGCTATGCAGATTCGAGAGGCTGGATGGGCTGTGACAGAACATCGATCTCAATTTGCCGATGGTTCCGTCGGCGATTGCTTGACGAGCGTTTGTGTACCAGTTGTACCAGTTGAGATGACACGCAATAGCGAGGATGACCCCGTGCTTGTGGCAGGCGTCGATCATTGCGTCCGCTTCGGCGAGGGTGCGACACATCGGCTTCGTGGCATAGATTGCCTTGACGCCGGCTTCTGCCAAGCCGATAGTGACCTCTGCACGGGGTTCGGGACGGGTCGTTAGGCAGACGATGTCTGGCTGCTCCTTTTTGACCATCTCTCGATAGTCGGTGTAAAGGGCTTCGACGCCCCAACGCCGCTTGAAGTCATTTAGTTTTGCTTGATCCACATCGGCCGCAGCAAGTAGATCTACGCCCCGCGCTTCAATCATTGCCGGGGCGTGTGCCCACGGCCAGGGGTAGTGTGGCATTCCGATATGTTCATCATCAATTGTGCTGCCCATTCTGCCACATCCGACAACTGCACTGCGATAGGTGTGTTTAGGTTTGCTCTCGTGAATGACACGAAATGCCTCGCCCTTGGGTTGAGCCATGAGACCCTCCTTTGAAAAGGCGTAAAACGTCAGATATTTCACCTTTACGTTTACGCATCTTTTGTCTCAGTATCTGATTCTATTCCTTTTCCGAGTTGCGATTTCAGCGTAGCGAGGTCGTTCTCGGCGCTGTCTTTCGCCTCAAGTTGCTTTGAATCCCGATCTTATCGGGGTTGAGCAAACTCATCTTCGAGTGAGTTGCTTTCAAAATCGAGTTTCTACCTGCTTATAGGTGGCAACTTGGGTTAATACAAAGCGTGAAAAACATAATCAATCAAGATTCTGCCAACTCCCCCACGTAGCGACGTACCTTAGTTGCCGTTGTGATGATGTCAGCCATGTCTTCTTGGCTTCCCATCAAAATGCTCTGGCTCAGTGCCAGACCATTTTCACACAGTGTTTCAGCCTCTGAACAGGAGACATTTGAATAGTCGAGCTTTGCACTCAGGAGATCTGAACCCATGAGCGTCTGTCGATACATCGGCGTTGTATACCAATGCCCCATCGGAATACCTTCTGCCCGCATCGCTTGGAGAAAATCTTCGCGGGAGATGCCTTCAAACTCCTCTGAATCGAAAATCGCTTTGTAGCCGTGACAACCGCCACGAGTTGCGCGTGGATCGAGCGGCGTCACCTTGATGCCGGGAATCTCCCCTAACCCCTGGTCCAAAAGTCGCATATTCGTATTGCGCAGATTGACCTCCTCATCAAGTCTATCCAGGCGTGAGAGCAGTAACCCACCTTGCCACTCGGTCATCCGGAAATTCCCGCCAAGTGGCTCTGTATCAAATTCCGACCCAGGAGGCGTGCGCCCGCAGTTGTGAATCGCCCAGGCACGTTCATATAGCTTTCGATCGTTGGTCAAAACGATACCGCCTTCTCCGGCACACAGGTTTTTGGATGACTGAAAGCTAAAACAACCGAAATGTCCCCAACCACCAACTCCTCTGCCACGCCATTCCGCGCCGTGTGCCTGCGCACAGTCCTCAACCACAATGAGGTTGTGTCGATTGGAGATTTCCATAATCGCGTCCATATCGGCAGGATAGCCAGCAATGTGAACCGGCAGGATGGCTTTTGTCTTCGGTGTGATTGCGGGTTCGATCTTCGATGGGTCGATGTTAAATCCATCGGGCAACGTATCGACGAACACCGGCGCTCCATTTGCCATCAGGATAGCAACGACCGTTGCTTGAAAGGTGTATGGCGTTGTGATGACTTCATCGCCGAGCCCAACGCCTGCGGCTTTGAGTGCGACATACAAAGCTGCTGTTCCGCTATTGACACAAACGCCGTGCTTTGCATCTTGAAATTCAGCGAAACGCTTTTCAAACTTGGGAACCCTTGAACCACCGGTGCCCCACTTTCCACTCCGATAGACCGCCTCAAAGGTTTTGAGGTCTCGATTATCAAATGTGGGCCATGAGGGGTAAGGTTTTGTCCGAACAGGTGTTCCACCGTTAATTGCTAGATTTGCCATATTGGTTCTCCTTACTTGATTCAAACGTAAGGTGTGATTGTATTTTATGTTCAATCTTTCTCATGCGGCCAGATGGGCTTCATCTGCCACGCTTCCAGAGAGCGCAAGGCCGCATCGCTACCCTGGGCGCGGATGGATACGCCCACGCTGTCCACCCGTGCGGGGTATACCCGCAGGGCAACGCATTGCCTACCGTTGGCGAAGACTTCGACCACACTCTTGTCTATGAAGAGCCGTAGCTTGAGGGATTCGCCATCATCGAGCTCGAACGGCGCCACCTCCGGCGGACGCGCCAGCACGTCTGGCAGCAGCGATGAGCGAGACGAGTCGATTACCAGCGCGTCTCGCTTGTGCCTCCCTTCCCATCCAGCTTTACTCACCCGCATATGGCCCTGCCGGTAGAATTTGATGGCGGTATACTCCTCGCTGTCTGGCGAACGCAGAACATTGATGCAGATCTCGCGCGCGTCTTGGGGCTCGATTTCGGCGGCGAGTTCCATCGCGTTCCCTTCAATGCCCTTGAGCACAAGCTCCCGGTTTGCAGGCAGGGACGTTTCCCCGACGTGTTTGTAGTCAAATCGGAGCGATTCCACCGCCGGGGCGGGTTCGATGCCCAGCGTGTTATCCTCGCGCAAAGTCAGCAGACGCACGAGGGACATGATGTGGTTCCAGCCCTGAGTTGGTTTGCCGCTGTTGATATTGTAGATGACGTACACGCCTCCTTTGCCATCGGGCGTAGCCGACGGGGCGTGGACGCCGCCGGGCTCGATGGGGCCAAAATTGAAGCGGCCGTGCGCGAAGGGTTTGAATCTGTGATGCACCTTGTCGTAATCGCCGAGCAGATACTGTGAGCCGCGTTGGTGACTGGCGAACAAGAGGATGTGTTTATCGCCGATCGGCCAGAAGTACGGGACCGCGCCGTCCTCACCCGGCGCGGTGAAAATATCGCCCTCGACAAACGACCCGAGGTAGGCCCAGCGTTCCAGATTTTGTGAGAAAAATAGATGCTGTACCATTCGGCAGTCGTCAAAGATTTCCCCCTCCCAGTAGCTGCCGGACAGCGCATAGTACCCGTTCTCTCCCTTCCAGATGCAGGGGTCGTACACGCGGTAGGGCCATCCCATTTCGTCGGGCTGCATCATGGGGATAACCGGGTTGCCAGAAATTTTCTCCCAGTTGAGGAGCAGCGGGTCGCCGGATACGGCGACCATGTTGCCTGCGAGCGTGCCGTGGTACATGGCGATGACGCGGTCTGCCTCGACGAGCGTGCTACCGCTATAACAACACCTCTCGATGCCGGGATAAATGGCCAGCGGAAGGTCCTCCCAGTGCACCAGGTCATTGCTGACGGCGTGGCCCCAGTGCTGGCGCGGGTCTTCCGGCGGATACGCCTGGTAAAACAGGTGCCACTGCCCCTGCCAGTAGCACAGTCCGTTTGGGTCATTCAGATTCCCCTCGGGATTGACGTAATGGTAGACAGGACGGCAGGGATCGGATGACAGCCTTTTGCGCGACTCAGCGAATCGTAGCATCAGCGCATCCGTTTTCAGTTGTTCCAGTTGCTCATCCAGTGTGGCCGCATAGGTCCGTTGCGGAACTTTTGAAGTAAAATTCATCTTCGTACCCATATAATCATCCTTTCCGTTGCTCCGATAGATCAGGATTTCGCTTCGCTCAACTTGCATCCCCAATCGGAGATTGGGGGCACATTTCCCCGAGTTCGTCAACAGAGCCTGATATCGGCAAGATACTATAAACCCTTCCCGTAAAGTCCTCCACGGTTAACAGCGTAATCCGAAATGCTATCATTACGTCTTGCCGATTAAGTGATTCCACATCTCCATACGCAACCCGCGTTCCTTGTAATGATCGGATTGGGAACAGGCGCATGCCCGCTCGAAGGTAAAGCGACGTATCGAGGCGGCAGCTTTCTCCGGATGGTAGTTCCAACTCGGCGCCTTTGGCTCGATCCCACGACTGAAGAGGAACTTCAGCATGTACCGTGTCTGATCGCCACAATTCGCGGTGGCGGCGTGCCAGATGTCGTAGTGCGTAATCGCCACCGTCCCCGCCTTGACCGCAAGCACAACCTGCTCGCGGAAGTTGGCGTAGGTCGCCATGCGGTCGGTCGGAGCGTTGCGGAAGTGCGTCCCGGGCATGATTACAGTGGGTCCTAATTCCGCAGTCACATCCTGCGGATAATACATTGCCAGGACGGTTTGAATCTGGTGGCGCCGCTTGTTTGTTCCGTCTTGATGCCATGACTGGCTCCGTGTGCCGGGCGGGTTGACGTGGCAATGCCGATGGCTGTTCATCTGGACATCTTCGCCGAGCAGACTCACCAACGCCCCACGCATTTTGGGATGGTCGTAGACCTGATAGAGCTTGGGGACGCGGTCAAGAATTGCATCGCCCGGATTGTCCTGCAAAATATCTAAGCCTTCAAGTTCTTCGTAAATCGACTCGTTGAAGCCTTCGGGGAAATCCGCCTCAACGATGTGGTAACCGCGAATGATAAAAGAGATGGTTTCGTCGTCGGTCAAGAGGTACGGCTTGTCAGCCATTGTAAACCTCCAATTTTTGTAGGATAAATTCGTAGCCCAAGATGTCAATTTCCCGGTCGTCAAAGTCAGTCTGCTGATCCGGGAAATGAATGACCTGCCACCCGTCCAAGATGGCATCGTGTACGGTATTATAAGACCATTCGTGACCCTCCGTCGTAATCTCCGTCACTGAGCCGGGCGTCGGTTCATGCAGCGCCATGCCGATGACTTGAGAACGGATGCCCGGTGTCGCCGTATGGAGATAGAGCAGCCGTTGTCGCGTATGCAACTGATTTGTGTTGATAATCTGATGAAGTCGATCCAGATCCCTTGTCTGAAGCCCACCATTTTCCAGTTTGGCGTGTGCCTCGTCAATCCACCTGTCAATTGCTTCAAAAGCGGTTGGCATAACTTTCTCCTTCTCGTCTTTTTCGTGGCGCGAAGAACCATTTTCCGAGCACGCTCTCGGAAACAGTCCCCTGAAGTTTTATTCCTCCGGATCGATTCCCAATTGCACAAACGCCTCTTTGATTTTATCTTCGTAATCCTGATCTGACATCTGCCCCTCCGTCGCCAGTAACTCAATTTGAAGGCTATCGAAATTCGATTGCAGCAGGTTCATCACGCCCATGAGTCCTGACACCTTTCCTTTCGGGATTGTGAACTTCAGACGAACGCTGTCGCGTCCATCTGGCGGCGACGGTGGCTCCGGGACTGGTGGTTCTACGATTTTCGTTTTGGTACTGCCACCGGGGGAATAGAGAGGCTCCGGTGATTTTTCCTTTTCTTTTTCCGCTTCCTCCTGGGCGATACAGATGTCCTCTCGGATAATCACTTCATTCGCAGAAAGGGCAATTGAGGATGGACGCTCCTTGAAATATCGGCAGACCGGTTTTCCGTCTTCTAGTTCCCCAAGTCCGAACAACCCCTGTTCCACCCCTTCACGAATTCCCGATTCCCATGCGCTGCGACCGGTGACTCGCGATTCCCCCGGTGTCTTTGCACTGGATTGATAGAGCTGTTCAGTGGAAACAGATTCGTTGGTTTTAAGATACCGCTCCTTAATCACAAATGGATGAATACGTTCAAGAACCACTCCATCTGATTTCAGTTTATCATATACGGCTTCGTCAAGTATCTTCGGCACACCGTAGGTTGGAAGCCCCAAATCGTTTTCTTTGAGACCATCGCTTGCCAGAACGAACACGGTTCGGTAATATCGACACAACGCATCATCCAACCCATCTTCCGCCTTTTTCAGTTCGGTCCGAACCTCCTTCTGTTGTTCAACAGAGAGATTCAGCGTTTTGTCGCCTCTAATGGCTCGGTAGGCGATGATCTTTCGCAGTTGACTATAAAACCCGGCCCCTTCGCGTTCCAGCGGTGCGAGAAAGAAAAGCGTGTTTCGGTTCACCCTAGGCGTATTTCCCTTCGTTTCCAGCGTATCTTTCATCAGGGGGTCGTCGCGCTCCTTGAGGATTACCAACTTCAGATCGGTGTTGTCTGGAATGTCCGATCTATCTTTGGGCCAGACGAAAGTCTTGAGCCGTCCCCCAGAGAGGTTCCTTTTCAGTTCTGTTTCCTCAAACTCGTCAATTACTCGCTCGTTGATATTCTCCATTCGGATCAGCAGAATTCGGTTGAGGTTGGGCTGGTTGGTGAAATAAGCTCTTCCACCATCGTGCCGTAGGTAAAACAGTTTTTCCCGCAAACCCTCAACCGCTTCCGTGAGGATACTCGACGGATTCCCCGTTGTCGTCGCGCTTCGCTTAATTTCTTCAAGATTCGTGCCCTTCTCTGTACCACCTGAAAATGAGTACAGAAAAACGGCCGTCGCAGCTCGGCTGCCCAACTTCAATCCTTTGTAAGCATCTCCCAGACCGACATCAACCTTTTTCGCACCGGCGTCTTCACCCGTGATGTCTGCGGCGATGACGCTGTCGTATTCCCCTCCGATGTGCTTTAACAACTCCTGTCGAATTTCCTGAACGCTCAGATCAAAATCTGCCAGACTGATATAGGGAATTGCATCCTCTTTAAGGGAATAGATCACAAATGACAGGAGCCGCAACACACCCCGCGTCCGTTGAAAACTTGGGAAACTGCCCCACCGCTGATAAAGGACATCAATCGCTTCGGGTTGAAACGGATAAGCGGCCTCAAACCGTTTTCGGTATTCTGAGGGCTCCGTTCCGGGCGGCAGAATGGATTCTCTGTCGGCGTAATCCATAAAATCCCGAATCGCTTCACTCGCGCTATTCATATCGATCTGTGAGAAGAGCCGTCGCCTGATGACCTGAGCGATCTCATGCTCTTGTACTGGCGTATAAATCTTCTCCACCCGTCCCGCGATCTGTCCAAGTTGCTTAAATAGCCGTTCTGCCCCTTGGTCATAGTGTTCCATAGTCCCCGATGGAAGGGTGATGACCAATGCGACCTGCTCCAAAATGGCAGCGGCTTCGGTCAACTCCTGCATAAAGGCAAGTGTCTGTGATGCAAGTGTGCTGTCCGCTACCCGGACGCCAGCGGCTTTGGTCATATATTCCAGTACCTCGTCCATCAGGATGAGCACGGGCTGGTTTTCTGACAGCAATTGGTAGAGCGCGTCCCGACCGGGTGAAGTCAACCCATCAAAACGTGCGACCTTGCCCGTCAACTGTTTTTCCAACATGCCCCATAACGTGTCGGACGCGCCCATCGGTGTCCCGACTAGCACCACTTTTTGCACGTCCCAGTCACTGGCTTTGTGATACATCGCAATCAGCGCGTGGGTTTTACCGCCGCCGAAGGGGGTCTGGATCTGAATCACCGGATCGCCGCCCCGACCATTAAGCCTCCCTTCAACAATCGAAAGCAGGTTTTTGAGTCCATCGGTCTGATATGTTTTCTGGAAGAATTGTGTGGGGTCTTTGTATTCATCTGGCGCTGCGCCTCTGAACACTTCCCATAGGTCTGCCGCGAATACGTTTAGCGTGAGTCTGCCTTCTAAGATGTCGCGGTGGGGCACAGCAATTGTGTGAAATGGAATCATTCGCTTTTCTCCTTGGTGATCTGTTGAATCTCCATCTTCAAAATCGGAATATTCGATTGCACCACATCCCAGACAATCTCAATGTTGATGTTGAAATATTTGTGAATGAGGATGTCTCTTAACCCAGCAATCTTCCGCCACTCAACACTTGGATGCTTTTCTCGAACGGAATCAGGCACCTGTTTGACGGCTTCACCGATAACTTCAAGGTTTCGGATGACTGCGTCAAACCGCATCCGATCGGTTTCAAACGCTGCGCGGTTGACTCCCTGCATGTACTCTTGAATCCGATCTATTGCTTCTAATATATCTTCGAGGTAGATGTCATAGTCCCGCGACATACTCCACTTCCTTTTCGATACGAGGCTTCAAGCGCGGTCTGACCGAATCGGCGATGACGAGGTCAATCTTTTTCTCAAAAAGATCCTCAAGAAAAATACGCAGCCCCATGTACTGATCGAATGACAGTTCCTCAAATTCTACAAGCAGGTCTATATCACTACCTCTATGAACGGTGGTGCTTTTGACATAAGAGCCGAAAAGTCCAAGCCGTTTCACACCGTATTCTTTCAGCGTGTTCCGGTGGCTCAGAAGCCTCTGTTTAATCTCGCGTTTGGTAAGAATTGCCGGATTCATTTTGTCCATCCCCTTCTATAAGTTTTCTCGAAAAACTGCTTGGTATCCTTGTATTCGTCCGGTGCTCGACCTTTGAACACTTCCCACAGGTCTGCCGCGAATACGTCTAGCGTGAGTCTGCCTTCTAAGATGTCGCGGTGGGGCACAGCAATTGTGTGGAATGGAATCATTCGCTTTTCTCCTTAGATAAAGTGCTTGGGATTTGTAGTAGCGCAATTGATTGCGCGTTGTTGACACGGACGGGCGATAAATCGCCTCCGGTCTACGACCGAGAGTCCGAGACCTACTACGAACCTAGAAGAATCGTCCTTGTCTCATCTCGTCTCTGACCCTTTCACGACCGGCGAGGAAACCATCTAACAGCTTTTTCTCTCTGCTCTCGATGGGCAGCGTTTCGGAGATGGCTTGCGCGACGCGATAGAACGCCTCGCTGTCTCCGTAGCCGCTTTGTGCGAGGACGCGAATCATTTCATCTCGTTGGCTCTTTTCCCATAGGAGCAAGACATGGTGCAACACGTCAATCAACTCTCCTGCGTCTTTGAGGTCGTCTATCTTCCGGGACTGTGGTCCGAGGAGGCGGATAAACGCCTTCTCTTTCACGATGAAACCCTTGCTGCCCCATTCCTGGGCGAGGTCAACACCACAGGACTGCGCCAACTTCCGTGCTTCGTCAAAATGGACGCGTGCTTCGCCGTACTCCCACCGCCAGAGGACATAGAAACGAGTGAGGTCGGAAATTTCACCGGCAAATCCATTGTGCAGAATCTGCCGCACCGCGTAATCGGTGGCAATCTCTCGCACATCGTCAAGCAGCCGATCAGCGCGGATGATCTCCCCTTCAAAATCCATAACCTTCTCATATTTACCAAAGATCTCAATGGCGGAGCCGATGGCGGCGATGAAGAAGTCCGCCCCGCCCAGACCTTCCTCCCAGAGTCGGTGAAGTTTGGCGTTGAGATGCGTTGTCATCTCCGCTTTGACTTCGTTGTAGAAACCGGTGGGTTGACGTTCCATCTTCCGGGCGACGATGTAGATAGAGGACGCGAGGGCAGCGGATTCTCGAGCACGAAGACGCCCTTTCATCTCCGTATCCAGTGGCCACGCGCCGGTCACAATCAGCCCAGAATCGAGTAGGGAGTTAATCAATGTTTCCCATCCCTCTGTGGATTTATGCGCGTAGACGATAACGGCAACACTGTTCGGTTTCAATACGCGGTGGATTTCTTGGAAAGACAGCTTGAGCGACTCCTCAAAGAACCGTTTGCCCTCCTCAAAACCGCCTACGCCGTGCGAATAGGCGACAATCTCGTTTCTCTTGGGTGTCAACGGTGTGGAGAAGAGTTCGGGATAGACATCGGCCAACATTCGCTTGAGCCAAACGTAGAAGAAATCGGAGAGATACGAATACGGCACGTTGTCGTAGTATGGCGGATCGGTGAAGACCGCATTAAAGAAATTACTAGGATAGGGGAGGGAGGTTGCTGAGGCTTGGGTGGTTAATCCAGCGAATGGATATTTAGTCTGTCCCAAAATCTCTATTGTCCGCAAGATTTGTCGGGACATGCTGTAAAAAGTTCCTTGAGAAACAGGCGAGAATAAGTTGAGTTCAAAAAAATCCCACACCATTGGAATTGCTTGTCTTGTAAACGTATGGCCTGAATTTTCCACATGGTTCAACCACGTAACAAGTGTGCTCTCAAAATCTGAACAACGGCTTATACATAGTGCCAAATAACTCACCACCGCCTTCGCATACTCCCCATCAACCCCTTCCGCCACCATCTTTTGATACGCCGCCTTCACCTTCTCCACAAACGTAATCAACGCCAATTTCTGCCTTGCGTTGAAGAGGTCGCCCCATGTGTTCATTCCGTAGTTCTGAACAGAAAATGCTCTTTCAGCCCCGCTTCCTTTTCCTTCTGGTGTAGGCTCATCCGGCACCGCATCCATACCCCATTCTAACGTCAACTTCTCCCGCTTCTCCGCAAGGTACGCCTCGGCTTCCCAAAAGAGGGCAAGGTCGGCATCCGTCGCCACGCGATAACGTTTTCCCGTTGTGCCCGGTGTGTGTGTTACAACGGCAACCATCCGCTCTCCCGCACTCCCATCCTGAAACAACTGTCGCGTCAACTTCGCTTCTACCGGCCCACTGCAGACGTGGCACACCGCCACAGCGCGTGAAACGGTGCCCCTAGTCGGGTCAAAACCAATCGGCATCGGTTCGTAGCCATCGCCGACAATCTTAAAATTCACCTCGTCGTTCTCAACGTCAGGATAAAGGGCAACCTTCTTTTTCGCCTTGTTTGCCAGCCAGAATCGACGCATTAGCGGAATTTCCGTACCACAGGACGGATTCTGACACGGAATCGTTCTCGCCCAAATATAGCCGACCGGGATTGCACCGTCCTTCTCTTCGGGATAAAATCTCTCCAGTTCTACTTTCGCTTCCGCGAGTGTCCACGCACCCCATTTCTTGACATCTTCGAGCAAGTCGCTCCGGACTCTCGGTGCTTCACCGGAGGGATTTTTCGTTGCCTCACCAAAGAGTATTCCTTCATTTTCAGGTTTGTAGATGGGTAATTCATTACCCGTCTTCCTCATACCGTACTTCTGCGGGTATTCGAGCGTGCACTTCTGCATCAGGACAGCAACAGGGTTGAGGTCGTTGGAGTAGGTTTCACATCCAAGCCGAAGCGCCTCCAGCGGAATCGCCCCGCCGCCCCCAAAGGGATCGAGAACCTTTGGGGGCACACCGTCGTTTGCTTCGAGGATGTCCTGCCGCGCCCGTTCAATGAGGTGGGGATTAAGGGAATTTTCCCACTTCGAGAGATTGATGATAAAATCCCGTTTGCGGCTCCACTCGTCGGTGTTCTCCGGCGTAGGGGTCAGGGCGGCGTAGGCGGTCGCACGTGATGAGGCAAGTGGTCGCCGCGCCCACCAGATATGGAGGGTAGAAATGTTTCCGTGTCGTATGTTTTTTTCACGAGCGGATTCTTCGCTGACTTCTTTGACGGGGAAGGTTTCTTCAATAAAGCGTTTCATTTTAGCAGCTCGGCGGGCTCCTTTCGTTCTCTATCTGTTTGATCAAAATCCTTATCAAAACTGATGAGTTGTAGGTCATATTCCTCGGCGACAGCATATTGGTAGGCGTCATCAAAATCAAGGTTGAATTTCTGAGCTAACTGGTTTAATGTCTTAAGATCTTCTGGATCCAATGAGAGGATATCGACATCATTAACAAGGATATCCTCCATGAATGAGATAAAAAGTGCAAACTTCTTCAACTTGAACAGGATAATACCGACTGAATGAAGAGAAAAATCCGTCATGGAGATTGTACTCCAATCAATTGATTGGAAAAAAGATTGAACTTCGGTTGCTCTATCTTGGCCCAACAATCCTTCAAGAAAAATGTTGGTATCTATTAGGTACACTAATCCCTCCAGTCTAACGCTTTTTTCTGTAGTTCAAGCGCTGTATACTGATCCCGATATTCCTTTAAGCCGCCAATCCAATCCAATTTCGGTTTCTTTTTTCGCTGCGAATCCTGTCGGGTTGGATGGTGAGGAATATCGGTATGGTCCTTTACATAAACAAAAAGATATTTTGCAGCTACCCCCGAGGGTGTTCGTGAAAACGCCATTAGCTTGTCCCTCCCAAATTTATAACTTTATCCCTAAATTTCCCAACAATATCGGGGGAGTGCGTTGCAACAATTGCCTGTATTTGTCCACCAAGCTTTACCAAAGACTCCAAAAGCTTTTCCTGCCAAGTCACATGAAGCGACAACTCTGGCTCATCTGCAATATAGACTACCGGCTCATCAAATCGAAGAAGGGCTTCGGTGAGTAAAATCAGAATCTGTTTTTCACCCGAGGACAAGTGATGTGGATTCAAAGCCGATAATGAAGAAGACTCAATTTTTAACTTACCCCTTTCATCAACTTTAACAGATTTTCCATCCAAAAATGAATTAACAGTTTCCTCATAATCTCGCAAGGGTTTAAAAATACGCTCTCTATCCTCTTCGAGCTCTCTAGCGTATCCTACCATAGAATGTGTTCGACGGATAAGCAGGAGCTCAAGGAGATCTTCTAAACCTGAGTCCGAATCAATGTCTTTGATTTCACGAATCGTCTCCAACACCTTTCCCATTTCAGCAAAATGCTCATCAATTCTGATTCGCATCTGCTCATCTAAAAGGCCAGCAGCCTCAAAAGCTCTCAGCAATTGCTCCTTTTCCGCTTGGGTTGGGAATGAAGGAGGAATTGAATCAAGTTGGTCATCTTCTTCACTATACAGTATCACTGATAAGGCTTGATGCTCAAATTTCCTATAATGTTTAGAAAGTTGTGCGTTTAAGCCAGAGTGATAGTCAGAAAGTTCATCGAGCAATTCATCAAGCCGCAAGTCTACCGATTCTAAAGGACCTGTCCTTGTATGCGATTCTTTCTCATCCTCTGTTACAGGTAAACGACGACTAACGGGGAGCCACACAATAGGAACTAAAGCAGTTAATTCATCATAAAGTTCCTCTATTACCATTTTCTCTCTGAAAGTATGTATAACAAAACTTCGAAAAGCCGTTCCCCTGATATAGCTACCTTTTTCAAAGCCTTTCTCAAAGGGGTCCTGGGATTCGGGAAGTTTTCGATTAGCAATAGCAATCATATCAATCTTAAATTTTTTCTGTCCTACACTGAATATCCCATTAGCAGTGTCAACCTTAATTGTGCGTTCAGATCTACCTTTGAAACTCCTCAACTTAATCTCTGCTTGGTCAAAATTAACATCTGAGACACTTCGTAAATTGGCTGATAAGATAGAGTGAAGGAGGTTCAAAATAGTGGTTTTACCGGAGGCATTTGGACCTATCAATATATTCACATCGTTGTTAAAAGTTAGGTTAATGTCTCGATAACCCCACAGCTTGGTTATATTAAAGGATTCAATAAAATAGCTGCTCATTGTCTCATCTCCCTTTGTGTAAAAATAAAACCTCTAGCACACATACGATGGTAGCATAATTTCAGCATCAAAAACACAGGGTTTATAATGCCATCTCGCCCGCAGGCCTCTATCGAAGAAAACCATCAATCCGCTAAAAACGATCATTATTGAGTGATTCATCACCCCTACAACGCACAATAAATTGTGCTACTACGAACCGTAGTTTCCCGTAGAATATTCCGCTCCTTTTTCCCGAATTTCTCCCAAAGAAATCTGATACCGCGCTTCAATCTTTTCTGCTGGTTGTGTTTGTTCAGCTGGGTTCTGGATAATATGGAGCTCGGGCTGCGTCGCGGTGTTGAGGACGACATAAAGGAAATAGTCCGATTTGAACTGTTTAGCTTTGAACCACTCATTTTGCGTCAAAGTCACTGGCCCAAGCCCCGCCCGCGCTTTGACTTCGATATACCGTTTCACCCCTGCCGAATCGGTTGAGCGTACATCAAAGCCGAGATTTTCGGCGGAGACATCTTCAGGCTCGCGCCCCTGTTCACGCTCGTAGCGCATCGCGGTTTCCATGCCGATCCATTCAATTTCGACAGTATTTGGTATGATAGCAGGTTCCACCGCTGAAGGCAACACTCGAATGGCGCCGAGGTAGTTGGGGGTACTCATCGTCAAGGCTTGCTCTTGAACAATGACGCGCTTCAACTCACCGTGGGCGTGATGATAGCCGCCCTTCTGTTCTTCTTTATTGCGTATGACCAGATCGACGTTCTCACCTTTCTCTCGGCGGTCTTTGAGTTGAATCAGCTCGCCATCCAATTGGACGATGAGATGGTCAAGCGAGGTGAGACCGTATTTTTCTTTAATTTCCGCCTGTCGTTTCCGTTCAGCCGCAAGTTCACTCCTGTAACCTGCAAGGACAGGCATTAACTCTGCCATGACCCGACCTTTCAACGCTTCGATGTCTATGGGTGCCGTCCGCTGCATGCTTTCCGCTACATCCCAAATGGTCGCTGGGTCGATTGGTTCAACCGCCCCTGTATCGGATTGAACGTAGAAGGCAAACAGTCGTGTCCCAACGACCTGCCCCAAACCATCCCGAATCTCGCCTTCATAGAACAGAATCACCCCATCCAGCTTCCCATCGGGGTCTTCAAAGACCGCGCCCTGTTTCAGACAATCGGAGAGTTCCTCTTCGACCCAACCGAGAACGGCTTCAAACAGAGGGTGTCCAAAAGAGATAAATTCGGCATCGGGGTTTCTGAAGGCAACCTCTTTGTCAAAAGTAGCTTTCGGATACGTTCTGGACATGGGCCCGTGTTTCCGCTTAAAGGTATCTGCTTCGGCAAGTCTTCGGATGCGGAGCGGGATACTGTCAATCCCAAGGAACCCGTCTCGGCGATCGTGCAATCTACCTTTGAGTGTTGCGAAGGCTTTTCGGAAAAAGGCATCGGTGTATTCGGGAATGAGACGCCGTTCACGAGCGCGCTCCGCCATTTCGTGCAGACGGGTATAATCAATGTAATGGGTCGCGAGGCTTTCGCCCAAGTTCTCTTTGACTTCGGTGATATAGTCCTCATCAACTTCAATGTCAATTTCTGCTAGAATCTCATCAAGGTTCTTTGCATTGGCTGCCGCTTCCAACAACAGATGAGAGAGGTTCACCCCATACAGGACTTCGCTCAATACGTCGAACACCTTATCGCTGCCCAACGCGTTTTTAATCTCTTCAATCTTCTCGAAAAGGGTTGTCAACACCATTCCCTCTCGCGTGTCTTCCGCAACAAGGTTCACCACAAAGCACTCTTTGGTCTGTCCATACCGATGGATACGTCCCATCCGCTGCTCAAGCCGATTCGGATTCCAAGGCAGGTCATAATTGATCATCAGGTGGCAGAATTGTAGGTTAATCCCTTCACCGGCAGCTTCCGTCGCAATCAGAATCTGGGTGTGGTTTTTGAACTCACTCTCCGCTTCAATCCGCTCTTCGAGCCGCAACCCGCCATGAATGACCGTGACGGTATACCCCCATCCTGTGCTCTTTTCCTGAAGATGTTCGAGTGTATCCCGCGACTCGGTGAAAATCAGAATTTTTTCGCCGGGGAAACGTTCCTTAAAGTCATCAAGTGCCTTCCTCAGTGCTGTGACTTTGATTTCTTTTTCATTTTCGATAATCCCTCTGGCTCCCTCTGCCAGCGTTTCAAGGGTTTCGATTTCACGTCTCAGCTCCTCCCGATTCTCTGCAACTGAAAGCGTTTCCCAAATTTCTTCCTCTTGCCAACGTTCCTCCTCACTCAAATCGTCGATCGTCTCAAAATCAACGTTATTTCCCGTTTGCTTTCTTTCCTCCGCGCCTTCCAACAATTCAGAGAGACGGGCTTTTCGACGCTCCAGTGACTTGAGCAAGGCATAGGTACTGGACGCGAGTCGGCGTTGCAAGATGACGAGGGCAAACGCCACATTGTTCTTTTTGTCCTTTGTCAGTGCCTTGTTGTATTGACCGTTGACATATTCGGAAAGCTGGTTGTAGAGGTTTTTCTCTTTTGGTGAATCGACGCCGAGATTAAACGGGAGCGTTTGGACGTGCCGAGGTAGAAACAGCGGTTTTCCTTCAAAATCCTTCAGATCCTCTTTCACACGACGGATAAAGAGCGGATTGTCTCTTGCCGTGATGGATTCACGGAGCATCTCACTATTCGCAAAGAATCCCGGTTCAAGGAGATCCAAGAACAACCTGAAATTTTCGGGGTCGCCCTTGTGTGGGGTTGCGGTCAGGAACAACAGATGGGTTGAGATTCTCGATAGCGTCTCCCCTAACCGATAACGACTGGTTTTGTCCAACTTATCGCCATACTGGTAAGCCGCCATTTTATGCGCCTCGTCCACAATAACCAGATCCCACTGAGCCGATGCAATGGAGGGCATAACATCGTCACGCTTGGCGAAATCAATGGAAGTAATCAGATGAGACTCACGCGTCCAGAGGTTCTCACCGGGCTGTGAATCGAGAAGGCCTCGCTCCATAATGATAAAATTTTCCTCAAACCGATCCTTTAACTCCCTTCGCCACTGGTCTTTGAGATGTCCCGGCACTACAATCAAGATCCGATTAATCAGATGACGGAGTTTCAACTCTTTGATGATAAGCCCCGCCATAATTGTCTTGCCCGCGCCGGGATCGTCAGCAATCAAAAAGCGGATTCGTGGTAGTTTGAGAACATAGCCGTAGACCGCCTCCACCTGATGGGGCAAGGGATCGACCTTAGAAGCGTTGACAGCAAAAAGCGAATCGTAGAGAGAGGCATATCGGTATCGTCGCGCCTCAAGACTGAGGAAAACGTGACGTGCCTCTGCCGTGAAGTCCGGTGCGAGTTTCCCTGCCTGCAACGCATTCACTTCGTCACGGGGAAGTATATCGTCGATATGTTGCCGCGACTGAGTCGTGGAGCCAACCAGACGGACGTATTCCCCCATATCTTCCACAAGGTCAATTGCTACAGGTTCCGGCCATCGATCGGATTGTATAATATCTCCGCTTTTGATGTTCATCTTTATCTTCAGATTCACTCCGTTTGGATCAAGCATTGGTATTCGGCATTGAGTCAAAGCCAAGTAGCCGCCGCAATGTCGGTGTAGCGCGAGCGACAACTTCCTCGGAAACGATTTTCTGTTGATCTTGTTGCGGCTTCATAAAAGCGCGACAGAAGAAACCGAGCAGACAGACGCGATCTCGATCGGTGTGGTTCACGGACGAGCCATGCCACAGGGCTCCGTTGATAATCATCACAGAACCTTTCGGCCCGGTGATCTGCACTTCGTCGTCGTATTTGACATCCGGCTCGGGGCGGGATTCGAGTCTGCGGTGACTGCCGGGAACGCAACAGGTCGCGCCATTCTCAAGCGTAAAATCGTCGAGAAACCAGACGCTATTGGCAGAAAGGGGAAAGCTCGGCCGGGGCGTGGGCATCGCGCCCAAGGGGTAATCAATATGAAGGTTGCCCTCAGGCGCACCGGGACCGATAACGTTGACGGTGAATGAACTGAGCGTGCAGTCCTCACCAAGCAGATACTCCATCGCGCTGAGTACGCGCGGATGCTGGATGGCTTGTTCGTACAATTCGCCTTTGTTCACCAGATTCCAGACCCGCTGCGCCTTGTCGTCCAGATACACATGCTCCCCCGACACCTCCCGCTCCTGCCTAGCGAGGGACATTGATAGCTCGCGCAGTTCTTCAGCTTCATCTGCGGTGATAACATTCTCCAAAAGGACGAATCCCTGTTCATCCAGTTGAGATTGTTCTGTGTCTGTCAGCATCAATATCTCCTCCATTACGTTTTACGCATTGGGACGACGATTCAAGGTTGATGATCCGTATTTACCGGCGGCTCATCGTTGTTGACAAAACGCTCGATTGTGTTATGCGTCACGGGACGGGTGCGGAAATCGGCGATCCACGGCTCACGGAAGTAGGCTTGTTTTTCTCGCGAAAGCGACGCAATTATCTCCGGTGGAGTCGTCAGGCGATGCCAATGCGTGGCGAGATGGGCGTAGGCGTTAAGCACGGCGACGCGTGGCGTTTCCCGCTGCCAAACCGGTCCTGCATGACAGATGTTCTCGGTGAAAAAAATCACGCTGCCGGCGGGACAATCGTAGCTCATCAAAAACGGACTCCGCTTCCCCGGCTCTAACGACAGATGATCTGGGTGCATGGGGAAGTTCGCCTTGTGGCTGCCGACGACGAAATGGGTGCCGCCATCTGTTTTGCTGACGTCGGTCAACTCAAAGACAACCCGCACCATCCCCGCGTGAATCCGTCCATTCTTGACGCGATAACCGAAGATCGGGTCGGCTTGCCCCGGTCCGCCCCCGTGAAGTTCCCCATGCGCTTCTCCCTTCAATCGCCAGACACAGTAGCTATTCTCAAGCCGAACATCAGGCCCGATAATTTCGTGAAGCACGTCGATAACCTTCGGGTGATTGATGAGCACACTCGACGGCCCGCCCGGCACCGCGCGATGCGCCGGAGGCAGGGATTCGGGGTTGTGTTTGATGCGGTCAATCTGATCGACAATCTCGGCGACCTCATCGGGCGTTAAAATCGCCGGACGCACGAGGAAACCGGATAAGTCAAAACGGAAACGTTCTTCGTCGGTCATTGCTATAGTCGTTCCTCTATGTAACCAGGATACAGAGATTCAAGGTATCAGGGGATAACTTACAGTATCAGGGGATAACTTACACTATATTGTCTATAGTGATAAAATTACGCATAAGTGAAACGTGATGGCGTGAAACGTGAAAAAAAATCGCGGTCTCATCACGTTTCACACTCGACATACGCAGATTTATGCTGATTTTTACGGTATGCATCCTTGTTCATCAAAGTCCCCAGGTTTTAGGTGTAGCAAGTTCAACGCTATTGTCCGCCGGGTCGCGGAAATAGATTGAATAGCCGCTGCTGGGCCAGGAAATTTCCTTCTCAATCGCCACACCATTCTGGCGCAAATGCTCCCGCCACGCTGGAATGTCGGCGTCCTGCATGGCGAATGCGGCATGTCCCGGCCCATCTGCGCCGTGCGGCGGCACATCACCCCCCAGCTCCTGGGTTTTTGCCGCGTTAAACAGCAGGAAGACCCCGTCGCCGCAACGGAAAAATACGTGGCGGTCTTCAACGCGGGAGAAAGCCTCTAACCCCAGGACGCGGCTGTAAAACGCTTCTGCGGCTTTCAGATCATTTACGTACAGGCAGGTTTCCAGTATCTGTTTGGCTTGCATTTCATTTCGGAAGTACCGGATTTCAGCGTAAATCGCAGGCTGACAGAGATTCAAGGGTTCAGGGGTTCAGTCGTTGGTGCTCTCCTGAACTCTTGTACTTATTAACTCACGTCCTACTTCCAGATCTTCCTACGTTTCTGTGTAAGGACGGAAACCACGAACCATCATCCCCCGCTGCTCATTCGTTTTCTTCGCTTCGGTGGCGCGTTTCTCGGCTTCGGCTCGATTTGCCGTGGTGGTTGCGCTGATAACGACGTAATCATCAACCCGACGGTAGCGATTGATGAAAACCGGGCGCGGCTTGTCCGAGTGATTCTGCTTAGAGCCGTGAACCATCTTGACGTGGAAGAAGATTGAGTCCCCAGCTTTGCCGACGATTGGCAGCGCTCGCTCCCATGGCCATTCATCGTCATCTAATCCGAGGTGAGAAAAGGTATCGATATGCTTAAGTTGACCGAGCCGGTGTGAGCCGGGGACGACATGCAGTGCGCCGTTTACCAGATCTGTATCCACCACATAGCTCAGAATCCCCACAGGGCCCTCGTAGCGGTGTTCAAAGTAGGCGGAATCCTGATGCAGGTGTTTCGGGTGCCCACCGACCGGCTCTTTGTAGAGGCACTGCCCATTCCCAAAGAGCTCGATGTTCGGGCCCAGAATCGCTTCAACAATATCCAACGCGCGTTCATCAAGTGCAGAGCGGAAAAACGCGGCGCTGGTATAGTAGCTGATGGCGAGAACCATGATCTGCACCTCACGGGAGTAGCCCGGCGGCGCAGGCAGAAAGAGTGTGCCGCCGGGTGTGCGCCAGCCCTCCACAATTTTTTCCGCCCGGTCGAGTGCAGCAATTGACTCTGCTGCTGCGGCTTCGATGTCTCGGTGTATTTTATCGATATACGGTTTCATTGACCCACGGACGACCAATGCACCATGCTCCTGAAAGATTGCAGCAGCCTGTCGGGGGGCTAAATCGTCCGCAAACACTTCAAGATCTTCAACGGTGACAGTCGAGTCTATAGTCATAGGTGGGCCTCCATGTTGAAACGAGGATGCTATCATCACGTCAAAAGCATAGCATACCCATCCCAATTTGTCAAAAATTTCGATTTCTTTTTTGGGTGACTTTGAGTAGACGCTAACGAGCGTTAGCCCTTATCGATATTATACCAATTCCTCATTGAGATGTGTCATAAATTTTCCCCAGATCCAATCAATTAGCGAACCTTTTGAAATTTCTATGTCGGGACACTTTAAAACTTTCAAAATCGAGTGCAAAAAAAGGGTGACTTTTAACCTGATTTTGTGGTATTCTGATCGCCGCGGACGCAGTCGGGCGATTCATCGCCCGTTTTCTCAAGACGCGTTATAAATTGCGCGACGACTCACCTTGACCGTAAAGGAGTTGATCCGTTTCACCTTCGAGGCACAGATGCTTCTCACACACATTTCCAACCACAAAGGAAATAAACATAGCGATGAAAACACAATTTTTCGTTTCACCTTGTATTCCATAATAATTTATCTCATCGCCTCTACACTCAACCCCGCCGTTGCCTCCCCTCAGCCATCAGGGGGAAACGGGGTGTATCTTTGCGGCGTTATTGATTGTCAGCCGGACAACCGCCGTTATGCCCGAGCCTTTGCGGCGGATTTGAACATCGGCGAACCCCGCACCGTGGGGATGATCTACTTCTTGCCCAGCGACCGGCCATTTCGCGCCAACGTGGTTCAGCGAATGAAAGATAAGATTCGCAACATTCAAACCTTCTATGCCGAGCAGATGCAAACACACGGGTATGGGAACAAAACCTTCCACGTTGAAACCGACCCCCAAGGCGAGCCGATGGTGCATTGCGTGAATGGGCAACACCCCGATAGCCACTACATTCCCGGTTCCTACTCCGGTACTGAGGCTAATGAGATTGCGCAGGTGTTTGATCTCTCTGCGAACGTTTATCTCATCGTCAGTGACAATAGTAGTAATTCAATTGGTGATGCGGGAGGGGTTGGTACCCGGAAGGAAAAAAATGGTGGATATGCGTTGGTTCCTGGCGAATTTAGATAGGGTGTGGTGGCACATGAACTGGGACACGCCTTCGACGAAGCTTCTACACGCCGCTTCGTCGAAGCCGTCCTGTGGGTGACTCGTAGTGGGGCTCAATGGAGACTTCTACCAGACACCTATGGCAAATGGAACACCCGCTACAAGCGGTTTGCTTGATGGTGCGACAAAGGTATCTTCACACAGATGCACCCCCACTTTGCCTCTGACCCCGATATCGAGTCGCTTATTGTGGACAGTACCATCTCCCGTGCTCACCCGTGTGCGGCGGGCGCCTTAAAAAAAAGGGTGGCACTGAAAACCAAGCATTAGGTCGGTCTCGGGGTGGTTTCAGTACAAAAAATCACATCACAGTTGACGGACTAGGCAATCCGCTAAGAATTCATCTGACGCCCGGTCAGAGACATGACATAACTGAGGCGGAAGGGTTGATAATCGGATATAACAGTGAATATGTGATTGGAGACAAGGGGTACGATTCGGACGCTTTTATCGCGGTTATCAAGACGAATGGAGCGATTGCGGTGATACCGCCAAAAAGTCATCGTGTTGACCAAAGAACGTATGACAAACACTTACTACAAAGAGAGACATCTGGTTGAATGTTTCATCAACAAGATAAAATGGTATCGTCGTATCTTCTCTCGGTTTGAGAAGCTAGCTGTCCGTTATTTTGGATTTCTCAGCTTTGTCTCCACTCTTATATGGCTCCCTTGAAATGTCAACAGAACCTAGTTTGGAGCCAGAGATCCAGTCATAGCAACGATTATTCTTTGCGAGGTCGAATATGTAAATTCTACAACCCTTGTGGAGACTACATCCTTACCAACTAGCACCAAAGGTTCAATAAAATCATACACATCAAATCCTGACTATTGTTTCAGGTATTGTCCTTTCACTCTCTTAATCGGGGTTTCATGCCGCCGAAAATACTTACCAAAACCAGCGAAGACTTTATCCCCACCAAAGTCATCTTCTTTGTTCTCTTCCTAGCGATGCTTTGGGGAGGAAATGCGGTTTCCCTCAAAATCGGGTTTCAAAAATTTGCGCCGTTCGCGTCGGCAGGACTCCGGTTTGCAATTGGACTTTTCCTAATCGCTGGCTGGGCGTCGGTGAACGGCATATCCCTCAGACTGCAGCCGCGTGAGTTCCTGCCGCTATTCTTGAGCGCCATCCTGTTTGTAACCCAAATCGCTGCCTTGAATTGGGGGACCAACCTGACACGCGCCGGTCGAGCCGCTGTCATGACGAATACCTACCCGCTGTTTGTTGCTGTCATTGCGCATTTCGTCGTTCCGGGAGATCGTCTGACACGGTGGAAGGCGCTTGGATTAACCTTCGCCTTCGGTGGGATTCTCATCGTGTTTGGGGACAACCTGATCGGCGGGGATCGTAGACATTTGGTTGGGGATGTACTGACACTGTTCGGCGGCTTTCAACTCGGACTCCTGATTGTTGTCACGAATCGCCTGATCCAGTATATCCACGTGTATCGGGTGCTGACATCACAAATGATCATCGGCGTACCGATCTTTTTCATCCTGAGTGGAATCTTCGAGGGGAAAGCTAGCTACGGCTTTTCCTATCCAGCGTTATTTGCAATTCTGTACCAAGGTGCTGTGGTCGCGGGATTCTGTTTTGTCGCGTGGACGCTCGTCTTGAAGCATTATCCTCCAAGCCGGCTATCAGTATTCTTTTTTACAACGCCGCTCTGGGGAATCACACTCAGCCACTTTCTCATTGGGGAGCCGATTACCGTTGGGCTCGCTATCGGGACCCTTTTGGTCGCGCTTGGTATTTACACCGTCAATCGTTCTCCAGGTGGATAAAAATCGAAAGCAACTTGAACGCTTTCTTGATTTCCTTGCACCGCGTATCCTATTCTCTAAGCGGTTACAGAAAAAATGAATCCAGATACACAAACCTAAAAGCCGATTTTATCACCCACTCCACGAGATGAAATTTTGTCGTTGGTATTCATTGTGATGTGGTTGATTCCTATTACGTGTGTCGGTCTATCTAAGCGGTCAGTTCCTTATATGCCCTATTATCTGAACAACCTGTATCGAATTGCCTGCCTATTTACGAAAAGCGTCCCTGGCTGGAGTAGTTTTTACTTTCAGGCTCAGCGTTCCGAAGCAGGAACTTTGGAACGAGCAAGGCTTTTCGCCAAGGTGTCCGCCCCTGAATCCCCAAAGTTGGGAGGATTGAGGGGGGCAGGCCACCAGTGGATCTACCGGTGCTCTCTTTTAATTTAACAAAGTCAAGTTATATTTGGCACATCAAATTGAAAATAGACGTATTCACGCATCAGAAGGAGATCAGGAAGTTGGGAAATTACCCAATTACCGATTTTTACGTTTCATCTTTGATGAATAGATCTGTGATGCCGCACCGACGCCAGCACCTGGTTCAACCTTGTATCCTGCCTCAACGAGGGTTTTTTCCAAAGCACTCAAGACCAGCAAGACGTTGCGTTGGGTTGAAGATTCTCCCATCAAACCGATTCTCCACGCTTTCCCTTGAAATATCCCTAAGCCGCCACCGATTTCGATGCCGTAGTCAGTGATTAGGCGTTTTCGGATTATCGCATCATCAACCCCATCGGGGATAAGCACCGTCGTTAGCATTGGTGCACGGAAGCCTGCTTGCGCAGCGGGCTTGAGTCCTAACCCCTCTAACCCAGCGATGAGTGCGCTGGCATTGTGTTCGTGGCGTTTGTATCGTGTTTCTAAGCCCTCCTCAAGCACAACGCGCAGCGACTCGCGCAGGGCGTAGACTAACGTCATGGATACAGTGTGGTGATAACTCCGCGATGCTCCGCCCCAATACTTTTCGAGCAAAGTCATGTCAAAATAGAAACTTTGGATCTTTGTCTCGCGACTCCGAATGACTTCGGCAGCGCGATCACTAAAACTGATTGGCGCCAGCCCCGGAGGTCCCCCCAGACATTTTTGTGTGCCGCTGTAGGCAACATCAATTTTCCGCCGATCTAGATCCACGGGCTGTCCCCCAAGCGAAGTGACGCAGTCTGTTAAAAACAACGCATCGCTTTCATGGACGATTTGGCTAATCTCATCCAGCGGCTGGAGAATTCCCGTTGAAGTTTCGGCATGAACCACTGCAACCAGCTTTGCTTTGACTTTTTTGAGCGCTTCCGCAATTTTTTCGGCTGGGATGATTCTCCCCCATGGCGCCTCCACAGGTGTCACCACACCACCGCAGCGTTCGACGATATTCACAATCCGCCCGCCAAAGTAGCCGTTGATTCCCACAATGACCGGATCGCCCGGCTCGATAATATTGCAGAGCGCCGCTTCCATCCCCGAAGTACCAGTCCCAGAGACAGGAAATGCCAGTGCATCTTGGGCGCCGAAGACACGACGCAGGAGCTCGACCGTTTCGTCCATGATTTGGATAAACTCATTGTCGAGGTAGCCTAACATCGGGGTTGTCATCGCCTTGAGCACCCGTGAGTTGACCTCACTTGGACCAGGGCCAAGCAGTACGCGGGGAGATGGTTTTAATTCGTCATATAATTGTTCCATCGTTGCCCTCCGTTGTGAGTAACTAAGTTCGAGAAAACATCCTACACTTGTGTTCGGCTAGGGTTACCCCGGCAAGCGTAAGGACATCGCTACAACCCTTTCAAAACGTAAAAACTAACTTTTGAACCATCTCATTATCTTTTTCCCAAATTTCCCCAAAATTCGTCCGCCGCCTTGATGGCTTCAGGTGTGCCGATTTTTCTCAATGCGGCAGACGCTTGAACGCTAGCGACGGTGTTCGGATGATTCAAAACCTCAATCAACGCTAGGATAGCGGGTTCGCCAATCTGAGCCAATGCGTGAGCTGCACCGGAGCGAACTTCCTGACCCATATCTTCATAAACGTTGAGCAGATCTTCTTCTTTGATAATAAGGTATGCCCGTTCCTTATCCTTTGTCAGCCACATCTTGCCTGGCGTCAGCATCGCAATTCCGAAGGGGCTGATGCCATGCTTTTCAAACTCCCGTTGCAATGCTGCTGGCATCACGGGCTTTTTTAAAATCGGTGGAAGTTCGAATTCAACACTGAACAGTAACTTCCCGACCAGTGACTGTATCAACACAGGGATTGCCGCCGGGGCACCGATCTGCCCTAACGCGATAACCGCTTCACGACGGACATGCCAATGCCTCTCTGCATCAACGATCTCGATCAACAGCGGTACAGGAGGTTTGGCGGGAGGACCGATTGCGCCCAACGTTCCAATCACATTGGAATGAAGTCGGGCATCGCCACTTTCCAAGATCTGTATCAGCGCAGGCACGGCGGCCTCGTCACCAATCCGACCTAACGCCGGGGCGACCGCAGGGCGCAGATCCGGCTCATTTAGCAAGAGATCAATCAGGTCAGGGATAGCCGCACGGGCTCCCTCGCCAATCTGCCCCAACACGAAAACGACCTGCCGACACATCTCCGCATCGTCAACTCGTAACTGTCGTATCAACGCCGGAACAGCAGGGTCGCCGACTGCAACCAACGCATCGGAAGCCGCGAAGCGAACTCGTTCCTTATCGCTTAATCCTTCGATGAGTTTCGGTACAGCAATCGCAACCTGATCTCTCGCGTGCAGGGCAACTTCTGCTAGTGCGTATCCAACACTGACGCGAATCTCCCGATCATCCCACGCCTCAATCAATGCAGGCACAGCATCTACAGCGTGTTCGCCCATGCTATCAAGTATCATCAACGCATGGATACGAACGCCGCGATTCTCATCTTTCAACGCAGCGACCAAAGCTGGCACCGCAGTTTTAGTTGCCTCGCCCTTTGTCTGCTCACTCATGATGCCCAGCGCCAGCGAAGCGTTGAGGCGGGTGAAATCATCCCCGTTCTGCAGTGCTTCGACCAAGGCAGGAACGGCAGGTTCGCCAATTTCCGCGAGAACGACACCGGCGTCGCCGCCCATGTGACCTTTCCCGTCCGCCAGTGCCTTGATTAACGCCGGAATTGCTAGCTCACCAATCGCAACGAGGGCATCAATCGTTTCCTCACGTGCCCTCATCTCTCCTTTTCCAAGCTGCATCATGACCGATTCGCGCTCTTTTTGCAACTGTAGGTCAAGATTTGGCTGCTCGACGAGAACCTCCTCTTGAGGTTTTTCTGCATCCATCCGCTCATCTCCATCTTCCGAGCTACAGGCAGAGATCATGAGCATGACGATTGCCGAAAAAAACATAAAAAGTGGTCAATATGCAATTTTCTGAAACATCTTTTATCTCCCTGCTGAGCTCGACAAACGCAATTACCGGTGGTATAAAACGAAGCCATGCGTCATGCGTTTATTGTCTCCTAACTTCCCGGCTGCCGGATGATAAAATGAACCAACCTTCAAAGTCTACTAACGCAGTGTAGCACACACAACGCATCAAGTCAACCTTACAATATTATGTGGGTGTGAAAAAATGTGAGTCTCGTTGGAGTCGCTTCCCAACGAAATCTCCTATTCTTCCTCTGAAACAGAAAACACTTTTTTCGTTGTGGAATTGATTCGGTTCTGTTATGATAGCCTACTGTACACTCAGCATGAGCACAGATTTGTCATCCTGAACCCTTCATTGCGTTCGAGAGCAGGCTTTGTGAAGGATGTCGAAATCCTGAAATTCTTCTTTCACTCAGAATGACACGTTGGAACAGCAGAATCCCAATTTATGACCTTTTTCAGTGCCGCAATGGGGCCGTTTTGAATCTATTGCGGACATTTGCCAAAATTTCAGATCTGCCATCAGTCCATTTGCAAATTTCTGACTTACGTCATACAAGTTGACAAGCCGAGCAGTGGTAGACGATAATATATTACATGAAGCCGAGAACTAATGTGTTCACCTTCAGCGAGTATAGTAACCAATGGTATTTACCCTGTAAATTCGTTGGATTTTCCCAATCCGTTTCTGTATACTTTTAACTGGACATCTGGGATAAGCAAAAGATGCGAAATTCCAAAAATGATGATGCTCGACTGGTTTCCGAATGTAGGAGTAAATTTCCGGAGCGCTCTCCCCAAACAATCAATAGTCCATCTGAGCACATGAAAGCTTTTATCTCCATCAAATACCGTGAAGATCAGCAGAACAGACTATGTATCGAAAAGATCTCCGCTGCCCTGGAGCAAAGTGGTTTTGAAACAGTCTGTGTAACCCGTGACATTGAGAAATGGGGACAAGTGGAATTTAGCCCTGAGACATTAATGCGGAAAACATTTGATGAAATTGATTCGAGTCATCTGATTGTGGTAGATTTAACGAAAAAAGGGGTTGGATTAGGCATCGAAGCGGGTTACGCTCACGCCAGAGGGAAACCCATTGTGACAATTGCGAAGAAAGGATCGGATATCTCAACGACGTTACTGGGAATTTCACAGAAACTTTTCCTGTATCATGAATTTGATGAGCTCCTACACTTTTTTGCTCAGAGTGGAATGGCGGGTTTCTCTGGAGAACCTGATGCAAGATAACAACCCATAGTCAATTTATAACGCTTTAGTTTGGTTCGTAGTCGGGCGATTCATCGACCGTTCTTCGGGGAGGCCCAATGACTCGGATGGATCGGGACAATTGCGCGACAAACCGCATAGCGTCAGCATTCAGCAGAATTGGCATAAGCCCCTAATATCCTTTTGTGACTATGCAAATTCACAACCCACATTCCAATAAACGAGTAATCATCGTCGGCGGCGGGGTAATCGGACTGGGTATCGGCTGGCAACTGGTGAAGGCGGGTTGCGTCGTCTCGATCTATGAGCGTGATCAAGCCGGACGCGCGGCATCGTGGGCGGCTGCGGGGATGTTAGCGCCGCACGCGGAAGTTCACTTTGAGGAGCGAGATCTCCTCCAATTGGGCGTTCTCAGTTGTCGGATGTATCCAGAGTGGGTCGCAGAGTTAGAAGCAGACAGCCAGATGAACGTGGGTTATCGGACGGAAGGGACACTCATCGTCGGGGTAGATCGAGACGATGCACGTGAGTTGGAACACCTCTACGAGTCTCAACAACTCTTAGACCTGAAAGTTGAGTGGCTTACTGGGGCAGAAGCGCGTGAGATGGAGGCTTTGCTCTCTCCAAAAATTACGGCTGCAATTTGGAGTCAGGACGACCATCAAGTTGACAACCGGGCGATGGTCAACGCATTGATCGCAGCATACCAGCAGGCGGGAGGGACGCTTTACGAAAAAGTGCCCGTTGAGACAATTGAGATTCGAGGCGGAAGAGCGCGAGGCGTTTGGCGCAAAAGTGAATTGCAGGAGGCGGATGTCATCGTACTTGCGGCGGGTTGTTGGTCGAATGATATTGAGGGATTACCTGAAGTCGTGCGTCCCCCCGTCCGTCCGGTCAAGGGGCAGATGCTTGCGTTGCAGATGGAGGAAGGAATTGTTCTGCAAAAGGTGATTCGTGCCCCGCGAGCCAAATATCCGACGGATGTCTATCTGGTGCCGAAGGACGATGGTCGTCTCGTGATCGGCGCGACGAGCGAAGAGATGGGGTTCGACACACGGCTGACAGCCGGTGGTTTATTTGAACTCCTGCGAGGTGCCTGGGAAGCTGTCCCGGGAATTTATGATCTCCCCATCATGGAGACCTGGATGGGGTTACGCCCAGCAAGCCGGGACAACGCGCCCATTCTCGGTAAAAGCGTCGTTGAAAATCTAATCATCGCCACTGGACATTACCGCAACGGCATCTTGCTCACACCCCTCACTGCCCGTGAAATCGCTTCGCTCATCTTAACAGGGAAAACTTCGGAAGTCATCGCGCCTTTTCAACTGTCTCGTTTTTCGTAATCACGGGGGAAGAACATGAATATCCAAGTAAACGGCGAAGTCAAGGAAGTTCCACCGGGATTAACACTCCATCAGTTGCTTTTGGAACTGGAAATAGACCCATCTCGGCCGGGTATCGCTATTGCACTTGACCGAGAAGTCGTTCTCAGAAAACGGTGGGGGGAAACGGAAATTCAACCGGAAAGCGAAGTCGAGATTATTCGGGCGACTCAGGGAGGCTAGGACTTCAATCAAAAATGAGGGAGTTATGGAAGCCTTGGAAAAGGGTAATCATCTGATAATCTGGGGGGATATGCTTGAAGCCTTGTCCAGCAAAATTCCTGATGGTTCAGTAGACTTAATTTTTGCAGACCCTCCCTACAACATCGGTAAGAACTTCAATGGTAGAAAGGATAAGTGGATTTCCGAAGAAGTGTACCTCCAATGGTGCTACAAGTGGATTGACCTTTGCCTCCGTAAACTGAAAGACAAAGGTAGTTTCTATCTCATGGCTGCCACTCAGAATATGCCTTATTTTGACATCTACCTTCGGGACAAAATTAGTATCCTTTCTCGTATTGTTTGGTCGTACAATAGTTCGGGGGTCCAAGCAAAAAAGTATTATGGTTCTCTATATGAACCCATCCTTTTCTGTGTGAAAGATAAGCAGCAATACACTTTCAACGCAGATGACATCCTTGTTGAGGCAAAGACAGGGGCAAAGCGTAAATTAATCGATTATCGAAAGCCAGTCCCTACGCAATACAATTTGAGAAAAGTTCCGGGTAATGTTTGGGAATTTCCGCGTGTCCGCTACAGAATGGATGAGTACGAAAAACATCCGACCCAGAAACCTGTTGCACTACTTGAACGAATTGTTCGCGCAAGTTCAAACCCCGGAGATCTCGTTCTCGACCCTTTTGCTGGTACATTTACGACATCTTTTGTTGCGAAAAAATTGGGGCGTCAATCAATTGGGATAGAGATAGAAGAAGATTACGTCAAAATTGGGTTGAGAAGGCTTCAAATAATGACACATTATAGAGGGGAAGAATTGAAACGAGAACCTCGCTCCTATGAGGAGCAGGCAAACCCAACCTAGGCCCTCAGGTTATTCGAGGGAAACTAGATGGAACACGAATTTACGCAGCAAATTCAAGCTGTTTTGCGCTCCGATTTTGGTGAAGCAGCAGAAGATATTTTTGAGAAAAGTGAATTCTTGCAGTACCTCAACATCAAAACCAGATCCGCAACGCGTGGGTCAAAAGCAAGGGGTAGCTTCGCGAATCTTTACGCACTCTATGTACTGATCGAAGACTATCTCAACCACAGATTTGATGAAAAAGGTGACTACTCAAATTATTAGGGGGCGACATTTACAGACTTATTCAAGCGTCAAAGAGAATTGCCCTTTGGTAACAAGCTGCAAAATCATGCACTCAACCACCGCATGAACAGCGATTTTGGGAAGTATTTTCCACAAACCGAGTATATTCCAATTTTACGCGATGTTGAAACAAAGCGTTATTGGATCAATGAAAACCTCCTAAAAATTTCTGCTGTGGGTGATTCGTACAATATCGCACGATCGATTATCAGTATCGTGGATCGCTATATCAAGACGAAGCGGAGTGCATTTGAGGCGTTTATTCAAACATGTGAACGTTTGAAAAGATGTGAACGTTTGAAAAGAATAGAGGGGGAAAGTAAAGAAAATGTAGAAGCATTTATTGTAAATCTTCTCGGACCAAATGCAGACGCACGTATCTTTGAAATTGTTAGTTATGCCATCCTGAAGTATTATTATAGTAATCAAACCGTTTATTTCGGTTTCGATCTGGAGAGCGTAGAGGAAGAAAACCTCAAACTCTACAAAACTGGCTGCACCAATGCTAATGATGGCGGTATAGACTTTGTTATGCGTCCCTTGGGCAGATTCTTTCAAGTGACAGAAACCCTAGACGTAAGAAAATACTTCTTGGATATCGATAAAATTAAACACTATCCCATATCCTTCGTCATCAAGTCCGAAGAGTCTGTTAATGTTCTCAGGCAAAAACTTCAGGCGGGGGCAGAGAAACAATACCTTATAACGGCTATAGTCAGGAGATACATGAATTGTGTTGAAGAAGTCATCAATATTCCTGTTCTGAAAAATCGCTTTAATGAAACAGTGCAGGAAGGTCATTTGCAGAGTATTCTTGATGAGGTCATTAAACAAAGTAAAGTCGAGTTTAATTACGAAGAACCGGACGATACCAACTGAATTCGCCTTACGACTATAGCACGTCTAATAATCGCTCAAGGGGTTAGAGTATAATTACCCCCAAAACCTAGACAGTTGACTAAGGTGGATTTCCGACTGGCAAACCGGTCATCATCTGTGCGAAAATATGGGTTAGAAACGCCAAGAAAAAGAAAGGAGTTTTCATACCATGTCCCGCAGAAAACAGCAGAAAACAGTACGATGGCAGATTCAAAGCACAGGTGGCTATTGAGGCGATAAAAAACCAACAAACCGTCACTCAGATTGCCAGTGAATATGGGGTCTACCCGACTCAAGCCAGCCAATGGAAAAAGCAGGTGGTTGAAGAATTACCGCAACTCTTTACAAATGGACGCTCAAAAGCAGCTCCCGACAACGAACAGCTAGTAGCTGAACTCTATCGCCAAATCGGACAGTTGAAGGTGGAACTCGACTGGCTTCAAAAAAACGCAACGACTCCGTTGAACAGAAGCGACAGCTATTGAAAAGACGTGCCGTTCACCGTCAGTTGTCAGACAATGCGAACTGCTGGGTTTGTGCCTCGTTCTATTACCGACCTGTAGGCGAGTCGCCACACAATCTGCTCTATATGCGTTTGATAGATGAGCAATACACCCAGACGCCGTTCTATGGAGTCCCTCGATTGACTGTATGGCTTCGTTCCCAAGGGCATGTCGTCAATCGGAAACGGGTGGCTCGGTTGATGCGAAAGATGGGATTGGCTGCCATCTATCCGAAGCCCAAGCCCTCGGGTATAGCCAAACCGTCGAAGATGTATCCCTATCTACTGAAGGGATTAAGTATCATCAGACCGAACCCGGTCTGGGCAACGGATATAACCTATATTCGCTTGAGTCATGGTTTTGTTTATCTGGTAGCGGTTATGGATTGGTTTTCCCGTTACGTGTTGTCGTGGGAACTTTCAAACTCACTAGACGTATGCTTTTGTCTGTCGGCTCTCGAACGGGCACTTACCCAATCGAGCCTCTTGATATTCAACAACGACCAAGGCAGTCAATTTACTTCTGATGCTTTTACAGCTCGACTTGAAGCGGTTCAGATTGCCATCAGTTGGGACGGCAGAGGCAGAGTTTTTGACAACATCTTCATTGAGCGGCTCTGGCGGAGTGTGAAGTATGAGGAGGTCTATCTCAACAACTATGACTCAGTTACCACTACTTGGCGTTGATTGAGAGACTATTTCACCTTTTACAATCAACAGCGGTTTCATCAATTGCTCGACTATCGAACACCCCACGGGGTGTATTTCCAGTGATTTCAGGCGTTTACACTTGACCGAGTTGGTCAGATTGTCTATCTTAAATCTCATTCATTTCTGTCTAAAGGATGGGGGTAAGTTCAGTATCTCAATGACTACGATGATATAATGGATGCCCGAGCGCGAATCGGTCATTTTATTGTACAAGTTTATAACCAGAAAAGACCTCACTCGGCGTTAGGCTATTTGACGCCGTTTGAATTTGAGCAACAACACTTGGTTTAACTTTGCTTATTTGTGGTCTAAATTACCGTTGGCACCTCAAAATGAAGGATCTCTTGCACCTTAACGAGGAGATTCTTCGCTGCGCTCTATTAGACTTCCAAGAAACTACCTGCAATGAGTTCGCACAAAAATGTATAGAACAGGAGGATTGATAATGTCTGAAATTCGCATTGCTATTGTTGGTGTGGGAAACTGTGCATCTTCTTTGATTCAAGGTGTTCATTATTATCGAGCTGCGAAAGCGGGTGAATTCGTTCCCGGTCTCATGCACATTAAACTGGGGCCTTACCGTGTCAGTGATGTCAAGGTCGTTGCGGCTTTTGATGTTGATAGCAACAAAGTCGGGCTTGATGTTGCTGATGCAATCTTTACTGAAATTAACAACACCATTAAATTCTCGGATGTGCCGAAGACCGGCGTGACTGTCCAGCGTGGTCCCACGATGGATGGGTTCGCCAAATACTACCATGAAACGGTCAAGGAGTCGAAGGCTGAAGTCATTGATGTGGCTGCTGTCCTGCGTGAAAGCCAGGCTGATATTCTCGTCAACTATCTGCCTGTCGGCAGCGAGGAAGCGACGAAATGGTACGTTGCGCAGGCGTTGGACGCCGGTTGTGCTGTCGTGAACTGCATGCCAGTTTTTATCGCAAAAAACGATCAGTGGCGTGCGAAGTTTGAAGCGGCGGGCTTACCCATCGTTGGGGATGATATTAAGGCGCAATTCGGCGCGACCATCGTTCACCGTGCCCTGGCAAAACTGATGAGTGACCGCGGTTTGAAACTTGAACGCACATCTCAATTGAACGTTGGTGGAAACATGGATTTCAAAAATATGCTGGAGAAAGAGCGGTTGGAATCCAAACGAATCTCCAAGACGGATGCCGTCGTTTCTCAGTTGAACCATGAAATGTCGCCCAAAAACGTCTATATCGGTCCCAGCGATTACATCCCCTGGCTCGAAGATCGGAAGTGGTGTTATCTCTACCTCGAAGGGACGGAATTTGGGGATGTCCCCGTAAGGGCTGAAGTGAAATTAGAGGTTTGGGATTCACCAAACTCGGCGGGCGTCGCAATTGACGCAATTCGCTGCTGCAAGATTGCCCGAGACCGCGGCATCGGCGGCGCGCTTTATGGGCCAAGCGCTTACTTTATGAAGTCCCCGCCGCATCAGTATGCGGACGCCGAAGCGAGGGAAATGGTCGAAGATTTTATCGTGGGTCGATAATGAGACCTGATTTGTGATAAAAGTCAAATCTGTGGGAAAGCAGAGTATATCTTGCTTTCCCATTTTTATTTTTGCATAAGGAGTGACACATGCCACGTTTTCGTGCGATTCACACCATTGAGTTAAAACCTGATGTTGAACACGAGCTGTTTGAAGAGTTCATGTCGCGTGAATTTCTGCCCACACTTCGTACCCTGCCTGGGTGTCTACGGGTTGAGCTCCTCAAGGGATACAAAGGAAAGCTGGTCGGCCTTGCGCAATCTGAACACAATTATGCTTGGATAACGCTCTGGGAAAGCGTCGAAGCCAATAACGCCATCTGGTCGAGAGCGGGCGTCCATCACACACCAGACGAAATATTGGAAATCAATGCCAAGCTGCATCATTATGCTGCGAACTATTCGTTAGTCGGCGGATTTACAGTCGAGGCGACCGTATGAAACGTGAAACGTAATGCGTAAGACAATTCGTTGATTCGCTATGAGATTTTTCTTGCGCCCGAATTTAATCTTGTGATATATTGAAGCCGCTTTTATCACCATCAATTCCCGTTGGAGATTTCAAGATGAATATTCTGATCACTTCAGCCGCATCCGATCTGGCGCAAAGGTTAGCCGACGCATTATCCGGCGAGCATCAGATTTGCTTAACGGACCTGATCGATGTCGAAACAGATTTTGAGTTTGTGCGCAGCGATCTCGATCACGGAGAGGGCACAAACGAGTTGGTAAGGGGAATGGATGCCATCATCTATCTGGCTCAGTTGCCTTTCTCTCTTCTCGCAGAATCAACGCATCCAGAGAATTTGGAGATCGACTTCCTGACGCGCTGTACCTACAACTTGCTTTGGGCAGCCGCCGCTGAGAAGGTTCCCCGTGCAATCTATGCAAGCACCCTTCGCCTCCTGGAGGTGTATAACGAAGATTGGACTGTCAACGAAAGGTGGCGTCCACGTCCCACGACGGATGCTTCTATTCTTTCGAGGCATCTCGGTGAGTTTGTCTGTCGGGAATTCGCGCGTGAGGGGCATATCAATATCATTTGCCTCAGATTGGGCACACAGATCATGGAGGCTGAGGCTGAAAACCAGCCGTTTGACGCAACGTGGCTTGAAATAGGAGATGCGGTTCACGCTTTTGAGTGTGCGCTCAAGGCTCCTCCTGCAAGATGGGCAATCTTCCATATTCAGTCAGAATTCCCGAATTCCCGCTTTTCAATCAGCAGCGCGAAAGAATCCCTGAAATTCAATCCACAATTTTCTGTTGAAAGGTGAGTGATGAAGGTATTGATCTTGGGCGGACACGGTTATCTGGGTCCCCATGTCGTGAAAGCGTTGGAGCCGTACTACCAACTGCGAACCACGGACATCAAGTTGATTGAAACAAAACATGAAGCGATGCGTGTTGATGTCTCATCTCTGGATGAGGTCATGAAGGCTGTGGAAGGCATGGATACTATCATCAACTGTTCCGTTTTACGCCATGATCCGCGCCTCGCCTTCGACGTGAGCACACGCGGCTGCTACAACATGATGCGAGCGGCGGTTGCACACGGCATCCGAAGGGTGATCAACACAGGTCCACATTTTACCATTGCTGGAAGTTCTTACACGGACTATGATTATGAGATGAATCCGGATATGCCATGTCACCCAGGGACGGGTTTGTATTCACTCACAAAAGGGCTTGGGCAGGAGATTTGTAAAGTCTTCACAGAGAACTACGATATTTATGTCCTCTGCTATCTTTTTCTCAACTTCCGCGATCACGATGATGCAAGCGAGGGGATAGATCTCAACCCGTTCTCAGTGTCCTGGCGAGATGCGGCGGAGGCGTTTCGGCCCGGATTAGAGATCGACCTCGCCAAACTCCCATCACGGTGTGAAGTATTCAATATCTTCACCGATCTCCCCCATCAGCAATTCTCTAACGAGAAAACGAAGCGGATTCTCGGTTTTGCTCCAAAAGACAACTTCGAGAAGATATGGCATAAGAAACGTGAAGTGTGAAACCTGAAACCTAAAAACGTAAAGAATTTCGCACTATGTTTTACGCTTTACGCAATACACATTATGAGAGACAGCCATGCAGCAATTCCTGTGGACTGGAGATACAAAGGCAGCGATTAGTCTAACATTTGATGACGGGATGGGGTCGCATCTCGATATAGCCATACCGTTGTTGGAGAAGTATGACTTACGGGGAACATTCTATATCAAGGCAAGGGGCAAAGATGAGGGACAAAAGGCGTTAAAGCGTTTTCGCCCCCCTTTTGAATCTGGTCACGAGATCGGCAACCACTCGATCAATCACTGGTGTAGTTGTGCGGGCGTGATGAATCCTGATCAGCACGGGCTTGAGTATCGGACGCTTGATGAGGTTGAAGTCGAATTGCGCGAGGCGGATGGGCGCTTCAAGTCTGTGTTTCCAGAGGTGGAGCGTTGGAGTTTCTGCTATCCCTGCTATAACACATTCGTCGGCAGGGGGCTAAATCGACAGAGCTACGTCCCGATCGTGGCAAAGCTTTTCTTCACAGCGAGGGCTGGCGGTGAAATGTCCAACTCGATTAATTCGCCCTATCACACAGATCTGCACTGCTTGAACTCATGGAAGTGTGAACGACGGAGTGCCGCAGAGTTGATTGGACTGGTCGAACGAACAGCGATGCAAGTTGCTTTGAATCCCGATAAGATCGGGGGCGGGTGGAGCATCTTCACCTTTCACGGCATCGGAGAGGGCCACCTGCCTGTTGCGCAGACAGATTTTCAGGAGTTGCTTGCCTACCTGGATGCCGCTCGCGATCGAATCTGGACCGCGCCGCTGATAAAGGTCGCAGAATACCTCCACGACAAGCGAACGGGTGGTGCATTATAGCTCAACCCCATCCGTGAGGTCGTCCAAAGTTGCGGTAGATTAGAGATTTGTCAAAGACATGCTGTACAATCACAAGAGTTCTGATGGGCTTGTGATATTCAGACTACCGAACATGAATATCAGAATTCATTGGGAGAAAGAAAAAATGAAACGGTTTCTGATAGTCTTATTCGGATGGGTCTTCCTTTGTACGATTGCATCACAGGCTCAAGAATTCACATTTCAACCAGTGGAATTTGGGGAAGACCGATTATTGTCCGTAGAACCGGTTGTCACCGGTTTTGATGGCGCCTATGCAATCGTGACGTTTGAAACGATGGTCCCCACGCCGGGGGCGAATGTCTATTATGGTGTCTTTCTCGCAGAAGGCAAATTAAGGGTTCCTCGTTATCGCAAGATCGCGGAGGAATCGCTTGAGGAAGAAACAAGCACCACCGTACATCAGATCGAGATGGACATCTCGAAGCTTGAGTCAGTCCTTTATGACACGGGGCTTATTGAAAACGGCGGTGGAGTGATTGCCTACCGCATTGAAGTGTTTGACCCTTGTATCAATGCGGCGCGCTTCTACGATCGCCACTTTCGCTATAAACGCGAGGGCGAACCGAAGACCGGCACTTACACCACCGCTGTGACAGTGACTGAAGGCCCTTTTGTGGATTTGGTAACGCATCAGTCCGCTGTGATTTCGTGGGAAACAGATCAAGCCAGCGATGGTGCGGTTTTCATTAATGATAACCCAAGTTGCGACCTATTCATCGAATATGTGAGTGAACTGAATATGTGAGTGAACTCAGAGCTGATTGATACTGCTAGCCAATACAAACAAGACCACTTTCAATTCAAATCCGTGTTGCGTTACTGCATGGATTGAACGTGGAAGCAGTTTGTTAATCAAACTGCCAGCCGTCTCAACAGACTTACGATGGTAATTAGCCAAGTAGGTCTCCCATGGTGGATACAGCCGCTTGGAATTCTTCTTGCGTACTGGCTTTAATTCGACTCCGACTGATGTAACAATATCTTCTATCTCATAATTATTGTATGCTTTGTCACCATAGCCCGGTGGCAAGTCGAAGTCAAACCACTGTAACCCTTCAACGTCCCCTGTACTGGCTGGGGTCACAAAAAATTCAACAGGGTGTCGACTCGCAGTCACTAGCAGATGAACTTTCAAGCCATAGAAATACCGACGTTTGGACGCTTGATAGCCTCGATATGCCTTATCGGTGTAGATTTTTGACCGACGAATGCGGAACAAACAGCAATTGGTATGGTATCCAGTGCATAGATTTTCTGTTGATTAAGTTGCACATAGCTTCGTCCCAAGATTTTGAACAATGTGGTGAACATCGGTTTAATTCGATGAAGTCGTCGGTTGAATCGACTTTTTGAAAGCATCTTGGGTATATAGCCATGAGTCTTTAGAAAGTCACAAGTGGTTTGCAAGTTTGCCCCGAAGAACAACGCAGCGACGATGCCGGTGGTCATCACTTCGGCATCAGACATCTGCGTTTGTGGGTGTGGTTTTGAGTTGAGTGCTTCTAAGAGCTTGTCACAGAGATAGAAAATGGTTGCAATTTGGATGTCCATGGGTTTCTCCTTTGGTTTCTCCTTTGAGGTATTATGGTTTGGATTACCTCTACTTTAACGGAAAACCCATGGATTTTCAATTACTAGCAACTTGGGTTAATGATACGGAAATTGCCGATGCCCCGATTTCCACGCATCATGAAGTGCTCATCACAAGATTGAGACCGGATAGACAATATGCCTATCGTGTTCGGTATTCAGCGGATGGGGGCATCACACAGACACATTCGTTTCGCACCGCCCCTGCGCCGGGCAACCAACACCCCTTCAAGTTTAGATTTATGTCAGATAGCCGAGGCGGTGTGGGGGGTGGCGAGCGATCACTCAACGGTGTCAACGCCAGAGATCTTGGCCAATTTGCGATGGGGTTGCATAACAAAGGCGCCCATTTTATCTGCTTTGGCGGCGATCTGGTCAATGGATATACTTCCGATAGGAGAGATTTTGAATTCCAGTTGGAGGTGTGGAAACAAGTCGTCCAACCGGTCGCGGCTTCTATTCCGATTTACGAGGCAATAGGCAATCACGAACAGGTTGGAAATTTCTACAAAGTCGCTGATCTACTGGAGAAAGGCATGTCTTTTCTGGTGTTCGCAGATCGAGGAGAGGAAGAGAGTGCTGAAGCTTGCTTCGCCGAAGAGTTTGTAAATTTCCAAGGAAGTGTATACGGCTTTGATGCTCCGCTGCCAGAAGTCCGTAGTCCCGGTTTAGGGGGTGCCCAAACTGGGCCAAGTTACGCCGAAAATGTGTATTCCTTCAACTATGGAAACCTCCATTTTGTGACGCTCAACAGCAACTATTGGTATACAGGGCAGAGAAAGGCGACTGGCTTCAGCCGGAATGCCTTCGATAAGGAAGCCAACAACATTGCCCTCAAGCACCTTGGTGGCAATCGAGAGGGATATATCCGGGCAAACCAGTTGGAATGGCTCGAACGCGATTTGCAAGCCGCGCAGGCTGACGCCAATATCGATTGGCCTTTCTTATCTTTCACGAGCCGGCGTTCCCTAACGGCGGACATGTCCGTGACACAATGTATTGGGGGGCATCAGGCAAAGGAGAACTCGGTGGTTACAACGAACCCGACGCGCCTTTGGGAGATGTGGTTGATATGCGGAACCGTTTTTGGACGATTGTCGCGAAATACAAGAAGGTGCTTGCCGTTTTATGTGGCGATGAACACAACTATAGTCGAACGCGGATTGATTCAGCGGTTCATCGCGATTACCGGTTCCCGGTATGGCAGATTATCAGCGGTGGGTGTGGCGCTCCATTTTATGTTCAGGATAAATCGGTTCCGTGGGTGAGGCAGGTCGAATCTTTTGCTATCTCGAAACATTATTGTCTATTCGCGGTTGATGGCCCCCGGGTTCGCCTGACTGTTTACAGCGATACCGGTCAAGTCCTCGATCACGTGGAAGATTTGGCTGTTATCAAGTAGCTGACTTGATGAGGGCAAGCTCCTACGGGTCTGCGGCACAAATTTTTGGACATAAGCTCCCCAGATTCCGGAAGCTTTCGAAAACTGCCGAAGTCTTTTATCTGTCCAAAAACTTCTGCCGTGAAGCACTACAGAAGTACCCAAACTGGCAAATGAAAGGACACAACCATGAGTTTATACCAGTTCCAGATTAAAGGCTACTAACCCTTTTCCGAGGATCAGTGATAGAGGATACCGTCTTCGTATTAGGGCGTGTTGAAAAATTATTGATGCTCCCGTTGGATTGTCAAATCCAACGGCGATCGGAATTTGGCAATCCCGATCGAGCAGAGTGAAACAATAAGCGAATTCCTTCGAATATGTCAACACGCCCTAGCAGCCGGTTGATCCAGATTTGGTATTAACTGTTTACGACTACCGAAACGATATCCGAAACGTCCTCGTCACCCCGCAAATCCGCTCCTGCTTTTTGCGAGTGGGACCGGGTCAGATAGCCCAACTCCATAGCCACGACCTGGGGCATGAGGTGTTTCTTGTCCTGGAAGGGAGAGCCGCATTTGAGATAAGGTTCAGAAGTAGAATCGATTGTACTACCCCTTAAGGTGTTGTCAAGTTCCGAATTAACAGAAGAAAAAGTGAACGGATAGGTTCAAAACGACTGCATGAAAACCGAAATCAAAATCCTCGCCCACCGTGGTGGCATGGATCGCGCCCCCGAAAATACAATCGCCGCCTTCAAGCAAGCGTTTGACGACGGCGCAGACGCCTTTGAGTGTGATGTCCGCCTGACCAAAGATCAAGAGCCAATTATTATTCATACAGACTTTAATCAGGACAACATTCAGGAAGTAGCGGGCTGTTCAGAACCTCTAAGCGAATTGAATTGGGCTGATGTTCAAAAGCTCAAAGTCTTGGATTCTGATGAACCCGTCGCGCATCTCGATCAGGTGCTCTCGTTTGTCCAGGAAACGGGATTGCCGTGCTTCATTGAACCCAAGGAAAGCTCGCAAGCCCTCATGCCGATTGTCGTGGATCGGATTCGGCAGTTTGATCTCGTCGATAAGGTCGGTATTCTGACCTTTTATTCGCGTAAGGAGTTGCTGATCCAAGCCAAACAAATCGAACCCGACATTCAGACGAGTGCGATTCTCATCAATCCGATGGCGAATTTCCTCAAGACAGCGGAGGCAATCAATGCGGATCGGATCATCATTGGCTGGAGCCGGATCAATCACTTTTGCCTGTACAACAGTATCGCACGCTCGCTGATTCGGAAGGTCAGGCAGCTCAAAGCGAAAGGCATTGCTGTCGAAGGCGGGTTCGTCCGTACCCGACGTGATGTCGAGTGGCTGCTGCGAAATGAGATCGGCGAGCTATGGACGGATGATGTCCCGAAGATTAAAGAATTTGCAGGGGAGTAGCGTGCTCCGCCTTTGTCGTTGGAATCTGACAAAATTCGATACAAGGAGATCAAGTGACGTCAACCAATAAAATTCAACCTGTCTTAATCGCCGGACAATGGCGGACCGCCGATGGCGTCGGCGTGTTCCACCCGACCAATCCGCAGACGAAGGAACCAACCGGGAAAGTCTACCCTAGCGAGCTTTCTCGAGCGGTATGCCGATCGGATCGAGGCGAGACGAGAAGAAATCGTTGAGATGGCGCATGCGGAAACCAGCTATCCGAAAGAGACACGGTTAGATGGCGTCGAGTTGCCGCGCACAACGGATCAGATACGCCAGGCCGCAGCGGCAGGTCGCGATGCATCTTAGACACTCCCAACGATTGATACCACAACAGACATCCGATCGATGTACGTGGCTTTGGACGGTGGGGTTGCGGTGTTTGGTCCCAACAACTTCCCTTTGGCCTTCAATAGCATTGCGGGTGGGGACTTTGCGGCGGCAATTGCGGCAGGAAACCCGGCGATTGCGAAGGGGAATTCATCGCATCCGGGGACGCCCCGTCTTTTCGCCGAAGAAGCATTTGAAGCTGCCAAAGATGCAGGCATGCCTGACGCGACAGTTCAGTTAATCTATTGAACAGATCACGAGGTAGGCAAACTGGTCTCTCACCCGCTGATCGGCGCAACGAGATATACCGGGTCGCGTCGGGCTGGACTTGTGCTGAAAGAAGCGGCGGATAGAGCTGGAAAGCCGATCTATCTGGAGTTAAGCAGCATCAATCCCGTGACGATTCTGCCCGGCGTCCTCGAAGAAAGGACGGGGGAAATCGCCGATGAGTTTCTGACCTCATGCCTCCTGAGGACAGGACAGTTTTGCACCAATCCGGGCGTTGTGCTTCTCCTGAAAGATGAAGACTCGGATGGATTCATCGAAATGGTGAAGGAGAAGTTCACGGCTGCTCTGGTCGGCACGTTGTTGCCAGAACGGTCTTGCAGAGAATGTGAAGGCATTGCAGGCAGATGGCGCTGAGCTGCTTGTCGGTGGAGAGGTGGGCGGCGGAAATGGATACAGTTACCAAAACACGCTGTTGCGCGTGAGTGGAAGTCGTTTTTTGGAAAATTCCGAAGGGCTTCAACAGGAAGCATTTGGAAATGAAAGCCTCCTTGTCCTCGCCGATGATGCCAATCAAGCCAAAGCGATTTCGCGGAAATTTGAAGGGAATCTGACAGGCTCGATCTCTCTCAATAGGCAGTAACAAGACGAAGTCGGATAAGTATAGGCAGGAGAAACCTGCTTCCCACAGAAAGGAATGAATAACAAATGAAAATCCTCATTACCGGTGCCGCCGGCGCCGTTGGTTCAACACTTGTGAAAGGCATGAAGGACCGGCATACGATTCGTGGCCTTGACCGCCTACCGATACCTGACCTCGAAGACACCATCGAAGGTGATGTGGCAGACTTCGACACCATGCTCGAAGCCACAAAGGATATGGAGGCAGTCATCCATCTCACCGGCATAGACCATGAATGGGAGGGTGTCCTGCAGAGCAACCTCATCGGTACTTACAACATGCTTGAAGCGGCCCGTCTGAATGGCGTGAAACGGATTGCTTATGCCAGCCGCGCCGGGGTGCTTGGTCCTTATCCCCAAAGCATGAAGCGGACGGTTGATATGCTACCCCGCCCTGTCGGCTTCTATACGGTCAGCAAAGTGTTCGGCGAGGCTTTGGGGTATTCTTATGCGAGTCAGTACGACATGTCATTTGTGGCTGTTCGGATTGGCAATTTCAACCGTGATAGACCGCTTCCCCAACACCCCCATCACCTCGGTCATGCCGATGCGGTGCGCGTGTTTGAGCAAGCCATTACGCATCCCGGCGTGAAGTTTGAAATCGTGTTTGGCGTTTCCGACAGCAACTGGCCGCGGTACGATCTCGATCACGGACGCCTCGCACTCGACTATTATCCGCAAGACTGTTATGAGCATAAGTGATTTGTTGATTAGGGAACGCAGCAATGAGACGACAACGAACGATCTATCACAACGACGCGCGCCATACCTACCTCTGGCTTTTCGAGCCGCCGATGAGTTTAGAAGATGCCTGGGTACCGGTAGATGAAGTCGCAGGTACGGCTGTCGACACATTTAGCTATTGCGTCGAGCGTGGGGATGGTATCTTCTACCCCTCTAAGGCCGGTTTAATGTTCGGCGGCGACCAACGTCCCTTTACAAGCCAGATTATTTGGCGCGCGTGGGAGTGCATGCAGAGTCTGATGAATCAGGGCCTCGATCCGTTACGGGTCCTGATTGATAGAGCACACGACAAGGGAATGGACTTTTTCGCTGATTTGCGGCTGAGTAGTTACGGCGGCATGAATCCGGCGCACAAGCTCACCGAGGGGGGACGGGGCTTCGCGCATCCAGAGGTCCGCGACCATCAGTTTGCAGTGCTTGAAGAGCTTGCCAGACAATATCCCATTGAGGGCGTAGAGCTAGACTACACTGCGGCCTTTGGCGGAACCTCTTTCTATTTCCGTCCTGAAGACGTGCAAGCCTACACGCCAGTGATGACCGAGTGGGTGCGCAAGGTCTCAGACATGGTTCGGAATCGACCGGGCGAACCCGGCGAGGTTGGTGCGCGGGTATATCCCACCGAGGAGATGAACCTCGCGCAAGGACTGGATGTGTGCACATGGCTCAAAGAGGGGCTACTCGACTTTGTTGTACCAGTTATGTACATGTACAATTGCCTGGATCCGAACATGCCTTTTGACTGGCTCATTTCGCTGGCGCATGAAGCCGATGCTTCTGTTTACGGATTTCTCCAACACTATGTGAGATCTGAGGACACAGGCGCCACGATGAAGGAATATCCCACGCCCGAGATTATGCGCGCCGCCACCGCCAACTACTGGGCTCGCGGCGTTGATGGTCTCTACACATGGTTCATGCGCTGGCCGATAGGCCATGTAGAACGCAGCATCCTGACAGAAATGGGAGACCCTGACTTGGTGAAAGAGAAGAAGAAGCATTACGTTCTGGCAAGGCGGGCACAGCAAGCAACTGAACAGGGATATGATCACAGCATTCCTTTGCGTCTCCCGTCAGCAGATCCCGCGAATCGGCACGAAATTCCCTTCTACATTGCGGACGACATTGAGGGCGCAGCCGACCGAATCAGTCAGGTGGGGTTGCGGCTTTATTTCACGAACATTGTGTCCGCCGACCGGTTCACGATACTCTTGAATGCAAAGTCACTGTCCAGTGAGACCTGCCGGCGCATACGGAAAACGAGACGAGATACCTTTCCACATACAGCGCCGCGCAACCATTGGCTTGATTTCGATTTGAAAGACGTACGTCCGCGCCAGGGGCAAAACGTCCTGGAAATATCTCTGGACAGTAGACCTGCCGGGCTTGAGGGCGGCGTGACGGTTGAAGAAGTAGAAATTCTTGTAGACTATAGCTCCTATCCGTCTGGACTGAACTGAATATCTCAATGTCGATTATGAAGGGCTCGCGGAAGAATAAATCCGAAGCATTAACAACTTGCATTTGCGAGTGAAGGAAAGTCCAGCAAGGGCACAACGGTTATTCCACTTCTGGTTTTGTATGGCGCTCGTAGGGCAGATCCTGACGCTAGCTTTGCGTGCATACAAAACCAGGCTGTCCGCAACTTTGTTGTTGTGGAAGTCAATGTTCGGATCGAGCACGTCACATTCATAATTACTGGAAGACAACTATGAAAATACTGATTCACTTTTCCTTCAGCGAAGAACAAATCCAAACCTTTCAGCGGATCGCTAGCGAGAGTGGCGACCATGAAGTCCTCCACGCTGCCAGTGAGTTAGAAGCTATCCGGATGGCCCCGGAAGTGGAGGTGCTAATGGGCCTTTTCTTGCCCCCGGTCTGTGCAGCCGCCCCCAGGCTGTGCTGGATTCAATCCCACAGTGCGGGGATGGACAACTTCCTGTTCCCGGAGATCGTTGAGAGGAATGTGATAGTCACCAACATGGCTGGCCTCTACGCCAGCCAGGGAGGTGAACACGCATGGGTGCTGTTCCTGTCCCTGGTGCGGGGTATCCCTCACGTCATGGGGAGTGAGGGGCGCAGGGCATGGCAGATGCCGGCGATTGAACTAACAGGTGGCACGCTCGGAATTGTCGGCCTGGGCGGTTTTGGCATGGAGATGGTCAAGCGGGCCCGCGGTTACGACATGATCATCTTGGCGCTCGATCCGGTGCGCTAGAACAAACCGGATGATGTTGCCGAACTCAAACCCTCGACGCGGGAAAACCTGCATGACCTGCTCAGGCGTTCCGATGCCGTCATGATTGCTTGCCCCAAGACTCGGGAGACCTATCATCTGATTGGCCGGGAAGAATTCGCCATTATGAAAAAGACCGCCTACCTAGTCAACGTCACGCGAGGCGGCATCATTGACGAATCGGCTTTAATCGATGCGCTGAAGAACGGTGAAATCGCTGGCACCGGATTGGACGTGACCGAAGTAGAACCGGTGCCGCCAGATAGTCTGCTCTGGGATGCTCCCAACCTGATTATCACCCCTCACCGCGCTGGCGCTTCCCAACACCGCCCCCGCAAGACTTTTGAATTCTTCTGCGAGAACTTGCGGCGCTACCTCAAAGGCGAAGAACTGCGAAACGTTGTGGGCAAAAGGCGCGGATTCTGATTGTATACCGAGCACGGGCATAAACAGAAGAAATTTAAGGGCAAATCAATATCAAAACGATAGGCTGTCTATTTTTACGCCCCTACGCCATAGATCTTCGCCGGATTGCCGTGGAAGGCTGCGTGCGCGACATCAAGCGCGACGGATTCCGAAATCAATCCCTCTCGGATGGTTTCGGCAAGCACAATCGCGAAATTTTGATGCGCCATTTTAAGATGTCCATAGACCGCTTCCACATGCTGGAGGTCATCACCGAAAGCGATGATTTTGTTATACGGCGCCATGCGGAGCCACTCCTTGAGGTCTAGCCGTGAACCGATTGGGGAGATAATGTGAATCCAGGACATATTTAGATAAACGTTGCTGAACGTCTTGCCGAGCACAACGCCTTCCCGAAGGTAGGGATAGCCGGAGTGAGAGAGGTCAAAACGCGCCTCTCGAAACGTCTGAAGCAGTTCAGTAAGCGGCGCGGGACTACACCCCTCCATGCTTCCGTAATTTCCAGCCTGTATGCCTTGATGAAACTGGATGGTCAGATCGGCGGCGGCGGCGGCACGACAGCACTCGAAGACGAGGTAGTCTTCCAAGAGGACGCCTTCTTCGGAATCCAATCCGGCATACTCTCCTCGCATCAACCCATCAAAGACTTTTGCGGCGTCTTCCTCCCTTCTCTGCGTGAAGTCCATACGCCGATGGTAGGATTGGGACATCTTCACCCCCGCGACTGTTGCCGCCTTCCAATCCCGACACACCTGCCGAATGACTTCGACGTGCGCATCAAGATTGGTGATACTGACATCGTAATCCCGCTCGATTGCCTGAACTTGAGCGGCGGATTGGAGCATACTAAAGCGGTTCAGGCGGGGCAGAGGCAGGAATAGTTCTCGATCCACTTCGATGAGGTCTTCCATGTTCGTCACCGTGATCTCAATATTCGATCGTCGCTTCAGCACCTCGTGATAGAATCCCGGCTTGCTGTGCTCACGGAGCACCTCGGAGATCGTCGCAACCGTCTCGGCTGTCAAGTCCGGAAATCCAAGCAAATCTCGGAACCCTTCAATGATGCACTGCGAATACCCGGTCAATCGAGTCCATCGAAAGTACGGCGCGAAGATTTTCCAACGTTCTGCAAGCGGAAGTCCCGGTGTCAAAGCCTTTTTCATCTCCTCACTGGACATCCCCGCGGAGACCAGATCGGAGGCGGGATAAGCGTGGTTGAAGAAAGCGAGGGCGTCGGGGACTTCCGCCAATCGATCCCTCTCAGGGGTGATATGTGAATGGGAGTTGATACACGGGATTTTAGATATTTCATCAAACAATTCTTTCGAAAGTGTCTCCATTGAAAGAACCTCCTTAAAGCCTGTCCTGGTATATCTCATACTGCAAGGAGATGGGCAATAACGAGCGTCAGGTAGTATTAGTGACAGTAATGATGCAAACACGTAATACGATTTCTATTTTGGCATAAAAGCGCGGTAAAATCAAGCGCATCCAAGCCTGCTGATTAAGCTTAATTCAAAACAACCGTTTTACGCCACATCGTGTATCCCAACTAGGATTTCCACAGCCCAATCTAAAAGCGAATGGTCATTTCATGGGTTCGATTCCGACTTATCTTTTGGTACTCACCATCCTGTTTGTTTCCACGTTTATACATTCCGCACTTGGTTTCGGCCAAGCGCTCATCGCCATGCCCCTGCTAACGATGGGCATCGACCTTAAGACTGCTACACCATTGGTCGCATCTGTCTTGATAATTATCGCGGTGACCATTTTGTTAAGAAATTGGGGTGTGGTCGATCTGCAGGCAACCTGGCGTTTAGTGCTATCGTCATTTCTCGGTATACCTGTGGGGCTCATCTTATTAAAGGAAGTCCCTGAGGGACTGATGAAGGGGTTCCTTGGCATCCTGATAATTCTGTTTAGCCTTTACAATTTAGCAAACCGTTATTTCAAAATAATGAATCTAAGCATCGTAAAGAGTGACGCTAGATTCGCCTATCTGTTTGGGTTTTTAGCTGGCGTTGTCGGTGCGGCTTACAATACGAGCGGGCTGGTTATTGCAATTTACGGTACGCTTTGCAATTGGTCTCCGGGGCGTTTTCGGGCGACATTACAGAGTTACTTTGTGTTTACTGGTTTTCTAATTTTGGCGAGTCACGGATTAGCTGGCCTATGGACACCTTATGTGTTAAGGCTTTACGGAAGTTCCTTGCCACTTGTTTTGGCGGCGATATTCCTCGGGGGCAAATTAAACAGATTCATACCCCAAGGACAATTTGATGGATATGTTAATGCAGGGCTACTTGTCATGGGCGTCTTATTATTCCGTTGATTGCGTGCAGCCAATACATGCTGTTAGTTAACCGAGGGGTATGCATAAATATGTGGCATCCTTGCCACGATTCTTCCGGTGGGAGATGCAGCCTGCGATGATGTCGCTTCAGCACCGAGAGGGTGGGGAAAAGGATTTCCCTCCGACAGAATTATGAGCCCCCCTCAGTTAGCTGAGGGGGGCTCATAAATAGACTTGAGTCAGGATAACGGTTATAATCTAATCTAACGTGCAAGAAAGAGAGGATTATAACATGGGTTATCCTGACAGTACGTATTATATCACATTTTTGTTTGAACAACTTGACCATTTCAACGCTTCCAGCCATGCACCGCCACCTGAGAGCCATGGACGTCCGAAATCGTATACAGACGACTGCTTGATTGTCCTTTTTGCCATCTTAACGCTCAAAGGCCTCCATCGCTTTAAGGCACAACACAGATGGCTCAAGCTACACCCGCAGTGGCTGTGTCGTCTTAAACTGGCATGTGTTCCGTCTCGGGCAACCCTTTGCCGACGCTACAAACAACTCGCTTACCAGCTAGAGGCGTTCATCGGGTATCTCGGTGATGTGGGAATGACTTTGATACCTGACTCACCTCCAGAGGTGGTTTACCAAGACAAAAGTCTGTTTAAGGCAAAAGGAAGCGTCTGGCATCAGAAGGATAGAAATGCCAATCGCATCCCAACTGGCATCCGTGCCATTGACACAGACGCTAGTTGGTCAAAGAGTCACTATCACGGTTGGGTTTACGGCTATGGGCTTCATCTGACCGTCTCTATAGAGGGATTGCCTCGTATGAGTGCCATTGACACCGCGTGTGTGAGTGAAAAAGCCGTCCTTGACCGACAACTCGACACACTGCTTGAACAGAACATCGGGTATTTAGTCGCTGATGCCGGCTATACCGACTTGAAACGTACCCAACACTTGGCGAACCAGGGACTGTTGCTAATCACTCCCGTCAGAGGCGCAAAGAGTCAGCGGGCACGGCGTTATGTTGAAGCGGTGAATCAATCGGCGCAGTTGCAGACCTATCAACACAAGCGCAAGGTTGCTATTGAACCTATCTTTGGATTGTTGAGCCAATTACTATCGACCCATACCAATCATAAGCAATTGCCGGTGAGTCGAAAAGCGAATGTCTCTACCTTTTTGATGCTGGGGGTGGTTTTACTGCAACTGGCTATGTTAGTCAATTCTATTTGGGGAAGACCCCTGAGAAATGTAACACATCTGATTACACTCTTTCGATAAGGGGACTTATGAGCACCCCTCAATTAAATAGCCCTACATCGAAGCGACCTGCTTTTCTCGTGAAAAGTGTACGAATTGGAAGCGTACCAAGAGCCGGCACGGAATTTAACATTTTAATGTTGAGGGAATTTTTGATTTCTGCTAAAATAGTTTATGTAGAATCTGGAGTGAAGGGATAGCTCATAAGCGAACTGAAAAGGAGGTTCATAACGTGGTGACAAGTTATCGCGTTGGCATCATCGGTTGTGGCAGCATCGCCCGGCGGCACACGCAGGCATATCAGAGTGTGCTAGGCTTTCATCTCGTCGCCGCAGCGGACCCTCGAGACTGCGAGTACGTTTCAAGAGACTTTTGTCATTCCCACGGAATCTGCAGCCCAATCGGTGGGGCTGGAGGGGTATTTCCACATTGCCTACGCTGCTCAAGCACGAGGTTTGAAGGCGTGGCTGGATGGGGATGCTGACTACCACAGCAAAGGGACGCAGACACGTCACGCTGTCGAAATCATGATGGCGATTTACCCGTCGGCGCGCGATCGCGAGGTAGTTCGTCTGCCGCTGACCGTGCAGGATTATCCGCTGTCTCTGATGTTAACGTAGGGTAAACTGCCAGTCCGCTATCCCGAAAAATACGATATTCGCGATCCGCAACGGAAAACATGGATTTACTGCAAGGCGTATGATCGCCTGCGCGCCGACAGGCTGTACCACCCACAGATTATGGCGGAGCTTTTAAAAAAATAAGCGAGTGCGACCTTGCGTTTGGTGAATCGGGATGGGGTGCGATATCGGGCTTCAATACGCCTCAGCGCGTGCAGGTCTCCGAAAGCGTGGAACCTGGTGTGCGGCATGTTATCGCCTGTCTCGCGGTCAACGGTTCCATCGCACGGCTGAGCGGTTGTATCTTCATCCGATATACACGGTTGGAGTTTGAAAAGGATATAAGCAACCATACGTAAGATAATATAGAAAGGAAAATCGATGCGCAAAAAGCCGACATCGCCGACAAACGTTATCTTCTGCATCGGCGACGGAATGGGATTCGAGAAGGTCAAGGCGGCCGGAATATACATCCATGGCGAGGCAGGAACACTCTCATTTGAGGCGTTTCCTTATCAAGCCGAGATGACTACGTACTCAGCCAATTCTTCCACGACTGACTCGGCGGCTGCCGCGACCGCCATGGCAACCGGCTTCAAGGTCAACAACGGGGTCATCAGCACGGCGCTGCCGGGTGATGGGAGGGAATTGTATACGCTCCTGGAGGGTTTTAAAGATCAAGGCAAAAGCACGGGACTGGTCACCACGACCTTTATCACCCACGCTACACCCGCCGCCTTCGGCGCCCACGAACCACAGCGCGGCAATCTGGCTGAGATCGCCGGGGATTACTTGAATCAGACCTGCCCGAATGTGCTACTTGGCGGCGGTGGCAACGGGATGTCGGAAACGGCAGCGGAGGCGGCTGGCTACACTGTCGTGACGGATCGGAACAGTTTGCTAAGTTTGGACACAGAAACAGTCACGAGGGTCTCCGGACAGTTTGGCGACACGAACCTGCCTTATGAATTCGATGGACTCGGCGCGTTACCTCACCTGTCGGAAATGGCTACAACCGCCCTGGACATATTGACGAAAGATCCAAATGGTTTCTTTCTGATGATCGAGGGCGGACGGATCGATCACGCAGGACACTCCAACGACATCCAGCGCAATGTCTTCGAGACGATCGAGTTTTCCAAGACCGTGCAGGTGGCGTTTGATTGGGCAAAGGGACGTTCTGACACCCTCATTATCGTCACCGCCGACCACGAAACCGGCGGATTGAAAGTCCTTGAAAACAACGGTCATGGCAATTTCCCGACCGTCTCCTGGTCTACCGGCGGTCATACAACGACCAATGTTCCTCTCTATAGCTGGGGCGTTAATGCCGAGCGAATCTCCGGCGTGATGGACAACACAGACCTGGTTGACGTCGTCACTTGCGGTCAATCTCCACATTCTGTACAGTGAAAACCACTTGACCTTGTAAAGCTGTGCAGGTAAGTTACGCAGTTGGCTAGTAGTAGCGCGATTCATTGCGTGTTTTGACGGCGATAAATCGCCTAACTCCGAACCTTCATGCGCTTGCTTCGCGTCATTCCTTTGGAAACGGGACAAGCGGAGACAATCCGGCACCTGAGCGAACTGATTGAGACATCCCGCATTGAGGCGATGCCGGTCGTGGTTGTATCCACGGATGTCGGGGAGGCAATTCGACGCGCATCGTCTGACGCGGCTGTAGTCTTCTTGGGATTTGAGCCGCCCGACGAAGGCGCGGAGACCGCGTTCGTTGCAGCGATGAACCGGTTGGCAGGCGACCTTGAGCGGGTAATATTCGTCTATAGTGCGGGGGGAATGGCGCTTGAGGTGTGAGGCACAAATGCAAACAAACAGTCCGCAACATGCGAAGCCGTAACTAAACTGCTGAAACCTCGATCGTGTACAAAGGGTTAGAAGAATTTTCCTGTCGAGTTGGCAATCCCCGATTTTGAACCCGTTCTCATGTTCGGCGCGAAAATGCCCATTCAGGCGTTATGCATCCTTGCATGCCCATTGAGTCTCGCCAAAAGCCAATATTCCAGATTTGATTGACAAACGTCTGTTTTACTTTTATAATTTGACATCCACCCCATACCCGATGTGGACATTGCGGCGATCAACTGGAGATGATTTGGCTATGGTAAAGATTGGCGATATAGAGATAGGGGATTTCCCGCTGTTGTTAGCCCCGATGGAAGATGTGAGCGACCCACCTTTTCGTGCGGTTTGCAAAGAAGATGAGGTGGACTTGATGTATACAGAGTTCATCTCTTCCGAAGGACTCATCAGAAACGCCCAAAAGAGTGTCGCAAAGCTCGATATCTTTGAATCGGAACGCCCGATAGGGATTCAGGTTTTTGGAAGTGATATTGAATCGATGAAAGACGCTGTTGAGATTGCTGAACAGGTCAATCCAGACCTGATTGACATCAACTACGGCTGCCCTGTCAAAAAGGTAGCATGCAAAGGGGCGGGGGCGGGAATCTTGTTAGATGTTCCGAAGATGGTAAAAATGACCGAAGAACTGGCTAAATCCACCACCACCCCCGTGACCGTAAAAACCCGACTCGGTTGGGACGAAAAGACAAAATACATCGTCGAAGTCGCCGAAAAATTACAGGATGTTGGCATTCAAGCGATTACGATTCACGGACGGACCCGGGCGCAAATGTATAAAGGCGATGCTGATTGGACGCTGATTGGTGAAATCAAAAATAATCCTCGCATGAAAATCCCTGTTTTTGGGAATGGGGATGTGGATAGTCCACAGAAAGCACTGGCGATGCGGAAAGAATACGGCGTAGATGGGATTATGATTGGGCGAGCCGCTATCGGTTACCCGTGGGTCTTTAGAGAAATTAAACACTACTTTTCGACGAGACGGTTGCTGGCGCCCCCTTCCATAAAGGAAAGGGTAAGTGTTTTAAGAAAACATCTGGATCTCTCTATTAAATGGAAGGGGTTGAGATTGGGTATTTTAGAGATGAGAAAGCATTATCGAAACTATTTTAAGGGCATACCGAACATTAAACCATATCGAGAAAGGTTAGTGACTTGCAAAAATTATGAAGAAATCACTCAAATTATAGATGATGTACAAAGGGGAATGGTGTGCTATCACTAAATGCGTGAGAAAATCTGCTCCATTTAGCGCATTGAGAAAACGACCCGCGATTTGAGTTCAAAGGTTCAAAAGTTCAATGAACCCATGAACTCCCCGATAGATCAGGGCAGGCTCTGTACTCTTACGACGTTAACTGTCCAGTTCCGATGCGGGTTCTTAAGGGGTTAGTGATAGTACACATCCCACTATTCAAGCGCGTTTTGGACCTGTACACCTCTTCCAGCGCTCCGACGCATCTGATCATATGTCTTAATTTGTAATGACTGGATGGCTCGGTTTCTTCGGTTTAGATGCCTGCGATAATCCATAGACTCTCGCGGCGAGGGCATAGGTCGATTCTGCTGCTCCTGCTTTGCCGCTTCCGCCGCCCCAAGCCATTGTTCTCCGCAATAGAACGCATAGCGGTTGGCTGCGTCACGCGCGATGATGGTGACTTTTCCACGGACGTCATCGGCGATAAAAACGCCCCGAAGATCGGTTTCGCCGGAGATAAAACGCCCATCCGTGGATCCAACCACTTTGACGTGGACTTTCGACTGATAATTCCCTGTGACGGTGTTCCGCACGTTAGCGCGCACACAACCACTCACACGCTCTTCCTGCACCTCAATTTCCAGCGGCGTAATCAGGATTAAGCCGCTCGTAAACAGGTCATCCCCTCGACAAATCACGAGGTATGCACCTTCTTCCTTGAGCGACAGGGTAATCTCACGGGTTTTATTGATATAATCTTTCCCATCACCAAGCGCCACAGTTTGGCTCACCTCCGGCTTGATTCCTGCTAAATGAACTTCGGTGACGCGGCTGAGGTCTTTTTCGCGCAGATACAGCTTCATCAGATCAACGTGATACACCTGAAGCACCGCCGTTTTGATATTCCGATACTTAAGTGAAATCGCCACAGTCTGATCTGGGCGCTTAATCGTCACTTCGGGCAGTGAGATTCGCTTTTCTTCAAAGTAGGCGATCGATTCGTTCGCATCCGGGTAGATCAACTTGACGCGGGTGTACCACTCAATGGCTTGGGGCGGTTTTCCCTGTGCGTGATAGATCTGTCCCAGAATATATCGAGCGAAATCTCGATCTTCGTTCTCGCTTTCGGTGACAACGGTTGCTGCCGCAATCGCCTTGTCATGCTGCTGCATTGAGAACAAACCAATCGCCTCGACATACTAAAAACTGGTTAGGAAATCGCTATCAGGATACCGTTCCTGGTTCAACTGACACAGGCGTACGACCCTTGAGAAATCTTCAAGGTCTAGCAAAGCATTCGCCAGCGAAAACGCGGCATCATCGGCAAGCGGGTGACTCGGGTACAACGTCAGGAATTGTGACAGCATCGCTACGGTGCGTTTGAGAATATCCCACTTCGTCAGACATATTGCATGTCCCTTATGCCCACTTCTTTCCTTTCCTTCCATCCTTCCGTTCTTCCATTCCCCTTCCTCACCCTCCCACACCTGCACCTGCTGCATCTCTGCGTCCTTGTTCGCGTAGAGGGATTGCGTGAGCGAAAAGTAAGCGGAAATTACCGGCGATGTGTCTGGATACGCATACCACAGATTTTCCGTGAAGTCGATCGAACGCAGGAACTGCCCTTCGTCTTGCAAGACCGCACTCACATGGGAATCGTTGGCGAAGCTAGCGTCAATTGTCGCCTGATAAACAAGGGCAGCCCGTTCAAACTCCTCGATGTCTCAATAGGCGGTCCCAACAACACGAATCTTGTCGAAGGGGATATAGAGTTCGGGGTATCGCTCACGTAAGATCTCAAAAGCCTCGACCACTTTCCGGGCGTTGTAGTGTGCTTTCGTGGTATATATCCACAGCAGCATCCGCGCAGTCTCTTTCTCATTGTAATCGGGGTTGTGCGCGTGAATTCTTCAAGTAGTGAGAGGGCATCGCTATACCTGCCATCGTCAAAGTATGCTTTCCCGAGCGCGTAGCGTTCCCCATCATTCATCTTGTATAGGTCGGTGGATTTTTCACCGGGCGCCAACACGGTGAGCGAAGCCCTGTTTCCAATTCGCATATCGCCGGGGTACATCGGGTCACGGATGACAGTGGGCGCCACGCGGTAATTGCCGGGCGCATAACTCACCAATTGATAACGATAGTCGTGAAGGTACTTCCCCGGCGGATAATAAAAACGGATAACGCCATCGCCGACCTCGTACTCGTAATGGTGCGAACCGTCTTCAACGGAGCCTTCAACTAACGTTGCGCCGGCGGGGAAGTATTCATCAACCACAAGATACCGGCGATGTAGCTTGAACTAGGTTCTGTTGACATTTGAGTATAAGGTTGTGGCATAATAGAAGAATGACGCCAATAACCTTACCTGATGAACAATGGAATAAGATATACCGGTTTCTTCTTAGCTGTCTCACCATCTATGTTGGCAACGAAGCTGCTACACGCCGCTTCGTCGAAGCGGTTCTGTGGGTGACTCGTAGCGGGGCTCAATGGAGACTTCTACCAGACACCTATGGCAAATCGAACACCCGCTACAAGCGGTTTGCTCGATGGTGCGACAAAGGTATCTTCACACAGATGCACCCCCACTTCGCCTCTGACCCCGATATCAAGTCGCTTATTGTGGACAGTACCATCTGCCGCGCTCACCCGTCTGCGGCGGGCGCCTTAAAAAAAAGGGTGGCACTGAAAACCAAGCATTAGGTCGGTCTCGGGGCGGTTTCAGTACAAAAAATCACATCACCGTTGACGGACTAGGCAATCCCCTAAGAATTCATCTGACACCCGGTCAGAGACATGACATAACTGAGGCGGAAGGGTTGATAATCGGATATAACAGTGAATATGTGATTGGAGACAAGGGGTACGATTCGGACGCTTTTATCGCGGTTATTGAGGCGAATGGAGCGATTGCGGTGATACCGCCAAAAAGTCATCGTGTTGACCAAAGAACGTATGACAAACACTTATACAAAGAAAGACATCGGGTTGAATGTTTCATCAACAAGATAAAATGGTATCGTCGTATCTTCTCTCGGTTTGAGAAGCTAGCTGTCCGTTATTTTGGATTTCTCAGCTTTGTCTCCACTCTTATATGGCTCCCTTGAAATGTCAACAGAACCTAGTCTTCAACTCCAAAAAGGCGTAAGTGTTCTCTATGTTCAAAAACACAGAGGCTTTCTTGAGAAAATTTCGTGGATGTATCGAATCATCCCTCAATCCGTTCAATTGCGGTCTTAGCGCCCTCACGTACCAGCACAGCAGGATCGCTTTGTGCGACTTGTTTGAGCCTCGTAAGTGCACATGCATCGCCAAGCTTTCCCAGTGCAACAGCCGCAAAATAGCGGATGTCGTCATCCGGATCGCCAAGGGCTTCAAACAAGGGCTCAATATCATCCGGCGTTGCGAGGTGCCGATCAAAATCCCCAGTATTGATCAATGCTTGCGCTGCTTCTCGCCGTGCTTCCCGATCGCCGTGTCGCAAGGCGGAAATCAGCGAATCTATTGGTTTGGTGACAGCGGTCAGATTATCCCACTCGCAATCGAGGCAGAACCACCCATCTTCACCGACCGCCTGTACGTTCTTGCTATGACATTTGGGGCACTCTGTAAATTTCTGTTGAGAGCTCATAATTTCGATACGTTGCCCGACTCAATCGACAGATATTTGTGACTCATCCAGTTCCGGCAAATCACGCCAGATCTCGGATCCCTCTGGTTTGAAGTTAATCGTTGCAATGAATTGCATGCCCTGATAGAAGTTAATCTTGAATTTCCCGCCACCGAAATTTTCCTTGATGTAGCCCATCGGATCTTCGATCAACGGTCCCATTTCATCGGCATAATAGAACACAAGCGACTTAAATCGAACCGTGTTTCCGACAGGTTCTTGTACCAATAGCCTCGCAGTGGTGGTTGGAAAAAACACCTTAAACGCTTCCCACAGTTCATCAACTGTCGGTTTGGGATTTCCCAATCGTTTTTTGAAGTCGTTTTCAAGATATTCAGAGAAAAGATTAAGTACCCATTCCATGTTTGAAGTGCCTAACGTGAGCTAAAGTGCCTAAAGTAGGGTCATTTAGTTTTCGAGATTCTTCACTTCGTTCAGAGCGACAAATTCAGTCATCCTGAGGCTTTGCGAAGGATCTCGATCATGATTTTCTGTGGGCTGGTTGGAGAATTAAATAGCCCTAGCCTAAAGTTGGGAATTTGACACCGGCTCAGAGCGGAGCCGTCAAAAAATCCTCCCAATGGAAGTGCGGCAGAGGGAACTCCTCCGTTGCTTTGCACTGTCAAAAGGTCGCCGCTTTCTCAAAAAATTCTATATCGACTAGATCTACATTTGCATCACGGGCGTTTTCAGCGACACGTTGGACAACCATATCCCGAACAAATGGGATCGGAATACGTTTAACGCGGTGGACTACTTCTTCTGTGCAACGGATTGACGTGTTGCCCAGAAACGGTCCTTCCCCGACAAATCGGGATGCAAGCACCTGCGTTTCAGTGGGGGGATGATCACACGTTTCAGGCACAAGCTGTTGTAAACGCATTGACACATAATCGGTCACCCACCCCTTGAGTGTTTCCGCCTTCTCTTCATCAACGGGAGCTGGCTGGGGTTTGTAATCCAATTTCTGGCTGATGCCAATCAGCAGATCTTCCAGGCGATCCAGTCGGTCTTCGACAGCAGAGAGTCGTTCTTCAACCTTGTTTTGTGTACTCATGACTTTTTCTCCTCAAGCGTGAAGTGTAAAGCATAATGTGCAAATGAACTGATAAACTCCTGAACTCTTGAACTTCTTCTAGCGTCGTGGGCTGAAGGACGGAATTCCCGTTTTATCAAAGCTCTCCTTCACAGCCTTCATGATCTCCGGCGTAATCTCATGGCAGCTATGCTCACGGGCATACTTTTCAACGCTTTTGGTCACCATCCCCCGCGCAAAGGAGGGGACGCGCTTTAGCCGTTCTTTGGCTGCATCCGTCCATCGTAACTCAAAGGCGATTTCAGCCGCAAAGGGGGTTGTCTTTTCAAAGCGAATGCTCTGAATTCCGTACTGTCCCGGTTGGTATTCGCAGGAGGGATCTTCGGCGAGATAGTTTCCCGTGAGTGCGTAGGCGCGGGCACGACAACCACCGCAAACATCACGAAATTCACAGGCGCCACATTTGCCTTCCAACAACCTCCGATTTCGCAGATCTTGGAAGATTTTCGATTCTTTCCAGAGTATGACGAAGCTTTCCTCTTTTAGGTTGCCGACGGTCACCGGCATATACGGACATGGCGTCAGATTGCCTTCGGGCGTGATGCGACAGTAGTAGATGCCACATGGGCAGGTGCCGCTTGGATAGGCTTGGAGGAAGGGGGAGTCAGACTGCTGCTCGTAAATCACCCGTTTGTAGTGCGGGGCGCATTTTGCCGCAACGAGCATTTTGCCACGATACTTTGCCTGCAACTCAAATAGCATCGAGAGCATATGCTCATACTGCGCGGGGGTAATGTCCATGACCGTTTTCCCCCGGCCGGTCTTCACCAAAAAATAGAGATTCAAGACTTTCGCGCCTGACTGATGGGCAAACTCAACGATCTGAGGAATCTCATCGTAGTTCCAGCGCGTCACAGAGGTCTGCACCAGAAAATCGACGCTGGCGCGTTTGAGGGCTTCGATGCCGTTCATCGTCGCTTCATAAGCCCCCTCCATCCCCCTGAACTTGTCGTGATTGACCGGATCAATAGAATCTAGACTGATTCCGGCTCCGCTGACGCCGTGATCGAGCATCTTCTGAACGGTCTCATCATCCAGAAGCACGCCGTTTGTCCCCATGACAACGAGGAAACCGGTTTGAGCCGCATATTTGGAGATTTCCAAAATGTCCGGGCGCAACAGCGGTTCGCCACCCGTAAGAATCAGGAGGATATTAGGGTTAATTTCGGCAATCTCGTCAATCACGCGAAAGCATTGTGAGTGAGTCAATTCCGAATCGCGGTAATATCCATCCGGAAATTCATTCGTATCAACAAAACCGGCCGGAAGATAGCAGTGCGTACATTTCAGATTACATAGCCGCGTGATATTCCACGAGACGGCCTGGACTTTCATATCCATTGTTGCTCCCTAAAGCGTGAAACGTGATGCATGATACGGATTACATGACACACGATGTGATGGAGGCGCCAAATCGGTTTTTTGCAGAACCCACGTTATCGGAAATTTAATCGCACCCGCTTGAGCCACCCCCACGTAAAAGGGCATTTGCCCAAGGGAGAAACAGGACGGGGTAACTTCGGGTTAAACCAGTCAGCACAATAATCATGTGCAGGGTGAGTTGTCAGTCTGCGGAGATTCTTCCCAGCCGTATCCATCACGTAGATGTCAGCTGTCCGGCTCCGTTGGGCATGAAAAGCAATCGTCTGACCATCTGGAGACCATGCCGGCGCGTAATCATCTGCAGGATGGTTCGTCAGTCTGCGGGGGTTTTTTCCATCCGCGTTCATCACGTAGATTTCAAAGTTCCCATCCCGTCTGGAAATGAAAGCAATCTCCTGACCATCCGGTGACCATGCCGGCATATCGTCAACCGAGGGATGGTTTGTCAGGTTGCTGCGGTTTTTCCCATCAGCGTCCATCACGTAGATGTCAGAGTTCCTATGTCGCTTGGAATAGAATGCAATCTGCCGACCATCCGGAGACCAAACCGGATCCCAGTCAATCGCGGGATGATTTGTCAGGTTGCTGCGGTTTTTCCCGTCGGCGTCCATCACGTAGATGTCAAAGTTCCCGTGCTGCCTAGAATAGAATACAATCTGCTGACTGTCCGGAGACCACGCCGGCCTACCATCCGGCGCAGAATGGTTTGTCAGGTTGCGGGGATTCTTCCCCTCGGGGCCCATCACGTAAATTTCCCAGTTCCCATCTCGAGTGGATGTAAAGGTGATTTGTGCTTGTTTTGGCGCCTGCGCCCAAACGTTCATTGAGAGCACAACACTGCACATTAAGAGGGCGCCACCCAGAGCCATGCAGCACGTTTCTGTTTGAATTTCATTCTCACCCTTGAACATGATGGTTCATTTCTTAAATTTGACTGATATAACCTCAAGCGCCTTTCAGACCCAGAGCGAGGATAAACACAGCCAGTCCTGAAAGAATCGTTAGGATTGCGAACAACTGTGTTTGTCTTTGAAGTTTAGCAGTTGATGGCGGTACAGTAGAATCAGTCGGGTTCAGATCGGTGACTACCTCTTCCAATTTCCGACCAAAGACTGAGAGGTGCAGGCTGTGAAACAACACCATCAAAGCCACAAGACCCATTTTGACGACGAAAATCACGGTGTAATCCCGCGAAAATGTCATCTTCGTATTCAGCCCCACGATGAAGAAGTTCATTGCCCCCGTGATTAGCAGCACATGAATTGTAACACGGATAATGACACGGAGGCGATCCCGAATCGCCGATGTATGCTGGAGGCTTTCAACGAGGGATAAATTGCGTCTCAAAATAGGGGTTGCAATGATGGCGGAAAAGAAGATCCCACTGAACCATACTATCCCAGCAATCAAATGGATCCAACGGATGAAAAGCTCAACGATTATACGCATAAATCAGTGAAACATAAAACGTAAAGTTCTATTTCTTGCCATCAAGAATTTCCCTTGCCCGTTCTTTAACCCGACCCTACTTATCTGAGGGGTGTGCATAAATATAGTTGACATAATCAAGCCAAAAGGGTTTCCTATTGTTATCATAGCAAAAGGAGCCCCAATATGGTACAAAGACCAATGTTGGCTGATTATGTCACTCTTATTATGCAACTCTTTGAGCAGTTTATGCAACACCGTATTGACAAACCAGGTGTCACACACGCAAAACCATTGACATATTCAACCACCTCGTTTATCATTTTCTTCATGTTGATGCAGTTTCACGGCATCTATGGCTTCAAAACGCAATGGCGGTGGCTAATCAATCACCCAGAAGTGTTACAAATGCTGGGGTGGCAACAGCCCCCTCATCGAACCACGATTGCACGTCGCTATAAGGCATTATATGAAGTGATAGAGGCATTTGTATTGTTTATCGGTCAGTATGCCACTGACTTGTCCCAACAATTCAACTTGGCTCATCTGGTAGCCGACAAAAGTTTATTTAAGGCACGAGGACCCGTCTGGCATCAAACTGACCGCAAAGCAGGAAAAGTACCTAAACATCTACGCAACCTCGACACCGATGCCACGTGGAGCAAGAGTGGTTATCATGGCTGGGTCTATGGCTACGGACTTCACATTATCTGCACACAAGGTGCGTTCCCAACACTGATAACTGTGCACCGTGCGTCGGTCTCCGAAAGTTGGGCGATAGATGCTAAAGCGTCTGAGATTCTGACACAACTTTCACCGCAGACACTCACTGCCGATGATGCCTATACCCAAGCAGACCGTATCCGTCGTTGGGCGAAGGCACAAGTCGCTTTGATTACCCCGGCACTTAGATGGACAAAGGGACGGTTTGCCAAGGCGTATCATCGATTTATCAACCAACCCAAGCAGCGTCTCTGTTTAAGCAAACGTCGCAGTTCGGTTGAACCGTTGTTTGACTTGATTGCTAAAGTGATAGGCACCACTCCTCAACAGAAGCAGTTACCGGTCAAGGGGTTTTTCAATGTACGCTGTTGTTTAGCTATCGGGGTGTTATCAGTGCAAGTGGCTATGATTGCCAATGCCATATGGAAGTTACCTGCTCGCAATATCTCTCATATGGCGGCTGTTTTCCAATGAACTACTATGCACACCCCTCAGTTATCTGAGGGGTGCTCATAAGTAGACTTGAGTCAGGATAACGGTTATAATCTAATCTAACGTGCAAGAAAGAGAGGATTATAACATGGGTTATCCTGACAGTACGTATTATATCACATTTTTGTTTGAACAACTTGACCATTTCAACGCTTCCAGCCATGCACCGCCACCTGAGAGCCATGGACGTCCGAAATCGTATACAGACGACTGCTTGATTGTCCTTTTTGCCATCTTAACGCTCAAAGGCCTCCATCGCTTTAAGGCACAACACAGATGGCTCAAGCTACACCCGCAGTGGCTGTGTCGTCTTAAACTGGCATGTGTTCCGTCTCGGGCAACCCTTTGCCGACGCTACAAACAACTCGCTTACCAGCTAGAGGCGTTCATCGGGTATCTCGGTGATGTGGGAATGACTTTGATACCTGACTCACCTCCAGAGGTGGTTTACCAAGACAAAAGTCTGTTTAAGGCAAAAGGAAGCGTCTGGCATCAGAAGGATAGAAATGCCAATCGCATCCCAACTGGCATCCGTGCCATTGACACAGACGCCAGTTGGTCAAAGAGTCACTATCACGGTTGGGTTTACGGCTATGGGCTTCATCTGACCGTCTCTATAGAGGGATTGCCTCGTATGAGTGCCATTGACACCGCGTGTGTGAGTGAAAAAGCCGTCCTTGACCGACAACTCGACACACTGCTTGAACAGAACATCGGGTATTTAGTCGCTGATGCCGGCTATACCGACTTGAAACGTACCCAACACTTGGCGAACCAGGGACTGTTGCTAATCACTCCCGTCAGAGGCGCAAAGAGTCAGCGGGCACGGCGTTATGTTGAAGCGGTGAATCAATCGGCGCAGTTGCAGACCTATCAACACAAGCGCAAGGTTGCTATTGAACCTATCTTTGGATTGTTGAGCCAATTACTATCGACCCATACCAATCATAAGCAATTGCCGGTGAGTCGAAAAGCGAATGTCTCTACCTTTTTGATGCTGGGGGTGGTTTTACTGCAACTGGCTATGTTAGTCAATTCTATTTGGGGAAGACCCCTGAGAAATGTAACACATCTGATTACACTCTTTCGATAAGGGGACTTATGAGCACCCCTCAGTTATCTGAACGATTATTTCTGATAGTTGCCTCTACTTTTTCATCCCATCCGCAATCCGTCCGGTTTGGTTATTCCGGTTTTCACACCAAGACAATATTGTTCAGTCCATCGTCAGATAATTTTTCGCTGATTTCGTTTGCGAACTTTTGCTTTTCATCAGTGGTTTCCTTGATGTAAATAACAATATCAATCACGCCTGGGTACCGGGCGGCTTCAATTTTTGTGGAGATTCACCAAAACGTCCTTCGTAACGGTGAGCGACAAATTGTTCGAGTTCGTATTCATCTACCTCTATTCGGATGTAACTAGGTAATTTAACAATTCCTCTAAACATGCGGAATACCTCTTGTTTGTAAAAATTGAGCGCAAAGGGAAAGAAAATCCCCTGCTTCCACAAGCGCTTGTTGAGCAATGGTGTGAAGGTTACCCTTCGGATAAGGCGAATAATCCACTTAATTGCGTTGATCATGCCATTCATTGAAACAGATGCCCCAATGCCCTCTATTGGGCAAGGTAGAAGGCAATCGCTTGGCAATTTCTTCGTGTCCTTCAATATCAGCGCGTCCATAGTGAAAGATAACGGTACGTGCGCTTTGGTACATAGCGTAGTAACTGCGCGAGATGGCGATTTTCTGTCCGCTTATCGTAGACAAGTTTTGTGCTTGTGCTTGCAACAAAAATTCTTGCGCAAAATTGAATCTGTCAAGCGTTAACTCATTGACAATGTCCTGCAATTTAGCAACGTCAAGTCAAATTGTCGCAGGACATCGTGATTAGCAATAACACGCATGAGAAAATTCCTGACGTAACCGTTCTCGTACTCCTATACCATTCCACAGAATTTCTTCTGTAGGTCGGGATTTCATTACCGACCATCAACGTGTGTCGACCTACAGCCAGTGATCGGGTTTATTTCGTGGAAAGGTATATTCTATCTTTGCTACAACAACGGTCATATCGTCATATTGTTCGGCTGAACCCACAAAATCCGTGACATCACCCAAAAGGGTTTCTAGGAACTATTCCAGTTTGAAAGAACCTCTTCAGATGTAATGACAGCCATCTCGCTCTCCATCCATGTCAGTGCAAGTTCCTGCCATTGCATTGAGCCTGTGGCTACACAATCTCTCAGGACAACCGGGTAGTATCCATGCATTTGGGTGTCGACTGCCGTCATCAGCACACAGCCGCGAGTTGAAACGCCTGTGATTATGAGGCTCTTGATGTTGCGCGCTTTGAGATAGGCATCCAACGACGTGTAAGAAAATGCGCTTGCTCGATTTTTCCGAATAATCAAGTCGCCATGTTGCGGCGCAAGCTCATCTATCGTCTGTGCTTCGGGCTGATCTTCCTTCAAAGAGACGACGCTCTGTTTATTGCGATGACAAAAGAGATTGGGACCATCTACAAGGGGCGTTCCTCTCGCGTCACTGTGAATAAACTCGGCGTAACAAACCAAAATACTTCTCTTGCGCGCTACTGCAATCAGCCGTTGTATACGAGGAATTGACTGGGCCACAAGACTGTCCCTGTCATAGTTATTGATTCCCTTTTGCATGTCGATAACCAGTACTGCCGCGTAGAGAGGGTTCACTAATTCCTCTACTGTAGTCAGGACTTCAACTCCATTTATTAGTTTCATAGTCTTTACTCACAAACTTCTAAGTGTGCAGATGAAGTTCACCCTTTTTGTTTGGTCGTGTCAATGCAGAAATCTCGTAAGATGGTCGAAGACGTATTGAGCAAGTTCTCGTGTACTCATCTCCTCATTAGAGGGTTGGTGGTTCGTCACGAACCCCTCATAATTGATGGACTTCAGTCCCTGGAAGAAGCTCTCGAAATCGATTCCCGCCCCCTCTCCCACAATGAGGCGTTCGTAGTGGACGATTCCTCGATTGGTTTGAATGCTCTTGCTTCCTTTCTCATCCAGGCGCAGGTTCTGTACGTAAACGTTGAATATGTGAGGACCAAGCCGCTGTAGGGCTGCTGGCCCGTAGTCCTAGCGGCACAAGAGCAGGTTAGCAGGCTCGACGGTGAGGCCAAAGTTGGGCCGGTTGATGCGCGCTGTCATCTCCAGGCACTGCTCGATAGTTTCAAACGGGCTGTTGGTGTGGGTCAGATGCACTAGGCGCATCCCGCGTTCCTGAGCCTGATCGGCTGCCCGCTGCGCCCAGCTCACATCTGCTTCGGTCTTGATAGTGATCCGGATTAACCTAGAACCCAGCATCTCCGCCACGTCTATATCTCGGCCAAAATCCCGGAGGGACTGGCCTGCCTCCGACATGTTGGCAGCGATAGCGGTATGCAGACAAACCATCGAGGACTGAAGGCCATAGGTGTCCAAGATCTGTCGCAGACACCGGATTTCCTCGTCCGGCGTTTCCACTGTCACCTGAGAGGGTCTAATACAGAGTGCCTGAAACCCAATCTCGCTTGCCAGTTGGGCTAGATCCGCAAAGCTGATGGCGGTCCCATCTTTGATATGTTCTTCTTCTGCGATCCTGCCTGATAGTGATAGTTTCATCATCTCAACGCTCACGTTCTTTTCCGAGGAAGCCGCCACATTCATATGTGTGGAGGAATTGGGTTTCGTGTCGATCCAAAAATCTCGCCTTTATCCAAGTATCCGGCACCTGGCGAGCATCTGCTTGCCTCGCTCAGAGAGTTTGTCGAATTCCACCTGCGTCATTTCGATATGCCTGCGCTGGGTGTGCCATGGGCGATTAACAACAATCACCAACTCTGGCCTTGGGTAATCCGAGCGGTTAGGCGTTCCGCGATGCACCGTACGTATGTCCTGAAGCCAAAACGTACCTTTCTTCATGTTGAGCCGGTGCTTAGTGAGGAATTCTCCTGTCTCCAATATCTTATCATAGCGCGTCTCCAACTCAGGGTCAGCGATGTATTGGGTGCTGGGCAAAACTTCAAAGCTACCATTTGCTTCAGAGGTATTAACCAGTGGGAACTTGATAGCAGTAATCGGGAAAACCTGCAGACCGACCTGTGGGGCAATAAGCGGCGTATCTCGATGCCATCGCTGATATTCGCTGCCGGGATACGGCGTGTTTGAAGAATACGCGGTGATGAGATAGTCGCTTGCGCCCCAATACCGGTCGAGAAACTCAAGCAGAACCGGATTCTCGTAGATTTCCGGATCGGAGAACAGCGGCTTCCAGGGCACCTCCACGGTGTAACGATTGGCGTACTGTAGGCGACCTTCTCCTGTGCGGCGGTCGCCGGACGCTGTGTGGTCGTTGCGCGCCCTGACGGTTTCCAAAAGCGGCATAAAAGCCTCGCGGATTCGATCGATCTTCTCACCAGGCATCAAATCATCAAAGATACTGTAACCGTTGATCTTGAATTCAGCAAGTTTCAGATCGAGGTCATAGTTGGGCAAAGAAGATGCCATTGAGCCCTCCTCAAATGTTATGTGTCGACATTAACTGTTCCCTTTTTCTTTCAACTCGCTGAGGTAAGCATGGGCGGCATTGATCCACATCCCCTGCATGTAACTTGAAATGAGCAGAATGCCATCAGCTATCATTTGCTTCGCCGAGGCCGCATCGGACGGTTCGCCGATTAAGACCTTTCCCGCAGCCAACACCTTCTGTCGCGCTTCGGCCACAACTGCCTGAACGTCCGGGTGATCCGAGCCCCCGGGAAGCCCCATTGACAGGGCAAGGTCACCGGATGCAACATTGATCGCGTCAACCCCCGGAACCTGGAGGATTTCGTCCAGGTTCCTCATAGCCTCTACTTCTTCAACCCATATCGCCACCAGGAGCTCCCGATTTGAGCGAGCAAAGTAATCAGTCTCCGACTCAATGAGGTTGTAGGCTGACGATCTGGCACCCGAATCACAGCCGCGCCGTCCCTCAGGAGCGTATCGGGCGGCATGGACAACCGCCTCGGCTTCTTCAGCCGTGTTGATATGTGGCACAGCGACCCCAAGCGGTCCCGTCTGCAGATACGTCATAATCAGCGCCTGGTCAAGTTGGGGGACACGGACAATGGACGACATGCCGAACGCATCACAGGCTCTGCACATCGCCTGACATTCCGCCCAGCCAATCGGCCCATGCTCGGCATCGATAAAGATCCACTCGAAACCTAGCAATCCGCAGATTTCGACCAGTTCCGGCGAGGGGAAGCCAAGTGCTGCGCCGATTGCCGGCTCCCCCCTCAATACTTTCTCTTTGACAACATTATGTTGCATTTGATCTATCTCCTTCCAAGATGGTTTACGTGCGCCATCACTAAACCTTTGAGAACCCGCATCGGAACTGCAAGTTAGTGTTACAAGAGTACAGAAGTTCAAGCGTTCATGGGTTCATTGAACTTTTGAACCCCTGGACTCAAATCGCGGATCGTCTTCTCGATAAGCCAAATCGAACAGATTTTCTCACGCATGTGTAATAGCACATCATACCAGCCAATACTTAATCTTTCACGCGGTACCATCGCAGCACTTGCCGGGCGTGTTCTGACAGGCTTTCCCAGAGATCTCGTGGGAAATGTTTCTCGGTGTATTCATGCTGCCACCGGTTGAAAACCCAGGGGCGACAACATGCCATACACAGTTCGTCACGGGCGTGATCTGACCGATTGGGGGTGCCGCGATGGCAGATGCGTACATCGTGCACCCAGAGCGAGCCTTTCTTGAGGTTGAGCCGGATGGGATAATACCGGCCACGGCGGTTGGCCCCAGCGCCAAAGACAGCGTCCAAATCAGTGAGCAAGTCTTCGCTGTTGGGAACGTAGTGCGTCCCTGGAATGATTTCGATACTCCCATTCTCTTCGTTTGTGTCAACCAGCGGGAACTTGACGCCTACCTGGAAAGCCGGCGCCATAACGCCTGGAGAGATTGTTTTGGAATAGCCATCCCGATGCCATTTCTGATAGTCTGTTCCTGGCAGTGGGATGTTCGAGTCAAAGTGCGACCAGACGTAGTCCGGCCCCAGCACCCGTTCAAGAAACTCGACCAGGGCGAGGTGCTCGAAGATCTCCGGATCGACAAACGGTCGCTCGAATGGCACCCGGACGTTATAACGATGATAACCTCGGCTCGGATCCTTTCCCTGCCGCTGGATGTCGCGATCCCGAATTGGCATCCATGCCTCGCGAATCCGGTCAATCGTCTCCCATCGTATGAGGTCTTCAAAGACAACGAATCCATTGATCTGCCATTCTTGCATGAGTTGGCCGATATCATACTTCGGAATCTGGCTCATAAAGATCATCCTTTCTTAGTTGACAATTACGAAGCCTTTTGCGAAGAAAGTATAGCAGATTGCGTGCCGTTACGCAAGATGAAAGGAATTGCACGGGGCACAAAAAAGCCCTGTTACGGATACGAACTGTTGTACCGATGCTGGGGCTTTTTGCTTGTACACGTTGAAAATTTACATGGTCTGTTTACACCGCCACCAGTCGATGCTGAGAAAGCCTAATAATTAATGGTGCTAGGTTCTGTTGACATTTCAAGGGAGCCATATAAGAGTGGAGACAAAGCTGAGAAATCCAAAATAACGGATAGATAACTTCTCGAACCGAGAGAAGATGCGGCGATACCATTTTATCTTGTTAATGAAACATTCAACCCGATGTCTCTCTTTGTACAGATGTTTGTCGTAATCTCTTTGATCCACACGATGACTTTTTGGCGATATCACCGCAATCGCTCCATTCGCCTCAATAACCGCGATAAAATTGTCGGAGTCATATCCCTTGTCTCCAATCACATACTCGCTTTTATATCCAAGTATCAACGCTTCTGCTTCCGCTATGTCGTTTCTTTGACCGGGGGTCAGATGTATTCTTAGTGGATTACCCAGGCCGTCAACGGTGATGTGAATTTTTGTGCTGAAACCGCCCCGAGAGCGACCTAACGCTTGGTTTTCAGTGCCACCCTTTTTTTTTCGGCACCCGCCGCACACGGGTGCGCTCGAATGATTGTACTGTCCACAATAAGCGACTCGATATCGGGGTCAGAGGCGAAGTGGTGGTGCATCTGTGTGAAGATACCTTTGTCGCACCATCGAGCAAACCGCTTGTAGCGGGTGTTCGATTTGCCATAGGTGTCTGGTAGAAGTCTCCATTGAGCCCCGCTACGAGTCACCCACAGGACGGCTTCGACGAAGCGGCGTGTAGCAGCTTCGTCGCCAACATAGATGGTGGGACAGCTAAGAAGAAACCGGTATATCTTATTCCATTGTTCATCAGGTAAGGTTATTGGCGTCATTCTTCTATTATGCCACAACCTTATACTCAAATGTCAACAGAACCTAGCACCAAAGATTAATACACCAAAAAAATCATAACTCCGCCACGACTTCCATCCCCAGGCGGTGCTCTGGCTTCTTCTGTTTCGTGGATAGCAATCGGTAGTTGAATCGCAGCAGTAGATCTGTCACCCTCCGAACTTTGTAATCCGCCGTTACTCGGGCTTCATGGCTGACCCCCTCGTAGAAGTTGTATCGTGTGAAAGGAATGCCACCTTCGCTATTGCCGTAGCCGAGTCGATAGGTGAAGTTGATTCGCCCTTTGCCAGTAGAGGAGTAGGTCAGTCGATTCTCAAGCGAGAAGGTTTGTGTTCGGGCCTCTGGTTCGTCATCAATGCGTTCCAGATCGGCAGTGAACTCGTGGCTGCCGGCGACACCGAACCGTAAAACGCTGCTTAGCTCGTAGTTGAAGTCGAGCGTGTTTGTGCGCTCAAACTGCGTCAGATCGGAGATAGCTTCTGACGTATTCCCCTCCGGATCGAGTTCGGTAAACTTTTCCTCTTCCCGACGCTGTTCCCATTTTGCCTTGAATGAAAGTTTCAACGTTGGGTTCAGTGTTAAGGCGACCTCCCAATCCTGGCTGTGTCGCCATCGCTCCCGGCTATTAATCCGCTTGTTGAGGAGACGATTGGTGTCAAAGCCGAGGTCTAAGTTCAATAGCGGCGAAGGGGAAAAGTCGAGTCGATACCGCTGGTTGATTCGTCCGAAAATCGTGCGTTCGTTTCGCAGGTTGCGCAACAGATAGAGGGAAGCAGGGTCGGGTTCTTCCTGCTCCTCTGTGATATTCACTAGAATATCAGCACGTCTAGTCGCATTTGCAAGCCACGCTACCCAATCGCGGCTTGAAGTTTTGTCGTGCAGTTGCTCGCGTACCGATTGAAGGTTGGGATTACCCAGATCTGACCGGGGCTCCATCTGCATCGCAACGCCCATTCGCCGAGTCGCTGATGTGCGGGTTCGCCTTCTACGCGAAATGAGCCGGCGCGGCAGAAAACGCAGTTGCAGCTTGGCATCGATTGCAGAAACAGGCTTGTCATCAACGTTCTGGATGAATTTGATATAGTTCCCGTCCTCGAAATCTTCCTGGTAATGTAGGTCATCGATTTTGACATAATGTCCCTCGCCCGGCTTGATTTCCTGACCCGTAAACGGATTGAAACTCGTATAAATTTCTCGCCGCTCTGTCGCCAGCTTTTTATCGAGTTCATAAGTGATTTGGCCGTTCAACGCACGATTGAATGGTGTGAGCCGCAGTTCAATATCCGCCAACTGCGTCGTTGAATCTGATTCGAGTCTCTGCTGCACCTTGAACACCCGCCGAGAAATATTTGTGGAAATGTCTGCCCACTTACGCGGTTGTGAAAAGAGACCCACCGTCCAGGTCCTCGCTGTTGTCGCCGGCTGCCAATCCGAGAAGCCTAATGTCTTGACATCAACGGTGAGCAAGGCTTCCTTATCAAATGCTTCTTCAATAGCATATCGTGTGTTGATTGATGCCCATTGCAAATCCACAACATCGATCCGAGCGGTCGAAATGTTTCGCTGCCGATTCAGATTCACGCGATCGTCGAGATCTAGATCAATCGCTTCCAACTGTTCGATGGAAGCATTCAGATTGAAGAGACGGATGCGATGCGAGAGGCTTCCCTGCCTGCGTTCTTTGCGGAATTGGTCCTGTCCCCTGACTTTTGAGGTGCTTCCTCGGTAATCGCCCCTTAGACGGGGCAGGTATGAGCGTTTTATTAACCCCACCCGTGGATTGAAATCAAATCCCCATCTGAAATTGTTACGAAGTGTTATGTCATCAGGCTTGAGACGTGAAACCCCAATGGATCGGGGCAGAGCTTGGTCTCGCGTAGCGGACTCCGTTTCGCGGACTCTCGGAACAGAGCTGTGAAACGTGATGCCAGTCGAATCGGTTGAGTCGCCAAACGTATCGAAACCGTCGAGACCTTGCTGATTTGCTGATTTCTTAAAACGCTCCTCCGTTCGCCCCAAACCGTAGTCGAGTCTTAGCCAATTGAACGGCTTCGCCTGTAAGTCGAGATCTACAGATTTCTCATCAGGGGTTTGGCTCGGGCCCGCGTCACCCAATAAATACAGATCATCGAATTGTTCATCAGCATACTGTTCTTCATAGCGGAAGCGTGTGCGGTTGGTGCTTGATGCACCGACAGATACGAACTCCGCATCAAGGGCGCGGAGTTCTAAGTTCAACAGGAGTTTTTCAGTCGCTGAATTGGCGAGGAGTTTCCACGCTCGACTGAGCACCTTGGCATCGAGATTAGAAAAAGTGTTCTCATCCAGCGCACCGAAGGCGATCTGTCCTTCTACGGTCGGGGCATACCGCAGAGGTCCTTGACTCTCGGCGGGATCGAGACGCCCGTTGATGCCCCATACGGTACGTCGCTGTGGGGCGATAAGCGGTCTGCCATCGCCGTCCGCATCCAACTCATTTCTTTGGAGTTCTTCAAGGTCTTGTTCACCCAGAATGATAAACGCATTTTCCGGATCATTCAAGTCCGATTCAACAGCATAACCAAAGCCGATTGTAGCACGACCACCGGGCAGATTCAGCAGACCGCTCACGCCTTGCAGATTTCGCTGATACGCGAGCTCTTCGGGAATAAACTCAAAATCGACGCGGATAATGTCATTGCTGGTAATCAGGTGTTTGCTCGTGAACTCAATGATCGGGTCGCCGTACTCACGAATCACATAGTCGTTGTTTGCCCCGCGCTGCATCCGTTGACCGTTGAGCCAGACAATTTCCGTCCCCGCTTTGATGATGACAAATTCTCCATCGACATCAATCCGATATTCGCTGCGGCCCTCCTCACCTCTGATTGTCTTGCTGGCAGATTGACCTTTTGGGATGGCGCTCGGTATGAGATGAAATCTTCCCCACTTGAAGTTTCCCTCGACCTGCACACCTTCTAAAGCGCGGTTAAAAAATATATCGGCGTTGCCGAGCGAGCCCTCAAAATCGCCCAGCATTGCTGTGACATTTGGGCTGGTAATGCGGATGAGCTTCTGATCAATCTCTTGGATATTTTCGGTCGTGCCTTCGGGTTGGAGTGGCAGATCTTGATCAGAGAGCAGTGCGGTAACGCTTACGTTCTCCGAGACCTTGCCATCAACGCTGATTCGCAATGCTTGCTCTTGTGACAAAGAACGTCCGCTGCCGACCGAAACGCCAAACGTCTGCGTTCCTGTGACTTGTAGCGGAGGGATTTCTGCCGGTTGTTGGCGCGTAAGGTCAGCGCGGGGTTCAAGTTCGACCTCACCTGGGGGTTCCTCAGTCAGCGGCTGAACTTGTTGAAACAGATCTCTTTTATATTCCTTTTTGATGGCGAAGGGCAAGGTCTGGTAGGTAATTTGAAGAGTGGCTTCGGGAGGATAGTCGTGCAGGAGGGTAATCGTTCCGGTGTGATAGTCGGTGAGATAATCCAGGTTTCGAGTGAGCCGTGCCCCGTTGATTGTGATCTGTTCGCTTTCGTGGACGAGGGGCCAATGCTTCAGGGCGAAAGGGTCGGGCAAGTCTTTGAATCGGCTGACCTCGGTTTTTTGCAGAAGGGAGAGGGCAGGAAGTTGGAGGTCGTTCGTCGGACTTTTGTCGGAATTGGCGTTGTCTGCTGCATAAAGCGCGGGGTTGAGAATTCCAATGAGTAATAAATACAACGTTGTCAGGAGTTTCCCCATAAACAAACACCGAGAGTCGGCTGAAAAGTAACGGCGGAGAAGTCGTTGGAGCCATTGAATAACATATAGTTGAGGAAAATTGCATTGATATTTTCAAGTCTAACTTCTGCCTTTTTCTCTTTGTTTACACCCTACTTTGCTTTCTTCATGTTTTCACACCAATCCTGCTATTCCACGTAGACACGAATGTTATCAATTTCCATTCTCACATCGGGCTCGACACAGAACCCAATGCGATTAATAGAAAATCGTTCAAATTCCGCTTCATTAATGACGTTGTCAAGTTAGGTAAACCCTTAACAGTTTACGTTTCACGCATCACGTTTTACTTGTTTAGCTTCTCAATCATCCCAAACAGGTTCTGGAGACAGATCCGAGACGCTTCCTCCCCCGCTTCGGAAAATGCATCGCCCCCCGGCTTATTGAGCAGATCTGCGTCAATTTTAAGCGCCGGACGCCAATGCGTCTCCAAGCAGAGGTGTCCCTCGTAGTCGTCATTGATAAATGCTTGAAGCTGTCCCTGCCAATCGATCACGCCTTCACCGGCCGGGACCGATTCCATCTCACCAGTATCGGGATTTTTGCCCGCGTCTTTCAGGTGGGCATGAATCATCAGCGGCTTGAGTCGATTGTAGGCGTCGGGGTAGGGCGTCTCTCCGCCTTCTGCATGTGCTTCATTTGCCGGGTCCCAGATGGCACGGACGTTGGGCGAATCAATTTCGTGGATAAATCGCTCTGTCAACTTAGCCGTCGAAAGTGAAGTTGAGGATTCGTTTTCCATCCCCAGGGTGATTCCTTCCCCATTCGCCATCCGTACCGGTTCGTCATAGGCGGAGATAAGCTCGTCCCAACGTTTCTCTACATTACCCGTCTTCCAGAAGACGAAGGTCCGGATCAGGTTTGCGTCAAACGCCTTCGCCAGCTTGATGCACTGCTTCAGGATGTCCAGATTCGCCTTACGTTCTTCCATGTCATCAATGTCACACTTGAAGAACGGCGAGGCAATTCCAATGATCTGAAGGTCCGTCCCGTCCAGGATACGCTTCATTTCATCAATATCTCCATCCGTTAACTCCTGCGGTGCCTTGTCCCAGACAGATCGAATCTCAATCGAGTCGAGACTGAGTTCTTTTGCAACGTTGATCACTGTCTGAAAGTCTTGTGAAACCTCATCACCGATAACACCAATTTTGAACATGGCCTTCTCCTTACTCAATGGTATGAATGATCTTCATCGGGGAAGAGCCTCTGCTGAACTTCGAGCTTATAGTGTGTCACAGCACGGTGGATCTCTTTCCGCAAGTTTGCATACTGCTTCACAAATGTCGGTGTGAAACGGTCAAAAAGACCCAGTAGATCATGAATAACCAGCACCTGCCCGTCACAGTCAGGACCAGCCCCAATTCCGATTGTCGGGATGCGCAATGCTTGTGTAATCTTCGTGCCAAGCTCATCCGGCACAGATTCGAGGACGACCGCGAAACAACCGGTTTCTTCCAGTGCCTTTGCATCAACGGCAATCTGTTTTGCTTCGATTCGCTTGCGTCCATGCACCCGAAATCGATCACTCGTCTGCGGGAGTAGCCCGACATGCCCTATCACCGGGATGCCATTGTCAATGATCGCTTCCACGATCCCCGGTTTGTGACCTTCCGGCTTTACCGCATCGGCGCCTGCGTCGCGTAGCAAGCGTGCGTTTTCAACCCCTTGTTCTGGGGTTTCGTAAGCTCGGTAGGGCAGGTCTGCGACGAGCAGGCATTCGGTGTTGGCTCGTGCAACGATTCGGGTGTGGTGGAGCATATCCGCCATCGTGACGGATCGGGTGTCTTCATACCCCAAAACCACCATGCCGAGGGAATCACCAACAAGGATGATATCGATGTCGGCATCATTTAAGATACGGGCTGTCGGGTAGTCATACGCCGTTAGCATCGTGATTTTTTGTGCATTTTGTTTCATCGATTGAATGAAATCGACTGTTTTTTTCATTATTCCTTCACTTCTTCCTTTGTCGGTAATCGTCCAAGTGAACAGTCTAAACTAACAGTCCCGACGTTGTTCACAATCGAAAGATTGGGATTACAACGTTGTGGATCCACGATCAAGCGATCGAAGCAACCGATCCAAGGTTTGACGCGAAACTGGCGTCTTCCCTCGCGATCGTGGAAGTGGATTTTCAGCCCCCCATACGGATCAAGTTAAGCGCGGTGATGAAGTCACCGCGCTTAAGAACCGTGCCCGCTGATTCATCAGCGGGCGTAGAGGTGTGCTAGATCTGTTAAGTTGATCCCTATGAGGAATCCCGGTAACTGCCCTCTTTAGGTTCTGTTGACATTTCAAGGGAGCCATATAAGAGTGAGGGGTGTGCATAAATATAGTTGACATAATCAAGCCAAAAGGGTTTCCTATTGTTATCATAGCAAAAGGAGCCCCAATATGGTACAAAGACCAATGTTGGCTGATTATGTCACTCTTATTATGCAACTCTTTGAGCAGTTTATGCAACACCGTATTGACAAACCAGGTGTCACACACGCAAAACCATTGACATATTCAACCACCTCGTTTATCATTTTCTTCATGTTGATGCAGTTTCACGGCATCTATGGCTTCAAAACGCAATGGCGGTGGCTAATCAATCACCCAGAAGTGTTACAAATGCTGGGGTGGCAACAGCCCCCTCATCGAACCACGATTGCACGTCGCTATAAGGCATTATATGAAGTGATAGAGGCATTTGTATTGTTTATCGGTCAGTATGCCACTGACTTGTCCCAACAATTCAACTTGGCTCATCTGGTAGCCGACAAAAGTTTATTTAAGGCACGAGGACCCGTCTGGCATCAAACTGACCGCAAAGCAGGAAAAGTACCTAAACATCTACGCAACCTCGACACCGATGCCACGTGGAGCAAGAGTGGTTATCATGGCTGGGTCTATGGCTACGGACTTCACATTATCTGCACACAAGGTGCGTTCCCAACACTGATAACTGTGCACCGTGCGTCGGTCTCCGAAAGTTGGGCGATAGATGCTAAAGCGTCTGAGATTCTGACACAACTTTCACCGCAGACACTCACTGCCGATGATGCCTATACCCAAGCAGACCGTATCCGTCGTTGGGCGAAGGCACAAGTCGCTTTGATTACCCCGGCACTTAGATGGACAAAGGGACGGTTTGCCAAGGCGTATCATCGATTTATCAACCAACCCAAGCAGCGTCTCTGTTTAAGCAAACGTCGCAGTTCGGTTGAACCGTTGTTTGACTTGATTGCTAAAGTGATAGGCACCACTCCTCAACAGAAGCAGTTACCGGTCAAGGGGTTTTTCAATGTACGCTGTTGTTTAGCTATCGGGGTGTTATCAGTGCAAGTGGCTATGATTGCCAATGCCATATGGAAGTTACCTGCTCGCAATATCTCTCATATGGCGGCTGTTTTCCAATGAACTACTATGCACACCCCTCATATAAGAGTGGAGACAAAGCTGAGAAATCCAAAATAACGGATAGATAACTTCTCGAACCGAGAGAAGATGCGGCGATACCATTTTATCTTGTTAATGAAACATTCAACCCGATGTCTCTCTTTGTACAGATGTTTGTCGTAATCTCTTTGATCCACACGATGACTTTTGGGCGGTATCACCGCAATCGCTCCATTCGCCTCAATAACAGCGATAAAATTGTCGGAGTCATAATCCCTTGTCTCCAATCACATACTTGCTTTTATATCCAAGTATCAACCCTTCTGCTTCCGCTATGTCGTTTCTTTGACCGGGCGTCAGATGTATTCTTAGGGGATTACCCAGGCCGTCAACTGTGATGTGAATTTTTGTACTGAATCCCCCGCGAGAGCGACCTAACGCTTAGTTTTCAGTGCCACCCTTTTTTTTTCGGCACCCGCCGCAGACGGGTGCGCTCGAATGATTGTACTGTCCACAATAAGCGACTCGATATCGGGGTCAGAGGCAAAGTGGTGGTGCATCTGTGTGAAGCCCCCTTTGTCGCACCACCGTGCAAAACGCTTATAGAGGGTGTTCGATTTACCATAGGTGTCTGGCAGAAGTCTCCATTGAGCACCGCTACGGGTCGCCCAGAGAACAGTTTCGATAAAGCGGCGTGTTGTCGCTTCGTTGCCAACATAGATGTTGGGACAAGTTAGAAGAAACGAGTATATCTTTTTCCATTGGTCATCGGGTAAGGTTATTGGCGTCATTCTTCTATTATGCCACAACCTTATACTCAAATGTCAACAGAACCTAGTAGAGGCCACCGGCGACTTCTTCAAACTGCCGAATCTCCATCATTTTATGATACATGTGGAGCGTTAATTCTTTGCTGGGTCTTGGAATAATTTATCTCCTCAGCTGTCGGAATTTCGGCTATTAACTTGACAATGTTAAATTAAACGTCAAGAGTGCTTCAGACTCGACTTTGTGTGAATCATTAGATTATCCTACCGACATTTGACATCAACTTTTAGAGGGTAGGATAATGAGAAAGAAGACCAGAAAAACTGTATTGGTCAAGGTGATGGTTTACAGTTGAAAAAAACGAGGGAAACGAGAACAGAGGCGGACGAATTGCCCATCTTGACTCGGGGCGCCCTCTGTGTTCTCTGTACCTCGGCGGTGAAAAAAAGTGTAAACCATCGTGCTCACTAATACAGAAGATCAGAAAAACCGAGTCAGCCAAAAAGGATGATCTGTCGGATATAAACCGTTGGGGTTTGCCAACCGAAGCTGTTGCTGACTTAGCCGAAAGCCTCCGTCGCGTCTGGCAGCGTTTTCGCTATTGTTTTACTACCCAGACGTGGGATACCAGTCAGTATGCATTTGTGTATTTACACGGCTTGCTGACAATGGATACCATTGTCAAGTTAATATGGTAGGTTGTTTATGATCGATTCGTATCAGTATATCAAGTTGCGATCTTGTCTGTCAAGCCACAATCGACAGATCCGCTTTGGCCTCCTGCAATCAGAGCTCAAAGACCGGCTCCATCAATGCCCACCATTCCTCTGGCTTTCTTTCAGGTACCGGATCCTGATACGTTCGCATCAGTTCATCCCACTCACGGCAGCGCGGGTGCTGTTCGAGGTAACGCGGAAAATCCTGCTCAACCTCGAAGTCATCGATCGCCTCCATCGCCATGAACAGGCGGCAACCGATTAGGTAAATGTTCATCTTCGTGATGCCGATGGTCCGCAGGCTGTCTAATACCTCAGGCCAGACGTTGCTGTGATACACTTTGTACTGTTCGATGATTTGTGGATCATCTTTCAGGTTGATTGTCAAACCAAAATGTTTCATTGTTTCCTCCTTCATCACTGAAATAGTTCGGTTGTTGAGTGAAGTCTTAGCATACTAATTATCACTGAACTCCCGCGATCTGTCAATAGCGAATTTCACGTGTCAGAATTCCCGTTGACATGCGAGGCTCTGGCAAGTATAATTCAATTGCTACAATAGTCGAAGGAACGGTGTTCATTTTAATTTTACGGACAGAGGAGAGGAGGAAACAAATGTCGATTAAATATGAAACACCACAACAACTTTGTTACATGCTTGAAATGGAGCTTTATCGCCTAAACGGAACATATCAGATCAAAAGGGATGCCATTCCGCAATTGGCACAAGAACTTTCCCAAGACTTATTTGAGGCATAGGATCGAGGCAAAAGTCTGAGCGAGGCGGAAAATCATTATCGCTATCTGGGCCAAAGCCCTATAAAAAGCGAAACAACTTGGGATCAATGGGCGGAATATAATCGTCTGGAACTTGGTTGGGACGATGCGAACAGAAGAATCAGGTCGGTATCGGCTATTTTCAGAGCCGATACGCAGCGAAGCTTGTCCGATAGACTCCAGGCCAGGCCCTGCGAGAGCCAATCGGTATTGGCTTCTTCAAAGGGCAAGACCGCGACGACCGGACGATCCTGGGCCGATAGGAGCGCCAGCAGGATGAGGAATGAAATGATGACGCGCATGAGAGGCTCCGAATGACACGGCGGCTGTTCAGCGCATAATGTAAGGGGTGCCTGCAAAAAATGCAACTGGGTTTCGGCCTTCAACAGGCCACCTTAACAGATTCCCGTGTGTTGCCAAAACGTGCTCCAAGCGAACCAGATATCGACTGTACCCACCCAGGATATCGACTAGATAATACCAGCGTGATCCAATGCTGAGAAGGATTCGATTTTTAGGAGATAATATGGCAAAATTTGAAAAATCAAGGTGGCATGAAAAGGAGTACACACAAGAGTATCAAGACAATTCCCAGCACTTTCTTCCGGAAAGATGTTTGTAGCTGGAGACAGAGAAACGAGAGTGCTTGAGCTTGGGTGCGGAGATGGGATAGTGACTGAGCAACTATGTCGCTTGGACTCTGGAATACGAGTTGTGGCAGCTAATGGCTCAAAAGATATGTTCGCAGCAGCCAAGAATAGGCTTTCTAAGTATAGCATAGAAAGTTTTGTTCTGTTGCGCTTTGAGGATCTAATTGATGAGGCTGTAGATCTTGGGAGGTTCGATTTTGTCATTTCATCATTTGCAATACACCACCTGGAGCCATCACAGCGGCGGGCCGTATTCGGTAAAGTCTGGAATATGCTGTTACCGGATTCGCATTTTGTAAATGTCGATGTCGTTCTACCAGCAATGGAAATTTATGAAGATTGGTATTATGATTTTTGGAGAGAATGGATACAGAATCATGAAAATCAAGTCAATCTTGATAAGTCATTTGAACATATTCCCGATGAAGCTCGTGTCAGACCTGAGAATTTTTATGATATTTTGGAGAACCAGTTAGAAGACATGCGCAATGTTGGATTTATGGAAGTAGCTTGTCACTACAGATACGGATTGTTTGGGATTTATAGTGGCCGCAGACCGTAGAAAACCGTAGCAATATGTTCTCCCGGAAACACAATCACTTCAGATTCCTTCTCGATGTGCCCATAAAGATACGGTGTTCAGGTCGGTTCGGGAAATGCCAGAGCCGAGTCGATTTACGCTTGGGTGCTGAAGGTTTTGCACAAAGACAATGTGAAACAGGCTGTCAAAGATCTGGAAAAGATCGCCAGACGGCTACCCGAGCCTGCTCAGGTGCTGACCATGATCGGGTAGCTTCACCTGCTGTATAAAAAGGGCGGCGATGCTGTCAAAGTATTTCGCAAGTCCGTTCAGGCCGATTCGGGGTGGGTGGAGACACACCTGGGGTTGGCCTACCTGGATTTGAAAAATGACTAACGGGGTGCCAGTCCCCCATTTTCAGAAGGCAATGGCACTAGATTCGACCCAGGCGAGGGTGTATTGCCACCTGGCCCGTCTCTACTGGATTAGGTAACGATTTACTATTTCGATCAGTATCTGAAGCGCCATCCCAAAGATCAGGAGACAGCTTATTTGTTTGTGTGGAGTCTGGCCGAATCGGGCAAAAAGGCAGAGGCCAAACGGCTGCTGGGTCGGCTGGAAGACCCGCGGGGCTATATGGTTCTGGGACAGATACTCTCGGTATCAAAGAAATAGCGGAAGACTTCAAACTTCCTGTCGAAGCGGTCATTGAGGCACTAGATTATTATTACAAGAACAAATCGATAATCGAAGCAGAAATGAACAGATTGGTCGAGAACTAGGATTGATCAAGGATTAAATTGTGAAAATTGCCATCATGGGCGGAACTTTCAACCCCATCCACTACGCTCACCTGTTGAGCGCGGAGGAGGTGCGTGACGGTTTAGGTTATGATAAGATTCTCTTTATCCCTTCCGCCCGTCCGCCCCATAAAGATCGACGGGACATCATCGATCCGGAACACCGCTATCAGATGACGCTCCTCGCAACGTCGGATAATCCCTATTTCGAGGTGTCGCGGATTGAGTTGGATCGGGTGGGTCCTTCTTACGCCATTCAGACTATCAAGGAGCTACAAGCCTTTTACGGGGAAGGATGTGAACTTGCGTTTATTATCGGGGCGGATTCGTTAATCGACTTCAAGATCTGGAAGGGTTTTGATGAGATTTTGGATATCTGTCGTTTCATCGCAACCACTCGGCCGAACTATTGTCTTGACAAAGTACCTCCCGATCTCCGTAATCGCGTCGAATACTTTTCAATCACGGGAGTTGACATTTCCGCAACTGAGATTCGTGAACACATCCGATCCGGACGTTCCATTCAATATCTTGTCCCGCAACCTGTTCTGGAATATATTGAACGCCGTCAACTATACAGGTAACTTTGACCAAGGGGGGGGGCAGCGTTCATTCACGCATCACGCATAGGGAAGGTGATTTCACATGAAACACAGATGTAGTGTCTGTGGAACAATTTACGAATTTGATTATAAACCCGGTGAAAAACTCCCGCCAAATTTTCCCTTCTGTAGTTCTCAATGTAAAGCGATTGATCTCGGAAGGTGGCTCAATGAAGAGTACAGAATTAGTACACCGCTGCCTAATGCGGACACGATGGTCGATAAGGAGGAAGAAGCGCTTGCGCAGTTCCTGCTTGATGTGGGAGAGGTTGACGAAATTATCAATGAAGACGAATAACAACGACATCGAAAAAGTAGATCCCCTTGCACAACCGAAAGCGGTTGAGATCGAAAAGTATGTCAAATCTAAGCTAACGCCCAAGCGGTGTGCGCACGTCCTATCTGTTCGGAATATGGCAATCGACCTAGCGAAAAAATATGGAGCAGATTTGCAGAAAGTGAACCTCGCTGCCCTTTTACATGACTGTGCGAAGTGGATGAGCAATTCAGAATTGTATGAAGCGGCGGTAAATTATGGGATTCAACTTGATGCAATCGAGCGCCTCAACCCATCGCTTTTGCACGCAATCATCGGATCTACGCTCGCAGTTTTGCGCTTTGCCGTTGATGATCCCGAGATTCTCAGCGCCATCCGAACCCACACAACCGGGCGCAGCCGGATGACGTGCATCGATAAGATCTTGTATGTCGCCGATTTTGCTGAACCGAAGCGCCCTTATGAGGAGGCAGATCCGGTACGTAAGCTTGCCTATCATGACCTGAATCGGGCGGTGTTTGAGGTCAGCCGTTATAAAATTGAACACCTCCTCGCCAAAAGCGCCCTCATTCACCCAAACACAATCGATGCCTATAACGGCGCGCTCCAAGAAATCGGCGAATCAAAGTAGCGTTTTGTCAAGTTCAATTTGATGGATGGGTGGTTCAGTTGAGTTGGATTCACGCGGGAGCCTCGCTGTCCCATCCATCAATTCTAAAGTTGACAGACTAGGTTCTGTTGACATTTGAGTATAAGGTTGTGGCATAATAGAAGAATGACGCCAATAACCTTACCTGATGAACAATGGAATAAGATATACCGGTTTCTTCTTAGCTGTCCCACCATCTATGTTGGCGACGAAGCTGCTACACGCCGCTTCGTCGAAGCCGTCCTGTGGGTGACTCGTAGCGGGGCTCAATGGAGACTTCTACCAGACACCTATGGCAAATCGAACACCCGCTACAAGCGGTTTGCTCGATGGTGCGACAAAGGTATCTTCACACAGATGCACCACCACTTCGCCTCTGACCCCGATATCGAGTCGCTTATTGTGGACAGTACCATCTGCCGCGCTCACCCGTGTGCGGCGGGCGCCTTAAAAAGCTGGCGCCTTAAAAAAAAGGGTAGCACTGAAAACCAAGCATTAGGTCGGTCTCGGGGCAGTTTCAGCACAAAAAATCACATCACAGTTGACGGACTAGGCAATCCCCTAAGAATTCATCTGACCCCCGGTCAGAGACATGACATAGCTGAGGCGGAAGGGTTGATAATCGGATATAACAGTGAATATGTGATTGGAGACAAGGAGTACGATTCGGACGCTTTTATCGCGGTTATTGAGGCGAATGGAGCGATTGCGGTGATACCGCCCAAAAGTCATCGTGTTGACCAAAGAACGTATGACAAACGCTTATACAAAGAGAGACATCGGGTTGAATGTTTCATCAACAAGACAAAATGGTATCGTCGTATCTTCTCTCGGTTCGAGAAGTTATCTATCCGTTATTTTGGATTTCTCAGCTTTGTCGCCACTCTTATATGGCTCCCTTGAAATGTCAACAGAACCTAGTAGCTTTATCGGTTCAAATCTGCGAAAAGTTGAACATGCCCTGTAATCAATCCAGAATTCATCACTGGACGTTAAAAGCACAAGAATTATTTGGAATCGATCTACGTTCATTAGCCATTTTTCGTATCAGTATTGCGCTCATCATCATTGTAGATTTGATTGCGCGTTTTTCTGACTTAGAAGCTCACTATACAGATCGTGGTGTGCTGTCCATAGCCACTGTAATTGAGGAATCCCCAAAGTGGCGCGTGTCTGTGCATCTGCTTAACGGTTCGATAGAGTATCAGACCGTTTTATTCATCATCGCGGGTCTATTCGCGGCAACAATGCTTTTAGGATACCACACACGTTTTGTGACGCCCGTTGTCTGGTTCCTGACAATTTCCTTGAATTCTCGAAATTGGCTAGTGATGCAGGGCGGCGATTATCTGCTATGTCTATTGCTCTTTTGGAGCATGTTTTTACCGCTTGGGGCGCGTTACTCAATCGACCATTTAAGGAAGCCCCATCAATTCCATGAATCCAACCTCGTGTTCTCTGGAGGTACAGTCGCCGCCTTACTGCAAATATGTTTCGTGTATTGGTTTTCGGTCGCATTAAAATCACCCAAGAACTGGTTAATCAGAGGCACCAGTGTTTATTATGCGCTTATGCTTGACCGATACGTTACAAACTTCGGAAAGTTATTGCTCGAATTCCATCCGCTGTTGTTGAAGTTTCTTACCTATGCCACGATGGGACTCGAAGCATTTGGACCACTGCTTGCTTTCTCACCGTTTTTTTCAGGCCCAGTGCGCTGCCTTGTCATCGCTAGTTTCATGATTTTTCACTTAGGTATGGGGCTTGCCCTGGAGTTGTGGCTGTTTCCTTACATCTGTATAGCTAGTTGGCTATTATTTGTTCCGAGCTGGTTTTGGGACCAATTCTTAAAAAAATTCAAAACTTCAGTTCAGGAAGTTTCTTTTCCTATTCAGGAGAGAGCGATTTGGAAGAATATGCTCGCTGCGTTTTTTATCATCTACGTCCTGCTTTGGAATCTAAGGATGGTCAATCCATCATTTCCCTTTCCCCAAGTTATGCAGTCGATTGGGTATACCCTGAGATTAGATCAGTGGTGGGGGTTGTTTAGAGGCCCATCAAGAAAAGATGGTTGGCATGTAATCGTCGGTGAACTTCAAGATGGAACCCAGGTCAATCTTCTCAATCCGGATAGAACAGTGAGTTGGGAAAAACCAGAACTTGTGATTGCAATCCACAAGAACCATCGGTGGCGGAGACACTTCAGATCTTTGTGGTTTAAAGAGGATTATGCGCGTTACCTTTGCCAGCGTTGGAATCGGACGCATAAGAGTCAAAAACGGCTTACGTCACTCGAAATCTACTATCTGCACGAAAGAAATTATCAGAAGCGCCGGGTGTCTCAACCTAAAAAGGAGTTACTTCTAAGCTATGCCTGTAAATGATAAGGAGGAACAACGTGGAAAAAAACACGCTAGAAATAGTACAAGCTGCCGCTGCCGCTGCCGCTGCCACTGCCTTGAGCCGACGAGCTCGCAATGCGGTGATCCTCGATCTGAGGGAGTTAGCCTCGTTTACAAACTTCTTCGTCATCTGTAGCGGTATCTCAGATACGCAGGTCGAAGGTATATCTGATGCCGTTTTAGAAGAACTGAAAGAAAACTGGAATGAGCGCCCCTGGCATCGCGAAGGAAATCGAAACGCGGACTGGATACTGTTAGACTATGTTGATTTTGTCGTACATATTTTTCTAGAAGAGAAACGTGAATACTACAACCTCGAGCGCCTTTGGGCAGAAGCGCCACAAATCGAAGTCTCTGATGTAGAGGTCATAGCCGATTATCAGGAAGATGATGAAGCCTACGATGAACTTGAGGACTACGATTTTGACGAAAACAGCCTTTTCCCTTCCGATTCAAGCGAGGAATAGGAGTTGATGATGTCAATCACCAGCATTAAAACCGAGATTTTAACCATCGTAGAATCAGTCTGCCAAAGCGTCTTCGGACAAAAGCCCCAAGTCCTCAGATTGGGTTATCCGCCAAAGGTTGAATTCGGTGACTTTGCAGTTGAGTGTTTCCCGTTGGCAAAGCAGTTTCGTCAAAGCCCTGCCAAGATTGCCCAGGCGGTTGCGGCGGAAATTCAACCGAGCGAATCGATGCAAGAAGTGAAAGCTGTTGGACCATATTTGAATTTTAAGATCTACAACCGCGCCCTGTTTGGTGACGTGTGTGCGGAGATTGTGCAACAGGGAGTGCGTTTTGGAAACGTTGATATTGGTCAGGGGCAACGTCTCATGGTCGAGTATCTGTCTCCAAATACGAACAAACCCCTACATCTGGGACATATTCGCAACGGCGTCCTCGGAATGGCGGTGTCAAAATTACTTGAATCAGCGGGATATACGATGATTAAGGCAAACCTTGTGAATGACCGCGGGGTTCACATTTGCAAATCGATGCTCGCTTGGTTGAAGTGGGCGGATGGCGCAACGCCGGAATCGACTGGCACAAAGGGCGATCATTTTGTTGGAGATTGGTACCTCCGTTATGCACAAGAGGAAGAGGAAAATCCGAGTCTGGAGCAAAAGATTCAGAAAATGCTTCGGAAATGGGAGGCCGGCGATACGGAAACGCTCAAACTTTGGGAGACGATGAACAACTGGGTTTATGATGGATTTGGCGAAACCTATCAGCGGTTGGGTTTAGAGTTCGACGTTTTCTACTACGAATCCGATACCTATCAGCTTGGCAAGAACATCATCCAGATGGGGTTAGAAAAAGGCGTTTTCGTCAAGGCAGAAGATGGTGCAATCGTCGCAGATCTTCCGATCGATGCGTTTGGCGCGGAGAAAGACGGCAGTCCAAAGAAGGTGACGGCGCTTCGGGCTGATGGTACCAGCGTTTACATCACGCAGGACCTGGGGACAGCGCAAATGAAGTTTGAACAGCACCAACTTGACCGTTCTATTTATGTTGTTGGCTCTGAACAGAACTACCATTTCCAGTATTTGTTCAAGTTGCTTGACATGCTCGATTTTGAATGGGCACGCGGGTGTTACCACCTCTCTTACGGTATGGTGAATCTTCCGGAGGGGAAAATGAAATCGCGTGAGGGGACAGTGATTGATGCCGATGACCTAATCGAGGAGATGGCCCAGCTTGCCGCAGATGAAATTCGGCAACGCGACTTGGAGGGCAGGCTGTCGGATGAGGAGGTCCAGAAACGTGCCTTCGTCATCGGGCTTGCGGCAATTAAATTCTATCTGCTACGCGTCCGCCCTGAACTCACCATCAACTTTGACCCAAAAGAGTCTATCTCCTTCGATGGCTTTACCGGACCCTACTGCCAGTATGCTTACGCACGCTGTGCCAGCATCCTGCGAAAAGCGCAAACCCAAGACCTTGCCTCGGTTGAGCCAGATTTTTCGCTGCTCGGAAACGAGGAAGAATTGCAGTTGATTCGTGCGCTGATCCAATTCCCTGGAGTGCTGGAAGAAGCCGCTAGGGATCTCTCCCCCGCTCGTATCTGTAATCATCTGTTCATAGTTGCGCAAACTGTTAATCAATTCTACCACAAGCACTCTGTACTTTCTGCGGAGAGTCCTCCATTGATAAAGGCTCGATTGGCACTGATAAACGCTTCAGCAGCTGTTATCAAGAAAGCCTTAGCCTTGCTGGGCATTGAAACGCTTGAGGAGATGTAGGGAGTAGTGCGCCAAACGTGAAATGTGGTACGATGTCAGCCGATCTGTGGATTTAATAAGGAGACGAACAAAGATGATTCGACACATTGAAGCCTTGAACTACCGTTGCCTGCGCTACGTCAGTCAGCCATTGCAACATTTCCACGTACTTGTAGGTCCGAACGCATCGGGGAAAAGTACTTTTCTTGATGTCGTGGGGCTAATTCGCGATCTCCTCACAAAAGGGCTCGATGATGCCATCCTTGCGCGTGAAGACCCGATTGAATCAGTCGGAAGAGCTAGGAGTGTGGATGAACTTATCTTCAATCAGATAGCGGACCAGTTTGAATTGGCAGTTGAGTTGGAGATTCCCGACGAATTGCGCAAATCTGCAGGGAACGGTCGTTATCGAATTGCGCGATACGAGGTTGCAATTGGAAAAAATCAGAGGAACGACAAATTAATAATTACCAACGAAACTCTATGGCTCTGTCCAAGGCAGCAGTCACTTACTAACCCGCAACCCTCACTTTTTCCTAACGAACCAATCCCACCGGCAAGCTTGTTGGCAAAGCGTGCCCGGAAAGGGGGGCATAAGGTCGTCAGCAAGACAGAGAGCGGTAATGATTATTTCAATTCAGAAATTGGAAGGTGGAGCAGTCCCCTCCGAATTGGTCCCCGCAGAGCTGCACTGACTAACTTGTTCCAAGATGAAAAGCGTTTTCCTGTTGCCTTGTGGGTACGGAATGTACTTATGGAGGGTATCCACGTATTGGCACTTAACAGCACTGCTATGCGTCGCCCTTCGAGTCCTTCCGTCCCGCGCGCATTTCGCATGGACGGTTCAAATCTTCCACTTGTTGTTAGGGATTTTCGTAACCACCATGAGGAGGATTTCAAAGACTGGTTGGAACACCTCCGCACCGTATTGCCGGATCTGCAAACGATTGATGTCATTGAATGCCCAGAAGACCGCCATCTCTATCTCGCTGTACGTTATGTTATTCAAAATTAGAACATCCTATCCCTTCATGGTTGGTGTCTGATGGCACGCTACGTTTACTAGCCCTCACCCTGCTGGCGTACTTACCGCACCATCAGGAGGTATATTTAATCGAGGAAGTAGAGAACGGGGTACATCCTCGCGCTATCGAAGCAGTTTTTCAATCGCTTTCATCGGTGTATGACGGTCAGGTCCTACTAGGTTCTGTTGACATTTGAGTATAAGGTTGTGGCATAATAGAAGAATGACGCCAATAACCTTACCTGATGAACAATGGAATAAGATATACCGGTTTCTTCTTAGCTGTCCCACCATCTATGTTGGCGACGAAGCTGCTACACGCCGCTTCGTCGAAGCAGTTCTGTGGGTGACTCGTAGCGGCGCTCAATGGAGACTTCTACCAGACACCTATGGCAAATGGAACACCCGCTACAAGCGGTTTGCTCGATGGTGCGACAAAGGTATCTTCACACAGATGCACCCCCACTTCGCCTCTGACCCCGATATCGAGTCGCTTATTGTTGACAGTACCATCTGCCGCGCTCACCCGTGTGCGGCGGGCGCCTTAAAAAGCTGGCGCCTTAAAAAAAAGGGTGGCACTGAAAACCAAGCATTAGGTCGGTCTCGGGGCGGTTTCAGTACAAAAATTCACATCACAGTTGACGGACTAGGCAATCCCCTAAGAATTCATCTGACACCCGGTCAGAGACATGACATAACTGAGGCGGAAGGGTTGATAATCGGATATAACAGTGAATATGTGATTGGAGACAAGGGGTACGATTCGGACGCTTTTATCGCTGTTATTGAGGCGAATGGAGCGATTGCGGTGATACCGCCCAAAAGTCATCGTGTTGACCAAAGAACGTATGACAAACACTTAATACAAAGAGAGACATCGGGTTGAATGTTTCATCAACAAGATAAAATGGTATCGTCGTATCTTCTCTCGGTTTGAGAAGCTAGCTGTCCGTTATTTTGGATTTCTCAGCTTTGTCGCCACTCTTATATGGCTCCCTTGAAATGTCAACAGAACCTAGTAATCACGGCGCTCATGGTTCAGAAAGTCCCATCGGGGCGCCATGAAAAAACATGCCGCGCCTACGGCGCTTGGAGACTGACGTAGCAGGGGTTTCTACAAACATGCTGCTCCTAACGGAGCAAAAGTGTCTGCGCCTGAAGCATTGGGGCCCGGGGGAACAAGTCGAAGACTCTCGATCTCGGACCGGAGCCACCGGTGGATCTGCCGATGAACTCTTGTTAATTTGCCAAAGCCAAAAGTCAATAATCTCGAAATTTAACCTTGCGAAGGTTTGGAACCTTCGCAAGGTTAGCAGATTAGGAGTTACGCACTTGGACAGAAAATAGGTTATAATAAAGGCTATGAATACTGGGCAACGAGCGACCTGTTGATGAATGAACTGTTTCGACTCAAGTATGACGAACTGTCTTGGACGATTGAAGAATCTCATTGAGGCATCAAGCAATTTGTCGGTGTTGAGAGGTGCATGGTTCGCAAGGGAGTTGCGCAACGCAATCATATTAGACTGGCATTGCGAGCGTTTCTACGACTTGAGCGGGACTGTTTCTCGACCGGCGTCAGTTGGTTTGAAGCGAAAGTCTCGCTTATCAGAGAAGCGGTTTGTGCCTATCTGGCTCAACCGCTTTACTATAATGGTCCCCTATATTCGGTCCAGGAGTTAAGTAAGAAATTAGGTCTAACTCACCCCCGTAAATGGAGGATTAAATATGTCAACAAAGCGGATTCGGCATACTGCCAAATTCAAGTTTCAAATTGCACTTAAAGCCATCAAGTCAGACAAGAGTATCAACCAACTGGCAAGCGACCACCAGTTGCACCCAAGCCAAATCAGCCAGTGGAAGAAACAGTTGCTTGAACATGGGAGCGATATTTGCGCTTCCAGTCTGAGTAAGCAACAACGCGAGCAAAATGACAGAGAGTCGAATCTGTATGAGCAAATGGGGCGGTTGAATATGGAACTCGATTGGTTGAAAAAAAAAGCTGCCTCAAGCCGCTGAACAGAGACGGGCACTCGTTGAACCTGACCACCCCAAACTGAGTATGCGTCGTCAGTGTCAGTTGCTGGCGGTCTCTCGGTCAACGCTCTACTACCCACCCGCTGCAGAGTCGGAAGACAATCTGCATCTGATGCGGCAAATAGATGAGCAGTATATGGAAACACCTTTCTATGGGAGTCGCCGAATGACAGCGCATCTGAAGCGTCTTGGCTACCGTGTGAATCGCAAACGCATCAGGCGACTCATGCGTTTGATGGGCATAGAAGCAATTTATCCCAAACCCAAGCTCTCACCCATTAACAGCGAGCATCGGATTTATCCATACCTATTACGTGACTATGAGGTGACAGCCTCCAATCAAGTCTGGTCGGCTGACATTACATATATCCCGATGAATAAAGGGTTTATGTATTGGGTTGCGATACTCGACTGGTATAGTCGTTACGTCATCACTTGGGAGTTATCCAATAGTTTAGCGGGTCAGTTCTGTCTCGACGCCTTGCATCAAGCATTATGTGGGGCAACCCTTGCAATCTTCAATACCGACCAAGGCATCCAGTTTACGGCGAATGCTTTCACCGATACTATCGAAGCCGCTGGCATTGCTATGAGTATCGATAGCGTGGGTCGAGCCATTGACAACATTTACATCGAGCGGTTTTGGCGTTCGGTCAAGTATGAAGATGTTTACCAGAAACTGTACCCGACGGGACAAGCCCTTTTTGATGAATTAACTCATTATATGCGTTTCTATAATGAGAAGCGACCTCACCGGAGTCTCGATTATGCGACGCCGGCTGAGGTGTATCTCGGCTAAAGCAGTGTCGGTGACTCTCAATCATCTTACTTATTTATCCATTATTTTGGACTGGACAATGGGTCCACTTTACCGGATACTACTATCCTAGCTTAGTTGCTGAATATATTTTTGTCTTCCAGAAACCGGCGGATAAGAAAAGTCAAAACAACATCTACTGAAACAGAAGTAGTGAGGAGAAAGAAAATAACAAGATCGATTTGTACGATTACCAGGGCGAGCAGAGTAAAAACGTCTGGAAAATCCGTCCATTAGCCCCACAGGAGAATTTGCATCCGTGTCCATTGCCGTTAGAACTCGCCGAACGGGTCATCCAATTTTATTCGTATAAGGGGGATTCGGTGATTGACATTTTTGCGGGAAGTGGGCAGACAAATTGTGCGGCAGAAAAACTGGGTAGAGCGCATGTCGGAATTGAAACGCAACAAAAATATATAGATTATGCAGTCGAACAGTTTCGTCAAACTTCGGACAACGAGGAATAACATGAAAGCAACTGTGCTGCATGGAGATTGCGTTTCGCTGTTAGACCAACAGAACACCGCTTTTGAGCACGCTGACCTCACCTTTTTAGACCCGCCCTTCAATCAAGATAAGAGTTACAACAAGTGGGATGATAACTTGCCAGAAGCGCGGTATTGGAAGTGGATGGGCGATGTATGTGGGAAGATTTATGACCGGACATCTCCGGGGGGGGCAATCTATTTTATGCAGCGCGAGAAGAACGCTGAAGCCGTTCTGCGGTGTCTGCGGGAATCTGGGTGGACATTTCAGAACCTAGTCATTTGGAAAAAGAAAACGTCCGCTGTCCCCGGTATGACACGCTTTGGCAAGCACTACCAGCTCATCGCTTTTGCGACAAAAGCGGGGCGCCCGCGGGTATTTCACCGCCTGCGAATCGATCCGCCACTCCCTACAGGCTACAAATACGAGCGAAAAAACGGGGTGTTCGTCACCGACGTGTGGGACGATATTCGGGAGTTGACATCAGGTTATTTTGCCGGAGATGAAGCCTTACGCGATGCGGCGGGGAATCGCTTGCACAAGCAACAGGCACCGATTCAACTTCTTCTTCGGATTATTCTCTCTTCGACAAATGCCGGTGATGTTGTATTGGACCCGTTTGCGGGCTCAGGCACAACACTGGTCGTTGCAGAACAATTGGGACGAGAACCGATCGGTATTGAACTGGATGCGGTCAACGTCGAACTCATCCGAAAAAGACTTGCTGAACAAAAGAATGCGGATGATATTTCCAGTTTATTCAAAGAGTACGAATGTACCCCAGACTTGGAAGCCATTTGGGGGACAAACGTGCGAAAAAAAGAATCGAGATCTGTTTCCAAACAGATGGCACTTTTTGAGTCAAATCAATAGATGGCTTACTCAATCTATCACTTCTTCGCTGACCTATGTCTAAAAAAAACGAAACTTACGTCGGTGGATGCGCTTGATACTTTTCCTTTTAATGACGGGATGCTCGCATGTATCAACAAAGGACGGTTCCCTGATCTGGCTATCAAACTCAATCACAATAACTTAATGTTCAGCAGCGGAGAGCTGATCGAACTGAAGGATAGCAAAACCTATTCAGTCGCCTCTTTCAACTCGACGATTCCGACAGGTGAAAAAGATGTCCAGAAGTTGATCGAAGGAACAGAGAACATCATTCGGACACAGATGCAAGAAGCAGGTAATAATATTCTTTCCTTACCTATTCGGCAAGTATTTTACTTGATTCGTGGCAGAAAGAACCCAAGCGTGAAAATCTGCCTAGCTCACGGAAAGTTCTTTGAGACAATTCCTGTTTCAACGTTGATTTCTGAGTCATTTGGGCAAGCTCTGGAAGAACGGCTTAATGAACTGGGGGCATCGTTGTCGGATTCAATGAAACAGAAACTGTTGGATCTGTTCAGCGAGCAACAAACCTTCAGCAAGACAAGAAGCGTCGAAAACGCATCGGTTCGGCTACGTTTCCGCGTGATGACTGAGGTTAAAGCGGGAGGAAATCTCCTAAATCAAAATCAATATCCCCAAATCGATGAGAATACGCTGAACTTTGCCGTTCCCTGTCACAGCGGGGCAGATCAGAAACTGCATATCAATAGAATGCAGGTCGCATTTGAGCAAATGAACGTCTCAAACCTATTTTCACAGATGGAAATTTTTACCCTTCAACATCATTTCAACGGTAGTTTCTTAATTTTTCAAACGAGTCTTTTATCAACATGAGTCTCCAATGATTGCCATCATCGACTACGGCGCGGGCAACTTAACCAGCGTTGAACGCGCCGTCAAATACTTAGGTTACGATGGAAAAATTACCGCCGATGCCCAGACCATTTTGGGTGCGGAGAAGGCGATCTTCCCCGGCGTCGGTGCGGCGCGGGCGACGATGGATAACCTGAACGTCGACGGACTTGCGGAGGTCTTGACGACGTTTTACAAGTCGGGCAAGCCGATGTTGGGCATCTGTATCGGTATCCAGATTTTGTTTGAGCACAGCGCAGAAGAGGATACCGATTGCCTCGGCCTCCTACCCGGCGTTGTCAAAAAGTTTGAGGCGACACCGACGCTGAAAGTGCCGCAGATTGGCTGGAATGAGGTGCATCAGACGCAGTCGCACCCAATTTTTCAAGAGGTCCCCAATCCCGCACATTTCTATTTCGTCAACTCGTACTACCCGATCCCGCAGGACGATTCATACATCGCCGGTAAAACCACCTACGGTGTCGAATTTTCCAGCGTCGTTGCCCATCAGAACCTGATCGCCACGCAATTCCATTTGGAGAAAAGCGGTCGGATCGGACTCAAGATGCTTGATAATTTCTTGCGTGATAGACAGTAAGGTCCCTTCATGAATGTCGTGCATAGGTCAATTGGTTTAGGCGTTCATTGGTTCATTGAATTACTGAACTCTTGAACTAATGAACTTTTGAGCCGAATAGCAGCTTGGCTAAAATGTACATGAATTGTGAAAAAGTGTATTAGTCATGCCAACAATTCCCCTTGTATTCCTCGTCTTACTCATCAACCTTTTCATCTACGGTTCTCAGAACCCACAAAACTACGATGTCGCCACGCATCTTTACTACGGAGTGATGATCCTCGCGGGAATATACGATGGGCATTGTGGACAGCGCGTATTACTTGTGCTCACGACATTAGCAAATTGGATTTACGTCTTCTTCTATTATGAGCAGTTCCATCTTGCTGTGGTTGCAACCTTATATCCCTTCATTGCGTTTTTCATCGTGCGTACCATCCGACTTTTCAAAGCGCAACGCATTACCACTGAAGCACAGCTTCAGCAAATCGATCAAGCCAACATAGATCTTGAGCAACGGGTGCGTGATCTGTCTACCCTTTTTGAAATCAGTGACTCAGCAAACACTGCGCTGGAGTTGGACGAACTCTTCCAAAGGATTATCAAAACCCTCGCGGATCGGATGGGGGTATACCGCGGTGCCTTGCGGATCTGGAAAGATGGTGAGCAGGTCAAAACTGTTGAGGCTATTTTCGGGTTGACAGAGGCAGAGCTCAGGCGCGGAACGGATAGTCAAATTGATGAGATTCAGCAAAGGGTCCTGGAGTCTGGCCAGCCAATTGGTGTGCCACACACGCGCACGCCCCTTCCGAAGATAGAGTTTCCAGATGCGAAGTCGGTTCAGTCTAAAGATCCGATAGCTTTCTGGTGTGTTCCTGTGATTGTTGATGAAAAGGCAATCGGAACACTGACCGTTGATAAGGCATCGGACGAGTTTTCCATTGAAGATGATATTCGTGTCTTGACGATTATCGCTGCGATTGTGGCACAGCGTGTCAAAATTCAGCAGATAATCGATGCGCTCGTACAATCCGAACGCCTCGCAACACTCGGCAAACTCACCACCACAGTTGCCCACGAGGTGAGAAACCCGCTTGGAGGGATTCGTGGAGCTGCGCAACTTCTCCTGCTTGAAAGCGCATCGAATTCAGAGATCCAAGAATATATCCAGGTGATTATTAAAGAGGTGGACCGGCTGAACGGTGTTGTTGAGCAGTTGCTTGTGTCCGGCAACCCACGTACCGCTGGTGTCAAGCCGAACACCATTGAGTACTTGATTGACAATAGCCTCTCGATCTGCCAAACGGAGTTAGATCAAAACGACATCCGCGTTGAACAGGTTCTGGACGATGATTGCCCGCCGGTTGCCGTAAATGCGGATGGAATGACGCAAGTGTTGTTGAACCTCTTTCGCAACGCGGTTGAATCAATGGAAGCCGGTGGCATCTTGACGATTCAAACACAGCATAATTCCGAGAATCGAACGGTTCAACTTCGTGTTCGGGATACCGGACGCGGTATACCGCCAGATGTCGCGTCACGCCTGTTTGATCCGTTCTATACCACGAAGCAGAAAGGGACAGGGCTTGGACTTGCAATTAGCCAACAAATCATTGAGGAGCACGGCGGCGCCATTGAAGTTGATGTAACACAATCTCAGGGCGTCACGTTTATTATTACGTTGCCGGTTTGAGAAAATCAAGTGAGTATGGATATGACAAATGAAAAAACCGCGCCACTAGCTGAAAAGATATCCGTCGATTAATCGCCAATGAATTTCCACGCTTAATCAGCCAAAATCCCGATGTAGGTGATGCGTTAAGGCGATTTGAACATGCCGTTCAAGGGCTTGGAGTGCGATGGGGACTGATGTCTGAAGAAGCATTCCGAAATGGGATCGCTGCGATTCTGACCGATGAACTTGGTTTCCGGGTTGAAAGGTGTCGGAGTTATGATGATGCTGGATTGGTTTATGGACATCCGGATCAGGTTGAAATGGATGTAATCATTCGGAACAGTTTGGTCATTGCAATTGAAATCAAGTCATCAATCAGTCGTGGCGATCTTTCCCTTTTTCAAAGGAAGATTGCGTTTTTTGAACAGGCAGAAGGGGTGAAGGTGGATCGAAGATTGTTCATCTCTCCGTTTGTTGATCCAAATGCTGTTGAATTGGCGGAAGGGATGGGTATCGAACTCTACACCCACAGGTTGGATATTACACTATAAACACCGAATCCATAGCACTGATGCCCCTTTTGCAGCTATTAATCTCAGTTCATAAAACTTAGGCCTTACGCAACCCAGCCAATTATGGCATAATATGACCTCATAATATGACCTTATGATAACATTCACTGGAAACCAGCCTAACCTTCAATTGGATTATTGCCAGTTCTTGTTGGTCAGCCACATCAATTACACACAGACTTACTTTGCTAACCACACCCAAAAGTGGAGTCATGACCAAATCAACCGCTACCTGAGAAACGAGAGAATTACCCCCAGAGAAGTCTGGGAAAACGTCAAAGACGACATCCGCTTTTCGGATAACGGTTATCTGTTGTTTGACGATACCGCCGCTGATAAGAACTATTCGTCGAAAATCGAACCTTCTCGTCGGCAAGGGAGTGGTAATGCCAAGCGAGTTATCCGGGGTATCGGCAGAGTCACGATGATATATGTTAACCTAGATGTGAATGCGTTCTGGATTGTTGATTATCGTATCTATGACCCCGACCGCGATAGCAAAAGTAAAATTGACCATCTACCCCGATAAGATCGGGATTCAAAGCAACTTGAGATGTTGCGCAATGCGAGTTTTGACAAAAACCTTCCCTTTACAACCGTTTTAGTTGACAGTTGGTATGCCTCCCGTCAAGTGCTTGTTTACATTCAACGGCTTGAAAAGGTCTACTATTGTCCGCTAAAGAGCAACCGTCGTGTTGACGATTCGGATGGCAAACACCCACACCAAAGAATTGACCAACTCAACTGGAGTGAAACCCAACAGACCCATGGAAAATCCATCCACCTGAAGAATTTCCCCAAAGGTCATCGAGTGAAGTTTGTGCGCTCCACCGAGCGCACGGAATATGTCGTGACCAACAACCTCACTCAAGATTCGACGACTCGTTGGAAGATTGAGCAATTTCACCGACAAGCCAAACAGGTCACCGGTCTTCAACGCTGCCAGTGTCGCAAACAGAGGGGGGTGAGAAATCATATTGGGTGTTCGATGTGAGTCCGGGTCAAACTCAATCGTCTCGCCCGTCAGACCGGCAAGATGATTTACCAACTCAAGGAGTCACTGCTTGACGATTATCTGCGTCAGCAACTGCTTTCACCTTCTATTCCAATGACTCTTGCGTAAGTCCTAAACTATTATTAGATCTCTATGACGCACGCAATTCTTATCGCTGACGACGACGATAGCATTCGCTTTGTTCTGGAGAAAGCCCTGCAGAAAGAAGGGTATCGCATATTCTCCGCGCGAAACGGGGAAGAGACCATCGATTTCTTCCGTTCAGAAGCAATCGACGCGATCTTTCTCGATATCTTTATGCCTGATGTCAATGGATTGGACCTGATTGAAGAACTTCAGGAGATCAATAAAACCGCATCGATCATTATCATCACCGCACACGGCACGACGCAAACTGCGATCGAGGCTGCAAAACGCCGCGCCTACGACTATGTGACCAAGCCTTTCGACATCAAAGAAATCCGATCTTTAGTATCTCGCGCCGTGTACGCCGCCGATCAAGCGAAAACAGCGACAGTGGAAGATCAACCGCTGCGAGATGGGGTTACGTCCCAAGATGGACAGGATATGGGCAGCCAGATCGTTGGGGAGAGCGATGTGATGCATGCGGTCTACCTGACCATCGGACGGGCGGCGATCAGTGATGAAACGGTTTTGATTATAGGAGAGAGCGGTACCGGTAAGGAATCCGTTGCCAAGGCGATTCACCAAAATAGTCGGAGAGCGGATGCGGAATTTGTGGTGGTCGATTGTAGTGCCATCCCTTCAAACCTGATTGAGAGTGCGCTTTTTGGGCATGTTAAGGGGGCATATACCGGAGCAGACACAGCACGCCAGGGCAAATTTGAGCAGGCAGACGGAGGAACGATTTTTCTGGACGAGGTCGGCGAATTACCGATAGAAGTTCAGATGAAATTGCTGCGTGTTCTCCAGGAACGGGAAGTTGAACCGATCGGATCCAATGAGATTCGCAAGGTGGATGTACGAGTAGTTGCCGCCACAAATCGACGGCTTGATTTGGCAATCCAGGAGGGCAGCTTTCGAGAGGATCTGTTCTATCGGCTCAATGTGGTGCCGATTTATCTGCCTCCCCTGCGTGAACGGAAAGAGGATATCCCCGACCTCGTGGATCTCTTTATTACCCGCTTCGTTGAAGATTATGGTCTGCCTAAGACGGCAATCTCCCCCGAAGCATTCAAACTATTGATGGCTTATGATTGGCCCGGAAACGTGCGTGAACTTGAAAACACCCTCAAGCGCGCGCTTGTGATGCGCTCAGCTCAGGTGCTTCTCCCGGAACACTTTCCAGAACTGTCGGGAAGCACAACTCAGCCTGCGACGACGGCTGTGACAAGTTTTGAAAGTCGCCTTTCCACTCTGATACAGGAGCGGGTGGATGAACTCATTGAATCCGGAGCAGTCACCGGATCGCTTCAAGCAGAGATCCGTGTGGCTGTTGAAAAACCGCTGTTTGAGCTAGTTCTTAAACGAACCAGTTGGAATCGCAGCAAAGCCGCTGAAATTCTTGGAATCAATCGAAACACACTGCATTCCAAGATAGAAGAGTATGGGATTCAGAGTCGGTAACGCCTTATGGATATTGGAAAGATCATCGGAACAATCGTGGCGCCTCGAAAGGATCCGAGCCTGGTCGGCGGTCGCCTTTTGATTGTGCAGCCTCTGGATGAAAGGGGTGAATCGGTTGGCTCTCCGCTCGTCGCTGTTGACACACAGGGGACGGCAGGTTATGGCGATCTGATCTATATGGTCACCGGAGGGGATGCCACGGTTGTCTCTTCAACCCGTCAAATGCCCGTTGATGTCGCTGTCGTTGGGATTGTTGATTCGATTACCACAACTGAAGAAGCGGAGGCGTAATGTACATTGCAAAGGTGATCGGGAAAGTTGTCTCGGTTATTAAGCACCCTGCTTATAAGAACCGAACCTTGTTACTTGTTCAACCGTTGAGTTTGGAATCGAAGCTGGTGCGGACACCGACGATTGCTGTTGATTATGTTGGTGCAGGTGAAGGGGATATCGTTCTCGTCGGGGCCGGACCGGGCGTTGCCCAGGAGGTCTTCGAGATCGAAAACGCACCGATAAGAGAACTGGTTATGGGTATCATTGATCGGTTTGATGTGTCGAGTGAAACATGAAACGTAATGCGTGAAACGTAGTGTGTATTGCGTAGGAAAAGGATGTGATATCTTGTTCATTCCATTGCCAGGCGCACCGTCGGCGCAAGAATCTTTCAAGCCGCGTGCGGTACAACTTTTAATCATCACGAATATTCTGGTTTTTGCGTATCAGCTTTATGCGTACCATCAAGTCCCGCTCCTCATACAAGAGTATGGGGCAATTCCCCACCAGATTATTCATCGGTATCCGTTCTTGCCGCCACTTCCGAACCTTTTCCACAAGGCGCTGATTACCTGTCTCTTCCTGCATGATGTTCACATTCTGCAGGGAGGATTTATTCACCTTATCGGCAACATGCTTTACCTGTCGGCTTTCGGACCGAATCTTGAGAAGATGATTGGAAGTTTGAAATTCCTTCTGTTTTATCTGTTATGTGGTGTATCCGCGACTCTTTTTTACGCGATGACTCACTACAATTCTGATTTACCTTTGATTGGTGCAAGTGGCGCAATCGCCGGCGTAATGGGAGGACACGTTATCGCCTGTCCCAAAGCGCGTGTGCGATGCCTTCTCTTGATCTATATTGTCTCGTTGCCGGCGAGCGTTGTGCTTGTGCCTTGGATCTTCATTCAGTTATTCGATGCCTATTTTTCTTACCAATGTGCGCCAATCGCCTGGGCGGCGCACATTGGTGGATTTGGGGCCGGGATGTTTTTGATCCGGCAGTTTCAACGCAGATGGCTTCCTTCTAAACATGAAGCCCATAGAATCCGTCCTATTTTTAGCACGGATCGTACAGTGCGTTCAGCATCGAAATACCAATCCTTATCTGGATAGCCCGCTTGCGGCACTTCATGTTCAAATAATTTTGCGAGGTAAAAAAATGCACCGACTAAGACAATTTGGAGTATGTGTCCTGTTATTGATTTGTGTGAGCTTATCTGGTTGTGTCTGGTCATCAATGTTATCAACGCCGTGGAGCAAGAACTTTGCGCTGGCCACCTATGGAGCGGAAGGGAATCATCCGGCGCTCAACGATGGAAAGCTAGATCCCATTGCTGTGACTGAAGCAAAAAATGAACGCGTTTTTACCCTTAAATTCCCTGCGGTAAAACCTGTTCGGAAAATCATTATTCATAACGGTAATCTGTTCTGGTTTTATGTGGATTACTGGGATACCGAGGCTTTAGAATGGAAAACCGTCCATTCCGTGCGTCAGCGGCGGGATATTGGCAACCAAAACGCTCAACCCCGGTACGTCATTGACCGGTTAAACTTCCAGACGAACATGATTCGGATTAATGTATCTCGCACAGTCGATGATCAGATTATTACAAAGCCCATAGCCGAGCGCGGCGATAAGATCGTGGATAGAAGGATGACGCTTGCGGGCGCTTATTATCCACACTATCGTGTCGTCAAGCCGGCCAGGGCGCAAATCCGCGAGATCGAAGTCTATCACTTAGCGGAGAAGTAAGACTGACGTGAAAAATCGGCAAATTTTCTGTTTTCTGGCAGTCCTTCTGCTTTCGGGGTATTTTGTTCCCCTTGAAAGCGTTGCCAATGAACCCGAAATTGAACTTGTCGCCTCACCAGATCTTGGGCGCGAATCCCTCCGCCCCCACCGTTGCTTTCGCGCCCGTGCCCATTTTGAGGAAGATCGGCTCTTTGTCCGGTTGGCGCTTGTGAACGAAAATAGCGGTGCGCAATTTCAACTCTTTCGGGGAGGTGTGTTCAAACGTGTGGGCGATGTGCTTTCGCTTCCGCCACTTCCGAATGATAGCTGGTATTGGGCGACCCTCCCCGCCCTAGGCGTGCGGATGTTCACATTTGATTTGCCGGATGTCGCTGAGACCTCCCTCAACATAGCGATGCGTGTCATGTTACGGGGTCAGACGAATAACTCCACCAATCCCGATCACCACACGCAGATCTGGCTCAATGGGCAGACCCTGTTGGAAGATACACTGTGGGATGGGCAGAGCGAGCACCTTTTTGAAAGTGATGAAATCTCTCAGTTTTTTCTGAAAAACGGTAACAATACGATTACGGTTATCACGCCCGGTGATACTGTGGCTGAGGTATTGGATCAGGTTCTGCTTAACTGGATCGAAATTGATTATTGGCGGGACTTTACGGCCCAAGCGGATACACTGCCGTTTTCTATTCCCCATACCCCCGAGCGCCCACACTTTCGCGTTGTCCTCAGCAACTTTTCTAAGCCGGATGTCGAGATCTACGCTGTCAATGGAACACGCTATGCAGGATTAAACGCCTCCCCTGACGAGCGTAATCCCGGCATTTATCAGGTCAGTTTCCAAGCCACCCAGAGCATACAGCCGCGTAAGGAACTAATCGAGTATATTGCCCTGACTCGCGATCAATTCCATGAGCCGAAGGCAATCATTGAAGACGCGCCCGCCGACCTGCGAGACCACAGCAGCGGTGCGGATTATCTCCTCATCACGCACGAAAGCCTCATGCCCGGCGTCTCCGATCTCGCCGACTAGCGGCGTCAGGGGGGATTGCGCGTCAAGGCAATCGACGTTCAGGACATCTACGACGATTTCAACCACGGCATCTTCAACCCGCATGCGATAGCTTATGCCTACGAGAATTGGTAGCCGCCCGCACCAACCTATATCCTGCTGGTCGGTGATACCAGCTAGGACTACCGGAAAGGGAAAAACTTTGTGCCGTCAATCCTGATTCAAACCCCCAAGTACGGCGCGGCTGCAAGCGATCATCAGTTTGTCACATTTCGCGGCGAAGATTCACTCACGGACATGCTGATTGGACGATTGCCGGTATCGAATCTAATTGACCTGGGTGTGATGGTGAACCGGATCATCGCGTATGAAAAAACGCCGGAGATTGGGCCATGGCGCAAACAGTTGTTGATGTTGGGTGGCGTTGGGAAGGAATTCAGTTGCCAGAACAATAGCCTCATTACAGGCAAAGTTCGTCCAGAGTTTGCACCGACTCGGATCTATGCCGACGACCCAACCGCGCTGATATACGGCGGTGCGCGGGAAGTGATTGAGGGTATTAACCGGGGCGTAGCGATTGTCAATTTTCTTGGACACGGCGGTGGGAGTATTTGGACGGATAACCGAATGATGGGACTGGAAGATGTTCCGTTATTAGAGAATGGACAGCGTTTACCGTTCGTGACTAGTATGACCTGCTTCACAGGATACTTCGATAACCCGCGTGGGGATTGCCTTGCGGAGGAAATGGTTCGCGCAAAGGATGGCGGTGCAATCGCTTTTCTGGGTGCCACTGGGCTTGGCTGGCTATTCGGAGATTTTTTCCTCAATCAGGAGATCTTCGATTCGATTTTTAATGACCATACCCGTATCATCGGTGAGATCATTGCCGATGCCAAGATTCGTTTTCTCACCAAAAATCCCGGTTATATCGATTTAGTGGAGATGTTCATGCTGTTTGGCGATCCGGCCGTTGCCTTAGCACTACCACGCTCACAGGTAAAACTCACTGTCACTCGCGCAGTTGATACAAACCAACCCATAGTGATTTCAGGGAATGTAATAGATCGCGGATTTACGGGGCAGGCAGAAATCACGATATTTGACGCTGCCGAATCGGCAGATGAAAGTGGTTCCGGTTTCGCCGAGAATTCAGCGAAGCGGAAGTTACCCATTCATCGGGAAGTTGTGAGTGTCGTTAATGGGAGGTTCACAACGCAGTTTGTCCTGCCTCAGTCGGCGCAGCCAAGTGTCGGCAGTGTCAGCGTCTACACCTGGAACGACAGGCAGGATGCCGTTGGTCACGCAACTTTTAGCATATCCCAACCGCTGATTGATAACGTGCGTACTGAACCTCAACCCGTTCCACTAGAACACCCCGTCCACCTGCTCGCAGACGTTGCGGGAACAAGCGGCCTCCAATCCGTCACCGTCTTCTGGTCGCTGGATCGGGCGGAATGGCGCCAAATCCCAATGGCTCGACAGACAGGCATCCGATATCGCACACAACAACCGCTGCCTCCTCAACCAACAAGTACGTTTGTCAATTACTACATCGAGACGGTAGATCGAAGTAGACGCACAACAAAAACGCCAATCAGCTTCTATCGTGTGGAAACTCGTCCGGCCCTCACTATCACTGCAAAAGGGATTCAGTGGGGGCTCGAGCTGCCACTACTCCTGTCAGCAACGATTAAAATATTGGTGGGCTGGCAGCACACGGAATCCACGTCCGTTTCCTTGACGGAGATTCCCAGATCGGTGTGGACGGGCTCATTGAGCAGATACCTGCTAATGAAACGACACTTGTGAGCATCCCTTGGCAATCAGCGCATGGCGTCTACGAAGTCACCGTCATCGTTGATCCCCCATCGAATCGCTCGACTCAAGGAACTATCATTGAACAGAACGAGGCTAACAACCTCGCGACAAAAGAATTTATCGGCAACCGTTTCCTAATCACCTCTGACAAGATGAACACTCCCATCCAAAGCACAGACGACAATCTGACCATTTCCCTTGTTGCCGGAGGTTTTCAGGGGAATGCTGTGCTCATCCTTGATCAACAGCCGGAAATGCCCATCGTTGATCAGCCGAATCTCCGCTATGTTCCACTACCGGGAGTTTCCACCACATCTGCTTATCAACTAGATTTGATTGGCGAAGCAACTCCTGACATAATGGCGACGCTTACCTTCAACATGGATTCAGCGCAAAACGCAGATGGGGTGCAGATGAGGATTTATCGGCGGGATGAAGCAACGCAGAAATGGATCGTGATCGGAGGAGATTGGGTGTCGGCGAATCAGATCACGGCGCAATCCGTGCCTCTACCGGGACGCTATGCGCTGATAATCAATAGCGACTTTACCGATCCGGAACTCAGCCTGACTGTTGAGCATCAGGGCTTCATTGATGGCGATTACGTTTCTGATACGCCCGTGATTTCAGCAATGCTTGTCGATGCAAATGGCATTGACCTCTGTCCAGAGCACATCACTCTCACGAAAAATCGAGAGATTATCCCTTCAACGGAATATACGATTTCCGTTTCCCCAACGAATTCCAATCTCGCATTTTTGTCCTATACACCCAGCTTGCGTGCAGGGACGCATCAAATCGCCTTGCAAGCTCAAGACGCAAACGGAAATGCCAATCAAGCAGAAATCCAATTCCGTGTCGCAGGGGAATTCGAGATTGAAAAGGTTGCGAACTATCCCAATCCCTTTGTCCCCGGGGCCAGGAACCGGCAAGGGACGGATTTCGCTTACCTCCTCACTTCAGACGCAGACACGGTAACTTTAAGGGTCTATACAATTACCGGGCGCTTGGTCGCATTGATAGACACCCTTGAGAGTTTTGCGGGATACAACGAATTCCACTGGGAGGGTTTGGATGCGGATGGCGAGGAACTATCCAACGGCGTGTATCTTTACAAGCTCACTGCCGAAAAGGAGGGAGAGGTAACGGAGAAGACAGGCAAGTTGGTGGTTTTGCGTTAGAACCGGGATTAACTGTGGGGGCGTGCAGCGAAGGTAGCTGCGATGCGATCCAAAAAAACAGATTTCACCTTGATCCGCACCGTCTGAGTGGACTTGGCAAGCAATGTGCCCCACCGATGGGTTTGGGTACATGTTTCTTCTATTTTTACGACTTTTTCAGTTATGGCAGGAATTCAGTCATAATCAGTGTCCTGCGAACCGAATATCCTGTTCTCAAACCCGCATATTTACTGATTCCAGTCGATCTGAGGTAGCTAAGTGAAAAACTCGTATATTTTCATGTTTTTCCTCCGGACTGGTTCGGAATTGTCAGTCAGTTGGATCCACCGGAATCCGCTCCAACCGCACATATTCCGGTAGGCTCTCCCCAATCAACGGCAGCGCATACGTCCAAAACGCCTCTGTGACAAAGGCACCTGCCTCGTTAATGAAATTTTCGGGGACAACTCTCTCAGATTTCGCTCCCAGCCTGAACCGTACCATACCGATCGATGAACTGTAAGGCTTGTTCGGATCTAAGTGTCAAGAAATCGTAATCATGAAGCCGTTCATTCCATCAACAGCGCAACGGACAACGGCTTGTCCCGCCATTAGCGCTTCCCCTGAATCGACTTCTGAGGTAGGCTGCGTCACCGACTGGGAGAACATGCTAAGTTTGTCGCAACTTGCTTTGAGCTTGAGTTTCTTCGCAATCAGACTGCACAGATACACACCCACGCTTTCTTCCGACTGATCGTCTGGGTCAAGGGAGCTGCCCTCCTTGTCTTTCACCCCCTCGCTGACGGTGACGAGGCAGTATCCTAAACGGCTATATACGGACTCCACATCAGCGAGGAATCGAGCTATATCAAGTCCACTTTCGGGGAGATAGATCAAGTGTGGTGCGCTGTTATTGGAATCTTTCGCCAAGGCTGTCGCAGCAACTAGCCACCCTGAATTATGCCCCATTGTTTCGATGATTTTGACGTCTTCTGCAATCCTGCGCGCTTCAGCATCGCGTCCGACATTTCCCGTCACGATTGCGTTCCACCGCGCTGCAGTGCCGTAGCCAAAGCAGTGATCTGTAAAGCCAATGTCGTTCTCCACGGAGTGGGGAATCGCCATGCAACAGAGCGGGTAGCCTTCGCTGTCAGCAAGTTCTACCAATCGATCTGCGGTAGACATCGCCTTCCTGTTGCCCATGTAGATGAGGAAACGGCTCTTATATTTTTCGCAGATTTCCAAAGCGCAGCTGTAATCATCGTCTGCAAACGCATCTTGATTGACAACAAGCGCAGCAGATGAGGCGTTTTTCAGCCCTTCGAAGGTTTCGGGCTTCTGCCGCCCGAGATTGATCAGATCACCTTTCAGAAGTCCTCATACGCTGTGCGCCATGCCGTAGATGTTTTGGATCTCGGGGTGGCGCCTCGCCTCCTAGATGACGCCGTAGAGACAGCTATTGAATACTGCTGTTGGATTGCCGGATTGCCCAACAATGAGGTTTCCTCTGGCTTTTGGAGTTGATTTTATTTGTTGGAGCATAGGTAAAGAAAGTGGCTAAATGTTCAAATATTCTCAGAGCCGTTATTTCCGATAGACCACTTTGCCATCAAGAAAGGTGAAAGCAGATCCATAAGATCTCTCCACTATATGGAGATTTGAGATTCAGATCTGCAACGGCAAGACATACGCTGCCAGATAATCCCCAGCCGGCGTCACGCTCAAACCTGGCTCATCAGGGATGGTCACAACATGGTCACAAATCTCCAAGTCGTCTACTGCCATCAAGTCAAGGAAAACAGGACCGTTCAACTCCTCTTGACTTGGCACAGGCTGTTCGATGCAGTACACTTATCCCATCAGTCACATCGCCATGCACAACCTGGAGAAATAGAACATGGAATCCGGGCTTTCACCTTGTTTTGGAAATTCGATGGATGTTACAATCAACTTACTGATGCTTCCCGTTTTGGGATAGTAGATGTTCCATACCCAACTGTTGACAGATCTTCTTTGCCCCTGCCAGACGTGGGTGGAGCTCAAACGCCTCTGTCAACATCTCTTCCGCTTGGGAGACCCAGTTAATATCGACGTAGAACTCGGCTAACTTTTTATAAATCCACGACGTTTCACGTTTCGACAAGTTCAAAGCACGAATCTCTTCTAAATCGGTCGGGATGTCTTCGACGCGCTGTGGGTTCATGAGACTATGAAAATAGATTTGTTTCAATCGTTCCTTAATTTCATCGATAAAGTGGTGAAAACACGGGCGACGCTTTTCGTATTGGATTAATGATTGATAGATTTCCATAGCGGTTCGATAATCCCCAAGTGTCTGGTATGCCTCTGCGATCAGGAATTCACAGTCGCGGCTGTCCTCATAGCTCAAGAAATCGTCAATACGGAACTTTTTCTCTTCGCGTTTCAACTGCTCGTAAATCCGGATGCCGGCTTCAATGTTTGCGTTCAGAAACTCCTGCAACATCAGCTGATACTTGTGCTGAATTTGCTCTGACTTTCTGAGATTTTCAAAGTAGCGAGAGCGCAACTCTCGTTCTCTATCCGTCGCTTTGAGCGTGAGATCGTATTTCAGCTTTCGTTGCGGGTCGCGAAGAATTTCATGGGCGATGCAGATCAGGCGGAACATTCGCTCGGCGGACTTCTCCTCTCCTGGATTTTTATCCGGGTGGTATCGCTTCGCCAGCTTACGGAATGCCTGCCTAATCTCCTCCGCCGTTGCGTGGTGGCCTATTTCCAATGTGCGGTAGTAGTCTGGGATTGGCATTTGAATAACGAGGGTATTGTTGCAATGTACCTCATTTTGAATGATTTACTGGTCTATTTCTAAATTCATGCATGTAGGGTTTGAGAGCCCTAACCTTGCGAAGGTTTGAAACCTTCACAAGGTTAAAATCCTATAATCTGAACGGATACAGCCTGATGTTTATAAACTAATGGTGCTAGGTTCTGTTGACATTTCAAGGGAGCCATATAAGAGTGGCGACAAAGCTGAGAAATCCAAAATAACGGATAGCTAACTTCTCGAACCGAGAGAAGATACGGCGATACCATTTTATCTTGTTAATGAAACATTCAACCCGATGTCTCTCTTTGTACAGATGTTTGTCGTAATCTCTTTGATCCACACGATGACTTTTGGGCGGTATCACCGCAATCGCTCCATTCGCCTCAATAACCGCGATAAAATTGTCGGAGTCATATCCCTTGTCTCCAATCACATACTCGCTTTTATATCCAAGTATCAACCCTTCTGCTTCCGCTATGTCGTTTCTTTGACCGGGCGTCAGATGTATTCTTAGTGGATTACCCAGGCCGTCAACTGTGATGTGATTTTTTGTACTGAATCCCCCGCGAGAGCGGCCTAACACTTGGTTTTCAGTTCCACCCTTTTTTTTTCGGCACCCGCCGCACACGGGTGCGCTCGAATGATTGTACTGTCCACAATAAGCGACTCGATATCGGGGTCGGCGGCGAAGTGGTGGTGCATCTGTGTGAAGATACCTTTGTCGCACCACCGTGCAAAACGCTTATAGAGGGTGTTCGATTTACCATAGGTGTCTGGCAGAAGTCTCCATTGAGCACCGCTACGGGTCGCCCAGAGAACAGTTTCGATAAAGCGGCGTGTTGTCGCTTCGTTGCCAACATAGATGTTGGGACAAGTTAGAAGAAACGAGTATATCTTTTTCCATTGGTCATCGGGTAAGGTTATTGGCATCATTCTTCTATTATGCCACAACCTTATACTCAAATGTCAACAGAACTTAGTTTGAAACCAAAGATCCAGTCATAGCAATGATCTATTCTTTGCCAGGTCGAGTATGTAAATTCTACACCCCTTGTGGAAACTACATCCTCACCAACTAGCACCAAAGGTTTATAATCTCACACCCGGCTTTTTTTGTCAAGATAAACTTTAACGTGAAGCGTGATGTGTGAAGAGTAACGACTAGGTTCTGTTGACATTTCATCGTAACCAGATAATCGCAGCAACGAAACTCAGAAACCCCAAATAGCGACCCGCCAACTTATCAAAACAACTGAAGATACGCCTATAGTGCTTGATTTTGTTGATGAAGCATTCCACCCGATGTCTCTCTCGGTACAGATGCGTATCATAGTCTCGTGACTCACGGCGGTTGATACGGGGACGAATCACTGGCTCTGCACCCATACGGGTTATCAACTGCACCAATGAATCCGCGTCATACGCTGAGTCGGCTATCACATACTCACTGCTATACCCTTCTGCACAAGTCATGGCGTGGCGTTGTCTAGCCGTCAGCGCAAAACGTAATGGATTGCCTAAGCCATCAACCGTGATGTGAATTTTGGTTGAAAATCCACCCGCACTACGTCCGAGTACCTGTGAGGCTTGACCGCCACTTGTTTTCAAACCCCCTGCAGCACAGGGGTGAGCGCGGCAGATGGTACTGTCACCATATCTAGGTCGTTGACAAAGTGTTGATGCAGCCATTGGAAGATGCCTTTATCGCACCAGCAAGCGAATCGTTTATAGACGCTGTTCCAACTGCCGTACTCTTTTGGTAGGAGTCGCCATTGACTACCACTACGAGTTATCCAAAGCACTGCTTGGACAAAACGTTTTAAGTTCGCTTGCTGTCCGGTGTAGACATCGGAACAGGTTTGCAGGAATGCTGCTATTTTTGACCATTGATTATCGGATAAGGTAAGTGTTGACATATCGTTATTATGCCATAAATGTCAACACGTCCTAATGAGTGATTGAATAAGTGATGCGCAATATATCATCTGTCGTATTGCTTATTGCGTATTGCGTAAAAAATACGCAGTACGCAATACCTCCTGAAGATTTGGGATTTCCTTAAAACTGAAGTTCGCTTTCCTATCGCTGTTTTTATCCTCTTTTGCCATCTTATAGTGATAGCTTTTGCTGTCCCCGATAGCGATCTGAACCGTGCGGTAGATGGCATTGCCGGTGAGCTCTTTGCGCAACTACCAGAGGATTTCGGCGAGGACCGAGTCACATTGATTCCCTTAAATGCGGTGGAAACTAGGCTCAAAGCGATTTGCCATGTTTTGACAAGTCTGCTTGCCTCTCGGTTGGGAAGCAACACCGGAAATCACTTCATCGGAATGGATCGTTCGGATTGGCATCGGTTTTCCACGTATGGTGGTTTGTTAACACCCAAACAAGCGAAACGGTACGGTGAATCTCTGGCGTGTCGGTGGCTGATAACGGGGCATGTCGCCGATCTCGCACCGTTTATGAATGTCAATCTGTTTTTGTGGGATGCAGAGACAGGCAATCCTCGATATGTCGCCGATTATCAGTTGTCACCCTCGGCTGTGTTGGCTGCGGTCTATACAACAACTCCTGCTGCGAAACTTCAACCCTACTACCTCAAGTGGCGGAGCTTACCGGATATGGACTATTTTGCCCTGGCAATTGAAGTTGCAGATGCCGACGGAGACGGGTTCAATGAACTGGTGGTTGCAGACGAGAAGCGCGTGAAAGTCTTGAAATGGAGCGGATTCAATTTTTGGAAACACTTCGACCTGCCGGAGATCCAATATGGTGACGCTGAGACGCCGATTTTGGAGCGGACGCGACGGAGAATACTTCCCGCAGACCGTGATGGAGATGACCTGGATGAGATCTATATCAGCGTCCCACCGGATCAGACCTGGCAGGTGGAATGGGGTAGTGATAAGCAGACGACAATCGTCGAACAGCAGCCCATGTTTCTGGTTCAAGGCAGAGAGTGGCTAATCGTTGGGGAGACTACCGCCGATCAACTGACATATCGGGGGCGATCGACGAACTGTTGGGTATGGCGAGCGGGAAAGATTCACCTGAAACACCCCTGCCGTTTGCCTGTCGATTACCATTCGATCGCCACACGCATGGCAGAGATCCATCAATCCACAAGCGAAATTGCTATCGTTGATCTGGAGGGGCATCTGCAAGTGTACCATATTGACAAAAGCACGCCCCGGCTTGTTTGGCAAACGCCGCCAATCTTCGGTGAAGGACTTGCGGTGGGCGATCTGAACGGGGATGGCGTGCCGGAAATTGTCGGGGCGGTAAAAGATCTCCCTGAGACAATCGAGTTTTCTGATCAGTTTATCATCCTTGAACGCAAAGGCAGTCAAATTCAATTGTACGGGGCAACCAAATGAAAGTTGGGAAATTGGGAGGTCAAGAGATGAGAGGAAAGGAGGCGTCTTGAATTGAGAATTGTACTCAGCACATGGGGGTCAACCGGCAACGTCCAACCCTTCCTCGCGCTCTCCGAGCGATTATTAAAAGCCGACCATGAAGTTCGTGTTTGTACATCAGAAATTTATCGCGATCGATTTACTAAACACGGGGTTGACTTCTACGCAGTCGGTGTTCCTTTTGATCCGGAGCGGCTGCATCGAGCAATGGACGCTATCGTCAAAATAAAAAATCCCCTGAAATCAGCGGTCTTCATTGCAAAAGAAGGCATCCTGTACAAAGCGGAAAAATGGTGCCAGGACCACCTCAAGGGGATGGAGGGGTATGACCTCGCGATCTGCTATTCTGCTGATGTACCGGGCCAGGAAGCAGCAATCCGGAATAAATTGCCTTGGATCACGGTGAGTTACTGTCCCGGCTTTATCAAAACTTTGTATGACGCGCCCACGCCGATACCGAATCTCGGTGTGCCGTTAAATGCGTTGGTTTGGAAACTGGTGGAATGGCTCATACGGAAGCAGGTCGATCCACTGTTCAATGACTTTATTACCTCCATTGGCGGGGAGAAGCGGGAGCTCATCGGTTTAGACAGCATGTATTCTCCTGAATTAAATTTCATCGCCGCTTCGCCAAGTATCAGCAAACCGCGTCCCGACTTGCCCGCCAAACATAAATTCACGGGAGCGTGGTTTCTTGAAGAACCGGATTATGAAGTTCCACCTGCACTTCAGGGGTTTTTAGGTCAAGGCTCACTTCCAATGATCATCTCCTTCGGTTCAATGGGCGGAAGTAAAAGCATCGAAACCACGAGAATTCTCATCGAAGCTGTTCAACGCACAGGTCAACACGCTATCATTCAAGCAAGTTGGGGAAATTTGGGACTGGATGAGCCGTCTGAATCAATCTGTTTTGCTGAATATGTCCCTCACAATTTTCTTTTTCGCCGAGGATGTTGCGTGGTTCATCACGGCGGCGCAGGCACGACCGCCGCTGCTTGCCGGGCTGGCGTGCCCTCCATCATCATCCCGCATCTGGGAGATCAACTGTGGGGCATACCTTACACAAACTTGGCATTGCCCCCAACCCCCTCCATCGTCAAGACATGACCCCCAAACGAATAGCGAAGCGCATTAGCAAAGTTATCTCTTCAAAGTCGATGCCGGAGAAGGCGAGGGCATTGGGGCAGAAAATCAACATGGAAGATAGTTTAACCGCTGCGGTCAAGATGATTGAAGCGTTTGCCAGCGACAAAGGGATATTGATGCGGTGATCGAAAAAATTCTGGTCTTCAGTTTTAGTTTCATCGGCGACGCTGTCCTCTCGACAGCAGTGATTCACCCATTGCGCCATTATTTCCCCGATACGAAGATTGCTTTCCTCGTTGGTGTCCAGGCGTTCAATCTTTTGTCCGGCGACCCACAGATTGATCAGGTTCTCGCTTATGACAATCGCGGTGAACACGCCGGTTGGCGAGGGAAAGTCCACCTAATCAAAGCCCTGCGTCGTGAGCGGTTCGATCTGGTCATTGACCTCCGGGATAGTATCTGGTCGCGGCTCGTTGAGGGGAAGCGTTGGAGCATGCGATTAAGGGGGAAGGAGATTCATGCCGTCACCCGTTACCTTGATGTGCTTCAACGGCATGGGCTTGACACGGAAGGTGCGCGACCACAGCTTCAACTCACCGAGCAGGAAATCGCAGGCCGCGATCGATTTCTGATGGAAAACAGAATTGATTGGGATCGCCCTTTGGTTGGGATTCACCCCGGTGGGAATTGGGTTTACAAGCTGTGGGGGGCGGAGAATTTTGCGGGAATTGCGGACGTGTTGCACGAAAAATGGAACGCCCAGATTTTGCTGTTTGCCGGTCCCGACGAAGATCTATTGCAAGCACAAGTCGCCAATCTGACGCGCTGGCAGCCAATCAGCATTAAAGAACGTGATTTGCGTCAGGTTGCTGCGCTCATTGAAGCATGTGATTTCTATATCAGCAACGATACAGGTCCCATGCACATCGCGGCGGCGGTCGGAACGCCTGTCGTCGCCGTTTTCGGATCGACGAACCATCACCGCAGTGGACCCTATGGAGAGGAGCACATCGTCGTTGAAAGTGGCGTCGAGCTCGGTTGTAATCCGTGTCACCCCGGTAGGAATCCCGGTGGCTGTGGGGCGGACAGTTGCGCGGTCATTGAAGCGATAACTGTTGCGCAGGTGTTTCACGCTGTCGAAAAACTGAAGAACGTGAAACGTGAAACGTGAAGCGTGATAGAAAAGACGGACAGCCCGAAGGCCAGCTTTCATGTATTCCGTTTATGGAATCAGACTCATCAATCCGATTCCATCGCAATCTTCAAAGCATCAGCTACCTGTTTCACCGTGATGACATTTGCCAAACTAAGATACCTCTTGTGGCAAGGTGCAAGTGATTGCTGGCAGGGCGATTTCGCACCGGTCAATCGGGAGACAGCGGCGGGAACGCAGCCCCGCAATTAGCACGTTGGTATCCACAACAATTTGATACTGTTTCATCGTTTCCCCACCGCGATTGGTTTGAAATGACAATCCTCTTTAGTGTCAAATGGCAATCTACGGTGGTGCCCTTGTTAAGTGTTGCTAACCCCGGAAAACCACGAAGACACTAAGTCACCAAGATTTTCAAACCGGTCTTTATTGAAACCTTCGCGCCTTGGTGTATTGGTGGTTAAATATCAATCAGCAACACGCAAGAGGGGAGACTACCCAATCTACGCTATTGATTATTATATGATTTCTCCACATAAAGTATCAATCTCGAAATTCACGCTTGATGCGTTTCAAGGGTTCAGGGATACAGAAATTCCAATCGTTGTATCCCTGAACTCCCCAATACCTACCCCCCTTTCACACAATCCGCCAGCCAACGAATCCCCTGATTAATCAACTTGCGATAACCCGGATTTCCATAGGCGAGCCTATCGTGTCCGAGTTGGATGTAGACGATTTGGGAGTTGCCATATCGGTGCGTCCAACCAATCACCGGGGCGCTCTCTGGGTGGTTCGCCTTGAGGAGGACATGTACATCGGGATTGACGTGATAATTGCCATAGGTTTCATCTTCGATCTCGAAATCCTGAAGCCCTTTTGTCACCGGGTGATCGGGGGCGGCGATTTGCACGGTGTACTGAACGTCGTGTTTCACCGTGCCTTCTCCTCTCTTCCAAACCCCGCCCACGATTCGTTTGTACTCATCCCAATCCGGGAACGAAATCAATGCGTGATGCAGTGACACAATCGCTTTGCCGTGATTCAGCAAATCAAGGTATGCTGCCTGCTGCGCAGGGGTGATCTCCCGCCACATATCGTAGAATACGAGCGCATCATAATCCTCTGTGCCTTCGATGCTCAGGTACTTAAACGCATCGGGGAAGGTAACAGCATCATAACTGAAGTTCTCAAAACTATTGAATATGTCCCAAAACGGTTCTTCTTGGAAACCGTGTCCGCCGGTAATCACTAAAGCGTGGATTTTTCCATTTGTAGCCATCATTTGCCTCCTGATATTGTTCCATAAGCTAAGGTATTGACACGAATGACAATATAAGGGTAACCCAAGTTGCGACCTATTCATCGAATATGTGAGTGAACTGAATATGTGAGTGAACTCAGAGCTGATTGATACTGCTAGCCAATACAAACAAGACCACTTTCAATTCAAATCCGTGTCGCGTTACTGCATGGATTGAACGTGGAAGCAGTTTGTTAATCAAACTGCCAGCCGTCTCAACAGACTTACGATGGTAATTAGCCAAGTAGGTCTCCCATGGTGGATACAGCCGCTTGGAATTCTTCTTGCGTACTGGCTTTAATTCGACTCCGACTGATGTAACAATATCTTCTATCTCATAATTATTGTATGCTTTGTCACCATAGCCCGGTGGCAAGTCGAAGTCAAACCACTGTAACCCTTCAACGTCCCCTGTACTGGCTGGGGTCACAAAAAATTCAACAGGGTGTCGACTCGCAGTCACTAGCAGATGAACTTTCAAGCCATAGAAATACCGACGTTTGGACGCTTGATAGCCTCGATATGCCTTATCGGTGTAGATTTTTGACCGACGAATGCGGAACAAACAGCAATTGGTATGGTATCCAGTGCATAGATTTTCTGTTGATTAAGTTGCACATAGCTTCGTCCCAAGATTTTGAACAATGTGGTGAACATCGGTTTAATCGACTTTTTGAAAGCATCTTGGGTATATAGCCATGAGTCTTTAGAAAGTCACAAGTGGTTTGCAAGTTTGCCCCGAAGAACAACGCAGCGACGATGCCGGTGGTCATGACTTCGGCATCAGACATCTGCGTTTGTGGGTGTGGTTTTGAGTTGAGTGCTTCTAAGAGCTTGTCACAGAGATAGAAAATGGTTGCAATTTGTATGTCCATGGGTTTCTCCTTTGGTTTCTCCTTTGAGGTATTATGGTTTGGATTACCTCTACTTTAACGGAAAACCCATGGATTTTCAATTACTAGCAACTTGGGTTAAGGGTATCATCCTGACGCAACGAAGTAAAATCAAAATGTGCCAGAAAGCGAAAACGAGACAGGCATGGTTCATTATTTTCCGACTCCCAAAGAAGATCTGTTCCATCTGGCGCATCGATCCAGCGACCAGGGGTTTGCAACGTTAATTTTTCAGTTCCGATGCGGGTTCTCAAAGGTTTAGTAATAGTACACTCCCTTTCGCTTGTATTCTGCTTATGCTTGTGCTAAAATCTATAGTTAGTTAAACGGGGACGCCAAAACGAAAATCATAGGACTAGATCTGTTCATGAAAGAACTCGCCATTGACTTTCTGGAAGAAATAGTGGAACTTTTCTTCCCAGACCTCGCGCGGCGATAGACTTCTCTCAGAAAAGAGATCTCAACAAAGAGCTTTACACTGCCTCTCCCGAAGGCGCTAAACGATCGGTCGATCTCCTAATCGAAGTCCGGGTGAAGGAAAAGCCGTCTGAAGTTGTGTTAATCCACTTTGAATCGCAGCAGCAGAAACAGTTCGACTTTCCGGTGCGAATGCTCGGTTATCAGTGTCTGATCTATACCCGCGAAATCGTAAGGGGAGCGTCAAGATTCCTTTTCCTTATCAGAGCTTCTTGCGTGGCAGGATCGGAAACGCATCTTCTCCTTCCTTCGCCTTCTGCAACTACCTACTCAAAGATGGACTCACACAAGAGGAATGCCAGATCAGCTTGCATCAAACTCGCTTGAGTTGCCAATTCACGGGCATCAGTTTCCCCATGTTATCGGCGCGGGAATACTTACAGAAAGATAACTCAGTGGTATGTGCTCTAGTAGTTTTCATGAATCCCGCTGGCTTTGAGCCGTCAGAACTCAAAGCGGTCTGTTATCGCGAGTTGCTTGACTACCAGCCCAATCTGACACGGAAACAACTGGATGATATTGTATATGCCCTTGAAACGTATATACAGTTATTTTTGAGAAGTGATTCAAATTCTGAGAGCATTCAATGGAAGACCAACTCGATTCAATCAAACTGGCGTTCGACGATGTTGAGCGTTTAGCCGACGAGCTTAGACTCGCCCAGGAATTGCAGCGGAGCATGATGCCCAAGCTGCCGCCGGTATTGGACCAATTTGGCATTGCCGCAACCTGGTTGCCTGCGAACGAGATGAGCGGTGATTTCTACGATTTTGTGCCCATCGATCAAGATCGGTGGGGTATTGTGTTGGGGGATGTCACAGGAAAGGGCATGTCCGCCGCGATGGTCATGGCACTCACGCGGAGTGCATTGCGAATGGCGGTCAAAACCTCATCCTCGCCCACATCGGTTTTGGGCGCTCTCAACCAACAACTGCTGGGTGATGTGGCGCAGCGCAAGCCGGTTGCACTGACCTATGCCGTGCTTGATTCTTATCAGCGAACGCTGACGATTACCAATGCCGGAATCCCCTACCCATTGATGTTGACCTCCAGCGGCGAGTGTGTGGAGATTGAGGTTGGAGGTTTCCCACTAGGGAGTACAAAGCTCGGATTCGACTATGTTGACAAGGTTATCGAACTTCCCTCCAATAGCGCAATCGTGTTATACTCCGACGGGATTGATGAAGCCCGAAACGACATGGGCGAAACGTATGGTTTTTCTCGTTTGCCGGGTATTGTTTCGGATAACATTGACTTGGATGCAAAAGATCTGGCGGATCTCATCCTGCAAGATGTTCTCAATTATACGGGAGAGTCGCGTTATGATGACATGACACTCGTGGTCATCAAGGCAAAAGAAGCAGTTGCAGCGGAAGATCAGAAGGAGAACCGCGCCTATCAACTGGCGCCAGAAAACCTTAGAGCCCAAATGCGGAAGGAACAGGGTAAGATTGAAGGTGAGCGTAAAGTTGTGACTGTGCTCAATGTGGATTTTGCACAGGCATTCGGGGTTGATAACGCTGATACCGTGCCTCAGGGACAGAGGGGTGAGGAACCGCCCGTCTGGTCAGTCGAAAGGAAGTCGCAGCCCACTTTGCTTCCAGAATATACTGTCCCAGGCGTCGATACAATCAAGCAAATAACAGATGCAATTGCCCAAATTATTTTCAAACACGGAGGGCTCGTTAATCGTGCTTCGAGCAACGAGATTTCGGGCTTCTTCGGCGCGCCGATTTCCCACATTAACGACGCTGAACAAGCAATCCACGCGGCAATCGAAATTCGTGATGCGCTTCTCAGTATGAGCGAGGGATGGGGCAGCCCCTTCGAGGTGAAAACTGCACTTCACACAGGGACAGTGGTTGTTAGCGATATTTCGGACGAAACTGTTGAATATTCTCAGGTTGACCCCCGCTTCAAAACAGTGCAGGCTTTGGGTAGTAACGTTAAACCGGGAGAAATTTGGGTAGATACGAATACCTATAAGCTGACCCATGCCAACTTTGATTATTCCCTATTGCCACCAATTGAAATGGAAAGGGCTGGTAGTTCGCTTCAACCCTATCGATTGTGCGGCCGACGAACGCCCCGCCATATCCGGCGTTCTGGCGATACTTTCCTGCAACACGAATCTCAACGCCGCCGGTTGCAAGTGTACGCGAGCGAACTCATCGCAAAAGGAACAGGGCGCATCGTCTCACTCGTTGGCAGCGCTGGCATAGGGAAAAATCAGCTTATGGCTCAGTTCCGAGAACGCCTCATGGCTCAGTTCCGAGAACGTCCTGAAGATCGCGTATTGTGGGTCACAAGTCGTTGCGCCCCGGAAAAGCGGCAAAGCAGTTATGCTGTGTTCGTGCCCATCTTGGAACACATTCTCAATATCGACAGTTCTCTCTCGATGAGCGATCTCAAAGCGAGTCTACGCGCTGAACTTGAAGCACTACATAACAATGCTGCAATCGATTGGGTCTTTTCAGTTGATGAGATGCAGGCTTATCTTGAGTTTCTACTTTTAGTGGATGGGCAATTCAATAACAAAACCGCGTTCCTCCCTTATGAACAGCTTCAACGGCAAACCTTCGTAGCAATCAGGGATGTGCTTGTGGCGGCTGCCCGGCGCAAGCCGATTGTGCTTGCGCTGGACGATTTGCTCTGGATCGACGATGTTTCTAAAAACCTTATCATCTTCCTTCTTGATGCTTTCTCGGACACGCCGATTATCCTCTTATGCCTGTCCTACTCACAGGATTGGTGGCTGCGCGATTCCGCGATGAAAATTGTGCCGGACCGTTATGAAAGTATCATGCTTGAGTGGATGTCGCTTGAAGAGAGTACCGATCTCTTGGATCATCTCACCCCCGGGGAAGGTATGCTAGAGTCGCTCAAAACGCTCATTTTACACAGAGCGAATCGGAACCCTTTTCATCTATCCCAAATTGTTAAGCTACTGCTTGCGGATGGAATTCTCATCAGGCATGACAACAAATGGCTTGTTACGGTGGAGGTCGATTCGATCTCTATCCCAAACACCCTTGAAGGTGTGCTTCGCGCGCGAATAGATCGGCTTAACTTCAATGCACGGGAGATTATACAGTATGCGTCCGTACTCAGCGTGATTTTGAGCCTCGACTTGTTGCGGAAAATGGCAGATTTCATTCCGCATCTGGATTATCACCTTCAGAACCTACAAAATCTGGGGCTCATTCAGTATCAGCCTACGGATGACGAATTATCTTACCGTTTAGAACGGGCGTTGATCGCCAATATCGTTTACGCTAGCATTCCCGAGCAGGAGCGTATGGCGCACCACGACTGGATTGCGCAGACGCTCGAAGCACAAACAACAGGACGCATGGCAGAACATTATGAACTGCTCGCGTTCCACTATTCACGGAGCTACAAAGTCTCTAAAGCGATTGAGTATCTCACAAAGGCGGGACATCGGGCACGGCGATGCTTCAACAATACGGATGCAATCGATTTCTATGAGCAGGCGTTAGATCTCCTCCGCAACACAGGTCAGGAGGCGCCCGAAGAGATGTGGGAAATCCACGATGGGTTAGGAGATGTTTTCCATGCAATCGGACGTTATAATGACGCCCTGACGAGTTATAATAAACTGTTTGACCTCAGCGAGGAAAACGATCCGTCCGCCCAATTCGCACAAGCAGATATTAAACACAGAATCGCTGAGGTCTACATTCATCAATCTGCGTGGAATGACGCGTTGGAATCGCTAAAATCTGCACAGGAAATCCTTGAACAACTTGAAGATCTTACCGGCGAGGGTTCAACTTTAGAGTTGCTTGGGGAAATTTGCAATCATCTCGGGTATGTGTATTCTCAGCAAGGTGACCTCACACAAGCAATCCATGCGGGGCAAGGTGCCCTGACGGTTCTCCCCGAATCGGCCACGCCAAACCTGCTGGCGCGCGTGCATGGACGGCTCGGATCTTACTACACCAAAACCGGCGATCTGAAATCCGCAGAGGGGCATTTGCAAGCGGGTGTTGAATATGCTGAACGAGTCGGCGCCCGTGATCTGCTATCTATATTTTACAACGATTTAGGCGTAATTGCTCGGGCGTCCAATTATCCGGGTCGAGCGATTGAATGTTACCAGAAAAGCATCCGGATCGAAAAACAGTTGAAATACCTGAACACCTTATCGCGGTCCTACCTCAGCCTAGCACTCGTCTACCAGGAAATCGAAGAGCTGGAGGATGCCCGACTTCATTTACACAACGCATTGAAATATGCGGCACACGGTAGCAGCGACAAGCTCATCGGGGATGTCCACGTTTACCTCGCCAGGATCTACCAACAGCAGGGGCATACCGACTTGGCAATCGAACATTACGAAAAGAATATCGAGGTGCGCATGCAAGCGGACGATGAGATTGGGTGCGCAGTCGGGGGTGAGTACCTGTGCCAAGCCTATTTGGCGAAAGGCGACATCAAGGCTGCGCTGGAGGCGGGCACGGCGTCATTAAAAACAGCGGAGATGCTAGTGCTCGACACTCTGGTGGCACGAAACTATATGAACCTTGCGCAAATCTACCGTGCGAAGCAGGATTGGGAAGCGGCGATTGAAAACCTGGAGATTGCATTGGTCGTTGCGGGCAAAGCGGAGGATGAGGGGATGATGGCACAGATTCATCGACGGTTGGCAGAAATCTATCTACAGAGCGAGCCTGGCTACCATGCGGATGGGGCTTACCTAGCTCGAACCCATTTTTATGAGGCGATGGATCTGCTTGGGCGGACTGACGCCGACGATTCAGCCATCGAAGAGATTCGGCAGATCATGGAAGAGCACGGTCTTGTTTAGGAGCGAAATGAATTGTGGAAGTTCACTTAATCGTGTGAATAAACTCTCTACACTGGTAAGGCTAGACCACCTGAGCAAAGCCTATAGCGAAGCGGGTCAAAGCCGAATTGTGTTGAACGAACTCAGCCAGGAATTCTACGAAGGCGAATTCGTCTGCGTGCTCGGTAAATCTGGCAGCGGGAAAAGCACGTTGCTCAATCTGATCTCCGGTATTGATGCCCCGAGCAGTGGTCATGTGTTCATTCGAAGCGGCAATCGAGAAATCGCCATTACTCGCCTGAACGAAAACCACCGCACGCTCTTCCGCCGTCGCCACATCGGTATTATCTTCCAGTTTTTCAACCTCATCCCGACCCTGACGGCGCTGGAAAACGCCACACTGCCGCTGGAACTTACTGGCGGCAGGGAGGGGCGGGCTCAAGCCGGTGCGCTGCTTGAGCATGTGGGGCTTGGCAATCGGCTAGACGCCTATCCAGACAAGCTGAGTGGGGGTGAGCAACAGCGCGTTGCCATCGCTCGCGCGCTCGTCCATAACCCCCTGCTGCTGCTCGCCGATGAGCCAACCGGCAATCTGGACACAGAGACCGGCGAGATTGTCTTGTCGCTGTTACTGGAGATGAGCCACAATGCAGGCAAAATGCTGTTGATGGCGACCCATGCTCCAGAGATCGCGCGTCGCGCTGACCGGGTGCTGCACATCGAAGGGGGTAAGCTCGTCAGTAAGGAAGATTGAAAATCAAATATCAATCAACATTCAATATTCAGTTGTCAATCACTTTAGCTTGGGGACACGCCTGGCGTCGGCCCCTGCAGAGCATCTTCTTCATCATCGGTGTGGGGTTGGGCGTGGTGATGATTGTCGCAATAGACTTAGCCAACAATTCCGCGAATCGTGCCTTTGCTTTAGGCACGGAAGCTGTGGCGGGCAAAGCTACCCATCAGATTGTCGGCGGGCCCAGCGGCTTAGACGAGGACGTTTATGTTACTTTGCGACGTCGGTTGGGTTATCGGCTCAGTGCACCGGTGGTTGAAGGCTACGTCATCGCCGAAGAATTGGATGCACAGCCGATGCGCTTGTTGGGGGTAGATAGTTTCGCCGAATCTCACTTCCGGACTTATCTTGGTGACGGTAATACCGGCTTTGCGGATACCAATATATTCAGCGAGTTTATGGTTCAGCCGGGGTCCGTCCTGATCAGTGTGCCTCTTGCCGATCGCTATCATCTGAACGTGGGCGATTCCATCCGGGTACAAGTAGGTAGCCGTCGTCACGTTTTGCAGATTGTAGATGCGCTGAAATCAGATGACGACACGCCCCGACACGCTCTCGATAGACTTCTGTTTACTGACATTGCGACAGCTCAGGAGGTGCTGGGCAAAGTCGGTAAGCTCGATCGGATCGACCTGATTATTCCGAAAGGCCAAGCCGGACCGATGACTCTCGCACGCATCACCGCTATTCTTCCGCCCGGCGCCCGGATTGAGCGTCCGTCCGCCCGCAACGGGGCTGTGGAAGATATGACGGCTGCATTCCGACTGAACTTGACAGCCCTCAGTTTGCTTGCGCTGGTGGTCGGGATGTTCCTGATTTATAACACGGTTGCCTTCAGCGTGGTGCAGCAGCGACCTGTGTTGGGCAGCCTGCGTGCGCTGGGTATGACCCGAGGTGAGATCTTCGCCATGATTCTGGTCGAGGCTGGACTGCTTGGCGTTATCGGCACGGTGATTGGACTTGAGTTAGGAAAATTGCTGGGGCGGAGCGCCGTACAAATGGTAACAACCAGCATCAATGATCTCTTTTTTGTCGTCACGGTGTGTGAGATCGACTTCCCTTCCTTGACGTTGTTCAAGGGTGCTATTAGTGGTATCGGCGCGGCGTTGGCGGCTGCCCTCCTGCCAGCTTACGAGGCAACTAGCGTTCCTCCCGCGGGTGCACTCCAGCGCAGCAATATCGAAGAACGGGGACATACCGCACTGCCCTGGGTTAGCGGAGTTGGCGTGGGGATATTGCTACTGGCCGCCGCCCTGCTGCTTCCCGAATGGCATTTGGGCATCACGTTTGCGGGTGTCTTTGCGGTTATCATCGGTATCGCCCTGCTAACGCCTGCGATGACTCTTTGGTTAATGCGTATCATCGATAGAACTACAGGATTATGGAAACGAGGAACGGGAGGAAGGGAAGAAGGGAAGAAGGGAAGGAAAGGAAGGAGGGAAGGTCTCGGACTCTCGGTCAAAGACCGGAGAAAGGAAGGATACCCCGCTACGTTTTACGCAATACGCAATATGGAACACGCCTCACGTTTTAGAACGCATGGCAATCCGTGACATCACTCGCTCATTGAGCCGAACCTCCGTCGCCGTCGCCGCCCTGATGGTGGTAGTCAGCGTGATTGTCGGCGTCAGCCTGATGATCGGTAGCTTCCGTCTAACGGTGGAGCGTTGGCTAACAGACCTCCTGCAGGCGGATATCTTTGTCTCGTCGCCGAGTCTCATTTCCAGCCGGGCAACATCACCGCTTGAGCGCGGCGTGGCGGAGAAATTGGCTACATTCCCCGGTATTGCCCGGATTGCGACGAGTCGGGTGGTGGAGGTCAGCGCAGGCAATCTGGGCATCCTCGAATTGGTTGTGGTCAACATGGACATCGCAGGCGAGAAGCGTCACTACAAAGCAACGGCAGGCGATTATCTCGCCACCTGGCGGGCGTTAGAAGTGGGTGGGCTAATTGTCAACGAGCCGATGGCAAATCGATTTAAATTACACGTCGGCGATGAAGTGACGCTGCTCACAGATCGGGGCAAACGGCGATTCTCAATTGTGGCTGTGGCTTACGATTTCGATGTCCGGCCCGGCGCCCTCATCCACGACCCCATCTACCGTCAATTCTGGGACGACCCCGATCTGTCATCTGTCGCGCTCTTTGTGGAAGCCGGTGTAGATGTGGATGCCAAGATCGACGAACTGCGGGGGGCATTCGCCGGCGCGGTCGAATTGGTGATTCGATCCAACCGAGGACTTCGGGAAAACTCCCTCGCCGTTTTCGACCGCACCTTCAGCATCACCGCCGTGCTGCAAATGCTCGCTACGGTGGTGGCGTTTATTGGTGTGTTAAGCACGCTGATGAGCCTGCAACTGGAGCGCAGTCGAGAACTCGGTACGCTGAGAGCCGTCGGTTTGACACGCCGGCAGTTGTGGAAGCTGACGCTGCTGGAAACGGGGTTGATGGGGGGATGCGCCGGCCTAATCGCGGCGCCAACGGGATTTGTCCTCGCTGTGATTCTCATCTACATCATCAACCTGCGTTCTTTCGGCTGGACGTTGCGAATGCACCTTCAGCCAGAATATTTCCTGCAAGCGTTCATTGTTGCGCTAGTTGCAGCATTGTTAGCGGGAGTCTATCCGGCTTGGCGCATGGGCAAGACGCAGCCAGCGGATGCGTTGAGGGCGGAGTGAGATCCGAAACCCCGATCTTTGATCAGGGGTGAATACCTAATACACATCTTCGAGATCAGAATCCCATTCAAAGAGTCCACGAACACCGATCGTTCGGTCCATGATCTCCTTTACGTTTTATTGTAACATGAACAGATTTCTCGAACAATTCTTCTCGCTCCCCAACTTCCTCCTCCCTCCTGACTGGATTACGATCTTTTATCTTGCAATCACCGGAGTGCTGATCTGCATCTTTCGTAAGAATTTGCGTTGGTGGGGGGGCTATTTATTCACCCATCTGGCGGTTATATTGGGTCTCCTCTCGCTTAGTTTTATTCCCGAAGGGGCCTTACCACTCCCACTGCAAATATTACGGAACTGGTATCCAATCGCGACGATTCCGCTGTTTTACTGGGAGATTCTCCCGCTCACGCAGGTGGTTTATCAGGGATATCTTGATGATAAAATTGTGGAGTGGGAAGATTGGTTATTCAAAGGACAACCGAGCGCTTATCTGAGTGGGCGGTTTCCGTCAAGGATGCTTTCTGAATTTTTACACCTGTCTTATTTCAGTTACTACGGAATCGTTGTTGCGCTTGCCGCAGTGCTTTACTTTCAAGGCAGGCAGGAGGCATTTCACGAAGCGGTTTTTGCGGAGGTGCTGACCTTTAATCTATGTCTCATCTGGTTTATTTTTATGCCGGTCACGGGACCACGATATAAGTTTGAGAAAATCAAAGGACATCTCGCAGACGGTTTTTTTTTCAAACTCGTACACGCGATTCTTTCCGGTGCGTCATCCAAAGGTACGGCGTTCCCCAGTTCCCACTGTGCAATTGCCGTGATTGTCGTCCTCTACGCCGCCCGCTATGATCAAATCGCTTTCACCGTCTTATGCCCATTTGGCACAGGGCTAGTCATCAGCACGGTGTATGGGCGATTTCATTACGCGGTTGACGCGGTCGCCGGAACGGTTTTGGCGGGTGTTATGTTTGGACTGGCGCCGTACCTTTATCGGCTGCTGTCGTGAAAAATTTCTTGTGGCATTCATATTCTGTCGTGGTATAATAACGGCATGATGCGTAAAACATGAAACGTAAAACGTAAAGGAAAACAGAGGAAATATAAAAACTATGGCAGACACATTAGCTATATCTGGCGGGACTCCTGTCCGTGACATGCAGGCCAAGCCTTGGCCCGTTTCACCCGTGACAAGTGTAGAGGAATGGGAATCAGAAATTGAACCGAGACTGCGTAAAGTCTATCTCAGTGCGACAGAAGGATTGGGCGGTCAAAAAACGGAAGAGCTTAATGACAAGTATGCCAAATACACCGGCACAAAATACGCTGTGTTTATGCCGCACGGGACGGACGCAATCAGTGCAGCGTTGACTGGCGTGCTAGATCTGGACGGTTTTGGCGATGGCGGCGAGGTGATTATTCCGAACTACACTTTTGTCGCAACAGCGAGTGCAGCCCTTGACCGGAATTGCACGATTGCGTTTGTGGACATTGATCCAGATAACTTCACAATCGCCCCCGCTGCGATGGAGGCTGCAATTGACCCGAACCGCACACGGGCGATTTTGCCGGTGCATTTGGGTGGACACCCCGCAAACATGGCTGCCCTGCGACAAATCGTGGACAAACATGGACTTCAGATCGTCGAGGACTGTGCGCAAGCACACGGGGCTGAATATCAAAGGAAAAAGGTCGGTTCACTCGGCGATGCAGGGGCTTTCAGCTTTCAATCGTCCAAAAACCTGACTTCGGGTGAAGGCGGGATAGTGACAACCGATGACAAAGACGTTAGCGATCGCGTCTACGCCTTCATGAACGTTGGACGGGTGCCTGGCGGCGCACGATGGGAATATCCGCGTCTCGGCTGGAACTATCGCCCATCAGAATATCTTGCCGCGCTGCTCATCCCGCGTCTGGAAAAGCTGGAGACGCAAACAGACCTCCGAAATGTAAACGCGGCTTATCTCTCAACGGAGCTCAAGCAAATTGAAGGCATCACGCCGCCAAAACTGAGTCACTGGGTTACCAAACACGGTTATCACCTGTATTGCGCAAAGTACAACCCAGAAGGGTTCGGCGGCAAGCCGCGCGACGAATTTCTCAAGATGTTGAGCGCAGAAGGCATTCCCTGTTCAAATGGATATGGTTCCCCGCTTTCAAAGGACGCTGGCATAGCGCATGCCGCTCAGAAATATCCGCGCTTAATCCGTGAACTTCCGTGTCCGGTCACGGAGCAGGTATGCCAGGAAAGCATTTGGCTGTTCCAGAATCTCCTGCTCGGTTCACGCGAAGACATGGACGACATCGTGGAAGCTGTTGCGAAGATTCAGCGTGCATGGCGATAAGTGTGTGAAACGTGATTTAGAGAAAAGCGTCGGGGCATCGACGCTTGGGTTAAGCGATGGAAGCCCTCAATCGACTGAGGTGGTCGCTGCCTGAAGCCCAGAATCCCCCGAATTCATTCGTGGGGAGTATGTCAATCGAGGGATGGTCATAATTCGTTAGGGACTTTGGTGAGTGGTGGAGTGGTGGAGTGGTGAATGGTTGGGCGGTTTCACCAATTACCACTCACCCAATCTCCTCTCCGCGAAGCCGGAGCGATCTGATGTCGTCCACAACCTCCTCGCCTTCCTCGCGGAAAAGATGATCGAGATGAACGAGGCGAGAGGGAACGAGATTCGTGGCTTTCTGCGCTGGCTGGATCGGGAAATCGGCGCCCCAATTGATTTATTGAAGAACAAGACCGCGATTCATCACTACTACGAGAAATCACTCAAGGCGTTGATTGATGTCCTCAAGAAGAATCGCCAGACGATGGACGTCGATCCATCAGGACGAGCGTTTCAGGAGCGCATCGAACAGGAGTTTCAAACGAGCCATAATAACCAATGGTGCTAGTTTGGAATTTGGTGGAAGTCAATGGGCATAACAGAACACCCTGGCTTCGCTTTGGTCCTCGCTGGATTGAGGTCATGAGACGATTTCCTCGATTCTACCGTTAATCTAAGTGTTAGACAATTCTTGATTAACGGGAGGAAATCCAGACTCATGCCCCTTATAGATTTTATCACACAATTGTTCTGTTGTGTAGATGATAAACTCACACAACACCAGAAAAACCAAAAGCATACCCAAGCCAATCTCTATCCCTCTGAAGTGGTAACCCTCGCCTTACTTTTTGCACTCAAAGGCGTTGGCAACCGAGCCTTCTACCGCTGGATAGAAAACAATTACAAACCCTGGTTCCCCAATTTACCCGAGCGAACCCGCTTGTTTCGCTTGTTCAACAATCATCAACATCTGACTGATATTTTCATGGCAAATCCTTCACTCATCGGTTATGGTATCGAACTGATTCACCCCCGCCGAGAATGTCGTTCTGAGCAGCAAATGGGCCGGAAAGGGATATCCAACCAACGCTGGATTGTGGGGGGGAAGCTTTGTCTGCTGCTCAATCATCTTGGACTAATTGTCGACTGGGATTGTGATACTGCCAATGTGCACGACGGTAGTCGCTTCCAACATCTTGTTGATGGGGTCTGTGACCAGATGGTTGTTTTTGCCGATGAAGGGTTTGCCAAGGTCGATTGGTTTCCTTCCAACTTGCGTCTGTGCCGACGAGGGGAATGGAATTGTCGGATGCTGGTAGAAACTGTTTTGTCGATGTTGACGGTGGTGTGCCACTTTAAGAAAGTGATGCATCGTTGTTGGGCCTATTTCAAAACACGCCTCGCTTTCACGATGGCGTTGTTTAATCTCTTGGTGCAGTGGAATGGCTTTGAGGCTGACGCAGATGGGTTTATGCCTTTATCGATTGCTCAATTTAGTCTCTAACTAGCACCAAAGGTTAATAAGCTCAAACCGTTGATCGTTTGCATTCAAAAAACGGATGAACTCATTGATCAGATCGTCTACAAGCTTTACGGCTTGACAAAGGAAGATATTGGGGTGAAGGCATGACGTGACCCGGAATAGGTTGTAATGCCCGTTTATGAAACGATTCCCTCTTAATAAACGTATGTGTTTCGTTGAAGGTCTCTTGTAAGCCTGCGTTAGCGCCGATCGGCGTTGGCGGCTTGCAGAGGTTGACCGAAGCACGTAAATTTCACGCATATACAACATGCCAGCAATTGGCAAGGAGGGAATTATGCTATCTTGCTGCAGTGTAACCAACCCCTTAGTGGGGCTTTCTTCAACAGCCCTCCGTTTGTATGGTGCACTAGAGGTTTTTAAGAAAGCCTACCAGTCCCCCAAAGATCAGGACTGGTTTCGTGCACCTCAGTTAATTCAACGACTGCAACAGATTGGCTTCTCTAAGAGTGAAATTCAGAAAGGCTTCAAAGAACTCACCGATGCTGGATTGTTACAAGTGCGGACTGAACGCGGCGTCAGGTGGTATCAGCTCAAATGATTGAGAGCGCCCAATTGCACGAAGTATTTCCCAATATCGTACTTGCCTCTAAGTCGCCACGACGCGCCGAGCTCCTCAGGCAGGTTGGACTTGAATTTCAGGTGTGCCCGAGCCAAGTGGAAGAGCCAGACATCACACATATGTCGCCTACCATTGCCGTCCAGGAACTCGCTCTCACAAAAGCAAGAACGATTGCTGTGAACTTTAGTAGAGGGCTCGTCATTGGAGCAGACACCGTTGTCGTCATCGACGGACAGCCGATTGGCAAACCAGAGAACGATGCGCACGCAGTCGAAATCTTAACGCGACTGAGCGGAAACCGGCATGAGGTGATCACCGGTGTTGTGTTGATTGATCTCGAGCGGGAAAACGAAGTGGTATGGGTGGAAAAAACGACTGTCTATTTTAGGAAATTGCATCAATCAGAGATATTAGCATATGTCCGCAGTGGAGAGACATCGGATAAGGCGGGAGCTTACGGGATTCAGGGACGAGGCGCGGCTTTCGTCAAGCGGATCGAAGGTTGTTATTCCAACGTGGTTGGACTTCCGTTAGCGAGTTTAGTCGAGCGGCTTTGGGGGCTACTTGAAAACGCTCTTCGTTGTAGCGATTCAAAATGCTAACAAAAGAATTCATCGAAACAAAAAAAACCTTGCGCGATGCTCCGTTTTTCGCCGAAATTCTCGCGCCAACAAGTGATGAACAAACGTTGCTAATTGTTCTTGAAACCCTGGGCAAATTGCCGCGTGATTTCAATGGCAGCTTGCTCGCGCGGCTGCTTCACCACCCGAACGCCAAAATTCGCCTGCTTGCCGTAAAGAATCTTGGAAAGCTGAAAGACCCATCATGGCTTGACGCCGTTTCAGAATTGGCAACCGGCGAAGAAAATACGTTGACTCGCCGCGAAGCAATCTCAACGATTGGACGAATGCGAACCGAAAAGGCAATCCCAGTCCTTTCTCAGTTTTTGCATGATGGAGATCCAAAGGTCATTCTGCAAGCAATTCGCGCTCTGCTGCACTTCAAAAAACTGCCGGAAGTTCAATCCGCTTTGCTTCCATTGACAGATCATCCAAACTCAGAGATTCAAGACGCTATCCGTAAAGAACTGCACGCTGAGCAAAAGAGAGGGACAAGGGACAAGACACATCCGTTGAGCCTCGATGCCCTCAAAAACGTGCTTGTTCACGCCGACGTCCGCGAAACACTGAGACATGTGCCTGACGAATCCATCCACTTAACCTTCACCTCCCCACCCTATTACAACGCCCGTGACTACACAATTTACCCAAGCTACGATGGCTATCTAACGTTTTTGGCGGATGTTTTTAAGGCGGTGCATCGCATTACAAAGGAAGGACGCTTTTTTGTATTAAATACCTCGCCCGTTATCATTCCGCGAATGAGTCGTGCTCATTCAAGCAAGCGGTATGCCATTCCCTTCGACATTCACCCACCGTTGACACAAATGGGATGGGAGTTTATCGAAGATATTATCTGGGTCAAGCCCGAGCAGTGCGCGAAAAATCGAAATGGTGGATTCTTTCAGCATCGCAAACCGTTGGGGTACAAGGCAAATTCTATTTCGGAATCTGTCATCGTCTATCGGAAGAAAACCGACAAGCTCATTGACTGGAATATGAGACAGTATGACGCCGAGACGATTGAGGCGAGCAAAGTCAAAGGGGATTACGAAAAGACAAACATCTGGAAGATTAACCCGTCCAACGATAAAATTCACCCGGCAGTCTTTCCGATCGAGTTGGCTGCGCGCGTGCTCCAATTTTACTCATTCAAAGGAGATCTGGTGTTTGATCCGTTTGGCGGGATTGGAACGGTTGGGAGTGCCGCCATGTCGCTTGAACGGTTCTTCTTCCTCGTCGAAAAAGAACAGAAATACGTTCAACGGGCGATACGCCGCCTTGAGGACGTGTCACTGTTTTGTCATAAGAAGCCTGTGCAACTATCGTTGGACGCATTCAGAACGCGGATGGCAGGGGAACAGGGAAAGTCGTGACTATCACCGGTATTGTGATCAAGAACATTATACGCAAACTGCTTGCAGGCCAAGATTATCGCGCATCAATCATCGCGTTGATTGATGCTGAGTTCTTGCAATATGTCGTAGACTTCTTCAAACGGGTTGCTTATGCAAAACTGGAGAATCAATCTGTCACAATTGATTGGTACAAAAAAGAGTTATTGGATTCTGGTCTCCCTAAAGAGGAAATCGCCATCCATTCAGGCTTGAACATGAAAACTATCTCAAATATGTATAATTCGGGGAGACGCGAAATTGTGTTGGAAGCGTCTATTGAGCATTACGAGGCACTTTACAATGCAATTGCAAGTTTAACAGCAGAAGGTGATGTTGATATTTGTCTCACAATCAAGTTTCGCAATGTGAGTGTTGATCTCAATGTGAATGAAAGTTTGATTGTCATAAACACGATTGCTGTCAAACGCGCCGCGCTTCATGGAGGCTTGTGGAGCACGGCGGGTAAGCAGGTCGAAAAACCGTTGATGACAACACTTTGTGCGCTCTTTCGGGTGCCAACGAAATATTTTAATCAGAGCAGTCTTCCGGCCTCAGTCCGCGAGGTGGATTTTTATCTTCTGGGTGACAGCGGTGCCAGACATTGTTGTGAGGTTAAACTCATGGGCAAGGGAAATCCTGAAAGTGCAGATGCTGTGGTCGCTCGGAATAGTCGCGTTTTCGTAGCTGATAAGCTTTCGGAGTCAAATAAGAAGCAACTGGATTCACTTGGTATTCTTTGGGTTGAACTGCGTGATGAACAGGGCTACAAGCGGTTTGAACAAGTATTGTCTGTCCTATCAATTCCGCACACACCGTTTACAGGTGATATGCAAAAGGTGCTTGATAAAATCTTCCCAGTTATATTCACCGATGATGTTCAACAATCTGTAACACCCGATGTGGTTCTTCAGGAAGAACGTAGCGGCCCATACAGTTCCGAGTTTTTGGTAGAGTTTGACGATGAATTTTAATCGCTCTCCGGGCGTGAAAATTCTTGGCATTGATACATCAACTCCCATCGGCAGCGTCGGTTTGATTGATGGAGAACATTTCGTTGCTGAACATACACTCAATATTGTGAAAACTCATTCGTCTAGGTTGATGCCCACGATAGACCAGATCTTAAAATGGGCGGATCTGACTGTGCATGACCTCGATGCATGTGCTGTTGGGATAGGTCCAGGGTCATTTACGGGCGTCCGGATTGGCGTGGGCACGATCAAATCACTCTGCTATGCTCTTAAGAAACCGATCATCGGCGTCTCAACACTAGCGGCAATTGCGTATAACCTGCGCTGCACGAATGGGTTAATCTGCCCGATCCTCGATGCACGAAAAAACGAAGTGTACGGAGCGGTATTTCGCGGGGGGAAGAATTTCGTGCAGAAGTCTGATGAACTTTGTGTCCCAATCGAGGCATTTTTCGATCATATTGACGAACCAGCGGTCTTTGTCGGAGATGGCTTGCAGAGATACGCCTCTGCCGTTCAAGAACGATTCGGCGAAGACGCAGTGCTTGCCGAGGCGATTTTCAACGTCCCACGCGGTGCCAATATCGCTCAGATCGGCTGCGAACGATTGCTCAACGGACAATCCGACGATTATTTCTCACTGACGCCCAATTATGTCCGGAAGGGAGTCACGTAAAACGCATTGCACGTTGCATAGCTCCATCTGCATGGTGTTGACATTACCACCCCTATTTTTCTCGGAACCCGATATTGCAATTCTGGCTCCCGTTGAAGTCATGAATCTTTTGTTGATTGATCCGTTTTTTGAGAAAGCTCTTGCTTATGATAGGAGGGAAATATGCTCTCACGCCGTTTCTGGAGTTTTCCCTACTACTCTTTTTCACTGTAACCGCCTTCTCATGGGCGTTAGAGATTAGAGATGTTGCCCCCGGCGAATTTGTCGCTTTCGAACCAACGGACGGGAAACCGCTTAAGCTTTCCGATATTTTGTCACCGTCTCATAGCCTTCCTATGAACCGTGTCTTTGAAAATACGCCTGCCGCACTTTTTGTTGCCCATCTTATCGGTCGTGCGCTCTCGCTTGGTCTGATAATCCTCCACATGCCGCGGTATTTTAGCGATGAAGAGTTAGGAAGCTACTTCCTGGCGATGTGTATCACTCACTTGATTGCCAGTATCATTGAACTCGGCAGGTTTTTGGAGGATGATCGCCACACTTCCGTCTTTGAAAAGGGGTTGGGGGCAAACGATGTACCTGGCGCCACGCACATTTTGCGCGTCGAAGCTGATGAGCTCTGGTGGCACCATTTAGCTAATCGTCTAAAGATCTATGTCCCTTAACGTTGCGACTTCGCAAGCTCATCAAGCTGCTGACGGGCATAGGCGACGATCACGCTCTCCGGATAATCGTTAATCAGCGCAGAATAGGTCTTCTGTGCTTTGGTGAGCTCTCCGAGGCACCAACGGTAGATGTCAGCAATTTTTGCTTTTGCTTCTGCTGCGATTGGACTCTCCTCCAAAGCGAGTATGCCTTGATATGCCGCGATTGCGTCAGTATATCGCCCCTGCCTCTGATGAATTTCGGCGATTAACATCCAGAGCTCATCAACGATAAGTGCGGTCGGATATTCCACTATCGTTTCCTTGCACAATTTTAACGCTGCCTCCGTTTGTCCGCTCAGATCGCTTCGCAGCGCTTCGAGGTAACGCTTGAGGGGTTTGCTGCTGTAGTCCGGGTTGGATTGAATCAGAACGACGCGATCCAGGGCGTCGTTGCTCAACGGATCGGACATAGCGATATCAAGCACGCTCTTATATGTTGTGACCGCACCTTCTAGGTCTCCGCGAAGAAGCTGCGCATCGCCGATTAACTTTCGCGCTTCCGCCTGGAAGTTGCTACGCCTATCAGTAATCGGTTGAAGGACGTTCTCGGCTGCGACGGACTTTCCCTGCAAGATGTAACACGCCGCCACTCCCAGTTGAGCTTGCATTTTTTGGTTTGTCGTCAATGGCTGGCTGGCTAACCTTTGATAGGTTTGCAGCGCTGTCTCAACATCGCGTATGCCGTGTAACCACACATGCCCTAGGAGCAGTTGCGTCGGAGGATTGCCGCGTTGCTGCGTCATGTTCGTCAAAACGACCAGCGCGTCACCCCACCGCTCCATCCGCTCATAGAACCGTACCAGCTTCATCTGTGCACTCCAGGCTAAATGGGTATTTGGGAAAAGTGCAGCAATCGCCCGGTAAAAATCAGCCGCTTTGGGATTCTTGTTCCGCTCCAGAATTTGCGCATACTTCTCCAGAATGCGCCCGCGATCGATAGGGTAAAGCTGGCGCAGTCGCTTAAAATTTTCGAGCGCCAGATCTAAATTCCCCAGATGGAAAAAGACCTCTGCCAGGGATAGCACTAGACCTGGATTCTGTGGATGGGCTTTCAGATTCGCTTGAAGCTGATCTATTACCTGTCCCAACAAACGCTGCCGCTGTTCTCCCTCATAGATCTCCGCCATGCTTTCGATGAGGGTATCACGTCCACTATAGCCAATGTCCACTGCGTTCAACGCCCGCAGATAGGTGTTGACCGCCATATTGACTTGCCCTTGAATCTTGTAGATGTCCGCAAGTTGGGTGTAAAGGTGAGGGATTTTGGGATTGAGGCGGAGGGCTGTTTCATAAGCTTCGATGGCTTTTTCATACATCTGGTGGGACGTGTAAATCGACCCCAATTGCTGGTATCGGTAGGATTGGTTCGGATCGCTTTGGACAATCTTCACCCACTGGTCAACTGCGAGATCATGCTGACCGTGCTCTGCGTATAGCTCGCCGAGCTTCTTGAGAATATTTGTGTTCTTCGGGTTTTGATTAAGGGCAGCGCGGTAGAGATCTAACGCCTCATCGTATTTTCCTTGCTCTTTGTAGAGACTTGCTAGTTGCTCCATCAGGTTCACATCGTTTGGGTTTTGCCGGAGGCCATCCCGGAGTAATTTCTCCGCATCGGCATACCTGTGGCGGATGCGGTATAGATGAATAAGGTTATTGAAGACACTGATGCGGTAAGGGGAGGTCGGAAAATCTTTTAGAAAACTGCGGTAGCTTTCAATCGCTTCGTCATATCTGCCATCCGCAGAGATGTATTGAGCGATTAAGTAACGTGCAATTGCTGCCGTCCGCGTATTTGGATACTTGTTAGCGAGTTGTCGGCACGCGAGAATGGCTTTCTTGTACTGATACCGCTGACGAAAAAGCGTTCCAATCTGGTTCACCGCTTGACTGGCATACGAACCGTCCGGATCGTCGGCGATAACCGCCTGGAAACTTTGGAGTGCGAGCGCATCATCGCCGAGCTTTGCATACGATCGTCCTAGATTCATACGAATCGAATCCTTTGAGTTTTGGCGCAACGGGGTTTTCAATAACGCCTGGTAAGCTGCAACCGCCTCTGAATATTTTTGGGAGTAGAAGAGATCATGGGCGTTTTGAATAGCGATTTGATCTTCTTGGATGCGCGGATCCTGGGCGAAAGTGGTCAGGGAAATGAGGGGGATGAAAGTAAGGGATAAAAGCAAGGTTGGAAGGCTGGCGGCTATGAAGACAAGACGATTAAGTGTCCCCTCTGCCGCTGCTGACTTTTCCAAACTGTCGATGTCTTTTCCTATTCTGTTATTTTTCCATTTTTTCATTTTTACACAGCCTCCTGAAGCTGACTAACTTGAAGTTGAAACAAGAATATGCCCGGAGAATGGTATAATAACAATAACCCCCTGTCAAGGTCAAAATATCGAAGCACAATTCGCCAATCTCCCCCCATGCCCAGGCTGCCAACGAACAGACGAAGTAATGTCCATCCGTTAATGCCTCGATTAACGCAAGCGCTGCTTCCTGAGCAGCTTCACCTATCCGCCCCAATCCTCCAGCTGCCGGTTGGCGAACCGTGTAATTCTCATCCGTTAACGCCTGTATCAACACAGGTACGATTTTCTGAGCGGGACGACCAATTTCACCCAAAGCCTGAGAAATCGCTTCCTTCCATTCCATGAGTAAGCCATAAGCCCAAACAATCACGTAAACTAGCCCCTCCCCATTCGCGTTTATCTCCAAACCTTGATGAGCCAGACAAAGGTTTTGAACCTTTGAGAGGTTTCACGTTATTCCTGACCTGATGGAGATACGTATTGAATTTTATCGTCCCAAAGACTTTTCGACACGCTTTCCTTTTTATCTTTGCAATCATTTTTCCCATTTTACTTCTCCCCAGTGCTAATGCCGACCCCGTTCGCAAAAACGCTTCGTTGACGGAGTATTACATAAAACACCGATCTCCTGACCGGGATAAGGCGGAAACCGACCAGCCTTCCGAATTTCCCGATGAATCGAAAGCACAGGATTTTTGGGCACCTCCAACCCGTGAGATAGACCGAGCGCCGGCGTCCGACGAGGCAGATCTTGATCCGTGGAGAGTCCAACCTAGCCCACCCGAAGCGGAAGCAGAAGAACAAGACCTCCGCTTAGAGATGTTGACGCCCTACTTTGAAGCGCTGCATCGTTGGAAAAACCCGCCACGTCTGCTCGATTTCAAGGAGCTTGAGAGTCTGCACGAAGGGAAACTGAAGGAGAAGGAAAAAGGTATTGCGCTCCCGCTCCAGTCAAACCTTCAGATCACCGGACACAAATCGGTGAAGATCGAACTGAACAAAACGCACTATTTTGGCGAAGGCGACGTCAACCGTTTTGGAGGAGGCTTCGCGGGTCGTAGTTTCGGCACTGGACTCGATCTCGGGTTGACCTCCTCCTACACCTACAACAACTTCAGTGATTTCGGTGGATATGGTGGAGGATTTGGCGGAGGGTACGGCCGCGGTTTCGGAACCACTCGTTACGGCGGTGTGCCCCGTGCTTCAGGTCTGAACATTCGGCAGACCCTCCAGGTGGGCTTGCACGGCCGGGTCGGCGAGCGTACCCACGTTGCAGTTGATTATAGCGACTCCGGTAGCGATTCCTTCGGCCGCAGTTATAGCGGCGGCTACGGAAGCTATAGCGGTGGCTTCGGCGGCGCAAAGGAGCAGAAGATCCGGATTTGGTACGAAGGCACTGAAGGTAGCATCCTCAAAACCCTCTCTTTTGGCGACCTTACCCTCAACCTGCCTAATACCCGCTTCTTGAACGTCAACCGTAATCTGTTTGGGCTTGAAGCTGTCGCTGAACTTGGCGGGGCGAAGTTGACGGCCTTCGGCTCCCGCAGCAAAGGGATCTCTGATGTACGTCGTTTCCGTGGGGAATCGCGGCGCGCCGCTGGTGGCCGAGGCCTCCAGATTGTGGATGCGAATTATGTGAAAGAACGTTTTTACTTTATTCAGCTTGGTGAAGATGAGCTCATCCACGATTCTTACCTCCGCATTCAGCGGGGCAGTGAGGAGATCTATATTGATGATAACGTCGCGAGCAATAACCAGGGCGGAGTGCGGACGGTGCGTGGATACTTCAATATCCAGCAAGCGGGTCAGGATTATAATATCAATTACGAAACCGGTGAAATCGAATTCTTAACGCCGATTTCCGCCAGCTACGAGATCGTTGTCGCTTATGAATATCTTGGTGATGGCGGCGGCGTGGTTGGGATTCCAGGGAACGTCTTTGAGGACGAAAACGGCGACGGTGCCATTGATGAGGAGGGTGAGGAGATTGGCTATGTCACCATCAAAAAGAAAAGCCTGCGGGGGACGGAAGCGCGGCGCGTGTATAGCCTCGGCAACCGGAATATTAGCCCACGGGATTATCAGATCGTCATTGTGCGTCAGGGGGGCGGCGAATCGTTTGATACGGGGACCGAAAAAATACCGTATCTCCAGATCTTTGGGCTCGATCAAAATGGAGATGGCATCGTCGATCCGGAGGTTATCAATTTTGACCGCGGACTCCTGACGTTTCCCGATTTGCGTCCGTTTGTCATTGATGACCCCAACAGCCCTTACTTCCAATTCCGTGATCAGTTGAGTAACGAAGCAATCTACCTCGAAAATCCGCGGACGACGGATGCGGCCTACACCATTATCGCGGATTACTCTTTCCAATCGGAGACCTATAATGTTGGGCTCTTCGTCATCCCGGGCAGCGAGAAGGTGCGACGCAACAGACGCCCGCTACAACGCGATGTTGATTACACGATGATCTATGAGGTGGGGAGCATCCGCTTCTTTACCAAACTTGATGAGTTCGATGAGATTGAAGTTGAATTTGAACGCACGCCGTTTGGCGGGTCATTGCAGCAAACCGTCGCCGGATTATGGATGGAGTATTCCTACGTTCCCAAACCGAAAACGGAGAAGCAGCAAAAAAAGTTGGATCGGTTTGAGCGGCTCAGTGGCAAACGCACCCGTCGCGAGACCGACGATGAGTCCGGTGTCCGCGCCTCCTTCGGACGAAGTTCCTCCGGTAGATTTGAGGGAGGATTCGGCGGCAGTCAATATGGTGGCAGTAGTTACGGTGGTTTTGGCGGATACTCAAGTTTGGGCGGTCGATCAAGACGTGGGCTGCGTACCGGTACGAGCAGTTATTTCAATCCTGTTTTCCAAAAAGGGTTTAGCCTCTCAACAGGCTACATTCTGAACACTGGCCAAAAACCGGCTCGCATCCCCGATGTAACCGGCTCGCCAAGTCGATTGCAGGCGTTCAACATCAACACCAGCTTTGGGAAGAATTTCAACCTGGCGTGGCTGTTGAATCCGTTGCCGTTTATCTCGATGCGTAATTTTCCTCTGTCGATCGACTTCAGCGGGGAGACGGGGTTTTCCCACAACAACCCAAATAGCGTTGGTGTTGCCCTGATCGATAACATGGAAGGGGCGCGGGAAGCGTCAACCACACTCACGTTCAAACACGATTGGCGAGTGAGCAGTCCGCCTGTTGCGGAAGGAATAATGCTGGACAACCGGGTGCTCTTTCACGTCCTGACGAAAGACCGGAACGATTCCCAGGCTGTCGGCAACTACATGCGTAACCGTAAGGTCCCCGCGTCATTGATTAATCCGCTAGCGACATCAACAGAGGAACGCCTCGTCATGGAAGTCGGTTATGATCTGACAGATGTCATTGAGGAGTGGGGAGGCTTTTCGTATGGCCTCTCGGCATCAGGAACAGATTTTTCGGATCGAGAATTCCTTGAAATCTGGCTCCGTGTGCGCGACGATCCGGATGTGACGTTGTATATCGATCTCGGCGTTGTGAGCGAGGACAGCGACTTCGATGACCGGCTTGATACCGAAGACCTTCCGGCGGATCTGGAAGACATCAACAGGGATGGAAAAATCGATACGTTGGACCTTGATTTGGAAAACTTGCCCTCCGCCCGGAGATTCAGCGCAAATGGATCGCTGGACACCGGCGAGGATGAGGGCTGGGAATATAGTGCCGGGTTTCAACCGACGAGAGTTGGTCCAGACAATACGGTTTTGGATACAGAAGATCTTAACGGGGATGGCGTCCTGGACACTATCGACGCCTACCTTGAAATCGAGATTCCTCTCAACGATATTCCTGAAGAGTGGCTGAAGCGCCGTAACCCAAACGGTTGGACGTTTCTGAGCATTCCACTCAGTGCAGCCACGCCTCAGGGGAACCGCCTGCCAAACCTTGGGTTTGTGCAGCATCTTCGCTTCTGGGTGCGGAAAAACAGGCCGGGGGTTGTGAGGGGTATATTTGAGTGGGCATCAATAGAAATTGTCGGCAATCAGTGGGAGCGCGGCGTGGTGACGAAGAATAACGCCGTTACCACCGATACAACTGAGACGTTTACCGTTGGTACAAAAGACAACTTCAACTTCGATGACTATCAGATTGCTTATGACAAGATTAAGAATGACGATGCCTTCAGAAAACTGCACCCTTTTACGGAAGCGGCTTTCGGCTTTCAACAACGGCAGCAGCATGAGCAGACACTGACCTTAAACTATGTTCTCTTGCCGGAATCCTTCGGCGTGACCTCGCGACGTCTGCGGGGTATTCAGCAAAGCCAGGGGCAAGACTTTTCAAAATATGACAAGCTCAGGCTATGGCTTTACGGTGATAGAAGCCAGACGACATTTGTGTTACGCCTGGCGCCGAGCATCCGCACCGGATTTAGATCTGCCTTCCGTTCTGCCGGTCCTTTTGATGATCCACGGGAGCAGGAGGAGGAAATCAACATTTTTGAGAATCTGAGGGATTTTTACGAATACACACACGTGGTCGACTTTGATGGCTGGAAACTGATTGAGATTGAACTACAAGATCTGAAGCGGAATGAATACCCTGACGTTGACCTAACCCCCCAACCCCCGTCCCTACAAGGGCAGGGGGAGCTCCCGCCACCCAGGCTTGAGGAGGGAACGGATGAGGCGTCGGAGGATACACCGGAGCAAGAGGATCCAAATAAACTCGACGGACATCCGGATGGTTTTGTCGTTCGCGGGACAAACAGTTCTCAGCTTTCGATTAAGAATATCGGCGGCATCCTGCTCGGCATTCGCAACGACACGAATCAGGAGATCAGCGGTGAAGTGTGGGTTAACGAGATCCATGTGAGTAATCCTCTCGTGCGTTCCGGTTGGGCGCGGCGCGGCAACGTGTCTATTGCACTCGGAAATATGCTCCAGGTAAACGGCGGATACGCAAGACAGGACAAAGATTTTGAGAGTTCCGCCGGTGATACAGGACGCCAACGCCGGCTAGATCGAGGGTTCAGCACAACGAGTAACGACTTCAACATTGATACAGAGCTCAACCTTTTCCACTGGCTGCCAATCCGCTACTCTATCCGTGAGCAGGAAACTGAGACAGAAAGTCAGCGTGGGTCGTTTCGTTCTTTCCAGAGCGGCGAAAGCAAAACAAAGAATCGCGATTTTTCTGTGAGACTCAATTTGCAGCCACTGCCGGCGTTGGGATTTGCGCTCAATCGGCAGGACTTCTGGAACGAACGTCAAGGCACAGAAATTAGCGATCTCTACACGGGCTCTTTCCGGTTCGGTCTCGGCTCGGTTTTTGGACTTGACCTCCAGTATCGCCACGAGGATGTTGAAACAGATCCATCAACCGTGACAGACACTTCGGGGGGCGGCAGATCCTCATTCGGCTATGGCTATGGACGCAACCGGGATGAAAAGGTCGACAGCGGAAGTATCTCAATCGACATTAGCCCGATTTCGAGTTTCAGTCTGAATCCAACCTATGAGATTCGCCGCACACTTGAGAAACGAGATCCGAACGCCCAGCGCGGGCGTGGATTTGGTTTTAGCGGTTTCGGACTACCGACAAGCACGACACCAACAACAACGGATACGCAGGGTACAGATGAACCAGCAGTGGAGCCAGAATTCACCATTGCGCAACGTGAGCATCGACTTTCTCTGCACCCGCGTCTCAACCGCGATCTGCTGGGCATACGCCCAACAATTAACAACCGGGTCAGCTTCCGTGAAAACTGGTTCGGCGATAAGAAGGATGCTTCGATCAATGCGAATGTTAGCCTGGGACTCAACATCCGTCCACGGGCATGGTTCGGATGGCTATTCCGGGAACCGGAACCGGAAACGCCAGCCGAAGCAGATGGAGAGGGTATAGACGAAGAAGGGGGTGAAGGGAAAAAAGGAAGCAAGGAAGGAAGCAAGGAAGGAGGAGAAGCAAAATCTAAGCCGTCCGCAGAATTTGACAGCTTTGAGGAGGAGATGCGACTTGAAGAAAGACGCCAACGGGAACTCGAACGACTTGAACACAGAGGAATTGATCAGGATATGATTGAAGAGGTAGAGAGCCAAAGAGGGGATTGGATTAGTCGAGATAAGGCGGAACTGGAACGTAAGTTGAGAAAGCGGCAAAGCCAGCGAGAGAAAGGGGAAACCGGGCTCTTTCGCAGAAGTATCGAAAGTTTTGGACTGAATGCGAATGTGAGTTTCAATACCCAGGACTCCCTCCGGCGGCTCAATCCAGGTATATCGATTGTGGAGATCTTAGAACTCCCGGATGAGGCAGAGGAACGTACGCAGTCCCGCCAAGGGACCCGCTACGGATTTCGCACCTCTGTCGATCCATGGGGGTGGGCGTCGCTTGGCAGCAATATTGACTTCAACAACAACTTCACCAAAACGTCGAGCACTTCTTCCCGATCCAAGTCCTCAAGTTATGAAGGGGATATTAAGATTTTCAACGGAAACAACACCTCGACCCTTCAAATGAGATACCGCTATACGTTACGGGATCAGAGCAACATCAACACCCGGATCGGCGAAAGCATCGCCCACGAGCCTTCAATCAGTTGGAGTCAAACATGGGAGCAGGCGACAAGGAGCGCTTTAGGTATTCGCCTGACACGGCGTGAGCAGGAAAGATACGGAATTGATAGCACTTCGTTGATTATCACCCCGAACCTCAGCATCGATTACCGAGTACGGCTGGAAGGCGGACTCCGCCTCCCGTTCATTGGCAAAAGGATTCCCCTCAAGCACGACTTAGATCTCACGAACACCTTTTCAACGGTTCTCCGTCGTGAAAGGTTCGGGGCGAATCGGGAGGAACGATCTGAGCGATACGAGACCTCCTTACGTCTTGGGTACGAGTTGAGCACTCGCCTGACTGCAAATCTGAATCTTGGACTCAGCTACAACGACGATCATGTCGAAGAGGGGCGGGATTTTATTTCGGTGGCAAGTTCGGTGATGATTCGTGGAGAGTTTCAGTAAACACCTGAAGTCATTCTTGCTTTTGAATAATTGCGCCGAGCCATCCGAATGTTTTCCACGCAGCCAAGATGGCCCTTTGCGAAAAAAGTATAGCAGATTGCGAACTGTTGTGCCAGACGAAAAAGATGGCCGACCTTACTCATTCACCTTGCCCTCTTCCAAAGCGAGCGTCTGATTCGGCTTCACGTCAACAAGCCGATCAACAATCCCACTGGGCCAGTTCACCGTAATCGAATCGATCTGGGCGTCATTCCCGATTCCGAAGATGGCTGAAAGCTCGCTCTGCGAACAGTAACTCGCCCCACTTTTCAGCGTCCGTGTCTGCGTTCCGGATTCTGACTTGACCGTAATCTTTGCGCCGACCCCGCTCCGATTGCTTTTCGTCCCGATCAATTTCAGTTTAATCCAGTTATTTTGAACCCCGCCATCGTTACGGTATAAATGGGCGGCGCCGTTGGACGTGGTGACAAGCACATCCCAATCGCTGTCGTTGTCGATGTCCCCATACGCCGCACCGCGTCCGACGATTGGCTTCTGGAGGTCTGAGCCAACTTTTAGCGCGACGTCCTCGAACTTGCCATCACCGGTGTTGCGAAACAGGTGTGGGGGTTGTGCATAAGTGACTTCGCTCTGCACGGCGTTGATGTTGTCTTCAACATGACCATTGGCTGCAAAAATATCGAGTTTACTATCTAGGTCGAAATCAAAGAAGAAACAGCCAAATGCCAACGTCAATAGACTCGCGCTCCCGATGTTAGCGATGGATGCATCATCGATAAAAAGTTCTCCTTCGTTATGATAGAGATTCATCATCTCATTGGAGAAATTGCCGATGACAAGGCTTTCTTTGCCGCTGCTATCATAATCTCCCGCGTCAATTCCCATTGCCCCTCTTGCAACCCCGCTCTCATCATAAGCGATACCGGCGATCATCCCTCTTTCGATAAAGGTCCCGTCTCCATTGTTCTGATAGAGCTTATTCGGCTGCGTGTCATTTGCCTCGAAAATGTCGGGCAAGCCGTCGTCGTTGTAGTCGAAAACACAGACGCCGAGCGATTTGCTCGTTGGGTCCTCAACCCGCGCGATCCGCGACACATCGGCAAAAGTGCCGTCGCCGCGATTTCTAAATAGCCGGCTTGACTGTCCTTGATATGGTTCCGGGGTACAATACGATTTATTCGTGCCGTCTAAGGTGCAGAAGATATCCGTTTCAATTGACCACTCCAGATAATTGGCGACATAGAGATCGAGATTACCATCTTTGTCGTAATCCAACCAAGCGCAGCTTGTCCCAAAACCGGGGTTGTGAATCCCAGCCTGCTTCGTCACATCGACGAAGGTTCCATCTCCCTGATTCTGGAACAACCGGTCTTCCGCCAGACAGCTTATATAAAAGTCGTCATCCCCATCGTTATCATAGTCGCCCACCGCGACACCCATTCCGTACAATTCCACAGCAAGCCCGGCGGTTTTCGTGACATCCGTGAAGGTTCCATCATGGTTGTTGCAATAAAGTCCCATCGTTTGCCGTTTTCCGGTTGAATGCCCGGGCCAATCTTTACCGCTCACTAACAGAATATCTTGCCAACCATCGTTGTCATAGTCGATAAATGCACAACCAGAACCTATCGTTTCTGGAAGGTACCTTTCCCCAAAAGCGCCGCTATTGTGGACAAAATCGATTCCCGCCTCCCTAGTAATATCGACAAATTGAGGAAGGGTTTCTGCGGCGATTGGGTCCTGAATCCGCATAAAATATGTGAAAATGAAAAACCATTTTGCTATCGATTTGACGTGCATTATTCTTCCTCTTCATGTTTCAGGTTTCACGGGGAACTATTCCGTTAAAAACCTCACCATCTCCTTGTGTTCAACGCTGTCTGTAAGTTCGAGAAAGATGTCTTCCAGATTCATATCTGTCGCTGTATTGCTCTGACGCAGTTCGTCCATTGTTCCGACCGCAACAAGTTTCCCTTCGTTAATGATGCCGATCCGATCACATACCCGCTCCGCAATCTCAAGGATGTGTGTCGTCATGAACACCGTACAACCTCGATCGCAGAGAGCACGTAGGATCTCCTTTGCTGTGCGGGCGCTTTTGGGATCAAGCCCGCTCGTCGGTTCGTCAAGAAATAGGACACGCGGCTCATGTACCAAGACGGCTGTCAAAAGGATTTTCTTCTGCATACCGTAGGAATAGCTTTTAATGAGCGCATCTGCGGCATCGGTGAGATCAAACACCTCCAGCAATTCTTCCATCCGTGGCTCAGATCGCTTGACGTCAACCTCGTAGAGGTCAGCAATGAAGCGGACAAACTGCCTCCCCGTCAAGGTTTCGTAGAGGTGGGGAACATCAGGCATGAGTCCCGTGGTTGCCTTCACCTGCAGCGCCTGAGTTTGGACATCATAGCCGCAAACCGTCGCTGCACCGGACGTTGGACGGATCAAGCCTGTCAGCATGTTGATGGTTGTGGTCTTTCCGGCGCCGTTGGGACCGAGGAAGCCGAAGAGCTCGCCCGCTTCGACCTGCATTGTCAAGCGATCCACGGCGGTGAGTTTGCCGAAACATTTGGTCAGATCTGTTGTTGTAATCATCTCTGCAAAAAGGAAATCCGAAGTCGCTGTAAGTCTCACGTTTTACGCTTCGCGTATTATATCACACCGCCAAAGAAATTCAACTGAAATAGGTATTGACAGAAGCCACCGGCAATGCTATCCTATTTAGCAGGTTTTCCGGACATTATCACCGATTTCCAGAAGGGGACGGTGCATTAATTTTTAGTCGCGGATATGTATATTCTCGGTGATATTTATACGCAATAAGTAGATTAAGGCTTGACATTTCGCAATAAGTCGTAACACGCTTATTTAACGCAGAGAACACAGAGAAGAATTAAAAAACTCTGCGCACTCTGCGCCTCTGCGGTTGATTTAAGCCAGTAACTAGGTTCTGTTGACATTTGAGTATAAGGTTGTGGCATAATAGAAGAATGATGCCAATAACCTTACCCGATGACCAATGGAAAAAGATATACTCGTTTCTTCTAACTTGTCCCAACATCTATGTTGGCAACGAAGCGACAACACGCCGCTTTATCGAAGCGGTTCTCTAGGCGACCCGTAGCGGTGCTCAATGGCGGATTCTGCCAGACACCTATGGTAAATGGAACACCCGCTACAAGCGGTTTGCACGATGGTGCGACAAAGGGGGCTTCACACAGATGCACCACCACTTCGCCGCCGACCCCGATATCGAGTCGCTTATTGTGGACAGTACCATCTGCCACGCTCACCCGTGTGCGGCGGGCGCCTTAAAAAAAAGGGTGGCACTGAAAACCAAGCGTTAGGCTGCTCTCGCGGGGGATTCAGTACAAAAAATCACATCACAGTTGACGGCCTGGGTAATCCCCTAAGAATACATCTGACACCCGGTCAAAGAAACGACATAGCGGAAGCAGAAGCGTTGATACTTGGATATAAAAGTGAGTATGTGATTGGAGACAAGGGATATGACTCCGACAATTTTATCGCGGTTATTGAGGCGAATGGAGCGATTGCGGTGATACCGCCCAAAAGTCATCGTGTGGATCAAAGAGATTACAACAAACATCTGTACAAAGAGAGACATCGGGTTGAATGTTTCATTAACAAGATAAAGATGGTATCGCCGCATCTTCTCTCGGTTCGAGAAGTTATCTATCCGTTATTTTGGATTTCTCAGCTTTGTCTCCACTCTTATATGGCTCCCTTGAAATGTCAACAGAACCTAGCACAAGTCGTTAACAATGGTATGGCAGATCCGGCTGAGGTAGAAGGGTTACTCAAGGAACTTGGAGACGACGATAGCGCCGTTCGTATGAACGCGGCTTGCGCTCTAGCTGATGATGATCATTACAATCTGCCGGCGTTCGCCGTAGCGCCACTGATAGCGGCCTTGAACGATGACGACGAACGGGTTCGCGAAAGTGCCGCTGGTGCATTGAGACAGATTGGTGATCCAAGGGCGATACCTGCGTTGATAGAAGCCTTAAACGACCGGTTGATTGCCAGCAATGCGGCGCTTGCATTGGGTAATATTCGAGATCCGGCGGCAGTTCCTGCGTTGATAAAAGCTTTGCGTGACGACAGTCATCATGTTCCTTTTCAGGCCGCTCAAGCATTGGACCGCATCCGGAGCGGGAATCGAGATGGCGGTGATGATGACGACGATGACGATAATAGTTAGACCATAAGCACCTAAATTTTGATTCTTTCAATTTGGGTCAAGCGCCGGTCGAGTAGGCGCGCTCCGATGAAAGGTTCTATGACGCCTTATGCTCCTCAATCGCCTGACGTTTCAACGCAAGCTGATGGTTATTTTTGCAGGGATGGCGCTGTTGCCAACCGTTGTACTTGTCCTCGTTTCCTACCATTTGATTAGTCGGAGCGTAGAACGGTGGGCGAACCATCAGATTGCGCTGACGCTTGAGGATTCTGCGGCGACTGTAAACGATGCGAAGGAATTGGCTTATAACCTTGGGCTTCATGAGACCGGGCCGTTGACGGATGCCGCTGAGATGTTGGCTGTCGACTTCGACCTGGTTGCTGCGTTAGATCGGTTCGACCTCGAAGCTGTCAAGACGCGCGCGGTTGAACTTGCCGATGCCTACGACAGTTATCTCATCGCCGTTTATGATCGAGCGGGAAATAGAGTATTCAGCACTGATCCGAACTTGCCGCCAGCAAACCTCACCGATTTTTTGGACCCGTTGGATCAGTTACCGGATGCCCCGACAATTTCGGATGCGTTGGAAAATCAAGGGTTTTTGATGTGCGGGATGCCAGCTTTTTCGGAAGACGGACAGCAGCGTTTAGGCACTATCGTCGTCGGGAAATCCATGCCAATGACGCCAACCCAGATGCGTGAACAGTGGGCGGCAATCCAGCGAAAGATCGACATGTTGTCAACGAATATTGACGAGGAAGGGACGGAATATCGCCGAACGGAAACACGTGCAACTTTTATCGCCCTGTTGATTACGGCAGCTTCGATTGTTGGGGTTGCCTTTTGGGCCAGTAAGCTCCTCGCTAAAGGAATTAACATGCCGATCCGGTCGCTTGTTACTGGCACGGAGCAGATCTCTGATGGAAACCTCAATTACAGGGTTGAAGTACAAACTGATGATGAGTTTGCCATTTTAGCCAACGCCTTTAACCGGATGGTTTTTGACCTCAAGTTGCGTACTGAGGAATTAAAGCGTGCGGAAAAAATTGCGGCGTGGCAGGACATCGCCCAAAAATTGGCGCATGAGATCAAGAACCCACTGACACCGATTCAGTTGTCCGCCCAACGCTTGCAGCGCCGTTACCGTAATAATCCTGACGGCTTCGCGGAAATCCTGGATCGCTGCACGCAAACCATCATCGCCGAAGTTGAGGGATTGCGACACCTCCTTGATGAGTTCTCTCTGCTTGCCAGGATGCCAGTGCCTCAGTTTTCCCCCATCAACTTACGTGAGACGCTTGACGTAACATTGGATCTTTTCGGGGAGCTCCCTGCGTATATCGATTGTCAGATCGATTTCCCGCCCGATCTCCCACCTGTCATCGCCGATGCAGACTACCTCAGACGCGCATTTCTCAACCTCATCAAAAACGCACTGGAAGCTATGTCGGAGGAATTTGACACCCTCACCCCCAACCCCTCTCCCATCAAGGGAGAGGGGCGAAAAGGTCGGTTGACGATTCGCGCTTCTACATCAGCGGATCAATCCAAGGTGTTCGTGCAGTTCACCGATACCGGAAAGGGCATCCCGCGCGAAGTCCGACCGAAACTGTTTACACCCCACCTTTCTACCAAGAAAGAGGGCATGGGTCTAGGTTTGGCAATCGTCAAAAAGGTCCTCACAGATCTTGGCGGGGACATTCGTCTTGAGGAGGCTCAGTCAGATCAAGTCGGCACGACTTTTGCGCTGTGGTTGAGGGCAGCTTGAGCACTTGTTTTCCATGCGGGAAAGGGGGATGGTGTTCTATCACTAAATGCGTAAGAAAATCTGCTCCATTTCATGTATCAAGAACACGATACGGAATTTGAGTTCAGAGGTTAATTTTCCAGTTCCGATGCGGATTCTCAAAAGTTTATGTTTATAATGCCCCTCCTACTCTGCGACTGAATAGTGGCTAGAATGAATACCTCCTAGTGTTTATCATAAACGTTGGAAATTATGAAGCAACAATTCAAACCAAACATCTTAATCATCGACGATGAAGCCAGCATTTGCGAATCCCTGCAGGGTATCTTAGAGGATGAAGAGTACAGCGTTGCGACTGCCCTCAGTGGGGAGGAGGGAATTCGTCTCCTCGCAGGCGAGCAGATTGATCTGGTGTTTCTGGACATTCTGATGCTTGGCGGCATTGACGGAATCGAAACACTACGGCGGATTAAACAACTGTTCCCTGATATAGAAGTCATCATAATCACCGGCCACGGTACATTTGAACTCGCATTGGAGGCGGGACAGCTTGGCGCACTCGACTTTCTGGGGAAACCCCTTTCGCTGGACACCGTGCTGGATAGGGTGGAAGAAGCGGCTCAGAAGATTGAAATCAGACATCTAAATCCATTGGGGGAAAGCAGCGGTTTTGAACGCCCGATTATCGGGGATAGCCCGCCTATGCAGGAGATCTTGGCGACAATTCGGCAGATTGCTCCGACGAATGGGCGTGTCCTCATCGCCGGTGACAGCGGCACCGGGAAGGAATTGGTCGCTTATGCGATTCATGAACTTAGTCCACGTCATAAAGCCGCTTTTGTCAAAGTCAACTGTGCAGCCATCCCCGGAGATCTCATTGAAGCGGAACTTTTCGGGCATGAACGCGGTGCCTTTACCGGTGCATCGGGTCGACGCATTGGGAAATTCGAGCAGGCTGATGGCGGCACAATTTTCCTCGACGAGATCGGCGATATGAGTCCATCAACCCAGGCGAAGGTCCTTCGTGTTCTTGAAGAACAGGAGTTTGAGCGGGTTGGCGGAGGACAGAGCATTCGCGTTGATGTCCGCGTTATTTCCGCAACGAACAAAAACTTGCGGGATGAGATTCAGGCCGGCAATTTTCGTGAAGATCTCTACTTCCGGTTGAACGTTGTGCCCATTCATATTCCGTCTTTGCGTCAACGGGTTGCAGATTTCCCTTTGCTCATTGATTACTTTTTGGATCGATTCTCCCAAGAAAATCGAAAACCGCAGATGCGGATGAGCGAGGATACGCTGCAAGTTCTGAGCAAGTATGATTGGCCCGGCAATGTCCGCGAACTTCGCAACCTGATCGAACGGCTTGTCATCTTGTGTCCACACGAAACAATCGGGCTGGAAGATCTGCCTGCAGAACTCTTTCGCAGGGGAGAGGAACCCCAAATCAGTACAGAGCCCCAGCTTAGAGAGGCAAGGAACGAATTCGAGAGCCATTTTATCCAAAACCGCCTCCAGGCAAACAATTGGAACATCACTGAGACCGCCAAACAACTTGGCATTGAGCGTACCAACCTGCATCGCAAAATGCGACGGTATAACATCCAACGTGAAACGTAATGACTCCAACCTTGCGAAGGTTTCAAACCTTCGTAAGGTTTAATCAAACTTGACTCAGGTGAGCTCTATGCTTAAAGGAGGAATTCCCATGAGCAAAATGAAAGCCGCAATTTATACAGATGTTCAACAGATTAGCATCCAGGAGGTCGAACGCACTCCCCCAGGACCGGGGTATGTCACGATTGACACCAGGCAAACGGGGATTTGCGGCAGCGATCTACATAGCTATTTTGGTCACTGGGATCAATCGCGTACCCTTGCCGCCGGTCACGAGACGTGTGGCGTCGTTGTCGAGCTTGGTGAAGGCGTTACACAATTTCAACCGGGTGATAAAGTTGCTATTGAATGTTTTTCACACTGCGGGCGTTGCGTCTACTGCCGAAAAGGCTATTACAACCACTGCCTCGAGCGCAAAGGGGTTTCGCACAACACACACAGCGGCTTCGCGGAGTACACAGTTGCCCACGCTTCGGGGCTCTTTAAGCTGCCACAAAGCATGAGTTTTGAAGGGGGAGCTCTGGTTGAGCCGCTTGCGGTCTCCTACCGCGCAGTGGGGCAGGCCGGCGCGACCTATCAGGATGGCGTTGCAATCATTGGCGGTGGGATAACCGGGCAGTTTTGCCTAGCAGCCGCAAGAGCGGCCGGTGTCAAAGAGACTTTAATCACCGTCAAGTATGACCAGCAAGCTCAACTCGCGAAAGAATTGGGCGCTGATTATGTGGTTCATATCGACGAAACTGATCCCAAAGAATATGTGAACGACTTGACAGGTGGGCTTGGCATGGACGCTGTGCTTGAAACCGTCGGCGGCGGACAAAACTTTGATGCTGCGATGGAGATGGTTCGACCATGTGGGGTTGTCGTGCTTGTCGCAGGCTATTACAAGCCGTTGGAGGTGAACTTGAGTCGTGTCGTCTGGTCGGAGGCGATTATCACCGGCTCCAACTGTTACGGCTACACTGGTATGGACACCGATTTTGAGGCCGCCATCAATCTCATCACGTCAGGCAAGGTAGATGCAACAAAGTTAGTTACCCATCGGTTTCCACTGACTGATGTCGCTGAAGCGTTCAAGATTGCTGCTGATAAGCGATTCGGCGCAATCAAAGTGCATTTGTGTCAGTAAGTTCTTGATACAGGATGCGCGAAGCTAAAACGGGATGGTTCATTTTCTTGGAAAGTTCGGCTGATACTTTTTGCACGATTTGAAAAAAATCCCGTCGCCTGTCAATTTGTATTTCGTATTTCGTATCTGATATTTCCTGAGATCGTCCCTGACAATTATTAACTTTTGGTTTGTAGTAGCGCAATGAATTGCGCTACTACAAACTACATGGCATCTACCTTCTGAGGAACTAGGTTCTGTTGACATTTGAGTATAAGGTTGTGGCATAATAGAAGAATGATGCCAATAACCTTACCCGATGACCAATGGAATAAGATATACTCGTTTCTTCTAACTTGTCCCAACATCTATGTTGGCAACGAAGCGACAACACGCCGCTTTATCGAAGCTGTTCTCTGGGCGACCCGTAGCGGTGCTCAATGGAGACTTCTGCCAGACACCTATGGTAAATGGAACACCCTCTATAAGCGGTTTGCTCGGTGGTGCGACAAAGGGGGCTTCACACAGATGCACCCCCACTTCGCCTCTGACCCCGATATCGAGTCGCTTATTGTGGACAGTACAATCATTCGAGCACACCCGTGTGCGGCGGGTGCCGAAAAAAAAAGGGTGGCACTGAAAACCAAGCGTTAGGCTGCTCTCGCGGGGGATTCAGTACAAAAATTCACATCACCGTTGACGGCCTGGGTAATCCACTAAGAATACATCTGACACCCGGTCAAAGAAACGACATAGCAGAAGCAGAAGCGTTGATACTTGGATATAAAAGCGAGTATGTGATTGGAGACAAGGGATATGACTCCGACAATTTTATCGCGGTTATTGAGGCGAATGGAGCGATTGCGGTGATACCGCCCAAAAGTCATCGTGTGGATCAAAGAGATTACGACAAACATCTGTACAAAGAGAGACATCGGGTTGAATGTTTCATTAACAAGATAAAATGGTATCGCCGCATCTTCTCTCGGTTCGAGAAGTTAGCTATCCGTTATTTTGGATTTCTCAGCTTTGTCGCCACTCTTATATGGCTCCCTTGAAATGTCAACAGAACCTAGCACCATTGGTTATTAATTTGCACGCAAAACGCAATACGTTCTATGCAATATCCTCGTTGATTGAACCGAAGTGTTAACGGAATTGTGAACCATCCCATTCTACGTATCACTCATCACGTTTCACGCATTACCTCAAATCAATTAGCAGCAACTGCCCCCTGTAATCGTCCAGGAGGCGTTTCAACAACCGTACACCACTGTCGGAATACCCATGTCTAAGTGCGACCGTCATGATGCGCGCATGGGAGGTGTTGTACGCTCAGATCAATGTCAGAATCTGATTCGGGGCGGTGATGCCGCCGCGAATCGGATCGCCGTCCGAAATGAGCACAACGATGGCAGCTTTGAGTTCTAACGCGCGTTCCAATCCCGCCCAGAAATCGGCAAACTCATCGCCCAACACCCCGCCCCAATCGCTCGCACTCCGCAGGTTCGTGCCGTAGACGTTCACGTTAGATAATTCTCCTGTGTCACCAGCACTCGCCGCGCCGACGCGGTCAGTGATAATTCCGCCGCCGGGTCCGGCGACCAGCGTCAGGGCTGCAACTAGCGCGGCGATTGTGTCCCGAACTTCTGCCTTTGCTTCAAAGTTGGCGGATGCTGTGGCAACAGGCAGAATCTGGCTGATCGGTACTTCACGGCGAATTGCGATGCTCTCCCGTACAATCTCCGGCTCATCCACAGTCACTAGTCACTTCCGAAATCTGCTTGGGCGATTGCCGTTTCAACTTCGTCATGAGTACGGATCACGCTTTATGCTGCGCCCGTGCAACCCTGGATATCTCTCTTGGAATCTCGCGTGGATGGATCTTCAGCTTAACTGGCGGTGGCGGGACCCGTTCTACCAGAATGCGTTCTTCAAAAGGCTCCGCTGGGAGCTCTGGGATCTGACTGAAAATATAAAAACCGATAGCAACGTGGAAGATGTTTGCCATAATATCGAATCTCTATGTTTATAAAAGTTTAACTTGACAGGACACAGATATAGACAGTAAGGAGAGGAGACAATATGCAAGACACAGCCATCACTAAGAAAATATTTGAACACTTCGAGAATATTGCGGAAGCGGCTGAATTTTGGGATACGCATAGCTTGGCAGACTATGAAGAATATCTGTCAGATGTTGAGAATGTACACATTGATTCCAGGGGTGTTATACTGCCCACCGCTAGAAATTGCGCTTTTCGGCTTAACAAGGAGATTCTTCGCTGCGCTCTATTAGACTTCCAAGAAACTACCCGCAATGAGTTCATGGTGTTAATTTCAGTTAAATTTTTAGGTAAATTCTGTGTTATCACTAAATGCGTGAGAAAATCCAGCATCAGTGCTTTCATCCGCTGAGAACGTGTTGCGTATTGCGTAAAAGGCTTCACGTTTCAGGCATCACAGCTCCGTTCTGAGAGTCTGCAGAGCGGAGTTCGCTACGCGAGACCAGGCTCTGCTCCGATTTATCGGGGTTTCATTTTCCCCTTTTTATGGCACGAGAAAGTCATGGCACAGATTTCTCAAAGGTTTAGTGTGATAGTACACAGTTTCAATTCAAATTTCGCTTAATCCTCGCCCCAATCTTTGATACACTTTCACGTCAAAACAGATCGCTATCGAAAAAGGAGTAAACGCGCAGGCGAAACCCTGCTCCGAAAATTATGGAACCTGTCAAACTGGGTTATGTCGGTTGCGGCTTCATGGCGCAAAAGGTTCATATTCCGAACTTGATCAGCATTCCCGATTGTGAACTCATCGGGTTAGCGGAGGTGCGACCCAAACTCGGCCGCAACGTGCAGGAGAGATACCGAATTCCCCGCCTTTATAGAGATCACATCGAACTGGCAGGCGACCTCGAAATCGAGGCTGTCGCTGTCTCTGCGGACTTCGCCCTGCAAGGGGAGATTGCGAAAGACCTGCTCCGCGCAGGCAAACATGTCTTCATGGAGAAGCCGATGGCTATCTCAGTTGGGCAGGGGGAGTCGATTGTCGCCGCCGGGAAGGCCTCGGGCAAAAAGTTGATGGTCGGTTACATGAAAAGATACGATGCCGGTAACGAACTTGTCAAGTCCATAGTTGACCAGTTTTGGAAAACAGGTAAACTCGGACGGTTGACCTACATGCGTAATCACGGATTTGGTGGCGATTGGGTCTGTAACCTTGATACGCCGATGGAGATTACCGACGAGCCGAAACCACCCGCGCCGGCAAAGGCCTCTGAATGGCTGCCGACGGAATGGGCCGGTCCTTACTTGAGTTACTTGCAGCAGTACACCCACAACATCAACCTGCTGCGCTGGTTTCTGGATGCTGGGGATGGGGTTCGTGTAAAATCCGTCGATCTCGACGATGACGGTCGCACCGGCATTGTAATCTTTGATATGGCAGGTTTGCGCGTGACCCTCGAAACGGGAAGTGTTTCGCACTATCAGTGGGACGAGCATACCCTGATCTACTTTGAATATGGTTGTGCATACATGGTCGCCCCCACTTCTCCTCAAAAACACTCCCGCAGAAGTCGAGATCTACCGTGCGGGGGAGGAACAGGAGATCTCACGCCCAATCCCGAAGTCGCGTTGGACGTGGGCTTACCGACGAGAAGCCGAGCACTTCATTGAGAACGTCCGGCGTGATGAACCGTTCCAATCTTCCGGCGAGGATACGCTGACGGATGTGAGATTGTTTGAGGAGATTTATCGCGTGTTTTTGAGCCAGTGTCGAAGGTGAATTTGAAACAGGGAAACCAAGGAGGTACATGAAATGTCCCAACAACCTATGCGCGGTATGTTTCCGGTCCTGGTGACGCCCTTTGATGAACAGGACCGTGTCGATGAGGACAGCTTGAGGAGCGTCGTGGAGTACAACATCAGCGCCGGGGTCCACGGCGTGGTGATAGCGTTCGCCACAGAGATTATGAAACTCACTGACACCGAGCGACTGTGTGTTACCCAAGTGGTGATCGAGCAGGCACGCGGCCGGGTGCCAGTCGTTGTGAACACCGGCGCGGTGTCAACCTACGCAACCGTGCAATATAGCCAGCAAACTGAAGACCTCGGAGCAACGGCGGTGATGTGCACACCCCCTGCAGCAGATGTGCCGGTGGACGAAAAAAAGGCATACTTCAAGGCAATATCAGATGCTGTCGGTATCCCCATCTTCGTTCAGGAAGCAGGTACGGCGCTTGGCGGATCGCTTCTGCGACAGATCGCCGAGGAGAGCGAACGGGTCCGTTATGCCAAAGTCGAGAACGCACCGCCAGCGCAGAAGGTATACGAGGCGGTTCAGCATGGAGCCGATCTGGTCACAGTATTTGGTGGCGCGAGCGGGTCGTACCTGATCGAAGAATTACGACGTGGATCGCAAGGCACCATGCCCTGGCCGAGCCGACCGCACGCCTTCGTCGAGGTTTGGGACCACTGGCAGTCCAGTGACGAGACTACAGCGCGTGAGGTCTGGGAACGTGAGATTGCCCCAATTCTCCGCGTGGGAGGGCTTGTTCACAAGGAGATCCTCTACCGCGAAGGTGTTATCAAATCCCCTCGCTGGCGTTCTCCGGGATCCGCCCCACTCGACGACATGGCTCAGCGGGAATTGGACGAAATCTGTGAGCGGTTGGGGATTGGCTGAAATGCGTCAATAAGGTTTTTGCAAGAAATAAAACATCCCACTCGCTTGGCTTGGATTGCCAAATCCAAGTCGCTTTGAATCTCGATCCATCGGGGCCATAACCGGATCCGAACCGTCGGATTTGGCAATGGTGCAAAGCACCAACCCCCTCTAACTCCCCCTTGGCAAGGCTTGGACCTGAGCTCAGCCGAAGGGGGAGAACCCCTCCGATGGGAGCAGTCTGGGAGAATTATTTTCCTTGAAAGACCTAGGTTCTGTTGACATTTTGCCATCGCGAATTTGGGAAACGCTGTAATCATCGCGCTACCCGCCAAAAACCCAGGCGGTTATCCGAAATCGCCTCAAGGTGCATCAGGATTGGTTCAATCCATCAAATGTCAACAGAACCTAAAGCGTTCCGAAGGTTTAGAACCTTCGGGAGGTTGATTCTTTTCTTAAGGAGATATTTAAGCGATGAACGATGTCACAACAATTCACGACCACGACCTCATCGATTTTGAGAAGCCTGGCAAATCGATGTATGAAGTGGCGTTTCACTACGATGGAACATGGGGCAACACCTTGGTCCCGATGACGGTCATCAACGGGACGGCCGGACCAGGCAAGAACGTTGTCTGTTTCGGTGGCACACACGGCAATGAGTATGAGGGGCAGGTGGCAGTATGGCGGCTGATGCACGAGCTTGATCCGGCGGAAATTAGCGGGCGAGTCATCCTGATTCCTCGTTTGAACGTTCCAGCATGTGACGCCGGCACCCGTGAATCGCCGGAGGACGGGGTGAATATGAACCGTGCTTTCCCCGGTGACTCAAAAGGAACTTTGACGTACCGCATTGCCCACTTCATAACGTCCAGGGTCTTTCCGCTAGTAAACATCGTACTTGACATTCACTCGGCGGGTAATGGGCCCGAATTTGCCCTATGCTCCTCGTTTCACCAGATCGATGACCCTAAACAGTACGTGGAGATGAAACATATTGCCGGCCTGTTCGACACCCCATTTATCATGATATACTCCAGTGAGATGGCGAGTGGATTGTTGACTGATGAGGCGGAAGCGATGGGCAAGGTCACCATCGGCAGCGAGTTGGGACATTCTGCCGGGGTGCTGCATCAAGGCTTGCAGCATGCCTATCAGGGCATCAAGAATGTGCTACATCACTATCAGATTCTGCCTGGGGAAATCAGGAAGATAGATTTGAATCGGGACACGCCTCCCAAGTTAGTAACGGCAATCCATCTCGATGAGTACATCCCTGCGCCGATTACCGGCGTTTTTGAACCGATTTTCAGAGTTGGCAATTTTGTGGAACAGGGGCAGCTTGTTGGGCGAATCTGCGATTTTGAACGAGTTGGCAGCCCCGGATTAGAGATTCACGCCCCTCGCAACGGGTATCTTCTGATGCAGCAATTCCAAGCCCTCGTCAAGAAGGGTGATACGATGATGGTCATTGCGCAAGAAGTCATCGAGTGAAAAGTCAACGGGATTAAGAGGAAAAGGTGTGTAAGGAATCTGACAAAAATTTTACAGACCCAAGAGGAAAACGGCCATGGCGTTCCAATTCTGTGATTCTATGATTCACGATTATCGCACGCAGGGCTATGTAGTGTTTCGGCAGATTCTGCCGCCGTCGCTCGTCAAAGACCTGCGCCGGGCGACCAAGAAGGCGCATGCGTATGCCCGCGAACAGCATGGCCCACAGTCTCAACGGCTTCAGCCCATTGCGAACTACGACATCGATTTCAGGCCTTTTCAGGATTACGCAGACCTACCAGCACTTGCGGATGCTATCAGCAAGGTGCTCACACCGCGACACAAGATGGGCCACTTCAACAGGACCGGGCTTCTGCTTGAACCTGCTGAACAACCTTGGTGCACCAAATGGCACCGCGACATCCGCGAGACGTCGAATGTGCCAGACGTGGAGGAGTTTCGCCATCTAGCCCACGACCCACTGTGGTTCAATCAGATTAACTGTCCGTTGTATGAGGACAACTGTACCTGGTACGTGCCGGGGAGCTACCTGCGAGATGATCTGCCTGACGAGGTTGCCGCTGCCGAAGCATCACTGCCGCCCGAAAATGCCTCCTATGAAGAGCGTGAGCGGAAATGCCTTGAATATGCCCAGGGCATGCCGCGGGCAGTGCGGCTGTCCATGGACGCGGGCGATTTCGCGCTTTATCATCCCAACGGCTGGCACATCGGAAATTACCTGCCCGACCGTAAGCGCGTCACCATCCACGATATCGCGCCAACGCCTGAGTTGCTAGACTGGTATGAGCGTTGGCAGAAGAAGCGTACCGAAGTCGCGCAGTAATGCAAGCTAGAATAAACGTCCATGGATGATGCAGGACAACCGTGTAACGCTACGAGAAATCATATTATCTGCAGAGGAAGAAAACAATGCCAGTGGAAATTACGGAAAAAGACTTGAAAGCTGCCCTGCCCAATGTCACCACCACAATGCGCTTTTCGGGACTCCACAACCCCGTTGAAGTGTATCGGGACCGGTGGGGCATTCCTCACATCAAGGCGAAGGACGAGAATGACCTATTTTTTGCACAGGGTTTCGTAACCGCTCAGGATCGGCTTTGGCACATGGATTTTGACCGGCATCGGGTGCTCGGGAGATGGGCGGAGTTCGCCGGACCAAGTGGAGTTGCTCAAGACCGTCTGTTGCGAACGGCGGGAATGGGCCGCACCGCAAAGCTCGACTACAAAATCAGCAGCCCTAAAGCCAAGGTTATGGTTGATGCGTACACGGCTGGTGTGAATGCTTTCCTCAACACATGCCAAGCGCTGCCTATTGAGTACAAAATTCTTGACCAAACGCCCGAACGCTGGGAGAACTGGCATTGTCTTGCCATCTACAAGATGCGCAATACGCTCTTGGGAACGTTCGAACCGAAGCTCTTCCGGATGCGCTTGGTAAAGGCGCTCGGGCCGGAGAAGCTCGCTGAACTCATGAAAGGATACCCGAATGGTCACCTACTCACTGTACCGCCTAGCGACATTTACGAAGGGCCTCCGCTTGAGGGGCTTGATGAACTGAGCGAGGCTGCTGAAGCGGCCAACTGGCTTGATGAGGTGGACGCGGGGTCAAATGGCTGGTCGATTTCCGGCGAACTTACCAAATCGGGACTGCCACTGGTGTGCGGTGACTCGCATCGCGCTCTTGACACGCCGAGCGTTTACTACCAAGTTCACCTATCGTGCCCCGAATTCACGGTTATTGGCCACGCTGTGCCGGGGATGCCGGGCACACTCCACTTCTGCCACAACGAATATGTCGCGTGGGGGATGACGCATGGTGGGGCGGATACGCAAGACCTCTTCATTGAATGCTTCCGTGAGGGGCCAAATGGTCGTGAGTATCTGTTCAAGGACGAATGGCGGCCCGCCGAGGTTCTCAGCGAAACAATCGAGGTGCGTGGTGCTGACTCGGTACCGCTTGAGGTGACAATTACCCATCACGGTCCCGTTGTCGCCGGGCCCCCCGCATCAGGAACGGCTGTGGCAATCAGCGATCCAGGTCTCATTGCGGGCTCCCAGTGGGTCGATGCCGCACGCGGTGCCATGCGAGCGAAGTCCGTGGATGAATTGCATGAAGCGTTCCGCAACTGGACAGACCGTGTGAATAACTACGCTGTCGGCGATGTGTATGGAAACTTTGGTTACCTGCACGAGGGCAAAATTCCGATTCGGCCCGAATCAAACGGCTGGCGGGCAGTGCCGGGCTGCACCGGCGAATATGAGTGGAACGGCTACATCCCCCACAACGAACTTCCAAAAGCCATCAACCCGGACACCGGGTACGCAGTCACCTGCAACCAGCGTGTCGCTGGTCACGACTACCCGTACTATGTGGGGCTGTCTTTCACATCTGAGTATCGCGCCCGACGCGTTCAAACACGGATTCTTGCGCTCAAACCGGGAACGGCAACCGTCGACGATATGGCGCGTATTCACGCCGAACGCATTTCAAATCCGGCGCGTATCTTCACAGAAGCGCTGGTTGGCGTCACGCCGCTTGACGAAGATTCAGCAGAGGCGTTGGCTTTGCTGCGAGCGTGGGACTACAGTATAGACCGCGACCTAGCCCAGCCGTTAATTTACGCCAAGACCAAGACGCAAGTCATCCGCTTCCTTCTCGATTACCTGATGGGAGATATGGCTGAGGAGGTATTTTCAGGCGTCGCAGGGGGCGACGCGCATGTCCGTCAGATTGTCGTGGCGATGAATCTGGCACTTGAGCAGGGTGACAATTCCATGCTGCCGCCCGGGCACGATTGGTGGGGCGTGTTGGCTTCCGCACTCCGGCGTGCTGTCGCGGACCTCAGAGAACGGCTCGGTGACGATATGTCGAAGTGGCAGTGGGGCAGTCTCCACCACACGTGTCCGCAACACCCGCTCTCGTTGGTGTTTCCGGAACTTGCCGAACTGCTGAATCCTCCCTCGGTCCCGATTCACGGTGACGGCGACACGCCGCTTGCCGGGAGTTACGCGCTCCACAATGAATTCATCGCCACGGGCATGTCCGTCAATCGTTACATCCACGACCCGTCAGATTGGACGAAGTCCCGATGGATTGTGCCGTTGGGAGCATCGGGCCACCCTGGAAGTCCACACTATGCTGACCAGGCAGAAATGTGGGCAAACGTCGAGTATATCCCGCAACTTTGGGACTGGGGCCAGATTTCGGACGAAGCGGAATCGCAGCAACGAATCGAACCGGCAGAGTCAGGGTGAGTTGTCAATGACCTCTGAAAAATCAATTTTCTCTGTTCTTGTCCCACTAACAGCGAAAAAGAAAGGAAGGATGGAAGGAAGTAAACCCCTGCTGTGCCTGAACTTCCAACCCTGGACGTAAAAGCTATGATGAATATCCAAAACAACACACTTCCCGAATATCTAAGTGCCAAACAAGATCGGCGAAGGAAATCGTCCAGTGCCGAAAGCGGTTGAAAGTTGGCCTGCCGGCTTCTGTTCCGTTGAAGCCCCTTTCACTAGATCGAGAACAGAAAAAGGCGATTTCTGCCGTGCAAATGGCTGCGGATCCGGCAAAAGGCAATCAGGCCCTTACCTCCAAGCGTTTTGCGTTGCTGACCTCTCTCGGTCTCCATCTCATTGCGGCGTTGGTGGCAACCCTCTACATCGTTCAAGCGGCAAACGTCGAGGATGATGCTGTTATCGTGGAACTTACGAAAGTGCGGGCTGCCCCGAAAGCCAAACGCCGCCTGCCGCCTCGAAAAATAAAAAGCGTAACGCCCCCCAAATCCCTACGAATTCGGACGACACAGTTACGGCAGCCAACCACAACAGCGGTCGAAATTCCATCGGAGGATGCGCGGTTTACCATTCCTAGTGACAATCTGTCTATCCCGGCGGGTGTTCCTTCCGATGGTGGGGTTTCGATTGCAGAAAGGCTTGATAAAAATCTGGCGGAGGATTACCGGGCAGAAATCCCTTCGACGATGCCAAAACTTAAACTCCAGCGCTCTACATTGATTATCTCGAAACTTGAGTTGGAGACTGCTCCAGATCTAACCCTCGTTGACCTCCCCACTGAGGCACCAGGTGAAATCGTCCAGCGACCTCACTTCATCAAAGGGGTTAAGCTAGATTACCCGGAACCCGCCCGCCGCGCTCAAAAGGAAGGCGTGGTCATGCTTGAAGCGACAATCGGCGTGGACAGAATGGCAAGAGACATTCAGGTGGTGGAATCGTTAGGATTCGGCTGCGATGAGGCGGCGGTTAAAGCCCTGAAAGCCTCTCGCTTTGCTCCAGCCAAGCAAGGGAAAACAGCCGTGCCTATGCGGATACGGATTCCATATCGGTTCACTCTTGAGGAGTAGTCCACGATAGCATTGGGGATGTTTTGACCTAACATTAGTTATGATAAAATTAACATGTAATCTGCCTGTTTGTTTTGGGGTGATTTTTTAGGAAACTTTTAACAACTGTTAATCATATATTAATTAGGACTTACGCAAAATAAATAGACACAAGCGGTGAAAAGCAGTAGAATGAGCAGCATGGAGGTGAATATGGCCAAACCCACTCGACTCAACTACTGTCAGTATTTGCTCAGCAGCCCAATCAACTATACCTTAACCCATTTCGCTGACCATAGCAGAAGTTTCAGTCATGATATGATAAACCGTTATCTCGCCGGTGAGCGTATCCTGCCTCGCTTGGTATGGGAAAATGTCAAACCGCACATTGTGCAAACCCAACAGGGAAATGTCATCTTTGATGACACCGTTTTGGACAAACGCTACGCCCGGAACATCGCGTTGGTGCGTCGTCAGTATAGTGGAAACGCGAAAGCAACGGTATCGGTGTGGTGACTTGTGTCTATGTCAATCCCGCCTTAGACCGTTTCTGTACGACCCACAGGGGGATGGCAAGAGCAAATTAGATTACGTTAAGGAGATGTTATCCCTACTAGGTTCTGTTGACATTTGAGTATAAGGTTGTGGCATAATAGAAGAATGATGCCAATAACCTTACCCGATGACCAATGGAAAAAGATATACTCGTTTCTTCTAACTTGTCCCACCATCTATGTTGGCAACGAAGCGACAACACGCCGCTTTATCGAAGCTGTTCTCTGGACGACCCGTAGCGGTGCTCAATGGCGGATTCTGCCAGACACCTATGGTAAATCGAACACCCTCTATAAGCGGTTTGCTCGGTGGTGCGACAAAGGGGTCTTCACACAGATCCACCCCCACTTCGCCTCTGACCCCGATATCGAGTCGCTTATTGTGGACAGTACCATCTGCCGCGCTCACCCGTCTGCGGCGGGTGCCGAAAAAAAATGGTGGGACTGAAAACCAAGCATTAGGTCGGTCTCGGGGCAGTTTCAGTACAAAAAATCACATCACAGTTGACGGCCTAGGTAATCCACTAAGAATACATCTGACCCCCGGTCAAAGAAACGACATAGCGGAAGCAGAAGCGTTGATACTTGGATATAAAAGCGAGTATGTGATTGGAGACAAGGGATATGACTCCGACAATTTTATCGCGGTTATTGAGGCGAATGGAGCGATTGCGGTGATACCGCCAAAAAGTCATCGTGTGGATCAAAGAGATTACGACAAACATCTGTACAAAGAGAGACATCGGGTTGAATGTTTCATTAACAAGATAAAATGGTATCAACAAGATAAAATGGTATCGCCGCATCTTCTCTCGGTTCGAGAAGTTATCTATCCGTTATTTTGGATTTCTCAGCTTTGTCGCCACTCTTATATGGCTCCCTTGAAATGTCAACAGAACCTAGTTTATCACAAGCAACTCTCCTTATGGATTGCTGGTATGCCACCAAAGATTTGATGATACACATTGAGCGGCTCCGAAAACATTACTATTGCCCGCTGAAATCCAATCGTCAGGTTGCTTCGAATCTCGATCTTATCGGGGTGGATGATTCCAATGCGCAAAAGCCTTACCCGCGTGTTGATCGATTGCAGTGGAGTGAGACCAAAATCCGACGCGGGAAACTTCTCAAAATCAGCGGATTTCCCAAGCATCACAAGGTGCTCTGAATCCCGATAAGATCGAGGGTGAAACTTTTCTGGGTCGCGTCTTCTAACAGACGCACGGATTATGTTGTGACCAACGACTTGGCTCAAAACGACACTTCGGTTGCACAACAGGCGTGTAACTAGCGCTGGAAGATTGAGCAATTTCACCGGCAAGCCAAACAGTTGACAGGAGTTGAAGGTTGTCAATGCCGAGTGGCACAGCTTGTTCGCAACCATATTGGTTGTGCATTATTCGTTTGGATTCGGCTCGAGCACGTGGCGTATCAGACCCAGCAAACCATTTATCAGGTCAAACACGGAGTGTTGGAGGAGTATTTACGACAACAACTCAAATCTCCTGCGATTCGCATGGAGCTTGCGTAAGTCCTATTAATGACAAGTGAGTTTTTTCATCACACATCATGGTTACGCATCACGGTTCACGAAAATGGCAAACGTAAATCTCGTTCAGACGGAGAACCTTTCCAAATGGTATGGCCAAGTCATTGGTGTCAATGATATCACACTGACCATCAAGGCAGGAGTGACAGGGCTGTTAGGGCCCAATGGCGCGGGGAAATCCACTTTGCTCAAATTGATGACGGGACAACTCAAACCGAGCAGAGGCACACTGACTGTCCTCGATGAACGTGTCTGGAATAATCCAGAGCTCAATCGTCGGGTTGGATACTGTCCGGATGGGGATGCATTTTACGAATTCATGACGGGCTTTGAGTTTGTGCGGTTTCTGGCGATGCTCAATGGATATTCGCGTGAGGAAACGGAGGCGCGGACAATGAAAGTCATCGAAATCGTCGATCTGGTCGAAGCGAAGGACAAACGTATTGGGGCATACAGTAAGGGGATGCGTCAGCGGATCAAGTTAGCACAAGCGCTCGTTCACGGTCCTGAGCTGCTTTTTTTGGATGAGCCGTTGGCAGGCATGGATGCCATCGGACGGCGACAGACAATTCGCCTAATCCGAGAACTTGGCGAAAGCGGGGTGAGCGTTATCGTTTCCAGCCATGTTCTCCACGAAATCGAATCGATGACAAGCACCATCCTGCTCATCTATCACGGGCGCATTCTGGCGGAAGGAAACATCTCTCACATCCGCGAGCTGATTGATGAACATCCACACAATGTCTACCTGAGTTGTGACAAACCCCGCTTGTTGGCATCGATCTGTGTCGATTTTGAAGATGTTGTGAGCGTTAAGTTTGATTCACTGGATGGCGGTCTAGTGCTCGAAACCCACAAGCCAGATGATTTCTATTCACGCTTGCCAGGGATCGTGATTGAAAACAACATTAAGATTGAACAACTGTATTCGCCCGATGACAACCTAGGTGCGGTGTTCAAATACCTCGTGGAGTGAACAGAAACCACAGTTCTGAAAAGAGGGACAAACGATTCGCAAGTCGGCTTTAGCCATTCCGGCTCATATTGCCGAAGGTTACTAGGTTCTGTTGACATTTCAACGGAGCCATATAAGAGTGGAGACAAAGCTGAGAAATCCAAAATAACGGACAGCTAGCTTCTCAAACCGAGAGAAGATACGACGATACCATTTTATCTTGTTGATGAAACATTCAACCCGATGTCTCTCTTTGTACAGATGTTTGTCATACGTTCTTTGGTCAACACGATGACTTTTTGGCGGTATCACCGCAATCGCTCCATTCGCCTTGATAACCGCGATAAAAGCGTCCGAATCGTACCCCTTGCTCTCCAATTACATATTCACTGTTATATCCGATTATCAACCCTTCCGCCTCAGTTATGTCATGTCTCTGACCGGGGGTCAGATGAATTCTTAGGGGATTGCCTAGTCCGTCAACTGTGATGTGATTTTTTGTACTGAAACCGCCCCGAGACCGACCTAATGCTTGGTTTTCAGTGCCACCCTTTTTTTTAAGGCGCCCGCCGCAGACGGGTGAGCGCGGCAGATGGTACTGTCCACAATAAGCGACTCGATATCGGGGTCAGAGGCGAAGTGGGGGTGCATCTGTGTGAAGCCCCCTTTGTCGCACCATCGAGCAAATCGCTTGTAGCGGGTGTTCCATTTGCCATAGGTGTCTGGTAGAAGTCTCCATTGAGCCCCGCTACGAGTCACCCACAGGACGGCTTCGACGAAGCGGCGTGTAGCAGCTTCGTCGCCAACATAGATGGTGGGACAGCTAAGAAGAAACCGGTATATCTTATTCCATTGGTCATCAGGTAAGGTTATTGGCGTCATTCTTCTATTATGCCACAACCTTATACTCAAATGTCAACAGAACCTAAATCAACGAAATCAATTAACAGATAGGAGAGATGCTGTGGCAGTCAATATCCGTCATAGAGCGGGTGTTATCATTTTGGAACTGAGTGGTCAGATCTTTGGCGCCGTTGCGCTTGAACTTAAAAAGGTGTTTGATGAACAACTTGCCAATTGTTCTGGCACACCTAAATTCTTAGTTGATTTTGCCGATGTCACAATAATGGGCAGCTCGGGACTTGGCGCATTAACAGGCGCATACATATCTGTTGAAAAAAGAGGTGGGCTAGTTGCTCTCGTCAACATTGGTACGAACATCGAAAACCTCATGATTCGGAGCAAGTTGATTGAAACGTTTGAACCTTTCGATAGCGAAGATGAAGCCATTGAAGCACTCAACGCGGAGTGAACAAAACAAATTTTCGTAGGGGTTGCACTTCAGGTTGAGCAAATACCGCTCTGCCTGCATCCTATATCTTGCACCCGATCAAGATATAGGATGCAGATTGAAGCGAAGTCCGATGTATGAACGCGCACGGAAATTCCAATCCATCGGAATGAGCCGTGAACCAATTGGAGGGCAACTGCGTATAACTCCTATTTAGTTGATTTCCGTTGCGCTGGTGCGTTTTTGAATAAAATACACCACCGTGAGTAACCCCAGGGCGATCGCGAAAGTATAGACATTATAAATGTATGCTAAGAAGGCGGCAATCGCGAGGAGCACCCACTCGCCCCACGTCGTTTTTCGGAGGAAGTACCCCATCGTGACGATTGAAAAGATGAATGTACCAACCACGGCGGTCACAACGGACAAAGCGTTTTGCAGGAGGGTACCATCGAATAGAATGTGGGTGTAAGCGAACAGCAAGGGCATAACGTACAGGAGCTTGGCGAATTTGAAACAGGCCCAGCCCGTTTTCCATGGATTGGCGCGTGCGATTGCGGCGCCGGCATACGCCCCGAGCGCGACGGGCGGCGTAATGTTAGAATCTTGACTGAGCCAGAAGATGATGAGGTGTGCGGCGATAAAGGGTACCCCCATCTGATCGCTTGTGAGGATGGGGACAGCGAGCTCGGACGTAATCAGGTAGGCAGCGGTGACGGGGATGCCCATACCCAGGATGAGCGACGCGACAGCGAGCAGCAGGATGGCAATCACGCTGCTGTTTCCCGCGACAGAGAGTACAAGGTCAGGAAAGATTCGGCCTAACCCGGTGAGGTCGATTACAGCGATGATAATGCCGATGCTGCCAACTGCCCCACCGATCGCGAGTGAGTTTTTCGCGCCGGCCACCATCGCCTCCCAGAGTCGTTTGGGCGTGAGGCGTGTCTCCGGGCGAAAGTAGCTGACGAGGCAGGTCGCCAGGATGGCGAAAAATGCCGATTTGGACGCCGTATACCCCGCGATCAGTGTCGCAATCAACGTAATTAACGGAATTAGACAGTACCATTGGCTTTTGAGGAGCGTAGGGAGGCGGGGGAGTTCTTCCTTCGGCAAACCTTTGATGCCCCATTTCTTCGCTTCAAAGTGTACCATCACCCATACCGAAAAGAAGTAGAGCAACGCAGGGATAATCGACAGAAGCGCGATGTAGCTATACGGAAGCTCTGTGCGTTCCGCCATCATAAATGCGCCTGCCCCCATCACCGGCGGTAGAAATTGCCCACCGACCGATGCGGTTGCTTCAATTGCGCCAGCGACGTGTGGTCGAAAGCCGGTGCGCTTCATCAGCGGGATGGTGAACGCGCCAGTCGCTACAGTATTTGCAATGGCGCTCCCCGCGACAGAGCCGAAGAATCCAGAAGCGATGACCGCCACCTTTGCCGGTCCCCCGACCGACCGTCCCGCCACCGCTATCGGTAGATCGATGAAAAATTGTCCCACGCCCGATTTCTCCAGAAACGCGCCGAAGAAAATAAACAGGATGACATACGTCGCCATGACGTTTGCCATGATGCCGAAGATGCCGGCTTGGCTGAAGAAACTGTACTCAAAGATCCGGCGCAGCGGAAATCCTCGGTGTGCGATGACCGAGGGCATCGCTCTGCCAAACAGAGCGTACAAAACCCCGGCCACAGCGATTATGGTCAGCGCCCAACCAACCGTCCGACGGCTATACTCGAGGCTCAAGAGCACCGCCAACGCTCCAACGATCACATCGAGTTTGCTATATGCACCCGCCCTCCCTGCAAGCGTTTTATACTCGACAATCCAGTATCCGATTACGAAAACCGTCGACACAACTAGCAGGCAATCCACCGCCGACGGACGCGATTCGGGTGAGTTTCGCCGGAAGCGGTAGAATATGCCAATCAACACAAACGTGAGAAGCAGGTATAACCCGACGTGGTACTGCTCTCCCGCAGTGCCGAAACCCGCGCTGTAAATGTAAAAGAGGACAAAGCCAACGGCGATGAGCTCGAAGACCCATTTCCAGACACCTTTCAGATCGCGACGACGAGCATCGATATCGAGCGGTGTTTTCGTTTCGGAGTTTTCCATTGGCTTATTTGTCATTTATCTTTCTTGCTTGCCATCCCATCTAAAGGCGCGTTATAATTTCCGCACGGCAGTCTGAAAGGAGGTTCATACGATGCCACTTGTCCGCATCCCTAAAGAGCAATGGGGAGAGATTTGGCGTATTTTAATTCAGGTTGGACTGATTACATGTGTGGATAAAGATCTTACCTATGTTGTTTCCTCTGATCACATTAAAGTCCTGAAGGAAATACCGGTACAATTGTATTGCTTTTGCTATGATTAACCTACGCTATTTACTAGCGTGAAAAGTTTCAACCGGTTCAATTACAACACGCCGTCTCACAATGAAACAGCGAATGGGCTGTCTACGGCTTGAAGGGGTTGGTCGGCGAACTTTACGCTCAACCGGCTTTTGATGCCGCACTGAAGTTGGAAACGATGGGCGCGAGGGCGATCTCTCCACTGTCGAGGAACAGTACACCATTTTGACCCAAGAAATCGGGCGGCTCAAGGAAGTACTCACTGCCCTTGCGAACAAAGATGGACCTAGAGGTATCCACATTGAACAAAACTTCATTCTTGATTGCTTGAGGGCAAGGCAGACTCGTAAAAACCATTAGTGTTTACCATGAACAATTCTGAGAATCGAAAGCAACGTGTCCTTGTGGTTGAGGATGTGAGACTCATTTCATTAAAGGTTCGCAGTGCTCTGGAAAGCCACGGATTTCATGCTGAAGTTGCGGAAGATGGGGAACGAAGTTCAGGCTCAAAGCTCAAGTCGTCTCAAGACGACTGATACCGGCCCTTAGTCCACTTTTTAGCTGTAGCTGAATTCGTGAGAATTCGGGCCCGCCGCGACAGAACAACCGAACTCTCACAAGTTCGGCTACCGGCATTTATGACCAAGCCTCATTTAGGTTGTTAAGGTTTTTCCTCTTCCAAGATGAAACTCACACTGCTATCTATCCTACACGATACTTTTCCACCGCCGTCATATCCAATTCGACGCCCAAACCCGGCACCGTCGGCACTTCGACGAAGCCATCTTTCGGCGTCAGTGCCCCGTAGATTAAATCGTTCTCGCGGACGAAATGGAGGGAATCGCTCGGAATCGTCGCGTTCTTGATGACTGCGTGAACATGGGTTCCAAAAGCGCCCGATACGCCCAAACCAAGCCCGACAACTTGTAGCCACACCGGCAACCCTGCGGCTTCAGCAATGCCAGCGTTTTGCATCGCGCCCGCCGGACTTCCAGCGGTGTTGAACATATCCGCTGCATCGGCTTTAATGGCTTCCATAATCATTTTTGGATCAGAGATATGGGGTGCGAGGGGAATGTGGGTCTGCTCACGAAATTCGCAGTAGCTGTCCCAACCATACTCATAATACGAAAACGGATCTTCAAACGCCTGAATATTATATCGTTCCAACTCATGTGCGAGGCGAATTGACTGCTCTGGGGTTTCAAAGGTAAAGTTCGGATCGACGATAATCCCGTAATCCTTCCCCGCCGCCTCCGTCATGAGTCGGACGGTCTCGGCGATGTTCCATGGACGCGCCTTGAGCTTATGGGTCTTGAAGCCCAGTTTGACGCCAACCTCTGCCTCCGCCGCAAACTCCGCCGGCTCCATCGGACACGACCAGTAACCGACAGGGACTTTTTCCCAGTGCTGTGCGCCCATCAGTTTGTGGGCAGGTATGCCTAGCGCCTTGCCGACAATATCAAATATCGCCGATCCAAAAGCGCCGCCAAGGTCCTGCCATTTGAGCTCTATTGGATCTATACCGATCCAGCTATCCATCACGTCATCAAACCGCTGACCCCGTCCACCTTCGCCTAAGCCGTAGACGCCTTCGTCCGTGTGAACCTTGATGATGGGGATTGGGCATTCGATGTAGTCTCCGGGACGGTGTTTCTCGATAGCAGGAATGTGGGGGACGGCTGTGATAAACTGCTCTACTTTTGTGATCTTCATTCTGGCTGCCTCATTAAGAGTATTTGGGTAAAGATAGATAAGGCCTGAAGTACCAACGTTAATTTAGACCAGAAATCATCAAAGTTAAGACAAGTGTTTTTGCTCAAATTCAACTGGCGTCAAATACCCTAACGCCGAGTGAGGTCGTTTCTGGTTATAAACCTGTCCAATAAAATGACCGATTCGCGCTCTGGCATCCATTATATCATCGTAGTCATTGAGATGGACCTCTTCCTCCTTGAGGGTTCTTATCAGCCTCTCAGCATAGCCGTTCTCCCACGGACGCCCCCAATGCGCTAAGGAAATCTCAACCCCATGACCAATAAGCGTGGAAATATAGGCTGTCGGAAGATACTCAACTCCCTGGTCGCTATGATGAATTTCTGGAATGCTTTGGCTTAATGCCTGTTGCAACGGTCTTAATGTGAGAGGTTGTGTCAAGTGCCGACTCATCTGCCAACCTCTTATCATTCGGGTCAAGACATCGATTAACACCGAAACATAGACGAATTGTCCTTTGAGTCGGACATAGGTGATATCACCAACCCAAACTTGATTGCTTCGACAGATGTCAAGATTCTCAACCCGATTGACCGATTGACCAACACAGTCAAACGATTGGGTGGTTTGACTGCCACATTTTACGGCGACCCACAGATTATCCGCTTTCATCAATCGGGCGATGCGTCGGTAACCGACCGTGTATCCCATACGCAACAGCAACTGCGTGATACGCCTATAGCCATATTTCGGATAACGGGCAGATAGTTTTTCGATTTCATCTCGTAGCACTGGCTCTAAGGGGTCGCTTTTAGATTGATAATAGAGACTGCTCTGATTGAAGCCGAGAACCTCACAAATGTGTCGAACCGAGTAATCGGTCTGTAAAGCCTCAACCATCTGTCGCTTTTGAAACCGATTCAAGTCAGCCAAGTCGAGGCTTTTTTTGGATGTCTAATGCTAGGGTCAATCGACCGAGGAGTTGCTCCAGTTGAGCAATCCGCTCTTTAGAGTCGTTGGATTGCTTATCAGTGGATTCAAAGAGAATCGCTGCGTTGTCAAGGAGTTGGTGTTTCCACTTTGATAGTTGTTCTTCGCTGAGGTTATGCTGTCGACAGAGTTGCGCTTGTGAACTTTGGTTGGTAAGTGCCTCAATAACGACTTCCGCCTTAAATTGGGGTGTGAATCTTCTTCGTTTTGCCATCGGATTCTCCTTTCAATCTGACTGTCATTGTATCACAATCTTGGTTTAGACAATGGGCTAAATTTCCGATGGCAGTACAAGGGGAACTTCCCTTAGCTGTCCAATTTGATTGAAAGCGGTGATTTCAATATTTCTAAAAGGTTTGTTTGGTAGAGATTACGTTGATGTAAATCTCATAGGCCGTCTTACAAAGTTTGAAGATGCCAACGAAGAGGGTCCTTATAACTTCGTTCTTGATGCTTATACCACTGAGGATAAACCGCGTTTAATTCATGTTTTGCGTCAGGCTTCTGAGGCTCAAGTTGATGAAATGATTATCAAAATCGGTCAGCATAAAGATAGGAAAGTCGATAAAAGTAGGGAAGTTATTCTTAACCCCTGAGCAGCCACGACTTTCAATGCATTATCAAGCCCTAAAATACTAATTGCGTTTTTCTTTATCACTGTCTTCGGTCACGACAATTTCCTGATTTGCCGGGATGTTCTCAAGAACCTGTACAACCCCACTAGGCCAACGAATTTCCAAACGATCGATCGTGGTGTGGTCACCTAGACCGAAGAAAGCCCGAGGGTCATGACTGCATTGATAACTCGATCCGGCATGCACCTCTTCTACCCGCGAGTGGCCTCCCACCGTCAATGTCACCCGCGCACCGATGCCATCCCGGTTGCTAAGGATGCCGACCGTCTTAATCCGCACCCAGTTTTGACGATTGCCTCCTTCATTGCGCAAAAGCTCCGCCGACTGGTTCAATTGGGTCACCACAATATCAAGGTCGCCATCGTTGTCATAATCGCCGAAGATTGCCCCGCGGCTGACGCCCTTCTGCCGGAAGTAGTCGCCGGACTTGAAAGACACTTCAGTAAACCTGCCGTTCCCGTTGTTATGAAACAGTTGATTCCGTTGAGGATATGTGACAATGTCTGTCGTCTGCTTGACGCGATCGAAAATATGCCCATTCGCGACGAAGAGATCCAGATGACCATCGTTGTCATAATCGAAAAAGCCCGTGCCAAATCCTAAAAGCAAGTAACTCTCATCTCCCAGATGCGCTTGGTAACTCACATCGGTAAACGTATCATCGCCGTTATTCCGATAGAGGGCGTTCGTCTCATAGGAGAAATTGGTGACAAAGATGTCAAGAAATCCATCACCGTTATAGTCCCCGGTGTCAACACCCATGCCAGCCTGCGCTGCACCGTCGGCACTGTAGGCACAACCCGCGGCAACCCCTATCTCCACGAATGTACCATCCCCTTGGTTGTTGAAGAGGTAGTTGGGTGTGACATCGTTGGCGACATAAAGGTCTGGATTGCCGTCATTGTTAAAATCTGCTGCGACGACGCCCAAGCCTTTCCCATGAAAGGAGCCGCCAATGTCGTTGATACCTGCGATTTTGGTGGCGTCCACGAAGGTGCCGTCTCCATTATTTCGATAGAGGCGATCAGGTGCCCCTTCAAAGTACAGCGGGTGGCAATAACCATCGCAGAGAGGATGGGGAACATCCAGCGGATAGAGTACATAATTTACAACGTAGAGATCAAGGTAACCATCGCGGTCATAATCAAAGAAAGTCGCGCTGCTGCTCCACAGCTCATCCCCCACGCCAGTTTCTTCGGTGACGTCTGTAAAGCTGCCATCTCCATTATTGCGATAGAGCACATTTGCGCCAAAGTTCGTCACGTAAAGGTCCGGGGCACCATCATTGTCGTAGTCGCCGCAGGCGACGCCCAGCCCGTAATTTCCGGCGTTGCTCACCCCTGCTGTGGAGGTTACGTCCGTGAACGTTCCATCGCCGTTGTTGCGATAGAGGATGTTTGTAGATGGTGCTTCCAAAGGGGCACCGGTTAAATCACCGCTGTTCACAAGAAAAAGGTCGAGATCTCCGTCGTTATCATAGTCGAAGAACGCCCCGCCGGCGCCAACTGTTTCTGGTAAATGGTAATCGCCCTTTGCCCCGTTCACATGCCTGAAGCGAATCCCCGACGCCGCTGTAACATCAATCAATTGTACTTGAGGAACTTCCGGGTACGCACTGATTGTTACAAGCAGAAGTCCTACAAGACGCAAAAGCGTGAAACGTGAAACGTGATGCGTAATGCGGCTTGGACTGAGTCGGCAAAGCTGTATCGAAATCATTGCATATTGCGTAAGCCCTGAAACCAGAAAGCTGGAAAGTCAGCGATCCAAAAAGCCAGCACGCTCACTTTCTTCCTTACTCCCCCTGGCACACGGGATTTCGCTGCGTTCGACTTGCCCATTCTCTCTCCTCTTTCTACGCTGTGTCCTTTGCGAGATGAAAGCGAGCGACGATTCCTCACCAATAGTGAAGATTAAGATTTTATTTAGGTAGTGGTTGGATTCAACTTTGCACAGGTTTGAAATCCTCGCAAGGCTTTATTACCTGATTGTTTTCCGTTAAACTTGATGATTCGGCGGCTTCAATGATGAATATTGCAATTTGACAGGGGGTTAGAGGGGATTGAGGATTATGGAACCAACTCCCTAATCCACGTTTTGTCACTTATTTCTTAACCCAAGTTGCTAGTAATTGAAAATCCATGGGTTTTCCGTTAAAGTAGAGGTAATCCAAACCATAATACCTCAAAGGAGAAACCCATGGACATCCAAATTGTAACCATTTTCTATCTCTGTGACAAGCTCTTAGAAACACTCAACTCAAAACCACACCCACAAACGCAGATGTCTGATGCCGAAGTGATGACCACCGGCATCGTCGCTGCGTTGTTCTTCGGGGCAAACTTGCAAACCACTTGTGACTTTCTAAAGACTCATGGCTATATACCCAAGATGCTTTCAAAAAGTCGATTCAACCGACGACTTCATCGAATTAAACCGATGTTCACCACATTGTTCAAAATCTTGGGACGAAGCTATGTGCAACTTAATCAACAGAAAATCTATGCACTGGATACCATACCAATTGCTGTTTGTTCCGCATTCGTCGGTCAAAAATCTATACCGATAAGGCATATCGAGGCTATCAAGCGTCCAAACGTCGGTATTTCTATGGCTTGAAAGTTCATCTGCTAGTGACTGCGAGTCGACACCCTGTTGAATTTTTTGTGACCCCAGCCAGTACAGGGGACGTTGAAGGGTTACAGTGGTTTGACTTCGACTTGCCACCGGGCTATGGTGACAAAGCATACAATAATTATGAGATAGAAGATATTGTTACATCAGTCGGAGTCGAATTAAAGCCAGTACGCAAGAAGAATTCCAAGCGGCTGTATCCACCATGGGAGACCTACTTGGCTAATTACCATCGTAAGTCTGTTGAGACGGCTGGCAGTTTGATTAACAAACTGCTTCCACGTTCAATCCATGCAGTAACGCGACACGGATTTGAATTGAAAGTGGTCTTGTTTGTATTGGCTAGCAGTATTAATCAGCTCTGAGTTCACTCACATATTCAGTTCACTCACATATTCGATGAATAGGTCGCAACTTGGGTTATTTCTTATCACTATCTTCGGTCACGACAATTTCCTGATTTGCCGGGATGTTCTCAAGAACCTGTACAACTCCACTAGGCCAACGAATTTCCAAACGATCAATCGTGCGATGGTCACCCAGACCGAAAAAAACTTGAGGGTCATTGCTGCACTGATAACTCGATCCGGCATGCACCTCTTGTACCCGCGAGTGGCCTCCCACCGTCAATGTCACCCGCGCGCCGATGCCATCCCGGTTGCTGAGGACACCGACCGTCTTAATCCGCACCCAGTTTCGACGATTGCCTCCTTCATTGCGCAAAAGCTCCGCCGACTGGTTCAATTGGGTCACCACAATATCGAGGTCGCCATCGTTATCATAATCGCCAAAGATTGCCCCACGGCTGACACCTTTCCGTTGGAAGTACCCGCCGGACTTGAAAGATACTTCGGTAAACCCGCCGTTCCCATTGTTATGAAACAGTTGATTCTGCTGGGGATATGTGACAACGTCTGTCGTCCGCTTGATGTGCTCGAAAATATGCCCGTTTGCGACAAAGAGATCCGGATAGCCATCGTTGTTATAATCGAAAAAGCCCACGCCAAATCCCAGGCGAAGGTAACTCTCATCCCCCAGATGTGTTTCGTAACTCACATCGGTGAACGTATCATCACCATTATTCCGATAAAGGGCATTCGTCTCATAGGAGAAATTGGTGACGAAGATGTCAAGAAACCCATCACCGTCGTAGTCTCCGGCGTCAACGCCCATGCCAGCTTGCGCCGCACCGTCGGTACTGTAGGCACAACCCGCGGCAACCCCTATCTCCACGAATGTACCATCCCCCTGGTTGTTGAAGAGGTAGTTGGGTGTGACATCGTTAGCGACATAAAGGTCTGGATTTCCGTCATTGTTAAAATCTGCCGCGACGACCCCCAATCCTTTTCCATGAAAGGGACCGCCCATGTCGGTGATACCCGCAGCTTTGGTGGCGTCCACAAAGCTGCCGTCCCCGTTATTTCGATAGAGCCGGTCAGGCGCACCCTTAAAGTATAGTGGGTGGCAGTAGGTGCGAAAACCATCACCATCGCAGGGAGGATAGGTGATGTCAAGGGGATAGAGCACATAGTTGACAACGTAGAGATCAAGGTGACCGTCGCGGTTGTAATCAAAGAAGGTTGCACTGCTACTCCACAATGCATCCCCCACGCCAGCTTCTTCGGTGACGTCTGTGAAGCTGCCATCTCCATTATTGCGGTAGAGCACATTTGCGCCAAAATTCGTCATGTAGAGATCCGGGGTGCCATCATTGTCGTAGTCACCACATGCGACGCCCAGCCCGTAATTTCCGGCGTTGCTCACCCCTGCTGTGGAGGTTATGTCTGTGAACGTCCTGTCGCCGTTGTTGCGATAGAGGACGCTCGTTGATGGTTCTTCCAAAGAACCGCCGGTTAAATCACCGCCGTTTACCAGAAAAAGGTCGAGATCTCCATCGTTATCATAGTCTAAGAACGCCCCGCCGGCGCCAAACATTTCTGGTAAATGATAGTCCCCCTTTGCCCCGTTCACATGCCTGAAGCAAATCCCCGACGCCGCTGTAACATCGATGAATTGTACTTGAGGCACCCCTACAGACACATTGATTGTTACAAACAGAAGTCCGGCAAGAGACAAAAGCATGATAGATGATACGTGATGCGTAATGCGGCTCCGATTGAGTCGGCAAAACCGTATCGAAATCATTGTGTATTGTGCAAAACGTGGAACCACACGAGTTTTTCAGTTAGCGAATGTCGGTTGAGTAGCAAAGCGTATCGAAAAGCCGGTTGAAACTTTTAACAGAAACCACATGAACGGTGGTGCACTTGGTCTGAATAAACTATTTTTGAGTTTGTCAACTGGGCTGTACCGTGCTAACTGGACTAGCGCACCTTCTTTCTCGTTAGGTACGAATAGCGTACAACGAACAGATTGGTTTCTTTTTGGACTCAGAGTTTTGTACAAGAATTTCAAAAGTGATCGTGAGAGAGGAATAGTATTTGTGGTGAAGTAACTATACACGTCACGGGGAAACACGCAATGACTCCGATGGATCGGGATGTAAGTAATTGCGCTACTACAACTATCCGGGTAGGGCAATCTATCGTCAGTGGTTGTGAGACTTGAGACGCTGATAGAGACGATATTCCGCTTCAGCCTTTGCGGTCTTTCCAACGAGTTTGTAGGCTTTCGCCAGATTCAGGTGAAAGCTGGGCTCAGAAGGCTTTAGTCGAATCGCTGTTTGAAACGCCTCAATCGCCTGGGGATACTTTTCCATCATCGCATAGACGAGCCCCAGACTGTTTCGATATGTCGCAACATCGGGATGACGCTGAACGAGCTCGCTGTATATCTCCCCTGCTTTCTCGCGATTTTTTAGTTGGAAGTAAAGGTAGCCAAGTGTCTCATAGCCACGTTTATCGTGAGGCTTGAGCGCAATGTACTCTTCAAAGGCAGCGGCGGCGTCAGCCCATTCCTGCCTTCCCATCAGAAGGCGCCCCAACTCATGCCACGCCTCGGCGTCTATGGGGTTGGCGCCCAGAAAACGCTTGAGTATCTTGATTTGCACCTCCTCCTGACTCAGTTTTTCAAAGGTTTGTAGAGCTTCTTTTCCTTCTGCTGTTCTACCCGTGCGACGGTAAGCATTACTGAGATGAAAGTACGCCTTTGCATGCAAGGGATCTTGTTCAAGTACCGCTTTGAAGCGCTGGCTTGCCTTTTCAAATTCGCCACCCTGAAAATAAGCGAGACCGAGGGTATAATGGGCTTTTGTGTCAGAAGGGTTAAGTGCCACAGCCCGCTGGAGTTCGTGAATCGCTTCATCGGTATGCCTCTGGCGCAGGTAGGCACTTCCCAACAGCCGCCGCGCGCTCGCATAGTTGGGGTCCATCTGAATCGCCTTCTGTAGGGGCGGGATAGCCTCCGCCGTGCGTGCCATCGCCTCCAGGTAGATTTCACCCAGTTGATAGTAGGCATCAATATGGTTTGGATCTGCGGAAATGGCACTCTGGAGTGCCTGGACAGCCTGTTTCCATTGATATTGTTTCCCGTGGTCTTGCCGCCCGTAAAGTAGAGCCAAGCGATAATGGGCATCTGCCAACGATGGGTCGAGTGTCACGGCATGCTCAAATGCCGCCAGCGCGTCTTTATAGTCCCTGCGAAGAATTGCCTGCGTGCCCTCATCGTAAAAGAGACGGGCCTGGCGCTTTTCGTCATCCTCTCCCCCCACGGATACATAAAGGTCTGAGCCCAGACGCTCCGCGTCCAACTCCAGCTTTTTGAGAGTAAGGGTTGTGTACTGTTCCGCACCCTCAACGATCTGAATAAACTGATCGACAGACACGTTGTGGAAGGTTTGTGTGATGCCGGTGGTTGGCCAGAAAATCTCAAGTGCTTCGATTTTTGAGGCTTTACCCAGGCCGATTGTTTGCCGAAGTGGATTGGCGCCGAAACTGCCGCCGCTGTTGACGTGTTTGTAGATCGAGCGTCGATCTCTGTTTTCGGTGACCTTGACATGGATGCGCGCCCCGATCGCCGATCGATTGGAGCGGACACCGATGAGTTTGACGGCAATCCAACGATTACCGAAACCGGGGTTCTCGAACAAGGCATTGCCGAATTTGTCGCCGGGGTAAAAACCGCCCATTTGCTCAAAGACGTCCTGATCGCCGTCGTTGTCAAGGTCAGCAAAGACGATGGCATGGCCCTTCTGAAGGTGGCCAAAGCCACCAGCGTAGGTCACATCCGAGAAGCCCGCCCCACCCTGATTGCGGAACATAACATTAGGCATCAAGGTGTCGTAATCCGGAGCCCCGGTTCCGAGGTAGAAATCGAGGAAACCATCGTTATCCAGGTCACCGAAGTTTGACCCCATTACAGGATAGAACCGTGTCAGGTTCTGCTGGCGGGCAACGTTCACGAAGCCACCACTGCCATTGGCGTGATAAAGGGAAGCTGTTTCGACCTTGGTGGGCATGCCAAGGTAGCTTGCTACGACAGGAGCAAGGTCCTCCACAAAGGATGCCACATACAAGTCTAGCATCCCGTCGTTGTCAAAGTCCCAGAACCAGGCAGGAAAGCTGCGCATTGGGCGGTCGATATGGAGGTGCCCAGCTACGTCGGTGAACGTTCCATCGCCATTGTTGCGATACAGGCGATTCTTGGCTGCATAATTGGACACGTAAAGATCGGGCCAGCGATCGCCATCGTAATCACCCCAGATCACTGCCTTGGTAAAACCGCCATTTTGCACGCCCGCTTCCATAGCCACATCGGTAAAACTCCCATCGCCATTGTTGTGGAACAGTTGGCAAGGAGCGATAAAATCATTAATCGCTTCGTTGCCAATGTAAAGATCGACATTGCCATCATTATCGTAGTCCGCCCACCCGGCCGTTTGCGTCGGATAATGCACATCGCCGAGTCCTGCCTCAAAGGTCACTTCCGTGAACGTACCATCCCCGTTGTTGCGCAGCAGGGAGTTTGGATAGCTCCCATTTTTGAGGAGCCAGGCGCCCCGCAGCATAAAGATATCGACGTCGCCATCGTTGTCGTAGTCAGCCTGTACGAGATTGAACCCACCGAGCAAGCCCACAAGGTTTGTCTGCTCGGTTCGATCGGAAAACGTGCCATCCTGGTTGTTGCGAAAGAAACGCATCTGCTCGGTCGCATCCCACGAGGACACCACGATGTCCAGGTAACCGTCGTTGTCAAAATCGTCGATAATTGCCCCACCAGCCAGGTCAAACGTATCCAGACCGAGTCCGGGCGCAAGGTTCACAAACCTCGGGATGGCCTCGTCAGACTCAAACACCTCCGCCTGAATCCGGTATTGCTGCGGAACTTCATCAGGATAGCCGCCGATTGTCATGTAGGCGATGTTGAGCAGCCATTTGGCTTTGAGGTGCTCAGATGAGTTTTTCGGGGACCTTTGCAGGACCTCGGTAAAATAGGTGATGGCCTGTTTCGACCCGTTCTGTTTGTTGTGGATGCCGCTTCCCTGGATGGGCAGAATGCAGCTTTCAGGCGTGTGGCGCAAGCAACAATTTTGTGTCTCGCCTAGCCTCATGTGTGCCACGCCAAGGCGAAAGAGGGTCTGATTCACTACCGAGGACGGAATGTTGTACCTCGACTGGTTTAGCAACTGGCGAGCCTGTGTGAGGTGATCGATTGCCTCTGCTTCATTGCCCAGACTAAGCTCTGCCTCTCCTGCTTGCATATGAAGACGCCATCTGTCTGGGCCTGGTGTATTGGCAGGCAAATCCGCGAGCCGCTCACGCAGCCGACGCGCCGTTCCATTCCCGATGTAGCTATTCTCTTCTATGGCTCGGTCGGCGAGCCCCTTGAGAAGCGCAACCATCTTTTCGTGGCCGGGTGTCACTGGACGCGGCGCTGGTTCGGGATGTGCAGATGACATCCCCAGGGGCACGGTAACTTGGGATTCGGCGGCGCCGGAGGCGTTTTCTGTTATGGATATGAATGCCCCAAGGAAGCCCACAGCTCCGAGGAGGAACAGCACACCGGGGAAGTTCATTTTCCGAGTCGGTCCGGTTAATCGTCCCATGTAGTACATCTTCCATATTGCGTATTTCGTAAAACGTCACAGCCCTGATAGATCGGTGACCTCGCGTAGCACTTGCTATTACCCACAGGATTGACACAATTGAATCGGCTGATTATCCCCCAACCTCTTGTGTGTCTTGTATCGGATTCAGGGTGCAGTCAAATCGCAGGTTCTGCACATCGGCTGTGTAAGTCCTAACCCATAAGAAAAGATTTGGGTAAAAGTAAGCAAATTGCAGTTGTGCAGTTGGGGGGCTTGACGCTTTGCTCACCGGCTTCCTTTAATTTCTGCCCAGGTGGTAGCGAGTTTGCCTGACGGGGAAACAGCGAGGACACCAACCTTAAGTCCTTTCATGAGCCGCTGAACGTCCTCTTGAGTCAGAGCAGTCTTGAAGATGGCGACCTCATCGACAGTGTTTGTGCTGAAGTATTCATCTCCGACTAATATCGCACCAATAAATAACTCTCCTACACTGTCATTCCATGTCAGCTTCTTATTTTTTTTATCACCACCCCGATGCTCGATTGGCTGCAACTCGCCATCAATATACATGGATGGATCCTTGTCTCCTTGTTTGGCAACGACTGCGTAATGGTGCCACTCTTCATCTGGGACAGTCTTTACACCCCGCCATGCAAGTTCAGAATAGAAAAAAAACATATCGTCCAAAACTTCGTGGAGACCTGTTCCAAAACCGGTCTGCTCCCTTAAATACGGCCAATCAGCATTTTTTCCAAGAATCATTTGTGGCCTTGCCTCATGAACCAAAAAGTCAAATTTTCGTCTGATAACCCATGCTGAAATGGATACAGCATCAGGGAATTGGAGCTCTTCATGGTGTGGCACCTCCATATAGCTCGCGCCAGCGGCAAGATTGTCTTTCCCATTAAACTTCAATGCCTTGCCGAACTTCCCATCTACATGTTTCGATTTATTAATCAATTTTCCATCATGACCGTTGCCGGTGTCATCCTTGACAACATCACCGTCAATTTCATCAAAGAACCACATTGCAACAACGTCTTCGAGGTCAATTTTGGCCTCACTTCCGCCCGTCAACATCAGACCTATGATGAGTAAGCTGATACCAACTCCGCTTAAGCCCGGCATCCGATTGTTCATTTTTGATTACCTCCTTTTGGGGGCTGATAAGTACCCTGTTAAGAAAATGGGGTGGTTTTGTATACAAGTTGAACACAGTGAAATCCTGATCTATCGGAGGGCGCTTTGCATACCGATTTAAGTGACCGGACAATTCGAAATGTCAAGTCAAGCGACCCAAATTGCAGTTAGGGACATTTGACTTTTTGTTCACCTCCTTTGTTTAATCTCCGCCCAAGTGGTAGCAAGTTTGCCCGATGGGGAAACAGCGAAGACGGCAGTTTGAATCCCTTTCATGAGCCGCTGAACGTCCTCTTGAGTCAGAGCTCTATTGAAGATGGCAACGTCATCAATGATGTTTGAGCTGTAGAATTCATCACCCGGTGTTTGTCCGCCAATTTCTAATGGCAATGGCTGTTCAAGGGGCGTCCAAGCCATCTTGTTCGCCTCACCACCCTTATGTACGATTGGCTGCGGCTCACCATCAATATACAGAATTGGCTCTGCCTTTCCTTTTTGGGCAACGGCTGCATAATGGTGCCACGCCTTATCTGGGACAGTCGCTGCGCCCCGCCAGCCATCCCTAAAATAGAAAACAAACATATTGTCTAAAACCTCATGGAGGGCTAATCCGTAACCAGACTCTCGCAACCACGCCCAGGTTCCACCTTTTGCAAGGATTACCTGTGCTCTTGCCTCATGAACCAAAAAGTCAAATTCGCGTCTGATAACCCATGCCGAAATGGACACGACATCAGGAAGGTTCAGGTCCTCATGGTGTGGCACCTTGACATAACTGGCACCAGCGGCAAGATTGTCCTTTCCATTAAACTTCAATGCCTTGCCGAACTTCCCCTCTACATGCTTCGATTTATTAATTAACTCTCCATCATGACCGTTGCCGGTGGCATCCTTGGCGACCTTATCCTTGATTTCATCAAAGAGCCACACGCCAACAACGTCTTCAAGTTCAATTTTGGCCTCACTTCTGCCTGGAAACATCAGACTCATGATGAGTAAGCTAATGCCGACGCCGTTTAATTTTGTTATGATACTGTTCATCTTTGATTACCTCCTTTTTGGGGTTTGAGCGCTCTCGAAAACTCGGTAGGATCGATGTCACGGTCCGTTTTATCCTACTTCTCATCCATCGTGGAAAATAGACGCCAGGGAGCGAGGAGTTTTGACTCGTTCCCTCGGACCCTCCTCTCCAAGAATCCCCTTCTGTTGTTTGACAAGCCCCGATGAAGCACCGGCATTCAGATTGCTCTGAATCCTCAATGCTTCATCAGGAGCAATATATGCCGAAAAGTCGCTAACTGTTTGTTCCCAAACCACTTTTGTTACTCAACCCGGCTCACTTCCTTTGTTTAATCTCAGCCCAGGTTGTGGCAAGTTTGCCCGATGGAGAAACAGCGAAGACGGCAGTCTGAAGTCCTTTCGTGAGCCGTTGAACTTCCTCTTGAGTCAGGACTCTATTGAAGAGGCCAACGTCGTCAATAATGTTTGAGCTGAACCATTCATCTGCTCGTGTTTGTCCGCCAATCTCTAACGGTCCCTCATTAAGCGTCCACTCGATCTTATTAGCTTTACCACCCCGATGTACAATTGTCTGTAATTCACCATCAATATACAGGGCTGGATCTTTGTCTCTTGTTTTGGCAGTGACTGCATAATGATGCCATTCCTGGTCTGGAACCGTCGCTGCGCCCCGCCAACCATCCTTAAAATAGAAAAAAAACATATTGTCCAGAACCTCGTGGAGGGCGAATCCGTAGCCGGAATGTGTCAAAGGCGCCCAATCTCCACCTTTGGCAAGAATCGTCTGTGATCTTGCCTCATGAGTTAAAAAGTCAAATTTGCGTCTGATAACCCATGCCGAAATGGACACGGCATCAGGCAGGTTTAGGGCTTCATCGTGTGGAACCTTGACAAAGCTCGCACCAGCGGCAAGATTGTCCTTTCCATTAAACTGCAATGCCTTGCCGAACTTTCCGTCTACCACTTTCGGTCTATTCACCAGCTCGCCATGATGACCGTTGCCGGATGTATCGGCACCAACACCACCCTCCTTCTCCTCTTCAAAGAGCCACGTGGCAACAACGTCTTCAAGTTCAATTTTGGCATCGCTTCCACCCGTCAACATTAGGCTGATGATGAATAAGTTGATGCTGACTATACTTAATCTTGTTACGATAACGTTCATTTTTTATGACCTCCTCTTTTTGGCCAGTATGACCAAATGAGAAAATGGGATAGTTTTGTATGTATGTTGTATCTGAACTTCTGCGTGCGAATTCCTATTATTATACCAACTCCATATCGAAATGTCCCACAAATTTTGCCACATGCTGAGATTTTTCGCGTTGCTTGACTTGACCCAACGTTGTCGCCGTGAATATAAACGGCTCGACGCGGAGAGAGGTCTTATCTGGAATGATAGATATACGCCGAGCCTGAATCACTTCCCCTAGCATGATCATCCCCATAAACCCCAACAATGGCGAAGGCTCTGTTGATGGCGACGGACGCGCCGAATATGTCATTTTCCGCCGCGTCGCTGGCGGTGAGTTTCGCCTGCTGGATCCAACGGTTCCCATTGCGTACGAAGATATACGCCGACCCTGAAGCATCCCCCGCATCATCGTCCCGCCAAGCCCCAACGATAGCGACCTCCCCGCTGATGGCGACGGAGCATCCGAACCAGTCACCTACCGTCGTGTCACTAGCGGTGAGTTTCGTCTGCTGGGTCCAACTCGTTCCGCTGCGCACGAAGATATACGTTGCGCCTGAGTTACCTCCGGCATCATCGTCATATACAGCCCCGACGATGGCGGTGTCCCCGCTAATGGAGACAGACTCTCCGAACCCGTTCCCAATCACCGCGTCGCTGGCAGTGAGTTTTGCTTGCTGGATCCAACTCGTCCCGTTGCGCACGAAGATATACGCGAAGTCTACTACAAAAGCCCCGATGATGGCGGTATCCCCGCTGATGGCGACAGAAACGCCGAAATTGTCGTATGCTGCTGTGTTGCTGGCGATGAGTTTCGACTGCTGCGTCCAACTCGTCCCGCTACGCACAAAGATATACGCCGACCCTGAAGCATCCCCCGCATCATCGTCCCGCCAAGCCCCGACGATGGCGACCTCTCCACTAATGGCAACGGAAACACCGAATTCGTTACCAGCGGCGGCGTCACTGGCAGTGAGTTTCGCCTGTTGGGTCCAACTCGTCCCGTTGCGCACGAAGATATACGCTGAACCGGACCGGTCTCCGGCATCATCGTCATATCGAGCCCCAACAATGGCAGTATCTCCACTGACGGCAACGGAAAGGCCGAATTCATCTCCTGCCGCCGTGTCGCTGGCGGCAAGCTTCGCCTGCTGGGTCCAACTCGTCCCGTTGCGCACGAAGATATACGCTGAACCGGACCGGTCTCCGGCATCATCGTCATATCGAGCCCCGACGATGGCGGTGTCTCCACTGATGGCGACGGAAACGCCGAAATTGTCGTATGCCGCTGCGTCGCTGGCAGTAATCTTGACTTCAGCGGTGTGGCTCTCTGTCACTGGTTCAATTCCAAAAACCAAGCAGTCGAGGAGAATCTGTGAAGTTTTCATGGAAAATCCCTTTCAACAAATCCATTCACTCGGCATTGTAGCACGTCTCATGAGCCTTGCTCGAAGGCGGAACGTCGAGGGCGGGATTCCGATCGAAGAAGCCGCAAGGCTTGAGCCAAAATCCACAACAGGAGACCGACATAACAGGCCAATCCTCAAGTCGCGGAATATGATGGTGAGCGAAAGTATACCAGGCCACAATATCGGTGTTTTCGATGTTCCTGTTGGCTGATATCCACCTAGGCAAGCCATCACCGCCAGGGTTCTGGTTGGGGTGATCGCCTGCAGGATACCTTTCCACCGGATTATAGGGCGTGACCCACAAATGATGATTCATGAAACCTGCGCGCTTCGAGACGCTAGCTTCAGGATGCGCAAATGGCTTTGTGGTCTCAACGCCGAGGAGGCGATAGCCGACAGGGTCTCCCAGTCGATTGGTTTTATCAGGGTTGATGAATCTCCAGTAGCGCTGGGTTTCACCGTTCAGATCTCGCTGCGCTTCAGATTCCGTCTTAAGCACGGTTTCCTCGGCGTGGTGCGCATTACCATGCGGGTTGGTTTCTCCCATTGGCTCTGGATAGGTATTGACCTCAACCACTGAATTCTCAGCGCCATCAATCGCCATGTTGAGTCGCATGTTGAAGAAATGCTGGTGGATTTGAGCGTTCAACTGGGGCGCCACTAGTCTTCCATATTTCGGCCTCTCGCCTTCGGGGACAGCGGCGGTATTGCAAATGCCTGTCAGTTTGACTTCATATTGAATTGAACCGTCTTGGTAGAAGTACCAGAAGAAACCATATTCATAGTTGCCGGCAGTGGCGACGAAAGATATTACAAGTCGGCGCGAGCGTCGCACTTCTGTCGCCTCAGTTCGCCAGTCCATATGCTTCCAGAGGATGCCGTAATCCTCCTCGTGCATGCATACTGCGTTCGGAATGACCATAGGTTCTCCGAGTGAATTGTGCATAACAGCGTCGAAATAATAAATTTCACCGAGGCAGTCACAGCCGATAGCCAGCGAGTTTGCCATCATACCGACGCCATATTCACCCACATCAAAGGCATTTTTCCGATAGTGGTTACCACTCGGATCCGCGTATGGTACCACCATTTCGGCAAGTGAGGCTCGATAGAGTACAGGCCGGACCGTGTCATCGTCATCATACGCCACAGTATATAGAACAAGTCCCTCGCGCGGGTTAAAACCGATGCGCAAAGACCATTTCTGCCATGATATATGGTGACCATCAACTTTAAAGCTGAACCCCTCAGGCTGAGTAATCTTAATAGGTTTCAGGTCAGTCCGGAAATGTTTAATATAGCTTGCGGCGTAATTGCCGTCCTCAAGAGGCAAAGGTACCACGCCGTAATCATCGACTCTGACAATCCGCATTTCGGTCAGATCAACAACCGGGACAACACCCTCAATAGGGCGGGCATAGCCATTATCCTCCAGGCTTGTTTTGAGCCAGCACATTGCGCGGACCAGGCGTCTACCCTCTTCGTCAGGGTAGCCGTAGTTTCCGGCAGACCAAGGATCGCACATGATAAGGCTTGTATCTTCAATCCCTCTCAGTTTCAACGCGGCCCGAACCTTGGAATCTGCCTTGATAATTTTCTCACATTCGGCAAATTCGTCCAACGTGATAGAGGATTGGACTCCCGGGCGATGAACGTAGGATTTAACTTCTTTATTGACTAAACAAACCACTGCTTCATAAGTCTGAGCCGTCGCTCTGTCCAGAATGATACAGAAGACCTCTCGGTCAAATGGTTTACCATCAATATGATTCCAGGCCGACGACTTAGCTGGATCTTTAAGAGCGATATAAGAGAAACGGGCAGTATCCGGCAGTTGCTGCTGGCGCCGCAGAATGCTGACTGCCAGCTTAATTTCATCTGCGGCTAAAGGCTCTAATGGATGATTCACGGAACGCGTGTCCCATCGATCGGAATTTTTGGTTTGTGACATAACTTACTCCTCTATAGATATTAGCTTGACAATCCATCGAAAACCTGAAATCTTATTAAAGTCTATTATTTAATCCAAGTTGCTACTTACCAAGAAAGTTTTCCGATAGGTGGCAACTTGGGTTATTATTTAACGGCTTGTGCGATTGGTCATTCCGCTGAAGAACCAAGATAGAATCCGCCCGGTTGAGCAGCCGAAGGCGTATCAAAACCTTACCACCCTGTCAGATGTTGTGTAACAAAGCGCTCGCATTTTTTATCTTCCAAACCCCTATCACGAGCGCTGCATCAACCCTTCAACATGAGCAACGACCGATTCTGATAGCCCTTTGATGCTATATCCACCTTCCAATGCCGAAACTAGGCGTCCCTCACAGGTTTCCGCTGCAATCTCAGCAACGATGTCAGTCAGGGTTGCAAAGCCCTCCGCTGTCATGTTGATTGCAGCCAGGGGATCTAAACAGTGTGCATCAAACCCGGCTGAGATGAGAACGAAATCCGGCGAAAAATCGAGGAGCGCCGGCTTGAGCTTCGTTTTGAACACTTCGATACAGTCGCTTGTATCACTGCCCGCACGCATGGGTGCATTCAAAGTTGTGCCAACGGCTTCACCAGTTCCCGTCTCGTTAACCATCCCTGAGCCGGGGTAGAGCGGCGACTGATGGATTGAGAAGAAAAAGACGGATGGGTCATCATAAAAAATATCCTGTGTTCCGTTGCCGTGATGTACGTCCCAATCCACAATTGCGATTTTGTCGATGCCATACTCACGCTGCAAGTGCCGAGCCGTGATCGCAACGTTATTGAACAAACAGAAGCCCATGCTGCAATATGGGACAGCGTGATGTCCGGGCGGGCGGACAAGTGCGAAAGCATTGCTAACGGCACCCACCATGACAGCATCGGCTGCTCTCAACACACCACCGGTGGAGAGAAGCGCGATGTCGAACGATGCGGGTGAAACTGGCGTATCGTAATCGAGGGGGATGTTTTGTTCAGAGTACTGCTTGACCCGATCAACAGCCCCTCTGGTGTGTGCATAGCAGATTTGATCAACCGTCGCAGGGGTCGGCTCGATCTGATACAGATCTGTCCAAAAATCTGAGGCTTGAAGCGCTTTGATGATCGCCATCAGCCGCTCTGGACGCTCAAGGTGTACACCTGTATCGTGTTTCAGATAATCGGCGTGGTACACAAAACCTGTTTTTTTCTGGGAAGTCATAGATTTTTCCAAATTGAAAGTGGTGTTGAATTACGCCCCAATAATTTCGTGGGTACTCTTGAATCGAATTTTCCTCCAAAAGACGCCTAATTTGTCTTTGAAGTTTGCAACCCCACCGGAACACCGACCGGTTCGCCGTTCCGGCAGACTGTCGGGAAATGGTCACCTGCTTCGGCCATGGGCGCCCCGTCGTCCAAGTCCACAAACTGCTTCATCACATGCTCGCCGCTAGCGACAAAACGCGACTCCCCGGTCATGTAGTGGACGGCAATCGCTCGCCGTGGACGATCTGAGCGATTGAAGGGCGAACCGTGCCAGGCCAGCGAATGGTGGAACGACACCTCGCCTTTCTTGATCGGCCATGGCTGCGGCGCCACAATGCTGACTTCCGCATCGGCTGGCGGGGTGAAGCCTTGAATGTTCATGAATTCTTCGCGCTGAGCGAGATGATTCTGGGTGCGGAGAAAATCGATCTGGTTTCCCCATTTGTAGCTTCCAGGCACCATCCACATGCAGCCGTTTTCCTCGTCGGCGTCGTCGAGCGGAATCCAGGCAGACACCGGTGTCATTGGAAGGATAATCGGCCACAGCGGCGCATCCTGGTGCCACCGGGTTGCCCCACCATGGTGGGCAGGTTTGTACTGAATCTGGTCGTGCCAAACCATTAAATCAGGCGCGTCCGTCAACTGGCTGATCGCCTTAACGATGAACGGGTGGTAGATCAGCCACCCAAAAGCCGGCGCCGCCTCCCAGATATTGACGATCTGCCAGACAGCGCGTTCACTGTCCTGTTCGCGCCTAGCGGACATGTTGCTAAATCGCACTGGACGCGGTTCGTCTGCGGTAAAGCCGTCCGGGCCCTTCTCCATGACGCGATCTAGATCTGCCCGCAGGTCGTCTAATTCGTCATCGTTGAGGATGCGACCGCCGTTGAGGAAACCGTTGCGATGAAATTCGTCAATTTGCGATGGCGTCAACATATCTATTAAGTCTCTATTTCTAATACGAAATTAAGGCTTTCAGGCAGGTTAAGACTTCGTTTTTCCACAGGCCAAGTTTTCATTCTTCACATACTTCATCAACCCTCTAACTTTGTCACATGAGACAGTCTTTTTTGCACGACAGGGATGGTGTAGCTCACAATGGACCTTCTTTCGACTTTCTCCTCCTCTGCCTGCACTTGGGGCTTTGAACGGTGATCAAACACGATATAGTACCCCTCAGTTACGCCTTCCAGTTTGAGATATTCCGCCAATTGACGTTTGCCCGCGCCATAGGGGCTTTTCCCTTCCTAGATCTTGGTTTCGACGATGTACTTCCCCTCCGTAGAGGATGATTAGGTCTATTCGCCCACGCCCCGTGCGGGCTTCGAAGCACATGAATCCGCGCACTTGACGGACGAACTAATCAAGATAGGCAAACAGAAGATACTGCCCAACAAACTCTTGGGGTGTTTCTGGCACTTCGAGGATACGATACCCCGCATGAGCGATGAAATCGCGGAAGTTGGCTATGAGCGCCTACATGTCAATCTTCCCGTCGGGTGTCAAGTAATCGAAAAAACTTCCATCGGTATCTTCGGGAAGGTAGTCCCGCTCCAGTCCATTAAAAAGCGGCTAGAACGCCTGCATGATGCAGTATTGGTAAATTGGGTTGGCAATTTTGCACATACCGTCAGCCCCCTCCTTCACGACGCCGTAGGTCGCCAATTCGCTGATGAACTCGTTGCGAACGTTGAAGGCAACCCCTCTCTTATACGAGCAGGTCCCCATCAAGATAGTCTCAAATCGTTTGTCCCGACAGATATTGGTCGTATCGTTTCATCAAGCGAAATGTCCATATCTTCCATCAAAACCTGCGCCAATCGGTTGACAAGATCGGCGATTGCCGCCGTGCGCGGGACAACGTAGTTGCGATCCGGCGAAACCGGGCCACGGATTTCAAAGATACGTCTGTTCTTTTGCATTTTTTTCTTCCTCGCATCAGGTTGCCCAAGGAAGGGCAGCGGACAGACGATTAACGAATCGAGTTGTTCCCAAGTCAAGTGTAATTTCGGTCGCAGGCGGCAAAACGATCTGCAGGTGCGCATTTTGTACAGAGACAGTTCGAGTCTCCTGTTCCACAGGTGGTGCGGCATAGGCCTCGATTTGTCCGGGGTACTCACTCGTGCGATGAGAATACCGCCCCTTTGTAAATCGATGTTCACCGAATGCACCTGCCTGCACAATGACTTTCTTGGTGTCAAAGGGACTCAGGTTTATCAACTGTAGCACCGTGCGGTCTGCTTCAAGTGTTCCGACTAGCGCGGCGACATCTCTGGGCAGACTGGGGCGCTTTCGGGATGTCGCTCTCAGCCTGATGGAACTGATCACCGCGCCGTGCGTATTCCTTGTGGACCAGCCCCATTTTGGTCAATTGGTGGGTGATGGCGTTCCATTGCCGCGCTCCCAGATCCCAGATCTGACAAACCATCTCCACCGCCCAGAAGATAGAGCAGGGGCCAATTGTAGAAGCTCTCGTAGAAGTCGTCCTCGCTGCCGCCGATATGCTCGCCACCGATCAGGCTCCTGTCCGGATGAGTATACTTCTCCAGGAACGGGTGCACCGATTGGTCCATGATGTCAAACAACTGCTGCTCGAGTATGGCCCAGGTGGGTGGTGCGGTAAACGGTGTCGTCGCCGCGATCGAGATCATGCGTAATTCCTTATGGGTATCACAACTAAGACATCCCGCTTACTTCCCAACGTTCGCATAAAGCTGCGCACTCAGCAGCAACCTGTTCCGCCGTAGCATTTGTACGTCCAGATAGCGCCTCTATTGTCCATGCGCCATCGAAGCCGATGTCCAAAAGCGCCGCTCCCACAGCAGACCAGTCAATAACGCCATGTCCCGGAACCCAGTGACAGTCGTTCTGTCCATCAACGTCTTGTATGTGCAGGGCATAAAGCCTTTCCGAAGCGATCCGCGCCTGTTCCGCTGGATCCAGTCCGCTGATGCAGGCGTGTCCTGTGTCGAGGCAAAGCCCCACATGTTGAGACGGGAAATCAGTGATAAACGCTCGCAACTCTTGCATCGACATGAGTGGACGACAAGCCAGACCTGTGTTCGGTAGATTCTCCAGCGCAATGCGGACACCGGTCTCCTCCGCCACTTTGACTAACTCCGTCACAGAGCGATGCGTATGCTCCATCGCAGCCCCGATGTTTTCCAGCGCGTAGGGCGGCTCTCCGGAGACTGCCCTTCCCGTCGGATGCACGATAGCTGTCCGCCCGCCCAATTCTGCCAGAAACTGCATCGCGTCCGCAATACGCGCAACGCTGTCAATTCGCACCCCCTCATCCGAACTCGCTAAGTTCACGCCGGACATTGGTGTGTGTATCGTGTGTGGAAAAATCTCAAGCCGCTCTAGCGCCTCGCGGCACTGCCTGGCGTTGTGAGAACCGGGTGTCTGCCACTCGTCTCCTTCAGCCATCAACTCGGTTTCGCGGAAACCGGCGGCAGCGATTGACTCCAGCACCGCTACCGGGGTGCCTGTTACCTGGTTCTCTTTGTCAAAAACGAAAAGCCCAGAAGCTAAACTGTATGTAGCCACTGCAAATCTCCTCCTTTGCCCACGGAAGCCACGTCCGTGGGACATGCCCAGAAATCGAGTTTTTCTGAAACATTCGGTTTCTTACTGGCTCTTACGTTTCATCCAGCATCCGCCGAACTTCCTCCGTGACACCTTCGACGACAGCGTTGAGAATATGTCCGCCCTTGGGGATGCTTGCCAATTTTGCGTTGTCATAATTGACCTCCTCCGTCCGGATGCGCTCCGGAAAAACGACCATCGCAAATGAGGTCTCAAACTCGCCTGCGTGGCCTGCGCTCCGCTCCAACTCCAGATTCGCCTCATAAAAGGATTGCGGGGCAGTCTCCCAATAGGTCACATACGTGACATCCATGTCATCGAGCCTCTTCATCTGGTCGGGAGCGACGGGCTCAAGATTCTGTCGCTTGTTGCCGCCGTGTCCGTTGAGCACCATGACTTTTGGGACGCCCAACCGTTTCAGGCTATGACATACATCGTGGACATATTCAAGATGGATCTCCGGACGTATCGTCAACGCGCCGCCGCGATCCATGTGGTGTTCCGACACCGACATAGAGACGGTGGGTGTGACTAGCACATGGGGATAAAAGTTCGTCGCAGCGCGTTTGGCAATTTCTGTGACACTAGCGGTATCGTGAATCATCGCCAGATGGTCTTGATGCTGTTCACAGGCACCTGTTGGGACAATCGCCCCTTTCACAGTGCCGCTGGAGATGGCTTCCCCTAGTTCTTTCCGTGTGAGTTCACCTAAAAATACGTTATTGTCTAGCATTGATATCTCCTCTGAGTTGTTAAAGCAACGGTTATGTAAGGAAAAAAGAACAGTAGATCCACTGTTCTTGGAATTTGGATTGAGAATAGGAGTTGGTTGGGCAAGAAAAAAGAGAGGAAGGATGGGGGATGCCCCTCCTATCTGAGTGGTCTATATCGCAAAATTTCAATCACCCGCGTTTCTTGTCCATTATGATATTGGCCCACCCCTCAAGGTCGTTAAAAGATTCCGTGTGTGAGTGCGGCAATGACTCAGTAATCTCATTGATTGCGTCGGCATCCAACGGAATCATTGATTGGAGGAGCGGGAATATTGCTTGTTCGCGACTCTTGGCTGTTATCACAGGCAAGCCGCGATCCTGCGCGAAGTTACGAATATCTCTCAGGTTTGGCAGAACGGTTTTGGACAAGAGTACATCACGGAACAGGGTTAGTGCTTTATGTTTCTCTGGATCATCGGACTTAATACGTTCCAATTCCAACTTTACGGCACGGCGCGGTCGCCCTTTCCGCTTACCGCCCTGCTCAAATCCAGCTTCCTGAGCTGCGATCGAACTCTCTCTTAGAAAATCCACCCATAATTGAATGGTTTCAGGGGAGGAAAGCAGATCAGCAAGCTCCTCAAACGGCTTTGTGCCGTACTTGTCGAATAACTTAGCCAAGTCTATCAATAGTTCTTTCTGTTGTCGTGTAATCATAAGCCGATTCTAACTTGGAATTCATGAGCGAAGGCACGGAACTCATCGACCCGGTACCCCTTGGCATAGGAGGTACGGGAGATTGGTTGGCCTTCGCGTGCCCCCTTGGCGTATGAACGTGAGTAGCTTATTTCGTTCTCAAATACGTGCCAGTTATGCTTGTCTGCCAGTTGGCGCACCCATTGTTTAGCTTGCATCTCTTCTGGAATATATTCTGTGGCTGTATTAAAAACAATCCCTGCAAGCTGGAGTTTTCTGTCTGGGAATTTGTCATTGAAGTCTTTCATTGATCGAGCTAACAATGGAAGTCCAACTGTAGACAGAAATTCAGGCTTGACCGGCACCAGCAGATAATCACTCGCCAGATACGCTGCGGTAGTAAACAGCGACTCAGTTGGCGGACAATCAAAGAATATCAGGTGGTATCTGTTTTCGACTTCAGAGATAAACTCCGCCAATAGATGTTCCTTTTGTTCTGGCTGGCGTAAGACATAGGCTAATTCCAAATGTGAAGGGATCAAATCCAGTCGTGAAGTTGATACAGAATATAGGTAACCATAGTTATCGTACAGGTGTATAGGCACATTACGAATAACTAATAGAGGGGTGTGCATAGTAGTTCATTGGAAAACAGCCGCCATATGAGAGATATTGCGAGCAGGTAACTTCCATATGGCATTGGCAATCATAGCCACTTGCACTGATAACACCCCGATAGCTAAACAACAGCGTACATTGAAAAACCCCTTGACCGGTAACTGCTTCTGTTGAGGAGTGGTGCCTATCACTTTAGCAATCAAGTCAAACAACGGTTCAACCGAACTGCGACGTTTGCTTAAACAGAGACGCTGCTTGGGTTGGTTGATAAATCGATGATACGCCTTGGCAAACCGTCCCTTTGTCCATCTAAGTGCCGGGGTAATCAAAGCGACTTGTGCCTTCGCCCAACGACGGATACGGTCTGCTTGGGTATAGGCATCATCGGCAGTGAGTGTCTGCGGTGAAAGTTGTGTCAGAATCTCAGACGCTTTAGCATCTATCGCCCAACTTTCGGAGACCGACGCACGGTGCACAGTTATCAGTGTTGGGAACGCACCTTGTGTGCAGATAATGTGAAGTCCGTAGCCATAGACCCAGCCATGATAACCACTCTTGCTCCACGTGGCATCGGTGTCGAGGTTGCGTAGATGTTTAGGTGCTTTTCCTGCTTTGCGGTCAGTTTGATGCCAGACGGGTCCTCGTGCCTTAAATAAACTTTTGTCGGCTACCAGATGAGCCAAGTTGAATTGTTGGGACAAGTCAGTGGCATACTGACCGATAAACAATACAAATGCCTCTATCACTTCATATAATGCCTTATAGCGACGTGCAATCGTGGTTCGATGAGGGGGCTGTTGCCACCCCAGCATTTGTAACACTTCTGGGTGATTGATTAGCCACCGCCATTGCGTTTTGAAGCCATAGATGCCGTGAAACTGCATCAACATGAAGAAAATGATAAACGAGGTGGTTGAATATGTCAATGGTTTTGCGTGTGTGACACCTGGTTTGTCAATACGGTGTTGCATAAACTGCTCAAAGAGTTGCATAATAAGAGTGACATAATCAGCCAACATTGGTCTTTGTACCATATTGGGGCTCCTTTTGCTATGATAACAATAGGAAACCCTTTTGGCTTGATTATGTCAACTATATTTATGCACACCCCTCAACTAAGTTATGATCTAATGGAGTTTCGCGTGCCTCAAATATGTGCTGAACTGTCGGTGCTTTTGCTTCATGGATACTTTCCTTATACCGGCGGCCACCAAGCACATATTGGCTTGCATTAAACTGGGGGTCAAGGTCAACCAGCAAGACCCTTTTTCCCCATCCGTTCATATCAGCATCAGCAGCGAATTGCCAAGCAAGATTCACGGCAAGCGTTGTTTTCCCAACTCCGCCTTTCATATTGATTAGTGATACCTTTATCGCCTTTATCGCCATCTATCTTATCTCCTATTGCTCATGTTAAGAAATAGTACAAAGAAACCGAGTTTTTGCCAAAAACTCGGTTTCTCTGAGCTACTCTGCACTGATTCTTTCGACATGAGCCTCTCCTACCTCCTAATTTCTACATTGCAAAATCTCCAACGAAAACGTTGTTCGTGTCCTCACCACAATTCCAAGTGACGGAGAGAATTTTGTCTTGATAGCAATAGGAGGTTGATTTACCGACGATAGGGGTATCAAGTTGTTCCAGCGGCTTGTACCAGATCTGGTGCGGCTGGGTACAGTTTTGGCAAGGGTAGCGCGAAACGGATAGTGTTAGCACCTTCCCAACCCGCAGATCATATTTCACACCTTCCTTAGTGAAAGTGATTGGCGCGCTCTCCGTGCTAACGACCTCGCCGAGGAGTTCACTGCGTTTCTCGGTCATCAGATCTACTAAGGCGGTACGCTGTTCCGATGTCGCCTTTTCATCGACATATAGGACGCTGCGACGTGTGTTGGTATCAATCGCAAGATTGTTCTGTGCTGTGACCACTGCAACAACGGTCAATCCCTTCAGTGAGATACCTTTCCAGGTCCCTTGGCGGATATTCCAAACGAGGGTTGCCTCCCTGCCGCCTTCGACGTACTCAGCCCCGTAGTGGCATGCCCCGACATAGACACTGACAGATCGGGCTTCCAAATACTCGCCCTGCACGGTTTCGGGTTGCGTAGCCAATGCACCGGCTACGGTCAGTAAAAGCGCAATTGCCGTCAGGGTTACCTTAGTCATCATCTTATCTCCCTTCTGAATATCAGATTTAAAAGTGAGCATCCACACACAAATGGCTGCATGTGCGTCTTGTTAGGGGAGTTTATCACACTTTAAGTTGCAGCGTCAAGTTAAAAGAAAAGGGAGAATTTTTGCTTGACGGAAATGATGAAATGTGATAAATTGTGCTTGTCAATCTTTTATCGAGGTTTTTGCGATGCCTATCATCGGTTTTATGCTTCTCCGACCTGCCAGCCTCCGCGATGGACGGCAAATTGCCAGGCATGTTTTGCGTCTTGCCCGTTTCTGTACGGTCGCCGGTGTGCTTTTGGCGTTTGGGGTAGGTGTTATGCTGATGTCGGACAACCATGGAGAAGCGTCTTCCGGCAAAAACACGGAGAACCAGAAACCTTACGGAATTGATCGGCGCATTCCGTGGACGACATCCCACGTTGTGGGGTTTCCTGACGCCGATAGCATCGTACCTGAAACGCAAGTCAATCTTTCAAGCATAGAACGTAAGCCAGAGGCATTTGTCGAAGCAGGGAAAGCAATCTTTAACGGAAAGGGGACGTGCTACTCCTGTCACACGCTGAATCCCTCGGCGCCGAAGAGTAGAGGCCCTGATCTCACGGATATCGGGGCGAGAGCCGCGACACGAAAGCCCCGCTTCGCGGGATTCTCGGCGAAGCCGAAACCGGACATGGGGTCGAAAGCGTATCTCATTGAGTCCCTATATGCCCCGGACGCATTCCTTGTCCCTGGTTATGGCAAAACTATGATGCCGGCCTGGAAGCCCCCGATCAGTTTATCGAATTTGGAGATTGAAGCTGTCATCGCGTTCCTTCAGAGCCAGGGAGGAGAGGTAGATCTGACGCCGTTTGAACCTTTCATTGATATACAAAGTGTTGCAAAGGAGATGGAGGCGCGTCCACCCGTTCTTGCCGGCGATATCGAGCGCGGCAAAAATGTCTTCGTCAATACTGCAAAATGTATTGCATGCCACAATGTCGATGGGATTGAAAAACCAGTCAATCAGCGCCTTGACGAGGGGGTTGAAATTGTTCTGGGGCCTGATTTAACGGATATTGCCACATTAAATAGTGTCCGTTATATCGAAGAATCAATCCTTAAACCAAATGCCGGAATTGTGCGCGGATACGGTCTAGCAACTGTGCGAACAGGCGGCGCTGTGATTCAAGGAACGCTCGTCTCGCAGGTTGCTCCCGATGAAGCATCGAGGATTCAGAGCAATTTGAATCCCGATCTTATCGGGGATAACGAAAAAATCGTTCTGCGTATCAAAGGAGCTAACGGGGCTGAAACGGAAAGGGCCATTCTATTGAGCGAACTTGACCCCGAACCTATCGAGGCGTTGGTCAATCTAAAGGAAAAGGGATATTTTTGGATTCAGGTCATGCCTGCTGATTCCACAACGCCGATAAGCGGCGATCTCATTGAAGCGACTGACAAAAACATCACACTCAAGGTTGGGGATGGGGTGCAAACGGTGTCAAAATCGAATGTGAAGGTCCAGGCGATTGTGACCCCATATAATGATGAACCGATTGTTGGAGAGCTCATCTCTGAAAACGAGGCTGAAATTACCTTAAAAATTGATGGCAGCGAACGAACCTTCGACAAGTACGAAGACCTCGCCGGCGATCCGGAGTATAGTCGTGCTTTGGGTAAACGACTCAATGTTACTTCCCCGATGCCGACCAACTACTCACAGATACTGTCGGTCGCTGAGTATTATGATTTACTCGCGTTTTTATCAACCCTGACCGGCAAAACGGCGGAAACCGGCCCGCCATTGTCATTGCACCCCAAACAGACGTTCACCAAACTGAAATTGGATCAACCGGTGTACATTGAGCGCGAACCGGGTACAGACCAACTCCTGGTGATAGAGCTAGGCGGTAAGATTCGTCGCTTCACGGATGATCCGGAGGTTGATGAGGCCGAACTCCTTTTCGACACGGGCCGCGAGACCTATGGCTTGACATTCCATCCTGATTACGAAAAGAACGGCGACCTTTATGTCGTCAGCAACGGGCCCAAGGGTGGAAAAGTTACAGAAACAAAGAACCGTATATCGCGATGCAGTGTCGAGCGTCAGCCGCCGTATCACTGTGACAAGCATTCTGAGCCGATTATCATGGAGTGGCAGTCGAACAACCACAATGGCGGCGATCTGGCGTTTGGTCCCGATGGATTCCTCTACATTGCTGCGGGCGACGGCGCCATGGACTCCGATACAAACCTCACCGGCCAGCCCGGAAGTTATGACAGAGAACCCAAGGGCCAAGATATAAGCAATGTGCTTGCGACGATCATGCGGATCGACGTCGATCATCCCGAAGCAGGACGAGCTTATTCGGTCCCCGCCGACAACCCTTTCATCGGCTTTGAAGGCGCACGACCCGAAATCTGGGCCTACGGTATCCGCAATCCCTGGCGTATGACCTTTGATCAAGAAACAGGACATCTTTGGGTGGGAAATGTCGGGCAAGATCAGTGGGAGATGATTCACCTTGTTCGTCGTGGGGATAACTACGGTTGGAGTCTCTACGAAGGTAGCCATCCGTTCTTCCTGAACCGAAAACCTGGCCCTACGCCCATCGTCAAGCCAACGGTCGAACATCCCCACTCCGAATCTCGCTCCATCACCGGTGGGGTTGTGTACTACGGATCGAAGTTTCCAGAGCTGCGTGGCGCCTATATCTATGGTGACTACGCGACCGGCAAGATTTGGGCGTTACGTCACAATGGGGAGCGGATTATCTGGCACAGGGAAATCGCCGACACGACGCTGCAGATTGTGAGCTTTGGGATTGACCACAACGACGAGATATTAATCGCAGATCTCGCCAGCGGAATCTTTCAGTTGGAGCATAAACCCAAAGACGAACTGACCGCAAAATTCCCCACTCGACTGAGTGGAACTGGCTTGTTCGCATCGGTCAAAGATCATCAGACCGTTCCAGGGCTGATTCCCTACTCGGTCAACGCGCCGTTGTGGGCTGATGGTGCACACATGGAGCGGTTCATTGGGCTTCCGGGCGATTCCCAGATCGACTTCACGACATCGCATGGGTGGACCTTTCCCGATGGGACGGTCCTGGTTCAAACCTTTGCGCTCGATCTGGAAGCAGGAAATCCTGCCCCGATTGCATCCCGACGAAGCGTCGAGGATTCAGAGCAATCTCGATTCAAAGCAACCTCTAGGCATCGGATTGAAACGCGGTTGCTCACCCGACAGCAGAACGAGTGGGTGGGATATTCCTATGTCTGGAATGACGAGCAGACCGATGCGACGCTTGTGGCGGCTGATGGAATGGATCGTATCCTTACGATTCAGGATTCAAAGTCCCCTGAAGGGAGTCGGGAACAGATCTGGCGCTATCCCAGCCGGGTTGAGTGTATGGTCTGCCACAGCCGCGCAGCCAACTATGTGTTGGGGCTCAACACAATGCAAATGAACAAGACGCATGATTATGGTGGCGTATCCGACAACCAACTTCGGACGCTAGATCATCTTGGCATTTTCACCAAGCCGCTGCCGAAGCGCCCGGAGGAGTACCCCAAGCTGGTTAATCCGTACAACCCTCAAGAATCCCTTGACGCGAGGGCCCGTTCTTATCTGCATGCTGCCTGCGCAAATTGCCATGTCCACACAGGGGGAGGCAACGCGCATATCGTGCTGGAGTTCACCGCAGAGCGGGATAAAACCTACACCTTCGGTGTCCGCCCGCAGCACGACACATTTGGAATCTCCAACGCGATGCTCATTGCGCCCGGCAGCCCCGACCGTTCGATTATTTACCATCGTGTGTTGCGTCGAGGCGCCGGCCAAATGCCGCCCCTGGCGACTTCGGTGGTCGATCGCCAAGCTATACAACTGTTGCGCGATTGGATTTCACAGATGGAACCTACGACTGAGAAGCTTGCGCGCTAGAAGAAACAATGACGACAAATATGTAACGCGTGGGGAAACAACTTGTTATATTGCGAGCAGGTGGACACTCCCCTCGAACACATGTATTCGTGCCACCGGCGGCATTGCTCACTGCCGATGCAGACGTAGCACCAACCGTCACGGCAATGGTCGCCATTTTGGGCCGAGTCGCTTGTCGTAGCAGAGCAGGTTTTTCCTTCGCGAGAGGTTTGATCGTACGTGCCGAGCGTTAACGAATCTGTAGGCTGCACGACACTTTTGGCCTTGACAGATCTGGCAAGGTTTCAGGTTATCAGATCTAGTGTCAAAACTTCGGAAGTCTGAGTCGTTTCCGTTAAGTTGACACAAATGGAAACTGAATAACTCAAATCGTAAGCTGACGACTCTAGTTAGGAGGAGAGCATGTCAAAAGAAAAAGACCAAAAGGGAACCCCCATATCGCGGCGGAGTTTCCTGAAAGGTGTGAGCACCGGCGCGATCGCCGCAAGCGTTGCACCGACTGTTTTCGTTGGTGCGGAGACGGCGGTGGAAGCCCAGATGGGTGAAGAAATCACCCGCACCAAAATCAAGCTCAATATTAACAGCAAAAACTATGAAGTTGAAGTCGAACCGCGCACGACGTTGTTGAGTATCTTGCGAGACGGCTTCAACACCAACGGCAAACGCATAGATCTGACCGGCGCAAAGCCCATCTGCGATCGTGGTGAGTGCGGTGGATGCACGGTGCAAGTTAATGGAAAAGCTGTCTACTCTTGTATGATGCTTGCCACTGATGCCCAAGGGAAGCAGATTACGACAGTGGAGGGGCTTGCCAACGGCGATCAGTTGCATCCCGTTCAAGAAGCGTTTGTCCAACACGACGCCCTAATGTGCGGTTTCTGCACACCTGGCTTTGTCGTGGCTGCGAAATCGTTGTTAGATCAGAACCCAAGTCCGAGCTTTGACGAGATTAAAATGGGATTGGCGGGCAACATCTGCCGCTGTGGTACCTATCCCTTTATCTTTGAGGCGGTTAAAACGGCGTCGCGTAAGATGGGAGGTTAGACAATGGCATCATGGGGAGAAGCAAAGGATTCACGCTTAATTGGCAAACGCATCCCGCGCTTGTCAGGAAAAGATAAAGTCACAGGAAGGGCGAAGTACACGTTTGACATCAATCACCCTGGAATGCTTTACGGTCAGATCTTGCGGTCGCCGGTCGCCCATGCGACGGTTACCGCAATCGATCTCAGCGAAGCAGAAGCCCTGCCTGGTGTCAAAGCCGCCATTCCGCTGACTGAGCCGGGCAAACGGATACGCTATGAAGGACAGGAGATTGCCGCTGTCGCCGCTGTCACTGACGACATCGCAAAGGATGCGCTTCGATTAATCCGATTTGACTACGACGAATTAGAGTATGTGGTTGATGTCGAAGAAGCGATGGGGGAGGATGCGCCACACATCAATGAAGACTGGCCCAGAAATCAGAGGAAGCCAAGCGTTGGTGAACGCGGTGATATTGAGGCGGGGTTTGCTGAAGCTGCTGTTGAGGTTGAAGCCACTTACAGCGCACCTGTCCAAACCCATGTCTGTTTAGAGCCCCATGGGCATGTCGCCCAATGGGACGGAGACAAACTGACCGTTTGGGCGTCAACGCAGGCGGTATTTGGAACACGCCGAAATTTTGCACAGCATTTTGAACTACCCGAGAATCAGGTGCGTGTCATCACCGAGCATATGGGCGGCGGCTTCGGGAGTAAGTTTGGGCCCGGTGTGGAAGGCATCGCCGCCGCGAAACTTGCCCGGAAAGTGGGGGCGCCCGTCAAGCTGATGTTAACCCGTAAAGATGAGCACCTTGTCGCTGGCAATCGTCCGTCAATGACGCAGCATGTCCGCGCCGGCGCGACGAAGGATGGTCGCCTAATTGCCTACGACCTGCGGGGTTACGGCACAGGCGGCATCAGCGGCGGCGCTGGCTTTACCGGTCCTTATGTGCATCACGTTCCGAACTACCGGACTGAAAAGTTCGCTGTTGCAATCAACGCGGGGAATGCCCGCGCCATGCGCGCGCCGGGACACCCACAAGGTGCGTTTGGGATGGATTCGCTGATGGATGAGCTCGCTGAAAAGCTGGGCATGGACCCGCTGGAGTTTCGTCGGTTGAATGGGGACAATAATGAGCGTCGAAACCAAATTCGTCAGGAGGAATACACCCTCGGCGCACAGGAGATCGGTTGGCACCGACGCAATAAAGTCCCCGGTGCAGGAAAAGGCGTTAAGAAACGTGGCATCGGTATGGGCTGTGGATTGTGGGGCGGTGGCGGCGGGGCGGGAACGCAGGTCCGTGTGACTATCCACGCAAGTGGCGCTGTCGAAGCAGTCACCGGTACGCAAGATATCGGTACAGGTATCCGAACTGTCATTGCGATTGTCGTCGCGGAAGAACTTGGGTTGCAGCCCCGAGACATCACGGTGAAGATTGGAGACACCGAACCGGGATTGCCCTCTCGCGGGAGTGGGGGCAGCCAGACGATTGGCTCTGTTGCGCCGGTAATGAAAACCGCAGCGATAGCAGCCAAGGGTAAGCTCTTTGAACATACGGCGCCACTACTGGAAGTCCAACCTGAAGACCTCCGGGCGGCAGGTGGGAAGATCTATGTGGTGTCTGATCGGACAAAGACCATTTCATGGAAACAAGCAACCGGGCATCTCGGCATGGAGACCATCTCCGAAGGCGGCGAGTGGGACGAAGACCTCCGCATCGGCGATGTCGCCGGCGTACAGTTTGCCGAGGTCGAAGTTGACACGGAAACCGGACTTGTCAAGGTCATCAAGATTGTCGCAGTCCAAGACTGTGGCTTGGTGGTGAACCGCTTGACGACTGAAAGCCAAATCAACGGCGGCATTCTCATGGGAATGGGCTACGCCCTGCTTGAGAACCGCATCATGGATGCCCAGACTGGGAAGATGATTAACCCAAACTTGGAAGATTATAAGGTCTTGGGAGCGATGGAGATTCCTGAGATTAAAGCCATTGCCTTCGACACCGATCGGAAGGTGACCGGAATTGGTGAGCCGCCAAACATTCCAACACCGGGAGCGATTGCGAATGCGGTCTATAACGCAATTGGCGTCCGCATCCGAGACCTGCCGATTACACCGGATAAGGTACTCAACGCCCTTGCTGGGAAAGGAAAGGCATAAACAGATGGAAAATTTCGCTTACATCAACACGACAAGCGTCGAAGAGGCTTCCTCACTACTGGGCGAAGATTGGGACGAAACGAAAATTATTGCGGGAGGCACAGATCTCCTCGGTGAACTCAAAGAGTATATTGAAACGCCGAAAAAGGTAGTCAACCTCAAAACGATCCCCGGGCTCAATGAGATCAAAGCCGATTCATCCGGGTTGACAATCGGTGCGTTGGTGACGCTTGCGGAGATTGCTGCGCACCCAACGATTCAAAAACATTATACCGTGCTTGCAGAAGCTGCGGACTCCGTTGCATCACCGCAGATTCGGAATGTTGGCACGCTTGGCGGCAACCTGTGCCAACGTCCCCGCTGCTGGTACTATCGCAACCCGGACATCATCTGCCTCAAGAAGGGCGGCGATATATGCTACGCAGTCGAGGGATTGAACAAGTACCATGCAATCTTCGGGGGCGGACCTGTCTATATTGTCCATCCTTCTGACGTTGCGCCGGCGCTAATCGCGCTCGGCGCAACGGTGAAGATTATTGGGCCAGGGGAGGAAAAGACGATGCCGCTAGAGGATTTCTTCATTCTGCCAGAAGTCAACCCGCAACGTGAAAACGTCCTCGAACCGAACGAAGTCGTTGCCGAGGTCCACATCCCACAACCGAAGGGGAACACAAAGAGCTTCTATATCAAAGTCCGCGAAAGGGGCTCTTTCGACTTTGCACTGGCAAGTGTCGCTGCTGTCTTTGAGATGGCTGACGCAACCTGCCAGGCAGCGAATATCGTGCTTGGTGGGGTCGCTCCAATACCCTGGCGCTCCAAGGAAGCTGAAGCGGCGTTGAACGGTAAACGCATTACAGAAACTGCTGCAAGGCAGGCAGGGATAGATGCCGTGAAGAACGCTGAACCCATGAATGACAATGGCTATAAAGTCATGCTCACCCAAAATATTGTCAGCCGCGCTGCGATGATGGCAGTAAGCTGAAAGTCGAAGGAGAATGAACATGTTAGCAGAAAAAGGCTCGTCTCTCTTGAATCGATCGATATGTCAAAACCTATGCACCAAGGCGCTTTACACCCCCGGTGGAAACTTGCAAAATCTTGTCGAAACCAACCCGTTCTCAAACTACTGGTGTAACTGTACGATGACGATGGTTGGCCCGGATGATCGATTTGTTTCCCCGGAGAACTGCAATTCTTCCCGATCATGCTTCGAGCCAATTGGAGGCACCCCTGTTGCATAAGAGACGAGGCATGCGAGTTTTCACTTATATGGCCGGGGATTGACATAGTTTTGGTCAGTGGAGCAAAGTGAATAACCCCCGCTGAATTTACCAAGGTATCCAACCCACCGAAGGTTTTCCGACAAACATCCACGGCTGCCCGCACCGAGCGGGTGAGGAGCTTAAACATGAGCAAATAGAACATCATTGACCGGGGGGAGGAAACTTCGTATTGTGCCGCAAACTGGAGTCAAGATCAGATGATAAAAGGAGAACTACATGATTGTTGATGTACACACGCATTGTCTTCAGCCGGAGCACATCAGCGAAGTCGCCCGTCGTGCAGATGAACGGGCAGGCTATCCGCCGATGCAGCCGCTGTCGCCCGAAACGTACCTGGCGCACATGAAGGCTGTCGATAAGGCGATCGTCTTCGGAGTGCGAGGTGTCTCCACCGGGGTACGGAGTCCCAACGATTTCACCGCTGAATGGGTCAAGTACGCGCCGGATAAATTGATTGGCTTCGTGGCAATAGATCCGATGGAAGACAACCATCTGGAAGAGATTGACCGGTGCGTGTCCGACCTTGGGCTGCGGGGATCAAGATCTACCCGATGCTAGGCAGGTATGATCCCACCGATCCCACCATCTTTCCACTATACGAAAAGGCGCAACGGATGGGGCTGCCAATTTTGTCCCATCTAGGGACACACCCGAACCCCAGAGCGCCCCTCAAGTACAGCTTGCCTCTGTTGGTTGACGAAATTGCTCAGGCATTCCCGAACCTCAAGTTCATCATGGCGCACATGGCGCATCCTTGGCAGCGTGATTGCGCCGTCGTCTTGCGCAAGCATCCAAATGTCTATGCCGATGTCTCCGGCGTGTGGGTGCGGCCATGGCAGGGGTGGGAGGCGTTGATTGGCATGGCCGAGTGGGGCGTGACAGACAAACTACTTTTCGGTTCTGATTTTCCGTTATGGACGCCGGAGGAGGGCATGGAAAAGATGCGTCGGCTGAACGATCCACTCGAAGGTACGAAGCTGCCTCGCATTCCGGACGGTGTGATTGAGGGCATTATCCACCGCAACTCGCTTGAGTTGCTGGAACTTGAGTGACAATAGATAATGTCATCTCGATGCTGAAATCATGACAACTTTGTGTTGTACCGAGTTTGCAGAGTATCTTTAATGACAGAAACGGAGGCAATCCAATGATCCAAATCACTGAACCAGTTACGCTCGAAAAGATCTTGCCATTGATTGAAAAACTTCCGAAGGTTGAACGGGAACAACTCCGTAAAGTGCTTGAAAACGACTCGGTTTCCTGGGAAGAAGAATGGGAACACATCACAGCACAATTTCACACCGCCTTTGCTCATGTTCTGGAGGGCGAAGTGGAACGGGATCTGTTGGAGGCGCTAGCGGAGGTCAGACGTGAACGAGCCTGAAATCTGGCGGTGCATTTACCGGACAACGTTTGAAAGGAGTTCACTCAGATGAAACGCATGCGTGTGACACAAGTCAAAACCTTCTTAGTCGGTGGAAGCTTTCGCAACTGGCTCATAGTGAAACTCGAGACAGATGAAGGCATCCACGGCGTCGGCGAGGCCACCCTCGAAGGGAAGTCAAAGACGGTCGAAGCGGCGGTGGTGGAGTTGGTTCGCTACATCATCGGAAAAGACCCTTTCGCCATCGAAAAGCACTTTCAAGAGATGTACCGACGGGCGTTCTACGCCGGCGGAGAGGTGCTGACTAGCGCAATCAGTGGAGTCGAAACCGCGTTGTGGGACATCAAAGGCAAGGCGCTTGGGGTACCGGTATACGAACTGCTCGGAGGTCGCACACGCGATCGGATTAAGTTGTACGCCAACGCATGGTATCGTCAGGGCATGAGTCCCGACGAGTTTGAGCAGGCAGCGAAGGAGATGATGAAACTCGGGGTCAAGGGGTTGAAATTCAATCCCTGGGGCGGACGCCCCGGTATCGATTTCTATCGGCTAGATAACAACATCCTGAATACGGGCATTGACGCAGTGGCAGCGGTTCGCCAGGCGGTTGGGCCGGATATCGATCTGTACATCGACTGCAACGGGATATTCAACACCGCCGCCAACGCGGTCCGGGCGGCCAAAGGCATCGAACCGTACAACATCAGTTTCTTTGAAGAACCCGTTCCCCACGAAAACCTTGATGCAATGGCATACGTGCGGAGCAAGATTGACATACCGGTCGCCACGGGCGAGCGATTGTTCACCATCTTTAGCTTTCAGCAACTGCTTGAGCGCGGCGGTGCCGACATCGTTCAGCCGGATATGTCGCACTGCGGCGGGGTGCTTGAGGCGAGGAAGATTGCCGCCATCGCTGATTCGCACTATGCGGCATTCGCTCCGCACAACCCTAACGGGGAAGTGTCCTACGCCGCCGCCGTTCAGCTCGCTGCGTGCGTCCCAAACTTCCTGACGTTGGAGCACTTTCCACCCGAACCCTGGCGCTTCGACGTTTGCACAAATCCGATGGTCGTCGAAGATGGCTGGATCGAAATCCCTGACCGTCCGGGATTGGGTGTCGAATTCAACGAAGCGGTCGCGCTGAAGCATCCCTACGAACCGATCGATCTGTACAACCTGCACCGTCCGGAGATGCAATTGAAGGTTCCCAGATACGCTGGCAAACTGCGGTAACATGCCGGCTGAAAAGAACCTGAAACCGGTATCATTCCAGGAGGCAACCAATGCCCAAATTCCTTGATCATCCCTACCATGACCTGACGGACGGCTTATGGCTGCGCGGCAATCTGCACGCACACCCACTACCCGCGGATAGGCCCTTCGACTTAATCAGTCACTACGCACGGCTCGGCTACGGATTCCTCGGTTTAACTGAACATGACAAGTTCTATAGCTTCAACGACATCAGCGATTGGAACCACCACGGGATAATCCTTATCCCCGGTAATGAGGTATCCAAGGGTGGACCACATATCCTACATGTTGGCGCCAACCACCGGATTGAGCCGTACGAAGATAGGCAGAAGGTCATTGACGAAATCAACGCTGGCGCTGGATTCGCGATTGTGAATCATCCCAATACTGGTCGGGAGTTTGACAATTGCAGCCTTGAGTTGATGCAGCGATGGAGGGGCTACTTGGGACTGGAGATCTTCAACGCCAACGGTTTGCGTGCAGCAGGTAGCGCCTACGCCACCGACAAGTGGGACATCCTGCTCAGTCAAGCTCGCCGGCTCTGGGGCTTTGCCAGCGACGACTACCACCGCCCCGTCGACGCCGGGCACGGCTGGGTTATGGCCTATGTGAAGGCGCGTACGCGCGAGGGCATCCTGGAGGCGCTACGCCAGGGGAGGTTTTATGCTTCAACCGGCGTCATGATTGACCACATCAAAGTGGACGGTCTGCATGTCCGCATTGAGACATATAACGCCCATCGCATCGCCGTACTGTGTGATAACGGACGAGGCTTTGCCATGGTCGACGCTCATGTGCTTGAGGTCCATGTCCCGGATGACGCAACCTACGTCCGCTTTGAATGTTGGGGCGTCGGCGATCGCCGTGCATGGACGCAGCCGTTCTGGGTGGTCAATGAAGATTGACAAAATGTACTCTCTGGTGTTGCGTGCCATAAGCCAGAAGTGAGCTATCACCTCACTTCTGGTCCGATTCCAGGAGGATCCATACGCTACCGACTTGACTGAATCCGTTAGGACTTGGGCTTGTGGAAATCCACCCGTGCTCACCGTTTTACGCTGATCACCTTGCATGACGCACTGCTAAGTTCAGCTTGTCCTTTCGGACTCTCAATCTATCGCTATAAGCTTAACACAGGTGCATACAGGATATTCTAACAATCCTGACCCGTTATACTGGTGCTTCTACTCACCGCTTGCGCGGCATACTACCTTAAAGTCAAGTTAGGCGCCGAGAATTGCTATTTCCAGCGTCGGCTCTTTTCCGTTCCATGATGTATTCTGTCAGCGGGCTAGGGGAAGGTTCGGTGCGCACATTCACCAACGCTGGCACCTCCGCGGCAAGAGCACGCTCTAGGGCGCCCGGCAGTTGATGCGCCTCCTCCACATATTCCCCATGGGCGCCCAGTGCCTCCGCTATCTTATCATAACGTGAGGGGAGGAGCTCAGTCGCCACGGCTTTTCCGTAGAGCTGCACCTGCTGGTGGTAGTCCATCCCCCAGACGCTGTCGTTTCCCACCACGATAACTACAGGCAGATTGTGCCTCACGGCTGTGTCTAGCTCCATACCGCTGAACCCGAAAGCGCCATCTCCAGTAAGGACGACCACTTTCGATTGGGGGAGAGCAACCTTAACCCCCAACCCAAAGGGGACGCCCCAACCGATCATTCCAAGCGTACCATTGGTGAACCAGCGGTTCGGGAGGGTGTTGGGGTAATAGGGCACTCCATAGAAGGAGAAGTCGCTTCCCTCAAAAATCACGCAAGAGTTGTCGTTTAGGAGAGGGCGCAAAATCTTGTGCACGGACATCGCGTGTAAAGAGGTAGACGCCGCAGCCATACTTTCTAGATTTTGCTCCTGGGCACTGCAAGCTGATTCCAACTCACGGCGCATGGGTAATTCTCCCCATTGATACCCCTCCGCTTCTTGAGCCAACTGCTTTACTACGGATCCGACATCGCCTAAAATGGCGACAGCCACACCCCGCGAGAGACCAATCTGATCCGATGCAGGTTCCACCTGGATGATACGCGTCTCCGGATCTAGCGTTGGAGGTCCGCCGAAGGAGATGGTGGCGTCCAGCTTCTTGCCCAGAAACAGCACCGTGTCTGCGTCCTTCAAAAAAGCGCGTGCGACAGGATTTGCCCGCCCATCCGCCAATCCAAAGCAATACGGGTGGGTATCGGGAACGATGCCACGAGCCGCCATCTCAGTGAACAACGGAAGATGAGTCACCTCTAAGAAACGCTGCAAGTCCTCTCGATTCACCGAGTAGGCACCGTTTCCCGCTACCACAATGGGACGCTTGGCGCTCTGGAGCAACTCGATTGCTTCTCTGACACGCTCCGGATCGCCCAGGACCTGACCCGTGCGGCGGTATTCCTCGGGCGGGTAGAAACGTACCTTGCTCTCATCGACCTCAGCTATCTGGACGTCCAGGGGGATAGTCAGGTGAGCGGGGCCGCGCCTACCTGTTAAGGCCGTGCGGAAGGCCCGGGCAAAAAACTCCGGAATGCGGTACGGATCGGAGATGAACCACGCCCCTTTGGTGACGGGTTTTGCCATTCCGATCTGGTCAATTTCCTGCGAGGCGCCCTGCCCCAGCCGGTTCTGTTCCGCGCAACCCGCGATGTTAATCAGCGGCGACTCCATGTGCCTCGCTAGTGTGAGCCCCGGAATGGCATTCGCATGTCCCGGCGTTGTGAACATACACACCCCGGGAACGCCAGTAATACGCCCCCATGCAGTACCCATGTCCACCGCAGCCTGCTCGTGCCGGGTATCAATAAACTGGAACCCCTCCCCCGCCATAAAGTCCATCAGAGGAAGGGTGTGGTCGCCTGCCAGTGCAAATACCTTCTCTATTCCTTCTGCCCTCAAGGCCCGGGCAATGAGATGTGAGCCTGTTACCTTCATAGAAACTTTCTCTCCTTTTTATGTAGAAGCAGGAACTTGCAAAATTTGGTATTTTTCTGATATTAACACTCCCGGAAAATCTTGTCAATAAAAAAGTTCTGATTGACATATACAAATTCCCCACGAGAAAAAAATTTTGGTCTTGAAGAAAAACGAGATTTTGGTCTTGAAGAAAAACGAGAGATGTGTTATGATATAATCTGATGTGGAATTATCTATAATAGCCCTAACGCAAACAAGGCGAATTACGCACTTCGTCTGAAGACTGTGGATCCATCTTTCTTTTATCGTGACAAGGAAGATAACAATTTTATCGTGACAAGGAAGATAACAATTTTCATCGTGTCACAGGGATATGGGACTCCGTACCGATAGATAAGTGGACCCATATTGCCGCCACCAATACTTTGGGGAATCCTGAAGCGATGAAAGTCTATCTGAGTGGGAAAGATCAAAAATCGAGCCGAGATGGAGGCATTAATAAAAGTCATGAAGCGAAGGGCTGGTCTAAAGGCGACGGAACAAAAGCACCCATGCCCGCCAACGGTCCCATCACGATTGGCGGATACGGGATGTTTAGCGAACCATTCCAGGGCGCCATCGACGAGGTCATGATCTGGAAGGTTGCCTTCACGGAGGAGGAAATCCAAACGATTATGCAGGCGCCTGGAGACCAGTTCCTCGGCGTCGAGCCTCATAAAAAGCTCGCTACAAAATGGGGCGCCATAAAACGAAATCGGTGAGGAGAATAGTTCCTGAATCTGCAATGACCACATTGTAGAGATACATCATTTGCCTCTTGATACTCACGATTGAATAGACACACGTTCCTATCGGCATCAGGGGGCTTTTCTTTTACGGATGGGGAGGTTCAAATGATTTTGATGAGTCCGGGAATACACCCGGGAAAGACAGCAGAAGAGCGGGCGGCGTTTCTCCGCAAAGTCGGAATCATGGAGGTGAAAACTGTCTCCATGAGTACACCCGCCGACTGGAGCGATGCGGATGTTGAGGAGGCAAGGAAGTTCCTCGACGATCATGGCATCCGGCGGGGTGAGTTTAGTGGCTTCCACAGCGGGTTTGGCGCAGCGGATGAAGACGAATATCAGTCAGCCATCGAACACTATCGCCGTCAACTGCGCCACGCTCGGATCTTAGGCGCGCACTGCGTCGGATTTAATGTCGGATTAACGTACAGATGCACGCCCCAAATGTGGTCTGAGGAAGCATGGGGGCGATGTCTCGCTGCTGCAGAGGATTTGGTCAAGGAGGCAGAAGCGGCGAATATGGACGTTGCTGCGCACCCCCATATTATGAGTCCGCTCTGTTCTGTGGAGCGGTATAAAGAGCTTTTTGAGGCGGTCCCCTCACCCCGACTGAAAGCGCTGATGGATTGCGTAAACCTGACATGGCCCCACCTGTTCTATAGAACAACGGAGTTGGTGAATCAAATCTTCGATGAGTTGGGTGATAAAATCACCGCACTCCACGCGAAAGATCTGGCGATGTCCGCGGTGAAGCAGAACGAAAGCGGGTATTTATCAGTGGTTCACGTAGACGAAGCGGTTCCGGGAGCAAGGGAAACGGATCATCGTTTTGAATCCGGTGTTATGGACTATGCGACAATCCTTAGACGGCTGGATGAGTTAGCACACGATGTTACGCTGTATGTGGAGCACTTTCCATACGAAGACACCATTTCAGGTCAGCAATATATCCGGCATGTGGCACGGGAAGTTGGTGTAACCGTACACTAACGTGAGTTCGATACCAATTCTGATTGATAATCAAGCATAATCTTTTCCTTCCGCTCTAATGCTGCATTTTTATTCAGAAACGGAGTTTAGTGATATTAACACCCCCGGTGAATTTTGTCAATAGAGATTAAGTTTTGTTGACAAAGAAAAAAAAAAAAGTTATAATATATTTTACATTCCGCGCCTGTTTTTGGGGTTTCCGGCATTTCCAGTATTCATGGGGTGCGGAATATGGGATATACGTACAGTAGGAAAGTGTTCAAAATTTTGGATAGTTACCTGATATAGTTACCCGATAAGGAGGAGCAAAAATGAAAATAAGAATATCCGTCCTGCTTATAGTCGGTGTTCTTCTGCTTGTTTTACCACCCTCCCTGGTCCAGGGGAAAATTCGACCTGGATTGGAACTAGTCCTGTATTACCCTTTTGACGAAGGCAGCGGCAGGACGGTGGAAGATAAGTCTGAAACCGAAGCAGACGGCAAGATAATCGGATCACCTGAGTGGGTCGAAGGGAAATTTGGAAAATCCTTGCGGTTCAACCATGATGGAATAAATAAAGATGATGACAAGTTGGTGCGTGAAGGGGATCATGTCTCTAGTCGAGAGAACGAGCGTCTGGCTTTTCCCTCAAATGACCCAATCACCATCATGGCTTGGATCTATGGGGACCAGTGGGATAATCATGATAATGCGATTGTCTATAATTGGCCTGACGGGCAAGGAACCCAGGCTAATTATGGTTTTCGAATTGAGCAGCGGGCAGAGGTGGGTGATAAGGCCGGCGACGTCGCTTTGTTTTATCGAGACGCGGCGGATGCAGACTGGCATCGTGTTACATCGAGAGAGCCAGTAGATGGCGTACCTTTAAGAGAGTGGCACCATGTTGCTGGCACCAATACCCCCGGAGATCCTGAAACGCAGAAAGTCTATCTGAATGGGGAAGAACTTCCAGTGGCGTTTAGTCATGGCAACGGGAAGTTTAAGGCTTTCGAAAGCGACGGCCCTGTCCATATTGCCGCGCGTGGGTGGCGGCCAGGCGCCAGAGACTTCCGCGGCAGGATCGACGATGTCTCGATCTGGAGAGGGATCTTCACGACGGATGAACTCAAAGAGATTGCGCAGGCGCCGACAATTGAGTTCCTTTCCGTTGACCCCCAAGGGAAGCTTGCTACGTCATGGGGTGCCCTAAAACGCGGTCGTCGATGATCCGTTAAGCCGCAATGACGACATCTTTAGCAATACCTAATTCACCTTTTGATGTTCCTAATTGAATAGGGGAACACTTTCCTACTGGCATCAGATTGAAAATCCCGATTTTATCGGGGAGGTTTTTCTTTTGCAGGTTTTTGCTGAAGTCGGTGTCGTACATTTAGTGTTTTTTTAATTTGTGTCATGGTCAACAGGATAATTGACATAGCGACACGGAATTTTGTATTGCCAATCTCCTCTAACTCCCTTACGAAGGGCGGTTAGACGGGGTTGGCAACCATTAAGAATGATTAGGGCGTGTTGACAAATTATTGATGCTCCTGTTGGTCCCGATCCATCGGGGGCCCCGATTGAGCAGAGTGAGATAATAAGTGAATTCTTTCGAATATGTCAACATGCCCTGGTGTCTACCATCTTCTTGATCACTACGGCCTTGAAATAGTTTCTTAATAATTGGTTGCCTGAAAGGAGAAACGAAAATGAAAGCATTGGTGCTTATAATAGGTGTCCTTTTGCTCCTTCTACCGTCCCTGGTCCAGGGGAAAATTCGTGGTGAATTGGAGCTGCTCCTGTATTTTCCCTTCGACGAAGACGTAGGAAAGGTGGTGAAGGACAAGTCTGACACCGAAGCTAACGGCGAGTTAGTTGGAAATTGGAAGCGAGTCGATGGGCAAATTGGAAAAGCCGTGTATTTTCTCCATAACCCGGGGCCTGAGGGTATGGTCCGGACCAAAAAGGACCCAGTCTTTGCCTTTGAGGGTGAGGCAGAAATCACGCTCATGGCCTGGGTTAATGTCGATGCTGCAAGACCTGGAGCTAATCGCGGGATTATCTTTAATCGCCAGGGAAATGCCATAAATTACGCAATGACTCTATGGAGTCCGAATGGTGGTAGGGACCTCCAATTCTATTGGAGTGACAACGGGGATCAGCACCGTGCGCGATCGCTAGGCGGTACAGGTGTAGTTTTGGAGAAGTGGATGCATGTTGCTGTCACCAATACTTTTGGGAAGGCTGGCGCGTTAAAATTCTATATAAATGGGAAACTACAAAAAATGAAATGGACTGCAGGCGACGGGGCATTAAAGGCCAAAGGGTCCGCCGGCCCTATCACTATTGGTGGTTTTGATCAGTTTGCAGAGCCGTTCCAAGGCACCATCGACGAGGTCATGATTTGGAGAGGAACCTTCACCGAGCAAGATATCAATGAGATTATGCTTGGTATAGATGTGTTTCTTGGCGTTGACCCCCAAGGAAAGCTTGCTACGACATGGGGAAATCTAAAACAAAGTCCCTGAGGATGATCCTTTAATCCGCAGGGACGACATTCTTAGAGATATATCATTCGCCTCCCGATGCTCCTGATTGGATAGACACACTCTTCGGCATCAGGAGGCTTTTCTTTTGCTGGTTTTCCCTGAAGTCACTGCTATTTAACTCAAGTTGCTACCCTCAACAGAAGGTTGAAAATATGACAACGAATCACGGGATTTATCGAGTTTTTTGTCCAATCCTTTTTCTATTCGCTGTTATATGACGGTTTGCTACATCAGCTTCGATTCTTTTTCGATAGGTAGCAACTTGGGTATACTTACATTGAGTGTTTTTTGGCTATACCTTGCATGGTCACAAATTGAGCTTTTGGCTTCCATTCCAGCACGAACTGAACAGATTGCGTTTCAAAAAACGCAATCGATGCCCGGGTATACAAAACCGATTGGTAACGATTTTGATTCATGAAACGGTCACATTTTCCGATAATCGTGTATTGGTCAAGAAAATGTTGCAGTTGTAGGAATCGGAACCTAAGACTCATTGTGCTAACCGCCTTTTTTCTGCTGCTGTTGAACAACTCAGTGGGACACGCACAGGCAGCGAAGATGTACTGGACACATGACCAGGGTATCGACCATGCAGAGACAAGTGGCGAAAACATAGAAACACTCCTCCGGGTCCGAGCTCCTAGTTATATGGCTGTTGATGAGAGTAGGAGCAAAATCTACTGGACGGACCTTGACTTGAGTACAATCCAACGTGCGGACCTCAATGGGAGTCACGTCGAGGTTATCATCACTCGCAATGATGGATTGGGGAGTCCACGCGGCATTGCCGTGGATGGAGTCGGGGGCAAAATCTACTGGACCGACTCTAGCACTGCCAAAATCCAGCGGGCGAACCTCAATGGGAGTCACGTCGAGGTTATCATCACTCGCAATGATGGATTGGGGAGTCCACGCGGCATTGCCGTGGATGGAGTCGGGGGCAAAATCTACTGGACCGACTCTAGCACTGCCAAAATCCAGCGGGCGAACCTTGATGGCACTGGCGTCGAAGATCTCGTCACCACGGGGGTGTTTTCTCCACTTAGCATTGTCGTGGATGGGGTCGGGGGCAAAATCTACTGGACCGATTTTATCACCGACAAAATCCAGCGGGCGAATCTCAATGGGAGTCACGTCGAAGATCTTGTCACCGCGGAGGTGAGTCATCCATTCGGTATTGCCGTGGATGGAGTTGGGGGCAAAATCTACTGGACCGATTTTATCACCGACAGAATTCAGCGGGCAAATCTCGATGGGAGTCATGTCGAAGATCTCGTCACCACGGGATTAATTTTTCCACAAGGCATTGCCGTGGATGGAGTCGGGGGCAAAATCTACTGGACCGATTCTAGCACTGCCAAAATCCAGCGGGCGAACCTCGATGGGAGTCACGTCGAAGATCTCGTCACCACGGGATTAATTTTTCCACAAGGCATTGCCGTGGATGGAGTCGGGGGCAAAATCTATTGGACCGACTCTAGCACTGCCAAAATCCAGCGGGCGAACTTCGATGGGAGTCACGTCGAAGATCTCGTCACCACGGGGTTAATTTTTCCACTCGGCATTGCCGTGGATGGAGTCGGGGGCAAAATCTACTGGACCGACTCTAGCACTGCCAAAATCCAGCGGGCGAACCTCAATGGGAGTCATGTCGAAGATCTCGTCACCACGGAGTTGGATGTTCCACGAGACATTGCCGTGGATGGAGTCGGGGGCAAAATCTATTGGACCGACTCTGGTACGGAGAAAATCCAGCGGGCGAACCTCGATGGGAGTCATGTCGAAGATCTCGTCACCACGGAGTTGTTTTCTCCACTCGGCATTGTCGTCGATGGGGTCGGGGGCAAAATCTACTGGACCGACTCTGGTACGGAGAAAATCCAGCGGGCGAACCTCGATGGGAGTCATGTCGAAGATCTCGTCACCACGGGGGTAAGTAGTCCAGAGGGCATCGCGGTGGATGGGGTCGAGGGCAAAATCTACTGGACTGACTTTAACACAGGGGAAATCCAGCGGGCGAACCTTGATGGCACCGGCGTCGAAGTTCTTGTCACTGGAATTCCTCACCCACGATTCATCGCTCTCAATCTGACAAACGATCTAGATCAGTTGATTGGAGATATCAATGCAGACGGCGTTGTCAATATCTTCGATCTTGTGCTTGTCGGATTACAATTTGGACAGCGTGGCGACAATCAGAGCGGTGATGTCAACGGCGATGGTGTGGTGAATGTGTTCGATCTCGTAATCGTTGGCTCCCATTTCGATGAAAGCATCGCGGTAGCTGCACCGTCTTCATTCAATGTGGGGGAAGCGATGCGTCTACCTGCAGCGAACCACAAACAGATTCATCATGCGCTTGCCGAGTTGGAAGTTATGGTCGATCTCCCACGTGGCGCCGGGATTGCTATCGACTTTCTCTGTGCATGGCTGGTAAATGCAAATCCAATCGTCACCGAAACAGAGCTGTTACCAAACTATCCGAATCCGTTCAACCCGGAGACGTGGATGCCCTACGACCTTGCTGCTGATGCAAACATAGAGATCGCAATCTACAACGTTGATGGACGTCGTATTCGCAGGTTGGTATTAGGGACTCAACCTGCGGGTTTGTATCGCACAAAGGATAAAGCAGCTTATTGGGACGGACGGAGTGACACCGGTGAATTGGTAAGTAGCGGGCTCTATTTCTACCACCTGAGAACGGGTGATTTTCAGACATCGAAAAAGATGATTCTTCTGAAATAGTTGGTGTGACCAAACAAGCAAACAAATGGCATCAAACGAGTGAGCTATTACATCTAAATTTGGACACGTTTGTAATTGAGGTGTGGCACAACTTTTCGGATGGACACTCGAATTCGTTATCGGACCCGCTTTTCTTTCAGTCTCAAGAGGTGAGTTGGCTCTGCGACTGGTAAAGTGTTTTTGTTCGCCGGCGAAAATGCCGAAAAACGACCGGATAAGTTACCGGGCATTTTTTGTTTCCAATTTTTTGTAATTGTGCTGTAGTATCGTCTATTCAGAATTCGCTAAGGATTGAAACGAGAAATGAGCATCGGCAAAAATTCACGTTGTCGGTGCTTTTTCGCTTTTGGACAGAATCGAGAAATCTGCTACACGGCGAAATGTCAGATTTCTGAGGTGGACTTTATGGGGAAAAGGTCTCGTTTTCCAAGATAACCCCTGCTTCGTACGGGGATTTTCTTTTGCCACACGTTGATTCACAAACATGTCCAAGAATTAATGTGATAGCGCACCCGTACAAACCGAGTTGCTTGCCTGTACCCCGGGCTGCGGGTTACCTCAGTTCTGAGAAATCTCAGCTTATTCTTTAACGGAAACAAACTGTATGACGACAAAGTGCCTCGCTTTCTTCTGTTTCGCTTTCGTCCTGATAGCAGTCTGTGAAGCCCAGGGGAAAAAAGAAGTTGCTCTGAATTCTCCGGTGTCCGGCATGATCGGACGAGCACAGCACCGAGAATCCCAGACCAATCCCATTGGGGCTGAATTCTTACCTGAGTTCGTAGAATATTATAACCGCGGGTTGGATCTGATCGAAAGTGAGAATTACCTGGCCGCTGTGGAAGCGCTCAAAAAGGCCATCCAAATCGACCCGAGTCGTGAGGAAGCGTACTATGCGCTTGGGTCGGTTTATTTAGTCGATCTCGCCAAAACAACAGAAGCAATTGAAGCATTCCAAATCGTTATCAAGTTAGCTCCCAATAATGCACCTGGACACCAGATGCTCGGGATCGCCTATTTCAAACGAAATGAGTATCAAAAGGCGACACAGGCGCTGCGCCGAGCCATTGAACTTGATCCCAAAGCGCAGGATAACTCCTATCATCCGCATTACGATCTCGGGCTGGTCTATCTGAAGCAGAACAAGTTTGACGCTGCGATTCAGTTCTTTGAACAGGCGATCCAGTTGAATCCAGACCACATCTCTGCGTACTACAGTCTAGGCAACGCCTACATCCGAGGAGGAAATATCAAAAAAGGCGTTGAGCAGATCAAGAAATATGAAGCACTCAAACCTTATGCAAATCGCGTGTCACAGCTTGAAACCGCTCTTCGAAAGACCCCTAAAAACCCTGCTGAACTCTGGTATCAGCTTGGACTTGTCCATCTACGATATGGCAAGTTTGAGAAAGCCCTCAAGCCTTTGGAAAAATCCATTGAACTGATCCCGAACAACAGAGCGGTTTACAATACGCTTGCGGCATGCTATATGAGGCTCAACCACTTTGACAAAATGCAGCAAGCGTGTGAAGCTGCTGTCCGTCTCGCTCCCAATGAGGCGAACACTCATAACAACCTCGGGATGAGCTATTCTCTCCAGGGAAAGTATCTCGAAGCGATGAACTCATTTTTAACGGCGATTCGGCTCGATGGGGAGAACTCTAAATTCCACCAAAATCTTGGAAAAGTGTATGAAAGGTTAGGAGAGGCGGAAAAAGCCGCTTACGCATTCAGAACGGCTCGGCAGCTCCAGGCGAAACCGGGGAATGGGGAGAATAACAGGAAGATGGACGGAGAGGGAGGATCGAAGTAAGAAAATGGGTTCAAGAGTTCATAGCCCCCGATCCGCCGGGGAGTTCAAGGGTTCATTCACGTATCACGTATCACGTTTTATCGTATGCTGGATGATCATCATTCTCAACACCCTCGCAGTTTCCTCTCAGGCGCAAATCACCGTTCAGTTTGTTGATGTCACCAGGGAATCGGGCATTACGTTCAAGCACATCAATGGCGAAAGCGGGCGGTTATATTATCTGGAAACCATGGGTTCCGGCGCAGTTTTCCTCGATTATGATAATGACGGAGATTTAGACCTTTACATTGTCAACAGCGCCCCGTTGCCAGGCTTTGTGACCGATGTGCCCCCCACGAATGTGCTCTATCGGAACGATGGGAACAGGCGTTTTACCGATGTCACCGCCGAGGCGGGCGTGGGGCACACCGGCTATGGAATGGGATGCGGCGCCGCCGATTATGACAGCGATGGCGCCCAAGATTTGTACGTGACCAATTTCGGGGCAAATGTATTGTACCGTAACAATGGCGATGGTACTTTTACGGATGTGACTGAGGGTGCTGGAGTTGATGATGGCGACAAATGGAGTTCGAGTTGCGCCTTTGTGGATTATGACCACGATGGGAATTTGGATCTTTACGTCGTCAATTACCTCAATTACGAGGTTGCCAAAGATGGTGAATGGTATGATGCGAGTGGTCAGCGGGTTTACAGCAATCCACGAGTCTATGACGGTCTCTCAGATACTCTTTTCAGAAACAATGGAGATGGCACGTTTGCCGATGTCACCCAGTGTGCGGGCGTTCACAATGAGAGTGGGAAAGGGCTCGGCATCGTCTGCGGGGACTACGATAATGATGGGCGTATCGATATCTATGTCGCCAACGACACGACGCCGAATTTCCTCTACCGCAATATAGGGGATGGGACTTTTATGGAGATTGGCTCCGTTGTGGGGGTCGCGTATAACGAGAATGGGGCCGCCGAAGGCGGAATGGGGGTCGATTTTGGTGACTATAACAAGGACGGTTTTCTGGACATCTTTGTGACAAACTTTTCCCGCGAAACCAACACATTGTACCGCAACAACTCAGACGGCATCTTGACTGACGTCACATATATCGCGCATTTAGGGGCGCCCAGTTTCCTGAAACTAGGCTTTGGGACCAAGTTTTTCGACGCTAACAATGATGGTAATCTGGATCTTTTTGTCGCTAACGGGCATGTCTATTCGACCGTCGAATCGAGCTCAGATACCCTCGAATATGCGCAAACCGATCAACTTTTCCAAAACAGGGGAAAGTCGTCCTTTCTTGATGTCTCCGAGGGAGCCGGCGCGTATTTTTCGATGAAACGGGTGAGTCGAGGCGCAGCTTTTGGCGATTACGACAATGATGGTGATACTGACATTTTTGTGGTGAATTTGAATCAAGAAGGGGTTTTGCTTCGCAACGAAGGGGGTAATGGAAACAATTGGCTGATGATAAAAACCGCCGGCATCCAAAGTAACCGAGATGGAATTGGTGCACGTATCAAAGTTGTGAGTGGTTCCCATGCTCAGATTAAAGAAGTACAAGCTGGCTCCAGCTATCTTTCGGGACATGACTTCCGTGTCATTTTTGGGTTGGGCGCCGAAACTAAAGCAGAGCAAGTGAAAATCATCTGGCCAAGTGGCTTGGAGCAAACAGTGACGGATGTTGAGGCGAATCAGCTTCTTGTCATCACCGAGGGGATCGGCGCACGGACACAACGGTTGTCAAAATGATGGGGCGCTCTTGTCAGAACAGTCGCAGAAGCGACCAAACCAAACTTGAATAGTCACATTGAGAGGAGTTTCTCATGAAAACGTTACAAACGATCTTCGTCATTCTGGTTTTAGGCGTTGGACAGCTAACCGTGAGCCACGCTGCTGAAGTCAAGCTCGCCGCCGGTGACGTGGCAGCAAAGGACCGGTTTGGACGATCGGTTTCCATCAGTGGGGACACCGCCATTGTCGGGGCTCATCAGGACGATGATGCAGGAACTCACTCAGGCGCGGCGCATATCTTTGTGCGCAGGAGGCAGGCGTGGGCTCGACAGGCAAAACTAACCGCCAGTGACGCAGCGGCAAATAGCGAGTTCGGATTTTCCGTCGCCATCAGTGGGGACATCGCCATCGTTGGGGCTCATCGGGACAACGCTGCCGGTTTCCGTTCAGGCGCGGCGTATATCTTCGTGCACAGTGGGACGAAATGGATAGAGCAGGCAAAACTCACCGCAGGCGATGCACTGAACGGTGAACAGTTCGGAAGTTCCGTCGCCATCAGCGGGGACACCGCCATCATCGGAGCTTGGGGTCACGATGATGTCAGAGACGATTCAGGCGCGGCGTATATCTTCGTGCACAGTAGGACGAAATGGATAGAGCAGGCAAAACTCACTGCCAACGACAAAGCGGCATTTGACGAGTTCGGATTTTCCGTCGCCATTAGCGGAGACATCGCCATTGTCGGGGCTTATCGGGACGATGATGCTGGCGCCGATTCAGGCGCGGCGTATATTTTCGTGCGCAGCAGGGACACTTGGGCTGAACAGGCAAAACTCACTGCCAGCGACGCAGCGGCAGGTGACGAATTCGGAATTTCTGTTTCCATCAGCGGGGACACCGCCATCGTCGGAGCTCATCAGGACGATGATGCTGGCACCGATTCAGGCGCGGCGTATATCTTCGTGCGCAGCAGGGACACCTGGGCTGAACAGGCAAAACTCACTGCCAGCGACGCAGCGGCAGGTGACCAGTTCGGAATTTCCGTCTCCATCAGCGGGAACTTCGCCATCGTCGGGGCTCATCAGGACGATGATGTGGGAAACGAGTCAGGCTCGGCCTATTCCTTTTTACGCAGTGGCTCGTCCTGGAATGAGAGGGCAAAGCAAACCGCCAGCGACGCAGCGGCAGGTGACCAGTTCGGAAATTCCGTCTCTATCAGCGGCGACTACGCCATCGTCGGGGCTTATCTGAAAGATGAAGGCCAAGCAACTGCTAAAGGCTCAGCATATATCTATCACTCCATATTCAATTTCGGCCTTCCCGTCGAACTGTCTTTATTCACAGCGACAACATTGGGGCAGGTCAAGCGGACGGCGCTGCTTCAAAACTTCCCCAATCCGTTCAATCCGGAGACGTGGCTACCGTATAAGTTAGCCGCCGATGCACCAGTGACCATTCGCATCTATGATGTCCAGGGGCAGCTTGTCCGTCAGTTGGACTTAGGGATGCAAGGGGTGGGCAGCTATATCAGCAGGGAAAACGCCGCGTATTGGGACGGCAAGAATCAACCAAGACATGCTGTTTCGAGTGGGCTCTATTTCTACACGCTCACGGCGGGTGATTTCCAGGCGACCCGGCGGATGGTCATTTTGAAATAATTTCCAGAAATAACTTGGGATGGTTCATTTTCCTGTGCTATCACTAAATGGTTGAGAAGATCTATTGATGAAGAGTTTGAGGCAGTGGAAGTAGACCCGAACACAAAAAGTATGCCGGGACGGCTGCCGTGGCAAGTAGACGATAACGAAAATATAGACGATTTGGATGACTTGCTTGTTAAAATTGACGCAGCATTATTGGAGAACGGTTAAAACGAAAACAACTGAACACTATTAAGGAGGAACTTATGATTAGAACTTACTGTATCATGCTACTGCTAACATTACTAAGTATCATCTTTATCAGTTGCGGACAAGAAACTATTCTTACGCCAGAAGATCCAATGTCTAATTGGATGCAATACAACCTCGCAATAACTCACGAAGTAAGACCATTCACAATAATACCAGAACCCGGCAAAATTGCACACAACCAATCCTTCGGAATCTGGTTTAACCGTTCAAACTATTATGATGGCGTAGCAAACGTCCACATAAGAAACACTTTATCTGAACACGAAATACGTGCAGTTCCAAATGCACGATGGGGAGATAAAAGGACTTAGATAGCCGGCCGCCCAATATCAGAGATAACTTCAGTGTCGGACGATCCTATTTACTTTCTCGTTACATGGACAGCACTAGATAAAGAATACGAACCCCTAGTTTACAGTGATGAAAACGGCTACACGATCGTAAATGGTCAAATCGTAGGGCCTTACTATGTAACCGCACCCGACTACGATCCACCACTAATACTCAACAGTACAGTGTTGCCACCACGGGATTCAAGCTTAGGAGCATATCCCGATGTCTACAAACCAAGCGACACCGGCGCACCAGCAAGACGTGTACACCTAAAAGGCAGAACAGACGTAGATCCTAACACAGAAAAAATTGTCATATTATTTAATGAGCCTATTGTAGGCAGCGCAATCCTATCTGGCGACGGGCACGGTGGCCTAGGTTGGGGCTTAGTAAGAAACAGTAATGCCATCATATCTGACGACGGGCACGGTGGCCTAGGTTGGAACTTAGTAAGAAACAGTAATGTCATAATCCTTGACGAACTTACCCCTGAAGAGTTAAGAAAATGGCAAGAAGAAACCGCCGTTACAAAACAGAGGTGGGTAGGCACACCACTCGACACACCATGGCAACACGTAGAAGGAAAATTCGTCGATATAAAAGTTAATACAGTTCATGCCACGCCATCAATATCGCTAAAACCCGGAAAAACATACAGAATAAGGATATCAATCCGTGATATGGTTGGGCTTAGAAACGAAATAATTATTACATTCCGGACTGCACCATAACTTTAGCAGTCGATTCCCAGTATATCCTTACTGCATAAGGAGTGATGAGTGAAAAGTGATAAATGATGGGTAAATTACGCCTCACTCGTCACTTCCCACGCATCACGTTTCATGCAGATGCTATCATAGTGCGGATTCTCACATATTTAGTGATAGCATATCATCCTGGTTTATCTCCCGATTCTCGGTCTACTTGCCCCGATGGATCGGGATTTCGCTACGCTCAAACTACGCGGGGTAAATTGCATCGGGGCACTCCACAAACCTTAACGGATCAGGAGGTTCAGATGATTCTGATGAGTCCGGGAATACACCCGGGAAAGACAGCAGAAGAGCGGGCGGCGTTTCTCCAGAAAGTCGGGATAATGGAAGTGAAAACCGTCTCTATGAGCACGCCAGCCGACTGGAGCGATGCGGATGTTGAGGAGGTAAGGAAGTTCCTCGACTCGCACGGCATCCGGCGGGGTGAGTTTAGTGGCTTCCGCAAGGGGTTTGGCGCGGCGAAGGTGGAGGATTACCAGTCCGCCCTCGAACACTATCGCCGTCAACTGCGCCACGCCTGCATCTTGGGTGCACACTGCGTCGGATTTTCTACCTATGGTGATACGACCTATGGGGCGCCCCAAGTTTGGTCTAAGGAGACTTGGCGCCGAACCATTGCTGCCGTAGAGGAATTGGTCCAGGAAGCGGAACAGGAAAAGATGGACGTTGCCGCACACCCCCATATTATGGGTCCGCTCTGTTCAGTGGAGCGGTACAAGGAGCTTTTTGAGGCAGTCCCCTCACCGCGACTGAAGGTGCTGATGGATTGCGTGAATCTGACATGGCCCCACATGTTCTACAGAACCACGGAACTGGTAAATCAGATTTTCGATGAGTTGGGTGATAAGATAACCGCACTCCACGCGAAAGATCTGGCGATGTCGGCAGTGACGCGGAACGGAGGAGAGCATTTATCAGTGGTTCACTTAGACGAAGCGGTTCCGGGAACAGGTGTTATGGACTATGCGACAATCCTTAGACGGCTGGATGAGTTAGCACACGATGTTACGCTGTATGTGGAGCACTTTCCATACGAAGACACCATTTCAGGTCAGCAATATATCCGGCACATGGCACGGGAGGTTGGTGTAACCGTACACTAACGTGAGTTCGAGGATGTAGGCCACACATGGACGCAAGTGTGTGAGGGGGTGAGCCCCGATAGGATCGGGATTCAGAGCAATATGTGAGGAGCAATATGTGAGGAGGCGAGGAGGCGAGGATTTATCTTTCCCCGTGCTCGTCCGATCCCATCGGACTCCCTTGCTTCCCCGCTTACAAGGAATGGAAGAAAACCTTTCCTTCCCCTTTTTTCGTTGTTGACACCCGATAAATTTCGGTGATATAATCGCTATCTATGTCTGTCCATACGTATCAAAGCCTTTCTTCGCGGAGCCTGCTCCGATCTACCATGTCTTACTCGTTAACTTGATACGTATGGGAGGATCACACAAACTCCCGAAGCCTTCCCCGATCCATCGGGGAATTGGGGGCCGGGGGGCTAAAGGAGAAACATCAATGCTTAAGACGGCTGATGCAGTCATCATCGGAGGAGGCGCCATCGGTACGAGCCTTCTGTATCATCTGACCGCTAAAGGGCTGCGAAACGTGGTGCTCCTAGAGAAGGGGTTGCTTTGTTCCGGCTCCACGGGTGATTCGGCGGCCATTGTGCGTCAGCATTACTCCAACGAAGTCGGTATCCATCTTGTTAAGAAGAGTGTCGAGATCTTCCAGCACTTTCCCGAAATGTTTGATGGGGCAGAGGTCTTTTACAACGTTGGCTGGTTTTTCTTGGTTCCACCGGAGGCTGCCGACATTTTCAATGGCAACATGGCACGGCTGAAGCAGTTGGGTGTGCGGACCTGGGAGATTTCAGTGGCGGACGCCGCCGAGGAGTTACCGGGCTTAAACATCGAAGGCATCGGCTGTGTGGCTTTCGAGCCAGACTCCGGTTATGCAGACCCCCACAGTATGGCAAGTGCCTTCGCCGCCAAAGCCAAAGCCAATGGCGCGCAAGTCTACCTCCAGACGCCAGCCCGCGACATCAAGCTGAGTAATGGTCGCGTTTCCGCCATAGTCACAGATTGGGGTGAGATTAGTACGTCCGTCGTCGTCAATGCCGCCGGGCCCTGGGCGAAAGCGGTGGGACGTTGGGTGGGGTTAGACCTTCCTCTGGAAGTCACGCGGGAATCAGAGGTTGTCGCCCGTATACCCGTGGATATGCCACCCATGCAACGCGCGGTTTCCAACATGGTAGACCGTACCTACTGGCGCCCTGAGCGGCGCGGGATGCTTCTCGCCGGCGTTGGTCACCCCAAGGAGAACGAGTTGGCGGACCCCAACCATTACTCACGCGATGTTTCACGTAACTTCGTTGAGGACATCGCCCGCCGCCTGAGTCACCGATTGCCGGCAATGGAGCAAGCGATGTTCGTGAAGGGGTGGAGTGGTTTGTACACCGTTACCCCTGACTGGAACATGATCTTGGACAAAAGTCCCGATGTCGAGGGCCTCTACCTTGCTGTGGGAGGCAGTGGCCACTCTTTTAAGATCTCGCCAGCCATCGGGTTATGTATGGCGGAACTCATTGTAGACGGCGCCGCCAGTACGGTGGACATCACGCCGTTGCGAGAGGCGCGCTTCACAGAAAACACGTCCCTGTCTTCCACCTACGGCGGCAACCGTGCTTAGCGCCTGTCCGAACAGGTGAATAGGCGAACGAGAGAATCGAGGAAATTGAGGAAATAGGTCAATGAGTTCATTGGTTGTGCGCCACACTCCTTAAAGAACCTGCTTGCACGCTCCACGCAGGCAAGTGCGTACCTGAATCGTTGCATCCACGCTAATGCAAAACACGCCTGTCACCGTTCAAAGCGGTTTAACGCTCAAATCCTTCCTGATTGCCCTTGTGCTCATTCCGATCAATATCTGGTGGCTCATCGAGCTTGAAGTGGTTCGCCCGAACTACCCAACAATCATCCACCCACAGTCGAATGTCATTTTCATTGTCTTTTGGCTCCTTTTGATTGGATATATACTCCGCAAAATCTCCCCGATCCTTGGTATTTCTCAGCAGGAACTGCTAACCATCTATTTCATGTTGTGTATTGTCTCCTGTCTCTGTTCGTGGGATATGATGCAAATCTTAGTGCCGATCATGAGTTATGCGTTTCGGTTTGCCACCCCCGAAAACGACTGGCGTGAACTGTTTTGGAAGCACCTTCCAGAGTGGCTTACCGTTCAAGACGAAAAAACCCTCATCGGTTACTATGAAGGGGATTCAAGCCTATACACTGGGCGTCATTTGAAGGCGTGGCTCATTCCTGCCGTCGCATGGAGCGCATTCATATTCGTGTTGATGGTTGTGATGCTGTGCATTAACACGCTATTGCGGCTTCAGTGGACCGACCATGAGCGGTTGAGTTACCCCCTCACGCAGCTCCCGCTAGAGATGACCAATTCCCGGCTGCGTTTCTTCAAAAATAGACTGATGTGGTTTGGCTTCGGTGTCGCCGCACTGATAAGTACCGTCAACCTCCTCAATTCCATCGCTCCTGCTGTTCCGTACATCCCGGTCAAACGGATGGGGATAGGTGGGGGAATCCGGCTCTCTTTCTACCCTTTCGTGATTGGCATCAGCTTTATGATACCGCTAGATCTCCTGTTTTCATGCTGGGCGTTTTACTGGCTGTACAAGATTGAACTGATGGTCGGTGATATGATGGGCTGGCGAAGTCTTCCACGCTTCCCTTATGCTGCTGAACAGGGCTTCGGCGTATATATCGGGCTGTTGGGATTTGCCCTCTGGATCGGCAGATTTCATTTCATAGGGATAGTGCGTCATTTATTCACATCTCCCACATCCGCATCGCAACTGGATGACACCCGCGAGCCGATGCCATATCGCCTTGCGGCCGCAGGCACTCTGGTTGGTATGGCCCTCTTGATGGGGTTTTCCTACAGAGTTGGGATGTCCTTGTGGGTAATTCCAATTTTTTTCGGGATTTACTTTTTATTAGCGATAATGATCACCCGCCTACGTGCAGAATTGGGGTTTTTGGTACACGGACACGGTTATCGTCCGGGCATCGATCCACACAGCATGATTGTTACCGGGTTTGGCACATACCGTCTTGGTGCGAGTACCCTCGCCGTCTTTTCGATGTACATGTTTTTCAATCGCGCCTATTGGGTCAATCCGATGCCGGAGCAATTGGAAGCCTTCAAAATGTCGGAAAGGCGGCATATCAACCCACGTCATACGGCGATTGCCATTCTGCTTGCAACGTTGATCGGATCGATTATGACCTTTTGGCTATTGTTGGATCACTTCTACCGGTATGGCCATGAATCTGGACACTACCACCCGCATTCATTGTGGTATGGGCGTATGACATACAGCCAGCTTGAAAATTGGCTGAACTATTCCCGGGAGCCCGATGCCCCAGCGCTGGGGTTTATGGGAGTTGGACTTGGGTTGACTGCCCTGCTGATGTTTTTGCGCACGCGCTTCCTGTGGTGGCCCCTCCACCCACTCGGCTATGTAACGGCGGATAGTTGGGGGATGTTCAATCTGTGGTCCTGTATCTTCGTCGCCTGGATAATCAAGGCGGTGCTCCTGCGTTATGGTGGACTTGGATCCTATCGCCGTGCAGTTCCTTTCTTTTTGGGCGTTGCGTTAGGAGACTATATCGTGGGTAACATCTGGGGCATTTTAGGGATTCTGACCGATACCCCGTTATATCACTTTTTTCCCTAATAACCAATGGTGCTAGGTTCTGTTGACATTTCAAGGGAGCCATATAAGAGTGGAGACAAAGCTGAGAAATCCAAAATAACAGATAGATAACTTCTCGAACCGAGAGAAGATGCGGCGATACCATTTTATCTTGTTAATGAAACATTCAACCCGATGTCTCTCTTTGTACAGATGTTTGTTGTAATCTCTTTGATCCACACGATGACTTTTGGGCGGTATCACCGCAATCGCTCCATTCGCCTCAATAACCGCGATAAAATTGTCGGAGTCATATCCCTTGTCTCCAATCACATACTCACTTTTATATCCAAGTATCAACCCTTCTGCTTCCGCTATGTCGTTTCTTTGACCGGGCGTCAGATGTATTCTTAGGGGATTACCCAGGCCGTCAACTGTGATGTGAATTTTTGTACTGAATCCCCCGCGAGAGCAGCCTAACGCTTGGTTTTCAGTGCCACCCTTTTTTTTAAGGCGCCCGCCGCACACGGGTGCGCTCGAATGATTGTACTGTCCACAATAAGCGACTCGATATCGGGGTCGGCGGCGAAGTGGTGGTGGATCTGTGTGAAGCCCCCTTTGTCGCACCACCGAGCAAAACGCTTATAGAGGGTGTTCGATTTACCATAGGTGTCTGGCAGAATCCGCCATTGAGCACCGCTACGGGTCGCCTAGAGAACCGCTTCGATAAAGCGGCGTGTTGTCGCTTCGTTGCCAACATAGATGGTGGGACAAGTTAGAAGAAACGAGTATATCTTTTTCCATTGGTCATCGGGTAAGGTTATTGGCATCATTCTTCTATTATGCCACAACCTTATACTCAAATGTCAACAGAACCTAGGACACGTCGGCAGAAATCATTAACCGGTTGGTCAGTGAGGAGAAACCGAGTTTTTGGCAAAAACTCGGTTTCTAACTGGTAAAGGACTTCCGCCACGCTGCACTAGTTCGTACCAAACTCAACGCCCACAAGGAGCTACGCTACGAGAGGATGAATCGTAGTTTAGGGCTTTATGCCCGTCATGCTTGGCTTGGCATTTTAAAACTAGCAGCCAAAGGTTAAGTAATTTTCAGTATTAAACTATACATTCCGTTTGTAGTAGCGCAATTCATTGCGCGTTTGGGCCGGCGATAAATCGCCTCACTACAAACCATTACTTTCTTTTTGAAAATTACTTATAATATGGTTCAACCTCTCAAGACGGTTGCATTTTCGGGGAGCCATTTCATGTAAACCACATCGCCACGCTGTATCCGATCCGTGTTTCCCAGTCCTCTGTTCTGTTGGTGAACAATTACGGGAATGTGATCAAAGGCCAGGACGGTATATTGGATCGTCGTGCCAAGGTACATTTCATCCTGGATGCGCCCGTTGATCTGGTTGACATCTTCTCCATCAAACTTGCCAGTAAGCATAATCCGCTCCGGGCGAATCGCAACGGTGATAGCATCGCCCACGATGAAATCGGGGGCTCCGTTATACCGTCCGACGAATCGGACCTGTGGATCGAGGTCTGATTGAACTTCCGCCCACTCACCGCCGACCTTGACTAACGTTCCCACGAAGAAATTCGATGTTCCGATGAAGTCTGCCACGAAACGGTTGTTTGGCTGGTCGTAGATTTCAGCAGGCGTGCCGACCTGAAGGATTTTTCCGATGTTCATGACAGCAATCCGATCCGACAATGCCAACGCTTCACCCTGATCATGCGTGACATAGACAAAGGTGATCCCAACCTCACGTTGCAGGGCTTTAAGTTCAAGCTGCATCTGTTTCCGCAGCTTCAGGTCAAGCGCCGCGAGGGGCTCGTCGAGCAATAAGATCGATGGGTGGTTGATTAGCGCACGGGCGAGCGCGACGCGCTGCTTCTCACCACCGGATAGTGCGTTGGGTTTCCGGTGTCCATACCCCGATAAGCGAACCATGTCCAAAAATTGATCGACCTGATCAGCGATCTCTTTTTTCGGAAGCTTTTTCATCTGAAGCCCAAAGGCGATATTTTGGGCGACCGTTTTATGAGGAAACAGAGCATAACTCTGGAATACAGTATTGACATCGCGGTGGAAAGGTGGCGTCCGTCCCATCGGTTGATCGCTAACGTAGATCTCTCCTGAAGTTGGATATTCAAAACCACCGACCATCCGCAGCGTGGTTGTCTTCCCACATCCGCTCGGTCCCAGCAGTGAAAAGAATTCACCACTTTGGATCTGGAGCGACACGCTGTCAACAGCAACGGTATCGCCGAAACGCTTTGTAACCGCTTCGAGTGTAATGTTTCCTTTGGACATTTTGTTGATGATGCGTAAAACGCACAACGTAATGCGTATTGCGTATTGCGTAAAACGTGATGCGTAACAGACACTCAAGAATTTCGGAGCGTCGTGTTGACCTCGGATCGCAGCACTTGTTTGACTTTAGCTATTGCCTCTTCAGGGCTCTTGACCTTGAAAAGCAGGCTTTCTTTCAGATATGTATCGAATGCCTTACCGACATCAAAATTCAGCAGAATCACCTTCCGACGGCTCCTCAATGCCAGGGCAATCTCTGAAAGCGTTCCTGCTTTCCCAGGACAAGCGATTACGACGTCGCTGGACAGAACATTGATACAGTTTCTCGCATCGCCCATGCCCGTGAGAATTTGAATGTCGATATACCGTGAAGCGCTGCCGGGATTTTTATCAGGCAAAATGCCAACCGTCAATCCACCCTGATCTTTAGCGCCTTTTGCCGATGCTTCCATGATGCCTGCCTGACGCCCACCATTTAAGAGCACCCAACCTTCCTTTGCAATGAGACCGCCCAATCGATAAGCGACCTCCATATCCTGTTCACTGGCTTGTCCGCCACCCATGACACCAATTATCGTCTTGTTCATCGGAGTATCTCCGTGCGGCCCTATCCTCCCAATCTGCGAAGAGGGTTTACGAGTTCAGGAGTTCGGAAGTGCAGTGAACCAATGATTGGGTAAAGCACGTGATCCCTTATAACTCCACTCATAATTATGATTATGAATGGAGGTGATGAGGGGTACCGTTGCCTCCCCACCGAACCGTGCGAGCTACATTTCTGAGCACATGGCTCTCACTCCGAAACAAAGTGGCTCTTTTGGGCTCAAGCGAACTGCTCGGCAGTTCATCGCCGACTTATTTTACCTTGTTTGGACTAGCGTCCTTCCCCCTTCTCCTGAGGGGGTTCGCCCGCGTTATCTTGGGTTTATTCCTTCAGGAAAGGTTGGATTAAACCAACTGCTTTGTCCATTACAGACCAAACTTTGGGTGCCACGACGCCTCTGTTACCATATCAGTCTAAAAAAAACCAACTTAGGCAATCCCACGCTTTCGTTGATTCAAAAAAAACTGATGGGGTTAGGTTTCTCGTTCGTCCCTTTTATCCCACTCATCACGGGCAAGCCAGAAAAGCGGAGTGATAAGAGAGGGGTTCAATCCCTCATCATTTTCTGGGATAGCGTTTCAACCGTTCCCACGCTACCGTGAGTTCTACCGCCTTGAGGACTAGGATTTAAGTAATCAAGCCTTAACCATGACCATCTTACGTTGATGATCGTCTAGCGTTGAACGATTTTCGCCTCAATCACCTTTTCTCGATATGCTATGTTTGGCACCGCCTTTCGGTGTTTCAGCTCTTCGTTTCCTAACCCGGACATACCTAAGTCAAGTACGTATAAGACATCCCCGTAGTCCTAGCCAGTTCAACTGGCATTCCTACGTTGCGTGGCGCACAATTCCTGAACTCATCTCCATTGCGAAGCCCCGGATTCAGATGCCGATCGAGTATCCGTCACGACGCGGATCGGCGCCGCCCATGAGGGAACCTTCCCCTTGATCGACGGCAATGCCTTGACCGCCCCCCACCCCAGCCGTCCAGTCGGGCATTACATGGACATCGTGACCCCGCGCAGTAAGCTCGTTCCTAACCTCGGCGGGAATGCGTCCTTCCATGCTAACGTCGGGTCCGGGACGGTCAACTCGAACACGCGGCGCCTCAATCGCAGCCTGGATATTCATGCCGTGCTCGATGAGGTTCAAAACCATCTGCGCGGTTGTTTGCAAAATGCCGTGACTTCCCGGCGTCCCGATCACCGCGAATAGATTGCCATCTTTCCAAACCTGGCAGGGGGACATGCACATCTCGATCTTTTTGTGCGGAGCAATCACGTTTGGGCTTTCTGGCAAGAGATCAAACCAGTTCATGAAGTTATTGAGGAACATCCCGGTCTCGCCGAGAGCTACCCCAGAACCAAATCCCGATCCGAGACTCTGTGTTACCGCAACAGCGTTGCCCTCACCGTCAACGACATCGAAGTGAGTTGTGCATTCGTTGATCCATTCGCTTGGATCGCCCGGGAGCACCTCGCCAAGCAACTTATCTTTCGTGTAACGCTCCCCGCCGCCCACCGCCGCACAGTAGCCGATTCGTTTGCGTTGGGCGGCGGCGTAGCCTTTGGAGAGCAGTCCGGTGATTGGCGGATTTGATGCGCATGTATACTCCGCACGGTCTGCACTTGCAAGTTTAATCGCTTCGATCAGCAGGTGGAGATATTGCGCCGAGTTATGCCCGATATCGCCGAGGGGATCATTTTCTAAGATATTGAATGTCTCTAGATACTGAAATCCTGAACACGGCGGCGGCGGACAGAAGATCTCATACCCCTTGAAGGTCGTCGAGATAGGCGTGTGCCATTCCACCTGAAAATCCTCAAGGTCTTTCGCCGTGATTAAGCCGTCGTTTTCGTGGAAAAACCGATCTACCTCCTGCGCGATTTCACCGCGATAAAAGACCTCCGCGCCGCCTTCAACCACTTTTCGGAAGGTCTGGGCAAGTTCTTTCTGAACTAAGATTTCGCCCGGGCGCGGCGTTCGTCCGCGGGACATGATGATCTTCGCCCCCGTTGGCGAGAAGCGGGACGCCGCACCTTCCATGAACTGAGCGTTTTTAGCTGTTACCGCGTAGCCATTCTCCGCAAGTTCGATTGCGGGCGTAAAAATATCCGCGCGATCCATGCTCCCATATCGGTCGAGGAGCGCCATCCAACCGCCGCAAGCGCCGGGTACCATGCCTGATCGGATGCCGACCCCACTTGACCCCGGCTCTGAAAAAGCGTCGAGCGTCGCCTGGTATGGACTTGTCCCCATGTAGTCGAGGACGTGGATCGCCTCTTCTTTTGCGTTATAAATCAACATGTAACCGCAGCCCGCGATGCCTGACATATACGGTTCGGCAACGTTGAGGGTGGACGCGACAGCAACCACCGCATCAAAAGCGCTGCCGCCCTGAAGTAAGATGCGCGCACCCGCCAAACTTGCGAGAGGGTGTGCACTGGAAACCATGCCGCGCGTGCCAGTCACGGTTGGACGATGGGTAATGCCGTGTGATGGAAATGCCATAGTTACCTCCTGGCTGTTTGTTGTAGGTTATCGACAAAGCCCTTGAAATGTGGACATTTTGAATAGACCTTTTCGACATCAATTTGTGCAAATAGCCTTTGTGACATGAGTCGCTTTTGGGCGACTTTATGACGAGCATAATGACGTGTCAAATCCCTGAGTTGTTTGGCTGGTGGATTTTGTATGTTGATGGCCTCCGTGTTTGGAAACGGTCCGACGCGGTGTCCAAGCCAGTTAAACAACGCTTGATCGTCCGCAAAAATCCATGCTTCTAGCTCATGTACCGCAATGTGTGGGTGAAAGCGATCACGGGCATCCACGAGGAACACGCCTTCTTAGATCTGCCTTCACCTTTGCAACTGTATCGAATTCGGAAACGTACAAATTGACAAGTGCAAGGGCAGCGATGACTCCTGTTTGCCGCTTGGTTTGATTCTCTGTAACAGCACTAATTTCGCGCGCGACTTAACCAACGCCTCCCAGGTTCCTGATCTGCAGTTTTCATACGCTTTACACATCACGTTTCACGTTCCGCGAAGCACTTCCGGTACAACGCGATAATTTCTTCATGCGTTGCCTGACGTGGATTGTTGGCGGGGCTCCCGCTGGCAATAGCATCCGATGCCATCTGTTCAACAACTGCTTCAAATTTGTCCCGATCAATACCGATCTCCCCCAGGCGCGGCATCTGAATATCGTTAATCAATCGTTCAACCGCAGTAACCGCGCGATCTGCCTGGCGCATTGCCGATAAGCCTTCGATCGGTTCCCCCATCGCACTTGCAATGTCGGCGAAGCGGGCAGGCGATCCGACGACGCTAAACTCCATAATATCAAGCAACAAAACAGCGTTTGATAACCCGTGATGAATGTGGAAGTAAGCCCCAATTGGACGGGACATCCCGTGCACCAATGCGACGGAAGAATTGCTGAATGCCATCCCGGCGATGGATGCCCCAAGCATCATCTGTGTCCGCGCCTCAATGTTCTCGCCATCTGCCCACGCTTGACGCAACGAACCGGACATCATGCGGATGGCTCGCAGCGCCAACGCATCGGTAATCGGCTGAGCGCGTTTGGAGATGTAAGCTTCAATGGCGTGGGTCAAAGCGTCAACGCCAACCGCGGCAGTCAGGCGTGGTGGTGTTGTCAACGACAGCAGTGGATCAATGAGTGCGACCTGTGCCAGCAAATACGGACTACTGAGCATCATCTTCACGTTGTGCTCGGTATCGGTGATTACGGTGACTTTCGTACACTCACTACCCGTGCCTGCGGTGGTGGGAATCGCGATCAGTAACGCACCCGGATTGGGGATGTTGTCAACCCCCATGTAATCCGAAAGTTCCCCATCATTCGTCAATTTCACGGCGATTCCCTTCCCGCAGTCGATTGCGCTACCGCCGCCGATGCTGACGATAAGCTCACACGCACCGTCGTGGTACTGTTGCAAGCCATCGTTTACATTCTCTAGCGTTGGATCCGGCGTCACCCCTGTGAAAAGCGAAGTATCAATCCCCGCGATGTTAAGCCGCTGCGCAATCTCATCCGCGTAACCGAGTTTGGCGATCTCCGGATCGGTGACAACCAACGCTTTACGCGCTCCCAATCGTTGGGCTTGTTCGCCAACCTGCTCCGATGCGCCAACGCCGGTGATAACCGTTGGCGGAATTGTAAAGGAAGATATTGTCGATCTTGAAAAATTCATCGTGCTGCTCCTCGAAGGTAAGCCGACGCCAAAGTTCAATTGAGAAATCAACGGCAAATTTCACACTTGAAACCAGCTTCGTTCTGTGCTAAACTAGGCAATAGGAGTTCGGCGGCACCGAAACTTGTATTCTATGAAGCCGTGGGGTTACGATTGACGTCCTCCCAACACCCCTCCAATCGCTTCTGGATGGAAGACTTGCTTCAGGCTACCTTGAGAGCAAGATAACGTCTACATTCCGTTTCTCAGGAGAAAACATGGATCAGGAAAAACTGAAACAACTCGCTGCAGAGCACGCTGTCGAGGAAGTGCAATCCGGAATGATCGTCGGACTTGGTACAGGTTCAACGACCTATTATGCGCTGCTAAAGCTCGGCGAAATGGCACGGAGCGGACTCGATATCATCGGCATTCCAACCTCGAAACAGACGGAAAAAATCGCAGCAGAGCAAGGCATACAACTCTCAACGCTAGGTGAGCATCCCATGGTTGATCTAACTATCGACGGCGCCGATGAAGTCAATCCTGACCTCGACCTCATCAAAGGCAGGGGCGGAGCATTGGTACGGGAAAAGATCACCGCCCACGCCTCCAAACACCTGATCATCATCGCTGATGAAAGTAAATTGGTTGAAGTCCTAGGCTCAAATTTCCCCCTGCCTGTGGAGATTGTTCCCTTTGGATGGCAGGCAACTCAACTAGCGCTTAATCGAATCTGCCGACAATCAACTCTGCGCCTCGTCGGTGATGTGCCCTTTGTCAGCGATAACGGGAACTATATTCTCGACTGCTTTTTTGATAGCATTCCCGACCCGGCACAGACGAAGCCAACCATCAATAATATCCCCGGTATCGTTGCAAACGGACTTTTTGTCAATCGAGCCGATAAGGTCATTATTGGCGCCACCTCAGGCATCCAAATCAAAGAAAGGAAGGCATAAACAAACGTTCACCATTCGCTGTTTGTGGCTTACGTAGCACGCCTGTTTAACAACCTCTCATGGATCGACTCCCAGTCGCTGCGACGATTGCCAATCAGAATCAGCCGATCCGTCTGCTGAATTTGGAGATCTGGTGGCGGGTTAATCTGATGCCGCTTGTCTCTGATGATGCCTACCAAAATGACTTCGGCCTTCAACTCCAGAAGCCGGGATTGCAGTTCACCAAAATTGATCCCTTCAATATCAATGGTTTCACTATACAGTTCACTTCCCTCCGATTCAGTCAACAACTCTGCGACTGCATGGGAAAGTCCGTGATCGCGGACTTCTTGCGCTAATACCTTGGCGGCGATATTATTCGTGGGAATCACCGCATCACAGTTGAAAGACCGGAATACACCCAGGTGTTCGACACTACTACATTCCGCAATCGTCCTGATCTCTGGATGCAGTGTCTCGACGAGTGACACAGTCGAGGCTGTGATTGCATCTGCGACGTTCTCTTCGATTTTTGGCGCGAGGATTAATGCCGCATAAGCCTTTTCAATGTTCGCCCTTTCCCACGATTCTTCTTTCAGGGGAGCGCCACGCACAAAATGGACGTTAGGACGGTTGAAAGGCAACTCTTCGATATTATCTGTGAGGAGCACGATCGGTCGATGGGATGTCACCGGATCTGATGAAAGCTGTTCTATGATTGCAACAACCTTTCGCTCAGAGGGAAAATTCACGATGATGATGTGCTCTTGGACAAGGTCGCGGCAATCAATACTTCCATAACGGCGGTCGTTGTGCCTTTCGACAGTGGTGTCCACAATTTGAGTCACTACATAGGGAAACGAAGCCAACCCCACCCCGTACAGCAGGATCATCGTTGCCATTCGCCCACCAACAGTTGATGCGGAGTAGTCACCATAGCCAACAGTCGTAATGGTGGTAAAACTGAGCCAGAAGCAATCCCAGAGCGTCAGTTCTTTGTTCTCTTGTCTTTCAAAGAAGTAGAAGCATATTGAATTGAGAACAATACACACCATAACGATGAGGGCGACTCCCATAATGCGCCGGATATGTCGATTACGGGTTGTGCGGCGTAAACGGCGAAACCAGAATTTCAATAACAAAGGTATTGCCCCCTCTCAAGTCTCTACAGTATTCGCAACAAATAAGAAAACGGCTCGTCCCTCAAGGATGAAGGGATTCTCATCCATTGAAAAACTCGAATCACCTACAGGAATATAAACTTTACTAATGATTATAGCAGAAATTCAGTTTGCTGTCAAAGGGAGAACGGAATTTTAGGGTTGACAAAACCAGTAAATTTTGTTTATATCCGATTTACGAGGCGGCCGGGGACACGGCGAAAAATAGGGGAAAAATTCCTTCTAAGCCAGACGTGGAAAGGGGTTGCGTGATTTTTCGTCAATTGCTGCCCCTCGTACTGCCCTGATAGATTGGGCTCCAAAGCGACTTGTGGCGCGAGTTTGCGGCGTTTTTTAACAATTTTTACGAGAGGTATGGGGTGATCACGGCGGCTCCCTCGTAAATGGGGGGTCTCAAAGCCAGTCGTAGCAAGGCTTCCGGATGCTACCCTTGCAGCACCCCTCCCCGATTGAAGGGGATTTTACGGAAAACAGGTGCCAAAAAGGCCCGGTGGGAATGTTTCCCACCGGGCCTTTTGCGTTTTGGAGCCGCCGGCGTGAATTCGTGCGAAAGCGTTGATCTTGGGTCGTTTTTCACCTATCGCGTGGAACATCGGTTACACACATCGGCGCTTGACCCCCATCGACGCAACCTAAATCATCTTGACAGAAATTTCGCAACCAAGTAAAATATGCAACATGCTATGCTGCTTTCAACATCTTAGTGGTTCATTTCATAAGTTCGTATAGGGTTATGATGTCGGTGTCGCCACCCCTCTCTGTATCTTCCCCCTTGCCCCTCAAAGTTGGGGAGTTGGGGGGCGGGGGAAACCAAGAGGGGGCGGCGAGCGGAAAAGGTTCCGCTTGGAAAAAACCTTGGAGCACACAAGAAACAGCCCACTTCGCTTGTTTGACATGGAGCATACAGGAAGTAAAAATCCAAACAAGGATGTGTCCTTATCATGAAAATTCAGTACCTGCATCTATATCAAATTTCCACACTGCCGGGTAAGCACCTAACCGTTATGATTGTTCTGTGTCTGCTAATTACGCTTGCACCAAACAGCTTTGCCACCTCAAAGCGAGTGGCGGTCTTATATTTTGAAGATCACAGCCGTTTCGATTCCCCCACAGGCTGTGGTTGTCTTCCAACGGGACCCTTCAACAAAATTTTCGGCGGACGCAAAGACCATACGAAGTGGCATCTCAAGGAGGGATTTCGGGAGTTACTCAACCGAAAACTCAAACAAACCGACGTCTACGAACCCGTTACCCAGGATGAATTGATGGATGCGATGGCATACATGGGGTTATCCAAGAAAATTATTCAATCGGACGCGAAAAAACGAGGTGAGCTAGCGAAGGCGCTTAATGTTGATGCACTTATCGTGGGCGATATACGGAAATTCAACCAGGAACGTGTGAAAGCCCATGCCTCACGTCTGCTAAGGGGAGGTAGACAGCAGCGAAGTGGATCAGCCAGTTACGTTAGTGGTATACAGTTAATTGGCTCTCTTTATATCGCTAGCGTTCATCTTGATATGCGATTTTACGGCACATCGGGCGTTGAGATTGACAACCCCAAGATTTCTGCGAGACGGCAGCACCAGTTTGGTGGAGCAAAGGTTGCTGCCTTAGAAGCGATCGTGACTGAACAAGGAACAGAATTTCAATTTGGGCAGATGCCACGCTCAGAAAAAAAGTTCCGCCCAATCGTTAAACCCGCCGCTCTGAACAAGATAGAATTTGGCAGCGCAGAGTATGATAAAACACTGTTTGGTATTACGACGAACGAGGCTCTGGACAAGGTGGTGTTGGCATTACGTGAAAACATCGGTCCCGAGGCGATTGCCTCTGATGCCGTTGCACAGAATGACGGCAGCAAGTCTGGTGAATCTGTCCCGCAAGTTGGCACAATTCAGGGGACAATCATTTACGTCGATCCGGAAGACCGCGAAAAGACCTATATCAATATCGGCTCCGCCAAAGGCGTGGCTGTGCGTCAGCAGTTAAAGGTTTACAAGGATGAACCGCTGATTGATCCGGATACCGGTGACATCCTTGGAACCGTTGCCAAGCCGGTGGGTGTCGTCGAAGTTGTCGAAGTTTCAAATAATCGCCTTTCGAGAGTTCGAGTCATTGAAGGATTCGGCGAGATTAAAAAAGGCGACAAAGTCAAAAAATTGACGATTGACGATTGATAATTGCGATTCTTCAATCAAAAGAGCTTCTCAGAAAGTCCATCTGTAGCGAACTCGTGAGAGTTCGGGATTCAGCCCCGAATTCTCACGAATTCGGATACTGAAATGGGGGAATGCCATCATTGGAGGACAAAATGAATAACGAAAATCAAAATCAAGCGAAAATCTGTTGCTCAGGCTTCGGCGAAGTGATAGACAGCATGGCGGTATCGGAGGCGTCAAGACACCTCGGCACCGCATGTCGTGAAGTGCTATTAGCCGTGCGATCCGTTGTCGGTGCTGCCATTGAAAGGGAAGAAAAAAAGTCGGAAGCCAAATTACAGAAAGTCACCGTTGAATAATCATGCCAACTGAACAATCAGAGAATTGGGTTGACCTCTCATGGATTGAAAATTATCTGACCAACCAGATTTCTCTGCCGAGCTATTGGATTTTCATCCGGGATGCCTCGTGTATTTTCCCAGACCTTCATTCTCTGAAACTCTCTAATCGGAGATACGAGGTTATCTTTTTTGAGAGCGATCTGCAGGTGCGGCAGAGATTGGAGCAATACAAAGACAATCGAGAGGCGTTTTGCACATGTATTGTTTCCCGCCAACCCGATGAAGTCAATCTCCATATTCTTGACTATATCGTTCGGAGTCAACCCGTCAAGATGACGCCACAATCAATTCTTGAGTTTGCCCAACCGGGGTATAATTGGACCAACGCCGTCAACCAATTGAACGGCGAGGATTTCTGGACGCTTTTTGAACGGCTTCAGGAATACCGCCTGAACTATCCTCGCTTTATGACGCCTTCCGAAGGGACGAATCTCCTGCTCTCCACTCGACTTGAGATCGATTTGCAAGCCAATCTGTCCGTGCATGAAGCCATCAACACATGGCAGCGGATGGAGAGAGATCCGGATCTGATCGCGTGGGGAGAAAAGTATCCGAAATTGTCTCAGTCACTTAATCTCAAGGTTCGGGCGGCGCTCCCGCTCATGGACAAGCTCGCAGGCGATGCGGATTTTGTGCACTTTCTCTGGACCTCGTACTCATTGGCACAGCATAATAAACATTACGATCTCTTCCTTCCTGAGATTTTCGGGGAGACGATTTGGAAAAAGTACGGCACCACCCCACCGGATGAGATTTGGAAAGGCTGTCATCAACTCATCCGAAGCGATTCGGAGCGTGTCATCGACCAGATTAAACAGACAGAGATCTGGCTGACCCAAGATCGACAGCGGCTTGAACTCTTTGAGAGGTGGGTTGGGATCGATGCTGCTAATCTCAGCAAGACAGCAGAATATACAAAGAAGGAAACCCTCTTTTGTGTGCCGATGCGTGAAGCCCTGCGTCTGCTTGCCACACATCTCTGTCATTCTCCTGAATCGTTGGATGCAGTTGACATTCGCGACATTATTGAAAACATTCAGCGCAGGCACCTGTTTCGAGGTGATACCACGAGTTACCTGTGCATTAAAGATACATTCCGGGCATTTGGCGATCTCGTTGCGTTGAATCAGTTAATCGCAAGTGCAGAAAACAGAAGCTGGCTGGCTGGAGGCCATCGGAGGGGCGCACAGAATCAGGGCCTGGAGGTTTGGCGAAAAAAGGTGTATCCGGCTTACCTCTCGAAGCTCGATTTCATGGCGGATAAACTTGAGCAACTTAACTTTCAGTGCGAACTGTTGCCCAATCCTGTCATTGGCCAGGTGTTAGATCGTGTTAAGCGGTTGATGGATGGATATAACATGGAATTCGCCCAACGCATTGCAGCCTCCTACCCTGCCTGGCCCTCCTCGGATAGAGATAAGCCGTTGCTGACAGCTGATTTTTTAGATCTGCTTTTTCTGCCTCGCTATCAGCAATATCTCCAGAAAACGTCACAATCAGCTTACATTTTCATCCTTGATGGAATGAGATGGGATACTTGGGAGGCAATCAAACCGAAGGTGTTGGGTGCGTTTCAGGGAAAGTTTGCACTCGAAGGTGTTCTCCCGTTGGTTTCAATTTTGCCCTCGACAACATCGTATAACAAATACGCGATTCTTACAGGGGAATTTCCAAACGGGGATGCAGACAACGATTGGTGGAAGAGGTTGATACCTGCTTTCCAGAAGCGTGGGATTAATGGCGTGCGATGGGCAAGTGACGGGGGAGACAATCAGGCACAGATTCTCGATCTCATTGAAGCCGATGATGTCCCGGTCAAGATCTTCAATTTGACGTTCATTGATCAGAAACTTCATCACGCGACGCAAAACCTTTCCACGATTTGTGAAGAGATTAAGGTCAACTTTGATCTTCTGGTTCAGCCTTACCTTGATCGAATTCCGAGCGACTCTCTTATCTTTCTACTCTCTGATCACGGTTTCATTGAAGCAACAGACCATCGAACACTTTCGGAAGATGCCTTTCAAATATCCGCCATTTCAGAGAGCCATCGACGCTATGTTGGCTTATCGAGCTTCGCGGAGCGTGCAGATTTAGAACACTTCGTCTTTTTCAGTGCGAATCAGATCGGTTTACAGCCCACGGGCGATACGCTGCGTTATGGTTTTGCAACTGGACGGACGCAGATCTTGCCCTCAAGCAATGTCTCGCCTCACGAGCCGTCACGTTACGCCCACGGCGGCATCTCCATGCAGGAAATGATTATACCGTGTGTGGTCTTCACACCCACGGCGAAGGGACAGCTAGAGATCTTTCCCATGAAATAGGTTTATGGGATTATTACGTTTTACGCATTACGCATCACGTTTTACCACGGAGAAAAAAGATGGAAATCCTAAGCATCTGGTCTTACGTGTGGGATGTCATTGATGAAGGCGTTGATTCTATCATCTCGACCCTCAAGAACGAGATTGGCTTGAACACGCTTAGTGTGGCGACGTGTTATCATAGCGTCGACCACCTGCGCGTGCATCAACTGGAGAACAATTTTTATAGTTCGCAGGCAGCGATCTATTTTCAACCGGATCGATCGCTATACACAGATACCCGAATCAAGCCGCCCGTGTCGCCGCTCGCGGAAAGGACAAACCCGTTACGGCAAATCTCCGATGGCTGCGACCGACACGGCATAAAACTTTCGTCATGGACGGTGTGCCTCCATAATTCGCAGATTGGACGGAATCACCCGGCAGTGGCACAGCGCGATGTGTTTGGCAATCCATGTTGGAACGCCCTCTGCCCCGCCAATGAAGACGTGCGTGAGTACATGCGCGCCCTCGTGGAGGACTTGACGACAAACTACAATTTTGCCACAGTTGAGTTGGAGTCGTGTGACTATCAAGGTGGGCGCCATCACCACGGACACGAGAAGATTGGCATTCCGTTTGGAGAAATTGATCGATTTCTGCTTGGACTATGTTTCTGTGAGAGTTGCTGCAAGCGTGGGCGGGATGGGGGTATTGATGTCACTGCCCTTGCAAACGGCGTGCGCGCTGAGCTCGCAGCCAGTTTTGAGTCGGGACAATCGATCCAGATCGGGTTCGGCGAATTCTGTGATAAGGTCCCCGAAACACGAGAGTATCTCAAAATGCGCGAATCCGTCGTCAGTTCGCTCATTTCGGAGATTAAAACCGTGTCCAAAGCCCAGATCGCATCAATGGCGATGGGCAGTCGTCGATATTCGGGCCTCAATACTGAACAGATACGGGAGGTTGTTAACTGGCACGAGATCTTGTGCTATACTCCCTCACAGGCGTCCGTTGAGGAATCCGTCCGAAACGCCACAGCCCTGATGAATGGGCAGGCGGATCGGGTCTGGGTAGGCGTCTGCGCATATCCTCCAGCAAGCCCAGATGCGAAAACGCTTGCAACGAACGTCAAAGCCGCAGCAGATCTCGGTGTCCGCGCCGTATCGTTCTACAACTATGGAATTATGCCCAAACGTAATCTTCAGTGGGTCAAAGCTGCGATTGAAGGTATAAGGCAATGAGGAAGGAAAGTCTTGGACTCTTAATCAAAGACCGACGGAAGAATGAAAGCGTCCATTGGTTCAGTGATTCATTTACGCATCACGTTTCACGCACGGGGAGACTGACGTATGAAATTTGAAGAAAGGGTCGCGTTGGTGACAGGCGCCAGCCGCGGAATCGGGAGAGCAACGGCGATGAAGCTCGCTGGCGAAGGCGCAGATGTTGCGGTGCATTATGTTCGATCGAAGAAATCAGCGGAATCAGTTTGCGAGGAAGTGCGTAGGCTTGGGCGACGCGCAATCGCTGTTCAAGCTGACATCGCGGACCGGGCTGCGGTCAAGGAGATGACAGCGAAAGTGACAAGAGAATTCGGGGGCATCGATCTATTGGTGAACAACGCTGGCGATGTCGGCAATATGAACTTTGATGAACTGGCACCTGAACACTGGGATCGAATCATAGCGATTAACTTGACCGGCCCTTTCAACGTCATCTGGGTGGTTAAGGACGCGATGATCCAACGGAAGTTCGGACGCATCGTCAATGTCTCATCAATTGCGGCGTTGGCTGTGCGTCCCAATCAGCTTGCCTATTCAGCCGCAAAAGCAGGCGTGATCTCCTTAACAAAGTCTTCTTGTGAACCTTTAGCCCGATACAACATTCGGATTAACTCGGTTGCCCCCGGCGCAATTGATACGGATATGATTCACGAGGTTTCACTGGAAATGCAGGAACATTTGCGGTCAACCACACCGTTGGGGCGTTTGGGTGAACCCAAAGAGATAGCAAACGTAATTGCCTTTCTCCTGAGCGAAGAATCTAGCTATATGACAGGAGCGACCGTTATTGCCAGCGGAGGTCGAATTTTGTTCCCGTGAAACGCAAGAAAAGGTGGATATATTATGCAATCATTTTTTTTCAAAACAGCTTGTTTGATCACTCTGTCCATGCTGATACTTGCTTTCATTTCAACAACAGATGCAGAATCGGCAGGGATGAAAACAGTTACGACATACATCGTCTACGGTGGGACTGCGGGCACCCTTGTCGCCACAGGGGTATCTCTACAGCAAGACGACCCGGGTTGGGCAAAAACCTGAGACAGGGGACGGGAATTGGGCTCATCTTAGGTCTGGGATTCGGCATTTACGATGGTTTCGTATTATATGCATCTCGTCATGAACGCTATGCCTTGTTAAATATTGAATCACACCGAATCGCCTGGTCAGTCCCGCGATTGGTTATGACTTCAGATGTGCCCTCTGATGGTAAAAGCAAAGGACTGTTTGATTTTCGTTTCGACGCTTTGCGTTATCGGTTTTGAGCGCGTTCTATCAATCCTTTTCTCGATCAACTGTTTATGCTCTCCAACTGGCAATAAAGTCTTCGACCCCAAAATCGGCGGGCATCTCGTTGAAAAAGTATCGCATCGGTCCCGACTGAAAACCGGGAACGAAATGCTCTTTATCTGCCTGGAGTTTTGCGTCGAGTGTTTCGAACCGCTGCCACAAGAGGTCAGCCTCTGCCTTCGAGAAGCGATTGGCGAACTGTGGCCCCCAATTGATGCTAATGGAGTGGGGATTGGCGGCGCGTCTGCGAACCTCCGGAGGCAGTTGCTCAAAGTCGGAGTTTTTCAAGATATCAATGTGGTAGGCTGCCTTGCAAAGATAAATCGCCAGTACCATCTTGCTTGCCTCGCCGGCGCTAGGCTGGAGCGCTTCGACCGTTTCACGGTAGGCGCCGGCGTTTCTGTTGATAATTGCCCGCAACGCCGCTTCGGTGAGATCCTGCATACCTGCACTTCGTTGCGTCCACGTCTCGAAGGTCTCCCGCGCCGATGGTGGCAGAAACTGAGCGAAACTCAAGTCAGGATAGTACGGGAAAATCGTGTGACCGCCATGAATTGTGCGGCGCAGTTTAGTACTGTAGTTGCTGCCCCAGTGCAAGAGGTAGTTGGAATACACAACGCCATCGCCGCCGTTTAGTTCAACTGGGATACTGCCCGGCAACGGGACGCGCTGATTTTCAAGCAGTTGACAATTCTCTGCTTCCGTGTTGAGACGGCGGTGGCTGCCCGGCACGACCCACAGTACGTCATCGTCGTAGAGCGGGATGTTCCACTGTATATACTTGGGCCCATTCTCTAACAAATCTGCTTGCAAGCTGCCTATTGGCGCCATGTCAATGGGATGGACATCGCGGTGCCAATGGGCAGGCCCGTGGTCGCGTTGCGGACTACACATCAACATCATCCCTGCAACCGATGCTTCTTCCGGCACACTTAACAGTTGGCGACTGACGCCCAACGTGTTTTCGTGCAGCCACACCTCGACTGTGTTGGCGGTGCCTTCGTCAATAAGATTCTCAAAATGTACCAGCCGTGGCTGCGCGCCGGTTTCCCACACACTGGGATTGCCCTCCCGCGCCCAGATTGCCTTCTGCCGCTCAACAAGGACTTCAAAACTGGCCCGCACTTCGTCCAACTGCTCTGGGGAGATAACCTCCCGTAAAATAATAAAACCGTCGTCCAGCAATTGTTGTAGATTAACCTTCATCGTTTCTCTCCCAGCCTTTGTCATTTTCCTTTGCACGATCTAATACCAAGGGTCTCCTCCAGTTCTTTGACGCTGGCGACAGCCACCAGGACACTGTTCACACCCTTGTTTTCCAATACCCATCGTAGCGCCCGCGCCGTCCGTGGAATGTCCTCTCCGGGGTCAGCTAGTTCACGCCAGGGACCGGCCATAATCGGATGAGCAAGATCCAAATCGCTGCGGATGCCCTCGCCTCGCGGTGAGAGCTTCACGATGGTCTCCTTTGTTGCCTGCGTCCAGTCCGTCCGTGTTTTATCTTCCCAACTGAGCCACTGACTGCCGAGCGCCTTCATAATTAGCACGCCCTTTCCAGCCTGAGCAGAAAGTTCGATGCCCGGCGCCTGCCAGCGACAAACGTAGTTGTAGATGACCAGGTCTGCGTCGGCTTCCGGCTCCGGTCCGCGTTCAGTGTACGCTTCCTGATCTGCCCGGAAGTGGCGGATTAGACAGAGCGATCGCACCTTTCCCACCCGTCTGAGGTCAACAATTCGTTCAGCCAACTGGTTGTCTTGAACGTAGGCGTAGTGATGCACACGAAGGATATCAATTGTATCTCTGCTAATATTCCTGAGATGCTTCTCGACCAATCCTTCCAGATCTTCTGCGCGTGGCGCACCGACTTTCAGGGAAAAGTGACGATTCTCCCCGGGTCCCTTCAATTCCTCCGGGATATGGATTTCGTCCCCGTAGCCCATGTCAAACAGGTTAATTCCCAATTCGGCTGCCCGCAGGTAGATTCGTCGCTTCTCGTCTGGCGGTGGATGGCCGCAGACACCCTCATAATGCGCCAGCAGCCCTCCGAGCCCCATTATGCTTAACTTGATGCCAATTTTTCCGAATTTACGATATTCCATAAAAAACCTCCCTTATCATCTAATCCTCAGTGCTTCGTCGATTTCTGCCTGATAATCGTAAACCTGGCAGGTCTCCACCTCACTCATCTTCACCGCCCAACCAGCTCTGGATGACTCAAATATTGCGTAGAGCGCCGCCACATCTTTCAATCCGCAGACGGCATCGACTTCTATCTCACGTCCATTGAGGATAGCTTCAGCCAATTCGTAATATTCAAGGGCAATCAGCTTCCAATCCACGGCAGGGTCCGCGACGGAAACTCCGGATGGAAACAGATGCTCCGCCAGGGGCTCCAGGGCAAACTCATCTTCGACTGCTAGGATATTTTCGTGGCTCATCTCTTCTTGGCTCGCTCGCTTCATACTGATTCTGCCGCCTCGAGTCCCAAAGCCATTGATGCTTCCTTGATCACCCAGGATAAGTTCACCGCCGCAACCGTCGTGTCCGCCTAGACCAACCAGCCAGTTCACAGTCACCCCGCTCTCCATCCTGAACATTGCCAGCGAAGTGTCTTCTGCCGTCGCCGGCACTTCACCCTCCATCGCCCGGAATCGGTTCTGGTAGAACGTGTAGGTGTCGCCGATGCTTTTCGGCTTTTTCCTCACCGGCTCTACCAGCCTCACATCCCCGTAAACTTCCGCTATATCGCCGAGTTGATACCGGATCATATGGGTAAAGTGAACTGCCATGTCGAGGATAGCCCCACCTCTTTCCTTGAGATGGCGCCAGGGCGTGATGAAGATCCCATCCCCCGGACTCAGCGAATGGAACAACGCCATGTAGGGCGTCCCTATTGCGCCCGTCTCCAGGAGATGGCGGACCAGGCGGGCGGACGGATCGCGACGAAAGTTCTCCGCCACCGACAGCCTACGCCCGTTCCGTTCCGCCGCTTCGAGCATCTTCTGGCACGCCCTTACGGTGATTGCCATTGGCTTTTCCACCATCACATCCAGCCCAAGTTCTAGCGCCTGACACACGACGTCGTGATGTACTGACGGATCCGTCACCACGTCTACGGCGGCAAGGTCGGGCGTCTTGCGCGTCATCTCCTCCAGATCGGTGAAGATCGCCGGACGGACGTTCAGCAGCTTCTCCGCTTCCGCGGCAGCCAGCTCGGCATTATCGCGGCGAATGTCACACAGGGCGCACAGTTCAACGTTGCAGAAGGGACTCTGCGTCAACTCCCGCAAACCGTAGAGATGCCGCGTCCCCATCCCGCCGCAGCCGACCAATCCAAGTCTGATTTTATCCATGTTGCCTCCGTAAAAGTTACACCTAGTTTGTAGTAGCGCAATTGCCCCGCTATGCGGGATTCAAACTTCTTAGTCCTCGATGCTTCATTGGGAGCAACTTACATCCCGATCCATAGGGGTCATTGCGCGTCTCGACGGTGATGAATCGTCCCGCTACACGCGATCTCGCTACGCTAGAGACCTAACTACAAATTTTCATCCTTCAACTGAGTCAACGCAATGGAGATTACCCCTCATTGACGGTTAAAATTCGCCAAATCCGGTTCAATCGCCAACCCCTGCTCTAGATCGAAATCGACCTCGACCGAGTGGGCGTGATAGTCCTGATCGCCGCGGACTGTTTGGTAGACGTCAACACCCTCCACACAGATGGGCATAGTATGCCAGACCTTGAGGCCCAAACAGATGCCCAGGCTCCCATCCGTATGGAAGGCACGCACGTCTTCCGCCTCCAAGGTCTCTTTAACGGGCCCGACCAAAAACACCGTCGGACAGTGACGGCTTGGATAGAACGCCTGACCCGCGTCGGTGTGAAAGGCGAAGTGCGCCCGCTGGAGCCCCTCGGAGAGCGGCGTCTTCTGAGACTCGGGATCCGAAGGCATATCGGAAAGGGCTGCGGTTACGGTATACGCATTCGTCCTGAGCCCTCCTTTTGCTATCTCTGGTTTGGCTTCCTCAAACGACTCGATCACCTCCCCGAATGGCGCGAAGGCTTCGGGGGTGAGCGGTTCTACTTTGACTTTGAAGGTTTTCCACATGGGTCTAATCCTCCCTTGTTTCATTGGCTATTGATTATTGAAGATTGACTTTTGCCTAAAGATTGCGGGCTTAATTGTTGTTTTCGTTATTCAATTTTCAATCTTGGCAATATTCAATCTCTTTTCGTTGAACATTGCAAACCATCGAAGAACTCGCGTGCTTCAATGGCTGCTTTGATGGGTGTCTGTCCGGCCTTCTCCTTTGGAGGCCGAATCTCCAATACCGCTGGGACCTGAAAGTTCGCCGCACCCAAGACTTCAAGCATGTACAACTAGTTTTCCCTGGGAATGTCCCCCGTCCCCGGAGTCAGGTGGCTCTCACCTTCCCTTGAGTCATAAAGATGAAGGAACAGATGCAATCTCTGGTGGCTTCGACAAAATCCTGCAAACTGTATGCAGACCAGTCTCGAATGCAGGCGGGGTCCAGACAGACACCTAAGTTTTCAAACGCATCAACTGCCTACTTCAGTGATACAAAATCACAGGTTTCTAGAGCGATTTTCACATCCCTGCTTTCGGCGTAGTCGAAGACACTTCGGACAAAATCTGGGCGCCTGCCGGTGAACTCCTGAGTTGTCAGATCTTCGCCGATGTAGTGAACCAAGATGGCTTCGCTGCCAAGGTAGGCGACGGTATCGATTTTCTCTTTGTAGGCATCGAACGCGGCATAACACTTAGGGTCATCGTCAAAAGCGCGGCTATGCCAACACGAACGCATTCTGCCCAATGCGTCCCGAAGCCACTCCTTGTGCTCCGCTTTGAACAGATCATCCATCTCCGACCAGTTGTCCTTTTTCGGAAAACTCGGGTGGTATGCAGGTCTGTAGGGGGCAAACGAGTAGATAGCGGGCCAGAGCTCGATGCCGAAACCGTTGGTCGCAATCTCGCGCAAAATTGCGTCAAGGCTTTTGGGGGCATTGTGGTATAGATAGTTCCAAAGGCTCACGAAGAAATTCAATCGGATTTTAGGCATGCTATACCAATTCTAAATTCAAACCACGCATAGAAATTTCACGGGTTAATCTAACACCTCGGGATTCATGACGGATTCAATTCGTGGCAACCGCCCCCGCATGACCTCTAGGACACCGGTGAGCGCACTGTGCATAGAGTCGAACTGCAATCGATCAAAGCCACCCCCGGAGTGGGGCGACACGATCACGTTGTCCATTGACAACAGAAAGTCATCGGGATCCAGGGGCTCGCCTGGCGGCGCATCAAACGACCCCGCGAGAATCCATTTTTCACGAAGCGCATGAAGTAACGCCTCTCGGTCTACTACGTCCCCGCGTGTTGTGTTAATCAAGATAACGGTTGGCTTCATCAGTTTGAATTCGCGCTCCCCGATGAGACCGCGCGTCTCATCCGTCAACGGAATGACACGATATCGCTGTGCCGCAACAGATCATCCATCCCCACCGTTTCGACGCCGTGTTTAGCGACTGATGCCGCATCAAGGCTGCGCGAATAAGCGATGACTTTCATCCCAAACGCTTTGGCTCGTTTTGCGACGGACTGTCCAATTCTGCCAAACCCAATCAGCCCCAGCGTGGTCTTGCTCAATTGAGGCAAGGTGTACTCGTATCCCTTCGCCGCTTTCCATGGGACGCCGTTGCGCAGCTTTCTGTCGAGCATGACCAACCCGCGATGGCTCGCCAACAGATGTGCCATCGCATGATCGGCGACGGTGTTGGTAGACACGTCCGGTACATTGGTGATGATGATGCCGTTGTCCGTCGCGGTGTCACAATCGGCGGGGAAACCGACACGTATGCTCGCAATGATCTTGCACCTGGGCAGCGCCTCAAGGATGCGTCGGCTGGGCAGCACACCACACCTGTAGAGCAATCCGTCGGCGTCACGGCTCGCCGCGATGACTTCCGCTTCAGTCGTCGCATTGTCGATTACGACCAACTCTCCGCCGTGCTTCTGGATCTTTCGCCTCACGTGAGGGAGGATTTTGTCGCTTCCTCTGAAATCGGTACCGATCAGGACAATCCGAAAAACTGGGTTAGCCACTGGGTTCTCCTGGAATACGTTTGAATCTTTTTGGGGAGCTTAACATACGATCACTCGCTAGTGCTTCCATTCTTGAGGAGGCTTCTTATATGGAACACGAAGATCAAAAGTAACCGAGATACAACATTATTCCCAAGCAGGTTTCCCGTAAGGATTTTAACCGCTATATCTTGCCATATTTAACGAGCAAAAGGCCCAAAGCCAAAACTCTCCTTCTACAAGATATTCAACTATATCCTCTATGTTTTGCATACTCGCATTCAATTGAATCAACTTAGAACACGACGCAATCAACTCCACGGATCGAAGTCTACAACTGGTAGAGTCAATGGTCAAAAAATGGATTCTATCAACAACTTTTTTAGGCGTCGGTGATACATCTGCTCGACACAGACCAATTCGACACCTCACGACTTGATGGGGATAGGTCAAATACCGTCGTTAAAAAAGGGGCGATGGCATCATTATGAGTTCACTATATAATTATACGACAAAAATTCCTATAATTCGACAGAAATTTACAAAGATTCTCAGTTGCATCTTTATCTCAGTTATGCTAGACTATTAAAATTGACAATCCGTGATTGAAACATAAGCCCCGAGATCGTCTTACCAGCGACGATCGACAGCGGAGTGACATCATCGACCGGAAATCTTCTAGCGAAGTTCCGGAGGTTCACCAGAGCCGTGGACCTGGCCGGGACAGGAGAAAACAGAGAAAGGAATCAATAATGAATATACTATCAGCCAAAGTGAACGAGGGATCGTCAGTCCAGCTTGCTGATTTCCCAATTCCCAGCGAGCAGATTCTGGAGGGCGAACCCGCTGCCAGAATCTGGATCGCCGCCCAATCGTCCGACCTCAAGGTAACGCAGGGTGTTTGGGATTGTACGGCGGGCAAGTTCAGTTGGGACTACATATGGGACGAGTTTGTGGTGGTACTTGAGGGCGAAGTGACCATTGCGGAAGAAGGAGGTCAACGGTACACCCTGCGGGCTAGTGATTTTGTCCACCTGCCGTTCGGACTGAAAACGACGTGGCATGTCCCAAAATACGTCAAGAAGACGTTCATCCTCCGTACGCCCGAACCGCTTGAACTCTGACGCCGCCCTGCGAACGGGACATCACCACATTGCGATTTTAGACAATTTGACCTGTGAAGATCATTTTATAGCCTAGAATAAAGCCTCATGAGCAACCAACCTGTCATTGTAGTTGAGAAGGCAGCAAAAACTTTCAACGGCGCGCGAGGGGCAGTGCATGCCCTGGATGGGTTCAACATGACGGTTGATGAAGGGCAATTCGTAACTATCGTTGGACCCAGTGGCTGTGGCAAAAGCACGATGCTATGGGCGATGGCTGCCCTCTGGCCCCTGACTTCAGGGGGCATTACCATTTACGGACGGGAAGTTCAGGCACCTCGGCGAGAGGTCGGCATGGTGTTCCAGGAAGCCAATCTGTTACCCTGGCGGAATCTGTTGCAAAACATTCACTTTCCGTTTGAAATCATGGGTGAAGACCCCAAACGGTATCGAGCTCGCATTGACGAATTACTCGGATTGACCGCCCTGCGGGGGTTTGAACGTCACCACCCTCGAGAGCTGTCCGGCGGCATGCAACAGCGCGCTTCTATCGTCCGGGCGCTGGCTTATGACCCGAAAGTGCTGCTCATGGATGAGCCTTTTGGGGCGCTCGATGCCTTTACCCGCGATGAGATGAACCTAATGCTCCTGGAAATCTGGGAGAAGTCCCGCAAGACGATTGTCTTTGTGACTCATCAGATTCCTGAAGCGGTGTATCTATCGGACCGAGTATTTGTTATGACGCATCGGCCGGGGCGTAACTCACAGATTTACAATATCGATCTGCCGCGCCCACGGACGTTGTCCATTACCACAGAACGCCACTTTTTTGATCTCGTCGGTGAGATTAAGCAGACCATTTACCAAGATGTTCAGAGGGGAGCAGGAGGGTTGGATGGTCGAACAGCCCCGTCATGAAAAACCAGATGAGAATCGCTCCATTGACTGGTCAGCCTTGACCTCAGTGAACTTTGCCGGTACGCAGATAGTCATTATTATCGGTTTAGCTGTTCTCGTTATCACCGCTGTTGAGCTCGGGGTGCGGGCTTTCCACATTCCTTCCTACGTTTTTCCCCCACCGAGCGAGATTTTTGGGGCGCTGGTTCGGACCTTCCCATTGCTGGCGCCTCATCTGTGGGTGACTTTACAGGAACTGGGAGTCGGCTATGCCATCGGTGCGATCATCGGCATCCTGCTGGCAGCGGTTATTACCCAATTCCCGCTTGTGGAGAAGATTGTGACACCCTATATTCTTATACTGGTGACGACACCGATGCTGGCGCTGGTTCCCCTACTAATCTTAAAGTTCGGGTTTGGGCAAACTCCCCGCGTCATCGCTGTCGCTCTGGCTGTCGGTCCGATGGTGATGATAAATTCCGCCACAGGCTTCCGGCGGACAGACAGGCCAAAAATTGCACTGGCACAATCCTATGGCGCAACAACCCTCCAAATTTTCTACAAAGTCCGCTTTCCGCTGGCGCTCCCTATGATCATCGTGGGGCTTATGGTGGGCGGAATTTTTGGCTTATTGACGGCGATCGGGGCAGAGATGGTCGGGGGTGGTTCCGGCTTAGGCAACCGTCTCGTTTACTATTCGTCTTTAGCCCGCATGGCAAACTTCTTTGCCGTGATCATCATCATTGCCGTTATCGGCATTAGCCTGTACGTCATTTTTTTCCTCGTGGGGAAAAAGTGGGCGAATTGGGAAGCGTGAATAAGATTGAAGATTGTATATTGGGATGTGTACTATCACATTCCCAAAGAACCCGCATCGGAACTGGAAAATTCACCTCGTAAAAGTTCAGAAGTTCATGGGTTCATTGAACTCTTGACCTTTGAACTCAAATCCCGGGTCGTCTTCTCGATACGCCAAATGGAACGGATTTTCTCACGCATTTAGTGATAGCACACATCACGAGAGGAGGTTGTAAATGGAGGCTCAGAAACTGAAAAAACGGAACACCGCGTTTATCAAGCGACCGTTGACCCGTCGTCAATTCCTTGGGTATACAGCAGCCCTTGGCACGTCTCTTTGTATGTCTGCAACCCCACTTCGGGCAGCAGGATCAGACAAGGTAATCTGGGTATCGCCCCGAGGGACCCTGGAAGTCATGGACGATTTCAATCTCTGGGTGGCTGAAAAAATGGGGCATTTCAAGGAGGTGAACCTGGAGGTCGAGCTACAGCCCGGTCCAACGGAGGCTCTCGCAGTGACGAAGCTAGTGGGTGAAAAGCAGGCAGATATAGGCTTTCCATCGCCAGGGGTCTTGCTGTCGAGTATTGATGCCGGTATCCCGGTCATTTTGGTCTGGGAGATGGTAATGAAGCAAGTCTTTGACTTCGCCTTGCCCGTAGATAGTCCAATCACCAGTGTCCAGGATTTGGAGGGAAAGACCATCGCGCTGGGTTCCGAAGGGTGGCGTGTCATTGTAGACCCCATCCTGGTCGAAGCAGGAATCGATCCGGAACGCGTCACCTATCTTAACGCGGGGCCCCAGTGGGGACAGGCGGTCGCGCTAGGACGGGCGGATGCCGGATTGGCATGGCGTGGTCTGGCAGCACAATGGCTGGCTTTGGGCTTAAAACTGAAGTTCCTTGTGGGGAAGGATTTCTCAAATCATCCCTCCAACGGATACGCCATTCGGCGTGAAGACTTGCAAGACGAAGCTCGTATCGACATCTGGAAACGCTTCTTCAAGGCAAACTGCATGGCTTTTGAATTCACACGAGCGAATCCCCGTGCGGCTGCCCAGATTACCTATTCCCAATTTCCCGCGCTCCGGGAGCAGATGACTCCTCAACTGGCTCTGGATTCCATGCTTGAGTTAGGCACAATCTATTTTGACGGAGATCGCGTCGGGAAGGGCTATGGCTACAGCGATTTGGAGTCATGGCAGGCTTACATTGACGCGGTGTATGGGTTGGGTCAAATCCAAAAACACTACAAAGCCAAAGATGTCGTAACCAACTTCTTCGTTGAAGCGGCGAACAACTTCGACCGCGAGCGCATTCAGGAAGAGGGCAAAGCCTTCGAGCTCAAGGATGAATTTAAGAAGTTGGAGATTAGATATCCGGTCTGATATTGGATTGGGCTTGATTTTTCCCATCAAGCCTCAGCCTTTGCTGTTCTGATCTAAGGGAGCGTGAAAGGGACGTAGGAGATTCCCCATCTTGGTGACCACTATAGTTTTTGCGAAAAGTGCGAAAAATTGGAAGAATGTGTAGTAGTGGTCAAAAAGATAGTAGACACCCACCGCTCGCGATGGATTGCCAAATCCATCGGTTGTAGCGTAGATTTGCCAATCCACGCCGAGCGGCGTGTGTGTCGATCATGTTGACTAACTAGGTTCTGTTGACATTTGAGTATAAGGTTGTGGCATAATAGAAGAATGACGCCAATAACCTTACCTGATGAACAATGGAATAAGATATACCGGTTTCTTCTAAGCTGTCCCACCATCTATGTTGGCGACGAAGCTGCTACACGCCGCTTCGTCGAAGCGGTTCTGTGGGTGACTCGTAGTGGGGCTCAATGGAGACTTCTACCAGACACCTATGGCAAATGGAACACCCGCTACAAGCGGTTTGCTCGATGGTGCGACAAAGGTATCTTCACACAGATGCACCCCCACTTTGCCTCTGACCCCGATATCGAGTCGCTTATTGTGGACAGTACCATCTGCCGCGCTCACCCGTCTGCGGCGGGTGCCTTAAAAAAAAGGGTGGCACTGAAAACCAAGCATTAGGTCGGTCTCGGGGCGGTTTCAGTACAAAAAATCACATCACCGTTGACGGACTAGGCAATCCCCTAAGAATTCATCTGACCCCCGGTCAGAGACATGACATAACTGAGGGGTGTGCATAAATATAGTTGACATAATCAAGCCAAAAGGGTTTCCTATTGTTATCATAGCAAAAGGAGCCCCAATATGGTACAAAGACCAATGTTGGCTGATTATGTCACTCTTATTATGCAACTCTTTGAGCAGTTTATGCAACACCGTATTGACAAACCAGGTGTCACACACGCAAAACCATTGACATATTCAACCACCTCGTTTATCATTTTCTTCATGTTGATGCAGTTTCACGGCATCTATGGCTTCAAAACGCAATGGCGGTGGCTAATCAATCACCCAGAAGTGTTACAAATGCTGGGGTGGCAACAGCCCCCTCATCGAACCACGATTGCACGTCGCTATAAGGCATTATATGAAGTGATAGAGGCATTTGTATTGTTTATCGGTCAGTATGCCACTGACTTGTCCCAACAATTCAACTTGGCTCATCTGGTAGCCGACAAAAGTTTATTTAAGGCACGAGGACCCGTCTGGCATCAAACTGACCGCAAAGCAGGAAAAGTACCTAAACATCTACGCAACCTCGACACCGATGCCACGTGGAGCAAGAGTGGTTATCATGGCTGGGTCTATGGCTACGGACTTCACATTATCTGCACACAAGGTGCGTTCCCAACACTGATAACTGTGCACCGTGCGTCGGTCTCCGAAAGTTGGGCGATAGATGCTAAAGCGTCTGAGATTCTGACACAACTTTCACCGCAGACACTCACTGCCGATGATGCCTATACCCAAGCAGACCGTATCCGTCGTTGGGCGAAGGCACAAGTCGCTTTGATTACCCCGGCACTTAGATGGACAAAGGGACGGTTTGCCAAGGCGTATCATCGATTTATCAACCAACCCAAGCAGCGTCTCTGTTTAAGCAAACGTCGCAGTTCGGTTGAACCGTTGTTTGACTTGATTGCTAAAGTGATAGGCACCACTCCTCAACAGAAGCAGTTACCGGTCAAGGGGTTTTTCAATGTACGCTGTTGTTTAGCTATCGGGGTGTTATCAGTGCAAGTGGCTATGATTGCCAATGCCATATGGAAGTTACCTGCTCGCAATATCTCTCATATGGCGGCTGTTTTCCAATGAACTACTATGCACACCCCTCACATAACTGAGGCGGAAGGGTTGATAATCGGATATAACAGTGAATATGTGATTGGAGACAAGGGGTACGATTCGGACGCTTTTATCGCGGTTATTGAGGCGAATGGAGCGATTGCGGTGATACCGCCAAAAAGTCATCGTGTTGACCAAAGAACGTATGACAAACACTTAATACAAAGAGAGACATCGGGTTGAATGTTTCATTAACAAGATAAAATGGTATCGTCGTATCTTCTCTCGGTTTGAGAAGCTAGCTGTCCGTTATTTTGGATTTCTCAGCTTTGTCTCCACTCTTATATGGCTCCCTTGAAATGTCAACAGAACCTAATACAAAAATTGGAAGAATGGAAGGGAAGCAGAAATGAAAGCAGCTTTGCTAGGCACCGGGAATCCTCATTTTGACGGACATCTGGGAACATTACAGGAATTGCCGGAAGTAGAAAGTATTGTCATCTGGGGCGAGAACGAAACAGCCCTGGCTGCTGCCCAGCAATCCGAGGTACAAAAGATTGAAGGTATGACCACGAATCTGGATGAAATTCTAGCACGGGACGATATTTTCTTCGTGATTGCGACTCTGCGGACTGACTTGAAGCCAGATATTTTTGCGCGGGTGCTGGAATCAGGCAAACACCTGATGGCTGAGAAACCGATTGGCAGGACCGCTCCAGATGTACAGCGTGTGGTCGAAACTGCAGAACGTATGGGTACGCAATTAGGCGTTTGCTATCAAAACCGGTACAACCCTTTGATTCGTGGGGTGCGCGATCTTGTGGGTCAAGGGTTGCTAGGGCCACTGATGTCGGTCGAGATGCGGATGCTGACCACGCAGGTGAAGTTTCGCAACCCCAGAGGTTGGTTATTTCGTCACGAATATGCTGGGAGCGGAATCCTTGCCTGGTTGGGCTGTCATTATATCGATATGATGCGCTACATCACTCACGATGAGATTGTTTCGGTCTTAGCTGAAGTTGCAACACGCAGTGGTGAGGATATTGACGTAGAAGATATTGCGACCTTCTCTCTGCGCCTTCGGTCTGGGGCTATTGGCTCTCTGCATGTGGGGTATACGTTGGCGTTCAGCGGAGAAAAATACCCTAATCAACCCAGTTATGACACTTATGTCGGTATCAACGGCCAGGACGGTCGGATTTACTGGTCTTCGCCAGGAACCGCTACGCATCTGAACGTTGAAACGACCCATGATACCTGGGCAGGCGCTCCCCAGCGCGAATTCGACTATACCCTGGGTGAATCTCTCGCCTATGGTGGCGTCTCTGGCGAACATTTCATCCGTGATTTTATTCGCGCCGCTCAAGGCAGGGGCTCCTCGCCTGCATCCGGCTGCGATGCTTTGCAGGTTGCCCGCATTATTGATGCAGCCCTGGAATCCAACCGTAGTGGCCGCCGAATTGAGGTCGACGTTCCTTGAAGTAAATGGTAGGAGTAAACAATTGGCTAGTGGGGTTCAGGTGGTTGCCTTCGACGTGACGGTGGCACTTATGACGCGATTCCGATCCTAGTCTTTGGCCGAATTGTAAACTTGTGCAAATACCTGGAAAATCACCTCATATTGGCCAAACTGACGGAGACTGGTTTTCTCACCTTTGGGTTGAGTAACCATCAGCATCCATATTCCTGACTGATCGTTCTATTTCTTATCAACGACAACGGTACGGTAGCTCTTCGAGGAACAACCTACCAGATTGGAAAAATTTAGAATGATTTGACGGCCATAAGGAAAATGGACAACTCTTCCGTCACACATTGGAGCGAGTAACTCAATCTCTTCTGCGCCAATCTGCAGAAGGCGGCTACAGTTTTTAAAGAATTTCCATACACCCGTTCCGGGTTTCAGGGAAAATGGTTGCGTTTCCCCCCAAAACAGGGTAAAATTATCAACAGTTTTTATAGTAGAAACCCAAGTTGCGACCTATTCATCGAATATGTGAGTGAACTCAGAGCTGATTGATACTGCTAGCCAATACAAACAAGACCACTTTCAATTCAAATCCGTGTCGCGTTACTGCATGGATTGAACGTGGAAGCAGTTTGTTAATCAAACTGCCAGCCATCTCAACAGACTTACGATGGTAATTAGCCAAGTAGGTCTCCCATGGTGGATACAGCCGCTTGGAATTCTTCTTGCGTACTGGCTTTAATTCGACTCCGACCGATGTAACAATATCTTCTATCTCATAATTATTGTATGCTTTGTCACCATAGCCCGGTGGCAAGTCGAAGTCAAACCACTGTAACCCTTCAACGTCCCCTGTACTGGCTGGGGTCACAAAAAATTCAACAGGGTGTCGACTCGCAGTCACTAGCAGATGAACTTTCAAGCCATAGAAATACCGACGTTTGGACGCTTGATAGCCTCGATATGCCTTATCGGTGTAGATTTTTGACCGACGAATGCGGAACAAACAGCAATTGGTATGGTATCCAGTGCATAGATTTTCTGTTGATTAAGTTGCACATAGCTTCGTCCCAAGATTTTGAACAATGTGGTGAACATCGGTTTAATCGACTTTTTGAAAGCATCTTGGGTATATAGCCATGAGTCTTTAGAAAGTCACAAGTGGTTTGCAAGTTTGCCCCGAAGAACAACGCAGCGACGATGCCGGTGGTCATGACTTCGGCATCAGACATCTGCGTTTGTGGGTGTGGTTTTGAGTTGAGTGCTTCTAAGAGCTTGTCACAGAGATAGAAAATGGTTGCAATTTGTATGTCCATGGGTTTCTCCTTTGAGGTATTATGGTTTGGATTACCTCTACTTTAACGGAAAACCCATGGATTTTCAATTACTAGCAACTTGGGTTAGTAGAACCAGTTGAAACTTTTCACGCTAGTAAATGGCGTAGGTTAATCATACAGGACTTACGCAATTGAACCGTCTGATTATGCCCTCAACCTCCTGTGCACCTTGTCTCGGATTCAGGATACCGTGAAATCGCAGGTTCTGTACATCGGTTGCATAAGTCCTAAGGAAGACATTCAGACGCGTTTGCTATATGCCTCCAAATCCCTGGAAGACACTGCCTTTATGCCGTTAGCAGTAGAGGTAACATAAATGCGCTTCCTGGTCGATGAATACACAGGCCTGGCGGTAGCGCGTTGGCTACTTCTACAGAATAATAGCGTATGCAAATTTATATCTCCTCCCCTACGAAGTTCGACCTTTTCACACAAATCATCTCCAACGAACAGGTTGCCCAGGGGCACTATCTGTTGCGTTGCACGTGCCCAGAGATTGCCGCAAGCGCACTGCCCGGTCAGTTCATCCACCTTCTGATTTCACAAGGAAATGGACTGCTCTTGCGTCGCCCATTCACAGTCTACACTGTTGACGATGATCAGATCACTATGCTCTATCAGATCATCGGAGAAGGGACAGCGGTGCTGTCGCATCTACAGACCGGCGATCAGCTTCGTGTGCTTGGGCCACTTGGTAATACCTTCGACATTTCATCAGATCTAGATCCCGCAATTATCGTTGGCGGTGGGGCAGGAATTGCATCGCTGATGCTACTTGCCACTGCGTTACGACATGCAGGCGTACGCACACTCGGCTTAGTCGGATCGATGAATCGTGCACGCTTGTTGAGTGTGAGCGATTTGAAGGAAATCGGCGTTGAAACGTACATTGCCACCGATGACGGCAGCGTTGGGCATCACGGATTTGTTACAGAGGTTCTCACGCAAATTCTGGAACAGCTACGGGTCCCGGTTTCACCGAGAATTCCGCGAAGCGGGACTTACGAACTGCACAATCCGGTTATCTACGCCTGTGGTCCCACCGGCATGCTGCGCGCCGTGACGAAGATTGCGCTGGATTATCGCATCCCCACGCAATTGGCGATGGAGAATCGGATGGGGTGTGCGATGGGGGTCTGTCTCGGTTGCGTCTGCAAGGTGCACACACCGGGAGGTGGATTTGAGTATCAGCGGGTTTGTACGGAGGGGCCCGTGTTTAATGCTGGAGATATTGTTTGGTAAAACGTAATGCGCAAAACGTATATGCTTTGAAGGAGATCAACAATGGAAGCATTAACAGTAATGAAATGCGTTGCCTGTCGTCGGGACGCACCGAAGGTTACTGACACAGAGATTGCGGAATATCACCCGCAAGTTTCCGACTGGGAACTGATTGAGCGTGATGAGATCAAGCGGCTGGAACGTCTTTTCCGGTTTGATGGTTTTGCACAGGCATTGGCATTCACAAATCGTGTGGGAGAGTTGGCGGAAGAGGAAGGCCACCATCCCGCGCTCTTGACCGAATGGGGTAGAGTGACTGTCACATGGTGGACGCACAAAATCAGAGGGCTGCATCGGAACGACTTCATTATGGCGGCAAAAACGGACGCGTTGTATACGGAGTGAGGAAGAAAAAATGAGTGGCATTCACCCTTCGCTTGAAGTTGAGGTCGCCGGTATCCAGATGAAAAACCCTGTCATGACGGCATCGGGGACTTTTGGCTACGGCAGCGAGTACGTGGACTTCATTGACCTGAATCAGCTTGGCGCGATCGTTGTCAAAGGTATCACAAGTGTGCCGTGGGCGGGAAATTCGATGCCACGAATCTTTGAGACGCCGTCGGGGATGCTCAACGCAATCGGGTTGCAAAACGTTGGCGTGGATGGGTTCATCGATAAAAAGCTGCCTTACCTCCGCAACTTTGATGTACCCGTAATTGTGAACATCTGCGGCGAGCAGGTGGAAGAATATTTGGAGGTCACGGAGAAGTTGGACGCTGCCGATGGGGTTGCGGCAATCGAACTCAACATCTCCTGCCCAAACCTGCATTGTGGTGGGATGAGTTTTGGTGTTAACCCAAAGTTGACTGATGAACTCGTTAAAGGCGTTAGGGAGAAGACAACTCTACCGCTCCTTGTCAAACTCTCACCAAATGTCACAGATATTACCGTTATTGCCCGCGCTGCAGAGGGTGCCGGTGCCGATGGGCTTTCCGTAATCAATACCGCTCTTGGAATGGCAATTGACATCAACACCCATCGTCCGCAGCTCGCCAACGTTACGGGAGGACTGTCGGGACCCGCAATTAAGCCAATCGCACTGCGTATGGTCTGGCAGGTCTACAATGCTGTCAGCATTCCAATTATCGGCATGGGCGGCATCATGACCAGCGATGACGCTATTGAGTTTTGCATCGCGGGAGCAGCCGCCGTTGCAGTCGGGACGGCAAATTTCATCAATCCACGCGCCTCCTTGGATGTAGTTGATGGTATCGAAGAATATCTCGAGCGGCATGGGATGTGTTCAATCGCAGAATTGATGGGCAGTCTGGAAACGTAAAGGGTATTGAAATAACTGAAGGAACAGCCTCCTACAGGCCACCCTGCGTATAAGGAATGGGATTGAAATAATGAGATCCTTGTTGATATTCTTGGTGTTAACTATCATCTGTTTAGTACCTTCAGCGTACTCTGCCCTAATAGGGACAGTAGCTATGTCAGCAGAGGAGTACTCTCGAAAATGGGAGCCATTTTTGGGACATCGGGCACCCTTATGGAATGATAAAGATTGGAATGATTTATATGAAAAATATAAATCATTCCATAAAAATGAGGGGTGTGCATAAGTCCCCTTATCGAAAGAGTGTAATCAGATGTGTTACATTTCTCAGGGGTCTTCCCCAAATAGAATTGACTAACATAGCCAGTTGCAGTAAAACCACCCCCAGCATCAAAAAGGTAGAGACATTCGCTTTTCGACTCACCGGCAATTGCTTATGATTGGTATGGGTCGATAGTAATTGGCTCAACAATCCAAAGATAGGTTCAATAGCAACCTTGCGCTTGTGTTGATAGGTCTGCAACTGCGCCGATTGATTCACCGCTTCAACATAACGCCGTGCCCGCTGACTCTTTGCGCCTCTGACGGGAGTGATTAGCAACAGTCCCTGGTTCGCCAAGTGTTGGGTACGTTTCAAGTCGGTATAGCCGGCATCAGCGACTAAATACCCGATGTTCTGTTCAAGCAGTGTGTCGAGTTGTCGGTCAAGGACGGCTTTTTCACTCACACACGCGGTGTCAATGGCACTCATACGAGGCAATCCCTCTATAGAGACGGTCAGATGAAGCCCATAGCCGTAAACCCAACCGTGATAGTGACTCTTTGACCAACTAGCGTCTGTGTCAATGGCACGGATGCCAGTTGGGATGCGATTGGCATTTCTATCCTTCTGATGCCAGACGCTTCCTTTTGCCTTAAACAGACTTTTGTCTTGGTAAACCACCTCTGGAGGTGAGTCAGGTATCAAAGTCATTCCCACATCACCGAGATACCCGATGAACGCCTCTAGCTGGCAAGCGAGTTGTTTGTAGCGTCGGCAAAGGGTTGCCCGAGACGGAACACATGCCAGTTTAAGACGACACAGCCACTGCGGGTGTAGCTTGAGCCATCTGTGTTGTGCCTTAAAGCGATGGAGGCCTTTGAGCGTTAAGATGGCAAAAAGGACAATCAAGCAGTCGTCTGTATACGATTTCGGACGTCCATGGCTCTCAGGTGGCGGTGCATGGCTGGAAGCGTTGAAATGGTCAAGTTGTTCAAACAAAAATGTGATATAATACGTACTGTCAGGATAACCCATGTTATAATCCTCTCTTTCTTGCACGTTAGATTAGATTATAACCGTTATCCTGACTCAAGTCTACTTATGAGCACCCCTCAGTTAAGTGAGGGGTGTGCATAAATATAGTTGACATAATCAAGCCAAAAGGGTTTCCTATTGTTATCATAGCAAAAGGAGCCCCAATATGGTACAAAGACCAATGTTGGCTGATTATGTCACTCTTATTATGCAACTCTTTGAGCAGTTTATGCAACACCGTATTGACAAACCAGGTGTCACACACGCAAAACCATTGACATATTCAACCACCTCGTTTATCATTTTCTTCATGTTGATGCAGTTTCACGGCATCTATGGCTTCAAAACGCAATGGCGGTGGCTAATCAATCACCCAGAAGTGTTACAAATGCTGGGGTGGCAACAGCCCCCTCATCGAACCACGATTGCACGTCGCTATAAGGCATTATATGAAGTGATAGAGGCATTTGTATTGTTTATCGGTCAGTATGCCACTGACTTGTCCCAACAATTCAACTTGGCTCATCTGGTAGCCGACAAAAGTTTATTTAAGGCACGAGGACCCGTCTGGCATCAAACTGACCGCAAAGCAGGAAAAGTACCTAAACATCTACGCAACCTCGACACCGATGCCACGTGGAGCAAGAGTGGTTATCATGGCTGGGTCTATGGCTACGGACTTCACATTATCTGCACACAAGGTGCGTTCCCAACACTGATAACTGTGCACCGTGCGTCGGTCTCCGAAAGTTGGGCGATAGATGCTAAAGCGTCTGAGATTCTGACACAACTTTCACCGCAGACACTCACTGCCGATGATGCCTATACCCAAGCAGACCGTATCCGTCGTTGGGCGAAGGCACAAGTCGCTTTGATTACCCCGGCACTTAGATGGACAAAGGGACGGTTTGCCAAGGCGTATCATCGATTTATCAACCAACCCAAGCAGCGTCTCTGTTTAAGCAAACGTCGCAGTTCGGTTGAACCGTTGTTTGACTTGATTGCTAAAGTGATAGGCACCACTCCTCAACAGAAGCAGTTACCGGTCAAGGGGTTTTTCAATGTACGCTGTTGTTTAGCTATCGGGGTGTTATCAGTGCAAGTGGCTATGATTGCCAATGCCATATGGAAGTTACCTGCTCGCAATATCTCTCATATGGCGGCTGTTTTCCAATGAACTACTATGCACACCCCTCATAAAAATAATAACATTATCATTACCGGGACTGTTGTATACATTATTCATGATAATGAGAGAGATGAAAAGTATCCAAGTATACACAAAGTGCACACCATTGAGTTAGAAGGGATTGACAGCACAAATGAATACGGATTCAAATGTAATGTCAAACTAGATGTTAACGCTAAATGGTCAGAATATATAGATGGCATACCTCAAGAACAACTAAGATGGGTTGAGGTGGGCGATATTGTATCGGTCAGCTACGAGGGATATGATGGATTTGAAGGCGAGAGATTTTGCGTCAACCATAAGGATTGGGATAACCAGAAACATCGTATCAATGCTAGATTGTATGAGGTAATCAGAACACATGCACTATATGCTGGTTCCAACGAAACCTCTAATAGCTGGTGGAAAGAAAATGGTGAGGATGCCCGCCCTAAACTCTATAGAATTTCTGAATCCAAATATGCTGCTGGCGTAGATTATGATATACAAGTTGCAAATACAATTCAACGTAGTTTGATTAAGAAAATTCGGAAGATGTACGAGGATGAAACTGTTTCAATATTTTATAACGATAATCCGATATCCAGCGAAAGGTTTGATAAACAGTTTAATCGGTTCGGCGAAGAAGAAATTAGGGATATTCTTATAAGGATGCGAGACGATTCCTTCAGAATCAAGGTATGTGGACGTAAATTTACAGACGTTGTAGAATATAATGAGGGTAATGGGTTTGTAATACGTATTCCCCCTAAAATAGGGGAAATTGGTTATGTCTGGCATTGGAGAGCTGATGATGTTGCCCGGAGATTCGGATTTTCATGGACAAGCGATGACCTAAACAAGGAGATTATCAAGTCCCTCAATAAATACCCTTTGCAGTACGTTAAGCAACAGTAACCCATATTTCAGGGATGCACTATAATCGATTCTGGCACATCCCTGCATTACACCTGTCGCCCCGCTGGGGCTTTAGAGATTTGGGTTAGACATGCCTTGCTATACACATATCGCTCCTCTGGAGCGCGGGGATTGGCTGCATTGGCGTTCTATAGACATATCGCTCTTCTGGAGCGAAAGATAGAACACTTCAACTTTAACGGAAAACCGATGGATTTTCAATACCTGGCAACTTGAGTTATTCTACTAACCTATAAACCGATTCAATATCATCAGTGAGGACTGCCTATGAGACATCTCATAACACTTGATGATTTATCAAACTTTGAAATCGAACAGGTTTTTCGGCTCGCAGATCAGATGCGGACGCAGCTTGCCACATGGTCAGGTTTCTGCAAAGGCAAACTGTTAGCAACGCTGTTTTACGAACCGAGCACGCGGACACGCCTTTCATTTGAAAGTGCGATGGGACGGCTTGATGGACGCGCCCTCGGCTTCGCAGACCCCCACGCGGCTTCTGTGGCAAAGGGCGAAACCATTGCCGACACCGCCCGCATGGTCACCAACTACGCAGATCTCATTGTCCTCCGTCACGGTTGGGCAGGCGCAGCGCGTGTCATGGCTCGCTACTCCAAAGTTCCCGTTATCAACGGTGGCGATGGCAGCCATAGCCACCCCACACAGACGCTCACAGATCTCTACACGATCATCCAGCGGAAAGGGCGGGTAGAGGGCATAACAGTCGGTATCTGCGGCGACCTGCGATACAGTCGGTCTGCCCATTCGCTTGCGCTCGGCGTCGCACGGTTTGGCGGCAAATTAGTTCATATTGCACCTGATGGTTTTCAGATGCCCAAATGGACCCTTGTTCGATTGAAACACCTGTATGGTCAAGAACCGATCGAAGTGAATCAACTTGGCGACGTAATCGGTGAACTCGATGTCATCTATGTGAATCGGCTTCAGGAGGAACGTTTGCCGCCGGAAGTCGATCCGGAAGCGGCGCGAGGAAGCTATCTGGTGAACGCTACGGTGATGGAGGATGCTAAACCTGACGCGATGATCATGCATCCACTACCACGTGTCAACGAGTTAGCTTATGAACTAGATGAAGATGCGCGTGCGGCGTATTTTGAACAATCGGCGAACGGCGTCCCCATTCGGATGGCGTTGGTCGCGAGTTTGTTGGGGCTTGAACAGTTGGTTTTAACGCAGCCGCCCACAAGGGAGATTGTGTTTGATCGACGCCCCTGTGACAACCCCAACTGCGTTACCAATCATGAGAGCTATCTGGAGCCTGAAACAGAGACATTCGTCGGCACTGCGCAACTTCCTGCCTGTGCCTACTGTGGCGCGATTAAGACATGAAACGTGAAACGTAAAGGGTTTCCTGCACAGATAGGACGCACGACACAATTCACAATTGCATCAAGGAACATGATACCATGAATCAATTGGCGCTTGCTTTACCCCAAAAGGGTTTCTTTTTTGCGATTGAACGTTACCGGCAGTGAAATGTGATGAAAAATGATGCCTCAAGAACTCACCTACAAACTTGCCAAATGCTGTTCACCACAGGTTGGGGATAACATCATCGGTTACTTTAAGGAAGATGGCACAATTGCCGTCCACAGATCCAATTGTGCTTCCGCCCAACACCTGCGGGTTGAACGGCTTCTTGATGTGGCTTGGCAGGAGCTCCAAACAACGGAGGAACAATCTGATCCGGAAGAGAAAGATCCGACGTTCGATCAACTGGCTGAAACGGATTACTTGATTCTAAAGCACCACCAAGAGTTTGGGCTAGACTATTCGATCATTGTCTCAGAAACACTTGGCATCTCGCTTGAGGAGATACACAAACGCCATCGGAAATTGAGGGAATTGAGTGGCTTGGAGCGTGTTGAAAAGCGGATAATCCAGTATCGCAAGAATATTGTCAAAAGCAAATGGATCAAACACCGCAACCACACTTACTACAAATTGACACCCAAAGGGGAAGGGTGGATTCGCTTGTTTGAAAAAAGTGGAGGCAAGCTAGGAGGCGGTAAACAAGTGAGACGCAGATTTCGTCGAAACCGGTGCGATAAGAGGTGATTCAATCAAGGAGATGTGATTGCAACAATACGGAGAAATTCCAAGCAAAAAGGAAGACACAACCGTCCCCGGTGGCTATCGTGAGGTCTGGCTGTTAGCGTATCCTGTCGTCATCACGATGGCGTCGCATACAACGATGATGTTTGTGGATACAGCGATGGTCGGACGGTTGGGCGCGACCGAATTGGCAGCTATCGGATTGGCTGGGGTATTGACGTGAACGCTGTTCTCCTTTTTTAACGGATTGCTGACAAGCATCAACACCTTCGTCGCACAACGCTATGGAGTGGGGGATGGGCACGGTATCGCCGTTGCAGCGTGGCAAGGGCTTTACCTAGCGCTTGGATTATACCTCGTAGTTATGCTGATTAGCCGATTCACAGACGGTTTATTTGCCCTGATGAAACCATCAGCGGAAGTTCAGCGTTTGGGGGTCATCTATACACAGATTCGGTTATACGGCGGAATCAACCTCTTCATCTCCTTTGGGGTGGGCAGTTTTCTGCGTGGCATCGGCGATACCAAAACCCCGATGCGAATCGAGCTCGCCGCAAATCTAATCAATATCATTTTCGACTATCTGCTGATTTTTGGAAAACTTGGCTTCCCTCGGCTTGAGGTGACTGGCGCCGCCATCGCGACACTGATTGGGGGCATCGTCGCGGCAGTTAGCTATCTTGCCATTTTCCTTTCACGGAGCGCTAACCAGGCATTCCAGACCCGATCGCATTTCCAGATTGATTTCCGCGACATTCGCCGTATCCTGCGAATCGGTCTACCGATGGGCTTGCAGTTTTTTATGGATATGGGTAGCTTTACGGTGTTTGCAGCCCTAATCGGGCGGATGGGCGATGTCGCACTTGCAGCGAATAACGCAGCGATTGCTTTGATTTCTACATCGTTTATGCCTTTGCACGGTTTTTCCCTGGCAGCAACGACATTGGTCGGACAATATATCGGATCCGGTCAACTGCATTACGCCCGCAAGAGTGGCTACACGACGATAAAATTGGGAGTTGTTTATACCTTTTTGGTCGCCATTGCGTTTTTTATAGTGCCGGAATTTCTTCTTTCGCTGATTACACTGAATCCGGAGGTTGTTCGACTGGGGACGCGCATCCTGTTTTTCGCAGCGCTTTTTCAACTCTCAGACGGATTCGGAATCTGTGCGGTGGGGGCGCTCAAAGGGGCCAGCGATACCTTTTTCACAATGTGGGTTGGCATCGGCTATGCTTGGCTGCTGTTTCTTCCTCTCGCCTACGGTTTGGGAAGCTGGTTAGGGTATGGAGTGGCTGGCGCGTGGTGCGGCGCAACGGTCTATATCGTTTTGGCTGGAACAACCTATTTTCTGCGTTTTCGTAGTGGTCGGTGGGAACGGATCCAGATCTAATCTTCCCCAAATGAGGGAATCAAGAAAATGGGTCCATGCGTTTATTGAACTTCTCGATGACTCGGGGCCGGTTCTGAACTAATGAACCCTTGAACTCATGTATCATGCGATACACAAAACTGAATATCAGTCGTTCTCAAACCGCTCGATTAAGAGGGGTTGTCTAGACTTGACAAAGTCCAGGCGCCCCCTCCCCATCAAATCCGTTGGATTTGGCAATCCAACAGGAGTATTTGCAGAGTACTGAGTATCATGCAAACAGGAGGCTCCCATAAATGACCCGGCAAGATTACATAGAACTCAGGAAAATTCGACACAGATCTGCTATTCTGTTCGCTTTAATTTTGCATCTTATCGTTGCAATCGTCTTCCTCTTTATACCCTACAAGGGAGGAGTTGTCAAAGATACAGATAACATCAAGGTTGAGTGGGTCAAAGAGCCACCCAGGCCGCCACTCCAAAAGCTCAAAACCAAGCCGCCGCTAAAGATGAGAATTCACAGACCGGACGAAGATCTGGCTCGTAAAGCGAAAAAGAAATTCGTCGAATTGTCGCCCCACAAAATGACAGAAGTTGTACGCCTCAGTGAACGAATCCTGCACGAGAACCTCGAAATGAATGACGCAGCACTCAGTGAGAATATTCCTGATTTGATGACGGATGCTAACTTGCGGGAATCTGAAAGGTCAAATCTTGAACCACTTGTTTCGCGTCCGGGGCGCACCGATGGTCAAGGCAAAGTGACTGGACGTGCGCGCGTGCGGGGACGTCGCAGCGGTTTGTCCCTTGTTGATTCATTGGGCAACTCGAAAGATAGGCTAATTGATGGAGGAGGAAATCCAGGCATTGCTGATAAATTAGATATTATCAAATTCATCAATGAATTCGAGGGCCCCCAATACGTTGTCTACTGTCTCGATATCTCGGCAAGTATGCAAGCCATAGGGCTAAGAAAGCTCGAATTGGCAATCCAATCCACCAGAGATTCAATGCTCATGCTCGGCGATGACGATTATTTCAACATTGTCACCTTCTCCGCGGAAGCCAAACTATGGAATCGCAAAATGGCGCCGGCGGAAATGGGCAATATCGAAGCAGCGTCGAAGTACCTGGATCGATTCACTCCTGAGCGGATTGCGAATAACCAGGGCACGAATATCCTCGGAGCGCTTGAGAAAGCCCTTGAGATGAATTCATCGATTATTGTATTGGTTACCGACGGTCTCCCAACGAAACAGAATAAATACGACAACATTGAAGACAGTACCGGGAAGATCCTTGAATCCGTCAGCAAGAAAAATGTGAATCACGCAAGCATTTATGTTGTCGGGCTCGAAATAGATCTCAAACATTCACGTGGCGCCGAGTTACTCGTCCAGTTGACGGACCAAAACAACGGCCAGCTCAAGCTGATTGACAGTGATTTGCTTGTGAAGTATTCAAAAGAGGATTTAACGAGTCCGGAATTTTAACACATCTCACAGGCAAATATGGTGAGGAGGATTAGAAGAAACGCACAGGCTATTGAGAGCTTTCGCTTTGGTGATGGTTGTTATGCTTGTCATTTTCATGATTGGCTGCACTGATGATGACGACGATGACAATGATAATAGTGATAACAATGACAATAATCATGCTCCGGGAGTAGGCTTCATAGGTTCCATTCCCAGCACGGAGGTGAGACTGCCGTGGCTCATGTCAAAAGAAGGTGCAAAGCGCCCCGGAGAAACCGAGTTTTTCCGAAAAACTCGGTTTCTTTGCACGATTTCTTAACATGAGCGATTGCCGACGACGGTACGCTCACGTTAATCTTTGATGCCTCACCGCTGACTGTGACTATAATCGTTCCCTTCAATAATGGCGATTTAAGTAATGGGATTGCACGACAGCCGTGGTACAAGGCAACAGGGCAACATGGACGGCAACCAGCTTAACCCCTGGTCAAACGGTAACGCTCGTGATCGAATGGACAAACCCGGACGGTTCAGGTCCCAACATTTCAACTATCATCTTGACCGTCACATAATGCCGATTCAGGCTTAATCTCACACGAACCTCCACGTGCGTCAACCCAATTACCGCACCATGATAGGAAACTATAAGCGCAAATCAGCATAAGATGATAACCACTTTGGGCGCTACAACACACAAACAAAGCACCCGCTTAATGTTGGTGCTTTGTTTATTGGGTGCGCGTTGGGAAGCGCATGGATAATACGGGTTAGATTCACATCATTGCCTTCTAATTAGCTCGTTCTGACGCCCGGCGTGGGAACGCCATCTTGAACGCGCTATGTCACCGTGATACAAATGGGTTAAAATTTCTGTTCCCTGCATTTCCTGATTGACATCACGCTGCAAATGCGTATAATAAAACGATTGTATGAAAACGGCGGAGAACTTTCGTGGAAAGCTTTCTGTGATGCGCTGTGCGATCTGATATAGCCATCTCAACCTGGTCAAGGAAGTTTTGTCAATGCAATGCCCAAAATGCCTTGAGTTTTGCTGCCATATCCCACCAATTCCGCCGGGAGCTGGACGCAGCCCAAGAGAAAGCAGAGGCAGCCATTACCCTCTCGACTGAGCAAGGGATTGCACTTTGGGCAGCATGGGGAACTCCCATGAAAGGCTGGGTGCTGACCAAACAGGGACAGGCAGAAGCGGGGATAGATCTTCTCCGTAAGGGCCTTGCTGCCTGGCAGGCGACGGGGGTGGAGGTGTTTAGTGCGTATTTTCTGACCCTGCTGGCTGAAGCGTATCGGAAAGTGGAACAGACCGAATCCGGACTGAATGTACTGGCTGAAGCGCAGGCTGTGGTGGAGAAAACTGGAGAACGTGTGTGGGAAGCAGAGATACACCAGCTCAAGGGGGAGTTATTGCTGGTGCTGGGTAGAGATGAAGCTGAAGCGGATGCGTGTTTTCACAAAACCCTTGAGGTTGCCCGACGCCAGCAGGTAAAGTCGGGGGAGTTGCGGGAAACAATGAGTTTGAGTCGGCTGTAGCAGGGGCAGGGCAAAAAGGAGGAAGCCCGAGAGTTGCTGTTGGAGATTTACGGCTAGTTTAAGGAAGGGTTGTCGTGAATCCGTACCTGAGACTGTCTATGCCGATGTTTCCTCACCTCATGTATTTTTTTGATTTTCTTAAACGTCGCATTTTTGAAGTTATTTAGATTAATCTCAATTGTTCAACCCTCCATTAAAAGCTGATCGATCTCATCAGGGTTGAGTCCCATTTTTCTCAAATCTTCATCGACAATTTCCGGACGCTCGTGTAGGTACTCACTATAGCTGCCCGGCTTAAAGACTAGGTTCTGTTGACATTTCAAGGGAGCCATATAAGAGTGGAGACAAAGCTGAGAAATCCAAAATAACGGACAGCTAGCTTCTCAAACCGAGAGAAGATACGACGATACCATTTTATCTTGTTGATGAAACATTCAATCCGATGTCTCTCTTTGTAGATGCCTCTCTTTGTATTAAGTGTTTGTCATACGTTCTTTGGTCAACACGATGACTTTTGGGCGGTATCACCGCAATCGCTCCATTCGCCTCAATAACCGCGATAAAAGCGTCTGAATCGTACCCCTTGTCTCCAATCACATATTCACTGTTATATCCGATTATCAACCCTTCCGCCTCAGTTATGTCATGTCTCTGACCGGGGGTCAGATGAATTCTTAGGGGATTGCCTAGTCCGTCAACTGTGATGTGAATTTTTGTACTGAAACCGCCCCGAGACCGACCTAATGCTTGGTTTTCAGTGCCACCCTTTTTTTTAAGGCGCCAGCTTTTTAAGGCGCCCGCCGCACACGGGTGAGCGCGGCAGATGGTACTGTCAACAATAAGCGACTCGATATCGGGGTCAGAGGCGAAGTGGGGGTGCATCTGTGTGAAGATACCTTTGTCGCACCATCGAGCAAACCGCTTGTAGCGGGTGTTCCATTTGCCATAGGTGTCTGGTAGAAGTCTCCATTGAGCCCCACTACGAGTCACCCACAGAACCGCTTCGACGAAGCGGCGTGTAGCAGCTTCGTCGCCAACATAGATGGTGAGACAGCTTAGAAGAAACCGGTATATCTTATTCCATTGTTCATCAGGTAAGGTTATTGGCGTCATTCTTCTATTATGCCACAACCTTATACTCAAATGTCAACAGAACCTAGTGGATGTGTATGCGGAGGGTGCTTCGATTTTTTTCGTTTCATGGTTTTCACCTCTCATCCGATTGCGAAATTCTGCTGAACTATTGTATCATACTTACAGCCAATCTGCCTCATCCTTTTTCAGGTGCCACAAACTTGGACATATTCAATCGTGATACAGCACACAGAAAGGAAATTAGCGATGTCTTCCAAATACAAAGTTTTGATAACCGATTACGCATGGCCCTCTGTCGAACCGGAGCGAAAAGTATTGGCAGAGGTAGACGCGGAATTGATTGTCGCCGAAACAGGAAAAGCGGAAGAACTGGTCGCCTTAGCCCAGCAGGTCGATGGGATTCTCACTACCTGGGCACAAGTCACAACGGTGGTCATTAAGGCTGCCCAGGGCTGCAAAATCATCAGTCGATGTGGAATTGGGTTGGATAACATCGATCTCGAAACGGCGACGACGTTGGGAATTGTTGTCACCAACGTCCCTGCGTACTGCACCGATGAGGTCGCTGATCACGCCATGGGGCTGGTACTGGCGTGTGCTCGGAAAATCACCACGCTCAACCGGCATATCAAAAACTGGGACCGAGACGCTGGTCCACCGATGCGTCGAGTCCGTGGGCAAACGTTAGGCATCATTGGGTTAGGCAAGACTGGGAAAGCAGTTGCGCCCAAAGCCAAAGCCTTCGGGCTCGAAGTCATTGCTTACGATCCGTACATTTCTCCAGAGACATTCCAGGTGCACGGGGTGAAGCAGATTGAGTTCCCCGAACTCCTGACGCAATCCGATTTCATCACCATCCATGCGCCGCTGACTTCCGAAACAGACAAAATGCTCGGTGAAAACGAATTCCGTCAGATGAAGTCCACCGCTTACGTCATCAACACAGCACGGGGCGGCATCATCGACACGGTTGCCCTCCACAAAGCGCTGACCGAAGGTTGCATTACCGGCGCAGGCCTGGATGTGCTGCCCGAAGAACCCCCGATCGCTGATGAACCGTTGCTCGATTTGGAAAACATTATCCTGACACCGCACGCCGCGTTTCTGTCTGAAGAATCGGTCTACGACCTTGAGGTCACTGCGGCGTCGGAGGTTGCAAGGGTCTTGACAGGACAGATGCCCGAATCGCTGGTGAACTTGGAAGTCCTGGAAAGCCCTATGCTTCGCGCCAAAGAACTGAGGAAGTAAAACACGTTCGATTCTTCGGACGAGCACTGTCAGCTTGTTCATCCGAGCAAGGAGAATGTATGCAAGGCTTGATGATGGATTATCCTCTCACGATAGATCGGATTTTGGAACATGCCAATCGAATGTATCCCCGCAAGCAAATCGCTACCAAGCTGCCGGATGGCTCAATGCATCAGTACACGTATGCTAATCTTTACGCCCGCGTCAAGCGGCTGGCAAATGTGCTGAACAACTTAGGCGTCAAGTCAAGCAACCGGGTGGGAACTTTCGCGTGGAATAATTATCAACACCTTGAGTTGTATTACGCGATTCCATGCAGCGGCGCCATCTGTCATACCCTGAATATCCGTCTATTCCCTGAACAACTCGCCTATATGGTGAATCACGCCGAAGATAAAGTTGTGTTTATCGACGCGACTATCCTGCCCCTGTTCGAGCCGGTTGCGGATAAAATCGACTGTGTGCAGCACTACGTCCTGTTCAACGCAGATGAGAAACTCGAGGCGAAACTGCCCAACGTCTCCTTTTATGAAGATCTGATGGCTGAAGTTGGTGACGATTATGAATGGGCAGTCACCGACGAAAAGGCGGCAATGGGTCTGTGTTACACTAGCGGCACCACCGGAGACCCGAAGGGCGTTCTTTATAGCCACCGCTCCGTGTATATGCACACAATGGGCATCAATCAGGCGAATGCACTCGGACTGACAGAGCAGGATGTAGTCCTCCCCGTTGTACCGATGTTCCACGCCATGGCCTGGGGCTTGCCTTACGCCTGCACGTTTGCTGGCTGTGATATGGTTCTGCCGGGGCCGCATTTGAAGCCACCAGCACTGGCGGAGATGATCGCCGAGAAAAAGATCACGGTGCCTGCCGGGGTGCCAACGCTCTGGACAGGCCTGTATCACGAGTTAAAGGCAAATCCGCGAGATATTTCACACATACGTGCCCTGATGGTCGGGGGAGCAGCGATGCCGTATGCCCTGGTCGAAGCCTACGAGAAAGCGTTGGGCGTCAATGTGATGCAAGGTTGGGGCATGACCGAAACTTCGCCTGTGGGAGCCATTTCAAAGCTGCAAAGCCACCATCACACCATACCAGCACAGGAGCAATGGGATGTCAAGGCGAGGCAAGGCCACCCGCTTGCGGGCGTCGAGATGCGTATCATGGACGAGATGGGCGAAGAACTACCCTGGGATGGCACCACGATGGGCGAGGTACAAGTGCGAGGTTCGTGGATTGCCAAAGCCTATTATAAGATTGACCACAGCTCAGCGCATTTCACGGCTGATGGCTGGTTCCGCACAGGCGATGTAGCGACAATCAGCGAAGATGGTTACATGCAAATCACCGACCGCACCAAAGATTTGGTCAAGAGCGGTGGGGAATGGATTTCGAGCATTGCGCTCGAAAACGCCCTGATGGCTCACCGCACGGTGATGGAAGCGGCGGTGATCGCCATTCCCGATGCGCAGTGGGGTGAGCGTCCGATAGCGGCGGTTGTGCTGGTCCCGGATGCTGGTTCGGTGACCGGTGAAGAACTGATTGTGTATCTCGCCCCGAAGTTCGTCAAATTCTGGCTGCCCGACAGGATCGTATTCGTCGATGAAATCCCCAAGACCAGCGTGGGGAAGTTCGACAAGAGGGCTCTCCGCCGGCGTTATGCCGAAAACGTGACCTCTGATGCGTGAAACATTCGTGGCATACAACAGCACGGACATCCGTTTCGATACGTTTTAAGTATGTGGACACAAATTCTTGTACGTTGAGACCCCGGGCTTTGATCGGGGTCTAAGCAACGAAAACGTATGTCCGGGTCCCACTCAATAAATGCTTGCTCCCATTATTCTGGGAGGGGTAACTTTAATACTGAAAAATTCAGGTAGTTAGGAATCCATCATGAAAATCACCAACATTGAGGTTATTCCAATTTACCCCCGCCTTGCAAAACGATATGACAATCGCAAGGTCGATTTATACGGCATAGACCATCGCACCGTTTTCAAAGTCGAAACGGACGCTGGGATAGTCGGCTACGGCGACCAGCGCGTCCGTCCCGGTGGACAGCCCGATTCATCAAGGGTGAAGCCGCTCATCGGCCGCGATCCGTTTGACTTCATCAATAACCATTTGCCCCAAGGGCCCGCCTTGAGTTGCGCCCTCTACGATGTGATGGGGAAATACCTCGAAGTCCCTGTCTACAAGCTGATAGGGCAAAAAGTGCGGGATGCCGTTTCGGTAGCAGCGTGGACGCGACCAGCACCGCCGGAGACCTTCCGCGACGAAATCCGTCGGGCAGCGGCACAAGGCTACACCATCTTTAAAATGCACACCTGTGCCTACCATGACGTGATGGAGCAGACGCGCCTCGCCGAAGAAGTGGCACCGGAAGGCTTTCAGATTCACTATGACTTCAACCACAATCGTAGCTTGGCGGCAGTCCTACCCATCATTCGTGAACTGGAGCGAAACCACCCGATCGTCGGCTATATCGAAGACCCGCTCGTGAAGAACGATGTAGACGGTTGGCGTCGTCTTCGAGAGCAGACCCGTCTTCCAATCATTATGCACGGCACACCACTCGGCGGCATCCAGGAAATCATCCACGGCGTCGCCGACATCTATATGGTCGGTGGCACAATTGGAGATACGCTTGCCACCGGATTGGCTTGTGGAAAGGCGAACATCCAGACGATACTCCAGTTTGAGGCTGGCACGCTCGGCAAGGCGATGGCGCTGCATATGGCCGCTGTCCTGCCCACTCACACCGCTCACTCGATTAACCTCGATGATCAGTACCATGAGGACATTACTACTGAGCGGATACCGGTTATCGAAGGTTCCTCCCCTGTGCCAGATCGACCGGGTCTGGGGTATGAGGTAGACGAGGATGCTCTGGCACGGGTCGCCGCGAATAAACCGATAGAGAGACCCAAACACGTCGGTGTGCTGCATACGCTAGGCGGTCATACCTTCTATGGGCCTTCCTATATTTCGCCCTGCTGGCTGACGGGGCGTGAGGAAGGGACCATTCGGGGAATCAAGTCAGAAATATGGGAAGACGATGGTTCAGTGGAATTCGCCAAGATCTATGAGCGCGTGCAGAAGGAGGGGACATTCCGTGCAGATTAAGGATTCTAAACAGTTAACTCTAAATTCAAACAGATCATAGCGCGCAAAATTTATTTCGCAATAAGTAGATTAAGGCTTGACATTTTGCAATAAGTCGTAACACGCTTATTTAACGCGGAGAACGCAGAGAACACAGAGAAGAATTAAAAAACTCTGCGCCTCTGCGGTTGATTTAAGCCAGTAACTACTTATTCCCATTTGTTTTGCGATAATGTGGAGAATTCCGCTTCAGGGGAATCAACCCTGCAAAGGAGATAAAAGCCTATGCGACGCTTCACTCGAACCCCCTACTATACTGGACCGGACGACCCAGAACGCGGCCAAGTCAGAGGCGCACTGGAACTCGGCAAAACCGTGATTATTGAAACTCCGGGTGGCGCTGATGGCGACCTCTACCCCGGTGTCGTCCCAGAATTGACCACGCCGCGCGGTTCGCGTCCCGGCGGACCGTTTCTTATCGAAGATATCGAACCCGGCGACTGGGTTTCCATAGAGATTATTGACATGGAGGTGGGTCCCTACGGCTATTACAATAACGGTGGTCCCTTTCGTGGCAGCCTGCGCTCGGTGGCGCCAGTCAGAGACGGCCTGCTTCACTTTTCACCGGACTTTGTCGTACCCATCAAACCCATGATCGGCGTCATTCAACTCGAAGCGGCCACCGGGAATTATTGCGCTTCCGGCGGCAACATGGATTATAACTCTATCTGTCCCGGCAGCACCGTGTACATTCGTGCTCAGAAATCGGGCGGCTACCTCACCCTCGGCGATGTCCACGCCCGCATGGGCGATGGTGAACTGACTGGCACCGGCGTTGAGATTGACTCCGTTATTACCCTGAAGGTGGACCGTGTTTCCGGTTTTCCCACAAACGGCATCGTGGTAGAAACCCAGGACGCTTACCTCACCTCCGGCATGGCGGGCAATTGGGAGGAAGCCTTGAAACTCGCCTGGACTGACATGGTGGTGCTGGTATCGCATCTGTACGATACCACGCCGGAGCACGCCAACCTTATCGTCGGCACTATCGGCGACGCCGTGCCCGGCTATGCCGCTGGCACCCTGAACAGCCGCAGCTTCAAAAACGACGGTGCCTATGTGACCTGCCAGATTGCCATTACCAAAGATTTACGCCGGACAGGAGTGCCTTTTCAACCTTGACCGTAAGATTCAGCCATAGGAGAAAAGATGAAGATTACAGGTGTCGAGTTAATTCCGGTTTATTCAACACGCGAAATGGGGCGCACTAGCCCCTCGGATTCGGAGAAGGCGGTTTCGCACCACGTTATCATCCGGCTGCAAACCGATGCGGGCATCACCGGTCTCGGAGAGATGTCGGATGTCAACTTTTCTCTTACCCCGGGAACGGTTAGCGGTCTGCACGCTCGACTGGAGCCGCTGCTTGTCGGGCGGAGTCCGTTCGACCTGACCGCGATCCAAGTCGCCTTGGGACAGCAGGAGTGGGAGCACCAAGTCATGGCTGGGGCAGACATCGCACTCCACGATGCTATTGGCAAGGCGCTGGATGTGCCCGTCTATCAACTGTTCGGTGGCAAATACCGTGAGCGGATTCCCTTTGCTTACCCACTTGCCCGATGCCAGACTGAGCCCGATGTTGAAGCGAACCTGAGGCGCATCAAGAGGTTGCTGGACCAGGGACATTCGACGATTCGCTATTACTTTGGCGCCAACCTGATGCTGGACGAACGTTTCCTAACCGAGCTTCGCAAACGGTGGGGGGATGGGGTGGAGATCAACGCTTTGGATGCGAGTGGACGGTTTGACGTGGAAACGGCGATTGATGTTATTCGTCGCTTCGTCCCCTTCAAACCGAATCTCGTTGAATCACCTGTCAAAGACCGCCATCATGCTCCTGCCGAGGATTTTCTCGACGTAAAACAAGCGGTGGAGTTGCCGATCAGTGAACACGTTTCAGACACCTCTGTAGCCGTCCGTTTAGCACGTCACAAGGCGGTGGATGTCTTCAATCTCGGTGTGGGTTATGCGGGCATGACAGCCTGTCGTAAGATGTTTGGGATGGCGGAGATCTTCGGCATCAAGACGTTATTGGGCAGCACTGTCGAGCTCTCCATCGGCACTGCTGCCCGCGTCCATCTGGTGGCGGCGATGCCTAACCTGGATTTCCCATGCTACCCTGCCGGCCCGTTGGTTTACCATGAGCATATAGTCAAGGAGCGGATGCGCTACGAGGGAGGACATATCATTGTTCCGGACGGTCCCGGATTGGGGATGGAACTGGACGAAGAACGGCTGAATGCTCAAAGATTATGGTGAATTAGAACCACGGATTTATAGGATTACAGAGATAAGAAACTGTCCTTACACACACATCTGATCCGCGAAATCCTACCTAATCTGCGGTTCTACACTTTCTATTTCATACAAGGAGGATTTTCCAATGGCTAAATATCGAGTGGGGGTGATAGGCTGCGGCAGGAAGGGGGGACAGCATGCGCGGGCTTACGCGCTCAACCCCTTGACGGAAGTCGTCGCATTGGCTGACACCGACCCCGAAAACCTGGGGTTGTACTGTAGGTATTTCAATGTTCCGGGGTACAGCGATTATAGGGAGATGCTTGAGAAAGAACAAATTGACATCGCTGCGCCTATCCTGCCTGTCAGGCCAAACCCCGAAGTCGTCACCGGGTGTGCCGAATCGGGCGTGAAAGCAATTCTCTGCGAGAAGCCCATCGCAGCAACGCTTGAGGATGCCGACCGTATGGTGGAAGCGTGCCGATCGCGAGGAATCAAGTTCGGCTCTGGTGACCTTGACCGAAATGTGCCACAGTACTGGAAGGCCCGCAAAATCATCGAGTCGGGTGAGCTCGGCGAAGTCAAAAGCATCAACTTTACCGGCGGGAGCGGTGCAGAGATGTCAGGCGGTGGCTGCCAGCTTTTTAGTCTGATGCGCATGTTTGCCAGAGATGCCGATGTTGCCTGGGTGATTGGCTGGGTCGCCGACGATCCGCAAAGTGATCATGATCAGGGGGTAGCAGGGTATGTACGCTTCGTGAATGGCATCGAAGCCTTTATGCACCGCGACCCCGATGCCAGGGGCAACGGATTCGAGGTCTTGTGCAGCCGGGGGGTATTCCGCAGTAATAATGGCTTTCTCCACCTCTGGAAAGCCGAGGAGGGTATAAACCGACCGACATGGGCAGACCTCAAGAAAGTAGAGGGCGTGTTCCCTGAAACCAGCGTTTATGGCAGAACGAGCAATACCTATGATGAGGAAGGCTGGAGATGGGCCGGAGACCGCAACATCGCAACCGTGCAGTCCATTGTCGATGCGCTCGAAATGGACATCGAGCCCAGGGGCAGCGGTGACAACGGGCGTAAGGTCCTGGAAATCGCGATTGCGCTACGGGAATCGCACCGGCGGGGGCACATACCGGTGAGACTCCCCCTTGAGAACCGCAGCCTCAGACTCTTCCCGAAAAGTTCGCGCATGGATAACAAGAAACCTCAGATTGGCAGGGAGAACTACATGCCACAGATTGAAGCGAAGAAGAGGTCGTCGGTTACATGAGTCTACATAGGCACACCCAGAAGTGTTACTTGAATTGAGAATCATTACCAAATCGGCGAAACCCCTTTCGACACTGAACGGTTGGAGAATTCCCACCGAAAATAATCCGTTATCGGCGTGCGATTATGCTATAATATAGCAGATACTCGCAAAGATGCCTCACAACTTTTCTAACCTGCTTCCTCTCGAAACGGAGGATGAACAGATGAATAATACATCTTCTTCAAAGCCTCCCATCCCTGATGAACAGATCTGTGGAAGTACGATTGTCGCGATTGTCGCCATCGTGCTTGTTGCCACCTGGGTTGCATTCGCTCACTATAGGGGGACAAATACGGAGGATGCAAACGGCATGGACATTTTGCTGCTGCATCCGATGATTGCAATCCTCCTGATTGTGCTCTTGGCTCGTCTCCGTGCCTTGATTGGCGTACCGAGCGTTGTTGATACGCTCATCGCACTGATAGGAATCTGGCTGTTCAGAGATTTGTTCAGCGTGCTGATGCCTTTTATTCTCGGCTTCGGCCTCGCTTATCTCTTCCGTCTTCTGCTGAACACGATGCAAGATATATCACTGCCCAAAGGCAGGCGGCTGCGATTATCCAGGGGATACGCACGGGGGATACTGACAGTGCTAGCATTTGGTGCGTTTGTCCTGTTATTCTTCTATGTCGTACCCCAGGTTGCCCAGCAGTCAAAGCAGATGGGCAAAGGATTAAAGAGATTCTATTACCAATCGGTTGTGCCGTATGTCGTTGATGATAAATTGCACGCTTTTGCCATCCAGCCTGATAATCCAGCTGCGATCTATCTGGGAACCGCACACGGCATCTATCGCCATAAACTCGGCGAAGATCCGCTCATGTTAAGAACGCATGCAGAGGACAAATCCAAATCCGTGATTTCCAAACTTCCCTCGCCCTTGCGCCTTTCATTTTTACATGAGCCCAAAGATCAAATCCAAGATCTGACAAGCGAGGATCTAATTGGTCAGCCCATTCAATCCGTCGCTGCTGGAAAGCACCGGCTTTATGCGGGCACAGCAAGGGGTCTGTATACTCGTGCAATTCCTGGATCAGCACAAAAAGACACCGAAATCTGGGAACCGATAGCGGTTGAAACTTTCGGCGGAAAATCGGTGCAAGCCATCGCCATCCCAACCTATGACGATTCCCCGATCTACGTGGGAACTGACGTTGGGCTATATCGTAGTGATGATGAGGGTAAAAAGTGGGAGATTCTTCAGGTGGGCACCACATCTCCAACAGCGCTCTCCGTCCAGAGTATCGCCTTTGCTCCCGGAGTCACAGGGGAGCTCTATATCGCGTCGGACCAGGGCGTTTACGTGAGTTCCAACACAGGCGAAACCTGGTCTCTGATAAGCTCGGATGGTCCAGAAGGTCAACCTATCCGAGCCTTGACTGTCGTGGCTGTGAATGGCAAAGTGCAGCTTTACGCAGGAACATCGGTGGGTTTATCAGAAACACCGGTGGGCTTATACCGGTGGGCGCAGAGGAGGGGTTGGATCAGAGCAGTCGAAGAAATGCCTGTCGAATCAGTTTCATTGCTCGTGCCATTCTCCCATCAAATACTTTACGCAGGAAGTAGCGATGTACTTTATCATCGCACAGATTTAGATGCAGAATGGAAAGTGATACAGGTAGATAAGGGGATTCTCTCCAGGCTGGAGGCGAATCCACCGCTCAAAGGCGGGGTCAAACAGATGTACGAGTACCTGACAACCAAATTGCCGACATTAGCACAGATAGGGAGCAATTTTATCGGACAGCTTTTCAAAGGCGTCACATCGGTGACTATTGGATTCGGCGGCTTTTTGGCGACTGCGCTTTTCGTCTTCATGATTTTCATCTACGCGAGCCAGGCCTTTATGGATTATATCTGGAATTTTATCAATCTGTTTCCCCAGGACAAACGCGAAGAGGTTAAGCGCTATCTAACTGAGATTGACAAAAATCTACAGTCGTACCTAGGTGGGCAAATCACCATCATTCTGATTATCGCTATTATTTCGGCAATCGTGTATGGGGTTATTGGTGTGCCCTTCGCTCTGCTCGTTGGGTTATTTGCGGGGGTGTGCAACGCGATTCCGACCGTTGGCCCGTTTATTGGCGGCGCGTTTGCTGTTCTTTCACTACTAATCGGATTTGCGGCAGGGAATTTTGAAGCGGCAGGCTTTCTAATTCGCCTCGCCGCTTTATTCGGTGCAATCTTCGGTATTCAGGCAGTCGATAACTCCCTGATTACACCCAGAATTATGAGCAGTGCTGTTGACATTGACCCCGTGCTTCTGATGTTTGGTGTGATTGTCGGCGCTTCGATACTCGGATTTTGGGGGGTGGTGCTTGCCACCCCAATCATTGTCGTGATTAAATCAATACTCACTGTTTCAAAGCAGATTCGGACGACAGGCGCTTAAAAATCCCCAGGAAACTATTTAGTGAGGTTCTCCATTTGGTCAATCATTTGCTCAGCAACGTAGTAGGGGATGCAGTGAATCCACTGAGGATGTCTCAAGGGCACGGCGTCAATGGAGGCATCCGAAGAATTGGTGAACGGATTTGCACGTTTTATTTGCGCCAATCGGATTTTAGAGATTTGAGCGCGGCAGAAAATGAGCGAGAATACCTTGCTAGAGCTGGGCGCTGGTATTTGTTGGATGCAGATTTTTTGGAGGAGGCTGATGCTGAAATCTGCCAGTTTCTTCGACAGCCTATCTTTGCAGAAACTTTTTGGAGAGGGGGTTTTTTGTCTTGAAAGTGTTTGAATTGCAACCGCGAGGAGACTGGTGGTCCGCGGTGCTCCGTCTGGGGGAAAACTTTGTTAAAGAGAGCTTTGAAACAGAAATCACACTATGGAGTGACACTGATACCCAGAAATCATCTCCTTTAGAGGGTGAAATGTACGGAATCGATAGAAACACAGGGGCACGGCAGTTACACGCCCTGCTGTATAGCCACCAGTTTGGGCAGAAATACGTCCAAAGGCTTATGGAATTAATGGAGGTAGAGTAAATGAATTCAAATCAGAAACAGAAGAAACTCGCTACAATAACACTTGACGGAAAGGAAGTTACCTTCACCGAAGGCGAAACAATCTACGAGGTCGCGGAGCAGCATCGAAAGCACATCCCGACGCTCTGCTACGACCCACGCCTTGAAGCCTTTGGCGGTTGTCGCCTCTGTGTTGTCGAACTTGAAGGGACTCGGAATCCGGTAGCGTCCTGCACGACGAAAGCGGTGCCCGGTATGGTCGTCCGTACGGCGGCCGAGGAGATCGATAAGTACCGAAAGACCTTGCTGGAAATGGTTGTTTCCGAGAACCGTGAACTTGATGTTGATTCGCTACGTGGCTATGCTTCGCAGGAACTGACGGCTCTCGTCAACCGTTACGGGACGCGCACAGGGCGTTTCATGGGAGCGCAGTCAGGAACGAGCAATACAGACGACGCCAACCCGTTTATCCTGCGCGATTACGACCTCTGCATTTCCTGCTACCGCTGCGTGCGCGTTTGCGCCGAGCAAGAGGGAGACTACGCAATCAGCGTCATGAATCGCGGCTTCCACACGCAGATCGCCACCGAGTTTAATGGGACGTTGAAGGACTCCGCGTGCACCTTTTGTGGGCAGTGTGTGCAGACCTGTCCGACCGGGGCGCTTGCCGACAAGAAGGCGATGCGTGCGGTCGATTTGCCGGGTGAAATCGAGAAAACACGTACGATCTGTCCCTACTGCGGCGTCGGCTGCTCGATCGACCTCCTGACCAAGGCGGATAGAATAGTCGGCATCCACCCGGCGATGGACGGGCCCGCAAACGAGGGGGCCCTCTGCGTCAAGGGCCAGTTCGCCTTCGACTTTGTGCACCACCCCGACCGGCTTACGGTGCCGCTTGTTCGTGGCGAGGATGGCGAGCTCCACGAGGCAAGTTGGGACGAGGCGCTTGAGCGTGCAGCCAAGGGCTTCCGTAAAGTGCACGATAAGCATGGCAGGCACAGCATCTATGGCGTCGCCTCGGGTCGTGCGCCGAGCGAGGCAGCTTATCTCATGCAGAAGTTCATCCGCGTTGGCTTCGGCACAAACTACATCGACAACTGTAGCCGTGCCTGACACGCCCCGACGGTTGCCGGTCTGGCAGCCACAATCGGACGCGGTGCCATGTCGAATCCGCTGGTTGACATGGAGAAGCCTGATGTGATTTTCTGCATCGGCACGAATATGACGGAGTGCCACCCTGTCGCAGCAACGCGCCTCAAGAAGGCGATTGCACGCGGCGCGAAGTTGATTGTCGCCGACCCACGGCGCATTGGGCTCGCAGAATTATCAGACCTCTATCTGCCACTCCGGGTCGGCTCGGATGTCGCCCTGTTGCTCGGAATGGCGCACGTCATTGCCCGCGAGGGGCTTATTGACCGAAGTTTTATCGAGCATCGCACGACGGACAGCGACGCCTTCCTCGAACACCTCGTCGAATTTACGCCGATGTGGGCGGAGGAAATTACGGGTGTGCCTGCCAAGGACATTGAGACCGCCGCGCTGTGGTATGGCAAATCGGAGAAAGCCGCAATCTACTACACGCTCGGCATCACCGAGCATATCTGCGGCGTTGATAACGTGCAAAGCCTCTGCAACCTCGTCCTCATGACCGGCAATGTCGGCCGCGAAGGAACCGGCATCAACCCCATGCGCGGTCAGAACAACATTCAGGGCGCAGGGGATAGTGGCGCGCTCCCGAACAACTATCCGGGCTTCCAGTCCGTCATGGCCCCGGCGAACCAGGCGAAGTTCAAAGCACTCTACGGCACGGAGATTGACCTTGAGAAAGGCATCACTAAAGTCACGGCGCTTAACCTCTGCGGCGACCAAATCCACGCAATGCTCATTGACGGCGAGAACACCCTGCTCTCCGACCCTGACCGAAAGCACTGTGAGCACGCGCTGCGGAGCTTGGATCATCTCGTCGTCATTGACATTTTCCTGACCGATACGGCGCAGCTTGCCGATGTCATCCTCCCCGCGACAGCTTTTGGGGAAACCGACGGAGTTTGTACGAACACGGAACGTCGCGTCCAGCGCCTCCGTGCAGCTGTGCTACCGCCGGGTCAAGCGAAGCCTGACTGGTGGATTATCTGCCAACTCGCCCGGAGGATGGGCTTTCAGGGCTTCGATTTTGCGTCAACGAAAGAGGTCTTCAACGAGCTTTGCAGCGTCTCGCCGATTTACGCTGGACTGGATTGGGACCGCATTGACAAGAGCGAGTACCAGTGGCCCGTGCCTGACAAGAATCACCTCGGCACCCCCAGATTGCACGAGGGCGAATTTGTGAACGGTCGTGGCATTTTTTCAGTCGTTCATTACCGAGACCCGGCGGAGACGATTAGCGAGAAATTCCCCGTCTGGCTCACAACTGGACGCCGGCTCCAATCTTACCACACGCGCACACAAACCGGTCGGGCACAGGGCATTGACTATCTGTTATCCGAAGAGGCGCTTGAGGTGAATCCCGCCAATGTCAAGGGATGGGGCCTCACCGACGGTGGGTGGTGTGAGTTGTCAAGTGTACGCGGCTCGGTGAAGATTAAGGTGAAATCCACAAACCGTTCCCCGCGTGGGACAGTCTTCGCCAGCTTCAGCTTCAGCGACGTGCCCGTGAACATCCTGACGGGCTCCGGCTACGATCCGATTACGGAGACAGCAGAGCTCAAGGTTTGTCCGGTTCGCGTTGAGCCGGTTTAGTGATCGATTTCATAAGTCCGTACAAGGTTGAGATTTTTCGATTCGCTCAAGGTTTGTCCGGTTCGTGTTGAACTAACTCTTAGTATTCAACGTCTCATTACAGATCCAAGGAGAAGATTTGGGGGACTGGTGTTGCCGGGATTTGTTCTTGAGCTCCAGGAAATTTGGGAGTCAGATTTTTAGGTATAATCACGAGAGGACATTGAGTTATGAACATCCACCCAGAGCATAACTGGGGACACACCATCCCATTCGGGGAAGGGTATTATCAAAACATCGTCAAGTTATTGCAGGACATCCGTGGTGATGCGGTGATTCTTGCTGAAGTCTCAGCAATAGCTGCCGATGCAATCCACGCGGGCACCAAGGTCTATGCCAACGTGACGGCTGGCCACATGCCGAAGTATGAGTTAGAGAACGACCGTGAGGGCAATCCGGCGCAGTTCGATTTATCAGGGCGAACACGTGCACGCCGGAGCAATTTGCGGCGATGCAGGCGGGTGATGTCCTGCTCACCAACGACATCAGCGAATCGGTGCGCGACATCCGCGACGCCGAAGTATATGTCGTCGTATTTACCACTTGCTACGTCAATAACCGAAATACGCCGCCGGGCAAGGTCGTACCGAATGTCAATAATTGGAGGCCGGAAGATGTGGCATCGCGTGTCATCGATTCACACATTCCATGGCATCAAGGACTGGTGCATGCGCCTGAAATCCCGGAGATGGAGATCTGCCCCGGATCGTCGAATGGGACGTGCGCGATTCACTGGATGATCGCCGCCGAGGTCGCCCATACACTCGCAACAGGCAGGCCACCGGCGGGTTCCATCGGACGTCAGTATGTGGACATCCTCCTGGAACGACTTGCGGATATTCATGCACGGGATCTGAGGTACATCAACGAGATTGCTGTGAGGATCGCGAAACGGATCATCGGGGGCGGACATTATTACGTGCGGAGCCGTAACATGGGAGTCGAGCGTGAAGCAAGTAGCGTAGCGCAAGGGTTGATGATGTGCAATGCTTTTGAGCCACGCCCTGCCAGCGAGGGGGGCGATCAGGATGTCTTCCTAATTGCCGCAGTCAGCGCCAACGACCCAGAAGAACTCGCCTGGGCGGACGGCCTACCTCATCGGTATCGGTCCCTCCAATAACGATGGACTCCGCGAGCGCTGCGATGTCTAGGTTCTGTTGACATTTCATCGTAACCAGATAATCGCAGCAACGAAACTCAGAAACCCCAAATAGCGACCCGCTAACTTATCAAAACGACTGAAGATACGCCTATAGTGCTTGATTTTGTTGATGAAGCATTCCACCCGATGTCTCTCTCGGTACAGATGCGTATCATAGTCTCGTGACTCACGGCGGTTGATACGGGGACGAATCACTAGCTCTGCACCCATACGGGTTATCAACTGCACCAATGAATCCGCGTCATACGCTGAGTCGGCTATCACATACTCACTGCTATACCCTTCTGCACAAGTCATGGCGTGGCGTTGTCTAGCCGTCAGCGCAAAACATAATGGATTGCCTAAGCCATCAACCGTGATGTGAATTTTGGTTGAAAATCCACCCGCATTACGTCCGAGTGCCTGTGAGGCTTGACCGCCACTTGTTTTCAAACCCCCTGCAGCACAGGGGTGAGCGCGGCAGATGGTACTGTCACCATATCTGGGTCGTTGACAAAGTGTTGATGCAGCCGTTGGAAGATGCCTTTATCGCACCAGCGGGCGAATCGTTTATAGACGCTGTTCCAACTGCCGTACTCTTTTGGTAGGAGTCGCCATTGACTACCACTACGAGTTATCCAAAGCACTGCTTGGACAAAACGTTTTAAGTTCGCTTGCTGTCCGGTGTAGACATCGGAACAGGTTTGCAGGAATGCTGCTATTTTTGACCATTGATTATCGGATAAGGTTAAGTGTTGACATATCGTTATTATGCCATAAATGTCAACACGTCCTAATCAGTTTTGTGATGCAGTTGAGAAAGGCTCGATTTTCCAGTTCGGCCAGGCCATGGACTTCCGTACCGACCGGATCAATGCCGACGAGGTCCTATTTTACGCAATTCGATTAAATTCGTCAACACGCCCAAAATTGTTAGGGAGATGGGTTTCATGAGAGAATCTCCTTGTCATTGGTGTTGGGTTGGGGCAGCAGGGTTGATAAGAATCCGTTGGACTTGTCCGTTGGGTCCACCAATCACGACACTGCCATCGGTGGGATGGACGGCGAGCGAGTAAGCCCAACCGTCAATGGCAGGGATGTCCTGAATAACTTTTACCAGTTCCGGATCGATGAGGCGAATATGGCCATTGGTACAGGCCGCCACAATCTTAGAGCCGTTGTTTAGCCATGCCACGTCCAGCGGCTCTGCTTTGAGTCGTGCGAACCTGAGCATTCGACCGATGGTTGGCTGCCAAAGTCGAACGAACGGTGCGGTCTTCGCCCGCAGAGGCAGCCATGGGGAGCCCAGTTTCGCCGGGACGCAGGGCCAAATCCGGAACAGGCAACGTATGATTATTCAGGCTTCGAATCAGTTTGCCGGACTCCAGGTCCCAAACACGCAGATTCTGATCGATACCAGTACTGACCATCGTTTCCTTGTCCTTCAGAAAACAGAGGGATGAAACACCACGGGAATGGCCTTTCAACTGCTAGATGGATGCTCCGGTTTGCAGGTCCCAAAGGATGATGCTACGGTCTAGACTTGCCGATGCCAGGGACGACGCATCACGCCAGGCAACAGCCATTACCGAATCATCATGCTTCCTAAGAATGCGGAGGGACTTTCCCTCTGGCCATGAAAAAATCTCTACAAAGCCTTCTGTCGCGGAGTTTTCGACGACGACGGCCAATCGGTCTCCACTAGGTGAGAATGCGAGATGGTGAAGGTTGAGGGCTGTCGTCTTGATCGCCTTTTGCAGGTTGAGTTTTGGCCAGTCGTAGACGTGCAATCCAGCCTGCGAGCAAACAACAACCGATTCTCCATCCGGAGCAAACGCGAGAGAAGTAATCAGCGGCATAACGGCAGGCTGGTGGGTCTTGCTGTCGCTGGTCAACAGCTTGCCCTGGAGTTGATTTCCCTTCCACCTGCCGTAGTTTGCCCCCTGCTCAATCCACTTCCTGATCAGGTCAGTTTCTTTCTTGGTCAGGGGCGTACCCTCCTCCGGCGGTGGCATGATGTCGATATCGTCTTCAGGCAAGGTGATGCGCTCGTAGAGCAGCGAACTGTCGGGATCGCCAGCAATGATAACTTCACCGCGCCTGCTCTCCGTGATGCCTTCCACGCTGTCCAACTGAACACCTCCCTTCGGTTTCCTGATGCGACCGCTGGCATCGGCCTTCGGCGCACTGTGGCACTCGATGCAGCGATTCGTGAGGATGGGTAAGATCTGATTCTCGAAGTCGATCTCGGGCTGGGCATCTGCTGGAGCAGCGATCGCGACCAGTATCAGGATGAATATACGTATGAGTGTGAAACGGTTCATCGATCAACCCCCAATAAGTTCCGAAACAATTTTGGCACCATCTGGTGCGACACGAACTGGCCGACCGTCACTAGTGTGAAGCTCCAAGCTCGGGTCTATGCCGAGTAGCATGTAGATCATCGCCGCCAGGTCCGATGGGGTAACGGGACGATTTTTCGAGTATTCGCCAAGTGCGCCGCTGCTGCCAATGATTCGCCCGCTAGGTATGCCACCGCCAAAAAGCGGAGGATTTGGATTTTCGAGTCATCGAATGATCATACCCAGCAATTACCCAGCAATGCACAGATAGTACACACAAAAACCGACATGAGCCTAAAATAGTGCCATTTCATGTTTATTATCTCCTCTTGAAATCACTTTACGTTTCACATTTTATATGATATTGTCGCATTTTGCGATGTAGATTCGTGCGTTCAATGCCAGTGGAGTTTGCCTGTTAGATTTGCACATCCGGAAGCGTTGAACATATTTCCAGAGAAGAATCCGACCGTTACTTTGAGACTCGTCCAGCCGGCAGCTCGCTCAGCCCCAGGTGCTGGAAGATCGAAGGAATCAGGGCCGAATCCAATTCAGAGATAGCAAAATTCCACTTCCCTTTTGGGGATGATCTTGCCTCTCGATGTGAATCTCGAAGGGCACTCCAAACGATTCCGGAGTGTATGCGTGGCAGGATTGGGCCGGACACCCGGCTAATCAATCGAGATCTGCTCGATCGAATGGACGAACAGCACGTCGTTCGCCCCCTCGTAGTGCCGTAGTGCTTGGGCCACTTCGTCCGGATCGAGGTCGTTCGCTATTAAGCCTGCGATAACCAAGTCAGCCTGAGAGGATCGGTGAGACACTTCTTGCTCCAAGGCCTCCCCGCTGCCGCACGACACGGAAGTCACGTTCTGCATTGAGATCGGCAGCCGCCCTTCCTTCATCAGCGTCGAGAGCTTGTCTGTCTCGTGCTCAGCCTCCTTGGAGTCGAAGCACGCGAAGAGCCGGATTTCGGCACGTCTCCACTCCGGGTGCCCCACAATGATATACGCGAGCAACAGCATCATCGGAGCGTTTGCCAAGTTGTCCTCTGTCACCCACACATGGATCGAGGAACGGTAGCCGAAGCGGTACTTCGTTGATCGCAGGATCAGGACGTTGAATATCGAATTTGCAGCGAGGCGAGCACCTTGCCCGACCTCGTTGATCTCGTCGGGATTCTCTCGATCGAACTCGAGTAGGATGCAGTTGTTCGGCAAGCCGGAAATCCCTGGCATCTGCAGCGTCTGCGCCAGAGCAAGTTGGAACGTCGGGCAAATCAGGGAATCAACAAAGATGCCTGCTCCGCTGACCTCGGTCCGTTGGATCAACCCGTCGACGTGGAGGCGTGCCTCGATTTCGCTAGCAAACGAGTAATCGCCGTGGAGAAACTGGATGAAGTGGCCGAACCCGTGCCGATGGCAGATCCAGCGGAGCAGGTCGAAATGCCCGAGTCGACGTTCCCCGAATCGGGTCACCGCTACGATCGATGGACGCCATCCGCCTTCGGATGAGATGACACGACTCTTCTGTAGGGTGATCTGCAGCCGCCGGGTTAGCTGGAACATCGTCCCTTGGAAGATCGCCGTCAAGTCGCGCTGCCCGTGGTGACTGCGGCGGAGTCCGAGGTAGATCGCCACCATGAGAAAGATCGAGATGAATGCGTATAGCGTGTTTATCTGGATCATCATCAAGCCGCACATCACTGTGCCCAACAGCGACAGGTACCAGCGAGAATGGAACGTAGGACGATAAGACGGATTGCCTGCGAAGTGTTCAAGAAATGACACCGCACAGAGGACGCCGTATGTCACCATGAAGAACATGCTGAGGATCTGGGCGATAAAGTCCACACCGCCCACCACTACGAACACGATTGCGATCACGCCCGACACATAAATTGCGTATATCGGTTCCTGCGTCTTTCCCACACCTTTTTCCATCAGACGGTTTAGCTGGGGGACTGGCAACACGTTGTCGCGGGCAAGCATCTGTAGCGTTCTGGGAGCTACTAGGATGGAGCCGAGGGCGGAGGACAGAGCGGCCGCGCCCAACCCAACGTAGATTGCGGGGCCCCACAGGGAGATCCGGGCCATCACGAACTGGTCGGCGGCGAGCACATCGGGCTTAGCACTCTGGCTCAGCTTGACAGCGACGAGCGTGTATATGACCATGCCCGCAAACGTCGCGCTGATTGTGCCGAGAGGTATGCTCTTCTGAGGGTTCTTCAGGTTGCCGGATAGCCCGAGGCCCGCGATCATGCCCGTGAAGGCGGGGAAACACGTCGCGAAGACCGTGCCGAAGCCATCGCCATCTTCGATGCGTGCCGTGATGTTCAGCCCGTCCGGCCGTATTGATTCGGGGCCTTCGCCCAAGAGGAAAGCAGTGATTGACGCCGCTAGGATCGCGCTGACGCCCCATAGGGCCCACACGCCTAGGTCGGCCCCTTTAGTTAGCATGAGCGCGATGAGCAGGAGCGTGCAGGGAAGGCTCACCCAGCGAGGGTCAATCTTCAATTTGTGCTCGGTCAAGGCCCATTCATAGACGGGTCCAAAAGCTTCCGCGAACGCGACCATATAGAAGGCGATCGAGATCGCTTGGGAGAGATACAAGGCGATCCCGATCGAGCCCCCGATGCTCGTGCCGAAGGACCGGCTGACAATGTAGTACGCGCCACCACCCGCCACGCGGCGGTTCGTCGCGATTTCGGACACCGCCAGAACCGTGGGAATGGTCACGAAATGCCCGAGGACGATGATCGCGAGGCTGCCCCAGAGCCCGACGTGTGCGACAGCGTAACCGAACCGCAAGAAGAGAATTGCGCCGAGGATTGTGCAGACCGAGGTAAGAAATACAGGAGCAGTGCCGAAGCTGTGCCCCTGTTGGGAATGCGAGGCGGTACCGCCGAAGCTGGATCTGGACTGTTGTGCGGAGTTTGAAAACATTAAGCTGAATCGTCTTTTAGTTTAAAGGGAGTTTGCGTCAACTAAAATGATTTGGCAGTTATTATGCCATTAGACTGGGGAGTATGTCAATTCAATTTGGTATTATAACCCAAGTTGCCACCTTGATAAGAAAAATAGAACACAAATACGCAAAGAAGAAAAGAACGCGCAATCAATTGCGCTACTACGAACCTCATACGAATTTTTGAGCCATAAGTTGCAAAACGGTTAGTCGTCACGGCGTGGCGAATCGCAGTTGCCGCGAACTCGGTCCATGAAAATAATGCTCACAAACCTCACACGACAACGAACTCACCCCAACCCCTTATTAAAGCACGTCGTATTCACCCTGCTCGCGATCATGCTTTCACACGGCTGGAGCCTCTCCACTGCCGCGACCGATATCGCCTTGGCACTCGGAGAGGAGACCATCTACTCACTGCTGGTAGCTACGACGAAGCCATTACCGAGTATAAACGCTTCCTTTACTTCAACCCGAATCACCAGCACGCTGGCGACGCTCAACGCAAGATTGGTATCGCCTACCGGGCGCAAGGGCTTTGGACAGAAGCAATTGCCGTGATGCGCGTCGCTGTTCGACAAGCTACAGATACAAGCGTGAGATCGGAGCGACAGATTGAACTCGCTGTCACCCTGATTTCCAGCAAAATTACGTTTAGCCTTGCTGGAACTGATAAAGGTCACCATTCAGCAACCGTCAGGTCCACTGTATCGGCGTGCCCTGTTTTTGCAAGGTGTCGCTTATCTCCACCAGTTTAGATGAGAGGAGGCACACAAGGTATTGCAAGCATACACCGACGATGAAAGCATTAATGCACTTTTTGTCCAAGTCATCAATGCACCGCGAAAATCTGTCAAGGTCGCCACGGTGCTTTCGACAATTTTGCCCGGCGCCGGTCAAGTCTACGCTGGAAATTGGAAGTCGGGTTTAAACGCCCTTGTGCTAAATGGATGGCTCGGTTTTGTCACAGTCGATGCTGCATCGTGGACAACCTGTACTTTCCTGCGATACTATTGGGGCAACTACTACCGCGCCGGGCGGGCAGTCGAACAACACAACGAAGGTGTGGCTCACCAATTTGCTGAAAAGATTTTGCAAGCACTCCAGCACCTCGCTTCCAACTGCTGATATTCACTCTCGATTTAGATGCGCCTCGTTCCTGTAGGAGACCGCTTAGAATGTATCAACCCGACCATTCCCTTCGCTCCTATACAAATTCCCCGCGAGAAAAAACAGGTTGAATTTCGGTGTTATCGGTCGTAAACTTTGCGATGAAATGATTCGGCGATACATTCACCCCAAAACTACCAATCGAAAGGAGCTGGTTCTACTCAGTCGTCGGCAAAACCGTGAGCATTTGCCGACGACTCATACTCGAAGTCTGTCTGTACCTGTTTTTTCTGGGTCAGCCCCTCGGTAAAATCGATTGAGCTCATGCGTGGGGAATTTGTATCGCTCCTAAAAGATGCTTGACATAATTTGTAGCAGGAGGTACAATAATTACGCGATTCAAGCTGGCAGAAAGGGGTGAAGGTCCTTGCAGAACAATCGAATCCACATCAATCCAACCGGCTGGGCGGTCATGATTGGGGTTTTGTATTACCTGATAACGATAAGCCTTGTCAGACTCACCTATGATCACGACGTTTTCGGTTCAGATGAGTGTTCTGCCTGCTTCTTCAACGCCAACCATCTCGGTATTGCGCTCCATGCTGTTGACCTCGCCAATCTTGATACCTGCATCTGAATTCACTCCCTTTTCGACCTGACCTTCCTTCCTGCGATACCTACCAACAATATCCAAAGTCGCGCCCCACCAACGTTCTCCGTTTAATCTTCCAGTTCCGTTTTTTCTACCTCATCAATTTCTGTCTGTTTCCCGGTTAATCTTATCTGACCTTGACGGGAGTCTGTCTATCGTTACAGTTTCATCAGTCATAATACCGGGAAAAATGTAATTCATTCATACTCACTTATTCTATTAGGACTTACGCACTTTGGATTCTGGAAACTGAAAGCCGACTGCTACCCGCTCGGTCTGGATTTGGCAATTCGAGCCAAGCAGGAATTGGATGTCAAAACTCGTCTGACATGACTCTACTTTTCCAACTCAACAATGACGGTGCTGCGTTTTTCTGAAGCGAATATACTCGTCCCAAATGCTGCATGTCTGCATCGGTGACGCGCTGGATGGCAGCACGCAATTCGTTACCATCGAGCTCCAGTTGATACCGACGACCAGTGCTGAAAGCTAAACCGTACAAATTTTGCATCCACATGGCATCCGACATCTCAACTGTGCCCAACAGTGCCATTGAGTTGAGCGTTTGCCGTTTATCCTGGGGCGTCAGTTTCGGTGTCAATGCCGCGTGTAGACGTTGGTCAAGTTGGTTCAGCGCGGCCTCGGTGTCTGCGCCAGCCCGCAGATCGGTCTGGAGTCCAATCATCGTCCCATCGTCCAGCGGCGTGTAGTACACAGGCGGTATTTTGCCCGGATGAAAGAAATTTTGTGCGTGTGCTCACAAACGCGAAACGACGTGTACTCCTTGCTCCCGGGCGGCGGTGCAGCATATCCGATCGCCGCGACGCCGGTCGCATTGTGCATCACAGGCTTTACAGTGACGCGCCGGGTCGTGCCGGTCTTTGCTTCAGACTTGGGCGGCTTTGTGGGTGGTGATTTACCGGGCGGAATTTGACTGAAGTTTTGGTGAATCAATTCCCGCACTTCGGCAAGGTCAAACCGGCCTGCAATGACAAGAATCGCGTTGTTGGGGCGGTGACCACAACGCTTCGCTTGCACCTGATCTTCGATATGTACACCGGCGGCGCACATCTTCCAGAACATCGTTCAACGTGGTCATCCCTATATCTGGAAGACCGTAAGAAGCATTCGCCACGCCCCCACCTGAAAGATAGATTGACCGGAACCCTACGCACTCTGCCATCAACGCTGAGTAGGCGTTAATCGTTCCGACGACTTGCAAGGGATTTTCTATTGCCAGTGCATCGCAGAAACGACGCCCGGCGGAGAATGTATGACCCATGTCTGACCTCTTTCTTGACAAACTGATTCAAGATAGTCTCTTTCACGGAATACTCAATATTGGGGATTGATGTATGCTCAGCAAGAAAGTTATTTGTTATTGGATTAAGGATAATGTGGGAATTGTCGAATTCAGAGTTTGGAATTAATTATTGGTCAACTGAAAAGCAAGCCAAAGCAAATCTCGATTCGATTGTCAACGATCTAAGTCTCATTCAGAGGAATTATTGTTGGGTGCAAAAGGCCAATTGACCGTGCCTCTTTCTTTGCGGTCCTTGAAAGGATTTCTGACGACGTGTTTCTTCTTTTCTTTCTCTACCTCTGATTTTTCATTCTCCCAGTTTTCAAGCCTGTTCTTAGTATGTTCTACATAGGTGGGTGAGATATCTATTCCGATAAAGTTATGACCGAGAATTTTTGCTGCGACTAGAGTTGTTCCCGTACCACAAAATGGATCGAGTATAATCTTTTTCGAGTCGCCGGGCATAGAGTAAATCGCGCGTACAGGCAATTCAATAGGAAATGGGGATGGATGCGAATCCATTCGTTTAGCGGGTTTGAGCCTCCAAATAGAAGAAACTTTGGCATGTCGTGATTCTAATTCTTTACCAACTATATGTGTTTCAATCGGACGATATAACCAATAGATTCGTTCATCAACCTGCCAGAATCTCCAGCCCCGGATATTGCCTGCTAGGTTCTGTTGACATTTCAAGGGAGCCATATAAGAGTGGAGACAAAGCTGAGAAATCCAAAATAACGGATAGCTAACTTCTCGAACCGAGAGAAGATGCGGCGATACCATTTTATCTTGTTAATGAAACATTCAACCCGATGTCTCTCTTTGTACAGATGTTTGTCGTAATCTCTTTGATCCACACGATGACTTTTTGGCGGTATCACCGCAATCGCTCCATTCGCCTCAATAACCGCGATAAAATTGTCGGAGTCATATCCCTTGTCTCCAATCACATACTCACTTTTATATCCAAGTATCAACCCTTCTGCTTCCGCTATGTCGTTTCTTTGACCGGGCGTCAGATGTATTCTTAGTGGATTACCCAGGCCGTCAACGGTGATGTGAATTTTTGTACTGAATCCCCCGCGAGAGCGACCTAACGCTTGGTTTTCAGTGCCACCCTTTTTTTTCGGCACCCGCCGCACACGGGTGCGCTCGAATGATTGTACTGTCCACAATAAGCGACTCGATATCGGGGTCGGCGGCGAAGTGGGGGTGCATCTGTGTGAAGATACCTTTGTCGCACCACCGAGCAAACCGCTTATAGAGGGTGTTCGATTTACCATAGGTGTCTGGCAGAATCCGCCATTGAGCACCGCTACGGGTCGCCTAGAGAACCGCTTCGATAAAGCGGCGTGTTGTCGCTTCGTTGCCAACATAGATGGTGGGACAAGTTAGAAGAAACGAGTATATCTTTTTCCATTGGTCATCGGGTAAGGTTATTGGCATCATTCTTCTATTATGCCACAACCTTATACTCAAATGTCAACAGAACCTAGATTGAGTTTGCTACTGATGCCAAAATGGTTGAGTTAGACAAGATTTCGGCACTCCTCAAAGAAGCACAGGAATTAACTGCCATCTTTGCCGCGTCCCGAAAGACTTCACAGCAGAAATAATGTGCAACGCAAAGACTGACCTTCAAACACTTACCAATCCAATATTCAATAACAAAAGGAGTGAGAAATTTGTTTAACATATTTTCTTTTCATACATCACGTTTTACGTTTCACGCGACGGTTTTTGCCCTGATTTTCGGCACATTTGCCGCGTCGGTGCCCGCGCAAAACGACGCGCCTACCAATCTGAAGACATTCACGCTGGACAAAGACAGAAATGTGTTCATGTTCCGTACCCGTGAGACAGAGCGACCGTTTACAGCGGCAACTCGAGCGTATCAACGGGACAATCGCGCTCAACCCCGATGCACTGAACAAAGCATTTCAGGTGATTTTCCAACCCGATATGGCGCGCCTGAAAACGGAAGCCGTTGTTGATAAGGGGACGCAGAAGATTTTGTGGAACACCGACGTCTACCCACAAGCCATTCTTCGGATTGAACGTCTGAAAGAGATGGAGGATTCCCCGCTAGTTGACGGGAAAATGCTCATAACTTCTGCCGAAGCGAGCTTCAAGTTACACGGCGTCAAAAAGCCGGTGGGGTTGGAAGGGCTAAGGCTGACCTATTTTTCAAAAGACAGTCCGCTGGTCCAATGGCTACCGGGCGATGTCCTTCGGCTCGTCGGCGGGTTTGAAATCCAACTCGCCGATTAAGGGGTCAAGACGACACCCGAATTAACCACCGGAATTCAGGTCAACTTTAATCTTTTTGCCCTTGACACCGCTGAAGGTTTTGCCATCCCCACCGAAATCATTGGTGACTATCTCCGCATGCCGTTCGGCTTCTTAGGTCACTACTGGCTCGATGAGCCGGATTGGCGGAAGATGGCAAACCCGTAATACGTCGCCTCGTTTTCTTACAACACCGAAATCCCCGATGAAGTCAAGCAACTCGATGGGGTGAAAGTCGCTATCACGGGGTTTATGCTCCCGATTGACGTTGACAAAGGGAAAGTAAAGCGGTTCCTGCTGCTCAAATCAACGATGTCGTGCTGTTTCGGTGTCGCGCCACGTATCAACGAGATTGTCTACGTCGAAGCTTCAAAGAAGCAGAAGATCCAAGCGGTGATGGATATGCCGATCACCGTCTTTGGTAAACTTTCGGTCGGTCAGCAGTTTCGGAAGGATTTGATGCTGGTAGGCGTCTACGCGCTGAAGCTGGATGAGGTGAAACGCGGGTGATAAACAGGACGATTCAAGGCGTAAGTCATCACATCGCAGAGGTTCCCTATGAAAGGGTTGGGATTATTTATATTCACAATGTTGAGCGTTATTCTCCTGACGTTTGCCTTCTGTTCCGACGAAAGTTGGTCGGCTCCGACCGCTTCCGTCTCAGGACAGGTAATTGATGCCGAGACGAAAAGACCGCTTGCTGATGTCCGGGTAAGCCTTGTTGCCGCCGGGGGGATATCGCTATCCCGAACCGATGAAGCTGGGCATTTTCGGTTTAATGAAATTGCGCTGGGAATGTACACGCTTCGATTTGTTCACGTCGGCTATGAGACGTTGGAGCAGGAAATCGTCCTCGATGCGAACCTGCCGGCAATGACCGTCAAACTGAAAGACGTCCCGTTCCAACTCGGAGAGATTGTTGTCACACCTGATGGCGATGAACTCGCCCAGTTTGAGAAAACCACCGACCTCGCGCTCTCCGAACGGCAACTGGACGAACAGATGGGGATGACCATCGCCGACACACTTAGCGAAGAAGTCGGCGTCACACAGCGGACGATGGGGCGAGCGATAGCGCGTCCGGTCATCCGGGGCATGGGCGGTGACCGTCTGCTTATCCTTGAAGATGGTGAGCGCACCGGCGATAAATCGGCGTCCTCAGCAGACCATGCGGTTGCGATTGACCCAACCACCGCGAGAAATATCGAGATTACGCGCGGTCCGGCGTCGCTGATCTACGGCTCGAACACACTCGGCGGTGTCGTCAATGTCAAGCGCGAGACCATCCCGCAAACCCTTCCCGACTGCCCAACGGTGAAACTCACATTTCAGAGTGAGTCGGTCAACTCAGGACTGACCAGGACGACAGGGGTGACGATTCCGATCGGCGACCTTGCGTGGCGGTTGGCGTGGAATCACCGCCATGCCGACGATACGCAAACCCCCATCGGTATTTTAGAAAACACGTCGTTATCGAACACCAATTTTTCGACAGGTGCTTCAGTGGTCAAGGATTGGGGACACATCGGGATTTCAGGCGGGCGCTACCGTTCAGATTACGGGATTCCCGGCTCGCCGGAAGGGCATATCAAAGGCGTTAGCATTGCCCTCGACCGCCAGCGGTATGAAGGCAACCTTGAGTATGCGTTTGAGGAGGCATTGCTTGAGAAACTGAAACTGCACTCGACCTACACACGCTATCAGCATCAGGAGTTTGAATCAAACAATACGCTCGGCGTTGAGTTTGGTGTATTGACATACAACGTGTCCGCGCTCGCTCACTCGCGCGGCGATGCAGTTGCGGGCATTTGGGGCAAGTATCGTGACCATGCGACGGGCGGGTTTTACTGGACACCGCACACGCGGGAGATGTCTTTGGCGGGTTTCTATTTCAAACAGAAGCGACTCAACGACTTCACGCTACAAGGCGCGATTCGCTACGACATCAAACGGGTTGAGCCGTTTGTGGAAGGTGCCGTCGTCCGCGCAGGAACGGTGCAGCGACGGGACTTCGGCGGTGTGTCGAGCACAGTTTCGAGTATCTATCACTGGAGCGACAACTTGGGGGCTGGTGCCACCTTGATGAAGACATTTCGCGCACCGGGAATCGAGGAACTTTTTTCAGACGGCCCTCATCTCGCGATCTATTCCTACGAAATCGGTAACGCCGAACTCGGTTCAGAGGATGGCTTCGGGACGGAAGGGTTTCTGCGCTATTCGGACGAACGGGTGAAACTGAATCTCGCCTACTTCCGCAACCAGATTTACGGCTATCTGATTCCGACTGACACAGGGGAAAAGGAGTGGGGTAGCAGTGCAGCGGGGTGGCTGTGGATGTATCAATACCGGGGACAAGACGCCATCCTTGATGGCGCCGAATTTAGCATTGACGCAGAAATCGCTCCACGATTTCACGCGCAGATGCGCATGAGTTACGTCAAAGGGGCTTTGGCGGTCCGCGGATTATCGCTTGAACGCATCCCGCCGCTCAACGGAAAAGTGGCTCTGCGGTACGTGACGCGGCCGCTAAACCTTCACTTCACGGCGCGATTTTCAGACGACCAGCATCGGTTGGGCGAATTTGAAGAACCGACGGACGGATACATCGTCTACGATGTGGGCTTCCAATTGGCGTTCCCGATGTGGCGACTTCAGCATCAGACGGTTTTCGCGGTTGAGAATATTTTCGACACCGAATACCGTCAGCACCTGTCGAGAATCAAATCGGTGATGCCGGAGCCGGGACGGAACGTGAAGTTTTTGTATCGGCTTGATTTTTAGCAAGTCGTGTGCAACGAGAAATACGCGAAATCATTACCATGATAACCGTGACGGTTTACACAAATGACATCTGGGTCGACGGACGCAAGATGGTCGCCTGATGGAAAGCAAGTTGTCGTTATTTCAAGTGTTTATCGTAGAAGACCGCGTTGCACCGATTGACGCCAAATCTCACATCTCTTCCTAGATTTATCGGACATTTCCTTTAGGTCTAAGCCCCAATCCTTTCAGATTGGGATACAGACTGCTTTAGCCTTGTGTTTTCAACGATTTCGTGATATAATTGCTTTGGCTTTCGTAGGGGATTCGACCACCGGCAGCTTCGCCGGTGCCCCTACACCTCATCGAAAAGGCATGAAAGACAGAAAGCCCCCCCCATCAAAACTTACAAATTCAAATTGTATCACCACAAGCGAAATAGACATTTGCACCGTCAGATTGAAAGCTATGGCGATGTCTACAACCATTGTATTGCCTTTCACAAACGATATTATCGATTATTCGGTAAATCCCTGTCTGCCAATCGGCTGAAACTTCATCTCACGAAATTGAAGCAACTTGCGAAATTTCAACACTGGAACGAACTTGGCAGTCAAGCCATTCAAGACATCGTCGAGCGGATTGACCGGGCATACCAACTGTTTTTCCGCAATCTTAAACACGGTATCAAAACGGTGCCACCCACTTTCAAATCCCGGCACAGATACAAGTCCTTCACGCTGAAACAAGCGGAGTGGAAGTGGCTTGGCAACGGCTATATCCGCATCGGCAAACGGATATACCGCTACTGGGATTGTCGCCCGATAGAAGGCACCTCCAAAACTTGTACTATCAAACGGGATTCGCTTGGCGATTTCTATATCTTCGTTGTAATAGATGCTCTAAACATTGACCCGAATCCGACCATGACGGGTAAAAGCGCAGGTTTCGATTTCGGTCTGAAAACCTATCTCACGGCATCAGACGGACAAGATGTGGAATCTCCGCTATTCTTTAAGCGTGGCATCCGTGCTATCAAACAAGCGAATCGTCAACTTTCACGGCGGAAACGAGGCAGTCACAATCGGTACAAGGCACGATTGAATCTTGCACGGAAGCATCGCAAGATAGCCAACCAGCGACATGATTTTCACTGGAAACTGGCGCATCAGTTGACTGATGAATACGACACGCTTTTCTTTGAGACGCTGAATCTGAAAGGGATGAAACGGCTTTGGGGACGCAAGGTGAGTGATTTAGGGTTCGGGGCATTCGTTGAAATCCTCAAATCTGTTGCGTCAAAGAAGGGGAAGTCCGTCCACTTCATCAGTCAATGGTTACCGTCATTAAAGACCCGCTCTGAATGTGGCGGTATCAACGACACCCTCGAATTAGGTGAGAGAGTCTGGCAGTGTCCGTCTTGCCATGCTAAGCTTGCCAGAGACCGTAACGCTGCAATCAATATCCACAGAGTCGGGGCATCAACTCTTTTCTAAAGGGGAGGCGTGCATAATATAATCTTGTTATAGATGCTGGCTAGGGTCCGGTGGTGAAACCTTGGAAGAGCACGCGATTTATTTTTATAGCGGATTGCGACAAATAACCCTAAAAAAATCACGCCATTTAATTCTAAAATTTACAGGTCTGCTATCGAGAATTTGATTCTCTGACAGTTTTATGGTATTATCTGCAAGCGTCTAAAAAGTGACGGTACGTTTCCCAACTTGTGGCGCCTCCAAACAGAAAGGAATCATTTCCTATGAAATACATCATGTTCACGAAACACCTGGAAGGCTTAGATGTTGCAGGTATTATCAGCGTCCTGAAATCCGTTGGCGTAGAAGGCGCAGACCTCTGTGTGCGTCCCGGCTATCCGGTCAACCCCGAAAATGCAGAGAAAGCACTACCAGCCGTTGCCAAACAATTGGCGGCGGAGGGGCTATCGATTCCGCTCGTGACGACACCAACTAGTTTTCTCGATCCGCAAGACGCTGACATCCAGCGCGTATACGCGGCCTGCGGTGAAGCCGGCGTGACTAACACTAAGATCGGTTACTGGCACTGGTCGAAGGACGATGGCAGCTACTGGCAACAGGTCGATCACATCCGCAAAGCCCTCGAAGGTTTTCAAGCCCTCTCAGAGAAACATGGTGTTCGCACCTGCCTCCACAACCATTCAGGAACTTCCATGGGACTGAATTCAGCTACGGTGATGAACCTCGTTAAAGGATTTGATCCTCGCTTTGTGGGCGTCTTCGCAGATACGGGGCACCTCTCGATTGTAGGAGAACCGATCGATATGGCACTCGATATCGTGAAAGATTACCTCGCGGTGATGGCGTTCAAAGATCTGATACGGATGCCGGGGAGTGGGAGTCACAGTCGGGTTGTGCGAATGGGACACGGATTTGTGGACTGGGTAACAGCCATGAGAGCCTTGAAAGAGATGAACTACGATGGCCCTGTCAGCTTCCACAGCGAATACAGCGGAGAGTCGGTAGAGACTGTCACTGATCTCGCGCGCATCGATGTCCGATTTATTAACGGATTGCTTGAGCAGATTGGTGAATAGGGAGGAACAGATGAGTCAATTTACACTCGCATTCAATACTAGCACGATTCGACCGGTGGATTTAATGGATAAGATCCGTATAGCGAGCAAAACCGGCTATGAGGCGATTGAACTATGGAATGATGAGCTCACCACTTACGAGCAGGAAGGCGGTTCGCTGGCAGATGTGAAACGCGCGCTTGACAACCACGGATTGCCCGTGCCGACTGTCATCGCACTTCACGGTTGGTTCGACACAACCGGCAAAGAATATCAGCAAGCCATTGAGTCGGCAAAACGACGGATGGCACAAGCTGCCGCCGTCGAGGCGACTTACATCATCGCAAGCCCGCCGCGTGGGATAGCAAACCTGCAATTGGGCGGACAGAATTACCGTGAACTCCTCGAATTGGGGCGTGAATTTGGCGTTAAGCCCGCGATGGAATTCCTCGGATTTGTCGCTGGGGTCAACCAGGTCAAGCACGCCTGGGAGGTCATCACCGTCGCAGATCATCCGGATAGCACCATTGTGCTGGATCCATTCCACATCTTCCGGGGCGGCGGTCAGATCGACGACATGCAGGGCATCCCGGCGGACAAGATCGCCATTTTTCACTTTAACGATGCGCCCGCTTCACCGCTGCGGGAGCAACAGACCGATGCCGATCGCGTCTATCCTGGCAATGGCATCCTTGACCTGCGACAGATGATCTCCATTCTGAAGGAGGCGGGGTATCAGGGAGTCATCTCTTTAGAGTTGTTCAACTCAAATTATTAGCAGGAAGATCCACGCGAAGTTGCACGAATCGGGTTAGAGAAGATGAAGGCAGTGATCGGTGACTAATCTTTGAAAAGTTGTGAACCTTTCAAAGGTTTTCACCTTATGCTTTCGCACCAAACGCTTTCAGAACCTTAACAACTTCAGTGCGATTCCTTGGATTATCGCGCAGTGTATTTGTGCCAAAGCCAGTTGACATAAGGACTTAACGGACTTCTGGTTGGGGAGATTCTCAGAAAAGTCTTGCGATTCTTCTCAATCGATCCAGCGGCGACATCGACCGGTTTTCTGCTCGTTTTGTCAACTTCTAATTGGATCCTTCATAGTGACAAATTTCACAAGGTTTTGGTATATTATAGCGCGGTTTGAATCTGTCTCGCTGTAAGTTCTATAGTTAAGAAAGGACATAGGAAAGTTTTATGATTGAACACGATGTGCTCGTTATTGGTGGTGGTTTAGCGGGAATGAGCACCGCCCTACATGCGGGAGAGGCAGGCGCCAATGTGGCGATGATGTCTAAGGTTTACCCGACGCGCTCTCATTCGGCGGCGGCGCAAGGCGGCATCAACGCAGCAATCGGCATTGAGGACTCGTGGGAGGTCCACGCCTATGAAACCGTTAAGGGCAGCGACTTCTTAGGTGACCAGGACGCCATCGAGATTCTGTGCCGCGAAGGCATTGAAGACGTTTTCACCCTTGAACATTGGGGCGTCATCTTCGACCGCGACGAAAAGGGATACATCCACATGCGCGGCTTCGGTGGCACTGACAAGAGCCGCACCTGCCATGTCGGTGACATGACTGGGCAGACCATCCTGCATGTCATGTATGAACGACTGCTCAAAAACAATGTCAAATCCTACGACGAATGGTTCGTGACGACACTGCTTATGGAGGATGGGGCATGTTGCGGTGCAGTGGCGATGGAGATGGTCAGCGGCAAGTTGGAAGTTTTCAAGGCAAAAGCGGTCATCCTCTGCACCGGCGGCTGTGGACGGGTTTACGAACCAAGCACCAATGGACTTATCGTGACGGGTGATGGGTTGGCCTTAGCCTACCGCGCAGGCGCACTGCTCATGGACATGGAGATGGTGCAATATCATCCGACCACGCTTCCCGCCAACGGCTTTCTCATCACAGAGGGGGCACGCGGCGAAGGTGCGTATTTGCTGAACTCCGAGGGAGATCGGTTTATGCAGGAGGAACGCTACGGGGCAACGATACTGGCGGAAAAAGCCTCCCGTGATGTTGTCTCCCGTGCAGAGACGATTGAGATTCAAGAGGGACGCGGGGTAGATGGCTGCGTACTTCTGGATTGCCGTCATATCAAAGACCGCATCTTAGAGGCGTTCCATCAGATTTCCGAACTCGCACTGGATTACGCTGACGTGGACATTACGCAAAAACCCCTGCCCATTTGCCCGGGGATGCATTACATGATGGGTGGCATTAAGACTGATGTAGACGGGCGTTGCTATCGGCATAACGGCGATGGCGCGGAACCGCTGCCCGGCTTGTACGCCGCCGGCGAGGCTGCTTGTGTCTCGGCGCATGGGGCGAACCGATTGGGCGGCAACAGTTTGCTGGACTGCGTGGCGTTCGGTCGGAGAGCGGGTGTACATGCAGCGGAATATGCCACGAGCATCAAGGCTGCCAAGGTTTCCGAGCAGGTCGGGCATACAGAGGAGCAGAAAATTGCTGACATCTTCGCTCGTTCGACCGACGTGCGTTCAGCGATATTGCGCCTGGAGATGGGCAACATTATGCACGAGTTTACTGGCGTGTTTCGTGAAGAGGCAGGTTTGCTTGAGGCACAGCGCCAAATTCTCGCCGTCCGCGAGCGCTATCCGACCGTCTCCGTTCATGACAAGGGGCGTGTGTTCAATACCGATTTGCTCGCGGTCCTGGAGTTGGACTACATGTTCGACTGCGCGGAAACGATTATCGCCAGCGCCTTTGCTCGCAAGGAGAGCCGCGGCGCACACACACGCACGGACTGCCCTAACCGTGACGACGAGAACTGGCTTAAGCATGTGGTTGTCTACCATACCCCTGACGGTCCTGCGATTGACTACTTGCCGGTGACGATTACCAAATGGCAGCCGGAGGCGCGGAAGTATTGAGGGCGAAGCAATGGCGCGACAGCAGCTAACGAAAAAAGAGTTGAAAGAACTCCGAGAGCAAGTGCTCCGGTATAGGGTTACTCTGACCAAAATTCTCCCGCGAGAAATCGCTCATCAAAACGATACCTTGACGGAGGAAATCGGTATCCTGTTGTTCCAGCGGGATTCGTTGGAAAAGGAATTTAAGCATTGTGGTACAGGCGGGGCCCTTGCTTCCCTTTGGCAGCGAGTACAGAAATTTGACAAAATCTTCTTCAAGAAGTGGTGGATGATTCTGGACCATGCGCTTGATTACTACAAGTACGAGCGCCAGCGGCTAAAGATGCCCAAAGCGTATTGGTGGTGGTATCTCGACGAATTGGAATCGGTGTAACCGCCAGAATAGATCATGGCAGAAACAAAAGAAGTTGACGTTGCTGCCGCTTTCTGATAAACGCTTGTCTGTTCCACCTCTAACGCTCCCGCGATTGACGCTTGCCGGTGGCGATTACCAAATAGAAGCCAAAGATGTAGAAATATTAATGAATTAACGATCGAGAAATGATGATTGAAAATTGTCAATTGTCGATGAAAAGGAGATGACGCTATGATACAAGCCAATCTAAAAGTCTATCGTTACGACCCGCAGAAAAACCAGGAACCCCATTATGACACCTATCAGGTGGAAGACCTGCCCGACTTTGCGACGGTGCTAGACGCGTTGATCCAAGTCCGTGACGAGATAGATGGCACACTGACAATGCGCGGCTCCTGTCGCAGTGCGGTTTGCGGCTCATGCTCGTTTCGGGTCAACGGGCACGCGAAGTTGGGGTGTAAGACCAAAGTTTCGACCCTCGCGCCAAACGGTGAAGAGATTCGTGTGGAGCCGATGGGCAACATGAAGGTGATCAAAGACCTCGTAACCGATATGGATATGTTCTGGGACAAGTTAAAGCAGGTTAAGCCGTGGATTGAGACCGAAGGCGAACCGCCGGAACGTGAATATCAAGTCCCGCAGAGCAAGATGGTCGAGCTGCAACAACCGATGAATTGCATTATGTGCGGCGCGTGCGTGAGCGATTGCACAGTGCTAGAGGTGGACTCAAAATTTTTAGGCCCAGCGGCGCTGGCGAAAGCGTACCGTGTGGTCGGCGACCCACGTCACGCCAAAACCAAAGAGTGGCTAACCAACCTGAGTGAAGAAGGCGGCATCTGGGATTGCACGCGTTGTTTGGAGTGCGTGCAGGTCTGTCCGAAGGCCGTTGCGCCGATGGATGGGATCATCAAGTTACGCGAACTGGCAATTGACGAGGGGTTGACCGATAACATCGGCGCGAAACATGTGCTTCACTTCACCGAGAGCGTGGCACACACCGGCGTACTTGATGAGCGTACACTGCCCGTTAAGGCAGCGGGTTTGGGCTGGGCCTTTAAGAACATGGGCACAGCAATCAAGGCGACCATGAAAGGTAAAATCAAACCCCCCTTACCCGGCACGCATCCGTCGGTGACAGAGGTCGAGGATGTGAAGCGCATACATGAGGAGTTGGAAGGGAAAAAAGGGAAATAGTAGGCATGGTTCATTTTACTGTACTATTACTATATTCGTGAGAATTCCCACCATGACTGGATTCATAACTGAAACGTAAAACGTGAAGCATCTCACGCATCACGTTTCACGCATTATACGCTACGCTACGGGGTTCATGCGCCCAAGTAGGTGGAGTGCACCAAATATTTAGTGATAGTACACCATTCCCACTTCACAATTGATACAGGAGATTTTTATGAGAGTTGCTTATTTTCCCGGCTGTGTCGCCAGGGGAAACTGTCCTGAACTAAACCAATCTACCAAAAAGATTGCACCGCTGCTCGGCATTGAGTTGGTTGAACTCGATGGTGCCCCTTGCACCGGTGCGGGCGTTTTGCAAGCGCAGAATCCGGTCCTCGCCGACACTTATAACGCCAAGACCCTTGCGCTCGCTGAAGAGTTGGACTTGCCGCTGATGACGATCTGCTCAACCTGCATCGGCTGCCTTCGCAAAAGCAATCAGAAACTGTCCGAGGATGAAGGCTACCGCGCAGAGGTCAACGCGGTACTCAAGTCCGGCGGGCACGGGTATCACGGGGGTGTGAATGTCACGCACATTCTCTACGTCATTATCAAGGAGCTTGGCCTGGACAATCTGCGCGACAAGGTCAAAAAGCCGTTGACTGACCTGCGGGTTGCACCATTTTACGGTTGCTACATCCTGCGTCCCGCGACCATCATGGGTATTGATGACCCCGACAACCCGACTTCAATGGAGTGCGTGATTGAAGCCCTGGGTGCAATCCCCGTGGACTATGACGGCAAGACTCGCTGCTGCGGCTTTCCCATCGGCTTAGAGAACGAAGAGGCGGCGTTCAAAATGGCAGGGAAGCACATCGGCGAAGCGAAGGACAAAGGTTCAGACTGCATGGTAACACCTTGCCCACTCTGTCACATGAACCTCGACCTCCAGCAGCCTGGCGTCAGCCGAGTGGTCGGCCGTCAGCTTGATATGCCAGTTCTACACCTTCCGCAGTTGATTGGCCTGGCGCTTGGTTTCTTGCCGAAGGAGTTGGGCTTCAGTAAACACATGATCTCCACCCAAGCTGTACTGGCAAAGTTGGGCATATAGGCGTAGCGCTAACACCGACCATCATAAGTCAAAGATCCTCCCGGCGAAGATGAAATAGTCGGCAAATTCAACATTATCGTTTGGAAAGGTGACCATACCCACTCCAAACGCGAACAGGAGAAATCATGTTTGAACTGAAACCGCTATCCATCGACTGCTCAATGAACCCGGATCTACCGAAAGCATCTGCCTTGACATATTTGAGATTGACCCGGAAAACGATGAGGCGCTTGTCACGCTGTTGGCTATCACCGATCAATTCGCTGAAGGAATCATCGGAAATCTAAACCAGGCACGTGAACTTTTACCGCGTCTTCAGGATGAATATGAACGTCATTACTACGCCGGGATTATCTGTGAACGCCGGGCTAAGGCGACTCTCAATCAAGGAATACCGGGCAGTAAATATATTGCGTATGAATCGTTCCGCGACGCGACGGAACATTTCGAGAAAGCCGAAGCCATTCATCCACCTGGAAACGACGATGCCATTCTCCGCTGGAATACCTGCGCACGCTTAATCATGCGAAACAGTCTCAAGCCAAGACGGGAGGATTCTATCGAACCCTACCTGGAGTAATAATCAGCGGTGATGGTATTTTATTTTTCAGGTTTGTGCAGGGTTTGTGGCTCAAGTCAAAAATAAGTGCAAATTCACCAGGAGACATATTATAAGTTACTCCTTATGTTGGTTGATGATTTTCGCTTGCCTTTATATAAGGGCTTGTGCTAAAATAAAGCAAATTTTGCAAGCAAACAAAACAATACAGGTAATAAAATAGTGCAGCAATCTCACTTCAATACTCCCCCGATTTACCCCCTTATCTGCTTTGTGAATACGACAATGTACATGCGTTGCATGGGCATTGCTATCGCAATGTTCATGGGTTTGGGTGAAAATAGGCAGCTTTAGATCTGAATTGAGATTGTGTTTAACATATATGCTCTACAGGATTGCCTATTATCACAACCGTGGTAATAGGCTTTTTTATTTCTGGTGCTTTGAACTACAGAACCTAATATTCTAAACCAATGGAGAGAAAAATGAAAGAAAAAGTATTGGGATTGAAATGTCGTGAATGTGAGAGAAAGTATCCCAAAGAACCTCTGCATGTGTGTGAGTTCTGTTTTGGTCCACTTGAGGTGGACTACAACTATGAGGAGATCCAAAAGTCGATCTCGCGTGAATCGATTGAGCGAGGGCCTGCAAGCCTCTGGCGTTATGCCGACCTGCTGCCAATTGACGGAGAACCGACGGACGGGTTCAATTCGGGATTCACGCCGTTGATCCGCGCCAAAAATCTGGAGGCAGCGCTCGACGTGGAGACGCTTTATATCAAAGATGACTCGGTGTGTCACCCGACCCTTTCCTTCAAAGACCGTGTGGTTGCAATTGCGCTGAGTAAAGCGAAGGAGTTTGGCTTCGACACCGTTTCGTGCGCTTCGACCGGCAATCTGGCAAACTCCGTCGCGGCAAACGCGGCGATTGCCAACCTCAACTGCTTCATCTTTATTCCTGCGGATTTGGAGATGGGCAAAGTAGTCGCTTCGCTCGTTTACGCACCGACGGTGGTTGGCATCACAGGCACCTACGACGATGTTAACCGCCTATGCAGCGAAATTGCCGGCGTCTACCCGTGGGCGTTTGTCAACATCAATATCCGTCCATTTTATGCGGAAGGCTCCAAGACTTTCACGTATGAGATCATTGAGCAACTCGGTTGGGAGGCGCCCGATCACATCATCGTGCCTGCGGCGGGCGGTTCGCTTATTACAAAGGTCGGCAAGGCGCTGAAAGAATTCCATATGCTGGGCCTAATCAACGCGCCGAAAACGAAGATTCACGTCGCACAGGCTGAAGGCTGTGGACCTATCGTCACGGCGCTCAAGGAGAATAGTGATTTCGTCAAGCCGGTTAAACCGAACACCATCGCCAAATCCCTCGCGATTGGCAACCCCGCCGACGGAATTTATGCCACCGCAACGGTGCGGGATTCGGGTGGATACGGGGAACATGCGACCGATGATGAAATCGTCGAATCCATCAAACTCCTTGCGGCGACGGAAGGCATCTTCACTGAAACGGCAGGCGGCGTCACGCTCGCGGCGGCGAAAAAGCTAATCGAAAGTGGACGCATCAGTCGGGACGATCGCATTGTTGTCAGCATCACCGGTAACGGGCTGAAAACCATCGAAGCCCTCGACGGAAGAGTTCCTGAACCACATGTGATTCAACCGCAACTGAACGCATTCCGGAAATTGATGACAACGCTTTAATCGTCATCAACAAGCGGCTTGCAGATAAAGGGTACGCTGCACATGAAGTCAGAGACTTGATGCGACGGATACGCTTTAAGGAGTATGCCGTTACCGCAAAAACAGACAGAGTCGAGGGCGAAGAAACAACCATGGTTAAGTTAGAACTGACCTACGTCCTGGTCTTTTCCTTATATTTTTTTACGTTGTTATACGGCGCTTCGGTGATGAGAAGCGTGCTTGAAGAGAAAACCACCCACATTGTGGAAGTGATTATCTCTGCTATCAAGCCCCATCAATTACTGCTTGGAAAAATCATTGGTGTCTGTTCGGTATGTCTTACCATGTTTCTGATATGGAGGCTTTGCGCCATTCTATTATTGATGAACATCAACCCCATTTTGGGTTTATTTGGAATACAGGAATTACCACCGCAGTTCATTGAAGTCACTGGTATTATCAAATCAACGGGGGCTTCAGCGTTTTTGCATTTTCTGATCTATGCGGGTTGCGAAACCATGAATCGACAAGTTCGACTCTATCCCATTGGAACCGCAACGGCTTTGGCACATATCCCACGCTACACAACTCACTGACGAGGGGTTGCGGATTAAAGGCAAGCCCACGATCAAAAAGAGTGGGTTAATCCGCAATCAATCTTCAATCTACTATGGAAACACTTACAGGCATTCTCGAACGCATCGTTTTTGAAAACCCAGAAACGGGCTACACCATCGCACGATTGACTTCGCGCGACTACCCGAATGAACTGATTACGGTCGTCGGAGATCTCGTCTCCGCCAACGCCGGCGAGAGCCTCGCACTCAAAGGGTGGTGGGTCAACAACCCGCAGTACGGCAGGCAGTTCAAGATTGAGAGGTATGAGACGGTGCTGCCTGCGACCATCGTTGGATTGCGGAAGTATCTGGGTTCTGGGATGATCAAAGGCATTGGTCCGGTGATGGCAGGGCGAATTGTCAATAAGTTCGGCTTAGACACGATGGAGGTCATCGAACAAACCCCGGCAAAGCTGAAGGGTGTTCCGGGGATTGGCAGGAAGCGCATCGAAATGATCAAGATGGCGTGGGAAGCGCAAAAAGAGATCAAGAACGTGATGCTTTTTCTTCAGTCCAATAACGTCAGCACCACCCATGCGGTCAAGATTTATAAGACCTACGAAAGCGAGTCCATCCCGATCGTTCGAGAGAATCCCTACCGCCTCGCAGACGACATCTACGGGATTGGCTTCAAAACAGCGGATACGATCGCGCAGAATCTCGGCATAGATCAGGAATCTCCCCATCGGGTCACGGCAGGTATCAAGTATGTTTTGAGCCATAAAGCTGATGATGGTCACGTCTTCCTGTATCGCCACGAGTTGCTTGCCGCGTGTCAAGAGATTTTAGATCTGCCGCCTGACGCCATTGAGGAAGGTATTGCAGAATTGATTGCCAAAGAGGAACTCGTTTCCGAAAGCACACCGGATGGGGAGGCGATTTACCTTGCGCCATTCTACTACACAGAAATTGGCGTGACCCATGCACTTTCAAGGCTATTGAAAACCGAGACCGATCCGGCGCAACTGGGTTTTGTGGATGCGTCAATTGACCGACTTGAAAAACAGATGGGCATCCATTTTGCCGCCAATCAGCGGGAAGCCATCAAAACCGCGTTGACTTCCAGGGTAATGATCTTAACAGGCGGACCAGGCACAGGAAAAACAACGACGACCATTGGCATGATTCGCCTGTTTGAGGAGCTTGAAAAAAGGGTACTGTTAGGGGCACCGACGGGGCGGGCAGCGAAACGCCTCAGCGAGACGACGGGACGTGAAGCCAAAACCATCCACCGCCTGCTAGAATTCTCGCCACAGGAAAACGGTTTCAAACGGGATTGGGATAATCCACTGGAAGCGGATGTGGTCATCATCGACGAGATGTCAATGGTCGATCTAGTATTGATGAACAGCTTCATGAAAGCCGTGCCACGAAATGCAACCCTGATTATGGTTGGTGATGTGGATCAGCTTCCATCGGTTGGTGCGGGGAATGTCTTGAAAGACCTCATCGCTTCGGAAGAGATCACGGTTGTAACATTGACAGAGATCTTCCGCCAGGCCCAGCAAAGCCTCATCGTCATGAACGCGCATCGCGTCAACCGCGGCGAATTTCCACAAATCACGGGGCCATCAGATCGCGACTTTTTCTTCATTGAGGAAGAAGACCCGGATGGGGCGGCCGACATAATATGTGACCTCGTGAGCCGGCGTTTGCCGAAACACTACGGCTATCACCCGATGGATGACATTCAGGTCCTCTGCCCGATGCGGCGTGGCACGGTCGGGGTGGAGAATTTCAACAAACGGCTGCAGGAGATACTCAACGGGGATTCGGAAGGGGCGATCCGCGGTGGACGCAACTTTCACGTCGGCGATAAAGTAATGCAGGTTCGGAACAACTACGACTACGAGGTTTTTAACGGCGACATCGGACGCATCACCGATGTAGACTTCATCGAAAAACAGGTCATCATCCAATTCCCCGAAAAGATCGTCGCTTTCGATATGGCGGATTTGAACGAACTGGTGCTGGCTTACGGCATCACCGTCCATAAGGCGCAGGGCAGCGAGTATTCCGCTGTCGTTGTGCCGCTGATGACCCAACACTATCTAATGCTGCAGCGCAATCTTCTCTACACCGGCATCACACGGGCGAAGGAGTTGGTTGTCCTTGTCGGGACGAAGAAGGCGCTCGGCATGGCGATTCGGAATAACAAAGTTGCTGAGCGGAATAGTTATCTTGCCGACAGGCTTCAGGAGGCTTTGCAGGAAGATGGAAGCGCACCCGAGAGTCGGCGGGAGGAGGGCGGCTGGCTCTTTACGGAACCAGCTCCGCCGAAACGATGAGAAGGTATTGTTAGGTTAATTTCTATGAAAGCTATACGCCTCATGAAATATAGTCTTGTGGGAATTGCTCTGTATCTTTTCAGTTTGGCGTCGACCGTCTTTGGCGCTGAAAAAACAGTAGAACTGTCAGAAAAGGAGGTTCCACAACGCATTGTTGGTCAATGGTACTAATCCCTGCCAGCGAGTTTCAGATGGGTAATCGCTGGGAAGATGCAGATGAAAATCCAAATCGTGAGAAGGGGTATTTTAAAGATGAACAGCCTGTCCACACCGTTTATGTGGATGCGTTCTATATGGATGTCTACGAAGTGACGAATGCACAGTACCAAAAGTTCGTTGAGGCGAGTGGACATCGGAAACCGGCTGAGTTTTATGATAAGCCCAGATTCAACCACCCGGTTGTCGGTATTTCTTGGAAATCGGCGCGGGACTACTGCGAGTGGGCAGAAAAACGGCTTCCCACCGAAGCGGAGTGGGAAAAGGCAGTGCGGGGCGGTTTGGAAGGAAAGAGATATCCATGGGGAGATTCAATTAACCCGGAGCGGGCAAATTACGGTCATAACGTCCGCCAAGCAACTCCCGTTGGCAGCTATCCGCCTGAAAATAGCTATGGACTCTACGATATGATGGGAAATGTCGGTGAGTAGTGTGCTGATTGGTATCATCCAGATTACTATCAAAACTCACCAAAACGGAATCCTACCAGTCCTTTTTCACGTATCGTGCATGGAGGGCATTATGGACTCGGAGTCGAATGGTTTAGCTGTGCATCTCGCCGTTACTTTGGCAACGGCCTCGCATATAACCATGGTTTTCGTTGCGTCAAGTCGGTTTCGCCTACGGAATAATGTCTCATATGTCGAAGGCAAATCAGGTCAAAAAGAGGCGACTTCCCACGAGAACCCTTGCGAAAATAAAAACCACGTTCATATTGTTGAACGTAACCATTTTAGCCGAAGGTACGGTTAATCATCTCGGCCACAGCAACGACTCTGTATTCTGGATTAACCCCAACGGCGGCGCCTGGGAAAACCCGGACAACTGGAGATCCCGCACGCTACCAGATGATTAGGACTTCGTTACCATTATACTTGATGGAAGTTATACGATAATGCTGAATCAAGATGCCACGATTATGAGCCTCACATTAGGTGGAGGGTCAGGCAGACAGATTCTGTCCATCAATGGCAGCACGCTGACGTGCATGATTGGCCAGAGCCTTGTCGATAAAAACGGACAACTGCACCTTACCAATAGCAAAATTGCTTCGACGCTGTTTACAAGTGTCAGACCGATACAATTGCGTGACAGCAAAATCGATTTTCGCGGTTCTGGCGACAGCGAAGGAGATTTCTCAGACAGGCACAGCCTGGCTGACAGTATCAGGAGGATACTATGCCAACCATTCCAGCCGATCAATTGAGAGAAATTGCCTCCCAACTCCTCCAGAGTACCGGCGCCAGTGCGGAGGAGGCGGACATTATCTCCCGGCACGCTGTCGGCGCCAATCTGGCTGGCCACGACTCGCACGGCATTATGGCCATTCCCACCTACATCGAGCGGATCAAACAAGGCGACAACGTGCCGGGCGCACCCTTTGAGGTGGTCCGCGAAACCAGCATCACCACGGTCATTGATGGCCACTGGGGATTTGGCTACGTGGTCTCTGAACAGGCCATGCAGATCACTATCGACAAAGCCAGACAACACGGCGTGGCGGCCACTACGGTGTACCGGCAGGGCCACGTCGGGCGGGTGGCTGACTATCCCATCATGGCAGCCCAGGCGGATCTGATTGGTTTGATGACTGCCGATTCCGGACGCACCAGCAAATCGGTGGCGCCGTTCGGCGGTCGAGAAGCACGTCTGGGGACCAATCCTATCTGCATCGCAGTACCCAGTAATCTGGAGGGAACCCTGTTCATCGATATGGCGACCAGCGCTGTTGCCGGTGGCAAAATCGGTGTAGCACTCGCGCGTAGCGCCGAGATTCCGGAAGGCTGGATTCTCGATAAGGAGGGCAACCCAACTACAGACCCGGCGGACCTGGGACGAGGCGGCGTCATGCTCCCACTGGGTGGCCCGGAGGGACACAAGGGCTACGGGCTATCGGTGATGGTCGAGATTTTTTCGGGCATCCTTACTGGCCTGGGCTTTGGCCATGATCCGGAAGGCCGTCACAACGACGGCTGTTTCATGGCGGCTTTCAACGTTGATGCCTTCCGTCCAATTGCCGACTTCAAGAAAGAGGCCACCGAATTCGCTCGCTATCTGAAGCGTTGTCTACCGGCGGCTGGCTTCACGGAAGTCTTCTATCCTGGCGAGTTAGAGCATTTGCGGACCCAGCAGAAGTTGCAGGAAGGCATCTTTATTGAGGATACCACATGGGGTCGTCTCAAATCTTTGGCCCAGGCGTATGGCATCGCAGCAACGTTAGGCTTTTGACAACTTAGGGGTATCACAGATAGTGTACAGCGGCCATCCAACGCGGGGACGATATGACAGCTGGCGGGTTCCGATGTCCACTCAAATGGTAGTCGAAGGGGGAGTTGAACCGCGAAATACCTAGCATTGAGGGAAACCACCTGTTTCGTTTTACCACCTGAACGGTTACGCCAGGGCTTCAGTGAGTCGTCAATTTTTTCTTGGGCACCTCTCTGCTCCCTTTTAAGTTCGAGGAGTGTTCGCTGCTTAACGGCAGCCGCCCTTTTTGCTACAGTTACCTTATCTCTCGCATTCCGAAGGTCATCCTCTGCGCTGGATAGGGAAGCCGACCTTCCAATCAAGCCAGCGAGCGAAGCTACGCCGGCGGCGAGAAAAATGTAGCTAGACAAGCGGTCGTTCGAGAGTTGTCCCCAGCCGGGAATGACTGCGGATTTCAAGGCAGCAGAAGCAGGTGAACTGGAGCTGCTTTATAATCCGATTTTGTAGCGGCGCCGCGCCCCCGGACTACGTCAAGAATCTTCTGAGTACATTCTCCGTAATTCGCGATACGTTGTTATCATAGTGATTGTGCGATAAGCTGCCGCACCAACAGATCGATCCGACCGAAAAAACCGCCCCATCGTTTGCTATCTCGAAATAGACCATATCGGCCCGGACATTAGCGGTCTCACCCGTCATTAGCGCCGTACTAATCTGAGTATAATCCTCCATGACCGGCAGAACAGACTTGCCGTGACTGGTTGAGGAGGCAAGCAAAAGTGCGTGAGGAGGTGTTCCCAGACTGTAGTCTATCCGATCCAACTCGTCCCCAGCGGCGCCTTCGAGCACTAGGCCAAAATTACCAATGATTTCATCTTCAGCGATTCCATCAAAGATAAACGCGGCGCGCTCATCAAAGCTGTCAGGTTTCCGTACATAGCCGGGGGCGGGTGCAGCCCAACCCATCGCCCCAAAACCCACGCCGACAAGCCGGTTCGGTGTTTTACCCCGGTGCCGCCACAGCCCTCCCAACTCACCTGTTGTACTGTGATAGCACTCACCCGGTGCAGAATCCCAGGCCCGTGTGCCAGCGATGCCCCGCCGGACCTCAACAATGTGAGGTCGCTTAGGGTCTACGCTCGTCACCCAATAAAATCCATTGCCGCCCAAATACATGACCTTGCCGCCGTCAGATAGATAGCCCTCAACGGCAGCCAGCATCGGCGCCGTCCAATACTCCGGGTGGGTGCCAGTCATAACCACCCGGTAGTCTGCCAGAAGGTCTTGTCTCTCAAAGTGCACGTCCTCATCGGTGACGACATCATACGCGAAGCCCTTCTCCTCTAGCCAATCAACTAAGTAGAGATCGGCCCCTAGATGTCGGGGCGCCCCCACGAGCCACATCCGATACTTTGGACGCATATTGACAATGGGTCGCAGCCGTGACGAGTAAATGCACCCACTCCCGTCTGTATGGTGGTCGTAAAGCGACATGGCGAATTCAGGGTGTTCAGCTAGGTAAAGATCAAGTGTATCCGGCGTGATTTGCCTATCGGTCACCCCCGACTCATGGTCTGACAGGGATTCCATGCGCTCATTGGCGTAGGCCAAATACGTCATCGTTGGGACGAGAAAAAGGATAGGGGCGCTGGGCCTCCCTCTACTGGGACGAACAAAAAATGGGATGTAATCTTCCTGAGATCCTGAAGTGAGTCGGGCAGCGTAAGCACCACTTTTCAACTGATTTGAAACCTCCAACTCAAAGTCGGCTTCCCAGCGCCCATCCTCGAGGTCGTCATCGTGGAAATAAATCGCGCCATATTCACCCAGCACGTGCTTATAGTCAAATTCATCCCCCTTCCAATCATGCCCCGTCACTGCCCGGGCCGGCATGTTAACCGCCACACCGTGCAATTGATGTCGGCCCAGATCGGCCACCTTCGCTGAAGCAACATCGGCTGCGAAATCCCACGCTGCAACCAGATCGTCTCCTTCTATGTCTTCTGGGGAGACTCCCTGTTTCAGTCGTTCAATTTCGGTTCGCCTGAGCGCGCGGGCAAAGATCCGCGGGTTATCGATCTTACCGTTATATAGACCTCTGCCTACCACCCGATGGGGCCCGATGGTTTCACCATAAGCCGCAGCGATCAACAGCGGGGCTTCATTACGACCTGGCCTCTGGGTCTGAATAACCTTTTCAAGAACAACTGATGAAGTGTCCAACCGCCAGTTTGACAGGGGTACTTGATAGAGACAAGCCTCTTGATTCTCCGTATCGCAGGTCGCAGCAACGAAATACCATTGATGCGCTCGGAGGGCTTTGCCGCTATGGACTCGCTCAATGTCCCCGGTACCATCCCCTATCCACAGCCCCAAGTCACCACCCTCGCCAATGTAGAGGCCATAACCCACCTCGTCAGTCGCCGACCACTTTGTCAACAGCCCCTGAGGTTTCCCTTTTTGGGGTGTCGTTGGATAAATCCAGGCCTGGAGGGTGAGGCTGTTCAACTGTCCAAGCACCGGACAGTTCTCTACAAGAACAAAAGATCCGGCATAGGCAATCTGCTTGCGTCCGGTGTACTGGCAGTTTACCGGCGTATCAATCACCTCTTCTTTAAAACCGGGTCCATTCGGATTCTCATCGGCATGAATCAGACGGATGATCGTTGCCTCATAAGTCGGCGAGTCCGTGCTGACCATGAAGCGGATTTGTTCGCCGGGTGCGACACTGAACTTATCCGTATAGCCTATCAATTCAGACTTCATAGAAATTTTCTTTGTCAGATAGTGAATATCAGACTTTGTAAATTACACTGCAAATATTCTGTTTCTAAAGGTCACATTAGGTCGAAATCTTCTTACCATCACAGGCAACCAGAAAACAGCACACTCCAATGAGGAAAATGGCAAGCTGTTGTTTCATGTTCGATTTCGTAAAGTTCAATACACATTACGGCAACTCCATTTTCCTAATTTCATGCATTGTGTTTTACGCAATATACAAGTCTTCATTAGTATACCATTCTCATTTAATCACTGCAATCTTGCCAATCTTTTTCAGGTTCTCAAACTCCATCACATAGATGTAGATACCGCTCGTCACTTCCATTGTCCCGTTGCTCAGAAGCAGCCATTCTGTCCGCCCTGGATTGGATGCTGTTACGGCCAATTTTTCAAGGAGCTCCCCGTTCGGATTATAAATCTCAATGGTTGTGCCGGTAGGAAGACGATCAAACGTGACAGCACTCTTATGAAACTCTTTCGGACGAACAGGATTCGGGTAGACCCTTGCGTGTGTAAAATCCTTCAGATCGCCGAGATCTGCTTCGGGGAGCACATCAAATGCCTGAGTTGTCTGTAGCAGATCGATTGGGTTCCGATCGATGTCCCGTACACCTGAAACGGTAATCTCATAGGTGCGGCCAGGAATCAGATCGCCCACCTGGAAAGTGAGGATTGCTCGCGTGCCCATCCGATCGCGAATCGCAGACACTGGATTGACGCCCACGAGTTGCTTCGGCTCGCGTAACAGATAGAGTCTCGGATTGCCCACCGAAGAGCCCATCTGTTTGTCATAAATAACCGTCACCTGGTTCGATTGGATGTACTCAGCGGCAATCAGTTTGGGCGGGGTCCGGGGTGTGACTGAAACGGGCGCTGATCGATCCGATTCAGCTCCTGATTCATTCTTCGCAGAAACAGCATACCAGTAGGTTGTATCCTTCGTGACCTTTCGGTCAAAAAAGCCAGAGCGATCCAGATCTTCAGCAACCACTTCAAAATCAGATTGCGCTTCATCTGGCGCTCCGATTGACCGGTATACAGTAAAGGATACTGCGCCGTTTGGCATCTCCCAATCCAACCGAATTGCACGCACGTTAATCGGGTTGGCAGATAGGCCATACGGCTGAATGCTTGCAACGCTGTTTGGATTGCGAGCGAGCGTGTGCTCGAATGTGAGGAGATTTTCTTGATTATTGAAGTAAAGCTCATTGAAGCCATCCTGATTCAGATCATTCAGAAACAGACGCGGCGTTTCCCAAGCTTCGTGATGCCAGATTGGGACGAAGTTTGAACGGGGTTGAACTCCGTCCAAACTGCCGGGTTGAACCCCATTCAAACCACCCGTCCACTCGAAGACGTAAACGCTTGGGTTGGCAAGAATCACTAGTTCATTCTGCAAATCGCCATCGACATCAGCGATTGCGACGCTGTTCCCTTTTGAGCGAAATGGCGCAATTTCCTGCGACCATATTGATTTGAAGGATGAGACGCCATTTCGCCCGGTTTGGGGTAAAGTGCCGGTTGGCGGGAAAGCGGTAAAGACGCTGTATTCCCAATATGGCGCCAGCGAAGGCAGATCTTCTTCTGACACAGTGCCTCCGACGACGAATTCAGGAATCCCATCACCGGTGAGATCGCCCGCCGCAAGCTGATGCGCATTTTCGAGATCAATCTTCGCACGCCACGTTTCGATCAGCAGGTCGTCCCCGACCGACTCGTAGGTGAAGAGCTCGCCCTCGCTATTTCCCACCATCAACTCCACTACCCCGTTTCCATCGAAATCGCCAATGGCAAATTGTTTCCCGAAGACGTTTGAGCCTGCTGTCTCATTCTTGATGACGAGCACCTCATCGTATATATCGTTTCCGCGATTTTCAAAGATGCGAATCCTGTCGTTGAAGTTGTCAGGTCCGACAATCTCCTTCCGTCCATCACCGTCGAGGTCTGCAATCTGTCCCGACGCGATAAACGACGATTCCCAGATTATCTTTTCTGGATAGCCGTTTCGTGTCACACTTTCGATGAGGAAGACACGTTCTCTCGTGCTGCCCAAAATCTCTAGCAATCCATCGCCATCAGTATCATCAACCGCCGATGGCTTAAAAGCCATAGTTCCAGTGTGCCGGAGTTGATATGCGCCCGATGCGGTTCTTTCGTAGATTTCGATTCCCGCAGCAGCATCGTCGGACAACGGGGTTCCGACAATTTCAAGTTGACCGTCGCGATCAAAATCGGCGGCGACGGTGGCAATATGCATCGGAGGTAAGGCGGACAGATCGTTTGCGCTGACAAATCCATTCGGTGAAATCGATCCGCTGATAACCTCCGCCCGGTAGAACTTTCCGCCATTGTCATCGACTGTCTCCAACCCTGCAACGTTACGCGAGGTGATGAATAAATCGTAACTGCCTGTATCAACCGAGAGTGAGAAGATATGTTCCCGGCTCGCCGAACTTTCCTCAATCGGTGTGAACGGGGCAAGCCCTTCACGCGCTCGCTGACTCAATGTGTTGATCGTGAAGTCATCCGTTGACCAGGTGAGGACGGTGGCGAAACTGCCCCCTGAGATCTGATTCTGCACCTTTACATTCCGAACCTGGGGCGGCGTCCGATCCACGGATACAACAACTTCATCATGCATAACTTTTTCGTCCACTCCACTGACTTCAAGGCGGATGGTGTAAATTCCTTCTGGTACGCGGGAGGTATCCCAAACGAGCAGTGTCTCGTTCACCTTTTGCCGGCGACCTGGTGTGTTGATAGGCTGTAATGTCCCCGGCACAGTCGATGCCCCATAAAGCAGGCGCCATGTATCAAATTTGAATCCACCAGCAGTGCCGATAATCTCGATTTCGTTTGAGCCACCGCTGTTCGTTTCTGGCGAAAGAATACGCGCCTGTAATGAACTACTTGCCATCAAGGCTCGTTCCGCGTTCAGATGTCCGGCGCCAACAAGTTCCGGACTTTCCGTAATCACATCCGCGGTAGAAATGAGAATCTGCCGGACTTCCTCATGCGTCAGGCTCGGGCGTTTCGATATAATCAGCCCGGCAACACCTGATACATGTGCTGTTGCCATCGATGTGCCGGAGAGGAGGCGGTATCTGTTATTAATCTGCGTGCTTAAAATTACATTACCTGGCGCACCGATGTCGATGGACGCACCAAAGTTGGATTGGTAAAACTTTCGCTTGTGTTGCTCAGTTGCGGCGACAGCAATTACCTCGCGATAGCCAGCGGGGAAAGATGCCTCATCCTCGGATGCATTTCCTGCTGCGGCGACCATGAGGACACCCCGTGCGTAGGCATAATCAACTACATCCCGAATCACGAACGAACGCCGACTGCTCCCCCAACTTATGTTGATAACCCTTGCGTCGTTGTCCACAGCATAGACAATTGCGGCAGAAGAATCATCGTCCTGTATTCCCTCGGTGCCGGCACCGCGAATCGGCATCAACGTACACTTCCATGCAATTCCAGCAACCCCGACGCCATTGTCTACCGCAGCACCGGCAATTCCAGCGACATGCGTACCGTGTCCGGATTCATCTATCGGATCGTTATCGCCATTCTGGAAATCACTGTTTCCATCGCCATTTGGAGCCTTAGAGAAATCCCAGCCCCGCACATCGTCGATGTAGCCGTTGTTGTCGTCATCTATCCCGTTGTCAGGAATCTCGTCGACGTTGACCCACGTCTTCGAGGCAAGATCTTCATGTGTATAATCAAAACCCGTATCCACGATTGCGATGATCACGTCCGGATCGCCCTTCTCGAACTCCCATGCGCGGGGCATGTTGATAAGCGACAGATTCCACTGATCCTCGAAGCGTGGGTCGTCAGGAATAATTTCGGCGGTTCCGCCTTGCGGAATCCCGCTTTGCGTGACTTGTGTTTGACGAAGATAGTTGAATTCCGCCACCTCGATTAACGGATGCGCGGCGTAGGCGGCTTTCAAGGCGTGCAGGTCAGTGGGAATCTGAAAACGCAGGAGATAAATACGTTCGAGATTCGGATTGGATTCGGGATGGGCAATGTGACGAAAGACACGGTAGATGGACCGAACCCCCATCTGATTGTGGAGTTTTTGTAACGGCGCTTCGGCATGCAGACGCTCTAAGTCCGCCTGTGCCCTGGGCGTTACGCGAATGAGGAGTTCTCCGGGCGCAAATTTGGGGATATCGTTAGTTGAGAGGCGAGATTCATTCTGTGCGCCGATAGCTGTTGATGGGGGATAGATCAGAATACAGATCCATGATACAAGGGTAAAGAGATGCAGAGTAACAAGAATAGATCTATGACTCAAGTTGGCACGTCCTCCTTGTGAACGATATTTAGAACTGCAGATCGATTAGGATTTCGTAGATCTGGCGAGAGTGAATCCGTGAAGCCCTATCGAATCCGTGTTCTATCCGTTAAGCTGCAATGCGTTTTTTGGGAGACCTGAACAGGAAACGTTGGAGCGAGAGGTTGATACTGGCAATTATAAGCAAATCGGGGCATTTTTTACGGACCTTCAGGACTTGGAATCTCGTCGACAGGAAGTTCGGCGCCTATCTGTCGCACGTACACAGGCACATAACCAAATTTTTGATAAATCCGCATAACGAGCTGGGTTTCGTCAACGTCAGCATCCACGACTTTGCCTCCAACGATGCCGATGAATTTCCCCCAGTATTCGGTTTCCAAGCTTTTCTTAAACGCTCAAATGCAGCGACTTCGGCCAAAAACTGTGCATCACTTGAAATCACTTTTTCCTTTTCGTCTCGAACCCCCATAGTCAGTTCACCACCTATATTGAGATCTCACAGTTTTTCCTTGTCTTCAATGGTGACAATATTCGGTGAAAGTCATCCCGATGGAGTTTCAGCAGACGGACATTGGTTTTTGCCCGGATAGTGGCGCTACGCGGCGAACCGTCCAACAACGCCAATTCTCCCACGTATTCCCTCGGGCCTCTCAGTGCGAGTTGGACGTCGTCTGAGAGGATTTCGAGCACGCCTTCGACGACGAGGTAAAGCCCATCGCCGGTCGTTGAAAAGCGTCCTCCCAGTGGGCAATTGGAGTAACTCCATTCTGTCATGTAAGGGCACCGGCACTGCATCAGGCAAATGACCGAAGAGTGCTGAGGTCCTGAGGGTATTCAACGTTTCCTTCGATGTCAACGTAGCGTTTTCCGACATAAATTTTTGTTCTTTTGCAGAACGCCAATCGCATCAGAGCAAAGGTTAAATAAGCAAATGGTGTATTTGTCTGATTGCTTGATTGCCGCCAGATTTTCTATTTTTCTCGCATTACGTTTTACGCACTGCATCCGCCAACGTCTCAATCAGATGCCTTGCTTCCTTGCCCGTTCCCTGTTTGACCTGCTCGCGGCAGGAGATTCCTGCGACAGCGATTTCAAAATCGCCTCGATTTTCATTAATTGCTTTGAAGAGCTGGCGGCCGCCAATCTTCATGGATACGTCGTAGTGTTCGGCTTCGTAGCCGAATGAGCCTGCCATGCCACAGCAGCCTGAATCAACGACATTAACGTTGTACCCCATCGGCAAACTCAGGACTTGCTCAGAGGATTTTACCCCGACAATTGCCTTCTGATGACAATGTCCGTGCAGCAAGATCTCCTTTTTTGTGTCCGTAAAGTCCAGATCCAATTCCCCTTTTTCGTGGAGGGACAGCAGGAATTCTTCGATCATGAATGCGTGTTTTGCCACGAGGCTCGTATCCTCACCGGGTATCAGATCTACGTAGTCATCGCGTAACGCCAGGAGGCAACTCGGTTCACAGCCGACGGTTGGGATGCCCTCTGCGGCGTAGGGCAGAAGGTGTTCGACGTTGTATCGCGCATTCTCGATCGCACCTTCAAGCATGCCCTTAGAGATCATTGGACGGCCGCAGCACTTTTTGTTCGGCAGGATAACTTCAAACCCCGCCGCCTCAAGCACAGCAACCGCTGCCTTCCCGATGCTTGGGTAGTTGTAGTTCGTGAAGGTGTCGTGGAACAGGACTACTTGACGCGCTTGGTCTCGATACGTCCCGATCCTTGGATCGGGGCTACTTGACCCCGCTAGGCGGGGGAAGGCTCGACGAGCTTTTTGGTGTTTCTCAAACCATTTCTCGAAGGTCTCCCGCACAAAGTTCGGCAGCGATCTCCGTCGATCGATTCCAACTAATTTTTCCATCGCCCATTTGGAGATTCCGTTGTTCATAAACCAATTCGAGACCGGGGCAAACGCCGATCCAATTTCACTAAGTTCAGCGATATTGCCGAATAGCCGATTCCGTAAGGGCAAACCGTGTTCCCTGTAATAGTGAGCGAGAAATTCGTACTTGAGCTTCGCCATGTCTACGTTGGAGGGGCACTCCGCTTTGCAGGCTTTACACTCCAAACAGAGGTCTAACACTTCATAGAGCCGTTTATTCTTGAAATGATCATGCGGCAGCGTGCCTGAAAGGACGTTTCTCAGCGCATTTGCGCGGCCCCGCGTTGAGTGCTCCTCTTCCATCGTCACCATGTAGGAGGGGCACATCGTCCCGGTCAGCTTTTTGCGGCATGCGCCAACGCCGTTGCACATCTCGATTGCGCCGCCGAATCCGCCTTGACTGGAAAAGTCGAAATAGGTGTCGATCTTAATTGTGTTGTATTTGGGACCGAAACGCAGATTCTCTGTCATCGGTGGCGGGTCAATGATCTTGCCGGGGTTCATGATGCCTGTTGGATCAAACGCTTTTTTGACTTCGCGGAACGCCCGATAGATCTGCGGTCCGAACATGCTCTCGATCCATTCACTCCGCACAAGTCCGTCTCCGTGCTCACCACTCATCGCCCCGCCGAGTTCCATCAGTAGATCACGGACGTTCCGCGCGATAGAGTGCATCTTCTGAATATCCTCTTCCTTCTTGACATTGATCACGGGGCGGTTATGCAACAGCCCGACGCTAGCATGCGCGTAGTAGGCAGCCGTCGTGTCATGGTCTGCGACAATCTTCCCGAAGCGACGGACATACTCCGGCAGGTTTTCAATTGAAACTGCTGCGTCCTCAACAAATCCGACCGGTTTATAATCACTCCTTGTACCCATGAGCAAGCCAAGTCCTGCCTTCCGCGTCTCCCACACCTGCGCTTTTTCCTCTGCCGCCATGCAACGCACGAATGCGTAGCCGAACCCAACCGACTCCATTTTCCGTTCGAGGGCATCAAGCTGATCCAGTAATTCCGACTCCGATTCACCATAGAACTCAACCGCGAGAATCGCGCCCGGATCGCCTTGGACAAAGGTGCGGAGGCGAGAAAACTCCAATGATTCCTTCGTCATGTCGAGGATGGTTTTGTCAATCAGTTCAACGGCGGTTGGTTTGCATTCGAGAATCGGCTGCACCGCTTCCATCGACTCGATCAGCGTGCGAAAATGGATCACGTTCAGCGCGGTCATCTTAGGGGTCGGCACAAGATTGATCTTCGCTTCAACCGTCGTTGCGAGTGTTCCCTCCGATCCAACCATGATTTTTGTAAGGCTGAACGGGTGCCCGGCGTCGCAGCCATCTCTCCGGTACGGCGTCAGATTTTTTGGGCCTGCATCGGTGACGTACTCATCAAGGTTGTACCCCGCAACGCGACGCATCACACGCGGAAAGCGTTTCCGAATCTCGTCGGCGTTCTCCCCCGCAATGCGGCAGATCTCTCGGTAGATATGGCTTTGACAGGTGTCGCCCTGCTTTTTGGCTTCAAGTTCATCAAGGGAGATCGGTTCAACAGTAATCGGCTCGCCATCGGAGAGCAGCAGCTCTAGCGACATCACATGATCGATGGTCTTTCCGTAGATGAGCGAATGTGCCCCCGCAGAGTTGCTGCCGATTGTGCCGCCGACGTTTGCCCGGCTGCTCGTTGACACATCAGGCGCATACATCAGGTTATGCGGCTTGAGGTGGTGATTCAATTCATCAAGGACAACCCCCGGCTGCACCCGCACCCACTGTTCTTCGACGTTGACCTTGATGATCTCGTTCATGTATTTCGACATGTCAATGACAATCGCCTGGCCGACCGTTTGTCCCGCCAGACTCGTTCCGCCGCCGCGTGGCAGAATCGGCAGGTTACGGTCATAAGCGATCTGGATGGTCTTGATTACGTCTTCTTTATGTCGTGGGATGACGACACCGATTGGCTCAATCTGGTAGAGGCTGGCGTCTGTGCTGTATAAAACTTTGGAATACTGATCGAAGCGCACCTCGCCTGCAATCTCTTTTATTAATACCTGTTGAAGTTCATTGTGGGAATCGTTCATATTTATTGCAACTTGCCTTTCTATTCTGGTCTTACCTTCAAGCGACACGAAGTATTATTTGCAGAAGATCTCAATAATTATCAGTATAATATCTTAACATAGCCGATGTGAAAAGTCTATCGAAATCTCGGGTTTTCCGTCGGAGTCAGGTAGAACGTAACTTTGCCGCGTCCTGCGACACCATCGATCTCCGATTGGGATGAAAAATGCGCTGTGCCTTGCAGATTTTCTCTTGAATTTCAAAAATTCATATTCTACACTATAAGCAACTTGACTTTGTATGAGATTAAGAGATAATCCGCAGATTCACTGGTGGTTCCGGTCTCCGGATAAAAGCGCCAGATATTTTGTTTTTTGCGCGAAATCTAAGTACTTATACCAACGTGAGTTCGATATAAGGATGTAGGCCACACATGGACGGGAGTGTGTGAGGGGCGCTCTTTCTTGCTCCCTCGCTTCCCCGCGCTCGTCCGATCCCATCGGACGAGCGCAGAATTCTTACGTCGAACTCACGTTATACTAGGAGTTACGCACTTCATATTGAGCAAGTCACGCCCTATTCCGATCCATCGGAATGAATCATAAATGGGTGAGATCAACTTCGTAACTCCTAAATCAATAAGGATGTGAAGATGGAGACGACAGAATACCGCGTTCGGATTAAAGATCTTCCCGAAGATGAGCGTCCGCTCGAGAGGCTTTACAAATATGGGCCACAGATCCTCAAAACTTCGGAATTGATTGCGATTATTATTCGGACGGGAACGGGGAATGCAACAGCGGTGCAGGTGGGGGAGCAACTCCTTCAAAAGTATGACGGCAATTTGAAGCGGCTCGCAAGTGATAACGAGGTACAGATCGCAGAAGGCATCAAAGGACTAGGACAAGTAAAAGCGGGACAAATCATGGCAACTTTTGAGTTGGGGAGGCGGATGGCGGCGTTTTTGGAAGAAAAACCGCAGATTGGCTCTCCCGCCGACGTCGCCCGGATCGTAATGTCCTCCATGCGAGACCTTCAGAAAGAAGTCTTGTATGTCCTCTGCCTCAATACGAAAAACAGTGTCCTCAAACAACGCCGGATCTTTGAAGGCAGTTTAAATGCAAGCATTATCCATCCTCGTGAAGTTTTTCGGTTTGCTATCGAGGAGGCAGCGGCATCAATTATCCTTGTTCATAACCACCCGTCCGGCGATCCGGAACCGAGCAAAGAGGATATTCATGCGACGAAACAGTTAATCGAGGCGGGAGATTTGATCCAGATTCCTGTGCTAGATCACGTTATCATTGGAGACGGGTGCTATATCAGTATGAAGGAGGAGGGGGTAATCTGAGTAGAACATGTCCGATTCTCGGACGAGCACGGCACGCTCTACTTCTCAATTACCCGTTTCTCACTACTCCTTTGACGAATGACTTCGTACAACAGGACGCCCGCCGCGACTGAAACATTGAGCGATGGAATGTGACCGAACAGCGGCAGATGGACGAGCAGATCGCATTTTTCCTTAACGAGACGGCGAAGCCCCTCCGCTTCATTGCCGAGGACGAGGCAGATGGGCGGGGTTAAGTCTGCCGCCGTATAAAGTGTTGGGGCCTCCTGATCCGCACCGATAACCCAGATGCTAGCTTTCTTGAGGGTTTCAATTGTTCGGGCAAGGTTTGTCACTTGCGCGATCGGCAGGTGCTCAGAACTTCCTGCTGATGTTTTGTGTGCAGCCGTTGTGAGACCAGCAGCCCTATCCTTCGGTAGGATCAGCCCGTCGGCATTGACGGCATCAGCCGTTCGAATAATCGCGCCGAGGTTCCGTGGATCTTGGACCTGATCGAGCATGATCATAAGTGGCGGATGATCCGAACTTTGTGCGTGCTCAATTAGAGTTGGCAGGTCAATGTAATTCGTGGGACTGACGATGGCGATGACCCCTTGATGGGGGACGCCAGTTTCAAGCTGATCTAATTCTCGACGCGGTGTTAAATCACATCGGATGCCGCTTTTCTGAGCGATGATCCGGATTTGGCGGAGGCGTGGATGGTTGTTTCCTTGTGCGATAAGAATTCGCTCTATTTCGCGGTTACCACGGCGTAAAAGTTCCAAAACTGAATTTCGCCCGACGGTTTTATCTTGCATATCTTTTCATGGAGAAATTCCCTATGCAAACTTGGCTACTGGCACCAAACGTTCAACAGCAAAACTCCTGTGGTGGAGCTTGATATGCTCAATCTCATGAAGTGTATCCGCTGTAAAGTAGCTCTCTCCGCAATGAGGACAACTCACCATCGGACTAAAATTCGATTGAACATATTAATTCGATTAAATCTTTGCCGCTACACAATCACGCATGCAGGCCCCGCTTCAGCGTCTGCAAACTTGAATGGCAAACAGATCCGGAAGTGTTCAGCGGCAGGGACATGTCTGTGTAGTGAATCATCAATTGATGATGGATAAGACAAGAAATGTGATAATTGCTGTTGCGATAACTGCCGCCGATTTGAAGAGCCTGTACTGCCATCGGAAATTTAGCCCATTGTCTAAACCAAGATTGTGATACAATGACAATCAGATGGAAAGGAGATTCCGATGGGAAAAAGAAGAAGATTCACACCCCAATTTAAGGCGGAAATCGTTATCGAAGCACTTACCGGTCAAAGTTCACAAGCTCAACTCCGTCGGCGACACAACCTCAGCGAAGAACAGCTATCAAAGTGGAAACACCAACTCCTTGACAACGTAGCAACTCTCTTTGAATCCACTGACAAGTAATCCAACGACTATATCGAGCGGATTGCTCAACTGGAGCAACTCGTTGGCAGATTGACCATGGTGTTAGACATCCAAAAAAAGCCTCCACTTGGCTGACTTGAATCGGTCTCAAAAGCAACAGATGGTTGAGGCTTTGCACACGGATTACTCGGTTCGACGCATTTGTGATACACTCGGCTTCAATCGGAGCAGTCTCTATTATCAACAAAAGCATGACCCCTTTGAACAAGTGCTACGGGGTGAAATTGAGAAACTATCTGCCCCGAGATATGGCTATAGACGTATCACCCAGCTCAGCTGCTGTTGCGTATGGGATACACGGTCGGTTACCGACGCGTCGCCCGACTGATGAAAGCAGACAATCTGTCGGTTGCTGTAAAACGTGTCTGTCAAACCACCCAATCGTTTGACTGTGTTGGTCAATCGGTCAATCGGGTTGAGAATCTTGACATCTGTCGAAGCAATCAGGTTTGGGTCGGTGATATGACCTATGTCCGACTCAAGTTGCTTTGAATCCCGATCTTATCGGGGGGGCAATTCATCTATGTTTCGGTGTTAATCGATGTATTGACTCGAATGGGAAGAGGCTGGCAACTGAGTCGGCAGTTGACACAACCTCTCACATTGAGACCGTTGCAACAGGCATTAAGCCAAAGCGCTCCAGAGATTCACCCTAGCGACCAGGGAGTTCAGTATCTTTCGACAGCTTATATTTCCACTCTCATCGGTCATGGGATTGACATCTCCTTAGCCCATCGGGGGTGTCCGTGGGAGAACGGCTACGCCGAAAGACTGATAAGAACCCTCAAGGAGGAAGAAGTGTATCTCAATGGCTACGATGATATAATGGATGCCAGAGCGCGAATCGGGCATTTTATTGTACAAGTTTATAACCAGAAAAGACCTCACTCGGTGTTAGGGTATTTGACGCCGGTTGAATTTGAGCAACAACACTTGGTTTAACTTTGCTTATTTGTGGTCTAATTACCGTTGGCACTTCAGTATGCCTCAATGTCTTTTAGCAGAAAAGTCTTACGGATAACTTTCAACCCAAATTGAATCTTAATCATCTAGTCATCGACCGCCACCGTCAAACTAGCAAATAGCCCTAGAACGATAAGGATAATGATCAGACCAGCCAAGGCAAACGGGTTAAAATCCGTCGCAATATTTAAATAGCCTATAAACAATACCACTGTACTATATAAGATGAGGAGGAAATAACCAATCTGAGTATGTCTGTATTGTTTCATCATTATTGAGTGACGCATGACGCATATCGTCCAAGTCCAAGGTTTTTCTTACGCATTACGTATTACGAATATTTCAACCCTCGCCCCGAAAGAGGGCTGAAAGTGGGTATGACCATTCGGGATAGGGCTGTCTCTCCTACAGATTCTCCCGAATTATCGCCAATGCAGATCGAAATAATCGTAACTGGTCGAGGTAATCTGCTGCATTTTGCCCGTTCCAACATCTAAAATGAAGATTTCGCTGGTTCGCCGTCCGCCCGGATCGCGTCCGATAAATGCAACCTGACTCCCGTCCGGACGCCACGTTGCATCCCGCCCCTTGTAAAGGCTCAGATTCAGATAACTCTTAAATCGTCCCTTCTCTACAGCGGCAACGCAGATCTCGCCCGACGCATAAAACAAGATCTGCTTGCCATCCGGTGACCACTCCTCAATCTTTTGACACGGCGGTTCGTCGTGTTGCAGAAACCATAATCCAGTCACACCGACGACATCCGGTTCCGCCAGCGCAAGGAATCCATCGGTCTTAAACACGATCCATTTGCGGTCTGGCGACCATTCGGGCCATCTGATTCCTTCCGGCAACGCTTCAATCAGTTTGTTTTTCGGCTCTTTGACCTTCTCGCCTTTCGCATCCCAGTGAAGCCAGCCCTCCGCCCACCGGCGGGTTCTCCATCGCTTTGTCGATTTCCCATCAACTGTTACGACCCAGTTTTCGAGTCGATCCTTCACACGGTCAATCTCAACCACAACGAGAACCGCGTGACTTAACGGAGACCACCAGAAATCGTGAATGCGATGCTGTTTCTTGATGAGTCGCTCGTTCTCGGTGCCATCTCCCTGCATCACATAGAGCGATTCCGACCCATCAACCCCGGATATGTAAGCGATTCGCCCCCCGTCCGGTGACCATCGGGGTCTGCGGGAAAGCCCGTCGTCCGTGAGTTGGCCGAAATCTGTTCCGCTCGGATTCATCGCGCAGACGTTATACTGATAGAACTCCCACCATTTGGTTGTCCCCCGACCTTTTTCCAGCGTCCCCGTCGCCGCTCGGAAACCGTCCCGATGTTGCAAGGGCTTGCGGATGGCAAAAACCAATTTCCCCGCCCCGCCCTGTGCTGACGCGACGCCGCCTACTATGACAACGAGTATGAATAGACCGATCATGCATTTCATACGCATGAGATTCACCTTTCTGAGGACATCCGTGTCCCGATAATCCGCCGTAGTTTTCAATCCTTGCCCCGATGAAAAGTGAACTGAAAGTACCAACGCTGAATATAAACGAAATCGGCTTACCGATAGTTTCAACCACGAATCGAGGCAGGGATGCCGCTCCCAGTTGAAACATTGTGCCGTCATCATTTACGAAAAAATCAGCTAAGAATTGTGTGCGCCTTTGAGGGCAGCCAAGCATCTTCCATCCCGTCTGCGCCGATAGGGACTGTTGGGTACAGGTCTGCTCTGCTGCCTGCAATTTTGCGGTCAGTTCAGGGGATGGGGGTTTGTATTCCAAATCACTTCGGAGGTATCGATAGTAATGTTGATGGTTGTAAAAATGCACGTTCTCTACACCAAACGCCAAGAACATCGAATATTTAATACCTCTGATTCTGCTACCGCTATGCAAAATGCGGGGGTCAAAGATGACGCAATCACCCGGCTCGGTCGCAATCCAATCAGCATAGTTAGAAAGTCAGTCTGTATGACAAAGAAACGACATAAAACTTGTCAAGAGGTTCCGCGCCGAATCAGCTTTTTCGCCAGCTTCCTGTCAAGCCGGTGACTGCCCTGAATTAAACCGAGGCGAGATTGGCTCTCCTCGTAGTGCTGTAGGTAGATGCCAACACACGCAATCTGGTAAGGACATCGCCTCTATCTTTCTGATCCATCCGTGCTGCTACGAGAATCTTGAGCCTTGTTCGTGCAACTGGGCGGCCCCGAATATCTGCGAGAAACCGCTGTGGCGCACCTCGGCGAACCCACCGTCTTCTACCCGCGGACCGCGTTTCCCGAGAACGGGGACTTGCGCAAGTATTACCGTCGCCTCGCGTCCGATTTCCGCACCCACGTCTCGGCTCACCGCCCACAGTTCGATACGGATGCAGTCACGTCCGAGCCCTGGGGAGAATCCTTCGAGGTCTGCGTCCCCGGATACGGTGGCGCCTTCGCTGAATACCTTGGGCTGCAACGGCCCCCGCGGATGCGCTTTGAAATAACCATTTACGACTCGCGGTTCCTGTACGGCGCCCGGCGATGGGAAGTGATTCCCCTTGATGACTGTGATGTAGAAGCGTGGCTTTTCGAGTACCACGACGGTACTAGCACCGCCATCTTTCAGTCGCGGCTGATGGCGCAGTGGGGCGACAACCGCCGTGTCTATCTGAGGCTAGACGACCGCCGCCTCCAACTCTACACCAAGCAAGGACACACGGTCTGGCCGCAGGAGCCGTGGACAAAAGGGAAGCCAGAGTGCGTTGGCGAATATAGCATAACCCTCGCGGATTGTAACTGGTGATGAGTTCGGGCGCTGGGCATGGCCATCAACGACTTCCGAAAAGTGGTAAGTGCCGCTCGCGTCAGTTCTTGCGAGGGTGAACACGGATCTAACTGAGGTGTGCAATCCAGTTATTGTGTCACGGTCGGGCAGAAATTGAAACCGAATAACCAATCAGGTAACATGCCTCAATTAGCGAACAGGACATGCAAACGGAGAACAGGTTTCTGAAATTCGATTGGTTTTTCGTTCCGCTAGAGTGGTATAATTTGAGTCAATAATCCAATCAATTTGTCGTTGTTTGTAAGTTTGATGAGACCGAATTCCGAATAAAACTTTTATGCTGAAAGAATACTGGAATAGAGGATTATACGGACTTTTTCCGTGGCATCATGTGCCAGTGGGTTCCGCTGCACCGCGTGCCCGAAGGTCACTACAAGACAATCGCGAGGATATTCATTAAAGTTTTTCCGCACACGACACTCTGGTACAAATATACGCCGGACTTCGTCATCTTGATTGGTACGCCTTAACCACTCAGGGTTAACTACAAAGACTTTCTGGAACGCACGCAAATACCAAGCATCCGCAGGGGGCTTGCGCATGATGATCTTGACGGCATGTCGCTGCTCGACTCATTTATGATGGGTGAGAAACGAGTCCGACAATATGTCGGGGATGGACCAATTCATACGGATAACCACCCGTATCTTGAATTCTTCCGCGCGCAGGATTTGACAAATACAACGGAGATAAATGTTGCTGGGATGGCGAAACACCGCGAGCGGGTGACGTCCTATTTGGCCAACTATGGACGCACAATGGGGGAGAAAACAGAGGTCAGGAGGCAAGTCTATACTTCGATGCGACTCAGGAGCTGATTCAAGGGCAAATTGAATACGCGAGGGGTCAATATGACAGAGCAATTGGCTTGCTAAATCAGGCGGTCGCCATCAATCCGAACGACGACACGATTCGATGAGGCATTGCGAACTTACCAACGGCTTGAAAATCGGATCGACACGCGCATCGATGAGGTGCGAAGCGAAATGTCAGAGATTCGATCTGAATTGAGCAAACTCAACCAGAATCATAGTCAACTGAGGGGTGTGCATAAATATAGTTGACATAATCAAGCCAAAAGGGTTTCCTATTGTTATCATAGCAAAAGGAGCCCCAATATGGTACAAAGACCAATGTTGGCTGATTATGTCACTCTTATTATGCAACTCTTTGAGCAGTTTATGCAACACCGTATTGACAAACCAGGTGTCACACACGCAAAACCATTGACATATTCAACCACCTCGTTTATCATTTTCTTCATGTTGATGCAGTTTCACGGCATCTATGGCTTCAAAACGCAATGGCGGTGGCTAATCAATCACCCAGAAGTGTTACAAATGCTGGGGTGGCAACAGCCCCCTCATCGAACCACGATTGCACGTCGCTATAAGGCATTATATGAAGTGATAGAGGCATTTGTATTGTTTATCGGTCAGTATGCCACTGACTTGTCCCAACAATTCAACTTGGCTCATCTGGTAGCCGACAAAAGTTTATTTAAGGCACGAGGACCCGTCTGGCATCAAACTGACCGCAAAGCAGGAAAAGTACCTAAACATCTACGCAACCTCGACACCGATGCCACGTGGAGCAAGAGTGGTTATCATGGCTGGGTCTATGGCTACGGACTTCACATTATCTGCACACAAGGTGCGTTCCCAACACTGATAACTGTGCACCGTGCGTCGGTCTCCGAAAGTTGGGCGATAGATGCTAAAGCGTCTGAGATTCTGACACAACTTTCACCGCAGACACTCACTGCCGATGATGCCTATACCCAAGCAGACCGTATCCGTTGTTGGGCGAAGGCACAAGTCGCTTTGATTACCCCGGCACTTAGATGGACAAAGGGACGGTTTGCCAAGGCGTATCATCGATTTATCAACCAACCCAAGCAGCGTCTCTGTTTAAGCAAACGTCGCAGTTCGGTTGAACCGTTGTTTGACTTGATTGCTAAAGTGATAGGCACCACTCCTCAACAGAAGCAGTTACCGGTCAAGGGGTTTTTCAATGTACGCTGTTGTTTAGCTATCGGGGTGTTATCAGTGCAAGTGGCTATGATTGCCAATGCCATATGGAAGTTACCTGCTCGCAATATCTCTCATATGGCGGCTGTTTTCCAATGAACTACTATGCACACCCCTCTAGTAATTGAAAATCCATGGGTTTTCCGTTAAAGTAGAGGTAATCCAAACCATAATACCTCAAAGGAGAAACCAAAGGAGAAACCCATGGACATCCAAATTGTAACCATTTTCTATCTCTGTGACAAGCTCTTAGAAGCACTCAACTCAAAACCACACCCACAAACGCAGATGTCTGATGCCGAAGTGATGACCACCGGCATCGTCGCTGCGTTGTTCTTCGGGGCAAACTTGCAAACCACTTGTGACTTTCTAAAGACTCATGGCTATATACCCAAGATGCTTTCAAAAAGTCGATTAAACCGATGTTCACCACATTGTTCAAAATCTTGGGACGAAGCTATGTGCAACTTAATCAACAGAAAATCTATGCACTGGATACCATACCAATTGCTGTTTGTTCCGCATTCGTCGGTCAAAAATCTATACCGATAAGGCATATCGAGGCTATCAAGCGTCCAAACGTCGGTATTTCTATGGCTTGAAAGTTCATCTGCTAGTGACTGCGAGTCGACACCCTGTTGAATTTTTTGTGACCCCAGCCAGTACAGGGGACGTTGAAGGGTTACAGTGGTTTGACTTCGACTTGCCACCGGGCTATGGTGACAAAGCATACAATAATTATGAGATAGAAGATATTGTTACATCAGTCGGAGTCGAATTAAAGCCAGTACGCAAGAAGAATTCCAAGCGGCTGTATCCACCATGGGAGACCTACTTGGCTAATTACCATCGTAAGTCTGTTGAGACGGCTGGCAGTTTGATTAACAAACTGCTTCCACGTTCAATCCATGCAGTAACGCAACACGGATTTGAATTGAAAGTGGTCTTGTTTGTATTGGCTAGCAGTATCAATCAGCTCTGAGTTCACTCACATATTCGATGAATAGGTCGCAACTTGGGTTAATCGTACTAATTCTGGAGAAATTCCCACCAAAGTAGGACAGCCGGGATTTCCCGTCTAAATATGTTAGCAACAGAAAGGAGTTACATCTCATGACAGACTATCAACCGCTCGATTTATCATCATGGTGCAACGTAGGACTCGAAGTATTGGGCGACAATTCGCACGCACCAATTGGAGAACAAACCTTTCGTGGACTGCCGTTCCTGGTAGGCACAGATCAATCGAAATGTTTCATTGCCCTCGACGGCACGGCGGGGAATGTGACCATCTCCATTAACCAATCCGCACATCGCGTCGTTATGGCGCATCGCCTGCTCGATTCCGATCTGATGGAGGGCGGCCCGTTGGGGAAGCCTGTGGCGGATTATGTGTTCCATCTATCAGGCGGCGACGGGGTGCGCGTCCCCATTCACGAACGATTTGAGATTGCGGATCTTTTCAGAGGCGGTGCACCATTCCGTGCGCTCCCGGATCAGAATGATGCGCTGATGCCGCGTTATGAAGGGCAGTGGGACCAGATGGGACGCCGCCAGACCGAAGTCTCGCGTGGCACGCCGCGCGGCTATTATCTGTGGGTCTGGGAAAATCCGCAGCCCGATCGTGAGATTGAGTCGTTGGAAATCGTTCCTCAAGGCCCACGTTTTATCATCGCTGGGATCACGCTCTCGCACCTTGATGAACACCCCTTCGTTCGACACGGAAAACGTGAAGCGCGCCTGATTCTCACCCATCCCGAAGACGCAGAGAAGCCTTTCGATCTCGAGGTGGAAGTGGATAGGGGCGTGGCGACATACGTTCACCCACTGCCTGAAGCGTCCCCCGATGATTTTGTCAATGACGATTTCACCGGTTGGGGTGAGGTGCAGAATCCCAAATCCAGTCCCGCCTACGTGGAAGTCGCAGCACTCCCATCGGCAACGGTAACGGTGAAGCAGGGTGAAGAAAAGGTTGGCGAGGTCAAGTGGGGCGATGTTGAGGAGAAGAAGGTGGTCGAGACACCGCGAATGCGCGTGGAACTGTTAGACCGTGGACGGAATTGGGTTCACGTCACTGTCCTCGACGACGACACGGGCAAACCTGTCCCCTGCCGTGTTCACTTTCGATCGCCCGAAGGTATTCCTTATCAGCCACACGGTCACCACAACCAAGTCAACTCGAACCTCGACTCATGGCATATTGACGTGGGGGGCGACCTTCGGCTGGGACAAATCACTTATGCCTACATTGACGGTCGTTGTCAGGGGTGGCTGCCGCGCGGCGAGGTCATTGTGGACATCGCACGCGGGTTTGAGTACGAGCCGTTGCGAGCGCGGGTGAACATCCAACCGGATCAGCGCGAACTGACCTTACGCCTCAAGCGCTGGATTCACATGAACAACCAAGGCTGGTTCAGTGGTGACTCGCATGTTCATTTTCTTTCAGCGCAAGGTAGCCATACGGAGTCACAGGGGGAAGATCTCAATATCGTCAACCTGCTGCCATCACAGTGGGGAAACCTCTTCACAAACATTGAGGATTTCACCGGCGGGCCGAGTATCTCGCAGGATGGCAACAACATTGTTTATGTCGGTCAGGAGAACCGGCAGCACTTCTTGGGACACCTCATCCTCTGGGGACTAACGGATCCAGTGATGCCGTGGTGCAGCGATGGTCCGGGTGAAGCCGAACTTGGCGGGACACTAGAAATCACCATGAGCGATTGGGCAGACCAAACCCACGCCCAAGGCGGCACGGTCATCATCCCGCATCTGCCTAACCCGAATGGCGAACCCGCCGCGTTGATTGCAACCGGTCGTGTAGATGGTGTGGAGATGCTGCGCCATGCGCCGTTCAACCACCTCGAATACTACCGCTACCTCAACTGCGGTTATCGTCTGCCGCTTGTTGGCGGTACGGATAAGATGAGCAGCGATGTGCCCGTTGGGATTTACCGCACCTACGCTTATCTGCCCGACGAAGAATTCAACTACGACAACTGGTGTAAGAGTGTATCGCAGGGACGGACATTTCATAGTGGCGGTCCCATCATTCATTTCACCGTGGATGGTCACAATGTCGGTGACACAATGCAATTGTCCGGGCCCGGCACAGTGGAGGTCGAAGCGTGGGCAGAGAGCATCTTCCCAATTCACACGCTCGAAATCGTTCAGGGTGGACGTGTCGTCGCTTCGACAGAAAATAGCAATGGCACGCGGCGATTGACGTTGGAGGAAAAGGTGAAAGTGGATGGACACACCTGGTTGGCAGCGCGATGCGGTGGTCCCAACTACACCAGCGTTCCGCATCATGACGGTTGGGGTCGTGGCATCTTCGCGCATACCTCGCCGATTTATGTCGCCTGTGGCGGAGAGTGGTGGATGTTCGACAAGGACGCAGCGCAATACATGCTCACGCTCATTGATGGCAACCTGACCTACATCCGCGAAACGGCTGCACGACACGCCCCCGGTACAGCGACGCACCATCACGGTGAGAGCGATCATCTCGCCTATCTGGAACGTCCCTTCATCGAAGCGCGTGAGGCGATTCACCGACGGATGCATCAGTTGGGGATAGCACATTAGTGATGCGTGAAACGTAATGGGTCAGCTATGATCGACCTGACGTTTTACGCATTACGCATTAATTCATGCCGCAACGTCCGGACTAAGTTCGTGGTCTGTGTTCTATAGAAGCAGCGCGGCGGAAACTTGCTTCTGATTCCCTAGACCTGCGTTCGTGGTTCGATCTCATCGAAGCGGACGAAGGACGGCTCAACGACAGTCGCTAACACCGAACAGAAAGAAATACCACAATGAAACGAGTTGCCAAGCCAGAAGGTAAGTTTAACGTTGTTATCGAAGAAGCACCCATGCCCGAACCCGGTCCGGGCGAGGTTCGGGTCAAGGCGGTGCGGAGTCTCATCAGCCGCGGCTCAGAAATGGGTGGACGGTATACCCGCGAACATGCGGTCAATCCGGAAAGTATGGGGTATTCACTCGCCGGAATCGTTGACGCCGTCGGTGAAGGGCTCGACCACTACACCGTTGGCGACCGGGTCGTCGCTTCGGCGCCGCACGCACAATACGTCGTCCGCCCCGCCCGCGTGAGCTCACCCCAAGAGCAGGCACGGGTCGTCCCGATGCTACCGACGGTGAGTTTCGACCAGGCTCCCTACTACCCGCTGGCAGCAGGCGCTGTATCCTGGGTGGACATTGAGAACATCCAACCCTATGATACGGTCGTCATACTTGGACAAGGCTTAGTCGGCAGTCTCCTCATGCAGGTTGCCAAAGCCAACGGACGTGGACGTATCATCACTGTGGACGCGCTTGACAGTCGATGTGCGTTATCAGAGGAGTTGGGAGCAGATGCTGTTATCAATGCCGGCGACGAAGACCCCGTCCGAGCTGTCCGCAAACTCACCAACGGCGTTGGTGCGCATATTGTGGTGTATGCTGTCGGAGGACCGGCGGGACCGAAAGCCTTCGATCAAGGTTTGGACATGCTGGCGGTTGGTGGGCTACTCCATCTGATTGGTCTGTATGAAGACCAACCACTGCCGCTCACCTCGGGTAAAATCCAGCGGCGACAACTTCTGGGTGGCTATTATGGTCAAGGGATTCCGGCTGGGGTCTCACTGCGAGCGATACAGCTACTTGGGTCAGGCATCATCCAGACGGAGAAAATGACTACCCATCGTTTTCCTTACACGGAAGCCGCTGCTGCATTCGACCTGCTCTACAATCGGATGGATGAGGCGCTGGGCGTGTTGCTTGATTGGGAAATGACAGGTGCTTGATTCCCTCAAAAATCCCAAAAGCAAAATAAATCTCCACGCGCCTTTTCATTTGATATAGTAGAAATTCCCCACGAGAAAGAACAAAGGGTCGCAAAAAAAGTCTGTCGTTATCGAATTGGTGGACTGAATGCCACCGCTAGAAAAGCAAGTGGAAAATTATAAGACGCACCTCTTTTCGCACAGCAAGTTCCTCATCTTCAATTTCCAATTTCCTTTTTGAGAAAGGAGAAACACCAATGCCACAGAGTCATCGCCCCTCAGTACGAGGAAAGCGTTATCTTGTATCGTCGCTCCATTATCTTGCCACGATGGCGGGGGTTCGCATCCTCGAAAGTGGAGGCAACGCCGCCGATGCAGGTGTGGCAACAGGAATCTGTATCAACATCCTTCAACCCGGTTCAGCCCACTTTGGAGGCGTCGCGCCGATTATTTACTGTCCAGCGTCGGGCGACCCCGTCGAAACGATTAGCGGACTGGGCCGTTGGCCCCAAGCCGCAAGCATGGACTACTTTCACGAACATCACGGCGGCGATCTGCCCGATGGAATCTTGCGCACGGTCACTCCTGCTGCCCCTGATGCGTGGCTGACGGCGCTGGCGCGATTCGGTACAATGACCTTTGAACAGGTGATTCAGCCCGCGTTAGACCTCGTCGAAAATGGTCGTCCAGTGGATGCCGAATTCCATTCCGTTGTGAGTGGAGAGGGTGTCGGAAATTGGCCATCGACCGCCAAAGTGTACAACCCCGGTGGACAGGTTCCGCAGATTGGGGAGCTCTTTGTCCAAAAGGATCTGGCGAACACCTTCAAACGGATGATCGACGCCGAGCGCAGCGCTAGGGAAGACAGGCGTGCACGTATCCAGGCCGCACGCGACTTGATCTATAAGGGTGAAATCGCCCACGAAATCGCTGACTTCTATCGGAAGGAAGGTGGCTTGCTGACCTACGATGATCTCGCGGCGTCTTCGGTTCGCGTCGAGCCGCCGGAGCACATTACCTACAAAGGCTATGATGTTTACACTTGTGGTCCTTGGTGTCAAGGTCCCACGCTAAACATGGCGCTGAAGATCCTCGAAGGGATTGATCTGAAAGGGATAGGACATAACTCCGCAGACTATCTCCACGCGGTCATTGAAGGACTCAAGCTGGCTTTCGCTGACCGGCACGCCTACTTCGGCGACCCCGATTTTGTGCAGGTACCGATGGTGGGATTGCTGGATGGCAGATACGCCGCCGAAAGACGGGGAGCAATCAATCCACAGCACGCTGCCCCCGACATGCCACTGCCGGGAAATCCATGGCTATTCCATCCCGAATCGCGTCGGGAAAATGGGCCATTCCCAACCTTAGATCCGAATCGTTCCCAACCAGAACACATCTCGGAATGGGAAACGGATACCAGCTATCTCTGCGTGGTTGATGAAGCGGGTAATGCCTTTTCAGCGACACCATCAGATGGAGTTGGGGGGACGCCAATCGTTCCGGGCTTAGGCTTTCCAATCTCGTCGCGTGGCACGCAGACGTGGCTCGATCCGGAGCACCCCTGCTGCCTTCAGCCGTGGAAGCGTCCGCGACTCACGCCGAACCCCGCGATGGTCCTCAAAGATGGAAAGCCGTTTATGCCGATTGGATGCCCTGGCGGTGACGCGCAGGTTCAGGGGATGCTGCAAGTGTTCCTCAACATAGTTGAATTTGGGATGGAGCCACAGGAGGCAATCGAAGCGCCCCGCGCCGTCACACACAGTTTTCCCAACTCGTTCTGGCCCCACGGCATTCAACCCGGAGAGGTAACGGTTGAAGCCCGTGTTGACCCACAGGTGCGAGAATTCCTCAGAAATCGAGGGCATATCGTCCACGATAATCAGGATTGGGGTTCGGTCAGTTGCGTGTGCGCAATCACGGTCGATCCGGAGACCGGTACCCGTGTGGGCGGCGCCGATCCGCGCTCGACTTCGTATGCGATTGGGTGGTAAGGGGAGTGAAGCGTGAGACGTGATGCGTGAAGGGAAGGCATCTCATACCAATTGTCGATCAATCTGCTACTAAAACCTTGCGAAGGTTTCAAACCTTCGCAAGTCTCTAGCGAAGCGAGATCCCGAAGGATCGGGGGATCAGATCCTTTAGTAACCTTTAGATCTGGAAGCCATAGCGGAAAATCCCTTTGACTGTCAAATCTGGTGCAATGCGAATTGTTGGAACATCAACAGAGGCAATATATAAGGAGGAGAGAAGTTTCGTTTACAGATTTATTAATTCCAAATAGGAGATACGAATGCAATCCGTTCAAGTTTTGACAGCCGCCTAGTATGGCGACAAAGAAGTTAATTTGACTTTTCCCGATGATTGGGAGCTCAATCTCATCGCGTTTGAAGACCGTCCGGTGTTGACCGAAAATCAGATGCGACAGGCGTTTCAACAGCCAATTGGTTCGCCGCGAATCGCGGAGATGGCGCAGGGGAAAAAAAGCGCCGTCATCATTTGCGACGACTTAACCCGTCCTATCCCCGCCTCGGAAGTCATCTCCTTCATCTTAGAGGAACTCCAGGAAGGAGGTATCCCCGAAGAGAACATCTTAATCTTCATGGGCTTCGGCTGCCACAGACAGATGCGACATGCTGATCTCGTGAAGAAGCTCGGCGAGGACACGGTACGTCGTATTCGCGTCAAACAAAACGAGTTGGATGATTCATTTGTCTGTCTGGGGAAAACCTTGCGTGGGATTCCAGTTCATGTCAACCAATGGGTAGTAGATTGTGAGTTAAAAATTGGTATCGGCGGGGCATGGCCGCACGGCACCGCAGCTTTCAGCGGCGGTGGGAAGATTATCATCCCCGGCGTGGCGAGTTTTACGACCATCAGCGCCGCGCACGGTATATTAGAGGGTGGCGGGAATGTAGGGAATGTCGAGAATGAATTCCGGCTCAACTCCGAAGAGGCCGCCCGAATGTTAGGGTTGAATGCGACCGTGCTGACCACCCTCAACGACAGGCGGCAGATTACTGAGCTTTCCGTTGGTGATGTTGTGGATGCCCATCGTGCCGCGTCTGAAATCGCCAGAGATGCTTATGCGATTGAACCGATGCCGGATGCGGATATTGTCATTTCTACTGGCTATCCTCGTGATCATGACCTCAGCTACGGCGCCATCGGCACCTGGCCACTTCGGCACTCCCAACCCGAAGCGACACGCGTCCTGATTTCTTCTGGGGATGAGGGCGTGTGCTACCATCGGTTCGGGATTATCCACACCAAGCAGCGTCGCGAGGAGGAAAACCGAGAACACGAGGAAAGGAAGCCGCTGGTCAGATCAACGGATTGGGATTAGTAAGGATAGGTAGGACTTTCGCAAGTCTTTCCCCCCTTCCAAACCGTGCGTGCGACTTTCACCGCACACGGCTTTCCAGTTTATCAGTGATTGTAAGTGAAACCTTCCCCCCTAGATAATCGTACTACGATCAAAAAGGATGTGATTTCTTGAACTCTCCCGTTCAGGAAGGAGTATTTAGGGCAGTATTTGTGACTTTCGCCTTCATTACTGTCTTCTTAGGGATTGTTGTTGCCGGAAATTCAGAAAAACCATTAAGGGATTTTCTGGTTATCGTTTCCTTCGGCATTTTTATCGGCTTTATCCTTGCAGGTTCGGTACTTTGGGTTATGAAAAGTTTTACCAAGCCTTGACTAAAACCAATACTTATAGATTCATGGTCAGTCAATCGGAGGTTATGGTGTGTCGGCTTTAGGTTGCCTTGACCGTACGCCACCCCAATTTACTGCATCTGAATCTTTAATCACTTGCAACCACTATTACTTTCTTCGCTGTCCAACGTTGGGGGCTGAACGCCGTGATTGAACACGATTTGCGCCAGACACCCTTAATGGATTTTACGTCGATTTCTTAGCGATAAACCTGACTGTGCTTAAGTCTCTATGCCACTTTACACTTGACTTCCAAATAGAGCCAAGTGTAAAATGGCATATAGATGAGAGGCTATCTTATCTGCTCTTTCTGTCTCTTAGCGTGATATTCCTCGAAAGTATCGAACTTTCTACCCATAGCGCGCTTAAAGCAGATATAGGCAAGATATTCCTGGTAGTCAGACCAGGGGATTATCATTAGCATTCACCTCCTTTGCGGGTGATAACATGCAAATAAATTGCATGGCACTTCCTCCTTTCGGTGAGATGGAATTTGCACCTCCTTTCTTGTGGCAAGTTGAATAATGGGGTTATTCGGTCTGCCAGATTAAAAGAAGGATATGCACCCTCTATTTGAGACCTTATACAGTCTCCTCTCCCTTGCCGTCTGAAAACCTCTCATTTCAGACGGTTTAGGGACTCCCACACTCTCTCAAGGTGCGTTTCATGAGCAACTTAGACGCTGACTTTACCCCGAAGCCTTCCGACTTACAAGACAATATAAAGAATAAATATATTGCCCTTCAATACTCTAATAGCAGAATAGAGTATCTTGGCTCACGCTTTATTAGCTACAGGCTGATTATTGGAAGGTCTCTCAAGCCTTCTACTTGTAGATTAACCTGTTCAGAGTTTACGAGGCTTCAACTATCAGTTCAACTTTCGCTTTCGTCATATTGCTCTTACCTGACATGACAGCCTGAAGGGTCTACATTCCCTTTGAGTCATTTGCCCTTTCCTCTTGCTTCCAACCCTGCCGTTTCCAGCAGCGCAGTTAGAGTTAGGTATGCGGCGGTAAGTTCACCGAGTCGGAATCTAGCCGACATCGCATCTTGATACGCATGGGCGCACTATTCTCTTCTCTCAAGCTGTCGGGCCGATGGAAGTCTTAGAGGCTCAACCCAGAGCCAAATTGATGGAATCGTGGGATGAAATTCTTGATTTCTTGAAGCAGATATATCGTGACCAGAAGCCCAAGGTGGCGATATATCCATCTGCAGCAATTGCGTATCCGAGGGAATAAAGTGATTTTCGTTGAAATCCCACAAATCAAGCGGATACATGGTTCAGTCCGGCTCGACGGGATCTCTAGTTCGGGGAGTCGGCTCGTGTTCAGTTCCGATGCAGGCAGCGGCGACACCGGTGCAGGTACTGGAGAGCGGGGACGATGGAGCGTGGGCAACGACAAATCTGATGTGGGACGATGGTTCGTATGCAGAGTATGGATACTACATTCAAGGGCAAGCCGGAAATCAGGAAATGCTGCTCAAGCCAACAGATGGCGACAAAAAGGAACTCTAGGAGCAGGTGCGGTAGGAAGGAGAAGCAGAAAACGCTGACTCGCGCCCCGGCGGCAGCAACAATCGGGGCTTCAGTTTGGCTGATTGCCCCAACTTTGTTCGCGGGGGAAGGCATCGAGAAATGACAACTGACTCCATGAACTATCGGCGTCTGGGCCGGACCAATCTGCAAGTGTCGGAGGTTTCGCTTGGCACGGTAGAGATTGGAATTGACTATGGTATTCCTGTGAAAGGGGAGAAACGGCGTCCGTCCGAGGCAGAAGCTGCCTATGTGCTTCACGGCGCGCTCGATCGGGGCGTTAATCTGATCGATACAGCGCGGGCTTATGGAGAGAGTGAAGCCGTTATTGGGCGGGTGCTGAAATCACGTCGGGACGAATACATCCTTGCGACGAAAGTTCCTCATTTAAGTTGGGATGGGTATACCGGTGAGGAACTCCGGCAGCAGGTCGAAGCGTCGATTACCGAAAGCCTGCAGGCGCTACAGACAGAGGTCATTGACCTCCTCTACATCCACAACGCCTCTCCTGAGCTCATTCGGCAGGGCGAGGTAATGGAAATCATGCAAGACGCGCAACGATCCGGTCAAGCCCGTTTTATTGGCGCGACAACCTATGGCAGAGCGGCGCCACTAGCTGCGTTGGAAGATGACCGCTTCGACTTCCTGCAAATCGCCTGCAATCTGTTAGACCGCCAGTTTGAAGCACGCGTACTACCGCTTGCGCGAGAAAAAGATGTGGGGGTTGTTATCCGATCCGTTCTGCTGAAAGGTGCGTTGACCTATCGTTATGCACATCTTCCCGAAGAGCTCCGTGAACTGAGGGAGGCTGTCCAACAATTGAACACGCTGCTGAGTTCAGAAGGCAACAGGTTGCCGGAATTGGCTTACCGCTTCGTGCTCGCCCACCCTGCTGTTTCTACAGCACTGGTGGGAACCGGTCGGCTGCATGAATTGGAAGAAGTCCTGTCGTTTGCAAAGCGAGAGACGCTTCCCCCAACCCTCCTGAGTTGCATTCGGGAGATTGGGGTAAGTCCGGACCAACTCAACCCGGGCACATGGCCCTTTCAGTAGACAATCATACGGAAAGCAAGGAAATTGTCAATCGGGAAACAATCCGCTTAACCTGAATCCAATCGAAGGGTGTATTTTTTGGAAATGAGGTGAATCATGTACAACTCAGTCAAGGTCGCAGCCGTTTCGCTCAAACCGACGAAGTGGGATAAAGCCGCAAATGCCGACAAGATGGAGGCATTCTTTGTTGCGGCTGCCAAAGAGCGGCCGCAGGTCATTCTAACCACGGAAGGCGTGCTGGAAGGCTACGTTGTCATGGATGTCATCGAAAATCGGGCAACGGCAGAGGATATGCTCGAAATCGCCGAACCGATTGATGGCCTCTACATCCGACGCTTCCAGCACCTTGCCAGGACACTGGGGACTTGTCTCTGTTTTGGCTTTGCCGAGCGTATCGCGGACGAGACTTACAACTGTGCTGTGTTTATCGACCACAACGGCGAGATCTGTGGCAAATATCACAAGACCCAACTCGCTGAAGGTGCCCATCCATCCTGGAACTTTAACCGCATTGGCGAAACGTTACGCGCTTTTGATACCCCAGTGGGTCGTACCGGCGCTGTCATCTGCAACGATCGCTGGAATCCGTTGATTACTCGCACGCTTGTGCTGGATGGGGCACGCTTAATTCTCATTCCATCCTACGGTTCTAAGCGCAAGGGCCAGAACGGGGCCGTACTTGCGCGGGCCCGGGAAAATGGTGTGGCGATTGTCGAGGCAAATGTCGGTATGAACCTCATCATCAGCAAGGGAGAAATCGTCGCTTACAAGTGGGGCAACGACCAGATCACCACCGCCGTCATTGACATCCCCGAACCTCCCTCGCAAAAGGCAGCACGTCACGCCGAGCAGGAATACTTGCAATATCAGGGGCCGGAGATGGAGAAGCGTTATGAGAAGACAATGCAAAAGCTAACCTAGTACACAACAGCAAACAAAGGTCAACAACTCACGCCGCAATGTACGAGAGGAATCTTTGAAAGATTGGTTTTCCTATAAGGCTTTGATGTAATGGTTGTAAGGGTTGTAGACGGTAAAGATGCAGTCCATTTTTAGTGTGCAGAACGTGTTTCGCAAGGCATTTTCGCAAAACAAGTTTTACCCACCACAAAGTTCATCCGGCTGCCGGGTTAATTTTGTGTTTGAATTAAAAATGGAGGTGTGCTATACTAAGAAAACTAATGACGTGACCTCGGCAATGTTAGATTCTTCTGGTTCTTTCGATCCCTTCTGTTCCTGAACCATTGGGCGCGACGGAATCCGGTTCATATTTAAGTAATTTTCAGGATTAAACTTGTCATTCTGAGGCTTTGCGAAGAATCTCATCAACGACCCACGGTCAGAGATTTTTCGGTCGTTTAGCCTCCGTCAAGATGGCAGAAGATAATAGGTTGTTTTTGAAAATTACTTAACATTGTCAAGTTACATAATAATACTAAGAATTCCTATCCTCGGTGGTGGGAAAACAAGGAGGCAGAATTTATCATGAAGACATTAAAGAAATTCTCATGGGTAAACATCGCTGGGTTGTTTGTACTAATCCTGTTGGTTGCTGGCTGTGCAACGGGGAAATCAATCAGAAGCCTCTCACCGGTTCAACCTCCTGACACGTTACCGGAAAAGATGGTTCTTGATGACAGTAACCCCCGGCAGTTTAAAGTTACAGCCAAGCAGCCGATACTTTCTATGACCCAGAATGACGTTACTGTTTCGATCTGCTACTGGCGCCGTGCAGATCTCGATTACAAATATAATCGTGGAAATGCATATTCTCCTTTCTATGAAACGGAAGGACTACACCAGGGCGAAAAAACAGACGTATTTTATGTTAAAATCACGAATAATGCCGATACACCGGTGATCTACAGGGTGAAGGGAACCCCACAAACACCGGCTGAGATTATCGATCAGGGGGATAATCGTTACGGGGCAAAAGATTATAAAGATTTAGAAAATCGTCTGCTTTACATGTCCCGTGCCAGAGGATTGTACGTCAAAAACGGACTCGCAAAAGCAAGGGAAATTTTGCTAGAGAAGCAGATTGGGCACGTGGAAAAAGGAATACTACCGGGGGAGAGCCGCGAGGGATTTGTTCCATTCGCTCGGGTGAAGGGCAACGCCGAAACATTGGACGTTATCATCCCAGTAGAGCTCGCGCCGCCGCTGAATACCGCCGCCCGTTACAAAAGATTAACGTTCAAGTTTCCTTTCAAGCACACGCTCGGTATTCGGAATGCGCAACCTTCACCGAAACGACATTAAATATAGTTGAATGGGAGTCGCCCAGACTTCCGAAGTTTCCAAAACTTCGGAAGTCTTGCTACCCGAGTCGAAGTTAAGAAATCGACCACTAGCCGAAACTAGAGCAACAATGCTCAAAGCGTGATACGTAATACGTAACCCCTGAAAGATCTGTGTATGACGTATCACGCACCATCTACGATTTTGCACTGCGGTAGTGAATTCAAAAATTGCTTGCCATAGAACTTGGTCTTAACGCGCCCATCGAGGATCACAACAACCCCCTTGTCGGTTTGCGTGCGGATTAAGCGTCCAAATCCTTGCTTGAACCGGAGAACCGCCTCTGGCAAGCTAAACTCCATGAACGGATTCCCACCCCGATCTTCGATTTGCTTCATCCTCGCCTCTACAACCGGGTGCGTTGGCACTTCAAAAGGCAACCTTGTAATAATCACGTTGCTGAGTGATTCACCCCGCACATCAACCCCCTCCCAAAAGCTGGAAGTTCCAAACAGAACCGAGTTCGTGTCCTGCCTGAACGCGCTCAACATGGCACTGCGCGACAGCCCCTCCCCTTGCTTGAACGCGGTGATTCCAATCCGCTCAAGGTAAGGCTGAACTTCCTCATAAACCTCGTTCATCATCCGGTAGCTTGTAAACAGGACGAAGGCTTTGCCGTGTGTCATCTTGAGATAGTTTTTGATCTGGGTGATGACGGATTGGGTGAAGGCGTTATCCCGCGGATCCGGCATTCGAGAGGGGATATGAATTTCGACCTGCTCAGGATAGTTAAAAGGCGATCCAGCGATCAATTCATGGCAACCCGATAAACCAACCTGCCGCTTAAAATAGTTGAAATCCTGGTTTGTTGCCAACGTCGCGCTGGTCATGATCACGCTGTCCGCTTTTTCAAACAGGTGCACCCCCAACTCTTGACTCACGTTGATAGGGGTCGCATTCAATACGATGCGAGTTAATCGTCCGCGTGTTGAAGTTCCAATCCAGTAGACGTAATCCGGTCTGGTGTGCCGGAGCATCATATCCAGATCGTTACGGAGCTCACGGCAGCGGCGCAGATGTGCATTGATTTCCTGCCGATCATCATCGGTTGTTGCAGCATCTTTCATGCGTTTTAACCAACTCTGAAGTTCACCTAAAGGGGCATCCAACACATTACGCACAAAATTGTCCCGATCGACGCTTTGTGTGATACCACGTCCCCAATCCTTTGCGCCTACCTTCTCTAACCAACTCGTGATCGACGTAAAAAGTAAATTCGCCTGATGGCGAGCTTCTTCAACCAGCCGAATCGAAGGTTCTGCTCGAAAGCGGATAAAGAGCCCTCCCTTTCCCTGCGGGTTACAGAGGGAATCTAAAAACCACTTGACCCGTGCGTTGCTGAATTCAATACTTGTGTGTTCTGTAGCGGCTGCTTCGAGGTGCTGGGCTTCATCAAGGATTAGGTATTTATATTCCGGCAATATGGCAGCGTATGGATTGTTTCTCCGAAGCACCCAATCCATAAGAAGCAGATGATGGTTCACCACGATTAGGTCTGCCTCATTCACCTGAGCACGCGCTTTGAAGTAAAAGCATGTATTATACGTTGGGCATTTGTGCCGCAAACAATTATCCGTATCTGAAGCAACCTTACTCCAAATTTCAGGCATCGGCTGCTGTTCGAGGTCTGCCTTACTGCCGTCTTGAGTCATGTTAACCCACTCCGCAACGCGAGCGAGTTCTTCCACCTCCGCCTTTGTTTCAAACAGCCCACGCTCATAAGTCAACAAGCTGTTAAGCCGGCGGCGTGAAAGATAGTTCCCGCGTCCTTTGGCGAGAGCCGCGGTGAAAGACTTTGGGAGGATTTCCTGGAAAAAAGGAATATCCTTGTGAATCAATTGTTCTTGCAGATTGATCGTATTGGTCGAAATCACAACCGGTTCCTGGGTATCAAGGGCGAGATCGATTGCGGGTAGAAGGTAGGCGAAAGTCTTGCCCACGCCTGTGCCAGCTTCAACAACTAGGTGCTCGTTTGACCACAGGGCGCTGGCAACCGCTTCAGCCATTTTAAGTTGTTGAGGGCGAAACTCATAACCGTTGAGATGCTTCGCAATCAATCCGTCGGGGCCAAGTACGTTCTGTAGATTCGATAAATGTTTGTTCATCGCGTTCTCCCATTTAAGCTGGAGTTATTGGGTGATGCGTGATGTGTAAAACGTAATGGGTGAGAAGTAACGCGTGATGAGTGAGAACGGCTTAAAAACTCACTCGCCACCTGTTACGTTCTCATTCGCCGATTCGCTGATTTACTTCCCTTCCAGCTTAACGATAACGGTTTCCGTGCCGTCTTCGGTATAAGAATTCTTGATCTCAAAGGTAATTTCTGATTCACCAAGCGCCGCTTTCAACACCTTTTCATAATCGATCATGTCCTTGATGCGCTGGCCGTTGATTGCCAGAATCAGCGACCCACTCGCCACGCCCTCTGTGGGAGCTGGCGCGCCAAGCCGTACATCATCAACGATGACCCCCTGATCTTCGGAACCCAGGTAAGTATAGCGTTCAAAATCGTGCTCCCCTAGCTCACGGATGGTAATACCTAGCTTTGTCCAGGACTCGGAATCTAGTTCAATTCGCATTCCCGTCCAACGTCGGGGCATTTTACCAAGTGTTACTGTAAGCTTTTTGCGCTCCCCGCGACGGTTGACGGTAAACTCGACCTTATCGCCGACCCGCGACTCGGCGATAAGGAATCTGAATTCACGCCGATCTCGTACTTTTTGCCCATTGTATTCTGTAATGATGTCATCTACCTGCATCCCGCCTTGTTTTGCAGGTGAAGGATCAACGAATCGAATCACGCGAATACCTTCAGCATGTGTTCTCATGTTGATGCCTAACCATCCGCGTATGACCTGACCATTCGCAATCAGTTGGTCACTAATCTTCCTCACCAGATTGGTAGGGATAGCAAATCCAGCGCCAGCTTTGACAGCTTCCTTCGCTGGGGCGTTGTCCGGACGCCGAATCATTGAGTTGATACCGATGACTTCACCGCGGATATTGAGCAAGGGACCTCCGCTGTTTCCCTTGTTGATCCATGCGTCGGTTTGGATAAAATCTTGATAGCGAATAAAGTCAAACTCCGCCAACGGGGAACGTCCCTTTCCACTAACAATTCCCGTTGTCACCGTGGAATTGAGTTGAAATGGGTTGCCGATTGCAATGGCAAACTGTCCGACCTTAACCTGGTCTGAATCAGCAAAGGGGAGATGGGGAAGTTCCTCTGTTGTATTGATCTTCAACACCGCGATGTCTGTGCTCAGGTCATTTCCGACCAATTGAACCTCCCTGAACTCTCGACCATCGAATAGATGGACGATGATCTGTTGGGCGCCGTTTACAACATGATCATTCGTTAAAATATAACCATCTTTTCGGAAAATGAAACCCGTTCCCTCCTGCCGGTTAAAATTCCGTTCGGGGATCCAGGAGTGAGTTCCTTTCCTTTTCACGTTTAGCGCGGTGATGCTCACAACGGCAGGGGTGGTTCTTTCAGCAATGCTAACGAATACATTTTCAATAGATTCCAACAACTGGAGCTCGGGGGGCGGGGAGATGGAACCGTTGATGGAATTGACGGAATTGAGTTGAGTATTACCACAGGTGAAAAGCGAAAAAAACAGAGCGGCTAGTATGAAAAGATTGAAGACATAGGCGTTTTTCATAGTATGATTTCCTTATAAACTTCTGTGAAGTGCTGTTTACATGCAAACAATGATGGAAAATTGGTAGCTTGAGGTAGGACTTGGCGGAGTTACCAAACAAAAAACACTGCATTCATAAAATAGCTGATTCACAACGTAACGCCAGTGAACAAAATGGAGCGATTCTACTCATCAACCGCGCCGATGGCGGCAGCTGCTGGGGCACGGATTGGCACCACCTGCTTTTCCAACCTATCTTCCGGCACATAGCCAGAATAATCCGCAATTTGGCCATGTGTCAGGGCATAAATGACTACATTTGTCAGGAAGCGAAAAACCCCTGGGGAGTATTTGGTCGGGCGGCTTGGCAAACTCACGGTTTCCATCGCACACATGTAGTCCCGACGGATGACTAACACTGAGAGGTGGTTTCCAACAGCAATCCCTTCTAGATAATTCCGCCTCGGTACTTTTGGAGGATTTGCATACCATGACGCATGTGTGCGATTCTCTGTCACTACCTCGTGGAAAATATTATACCCAATCGGCGGGCCACCGAGTGGATAAAAGTTATGGTAGATTTCGTGGGTGTTGGCGAGACGCCTGATTGGATATTCTGGCATGATAGACCGCATCTGAGTCAAAAACAGACCGGTCATTCCCCTATCAGCTGCGTTAAGACCACAGTCGTCAAAAACCAGTAGCCCGTTTTTTTCGACCAAGTACCGTCGCAACGCTGCAGCTTCGGATTCAGAGAATTGGTTATCTTTAACGCTACGAACCATTAATCCAGTATCCAATCTCTTGACAACTAATGACCTAGCAAGTGCGGGGTCATGTCCTGTCATGAAAAGCAATGGCGATTTCATAACATCAGCGTCAGTCAACTGAAGCGCGCCACCTTCAACATTCATATCCGTTTGGATTCTCGTCTTTTCATTGAGCCACTTTGTCAGTGCATTGAGTGCCGAGGCGTCTGCCCACCAATCGGAGAGGTGATGACGAAGACGGGTAAAGCGGAAGACACCATGAATCTCGCGACCTCTACCCACGATACGTCCGCCAGGTTGACCGCGAGGCAGCGGTGACACGTCAAGATTGCCGAGCATGACGCCTGCAACGACTTCCGCCAAAGCATCCCGCGCGGCACCAACTTCCCCGACCATGGTGAGTCCTGGTGGACGTGTTAACGGGTCCGAGACCCTGACCTGAACTGTACCACTAGCAATGCCTCGATCCATACCTACAATACCCTGACCGGCGCCTGTACCTGATGCACCTGCGCCTGCGCCGGTTCCACTAACCCCCGTAGGAGAGGAACTTGCCAGTGCATCAGGCGCATCAGAAACAGGGACTTTAACGTGTGTCACCACTTGCGGTACTGGGGTATTTGGGTCAATGACTTGAGGAACGTTTGGGTTGACAGGTGTATTGAGTTTGACCTTTTGATTGGCAAACTCAGATACCATCTGTGGTTGGACGGAAGTCATACGAGTGACAACTTGGGTTGTCACTCGCTGTTGGACTTGGACTGGCTCAACGGCAACAGTATTTTCGGTTAGGACGCTTGGTTTTGGGATAGGTTTGAACACGGGTTTGCGAACTTGTGGTTTTGGCGGAACTTTTGATTGATAGACTTCCACACCTAGCAAATCCTTGAACTGATGCGTTTGGGTGACGAGCAGCACTGCAATTATAATCGCAAGCCCACCGTGAATTACCAAAGAAGTGATTAGGGCACCTTTGGTTCGTTGGGTTGGCATGTTGGATCTCCTGACTAGATGTAATTGGACAGCTTCTTACCTCTTATTATACAACAAAACTTTCCCTTGATGCGGAAATACCCTATTATAACGTCAGTTCGATATAACGGAGCAGGCACTCCTTCTGCTATAATACTGTGCGTCACTCAGTTGAAAACCAGAAAGGAATTCCGATGTCTATTATACCAATCTTCTGCTATACTAATCTTCTGCCAAGATTTTGAGCCGATGCTCAATGAACACTTGATTTCTGACGGCAACAGAATTATACTTATCTCCACTTTAATATGTCAAGCAATTATAGCAGAATATGCTTGACGAATACCGTATTTTCGCCTACAATCTAGTGAGTCAAGCAAGATGGAGGAATGGTATGATAGCTTCAAATCTCTTTTCATTAGATGGAAAAGTTGTGCTCGTCAGTGGCGCCAGTCGCGGGATCGGCAAAGGTATCGCAGTTGGGCTTGCCGGTGCCGGAGCGAATCTCGCACTCGTTGCGAGATCTGAATCGAATCTCATCGAGGTCTGGCAGGAGATTCGGTCAATGGGGAAGCAAGCTGAGATTTTTCCGTATGACCTCAACCAGACGGATGGCATTCCAGATCTGGTTGCAGAAGTCGTCGAGTCTTATGGACGAATCGATATTCTCGTCAACAACGCTGGAACAACTCACCGGGACGATGCAGTCGATTTTCCAGAAGAGCGATGGGATGATGTGATGACGGTCAACTTGAAAGCGGTGTGGTTGCTCTGTCAACAGGTTGGCCGAGGCATGGTTGAACGCGGCGGGGGCAAGATCATAAATATTGCATCGTTGTTGAGTTTTTCGGGGGGTATTCGCGCGACTGCATATGCAGCGAGTAAAGGTGGGGTGGCACAATTGACGAAGGCACTTGCCAACGAATGGGCGTCAAAAGGTGTCAACGTGAACGCAATCACGCCGGGGTATATTGAGACCGACATGTCAAGCGCACTACTCGCCGATCCAGTGCGAGCCCCACAACTGATGGATCGCATCCCAGCCGGTCGATTTGGCGTCCCTGATGATTTGGCGGGCGCAGCAATCTTTCTTGCCTCTGAAGCGGCTTCGTATATCCATGGGCATATTTTGACCGTTGATGGCGGTTGGATGGCGCGTTGATGCGAAGGAGGTTGCCTATGCTTCGTATGGACTACCGTGCCCTTGTTTCTCGGGCTGACCTGACATACGAAAGTCCGATCCGACAACCCCCGACACAAATCTAAGAACTGAACCATTCAGCGCAGGAGGAATACGACACATGCCCAGTGCGATTGGTATCGATACCGGCGGCACTTTTACGGACCTGGTCGCCATCTCAGCGGATGGCACCGTGCGGGTCGCTAAACATCCCTCCACGCCCGACGCACCCATGCGTGCCTTCCTGGGCGTCTTAGAGAAGTCAGAAATACCGTTTACGGAGGTTGAACGTATCGTGCATGGGACAACGGTTGCCACCAACGCCATTCTCCAGCGGGCGGGAGCAAATGTCGTGTTTGTCACCACTGCTGGGTTCGAGGATGTCCCGTTCATTCAACGCATCAATCGGAATAAGGAGTATGACCTCCACTAGCTCAAACCGCAGCCGCTGGTGAAGCGGCGCAATTGCCTTGGTGTGACGGAACGGATAAACGCCCAGGGAGCAGTCATGGCGCCGCTGACCGCTGCCGCCTTTGCAGACCTGAAAGCCGAGATTGAGACGCGGTTGCAAAATCAGGCAGTTGAATCCATCGCTGTGTGTCTGCTCTTTTCGTATATCAATCCCACCCACGAACTGGAGGTTGGTAGATTCCTTGAAGCAACATTTCCGGATATCCCCGTCTCCCTGTCGCATCGCGTTGCGCCGATTTGGCGCGAGTATGAACGCTCCAGCACGCTCCTAGCTGATGCCTTCGTCAAGCCACTCATCCAGAATTACTGCCACGACATTGCTGCCGCCTTGGAAACCAATGGAGTCAGTGGTCCCTGTTCATTTCTCAAATCGGATGGCGGGACCACCCTGCTCGGCAATGCGCCTGAGTGACCCATCGACATCCTGCTATCGGGCTTGGCTGGCGGCATTGTTGGCGGGAAATACTTTGCGGAAACTGCGGGATTCCAAAATGCAATTACCCTTGATATGGGAGGCACAAGCTGCGATGTCGGTCTGGTGCTCGATGGAGAACAACAGTTTACCACAGCCTTCGAGATCGAGTGGGGGCTTCCTGTTGCGATTCCCATCATTGAGGTCCGCACGTTGGGGGCGGGCGGCGGCTCCATCGCCTGGATCGACAAAGGGGGCATGCTGAACGTCGGGCCCCAGAGCGCCGGGGCGGTGCCGGGGCCAGCCTGCTACGGTGCCGGCGGGGCACAACCAACAGTGACCGATGCGAACCTGGTGCTGGGTCGTCTCAACCCCGCGTTCTTCCTCGGTGGAGAGTTGCCGCTCTACCCCAGGCTGGCCGAGGAAGCGATCGAGAAACTAGCAAACCGCATGGGCGTCTCCCGACAGAAGGCAGCCGTGGCTATCGTCGAAATCGCCGATGAAAACATGACCAACGCCATCCGCTTACTGACCATCGAACGGGGAATCGATCCCCGCGACTTTGTACTCATGGCTTTTGGCGGCGCAGGACCGCTTCACGCTGTCGCCATTGCCAAAAAGCTGGGCATCCAGACGGTCGTGGCGCCTCCGCATCCGGGGCTCTGCTCCGCCTTTGGCGCCACCATCTCCGAGCTGCGCGTCGAAAAAGTTCACACCTTTGCTGCACGAGACACAGATGTTACCGACAGTGACCTTCAAGAGCGATTTGCCCCCATGCAGCAAGAGGCGCGGGAGGAACTTGAGCGGGAGGGCATGCGGGGCGAACCACGGGAAACGTTGTTCATCAGCATGCGGTATTACCAGCAAAACTATGAACAGGATATCAAGTACCGTCCGGAGGAAGGCTTGAAGGGAGCGAGCGATCATTTTCACGAGCGACATCATCAATTTTACGGGTATCATTTTGAGGATGAGACAATCGAACTGGTGCACCTGAAGGTCTCCATTTCCGAAGCTGTGCATCACCCGAAGATTAACTTAGCGGTAACGACCGAAGATGTCCAACGCAGCGACCCACGCCGTGCAAATGTCTGTTTATCGACGGGGTGGATTGCCGGTAGGTTCGCGGTTTTCCGGTCCGGCAGTAATCGAAGAGATAGACTCGACGACCTTCGTGCCGTCGGGTGTGGAGTTGACCGCTGATGACAATTACAATATCATCCTCACCTTGATTCAGGAGGACGAATTGGCAGGTTTCCCGATTTAGCAGAAAATCAGAACGTTGAATTCCTTACAATCAATGATCGACATCTTTTTCCATTTGTTGTATTATTAGCCCATTGCCAGATTTTACATCAAAATCTTTCCTCCCTTTGTTCACTCAATAGAATAATCCAAATCGAGTAGAACCATGAATACCTCTACGCCCATCTCCCTTGATACAACTCACTCCAAATCAGGCATGAAATTCTGTCCAAAATGCGCAAGCCCACTTGAGGATCGAATCATCGAAGGAAAGAAGCGTCAAGGGTGCACAGCGTGTGACTTTATCTTTTATCGTGACCCTAAGCCCGTTGCCGGCGTCCTTGCACTGAAAGATGGAAAGCTGTTGCTGATACAGCGGGGCAATGAGCCTCAGTATGGACTCTGGAGTTTCCCGACGGGCTACATTGATATTGGCGACACACCGGAGGAAACAGCCATCCGAGAAGCGAAAGAGGAGGCAGATGTTGATGTGCAACTGGATCGGTTGCTAGGAGTTTACTCTAACGCAAGCCGTACAGTCGTTCTCATCGTTTACGTTGGTACAATTATTGGGGGAGTGCCAGCAGGTCGTGCAGAAGCGTTAGATGCGCGTTTCTTTTCCCCCGACGCGCTGCCTGAATTGGCATTCAATCACGATTTCCACATTTTAGAAGACCTGTTCAGTACGGATACTTGAGAATTCCGTGGGTTAATCGAGAAGAACACCGGGTTGATTGAAACAATAGAGCAGGAGGTTCGAGGTTGTCGTTCTGATATTGAGTCACTGAGAAAACGAAGGTGGCGAGAAGAAATATAGGGAGGCAAGTGTTCGTTTCACCTGGTCTTACACATAAAGGAGAAAACCGATGTCAAATCACACAATTCTGGAACGGTATCAAAAGACTTTTTCAACAGATGGAGAACTTGCACAGCGGGCGAACTATATTTTTCCCGATGGTGTGACACATGATAACCGGCATGCAGAACCGTTTCCAATTTACATTGATCGCGCACAAGGGTCGAAAAAGTGGGGAGTTGATGGCAAAGAATTTATCGATTACTGGTCGGGGCACGGCGCACTTCTGCTCGGGCACAGCCCCCCTGAAATCGTTGAAGCTGTCACGCAGCAGATGCCGTATGGTACGCACTACGGCGCCTGCCATCCGCTTGAACTGGAGTGGGGAGGCCTGGTGAAAGAGCTGATTCCCTCAGCGGAACGTGTGCGATTTGTCAGTTCAGGAACGGAAGCAACCTTGATGGCGATTCGGCTGGCGCGGACCTATGCGGGAAAAAACAAGCTCCTGAAATTTGCGGGACATTTTCACGGCTGGCACGATTCCGTGATCTTGGGTGTGAACCCACCTCTTGAGGCGCCTGTGCCGGGGATTCCAGAGAGCGTCATTGACACGACGGTAATCTGTCCACCAAACGACATTGACGCGGTTGAAAAGTGTCTGAAATCAGATTCGGACATTGCATGCGTTATCTTGGAGCCAACAGGCAGTTCCTTCGGTATCATTCCGACAAACGGTGAATTCCTCCGACAGTTGCGAGAGGTTACGCAAGCCTACAGTGTCGTACTGATCTTTGACGAGGTAATCTCCGGTTTTCGAGTTGCGCCTAGCGGAGCACAGGGGTATTATCAGGTCACGCCAGATCTGACGACACTTGCCAAAATTTTGGCAGGTGGTCTGCCCGGCGGCGCAGTTGCCGGGAAAAAGGAGATCTTGGATCTCATCTCTATCAAAGAGGAAATGAGTTATCCCCAACGCAGAAAAAAGATGCCCCATCCAGGAACATTCAACGCCAATCCGCTATGTGCCGCCGCTGGAATTTCAATGCTTAAAATCGTCAAAACCGGCGTTCCCCACGAGCAGGTCAATCACACCGCAACGATACTGCGGAATGGACTGATCGAGGTATTTGATCAGCACGGTCTCGATTGGGCAGTCTACGGCGAGTTCTCTGGAGTGAAGTTCCTTATCGGGCATGACGTCCACGGGCTGCGCGCTGCTGATTTCAATCCTTACGATTGGGACTATCGCCAGTTGAAAGGCGGTGGTAACCCAGAGCTAACCAAGAATCTACGGTGTGGGTTGCTACTTAACGGGATCGATATCGCCGGAAATGGTGGCATGACAATGACAGCCCATACCGAGGCAGACGTACAGCAGACGATTGCTGCGTTTGATCAGACGATTGAATGGATGAAGGCAGATGGGTTAATCTAAAACGTGTAACGTAAAGCGCGATGTGCAAGAGGACATGACTTCCCCAAAGAAGCCATGATGAACTTGATCCTTCAGAATCCTTACATCGCAGGTAATCCGATTAGCAAAGAGTCAAACTATGACCGTTCAATTTCGGTGGATGGACTAGAATGGGTGTGGGCTTAACCCTCTTGTCTTCAATTGCTCCATGTAGATACGACGGATGTGATTGAAGAGCTCAATGTAGGCTGGCGTGCGGTAATCGGGGTAGGTCCATTCCCAGGGCTGGAAGCTGTTACGATGAAATTTCAACGTAACCTCTGCGTAAATATCGCTTTGTAGATAGATGCGGTGCGCGTGGTCTTTCGTAGAGGCGAGAACTAGCTTCGCAGCCGAAATGTAGCCCGGATCAAGATTGATTGGGCGGGTCACTGCATCACCGGTCACAAATTCACCCTCGACCACATTGGAAAAGTGCTTGGCGGAAGTAAGCTCATCGGGGGAAATTAGTGTCTTAAGACTCACGAACTGGCGTTTCAGCGCTTTCCCCATCTCCGCTTCATAGTAAGTTGTGTAGTCAAAGGGCAATAACTCGCTGATAAAATCGATTCGTCCAAACCGTTCTGCTAACCGTTGATGCACGGCTAGCAGTAGATCCGGCATTGCCGTAATAATACCAACGATGAGTTTAACAGGTGGGTGAGATTTGATTTGCCCCATACTCACATGACCTCAAAAAAATCTTTGCTATGAGGTGATTGTCAACAAGTCAATCTGGATTTCGATGCACCTGAAGATATTGGTAGTATAGCACGACTCGATTGACAAGTCAATTGGGAATCAGGCAATAAAAAACCCCGATCAAAGATCGGGGTTGAGATTTTCAATTCAATTTGGGTGTTACTTCTTATCGTCATCAACAACTTCATAATCAGCGTCGATGACTTCGCCTTCGGGCGATGAAGCCGTCGGCTCTGATTCATCTGTCGGCGCGCTCCGATAAGGTGGCGGTTCCGTAGATGCGTCCTCTCCAGATTCGGTTGTTTGCTTGTAGAGATCGGCCGAAGCCTGATGCCAGATCTGCATCAGATTGTCGGTCTTCGCTTTGATCTCTTCAGTATTCTGGCTTTCGAGGGCTTTTTTCAGATCTTCGACAGCGTTCTCAACATTGCTCTTGGTCGCAGGATCGACCTTGTCGCCAAACTCCTTGAGATTCTTTTCTGTCTCATAGATCAATGAATCTGCCCGATTATGCACCTCCACCTCTTCACGCTTTTGCTGATCTTCAGCGGCATGGGCTTCGGCGTCTTTGACCATCTGGTCAATTTCGGCTTCTGACAGCCCCGATGAAGCAGTAATGGTGATGTGCTGCTCCTTACCCGTTGCCTGATCCTTCGCGGAAACGCTGAGGATTCCGTTGGCGTCAATGTCAAATGCCACCTCAATCTGCGGCATACTGCGCGGTGCTGACGGAATACCATCGAGTTGGAAACGACCAATCGTTTTGTTGTAGACAGCCTGCTCCCGCTCGCCCTGCAACACATGCACATCAACAGAAGTCTGATTGTCTGCCGACGTTGTAAAGATTTGTGATTTCTTGGTTGGAATCGTTGTATTCCGATCGATGAGTCGGGTGAACATACCGCCTAGCGTCTCGATTCCGAGCGAGAGCGGCGTCACGTCAAGCAGCAGGATGTCCTTTACACCTTCGTCGCCGGAGAGTACACCCGCTTGGATCGCAGCACCAACTGCAACCACCTCATCCGGGTTGACGCCCTTATGTGGTTCCCTACCAAACAGACGACTGACCGCCTCCTGGACTTTCGGCATCCGCGTTTGCCCGCCGACCAATATCACTTCGTCAATGGCGTTAGCGGCTAATTCCGCATCAGCAAGGGCTTTCCGACACGGTTCAAGTGTCCGCTCAATGAGCGCATCGGTGAGTTGCTCAAGTTTAGCACGAGTCAGGGTGACGTTGAGGTGCTTCGGGCCACTCACATCTGCAGTGATGAAAGGCAGATTGACATCCGTTTGCATTGCGGTTGAAAGTTCGCATTTCGCTTTCTCCGCCTCTTCTTTCAGTCTTTGCAACGCCATGTTGTCCTTACGCAGATCAATTCCCTGATCGCGCATAAACTCCTCGGCAAGCCAATCGATGATTTTTTGATCGAAGTCATCACCACCAAGGTGGGTATCGCCGTTAGTGCTCTTGACCTCAAAGACACCGTCACCAATCTCCAGGATGGAGATATCAAACGTTCCTCCGCCCAAATCGTAAACAGCGATTTTCTTATCTTGCTGGTTATCGAGCCCGTAAGCCAATGATGCTGCCGTTGGCTCATTGATGATGCGGAGTACATCCAGCCCAGCGATTCTGCTGGCATCCTTCGTTGCTTGACGTTGCGAATCATTAAAATAGGCGGGGGCAGTGACGACGGCTTGCGTCACCTCCTCGCCAAGGTAGGACTCGGCAGTCTCTTTCATCTTCTGGAGAACCATCGCGGAGATCTCGGGCGGCGCATATTGTGTATCTCCAATTTTTACCGCTGCATCTCCATCTTTATCATTCACAACTTCGTAAGGAATGCGCTTAATTTCTTCACTAACTTCACTGTACTTCCGTCCCATAAACCGTTTGATAGAAAAGATGGTGTTCTTTGGGTTGGTAACGGCTTGTCTTTTCGCAACTTGTCCAACTAACCGCTCATCCTCTTTGGTAAAGGCAACAACAGATGGGGTTGTCCTGGCGCCTTCAGCATTTTCCAGGACTTTTGGATCGCCACCTTCCAGGATAGCGACGCACGAATTTGTGGTGCCCAAATCAATTCCTATGACTTTACTCATTTTGAAATCCCTCCTTTTGCATTCTAAAGCGTCTCAACCGAGCAGCTTTACCATCTATTTATGTTTAATAATCCGAATCCATCGAAAAAAGATTGATTTCTTAATCTGAATGGTGTGAGTGTTCGCAGCCGACACCACCTCCCGTCTGCCGCCGCGACCTGGTGTCCACTGCCGCTTGAGATTTAACGCTCGCGCAACGAATCGCAGCAGTTGTGGTAAATCCATCGGTTTTGGTATGAAGGTATAAGCGCCTGCTTCAAAAACGTCAAACTTTACACTTTGCGAGGTGTTTGCACTCATGATGATGACAGGCATGCTTGGCTGAAATTGCTTAATTTGTTGAAGCAATTCTGACCCCGTTGTATCCGGAAGATTAAAATCCAAAATGGCGAGATTGATCGATTCCGCCCGAACAATTTCTAAGGCTTCATACCCGCTTTCTGCGGACACAGCCTCGTAGCCGGCACGGATCAAAACCTCACGCAGGACCTCTAAAGAGAAAATATCATCATCAACGAGAAGAATTCGATCACTGTGCCTGATCATCTCTAAGCGCCCTTTCTCACGGCTCCCAACATCCCGATAAACGTCGGAAATGATTGAGGAGATTCGTCGTAAATTCCCCCTGAACACAGAATTTCTGTTAAGTTGGGAAAGCCCGGCACGTTCGATTAAAGCAACATTAATGCCAACAGAGCAACCCACGTCAGAAAAGGACACGGCGACTGGATTAACTCCGGAAATGCCATAATGGCATTGTGCCGTTCTATGGCTTTTGCCAATATGACGCTATTATTCCAAATGTGCCAACGCTTCGTCTTCCGTCTCGTATCGGTCAAACACACGATTGAGTTTAGTTACCAGCAACAGGTGTTCAATAGACTTGCCAACATTTGAAAGCACTAGCCGTGTCTGTTTGCGGCTTAAAGCGGTGTGCAGGGCAACGAGCATACCCAATCCAACACTATCCATCAAACCAGCGTCCTTCAGATTGAGTACGATATTTTTGGCTCCATTATCAACAAGCTCCTGAACCTTCTCGTTTAATTGAAGCCGATCGGCCCCAAGTATATCCTCTGAAATCCTGAGAATGGCATTATTCCCTTGATATTTAACGGAAATTTCCACCATATTCCTCCAATCTGAGAAATTCAATTGACATCCTTCACCAATGATAATACACCGTACTGTAAAATTGAAGGAAAATAAAGTCAAAAATGTTAAACCTTAAACCCAAAGGAAAGTTCAAAATAACTGAGGCAGGATTTGGTCAGTGTATAATTCGCCAGAAATCAGGACGGAAATGCCTGGTGGTATTAACAAACGCTTGTCCCAGGGCATACATGATGATCTCCTGGCGAATGCAATGGTGCTGGACGACGGCAATACTCAGCTTGTTCTTGCAGGGATCAATGCCCTGTCGGTCAAGCGGTCGATAACATGGATCGGAGCGCACCCATCCGGGCAAATGCAATCCTGACATAGCTCGGGTCGCAGGACCTATCGACCCAATGGTTGGAGTTATCGGCGTTGTTAATCAATCGTGTGAATTTCTCGGCTGCTGGGTCAACTACGGTTGTCATGCCACACTCGGCGTCGGTGGCAGCGGCTTTTCCGGTGACTACATCTACTATCTGAGACAAACCGTCCGGCGGGCGATGAGAGCTGATCATGCAGTCATCGTCTTCGGGGCCGGCGCATCGGGTGACGTCACCCAAGTTGATAATCTGAGGGGATCGGGGACGAGAATCCGGTGAGCACGCGGGCCGGGCTGGCATGTTAGTTAGGGCAGAAGCCATCAAAGTGCTGGCGCGAACGGATTATACGGAGGAGGTCACTTTGGAGTGTGCAAATAATACACTCACGCTGCCTTTGCGTGACCTCGACGATGCGTCGCTCAACCAGGCACAGGCATGGGGAGACGAAAAGTTTGGGCTCGCGAGCTTAAATTGCTCAAGGAGATTAAGCAGATTGAACCGCAAGTGACCGCCGAGGTGCGACGGAAAGCCTTTTGTGCTAAATCTTTGTCTTCGGTGGCGATTCTAATTGCTGGCATGTTATGATTCTCCTGTCGTCGTTTTTTCCACAATTCGCCAACGTCTTTAAGCTAATTTCAAAAGGGTGCCGAGCGATCATCTTCTCAGTTACGATTGCGGTGATGAGCCGGGCGGGGGTCACATCAAAGGCGGGGCTGTAAACTTTGACTCCTTCAGGCGCCGTCCTGCTGCCGAAGCCTTCCGTAACTTCCTCGGCACCACGTTGCTCAATTGGGATCAAATCGCCCGTTTCAAGGGAGAGGTCGAGCGTCGAAGTCGGCGCAGCAACATAGAAAGGAATCCCGTGTTCCTTTGCCAGGATTGCCACGTTATAGGTTCCAATCTTGTTCGCTGTGTCGCCATTTGCGGCAATCCGATCGGCCCCGACAATGACGCACTGAATCTTCTCCTCTTTCATCACCTGGGCTGCCATATTATCACAGATCAGCGTCACATCAATCCCCGCCTGCATGAGCTCCCAGGCCGTCAACCGCGCGCCCTGCAACAGCGGGCGTGTTTCATCGACGAAAACGCTGATATGCTTGCCCGCCTCGTGTGCGGTGAACATAACCGCCAGCGCCGTACCGTAGTCGGAGGTTGCGAGTCCCCCGGCATTGCAATGCGTCAAAATGGCGTCGCCGTTACGAATGAGTCCTAATCCGTGTTGACCGATGGCGCGACACATCGCCCGATCTTCCTCAATGATTTTTTGCGCTTCATCAAGTAGTGCCTGCTTGAGCTGCGGAATCTCGAAATCTTTGTGCTTCTCCGCTGCTTTCTTGATGCGATCCAAAGCCCAGAAGAGATTCACCGCTGTCGGACGCGAGGTTGCGAGGTAATCCGTAACCTTTTTGAGTTCAGCCGCAAAATCAGGGTAGTTTGTCGCCTTTGACTTCCATATCCCAAGCACCGCGCCCAATGCGCCCGCAATCCCAATCGCCGGTGCGCCGCGCACGCGAAGCGATTTAATCGCCTCCCAGACGCTCTCCACATCGTCGCAATAGATCCGCTCGAATTCATTCGGCAGCAGGGTTTGATCAATCAAGTGGACTCTGCCATCAACCCACTCAATTGTTGGAATTGGCATCTTCCTCCTCCCCTTGATCATACTCGTCGTCCCACTCAGAGTTCTCCTCTACCTCGTTAGCTTCTTCAAGGTTTTCATCAAAATCTTCAGCGTCATGGGGCTTACGTTTAGCAATGTATTTTTCGTGTGCGCCTGTAATCACCTCAACAGTCTCGGTGTGATTGAGCCAACCGGATAATTCAAAGTAGGGTTCAAAAAACTGCACGATTTTTTTGAGCAACTTAACGTCCAGATCAGAAATATCCTTAACAGAGGCGTAGCGCTCATCGCCCAATAAAACACAGATGACGTGATGATCTCTGTCTTTACGTTTCAGTATGCCGATGGGGCGCGCCTCACAGACGTAGCCGGGGTGACTCGAATTACGAGCAATCACCATCGCATTCAGGAAATGTCCATCTTCAGCGGTTGTTTCCGGAATCCAGCCATATTCTGTTGGCACTGGCATACTGAACTCATAGGCTAACCGAAATCTACCACTTTTCGCATGGTAACGGTATTTCTTCTTACTACCCTTTGGCGCCTCAATGACAACGTTGATAATTGAAGGTGCATGGCGCCCTAGGGAAATATCTTGCAAATTCATTCTTCTTCCCTGTATTTAAGTCGGTTACCAATTTGCTGGCATCCTTGACAGACCTGAAATTCAAAGGAGGTAAGGCATTTCCTCCGTAACCAGATGAGAATCCACTATCGGAATTACGAAATCACGGCAAATACTGACTATGACCGAAATTGAGTGCGAAATTTAGTCATAGCGAGGGAACATCAAACCGTGCGTAACTCCTGTGTCGTAATTCCCGTCAAAGGCTATTATAATAAAAGCCGCTCAAGACAACTCAAGCGGCTACTCTCAGGTTGACCAATAACTGCCACATTATAGCATACCTCACCAAACCTTGCAATGGAAAAACTTGTTTCTCAAGAACCCTCAACTATATAATAGAACTTATAGCAAGTAAGACGCGCTCTTCTCCCATCATCCTCAACGAAGTGAAGGATCTCTAGCACCTTAACGAGGAGATTCTTCGCTGCGCTCTATTAGACTGCCAAGAAACTACCCGCAATGAGTTCTACGGAAACAGTTCAACGCCCCCGGCAATGTCCGGGGACAGTTAATGGATTACGTGCAGAAAATTGTGAAGCATTCCGACAGACTGGATCGGTACTTCCTCCAGAGCACCTATTTCTTGCGCCTTCCATATTCGCTGAATGAGCGTACGGGACGGGTCAGCGTGCCGATGGAGATGGACGCATTTGAACAATTCTCGTGGAGAGATGCGGAAGTCCACCGGGTTCAGGTACTTGATGATTAGTGGAGGCCGCCCTCAGAGGATGCACCCAATCGAATGCGCGAGTTTCTGGAATTCACATCGCGGCGCTATCACATCATGCTCAAGGAGGAAACCGCTGAACGACGAGAGCAGGCGAAGAGACGCGCGGAGCGGGAGGCCAGGAAGCGCGGCACCGGGCGGAAGCCGACGCCAACAGGTGAGAAACCTCCGGTCGCCGTGTCACGGACAACCGAGCCGTTGGTTGGCGCGGAAGATTACCAGGGGATGCTAACGACCGCGCAAGAGAAGTGGATATGGTGTGAATCGTTCTTGGAGCGCGATGGGCTCAAGGAATCCCTGTCGAAACTTCGCACAGCGGAAGACATGGCCAAAAGCGAAGTGCAACAGCGGATCTTTCAGACATCCAAGACGAGACGACTTCGGTTCTGGGCCCAGTTTCAACTGCAACGCCCTGAAGACATATACCCATTGGCCGTCTTTCACCATAAGTTACTGGGCGCATACGAATATCCTGCGTTCCTGATATCTGTTGCTCAATATGAGCTGGACATCACGGTTTCCAGTCGGGTACAATCTGGTGGTAGCGGTGGATGGACATGCTCAGGAAGCTGTCGCCTCTGAAGTGGCAACCGAAGTGGGGAAAGCACTTGCATCGCAGGGGCTGACGTTTACAGCATATCATGCGGGTACTCCGCATGTTCATCTCTGTGTGTAGGCGTCAATAGGAGATGAAGTTCTAGCGGACGAAACGCCGGAACAGTACGCCGACATCGCAGAGGGAATTCGCAAATTTATGCGTAACACACAGTTTGGACAAACGCATTGGCGTGTGCTCAAACGTGACGAGTTTGTTCCCGTACCACACAGTTTGAATTTATACACAGGTACGCCCTGTCTTTTGATTTCCAAACCTTTCGAAGGTTCAGCACCTGCGGAAGGTTAACGAATATTGGAGGTTACAACATGGCTTACGATCTGCTGATCAAAGGTGGGACACTGATTGACCCCGCACAAAGTATCCACGCAAACAAAGACGTGGCATTCACAGACGGTGTTGTCGCCGAAGTTGGTAACGATTTGCCGAAGACGGACGCACGCGCGGTATTGGACGCTACTGGATGCCTTGTCACGCCAGGCATGATTGATTTGCACGTTCATGTGTTCTACGGTGTCGGTCATTACGGTATCGAACCCGACCCCACCTGCTTGGCAAAGGGTGCGACGACGGTGGTTGATGCAGGGTCGGCGGGCGCGGACATTTTTCCGGGCTTTCGGAAGTACGTGATTGACGTCAGTGAAACGCGCATCCTGGCGCAACTCAACATCTCGTCGCAGGGGATGCTGACCCAGGAGATTGGCGAGTTTGAAATGCCCGAATACGCCGATGTGAGCAAGGCGTGCCAGATGATTGAAAAGCACCGCGATGTGATTTTGGGGGTGAAGGTGCGGCTGACGAAGCACAGTATTGTCAGCGAGCGATCGGGGATGATCCCGCTGCACCACGCGCGTGAAGCAGCTGATGCGGCAGGCTTACCCATCATGGTACACCCACAAAGCGCCTGGTGCGATTCGATCGACGACATCTTGGCCGTCATGAGTGAGCGTGACATCATGACACACTGTTTCCATGCAAGTGCATGTGGCATCTTGGACGACGACGGGAAGGTGCGCAAGTCCGTACATGAAGCGATGGAGCGCGGCGTCATCTTCGATGTTGGACACGGCGCCGGGTCGTTTTCCTGGAATATCGTTGAACGTGCGATGGCGCAAGGCGTCGCACCGCAAACCATTTCATCAGACCTGCACATTTACAACGTCAACGGTCCCGTCTACGACCTGGCAAACGTCGTGACCAAGTTCCTTCATCTCGGCATGTCGCTGGACGATGCGATTGCGAAGGTCACCGCCGTCCCCGCGCAGGTGATTCTGATGCCGGACAAAATTGGCACGCTAGCTGCTGGTGCCTGGGGAGATGCGATTATCTCCGAACTCCACGAAGGTGAATTCCAACTCGTGGATTCGCATGGTGAAGCGCGTATCGGCAAGCAGAACCTTGTACCCATCACAGTTGTCAAGGGTGGGTGTGTGTATCGGCAAAGCTTGCGTTGATCGCGTTGCGAGATTGATAAAGCGATAGGACTATAGCGAGTTTCATGCTTGGTGGTTCTCTCGTGTGAGGGGTAGCGTAGTTTTCGGGCTCGCTCCAAATTGGATCTGAAATTACGTCTCCAATCATTCTGTGATTGCTGCGCATTTCAAACACATTGTAGTGTTTTCGGTAATGGCGGTTAGCCTTTCACCACACTCCGGACAAAGCATGGGGTGCGTGTCATCATCTCCATCCATGGCGATATGTTCGTACGGCGCGTTCGCTCCCATGATCAATTTCACGAATTGCCATTCGTTTGCGAATGCTGTTGGGCGGTCGAGCGCATGGTCTTGGCATTTCTGTGTATACCTCCAACTTTGACAGTTTCTAGTGGCACGGATAGTGTTGGGACCCCGATGGTGGTGAATTCCCCCTCTGTATTCGTCACCGCATGGTAAGGGTGATCAACGGCGATAATCCAACTGTGCATCCAGCCATGGATATCGCATCGAACCGAAACCCGTTCCGGCGCCGCGAAGCGCATCATCAGTTTCTTTTTCGATTGCGGGTGCAGGAGATTCACCAGCGGATTTTTCGTGCAGAAGGTATGAACATTATGATGGGTGCCGTCGTTGTTGAGTATCTGCACAACGTATTGACAAGAACAAGCAGAACATGCGGTTGGTAAGTACAGACACTTTGGTCGAGAACAAAATTGCGGGTAGTTTCTTAACAATCGCCGACAAATGGTGCGGTGGCTCGATTAAGTCGTCGGACTCAATCGCACTGGCTCGCCCCCTCGTGTCACCCCGATTGCATCGAGCGTAGGTTGCTTTGAATCCCAATCCATCGGGGCTTGGCAGATTGTTGAAAGTGAAAAGAATTTGCGTGGGATTATTTAGCCTGCAAGGAGATACGATGAAAACGAGAATCTGGTCTATCTCCACTCTGGCATCTTTTTTCTTCTGTTTTTCAGGCAGACGTGCTATAATGCAGATATTCTTCTGTGTCTTCGTGGTTGAAATCCAATCTGGACAGTTTTCACACGAATTGCGGGAGAGCCGGGCGGCATGAGACATGAGAAAGGAGAAGTACCAATGGAGGTGCATGAATTAATTGAGGGTGGAACATAATTGCAATTGAGTCAGGATAACGGTTATCCTTTGATAGAGTCTAATCTAAATCAAAGGAGATTAACATGTGTTATCCTGACGAATCAGATTATATCCAATTTCTGTTTCAAAGGCTACAAGATTTTGAGGTGGCAACCGACTCGAAGCAACCCAACAAGCCCGGGCGCTCCAAAGCCTATACCGATGCCTCATTGATTGTCTTTTTTGCCATCATGACGCTCAAGGGACTTAATGAATTTCGAGTCCAACACCGGTGGCTTATTGCCCACCCGCTGGCGCTTTGCACACTCAAGCTCAAAAAAATCCCGTCTCGGATGACCCTTTTGCGGCGATACAAAGCCCTTTCCCCCAAACTCGCCGAATTTATCACTTTCCTTGGGGATTGGGCGACGCCTCTGGGGAACGACTTTAGCCGAGAAGTGGTTTATCAAGATAAGAACTTGTTTAAAAGGGCCTGTTTGGCACCACAAAGACCGAGAACAAAACCGAGTGCCAGAGAGGGTGAGAAATCTCGACCGAGATGCCACGTGGTCTAAGAGCGGGTATCACGGGTGGGTTTACGGCTATGGACTTCATACCACCGTGACCGCATACGGATTTCCAATAATGGGTATAGCCGATACGGCGTCAGTGAGTGAAAAAGCAGTTCTCGACCAAACAACGGTGCTACTTCTTCAACGGAATATCAGGTATCTGGTTGCCGATGCCGGGTACACCGACTTGAGGCGAACCGAGGCATTGGCACAAGCGGGGGTGTTGCTAATCACCCCGGTGATTGGGGCAATCGGTGACAAAGGGAGTCGTTACGTTGAATATCTCAATCTACCTGAGTTGCAAGCCTACCAGAGCCAACGCTAGGTGGCTATCGAGCCAATATTTGATTTGCTGAAGATGCTGTTATCGACACCCAGTAACCACAAGCAACTGCCGGTCAGTGGCAAAGCGAATGGGGTCACCTTTTTGGTACTAGGTGTGATGCTGCTGCAACTGGCGATGTTGATGAATTCCATCTGGAGGTTACCTTTGAGAAATGTGACCCACATCATTATTCTATTTCGTTAAATTTAATTATGAACCACCCTCGATTAATTATCGGGGAAATTGGCATGATAATATTCGGGATTATTTTGGCTTTTGCTATTATCCTAAGCTTTGGACAATTTTACCCTCACCAAAATCAGTAATAGCAAGAGTTGTGGATTTTAATCAGAGTTCATAAAATCTCTCGACTCACACAAAATTCTCCCCAATTGTCGGAGGAATGCAGGGGTCTGATTTTGGGGATTTGTCTGACCAATCTGTTACCATCGATACCGCAGATGGCTCCAAGCAAAGTCTCTTCTCACTTTAGACACTTTAGTACACTGACGACTTGTGCTAGTTGATATAGGCTATGCGAAAACTAAGTCTTTGATTTCCATAAGCGGTCGTCCTAGACTGCGGTTGAGCAAAACTGCTAAGCTGAACCCTGCTAGCTTATCAATAATTCGGGTCAACATGTCCCAATGATAACGCGCTCTGATTCGACAGAGATGAAACTGGTCATTGAGTTGATTGATGGTAGTTTCAATTCATCTCCGAATCCAATTGAGATTCCGCCGGAGTTGTGGCGTATGTTGTGACTTCTGATTCTCACGCTTGATAGCGAATAAGCGAATCCCATCCAACTCAAGGAGCATCTCACTCAATGGGTCTGAAATGTAACCTTTGTCTCCAATTATCAGGGGATAATCGCCTGTTTCACACATCGTCGAAAGTACCTCCCGCTCATCAACATTGGCATTGGGTACGGAAAAAGCGAGGGGTACGCCTTGATGATTAGATGAACGCGAAATCCTAAGAATGTACCCAATCTTTTAGTTTCACAATACCCGTAGGTCCTGACACTTGAGAGGCGATGTGGAAGAATGCGCACGCTTAAAGTCACGGAGGGGGACAGGCAAGCTATCAACAATGAAGATGTCGTTTAACGGAAGTTCATCGTTGAGTGCTTGTCTAAGTTTTCCACTTACTCCCGACAGATTACGACGCCGACGATTAAATCGAGTTCACTCAGGTAAATGCGGAAATAGATGGCAGAACTCCTTTTTGACAAGGTTATACCAACCCGTTGACTATCAATGCTAACCATCTCACCGACCCAAGCGATGGTTATTACTTCACTGTCGGCTAGGTTGCTATTGGGGACACCCCGATGGGGCATTCCATCGGGGAAATGGTGTTCATACAAATCATCAATAACAATGAAACTCACACTCAGCAAGTCTTCGAGATTCAGCGACGTGATTCCTTCTTGTGCGAAAGCGGCACTCCGCTTTTGACATAACTCCATTGAAATGCTTCCTCTCTTTCATTCGAGATAAGTAACTTCTCTCAAAGGATAGCACTTCCTTTGCCTTTTAACTAGCACAAGTCGTAATGATAGTTCAAACTTTAGTATTTAGGACTTACGCAGTTGATATGCAGAACATGCAGTTTTACAGAATCTTGAATCATGACTCCTGAATCTGATGCAAGATTCAAGATACAGGGGACACAAGAGATTGTGGGTTAATCAACTTATGCAATTGCGTAGGTCCTGTGTATTTATACTGCGAAAGGGCATAAATGACGCTTTCGGCATTCGCATCTCCGCGCAGTTTATCCCGATCTGTCAGGGCGAGAGTCCCAGACCCCGATTTATCGGGGATGCAAAGTCATCGTCGTGTAAGCTATGACCTATGGCGGTATAATCAACATGATGGCTGATACTTGTTCGGCGATCCGAGGGCGTGTAGACATGAGAAAACGGAAAAACGAATTATGTTTACGCTTACTCATCTGCTTAATCCTCACCCCGGCCAGTGGAACTGCTGACGAGAATGCTGCGGTCCCTGAAGGCAGGGCACGGGCGCGAGAGCTTGGAATACAAATCGGCATCTACGAACCCGGCAAGAACAATGCGATTACCGATGTCGCTGGAGTAAAGGTCGGTCATATCACGCTGAACTACGGTGATAGTGTGCGGACAGGCGTCACCGCCGTTATTCCGCGTGACGATATTTGGACGCATAAGCTGTTTGGGGCGGGCTATACTATTAATGGCAATGGCGAGGTGACAGGGCTCACATGGGCTAACGAAGCCGGATGGATCGAGTCCCCGATTATGCTGACGAATACACTCAGCGTTGGAGCCGTCCATGATGGGGTTGTGCGGTACATGATCAAACGCTATCCGGATGACCACGTCATTCTGCCAATCGTTGCAGAGTGCTATGATGGTGGACTCAACGACATCAGCGGGCTTCATGTCACCGCAGAGCACGCAATTGAAGCGATTGAAAAAACGACTGATGGCCCTGTTGCGGAGGGATGTGTTGGGGCAGGCACGGGGATGCGGTGCTATGGGTTCAAGGCTGGCATCGGCACGGCGTCGCGGGTGTTACCTGCAGATCAAGGGAGATACACGGTGGGTGTGCTCGTCAATTCCAACGGGGGGCGCCGCCATCAACTGCGGATTGATGGGGCGCCTGTCGGCAGAGAAATTACAGCGCTCACGTCGGAGCAGGGTCGAGACGGTTCGTTTATCATCGTCGTCGCGACGGACGCGCCTCTGGTGCATCGTCAACTGATGCAACTCGCCAAACGTGCAACACATGGACTTGCCCACACCGGCACACCAAGTACCGTTAGCAGCGGCGAATTCGTAATCGCTTTTTCGACAGCCAACACGATTCCTCGTCGGACAACAGATGGGACATTTTCCGTCACGATGCTTGCCAATCATCGGATGGATGCCCTCTACCAGGCCGTTATTGAAGCGACGGAGGAGGCGATCATTAACTCCATAACAGCAGGGGTGACGACCGTTGGCAGAGGTGGGCGCACGATTCACGCAATTCCTTTGGATCGATTGCAGGCAGTTATGAAACAGTATGGACGGCTTGTTCCCGACGTTGCAGATACAGAACACAGATGAAACGCGAAACGTAAAGTCAGCATCAGGAAAAATTAAGATTTTTAGGACTTACGCACTTTGGATTCTGGAAACTGAAAGCCGACTGCTACCCGCTTGGTCTGGATTTGGCAATTCGAGCCGAGCAGGAATTGGATGTCAAAACTCGCCTGACATGACTCTACTTTTCCAACTCAACAATGACGGTGCTGCGTTTTTCTGAAGCGAATATACTCGTCGCCAAATGCTGCATGTCTGCATCGGTGACGCGCTGGATAGCAGCACGCAACTCATTACCATCGAGCTTCAGTTGATGCCGACGGCCAGTGCTGAAAGCTAAACCGTACAAATTTTGCATCCACATGGCATCCGGTACAGTGCCTAACAACATTGTCATTAAGTCGAGCGTTCGCTGTCTATCCTGCGGTGTGAGTTTCCGTGTCAATGCCGCATGCAGGGGTTGGTTGAGTTGGTCCAGCGCAGACTCGGTGTCTGCGTTAGCTAGCAGATCGGTCTGGAGTACAATTGTCGCCGGATCGTCCAGCGGCAGGTAGTACACAGGCAGAACTTTGCCCGGCTGAAAGAGATTTTGTGTGTGTGCCCACAAACGCGAGACGACTATCAGAAACGGCGTGTACTCCTTGCTCCCGGGCAGTGGGGCAGCATATCCGATCGCCGCGACGCCGGTCGCATTGTGCATCACAGGCTTTACATTGACACGCTGGGTCGTGCCGGTCTTCGCTTCAGACTTGGGTGGCTTTGTGGGTGGCTTTGTGGGTGGCGACGTGCCGGGCGGAATTTGACTGAAATTTTGGTGAATCAATTTCCGCGCTTCGGCAAGGTCAAACCGGCCTGCAATGGCAAGAATCGCGTTGTTCGGCTTGTAGTAATCCTCCCAAAACTGCTGTAGTTCATCGCGAGCGATTGTCTGGATGTGCTCAGGACTGCCACCAACCCGTCTGCCTTGAGGGATGGGGTGCAACCGTGTACGCACATGGTTTAAGCCTGCCAGCGACGGCATTTGTCCGTGCCATCAGGACGAAGTCCGGGTCTGTTTTGGCATCGGCGGCGGCTTTCATCCGATCGACCATCTCCGCCGCACTCACAATTTCCTTGTTTGGGCGGTAACCACAACGCTTTGCCTGTACCTGATCTTCGATATGTACCCCGGCGGCACCCGCCCGGATCGTCTGGTGGATGGTTTTGGCGATCATAAACGTATTTCCCCAACCGGTATCGGCGTCAACGAGAAGCGGAAGTTCCGTTGTGCCGGTGATGCGGTGCACATCTTCCAGAACATCGTTCAAGGTGGTCATCCCTATATCTGGAAGGCCGTAGGAAGCATTCGCCACACCCCCTCCCGAAAGATAGATTGACCGGAACCCCACGCACTCTGCCATCAACGCTGAGTAGGCGTTAATCGTTCCGACGACTTGCAAGGGGGTTTCTATCGCCAGTGCATCGCGGAAACGACGCCCGGCGGAGAATGTATGACTCATGTCTGACCTCTTTTTTAACAAACTGATTCAGGATAGTAGTTTTCGCCGAATACTCAATATCGGGGATTGATGTAGACTCAGCAAGGAAATGATTTGTTATTCAATTGTGGGTAATATGAGAACTGTTGAATTCAGAGTTTGGAATTGATTATTGACCAACTGAAAAGTGGGCTAAAGCAAATTTCGGTTCGATTGTCAACGATCTAAGCTTCATTTAGAGGAATTATTGTTGGGTGCAAAGGGCCACGTAACCGTCCCTCTTTTTTTGCGTTCCTTGAAAGGATCTCTGACGACGTGTTTCTTCTTTTCTTTCTCTACCTCTGATTTTTCATTCTCCCAGTTTTCAAGCCTGTTCTTAGTATGTTCTACATAGGTGGGTGAGATATCTATTCCGATAAAGCTATGACCGAGAATTTTTGCTGCGACTAGAGTTGTTCCCGTACCACAAAATGGATCGAGTATAATCTTTTTCGAGTCACCGGGTATAGAGTAAATCGCGCGTACAGTCAATTCAATAGGAAATGGGGATGGATGCGAATCCATTCGCTTAGCGGGTTTGAGCATCCAAATAGAAGAAACTTTGGCATGTCGTGACTCTAATTCTGTGCCAACTATATGCTTTCCAATCGGACGATATAACCAATAGATTCGTTCATCAACCTGCCAGAATCTCCAGCCCCGGATATTGCCTGCTAGGTTCTGTTGACATTTGAGTATAAGGTTGTGGCATAATAGAAGAATGATGCCAATAACCTTACCCGATGACCAATGGAAAAAGATATACTCGTTTCTTCTAACTTGTCCCACCATCTATGTTGGCAACGAAGCGACAACACGCCGCTTTATCGAAACTGTTCTCTGGGCGACCCGTAGCGGTGCTCAATGGAGACTTCTGCCAGACACCTATGGTAAATCGAACACCCTCTATAAGCGGTTTGCTCGGTGGTGCGACAAAGGGGTCTTCACACAGATCCACCACCACTTCGCCGCCGACCCCGATATCGAGTCGCTTATTGTGGACAGTACAATCATTCGAGCGCACCCGTCTGCGGCGGGTGCCGAAAAAAAAGGGTGGCACTGAAAACCAAGCGTTAGGCTGCTCTCGCGGGGGATTCAGTACAAAAATTCACATCACAGTTGACGGCCTGGGTAATCCACTAAGAATATATCTGACACCCGGTCAAAGAAACGACATAGCGGAAGCAGAAGGGTTGATACTTGGATATAAAAGCGAGTATGTGATTGGAGACAAGGGATATGACTCCGACAATTTTATTGCCGTTATTGAGGCGAATGGAGCGATTGCGGTGATACCGCCAAAAAGTCATCGTGTGGATCAAAGAGATTACGACAAACATCTGTACAAAGAGAGACATCGGGTTGAATGTTTCATTAACAAGATAAAATGGTATCGCCGCATCTTCTCTCGGTTCGAGAAGTTATCTATCCGTTATTTTGGATTTCTCAGCTTTGTCTCCACTCTTATATGGCTCCCTTGAAATGTCAACAGAACCTAATTCCCCGCAGAAATTCGTCGCGTTATAGGAGTGTTCCAATGAAAAACATAAATGAACTCATCATTTCAGCCCTATACGGACTTGTGAAACGCACCACTTCGCTCGGTTGGAGGCGGAAAATACCTGATTTTCATCTTCCCGTAGCCGAAGTCGTGAGAATTCGAGGAGAGGGTCATACACCCGAACTCTCACGGGTTCGGCTACATGGACTTATGGATCGGGGCAGGCTCTGAATCCGATACAAGATGCACAGGAGGTTGGGGGATCATCCGCCGATTCAATTGCGTAAGTCCTGCTCTGTCAAGCATCAAGCACCCCGGTCGTCCGGAGCAAGGTCTCCTGCACCAGCAGTTCATGCGACATCGGCCGATCCGGTGGTTGTTTGCCCTCAATAGTCGCCAAAAAGGCTTCCAATTCCAGTTCGTAGGCTCTTTGACGGCTCTCGCCATTTGTCCCCACAAACTGCTCTCCCTCCTGACAGCCATCTCGCGCTTCCGTCAGACACAGCCGGATTTGCTCGCCGGGTTCAAAAGGTTCGACGATGATAGCGCTCCCCTGACTACCATACACTTCAAAGCGGCGCGCCGCCGGGGGGGGCTCCATTGCGGCAATGTCGATAAAGGCAATGGCGTTCTCAAACTCGAAGACGCCCAGGGTATTATCCTGAAACTCCGGCGCCCCACCACCGTCGTTGCGCAAGAACGCCGTTACTTTCACCGGGCGTCCCAAGAGCCAGACCACCTGGTCCAGCATGTGGCCGCCCAAATCGAAAAAAATGCCGCCTGTATGCAAAGCACTGATTTGAGCACGGGAATTTTCAGGGATAGACGTTGACATGTGGGCGCGCACTGAAAACACCTCGCCCAAAAAACCCGACTTCACCCAGTCAGCGATCTGCTTAAAAGCTGAATGATAGCGTAGCATATACCCCATCTGAATGAGCAGCCCCTTGTCTTCCGCCATGGCGACCACTTGCTGCCATTGCGCCCAATTATCGCCAGCCGGCTTGTCATACCAGACGTGCTTGCCAGCGGCGACGATCTCCTCAGTTTGGTCAAGGCTCTCGGCGTTGAGGCCTTCAGAGGCAATCGCTGTAATGCTTTCATCCTCTAACATCTCACGCTCGTCGGAAAACCAGTGAACGCCGGCAAAAGCGCTTTCCGACGCTTGAAGCGCCGCACGCTGTTCAGGGTCTGGTTCAAAGATGCCTGCGATTTCAACATCGCCATTCACCTGCATTGCCTGCAATTTGCCTCTGGCGTGTCCATGTTTCGTCCCATACTGGGCCATCCGTATTTTTTCCATTTTCCTCTCCTGAATTTGGGATCTTGTAACTTGACTTTGTTACATTTGTCCCCCGGCCCCCAATTCCCTGATGGATCGGGGCAGGTCCCGATGTTTCGCATCGTGGATTCTCGGTGCGGAGCACCGGAACTTCGGGAGTTTGTGCAATTCTCCCCTTCCCCCCAAAGTTGGGGGATTGAGGGGGGCGAGCCAGCAGTGGATCAGCCGATGCGCTCTTTTAATCTAACAAAGTCAGGGTAACAAGTCTTTGAAAAACTGTAATGGTCAAAATCGAAGTCCCCAAGATTATAGCACGATTTTCAAAAAAGCGAGATCAAAAACGGTGCGTCGGGAAATTTCTACTCATGGTGTTTTGCGCTTGACGAGATTTGATAATTCTGCTAAACTACACAACAAATTATCCTTGTCGTGCCGGGTATCAGCACGTCGGCGTTGTTGAAGCGGTGGGGAATCGGGTCGAAACGTTTGCGGAGGGAGATGTGGTCTTCCTCGGCGTCCATGGGGGACATCGGGGATGGCATCTGGTAAACGTTGAAACCACCAATAAAGACAAAATTGGAGGGCAGAGATGCAACTGGCAACCCGCGCCAGATTCGTGAGACTTACCGTCTTCGGTATTATCCTCACCGTGCTTTTTGTGGGGGGGTGGTTGACCATGATCAGAATGCCGGGAGAAAGTTATCGCGGTCCACTGCCGCCGCTCACCGACTATGAGTCCACGCTCCAAGACGCACTTCGGCAGGATGTGGAAAAACTCGCCGGTGAAATTGGTGAGCGTAACGTTACTACCCGGTATCAGAGCCTCGCCGAGGCTGTAGATTTCCTTGAGACATCGCTTGCCGCGGCTGGATATGAGGTACTGAGACAGGGGTACGAGGTGGAGGGGAAGACTTGCTACAACATCGAAGTCGAGATTGTGGGAGCCGACCAAGCTGATGAGATCGTGGTCGTCGGAGGACACTACGATTCGGTGGCGGGGAGCGCCGGTGCAAACGATAATGGGACCGGCACTGCCGCTGTTTTGACGCTCGCCCGCGCCTTCGCGGGAGAAAAACCTGAAAGAACCCTACGCTTCGTTCTTTTCGTCAACGAGGAGTCGCCATACTTTCAAACACCACAAATGGGAAGTGTGGTCTATGCGGAACGCTGTCGCGATCGGAACGAGAAGGTGGTCGCTATGTTGAACCTTGAGACCATCGGTTACTATTCGGACGAAGAGCAGAGCCAAGATTACCCGTATCCGTTTGGTCTCTTCTACCCCACGAAGGGGAACTTCATCGCCTTCGTGGGAAACACTGCATCACGTAAACTGGTTCATTCCGTGATCGCCTCATTCCGCCGCCATGCCAAGTTTCCATCCGAAGGGGTAGCAACCTTCGAGGGAGTGCCAGGCATCGACTGGTCGGACCAGTGGGCGTTTTGGCAAGCAGGCTATCCCGGCGTGATGGTGACGGACACTGCCCCTTTCCGATACCCCTACTACCACACGGCAGCCGATACCCCGTCCAAAATCGTGTATGACCGCCTAGCACGGGTGGTCGCCGGTCTCAAGTGGGTTGTCGCAGACCTTGCGGGGGTAAAGAAGGAATAGGTTAGGGTTAGGCGCCCGGTTCGTAACTGAACAAAACTTGATTAGGAGGAAAGAACTATGTGGAAGCCTAAAATGCTCACACTGACCGTCTTGTCGCTGATTGTGATGGAGCCAACCGCAGCCAAATCGGCCTGCTGCTATTTCGCTGCGAAGGACAAAGACATCCTCCAGCCTGCTCAGAAAGCCTTTATCACCTGGGATGCGGTGAAAAAGGTTGAGTCGTTTACGGTCCAGCCCAAGTTTGAAGGCAACGCCGCCGATTTCGGCATGGTGGTTCCCACCCCGAGTCAACCCAAGCTGGCTGAGATGCCGCGTGAGTTTTTCAAGGAGTTGGCGGTCTTCACCATCCTGGAGCCGATGGATTTGAGCAAGTACAAACGCTTCCGAGTGATGCAATCCGCCAGGGTGATGATGGTCGAATCGAGCGTCCGGGTCCTGGAAGCGGGGATTGTCGGCTCGCTGGACTACAAGATCATCGTCGCTGACCGGGCGGATGACCTGTACACCTAGCTTAAAGAGAATAATTATAGCTATGCCGGCGACGAGGCGACGCTCGATTTCTATATCCGAAAGGGGTGGTTCTTCACGGTCATGAAGATCGATCCCGAGCAGATGAAGCAGAAGCCCGACGGCACATATCAGGGAGAGATAACGCCAACGCGCTTTACCTTCTCCTCAGAGAAACTGATCTATCCGCTGAAGATTACGCAGATCTCTGTGAGAGACCGGACGGAGGCGCTCTTTTATGTGCAGGCGCTTCACAAGATGGATCTGCTCGGCGCGTTCTCCTATCAATTCACTTGGACGCCGATGTGGAGCAATGCGATGAACTTTGCCATACCGGAGAAGCTGACGCAACAAGAGAAAGACTGGCAGCAGCATGTTCAGCCGTTTACACAGCAGTTCGCCCGGCAGGCAACTCAAATGCGGCAGGAAGGGCTTGAGCCAGCGACGCTGGAATGGGCAGAATGGGCAAAGCGAATCACCAAAAAGGACATCGCTGTGCTGGACGGAAAGAAGGCTTACAACCGAGATGCGCCCAAAGCAGATGTGGAGAAACTCAAACTGCTTTTGGAACACATAGAGAAGGGGCAGTTTATCACGAAGATTCGGAAGGTGTTCGCTAAAGCGGAGATGAATGCAGACTTGGAGTTTGTCCGAGCGGCGGTGCACGAGCAGGAGGATGACATCGAGTATTTTTCGATTCTACCGACGTCGCCGCCGTAATCAATTTTGGAGGGTGAACAGAAGTGCAGCGAAGCCGTCAAATCGTTCTGCTGGTAGTGCTTTTCGAGGGCGGGTTGGCGGGGCTCGCATGGGCGTTAGGGTGGGTTTTGAGCCAACCGGCGTTGGCGTCCCTTCGGTGGGATGGGTCAGATGTCATCGTGGGAATCATCGCCAGCGTACCCATGCTAGGGATGTTCTTAGCTCTCTTTCGTTGGCCCGTCGGCCCCCTCGTTCATACACACCGGTTGCTTCTGGAGGTTGTTCGTCCGCTATTTGCCAAGTGCACGCTTGCTGAGCTCGGCGTCATCGCAATCCTAGCGGGAGTGGGGGAGGAGATGCTTTTTCGGGGCGTCCTCCAGGGCGCCATTAGCCGCTGGTTGAGCCCAGAGACTGGGCTTATCGCAGCCGGCGCATTGTTTGGACTGGTTCATTTCATCACCCCGACGTATGCGTTAGCGGCAGGTCTGATGGGCGTCTACCTTGGTTGGTTGTGGCAGGTCAGCGACAATCTGTTGACGCCAATCGTTACCCACGCAGTGTACGATTTTTTGGCGCTTTACTGTTTGTTGAGATTTGGAGGCAGAAAGTTTAATATGGGTAATTCTGAATAGGTTCGTCCCTACTGTTACCCAGTTGAGTCGTCAAAAACCAGGAGGAGATATAAGCTATGGAAAAGATCGACTTCGGCAAAACAGGTCTAAAGATCACTTGCCTCGGTCTGGGTCTTGCGGAGATTTCTCGTCAAGAAAGATCCAAGGTTGTAGCGGAAGCGGACCGGGTCCTCAACGTTGCCCTTGATAATGGAATCAATTTCCTTGATACCGCTTCTTGCTACGGCACAACCGAGGAACTGATTGGAAATACAGTTGCACACCGACGGGAGGAGTATATCCTGGCGACCAAGTGTGGCCATGTCACAGACGACGGGGAGGCTGGAGGCTTGCCATGGACAGACCAAAAGCCGTGGACGGCCCCGGCGGTCTCCGGGGGTATCAACCGCAGCTTGCGGCGGCTGAAGACAGACCACCTCGACCTTGTGCAGCTTCACTCTTGTGACGTGGATGTACTGGAACGCGGCGAGGTTATCGAAGCGCTGGTTAAGGCGCAGGAAGCCGGCAAGACCCGTTTTATCGGCTACAGCGGAGACAATGAGGCCGCGCGCTGGGCTGTCAACACCGGACTCTTCGACACACTGCAAACCAGCTTCAATCTGGTGGAGCAGCACGCACGGACCAAAGAACTGTTCACGTTGGCGGAGGCAAAGGGGATGGGAATCATTATCAAGCGTCCTATCGCCAATGGCGTGTGGGGTAAAGCTCACAGCCCTTACCCGTATGCGGACGAATACTTCAGGCGAGCGCAGATCATGGCGCAGATGGGGCCCCTCCCGGGGGCACCCGAAGATCCCATCCTTCTGGCGATGGGGTTCGTGCTCGCCCAGTCCGAGGTTGACACGGTCATCGTGGGGACTCACAACCCGTCGCACGTTCTATCGAACATTGAAATGGTGGAACGACAGCTACCCATCCCCGCGGAGACCGTTAAGGCATTGCACCACCGTTTTGAAGAGGTAGGGGACCAGTGGATGCAACTCACATAATCCACAGATTTGCTGGTATTGACGGGAGCTGAGTTTAAGAAATGAACCACTTCGCTTCCGAGGAGCCGCAAGCAACCGTATTACCACCCGATTGCATACGACGTAGAGCGGGGATCGGCGCCACCCACACGGGCGCCAGTTTCGGGATGGACGGTGATTGCGCAGACCCGACTGACCCTAGAACTCCAGTCCTGATCAGCTTGGACGATATGTCCCCGAGCGTTCAAGGCTTCTCGCACCTGCGGGTCAACACGGGCTTCAACCGTTACCTCCCCAGGCAAAGAGCCGTGTGGCCAGAACGAGTTGGGAAAACTGTGACTGACAACGCGGGGCGCCTCGATTGCCTGTTGTGGTTCCATTCCGAATTCGATGATGTTAAGGAACACTTGCAGCATCCCTTGAACCTGGGCATCGCCGCCGGGACAGCCAAAGGGCATAAACGGCTTTCCATCTTTGAGGACCATCGCCGGGTTCGGTGTGAGTCGTGGACGCTTCCACGGTTGAAGGCAGGATGGATGCGCTTTATCCAGCCACGTTTGTGTGCCACGCGCTGAAATGGGAAAGCCTAAGCCTGGGACGACCGGTGACCAGCCAATCACATCGGATGGCGTCGCCGAAAATGCGTTGCCCTGTTCATCAACCACGCAGAGATAACTGGTATCGCTTTCCCATTGCGAGATGCGTTCCGGTTGCGGACGATTCGGATCCATGGTCGGGAAGGGACCATTTTCCCGACGCGGCTCTGGATGGAATTGCCACGGATTTCCTGGCAGCGGCATGTCGGGGGCGGCGTGCTGTGGGTCGATTGTCGCTCGTCTTTCGGCAGCGTATTTCTCACCGAGCAATCCCGCCATCGGTACTTGCACAAAGTCGGGGTCGCCGAAGTAGGCTTCCCGATCCGCAAAAGCCAATTTGAGTCCCTCGATGATCGTGTGGAGATAGTCTGCGGAGTGATGCCCCATCCCCCTCAGATCAATGCCTTCGAGAATCTTTAGCACCATGATCAGTGTTGGTCCCTGACACCAAGGCCCACAAGTATAAACGTCATAGCCTTTGTAGGCGATGCGCTCCGGTGGTTCGACGCGAACCGAAAACGCCGCAAGGTCTTCGCAGGTGAGTAAGCCATTCTCCTTCTGATAAAAATCGGCGATTTCGTGGGCAATTTCACCCTTATAGATGAGGTCGCGTGCGGCTTGGATGCCTGCGTGTCGATCTCCGCCTGCCTTGCGTCCGGCATCGATCAGCCGTTTGAAGGTGTTCGCCAGATCTTTCTGGACAAAGATTTCCCCAATCTGTGGAATGTGTCCACCCGGGTTGAACACTTGGGCGGTCGATCGCGAAGTTTTTATATCCCCTCCACTGACAAAGGCGTGAAATTGGGCATCCACCGGATGACCATTTTCGACGAGGTCTAAGGCGGGCTGGATGGCCTGCTCAAAGGTCATGGTGCCGAATCGCGCCAACGCCATCAGCCACGCATCGGGCGCCGCTGGCGTGACTGTTCGCAAAATCCCAGCGGGCAGATTACCGCCGTGATGTTCGTGAAAGTAGTCGATGGTCGCGGCTCTGGGCCAGCGTCCCAGTCCACTAATCGTTTCAACAGGGCTGCCCGACGCCGGACAGTAAATAATCGGCGCGACGCCTCCAAAATGGGCAAATCCAGGTTGAAGCACGTTGATACAAATTCCTGTTGCGACCCCAGCGTCGGCGGCGTTGCCCCCACTTTCAAGGATGCGAACACCGGCCATCGTTGCGAGATAATGAAGTGATGAGACAATATAACGTTTCCCTCGTACTGAGGGACGATGGCTGTTTGGCATCAGAGTTTCTCCTTCCAATTAACGTCTGAGCCGGTAGTTTGACTTTGGCTTGCCTACCCCCATTGTGGTCTCCCTCCGAGGGTATCATAACAGAGTCCGAGCAATTCTGCAACGAAAAAGTTTCCCTACTTTCAAACAAGAGAACCAAATCCCAGCTTCTGCTAAACGTGGCGGTGTTGTTATCGGCTCAGGACCAGACAGCGATGATGAGCTGCCATCTGGCGCCGACGCAAAAAGATAGCGATTAACGATACCCCAGCGGCTTTGAGAAAAACTGGAGGTGAATCAAGACAAGTAAAGCTGTTGACTTTTTCTCTAATGTGAACTATAATTATGGCTCAAAGTTAGGCATGATTGGATGCGTCTAACTCTGATTCAACCTTTGAAATAATTGAGGAGAAACGAAGCGTGTGTGGCATCATCGGTTTTCTAGACAAGACCAAAAATGACAACGCCACGGTGGGGCAAACCATCCTCACAATGCTCACGGCGCTGGCGGTGCGGGGGCCGGATTCGGCGGGTGTAGCGCTCTACGGTCCCCAGGAAAATGGCTGCTTCATCGTGCGGGTCAAGCTGGGAGAAGCGGATGGCGCAGGAGAGAAGGGCATTTCTATTGCCGATGGGGCGCGTACATTTGGCGCGGTGCGCGACGTGAAAATAATCGCCGAGTATCTTCGGTTCGTCATCGATCTGTCTGGAGAGACAGCGGCGTTGACGCAATTCATTGAGTCTCTGGATGACGCCATCGAAGTGGTCAGCATGGGACGCGAGCTTGAAGTCGTCAAGCAGGTCGGAAGCCCGCAAAATCTTGACGCGGCCTACAGCGTCTCGGCGTTCACAGGGACGCACGGTCTGGGACACACACGCCTTTCGACAGAGAGCCGTGTTGACCTGAGCCATTCACAGCCCTTTTGGGCGCACGGCTATCCCGACCTCGCTATCGTTCACAACGGGCACATCACAAACTACCACAAGCTTCGCTGTCGCTACGAGCAGCGCGGCGTCAGATTCTACACCGAAAACGACTCCGAAATCATCGGCGTCTATCTTGCGGATCGATTGTCGCAGGAGATGACGTTTAAGGAAGCATTGGAGGCTTCGCTTGTTGATTTGGATGGCTCGTTCAGTTACCTCGCTGCGACCACTGATTACATCGGGTTCGCCAAAGACCCCTTCGCCTTCAAGCCCCTACTCTTTACCGAAACCGATAGGTTTGTCGCCGTTGCGACTGAAGAGATCGCGATCCGCGCCGCCTTTGAGGGCGCCTGCGAAGTTCGCGAGGCGCAAGCAAAGGATGTACAAGTATGGCAGACATAGTCTGTGACGGAAAAACTACCCGCGACATCAACGCCGAAATCAAACGCCTCATCGCCCAGGGGGAGACCGACCTCTGCGTGAAAAACCCCGGTGCTCAACACAATCTAGGCGTGGCGCTGTTACAGCCGGTCCACCTGACCTTCGACAGCAGCGTGGGTTACTACTGTGCGGGGATGATTGACGGGCCGACCGTCGAAATCGAAGGCAGCGCCGGTTGGGGATTGGCGGAGTCGATGATGGGCGGCACAGTTGTCGTCGAGGGGAACGCAGGCAACGGCGCGGCGGCTTCAATTCGCGGTGGAACGGTTGTCATTCACGGCGATGCGGCAGCGCGGTTAGGCGTCTCAATGAAAGGCGGACTAATCATTGTCGGGGGCAATTGCGGCTATATGGCGGGTTTCATGGCGCAGAAGGGAACGATTATCGTCTGCGGGGACGCCGGCGAGGCGTTTGCCGACTCGATGTACGAGGCGGTCTGCTTTGTCGTCGGCGAGATCGCTGAACTCGGCAACGATGCCGTCATTGAAGAACCGACCGAAGAGGAACGCGCCTTCCTCGAATCCACCCTATCTCAGCATCTCCCTTCCAAAGTTCGCAATTCACGGACCGCCATCCGCAATTTCAAGAAAGTCGTCTCCGGGCGCAAGCTGTGGAACTTCGACAAGGACGAGCGAGCGGTATGGCGGGAGGCATTATGAATTCGCTGCCTAACCATGAACATGCGATTATTTCGGTCTTTCCGGTGGCAAAGATAGCTCGGCACTCGCCATTTACATGCGGGACAAAGTGCCAGAAATGGAATACACCTTCTGCGATGCGGGAAAGGAGTTGCCAGAGTGGTAAACGCAATGTATAAGGAGAAAACTGCTTCAAACCCACGGTTGCTAATTCTCTCGTGTTCCCAAAGGAAACGTTCCGCTCAAGGTTTACTACCAGCTTTGAAACGCTACGACGGACCAGCATATCGGGTAATGAATAAGTTTATGCGAATGCACCCGTCTGAAGCGTGGTTACTTGATGTGTATATCTTATCAGCCAAGTTTGGATTGATTTCAGCCTGCAAACCAATTCCTAACTACGATCGTCGAATGACACTGCAGCAAATTAAGGAATTGCAACAACCGACTCTGAATGAACTCAAGCAGGTTTTAAGTAGTAGACAATACGATGAGTTATTCATAAGCATGGGCAAAGCATATCGGCAAGTTTTGGTCGGGTATAAATTGCTAATTCCTACTAATCTCAAGGTGATTGTCTCTACAGGAGTAATGGGGCGCAAACTGGCAGAACTTCGCAACTGGCTGCATAAGAGTGTATCGGAATCGTCCGAGACTCAGACGAAAGTTGTCCAACGAGGCAAAGTATACCTTCGTGGTATTGAAATCGCGTTCACGCCCAAACAAGTGATGGATATAGCATGTATCGCGCTCACAGAAGAATGGAATATCCCAAAATATCAGATATGGTATGTGCAGGTAGGCGATCAACGAGTACCTGTCAAGTGGCTAGTCAACCAATTGACAGGTCTACCTGTGAATGCTTTTCACACAAACGAAGCGAAGCGGATCTTGCAACAACTCGGAATCAAAATCCGCTCAAGATGGTAGGAGGTTAATACTGTATGCCGGAACAAGACGAGGAAAGAGTTTTGGAGGATCTCTATCAGCAGCCTCAGCTAATGATGCAACTAGTGGAAAAATCGCTATTAGTGGCTGAAAATCTGAGGGATAACTATTATCGTAACACAGCACGTTTTATAACCCATCTGCGTCAAGCTATGGACGAAGCTAATAGAGGAAAGCGCGATAGTGCTATACTTCAGACATTTTCAGTCAAAGATGCAACTTGGGAAGAGTTTCAAAGCGAACTAGTTAGTTTTATTGATGGAGGAATCGGTCAGTCAGAATTATCCCAAGTTCCTATCTTGTTACGCGTGGGATCTTATGCAGTACGTGTAGGTGAAGGAAATCTGGCCGAACGGGAGAATTTCGGTTATTACCCAGTAATTTTCGGAGATCTTGAAGGAGGCAGCAAGGAACGGGAAGACTTCACAGATATTGTCCGTATTACTGCCGAACTACTGGGGGGACTTTCAGCACTGAACCGCAATACAGATCTAAGAGTACTGTTGTTCCATGGTCCACTGGTTTATTTAATGGACGCTTATGCAGGTCATACACCCTTTACTGAAGCAGATATTGACCTGTTTCTAAAACACTATTCAGGTGATGAGGAACAGGCGAAGCAATTGAAAGCAGATTTTCTTGAAGCGGCACGTCTTGATATTTATCCGGCTATAGCTGGTGGAAGATCTGATGAGTGGGCAAGCCGCCGACTTTTTGAACCTTTGTCATGGATTGCATTTCTGTATAGAAAATTGATCTCTGTGGCACTAAATAGGGAACCTCGACCAATCATTGCAGGGGTAGTAGAACGAGGAAGATCTCGAAAGTTTTCCGAGGATGTATTACTTAAACGCGTTTTCCGTGGCTTGCGTGAAAACGAAAATGAGAACTATTTCAACGAGATGTTTGGTCTCTCCGATCTTACCTCCCCCAAAAACTTGATGGACAGATTGGGTTATACAGATAATCTTCTCATGGCCTTGCTCCTTGACACTGGCGAATATTCCGAACCTTGGACAATAGACAAGTCCACTAGCGGTTTGGGATCGGGTCAAATCCGACTTCCAAATGAATCAGAAAGTTTTCGGGTAGACTTTTCCTGTTTGGAAGATAGCAGCCAGTTTGGTTTTCCTTCCATACAGGGAACTTATATTCAGGCTAGCGCGAATACCGAACCTATTAGAATTGAGATCTTTTCTGATCTTGGAGAAGACCAAGTTAAAGAAGCCGCGCGGCGGGTATACTTGTATTCGCGCCTCTTGCCCAATTACGGGTTTCCTGTCGGCTTAGATATTGCGGATAAGTTTGCCCATGTGCCCAACTGGATGACAAAGGCATACGACAAAACGGTCCGCCATATACTGGGGGTAAGCCTACAGAAGGGGGAAATTAGCGATGAAGAGATAAGGAAAGTGATAGTGCGGGCCATCTATATGAAACGCCGAGATTGGATCTTTCGGCCGACTGTGAAAAAGTAGATAAATCATGGAAAAAGAGAAAGTTGTTGGTACACTCGTTGGTGAAAGTACGAGCAAGGAATTTCGCCTCGCTGTAACGCCGGAAGCAATACGTGAGCAGGATATCATCGCAGTAGACGCTACGTTAAATGAGATGGAAGGGAGTGGAGAGTCAAAAGAGATAAGAGTTTGGGCGAAGGTCCAAAGCATAGAACGTCTCAACCCTCTCTTTCCGGTTGAAGCAGGTCACGAACTAGCAGAAACACAGACCGATCCGATGGAAACTGTACTCGCTCTAAGTCATGAGATTGTAACAGCTGTATGCCAAGTATTGGGATATGAATTGAAGGGTGAAGAGTCCGGTAAGCTTGAGAGCCTGCGATATCCTCCTAAACCCGCTACTAGTGCTTATAGACCCGATTCAGAAGATCTAGAGCGTGTGTTAGTGGGAAATCTAGAAAATAATCGGAATAGTGCGCTAGATATTGCTACTCTCTCTAATAGCCCTGATATTGATGTGAAAGTAGATGGCCACGCCATAGTTACCCGTCATTTAGCTATACTAGCAATGACAGGAGCTGGCAAGAGTTGGGCAGCCCGACGAATTATTGAAGAATTGGCGAATAAAAATTATCCGATGGTCATCTTCGATCCGCGTGGGGATTATACAAGATTGGGGGAGATCGACTCGCTTCGTAATCGGGTTAATCTTTACCATGCTACCTTCCCGATTTTTGAACAAGAAGCAGATACAGTAGCTCAGATTGTTAACAATCTTGCATACGAACTAACGGGCCCAATGATGGCTTTATTTAGTGATTTATTTAATGCAACTAAAAGATTTTACGAAGCCGAAGAAAATGAAAGAATAGAAAGAACAAACTGGCTAGCTGGTAGACTTAATGATAATGAGATTAGTCAATATGGCATTCGTCCCGATCTTTGGTTAGTTGCCAATATAGCCCAGGTTGTTGTTCAATCAATACGAGCGAGTAGTCAGGATCCTAGCGATCTTCAGTATCTGGAAGAAATTTGCTGGCAGAATCTATCTCAGCAAAATCCGAATGCAAGAACTCTGGAGGGAATATGTCATAGAACTAGGCGAGCAGCGTATAAGCTATTTAGGATGGAAGGTATCAATAGAACAACCGCCGGCGAATCGCAACCTATACCTCTAAATCGCGAAGAGCTCGTGCAGTATGGTAAAATTTCAGTTGTGTCTTTGGCCGGCTATACTGGAGACTTTCAGGCTACAATTTATAGCATCATTGCAGACAAACTATTTCAAACCAAGGTTAACGGACAACTGGAATTACCTTTTTTACTGTTGCTTGAAGAAGCTCACAACTTCGTTCCTAGTAGTAGCAATTCGTCAGCCGAACAACAATCCATAGCCATCACCAAACAGATTGCCCAAGAGGGAAGGAAATTCCACATCGGCTTGGTTGTAATCAGTCAGAGGCCCTCGCGCATAGACGAGACAACTCTGTCTCAATGCAACTCTTATATTACCATGCGAATGGTAAATCCTGCCGATCAGAACTTCGTGAAAAGAGTTGTCGAGTCATTAGGTGAGGAAGAAGCAAACTTACTTCCTAATCTCGAAGTAGGTGAAGCACTGTTATCAGGTCAAATGGTAAATTTCCCCATTTTGGTGAAAATGAAAGAACCCGATTCTAGAGGGGAGCTAGAAGAAACTAATGCTTTTAGGCACCTTCAGGAAGTTCGCAATCGAACCAGCAATAGCTGAGGACCGATGCACTATGATGATTAGAGGAAATTAGGTATGAAAATTGTTGCAGGGCTGCAGATCACCAGTATTAAGCCGCAAGTATGGGATATTGACTCACCTTACTACTTGGATAAGTTATATGCTGTAATGGTTTCCTACGCGGATTTTCATCAAAGCCCGACTCGCCGTCATCGCGCCATGGAGATGGGGTTGCACACTAGTCTTGATATTCCAAAATCTGTGAACATTTATCTGGATAATGGTGCATTCAGGTTTTCACGAGATGGGATTGAAGTGCCGCGTCAGGATTACGAAGAATTTGTGGAACAGGCAAAACCTGATTGGTATGCAATTCCTCAAGACTATATCCCTATGCCAAGTATGAGCAACAAGAAACAACTTGAATGCCTACAACGGACAATGGCAGTTAATCGAAAATATTCTCACGATGGGTATGTACCCATCCTTCATGTCAGTCGCCACCTAGACGAATATCTCCGCCAGTTTGAGGAGAATGAACGGCTTCGATCTAAACCAATTTGTGCTATTGGTGGAATTGTACCTAATCTTTTACGTGCTTCCAAATCCATGTCAAGTGGGGATGTGCTAGACAAAGTGCGTCAGGTTTGTGCAGTATTCGCTGATCGGAAACTGCACCTCTTTGGAGTAGGTGGCACAGCAACATTGCACATCGCAGCGCTATTGGGAATAGATTCAGTGGATTCAACTGGCTGGCGCGTTCGGGCAGCACGGGGACTGGTGCAGTTGCCGGGAACTTCCGATCGTGCCGTGGCTAACCTCGGCAATTGGAAGGTACGCAAACCAAATTCAGAGGAATTGAAAAAATTGGAAGAATGCCAATGCCCCGCTTGTCAAAAGTATGGTATAGAAGGTCTTAGAGCAGACCGTACCTATGGCTCTTGCAACCGAGCCACCCACAACCTATGGATATTGCTGGAAGAAAACCGCATGATTCAAAAACACTTAAAAGCTGGAACTTATGCGGAATGGTACAAAGAACATTTGCATAACTCAACTTATCGTCCACTCATCGATCGGATTGTAGAAACGTGCGACACGCTAAAGTGACAATACAGAACAAAGAGAACAAAGTTCTTGCTGGTCGAAAAATATGGATACAATTTAAGGCACAAAATTGCTCATTCCCTGATGCCATTTTAAGGGTACAGTTGGAATTATATGCACTTGGTTATATTAGCCTTACTTCGCTTAGGAAAGGCAGATTATCAAGATAGTCGGAGACTTTACACCATGCCGGACAAATCGAATTACCTCCGAACTAGTGGAACATTCACCCCTGACATCATTGAAGATATCCAAGTCAAGGCAGAATTGGGCAGATACCGTATCCGCGGATTTGGAACGTTGCGCGAGCGGCGATGGGCGACGTTTGATGACCTGACCTTCATCCCGTGCACCCTGACGCGCATCCCGCTCGAAGGCTATCGAGAACGTTGCTCCGCCAAAACCCTTCTCGGTACTCGCTTCGCTGAAAAGCCAATCGAACTCGACATTCCCATCATGATCACGGGCATGAGTTGGGGCGCGCTCTCCTACAACGCCAAAGTCGCCCTGGCAAAGGGTGCAAATATCGTCGGTTCGTCGAACACCACGGGTGATGGTGGGATGCTGATGGCGGAGCGCGAGCACAGCAAGTCGCTGATCTACGAAGTCCTGCCGTCCCGCTACGGCATCAACATCCACGACCTGCGGATGGCGGATGGCATCGAGTTGACAATCGGACAGGGCGCAAAGCCGGGGACAGGTGGGTTGCTGCTCGGCTCAAAGGTGTTGGACACGGTTGCGAATCAACGCGATCTGCCCCTCGGTGTAGATCAGCGCAGCCCGGCGCGGCATCCCGACTTCCTCGGTCCCGACGACATGATTATCAAAATCGAAGAACTGCGTGAAGCGACCGACTGGCAGGTCCCAATTTTCGTGAAGATGGGGGCGACGCGGGTGTTTGACGACGTAAAATTAGCGGCAAAGGCGGGCGCGGATGTCATTGTCGTGGATGGCATGGAAGGCGGCACCGGCGCGTCCGCCGAAATCTGCCAAGAGCACACCGGCATCCCCACGCTCGCCGCCGTGGGTGAGGCACGCGCGGCGCTCGAAGACCTCGGGTTGTATGGCGAGGTGCAACTCATTACCGCGGGCGGCATCCGTCACGGCGTCGATGCGGCGAAGGCGATGGCGCTCGGTGCGGATGCAGTCTACATCGGCACGGCGGCGCTGATGGCGCTCAACTGCAACAAGCCGCTATACGTCGAGGACTACCACGAACTCGGCGCCGAGCCATACCACTGCCACCATTGCCACACGGGCCGCTGTCCCGTCGGCATCACGACGCAGGACCCCAACCTGATGAAACGCCTCAACATCAATGAAGCGGCGGAGCGCGTCGCCAACCTGCTGCAGGCGATGACTTCGGAGATCCAGATCCTTGCTCGCGCCTGCGGTAAGGCAGACGTGCACGACCTTGACCCCGAAGACCTGCGAGCGTTGAGCCTGGAAGCCTCAATGATATGTGGCATTCCGTTGGCCGGGACGAACCGCGTGTTTGGCGGCGGGCCAGGCTGGAAGGAACGGGAGTGATTTACGATTAGGCATGTGAGTTGAGGATTCAATTATGGAGGACCTTAATTTTGCAGAAGAAACCGTGACTCGAATGAAGGATCTTTAAGCGTCAACATCGTCGGTAACAAAATGAAAAAATTAGCTAACGACTGATTAGAAAGATTGAATCTTTTCCAATAACAACGAGAGAAGGAGTCGTGATAATGACGTTAGACGAGGTTAAAACGTTAGTCGAAGAAAAGGGAATCGAGTTTTTCCTCTGTTCCTTTGTAGAAATGGCCGGGACACCAAAAGCGAAGGTGGTGCCGACGACACATCTTGATGACATGGCGGCGGAGGGTGCTGGCTTTGCCGGGTTTGCGGCAGGTGAAATCGGTCAGGGGCCGCACGATCCGGAGATGGCGAATCTCCCTGATTTTAACTCACTGACAATTGTGCCGTGGCGGAAAAACGTGGCGTGGTTGGCGGGGAATGTGCACGTCGACGACGCCGAGTGGCCCTACTGCCCACGTACCATTTTGCGGCGAGGCTTGGAAAAAGCCAGACAAAAAGGCTACCTCTTCAACGTCGGCGTCGAGGCGGAGTTCATGCTGTTGAAACAGGGTGAGGACGGCAGCTACGCGCCGTGGGACCCACTCGATACACTGGGCAAGCCTTGTTATGACCTGCGGGCGCTCCACCGGAACCTTGATACGATGACCACCTTGATTAAATATCTACAGGAGTTGGGCTGGGAGCCCTACGCCAATGACCATGAAGACGCCAACTGTCAGTTTGAGCTCAATTGGCTCTACTCCGATGCGCTGACGACAGCGGATCGGCACACCTTCTTCAAGTGGATGGTCAAGACCGTCGCCGAAGAGCAGGGGCTGATGGCGACCTTTATGCCCAAGCCGTTTGCGAACCTGACGGGGAACGGCGCGCATTTTCACATGAGTCTGTGGGATACGGGAAACCAGACTAACCTGTTTCTTGATGAGTCAGATGAAAACGGCTTGTCACAACTTGCCTACTGGTTCATGGGCGGCATCCTCAAGCATGCCAAAGCGCTGGTTGCCGTCACCAATCCCCTCGTCAACAGCTACAAACGTCTTATCTCCGGCGCGCCGCGCTCCGGGGCGACATGGGCGCCGGTTTATATGACCTATGGCGGGGGCAACCGGACGCAGATGATTCGCATCCCTGGATCGGGGCGAATTGAAAATCGTTCAGGGGACGGCGCCGCCAATCCTTACCTCGCTATGGCAGCGACGCTCGCCGCCGGGCTCGATGGCATCGATAACGAAATTGACCCCGGGGAGCGCAACAACGATAACCTCTACGAAATTCCGCAAGACGAATTGCAACGGCGCGGTATTGATGTTTTGCCACGAACACTCAGCCAAGCCCTCGACCATCTGGAAGCTGACGAGGTTATCCGGGGTGCGCTTGGTCCCAAATATGCCCCCTACTACCTCCAAGTCAAGCGCGAGGAGTGGCGGGATTATCATCAGAGCATCAGCCAGTGGGAGACCAACAATTACCTCGGGCTTTACTGATACACAACAAGTAAGATAGTCTGTTGACATACTTCCCAGCCCCGTGTATATCGCACGGGGTTTTTGGTGCCCATGAATCCGCAGACTACATCGAAACATACCGAATGAAGGCAAATTAAAGGACAAAAAGGAAATTTTTGTTGACCTGATGCTGAAAAATTGATAAGATAGTACCAGGTTGACAGCGGATGCTGTCAACGTTTAATTGCGGTGATTTATATCTTTTCCCTGGTCGGAGCGCAGAATGACAACCCCAACGAATCAAGAACTCATTGACCGCTGGTGTAACGAGCCGGCGCCGCTTCTTCCCTTGCTCCATGCCTTCCATGATCGAGATGGTTTTATTTCGGAGGAAGCCCTCCGGGACGTGGCTGTGGGGCTTAAAATTCCACTGGCTGACCTTTTCGGAAGTGTCACCTTCTACCACCACTTCTCCCGTACACCGCCGGGGCAAAGCGTGCCCCGAGTCTGTACGGGACCCGTTTGCTGTCTGGTAGGTGGGAAGGAAATCCTTGAGGCGCTCAAGGCGGATGGCGCGACGCCAATGCCCTGCGCAGGCCGCTGCGACGATTTTGTGCCTGTCCTCAAAGGACACACGGTGTTCATCGGCACGAGTCCGGATGCGCTCGAAGCCAAACCCTCTCCCCTACCTCCACCGAATCCAGGCGGAATTGAGGAGTGTGTCTTCGCTTCGATTCGCGAGCCCGGTCGAGCCAGTATTGCGGGCTACCGCCGGACCGGGGGGTATGAGGGGCTTACACAGGCGGTACAGGAGATGCACCCAACCGAGGTTATTGAGGTCATCACGGAGAGCAAGCTCACCGGGCGCGGAGGGGCGGGTTTCCCGACAGGGTTTAAATGGAAGGCAGTTGCCGAAGCCCCCGGCGAGCCGAAGACAATCGTCTGTAACGCGGACGAGGGCGAGCCTGGCTGCTTCAAAGACCGCGCGATCCTCGATTACGACCCACACGCGGTGATCGAGGGAATGATTCTCGCCGCCTACGCCACCGGCGCGACGCGCGGCTTCGTTTACCTCCGTTACGAATACCCTGAGACCTTCAGCATTATCGAACGCGCAATTGCCGAGGCAGCAGAAGCGGGCTTCCTCGGCGAAAAGATACTCGGAAAGGATTTCAGATTTCACGTCCACCTTCGACGTGGCGCTGGCGCTTATATCTGCGGCGAGGAAGGCTCACTTCTGAACAGTTTGGAAGGTAAGCACCCCTTCCCGCGCAATCGTCCGCCATATCCGGTGACCCACGGCTACGAGAACCTCCCAACCGTAGTCAACAACGTCGAGACCCTCGTCTCCACGCCGCAGATTATGCGTCGCGGTGCGGATTGGTATCGCAGTCTCGGACTGAACGGTCATGCCGGCACGAAGGTCATCAGTCTCTCGGGCGACATCCAGAAACCTGCCAACTACGAAGTGCCATTTGGACTCCCTTTGAAGACGCTGCTCTACCACTGGGCGGGTGGTCCGCGGGAAGGGCGTTCAATCCAGGCGGTCACGATGGCAGGTCTCTCCGGCGGTTTCCTCGCGGGAGACGACCTCAATGTGACACTTGACGAGCCCAGCATTGGAAGCAAGGGTGCTATGCTTGGCGCTGCCGGAATTATGGCCTTCGACGACAGCCGGGACATAATCGAAATGGCGCATAATGCGATGGAATTCTTCGCTGAAGAATCGTGCGGTAAGTGCTTTCCCTGCCGCATTGGCACGCAGCGTCTCACCGAACGCCTCGCCGGGAGGGCGGGTCCGACGGAATTAGCGACATGGATCGGCGAGGTGAGCGACATCGGGGGGGTGATGAAGGCGACTAGCGCCTGTGGCCTCGGGATGGCCGCCCCGAATATCACTGAGAGCTTGATGAGGTATTTCCCGGAGCAGGTTAAACAGCATGTGGGTGAGAAGTAAGACATATTACGCAAGCTAACGGATCGAGGACTCTTCCGTCATCGGAAGGATACTTGCGGGCTGGCACTGTGGATAGCGGCGAGGATTTCTGCCCCCACCTGTTCGATAGGCTTGTCATCAATCTGGAGCAACTTTGGGCAGATTTCATTGAAGAAGAAGACAACGGTGCAGCTTAGAACCAAATCCTCCTTTGAACTGTTATGCGCTCTGCTAAATTGGGCGACAGAATTTTTGTGCTATCACATACCAAGGAGTCTCCTATGAAAATCGAAAGAATCGAATCCTTCTTTATCGGCAACGGCTACGTGCTTCGCATCCATACCGATAATGGCCTCAGCGGTATCGGTCAGACCGCTTGCTGGGGCTACCCTGAAGCGGTGGAAAGAATCATTGCGACCTTCGAGAAATACCTGATTGGGCAGAATCCCTTGCGCATCGAACATCACTGGCAGTACCTCTACCGCATGGGCCCGTTTCGAGGTACGGCACTCTGCGGCGCCATCAGTGCCGTAGATATTGCCCTGTGGGACATCAAAGGCAAGCACTTTGGCGCCCCGGTGTGGGAACTGCTAGGCGGCAATTGCCGTGACAAAATCCGCCTGCATCTGTTGGGCGGTGGTTCCACTCCCGAGACGATGTTTCAGGCCGCCAAAGCCGCAGTGGAAGAAGGATTCACCGCGCTGAAGTTCGATCCCGTGGTCAGCGGATACCAGGATATGGGGCTGGATCGCCTCGTCAAGACGGCTCGCGATCTAGTTGCGGCGGCACGCGAGGGGGGCGGACCCGACCTGGATCTCATCGTCGAAGTCCACCGCAAGCTCACGCCCATGAACGGCATCGTCCTGGCCGAGACGCTGGCGCCTTTCAATCTCTACTTTCTGGAAGACCCGATCCAGATCGACAGCATTGTTTCTCAGGCGGAGCTCGCCAAGCGCATCTCCGTCCCCCTGGGCAACGGTGAACGCCTGACCACAATCTGGGAGTTCCGCGAGTTGCTCGCCATAGGCGGACCTCAGTACGTCCGCCCAGATGTGGCCCTGGCCGGCGGTCTAACCCACTGCAAAAAAATCGCCGCTATCGCCGAATCTTACCATAGTGCTGTGGTCACCCACAATTTCTTAGGGCCGTTGACCACAGCTGCCTCGCTGCACCTCGACGCCAGCATCCCGAACTTCATTACCCAAGAGTACTCCAAGGGCGACGAAGCCTCGCACCACGCGGTCTACAAAACCTCGTACCAACGTGAGGGAGGCTTTATCCCGATTCCTGAAATGCCAGGGCTGGGTGTGGAGCTCGACGACAGCTTGATTGATCAAACTCCCTACCAACCCATGAACACCGGCCAGACCTTATTGCGCGAGGACGGCTCGGTTGCGTACGCCGTGTGATGAATAGCCGTTCCTGAAAACTCCCATAAATTCGGCCCATACGCTGACTATACCGTTGAGCAGATGTACGATTTTCTTTCCAACTATACCTTTGAGAGTGGTATCGGCGCATGATCGATGATGATACGCTCTCCTTAAAAACTGGGGGCAAGTCAGGAAAATATCCGTTTGATTCTGTATCAGATTTGTGTCTTTCTTTTCAATCGCCAGCTCCTCCGCAAAAACGACGGCAACCAATTCAACGCCAGCGGCTTGCAGAAATGTATGAGACACGCAGCCAATTCCAAGGGCTTCATTTCCGGTGCCTCTAGCTTTTCCACTTTGGTTATACCTTTCAGTGACCATATCAATGTCAAATCGGTTGCTGTCGTTGTGATTACCAGTTGTTGAACCTGAACCGACCCAATCTGCTGACGAATGTTCATTGGTTCCATTTTCAGGATGTGTGAGAAGCAATAAGACTGTTTGGGTTGTACCTCGCAGTGTAGCACATCCGGATTTGTAACCGAAGTTTTCGTTTTAATCTTTGCAAATGCACCGTATCAAAACGACGGCGATTTATTCCAATGCGGTTGAGCAGGAAGAACGCAACGTTGCACAAAGGTTGCAGGATCGTTAGTGGTTTTCGAGCGGGAGAGGGCTGTGGCCTTCAGTTCTCTTGAACAGGACTGTTCAAAAAATGAACAACCTGAAAAAGTAAATCAGGCAAAAATCATTAGAAATTCGCGTATAGACGCCATTTCCACTTTGAATTAGTTTTGGCATACCGTTTGCTGCTATTCACTTATTCGGAGAGGCGAACCAACTTGCGCTCATCCCTGCTATCGAATAGGAAGCGTTCGGACTGGAATTCGGCGTCGGATTTCCCATTGGACTGACGGGCGCATCTGAGAATTTCGGTTTTATCGGTGATATTGAAGTGGCGTCTTGATTGAACGGAACTTTCGAGGAGCATTTCCCCTTTTACCAAATCTAATCTCGGAGGTAAATCCTATGAATTGGGCGCATGTACATCTTTTGCTCAATCACATTCCGGTTTTAGGAACGGTGTTTGGTACGCTATTGCTGGTTTTCGGTATGGCAAAGAAAAACGAAGAAATCAAGCGCGTGAGTTTGGGCGTCTTCGTCATCATTGCCGTAGCGACGCTGCCGGTTTATTTCACCGGTGAGCCAACGGAAGAAATCGTCGAACATCTGCCGGGTGTGGCTGAACCGATTATTGAGGAACATGAAGAAGCAGCACTGGTCTCCCTTATAGCCGTTGGCATCTTGGGCATTCTCGCCTTAATCGTGCTGTGGCGTTCTCGTCATGCCGATACCCTTCTAAAAGGATATGTCACGTTAGCGTTGATACTTGCAATTGTCGTCTCGGCATTGATGGCATGGACAGCAGATCTGGGTGGGAAGATACGTCATTCGGAGATTCGATCAGAAATGAATTCGGCGCTTCCAATGACAGAAGCAGACGATGATGATTAGCATCGTTGGCGCGGTTGGGACATTAAGAATATTCTCACACCCACTGAACCCCCCAAAGTCAACGGTACGCAAGCCGATTATCAAATCTGTTCCTAAGCCAATCATTCCGAAACTGGATTCTAGCACCTACTATGCACTACGACTACACGTCGTTGGTACACCATTTGCCAATCCTGTCAATACAAAAGTCGAATACTTGCTCCGAACTTGAAGTTCCAAGCATATGACGACGACCATGACCATGATGACGACTAAAGTCGCCTAGAAATTCATCGTCGAGGCGATAGGTCACCCAAGTATTGACCTATTGGAGAGAAACCGAGTTTTTCATTGGCGGATGACCCTCGAAAGTTCAATTGAACCGCCCCGAAAGGGAGGCTTGATGACGAAACACATTTTGGCTGAAATTGTGGGTGTTGGTTGGAAAAAACTCGGTTTCTGGCTTCATCCTTTATCCGGGTCGAAACTTGAGTTCGGTCTTAAAGCCGGACAATTGAGTTTGCTGAACCGGCTGACTGCATCAATCGCCGCTTGGACAGCTAAACCACTTATACGGATCGAATCGCGGAGCGGGTTTGGGATTGCACCGATGGCTTCGATTGTGGTCTGGCTTCGCTCTGGAATCTGTTATCGAGTGTAGAGGCTTTGCTGGCGATAAAATCGTTCAATCCCTGACCACCTGTGTTCAATTCCTAACCATCTGCCGTGAATTTATCCATGTAGCCGTTCTGGACACCACGGATATTGTCTTGGAAGGAGAAATCCTCATGTTCAATCAACGTTTTAATCTAGTTGTTCTTGCCGTAATCTGCATCAATCAGTTTTCGCCGATTTTCCTCGGCCGTGTCGTAGCGGATGATGACTCCAATCGGATTTATCAACTCAAGGAAATTATTGTAACCACGGAGCGCATGGCACACCCGCTTTTCGAGTCTACCGCTGCTGTGTCCGTCCGTACTTCCTCTGAAATAAAATCGTTGCCACTTAAGAATCTCTCCGATGCCTTGGGAACTTTGCCCGGAGTTGTCTTCTTGAACCGTGATGGGCTCGGACGCGACTCGTTAGCGAGTCTGCGCGGTTTTTATGGTGGCGGCGAAGCGGAGTATGTGCTTGTTATGATGGACGGAAAACCGCTCAACGAACTCGAGAAAGGGCTGATGAACTGGAATGCCATTCCGCTGTCAAGTATTAAGTCAATTGAATTTCTGCGCGGGGGCGCATCTTCGCTTTACGGCGATTCAGCAATTGGCGGCGTTGTCAACATTGTTACATCAGGCGAACATACACCCTCAACACAGTTTTCAGTAACTGGCGGGACGTTTGGTTCACTCGGCGCACAGGCGCGAGCAAGCAGTGTTTGGAATGGGCATCAGTATATGGTATTTGGATCGGGGGAAAGAGACACCGGGTTCCGGGAACATGCCGACCGTGCGGTAGAAAATATTGGTGGTTCCTTCACGGTGCTTCAAACACCGAACGCCTCACTCTCCCTTTCTACGACTCATCACTTCCAGCAATTTGATGAACCTGGTCCGTTGACCAGTGCTAAATTAGACGAGTCTCGCACTCAATCCTCGCCGTACTTTAAATTTGACCATACCACCGACCGAACGCATCGTGGCGCGTTAACAGGTGAGTATAAACTTCATGAAACGATTCAATTCTCGAGTACGATTTCCGGAGAGATTCGCGATTCTGATGCTGTCAGGACACTTCCGCTGAGTCCCAAATTTGCCGATACAAAGAATCGCTTGCTTACAGTATCACGCCTCGCGAGCTCACTTCAACTGACGTTCGACCAACTTGGACTTCCCTTTAAAAATCGTCTCATCCTTGGCATTGACGCGGGATTGCACTCGCTCTCGTCCGAGTATTATCAATTCTTCCTTGGTGGATTGAATGACTATAGGAATGCGGTCTCTGTCACGCGGGGAAAGTTGGACGAACAGGGCGATAGCACTCGACATTCGATTGCTGGATTCCTTCAATACGAACTAATGCCGATTCAAAAACTGCGTATTATCCTAGGAGGACGCGCCGATATACTTCGAGATGAATTTACCCCGAAAGTACCCAGTCAAGGGGAGGGACAATCGACAACCCATTCGGAGTTCAGCCCAAAAGCGGGGGCGAATTACCGTTATCTTAACACAGAGAAGCATGTCGGTAATTTGTACACCAACGTTTCTCGGTCGTTCAAGGCCCCAACACTCGATCAGCTCTATGACCAGCGCTCGATTATCGTTCAATTTCCACCGGATCCACCGTTCAAAATCTTGCTCTCAAGCGGTGACCTGAACCCACAATTTGGGACATCTCTGGAGGTGGGAGGTTATCATCGTGTGGTACTCTCTCCAAACCTGTTGTTCGGCGAATTTTCGCTCGCTGCGTATACAATGGATATGAAAGATGAGTTGGATTTTGACCTTCAGAAGCTCGAATACGTGAACATAGGTAAAAGTCGTCACCAGGGAGTTGAGACCGGAATAAAGTTTAGCATCAAGTCGAATCTGAATCTTTTCCTCAATTACACACATCAGTCCGCAAAATCCCAAATTGGCAAGAATGAAGGGAAGTTCCTAAAGGCAATCCCACGCGATGTCATCGTTGGCGGCGTCAACGCCGTACACAAATCCGGGGTTGATGGCAGCATCATCGTTAAATCTGCAAACCGTATTTTTCTCAATGACGCGAATACGATTACGCTTCCCAACTATACCACTGTGGATGCTCGGCTTGGATATCAACTCGGTCTCGTTTCTGCTACATTCGACGTATTCAATATCTTTGATAAATCCTACAGTACAACGGGTTTCCCCGATGCTTCAGGGAGTGGACTGGTCTACTTTTATCCAGCCGCTGAACGACATGTACGCTTCAGCCTCAACATTCAGCAGTGATGAAGAACGCTAATCCTACCCTATTTCGCATATACTATGCGTCATTCCAATCTCAACACAATAGAACACGGGCTTGAAAATCTGCGGTTAGTCCTCTGACCATCCGCAAGGGGCGGTAACAGTGGTTATCATTGGGATGGGATTCACCCGTTTTTGGGGGTGTTTTCTTTTCATAATACCTCCTTGCTTAAAATAGTGATTATTTTTAGTGCCTTATGGTTCAAGCGACAGGACAGCCGAAATTTGAAGTTTATCCCGAATCCAAAACCAGGTTTTTCCTTAGAGAAAACGCGAGAAACCCCCGATCTTTAGATCTGGCGTCGGAGACCTCTATATCATTGCTGTCACCGATGCCGAAACACAGCCGCAAGTCGTTGAGCGAACCGGTAAAATCGTCGGCTTCGACTTTGGGCTGAAAACTTATCTCACGGCGTCAGACGGTGCCGATGCTCAATCTCCTAGTTTCTTCAAACAGCACCAGAAAGTGGTGCGCAAGACCAACCAACGGTTGTCACGAAAACGACGTGGCAGAGAACGTATCGCCCACAAAATGGGTGTTATTGGAGATTTTTAACAATATAGAGCGTTACCACGTTTTAAATGCCTCGTTGGCACCTAGCACTACAACGAGACTTCGCAAAACGGAGATCCCGTAGAGTCCCGATAGATCGGGATTCATGTTGTTTTGTTGTCAAGATCAAACGGGCCCCGAGGAATCGGGATTCTCGGAACGGAACTTGGCAGTGCTCGTCTCAATCGAAGATCGGACCCGCTCGACTTCTGAAAATCTTGTTGCCGGTTAAGCTGAAGCCCTAAAAGAAAGGAGAAGTACCACACTTCTACAATGCCTTGTTTCAGACAAAGGGGGCATGTTGTGTGCGGCGAATTTATGGCAAATCAACCCGCAGTCACGATTGAAAAATGGTTCACTGACGGCTGGAAACTGTACAAACAAAATCTATTCACTTTTTTCTTTGCCAGCCTTTTCTCAGCTTTAATCTGCATTCCTCCGCTGATTGTCTTTTTTTTTGCGCCACTCTATGCCGGTCTGTATTACATGGCGTTGAAGTCGGTGCATGGAGAAAATCCACGGATTCGTGACATCTTCAAGGGATTTCAGCGGTATTGGGGCGCGTTCTTCTCATTGCTTATCTTTTTGGCTTCAACCACTCTCCTCCCATTCGCCCCACTGGTCTGGGCGACTTCGATGTTGGCATTTCCGCTGTTAATCGACGAACGGCAAGCTGTCGGCGCCGCCTTTCGCACTGCGTTCAAAACTGTATTTACATTTAAGTGGAAGGAGGGGTGGGGGTCATTGAAGAATTGGGGACGGTTTTGGCTATATGGACTGACTTTGACCTTTATTTCACTTATGGGCATCGTTGGATTCTCAATGGGAATATTTTTCACCGTGCCACAGCTTTGGCATAGACTGTCCTTCACCGTCATCTCATTCATAGGTGTTGCCGGATTCATCGTTGGTATATTTATCACTATCCCATTTGCTGTCTGTGTCCAGGTAATCGCCTATCGTGACCTCTTCAAGCCTGAAGTGGCTTTTCAACAAGAAGCGCTCGAACCCTGGCAAGAATATCCCTTCAAACTTAAAGCCAAATACATTGGCCCCATTTCGCGGATTCGTGAACTTCGTAATAGGATTTTTGAGCAGGTTCATTCTGCTAACGCAGGCGTCAAACCACTGTTGGAGAGTTCGATTGAACATATTGATAGCGTTTTTGCAAAGGCCGCCAATCTCATCTCCCGCCTGCAACAGATCGATGATTACCTGCAGACGACCGACATGCAAAAGCTCCACGATGAAAGAGTGGAAATCACGAGAAAGCTCGCAGAGGCGCCCAACGCGACGGTGTATTCTCAATATGAGGAAGCGTTGAAAGCCCTCGAAGATCGAATTGAAAATCATGAGCAGATCGAAGACCTGGCGGCACAGACCAATGCCCAGTTGACGACGATTCGTGTGTCGCTTGATAACACGCACGCCAAAATCATACGGATCAAGACAGCTAAGATTAGTAACGCCCGCCTTGAAAGTGATGATGTTTCCAAAGAACTGCGAAATCTGCAGATTGAGATGGATGCCCTGTTGAGCAGCTTAGACGAAATGGCGCAGGCAGGTTAGTACTACCAACAGAGACACAAGGTAGGTAAAGGCGTTCAAGGGTTCAGGAGGTCAGAGGTTCAGAAAGCTATGAGTTCAGGAGTTCAAGGGTTCAGGAGGTCATTCACGCTTTACGTTTTACGTTTTACGTTTTACGTTCTATAGATCAAGGAATGACCGGGGCGGGAAGATTTATCTGCCCCCTTTTTTTTGCATGGCGATTCTCTGTTTGATGGCTGTAGCTGTCGAATCTGCCCCACACCCGAGATTCGGGGGGACGCTGCAGCACGCGGTTTTTCAGCCTGTCACAACGCTGGACGCGGTCAACTATCTCAATTTTGCGGAGCTGCAGGTCTCGTCAAACCTGTATGAAGGGCTGGTGAAACGCGATCGTTTTGGACGGATTATCTCGGCGGTTGCCCAAAGCTGGACGCATTCCGATGACCATCGGATCTGGCGGTTTACAATCGCGCAGGGGGCGAAATTTCACAATAGCAAACCGGTGAGGGCGAGTGATGTGAAACGGGGGTGGGAACGATCGGTACAAGATGGCAATTGGCTCGTCTCTCTCCAACCGCTGTTCCTCATTAAGGGCACGGAAGGGTATCGAAACAACACGACCGAACAGATTCAAGGAATTCGCGTCATTGATGATGCCCACCTCCAGGTTACATTGCAAGCCGGCGATCCGGAATTCCTGGAAAACTGACTTCGCCGACAGCGTGGATCACGACACAAGGGAACCGGCAACCGATCGGCACAGGCCGATTTCGCCTGGATTCTTACAGCTCGACGGAAGTACGATTGCGGGCGAACTTGGATTACGTTTGGGGTAGACCGTATTTGGACGGGGTGACCTTCCGTTACTATGCGAATATACGTGAAGCCCTGTTCGATTTTGAATCGGGGGTCTTAGATGCTTTGCCGCTTCCCTTCACAGAAGCGGAAAGGCACCAGCGTGAAGAGCTCGATGAGGTCTTGATTCAAACAGATGCAGCAACGCTTGTGTATCTTCGCCTGATGCCGCAAATCCCCAACCCCCCGGCTTGGCACAATGTGATCAAATATGCAGTTGATGTGAATGCGCTCTTGCAGTTGCAGTACGGGGAAAAATCCTCCCAGATGGCATCTATCCCCTCTACACTCTCCTACGACCGTGTGAAGGCGCGCAGACGCTTAAAGCATGGAGGCTGGGATGGTTCACAAACGCTCAGTCTAATCTACGCCCCACTCCCGGACAATGCAGGCAGCGCGATTGCAACGCGGCTGGGACGTGACTATCTATCTCAGATTGGGTTGCAGGTAGTGGTCAAAACGACAAATCCCGATGCGTTTCAGCAAATTCTCAAGAGCGGCTCTAATGCGCTTGCCCTGCTGTCGATGCCAATTCCTCAAGATCGTGACGTTCTCTCCTTAGCGAGCGACCAGACCGAGTCCCTGATTCCGCTTTATCTCCTGCCCGCCAGCTTTCTGTGTCAACCCAAAGTTCGTGATATGAATATCATACCGGGCGGCGTCATTGCGTTTGAGAGTGCGTGGTTGGCAAAGTAGAGGTCAGCAACATTTTGAAAGCCGCAAAAAACTGATTGCGGAAAGGTGGATTAAATATGCAATCTGAAAAAGACCTCTTCCCGGAGGCAGAGAATGGGAGGTTTATATGCAGATGATGCGGTCCTGGATGTTCGTGCCTGGGCATCAACAGAAAATGATCGATAAAGCCCTCGGGCTGAAGCTAGATGTTGCGATGTTCGATCTAGAGGATGGCGTGCCGAGAAAGATACCGCCCGCTCCCTGCCAGCAAAAGCCCTGGGACATCCGCCGGGAGGTTCGCTTCGTTTCGTGCGTATCCACCCCGCCGGGAGCGCGGATATGGAGGCGGATCTGCGTGCGATGATTTGCCCCGGTTTGGAGGGCTTAACCTTGACGAAAGTGCAACGCCCCGAAGAAGTGTTTCTATTGGTGGGCGCGTGGATAATGTGCGTCGCTCGTTTACGCGGAGACATGTCGCGGTGCTTTCCCGCAGCGGCGGTATGACTACCGAAATCGCCAGTTATTTAACCAGCCGTGGCATTGGGCAAAGCATCGCCATCGGAGTGGGTGGCGATCCAATCGTCGGTTCAAATTTCACGGATCTGGTTGAGTTACTCGAAGATGCCCCCGCCACAGATGCGGGGATTATTTATGGTGAACCGGGTGGCGCTGCGGAGGAACAATTTGCGGAACGATTGAAGAAAAAGCCCTCTCGACTCCGCATTACTGCATTTTTATCCCGCCGGTTTGTGGATGATCTTGAGGGTGTGTGGTTTGGTCACGCCGGGGTGATTGTCGAAGGCGGGCGCGGTTCGGTTTGCGGCAGAGCAGAAGTACTGCAGGAAGCAGGCATGTCTGTCGCAGAAACTTTTGAAGCGCTTCGTACGGAAATCGAAAAGTTGGTATAAGTCGTCGCATGTTTCCCGTTTTCCGTTCTCCGCTGCACACCGTCATTTCCATCCAACAAGGACTGTCTCAAGTTCGCCAATACGCCCTAGAGAAATGCCCCCTCCCGTACCTCCTCTGAGACATCCCATGCACAGTCATATTCATAGTCATTTCGGCGCGCTATCAATGCCCGCAAATCGTGCCGTAGCTCCTCCACCGTGGGGCGTCCCACAAACCACCAACCGTTGTAAATTTTGTAGATTTCACGATTGCTGTCCAGCACAAAGGTATAGGGAATGGGAATCGGAGAGTGGACCGGGTCCGTGTTGTCCACGATGTCCAGTTCATTGATCAGCGCCCGATCGGCGTCAATCAGGAAAGGCCACTCCGCGCTGATCCGCGCACGAAAGGCTTGTGTCGTTTCCTGATCATCGACTGAGACCGCGATTAGCTTGCAGTAGTTGACCCGCAATTCGGGCTGCAAGTCTCTTGCGTAATTCTCCAACTGGAGAACATCCTTCGGTCAATACTGTCCACGCCAGAAGACGACAATCGTTGGCCATCCCCGCATCAGTTCGTCCAGTGTTCTGATCACGCCGTCTTGGTCGGGGCGTTCAAAGTTTGGGAATATGTTACCGGGTTTTAAATCTTCACGGATTTTCATTTTGACCTCCTGTTTGTAAAATAACTCGTGAGGGTTAAAGTAGAGCGGCGCTGCCAAGCCTACCCTCAATGCAATTGGGGACCGTTCAACCGCCACCGCCGAAGCGGATGAACCAACTAGCAGTGCTCGTCCGAGAATCGGACAGGCTCTACGGCGCCCGTCAAAATGAGAGTGTACTATATCTGTACGTTTTCCCAACCCCCCGTCTCCCACGAGCGTTGAATCGCAGCCAGTACGTCAGCCACGGCCAGCGCTTCGCGGAAGCCGGGTTCGCGCTGTTCCCCATCTCGAATCGACTTCAAGAATTGGTAGGCTTCAATGAGCTTTAGGTCTTCGTAGCCTAAACCCACACCAGGTCCAGGATTGAACTGTGCATGAAACGGGTGCTCGGGACCGCTCATGATACGGGTGTAACCGTCGCGCGCACTATCCTCATGGGAGAGAAATAGATTGAGCTCATTCATGCGCTCGAAGTCCCAATTTAATGCCCCGCCCGTACCATGCACCTCCCATGCCAGTTGACACTGCGGGCCGTTTATGACCCGACAGACCTCCAAAGCGCCATGGGCTCCATTGGCAAATTGCACCAACGCGCCAACATAGTCTTCGTTGGTAACATCGCCCATTGGGCCGTCTGTGCGGATGCTGAAATGCGTGCCTTCACCAGGTGTGGCAAGCGGACGTTGTGGGACGAAAGTCTCGCAGTTGCCCACCACACGCTTGATAGGACCAGCTATCATCTGTGCCATATCGATGACATGCGACATCAGGTCACCCAGGCTCCCCAGCCCCGCAACCTCGCGCTGAAGACGCCACGACAGTACGCTGTGAGGATTACTTGCATAGCCCGCAAAGAAACGCCCGCGATAGTGCGTCAGCCTGCTCAGGCGTCCTTCTTGAATCAGTTGTCGGGCGTACTGCACAAGCGGCGCCCACCTGTAATTATAACCGACAAAGGTCAAAACGCCAGCCTGGCGTGCTGCATATTCGATGTCGGCAGTTTCCTGCGGATTTCGACCAACAGGTTTCTCGCAGAAGATATGCTTACCCGCCCCGGCTGCTGCCCGCACAATTTCAAGGTGCATGTTGTTTGGAGCGGTAATATTCACAACCTCAACCTCCGGATCGGCAATGACCTGTTTCCAATCCGTAGTGTATCGTTCAAAGCCCAAAAGTTCTTGCGCTTCATGCGCACGCGCCTCAACGTCATCAGCGCAGATTACCAGGCGTGGTTGGATGCCACCGTCTTGAAAACGGTTCGGAATCTGTTGGTAGGTACGGCTGTGTACGGCGCCCATCCACCCCATGCCGATTACGCCGACGCCTATAGTTCGCGTCATAATTGACCTCCTTTCCTTACATGGCTCTCTCAGACAATTGGACTGCTCGAAATCAATGGATGCGGCTGCTCATTAGTTGATTCCTTCCTGCGCCTTTGGTGGCCGAATTTGCCAGGCCTACGCTGATCTGTCCGGGAATTCAGGGAAACAATCACAACCCCGAACTCACCGATAGGGGCACCCTGATTTCCCTCGACTCGCGAGTTGGATGCATGGACTTTATAATGCCTTCGTATAAACCACTACAAACACGAAAAAGGTGAACATAACCTCTACCGAAATCCCAGGATGGGAAGAATAAGCACCATGAAAAATATGGGCTTTGTATGTCCTGTTTGCCGATTAAAACCATCGCTGCGACGATAATTGTCATGCTCCAGCTTTTGACCAAGAGGCTGTTGCTTCCCAAATGGTTAATAACGGCTTGGGTCATTTCCAAATGCTTTACGACCTTTTCTGCGCCATTCATGGATTTATCCTCCTACACCAATTTTTGAAATTTGGCGGCGTAATCATCAGGTTAATTTTCTTTCAAGGGCTTCCTCCACAATGGCAATTTCCTCGGAGGTTAATCTGTCTGTCAACATTCATGTCTGCGGTCGCCTTAGCATTGCGGAGATGTCTTTCGGTAACTCGACGCCATTTCTCTGCTCGAAGTCCGAGATGTCTACGTAGTCGTTACGAAACGCTGTGATAATATCCACCCCCATGTTTTTGGCAGTCGTCAGGTCGGCTTTGGCTTTACCCCATTCTTGCAGGTGTAACCACGCCTCACCGCGATTGTTATAAGCGATGGCATAATCGGGATTCAGTTCTATCGCTTTGGTATAGTCTTCGATGGCAAGGGCGTACTCACCCGGTTTGCCGTAAGCCACCCCGCGATTGTTATAGGCCTCGGTAAAGTATGGTTTGAGTTGTATCGCTTTGTTAAAATCTTCGATGGCGTGGTCAAAATCGCCTTCGTCGTTGTAAGCAGTGCCGCGATTGTTATAGGCCTCGTCATAATCGGGATTCAGTTCTATCGCTTTGGTATAGTCTTCGATAGCATGGTCAATCTCGCCTTTGTTGCGGTAAGCATTGCCGCGATTGTAATAGACCTCGGCAAGGTGTGGTTTGAGTTCTATCGCTGTGTTATAGTCTTCGATAGCACGTTCTAAATCGCCTTTGTCGTGGTAAGCAGTGCCGCGATTGTTATAGGCCGGGGCATAATTGTTGAGTTTTATCGCTTTGGTATAGGCTTCGATAGCGCGTTCTAAATCGCCTTTGTCGTGGTAAACAATGCCGCGATTGTTATAGGCCGGGGCATAATTAGGTTTGAGTTCTATCGCTGTGTTAAAGTCTTCGATAGCATGGTCAATCTCGCCTTTGTTGCGGTAAGCATTGCCGCGATTGTTATAGGCCGGGGCATAATCGTTGAGTTCTATCGCTGTGTTAAAGTCTTCGATAGCATGGTCAATCTCGCCTTTGTCGCGGTAAGCAATGCCGCGATTGTTATAGGCCTCGGCATAATCAGGTTTGAGTCCTATCGCTGTGTTAAAGTCTTCGATAGCATGGTCAATCTCGCCTTTGTTGCGGTAAGCAATGCCGCAATTGTTATAGGCCTCGGCATAATTAGGTTTGAGTTCTATCGTTGTGGTATAATGCTCAATGGCTTTATCATACTGCTTTCTCTTTTGACACGTCAAACCTTTAAAAAACTCCGTGTAGGCGCTTTGATGGAGGTCCTGATTTCTAATAAATCCATGAAGGTCATTGTAGATGGTTTCGGTAGATATGCGGTGGTACTTTTCCAAGTGGTTTAACATGAGCTGTTTGAGGCATTTGGGAATATCAATTATATTGTCTAGTTCTGGTTCAATAAAGCCCTTGGGCGGTTGAACGAATATACTCTTCTGATCTTTGACGCGATTTATTGGATTCGGAGGTTCCTCGACTTGGTTTTCTCTCCGTGCTCTTTCTCCCAACAAGATAACCCTACCGGGTTTGTCAAGAAAGCCATCACAGGCGAAGAAGAGCGCTATCAGGTAGTCGGTCGTAAAGTCTATCAGGTTAGTTTTACCTCCGCAGTGTTGGAGTTGGGGCATGATTTCAAATTCGTTGTCGGTCTCGCGGGCATATTTCTTAGCCTCGTTCAGAATTTCTGTTTGGACAACCTCTATATCAAAGTGCTCCGCCTCAATTTCTTTCTCGTATTGGCGGTAGAGGTTCGAGGAGACTTTCTCATAACATTCAGGTTCGCCGCGGTAGATATAGTCGCCGTTGGCTGATTTTTCCTCTATCTCGCTGATTTTTTCCCTAATTTTGCTTAGGTCGTTTTGTGAGTTCATGATTTGTCCTCCACAATGGTAATTTCTTCATTGTCTGAATCGCGGATTGCCGCAGATTAAAGGATGACACGGATTCAAAAAGACCCGTTATCGGCGATACCTTATCCTCGCAATTGTCTGAATCTGGATTCACTGGATTTTCAGGATTCTTTTGCTCGTCGAGTTGAGATGGCGACCAATCCTCTCTTATCCTGAAAATCCTGATTCAGACAATTTACCCACCCAATCCTCCACAATGGCAATTTCTTCAGGAGTTAAGTTGTATTAAGTGTATCAGTTGATTAATCTCATTTCCCGTCCCCGACTAAAGCGTTCGGGGATGACGTTCTTGAAACGAATTTCGACCGTAGTACGAGTTGAGTTGCCAAAAATAAAATGTCGTCCCGTCCGTCTGGCCACAGTATAATATCAGCATGTAAAGGATGTATAGAAGTTTCTGGTTCAACCTTTTGCCGGAGAGCGTAAACATCTTGTGCCAAAAGGTCTGCTCGACCGTAAAGGGTCTTACCTCTCGGTTCAGCGACAAACTCGTTACCAGTTGACCAAATCTCGTCTTCGCTCAGTGTTGAGGTACGGTAAACGGACAACCGTTTGTTTTTTGGCGGGATAAATGCTTTAGGCCTAACAGTCTGATCAGAAGGACGAAACTCATTTCTGCTCAGTACGAAACGACTGAGTCTTTCTCTTGGATCAATAATCATAATGGAGGTAAAGACTTGTAATCATGCCAATAACGGCGATAAGGTGAGGCATTGAGAAGGTTAATATCCCACGCGTGTGATTCTCCGCGCCGAAGATTCCAGCAAAAACAATGTGCCCATCTCCACCAAAACTCAAGGTAAATATCTTTTGTCCTTCTCGCCATTCGAGGCAGATTTCACCGTTGTCTAAGGGCATAATATCGGGTAGGGGTACGAGTTTGTTGATTGTTTTCAAAAACCGATCCACATCTTGGTAAGCCGTTTCTGGGATGGCATCTAGTTCTTGATCAAGTCTCCTCTCTTCTTCTGCTTCTGCTCGTACTTTTTGCAGTGCCTTCTCTATGTCCGTTGGAGCGAGGTCATCTAAATCTGCGTGAACAGAACTTCCTTCTAGCAGAGGCACTTCTGCTAGAGTTTTCCATGCCCGCGCATAGTTTTCTAAGAGCTCGTCTAAGCCAATTTCGGCATCGCTCGCCAATTCGTGAGTCGCCTCCCACGCTTCTTTATTTCGCATGGCAATTACTTGGGGTGTCAACATTGCGGCGATGTCTGCAGGTAACCGAATACCTGTTATCTGCTCAAAGCCTGCAACGCTTCCGTAGATGTTACAAAACTCTGCGGTGATATCCACTCCCATGTTTCTGGCAGTCGTCAGGTCGGATTTGGCTTCTTCCCATGCTTGTAGGTGTAAGCGCGTTACACCGCGAGTGTAATAGGCTATGGCATCATCGGATTTGAGTTCTATCGCTGTGTTATAGTTTTCAATGGCACGGTCAAAATCGCCTTTGTTGAAGTAAGCAATCCCGCGGTTGTTATAGGCCTCGGCATAATCGGGTTTGAGTTTTATCGCCGTGTTATGGTCTGCGATGGCAAGGTCAAAATCGCGTTTTTTGTCGTAGGCAACCCCACGATTGGTATATGGCTCGACATAATTGGGTTTGAGTTCTATCGCTTTGTTATAGTCTGCGATGGCAAGGTCAAAATCGCGTTTTTTGTCGTAAGCAGCACCACGATTGTTATAGGCTGCGGCATAATCAGGTTTGAGTTTTATCGTTTTGTTATAGTCTGCAATGGCACGGTCAAAATCGCCTTTATCGCGGTAAGCAATCCCACGATTGTTATAGGCTGCGGCATAATCGGGTTTGAGTTTTATCGCTTTGTTATAGTCTGCGATGGCAAGGTCAACCTCGTCCTTTAACCCGTAAGCAACGCCACGATTGTTATAGGCATTGGCACTATTCGGGTTGAGTTTTATCGTTTTGTTAAAGTCTGTGATGGCACGATCAAAATCGCCCTTTACCCCGTAAGCAATGCCGCGATTGTTGTAGGCGTTGGCATAATCGGGTTTGAGTTCTATCACTTTGTTATAGTCTGCGATTGCCCTATCTTGCTTGCCATTTTCGCTGTAAGCGATGCCGCGGGTATTATATTCCTCGGCATCGTCAAGTTTCGGGTCTATCGCTTTGGTAGTATCTCTGTTAGGCCCACTTTTATAAGCGTAATCAAAGCCAACGGGTGCTGAGTTCAGTTCTAGCATGACTTCTTCTCCTTCACGATGCGAATTTCTTTTGGTGTCATAATAATCTTTCGGTGAATAGGTGTCAACCAAATTTCACAGAGCAGACGAGATACGCATCCTGTTTGATGCTGGAGAGGATCTGGAAGCGACGAACTTGGGTTAAAAATGGAGGTTCTAACTATTCGGTTTGCGGGTTTTCTACCTAATCCAGTGTTTCAGAAAGTAGGCCAATACGCTCTTTGAACTTGCAAGCCAATTGACTGTCTTTCTGAATTTGGGCGAGAACTATCTGCTGATAGTCGTTTCTATCGCAGCATTTGAGGGTTTTCGCGATAGTTGTAAGAGCGCAGCTTTTATGCACTGGGTAACGGGCAATAAGTTGATCTAGGTATTCATCATCGACAAGTTTATCGAAGTAATTAAGCTCCTCAGAATAGGCTATTGGATCAATAGATACGCTGATTGGTTGAGTTGGGTTATCCTTAATTGACTTCCAGCCCGGAATTTTCGACAGAGTGAGTTTTTGTATTTGGCGTTCGCACATCCGCGCCGCCATTTCCTCCGCGTGGCCTTTCAGAACACCAACTGCCTTTTGCCTGGCCGACTCGATGAGTTTACTTTCATCTTCATCACGGAGTTTTGCTTGTTGTTCAGCAACAGCAGCAATAGCGTCTGAGCAATAGTAGAGAGCTTCAACCGAATACACTTCTAAAGCGAATACACCCTTTTTGGCAAGTTCCTTTACATCCTCGTCTGTCCGGTTATCTCGGTCAATGAGTCCAAATATTTCTACATGTACAGGGTGGATTTCTTGAGATCCTCGCCACCCAAGCACCGCCTTTTGGACCTCCTCACAACTCTCCTTTGGGATCACGGAAAGTCCGGAAAAGAGAGTAGTGTAGAGTGAAAAATCTGAACTGCCAAGCTGGCCTTCCACGAAGAGGATCCTTTTTCTGGATCCCAAGATTGCGAGTTTGAGGTCCTCCGGTAGTTCAGAGTTCGGCTTCAAGACTTCGGCATCCCAAGCATGGCATTGTTTACCGCTCCACTGGCATGATCGGAGCATGAGAACTTGTGCATCCGGGTTGGCGACCGGCAGTGCGATCTCATGGGTTGCGATAATAAATGTACAGTCCTCCCTTCTTAGGGCGAACAACGCCGAGAGAAATGGCTGGATAATGGATCGGTGGAGGTGTCTTTCCGGTTCGTCGATCACGAACACCGTTTCAGGTTCAGCCGTAATAACGTGCGCTGCGATGATCATTGCGTTCCGTTCGCCATCTGACATTTCTGCAATGCTGAAGGGCTCCCCCTGTGGGTGCCTTGCGAGTAGATTCTGGTCATCAGAGTTTTCGATCGTAACCGTCAGTCTGCCGCGAGCAAGCAACTCATTTATCTGATCGAACGGCGATGGCGATTCAGCAGAAAACTCTAATGCTTGGTCAGTATCTTGATTACGTACATGGCGAGCAATAGACTTGTTAATAGCGTTTTCTTTAGCAATCAAGTCAAATAAGACAACAGATAAACCCTCGCCCCCCCTGAGATCCTTCCATCGAGCTTCATTGTTTCTATTGTAGTTTAGCGTGTCTGTCTCATGTTCTTGGCGCCCTGCGGGTGTAAGATCGATGCTTCCTGAGTCGAACCATGTTTGTCTATGTGCAGCTATCCGCTTAACCCTGTTGCCTCTATTCTCCGAAACAAATCGCTGTATTAACGCCGATTTCCCCGAACCATTAGCTCCTATGATGAATAATTGATCACCACTCTTTAGCGTTAGTTTTATTGGATCGTCCGATATTCTCGGAATTTCCCAGTTTATTTCTTCCATCAAAAATTTCTTCCTTTCCCTCCTGTCCTTCAGTGTGGTGTATTGTCGGCAACAAAATTTGGGGATTCTCAGGGTTTTTGGACGCATCCTTTCTTATCCTGTTTATCCTTCTATCCTGAAAATCCTGATTCAGACAATTTACACACGCAATTCGTGGCCTCCTCCACAATCCCAATTTCCTCACTGTCTGAATCGCAGATTGTCACGGATTAAAGGAGGACACGGATTAAATCGGCGTTATCTGCGTCAGCCGTGATCCGGTTGTGAAAGAATCAATCTTTTGAATATCAATCTTTTAGATCCGAAATTGATCAATAAACCCACTTCCAGCCGATATGCCTTCAAATAATTTAATGCCTGGGCTATGTGTACATCTTCCAATTCAGAGATAGCCTTCAATTCCACCAACACCTTTTCTTCGACCACAAAATCTGCTCGACGCGTACCGATAGGCTCCGGCAATTCTTTATAGAAAATGTCTTGCTCAATTTCACGCGTAAATGCCAAACCCGCTTGTGCTAACTCAAACGCCAATCCTCGCTGATAAATCACCTCTTGGAAGCCGTTTCCTAAAAACTTATGTACCTCAAAAGCAGCCCCAATAATCTTTTCGGTAGTATCTTTGTATTTCAGATCGTCGCTCATTATTTGTATGTTATTAGGACTTACGCAGTTGAATGCTCAAAACCCCCGATGCGGAGATCGGGATTCAAAGCAACATGACGTCCGATGAATCGGGCAACTACAGTAAATGCTTAGGTTTTGCTTTATTTGTGTTATCAGGGCACACCAATTCATTTTTCATAAAAATGCCAACGCAATGCCAACGCAAAAAAAAGTGGCTGATGTTAAGAAATCGTGCAACAGAAACCGAGTTTTTTCTTGAAAACTCGGTTTCTCCTTGCGCTTTGCACTTTCTTTTTACATGAACCAAAAAAGTTGGCGTGCATAATGATAAAGATTTGCACCGACGAGTCATATGTAGAATTAACGCAGTTGAACGCTCAAATCAGCAGGAACAAATGAGATTCACTCTTTGGGGCTAAGGGAGGAAATTGTAGATTATAGACTGTCATACGCGGCGTTCAATGCGCTCACTGCCTTAGATGCTAGTTGTCGATGACACTTCTCCAGTTCCCGGAGGTAATTCGCCTGCGTTAGCCTAGAATTGCTTATCCCATTTTGCGGCGTTGTAACGGTTGTCGTTATTTTTTGGGGTTGGACTCTGGCAGCCTCAGTACAACTGTGTATCTGGAAGTCGTAATCAGAAAGTTGGTATAGTCATATTCATATTCATTGCATTTGGGTGGATTCATAGTCTATATTATAACCTATTTTCTGACCAAGTGCGTAACTCCTAGTTATGTTGGTATGTATCATTGTCAGAATCGCGAATTGTCGCGGATTAACGGCTGACACGGATTCAAAAAGACCCGCCGACGGTGATGCTTATTGCTGGGGTGTCAGCCCCGATAAGATCGGTTCCGTTCCGAGAATCCCGATTTATCGGGAGATTCAAAGCAACATGGTGGCGATGTCTTCCGGTAGCTTCACCCCATTTCTACCCTCGAAGTCCGGGACACTTTCATAGAAATAATGAAACCCAGCGGTAATATCCACTCCCATGTTTTTGGCATCCGTCAGGTCTGCTCTCGCTTTTTCCCATTCTCTGAGGTGTAACCGCGCCACCCCCCGACCAGTATAAGGCTCAGCAAGGTCAGGTTTCAGTTCTATCGCTCTGTTATAATCTTCAATGGCACGGTTAATCTCGCCTTTTTGAGTGTAAGCATTACCACGATTATTATAGGCATGTGCAAGGTCAGGTTTGAGTTCTATTGCCTTGGTATTGCCTACGATGGCACGGTCAAAATTGCCTTTTTTGATGTAAGCAACTCCACGATTGTAATGTGCCTCAACAAAATCAGGTTTCAGTCGTATCGCCTTGTCATAGTCTGCGATAGCGCGGTCCTCCTCGCCTTTTTCCCGATAAGCCGCACCACGATTGCTATAAGGCTCAGCATAACCGGGATCGAGCTCTATCGCCCTATTACAGTCTTCGATCGCACGGTCATACTCGCCTATGATGCGGTAAACCGCCCCGCGATTGTTGTAGGCGATAGCATAATCCGGTTTCAGTTTTATTGCCATGTTAAAGTCTTCAATGGCAAGGTCATACTCGCCTTTATCACCGTAAGCAATGCCACGATTGTTATAGGCGATGACAAAATTGGGTTGCAGTGCTATTGCTTTGCTATAGTGCTCAATTGCCTTATCGTAATGCTCAAGTTTCGCTTGTGTCTTCATTCTCCGGGTCTCCTGTTTGTTGCTGGATTGAACCGTCATAAAACTCTATACAGGCAATCTGGTGCATGTCCTGATTTCTAATAAACCCATGAAGGTCGTTATAGATGGTTTCGTTAGATATACCGTGATGTTTTTCCAAGTAACTTAATATGGGTTGTTTGAGGTGTGCTGGGATAGTGATTATATCGTCTGGCTCAACATAACCTGTGGGTGGTCGAATGAATACACTCTTCTGGACTATGATGCGGTTTCGTGGATTCTGGGGTTTTTTCTCAACTCGATTTTCGTTCTGCGCTCCTTCTCCCAAGAAAATAACCCTGCCCGGTTTGTCAAAGAAACGATCGCAGGCGAAGAAGAGGGCTATATGGTTGTCCGTCGTAAAGTCTATAAGATTAGTGTGACCCCCATAGTGTTGGAGTTCAGCCCAGATTTCAATTTCCTCTTGTTCGGGGGTATAGTTTTTAGCCGAGTCCAGTATTAGCCCTTCGATAGCCTGTATATCAAAGTCCTCAGTCCGCATTTTTCTCTTGCATTCACGCCAAAGGCTTGACGACACTTTTCTATGGCGTCTGGGTTCGCCGCGGTAGATGTAGTTGTCGCTGGTTGATTTTTCTGCTACCTCACGGATGATTTCCAAAACCGCGTTTAGGTCGTCTTGGGGATTGGATGGGTTTTGTGTACTCACGATTTGTCCTCTACAACCCAATTTCTTCGGGGGAGAGTCTGAATCAGGATCTACAGGATTTTAGGATTTTCAGGATTTTGGGATGTATCGTTTCTTATTCCTATATCGTTTGGATATGTCTATCCAAGCGGAGCAGTTCGTCGGTTTCTCCACTGTGGCGATTTCTTCGTTGTCTGAATCGCAGATTGCCACGGATTAAAGGATGACACAGATTCAAAAACCGCCGACGGTGATGCTTATTGCTGGGGTGTTAGCCCCGATAAGATCGGTTCCGTTCCGAGAATCCCGATTTATCGGGAGATTCAAAGCAACATGGCGGCGATGTCTGCCGGCAGCTTAACCCCGTTTCTACCCTCGAAGTCCGCAACATTTCCGTAGTCGTTACGAAACACAGCGATGATATTTATCCCCATGACTCTGGCCTCCATTAGGTCTGCTTTGGCTTTTTCCCATTCTCTCAGGTGTAACCATGCCTCGCCGCGATTGCCATAGGCCATGGCATAATCAGGTTTCAGTTGTAAAGCCTTGTCAAAATCCTCAATGGCGCGCTCAAAATCGCCCTTTTTGTAATATGCCACTCCGCGATTGTAATAGGCTCCGGTATAATTAGGATCCAGTTCTATCGCTCTGGTAAAATCTTTAATAGCACGGTCAGGATGACCTGTGTTACCGTGAACAAGACCGCGATTGTTATAGACCTCCCTAAGATTAGGATTCAGTTCTATCGCTTTGGTATAGTCTACGATGGCACAGTCAAACTCATCTTTGTTGTAGTAAGCATTACCCCAATTGTAATAGGCTTCCGTATAATCAGGATTTAGTCCTATCGCTTTGGTATAGTCTACGATGGCACAACCAACATCGCCTTTGTCTATGTAAACGTTACCGCGATTGTAATAGGCCATGGCACAATTGGTGTCGAGTTGTATCGCTTTATTATAGTCTGCGATGGCACGGTCAGTATCGCCTTTTTCTCCGTAAGCCACACCACGATTGTAATAGGCACCGGCATAATCGGGTTTGAGTTCTATCGCTTTGTTATAGTCTACGATGGCGCGTCCAAACTCGCCTTTGTTGTGGTAAACATTGCCACGATTATAATAGGCATGAGCAGCGCGAGGATTGAGGTCAATCGCGCGTGAATAGGTTTCTATCGCCCTGTCTACTTGCTTGAGCATTAGCAGAAAATTACCCTGTTGGATTGCCAATTCAGCGCGTAGTTCTTCTTCAGGCGTACTGGGAGGCGAATCCACCTGAGACTGCATTGCGTCAACGAATTTTCGGATGCCCTCTACTACATTTTGCCAACCTTTGCTCTTAAATTCCCACTCGTTAATAGGATTGCCTTTGTCAGGAAGAGCTTGGAATTCACCAAGTTGATGCTTTTTCCAATCGCAATCCTCAAGGATAATCGGGATGGGTTTTATGTTTTTTTCTAAGGCTACTACCAACTCCCTATTGCAGTTTTCAGAGGCAAGGCTCGCAGCGGAAACGAGGTAGAGCAAAAGATCCGAATTGGGAAGGCGCGTGGAAAAAATTTCTTCACGCCACTTGTCACTGGGGAGCATTTCGTTGTCGTGCCAAGTTACTAATTCATTTTGTTGCTTCATCACAGCAAGGCGCGTTATGAGTTCGTCTTTTGCTTCTGTGTTCTCATGTGAATAGGTAATGAATACTTCTAGTGGTTCGCTCATTCTCTTTCCTCTGTCTGAATCTGGATTCACTGGATTTTAGGATTTTCAGGATTTTGGGAGGTATCGTTTCTTATCCCTATATCGCTTGGATATCGCTATCCAAGCGGAGCGGAGCGGTGGTTTCTCCACTGTGGCGATTCCTTCTTTGTCTGAATCGCAGATTATCGCGGATTAAAGGAGGACACAGATTAAAAAATCCGCGCTATCCGCGTCATCTGTTTAATCCGTGATTCAGATAGTTTCCCCACTCCATCCTCCACAATCCCAATTTCCTCATTGTCTGAATCGCAGATTGTCACGGATTCAAGGAGAACACAGATTAAATCGGCGTTATCTACATCAGCCGTGATCCGGTTGCGAAAGAATCAATCTTTTGAATATCAATCTTTTAGATCCGAAATTGATCAATAAACCTACTTCCAGCCGATATGCCTTCAAATAATTTAATGCCTGGGCTATGTGTACATCTTCCAATTCAGAGATAGCCTTCAATTCCACCAACACTTTTTCTTCGACCACGAAATCTGCTCGACGCGTGCCTATAGGCTCCGGCAACTCTTTATAGAAAATGTCTTGCTCAATTTCACGCGTAAATGCCAAACCCGCTTGTGCTAACTCAAACGCCAATCCTCGCTGATAAATCACCTCTTGGAAGCCGTTTCCTAAAAACTTATGTACCTCAAAAGCAGCCCCAATAATCTTTTCGGTGATATCCCTGTATTTTAGATTGTTGCTTATTATTTGTATCCTCTGTTAGTATATACCCTTGTCAGAATCACAGATTGCCACAGATTCAAGAAATCCGCGCTATCCGCGTCATCTGTTTAATCCGTGATTCAGACATTTTCCGCCTCCTCCACAATCTCAATTTCATCAGCGTCAAGACCGTATAACAAGTATACTATCTGGTCAATCTTATTTTCAAGTTCGGATACATCCGCGTCCGGGTCGGTGCGTTTGGCTTCCATAACTTGCCCTGCCAGATTGTTGAGTTTTTCACGGTTATCATCAGACATTACCGGTATGGGTAGTTGTTCCAATTCGTAACCCTGTACATGGTTATTTGTCGAAGTGATACGAAAAAACCAATCCATAAATTTGGAGTTGAGCAATGCCAAGACCGTCTTGCTATGCGCCCAGTTTTTCAACAGCATTTTGTTGACGCTATTACCCCACAGAAAATCTGTTGATGGGTTTGCGGTCAAAGCAAAGTGTAAGCGTCGGAGGTCAACCGTGCCTGTTATTTGCTGACAAATCAGAAAAGTGCTGCTTCTGTTGGCTGCAACCTTGTCTACCATAAATCCCTCTTCGCAATATTCGTCTGCGTCATCATACTTAACAACGAAACGATTTACGTGCCATCCGCGCAAAAGACGCACAGCCGAAGGCACCCGAGAAAATCGAGAGGAATGTGTGGTCAGATTGAGATCGCCTTGGATGATATCGGCAATGTAATGCTTCAGAGGATTAATGGTTTCGTCGTCAGCGATTTTCTCCAGAATGGAAACACTGCCTTCTCCGATATGTGGAAAGTATCGTAGTTCTGGATACAAATTCATAATCGCTTCTTTAGTAATAGCGGAGAATCTCAAATCTGCAATGCTATGAGCATCGTTGCCCACCGAAATTTTGATAGGTTCACCATTGGGCAAAGCTTTAGTAAACTGATAGATACAGGTGCCTTGTGTCACGGTTGTAAAAACTTGTACCTCCCGTGACTGCGCTGTCTTTGGAAACTCAATGATGTGTTTCAACTGTGTGTGTTCCAGCAGAAGTTGACGAGTCACGGCGGACGAAAGGTCGCACATCAAGCTGCTTTGCACGATGAGAGTGACCACCCCGCGCCGTTTGCAAAGGTTGTATGACTGCTCCACAAATAGTTTATAAAGATTTTGCTTGCCTTTGTCTCTACCCTCCGAATAAGGAAACTGAGCCGCTGAATGTACGCCCTTGTGGACTTGCCGGTACGGTGGATTTCCAATCACCACATCAAACCCGTCTGTGATACCAAACATCCATTTCGAGTCAAACCAGTCCGCACTTGCATTCTGGTCGTAGGGGTCCCAGTCGGCAACTTTATCCGCATCATCGGCGGGCATACCGATATGCCTTAATTCCGTCGCCAATTCTCGCCGCAATTTTTTGTCCTCTCTCCTACACGCTAGTTTCTGCGGGCGTGTCGTTGCGTGGAAATGCCGCTCACGGTTATCATCCAATTCCCCCTCTAAAACTTTCGCTTTTTGGCTTGTCAGGGTTCGCTCTTCTTCGAGACCGATTAGCGTGTTTGCCGCGATAAAGCGGGGCTCCAGATTCGGCAGAGGCTTAATCCCGAAGTTGTCTGCATCTCTATCCAGTTCCTGCTCAATAGCAAGGGAGATGAAGAAGCGGAGTTTAGCGATTTGGCAGGCGATGGATTGAATGTCCAAGCCGAAGATGCTGTTTTGGATCAGATACAACTTCCGCCCGAAGTTGCCGGAATAATTTTCAAAGATTCTGCTAATTTCCTTGAGCTCTTCATCGCGTGTCTGTCTATCCTTTGTATCAAACGCAGCCGCCGCCCGCTGGATGGTACGTTCTTTCTGTAGCTTCTCCCACCGGCTGTTATCTAGGTCCAACCTCTGCAGCGCAAGGGTCAGTTTGTGCAGTACCCCCATCGGAAAAGCACCTGAACCGACCGCCGGATCCAGTATCTTGAGTTGGGAAATCGCCTTCACAACGCAGTCGGCTTCAGGGTTATCAGACCACTTTTTGCCATTGTCGGACATCTGCGTATAATCAAGTAGAGACCGTAACCAGTCTTCGGCCAGGTTGCACTTTTGCGATAACACTGCCACTAACGCTTCATCCACCATATAGTCCACGATGGGGCGCGGGGTGTAATAAGAACCTGTCTGTTTCCGTGCCGTTGTGCCGGTTTCGGGATTATACGCGGCAAGCAGGTTTTCAAACACCCTACCAAGCAGTTCCGGATCCAACGCGACATCCTGCTCTATCGGTGTATTTTCTTCGACAGTAAACTTGTAGTGTTCCAGCAGGGGAAACAGACCGCGCTGTTTGTCAAAGAAAAGACGGTTGGGAATGCTTAGCTTGTTGTAATGCACATCGGAAAAACAGTCAATGCGGTAGCCACCATCTCGTGTTGCCTCCTCGCTGTCAAGGCAATCGAATAAACCGCCGTTGATAAATGGCGTTTGGGCAAACAGTGTTAGGAGTTTATCGGAGTCGGTTATCTCATCCTTGTAACGATACAATGAGAAGTTGCGATGTCCTGGGTTTCCCCCTTTGCTAAACTGACGCTTCTCTATCTCAGTGTTGAGTGTGGCGAAAAACAGGTTCTGTAGCACCGTGCGGTAGTAGGAGTCGCCGGTGTCGCGGTCGTAGTCTTTCAGTAAGGGGGAAACTTGCGTCTCGTTGAACAGTTCTTCCGCAACCAGCCTCTTTTCCTTCATAAACCAGACGAACAGCAGGCGCGTGATTAAGCGGATGACGTGCTCCTCTGGCTTCAAAGTGCGATTTTTGTCTGTCGGAAACTTTCCTTCAGCAACCGCCCGTTCAAACCAGTCGAACAGATCCCGGTAGAATTTCTTGTTGAGTTCTTCGGTATCCAGTGTCTTTTCCCAAGCGCGATGCAGTTCAACAAAGTTGTGGACGCCGTGCGTTTGATTCAACGGTTCGAGGGCGAGATCGAATAGAATATCGATGTGCGCACAGTGGGTATCCTTGAAATCAATATCCTTGATGAGGGTTACTTTTTCGAGGACATCGCGGGATTGGTCGCGTACACCCAAACGGCGGTTGATAACCGACAGCGTGAGTGTGTTGCCGTGCTGAAAGAGCAGCATCGCGGGCATCGGGAACAGTTTGTTGATTTCGCGGGTGATTTGCGAGAGTTGGGTGCGGTTGTAATTGCTTCCGTCCAACCAGAGCGCGAGGAAAAGGTAGGACTCGATGATGGTGTTATCTACCTGCGTCTGGCTGGGATCGAAAAGCCATCCGTCTATATCTGTGCGCGTCAAGTCCTCACCTCTGAGTTGGAAAAGCGGATTGATGGACGCCCACTCTGTCGTCAGTGCCTTATCGTGATTCAGTTTCTCTTGTAGATCGAACGCGTCAATAAACGCGTCGGCGGTGTTCGGTTCAAGGGCTAGGGCTCTTTCGCTCCCATAGCCGAGTGTATTTAGCAGGTTTCGTGCGTTTTCAGCGAGACTCCCATCGGTGAAGCGGTTTAGGGCGTTCGTGATGGCGGCTCTGTGTTGGTTCATAATCAACTCTCCCGACGGATATTAAAGCGCGATCTGTTGATTGAAATTTAATTGCTTAAGCTAGAATTTTCGTTTGTGTTTCATTGTTTTATTTCCGCATCCCGCAGAGGTCTATGGCAACAAGCAGAATCTCTGTTTTGGAAAACATCAGTCCACCACTCCGGATACTCCGGTGGTTCAGGCATAAAACACTGTAAGAAATGCTGTCTCTTATTTTCTTCCTTAATGTCAACGGCCTGCGTCTCCGTTTCAAAACACGCTTCATTATATGCATCCACAATGGCTATCTGAAGATCAATAGCTTTATGATATGCTTCAACAGCCTCCTGATAGCGACCGATTCTATGACAAGCTTTCCCCATGCGATAATACAGATCAAGATAGTGATAAGAACACCTTATATCCCTGTACCACCGTATTGTAGACTCATAATTTGGCTTCACGATTTTAATGTATGATGGAGCCGAATGCTCGTACCATAGGAGTGCTAACTCAAACGCCAATCCTCGCTGATAAATCACCTCTTGGAAGCCGTTGCCTAAAAACTTATGTACCTCAAAAGCAGCCCCAATAATCTTTTCGGTGATATCCCTGTATTTTAGATTGTTGCTCATTATTTGTATGTTATTAGGACTTACGCAGTTGAATGCTCAAAACCCCCGATGCGGAGATCGGGATTCAAAGCAACATGACACCCGATGAATCGGGCAACTACAGTAAATGCTTAGGTTCTGCTTTATTTGTGTCATCAGGGCACACCAATTCATTTTTCATAAAAATGCCAACGCAATGCCAACGCAAAAAAAAGTGGCTGATGTTAAGAAATCGTGCAACAGAAACCGAGTTTTTTCTTGAAAACTCGGTTTCTCCTTGCGCTTTGCACTTTCTTTTTACATGAACCAAAAAAGTTAGCGTGCATAATGATAAAGATTTGCACCGACGAGTCATATGTAGAATTAACGCAGTTGAACGCTCAAATCAGCAGGAACAAATGAGATTTACTCTTTTGGGCTAAGGGAGGAAATTGTAGATTATAGACTGTCATACGCGGCGTTCAATGCGCTCATTGCCTTAGATGCTAGTTGTCAATGACACTTCTCCAGTTCCCGGAGGTAATTCGCCTGCGTTAGCCTAGAATTGCTTATCCCATTTTGCGGCATTGTAACGGTTGTCGTTATTTTTTGGGGTTGGACTCTGGCAGCCTCAGTACAACTGTGTATCTGGAAGTCGTAATCAGAAAGTTGGTATAGTCATATTCATTGCATTTGGGTGGATTCATAGTCTATATTATAATCTATTTTCTGACCAAGTGCGTAACTCCTAGTTATGTTAGTATGTATCATTGTCAAAATCGCGGATTATCGCGGATTAACGGCTGACACGGATTCAAAAAGACTCGTCGGCGTGATGCTTATCGCTCGGGTGTCAGCCCCGATAAGATCGGTTCCGTTCCGAGAATCCCGATTTATCGGGAGATTCAAAGCAACATGGCAGCAAGGTCTGCCGGTAGCTTAACCCCATTTCTCCGCTCAAAGTCTGGGACGCTTGTGTAATCGTTATGAAATGAAGCAGTGATATCCCTCCCCATATCTTTGGCAGTCGTCAGGTCGGCTTGGGCTTTTTCCCATGCTTGCAGGTGTAACCACGCCACGCCGCGATTGTTATAGGCGTTGGCATAATAGGGATTGAGTTCTATCGCTTTGGTATAGTCTGCAATGGCACGGTCATAATCTCCCTTTTTCCTGTAAGCCACGCCGCGATTATTATAGGCGTTGGCATAATAGGGATTGAGTTCTATCGCTTTGATAAAGTCTGCGATGGCACGGTCATAATCACCTTTTTCCCCGTAAGCAGCGCCGCGATTGATATAGGCTATAGCATAATTGGGTTGGAGTTCTATCACTTTGGTATAGTCTGCAATGGCACGGTCATAATCTCCCTTTTTCCTGTAAGCCACGCCGCGATTGTTATAGGCGTTGGCATAATAGGGATTGAGTTCTATCGCTTTGGTATAGTCTGCAATGGCACGGTCATAATCTCCCTTTTTCCTGTAAGCCACGCCGCGATTGTAACAGGCATTGGCAACAATGCCGGGGTCCGGCTCTAACCGTATGACTTCAGTGTAGTAGGCGATAGCATCATCCAGATTATTATTTTGCTGTGCCTCAATACCGCGTCGCAGATAGCCGTGGGCGTTGGGTTCAATGTAGGGTTTATCGTGGGCATGTACGCGAGCGAAGCCGTCAAAGTCAGGATAAATACTCTCTTCAGCGATATCTGATATTTTATCCAGAGATGTCAGGATGTCTTGCTTGCTACTTTTTATGATTACACATTCAGCCTCTGCTTCAATTTGGGCACCGCTAAATAGGAAAACTGAATGCTGGGCGATGATGCGATTATTCTGAAGTTTGGGATCCCATTGATATAGCAGATAGTTATCGTTTTCATCCAAGTTGAGAAAGTGGTCAATATCTTTTTTTATCAATTCCGGATTAACCGTTTTCAAGCGTGCCGGATCATCGCTACGGACAGCGAATACTTTACCGTTTGCTTCTCCCTTGGCACTTTGTTGGCAGGCAAACCAGAGCGCGACCAATGCACTGCGTGTAAAGTCTATCAGGCAGGTGGCTGCGCCGAAGTGCTGAAGTTCTGCAAGTAGTTCCAGATCGGATAGTCGCTGACCGTTTTTCTGATCGTGTCCCCGACCTCGTGCTTTTTCTATCAATTCCTGATTGATTTTGAGTAGCTTACTCGGATTATTTCTGTCCGCTTCTCGCAGGCGGCGGTAAGCAGATGCCTCTATTTTGTAGGCGTCGTTTGAAACACCACGAAACAGATATCGTCCGTCCCTGAATTGTGCTGCCCATTCTATAAACTCGCTCAGAGTTTTGACACGGCGCGGCTCTTTTTTTGCCATACTTTTTGTTCTCCACAATGGCGATTTCCTCATTGTCTGAATCTGGATTTACTGGATTTTAGGATTCTCAGGATTTCAGGGCGGCGGTTTTTCCACAAGGGAGATTTCTGCGTTGTCTGAATCACAGATTGCCACGGATTAAAACAGCGTAACCTGTGTCAACTCCGGTCTAATTCGCGATTCTGACAATTTCCGCCCTCAGTTAAACGGATCTAATGTAAATACAACCGATTCATACGTCTGTCGCTGAATCCATGATTGTAAATCCTCGGCGATTATCTCCAGATCGGTTATCGTCCCATCCGCAATCTTAAAGCCAAGCTCAATAATCGAATCATCAATGTTGCGATGAAGAGAACAGCCATTCAAAACTAAAAACGCGAGCGCACAAGTCAGGCCGATACGTTTATTCCCATCGGAAAATATATGTCCAGTAATAATGTGATGGGCATATACAGCAGCTTTTTTGGGCAAAGTCGGAAACAGTTCTGTATCACCTAATTTTTCACCGACTATTTCAACCAAATAGTGTAACTGATTTTCATTCAACAACTGATAGCTACCCACCTGCCCCTTGGCAACCCTCAGAATGTCCTCAATTGTCAAATACTTCAAGGTTTGGCTAGAGTTTTCCATGCTCGATCGTATTTTCTTACTATCTCGTCTAAGACGATTTCAAAATCGCTCGCCAATTCATGGGGGGCTTCCCGCTCTACTTCTTCTCCTATGGCGACTCCCTGGGGTGTCAGCATGGCGGCGAGGTCTGCTGGTAGCTGAACATCGTGTTTCTGCTCGAAGTCCAAGACGCTTGCGTATTCGTTATGAAACGAGGTAATGATATCTACACCCATGTCTCTGGCAGCAGTCAGGTCTGATTTGGCTTTGCCCCATTCTCTCAGATGTAACCACGCCTCGCCACGATTGCAATAGACTTTGGCAACAAAATCGGGATTCAAATCCATCGTCCGGTTATAGTCCTTAATGGCAAGATTAATTTCGCCCTTTCTGTGGTATGCCACTCCACGATTGTTATAGGCTTCGGCATCATTTGGTCGCAGTTGTATCACTTTGGTAAAGTCTTCAATGACACAGTCAAGATTACCCGTCTTACTATGAGCAAGACCGCGATTGTTATAGGCTTCGGCATCATTTGGTCGCAGTTGTATCGCTTTGTCATAGTCTGCAATGGCACAATTAAGATTGCCTGTCTTACTGTGAGCAAGACCGCGATTGTTATAGGCCTCGGTATAATCAGGATTTAGTTCTATCGCTTTGGTATAGTCTACGATGGCACGGTCAGTATCGCCTTTTTCTCCGTAAGCCACACCACGATTGTAATAGGCACTGGCACAATTGGTGTCGAGTTGTATCGCTTTATTATAGTCTGCAATGGCACTCCCTGAATCGCCTTTGTCCATGTAAGCATTACCCCGATTGTTGTAGGCTTCCGCAAGATTAGGGTTCAATTCTATTGCTTTGGTATAATCTGTGATGGCGCGTCCAAACTCGCCTTTGTTGTGGTAAACATTGCCACGATTATAATAGGCATGAGCAGCGCGAGGATTGAGGTCAATCGCGCGTGAATAGGTTTCTATCGCCCTGTCTACTTGCTTGAGCATTAGCAGAAAATTACCCTGTTGGATTGCCAATTCAGCGCGTAGTTCTTCTTCAGGCGTACTGGGAGGCGAATCCACCTGAGACTGCATTGCGTCAACGAATTTTCGGATGCCCTCTACTACATTTTGCCAACCTTTGCTCTTAAATTCCCACTCGTTAATAGGATTGCCTTTGTCAGGAAGAGCTTGGAATTCACCAAGTTGATGCTTTTTCCAATCGCAATCCTCAAGGATAATCGGGATGGGTTTTATGTTTTTTTCTAAGGCTACTGCCAACTCCCTATTGCAGTTTTCAGAGGCAAGGCTCGCAGCGGAGACGAGGTAGAGCAAAAGATCCGAATTGGGAAGGCGCGTGGAAAAAATTTCTTCACGCCACTTGTCACTGGGAAGCATTTCGTTGTCGTGCCAAGTTACTAATTCATTTTGTTGCTTCATCACAGCAAGGCGCGTTATGAGTTCGTCTTTTGCTTCTGTGTTCTCATGTGAATAGGTAATGAATACTTCTAGTGGTTCGCTCATTCTTTTTCCTTTGTCTAAATCTGGATTGACTGGATTTTAGGATTTTCAGGATTTTTTGGATACAACAATATCCCATTTTTTTCAATCAATCTTAAGAATTCTTCAAATCTCATTACGCGAATACCTAATTCTTTTAACTGACAATTAATCTTAAGAATTTTTTTATCTTCTGTCAGAAAAAAATCTCTCCCAGACATGTAATGGGCGTGGAGGTGATCCCAGTCTTGATATTCTGGAGGATTCTCCCCGGTTTGTTTAAAATCGTCAATAATAGATTCGGCCATCTTTAAAAACTCGGTACTCCCCGGTTTGTCGAACTCTGGATTAAGTAGGAATCGCTCGCTTCGGCTGTCGAAACAACAGCGCATAATTGAAGGAATTTTTCTAATATAGTTATCTGTAAGAAACTGCTCATCAGACAGCAAAGGTTTCAGATCCTCTCGGATTCGGTGTGTAACTGCTAAATCCACCGGGCATTTCTTGCGGAGTTCCAGCGGGTCTACTATCTTTCCTTTCTTCATATAGAGAACCACATTGGTATCTAGTGTCACTGATGGTAGACGATAGATGCAATCCGCCTTCACTACATCCGCCTCCGCATGATATATCAGTACATTTGTCGTACTAGAGGTGGGGAAGAGTAGTGTTATACGAATATCCGGTAAGACGGGCTGTCCGATGTGACGAGCGCGTTCAATCGTAACTCGTATAAACATGTCCCGTATCTCTGTCATAGTCCTAACTTGAAAGTCATCGCAGATTTGACGTACTTTGTCAATTTCCCGCTTGGGACCATGAACAATTCCATTCAACTCATTGTTTTTGTTTCTAGAGTCTACCAGGTACTTTTTTAACTCACTGGCTTCTACTGGGCAATTAAGAAACTTTCCCACCTCAGAAGAAATCTGCTTGAGCAGGCGAGCCTCCAATTGGTGATGGTATTTTTTCCAGCTTTTGGATTCAGCGGAACTATTGCCAAAGAACATTGTAAGGTTCACATCATTAAGTTTTTTGACCTCTGCAGCCATGAGTTGGGGGTTATTAGTGTGCAAATCTCTGAGCATTTTGTTGCACGCTTCTTCGGTTTCGACTTTAGCTTCAGTGGCTTCCTCTTCTAAATCCCGTAGTAGCGAAGTAGTTAAATCATCCATTATAATTTCCTTCTCTTTCCTCCACAATAGTAATTTCTTCATTGTCAGAATCGCAGATTGCCACAGATTCAAGAAATCCGCGCTATCCGCGTCATCTGTTTAATCCGTGATTCAGACATTTTCCGCTTCCTCCACAATAGCGATTTCTTTGGGGGTGAGATCGTATAATGAGTATACCAACCGATCAATCTCATTTTCAAGGGCGATAGTGTCCGCATCTGGGTCAGCGCACTTGGCCTCAAGGATTTGATTAACTAAAGTTTCAACCGAAGCCTTTTGTTCAAATGAAGGTGAAATTAAGGGGATTGCTAATAACGGCTGTTTGTCAATTTGATAATTTGTTCCTTGCATCTTCCCCCTATGTTTTAACCAAAAAGCAATCAGTTTGGAGTTTAACAAACCTACAAGATACTTAGTAGCTAATCGGGTTGATTTTATGACGTTTATAGCCATCATTACATATGCGCTCTCCTCAGTGTATGTAAAGGTTGGCCTAGTACACTTTCGAACCGATAAAATTTTAGGACCTGGTTTGAAAAAATACTCATCTCTCGGCCAATGCAAGTGATAGTAATTGAGGCGACCATTTTTGTTTTCCCTTCTTGCGTTCATTATCTCTCTAAATTTCTCTAGATGGTCTAATAAAATTGGTATTTGTTTGTCATCATTGGACTTTGTTATGTAAATGATTTCCTTGGAACTCGGTTTTTTTATAAAGTATCGGGTTAAGTCGCTAGGTTCATAAAGAGGCCTAAGCAGGTTTTTTTCATAATTGTTTAACCTCTTGAAAAAGTCTTTCGGTACGACAAAAACACCATTGCCTTTTTTTATTCCGTATTTTATCATTTTATGTTCTGGAATCTTATTTAAATTCGACGTTCCAACCACATCTGGATTGGGGACAATCCCTTGAGCGACTTCCTTGTTGGGATTTAGACGAAGATTGCCCTTTAATGAAATCTTCTCAAGAATCAATTCAACTTCAGAATTGCTAAATGTTAAAGATCTACCTGCGTATTCACTTCTTTTAATCGTCGGAGTTAAGTGTTCTGCTTTACTGTTATCGCTCTTATTGAGAAGCAACATAACATCGTTGATATTGAGGTCCCGCCCATGAAGTCGCCTATAATCAAACGAGTAACTGTCAGAGTCGGTGTTTTTTCTGAAAATCATTATCATTGTTTGTATTCCGGACTCAAATATCTTGAAACTACCAAAATCTATTAGACTCAAAACCTGCGCGTCTTTAATAATTTTATTTCTCATCTTTGAAGCACCATAACTGGTAACCCAATTATTCTGAGCAATAAATGTAACTACACCTTCACCGTTTTTTATGATATCTATTCCTTCACAGGCAAACATATACCAAATATCCATTTTACCTTGATAGTAAGGAGACTCTCGAAGCCCATCGAATGCGTGCTTAAATGTATATTCCTTAATATACGGCGGATTGCCAATCACCACATCAAACCCGTTCTTAACATCAAACATCCGTCTTGCGTCAAACCAATCCGCACTTGCATTCTGGTCGTAGGGGTCCCAGTCGGCAACTTTATCCGCATCATCGGCGGGCATACCGATATGTCTTAACTCTGTAGCCAATTCTCGTCGTAATTTCTTGTCATCTCTCTTACACGCCAGTTTCTGTGGGCGTGTCGTTGCGTGGAAATGTCGCTCGCGATTCGCGCTCAATTTATGCTCTAGCGCCTTCGCTTTGGGACTTGTCAGGGTTAGCTCCCCTTCGAGGCCGATTAGCGTATTTGCTGCGATAAAGCGCGTCTCCAGGTTCGGCAGGGGCTTAATCCCAAAGTTGTCGGCGTCTCGATCCGGCTTCTGCTCAATTGCAAGGGAGATGAAGAAGCGGAGTTTGGCGATTTGGCAGGCAATGGATTGAATGTCCAAACCGAAGATGCTGTTTTGGATCAGATACAACTTTCGCCCGAAGTTGCCGGAATAATTTTCAAAGATTCTGCTAATTTCCTTGAGTTCTTCATCGCGTGATTGTCTATCCTTCGTATCAAACGCATCCGCTGCCCGCTGGATGGCGCGTTCTTTCTGTAGCTGTTCCCATCGGGTGTTATCGTGGTCAAGTCGCCGCAGTGCGAGGGTCAGTTTGTGCAAGGCACCCATCGGAAACGCACCCGAACCGACCGCCGGATCCAGTATCTTCAGTTCTGAAATTGCCCGCACAACCTCGTCCGATTCCCGGCTATCGAACCATTCGCTCGCATCGTCGAACACCTTCGCATAGTCGAACAGATAGTACAACCGTTCTTCCCAAAACTTTGCATTGCCATCTGTTGGCGACACCTGTCCTGTTAGCCCTGCTATTAATGCTTCCTCCACCATGTAGTCCACAATGGCGCGCGGGGTGTAATAAGAACCTGTCTGCTTCCGTGCCGTTGCGCCGGTTTCGGGGTTATAGGCGGCGAGTAGGTTTTCAAACACCTTGCCGAGTAGCTCCGGGTCCAACGCGACCTCCTGCTCTATCGGCGTGTTTTCCTCGACGGTGAACTTGTAGTGTTCCAGCAGGGGAAACAGACCGCGCTGTTTGTCAAAAAAGAGACGGTTGGGAATGCTCAACTTCTTGTAGTGCACATCGGAAAAGCAATCAATTCGGTAGCCGCCGCCCTCTGTCGCCGCCTCGCTGTCCAAGCAATCAAACAAGCCCCCGTTGATAAATGGCGTTTGGACGAACAGTTTTAGCAGTTTATCGGGGTCGCTTATCTGCTCCTTGTAGCGATACCGTGAGAAATTGCGATGGCCGGGGTTTCCCCCTTTGCTAAACTGACGCTTCTCTATCTCGGTGTTCAGTGTGGCGAAAAACAGGTTCTGTAGCACCGCGCGGTAGTAGGAATCGCCGGTGTCGTGGTCGTAGTCTTTCAGTAAGGGGGAGACTTGCGTCTCGTTGAACAGTTCTTCCGCAACCAGCCTCTTTTCCTTCATAAACCAGACGAACAGCAGGCGCGTGATTAAGCGGATGACGTGCTCCTCCGGCTTCAAGGTGCGATTTTTGTCTGTCGGAAACTTTGCCTCCTCAACCGCCCATTCAAACCAGTGGAACAACTTCCGGTAGAATTGCTTGTTGAGTTCTTCGGTATTCAGTCGGGCAAGCCAAGCCGCGAGCAAGCCATCGAAGTTTTTCGGTTGGTTGTGGTCAGCCATCCATTTCGCGCACTCCGCCAACGAGAGTTCAAACAGAATATCTTTATGTGCACGGTACGGATCATTCAGCCGAATGTCCTTGATCAGTGTCACCTTTTCGAGGACATCTTTGGATTCATCAAGCTGGTTTGGACGGCGACCGACAAAGCCTATGGTCAAGCGATTCTCAACACGAAAGAACACCACAACCGGCATCACCATCCGCTTGTTGACCTCTCGTGTAAACTGGGCGTATTTGCCTCGGGGGTAGTCTTTATCTTTCAACTCAACCGTAAAAAACATGAAACTATCTTCATTCTCCTCATCGAAACGTGACTCAAACAACGTTAGCTGACTACCAGCAATTTCGTCGCTCCCAACTTGAAACACCAACTCTACCGATTCCGCGTCATCTCGGAATTCCTGTTCCGTCTTGGTGTTTTTGTTCCGGGCTGGTAATTCCTCAATAAAGCCATCCACCGTTTCCGGAAGTTCATCAGTGAGTTCGCTGCGGTAGCCCAAAACCGCTAGTAGTTCCATTGAGGTTTCCAAAAAATCGCCGCCGGCTATTGCCGCCAAAGCGGATTCAATTTCTTCCTTCTTTTTGATCTCTTCGTTGTTCATGTATTTCGTTCCTGTTTGTTAAGCAGCCTTCAGTTTTGGGCAGGCACAAGACCTGCCCCTACTGAACGAGAGGTGTCGGGATTAGGAAATCCCTCCTACAGTCATTCGGGTGATTCCGTAGGGGCAACCCTCGTGGTTGCCCTATTGTGTCTGTTGGTGTATAGGGCAGGCACAAGACCTGCCCCTACTGGACTAAGGACTTGCTATGACTGCGGGGTTGTGATAACTAGCCAAGTCACCAACTCAAAATCGCTGGTATCTCTGGGGGCTTCGGATTTCGGAGCTAGTTTGAAGCCGCGTGTGCCGCCAATCCCCATACCTCTGATCTGTGTCTTTCTATGTGCCCTGCTGATGTGGTCGATGACCGCTTTCAACAGTTTGTCATAGTGCGCCATGTCCCTGCCGCTTCTGGTTTCGCCGTCAAACTGGATGCACAGGTTTTGCAGCGGTTTGGGCTTTCCGACAGCCGCCGATTCAAACAGATCGAGCACCTGTCGGGCATTTGCACAACCGTAGCGGATGTCACCATTGTTGCGGATGTAGACCGTATAAAAAGGGTAAATGGGGCTGGCTGTTTTTCTCTGTTTATCCGTGCTGGCGTTCCGCTGGCGGAGAAAAAAGATGACACCCGTTTCCTCGGGACGTTTTTCGTCATGGGTAACTGCATACACCCCGCTAGGAGTTGACTCCAATTCCGCCTTGTTTTTTTCCAGATACTGCAACAATTGGGTGAAGAAGTAATCGAGCGTAAAATCGCTCAGAACAACCCCGTCGGAGAGGTCGTCTAGGTCGAGCACATCTTCGCGCAGTTGCTTCAATTGCTGGTCGCGGAAATTCAGTTCCATCTGGGCTTGTTCGTATGCCAATTCGTTCAATGGGTCTTCATCGCCGGTTGCCGCTGCGTCCGCGAGTGCCATGCGAGCCGCCACACGACTCTGCAAACGTAAATAGACCTCCATGTCTTCGGTGGGCCAATAGTTAATCATTCGCACAGACAGGTTGCGGCTGCCGATGCGGTCAATGCGGCCGAAGCGTTGGATGATACGCACCGGATTCCAGTGGATGTCGTAGTTCAACACCGTGTCGCAATCTTGCAGGTTCTGCCCCTCTGATATGCAATCGGTGGCGATCAGCAGATCGATTTCGCCGCCGCCGTTGTTGGCGCGCCCACGGGCTCGTGGCGCAAAATTAGTCAGGATAGCGTTGAAGTTGTTTGGGCTAATTGTGGTTCGCGTCGCGTCGCCGGAGACCAACGCCATGTTCAGGTCTAATTCCGCCGCCAAGTCTGACAGGTTATCATAAAGGTACTCTGCCGTGTCCTTGAAAGTAGTGAACACCAGCAGCTTGCGTTTGATCTTGCTGTCCTTGTCGATCATCGGGTTTCGCGCCTTGTCCCGAATATGCGCCTTGATCGCTTTGAGCTTGCCATCCCGCGCCGGCGTGATTGCTTTGACGCTTTCCCACGCCTCGGTCAGAGTCTGTTTGTCCTTTATGAGATCGTCCTTCCAGCCGGAGCAATCCAATTCTCCCAAGTGATAGGGGTGACGTGCCCTATTCACTAGGAACTCCTCATCGTCTTCGTCGTCATCCGGAAGGATGTCGGCTTCTGCTTCTGGCATCTGCTGGTTTTGTTCATAGCGGTTAATCTTTTCCAGCAAGGTGTCAATTTTGCCGATGGTGCGTCCGAGTGTTTCTGTGAGGGAGTGTGCAGAACTCTCCAAACGCTTCAGGAAGTTCGTGCGTATCATCCCGATCAGGAACCGCTCGCGATCCTCCTGATTGAACCGCCGTTCTTTTTTCTCTTGTGCCAACCGTCGCTTTACCTTCGGGTCGGTAATGTACTTAGACGGCGTGTAGATAGACAGAGAGAATTTCCCTATCTGCTTAGCCAAGTATTTATAAGAGAGCGCGCCGGTCAGGTCGGTCGGTGGGTGATGGTTTTCCGGTTTCAGTTGTTCGGGAAACTTGCCGATTCTCTCTATTTCTTCAGCGTAGAAATTCTCAATGTGACGCCGAGAGCGGGCGATAGAAACGCCGCCAAGTAACTGGAAGAAATCGGCGCCCAATTCAGCCAGCAACTTCGACTTATCTCTACCACCGCCCTCGTCCGGGCTGTCCTCCCATGCCTTAAACGTCTTTTGCGCCTGCCCCAGCAAAGCGCGAATATTGCTGATCCCCAAACTTTTCTGGAAGACCTCTTCGCGCTTTCCGGTCATCAGGTAGATCTGATTTCGCAGGTCAATAAGAGAGGTGTTCACCGGCGTCGCCGAAAGCATCAGTACCTTCGTTTTGGCGCCTGCCTTGATAACCTCCTCTAACAGCCGTGTGTAACGACTGTGGCGGATGACATTACCGGCATCATCACGAACGGGTTTGGTGTCGTTGCGGAAGTTGTGCGATTCATCGATCACCACTAGGTCAAAATTGCTCCAATTAAAGCCTTCCAAATTGATGCCGCCGGACTCACCACTGTAACGGGATAGGTCGGTATGCGACATGAGATGATAACCGAATTTATCTTCCTCGAAAGGGTTGTTGCGCTGGTTATGACGCTCTGAATACAGTGCCCAGTTTTCGCGTAATTTTTTGGGACACAACACCAGCACCCGGTCATTTCTTAATTCAAAGAACTTGATAACTGCTAATGCCGTGTAGGTTTTGCCCAATCCCACGCTGTCGGCGAGGATGCAACCGTTGTGACGCAACAGACGGGCGATAACGCTTTTTACGCCATCTTTCTGGAAGGCATACAACGCCTTCCAAATTTCTGTGTCGTACAGGTGCGTGTCTTCCAGTTTCTGGTCGTTGTTCATTCTGGCTTCTAAGTCGTCCCGGAACAACTCGTAGAGCGTCTTATAGTAAATGAACTCCGGCGCGTGGTCTTTTCCAAGCCGGTTGAGTGCGGCAATCACTTTTGCTTTAACATCTTCGACGTGGTTCATGTCATTCCAGATTTCATCAAACCATGCTTTCAGGTCGTGGCGATCTTGGGAGTCGTCTACCTCAAGATTAAGTTCAATGTTATCGTGGGGCGGACTCAACCCGAGTCCGCGCACGGTAAAATTGGAACTGCCCATGATGGCTTTTTCCACCCCGTTGTTGGCAATGTGATACATTTTTCCGTGGAGTAGATTCGATTGCCGGGTTGACCGTATCTCTACCTTATCTTCTATCCACTCGGCGCACGCTTTGGCAATCGGCTTCTGTTGAAGCTGTTCCCGAAGTTCCAAGCCATCGTCCACAATTTTGAAGGCTTTCTCGTCGGTGTTTTCCGGATCAAGGCTTTTGATAAAGTCGGGTTCACCAAACAGAAATCGAAGTCCGTCAATTCCGCGCAGATACCCTTTTAGCGCGTCAAAGGCGTTAATCGTGAAGTACGCCGATACAATGGAGAGCGACGAACCGTTTTCGATTTCGGACTTCAGAAAATCGCCAACCGTTCCCCGCTTGTGATTGTCTCGGATTCGGGACCGAGATGTGCTACAATTGGACATAATTTCTCCTATATCAGGTCGTTGCTGATCTATCCGCGCAATCCTCTTCAAATGACAGATAATGTTCTAAATCTGTTGATTTGGCTATCGAACTATGATCGTACCTCAAATGTCAAAAGCAGATCATTAGAATAGAGAGGATAACAGGGGCTTAAAACCGATTCCCTGTCCAACCTGATGCGGGGAGGATTCGGTATCCTCCCTTGGGTTCAAATTCGGTTAGCTACCCACCCGGCTCCTTCATTTCCTTACTCATCTTTCACTCGCTGCCATCGCAGCACATGTTTCGCGCGGGGCGACAGGCTTTCCCAAAGGTCCCGTGGGAAGTGCTTCTCGGTGTACTCATGCAGCCGCCCGCTGAATAGCCAGGGGACGCTGAATGCCATGCACAGTTCATCGCGTGCGTGATCCGATCGATTGGGGGTGCCGCGATGAAAGGCGCGCCCATCCTGAACCCAGAGCGAGCCCTTCTTCAGATTGAGGCGGATTGGGTGGTACCTCCCACGGCGGTCTGCGCCAGCGCCAAAGATGTCGTCGAAATTGGGGGGTAATTCGTCATTGGTGACGTACTGCGTACCTGGAATGACTTCAAAACTGCCATTATCTTCGTTCGTGTCAACCAGTGGGAATTTGACGCCGACACAGAAAGCCGGCGTCATAACGCCTGGGAAGGGGGAAGCCATGCCATCCCGATGCCATTTCTGATAGTCTGTTCCCGGCAGTGGTATGTTCGAGTCGAAGTGTGTCCACACGTAATCTGGCCCCATCACGCGCCCAAGAAATTCAACCAGGGCGGGATGCTCGAAGATTTCTTCGTCGACCAAGGGGCGCTTGAATGGCACCTGCACGTTATAGCGATGATAGCCGCGGGACGGATTTTTCCCCTGTTGCTCAATGTCGCGGTCTCGAATCGGCACCCAGGCATCGCGGATACGGTCAATCTTCTCCGTCGGGATGAGATCCTCGAAAACGACGAACCCATTGATCCGCCATTCCTCCATCATCTGGTTGATGTCATACTTCGTATCTAGGCTCATAATGACCCTCCATGCTGATCGATTGGGATGAAAATTCTTAAAGGCCGTATACTAAGGCCGTATACTTATTGATCTTGAACGACCGAAGTTTTTGATGGTACAGAATCAAGTATACCACATTTTCGATATTTCAGATAGCCCCTTTGAAACGAATCCGGCATTATTATATTATAGGGCTTTGTCATTTTTTCTTTTCTTTAATCCTTTTTTCAAGTATAATCAGATAAGTTTGATGTTGGTGAATGTCAAAGCGGGGCTAGAATAATCCAGGGATCCGTATTTCCCGGAATAATGAAGCAGGCCGGAGATCGAATGAAAGATGAATTTGATGGTGAGGATTGAATAGGAGATTTCTATATATGTGTAAGATCTTCTAGGGGTCAAAATTTCTGATAAGGTTGAACAAACAAGGAGGAGACTTATGGATAAATATCGCGCTGGAGTCATTGGTCTCGGCTGGATGGGAATGCTGTACGACTTAGCGCAACGACTTCCGGATCGGTTCAGCGTGGACGATGTGGACCGCCCCACGCCCGAGGTGGACCCGCACCGTCGTATTCACCACTGGGAGCATCCCGGCAATGAGGGGCTGCCGAGCACCTATGCTGAAGCACTCTGGGACCGTCCAGAGGTCGAGTTGGTCGCCGCCGCAGATCGCGATGAGAAGCGTCTGAAGATTTTCAGCGAGCGTTATGACGTGAAGAATCTCTATACCGATGCCGAGGAAATGCTGCGCGGAGAGAAGCTCGATATCGTTGCTGTCGCCACCAATACCAAGGGACGGGCCGATCTGACCTGCTTGGCTGTTGAATGTGGCGCCAGGGGCATCATGACGGAAAAGCCTATGGCTCACACCCTTGACGAGGCGGACCGCATGGTGCAGACGTGTGCCAAGGCTGACGTACCGCTCTGCTGCGGTTCAATCACAACCACGCACCCGTCCTTTGGCAAGGCGAAAGAACTGGTGCGGAGCGGCGCTATTGGGGAAATCATTGGCATGGAAGCCGCTGGCCCTGGGGCTCAGCACCAGAACTGGTCGTATTTTCTCAATAGCGCGCCCGCCTGGGTCGTTGGAATTGGCGATGCGCCGCGGCAGGAATCAGGCAGCGATGAATTCATGGGGCAGGGCATACTGGTGACGGTTGAGGACCAGATGCTCCACTTCCGTAAGGGCGCGCCGGGCATCCGGCTTTCAGGGACGAAAGGGGAGATTGTCTTTGGGTATGAACCGGGTTGGCGTCTGTGGCAGGAGGTTGATACCCTGTCGGGACAGAAACATGTGGAAATGCCTTGGCCAGACCCGCAGTTCAGACCGCCTTACGGTGCGGTGTATGGGTACGCCGATATTTTTGACTGCCTGGCAGGAAAGCTGGACGAACCCAAGAACTCAGGCCGGCGTGTGGCTGTGGCGCTGGAGGTGGAGATTGCGCTGAAGGTTTCCAGTGCCCGGGGCGGTACACGGGTTGAATTGCCCTTAGAAGACCGATCGCTGCGGCTCAACTACGCTTGGTTTCGGTAGGATTATAACAACAGGACTTAGGCAATTGCATAAGTCGATTAACCCCCAACCTCTTGCGCCCCCTGTATTTTGCATCTTGCATCAGATTCAGAGCCTGCCCCGATCCATCGGGGAGTCATGATTCAAGATCCTGTGAAACTGCATGTTCTGCATGTCGGCTGCGTAAGTCCTAAACAATTCAGGATGAACTATCCCCTACTTTGATGCTTGTTTCTGATTCGCCCGTTTGTTGATTCGTCGGTTCAATTTTCCTTTTGACACATCACTGATAACGTGCTATAATCGCTGCTGTCCGCAAGATCCTGCCCGGCGAGTTACCATCGCCTGTGAATCCATCGACAGGCTGTCGGTTTTACCTGCGCTGTCCGCTTTATATTGATGGCGTGTGCAACGAGGTTGTCCCGAAGCCTCTGGATTTTGGGGATGGACGCATTGTGCGTTGCCATGCTGTTGAACGGGAGACGGGCGAATCAGCAAATCACGCAGTACGCAAATAGGTTTTACGTTTTAATCGTCAACTCAAAAGTTAGGAGAAAGAAAACAGAATGAAGTCTAAGAAAATCATTCAGTGTCTGGTTATCTTGATGCTTGTGCTTGGGTGGGGCTATAGCATTGCCTTTGCACAGGATGCAACCGAAACCGAAGATACTAGATGGTTCCACACCGGCAAAAAATGGGTCTTCCTATCCGTGGTCCTTTACTCGGTTACAGTGGTCTATTGCATCTATCACGCGCGGAGTGGAAAGAAACTGTTCATCCGTCGTATTCCCGGCCTCGAAGCCGTAGATGAGGCTATCGGCAGATCGACAGAAATGGGGCGTCCGATTATGTACATCTTGGGACTGGGCAGTGTCAGCGATGTTGCGACAATCGCGAGCATGAATATCCTGAGTCAGGTTGCGCGGAAAACTGCTGACTATGAAACCTCGCTTCGCGTACCGTGCAACGATCCGATTGTACTGAATGTCGTTCGTGAGATGGTGAGAACTGCTTACTTGAATGAAGGCCACCCGGATGCCTATAAAGAGGATGACATCTTTTTCTTAACTGATAGTCAGTTTGCGTACGCTGCGGGCGTTGATGGGATGATGATCCGTGAGAAACCCGCCGCGGTGTTCATGCAAGGTACGTTCTACGCCGAATCGCTAATCCTCGCCGAGACGGGCAATTCTGTCGGTGCGATTCAAATTGCAGGCACCGATTCCGATTCACAATTGCCGTTTTTCATAGCCGCCTGTGATTACACATTGATTGGCGAAGAGTTGTACGCTGCAAGCGCGTATCTATCGGGAGAACCCATGCTGCTCGGGAGCCTAAAAGGACAAGATTACGGAAAGTTGTTAATCTTCGCTGCCATTATCATTGGCATCATTCTTGAGCTTTCCGGCATAAACTGGATGACAACCTTCTTCCAGCGGGTCGGGTAGGGATTTCACGCATCACGTTTCACGAATATGGAGGTGTTATGAGACGACAAGTTCCGTTAGCGTTCTGCTTCCTTTTTGGTATTGTGATGATGTTCGTCGAGTTTAGCCCACATCCAGTATCTCAGGGGCTCAGGAACGAAGTCATCAACTGGGCGTTGATTATAGGACCATTTGCACTGGTGTTGGCTGTTGCAACACTAGTGCATACTCATTGGGTACGCATACGACGTCGCACCGAATATTGGCAGTACAGTTACCTAGTTTTTATCGGGATGATTGTTATGGTTGCGATTGGTATCCCTTTTGGTCCCCGTCATTCGGCCTTTGTGTGGATGTTCAAAAATGTCCAGGTGCCAATGGATGCAACAATGTTTTCACTCCTCGCATTTTTTATCGCGTCCGCAGCGTATCGTGCTTTCCGCACCCGTACTTTCGAGGCAACTCTCTTATTGGTAGCGGCCCTGATTGTGATGCTTGGGAATGCTCCCATCGGGGATCTCATTTGGAATAAGATTATGCCATTTGAAGATAATTTGCCCTCCACAGCCCGACAATGGATCTTGGAGAATCCTAACCTCTCATCACGACGAGGGATTATCCTCGGTGTCAGCCTTGGCGTTATATCTCAATCTATTCGGATTATCCTGGGGATTGAGCGTTCCTATCTTGGAGGAGGAGATTAAAACCGATGCTCGAAAAATTGATGAACATTGACCGACGTATCATCTTTATTCTAGTTGCGCTGGCAGTGATCATCCCAACATTGCTAAAAGTCAATTTTCCAGTTACGGTTTCCGAGCCAACGCGCAACATCTACGATTATATTGACGCTCTCCCGCCCCGCTCAACAGTTATGATAGCGTTCAACTATGGTCCCTCGTCATTGGCAGAACTCGAACCAATGGCTGCCGCTGTTCTGCGTCACTGTTTTAGGAAAAAGATTCGAGCCATTGGGTTGACCCTGTTTAACGTCGGGGCGACGCTTGGCGACGAGGTTATGAAGGATGTCGCAGAGGAAACCGGCGCAGTCAATGGCGACGACTATGTCTATCTCGGATTCCGCCCCGGCGGTGTGCAAGTGCTTCTTGGAATGGGCAATGCAATCGATAGTGTTTACGAGAGCGATTATAGCAAAAAATCGCTTGCCGAAATCCCTATGATGATGGACATCAAAAATTATGATCAGATAGATTTGGTTTTGGATTTGGCTTCATCTGCGACGCCGGGGGCGTGGATTACCTACGCGAATACAAGATACAATCAGCAGATTGCTGCAGGCGTGACTGGCGTGATGGTATCGGAACTGTATCCATATCTACAGACGAAGCAGTTGGTCGGATTGATGCCCGGACTCCTGGGAGCGGCGGAGTACGAAAAACTGATTAACATACCTGCACAGGGAACAGCGGGGATGAGCGTCCAATCCTTCGTTCATCTCCTAATTGTGGTCTTAGTGATTTTGGGCAATATCGCCTTCTTTATCCAGCGACGTGAAGAACAATAAAACCGGAGGTTTGTATATATGGCATTAGTCGGCGTTTGGATAGCTGCTTTTCTCACGCTTTGCATTTACAGCTTTCTTTACCGCGATAACCCGTTTTATCGTTTTGCTGAGCACCTTTTTCTTGGCGTTTCGGTTGGCTACGGTATCGTGCTTTCAATCTATGACGGTCTGATTCCATTAGCATGGAATCCATTTTGGGAAGCCGTGACTCAGCGCGAACTAGGAGGATTGGTGAAGCTCATTCCGATTGGCATTGGGCTACTGTTCTTTGCCCGTCTCATTCCGAAATACGCATGGCTGATCCGCTATCCGATTGCCATCCTCATTGGTATTGGATCTGGCTTGGCTATTCCTAATGTGATGGAGGCAAGCATATTCCGTCAGGTCCATGGTACCCTAGATCCCTTTGTACAAATTCATGCGGGCGCGTTAAGCCCTTTTGAAATCTTCGGCGCAATCTTGATGCTCATCGGTGTTATCTCGACACTGACTTATTTCTTCTTCTCCGTCGAACATCGCGGCGCTGTTGGGGGGATTTCCAAGATCGGCATCATCTTTTTGATGATTGGATTCGGTTCAGCGTTTGGTAATACGGTGATGGGACGTGTATCGCTTCTAATCCAACGGGTCGATTTCCTGATGCACGATTGGCTGCATCTGATCTAAGCTGTCGAAATCAGAAACATACCGATGACCATCACCACTGCTGCGGTGAACCGCAGTTTTGCTTGCGATTCCTTCAGTACGTAAGCGCCGAGCAGCACCGCGAAGATCACGGAAGACTGCCGGAGCGCGACGACGTAGCTCACCTTTTGCGTCATATACACATAAAGGATTAACGTGTAAGAGGCCATCGCAAGTGCCCCGGTCGCGAGAATTCGCTTCCATTCCCGACGCCCAATCTCCGCGATTTCCCTCCTTGGAAACCGAAATAGAATGTAGATGCCGTAAAATACATGCGCAATCACCCCTTCCGTCAAGTAGTAGGTTACGGCCCGCCAGACGGGATGTTCGGTCGAATTCGCATGAAAGTCGGACATACCCGCCTTATCAATTAGTGAGTATGTGATCACTGTGCCGAGCGTCGAAAACGCCCAAACGGAATCCGGCTGCTTCATGTACCGAATCAGTTCCTTGAACGTCAAGCCGCTTCCCCGCTGTTGGAGAAGGTAAATCGAGAATACGATGCAAAAAATGCCGATTAGTCCCTGTGCTGAGATCCGCTCTCGTAAAAACAAGAAGGCGAATAGGGGAATAAATCCGGGCGCAGAGCGGGCAATCGGGTAGACATAGGAGATCTCGCCTGATGTGTAAGCACGACTCAGGAAGAACCAGTAGAAAAAGTGAACGACGCCCGACGCAATGACATAGATCCAAACCGATTGCGGGACGATCGGCAGTTTAATTGCGAAGGCGGCAACCGCTATCCCCACTGTAAAAACTCCAATCCAGAAGAAGAAAAGTTGCGGTGAGCGGCTTGCTTTGCCGAAGTAGTTCCACAGGGCGTGGAAAAAGGCGGAGAGTAAAACGAGGACGATGGAAATTGGAGTCATATGTGAGCCATTATACCGCCTCTGCGTTAGAATCGTTAATTCTTGTCTACCGAGGAAATATACGCAAGCCATTTTACCTGTTTCTCGCTCGCCGGTCAAGGGAAATTGTCATCATCCCTTGGCCGGGAAAACCGGCGGAAAAGGGTTGACTTTGAAATAGAACTCCATTACAATCAGCGAACCTCATTTCGTTCATACAACATTTGACCGCTTCAAAAGGGAGCTAAATGATGACCACGCCATCTTTTACTCGATCTACTCCGTATGACCTTGTCCGTGTTGGTGTGATAGCCGGCGCCGGCGGGCATACACACTCTATCTGGGGCAATACAATGAATCCGTCTGCGGGCCATCTTCGTACGACAGGTATGGTGCTGACGCATGCCTGGACCATTAGGCCTAATATGGCGGAGCGATTACAATCGTCATTCCAGGGCCTTGAGATTGTGCAGCGTCCCGCTGACATGATCGAGCATGTTGATGGCGTATATATCGACGACGTCAGCGCAATTTCGTTGTATCCACTGCTGGCAGAGCCTTTTCTGGAGGCGGGTATTCCGACGTTTGTCAATCGACCGTTTGCCACGTCTCTGGCGAAGGGACAGGCGATGGTGGATCTGGCAGCAAAACACGGCGCCGCACTGTTGACCGCATCGACCTGGGAATATACCGAAAGCGTGGGCGACCTCCGCGCAAAAGCAGCTGACATGACGGACATCAAGGGTTATGTCGCACACAATTCGATGAGCGATTATTATTCGCATGGGCTACACGGCGTGTGGTACATCCATGCCGTATTGCGGGACGAAATCAAAAAAGGTCGGGGCAAGATGACAGGCGCGGCATATCACACCGTGAATTGGCGAAGGCCAAATGGCCTTGTAATCTATGAGCATGACCATCCGAGCCATCCGTACTATGGTTCATTGCAATTGGTCAGCGGAGCGGATGGACAGGCGTATATGCGTATTTTCGGCGACCATCAGGGTGATGCGGAAGGCAAGATACCGGGGCGTCCGGGGTATTTTCGTTACAACACATGGAACGCCTTGCAGCTCGTGATTCAGGAGATGTTTGAAACGGGAGAATCGCCGGAGACCGGTGATGAACTGATGGAAAAATTGACGATGTTTCTCCTGCCGTTCTATTCGATTCTGGAGCGAGACGGCGCCTTTGTCCACCGAGAGGAACTGGGCGACTGGGAACTTCCGAATCCATCGCCGGTGTTGATGCGAGATGGAGAACCGACGGATAGCGCGTTCCAACAACCATACACTGCGGCTGAGTTAAAAACAGTCGAGCGCATGCTGTCATAAAACGGGGCGCATCCGGTTATCAAACAAGAGGCGCCCTGGGAGCGACACGGCGGTATGACCGCGTCGGTCATCTGCGACGAAGAGGAGGGCATATTCAAAGCCTGGTACATGGTGGGTTTCTACGCCCCGGGAAAGGAGCATGTTCAGTGTCTTGCCATCTCCGAGGACGGCATCCACTGGGAACGTCCCAATCTCGGCCGGCATGAAGCCCTCGGCTCGAAAGAGAACAACATTACAGGATTTATTTTCCAGAGGAATATCCATTTCAATTTAGTTTTGACAGCCCCATCCCCTTGTGATATAATGAAAGTTGCAAAAACGCCGCCTTTTCGACGAGATGGCGATTTACGCCGGAAGCGATTGAGTTTTACATTGAAAGAATCTTATCCCGACGTCAACTGAACGGGAGGCTCGGAGGAGAACATGAAATCATCCAGAGAAATTCTTGAAGAAGTCAGAAAGGAAATCTCGGAAGTTACGATTGAGGAAGTTAAAAAGAAGCAGGATAATCACGAAGATTTTGTGCTGCTTGATGTTCGCGATGAAGATGAGTATCGCGCAGGATACATTCCCGGCGCCGTTCATATCACGCGGGGTATGCTTGAGTTCGATATTGAAGATTATGTGTCGGACCGAAACAAACAGATCGTCATTCACTGCGCCGCAGGAGCAAGATCGCTGCTTGCCGCCAAAGCTCTGAGGGAAATGGGGTACACAGATACCACATCGATGGCTGGCGGCTATAGAGACTGGGGGGCTGCCGGATATTCAACGGCAAAAGATAGACAGATGACCCCTGACCAGTTGGAGCGGTATAGCCGTCACTTCATGCTGCACGAAATCGGAGAAAAAGGACAGGCAGCACTACTTGATGCCAAGGTGTTACTCGTGGGAGCAGGTGGTTTAGGCTCACCGGCGGGCCTCTACCTTGCGGCTACCGGCGTTGGCACACTCGGCGTCATTGATTCGGACGTCGTTGAACTCAATAACCTGCAGCGTCAGGTGCTCCATCGTACCGAAACCATCGGTAAGCCGAAGGTTGAGTCTGCAACTGAAACAATCAAGGCCTTAAACCCTGATGTTGAGGTAATTCCGTATTATGACCGCTTGTCAGAAGACAACGTCACAGATCTCTTTAATGCGTATGACCTGATCGTGGATGGCTGCGATAACTTCGCAACGCGCTATCTAGTCAATGATGCTGCGGTGCTGACGAATAAGACTATCGTACACGGTAGTATCTTCCAGTTTGAAGGACAGGCGACCGTTTTTAAACCACGCGAAGGTCCGTGCTATCGGTGCATGTATCCAACGCCACCGCCTCCGGGCATGGTGCCCGGCTGAAATGAGGCCGGCGTCCTGGGCGTGCTCCCAGGCATAGTTGGTCTCGTGATGGCGACTGAAGCTGTCAAGGTGTTGCTCGGAATCGGCAAACCGCTCATCGGTCGCTTGCTGATGTACGACGCGCTCGGCATGAAGTTCCGTGAGTTGAAAGTCAATCGCGATCAGCACTGCCCCATCTGCGGCGAGAATCCGACGATCACTGAACTGATTAGTGATTACGTTGAATTCTGCGAAATGGATCACCCTGAAGAACTTGCCACTGCCGCTGATTAAACAAGGATACAGCGATTCAGAATACCAAGATGTCTCTGAATCTTGCATCGTGAACCCTGTATTACGTCTTACGGTTACACATTTCACCAAACCCCTACCCGAAAGGATTGAATCTATGCTACCTTGCCCAGATTGTAATAATCCACTTACACAATTCCCGATTGAACGATCGGATGTAGATCTCATGAGTTGTGACAGCTGCCAGGGTGTTTTTCTCAATCGTCCTGGCGAAGAACTTGGGCGTGTGGATAACACCTCCTTTGATGAGCTTGTTGCCGCTTATGGCACCGAATATCCAATCGATGTCGATCCAAATACCGTCACGCTGCCAGAAGCAGTTGCCGAAGCGCTTGGTTAGAAGACACCGATTTCTTATGGAGTTCAAAAATTCGGGTATACTCCGTGACGACCTTACACCAATTTCGGTTTTAAATTTCTCATCTTATCCTTCAGACCTGACAGGTTTTGGAAACCTATTAGGTCTATGCTCCTCGCGCAACGGTGTCTATGTATGGGAAAGAGAATTCCTAAAGCGGTAGCGGTATTAGTCGTTGTTTGGGAATGATTGAAGCCGTCACTATGATTAATTACCGAAATGAACTACATTTCCAAACTCCTCCAATCCTTCCGAGAACATTCCAACCTTCAAGGTGTCATCCTTCTTTTCCCAGCTCTCTTTTGGTTAACATGTTTTTTTCTCATCCCGATTGGATCTATTTTCGTCTATAGTTTTGCACAGCGCGGCACTTACGGTGGGGTTCGGTGGTTTTTTACGCTGCAAAATTATCAGCGGTTACTCGATCCGCTCTACCTCAGCATTCTCTGGAGATCAATCTCGACAGGCATGATCTCAACAGCGGTCTGCCTGCTGATTGGCTATCCATTTGCCTACTACCTCGTGCGACATCAATATCGGTGGCGCAACCTTCTGTTGTTGCTGGTTGTCATCCCGTTTTGGACGAATTTCCTCATTCGGACTTACGCTTGGATCTTGATCTTGCGGACAGAAGGGGTGTTGAATACCATCTTGGCGTGGTTCTTGCCAAATGCTCCGCCAATCGAACTTCTGAACACCCCGACCGCAGTTCAGATTGGGCTGATTTACGGCTATCTGCCGTTTATGATCTTGCCGTTGTATGCCTCACTGGAAAAGCTAGACTCCTCGCTGATTGATGCGGCAAAAGATCTCGGGGCGAGCCACTGGAAGGCGTTCCTGAATATAACGCTGCCTTTAAGCTTCCCTGGTATCGCCGCGGGCTCGGTGTTAGTTTTCATCCCGACAGTTGGCGCATTCATCACACCGGATCTTCTCGGTGGCGGAAAGGTCGATTACATCGGCAATGTGGTCGAGCGCCAATTCAAAACGGCACGCGATTGGCCCTTTGGCTCCGCGCTCTCTTTTCTGCTGATGGGCATCGTCCTTGTCGCAACAGTGATCTACTTCCGTATCTTGCAGGGGGAGGAGGAAATGTAGGAGGAGGGGAAGAAGATATGGGGGAAACGAGGGAATGCGGAAATGGGTTCAGAGGTTCATTAGTTCAGAGGTTCGACAACACGCAACACGCATTACGTTTCACGCATTATGAAACGACTACTCGAACTCAACACCTTATTGATCTTCCTGTTTCTTTACGCCCCGATCTTGACGCTGATCGTTTTCTCATTCAACGCCTCTCAGCAAACCGCTGTTTGGGGAGGCTTCACGCTAAGTTGGTATGGGAAGTTGTTTCAGAACCGAGATCTATGGGACGCCTGTCTCACGAGCATTATTGTTGCAGGGAGTTCAACCATCGTCGCAGCAATCATCGGCACGATGGCGGCACTAGCGATTGAAAGATACCGCTTTCTGTTAAGCCTGATCTTCGCAAGGGTCGTTTATCTCCCGATAATTGTCCCGGACATCGTGATGGCAATCGCGCTCTTAATGTTCTACAACCGGGTGCGTCTTCCACTCGGTATCGTGTCAATTATCATTGCCCATGTTGCGTTCAATATCTCTTATGTCACCATCGTTGTCCGCGCAAGACTCAGAGGGTTCGATCAATCTTTGGAGGAATCCGCCTTAGATCTCGGCGCAAACAGATGGCGGACGTTCTGGCAGATTACCTTGCCATTGATCGCACCGGGCGTGATTGGCGGTGCGTTGTTAGCATTTACGCTTTCGATTGACGATTTTGTGATTACGTTCTTCACCGCGGGCGTTGGGTATACGACATTGCCTGTGCGGGTCTATTCCATGCTGAAATTTGGCATCACACCGGAGATTAACGCCATCTCAACCTTGCTTCTGTTTAACTCGATCATCCTTGTTTTATTGTCTCTGAAGTTTCGGGGGGCAAGTGGCAAAACGTTATGAAATTTGCGAAAGGAGCATACACCACGGCAAATGTATCACCCGTGACAATCCAGCAGCACAGCCATGGTCTATACATCCGGGGACAGTGTCCACATATTCACGCTCGATCCATCGATTGGGGCGTATGTGCTGACACAGGAGAACGTGCGCATGCCGGAGAAGGGTAAAACGAAGTCTACTTACTACCCAACCTTCCCCGAAGCGACACAGCGGTATCTCGAATGGGTCAGGTCCGATGAGGCAGGTGGATACAGTCTTCGGTACGTTGAATCGCTTGTCGCCGACTTCCATCGGACGCTGCTTTGCGGGGGCGTATTTCTTTATCCGCGCATCACGCATCAAGATCGCGGTTTCGCGCAGTGACTCGCCAGGTGTCGATACAATCACCATCCCGGTCAATAATGTAATATGAATGATGTAAGGCAACGGACGGACAGACGTGGGTTGGACACACGTAGACCTCCTGTCCCAGTTTGACTTCTGTGCCTTTGGGGATTTTCACAATCCAGTGTTCCTCATTTTGGTGGTCAACCTCCGCCCCTTCAATGCTCAAAACCCTACCCCGTACGCCCTGTGGGTCTGCAGCGATGGCTTTGTACCCGAGATCTAAGGTAATCTGATCCGCCGTTGGCATACTGATAACGCGGGTCAAGAGCAGCGCGGCGTGCGTAAATCCGAGGTCGGGATAGCGGGTTGAATACCCAAAATCGAAGAAGATAAAAGTTCCTGGCGAGGCTTCAACGTCCGGCGTTTTCGCATAAATTGGGAACGTCGGCGTCGCACCCATCACCACCAATGGCACATCAAGCCCTTTGGCTGCCAATCGTTCCTTCAACTCCGCAACAAGCGTCAGACTCTGATCGCAAGATTTCCGACGCTCTTCTAAATCCTCGTCGTGGATATGCCCATCGTAGACGTGCAGCCCCCATGGAACCAAACCTTCGGCGTGATCTATTTGCGCGTATAAATCAACGGCGGCATCGCCAGGGGCAATTCCCGTGCGGTGCATCCCCGCGTCAAGGTCTAGCATCGTCTTGATAGTCATGCCGTTTTTCGCCATCGCCTGCGAAAGCCACTCTACACTGTCCGGGTGATCGACGATGACCTTGAAATCGACATCGGGGAAACGCCGTTTGAGTTCGACCAACCGATCAAGGTTGGGACCGACCATCTGATAGGCGATCAGGATGTCCGTTGCACCCGTTTCGGCTATCATTTTGGCTTCGCGCAATGTCGCGCACTTGTGTTTTGTGATGCCGGCTTCCTGCTCCAGGCCGATAATCTCGGCGGTTTTGTGCGTTTTCACATGCGGGCGCAGTTTCGACATATCACCGTCCGCGAGGGCAATCATCCGCTCAATGTTCTTTTGAACCAGGTCCAAATAGACAACCAGCGACGGGCTCGGGATTTGGCTTGCATCTCGAATCAGATATCTTTTGTCCACAGTTTTGCCTCCGATTTCTAGGAAATTGGTATATCAACGTAGAAAAATGGACGCCTCATGCTTCTACGTAAGCCCATTGAAAATCTGGTGAGCAATCGTTCGATACATAGCTGACCCCCTGTAATGAATTGCTAAATGCTCGCCGGAAAATCGTCGTGGTTAAAGTAAGCGTTCTTGATGGTATCGTTTTCCGACGTGGTTTGGGAGCTAGCCCAATGCGTAGCGTAACCCCGCCGCCAACGGTCTGATTCGTTACGATGTGACGTATGCAACGCTTTGCTGTGGTGAAAGACGACGCCCCCCTTGTTTACCTGTGCCAATGCTTCTTTCGATAAATCAATGAGTTCGGGTGGAGGCACAAGGTTGTATGGCTCGTCGGGGTCTGGCGTTTCGTGTGGCACGACCGGGCCCTTGTGTGACCCTTCGATATAGCGGAGGCAACCATTGGCCTCGTCTACATCGTCCATTGCAATCCACGCAGTGATTACGTGGTCAGCCGGCTCGCATTTGAAGTAATAGTTGTCCTGGTGATATGGCTTGGCGCTGCCGAAGTGCGGCGGTTTCATAAAAATCTGATCGCCGACCAGCAGCGGCTTCACACCAGTGAAATCAGCGATGATGCGCAACAAACGGAGGTCGAGCACGAAAGATTGAAAAGCACGTGCCTTAAAGAAAGGGCGATCGATTTTCCGCGGCCCGATTGTGCCGTCCTCTGCTCGATCAACCGCGCAACTTGGCCTATCCCCCTTCATTTCTGCATCGCTCACCTCAATCGCGATCTGTGCAATCCGATCGACTTCTTCGGTGCCATAAACCCCTTCAATAACGACCCAGCCTTTTTTCCAGTAATGATTGTAAGCGTCTTGACTAATTTTCATATTTTGCTCCTCAGTAGTGCATTTCATAAGTCTGTACATATAGGGGTGGTAGACCCGACAATTTTTTGAAATCTGTCAGGTCTGAGGTCTCCAAACCCTATAAAAATCGATATGTTGTCTTATTCCCCAGAGGTCCATCCGCTTACCCGCCCTGGTGCTCACCAGATACTCCAGCCGCCATCTACCACCAAGTTGTGTCCGGTGATCCAGTCTCCGGCGCGAGATGCCAGGAGGGCGATGGCACCCTTGATGTCATCTGCTGTTCCTGTTCGTTCAAGCGGGTTACTCAGACGGCAACGTTCCGCCATTTCCGGATCTGTCGTTGATTTCGGAATTTGTCCCGGGCTGATACAGTTGACGGTGATGCCATACTCGCCAAGCTCGGCTGCCAGCGCCCGCGTCAAGTTCACTATCCCGCCCTTCGCGGCCTGGTACGGGGGACCCGAACGGTGGAAATTCAGATCCTTATAAAGGCGCTTGTCAGCGGTCAGGAAGCCGTGGATGGAACCGAGGGTGATTATCTTGCCGCTGCGTCGGGGAATCATCACGCGGGCTGCGGCTTGCGCGCACATATAGGTGCTCTTGACATTCATCTCCCATGTGCGCATGAACTCGTCAACCGAGGCGGTGGGAAGGTAAGTCGTCGTCGCAGAGCCACCTGCGTTGCACACCATGATGTCCAACTGCCCGTGCATCTTGACGGTGCTCTCCACCAGGGCGTTGACCTGCTCTTCGTCGGTTACGTCACAACCGAAGCCCCTACATTTGATGCCTGCTTCCCGCATCTTAGCTGCAACTTGTCCACACAGGGATTTGCGGCGACTGGCAATGATAACGTCAGTCCCCAATTCGCCGAGCGTGGTCGCCATCGCCCGCCCGAGGTGAGTCCCACCACCAGTAACAATTGCGACATGACCATGCAGTTCAAACATTTCTTGAATTCTCATTTGGGCTATCCTAACCAATTGACAAAAATCTCTCCCTTTTCCATTTTTAGTGGAGTGCTACCAAAACTTTCGCCCCCTGCCATAAATGCCATCAATAATTGCCTAATCTGTCCACATCTCCTGCGGCGTGATCATGGGCGCCCCCCGGCCAAGGACGCAATCGATAAAGTGGAGCACCTCTTGCCGTGTGCGCCGCCGTGCATCATCGCGGAATGAACCGGCGAGGCCAGGCGCCACTTTTTCTGTCTAATCAACATAATCGCCATCCTCCCAGGTCAACAACCGCAACGGCGACAACGAAGCGTAGCCCATGGTCCCCCACACATCAATGCCATTATCGCTGATCTGAAGGGGCGCCAGCCACATGCTCTCAACCGACAAAGTCACATCGTCGGCAAAGCGGATGTAGCCAGTCACAAGATCCTCGGCATCGTAGGCGTCTCGAACGGCTTCCAATTCAGTGGGCAGGGAGGGGAGGTCGGCAAAACGTGAACTCGCTTGCCCTTCTACAGAGAGAAGGGGTGGATTGCCGAGGAACCAGACACCCAGATCAAGCGTATGAACCCCGGTACTAGCGAGCGAGCCGCCCCCTGACCGAGACTTGATGTAGTGTGGGCCCCATACCGGAACACCGCCCACGTGAATCCAGGCGCGTCCAAAGCGTGGCGTCCCCACCCCACCGCTGCGGATAAAGCGGTGCACAGCCTGAGCATCCTCACGGAAGCGGAAGTTGTAGCCAACCATCAGAATTCGATCTGTTCGCTCCGCCGCCTGAAGCATTTCTTCGGCTTCAGCCAGAGATGGTGCCATCGGTTTGGCAGCCAGGACGTGGGCACCACTGTGAAGCGCAGCGACAGTCACACGCGGACGAACATCTGCCATCGTGCCGACCATGACAACATCAAGAGATTGTTGATTAATCATCTCTTTATAATCTGTGTAAATTGTCGGGCACGGTTTGAGATTTTGATCATCGAAGAATTCGCGACCCACCGCTTCGGCACGCTCTCGGTCCACATCGCACAGGGCAATGAGATAGGTGTCGGGACTATCAACGACATTGCGCGCGTAGGCGTTGCGTCCAAAAGAGCCGCAGCCGACGACCCCGACACGCAGGGGACAAGATGCGTTGTTCATATCGCCTCCTTGTTTGCTGGACAATCGCATCCGTGGGTGCTACCATCTCAGTCTGTTGCAGTGCATTTCGTACTTTACGAATTATATGCCGTATAAACACCCCAAGTCAAGCGGAAATTTGATCGGTGTCAATGCAGAAATTTTAGGGGTATCTGTCGTTATGCGGAAGACGTTCATCTTGGCATGCTCGCCTCCGTCATGGAGAATTTCTACGATTGTAAATTTCTGCTTGACAAATTAAGGGCTGGCATGTATAATTCACCTCTGCGTTTGCTGGCGTAGCTCAGTTGGTAGAGCGAGTGATTTGTAATCACTTAGTCGGGGGTTCAAGTCCTCTCGCCAGCTTCCGCATCGCCCACAAAGTGGGGGGATACCCAAGCGGTCAACGGGAGCAGACTGTAAATCTGTTGGCTCTGCCTGCGGAGGTTCGAATCCTTCTCCCCCCATCATTCGGTTGACTGGCTGCATGGTAAAACGCGGGAGTAGCTCAGTTGGTAGAGCATTGGCCTTCCAAGCCAATTGTCGCGGGTTCAAGTCCCGTCTCCCGCCTAATGGTTTGGGTTTCAACTTTGCGGCCGACGGTTATGCCGACGTAGCTCAGCAGGTAGAGTGCGTCCTTGGTAAGGACGAGGTCACCGGTTCAAGCCCGGTCGTCGGCTCCATCTCGTTTTTGATTCGTTTGAAGTGAAACCAGATTGTTTGAGTGGATATTATGCCGAGAGATGCGGTGACGTTGGCGTGTGATGACTGCAAACAGCGGAATTATATCACGACAAGAAATAGAAGAACGCAGCAAGGGCGTTATGAGCTGAAGAAATATTGTCGTCATTGCCGTAAGCACACACTCCACAAAGAAATCCGATAGCGTTTCAATGAATTTTTTCTTGCAGGCCAGTAGCTCTAACGGCTAGAGCGTCGGTCTCCAAAACCGAATGTTGGGGGTTCGAATCCCTCCTGGCCTGCCTTTTTTATTTTCAATGACCTATGATAGCACGTATTAAAAAATTCCTTCGAGACATTCAGCTTGAATGGGGCAAGGTGTCCAAGCCAAAACGGAAGGATGTCCAGGGCAATACACTTGTCGTGATTGTGGCATGTGCAATCCTGGGGATTTTCCTCTGGCTTGTTGACGGAAACACAGTATATCCCGGCTGGGTCTCTATACATGGAATAATCTTGCTCGTTGGCATCGTTGTGTGTGTGCCCTTGATCGCAAAGCGGTTTACGCCAAAATGGAAAATCGCAATTCCAATCGCGCTGATTCCATTAATAATTGTCCTTTTTTCTCATTTTGTCCTTGGCTACCCAATTAAAGGTTTCGGGCTGGCTTTTTTACGCAGTTTATTTATTCGGACAGGCTAATTCGTATTTTAGCGCCAACTTATCTGAAATTTGGGGGAATTTATGGACGGTTTCTGGTATATTCTCCATATCTATTCTGGGCATGAAAAGAAGGTAAAAGTGAACCTGGAGCAGCGGGTGCGAGCAATGCGGTTAGAGGAGGAGGTCCTCCAGGTCGTTGTTCCGATCAAAGAGATTGTTGAAATCAAAAATGGCAAAAAGCGGACATTTGAACGCCCATCCTACCCGGGATACATCCTCGTTCAAACCGCACACGAACTTCGCGCTGATGCCTCAGATGAGGCGAGTCAGAAAAGCTGGTATCTCATCCAGGATACCCCCAGTGTTATGGATGTCGTTGCTCCCCTCGGCGAAGAAGATGTTCAGAATATCCTGAATCTTTCAACGGGTGAGGAGAAGAAGAAGGTGCCTCTAACGATAGATTTTGCAATCGGAGATAAGGTACGGGTGATTGATGGCCCATTTAATGAGTTTCCTGCCGAGATTAACGGCATTGACGAAGATAAACAGCGATTACATCTGACCATTTCTATTTTTGGGAGATCTACGCCAATTGAACTTGAGTATTTCCAAGTGGAAAAGATTTAGTCTGAAGCAAAGCAAAGGTTCAGAAAGGCAGATTCACTTCATTTTAAGGAGATATAGATGGCTAAAAAGGTTGCCGGGGTTGTGAAACTTCAACTGGTATCCGGGCAGGCAACGCCAAATCCACCTGTTGGTCCAAGCCTTGCCCCCTATATGATTAATATCCCAGAATTCATCAAGTCTTTTAACGCTCGAACTCAGGACCAACAGGGATTGGTGGTGACAACCGTTGTCACCTGTTACGCAGATCGGTCGTTCACATTTGATGTCAAATCGCCACCGACAGCGGTGTTGTTGAAGCAGGTGGCGAAGCTTGCAAAGGGATCTGGCGAGCCCAATCGAAATAAGGTCGCCTCCTTAACGGAGGAGCAGATTAAAGAAGTCGCTCAGGCGAAGCTGCCGGACCTCAATACAACGAGCCTGGAATCTGCGATGCGGATGGTTGCCGGAACTGCACGGAGTATGGGCATCACTATCAGTGGATAGTCACTCAAGAGGAGGCTCATGTTAAGAAAATGAAAAAAAATGGAAAGAAATACCGCGAGGCTGCAAAGCTTGTCGATCGTTTTAAGCTTTACGATTTGGATGAAGGCGTACAGTTTTTGAAAAAGGGTTCGTCAGTAAAATTCAATGAAACAGTAGATTTGGCTGTACATCTTGGTGTCGATCCCCGTCACGCGGATCAGAATATTCGCGGAACGATTTCCTTACCTCACGGCACAGGTAAGGAGATGCGTGTGATTGTCTTCGCTCAGGGAGATAAAGCACGTGCAGCGGAAGAAGCTGGAGCTGATGAGGTCGGAGTTGATGAGCTCGTCGACAAGATTGTTGATGGCTGGCTGGATTTTGACGCAACTGTTGCAACCCCTGATTTGATGCGGACCATCATGCCGAAGTTGGGGCGCATTCTCGGACCGAGAGGCTTAATGCCCAATGCAAAAGCCGGGACTGTCACAATGGATGTGGCGGAAACGGTCCGCAGTATTAAAGCCGGTCAGATTGAGTACCGTGCCGAGAAGCAGTCGGGAGTTATTCATATTCCTGTCGGCAAAGTCTCATTTGATGATAATCAAATTAAAGAGAACATCCAGGTGATAATGGAGGCTTTGACGCAAGCCCGGCCGGCTTCCATCAAAGGAAGGTATTTGAAGAGTGTTGCAGTATCGTCAACGATGGGTGTTGGAATTCGCCTGGAGCCCCAGCAATTTGGCTAATCCAGAAGTGAATGTGTGTATAAATTGAACATATTTTAGTCGTCGTAGACAGTAGGTGCAATTTTGTTTAAATGAAATATTCAGCCTACCGAGGCATATCCGATTTTCTATTACCACAGTTCATACGATGAAAGAACCGCGGAAGCGGGGCACTTCAAATTTGCCTCTCCTTTCGCAACGTCGAACTGTACCGGTTCTATTTGTGCGCCGTACAACAACCATGTGCGACGTGGAATTCACGGAAGCCGGTCGTTATTTAAGGAAGTTCGGAAGTGAAGCCTCCAATTCGGTTTGGAGGTTTTTTTTTGGCGTCTAACCGCCGATGATCTAACTTATACCAATTCTGAATAATAACTCCGCATTAGTTTCGGAAGGAAGGGAAGAAGGGAAGCAAACCCATCCTTCCCTTCTTCCCTTCCTTCCACTATAATGAGACATTTTCATTCAGAAACGGTATTACTGAAGAGACGGGGTATCAAATGCCTAACCAGAAAAACATCCAACAGACGGAAAACATTCGAGAAAATTTCCAAAACTCGGAAGTCATTATCCTGACAGAATATCAAGGACTGAGTGTTGCGGAGATGAGCGAGTTACGGAATCAATTGCGTGAAGCAGAGATCCAATATAAAGTTTACAAGAACAAACTCATAAATGTTGTCGCCCAGGAACTGGAGATTGAAGGCTTAGAGCCTTACCTTCACGGAACAACAGCCGTTGCATTGAGTAGTGATCCGGCTTCATCCGCAAAGATGTTAAAAGCATTCAGCGATAAGCATGAAAATTTAAAAGTTAAGGGTGGAATACTTGGTAAAAGGGTCATCAACGCGGCTAGCGTTGATGAGCTGATCAATATGCCATCAAGGGAAGAACTGATTGCTTTTGCCGTTGGCGGCCTAAAAGCCCCGATTTCCGGCCTGGTCAACGTTTTACATCAAGGTTCACCATTAACTGGACTTGTCAATGTTTTGAATGGTTCACTCCGTCAAATTACGACGGTATTACAGGCGATTGCCGATCAGAAAAAAGAGGCTGAACAAGCCTAACTTTTAAGCAAAGTTGTCAGTAATCGGCTGAAAGCTGAATGCTGATAGACTTATTTTTCTTAAGATAAGAAAGGAATAGAACAATGACTGATGTTGAAAAGCTGATTGATGAGATCAGTGGTATGACAGTTTTAGAGCTTTCTGAGTTGGTGAAAGCGCTTGAAGATAAGTTTGGTGTGAGCGCCGCTGCTGCACCAATGGTGATGCCTGGTCCCGGTATGATGCTAGGAGCAACAGCAGAAGGCACCGCTGAGGAAGCTGCGCCTGAAGAAGAGGAGCAGACTGAGTTTGATGTCCAACTGAAGGAAATTGGACCCAATAAAATTCCCGTGATTAAAGAGGTGCGCGCAGTCACTGGACTCGGACTTAAAGAAGCTAAAGAGGCTGTGGAAGCTACTCCAAATGTTATCAAGGAAGGTATCACCAAAGAGGAAGCTGAGAAGATTAAGGAACAGTTGGAAGCCGTTAATGCTGTTGTAGAGATTCTCTAACCTCAAACTTCTCCAGATAAACGCAAAACCCATTGCAGTCTCTCGACTGTGATGGGTTTTTCTTTTGGTACGGAGCGTCTTAACTCGTATGGTTCTCATCTTTTATCTCGTTTTCAGCCAATTAGCGGTCGGCGGTCTTGCGCTGCTGCTCATCATACCCACGAGCTTGGTAGGACGCGGGTTTTACAGGCTCATGGGGGCAATCTACCTGCTTATCGTCGCGTTAGCACGCTGCGCCAACTTGGCAATCAACCACCATACAGTCAATGTCGGGAGTTTTTTCTCCGCATGGCAGGGGCAAGATTCTGTTTTCGCTCTCGTTTTCTTTTTACTTCTCCTTTTCTACACGGTGAGTTTGTGGCTGAAACCGCCTATCATTAACCGTACCCTCCTAATTGTGGGTTCAGTCTATGGCTTCGTTTGGATCGTGTACAGCGCGAGATCCTACCTAGCGTTGATTGACCTTCCTGCGGAAGGCTTTTTGTTACCCGCGCAATTCCTCGTTTCTGCTGTTTTATTGGGTGCGGTGAACAGCGGCATGTGGTTCGGTCACTGGTATCTTGTGACTCCACGCCTGCCTATCATCCACCTCAAGAGATTCAATCAAATTTTTCTGGTTTCGCTGGTTTTGTCGATCTCGTTTTTCGTACTGAATGTGTTTCTTCGATGGCAAGCAGCCGATGCGAATCCCTTGAACTTTTTCCATCAACTCGCGTTCTCGCTGCGGATTCTCCTTGGGTTTGGCGGATCGGTTGTGATGTACATTATTATTTGGGACTGCCTGCGCGATAAGTCAACCCGGAGGGATGTCGTCGGTGCAACACGCGCCGCGACAGGATTTCTCTATATTGCCATGTTGACGGTGTTTATAGGCGAGTTTTGTGGGCGGCTGCTGCTTTTGGAAGTTCGGTTTATATTGTGACTTTGAAAAATTGTAGTGGTCGAAAATACGTCTTGCACAATCATGTGTCAGATTTTGGAAAAGTTCTTGACAAGCTAAAAGCAAAAGTGTAATATGTCTGTCCGGTGTGCAAAGTGTAAAAAATGTGGGGTAAGAAACAATTTCTCTCATTATAGGGTTTGTCAGTTTGATTAATGCTTCGACAACGCTCGAACGTTTAGAGAGTCGTGATGAACAGATAAATCTTACTCTTAAGAACTTGTTGGAGACCGCGGAAAATACCAGGGTGTTAGTCAATCTGGACGATCCGGTGTGGCCGTCCTACTTGAGACGAATCCAGAGTGTAGTTGTTAATTCCATACCTCGTTATTTGGCGCCCACGGCTGGTAAGAAAGTGTTGACTGAAGAAGGCAGAAATCTTCTGGACACCGAACTGACAGACAAGATTGAAGGGATATACCAAGCCGAGCCAGATTTTGATGCCAACCTTGTTATACTAAGACTCGACACTGAGTATTTGTTCAACAAAGCGAGAGAGAATGGCGTATCCTTAGACATCATGATAGCGGTGGTAAACCGTTACATTGAGGAGATACTTGAGGGACAGCAATAGAGATTGCCTAAACTATAAAGAAAGGCCCTGCATCTCAACATTGAGTGCGGGGCTTTTCTTTTTCCGATATTCAGGATCCTTCTCGATACCCTGCGCAACATCAACTTTGAAGCACAAACCAGATCTACACTTTCTAAGTCTTTCTATCCTTGACAATTGCGGCAGAACATAATACAATGATGAGGTCGGAAATGGATTTACGGTCAGGCGCTCCCGAAGTTCAGAAAGGTTAAAAACTGGAGGTAAATCGTGGAATATCGACCATTTGGGCAGACAGGGCTGCAGGTTTCAGCGATTGGGTTTGGCTGCTGGGAGATGGGTAGCGGTTACGGTGCAATCGAGGAATCAGAGGTGATTGCGGCGATCCATCGCGCCATCGAGCTCGGAATCAACTGCTTTGATACCGCTGAAGCCTATGGGATGGGTAGGTCTGAGAGACTGTTAGCGAAAGCGTTGGGAAACCGACGTAAAGATGTCATCGTCGTCACGAAATTTGGCATACACTACAAAAACGATCGCCCGAAGGAGAGGGATAGCCGCCGCTCAATGGTGTATGCCACCATCGATCGCAACTTGAAAGCGCTTAACACCGATTATGTCGATGTGTATCTGGTTCATTGGCCCGATCGCGCAACGCCGTTTGATGAGACAATACGGGCGCTGGAGGAGATTGTGCAGCAGGGAAAGGTCGATATGTCGGCCTATCCAATTTCACGCTAGACGAAATCAAGACGTGCATGGAAACACGGCGTGTCGATGTTTTACAGTACGGCTGCCATCTTTTTGATCGACGCATGGCGAAATGGATCTTCCCTTATGGCCAGGAGCAACGGATTGGTGTCATGACGTATGGTTCGCTTGCCTTCGGCTTGCTGTCGGGAGCGTTTACAGAGGAAACGACCTTTGAGGAAGATGATTGGCGGCGCAAAGGTGGCACCAATATGTCGCTGAAGTTATTTATGCCAGAGGTTTTCAAACGTAACGTTCAGGCGGTTAATGAACTCAAGACGATTGCAGAACGGCTCGGCAAAAAGCTTCCCCATCTTGCACTCAATTGGGTTTTTTCCCAGCCGGCGGTCAGCATCTCGCTCGTCGGGGCAAGGCACGTTTCCGAAGTTGAAGACAACATGGGTGCTGTTGGCTGGAAGCTGACAGATGATGTGAAGGCCGAAATTAATCGCGTCTTTGCTGAATACGAAATCGATATGGCGCCGAACAAATGGGTGGAATCAATCGATTGATCAGCCAAAGCGAAGGAAAGGGAGTTGGAATTGATGCAGCCCGCAACCAGGTATCGAACATTTTTAATCTTTGGTGCCCCGGGCACGGGAAAAGGAACTCAGGGCAAAATTCTCAACCAGATTCCAGGGTTTGTGCATATCGCTTGTGGAGAGGTATTTCGCAGACTCGTCCCCAATAGCAAGCTCGGGAGGATCTTCCTAGCATATTCCAGCAAAGGCAAGTTTGTTCCTGACGATCTGGCGATTCAATTATGGTATGACCATATTGATAAGCTGATACAAGGCGAGCAGTTTCACCCGGAGACAGATTATCTAGTTTCGGATGGTATTCCACGCAACCTGCCACAGGCGCAGGCGATGGAGGATTATATCAATGTCCTTCAGATCATCTATCTACAATGCCAGGACACCGAGGTGCTAGTTCGGCGTATGAAGCAACGGGCGCTGCATGAAAATCGGCTTGATGATGCTAATGAAGAGGTCATCAGGCGGCGTTTTGAGGAATATGAAGCCCAAACTGCCCCAACCTTATCCCATTACTCGCCACACCTGATCAAAAAGGTTGATGCGACAGGCATGCCTTTAGAGGTTTTATCCGAAATTACTGGTATTCTTCGATCTTCGATTTCACAGATGCACGACAACCCTTAGTTCCACGCTTACATTCGTTTGTTACGTTCAGGAATCACGCCTCGGTTCGACCCGTCCATTAAACCGGTTCATAGCCGCCTGGACGCCATCTGTCACGAATGTCTCAACCGCGTCAGCGGCGAATTGAACTACCCAATCGATTTCCTCCCGATCGGCGGTGGAAAATTCGCTAAGGACGTAATCCATCCAGTCACCCTCCGCTTTCCCAATTCCTACGCGCAAACGTGGAAAATCCTGTGTACCGAGATGGAGGATAATCGAACTCATTCCGTTATGCCCACCGTTACTCCCCGCCTGCCGCACGCGGAGTACACCGATGTCCAGGTTCAGGTCATCACAGACCACGCATAAATCACCCAGGGTGATGTCAAAGCGTTGAACGAGCTGGCTGACAGCTTGCCCGCTGTTGTTCATGTAGGTCATCGGTTTGGCAAAGATCGTTTCCAAGCCGTGCAATTCCGTCCGAGCGATAAGCGACCGGCACGAGTGCTCCAGGCGATCTAAGCGCAATCTCAGGAGAAGTTGATTGACGACCCAAAATCCGAGGTTGTGCCTGGTGTTTTCATAGCGTGGGCCAGGATTTCCAAGCCCAACAATTAATTTTACTGGCTTAGACATTGTTAGTACCTGCACTTAACATATTCCATGTTGCGTGAAACGTGATGCGTAATGCGTAATGCATAAAACGTAATGTGTAATCAATGAACCACTGAACTCATGAACTTATTGACCCATTCCCGCTTTTGCTCGTGTCCTGTGCCTTTGATCCCTCCTTTCTTGCCTCTTTTGATCATTCCGGCTCCTCCACTACCTCACTCACGACTTCAGGTGGAAGGGCTAACGGTTTTGAAATATCGACGTGTCCTGCAATCGTATCCGCTTCGAGCCCTTCGATGAGGATCTGCACCTTTTTGATCTGATCAGGAAAATTCGCCTGAAGAGTTCGCAGGATGGTTTTCACGGTAAGGATTTCGGCAGTTGTACCACCGATATGTCCATCTTTGAGATGGTGTGAGAAGTCCAAATACGCGATTGATTGGTCATCAATATACACTTCATAAAGAAATGTACCATTAGGGATGGTTTTGTGTAAGCCGCTGGTAGAGTTACTGAAAAGTTCAGAGATAATCTGTTTAAGGCGTTCGGTAATATCTTGGGATACGCGCAACTCTCTTTCTTCACCAACAAGCGCGAGCACATCCATATCAAAGAAAAAAAGCGTACATTTCTGGAGCACGAGTGGGGTGTCGATAGGTGTGACAACAGAAGAAGGGAGGAGCGGAGGCATTCGATCGGGATGTTTAGAACAACGTGATATTAATATCGCTGAAACAAAAACAACGATTATGATGGCGGCACCTGAGATAGCAATTCGCCAAATCCGCTTAGATTTTGCATCGTCGCCCATTGCATCATTCACCGTTTACAGCTTCGCCGACCTGATGTGATTCTGTAATATATATCTGGATTGCCTGCAATATTGCCGCCGCCATAGAGGCAACGTTGTCAGCGTCTGTGAGACGCGTTTCGTCGGTCTCGTTGGATAAATAGCCAATCTCAACGACAACCGCCGGCATGTAGACGCCTGACAATGTTGCCAAAGGGACTTCAGTAAAAAGAATCAGTGAAGGCGAGAGCAACGCTAATTCCTTTTGGAGAATGGCGGCAAACTGGCGGCTCTGCATCAGGAAATCTTCCTGGGAGAGTGCCTGGATAATTGTGTTATTCTGCGATGTTTCGTCAGAGTCCATCAATGGGCCTCCTGATTGCAGTTCGCCCCGGGGATTGTTGACGTAAAGGTGGATGCCTTCAGCCTGCATCGAAAAAGAAGCATTACAGTGCAGGCTCAGAAAGAGCTTCCCCTGATTCCGATTCGCAATATCGATTCGTTCTGTCGGTCTTCGATCGAGGTCTGCATCCCGCGTCAACAGGACACGAATCTGATTCTGGCGAGAAACCTCCGCAATCTGTTTTGCAAGATCGAGGACGATATCTTTTTCGAGAACCCCTGTACTTCCTCGGCAACCCGTATCGGTGCCGCCGTGTCCCGGATCAACAATGACCAGAAATTCTGCCTGTTGCGCCGGAGACGAAAGGGAAGGAAAGCTGGGAAGTGGCGCCGTTTTTTCTTTAATGTGTATCGTTTGTAACGCGGGGTTATAAAACACCTCAAAATCGTAGACCTGGGGGATGAGTTCAGTAAAAAATTCGAGCGGGAGCATTCGTTGTCCCTCAATGGTAAGCGGGGGACGAGACAGCGATAGCCGCCCCTCGTCCGGATCGATCGTCACGGAAAGCCTATCAATCCGAAGACGAATCTGCTTCCCTTTAAGATTTAAAGTCAGCCGCTTTGTCAGAGCGCTATACTGTTGCTTCAGGTCCGGGTCGAATGCACCTCGCAAGGCGTCAATTGTGAGATACAGACCTCCGCTCTGCACAACAACTTCCGCCTGGGCAAGGGCTTTGCCCCCCTCGTCAATGAAGCGGATCGACGATGACTGCGCAAAACTGAACATTCTATAGCCCGCTAACAACATCACAATAAGTAGAAGCGATTGTCGCGCCATTATTCCTCATCATCACCTTTCCGAGAGATAACCTCTGGTCCTTCATCAGCGGTTGTTTCGGCTTCTTCCTCGATTTCTTCCTCGGCTTCCACCGCCTCCGTTTCAACCTTCGGTGGGCTAATGGCGACGATCCTTGTGTGAGGATCGCTGATCACTTCCATGTCTTCAGCAAGAGAGAGATCGCTGACATAAATACTGTCATTAATCTCCAACTGGCTGATATCAATCTCGATGTCTTCGGGTAAAAGCGTTGGGAGGCAATGTATCATTAATTGTCGGTACGGGAATTCAAGGACGCCTCCCTCTTGGACACCAGCAGCAGATCCGACCAGGACAATAGGTACTAGTGAAGTAATCGGCTCCTTCATCGAGATCCGCATGAAATCCGTATGGAGTAGTTGATGGCTTGCCGGATCTCTCTGAATTTCTTTAACCATAACAGTTTCGACACCGTGATCAACAACTTCTAAATCAATAAAAGCATTCTCCCCGTGTGATCGCAGGAAGTGCTGAAATCCTCGGCCATCGATCCGGAGAGAGATAACCTCGCCTTTGCGACCATATAGGACCGCGGGGATGTGACCTGCACGGCGAAGGGAGCGCGCTGCCCCTTTGCCAGCAACCTCCCGTTTCTGGGCTTCAAATCTAAGTAGTTGCATGATAATTCTCCTGAAAGTTTACGATTTTTCCCGAACAAAAGAAAGCCGCAGCTATGATAATAGCTACGGCTTGTACAAAATACTGGGCGGGTAGGACTCGAACCTACGCATGCGGGTGCCAAAGACCCGTGCCTTACCGCTTGGCGACCGCCCATTAAGAAATACGCAATCCTACGTTGCTGGTGGGCGTTGCAATGCAGAAAGCGAAATCGCTCTTGAAGTTCGAGACAGCGAGGTTCGCTTGAGCTTGGCTTCGCATGAATGCAAACACCGTTGCGCCACTACCTGACATGAGCGTCCCACCACTGCCAGGGCATCTGGCGAGCTTCGTTTTGAGTTCAGCGACAACAGGGTACTTAGAGAAAACAGGTACTTCTAAGCCGTTATAGAAATGGGACGCAAGGCTGGAAAACTCACCATTCTGCAAGCAGCGAACCAAAATTGTAACATTTTTTTTTGGCGCAGTCAACGATAAATTGATCTGCTGGTAGACCCAGGCTGTGGAGATTTCAAGACCGGGGTTTGCAAGCAAAAGCCATACTTCCTCCAGTGGGGGCGCAGGCGTCAAAATTTCACCGATGCCGCGCCCCAAAGCAGCGCCCCCCAAAATACAGAACGGTACATCTGCACCAAGTTGCGCACCCAGGCGCATCAGATCCGCCTGCGTCAGACCTAACTCGAAAAGCACGTTCATTCCACAAAGCACCGCTGCTGCATCTGCACTGCCACCACCAAGTCCCGCTGCAACCGGTATCCGTTTCAGAATCGTAATCTCAACCCCAGTCAACTCGGGCATGTTGTCAAGCAGCAACTTTGCAGCACGATAGGCGAGGTTGCGCTCATCACATGCCACTTGCGGGTGACCACAGTGCACCTTGATTTGTCGATCGGCCCGCCGGCGGAGGATAACGTCGTCATGCAGCCCGATTGAATGAAAGATCGTTTCGATCTCGTGATACCCATCAGGGCGCTTCCTGATAACATCAAGATACAGGTTAATCTTCGCGTATGCGTGTACGCGCAGGTCGAACTTTCCCATGCTACTTCCTCAAAGATCGGCGCTTTGTAGCTTCCGTTAAAAATGGCTCGAACTCGAACTTTTTATCGCTGATATCGCCATTGATTTCCGGTTTTACAATTTTCAATACAACTCGCGTCTCTTCAATGGGCCGCTCAATCTCAATTTTATGCGCCCGCGAAATGCCGCCGACTTCTCGATAATCTGAGAACTTTACCTGTTGAATGATTGCCCCATTCTTTTCACGGACCTTCCAATCGCTGACCTGTGGTTCAGAATCACGCACGAAGATTGTGATCTGTTCGATCTGTCCCTTTTTGATGCCAGGCCGCGTCACGACATACTTTGCGCTGGAGTGTTCCAGGGACAATTCGTGTGTACGCCTATCAAGGAAGGGATTAGCGAAAATCGCGATGCGAACATCGGAAACCCGCAAGTCTATTCCAAAAATCTCTTGTAACACCCCATCCTCCAATGGTTCAAAGATCACTTCTTGCTCATTGACGAGGTAGAGCAGAAACTGCCTTCGTGCGGCAATGGAAACAACTCGCGTCTCATTGAGAGGTCCTAATGCCTGAATGTGCAAGAGATCGCCATCGGTCTCCGATTTTTTGTACCAAAGGGATTCACGGACTTCCTCCTTTTTGCCCTGTTCCTCAATGGTCACAATCATTTGCAGTATTTTTAAGGTCGAAATGAGATCATAACTCAATTGGAGCTCTGCGAGAATTGGATTCAACTTTTCGGCGTCAGCGGGGGACAACTGAAAATTGGCAGCCGGGCTGCTACATCCATTGAGCGCAACGAGAGAACAGAGCACAATTGGCAAGACATGAAACGTAAAACTCCGAAGCATCGGGGCAGGTCCGCGAAGCAAGACTGCGTTTCGGAGCTGTGAAGCACAAAGTGTGAAGTGAAGATGTATAGGATCCATGTCATTGCCTTTGTGTATCAATACGAGTGATCTGCCAGCCGCTTTCCGATTCAATCAGTGAAAAAAACAGCTTGCCTGAAAGCGTCGAGGGTGAACTTCCCGCCGAAGTCAAGGCAACGGCATAATCCGCCTCAACTGTTGCTGTCCCGGTTGCAGGTTGAATCCGAAATCGTTGCACCGAAAAATTAATCTGCATATATTTTTGGAATAGCCCTGCCATCTTTCCCCGGAATTGCTCGTAATCTTCACCATCTCTCGAATAGTTGGGAGATATGGTTACCATCAACACGGAAAGATCTTGATTCCTGTAAGCGGACTCATAAGCACGTATCACGCTTTCGATTTGCGTCCGTGAATCGACAGGCGCAACCGCCATAGCAGGTGGAGTCTCTTCAAGAGTCGGCGATGATGCGAGCTCGGGGTGCGTTTCTGCAAAGATCCCATCAAGAAATTGTTCGTCAGCTTCAGGTTGGCTCGATGTGACTGACGCAACCTCATGCTTCTTCTCAAGCCCGTAAATCTCGATCTCAGTGAGTCGGATTGTTCCCTGCATGTTGTGGATGTTGATGCGGCTGAACATCCCACGTACATAACCAAAGGAACGCCTTTTGTTGTAGATCTCGGTGTCGTTTGTCAACCGTATGACCAGACGAATCCTCGAAGTCCGCACCGGCTTAAAACGCACGACAACTCGTCCTTGCTTGTTGTTGCGGATGCTATTGTGCTGCTCTCCAACTTTTTTCCCAAGCCGGTTGACATTATTCCATCCTTTCGCTTGTGGCGTCCAATATTGCACAACAAAATCGCTGATGCCATACTTACTCGCGGGATACCTTTCCGAATCAACGGTGTGGACGATAACGCGGGTAACCAGCTTTTCTTCTGGAAGTTCAATAACAACCCATCCAACTGCTGAAGAAGTGGCGCCGCGGAACCCGGTACCAGAAATGCCTCTGCTTTTGTAATTGCTCTGACTCCCATCGGCGCGCTGACGTGTTGCTTGTTCTCCAAACCTGAAATCCGCCAGCCGCTCGCTTTCTCCAACCTCCGTGTATCCCCCATATTCATAGGCGCCATCAAAGTCCACTTCCCAGCCTTCACCTGAATCCCAGTTTTCAGAACTCGTAACCCCATCTGTCAAGGTTGAGGCGGGATGATTGGGATTATCTTGCGAAACAAAAATCATAGCCCCGTTCTCAGGCAGTGCATAGTTAACAAGCTGTTTGTCAATTTCACCCGCATCGACGAAGGCACTTTTGAATGCCTGTTGGCAACCACAAATCAGTGTCAGGTAAGCTATGATGAAAGTTGCTGGTGTAATTGTCTTCATAGGTGCTGCCTCCTCGTGAATGATAGTTCTTTCCTCGACGAAACAATCCGGTGGTGATTGAAGCCACCAACGGATTGAGTTGCCAACAGTCAGCAAAGCATCACAGGTGAAACCTAGATTGTCTCAGCCAGTGACTTTTCAACAATTGAAACTGCTTCGTCAACGTGTGCCGCGGTAATGTTGAGCGGCGGTAAGAAACGGAGGACGTAGTTGTTCGTGCAGATCGTGATTAAGCCATTTTCGATACATTTGCCGGCGAGCGCATTGGCATCGACAGACAAAACCAATCCAAGCAACAAGCCTTTACCCCGGACCTCTTTAATTGGGTACTGATCTTTGAGTTGCATCAATTTGTCCGCCAAACGTTCGCCCATTTTAAGCGCATTTTCGCCGAGATTTTCATCAAGGATTGTTTTCACGGTTGCGCACGCTGCGGCAGTCACCAACGGATTTCCCCCAAACGTTGCGGCGTGGGTGCCGGGAACGAAACTATCAGCAATATGCTTCTTCGCAAGCATCGCACCGATTGGCACGCTCCCACCAAGCGACTTTGCCATCGTGATAACGTCGGGAACCACACCATAGCTTTGATACCCGAAAAATGGTCCCAGACGCCCCATTGCTGTTTGTACTTCATCAAAAATCAGCACGAAATTATGTCTGTCACAAAGCTCGCGCAATCCCTGGAGATAGTCACTGCTCGGTGTGTTGACACCCCCTTCAGACTGAATCGGTTCCACAAGAATCGCACACGTCTTTTCGCTGATTGCAGCTTCGACTGCGGGGAGATCATCATACGGAACATACGTGAATCCGGGGACCATCGGCTCAAACCCTTCGTGATATTTGGTTTGGGCTGTCGCCGTAATTGTCGCCATCGTCCGCCCATGGAAAGAGTTCTCCATCGTGATGATCTCGTAGGCGTCAATGTTGCCTTGATCCTTAGTGAACTTCCGCGCTAACTTAATCCCCGCCTCATTCGCTTCCGCACCACTGTTGCAGAAAAAGCACTGATCCAGATCGCAGTTGTTGATCAGCAGTTTCGCTAACTGTGCTTGTGGTTCGATGTAGTAAAGATTGGAGACATGCAGGAGTTTTCCCGCTTGCTCACAGATGGCTGAGACCACGTTCGGATGGCAATGCCCCAAACCGTTGACGGCTAAACCGCCCAGAAAATCGAGGTATTTTTTCCCATCCGCATCCCAGAGGTAAGCCCCTTCCCCACGGACGAACGCCAGCGAGCGGTCGCCGTAGGTGTTCATAATGTACTCTGTCGCCATTGATTTAATTTCGGCGGTGTTCATTCTACGTGTATCCTCCTTTGACTGCCTCGCGGCAGTCGGTGAAATAAAAGACCCAACTATACAGCGCATATCCACCAAGCCTTACATCTTCTTCTTATACTTGATAAAAATCGCTTTAATCTGTCTTTCCTCTTCGGTATTCGTAGTCGTGACAGCGGTTGTACTGTGTTTCTTCCCTCTCCGCTTTGTTTCCTCACTATATGTGGTTGTCTCTCCAGTCTGTATCCGATCGAATCCGTGAATAATCATTCCATCAGCACCCCTCTCGCGTGCCTTCGCTTCTAATTGTTTCTGCAAGTTCTCTGTACTGAGGAATTCGCCCGCTTGTGCAACAGCATGTCCCATCACCTGATAATCTTCCCTTACGTCGTCCTCTGAAAAGTAAAGGTCAACATGAGTGGTAGGCGGATAGGCTTGTCCAATATAGTCAATTTTGGCGCAAGCGGCAACAAATAGGACCAATACTGCCAGAAGTGAAACAGTGTGTTTGAACATGAGAACCTCCTATGGAAGTACAAGTTTGGTGAGTTGATATGTCAGACTAATCCAATGTCAAATATTATAAGGGAAGCATGACTGATATTCAACATCAAAGTTATCGAGAATGCAAGAATTTCGAGTTTATCGTTTCCAGTTTTTCCGTCCACACTCGTTTATACCAGAATTCTCTCCTTGACACCATGACGGATTTTTGCGAAGTAGAAGCCAACAGGAAGTGGGGTGCAGGCGTGATCTTCGAGGAATGGCAAGGGGCCGCATCAGGTGGCCTTCGAGAAGACGAAGTGACTCGATTGGTTAGTCGCCAACGGCCCACTCAGGCAAGTTAAATTGCGCCTTTCCATGAGATCTGGGGTTTATCTAGATGCACGTTCTTTCGGACTACCTGTCTGCTCCTGAAGCGTACTGCTTCTAGAGGTGATAGCCGTGGCAGGTCAGTACAGGGAGACGTGGGTACTTCTCAAAGTCGGAACTGGATTTTGAGAGGAGGCACAGATAGAAACGACTATGGTTGGGGTTTTGGATCACTTTGGTGTGCTGGCAGATTTGACACAGCCCGATTCTACATGGCTTTCCGTTTTCATCGCACCCAACTGGAAGCTAGCCCTCCTGACTCGTTTCCCCACCCAAAACGCTGCATAATCCCCCCGAACTTCCGCCAGCAGCGCCTATGCCCAGTCCAAGCGGCAGGCATACTCCACCAAACCGGATGAACGCAGGATGCGCTCGGCTTGAGTCAACGCTGCTTTTGCCTGGGGAAACCTTTTCCGGCATATCTCATACCAGCTCTGAAGAAGATGGCAAAGAGCCAAATGCTGGTTCCAATGTTCTTCTTCGCAAATCTCCATATTCCAGGCATTCACCGCCTCAAACCACTTCCACGCCCCAAGACGGATGAAGAATTCAGCTTGATAAATTCCCGATCCCGAGTATAAGAATTGTTGATTGGCTTGGCGCCTTTGCGCATAGCAGAAGGCGATTTCAAAGTCCTGATACGCCCGGGGCATATTGCCCAGCGGGAATTCACAATAGGCTTTGAAAGCAAACTCAGTACGTAAATCGGATAAATCCCGGATCTGATATGAAAGGCGCAACCCTTGGGATACGGTTTCAAGGGCCTGGGTGATATCGCCCATTGCCAATTCAATGAGTGAAATTTCATGTAATGCAAACGGTTCAAAATGAAAAATAAACATTGCGCGTCTGGAACGGCGACCTGTCTGCCTTCGTCACAGGTAAATAAATCGCCCTGTTACACGGGATCTCGCTACGCTAGAGACCTCACTACAAACCATTACTTTCTTTTTGAAATTACTTAACAATAGTGATAGGACAAGGAATTTTCTACTTGACGCCGACGCGGATTTTTGCGAAGATAACGGGAACGACATCCATTTTCACAGAGCCAAAATTTCAACGGATCGAATGATATGACGGAGGCACCACATGTCTACCTGGAATCATCTCAGAAATTTCTCAGTTGTGCGCTTAAACACGACCCTATTCCCGGTGAATGCGTTTGAAGCCGAGCTTTACCGGAAATACAATCTCAACCCCGTTCAGGTGGAAGCCTACACGCCGGAGGAGATCATTCCCCATGTTGTCGATTCTGCCGCGATTTTTGCTGTTTCGGTGGCTCTGCCGGAAGTGGTGATTGAAAGCCTGTCCCACTGCCGGGTCATCTCAAGACTCGGGACTGGCACAGACAAGATCGATGTTGCGGCGACGACCCGTAAAGGGATTATGGTCACCAACGTGCCCAACTTCTGCGTCGAGGAACAGGCAGACCACACGATGGCGTTATTGCTGGGTCTGGCGCGTAAACTGCCTCAGATGTCGCAAGCCATAGCTGACGGAGCATGGAGCAGGGCAAAACGTCACGCGCGGACGAACCAGCGTCTTTCGGAGTGTGTTCTGGGGTTAGTTGGTTTTGGCAACTCCGCACGCGCAGTTGCCAGGCAGGCAAGAGGGTTTGGCTTGCAGGTGATTGCCACGCGGCGGAATATGAATGCCCCGCGCCATGAAGCTGATGAACTTGGCGTCACAATGGTAGAGCTCGATACACTGCTTGCAGAATCCGATTATGTTTCCTTGCACCTGCCCCTGACTGCTGAGACCTATCATTTCCTCGATGAAGTTGCGCTGCGCAAAATGAAACCGGGCGCGTATTTAATAAACACATCGCGCGGGGCACTTGTGGATGAGATGGCGTTGGTGGATGCGCTTAGAGAGGACAGGTTGGCCGGGGCGGGGCTCGATACATTCGAGAGGATTGACCCATTCACTGAAGTTGAGACCCCGCCAGACCACCCCTTGTTGATGCTTGACAATGTGATTCTCACCCCCCACGTTGCCTCCTTTTCCGTGCAAGCCGGACAGGACGTTGCCACCGGCGGAATCCAGAACGCCGTGGCAATCTTGAGCGGTCACTGGCCCCACCCTAATCATATTGTTAATCCAGATGTCGTCCCCAGGTTTCCGCTAGCTGATTATGATGCGTCACTTTTCGAGGCGTAAAACAGTACGTTTACGCTGCACACCTTCAAAAAAACTGAATCCAATTATCTTGACTTTGTTAGATTAAAAGGGCTCATCGGCAGATCCACTGCTGGCTCACCCCCCCGGACCTCGCCCCCCTCAATCCCCCCAACTTTGGGGAGAGCTCCTCTGGAGCTAGGGTTCTGGTGGTGCGCGATTTCTATAAACATATCGCCCGTACCGGGCTAAAGTTGATACGAATGGGAGAATCGCAAAAACTCCCCCAGAATTGGGGGCCGGGGGGCGAATGTAACAAAGTCAAGTTATACCCTTTCGCGAAATCTGCGTATTTGGTGTGTGATCACAGATGACCTTGCCATTTTCTCGTTGACTTTGCCCTCCGAATGCGTATAATAAACTAATGGTGCTAGTTTGAAACCAAAGATCCAGTCATAGCAACGATCCATTCTTTGCGAGGTCGAATATGTAAATTCTACAACCCTTGTGGAGACTACATCCTCACCAACTAGCACCAAAGGTTAACAGAGAATCAAAGCTATTAGAAGGGGAAAGGTTATGACATCAACTTGCGTTACCTGTCCGTCAAAGCGCAAAGCGATATGAACTGCTACTTTGCCACGCCGTTTGCAAAATCGGCTCGAAGTGAGGTTCAGACCGGCCCAATTGAACCGACAGCAGTCTTCCATCACATTCTATTGGAGAGACCATGACTCATTACATCGCCGCTTACGACACAGAATCCCCTGCTTGCCTCGCAGCTTGCCGTAAGATTGTCCAGGTCCATCACCGATATGAAATGCCCGCCACATTCTTCATCACCGGCAAAACACTTGCAGCAAATCCAGTGGAATACCGGGCGCTGTTGGACGATCCGCTTTTCGAGGTTGCGTCTCATACCTATTCCCACAAGATGCTGCGGGACCATCCCTTCTGTGGACCAGCCGCACCGGAAGAACAGAAGCGTGAAGAGATTTTTCAGGGAAAAGCCGCGATTGAAAGCGTCTTCGAGCGTCCGTGTCTTGGCATCCGCCCCGGGTGCGGCTTTGATGATGGGTTGAAAGGCGCACCGGATGTCCTCCGCTTCATCACCGAAGCGAGGTTTCATTACATGAGCAGTATGACCTGGGGCCCAGACTATTCATTGCCCGCCCTACTGATTCAGCCGTTTTCCTATACCTCGGATGGCTTCCCCAATTTGTGGGAACTCCCGGGACACGGTTGGCACGAAAACCTGTTGAAAGACCACAACCGTTGGGGAGCGCGGCGGGTGACGCTTTGGCCGCCAGAGATGCCCGAATCAATTCCCTCTTCATTCATTTCCACCCCGGCGGAGGAATTTGCTATCAACCGAGTTTTCCTGGAGCGAGCCGCGGAGACAGGCCTTATCTTTGTCTCTCTCATCTGGCATCCGTGGTCGCTCAATGCGTTTGACCCCGAAATGAAAATGCTTGAACTGACGTTTGCTTTCGTCCGCGAACTTGGGTTGACGCCCTGTACCTATGCAGACCTTTTTCGGTGTGTATCGGCTCTTGAAGTTAATTTAAGTTGAATAGGGGATGGTTTTCCAACCATTGCGCAATTTATGCAGACAGACGCAAAATTTTCGGCGTTCCCACCCAAACGAGAGCCCCAAAAACACAGCCTGACGTACAGAATTCATGAAATTCGGTGTATTCATGAGGAGTAACATTCCGTCTCATTTCCAGGGATGAAACGCATCAGCCCGTCGGAACACCGCACGTTGTGTTCCCGCGGGCTTTTTTTGGCATGAGGCTTGCTCAAAAAGGCATAATACCAAATGCACTTTAAAATGACAGCTTTCCAAAATCCTCATTATGCAAGATATACGGGCAGATTTCGGCGTTAGTCTATCTGAAAAGTGTCATTATGAACTGTAAACGGTATAACATACACTTTCGGAGGCAAAAAATGGTTGCGAACTTTATTACCCTCATTCGATTAATTCTCGTTTTTGTCGTTGTTGCGCTTTTCGGTCAGCATGTCTATCTCGATCTCCTAATGATTATAATGACAGCCCTAATCCTCGCACTCGATGCGGTTGACGGCTATGTTGCCCGCAAGCTGAGGCAGACTTCAGATTTCGGCGGGTTGTTTGACATCATCGGCGATCGGGTTGTCGAAAATGTCTACTGGATCTATTTTGCCATTGTTGGCTTGATTCCCTTCTGGATCCCGATGATCGTTCTCACACGAGGGTTTGTGACGGACGGTTTGCGGAGCGCGGCATTTGCGCAGGGAAAGAGCGCATTTGGTGAGAAAACGATGATGCGATCCGGATGGACGCGTATGCTCACTAGTTCACGGGCGAGTCGCAGCATCTACGGCACTTTCAAAACGATCACGTTTCTCTATCTGGGGGGCGTTATTGCGCTCAAGGGTGTATCGCTATCTGTAGAAGTCATCGCGGGATTCGAGGCGGCGGGCGTCGTCATCGCAACTATTGCTGTTGCGATGTGCGTGGTTCGCGGCATCCCTGTTCTGGTCGATGGGTGGGAATATGTGAAAGGTTGACGGGGGCTGGTCATTTTCTGTACTATCACTAAATCTTTGAGAAACCGCATCGGAACTGGAAATTAAACTCGCAACAGTTCAGGGGTTCATTGAACTTTTGAACCCTTCAATTCTTGAACTCAAATCCCCTATCGTGTTCTTGATACGCTAACTGGAACAGGTTTTCTCACGCATTTAATGATAGCACACATTTACCTTCAACTTCCCTTACTCTGTTTTCAGCGCAGGAAGCAGGGGCCACCGCATGGCAAAAAAGACAGCTATCGCGCTGGCAATCATGCCTACGAAAAACACAACAATCAAGGTAATCGATAGCGAGAGCCAGGGAGCTTGTTTGCCTGGGGCAATCAATTGCGGCGCCACCGCGATGAGCGCCGAAAAACTGCCGATCAGTATCCCTATCACAAGGAGAACTCCATTTTCCACCCAAAGCATCATCGATAAAGTCGATCGGCGAAAACCGAAGGCGCGCAGGGTTGCCAGCTCTCTGCTTCGTTCAATGACGTTCCTCAACAAAACAATCCCTAAACCCAGCGTTCCAAGGAGCAGCCCGAGTCCACCGAGCGTTTGAAACGTAGAAAGGTACGTATTTTCAACGGCTTGATAATTGGCTAACTTTTCGGCTGTTGAGGTAACATCAAAGCCGTAATTACTCAGAGCCTTCTCCAAAGTTTGCGCCATCTTTTCCGTAGGCGCAGGTTTGGAATTTGCACTTACAGGCGTTTGAATCAAGAAATAGGAATACCCACTCTGGCTCGGAAAGTGTTTGGTGAAATTAGCTTCTGAAATCAGTAGTTCGCTTTGAAAAATACTTTCCTGTAAAAGTCCTACTAAACGGAGTTTTAACTCCTGCCCCAATTCATCTTGTATGATTAAATCTTTACCAAGTCCAAGATGCAAGATCCAAAGGACTGAGTTGTAATCCCCAATCGCCGGAATCACGCCGGGTTCGATCTCACCTTTGAGCAAACGCCATGGATTCTCTTGTGTTGTGGTCGTTTGCTGAAATTGAAATCCACCCTGTTTGATTAGATCGTTGGGAACGCCCAAGATTCGAGGTTTTTGCGGTTGGTAAAGGTTGAGACAACTGGCGTCCTCCCCCGGCAGGACGCGGAATGGAACAATGTGGGTGCCAGCCGTGATTGCCGAATCCGATTTGGAAAACCCCAACTCGAACCGCCCATCCTCAGAATTCAAGTCGTGATGCAGCGGGATGTCTGATTCCGCCGCCAAAGCAAATCCCCCCGCGCCAGACGCTTTTCTCAGAGATGTGTCGTGCTGTGTCTCCGTGTGACGGTTGGCGCCTACCGAAACGATGACAAAACAGGCACAGCCGACCAGCGCCGTGCAGAGTATGCTGCGCCCCGGATGGCGCGCGCTATTTCTGACGCCCATCTTGACGGTTCTCCCTCTTACAAAGGCGGCGTTAGAGGGGGTAGCCGCCCGCAGCCACAGGGAAAAGAAAACCAGCCCCGCAGTCAACAAGAGCACCCCACTTCCGAAAAATAGTCCGGCTGAAGATGTCGCGCCAGAAAGGATGGCGAATATCGTCAAAGCGACGGTGAGCCCCAAGCTGGCAAAAGCGATGATCCGCCTGCGAGCGAGTCCTCCCGAACTTCTGGAGAAGAGTGCTCCAGCGCTCGACATACCAGCCATCAGCGCCCAAACAGGCATTTTGCCGAATTGCCGAACCGTCCACCCGATTGAAAATAAGACGACGACGACGGCGATCAAATATCCAAGGAGCAAACTCAATGGGTTGATATGCAGGGACAGGAAAGGCGTCCCCACCGCCGCCAACCACCAGGTGCGCAGTCCTACCATCAGGAGCCAGGCATAAATGACAGCCCCGCCTAAGCCAATCACGCCGCCAATCCCAGCGAGCAGCCCACCTTCTTTCACAAAACGCCAGCGGACAGCGGAAATAGGATAACCCGCAGCCAGCAAAACACCCATCTCGCCGGCCCGCTGTTCAACACCAAGCCTGAAAAGCAGTCCCACCAAAAGGGCGGCGGATACAATGAGAAACAGACTGAATCCAATAAAAAGCATGCTAAAATCTGTTGCCCCTGAAGCGGCTTCTAAGCCCTGGGCTTTGACCGGCTGAAAGGCAAAACCAACCTGTTCAGGGCGAATTTTTTCCAGCAACCGCCTTTGAAAATTTGCATGAGTTTTCTGAACATCAGCGCCAAAATTTGTCCTAACCTGAATAGCGGTCAAATCGCCAAATCTGCTGCGCCACAACTGCTGGCCCGTTTTTTCTGACACGAAAGCCTTGGGAGCGGCGCCGAATAGATCCCAATATGCTTCATCTTTGGGGCGAATCTGACTCAGATGAATCGGAAATGGCGCATCCCATTCGGACATGTCATCCGCATCAGAAACTCCCGGAAATTCCGGTGTCAGTACCGAATCGGCGGCTAAACCTTCTAATGCCAGGATGCCTTTCAAGCGAAATTGGGCGTGTCGCGTCAACAATTCTTCTCTGGAACCAACCACAAAATAACTCACGTCAATCTTATCCCCAACCTTCGCGCTTAAATCTTCGACTGCCCATTCGTTGAGGAGGATCTCATCCTCAGCAAGCGCAGGTGCCGGTGACCCGTCGGTCAATTTAAGGGACGGGGCACGCTGCGTATCTAATCCTGTAATCGTCGAGTACGGAATCGTTCGCCCGTCGGCAGTGATGGCGTTGGCTACGTAGGTCATGATCGGCAGAAACAGCGCCCGCCTTTCAATTAGAGCCGTTTTGGCGCCCTCAATGATATTCGGCTTGAGCAGGAATTGTGTGCTTTCGAGGGAGAAATAATCGTTGCTCTGGCGAAGCTTCAAGCCAAGATCTTCTAATTTCAAAACCCGATGCAGTCTGTTTTGCAGGGGCTGTACGGCGCCAGCCGTGAGATCAGAAGAATAGGAGGGCCAAGAGACGAGGATTGCGTTTACCTTTTCCGCTTGTCCGAGGGCTTTTTGTAAAACGGGTAGGGAAACGTAGGCATTCAACGGCAGGCTTTGATGCGGACGTAGACCAAACCTGCCTATGCCGCGATCGGGGATGATTTTTGTGACGTCGAGTCGGAGGGTTTGCACGACATCGGAGGAATCTCGACGACCGAGTAAAAATTCACGGTGAACCTCACCCTGTCTTTCAAAAGAGATGAGGATGGGGTCGCCAACTTTGGTGTCTAATTCTTTTTGGAGGGCCCTATTGATGATGACCGATGGAAAAACCTGCCCTGGCTGTTTTGTCAGAAAATCGTCCAGATTGACTGTTTCAGAGTTCGACCATAAGTCCAAAAATCGTTCGTCGATTCCCTGGATCTGGATACGAGATGCTCGGGCTTGGGTGTTGGCGTTCACCGCGGCTCCGCTTAAGAGAATCGCAGGCACGACGTGGTCGAGTTGTGTTTTGAACGCCGCGGAGGTTGACAAATCTGTTGTCAGCATTTCTCGAAAGAAACGCACTGATATCATCGCATGATCGATTTTACCGAGTCGATCTAGAGTCAAATTTCGTAGACTGCCTCGAACGGAATCACCGACCAGAAGTGCACCGGTGAGGACCGCTGTCGCTACGGCGGCACCAAGCAACACCGCAAGATGAATTCTCCAAAAATAGATCAAGCTTCGACGCATGAGAAGAGGTATTAGGCCATTAGGATTGACGCATCAGGTTTCATTAGACGGTCTTTTTTGCACCGCAGGAATACAATAACTCACAATCGCTTTGCTGTCGATCACTTCCTCTTCAACCCGGGCTTCTGGCGGCGATCAAACACAATGTAGTATCCCTCCTTGGCGCCTTCGGATTTGAGATACACAGCCAGTTGACCCTTGCCCGCTTGATAGAGGCTTTTGCCACCCTAGATCTTGGTCTCGACGATGTACTTCTCGCCACTGTGCAGGATGATCAGAACCATCTGTCCCGTCCAGTTCTGACCTCGACATACATGAACCCACGAATTTGTCGCACAAAGGCATTGAGATAGGCAAACAACAGGTATTGTCTGACGAACTCCTGAGGGATTTCTGGAACTTCGAGGATGCGATACCCCGCGCGAGCGATGGAGTTGCGGAAGTTCGCCAGTAGGGGTCGCATATCAATCTTCCCGTCTGCAGTCAAGTAATCGAAAAAGCTAGCGTCCATATCTTCGGGGAGATATTGCCCCTCCAAACCATTGACCAGTAGCTGAAATGTTCGCACGATTCGATACTGATATATCAGGTTCTGAATCATACAATTTCCATTTGACGAACACCTCAAGTCTATCTCAACACGGGTTTCGGGAATTTCCCCACGTTCACTCTCTTTCGGATAGACACCCGCGCAACGCTACCGATGAAACCCTCGCCGATTACCATTGGTGCCTCATTCACCTCAACAGGGACATCGACCAATTTCTTTCCCACAACATCGCCGTCCATCCAAAATGTCAGCGCTCTTCCGTCAAATGACATCACGTAAGCATGCCAATCGTCATCAACCTCCGTCTCAATCACATAACGGTGTAACCATCTATCGTCTCACCGCGGTTTAAATACCCCTGTCCACAGTTAATGAATCCCCTTGCACGCTGTTTTTCGGTCAGACCAATCCCGAATGCGCCATCTTTGTTAACGAGGTTTGAGCCCGACGTTCCGAAAACGACTTGCTGATCACGATAGAGATCCGGTGCACGGTTGGCTGACCAGTAGGTTCTTCCGCCGACCATCTGGAAGGCACTGTAATTCATGAGATGGCGAACATTGGGGTCGGCGATCGGTTCTATCCTCCAATTTCCGCCATCCAGATCGGATTCTGCAAGCCAAAACTGCGTGGGTGTTTCGGACGTTTTGAGCTTCCCATAGCAGTAATAAAGGCTGTTTCCCATGATTCGAATGTGTCCGGGACCGGCACCGGTCGAATGGTCGGTTCGCTTGATAAATTGACGCCGGTCACCATTGACGTCAAGGCGTCCGGTGTGAAAACAGGCAATTCCATCGTTGTCTAGCACAGCGTATGTTACATAAATCAACTCATTCGCGACGAGTAACCATCCCCAAGGAAAAGCGAATTCATCGTGAATCTTAGCGATCTCCTGCCAATTGCGCCCGTCAAAATCCGATCTTGCGATGTAGAAGGTATCCTGCGGGTGCGTTTTGTAATAGCAGCCATAGTAGTAGTAAATGCCATCAGTTGTCGCTTGAAAGCGCGGAATCCAACCGCCCTCTGTTGTCCGCTGAACAGTTCGCCAACCGCTTTCGTCTAGATTCGACTGCGCTGTCCACAACTGCCATTTTCCGTGTTCATCCATCTTCACATAGGCGTGGTAAATCTGTTCGCCAACAACCTGTAACCAACTCTGTTCAGTACGTCGCCCGAATTCCTCTGGCGTCAATCGCGGTTTCGCCTGAAAATCGCTCCCGTCCAGATTTGAACGTGCCGTGTAGAATTCTCCCATGCGGCCAGTACCTGTGACATCTAGCTGTGACTTGTCAAGGGCGAAGAAGTTGTAATAAATCTGATCGCCGACGACCTACATCTTCGGCTCAATCAGCGAAAAGGGAGTGAACTGATGTTCACGTATTGTCCAGTTTTCCCCGTTCGTATCAACAGAGCCGGTAATCAGATGATGTGCGATGCGACGACGCTTTTCGGGATGGGGAATATCTGTATTCGTCGCGAAGTAGACACATTCGCCAACGACTTGAAAATAGAGATCGCGAGTCGGTGGATCTCCGGAGGTCATCTCCCGCCAACTGAGTGAGGTCCCGGTTCCCTTTGCCCAGACCTCAATCGTGAAGGGGTCGAACAGGTTGAGGCATTTATGGTGTAGCACTCGCACGAAACCTGAACCATCGAATGACAAGCTGTATTGATGTGAATTGACCGTTTCCCACGTCGTATTATGAATTTGACCGTGATTCTGATTAGAGGACGTATCCAACAACGTCCCGCCGGTCGGCTTTTGAAAGGAAAAATCACATAGAGTCAAAGAATCTACAGACATGGCGAACCCTCCAAATTAATCTCAATCGAAGTTAGTTTATTCCTTACACAATTGTACCATTTACCAGTTCAAATCGGCGTTCAAAACGACGGGCAAGTTCGAGGCTATGTGTCACCACAATCAGGATGTTTCGTTCGGCCTTGTGCAATTCAAACAAGAGCGAGGCGACTGCGTTTGCTGTAGAACGATCGAGGTTTCCCGTGGGTTCATCGCAGAGCAAGAGGCTTGGGCTATTGATAAGCGCACGCGCCACAGCCACCCGCTGACGTTCACCGCCGGAAAGTTCAGCGGGACGATGATCGAGTCGATGGGCGAGTCCGACACTTTCCAGCAATTCACGCGCACGTCCCTCGGCGTTCCCATCCCGATTTTTGAACGCCATGGTCGGAATCAGCACGTTTTCCAAAACAGAATACTGTGGCAAAAGATGGTGGTCTTGAAAGACGAAGCCGATGACCTGATTCCGAAATCTGGCGAGTTGCGGTTCAGGCAGCGTAAATAGATCTTCACCGTTGATCTCGATCTTTCCCGATGAAGGTCGGTCTAACGTACCAATCAGATGCAACAGCGTGCTTTTGCCAGAGCCAGAGGGCCCCGTAATAGCAAGCGATTGTCCTTGAGCTATTTCAAACGAAATACCACGAAGTACTTCGATGGGATGTGCTTCATTCCCGAAGTTTTTATAGATCGCGGAGACTTTGAGGGAGTTCATAAGTTCAGAAGTACAAGGGTTCAGGGATTCATTTACGTTTTACGCATCACGCTTCTTCAATTTGGTCAGCGATAAAATCGGGTATCGGGATAGCTCTTATCTTTTCGCCGGGATTGCATATACAGCACGCCGCCGCCACTTGACCACGAGCGATCTCCACATCGTCCTTCGTAAACACGAATTGATAGGCGATCGATTTGACCCCTTTTCTTGCAACCGTTAGGTGGATGTCCAGTTCATCTTCAAATTTAACGGGGTGGAAATACTCACATGACGCCGCCAGCCTGGGCCAACCGATCTTGTTTCCCTCCCATTCCGTGGCGACACTTGTTCCCAAGGAATGCAGGAATTCGTGTTCGGTGGTTTCCATGAAAACAAAAAACCGGGCAAAGTGAACGATGCCCGCCATGTCGGTGTCGGAGAATTCTATTCGTCGTTTCGTACGGTATTCGTGTGGCATGTTGGAGTCAACCGAACGGATCTCTGAGGTACAAGGGAGGAGGCTTTGGAATGGTCTACCACCTGAACGTTTACTAATCTCTTACTTATCTCTCGCATCATCTACAGAGCAAAAACTGAATTATCCGCTGATTTCGCCGATTTTCGCGGATTTTATCTCAGAAATTCGCGTCAGTCTGGTGTTCTGAGAATGAGGTTCTCCAGCTTTGCTAGCACTTAGCAACTCTTTGAAAGGTACCCCCTGTCGAGAAGTCAACCTTTCTCATAGCTAAAACACCTTCCCACAAGGCTGCCTACGACCCCGGCCGATAGAGCGTCACCAGACAGCCGCCAATTGCCGCTAACAGAATGCCGAGGATAAACTGCCAACGTAAACTTCCCCAGCCTCCCGCAGGTGGATGCAACGCTGTCGCAACAATCGCATTGACAATCGGTGCACCGGCAAAAACGATGGACATGACCACAGGCGGGGTACCTCTCGCGCCAAACGCCAATAGGACGCCGAACGCCCCCACCGCACCGACAAGTCCTGCGAAGGTTGACCATACCATCCCCTTCGCCGGGAAGCTCCATGCGGCGCCGTTGACGACCAACATGATCGCTGACCCGATAACCGCTGTCAACAAATAAGCGAGCCCGACGAAAAGAAAGGCTTTGTAACGTCCATGAACCGGATCGCTCATGGACACCTGTCCCGTATGAAGAAAGACACCGTAAAGCCCCCACGAGGCGACGGTCATTAAGGCGAAGATGAGCCAAGTCATACGCATCTAAAAATCCTCCTCTCCATGAGTTCAAGGGTTTATTGGTTCAAGAGTTCGTTTACACAATACGTCTTACGCATCACGTTTTACGTTTCACGCAAGATACTTCCGATAAACCGCCATAGTCGCCTCTGCCATCACGTCATCGCTAAACGCTCGATGCACCGCTTCCTTCCCCTGCCGACCGAGTTTTTCTCGTTCGTTTGGATCATTCATTAACTGAAGAATGCCTTCCGCGATGGCGCTGGGAGATTCAACGTCCACCAATATGCCTCCGCCTGTCGCTCCTATCAATTCGGGGAAGGCGCCATGTCGCGGCTGAACGACTGGAACGCCATTGGCGAGTGCTTCCAAAACGAAAAGTCCTTTCGGGTCCTTGTATGTTGTCGGTACGGATAAGACATGGAGGCTGTTGAGGAAATCGATTTTTTGAGGGCGATCGACTTCACCCCAATGTTCAAAAGCATCCGATACGCCCCATCTGTCGATCTGCTTGACTATCTTCTCAAAATAATGCCTATCCCCCTTACCAAGGTAGCCAGCAACCTTGAGTCGAATTTTATCCAATCCGATCTGCTCCGTCAACTGATAAAACGCATCGACCAGCAGATGCAGGCCCTTGTCAGGACAAATGCGGGCTAAGTATCCAATAACAAAAAGCGGTTTGCTGATGTTCTTTTGATGATCTCCGTGACCATCCAGATTCAAACCGAGATGCACGACATGAATTTTATCCACTGGAACATTCAGATAACCTGCCATGAAATCGGCGTAGTATTGGCAAGGGGCAATGAACCCGTCCACATCCGAAGCCCGCTGTTGTAGCAGTCTCAGTGCTTGCGACTGGTACGGCTCAGTGAGATTTTCCAAAAAAATGTCTTCCCCCTGAAGCGCACAAAGAATCGGAACCCCCAACGCTTTTTTCATTTCCCTCGCAAATCCCACAAACATAGAGTTGGTGAGTTGGAGGATATCGGGTTGATAGACATCTTTCAACCATTTCACCAATTTCGCCAGTTCCTTTTTCTGTCGTCCCTCCTCGCCCTGAAGCACCGAAGTGGTGAGCGCCCCGAGGGCTTTGGCGTTGGTGGAGGTACGAAAACGCGATAACCCATTCAACAACGCGGGACTATCGAATAAGCGATCAAACATCCAGGGCGTATGCCGGAATAACCCCGATTTCTGCTGGAGATATACATTAATCCCACCGTAAAATACGCGATCGATGCTGATATCGGCTTCATCGGTACGGATGGGTGTGTAGGTTGGGATAAGAGCAACCTCGTGTCCCTTCCTCTGCAAAGCCGCGGCGAAGGTATTATCATGAATACAGGTGCCACAGTACATGCCTGCGGCGCCTGCGGCAATATAGGCGATTTTCATAATGGATCGGTGAATCAACGAGTCATCGGTATTAGGTTCTGTTGACATTTGAGTATAAGGTTGTGGCATAATAGAAGAATGACGCCAATAACCTTACCTGATGAACAATGGAATAAGATATACCGGTTTCTTCTAAGCTGTCCCACCATCTAGCTGCTACACGCCGCTTCGTCGAAGCGGTTCTGTGGGTGACTCGTAGTGGGGCTCAATGGAGACTTCTACCAGACACCTATGGCAAATCGAACACCCGCTACAAGCGGTTTGCTCGATGGTGCGACAAAGGTATCTTCACACAGATGCACCACCACTTCGCCTCTGACCCCGATATCGAGTCGCTTATTGTGGACAGTACCATCTGCCGCGCTCACCCGTCTGCGGCGGGCGCCTTAAAAAAAACGGTGGAACTGAAAACCAAGCATTAGGTCGCTCTCGGGGCGGTTTCAGTACAAAAATTCACATCACAGTTGACGGACTAGGCAATCCCCTAAGAATTCATCTGACACCCGGTCAGAGACATGACACAACTGAGGCGGAAGGGTTGATAATCGGATATAACAGTGAATATGTGATTGGAGACAAGGGGTACGATTCGGACGCTTTTATCGCCGTTATTGAGGCGAATGGAGCGATTGCGGTGATACCGCCAAAAAGTCATCGTGTTGACCAAAGAACGTATGACAAACACTTATACAAAGAGAGACATCGGGTTGAATGTTTCATTAACAAGATAAAATGGTATCGTCGTATCTTCTCTCGGTTTGAGAAGCTAGCTGTCCGTTATTTTGGATTTCTCAGCTTTGTCGCCACTCTTATATGGCTCCCTTGAAATGTCAACAGAACCTAGTTTAAACCCTCGAAAGGTTCGTCGCCGAATTTGACCCATCCGAAGAGAATCAATCTACAACACCATTGCGGCGAGAACTGGGAACTGAACCTTCCACCTTTCCTTTTGCTCTTTAAGTTTGGTCTGCTATCGGAATGAAAGGTTTCGGCTCGGGACCGATGTATTCTGCCCTCGGGCGAATGAGCCTGTTGTCGCCTCGTTGCTCAATGATGTGCGCAGCCCAGCCGGTAATCCGGGACATGACGAAGATGGGTGTGAACATTGGCGTCGGAATGCCGCACAAATGATAAGCGGAGGCACTGTAAAAATCGAGATTCGGAAACAACTTCTTTTCCCGCCACATGACCTGATCAATACGTTCAGAGATTTCGTATAACACCTTGTCGCTGCTCCCCTCGGAGAGTTTCTGCGACCACCCTTTAATGATATCCGAGCGTGGGTCGGAAATCTTGTAGACACGGTGCCCGAATCCCATGATTAACTGCCTTTTAGCAAGCATGTCCAGAATACCCGCTTCGGCTTCGTCCGGCGTCTGAAATCCTGAAATGAGTTCCATCGCCGCTTCATTGGCGCCGCCATGAAGAGGACCGCGCAGCGTACCGATAGCGGCGACAATCGCCGAATAGAAATCGGATAACGTAGATGTTGCGACGCGTGCTGCAAAGGTTGAGGCGTTAAATTCGTGCTCGGCGTAGAGGATTAACGAAACATCAACGGCTCTACGCCTCAATTCATCGGATTGTTCGCCATGCAACAGATGGAGAAAATGTCCAGCAATCGTATCATCATCTGTTTCGGTATTGATGCGTGCTCGATTTGCGTGAAAATGATGCCAATAGAGCAGCATTGAACCAAAACAGGCGACGAGCCGATCCGCAATGTGAAAATGATCGTTCGTTTCGCTTTCCTGCTCCATTGTCCCCAAGGTGGAACAGCCGGTGCGCATGACATCCATCGGATGTGCATCACCCGGTACTTGCTCAAGAACCGTTTTGAGCCCGGCGGATAGACCGCGCAGCCCAATCAGTTTCTTCTTGTAGTCATCAAGCTCAGTTTGCGTCGGTAACACCCCGTGAATCAGCAAGTGAGTTGTTTCTTCAAAGGTCGCATGCTCCACTAAATCGTGAATGGAATACCCACGATAGGTGAATCCGACGCCTTCTTTCCCCACCGTGGCGATTGCGGTTTTGCCTGCGATGACGCCGGCTAGACCGCCAGTTCTTTTAGTTTGCATCAGTCCTCCTTTTTGAGCGAGCTAGCAGCACGTTCTACACCAAACAAGCTAGTATTACGTTCTACTGTCAAGAGCTGATCGAGTTTCTGCTCATATTCGTGGTAATTCAAGAACTCATACAATTCTGCTCGTGTTTGCATGGTATCAACCACGCCCTTTTGCGTCCCCTCACGACGCAACGTTTGATACACATTGAGCGCCGCCGCGTTCATTGCACGGAATGCAGATAGAGGATAAAGCACCAAGCTAACCCCGGCATCTTTGAGTTCTTCGGTGGCGAATAGCGGTGTCTTGCCAAATTCCGTGATGTTCGCCAAGATGGGAACGCCAACGGCGTCGGCGAACTTTCGGTACTGATCGAGTTCCGTCAAGGCTTCGGCGAAGATCATGTCTGCACCCGCTGCCTTATAGCGACACGCACGCTCAATGGCGGCATCCAGGCCTTCGACAGCGGCGGCATCGGTCCGCGCGATGAGGACGAAGGCCGTGTCTGTTTTGGCATCGACAGCGGATTTGACCCGATCAGCCATCTCTTCTGCGGTCACGATTTCCTTGTTCGGGCGGTGGCCACAACGCTTTGCCTGCACCTGATCTTCGATATGTACGCCAGCGGCGCCAGCCTTGATCATCTGGCGGATGGTTTTGGCAATCATGAACGCATTTCCCCAGCCGGTGTCCGCATCGACCAGAAGCGGGAGTTGCGTTGCGCTAGTAATGCGACGCACATCTTCCAGCACATCATTTAGAGTAGTCATGCCCAGATCTGGGAGGCCATAAGAAGCGTTTGCGATGCCCGCGCCCGAAAGGTAGATCGCCCGAAACCCTACGGACTCCGCCATCAACGCTGAGTAGGCGTTAATAGTTCCGACGACTTGTAAAGGGGTTTCCGCGGATAGCGCATCGCGGAGCCGACGACCTCCAGAAAATGTATGGCTCATGTTCAACCTCTTTCTTTTGATTAGCCGCCTTGATCATGTGCCTCATTCAAAATGGTTGAGGCTTACCTTTTGGCGCCAGGATAACTAATATTATAACACGATTTTGGGAGTTACGCACATTTTAACGAACTTTCACGATGACTGAAGGTGTTGAGAAATTGAGTTTTTGGGTTTACCAGAAGAGCAAAATCTGGTATATTGTAACCCATTACCGAACCGACGTGAACCCTTCTTTTTCGGAGATGCGAATTATGGACTTCACATTAACCTCGGACCACGATACCTTCCGCAGTTCGACCCGCGAATTCTGTCGTCGTGAGATTCTGCCGCACCTGCGCAACTGGGACCGCGTCCAGCAGTTTCCGCGGGAGGTTGTGCCGAAGATGGCGGACGAGGGGCTGTTGGGGGTTTGCATCCCCCGGCGCTATGGCGGGTTGGGCCTGGACTACTTAAGCCTCGGCATCGTTTCCGAAGAACTGGAGCGAGCCGACAGCGCGTTTCGCGTGCTAATTGCCGTCCACCTTGGGCTTAATTCGCTGACGCTGTTTCAGTGGGGGGACGAAGCGCAGAAGCAAAAGTATCTCGTCCCGCAGGCGCGTGGGGAGAAATTAGCGGCGTTTGGGCTGACCGAGCCGGGCGCGGGCAGTGATGTCGTCGATATCCGCACGACTGCTCAGCGTGATGGCGATACCTACATCCTCAACGGAGAGAAGGCGTGGATTGGCTTTGCCGATGTCGCAGACCACTTTATCATCTTCGCCTACACAGACCGTGCGGCGAAACATCGTGGTATCTCGGCGTTTATTGTCGAGCGCAGTTTTGACGGTGTGAGTACTTCGAGTATCCGCCACAAGTTAGGTGGGCGCGTCGGTAACACCGGGGGTATCGTCTTGAAAGACGTGCGCGTACCCGCTGAAAACCACGTCGGTGAGGAAGGTGAGGGCTTCAAAATCGCCATGAGTGCGCTGGACAACGGACGCTACATGGTCGCGGCGGGCGCAGTTGGTTTGATAGAGGCGTGTCTTGAGGCGAGTGTAACTTATGCTAGGCAGCGCGAGACCTTCGGACAGCCCATCGGCAAACACCAGCTTGTCCAGCAAAAAATCGCCAACATGGTCGCCGGACGCGACATCGGACGGCTGTTTTACTATCAGGTCGGCTGGATGAAGAATCAGGGGATACGGTGCACCCGCGAGGCCAGCCTCGCCAAGTGGACAAACTGCCGGAACGCCTTCCAGGCCGCAGACGATGCCATACAGATTCACGGGGCGCACGGCTACAGTGACGCGCACCCTGTTGAACGTTACTTCCGAAACGCACGCGGGACGCTGATTTATGAGGGGACACAGGAAATCCATCAGTTGATTCAAGCGGAATACGCGCTCGGCTATCGGGTTGATAAACCCGTGAGTAAGCTACTGCCGTCTTATCCATTTGAGTAGGGATATTGCCCCACCGATCGAACTTAATGCCTATCAATGTGAAGGTTTATAAAAGTTGGACGCCGAATGTCCCGCTTGCAGATCAGGCGTGTGAAACCTATGTTCATGGAGATACATTGGACGCATCACCGACAATTCCTGGGCTAAAGATCGCGGTCTCTGAACTTTTCGACTTCTAAAACGTTTTACTCGCTATAAGTTCTACCATACAATCAAACGAACGTTCGTCGCGGATGGGCAAACACGCATTGCAGTACGAGAAAAAAGCTGCGTTCGTGTGTTTTCTGTCCGTGATCAGAAAGGAGTTGAATTACCATGGCACCAGCAAGCAAGTGATTTCGGTGGAAGAATTGTTAAATCGACGGACTCCAGAAGAATGGATTCGGCAACTTTTGCCTGAGTTGGGAGAATCGTTTGATATGACACAAGACCCGGTTTATCAGATGGAAGGGTATAGTTCCGAAGCACCAGCGGATTTATCAGTGAACTTGGACAAATACCTTTACGGAGGGAAAGTTCGGATCAAGGAGGGGACATCATGATCGTTGGTACATTGGACAGTATACGGGTACTGGACTTGTCACGGCACTTGGCGGGACCTTACTGTGCGATGATGCTGGGCGATTTAGGCGCGGAGGTCATCAAAGTTGAACGCCCTGGCGTCGGCGATGAAACCCGCCACTGGGGCCCACCGTTTGTCGGCGGCGAGTCGGCGTATTACCTCTGCTGCAACCGCAACAAGAAAAGTCTCACGCTTAACCTCAAGCATGAGCGGGGCATCGGCATCGCACGGAAACTCGTGGAGCGTAGTGATGTGTTGATCGAGAATTTTCGTATCGGCGGCTTGGATGAAATGGGTTTGGGTTACGCAGAACTGAAAGTGATCAACCCGCGCTTGATCTACTGCTCCATCAGCGGCTTTGGACACACCGGTCCCGACCGTGAGTTGCCCGGCTACGACTTCCTCATCCAGGGGCGAGGAGGCTTCATGTCTATCACCGGTGAGTGCGACGGTCCGCCCTTGAAAGTTGGGGTCGCCATCGTGGATGTCGCCACGGCGCTGTTTGCGTGCAACGCCATCCTCGCCGCGCTGTTCGCCCGCGAGCGTACCGGTGAGGGACAGCACCTTGACATGGCGCTGCTCGATTCGCAGATTGCGCTGCTAGCGAACGTCGGCAGCAATTACCTCTGCTCGGACGAGGCGCCAAAACGTTGGGGCAACGCGCATTCCAGCATTGTCCCATATCAGGCGTTTGAGGCGGCGGACGATTACCTAATCTTAGCCATCGGCAACGATGGGCAGTGGAGGCGTTTCTGTGGGGCGGCGGGGGTGAACGCATGGGCAAAGGACAAACGGTTTTCGACCAATCCGCAGCGCGTCGCCCACCGCGCGGTGTTAATCCCGATGTTGGAAGATTTGTTCCACCAGAAGACCATCGCCCAATGGCTGCAACTCTGCGCCGATGCCGATGTCCCCGCAGGACCAGTCAATACCCTCGATAAGGTTTTCGCTGACTCACAGGCGCTGGCGCGAGGTATGCTGGTGGAGATGCCGCACCCGACAGCGGAAACTGTGCGGCTGGCTGGTACACCGCTCAATCTTTCAAAAACGCCGGCGAAAATGCGTCTGCCGCCGCCGCTGCTGGGGGAGCACACCGATAAGATTCTCACCAATGCACTTTCGCTGGATGGCAGTGCGATTGCGGAATTGCGACGGAATGGGGTGGTTTAGCACCGTCGGATTATCAAGTGACAATCTAAAATTTTCACTTGGTTTGTGATGTCTCCTCAATGAACCGATCGCTCGCATGAATGTCATAGTCCATATCATAAACTTCCTTCAGGGCAGCGATGCGTTGCAGGGATTTCAGTTCAAAAGTGTAAACGCCTTCAAAGGCGTGGAGGATAATAACTAATGGTGCTAGTTTGAGACCAAAGATCCAGTCATAACAACGATTTATTCTTTGCGAGTTGGGATAGCGGGTCTCCGGGAGCCCGTAGCTTGACTACCAGATCGGTTGGGTTGGTGAAATCAGATACAGGAAACAGCAATCCACTCTCTTTTGAGGTTGATTGTGTTTTCGCGTTAGTCATTGTCTTCCTCCTAATAGTCTTATTTTAGTATCTTGGTATAATTAAGATAATATGAGGGGTGTGCATAGTAGTTCATTGGAAAACAGCCGCCATATGAGAGATATTGCGAGCAGGTAACTTCCATATGGCATTGGCAATCATAGCCACTTGCACTGATAACACCCCGATAGCTAAACAACAGCGTACATTGAAAAACCCCTTGACCGGTAACTGCTTCTGTTGAGGAGTGGTGCCTATCACTTTAGCAATCAAGTCAAACAACGGTTCAACCGAACTGCGACGTTTGCTTAAACAGAGACGCTGCTTGGGTTGGTTGATAAATCGATGATACGCCTTGGCAAACCGTCCCTTTGTCCATCTAAGTGCCGGGGTAATCAAAGCGACTTGTGCCTTCGCCCAACGACGGATACGGTCTGCTTGGGTATAGGCATCATCGGCAGTGAGTGTCTGCGGTGAAAGTTGTGTCAGAATCTCAGACGCTTTAGCATCTATCGCCCAACTTTCGGAGACCGACGCACGGTGCACAGTTATCAGTGTTGGGAACGCACCTTGTGTGCAGATAATGTGAAGTCCGTAGCCATAGACCCAGCCATGATAACCACTCTTGCTCCACGTGGCATCGGTGTCGAGGTTGCGTAGATGTTTAGGTACTTTTCCTGCTTTGCGGTCAGTTTGATGCCAGACGGGTCCTCGTGCCTTAAATAAACTTTTGTCGGCTACCAGATGAGCCAAGTTGAATTGTTGGGACAAGTCAGTGGCATACTGACCGATAAACAATACAAATGCCTCTATCACTTCATATAATGCCTTATAGCGACGTGCAATCGTGGTTCGATGAGGGGGCTGTTGCCACCCCAGCATTTGTAACACTTCTGGGTGATTGATTAGCCACCGCCATTGCGTTTTGAAGCCATAGATGCCGTGAAACTGCATCAACATGAAGAAAATGATAAACGAGGTGGTTGAATATGTCAATGGTTTTGCGTGTGTGACACCTGGTTTGTCAATACGGTGTTGCATAAACTGCTCAAAGAGTTGCATAATAAGAGTGACATAATCAGCCAACATTGGTCTTTGTACCATATTGGGGCTCCTTTTGCTATGATAACAATAGGAAACCCTTTTGGCTTGATTATGTCAACTATATTTATGCACACCCCTCAGATAATATGGTATTGTCAGGGCAAAAATTCGAGGGTTAAGATCAATTTCTCTATGATTAAACATATCCGCGATCAGCTTTCTTCTTGTCGCTGGTTATTCTTACTGTTTTGTGGTGCTGTATTATACAGTTGTGGGACAACTTCAACAATCGAAGTTCCTGTGCCCGAAGCCGAACACCCATCGAAACCCGTCCAGCGATTGCAGGGTGAAATTGAAACCATTCTGCGCGATCCGCTTCTTGTTCCCTCGAATGTTGGGATGAAAGTCATTTCGCTTGCGACGGGAGAGGTGCTCTATGAGAAAGACGCCGATAAATTGTATCACCCTGCATCAACAATGAAACTGATTACCGCCGCAACCGCGCTTGTAAAACTGAAACCAAACTATCGTTTCCATACTACGCTTTATGTTGATAGTCTTGAAGATAGTCACATTCTGGGCAATATGTATCTCAAAGGCAGCGGCGATCCGGTGTTTACCAATGATGATTTGGAGAAGATGACTGAAAAATTGGTGGAAACGGGTGTTAAAGATATACAGGGCGATATTGTCGTAGACGAAACCTATTTTGACGACGTCAGAAAGGGCAAAGGTTGGATGTGGGACGATGGGCCTCTTGGTGGATATTACTCACATTTGAGTGCGCTGACGATTAATCATAACGGTGTGCTTGTGCGCATATCACCCGGCAGTAAAGTCGGCGATTCGGTTCACACCCATCTTCAACCACCAACGCGATATATGGAAGTGATCAATGAAGCAATAACAGTTGCTCCCTCAGAAAAAGCACGCCTGAATATCAAACGACAGGGGGAACCCGTTGCGGCAAACGTTTTGACAATTTGTGGATCGATGGCAATGGGTAGTGTTGAGAAGATCCGACGTATGGATGTGGTTGACCCGGCGCTCTACTGTGGGACTTTGCTAAAAGAGATGCTTGCACAGAGAGGCGTTGCACTTCAAGGAAATGTGCGTTATGGTGAAGTTCCTGAAGGTTTAACAGAGATCGCAAATCACATATCGCCGCCGCTATCTCGCATTCTCTGGGAAATGAACAAACCAAGTGATAACTTGATCGCCGAACTCCTCTTAAAAACAATTGGCGCAGAAATAAAAGGAACTCCTGGTACGGCGGAAAAAGGGCTAAAAGTGATCAGCGAATTTCTAAACGAAATTGGGATGGATACGGGGCGTTATACCTTTGCTGATGGGTCGGGGGTTTCCCGCTATAATTTAGTAACAGCTTCTATGCTGACGGATTTACTCCTCTATATGTTCCGTAACTTTGAGGTGATGCCTGAATATCTTGCCTCCCTGCCGATCGGCGGCGTTGATGGGACGCTAAAACGGCGGATGAAAGGCATGGCTTCAGAAGGGGTTTTACGCGCCAAAACGGGGACGTTGAGAGGCGTCACGGCGCTCGCCGGCTATACCCCAACAGCGGATGGTGAAATACTGGCTTTCTCCATTTTAATGAGTCATTATGTCAGCGCTTCCAATCCACGTCGTGCGCTGCAAGATAAAATCGGGGATGTACTCACGCAATTCAGCAGACAGGAGGATGAGGAAATGAGAAAATCAGGGAATTGCAAGCCGGAAGAATGACAGAAACGAAACAGTCTTGGCTCGAGCCAAATGGGCAAGTAGCGGAAACAGTTTTTGGAAAATTCACCGAAAATGTAATGGTCAATAGGATGATCGACACTTTTGCTCGCCAAATCCAAGCCGCAAATTGTAGGAGATAATGTCTACCATCTTCCTGACCAATACAAAAATCCACCGAAAAACACCCTTTTTGTCTGCTTGACATCTGTTAAAAGCTGTTGTATTCTATCTATCGCTAGTTTTTCCTTCGGCTATTGAGACGAGAGAAGGTTTGAGATGCGTTTTTTTAATACCGCAGGTCCTGTTCGGCCTGAAAAACACTATTGCCTTCCACCATTGACCAGTTGGTGGATAAGCTGTCCGAAACTCGCGTCCAGTGAGTAATTGAACTGATGTTAGCGGGAACGGGCAATCCGAATCTCATTCCCACAGACGACATCCAGTATGTGCGAGATCTCGGGTTGATCCGTACCGTACCGAAGAGGGGCATCTGGTAATCTTTGACCGAGACGTGGCCAAAGCGTGGGAGGAGAAGATTTTCCGTCGGGCAGAAAGCTATCGCGGAAAAACGATGATGGTTTGGGGGATGTAGCATATTGCGAAAGTACAACGTTTCCAAATTTCGCCCGGCACTCACCGGGCTTTTTTGTTGCTTTAACGGAAAGGGTGATTCGTTTGAAACATAAGAAATACCGAAAAATAAGGAAAGTCACTGTGATTGGCGCCGGAACGATGGGTTCGCAGATTGCCGCCCATATCGCCAACGTCGGGATTCCGTGCGACCTGCTGGATATTTCCCCCACCGAACTCACAGCTGAAGAACGCGCCAATAACCTAACGCTTGATAGCCTCGCCGTGCGGAATCGGATTTCGCAAGCCGCGCTAGATTGGATGAAAAGCGCGAAAACCCGATCTCCGTTTTACGCCCCCGACACCGCACAGTTGATTCGGGTGGGGAATTTGAGTGATCGCGCTGACTGGCTGGTGGAGGCGGACTGGATCATTGAGGCGGTAGTCGAAGACCTTGATGTCAAGAAGGGGGTTCACGCGCTGATTGATCAGCATCGCATTCACGGTACACTTGTCAGCACCAATACATCGGGAATCTCGATCTGCGCCATCGCTGAAAACCTCTCGGAGGATTACAAAGAATGCTTTTTGGGAACGCATTTCTTCAATCCACCGCGTTACATGCACCTGATCGAAATCATTCCGACAGATAAAACCCGCCAAGATCTGGTCGAATTCATCTCCGATTTCGCGGAGCGAGTTCTCGGCAAAGGAATCGTCCGCTGTAAAGATACGCCGAACTTCATCGCCAACCGGGTCGGCGCCTTCACGATTATGTACGCCACCCACCTGATGCTCGAAGAAGGATACACGATCGATGAGGTCGATGCAATTACGGGTCCGCCGATGGGACGCCCCCTAAGCGCGACCTTTCGCTTAGGCGACCTTATTGGGATTGATATTCTCGTCGATGTGGTGAACAACCTCTACGAATCTGTCCCCGATGATGAGCGACGTGAGATCTTTCGCATTCCCAATTTCATTTCACAAATGATTGAAAAGGGCTGGCTCGGTGATAAAAAGGGTCAGGGCTTCTATCAAAACGTCGCGGGGAAGCGGGCAGCGAGATCTGGACACTCGACTATAACACACTTGAATACGTGCCACGTTCCAAAGTCCAGTTTGATTCGCTCAATACGGTCAAACGGGTTGCTGACGCAGGGGAACGGATTAAGCAACTCGTTTACAGTGAAGACCGCGCGGGACAGTTTGCGTGGAGGTGCCTCAGCAACACCATGATTTATGCGGCGGCGCGTATCTCCGAGATCTCCGACGATCTGGTTAGTATTGACAACGTGATGAAGTGGGGGTTCAACTGGGAACTTGGGATTTTTGAAACGTGGGATGCGATCGGTGTGCCGGAATCCGTTGAACCAATAAAATCTGAAGGACACCCCATCCCGCCGCTCGTCGCCAATCTGCTGGAGGCAGGGCATAATTCATTCTACGCGAAAACAGAGTTTTCGCACTCCAAAGTCAAAGCCTATTTCGATCTCGGCGCGAACAACTATCGTGAGATCGAAAGCCGCCCGGAGGTTATCAACCTCTCCGATCTCAAGGCAAACGGAAAGGTCGTGAAATCAAATTCGGACGCGAGTCTCGTTGATATCGGAGATAGCGTGGCATGCCTTGAGTTTCATACCAAGATGAACGCGATAGATCACCCAATCATCGAGATGATAGTCGAAGCCCTTGATGAGGTGGATCGGAATTTTGCGGGACTCGTCATCGGGAATCACGCCGACAACTTTTCGGTCGGTGCCAATCTCGCTCTGATGCTTAAACGGGCGCAAAACAAAGACTGGGACGCCATCGACGCGATGGTCCGTGCCTTCCAAAGCGCAAACATGCGGCTTAGGCTTTCCCCGAAACCGGTCGTTGCTGCCCCCGCGGGTATGACCTTCGGGGGTGGCTGTGAGATTGCGCTTAGTGCAGATGGGGTCTATTCTGCGGCTGAAACCTACATGGGGCTCGTCGAAGTCCGTGTGGGCCTCATCCCCGCCGGCGGTGGCACAAAGGAGATCGCCATCCGCTGCTTGGAAGCTATGCCGTTGGATGCTAGCACGGATGCATTTCCGTACCTCAAGCACGCTTTTGAAACAATCGCCTACTGCAAAGTGTCTGAGAGTGGCGCACATGCGAAAACGCTCGGCTATCTCCATGATACGGACGGGATTTCGATCAATCGGGCGCATCACCTCTACGATGCCAAACAGAGAGTACAGGCGATGGCAGCAAACGGGTATCAGCAACCGCAGCCGAGGAAGGTTTTTGTGCAGGGCGAATCAGGAATCGCGTGGCTCAAGCTGGAGGTTCATCTCAGGCATCGTGCGGAGAATGTCAGCGACTACGACGTGAAGATCGCCAATCAGTTGGCGTATGTCCTTTCCGGCGGTGAACTTTCCGCAGCGCAGTTTGTGTCCGAGCAGTACATTCTCGACCTTGAGCGGGAAGCGCTTCTGAGTTTATGCGGTGAGGAAAAAACGCAGCAGCGGATTGAGCATACCCTCAAGACGGGGAAACCGTTGCGGAATTGAATACTGTCAGATTATAAAATCACGAGTCCAGAGTGTCCTTTTCACAGCAATCCACATTCACAGCAATCCACATGCAGACATTACCGACGAAGTAATAAACGCATTCCGCGATGAAGGGTTGGCAATAGGCCTTTATTTTTCGCATAGAACCGGTTGAAACTTTTCACGCTAGTAAATGGCGCAGGTTTTAGTCAACATGATGATCGACACACACCGCTCGGTGTGGATTGGCAAATCCACGGTTTTCGTGGCAGAGCATTTTTTCTTGTCTTCAAGCACGTTTTGTGAAATAATACCTCAGTTTCTATTCCAACAGATTGATGCTACGCCACGATCTCCGTCACGACCCCCATCCCAATCTTTATCCCCATCTTCTTGATCTCAAACTGTGTGCCGACCTCCATCGCCATCGGTGTATCGAGTGAGATTCGTATTGTTGCGTGTTCACCTGGATTGATAATGGCAACCTCTGATGGCAGGTGTAGATGGCCGGTAACGTCGATTGTCCAGAGGTGAATCTCCGGCTTATCGTTCCCAACGAGGGGAATATGCGTCCCGCACTCCTCCTGCGTCATGACGTAAACTGCAGCTTCAAAGTCGGCGTGTGACTTGATGCGCTTTGGCTCCGAAACGACCTGCCCTGGCGTGATCCATCCTGGCTCTGCATCAACTTTAATTTCATGTTCTCCACTTTCGCTATCTCCGTTATCTTTCTCGCCAGCCGGGGAAGAAACGTCGCCATGTCGCAACTCGACGCAGCGGGTCTTGATTCGATCTCCTTTACCGACAACATCAACCGGGTTGCCAACTGCGAGTCTTCCTTGAAGCAACTCACCGTACAACGATGAGGCGCCTTTAGGGTCGTTGATGACCTTGCGGATGGGCATTAGCAGCGGTAGATCTAATGGGTTGAGCGGCTGAGGTATGCATCGATTCATCGCAAAGATGAGATCGACGATCGGTTTCCAGTGATCTGAATTAAGGTTCTGCCCTTTATAGCTGAGTGCCTTCGCAGCATCGCCAATGATAATAGGCGATTCCTCATCTGCGTAACCGCAATTCGTGAGCATCTCACGAATCTCCATCTCGCAGATCTCGATTAATTCTAGATCTTTGGCTTTCTCGCTCTTGTTCAGGAACGTGACAATCGCAGGCACACGGACTTGACTCGCAAGACGGATCTGGGCTTCGGCTTCCTCCGTTACACCATCAACCGCATTGACCACCCAAATCGCCCCACGAATCGGCAGCGCACCACTGACTAACATCTTAACATTGTCTGCATGACTCAGGTTGTCAATATGCATGTAGTGTCTGCCACTTGTCTCATAATCGACCGCTCTATGACTAATGTAAACCTGCGTCCCTATCGAATGGTGCGTCGGCTCCTGCATTTCAAATCCCTCCGCACTCATTTGTGTTGAGCCAATTCGTGAAACTACCTTTATCATCGCTGTGGTCAGCGTTGTTTTGCCGTGTCCTGTACCCCCAAGTGTGCAGATGGTCAATGCGCGATGGCGATAATGTCTTTTGTCGTTCATTGTTTTCCCCTCTGACGCGAAGTGAAAGATGTCATTCCGTAACAGAAGAATCGTACGCCTACGGCTGTTTGTGGGTCCAATCAAAGAACACGCTCATCCAGCCTTCAGGACCATCCAGGATTTTTTGAAAGATCTCATTTGCTTCTTCAGGTTTGGCCACATGGCTGATGAGATGGTCTACCTGAAGGTCTCCGTTAGCGATTAACCGCATGACCGCCTTTCGATTGCGTTGGCGTGTCCATGGCCAATACGGATGCGGATTATTTTCCAGCCCCCGCTCGTAGACGCCTCGGATATCCAGTTCCCGACGGAGCAGTTCGACCTGAAGCCCGATTTCTACAGTCCCCGGCGGGCTTCCGACCAGAACCACTTTTCCCCGGTTTGAGGCCGCCTTCATGCAAGGGACGAGAACCTTTGGGTCACGGGTTGCGTGGAAAACGCACTGCGCACCATCGCCGGTGATTTCACGGACGGTTTCAACCGGATCAACATTTGACGCATGCACGGTGTGTGTTGCCCCACTCTTCTTCGCCAGGCTCAGGCGCTCGGCGTCTAAATCGATAGCGATGATCGGGTAAGCCCCAGAAAGACGACAGAAAGCCGTTACCAGTTGTCCGACCACGCCACCCCCAAAAATGGTGACGGATTCATCAATCTGAAGCTGGGCACGCCGAACGCCATGGAGGGACACGTCACCAAGAACCGCAAAGGCTGCTTGCTCATCAGTGATGTCGTATTCAACGCGTTGAATTGGCGAACCTGCTTCGGTGTCCGCAGCCGGATCAACCAGCCAATGGGATCCATGGTTTCCGAAAGCGAGAACCCTGTCGTCGGGGTCAAAATCTTCCCGCCCCGATCCGACGGCAAGTACTTCACCGACCGTTGTATAGCCCGTAGGACGGCGGGCGTCTGAACTTGAAGCCCCAAGTAGGGCGTTCTTCTCACTTCCCGCACTGACTTGACTGCGATGGACACGCACCAGGATCTGCCCCGGCCCCGGATCAGGGACATCAAAGGTTTCAACCTCCACGCTGTTCGTCCCGACAAATACCAGTCTGCTTCCGATTTCGCTCATAAGGTTTCTTTTCACTGTAAAAATAGTCGTTAAACGCACCCGGCAAATTCTCGCCCTCGCACGAGAATATATTTCGGTTTTTTGTCTGTGCCGACATACTGGGATTCCGACCGCATGTAGTGCGTCGCATACCCCCGTCGGCGACGGGAAGATCGATTGGCATGGCTGCAATGGAGGATCAGACTGTGATGGAAGGAACAGTCGCCAGCTTTCAACTCTACCGGATCTTCCCGGAGCCCGGCTTCACCGAGCTTTTCTTCCTGCGCCATCTGTTCAATTTCCCGCAACCGTTCTCTGTCAAGAAGTCCCGATTTGTGGCTACCGGGGATCATCCACAGACACCCGTTTTCGATCGTCGCGTCGTCCAGCGCCGCCCAGCAACTGATCAGGTCATGGGGAAAAATCCATTGCTTCCATGACTGGGAGTCTTGATGATACCCCTGACGGGAGCCGTGCTGCGGCGCCTTCATAAAGAGCTGGTCGTTGTAGACCTTGATATTAGGCCAATCAAACAGATCTTCGATAATGTCCACGATCTTCGGATGAGTGGCATGGGCCTGCATCACATCATCAACCCAATGCAGTTTATACAGTTTTCGGATAGAAAGCACCCTGTCCTCAACCGTGACCTCACCGTGCTGAATCTTCGGCTCGACCTGTACACAGTCGTCCGGCACATGGGGCGCCTTTCCCGTCGCAATCTCGTCCGCCCGCTGACGAAGCAGCTGAATCGCTTCGTCAGAAAATAGTTGTCGTATCACCACGTAACCGTTGTGATCAAAGAAGTCTTTCTGTGCGGTTGTCAGTGCCATTTTGAACATCCGTATTCGCCTCATCGATTGCGAGGAACGGGTATAGGGACTTTCGCGTTGTCCCGGCGTTGGGATTCCAAAAAGCCGATGATGATCTCGACAACCTTGTGTCCATCTTTGCCCGATGATAGGGGTTCCCCACCCTCATCAACCAAGCGAACCAATTCCTGGACGCCGGCGGGTATTCCCTCGACCGGCCACACTGGCGGCTTGATGGCCTCGGACGTATCCCCTTTCTGGATGATTGCTTTTTGGTTATCAATAAGGATATAGCCCGTGGCGCCAACGATTTCAACGCGGAATTTCGGGGCCGGGGTGGTCTTAGATCCGCCCGCGTAAAATCCGCGGACGCCGTTGGCAAAATGGATGTAACCGCTGACTGCGGGCTCCGTTTTCGGATCATGCCCACCATCACCCCGATATTCCCAGTAATCTTCGTACCCGGCTTCCAACTCGGCGACAACCCACTCCGGGTCAGATTCCGCGAAATAGCAAATCGCGTCGATTAGGTGAGTGCCGTTGCGGAACAGCATGGCACGCCTCCCACTCAATGTGCCGATGATGTACTGGACTGGTCCGATCGCGCCCCCTCCGACCACCTCTTCTTTGGTATGCCGCCACAGCGGCTGCCATCTGCGGGTATGGTCAATGGACAAAATTGCGCCATTGCGCTCGACGGCTTCAATCATACGATCGGCATCAACCAGACTCGTCGCCATCGGCTTTTCGCAGAAAACGCCCTTCGCGCCCGCATTGGCGGCGTTCACCACCAGATCGGCGTGCCGATGGTCAGAGGTTGCCACCGTCACGATATCCAGGTTTTCCCTCGCCAGCATTTCCTGGTGGTCTGTGTAGAGCGCAATGTTCGGCCACTCATCCTTCCAATGTTCCTTGAAGCTTTCCAGTGTACTTTGCGAAATATCGCAAGCAGCAACCAACTCTACATTGGTCAGACCAACCAAACCGGATGCATGCCTGGCGCCGATACCGCGACACCCAATAACGCCAACTCGATATTTTGCCATGATATATCCTCCAATCTGAGTATTCATAAACCTTCGAATATGCACTGACTCCGATGTAGTACACTGTAAGAATAGTCGGCGCCGAGCAATTGCAACTAATCTTCGACGTCTGCAATCACGCGCACGGCAGAGTAATCCGGCGTCCCCTCACCGTATCCGCCCCATTCCGCCCCGGAATGGCAACAGACACGCCCCGTAATAATTACGTCCTCGCGGGGGATTTCCTTTAGCGCCAGGCCGAGTTTACGCATTGAATTCCCATAGCAGCGAGCGCCGTCAAAGTGATTGACGCCAATGCTGATGGCGTGCTTGATTAGGGCAACAGCGTCTTCATCGGAAACGAATCCAAAATGGTTACTGAATCCCATAGTCCCGAACAGGATGACAGGAATATTTAGTTCTGTTCGCCCCAAACGGTGGCGTGGTATGGACAGCGTAGACATTATCTTCCTTCCTGTGGATTCCGCTCGAACAACTGCAAAAGCATCTCATTCGGACCTTTGAAGAACGCCAGACGAATGCCTCCGACACCGGTGTCGAACGGTTCTACCTCGATGGGTACTCCCTTGTCCTTCAACGCTTGCACGCTGGTATCGACGCTATCGACCCTGAAGGATATATGGTGGAAGCCTTCTTCCGCCTGTATTGATTTTTTCGGCATCAGTTCTAAGATCATGTCGCCGGCTTTCAGAAAAACGTAGTCCTCATCGTCTTCGACGGGGAAACGCTCGATAATTTCCAGTCCCAGTGTCTGGGTATAAAATTTGACAGCACCCTCGACGTCGTCAGTAACCAGAGCTATCTTGTGAATTTTATTAATCATTGTTAGCCTCCTTTTGCGCATTGACAGTCAATATCGTTGGGCAAGCTAAAATACGCCCTGTCTTATTCGTGAGGTCAATATTCAGAAAATAGAAAATATCCAATCGCCTTGACATAAGGTCACCGGGCGTTCAGCCATTCGATGAGCAAATTAACCTGCCGCAGCCCCTTTTCGTCCAACGCCTGGGGCTCAACGGCATCGCACGTAAGGCCAGCATAATTGATGATGTAGGTGATGTTGGGATGGGGCGCTGCAATACGGATGTGGTCTTTGCCCAGGGGAACGGGCAGTTGTTTCAGAAGATCGAGGACGGTGTTCAGTTTGGCCATGGGGACGCGAATGACCTGGAGGTTAATGTTCTTCTCAAAAACCCGCCACGCCTGCTCTTGAGTTATCGGTCCCCGGTCAAGGCCATTTCGTGCACCCACCAGGGCAAAATCGGCGCCAGTTTTTTCTCTGAGCAGCGCAGAGAGCGCCTGATTGATCTGTACTACGTCGAGAGGTTCGCTGAGATTGGCAATTGGTTCGACACTGGCGTCATCGGCGGCAGGTGGTCGGAGGTTGAGGTGGCGCATGGGGCCGTCTTTGGGTTTAATCCAGGCAAAGGGCGTCCGCTGGAGCCGCCGACTGGGCTGCGTGAGGTCAATGTACTGTCCCACAACGCCCGCCGATTCGATTACATGGATTTCGACATAACCGTTGGGGGTCATGTGTCCAGGATAGTTCACAGCCCCGGTGTTGATGCAGACAGCGCGTCCCTCCTCAAATCCCTCCGGCACCCATGCCTCAAATCTGTGGGTCGTAGCAGAGAGAATCAGATCCACCTTGTTGAACAGGAATTCACGTCGTTCTGGAGAAAGTACCATGTCCCATGACCCCGCCCGTGAATGCGCCCCCACCATGATGAAGTCCTTGTCCCCTTTCTCGATGCCTTTGAGGGTTTCGATCATCCACACCCGGCTGGTTTCCGGGAACGCTACCGCTGCATCCTCGGGCTGATCTGAAAAGTGGATTTGAATCAGATGAACGGTATAATCTCCGACTGAAATCTGGGCATAGTATTCTGATTTGTTCGGACGAATAACGCTGGCATGGGCTTCCAGTTCCACCAAGTCGAGTAACGGTGCACCCTCGCCGTAGTCCGACTGTCTGTGGGTCGGACTGTAGTATTCGTTCTCACCATCCGCAACGTTGGGGTAGAAGTGCTCGCGCCACCAGGGCTCGGATTGTAGCCAGGGGATGAAGGTATTTTCCCAGCGATATTTGAGGTGGTCTCCCAAGCCCACCACAAAGGTGGAATTTCCTTCCCGAATCCAGGCAGTCATTCGGGCAAATTCCACGCTACTGAGGGGTGAGTCGCCCTTGTTGTCGCTCATAATGGCAAAGTGGAGACTTGCCCGCCGGTCTAGGTCCGCGATGGATTCGACGCCTAGCAGTCCCTCTCCAGTCACACCCAGCGGGTTAGCCACCCCGGAATCCGCATGCGTCATCTGCCAAATCACCCCTGAAATCAAAAAGATAAGTGTAAGCAGTTGTCTCGGAGTTTTCTTCATCGTTGTACTTCCTCATTTCTGAACATTGAAATTTACGTCTCCCACACCGGCCAATCGGTCTCCTGGAGCTGCTTCCAGAGGCTATCGAACTCTTCGCTACCATCGTCCTCCCATTCGTCCAGCCGGACACCGGGTGCAAAAGATTCGTCCACCCCCTGTTTCATGAGCCCCTCAGCTTGCCGTAAATTCCGGTAATAGTGCTTGACTCCACCGGGCAGCGAAACTACGGAGAGATGTCGGGGCCATTCCGGCACAGGGGTCTGGGCATAACGCTTAACAGCATCCTCATCCAACTCCACACCCAGGCCTGGACCTTCAGGGACCTTCATGAACCCTCGCTGGATCGTATGCGCTTCCGTAATCAGGTCATCTTCGTAGGTGTGGCTTGCCGTCACGCCCGGCAGGGTCGCTGTCGGCATCACCGCTCCCAGATGACAGGCAAACGCTGCGGTAATGCCGGTGCCCACGTACTGTAACAGAATAGGCGTGTTTGCGGCGGCAAACGCCCAACAGGACGCCAACGCGCTCCTGACAGATTCATGACTACAAAGCGCGCCATCGAAATCGCCCGCGCGGAGCCCAATCCAGGGTCCCGAAGGCGTGCGTGAAGCCCCCTCTTGGATGACGCCGATGCCGTGCAGGTAGAAGGGAATGCGAATCTCCCGGTGGAGTCGTCGCCAACCCTCGACATCATAAGCAAAGATTGGTTCTTCCACGCCTTTGACCACCGGAATCTTCTCCAACTCGCGCAGGATAGGCAGTGCCTTCTCCACGTTAATCAATGCGCCGTTGAAATCGTACTCCACCCGAAAGTCCGGCGGCGCCACCTCCTGAATGGCATGCGATTGCTCGACCACATCATAAAATGCTCTGGCCTTGCACTTGAGTCCGCGATACCCGCGCTCAGCAGCTACCTGTACTTCGGCGGCCGAATCTTCGGGAGACATGCAGGGCATCCACCAGCCCATCGATACCCATTGGCGTACCTGCTGCCCCATCAGTTTCCAGGCCGGTAGCCCCAAATGTTTGCCCATCAGGTCATAGCAAGCCATATCGAGGTTGAACCGTCCTCGCCCCATAACATGATCGAACGGATTGGTGCCGAGGTAGGCATCGAGGAGCTCCTGCTCAAAGGGCGGACCGGGGTTCTCTCCGAGCCCAATCAAGCCGGTATCCGTATGAAATTCATAGACTGTAACCTCTTCGTTCATAGCAAAATGGTAATATCTCTTGCGAATGCGTTCTTCGTAAGGCACACGCAACGCGATAGGTTCAATCTCCGTGATTTTCATAAAAGTCCTCCGTTCAAACGTGCTTTTCATTGATTGAATTTTGCGAAGGTTTATGGAACTTCATTATTTATTTCGGTAATCCCATGATTTGGCAATGGCTCGCCTCCCGATCCATCGGGGCCACGCCGATCGAGGTGTCGATCATCATGTTGACCACTACAAATTATTTTCTTAATCTTCATCAAACCCTCGCAAGGTTGGATGAATCTAAGCCTGATACCGCCAATCACTTCCCGCCATATAACCGCCGTCGACAAAAATCACCTGTCCTGTGACGAAATCGGAAGCAGCAGATGCAAGGTAAATGGTCAAGCCAGCCAGATCTTCCGGTTCTCCCCAGCGATAGGCCGGCGTGCGATTCAGCACCCATTGGTTACGGCTATCTTCTTGCAACGGTTTGGTCAGTTCCGTTCGGATAAAACCAGGGGCGATGCCGTTGACCTGAATGTTATGGACCGCCCATTCAACGGCGAGCAACTTCGTGAGCTGCATCAACCCCCCTTTTGCCGCCGTGTACGCAATAACAGTGGGAAGCCCAACCGCCGAAGTCAAGGAAAGCGTGTTGATAATCTTGCCCCCCTTCTGCTCAATCATCACCTTCCCGCACGCTTGCGTCAGAAAAAAGGTTCCCTTGATGTTGACATCGGTGACGGCATCCCAATCTGCTTCGGTATACGCTTCAGCAGGGTTGCGGGCGTTAATCCCGGCGTTGTTGACGAGGACGTTGATTTTGCCAAATCGATCCATGGCCTGCTTGACAAGCGGCTCGATTTCATCCATATTGCCAATGTCAGTTTGGATTGGGAGCACCTGCCGACCACTTTCATTCGCGATTCGTTCAGCGACGGGGTTGAGCGTTTCGATGTTTCGCCCCACAATGACCAGATCCGAACCCGCCCCAGCCAGGCCTTCTGCCATTGCCAGCCCAATTCCGCGACTGGCGCCTGTCACGATGCTGACTTTATCATCAAGCCGAAATGTGTTAATCATTCCGACTGCGGATGCTTGCCGCATGAGCTCCTCCGAATTCTGTTTGCGTGGTAGATACAGATTTTTTACGTTTCATGTTTCACGTTCCATACCTCAATTCAATCTAACCAAAACAAGATCTGCTTGCCCCTGCATCGACAGGAATCAGGTATCCACGCTCACTCTCAGGGTGCGGCGCACCGTGACCGGAGTAGTAGACAAACACATGACGGCGTCGTAGAGCTTGCCACGCACCTCGCTCGTCGAGCGTCACGCTGCTCGGATGACCGAACCGCTCTGTCTCAACAGACAAGACCTCCGTCTTTAAGATGAGATCGCCAACGCCCTGACTTTCGGCGTTTTCAAACAAGCCAGACCTGGAGACCGCATTGGTGACGGCAAGGGTTGCCTGCTGTATCCAATCGTAATTGGTCGGTTAAGCATTATATCACCCTACGAACATGTGGTCAAACAAAAAATCTCGAATTACGCTTTACGTCCGGCTTGCTCATATGCTACAATAGAAATAATCCATCAGGTGTCAATAACTTCACACGTCATCGCACGAAGGGAAGACGGAAGATGGCTTATAATCGTTTTACGTCGAGAGAAGCCAAGAAGACATTTCAACTGGTCACTGATGAATCGAAGGATCTTTTTTCCACAGCGGCGGAGGTCGAAATCAGCGATTTTCTTCGCTAGGTGTACACGTGAGTTTGCAAAGGAGATCTATCAGAGAACATGAAAATAGCAGTTTTAGTTTCTGGTAGCGGCACCAATTTACAGACCCTAATCGATCAGCTCCACCAAGGTAATGACAGCGGGGTTAAGATCGCCGTGGTCATCAGCGATCGAAGAAAAGCCTACGCACTCACTCGTGCGAAGAAAGCAGGCATTCCCACCTGTGTCGTCAGGGTCAGAGATTTTCCCAATCGCAATACGTTTGATGCAGAAATTTCAAGAATCGTTGACAAGTATGAAGTCGAGCTAATCGTTCTGGCAGGCTTTATGAAGCTGTTTCAGTCCGCATTTGTGCAAAAGTATCGAAACCGCATCATCAACACCCATGCTGCACTGATGCCTGCCTTTCCGGGAGCGCACCCGGTACGTGATACCCTCGTGCACGGTGTGAAGGTCAGCGGCGTGACCATCCATTTTGTCGACGAGGGGGTTGATTCAGGACCAATCATCGCGCAGGCTGCGGTTCCTGTATACGATGACGATGACGAGGACATCCTGCACACGCGCATTAAGGTCGAGGAGCATAAGCTCTATCCGCAGGTCATCAAGTGGTATGCGGCAGGCAGGCTTGAAGTTGTTGGCAAGAAGGTCATCGTAAAGGAGGTGTGAGGATGATAGCGATTTCGACGATGTGGAATGCCCTGAAGCAACCTGATGGAGCGGCGATGCTTGACGAACTTAAAGAACCTGGGTTTGATGCTATTGAACTGAGCCGACACCTGACGCGGGAACAGATCGAGCAAATCAAGCCCCACTTGAACGAAATCCAGATCTGCTCCATCCACAACTTTTGTCCCACTCTGCCCGGTATTCCGCAGTCCGACGCGGAAAATGACCCGATTCACCTATCAAGCCTAGATGCGGATGAGCGAAGGGAGGCTGTCAAGCAAACGATCCAGACGATGGAGTTGGCAGTCGATCTTGAGGTCACGATCGTTGTGCTCCATTTGGGCGAGGTGGATACCTACGATCGCTCTTACCTCATGTATGATCTGTATGAGTATGGTGAACGAGAATTTGAGGCGTTCGGGGTGAAGGTCGAGGAAGCAACTGAATGGCGTAAACGCAAGGAGGCGAAGCATCAGGACGCTGTGATGTTCAGCCTCGATACGTTGAACGAAACGGCGTTGCGCATGGAGCTCTACCTGGCAATCGAGAATCGACCCCGCTATTATCAAATCCCTAACTTTGACGAGGCCGGATTGTTTTTGGAGAAGTTTGAGGGGAGTAACATGCGGTATTGGCACGATGTCGGACATGCCGCATTACAGGAGCGGATTGGACTCTGTTGGTCAAATCGTTGGCTGGAGGTGTACAAAGGGGACCTCATTGGCATTAACCTCCACGATCTCAAAGACCTTGAGGCGTATCACCCACCCGGCTTTGGAGACCTTGATTTCGAGGAGATTCTGGCGGGGATTTCACCGGATATCCCAGTGGTTTTGGAAGTCCGAGGCGGACAGGTGGAAGAACTGGTGGAAGCAAGGGAGCAGTGTCAAGCGATTTTGGGTTGACGATTTCGGATTGTACGTGGACTTTTCCCGATTTATCGGAGGCACAATCCTCTTCAACGGGTGATCACAAGGAGTAACGCTTCCTTATACCAGATCTAAAGGTTACTAAGGATCTGATCGAAAACTGGTATTAATCATTTTTCTTCCAACCTGGTCATGATCCTGTTCAAACTCATCGTCGCTACATTGCGGGCCATCCAATTCTCAACCTCAACGGACGACCGGCCTTCGTGTTCCAGGGACCAGCGAATGTAGACCCTAAGCGGATGAAATCCGTGAGGTGTTTCCACGACATGCGGTTGTTCCGACACGTCGGTTTTGAGGGTTGACAGCCGTACAACCCCTTCAACGAAACGATTAATGACCTGGCGCCGTTGATGCCTATATACATCGCGAATCTATTCTAAGCTGAGGAGAATTCATAATGGATAAGTTAATCATCAACGGCGGCAAACGACTCGAAGGCACAATTTCAGTCAGCGGTTCTAAAAATGCGACGCTTCCCATCGCTGTCGCCGCCGCGATTTTGGCAGACAGCGCAAGTGTCATCCACAATGTTCCAAATCTGAGGGATATTGATACCCTGTGCGCGGTGCTTGAGGTGCTAGGGGCAACGGCAAAGTTCAAAAATTCAAGCCTCTATATCGAACCGGGAAACCGGATTGCTTATGAAGCCCCTTACGATCTCGTCCGGAAAATGCGGGCGTCGATCTATGTGCTGGGGCCGCTCGCTGCGCGTTTAGGCATGGCAAAGGTCTCTTTCCCTGGCGGTTGTGCAATCGGTCCACGTCCGATAGATCTGCACCTGAAAGGGTTGGAGCAACTCGGTGCAGAGATTGAGATTGACGGCGGCTATATCGTTGCGCGAGCGGATCGGCTGGTCGGTGCGGAGATGTATCTGAGAGGACCACACGGTTCAAGCGTCGGTGCAACGGCAAACGTCATGATGGCGGCAACGCTGGCGGAAGGCACGACGATTATCCGTGGCGCTGCCTGTGAGCCGGAGGTCGCTGACCTAGCGAATTTCCTCAATGCAATGGGAGCAAAGGTCAAAAGGGCCGGGACTTCCACCTTGACGATACATGGCGTCAAGCGACTTCGCGGCACGGAACATACTGTCATTCCAGACCGTATCGAGGCGGGAACATTCATGGTTGCGGGCGCCATCACGAAGGGGAATGTTTTTGTCAAGCATGCGCTACCGGAGCACCTCGGCGCCGTGTGCGAAAAACTACTTAAGGCAGGCGTTCAACTGGATTGGGCGGATAATGGGGTTCGCGTGACGACGCCACGGTGCCTCCAAGCTGTCAATGTGATCACCGATATATACCCGGGCTTTCCAACCGATATGCAAGCGCAGATGATGGGACTTCTCAGTATTATGCCAGGTGTCAGCGTTATCGCAGAAGGCATCTACTCAGATCGTTTCATGCATGCCAGCGAACTCAATCGCATGGGTGCGGATATTCGCGTCGAAGGAAACCGGGCGGTGGTACGCGGTGCGCCTAAACTGAGCGGCGCCCCTGTTATGGCATCGGATCTGCGTGCCGGGGCGGTTTTGGTTCTTGCTGGCATAGCGGCTGAAGGAGAAACGGTGGTTTCCCGCGTCTACCATATCGATCGCGGATATGAATTGATCGAAAAGAAACTTGCGGGGATTGGTGCGGATATAATCAGGGTGAGAGACTAACTTATTCGTTCTTGACCACCACCTCGAAGTTGTCCGCCGTTGATGCTTCCTGCACGTTCTCATGGAAGACAAAGCCCGGCAAAGGGACAGCTTTGAAAAATCCCAACTTCATCGGGATGTCGTAACCCCCTGAGAAGGGGGTCTGACAAGGGAGGCGTTTTCCCGTCCCCCCTTGTCAGGGGGGTTAGCAAATACACCTTCATGCTGTGCCTTCCTTTGCCCAACGCGACAGGGCTCCATTTGACGACGTAATGCTTTGAACGGATTGAAACTAGGCGATTGTCCTTCGGGGCGGTCACCTTTTTTTGTGCTCTTTCAGTCTCCTTTTCGTCGGGGCAAGGATTGAAACAAGAAGCAGGTGAGAGGGGGTGAAAGTGGGAAAGTGCTCTTTCAGTCCCCTTTTCGTCGGGATAAGGATTGAAACTAGGCGATTGTCCTTCGGGGCGGTCGCCTAGTTTTGTGCTCTTTCAGTCCCCTTTTCATCGGGGCAAGGATTGAAACGGCGCGAATCCGAATCCAACGGTGTAGGCGTCGCCGGCTTTCAGTCCCCTTTTCGTCGGGGCAAAGGTTGAAACTAAATGGTCGTCGATAAAAGTCTTGTTCATCTTAATTCTCCTTCCTCTTATCTCGAATTTTCTCGAATACATCTTCGAGTTCGGCGGGCCAGAATGAATCAGAAAGTCCTAATTCATGTCTAACATAGAAAATCAATAGGATTATGCCCCCGACAATAATGCCAGCGGCGATGTAGAAAAGCACGCCAATAATTGCTTCCCAAATTCGTAATGTCATAAAACCTCCTTGGTTGCTTTCAGTCCCCTTTTCGTCGGGGCAAGGATTGAAACAAACCCTATTTAGAAATTCTGGCTAACGAGAACGAGGTCGAAGATGTCGGTGGTCCCATCTCCGTTGACATCGCCAGTGGGGGCGCCGAACCGATTGGCGACGATGATTAAATCGAAGATATTCACCATGCCATCTTTGTTCAGGTCGTATGGCGATACGGGGGATTTGAGGTAGATTTCGCCGTCGAGGTCAGGAAGCTGGTGGGTGGCGCCGGTGTGTTGGCTTTCGACACCTGTGGCGGGGCTCGGCAGGGTGATTTCTTGGGGTTTGCTGCTGCGGTTGTAGACCGCCCAGCCGTTGGTGAACTCTCGGATAAAGACTCCCTCGTGGTTTTGGTAGGGTTGACCCTTTGGTCCAATGGGGCGTCCGAGGTCGGCGCCCCAGAAGTCATACCAAATATGCGCGTGCAAGTCGCCAAACACTGAGAGCACATACCCATCGGAGTGGGTGAGGGTCAGGGTGGTGAAGACTCGCATCCATTGTTGGTTCTCGGGGGAGTCTGGTGCGCCATATTTAACGCTTGTGTTCTCTAAACAGTTAAGCTGTGGCGCCCTGAGGTTTTCTTCTGCCCAGAGCAGGGTGCTTTCAATCCGCATAAGGGACTCATGTGTGTAGCCGTCGTCGTGGTCGCGATGGGTTTCCATGAAGATGCCGTTGATATTGCCAGGCCCCGTGCGTGGAATTTTACTCCGATTGCTGTTGACTATGATTAAAAAATCAGGGCCAACCGCAGCGCGGACGGCTTGAATAATTATATCTCGCGCTTGTTGCTCTGCCTCAAAGCTTCGATGATCGCGTAAAACGTTTACATCCTCACGCCACCAGTCGATGAGGATACCATCAAACAACCCACATCTTGAGAGTGCGATGGCTTGTTGAACAATTATATCTTGCATGCCGGGGTGTGTGAAATCCAGGAGAAATGAATTCGGTCCTCCGACGATAGGGTTGCCGTTTTCATCTCTAATCCAGTAGGGAAAGTTTTCGGGGAAGAAATTCGTTATGGAGCCGCCTCGCATGAAAATATGAGTAACGATCAGCATGTTGGGATTTTTGGTGAGCAATAGGTCACGGCTCGCCCGGGAGGCTTTTAAGTCGCCGACTAGCTGGAAGCCTTCTCGCCAATCGAGCCTAAAATATGGTCCCCAATAGATATCATGGAGTGCTGTTCGATCGTCTTCTGTTAATGAATCATCTATCAGTCCATTCCATGCTTGAAAGATCGATGGGAAACTTCGATTATCTATGCGTTCTTGAATTGGAAGTCTCGGCAGGTCACAGATTTCGTGATAAATAAACTCGATTAGGTTTAGACCATTGGCAAAACTGATATCGGTGCTGGGATTGTACTCGATTCTAAGTCTTTCAAGGTTTACTAGATTGGCAAGTGGTGTGAAATCTGTAATCTGATTGTGGCGTAGATTTAGATAAACTAGATTTGTGAGAGATCCGAGTGGATGAACATCTTTAATTCGGTTGTTGCTAAGTATGATGGTTCTTAGTCTTACGAGTTTACGGAGGGGAGTTAGATCAACTATCTGGTTGCTCAAGAGGTTAAACCATGTGAGTTTGGTTAGACTCGCCAGTGGGCTTATGTCAACGATTTCGTTTTTGTAGAGATTAAATCCTCTAAGATTTGTCATATACTCGAGACCTGTGAGGTCTTTGATGCCTCTGTCTATTGCTTCAAGACTGGTGAGGCGCAACAAATCTTCTTGCTGTATTGGTTCGTTTGGGTTTAAGCCGAGGTTATCCCGTATCGCCGCCGCGAGGTTAGGGTCGGGAATTTCGACGATTTGTGCGATGGCAGAGCTGCACAGGAGAAACAGACAAATGAGTAGCCGTGAAATGGTACGGAAACTTGACATGATGAAAACCTCCTTTCGATCATATAGTATAGCAAAACTACTTTCAGTCCCCTTTTCGTCGGGGCACGAATTGAAACCTGTCGAGGAGACGGCGGATGTCTCGGCTTGGGATCTTCTTGAAATCCTCAAGCGTTTTGGGTGTGGCCTTGGCGAGAGTGAGGGGCAAGGCTTCAAATATGATCTCAAGCGCTTCTAACGCCTTGCTAGCACTACGCCGGGCTGCCCCGCGTGCGTCATGAAATTTTGCCCTTTTTAGCCCCTCTATTCGCTCTTTTGCCTCGTCGTTGCAACTTTCAGTCCCCTTTTCGTCGGGGCAAGGGTTGAAACCCAAATCTTATGAACATAATGAACAAATCAAAGATGCTTTCAGTCCCCTTTTCATCGGGGCAAGGGTTGAAACCATTTGTTGTGTCCCGGTAGGGAACGCTAAAATCGTCTTTCAGTCCCCTTTTCATCGGGGCAAGGGTTGAAACAATTCTGCTACTAGGTTGCAAGTCAAGCATGTTAGATACTTTCAGTCCCCTTTTCGTCGGGGCAAAGGTTGAAACCACTATAGGAGGAAGGCGCAGGTGAGAAAGTGTGAGGCTTTCAGTCCCCTTTTCGTCGGGGCAAAGGTTGAAACATGCAGAGTGCATTATAACCGCACTCCACGCCACGTTCCCCCATTTCCCATTTCAGTCCCCTTTTCGTCGGGGCAAAGGTTGAAACAGTGACCATCGGCATTGGTCGGAACTTGACGGGAAAATTTCAGTCCCCTTTTCGTCGGGGCAAAGGTTGAAACTAGACGAATGCCTATCTGGTCATGACAATATTACGCATTTCAGTCCCCTTTTCGTCGGGGCAAAGGTTGAAACTGCTTGGCTGCATGGGTGACAGCATTGCATTCGGAGATTTCAGTCCCCTTTTCGTCGGGGCAAAGGTTGAAACAGCGATGTCCGAGATGGCATTCCTTTTTGGAGTGCAATTTCAGTCCCCTTTTCGTCGGGGCAAAGGTTGAAACCTGTAGCAATAGATTATCCCCTTGGCTTCTACATGATTTCAGTCCCCTTTTCGTCGGGGCAAAGGTTGAAACTGCTTGGCTGCATGGGTGACAGCATTGCATTCGGAGATTTCAGTCCCCTTTTCGTCGGGGCAAAGGTTGAAACAGCGGAGGAAAGAATCGGTCAAAATACCATGAGTTCAATTTCAGTCCCCTTTTCGTCGGGGCAAAGGTTGAAACCGCACGTGAGCCGAGCGGTAGGCATTTGTTCGTCTTATTTCAGTCCCCTTTTCGTCGGGGCAAAGGTTGAAACTAAAGGAGAGAAGGAGGGAAGCGAAAGTGGGAAAGTATTTCAGTCCCCTTTTCGTCGGGGCAAAGGTTGAAACCAGGTGATTGCCCACCAGTTGGGGAGTATTGGCGTGAATTTCAGTCCCCTTTTCGTCGGGGCAAAGGTTGAAACTGAGTTAATTGATAGTGGGTCATGTTCGACTCCTTTTATTTCAGTCCCCTTTTCGTCGGGGCAAAGGTTGAAACCTGAAGCCTCAAAAGCCCGATCACGCAATTCAAGAAGTATTTCAGTCCCCTTTTCGTCGGGGCAAAGGTTGAAACTTGGATTGAAGAGAATGATAGTCGCCAAATAGATGTCTATTTCAGTCCCCTTTTCGTCGGGGCAAAGGTTGAAACGTGAGCAGGTGATGAAGACCAAAGCCGCAGGTGAGCATTTCAGTCCCCTTTTCATCGGGGCAAGGGTTGAAACCATGTCGGACTCAGTACGCTGCAGCACTTTCCCGACCACTTTCAGTCCCCTTTTCATCGGGGCAAGGGTTGAAACTATCATGCCACAGAGGCGAGCCACCCACTTATTGTGGCTTTCAGTCCCCTTTTCGTCGGGGCAAGGGTTGAAACAACGCTAGCCATCTATGAATCTCCAATCAAAGAATTACTTTCAGTCCCCTTTTCGTCGGGGCAAGGGTTGAAACAACGGAACGCTGTTTAGTATTGATCCGATTGATGATGCTTTCAGTCCCCTTTTCGTCGGGGCAAAGGTTGAAACAGGTTTACCATTTCTCAATGAGACATGGCATTACAACAATTTCAGTCCCCTTTTCGTCGGGGCAAAGGTTGAAACGCCGGGACCGCGACGTGCCGGGCGCTGATCGACGAGTATTTCAGTCCCCTTTTCGTCGGGGCAAAGGTTGAAACCACGCAGCGAAATCGACGAAGGCCAACGGACTACTCGTATTTCAGTCCCCTTTTCGTCGGGGCAAAGGTTGAAACTCTGTATACCATTTCGCAAAGTGTGCCTTGTTCTTCGATTTCAGTCCCCTTTTCATCGGGGCAAAGGTTGAAACGGAAGGGTGGGATAAGGACAGGGTTACGGTCGTCGGGCTTTCAGTCCCCTTTTCATCGGGGCAAAGGTTGAAACTCTGTATACCATTTCGCAAAGTGTGCCTTGTTCTTCGATTTCAGTCCCCTTTTCATCGGGGCAAAGGTTGAAACGCGTCTAATTACCAAAGGAAGCGGTATTTGGTCGGCTGCTTTCAGTCCCCTTTTCATCGGGGCAAAGGTTGAAACACTGCAGTAGATAGCACAGTCCAAGCCACAACAGCCTTTCAGTCCCCTTTTCATCGGGGCAAAGGTTGAAACCACTATGATTATTGATGCTGTACAACTAATTCTTTCTGCTTTCAGTCCCCTTTTCATCGGGGCAAAGGTTGAAACTACCACCGGATATGAGCGTTTACTTCCACGCCGTCACCCTTTCAGTCCCCTTTTCATCGGGGCAAAGGTTGAAACGGCTTGAAGTCCTTCCGGCAGGATGCCCGTTCCGTCTCTTTCAGTCCCCTTTTCATCGGGGCAAAGGTTGAAACTCGGAGCGGCGGATGTTCTCAATTCTCCATGACGCTACTTTCAGTCCCCTTTTCATCGGGGCAAAGGTTGAAACTTGCTCAAAGCGTCCAGGACCTTGGCTCTTACTTTGACTTTCAGTCCCCTTTTCATCGGGGCAAAGGTTGAAACTACGGACCAGGGAGGGAGATTATTAGGCAACATCAATCTTTCAGTCCCCTTTTCATCGGGGCAAAGGTTGAAACATACCAAAGCGATTACCATAAATCTCATTGTAATTGCCACTTTCAGTCCCCTTTTCATCGGGGCAAAGGTTGAAACAGCATACACCAGAAAACATCTCCAGAAGTCCCGTGAGTCTTTCAGTCCCCTTTTCATCGGGGCAAAGGTTGAAACAGCATACACCAGAAAACATCTCCAGAAGTCCCGTGAGTCTTTCAGTCCCCTTTTCATCGGGGCAAAGGTTGAAACTGGCAATCTCAAGTTCTGGGGGAATCCTACGACTGGTTCTTTCAGTCCCCTTTTCATCGGGGCAAAGGTTGAAACGGCTACGAAGCAGACCGATGTGGTTGGCAATTTGACGACTTTCAGTCCCCTTTTCATCGGGGCAAAGGTTGAAACACAGGCCAGATGGCGACGGCAGCCTGAAAAGCAAGGCTCTTTCAGTCCCCTTTTCATCGGGGCAAAGGTTGAAACCGCTGTTGCCGGAGCTAATCCAAACCATGGAGGTCATCTTTCAGTCCCCTTTTCATCGGGGCAAAGGTTGAAACCATTAGAAGAATTGTACCGACCACGCTGTTGTGGTGAACTTTCAGTCCCCTTTTCATCGGGGCAAAGGTTGAAACTGGGATTATTGGGATAATCGGGGGGGTGGTGTCAATATCTTTCAGTCCCCTTTTCATCGGGGCAAAGGTTGAAACATCAACCTGATAGCCGAAAAGACCGGCATTCGCCTAGCTTTCAGTCCCCTTTTCATCGGGGCAAAGGTTGAAACCTACCTGGAATCGTGGCAAAGGTCGGAAGCTCTCTGCCTTTCAGTCCCCTTTTCATCGGGGCAAAGGTTGAAACTACGATTATTCGGCTGAACGGCTACCGGCTCTGCTTTCAGTCCCCTTTTCATCGGGGCAAAGGTTGAAACTTACCCGAAGGATACACTTTCACATATTCTTCTTTGTGTCCTTTCAGTCCCCTTTTCATCGGGGCAAAGGTTGAAACACCACGCAGCGGCATTCCTAAACATGTTAAAAGCAAACTTTCAGTCCCCTTTTCATCGGGGCAAAGGTTGAAACGCAACAGGCCTTGAGACATTACCAAGCCACTGGGTAACTTTCAGTCCCCTTTTCATCGGGGCAAAGGTTGAAACGGGGCACGGTCGAATAGTGCGTTGATACTTGAGAGCTTTCAGTCCCCTTTTCATCGGGGCAAAGGTTGAAACATCAAAACATTTCGCATTTGCCAAGTTTCAGCTTCACTTTCAGTCCCCTTTTCATCGGGGCAAAGGTTGAAACAATATAATCCTAAACTCCCCTTCCAAATCTTCTGCACTTTCAGTCCCCTTTTCATCGGGGCAAAGGTTGAAACAGCCGCGGGTATCGTTACCCCAGAACTGGATGTCGCCTTTCAGTCCCCTTTTCATCGGGGCAAAGGTTGAAACTTATTTCGGGTACGCACCGACAAGTATCGCCCTAAGCGCTTTCAGTCCCCTTTTCATCGGGGCAAAGGTTGAAACACTTCAGATCCATCACAATGAGTTGCATGATGGGGACCCTTTCAGTCCCCTTTTCATCGGGGCAAAGGTTGAAACTAACAAAAATGGTCGAGGCATCGACCGTCCGAACACTCTTTCAGTCCCCTTTTCATCGGGGCAAAGGTTGAAACAGGGTCATGCATGGTATCGGCTTCTCAATCCTGATATCTTTCAGTCCCCTTTTCATCGGGGCAAAGGTTGAAACCCAGACGGCTTTCCTGCCGCCGCGACGAAAGTGGTCACTTTCAGTCCCCTTTTCATCGGGGCAAAGGTTGAAACTTGGTCGCGCCTCCGTGCTCGTGCAAGACTTTATCTTTCAGTCCCCTTTTCATCGGGGCAAAGGTTGAAACTAAAGCGTCTGCCCGTTCTCCCGATAGATGCGAGTCTTTCAGTCCCCTTTTCATCGGGGCAAAGGTTGAAACATTCTGATGAGAAGTATATAGAATGGCTTGACGATGTCTTTCAGTCCCCTTTTCATCGGGGCAAAGGTTGAAACCCGCCAAGACACCTATGAAGTGATCGAATGTTGGTATCCTTTCAGTCCCCTTTTCATCGGGGCAAAGGTTGAAACGCAGTCGAGAAGCGAATCCCTCTCGGCGCGTATGTGAACTTTCAGTCCCCTTTTCATCGGGGCAAAGGTTGAAACTTGACTCTCCGCCTATCGGGAGATGCACAAAGTCGGTCCTTTCAGTCCCCTTTTCATCGGGGCAAAGGTTGAAACTGATACCGAACACCTGCTCGTCCAAGATACGGGCTCTTTCAGTCCCCTTTTCATCGGGGCAAAGGTTGAAACGATACAGAAATGACACCACCGCGTCCATCACTGATTCCTTTCAGTCCCCTTTTCATCGGGGCAAAGGTTGAAACCCAGAACTGCTGCCACCGTGTCAACTTCCTGAAACTTTCAGTCCCCTTTTCATCGGGGCAAAGGTTGAAACAAACCCACATTCTCAAACATTTCTTTCACACTATCGCGCTTTCAGTCCCCTTTTCATCGGGGCAAAGGTTGAAACGACCCCGGAAACAGATTATTGATGATGTCCTGAAGCCTTTCAGTCCCCTTTTCATCGGGGCAAAGGTTGAAACTACGATTATTCGGCTGAACGGCTACCGGCTCTGCTTTCAGTCCCCTTTTCATCGGGGCAAAGGTTGAAACTTACCCGAAGGATACACTTTCACATATTCTTCTTTGTGTCCTTTCAGTCCCCTTTTCATCGGGGCAAAGGTTGAAACACCACGCAGCGGCATTCCTAAACATGTTAAAAGCAAACTTTCAGTCCCCTTTTCATCGGGGCAAAGGTTGAAACGCAACAGGCCTTGAGACATTACCAAGCCACTGGGTAACTTTCAGTCCCCTTTTCATCGGGGCAAAGGTTGAAACGGGGCACGGTCGAATAGTGCGTTGATACTTGAGAGCTTTCAGTCCCCTTTTCATCGGGGCAAAGGTTGAAACATCAAAACATTTCGCATTTGCCAAGTTTCAGCTTCACTTTCAGTCCCCTTTTCATCGGGGCAAAGGTTGAAACAATATAATCCTAAACTCCCCTTCCAAATCTTCTGCACTTTCAGTCCCCTTTTCATCGGGGCAAAGGTTGAAACAGCCGCGGGTATCGTTACCCCAGAACTGGATGTCGCCTTTCAGTCCCCTTTTCATCGGGGCAAAGGTTGAAACTTATTTCGGGTACGCACCGACAAGTATCGCCCTAAGCGCTTTCAGTCCCCTTTTCATCGGGGCAAAGGTTGAAACACTTCAGATCCATCACAATGAGTTGCATGATGGGGACCCTTTCAGTCCCCTTTTCATCGGGGCAAAGGTTGAAACTAACAAAAATGGTCGAGGCATCGACCGTCCGAACACTCTTTCAGTCCCCTTTTCATCGGGGCAAAGGTTGAAACAGGGTCATGCATGGTATCGGCTTCTCAATCCTGATATCTTTCAGTCCCCTTTTCATCGGGGCAAAGGTTGAAACCCAGACGGCTTTCCTGCCGCCGCGACGAAAGTGGTCACTTTCAGTCCCCTTTTCATCGGGGCAAAGGTTGAAACTTGGTCGCGCCTCCGTGCTCGTGCAAGACTTTATCTTTCAGTCCCCTTTTCATCGGGGCAAAGGTTGAAACTAAAGCGTCTGCCCGTTCTCCCGATAGATGCGAGTCTTTCAGTCCCCTTTTCATCGGGGCAAAGGTTGAAACATTCTGATGAGAAGTATATAGAATGGCTTGACGATGTCTTTCAGTCCCCTTTTCATCGGGGCAAAGGTTGAAACCCGCCAAGACACCTATGAAGTGATCGAATGTTGGTATCCTTTCAGTCCCCTTTTCATCGGGGCAAAGGTTGAAACGCAGTCGAGAAGCGAATCCCTCTCGGCGCGTATGTGAACTTTCAGTCCCCTTTTCATCGGGGCAAAGGTTGAAACTTGACTCTCCGCCTATCGGGAGATGCACAAAGTCGGTCCTTTCAGTCCCCTTTTCATCGGGGCAAAGGTTGAAACTGATACCGAACACCTGCTCGTCCAAGATACGGGCTCTTTCAGTCCCCTTTTCATCGGGGCAAAGGTTGAAACGATACAGAAATGACACCACCGCGTCCATCACTGATTCCTTTCAGTCCCCTTTTCATCGGGGCAAAGGTTGAAACCCAGAACTGCTGCCACCGTGTCAACTTCCTGAAACTTTCAGTCCCCTTTTCATCGGGGCAAAGGTTGAAACAAACCCACATTCTCAAACATTTCTTTCACACTATCGCGCTTTCAGTCCCCTTTTCATCGGGGCAAAGGTTGAAACGACCCCGGAAACAGATTATTGATGATGTCCTGAAGCCTTTCAGTCCCCTTTTCATCGGGGCAAAGGTTGAAACTCGTCAAAACGGCGGTCGGAAGTGGCGCAGGGGCTTCCTTTCAGTCCCCTTTTCATCGGGGCAAAGGTTGAAACCTCCCCTGCCCCAATATTAGTGACGGGTGCTTATCCTTTCAGTCCCCTTTTCATCGGGGCAAAGGTTGAAACCACCGATATAACGACCACGCTGTTGAGGTGAATTAGTGCTTTCAGTCCCCTTTTCATCGGGGCAAAGGTTGAAACTCAGGGACAGACGGGAGATCGGGCCATGTAGGATCGGTCTTTCAGTCCCCTTTTCATCGGGGCAAAGGTTGAAACTTGAGAGTGCGCTATTCCGTAATATTTTTAATGACCTTTCAGTCCCCTTTTCATCGGGGCAAAGGTTGAAACCCGAATATGATTTCCAGGTCCGTGCAGTCAATTCAGACTTTCAGTCCCCTTTTCATCGGGGCAAAGGTTGAAACTGCTCCAAGTCCTGCAGCACCAAGTATAGGATACTTGCTTTCAGTCCCCTTTTCATCGGGGCAAAGGTTGAAACGGCGGAAACAACTCTAAGAGAGCCACCTGAATCACGTTCTTTCAGTCCCCTTTTCATCGGGGCAAAGGTTGAAACCCAAAGGAGCGACATTAAGTGAAACTGAGACTACCCTTTCAGTCCCCTTTTCATCGGGGCAAAGGTTGAAACGGTTGTTCGGCGTTGCTATTTGCGAAGTCGCCGAGCACTTTCAGTCCCCTTTTCATCGGGGCAAAGGTTGAAACACACCGACATCTGAGAACACGATGTATTCTTTGAGTGCACTTTCAGTCCCCTTTTCATCGGGGCAAAGGTTGAAACATCGCTACAAGCAGTCAGGGAAAAGGTTATCAACTTGACTTTCAGTCCCCTTTTCATCGGGGCAAAGGTTGAAACGCAGAACAGGACCTGCAACAACGCACTGGACCGGCACTTTCAGTCCCCTTTTCATCGGGGCAAAGGTTGAAACGTGAATAGCCAGTGCCGTCCACGCTATCACATTGGAGTCTTTCAGTCCCCTTTTCATCGGGGCAAAGGTTGAAACTCTCGCAGAAATAGACCGAGCATCGCCCAATTTGCCTTTCAGTCCCCTTTTCATCGGGGCAAAGGTTGAAACGCGATATTGATGACGAGACAGATGCGGATATAGATAACTTTCAGTCCCCTTTTCATCGGGGCAAAGGTTGAAACACAACAGTTACGATAACCTGTACAGTAACTGACGAATACTTTCAGTCCCCTTTTCATCGGGGCAAAGGTTGAAACTCAGGTGCTACTACAGAGGGATCTGAATCTCGTCACTTTCAGTCCCCTTTTCATCGGGGCAAAGGTTGAAACTGACCTACTCTAGCGAATCGTAAATCGCCTAAACGTAGAAGGAATCTGCGTTTGTATGTTATTTCTATTATCATGGCATATCCGTGTTGCCGTGTCAATGGTAAAGTGTATATGTGTGAAGTGTTCAGTCGGCGTCAGGTTTTGGCGGGTTCTTGTACGGTTGTTCGCAAATCGCCAGTTTGCCGGGGAACGACACATAAACTTTATGAAATACGGAGACAGCCTATCGAAAATAGCGACTATCTCGTGCTGAAATGTGACTCGAACGCTGTGTCGAAGGCGTCAATTACCGGGCGTCAAGGTCTGACAATCAACGGTTCGTCCGAATTTTATGCCGCTGTAAGCCTTTCGCAAATCCCCCCCTCTTTTCCGCAGAAAACCGATTTGCGAAACGCTCACAACACATCGCCACAGAATCGACGAAATTCGCACTCGACACATTTTCCTCGCTGTGGCGTCGGCGATGGCAGCCGCTCGTCTGAAAGCATACCCCGTATCTGCTCGATGGCGTGGTGGGTCTTCCGACGAAGTGTCTCTGAAATCGGAACCGCTGTGATGCGCTGTGTCGGAATCCGATAGATAAACCCTTGAGAAACTGAATGACCGAGACACGCCTCCACCAGCATCGCATACGCCGTCAATTGGTATTTCGCGTTCAGGTTCAGCCGTTGAGTCGTGGACTTAAACTCGACCGGAAACGCGCCATCTTCCGTCTCAATCAGCAGGTCGAGTACGCCTGTCAATCCGAGAGACTCGGCGTGCAGTGAGAGATGGAATTTACGGCTTCCAGCGTCAAGCCCATAGCGGGAGAGGGTTCGACGCCGCTCCAAGACACTGAGCACCTCGTGTTCGACGGCGCCCAGTTGCATCGGATGCGTGACGGGCCGGTGGACGGGTGTCAAGTAGGTGTGGTAGACCACCCTTGGGCAGTAGAAGTACTGCTTGATGTCACTGACTCGTATGTTCATTCTCCAGCCTCCTCAATAACGGTTCGCTTGTCGAAGTCCTTCGCGCACACGCTGAGGATTTCGATCTTCCCTTCCGCTCTGCCGAGTTGTTCCGTGAGTTTCTCCTCTAACGCCCGCTGTCGTGTGGTATTGATGTCGCCTAGGAACGCGCTGTATTGGATGCGTTTTAAGCCGTAATCGAGGCAGACATCCGCGATTTTTTTGCGGATGCGGTCTTTGACAATGTCGTAGATGACGTAGGTGTGCATAGTATGTAGAAACCGAGTTTTTTCTTGAAAACTCGGTTTCTTTGCCTCCTATCCGGTTTCTTTGTTTTCTAATCTAACATCAAATGCTCAATTAACTCCCTGTCGGTCTCAGAATACGCACGGACAAATTTAGCATAAGCCTGGCGCGAAGGAAACTGGGACAGTACGATATCAGGTTTGGATAAAGTTCCGTTACGCAAGCCAACGTAGTCCTGATAGCTAGAAAATGTCCAGCTTGCAGGATTACCAACTATCCCCGCCAATACTGGATTCAGGTGAAGATAGCGTGAAAGATGTAGAAGATACTCGTTTTTGTCTACTAACTTTGCCTTAAAGGTGCCTTGGAAAACTGGGCCCACGCGGTCTTGTTGCCGATTCACAGCTTTGGTGTAGGACACGGTGAATGGTTGCATGATTTTCGTGCTCAGGTTGTCATCTTTCAGATAAGCGAGAATGTGGTAATGATTCGGCATGAGACAATAAGCGACAATTTCAATCAGATCAGGTATGCAGTAATGACGCAAACGTTTTATAAAGTATCCCCAGTTTTCCTCATCGAAGAAGATGGGTTGACGATCCACACCACGGTTGTATAAATGGTAATAATATCCGGCTCTAAATTGGATGTTTCGCATCTGTGACGCCTCCAGAAACCGAGTTTTGAGGAAAAAACTCGGTTTCTTACCAGCGGGCAACCAACGACTGATAATCCCGTTCACGGCGCAGGAACATCGCCAGATGGCGGGCTTGGAGTTGGATAATGTTGCAGAGTTTCTGTTCCTTTCGCTCGAATCGCTCGGTCTCCTGAAGGCGTGCCAGTAGCCGGTCGGCAAATGCGCGTCGGGTGTCTCTGCTTAAACGGCGCTGTGTCGGAATTTCGGTCGTTGCGGACTGGCGCGCGGCTTTGGCGGCGTCGCTATCCGGCGCTTCCCACTCGACCTTGAATCTCTTGTTGATCATTGCAAACACAACCCGGTCAACGATCGGCTGACGGAACTCCTCGATAAAATCCAACACCAACGATGGTTTGCCGGGGCGGTCAACGTGTAGGAACCCCGCAAATGGTTCGAGTCCAGCTAACGTGAGTGCGCTCCAGACCTGTGAGTAGAGTATCCCGTAGCCGTAGTTGAGCAGCGCGTTCACGTCATCAACCGCGCCTTGATGGTTTCGGGTTGTGAAACGTCCGGCGGGCAGCAGCCGTTGGACGCATTCCCAATAGAGAGCGCCGGCGCGTCCTTCGAGGTTGAGTAACGTGCCGCGTGCACCATCAATTGACGGCGCATCGGTTGCACCCATCCCCACGCACTGGAGTTCATCAATAATCACCTCAATTTTTGTGAGCCGCTCGACTAGCTCCGCGTACTTCTTCGGCGCACGTTTCTTGCGGTATTTGCCGAAATAGCGGACGAGGTTAATCTGATTCCGTAACTTGCCTGTGGCGAACCGTTTGGTAATCTCGACGCCGCGTTCATCGTTATATGCGGCGAGTTGTTCGCGTCTTGAAATTACGGTCGCTGTCAGTGACGGGCTGTTGAGTTTCGCATACGGTTTGCCGTTGAAACTGAGAAACGAGATTTCGATGCCGCGCTCGGTACACGCTTCGATGAGGTCTGAGGACATACTGACACCCCGCGAGGCGATGACGATGTGGTCGAGGTCCATGAGGGCGTGTTCTTCTTTTTCTCGTTCTTTGTCTCGGTATCGGACGCTGACGCGCTCGGAGCGTTTGCCGAGGTATGCGCCAAAATCATCAACGATGAGTGATTGCATAGGGATTGGCCTTTCGCATGTGTCGCACAGGTGTGTAAAGTTTTTGACGATTGGAGCGGCTTTGATGGAGTAACTGAATTTTGTTTGCTGGGTTCATTTTCTGTTTCTTTCCTTCAGTACCCGATCATAGATTTCTTTCAGTAGAAGGGCGTCTCCATCAAATGCAATGATGTATTTCCCACGCGATCCGCATCTAAACCACGCCAGTCGCCAGTCCAATTTTGGGATTAAATCTATGGGTGCGAGAACAAATACATGGCCGGTAACACGCTCTTTGTATTTCTGTTTTGCCATCACATGCGAAACTGATGTCAAATGACCTTCCTGCATGAACTGCATATCTTCCCTTGAATAATCGGCAGTTGTGCGAAGTATGCCACAACAGTCATCTTCACGTTCATCGTCGAAGGTTTTGGCAAACCAGACTTGGCGATACTTTCCGTAGCCTTTGACGTAGAGCCGGTCATGTCTTTCATTATACCACAACCGCTCGGCACGAGTGAGCAACATCTTGACGTCGGCATCGTAAGACCAATCGCGCTCGTTCTCTTTTTCCCGAACATCCCAAACCTCCTGACTCGGTAACGATGTGCGAAATGAGTCCAACGCTTTGTAATGCTCAAACCACGTTGGCTTGCGTCGAAGTTTCAATCGAGCACGTTTCATCTGAGATAGATTCATATGTGTTGCATAGTCTGTCAAAGCGGCGTCTAGCCACGCCTCAAGTTCAGTTTTCATTGATTCATCAGCAGGCCAATCGTCGATAATTCGACTGCGGAAGTTCTCAGCTTGGGCGAGCACCGTAAACGCACCACACTGCGTATCAACAAACCACTCTTTCGCATCCTGTCCGGGATAGATAGTTTTGATGCCCTGCTCTAGATCATCGCGGGAGATGTCATCCCCAAGAGATTTGACCGCTTGATATTCACGCGGGTCAGCGAGTAGGAATGCCTGTCCGGCACTATGCCTCCCAAGCCGTCCAAATCGCTGCATGAACGACGCTTGATTGCCCGCCTCGAAAATCAGATAATCGGTTTTGAAATCAATTCCGACTTCGATTGCCGCTGTGCCGATGACAAGCGTTTTGCCTCTCACGTCTCGACTACTCCGCGCTGAAAGCCCGCGAATCGGTGCGATTTCTGTGCGGGATATCCCCGCTTCAACAAGGGTATCCTCCAGTGCGATGGCATTGACGACCGAATTGAGGATAACAACACAAGGCACATAATCTCCCGCTTTGTTCGCTTCCCAGTTTTCTGTTTGGAGTCGGTATAATTCGCTCTGAAGTTCAAGGATCTTCGATTGTGCCGTTTCGACGACATCCTTAGTAACGGGCAAAGGCAAAGCATTGAGCTCTACATCATATGCGACCGCTCGCTTGCCACAAACGGGCTGCGGAACTTTTACATCCGCATCAATGACAAGCGGGTTGAGCAGTCGATCAAGATAGGTTTTGACATCTTCATTCGGAGTGGCAGAGAGCAACACAACTCGTTGAAACGCCCCCATACGTTGTGCCAAAAAGATAAGGAAAAGCGCGTGGGCTAATTCAACGCCGTTGTAGAGATGAAACTCGTCAAATACAATTGTCTTGTATGCTTGCAAATATGATAAAGCCTCTTGGCTGCCACGGTAGCGCAACGAGTACAGAAGATAAAGAATGTCGGGGTTAATCAATACAATTTTTTGCTTGTCCTGTTGAATTAGCCTTATAAGTGCAGCCCCTTTTTGCTTTTCACCCATTCCCCACGCCTTTGCAAAATCTACCAGCGTCTGCGCGTTAATTTGGACAAGTTGATATTCTTCTTTACCAAACTTGTCGGTTGCATTCTGCGGTGTCAATTCTCGGTAGGCGATATATTCATCGTCCATCAATTGCTGAATCGCCCGCGATTGGTCTTGAATCAGCGCGTTTGTCGGGTAGGCGAAAACAGCAGATTCGTGATTTTTCAGTACGGGTAACGCTGTCGCCCGTGTTTTGCCACTTCCCGTTTTTGTCACGAGTAGAAATCCGGTGTGGTTGGGCCACTCGTTGTACATGGCAGCTTGATGTGGATAAAGGCGGGTTTTCACATCTTCGACAACAACCTGTTTGTAAGAATAGCCTTGTATTCTCATGATACACCTCCGATTCGGTTCAAAACACGTTTGGGGACGTGTATGGTATGCCGCGCTCTGCCGGGACTGAAGAACACCCACCAATCTGCGGCGAGGGTTGCTGTCCGAAATAACAGATGTGGGGGAATCATCACCGGATCATAGCTGACGAGGTGTCCGTTGACATCCAAAGGGTTAATTGGGTGTGTTGGGCTTTGTTTACCTTCACGGTGGATTGCGACAGGTTGGTGTACCTCATCCCACCGAATGCGCATTGAAGCACCTTTCTTACCGAGCCGTGTTACCCCTGGTGGGCGATAGTTGTCGAATGTGAAAACGTAAAATTGATAGCCTTTTTCTGGACGTTCTACCTCCGTTGATTCCCACGCCGGATTGATGTAGACTCGCTTTCCCAAATTCGGTGTATTCATTGATTTGCTATCACCTGTTGTCAATGTGCGTGAATCAACGGCATTGAAGGTGATAGTCGTGCGCGATACGTGCTCGGAGTCAGCGTGGGCGGGCGTTGCGTAGAGCGGCATCGCATTGAATTCGCCATCCGGATCTTCAACATATTTTGGTGTTGTACCGAGATAGACACCGTAGGAGCGTTGCGAAATTGCATAACAGAGTGCGTAGTTGTGCAGGATGGGTTGGGTTGTTGAGACTTTGCTGATTTCGTTGGATGAGAACCAGAGGTAATCGTGGTTATACAGTCGTCCTGCAAATACGCGCACGCCATGTTCATAAAGCCGAATAGCGTTTGCCATGTTGTCACCTCGCTTGGCTGATGTGTATGAAGAAACCGAGTTTTTCCGAAAAAACTCGGTTTCTTGAACGCTCATTTTTTCTGCTGGGCTTTGACGTAGGTTTTCGCATCGTTATAAGCTGTCGTCAATAACGATTTATCGAGCGGTGTGTTCGCAGCGGCTCCGACGGTTGCATCCACCTCATCAGGCGAGAAAATGGTCACGTGGTCAGGATTGCCTGCCAACGGTTTATACTTCTTGGCAATCGTTTTGAAGGTATCGCCGACCAAGTTGTCGCGTTGGTCATAGAGTTCAAGTGTGAGTTCAAGGGGCGTGATGACTTCCTCCCAACCACCGATGATACCGAAAACAGAGTTACGCACATCTCCGCCGATTCGGGATTCTGCACCGTAGCTCTTGCTTGCCAACAACGTTTTGATGGTCAAAATTACCTCGGTGAGCGTCGCGCTCCGCAAGCTGACGATGCTTGGAAATACGGTCGCAGGTACGACAGCGTAGCGGCTACCTAATGCTTGTCCGGTCGTTTGGTTGAGGTCGTTAATTGCGTTGAACGTCGTTGACGATTCAATGTCCTCAAATGGGAGCAAGGAAAATGCTGTCGAATACTCGATGCGGTGCTTGATGTTGGCTCGATTTTCACGTCCAGATTCTGTGTTTGTCGCGCCAAATAAGGTACAGCGAGGACATTCGAGGCAGAGCTTGTCTTTCAGATAGCATTCTGTTACTGACAAATCTGCTTCAGACGTTCCTGTTCGCAGGAGTTGCTCTAGCTGTCGTGATTCAGCCGCTTTCTGCTTCGTTGCCAGAAATGCAACTCGCATGATGGTATTGTCACCATTGTTAAGTGAGAGGGGCGTAGCGACTGTGTTGAGTTCGCGTGTTTCTTCTGTGCGTAGAACCGTGTAATCCAGTATTTCGCGCATCAGTAGGATTTGAACTGTCTTCGCACCGATCAGCGGTTGCGGTTTGTCTATGGTGAAGGGTTTCAAAAGGTCTAAGCTACTCATTGTCGTCCTCCTCTTCTTCGATGATGGGTTCTGTATCGGTAGATTCCCAGAAACTGGTAATATCTCCCTTCTTTACGTCGTTTGCCCGCTTAAACGCCTGATTTTTCCGAGAGGGAAAACGAACGTCATCGAATTTCAATGATTTCTCTCCCCACGCTGTAGTGAGCGTAGTTTCATCGGCGTAACGTTTTCGCAGAAACTCGATAAACGTCTTGCGTGTCTGCTCCAACCACTCAATATCCTTTTTTCTTCGCATGTAGTAGACGGTGTAACGGACGCGCTCAGTAACCTTGGAGACGGTTGTGATAGGCACTTCGTTACACAATACCAATAAATCCTGCGTCCCCGTCTCAAGAGCCTCAAGCGCGGATGGCGATAAATACCCGCGGTTATTCTCGTTCATTTCATGAGCGCGTACCGCCCTTCCCACCAATGTTTTGGCGTCCTCTTTTCGGACACGCGCTCCGTCAAGAATCCTTTGCACAGGTCCCATAACGCCGTGCATAGTTCGCCTTGTTTTGGGGTTATACTCATCAAGATACCGGTCAAAGGCATCGGCAATGCGCTCAATTTTGGGGGGAACGGTTTCGATATCAAACCGCTCCCCCTTGGTTACGATTAACTGTCTCATCTGAGAACCTCCTTCATTTGTTCAAGTAAATGGAAATGGTACATGTACGCTTGGCCGTTGTCGCTTTTCTGCTCAATTCGGCGAAGTACATGCCCCAACGTTGGACTTTTGAGAATTTGGTAGAGGTTGTAACGTTCGGGATATTCCGTTGAATTGGCAAGCAGTGCTGCCGCACCGATAGCGTCAAGCCATTTCTCTGCTGCCTCTATTGAGACCCAATCCGCACCAACCAGATCGCGAAGGGCAGGTGCGGACGGAACTTTCGCAACACCTTCGCTATCCTCGAATGTAATAACCTCACCTGCTTTCACAACAGCAACCGAGCAGTCGAGTGAAAGTCCGAGTATGAGCGTCAAATACAGTTCCCGAATTCCTGCGTTTGTGTCTGATTCCCAATTTTTTCCAACTTTCTTTTGAAAAGCAGATTTCTTGGAATCCAAAAGGTTGGTTGTCGGAACAAGAATCATATGCGGAGTTTGGCAAGCTATGTGAAATTGTGGAATCAAATTAAAAGCCTTCGCTTGGATTCGGCGGGCTTCATCATCTTGAATTCTACCTTCAGTTAATGCCTGAACCGCGTCTTCCACCGTTTGAAAATTAGTTGCCCACTCTTCATTCAGATCCTCGACACTTAGTTCATCCGTTGAGAAGTATTCTTTGAGTTCTTTATCCAAAATTTTTCTGTGCTTTTTCTTTGTATCTTCCGTGGACTCATAAGTTAGCAACTCAACGATTTCATTGTGCGTCAGCCGATAGACATCGTAATTGTTCTTGCTCATATTTCTTGCGATTAGATTAGTTAGGCTGAGTGTAATGTGTTGGTCCGGGTTCGGATTATCTCCAGTCATTCGGATTGAAGCCTTGTCCCAAATCTGAATCGCCTTTTTGCGTAACGCTTCCCCACTACTGTGACCGATGTTCATGCGCGGGAACAGTACGAGAATATCGGCGACCTGCGAACCGAGCAACAGTTGTTGGAGAAACCTCTCATACTTACAGGCATCGCAGATGACAATCTGTCCGGCCCCGCCGTGCGAAACGCCGCGATTTGTATGCCCCTCAGGGTTTCCAACGAAATCAGCTTTCGCCTTTGTGCCTCCATCAAACGTTTGATTGCAGATTGGGCAAAGATGCAAACCTTTCTCCTTCCGAGCATTTGCTTTTGTTTGCCCGTATGCTTGCATCTGCTGTGCAATCAGTTCGTCGAGATTCAGCTTGGGCGATGGATGAATCAGATCTGGCATGAAACATCGCGCAAAATCTTCCGGCGTTGCACGTGCCGGTCGGTTTTCAACGGGTATTGCAGTGTAAACTTTGTTCGCAATATCTACAAGGGTATCAATGAGAATCTCCTCACGTTTGGTGTCGTCAAGCAGAATTTCAACTGTCGGTACATCAAGTCCAAATTGTGAGCCATCCAGTGACCAAAATCGGTCAACGGTAAACGCCATGTCACGAGCAGGCATTAAGTTTGCTGTAGACTGCAACTCGGCGTAAGCCCCTTCACCAAAAACGGCGTCGTATTCCGTTCGGGCGACGCTTTGTGGGGTTACTTTCGGTACTTTCTTTTTCCCGCCACCTTCTGCGAAATCGGCATAGATCTCTTCCGCTTCCGGTGTGACCTGTTTACCGAGAAGACCATCTGCCAAAACTGCTTTGAAGAATTTGAAGACACACATTTCAGGTTGTGCTGTGGCTATCCTCGACATTTGCAATGCAAGAGTTTCATCATCTATGTCTGGGCGGTCGTTCATTTTCCATTTCTTGTTAGATTCAGTGAAAGCAGATTTAGGTTCATTTTCAATTAAGCATTCTAAAAGAAGCAAATATTTGCCAATGACCTCAACCCGCTTTGATTCAGGCCTGTTGAAAAAGCTTTTGCGGGTGATGCGGCTCGCGGCAACGGATAAACATGTTTCCAAATCGCGGTAGTCAAATAGATTAGGTTTTGGCATTATGCTACTTGTTGGATTGCCAACGATTAATTTCGCTATTTTATCAGGCATCGCTTCTCTGAGACGCTCCACCATTTGGTCTTGAATTTCGTCAACGCCCGGCTCTAGCGGTTGGGTCGCGCTGCTTGCTACGTAAATTGTGCCGTTGCTATAGTGTAACAACGGACTCCAGCCACATTCGATGAAGGCATCAATTGCGGCGCGATGTAACAGCGTTGTTGAGACGCCTCGTGTTTGCACGAGATGGTAGACAGTGTGGAGATGGTTAGATATACAGGTTTTCTCTGCCACGCATTGTAATCCGGCAAAAAGACCTTTTGCTGAGCACAGATTATCCACTGCATCAACAATGTCTGCCAATGTTTTCCAACGTGGATTTGTATGCTGACCAAACAAAAGGCGACTTGTTACATTCACTGGTGTCCTTTCATAACGCATGTGTAAAAGGACCGACGATAGTATCTCCTCAACACCGCTGAACTCGAATTGACTCGCCAACTCGGGGACCACTTCCTCGGCTAACTCTCGATTTACATCGGAGAGGAAGTCACGCCTCCCCATCACGTATTCCTGCCACTCATCAAGTTCTTTACCAACATCATGTGCGAGAACACTGGTTAGGAGCACTTGTTCCTCGGGCTCTGTTAGTGGAGGTGAGAAGGTGTGCTGAAGCAGTGGCAACAATGTAATAAGAGCGTCAATTTCAATAACTGTGTGGTCAAATAAGCTTTGCTCAAAATTTCTCCGCTTTGCGGTTTTTTTCTTCCAATCGCGGTTGAGCATGAATTTGACAGCCCTTGTTCTGAATGCTTGATAATCCATATTTCAATACCTCCGTGGAAACAAACTCTTGAATTGATTGTTCCATATTATAACCTCTATTCCCGTCAGAACATGTCGGTGATCGGAAAATACTGTAATTTTTCAGGCGCGTGTCACATTTTTTCCTTTACGGTACGCGGAAATGAGCCTTAAGAGGGTAGCCACAAGGGCTACCCCTACCTTACCTCCACGCTTTATCCAACCTGATACTTCCCCAACCCAAACGTCGCGTTTTGGCCCACATGCAGAAACGCATCCGTTTGAAAGCATGTTTGATCTCCAATCGGCGGTTATTATACCATCCCACAGTGCAATATAAGCGCACTTTACTTTTTACGGTAGATTTCTTTCATTTTTTTTACTTCTTCCTTGATTTCACGACGGAGCCTTTCAGGTTCGAGAACTTCCGCATGTGGTCCATAGCCCATGACCCACCGCTTCACTTCACCCAATCCACCGACTCTCAGTCGCAATATCAGTCCACCGGATGGTAACTCCTCAATTTGTTGACTGGAGTGCCACTGACGCTCTCTTATCCAACGTGCCTGATACTCATCAAATTTGATGACGATATTATCAGGCTCTGTCGCCCGTTCTGCGAGAAATCCGGTCTCTAAGTACGCATTGAGGGAAAAATCCGAGGCAACTTGGAAGGTAGATGGTAGGCGTTTACGCGCTTTGATGCGGTTGGTGAGGAAGTCGCGCGGTTCGCGCCGTGTGTGACAATAGGCGATCAGATACCAATCGCCATGGATGTTATGGAGGTGGTATGGATTAACGGTTCGCGTGTTTGTTTGACCGCGACTCGCTGAATAATATTCTATCTCAATCGAGCGTTTTGAAAGGATAGCGTCATTGAGTTCGAGCAATAATTCTGGATCGACCATCGCTCTGCCGCCACCTGTGAAGGCAAACGCAGAGGTTTCCTTTTGCGCGTCGTAGCCTACATGCTCCGGTAGGTGTTGTTTTATCTTATCAAGTGCAAGCCGAAGAGGCGTTTCAAAGGGGGTGCCTAGATACCGCCTGAATAACTCTTCCCCCAGAAAAAAAGCTGTGATTTCTTCCCTTGTCAGCATTATCGCGGGGAGGAAATAGGTGGCATCCGTATAGTACCATCCTTCTCTGCGTCTGCAATATTTGATAGGCGCGTGAAGGCAATTTATCATAAATTTCCTATCTTCGTAGACGATCCGAGTGCTGCGGAGTTCAAACTGTTCCTTGACTTTATGGACGTTTGGATACCTTTCCGATCGAATTTGCCGATCTATCCAGTAAATTCTTTCCATCTTGGTAGACATTTGGTGTGATCTCCTTATTCAGAATCTGCCATTGCCTCTCGACTAACGTCCTGCCTGAACTTTGATGTGGGCCCAGGGCGTCGTTGTGCTCGAATTGCCAAATTTTCCACGCACCCCTCAAAGATTTGTGCGATCTCTGCATCGCCTAAGTTAGTCTCTTTCAAAAAATTTGACATCGCAAGCAAAACCTCATCGAATTTGATACTTTCCAAGTCCAAAGGTCGCGTTTTTGCCCACATGCAGAAACGCACCCAACGCCATAAACGGGGTGAACACCCCCAAATCCCCTGCATACGTCACACTCCCGACCAACCCGCCGAGTTGCATCTTCTGATTCTGACGCGACGAATAGCGCGTCCAATCGTGCCAACGTAACCCGCTCTGAACCGTCTCGACCGTCTCCGCCTGCGCGATGAGCCCCTTAAAATCCAGTTTCAGCGATTCGCCACAGTGGAAATACGCCAACGCGGAGATGCGTCCAATCAACCGTCGCCAGAAGATGTGGAACGGGAGTTTGTCCGTCAACTCCCCCTCGTGCGTGATGCGTGTTGGGGTGAGTAGGTGCACGGTCAATGAGTCGGTTGGCAAAGATTCCGCTTCCCGCTGAATGTCGTCGAAACTCAGGGCGTTATCGAGATTGTGTACCGTTTGCGTCTCCGATGTGTAGATCGATTCCCCATCAGGATTCAAGGATTTACAGGATTGTGGAAAGATAAAACCTTCCTCATCCGCGATGACTTGGGTCAACTGGAAACGCCCGCGTCTTTTGCCGATACCAATCTCTCCTAACTCGCGGAAGCTGACCAGAAAATAGGGGAGATAGTCGATGGCGCGACCAATGAGGGTGAGACGAAACGCAAATGATTCGCCCCGCCGGTATTCGCCGCGTGTTCCGAGTGGGTCAATGACAAACGGGCGCGGCACGTCGCCGTAGGTTCGTAGCTGCTGCGCGCCCTCGAATGGGGCGGTCTCGAAGATATATGGGTATGGGCAGACCGCTTTGAGCGTGCAATCTCCACAGTCGATTGGACCCTGGGTACAAACCATCTTGCGGAATGCGTGACCGAATCCGCCACGGTATGTGGAGCCGGCGTAGGGCGGCATCAAAATCGTCGAAAGCGCTGTTAAAATCACACGGTAGCGTGCGAGGCGGAAGTTTTGAAGTGGGTTCATTGTCGTTTCCTTTTCTCATATTGTCCGCTTTTGATCGCGTCATTGGGAGATGATTGGTTGCAAAAAGCATAGCCAATTACAAACTGACGCTGCGTTAAATGTCAAGTGAAAACGTCTGATAATGGTGGAACAAAAAAGCCGCCAGTGAAAAAAGACACTGACGGCGTGATGGTTTCTTTCTCTTCACCATAATGGTGGTGCGGCTTCTAGCAAATCGACAACAAATGCGTATTTTGTACGAACAATTTCTGTCATTGCTTGTCTAAAGGAACAGCAACACAGAAAAACAAATTATCATTACTAAATCGAAGGAGTGTTTCAAAATGAAAGTTGTTGTCAGCATACTCATCACCTGCCTTATCGTCGGTCTTATCGCCTCCGTCGGCCTTTCACAGCCGTTTGGCAAACATAGCAGGGGCGTCAAATTCCATCTCCCGCGTGAGTTGAGGAAAACATTGACCGAACAACAGGTTGAAAAATTGCAGTCACTCCGCATTGATGTCGCCAAGCAAGTGCTGCCTTTACGGTCCGAGATGAAAATCAAAAAGTTGGAATTGAGGCAATTGTGGACAGCGGACGAACTCGATGAAGATGCCATTATTGCCAAGACCAATGAGATTGCTTCGGTGGAGAAACAAATCCGTGAAAAGATGACGCGCCGCCATCTTCAAGTGGCAAAGATATTGACGAAGCAACAGCGGGCGAAACTGATGAGTTCCCACCATTGGGGACACAGTCGTCATCAAGAACGGCTTAATCATCGCGGCAAGCGTTTCGATAGAGACGCTCAACACCGTCGGGGCAGAAGGCATCATCAACGCAGGAAACACCATCAAGAAGGTGAACATCAGCCATGATAATGGTTCACACCTGTCGAATTGAACCGTGAACGGTCTGGTATGAGACACCTTCAGACTCGACTTTGACAGTTTCTAGCAATAATATCGACGAAGGGGTTATCCACCTTCAATTGACCATCCGCTTTGGTGTTTCGTACCCACGAATGCGGACAATCAAAGAGGTCTGTTAACCCCCTTGATAGCCGCGCATATAGTTTTTCTCAAATGCTTCTAATACCGTGTTTTGACACCGCCCCACCTTTCAGTTTCTTGCCGGCTACGCCGATGCTCTTCCAGTCACCGTTGACGAAGTTGGCTTCGTCAGCGATAAACTCAATCTGTGCACCGGCAACGGCGCCTTGCGCCATCGAACCGCTCATTGCAAACAGAAACACGAGACTGAGAATTGTAATACCATTTGGACATCTCATTTTATATCCTCCTTTGTCGGTTTCAGCCATTTGATAAAAAAATGGATATTGACGACTTGTGCTGATTACTTCGTAGTCGTGCAATTCATCGCACGTTTGGTCTCCACCCAAGTTTGGGGGGAGAGACAGAGGGGGGCGTCGCACCGCGAACCTTAATCAGGGATGCTCCTGATAAAACCCGGTTTGTCCGAAGGTAATCTTTCCCTTGGCGAACGCAAATCTCACTTTATTTTCTTTCCGACGGCACAACAATCTTTCCGTTGATAATTTTCTGTTTGAGTCTTTCAACGCGCTTCAAGATCCCCTCAGAAAACAACTCCCGATTGTTGTCATCAACAATGTATTCAATCCCACCCTCCTTCAGACCGTATACCTTTGTTCCACCGGTAAATTTTCCCTCAACGACGCTCTCGATTGTTTGGTACACTGACAATTCCACACCCTTGATCATGCTCGTCAGGACAAACCCCGGCGCGAGGTGATTCCCGTTTGCATCTACCCAGATGATGTATTTCTTCTCTTTTTTCGCGGCTTCAAGGATGCCCAGACTCGTTGCACCTGCCCCCGCCATGATTACGTCCACACCTTTGTTGTACTGCCCCAGCCCGAGTTCTTTCCCTTTAGCGGGGTCGCTGAAGGCTTGGGGCGTAACGCCCGCGTAATCAACAAATACTTCAACCTCCGGGTTGATTGCCTTTGCGCCAGCGCGATAGCCCGCCTCAAAGCTATGCAACAGCGGGATATTCATCCCACCGATAAATCCAATCTTATTCGTCTCCGTTTTCAGCGCAGCAATTGCGCCGACAAGGTAGGCGCCCTCATGCGCTTTGAAAATCAGCGAGGCAACATTCTGCCCTTCGGCTTCGACATCAACGATTGCAAACCTTGCGTTTGGAAATTCGGCAGCGACTCGACTCATCGGTTCTTGAAAGAGAAAACCGACCCCGATGATGAGATCAAATTTTAACCGAGCGAGTTGTCTCAAGACTCTTTCGATGTCTGTACTCTGTCCGGGGGTGATTTCTTTAAGGTCGAGTTTCCACAGATCGACAGCTTTCTTGGCGCCAGCGTATGCGGCGTCACAAAATGAGAGATCGCCACGCCCACCGACATCATAAATTAATCCAATCCGTTTGGACTTTGCGGCGCGGACGCTCTGGGAGCCTGCCCCGACAAGCAGAAAAGTGACCGTAACAAAGAAGATGAGGATACTGATACATTGTCTCTGCATGCTATTTACTCCTGTAAGAAACTGTTCAGCACACGGACAAGGTTGGTTAACCCTTTAATGACACCTTTTGAAGGTTTTCAACGCCTTAAAAAAATGTTCAAATGCGCCTAGTTCAAGACGAAGGTGAACATCAGCACTCAAATTAGGGGGAATTTCGACTCGTGCTATGGTATCATATCCAAAGGAAAGTTTCCAAACAAATAATGAACTTTTGTTTGATTTATAGCTCCTTATCATGTAATATTTCTGCTGAAATCTAACATATTCGGACTAAAGTGTCAATTGGAAAATACATTTCATCAAAACAGACAGAACACAAGGTAAAACCCCGTTTTGACAAGGGACAAGGAGCTTGTCATGATCAGAATTCTTGATGCACATTCCGAAGAGGCAAAGGTTTTCATCGAAAAGCTCAATCTTCGCGGCCAGTTGGAAGACCAGAGCATTCTGAGAACCGTCCGTCGGATATTGCAGGATGTCCAGAAAAATGGCGATAAAGCCGTCATCAAATATACGCGCAGGTTTGACGCTCCACGAATATCCGTCAAAGAGTTGCGAGTCACAGACGAGGAAATCAATGACGCATACGCGCAGGTCGATTCGGAATTCCTTGATGCGGTCAAGCTGGCGCAGACGAACATTGAGTGGTTTCATCAGAAGCAGTCGCGGAATTCGTGGCTGTCCACCGAAGCGGATGGGGTCCTTTTAGGACACCTCATCCGTCCGCTGAAGCGCGTCGGCGTATGCGTGCCTTCCGTGAGTCAGTTGTTGGTTTCCTCACTGATGATGTGTGTGGTTCCTGCGAAAGTCGCGGGCGTTGAGGAGATTGCGGCCTTCATGGGACCGATGCGAAATCGGAAGATTGATCCGCACATGCTTGTCGCCGCGGCAGAATGCGGGGTTGGCGAGATTTACAAATGTGGCGGCGCCCAGGCGGTCGGTACAATGGCTTATGGGACGGATGCCATCCCGAAAGTGGACAAAATTGTGGGACCGGGCAATCTTTATGTCCAACTCGCCAAGAAGGAGGTCTACGGTCTAGTGGATATCGACAAACTGGCGGGCCCAAGTGAAGTCCTCGTCATTGCTGATCAAACCGCAGAACCTACTTATATCGCCGCGGATTTGATTTCGCAGGCAGAACACAGTGAAGATTGCTCGGCGATTCTTGTCACCACATCGCGGGGGCTTGCTGAACAGGTTTGCAGTGAGATTGAATCGCAGATGAAGGAATTGCCGCGCCAAGCTGAATTGACTGGCGCTTTTGAAAACTACGGTGTAGCGTTCGTCGTTGCGGATCTGGATGAAGCGGTTGCACTTGCTAACGATATTGCTCCTGAACACGTTGAGTTAGAGGTGGAAAACCCGTTTGAGTGGATCGGCGCAATTCGTAACGCCGGCGCAATCATGCTTGGTCCCTACACCCCGGAATCTGTCGGCGATTACATCGCCGGTCCCAACCATGTGCTGCCGACAGGCGGGGCGGCAAGATATGCATCGCCGTTGAGCGTCGATGACTTCCTGAAAAAGACAAGTGTTATCTTTTATACCAAAACCGCGTTAGAAAAAGTAACACCGGCTGTGGTCAAGTTGGCGCAGGTCGAAGGGCTTGATGGGCATGCAGCGGCGATGACGATACGATTTGATAATGGTCAGGACGAGATCGAACCAAAGTCGTGAGGAATGGAAGGAAAGGAAGGAAGGGAAGAATGGAAGGATGTTTGCACGCTATCTGGCTTGTTTGTATGACAACCTGTATGGGTATTATCGCATTCGCTGGCATTGGATGTTATCAGCCAAGTGTCAGATCCCACGTTTCCCCTGTGGCAACTTTTTCAATCGTTGGGCGCGATCCGGAGAATGGAGATCTCGGGGTTGCCGTTCAGTCTAAATTCTTCGCCGTTGGATCTGTTGTCCCCTGGGCAAAGGCAGGCGTCGGCGCAATCGCAACCCAGGCGTGGGGGAACACGACTTATGGGCCAAAAGGCCTGGAGATGCTTGAAAGCGGACTCACCGCGCAACAAGCGCTGGATCGGTTAATCGCAGACGACAATGGCAGATCGCAGCGTCAGGTCGGTATCATTGACGCAAAAGGCAATCCGGCTAACTACACCGGCGATGAATGTCTGGAATGGGCGGGCGGAGTCAAAGGGGAAAACCACACCGCACAGGGCAACATCTTGGTCAGCGGAGAAGTCGTCAAAGCGATCGGCGAAGCGTTTGAAGAGACGGAGGGGGAGTTGGCAGAAAAGCTCATGGCTGCCCTTATCGCGGGACAAGAAACAGGTGGAGATCGGCGTGGACAGCAATCCGCGGCGTTGCTTGTCGTGCGCGAGGGCGGCGGATACAGCGGCTTCAATGATCGGTATATCGATCTGCGGGTCGATGACCATAAACGTCCCATCGAAGAACTCCACCGGTTGCTGAAGATCCAGCTCGGTATGCGATAATTCATACGACTTTTTCAGTTCGTATTGTAGAATGTGGAACCCCGGTCCGGGAGTCCCCCGATAGATCGGGGCAGGCTGTGCTCGTTCAGAACACGATAGACCGAATCGGTAATCGGCAGGTTGTCGGTGTTGCCGGTGGACGACGGACAGCATTTAATCTGCATGAGCGAAGACGACGGATCCGCGGACAGATTCGGAAACAACGGCAAGACGGACACTGGGAGAAGGGCTTCGATTGGTTCGCTGTCTGGTACAACCCTGATATGAAACGGCGGCATCTCATCGATCCCGATACATCCACCGATAACTATCACCCGAAATTCTAAGGAGATTTCCTATGAAACACAACACGCCTTTTCATGTTTTCGCTTTGACCATCCTGACGATAGGGTTGATCACTCCCGGCGGGAAATCCCTCCAGTCAGAAAGTGAGCACGGCACGGCGGGCGACATCGAAGCTGAAAGCGAAAGCCAAATCGTCGCTCAAATCATTGAAAGCGACGATCATAGTAACGCCGTGACCAATATCGAACCTTCTCAATTTACCGCACTTAGATGGGAACTGGGAGACACCCTCGAAGTCACATTTGAAGATGGACAGAAGATCCGTTGTCTATACATCTCAAACTACGGTGATGTTCCGACAGGCGATTACCTCGTGCGTTTCAGTCGCAGTCAGAATCTGTTAAAAATAGCCATCAACGAGGGGTATCTGGCGCAAGCCTTGAAGATTAAAAGCCCCAGCCAAGTGACTCTCCGCAGGGTTCAACTAGCAAAGGAAGGCGACGATGAGCGGGGCCACGATGCCGCCAAGGAAGCGCTCGACAAAGTTAAGCAACAGCAGAAGTCCTCCCTGGCGCCACGTCCGGAGATATACGACGTGCAGCACTTCAAGCTCCACTATGACGAGAAAACATATTGTGGCCATCCACGGCAGGCAATCTTTAAGTCTTTCAGCGACAGGGAGATTGTCGTTGGGCACAACCACGCGCTGTGTAACTATCAAGTTCCCTCCGACGTGAGGCATGACTTAGGGGGGTATCACAGCCGCGCGGTCGCCCTCCTTCAGCGCTCTGTCGACGGTGGGGCGACGTGGCCTGAAGGAGACGACGTGACCGTATACGACGAAACGATGTCGTCGGAGGAGAAGCGCGCTTTCCTCTACCAGAAGGGCGCGCCGCGCGAGCAGTACGATATGTTCCAGCCGGAGTCGGTGTTTTTCTTTGGCCGGACCTACCTGCCGGAGGATCGGGGCGGCGTGCCAGTCTGCTTTGCTCTACGCTCACCGGACAAGGGTAGAACATGGGAAGAGGCGCCGACCATCATCAAGCATCCGGACGGCGAGAAGGTCTGGGTGCATAAGGACTGTCACCCGGTCGTGCGCATGCCAGACGGTAAAACGCTGCTAGCAGCAATGAGCATTGCACAGCCGGGCGGACCGGCCATCTACGCATCCACAGATAACGGCATCATGTGGAATTTCTTGAGTCGCGTGGCTGTAGACCGACGCTTCACGTATGCTGGTCTACTACTGTCACCCAATGGCGACTTGCAATGCTACTTCCTGCACATCGCACGGAGTGACCAGATCGTGGACGGCCTCAAGAACGCGATATGCATGTCAGTGTCGAAGGATAGCGGTGAGACTTGGAGCGCACCTGTGCCCATCGTAGGGACGGGGGGTGGGTGTTGGAAGGATCCCCGCGGCGGTGGGGTCATTTACCGCTCGCCATGGCCGATGCAACTCAAGGATGGTCGTATCCTCGTCGTGTTTGCTCGGCGGCGGCTGCCGATGGGCATCGGTGGCGTCCTTAGCTCGGACGGGGGCGTGACGTGGAGCGAGGAATTTGTTATCCGTGATGATGCTAGTCACGGCGATCTGGGCTACCCTGTCGGCTGTGAGCTCGATGATGGACGCATCTTCATCGCCTATTACTACACCTTGCCCGACGGGAATAACTTCGGCGGCACTCGCTTCATTGCGGGAAGCCATTTCCGCATCAGATAGGTGTTTTACGTTGCCGCTCAGTAATTTCTGGTTAGAAAATTGCTCATCGCCCAAATTTATGAATTGTTACACCAATTTTTATGGCTACCGATTTATGGGTAACTGATGATAAAAATCTTTACAGAAAATCCGTTAACTTTGGTAAAGTACATTTGATTTGAATCTACAATTGTCAATGCTCCAATTGCCCCCAAAAAAGGCAGATTTACCGCACAGCAAAATCTTAACCAGAAATTACTGCCTTTTCACGGGTAGGGCAGTTGGAGTTGCTGATAGGAGTCAAATTTGGCTTGGATTAAATATGCAGTGGCCACAGCATTCGCATTGGCCGCCGCTGATCTTTTCGTCAAACTGGCAGCAGGTAAGCTCTCCAACAGTGTGGCGCTATTATTGTACGGAAGCAGCACATTCCTGACAGGGCTCGGTTGGGCGCTGTGGCAATGGGCTTTCGGCGTACCGCAATATGCCCAAACATCGGGTGTCTTGGCGGCTTTAGGCGTAGGATTCGCATTTAGTGGGGTGACTTTGGGGCTGTACGCCACCTTTGGTGCAGGGGTACCAATTTCTGTTGGCTCACCCGTCATCCGGCTTGGGGGAATATTGCTGGCGAGTTTGGCTGGCTTGGTGCTGCTGAAAGAACCGCTCACTTTGCGGTATGTTATCGGCGTGTTTCTTGTCTGTAGTGGTCTTTATCTGATTATCACGAAATAGGCAAAGACGAATGAAAGCGATTGAAGCCTCTGCTGACCCAATTCACCACCGTGCAATCATCGTGGTGGCACATGACCACCGGCCAATTGGCGCGGATTTGCCGCTGATGATTGCCGGCGGCATCACAGCAAAAGTTTACCAGATTACCCTTACCGAAGGCGTCTAGCAAGACCTGCAGGTTGCCCAGCGGACAACCGATCTCCGTTGGGCCGATTTATGTTTGACTTTTCGCATAATCTGTGTTAAGTTGGAGGAAAAGGAAGAAAGGAAGGATGAGGAAGAAAGTTCTTTTCTTCCTTCCCCTCAATGTGCAACTCCAATCCTAAATCGGTATATTGACATACTCCCAAGTCTAAAGACATTGGGATTTTTTTGAGTCTCAACGTCTAACCCCCTGTCAAGGGGGTCTGAGAAGGGGAATGTTGTCTGTCCCCCCTTCTCAAGGGGTTAGGGATGGGTCTTGGCCGCAAGATTAGATAACGAACCAGGATAACCCCGCAGCATTAGCATTGAGTAGGAGATCGTGATGTTAACCGAAGCCCAAATCACTGAATACCATCAGAACGGATACACCGTTTACCCGGATTTCTTGAATTCGGATGAGGTTGCCGAGTTACTGACCGAAACCGAGAAGATTATTCACGGCGCCACACTTGTCAATCATGATAAAGACCGAATGGAAATGGAGCCGGACCAGCCCCGGGATGGCGCCAAAGTCCGTCGGCTTTATGAGCCGTGCTCCCATTACCCCCTGTTCAGAGAGTTATCCGAGTCCGACAAATTGTTGGACAGCGTCGAGCAGTTGCTTGGTCCCAACCTTCTGTTTCACTACAGCAAGCTCAATATGAAACCTCCCGAAATCGGGTCAGTCGTGGAGTGGCACCAAGACCTGTCTTATTACCCGTTGACGAACCGAGATTCGCTCGCTGTGCTGTTTTACCTGGATGACGCCGATGTGGAGAACGGCTGTCTGCAGATGCAACCCGGCCGCCACGAGGAGCCATTGCTTGCTCATGCGCGCGACGGGTACTTTCAAGGTGGAGCCACGGAAGCGGTCGATAGCTCGCATGCGGTGCTGATTAAGGGCAAAGCTGGCGCGGCCATCTTCATGCACTGCATGACCCCGCATGCCTCGATCGCCAACCGGTCGAATCGTCCGCGACGCACGCTCATCCTCAGTTACCGGGCGGCTGACGCCTTTCCCATCTATTACGGGGAGATGACCAGCCGTATCGAAGCGTACACGCGGCTGGTGCGTGGCGATCAAACCGAGGTTGCGCGTTTTACGATGAAGGAGTTTCCTATCCCCCGCTACAAAGAGAAGAGTGCGTCGCTCTATGAGTTACAGGAGCGGTCTCGGAAGGGGGAGGCCAGGTAGATAAGTCTGTTCTAACTTCGCCCCTGTCTGAATTATCTTACGTTTTACGCATCACGTTTTACGGAAAATAAATGTCACTCAAACTCATCCGACAAGCCTTCAATGGCCACAGACCGCCGCCGAGAATGTGGCGGTCGCATGAACTGAAAGAACGCTACGATGTCGTCATCATCGGCGGGGGGGCGCATGGGCTCGCCTGCGCCTATTATCTCGCCAAAGAGCACGGCGTCACCGATGTGGCGGTGCTGGAGAAAAACTACATCGGCGCCGGCGGAAGCGGGCGCAACACCGCCATTATCCGCAGCAACTACCTCACCCCGGAAGGCGTGCGCTTTTACGACGAGAGCGTCAAGCTCTACGAACAACTGTCGGGAGAACTCGATTTCAATGTGATGTTTAGTCAGCGGGGACACCTGACCCTCGCCCATACCGACGGCGCCATCAGCACCATGCGCCGTCGGGCGGAGGTCAACCAGATCGAAGACGTAGACTCACGCCTAATCTGGCCTGATGAAATCAAGCGCCTCTGCCCCTATCTCGACGTGAGCGACCATCCCCGCTATCCGATTCTGGCAGCGCTCTATCACCCTCCCGGCGGCATCATCCGCCACGATGCGGTCGTCTGGGGCTATGCCCATCAGGCGGACGTGCGCGGCGTCCACATTCATCAGCAGACGGAAGCCACCGGACTTTCGATGGAAAACGGGAAAGTCACGGGCGTTGAGACGACCTGCGGCCATATCAGAACCGGAACTGTCCTCAACGCAACCGCCGGTTGGGCTTCGACGATTACGGCGATGGTGGGGGTTAAGTTGCCCCTGACCACCATTCCCTTACAAGCCTGCGTCACCGAACCGCTCAAGCCCTTCCTAGACGTGGTCGTTGTCTCCGGCAGCTTGCACGTCTACATCAGCCAGACCGATCGGGGCGAGTTGGTGATGGGCGCCAGCGTAGACCCTTTCTCCTCCTATTCAATGGCTGGCTCCCTCACGTTCCTCGAAGGCATTGCAGGGCATGTCCTCGAGCTCTTTCCGTCGTTGAGCCACGTCCGTGTGCTGCGACAATGGGCGGGGATTTGTGAAATGCCCCCCGACTATAGTCCGATTATGGGGTTTACACCCGTCGAGGGATTTCTGGTCAATGTCGGTTGGGGAACTTACGGGTTCAAGGCGTCGCCCATCGCCGGGAAAACGTTGGCGGAATTGATTGCTACCGGCAAAACCCCGGACCTTATCGCCCCCTTCCGCCTCTCACGTTTTGAAGAGCATGATTTGGTCGGGGAGAAAGGCGCGGCAGCGGTGGGGCATTGAGCATTTACGTTAGGTCATCTTTCTCACAGTTACGGGTTTGTAAGAACTATAGACCGAAGTTGGGGACGGGTAAAAATGTCGCTTTGGAAGATTTTCAAAGTCTATACGATTTGGGCTTAACCGAAAACCAAGCGAAGTGGTCCTATCAGGTTCAGACACTATCAGGACGCACGCGGACGTTATCGCTCGATGGGCGTATCGAGTTGGCTTCACTTGGTAACGAGACTCAAAAGGAGCGGGTTTCTGATTGGCTGTATCAGGTTGCGGATTACCTTGATATTGATTCGACCATCTCTCAAACGCTCTTGGGAACGAGAAATGAAACAGAGGACGGATCTAACCTTTAGGCACAACTTAAAAAACGGCAGGCATGGATGGCTCCGGCTGACGCCAGCCTATTCTATTAAAGTGGTCCATAAAATTCTGGAGGAGTATTCATCGGTTGGGTATGTGCTCGATCCGTTTTCTGGAACGGGCACAACAGGTCTCGTCTGTCGCGAGCGTGGGTTAGAATGTGATTTGCTGGATATAAACCCGTTCTTGGTCTGGTTAGCTCGCGTCAAAACCCAAAATTATACTGCCACTCAACTGCTGGAAGTACAAGCCGCAGCAAAGAGAACCCTTGATGAGGCAAGGAGAAATAGCGATGATGGTCTCTGGTTGCCGCCGATTCAGAATATTGAACGATGGTGGTCAGAAGGGCGGCGGTTGCTTCTCGCTCGCATTTATCAAGCACTCCATCATCTGTTTCCAGACAGCGTGCCAGCGAAGGATTTGCTACTCGTCGCCTTTTGCCGTGTTGTGATCCAATGGTCAAACGCAGCTTTCAATCATCAGTCAATGTCTTTTAAGGGTGATTCCCAGCAACTTCAGTTTGATGAGAATTTTGACGATTTCCTTTTAGCGCACTTCGCCAGGAGCGTCGAAGAGGTCATTGAATCTGCCAGCCATGCCCTCAAGGGACAGGTTCGAGTAGCTGTGGCTGACTCACGGCACGTTCAAAAACTCAGTGACAGGCGCTATGATTGCGTAATCACCTCACCGCCGTATCCAAACCGAATGAGTTATATTCGTGAACTGAGACCTTATATGTATTGGCTAGGCTACCTTTCGGAGGCCCGCGACGCGGGAGAGCTTGACTGGCAGGCAATTGGCGGAACGTGGGGAATCGCAACAAGCCGGGTGGGAAAGTGGAAACCGTCTGAGATACGGATCGATTATCCCGGATTTGAGTTGATGATTCATTCAATTGCCAAAGAAAGCCAGGTTTTGGCGAACTATGTTCATAAGTATTTCGTTGACATTGCAATGCACATCGAATCTGTCTATCCCCAACTCACTGAGGGCGGCGCCGTTTTTTATGTCGTAGGCAATTCCAAGTTCTACGAGACGTTAGTTCCGGTGGAGGCAATCTATGCGAGCCTATTGCAGCAGCATGGATTTACTTCGGTCAAGATAGATACGTTACGTAAACGAAATTCAAAGAAAGAACTTTATGAATTTTTGGTATCAGCCCAAAAACCTCATTACCTTTGACTTAGACTTAATTGGGTAATCCGTGCATAGGAGTGACTCATGCTACTTTTAACCTGTCCCAACTGTGGGTCTCGAAACGTCAGCGAGTTCCGTTTTGGCGGAGAATACAACCCGCGTCCCAAAGAACTCACGGCTCCTAGCGATGCGGAGTTAGCAGACTACCTCTATCTGCGTAATAACACCATGGGCATGCAAACGGAGTGGTGGTATCACGAGTCCGGCTGCTGCCTCTGGTTTTTGGCCGATCGGCATACACGGACAAATGAGGTGATAAAGACTTACCTTTACGTGAAACGTGATGCGTGAAACGTGATGCGTCATCTCCCCATTTCATCATTTCCTATCCGGTGCGGTAACTGGAGAAATACAGCAGACAATTCACCACTTAAAAATGCAAACTGAACAACCGAAAACAACACCCAATCGGCTTCCCCCGAAACCCGGTGAGGTCATCGATCGCTCTACCACGATTCGGTTCACTTTTGATGGGGTGGAGTACACCGCCCACCCTGGTGATACTATCACTTCAGCTCTGACAGCGGCGGGTGTAAAAGTGTTGAGCCGCTCATTCAAATATCACCGTCCGCGTGGGTTGCTCTGTTGCGCTGGACACTGCCCCAACTGCCTAGTACAAATCGGTGATGAACCAAACGTCCGCGCCTGTACCAGACCGGTCAACGCAGGCATGAACGTGCGAGCACAGAACGTCTGGCCCTCGCTCAATCGGGATCTGCTGTCCCTGACCCAAATGGGAACTCGCTTTATGCCGGTCGGTTTTTACTATAAGACTTTCATTCGGCCCCAGCGGCTGTGGCCCTTATACGAGCGTGCGTTACGTCATGTCGCCGGACTGGGCGAAGTCGATATTGAAACGCCCCCAGGCGAGTTTGACAAGCAGTATCTGCATACCGATGTCGTTGTAACCGGCGGCGGGCCGGCAGGAATAAGCGCGGCGCTCGTAGCAGCCGAAGAGGGTGCCCGAGTGTTGCTTTTTGACGAGAACCCGGACCTGGGCGGTCACCTCCGCTTCACCTTCCCCCTTCACTCTCCCTTGCCTGATCTATTAGAAGCACTCAATCAGCAGCCAAATGTCACGGTCTTCACCGATACCGCTGTCCTCGGTTGGTACCAGGACAACTGGATTTCTGCCGTCAGGGGGACATGCCTGTTCAAGATTAGAACGAAATCGCTGGTCACAGCGACTGGCGCCTACGAAACCCCGCTTATCTTCGACAACAACGATCTGCCGGGCGTGATGTTGGGGAGCGCCGTGCAGCGTCTGATTCATCTCTATGGCGTCGTCCCCGGCAAACAGGCTGTGGTTGTGACGGCCAACGGCGATGGCTGGGACATCGCTGCTGACCTCCATGCGCTGGGGGTGAACGTGGCAGCTATCGTGGATGAACGAGATCAGGATGCCTGCTCTAGCCCCTATAGGGATGGATTGGCTAATGCCGGGGTTCCGGTTTTCTATCGGCATACCATCTTAGAAGCCCTCGGCGCCGGCTCGGTAAAGGGCGCAAGGATTGCCCGTATTGACGCACAAGCTGCTTTGAGTCCCGATTCTATCGGGGGCGAAATCGACCCATCCACGGCGCAGTCGCTGAAATGTGATCTGATTGTGACCAGCATGGGGTGGACGCCTGCCACTGAATTGGTTTATATGGCAGGTGGAAAATCGGAATACAACGAAGAACGAGCGGAAATATTGCTGGTGTCCACCCCGCCGGGGCTTTATGTGGCAGGACGGGCAGCAGGGACACACACCGTTGATGCGCAAATCTCCGAAGGACGGCTGGCTGGCTTGAACGCCGCTGCTTTTATCGGCTTGGGAAGTGCGAACGAATCGACAGATCAACCCCTTCACGTTTCACGTTCCACGTTTCACGAACCTCGTCGTACTTCCGATCGGGTGAGAATCTCCGGAAAAAAGAAACGGTTCGTATGCTATTGCGAAGATGTCACCGACGAAGACCTTGAAACTGCCACCGCAGAGGGCTACGACAGCGTTGAACTGCTCAAGCGGTACAGTACCATTTCAATGGGTCCATGTCAGGGCAAGATGTGTTCGATGAACACCATCCACCTCTGCGCGCGCGCTAATAGTTGGACGGTGCAGGAAACCGGCACGACGACTGCGCGTGCTCCCACCACGCCGGTGACGCTGGGCGCACTAGCAGGACAGAACATGGAGCCGGTGCAGGTGACCCCCATCCATGAGTGGCATCTGGATCGGGGCGCGAAAATGATGGTGGCTGGACTGTGGCTGCGTCCCAACTACTATGGCGATCCAGCGGTGGAAGCGCTGGCTGTGCGTAAACGAGTCGGGTTAATCGACGTAAGCCCACTGGGCAAACTACAGCTTACCGGTCCCGGCGTCCCCGATCTGCTTGAACGCATCTACATCAACCAGTGGCGGAATCTTCGCGTTGGGCGAGTGCGCTACGGCGTGATGTGCAACGACGAAGGTGTGGTGATAAACGATGGCGTCTGTGCTCACCTGAAAGACGAAGAGTGGTATATGACCACCACCTCTACCGGCGCGGCCGCTGTGTTTGAGTGGCTGCAATGGTGGTTGCAATCCGGATGGGGCGAAGGCGTCCATCTGACCGACCTGACCGATACCTACTCTGCCTTCAACTTGGCGGGGCCCCGGTCACGGGAGGTGTTGAACAAATTGACTGAACGCAACCTTGACAACAAAGCCTTCCCGTACATGCGCATCCGCTCCGCAAAAGTCGCGGGCGTCCCCTGCCGATTGCTGCGTATCGGTTTCACCGGCGAACTCTCCTACGAAATCCACTGTCCGTCCGGTTACGCCCTCCATGTATGGGAGGCGCTGATGGACGCCGGCAGAGAGTTTGGTATTGTCCCGTTTGGCGTGGAGACGCAACGTATACTAAGACTGGAAAAAGCGCACATCATCGTTGGACAGGACACCGACGCCATGTCTGACCCACTTTCCGCCAATATGGAATGGGCGGTAAAGCTGAACAAGCCCGATTTCCTTGGGAAACTGTCCCTGATGCGGATTTCCGCCGAAGGTCCCAAGCAACTTCTGGTGGGATTCAAAACGGCTAATCCCGACGCTGTCCCCGATGAAGGGCTGCAGATCGTCGAGCCTGGATCGAACGGGAAACCGGAGATCATCGGCTGGGTCACCTCCAGTCGGTTCAGCCCGACCCTGGAGGAGGCGATTGGGCTCTGTTGGCTGCCGGCAGATTTGGGCGCTCAAAACGGCGCTTCCTTTACAATTCGCATGAACGGAAACCTGGAGGAAGCCCGCGTCCATCATGACGCCTTTTACGACTCCGACGGAGAAAGGTTACGAATGTGAGCACCTCCAACAAACCCATCAAATTGACGCCCCTGCACACAATCGCCCAACGCCTCGGTGCGCAATTCACCGAACAACGCCGATGGCGCATCCCGGAGGTCTATACTACGCTGGAGGATGAAATCACTGCCGCCCGGGAGGGTGTCGTCCTAGCTGACGAGAGCCCAAATGGCAAACTGACAATCGAGGGGGATGGGGCTGAATCCGTCTTGAGCGCAGCCTTCGATGTACCTACACTCGCGATTGGGGAAGGATTTAATCGAATCTATCGCTTGCGAAGCAACTTCTTTTTCATCAGCACACCGCCCGGCGGAGAGACTGCGGCACGGAAGAAGTTGACGACAACAGTGGAAAAATCCGAACAATTTGTCACGGTCACAGATATCACCCACGGATGGTCAGAAATCCGGGTGATTGGTCCCGCCAGCCAAGAACTCTTGAGCAAGGTGTGTGGGCTGGATTTTCACCCCATGGCGTTTCCGGACGGAGCAGCGAAACAGAGCAGCCTCGTCAAGACGGCACAGTTGATCATCCGCCGGGACATTGATGAACTCCCCACCTTTTCCATCATCGGCGCACAATCGCTGGGGGCATACATTTGGGATACCATGGTGGAGGCGGGACAAGAGTTTGGGCTTCTCCCGATTGGGCGGTCGGCGTTAGGCATGTTGGAAGACAGTCAGACAGTCGGATAGAGCTTGGATGTTAGGTTGCGTTGTTCGTATCTGAGGTTACGTCTCTAAAATAGTCTAACACCTGTTCATGTAACACACCATTTGTTGCGATGACCGGCGATGGACTGAGAGTTAGCGCATTCCGCCCCATGTCCGTAATTTTGCCCCCTGCCTCCTCAATGATGACCGCCAAAGCGGCAATATCCCAAGCCATCAAGTGGCCACCCTCCACCGCGATATCCGTCCGCCCGGAAGCAAGCGTGTGGAAAATGTAGAAATCACCGAAGCCGCGCGATCGACTTGAGTCGGTTATCAGTTTCCAGATATTCGTCTGCATTCCTATTGAATCGAACCAATCAAGGCCGCCGTGGCAAATCATGGCATCGGACACTTCTGCTACTTCGCTCACACGAATCGGCTGACCGTTCATAAATGCTCCCGCACCACGCTCTGCATAAAGCAACTCTTTAATCAGCGGCGAATTGGAAACCCCCAAAATGCGCTCCCCATCTTTCATGAGAGCTATCTGTGTGGCAAACAGGGGGATTTTGCGGATGTAATTCTTCGTCCCATCGATCGGGTCAATAATCCACCGATACCCGGATTCGGAGTGGGTATCACCGGATTCCTCTCCTAAAAAACCGTGGTCGGGAAACGCACGCTGAATGGTTTCGATGATGACTCGCTCTGCCTCTCTATCTGCAATGGTAACGGGTGTTGCATCCGGCTTGAATTCGACCCGAATGGAATCGGCATAATACTTTAATATAACTTCTTCCGCGTTGTGAGCGGCTTCTAAAGCAATTTTGAGAAATTGACTTTGGGGCATGGATACTATCCTCTATACATGGGGTGTTGGCTAAATCCGATGCGGATTTTATTCGCTTGCCAAATTTATCGTATTCTATCACGGGCGGACGCAACAATCAAGTGCGGATATGTTGCTTTCAACCCGACTTTCTGCTAAAATGTCGGCGTTAGCAATTTATAGGAGGTCCCCTTTGATGGCAAAGAAACTGACGTGTGAAAACCTCACCGAATGCGGATTGGACAAATCGACATCGGAGCGCCTGCTAAAGTGTATCAATCCATTACTCGCATCGCTTCCAGCCACAGCCTGTTGGCGAAGAATTTCGCAAACAATTTTAACCCCCGATCACCCATTTCCGCTGCACCAATTCCTGCACAAAACCGTTTTTGCCGATTGGGATGGCGCACAAGGCGCTGCACCCGCTTGGTTTCCGGCTGAAGATGAAGTTGAGAAAACAAACGTTTCGGCGGTGATGCGGGAGCGAAATCTCGATTCTTACGAGGCACTCCATTCATGGTCGGTACACCATCGCACCGATTTTTGGGAGTTGATGATTGAGCAGCTTGGGATTCAATTCCATCAGGAATTCCGCGAGGTGCTTGATCTGTCTCAGGGGGCTGAGTTCCCCAAGTGGCTCGTGGACGCACGGTTCAACATCGTCGAGAGTTGTTTTAACGCGCCAAGTGATGCCACCGCAATTGTGTTTCGGTCAGAAGGTTCGACGCTTTCGACGATGACCTACGACGAACTCAACGCACTGACAAATCGGGTTGCCAATGGATTGACGGAGGCCGGTTTCCAGCCGGGCGATGCTATCGCTGTTGATATGCCGATGCACGCCGAATCGGTCCCCATCTATCTGGGAATCATCAAAGCGGGCGGTGCCGTGATTTCGATTGCCGATAGTTTCGCGCCAGATGAGATCCAGATGCGTCTGCGCATCGCAAATGCGAAAGGGATTTTCACTCAGGACTCTATCCGTCGTGCTGGAAAACAGTTGCCGTTATATGCGAAGGTCGTTGACGCCAATGCACCAAAGGCGGTTGTGCTTTCCTGCAAGGGCGAGCTATCGGTTGAGTTGCGAGAGGGCGATTTGACTTGGGAAGGGTTTCTCAGCGATAATGATCAGTTTGACTCAGTTGCCCGTCACCCGCATGAGCACACGAACATTCTGTTCTCTTCGGGAACCACCGGAGAACCCAAAGCGATTCCGTGGACGCAGACCACGCCGATTAAATGCGCAGTAGATGCGCATCTGCATCATGATATTCAACCGGGCGATGTGTTGGCGTGGCCAACGAATCTAGGATGGATGATGGGGCCATGGCTTATCTACGCCAGTTTGATCAATCAGGCAACGATGGCGCTATATAACGGCGCGCCGATCGGAAGGGAATTTGGCGAGTTTGTCCAGAACACTCGCGTCACGATGCTTGGCGTGATGCCGAGTCTGGTGAGAGCATGGAAAAACACGGAATGTATGAAGGAACTCGACTGGAGCGCCGTCAAAGCCTTTAGTTCTACAGGCGAATGTTCCAACCCGGAAGACATGCTGTTTCTGATGTCCCTGGCGGGATACCGCCCCATTATTGAGTATTGCGGCGGCACCGAGATTGGCGGCGGTTATCTCACCGGCACGACAGTCCAGCCTGCTGCCCCGGCAACGTTTACGACGCCGGCATTGGGATTGGATCTGGTCATCTGCGATGAGGGCGGTCAGCCGACTGATAACGGAGAGGTATTTGTCATACCGCCCTCCATTGGCCTCTCCACCGAGTTGCTGAACAGAGACCATTATGAGGTGTATTTCGACGGAACGCCCCAACTGCCGGGGACGCTGCCCCTCCGCCGCCACGGCGATCAGGTCGAGCGGTTGAACGGCGGCTACTACCGCATCCACGGACGCGTGGATGACACGATGAATCTCGGTGGGATTAAAGTCAGTTCAGCGGAAATCGAACAGACACTCAATTCCGTCAGCGGCATCCGCGAAACTGCGGCTATTGCGGTGTCTCCCCCGGACGGGGGACCCAGCCAACTGGTGATTTATGCTATACTTGTGCCAGATGTGGATACGACAAAGGAAGCCTTGATGACTTCGTTACAAACGGCGATTCGGGAACATCTCAACCCGCTTTTCAGGATTCACGACTTCGTTATCGTTGACGCTCTCCCTCGCACCGCATCCAACAAGGTCATGCGCCGCGTTCTGCGGGATCAGTATGCGAATGAAAATGCCAGTTAAGCGCCCAGACGGCAAGTTTTCGCATAGTTTTACCCATAACCTATTGGACATAATGAGTGACAAGTGAGAAGCGACGGCGTTTATCGCTCATCACTCGTCACTCATCATTTTCCCCTAATTGGTTGGCGTCAGCCGATACCTTCATTCGGCACAATCGTGGCCTTGACGCACCGCATCTCCAGGGCGCTCTGCACCGCCGCCGTTACTCCCGCTTCGGTGAAGGGAAACTCGGTCTGCATCCGACGCCAGGGATAGCGGGCTCGGGCGCGGTCAAGGGTGTCGATTCCCAACGGGAGGTCGTTGGCGGTAATGCCCCAACTCCCCACCAGCTTGAGGTCCTTGGCGCAGAAGCGGTGCCAGTTAGTTTCGATGGCACCCGCATCCGTGAACTGTCCCATCTCCACATAAGTCCCGCCGTCCCGAAGCATTTCGACGCCCTCTGGTCCTGCTGATGGATGGCCGCTGCAATCGACCACAAGATCGGCGCCGAATCCGCCGACAATCTCACAGATGGCGTCGATTCGTTCCTGCGGCGTCGTGTGGGTTTCAAGCGATACGGTGGCCTCCGCGCCGAATTCGCGGCAGAGGGCAAGTCTTGGATCTTCGGGCACCCCCACCACGATCACACACCCCGCTCCCATCTCCCTCGCGGCGGCGATCATCAGCACGCCTATGGGACCCGAGCCCTGGATGACCACGGTGTCCCCGAATCGGAAGCCGTTGACCGACGCGGCGCGGTTGAGGGCCCGGATACAGCAGGCTAACGGCTCAGTCAGCGCTCCCAGCGCCAATGACATGTCGTCCGGCAAACGGTAGATCTTTGTGGCTGGCAACATGTCTAAATCAACATAGACCATCTCCGCCCATCCACCCCAGAGGTGCGGCGGCTTGTCAAAGGGCAGGTACCGGCCATAGTAGGTCGGGTTGAGGCAGCGATTGGCGTGCTCCGGGTAGTGCACGCAATAGTAGCATTCCCCGCACGGCATCAGCGGCGGCAGCATGACCTTGCTTCCAACAGTCAATGGCTTGCCCATAAAGTCTACTTCCAAGGCGGGACCTTTTTCAACGATAATGCCAGCCAATTCATGGCCAAGCGTAAAGGGCCAGGGCAAGGGCTTGGGCCAGTGACCCTTGAGGATATGCAGGTCGGTACCGCACACCCCACACGCGCCGATTTGGATGAGTGCTGCCTTGTCAGGGACGTTCGGCCGGGGAACGGTTTGGATCTTGGGCTTGGTTCCGGGACTATCAAAAGTTGCCACACGTACTGTTTGCATACGAAGCTCCAATTTCATGAAATGTTGATACTATCAGCCTTTCACACCACTTATGATTTCAGGGGGCATAACTCCATTTTCCGTTCACCGGGGAATGATAGGCAACACAATGTGCGAAGGGCGGTCGCGGTCCAGGTACACCGTATTATGCGCCACGACGGTATCCGTATGTCGACCCATCGGCTCGCCGGTGTTTGGGTTGATGTCGAAGCGCGGAAAGTTGCTGCTCGATATATCCACCCGAATCCGGTGCCCTGTTTTGAAAATATTACAGGTCGGTGGCAGGGCGATCTGGACTTGATAAACCTCTCCCGGCTCCATCAACTTCGCCTGCTCCCAGCCGTTTCGATAGCGGGTACGGATAATAGAATCAACGAGGTTCATGTGGTAGCCAGCGGGATAATCCTCGTTTGGAGGATAGACATCAATTAGCTTCGCCGTGAAGTCAGTATCCACCGCCGAAGACGAAATCCACAGCTTCACCACGATGGTCCCCGTCACCTCCATGTCCTGATCTAGCGGGGACATCTGAAACACGAGGACATCGGGTCTTGCCGCAAGGGGGAGATACGGCGGTTTAGCCCCGACCATGCCGGGCTCTTCCTTCTGGTGAGCCGCGCCATCCATAACGATACTACGCATCCTCGCTCTGGGAGACGTGTACTGGGGTGCCATCCCCTCCCCCAACGCTACCAGCTCGTAGAACCCCGTGACGTTTGCGGCGATAGTCGGCACCGGATTGGCCGGATCGTGGAGGAAACGGGCCGACGGGTCATTCTCTCTCGGCATATCCGGGCTTAGGCATCCACTGGTGTGGAGATAGTAGGCAGTGTACTTTGTGCGGGCAAGCGGCCACTCCTTTTCTGACCTCCACACGCCGCCGTGGTTCAAATGCCCTTCGCGGTTGCGTCGGCCGTCGCCTCCACCCATCACAAAGATTCGTACCGGTGGGTCTTCCTCCAGCCTATTTGGCACGTCCTTCAGCCAACGATCAAACCAGCAGAGCCGCTCCTCATTGTATATCCGGTCGCCCCACGCGGCGTCCGGCCCGAAGTCCACATCGCCCACGTATGAGGCCCCTCCGCCACGCATGCCGCCGTGATTCCAGGGCCCCATCACCAGCCGTTGGGGAGTCTTGTTCTGCTTGCACATCGTCGCAAAGTAGTTCGTCGTGGCAACTGAAAAGGGATCGTACCAGCCGCCGCTAAAGACCGAAGGCGCATCGGCGTGTCGATCGAAGTAACGCTCTTGGTCGCAGCAATCTTGCCCCCAGAATTCATCGTACTCGCCACGATAGTAGTAGTTGAACAGGGTCTTTTCAAGGTTGGGCGTGACTGCCAGCGGCGTATGTCCCGGCTTGAACGGCGTCGAAAAGACCAGTTCCCGCATACACTCCATCGCTCGCGCAATTGAGTCCTTCGCCACAGGGTCACCCCGAATCTCCTGGGCGTCGTGAGCGTGCAGAAACAGCGCGCCGAACATGTGCAGCGCCATCGCACCGCCTTCGCGGGCTTCGTGGGCGTAAATGTTGGTCGGGCCCACATCCTGCCACATCGCTGTCAGGTGCGGCGGACGGTACAGCGCCATCACGCTCTGGACAATGGCGCCGTGCGAACTCCCCACCGTCCCCACACGCCCACTTGACCAGGGTTGGGCGGCGATCCACTCTACTGTGTCGTAGCCGTCGTGCCCCTCATTGACGTTGGCTGTGTGAAAGTATTGCCCTGTGCCTTCGGAACGATGGCGACCTCGCAAGTCCTGGATGACCGTCACGTATCCGCGCCGGGTAAAGAACTCAGCCACCGGCTCGACCCACATCTGCGGGCTGTTCTTGTCATATGAGGTGCGTCCCAGAATGGTGGGGAATGCGCCGGCTACCAACTCGCTGTCGAGGGCCGGCCGATAGATGTCGGTCGCCAGCCGGACCCCATCGCGCATGGGAACCATCACGTCCTTAAATATAACGATTCCATACCTGGGTTCTGATCTGTTCATGCGCCCTCCATACAATGGATGACCGCGACCTCCCACGGCTCGATGACAAGCTGAAATGTATTGTCTTTTATCGGTACGTCGCATTGAGCCAACAGATCATAAGCGCGGCCAATTTGCCATCTCGGTCGTAACGTGACGTGCGCTTTTTGTCGCTCAACGTTGAACACAAACAGAAGCCATCCACCACGGCGTGAGCGCCGTGCCATTGACGCCACACGGTCTCCTTCGACTGATACCCGTGGCCGTACGCCCAACTCCTCCGTCAGCCCAAGCACTAAATCCGGCTGTCCGACATCCCCAAATCCGGCTGACAGCGTGAAGCCAAACCATGTAAAGCATTTGTCGGCAGTTTGAATCGCTACCGTGGCGCTAAAGACGCTATTGCCCGCGTGTCGCCGCGTAGCGCTAACACCGCGTAACCACACAGCGTGATGACTGTAACTGGCCTAGCTGAGCCTGCACAGGACTCAGCTCGTTGGCCATGGTAATTCACAATCCGCATGTCCGGATGCTCACGGGTTAACCACTCCGGGCACGCACCATGCGTCCCCAGCACAATGTCGAGCCAAACGGACACCCTATGCTTTTCGGCTAAATCGAACAGATAATCAAAATCATCCAGTTCGTAGACGCCCGGCTGCGGCTCCATCCAATTCCAATAGGTAAAACTGCGCACAACCCGAAAACCGGCAGCGCGCAACCGGGCGAAGTCTTTGTCCCAATAATCGGGTTTTGGTGTGGGAGCGCGGTAATACTCCACTCCAACCGGAAATGGGGGCTCTGGATGTGCAAAACGGTTTACGGTAGACATTCAGTTTACTTCTCCACGATGAATAAGGATTTTGCTTCGTTAAGAAGCAGGTTCGTTTGTTACTCCATCATCTTCGCATGGAAGGCTTCGACATCCACACGCTCAACCGTCCGTGCCGACTCGTTGCAGGCTTCCATGACAATCCATGTGTCGAGCGTCGTTTCCTGCATCCACTCCCGGTCTTTCCCCGTCGAAATGGCTTCTGCAAAAGCGTCAAACTGAAGACGGTCATCTTCGATAAGTCCCGGGTGAAGGTCTTGAAGCTGAAGATCTTCGATGCACTTGCCCTTGCAGAGAAGTTGAAGGTGTCCGGCATCACGTCGAAGGTCGCCTTTTTCACCGTGGAATGTCCAGTACCCACTCCAGCCGAAGGGGTTCGTGTGACCAGCGCGAGTCCCCATGTAGCAGAAGGAAGCACCATTGGGGTATTCCCACAGTGCTTGCCCCCCAGCCGTTCCCCAGACGCCCGTCTGACCAAGGTCAGGGTCCTGGCGTGTATGCACGCGAGCCGTCACATATTTTGGAAGCCTTTTCGCAGCAACCAGTTAATCGAGTTGATGACTGGTCGCTGAGTGGAAGAAAAGTCTCTCCACGAAAGCATCTGGCTGCCGTGAATCCGTGCCCCGCCAAAGGTTCTGGCGAATCCAGAAGCGACATTCGCCGCTGAGCATGTCACCGATGCCATTCTCCTCGCGAAGCCATTCGCGCATTTTGGCAGCAGCGGGATTCCACCGTTTGTTCTGCCCCTGCACGAGCATCAGATCGGGGTGTGCCTTGTGGGCGCCAATAATTTCCTGGAATTCGGCTTGCGTCGTGGCAATCGGCTTGACGCAAAACGTGTGCATGCCGAGATTGAGACTCTCAACGACCAGTTTCGCGTGCGCCGTCGTCGAGGCGTAGATGAGGCAGACCTCTGCGTGATGCTTCTCACGCGCCTCCGTAATCGTCCTGTAAATGCGGTCGGCGAGTCCCGCGGGGATGTCGCCTTCCAGGGACTTCACGCTCTCTTGGGCCGCTTCGAGGTTTATATCCACACCAGCGACGGGGCCAATCCTTTGCAGTTAATCAGCGCCTGTAGCCGTCCATGAGCGAAATGCGTGCAGCCAACGTGAATCGTGGGAATTGCCATAGACTTCTGCTCCGTTCAAATGGGGTTCAATCTTTGGTATCGTGTGTGTTATGTGTTGCGTGAAGCGTAAATGACAAATTCACGTCTGATTAGAGGGTAGGATTTCTGTGGCAGTCGTTTGATTTTGGAGGAGAGCCAGATCACAGGTGTAGAGATTGAGGGTATCGATGACGCCGAAGCCTTGATCGAGGGTAACAAAGGAATTGATTCCGTCCGCACGAGCAATCGCAAAGTGATAGGCATCAATCGAGATCGTAGGGGGAGAGGCGAACCGATAAAAGGAAAGATTCGTGCACTCATGCAATCCCTCCGCCTCGTATCCTGTTGAGGGCATCTATTCCGTCTTTATGATTGCCGATGCCACCACCAAATAGTTTTCGGCTTCGACGTTGAGCTCAGCCGAAACGATTAGCTTCCAATCCCCTCTGAATCCGCTACTTGGGTGTTATGTCGAAGTCCCCTTTTTTTCCATGGCTTCCAGCAGCTTCGGGTATTTTCGCCATTTTTCGCGTTCATGTGCTTTTGCTGCACGAATTTCCATATTTCCTTCTCGTCGGGTAAATAATGCTTATTTCTTCTGCGGTGAACCGCCTTGTAATTGCTCAAGTCGCTTGCGCAGTTGATCTTGAGTTCGCGCCAGTCGTAGCGCGTAGAGCAGAAAGATCAGCCAGAGCAAAAAGTAAGCGGATACGAGAAACCGCAACCGCCTTTTTTGCCGAGCCTCCAATTTTTCTAATGCTTTGCTCACAACTTGTTCAACTTCTGCCTCGTCCACTTGAACTTTCGTTTCGGCAATGGCATCACTGACGGCAGCGAAGACCTCGTCCTGTGTGATGGTGACCGGAATTTGGCTCAGGATAAATAACCCGAAAAAGAGCGCGAAAATAGCAAGAACAGCTATCCATAAACCTTTGTGCATTGAATTTTTCCAGAGATAGGAGGCTTCGGCGTGAGCTCATCCGAACGGTTTGCGTTTTACGATTCACCCATCTGTTGGTATTGAATCGTTTCTAATTCTAACTTCATCTGTTCAGCGCGATACCGCAACATCAGCAAGAATAGGTAGAGGAGGGTCAGCGCAAGCCATGAAATCAGCCACGCAATTTGCATGGTAGCCGGAAGGTTCATCTTGGTGCCCGTGCCGGGGTGCAAGCCACCCTGCCAGAGCTCGACCGAAAAGTAAACGATGGGCACATTCAGGAAGCCGATGATTCCCAAGACTGCGGAGTAAACCCGTTTTTTTTCCTCCGCCAAGGCAGACCTCAGGATAAGGTAACCGATGTATGTTAGCCAAAGGATCAACGCGCTTGTCAATCTCGGTTCCCAATTCCACCAAGTATTCCAAGCAGATCTCGCCCAAATGGGGCCTGTGGTAAACACGACAATGCCGAAAACAACCCCGATTTCCGTTGAGGCGAGAGCAATCATATCGTGTTTGTCCTTGCGCTTGATTAGGTAGAGGATGCTGAACAGGCAGGTCACGCCAAAAGCGAGGAATACGGTGAACGCCGAAGAAACATGGAAGTAGAAGATTTTCTGAACTTCTAGCATCGTCATCTCAATCTCGGCGAAGCTGAAAACGAAGTAGATGGCAACAAATAAGAAGATTGCTGAAAGCATTCCAATCAGTTGAGTGCGTGTCATTTTTTCTCTTTCCTCTTGTGAACTGGACTTTCTGAGAGAGCTCACCCTTCAATGACAAACTCAAAGAGGAGATATGAGCTCGCTAGAAATACAAGGCCGTAGACAACTAAAATTGAAATCCAGAAGCTGCCCCCAAGCCCACCTGTTGTCAGCAGAGAAACGGTGCATTTTGCTCCCGCTATGACTACCGGGAAGGTCAGCGGCAGTAGGATCACCGAGAGCAGACTTTCCTTTCCATGCGTGCTGGTAGAGATGCCGGAGACAATGACACCCACCGCACAGAAACCGAGCGTTCCAATCGCGAGCACGCCGATGAGTTTTAGCAGGAGCCAGGGGAGTTGTTTTTGCAACGCGACAGGTAAAACACTGAGGACATCCAAGAATTGAAGCGAAATCGGTGTAACAATTACCTCCAGCAGTGCGAGAAAAACGAAGATACTGACGACTTTTGAAAGGTAAAAGTGGCTCGCATCCACCCCTGTCAATCTCAGTCCGTGCAGTGCACCGTTTGCGCGTTCAATATCGAAAGACCTGTTCAGCGTGATGATGCCCGCAAACAAAAACGTTGTCCATAACACGCTGGCAGCCAATTTCCCACGTTCCTCCAATTTTTCGGGGAAAATCGGTCCGAACGCGAAGCAGAAGATCAGCACGACTAACACACTGAACACGAAAATTAAAGCAAGCGTATCCTTCGTGCGGAATTGGAGCGCGAGGTCTTTCCGGATGAGCCAGCCGATTTTATAGCATACTTCCATCAATTAAAATGGACTCCCCTCTTTAGCGTTAACGACGCACCTTTGCGGATCAAAGCGGTCGTAAAACGTAAGAAGATTTTACGTTTCACGCCTTACGTGTCTGTCTTTTCAACCGATCCTCATACCGACGAGACAATTCTTCCAATCCAATCTCCCCCTTTTCAGCGACCGTTTCAATTCGACCATTCAATAGGAAGTGGAAGTGTGAGCCTGCATGGTAGCCCAATTCCGTATCGTGCGTCGTGAGGATAATTCCTTTGCCGCAAGCACGCTCTTGATCGATCCGCTTTAACACAAATTGCTTCGCAGCGAGGTCGAGTCCCGAAAACGGTTCGTCAAAGAGCAGTAGCATCGGGTCATGAATCAATGCCTTGGCAAGCATGAATCGTTGGGTCATGCCGCGAGAGAAGATCTTGACAGGTTCGTGAGCGAATGGGGTGAGTTGAACATCGGCAAGGAGGTCTGCGATCCGCTGCTCTAACCCATCAAGCCCGTAGAGTCGTCCGAAAAATTTCAGGTTCTCATAAGGGCTCAACTCGAGGTAAGCGAGCGGTTCGTGAACGACCACCCCCAATGATGGACGGACACGCAGTGCATCCGAAAGGGCGTCAATACCTCCAATTTGAAGCCTGCCAGATGTGGGTTTGATTAATGTTGAAAGGATCTGAATGAGGGTCGTTTTGCCAGCACCGTTTGGCCCAAAAATCGCAACAACTTCGCCAGACTGGACATTGAGCTCGAGCCCGTTCAACACCATTCGATGGCCAAAGCGTTTCGTGATTTGGGAGGCTTGGAGGAGCATCAGAATCTCTTATTGGTAAAACGTAATGCGTAGTGCGTAGTGCGTAGTGCGTAAGAAGAACCTCCCATCTTACGTTATTCGGAAATTACGGTTATGAGATGCCCAACTCGCGCAAAATATCGCGCGTTTTGGGTGGAGGCTGCCGCCAAAGCCATTGGAGGTTTACGAAAAAGCCGGGGATTATAGCAGAGTGGTAGACGCCAGATGCGTCGGGCAGCAGCGGTTCACATTTACCCTGATCGGACAAGCGATAGACATCAATCCGTTTCGCCAACGGTGCAACTATCCAGTATTCGCGTATACCAAACGTCTCGTACTCTTGATATTTGTCTCGCTCGTCTCTTTCCTAGCTATCGGGCGAAACAATCTCCATCGCCAGATCCGGAGGCCCCTCAAGGTGTGCTTCCTGAAGCAGGTGAAGACGTTCACGGGATATAAACATGAGATCTGGAATTCGTCTTAATCGCAGTTGCAGACGGATTTGGAGATTTGGACCAAAAACCTGCCCGAGATCGTGATGCTCTACAAAGATTTTGAGGACTGTTCCAACAGACCATCGTAGTTCTCCATCTCACACCGATTCTGGCGACATAATAATAACCTTTCCGTAAACATATTCGGCACGAATATCTTCATCGCACCACTCTACGAACTCATCTTCGGTCATCGAACCAATGCTTTCGATAGCCGCGATAGATAGGGATTCATCTTCCAGATTGCGGATTTCTTCAGGATTCATGGTTCATTCTCCTTTTCTATTCATTCGCTCAAGGACAGCCGCGAGCCGATCTGCCTGCTCTTTCCGCAACCGCTTATAAACCCGCTCGGAGATTTCGTGCTTCTCGTACAATTCCTCCAAACGAGTAACCATCTCAAGCCGGGCAATCCGCGTCCGCTCAATGTCGGCGGCATCCAGCTTACGGAGCCAACTGGCATCGGGAGCCGCTTGAGATCTTTGGGAGCCGTCAGACGGCTTCGGCGTGGGGGTTCGGATTTTGAAAATCGCCGCAACCAAAAAACCGCCTGCAAGTGCCGCGGCGATTGCGATCAGCGCAATCATCTTTGGGTCAGACGGTTGTCCAGCCGTACCACCTTGAGGAGCCGGAGCAACGGAGGCAACCTTAATGCTTAGGTCTACAGTTTGCCCCGTTGATAGCGGCTTGGCAGGGTCGGTTGCATAAATGGTGTATACCATGCCGTGGATGTCTTCCTGACGGCCAGCTCCTAAGATTCGTGATTGTGGCTTTAATGGCATCCCTTGCGCAATGAATACATAGAGTTGGTCTGTATCAAATGTCAGCTTTCGGGAGAGGGCTAAATCCGAATCAACAATGTGTATCAAATAAGAATATCCGACGTTATGCGTTCCCGGAGCTAACGGTTGGTTGGCGATTAACCGGTTTGCAGTTGCCCCGAGATCTTGTTTGGAGCTCTGATCAAGCTGAAGGTTCTCGTAACCATTTGGCAAGTTGAAATGCACACCTGCCGGTTGAACCCCTATTGATGTTTTAAACGCCAGATCACTGGTATTTTCGACCTGAATAATCTCCATCACCGAAACGGCTTGATCTGGGGCGTGATCTGCCGGCGGCGGTGAAATGACAATCGTATGCTGCCGAATCTTCACCTGCGATGGGTCATCGGTAAAGCCACCAATCTCAATATTGGCCTTGATTTCTGATACCCACTCTGACAAGACAAGGTCTTTTTCGACATATTCCTCCCCTTCGTAAGTGGTTGAAATCACATAGTGCACATCGAAAGCCGTTGAGAGATTATCGAAGGTATAAGACCCACTGTTGTCTGTTACCGTCTCACGTTGCTGGACATCTTCGCCTTCCCAGCGGATCTGTAGGAGGATTCGCTGTTGTGTAAGCGGTAGCCCCTTCTGCTTGTCAATAACTTGCCCTTCGATTTTGCCAGCCTCACCTTGTCCGAAAGCGGAAGGAAGACAGATTAAAAGGGTAAGCGTAAAGCGTAAAACGTAAAACGTGAAACGTAATAAAATTTTGTTTTCTGGTTTTCCGGCTTTCCGGTTGTTGTGCATATTTTATCTTAACTCCGCGGTTGTCTCTCTTGCCTATATCTCTCGATCTCTTCTTCAACGGATGCCATGCCAAACGTTTCGATCTGCGCCAACACCGCTGCTGTTTCTTGCAGCAGTTGCCCTCGTAGGGTTTGATAATCTCCTTGGGATAGCTTGCCTGTTTCGTAATCTTCCTCAAGGTCTACAAGCGCCGAATAGCTGCGTTCACGCTCGAGGAATAGCGTTCGCATACGCGCCTCGACGGGCTCTATTTCTGGAGATATGCGGGGTTGAGACCAAAGTGGTAAACCCAGATAGACCAAAAGGGGAAGTCCGAGTAGTAAAATCCATAGAAACACAAAAAACATAAGTTAAACTCCTAACCTGTCCTGTTTTGCCCACCTATCCTGCGAAATCAAGTAGAGTTTAACCCAAGTTGCTAGGGCGTGTTGACATTTCGCTGTCACGAATTTGGGAAACGCTGTAATCATCGCGCTACCCGCCAAAACCCCGAGCGGTTGTCCTAAATCGCCTCAAGGTGCATCGGGGGATTGATTCAATCTGTCAAATGTCAACAGAACCTACCTATTTAAGAAACCGAGTTTTAGGTGTCGGTTTTCGATCCGCTGAACAGATCAAAGAACGCGCAATGAATTGCGCTACTACGAACCACTACTTTATTTTCGCTTTATCTCAATTCGTGAAGGGGATCCGACATTGTAAGGTTCAGACCCTGTACCAGTCCAAGGGAGAATCTCTATAACTATATTCCTGATCCTTCTAATGATTATTTCGTCTTCAGACGATGTGTGTGTATGATGAAAGATAGAGTACATTGCCAGACTATCTTCATAAGTCAGTCTGTCTGCCTTCATATCATACCGCTGCTGATACATAAAATCCCTCGCTCCCCCATGCTGCTCCATCAGGTGGTCGGAATAATATGTCAGCTTAAAAGAGAGCTCAACTTCAATGTCATAAGGTAGGAGTTCTTCTGCTTTGAGTCGATAGTGGAGATGTGGTGCTTCCTTTTCCAGCCAGTTATCCCAATTATTGACCCTCCGTGGCAAGACGGGAGACTCAACCGCCTCCCATCCGTCAAAAGCGGTTTTTTCGATAGTGATAACGGGTGCGCCGGGGTATTGAATCACCGAGTCATCCCCGCAGCCAAGACAGGTAATTAGCAAGAATACGAAAAGTATCAACGGTTTGACATCCGTCACCCATGTAAGCCGAGTATCATCTACGAGAAATTGCACCATGTTTCTTTACTGCTCGAATCTGTCAACTGTATCCTTCGTTCTTCGTGATTTTGTCCGCTGTTTTGTCCAGTGCCATGCGTGTAGTCGTGGCATGGCTTTTAAGCGGATTCTGGCGGAAAAATTAAGCCGTTTTTGCTCGTTTTGTCCGCTACCAACCCAGATGCTGAGCAAATCCTTGGCGTTTCCACCGAACTCGTATCTATTCATCTAAAAACTTAGTTTCTGTGCCTTTTCTGATCAAGGTGGCAACTTGGGTTAGAGTTGATGAAAATCGTAGATTTTCATTAACCCTCCATAATGGCTACCTTCGCTGCTTGTAACGCTCAAGTTCTTCCTCAATTTGTTCGTATTGATCTGCCGATGCTGACGGCTGTGGCTCTGTTGAAACGGGCGGCTCCGCCAACTCCGCTCTGCACTTTGACCTAAGCACAAGAAAGACGATAACGCCGAGCAGCACGATGATAACGGCAGGCATAGCATAAGCGACGATATTAAACCCTTCGACGGGCATGAGCGCGGAATACTGTGTGCCATGCGTTGCAATATAGTTATCTCGAATCTGTTCAACTGTCCATCCGGCGATGAGGCGATTGCGAAATTCGCTTTCAATCTGTTGGGCAGTTCCACAGACACATTGTTGAATAATCTCTCGCGTGCAGCCGCAGTGACAGTATACACTTGTCGTTAGTTCCTCTAACTTTGATTCGAGCGATGGAGGCGTTGTGATGCCCTGCTCTTGGGCGTATGTAACTAAGATTGGGAAACTGATGAGCAATAAGACCAAGAGAATTGTGTAGAGGCTTTTCAATGGAATCACCCTTCTGCGTGAATTCGCAAATCGACGAATCATTTTACGCATTACGTTTTACATTTCACGCTTCATTTTTATTCACTTCACTTTTCTCAAGGAGAGCGACAAGCCCACCAATCATCATGACGGCAACGCCAAGCCAGACAACATTAACAAGCGGGTTATGGTAAACTTGAACAGAAACGATTCCGCCCGATTGCACATAGGCAGGCACGTTTTCAGGGAGGGGCCCTAATGCAATATAGAGGTCGTTTAATCCGAAATGGCGTATCGCTGACTCGATTGTATCCTGTTCCCCCTGTCCCGCTTTGTGGTAGAATCCACGTGCCGGACGCATCGTCCCTATCGACTTCCCCTCCCTTTCAACAGCTAAGATAACCCCACCGAGCGAGAAATTGGGGTGTTCCTCCTGAAACGCATCCTGCATCGTGAGTGTGTATTTGCCGACCTCCATTGATTCCTCAAGTCGTAGCCCCTTCGATTCCAACAGGAAATAGCCTTTAGACCCCAGAATTCCAATGTATACAATCACGATACCGATATGGACGATGTAGCCGCCGTATCGACGTTTGTTGCGTTGAATGAGCCGAATGAGTCCATCAAGGAAGGAAGTTTCACCCCGTTTGGCTCTCAATTTTGATCCGCGATAGAATTCGTCAGAGATAGCTGCAAAGACGAATACGCTAGCGAAGACGCAAAGCACGGAGTAGATCGGTGCAGCGTGTCCTTTCAAAGCAAGATATACCCATGTGAGTATGCCACCGACTACACCGAAAACAATCGGTTTGGCGAACATCCGTCTGAAATTACTCGGCGTCAACTTTTTCCATGAGGTGATGGGCCCAACCCCTGTCAACAACAAGAGAAGCAGTCCGGGAATAATGACCACCTGATTGAAGAATGACTCCGGCACGGCAACTTTCGCTCCGGTAACCCCTTCCGTGATAATTGGCCACAGCGTTCCCCAAAGAATAATCAGTGTCAGCCCCACAAGCATCCAGTTGTTTAGGAGGAATGCGCTTTCACGAGAAAGGAGAGATTCGAGTCGATTGGGGCTTTTCAGGTCATTCCAGCGATAATGGATAAGAAAGGCAACACCAAGCCCAGAGAGAATGATAAAGCTGAGGAAGTAGTGCCCAATGTCTGATTGCGCGAATGCGTGCACAGAAGAGATAATCCCGCTACGGGTGATGAAGGTTCCCAACAGCGTAAACTCAAACGCCAGGGTGATCAGGATGATATTCCAGAGTTTGAGCATATTCCGCTTCTCTTGGATTATCACCGAATGGAGGTAGGCGGTCCCAAGCAGCCACGGCATGAACGAGGCGTTTTCGACCGGATCCCATGCCCAATAGCCGCCCCACCCGAGCTCACGATACGCCCAATTTCCACCGAGCATGATGCCGAGTGTCAACACCAGCCAGGATGCCATCATCCATCGTCGAGATCGGATAATCCACTCGCTGCCCATCTTTCCAGCGGCAAGGGCACCAATGGCAAAGGCAAACGGCACGGTTAGGCTGACGAAGCCAACATAAAGCGATGGAGGATGAAAAACCATGCTTGGTGTTTGCAGCAGCGGATTCATTCCGGCACCGTCTCGGGCAACCATGCCATTCGGAAACCGCTCCAGTGGATTATAGACGCCTTCGACTAGACCAGTCACGAGAATGATGAAAAAGAGCTGCACGATTGAGATCGGAATGAGTGCATAATCGGCGAGATGGTCGCTTGCACGTCGGTTTGTCCATACAACCAGTGCCCCGAAAAGTGTCACGAGCCAAAGCCAGAACAGCAGGGATCCGGACATCCGTCCCCACAACGCCGTAACCTTGTACAACAGTGGCTGATCATAGCTCGATACCTCGACGACGTATTTCATTGAGAAGTCGTTTGTCACAAAGCTATAGATCAATGCGCCGGCTGCAAGCGTTATTAAAGCGAACGTCCCGACGACGCTGTTGCGTCCGCTGAGGACTGCGTTGTAGTTTTTATGACGCAATCCCATCCAGAGCATCGCCATTGCCCACAGACAGGAAAAAACTGAAAGATATATTGCCGCTTGCCCCAATTCTGCCATAGTTTATCTATTCCTACCGTTTGTCATTCGAGATGGCTAATAATCGCGTTCACTTGCCCCACTAGCTTGCGCTGTAGCCCTTTCAGCCGCCTCATATTTCGACGCGCACTTCGTTTGGAGTTTGGAGGCAACGATGAGATTTTCCGCTGCGTTATATTTCCCTTGAACAAAGACGTTTCCACCATCTTTGAAGTTGTCAGGTCTGAGTCTATTTGCATAGAGGACGTTGACTTTTGCTGTGCCTTCTTGATCTCGCACCGCAAAGGTGAGTTGAAACTTTGTTGGGTCCCATTGGGTTGTACCTTCCGAAATCAACCCATCTACTTGGATGCCCTTATTGTCAACCTCTTGCGCGTGTGCAATGAGCGCATTGGGCGTGAAGTGCCGCATACTTGTGTTCTTCACTCCTGCGACGAACAGGAACGTCATTGCAGCAGATAAGATAAGACTCGCAATAATGATTTTGACTCTTTTCCGATTCATGTTTGCTTCTCCTTTCATGTATAGAACTTGACAATTTCTTCCGCGAGCGCTTCTACGGATGCCTTCTTCGCAACCATGTCTACCGTCAATCCATGCGTTCTCGCAGTTGCGGCGGTTGATGGCCCAATGACCGCAATGTGAACCTTGTCGAGCAAGACAGCAGGCGGGTGTGGATCGAACATCTCCAGAAAGTTGGTGACGGTTGATGAACTTGTAAATGTCACCATGTCAATCCGCCCGTCTACCAAGGCGGCTTCGATTTCCTCACATTTTTCCGTATCCGCTCTGACGGTATCATAAATCGGGATGGCGTCAACAATCGCGCCCCTTTCGCGCAAGCTATTAGGCAAATCTTCGACGGCGATCTTGGCGCGAGGGAGCAGGATCTTTTGCCTTTCCACATCTTCCAATTCAGCCGCGATAATTGCGCCGCGGGATTGCGACGGAACATAATCCGCACACAGCCCGATCTGTTCTAACGTCGTGACAGTTTTTGGGCCGACCGCGCAGATCTGAGCATTTCCAAGTGATCGAGCATCTTTGCCGTTTTCTCGCAAACGGCGGTAGAAATACTCTACCGCATTGACGCTGGTAAAGATAACCCAATTGTACGTCGCAAGCCGAGCAATGGCTTCATCTAATGTAGAGTTGTCGGTAATCGGCCGGGTTTCAATCGTCGGGAATTGGATCACTTCGGCGCCGCAAGATTCGAGGTGTTCGGCGAAGTCGCTGGCTTGGGCCCGTGCGCGAGTGACAATGATTCGGCGACAGAAAAGGGGCTTTCGGTCAAACCAGCGCAGCCGGTCGCGCAAAGCGTTCACTTCACCAACCACGATCACCGCCGGATTACGAAAATCAGCCGCATCCGCTTTTTCGGCGATGTCTACGAGCGTCCCTTCAAGGGTTTTCTGCTGCGGCGTTGTTCCCCAATGGACAAGCGCCACCGGCGTTTCGGGTTGACGCCCATGCGCGATTAAGCGTTCTGCAATCTGGCGAAGATGTCCGACGCCCATGTAGACCACGAGCGTATCAACCGCCGTCGCCAACCATTCCCAGCCAATCGGTGAATCGGGGGCGAGCGACGCCGAGTGTCCCGTGACAAACGCGACAGACGAGGCGTATCCCCGGTGCGTGATGGGGATGCCTGCATACGCCGGCGCTGCAATCGCAGCAGTGATGCCGGGAACAATCTCGAATTCAATCCCCGCTTCTGAAAGCGCCAACGCCTCCTCGCCGCCACGCCCGAAGACGAATGGATCGCCGCCTTTCAGCCGGACTACCGTTTTTCCAGCTTTCGCGTACTGAATCATCAGAGCGTTGAGCTCGACTTGACGTTCTTTCTGCTCGCCCGGCATCTTCCCCCCGTAGATCTTTTCGGTCTGCGACGGGCAATGTTCAAGAAGTTTGACGTTGACAAGCAGGTCATAGATTACGACATCCGCACGTTGGAGGCATTCAATCCCTTTGAGCGTAATCAGTTTCTGATCGCCCGGACCTGCCCCAACAAGGTAGACTTTACCACATTTGGCAGACATGATTCATGCTTTACGTAATGCGTAATGCGTAAAACGTAATGCGTAAAACGTAAGATCTTTTTACGTTTCACGTTTTACTTTGAAGTTTGCTCGCGCCACTCTGAATCAGCTTTGTCACAAGGTTGACCCCCAACTCTTGAGCACACACCGAATCGCCCCGATAAGATCGGGATTCAAAGCAACTCGATAGCCGCTCAAGGATGCGATGCTTTCCGTCGGGGCTGCAAACGGTGGCAATTAGATGAAGCCTATCGTCCCTCAGCCGTGCGTTTACGCCAATCGGAACTTGACACCCACCGCCCAATTCTTGCAACACAGCCCTTTCCACAAGCACCTCAGTTTCGCTAGAGCTATCGTTAATTGCGTCTAACAATGTCTTGATTTCAAGGTCATCTTCGCGCACTTCTACCCCCAATGCCCCTTGCCCGGCAGCGGGAACCAGCCGATCTGCCTCAAAATACTCCGTAATGATTTCTTCACCGATCAGCCGTTTAATACCCGCCGCAGCAAGGATAATTCCATCAAGTTCTGTTTCATGCAGTTTACGAAGGCGCGTATCAAGATTTCCGCGGACATCCACAACCTGCAAATCAGAACGTAAGTGTAGAAACTGAGATTTTCGACGTGGGCTTGTCGTTCCAATTTTCGCTCCTTTTGGGAGTTGATTGAGGAGCAGTCCAGATTGGGTGACCAGCACATCGCGGGGATCTTCACGTACAGGGATAGCGGCGATACAAAGCCCGTCGGGCAGATCTGTCGGCAGGTCTTTCATGCTGTGGACAGCGAGATCGATTGTGCCGTCCAAAAGTGCGATTTCGATCTCCTTTGTAAAGACCCCTTTGCCGAGTCCGACGAGGGAACGGTCTCGAATTTTGTCCCCCGTTGTTTTGATGACCTTGCGTTCAATCAAGCGGTCGGGAAAGTGATGATGCAGACGCTTTCTCACATAGTCTGCCTGCCAGAGGGCAAGTTGGCTGCCGCGTGTACCGATGGTGATAGTTTGCTTCATGTGGACTCCAACGAATCTCCTGACCGTTCAATCGCACCCAGTCGACTCGCGTAGAAACCGCAATTGCCGCGTTTCGGTTTCCAACCGGTGGAGGGCATTCTGATAATAGGACTCGTTAATCTCGAAACCGATAAATCTTCGGTTCAAACTGCGACATGCGATTGCGGTTGTCCCACTGCCGATAAAGGGATCCAATACAACCTGATTATCGAGCGTTGTGAGTCTGATGAGGTATTCCATTAGAGCAACGGGTTTTTGCGCTTCATGTACCCGTGTTTCATTGGCGCGAAAGTCAATCTCTAACACATTGGTAGGACTTTTGCCGTTGATCAGACATTCGGCGACGTTCATCCCTCCAACTTCGTTTTCGATGATATTGTCAGTGATTGTGTGGTCATACGGCTTAAACAGCCATGCAATCGGTTCGTAGATCGGTGCTAAATTGCCTATCCGCCAGCCCTTCCACTTTTCTGCTAATTTTTCTTCTCCCCTTCTGTCTAGGACGATTTCCAGACGCTGGCTCCGGTGGTGGGCAGAATCCTTTTTCCAAATCAGAATATCACGAAGCAGAAAACCGGCATCCTCAAGCGCGACAATCGCTCTGTGAATCGTTCGACGTGCGCCAAACACAAATAAGCTTGCCCCTTTTTTCATGATAGGGTAAGCGAGTTGCGCCCACTGGTCACACCATTTTTGATAATCTCTGACAATGTTCCTGTCGGCGGCATTCCATCCCCGAATCGGTTTTCCCCTCCTTTTGAAACCACTTTTGCCATGTTGTGCCGGGGACTGACCGAGATAAGCGGAATTTGTGTTATTGTGTAGAACATCCCAATCGTCCAATCCTATACCGTAGGGTATATCCGAGAGGAAGAGGTGAACGGATTCTGGTGGAATTTTGGGGAGCCAATCTATACAATCGCCTCGGATAATTTTATCAAGCAGTGTGTCCATCAGGTTTTTTACGATTGAAGAATGTCAATCGCCTTTTTTATTGTCCAGATCTTAGCTTCAACTTTTTCTGCCTTAATCAGTTTTGCTACTGCTTCTTCTTGAGACAATTTCTTATAAGCAGCTATTCTTGTCTCCCAGTAATCAATGCCCTCTTTACCGAGTTGTTTAATTTTATCAATTGTCCTCTGCTTATAACTGTTGAGTGTTTCCTCGCTTTCACCAGCGATTTCGCGCGCTGTTTTATCAATCGCTTCCCAATACTGTTGGGCGTTTTTGCTCCTTGGTAGCTCACTACCTATCTGCCAAAGGGAATCGAAATTTTGTCCATTAGCGTAATCAAGTAGAAATTTGAGATGGGTATACGATAACAGCGTGACATTTCGCTCAATTGCTTGCTCGTAAATTTGGCTTCCTCGCTGAGGATATTGATAAAGTGGTGATACAAGACAAGCGTATGTATTACTTTTACGCCAATCATTCAGTGCTTGCACCTTAAAGTCCTTCTGATTTTTCGCTGTACAACTCAGGCGGAATGCTTTGGCATCACCAACAATGCTGTAGTTATGAGTTCTCCCGAAAACGTCAGCAGAGTCACCTCTTGCCCTTAAAACTTCGGCAGGAATAGACAAATAGGTCCATGTTTGCGCTAATAGGATGTCACAGTATTTGGCCCACAGCTTTTCTTCTGATGAATCGTGTTCCAATAACTCAGGGATAACTCCACATCCTAACAGACTTGAACTCAACTCGCTCTTCGTGATTTCTGCAAATTTTCCTTCCAGAATATCGAAAGCATTTTCCGATCCGGCGATTTTGAAAATCAGGTCAATTACATCCGTCCGTATCATATCTTTTTAATCTTCTGTATCTTTCGCATTTGCCACCTTTTCCAAACCAAACAATTCCTTCAGCACGCGGACATACTGCACATGCTCGCCATCGGTATCATTGACTGCCTCGGTAAGATCGGGATCCAAAGCGACCTGACGCAAATTTTTCGTCGGTTGATGCAACAATTTTTTGATAATTGATTGCGTCATAGCTTCAACCATCTTTTGCTGTTTAGGGGTCAGATTCGCTTTGTCAAGATAGATTCCCAACTCTTTTGAAGCAACCTGCTGAAACTGCTGATGGAGTGCCTTGATCGTTGGGTTGACTTGAAAGATTTGCAACTGTGACTGAAATTTTGCAACTTCTTCTTTGACAATCTGTGCTGCAATCTCCGCTTCCTGTTGTCGGTCTTTGAGGTTGGAGGCAACCACCGTCTCAAGGTCATCAATGTTATACAGGAAGGCATTATCTACTTTGCTCACTTCAGGGTCGATATCACGAGGCACAGCGATGTCGATCAGGAACATATAGCGATGCTTCCGCTGTTTCATAATTTCGGCAAGTGAATCCCGGTGGATCAGATAATGCGGTGCGTCGGTCGAGCTGATCACGATGTCTGCTTCAACGAGGAAACTCAGGTCAGTGTCGTACGTCAGGGGAATCCCGTTAAATCTTTTGGCGATGTTGACTGCACGCTGATATGTTCGGTTCGCTACGATGACCTTGGAAACGTTGTTCTTCACAAGGTGCTGCGCCGTTAATTCACTCATCTCGCCGGCACCGATAATGGCAACCGTTTTATCTTCCAGACTTTGAAAGATTTTCTTGGCAAGTTCAACTGCTGCGTAACTGATGGATACTGCACCAGAGGCAATATTGGTTTCGGTGCGAACTCGTTTTCCGACGCTTATCGCTTTGGCAAATAGGCGGTTCAGAATATCGCCGGTTGTTCCAGCAGAGAGTGATTGAGCGTACGCCTCTTTCACCTGACCGAGAATCTGTGGTTCGCCGATAATCATGGAATCGAGGCTTGCAGTTACATTGAAGATATGACGAATGGCATCAAGATTTTGATGACTATATGTAAACTTGTTGAGTTGTTGCGACTCGATTTGATGGTAATCTGAAAGGAAATCGGAGAGAACGGCACAACCGTTTTTGCCGTGGGTCACAGCACAGACTTCGACACGGTTACAAGTCGAAAGAATCGTGGCTTCCCGAACATCGGGATGTTCCCTTAAAAGTTGGAAAGCCTCTGCAAGCTGGCCTTCAGAAAACGACAACCGTTCTCGAAAATCGAGCGGTGCAATATGATGACTAGTACCGACAATGACAATTGGGTTCATCTGCTTAGAATGCGTGTATGCTAGGTAAAAAGAGATTAACGCCTACATAGGTAAACAACACGGCGGTAAGACCGATGATTGCGGAATAGGCGGTTTTGCGTCCGCGCCAGCCGAGAACTTGGCGGATGCCGAGTTGTAACACATAGATAAGCCATGTGGCGATTGTGAAGATAACCTTTGAATCGATCCATGTCCATTTGACTTCTTTAACATACTGCGTCCAAAGTACCCCAATGAGAATGCCCATCGTCATCAAGATCACGCCAACGAGGATGCACTTGTGACCGAGTTCGTCAGAGCGTCCAAGCGCGGGCAGGAGATTGTAGATGAGCGTGTGCTGTTTCTCACGAATTTTCTTTTCTTCAATTAGGTACATCAGTCCAAATCCAAAGGCAGCGATGAATGCGGCATAAGATAGAAAAATAACGGAAGAATGGGCAATGAGCCAGTAGTTTTGCAGATGTGCGGGAATCGCAGTATTTTCCTGAGTTTGTAGCGTGTAAGCGACTAAGGTGGCTATAAACGCAGCGGGAACAACAAAAACCCCGATCGTGCGGAGGTGGGTTAGGTGTGCGATGCATAGGTAAATCAAGATAATCGCCCACGCTAGGAAGGAGGTTGAGTCATACCAATGCGCCATCAGGTGTCCCGCATACCGCCAGCGCAGGAGGATAAAGACCGAGTGCAGCACAAATCCTCCTGTCGTCAGCCAGTAGGCGAATTTTGCGACCATTCGATTCCCTGTTGTGAGGAAAAGAATGTGAAGTATACACCCCGCCAAATAGACCAGCAAAAGCGTGTGAAAAAATAGTGAATTCATTGAGATATTAAATGTAAGAAGCGCATTTGTTCAAAAATTTATCCGCTGATCCGTTGAAGGGCATATTGACAAGCAGCGTCGGTTTGCCCGCTCCGAATCATATTGAAAGTGCATCCGACCGCACAGTTAGGGTCTTCAAAGCCTAAGCAGCACTTCTGTCCTTCATGTCCAGGGATCTGATCGATGAGGTGATCGAAGTATCGCTGGCGACCTTTCTGAGTTGGGATAGATTCCATTACTGTAGGTCGTAGCGAACCGAGAAAATCGATAAACTCCCCATAACCGTTATTTTCAAACTGATGGGCAAGCTGGGTTTGTACAAATTCGATTCTACATCCTCCGGCTACGCCTGCGTCAGTCTCCTGAATATGATTGGCGGAAATGCTGATAATCAGCTCGCCATCTCTTACCAGAAACGGCGTGGTAAATGTTCCAAGCTCTGGAGCGTTGATGAATTCAATCAATTGACGCTGACCGAGGGCGGCGAAGTCAGAATCTTCGGACTCAAAATCGTCAACTAACACAAGAAAGGCGCCTGACACGCGTTCCAGATTGTCAGGGGTCAGGGCAATGTGGTCAATAGATGCACCACAACGCAGCAGTAGGTCTAATCTTTGCGCGAGGGGTTCCCGCATCTTCTCCGAATCACTGATCACGACACAATGACGATTCTCCAATAAAAAATAGACCGGGTACGGAAGACCGTGGTCTTTAAGAGACGGGGTGAAATTTGCCTCAGACGATTCATCGTAAAGAGATGCCGCGCCGAACTTTGCTTCGAGATATTCTCGGATGCGTCTGGACAATCCTGGGCTTTTACCGCTTGTGGAGATGCTGATCGTCAGGTCTTCGTGCGTAATCACGGACGCCGCTGCGAAGGTGCATTCAGGAATCACATCAACCACGTTGACAAGGTTGATCCCGTATACTTCGTGTGCCTCCTTAAAGACTTGCGTGTTGATTTCCGGCAGGTCGGTTGCCGCACAGACAAGGAACATCCCTTCCGTATCGCCGGGCTGAAACTGGCGTTTATGCCAGATTATCTGATTGCTTCGTGCCAAGTCAGCATTGTTCTGCGTTGCTTCGGGGCTGATTAACGTTACATCTCCGCCGCTGCGGAGCAGAGAGAGCACTTTTCGTTCGGCGACAAGCCCCGTGCCTACAACGAGGCACTTACGATTTTGGAGGTTCAGATACGCTGGATAGAACATAGTCAAAACGTAAAACTGGATTGATAAGTGTTGAGGTCCTGACGGACCAGCTTGCTAAACCTCGTGCTTTATTCGTCACCAATCCCTCGATACGCCGTAGTCCGTAAGCTGTACAAGGGCATCTCTTGCAGGCGTTTTGGGCAACACGTTCAAACCAGATTTCGCACGGTCCGCATATTCTTGAGCAACCCCACGGCAGTGTGTCTGGATCTGATAGCGTTCAAGTAAAGTTTCAATCCATTCGATTGCCCCAGTCTCGTCCATTTCTAAGCTAAAAACCCGTTCGAGTTCTGTTCTTTCTTCGGTTGTGCAGATTTCGCGTGTATAGATCATCGGAAACGTCAGTTTCCCATCACGCAAATCGCTGAACGGTTGCTTCCCCAACTTTTCTCCATCCGCCACGAGGTCGAGGAGGTCATCGATAATCTGAAATGCTGCGCCGACCGCTTCTCCATATTCCGTTAAGGCTTGGACGATTTGCGTATCTTGCGTTCCAATTCCAAGTATCGCTCCCATCGCACATGAGGCGGTGATAAGTTTTCCTGTTTTTAGTTCAATGATTTTTAGATAGTCATCCTGCGAAATATTGAAATCCCCATTTTTATAGGCATGGATGACTTCCCCTTCACACATCGCATGCGTCGCGTCGGAGAGAAGTGCCATCGCGGGGTCATCGGCACGCCGGGCGACAAGCACCGAGAGAACGCGGGCATGGAGATAATCCCCAACGAGCACCGCCACTTTGTTGCCCCATTTAGAGTGCAACGTTTCACGTCCTCGCCGGATAGGAGCTTCATCAAGGACATCATCGTGAACGAGTGATGCAACATGGATCAGTTCGACAGTTGCTGCAAGCGTATGGGCATCCTCGCCTTGATATCCGCACGCTTTCGCGGAGAGCAACAGTAGGATTGGGCGCAGCCGCTTCCCACCCCCCTCGACCACATGCTGGACAGCAAGATCAACGAAATCGTAATGACTCGTGGTTTTCTCACTGAGTTTTTTTTCGACAGCTTGCAGATCATCTGTAATAAGATGGCAAATTTCGTTAAGGCTTTGTGTTGACATCGGATGTGAAACGTGAAACGTTGTCCTCCTTCTTGTTTCTCCGTTTATTCTCCCTTTCCTACATTAAAGTCTTGATAGCACTTCATCGGCTGCCTCGATTGTCTGGTCTATATCTGCCTCAGAGTGCGCTAGTGAAACAAAGCCGGTCTCGAACTGAGATGGGGCGACATAAACCCCTTTCTCAAGCAAGCCCCAGAAATAAGGCGCGTAGCGTTCGGTGTCCGCGGTCTGCACGCCTTCGTAATCGGTGACCGTTTCACTTGTGAAATAGAACATTAACATTGAACCGACTCGGCTGTGCCAAGCGTTGATTCCGTGGCGTTTGGTAGCTTGTTGGAGTCCCTCTGCAAGGGCAGCAGCACGAACCTCAAGCCGATCATAGACATCAGGTTCGGAAAGTGTTTCCAGCATTGCGATTCCAGCAGACACCGCAAGGGGATTGCCCGATAGCGTCCCTGCTTGGTAGACGTCGCCGAGTGGAGCGACGCTTTCCATAATCTCTTTTTTTCCTCCGTACGCACCGACTGGCATCCCTCCACCAATGATCTTGCCAAGGCAGGTCATATCGGGTGTAACTCCATAGAGGGACTGTGCCCCGCCATACGCCACGCGAAATCCGGTAATTACTTCATCGAAAATGAGAAGAATGCCGTGTTCGGCGGTAATCTCGCGCAATTCTTGGAGGTAGCCATCACGCGGCGGAATTACTCCCATATTGCCCGCAATCGGTTCAAGAATCAGACATGCGATCTGGTCAGGATTGGCTTCAATCACACGCCGCACGGCATCAGTATCATTGAACGGTACAACAAGGGTGTGCCGTGTAAAATCGGCTGGAATGCCAATACACTCAGGAACGCTGAAGGTTGCAACCCCGGACCCCGCTTCGGCGAGAAGTGAGTCAGCGTGCCCGTGATAGCAGCCCGCCATTTTGATGACCTTATCACGCCCGGTGTACCCGCGCGCCACACGGATTGCGCTCATCGTGGCTTCCGTGCCAGAGTTGACCAATCGAACAATCTCGATCGACTGGCAGGCGTTGACAATTAGTTCGGCAAGTTCAGTTTCTAACGCCGTTGCCGCCCCGAAACTAGTGCCGTTCTCGGCTGCACCTCGAATTGCCTCAATAATGCTTGGAGGTGCATGCCCTAAAATTAACGGGCCCCATGATGCCAAATAATCAATATATTCATTGCCATCAATGTCATAGACCCTCGATCCCTTGCCACGCCGGATAAAAAGGGGGCTACCGCCAACCTTATTAAAGTTTCTTACTGGGCTATTAACGCCACCGGGAATAAATTGCTGTGATTTTTGCCATGCTGCTAAGGATTTGGCGTTGTTCAAGGTGTCTCACCTCTTGACTTGAAAGATACTTCATTTTTTATCAACTGTCTGTGAGCCATCCCACAACAGGACTGCGAGACGCTGTGTTTTCCGTTGTAACTCAATCGTATTAGCTGCTAATCTGTTATGCCCCCAAAAACTGTTTAACGAGGATTGCCAAAATTCCTATAATGACAGGAGCGAATAATCCAAAGCCCCTCTTCAAAGTTCCTTCCAGCCGATCCAGCCGTTGATTCATGTCAGCAAATCTTAAATCCATATTGTGCTGAAGGTTATTGTAACGTGCATCCCAGTTTTTTTCCAGATCAATGAACCGCCGCTCGATAGCTTCAAATCGCTGATCAACCATTTCAAATCGGAGGTTCATCTCTTCTTGCAATTTGGTTAGATGCTGTTCTATCGCGTCCAGCCGCTATTCTACAACTTCAAAACGACGATCTATCTTCTCAAAGTGTCGGTCTGTTGCCTCAAAGCGTTGATTCACGGATTCAAACCGGTGATTGAAATCTTCCTTAAATGCGTCAATTTGCTTCTCCAACGCACGGAATTCACTGGTCACATACCGATCAAAGTAGGCTGGAATCGACATGCCTTCAACCGATTCCCTTTCTTCTCTGACTTCGTTTGACATCGAATAATCTCCTCAAAATCAGGTGTACATATCTTGGACTCTGAAAACCTAATCCTCAGTGTCAGCTCTGGTACCGAGTACCAACGGGAGCTCGTCATTGTCTGAGCGTCGCGTCTAGTGGGCTGCCCTCCAGGATATCAGGCTGTTCAAAGGTATCGTTTATAAAATCCGAAAGGAGGTCTAGGTTTTGGTTGACCATTTCATCTTGAGTCATTTGTCATTCTTCAAGCCACTCGACAACCGATTTCGCAAAATAGGTCAAGATTATATCCGCCCCCGCACGCTTGATGCTAGTCAGCGCCTCAAGTGCAACCCGCTTTTCGTCAATCCAACCGTTTTGTCCAGCGGCTTTGATCATCGCGTACTCCCCGCTCACGTTATACGCAGCGATAGGCACCTGAAAACGCGCTTTCACCCGACAGACTACGTCAAGATAGGACAGCGCAGGCTTGACCATGAGAATATCCGCGCCTTCCTCAATGTCTAGAGCAACCTCCCGCAACGCTTCCTCCACATTCGGTGGGTCCATCTGATACGCGCGTCTATCGCCAAACTGCGGGGCGGATTCTGCCGCCTCCCGGAAGGGACCGTAAAACGCGGACGCATATTTTGCGGAATACGCCATGATGGGGGTTTGATCGTATCCGTTTTCGTCCAACGCCTTTCGGATAGCGCCGACCCGTCCATCCATCATGTCGGACGGAGCGATGACGTCTGCGCCGGCGCAGGCATGCGACAAGCTTTCTTTGACCAACAACTCCAACGTCGGGTCGTTCAGCACCTCCCCCTCATGAATGACACCGCAATGCCCATGGTCTGTATATTCGCAGAGACAAACATCAGTCATCACGAGGAATTCGGGGACGGCATCCTTGATTGCTCGCACAGCCTGCTGAATGATGCCGTCGTCATCATAAGCTTCTGAGCCGACCGGGTCTTTGGCTTGCGGGATACCGAATAGGATTGTCCCCGGAATGCGAAGGGAGGCGAGCGCTTTCGCCTCTCTGACAAGCCGATCGACCGAATATTGGTAGCACCCCGGCATTGATGGAATTTCATGTGCGACATCAACCCCGTGAACGACAAACATCGGGTAGATTAAGTCATCAACGAAAAGCTGCGTCTCTCGAACAAGGCGCCGCAGGTTTTCGTTGGCGCGAAGTCGTCTAGGTCGATAGATAGGAAAGTGACTCATATCCGTTTCTCTCACTGGTTCAGTCATTCAGGAGACCATAAGGTAAGCATACGAAATACAAGATGCAATCTCTGTTACGATTCATGCTGCAAAAAGTAAGAAAGCCCCTCAAGCTCTATAGATAAATCGACATTCCTCAGTTTAATATGACGAGGAACGGTCAGACGAGCCGGGGCAAAGTTAAGAATCGCTTTGACTCCTGCCGAGACGAGGCAGTCTAGTGCGCTCTGAGCAGCATGGAGAGGCACGGCGATAATGCCAATTTTAATCTGCTGGGATTGTACTGTTTCGGGAAGTTGCTCAATGTTTCGGACAACGACATTATTGATGACTCGATCCCATTTTTCCGAATCACTATCGAATGCCGCGACAATCTCAAAATTGTGTTCCCGGAGTACGCGATACCCCAATAAGGCACTGCCCAAGTTGCCAACGCCAATGAGTGCAACCTTCCGGGGAACATGGACGCCGAGAATTTTGTCAACGGCTCGCTTGAGCGCAGCAACCTCATAACCAATCCCCCGCTTCCCGAATTGCCCAAAACAGGCTAAGTCCCTTCGGATTTGAGTCGCTGTGAAATCGGTGTGTCCTGATAAATCCTTTGAAGAGACAACAGTGACCCCTTCGAGTTCAAGCGTCCCTAAAAGCCGGGAGTACAGAGAAAGTCGATTAATCGTGGCTTCGGAGATATATTCATGGTTCAGAATAGACGCAGCATTCGAGGACATTTGACCTGACCACAAACTGTATGGAAATTCGGTACATTATACCGTTTCTGAATAATTTTGTCGCATGATTCGGACAGAAAGCGCAGAGACAATGAGAAAGTGAGAGGAGGAGAAAGTGAGAAAAAACAAAGACAGGAAGTTGCTTCTTCTGCTTTTGCCCACTTTCACACCTGCTCACTTTCTTCTTCTGCTTGCCGGCTCGCCTGCTCCCTCGTTTCAACAATACTTGACTCTTTATCAGAATTGGTATTATAACCCATCCCCATATAAAGCGCAAGAAAAAGCGACGACGACGAGCGGAGACCCGCGAGCCAGAGAAATCAAGCAGCAACAGGCTGCGATGCGTGGTTCGTAAACGTAAAATGTTACTCCTGAACTGATGAACTAATGATGAATTCCTTGTTTTCCCTCTCCTAACATGCTTCCACACGATTCTTCACGGTTGAGATTTCGACCGCCTCGATTGCGCGTTGGATCAACCCGATGGATTGATTGCACAGCGGTCAGACTGGTGTGAGGAAGGCAACATCAACGCTGTCCGCGCTGAAGTGTTGCGAAACTTCTGGCCACGATGAAACGCTCTCAAGCCAAACCGTCAAGATGAAAATCACGTTGAAGAAGAGCGACATAGTCGTTGGGAGGCCTTCTTCCCAACGCAACATCGCGAAAACTCAGTAGTTGTTGAAAAGTCAGTAGTTGTTGAAAAGGATGAGTCCCAGACCCAACCAGATTACACGCCAACGGATCTGTGGTTGTGGGGGTTGGGGTGGGGTGTTCTGTCGGTTGACTTTTTGACTCAATGTGATTCTCTCTTGGACTGACTATTCGTCAGCGGGTAGGGTGTGCAGTAAGTATCCCACCCTCCCTTGAGTGAAGTCGAAGACAGAAACCTCTTGAGAATACGCCCCCTCATGCATTATAATATCCTCAAATGAATAGTGGGCGAGGGTTGCCTATATTATACCATTGCCGATTGATAATCAAGCATAACCTCTGGAAGGAATGGAGAGAAGGGAAGAAGGGAAGAAAACCCGCCTTCCTTTCCTTCCGTTCTTCCCTTCCTTCCACTCTAATGCTGCATTTTTATTCAGAAACGGTATTATAACTGCTTCCTTTGTATTGTCAATCCCTTACAGCTAGGTTTTACGCATTGCGCATCACGCATTAGGAGGTATTGCCATTGAAGCCGAAAGTCTTTATTACCCGTCCCATTCCAGAAAAAGCGTTAGAAATGATTGAAGCCAAGTGCGAAGTCGATATGTGGTATACGAGCGCGATTCTGCCCCCGATTGCGGAGAAGATGTCGGGGCTTGATGGGCTGGTCACTTACAGTCACGAGCCAGTGACAGCGGCGATGATCGCCAGCGCCCCAAATCTCAAGGTAATTGCCGTCGTCGGCGTTGGGTACAATCACGTTGACGCAAACGCTGCAAAGGCGAGAGGCATCGAGGTTGGAAACACGCCCGGCGTGTTGAGCGAAACCACCGCAGATACAACCTTCGCACAACTCCTTGCGGCAGCGCGACACCTCATCCCTGCCAGTAACTACGTTCAAGCGAAGCAGTGGACATACTATGATCCAAACAGCTTCCATGGATACGACGTGCATCACGCAACAATCGGCATTATCGGTATGGGCCGAATCGGTTATGAGGTCGCCAAAAGGGCGTTGGGATTTGATATGCGGGTCTTGTATTACAAGCGAAATCGCCGCGAAGACTGGGAGGCGGAGTTGGGGGTTGAATATGCCACCTTTGATCGCTTGCTTGAAGAATCCGACTTTGTGACCCTGCATGTCCCGATGACGCCGGAAACCCATCATCTGATTGGCAAGGCAGAATTGCAAAAGATGAAGTCCACGGCGATTCTCGTGAATATCGCGCGGGGACCGGTGGTAGATCCGGTGGCGCTGTACGAGGCATTGAAGACCGGAGAAATCGCAGGCACCGCGCTTGATGTGACAGACCCGGAGCCCCTCCCGACGGACGATCCATTGCTGACGCTTGATAACGCTCTCATCTTCCCACATCTTGGCAGTTCAACCTTCCAGACCCGCACGCGGATGGCAACGATGGCGGCTGAAAACCTGCTTGCCGGGCTGAAGGGCGAACTGCTACCTTACTCTGTGTTTTCGTAATAAATGAGCAGATTAAACCTTCGGAGGGTTTTTTCTTTTGGGGAAATAAGATTCGTCAAATCGCCGCCCAGGTAATCCGTCGCTCAACCTTCCAAAGGCTGGAGCATAAACCTAGTACACGTCGGCAGAAATCATTAACCGGTTGGTCAGTGAGGAGAAACCGAGTTTTTGGCAAAAACTCGGAACTGGTAAAGGACTTCCGCCACGCTGCACTAGCCATTTCACGGTTGCAGCGTTTCATGCTCTCTGGTATAATCAGAAAACATCAAATCAGGGAGACTTATGAGTTGTGGCTTATCCAAAATTAGATCGAACACAGTTAAAGATTCTACCATTAGCCCAACGTGAGCATAAAATGACCGTCGCGGATATCTATCCGCTGGATGCGGAGACGCCACCATATCAGAACAGAGATCTGCAGATAGTGGCGGATCGGATAGTCCAGGCCCATCGGGAAGGGAAGCAGGTCATCTGGCTGATGGGGGCGCACGTCCTACGGCGGGGGAATTCGCGCTATATCATTGATCTGATGGAACGCTGCGTCCTCACCCACTTGGCGACAAACGGCGCGGGCGCCATCCACGATTTTGAACTCGCCCTGATCGGCGCAACACTGGAGGATGTGGAGCGGTATATCCGGGATGGGAAGTTCGGCAATTGGGAGGAGACCGGGCATTACATCAACGAAGCAATCATTCGCGGCTATTACGACAAGATCGGCTTCGGCGAAGCAATTGGCAGGTTAATTCAAGAAGGGGAGTGTAGCATCAGATTTCTACACCGGAAGATCAGCATGTTTGCGGCGGGGTATCGTTTGGGTGTTCCAATGACCGTTCATAAAGGCATCGGCTACGACATCATCGATCAGCACCCCGCCGCGGATTATGCGGCGATGGGTTACACGACCGGCGAGGATTTCCTGCGCTTCGCCCACAGCATCTCCAAATTAGAGGGGGGCGTGTTTCTGAACTTAGGGTCGGCGGTGATGGGGCCGGAGGTCTATCTCAAGAGCCTGTCAATGGCGCGAAACATCGCCGCACAACGCGGTGAGGAGATTCGGCATTTCACGACAGCGAACTTTGATCTGATCGACTTTCCCCATTTTCGTGACGAAGGGAGTCCGACGGACGCCCACTACTACCATCGTCCCAAGAAAACGATCCTCGTGCGTACCGTGAAAGATGGCGGCGAGAGCTATCATATCTCGGGGGATTTTGATCGCACCGTTCCGAAGCTGTACCGCCTCATCACGGCAGCACTTGGCTAACGCGACAACACTGCCTCTGTAGACCAAGATTCTATCTTGGTTCCGCACGATCTCTGCCAACTTAGAAAGTTGGGCTACAACTGAATCTAACGTTTAATGTGACATTGTAGAATTAATGGCTTTTGATTATAGAGGAGGAAAAATATGGCGGAAAAAACTTCGACAAGCACCGAGCAGCACAGAGAGATGGCTACGGAAGGTGGACCTGTGCCTGTAGCAATTGTCACCGTTAGCGACACGCGCACACCGGAAACAGATAAGAATGCAGCTTACCTCCGCGAACAATTGGCGGCAGACAGCCATAAAGTCGTGGCGTATCGCATCATCAAAGACGAACCGGATCAGGTGAGCGTTGTGCTGGACGAACTCGCAGCAGGCGACGCTCGCGTAATTATCTTTAACGGCGGCACCGGTATCGCCCCACGCGATACGACCTTTGACGTGTTGAACCGTGCACTGGAGAAGACCCTGCCGGGCTTTGGCGAACTCTTTCGCATGTTTAGCTATGATCAGGTAGGTGCAGCAGCGATGTTATCCCGCGCCACCGCCGGCGTATATCGCGGGAAGGTGGTGATCTCTACGCCCGGATCAACGGCTGCGGTGCAGTTGGCGTGGGAAAAACTGATTGGACCAGAATTGCAGCATCTGGCGTGGGAGGTCGGACGATAGAAATCAACAGAGTCTCGTTCTGCGGAGTTTTCAGATTTTTTATATTTTACGCTTTTTATCTTTGCCTAACCGATGGCAGAGATTGCAGGCACCCACCTTGAGATGCGGCATGGTTGGAGATTGCTCGGTCCCACGAAAATGGCACTTCAGACAGGCATCGGGATTCGTGTAAGTCCGGTGCTCTGGAATGTCAGAGCGGGCGGGGGCTGCGTTGAAGAAAAGGATGACCATCACAATTGTAAAAATAATTCCGATGACACCGACAACCATCATCAGCGTTCGGGCACTAGCTTCTTCCGTTGGCATGCTTCACTCCTTATAACTCTGGGAAAAATGGGAAAATCACCCGTTTGTTTTCTTCCATCAACGGCACCCCGTAACCACACGCTTCAAACGCTTCGGCATACTGGATTTTGCGCCCCTGTTCCTCACCGTAAAGTTCAATGAGCAGATCGCGATACTTATTGGCAATCTCCTTCTGACTATTACCTACAAGTCTGCGAACCCCGATAAATTGCATTATTCCATAACTCTATTGTCAAGTCAAGTGAATTATTGGGGTTTTATTTTCCCCACACTATGCAAAATGAATCAATGCTTGTGTGAGGCTTGATACGTGAAACGTAAATATCTTATCCATGGATTTGGCGTTTCACATGCTAACTTGTCAATCGGCTTAATCTTTCGTTTTTCTGCTTTCTAATGTTTATATTTTATGACCTTCAAATCCTTCTCCTACTGGATCTGGTTCATAGCGTTTACGCTCCTTGCGTTGGTTTTAGCAAATCTTCCACTGTTTAACCTCCTGGCATTTGAATTCTGCACGGTCTTCGCTATCGGTATTTCATTTGCGGGGGCCCATATCGCCGTAACGGGTGTGCAACACCTCAGATGTCGCACACAAGCTGTCAGAGGCGCTGCCTCTCAGGTCGTCATGGCGCTGTTCTGGCGAGTATTTGGGGACGGCTTGACACTGCTGGTCTTGCCCCTGATCATTATCCTGCTGAACGCATTTCGTGTCAAAAACTGCGATTTCTTGGAAGGTTTCGCTTTCTTCCTCCTTCTGCCGGTGGTCAGTTGCGCCTATGCAACCGCCGCAGGCGTGTTCTTCGGATTATGGTTGAAGAGACGTTGGACGGCTTACCTCACTTATCTTGCCTACATCTTCGTCACGCTTCTGGCACTTGCCTACAACCTCATCTTTCACCCACCGGTCTTTGGCTATCACTCGACCTTCGGTTATTTCCCGGGTCCCATTTATGACGAACGCATCGTGATATCCGGTATACTGCTCATCGCACGCGGAACGACATTGCTATTGGCGTGGATCTTCCTGTCGCTTGCGATCAACACACTGGAGGTTGGCAGGCATACCCGACTCACACTGATGCTCCATTGGCAGAAGCTTTGTCGATTCAAGCCGCGTTTTGACGATCTAAACCATCGAATTCGTCTCATTGCGCTGGTGATGGTATTCGCGCTGATCTATCTGTGTCGCGGAGATCTGGGTTTGCGTCCGACACGGGGGTATATTGAGAAAAAACTGGGTGGGTTGAAGGAGACGGAGCATTTCAAAATTTACTACGAGAAGGGCTCGCGGGTTGAACGGGAGATTGAGTGGATTGCGCAAGATCATGAGTTCCGCTATGCGCAGTTAATCCATTACTTCCAAATCCAGCCAACGAAGAAGGTTAGATCCTATATCTACACATCTCCTGAACAGAAAAAACGGCTAATCGGAGCGCGAGGCACATCGATTGAAGACCCGCTTGGATACGGCTTCCACATTAATGACGAGGACTTCCCCCATCCGGTCATGAAACATGAGTTAGCACATGCATTGACGACGGATTGGCATCCGATCTTGAAAGTGAGCCTCAAACTCGGACTGCATGAGGGGCTCGCTGTTGCTGCAGAGTGGGATGAAGGCAAGCTCACAGCGCATCAATGGAGTCAGGCGATGCGGCAGTTACGGATTGCCCCAAGGATGCAGCGGATCATGGGGCTCGGTTTCTGGACACAAGCCTCATCGCGGAGCTATACGTTGGCGGGTTCTTTTGTGCGCTTCCTCGTCGATACTTATGGAATCGAGAAATTCAAGCGTGTCTTTCCAAAGGGAAATTTCGAGAAGGTTTACGGCAAACCCCTGGCCGCGCTGGTTCAAGAATGGGAGGCATTTCTGGATACGGTCTCTCTGCCGGCAGTCGATCTGGCGATTGCGGAGCACCGTTTCAAACGCCCAAGCATCTTCCAGAAACCGTGCGCCCATGAAATCGCTGAACTTTCTGCAAAGGCGTGGAGGGCGTATCGCCGATCGAATTTCAGCGCTGGGAGCCACTTATTTGAACAGATCTACCAATTTAACCCCGATAATCCGCGCTACCTGCATGGGCTAATGTATACGCATTATCAGATGGGAGATTATCTTTCAACATTAGAGTGGGCAGCGAGAATCATCGCGCACCCCAAAGCAAGCGTGAGGCAGATCGCAGAAGCGAAAAATGTGGAGGGGAATGTCTATTGGCAGCAGAGAGAGCATGAGGGCGCCCGTTCACGCTATCAAGAGGTCTTTGCCCTTCACCCATCTGATGCCCTCGACCGGGAAGTCCAGATCAAGCTAGCAACGCTGGCGCTCGACTTTGCCGATGTAGAGGATAAAATCAAGCAGGTGCTCATCGGCCAATCATCAAGCCGACTCAGAATGACATTGCTCCATGAGGTCATCAACGCGGCGCCAACGTGGGGGCCGGCGTACTATCTAATTGGACGACAACTCCATTTTGATCAAGCCTACGCCTCATCAAATCATTATCTGCTGAAAGCGGTTGCTTTCGGGCTGCCGCACCAACTCTTGCTCCTTGAAAATACGAGGCTCATCGGGGTCAATTCGTATCGGCTCGGACAATATGACCAAGCCATTGAGAAGTTTCACCGGATTGCCGCAGATAACACATTGCCCCTTGGGGTGATTCACAGCGCGGAGGATTGGATTGAACGGTGCGAATGGGCGCGTGAACAAATTATCAAACCAAAAAAGAAAAAAGCCAAGCCGCATCAATAATCGAGCGGCTTGGCGCCTAGGTAATTTTCATCAATTGTACAATACTTGGTTGACAAGGAGTTTTGAGAACTTCTCTCACCAAACTCAACGTATCTATCCCGTTGAAGTTTCGTAAATTTTCACTGCTTATTTCCACGCTCTGCCCGGCATTAGAACGGTTGCGTAGTTATGCTCAACTATCATTTTTCTATTCCCCGTATTTTCAGGGTATGCTATAATGAATGGCAATGACATGAGCAGGCAAGTTGTAAAGTTGTTCTATCCACGTAAAAATGAGCAGTGGGGATGAAGCCAAGCTGAGATTTGTGAGAGAGCCCTTTCCTTCTCCCTGCCAATAGATTGCTGAAGCGCTTCTAGGGACAAACAGGGACGAAGAAAAAGAAACCCGGTCAGGCTGCCTGTCCCCAAACACCAGAAGTCCCACCGTCGCCATCGAGCGGAGCGGGTTTCTGGACAGTTGGAGATACGTTCTGGTAAGGTAGAGTGGGGTTGCAACCTCCCCTCTACTTGAGAAATTTCATCTGCCATTACAATTTCTCCTCATGAGATAAGGGGTTGCTCTGTGTCGTGAACGGTAACCCGTTCTGTCTATTGACTATCTTCTTCGGTGTCAGAAAGGGAGTTTTCAGCATGCCCCAAATTGTTTGCCATTGCGAGTCGCCAAACTCGGACAATCCCAACTCGATTGTCCTCGCGTCCTCCCGCCAGCGAAACGTGTGCGCCAATCGATCCCAAACCGAAAAGATACTCGAAAAGTTAGAGTCCGTTTCCGGTTGAAAACACGAGTGGTGAACCCGGTGCATGTTGGGAGAAACGATCAGCGCCCTCAGACACCGATCCCACCTTTCTGGCAAGTTGACATTGCTGTGATGGAATTGGATCACCGGCAGCAGAATCACCTCATACAGAACGACCTGCCACAGATTGAGGCCCAACAGTGGAATGAGCACCAGTCTCAAGACTGACGAGAGGATGAGTTCACCGGTGTGAAATCGTGTTGCGGTCGTGACATCCATTTCATAGTCGGTATGGTGCATGCGATGAAATCGCCAGAGGAACGGAATGACGTGGTTAGCGCGGTGCCAGAGATACATCCAGCCATCAAACAAAAGAATCGCGATCGGCGTTTCTATCCAAAGAGGCCAGCCTAAAAGGTGCAGTAATCCGGCTTTTTGGTTTCCGCTCCAAGTGGCAACCACCGCAATGAGGCTGGAAAACATCAGCCCAACGGTCACGGTGTTGAATCCTGTAATCGCTAGATTCCGTCCGGCGTGCCTCAGACGATTCATCCGGTGCGCTCCGAATAAAGGCAGCCAAGTTTCTAAACACCAGAGAATCAGCAAAACAGCGATTCCCAGCAGTGTCTTAATCTGGCTAAGGGTTGTAGTGAAGTCCGTCATTTACCTGCCTTCCTCAAAATTCGTCAATGTTTTGGTCGATGAAGTATTCTCCGTAAAGGACAACATTTTCCTATTCAATGAGACTGACGTGCTCTAATAGGTCGCCTGGATAGTCAGCGACGCAATGTTGTTGGTGTAATTCAAAAAGTCAAAGATTTCATTCTCTTCATTGGTGTCGTTTGTCGTGAGTTGATAATCCGCAAAAAGTGTCAGGAAATTGCGGAACTGCCAGTTAAGCCGGAATTTTAAGCCGAACTGATTATCCTTTCGCTTCTTCGCGTTTGCATCAACAAAGCCGTCTACACCTCGCACCCGGCGTCCATCGAAAATTATATCCAAACGTGATAACCGCAGACGCGCCCAACTCTCACCGTTGATTTTGTAAAACGTACCGACCGCCGCCTCAATCGTGGAAAAGTCATAGAAATCGACATTTGAACTGTTTAGAAACAGATTGAATTCCTGCTGCAAGACAAGCCGACTGGTGGGGATTTCAATCAGTTTCGCAGATGCAAAGTTTCGCACATCAGTTCGAGATTCTTCCGGCTCTATCCCAGCGATACCCAGCACAAGGTTATTCAGGTTATCCTTATAGTTCTCCCGCTCGATTGAATACTCCAACTTCCCCAACACGTTCTTTAGAACCCCCAACTGTATCCGGGCGCGTCCCTGGTGGCTCGTCGCGCCAACGAGTAGAAAATCTTCACGCCGCGTCTGATCGTCATCGAAACGCAGGAGGCGCAGATTATACTCCACTAGCCTGCCGAAGCGGACACCGATTTGACGTTGAAGGCTGTCGAAAGCATCGTCTTTCCGATCTAATCGCTGAAGCTGGTGTGATACGGTCAAGGCAGGCAGTTGAAGCGTTGGCCGAAAACTGAGTTCTGTCAAAAAGAGATCTGTGAACGCATCGAATTCGTTGAGTTGACCATCTTCACCGATATAATTTTCAAATTGCGGATAGTATTGCAGCTTGAGTCCGAAATGTCTCCCAAGGGGTAAAGTTCCCTGAAAGTTGACGCCAGCAAGATTGATTACGCCTTGAAGTTGAGGGTCTTCACGTCCGGCAAGGCTGCTTGTACTCGGATCAATACTCAGTCCAAATTCGACGTGATCATTAAAGACGTTGCTCGCCTGATAATCGATTGTCAGATCAGATTCAAAGGCTGCTGGTTCTTCCGCCTCCTGTTGAAATAACTCCCGACCATATTGGCGTTGGAGCTGGGCGGGTGTGATTGGCGCATTCACCAACAAAAAGAGTATGGCGTAGATCCAGAGGAGGGATTTGAGTCGTAATTGATGAGACTGTCGTTGCAATTGCGCTCTCCTTGTTCACGAAATAGGGGCACAGCCCGCAAAACGAATTTGCAGCGTACCGTGCCCCAATGAATTAGAATCGGTAATTTTAGTTTGACTTTGGTAAATTGCCCAGCCCTTCTTAATCCCCCAACCTTGGGGGTTCAGGGGCGGACACCTTGTTGGAAAAACGAGTGATGACGGGCATTGGCGCCCCGCGATAAATCGCAGAGCCCCGCTACGTGAGGGCAGGCTCTGCTCCGATCCATCGGAGGCTACAAGGCGGCGTCCGATGAATCAGACCTCGGATTCGGTTCTAGCCCGATTTTATCGGGCACCGTTCTGTAGCTCGGTGAGTTCATCACCGAGCGTTTTGCATTGCCTATCCGCCCCTGAAACCTTGGGGGCAAGGGAGAATCGCCAAAATTCCTGAAGCCTGCCCCGATCCATCGGGGAATTGGGGGGCCGGGGGGGGGCAAGCCGAAAGTTAGATCACTTGTTAGTAGATTGTGCAGACGCCACCCGCGCAACTGCTGCCCGCCTTTTTGGTGACGTCGCCCGCGATGGCTCTATCTTCGCTGGCTTCAAAGTCCGTAAGCACTTCAGCCGTTTCATTTGCCGACGCAGACAGTCCAAGCTGAAGTTGTCCACTCGGTGTAAAAGTGGTAACGCAGCCGGAAAAACTGATTAATGCCAAAAGTATCCCCAAAACTATGCAGCCCAACCAAAATCTCTTCATGAGGCTGACCTCCTCTTGCGTGATGCGTGAAACCCCAATAGATCGGGGCAGAGCCTAGTCTCGCGTAACAGACTCCGATTCTCGGACTCTCGGAACGGAGCTGTGAAACGTAAAATGTGAAATGAATCCCTCCATCCTTCCTTTCTTCCCTTCCTTCCATTCTTCCATCGACTTCACTTTTCTTCCATCCTTCTACACCTTCACTTCTCGATAATCGATTTCGTCGAGGTTATTCGTGCCAAGTCCTAGCTGGAACGATGAGCGGATATATTTCTCCAATCGAGTGATTGACCCTAATTTGAGCTCCTTCCGTTTCTCTTCAATCGTTTGAAGAATGATCTGATCCAACACCACTGGATCCACACTCATGAGGATGCCGCCATACTTCCACACCCCATCGGGGTCATATGTGGGGCCACCATCAAACGAAGCGAGCAACCCATCAACGACATTCAGAGCAACTTTATCTTTCAGGATAGCGTGCGCGAAAATGTCGCCAATAGCAGGATTGCAATTCAGGGGATTTGAGTGGAAGCGGCGGGTGTTATCGACGCTGCCAAAGGCAAGGTTTTTCAGGCATCCGCTAACGCCGGTGATCCCGTGATGTTTCATCACCGGAACGTTGATGATCGCCGTCACCTCTTGAGTGAGTATCTTCGTATATTGAGATCTGATGCTCTCGTTCTCACGGCGCACCTCGACATCCTTTTCGGTTTCATAGTAAACTTCGTCGTCGTAGCCAACGCCTTGACTGTCCGATGCGAAGCAACGCACCCCTTGATCGCTTTGATTAATCTCGTAACCTGCGTTAATCAGGTGGGATTCAAACCGATCCCAGATGATGATCTGATTTTTGAGGACGCCCGCCCCGTATAATCCATCGACGATCTTATCGACGATGATTCGATGCGTACTCAACAGCTTCCCACCGATGGGATTTATCTTAATCCCGACAATGTCGTTGGGCAGGACAAAATCCTTCCACGCCTCCTTCGCCGAGTCGAGTCCCGTCAGTTTCATTATCGCGCGATCGATCATCTCACTGACGACCTGCTCATTGAGTATATCACCCTCCCAGGCCTTTTCACTTGTGGCTTCGACCACGGGCGTCCCTTGATCTTGAAGCTGATCTTCTGGAAGTGTGCCGCGCGGCGTACCCAATTGAGCGAAAGCGTTGTTTGTCGCTGAGTATAGGCTCCCCAGGGCAAATCCCGCCCCAATCACGCCTTGCGATGTTTGACGCAAAAAACGCCGCCGACTCACCGATCGGGGCTCGGTTGCTTTGATGTGTGAAATCTGATCGCAATCCGCTCGAATTTGTTCCACAATTGGATCTGATACGGGTTGATTAACTGAAGATGTTGTTCTTGCCATTGGATTGGTTAATTCTAACGCTACCAAACAGTGCTTACGATTTCACTTTGAGTGATTTTTCCGTCCCTGGTAATCAGAGGCGCATCAAAATAAAGCGCGGTCGCTACAATCAGTTTATCGTGCATTTCCAAGTTACCACCAATGTTCGCTGCAACTTTAAGAAGATCAATATCCAATGCGGCAATACGGAAATTTTCATACATCTCTACATGGAAGATTGGACATTTGAAAGTGGCGAGCAAAGCTCGTTTGTCACCTTTACTTATTAAATTTTTTCAACTTATCAATAACCTTGTCGGGCGCTATCCGATTGCCGACCCGCACATCAAGGAACTTCCACCGAATCGTCCCGCTCTCATTGATGATGTAGGTCACCGGACGTGCAAGCCGGTGATTGAGGGGATCGGTTACATTATAGGCGGCGATGGTCTGTGTCTCCGCATCGGAAAGCACAGGAAACCGTATTTCGGCACCAAAGCGCCTTTCGACCTTCTCAATAGTCCGTCTCGTCTCCGCCTGTGTATCCGAACTAATCGCGATAACTTCCGCCCCTTCTGCTCGAATCCTTTTATAGTTTTTCTGCAACTCTCCGAGTTGATTGATGCAATGCGGTCACCAGATCCCTCGATAAAACACCAGCACAATCTTTTTTTCCACCGCATAATCGGCGAGGGCGTGAATCTTCCCATCCCCATCGGGCAGACGAAAATCTGGCGCTTTCGCGCCGATTGCCAGACCCTCACCGACCGGGGGTTGTTCCCCTTGCTGAACTGGCACAAGTTCGTTTGTGATCTTTGCGGCTTCAGCGGCCGGGACTGGATCGATTTTAATTTCCTGCTGCTCGTATCCATCGTGATCGATCAGTACGGTGAATGGCTGATTTGCGGGGACATTTTCAAATTCAAAGACGCCTGTTGCCTTTGTCAGCGCCTCACGGATATTGCCCGCGTCATCGATAAGTTGAACACGAACCCGGTCAAGGGGTTTCTTCGTCGCTTGGTCTGATAAGCGTCCTCGAATGTGAGAAACAGGAATTTCTAATGCCTCAAGCGCCACCTTATCAAGTGGCTTAACCTGATCAGCGATAACTTGTACGGTCAGGTCGGCGGCTCGATAGCCTTTCGCTGTGATTTGAACGGTGTAAGTTCCCGGTTCAACGCTATCGATTTGGTAATTTCCATCGGCATTGGTTTGGGTGGAGGCGATCACTTTGCCATTTTGCAGGACCTGGATGTTAATCGGTACGCCTTCAATGGTTTCCACTTGCCCTTTCAGGCTACCGGTCAAGACTACGGGAGTCGGATCATCGATTGTAGGGGTCGAATCGTCGTCTAGTGTATCTTCTGTTACTATAGGATTATCGTCACTGCCACAACCGGACCACACAATCAGCGCAGCTCCCAGGAAGATCAGTGCCAAAGCTTGATAAATCGGTTTATTCCTTATAGCCATTTCTTCAACTCACTTTCATAGGTTGCTTTTTCTTGTTCGCCATCGAATACTTTCACAATTCTTCCCCTACGATTAATAAGGAACGCAGCAGGTAGCCCAGGTATGTTATATTTCTGAACAAGTCCAGGGACTGCCAGTAAAATGGTGTAGTTGACGCCCAGTCTCTGAATAAAGGGATCGACGACGTCCAGCCCATCATCCAGGGAGATACCAATCATCTCAAACCCTTGCCCCCGATACTCATCATAGAGTTCGACGAAAAGCGGAATCTCCTCTTCGCACGGTTTACAATACGTCGCCCAAAAATCTAAAAGGACGACCTTGCCTTCGTAGTCTGAGAGGCTGACCTCCTCAAGCTCTGTATCTGGTAACGTAAAGTTGGGCGCGAGCGGTAACGAAGAATCTTCATTTGCATCGGGGGGTGTTGTATTGTCAACTGTTGGCTCATCAATCTCTATTATCTCGTCACCGTCGTCGTCTGAACAGCCCAAAACTACCAGAAAACAGAGGATCAGACTTAACACGCGAATCTGTCTCCAACACATATCATATACCTCCTCATGCGTGATGCGTAAAACGTAATGCGTAACGGCGTTTCGTGACGCTTTCCCCTTTTTAGCTTTTGACAATCACGAAGGGGCACCCAACCCAGAGCCCGTCAAGTACGACGATAACGCCTGCCAATTTTATCACAGGGCTTCGAGAGCTTCTCCGGTCAATTGGATACGGCTGAAGCTAAAGCAACTTCTATGCCGCATTCTGTGCAAAAGAAGAAGCTCATTATTCATCTATTACGGTGCAGCCAGAATGACGCCTACGGTGCAGCCAGAATGACGCCAAATGCAATTTCGATTACATTTTTAGCACATTCTGGTCAGTTCCTAGATATCGGAATTGCACCATATCGGGCAAACTCCGTACCCCGCCATACGCTATATTTGTCTCCGGTAAGGCTCAAAAACTTCAAAGTGGCGGCTTTTTCTGACCGGTTTTGGAAAACTAACCGAGACGTAGAATTGTGCCTTTTGCCCCAACGATCCAACTGCGATCTTTATACAGACAGATGTCCAGAAGGTGTTCTTCTGATCCACTCGGTTGGGGCATCCACGTTTGCCCACCGTCGGTTGTATGCAAGATTAATCCATCTTCGCCGATTGCCCAGCCCTGCTCGGCGCCTGGGAATGCAACGCCACGCAAGGTCTTCTGTGTGTTACTTTTCTGCCGTCTCCAGTTTGCACCACCATCCGTTGTATGTAAGACCTGCCCGTTTGTCCCAACAGCCCAGCCGTTCTGTGGGTCAACGAAATAAACGTCCAGCAGCGGTTGATCGGTATTGCTCCGCTGTTCACGCCAGAATTTGCCGCCGTTTTCAGTGTGAAGAATCTTCCCCTCCCTGCCGACAACCCAACCGTTCTTCGCGTCAGCGAAGTGAACAGCCCACAAGTGACCGGCCGACGGCGCATCTTGGCGACTCCACAAACCACCACCATTATCCGTGTGGAGGATGATGCCACTCCCACCGACTGCCCAGCCTTCTGTTGGACTTGTAAAATAGAGGTCAAGTAATCCGCTCTGCGTGTGACCCTGTTGCTCTGTCCACGATTTGCCGCCGCTTCCTGTATAGTGGATGCGTCCCCTGAGACTGACTGACCAACCGTGGGTTGGGGTAGAGAAGTGGACCTTATTGAGTGCATTCTTGGAAATGGCTTTTTTCGGTGATTGCACCTTCCATTTCAAACCACCATCTTCTGTGACTAAAACCACACCGTCTGCGCCGACCGCCCAACCGTGTTTGGCGTCAACGAAGTGGACACCGTATAAGTGCGCCTCTGTTCCCGATTCGATCTTCTGCCAACCAAGCTGCGTTTTATCCTGAGTACACCTCAGATAACCGATGATGCAGACTAGCGCGATGAGCACCTCAACGTATTTCCTCAAGTTTTATTTCCTCCTGTTTAAGAAAATTGAGAAGTGTACTTTGCAAATTTCGTGACAGCTTCCAAAGCACTTGGGCAAGCGAACAATCGTAGATACACCGAAAGGCAGCGAATCCAACGACGTCCACAATCTGAACGTCCATGTTGTAATTCCATTCAATCTGTTGTTATCCGGAACTCTCTTTTTTCCACAAGGTTATAGGCGTAAAGATCCCACGAACTCCGGCTCCCCGGATTTTTATAATGAGATCCAGCTTTTTCAGCACCCATGACGACCTTAAAATTCACGACCACCATTCCCAACACCGCGAGCGACCGTGCAAAATCGTAACCGACAATGCGTCTGTTCATTGTACTCCTACCATATCAACATGGCTCCCAGCGATTTATCGCGTTCATCACGCAGCAGCCGATAGGCTTCACCCGCTTCTGTGTAAGGCAGACGGTGGGTGATTAAACGACTCACGTTGAGTCCACCACGTTCAATCATCTTCAGAATCTGGCGACGGTTGTACTGCTGCGTCCACGGAAAGGCAGGCGTCGCAACTGTTGGGCATTTCGGCTGATGGCAGCCGACGAGCACCAGTTCCTTCAAATGGAAATCCATGAAATCTATCTCGACCTTGCGATGCCAGATCGAACCCAACGCCATGATACGTCCACCGATTCGTGCCATATCAAACGCAATTGGCAGGAGTTCAGGATACCCCGATGCTTCGATGATTACGTCCAACCCACGACCTTCGGTGATTCTTTCAACTTCAGAACGGAGATCGCAGCAGCCTGGGTTCAGGACGTGGGTCGCTCCCACAGCCTTTGCGAGCCCCAAACGTCGATCGCTCAGATCAATTGCGATGAGCAAGTCGCAGCCTGTTTGCGCCGAAAGTTGCAGCGCCAATTGACCGACGAGGCCCATCCCCGTAATCGCTGCGAATTCCCCAAGTTCAATCCGCGCTTTTCGGACGCCGTGCATCGAGACACTCCCGAGTACGCCAAAAGCGCCATCCTCAAAGGAGACGCTGTCGGGCAGCTTCGCCAGCGATTGTGGCGCAGCGGAAACCGTTACGTGGCTTGCATGACGCCCCAGGCACAGCACACGGTCCCCAATTTCGTAGCCTTCAACTCCTTCACCCAGGCCGATAATCCGTCCAGTATTAGAATAACCGAGGGTGAGATTGTGTGTCCGCTGCTGCGCTTGCGTGCCGAGTTCCGTTCCTGCGCTAATCAGCGTGCGCACCGTTTCAACAAGCACTTCCCCCCTGCCCGGATGGCGAATCTCAAAAACGTCTGTTCCGACGCTGTTGTCTAGTCTGACAACAACCTGTGTGCCTTTCGTCGCTATTTCGGTTTGTGCCATCGTAATTCCTCAAATTCTGAGCTTGATACCATTTTTGTAATGGTCAATCGACACTTTTGCTCGGTAAATCCAAGCCGCAAATTGTCTGCCATCTTCCTGACCACTACAGTTTGATGCCATTTTGCTTTCAAAGGAATAAAGTCCTATGCTATAATACCTGCTGACGCCAACTATATCAAGGAGGGAGAAAGCCCGGGCCAGGGTGCGAATGCAACAATAAACCCAATTGATGCACATTTCATTTTACCATAATCCTTAGCCCTCGCGCAATCTTCTAAATAGTATTCCTTGACAACTTACACAGCATGTGTATAGAGTTTTGACAGGCAATTCCTGAAAATGGCGAATAAAACCGTTTACGAAATACGCTACGAGAATGCCTTCGAATTCATTCGTGACGCTGAATCGCAACAATCCGCAATCGAAGGAGGTTTTCAGCATGATTCAAGAAAAAGCCTACAAAGTCCGTGCCATTCCATGCAGTCACAAGGCATCCCAGGAGGAAATCTACGAAAAGCTCAAGGCGATTACCACCCCCCTAACCCGATCCTGGGAAAAGATAGAAAAAGCCCGCAAAATCGGTATCAAGGTAAACATGCAGATGCGTACCGATAACATCCGTCGCATTGGCGGGCGGCGCCAAGAACTGGTGGATGAGGATGTGCTGTGTGCATCGTTGCGTCTCTTGCAGGAGCGCACCGACGCACATATTTTTGTTATCGATACCAGCATGGTACCTGCTGGTCAGCGTCCTGGGGACGATTTTAATACCGGCCCAATCTTCGAGGAGTTTGATATCCCTTATGTCGAAGCCGGCGATCCGCCCTTCGAGCGGTACAAGGTTCCCGGCGGCGGCTTGATGTTCTCTGAATACCAGCTTTCTGCTGCCCTTGGCGAGGCCGACGCCTTTGTCTCCATCGCCAAGATGAAAAACCATGCCTTTATGGGCATCACGTTATGTCTCAAGAACCTTTTTGGTTTACCACCCATACCACCCCACGGCCGGGTTCGGACCTACTTTCATCATGCTATTCGGCTCTCCTACGTGCTACCCGACCTCGGTTTAATCACCCAGCCCTGCCTTAACATCATCGACGGCTTGACGGGTCAATCAAAACGGGAGTGGGGCGGGGAGGGACGCATCTGTGATGCGTTAGTTGCCGGCGATCATGTCATTGCCACCGATGCTTGCGGGACCTATCTGATGGGTACCGCCCCTCGCCTCGACTGGCCACACCCGCCCTACCGTCGCGATCGCAGTCCCATCGCGGTGGCTGCGGAGCACGGTTTTGGTACAGTGGATTTGGACGAGATCGATTTTGACATGGGTGGGCTAAAGCCGCCCCTGGCGGAGTTTGACTCCGCAGAGATGGACCCCAATGAAAAAATCGCCAATCTGCGTCGAACCGCATGCCAACAGGGGCTGTTTTTTCGGGATAATCGGGACCGGCTAGTGGAGCATTACGCTGGCGTGTTCATCTACCTGCAAGATGGGGAAGTGATCTGGAGTGGCGTCCATCCGGAGAATGCGGGCGACGTCCAGCAACTCAGCGGCGACAGAAAGGATCAGGCGGTATGGCTCAAACTGGTCGATTCGGAGGAGAAGGAGGGCGAACACATAAGCGTATACGAGCGAATTTTGGCGGCCTGAGCTATAACCTTTATCAACCCTTATCGTCCCATGAATGGAGATTGACCAATGGCGCCTCAAAGACCGAACGTTTTGCTGATTAGGCCCGAAAACTGGATACCCCTGAAAGGCAAATCACTTTCTAGACAAAAGATATGGTGTATGCTATATTCCCTTTCCCAATGAGTTAGCCACGCAACCCGCTTTTCTCGCTCAGTTGCATAAGATGTCCAGCGCGGAAGAGTGGCTCAAAAATGTCATCCAGCAGCGAATTGATTTTGAATAATCTGCGTTTACTGAGTTAAAGCCAGCTTTGGATTCGCACGGGGGCGCATAAAATAAAAAGCCCCATGTAACCGAAGTCACACGAGGCTTTGGAAAGGGAAGGAGGTGAGAAAGTGGGTTTGTTCTAGCGCGCGGATTTGATTTGCCCCCACAATGTGGCGAGTTTTCCTGCGGGGTTGACGGCGAATCCGGTGTCAAATTCTTCCACTTTTGCAAGCGGCAGGCCAGGGCGTACTGACGTGCCGCCGATGACATAAATCTTTCCATTGACCGTACCGGCGGCAATATAGCCGCGTGGCACCCGCATGTCGACCTCCTTTGTCCATCTGTCCCTTGCCGGCTGATACACTTCAACTTTTGAAATGGTTTCCCATATACCCAGTTCACCGCGTCTGATCATTGCCGTACCACCAATGGCATGAATCCCTCCCCTTGCCACGCCTGTAGCGAAATCGGATCTAGGGGTTGGCATGTCCGCTTTCTTCACCCACATATCTGTCGCCGGATCGTACATCTCCACGGTCGGAAAATCCTCAACAGAATCACTCCCGCCAATGGCATAAATCTTTCCATTCACCACGTCTGTGGACAAACCCGATCTTGCGGTCAGCATATCAGCTTTCTGGGTCCATTTGTCCGTCACAGGATCGTACATCTCCACGGTCGAAAATACTTTACCAGGTTCCCCTCCGCCAATGGCATAAATCTTCCCATTCACCACACTGGTGGAAAGGGAGGATCTCCAGGTTGGCATGTCCGCTTTCTGGGTCCATGTATCTGTTACTGGGTCATATTCCTCCACTGTTGAACGAGTGCCCTTCGCACGTCCCGCCCACCCGCCGATGGCATAAATCTTCCCGTTCACGCTACTCGCCGACAGAACATATCTTGGGGTTGGCATGTCCGCTTTCTTTGTCCATTTATCCGCTACGGGGTCATACTCCTCCACCGTTGGGAGAGTCTTTGCGTTAAACCTAGTAGGCCCAAACCCGCCGATGGCATAAATCTTCCCGTTCACAACAGTGGCAGCCAACATCCATCTTTTAGTTCGCATACGAGCTCTCCCTCTCCACTTCCCCTCTTGTCTCGCAGGAGCGAAGGCGCTTATCGGATTGGGCCTGGGCTTCTGTCCGAAATCTCTATCCCCTTTTTTAGTGGAAAGGACAGTAATCTCCGTAATTTCTATGGTATCAACAGGGATCTCGCCAAACTCCGCGACCTGCGTTTGAGTGGGAAGCGCTGAACCAATCAGCGTCCCAATAGGGAAAAGTGGGCTGAAGGGAACGGTGAAACTGATAAAAATAGCAACCAGTCCTGCTGCGATTGAAAGTCCCCAGGGGAGAGTCGTCTTGTGTGGGGCAGACTGGATCTTCGTCTCTTTGATCATTTCCATAATGCGGAAAGTGAAACTCGGTTGTAAGCGGTATTGTTCAAACGTTGTACTCATCATGGTAAGCATCTCCTCTTTTAGATATGATTTGGCGCGTCTCAGGCGGGTATCGATCGTGTTCTTCGATGTTCCAAGAAACTGGGCAATCTCTCGACTTTTCATGCCGCCCAGATAGTGGAGCGTCAAGACTTCTCGATACATCGCCGGCAGCGCCGCTAAGGATTCATGGAGCATTTCGTGCATTGGGTCATCAAGCGCGTCATCCACCACCGTCGGTTCCGCGACATCTACGCCCGGATTGTCGATAAATTCGTCGTCCGGACGCCGAGATTTCGAGCGCAAAAAGTTCTTGCACAGATTCGACGTAATCGAATAGAGCCACGCCTTAAAGCTGTCCCCGCGTTTCAAGGTACGAAGGTTCTTGTACGCTTTGATAAACGCCTCTTGGGTGATGTCTTCCACGTCGTGGAGGTTCCGCACTCTGGCATACGCCAACGCATAGAGGCTGGATTTGTATGTATCAACCAGCAAGCCAAACGCTTCCGGTTCGCCGTTGAGGCATTTATCAATGAGATATCCATCTTCCGTACGCACGGTTTGGCTCCGGTGATTAAGAGATTTAGGATTCAAGAATTCAGCACTTCCACCCTGAATCTTGCATCCTGTATGACACCGCTCATGTCAAAAAACTTTCATCCGAGCGAATTTTTTGAAAAATAGACGTTTTTCACTGGTAGAGGCCCGATAGATCGAAAATGGTGCTGCTCGCTCTACTATACGACAGGCGGGTGAAACTGTCAAGTCACAGCCCACAGTTTTTTTTGTTGCAGTAAAAACCCGGTTCTGATATAATGCCATTTAACTTCAGGAAAAGTAAGGTTTTCTTCCGCCCCGTTAGGGGCGAGATGTCTATAGGGAGGTAATACACTTGGCTAAGAAAGTCATTCATACGACAATCAATGGACAGGTGCACACGCATGAAGTTGAGCCGCGGATGCTTTTGATTCACTACATTCGGGATGTCGTCGGTTTGACCGGCTCACACGTCGGCTGCGAAACCAGCTTGTGTGGCGCCTGTACACTTATGATTGATGGACAGGCTGTCAAATCGTGTACGATGCTGGCAGTTCAGGCGGATGGCACAGAAATCACAACCATTGAAGGCTTGGCGCAGGGCGAAGAACTCCACCCAATCCAGGAGGGGTTCTGGGAGCGTCATGGATTGCAGTGTGGTTTCTGCACACCGGGGATGATTATGGCTGCGCATCAGTTGCTACAGCGGAATCCCAACCCGACGGAAGATGAGATTCGGCACGGGTTGGAAGGGAATCTCTGCCGCTGTACAGGTTATCAGCACATCGTCGATGCGGTTCAATATGCCGCTGAACAATTGCAAGGATAACAAAGATGCAGGATGCAAGATACAAGATGCAAGGATGAAGGGAGGATAGTTTCATGGCAAAGGGTTACAAAACGATAGGCGTATATCAGTCGGCCCATCGGCTGGCGGTAGAAGTTCATCGAATGACCCTTGAGGAGTTGCCCAAGTTTGAAATGTATACCCGGCGTCGGGTAAAATTGCGCTTTTAGCGGTGACTGTCATCCGGAACGAAGTGAAGGATCTCTGACGCTGAGATTCTTCGCAAAGTCTCAGAATGACAGCCGAAAAGCGCAGTTTCTGGCGATTGTTTCCAACTTCGTTGAAGGCTACGGGCGATGGTTCTACAAGGGAGACTATCTCCGTTTCCTGACCTACTCTATTGCTTCTTGCGATGAGACGAAGGAACACATAGAACTGCTCACAGATACAGGTTCGTTGGCCCAGGCGCGTGGTGAATACTTCCTCCGTGAGTACGAACAACCCGGAAGAGACCTGTATCGCTACACACAAAGCGTCGCGGAGAGCCATCAAGCCGGTTTCCCACAGACAAAAGCTAATAATCGCACTACCCGTGAATCGCAAGCGGTTTATGGCATTGACGATGGTGATGACTGGGAAACATGGCTCCGTGAATACGTACCTGAATCTTGAATTCTGAACCGTATCTCTGAATCTTTGAACCCTTATCATGCAAATAAGGAGGAACCTTAATTATGGCAACAATGGCGGCACCGACTCGGATGATGGGCGCCCCGATTAAACGGCGCGAAGATCCGAGGTTAATTCAAGGGTTATCCCACTATGTCGATGACATTAAGCTGGTGGGAACCCTTCACTGTACGTTCCTGCGCAGCGATTATGCGCACGCAGAGATCAAAAGCATTGATACAGAAGCCGCGAAGAATCTGCCCGACGTCGTTACTGTGGTTACCGCTGAAGATCTTGAGGGGAAGGTTGGCGGGATTCCCTGCGGTGCGGAGATTCCGGACCTCAAGGCTCCCGATCACCCCGCGCTAGCGGCGGGACGAGTGCGCTTCGTTGGGGAGCCGGTTGCCGCGGTTGTGGCAATCGATCCGTATATCGCCCGAGATGCACTGGATCTGATTGAAGTTGAATATGCAGAACTACCTGCTGTCGTTGATCTGGATCAGGCAGTGGAGCCGGATTCTCCGCTGATTTACGAAGACTTTGGCGACAATATTGGCTTTACAATGCCGTTAGAGGCGGGAGATGTGGATGGGGCTTTTGCTGAAGCCGACCACATTGTTTCTCAGCGGTTCGTGAACCAGCGTCTGATTCCAAACGCGATGGAGACACGTGGAGTCTTGGCTGAATACCTTCCGGGCGAAGGGACATTAACCGTGTGGTCATCAACACAGGTTCCACACATTCTCAAAACTCAGTTGTCTCTTGCTGTCAACGTTCCTGAACAGAAAGTCCGCGTCATCGCCCCGGAAGTTGGCGGCGGTTTTGGCAGCAAATTGAACGTTTACCCTGAAGAGGTTATTGTCTCACATTTGTCGATTCAATTACGTAAACCTGTGAAATGGGTCGAAAAGCGGACGGAGAACTTTACGACGACGATTCATGGGCGAGATCAGGTCAACTACGTTGATCTCGCGGTCAAAAACGATGGGACAATCACAGGGATTCGCGCGAAAATACTCGCCAATCTCGGGGCATCCTATCAATTGCTCACCCCGCTCATTCCCACATTGACGAACCTCATGATTGTGGGGGCCTATAAGATTACAAATGTCAAATTGGAATTGATCGGCGTCTTGACGAATAAGATGGCGACAGATGCCTACCGTGGTGCAGGACGCCCAGAAGCGACCTACATCATTGAACGCATTGTAGATCTGGCGGCGCAGGAGCTGGGGATGGATGCGAAGGATATTCGATTTAAGAACTTCCCGCAGCCAGAAGAATTTCCGCTTGAAATCCCTACTGGCATTATCTACGACAGTGGCAATTACCAGGAAAGCTTTAACAAGGCATTGGGAATTGTCGACTACGATGGGTTGCGGAATCAGCAAGCGGAACTTCGTCAGCAGGGAAGATACCTGGGAATTGGCATCTCTACCTATGCCGAAATCTGCGGAATGGGGCCATCAATAGCCATGCCTGCCGGCGGTTGGGAAAGTAGTACTGTCCGGGTCGAGCCGACTGGAAAAATTACGGTGTTGAGCGGCGTTTCGCCACACGGCCAGGGTCAAGAGACCAGCTTTGCGCAGATTATCGCCGATGAGTTGGGGGTGGACATTGACGATGTTGTGGTTATCCATGGCGACACGGGACGGCAGCCTTACGGCATCGGGACATTCGGTAGCCGTGCGACGGCTGTCGGTGGAACTGCGATGGTTATCGCCGCGGGTCAGGTGAAGGAAAAAATGGCAAAATTCGCGGCGCATTTGATGGAAGCGAACCCCGATGACCTCGTTTTTGAAGATGGAAAGATCTTTGTGGAAGGTTCGCCGAATCAAGCCGTTGATTTCACAACGGTATCGCTGGAAGCGCACGTCGCCAAGAATCTCCCCCCGGATACCGAACCCGGACTTGAAGCGACGCATTTCTTTGAACCGTCGAACTTCACCTATCCATTTGGCGCGCACATCGCAGTGGTTGAGGTTGACCCCGACACCGGCGAGATCGATATGCAGCGATATGTCGCCGTTGATGATTGCGGGAATATTATTAACCCCTTACTGGTCGCCGGACAGGTACATGGCGGCATTGCACAAGGCTTAGGGCAGGCCTTGTATGAAGGCGCGGTTTACGATGAAAACGGGCAACTTTTGACCGGTTCATTGATGGATTATGCCGTTCCCAAGGCGACGCAGTTGCCCCGCTTTGAAACGGACCATACGGTGACGCCATCTCCTGTGAATCCGATGGGGGTCAAAGGGGTTGGTGAAGCCGGAACGATTGCCTCGTCGCCGTGCCTCGTCAATGCGGTTGTGGATGCCTTATCGCCGTTGGGGATTACGCATATTGATATGCCTCTAACGCCGAACCACGTGTGGCAGGCGATCCAAGACGCGAAAGGAGGGAACAACTCATGATCCCGGGGAGTTTTGAATACTTTGCACCGACATCACTCGATGAAGCGTTGTCGCTCTTACAGGCACATGGGGACGATGCAAAGGTGCTTGCTGGTGGACATAGCTTGATTCCGACGATGAAGCTGCGGTTGGCTGAACCAGCGGTCATCGTCGATATTGGACATATCAACGACTTGAAAGGAATTTCTGAGTCTGATGGAAAACTGGTTATCGGCGCATTGACCACCCACTATGAACTAGAGGGGTCAGGTCTGGTTCAGCAGAAAGTTCCGGTCCTCGCTCAGACAGCTGGTGAAATCGGTGACGTACAAGTACGCAACAAAGGCACCATTGGCGGAAGTCTGGCGCACGCCGATCCAGCTGCCGATTGGCCCGCGACAATTCTGGCGCTCGATGCTGGAATCCATGTTGCTGGCCCTGATGGTGAGCGCGTTGTCAATGCCACGGATTTCTTTCAGGGGCTGTACGAAACCGATCTCGGAGACGAAGAGATCCTTACCGCAATTCATGTGCCAATTCCGGATGCTAACACGAAAGGAACATACCTCAAGCTGCATCAGGTGGCATCAGGATTTGCCCTCACCGGCGTGGCGGTTGTCCTGACAAAATCTGGACACACCTGCCAGAAAATTGCCATCAGCATTACCGGCGTCGCCGATGTGGCTTATCGCGCAACGGGCGTCGAATCCGAGTTGACGAGCAAGGCGCTCACCACCGAGAACATCGCCGCAGCGGCTGAGAAAGCTGTTGATGGGGTAGATGCTTTGGAAGACATCCATGCAAGTCAGGCGTACCGTGAGAACCTAGCGAAGGTCTACACCCGTCGAGCGATTGAACAGGCAGCGTCTTGATCAGGAATCGTAATGCGTAAAACGTAAAAGGTGATACCTTGCGTTTTACGTTTTATTCATGTTAGGGTTTGGATCGTGAATAAAGACTGAATAAGGGCGTTATTTGATGGTGCCCGCATTATCGACCAAGCAGATCGAAGTGGAGGCTTAACTAAGGCGGGACGTGCTTTACAGAAGCACGGGAATTGGCCAACCGAAAGGTAGCTAGTACAGCGTGGCGGAAGTCCTTTACCATTTAGAAACCGTTGGGGTTAGAAACCGAGTTTTTGGCAAAAACTCGGTTTCTTCCAACTGTTCAATTATTTCTGCCAACGTGCTAGTCCGATATCAACACAGTGGCTCAAAAAATTGTAGACGACATTCTAACAATGCCCGGTACCAAGATTGAGAATGTCTATTCTGCTCGCTTTGGTCAGGTCATGGATTAAACGACTTCATACGATGTACTCAAATCGTGATACAACGGGATTTAACTTCTTTGACCTGACCTCCTTCACGCAGAAGGATCCGGATTTTATGCGCTCTTCTATAGCAGGCTTTTCTGGCCCGAGTTTGTTGAGATTGATGATATGGTTTTCCTAAAGGAAATATTCGAGGACAAGGACGATTGGAGAAGACTGGCAGAGGCATTTAAGCACTATGGAAAAGATCGCCGTAAAACTGATTAATCTTTTTGACAAAGTAAACTTTACTAACAATATGAGGAAATAAGAAATGCAGATCAAAGGCGATTACACAGTACCTGCCCCCCGTGAAAAGGTATGGGAGTATTTTACGGAGGCTGAACTCTTACAACAATGTATCCCCGGTTGCGAAGAACTTAAACCGCTTGGTGACGATACCTTTGAAGCGACCATTAAGGTAGGAATTGCCTCAATTAAAGGAACGTATACAGGCTCAGTGAAAATCGAGAATAAACAGCCGCCTTCAGCGTATCGCCTGGTCGTTCAAGGTGAAAGCAAAATCGGGTTTCTCAAGGGGGCTTGTGATTTTACCCTGGAGGAGAACGAGACGGATCAAACAGCGGTCGCACTTGACGGGGAATTGACGGTTGGCGGCAAACTTGCCCGTGTGGGACAGAGAATCATCGGTGGAGCATCTAAGATGACGATCGGTAAATTCTTCAAAGAGGTTGATAAGTTGGCGAAATCTGGGGCGGAAACTTGAGAATGGACGTGAAGCAAGGGCACTGGCAAGAGAAAAATGGGGGAGAAATCCGGTAGAGGTCGAACCCGGAAAGTAGCGCAGTCAAGATGTTCAGTGGCAATACAGGGCGAAACCCGCAGATTTAAAAGATAACCATCTTCATTTGGAACAACTGAATCCAGAAACTGGGGAAATATTGCAAAACGTCCAAATGAAGATGTTTTTGAAGTTACCTGTTGAAATTCGTGTGGAGAATCTTGCCGATCAAAAATCAGTTTTGATTGATTTTGGGGCTCATTCCGTTGCAGACTGGTATCTGGGTTTATGTCAGCTAAAGGAGGATTTGATAGAGTCACTTATTATCTCTAATCGAAGTGCCTCCTTCAAATTAGCTATCCAAAAAGATCAACAACTTTCGGCATCAGAGAGAGCGGCGATGACCATGTTCAATGGTAAAATTCAATTGAGTGTGAGTGAAACGGAGATCGACTACTAGGTTCATTTTTTTCTTAAATAACCCAAGTTGCGACCTATTCATCGAATATGTGAGTGAACTCAGAGCTGATTGATACTGCTAGCCAATACAAACAAGACCACTTTCAATTCAAATCCGTGTTGCGTTACTGCATGGATTGAACGTGGAAGCAGTTTGTTAATCAAACTGCCAGCCGTCTCAACAGACTTACGATGGTAATTAGCCAAGTAGGTCTCCCATGGTGGATACAGCCGCTTGGAATTCTTCTTGCGTACTGGCTTTAATTCGACTCCGACTGATGTAACAATATCTTCTATCTCATAATTATTGTATGCTTTGTCACCATAGCCCGGTGGCAAGTCGAAGTCAAACCACTGTAACCCTTCAACGTCCCCTGTACTGGCTGGGGTCACAAAAAATTCAACAGGGTGTCGACTCGCAGTCACTAGCAGATGAACTTTCAAGCCATAGAAATACCGACGTTTGGACGCTTGATAGCCTCGATATGCCTTATCGGTGTAGATTTTTGACCGACGAATGCGGAACAAACAGCAATTGGTATGGTATCCAGTGCATAGATTTTCTGTTGATTAAGTTGCACATAGCTTCGTCCCAAGATTTTGAACAATGTGGTGAACATCGGTTTAATTCGATGAAGTCGTCGGTTGAATCGACTTTTTGAAAGCATCTTGGGTATATAGCCATGAGTCTTTAGAAAGTCACAAGTGGTTTGCAAGTTTGCCCCGAAGAACAACGCAGCGACGATGCCGGTGGTCATCACTTCGGCATCAGACATCTGCGTTTGTGGGTGTGGTTTTGAGTTGAGTGCTTCTAAGAGCTTGTCACAGAGATAGAAAATGGTTGCAATTTGGATGTCCATGGGTTTCTCCTTTGAGGTATTATGGTTTGGATTACCTCTACTTTAACGGAAAACCCATGGATTTTCAATTACTAGCAACTTGGGTTAAATACCACCGCGATAGTATTGCTGATGTAGACCACATCAATGTTGAGATTCTGGCGTCTCACCCCCACTCGAAAGAGATATATATTACACTTAAAGTGTCCAATGCGTTGACACCGGTATCTCAACAAGAGGCTCGGCATAGGCTGGATTTATAATAACGAGTTGGTCTCAATCGCCAAATTTTGGGTCTGGCTTAACAACAGTTGCGCGATATTCGTGCATGCCATTTGCGTTACTGATCGCATCCACGAGTTGATCTTCAGTAGCCTTCCCCTTTTCAACTTGAACGACGGCCTTTCTGGTAGTCATATCCATGTGAACCGAGGAAACGCCCGGAACTTCTTTCAGTGCTAACTGCACTGTATGGACGCACCCACCTCAAGCGATGCCGTCGACTTCAAGCGTTATCGTTTCCAGCGCCGGTGCGACGGCGATCCCCGCTAAACCCGCCGACGATGTGTCTTGCTTTTGGGAACAGCTAAACAGAAATAAGACTACGACTAGCATTGCGATTCCAAATTGTCTCATCGTGGTTTCTCTCCTTTCAGCGTTGAGTTAGAAAGCTATCTTTGCCTGAAACCCCCCTTGATTATCCACTCCTATTTTACAAAGATTGTATTGGTCAAGGTGATGGCTTACAGTTGAAAAAACGAGGAAAACGAGAACAGAAGCGGACGAATCGCCCACCTTGACTCGGGGCGCCCTCTGTGTTCTCTGCGCCTCGGCGGTGAAAAAAGTGTAAACCATCGTGCTCACTAATACACTATTTTACAAGGATATTAGTGGTTTAACTGTAAGTATTGTCACAGAAGTTCGCTCTAAATTCAAGGTTAAATCACAAAAAATTCAGATGTAGAAATAGGCTAAAAACGATGGTACACTTCGATTTTTTGCTGCGACAGGCAGGACGCGCTGTCCATATCTTTGCGTTGATAGTCGCGTTACTCAGTTGTCAAAGTTGCGGTTTCCTCCGTGGCACGTTATCCTCCTCCGCAAGGGGGTTGATATGGGAGCAGACAAATGGTCCCTACGGCGGTGAAATCCGCGTCCTCCGGGCGACCGCCAACGGTACACTTTATGCCGGCATTCTGGGCGGAGTTTTCCGTTCCAAGGATGGAGGGCAGACCTGGAAACCGATCAACACAGGCTTGAAGAATCATAATATCACTGCACTGTTGGTCGTGGACGCAACGCTCTATGCAGGCACGCCGAGCGGGGTTTTTCGGTCGGTGGATGCGGGGGACGCCTGGACCCAAGTCAACACGGGATTGATGAGTCCCGACGTCAGGGCATTGTCTGCTTTGGACACGACGCTCTACGCAGGCACTTTGCGTGGTGGGGTCTATCGCTCTGAAGATGGAGGAGATACCTGGACCCAAGTCAACATGGGATTGAGACACACAAGCGTTTTGGCGTTATCGATCTGGGACACCGCGCTTTACGCGGGCACTTTGGGGGGCGGAGTTTATCGCTCGGACGATGAAGGGAATACCTGGCGCAACACAGGGTTGACAGATGTTGATGTCATGTCTTTGGCGGTTTCTGAGGGGACGCTCTATGCGGGTAGTGATATGAAGGGGGTTTTTCGCTACGATGCGGCGCAGGAGACCTGGCGCAATATGGGATTACTGAATCTCAGCATTTGGTCGTTTTCGTTTCTGGATATAAACCTCTATGTGGCGACCTCCGGTGGTATTTTTCGATTAGGGAGTGAGAAGGACACCTGGCACGCGATCAATACCGGATTGTCCAGAACCAATATTTTCTCATTATTGGTTCTGGACACCGCGCTCTATGCAGGCACCAGTGGCAGTGGAATTTTTCGTTCCGAAGATGGCGGCGCTACTTGGACACAAGTCAGTACAGGCTTAACGTCCCCCCAGGTCACCTCTCTGGTAATTGATGATACAATGCTCTATGCGAGCACTTTGGGCAGCGGGGTTTTTCGTTCCAAAGATAGAGGGGACACATGGATCAACACCGGCTTGGCTAGTCCCGATGTTTTTTCGTTGGTCGCTTCAAACGGGAGGCTCTATGTAAGTACACTAGGGAATGGGGTCTTTCGTTCTGAGGACAGAGGGCGGATATGGATAGAAATGGGCTTGACGAATTTTAGTATCTACGCATTGTGGGTTTTGGACACCACACTCTATGCAGGCACCGACGGCGGTGTTTTTCGTTTTGACAAACAGAAAAACACCTGGGTCAACACCGGGTTGATCAGTTTTAGTGTGACGTCTTTTGCGGTTTTGGGCAAAGTAGTGTATGTGAGCACACTGGGCGGTGGGGTCTTTCGTTCCGAAGATAGGGGAAACACCTGGGTCAAAACGGAGTTGACAAAGGCAGACATCTATGCACTGTTGGCTGTGGATATGGCGCTCTATGCGGGCACCTTGGACAGCGGAGTTTTTCGTTCTGAGGATGGCGGCGATACGTGGGCACCGATTAACACAGGATTGACGAATCCCGACATCAGATCTTTGGTGGCTTCCGGAACGACCCTTTACGCGGGCTCTTTGGGCAGTGGAATCTTTCAGTCTGGGGATGGGGGAAATATTTGGCTGTCTGTCAACGCGGGATTGACAAATCCGAGTGTCACAGCATTGGTGGCTTCCGGGAAGATGCTCTATGCAGGGACCAACGGCAGTGGCGTCTTTCGTGCCAAAAAATAGACGAATCAACGAATCCAGAAATTTACCATCTCCTAGGTTTCGTGGTCAGAATTTTACCGTCCGACTTCGGCGGTGGAGTTTTTGTTCACCAAGCCTAGCTGTGCAGCACAAAAATTTCTCACGAAGCTCAAGGAATCTGATGGAGATATATGTCCGGATCTTCGTTCCGTTGATCACCCCAAACAACAAAAGCACCACCGTTACCATTGGAAATCGCACGCGGCGTCCTCTGAGCCCCGTCAGCCATGCATACAGGGATACCGTTGAACGCCCAAAGGGATTTGCCGCTTGCGTTGATCCGTTGGGCATAAATCGCATCAACGGTGACATCCCCGTAATCGTCGCGATAATCCATCCAGTAGACAACAGCTCCTCGTGAACCGTCGGAGACAAGGCGCGGCTCACGCTGCACGCCTCCCGCAACGCATATTGGGATCCCGTTAATCTCCCACGCCAGGGTCCCGTCCGGACGGATTCGCTGCGCGTAAATGTCGGAGAAAATATCGCGATCATCCCACCAGACAACAATCACCCCGCCCATGCCGTCGCTGATGCCCTCTGGTTGCTGTTGATTTGACGGATCGTTACAGATACTGATTCCGTCGTTTTTCCACAACGGTTGTCCGTCGGAATTGATTCGCTGGGCGTAAAGATCTGCGCTGGTATAGATATTTGGATCGTTGCGATAGTCCGACCAGACAACAAACGCACCGCCTGAACCATCAGCGACAATGAATGGACCGCCTTGATTGCCGAGGGCTGTACATACAGGAACGCCTTCAGTTCCCCAAACAGGTTCTCCCGCGGCATTGATGCGTTGAACGAAGATGTTCCAATCCGGTGTGCTGATGTCCCACCAGACGATGATTGCGCCACCGTTTTCATCTGTCGTCAAAAAAGGGTCATACTGATCGCCGTCCCCTCGATAGACAGGAACGCCATTCACCTTCCAGGCCGGCTTTCCATCGCTGCTGATCCGTTGGGCATAGATATCTTGATTTTCATTCCGCCAATCTTCCCACACGACGATCATACCCCCTCGCCCATCGGAAATGGCTTTGACATCGCCCTGCTGCGAAGTTTCTACGCAGACGGGAATGCTATCTTTATCCCAAAGCAACTTACCCTTAGCGTCGATCCGCTGCGCGTAGATGTCCTGGTTTCCGTGACGAGAATCTCCAAAGACAATGCTTGCGCCCCCCTGTGCGTCGGTCACAACAATAGGCACGACTTGTGGACTGGTCAGATTACAAACAGGAACGCCATCATTCCCCCAAAGCATCTCGCCATCTTCACTGACCCGCTGCGCGAAGACATCCCGATTTTTGTTTCTTACATCTTGCCAAGCAACGATGATGCCACCGTGACCATCGGAAATCAGGTCGGGAAAATGCTGCTCATCCTTTGCAGTGCAGACCGGCATGTTTTGATTCGTATCCTTTATCCACTCCGCTGAAATTCCACCCGAGCACAGATCCGTGATGAGGAGAGAAAGGACGAGAAAACGGTGCTCCCACTTCATGTGTGGGCACGATGGGGAAATGAGGCAAATTGCCCAGTTCAACCTGGTGCCTATCTTTAACATTCCGAATGCAGAACGAACCAGAAACTGCCGAAATGGGTTCTTCATATGCCGACCCTCCAATTACGTTTCCAGGATTTTAACGTAAAACGCAAAACAAGGGTGTCCACCGTTCTTGTGAGGTTGAATCTGATTGATCGTTTTTTGAAGAAGAAGCGTGATTTGTGGAATGAGACTGTGAATCCACCAATATAACCTTCAACTTGATGAAATTTCAATGTGATTTGATAATCGATATGGGATTCACTGGAAGGAAGGTTCGGATTGATAAAAAATTGGACGTTGCGAATGATAATGGGTTTAAGTTTAAGCAAGATCGTCGCGCAAACTGACACTGCTAAAAATACATTTGAATTGTGAAAATCTTCGTTAAATAGAAAACGGGCTTTCCCAACGTAATATACGATGTAACAAGGGAATGCCCGATTCATTATAGAAATATCGTATAAGAAATCGCTGTGGTGACTAAAAGAAGGGAATTTCAGTTCAATGCGGTCTCTCCCAATCTTCTTGTTGACTCCGTTCCCGACTCGCCGCTGTGAGGTTTTATCCCAAAATTCCGACCCTGTTCGGCGGTTCCACCGTTGAGTGCGCAGGAGCCGTGCCGATTGTCGACAACTCGCTTGGTGGCTGAGTCTCGGAGCATTTTTATCGCGCCTGTGGCGCAATCGCTCACCAGTTCTGGCGTCACACCAAGTTGCGAAAATCTCAGGAGCCTCAAATTTTGTATGGTCTAACGAACCTGAGAATCATCAAAGATGTAGTTCTTCGGATTCTGCCACTTGCCTTTGGTATAGACGCCGTAATGCAAATGAGTGCCTGTGCTTTTGCCGGTATTTCCCACGTAACCGATAGTTTCACCGCGCTTTACTTTTTTCCCAACACGAATGCCATCAGCGTGCTTTTTCAGGTGTCCGTATAGCGTCTTTGTCTGTGTGGACTGATGTGTTATCTGAACCATATTTCCCAGATATCGGTCATACTCGGCTTGAGTAACAACACCATTAGCTGTGGCAATCACCGGGGTTCCCTTACGGGTCGAAATGTCCAATCCACGATGAAAGTGACGTTTTTTCGTTAGCGGATGTGGCCGCCATCCAAACAGGGAGGAATACCAGTACAACGGCGTTTCGCTATCGGTTGGCACGTCGATCGGCAAAATCAAGGGTTTTTCACTGACCTCTTTGATATTGCTTTTTACGTGTCTATAGATCGGTTCGATCTCGCTTTTTAACTGGACAATTCGAGCGATTGGAGAATCACCGCTGAGATCGGTATGGATAGCCATAATAGCAGGTTGGGTTTCGGAAATCGAATTTGTCTGTTCATTATGGTTAACTTCCTCAGCGTCGAAACCGTCCCCTCCTTGCCCAATGATACCTTTCTCTCGATCAAAGCCTAAAGCATGACGCACCGTCCCTGCCATTTCACGGACATCTCGCATTTCTTTCTGGATGCCCCGCATTTCTTCATCATACCTTTCAACTTTTTTCCCAAGCTGTTTGTTGGCTGCGATTTCATCTTGTAACTCGGTCTTGTAGCGGATACCATAGCCAACGCCTATGGCAGCGGCACCGATTGTCATAAGAAATAAAAGACATAAGAACAGCAAGGACCAATGTCCAACCGAGAATTGGCGTACTGAATCTTGAGCGGATGACATAATTACAACCGTGTATATGTTTTTCAACGAATTCCCCCTCATATTACAGTGACATTCTTAGGCTGCCGCCTAACTGTTGCGATTTGGAGTTTACTTATTTTATGATGATAAACCGTGATACCCACCGTTCGCTTATTTTTTCCGAATCCGCATCTATTCATATCAGATCTTGTGGGTCATCCCTTAAAAAACTCACGATCCAAAACAGCGAAAGATGAAGTAATAGTATAGCACAGATGCAGAATTGAAGCAAGCGTTTTGTTTTCAACCCGCTTTGGAAAATTCTATCTAGCACCCGTGTTTTCCACTGAAAAATTTTGTTGACAATAACCGACTCATTCTTGAATGACATACTATCCGGCAAATTCTTTAACGCGACTCAAATCGCAGCAGTTTCATGGTTTTCATTCTGAGCGCCGAGACGTCAATCGCTGAAAACTTGTAGTACAGGTCAGTGAAATCATTCCCCTGAGAAAGTTCAAGCTCAATTCTCAGGACGCAGCGTTCTCAGTTGCCCACGAATATCAGCTTGTACCTTCCAACCGTCCCAATAGGGCAGCATCCACGGGCTCAGGAGTGGCTGCCGAACGCCACTAACCCACTTCAGCGTAACCAACCGTTCCCGCGGTTTATATTCAACACGGAACTTTGCGCCATTCATGGAGAACCTCTGCGGGTAACTTCTGTTGATTTCTGCGAATGTTTCTTCATCAATCAGCGTAAATGAAAAATCATCAGGCGACAACAACAGCCAATCCTGTTCAGCCTCGACGCCCCAATCGGCGAGGTGTGAAAGTAGCCACGCACGAGGTTCCACACCAACCATATCCTTTTTATCGCAGCATAGAGATTATAAGTGTTGATACGCTCAATCAGGCGCTCTCCCAACTTCGGGAAGAGCCTTCCTGAAAGGATAAGATCTGCGACAGCCGCTCTGAGCAGCGCACCGGTCAAAGGTTGGCGTTCGCGTCCAATTTCTCGACCGGCGTATACGAAGCTAACCTCCCCAATTACTTCATCTCCAACTAACTTTCGGTTCCTTCAAATGCAGCATCCCTAATCCGGCTGCCTATAAATCCGCAAAGGTACAGGGGAGAGCAGTACGCCCCAAGAGTTGAACCCGCATCCCTTTTGCAAGCCCTTCTCTTTCGAGAATGAACGCAGCATTTGTTTCCGGGCGAATCAGTGAACTGGCATCCAACAGCACCTCGTCCTGACTATTCCCCCACGCATCCCCTTTGCGCCGTCGGACGTAAGCGCAATCCGACCATTCCCGCAACAGATAGCGTATCAGTGCAGGCCGATCCGGTTGAGCAGGCGCTTGATCTCCGTCAAGGGAAGGTAAGCCAAAGAGCGAGCGGAGTTGAGAAGCAACTCGTCGGCATTCTGCGACAGCCGCACCGTGAAGATAATGACGTTTGGGGTTGCCGCACCGCAACGTCAGAATCATCGCGGTGGCATCACAATGAGATCGCACTAAATCCTTCCGTCGTGCTTCAGAAATGGCTGCGGTCTCAACCGATGGAAGCACATCCAATCTCCGCCACAACGGTGCAGGATGTTCCAGTGTCGCAATCAGGTCCACAAGCGGCGAATAGCAGACGGCGCCTTGACCAGCAACCGTGCATAGGAAACGTCTACAGGGAGTAAGGACAGCTTCCGCCCAAAATCCGTCAGAACCTCTTCCTGAGAGAGGACGCCCCATCGCTTCAATTGTTCTTGGGCGCGTTCAACGGCGAAAGCCGGCGGTGCATCAAGAAATTCCAGGTCCTGCGGACAAAATCCCGCTGCGGCAACCGCCACAAATTGCGCCAAATCTTCCCGTATGAGCTCAGGTGGTGTCTCCGTTTCGAGGTGTCCGTGTGCTTCCCACAGCCGGAAGCAGACACCCGGCATCAGCCTTCCCGCCCGTCCGCGTCGTTGTTCAGCCGAGGCTTGCGATATGGAACATAACGCCAGAACACCCCGTTATGCCTGATGGATGCGCTGACGCACTAAGCCCGAATCTACAACCGCCGTTATGCCCGGCAGTGTGACGGAAGTTTCGGCGACATTCGTTGCCAAAATGACGCGACAGCGTGAGGTTTCCTCAAAAACCCGATCCTGTTCCGCCGTTGGCAGATCGCCGTGCAACGGCAAAACATCCACATTTCTCAGACAGCGTAGTTGATCCAGACACGCGGAAATTTCCTTCTTGCCCGGCAAGAAGACCAATATGTTTCCATCTGTTTCTCTCAACGCTCGATGTACACCACGCTCCACACGCTCCGCCAACCGCCACGACGTAGGGACAGTAACATCACCAAGGTAACGCATATCAACCGGGCAGCCCCTTCCTTCTGCGGATAGCGATTCCCCACCGATGAATCGACCGAGTCGCGGAGCATCTATTGTCGCAGACATCACGACGAGCCGGGCACCTGCGTGCTTTTTTTGACAAATCGCCAGAAAGAGATCAGATTCCAGCCCACGTTCATGAAATTCGTCAAGTATGATTGTCTCGTACCTGTCAAGTTCTCCGTTAGCTGCATAGCGTAACGCAACGCCCGGCGTCACAAATCGGATGCGGGTTGCTTCAGAACTAACATCCTCAAACCTCACTGTGTAACCGACTGAAGTTCCTAGCGGGTCCCCCCAGAGTTTTGAGAGCTAACGGGTAAGTGAACGGCACGCGATGCGACGCGGCTCCATAACCAGGATCGGGACTTCTGACAATTCTGCGCACCAGAGCGGGACCATTGTGGACTTTCCACTGCCGGTGAGGGCTGTAATAATGACCGGCTGCTTTGCGAAGGCTGTTTGAAACGCCGCGTGCAGTGATGTGATTGGGAGCTCTATTTCCTTCATTGGCATAAGTTGAAATTGCAGACATGATGCATAAAACATGAAACGTAATATTCCTTTTCTTCCTTCCGTTCTTCCCGCTTCTATCTTTCTTTCCGTCCAGTCACCCATCGTCTTTCCCCATCTTCCTTTCAGGATAGAGCTATTATCACATAATCAGAGCTTATCTGTCAAGGGATACGGATTTCTTGCCAGGGTCATTTAGTTTTCGGATTAATAAGCGCCGATTGAGTAGGCATAGCCGTATCGAAATCAAGTTGAGCGAAGCTGCTTGCATCCCGATCTATCGGGCCGGGCGTTGGTCTCAATACGCCATTCCTCTATACTTTCTAACTTTTCATACGAAGTCAGTAAGTTCCTGTTGATCGAGCCTCAGATTCTTTTTGATTTCTTTTTTTTTGGCAATCGTGCTATAATTGTGATAGTTAGGAGTAGTGTCAAGCATCCTTCTGACTATTTAGCAATTGAACCGGTTGAAACTTTTCACGCTAGTAAATGGCGTAGGTTAATCATAGCAAAAGCAATACAATGGAAGCCGAAAAAGTTGGCATCGGTCCTCTCAAATCGAATCAGTAATCGCTTGTATTTGTCCACCCAAGCGAAGCTGCGCTCAACGCAAAACCGCTTGGCATAAATCCCCACATCCAACAGGCGCGGCCGTCCTCGTTTTTTCTGCTTGCGGTTTGTATTGCTTTTGCATCTGTTAAAAGTTTCAACCGGCTTATAAAAAGACTGGAGAGTGCGTTGGTGGTCTATATTTCTGGGTATCTAACATGATTATTGTCCAAAGACTCACCGAAAAGGCTATCTGTGAAACAATCGACAATTTATTGGCTGCAGGAGAGTTTGGGGATGTTTTCTCAAAAGATAGAGAACTTACAGATGTTTCTCCTCAAGAGGAAGACAAACTCTTCAAACGCTTCGATGAGTTTCTGAATGTCTGATGTATCCTGCTTGGAAACCATCAGTTCCACTGCGAAAAATCTATGACAACGGAAAAATCACTAGACAGCGTGACCCTCACCATCATCAACAACTACCTCGTCAACACCTGTCGTGAGATGGGATTGGCGATGATGAAGACCTCGTATTCGTCTATCTTTAATGAAGGGCTCGATTTCTCTTGCGTCATCTTTGACCGTGACGGCGAAATGGTGGCGTATGCGGAGTTCTGTCCTGCCCAGATCGGCGCAATTCTGTACACTATGCAGTGGACTATCGCCGAAGTCGGTCTGGAGAATTTCAAACCCGGCGATGTGGTGATGCACAACGACCCCTATCGCGGCGGTTGCCACATGCCGGAGCACACGGTGATAAAGGCGGTCTACCACAACGGTGAATTGTACGGATTCATTGGCAATATCGCGCATGTCACGGAGATTGGCGGGAAGGCGGTGGGCGGTTTTGCGGCGGACGCAAAGGAGGTGTATCAAAAGGGGTTGCGATTGCCGCCGGTCAAGATTATCCGCGAGGGGGAGTATGTGGACGACATCTGGAAGATTATTCTCTCCAACCACCGCACACCTCGAACCTCCTGGGGTGACTTTCACGCGATGATTGGTTCACTCAACGTGGCGGAGCGACGACTCCACACAACTGCTTGACCGTTATGGATTTGATGAGATCCTCACCGCCGGGAAGCAACTCATGGACTACTCAGAAGCGCGTATGCGGGCAGAGATTCGAGACATTCCCAACGGTGAGTATCAACTTGACGACTGGATCGAAAATGACGGCGTCGTCCCCGACAAACGGTACCGAATCAACTGCACGGTCATCGTGCGAGACGAGGAGATGCTCTTTGATTACACCGGGTCGAGTCCCCAAGCGCGGGGGCCCTGCAACTGCACGTATGGCGTGACCGCATCGGCGACGTTCAACGCGATGCTCAACATCACCGATCAGACCATCCCCCGCAACTCCAGCTGCTATCGACCAATTCAACTCATCGTTCCGCCCGGCACTGTCATGAACGTGGAACACCCAGGGCCCAGCGTCGGCGGCAACTCTGAGATCCACGAGCGGGTTGTCGATGTTTTGTTCGGTTGCCTTTCGCAAGCCGTGCCCGAGCGAGTCGCTGCAGCGACTGGTGCCAGTTCGTGCAACTTTCTTTTCGGGGGGATGCACCCGAGTACGGGCCAGTATTACGCGAACTACCATATTGATGGATGTGGCTGGGGCGGCAAGGCAACCGGCGACGGAAACCACACCCAATGCCCGATTAATGGAAATTGTCGGAATACGCCGGTGGAGGTCTTTGAGACGCGCTACCCCTGGTTGACGAAAACGTATCGCATTGTCGAGAATTCGGGAGGGCACGGTCGGCACCGCGGTGGGTGTGGCAGCGAAAGAATCATCCAGGCGCTCGCTCCGGAAATCACCGTTTCTAACTTCATGGACCGCCATGAAACACGGGCGTGGGGGCTCTTGGGGGGGAAAGAAGGCGGGAGCGGAACGGTACGGATTCGAAAAAAGAAAGATGACCAATAGCGGACGTTCTCCGAAGTGTACGGGACCGCCTCGCCCAACAAATTCGCTGATATTCAGATCCAAGCAGGCGATGAAATCATGATCGCCAGTCCGGGCGGCGGCGGGTATGGACCACCTGAAGCGCGCGAGGCTACCCAGGTTCTGGAGGATGTCCGCGAGGGCTTCGTCTCTCCTGAAGAAGCCCGTGACGTGTACACCGTGTTCCTCGTCCGGAACGAGGATGGAGACTGGCATGTTGATGAAGATGCCACGAAGCGCCTACGCCACGAAAGGAGGATATCCTGACAGGTCAGTGGGAACCGATTTCTGAGGCGCTGTATGCAACGCAGATTCACCGCTGCGACTTCTGTGGAAAGATGATGGTGAAGCATCTGTGGCGTGTTGAATACGGGGGCAAATCGCTGAAGTTTTGCGACGATCGGTGCGAACAGATCTGGTTTGATTACTGGTTACCCCGCTACGGGAAAGCGCACGGCTTCACCGTATGATGCCCGATGCTCGTGACGCCGAAAATCAAGGAACAGCGTTGATGGTTGAACCTTTAGCATGCTGTCATCACACGCTTTCTCAATGAACCCTTTCTTGTTAGTCATTCGTCCCCCGTCCCCCAATTCTGGGGGAGTTTTTGCGATTCTCCCCTTCCCCCCAAAGTTGGGGGATTGAGGGGCGGGGGCCGGGGGGTAAGCCACCAGTGGATCTGCCGATGAGCTCTTTTAATCTAACAAAGTCATTGTAAAGGTGTTGTGAAAAAGCGTTGAATGTGATATATTTTTTATTGGTATATCTCGGGATGGTGTGTTCTATTACTAAACCTTTGAGAACCCACACCGGAACTGGACAGTTAACGTCGCAAGCCTACAGAGCCTGCCTCAATCTATCGGGGAGTTCAAAAGTTCAAAGGGTTCATTGAACTTTTGAACCCCTGAACTCAAATTGTTCGTTGTTTTCTCAATACGCCAAATAGAACAGAGCACACCACGCATTTAGTGATAGTACATATTCCGGTTGATTTAATCTCATCCAAACCCAGGTCGAATTTATACGCCATCTTGAAAATGAAATGAAAACAGCATTCAAAAAAACGCTAATTGCTTTCTTAATTTTCATTCTGGCGCTCATCGGGGTTCTGATTGGTGTTATCAAACGTTGGTCGCCGAGTGGTTCTTTGATTGAAACGATGATGATGGTTGATTTCACAGAGCTTCTGCTTGGTATCTTGGGGGCATCAATTTTGATCCTTATCAGCGTCGCCTTGACCTTCTGGCTGGCACACGCTTGGTCAATCGAACAACCCCCATTGGGAGAACAAATCGTCCGATTGGCGCTGATCGTGAGTATTCTGCTAATCCTAGTCTTTGGCGGCATGGGAGGCGGTTTGATTGTTTTGCGCACTCTATGGACGATTGGGTACTTTTGATCAAAAGCCGAGGGACGGTGTTGGCGGAAGAGTCCGGCATGTCTGCATTGGGAGGTGTGTATATCTATGAGAAAAGTATATGATTGACAGGGATTTTCTCTTGCATTCACAGATTAGGATATGCTAAAATACCCTACCGTTTTATTGAGGTTACGGTTAGCGAAAGAATTAACTGTATATTGTAGGAATTAACTCCTTCGATGTACATTGATACATATTTGGGGGTGTAAAAGATTCAAAGCAGAGGCCGCCGTTCCTATCAAATAGTGCAGCAGCAACAAAACCGAGTGAATCGGCAGATCCGGGCAAAGCAAGTTTTGGTGATAAGTCTAGAGAACGAAAAACTCGGCGTGATGTCTACCTATGAAGCGTTAGATCGGGCTATGGAAGAAGGGCTCGACTTAGTGGAAGTTTCACCAAATTCGGATCCACCTGTTTGCAAAATTATGGATTATGGTAAATTCCAGTATGAGAAAAGCAAACGGGCGAAAGAAGCTAAGAAGAAACAAGCCAAAGTTGTCCTGAAAGAAATAAAGTTTAAATCCGTAAGAACCGCGGATCACGACTTTCAATTCAAGATGCGTCATGCCCGTGAGTTTTTATTGAATGGTTGGAAAGTCAAAACAGCAGTTAGATTCAGTGGGCGTGAGATGTTGCACACCGACCTCGGCAAAGAAATGCTGCAACGACTCGCAGCAGATGTAGCTGATGTCGGTGAGATTGAGTTACCACCACGGATGGAAAGTCGATCAATGTTTATGATCTTGGCGCCAAAGTCGGATAAATAGAGGAGCAACAGTAAAATGCCGAAAATTAAGACCCATAAGGGCGCAGCCAAGCGTTTTAAGTTCACAGGCAAAGGGAAAATTCGTAGACACAAAGCTTATTCCAACCACTTGTTTCTATCGAAGACAGCAAAACGGAAGCGGAATCTCAGGAAAAGTGCCCTTGTGGATAAGACAAACACGAAAAGGCTGCGTCGCTTGCTTCCCGATTAGAATTAACGTGGTTTGTTCAAGGAGCTAAAAATGGCAAGAGTAAAAACAGGTGTTGTCCGCAGCAAACGTCGAAAAAGAATCATGAAGCACTCGAAGGGCTATCGCGGTGGGCGTAATAATTTGAAGCGATCTGCGATGGAAGCCGTCGAAAAAGGTTGGAACTATGCCTATGCCCACCGCCGGGCGCGGAAACGGGAATTCAGACGGTTGTGGATTGCTCGTATCAATGCCGCCGCACGGATGCATGGCTTATCTTACAGCCGCTTCATGAACGGATTGAAAAAAGCAGGAATCGAACTTAATCGTAAGGTTCTTGCGGACATGGCTGTTTATGATGAAGCTGGATTTGCCCGTATTGCGGAACTTGCGAAAGGTTAATGGACTCAAATCCCGACCACGCTCGGGGCTACATTATAAAATTGAGTTTGTGTAAAGGTTGTGAAGGGACACAGTAAGCGGTTGGAGGCTTCCAAGCAGAGAGGATGCGTCACCGGCTGAAAGCGTATCTTTGGAACGAGCCACCGAATTTCATCCTGGAGCCGCCGAGTTGAACGCCGATTGCAGGCAAGTAGGCTCGTGCCGGGAGTTTCACCGTTATCGAAACGACCAATGAAGTGGGCAAATGCTATATTTGCCAATTAGGGTGGTACCGCGGAAGGTTTTGACGCCTGTCACTTTCGTCCCTAGGACGAATTGACAGGCGTTTTTTATTGCAACGTATTTATATTCCAATTCTGAATTCGGAAATGGTATAATCTTCGGGAGGTTTGGAACCTTCTGAAGGTTTGGCACTCGAATTCTGGAGGTTAACATGCAAGGACAACTGAAACAGATCAAAACTGAAGCGTTGACAGAACTTAAAACTGTGAACGACTTGCGCGAACTCGAATCCCTACGGATTAAGTACTTCGGACGCAAAGGTTTGCTCTCCGCAGTGATGCGAGGGATGGGCAAACTCTCCAAAGCGGAGCGGCCGGTTGTTGGCAAACTCGCAAATGAAGTGCGGGCCAACCTCACGGAGGCTTTTGATCAAGTCGAGCAAACCCTGACCCGACAAGAACAAAAACAACAGCTTGCAACGGAGGCTGTGGATATTACGCTTCCCGGTCGACTGCCGCAGCTTGGGAAAAAGCATCCGGTGACACAAACCTTTGACCAAGTTCAGGAGATCTTCCGGGGCATGGGATTCCAGATCGCTCAAGGGCCGGAGATTGAGCATGAATACTACAACTTCAATGCGCTGAACACACCAGCAGACCACCCCGCGCGAGATGCACACGATACATTTTACGTCACCGATAGCCTGCTGTTGCGGACGCATACCTCGCCGGTTCAAATACGCTACATGGAAAAACAGAAGCCTCCTGTGCGGATTATCGTTCCGGGGCGGGTGTATCGATGCGACTCCGATGCTTCCCACACGCCGATGTTCCATCAGATCGAAGGTTTGCTGGTCGATCATCACGTCACTTTCAGTGAGTTGAAGGGTGTATTATACGCTTTCGCGCAACAGATGTTCGGGGAGGGAACACGGACTCGATTCCGCCCCCATTTCTTCCCATTCACAGAGCCGAGTGCGGAGGTCGATATCTCCTGCACGACTTGTCACGGCAGAGGGTGTCGCCTCTGCTCAGGCACCGGTTGGCTCGAGATCTTGGGGGCGGGCTCGGTGCATCCAAACGTCTTCCGTTATGTCAATTACGATCCGGAACAGGTTACCGGCTTTGCGTTTGGCATGGGTGTCGATCGGATTGCAGCTTTGAAATACGGCATTCCGGATCTGCGAATATTCTTTGAAAACGATATGCGGTTCGCACAGCAATTTTAAATGGGTGAAAGGTGTAACAGACGGTCACATTTCAAAGAAGGTGTTAGAGATGTCGAATGAAAATCTGGATGTAGAACCGATGGAACCGTTAGGTATGGCACCTTGGGATTATTACCACCGGAGGCAGCCAGGAGAACTATTTATTGTGCGAGACGATGGCTATGCCGACAAGCAATTGATTGAAGGCTTCTTCGCTAATGACCTGAGTCTACCCTGGGACGAAGAAGACGCTAGATCTGTGCCGAGGCAAAATCCTTGATGTCGGGGCGGGTGCCGGGCGTCATAGTTTAATCCTACAAGAAAGGGGTTTTGATTTAACGGCAATTGACATCTCCGCCCGATCCGTGGAAATCATGAAGGAGAGGGGCGTCAGGAACGTTAAGCATGCCAACATCTTTGAATATAACGAAGGCAAATTTGACACCGTGCTGATGTTAGATCATGGCCTTGGGATAGTCGCAGATCTTGATGGCTTAGGAAAGTTGCTGAAACAAGTTTCCAAGATCATTGCCCCTGGCGGACAGATTATCGGGGATTCTTTAGATGCGAGAAGGACACAAAAAATCGTTCACCTTAAATACCTACAAACCCAAATACGGGCCGGTGCCTATGTCGGTGAAATGCGATTTCAACTCAAATATAAAGATGTTGTTGGCCCAGAATTTGGTTGGCTTCATGTGGATTTTGACACTTTATCAAAAATAACTCTGAAACATGGATGGAACCCCACATTAATTGGTTAGAACAGTAGCGGAGATTATCTGTGTCAGTTAGTCTACGGAGGAAATTAAAGAATGAACGTAAGCATCAAGTGGTTAAAAGAATATGTCGATTTCGACCTATCTCCCGAAGCGCTCGCGGATCGTTTGCTGATGCTTGGCATTGAAATCGAATCAATTAAACGGCTTGGAGAGGGACTGGATCAGGTGGTCGTTGGCAGAATCAACGCCGTGAGGAAGCACCCGAAGGCGGACAAACTAGTGCTATGCAACGTTGATGTCGGGTCGGGCACAGACGCACAAATCGTCTGCGGTGCCCCAAATGCGCGTGAAGGGTTGGTTGCCCCCGTTGCGCTCGTCGGTGCGCAGCTGCCCAACAGGTTGACAATCAAGCGGGCAAAAATTCGGGGCGAGGAATCGCAAGGGATACTCTGCTCGGAGAAGGAGTTGGCGATTTCTGATGAGGCATCAGGCTTGATGGAACTTCCCAGCGACCTGCAAATTGGCGCACCGCTTGTCGAGGTCCTCGGTTTGGACGATGTTGTGCTGGAACTGGAGATCACGCCCAATCGTCCGGATTGCCTCAGCACGATTGGGGTCGCCAGGGAAACGAGCGTGACCACGGGAAATCCATTAAGGCTGCCCGAGGTGAACGTCCAGGAGGGAATGGCAGATATTCACAATCTCACCCGCGTGACGATTGATGCCCCAGAGCTCTGTCCACGCTACGCGGCACGAGTCATTCAAGGGGTCAAAATCGCGCCTTCGCCATCCTGGCTACAGCGTCGGCTCGAAGCCATCGGCGTCGGGACGATTAACAACATTGTTGATATTACCAATTATGTTCTTATGGAATACGGACACCCCTTGCACGCTTTCGATTATCATGGACTGGCTGAGAACCGGATCGTTGTCCGCCGCGCTAAGCCGGGTGAGACGTTGAAGACGATCGATACGGAAGAACAGAAGTTGACGCCTGACATGCTTGTCATTGCCGACGCGGAGAAGCCGGTTGCGCTGGCTGGTGTGATGGGTGGCTTCGATTCGGAGATTACCGATCAGACAGTTGATGTGCTGCTTGAAAGTGCGTACTTCCACCCACCAACCATTCGGAAAACGTCAAAGGCTTTAGGCATGCACACCGAAGCCTCTCACCGATTTGAACGTGGCGCGGACCCCGAAGGCGTTATTCCAGCTATCAACCGTGCGGCACAACTTATCGCGGAAATCGCCGGTGGAGAGGTCTGTGCGGGGATTGTCGATGCCTATCCGGAGAAGCGACAAGCTGTCCGAATTAAGCTCCGACCCGATCGGGGCAACTTTGTACTGGGAACGGAGATTTCAGCGGAGGAAATGCGTGATATTCTCACTCGCCTTGGTTTTGCTGTGTCTGATAGCGCTGATGCCGTTACCAAGTTTGACGTCACGGTGCCCACCTTCCGTCCCGATGTGGAACGAGAGATTGACCTGATTGAGGAAATTGCGCGTGTCTACGGCTTCGACAACATCCCAATGACGCTGCCGAGGGGCGACATTCCTATTCCAGAGGTTGACCCGAAGGAAGCGCTGCGTGAGCGCGTAAAAACGTATCTGCTGGGATGCGGCATGATGGAGGCGATGAACTACGCTTTCTATCATCCGGGCGTTTTCGATCGCATTCGCCTCGCGTCGACGGATGCGCTCCGTCAAGCCATCCGACTTCACAACCCATTGAGCGAAGATCAGTCGATTATGCGAACAACGCTGCTTCCCAGCTTGCTTGCAAACGCCCAACACAACCGGAATCACCAGATCAACGACGTACAGTTCTTCGAGTTCAGCAAAGTCTTTATACCAACTGAAGCGGGTGAATTCCCAAATGAGCCTGAGCGTGTGGCGGGCATCATCGCTGGCAATCTCGGCGCGGGTGTATACGGCGATCCGTTCCGTCCGGCAGACTTCTTCGACATCAAAGGAGTTGTCGAAGGCGTGCTAGATCGATGCGGTTTCTCAGATTATACCATTACCCGCACCGACCATCCAGCCTTCCATCCTGGACGCCAGGCGGAAATCCGCATCGAAGACGAAAAACTGTGCGTCTTCGGGGAAGCCCACCCGGAGGTGCTGGAGAAGTATGATCTCCCGGACAAGGCGTATCTGTTCGAGCTCGATTTCGACACATTGATCGCCGTGGCTGAACCGGTGAAGGAATTTGAATCCATCTCCATCTACCCTAGCGTTAACCGTGATCTCGCGATTGTGCTGGACGCCGATATTCCCGCCAGTCGTCAGGGTGAAATTATTCAATCTGCCGGCGGTGAGTTAGTCCGTTCGACCCGTCTGTTCGATGTGTACACGGGTGAGCAGGTCCCCGAAGGAAAGAAAAGCCTTGCCTTCGCAATTGAATACCACTCGAAAACGGAGACGCTCACGGATGAAATTGTTGATAAGGTTCACGGAGAGATTTTAAAACAGTTGGAACGGGAGTTGGGAGCGGAACTCCGCAGTTGATCCTCCGGGTTTACGCCTCCTCTGTTGCGTTGCACGTACACTGCTTTGAGAACAGGTGAACCTTTCGGCTTGCTAGTGCGTCCATGTTTTGTTATAATTCGCACGATTCGATCAACCATAACAAAGGAGATAACCCTCATGGCAAACGAATGGATTGAGCTTTTTAATGGGAAGGACCTCACTAGCTGGCGGATGCGGCATCCGGATCGGGAACACAGGTGGGTTGTCCGCGACGGCATTCTCGACAACACCGATAAAGGCGTGGACATCATCACCGAGGGGGAGTTCGGCGATTTCGAGTTGCACATCGAATACCTGGTACCGAAGGACAGCAACAGCGGCATTTATCTCCGCGGTCGTTATGAACTTCAGATCCTCGACAGCCTGGGAAAGACCTACAACTACCCGGCTGAGAACGGCGCCCTTTATAATCAGAAACATGTGGATGTCGAGGCGAGCAAACCAGCAGGGCAGTGGCAAACAGTGGATGCGACGCTCAAGGGCATGACTCTGACAGTGTTTTTGAATGGAACCAAGATCCACGATAACGTGACCGTCAAAGGACCAACAGGTGGGCCCTTGGGCGACGACAATTCGCCCAAGGGCCCGCTCATGTTGCAGGGGGATCACGGGCCCGTTCAGTTTCGCGACATTCGGATTCGGGAGTTGTAATATGTGATGCGTAAATGTAAGAAACCTTCCAAGGTTACGCCTCACTTAATCACACAACCTGTCATACGCTCGAGGCAAGCCGATGAACCTATCAACACAAACAACGCTGATCGCCAAGCTCATTGGATACGTTATCCTCGTCGGTGCAGCGATTGCTACGATGATACCGTTGCTGTGGCTTGTGACTTCGTCGTTCAAGACGGCTAATGAGCTCTTCGCCGTGCCACTCAAATGGTTTCCTGAGGCACCGCCGAATGTGAAATCCTCGCCGTATATTGATCAGGATGCTTATCCACCAATCCGGAAGCCAGACACCCTCGAGCAAAGCGTTTGGGCAGATTTGCAACCACAGATCTCAGCGTTGATCTGGAAGGAAGCCCAGAAGCATATCGCGGCGAACAATCGGATGGAGAATTATGACCGGGAGTTGAATGCCGAACTGCAAAACGAAATGGTTGAGGGGCTTTGGAAACAACTAATCGCTGGGCTTCCCGGTGAAGTCTGGGAGGGTTCAACAGCGGAGATCTTGGAGATGATCCGACCTGCAATTATCTCTGAAACCATTGACAGCCTCTGGGATTCCCTCTATTACGAAGTTGCGTTGGGAAGTATCCAGATCGAGGATACGAACTTCAATCATATTTCGGTGGGGATGTCGAAGTGGGAAGGGGCATCTGAAAATGTGAAAAGCCTGCGTGAATTCACCGGAAACTCCAACGGCACCCGCCTCTCCTACCATTTTAATCAGGATAACAGAGCGCAGATCGCCACTTTGATTCGGTTCCCCATTCCAATCAACCTCATCCGCCTCATCAGTATTCCTGTGCGTGGGGATTGCGTCTTATCACCATCTACGCTTAACCATCGAGGCGGGAGGCATCACCTACCGTTCAAGTCGATCGTTTGTATTGAGCGATTCACTCTGGCGGAAATCCGTCTGGCGACTTCATGGACAGACCGGGCAGTTAGAATCCGATCAGATCATGATGTCGCGTGAAGTGGGCGAGTTATCGGAGGCAAACCTATCAAACGAGTTACGCCTGAAGGTGGAAATCTATCGCCCACCTTACCTCGCCATCTGTTGGGATAAGTTCACCTATAACTACCGTCGTCTGTGGGAGGCGGCGCCGTATAGTCGATACTTCATCAACAGTATATTCATCTCCACCGCGTCGACGCTGCTGACCCTGTTTTTCTGTTCACTTGCCGGTTACGCCTTTGCGAAGTACCGTTTTCGTGGACAAAAGATCCTGTTCGGCATTCTGTTGGCGTTGATGATGATCCCTTTTCAGGTTTTGCTGGTTCCGCTGTTTGGCATGATGTACAAAATTCGCTGGCTCGATAGCTACAAAGCGATTATTATCCCGTTTTCCGTCGGGGCGTTTGGGATTTTCCTGATGCGTCAGTTTATCGTTGGCATCCCGTCTGACCTGATTGACGCGGCTCGGATTGACGACTGCTCGGAGTTCGGTATCTACTGGCGGATCATCCTTCCCATTATCAAGCCCGCGCTTGGTGCACTGACGATCTACGCGTTCCTCGGATCGTGGAACAGCTATTTGTGGCCCCTGATCATTTTGCGCGATGAATCGAAATACACTCTACCACTCGGTTTAGCCAACCTGGTTGGCGTTTATCGGCAGGAATACGGCATGCTGATGGCGGGAACGCTCCTGTCGCTCATGCCGATTATCATTCTCTTTTTAGCCATGCAGCGTGAATTTGTGCAAGGCATCACGTTGGGCAGTGTCAAGGAATGAATTCATGAGTTCAAAAGCTCATGGGGATACTTTCGCAATATGCATCACGTTTCACGTTTTGCGCAAGAGGAAGGAGAACAAATGCCATCTTATGTGACTGTCGCAAAAACATCGGATATTAAGGAAGGACGGGGGAAAGCATTTACCGTCAAAGGGAAACGGATTGCGGTTTTTAATGTTGATGGGGAGAATTTCTATGCCCTTGACAATACATGTGCCCACGCGCTGGGGCCGCTTGGTAGAGGACGTGTAAGAAACGGACTGGCGATCTGTCCCGTTCACAGCTATGCTTATGACCTCAAAAGCGGTGAATGCCAGACGGATGCCAGACTTCGCGTCCGATCCTACCAAGTCCTCGTTGAAGACGATGAGGTTAAGGTCAATTGCTAATCGGGCCCAAAACTTGTTTTTGAAGGAAAGGGTCAACAATTTTTGTTCACGCTGACATACTGGTAATTCACTTCCGAAGCGCTTTGATCTTTCCCAAACGATCAAAAGGCAGAGTCACCTTGCCCAAAAGGGGAAGTGAAGTCGTCAGATCAAGACTGCCTCTAAATTGATAGTCTAAGTTTTTGCCACCCCTGAGCAACTGAGGAACCGATTTCCCCATCTCAAGAAAATTAAGGGGGATCGGAATTTCAATCAGACCTTCGCCTTTTTCCGCAACCTGTGTTTTCTCTTTGGCTTCCCCAACAACCCAGCAGTTTCCATTGATTTCAAACTGATACTGGAAACGATCAAGGATCATTGACAAAGCGTTGGGATTCTTTAGCCGTACACCGAGTTTTAGGTCCGTCCCCGTGAACTCCAGATGTGTGAGTTTAAGTGCGTCCACATTCACTGTTGGGAGCTTGAGCGAAGGAAATTTCCCATCCTTACTGACCGGCACGCGCACAGCCCCCAGAACCGGTAGATTAAACGAGAAACCACAGTTCATTTCGTACGTCGATTCATCCTGATTTCGTAGACTCTGAATTCCCTGGTAAAGGTCTACAAAACGTAAGAAGAGCGGGAGCTGAATCGTATTCTCGCCGTTGGATGGGATTTCAACTTCCTCATCCTTTTTTCCCTTGAGAAACTCAGTCCCTCAATTACCGCACAACTGTTGAGAAACATCACACTTGAAGTCACGCACACAGCAAATAATGCTGTAATTTTCCAGCTTGTCCTCTTGTTTATCTTCATAATTAGCCTCCATCAATTTTGGGGTGGAAATTCTTTCACTTTTTGATTACGGATGGTGAGAATTATAGAACGGAGATAGGATTTCGGGGATTCTGTTTTCTAGCAGTGTCAAAAAATCCACAAAATCTGCTTTACCTCCGAGCAAATACAACAGATTACACGTGAATTCTGCATCTGTAGCGGGATTCAAGATTCAAGATGTAGGCGTAGAGGGACTCGCTGAATATGAAGTGCGTAACTCCTACTACTGTTGACATTAACGAGGGAACAAGCTGGCAGTGCTTGTCCGAGAATCGGACATATTCTACGCCTATCGCACCACACTCATTCGCCGCGTAGCGCGGAAATCACCGGCTTCCAAAGTGTAGAAATAGATACCGCTGCTGACAAACTCGCCGAAGCGATCTCGCCCGTCCCAGTGAGCCGCTTTTTGCTGCTCCCGGTAGTTACCCTTAGGCTGTTCACCAAGGTCTAATTCGCGCACAAGATGTCCTGAAGCGTCGTAGATGCGGATGCGAACATACGCCTTTTCCGCCAGTTGGAAGGGAATCCACGTTTCTGGATTAAAGGGGTTAGGGTAGTTTTGAAACAGCGCATTCCGCTTGATTTCCCCCAACAAGACTTGTTGCTTCCCTTCCGGATTGACCGGGACGGCGGCAGACTTGCTGATGCGGTAAATTGCGCCCACGCGGTCATCGGAGACGAGGAGCGCGCCATCGGCCATCACGAGCAGATCCACGGGACGCCCCCACGCCTGACCGTTCTCTCGCAGCCAACCCTCCGCAAAGACTTCATAGGACACCGCTTTATCCCCTTTCAGCCGCACAAGGGTCACACGATAGCCAATCGGCACAGTACGATTCCACGAACCGTGCTCGGCGATGAAGATGTGGTTGTGGTATTCTTCGGGGAACATTGAACCGGTGTAAAAGCGCATGCCGAGCGACGCCACATGCGGTCCCAATTTCATTGCCGGTGGCGTAAACTCCTCACACTTGTGTTGCTGACCGAAGCGTGGGTCAAGAATATCCCCGCCGTGACAATAGGGGAAGCCGAAGTGTAGTCCTTTCTCTGCTACACGATTCAGTTCGTCGGGGGGAAGATTGTCGCCCATCAGATCACGCCCGTTGTCGGTGAACCAGAGCTCCTGGGTCTCCGGATGCCAATCAAAACCAACGGAGTTACGTACCCCATGAGCAAAGATTTCCAGGCCGGCGCCATCAGGTTTCATCCGCATGATCGTTGCATAGCGTTGGTCATCGCGCTTGCAGACGTTACACGGTGCGCCCACCGGAACGTAGAGCATCCCATCTGGACCGAAGCGGATAAACTTCCAGCCGTGATGCGCATCCCGCGGAAAACTATTATTGACCACAACAGGTGCAGGCGGGTTGTGCAGATTGGCTTCGATATTGTCGTATCGCAGCACACGATTGACCTCAGCCACATAGAGCACGCCATCGTGGAAGGCAACGCCATTGGGTGTATTCAATCCCTGTGCGAGCGTAATCACCTCATCGGCTTTGTTGTCCTCATCGTGCTCTAAAACTGCGTAGACTTTTCCCGTACCCCTCGTTCCAACAAACAGCGTTCCATTGGGGCTCCGGTTCATCGAACGCGCACCGGGGACGTTTTCCGCATAGACGCTAATTTGAAAGCCCGGCGGCAGTATAATTTCATCAAGGGGCAGCGCCGCATCGCTGATTGCCTGCGAGCAAAAAACAGCAACCAACCAAATCAACAGCGTGGAAAGCGCAATGGGAAATCCGTGCGTATGCCACTGAATTTCTTTCATAGAGGGCTTCCGGGGATTATCATTCCGAATGAAGCATTTCAAAAGATCGCTAAAGCGAAAAATGCTTCTTTGGCAATACTAATATTTTACCATACCCAATAGAGGCTGTCTAGATGTATAAGCATCCCGTTCTCATAAAGAGCTTGGGATCAAAAAAAGGAGATTACGATGGAAAAAGTCAAAGTCTGCCTGGTCGGTACAGGCTGGACCGGTACGAACCATTTTAACGGTTATCAAGCCATTCCTGAAAAAGCGACGGTTCTTGCTGTCGTCGCGCATTCCGATGCCTCAAAGGCGAAGGCGGAAATGTGGAGTGTTCCAAAGATCTACCGCTCATTCGACGAAGCCTTGAAGGATGACGAGATCGACGCATTCGATCTTTGCACGCCGCACTACCTGCATGCCGAACAACTACTTACATGCCTGCAAGCCGGGAAGCATGTGATCGGCGAAACGCCAGCCTGCCTCACGATTGAGGAGTGCCAAGCCCTCCGCATTGCCCTGTTTGAACACCCAAATCAGAAGGCAGCCACCGGACACATCTGCCGCTCTTGGCCCACATACGCGCATGCCAGGAAGATCACTGCCCGCGGTGAAATCGGCGATGTCTTCTACCTTTCGTCCAACTACGCCCATAAGCCAGATCCGAATGAATATCCAAGCCATCTGACATGGGGGCGCAGCCCGCGTGCGCAAGTTCGACTCGGCATTGCATATCATTCTGTGGATTTGCTGCGTTGGATCGCCGGCGATGTTGAGGAAGTATCAGGGGATTATACAGAACATGCGCGAATCGCCATCCTGAAGTTCAAAAATGGTGCGATGGGGAAAGTGTTTAGCAGCGCATCGGTGGTGTGTCCATACATCATATCGTTGTCCGTCTATGGACATGCGGGGACGATTGTCTGTTGGTGGGAGGAGGAGATTCTGCACGGCTATCTGCACAAATCAGCGGAATGGAATCCGGATCGGTTGAAGACAACGCTGCTGCATGGGCGGGGTTCACCCGAATGGCAATATGAAATGGAAAACTTCGTCGATAGTATCCTGGGGGATGGAGAGTCGGTTTGTCCGTTGTCCAAAGGGATTGCCACTGTTGAAACGTGCCTTGCCATTGAGGAAGCGATGACGCATGGCACGAAAGTTCGGGTGATTTCTTATACCAATTCTTGATCAATACGCTTTATCCAGACTTGGGTGAGGAGACTTCGGTGACGATGAGAACTGAAAACCCCATAATTTTTGATGCACACTGTCCCTATTCAATACATCTCTCAGAACAAAAATCTCCGATAAACCATTACGTTTTACGCCAAAATATTACTTACAAATTTCAGCGTCGATTCAACGTTTGCGTTGATTTCGTCCACGGCTTTCCCGCCAACGCATTCGACATATAATGGCCCGTCAAATCCACCGGCGACAAGCCCGCCAAGCACCTTCTCAAAATCCACCAGCCCTTCGCCCGGCGTGACCATCACATCAGGTGCCCCGTCTTCGACCACGCAATCCTTGATAATCGTCGTCGTCACTTTCGGTGCAACGGCGGCCACATCGGTTTCAGGGCGAAGGTCGCCTTTGGTGTAGTAGATAATGTTGCCCGGATCGTAGCAGAGCCCAAACGCAGGGTGATTCACCTCATCATCAGCCTCAATGAGGTCCTGGACGGTGAGGCTAATTCCGCCATGCGGTTTCATCGTGATATTGACGCCTGCTTCCCCCGCGTGTGGCGCCACTTGACGCATCAACTCGAAGTAGTCCGCGTAGTGCGCCTCATTTCCCGTGCCGCAATCGAGCAGCCACTTTGTACCGAGTGCGGCGGCGTTGTCGATGAGCTGCTTATAATCTTCGATGGCGGCTTCCAAGCCAAGATTCAATTTCGTGCCGCCGATCAGCATTGAGGGGATCAGCCCAACATCGCCGGCGACTTCGCGGGTTGCAACGATTTCCGCTCTCGTGCTATCAGCCCTCACAGGGACCTGACCGGCGTTGGTGAAGACTGCGACATCGGTATATCCGGCAGCCGCGATGTGTTCGCACGCTTCTGCGAATGTGAGCGAACCATAAGGACGGGTTGTACAGCCGATTGTGTGTTTCATGGAATTATCCTTTTCTATTTGTGTCGGTTACGAACTCCATACTGTATGATACCTGCATCATGAATCCTGATCAAGATACGAGATGCAAGATGCAGATAATCGTAGACTCATGGTAATCAACTGCGCAACTTCTATCATGGATGGGATTCAACTACCAGTTTGCTGTGATTTTTCTGCGGCGGATGACTTCGGTTTTGGGTAAAGTTCCTGATAGATGGCATAGCTATCGAGGACTTTTTTGATGTGACGGCGCGTTTGGGTCAGCCCAATATCTTCGATGAACTCATCCAGATCAGAGATTTTCTTTGCATCTAACCATCGCTGCATGCGGCCGGGACCGCCATTGTACGCTCCTGCGACGAGCGCGTGGTTGTTTTCAAACCGGTTCATCAGATCCTTCATGTACCACGTTCCCATCCGGATGTTGATGTCTGGATTAAAGAGCATGCCCCGGTGAAATCGACGAATTTTGAGACGACGCGCAAGATCACGTCCTGTTGCCGGCATAATCTGCATCAAGCCCACTGCACCCGCGCTGGAAATGATCTCTGCATTGTAGCGGCTTTCCTCACGAATCATCGAAGCCACAAACAGTGGGTCAATCTCATACTTCTTTGAATGCTTGCCTACGAGATCCGTAAAGTAAACAGGGTACAGGAGCTGGTAGAGTTTTACTGGAATCGCCTGGTTTTCATCGCGCAAGGATTGGATTTGTGACAGCCTATCCGCATACTGGCAAGCCTGCTGAAATTTTTTGAGTTTCTGGTAGCAGACGACGAGGTTGTAATAATCATCTCGAAGGTTTGATCGATCGTGTTTGACGGTCCCCTTGAGTTCAGTAAGCGCATCCTCAAAGATTTTGAGACGCATCAATTTTTCCACACGGGGTGTTTTCTTTGATCCAATGTCTTTCCAGATCGGACTGTCAGAAATGACGCGGGCGCGGGGGTGATTCAGAGCCACTGGTGTCGTGCCTGCCTGCTTTTTTGAGGTGCGACGCTTGAGCTGTTCCTTTGCCCGGCTGCTGTAGTACCAGTAATTGGCTTCCACAATTTCACCATATATGTTTTGCGCAACTTCCCACTGATTCTGGCGTTCATGACTTTTTGCCATCCAGAAGTGCGCCGCCATGGCAAGGCTATCCCTCGGAAAAAGTTTCATCAAGAGACCGAAGGTTTCAATGCTCTCCGCATATCGCTTATTCTTAAACTGAATCCAACCGATCCGCCAGTAAGCTTGAGGCAATAGGTCGTTTCGGCGGTATTCGCGCATCAAGCGACGGTAGGAAGCAATTGCTTCATCATACTGCTTCTGGTTCTCTTGCACCCAACCGAGATCATACATTGCATTATCCGCTAATGCGCTCCAATCGTAGGTTTTGATAAAAACCTTCAGATGTTTCTGAGCAAGGTCAGGTTGTCCCTTACGACGATAGCAAAGTGTCGTTTGGTAAAGCGCGCGTGTGAGATAACCACTCGCCGGGTAAAGAGAGACGATTTTGTTGTATTCCTTGACTGCTAGGTCATATTTCCGCTGGCGGTAGTATGAACGGCCAATATAGTAGATCGCACGTCCTGTCAGTTTGTCTTTATAGCCTGCGACGGCTTTACGAAATTTTGCGCGAGCATCTTTCAGCTTGCCGTCATTATAAAGCACCATGCCATGCGTCATGTGTTGACTGCGAGTGATTTGTAGTTCTGTATGTTCTTTGGTGAGTCTTTGGATGCCCTTAAGCGCGTTCTTCGCAATCTTATCAGCATCGTTTGCATTGATTAACCGTTGGTAGGTGAGTTGGGCTTCCTTCCAGTTACTCATTCCCTCATAAGCCTTTGCGGCCTCATAGGTTGCCTGCCTGACATAACCATTTTGTGGCTGGGCAATGAGCGCCGCAAAGTCTTGCAGTGCCTTGGCGTAATTACCTTGCTGCTGATGGGCTTTGGCAATCTCATACTTTGCTCTAGCGAGATGAAAACTCTGCGGATGTGCATCGACCAAATGCTGATACCAGATCACGGCGTTTGGATAATCTTTCATGTGTCCATACGATCTTGCCAAGCGGTAAATGACATAATCTGCCAGGTTATAGGAGGACGAAACTGCTTCTTTATAATGTTCAATTGCTTCCTCCCATTTTTTCTGCTTCTCATAACAGTAGGCGAGGACGTGATGGATTTCCTGTTTCTCTGGATGCGCCTTTCCAGTCTTCGTTTGGAGCAAAGATTCTAAACGCTGGGCTGCCTGAACGTAGTTTCCCTGATCGACAAGCGCAAGTGCCGCTGTGAACGCGGCATCCGCAGGCATCTGTGAAATTATACAAGTACTGACAACAATAGACAGTAGAAGAAATAGAGTGAACGATGCTTTTTTGAGCATATCATTACGGTGGACCAAAGACAAGATCTGATGAGTTACTCAGGAGAATTACGGCACTTCCTCAAGCAACTTTTTGGCTACTGAATTGTCGGGGGCTTGCTCCTGAATCCACCGGATTACCTCCTTCATATTTTTGGGCCATTTTTTTTCTGGAACGCTTGCGCAAGACAAATGGCAGTGTTGATTAGCGATACTTTAACCGACGGTTCTTCTGGGTCGAGATCTAATGCAGAGCGGTATTTGGCTTTCGTGTTGAGGTGTTCACCGCGACCAATGAGGCAAAGCACGAGGCTGTTTCGCATCAGCGCGAGGTTATCTTTCACCGTCTAGGAATCATCGGCGCGATTAAGCTGTGCGTCAAATCGTGACTCAATACTCAGGAGATTTTGGTAAGCCACTTTGTCCTGTAGGTCATCCGCGAGGGCGGCCTCAAAAGCCGGCAACGCCTTCAGCGCGGACGTATATTTCTTCCGATTTAGCAAATCATTCCCACGCCGAATGTGGAGTTGGTGGTCCCCGCTTCTTGCATACACCTTGCCTGTCAGATTATACAGTGTAGAATCTGTCGGATTGAACTTGAGCGCCTGTAAAAAAAACGAAATTGCTTTCGGATAAGTTTCATCTGCTAATGCAGCGATCCCCTGCTCACGATAGAGTTGGTGCAGATTATTTTTGGGGCTGATAACGAGGGTTGATCTGAAGCGCTCTTTGGAACGTCAATGGCTTTGTCGATCGTCTGACTTTAGATAGTACATCATTCCAGCGGTGTTGTAGCCATTCGGCGATGCCTCTCGATTGAGCATCTTTTGAAGCTGATCCATTGCCTCCTCTCGTGATCCGCTTTGTGGATAGGCAAGAAGGAGTTTTTCGTTGGCTTGCCGTGCCGGTCGAAAATTCGGTAGAAGTAGCGAAACATCCGGATTGAGAATTCTCTGTCCGGATCGCTTTACACTTCAATATGAATCAGAATCCATTGCTCGTTCCCATTCGTGAGGTGGGCTTTTACCAGCTTATCAACAAACCTCGCTCCTTTAACGCTCTGCATGCCAAGTCGCTCTATCTCCTTATCGAGGAAGACAATCGGTTTGGAGAAATCGACATCCGCATAAAGTTGAGGCATAAAGAAGCGTAAGAGATCCGGGAAAAAGCGTTCTATGACTTTCTTCCACGCCTCATCGAAATATGTTCAATATCTGTCCTGATTTGGCATAGCGCTTGAGAAAAAGTAAGTCCCTTCACTCAAAAATCTGCGGATTATTCTTCATCGAAAAGATTATCGATTTGAGCAAGCCAACGTTTGGCACGGGCTTTAGCAACAGCAGTCACGATCCGCTGTTCGGGAAAAATGTCAATGGGGGCGTCAATAATTCCCTGCAATGTCCTTTGGTAGAGATCGCGATCTTGAGTCGGATAAGCATAGTGAAGGGCGAGGAACAGCTTGCTGAGGAGAAATTTGTCACCATTGATTGCATCCACCTTCTGCAGATGCATCTTTGCCTTCTCAGGTTCCCCGCCAAGCTGTGGTGAGCGGCTCCCATAGTAAACCCCATAAAACATGTGCGCACTACCCAAAAAGAATGCCTCATCCATCTCAATTACGCGCTTCATCATTAATTCGACTTTCGCGAGATCGACGACCTGCATCGGATCATCTTGCTGTAAGTTGATCAAGCCTCCCCAAGTGTAAGCTGCCCAGAAGAGCCCGGGGAGGTGTTTTTTCTTCAGTTTCTTTAACGCGGATTCCAGCGCTTCCGTATCTTCATTAAGCACTTGGGGAAACACCTTATTCGCCTTCGATAGGAGCTTTAGTCCGTATCGTTTGCCTCGCCCGTAATAATCGATTGCGCGCGCTCGCATTTCAGCTTCTGTCTCGAAGTCCCCTGCTGCTGCCGCGCTTTCCATCTTATCCTCAACAAACGCGAAGGCATACAGCGCGAAAGACCTCGCCGTCAGGGTTAGTAGTTCCTCGTTATCCGGCGCGATCTCTAGCAGCCCCTCAAATATCTTGAGGTTTGACATGATACCCGCATCTGCCAACACAAGATCTGTCTCCTTGTCGAAAGTTTGGGACGCCTCGGCGAAAACCTTAACGGTTTGGTTGACGGTGAGTTTGGTCATATTGCAACCCGTGAAGATTGGCAGTATCAGGAAGATAAGGTTCATCAAAGAGATTGTTTTGAAATTTTTCATCGCGTTCCTCGTTTATCTAATACCGATTTGCCATTGAAGTGGTCAAGCCATCAGCACCAAATTATACAATCCAGCCAATCAACACTACGTACGGTCAATTGTCCTTGTCTATGTTGTAATCACTATTATGATAACAGTGGTAAGCTATAAAGGCAAAAGAAAAATAGTCAATATATTCATGCGGGATGCCTGTTCTTGTGGGTTCACCCCACATGTCCTGCCTTGGGTTAAAGCAATATCGGTCACTAATCGGCAGTTTAACAGCAACTGACATTGTTCACACCTCTCAGCAAAATTAAGCGCGAAGAGATGCCCGCAGTTGCGCGGTTCCTTCGGCATCGACTTCCCAGTCATCTCCCTTAATCAGGACGCCGTATTCTCGTTCTGCGGTTCCCCGGTCGTAGTATCCACGTTTGACATCCTGTGAGACCAGCTCCGGCGGGCGATCCAAGGGAGCGCCATATCCCCCGCCGCCCGGCGTCTCCAGCCGCAGCACATCCCCCGCCTGCATGGGGACGCCTTCGTCTTTGGAGATATGAGGCGGACAGTAGTCCTTTCCCCGGAGAATGAAAGTGTGTTTTGCCGGTTTGGCGGATTTTCCTCCCAGAATGCCGAAGGGTGCAAAACGGCCCCGCTCCCCAAGCATCGAAGCGCTCGCCTCACCTCGCCGAATCTGAAACTCAAAAATCACACCAAGACCGCCGCGACGCATCCCAGCCCCGCCCGACCCCTCCCGGATGGTGTAACGGGTAAAAAGGACAGGGTAGCGGGACTCAAAGATCTCCAGGGCTTGAGTTCGGGCAAGGGCAATGGTCGGATTGCCGTTGATCAGCCCGTCGGTGAGATAATTTCCCCCGTACCCACCGCCGATAAAAGAGTAAAAGACGTAATATCCCTTCTCCGGATCCTCTCCACCCACGGAAAGATTTGTCACCGTCCCCATCGGGGCAGCGTAGCTCTTTTCCGGAATAGCCTGACTGAGCGCACCCAACACCACATCAATGATACGTTGACAAACCTCGGAGGCGCACCCGGATACGGGACGTGGATGCTGGGCGTTGATAAAGGTTGTCGCAGGAAGATTGAAAGAGAAGGGCGCAAAACAGCCCGCATTGATGGGGACATCAGGGAAGACGTGCTTAAAGGCGATGTAGACTCCAGCGATCGTGGTGCTGAGGACGCTGTTGAGCGGTCCCTTACAGGGCGGGCTGCTCCTGGAGAAATCAATGTGTACATCGCTGCCTTTCACTTCCATCTCTATATGGATGGTGAGCGGCTTCCATTCCACCCCATCGCTGTCAATATGGTCTTCAAACACATACTTTCCGTCCGGAATGGTCTCAATATGGCACCGTATCAACTGTTCCGAACGGGCTTTCAGTTCTGCGATAGCGGCAAAAACCGTCTCCTCCCCGTAGCGGTCAAGGACCCGGGTCAAGCGATCGGCACCGAGGTTGAGGGCGGTCACCTGGGCGATGATGTCTCCCTGCCGTTCATCCGGCACTCGCACGTTGTGCAGGATGATGTCGAGGACTTCTTTGTTCAACTTCCCCCGATCCAAAATCCGTATCGGAGGGAGGCGAAGTCCTTCTTGATAGATCTCTGTGGCTTTGCTTGAGAATCCACCGGGGACCCGTCCCCCGATGTCGGGCCAGTGACCACTGTTGGCGAGAAAAGCAGTCAGTTTTCCCTTGTAGAAAACGGGCTTGACCATCTTCACATCCATCAGGTGAGTGCCACCCAAATAGGGGTCGTTCATGATGTAGATGTCTCCCGGCGCTATGTCCTCAATCTGCTCAATCACGGTACGGGTGGTGAACTCCATGACGTAAATGAAACTCGGGAGGCCGCGCGGGCCCTGCATGATAACCTCACCATTGGTTTTGTCGTAGATGCCGCTGGCTCGGTCAAACCCATCGGAGATCACCGGTGAAAACGCCATCCGCTCCAAGGTGGCGTCCATCTCGTCGGCGATCTGCTCCAAGCTGCCACGAATCACGGCGAGGGTGATTGGATCTATTTTCATGTCAACTCATTTTGGAAATTTCTAGTCAACGCTCTTTTGCGTTGATGCCTGTTGAGACAGGTGATATAATGATATTATCCGAAGTCACTCCCTTTTGAGAATCGGGTAAGGGGAAGCAACCATGGATGACATTACTTTTACGCTGAAAAAGAATCCACTAAGTCCTGTTTATCTGTACATTCAGAAGAAGTCAACCACAGAATCGAAAGTCTATCAGATTATGGAGGAGCTCAGCTTGACCGTTTGAGCAGGACTCAACGAAGCAATGAATGAGAACCAAGAGTTGGAGTGGAGAACTTGCCCTGCACTCCGGATTCAGTATGCCTGATGGATAGCCCGAGAATGGGGATTACTCTTCAACCTACCCTGGCGCGGGAATCACGCCGAGCTGTTGCATTATACCCATCAGGTCATATCCGACCCAACTTTCCACGCTTTTCCCGCCAGCAATGCGGTCGATAGTGATCCTGTCCCCGCCATAGGTTTGTTGGTCGGGGAGCTGCCCATTATACTGCAAACGGTGATAAATGACGCTTTTGCATCCTGAATCTGGCATCTTGCACCAATACATGATTCATGATACCAGATGCAAAGTAGCAGCAATGTCACTTATGATCTGTGGCGGTATAGCTCCCCTTTGTGTGTGCCGCAACCTGTCCAGCGGGCGGCCATCTTATCGCCTTCGACGTTTCTCCTCACTCTTTTGGTGTGAAATCGTTAATTTTACCGACTTATAGCTGACTACGGTTTCAATTATACGGTTTTCCGGCGGTGTGTCAAGCAAAAATGTTGGGCGGAAAAATTTGCAAATGATTTGACATACATTTCAAATCGTGATAGCATTATCAGGTAATTATCTGTCATATCAATTGATGCAATTTATTTCAACCCTCGTGACAAGGTGATTTAGTATAATCAAGAAGATGGATTCAAACTGATGATTCGTTGTGCAAAATTTTTTATGAAGATAACCAGCCTCAGGCAAAAATTGCAGCAGAACTCGGCTTATCTACAAGCAAGGTTTCCCGCTTCATCCGAGCAGCACGGCGCTATGGTTTAGTAGAGGTTCGCATCAAGGTGAGTCATATCCGAAACATGGAGATTACCCTTATGAATCGGTTTAGTTTGCGTGACGCTGTGATGGTTAAAGATAATTCAGCAGTCCTGGGGGAAAAGAGAAGGTTACCTGTATTCGGGCTGCTCTAAACGAAGCATTTCGTTGATGTCCTCATCACGGACGAGGATGCTGCGCTCGAATTGTTAAAATCACCGGGCGAATGAGAGAGAGCGATGACTTCTTATACCGGTTCGATTTTAAGAGGCTGCATGAACTGCAGGGGCAGGCACTTGTGCCCCGCTGTGTGGGATGCAAACACCCGCTCAATGATGGGAGACCAAAGGTTGACCAAAGCGAAATTCCGGTTTTATCGGGGGGATGGTCCCTACAAAGTTATGTCGGATTTTAATTTAGAACTGGTATTAACTAATGGTGCTTGTTCGTACCAAACTCAACGCCCACAAGGGACTCGGCCACGACACGATTCTCCGTAGTCCAGGACTTTATGCCCGTCGTTATTGAATCCACATTCCAAAACTAGCACCAAAGGTTATTATGTGCCATTCGCTCATTTTCGTGGGAGGGTGCTTGTCTCATACCCTCTCAGACACAAGGAGGAGAACGCTTATGGCAGTCATCACAATTTCCAGAGAATACGGAAGCCGTGGCGAGCAAATCGCCCAACGGGTTGCCCAAGACTTAGGGTATAGCTATTTTGATAAAGATATCCTCGCGGAGGTAGCACGCGCCGCCAACATGACGGAAGAACAGATCAGTCGGTACGACGAGAGGGATGAGCACGGACTTCGTGGTTTCCTGAAAAAACTCTTTCTGCCGGACTTTTCGAGATACCTTGAGTTACCGTCTTATTATTACCCATCAGAGTTTCTCATGGAATACTATCCCGTTGAGAGACAGCTATCGATTGCGGATGAGCCGATTCCAACGAGGGAAGAAGTTCTCGCGTTTTTCCAGCATGTCATCGAAAAACTGTGGAAGCGTGATAATGTCGTCATCGTCGGACGTGGCAGCCAGATGATTCTTGCCGGGAAGCCGAATACACTTCATGTCCGTTTTATTGCGCCCATTGAAGACCGCATCAAACAGATTATGGACGAGGAAGGCATCACGCATCCGAAAGCCTCGAAAGGCATTGAAACAATCTACAAACAACGGGCTCACTACATCAAACAGTACTATGATGCAGATTGGACGGATGCAATGCACTATGACCTTGTGCTAAATACCGGTTCAATGCACACTGAACAAGCGGCAGGAATTATAGCTACCGCCATCCGCCACCAAGAAAATCAGCGCCGAGAACCGGAAGATGGCCCAATCGAAGGTACCTCTTCACTTTCCCATCCCACTTCCTCTGACAGCCCTCTGACATGATTCGCGGAAGCGGTGTTAAACGAATGCCAGAAATGAGAAATCCAATCTGTGAAAGGGTTCGAGGACACCGGACCGAAAGCAAGTATCAATGATGAAAGACCAACCTGTTGCGACAACAAAACAGATTCAAACATCTGCGACGATTGGCGAATATCTGCTGGAAAAGTTGCAGACGTATAACATCAAACATATTTTCGGTATTCCGGGGGATTACGTGCTGCGGTTTTATCATCTAATCGAGCAGAGCCCTATTCAACATATTGGCATGACACGGGAGGACGCCGCGGGATATGCAGCGGACGCCTACGCCCGTGTCAACGGGATGGGGGCAGCTTGCATCACCTACTGTGTCGGTGGCTTATCGATGACCAATTCCATAGCGGGGGCTTATGCCGAGAAATCACCCGTGCTCGTGATTAGTGGTGGTCCGGGAATGAAAGAGCGGGAAAAAGACCCACTGTTGCATCATAAGGTGCGGGATTTCCTCACACAGAAGCGGATTTACGAACAAATCACGGCAGCGAGCACACTGCTCGACGATCCGATTACTGCCTTCAGTGAAATCGATCGGGTGTTTGATGCGGCCTATCGCTATAAAAGGCCGGGGTATATCGAACTCCCCCGCGATATGGTTGATGTGCAGGGACAACCGCACCATCGCCCAACTGTTCGTGACCTGTTGAGCGATCCGGACGTGCTTCGTGCTAGCGTTGAGGAGACGGTGGAGTTCATCAACGAAAGTGAGAGTCCCGTCATCCTGGCGGGTGTCGAACTCCACCGATTTGGATTTCAAGATAAGTTGCTGAAGTTGATCGAATCAACGAACATTCCCGTAGCAGCCACGCTGCTGGGCAAATCGGTCATTCAAGAAGAACACCCTCTTTACCTGGGGATTTATGAAGGCGCAATGGGCCGTGAGGAGGTGCGTCAATGTGTTGAAAGTTCCGACTGCGCGATTATTCTCGGCGCGTTTATGACAGATATGAACCTCGGCATTTACACTGCCAATCTCGACCAGCGACGCTATCTCTACGCCACATCAGAAAAGATTGCCATCAAGTATCACACTTATGAAGATGTCACTTTCAGCGATTTCCTAGATTCCCTCCTCAATGCCCCGATTCGTAAACGCTGCCCGCCGGTGCTAGATTGGCTCGAGCCGTTCACTGAGTCGGTTGCTGTTCATCCGGATACGCCGATCACAGTGTCTCGGATGTTCGAGCGATTGAATGCGTTCATTACCGACGAGATGATGGTCATTGCAGACATCGGCGATAGCCTTTTTGGTGCGATTGATCTTAGAATGCACCAGCGCACCGACTTTTTGAGTCCGGCGTATTACGCCTCAATGGGGTTCGCCGTGCCGGCATCCATCGGCGCGCAACTCGGTCATTCTGATCGAAGACCGCTGGTCATCGTCGGGGATGGCGCGTTTCAGATGACCGGGATGGAACTCTCCACCAGCGTCCGTTACGGGCTCAATCCCATTGTCATCGTGTTGAATAACGATGGCTACAGCACGGAAAGGCATCTGCACGAAGGAGCGTTCAACGACATCGGGGAGTGGCGTTACAGCCACCTGTCAGCGGTGCTAGGCACAGGCAAGGGCTTCGTCGTTCAAACCGAAGGTGAGCTGGATGCCGCACTCAAGGAAGCGTTGGGGCATACGGAGAGTTTTACCATCATCAATGTGCAATTGGACAAATTGGATCGCTCACCGGCTCTGATGCGACTCACCGAAAGGTTGTCCAAACAACTTTAAGTAACTCCACAATGTTAAATTAGAAACACGATCCAGTCGTAGTGGATGCTGCCAGCCCCGCTTCACCGAATCTCGCTTTGCTAGGGATTTGTTCATCGTGGAAGCAGGAACGAGCTAGCAGTGCTCGTCCGGGAAGCTGAATTTCCGGCGACGTGAAGTATAATTTATATCCGAAGTTAATAATAGCTACTCATTTGACGACAGAAGGAGAACCAGTTGGAGATAAAAGTTTACGATAATAATGTCGAAAAAGCACTTCAAGCCTTAAAACGTCGACTCCAGAAGGAAGGTCTTTTCAAGGAGATCAGAAGGAGACGCTTTCATGAAAAGCCTTCTGAAAAAAAGAAACGGAAACGAAGAGAGGCAATAAAGAAAGGGAAGGAAACTCGGAGATTTTATAAACGCACTTAACTTTCTCTGAAATGTCGACACGGTCAAGTTACCTGTCTCACAGGAGTCCTAATGTATCCTTTCCCGCCCCGGGTTCGATGTTGTTCATGAAATTCTGGAAGAATGCTAGAATTGACAGTCTGTCAGACTGGTGTTAGTCTGGAAACGTGCGATTACTTCCGCAAATTCTGCGTCGTTGGCGAGGCTTTCCGCTGATTTGCCCTAAGAGAGATCAATAGCCTTTTTTATCGTCGATTCTCCTAAGCTAGCAATCAGGAGATCATCAATCAACCCAAACGACAGACGCATTTCCGGTCCGTATTGGCTCCGTTACCAGATAAGTGTAGCCTTCATATTCATGTGCTGTCGTGTAATGTCAGCATGAGATGTTTATTGATGTCAAGAACAAATTTATGTGTACAACGACATCCCCGGGACGCTGGGAGTTGAACTTCTTTTCGATTCGTTAGAGATTCCAGAGATAGGAAATCTTGAATACGACAACCCTGTTATCCAGCCGTAATTCCTCCTCAGCGGTCCTCCAATCTTCGTTATACGCAACGAAAATATGGCTTTTGGGGCTATATTCCCACCCGAAGAGGGCGCTGACCAAGTAGTTCTCATTGGCCTCTATCTCGTGGAAGGAGGTGCGTTCACATCCGGCTTGCGTAAAAACCCTCAGAAATAGATCGCGGGTAAACAGATAGGTGACGCGCAGAGAGCTGACGAAAAAACGTCCATCAATGACATCTGTTTGATCGAGGCTTTGGGCGTAACTGCCCTTAAACTCCATGGCGAAATTGCTCTGAGGCCGTATGGCGCTAGAGAAAGAAAGCTGCTGCTGCTTCCCCACAGCCTGTCTTGAGAAATTGAAAAAATCCGCTATCTCTCCATCCACACCTACCGCAATGGGGCGCGCGGTGTTCGTTTCGATGGAAAATCCGTATCCGTCTGCCGTGAATATATCCGTCAGTTCGACTTCCCGGCCACGTCGATAAAACACGCCGACGCCATCCCAGAAGGATTCGGTGGGACGAAAATCTGCCGAGATGTTGACATCCCAGGCGATCAGATCCTCCTCAAACTCTAGAGCAAGCGTGCTATTTGGATTACTCTCTCTCCAATTGGCGAAATACGCATCAGTGTAAAGACTCTGAAAGACGCTGCTATCAATCTCCAAAGACGCCCGATGCGGACCCAATCGGGGAATATAAGTCGTCATGATATCCATTTGTTGCCAGCCGCGATACCTCTCCTTTCGGAGGAATCCTGTCTGATTGGTTTCAAATAGGGGCTCAACCCGTTCCAGCCTCACTCTGGCATTCCAGAGGTAATTGCTTTGTGCAAGTTCCATAAGATAGGCTCCGTTTTTTGTGTCCCGGCCGGGATGAAAGCTCCTCGCATATTGTCCCGATAATCGATAGGTTTTTAGAAAGAACACATCCGTATCCAGGCCTCCCACCCGACTGTAGCTTTCATCTCCCTCCCTATCATCGATTTGCTCCTTATCAACGTAGATAAGCCCAAGGCTTGAGCGCTCAAGGATATCCTTCTTCAACCGGACCGCTGAATACAACGCCTCCTCTTTGAGCACCGATTGTTGACCAATCTCCAGGGCGTCGAAACTGCCGATTTGACTCCCGAGAAGACCGATGGAATAATCTCCGACCTTGCCGGTCATCTTGCCGCCCCAGAGGATGTCCCCCTGGCTGCCGATACGTCGACTGAAAAAGAGCTCCAGGGGCGTTTCAAAAAAACTGTTACCCTCAACGAAGAAAGGACGCCGCTCCGGAAAGCGAGTCGGGAAACGAGTCAGGTTAATCTCCAGTTGGTCTGCTTCCACCTGGGCGAAGTCAGGGTTAACGGTGACGTTTGTCTTTAATGCAGCTGTCAGGTTGTACTGAACATCTAGTCCTACTCCCAGTTGACCATCTAGCGATTCATCGTGCGTTTCAGAACTCCCTCTTAAGAAATAGGGAGAAATTTCAAACGGTTTGCCTCCTCTAATGTTCCTGAGTTTCACCAGATGGCCCAGGTCAGACATCCGCGTTATACTTCCCGCCTGGGTCATCTGTTTCCAAACCGTGACTTCATTTTTTCTCCGGCTCACCCGTTCAACATCGAATCCCCACACCTGTTCCGGCTTATCCGGGAAGCGGAAATTTGCGAAAGGGATTTTAAACTCAGCAACCCACCCCTGTGCATCAATCCCCGTTTCTAACCACCAGATTCCCCTCCAACTTGAATCGGACCGAATATCGTCGAAACGATACGCATCACTCTGAACGCCGCCGGGGGTGGTGGCAAACTTATATCCGGTGCGATGGTCATGATGTGGGTCCATGAAGAAGGATATCACATCTGAGTCATAGATACTCCCATCCCGCCACACGAGGCGGTTGACGATCTTATCAGGGGAGGCATCATAGCACCGAAATGCGACGTAGAGATGATGTCGGTCATAGACGATATAGAATTCTGTATCATCTGTGGCGGGCTGCCCTCGATCTGGCACAAGTTGAATAAACCCGTTCACTGGTTGTGCTCGCTGCCAAGCAGGGTCATCTAATCTTCCATCAATTTTGGGCGGGGGTACGTCTTCATTGAGACGGTAGGCTTCGATAACATGCGCCCCGAATCCTCCATCACGCGCGGATAAGATATTCGGAAAGGACATGAATATCAAGATAAAAATGACGAAGATCGATTTGGGCATGAATTACCGATAACCCTCAGTGGTATATCAAACAACAGGCAGGCAGCGTTCGCACGAAGCTCGGTACCCACATGGACTTTATCTTTGCCGAGGTGTGAAACTACGTGTTTACCGCCGCCAAAGGGATCGTGGACCGGTTTGACGTTGACGGACTGGAGCTATGTTTCCGCGACCACGGCTACTTTCCGGAAGGGACAGGACGTGAGCGTCAGCCGCTAATGACCGAGATAGTGGACCGCATCAGCGAGATGCTCGCGAAGCAGAGCACGGAGCACTGGGCCTCGCCGCGTTCACTGTGCACGGCGACAACGCGTGTGAATCGATCGCCCCTACTTTTCCACGACCTGGCAACGCTGTTGTCACGATCTTTTAACGATGACAGCCCATCGTTGTACCAGGGGGAAGTGGTCCTGCAATTGTCCGCGCACCAGAGCAATTCGGCGAAGTGGGCACGTGTTCCCACGTGAGCTCTGTTCTGAAGATGCTCCAACCGAAATTGCCGCCGAAAAGAACAGCCACCTCATGGGGTGCGTGGCTCACTTTCCGTTATTATGGAGCGCATTGACAACCCTTTCCGGTTTAATCGGGAGTTCGGTAATCCGAACGCCAACCGCATCGGCAACCGCGTTAGCCATCGCTGCCAGGGTCGGCGTGATGGGTGGTTCACCGACACCCTTCGCGCCGAATGGGCCGTTGGGCGCCTCAACTTCAACGATGATGGACTCCACGATGGGAAGATCTGCGGAGGTCGGCACACGATAATCGACGAAGCCCGGATTCACGTTACCGCTCTCGTCATACTGCATCTCCTCCATGGTCGCCCAGGCGTAGCCTTGCACTGTGCCGCCCTCGATCTGCCCCTCAACTGACATCGGGTTAATAGCGAAGCCGACATCCTGTGAGGAAGCCATCTTCAGGACCTTGATTCTGCCGGTCTCTTTATCGACCTCGACCTTAGCGATTTGTGCGGCAAGGGCAGGCGTGGTCGGTTTCCGTGCGAATGAACCTTTGCCAACGATTGGGCCACCCGTTGTTGACAGGCTGTATGCAGCCAACTCCCCAAGTCTGATGGATTTCGGCGGATCACCGACAATCGTGGATACCTTTCCGTCTTTGAGTTCGAGGTCATCAATCGACATGTTCAGCCTTTCAGCGGCGAGCTCAAGGAGACGTTTGCACGTATCTTCAGCCGCGATTTTGGCGGTGTTGCCCATCGTAAAAGTCACGACGCTGCCGCCAGAGCCGGTCGCGTAAGGCGCGGAGTCGGTATCGCCGCGAGTGATTGCGACCTTATCATAAGGAAGTGTCAAAATTTCAGCAACGATCTGGGCAAGCGCTGTATCTGTGCCGGTGATGTCTATCGAGCCGTGGAAGATTCGAGCGCTCCCATCTTCGTGGATAGAGACGTACATCCCACCGGGGCCACAGCCATTTGTCCAATCGCCAATCGCCACGCCCCAGCCTTGATTCGGTCCCTTCATCCGATTCTTCCAATCAACCGCATCGGCGACAGCTTTCAGGGTTTCCTTATAACCGACCTTCGGTTCTTTTAATCCGCCCCGTTGGCCACCGCCGGGGATCGGATCGCCCTCTCCACGCATGTTTTTGAGTCGGAATTCAACCGCATCCATGCCAAGTTGGCGTGCAATGTCATCAAGCTGAGATTCGCCGGCGAAGGCCACCTGTGGTGTGCCCGGCGCGCGATAGGCGGCTGTCCCAGACTTGTTTGTGTAGACGCCATACGCATCAACTTTCAGGTGCGGGATTTTATAGACGCCGCGCACACGGATGGTACTACCGATTGAGGCACCAGATACGGAACCGGAATCCCAGAATGCAAGGGCTTGACGGGCGAGGATGCGACCATCATTCGTTACACCTGTCTTCAGCTTAACTACGCACCCCGGCGCCGGACGGCCATCGATAAACTCCTCTTCACGGCTCATCTGGAGCTTCACCGGGCGCCCCGTCTTCTGCGACAGTAGCACAGCAGGCACATGCGTGAGTGCAACGCCGAACCGTCCACCAAATCCACCGCCCATTGTTGTTGCGATCACGTTAATCTGATTAAGCGAAATACCAAGCGTCCCCGCAATGCCGGATCGGATAGCGAAAGGTCCCTGCGTGCTTGCCCACACCGTGACTTTGCCGGTGGAATCGACATCGGCAACAGAGACGTGCGGCTCCATGTAGGTCTGATGGACGCGCGGAATGATGTATGTGTCTTCGACGACAAGATTTGATTCGGCGAAGCCTTTTTCGGCATCGCCAATCGCTGAGTGTGTTTCGGCCGAGATGTTGTAGTAAATCTCGTCTTGCAGATCTCCCAACTGCGCATTTAACGCTGCGACCTCTGCACCGTGCTCTTGTGATTGGTCGTCCTCAAGCTTTTTCAGTTTGGCTCTAATTGCTCGACGAGTTGGACCATCTTTCGTATCATCGCTGTGCAGACGTGGTGCAGAGGACTTAATTGCTGCCGTCACGTCCTGAACGACGGACAGCACTTCGTAGTCGATCTTAACGAGGTCGGCGGCTTCCTCTGCGATGTCCGGATCGGTTGCCGCAACGGCTGCAATCGGTTCGCCGAGATAAAGCGCCTTGTCCGAAGCAAAGACCCTTCGACCACTCTCAACATCTTCCTGTGTCACAATGGCTCGCACACCCGGTAGTTTTTCGGCTTCACTCATATCGATGCGAAGGATCTTCGCATGCGGGTGTTTACTACGAACAAACTTCCCGTGAAGCATACCAGGCAGTTGAACGTCTGCCCCGTACTGTGCCGCACCCGTCACTTTTTCGAGTGCATCAACCCTTGGTAGCCTTTTGCCAATAACCGAATATTCTGACATAAAGAATACTCCTCTCCATAAATGTGAAATGTTATACGCGATACGCATTACGTAAGTAATTATAGATTTGTCCAAAAAGGAAAATCAAAAATCAACAGTCGCTGGAGCATCTGACTAATGACTGGTGGAGGTTCAAAGATATAGAGAAGCAAACTGCTCCTCAGTCGGCTCCGCTCAACAATACCATGGCTCTGTCAGATAGGGAACAAAACTTGGATGATCAGCCAGAAATGGGTGGGGAATTGCATCCGAGCATTCAGTCACTTCCTGGTGGGTCCGCTCCCAAATCTGCTGGAAGGTTTCGCGCCTTGGAAGCTGTTGAGCCGCACACTTTTGGACCAGGCGTTCCAAGTCTTTTTGGAGGGTATCCATCCGTGGATCGGGATTCGTCCATGTGTAGGACAACATGGACTCGTCCAGACTTCCAACAATCTCCTGTACCTCCGGGACTTCTAACAGTCTGGAGCCCGGCGGAATCAGGAGGCGGATCGCGTATTGGATTGGGGAAACCTCATCAACCAGCCCGAGACGGGCAACCCCCCATAATAAAGTGCGATAGCCCTCAAGGGTCGTCCACGGTGTAAAGGCGACAAAGGTGGGAACCAGCAACAAGCCGGCCTGCCTACAGTGGCTCAATACGGCTTCAAAGTCCCGCACCGTATGATGCTTCTCGAATATTGTCAGGATGTGCTCATCGAACGACTCCACCGCTGAGGTAATAAACAGGCAGCCGCTTTCTTTGAGCGTTTTAAGATGTTTTGCATGTTTGAGAAGGTGCTCCACTTTGATGGTCACATCATAAGTCAAATGGGGATGCTCTTCGTGAAGTGCAGTGACCAATCGGATCGCATGACTGACACCGTTAAAGAAATCGGGGTCACCAAACGTGATATGCTGTGCACCAGCGGCGACCTGTTGGCGGATGTCTTCCAGTACGACTTCCCGCTGAACAACGCGAAAGTTTCCGTTGTAGACTGGCACGATGGGGCAGTGACGACAGAGATGTTTACACCCACGGGTGGCTTCCACGTACCCAGCGGTCAGATGCCGCCCTTCACATGTGACCAAATGCGCGTACTTTGTCAGGTCTGGCAGCCCCACGCGATCTGGCACGAGGAATTTTTGGCGGGCCAGGGACACGATGGCTTCCGGTTGGGTGCCTGTCGTGGTCTTTCCGTTATTTGAGTTCGAGAGCCGCTTCGCCAAATCTACCAGACCTGTTTCAAATTCTCCGCCAAGGATCGTATCTACACCTGAGCAACGTAGATAAGACTCGCTTTCCGAGGCGTACAGTCCGTAGAAGCAAAGGTGTGCCTCGGGGTTGATTTGACGAACGCCATCTAACATACTTACCGCCATCCGGGTCCCCATGTGCATCGGCACATAAAAGGCAATGAGGTCTGCGGATGTAACTGCATCTTCGCAGAAAGATTCAACCGATAGGTCGAGACATCGAACATGGGCGCCCGCGTCACGTAACCAGGCAGCAGGTGAGGCTAAACCAAAAGGCTGACGTCCCATTTCGTAGGTGGATATGAGTAGAACGTTCAAATTCATGGTATTACCTTTCCAGAGACAGATACGCGATCCTGTATAGTTCCGAAGAGGACAAGAGTGGCTCAAAACCGCCTCGTGTCTCCGTTAAGATGATTTGTGACCTATTGAAGTATAATTACAAATATCGTTCAATCCAAAACTAGTGGATCTGTTTATCGAAAACTTTGACGAAGTAATTGCCATTCAGGAGAGTGTCGCTGAGAGCAAAATCAGATCAACAAGCGTAAACCGCTTGACGATTCTTGCTTTGAATCTCAAGGCGCAAAGTGATGGATGCAACCCAACGCAACGAGTGAATTTACCTTCCCCAAACTGTGGCTACTGAGGCGCTTTTCTTTTTGCATCCGCCAATTGAAGCCGCCAACCATCGGGATCCCGGAAATTGACCACGATCCGTCCGCTCGCTTCAACAAAGGTGGGTCCCCCCTCAAAGGGCACCCCAGCGCCCTTAAGTGTCTCATAAGCTTTGTGCGCGTCGTCCACCTGAAAGGCGATATGGTTGACGCCGATGTTCTCCTCCCCGCTGACCTGGTGGATTTCAAAGATTGGTTGATTGGGACCGGGTAGCTGCAACTCCACCGATTCGCCATGGTGCGAGGTCCGGGTCAGGAGCTTGAATCCCAGCTTAAAGAGCTGCACATACGGCTCGACGTCTGAGACGATTAGCTCAATATGATCTATACGCTGTACCATCTAATCCTCCTGGGTTTTCCTTGTTCACCGCATCACCAAACCACCGGAAACCACAATCGTCTCGCCGGTCATCTCAGCGGCATCTTCACTCGCCAAAAAAGCCACAACGTTGGCGATGTCTTCCGGTTGTTGGAGCCGCCCCATGGGGATAGACGCACGCCGACGGTTTAACAACTCCCCCGGCGTCAGCCCCATCTGATTGACGCCAATCTCCTCATCAAGTCGCCAGTTAAAAGCTGTGTCGACAATGCCGGGGGCAACGGCGTTTACTGTTACCCCAAACTCAGCAAGCTTGGCGGCAGCCACCTTGGTGAGGTTAATAATCGCGGCCTTGCTGGCAGCATAAGGCGGTGAATAGGTCATCCCTCCAGCAATACCAGCGACCGAGGCCAAATTGATGATCGTGCCACTTTTTTGCACCGTCATTCGCCTGGCCGCTTCCTGCATGTAAAAGTAGGGACCTTTGAGGTTCAGGTCTAACGTCCAGTTCCATGTCTCTTCGGTGACATCGGGGAACGGCTGGGCCCGGATTCCCCCCGCATTGTTGACAAAGATATCGATGCGTCCGCACCGCTCGACCACGGCCTGGACGAAACGCGCGGCGTCAGCCACTTTGGCGGCATCGAAGACCTCCGTGGTGATTTGGGCGCCGGTCGCTTTGACGTCGTGCTCCAGTTTCTCCAGGAGATCTGTTTTGATGTCGCTGGCGAAAAGCGATGCCCCTTCCTGCGTCAATCGGCAGACGATTGCCCTGCCGATTCCCTGTCCGGCCCCGGTGACCGCTGCGACTTTGCCGGCCAGCCGGCGGGACGCCGGAGCAGACGGTTGGTCCAATCTTTCCATCTTTGCTACCCCCTTTGAAGTCGTTTAATCTTTTCTCGAATGTAACTCATCTTTCGCATTATCGAAGCGGAAGTCCATCGGTAATTATATTGGGATTTTAGAACAGATGTCAATGACGATTTATTTAGAGATAAACTTCATCCCTTTTCCACGCTCACAGCCTTCTCAGAAATCGGAATCTGACGGACATGGTTGACGAGCAGCGCCCCCATTCCATCAAAACGGATCTCGATCTGATCGCCTGTTTGATAGGTCGGCCGATCCAGGAAGGAGAGTTTCATCGTTCCGAAGTAATGCAAATGCACATCGCCAGGCACCCGAAAGTGCGGGTACTTGAAGTGATGGTCTTCGAGATTGGCAAGCGTATGACTCATGTGTGCTTCGCCCGTGAGGAGCTCCCCGGAATGATAGATTTCCTCTGCTCCCCGCACGATGCGGCAGCTTCCCCGGACATCGGTGAACGTTTGGTCTGTTGCCAACTCCGGTCCAACCGCGCAGACGCGCATCTTCGAGGGGGCAAGCCACAGGTAGTTCACGCGCTCCATAGGATGGTCTGCCCATTCGTTGCCGATCGCAAAGCCGAGCCGACAGGGAATCCCATTGTCGTCGATCACGTAGCAACCAACGATTTCCGGCTCCTCACCGCCATCTTCTGTGAAGTCGGGTATATCCAGAAAGTCGTTGTGTCCCCGCAAACTTGCGCCGCTCCCTTTGTAAAACCATTCCGGTTGAACCCCACGCGCGCCGGGCTCCGGTTTGCCATCCTTTAACCCCATCTCAAACATCTTCTGGGAATCTGTCTTCGTCGCTTCGTCGGCGTTGACAATCGTGTGCATCTGGTCGCGCGCTTCCATACTTCCCAGATGCGTTAGCCCCGTTCCAGAAATTGAACAGTGCGCCGGATCTGGGTGGTCGAGTGGAGGCAGAATCCATCCGCTCGCATCCCCCGGACGCCCAGCTAACAGTTGATCATACGGCACACGATCCGCATTATCAGTGGGAATATCGGCAAGGTATGCGCTGATGGTCTTGCCGCTTCTGCGAGCTTCAAAGAAGAGATAATAGGTCTGCGTCCACTCCGCGTTGACACTGGTCAAGTCGACAACGTGCTCACCATCAATGTATCCAATCCGCCTGTCTGGCAAGTGAAACTGAATCAGTCTCATACCCTGATCTCCCTTTTGTTTTAGTACCTCTTTTTATCTTGTGATTTTAAGACCGCCCCAAGTTGTGACCATTTTTCTTTGTAGGTGGACAGTAAATGCTTCATCAGCCACTGTGATGAACAGAGTCGCTTGATCTGTTAGCGGGGGATTACCATTGTCAGTAACGGTGAGAGTGACAGTATACTCGCCCGGCTTGTCATAAACATGTTCGACGATATCGCCTTGCCCGACGCCAGATCCATCGCCAAAATTCCACACGTACCTCATGATTCGACCGCTGTCCACCGAACCGGCGCCGCTTAACGCGACCGCTTTACCTGCTGCTGCTTTGGCAGGGGCTGCTTCAATGATGGCAAGAGGAAACTCATTGACACCCACCGGGCCGGCAATCCGACCATTTGCGGTTATTACGTCTAACTGGACAACTTCCGGATCTGAAAGCGCGACATCTACAAGCCCGATTGTAGAACTTTTAACTTTGACGACCACAAACGTGACGGCTGCGAGGACGCCGTCTCCGTTCGATGCGCCACCCAGAGAGGCCGCCGCAAGTGTTGCGCTATCATCAGTGAGGACGGGCGGCACGGCAAAGGCGCCGGCTGGCAGATAATCGGCATTTTCTAAGTCGACCAACGAAAGCACCGTTGGGTCGAACCTCACAGTGATTTGATACCCAGTGACATTCACCCCGCCTGCGATGTTCACATTCACTGTGAACTGCTTCCCAACTGCTGGGGACTTCATCTCCGGTGGTTGGATTGATACGATGGCTCGTGCAAAGACTATCGGCAGAATCGCCAAGTAAATAACTGCCACACAGGTAGCAAGCCTTAAGAATTTTCTCATGGGCTCCTCCTTCTAACCAATGAACAGGCGCCCCCATCACGTGAGGGAATCCCAAGTAATCTTCAAAAAGAAAGTAATGGTTTGTAGTGAGGTCTCTAGCGTAGCGAGATCCCGTGTAGCGGGATGATTCATCACCATCCCAAACGCGCAATCAATTGCGCTACTACGAACCGCTACTACGTCCTAAAAACGCCAATTCGTGCCGCATCCGTTGAGGGTCTTTGCAAGGATAAAACTCCCATTTTCCAAGCCTTCCCCAGTTACTGACTGCGGATGCCCACCGTCTAGCAGCGGTATGTTTGGCACGGTCTTGCTCGGTTTCAAAGCCCTTGATTTCCAAAATTAGGTTGACACCGTTCTTGAGGTGGACGATAAAATCCGGTTCATAACTGTGAGAAGCGCCGGTATACTCATACGGAATGCCGAACCCCAGATGATCGTTCCGAACATAGTACGCCACAACCTCAGATTGCTCTAGTCCAAAGCAAGCAGCGCGTTCCCATGTCTGAGTGTCCAGCGCAACCTGATTAATATGACTCCGTTGTGTCCCCTGACAAGGACGCGCGGTCATAAAGTCTACTTCTGATGATGAACCAATCGGTTTGTAACGGTTCAAGATAGGCATTAGTGGAATTTCACCCTGTGTCTCATTGGGCTGAATCGCAGCAATAAGCCGTTCAACGATACGAATTACATATTTTTCTTGTCCGAGCTCGCACGGATGACAATAGCGAAGATCTACCTTTGTTTCCACATAGTTATCAACCAACCTGAATACTTGAGGGAACAACCGGTGTCGAGATTGCAGCCGAAGTTTAGGATTGCTATTTGGATCTGGCTGGTTTTCACGATCACCGACTAATGCCGTAATGATCCGGCGGGAGATCTCAAACTTGATGGCTTGAATGTGTGTTGCCTTGTAATATTCTTCGCGGTCTTGAAGTATAGCTGGACCGGGGCGTAAGGTGGTTGGCAAACCGATTTCATAGCCGGCTGTTGGTTTGACAAAAACGGCGGTCGGTGTGTATTCCGGTTCAAGGATCAGCGGTTCAATCGCTTTAATATCTGCCTTGATTTCATCTTTTTGAAGTGCGAAAACGTATCCTTCAACAATGGGAAATCTTATCTCAAAGTCCTTTTCCCGCTCTGGCATCGCCCGGACGTGGTTTTTCGGTTTGTCAATGGGCTCACGCTTGTTCTTAGGGCGTCCCTTGAATGGAATCACAGAAAACGGGATGCCGTATACATCGACATATTCCTCGGTCAACAGCCCGGTTTCCGGGTCTGGCGTGTAATTCATGCGGCGCAATCCGCGCCCGACCACCTGCTCACAGAGCAATTGGCTGCTGAAGGCGCGTAGTCCCAGAATATGGGTAACGTTATTCGCGTCCCACCCCTCGTTCAGCATCGCCACAGACACAACGCATCGAATCTGTTCCCCGGGCTGCCCCGGCTTTCCGATTGTTGCGACCACGCGACGCAAGTCCTCTGCTGCCTGCGTCTTGTTCTTTTGTGGGTTCTCGCTTTCCGCCTCAGCCAGTTTTTTACTATCAATTCGCAGGGTTCGTGAAATGCCTTCGCTGTTTGATAGCATGTCGGGAAATACCTGCCCTTGTCCGTAGACAGTTTGGGTCTGTTTTTTCTTTTTTCCTTTTCCTTGGTTGTGGGCAACCACAAGGGATGCCCCTACATCAAACTCAACGACCTCCTCGCCGGAGATTTTTTCAAAGAAGTGCTCCGCGATATTGGTGTTGTCGCAGACAATGATCATTACAGGGGGCGTTTTCTCTTGGGCATCCGATGCCTGCTCGATGTATTCAAAACGTTCTTTCCACTGACTGGCGAGGGTGTTAAGTGCGTCTTCCGCCTCACGATAGACCGCCTCCGGTTTCGGCTTTTTGCCCGGCAGTCGATCCGCTGGCAGGATTTCTTCCTGAATTGCTTCCCAGAGTCGGAAGAATTTCGGTTCAGGTCTGCCCGTCGTATCGCTGACCGGCAATCGGGGAATCTTCGTGATGCCGCTCTCAATTGCGTCCACCAACCCGAAATCGCTCACGAGCCACGGGAAGGGGGAGCCTTCCGGGTGACCACTGTTTTGAATATAAAACGGCGTGGCGGAGAGATCTACACAGAAACGGATGCCGCACGCTTGATTAATCGTGTCCAAGCCGCTAATCCAGACGGTAGCATCTTGACGTCCCTTTTTGGCGTTAGCGGATAGCTTTTCATCGGTAGGTGCGGGACGGTAGGCGTGATGTCCCTCATCATTCATCACCATGATCGGAGCGTGTTCATGTAGTTCACCCAACACGCGCTTTGCAAAGGCGTCCGGTGTTTCTTCGCCTTTGTTCACGACCGCGTAACTTTGACCACCTTCGCTGTGCGCGGACTCCGGCGCGAATTGGTGCCAGTTGGTCACAAGCACTTTCCCTTTGTTGAGCAAGGGGCGGAGTTTTGTCGGGATGAGTTCAAACGCATCGTAGTAGTTATCCGGGGATTCGGGTCTCAAGACCTGAAGCCGTTCTTTGATTGTCAGGTTCGGACAGACGATCAACGCCGCCGCGGGGAAACGCTCATCGGAAGGCACTTTCCCGCGATTGCAGAACGCCCACGCAATCAGCATCGCCATCACCACCGTTTTGCCACTGCCGGTCGCCATTTTGCAGCCGTAGCGGATTAGATCCGGGATGTTAGGGGTGTTGGGAGAATCAACCAATTTAGCGAGATCCGCCTTCGTAAATTGCGGGTTAAAGCCGGTCTTTTTGCACCCCTGCCGGATCTCGGCGATGTATATGATCGTTTCAACCGCTTCACACTGACAGAAAAAGAGGCGGCGTTCCTTGTCTTCTCGCGTCCAGTGGCGCAGCAATTCCCGCGTCACAACCGTTGCGTTTCGGTAATTTGATTCACGCCATCTCCTGACATCATCGCGCAGCGCATTGACTAATGGCAGGTCATCCCGCTCTTCTTCTTGAAAGAGTTGGAGTTGCTGACTGCCTGTGCGTTGTGTTTTGTACCAGTACCCCGCAGCGCGTCTGCCCGGCTGCTTGATCGCTTCGCCGGTTTCAGTATCGTAAACCCAATGTGCGTCCGGTTCTTCATAGGGATTGCACAGGATGGGACGTTCAACGGGTTGGATTGGGATTTCGAGTTGGTCTTGATTCATGAGGGATCCTTATGCGTTGCTGTTATCTGTTGTTGCTCTTGCTCGCCATTCTGCTACAAACGCGGGACCGTACTTTTGCAATAGTTCTAAGCATCTATTCTCTACCTCCTCCATACCAGACCTCTCACTTGTTACATGATTGATTAGGATTTCCTTTATACCTGCTGGTTCATTGAATATATCAAAATACCTAGCTAAGTCACTTAGGACCTTGTGGCTTGGATTCTTCAAATGAGGTATAGCTGTTTTCAGTATGGGAACCGAGTCTCCCATATTCAATTTAACACCAATTCCAGCGAGTGAAGATACTGTCTCCGGTAGGAACAAATCCTTGTTTTTTGGATTTTCTGTCAATAAACGGTTGAGGAATCTTTTAAGTCCTTGATAGACCTCGTGCGTGTATATTTCTTCGAGAAAATGTATCAGGGAAAGTGGGGCAAAGGTATACGTTTCAAGTCGGTCTTTTTCCCAATCAACAACTGAATTTAAGAATTTAAGCAAGAGAGAAGGCAATTGAGGAGATTTTCTATTAGCTAAAACTTCTGCTGCCAGATATCTGACTACTCGACCGTATATTTCATCGTCAAGTACCCATAAAAGAGCTTCTTCAGAAAGTGCTTTGATTCGTTCAGGATAAGAATATCTGGGCCCATAGGGTTTGTCAGCAATACTATCTAACATAGCAGCTACATGTTCTTTTTCTAATACCTTTTGTTGATTTTTCAGTGTGTCTACTTGGCCCACAGCCTCCTTAAACCCATTGAGATTCTTTTCAACTTCAGTCTCTATCAATTGATTAGTTCTAGATTTAAGCCAAGACCAAACACCTACCCCAATAGCAGATAAAATCGCTAGGAAGAATAAAATCCATCCTGTCAGCCATTTATGATTAGAATCCCTCAATTCCCACTTAAGCTTGTCAACATCCACATTAATAAGTTTCGCTTTTGCATCAGCGTAGTTTCTTGCAAGATCCATCTTCTCAACATTTTCCACAGTCTGAAGCTGTTGTTCCAGTTCCGAAACCCGTTTTTTAAGGGCTTCAATTTCCGGATTCGACTTTTGCGTGTTTTGATTCTGCTGTGCAGGCAACAGAGGGGGTATCATTCCTAGCAGTGCCCCCAATAGTAGGCAGGCTATAAATTTTTTCATGTTCTTACTCATCTGCTGCTGCCCAATCATATTGTATGAGGAGTTGTTGGACTTGGAAACTGTCTGAATCGCGGATTCGCGCGGATTATTGGATTTCGCGGATTTTTTATTAGAATTAGGACTCACGCAGTCGAATGCTCAAAGCCCCCAATGCAGAGATCGGGATTCAAAGCAACTTGTAGTGCGGCGATTCATCGCCGTACTACAACGCCCGATGAATCGGGCAATTACAATAAATTCTTACCGAGAACCCCCGATTCCGTAGGGAACAACGATCGTTGTTTCCTACATCAAAGCATCAAGACAACGGCATCGAGATTTGTAGTAGGATGATTTATCGCCTGTCCGGACGCGCAATGAATTACGCTACTACAAGCTGAACTGCGTAAGTCCTATGAATTTAGGGTTGTATTTCATAAAGAATGCCAACACAATGCCAACGCAAAAAAAAGTTGGCGTGCACAACTGATAAAGATTTGCGTTGACGATTAATATGTAGAACTTACGCAGTTGAACGCTCAAATCCCCTGGAACAAGTGAAATTTGCTCTTTTGGGCTAAGGGATGGAATTGTAGATTCCAGACTGTCATGCGCGGCGTTCAATGCGCTCGCTGCCTTAGATGCCAGTTGTTGGTAACGCTTCTCCAGTTCCCGGAGGTAATTCGCCTGCATTAGCCCGGAATTGCTTATCCCATTTTGCGGCGTCGTAACAGTTGTCGTTAGGATTGACGGTGCAGATTGTCTCCCTCAAAGGTTGTCGTGATTCTTATTCATTTTCTGCCTCCTGATTGTATTGTATGAGAAATTGTCAAACTTGGAGAGTGTCTGAATCGCGGATTTGCGCGGATTATTGGATTTCGCGGATTTTTTATCCGAATGTTCAATCGGTTCTTAATCCGTGTCGTCTGCGTCATCTGTTTAATCCGTGATTCAGACAAGCAAGGAGGCACGCGAGCGTCCTTCCACCCCACTGTGTCGGAGAAGTTATCGCCCCGATAATCAGGATAGGGAGTCCCTCCTACAGAATAATGAACAACCCTCATTGAGTTACCCGATACGAATCAAGCATACCTTGTCTCCCGCAAATCGTGCACCCGCATCACCTCATTCCCCCGCGGGTCAATCACCTTGACCGCGACGCTCCGGTGCTCCCCGGCAGGGAACGGAAACGATTCGGTTCCACTGAACTTCTCAAAATGCTCTGGGTCAATAACGCCTTTGAGTGCTCTCGCTATTTTGTCCCACGCCTTTTTGTCGGGGAAAAACGCTTGGGTGATGCAGAAGGTTCGACCGTCGTAGTCGCTGTCAAGGAACCACGCCGCCACCTTGTCACCGCCTGCAGAACTCACCGTGTTCTCTACGGGGTTGTAAATATCCACCCCCTCCATCTTGACGATATACTCACCGTTCCCTATCATTTCGATTGCTGTGCGCGGCGCCCCAAACACAGTGAACAGTTGACTGGAAGGCGTCTCCTTTAGTAGGTCGCCCATCGTTACGTCGGGGTTGATGTGTGCCATGTGGATACGGACCCTTGGATGCGGGTCCTCTCGGATAACCGCTTGCGCCGCACCGTCGAAACTGAAGCCAGCAAAGATTAGTTCATCATATCCACGCCGAGACGCAATAGGCAAGCACGCCTCAACCTGCATCACTGTGACGGGACCGTGCTGTGGACCAAACACTACCGCTACGTTTCGCTCCGCATCGTTACCTTCCCAACTCCCTTCGGCGTGCAGAATATCATCCTCAAGTGGATCGAGTGCCGCGAATTTCATTTTCTGGTTATCAGGAAAACGTACACCGTCATTTCGCAGCAGACGAATCATTTGATCAAGATACGCTTCGGCGTTAGTGGGTTCACCCTCAACGTCGTCAGACTCGAATGTGTCCAGTGCTTCTTCCGGTTCACCGCCGATGGGTGAATCGGGGTCGAGTGATGCTTCAGCGGGTTGTACCGCCTCCACCGTGAAGGGCCCACTCACCCGCAGCTTCTTTCTGTCTACCTCCGGCTGATCGACCAATTCCTCGCCATCGGAAGATGCGGCGATGCAGCCGTTTACTTCGTTCATCTTTGCTCGGAACGCCTCGCGATAATCGGTTAATGCTTCACTCAACGCTAGGGGCCAATTGGGGTCGGTGTCAAACGGCACCTCCCACTCCTGCCACGTCGTTTTCGGGAGCTGCCAACGCCGTCGGTCCACATCCGTGACCGCCTTTTTCCCTTTGCTCCGTTCCCTCGTCGCAAGTTTGGAACGGAGTTTAGTCCGAATCTCTGGCGTAACCTCTGCTAGGGCAAGATTGAGGGTTTCTAACTTTTCCGCGAGAATCGGCTCATATTTTGCGAATATCGGATCAAGTGCAGTATTTTGAGCAATGCTTTTGAGGGTGATATGCGGGACCGTTTTGTTGACAAAGCCACCTGAAACTCCTTCTAATCCGTCTTTGAGTTGATAGTAATTGAAATTCGCGGTAAGAAGTTTTTGGCGTGCTAATGTGATAGCAACGCGACTAGTATCAATAGTAATCCAGCGTCTACCCCATTGTTCAGCAACGTAAGCAGTCGTACCACTACCGCAAGTCGGATCAAGAACCAGATCGCCGGGCTCTGTCACCATTAACATACAACGCTCAATAATTTTAGGGACTGTTTCAGCAACATATTTTTTGCCAATGAGACTCATCGCATCTGTCCAAAGATTTGATATCTCTGTAACAAGGAAATCATTAGCATAGCGAATGAATTTCAATGTTTTAGTAGATGCAAATATTCTTTCAGACTTTGATAATCTTTTCATTCCTTCAGGAGTAGTCTTCCAGCACCTATTTCTACCGGGATGATATAAAGTATTGTTATGAGGAAACTCAAAAGTTGTCGTTTCTGAGTATGCACCTGAAACAAGAGGTTGAGGTGAGAATATCTGCCAGTTATCAGGGATTTCTTCGCTCTCTTGCGTTTTCTGAATTGATCCGTTTGGTAACTTCATATAGTCATAATATGTATTCGCCCCTGTTTGTTTTTCTAAGTAAAGTTGCTTGTACTTCATATTTGCTTTTTCTCTTGCATACCAAATAATAAGGTCATAGACACCTTTAAGGTAACGACTTTGAAGCCCGGTTGTTGTCTGAAATGGAATGAGGGCTATAAAATTTTCTGCCCCAAATACCTCATCCATTAGACATCGCACCCGATGAATATTCTCATCACCGATCTGCACAAAGATGCTACCGCTATCGGTCAATAACTCTTTGGCGACAATCAGCCGGTCGCGGAGGTAGGCGAGGTAGGAGTGAACGCCGAGGGTCCACGTATCGCGGTAGGCTTTAATCTGCTCCCGTTCGCGGGTCAGGTCAGCCGGTTTTTCCTTCACATCACGCTGGAAGACAGTGGGTTGAAAGTTTGAGGCGAACTTGATGCCGTAGGGTGGATCGATGTAAATCATCTGGACTTTGCCCGCGAGGTCTTCACGTCGTGCCAAAGAACTCATCACGGTGAGGCTATCGCCCAAGATGAGGCGGTTCGTCCAATCCACATCGTGTTGGTAAAACTGCACTGCCTCCCGGTATTCTTGCTGCGGGTCGGCAAAGAGCTCGCGTTGGACGTTTTCCCGCTCTGCCACTTTCACAATGGCTTTCGTACTTACCCGCTCGTGGATGTGCAACGCAACCGGATCGACAGCGAACGATTCCGCCTCCTGTTTGCCCGCCCATTCGATCCATGGACCGTGGTGTCTCAGTGCCTCTGCGAGGATTTGCACCTCATCGGCGGAGAGCGGTTTATGTCGCGCCTTTTCGAGCAATTCGGGGAGTTGGTCGGCGTCGCCGTTTTCGTCGAATTGCAGGCACGGCGGCAGGTGGGGGTTGTAGGCGTATTCTTGCTTCGGTTTTTCGCGGATTTTCGCATGTGAGGCGATGCCCGCGGGCGGGTTGTTCTTTCGGGTGGCAGCGTCGTGCCGGTAATCTTCGACGCCTTTCTCGTTAGATTTTTGGGGATTTTTTGGCATTAAATTGTTTCCTTATAGGGCTAGGGGTCCACGCCCCTAAAGTGGTTTCGGATGCTGGTGGTGAGTATAAAATTTTCGCTGGTACAAAGGGCCAAATTACGGCATATAGTGCCAAATTATGGCATATAGTGCCAAATTATGATATAATAATATCTTATGATATCATAATATCATTATACCATATAAACCCTTTAAAACTAAGGAGGCGATTTAGCCCAATCAGAAAAACTATGGTAACACTCCGCCCGGTCGATCATCACACAAATACCCAACTCAATAAGTATCTCGGCAAGATTGAAAAAATTCTCAAAGCAGACGCGCTTACAATCTTCAGTCCGATATTGTACGGTTTAGAGAATAGAGTAAGGAGTGCTGTTGAGTCGTTCCAAAAACGAAAGTCCAGAATAGCGATTGTCTTAGACACGCCTGGTGGCATAGTCGAAGTAGTTGAACGTATCGTGTCTGTTATTCGCCACTACTATGCTGCAGTTGACTTCCTGATCCCTGACCGAGCCATGTCCGCCGGTACAGTTTTCGTGATGGCGGGCGACCGGATCTTCATGGGCTACTTTTCGTGTTTGGGGCCCATCGATCCCCAAATTGTGAAGGACGAAAAACTTGTTCCAGCCTTGTCGTATTTAAACCAGTATCAGCGGCTGCACGCAAAAGCGGAGGCTGGCGAGTTGAACACTGCCGAACTGGTGCTTCTCAACAAACTTGACTTGGGTGAGCTTGACCAATTTGAACAAGCACGCCAGTTGTCGCACGATCTTTTGACTCAATGGCTCTCCACCTATAAGTTCAAGAACTGGAAGACCCACAGTTCAACTGGAGCAACTGTGACGGAAGATGAAAAGAAGCAAAGAGCAAAAGAGATTGCAGCTATGTTGAGTGATAATGAACGTTGGCATTCTCATGGACGCATGATTTCCAGAGACATACTAACCTCGGATCCGGACATAAACTTGAAAATCGAGAAGTTGGAAGATACCCCCAACCTCTCCCTTGTTCTTGATAACTACGTTGGGCTGCTCAAAGATTATATTCAAGGAGGCTCGTTTGTGCACACCTGCAAATACTTCTGATCAAAGACAAGGGGGTTCACAATGAAGGACTCACGCCAATCCCTTATCTCCTTTTCAACAGAGGATGTCAGAGATAAGACTTCTGAGAGAGCTGTAGAGGTTTCTACACCGCACGAACAAAGGGTTAACACAATTACTGTCGAAAACAATCCGAAGATTGACCATGAACTTTTATCAGAATTCTACCGTGTGACTGAGGAATATGAACGCCTTGTTGCTGCTTCAAAAGGTATTGTCCGCGTCGTACAAGGTGCAGATTACCATCTGTCACATCCACTTGGATCCAATGACGTGTCCACTGATCCCCGTGAGATTGGAAAAAGCCTAAGCGAAGCTAAGAACACCTGATCACCGGCAAAGGTCTGTTACACATTCCACATGGCTTCGGATTATACCATAGCGTGGAGATGCTCTCAACATCTGCTGCAGGGCGGTAGACTTGGCGGCAGGTGGGGGTTGTAGGCGTATTCCTGCTTCGGTGTTTCGCGGATTACGCCGTGTGAGGCGATGCCCGCAGGCGGGTTGTTCTTTCGGGTGGCGTCGTCGTGCCGGTAATCTTGGGTTTCGGTTTCCTGCTTTTTGGCAGGGCGTTTCGTTCGTGCCATATCTTTCTTTCCTTCTTCTGAGTTTCCGGGGTTAGGGATTTGTTGCTTGTCAATACCGAGCAAAGTTAGAACGTCCAACCCTCTCTTTCCATGAACCCTTGGAGGTTTGTGCAGTCCACCTCAAAATGCTCACAAACGTTCGGGATTTTCGCAGCGTTTTGCTTCCACTTTTCTTCTGTGACAACACAACCATCTATGAACTTCGCTTTTGCGATAATAAACGGATCTGCACACGGTTGGCCGAGTAAACGAGTTTTCGCATTCACTAACGTTTGGAAATGTGAAACAGAAAAAATATCACTGACGAACTGCATTTCCGCTGGTCGAGGGGACAAAAAAAGATGTCCGTAATCTTTCACCCAATCAAATAAATGGGGATGATGTACTTGGAACTCTAGTTCCCTGCGGGTCTCTCTCACAGAGATTATCTTTCCAAAGGTTACTGCCTGATTGAATTTTTCCCAAAAAGTTGGAAATTGTTCAGGATAGTAGTTCCCAAGCACCCTAAAACTGTTGGTGTCAAATACGTAAGCCATTAGCGGGTTATCTTCCTCAATAGGCAATCTTCGAGACCAGGCAAGTTTTTAGCCTTGACGCTCAGATGTTCTGCAAGTTCTTCCATTGAACACTGTCCCTGATGATATCTGCTGAACGCAAGTTCTATAAATTTGTATCCTAAATACACTGCGTGGGTGTTATAATAGTTTCCTCCGCCTGGGGATTCACCTCCTGCCCTTCCTTCTAGGCGGGATTCGTACTCTTCAGTCCATCGGGCGGCCCTCCGCCTGTAGCTGTTTTGTTTGAGGGTGCCCTGATTAATCAGTCTCAGCAGAATGACAGGACGACTCACCTTATAGTAACTTGCCAACTCCTCTATTGCAGCGTCATTGTAAACCGGATAGCTGAGTCGGGGTTCCAGATCGCCAGACGGCACCAGAAATTCAGCAGCAAATTGGTTGCAAAAGACCTCAATTTGCTCACCTACAGGGTTGATGCCTCGTGTTATACCATTCTCACCGAGTAAGAGATGAGCTAACTCATGAAAGAGTGAGAAAATCTGTCTGACAGACGATCTACTATTGTTGAGGTAGATAACAGGAAACTGCTCGTGGACGAGACAAAAGCCATCAACGGAGTCGTTTTGGAAGGCAGCCTTAAAAACGAAGATACCTTTTTCCTCAACACTTTCTAGCCAATTTCCGAGTGCTTCTTTCGCGCTATTCCAGCCTGCTTGCGTGTCAACGCTTATGTCCAAGTACGCTCGGGTTTGTTGTGCCAACTCTGTTGGTGAGTCGCCAAGTTGGGGGTGAAGATCGCGGAAAATTTTTGTTTCTACAGGATTCACGTCCATGTTCAGTTCCATCAATGAAAGTTGCCTTGCGTATGCCTGACGCAACAGAATACGGATACCTGGATCCAGTTGCTCAATTTCGGAGCTTCGCAGTGCAAGTTGTCCCACAAAATCGGTCTCATTGGGAGGTTCCGGGAAGAAGAACATGGCGACGGGTCGTTTGTATTTGTCAGCCAGCTTTTCAAGTTGAACATAAGTCGGCGCAGCTGCCCCAGACTCCCAATTGGCAATGGTTTCGACATTCTTCTTGAAGAATTTGGCGACTTCTCGCAGGGTGTATCCTGAGCGTTCTCTCGCCCACTTGACTATGGTGGGATTAATCCCTTGAATGTATTCAGCCATGAGATTATCTCAGATATTAAAATCAAGCATATTCGTTAGTGGTGAGCATAAAATGCTGGTATTAAATGCAAAATCATGATATTATAATCCGAGTTGCTACCTTGATAAGAAAAATAGAACGCAAGGACGCAAAGAAGAACAGAAGAACGCGCAATGAATTGCGCTACTACTAACCAAAGAGTAGCAACTTGGGTTATCATATAATTATAAGGAGGTTTACAATGAGAAACTCATGCCAATCCCTTATTCCCTCTCCAGCAGAGGATGTCGGAAAGAAGACTTCAGAGAGAACTGACATGATTACCATCAAAAACAATCCGAAGATCAACCATCGGCTTTTAGCAGAATATGACCGCCTTGTTGCCACTTCAAAGGGCGTTGTCCGCGTCACGCAAGGTGTGGATTACAACTTAGCACACCCACTCGCATCCAAGGACAGGCCTACCGATGCCCATCACACCGGAAAAAGACTGAGCGAAGTCAAAAACACCTGATCACCGGCAACGGTCTGTTACACATTCCACACGGCTTCGGATTATACCATAGCGTGGAGATGCTCTCAACATCTGCTGCAGGGCGGTAGACTTGGCGGCAGGTGGGGTTGTAGGCGTATTTCTGCTTCGGTGTTTCGCGGATTACGCCGTGTGAGGCGATGCCCACAGGTGGATTGTTCTTTCGGGTGGCGGCCTCGTGTCGGTAATCTTGGATTTCTGTTTCTTGGGATGTGCGCTTCCTTCGCGCCATATCAGAAAGAAAGTAATGGTTTGTAGTGAAACGATTCATCGCTGTCCCAAACGCGCAATCAATTGCGCGACTACAAACGGAATGTATAGTTTAAGTAAGTTATAATTTCTTTCATCTACATGGATCCGTGCCAGGAGCGGAGTCCCTGGACTGAAAGTTAAACAAACTATTTATAAAATACTTAATACTGAAAATTACTTAACCAAGCAATTGGAAACCCGATTATAGCATATCGGTGAAAAACGCGCAATATTAAATCGGGTTAAATTCAGTCGGTTTACGAGTTCCTCCAAATTTGCGTCGTGATGGCAAAAGTGTCAGTTTATCATTGATAATGAAGAGGCCTTCAAACATTACCCGCCGCAACCTTATGACCGTCCGGCGCTGATTGCCCCGGATGGCGGGCTGAGAGATTATTGAACGGCTCGGGTACTGGAGAATGACTGTGTTTCTCCTCATTGACATCTTCGAGGAATTGTGATACTATCCCGGCATCAGCCCTTCATAAGGATAGGAAAGATGTCCACCCGAAGCTACCTCTACCTGACAGCGATCCCCAATCAAGACACAGAGTTAATCAATGCAGAGTCCCGTGCATTAACCGGCCATGCGCCAAATTCTTATGGAATTGCGATTTCGGAGAGGTGCGTTGATGTCAAGCGGGGCGCTTATGTCAAGAGCTGCATGGAGATCTTATTTGAGGGGGGAAGCGTGGCGGAGATATGTGCACAAATCAAATCCGCTGAATTACACGCAGAGGATTTTCGTGTATCTGTTATTCGGCTTCCACGTAATCTGCGAGTGGATACAATGAAAATGGCTCACACAGTCGGGGGGGTTATCGGCGGAAGGGCTCGTTTGACGCAGCCACGCGTCATTTTTTTAACTGTGGTGACAAGCAGAAAGATCTGGTTCGGAAGGCTTTTGTCTGAGTCAGACGGTAGGTGGGTTGCCCACCGAAAACGCCCCCGTGTTACATCAAGCTCACTCCCCACAAGGCTTGCGAGGGCGATAGTGAATCTGATTGCTTCCCCAAATGATCGACTTGTTGACCCTTGTTGCGGCACAGGGACAATCGTGTTAGAAGCAGCACAAATGGGGATGGATGTTGTCGGATATGATATCAACCCAAACATGGTCAAGGCGACACAGGCAAATCTAGCTTACTACAGTTTGACAGCCAAAGTCTGTCTTGGCGATGCACGCCGAATCCGTGGACGATTCGATGCCGTGGCGACAGATCTACCTTACGGCATCATGCTAACCAGTGACATCTCACGAGACGAGGAAATTTTGCAGAACATCCGCTATATCGCGTCCAAATGCGCTTTTGTCGACATACGAGATCTCAGCGGGCGCCTCATCGGTTTGGGCTACAATGTGAGGCAGATTATCCAGGTGCCGAAACATAACATCCTCCGCCGCATCTTTATAACAGACACAGGCAGCGCCCATTAATATTCCTCGTCATCATCATAGAAACTTTCCTCATCCATGTATTCTTCGTCAAGCGCCTCCGCCTCATACTTGTCGTACGCATCAGCAGTCATCAATATGTCAAGTTCTCTGCGACTTTCAATGCTTATCCGGCAAATCCAACCATCCCCTTCCGGTGACTGATTAATCAAATCCGGATCATCCGCATGGTCAAAGTTGAACCGTTTAATCTCCCCGGTTACGGGTGCATGGATAGGGTAACTCTTACCATCAGCGACCTCTACCCTGCCGATTATCTCGTCTTGCTCATACTCGTCACCAACCGCAGGGAGTTCAACATAGACAATTTCACCATACGTTAATTGGGCGCGTTCAGTGATTCCGACGATTCCTTCTGAACCACCAACCTCAATCCATTCATGTGTAGTGGTGTATTTTACCTCGCTCAAGACTGGTCCTCCTGTATTTCCTAACCTCTTACATGCCCAGGATTCAAAACCAATGGATTAGACGATCACAGGACAAATCACATCAATATCAGGGCTGATTCTTCGCAAATTTACTTGAAAATTTTCAATCTCTCGTTGACGTATCCGAAGATGGGCAGTCGCACACTGATCATATTCGACATTCATCACTTTTCCTCCTAATCTGTGACACAGATTGAGCACTGAACCAATCCGTTCATTCGGCGTCCGAACCTGTAACGTCTGGTAAAAAATCCGATTTTCAATTTTTGCGCTCGCTAAACAGTCTCGCGTACACCCCCCATAAGCCCGAATGAGGCCACCAACGCCAAGATTAATACCACCGTAATAGCGTACAACAACAGAGAGCACGTTCAATAGCCCGGATGCAATCACGGCAACTAAGATTGGGGGACCTGCAGAGTTTGTCGGCTCGCCAGCATCGGTTGCATATTCCCGCTTTTCACGCCCCCAACCGATACTATATCCGTAACAGTAGTGCGAGGCATTGGGGTACTTCTTCCTGGCAAGATCTAAGAACGCTTTTGACCCCTCTATCGTATCGACCGATGCGGCTAGCCCGATAAACCGGGATTTTTTGATAACGAGTTTCGACTCAGCGATTCCGACGATAGTTTTGTATTCATCTGACATAATTAACGACTTGTGCTAGGTTCTGTTGACATTTGAGTATAAGGTTGTGGCATAATAGAAGAATGATGCCAATAACCTTACCTGATGAACAATGGAATAAGATATACCGGTTTCTTCTTAGCTGTCCCACCATCTATGTTGGCAACGAAGCGACAACACGCCGCTTTATCGAAGCGGTTCTCTGGGCGACCCGTAGCAGTGCTCAATGGCGGATTCTGCCAGACACCTATGGTAAATCGAACACCCTCTATAAGCAGTTTGCTCGGTGGTGCGACAAAGGGGTCTTCACACAGATGCATCCCCACTTCGCCACCGACCCCGATATCGAGTCGCTTATTGTGGACAGTACAATCATTCGAGCGCACCCGTGTGCGGCGGGCACCTTAAAAAGCGGGCACCTTAAAAAAAAGGGTGGCACTGAAAACCAAGCGTTAGGTCGCTCTCGCGGGGGATTCAGTACAAAAATTCACATCACCGTTGACGTCCTGGGTAATCCACTAAGAATACATCTGACGCCCGGTCAAAGAAACGACATAGCGGAAGCAGAAGCGTTGATACTTGGATATAAAAGCGAGTATGTGATTGGAGACAAGGGATATGACTCCGACAATTTTATTGCCGTTATTGAGGCAAATGGAGCGATTGCGGTGATACCGCCCAAAAGTCATCGTGTGGATCAAAGAGATTACGACAAACATCTGTACAAAGAGAGACATCGGGTTGAATGTTTCATTAACAAGATAAAATGGTATCGCCGCATCTTCTCTCGGTTCGAGAAGTTAGCTGTCCGTTATTTTGGATTTCTCAGCTTTGTCTCCACTCTTATATGGCTCCCTTGAAATGTCAACAGCACCTAGTACTGATACAGTACGAGCTAGACCAACAGGCGAGGAAAGCGCAGCAGACGAGCAGCCTACAGGAAGCGATACAGGAACAGGTCGTGGACCTGTCGGAGATGCCACCGAAACAGGCGATGCGGTATCTGACACACTACCTGGAAGACAACGAACCGACCGAAGCAGCGACGCAGATACGCCAGGCGGAGAACCTGTCGGACGCAGCCCACGTGTTGATGGAGATCGTGAGGGTAAACCTCGTAGCGGAAGGGATAGAGATAGCGCCGGAGAGGCCGTGGGCGTAGACCGCCCCCGATCCGATCGGCCTGCTCTCGGAACGGAGGATCGAAGCCGAGTTGAGGAGGTGAAACAGGCGAGCCGTGAGAACTTAACCATTGCGACGTATCGTTCAAGTTGCACTCCCTGCCGCGATGAAAAGCGGACTGAAAGCTAACCTGCTAATACGATGTTCTCTAACAGAAATAGAAGGCATATAACCCTCTCTATAAATAATTTTCTCATATTTTGCAACTGCTTTGGCTAAATTTGATTGATAGCTACAATACCCATCATTCCAACGAAATTTAACCATAAAACTATTTCCATAGTTGTCTCCTTCTTCCATCATACATAAAATATCAATACAGCCATTAAATCACTATAAACACTTCTACAAAAAGTCGTAAGAGATTCTTGTTTATTTTGCCCATCAGACCATGAATCAACAGGCTTTCGGGCTATATAAGTTTTCGTAGCACCATCGTATTCAATGGAAGTTGCAATACCCCTCGTCATTTCTTCTACATAGGTTATATCAGACATTATAGCCTCCTTGTTAAATATCATACAATTCAAAACCATTGGCGAATTAGCTTGAAAATATTAATAACAATAGGATTAAGAATAGAAATTAAAACTGAAATAAAAGCACCCAAAAAAAGAGTTTTTTTCCAGCTAAGAGGTTTCTCTACGGGAAATTGATATAAAAACTCAATAAATTCCATGCTATGTTTGCCATAGCTTTTACCGGGAATAAAAACTCCCTTCTTCCCTAACTTCTTCTTAATTTTATCTCTATATTTTTTACTTCTAAAATCCTTTTTGACACCTATCATAAAGTAATTATTACCGTAAACATTTATGTGATCAAACATATTTATTAAATCACAATCTAAATCAAAAGGAATTATAGCTTTTGATATACCACATTCCTTTATAAATTCCCAAGAATTTTTAATGTTACAACGAAAAAATTTCGTCCTTTCTTCAGGCAAAGACTCATACTCTGTAAAGATAGAATCTTCTTCTTTGCCAAATGAAATACCATAACTTTCAATATCATTTTTTTCGCCTTCTATTTCAAGACTTCTCAAAATAATATCTTGTTCAAAATCAGAATAAATACAAATCCTCATTATTTTTATAACATCCTCATATCAAATATCAACGTAAATGTCTCTAATTTGCTCTACAAGCCATTTTAACGAGTTGGACAAGGATAAGACCTATCCAAACAAATTAAAATCAGTTATTTAATTTTCTAAATCTAGATGCCCTGATAAGCTTAGGGTTTTTAATCTTTGGGTCAAGAAATTCTTTACACTCAATCTGCAAGGATTGGCTCCGGCAGCGGCACGGTTCGACGAGCAGCTTTGAGGCGGTGAACGAAGCAGATTTCGCGGAAACCGTCCCATCCCCTGAAGAGATTGGGCTGAAGGCTGAAATCGAAACGGTTGTCCGACAGGCAATCGGTACTCTACAGGGGACCGATCGCAAGCTGATGGAAGCCCGTTACATCAAAGGGGCAAGCTATGACCGGTTGCGGGTCGAGTCCGGTTTGTCGTATGCGGCGGTTGCCAACCGCCTCAAGCGTGCAAAGCAGAAGGTTCGCCGCCGAATCGAAAAACTGTTGGGCGGTGTGGTGTATCACCACACATTTGAATCGAATTCTGTTGCAGTAAACGAAGAAGAGATTCTTCAAGTGATAATAGAAGCGCTAGAAAACAATAGTGGCAATACAATTACCCGGGTATTCGAGCACAGGCTCGGAAAAAGCCTTTTATACATAACAGAGGGCCCACAACTGACAGAGGAGGAGTTAAAGCAGAAAATCGCAAGTGGAGAATTTGTCATCCTGCCACCTATTGCAGGACCCACGCCATCTACATCAACAGAATCACAGCCAAATCCCACTCATTCTGTATTAACCCCGTCCGACCCGACGGTTGAGTCCACGACCACCCCCTCCGAAACGTCTGAAGGCCCCACCTCACTTTCAGATGAGGAGTGGGCAGAATTTGAAAGACTGCTGGGGACCGCCGCGGAAGGGGAAACGTCGCAACGGGATAAGCAGGCACCACTCAATGCTGAACGGCAGCAGCAGATTGAAAAAGCCATAGAGGAACCGCCCGTTGACCCAGCCGTGCGGCAAGGGATGCGGCGACAACGGCGTTTTCCTCTCGAAAGGGTTACCGGCATGCCACCCCACGAAGACAGATAGGAACAGGGAGGTGAGAGTCAAGCAGGATCTGCATCAAATAATCCAGTGAATCCCGATTCAGACCATTTCCCAATCGCCCCAATTGAGCAATGACGCGCCTCGAATTATGAACCACCCTCAAATAAATCGGGATCAGAGAGTTCTTCTGACGTGGGTCAGCAAGCAGATGCTCGCTGGACCTAACCTCAAATATTTGACTTCGACTGGCAGCCATCAACATTGATACACGTGCCGGTCACAAGACTCGCACGTTCAGATGCAAGGAACACAACAACGTTGGCAATCTCCTCTGGCCTCCCAAACCGTCTGAGCGGCATATCGCTTTTGACAAATGCAGCCATCCCTTCCGGGTCCGCTTCCTGCCGTCGAGCCCAACCGCCGCCGGGGAATAGAATCGAACCGGGGGCAACGCTGTTGACGCGGATGTTGTTCGGGGCGAGCTCATGTGCCAACGACTTCGACATGCTAATCTCTGCCGCCTTCGCCGCGTTGTAGGTGATATGTCCGCCGCCCTCCCGTCCGTAAATTGACGAGATCATGATAATGACGCCGCTCCCTCGCGCCTGCATCATCGGGATGACGGCTCGGCTCATCCGGGCGGCGGAAACGAGATTCAGGTCGAGAATTTCGTGCCACTCCTCATCAGAAATTTCAGGGGTTGGCGTCCACTTGCTCCCACCGACGTTGTTAATCAGCACATCAACCCGCCCATATCGGTCTAACGTTTCTTCCACAAACGCCTCCGCGTCCGCGCCTTTTGTGACATCAGCAGGCTTGGCAAACACCTCCGCCCCAAGCGCCTGAATCTCGCGGGCAGTCGCTTCGAGTGTCTCCGGCGTTCTGCCGCAGATGCTCAAGCGTGCCTCTTCTGATCCAAAACCGAGCGCAATCGCTTTCCCGATGCCGCGGCTTGCACCGGTGACGATGACAACTTTATCTTTGAGTCCAAGATCCATTTAGTTTCTGCCTTCCGTTGTCAAAGTAAAACGTAATATGTGATACGGATTACGATTTGTTTTTCTTCCTTTCCACTTACCCATCAAACATTTCATTTTACTTTTCACGCGTTACGCCTCACTTCAAAATAATCATTTTTCGCGTTGCCGAGAAGTTATCCGCCCCGATGGATCGAGATCTCGCTTCGCTAGAGGCCTGAAGTGTGTAGAAATAGACACCGCTGGTGACACGTTCGCCGGCATCATTCCGCCCATCCCAGTATGCAGCTTCCGAGCGATTGCTGTAGATGCCCGCGTGTCTGAACCCGACTTTCAACTCCCGGACGCGCTGCCCCATCATGTTATAGATGAAAATCTGGACTTCAGAGGTCTGGGCAAGCTGATAAGGTATCCACGTCTCCGGATTGAACGGGTTCGGGTAATTGGGGAGCAACTGTGTTTTCGCTGGAATTTCCCCACTATCAATCAGCCACCGACGCAGCAGATCGGCAACGAAACGGATTTCTGGGTCAGCGTTGGCTCGATGCTCTAGCTCGGTCAACGCAGTCCGCAAACGACGGCCGGCTTCTGTTTCTGGCGCGATCCCGCGCCGATCTGTGCGTTTGCTGACTTCAGGGAAGGAAACGATGCGATGCCGTGATGGTGCAGCTCGAACGGTTATCTCACCAAAGTGGCTGCCGACGGTCACCAGATCAAAGATGTTGACAACGCTGTCGCCGTTAACATCCCCTGATAGCCCTTCTCCAGTGTCCCCAAACTGTCCGCCGACGATGACGAGGTCGAAAATATTGACTATGCCATCCTCGTTGACATCATATGGGGGGAACTGCGGCTCCTCGATATATGTGAATCCGCCTGCAAGCGTCGCTAATTTCCCATCAGGGTTGATGAGGACGACATCGGTGCTTCCTGCAACGCCTTCAGGCGCCTTAGCCGTCAACTCCGTTGGTGAAACAAAGAACACGTCGGTTGCTGCCTTTCCGCCAATAGTGACTGTTGCCCCATCCTGAAAATTTTCTCCGATAATCTGAACAGTTGCGCCGCCTGTTACCAAATCACTGTCAGGGTCAATACTGGTGAGAATTGGCGAGACGGATTGCTCGACAAGCTGCACATTGATAATGGCTTGGAATTGTGCGATGTTGTCATTATTGATGATATGCGCAGCTTCCGCAATAACTTGTTCACTCTGTTTGACAGCGATTTTGATTTCGTCGCCAACTTTCCCAGCCGTTGCCAAGAGTTCTTCTTCACGGATGACGGAGAAGGCAACAGCGTATAGTCCGGTATTAAAGTCGGGTGGTCCTATGCGTTCGGTCTCAGATAGATTTTGGGTGGTGTTCGTCACGGTGACCTCAAGTCCATCGACCAAAGCGCCATTTGTATCGGTCACAAGACCTCTAACCACAAAAAAAGGTGAATTTGCTTGGCTATTCATCGGTATGGCGAGCCATACCCCGATAACCCCCAAGCATAAGCAATGGATTGTGTGTTTCATCAACTTCATCTGGATTCCCCCGATAATTGAGATTTTAAAAAGTAATGCGAGTGTGTGCCTGTTCCAATCAATCACCGTTTGCCTCCTTCATTAACTCAGCGACTTCATTAACTCAGCGACTTCATTAACTCAGCGATCCGTTCAGCAAACTTGACCGCGCTATTATCTTCAGGTTCATAGCCAATTACTTTCCGAGCGTTCACGATGCTCCAGAAGCTGTGTGAATTGCCGCTAATCCCATAGAAAATCTGAAACGGAACCCCATTTTCATCTGCGATGTTTTCGGTTTCGATGCTTTTGATAAAGAGTTGGGTCTGATCCCGTGCGCTCAAGTAGGCGCCAAGCCCACGATGGATGGGCTTCAAATTCTTCGGATCGGCGTCATCAAGAATCGTCTCACGCGGCGCACCGATCCGGACTTGCACATTTTGCAGTTTCTTCCCACTAACGTGCCCTGTTGCAAACACAAAGCCGAGATGCTCATACGCCTCTTTCGCCCAACCATAGAAATTGTCGGATAACGGACGCATATCCGGCGTCACCACATCCCACTTATCTTCCCAGATTAACTGCTCATAGTAATCCGCTGCATGATTAGAACTACAGACAACTACCCGACGCACGTCCTCCTCAAGACAGGTCTGGTAGACATTGTACGCCATTTGAACATTCGCCGACTCGTTCTCAAAGTTGCCGCCCCTCACAAACGCGCAGTGAACGACAGCATTAACGCCTTTGAAATAAGCCCTGTATTTATCCCGGACTGGATCGGTCAAGTCAGCGATCTGAATCCCGTTGACTGCCTCGCCTTCCCGATTGGTCGTTTTAACGTCGAGCAACACGAGCTCATAGCGTTCACGAAAGGCGGGTAACATCCTCCCTGCAATATATCCTGATGCGCCGGTTACGAGAACTTTTCTCCTGTCAGCCATGTATATATTACCTCCTTGATATACTGGAAATGATAGCATAACCATCAACGTCCGTCAAACAAAAAAGACGACAAAAACTCTTGACAAACAAAAGATCTCCTGTTATAATCCCGCCATCTGGTTTTGCCGGGTCGTCTAGTGGTAGGACGCATGGTTCTGGCCCATGTTACGAGGGTTCGAGTCCTTCCCCGGCAGCCAGCTTTTTTCATGGCGCTATCGTCTAGGGGTTAGGACGGGTGGTTCTCAGCCATCAAACCGGGGTTCGATTCCCCGTAGCGCTATCTCCGTTACGCGCTAACGGCACAATATAATCAATCTCTATAGTCGCGTCTGTGTGGACGGTGATTTGCTTCACCAGCCCATGCAACGCGGCTTTTTTTATGCCTTCATCCTCGACGAGTGCAGCCCCGAGTTCGTCGCGGAAGGTCTCAATAGCGAGGGGGGTGGGGATTTTAGGAAGGGTATCTCAATGGTGGGCGAGTTGCGCTTCGAGCCGCTTTAACTCATCTTTGCTGCGGCGTGTTTGTGTCAAACTCGCTTCTAATACTTTGCGAAAATAAGCCTCAATAAAGTCGGGCTGCAGAACGGACGCCTGCATGCGGTCGAAGATTGCCGTCTCCAGCTTCTCTTGCGGGAGGTAGGTATCGTTGAAACACCCGCGACTGCGGGATCGGGTCCCGCACATATAGTAGGCATACCCGCGCTTGAGGTCGCTCTTGATTACGAAGTTGGAATCGCACTCGGCGCATTTCAGCAGTCCGGTCAACACATATTTGCTCATATCGGGTCAATCCCGATGCAACCCTTCCTTTTCTTCCATTCCCCCATCTTTCCCTTTCTCCTTCTCCTTGTCCTATAGCCCCTCTTCCCCCACCAGTTCAAAAGATTCTAGTTCAAACACAACCTCAACAGTCACATCTGCACGAATCTGAGATTGGGTAAATTTAATGATGCCCACGTGAGGAGCGAGCCACTTCTGCACCACCGTTATGTCGAGGTCTTGCTCAAAAATCTGCCACCTGAACGACTCTTGCACCTGAAATACGTGCTCAAACGTACCTGCCGGGACAGTCACTATCTCCTCCGAAATTACCTCAAATTCATCAACGCCGCCGCCGATCGGAAAAAGTTCGGGGGTCAACTTTGCCTGAAAATTCGTCTTCCATTTATTCTCTGGAATCAGAGGGAAATTGTAAAGGGGTAGAAAGGGTGAAAAAAGAATGGTATCTTCTGTGCCGGATGTAACATTCTGCGCGTGCTGGAGAATACCCTTGACGACGCCGTTTTCGGTTTTTTTGCCCAAGTAGGAAAAATTGACGATGCCCTCTAACTCTTCGGCGGAACTGGACTTCTGCAATACATAGCTTTTTATTGTCTTATCCCTGGTGATTTGAATATCAATTGTGTCAACAATTTCAAAGATAACCTGGTTCCCTTCATCATCACGGTACTTCCATATATTCCCGACAGCAAGCGGATAATAGTCCCCTGGACGCGTTCGCCACACCTGGAGATCGATGGTGCTTGTGGTCGATTTACTCCCATCGCTCACCGTGATCTGGATCAGGTATTTTTGTTCCTCTTCCGGGGCGGTCCAAATTGCACCGGAATCGTCGCCGCGAATCGTGCCTCCGGTCGCAAACCACTCGAAAGTGAGTTCATCACCATCAATGTCAGTGGCTTTGACTGTAATGTTGACTCGCGTGCCGGGTTCAACGATGTCGGATTCCGCTTCAAAGGCAGAGATCCGCGGCGCGAAATTCTCATCGCGATTGCCTTCACCGCACCCAAAAATTAGAAAAAGAAATGTCCCCATAAACAGAGGAAATCGGTTCAATCGATTGAGTAAAAACATCGCAAGGTCTCCTTGACCAGACTGGGACAGTAAACCATTGAAACGTGAGCGAAGGTGAGGAGATGACAAACAAACAGATTTTACAGATGTTGCCCCTTGTAAGCATCAGGAGGATGGAGTACAATAAGTTGTGTCAATGGAAATATTCAAGACTTGAAATCTCAACAATTAGCAGGTAGGGACAGAACTTACGCCAGACAGTACGTAAAAAGCAAGATGGAATCGAAATTGTGTATACAAAGCGGGGACAAACAACCGATGATTATATTGTTGAATAGATCCGACGATACAGTGGAGTACCTGAAGTATATGTTCGGATTTCTTTCCCCTATCGCCCTGTTTTAACGAGCCAAAATTCGCCTCCGCTGCGATCTGCCAGCATGTGCAGCAACACAGCGCCGGGGAAATCTTCAGCCATATCAATCGCCATTGTGAAGATTCCGGTATTACCAGCCGTATGTTGCTGGATTACCTTCGGGTCGGGGAAGCCTGATGTCAGAATGCCATCGCTGAATAGCACAATGATTGTTGGTTGCTTTTTGTGCGCGGCTTGTAATGCTTCAAGCATATCTTTGTCTGAATAGCGGGTGCTTTTCGTTGGCTTTGCGAGATCAAGGTAGGCAATTGCATCGGAGATATTCACATCATTGACGCTAAGGAAATTCGTTCGATAAAATTTAATCTCTCCGCTGAAAGTCAGAATGTTAAATAGATCGTGGGGGGCAAGAAACTCGAGTGAATCTTTCATGATGGCGAGAATCTTCCGAAGTTTTCGCGGGTTCAAGCCTAGCATGCTAGACGAGAGATCCACGCAGTAAATGATCCGTTGCGGTCCTTCCTGCCTTTCGATGAATTTTACTAGGCGGCTTTTTGGTCGTTCTGCCTCATCGGGGTCTGGCTTGACGGGGATTGTTATCACCCGCTCCATTTGTGGCATCGCATGAGGCGTTACACCACCCGTCGATAAACCAATTCCGTCGCTCAGATCCAATGAATCTAAGGCGCGAAACTGCGTCGGCTCGGCTGCTGAAACAATTCCCCGTTCAGTGGCTGGAGCGTTGCTTGTCAGGATTTTCAGCCTTGGTTGGTTGGTTTGCATCGTCGCTTTCTGCTTTCGTATTTGAACCCGCTTGGGACGATTCAACCGTTTCACTTTTGGTCTCTCAACGTGCATCAGCACTGCGTCAATGGCTTCCTGCTCTAAACTTGGTCTCTGCATGGGCCAAAAGAAAAACCCCACCACGCCAACGATGAGGTGTAACGCGAACGAAACGATAAGTGCTTTGCTTGATCTGTACTTCGATTTCATTTTGAAAACTCCCATAAGGGATAATCATGAACGGTTTTGTCGTTCAAGTGCTTCTTGCATACGCGCCATCTCCGCCCGCAATTCAGCAATAATTGGAACTTGAGCCGCTGCGATAGCTTTGGCGTCGGCAGCATCAGCTTTTACTTTTGCGGCCTCATCAATAGATTCCGTAGATGCTACGTCCATTTCCACACATCCTTTACAAGCAGACAGAAACACAAAATTCAAGATGCCCGGCATCTGAATCTTGCATCTCTGAATTCCTGAGCTATCGCATTGACATCTCCGCAGCATCGATCCTTCGACGCAGGACGATGCCCCATTGACCAACGACCCACAGCGTATTGTCGTTCTTCGCACGGACGATAGTGTAGAGATCGTTGGCAATATCCGTGTGTTCCCGTTCCCATGTCACGCCACCATCTGTTGAGTGGAGGATGGTGCCTGCGGCACCGACAGCGTAGATCTCATCCTCAGACAACGCTAAGATACCGTAGAGATCTTGGATGATGCCGCTGGATACTGCTTCCCATTGAAATCCGCCACCGGTGGTGCTGAGAATCATGCCGTACTGTCCAACTGCCCAGCCCTTCCGTTTGGTGATAAATGAAATGGCATGGAGATTGTAGCCGGTGCCGGTTTCGTGGAATTTCCAATACTCGCCGCCGTTGATTGTCCGCTGAATAATCCCACTATGACCGGCACCCCAACCAAGGGGCGCGTATTTCATTTCCATGCCCAAGAGATCACTCTCCGTAGACGTCCGTTGCGGCGTCCAGATAGGGCCACCGTCCTGATTGTGAATAATCTGTCCACCCGCCCCGACAGCCCAACCTTCTGAGAATTTGCCAAACGCAACATCGTTCATGACAAATGGTATCGGTGGTTCTTCCTCAAATAGGGCTGGACGCATGGGGGTTTGCCCTGCTGACCACTTCACCCCATCGGTCGTATAAAGCACCGTTCCATCGCGTCTCATCGCCCAACCCCACTTCTCTGATGTTTCCGGATCAAACCCCGATACATCAGCAAAGTGAACGCCGACAATGCGCTGTTGTGTCCCACTTTTCAGGGGTTTCCAAGTCCGCCCACCATCTTGAGTTTCCAGCAACAGCCCATTATCCCCAGCAATCCAACCTTCCGTGCTGCTGAAGAACAGCACATCGCGGAAATGATCAAGTTGCTCACCAAGCTGGCGTTCCCACGTTTCACCACCGTCCGCGGTATGATAGATGTGCCCCGCATCACCGGCACCCCACGCACGCCGATCGTCGACAAAATAGATGTTCGTGATTGGCAACCCGGATTGACGGAGGCTACGGATTGCGCGTTGGCGAACCACAGGTTTTTCTTGACGCGCTGTCTGTTGGAGCGTCTGCACCTCTGTTGTGTCCTCATCACCGGGGATGTTGCCCTCTGGGGTGAAGCGGCCGGAGCGGGATCGACGATCGCTTAAACGATTCTGGAAAGCTTCGGCGAAATTTTCGTCGTCCAGTATCACTGGGGGAACAATATCCTGTTTTGTCTCGTTTGCTTCTTCTTTTACTCTTTTTTCTCTGGCTGCCACCAATTCGGATTTTGTTTCCAGCCCGATATAGATCGGCAGCCAACTTTCGCCCTGGTCGGTTGTTATGAGAATAGCCGCGTCTCTGCTGATTCCCCATGCTTCTTTGTGATTACGGAATTTTACTCGACGAAGCCCAGCCACTGTCATTTCCGGGATGAGTTGTTTCCATGTCACGCCACCATCGCTCGTAATGAGGGATCTGCTATTCCCCATCACGACCCACCCAGATTTCGCGTCCGCAAAATGGATTGCAACACCGGGTTGATTGGGTTTTGCCTGGATCTCCCAGTAGTCGCCCCCATTGACAGTGTGCAGAATAAACCCGCCATCGCGGCGTTGGGGAGCAATCGCCCATCCTTCATTGCTGTTGATAAAGTGGAGATCTGTTATTGCGGCGGTAGTTGTTCCAGTCTTCTGGAGTTTCCATGTCAAGCCGCCATCCGTCGTGTGGAGCGTTTGCCCTTGATCGACACCAAGCCATCCCTCTTGGGTGTTGATAAACTGTATGGCATTGATACGGCGGAAGTTTTGCAGAACACCTTTAATCACTTGCCATGTCTTTCCGCCGTTCTCCGTCCGAAGCAGCATACCACGTCCGGTAATCCACCCGTGAAATTCATCAGCGAAAGTGATGCGACGTAGATCTGTTGTCACGCTGCTGTGTTGAGGCATCCACGTTTTTCCACCATCCATGGTGTGTGCAATCGCCCCACCGGATCCAACCGCCCAACCTACCAGATTATTGAGAAAATAGGTATCGGCGAAGTCCGTTTGCCAGGTTGCCTGACGCACGAGTTTCCAGTGATAGGTAACCTCCTCAACAGTCGGTTGTTCTTCGGCGGCCTCTATCTCTGATGCGACAGGTGGCAGTTCGGCTGGAAGTTCTACCGCATCAACGGAGTAACGCATAGCAACGCCACCATTGCCGACAGCGACCATCCCTTCTGGTGAGAGGGCAAATCCGAGTAAATCATTCTCTGTGCTGCTCTCCTGTGTTTCCCACGTTGCGCCACCGTTGGTGGTGGTCAAGATTACGCCATTGTCTCCGACGATCAACCCGTGATTTGCGTCGGCAAGGAAAACCTTATTCAGATTCGCATCGGTGCCGCTTCGCTGGAATTTCCACGTCTTGCCACCATCTTTTGTGTGCAAGATCTCTCCAAACTGACCAACAACCCAACCCGTGTTGCTATCGACGAAGTAGAGCGCGTACAGTTCATTGTACGTGTTTGTTGTTTGCTGTGTCCATGTCAATCCACCGTTGGTTGTGTGAATCACGATGCCGGGCCAACCGACAGCCCACCCCTCTTTCTCATCAAGGAAGAAAACCCCTTTGAGCATATGAAATTCGCCCGGCGTCTGCTGCACCCACGATTGACCACCGTCAGCCGTGTGCAGCACTGTCCCGATATCGCCAACGATCCATCCTTTTTTCGGATTAATGAAGTAGATACCTCTGAGCGTATACCACCAGCCGCTTCTTTGGTATTCCCAGTTTTGCCCTCCATCGGTGGTATGGACAATCATGCCACGGTCGCCGACCGCCCACCCTTCCTGATCCGAGGCAAAATAGATACTTCGGATGTTGTCCCAGATATCCGTCTTGATTTCCGTCCATGTCTGCCCACCATCCTGGCTCATCGCAATGGTACCACGCTTGCCGACAGCGATTGCCCGATTTGAATCGGCAAACTGGACCTCCTCAAGGTCGTTGGCGGTGGTTCCGCTGGCCATTTCCCAAGTCGAGCCGCCATCTGCTGAGTGCAAGATCGAGCCGTACCAACCAACCGCCCACGCCTCCTTCTCACTTGTAAATTGGACACCGGTCAGGTTATTCTCCGTACCGCTTTCCAATAATCGCCAGTTCTCTCCACCATCTTCGGTGAAGGTGATAAAACCGACATCAGCAACCGCTACGCCGTGTTCCGTATCATGGAAGTGGATGCCGTTCACCGTATCGCGGACATGACCGTTGATGAGTGGAATGCGGCTGTCCTGACGAGTCCATTTGGCACCACCGTTTGTCGTGTGAAAGATCGAGCCATCAGTCCCAACTAGCCAGCCTTCGTTTTCGTTGATGAAAAAGACGTTCTTGTTGTCGTTAATCAGCCGATCCCTTTCCCCTTCAAAGCGATTGCTCTGCTGTCGCCACTGCTTTCCACCGTCTTGTGTGTAGAGGATCAGATCGTTTCCGCCGACAACCCAGCCACGACGATTAGTTGCAAACCAAACACCTTTGAGTGGGAAATCACTGACAGCCTGATGGGGTTTCCACGTCTTTCCGCCGTTTTGCGTGTACAGCACATCGGCATCCTCTCCGATAATCCACCCTTCTTTGGAATTGGCGAAGAAGACATCATTGAGCATCGCTAATGTGCCACTCTTTTGAAGATGCCAATGCCTGCCGCCATCATCGGTCACGGCGATTAAGCCCTCGTCGCCAACTGCCCAGCCATATCGAGAATTTGTGAAGTAGACGGACTTAAAATCGCCTTCCGTTTCAATCTCTTGGCGTTGCCACGTTTTGCCGCCATCTTTTGTGTAGATGATTAAGCCTTCAAGCCCAACAATCCACCCATTCTTGGTGTCCACGAAGTGGAGATCTGTGAAATGGGTTTCCCAATCTGCTTTGCGGGTCGCCTCTTGCTTACAACCAATCAGTATGACCGTCAATGCTAAGACGATTGACGTTGTTCGGAATATGTGTTGGAATGTCTGTTTCATTCGTTTTTACCTCCTTATTTTGCAAATGAGTTCCGCTTTTTCTGCTGTTTCCAGTGCATTTGACTTGATTATTCACACGATATTCAACCATACTAATGATTATTTAGCTATCTTCTTTGAGATTTAAGTCATCTAAGGGAATCAAATGACCGCCTTTATAAACAGCTTTAACTGATATTTCAGATACTTTTACACCTCCACTCCATCTGTAGATCTGCAGAGATTCTTTTAAGAATGCCTCTGTAAAATTCCAAATCCATTGGACGCAATGGCATCAGAAATGTTGAAGTGGCAATATGATCTCGTTTGCATCTGAATCTTAACGTGATTCGTTCTCGGATGCTGCGGAAGCCCTTGATACGAAACAATCGGCGCAGCAAATCAGGGATTTGGACTTGTTGCTCGGAGGACAAATGAAAATAGGTTAGACAGTATGTTTTGACTCGGCACTTTTCCACCGCATCGTTATCAAGTTCCGCGGCTCAACCCTGGCCGTTCTGGAACATCAGCGTAGCTATCTTTTACAATGATGGGCGTAGTAATCAAATCATCCCCCATCAGGAAAACGAGGAAGATACATACATCTATCCCCACATGCGCTTTTGCTTGGTGGAAGTCAAACATTGCACAGATGCCAGACCAGAGAACATCTTCCTGCCAAATTGATGTCCCCCAGGTTTCTCACTAACAACAAAGACTTTACCTTCTTTTCGGCGAAGTAAAGTATAACATAATAGTGTCCTAAAACCCTATACCAAATTTATTGACCATAAAGAGAGTCACTGAGATCACCGCTTTTTGCTTGCATTTCACTAATGGGTGTACTAACATGAGCAAACTTTGTAGATGGGAGAAAGGTAAATGACGGATTTATATCAACCAAAACCGGAACATCGATTTACGTTTGGCTTGTGGACAGTTGGAAATCCGGGGCGAGATCCCTTTGGCGATGCGGTGCGCCCACTCCCCAAGCCGACATATTCCGTACAGAAACTCAGCAAATTGGGGACTTACGGAATCAATCTGCATGATAATGATCTCATACCTTTCGATGCGTTAGCAAGTGAACGCGATCAGATTGTCAAAGAATTTAAGCAAGCGTTGGATGACTACGGCATGAAAGTGCCAATGGCAACGACAAACCTGTTTTTTCACCCCGTGTTCAAAGATGGCGCGTTCACATCAAATGATCCGAAAGTCCGTGGGTTCGCCCTCCAGAAGACGATGAACGCCATCGATCTCGGCGTTGAGCTGGGAGCAACCATTTACGTCTTCTGGGGAGGACGCGAAGGCGCAGAGGTTGATGCTGCAAAGCACGGGACCGACACGATTAAGTGGAATCGTGAGGGTCTCAACTTTCTCACCCATTATGTCAAGGACTAGGGCTACAACATGCGCTTTGCGCTGGAAGCGAAACCGAATGAGCCGCGCGGAGACATCTATCTTCCGACGACGGGACACATGCTTCACTTCATTGAAACCCTCGATCACCCGGAGATGGTGGGCGTCAACCCTGAGTTTGCTCATGAAACGATGGCAGGGCTGAATTTCATGCACGGCGCTGCGCAGGCTTACGAAGCTGGAAAGTTGTTCCATATTGATCTGAACGATCAGAAGATGAGCCGGTTTGATCAGGACCTGCAGTTTGGATCGGAAAACATCAAGGGGGCGTTCTTCTTGGTGAAATTCCTGGAAGATGTGAAATGGGAAGGCTCCCGGCACTTTGACGCCCACGCCTATTGCACCGAAGATGAACAAGGCGTGTGGGATTTTGCGGCAGGCTGTATGCGCAGCTATCTCATCTTCAAAGAGAAGGCTCGTCGATTCAATGCGGATGCAGAAATTCAAGGACTTTCGGCGGAAATCCGTACACAAGATGCTGAGTTGGAAGGACTCATGTCGGTGTATAGCGCAGACAAGGCAAAGCAGCTCAGAGCGAGAGATTTCAAGCCAAATGAACTCGGCGCAAAAGGTCTACGATACGAAAAACTTGATCAGTTGACGTTTGAAATCCTGACAGGCGTCAGGTAATTCGTGACGCGTGAAACGTGATAGAGTTCTCTGGAGTGCAAAACTTGCTTTGCTGATTCGCATATCTTACAGAGGAAACATTGCCTATGGGACCACTTCGTATTGGATTTATCGGTGCTGGCGGGCCAGACACACTATCTATCCGGCGTTACATCTAGCCCCGGTTGCGCTACAGGCGGTTTGCGACATTGATGAAGCAAAGGCGAAAGATGCCGCTGGGAAGTTTGGCACAGAGCGTTGGTACACAGATCAACACGAGATGTGGGAGAAGGAAGATCTGGAAGCACTCATCATCTGCATGGCACCAGACCCTCGGCAGCCCTTAGTCCGTGAAGCCCTCGAAGCGGGCTATCACGTCTTTGTTCCCAAGCCACCTGCTCCGTCTCTGAAGGATGCTGTTGAACTTGCGGAAACCACTGATCGTGCAAGCAAAACGCTAATGATCAACTTTCAGCGACGGTTTAGCTTGGGGGTCAGCCATGCAAAGGAAATCATGGTGCAGGAGTCCTTCGGTCAACTGACTCAACTCTCCTGCTCTTTCTGTAGCGGCACATACCGGTCAGTACAATGGTACCTCCTGGATTTTGCCATTCACCATTTCGATCTCGCACAGTACATCGCCGGGCCGGCGAAAGAGATTGCTGTATTCCAGAACGAGGTCGGTGGTCAAGGCGCTTTTGCCGTGGCAGTGGAATTTGAGAATGGTGCAGTTGGAAATCTACAACTCAATAGTCAACGCCTCTGGGGACGCAACTATGATCGCATTGAGATCACGGGGCAGGGGGAACACATCATCCTTGATGGGCTATGGGAGATCGCGCACTACGCCGAATCCCAGAATGTTTTTACAGATAACTTCAGCGATCAACGCAACGGTGAGTTGACGGGTGATGGTCACAGTCTAACTGAATTTGCCAACGCTATCCGTGAAAATCGTGAGCCGATTGCGAGCATCTATGATTGCTTGAAGACGATGTAGCTGTATGAAGCGGTGTTGGAAGGGCGGAAGGGTGTTATTTCGCTGAATGATTCGTGAGGCGCGAAACATGTGAATAACCCGCCAATCTATTCGACCAATCCTGATGTGAAAATGAGGTGTTTGTGATTTACTATATCCGCTTCAATTGGTAGACACTCCAAGAGTGAAGTTGACGATAGAGGGCATTCTTATCCAGCCCTATGGACCTTTACATTTTCTTCCCTCCTTCCCAAGCAAGCTGGCAGTGCTCGTCCCGATCAGAGATTGGGCTACCTTCTACTTTCTCCACTCCTTTCATTTTTTCTGTCCTTCTATTCACCCTTCCCGAATCCATGCCTCATTGATTTCGACGTGCATGATGCTGGTACGTCGGTAGGTATAGGTGATATGGCTGCCGCCATCGTGCGCCTGGATGATGGCGGGATAGGAATACTCCCCCGCTTCAATTTCGAGATGCTGCTTGTACGCCCATGTCTCCCCCTCGTCCGTCGATAACGCGACGGTGAGCGGCGTGCGTCCACGAGGCGTGTCGTTGTAAACCAGCGCGATGTTGCCGCTGTGCATGCGGGCCATATCAACCGCACTATTGGGGTTCGGCAGATCTGTTGGGCTCGCCGCTGTCCACGTCCTCCCGAAATCCTCGGATGTAGAGCGCCAGATCTCCCCGTCCCGGCTTCGCATGAGCATCAACAGACTCCCGTCAGATCGCTGGACGACCGTTGGCTGGATGACTCCCTTTGGGCTGGACAAATCCCCGAACGTCTCCCACGTCTCGGCGTCGTCGTGGGAGCTCATCACCATCGAATGCCAGTTGCGCTCATCATATACGGGCAGCAAGAGTTCACCGTTTGAGAGATAGACCGGTTTGTTGCGCGTCATCCACCCCAATTCCTCACGCAGAATGCCAGGCTCATCCCAACTGTATCCCAGCGTATTTGACTTCCGATAACGCACCTTGCACTGTGTCCAACTGTCGCCGTACATAGTGACGTGGAACAGCCAGATCTGATCATTCGCATCGACAAACAGGACGGGATTGCCTTCCGAGCAGCCTAGCGTGTTGACGATAATCTCAGGCTCGATCCACCCTTCACTACCGTAAAAGCGTCGTGACGTGAAGATGGCGACATCTTTCGCTCCTTCTCGTGAGCCGCCGTACCATGCAGCCAACAAATCGCCGTTGGGCAATTCGGCGATCGTCGAGCCGTGGCAAGATGGGAAGTTCGGGTTCTGTTCAAAGATCTTCTCAGCACTGTACATTGTGTCAAGTTCTCCTAAGTAGGGTGGGCACTCCGCTGGTGGTCGGTGCCCACCCTACGAGATGCGAAAGTTATTTAGCAGCCATTCCTAAAGCCTGCGGTCATCCCCGTTGTCCGATAAATCTGCCAATTCTGATGCTGATTTCTCCGTAACCTTGACAACGAGAGTAGTTGCCGCTTTGTCGCCAAGCCGTTGCCGTTTTTCCCCGAAGATAAAGAGCCAGTCGATGAGCCCTAATATCGAAAGTAATAGATTGCGAACAAAGGACTGACCAAACGTGCAAGGCGAGCCATTTCTCGAATCAATCACTTTTGTTTTCACAATTCTTTTGCCATAACTTTGCCCATTTTTCAACCCATCTTGAAACAAGCAATAAAGAAGGGCCAAAATTATAGCGATCGCAACGCCAATTTCTGCGAGCCCAGCGAACATCAACAATATCAATGAGACAACAATGATGACGAAGTAAATTACCCCATCCAAAAACTGTCCAAACCATCTCTCCCAAAGAGAGGCAAGCTCATACCTTTTTTCAGCAACTTCAATCGTTTGCATCTTGTTCCTCCTCAATCGTGAGAGCATTTTTCCGTTGCTCTCCCAAGTAAATTCTTGTATAATCGTGATTGTTTGGGCAATGGGTATTATAAACCTTTTCATGAAATCGTACAAGGAGAAAGAACGATGGGCCGAACAGGCAAAGCAGTTATTGCATACGGACAGGATTTTGATGTTCGAGAATATCCTGTACCCGATCCGGAGCCGAACACAGTACTGCTACGACAGGAGTTGGCAGGAATCTGCGGAACAGACCTCCACAACTGGCAAAAAGGGTTTGAGGAGGAGGTATTACTCGGTCATGAAAACGTCGGCGTCATTGACGCGATCGGTAAAGGGGTGGAGACAGACTATGTGGGCAACCCAATCCGCGAAGGGGACCGCGTCATCTTCGCGCCGGGTACAGACTATGGCGCTTACGGCTTTCAATGGAATCCAGATCGGCCGCCCTACTTTCGTGGTGGATTTGCCGATTACATCTATCTTTCCTATCCGAACACGTGCTTCATCAAAACGAACACCCCCCCGGACATTGCTGTGTTGACGGAACCGTTCACAATTGGGGTGCATGCGGTAATGCGCGCCAACGTGCAGATCGGCGATACAGTTGTGGTTCAGGGGTCTGGGGCGATTGGGTTGGTGACGTTGGTTTGTGCGAAGATCAGTGGGGCGGCGAAACTAATTATGGTGGGCGGACCGGCGGATCGCTTAAAACTCGCCAGACGGATGGGAGCGGACGTCACCATCAACATCGAGGAGGTGACCTCTGCTGAGGAGCGCACCGAGTTAGTCAAATCACACAGCCCTAAAAAGGAGGGTGCGGATGTGGTCTTTGAGTGCGCGGGTTTTCTGCCCGCTACCCCCGAAGGCCTGGGCTACATGAAGTTTGGCGGGACGTTTGTCGAGGTTGGGCACTTCGTCGATATGGGTTCGATTGAATTCAATGTCAATCAATTGCTGATGCGTAAAAACGTCCGCGTGGAAGCAATCTGGGGCAGCCGATACGAGCATTTTGTGCGTGGACTGCCAATCCTTGAGAAGAACGAGTTTCCTTTTGCCGATATGGTGAGCCATGTGCTGCCGCTTTCCCGTGTTCGTGAAGGGTTTAACGCACTCAATGGAACATACCGGCTCGGTGATGAAACGGCGATCAAGATTGCAATCCGCGCCGAGGAAGCATGATGTCAAATTAGACTTTTATCTCATACCTATAAGAATGGGCCGTAAAGCTCTCCTTAGTCGCATATGGCCCTTGATACGATCCTGGAACCATCGGACCCTTCAATGGGAGGGCGCATGCTTCGCACATCGTGAGGATCATGTTGCCGCTGTGTCTATCCTCATAGATGTAGAAGTTAGAATATTCACGCGGTATCTCACCCGCCTTCGACTCATCAATGGTTGTAACGGTCTCCTTCCTGATGCTAAAGTTATCCTCGTTCACCTCCGCTATTTGTAATACGAACCGTTGCAGATTGTATGGCATGTTTACATACAGGTCTTCCCTAAAAGGCATGATATTGCCTATCCAGTAGAGTTTTCCATTCCGGGATGAGCGGTACAGTCGCGATATCGCAGGTGGAGAGAGAAGCTGTTCGCCATTGTCATAGGTGAAACGCTTCGGCTCACTCCAGGTCCGGCCACCATCCTTGGAAATACAGTAAAACTTTGCGGACGCGCCCGCTGGACTGGCACGCATGATTGTCAAAACATCTCCGTTCTTCAACTCAGCTAGTGTCGGTTCGCAAAGGCTGCCGTAGCAATCCGGCAATCCTTCGATATAGTCCCCATAATCCCATTGGATCCGGCTCAAATCCTTCGCCCACGTCCCGATGAAGACTGTAGAGAACTTACAGGTGCTCAGCTTGTTGTTCTTTTCATCCCACGGCCAGACTTGAAACGGCAACAGGATGCTTCCATTGCGGAGTTTAATCGGGTCATTGTAGATATAACCTCCGTTCTTGCCGTACCAGATGCCTCTTGCGTAGTGCGATTCACTATATTCCTCGCCTTTCTGGACGACCGCCTGCGCTTTCTCCCAGATCTGACCGCCATCGCGGGACATCACGGTAGAGTTGCTGCGAGTACGTCATGCCATGCCTGCCGGCGAGCTTGGCCAGGTCCATCACTCGGCGAAGAATGAAATACATATGTACATCATTCTCAACATCAAGGTAGTCGTCGGTAACCACGTCGCTAGTCTCGCGTGTGGCAACGAGGGACTCACCCTCCCTCCATGTTCTGCCGTTATCTGAAGAGTGGATGAGTTTACTCCCCAAATCCGACCGAATCAAGCGTTCAAGTTTGGATTGTGTCCCTGTTTCATCCTGGGTAAAGACAGGTTCACCGATAACGCCGAGAAGGCTCTCACCCGTAGCGGAGGTATAACCCATAATCGCGGCGTTTAATCGACAGCCCTCGTTGGATGCCTCCCAGAAAAGCTCCTTTGTGACCTGGATCCTCTGATTCTTCTTGGATTGTTCAGACGTCATCATATAATTCCTTGTTTATTTCTGTGATCGCCTACAACAGGAGGCTATTTATGCAACTATTTTCGCTCTCAACAAATTTCGCTTAACTTTACGAAAATGAAGACGTAACAAGTGATGAGTGACTACCCCATGATTCATCACTTCTCACTCATCACGCAATACACAGTAAGGCTCTTTCGAGAAATCAAATGGATTCTCTCAACGATTTAGTGATAGTACACCATGCTGGGGTGATGTACAGTTTTTCGACTCGTCGTTATCGCATCGTCAATCTTTAATAAATTGCATCGACAACCGATTTACAGTCCCTCTTCCGGTTCATCCGGGGCGTCCGAATCGCTATCATCGCGTTCTTGAGAGGGATGAAGTTCTTCCAACACCTCTACTTTCTCGTCGTCACCGTGGATGGAACTAAATGGAGAATCTTCCGGGGTATCAACCGGTTGATCTAACTCCTTATAGCTAATCTTGCCCTCGTTCAGCGCTTCGAGTGAAATCGATACAGGTTTTTCGGCATTACTCATTAGCATTGGAAGACTCCTCTCATCATTAAGTTGACGTGCCCGTTGAGCGGCAATGTTCACAGCTAAATACTTGCTGTCAACTTGTTTGAGGATGTCTTCGAGATAGATAATTGGCATGCTGAGTGACCTCGCAGTTGTTGGATTTAGTTGAAATTTAGGCAGGTAATATTATCAGCAGTTGCGTCGGATTGTCAAGGAAATTTCTACCGTTGGAGATTTCTACCACCACTGCCACATTTGGTCAAATGAATAAACCAATCCCATGACGCTTCGTCCAATCACTGCGATGGAAATTGGGTGAGCCATAATTAAGGAGGGAAGACAATTGAAAATTGGCGAAGGATTTTCAGTCGGGTTCGCAGCAATTCGCACGAATAAGATGCGCTCGCTCTTGACAATGTTAGGGATTATCGTCGGCGTGGCTTCTGTGCTTGCGATGATCGCCGTGGGGGATGGAGCAAAGACGATTGTACTCCAAGATGCAGATAAGCTCGGCGGTGTAAGCCAATTTAGTATGTGGCGTGGTAGCTGGATTAGAAAAAACGGTAAATGGGTCCGTAATCGTAGCAACGAGTATCTCAAGTACGATGATGTCGTAGCGATTGAAGCGGAATGTCCTTCCGTAGAACTGGTGATACCGCGCATTCCGCGGTGGAGGGGAATTCTTGTTCAAGCCGCAGGCGGCGCCGAAAAACGCACAGGATATAACGGCGTCGATTCTCACTTTCCGATTGGGATGAATTGGAAGGTGCAGCAGGGACGTTTTTTTACGGAAACTGAATTCGATATGCGGCATAAAGTCTGTGTCGTTGGATCAGAACTGGCGACCGAACTGTTTGGCGATGAAAATCCCATCGGCAAAGAGATCAAGGTGTCACGTAGCACTGACTGGGAAATCAGACGGCGCAGGCGAGAAAAAATTATGGTGCGGTTTACCATTGTTGGCGTGATGAAGGCGCGTGGGAGAAGCCTCCGCTTTGGCTGGAACCTCGATAACATCCTGTTCGTACCGTTAACAACGGCGCAAGAAAGATTTACGGGAAATGATCATCTAAGGATGCTGACCATCAAGGCAAAGAGCATAGATTTGGTTGACAAAGCTCAAGAAGAGGTCAAAACCGTCATGAGAAAACGACACCGGAATCAAGACGATTTCTTTCACATCCGGGTTTTGAATGAGAGCATGGAGCAATTTCATAAGATTAGCCTGGTTATCAAAATCACGCTCGGCAGCATTGCGGGGTTTTCGCTGCTTGTGGGCGGGATTGGCATCATGAACATGATGTTGGTATCCGTTACGGAGCGCACGAGAGAGATTGGGCTGCGAAAAGCGATTGGTGCCAAGCGGCGGGATATTCTCCTCCAGTTTTTGGTTGAAGCGGTTGCGATATGTAGTATCGGTGGAACCCTCGGCATCGGCTTAGGTATTGGTGCAGGTCACGGCATGGCAAATATTGCGGTAAATATTGTTAAGGTTGTCCCTGAATGGCCTACCGTCATCTCCACCCAGTGGATGGTTATCTCGGTCGCCGTTTCAGCAGCCATTGGCATTTCCTTCGGACTTTATCCGGCGGTGAAAGCCGCACGACTTTCGCCCATTGAAGCGCTTCGGACAGAGTAAATATGCAATGCGCAAATGTTTTAGATCTGCGGATTACGTCTCACGCATTACGTTTCATAGCGTTTTAGAAGAGGTCTTTAACAAGGTTTGACATACGAAGATGGGGAGATGGCATGAATCTCTTAGAATGTATTGTGCTTGGACTCGCTAGCTTACGCCGGCGCCCACTCCGCTCCGGATTGACCATCTTGGGGATTGTCATCGGGGTTGGCGCCGTGGTGAGCATGGTTTCAGTCGGTGACGGCGCACGCGCCCTGGTTTTAGGCGAAATTGAGCGCACCGGCGGTCTGCACATGATCGAGATTTCCTTTGACGAGTGGGATCAGGTCTCGGGAACGCTGAGCCGAAGGGCCGGACGAACGCTCCGGCGTTTTCGACGAAATCGTGCAGAACGCTTAGAGGCTGAAGATGCATACCAAATCCTTGAGAAAGTCAGAGGGGTTGTCCATGCAATCGCTGAAAGAGATGACAGGGAGTGGAGTGTATATTACCAGGGGGTCAGCAAAGAGTCGACGATTATCGCATCAACAACGGGTTACGCAAGATCACATAACTGGTATCCGGTGATGGGGCGCCATTTCAATGATGAGGAAGTCGAAAACGCCAGTACTGTCGCCGTTATCGGTCATAAAATTTACGAAGATATTTTTAAGGGCGAAGATCCGATTGGCAGGGAAATGAAGGCAACACGAGCAACGAGTTGGGGGCCCCGCTATGACGTGCGCTTAACAGTGATCGGCGTATTGGAAGAGAAGGGCGACGCGATGGACACCGAGGGCTGGGATGACCGATTCATTATCCCAATCACGACATTGCAGCAGCGTTTTACGGGAAAGAAGGATGTCGAGCGCATTCGTGTTGAAGCGGAAAGCCTGGACAAGGTTGAACTTGTCCAGGAAGAATCGAAAAGGATATTAGGGAGAATACACCGAAATTCTGGCGAGGAATATCAATACTGGACGGCACAGGAAGAACTGGCAACGGCGGAAAAGATTGGGCGGACGATGAAATACTTGATGGGAGGGATTGCCGGCATCACGCTCTTTGTAGCGGGTGTCGGCATCATGAATATTATGCTGGTCTCGGTCACCGAACGGACAAAGGAGATCGGTTTGCGGAAGGCGATTGGCGCAAAGCGGCGTGATATTTTGATGCAGTTCCTCGTTGAGGCTTCCGTGTTGAGTATCGGCGGTGGTGTGCTTGGGGCAATCCTCGGTGTTTTTATGGGAAGGGCGAGTGCGGGGTTGATCAATAAATTCGTTTGGGAAGGAAGCAATTGGCCCTCGGTTATCTCCGTTACCACCATGATTATTGCCCTGACTGTTTCTGTGGCAGTTGGTGTTTTCTTCGGGTTGTACCCGGCAAACAAAGCGGCGAAGCTAACGCCTGTAGAGGCACTTAGATCGGATTAGATTAGAAAAGGAGCTATCAAACCATGAAAAAAATCATCGTTAGCATCGTTGTGATTCTCGTCTTAGCGGGAGGAACCTTCGTATCATGGGGGTGGATTAAAGGGCGTAGCAAAAAAGACGACGAAGCTGAGAAACAGGTCGAAGTTGTCAAACGCGGAGATTTCCAGAAGCGAATTAGCGCAACAGGAAATCTCGAACCGCTCGTGGACGTTGAAGTCAAGTCGAACGTCGAAGGCGAAATTGTCAAGCTTCATGTCGATGAGGGGGATTATGTTGAAGCTGGTCAGGTGCTACTGGATATTGACCCAGAGCAGATACAAGAAGACAAAAAGCAGGCCGCAGCCAACGTCGATGCTGCGACAGCGCAGCTTGAGCAAGCGAAACTCAACATCGACCTCAAAGCGGAGGAGCTTGAGAGCAAATTGCGGCAAGCATTGGACAATGTTGAAATCGCTAAAGCAAATTTGAAAACAACATTGGCGGGTTCTCAAACACAGATTACGCAAGCTGAGACACAGATTCAAACGACAAAGAATGACCTAGCAGAGGATAGAATCGCGCTGGAACAGGCGGAAATCGAACTCAGCCGTGCGCAAATAAGGCGCTCAGAGCTTGAAACAGAACTTGAATCGGCGAAAGTGGCGCGTGATAACGCTACATCTGAGTGGGAACGGAACAAGGAACTGTTTGAGAAGAAACTCGTTTCTAAGAAATCCCTGGAGGAGGCGGAATCGAGATATGCAAGTTCGCAGTCCCAATACAAGAGTGCGGAGAAACGGCTCGAATCTCAAAAGAAAACTGAAGATTCTCAGGACAAAACCATTAATGCCAGAAAAAGCGCAATCGCAACCCGGGAATTAACCATGGAGTATCAGCGGTTGAATCGAGAAAAACTGATTGAGATGAGACAGGCTGAAGAGGAGGAGAAGCGACTCCAACTGCAGATTGCTACAACCCGCCTTCAGGAGATTCAACGGACCCTTGAAAATGAGAAACTGGTGACGGAACAATCGAAAGCAAGCGCGAAAGCGAATCTGCTGCGGAACCAGAGCAACTTGAAAAACCAGGAAGAGCGTTTGGGATGGACAACAATTAAGGCGCCGATGGCGGGTACTGTCATCCTGCTTGAAATTGAAGAGGGTGAAATTGTGACTTCTGGTAGATCTGCGTTCTCCCAGAGCCCTCCGTTGATGACGATTGCAGACCTCTCAAAGATGGTGGTAAAGACCTATATCAACGAAGTGGATATGGAAAGGCTGAATTTAGATCAGGAGGCTGAAATCAAAGTTGACGCCTATAAGGACAAAGAATATGAGGGCCATGTCGCCGAAATCTCTCCGAGCGGGGAGGAACGCGATAACATTATCACCTTCGAGGTGATAGTTGAGGTTGTGGGTTCACCCCCTGAACTGCGACCGGGCATGAGCGCCGATGTCGATGTCATCACCTACACGGAGAAAGATGTCTTGATACTACCGATCGATGCTATCGAAGAGGAAAAATCGGCGGTCGCCACGGCGAAAGTCGGTGATGACACGGATGGGTTCAAAGAAAATCAGGAGATCGAACTCAAGACGCTGAGTGGAAAGAGTTTCAACGGAAAGGTAACAGGCATCAATGGCGGCGAGTTGACGATTAGCCTTGACAGTTCGCAACGCGGCTTGCGTGACGGCGAGCGCACCTTCACGTTCCTTGTGGACGGTAAGCAGAAAGCTGATGGCGTCTCTACAACGATTAAAATCAAAAAAGAGAAATTCGTTACCCTTGATAAGGGGGATGGCTCGGAAAACGGCAAGGACGCCCCGAAGGGGGAAAAAGTCCCTGTTGAAACGGGGGAACAGAACGAAACCGACGTCATCATCAAAGGCGGCCTGGTCGAAGGTGATCGGGTGATTCTGCCGCCTCGTGAGAAGTCTGAAGAAGAGCAAAAAAGCTAATCGTTCTGTCGATTTTAGATTCAAGCGCCTCGTTAGACCGAGGCGCTTTTTTTATTTCTCCTACCGGGAGCAGAGTTGCAGGTCGATCTTCCACGCACGCTATGAGATTTCAAATACCTGTCCGTCGTATGATAGATAGACATTCTCAGGCAGATCAATATTCTGTTCCCGGCACTGATCCGCCAAGTAACGATGATCGAGTCGGTGCATGATGTGCGTAAAGTAGGTTGCTTTGGGTTGCAGTTCCTCGGCAATCTCGATTGCTTCTCCGACGGAGAGGTGGGTCGGATGGCGTGGATTGAAACTGAGCGCATCAATGATCAGTAAATCGATGCCGTGCAGCAACGCTTTGGAAGAATCGGGCATCCGTTTTGCGTCGGGGACATAGCCGAAGTTGTCGATTCGATAGCCATACGTCACGACGGCGCCGTGCTCAACGGGAATCGGCGTAATTTCGTACCCATGCAATTCAAATTTCTCCTCGACGATATGAGGTAGTAGATGCCCGACCCCACCGCCCGCAAATGTCTCCTTGCTGAACATATAATCGAAATTGCGTTGAAGGATGCGAATCGTCTCCTCCGAGCCGTAGATCGGCATGTCCATCTGCTGTTTGCGGCACGGCATCACAATATCGTTCGTTCCACTCACATGATCGGCGTGGCAATGGGTAAACACAACCGCGTCGATCCATTCGACCTTGTTCCTGTCGATCTGATCGATGAAGTTGGGACCGAGATCAAACTGCAAGTGTTTTCCGTCCTTCTCAATGTGAATTGATGGGCGCGTCCGATAATTTTTTGATCCGAACTTCCGGGCATCTTCACAGGTGTCACAGTCACACTTATATTCGGGAACGCCTGTCGAAGTGCCTGAACCGAGAACAGTAATTTTCATAAACGACTCCTCTTGGTGTATATCCTGCTGAGAACCGGTTTGTCACAACAACTGCGGAGTAAAATCGGGGTTTGTACAAGTATCTATAATATGAACTTATAGCGAGTAAAACGCGCACTTCTCCCGTCACCCTCAACGAAGTGAAGCATCTCTTGCACCTTAACGAGGAGATTCTTCGCTGTGCTCTATTAGACTTCCAAGAAACTACCCGCGATGAATTCTATATCAGACGGAATGAGAATGCAACACCAAAATTACCCACTCTAGCCGGCGGGTTGGATACGGCGTATTTTTGATGATTGACAATCGAAACACAGTTTGCTAAAATGATGGACGTATGAGTTTCTCTCCTATGATGGGTAAGAGATTATGAGACTAACGGAATCTGATATTGTCGTTCGTGGTGGTATCGCAACTCCACAGCAATTGCAGCATTGAGTAAGACTTTTCGGCAGATGCCCAATCCATCCCCATTTTAGTGAGGTGAAAAAATGGCGATTCGTATCTACGCTGACATCAACAACTGTGAAGAAAATGGCAAAGTCAGGCTGAATACCCATGGTTCGCTGAGTAACCTTTTCAAGCGAGAAAAGAAAATCCACACAGGTATGCTTGTTTGGCTCCATGATGAAGAATTTGAAGTCGAGAGCAAATTAGAATATGATCAGAAATGGAAGATCTGGCTTGGTGAACCCAACTGGTCTACCATACGCTATTCTAGCGAGTTTACCGGGTAAGGCCGGATACATCGAAATCATTACGTCAGATCTTCACGTTTCACGCATCTATGAAACAACAATCACAAACCTCACCACCCAATATTATCAAAGAAATCCAAGGGGGCAAAGTTTATCCTGTCTACTTGTTGTGCGGCGAAGAAAGCTTTCTGATTGAGACTACCTTCAAGCAGATGCTTGAAAGTATCTTGGAGCCGAGTACCCGCGATTTCAACCTGACTTTCCTTGATGGGATAGAAGTTTCTGTTCGTGACATTCTGAGCGCAGTAGAAGTCTATCCGGTGATGGCGGATTGGCGCGTCGTTGTCGTGAATGAGTCAACGGTGTTCAAGACGCAGAAAGGCGAATTACCGCTGGATGTGATACAAAATGCCGCTGATGCCACCGCAGAGGGAAATCCACGGAAGGCGATCTCACTGATGGTTAAAGTCCTGGGCGTTTCGGCGCAGGAGATCGCTGATCAAAGTGGTGACTTCGGGAGCGCAATCAGAGCACTCATTGAGGAGCACCGGGAAGCCTTGCGTCCGGAAGACCTTGAGTTTCTCAACAACCTACCCCAAATTGCTGCCCAGATCGATGATTTGCAACACATATCAGAGACGACTGACGATACCGAATTGCTAATTGAGTGGCTACAAGGGGAGTTACCCAAAACGAGTGTTCTAATCTTTACCTTCAAAGGGAATGTTGATGGACGGAGTCGGCTTGTCAAATCGATCAATCGTGTCGGCAGATATGTCGCTTTTGCGCCTTTGGAGGTTGGGAAATCCATCCAGCAGGATAGGGTTTTCCAAAGCGTTTTCAGAAGGCTTGAAGCGTTTGGGAAGCAGATAATGCCTGGCGCTTTTAATCTGCTTCAGAAGCGAACCGGCAACGATATGTATCTGATTTCGGAAGCGATCGAAAAGCTGGTCGCTTTCGTTGGAGAGAAGACGCGGATTGACGAGAGAGATATCCAAACCCTCGTCGCCCAAAGCAGTTTTGAGAACATTTTCGCGCTTACAGACGCACTTGGAAAAAGATCGATTTCGCAGGCATTGTCTAGCCTTTACAGCGTATTGGAAAGCGGTGAGCCACCAATTAAAGTCAACGCCCTAATCACCCGACAGATCCGACTCATGCTTCAGGCCAAACTGCTTGCTGAGAAGGGGGAGTTGAAGCCAACGGCGGGTCGAATGAATTACCAGAGTTTTGCAGATACCGTGTTTAAGCCGGTCGCTGCGAAGGCAGCAGATCTCCTCCCCAAATCGGCTCAAGTCAACCTCCTCAAGCAGAATCCTTACGCTGCTTATAAAGTGATCCAAGCGATTCCCTATTTTAGTACAGAGGAATTGATCGACGGATTAGAGAAAACACTGGATGCGGATATACAACTCAAAAGCAGCCAATTAGATCCGGAATGTATCTTAGAGCAACTGGTCTATGAGCTTTGTGTTAAACCAAACATTAGAAGGCCGGCGAGGAATAGCGTGTAAAGCTGGTACGTTTTATACGCAGCCTAGCTTGTACTCCACTCAACAAATTTTGACACCGAAAAATGGGGAAATTTCGCAAGGTTAATCCTTACCAAAATGCAAGTTGAGCCCCGATCAGAGATCGAGGGTAACCCCGATTTGCAATCGGGAATGCCAGATACAGGATACAATTGAATTCTGTATCCTGTATCAGTTTCCAGTGATCTGTCGGACTTCAGCCGCAATGGGTTTAAAGTATCAATTCATTTCTGAATCATCCCGATAGGTGAGGAAACAAACGGAATGGATGAATCACACTATGAGAAATTCTTTGAGATTATGGCGAGGAGATCTGCTCTGTTCGATCTCAGGGAAGACACGAAGACCAATCTAACCAACATTGAACGCCCGATGGATTGGCAGGCGATCTTTGGGAATGACAATCCCGTTGAGATAGAGATTGGCTGCGGCAAGGGGCGTTTTCTACTTGAAGTCTGGAAGCGGCGCCCGGAGGCTAATTACGTTGGCGTTGAGCGGGCGCTGAAATACCTTCAGCGGGCAAAGGAGCTGCTGCTGCAACAGAACGCCACAAACGTTCTTCTCGTTAGGAGCGACGCTGCTTACTTTGTCGATTGCTATGTCGCCGATGGCTCGGTGAGAGTGTATCATGTCTACTTTCCCGACCCGTGGCCCAAGAAGCGTCATCACAAGCGTCGGCTCTTTAGAAACGAGATCTGGCTACGTGCGCTCATCCGGACGCTTAATCCAAATGGTGGATGCCTTCATCTCGCCACAGACTACGCAGAGTATTTCTACGAGATTCACCAGAGACTGACTCACACCCCGCCTTTGGTCTATGTTACACCCGATTCAATTGAAGTGGAGCATATTCCAACGAGCTTTGAGATCAAATACCGGGCTGAAGGACGGAAGATCTATCGTGCTGTGTACCAGATGGGTTCATCTTCATAAGCAGTAACTGAATTGTTGAAAGCGAACGGCTGTGCGGAGCATCGAAGGGGGTGTTTCTCCGTCCTCCGGTTCCGCCCATCAATCTAAACTTCACAGAATCCGAATTATGACCACTTCTCAGCTCATTCGACAGAGGAAGGAGAACAAATCTATGAGACGTTTTGCTTACGTAATAATTGCGATAGCCATAGCTGCCTTTTGCATCACTATCTGGGCGCAGAGGGATTTTTCAAACGTTAAGATTAAGACCACCCATGTTGCTGGCGCCATCTATATGCTTGAAGGGGCTGGTGGGAATATCGGCGTGGCGGTTGGAGCGGACGGTATTCTGCTTATTGATGATCAGTTCGAGCCGCTGGCGGAGAAAATTCGTGCCGTCCTCAAAAAGCTGGGAGACGGAAGATTAAAATTCGTGCTCAACACCCACCACCACGGCGATCATACCGGTGGCAATGCGGTTTTCGGGGCAGAAGCGCCCATCATTGCCCATACCAATGTCCGCAAGCGACTGTCGGTTAAGTTCCCATCGAAGGAAGGTCTGCCGGTATTGACATTTGACACTTCGATGTCTGTCCACTTCAACGATGAAGAGATCCGCGTCATGCACTTTCCGAATAGCCATACCGATGGCGACAGCGTCATTTTCTTTACTGAATCAAACGTCGTACATACAGGCGATCTCTTTTTCTCGGGTCGCTTTCCCTATGTCGATTTAGACAGCGGCGGGGACGTGGAGGGATTGACGAAGCATGTTGAGAAGATCTTGAGCGAACTTCCACCTGACGTGAAGCTGATTCCGGGGCACGGTCCACTTTCCGGCATCAATGAACTGAAGACTTATCACCAGATGCTTGTGGAAACAACGGATCTCATTCGGACTCGGATAAAAGAAGGGAAAAGTCTGGAAGAAATAAAAACTAGAGGACTTCCCGATAAATGGCAGTCTTGGGGGCAGGGTTTCATTTCCACGGAACGATGGATTGGAATCGTTTACAAAAGCCTAACACAGGAACGTGAGGGGTGAAACGTACTTGAAAAAAACAATGATGGCAAAAGGACGATACCTTTGGCGAGAAACCGAGTTTTTGCCAAAAACTCGGTTCTGGGGTGATGATAGAGATAGCTGAACGTGTACCATCCTTTTACCGTGACTGAAAAAAATAGAACTGCAGATGCTGTCGGATTTCGTAGATTATCGATCCGCGTTCTTCTACGAAATCCACGGTCTTTAACCAACATTTCTTTCTTTACGAGTTGTAACCCCGTTCGTCGTGTAGTGCGAGGTCCAAGCCATCCTGCTCTTCATCCGGCTCAACGCGCAAGCCAACCGTTGCGTCGACTATCTTAAGAATAATAAAAGAAAGCACTCCACAGTAAACTACGGTAACGATGATACTGATAAACTGTGCTCCCAATTGTTTTCCGATGGTCATACCATCAGCAAGACCTTGACCACCCAATCCTTTAGCGACAAATACGCCAGTTAGCAAACAGCCAACAATGCCACCGATACCATGCACTCCAAAGGCATCCAGCGAATCATCGTAGCCCATGCTCTGTTTGAGACTGGTTGCACCCCAAAAGCAGAGCACGCCCGATGCCAAACCGATGACTAACGCGCCCATGGGACCAACGCTGCCTGATGCTGGCGTAATCGCCACAAGACCCGCCACAGCACCGGTGACGATGCCCAATACGCTCGGCTTACCATGCTTCACCCACTCGACAAACATCCATGCCAATGCAGCCGTCGCTGTCGAAATCTGGGTTACAAGCATGGCCATCCCCGCAGCACCGTCAGCAGCCACGGCGCTACCGGCGTTGAAACCGAACCAGCCAACCCAGAGCATGGACGCACCCACAATTGTCAGCGTCAGGCTGTGGGGCGTCATGGGTGAATCCGGATAGCCCAGGCGTTTGCCAATCAGCAATGCGGAAACAAGCGCAGCAATACCCGCATTGATATGTACCACCGTTCCGCCCGCAAAATCGAGAGCGCCCAGAATATCTCCAAAGAATGAACCAGCCCCACTCCACGTCATGTGGCAGATCGGCGCATACACAATGAGAGACCAGAGCCCCATGAACCAGAGCATGGCGGAAAATTTCATCCGCTCGGCAAAGGCACCCGTGATAAGCGCCGGGGTGATGATGGCAAAGGTCATTTGGAATGTGATAAATACCGTTTCCGGGATGGTGCCCGATAGACTGTCTACATTCACGCCACGAAGGAAAATCTTGCCAAACCCTCCCACAAATGAATGAAAGGTGGTCGCTTTCGCAACCATACCTGTTGTATCAAAGACGAAGCTGTAACCAATCACGACCCATAAGATGGTTATCAGCCCGGTCAGCGAAAAACACTGCATTAACACCGACAGCACATTTTTGGTGCGTACTAGCCCCCCATAGAAAAGCGCTAGACCAGGAATAGTCATGAACAGAACCAACGCAGTCGAGGTGAGCATCCAGGCCGTGTCGCCTGAATCAAGTGTGTCTTGAGCCAGAACCAGTTTTGGCAGTGCTAAAAACATCAGGATTAATAGCATGCCCAAAACGCATCTGGACTTACCGCTTCTTAAAAGTCTTTCTGGTTTCTTTGTATATTTCTGAAATCTACATGCATTCTGTGGTTGTTGCATCTCAGCCTCCATTTAGAGTTAGAGATTAGTAAAGAAACATCAATAAACCCCATTCTAGCATAATATAAGGATAAGATCAAGCCTAATTACATGTAATTAGCAATTCTCAATTGAAGGGAAAAATCTCCCGCGTGCGGACAGAAAAATCCACCTCTTTTTCCGCGCCGGACAGCAGACACACTCTTATTAGCCTCCGTGGGGTTCACGACTGTGAAAATGAGTTATGATTTAAAGCCGGCTCTCTCCATCACCCAAAAGCAACCAGATAAATCAACCAAACGCATGTAATAGGGTCATTTAGTTTTCGGCCTCGAATTTACTAAACTCAAGCACGCATTAAAAAAAAGCACCCGCATTAAGCCGGTACTTTATTTATTTTTTGATAACTTATACATTTCCGAATGATGATAAAGCATTATTACCCATAGGAGGCTTTGCCGGGATATGGTTGTGGGGAAGAACCGGCTCAGCATCCAGAATGAAAGGCGTTATGCTTGGTTATCAATATAAGGAGGCTTCACCATTTCAGCTACTAAAATCGACCGACGGAAGATATCGAGAAATCTGGATATGCGCTCGCACCATGTTCACCGTAATCCAGCCCTTCAACCTCTTCCTCTTCGCTGACGCGCAGGCCGACAATCGCTTTAATTGCGGAAAACAGGATAAGACCTGTAACCATGCACCACGCAAAGACTGACACAACACCGACGAACTGAACACCGAGTAACTTGGCACCGCCGCCGTAGAAAAGTCCCTGCTCGGTGTGGAAGAAGCCAAGCAGGAGCGTTCCCAGCACACCACAAGTGCCGTGTACAGAGATTGCGCCAACAGGGTCATCAACCTTAATTCTTTCAAAGAATAGCACTGAAAAGACAACCACAATACCGCCAAGTAGCCCAATGACAGCGGCCGCCCACGGTGTTACGTTTGCACAGGGTGCAGTAATTGCCACGAGTCCAGCAAGCGCACCGTTGAGTGCCATACCCGCATCAGGCTTTTTCAGCATCACCCAGGCTGTAAACATAGCGGCGATTGCACCGGCTGCGGCTGCGATGTTTGTTGTGACGGCAATTGAAGCAATGGCAACCGGATGTGCGCCCATTTCACTCCCCGGATTAAAGCCGAACCAACCGAGCCACAGGATAAACACGCCGAGTGCCGCCAATGGAAGGTTATGTCCCGGAATCGGCCGAGATCTTCCGTTTCCATCGAACTTGCCGACACGCGGTCCCAAGACGATTGCGCCGGTCAAAGCGAGCCAGCCCCCCGTTGAATGAACAACGGTTGAGCCTGCAAAGTCTACCATTCCCAGACCGCTGAGCCAGCCACCACCCCAGATCCAGTGTCCGACAATAGGATAAATCAGCCCAGTGATGAAAATGCTATAAATCAGATAGCTCTTGAATTGTGTACGTTCAGCCATCGAACCAGAGACAATCGTTGCTGCCGTTGCGGCGAAAACCAGTTGGAACAACCACGCCGCGTATATTGGAACAGAACTCCACTCCAATGAACCAAAGGCTTTCGACTCCGCCGGGACAAACCAACCGCTCAAGCCGAGGAAAGCGTTTCCTGTGCCAAACATAATGGCAAACCCAACCATCCAGAAGGTGATGGAACCCATTGAGAAATCCAGCAGATTTTTCATCAGGATATTCACGGCATTCTTCGCGCGTGTAAACCCTGCCTCGACCATGGCAAAGCCCGCCTGCATAAAGAAAACAAGAAACGCGGCAAGCAATACCCAGAGGGTATCTGCAACATACGCTGAGTTATCAATCTTTTCACCCTCTACTTCGCCGTTCAGCGCGAAGACGTTTATGCTCAAAAAGAACGTGAGGATCATAACAGTTACTGCAACTTTGTAGCCCTTCAGCGATAATTTTATCATAATGGAAATTCTCCCTTTATTTTCCATGTGTTTTGTTGTTGCTGACCACTGCAGATCACCAAGCATTTTGGTACAAGCAGGCAGGCAAAACCAGTGCCAAGAAATCATTTTGAGAATCCTAATCTGATTTAATCTATGAATCATAGAGTTTGAACGACACCTGCAACGCTAAAGCACTGTAGTCACTTAGATGAACTGCAAACTATTTGCCTGTTTTTTGGGCAATTCAGTGCTATTTTTTAAGCAGTGCAAATGCAACACGGTTCCAAACTCAATTGATACCAGAACCTTAACTTTATGGTTGGTAGAAAATGTGCAAATGGACTGATGGGAAATTTGAAATTTGTGCGAATTTCCTCAATAGATCCGAAAAGGGACCGATTGAGGTGACATCTACCAGGTCTCTACCTGCCTTGTAAATTTCTAACTGTATAGAATAATAGTTGAACTCATTTCTGTTGTGCGATATAATGTAGCGTAAACGTGAGAATCTCCTTCGACACACCACGCCTCTATAGATCGCCGAAGTTCGTAAATTGCGTGATTTCTTCGGAACCATTAGTTCAATTGACTCCGTTCCACTCGTAGCGAGACCCAATCGAGTAAAGTTGTCTAACATTTCAAGAAATGAGATTTGTCAAATGCTATCGGAAAAACAGAAGTTGAAATTCTTACAAGAGACAAGTCTGTTTACTGACGCCAGGAGCGAAGCATTAGCGTCGATTTGCAAGATTACCCAGGAGCAAGACTATCCTGCCGAGCATATCTTGTTTCATGAAGGGGACGATGGCGATTCGCTCTACCTAATCGTAGGGGGAGAAGTTGGCATCCCCAAGGATGAGATGCAGGTCCTGACATTGGATTAAAGCGGTACCTGCATCAGCGAGATGGCTCTAATGGGCGATGAACCTCGTAGCGCGACGATAAAAATCACCAGGGACACGAAGCTGCTAGAGATTTTCCGTGAGGATTTTTATCAAATAATGGCTGGCGACCCTTCAATCGCTCGGGGGATGTTTCGGGTACTGAAATGAGAAGCTGCGGAATGACCTCAATGTGCATGTGAGCGCCATTCGGAAGGAAGTTGCACGGCAGGATCAATGCGGAAAGAGGAAATGTATAGGGACGAACGGCTTAAACAGATTATTTTGGCTTCCGCTGGCTTATCCCCAGCCAAAATTAAAGATGCAATTTTAGCAGAGCTCCAAGCCTACCGTCAAGGGAGACCAGCGGAAGATGATGTTACACCGGTTGTCGCCAAGTGGATGATGAGTAACAAAGAGAGACGAGTTCATGCAATTTTGCGATGGACGAGTCAAAGTAGGTATTAGATTTAGGTGTCTGCCATCCCTAATACCTGCGTCCGAAGACCTGTATTAGTGCGGCCAGTTGGCGGCATAATAGAGAATATTTTCTATCAGTTTTTTATTCATCGCGACGAGGCCTTCATCATCGTTGCACAGACTTGTGATGATGTACAAACCTTTGCCGTGCTTTCGTGTGCCAACAACGAGGCCTTTTCCACCGTTCGTTGTGGCGAGAATCTCATAATTCTTGTTCCAACCTGTCCAGGCATCATCAATGAGGAGGACCTCCGGCTGGATCTGATTCGGCCCCGAAAATAGCTGCTTCCCCTGCTTGGTGATCTCGAAATCCTGAGTGGGTGGGCGTTCAACCCCCACTAATTTTCCCGCCAGCCAGCCTGTTTCGCACGGACGATCGTGGGCGCTGTTTTGCCCGCTAACAATCACAATGCCACCATTTTGCACAAACTTCCTGATTTTTCCCTCTGTGCTTTTGTTGAGCAAGTAGTACTTATTAGCAATCTCCCCTTGCCCCAGCCACAAGATATCTGCCTTATCTAAGCTAGGAAGAGAGGTATCCTGAGTTGGCTCGTAAGCCAGAACCCGTTCACCAGCCTCACGGATGAGCCTGATAGCATTATATTCATAGCTGACGGTGTTCGTATGCGCAGACACCTGACTCTGCACAGGTCGCGTGCTGTTGCCCGTCAAGACAAGTACCTTCACGGCGTCTTTGGGAATACCGGACCACTTCCCGCCCGCGAGGATGGCGCGGACGACCTTCTGGAATTCTGTTGTTGGGCCACTAAATGTGCGCAACATATATGGATCCATATGAGTAAACCCCCACCACCCGGCGGCGGGTCCGCCCGTCGCACGAGTTTGAAACCATGTGCCATCAATATATCCGAGACACTGAATTCCATTATTTTTTTCGTAAAAAACAATGACAGGCATGCCGACTTTAAGACGTTTGACTATCCTTGGAGGAGAACTCTCAGGGCGATATTGTCCGAAGGCGAAGTTAATCTTAATCTCCTCCAAGTTGCTTACCCCTTTGACATCTTCTTCTACCGCGATGATGCCTCTCAGCCGTACGGAATCGGCGCTTTTGACCTTCCCGAAGACGATGTTTGTACAGGCCTCTAAAACCTCACGGATCGTATATTCCCGCTCAATAAACCCCCTGGCTTGTGAGGAAAACAGTACACCAACAAGAATGATGCATAAGATTAACGAAAACCAACGTTTGGGATACATAGTCATAGACTCCTTTTCAAAGTTATTGTTCTACTTGGACTCAATGGCGAAACGCAAAGTTTATTACGGAGACAAATTATAACATCCATAAAGGGTTATAGGAAAGGTAATGTGGTAGAGCGTAAGGGAAGGAAGGGAAGAGCGTCTCACGCAACACGCATTACGTTTTACGCATTACGTATCATGTTAAATAAAATTCGGCTAACTGCACTCCAACACCATCGTTCACCAAGCGAGTATTTCGATCTGGCGATCTACGCTGGCTTCCTTATTTTCGTTCTTGTGCTGCCGTTCGGTTATGCAACGGAAATTCTCAACGCAGGACTGCTGCTGGTCCTGTTGGGGTGGATAGGGCGTATCTGCTGCGAACGCCAGTTTGAGTGGAAAAAAACACCTTTAGATATTCCGATTGCGATTTTTCTCGTCCTTGCACTCGCCGCTTGGTTTTTTGCACCACATCGATCGACCAGCAGTCTTGGGTATTTCTGGAAGCTGCTCCGAGCCGTGTTGTTGTTTTATGCGGTCGTTTACAGTCGTTTGGGTAGACGTTGGCGGAATCTTGTTATCGCCTTTATGTTTGCGGGTGGTTTTTCTTCCGCCCTTGGTTTGTGGTACTATGCGAACGGTACACACTTGGGGATTGCCTATATGTTTAGCATGGAATTAACGTCTCAAAATCACCTCAACGATGGGGACAAGGTTTCGGAAGATTTGCGGCGCGCCTTTGAGAATAATGGCAGACACCTCTCTCAAAACGCGACCATTTCCACCTCAAAAAAATACGGCGATTGGCTGATAATAGATAGGCAGAAGGTCCGAAAGTACGCCATCAGGAAAAGTGAGCATCAACTCAACATTTACATGATTGAACCTCGCCTTGCCGGCACCTTTAAGATGCCCAACGACTTGGGAGCTTACCTTGTCATCATTCTGCCAATGACAGCAGGCTATCTTGTCGCAAGCTGGCGCACACGCCAAAACTGGAAGCTCATCACCATTTTAGGGGCACTCTTATGCGTGATGATTGCGAACCTCGTCCTCACACTTACGCGGGGCGCATGGATTGGGGTGTTCGTGGCGATGATTTATATCGCGATCTATTTTGAACGACGGTTACTATGGGGATTGCTTGTCCTCGCAGTTCTGTTCTCCATCTTGATGCCCCAATCCACCAGGGAACGATTCGAGACAATCCGTAAGCATCCGCCGGGCTTTATGAGCGAACGTCCCCAATGGTGGAAAACCTCCGTTCAATTAATCGCGAAGTATCCAATTACCGGCATCGGTTTGGGCAGATTTCGCCATGAGTATCAGTTGCACGGACCGCCGGGCATGTATCACAAGCCGTATCATGCCCATAACATTTACCTGCAAGTCGCTGTTGAGCAGGGCATCCCATCGCTGATTCTGTTTTTATGGATACTCTTTTTAATCTTCCGTCAACTGTTTGCATTGCGTAAGAACAGCGATCTCTGGCGTTCTGGCTTGTTTATCGGAGGCAGTGGCTTTCTGATTTCTGCCCTTGTCTACGGGCTCGCAGACCACATTCTGCATCAACGCCCGTTGTTGATTTTCTGGTTCCTTAACGGACTTGTCTTTTATGTAACGGATGGAGAATAAAACAGCCCGGAAGGGTAAAATGCCCATCGTGATAGAATACCATCCCCCTGTTTTCTGTATCTATTGTTGACCGAGGGGCGTTTTATGACGCTGTAATCCTAGTTGGCAGATAAACGTTCAGTTGAGAAACAATCCGCCGCCTGTCAACAAAACCAAAACGGAGTGCTATCACATGAAAATCCAAAGGGATCTCACGGGCATTGGGTTGAGTACACTCATACTCATCTTTTTCGGTTTATCGATTGCAGCAGCGGAATCAGGTATCAGCAATCGGAAGATTTTTGTTGGGACAAGCGCAAGAGCACTGGGCATGGGGAGCGCGTTCACGGCAGGCCCCCCATCGAGTGACAGCTCATTCTGGAATCCTTCATCACTGGGGTTTCTGAAGGCGACAGAACTCTCTCTCGTTGGACTCCCTTTCGCCGAAGAATCTGATGATCGGGAAGGGGCGTTTTCGCTGGCGTTTAATCCACAGCAGTTGCGAATTGCCACGAAAAATGTTGGTAATTTCTCAATCTCCTCCTGGTTCGATGGCTGGGGGAATGATGATGAAACGAACCGACTGGTGCTTGTGGGATATGGTATTCCTTTGGGAAAGGAGATTGCTGCGGGTGCAAGTATCCGTCACCACCGCCGGAATCGCTCAGTCAGCAGGCAGTTCGGTTGGAGCTTTGATCTCGGTGTTCTATTCTCTCGTAAACTGAAACGCCCTGCCGATCGGATTGCACTTGGTTTGACCTTTGAAGATCTCGGTGGGCACATCTGGGAAAATGGTCGGCTGATCGAGAAGATGCCGCCGGTGACGCGACTTGGGGCAGCTTACTATCTTAAGCGGGATACCATCTTATCTGGGGATTTTGTCCTGCACAATGATAAGCGATCTGACTTTCAAGATCGTCTGCGCACACACTTAGGCGTCGAAAGGTGGTTCTTGGCTACACGGTTCGGTCTCCGCCTTGGATACACGGCAATCGCTAACGCCGATCAATTTACAGCAGGCGAGTGGTCGACAGGATTTAGTCTTCGCAGCGAGTCTGGACAGCTTGATTACGCTTATGTGAGAGGCAGCGAGTTGGATAGGGATGTACACTGGATCTCAGCGACGCTGCGTTGGGGAGGCAGCCCGGGCGAGCCGCCGATGACACAGCCGCCAATCACCAACATACCAACGCCTCCACCGACTCAGCCGTCGCCGATTGTCATGCCCAAACAGATTGTATCTGTACTAACGGTCTCTGAAGAAGCGATCTCACCGAACGGCGATGGCGTGAGGGAGGAAACAGTTTTCGATTTCGAGATTGCCGAAGAGGGTGCGTGGCACCTGGAGATTCGAGATGACTGTAGTAAGATTGTACAGACCTATTTTGGGACCGGGTTGCCATCGGAGGAAGTGGTGTGGGACGGACAAGATGTCGAAGGAAACCTGGTGAGCGATGGAACGTACACCGCACAGTTATTCTTCCTTAATGAGGGGAGCGATCGCCACTTGCAGAGTAAAACGGTAATTACCGTCGACACGATGCCTGTAGATCTTAAGATCTCTGCGGAACCGCTCATCCTGGCTCCCTCCGATGGCATGCAGTCCAGTGGGGATGTGATCGTCAATGTACCAACGGTGCATGTGCAGGCTTCAGACCTTAATCCAATTGCACATTGGGAACTCCAGTTCTTCGACGGTGCGGGGGAGCGCATCGATCAGATCCGTGAAAATGGAGAACCACCAGATACCATTGTCTGGAACAACTGGCATGGACATCCATTGCCTATGAACCCGAACGCTGACTACCACTGCATGCTCATGGTTCATGACATCGCTGGCAACCGCAGCACAGATGAAGCCTCGCTGTCATTCGTTGATATCAGCCAAAGAAATCTGATGGGTCAACAAGAGGCGCTGGAAGAACGCAAGGATGCGCGCGGGATTGTTCTGACGCTCTCGGGAGTGGCTTTTGGGTCAAACGCCTACGAAATTAGGAGCGAATACCGGCCGGTGCTTGAGGAAGCAGCACAGGCGATCGCTGCCTATCCGGATGCGCAAGTCATCATCGAGGGCCATACGGATGATGTCGGGGAGGCAAGTTACAATCTTGAACTGTCGCGTAAGCGAGCAAACGCGGTAATGACCTATCTCGTCAATGAGTTTGGCATCGATCCGTCGCGGTTATCTGCAATCAGTTACGGTGAAGAAAAACCCATCGCCCCGAATGATACCCAAAGCAATCTTCACAAGAATCGTCGTGTCGAGATCGTATTATTGACAGTTGAAGGCGCATTGCCCCCAGCTAAAGAGATGGAAGTACGGGTCGCGCCCAATAATTTTCCAGAAGTGAGTGAAGAGCCCTCCACAGCCACGCCGAAGTACACGCTGCTGGTGAGCTCGTTCAAAAATCGTGAAAACGCTGAGTTACTTGTTGAGTCCTTAGAAGCACTAAATCTTAGTGGGGAAATTCGGCTCGCCCAGGTGACTATCCGATCTGAACCGTGGTACCGTGTGTTGGTTGGGCGATTCCACGAAAAGAAAGAGGCGGCGCCGTTCATCAGCCAAATCAAAGCGCAGGGCATTGAACCACTTGTTATTTCAGCAGGTGGGACAGGGAACTAAAGCAAGGCGCCTCAAAGTCAGAAATGTCTTATGAATTTTGACGAACAAAACCGGTAAGAGGTGTAGGGTAGGAGAACACCGCTTGCGCAGCGCTTCCCCCCTCCGAACTGTGCGTGCCATTTTCACGGCACACGGCTCTCCGACGAATCTATGACGGTGGATCTGAACACTACCACTACGATGTCATCTACGTCAATTGTCAATACAAAGGAGGGCAATTATACTTGACATACGAAGGTGGTTTTTGGTATATTGATAACCAAATCTAGCTACCTACCTAACTTCCTCTCCCATATCTTCTCAGGAGGTGTATCATGGGCAATTGGTCTCAATCTCATCTCGTCCTTGTGGGCTTTACATTTATTGGCATGTTAATCCAAGCGGTTGCTATCATTGTTTATATGAGAGCAAAGTTAGATTCCTTGACTGCCGATGTAAAGGGATCCACTGAACATCTTGAGACTTTCAGGCTGTCTCTGCTGGATTTCCTCACGAGGCTTCAAACAGTCAGCTTTCGCTTGACCATGTTGGTCTTGTCGGACGTTCTACTTTCGAGACGTCTTTATGAAATCCGTTTCTAGATTTCGTCCAGTTGGTTTGCCCGTCTCTCAGGAATGCGCCTTTTCCCTTTGCTCCCCACCCCGCCGTTTTCAGCGAGGCAGTTAAGGTAAGACATGCGGCGGCAAGTTCGCCCAATGCCAGCATGGACTGGATACTGCCACTGACAGTTGTGTTGTGAGTCGGAATTTCACCGACATGGCATTAACATTTGTTAGCGAGGACATATCAGATGAAAGCACCCGCATTGCTCGCAAATTGTCTGGTGGCACTGGTTTTGACCGAAGCCACTTTACTTTACGCGAAACCGGCGCAGTCGGTAACGCTGATTGAAAATGGACAGGCCCGATGTACTATCGTCGTACCCCTCGAAGAGAAGCGGATCACTGAGGTTGCCGAAGACTTGCGATATCACCTGGGTAAGATGTCCGGCGCACACGTGCTCATTGTCAACGACCCGACCCAGGTCAAAGGCGTCGGCATTTACATCGACACCAAGCCGCCAAACGTGCATGTACCGGGAAGATTCTTCAGCAGAGAGGGTCTGTGGCCGGATGGCTATGTTATCGAAGTCATCGAATTCGATGGCAAAACCGGCGTGTTTTTGTCCAGTCCCTGCCCGGAAGGCGTCGCCCATGCGGTTTACGGGCTACTGGAAGATTACCTGGGCTGCCACTGGTTTACGCCTGGCGAAATCGGTGAGCATATACCACAACGGCGAACTGTGACGCTTCACATCCCTAGCGGCCGGGAGGTCGCCAAACCCAGTTTTGAAAAGCGCGGGCCGTGGTACAACGACAATGTAAACGGGAGAATGACATATGAAGAGATAGCGCTTCTGAACAAGTGGTACCGCCGGAATCGTCGCGGCGAACCCCGCGGCTACGCCGGGCACAATTGGAAAAACATCTTCCCCAAAGAACTCCGAGAAGAAGCGCCGGAACTTGCGGCGTTCTTCAAGGGCAAACGACATCCCGAAGTTGGGGGATTGTGCATGTCTAATCCGAGGACGGTCGAAATCGCCTCGCACTGGTTCATCAACTTCTTCAACGACCATCCCGACTTCGACTACTACTCGTTCAGCCAGTCCGATTCGCCGGAGTGGTGCCGCTGCGACGAATGCCTTCAGATGGCGTCCAATGATGGTGCCCGTATGCTCCTGATGTCCAATCGCGTTGCTGAGAAGCTGGCCGAAGTGCATCCGACCAGGCGTATCACTATCATGCCATACAAAGCTACGCTTGAGCCGCCAAAGGAATTCATACAGGGCCATCCCAACCTAGCGCCCGTGATTGTCTCCATGGGCGTAGACCAGGTCAGACCCAGAACCAATGACAATCCTTCGAGCAATAACTATCGTCGGCAAGTTGCGCACTGGATGAAGATGCTGCCACAAGCGTGGAGCTATGACTACGTCGGTGTGTACAACGGACCGTGGCCTCTGTTCCATGCCTTGCAGGAGACACAGGATTTTTATCGCAGCGTGGGCTATACCGGCGTGATGGACGAGTATCTCAGCCGGAACATGGGCACCGACATTCATATATGGTTGTCAACGCGGATGGCCTGGGACAAGCGGCTGCGGGTGGAAGATCTGCTGAATGCGTTCTATCCCGCGTACTTCGGGGCGGCGGCGGAAGATATGCGCCAAATCTATGAGCGGTTTGAGCAACAGATGCTTTCCGTCGAGGGTGGCAGCAGTACGATGACAGATGTTCCCCGATTTTATCCGGCCAGGCTAGTGGACGATTCCCTCGCCCAGATCGCCAAGGCCAAACGGAAGGTTGCCGACAATCCAACCATCGTCGCCCGCATTGAGCGGGATGAGAACTGCCTTTTAGCCACGAAGCTGTGGCTGGTGTTCTGGTCTGCATTGGGTCAAGCCAACCGCTCAGGCAGTGACGAAGAGCGTCAGTCTGCCGCCAGCACATGTCGGGCTTACCTCGACTTCGTCAGCAGTCTCAACGGCACACTAACTTTGGGCGGGAAAGCGCACATCATCGCCGAACGGAGTTTGACGGATCTCACGGGCTCCGGGACCTACTTTGAGGTGCCCGGTCCGTTTATCTATTGGGACAATCTAGATCAGGGTGGTAAGAGTTATCACGCCAGGAGCCGGAAAGGGTTTTACATCGGCGCCCACGGTCTCTATCTGAAGCCGGGCGTCACGGGTGAAATCGTCTATGACTTCCGGGCCGCTGAGGGCTTGAAATTCAAGGAGGTATCCTTACCTGGCGGTCCGGGCGGGTGGGACACCGCCATTCACCTGGCGCTGCCTGCCGGTGGGCACAACAAGGTGCAAATCTCCCCCGACCAGGGACAGACATGGATGACTACCTTCGAGGAATTGGACAACCGCGGCGATGTTGTGAAGTATGACCTGACGGACTATGTTGGTGGAAAAAATCAGTTCCTGCTCAAGTTCTGGGTCCAGAACACGGACGAGGAAATACTCGGACTCGATACCTGGGTTATCACGGGCACAATCGAGTAGGATATTGTATTAACCAACCATTACAGGACTTACGCAATTGCATAAGTTGATTAACCCACAACCTCTTGTGTCCTCTGTATCTTGAATCAGATTCAGGAGTCATGATTCAAGATCCTGTGAAACTGCATGTTCTGCATATCAGCTACGTAAGTCCTACATCATCTGGAGGTTGAGGACTGGACTTTTTCAAACTGGTACTAGCAACGAAATTCCTGTTCCATTTATTTTGGAATCGTGCTACAATACGGGGCATTGAATCAGCCACAGGAGGTATTCTCAACGATGCAGGAAGGAAAGGTTTTCAAAGCGTTTCAGGCGAGCGGTGTGGAGACCATTTTTCGTTACCCTCGCTGGAGCGACCTGGACGCATTTATCGAGATGCACCTGACGTTGACGCGAGAGAAAGTCATGTGTAGACGCCTGAAGTTGGATCGTGAGTCGGGGGGTCGGATGCTCGCGGATATACTCGTCGGCCTGAAGCAGCACAAGCTGAGTTATCTTTTCGTCGAGCGAGAAGGTGAACTGGTGGGTGAAGGATTTACGAATAAAAGCGGACACAACTACTACTCGGTCGGCTTGGCACTGGTGGGTCGTGTCCAGGGTATGGGGATTGGCACGCAGTTGATGTGGGTGCTTGAGGAAGCGTCTCGTCGTCTTGGCGCCAAACGGCTTCACCTGACCGTTTGGTCCGCAAATCATGCTGGAATACACGTTTACCAAAAGGTTGGGTACCAGCAGTGCGGACGCCGCGTGGGATGGATACTGATGGACGACGGCTCAGAATGCGATGTCATTGATATGACCAAAGTGATTGCTACCAACTAAGACTCAACATTCGGAACACCTTATGCGTCAATGCTGGCTTTTTGGAGCATTCGGTAAAAAAATCGAATACGGGGATAGTATAACCGCCTCAGAAGACCACGAACAACTCACTCAACAACATCGTCCACATCGTATGCTACCCTGACACAATCCGACCATCTTTCATCTGGATGACCCGATTCGCATCCTTCTTTAAGTCCTCGTGGTGGGTCACAATCGCGATTGTCGTTTGGCGTTCCTGGCGCAGTTCACGGACAAGGCTCATCAAATTTGCGCTCTGCCGACTGTCAAGATTCGCGGTCGGCTCATCGGCAAAGATAATTTTGGGGTTGTTGGCAAGTGCGCGTGCAAAGGAGACGCGTTGCTTTTCGCCCCCCGAAAGCTGTGCGGGCCGATGGTACAAACGCTGTTCCAACCCAACCTGAGTGAGAAGTTTCTTCGCGCGCTTCTCCGCTTCGTAGCCCTTTAGACCGCCAATGCCCATGGCGATCATCACATTTTCTATCGCCGTTAGGTACGGGATAAGGTTGAAAAGTTGAAATACAAAGCCGATCTTCTCGCTACGGAGTCGGGACAGGTCTTGATTTTCGTAATCGATCTGTCCCCCATCAATCCAGACATCACCTTCGCTCGGTGTGAGGATACAACCGAGCAGACTGATCAGCGTCGTCTTACCACAACCGCTGTCTCCCATGAACATCACCAATTCGCTCTCTTCGATGGCAATATCAACTTGGTCAACAGCCACAACCCTCGCATCTCCCTCGCCAAAATGCCTTGTTAATCCTTTTCCTTCGACAACGATTCCCATCTGACTCCTCCCTATCAAGGTTCACGCCTCAAACTTCTCCTCTAAATGCGACCATTGGATCGACAGTGATTGCTTTTCGTCCAGCGAGGTAACCGCCGGCGCAACACACGACAAAGCTGATAAGCGCCACAACACCCGATTCAATCGGGTGAATTGAAACGAAGATTGGAGCAGCGACAGCAAAGGTGTACGACAAAATCACTCCACAAATGACACCAATCACCGACATCAGAGCGACCTGCTTGAGTAGCAATGATGCAACGTAAAAATCTGACGCGCCAATCGCTTTGAGGACACCAATCTCCTGCGTCTTTTCGAGCGTTGTGACGTAGGTGATCATTCCGACGATAAGGCCCGCGGCAAGCCAGAGCATCACCCGCAGGAATTGAACAGCCTTCATCGGTTCATCCACATAGGTATCGATAATATCGCCAAGTGTTTGCTCAAGGGTGCGCACATCAATCGTTTTGAACTCTGCATCGAAGCTTTCGATGTCCTTTGCGGCTTGTTCAGGAGTATATCCCTTCGCTGTTTGGGCTACCATCATATTGACGTGGAGCGAGTTTTTTAGCAGCACTTCTTGTGCAGTGCGAAGATCCATGAACAGCAGCGGCGTATCGAGGACAAACATTAGGCTCTTTGCTTTTCCAACCACTTTGAGGTCTTTATTCCCGATCGAAATCCGTTCCCCAATTTCAAGGTTCATCTTTTCATCAACGACAACCTCACGCGGCGGGATATCTGCTTCCGCCCATTCCTCATATTCGCTGGCGGTAAACAATCGTCCCTCGGTTACCTCAAACTGTGTCGGACCTCCCAATTTGCCAGCCTTATATCCCACGACAACCGCTTTGCCAAGTTTTCCTCGGATCACAGGCCGCGCGCGTGCAAAAACAAGCGGTGACACGGATTTTGGCTTCAAGGGCGGAGCACCGTCAAGATAGGCAAGGTGCTCTGGGACAAGCAGTGAAAAACCGATAAATGCGCTGCCAGAGCCTTCTGCGGAGATCCAAATATTCGCCCCTGTGAATTTAGGGTACTGCTGTGCCTGGATACGCATACCGTTCATGATTCCCCCTAACATCAAAATGAGGGCAATCAACATGGTGATGCCAACCGTGGTCAGAATCACCCTTGCCCTGCGATAAGCCATGTCTTTCAGAAATATGCTGTTCAATTTTCGTCCTCCTTTCTACACCTAATTTGTATAAGGGGTTCTCATCACGCAGTTTCTTGTTAGATCTGCGAGACTGCTGGTATCTTCCATTTCCCCTTATGCTTCACGCAAAGGCTATACCATAGCAGTAGATGATGTCATTTGCATGGTTACACGTTTGAATTGTTGCAGGACAAGAGAAAAATTGCCCAATCTGTGGCATCCGTGAGCTTTGATGCACCATGACGTGCAATTACATCGGAATAATTCTATCACGGATTGCAGGTGTGGGCAAGCAATAAAACTGAATCTTTCTGATAGAAATTCCCCACGAGAAAAAACAGGTTGAATTTCGGTGTTATCGGTCGTAAACTTTGCGATGAAATGATTCGGCGATACATTCACCCCAAAACTACCAATCGAAAGGAGGTGAGACCGATAACAACGACAAAATTACCGGATTTTCGTGCTTTCTGTGAACAACAGTTTCATCTTTCCCACAAAGCAGCTACCGTCCGAGATACGCGGGAGACCGCCGATATCCCTCCATCAACTGTCTTTTCAACGGTTTTTCTGATGGGTGCGATGGGCTGGGGGGCACCTGCTTTCATGTGACCGCATGCTGCGGACTCCGATTGGCAAACGGTGGTTTCGACGGAAAACCTCCGTCACCAGTGATAGCACCATGGCCCGTACCCTAGAGCAAATGCAACTCTCTGCCTTGCGTCAGACCTTGCTCGACTCCTACCGCTTGGACGTTTTATCCGGCCACAGTAAATGCTAGTTGCGTAGCGGCAAACCGCGTATCGGCATCATTGATGACAGTGGGTTTGGGCGGCTGTTAGCTAGGTTCTGTTGACATTTGAGTATAAGGTTGTGGCATAATAGAAGAATGACGCCAATAACCTTATCTGATGAACAATGGAATAAGATATACCGGTTTCTTCTTAGCTGTCCCACCATCTATGTTGGCGACGAAGCTGCTACACGCCGCTTCGTCGAAGCCGTCCTGTGGGTGACTCGTAGCGGGGCTCAATGGAGACTTCTACCAGACACCTATGGCAAATCGAACACCCGCTACAAGCGGTTTGCTCGATGGTGCGACAAAGGTATCTTCACACAGATGCACCACCACTTCGCCTCTGACCCCGATATCGAGTCGCTTATTGTGGACAGTACCATCTGCCGCGCTCACCCGTCTGCGGCGGGCGCCTTAAAAAGCTGGCACCTTAAAAAAACCGGTGGCACTGAAAACCAAGCATTAGGTCGGTCTCGGGGCGGTTTCAGTACAAAAAATCACATCACCGTTGACGGACTAGGCAATCCCCTAAGAATTCATCTGACACCCGGTCAGAGACATGACATAACTGAGGCGGAAGGGTTGATAATCGGATACAACAGTGAATATGTGATTGGAGACAAGGGGTACGATTCGGACGCTTTTATCGCTGTTATTGAGGCGAATGGAGCGATTGCGGTGATACCGCCAAAAAGTCATCGTGTTGACCAAAGAACGTATGACAAACACTTATACTAAAGAGAGACATCTGGTTGAATGTTTCATCAACAATGGCGAACCCTATAAATAAGTAGACATTTTCTTATATTGCTGGTATCCTATAGTTATTATGGCCTATTCTTTAGATTTACGCAAACGCGTCTTAGATTTTATCGTAGCTGGCGGTGGCAAGACCGAAGCGAGCCGCCGTTTTTCCGTCGCCCGCTCAACACTGTATAAGTGGTTGAATGCGCCTGACCCGCTCAAACGTCAGAAACCAGGGCCCCGTCGCCCGCGAACCCTTGACCCCGATGCGCTGAGAAAACATGTCGCTGATTTTCCAGACCAGACCTACGCCGAGCGCGCAGCTCATTTTGGTGTGTCAAAGTCTTGTATCGGGTATGGGCTGAAAAATATCGGTTGCACCCGAAAAAAAAGTCTCGGATATAAGGAGCAATGCGCTGAAAAACGACAAGCGTATCTTCAGCAACTCGCACAAGTGAAAGCCTCTGGTAAGTCTTTTGTTTATGTCGATGAGAGTGGGTTTCGAGACGAAAGTTATAGACGTTATGGGTATGCACCCAAAGGGGAAAAAGTCTTTGGACTTATCTCAAGCCAACGCACCCGGACAGCGACACTTATTGCGGCACGGGTGTTCAAAGGGAGCTGCAAAGCGGTAGATTTCAATGACTGGTTAGCTGAACAGTTATGTCCACGTTTGACTTCAAAACAGGTTGTAATCCTTGATAATGTGCGGCTTCACAAAACACCTCGGACCCGAGAGTTGATAGAGGCTTCAGGAGCGAGTCTGATGTTCCTACCGCCTTATTCTCCAGATTACAATCCGATTGAACACGATTTTGCCAATATCAAGCGATACCGAGAATATCACCCCGAAACCACACTTCACGATATTATTCAAATGTACCATTAATTCTAAGATCTACCAAAGATAAAATGGTATCGTCGTATCTTCTCTCGGTTTGAGAAGCTAGCTGTCCGTTATTTTGGATTTCTCAGCTTTGTCTCCACTCTTATATGGCTCCGTTGAAATGTCAACAGAACCTAGTTACTTTGAAATTGTGGGTCCGGTCAGCCTGATGGTCGATTTAGAACCCTACGAAAAACGGGGCAAGGAACTCCCCGCTAGTTATGCGCTGCTGCGTCGGTTGAAAGCAAAACTGGGGGTAGGATTTGTCAATCTGATTCTCGGCGACGGGCTCTACCTCAATGCCCCATTTTTCAATCTATGTCTCGACGAACTGAAAAGTGATGTGCGGATCAAAACCGATGATATAACCCTTCGCATTATACAAGATGCTGAAGGGCTGTTTGCCGCCAAAGATGACCCCGTCTTCGACATTGTTACCCGCTGTGGCGTTGACACGATGCGAATGCGGAGCTATCAAATCACACAAGCCGATGGTTTTTTTCACCGAGACATCAATGCCTCACTGACGGTCGCCAAAGTCGAAGAGGTCGTCATACGGACGGGCGAAGTCCTAACCTTCTGGGTGGTCACGACGGCGACATCTCTCGTGCCAGAAGAGTTGAGAGAATTAGCGCATCTGCGATGGGATGTCGAGAATAATGGGTTTAAAGCCGCCAATCAGACAATCGTGACGAAAAGAATCTATTCTCACCATCCTCATGCCCAAGTGGCGGTGTTGTTGATTCTGTTTACCGTTTGTAACCTGTTGTTTTTGTTTTATTCTCAAGCAGTGTCACGCCTGTTTGATTATCTGGGGGTGTCTCCCACACGGCAGCTTAGCATTGAGTTGTTGCGGACGTTTCTTTGGGTTTACGCTTATTGTGAATATGGCTGAAGCAGCTATGGCTATTATCTGTTTTTGAGTATCGCTTTGTGTGCTATTTGGCTTGATGTATCGCTGATGTGTTCAGTCTGAAGGAGGTGGCTCTACTCAGTCGTCGGCAAACCCGTGAGCATTTGCCAACGACTCATACTCGAAGTTTGTCTGGACCTGTTTTTTCTGGGTCAGCCACTCGGTAAACTCGATTGAACCCATGCGTGGAGAATTTGTATCTTTCTGAGATTCAGGTTGACTTTGGGAAACAGTAATGATATAATTACATTTGTTTTTAGCACTCACTGAAGGGGAGTGCTAACAGATCTTGATTTTTGGAATCGTTCTATCATAAATCTGTCTTTCAAAGTGATGAGAAATGTGTGCAGCGCAAGGAAGATAAACGTGAGACGTGAAAGAAAGAAAACTCAAAACACATAAATAAGGAGGAGGGATATGGCAGCAAAGCAGTTGATTTTTGATGTGGAGGCAAGGAATGCTCTCAAGCGTGGCGCCAATACACTGGCGAATGCGGTGAGAGTCACTTTGGGGCCTCGCGGAAGGAATGTTGTGCTCCAGAAATCTTTCGGGGCGCCGGTGATTACCTGCGACGGCGTAACGGTCGCTAAAGAAATTGAACTCCCGGACCATTATGAAAACATGGGCGCCCAATTGCTGCAATCGGTGGCTACCAAGACCAATGATGCGGTCGGTGATGGCACAACCACAGCAACCGTATTAGCGCAAGAGATCGTTCAGGAAGGGCTCAAAAACGTTGCTGCTGGCGCCGATCCGATGCAGTTGAAGATCGGCATTGACAAAGCCGTTGAGATCGTGGTTGATGCACTCCAAAATCAGAGTCAATCGGTGAATACAAACGATGAAATTGCACAGGTAGCATCAATTGCAGCCAACGATAACGCAAATAACAGCGACATCGGTAAGACAGTCGCCAATGCGATGGATAAAGTCGGCAAAGATGGCGTAATTACCATTGAAGATGGCACGGGCGCCCAAACAGAGATTGACATTGTTGAAGGTATGCAGTTCGACCGAGGGTATCTCTCCGCGCATTTTGTGACAGACCTTGAGAGCATGGTTGTTGAACTGGAAGATCCGTTGATTCTGATTAACACTGACAAAATCAGCGCGGTTGGGGATCTGGTGCCGCTTTTAGAAAAAGTGGCTCAACTTGGGCGTCCACTGCTTATTATTGCTGAAGACATTGAAGGCGAAGCCTTAGCGGTGTTGGTTGTGAATAAACTCCGTGGCGGTCTCAGGGCCGTTGGCGTGAAAGCCCCCGGTTTCGGCGATCGCCGCAAGGAGATGCTTGGGGATATTGGTGTTCTCACTAGCGGACAGGTGATTTCAGAGGACGTCGGCATTCGGTTGGAAAATGTTGTAGTTGGCATGCTGGGAAGCGCTAGGCGTGTCGTTGTTGACAAAGATAACACAACGATTATTGGCGGCACCGGGTCTACAGAGGATGTGCAGCAACGGATTAAGCAGATTCGGCAGCAGATCGAGGAGACGACTTCCGACTACGACCGGGAGAAGTTAGAGGAACGCCTTGCGAAACTCGCTGGTGGTGTTGCCGTTGTCAATGTTGGCGCAGCAACAGAAACTGAAATGAAAGAGAAGAAGGCGCGGTTTGATGACGCCCTATCCGCAACCCGCGCAGCTGTCGAAGAAGGAGTTGTTCCCGGTGGGGGCATTGCACTGCTAAGAGCAGGCGCTGCGCTCGCGGATGTCCATCTCGAAGGCGATCAAGAGACGGGTGTGAATATTATCCGGAAGATCCTGGAATATCCAACCCGGGTGATTTCTGAAAACGCGGGCTTGGAAGGATCCGTCGTTGCTGCCAGAGTCAAAGATGGCGAGGGCGGCTACGGCTTAAATGCAGCAACGGGTGAATACGAAGATTTACTTCAGGCGGGCATCGTTGATCCGACGAAGGTTGTCAGATCTGCGATTCAAAACGGTGCAAGCGTAGCAGGATTGTTGTTAATGACTGAAACATTAGTTAGCGAGGTAGAGGAGGAGCCCAAGGACGATGGTGGCCACCATCACGGGCATCATCATCACTGATACGCTTGTGGATATGACGACACTTCCGCACAATACGGAAAAGCCATGCTGTTGATATGTACCAGCATGGCTTTTTTATTTGAGGCAAACGAAAAAAGAATGGTGTACTATCACTAAATTGTTGAGAAGGTATTCGCCCCCAACATCCATGGCGCGTACTGCGTAAAACGTAATGCGTAAAATTTTTACGTTTTACGTTTCACGTTTTACATGGGGCTTTTGAGGTGCTGTGCAGGTTTCCTATCTATTTTGTGATAACATAGTAAAATGAACCACCCCACATCTAATGATCATAAATGTGCTTCAGGTTATCCCATTCGCAATCGAGACAGAAGACATCTGTTTGGCTAAGATTCTGAACGTTTTCACTCCCGCACTGTGGGCATATCTGAGCAGCCCCGGTTTCCGATTGTTCTTCCTGAAAGATGTTCAAGTGGTAAATTTTGATCTCCCCCTCATACCGATGCCCTAGCGGACAGCGGATGCGTTTTATAGAGTGGGATTCAATACGCTCGATCATCTCCCGCAGGAACGGAATGTGACGCCCACAAACGGGGCAACGATTTGGATAAAGTCCCTTTACAACGATAATGTCTGTATCCGCTTCTCGGATCGTAATCGGAATTGAGAGGTAACCTTTAAGCACCGACACCGGATCTTTTCCCGTTCCGATTTCCTGTTGAGCCTTCGATTCCTCCACAATCTTTTGATGAGTGTCAGAACTCAGGACAATCTCCGCCGGTATCATTTCCCCTCTCAAGCTGAAGGTTATCGTGTAAATTCTATCTAATATAGGCGCCGATTGAATTGACCCCACCCCCTTCGCTGATCTGAGTCCTGATGGTTCGAGTCAGCTTCATGAAAGTCCCCCGTTTAACTGCTATACTGCGGTCGTTCCCCCTTGTAACAGCTCTTCGCGACTTCGAGCCAGGGGCGCTCCGGATCTTTTTGATTTATATGCATCAGGAGCGTGCTTCCGCAGGATAATTAGATCCGTGCCGTCGTTTTCGATGATGTCTTCTTCGATAAGAAGCACCTCTATTTTCCGCATACTTGTTGTGAGATTAATGGTGACTTTACCTGGACGCTGGAAGGTAATATACCAACCATCCGACGTTTTTTGTCTTGTGAACTTATCGGAAATCTCAATGGACTGGATCTGTTGGTTGCTAATAATATTTCGCATTTATAAATAATTGGCTTGCAGATTCTTTGAATATGTGATATTATTGGGGTGTTACAAGCCTGTGATTCTGAAGTTTATTAAATCGTTGGCTTGTTTTACCTTTCCTCGCCAAAGTAAAGGACACCCCAATGAGTGATTTTCTTAGTGTAGTAGCGGATATACTCATTATCATTGCTGCTGGAAAGTTCATTTGGAAACACATTCCCAGTAGTGACGATTTGTATAGTATCAGAAAGTCCTTCATAGACTTCAGAGATGAAGCAAAACAACTGAAAGAAGAAGTCGTCAATTTAAGAAGGGTAGAGCTTACCAACATCGCAGAGAATCTGAAAACTAGAGATGCAACTGCGAAGAAAACCGTACCTGTTGAAGATATTGACAAGAAACTTGATTCTTTTCAACAGTCAGTAACGAGAATGGACAGGTACATGACAACTACCCTTGCAACTCATGTAGCAGTCATCAAGTCAATAGATAGTATAGAGGGGCGTTATGCCCAAATGGAGGAACGATTTGGGCAAACCGAAACAACCCTCCGAAATGTTGCTAGAAGATTGCACATGAGATAGACATAAAACAGGCGAGGGGGTGTTATAGCACCCCCACCGCCACAACATGGCAAAGGAGACCCCCCATGCCACGCATCAAATACATCAAGTCTTACAGGCGTAAAGACGGCACGCTTGTAAGTCCACATATACGGACAACTGCTGATAACACCCTCTGCATCACGACTTATTCCAATGAAAGGAGGGATTATCGTGTTTATAAAAATACGCAAAACCTTTACGTTTATCGTACTCAAAATCGCTAAACGTAAGGGTAATCAAACGCCGTATAGCAGTCCTTATACGGCTACGCCTAAGCAATAACTCTTAGGCAATATCAGGGGGTGCTACACAAAGCACTCCCTGATATTTTGTTGCTAGAGTGTCCGGCTCCCACCGGACACTCCCTTATGGGAAAACCTCTGAAAATATGACTCAGAAAGGAGGCAGATGTTATGTCATCACAAAGGAAGGTGGATATTCAACGTGTTAAAGAACATCTACAAAAACATGCTGATAAAACCCACCGAATTGAAGAGAGGTTATTTACCTCTACTGCAACCGTAGAAGATTTAAGAGTTGCAATTCAGTTACTTAAAAATGACTACACACTAATTACAACCATTTTCAAAAGGTTGGAAATAGTGTAATCTAATCCTTCTATGGAGTCTCCAGAGGTTTTCCCACCCTACACAAAGCATTCCCTGATAAACTTCTTGAAGATGTTCCGGTTCTTCCGGTTGTTGTACTTGTAACACGCCTCAGCGATGTAGAGCGAAACATGCTTGTAGTGGTGATGTGTACCATGAAACGCACGTTTCACCAGCGACCAGAACCCTTCAATCGTGTTTGTGTGGGTATTACCGTCCACGTACTGCCAGTTCTTGTGTCTGATGACATGGTGAGGCATGAGCCCATCAACCGCCTCATACGATGAGAACTCATCTGTCATTAGAACTGAATCCTTCGGCTTCTCAATAACGCCTTTGATGAACCCCAAAACGCCCTTACGACTCAAACTCGTAGCCACACGCGCCACAACATTCCCAGCCCGTTCAACAGCACCGATAACGGGCGTTTTCTTCGTGCCTCTACCTCGCTTGCTCGGTGGAGGCAAGTTCCCGTCCTTGTCTTTTCGTCGTCGGGGCTTACCGCCCACGTAGGTTTCATCGCATTCAATAATTCCTCTCAGTAAAACCTTGCCCTTTCTACCCATCTCAGACCTGATTCGTTTCATCATGAACCAAGCTGAGGGTTGCGTTAAGTCCAAATGACGAGCCATTTGACAACTTGATAGGCTTTTCTTCGCATCGTTCATTAACAGGATAGCCATAAACCACTTCTGAAGTGGAATCTGTGTTCCTTGAAATATCGTTCCCTGTAACACATTGAAACTTGACTTACAAGTATGGCAATTCCAACGACCAATTATGCTAGCTTCATTCTTCGGTGCAACCTTTTTACTTTCGCAATATGGACACTCAGGTTTGCCACCCCAGCGGATAGTTTCTAAGTGTTTAATACAACTCTCTTGGTCAGAAAATCGTTCTACAGCATCAAACAAGTTCATTCATCTCAACTCCTTTATTCATAAGGGTTTGATGCCTATATTGTATCAAATTTACACAAAACTTGCAAGCCTAAACCTTATAAGCGCGTAATAATTCCACTTTCCGCAGAAATCGAAGCACTCACGGTGTTGTCGGTATCGGATGTGTTTTCTTGTGGGCTTTGTTCTATCTCGGCATGGTTTTCCTGGGACATCTCTTTCCCTCATTCGTATTGATTGATTCGGTAAAGTAAAGTATAGCGCAACGCTAATTCTACAGAAGATACTTGCCCTTGTCAACCCCAAATTTATAAAAGGCTTGATTTTTTTGCAAGCGGAAGCGTCGTTTAATCGGTTCAGGGATTTCAGTTGACGGGTTTTCAGGCGGTAAGGTATAATTCACCAATATTTACAGCGAAGAAGGGAATTTGATGCGATTCACTTATCTTTGGCCATGGTGGGCGGTTGCGCTCGGACTCGCGATCATGGCTAGTGTTACGACGTATGCTTACTTTCGTTTGAACCGCCCACTGAGTCAAAGGCTCAGAGCCCTCCTTATCAGTCTGCGGATTTTAGCCGCGTCGGTGTTGCTGTTCTGTCTGCTTGAACCCGTGCTGGTTGAACGAAAAGATATTACCCCGCCAACAAATCTGCTGATTCTTGCTGATACCTCCCAAAGCATGCAGCTTGAGGATGTGGAATTGGCGGATCAGCAAACAGCGCGTTTAAGCCTCGTGAATCACTTTTTATTCGATGGTTTCGACACGGATTCGCCTAATCAACCCGGCGCAACAAGCCGTTTTCTGGCAGCACTCGCCAACCGGTTTGACATTCATCTTTATCGGTTTGACGCGCAAGCCCATCAAATTTCCAAGACAATTGGCACCCTTGAGGCTTCAGGTGGATTAACGGACATCGCCGTCTCGATCCGCGATGCCTCCAAAGAGTGGCGAGGGCAACCACTGGCTGGAGTGGTGCTTCTCACTGATGGGGCGCACAATGCTTCAACGCCTGCGGTTGAAGTTGCCAAGATGCAAATCCCTATTTACGCGGTGGGCATCGGCAGCCCTCACCCGCCAAAGGATCTCAAAATCTCAAAAATCGAGGTAAGTCCCGTCGTCTATATGGAGCACGATGTGCCGATCCGCGTCACCGTACACCACACGGGCTACGCAGGCAGTAAAATTCGCATTTCACTTATGAAGAACGGTCGGGTTGTTGACACAGCGCCAATCGCGCTGACGGATGAGCCGGCTCAAGTGATTGAGTTCATCCTGAATCCGCAGGAGGAAGGCATCTTTCAATACATCATTTCCCTTCCCGTTCTGCAAGACGAACTTACTCCCGAAAACAACGAAAAAGCATTTCCCGTGAAAGTGGTCAAGACGAAGTTGCGTGTGTTTTACATTGATGGTCGTCCGCGTTGGGAATACACCTTTCTCAAACGTGCGCTCGAACGTGATCCAAATATTGATCCGACCTGCGCTATCCTGTCGAGCCACTCCGCGAATCAACTTCGTGCCACACTGTTGGTACGTTCAGATGGATATTATCCACAGACAAGCGGTCTGAATCACATACCACACTTTCCAGAGACGCTTGATGATTTGCTGTTTTACGATGTGCTCATCATTGGTGATCTCCTCTTGGGCATTTTGACCCCTGAGCAACACACAGCCATCGTCGATTTCGTCGAAAAACGAGGGAAATCTGTGATATTCCTGGGCGGACGAAACTCGCTCGGTCGTAGAGGCTTCAAAAAGACCGCCCTTGCAGCTCTCCTGCCGATTGTCATCCCGACCAATGGCTGCTTTGTTCGAGATGAGGATTTTAGTCCCGAATTGACTCGACAGGGCATGTATCACCCAATTACCCGTTTGGGAGATACACAGGCAAAAGTTGAATCCATTTGGCGTGATTTACCGCCGCTGACACGCTGGTTGGGTGGGTTCCGGCTCAGGGGTGGGGCGACAACGCTTGCGGTGTATCGGCCGAACAGAAGTGAGACCGCTATGCCGATCATCATTTTTCAGAGATTTGGATTGGGAAAAAGCCTCCTGATTTCCGCCGAAGGCCTATGGAATTGGGGGTTTGGCGTTTGGAATTTCAAAGATGAGGACGATACTTACCCTCGCTTTTGGGGGCAGACGGTTCGCTGGATGGCGACACGGGCTGACGCCAAACAGATCAATCTCACAACAGATCTGACAACCTATTCGGTCAGTGAGGAAGTCCAGATCACAGCGTACGCTTACAATGAGAGTTATCATCCGATGGACGATGCAGACCTCAAAATCGAAGTTACGCCGCCGGATGGGAAACGCTTTCAAGTCCGTACAGAAACAAACTCTCAGGTCGCAGGCGCCTATACTGCACAATTCCGTGCAAACCAGAAGGGGGCTTACCGAATCCGTACTTCGGGCGCCAATCGCTTATCTTCGCTCGGCGAGGATTCAACGGAAATCTTTGTCGAGTCTCCACTGGCAGAGTTTGAGAATCCACAACTCAACGAAGATTTGCTCAAGCAGCTTGCAGCCGACACCGGCGGACTCTATACCCCGATTGCCGAAGCCGCATCCTTACCTGAAAAGATCAAAGAAGTTCGAGAGCGGGTCTTTGCTGTTCAGGAGCGCAATTTATGGGATACGCCGATTGTCCTGATCCTTGCGGTTGGATTTCTGGGAATGGAATGGTTTTTGCGCAAGCGGAGGGGGTTGGTGTAGACGATAAAACGAACGTGAATAGTGGAGACATGGTAAAGATAAAACAGCTATAGGAGGTAACCATTGAACCGCTGGAGGATTGGCTGATGGTGACAGATCATAAGTTCATTATGGAAATGACAAAAGCACAGGAAGACCTGAAAGCTGGAAAAGGGATACCATGGAAGAAAATCAAGAAACAGCTCGAAATCAAATAAATTACGCATCACGCATTACGCATTACGTTTTACGTTTTACGTTTTACGCCGTGTTGGGCGGAATCCTTCTGATCGGTTCAGCCCAAAGCGCTGGCGAAAAATTCGTCATCGCGCAGATTCAATATGGCGGCGGCGGCGATTGGTACGGCGATCAGACCACCATTTCAAATTGGCTAAAGCTACTTCGCACACGAACAGACATTGAGACAGCGGATGATCGCGTGATCGTGAAGCTGACCGATCGCAACCTGTACCAATACCCGATGCTCTATATCGTTGGTCACGGCAATATCCGCCTCACGGAGGTCGAGGTTGAGGCATTACGCTTCTACCTGACGCACGGTGGCTTCCTTTTCGTGAATGACGACTACGGCTTAGACAAAAGTTTTCGTCGTGAAATGCGCCGCGCGTTCCCCAATCAGGAACTTCAGCCGATACCGAATTCTCACCTGATCTATCACTGTTTTTATGATTTTCCCAATGGACTCCCGAAAATCCATGAACACGAAGGAGAGCCCGCTCAAGGTTTCGGGCTGTTTCACGATGGGCGGCTGGTTGTCTACTACGTTTACAGTTCAGACATCGGGGATGGCTTGGAAGATCCGAAGGTCCATCCCAAAGATACTCCCCAGGTGCGTGAGCTTGCCGCGAAGATGGCGGTCAACGTCGCCGTTTATGCACTGACACACTAAATGAGACAGGGACAAAGCAATGGAAGAACGGAAGTGAGTAAAGGAAAGGGCTCAAGAGTTCATTCGTTCAGAAGTTGATTCACACATCACGCATACGGAGGTAACACCATGCCAAACCGGAACACCGAGCAAACCTATCAAGAAATTACTAACCGGCTTCAGTCGCTGCGAGCGCAGTGGCGCTTGTTGCTCCTATCCCACAGTTTACTGCGATGGTTGGGGACACTTGCCATTGCTCTTGCTGTTGCGCTTATGATTGATCAACTTCTACCATTGCCGCGTGTGCTCCGTATGGGGCTAGTGTTGCTGTGGATCGGGGTCGGCGTGTATGCAGCGGTTCGTTACCTTATCCGTCCTGTTTTCCAAAAACTCACGAACGATCGGGTAGCGGCATATATCGAGACAAGCCATCCCAGATTTGAAAACCGAATTCTGAGCGCCGTCCAACTCAAGCCGGAGATGGAGAATAACCGCTTCGGCTATGCCCTGGAATTCATTGAGAGGCTGATTGAGGGTGCCCATCAATCAATTGATCAGATTGAAACGAAGCGGGTCTTTGCGCAAGAGTTTTTGAAACTCAAGAAATATGGTGGGTTTGCAGCTGCCGCTGTTGCGGTATTGTTCATTACGCATTTGATCCTCCCTTCGGGCCTGAAGAGTTTTGCACAAGCATTCGATGAACTGCCCAAGACGCCCCAAGAGATGCTCGTTGTCCAGATTGATGAGATCCAGCCGGGCAATGCACTGATTGAATCTGGGGCGGATGTCACCATCTCCGCGAAAGTGACCGGACACCTCGGCACACCTGTGTACCTCTACTATCGCGTGGGACAGACCGACAATCTGCCGAATCAGCCGGCTGGACAATCTGCTCAACCATGGCGCGATCTCTTGATGACCCGAAATGAGAGGGAAATTCCCTATCGCTTTACGTTCAAAAATGTCACACAGTCGATGGAATATTACATCGCAGCAAAAGAAACAGCATCGGAACACTACCACATCACCGTTGCGCGAGAACCAATCGTGAGCCGTTTCCAACTCAAGCTCAACTATCCGAAATATACCCAACTTTCGCCACAAATGCTGGAAGAAAACCTCGGCGATCTCACTGCACTGATTGGTACAGAGGTGGAGTTTGAGGGCGAGGGCAACAAGCCGCTCGCTTCGGGGAGGTTAGTCCTTGAAGAATCAGATCCAGCCAAGCTCAGAATCTCAGATGGAAATCGCTTATCAGGGAATTTTATCGTCCAACACAGCGAAAAGTATCATATCGAGCTGATTGATGTTGATGGTGTTTCAAACTCGCAGCCGATCACGTACACCCTCCACGCGATTGAGGACGCCGAACCGCGAATAGAGATCGTCGCGCCGGGTAAAGATGTTGTCCTCGATGAATCGATGATTGTTCCCCTCCAGATCGATGCGAAAGATGACTACGGTGTGCAGGAGATACAGCTTGTTTATCGGATCGAAGGAGAGAGCGAAGATGATATTATCGTGCCGTTGAAAATGTGGAATCCAACGGAAACGTCAGTCTTCATCGAATTCCCCTGGGACATTGATCCGATTGGGCTATTTCCGGGGGACATCATCTCTTACCATGCTGAAGCGATCGATGCGGATAATGTCACAGAAGCAAACGTCGGCAAATCCAACATCTACTCGATTCGTTTTCCAACTCTGGCGGAACTCTACGACGAGGTCGAATCTGAGCAGGAAGTCGAACTGGAAGGGCTTGAGGCGTTGTTTGATGAGCAGGCAGAACAAACAGCCACGATCGATGAATTGCTGGACAAGATCCGCAAGAGCCAGGAGTTGACCCTGAAAGACGAGAAGTTAGTGCAGCAGGTTCTTGAGAACCAGAAGCAGATTGAGCAGACGGCAAAGGATCTGACGGAAGAGATGAAGAAGACCGCCGAACAAATGGAGAAGCAGCAACTGTTTGATCTAGAAACGGTTCAGAAGTTTCAGGAGTTGCAGGAACTGATGGATCAAGCCCTATCGGAGGAGCACAAGGAACTTCTGCGGAAGTTGGCTGAAGCATTGCAGCAGCAACAGTTGTCTGAACAAGAACGAAAGTTGATGGAAGCAAACTTCAATCAAGAACAGTTTCTTCAGCAATTAGATCGGTTGAAATCGCTTTATCAGCAGATGATCATTCAGCAGAAGCTGGAAGCTGCGGCGAATCAGTCAAAGGAGCTTGCTGAACGACAGGAACGCTTGATGGAACAGTTAGGGGATCTCGTTGATCAAGCCAATCAGAACAATGCCGGAGATTCGAGCAAACATGCTGATGCGCTTGCCAAGCAGGAAGAGCGCGTTGCAGCAAGAATGGAAGAGCTCCACGAAAAACTCGATGAACTGGGGGAGGAGATGTCGGAATTGGCGAACCTTCAACGAGTTGCTGATGAGGTCAAGCGGCTGAACGAATCCGCCCGAGAACAGCAGGTCACCCAGAACATCCAATCCACCAGCTTGCAGATGCAAGGGAATCACATGCAGGGCGCAATGCAGTCCGGACAACATGCCCAACAAGGACTGAGTGAACTGGCGCAGGGGCTGGACGATGCGCTGGAGTTCATGCAGGGGGCAAATGCGGATGAGACTTTGACTGCAATACGCGAGTCAGTACGGAGTGGACTGTATCTCTCTCGAACCCACGAGCAGGTCATTGATGGAACCAACGAGATTTTGCAGTCTGGACATGGGCAGTATCTCGCAGGGGAAGTCAAGCAGTTACAAACACTCGCGGCGAATGAGTTGAGCCTTGCAGCGGGACTCAATCTGCTTGCCAACCGGCTTTGGGAGTTGGGTAAGGATCAGATGCAAATTGATCCGAGAATCGTTTGGCTGCTTAATGCCGCCGGCGATGCCTTTGAGCGATCCGCACGGGCGCTAGAAGATCGAAAGCCGAGTCTCGCCGTTCCAATCCAGAAACAGGGACTGGCGGATCTCAATCAAGCGATTTCTGAACTGCTCAAGGCAATGAATCAGATGAACCAGCAGATGAGCATGGCTGGGATGGAAAATATGCTAGAGCAACTTCAACAGTTAGCGCAAAATCAGGGGCAATTGAACGAGATGGCGCAGCAGTTGAACCAACAAATGCGCCAACAAGGACGCACGCCAAGCAACGAACAGTTGCTCAAGCGGCTGGGGTATGAGCAGCAGATGATCCGGGAAGCCACGGAGCGGCTAGCAGACATGATGGAAAAGCTGTCACAGGTACTCGGAGATCTCAAGAGCGTTTCGGAGGAGATGAGAGAAGTGGAAGCCGAGCTCCAGAAGGGAAATCTGAATCAACAAGTGCTGAACAAACAGCGGGAGATCCTGACGCGGATGCTAGAAAGCTCCAAATCCTTGCAGAAGCGCGAGGTCAGCAAGAAACGAAAGAGTCAGGTTGCTAAAAAACCGACAGCGACTACAAATGACGCGCCACCGCTCGATCCAAAACTACTGGAGACCATACAGCAGCTCGAATCGAATCTTAGATCAGGACAGGCAGAAAGCTTTCCGCCGCAGTATCGTGAACTGATTGAGCAATATTTCAAAGCGTTATCGCGGCAGACGCAGAAAAAATTATAGAAAGTGACTTTTTTGACGATTACAGAAGGGATAAAAACCAGTCAGCGAACGTTTGGGAGGAAATGATGAAAGATCTTATGAAAATCGTCAAACTTCAATTTCTGGCTCATGCTAAAAATACTAAAGTTACGACTTGTGCTAGTTGATATAGGGTATGCGAAAACTAAGTCTTTGATTTCCATAAGCGGTCGTCCTAGACTGCGGTTGAGCAAAACTGCTAAGCTGAACCCCACTAGCTTATCAATAATTCGGGTCAACATGCCCCAATGATAACGCGCTCTGATTCGACAGAGATGAAACTGGGCATTGAGTTGATTGATGGTAGTTTCAATTCGTGTCCGAATCCGATTGAGATCCCGCCGGAGTTGTGGCATATGTTGTGACTTCTGATTCTCACGCTTGATAGCGAATAAGCGAATCCCATCCAACTCAAGGAGCATCTCACTCAATGGGTCTGAAATGTAACCTTTGTCTCCAATTATCAGGGGATAATCGCCTGTTTCACACATCGTCGAAAGCACCTCCCGCTCATCAACATTGGCATTGGGTACGGAAAAAGCGAGGGGTACGCCTTGATGATTAGATGAACGCGAAATCCTAAGAATGTACCCAATCCTTTGGTTTCACAATACCCGTAGGTCCTGACACTTGAGAGGCGATGTGGAAGAATGCGCACGTTTAAAGTCACAGAGGGGGACAGGCAAGCTATCGACAATGAAGATGTCGTTTAACGGAAGTTCATCGTTGAGTGCTTGTCTAAGTTTTCCACTTACTTCCCACAGATTACGACGCCGACGATTAAATCGAGTTCACTCAGGTAAATGCGGAAATAGATGGCAGAACTCCTTTTTGACAAGGTTATACCAACCCGTTGACTATCAATGCTAACCATCTCACCGACCCAAGCGATGGTTATTACTTCACTGTCGGCTAGGTTGCTTTGGGGACACCCCGATGGGGCATTCCATCGGGGAAATGGTGTTCATACAAATCATCAATAACAATGAAACTCACACTCAGCAAGTCTTCGAGATTCAGCGACGTGATTCCTTCTTGTGCGAAAGCGGCACTCCGCTTTTGACATAACTCCATTGAAATGCTTCCTCTCTTTCATTCAAGATAAGTAACTTCTCTCAAAGGATAGCACTTCCTTTGCCTTTTAACTAGGTTCTGTTGACATTTCAAGGGAGCCATATAAGAGTGGAGACAAAGCTGAGAAATCCAAAATAACGGACAGCTAGCTTCTCGAACCGAGAGAAGATGCGGCGATACCATTTTATCTTGTTAATGAAACATTCAACCAGATGTCTCTCTCGGTACAGATGTTTGTCGTAATCTCTTTGATCCACACGATGACTTTTGGGCGGTATCACCGCAATCGCTCCATTCGCCTCAATAACGGCGATAAAATTGTCGGAGTCATATCCCTTGTCTCCAATCACATACTCGCTTTTATATCCAAGTATCAACGCTTCTGCTTCCGCTATGTCGTTTCTTTGACCGGGCGTCAGATGTACTCTTAGTGGATTACCCAGGCCGTCAACGGTGATGTGAATTTTTGTACTGAATCCCCCGCGAGAGCAGCCTAACGCTTGGTTTTCAGTGCCACCCTTTTTTTTAAGGCGCCCGCCGCACACGGGTGCGCTCGAATGATTGTACTGTCCACAATAAGCGACTCGATATCGGGGTCAGAGGCAAAGTGGTGGTGCATCTGTGTGAAGATGCCTTTGTCGCACCACCGTGCAAACCGCTTATAGAGGGTGTTCCATTTGCCATAGGTGTCTGGCAGAAGTCTCCATTGAGCACCGCTACGGGTCGCCCAGAGAACCGCTTCGATAAAGCGGCGTGTTGTCGCTTCGTTGCCAACATAGATGGTGGGACAAGTTAGAAGAAACGAGTATATCTTTTTCCATTGGTCATCGGGTAAGGTTATTGGCATCATTCTTCTATTATGCCACAACCTTATACTCAAATGTCAACAGAACCTAGCATAAGTCGTTAAAGTTTGGACAGTGTACTAAAGTGTCTAAAGTGAGAAGAGACTTCGCTTGAAGCCATCTGCGGTATCGATGGTAACAGATTGGTCAGACAAATCCCCAAAATCAGACCACTGCATTCCTCCGGCAATTGGGGAGAATTTTGTGTGAGTCGAGAGATTTTATGAACTCTGATTAAAATCCACAACCCTTGCTATTACTGATTTTGGTGAGGGTAAAATTGTCCAAAGCTTAGTAAAAATAAGTACGCGAGTTAGAAAAATGTCAGGAAGAATATCAATACAGTCCACCAACGGATAACGTGGTTTTGCTTCAACTTCCACCGTGACTTTCACTTTCGTATGCTCGACAACCCCATCCAATGGCTGGAATGGGCGAAGCACACCTTTTTCGTACATCGCTTCAATCGTTTGTGTCATGATCAACACCTCCTAAAATATCATATCTGCAACAGACAACGCCATCAGCACTAAACTCACCATCCCGTTCAGCGTAAAGAAAGCGAGATTTACTCGAGAGAGGTCGTTGGGCTTGACAATTGCGTGTTCATAGATTAAGATAGCGATGACGATGCCAACCCCGACCAGGTAGAGGGTTCCAAGATCGGTCAACTGCGTAACGCTAATGAGTACAGCGACCATCACAACATGTAGCGCGGACGAAATCCACAGCGCTCGTCGAACTCCGAGTTTTGCAGGAATCGAGTAAAGTCTATGCCAACGATCAAAATCGAAATCCTGACAAGCGTAGATGATGTCGAATCCCGCTGTCCAGAGCAGCACCGCCAAACCGAGCAGCATCGGTGTCGAATCAAACCGACCTTTGATAGCGATCCATGCCCCAATTGGCGCAATTGAGAGGGAAGTGCCCAGCCAGAGGTGAGCAAGAGAGGTAAAGCGTTTCGTGTAGGAGTAGCCCATGATCACCACGAGTGCGACAGGTGAAAGCGCGAAGGCAAGTGGATTTAGGTTGTATGCGGCGAGTACGAGCAGTGCAGCGGAAATGAGCGTAAAGACCCACACTGATCCCTTCGTGATCAGTCCAGCAGGAATGGCTCGTATCGCAGTGCGTGGATTGGCTTTGTCGATTTCTGCGTCGGCGAGGCGGTTGAACGCCATCGCACAACTCCGCGCCCCAACCATCGCCACGAGGATCCAGCCGAACTTATCCCATGCGGGAAATCCGTTTGAGGCAATGAACGCGCTCATAATCGCAAATGGCAGTATGAAGATTGTGTGCTCAAATTTGATCATGTCGAGGATGATTTTAATTTTTCGGAAGAGCATGGTTTGTTTCCTTCCATCGCTGGATGAGCCCCGCATCAATGCCAAACTGATCCAGCAACTTCGTGATGACGAAGTTAATCATATCATCGACCGTCTTGGGAAAGTGGTAGAAACCCGGCATGGCGGGCAGAATGACCACCCCGAGTTGGGACAGTTTGAGCATATTTTCGAGATGGATGGCACTTAGAGGCGTTTCGCGGGGTACGAGGACGAGCTTGCGCCGTTCTTTGATGCAGACATCGGCGGCACGATGGATGAGGTTGCGGGAGACGCCAGCCGCTATCGAGCCGATCGTCCCCATGCTGCATGGCGCAATAATCATCCCCTCCGTGCGGAAGGAGCCGCTCGCAATTGACGCCGCGATGTCGGACTGATGGTGGTAAATCACCTGATCTGACGACCTGCCGATCACGGATTCAAGGCGGAAATCGTCCAAATCCACACGGATCTGAAGTTCCTCCCACAGCGCCCTTGCGCCGGCGTTGGAAATCGTCAGGTGGATTTCATAGTTGTCGCGTTGGGTGAAGACTTCGAGGAGGCGTACACCATAGATGACGGCGCTCGCCCCCGTAATTCCGACAATCAGGCGTTTCAAGTAATTCTCCCTGCTTCGTGCGGCGTAATGTGTGAAGAGCTGATCTATAAAACGGCCATGCTGTGAGTTGTGAGGGGTTGTACTCCCGAACCAAAACAGTTTGGGGGACACCCCCTTACAACTTGAACCTGTCTAACTTATGGGTCAAGAATAGCGTATTACTTTTCATCAAACGGCGGCAGATTGCCGGCGGAATCAAACGCAAACGGCTTCAACTCGTCGATGACCTCCAGATCGCTGCGCAGCTTCGCGTCTTCAAGTAGGGCTTCGGAGATGTCCACCTGCGCTAGACTGAGGGTGCTTTCGATGCGCACCACCTTTGTCTCTTCAGGCGGGGTAAGTCCGACCGTGTTCAATGCGACCTCGATAGCCTCCCGGTCTGTGTCGTAGTAGAAGGGCGTTTTCGATTTCTGAGGACCCATCCCGGTGATGCCATTCATGTACGTCGCGTGCCGATCCATTTTTTCCACAAGGCGCGTCGTTGTAAAATCTGCTAACCCAACCCCTGTCGCGTTGCCGTCGCTATCGTCCGTCAGATCGCGGACGAAGATTCGCACAATCGCCGGCTTCTCAGGCTCCGGCTCAAGGATCTGCATCATGCGACCAATGATGTTTGTGTCCATTCCCGTCCCGCTGATGTTCTTTCCCATCCAATCCACCACTAAGAGATCGAATGCATCAAACGGCAGTCGTCCCATCAGTGACTTCGCTTCGATGAGAAGTTCGCGTTCCCGACGCGTTAGTTCATCGGCGCGCATTGCGGCAACCTTCGCGGTCTGTTCGTGGGCGTTTTCGACCAGCCCAACACCAAAGGCGATCCTTCCGGCGTCTAAGAGCAAGCCAGTAACTGTCCGGATAACATGCTCAAACCCGTAGTGGAAAAAGGCACGATGGTACATATTCGCGCCGTGCTGTTTGCCAAACCCGATCGTCAACATCTTCAGCAATCCGCTCTCGATCGAGCCCCTGAAATCAGTATGCGCTTTAATCCGATTAATCGGAATGATGCCATCCGCTTCAGAAGCATACCGATCGAGGAAAACGGGCAATCCGTCGGCGGTTTGACCGATTTCAACAACATCCATCGTTGTCTTGACCGGTGCGCCTACCGTCTCTTCGGTAATACCGTAATGCTCTAACACACCCCGCTGCCCTTCCGGGGTGGCTCCACCGTGGCTTCCCATCGCTGGGACAACAAACGGTTTTGCACCGAGTCCCTTGAGATAATCCACCGTTGCCTTGACGACGATATCGATGTTCGCAACCCCACGGCTCCCTGCGCCGACAGCGACGCTATCCCCTTTGCCCACAATTGACGCTGTATCGATTTGATCCAATTCTGCCGCAATCGCTGCGGGCAAATCTGCGACAACGGGCGCCTCAAAATGCTGTTTTATACGAATCATTCTTGGTAATGCCATAATTTTAGCCCTCCATATTTTGTGGAATATCGCTACCATATTACCAGAAGTTACAGCGAATTACAAGAGAGAAATGTGTGATGCATATTGCGTAAAACGTAAGACGATTCGTTGATTGTCTAAAACGTCCATCCACTTGCCTCAATAAACGGTTTGAGTTCTTTAACCAATTGAAGGAATTTGTCTGGGCGGAGGGACTGTGCGCCATCAGACAACGTTTTTTCAGGCTGGGGATGGACTTCAATCATCAGCCCATCTGCCCCCGCCGCCACGGCTGCCTTTGCCATTGGATTAACGTACTCCCAATGCCCCGTCCCGTGGCTCGGATCTGCGATGATAGGCAAATGGCTCATTTTTTTAATCACCGGAATTGCGTTCAGGTCAAATGTATTCCGCGTCGCCGTTTCAAACGTGCGAATGCCGCGCTCGCACAAGATAACGTTGTAATTCCCTTCGGAAAGGATGTATTCCGCTGAAAGCAGAAGTTCATTGACTTTCGACATCATGCCGCGCTTGAGCATCACGGGCTTTTTCGTCTCACGGAGGCGCGAGAGGAGCCCGTAGTTCTGCATATTCCGCGCGCCAATCTGGATGATGTCCGTGTACTGCTCAACAAGCTGGAGGTCCTGGCTATCCATCAATTCCGTGATAATCAGAAGTCCCGTTTTGTCCCGCGCTTCAGCGAGGTATTGCAACCCTGCCTCTCCAAGCCCTTGAAAGCTGTACGGCGATGTGCGCGGCTTGAAAGCGCCTCCCCGCAGGATTTGTGCGCCGGATTCCTTGACGATTTCCGCCGATTCCAAAATTTGCTCCCGACTTTCGACGGAGCAGGGCCCCGCCATCAAGATTAGTTCATCGCTGCTAATTTCAACATCTCCGATGCGTACTTTCGTTCTTTCACCGGAGGTTACTTCTCTGCCAGAGAGTTTATACGGCTCCAGGATTGGCACGACCCTATCAACGCCCTACATCGACTCCAATCGTTGCAACTCGTACTTGCCACATTCATCGCCAATCGCCGCGATGACAGTGCGCTCCGTACCGTAAATCGGGTGCGGTGTGTAGCCGAGTTCCGTGATTTGGGCGATGCCAGCATCAATATATTGTTGTTCTGCTCCTGCTGCCATAGCGATGACCATCGATTTTGTATCTCCTTCTCATCTTTAATTCCAATTCAGTGCACCTTTTTCACATGGTTTTCATTTTTTCCTTGCACTTTTCATAGAAATCTGCCTTCCCATTATTTGACACTATCTTCCATGTTTCAGTTTCAAACCTTCTTTTCCTTCCACTTTCCACGACGAAACCAATACATAATCAGGATGCCGCGTGCGACGCCCGTCAGCGCAATCGCCATCCAGTTGTTCCAGAGCATCACAGCGAAATAGTAAGAGAGTGGATAGCGTGCCACTGTCAGCGGCACAGAGATCAGAGTAGGCGGCAATGTATCTCCAGCGTCGCTAAATGCGCCATCTAATACCGATTCAATCCCCATGAAGATCTCGGAGATAGCGATAATCTTCAGGTAGTTTGAACCGATCTGAATGACCTCTGGCTCAGCAATAAAAAACCGGATGATAGCGGGAGAGAGCGTGAAATAGATCAACGCCATGAACCCGTTAAAGAGTGTGATAATCCCACATCCAATCCATGCAGTCCGGGCGGCCCGATCCGGCTGTTCGGCGCCGAGATTCTGTCCGACCATCGTCGTCACGGCAACCGAGGTCCCCATGCCGAACATATACGTGACTGACTGCATCTTATGACCTGCCCCGAGCACAGCGACTGATGCTGTACCAAACTTCGTTGTTACTTTTGTCAGAAAAATGTATACGACGCAAACGACTAAACCCGCTATTGATGCCGGTATACCGATCCGCAAGATCCGCCACATCACGGAGAAATCAATCCACACCCGGCCATCTCCTCGCCCGTACAGCCAGTTGTGTCGTTGCAAAAGAATCACCACGCCAATTGCCACCCCAATACACCGGGCAATGACGGTAGCGAATGCTGCGCCAGCCACTTCGAGCCTTGGAAAGGGCCCCCAGCCAAAGATTAAGAACGGATCTAGCCCGCCATTGATGAGAACAGCAATAGTTAGCAGCACCATCGGCGTCTTTGTATCGCCGTTTCCACGATAGATCGCGTTGAGGACAAAGAAAAGGATGAGGCTCGGCATGCCCCAAAACATAACCCCTAAGTATGAGAGCCCGTGACCTGTTACGTCCGCCGTTGTACCCATGAAACCGAAAATGTAAGGAGCAACAAGAAAACCAATCCCAATCGAGACAATCAAGCCTAACCAGATGCCTTGGCCCGCGACCTGCGCCGCTGTATGCTGATCGGTCGCCCCGACGAACCGAGCGACTATCGCTGTTACGCCGATCGCGACCATTTCCGCCAGCGCAAAAATGCTCCAAATCACGAATCCAGCCGTGCTGATTGCTGCCAGCGCCGCATTGCCTAGCTGACCGATCCAAATTGCGTCAATGATGTTAAACGCTGTTTGTAACAACAGTGAACCAACGACCGGAATACCTAACCCTATCAAACCTTTGGTAATATTGCCGGTAAGGAGAGGGTTTTCCTGTGCCTTCTCGATCTGGTTCTCCAAGGGTGGGGTCTCCTATTGCGTTGCGTAAAACGTAATCTGTAAGATTTTTTACGTTTTACGCTTGACGTTCTACGTTTCACTTCTCAACAACTGCTCGATCTCCGGCGGATAGATGTTCGCCCGTTTCGACAAACGTGCGTGTGACGTTCGTCGACGCACAAGTCCACAGTATTTTCATCGGCTTATCGCTCGCATTCCAGAAGCGGTGCGGGATGCCAGCGGGGACAAAGGTCGTGTCGTACGCTTGCATCTCGAAGGTCGCCTCATCAACTTCACAGCATGCATCCCCTTCGAGAATCGTAACCGACTCATCGCAATTATGGTAGTGCAGCGCAGTCGCTACGCCCGGTTCAAAATGCGTAACCCCGTTGGTCAGCGTCGCTGAACCGAGCTACTTTCCTGCCAACGGTATCGTCGTTACGCCGGTCCCGCGATCGACCGACGTGACTTCATCAAAACGGATAATGTGTGCATCTTGGCTCATGTTTTATGCCTCTCTGTAGGTTGATGTGTTTGTGTCGATTGTTTTGTTTGGTCATCAATTTGGTGATGTCCTACGGACCGAGAAATACCTTGACAATTAAAGCGATGAGTGCCAGATACATCAGCGCCATCAACCCAATAATCCACCGCAGTTGTGAGTTAAGTTGGCTCTCAACACCAGAAATCCGCGCTTCGATGTTTTCAAAACATCTGTCCATCTGTTCAAAGCGTTCGTCCACTTGTTTGAAGCGTTAATTGACAGATTCGGTGGAATCGCCAAAGCGTTGATCCACCGTTTGCGTGAGGTTATCAAGGCGTTTGTCTACTTGCTCGAATGCACCACGCAAATATGCATTGTCTCTTGCATTTTGTTCGACCATTTCGACCGTTTCTTGAACGAGTTGTCGAAGTTCGGCTATTTCAGGATTAACGTTCATGGCTACCTCCTAGCGATCTTTTCCCTGCAAGTGTTTCATCCTTCGGAATCCATATTCGGCGTGCAAAAACTCTATCTTCGCACCTTACTGCATGAAAATCACATGAACCTTAAATTTCCATGGTTCCGAGTGAGCAATTGCTCGTCAAAGGCTACGAGAGTGTAGCACCGGTTGCTTCGGATCTCAAGGAAAAAACCGGAGCCATTTAGCTTTTGGGCGCACTTTTATCAACGACATCTTGAATCCAGGAAAGCGCCGCTATGCCGGATGACCAGCCAATCGACGTGATCGAAAGTAAGGCAACCTGTTGCAGTTCTTCACGCGTGATTCCCTGTCTCAAGGCACGGCGTGCGTGCGAGTGCACAGCCCCTTCTGACTTTGCCCCGATTGCAAGCGCGAGCTTGACCAGCCGTACCGTTTTTTCGTCAAGTGGACCGGCGTTATTACACGTTTCGCCTAAGTCTTGATAGGCTTTCCATACGTCAGGATATTCTCGAATCACATTTTCGAGAATATCAGGCAACTTATCTTTCATGTTTATGTTTCCTCCTATTTTCATCTGATGGAGTTCGCAGTTGGCCCCAATGCGTTCACGGTTCATTCCGATGGATCGGAATTTCCGTTGCGCTTCAATCTGCAACCTGAATCTTGTATCCTGATCAAGAGACCAGATTCAGGTCGAGCGGCGCCTGACCGGTATCAAGTGAATAACTTCTGATGCAAATTTGACGAAATAGCTCACGCAAAGGTTTGTTTAACGAATAGAGATTGATTTGAGTCAGCAGACGTGTTACAATCAGACGAACGCATTCACAGATGGAGGGGAGGCAGTGATGGGAAAAGCTGAACGAATTATGATTGTCGCTTGGGACGGGATGCGTCCGGAGCTCGTCCACGCCCAAAGCCAAGGCTTCTCGGAGACCATCCAAATTTCTTACGTGGGGGATACGTGGGGTTTGGATAAAGCTTCCGTAACCCGCAAACCATAAAACGTGAAAAATCAGACGCATCATGCAATACGCACATAAATCTTTAGACAGATTCGCAAATTTATGCTAACCTGATAAAAGTTCAAGATTCATTACGTTTTACGTTTCACGCTTTAGGTATCAAGGAGAAAACATTATGCAGCCTAATTACGATGTGGAAATGCGTTTGAACATAAAGACGCCAATGCGCGACGGAGTCAATCTATCCGCGGACATCTATCTTCCGAAAGCGCGCGGGAAGTTTCCGACGGTATTGATGCGCACACCCTACAGCAACAACATGGACGCAATGATTGAAAAAGGACGACGACTGGCGAACAACGGCTATACCTGTGTGATTCAGGACGTGCGAGGGCGCTGGGATTCAGACGGTGAACATTACCCCTTTCGTGGTCATGGCCCAGATGGCTACGACACCCAGGAGTGGATTGGGGGACAGGAGTGGAGCAACGGAAAAATCGGTATGGCGGGCGGGTCGTATGTAGGATTGGTGCAGTGGCAGAGTGCGCCACATCGCAGCGAGTTTCTGACCTGCATCGCGCCTCGCGTCATCTGTAATGATTTTTACAGTGGACTCGTTTATCCCGGCGGCGCGTTCCAACTCAATGTGCTGATGACCTGGGGAATGCGCACCAATGGACGCACCGCCCAGAGCATCGAGTATCACCACTGGACGGAGGCGTTCCGAAGACTGCCACTCATCGAGATAGACGAACTCGCCGGGCGCAAACTTCAGTTCTGGAAGGATTGGATTGAACACGCCGCCTACGACGATTACTGGGAGGCGATGGACATTGAGAAAAAGTGGGGTGAGATTGCCATCCCCGCATTCAACATGGGCGGGTGGTATGACCTTTACGCCCAGCATACCTTTATCAACTTTAATGGTTTGCGCCAGCACGGACGCACGCCTGAAGCACGACAGAGCAAGATCATCGTTGGGCCGTGGCCACACGGCTTGAGTGCCTCCACCCGTACCGGCGACATCGACTTCGGCGCGCCTTCGATGGTCGACCTGGAATCGGAAGAACTACGCTGGTTCGACTACTGGCTCAAGGGAATTGATAATGGGGTTGTTGATGAGCCCCCATTGCGACTGTTCATCATGGGAATCAACGAGTGGCGGGATGAGGGCGAATGGCCGCTGGCGCGGACGACGTGGCAGAAATGGTATTTCCATTCCGACGGCAAAGCCAACTCTTTGCTCGGTGATGGAGGGCTTTCCACCGAGGTGCCGGCGGCCGAACCGACTGATGGCTTTGTCTACGACCCGCGTTATCCCGTCCAAACGATGGGTGGGAACAATTGCTGTTCACCGCATATTGTGCCGTGGGGGCCGTATGACCAGTGTCCTGTCGAGATGCGCGGCGACGTTCTCTGCTACACCAGCGAGCCTCTGGAGGCGGACGTGGAAGTGACAGGCCCAATTAAGGTTGTCCTCTACGCTGCTACCAATGCCCCCGATACGGACTGGACAGCGAAGTTGGTGGATGTCTCACCAACTGGATACGCGATGAATCTTTGCGACGGTATCATTCGCGCGCGCTACCGCGAGAGCTTCACCAATCCGACGCTCCTCGAACCCGACAAGGTCTATGAATACGGGATCGACGTCGCCGTAACGGGAAACGTTTTCCGCAAGGGGCATTGCATCCGTGTGGAGATTTCTTCCTCGAACTTCCCGCGCTTTGATCGCAACCTCAACACGGGACACATGTTGGGGACTGATGCTGAGATGCGCCCGGCGAGACAGACAGTCTATCATACCCGTGAATATCCATCGCATATTTTGCTTCCCGTCATCCCCGCACAGTGATGAAAAATGATCAGGACTCTACTTGACCAACGCTCATGTTTACGCCTTTACGGGTGAAACATGAGCGTTTTTTTATTTACAGACGGAGGCAACGCGAGTGATAATGCCGGTGATGTGTGGTGGTGTGGTGAAAGACTTGACAACAAGGGTTCAATCACTGCATAATGTTAGTTGCTAAGGAAGAAAACCTCAATCCGTCAAACCCAAACTCGAATAGGAGTAAAATGAAAAGAACAGTAACAGCCGTTTGTCTCCATGAATATGGAATTCCTGAAGAAGTTGTGCGTGTCGAGCAGTGGGAGCTACCCGGTATCAAATCCGACCAGATCTTGGTCGAGGTGAAAGCTACGCCCCTCAACCCCGCCGACATCAACGTGCTTGAGGGGAAATATCTGATTCGTTCCCCTTTGCCGGCGGTTGTGGGAAACGAAGGCGTCGGTGTCATCGCTCAGACCGGCAGCGCGGTTTCCAATCTTCGTGTGGGTCAATATGTTATTTCGCCGGATCGCGTGGGCAATTGGTGCGAGGCGTACATCGCTGATGCGGACACCTTGATTTCCTTACCGGATAATATCCCCTTGCAACAGGCTGCGATGCTATCGGTCAACCCGCCAACCGCCTGGCAGATGCTTGAGGCGTTTGTCACCCTCAAGCCGGGCGATTGGCTGATTCAGAACGCTGCCAATTCTGCGGTTGGTCGGTTTGTTATTCAAATTGCCCGTTTCCGCGGCTTGCGAACCGTAAACGTCGTGCGCCGTAAGGAGTTGATTGCTGAACTGCAAGCCGAAGGCGCAGATATCGTCGTCACCGATGAAATACCCTTATCCAAACAGATTCAGGACTTAACGGCCGACACCGATGTGCGACTTGGATTGAATGCGGTCGGTGGAGACAGTGCAAAAGAGATAGCCAAATCGCTCGGCACCCACGGCACATTGGTCACTTACGGCGCGATGGGGCTTCAGCCCCTAGAGATGGGAAACGGGCTGCTGATTTTCAAAGACATCCGTTTCCGCGGCTTCTGGATTAATGCCTGGTATAAACGCGCCGATACCAGGGAGATTCATGAGATGTTTGATCAATTAATCTCCCTGGTGGCAGCGGAAAAGTTGAAAGCGCCAGTTGAGAAAACGTATCCGCTCACCGATGCCAAGAATGCTGTAATCCATGCGCGTCAGAGTCGTCGCAAGGGCAAAATTCTGTTTGTGATGTCTTAGTTTTTTCTTCAGAGAAATCGTGCTATAGATGCAAAAATTGAGCAGCCGCTTTGTGAGCAAATTGCCTATTTTCTACGGCTGGATAATTATGTTGGTCGGCACGCTAGGTATGATTATGACTAGCCCCGGTCAGACCTATGCGGTGTCGATCTTTATCAAGGACTTCATCGCGGACCTGGGGCTCAACCGCTCTCTCGCCAGCACGCTCTACACCATTGGTACACTCATTGGCAGTTTTGCCTTGCCTCTTGTGGGACGACAAACCCCGATCAAAGATCGGGATTGTTCATTCAAAACGGCTCAACCGGAATCTCTCGATTGGATAGCGCGTCGTTCCGTCAGTGGCAAGTTCTGCCAGAATCTTGCCGACGAGGGTTGAAAACTTAAAGCCGTGTCCCGAGAATCCAGCTCCGATGAAGATGTTCGGATTCTCCGGGTGGGTACCAATGAGAAAGTCGCGGTCCGGCGTGAGCGTATACATGCAGGTTGCACCTTCGACGAAGGAAACGTCAATTCCGGGCATGATTGTTTCAAGCCACCGCCCCAACGCATCCCGTGTATATGGGTCGAGTGTCCGATCGACATCTTCAGGGGAGGTAACAACCCCACGCTTATCATCAGCAACCTTGATTCCGGGACCGTAATAGGGGAAGCCGTAGTATTGCAGGTCGTAGTCTGCGTAGACCGGCAGACAGTGTGGCTGGTACGCTGCTACGTTTTCCGGTCGGAAGTAAAACTTCTGCTGCCGGGTCACCTGAAGCGGCAGCGAAAGATTTGCGAGAATTTGAGAAGCCCACGGTCCGGGGGCGACGACAAGCCGCGAGCAGCGATATCGTCCCTCTGACGTTTCAACTTCAGGGCGTTCTTTACTGACATCAATGTGGTGAACGTGAACCCCTGCGTGAACTGTCGCCCCGAAACGCAGGGCTTGTGACACATGCGCCTGAACGCAACGACTTGCGTCCAGGAAACCCGAACGGGGTGTATAGCAAGCAACAGTCCCCGCCGGAAGGTGAAACGAAGGAAATCGAGCGGTGACCTCCTCAGCGGTCAACAGTTCGTAGGGCACTTTCAAACCCTGCATGACCTCAATGTTTTGATCGAATCTCTCGTTCCCCGGCTTCGCGAAGAATATCGCGCCACTGAGCGTGAACAGTTGCTCACCAGAAAGCGTTTCTAGCTCCCGCCACAAAGGCAGTGCAGCTTCAGCCAAGGTAACGTATACTTCATCGTGATAGAAGGTTCGGAATGCCCTTGAGTGGCCGTGGGAACTACCAGAGGCGTGACCGACCGCGTATTGCTCAATGCCGACCGGGGCCGCTTCCCGGCGAGCGAGATGATACAGTGCCGCACTCCCCATTGCGCCCAACCCAACGACCAGAATTCCCTTATCTCGACGCATTTTATTAACCTTCCGTTTTTGTAAGATTAGAAGGCCTTTCTTGCCCCACTGGAATCGTATAATTCACAATAACGGATTTAAGATTTAATCATCACCATAGACTCGCATTGCATTCTCGCCGAGAACCATCGCTTGCTCATCAGAGGAGAGAAACTGTGTGTGCAATTTAGCTAACTTCACCAGTTGCGGATAGTTCAGATGGTGCAGAAGTCCGGGCTGATCGGTACCCCACATGACTTTGGCCGGACCGATGCGTTCAATAGCAAGGCGCAAATACCGCTCTGCACTCGGATAGGGGTAGTCTTCGTCCGGTAGGTAGGCTGGCAGCGCGGCAGTGTCAAACCACACATTGGGCAAGCGCCCGAGATTGATCTGCTCTCGCCACATACGCCATAGTCCCGCATCCGCTTCAGCCGACGGATTTGGCTGTCCCAGATGCGCGATGACAATTCGCAGATTTGGATGCTCCTGCGCAATGGCGCGCACGGCGCCGGTCTGATAAGAACAGCTGGCTATAGCGCCCAGATCGAGTACCAGGACCAATCTTCCACTCCCTTCAACCTCATCCCAGAACCAGGCAATGTCGGGCATATCGAACCTAGCTTCGGGGTGGATGCCACACAGCCCGGTCGCCTCAGAGCACTCCAGTTTGATCGCCCGAAAGCCGGGCGAGGCCGTGATTCTCTCAAATTTTTGGCGACTGTCCGCATCCCAGGGATCGAAGTAAGCCGCACCGATTAAACGGTCAGGATAACGGTTGAGCGCATCAAGAACATACAGATTACACTCGCCATAGAACGGTCCCTGGAGCAGAATCACCTTGTCAACACCCGCCCAATCCATGTTCGCCAGAAGCATTTTCGACGTGAATACAGTTTCCTCGTTATAGGGTGGCAACAGTTGAACCTCTTCATCGCCAACGGCGATACGGCCATAACCCAGACCACGTGTGGGCCCGGCGCCAACCAAGCCACGGACTTCGGGGAAAATGTGGGAATGCGCATCAATGATCATAATGCCGGTTGTCCTTTCGGGGTATCCTCACTTTTCATTCCAAATTGGCGTGTCGAGCAAACATCGCCGTCGTGCCTTTCCCGGTTTTGTCCATCAGCAGAAGGATGATCGCGTCCAAGGTCAACAGGAGGCTTTGTTCAAACAGAGACCCCATCGGCTGGACCGAGTTAAAACCGAGGTCTTTGTCTATCTTCGGCGAGGGGGCGGGTATGGCGAGAACCACATCCGCCATTTGACCAATGGGTGAATCTTTATCAATGGTTATGAGGTAGATTGTCGCGCCTATCGCATGGGCTTTGTTGGCGTTTGCCACGAGGCTGCTGGTTGAACCGGAGCCTGAACCGATCAGTAGCAGATCGCTGCTCGTGATGCTTGGCGTTATGGTCTCCCCCACAACATAGGTGTCAAAATCCAGATGCATCAGACGCATGGCAAAGGTCTTCATTGCCAGACCCGACCGCCCGGCGCCCGCTACGAAGACACGCCGGGCGCCTATGGTAGCATTGGCAAGTTTTTCCACCTGATCGTTGGGGACGTAAGCCAGGGTTCCGCGCAGTTCGTCGAGTATCTGGCTGATATATACCTGTATCTTCACCGACTTTCTCTCTTTACCCAAGCAGCTCTCTAATTTCAAGAGTTGCCTGACGTGGATCCGGATGGCTTGTGATGAAACCACCCACAATGACGATTCCCGGACGATAAGTTGCGATCTGCGGCAAGGTCTCTGGCTTTATCCCACCAGCCACCACCATCCGAGCCTGCCTCAACACAGGCTGGACAAGCTGGAGTTCCCGCAGGGGATTCACCCCCTGGGCCTGAAGGTCGTAGGCGGTATGGACACAGATGTAATTCGCTCCCATTCCATCAAGATCACGGGAACGTCTCTGGACATCATCTACCGCTATCAGGTCTACCATTACCTCCTTGTTGCAGGCATGGGCTTGACTCAAGGCGCGGCGAATCGTGATGTCATGCGCCGCGCCGAGCACGCTCACAATATCCGCCCCGGCATCAAAGCCTATTTTTGCTTCGTGGTCGCCGGCATCAACGATTTTGAGATCTGCTAGGACTTTGAGCGCCGGGCAGGTGTTTTTGATTTCCGTGACAGCCTTCACGCCCTCCTTCATAAGCAGAGGGGTGCCTATCTCTACAATATCCACGAGATCAACAATCTCTTCAAGGAGTTGTTTTGCTTTCCGGCTATCGATGAGATCCAGGGCAAGCTGTAATTGCACTATATTTTCCCCTTTGACATCACCGAGCGGAGCGTGATTTTCAGGCTTCAGGCTGATGTATCGCCATCGCAGTTGATTAAGGACGCAATTGGTGGTCAATTATCCAATACTTCGATCAAATCAGTCTGCAAGACGATCCTCTCTACCTTTACTCAAACCAGTACGAGTACAGCTTGGCATTTCGCGCGGAGAGACGTAGTCGTACAGCTCGTCCGGTGATGTCGTTCAAACCGGCATCCTCCCACCTGACGGGAATAGCGAGTCGATCGCCGGTAATCAGTTGTGAACGTAGCAGGCGCCCGTTCCCACCTTCGTCCATGACATCAACGCGGACCTCACCGTCGCTGGCATCGACGCTCAGGTGCAGGTCATCTTTTGGCAGCACGAACGGTTTTATCCAGACATATCCCTCCTCATTCCCAGCATCAAGCGACACAAACCCGTCACGCTGCTGTGTGACAAGCCCGATTGCCACCCGGTGCTTGCGAGCCACGTTCTGAAATTTCGGTCCAGTATGCGGCCCGTGAACGCCGCAGTAGTAGATATAAAGTTCATCATCACGGACGATGATGCGTTCACAGGAACGAATCATCCCGCCTTCCCACGAGCCGCCATCACCGAGCGGCAGCCATGTTGTCTAGTCACCGACGCACGTCCAGTGAATCCCATCACGGCTGCAAGCGAGCTGTGTGTCGATCTTGCCATCTCCGCCCTGACGGTAGATCCAAACCATGGCGAGATAAAGCCCTTCGTAGATGTCCACGCCAGGGCCGTAGATTTGCGTGTCAGGGCCGTCAGCTTCGTCACATTTAAGCACCAGTTGCGGCTCCGTCCAGGTCATGAAATCCCGGCTTTCGCTTCGGGCGAGCTTGCGCCCAAAACCGAGCCTGCTGAAGATGACATATTTGCCCAACCGTTGGTCGCAGACAACATTCTGGTTCGTGTCGCAATACTTCGGAATGACGGGATTGCCGGCGTATGGCGTTCAGTGGAGGCCGCCGGGCGAAAACGCGACGCAGAAGCCGTCATGCGGTCCGGGCTCGCAGTAGGGGCGACCATCGCGCGTCGTCACACCGCCGGAGCCGTGGTCCCAGTAAACCGCCTTCCAGCGACAGTTTGGATTGGTTTCATGGGTATCGTCAAGCACCGAAATCCCTTCGCAATTCCACTGTCCGATGTCGATCAGGTTGTTGTTCACATTGTCGTCGTACGGAAGTTGTCCCAGGTGTGGCTTGCACCAATGTACCCCATCCTCCGATTCCGCATACGCACAAAGCGTCGTGTGCGGTGCGCGTTCATGGTCGTTGAGTTTGAGCGGCTTCAAGCCACGGTCTCGCGGCGAGGTCAGATACCACATCCTGAAGACCCGGCGTTCATCGTCAAACAGCGCCGTGCCATACACCTGGCACCCGCCCTCCCAATACTGATCCGGGTATACGATCGGATTCCCCGGATGTTTTTCGGGTTGGTTGGGATGTTTTTCGGGTTGGTTGACTACCCGTCGAAGTCCGTCAATCCGTTCGATTAGATAATCGTCTAAAAACAATTGTCTTTGTCCCTTTTCCAAATTGGCTCATGTTAAAAGTTAGTGCAAGTCACGAGTTGTGAGATAAACTCACCGGTGATGTGTTTAGGTTAATCGAAAACTCACAGATTGCGATATAGCCGGCAAGGAACTTCTTGTGAACCCCACAAAAGGACGCAGGAAGTTGCGAACCATTGTCCAGAGACCTTCGAGCGTATTAGTGTGGCCTTCTCGAATCCCATCTGCCTCGGCATCTCTTGCCCTTTCTCGCTTGCCGTGGCAAACGGTAGCATGCGAGCAGTTGAGACCCAGGTAGCCTTGCCACTCATCGGTGTAAACTTGGCGGAAACTTGGGTGAACTGATGCACCCCACCCAGTCTTACTTGACCACTCTCCCGACCCACAGTGCCAACAACCGGAGGTCGGTCCTTGGCATAGGTACCATCCCCTTTTCGCTTGTTGGCTCGTCAACGTGGCGGGTCTAACGGATTGTGATGCGGTTCACTTTTTTTCCCCAGCGTTTTGGAACATCTCGTCAGTCTCAGTCTGTCGATCTGCAAGAGGGAGGTGGGGTTGCATCGCTTGGGCATTGGCTTGAAGCGTGCGTCATATTGAAAGCACTGTCGGGCGACTGAGACCAATTTCACCCGCGAGCTTTGCACTCGGCACCCCCTGGCAGACGTTGAGTTATAGAGGTTATAAATGCCCTGGCACACAAGACACCGATAGACAGTGAGTTGGCTCGTTGTTGTCCGTCGGCAGGGGCGTGCCGCCTTCACGCCGGCTCCACAATGGGGGCATTTCAACCCTTGGGGATGAAAGTGGTTCAGCAACCAGTGGACTGCCAGTTCATCATCAATTAGATTGAGTATTGGGAAATCCATACCCAACAGTTTAGCAGATTTATTGAACGATTGCACTCATTTTTTACATGAGCCTCCAAATTTAACCTCCTCAGCGAATAGGCAGATCAGAGCATCCGTTTGAACCAGTCGACAGATCTGGCAATAACCACATCCTCCCAGGCTTTTGCCTTGAAAGTGTGATCCGCTTGAGGGATGATTGCAATCTCCGTCAGGGCATCGCGGTCTTTCACTAACTCGTAATAGCGTTGTCCATGGGGCACCGGCACCATTTCGTCGGCTTCCCCGTGGATGATGAGCAACGGGCCTGAAAATCGTTGAATCTCCTGCGATGGCCTGACCTGTGGGAGTTCCTCAATGAAGGCTTTGCCAATCGTATTGCCGTTATAATCGGCGAAATCCTCATCTGGATTTGGGCGCTCGGCATATCCTGCTAAGAACATCTGCACCAGATCCGGTGGGTCATCGGAGAACGGCGCCCAGAGAACAGTCGATTTAACCCGCGCATCCTGTCCAGAAACACAGGCGGCAACACAGCCGCCCATGCTCAGACCCAGCACGCCGATTCGCTCGGCATCCACGCCTTCCATCGCTGTCAAGACATCGATAGATTTAATCGCGTCAGAGATTTCACCGCCGATGGTCGTCTCTGAGAAATCCCCTTCGCTGTCGCCAGACCCACGAAAGTCGAAGCGGAAGGCGTAAAATCCGGCAGATGCCAGTTTTCGCGCGGTCTTGACATATATCCGATGGGGTTCAACTTTTGTACTCGTGAAGCCGTGAAAGAACACAACCGCAGGGCAGGGAGATGTCCCGTTATCGGGTATGTGCAGCATCCCGATGAGCTGCTGTCCATGGTTATAAAATACGATGGGTTTTTCCATATTACCATTCTGATATTTTGTTGCCGAAGACCTGACAGGTTTTTGAAACCTGTCAGGTCCGGGTTCAGCCTTCGATTACCTTTTCCAGATCTGGAGAAAGCACAAAATCTCCTGACAGCAGCATAAACAGTTCCATCACCGGGGTGCCGATCACATCAAAGCGTTTCTCGTTTACATTTTAAGATTGGTGATTTCATTAAACATGTCACGCCTAGCGGCCCTAAAGCTACGAGGTTGTTGTTCAACAGCAGGTTCTATTCGCAGAAACCTACCCCATAGGGATCAATTTAACGGAAATTGGTGCTGTACCGCTCCCGATTGGGCTCGAACAATAAATTGCAGATCCTTGTTAGACACGGATTCGGACATTGGCTGTCGAAGACAACGGAATAAGAAATCCACGTCAATCCGCGAAATCAGCGTATTTCAGTCCTTAACTTGATCCCTATTCAATGTAATGTTTTAACTCCTCACTGATGCGGACCGATTTCGCTGCGTTTTTTAATGCCTGAATTTCCGCCAACGTCACACACGGTGTAAGTGATTCAAGTGGATGGGCCTGTTCCTGCGCCGACAGGATGCCGACTTCATCTTCGGCAGACACATAAGCGTTAGCCGCATGGCAAAACGGTCCATCTGTGCCTCCGGCAAGGGCGGCAAATCCGGCGTGAACTGCAGGCGCTTGAAATCTGCACTGCCAATCGAGGTCGCTAACGCTTTCGCCAGTGTCGTCTTACCAGTGCCGGGATAATCTTCCAACAGTACATGTCCGCTGTTGATCATCACAGCCAGGAGCTTGCGGATGACATCCAACTGATCCTTCATGACCAATTCGATGTTCTGCTGTAGTTTCTGATACGTTTCGTGAGAGGAGGCTGTCATTCGAACTCGGATTGACGATTGCGGCTCCGATGGATGGGAGCGAGAAAGCGAGGGGGCGTGGGAGCGAGAAAGAATGACCTTCACATACTCACCCCCTCTTCAGACGAAACTATTCTGGCTGGCATGCCGCGTTCCGAACACAATCGTCTCATTTCCCAACTACTGACAGTATCAATCCTAAAGGCACACCTATACGGCACATTATACCGTTTCTGAATGAAAATGTCTCATTATAGTGGAAGGGAGGGAAGGACGGAAGGATGGGTTTGCTTCCCTTCTTCCTTTCCTTCCGAAGCTAATGCGCAGTTATTATTCAGAATTGGTATTATATCAGATTCTGCCAAACCTGTAAACAAGAAAGCACCGAGAATAGAAATTCCCCACGAGAAAAAACAGGTTGAATTTCGGTGTTATCGGTCGTAAACTTTGCGATGAAATGATTCGGCGATACATTCACCCCAAAACTACCAATCGAAAGGAGGTAGCTCTACTCAGTCGTCGGCAAACCCGTGAGCATTCGCCGACGACTCATACTCGAAGTCTGTCTGTACCTGTTTTTTCTGGGTCAGCCCCTCGGTAAACTCGATTGAACCCATGCGTGGGGAATTTGTACACCGCGAATAGCAATTCTCAATTGAGGGGGAAAATCTCCCGCGTGCGGACAGAAAAATCCACCTCTTTTTCCGCGCCGGACAGCAGACACACTCCTATTAGCCTTCGTGGGGTTCACGACTGCGAAAATGAGTTATGATTTAAACCCGGCTCTCTCCATCACCCAAAAGCGACCAGATAAGTCAACCAAACGCATGTTTGGGCAGCCATTGACGCTGCTGCCAAAAGCTGAGGCACAATTCATCGATCACCTCCTTTAGCGTTAAATCATACAGGCGGTCGGTCTTCATTTGAACAAAGACATAGGCGTAATACAAATTATAAACCAAGAACTGAATCAACAGGGCCGCGAAGGTTGCAATCGGGTGATGGTGATAGTTATGGGGCAAATACCAGTTTTGTTTTAAATCCAACGGGATTTGCCAATCCCGATCGAGCAGAGAATTTGTAGATATTGAAATTTTCTGTTGACGCGAAATTGAAGCCGTGATATAAAAATGGGGTCATACAAACGCGCTGGAAGAGAGGTATAGATGATGACGCAATCGAAACAGGTGGCTTTATGCGTGACCTGTCTGGTGGATATAGTACTGCCAGAAGTAGGGGTCGCAACCGTGCAACTGCTGCGGCGGGCGGGATACACAGTGGAGTTTCCAGCGGCGCAGACCTGCTGCGGGCAGCCCCTTTTTAATAGTGGTTTCCGACGCGAGGCGGTTGATTTAGCCAAACGCACCGTGGAAATCTTTGAGGCGTATGAGGCGGTGGTTTTGCCGAGTGGCTCTTGCACCGCGATGATTCGGGTTGAGTATCCCCACTTGCTCGAAACATGGCCAGAGTGGCATCGTCGCGCTCAAAAGCTGGCTGACAAAACGTATGAGTTGAGCCAGTTTTTGACACATCACGCCCAATGGGAACCCACCCTAGTTTCCACCGTCTCCAATGTCACCTACCATGATTCCTGCCACATGTGCCGCATGCTCGGTTTGCAAAAGGAGCCACGTCAATTGCTGAAAAAAGCCGGCTGCCGGGTGTGCGAAATGACGGAATCCGACCGATGCTGCGGCTTTGGCGGGCTGTTTTCGGTGCGGATGCCGGAGATTTCTAACGCCATGACCGCCGAAAAACTCCGTCAAGCGGGGGATACTGATGCCGATGTGTTGGTCACCGCCGACCCGGGTTGTCTGACGCAAATGCGAGGGTTGGCGGCTGGGAGTTCAGTACGGGTCGAACATATCGCCACAGTGCTGGAGGAGATGACACGATGACGAGGACCTTTTCCCAGTTTCGCCGGCGGGCAAAAATTGCCATTGAGGATAGTCGTTTGCAAGAGGCGCTGGATACCGCGACAGGCAACTTCCGGACGGCACGAAACCGTGCTTTGGCGGAACTCCCGGACGCGGAAAACCTCCGCGATTATTTTAAGGCGATTCGATCAGCTACCCTGGGGCAATTGGCGCACCATTTGGAGACGTTTGAGCGGAATGCCCTTGCAGCGGGTGCGAAGGTGCATTGGGCGCGGGATGGGGTGGAAGCCTGTGAGATTGTCGTCGAGATTGCCCGCCAGCATGAGGCTTCGCTGGCGACGAAGGGGAAGTCAATGGCAACGGAGGAGATTCATCTAAATCAGGCGCTGGAGGCAGCTGGTGTGACGCCGGTGGAGACCGATTTGGGGGATTTTCTCGTTCAACTGGCTTCGGAGACACCTTCGCACATTATCGCGCCTGCTATTCACAAAACACGGCAGCAGGTGGCAGCATTGTTGAGCCGAGAAGCGGGACGCCCGCTGTCCCCAGACGACCTCTCTGCCCTCACCGCCGAGGCACGGCGGATATTGCGTGAGCGTTTTTTGGCAGCCGGGATGGGGATTTCCGGTGGTAATATCGCGGTCGCAGAGACCGGCAGTGTGGTACTAGTGACGAATGAGGGCAACGGTCGTTTGGTCACCTCTGTGCCACCGGTACATGTCGCTGTCATTGGGATTGAAAAAATTACGCCGACATGGGATGACGCCGCTGTTTGGCTGTCGTTGTTGGCGCGAAGTGCGGCGGGACAACCGCTTTCGATTTACACCAGCATTATCACCGGTCCCGCCCGCGCCGATGACCCCGACGGACCGCAGGAGATGCATATTGTTTTGTTGGATAATGGCCGCAGTCAACTAGTGGGAACGAAGTATGAGGAGGCACTGCAATGTATTCGCTGCGGGGCTTGTCTGAATGTGTGTCCGGTGTATCGCGAGGCGGGCGGTCATGCGTATGGCAGTCCCTACTGCGGCCCCATCGGGGCAGTGGTGACGCCATTATTGTTTGGATTGGAAGATTATGAAGCACTGCCGCATGCCAGTTCGCTCTGTGGCGCCTGTAAGGACGTGTGCCCGGTGCGGATTGATTTGCCGCGAATGCTGCTTGAGCTCCGCACAGATGAGGTGACCGAAGGGGTAGCGCCCTGGCGAGAACGAAAGGTGGAAGAAGCAGGGGCGTTTGTGTTGGGACATGAGAAATTGATGCGCTTCATGACCGGGGCAGTCCGGCTGGCGCAGCGCCCATTTGTCCGCGATGGGGCGCTGAATCTCCCGTCTCGGCTTAACCCCGTCCTTGAGCGTCAACTGCCTGCCCTGGCAAAACGCTCCTTTCGGGACATGTGGAAATCTGGCGAATTGGAGGAGAAGCGGTGAAGGCACGAGCAGAAATTCTGAATCGTTTGCGGGGCAAGGCGCGAAAGGAAACTTTGTCGTCAGCGTGGCGATCTCAACGTGAGTACCCTGATCTCGCGGCGCGTTTTACCGAATCGTTGGCGGCGGCGAAGGGGGAAGTGCTCCGGGTAGAGAGTTTAGAATCGGCCCTGGCAGAAGTGGAGGCGATCTTGCGTGAAGTGGGGGCGACAGCGATAGTTGCTAATGATGAGCCGCCGCTGAATACCGTGGGGTTGACACGGCGTTGGCCCAACTGTGAGTGGCATATTGTGGGACAGACGCCAGGGGATTTACGCGAATTTTGTGTGCGAGCCGATGTCGGTCTGAGTGGCGTCGAAGCAGCGCTGGCGGAGACGGGCAGTCTGGTCGTCTACAGTGGACCGGGAAAGAGTCGGCAGGCAACACTACTTCCACCGGTGCATGTGGCGCTGGTTCCGGCTGCTTGCCTGATGCCGGATATTTTTACCTGGACAGCCGCACGCACCGGGAAGATGCCCGCCAACCTTACCCTCATCAGTGGCCCCAGCAAATCGGCGGATATTGAGTTTACGCTGGTGCTCGGTGTTCACGGCCCCAAACGCCTGATTGCAGTGCTGTACGAAACAGGGAGAGAGTTGTGATTGGTTCCCAATCGATTTCAACGTATCGCTCATCAAAAGAAGCATCAAGCATTTGAATCGTAAATGGTTCACGTTTGATTACTTTTGCCTTGCCTGGGGGTTCCCTAAAATCCATTTCAAGCGATTGGCAACCCATCGTGCTTCAAGGGCAAAGCCGACTTTTTCGTAAAAACGAAGCAGCTCTTGATAACGCGAAACTACATCAAATCCAATGCTTTCTTGTAGCTTACGCAGGCAAACCGGGCAAAGGTGCAGGGGACGGGTATCACTTTCTTGTAAATGATTCGAGCCATTGATTATACAATGAAAGAAGATGCAATGCTTCAAGCCGAACATGTGAGCAGTTTCATGAACCAGCACTTTACAGCTTCTTCGGAGGATGAGCTTCTGATTCGTCGTTGTACCTTCTTCCCCATAAAACGCGGGATGATATCGGGCAAAGCTGAAGACCCCGACACGCTCGCGCAGCGAGGCTTGACCAAAGACAAAGTTCCATAACGGATGCGGATAAAGGTCTTCCATGGTGATCGCCAACAGGCAGAAGGCATCGGATGGGAGTCTCTTTTTCAGGAGCGCTAAGACATCACCGGTTAGAATTTGCCGATTGCCTGTGCAAGCATTGATGCGTGTCGTCAGGTGATGCCCACTGAGCTTCAGAGGTGGAAGCAGCGCCACTTCCATCGCAAAGTATGCGGCAGTGTACGCCTGAAGCCGTTCCACTGAAGAGCTTTTCTCCTTTGGAAATTCCTCAAGGGGTTGCAAGTAAATCGTGTTCCGATGACGGGTTGGATGGTTCGGTTTTGAATTGACAAAATCGTCAAAGGTCTGACCTGTTTCTGCGTGCGATTCCAGCCAGTCGCCGGGTTGCGGCATCAGTATCGGCTGGAAGTCAGTAGTGGGGATAAGCGCGCGTTGTAAAGTTTTTGGGAGTGCTGTCGTGTTTCCAACAGCCCTTTGCCTTTCAGCCGGTCCCGGTGGTTTGAAATCTAGAGCGAAACACACAGAAGCGATCAATAAACAGCTCATCAGAAAAAGTAGATGTTTCATGTCAACTCCCACGCCTTCTTGACCTGCTTTCATGATCAATCCATCTACTGATGTGTCAACTTCCGCCGTCGATCTCGCCGAAACATCACGATCATGAAAATCCCCAAAGCGAGGACGGTTGCAAGACCTCCCAGCCGTATGAAGTTCATAATGAGAAGTCCATACTTACCGGTGATTGGGTCATAGTGGTAGCAGTAAAGTAGCAGTTGCAACCGGAGAACCGATTTTGTTCGCGGAGGCTTCGACCAAAGCGAGGCGCAGATCCCGAGGCGAATACTCGAGCCCGTAGAAGTAGCGTGCTAACTTTCCCTGTGGGGTTAAAACCATAATCCCGCTGGCGTGAGGATATATTCATCCCGATGTGGTTCGTACCGGTAAAGAAATCCGACAGCCTTAGCCAAGTCCTGAATTCCGTTCTGCTTACCGGTGAGAAAATGCCACCCTTTTTTTGCACCCTCTCGCCCATATTGCTTCATGTATTCCGTCTTCTTTGCCGCAGCCAATGCAGGTGTTTCTTCTGGATCTATGCTCACCGTCACTACCTTGAATTGATCGCCGACATCAAAGGCTAACGCTCGGAGACTCCTGAGAAATCCGTTCAGTACAAGGGTGCAGAGCATCGGACATTCGTAGTAGACCAGCGATAGGATGACCGGTTTTTCGCCGAAGTAGTCGTCAAGCTGAAACCAATTTTCCGGTTTCATCTCGAAATACCAAATCCAGCGGCGCCTGTTCGTTCAATCCTGATCAATACCGATTTCGCGGAATATCGCTGGTTGGACGCTGGCGCTGAATTCCTGTGCTGAAGTAGTTCCAGAAAACGAGAAAAAGAGTAAAACGTGAAAGATATTGCGTATTATGTAACAATCGCTCTGCCGCTGAACGTCCTTCCATTCTTCCCTTCCTTCCTTTCCTTCTGCTCTCAATTTCCCATCCCGTCTTCTCCCTGTCCGCCAGTTTCCTTGTCTCTGCCTCCCCTGACTGGCAGACCTCCCTCCGCCAATAACTCCATGGCGCGATTCGATTGGGATGCGGACGACGCCAGCATCTTTATTCACCCAACCGTAACTGTTCAACAGCACACCTTCGCGGGCGCGTAATTCCTTCAAATCCTGAATAGGATTGACTTGCAACCGCGGTTCAGGTGTCAGGCGCCGCGTATCCGCCAACGGAGAAGGGGGCCGATCTAACTGAGCTTCACGGGTCGCGAAGGCATTAAACATCAACCACATCAACAGGAGCACGACAACAGTAAGAGCGATCAATCCGATTCCAAAGCTCAGGATAGATTTCAGGTTCACGTCCCGGTGTTCGTAAGATTCGCTTCAATTGGAGTTAGACATTGTGAGCCTCCCCACTGCGCGGGATTTCACTTCGTTCAACCTGTTGACGGCTGAGTATTTCCGCTAAACGTGGATCATGAAGCGGCAGCAAAGGTCTTTTTTGCAGTTGCCAGACAAACACCCCGATCCAAATTTCGCCCATCCCGATGGGAATGACGAAATCGAGCCAATGAATATAGAAATGCCCACGATGGAATGCGGGAGCAACTATCCAGAAGAGATCGACCAGCCGCATGAAAATCATCGCTCCTGCGAGTGTTGAAACCATTCCCACCCGACGCTTTGTTCTACGCGATAACAATATCAGGAAAGGCAGGAGGAAATGAAAGATCATTAATATCACGATAACCGCTTTCCAACCGTCGCCTGTTCGGTGGAGATACCAATGGATCTCCTCTGGCAGGTTGCCAGACCAGATAATCAGGTATTGAGAGAAGGCGATGTACACCCACAACATTACAAAGGCAAGCACGAGGTTACCGAGGTCATGGAAATGCTGCGGCGCAACGATATCGACCAGCGGTTTACGATGAGCGAGGTATGCCAACGCAACAATCATGAACGCGAAGGTGGTTAATACGCTGCCAACCATAAACATCACGCCATAAACTGTCGAAAACCAGTGCGGCTCAAGGGACATCACCCAGTCAACCGAAGCCAGCGTAACGGTCGCGCCGTAGAGCCCTAACCCGAGCCCGCTGAGCAGTTTTAGACGGAGGGTGAGGGCCGGATCGCCTGTCTCATCTTGCTTCAGAGACTACCGGTTCAACAGATACGCAACACCCGTCCATGCGATGAAATAAACCGATGCAACGGATCACAAAAAAGGGAGGGTTGAGATAAAGGCGCTTATGCTGCAATAGTTCGTTGTGAGCAACTTCTTCAGGACGCGCCCAGATATAGCGCGTCCCCGCCTCAAGCGCACGTTGAATAACGAATCCCCAGCTTCCACCGACCAGATGCGACTAAAATCGCTACTACGGTTTAAGACCGACCGGGGAGATAGTGAAGTATAAGTCACGGAGACTCACAGGCTCTCTGACGAATGGGTGTCAGGTGAAACTCCCGAAGATCAGCGCTCTCGGTTGTTGTCCTTTGAAGTCGGAGAGACGCACCCAGTTTTCACTGCCGACATCACAGAGACGGATTCAGGGTGATTTGGGTTGAGTCTATGTGTGTCAGCCATTTCAGGTTCAGCATGTCAACACGTATCATTTTTGCGGAAAAAATCCGCTTGCGCAGCGATTCGATATTTTTGAATTCCCTTTTTTTTCAAATTGTGCGATAATATGCTCCCAATCTATACCTGATTGGAAACATCAATTCCCCGTAAATTGGGGGCAATCAACGGCACAATTTACCGTCGGGAATTGCTCCTCACTTCAAACCACCATCCCAACTCAAAAGGCATGTCATGCACGCAGAAATCGTAATGATTGGAACCGAACTCCTCCTTGGGGAGATCGTTGATACCAATGCCAACAAACTGGCGCGCGCACTCCGCGATATCGGGCTGGACCTGTATTACAAAACCACCGTCGGCGATAACGAAACCCGCATCACCGAGGTCCTCAATCTGGCTCTGGACCGTTCGGATGTCGTCATTACCTCCGGCGGAATCGGCCCGACGGTGGATGATATCACGCGCCAGGCCGCTGCCAACGCGACGGGGCGGCAACTCGTTTACAGCACAGAACTCGAAGCGCAAATCGCCGACCGTTTTCGCCTGTTTGGGCGGAAGATGGCTGAAAATAACAAGCGCCAGGCTTATATTCCCGAGGGTGCATTGCCGCTGGCTAACCCTGTGGGTACGGCGCCTTGCTTTTTGAGTGAAGATCTGCGCGGACGCGGCTTTATCATTTCTCTGCCGGGCGTTCCGCGGGAGCTTGAATATATGCTTGAGCATACGGTCATCCCTCTGCTTGTGGAACGCGTGGGCGGGGTCAAGGTCACGAAAGTCCGCATCTTGCGCACATGTGCGGTGGGCGAGAGTAACGTTGACCGGGGAATCGGCGACTTGATGACCGCGGAAAACCCGACGGTCGGGTTGGCGGCGCATGTCGGTCAGACCGACGTGCGAATTGTGGCCAAGGCGGACACCGAGGCTGCGGCGGACGCACTGATCTCCCCAATGGAAGCCAAACTCCGAGAGCGGTTGGGCGTCGCTATTTATGGCGTGGAGAAGGAAACGGCGCCGGAGGTTGTGGGCGGCTTGTTAGTTGAACAGGAACTCAAACTAGGCGTAATTGATACGTTCACCGGTGGCCAATTGACGCGCGATCTGATTGAAGCGGGATTTGGCGATTTGATTACAATTCACTTGTCTCCGGCCAACGTAGCCGATGCGTTGAAAGCTGCCGGTCTTGACTCGCGCCCCGATTTACAGGATGCGGATGCCCGCACGTTGGCCACCTCTCTGGCTGAAAGCGTGACCCCGGCCGGTGGTCTGGGTTTTGCGATGCTCGGCCCATTTGAAGATAGTTCGACCTTCATTGCCCTGATTGGACCGGGTGAAAATCGTTTATTCGAGCGGAGTCGCAATTATCAGGATACCGACTATATTCGCCGGTGGCTGACCATCCAGGGACTGGATTGGATTCGCCGGACGCTGTTGGGGCAATTGACATCGCCAGTAGATTGGAATTAGGGAGATATGAATTGGGGATGGTCAGTGCGCCGTTAGCGTCAAAAATGATTGGGCTTTTCAGTTTTCACCTGCTTTTTTGCTCAGTAGCTCCCATTATTAGATGACCCGTAATATCAATAAACTCAATCACAAACCATAGGGGAAAGGGATATGAAACGGAAAAAAGTACTTATCACCGGCGCGGCGGGCCGAATCGGACGGGTCCTACGAGACGGGCTGAAAGACGACTACGATCTGCGGCTCCTCTACCACAGGACTGTGCCCCCGGCTGAACCTGGAGAAGAAGTCTACATAGCCGGCATCACCGATCTCGACCGAATGGTGGAGGTCGTAGATGGGGTGGATTCGGTCATCCACATGGCCGGGGATCCGGAGGTCAGTGCAACATTTGAGTCCGTGTTGGAGAATAATATCCAAGGCACCTACTGCATCTACGAAGCGACTCGGCGAGCCGGCACACCTCAAGTCATCTTTGCCAGTACCAACCATGTCACCGGCTTCTACGAACAGGAGGGCGTCTACACAACCCCTGAAATGCCAGTGCGCCCCGATAGCCATTACGGTGCCAGTAAAGCCTACGGCGAGGCGCTGGGCAGATACTATGTCGATGAGTTCAGGCTGTCGGTGATTTGCCTGCGGATCGGATCTTTTCAGCCGGTGGAATCGGTGAAAAATCGGCAGAGCGACCGCATCCTCTCCACCTGGTTGAGTTACCGAGATACCGTACAGTTGGTCCAGCGGAGCGTCGAGGCAGAGTCAGTGAAATTCGGCATCTACTATGGTATCTCAAATAACACGCGCGCGTACTGGGACATTGAGAATGCGCGAGAAGAACTGGGCTATGCCCCCCAGGACAACGCCGAAGATTACGCTTGAACGTTGGCTGCGGCAATTCTATCCGTTTGTCTGGTAATAACGCGGATCACCGCTTCGATCCTCGATCCATTTGAAATAGGACTTAAAAGAACTACCACCAAGATAAGCGATGGAATTCGATGTTTCTTTAAAGGGAGTAATAACGGATTCGTTGATCGTAAAGCATTGAATGAAATCAATCTATTCAAATGACTTAGGTACAGACCTATACGCCGATGCTGATATGTTCCACACACGGTGGCAACGTGCGAGTATCATCGTCCAACATAATCAGAGGTATCAGATGGGGTGCCTGTATTCCATTTTGCGACGCTTCTGACAGTCTGTTTGCTTCACTTACCATATCATCGTAGTCGGACGTGACTGCTTAGACTTCCCATCCAGTCCGGTTCATGCGCCATTTCACACTTAATACCTGACGGTTTGGGTCTGAGGCCAGTGAAAATGTAAGTCTGTGCTTTTCCTTAAAAGCAACGAGTTCGGGCTCAGAATGCGCTCTTCCAATCGCAATTATCATGAATTCTTCTGATTTGAATTTTTGCCAAATATCTTCCTCAAGATGCGGCACTTCCGTGATGCAGGCGCCACACCTTGTCGTAAAGAAATTAAGCAGGACAATCTTGCCCTTTAGATCTGTGATATTGATGGGCCTTCCATCTAATGCTGTTACTTGAAATGGAGGGACTTTTTGCCCGACGCAAGTTAAGGTGGTCTTTGAATCTTCGGCTTTTCTCTTTCGCCTTGTTTGACATGAAGATAGACTATTTCCTGACACAATTAACCCAAGTACCAGCCAAACTGCCAGATATTTTTTCATGTAATCCTCCTGACTCTCCTGATCCCTCTCAGAAAAACTGGCGGTGCTTGAGTGACAACTGCATTCTCCGGCTGAGATTAGACCCTGATACTAGCGCACATTGCCTAGGGCAGCGACTATCGGCTCAACTGCTTGAGCCATCCCCATATCGTCGCCTGCTTGCCTGCCGGAGCGACAGAACGAGCAAATGCGGGGTCAAACCATGCGGGGTCTGAGTCAATTGTGCGATGATGGGTCAACCGTTGCTGGTTCCTGCCGTCGGCGTCCATCACATAAATCTCAGGATTTGCGTCCCGAAGAGACGTAAAGGCAATCCTTCGACCATCTAGCGACCACGCTGGTCCTTGGTCTTCTTCAAAAAATGTGAGCCGGCGGACATTCCTGCCATTGGCGTCCATCACATAAATACCGCCCCCCGCTCTAGCGGAACTGAAGGCAATCTGTCGACCATCCGGCGACCACGCGGGATGGGTATCGCTTGCGGGATCGTCGGTCAAGGGGTGTACATTTCCTCCATCTCCTTCATCGGCGTCCATCGCATAGATGTCAAAATCGCCTTTTTGCCGACCCGACGAGGCAAAGACAATCTGTTGACCATCCGGCGACCACGCGGGAAGGTTTGTGACCGCTGGATGATCCGTCAGCAGACGGACATTTTCCCCATCGGCATCCATGACATAGATTCCGCCGTTTCCTCGTTTGGACCCGAAAGCAATCCGTTTCCCATCCGGTGACCATGTAGGCGAAAAATCCACAGCAATCCCCTTTGTGAGGTTTTGCACGTTTTTCCCATCGATATCCATGAGATGAATTTCCCAGCGCAGCCCATTGACTTTGCGGTCGAAAGCGATTTGGGGTTTTTCGGGCGCCTGTCCCCAACCATTGACCCATAAGGCGACACCGCTTAACATGACCATGCCGATGAGCATAAGCCCTAAAAATTGCCTTCGATTCATCGTATTTTCTCCTAAAGGTTTGAGTATACTCAGCATGGGCACAGATTTGCCATCACTTCGGCAAGCTCCGTGAAGAATCTCTCATGCAGGGAGATTCTTCGTTTCACTCAGAATGATGACTGAAAAGCGCAGTTAATGACCGTTTTTTTCACTATCCGCAAAATACATGATAATAACCAAAAGGTGGCTCATGTCAAAAGAAAGTGCAAAAGTGTTAGAGAATCCGCGAAATCATTGGTGTGAATTTTGCCTTTGCACGAAGTCTTAACATGAGCTTTTATCTTATCTTCCGAAAAGCCCTCACAGATTAGAGCCTGCCCTGAGCCCGCCGACGGGTGAGTCTGGCCCCCTAATCCGTGGGGGATGAATCGGTCATTGCTCATTTTACCGGTCGCCAACGAATCGCCTGGATGCGCGGCATGTACTTAAAGCCCTCCGCCGTCGCCGGGCCTTCGCTGCCCCAGTTACGTTCCGACCGCTCACCGACGAGCGACAGAATCATGCCCGGCTTACCGTCGGCCAGATGGGGCGGCAGCACGCAACTGCCGGAGTAGCCCGGGTATGCAGGCGTTGCGGTCATGAAATACAATTCATCGCGCCAGGTTCGCCCTTCATCGCAACTTACTTTCGCCCGCTCCCCGCCGCGATACGTCGGGCCGCGGTGTGTATAAAGAAAGACCACCCGCCCGTCCGGCAGTTGTACTCCGCCGCCGTGTATTTCGTCGAGCAAAAACGTCGCGGGCCGCTGGCCATACCACGTCTGTCCACCATCGTCCGACTCAGCTAGCGTCATCCGCTTCGTATACGAGGACAGACCGCGAGCGCCTTGAAAACGCTGCCACAACCGCCATGGACCTTCGTTGCGAAACGGGCGTTGTAAATCGCTGGGCGGGATCCGCGGATTGTTACGACAGAAAGCGAGCAGACGCCCCGATTGCAATTCAAGGATCTGCGGTTCACCGCCCGGACAGATCGGCGCACCGTCCGACCAGGTCATGCCCCCATCGGTCGAGCGAAACGCATGCACCGTAAGTGGCCCCGCCGCCGCACCAACGCCAATAATGCCAACCGGTATGATCAGCGACTCATCGCGCAATTGTTCTATCGGCCCCTTCTGCGGCCACACGGAATTCTTGGCCTCAATTCGCCCGAGCGGCTGCCATGTCCTTCCCTGATCGCGCGACCGCGATATATGCAACGTCTCGTCCTCGAATTCCACCGCCAGAAACGTACCGTCGCGCAGCACGGAGTTGATCGATTTGGTCACCTGCAGATTGTCCCAAGTTCGCCCGCCGTCACGGGTGCGCATGACCGTGTGGCCGTCGCTCACCTGCGCGTGAATCACGTCGTCGTCCGTGACAATCAAAGTCGCCTGCGTGTCAGCATACCAGTTACTGTCGTTGGTCCACGGCAGCACGCTGCGCTCGGCGGGAATTTCGTGCACCGCGCTGTGCTTCGTATACATGACCCCCTGATACGTTTCCTCGAACACCGGGTAGTTGACGAAAATGTAATCCTCCGGGCTGATCTGCTCGCCGGCGATAAGCCGAGCGCGGAACTCGCCAATGAACGGAAAATCCAGCGAGAGTTTGCGCTCGCTTCGACCCGGCGCGACAGGGTCAGTAATCGTATGGACGAAAATCACACGCCCGCTGATCAGCTCGCTGACCTCCAACGCGATCGGCTCGTTGAGGGGCTCGGCTGCGTGGTTGTACGTCGTGAGATACAGTTCAAGCGGCCCATCATTGAGGTGAATCAGCGGCCGCTCCCGCCGACCCGCAACCGCCGCCTCAACTATCCGCCGCGTTTCGAACTCCGTCGCCCGCGGCCCCTGCTCCAATTGGGCCACGTCGAACCAGACCACCGTGCTCGTATGGTCGGCCGTGACTTTGAAGTCGACGACAGCACGCTCTTCAAGCTCGTCTGTGCAGCACGTGAACTCGTACCGCTGCCATGTCGTCGAAAGCGACATCGGATAACTAAGCGCATCGGGCGTCTGTGTAAAGTCCACCGGCCGCGTCCACAAGCCGATCTCTAGCTTCGCCGACGGGTCATCGCTCCGCGCGCAAACCGAAATTGTATGCGGCGTACAAGGTTCAACGCTCACCATCGGCGAGATGAGATGTCCGACAGCCCGACTGCTACCTTCTTCCGTCTCAATCCGCGCCGCCCACTCACCATTGACCGCATCACCGACGGGTTCACTGCGCGGGGGCGTCTGCGGCGCCTGTCCGGTCGCCCCGATTTCATCGGGATTCAAAGCAACATGCAACTGCAACGTCAACTCGTTTTGAGTATCCCCCCAGTTCGTCGGTACGGTATCACCGAAGTCGAGTTCGAAACTGGCATTGGGGAGAAGATTCTTCGAGAGCATAACAGATCCTCACGTTTGAAATACTAGAATTCGTATCCATTGTCTGCACTATCACATTGATTCTTGGACCTGGTAACTTATCGTTATCGTTTTTTGGCATTTTCGCCGCCGGACAAAAACACAAAACCAGTCGTAGAGCCAACGTAACCGTTCAGGTACTATGTTCGTTCGGCCGCATATAACAGCGAATCTTAGGATTAAACGAATCGGCGCACGATTTTGAGTCTAAATTCGATAAATCCTTTCATGTGTTGTCATATCCACAGGCTAGGTGAACAGTTACTGTCTCAACAAAAAGAATCATGGCTTATAAGCGTTGAGCGATTGTAGCATGCTCGAAGGTTGCCGTCAATGAAAACATGAAAAAACCCTCATTTGAGTTGACTGGAGCGTGGAAAATGGGTAAAATAGTTCACATATGTAGAGATCATACTATTCAAAGGAGATTAAACGAAATGAAGCAGCTAGATAACAACGTTTGCGTGGATGAGCGTTGCGCGGACGAGACCTGGACCATTGGATCAACTTCAGAGTGGAAAGAGGCAACAGCCTCGATCGACGCCTTGATCGATCCAGAGGGTGGGCTGGCGCCACAGGGCGCCGGCGAGGGCCAGTGGACGAGCACCTGGCAAAGCTGGAGGGGCCCTATCCGGTCGGTCAAGCTCATAGTCGAGGCCGAGCTTGACCTGTTCGACAACAAGACGATAGAAGTCGTTATCAGAGGTTCGGAGACACCTTATGCCGACGCCAGCCAAACACCTCACGATTGGTACGGCAGGTGCATGATCGCCGTCATTGATGAGCATCGCTGGATCATGGCACTGCGGTCAGGTCTCAATCACATTTCCTGGGGAAAGCGGGATACCATACATCTCATCACCTCCAATGACGAAGGCAGGACCTGGAGCGCCCTAAATCAATGGTTCGATGGGAATCCAATTGCCGGGATGCCTTATGAGGATGGGCATACCCACAGCGAGCCAGGGCTTTACCGAACACCCAACGGTGACCTCATACTGCAATTCTGGCGAACCAGCTCCACCTCCGGAACAAAACAACTGCGTTCGACTGACAATGGAAAGACGTGGAATCTGGACATCGATAGAATTCGTGTGTTAGGCGTGACAGGCGCCGAGGACGACCGCGTAATCGGAACAGAAGATTATTTTATCGACCCCGACAATCCCTCAGATATTTACATGGCCTTTCAATATTTCCATTACAATGGCAAAGCCGGGACGTTGCTGGCGCGGTCCAGGGACAACTGTAAAAACTACAGTTTCGTGAGCTGGATCGGTCCGTTAGCCGACGAAAAGGCGCCGGACGGAGGCGCGACATTTGAACCGGCCATCGAGTATGTGGGGAACCGAACGATTGTGGCGGTGTTGCGGGACGCCGCCGGCAACAGACACACCTGGCAATCCATGAGCACAGACATGGGAGCTTCCTTCAGTCCACTTGTGGACATTTGCAGTCAAATCAACGGCGGCGTTCCGAACGGTGTATGGCAGCGAGCGAGACTCTACAAGGAAAGTAATCCCTATTTTCAGCATGGCAATCGGCTGGATTATTCAAAGGGTACAGGCCGTCTTTGGGGTTTTGGTTTGCACAGCAACGGAGGCGGTTATACCCGAAAACCTGCGGTGTATTGGTCTGATGACAATGGCAGTTCATGGAATGGACCGGAGCTTCTGCACGGACCAATGCAGCCCGGCACAGATACAGGGTATGGTGACTTGAAGCGGCGTGTCGATAACACCTTTGTCGCTGCTACGTATTATGCGAATAGCGATTCAACGGTAGCCGATGTTGAGGAGTATACCTTTGGAGGGAAGCGGGCGAGGGTAATGATCGAGTTTGATAACGATGAGGATGGCAAACCGGATGCAGATTCGGACTGGCGTGAACTCTACGATGGATCGAACCAGATCTGTCTCGGTTCGCTTTCGAGCCAACGCTGGAGGCTGAGGCTGGTTCTGGGTGCGAACAGCCTGGCCAATACACCTAGAATTGGACGGATACGCATAGAGGCGTGGCACTGAAGGTTGCGCGTTTTCTGAATATTTTAATTTGACATGGTGTCGATCCGAAAAAATGATGGTTTTTGATAATTACATTCGCCCCCCGGCCCCCAATTCCCTGAGGAATCGGGACAGGCTGGGGGGAGTTTGTGCGATGCTCCCCTTCCCTCCAAAGTTGGGGAATTAAGGAGGGCAGGGGCCGGGGACAAGTCGAAGATTTTCGGTCGAAGACCGGAGCCACCAGTGGACCTGCTGATGAGCTCTTTATAATCTAACAAAGTCAAGGTAAAAACAGTAGATAAAATGCTTAGTGGCCTGCTTTAGTTTGACAGACGAGACATTTTCTGATATGATAGAGTCAAAATCGACATCATCTGTTGGGATCATTGAGCGGATTCGAGCGGGACAAAGCAGATACATCTATCGGCGCCCGATGATGGGGTTGGGTGTGACAGAATACATCTGGTTCATGGAGGAAATGGTGACCTATCAAACGATAGCAGGCCACTAAGTGCATTTTTACCCTATCTTCCCAAGGTAACTATCACGATGAGTGAAACAAAACTCAGCAGCCACCCCAAGGAATTTCCCGTGGACCCAGCACGCCCCTTCCAGGTGGGGGTAGCCTACTACCGGCCCCCGGTGCCGCCGCCCGAGTTCTGGGACGAGGATTTTGCGCGCATCAGCGCCGCCGGGATGCAGATCGTGCGCACTTTCTACCTGTGGCACTGGGCCGAGCCTGTGCCTGAACAATTCGAGTTCGATGACCTCGACCTGATGCTCGACCTAGCGGCCAAGCACGATTTGAAGGTCTGGCTGGATACCCCGGTGGGCACCCACATGTCGTGTCCGGAGTGGATGATAGAGGAGCACCCAGACATGCGGGTCGAATGGCCGGACGGCAGCATCCAGCATCCTACGGCCGGCGTTTGGGCGCCACAGGGGTCGATGATCCACAACTTCGACCACCCCAAGTGGCGCGAGTACGTGGAGCGCTTTATTCGCGAGATCGTGCCGCGCTACAAGGGCCACTCGGGTTTGGGGATATGGGGCACCTGGGACGGAATCAGTTTCGCCGGGGCCTGGTCAGGTGGGGACGGATACCCGCCCTACAACGATTACACCATTGAAAAGTACAGGACCTGGCTGAAACAGCGCTTCACCCTGGACGAACTCAACGAGCATCTGCTGCGGCGCTACAGATCGTGGAAGGACGTGGACGCACCGCGCCACAAAGCCGCCCAGGTGGAGATGCTGCTCTACCGGCAGTTTCACCACTGGAACATGGCCGACCACTTAGGCTGGCTCGCCGACCTGATCGATCAACTGGACGGCGCCCACGAGCAACGCTCACACGGCGGCCCGTTCCCGCGGGCATGCGACGAGATCTGCAGTGCGCGAATCGATAGCTGGGGGCTGTCGCACCACTCGGCCGACCGGCTCACCAGCGACGACCCCTACAAAATGGCCAACGAGTGCATCGGCTTCCAGTGGTCGCGCGCCGTGGGGCGCAACGGGCGCTGGTGGGACGAGGAGATCTACTCCAACTTCGTGGGCGGATTGTCGCAGCGGGAAAGGCAGACCACCCCGGAAGAGTCCACGATCTATTTGTGGTTGGCTCTGATCGAAGGTGCGGCCGGTGCGCTCTACTGGGAGTACCGGCCCGAGTACATGACCTTTGAGGCGCCCGGGCTCAGCCTGGTTTCCCTGGACGGCGAGCCCACCGGCCGCTGGAAAGCCATCGAACAGGCCATCGCGCAGATTAATGGCATTGCGGAACATTTGCCGTTCCAGATCCCGCCGGCCGAACTGGCTCTGGGGTACAGCGGGCCCAGCAACGAGATCTACTGGATGGGAGAGTGGGACGAGCAGTTCAAGGCGGATTTCCAGGGGGTGCACCAGACCTTGTGGGCGCACAGTGTGCCGCGCACTATGGTCACGCCCGTCATGGACTGGTCGCAGTACCGGGTGGTGTACCTGCCCAACTTCGCAGTCTTGGACGAGGTAGCGATTGAGCGCATTCGCCAGATCCTGGAGGACGAGGCGGGACCATCGTTGCTCGTGGAGGGCCACTTCGGCTCCTTTGCGGGCAAGGGCCACTGGAGCTTCCACCCGCCCGAAGGGCTGGCGGATCTGGTGACCGTGCGGGTAGTGGACTTTGACAAGATTACCCAGGAACAAATCGACGTAGGTGAGAATGTCCTGCAGACCAAGTACGGTCCTTTCCCCCTCACCTACCCGTGCAACTACATCATCCTGGAGCCGCGGGGCGACGCACGGGCCATGGCGACACTCAATGGCGAGGTGGTCGGGGTCGAACTGCCGGGGAAGCGGCTGATGTGGTGGGGGCTGTCCCTGGCAGCGGGCTTCGGTGGGGTGGCCCCGCCCGAGTTGCTGCTGCCGCAACTTGAGGCGCTGGGGATGCGATCGCCTTTTTCTATTGAGGGAGATCGACTGGTGGCGTTCCGGCGGTTTTCACAGGTAGGGGGTTCGCTGATCTTTTTGCTGAACGTGGCGGGGGAAATGGGACGGGCGACGGTGGAGGTGGACTGGGCGATCGAGGAAGTGACGGATCTCATCCACAACAAGGCGGTCGAAGTGAGCGGCGGAGTTTTTAAGGTGGAAGTCCCCCCGGGATGCGTCGGAGTTTTTCACGCTGTCGATGAATGAGAAAAAATCATGTCTGTGTTGAATGAGCGGGATTGGGCATTCTGGGAAGAGAATCGAATATTTCAGTTTCGATGGCGGAGCAAGGGTTGTGTCTCTCTTGTAGTCAATATCCTCAACATATCATATTGGAATACCGAAGGGAAGTCGTTTCTTACATGTGTGTTGGCTGTACAGATTCCCAGAAACATGTGGCTACGAGATTGTTTGCCAGAAAGCGAAAAGTTGTAAAGCAAAGCCGCGCCGTGCGGTATCGAATTGCTCGAATGGAGAACCAATCTCTTTCTCTACGACACCTGCGATGAGAACCTCATGGAGGTTTCCGTGAAAGCAATGTAAATAGCAAATAGCAGAAGGAGGCGCAATGCTCTTAACACACAACATGGGCGGAGTGTCAGTTCAGCCATCTGAACTGAGGGCAATGCAGGCGAGCGACTACATCCTGCACGTCTGTGACGAAAAGCTGGAGCAGGTGTCCGTGGAGAAAACCAGGCTGCCGCGCGATCCGCGGGGACACACGCAACGATTATGCCTTGTGCAGGCACTCAATGGCACGATCTATGCCGCACAGCACACACTGCTGCACAAGTCGACCGACAGCGGCAAAACGTGGGAGTGCCTAGAGCGCGACCCCGATGTATGCGGCGGTTGGCGATTGCAGTTCGACGACGATGGCGCGATGTTGAACGTCTGTCACCCGGCCCCCGATGCACCGCCGACCGTGTGGGCGTCGCACGATGTAGGCAGGACGTGGCAGCAGATCGGGCAGATTGACATCGGCACGCCGGATGTGCTGTCGTTGGGCTTCAGCATGACCCGTCTGGACGACGGCACGCTTCTCGTACCGGTGCTGGTGGGGGCGGACCGGATTGGCAATCGAAAAGCGGCTGAAGTGGCGCCTGCCGTATGTCGCATCTACCGTTCACGGGACGGTGGGCGTACGTGGCCCGAATACTCGGCGCTTGGCGAATGGTGCTGTGAAGTGAATGTGACCCAACTGCCCGCGGGCCGACTGCTGGCGGCGATTCGTTATCAGCGCCCGAGCCTGCCAGACGACCCTCCGGATCTTTTGGAGCGGACCGGGTCCCACCTGGCCGGGCACACATTTCCGTACAAGCATGTGTTCGTGGCCCATTCGGACGACGCGGGCGTTACGTGGACCTCGCCGCGGCAACTGGCCACGGTGTTGGGTCAGTGCTACGGATACGGCGTCGGCCTCTCGAACAACCGAGCGGTGGTCGTCACTGACCACCGGTACCCCCGCGAGATGAGTAGCGGCAGGGCAGTAGTCAGCTACGATGGCGGCGAGACGTGGCGGGACGAGGTGTACTATCTCAGCCACGGCAATGCGGCCGGCTACGCAGCGACGATTTGTCTGGACGGGGAAGAGATGCTTACCCTGACCGGCTCGTGTTACGGCGACGTGAGCTCCTGGGACAACTGCGTTGGCGCCACCGACTTCGTCATCATTCGCTGGCGACTGGTTTAGATCAGGGTGTTACGGAATTAGCAGTCCGAAAGGCCAAACCGTTAGAAAAGGTAGGACCGATGGCAACATCACCCAATACACCGCCGGTTCTCGTCCTTGACCTTGTCACACATCTTTCGTTGATTCACAAACATGTCCAATAATCTAGGAGAGAAATATGTCGAAGACTGACTGGTCCGGTGCCAAACGCGCCCGGGTCGAGGCCACACAACGCCCCCGGCGCATCATCTTCAACGATGACACACACGAACTAGCGCTAGAGGACGCAAACACGCCCGAGGGCTTCCTTGCCCATCGGATCGCGCCGCTTGCCGAAACACAAGTCGGCACCATCTCCTGGTCGGTACTGTGCGGGCAGTTTGACGCCCCGGCCTACGACAGCAGGGTGCAGCCGATCTACGGTGACGCCCAAGGTGCGCCGGTCAAATACTGGCACAGGGTAACGGGAAACGTCAAGACGCTGGTGCGGGAGTATCGCTGCCCGCTGCACCTGGTCTGCGGCTTCGCGCACGAACACGGCATGGAGGCGTTCGCGTCGGTGCGCATGAACGACGTACATGACAGTTTCATGGACGCCAACGCTATGACCGTCTGGAAGCGCACGCACCCGGAGTTCATGGTCAACACCCGCGGGACGCTGCCGGAGTTTGAATTGTACACGACAGCGCAGGACTTCTCGCACGAAGCAGTGCGCCAGCGCAAGTTGGAAATCATTGAGGAAATCTGCCAGCGCTATGACGTGGATGGATTCGAGTTGGACTACATCCGCCATCCCGTGCTGTTCAGTCGGCGGATGCGCGGTGAGCCGTGCACGGCGGAAGAGATCGCCGTCATTACGTCAATGATGAGGGAGATTCGCGGTCTAACGGACGCCGCAGCCGAGCGCCGTGGACGACCAGTGCTCATCGCCGTGCGTGTGCCGGACAGGTTCACCACCTGCCTCAACAACGGTATGGACGTGGCAGCGTGGCTCGAAGGAGATCTGATCGACATCCTCATCGCCGGGGGCGGGTATGCGCCGTGGTCCTTGCCGGTCGAGACGTGGGTTGAAGCGGCACGGCCGCACGGTGTGCCCGTCTACCCGTGTGTGAACCAGGGCAAGGAGTCGCTGCCGGTGGTGCGTGGACTGGCGTCGAACTGGTATCGCGCCGGCGCTGACGGGCTGTACTTCTGGAACCTTGGGACGCCCTTCGAGTTCATGACCGGCGATGAGTTGGTCGAAACGCGCCGCCGCTGCTACGCCTGTGTGTACGAAGTAGGGGATGCGAATATGCCGGTCGGCAAAGATAAACTGTTCGGTATTGATAGTGCCATAGGCAGCATCCTGCCGTACTACGCGCACCTATCCGGGCCGCGCCCCCTGCCGCTCGAATTGAAGCACAGTATTCTGCGCACCGGCGTGATTGGTCGCCTACCACTGATAGTCGGCGACGACGTGGCATCGCATCCGCCGACGCAGGCGACCTTGACTGTTGAGTTCGACGAGGCCTCCTGGAAGGATGCGTTGCTAATTCGGTTAAACGGTGAGGAACTGACCGACGGTCAATTCACCCTCACCCCGGACGGTCAAACGGATTGCCAGCTTGAGTACGACGTGCGGGTGCCACTGCTGCGGACGGCCCGAAACTTCGTGGAACTGGCGGCCCGGAACGACGTCGCCCTCCCTGACAGTATCGTGACGATTGCCGCGATGGGGTTGAAGCTTGAGTATGCGTGATGAGGAGCGATGGAAAACATGTTAAGTGATGACGCCTACCGAAAGCTAAAGATTCAAGTTTTCCGCGCTACAAATGACGTAACCAAGGAGATGTTTGATAGACTGATGCCCAGGAATTTAACAGTCGGATCGACTTTATGCAAGGGTTGCTCAAGCACTACGATTTGGAAATCGCAAAGCGGAAAAATTGGTCTTTCGGTTACTCTTTCCAAAAGTGTAACTTATAGCCCCAAAGATTCGCCGACAATTTAGGAGGAACTTGCTTTCATGAAATACCGTGTACTTGGACGGACAAATGTAAAGGTTTCCCTTGTCGGCCTTGGTTCAGGGGGGCATAGTCTTCTTGGACAAAGTACTGGCGTACCAGAGCCGGAAATTCAGCGTTTAATCCGAACAGAACTGGATTACGGTGTGAATCTGATCGATACGGCAGCGGGATATGGCGAAAGCGAAGCAATCTTAGGTAGGGCGCTTCGCGGTGTGCCCCGCGACCGGTTTTATATTGCAACGAAAGCCAGCTATCATCATGATTGGCAGATCATATCCGAGGCGGAATTGGTTGAACAGGTCGAGCGGAGTCTGCGACGCTTACAGGTGGAAACGATTGACATTTTTCAGTTTCATGGCGTTCGACCGACTGAATACGCAGGGGTTATCGAAAAGCTCTTCCCTGTGGCTGAGAAACTGAAAGCGCAGGGCAAAATTCGCTTTATCGGTGCGTCGGAGATGTTCTCGGTGGACAGCAAACACAAAATGGTTCAACGTGCTTTAGTCGATGGTCACTTCGATACTGTGATGGTGGGCTATAACCTGCTCAATCAGAGTTCAGAGCGGACAGTGTTTCCCCTGTGTCGTGAAAAGAACATCGGTGTACTGATCATGTTCGCCGTCCGCAAGGCGTTGAGCGACCTCGAACATCTGCGCCAGGTGATCGCCAATCTCAAGTCACGGCGGGTTATTCCCGCTGACGCTTTGCCGGATGAAGATCCACTCGGTTGGCTGGTGCGTGACCACGTCGAATCGATGCCGGCGGCGGCTTACAAATTTGTTGCTGCACACCCCGCGGTTTCAACCATCCTCACCGGCACGGCAAACATAGATCACTTCAGGTCCAACGTCAATGCGATCTTAGGAGAACCATTGCCCGACACGGATATGCGGCGATTACGCAAGATATTCGGGACTATTGATGAGAGTTTAGGAGACTGAACTAAGACGTACTAAAGTTTGGACAAGTGTACTAAAATGTCTAAAGTGAGTCAACGCACAAGGGGGAAGGTGTGGAAGTGAGAAGAAGATTAAATCTCCCTTTCCCACACTCTGATTTATCCCCGAAAATAAATGAGGGGGGGACATAATTGTTGTCTGAATCACGGATGAAACACACGACGCGGATTCAGAAACGATTGAACCTTCCGCTAAAAATCGGTGATTCAGACCAGAGAAGATAGGGAGAAAGTGCATCTTGTTTTTCAACTTTAGAACATTTTAGACACTTTAGATTCGGCGGTACAATCTCGTCCCAACAAGATTCCGTTTTATCAAGAATTGTCCAAATTTTAGTAAGACGTAATGCGTTTTGCGCCATCCTGCAAAACCTCCGGTTCTATCAATGACTTGAAACGTTACCCATAAGATTCATGAACTCATTTCCTCTTGTTCCTCCTCGCGTTCAAACAACGCCTCGACAAAATCGCGCCCGACAAAATCGCGGAGATCATCCAGTTTTTCACCAATCCCAATCAATTTGACAGGGGCGCCAATCTCGGCTTTCACAGCAATGACAATCCCACCTTTCGCCGTACCATCTAGCTTCGTCACAGTGACGCCGGTAACGGGAACGGCTTCGTTGAAGAACTTCGCCTGCATAATTGCGTTCTGGCCTACCGTTCCATCAAGCACAAGCAGCACTTCATGCGGCGAGCCCGCAAGTGCGCGTCCCATAACCCGCCCAATCTTCGATAACTCATCCATCAGCGGCTTTTTCGTGTGGAGTCTGCCGGCGGTGTCAACGATAAGCAGGTCGACTTGACGGGACTTTGCCGCCTCAATGGCATCGAAGACGACCGACGCCGGATCAGATCTTTCCCCACCTCGGATCAATTCTACGCCGGCACGATCGCACCAGATTGCCAGTTGATCCACGGCTGCTGCGCGAAAGGTGTCTCCTGCGGCAACCAGCACCTGCTTCTCCTCGGATTTGAAGCGATGTGCGAGTTTGCCGATGGTCGTCGTTTTACCAGCGCCGTTGATGCCAAGCACCAGAATCGTATACGGTTGATGCCCATTGACGTTGATGTGTTCGTCCACCTCCCCAAGGACATTGATCATCTCCTGCTTGAGAACCTCTGCCAATTCAGACGAATCTTTCAATCCCTTCTCCGTGACAACCTCACGCACATTGTCCATCAATTTCAGCGTGGTGTTGACGCCGACATCGGCCTGGATCAAGATTTCCTCGATTTCCTCCATTAGCTCTTCGTCAATCGTTTTTCCGATACGTAGCACCTCAGAAATCTGACCGACGATGTTATTTCGCGTTTTCGCCAATCCGGCTTTGAGGCGATTGAACCAGCTACGCTTCTCTTTTAGGGCGTCGTCGGATGGTTCGGACTCAGGTGGTGATTCAGTTACAGGCTGTTCGGCGGGCATTTGGACTGCTTCAGATTGAGAGATTTCTTGTTGTTCCGCTTGGGGGTCTTGTTGTTCTTCCGTTGGGTCTTTTTCTCGTTTGAATAAGTTTCTAAGCATCTATGTTTCCTCTCAAATCAAATTAACATTGTGTTGGGACGGCATATTAATCTTCATCAATACTGGCGCTTACTAACTCTTCAGGCGAAACTCCTGAGTGAGCGGTCATCTCTTTCAATTTCAACAAACGTTCGTCTGGCAAGATAACTGTAATTGTGGTCATAGCAATCTCCGTAGTTCAACTCGTACGATAAGCGGGGTCAATCCCATACAGCCGAGGCAATCCGAGCATGATGTTCATGTTCTCAACTGCTTGACTGGCGGCGCCTTTTCCGAGATTATCGACCAGGGAACAGATATAAGCACATCCCTCATCAACACCGACTTTGATGAGGAGTTTATGGGTATCGACGACATCTCGGGTGCCCCACCATTTATCCGCCGTATCTTCCACAATGAGCACCAGATCGTCCGGTTGGTAGGTGCTTTTGATCGTTAGACTCAATTTTTCAGCCGCCTCTGCTTCAGAGAGGTGTTTTAGTGGCTCTGTCAATTCGACCTTAATGTTTGCATTAATTCCCCTGAAAACAGATCTGAGGACGATAGGTGTAAAGTCCACATCAAACCCAGAATACCGCTCCATCTCCGGGACGTGCTTGTGCTTGCCGCCGTAATCGTAGGTAATCTCGTTGGACTCATCCTCCACCTCTTTTCTTGCCCCCGAATTCCCCGAAGTCGCCACAATCGTCGCCGGTCCCTGCACGAGCCCTTTGAGCGGTCTTAAAGCCAGAATCACACTTGTCGGATAACAGCCCGGATTCCCCACCAACCTTGCTTCAGCGATCTGATCTTGCAACAGCGCAGGCATCCCATAAACCGCTTCCGCTAACAACTCCGGGACTTGATGCGCCGACCCGTACGGCCCAAGTTCTATTCTCGGTGCATACTCGATTTCAAACGGCTCTCTGGGTAATCTGAACGCCCCGCTCATATCAATTGCTTTCTTCCCAAATTCAAGGGCTTCCGGCGCATACGCCATCGATTCCGGATCTTTTGTCGCCAGAAAGACGAGGTCGCAGTCGTTTAGACTCCCTTCTTCCCTTCTTGAATTTTTTCTAAAGACGATTTTAACCTGATCGTGATTTTTTAGTACCTTTTCAATTTCCTGGCCCACCATGCCGGTATCGCCGAATATTCCAATTTTAGACATAGCTGAGTTCATCTTTTTAATGTATGATGGGTGAAAGGTGGTAGTAAGCTCAAAAGCGGGAATACACCCAAAAGCGAGTTAGACGACCAGGGGTCAAACCATCACTATTGAGTTTCGAGTTTGGTAACTATTATCATCTCCGCGGCGCAGAATCAATGGTGAAAAATGGTAGTGAGCAATCTTCCATTGGTCTCCCTGCTGAACCAGCACGTTGGGTATGGCGATGAAGTGTTTCATCTTACTCACTGAAATGAAAAATAGTTATCATGATGGTACGCCTCTGGTCGTCTAACATTCATTTGACAAACTATTTTAACAAAGCGTAAGGATCGTGTCAACATGAATTGAGCATATTTATCAATAAGCCGGTTGAAACTTTTAACCAAATGAGGTTTAGGGTCGAATCAATCATTATGATTGCCGGCGATGATTCCCGTTGAGGTCAGGAAATATCCATTATTGTCAACGATAGGTAGAATGTTACGGGTCTTGGCTTTCTTCCTCATAGGGATTAAGTTAGGCGGAAAGCAAGACTTCATCAGCGGTTTCCATTAGGAGTTGATAGGTTGAAGGGCATTTTCTACGCTTATAAATTCGGCAGCCGACCGCTAACTAAACATTGTCCGACTGTTGTCAATGCTTCAACCAGTTGTTGGCTTTGACCGGAGGCGACGGCACCGGCGATGCAAAGCGCATGTTTGGCAATCACTTTCGCCGCTTTGGTCAAACTTCGCTCTGGATACTGCCATGAGTAGGTCAATAGAATCCAGTGCTGAATAATCATCGCTATCAGTTTCGCGTAAACTTCACAGAGTATTCGCCACGGTTCTTCGCTTAGCCAAGCGTCAATCTGACCATGGATCTTCCATAGCTTGAACAACGCACGTCGCTTGGACGCGTGTTAACCAAAAGACCTTCTCATCAGAACATTGCTTCAATTCATCAAGAGAGAAATAACTTAAGTCCGCAAGACGTAAACTGCCACTTGGTAGCGCAGCAGCGGTTTGAGCCACTTGCCTATCGTTGGTCGTTCCATTGGTTATGGTTGAGCAACCATTGATAGGAAAGTTCATCATCAAGTAGGTCTACTATTGGGAAATCCATAATGCTTAGTTTACCATACCTTTCACGCTTCTGCACTTTCTTTTAACATGAGCCAAGATTGACTTTAATTTCATCATATGTTACCATTAAAATACGCCATCTATAAAGAACCACCCTATTCTTCTGCTTCTTTTTTTATGCGTTTATCCACACAGAATGAATGCACAAATTCTGAGATGGTTGGATACACAGATGAAACAGATTCAAATGCCATAAGTCACATCTTCTTTCTGGCAAAACACCGGCGGTTTTTAGACGATAGAAATGAATCCTGTACTGCATCAAACTGATACAATTCATCTCGACAATCTCCAACCCGGCACATATCTGATCGATAAGCATCAAGGAGGGGAAAAGGTTATCCGTCAGGTTCGCCCCCACGGTTCTTTTGTTCGCCTCTTTTTTGAGGGTGCCACTGAGCCATTTGTTTGTTCCATCGAAGAATTGCAAGGGCGTTTCGAGATTGTATATCCTCCTTTCCGTGCGGATGCGAATCTGGTGAGACTGGTTGCAGAAGCGTATCGACTTCGACACGCCTATCTGTTCAATCCCATCTTTGCCACAGAAACATCGCTGATTGATCCATTGCCGCACCAATTTATCGCGGTATATGACCATCTGCTGAAACATTTCCCGTTGCGGTTTCTGTTGGCTGACGATGCCGGTGCCGGGAAAACGATCATGACAGGACTTTACATCCAAGAACTGTTACTGCGGCGGCAGGTGGAACGGGTGCTGATTGTGCCACCGGCAGGGTTAATTGGAAACTGGGAACGCGAATTACGTGTCTGTTTTCGACTCCAATTTCAAATTTTGTCTAGCGCAAGTACCACAGATACCAATCCCTTTGTCGATTCGGAAAACCGCTTAGCAATTGTGAGTCTCGATACGTTGCGGCAAGAACGGATGCAGCAATATCTCTTTGAAGCACCGTCGTATGATTTGGTTGTCTTTGATGAAGCCCATAAACTATCGGCACGAAGGGAGTGGGACGGGACAGTAACGAAATCGAAGCGATACCAGCTTGCCGAACGAATTGCCGCAGATGGAAAGAGTCTGTTATTGCTTACGGCAACGCCTCACATGGGAAAAGATGATGCGTATTATTTTCTTTGGCGACTGCTATTGCCCGATCACCTCGCCGCACAAAAGGCGTTTGATCAGTTGGTTGAGGGGGAGAAATCGAAGCATCTGCTCCGGCGCATGAAGGAGGAGATGATCACCTTCGATGAAAAACTCATTTACCCGCCACGCCGAAGTCATACCATTGCTTATCCACTCAAGCAGGGGGAGATTAGCGAGCAATCGCTGTACGATGGGGTCACGGAGTATTGTGAGAAATATTTTGATCTCGCCGGGCAGTACAACCGGACCGCGGCAAAGATGGCGATGATGGTGCTACAACGGCGGATTGCCAGTTCAACTTTTGCACTGTTGCAGAGCCTTATCAGACGGGAGGAAAAACTTCAGACAACCCTTCACGAACTTCGCGAGGGGCGGTTATCATTGGAGAGGCTGGAAACAGCGCAAGCGGAACTTATAGACATCGACATCAGAGATACAAAAACAGGTGATGAGGAAGAGATCATTGACGGCAAGGAGGAAGCAGAACAGGCTGATGAAAGCCTTGCTCAAGCGACAACCTCCCGATCGATTGTGGATCTGGAAGCGGAGATTCACCACGTTCAACGTCTTACCGAGTTGGCGAGGGTAGTTTACGACTTGAAAGCTGAAAGTAAGTTTGAGAAACTGTGGGAGGCGTTAGAGGGTTATCCAGATACAAAGGTGCTTATTTTCACCGAGCATCGCGACACGCTGAATTTTGTCATCGGACGATTGGAGGCATTGGGTTTTACAGGAAGAGTCGCCCAAATCCACGGCGGCATGAAATACAACGAACGCGAAAAACAGGTCGAGTTCTTTCGCGACCCGAACGGGGCGCAATATCTTGTGGCAACCGATGCAGCCGGGGAAGGAATCAACCTTCAATTCTGTTGGCTGATGGTCAACTACGATATTCCGTGGAACCCCGCTCGGATTGAACAGCGAATGGGACGGATTCACCGATACAAGCAGAAACAGACGGTGGTTCTGTTAAATCTCGTTGCCCAAGACACGCGTGAAGGACGAGTGTTGAAAGTGCTGCTGGAGAAATTGGAACAGATGCGTAAGGAATTGAGCGACGATAAAGTTTTTGATGTCATTGGTCAACAATTCAGTCAGGTCTCTTTGACGGAGCTCATCACGCAAGCCATCACGGAGAATAAAACCGATGCCTCAATCCAAACCATCAATAACCAATTCACTTCGGAAAACATCAAACAGCAGCTCGAAGCGCAGCAGAAATTGGTCGCGTGCAGTGAGGTTAAACGTCTGCTCCTCGGCGTTCAGAAGCAGAGGGAATCTGCCGAAACGCTTCGCGTGATGCCGGCGTATGTGCGAGCTTTCTTTGAAGATGTCGCCCCGTTGGTCGGCTATCGGATTGATGGAGAGGTTGAAGGAATTTTCAAGCTATCCCACTGTCCGCCGTTTGTGCGAAGTATTATCGAAAAATATCCACCACATCTGCAAGACCGATTAACGTTCTCACGAGAACTTGCACTGCCCACTGGACTCGATCAGCCGCAGGCGATTTTTCTGCACCCCGGTGAACCCGTTTTTGATTCAATTTTGACCCTCTTCTTGGGAGAATTTGAAGATGAAGGGAATCGCGGGGCGGTTTATTTCGATCCCCAGACAGATGAATCGTATCTGTTCTATCTGGCGAAAGTGCCTGTGGTGCGACAAATTGGTGAGAGGCCTCAAGTCTTGGACGAAGAGCTTGTTGGTGTCAAACAATTTTCAGACGGCCGTTGTGAACCAACACCAGCCCATCTGCTGTTGACATTAACGTCGCTACCGGACAACTGCTCACCAATTTCCTCTGAATGGTTTGACCTTGCTGATGAGGTACAACCCGTTAAAACTTTTGTCGTTGAAAACTTGGGGGCCCCCAAAGTTTCTCGCATCCGCGATGTCCTTCAATCCCAATTGAAGGACAAGAAAAAACAGATCAAGATTTCATTTAACTTGAGGAAGTCAGAGCTTCTCGGACAGCGAATCAACCTCAAAGACGCTGTTGCCAAAGGGGTTCCTGCGGCTCAGACGAAACTGAACAACTGCGATCGGGAACTGGATGAACTTGAGGTGAAACGCGCTGCGGCTGAAACGAGTCTCGTTGAGGAAATCGAAAACACCGAATTGGGGACTGTCACCCTCTATGTTCGTGCGCTTGTCCTCCCGCCCCCAATTGACGCGGTGCCGACGAAGACAATACGAGATGCCGAAGTGGTTGCGCTCCGCACTACCATCGAATATGAACGGGAGCACGGGGCGGCGGTCGAAGATGTTTCCAATCCACACCTCAAAAAAGGATTTGATTTGCAATCCAGACGCCCCAATGGTGAGGTACGTTACATTGAGGTCAAAGGACGCACCGGAATTACGAGCGTTGAATTGACGGCAAATGAATGGCGGCAAGCTGCCAATCACCAAGATCGCTACTGGCTTTATGTGGTCTATCATTGTGATGAGAATCCGCAATTACACCGATGCCGAGATCCGTTTGGCAACCTGATTGCTAAAGCCAAGGGAAGCGTAATTATTAATGCCAGCGATATTATCAACAACCGAGAGGCATGAAAATGTCTATTCCTTCGTTTACCATCAAGCAAGAGAGATTATACAAAGTTATAGAATCCGAATTTGAACTTTGGGTTAATAATTTTGGCAAAGGGACGGTGACTGAAGCGCAGGAGCTGCGCGCATTTTTTGTTCAATGGTTTGCTGTTTTCGCTCCCGAGTGTTTTGACCATTCGTTGGTTGAGAAGATTTCGACCTTTGCCTCTAGAGCAAAACGACACGCTGATTTCAGATACAAGACATGGTATGAATTGTTGCCGATTGAAATTGCTTTGTACGCGCTTTCATCAGATTCCTATTGGGTACGCACGGCTCAGTTAAATCTGAATCATCATAAGTCAGCGCTGCGCGAAATGGTCCAGGAATCCCTTCTGCTTGTGGTCGACAGAATTCGATTTGACGACACTGAATGGCTCGCTCGTGTCACCGACAACCTTGCGAGTTGGCATGGGGGTAGCGCAAATACCGTCCTTTTTCTATGTATGGCACAAGGGGATTCGGAGACCAAAAAAACTCAGATTACGCGATGGCTAGATCGAGGAAATATGAGCCCTCAGGATCGTGAGAAGATTGAAGCCTTCTCCAGTCATTGGTTCGCGCGGAATCCGTTCTTGTATCAAACCACCCGAAGCGCGTGTTATATTTTGTTACGCTTGGCAAGTCGGGAGGTGCCCCATGAACGCCAACTTGAGCTACCGATTATATCACTTGAAACAATTTGGCGACGAATGATTGATCATCCTATTTTTCAACCGTTTGTTTACCTCCGCGATGATAAGGAATAAACAGGAGAATTCTAAATGCCACGTAGACTCATCGAGGAAGCCTTTCCACTGAAAAAGGTTTCCACGGACTCAAAGCACGAAAAGAATGTACGCCACGGACATATATCCACGCTTCACCTCTGGCCCGCGCGCCGTCCACTCGCCGCGTGCCGCGCCGCGACGATAGCGACATTGCTGCCCGATCCCGCCGATGCGCCTGAAACGATGAAAGCGGAATACACACGGCTTTCCGGGTCACCGTTGCCGGATAAACAGCGTGAATATCTCTGTGACCTGATTGCCTCACTGACACGGTGGGGCGACGAAAATGGCCACGGTGATTGGGACGAAAAAGATCAGAAGGGACGCTGGCTCAATAAGCTGCGAATCGCCAGAGAGCTCATCCAGTTGGCATACAACGGACGCTCACCCAAGGTGATGGATATGTTTGCGGGGGGTGGTGCGATTCCGCTTGAGGCGATGCGACTCGGCTGCGAGGTGATAGCAAACGACTACAACCCGGTGGCGTGGTTCCTTCTCAAATGTACGCTTGAATATCCACAACGCCTTGCCGGAAAAACCTATCGGCTTCCTAAGTTCGATCTTGATGAACGTCCCTTTTTGAGAAAGGAAGATCTCGCTGACCATGTCCGCTTGTGGGGGCAGTGGGTTTTGGAAAACGCCCGCAGCGACCTCGATTCGTATTATCCTGTGGTTGATGAGAAGCCGACGGTCGCTTACCTTTGGGCGAGAACGATTCCGTGTCAAGATCCAACGTGTGGTGGGACCATTCCGCTGCTCAAGACCCTCTGGATATGCAAGAAGCCTGAGAAAACCCTCCCGGATACTCCCGAAAATCAAAAACGTCCTGACTTTCTCCGACTTAAAAAGACAAAAAACCAGACCAAAGTCATCATCAACGGAAAGCGTGCGCTCAAGTTCTGCCCTGATTCCGAGACGAAGCGGGTCCGATTTGAGATTGTCGCGCCGGAAGAGACAGAGGATGTTGACAAGCCCACGATGTCCGGTGCGACAGCGACCTGTCCATTTTGCGGCTCACAGCAGCCGGGGGACTACATCAAGCAGTGCGGGCATGAGGGCAAACTCAAGGCACAGATGACAGCGGTTGTTTATCAAGAGGAATACGGCAAGGAGTATCGCCCACCAACACAGGAAGAAATTGATGCCGTAGAGGTGTCAAAAGAAACGTTGGATGCGATTGCCGATGAGATTCCGCACGGGATTCCTGATGAACCAATGCCCGGTCCCGAAACACTTGGATTTAGGGTCCCGCTTTACGGCTTTAAGAAATGGTCGAATTTGTTCACACCTCGGCAGTTGTTGGCGCTGATGACATTTGTGAAGTGGACTCGGATGGCAAAGACGGAAATGGAAATGCTTGGGTATTCACCAGAATGGGTTGAGGCGGTTGAAGCATATTTGGCAATCCTTATTAATCGTCTCGCTGATTATAATTCGACAATCTGCATGTGGATAATAGCTTTAGAAGCTATAGCACATACTTACACGAGGTTTGCATTACCAATAACTTGGGATTTTGCAGAACTCGACCCTTTCTCCAAAAAGACAGGTGGTTACCTTGCTCACATTGGTTGGGTCACACGTTTTCTGGAAAACGTACTAACAGCAAAATTGACTTCCGTACCTTGTATTAATCAGCAATCGAGCCGCGATCCAGTCAGTCAAACGATTGACGGAATTATTACTGATCCGCCTTATTATGACGCAATTCCTTATGCGGATCTTTCTGATTTCTTCTACGTGTGGCTCCGTCGCTCAATCGGAGATCGATTCCCTGATGCTTTTGCCGAACTCCTCACACCGAAATCTGCAGAACTTGTCCAACATTCAGGCCGTTTTGATGGTGACAATGAAGCGGCGAGGGTGTTTTACGAAGATGGCATGGCTGAGAGTTTCCGTACGGCATACCAATCATTATCAGAGGATAGTTTAATGGTAACTGTTTTTGCCCACAAAAATCCTGATGCATGGGAAACTCTGACAACAGCGATGATTAGTGTGGGGCTTGTTGTTACGGCGTCATGGCCGATTGATACAGAGAGACAAGGTGGGCTTAAAGCGAACCGCGCTGCGCTCGCAACTTCGTTGTGGCTCGTCTGTCGAAAGCGACCTGCAAACGCCAGAGTGGGACATTACGGCAAAGTGAGGCGCGAGATGCAGGAACGGATTACCAAACGCCTGCGCTATTTCTGGGACGCGGGGATTCAAGGACCTGACTTCGTTTGGGCGGCGATTGGCCCCGCGTTGGAAAGCTATTCAACCTATAAAGAGGTCAGACGGAATACGGGCGAACCATTCACAGTGACCGAATTTCTCACAGAAGTTCGGCGTATCGTGACTGATTTTGCATTGGGGCAGATTCTGCACGGCGCAAGCACAGAAACGCTGGACGAATGGACGCGCTACTACCTGATGCACATGAATCACTTCGGTACGGGGGACGCGCCGGTGGGTGAATGTATTCTGTTGGCGCAGGGATATGGGTTATCGCTTGCCGATTTGACAGCAGCCCAAATCGGCATTTTGAAGAAGGCCTCGTCGGGCAGTGCGCTCCACCTGTTAGGACACACCGATCGGAATTCGGATCGGGTGGGACGACCTCACACATCTGGAGAGCTTCCCATAATAGACATGCTTCACAGAGTCATGAATCTCTGGGATGCCAGCGACAAAATGGAAATCAACGCCTACCTCATTGAGCATGGACTTCGGGAAAACACCCTCTTCAAGTCTATCATCCAAGCCCTCATCGAAACGAATCCACAAGGCTCCAACGAAAGATCGCTTTTGGAGACACTCATCAATTACGACCCGGGACAATCAGCAAGTAGTGACAACTCTGGACAATCGGCAAGCGGTGCCGAAAAGCAACTCACACTTAAATTTGAAGGAGTTTCGTCATGATTACAGAGATTCAAAAAACAATAGTAGAAACGAAAGATGAAATTCGCCCGGAATACAGAGCCGAGGTTAAAGGAATCTTGGGTTCAAACGCACGGGGTGATTTCCACGCGGACAGTTGGAAGGGTAGGTACAAGACCTACCCCTACATTCTTTCCAATCCTATCATCCCACAGATACTTAAAGATTTGGAAGAGGAGGTAGCACATGGACAAAATCGCATGGCATGAAAATTGTGTATTGAGAGACGATGTTCGTCAAGGCACGCTCACACTTGCAGAATTTGCGGCGGATCTCTACGCGGTGCGAACAGGTGACGCACGGAACGTTTATCAATTGCCCGATCTGTTCTTCGACCGCACCTATCCCACCGACAATCTGAAAACACTGGTGCGAGACGTGTTTCAGCGGTTATCTAGGCATGGTGGAAAGCCCGTGATTCGGGTACAAGTGGCTTACGGTGGAGGGAAAACCCACGCTTTGATTGCGCTGTTACATTTGGCTGAAGGTGGCGATAAACTGAAAGCGCATTCAACCGTGCAGGAGTTTATGAGATTCAGTGGGTTGGACGCATTGACACAGGCGAGAGTTGCCCTGCTACCGTTCGACAAATTCGACGTGAAAGCAGGGCTTTCGGTAGTAGCTCCTGATGGTAAGGCGCGACAGGTCAAAACGCCGTGGGGCGCGTTGGCGTACCAACTGGCGGGAGATGAAGGACTCGCAAAGGTCGCCGCGCATGAAGCCGATTATATCACCCCTGCTGAACCCCTCCTTGTTGAACTCTTGAAAGCACCACAAGCCGCGGGGTTGTCCACTCTTATCTTGATTGATGAAGCCCTCATCTATATGTGCGGCGCGGTCAATGATGAGCCGAGCCGATTGGGAATTCTTAGGGATTTTTTCCAAATGCTCACGCAGGCGGTTAGCAAGGTCGAGCGCGCAGCAATGGTTGCCAGCCTCATTACGTCCGATATCCTCTCAAACGATCCAACCGGCGTTGAGGTCTTAGGCGCGATGGAGGGTGTCTTCCGTCGTATGGAAGAAACGGTTGAACCTGTTTCGCGGGAAGACGTGTCGGAATTGCTTAGGCGGCGGTTGTTTGAATCTGTCGCGGATGACGACACACGTTGTGCCGTTGTAGACCGTCTCATCGGAGCGATGCAAAAGCTACCACTTAGGGATTCACAGAGGGATGCCAATGCATACGAGCGACTCTTAAAATCTTATCCATTTCACCCGGACCTGCTCGAGGTTTTCTATCAGAAATGGACGCAACTAAGTGAATTCCAACGGACCCGCGGGGTACTTCGGATGTTTGCAACCGCCCTGAAAGCATCGGACGGGAAAGACCCGTCTCCGTTTGTCGGGCCGAGTGCGCTACTTGGAACCGATGGCGAACTTTCAGAAGCGATTCGAGAACTCATTGAAGCGTGTGAAGAGGGGAATCAGTGGACCCCGATTCTCAGTGGCGAACTCGAAAGAGCCCGCGACATTCAGAAAAATTATCCACGACTCAAATGCCGAGAAATTGAAGGGGCGGTGCTTTCCACCTTTCTGCACTCACAACCGCTTGGGCAGAAAGCGGACCTGACAGATCTTTACTCCTTACTTGCACATCCAGATATCGATAAAATTTCGCTGGAGGACGGACTTTCCAAGTGGCGAGAGGTCTCCTGGTTTCTCAAAGAGGACGAGAATAGTTGGAACCTGGGGACAACACCCAATCTCACCAGGATGCACGTTCGGGCAATGGGTAGATTGACGGAAGACCGGATCAATGACGATTTGGTAAGGCGAATCAGAGATGCCAGACTCGGTCAGAACACCGATGATGTGGTTGTTCACGCGTTACCCGATTCACCCGCCGATATTCCTAATAATCCCGAACTCCACTTTGTGATTGTTGGTCCAGAGTATCCCGCAGTGCCGGGTGAGGACATTTCCACGTCCCTAAAAGCGTTTTTCAATAGAACCTACCGTAACAACGTCATCATACTTGCCCCTGATAACGTACGATTGGCCGGGCTGCGCTCGCGAATTCATAAAATTCTCGGTTGGCAGGGTATCGAAAGCGGCGATGAGATAAACCTTTTGAACCCAACTCAGCAAGCCGCGCTGATACAGCGCAAGCGGGATGATGAGGCCGGGATTGCGGATTCCGTGACATTGACATATAGCGTTCTGATTGCGGCTGACGAAGAAGGCGAAATTAAAGCACGTTCGTTACCACCGGAGTCCAGAATCACCCGGAGTCCAGAATCACCTTTTGAACGGGTGAAGACCTTTTTGGTGAAAGAGGAACGTTTGTTGACAACTTCGCTCGATCCGGACCTATTAACGCCAGACAGCTACCTTGGACTGTGGAGAGCAGATGAAACCTCAAAGCCTGTCCAAGGGTTGTATGGCATGTTTGCCAACCTTCCTCGGCTGCCCCGATTGTTGGGACGGGGAGTGTTTGTTGAAACGCTTCAGCGCGGCGTTAGGGAAGGACGGATTGTTCTACGCGCTGTTCGTCCAGATGGTTCTCAGTATACATACTGGCGTGAATCACCGCCTGATGAAGATCTCTTGAAAAAAGATTTAGAAATTGTTCCGATTGAGTACGCAGAACTTCACAATCTCAGTCCTGAGTTATTGCGTCCGGATCAATTACCGGGCTTGTGGCAGAGCAATAATGCTTCGATTACAGTGGGTGCAATCCGGGAATTCTTCGGAGGGGATGACGTTCCCAAACTCGCGTCCGGCGAGATTCTGTTTGATGCGGTCAAATCTACAATTCAGTTGGGTTTACTGATGGCACGCCGCCAAAACAGAGCTTATTGTAAGGAAGCCATTCCTGACGCGGAGCTAAACGATGATTTGGAGCTACTCGCCCCACTGCAACCCATCAGCGGTGCAGAACTTAGTCAGAACACCCTGCCTGAAGCGTGGGAGGGGGAAACTTCATCTGTCGGTAAGGTGATGGGCGCATTAGCCGCTAGTAAAGGTATGCCGATTCCGTGGGGGTTGATTGTTGATGCTATCAACGATGGTTTGTCTAAGAATCTCTTTGAAATCACCAAGGGAAGCCCCATGCAACCATGGACCGTTGACGATGCCGATAAAATTGGTTTACAAGTTTCACAAACCCCTGTGGCGATAGAGTCCACCGATTTCACAGAAGTGATGAAACAATCGTTTGGAGGATCCGGACAGCCTACACTCAGATTGATTAAAGAGAAGCTTGAATCCAAGAAAGGGATATCTATCCCTGATGATGTGTTTCGCAACGCTGTCCAAAAAGCGGTTGACCATGAAATAATCACTTTGGTAGATCCGTTAACCGACGACCTTTACCAAGTTCGTGTGAAGCAGCCACCGTGGATAGGCCACGCTGAATCGAACCTCACAGAAACCGAAATTCAGGATTTGACTGGAACGATTGGTGATTTGTTTGAAATCGCGCCTGAGCTTGATTTCAAATTTCGGATCTCAATTACCGCTGAAGGCGAACCCCCATCGGATGAGGTGTTGGAACAGATAAACGAGGTTCTTCGCAAGGTCACAGAGCAACTGAGGTTTGATTAAGAAGACTCGTTAGGGTTGATGAATTCCTGCCGAGGAAGACCCAACGGTGTCATAACCCTAGCATACCATTTCGTCCGTCTTTGTCAAGCGTCAGGGATGTCAACGGAACGACAGACTCAGGGGGGCGACCAACGGATTCAAATGGAGGGAAACGGCATGGACAACAGGCACGACCAATGAATGACCCGAAAAGAGGTGTGTGGCTATGCACGGATTTTGGAGAGGACCTTGCACCGGCTGACGCGCCAGGGTCGGTTGAAGCGGTATCGGATTCCGGTACGGGGTGCGGCGGGGGAAGGTGCTGTATCGCCGGGAGGAAGTGGCGGAATTTTTGCGGCGGTGTCAGGTGTAAAAACGCATCTCGCCGCGATCCGCGTCATTTCAAGATCGACAAGAATTGGGTCAGATGCTATATTATGCGCACCCTCCACCCAACAAGGTTCTCTTGAGAAAGAGGGGAGGGCAGTCTCAATGGTGAGAAAACCAGACCTAAAAGCGGTGTTGGAATGGGTAGAACTGTTGACCAACTCGGAGATTCTCCAACTTCGTCAGAAACTGAACTAGGTCTTAGCCGAGCGCGGACAGGCGACGATTGGGAACGGTTGCCGCCTGCCCCAAAAGCCACCCGCAAACCACTCTCACACATCTCCGATTGACACGAACGAAATGATATAAAGCCGGTTGAAACTTTTAACAGATGCAAAAGCAACAATAGTTCGAATCTCACGTATTGCCCCATCTGTCGACAGCCAAACGTAGCTTCATTCGGCTTCCATTGTATTGCTTTTGCTATGATTAACCTACGCCATTTACTAGCGTGAAAAGTTTCAACCGGCTCATATTTTAAACCTGAAATTGTCTGAAATCTGTAAGGACAACTCCAAAACCACACGGGAGATTGACAGATGAAAGTCATGATTAACGCTGAAGTTAGGCCGGAACATGTACAACGCATTCAACTGGTTTCCGACGAGATTCAAATCGTTCAGCCGAAAAACGAGGAAGAGCGGCTCAAAGAGGTCGTAGACACGGACGCGATCTTCGGCGGATTCAACCGAGCCCTTTTCGACAATGCCAAACAACTCAAGTGGGTACAGGTGCTTGGGGCTGGCGTTGATGGCGTGCTTTTCTCTGAGTTTGTTGAAAGCGATATTATTCTGACAAGCGCAAAAGGGTTTGTTGGTCCGCACCTAGCAGATCAGACATGGGCATTGATTCTCGGTTTACTACGCGGGATTGGTCGCGCTGTCCGTGAACGCACATGGGAAAACCGGATGTCCATTCGCGGAGAAACGTGGGAACTCGAAGGATGCACGCTCGGAATCGTCGGGCTTGGCGGCACAGGCGTTGAGGTCGCCAAACGCGCACAGGGGTTTGAGATGCGCGTGATTGCTGTCGATCCGGAGGATGTGGACGCGCCACTGTTTGTCCACGAAGTTTGGAAAATGGATCGGTTCTATGATCTTCTTGCTGAATCGGACATCGTGTCGATCTGCGCTCCTTTGACACAGGAAACACGCGGTATGTTTAATGGCGAAGCATTCCAGCAGATGAAACGCCATGCGCTGCTCATTAACGTGACACGCGGCAGGATTGTCGATGGGCCAAGTCTCCTCCGCGCTTTGAACGAGGGGCTGATTGGTGGGGCAGGACTCGATGTGACGCCAGAGGAGCCGCTGCCGCTGGATAGTCCACTTTGGGATATGCCCAGGGTTATCATTACGCCGCATGTGGCGGGTGGGTCCCCGATTCGGCTGGGCCGGACGGTTGAGCTATTCTGTGAAAGCCTCGAACGGTTGTTGGCAGGTAAGCCGCTGTTAAGCGTGGTCGATAAGCGGAAGGGGTATTAAACTTGGAACGGGTGCGTGAAACATATCGCGCCGCCGAACATCATAGCCATCTGTCATTATGGGGTCACGGAAATGCTGAACAACGTGGAAGATTCATTCAGGGGGCGAAAACGCAGGCATCATCATCAATTGCAGCGTGGCTCACATAGAGACACACATTTATGACGATGGGGTTGGCATTTTTCGCAAGATTAAAAATGTACGCCAATGCCAACGCACACATTGAACGCATGATACGCAGAACGCAATCAACGTTAGCGCCATAGAATTTGGGTTTCAGGATGCGGGCAAGATCAGAAGCAGAAACGCAGGAATAACTTTCCGTCTGTTTATAGTGCGGTTCCTGAATACAAATGCGCTGCATTTAATGTTAAGTTTATCATAACTGCAACGGACTTTTCTAACGAGACATCGAAACGGACATCGCTTAATCGACGTTAATGGAAGTGTAACTTGCGAATTGTCCATTGAAGGAGGAAATCCGTTGCATCTCAATCAAATCAAAATCAGTGGTTTTAAGAGCTTCGCTGAAGATGTGGAGTTAATACTGGAGCCGGAAGTCACCGCCATTGTAGGCCCGAACGGTTGCGGCAAGAGCAATGTGTCCGACGCCATCCGCTGGGTCTTGGGCCAACAGAGCGCCCGTGCGCTGCGTTGTGCCAATATGCAAGACCTCCTTTTCAACGGCGGATCCAATTTCAAGCCAGCACAAAAGGCACAGGCTTCCCTCCATTTCACCAACACCGAAGGGAAACTGGCGCTTGAATCTTCAGAGATTGAGGTTCGACGTCAATTGACACGCAGCGGCGAAAGTGAATACTTCATCAACCAGACGCCTTGTTTGCTGCGAGATATTACGGAGCTCTTTATGGATACGGGGATCGGCGTCGATGCCTACTCCGTGATGGAGCAAAGCAAGATTGACCTCATCCTCAATACCCGTCCAGAGGAACGCCGCTTCCTGTTTGACGAGGTCGCAGGCATCACCAAATACAAGCACCGCAAAAAAGCCGCGATCAAAAAATTGGAAGAAACTGAGCAGAACTTGGTGCGGATCAACGATGTCATCTACGAATTGCAGCGAGAAACCCAATCGCTCAAGCGGCAAGCCGAACAAGCTGAACGCTATCAACAACTCCACAACCAACTGAAAGACCTCGAATTAGATCTCAATCGCCGGGAGCACGAACGGTTTGCCAGGGATTTGACCCAGACGCAACTCAGCTTAGATGAACTGATGCTCGCGGTGGCAGAAGCAAACGAAGGAATCCAATCAACTGAACAGCAGATTGAAGAGGCAACAGGGCGCCGATCGGAGTTAGATAACTTAATCCGCGACGGTCAAGCGGTTGTGGGTCAATTCGCAGGTGAAATCGAGAAAACGGAACGGCAGATCGCGCTTTGCAAGGAACGACAGTTAAATATTCAGCAGCAGCGCCAACGGGCAATTCAGGCGATTAAATCATTGGACAAACAGGGTGCAGAACTTGAAGCGCAAAAGAAGGCGCGCGAGCGGGAACGCAGACAGGTTGATGTCGCACTCAAGCTGGAAGAAAGCCGTCTGAGCGCGCGACGACGGGTTTTGACTGATCTCACCACACGGGTGGCTGAAGCCGAACAATCTGTGGAAACAAGCCGGTCACAATTGCTCGAAACCACGAACGACATCTCACAATTGGAAGCGCGGCTTGCGTCGCTCGACAACAAGCTGGAGTATTCGGCTGTCAACCTGAATCAAATTAAAGAACGCTCGAAAGTCTTGGGTGCTGAACTGGAAGGGGCGAAAGCAGATTATCGAAAGGCGAAAAGACGTGAACAACAGCTTAATGCCGACCTGCTTCGCCTTGAGACAGAACAGCGGAAAACGGAAGAAGAAATCCAGCGCCGTCAAGCGGAGCTTCGCAAGTTGGAGTCCGAAATGCGTGGGATGCAGGATTCGCTAGGGATGAGCGTGTCACGTCTCAAGTCGTTACAGGAACTGCAAGCCGCTCATGAAGGGTATTACACCGGTGTCCGCGCCATCCTGAAAGTCCGGGAAATGGAGCCGGATCGATTCAGCGGGATTTGTGGCGTCATCGCCGAGCTTATCCGCACAGACCCGGACTACGAGTTAGCAATCGAAGTGGCCTTGGGCAGCGCGATCCAAAACGTCGTCACGGAAACCGCTGAAGATGCCCAGGCCGGAATCGAGTTTCTCAAGCGGACGAAAGCCGGGCGAGTGACGTTCTTACCGCTGGATATTCTGCGGACCCGCCCATTCCGTGATGACAACCTGCTTGATCAAGCCAGCGTGATCGGTTTGGCATCGAAACTTTTGGACTACGATCCAAAATACGAGGTTGCGGTTCAGCAATTGCTTGGGAATACGGTTGTTGTTGAAGAGCTTGAGACAGCGATACAATTGACGCGGCGCTTCCGTCACAACGCACGCCTCGTCACGCTGGATGGGGAATTAATCAACACTTCAGGGGCAGTTACAGGTGGGCATAGCAGGCATCAAACCAGTGGACTCCTCAGCCGCTCAAGAGAGCTGGAAGATCTGCAGAAACGCATCAATCAACTGACGCGAAAGCTCAACCAAAAGGACGCCAGAAGCAGAGAACTTGCTGGAAAGTTAGCGCAACTCCAGCAAACGCGCCAAACCCTCATCACGCAGGGGCAAGCGCATCAGATTGAGTATACGGGTTTGTCAAAAGACCTGGAACAGGGGCAGCGGCAAATCACCCAGCTTGAAGGGCAATTGAACAGTGTGGAGAAAGAAGGAGAAAATCTGCATCAGGAGACGAAAAAGGTGAAAGCGGATTATGACACACTTCAAGCCGAATTGGCGGAGGGAATCAAGACACGCCGTACATTACAACGACGCATCGAACGGTTGTCAGAGCAGATTCAGAGCGAAAGGAATAAACGCGACGAAGTCACCGAATCCTGTCAAGCACTCGAGATTGCTTTGGCAGGGAAACGCGAAAAATTACAGAGTCTGAATTCCGAACTTTCGACGCTTCAAAAAAATCAAGCACAGATCCGCGAAAGCATCGCCGAGCACCAGAAGGTTATCGATTCTGACGACCAGACGCGACAAGATCTCTCAAATCAGATCGACGAAGCCCAGCGCAAATTCCTCCAGATGGAGCAGCAGAAATTTGAAGCCGAGGAGAGCGTCAGACGGTTAGATGAGGAACGTGAGGACTTAATCCAACAGATCGACGAAGCTCAGAAGTTGATACGCAGAGCGAGAAGGGAGTTTGAGAAACATAACCGCATGCGGCATCATCTGGAAGTGACGACAACGCAATTGCAGATGCAACTGAAAGCGATCTCTGCGCGAATCCTTGACAAGTATCAGATCTCGATTGATCAGATCGAAGTCGAGGATAATCCCGTTGATGACCTTGAGTTGATGAATCAGATCGACACGTTGAAAACCCAGATCGAGGAGATAGGTTCCGTCAACCTGATGGCAATTGAGGAGTACCAGGAGCACAAAAAACGCGAGGATTTCCTCGTGGAACAACATGAAGATCTACAGAAATCACTCGAATCAACCTATCAAGCCATTCAAAGGATTAACCAGACCTCACGCGAGGCGTTCCTCCAAGCATTTGAACAGATTCGTGCCAACTTCCAGGAGGTGTTTGATAAGCTATTTAGCGGCGGAGAGACAGAATTGCGCCTGACAGACCCCTCCGATGTATTAGAATCCGGAATCGAAATCATCGCCCGCCCGCCGGGAAAGCGACCGCAGAGCATCACGCAACTTTCCGGAGGCGAGCGATCGCTCGTTGCCATTGCTCTGCTGTTTGCCGTGTTCAAGATTAAACCGAGCCCCTTCTGTGTTCTCGATGAAGTCGATGCCGCGCTCGATGAGGCGAACGTTCTCCGCTTCACCAACCTCATCCGAAAATACGCCGAACAGACCCAGTTTATCATTATCACCCACAATAAGCGAACGATGGAAATCGCTGATGTCATGTATGGCGTGACGATGGAACAGGCAGGCGTCTCGAAGGTTGTTTCTGCGAAGTTTGGGGGATAAGAATGGTCGTGTGGCAAGTGGGCGGGGAGGCGAAAGAAGAATGGCGAATCGGAATGAAACAAACATCAGGGCGGCCAGGAATTTTAACCGCGTCTTCGAGTTTGCCTCCGGGGAATATTTTAGGTGGGCTGCTCATGGTGACGTGATTACGCCAGGTTTCCTTTTAAAGTACAAGGTTCATTGATAAAAATAGGAAAGTCCTGATGAACAATAATACCGAGGTGAAGCGTGTGAGTTCAACGAAGCCACAAGATCGTTTTGGTGACCTTATACGCATTGATCATTTGTGCATTGCGGTTTTCGGCCTGATTCGTGCAAACGTTCTTCAGAAAACGCCGCTTATCGCCAGCTACATCGCGTCAGATAGGGTTTTACTCGCAGAACTTGGTCTACTCGGTCGGTTCCCTTAATATCTGTGCTTTTCCAGAGAACTGCCTCTTCCAAATTTTCGTTCAATGTATCCCTCAGCGTATCCTACACCACCATTTTAACGATGTTCGGACTTAATCTCGCCCCACCTTGTCGAAAGTTTGCCCTTCGTATTGACAGCACGCGGCCGTCCGGGCCCACCATTCCTAATACTTTGACCCCTAATCGCTACATCGTCAAAGCGAGCTTGTCCGTTAGCAACCACCAGCCCAGCTTGCCCAGGTTTAAGCGGGTCTAGATCCTCTGCTGTAAAAATCTGATCATTGACCTGAAATTCGAGTTGGCCCTCGTTGACGATCGCCTTGAGTTGATACCATGTATCTATCTCCGCAACAAAAGGGAAAACCCGAGGGAACCACCGGTTTGGTGTTGCCTTAGTGATCGATACAGTCCCAAAGAGGAAATCGATAAAGAACAGGTAACGGGTGTCCTCTTCGCCTCTGTCATGCAATGTGAGCCCTATACTCGGGGGATCGTTTCTCTCTTTGACTAATTTTGCTCGACATGATAGCGAGTAGTTCTCCCACTCGAATTTCCCCGTTAGCCATAGGCTCATGAACCCGGGATCAAAGATCTGTCCCACCGCTTCACCCTTGTTGACCCACCAGTTTTCAACTTCGCGATGGAAATTGTATATTTTCCATTCCCGAGTAATTCTATCCTCGAAATCGTCACGCCACGTTCCAGCGAAGCTCATTTCGCCGTATGTGAGAGCAGCGATCTGCAGGAAAACTATCCACAGCACAAAAATAGATTTCATCGGTTTGACACCTGCCTTTCCATCGTACATTTTAGAGAGTGGTAGCAGACACATCCTGATGTGTCAAGTAAAATTCAGCGAATTTGAGAATCTACGAGCCACTTCTGCCTATTCGCTGATTTATACGAAGGCAAAGACTCGCGTCGGTGCGCCAGAGCTCCGCGCTAATTTCATTGGCGCAATCACGACATGGAAGTGTGTGGGCAACTGGCTCAGATTACACAGATCTTCGACTTGTGGAACGCCTGCGCCGAGAAAGACGAGGTGGGCAGGTGGTAACCCGTCATGCCGCGGCGGGTGCCCAGCCATTGAGTCAATGCTGCATGCATCCGTCCCAATCACCTTGATTCCTTTCGCAACGAGGAGTTTCGCCGCATCTTCGCTGAAGCCAATCCATTGACGATTGAAAATATCCTGGTATGCGTACTGATCCATTCCCGTCCGCATAAATACGATACTTTCCGCAGGAATATCGCCGTTCTCAGCAATCCACTTTTCAATGTCTTGCGCAGTGACGGCGTCTTCCGGCTGCTTAATTTCGGAAAAGTCCATCAATACTGAATGCCCGGTCAACTTGTTCTGCGAAATTTCAGCAACGGTGAATCCATCGGCGTACATCAAGCAAGGCACATCAATATGGGTCGCACAATGCCCGGATAAATCCACTCGGCTTTCAAAGTAGCCATCCTTCTCGATCGTTGCCGTATCGTAGATTCTGACCGGATCAATCGGAAGTTCACGGGGGCTGTTTTCATCGACGGTGTAGGAGAGATCAATGATTTTCTCAAAATTGATTTGCATTTCCATTCCCTTCCTTGTTAAATTCATTGGTCTTTACAGGTTTTCAGCAATTATAGCACTGTAGCGTTTCAAAATCAAGGGCAGGGTTCAGTTTGCGGAAAAAAGGGTTGCGTCATCACCACCGCTGTGCTACTCTACTATCTGGCGTATCAAATAAGGCTCCTAACCTTCGCAAGGTTATAAAATGAGGTTAAAGCAGTTCGTATAAGATTAGGAGTTCATAACGATGGAAATTTCCCTCGCAGGTTGGAGTATTAATCGACGTTTCAGAAATCAGGACAATCCCTTATCTCTGCTTGACTATCCACAGCTTGCACGCGATGAGTTTGGCATCAATGCGGTGGAGTTGAACAGTCCGTTCTTTGTGTACGAAGATCCGAGCAATCCGGCACAAAGCGGGATTTCTGATGCGCACTTGGACGAGTTACGTCGTCGGGCTGCCAGTGCTGGCGTGAGATTACTCAGTATCGCAGTTGATGGACATGGCAATCTGTCCGCCCTTGATGAGGACGAGCGGAAACAGGCAGCGCAGAATCACAAGAGATGGTTTGGTGTTTGTCAAAAACTTGGCTGTAACGCCTTTCGAGCCAACAGTGGCGGGAGGCACGGCGCTGATGTCTCGGCAGAAGAGATTGAACAATGTATTAAGAGTTTTAAGGAGTTGGCAGCAATTGGTGAGGAGACCGGCATTCGCGTGATGATGGAAAATCATGGCGGTGTTTCAGTATCGCCTGACAACATCGTGCAGATCATAAAAGCGGTTGACAGCGAATATTGCCGCGTGCTGGCAGACTTCCTGAATTGGAGGCCCGAGGATGACAAGGTGGAAAACTTGCGGAAGGTCGCGCCATACGCCTGGGTGACCCACGCAAAATTTCTCAGCTTTGATGAAAACGGAGACTCCAACGAGATCGACTGCAAAAGCGTCATGGCGGTTTTCAAGGCGGCGGGATACACCAATCCCTTCGGCATCGAGTACGAGGGGCATACCGACGACCACGAAGGGGTAATTAAGAGCAAGGCGCTCATCGAAAGATACGGGTACTAATCCTTATATGCAGTAAGACGAACTTGCGCGCTTTCCAAAATTTCATAGATAAGTTCATTGTACGAGATTCCCGCCGCCCCTGCTTGCGCCGGTAAATCACTGAGGGCCGTTAACCCCGGCAGCGTGTTAATCTCCATCACATAAGGTTGTCCATCAGCATCAACCCGCATATCAACCCGCGAGGCGCCCCAACAACCGATCGCTTTGTGTGTATTGATGGCGATCTCCTGCACCTGTTCGGTCAGCGAGTCTGATAACCTCGCCGGGAGAATGAACTCCGTCACTCCCTCGGTATACTTCGCTTCGTAGTCGTAGAATTCTCGTTTGGGGACCAACTCAAGCACAGGCAGAGCGCGCAGATCGTCCTTGACGCCGAGCAGCCCCACAGTCACTTCTTGTCCTCGGATGTACTTTTCAAAAAAGATCTCCCCGAACTGATGTTGGGTTTTACGGGCGACCCGCTTCAATTCTGGCAGTTCGCTGATGATTGATACCCCAATGCTTGAGCCTTCTGACGTTGGCTTGAGCACAAGCGGCAATCCCAGGCGGTCGCTGGCTTCTTCACATTGCGGGTCTAAGCGCTGATCCGGGTCAACCGTTAGGTAATTCGGGGTTGGAATGTTCATTGTGTATAGCACCCGCTTCGTCATGACCTTATTCATGGCAAGTGCGCTTGCGAGCACGCCAGAGCCGGTATAGGCAAACTCAAATGCTTCTAAAACACCCTGGATTGTCCCGTCTTCACAACCCTTTCCGTGTAATGCCAGAAATGCGATGTCAATTGACGCTGCGTGCATCTGGTCAATCCAGTCAGGGTCGATTGGATCGATTACGATTACGTCCGTTCCAAGCCTCTGGAGTGCGGCAATCACTCTCGCTCCGGATCGCAATGACACCTGCCTTTCTCCTGATTTCCCACCCATTAACACCGCAATCCGTCTTTGAAGCAACTGTTCTTTCTCCATATCAAAAATCCTTTCGGAGTTATTGAAAATCATATAACACCTCACAAAAGCAACAATTATGCCTGATGATTCTATACAAAAGCCCAAACTGAGTTGTCTATCTGTCCTGAAAGTTTGTCGACACATCTGCGTCCAGCCTGACACAGATGTGTGTGCCCAACCTCATCTCCAATGACTCTCACCTATTCTTGTGAAGATGGTAAGTGTTGCTTCATTGCATCAATGAATGAAGCCACTCCGTCGCAGATCTTTTAAGATAAACTGTTCGACCGACGCCTGATTACTAATACGAACATAAGTCACGCCGCGGTTCAAGCAAAAGCGTTTCAAGCCTTCACAAAATGCGTTAAAGCGTCTGGTGTAACCTGCGAGTGCCTGCTCATTAACCGTAATCTCTTTAGACTGCCCTGTCTCCGCATCCACCAACTGTAATTCGCCTGAGGGTCGTGGGTGCATCTCTTCATCACTGAGAAGGTGGATGAGTGTCAAATCAAAATTTCTGGCTAAGAGTTGCTTGAGCCCTGATTCATAACCATCCATATCCAAAAAATCTGAAATAATGACTACAGCACCGGAACCCCTTGTCTGGGTTACAAAGTGTTTTAAACACCCTGTTAGACAGGTTTCTCCTTCCCCGATAATTTCCTCAAGAGACTGTGAAAGCTTCGGAAATTGCATCTTCCCATAAGTGAGCGGTGCAATCAGGGTGAACTGATCTGAGAGTGTATAGATCGATACGCGATCAAAACTCGCCAAACCGATGTAGCTCAACGCCGCAGCAATTCGCTTGGCGCACTCCAACTTTGTGGGTTCACCGAAATCCATTGACTTGCTGTTATCGATTAAGACAAAGATTGGGAGATCTTCCTCCGCGCTGAACAATTTGAGAAAGAGCCGATCCAATCGCGCATAAATGTTCCAATCAATGTAGCGCAAATCATCACCAGGCTCGTAGATTCGGTAGTCGGCGAACTCGACGCTGGCGCCCCGATTGAGGCTGCGCCGTTCGCCTTTGAATTGACCTCGAAATACGTTGTGGGAACGGATTTGCAGGCGATCAATCTGTTTGAGAAATTTCACACTTAAAAGCGACATCGTTGTTTTTGATGTTGACTTCTCTATTTGACTTTCAGCACAAGACCCATGGTAGATTGCTTACGCATTTTTTCGCGAAGAACCTCAAGTATTTTGTGAATTGATTTGTTCGACATCTGGCTTTAGGAAAGTCTTAAGCCGGCGAAGAAGTATGTTGGTCAGCACATTACCATCAATACCTCCATCTGAATGAATCGGAAATATAACCCTATCGGGCACGGGGACAAATGGGGGATTAGCAAATAGAGCATCATATTTCTGCTCCGGCTGGTATTCTTGGATGCTCTCCTTATGAATTGAATACCGTGATTGACTAAACCCATTTCGAGCCGCGTTATCCTTCACGTTTCATACTCATGACCGTAGCGGATCGTGTACCGATACCCCTGCTCAGTCAGGAAAAGCTGACGGTTGATCGCAAACTCCTGATCGCGGGAATCACGGGTGACGATCGAGTAGAAGTGCGCAAGCGAGCCATTACGCTTGGGGCGGAGGATGCGTCCGAGGCGCTGGGCTTCCTCTTGGCGTGAGCCAAACGCGCCGGAAATCTGGATCGCGACGTTGGCATCGGGGAGGTCAATCGCAAAGTTAGCGACTTTGGAAACGACAAGCCGTTTAATCTCTCCTCGCCGAAACTGGTCGTAGAGTCTGCCACGCTCTTGGTTCGTGGTTTTTCCCATAATCAGCGGGGCATTCAGATTTGCCGCTATCTCCTTGAGTTGGCTGATGTATTGCCCAATAACGAGCACCTGATCGTCTCTGTGTTGTTCAATCAGTCGGCGCACAATCGGAAACTTGCTCGGGTTCTCGGAAGCAATCCGAAACTTCTTCCTCGCGTCAGCAACGGCATACCCCATCCGCAGGTGTTCCGGCAGATCTACGCGGATCTCGGTGCACTCGGCGGTCGCAATCCAGCCCTGCTTTTCCAATTCTCGCCAGGGGACATCATACTTTTTCGGTCCAATTAAGCTGAACACATCATCTTCTCTGCCATCTTCACGCACAAGCGTTGCCGTCAATCCAAGCCGTCGTCTTGCTTGGATCTCCGCAGTCATCCGAAACACAGGCGCAGGCAACAGGTGAACCTCGTCATAGATAATCAAGCCCCAGTCCATGTCTGAAAATATCCCCATGTGAACAAAGTGCTCTGACTTACTCTTGCGATAAGTCAGAATCTGATAGGTCGTCATGGTAATTGGCCGGATCTCCTTGCGATCGCCCGTGTATTCTCCAACATCCTCTGGCGCAATCGTTGTCTTATCGAGGAATTCATCGATCCACTGGCGCACAGCGATTGTGTTTGTTGAAAGGATCAGCGTGTGGCATTGGGTCTCAAACAAAATGCCAAGCCCAACGATTGTTTTACCTGCGCCGCAAGGGAGGACAACTACACCACTGCCGCCGCGTGCGCCCCCGCCTGCATAAAAAACCTCCGCCGCGTTGCGCTGGTAGTCACGCAGATCGAAGAGGTTCCCTGATTGCGTCACCGGACGTGGCGCAATCTCCAGATAGCTGCCGCTGACGTATCCTGCGAGATCTTCAACCGGAAAGCCGAGCTTGATTAACGCTTGCTTGATATGCCCTCGGAGGTGGCGTGGAATGCCGATCGTATGGGAATCAATCTGCTCTCCTAGCATACTTTTCACCGATTGGCTATGGGCAATTTCAGCGATGAGCGCCGGATCATCGCAATGCAAAACCAAGCCGTCGCTGTGCTTCATCAACTTCACCCGCCCGTAGCGCGACGCATAATCGACAATCTCGGCGATGATGTTTTGCGGCACATCGTATTTGGTATATTCATCAAGCGCATCTAAGATATCCCCCGCTTCCAGACCCGAAGCCGCAGCATTCCACAACGAAAGCGGCGTGATACGATAGGTGTGGATATGTTCGGGACTCTTTTCCAACTCCGCGAAACGGGCAAGCTCATCTCGCGCCGCCTCGTAAAGCAGGTTGTCAACCTCAAGAAGAACCGTCCGATCACTCTGGACAATCAGCGGATTTTGTGGATTGTATGCCATTTGGTCAGATCCTTTGGAACGATTTCCGGCGGTGGCACCGCTAGCTTGACGGTTTTCTCGTCAGTCAGATTGGCGAGTAGGGACTGGATATTTTCTTGCAGGATTGGGTGGCGAACATCCGGGGCGATCTCGGCGAAAGGGACAAGGACAAAACTGCGTCGGTGCATTTCGGGGTGAGGCACAATCAGATCCGGTGTATTGATACAACACTGGTTGTAGATTAACAGATCCAGGTCTACCTCTCGTGGTCTCCAACGGATGCGCTGCTGCCGTCCAACAACCTGTTCAATACCCTTCAGCAACACCAACAACTGATCGAGCGATAGACTGGTTTCGATAGCGAGGACGCCATTCAGGAACCAATCCTGTTCTTCATAGCCGACGGGCTCGGTTTCGTAGAGGGAGGAGATCTGTATCAGTGAGACGCCATCTGCTTCTAACAGCAAACGCAACGCTTGAACGATATACGCGAAGCGGTCGTCGATGTTGGATCCAAAACCGATGTATGCGTGTGCCATTTTCAATACCTTTTTCCAACGTATTCCAATCACACAAATAGCACTTACGTATTGGTCATCGGCACCGCTCGGTTCGCTATTTCCAAAATCCCATCGAGTACTTCGGATACTTCTGGGTCAATCTGATCTGCGGGAACATATTGGACGAGGGTGTGATAATTTGTTTTTCGCATCAAATTCTCCAATTCCAGTTCGTTGAAAAAGGAATCGAAAAGTGGATCCAGAAAATCATCACTCACCTTGGTATCAGGCGACCAAGGCGAACCTTTACCGAGTGTCTCTAGGGCGTTTCCAATCTCCGCAATCGCCTCTTCCATTGCAGATAGCCATCGATTTGTAAATTGATTAGCAAATAGTGGTCCTGCGCTCTGTTTTTTTCCTTCTGCTTCTGCCCATGCTATTAACACCTCTTTTTGGCATAGGTAATTCTCAATCTCGCGCCTCCTCCACTGATACTCTCTTAATTCAGTTCTTGTTTGTAATTCCGGCTCAATCCGATCGAAGAGACAAAATCCCACCAAATCAGTCTTCGCCTCCCGCAACCCATAAAAGTGGTCGCGGGTTTTCTGCGGTTGGTTTCCAACGTAGTGCACAAACAGGCGTTCCAATATACTCTTCGCAGGATGCTCCAGTTTTTCAGCAAATGCCTTTAAGATGGCGAGGTCCGTGGGTCCTTCAAGATAAAGAACCCAGCCCGTCTGTCGTGCTTGATAATACTGCTCAAAACCAATCTCCTTAAGCGATTTTAAAACCTGACTCCCGCGATCGTTTATACGATGGGGTGCACCAAGGAAGGCAATAACGACATCGCGATCGGCTGCCTCGTTAAGAATGACTTCAGAATGGCTGGCGGCAATGATTTGACTGCCATGTTTCTTTGTCAACTCGGTAAGAATCTGATAAATCTGTCTTTGCCGAAGGATCTCAAGGTGTGCATCTGGTTCATCGAGCAGAAGGACTGCCCCCGGATGTGCTGCAATATATGCGAGCAGAAGCAGGGTTTGTTGAAGTCCGCGTCCTGATGAGGAGAGGTCAAGAGAAGTACCTGATCTGTCTCGGTAACTCATCTCAATCTCCCCGCGCTCAAGGATATAATTTGGCTCGTCAAGTTCAACCCCGAATAGGTCTTCAATCTGTTGACAGATAGTTTCCCATTTTTTGTTGTCTTCTCCCTCTTGTAAGACCTGATAGCAGAGATTGCGGAGGACCTCTGCGGTTCTCCCCTCCCCTACACGGACATTAATCGCACCCGTATCAAGGCGGGTTTCATTCGAGGCAAGCCCAGACATAGGCGGAAGGAAGGCAACATTGAGATTTGCCACCTCTTCAGGAACAGGCATCTGTTCTGATACTTTACCATCCGCTTCCGATAATCGAAGAGGGCGGCAGTAAAAGGATTCTGGATTGGCATAATCGAATTCCAAACCACATTCCCATTTTTTGCTAGCAGTAACACCTTCAACGATAATATCCATACGGACGTTTTGCGTCTGTTGCCTGCCATCAATTCTCTGAATATCTCGGACTTGCAAATTTCGCCAGAGTAACCTTGCATTCGGTACAGGGAGGGAGATAAGGTCGCGCCGGTTGATAGCAACGCCCGGTCGCTTTTCCGCTCTTGGCTTCCCCTTACGGTTCTCGTTCCAACGTTTGAGTCCAATATCCCACAGGGCGAGTGCCTGTAAAGCGGTGGTTTTGCCAGAGTTATTGGGTCCAATGAAGACAACGGGATTCCCTAATTCGACTTCTACTTCTCCAAAGTTTTTGAAATTACGACAAGTCAACTTCGTCAGCATTTTTGCTCCTCCAAAAACGAATAAAGCATTTCAAGGCAAGATTATATCTCTCTTTCCTTTAGCTATGCGAATAGTGCTCGCCCAACCGTTCGGATATCTCCGAGAATTCGTGATCACTGAATACCAATCGAAAAATGCTGTTGGGAGCCTCACACAGTTCCATCGTACCGACAGCATTGAATACCCCTTCAAGCACTTTTAACACTTTTCGCTTGTACTCAGTGTCAGGGTTGCCGAGCAGGTGTTCACCCTTTGTCTCGAAAATTAGCACGCGTGTTTCGCTCGCCATCGCAACGAAGTCGGGGTAAATTCGTCCCTTTTTCCAGCCTTGCAAATAATACTCGCCCTGTTGACGCGCTGCAACTCGATGCCACCATTGCACTGCCTTCTGCTCATCAAGATAACACGCAAATTTCTTTTCCAATTCGTTACTGAAATATCGCTCGAAAACTGGTTCAAACAGGGTGAGCTGCACAGGTTCATAATTTCTTAATAGTGGCCTATCACCGGAACTAACCTGTATTTCATAGTGGTGTTTCATACGGAAATTCGGTTGTCCGACTTCCAAATCAAAGCGGATTTCACCCCGTCTCAGTTTTTCGTGAAAGACCTGCTCTGCCTGCGTTTCCACTTCATTCTTAACATGCTCCCTTAGCAGATGTGCAAGATAAGCACGTCGGTCATAGATATCCGCATCGGTTTTGCCGTCCTGTTTCTGGTCCTCAATCAGCTGCCCTACTATGCGGGCGGCGTGCCATAGATTGGGTAGAATGTCAGACAGATGGCGTGTGAAATGGGATACTTTGACCGTTTTGTCAATATCCAACGCTTGATCGGGATGGAAAACCGGCGGTGCCTCATTGACATCAACCGTTGCGGATTGACGTCTTGCGCTATTGGGGGCAGACGCTTCTGGGTCGGGTGGTTCGATTGACGACCAATCTATATGCGGCAAGATATGTGATTGATAGTCGAGTTGTACCCAATCTTCGCCGTTTTTATGGGACACCACTGGCAGAAAGATATCCTGATCTTGAAACCGCTCGCGGCGACGCACAGTCCGTTGCTGCATCTCGCCTTGATGTTGCTGTGAACCCAACGTGCCCATCACTTCGTCGCCCAAGCCCGTTAGCCCCTCCGCTTCCAATCCATTTTTGACCTGCTCGACGACGGCGCCCACCTCGGCGTTATTACAATAGACATAACACTGATCTAACAATTCTCTACCGGTGAGTTGCGCGTGTGGCTGCCGCATTACCCGCCCCACCAGTTGCGTGATAGCCCGTTGCGCTTGCGTATTGTCCAACATCACCAACAGATAGGCAAAAGGACAATCCCAACCCTCCATCAGTGCGGATTTTGTGATAATCCATCGCACCTCTGAAAATTCGGAGAGCAAATCTTCGTTGCCGAGTTCGTCGTTGTCAGAAGACTTGACACGAACCGTATCCGAGGGCAGCTGCAAGTCTTGCGTGAGATATTCCCGCACATCCTCAGCGTGGATACGCTCATTATCTCTCTGATCCTTACCCGTTCGCTCAACGCGCACAACGGCGATTGGACGGATATAACGGACCGTGCTGTGCTCAAGTGCCCTAGTTTCTATCTCCAAGTCGGCCAGCTTTTCAAACGCCTCGCTTAACGTTGATTTCCAGTCAGTATTGGAAAATGATGTTACCTGCACCGGCAATTTGACCATCTCCTCCTTTTTCAGGTCGGGTCCTTCGATATCGACGAGCAGATTGCTTATACCGTGGTTCGGGGTCGCAGAGAGTTCGATAACCAGTCGGGGATTCAAACGGTTGATGGAGCGGGCAAATTCTTCGTTTGCCTCCTTCTTTTTTGCTCCATACGCTTTATGTGCCTCGTCGAGAACAACAACAGGACGTAGTATCTTGAAGACATTAAACAGACTGTGCTTGATTGTCCCGCCTTCAACATTGCATTCCAAGTCGGGGTAGGTTTTCATCAAGCGGCCGTCACTGAGGAGATCATCACCGTCCGGGAAAAAACTCGGATAACGCCCCGCATCCTTAAACATACGCAGAAACTCTTTCCCCTTTTGTCGGTTCGTTGCCGGTAACATCAGTAACATGACGCACAGGTAATTGACGATATCGTCTCTGTTGAATAGGTCATCTTTCTCCAGCATTTTGACGCGGCCGGCACTCGCCCGCTCTAACATTTGACGGTACGGGTGTTCACGGTTCCACAGGGCGGCTTTCGTTTGGACGTAGATAGCCTTGCTCGGCACAACCCACAAGATCAGTCCGGTCTGTTGATGGCGGCGTTCCAGAGCGGCGGCGGCGAGCAAAGTTTTACCGCCACCTGTTGGCACTTTGAAGCAGATATGCGGAATCGAACGGTCTGCACCATCGGTGCGACTGATGTATTCGCCCGCACTTTCTGCCACATCACCGTTCTTTGATAGCTGCTGCCATGCGTTTTGGGGATAATTACGAATATCATTTGAAATGTCAAACCCTGCCTGTTTCAACGTTTCTATCATATCCCCAGACTTGTTGCGCTCCGCGTCAAGGACTTCCAACCAACGGCTAAAAGCGTCAAGCACGCGGAGTTGATATGTCTTCAATTCCATCATGTCGTCACCTCCCCGATAAGATCGGGATTCAAAGCAACTTTATCTTTCGTGCAGGGCGTGAGGAAGTTGACAGAATGTAATCCCCATTCCTGTGAGTTCCCGCTGGCCGATGTATTTTCCCGGCGCGTAAACGATTGCCTTAACCCCGTTCTGATGATTGGCGTTGCGGATACGTTCCGCTCGCTCTAAGTTAAGGATCGCCTCGTTACTCCGTAGGTATTCGAGGTCGGGTTTGTAGAGCAGGTAGTAGTCAATTCCATCACCGCTGTGGAAGAGGCCGTCACCGTTTTTCTGCTCTAACGCATTCGCCCCAACGGAAATCCCAGAGGCGGTAGACAGTAGACAGGCGGCGAGTGATTCATAAGACGGGAGTGCTTCCCCGGTGAGCATCCCCTCTATTTCAATCGGTTTGCCCAATGTGCCGTAGGTGAAGGAGCCGCCCAAGCCTTCGCGCAGTGAAGCGTCGCGGGCATTGGGTACGCCGTTGATGACACGGCGGACCCGCTCGGCGGTGATGGTGTCGGCGTAATCCTCGCACTCAATGAGGATAAACTTCCGATTGCCACCATCTTCCTTGTTCAGCGCGAGGACCGCGTGGGCTGTAGTGCCGCTGCCGGCAAATGAGTCGAGGATGATGTCGTCAGTACCGACACCAGCAATACTTATCAGGTCAGCTAAGAAATGTGGAGATTTTGGATAATCAAATGTTCTGGTATTGTCAAAAATTTCTTTGACAATGATTGTAGCAGTAGTAGCAGAGTACTTAGGCGAATAGAACGTTGACTTGGGCTTTTTCGATGGAACAACCCCAACCGGTGGTCGTTGTTTCTTATGTAATGTCCAACCTATTAGTGATCGAATAGCAAGGATCTCATTTGGATTTGCTGTGACTGTATCTCGGCTCCAGCGCCAAGTAACTTCTTGGCCACCGTCTGCAATCGGCCAAAGTTCTTCTGATGTATCAGATTTCGGTTCAACTCCAACAGTGCCATCTTCATCTACATATATTGGATAAAATAGATTTGGTCTTTTCTCTCTGGGCGCATTTTCCCCACTGTACTTCAGACTTGCACCTTTTTTGTACCAACCCACATCGTCTTCAAACCATTCATCGGTGTCGTCATCGTGCAAAGGGACTTCATGAAGGATTGCTGATCTGGCGACCTTCTCGTAAACAAGCACACTTTCATGTGTAGTGGTGAAACCTCGATTGTCCCGACTCCCTTTTAGATTAAGAACTGCCGCAAGACATGCAATAAATGTCTCAGCCCCAAATATTTCGTCCATCATCATGCGCAAATGGTGCTGTTCATGGTCATCAATGGAAACAAAAATCACGCCATCATCGGACAGCAATTCTCGGAGCAGATGCAGGCGTGACCACATCATGCAGAGCCACTTGTCGTGGCGTTCAAGGTCTTCACCATCAACCGGGCTATTTTGAGCAAACCACGCTTGCATCAACGGACTGTTCACGCGGTCGTTGTACACCCAAGCCTGACTGCCTGTGTTGTAGGGAGGGTCAATGTAGACGCACTTGATACGGTTCGCGTAGCGGGGTAATAAGGCTTTGAGGGCGTGTAGGTTATCGCCGTGGATGATGAGGTTGTCGTCGGCACCGGCTGGGTTGCAGGAGCGGCTTTCGTCCGGTTCAATCGGCCGGTAGGGAACGGTGAGATGGTGGGCGTAGATATGTTGTTTTCCTTTAAAGTCGAGTGTGGGCATGGTGAAATTCCTTTGGGGTAGTGCGGGAGTCTATAAGTTTATCTGTTCTGTACAGGTAACCCGGCGTACTCCATTTCTTGGCGTAGTTGCTGACGCCATGCACCTGAATTGTCCATGGTCACATAGACTATACCATCAATATCTGAGGGGTTCTCTACTTCGCCTTTGAAGAGTGGGCATACTCTTTCGCGGCCTAGCTTTCCCATAAAATAGCCTAGTTCAAAGACAACGTTCTGTCGGGCTCTAGGGTTGCGTTCGTCATCTGCTTCATCTCTTAAGGCCCCAACATCATCAGGTGTAATCAAGACGATAGCAAAGCATGCGTCGCCCGAGTACCTCTCGATTTTCTCAATAATCGTTCGACCCCCGCTCGGTTGTTCATGAAGTATAGTTGCCTCTATACCTAAATTTTCTACAAATCTAGCGACAGTTTCTTTAGCTCCATCATCACGCCCGTGCACGATGAACACTTTGTCGCCGAAAGTGCGAGCAAAATTATCTGAAGTATCTTCATTAACGGATGTACGCTGAACATCTGAGGGCTTATCGTATAATTCAAGTTCACTAAGGATTTCCTTTAGGCTCTTGATGCTAGAGTTCATACGTTCTTCATACAAGCGTGACCCCTTTACATGAGAAGGGACATCTGGGCTAAACCGCGCAAGACTTCTTGAATCTATAAAATTATCGAAGTGAATATACTGGTCTACTGCTGTTGACTCTTCACCAAATAGACTCAGCAGGAGGGTTTTGTTATCTTCTGACCAATTTTTGCGTTCTCTTCCGGCTTTTTTTCTTTCGTTTGAACGTATATCTTCGCTGCGAAGTTGTTGTCCCTTCTCAATTCGCGCTTGTATTTTCTGACGTGCCTCTTCTCTACTCACACGTAATTTTAATGGAGTTGTTTCAGCCATAATTTTTCCTCCATTCTCGCACTGACACGGCGCGGAGTTGTAGAAACAAGATATTTAATTCATTGTTTTTGACGTTCATCCGGCTCAAGGGGTGAATCAAATTTTACGGGCAATTTTCCTTCTTCGATTGACTGACGCAGTGCTTCAACGTCTTCATGGGTGAGATGTGGTGGTTTCTCCATTGCTGTGATCAGGCGTTGCGCTATCGGATTCTTTCCCGTTGTCGGTTTCAGTTTCTGCTTTCGATCTTTCGTCGTGGATTGCATTGGTGTTGACCTCCTTGACAGGACACGGTTTGCAACCGGTAGGGAACGCAGATGCCGGTTTTGTTTCTTCCAAAGCGGGAAGATCACAAAACCGAGCATCCACGATTCCGTAAGGCAAAGAATTTGCCAACGGAATCGGGATCTGCGTTCCCTACTGCTCAATTGACAATTGAATCGGCAGTTTGCCTTGAGCCTCTTGTGCTCCGACAATCACCTCGACCGCTGCCAACACAGAGGCGTAGTGGATATCATAAGCGGCAAGGGATGCGGAGACAGTCAGGCAGTGACGGAGTGTGTAGGGGGACCCAAACGCGATGACGATGACGGGGGTTTTTGTCCCCATGCTGATTTGTTGGACGAGCGCTGCTTGTCCATTATTCGTGATTCCGGCGATAATGACATCGGCGTTTCCCGCCCCGATAAGATCGGGATTCAAAGCAACTTGCAGGGTCAGTTGCGGGGGGATTTGTTCTCCATCCGGTTTCTCTGGGATTCTCACCTCGATCGTGTTCGGGTGATGTGCCTTGAAGATATCGAATAAGGTCGGTGATGCACTTAGGATCAGAGCGGAGGTTTCCGGCTTTAATTTTAAGGGCACGATGTTATTTCGATTCCCCACCACTGTAATTGCCCGCGATGCGATTGCCCCAGCGAGTTGCTTATGTGCGTCCCGCCCGACGGTTGTTCCCACCGCATCGGGATCAACGAAACGTCGGCCAAACGCCGCCCCCTTGCTTTTCAGAATACGTCTCACGGATTGGTCTAACCGGGCTTGAGAGATTCGTCCGCTCTTCACCGCCGATAGCAACGCCTTAAAGACCTCAATCTGCTTCGTGGGCGTCCAGAGTACAAGCACGATGTCCGCCCCGGCTTCAATCGCCATCACCGCGGCTTCGCCCGATTGGTAGCGAGCGTCGATCGCTTTCATCTCCATATCATCGGTAATGAGCAAGCCATCAAAGCCGAGTTCTTGGCGTAAGAGATCCGTTAAGATAGTCGGCGAGAGGGTGGCGGGTCGGTCGGCATCGAGGGCGGGATAGATGATATGCGCTGTCATGATTGCAGCGACATCGGCATCAATCGCAGCCCGAAAGGGTTTCAGCTCAAGGGCGTGGATGCGCTTCAGGTCATGGCTCACGGTTGGCAGGTCGAAGTGCGAGTCGACGGTGGTGTCTCCGTGTCCGGGGAAATGCTTCGCGGTTGCCAGAACGCCGTTGTGCTGCAACCCCCGGATGTAAGCGACCCCCAAACGGGAAACGAGCCCCGGCGATCCGCCGAAGGAACGACGACCGATAACGGGATTGCGTGGATTGTTGTTGACATCCATGACCGGAGCGAAGTTCAGGTTGACCCCCACCGCGGCGAGTTCAACGGCGGTGATTTCTCCCGCCCGCTCTGCCAATTCGGTCGAATCGGTTGCCCCCAACGCCATATTGCCGGGCAGAACCGTCGCGCCTTTTTTCAGGCGTATGACCCAACCGCCCTCTTGGTCAATGCCGATCAGCAACGGAATTTGACGCACCGTCCCTCGCGCCAATCGCTGGAGCTCATTCGTTAATTTCGCCATCTGTTGCGGGGATTGGATATTCCGGCTAAAGAGGACGACCCCACCGACAAACCGTTGGCGGATATGGGTTTCGATGGCGGTGTTGGCCTGGGTCCCCTCGAAGCCAACCATGATGAGCTGTCCGACTTTTTCCTCGATTGTCATTTCGGCTATCATTGTGTCAATTTCCGGATCGGTGAGGGCGAAGAGTTGGGAAGAGGCCGTGCCGATAAGAAGTGCAGCAAGAAGGCATGAAGCGTAATGTGTCGTGTGTAACAAGGATTTTGATGCCTCCCGATTGGGGTAACTATAACGAAAAATTGTAGGAATAACGATCGTTATTCCCTACTCTCCCATTCGGCACCGCGCGGCGGTGGGCGGTCGTCACGGTCATCGCTGGCGGTGTCCGCATCCGAATCAAAGTCTAAATCCTCGTCGTCGCCGTTCTTTAATAGCGAACGGGTTTTGGCGCGGGCCTCAGAATTTTCCCGTCTCCGGCTGTCAAAACCCGAAATTCTGTCGTTGACGGCGTTATCTATAATGCTGTCGATGTAGGCATAGCCGAGCTTGGTTCGTAGCTGGATCGTCTCTACGTCCATGCCGTTTTTGTACATGCCGAGGACCTCGTGTTCGACTTTTTTACGCATCAGATGCTCTTTAATTTCCTCTTCAGTCATGCCGGTCTCTGCCGTTACCTCATCAAAGCTTTTGCCTTTCCGCAGTATATTTTGTGCTTTGCGCCGGTTTATTAATCTGGTTATGATCTCGCGGGCTTCTTCCACTGTCATTTCCTCTTTTTCGGTATCGGCTTGTGCTTTGGCTTCGGTATCCTCGTCTGGGTCGTTTTGCTCGGATGACGGGGGCGGTGCTTGCACGCTTCCGATGGCTTGATTAAGAGTGAGCAACGCTTTCGGAACAAGTGAGATTTGCTCTTTTGGGCTAAGGGCTGAAATTGTAGATTCCAGACTGTCATACGCGGCGTTCAATGCGCTCACTGCCTTAGATGCCAGTCGTCGGTGACGCTTCTCCAGCTCCCGATGGTAATTCGCCTGCGTTAGCCAGAATTGCTTATCCCACTTCGCGGCGTTGTAACGGTTGTCGTTGGGGTTGACGGTGCAGATGGCTTCCTTTGCCCATCGATGGTCGGCTTTTGGATCGCCGGTCGTTCGTTCTGGATATCGCTCGACGAGTGCGTCAGCGACTTCGGTAGTGCTGTGATCGCGAGCGAACAGAGAAAGCCATTCTGCCAACTCGGATTGGGTCTGGCAGTATGGATTTTTGTATTTTCGCTTTTGTGCCATTTAGAACTCCTATAAGGTAGGTATTACAGCTAGACGAGCTCTGCTTGTCCATTATTCGTGATTCCGGCGATGAGGTAAAGAGGAGCAAGAAGGGAAAGCAGCAGGTAGGAAAACAAATAAGAAGCATAAAATGTGTTCCGTATTGTGCATCACGTTTCACATTTTACGCTTCAACATATTTTCGGACAGCAATCGATGTATTGTGTCCGCCAAAACCAAAAGCGTTGGACAATGCGACCTGAATATCCGCAGGGCGTCCTTGGTTCGGCACGCAATCCAGATCGCAATCCGGATCGGGAGTTTCGTAGTTAATGGTGGGAGGGATATAGCCTTTTTCGATTGCACAGACACTGGCAATCAGTTCAACAGCTCCGGCGGCGCCAAGCAAGTGACCCATCATCGATTTCGTCGAACTCACGGCGAGTCGGTAAGCGTGCGCTCCAAATACATTTTTAATAGCAACTATTTCAGCAGCATCGCCTGCTGGCGTCGAAGTTCCGTGGGCGTTGATGTAACCAACCTCTTCCGGGGCAATTTGACCGTCCTTGAGTGCAAATTCCATGGCTTTGGCGGCACCTTCGCCATCTTTGCTTGGATGCACCATATCATACGCATCGGAACTCATCCCGTAGCCAACAATCTCGCCATAGATGTAGGCGTCGCGTTCCAAAGCGTGCGAAAGAGATTCCAAGGTCAGCACGCCTGCACCTTCCCCCATGACAAACCCATCCCGATCCTTATCAAAAGGACGGCTTGCCCGTTGTGGCTCGTCGTTGCGGATAGACATTGCACGCATTGAGCAAAAACCGGCATAACTCAATGGAGTGATTGCGGCTTCTGTGCCACCGGCAAACATTACGTCAACATCTTCACGCTGAATTAACCGAAATGATTCCCCAATTGTGTTGTTGGCAGTTGCACACGCCGTTACAGATGCGAAGTTCGGTCCCTTGATTTTCAAATGGATCGAGATCTGCCCGGCAGCCATATTGATGATCTCGTAAGGTACGAAGAAGGGGCTCACCCGTTTAGGTCCTCTTTCCATTAATAACCGAGCGTTCTCTTCAAGGACACTAATGCCGCCAATGCCAGACCCGACACCAACGCCAACACGGTAAGGGTCGATCCGAGACAAATCGAGTCCAGCATCCTGCTGTGCCATGATTGACGCAACAAGTCCGTATTTAATAAACAAAGGTAAACGGGCTGCGGCTTTAGGTGGGAGAAACATCTCCGGCGCAAACTCTTTGACTTCTCCCCCGATCTGCGAGCGAAACTCCTTCGGATCGAAATGTGTCACGCGATCAATACCACTTTTACCTGCCGCAATTGATTCCCAAAACTCATTTTTGGAGTTGCCGACTGCACTGACCACTCCCATTCCGGTGATAACTACTCGCCCCACGAATTGTACCTCTTTCGCCTGTTATTTTTGACAGTATTCTTTAGGTTAAAATTAACGATCGGCGGTCTACCTGATGACCGCCAATCGCGAATTGAAATTATGCGCACATCAGGCACGCGTGTTCAGGTAATCAAGCACATTCTGCACAGTGCGAATCTTTTCGGCATCGCTATCCGGAATTTCAATATCAAATTCCTCTTCGAGCGCCATAATCAATTCCACTGTATCCAACGAGTCGGCGCCTAAATCATCCATGAACGCGGACTCAAGCGTGACCTGGTCCTCGTCGATCTGCAAATGATCTGCAATCATTTTGATAATTCGATTTCGATCTACTGCCATCGATTTTATTAACCTCCTCTTTTTAGGTATTGGGCATTGGATATTAGGCATCAGGCATATCGCAATACCTGAGTCCTAACACCTGATACCTGCATTACATAACCATGCCACCATCAACTTGGATCACCTGCCCCGTGATGTATCGAGCGGCATCAGATGCCAAAAATAACGCAGCTTCCGCAACATCTTCCGGCCCACCGAAATCGCCTATTGGAATCACCTCCAGCATCTTCTGTTGATCTTGTTCTGATAATTTTGCCGTCATATCGGTTGTGATAAAACCGGGGGCGATTGCATTTACCGTAATGCCGCGTCGGCCAACTTCTTTTGCAACGGATTTAGTCAAGCCAATTATCCCGGCTTTGGAAGCTGCATAGTTCGCTTGTCCTGCATTCCCCATTAGACCCACAACTGATGAAATATTAATGATTCGCCCACTTTTTTGACGCATCATCGGACGGATAACACCGTGCATGCAGTACGCTGTCCCTGTGAGATTGGTCTGTAAGACCACCTCCCAGTCTTCAGCCTTCATTCGCATAAATAAGGCATCGCGGGTAATCCCAGCGTTATTCACGAGAATATCAACGCGGGAAAATTCTTTCAGGGTCAGATCAACCAGTGCTTCCACATCTGCTTTTTTGGAAATGTCCGCCTGTGTCGATTTTGCGTTCCAACCTTCATCCGCAAGCGATTCGGCAATCGCAACGACTGCTTCAGCGGAACGTGAACAGAGCACAACGCTCGCGCCTTCTTCACAGAATTTTCGGGCAATCGCTTCGCCAATCCCACGCGATGCACCTGTCACAATTGTGACTTTGTCTTTGAGTTTCATTCAATCATCCCTAAACAGAATGGACTTCACGTTTCACGTATCACACTTATCGTTTTTTCCAAGCTTTTAGTATCCTCAACATTGCGGCAGATCGGTTCACGAAGGATGCGGCGTACCATGCCAGAGAGAACCCTCCCTGGACCAACCTCCACAAAGTGAGAGATACCCGCAGCGCCGATAGTCCGTATCGATTTCTCCCACTGAACGGGGGACGTTACCTGCGCTATCAGGGTGCGGCGAATCTCATCTGCGGTTTGCACAAAGTCACCCGTTACGTTAGCAGCCACCCGCGTCTGCGGGGTGTTGAATGGGAAGTCATCGATTATCGCTTGAAGGCAATCTTTTGCAGGAATCATCAAAAGCGAATGAAATGCGCCGCTAACTTGAAGCAGACGACAGCGTTTAGCACCATCAGTTTTCGCGCTTTCCATGACTTGTTTGACGGCGGTGGTCTCCCCAGAAACAATCAATTGGCCAGGACAGTTGTAATTCGCAATTTGAACCACGCCAACAGATGACGCAGCCTCGCAAAGATCTTGTAACGCTTCTGCCTCCAATCCCAAAATTGCAGCCATTGTACAATCTTGTCGGCGGGAAGCCTCTGCCATGAATTGAGCGCGATATTCGACCAGCTTCAGCGCATCTGAAAAGGCAAGCACACCAGCAGCGACAAGTGCAGAATACTCTCCCAAGCTATGTCCAGCGACGATGTCCGGGGAAACACCCAGTTCTTCCAGAATCCGCAGCGCAGCAACGCTACACGTCAAAATCGCCAGTTGCGTATTTTCCGTCTGTTTCAGCGTTTCATCGGGACCATCAAAGCAGAGTTGACTCAGTTTCCGATCCAAAACAGAATCGGCTTCTTCAAAGGTCGCACGGGCAACAGGATATGCCTGGGCAAGTTCCAAGCCCATTCCCACCTTTTGAGAACCTTGACCGGGAAAAATACAAGCAAGTTTGATCATATCAAACGTGAAACGTGATGCAGGTCTCTGAAATACAAAGCCCCTTTGCTAAATCGCTGATTTGTTTAGAACTTAATTAAGGTGCTTCCCCACGTCAGTCCTGCGCCAAACGTGGCCAGGAGCACCAAATCGCCCGGCTTCACCCTTCCTTCCCGAATGGCTTCGTCAAGCGCGACGATTGTGGTCGCAGCCGAAGTATTCCCATACCTGTCAACATTGACATACACTTTTTCCGGCGCAATTCCAAGCCGATTCCCTACAGCCTCAATGATGCGCATATTTGCCTGGTGCGGGATGAAGAGATCGATCTCATCAATCGTCATCCCCGCCAGATCTAACGCGCGTTGGGCGGCTTCTGGCATAATACGGACACCGAGCTTGAACACTTCCCGCCCGCGCATTCTGATGGAATGCAGTTTCTTATCGACAGTTTCATGGCTTGCCGGAAGGCGTGTGCCACCGGCTGGCATTCCTAACAGATCGGTATCGGCGTAGTCTCCATCGCATCCGATATAGGACGCTAAAATCCCCTTTGCCTCATCTGTCCCCTGCACGATTGCAGCACCTGCGGCGTCGCCAAACAGAACGCAGGTATTCCGATCTGTCCAATCGAGGATTTTATTGAAGACCTCTCCACCAACGACTAAAATGGTTTGATAGCGTTCGGATTTGATCATGCTATCGGCGAGGTCTAATCCATAGGCGAATCCCGCGCAAGCCGCCGAAATATCAAACGCGCAGGCGTTCTTGGCGCCAGTGTCTTGCTGCACATAACACGCAGTTGAGGGGAAAAACGCATCGGGCGTCGCGGTGCAAACGATGACCATGTTGATGTCAAGGGGATCAATCTCAGCCTTTTTAATAGCTTGTCGGGCGGCTCGGATACATAAATCTGAGGTCGCCATATCGGATTCGGCAATCCGCCGTTCGACAATACCAGTGCGCTGCCGAATCCACTTGTCGCTGGTATCGACCATCCGCTCCAGGTCGAAGTTTGTTAATATTTGTTCCGGAAGGTATGAACCGGTCCCGGTGATTGCTGCATATCGAGCCATTATAATAGCATTCCTTTTTTATTTCCTACGGCATCCAAGCTCGCAACAGGGATTGACTGTGCAAATTGCATTAAGTTTTTTCAGCCACATTCAGCACGAGTCGTCCTTTATAGTATCCACAGCTTGGACAAACACGATGAGACAGGATTGTTTCTGAGCAGTGGGGACATGTTGAGACAAATTTTTCGAGAAGCGCATGGTGGCTTCTTCGCATACGTTTTTTAGATTTTGACGTTCGACGTTTTGGATGTGCCATTTCTTGCTTGGGTTCACTCAAGAACCCAACCTCACCTCCTTTGCGTAATTTTTTAGAAACCATTCCCAACAGCACGGTCGGGCTGATTTAACAGATCTCCCAAAGCAGCAAACGGCGAGGAACGCTCCTCAGAGGGATGACAACCGCAGTCGATGAAGTTGAGATCTTCCCCACATTGCGGACATAGCCCCTTACACACTTCTGAACAGAGAGACCAGGTGGGAATTTCGAGGATGAAAGCCTGGCGCACTTCGTCAGACAGGTCGATTATGCTTTCTGAATAATACCGTTCGCCGGTATCCATCTGCCACGCATCTGTTAGTTTCGGCTCATCGGTTGGATAAAATTGGACTTCGGTGTCCGTCTCAATGCTGGTCACAAACGGTTCAACGCATCGACGACACGCTACCTCAATCGAGCCCGAAAAGCTGCCCCTCACATAAACCTCCTGTACACGGCGCAAGAGTTGAAGGTGTCCGTGGATCTCTCCGATAAACTGCACTTCTTCTATCTTTAAGTCGATCTCCGCCGCGGGGACCAGAACCTCGTGGAGCTCAAATTGGCCTTCGGGAATTTCTTTGACGATGAATTCGAGTGTTTTCATGAAGAAGCGCCCCCGAGTTCAAATTTATTGTGAATCGCACAAACACCCCGTTCCGTCTCCTGCTCGTCGATTACACAAGAAATCGTAATCTCTGAAGTGCTAATCATCTGAATGTTAATGCCTTCGTCAGCGAGGGCGCGAAACATTCGTGCAGCGATACCAACATGGCTTTTCATCCCAATGCCAACTAATGACACAAGCGCAATGTTTTTGTCCGTGCTAGCGCTGGCGAAACCGATTTGGCTCTTGAGTCTTTCGCTAATTTTAACAGTTGCTTGCAGGTCTTTCTCTGCAACTGTAAACGATACATCGGCTGTACCACCCTGATTTGCCGTCTGAATGATCATGTCAATACTGATATTGGCATCAGCAATTTCTTGGAAAATCTGTGCTGCGATCCCTGGGGTGTCCGGTACGCCGAGCAGCGATACTTTTGCCTGGTCTCTATCAGAGGTCACTGCGCTGACGACAACTTCTTCTATCATCTCATCTTCCTTTATAACCATAGTGCCTTCGGCTTCGCTGAAGCTGGATCGCACACAAAGGTGAACGTTAAATTTCTTTGCAAGCTCAACAGATCTGGAGTGCAAGACTTTCGCGCCAAGCCGCGCCATTTCAAGCATTTCATCATACGTAATCTGACCGAACTTGCGGGCATCTGGAACAACGCGCGGATCCGCTGTGTAAACGCCATCAACATCCGTATAAATATCACAACGATCAGCGCTTAATGTCGCGGCAATTGCGACGGCAGTGGTGTCGGAAGCCCCTCGTCCGAGGGTCGTAATCTCGTTATTGATGGTAACCCCCTGAAAACCCGCTAAAATAACAATTTTTCCTCGATCCAATTCTGGCAGAATCCGCTCCCTGTTGATGCTTTTGATTCGCGCCTGGCTATAAAAGCCATCGGTGATGATGCCGACCTGCGTTCCCGTGAGCGAGATTGCCTGGTATCCAAGTCCTGAAACCGCCATTGCGAGCAGCGCAATCGAGACCTGTTCGCCGGTGGACTTAAGCATATCCAGCTCGCGGTCAGGAGGATTCGCAGAGATCTCATAAGCAAGTTGCTCAAGGCGGTCGGTCGTATCTCCCATCGCAGACACAACGACAACAACGGAATACCCTTCCTCATGCGCACGGACCACTCGTTTGGCGACGTTTTTAATCTTTGCCGCATCCGCGACAGATGTGCCGCCAAATTTTTGAACAATGATTCTCACGCTTGTGTACCTCTTTTGTAGAATTCAGGTTGAGGCATTCACGCATCACGGTTTATATACATGTTCCAGGATTGCCGATTCGTTTGCCGGCACTGGGGTCGGCGTCCGCCCGGTTCTCAACGCGCTATCCGGATCTTTCAACCCGTGTCCGGTGAGTATGCAGACCATAGTTGCCCCCGGTTGGAAATATCCTTTTCGATTCAGCTTGATAACGCCTGCAATTGAGGCGGCAGAAGCGGGTTCAACGAACAATCCCTCCAATTTCGCTAACATCTGATAGGCTTGTAAAATCTCGTCGTCTGAAACCGTATCGATTAAGCCCCCCGATTCATCGCGTGCTTTCTCCGCAGACCGCCAATTTGCGGGATTCCCAATCTTAATTGCGCTGGCGACCGTCTGGGGTTTCTCGACGGAATGCCCTAAAACTATCGGCGCCGCCCCCGACGCTTGGAAGCCGAGCATTTTGGGAAGGCTCTCAGCTTTGCCACATTCGTAATATTCCTTATATCCCTTCCAATAAGCCGTAATATTCCCTGCGTTGCCAACTGGCATTGCGTGATAATCGGGAACGAAGCCGAGATGATCGATAACCTCAAACGCCCCCGTTTTCTGTCCATCAATACGGTAGGGGTTGATCGAATTCACCAAATGGACCGGGTGCTTGTCGGTAATGGCACGCACAAGCTGAAACGCTTCGTCAAAATTTTCATCAATCGCCAGGACTTTTGCGTCATGCATCAACGCCTGCGCCAATTTCCCAAGCGCAATCTTTCCCTTTGGAATGAGGACGATGCATTTCAGTTTAGCTCTCGCAGCATAGGCGGCGGCAGAGGCTGAAGTATTGCCAGTCGAGGCACACATCACCGCTTTTGCTCCCTCTTCAAGGGCTTTGGAGATAGCAAGGGTCATGCCTCGATCTTTGAATGAACTCGTCGGATTTAGCCCTTCGTATTTCAAGTGGATGCGCAGGTCGTTACCGATCGCTTCATTCAAATTCGTCGCCTCAATGAGGGGCGTATTCCCTTCCTTGAGCGTGATGATCGGCGTTTCTGCCGTGACCGGTAGATATGCGCGGTAGTGAGGAATGACACCCTTCCAAACCATTCGCTGCGATTTCCTTAAAATGCAACTTCCTCTTCAATCCGAATCAGTCGGCGCCCATCCCTGACAACATCAAGCGCATCGATTGCTTGGATCGCCATTTGCATGTTTTTCTCAACGGCTTTATGAGTCATCATAACGATTGAGGCGGTATCATTGGTTTCATGGTGTTCCTTCTGGATGACAGATGCGATGCTGATACGGTATTTCCCCAGAACACTGCTAATCTGTGCTAACACCCCTGGTTGATCCAGCACAACAAGGCGAACATAGTAACGGGTTTCAATATCATCAATAGGACAGAGAGAGATGTTAGCTTGAGACTCGGAAAGCCAACCCCGCGGAACCTGGGAGCTAACCTTTCCGCTAATTGATTTCGCCGCATCGATAATATCCGCTACGACTGCGCTCGCCGTTGGCATTTCACCGGCGCCCTGTCCATAAAAAAGGGTTGGCCCCACAGCATCGCCGATGACACAGACGGTATTAAAGGCGCCGCCAACATTTGCAAGCATACTCCGCGCAGGCACCAACGTCGGATGAACACGGGCTTCAACCCTGTCTCCGTTGAGTTTAGCAATGGCAAGGAGCTTGATCACGTAGCCAAGCTCACGAGCGTACTGGATCTCATTTGGGGTGATGTTCGTGATGCCTTCAACGTAAATCTGCTCCATCGGCATCGCAAATCCGTAACCGAGCGACGTGAGGAGGGTTAGCTTATGGGCGGCGTCAACGCCTTCAACATCAAATGTCGGATCGGCTTCGGCATAACCTTTTGCTTGAGCATCTTTCAAGACCTCACCAAAATCGACGTCGCTTTCGTGCATTTGGGTCAGGATGTAGTTGCATGTGCCGTTGATGATGCCGTAAATTGAGTGAATGCGGTTTGCGGCGAAACTTTCTCTCAAGATTTTGATAATTGGAATGCCTCCCGCCGCGCTCGCCTCAAAGTTAAGGCTGACGTTATGCGTATCAGCAAGCTGAAAGAGCTCAAATCCATGCTCGGCGAGCAACGCCTTGTTCGCCGTCACAATGTGCTTCCCATTGCGAATAGCCTGGGTGATTAGGCGGCGTGTGTCATCGATTCCCCCCATCAGTTCTACGACGATATCGACTTCAGGATTCTCGACAATTTCAGCAGGATTCGTTGTCAAGCAACCCACGGGCAGTTTTACACCGGAACGAGCCGCCGGTAGCGTTCGCTTCGCAATTTTGATCAGGCTCAGTTGAATCCCGGTATTCTGAAAAATGAGATCGCTCCGATTGAGCAAAATCTTGGAAACTCCCGTGCCGACTGTGCCCCAGCCAAGGATCCCCACATTGATATTGGGTTTATCCACTGCTACCTCTCTATGGTTCATCGAATATCTATTAGGCGAAATTATCTGACCGTCTCAGTGTTTTTTGAACAACCTCTGCGACATTCCACCGTGTATCGCCGGTGGTTCACTTCAGCCCGCCAGGGGATGGAGCCAGCAGTATTCCTGTTCTGCCTGTAGCGCAAGTTCATTCTTGTTCAACTTGCGCTACGAAGCAGCAGGCGACTTTGCATTCCTAAGTCAGAGGTGTGAATGATGTGCAGATGCAGGGAGGTTTTGCATCGTGGACTCAATCAATGGCAGAAAGGAATTCATGTTAGCCGGCGATATGGCGGGAGACTCAGGTATCAATCTAAAGGTTAAGAAAAAATCGGGGCGACTGGATTTGAACCAGCGACCTCTTGAACCCCATTCAAGCGCGCTTCCAGGCTGCGCTACGCCCCGACCGTAATTTATTCAATTCAACGCGCCTAAATGTTAGCATTCAGACCGATGCCTGTCAAGAAAAAAATCAAGAGGCGAGATATATGAATGGGCGCCGACACAAACTGACTTTCTCATATGTTTCGATAAATCTTCTAGTGCCAGCCTCACATCTTTCACCAATTTTTCTAGTGTCATGATTTCTTGGCTTGTAAATGGGGCCATTTTTATTCTCCGTCACCGTCATTTCGTTGCTTTAGTTTTGCTATTATATCATGTGTTGCACCGAAAGCGCAAACGGTTTGAGGCTCGGGATGTGGAAAGAAAATATCAGTATCGCCGAGTCATTTCTACTATGTAATTATAGCCAAGTAGAAAAGGAAAGGAAGAACGAAAGGAATCATTTCACCTTTCAGGCATCACATTTCACATTTTCAGAACATCCGTGTAAGGCGTAAGATGGGGGTGACATTGCGTCCCTTCCGCAACGCACGCGCAATCTCAAGCCGGAAGGCAAAAGACGGCACTGCGAAGAGAGACAATCCTATCCCGACTGATGTATTGAAGCGATCGAATTCGAGGCTTTCATTATCAAACCAGGCGTATCCCGTATCGAGGAAAGCTATCACCGCTCCTAACGCCGTCTCACTCCCATCGAAATGCCCAATCTTTCCAAAATGCAGGCGGTACTCTATATTGAAGAAGAGCATATTATCGCCAACGAGTTCTTTAAAATCGTATCCTCGCAGGGTGCCAATTCCGCCGAGGTAGAGAAGTCGCTGCCTGGGGAGCGGCGCGTCCGAAAAACCACCTTCGAGGCGGAAGTCAAGATAATGCCTCCCTGACAACTGGTTGTAGCGCACAATCTTAAAGCGAGAGAGCGTAAAATCGAAGTCGCTTTTGAGTCGTTTACCCACATATTCGACGGAAAAATTTCCCCGCCAGCCGCGCCGGATGCGGTGATTTGGGCTTGGATAAGCCCAAAAATTTCTGATTTGGTGTGATGGCTCCTCCTGACTATCGAATTGATAAGCCACAGTCACCGTGCGTAAATGTCCTTCGTCAATGCGGAGGTTACTCCGTTTTGGCTTGTCCGTATCGAATAAACTCCAATCGGTTGATTTGAATAAGTTTTCATGGTCTTCATCGGTAAACTCCAGCATGACGTTCGTCGATGGCGTTAATTGCTGCTTTACCCAGGCCTGATACCCTTCGCGTTGATAGTAATCCAAAGCTTGCCCGAAAAGCGCTGCTGAGAGGAATGCAGACAAGCCGGTATAGTTGTTGGTATCTGTTAGCTTGTAAACGTTTCCACCAATATTCAGGGCGTGCCGATCAAACCAGGCCTTTTCACCTCCCAACTGATAATTCCAAATCTTGCTTGAAAGTCCGCCGCGTACCTCCCCGAAGATTCGTGTGTTCGCCTGTATGGTCGAAATCTTACCACTTCCCCCTAAGATCAAACCGTGTACGCGATTAAAGTCTATCACCGGCAGCAAATTCAAGTCAATCAACGACCTCTCCTCAACCTCAATTGCAAGCACGTTCTGGTCCCCTTCCCGCTTCACCTCCCACGTTTTAATCGCCTTGAAGTAGAGGTTCTTCGCGCTGAGTTTGGCACGCATCTGATTGAGACGTAACGTTCCAATCTGCTTATTATAGGCGTCGCCTTGTTTGAAACCAAGTGCGTCAATCAACTCGGTGCGCCGGACCCGACGGTTTCCAGAAAAACGGATGTCGTCCAGATGCCCCTCGTCAATATTAATCAACAAACGGGGGCTTGGGAACAGGTACTCTACCCGTGCAAGGTCATAACCGTGATGCTTATAAAGGTTCTCAATCAGTTGGCGTTTCGTGTCCAGCGTTTTAATTGAAGTGCGACCTGGATTCAGTCCGAACCCTTTGCGTAAGAATCCAGATGTGAAGTATCTGTTTCGGCGCAAATCGAGCTTTTGTACGATACCCGTTGGCGCCTCAGTCACATGCATACGCAGATTCACCTTGAAGATAGGGACGGGAAATGGTTCATCACCTTCTTCGATGACATCGGTTGTCTCTAATCGCACATCGCCAAACCAGCCCAAATCCTCAAGTTCGCGGTTGAGCCATGATAGTTCACTAATGGAGATGACATCCCCCGGCTGAAAGGGAAAGCGTTGAAGGATTTCTGACGTTGGAATGTCGGTGTTGCCTTCAACTTCGATTGTAACAAGTTGAAGTTGCTCCATTAAAAAGCCTTGTGCAGCCTCGGAATTTTCCGTCTCAGCCAAGTGTATGACGCCCAGTCGATCGGGCCAATGAGGCCACCAAGGTCTATCGATGTCATAAGTCGGTGACCAGTAGCTATACTCCCCGCCTGGCTTCGACGAGGATTCGGTGAAATGGCGTTGCATTTTGCGATGCAGGTTAAATCGCCAGTTTTCGGATGAGGGGGGCTCAAGTGCATCACGCGGCAAGGCAACTTCCACACTCCAAAAAGTCGGAGCAATCTGTGTTTTAACTTGGGCGCGAGAGTCCCAAGCGGGTTTTGCTATTCCTTCATAAGCAGCTTCAACGTCGGAATCCCACGAATAATCCGCTTCGATGTGCTGATCGAAAACCGTACCAATCGGGTTGATGACGAGGTGGTGATAAGTCGGGGTTTTCGTATTCGGATCCACTAGAATCTCCAACGTGTCATCACTCCAAACCGCTGAATCTGGCTTGGTTTGTGTGATTTGAATCCGCTTCATCTGCGAATCATATATTCTGGCACCAATATAGAGATATTGATCATCCCACAGGAGAAATCCCTCTGTTGGTTCCTTTGGCTGCGCGGTCGCATCTGCCATATAAAAGGAGGAAAGCGGCACCGACTTTGCCCAGGCTTTCTCGAATAGATCTCCGTCGATTACAGGCGGTACGGACGCTCGAGGTACGTCAACCGTCGGCGGCGGGGTCAGTCCGTCTTGGGCATAAGAATCATTGGCTTCTGCCTCGCTATCGTCCGCTTCGGATTCTGTGGACGAAGATTTGGAGGACAGAACAGCGATTCGCTGACCTGCGGTCATTTGAATCAGAGGGCCGCCATCGTTGATCCAGCCGCGTACCACATCTCCGACAAAGGCGGTCTCGATTTCAAACGGCATGTCGATGGTAATGGCGTGTTGATCTTTGTTTTCGACTTGCATCTCGATCTCCGCCGGATAATTTTCCGGCAAGCGCAGCGTGATTTCCCCTTCACTTGCTGTGAGAATCATCTCCGCGGCGATCTCGTCCATCACCACAAGATTAATCGAACCGGATTGCGTCTCAAATGCGCTGGTGCCACCGGTCAAGAGAATGCGCCCATAGATTTGCCCTTCTTGGGCGCTGACCTGATATTCCCCCATCGCTTCGTCGAGATGGATATGGCCGGCTGCCGTCGTCAAAACCATGTTGCCGCGGATGCCGTGTACGCGAATATCTCCAGATTCTGTCTTGATTTTGAGCGATATATCCGGCGGTGTGTTGATGAAGCAGTCCATCCGCGTCAGTGTTGCGTTTGAATCAGGTGCATCCGGGAGTTGTGGCTTCAGCAGCAAAATATCGTCATCCCTGGAGATTTCCAATTTCACAGCATCAAGATACGTTTGAGCGGCCCCTTCATTGATGCCCGTCCCCTGCTTTTCAAGTTTGATGATCATTTCGTCTGCTGCTACCGCGTTCACCTCAATGTTGCTGGCGAAGGGTAACTCCAGTTCGAGCCCATAAACGTCATCATAACTGATCCGTTGTTCGGATGTCGAGCGATATTGCGAGGTGTTTTGTTCAGAGACGGGTTGAGCGCCTCTCTTCTCTATCTGCGCATGAATGACGCTATAGAGCAGGCAGGTGTAGACAATGAGAACGACTCTCGTGATGATGTGCATCCTTAGTTCCACCCCAAAAGCATTTTTGACGCATTATAGCATGAGGTAGGAGGTTTGTCAAAATGATAATAGCCTTTGGGCTCTCTATTGAGATCTTGCACAAACACGGACAGCAGGAGTCTGGGAAGGTTTGGGACAAAAAAAGCCCGGCAATGTGCCAGGCCGGAATGGTTTCGGTTATACGTCTCAAAGGTAGAGATTTATAGGACTTACGCAACCGATGTGCAGAACCTGCGATTTCACGGCATCCTGAATCCCCGATGGATCGGGGCAGGCTCTGAATCCGATACAAGATGCACAGGAGGTTGGGGGTCAATCCGCCGATTCAATTGCGTAAGTCCTGATGAAGTCAGACAAGACAAACCTCCAAACTTAGCAGCGTCAGCAACTTTGTTCGTGAGGCAGCTAAACCGAACCCCTTGCGCGATAAGCCCGTTCGATGAGGCGTCGTTCCCGCTGGCTTTGCCGAACTCGCCCCTCGATCGCGCCCGGGTCCCAGTGCGATAAAAGCTGCGCCGTAAGTTCCTCAACGGCCGACTGGTAGGCTGATTCTTGGGCAAGGTCATAGAGTTGTGGTGGGTCACCTGGACTGTAGTGGAGCTTGTAGCTATCTCGACGCAGCATGGCTGATGGTTTGTAGTGAGGCGATTCATCGCCCTCCCAAACGCGCAATGAATTGCGCTACTACAAACAGAATGTATAGTTTAATACTGAAAATTACTTAATGATGATAGGCATGATTCTATCCTCTCGTCCACGTTATTATACTTCACAAATTAGGAAAATACATTTTTTTCTGATATTACGACTTTTTCAGTTGTAGGGGAAAATCAGGCACAGACTGGCTCCAACCGCCAAGTGAAAAACTCGTATGACATGGCGTTTAATTGAGAGGCAAGTTGCGAAGACAGATAATCCCCTTGCGGATTGGACGAACCTGTGATAATCTTAGGTGAGCATACTTCAAACCTGTTGTTCTAAGAAAAACAGGAGTCGACGATGAGACTTGCTATTTGCAACGAAATGTTTGAGAACTGGAAGATTGAAGATGTTTTTGCGTATGCCGCCAAACTCGGTTACGATGGGGTTGAGATTGCCCCCTTCACGCTCGCGGAATCTGTGTTAGACATCAGCCAGGCCGAAAGGGATCGCATCCGGAAAGCGGCGGAAGCGGCGAAGGTCGAGATTGCGGGGCTACATTGGCTGCTGGTCTCGCCGAAGGGATTGCACCTCAATCACCCCGATGTGGGCCTGCGTGAGAAAACGCGGGATTATTTTTTCGCGCTCGTCGAGTGTTGTGCTGATCTGGGCGGGAAGATTATGGTCATCGGTTCGCCAAATGAACGTAACGTGCTTGAACCGTTGACGTATGATCAGGCATGGGCGTATGCGCGGGAGACCTTTGCGGCGTGCGCCGAGCTCGCTCAGGAAAAGGATGTGATCTTGTGTATGGAGCCGTTGACAAGCCGAAGCACGAATTTCATCAATACCCCGGTAGAGGCGGTGCAGATGGTCAAAACGGTCGATAATCCGAATTTCCGGATCGTCCTCGATGTCACAAGCACAGCCGCCGAAAATTTGGACATGCCGACGCAGATCCGGGAATACGCCGAATATGTGGCGCACTTTCACGCCAACGACGATAACGGGTATCTCCCTGGATCTGGAGGTGTAGATTACCCGTCGATTGTCGAAGCGTTGAAGGAAATCGATTACACGGGTTACCTTTCGACCGAAGTCTTCAACTTTGAGCCGGATGCGGAGACGATTGCCCGTCGAAGCATCGAGTTTTTGAAGTCGTTGGTCGCGTGAAAGAAGGCAAGATGAAAAGGGTAGCGAGTGTCGAACTTCTCGCGTACATGTTGTATCCTCCTTCTTGTTAAGAGATTGCTTTCGCCGTCCAAATGAACGGCGCCGGAGCCACAACGGGACAATCTCAGGGGGTGGCTCTAAGAGAGACAATGAGAAAGTGAGAGGGGGAACAGGTGTGAAAAAGACAAAGAAACGGATTCTCTGGCTTTTGCTCACTTTCCCACCTTTCACACCTGCTCATTGTCGCTTTTTTATTGAAGATCAAGAAAACTGTACGGATCAATCCCTGCGCCATCTCGTGGAACAATTTTGACTCCACTTGGGATAATACCCTCAGAAAGGGTCTCATCATAATGTGCGAGGCTACCGTGGCACAATACTCCACTAACATAGCGGTCAATCGTGCCATCATCTAAGACATCTTCTGACCATCTAACGTAAATAGTGTCTGTATACAGCGGATAAACCAAGCCGTCCTCCGATATAACACCACTATCCGTTTTTTTACCTTGCTTCCAAAGTTTGATAAGAACTCGGGCGATTAGCTCATGACCTATATCCGAATGCCCCTCACGATAACTTTTTTCAAGGTCATCCCAGTTGTTTTGATCAGGCCAATCTGATGGCAATTCAGGATAAGGCCCAAGTCCATGTGGGGATTCACGCGGCGCGTCCTCTTTCATTGCTTGGCTGTATTCATCAATAAACGCCTCATCTTCCGGTGTCAACTCCACCGGTTCTTCTTTCGATTCCGTTTCAGTCAGTTCAGAATCGCCGACCCCGATCTGTCGGGGTGGGAGTAAAGAGTCAAGTTGAGCGTCGAGACTGTCATCGGAGACCGTCGGATGATGTTCTACGGCTCGCGGCTCTGGTGGGACTGTGGGTATTGGCTTTATCTCAGTATCCCCGTAGTACCAATCACTCAAAAAGTAAGAGCCAACAAGGAGAAGAAGAACTAACACAAACGAACCAATCAATATCGGTGAGCGTAAAAAATCAAGCAGGTTTCTCATGATGGAATCTCCATTTCAGTACAGAAGGCAAATCGAACCTATCACCCGGAAGGCTTTTATCATGACATAATAGGGGAGGTTTGCCTTTTTTTTTATCACTCCAACAATTAAGGAGTATACCATGCAACAAAAGAACGATACACAGGTTTCGAGTTACCGCAACACCAGAGACACCAACGGCACAATCCAGACGATTACCGCAATCGTGGAACAGATGCGAACTGGCAGCCAGCGGTCAGAAAGACAACTACCGCAAGTACAAAGCCAGCTATCTCCCCGCGATTACACCCACAGGCACATTTCGGAAGCGGAACGCGGAGGAACTCAAAGATCACAGTGGCTTCGCCGTAATCGACATCAATGGGCTGCATCCCGAACAGCTACACGCGATAAGAGCCATGATCACCGCGCTCCCCTTCGTCGTGCTCGTCTTTGTCTCGCCATCGGGCGCGGGGCTGAAAGTCTTTGTGAGAGTCTCACCTGTCTCCGTCAATGCAAAATCGCACACGGAATGGACTTTTAATTGAGTTAATCGATGACTCCCGGCAATTCGGCCAGGCGATTGATGTGGTGCGGGAAACTTGGATGGGCTTTCTTGGATGAACAATGGATGGTCTGCGCGCCGGCTTCTGATGCCCACCCAAGTGCAAGGAGCGAATCATCAACCACAATTGCGTTTTCCGGCTCGATATTCACATCCGCAAAAATTCGCTCATAGTAGGCTGCGCCTTCCTTGGCGGTATTGATGAGATCTGGACCGTAATATTGTTGAAAACAATCCGCAATCCCCATGCTTGTCAGATAGCCCTTTAAGTCCCATGAGACCCCGCCAGAAGCGGTGTAAATCGAATTACCTTGCTCCCAGAGTGTTCGAGCCGTTTCACTTACGCCCGGAAATGCCGAAAGGAGGAAGGATGATGGAAACAAAACTCGGTACCGACGATAAGCGACTCGACAGACGCGAACGACTTCAATTTGGCGCTATCCCCTACCCTATTCCTTTGCACTACAACTTCTACCTATTTTTCGGGCTTACCAACCTGATCGGAATTTCCGTCATTTGTTGTTCGGCGACATTCGTTGTGAAGGATGTTCAACCGCTGGAGTGGTTCACCATGATCGCCGTGTTTTTCCTTGCGAATTTTGTCGAGTACATCTGCCACCGGGGACCAATGCACAATGCGTCGCGCTTCATTCAATTGCTCTTTAAGGTTCACACCTCATCCCATCATGAATACTTCACGCATGAAACCATGAGCATAGATACGAGTAAAGAGGCTTACAAGGTGCTTTTTTTCTTCCGCGATAACTTTACGCTGCTCGCCCTGATCGCCCCCGTATTTTTTCTCCTCTGGCACCTGGTTAATCGGAATGTCGCCGGACTGACGGTCATCACATTGGTTGGTTTTTTCCTTCTTTATGAATGGCTGCACCTCGCGTATCACGCACCGGAGCGGTGCAAAATTGACTGTATCCCGCTGCTTGGCGCCCTGAAGCGAAATCATCAGACGCATCATAACCAGGCGCGGATGAATGATTATAATTTCAACCTCACGCTGCCGATCTGGGATTTGATTTTGGGAAGTTTGTATCATCATCAGCCGCAGGTGAGAACACAAGACGATGCGGCGCCCATGAAAAATAACAGCCCTTGATCTGTTCGTCAACACAGCCTAGAATCCGTGGTGATGCTGATCTGTCAAGCGATGCGCTTTTCGGACCAGATCCGGATTATGAGAAAACCTTCTCGCGGCATCAATCAGGTGACCCACGTGAGCCTGCATATCCTTCTCAATCCGGGAGATACGGCTCAACAAATAGGTTTGATCGCTCTGATAAATCGCCTCTCTGATGGTCGAAAGCAACTCCATATAAATTGTGTCTGACTCACCGCCTTCGATCGCAATGGCAATCTCAAATGCCTCATTGAGTGTGATCTGCTTTGTACTCACACGCTCTTCATATTCATTCAATGTATCGTTAATCTGTTCGATAGATACGTTGGGCAATTCTGGGGTAGGTGTCTCTAGCCCGAAAGTCTTAGCACAGAACGAGCGTCCAAAACCAACCAGGAGATGGTGCTGCCACTCCTCCGCGCTCGTCTGCCGCCAAAATCGGGCAACTCGTTCATCGACATTTCCCAATTGGAGAGATAGCGTCGCATATAGCTTTGCGTGTCTCAGTTCAATGTCTTGACATAAATCAAAGGTTTCTGCTAAAATCACAGTCAATTCACCCTTTCTAAGATTTACGGTTTAAGCACCTTCGCGGGCTTGCATTACCTCACGAATGGGTTTCGGCGGCAGCGTTAACACGTCTTGAGGGAAATGTTCAACCAGATAAGAGATAATATGGCGAATCGACACCATTCCAACTGGCCGATTTTGTGTATTTACAATGGGGAGGTGTCGGTAGCCGCCTTTCGCCATGAACAATATTGCCGTGTCGAGATAATCCTCAGCATCTAAGGTTTGCGGATCGGTTTTCATAAAGTATTCGACAGGAATTTGTGCGAGATCTCCAACCGGCTTGTTGAGGATTTTTAGCAAAATATCTCGTTCTCCGAAAATTCCTGTGAGAACGCCTTCGGATACAATCAGGACATAACCGACAGCATTGGCGATCATCAGATCGGCTGCATTGAGTGTACTTGTGTTCATTTCAACCGTTATCGCCGGCCGCATCAGAGAACGGAGCGGCACACGGATTTCTTGTGGGCTCAGGGTTTTTGACAGCTCATCAGGCATTTCCTCCATGATGGTAATTTCTTCATCAATAACCTGTTCATAAAGCATGCTTCATCCCTCCTGACTTGTCTCCAAAAACGCAGCGATGTGGTTCAAAATATCCTTACTTGAGACAATCCCTATGGGATAACCATTTTCGTCATCGAGCAAAGCGATATGGCGGTATCGGCCTAAGTGCATCAGATTTAGAGCAAATACAATCGGATCTTCCGGGCGAAGCGTCTCCGGTGATATGGTCATAATATCATCCACAACCACATCGGCTGGATTTATGCGCAGCCCCACGATAACCGCTGACAGATCACGCTCCGTAATGATACCGACGAGCTGTTGTTTCTCAACAACCAATATATAGCTGAATCGTCCTTCCTGCATGCGGTCGATCGCATCTGAAACCGATGTGCCGACCTCCACGCAACAGGGACGATTGGGATTCAAGGTCTCAATTGCTGAATACAACGTACGCGCATTCATTGCTTCCTCCTTAGAGGCTTCTAAATCATTATGTTACGGCCCGGTCAGCAGCCTGTGGGTGTGAGCGAATTTAGCGTGACCTATCGAAAATCACTGCCGTTGCCACCGGCTGCAACCTTCAAGGGAATGACATTCACCTGCCTTAGACTCACCTACTCAATGCCCCAAACGGTACGCCCACTGGGTATAATAAATACGTGTATTCCCATTAGCGTTCCGATTAGCGTTCCGAACCCAGCACTGTCAATCATTGAGACATCAGCGAAATCAAACAGAAATTTGGGCGCCCCTTTGACATTGGCAAGTTGCTCATAAATTACATTTCGGAGATCACCAACATTGTTTAATAATCTCACCGCTGAGTTTCAAAATAATGACGCCACCTCTGTGACGAACGTTGGCGTCCATTAGCGTTCCTCCTCATTCACTTTCTCATATTAAGGTTGCTATTTTTCCCTCAACCCTCGTTGAATCTGAGTGTGCTCGCGGGAGCGTGGGAGACAAGAGTGGAAAATGAGCTTTGGTCTGGCTCACCCCATGTTTCCACCGGTCTACCGCCTTGGGGCTCATTTTCCTGATGGCCGATGGCGGTGATGATGACTTTTGTCGCCTGTTCAAGGCTCATTGTTCCGGTATTTAGCACCAGGTCGTAGTGCGTTGCATCCGCCCAATCGGCATCGTAGTAATGTTTGAGATAGCGGGCGCGTTGCTTGTCGATAGTTTCGATTTCTTTCAAAGCCCTCGGATACACGACCCCTTCATCCTTCATGACTTGTTCAATGCGATCCGCAACAGGTGCCATGAAACGGAGGTGAAGGGTATTCGGCTTGTCGGCAAGAATCATCTGGCTGCCACGTCCGACGATGACGACATTATCACGCTTCCACAACTTCTCAATGACATGCCGCAAAAACGTGAGGGCTTCCTCCTCAGTCGGAATCGGCTCATCCTCAATTGCTGGCTCCCTCCCAACGGGAGAGTATTCCATGAGAAATTCCGATGGGTAGTAATAATACGGAAAATCAAGGTATCGTGAGAACTCTGGCACAAAGAGTTTCTTTAGGAAACCACGAAACCCGTTCTCATTCTTCTCGTCATACCGTCTAATCTGTTCTTCGGTTGTGTTGGCGGCGCGCGCCACCTCTGCGAGGATCTCTTTATCGAAAGAGTTATACCCTAAGTCTTCGGCAACCTGTTGGGCGATTTGTTCGCCACGGCTCCCGTATTCTCTGGAAACAGTGATGACTGCCATGAGGGTTCTCCTTTCATAAGGTTTATTTTTGAAACGGGGTTAATCGTACAAACACAAAATCTTGAGCGATCTGTCGAAAATTGATGAACCACTCGCCATCTGGACTTAAAAGTCCGCTTTCCTTCTGTTCATTGTTCAGCTAATGGGAAACCTCGCTGTCTTGCGCCTAAGTTTCTGCTCTCTCCACAAGCAAGCCCACGCGCCTAACAAGCTCTCTGGAATCAAATGGTTTGTCAAGGTAGTCCGCGCAGCCTGCACGCATGAGTTTAATAAACAATGTCTTATCCCCATATGCGGTGATCACCAGGATAGGCATTTTGATGTTCAGGTAATTCAGTTCGTCAATCAATTGAAGCCCGGTTAAACCCGGCATCCGAATATCCGTGATGAGAAGATTGATCGGTCTGTAACTCTCCTGTGCCGCCAATATCTCTTCCAAAGCCTCCTGACCATCTACGGCTGTCGTGACTCTGTAATTTGCTGTTTCCAGAATAAACTTAAGGGTCTGAAGCATGTTTCGCTCATCATCAACTACAAGGAGATGTTTTCTTTCCATATTTTCCATATAGACCGTTTCGGGCAAATAACACGTTCGGGCAAATAACACGGATGGGTGGCGGGGATAAGGTTGGACTCAGTATGAGCACACTCTCGGTGGAACAGATTCGCATCTACTTCGTCACTGCAGTGTCTCCGGCATGTCCCAAATTGAGCGCCGATCCAAGGACTCAGATAAAGCCGTGCTCGTCGGATCGGACTTCGCTTCATAAACTTCGCCAATTCCCATCCAGCGAAGCACGTCGTGGTCGGGAGTTTGTGTTAAAGTATCCATAATTCGCCCTGTTCTTTCTGATATTTCCTCTTAAAAAAAAAGCACCAACAGACAGTTATCGGTGCTTCACTCCTTTTCGTGCTAGACAGTCAGATCGCCCCGCGTACGACTCCTGTCCTCGGGTCCCCAATTCGCCTTGAGGCTTAGGCACCATCACCCGAAACTATGCTAGATATTCATCATCGTCAGTCAAGTTCGGGATACCCCGAAGTGGGATCGGGGTTTTCCAGTCTACAATGGGTAAACAGCCTCTTGGCGAACCTCTCACCTCTCATTACCCAAATCTGTGAAATTGTCTGCCTTAGCACTATCGCCGGCAGGTGCTCCGCCTAAATTAGTCTGATGGATCGTAGCGGCAATGCAGTCACTTTGTGCCGTGCTCAACGAAATCGCCACGACAATCCATCATAAGCTATGTAAGCAATGTACCTATATTTGCCCGACATATTCAGGTGGGCGGGCTTCTGGCTCCCCATCCGATTTCCACCGAAATTGCTTCCAACCGTTTTCGTATGGGAGGGTGGTAATCTGTCGTCGGGTCCGACCTCCCGGAGGGGTGACCTTCGACATTTCCCTCCCTGACATGCGGCTTAAAAATCTTCATTTGTATGGCCTCCTCTCTGGTCGGCCAAAGATTAATCTCGGTTGTGAGATAAGTGGTAAGAGAAGATAAAACGCCTGAAGCGAAGCAAGCAATCCTTGCTTTTCTGTCTTTGAAGGTGGAAAGGTGTGCTCACTTCAGACACTTTATCACTTTTCACTTGCGCTGTTGGTGGAAAAGAGGAATCGGTGAAATATATGCCCAGGTTCTTCTCTTACGCCACTACGCAAACGGTGAAATCTTCAAAACATCTACTTGAACACAGTTTATGACTTGTGTCAGCTTTTCTGTTGGATGGACGACTTTAGCCAGGGTAGGAGGTCGTCCCGGCTGCCGAACTTCCAGAGATAGATTCAAAGGAAGCTCGCACAAGTCACTCTCTTTTTGGTGGCATTTTAAACACTCACTTGTGGTTGCTTATTAAATGTCTACGCTGTCAAAACTCGGTAAAAATCTACCGATTCGCAGTATATTGAGCAAATGCGTGCCAAGTGACACAATATCCACTGTTTAACTGTCCATCGCACGCTCACCTAACTCTTTGTCCAACAGGTACAAAGCCGCCCCGTGATCGCCAATCAGCTTCAACTGATCCAATATCTGGCGTGCTTGCTTTTCTTCTTCTACTTGCTCTGCAATAAACCACTGTAGCTCCACCTGGGTTTCGTAGTCCTTCTCTTGCACCGCCAACCCGTAGAGCCGATGGATGGTCTCTGTGACTTTGCGCTCATGCGCCAACGCCTGCTGGAACGCATCTATCGGAGACTGGAATTCTACAGGCGGCTGGGTAATTGCTTCAAGCACCACATGTCCGTTCCTGTCGTGGATGTAGTCAAACAGCTTCATCGCGTGCGATGTCTCCTCCTGACTCTGCATCCGCATCCAATGCGCAAAGCCCCGCAAATTAAGCGTCTCAAAGTAGGCTGACATCGAAAGATAGAAATAGGTGGAGTAGAATTCATGGTTAATCTGTTTGTTGAGCGCATCCTGGTTGACCGGGTCTAACATGGTTGTCTCGTTCCTCTCTTTTATTATTTGAGTACCTGTTCACTCCTCTCAGGAGGAAGTCTGTTACGCTATGTGCAAAACGTCTGCCAAAGTGTGTGAGGGAGCAAGTGTGTGAGGAGGTGCTCTTTTTCGCTCCCTTGTTCCCCCGTTCTCTCGTTCACCCGCTTACGCAGAATTCTTACGTCGAACTCACGTAAGTGTAGTCACTTGCAGGAAATGAAACAAGGGGAAGGGACTAAAAGGGGTGACACGGATGGAGGGACAGTTTAGGGTGGAGGTCTCGCGAACCCTTCTCAAAGCAAGGATTGGGGGGATGGAAACAAATGTTTCCCAAAGAAACAGATGTGTCATCCCTTTGAGAGATAGAGAATATCGGGTAGAAGGGTTGGGGAATGCAGTGGGTGTAGTTGGCTAAAATCAGCCATTGGCCCACCCCGCTTGGCGGGATCTCGCTACGCTGGAGACTGACGAGATCGACGCAAACGATTGTGCAATGCCTGTCTCGACATGCCCAAAAGTTGGGCGGCAATCGTCTGGTTTCCGTCGGAACGCTTGAGGGCTTCTGCAATCAGCAGTTGTTCAGCATCTTTCAAGGCGGGCAATTGATCCAAAGTCGGTAATAGCTCTGTGAATAAAGGTTGTTTGTCTCCCCCGCTCTCCGCTTCACCTGTGTGATGCGTAGGGGACTTCTGACCGATTTTGCCCCTGAAAGATTCCATGGAGAGAACGCCTCCCTTGTGTCTGCTAACGGCATCAAAAATCATGCTCTCAAGCTCCCTGATATTTCCGGGAAAGTGATAGGTCCTAAGCAACGTAAAGAGTTCCGTGGGCGGCGTAGGCTTGTTTTTACCAAGTTGCTCCGCCGCTTTTTCAAGGAAGCGTTCGACCAGCAACGGGAGGTCATTGCGTCGGTCGCGAAGCGGCGGCAGGTGAATATGATGGGTTTGAAGTCGATAGTAGAGGTCTTTACGAAACGTTCCTGCCTCCATTGAGGATTCAATCTCCCGGTTCGTTGCAACGATAATTCTGGCATCGGTCACTTTCGGCACATCTTCACCCAAAGGGTAATACTTTCCTTCCTGCAGAAGGCGCAACAGCTTGACCTGCGATTCCATGTTGAGGTCTCCGATTTCATCCAGGAACAGTGTGCCACCCGACGCTTGTTCAACCAATCCTTTACGCGCTGTATCTGCTCCAGTAAAAGCCCCTTTTTTATGTCCAAAGAGGGTATCTGAAAACAGGTGGTCATCCAGCCCAGCCACATTGACGGTAATTAACTCACCAATTCGACCACTGAGTTGGTGGATTGCTCTGGCAATCAGTTCCTTACCCACACCGGTTTCCCCGGTAACCAGTACCGGCAGAGCGTTCCCGGCAATCGCCTCGACATATTGGAAAATAGTCCGCATTACAGGGTCCTGGGTAATCATTTCGGAAAACGCTTTGGGCTGCTCCAGCTTGTCGGAGAGCAGGTAGTTCTTGAGCCGGAGGTTCTCATCTCGTAATTCCCGGACCTCTATCGCTCGTTTGACTGTCGTGACTAAACGTGCTTTGTCAACAGGTTTAACCAGATAATCGAACGTCCCCTGTTTCATGCACTCGACGGCCGTCTTGACTTCATTGACCGCCGTGATGATGATCGCCGGGAGATCTGGGAAATCTCTCACAATCATCGGGAGCAGCTCCCAGCCCGATAGGTACGGCATCAGCATATCCAGCACAACGACGGAGAAATCTTGTTCGGAAAGCGTCGACATCACATCGCGGCTATCTTGACATTGCACGACATTATTAATGCCTTCCGAACTCAGACTCAAACTGGCGCTGAACAGAAACTGTGCTTCATCATCCACCAGTAAAACAGGAAGAGTGGGAAAAGTGGCCGGATTCATGGGTTCACCTCCGTTTCAAAAGTGAGATGATGAGAAGAAGGCAGTGTGATAGTGGCTGCCGTTCCTTTGCCGAATCTTGAAGTGAAATGTAGATTTCCCCCATGGTTCTTCACGATATTATAAGAGACCGACAGGCCTAAACCCGTGCCGCCTTCGTCCCGTTTGGTGGTAAAAAAGGGTTCGATGATATGATTCAAATTTTCAGGAGGTATCCCTTCTCCCTCATCAAGAACTCTGATAATAATCCGGTCCGACCTTTTGTTATACGACGTTGAGACCACAAGGCGCTTTTGGGGAGCTCGGATGGCCTGGCATGAATTGGTGATTAAATTGATGATAACCTGTTCAAGCTGCTGTGGGTTTCCCCGAATTTTGGGTAAGTTTTCCACCAGCTCAACAGAAAAACGATGGGTTGATTTCTTGATCAGGTTGCTCACAATGACAATTGCAGATTCGATAACCGAATTAACGTCAACCTGTTGATCTAGATCGCCCGTATCCTGACGCGCAAAACCTCTGAGGGTCTCGACAATTTTCCCAATGCGCGCTGCGCCTTCTGAGATTCCCGAAATCAATTGACCGATTTTCTCGTGCGCCCGGGTGTAGGGCATACCCGCCAAAAGGAAGTCGCCATTCTCCTGATAGTATTTTTGGAGGATTGGCATAACGTTCTGCCAGGCCATGGAGAGGATTTCTCCGTTGAGCATGATAAAGTTATTCGGGTTATTAATCTCATGCGCCACCCCGGAGACCAAAATTCCAAGTGACGCCATTTTGTCCGCCTGAATCAACTGTTGCTGCTGCAACTCTGCGAGTTCCTCTGCCTGTTTTCGCTTGGTGATGTCTTGGGCGCTTCCCGCGAGGCGGTAGATCTCGCCTGCTTCGTCCCGGACCGGAAAGACCTGCGCCTGAATCCAGCGTATCGCCCCGTTGGGTCGCACGATCCGATACTCGTGTTCGACAACTTCCCCACGCTTCTGTTTCTCGAAATTGGCAAAGACGCCATCCCGATCCGCCGGATGGATGGCATCCAACCAGGATTCCGGCTGCGCTATCAGATTCTCGCGGCTACGGCCCCAGATTTCTTCGTACGCGGGACTGATGAAATAGACTTCACTCCTATCGAGAGAACTCAACCAAAAAACTTCGCGGATGTTTTCCGCCAGTTGGCGGAATCGCCCCTCGCTTTCATGGAGTGCTTTTTCCGCCTTGATCTGCTCGGTGATGTCGCGGATGATGCCTTGGTATCCCAGAATGCTCTCGTCAGCTGCCCGACGCGCCGTTGAAGTGAGCAGACAGTCCATCTCCGTTCCGTCCTTCTTCCGAAGTTTCATTTCATAATCCCTCACCGATCCCTTTCGCTCAATCTTCCACTGAAACACCGCTCGATCTTCGGGATGGACATAGAGCTTCCGGACGTTCATCCCGATCAGTTCTTCTCTGGCATAACCAAAGAGATCTAACGCTGCCCGGTTGGCATCAAGAATTTTGCCTTCTCTAGTGTTGATATAGATGGCGTCTCTGGACTCACCAAAAAGGAGACGATATTTTTTTTCACTGGCCTTCAGCGCATCCACTGTCTCGACCCAACCGGTGGTGTCGCGGATCAGCCAGCGGAGACCAAGCCCCCCCCCATGTGGGTCGCGCACGGCTGCCACCTTAATCGCCGCGTAGAAAGGCGCTCCTGCCCGTGGTTGCAGGCGTAGGTTCCACTCGTGCACTTGCTGTAACTGCGTTATTCGGTTCAGTAGGGTATGAAAGGTTTGGCGATCTGCTTCGGCGACGAAGACGACCAGCGGTTTGTCCACCAGATCATCCGTGTCCACAGCGAGCAGGGCCGCTCCAGCACGGTTGGCTTCCTGGATGGTCCCAGCGGCATCGGTCACCAGGTACCCGTCCGGGGCGAATTTGAACAGATCGAGGTAACGCTGGCGCTCCATTTGCGCGCGTAGTTCCTCGTCAGCGACATGCAATTCTTCCAGCGTGTTGTGCAATTCATCGAGGGCTTCCGGCAGTAACTGTTCCAACTGCGCGGGGACCTTCGTTGTACGCTGTCGCAGTTCAGCCACCCGCTGCTGCAGGGCTTTGAGTTTGTGGTTAAAGTCACTTTGTCTCATAGCTTTTGAGATTTCCTTTCATATTTCACGTACCACGTCTCACGCTTCTCACTTCTCCATCAACGTTTCCTTTTCCCACGAGATTCAAAGGATACCCTGCTGGCCCCGTCTTCTGGAGCAGTCATATCCCAAAGCCTCAGTTGTAGGCAGGGAAAATTGTGAGAGTGGGGAACCCCAACCCCGAAACCGGCGGCATTGTGTTGTTTGGTATAAGTTTCTCGGGCTGCCTAGTTATAGCCTGCGACGTCGAAAGCTGACGCTGCAAATGACTATGACACACAGAGGAGAAACTATGAAATTCGATGTATAAAGCACCGGTATGAATTCGCAAGGGTTCATGTCAGTGCTTTTTTGTGGTAATGCAAACAGTTTGCGCTACGTTTCCTCACTTTTGTGCTGCATGAGGCGTGATGAGTGACAAGTGAGACGTGGCCATGGATCCGTCAAGCACCCATCACGCTTCACGTTTCACGTTTCACGCCTCACTGATTGTAACGGGCAAAGTAGAACGTCTTGAGGGGCTCATCCGTATCATTGATGAGGGTATGGCCTGGGTTTGACGGCGCGACAGAAACCGCATCCCCCGGTCGTTGCCGGTAGACATTCTGACTCACCACATGGATGCCATTGCCCTCCAGCATGTACCACACCTCATCCATGTTATCAGGATGCCCGTGGGTATCGGGGGTCTGCATCGCGTCAATCCGCACCATCAGAACCGCGTGGAGTTTCACAAGTCCATCGTCCTCGCCGAGGATCGGATGGACCAGATGTGTCCAATGCCCCTGGTTAAGAGGGCGTTCCCGGTAGTTTCTAATCAGGACATCTGTTCGGGGTGACTGTTCACCGTCAGAAAGGGACTCTTCCAATATGAGGAATTCTAAAGGTGCGTTCGCCTCATTCGTCAGCACATGTGTGACTCCCGGCGGCACGATAATACCGTCTCCTTCTTGAACTTCCTGCTTGAGCTCGCCACCCTCAAAAATGCCGTTCCCATCAACGATGTAGAAGATCAACTGCCGATCATCGAAAGCTGTTGGTATTGACGCGATTCGCGGCTCAAGATAGCACCGCGAAAAGCTATCAATATAGTTCAGAATCGCCCCCTCCTTGTCGGGGTTATCGGGGTCTTTTTTTGAAAAGATTTCCCGCTTGATGATGTTCCCATGTGTGAGACTTGAGGGGGATTGCAACCAACTTCTCATTTCCATCTGTAATTACCTCCAATTTACCGGTGGGATATATCCAATCTTGAATGGGCTGATGGGACAATTTCCGACTCTTGTTCTCATTGAGAATCGCCAAGATTATAGCACGATTCCTCTCAAAATGAGAGCAGAAAATGCTGAATGATGTGGTTGTATATGCAAAATTCTCCATGAACTCATTCACTACGCATTGTACAATAGTCAAACTAAATCTTTTCACGGATTCGCACCAGCCGCGCACCCGCTTCCTGCAGCGTCTGTTCATCTCTGCTAAACATAAACCGCAGCTTCGTCCGACCGAGCTCGGGACGACTGTAGAAACTAGACCCCGGCACCCCACCGACGCCAATCTCCTTCACCAGCCAGTGTGAAAATTCGGTGTCGCTCGGAAATCCAAAATCGCTGATGTCGGTCATAATATAGTATGCCCCTTCGGGGACGTAGCAGCGAAATCGTGCATGGGTCAATAGTGCCAAAAGCAGTTTGCGCCGGTGATCATACTGTTCAACCAGGCGCCGGTAGTATTCCTGACCTAATTGAAGCGCAACCACGCCGGCTTCCTGCAAGGGGTGTGGCGCCCCAACCGTCAGGAAGTCGTGCATCTTGCGGATAGCATTTGCCAGGTATTCGGGGGCAATCACATAACCGAGCCTCCACCCGGTGATGGAGTACGTCTTGCTCAACCCTGAAACGGTAATTGTCCGATCCCGCATTTCTGGAAAAGATCCGATGCTGACGTGCGGGCGTCCGTCGTAGATCATGTGCTCATAGATTTCGTCCGTCACGGCGAGGCAATCAAACTCACAACACAGGGCTGCGATCTCCTGCAACTCCTCACAGCTAAACACTTTTCCGAGTGGGTTGTTCGGCGTATTCAAGATAACCGCCTTCGTATTTTCGCTGAAAGCCTTTCGTAACTCATCAGGGTCGTAAGTGAAAGTATCGCTACCATCGGGACGGCGCGTTTCTCGCAGCGGCACATAGACCGGCTGCGCCCCTGAGATAATCGCGTCGGGACCGTAGTTCTCATAGAACGGTTCAAAGATCACGATCTCATCGCCGGGGTTGATAATCGCCAGCATTGTAGACATCATACCTTCGGTCGAACCACAGGTGACCGTCACGTTACAGTCCGGATCGGTCGGGATGCCGTTAAATTCTGTCACTTTGTGGGCAATCGCCTGACGAAATTTCGGCGTCCCCCAAGTGATGCTATACTGGTTGTACCCATTACGGATGGCGTCTATCGCAGCACCCTTCACCTCGTCCGGCGGTTCAAATCCGGGCGTGCCCTGCGACAGGTTAATCGCGTTGTAGCGGATGCAAAGCTGTGTCATCCCTCGGATGACGGATTCAGTAAATAAGGTCGATTTTTGTGAGGTCATAGATTGAGCACTTTTCATAGAAATCTACCTTTCAATTTGTTTCATTTTCGATTGTTCCTTTCATTTCCCTTGACAGCACAAAAGTCCCTTGATACAATTCCCTTGTTCGATTTCCACTGTCCCTATCCTATAATGTAGACATCTTGATGACAAAGAAGGTTATCTCAAGCCGCATTGAAGACATCGCCCAACTTCACCCTAACCTCAATGTCGATCACTTGATTCACTGTCTGGTAGCCTTGATTGCTGAAAATGGAATGAATTCGTGTTCATTCACTAAAGATACTTGGAAAAGCTTCGGGTTATATTTTGGAAGCACACGCAATCCTGGCGAGAAAAGATGGCGATCATTCAGGTCTGCCCCGGCTCTTTGTCCGAGCTGCTGAATTAGAGCTGCCCAACGCCTAGAAGCTGAAGGACATACTGAAAATGTCTACATTAGTCTTGTGAGCGCGGCTTCCTGTTACCAACAAGCCAAATGTTATGAGAAAGCACGGCAACTCTTTCAACACGTTTTGGCACTTCCAGATGTACCAACAACCGTGCGTGCTGAAGTGGAACAACTGCTCAACGAGTGTAAGCGAAATTCCTGAAACATACGATGTTCCTTATCCTTCAGTCACTTTGCGGATAGAATCACCCACCTGAATCCTGCCCGCTTGAATTACCCTTACAAATAGCCCTCGCAGTCTTCTCGATTTATAGGCATCTGAGTTGACCACTTTCAGCGCGTCTTTGCCATACCGCCGTTCAAATTTTTGACAGCCGGTATGGGGCACATCCGTCACTTCAAAGGTGGTGGCGCCGATCTGTAATCGAGTGCCAGTGGGAAGGTTTTCGTCGCCCAAGTCCAAATCAACGAGCAGGTTATCGCCGGAGAGACACATTCGCTCATCGTTACCGGCGATCACCTTTAGAAACCGGGAATTCATTACGGAGATTTGCGCACCCGGATTTGGGCTTTTCGGTCGACTCCAGCGATCCTCTTCGAGACCCCCTTCGGTGCTGACTTCAGCTTCCTGAGGGGTCGCTCGCCGTTCGTCGGGCAAGCGAATCACAATGTGTTCGAGAACGCCATGATCTCGGGGACTCGCTGCTAATTGGTTGATCTGGGCTTCGATCTGATCAAATGATAAATGCTGAACTGCCATTTTATTTTTTCCTCCGGATTGGACTAACATTAATTTTCGTTAAATTCTGTTACCTTGGCACTGTTAAATTAATCCAAGCTGCCTATACCCATAACCAGATGATACATCGAAGGCAACTATACCCGATTTATAGTACAGATTATTGGTGTTAAAGTGTAAAGCGGTTGAGCCAGATAGGCATGAACCGCTTCTCTGATAATCGAGACTTTCGCTTCAAACCAACTGACGCCGGTCAAGAAACAGTCCCGCTCAAGTCGTAGAAACGCTCGCAATGTCAGTCCAATATGATCGCGTTGCGCAACTCCCTTGCGAACCATGGACCGCTCAACACCGACAAATTCTTGATGCTTTGATGGTATTGTTCAATCGTCCAAGACAGTTCGTCATACTTGAGTCGAAACAGTTCATTGCATTTGGGTCGATTCATAGTCTTTATTATAACCTATTTTCTGTCCAAGTGCGTAACTTCTAGTATAGAATCGGGAAAATTGAAAGGGAAAAAGAGCACCTACTCGACCAGCGTACCGGGAAAACGGGAAGTTCTCAATCTGCTCCAGTGATAGATTGACATCACTATAGCGATCTGATACAATAACCGTGCTTGATTTGAAACGGAAAACACATAGGAAAGAGAGGGATTTACAATGGAACAGCGTACCGAACCCATTACCCTGGAACAGATTTTACCACTCGTTTGACGGCTCCCCAAGGTTGAACGCCAGCAACTCCGAAAAATTCTCGAAAAGGAACCCGTTTCTTTTCAAGGGGATTTCAAGGGGAGAAGAGTGGCAATGTGTCGCGGCGCATTTTCATACTGCGTCTGCCAATGTGCCAGAGGAACAGATTGAACACGATTCGATGTCTGCACTTGAAGCAGTGAGACGTGAGAAGTCCTGAAACCTGGATTCCCATCTACCGTAGGTAGAGTACAGGATTGACAGAATTCTATCTTGCGGGTATGCTACGACAAATTGAGAGCATACAGCGTTTACCCAATTTTGATGTATCAATAATGTGTATCACACCACAGAAAGGTATCCAGTTGCGCTATGTCAAGGCGTTGATTCGACTTTCACATACATCGGAGTTGGAGCAATCCTTATGCACGCTTGTCCGCCGAGAAACGGGGATCCTTCACAATGTCCTGCTGCCCGGATCGCGGGTTGCCCTCAGTGTTTGGTTGTTACTCACCCCGCTCGCATACCATTTACCGTCTTACTCGAAACTCAAAGCGACCGTGGAGACTGCCACCGCCGACCCAAGGTTCGATCGCCCTTCGGCAAATCTCGATTGTTTTTGAGCATCTGCTGACAGTTGAGACCGCCCCCTAGCATACACAGATGCTGCGTCGTGCGTTTGTCAACGCCCTGGGTCAACTTTATTTTGCAGAGTCTGAGGCTGAAGAAGCAGGGGACGCTGAAGATGAGGAAGCGGTCATTAATATGGGAGACACCCTATTTTCCGAATTCAAGGCATACATCGCTGGGGTGTCGAATCAGGAGCGTCGAGATTGGGAGCAGGTTTGTGACCAAATCTGGCGAAAGGACTCGCGTAAGGGAACTCAAGACGTGGATCAGATTGGAAGTGGACGGATGCGAAGGGATTTGCGGCGTCAGATCAAGGTGATTTTTTCAAGTTAGGGCGTTTGGTACGTGATGGGGGAAAGTGCGTAATAAAACCCCTTGCAAAACTCATATCAATTAAGTATCATACTAACCGTTTTCCGTTGAACTTACCATTCCAAATACAGACTGAATAACAGGAGAGATTTCCATGATTGTTTTTCTAAGGGAGAAATTTATCGCGCAGATTTTCCTGGTTGTTGTTGGCCTTGCCTTTCTTATCGGCTCACTCCTTCTCTTTGATGTTGCCGGTGGAAACAGCCTGTTCAATAGGAACGATGCAGGCGAGGTCGTCCTTGAGATTAACGGTGCAAAAGTACGACAGCGTGAATTTGAAAATCTCGTTGCCAACGCACTCCAAAGCCAGCAGCAGCAAAACCAGGGGGCTTCACAGATTGAACGGGAGCAGGTTGAACAGCAGGTTGTCGATCAACTCACCAGTCAGCAGATTCTGCTCGGCAGCGTCCAGTTCAGCGACGCGGAAGTGGTGACGTATATTGCAAACGATGACAATCTGCGAACGTACCACAACCTGTACCAGCAACAAGGAAATGGGGCTCGCTTCCGTCAAGATGTCCGTTTGCTCATGAGCGAGGAAGCCCTGCGCAATCAGATTCAAGGGCTTGAGCTGATCACAGACGTGGAGGTGGAGAACGAATACCGCCACCAGAACACCAAGGCGAAACTCAAGTACATTCAATTTCAACACTTTGCATACAATAGCGCCGCCAATGTTGACGACGCTGAAGCACAAGTCTATTTTGAAGAACACAAAGAGAAATATGAAAAAGGGGATGAGATTAATCTCAGGTTCATCAAACTCGATCCAAAAGACTTCGTTTCGGACGCGGACGTGCAGGCTTATTATAATGAGCATCAACAGGAGTTTAAGACGCCCGAGGTGGTGAAAGCGCGTCACATTTTGAAGAAATTCCCGGATAACGCAACCGACGAGCAGAAGGCGGAAGTCAAGGCAGAAGCAGAAAAGTTGCTTGAAACGGTGAAGACTGCGATTGCCGAAGGAAAGGATTTCGCTGAACTCGCAAAGGAACATTCCGAGGACACCGGTTCGGCTCCGAGGGGAGGGGCGTTGCAAGGAAGAAACTCTGACTTGCCGCCGGGATATTTTGCGCGAGGCGACATGGTGCAACCGTTTGAGAAGGCAGCATTTGACGAGTTAGCCCCCGGCGAGGTGAGTAATCTGGTCGAATCGAGATTCGGATACCACATCATCAAGCTGGAAGAGAAGCGACCAGAAGAAATTAAGCCCTTTACTCAGGCAAAAAACGAAATCAGGGATAAGCTGGTTCAGATTGCAGGCGTAGACCAGGCGAAGACCTTCGTGGAAGATCTCCTGTTTGATGTTGAAATCCAGGATTATGAAGGGGCGATTCAGCTCGATAGGTACAAAGATCTCTCGCTTACAGTTCAGGATACAGGATATTTTTCGCAAGATGCGAATAATATCCCCAAGATTGGAACGAAGTGGACGCATGTCGATTTAATTGAGAAAGCCTTCGACATGGAGGAGAATGTCAGTGACATTATCGAAAACAAGAGACAGAGTGGGGAGATTGAGTCCTATTTTGTGGCGAAAGTCCTTAAGAAGAAACCGGCGGCAATCCCTGAATTTGAAACGATCAAAAATCAAGTAATTGACGACGTCAAAGGGGAAAAGGCAAAACAGTTGGCGCTGGAGGACGCCCAAAAACTGATAGACCTCCGCACCACCGATGCGTCGTTTGAAGATCTGGTGAAGAAGTATGAAGCGCCGGAAGGCATCACTCGGACAGAACGAGAAGTTAAGGAAAGCAACCTGTTTGCCATATCACCGAGCAGCGGTTATGTATCCGGGATGGGGACGTGCCGAGAAGCCATGTTTGCCGCTTTTGAGATGGAGCTGAACGAGGTGAGAGGCGCGCTCCAGGGGGACAGTGCCGCCTATATCATCCAGCTGGTGGAGCGCGAAGCGCCGGATATGGAGAAGTTCCAGAATGACCCGGCGGAGCGTGCCAAGATCCACAAAGCACTGCTACAAACGAAACGGAACGAGGTTTACAGCAATTGGTTGGCGACTGTAAAAAAGCAAACCCGAATTGTAGATAAACGTTCTCAACTTTAGTGGTTCACAAGTCAGCAGAGGTCCAGATCCCTCCAAGGGTTCAAGACCTTCGGAAGGTTTTTAATCTCAAATTCTATGTCAATTAATGTACAAGAGGATCAAACTCAGCCGGAACGGAAATTGGACGGTATGAAAAGTTAAATTTTGGTTCAACCTGGGGGACGAGATGATTGAATCTCTGACGGTTTTGTTAATGGGGGTAGGAGTTGGCTTATCCATCAACGCGTCTCCTGTGACGACTCGCTTCGTGCACGCCCATAATCTAAATCGGATGGTGGGTGTTGGTCATCGCCGCTTAAACCGGCTCTCCAACTCACTCCGACTCATCTCCACAATAATCGGCCGTGCGTGCGGACAATTGAACGGTAGCTTTGCCCGCGAGAGGTCTTTGATCAGGTTGACCATCTCCTGCATCGCCAGCACATCCCCGGCTTTCACAGCGGACTTGCAGGCAAGTGTGATGAGCGCCTTATCCTGAACTTCAAGGTGCTCTACGGTGGGCGTTACGGCTTGTCCAAGCCCATCCAGCAGATCTGTAACCGTTACGTCGGCGAGGCGTGTTGGGAGCGTTGCGGGGATGGATCGCACCAGAATCGTTCTTCCACCGAAGCGTTCCACATCGAAACCGAGTTTCTCGAAGAGCTTGCGGTGAGCATCGAGCGTCGTCAACTGCTGCGGAGTCGCTTCGATGGTCACAGGGAGCAGCAACCCCTGCACGGGAATTCCATCCATGTTCAACTGCTCGACAAAACGTTCATAAAGCACGCGCTCTGCCGCGACATGCTGATCGATGAGAAACACCCGATCATTCCCCTCCGCGACGATGTAGGTATTAAACAGGTTCGTTTTCAGTTGTACTCCCTCAAAGTCAAGGAGTTGGAGCTCTGTGCCTTCAGGGATTGGCTGTTGCGGCGGCTGGACAGATTCCACCTCCGTTTGACGGAGAGGTTCCGGTTTCGTATCAGATTCTTCATGCTGCGGCTGTTCGGGGGCGGGAGCGGCAGTTGGCTCCGTTTGCATAAATTCGCGCTGTGTCGTCGGAAAGATCGGGGCCCGGGCAGACGGTTTTCCCACCTCGATCTGCTGTTGCTGAGGAGAGGACTCTACTGTGTCGGTGTTGGTTTCTGGAGTGGGGACTTCCGCCGGCGCCACCTGGCCTTTTGACCCTTCTATTTTGGGGATATACTTGCTTTTGTAAATCCCGCTGTGAAGTAGGCGCACTACCTCGCTGTAGATGCCACGCTCATTCTTGAACCGTATCTCGATTTTAGCGGGGTGGACATTGACATCCACCTCCTGAGCGCTCATCGTCAGGAAAAGAAAGGCGACGGCATACCGATCTTTCGGCACCACGGACCGCATCGCTTCGTTGAGCGCCGCGCCGAGGACTTTGTTCCGAATGGGCCTTCGGTTCAGGAAAAAAATCTGGTAGTTGCGGTTTGCTTTGGTGAAATCTGGTCTGCCGATAAAGCAGTGGAGATGGAGGTTGGGGAGGTCAGCATCAAACTCGATGAGGTTTTCGGCAAACTCTTTGCCGTATAGCAGGCGTATGCGCTCGATATAGGATTCACACGCCCGGACATCAACCAGAGAGCGGGTGTTGTGAGAGTGGGAAAACTGGATCTTCGGGTTAGCGAGGGCGGCCCACATCACCTGATTCGTGATGTGATTCAACTCTGTCGCTTCGCTTTTGAGGAATTTCAGACGCGCGGGAACATTATAAAAGAGGTTATTGACCATAATATGCGTCCCCGGCGAACAACCGCTCTCCTGCACTGAACGAACCACGCTGCCTTCGACCGTGATCTTTGTGCCTCCCACTGCATCGGCTGTCCGCGTCAGCAGTTCAAACTGCGACACAGATGCGATGCTCGGAAGCGCCTCTCCGCGAAAACCAAACGTCTGGATGGTCTGCAGGTCTTCAACGGTGCTGATTTTACTTGTCGCGTGGCGTTCTATCGCAATCAGCGCGTCCTCTCGGTTCATACCGCTACCGTTATCTGAGACGGAGATCAGCCGCTTGCCGCCTGCTCGGATCTCGACATTGACGCTCGTGCTCTCCGCATCAATAGCGTTTTCGACCAATTCCTTGACAACGGATGCCGGACGCTCAACGACCTCACCGGCGGCGATCTTGTTGGCAATGTCAGAGGGTAAAATCTTGATGGGCATAATTCAACTCCGGTATGGGTGTCTAATGTATACTTCAAACAGTCACAAATTGCGTTTTGTCATTTTGAACGTATGCGACTTCATGTCATCTTGAGGAAGTCTAAGCGACCAAAAGATCTCGGCTTCGCTCGGGACAAGCTTATCACTCAGCATGACAGTATAAAGTCTACATGATTCTTTCCAGATCTTTTGAACACTGTGTCCGTTCGAAATGTCCAATCAGTCGAGGGGGTTGTCTGCCTCAAACACGCGGCGTGCTGCAGCGGAGAGCAATCCTTTTGCCGCAGTACGCTCTACCCAATGCGCCGGCACACCTCTTGTCCACTTGGCCGGACTTGCCGCCGGGTCCGGGGTCCGGTACGCCATCAGCAGGCCCCACCGGGTAGGGGCCCCTGGCGGGCGGTGGCGGACATGATGCGGCATATGATGGACAAACGAAATCATGCTTCCGGGTGGTAGTGACAGGTGTAGGATTTCTAACGGCTTGCCTGTGATGGCGTGGGTCTTTCCCTTCAGCCAGCCTGCTTGCATGGCGGCGTCATCATCGGGCCGCTCCGTGTTCCACTTGTATGGGATGCGGTATAGATGGGCGCCTGGGATGACCCTAAGCTCCCCGCCATCCCCAATCTCTGCACCTTCTGGGTAGCACAGTGTTCGAATACACTGCTGCTGTAGAAACTCGGTAGTAACAGCACTGCCGGTTCCAATCGGGTCCTCGACCTCATACTGCCCCTCCCGATACTGGTGAGCATGCCAGCGTCTCCCTCTCGAGCCAGCCGCCCGGTTGAGCATCAGGCAGTGGTCGAGCACGAAGCGGTCGCCGAAGAGCTTCCTGAATAGCTCCATCATCTGCGGGTGGGCGGTGGTGACATCCATGATGAAGTCGTCATAAGCGCCCGGGAAATACTCTGGCATGACCCCCTGCGACTCGAACCCGTGTGTGACCAACGCAGGGCCCGGGCCGAGCAGCCCGTGGTCGTGCATGTATTGACGGAGCCCAGGCGGCGTGAAGCGCATTTGCTCTGATCCGCCGCAGCAAGCAGCCAAAAACTCCGGAGTGATTTTCTCCAGCAGCGGCGGCTCCAGTCCGCGCCCCGCGAAGTCGATGGCGGCCCAGTCGGTGTCCATGATGATGTTATCGTTCATCTGCTGTAGTTTCTGCAGGCTGGCTGTCCACTGCTTGCGGCCGGCGTCGGTCAGCACACCCTCCCACACCCAATACCCCTCGCGCTCGAAAGAGGCGCGGTCAAAGGCTGCCAGCACTTCCGTCCGTAGCAGGTCGTGCAGGCGGCTTACCGGGGCGCCGTCGTCAGTTTGCTGACCGTGCGTTGCCGCCGAATTTGCGAACGGCTCGGTCTCGCTGAGGCTGTAACTGTCCATTGAGTCTCTCCTTTCCACCGAAAACCTTGCGAAGGTTCCAAACCTTCGCAAGGATCAAATGCCAAAGTTGTTTGGCTTCCGTTACTAAAGCAGTAATTTCATTACCAACTCATCGCCAACTTCTCCTTTATCATGTCGATCGCCAGCCGAAACACTCGCCCACATTACGTTTCACGTTTCACATCATAAAGATAACATCGGCACAAATGGGTTTCCGTAAAGGCGGTCTCGTCAGGATACGCCTCGCTACAACGCGGCATCGCTTTAGGGCAACGTGGATGAAAGTGACAGCCTTTCGGTGGATTGATTGGCGACGGCACATCCCCTTCGAGCCGAATCTTCTCAATGCCAGTTTCCGGATCGATTTTGGGGACAGCGGAAAGGAGCGCCCGGGTGTAAGGGTGCTTGGGATTATCAAAGATTTCTTCGGTGGTTCCCTGCTCGACAATTCTGCCGAGATACATCACCGCCACCTCATCTGCAAGGTATTCGACGACGGAAAGGTTGTGGGTGATGAACAGGTAGGTCAGATTGAATTCATCCTGAAGTTCCTTGAGCAGGTTCAGAATCTGCGCTTGCACTGAAACATCCAACGCACTTGTCGCCTCGTCGCAGGCGATGAAATCGGGCTCGACAGCCAGGCACCGGGCAATGCCGATCCGCTGGCGCTGTCCACCGGAAAACTCGTGGGGATACCGATTCATCATATCGGGTGAGAGTCCAACACGCTGCATCAGTTCACGCACACGGTCTTCGCGCTCTGACCGACTCCCTCCGATGCCGTGCGTTATCATGCCTTCCTGAATCGTGTTCCCAACCATCATGCGCGGATTGAGCGATGAGTAGGGGTCCTGGAAAATGATCTGGAGACGTCGTCGATAGGGGTGCATTTCAGATCTGCTTAACTGTGCGAGGTCACCGCCGCCGCAGCGGATTTCTCCTTGAACCGGAACGCCGAGTCGAAGGATCGCTTTGCCGAGCGTCGTTTTTCCACACCCAGATTCTCCGACAAGGGCGAGGGTCTTCCCTTTGGGAATGGCAAGGTTGACCCCATCCACCGCATAGACATAGCCCACCGTCCGCTTGAGGATTCCTTTTACGATGGGGAAATGGACACGCAGGTTGTTCACCTGAATGAGTGATTCGTCAGGGGCGTCGGGTTTGAGAGCGGGGGGAGGCGCTACTGCTGTTGAGGTTGGGATGGATGCAATCTCGGTGGCGTCAGCGGAATGATTAAAATCAGGATTGTAGAGGTGGCACGCCGCATGGTGTTCTGCTTCGATCTCGATCAGTGGCGGCAAGCTGGTATCACAGCCGTTCATCACTTTGGGGCACCGATCGGCAAAACGACATCCTTCAGGATATCGCGTCGCTTGTGGGACACGCCCTTTGATGGTTTGCAGGGCATCGCCCCGCTTCTGGCGGGAAGGGAGGGAGTCAAGCAATTTGGTTGTGTAGGGGTGGTGGGGATGGTGGTAGAGCGCCCCCCAATCGCTGGTTTCCACAATTTTTCCCGCGTACATGACGGCAACCCGATTTGCCATTTCCGACACGACGCCGAGGTCATGGGTAATCAGTAATACCGCCATGCCAAACTCGCGTTGAAGCTGCTTGATCAACTCCAGGATCTGCGCCTGAATCGTCACATCCAGTGCGGTCGTCGGCTCATCAGCAATTAGCAAGCCGGGGCGACACGATAGCGCGATCGCAATCATGACACGCTGTCTCATGCCGCCCGAAAGCTGGTGGGGATATTCCTCGAAACGCCTCGCAGGCTCCGGGATGCCGACCAGATCCAACATTTCGATAGCGGTGATTTTCGCGGCTTTCCCCTGTATGCCCTGATGTTGCTGAATCACCTCTAGAATTTGATTCCCAACGGTAAACACAGGGTTGAGACTGATCATCGGTTCCTGAAAGATCATCGCAATCTCGTTGCCGCGAATTTTCCGCTTTTCGACCTCTGGCAGCCGGGTAATCTCTCGGTCTCTGTAATAGATCTCCCCACCTGCGATAAAGCCCGCTGGCTGCGGCACAAGTTGAATAATCGACAACGCCGTAACGCTCTTCCCACAGCCGGATTCCCCGACGATTGCGAAGATCTCGTCACGCTGAATATCAAAAGAAATGCCGTCTACAGCACGAGCGAGCCCTTCCGCAGTGCGAAAGTAGGTTTTGAGGTTGTCAACGCGCAATAACGTTTCAGAGAACCTCATTTTTTACTCCTATAAAGAACCATTATGTGAAAAAGTGAGGCACTCATACGATTTTCTCATCCTCACACGCTTTCAATCGGTCTCAATTTCGGATATGCCTTTAGCAGTTGCGGCCTTATCGAAAAGGGTATTTAGTCGATTCACGCGGCGTATGGATTTGACCTTTGATTACACTTTAGAGACACCCGACTATCGAAACACCCGACAAACTGCTCTCGATCTCGCATCACAATACCAGAAGCAATCATCCCAGCGTGTCATTCCGTGCGGTTCAGGGTATGGTTCGGGAATTTCAACTTTCTCGATCGTTGAGCCGTCCTTGGGGTTCAGCCGATAGATCGCCCGGTGGTTTGTCTCGACGCACCAGAGATCATCCCCCTCCCACGCGAGACCGTGTGGACGGTTTCCGGGGGCAGGAATTGTGTGCAGCACAGCAAGGTCATTCTCCGGATCCAATTGATAGATTGTCGCCGATGGAGGCACCGCCATCCACAGTTTGCCGTCGCGCCACTCTAATCCGTGTGCCCCCGTCTTTGATGCACCGGCGGTTGGAAAAGACGCGATAGTTGATCCATTCGTTCTATCCGTCTTGATGATCTTACAACCGTAGGTCGATGCGAGCCAAAGCTCCGTACTTGAATCCGTGATGCCGCTTCCGTGAACCGAATCTGTATCGAAGGTTTTCAGAAGTTCCCCGTCATAAGACATGAGGCTGACTTGATTTGAACGTTGATCAAGGAACCAGAGTCCTTCTTCTGTTGCTTGCACGCCGTTTGGCTGTGGGCCGGGAGAGTCAAACATCTTCTCTATTTTGAGGGACATAAAGATTCTCCTTCATTCGGTTGGGAAATTGGTTAATGGAACGCACTTTACAACGAATGGATATTTGTGTCAAGCGAATTTCTAGCACAACCTGCCGCGGGCAATCAATGAGCAACCTCTGAAGCGCCTCAACGTCGTTGACGGCATAATTGAGTTGGAGGTGGGACGGAAAGTGTTTATACTGGTTGACTCCAATCAGCAGCGCCCAACTGTTCATAGACATTTTGGGCGTATAGGCTGGGAGCCAAACATAAAAAAGTAGTGAGGTAAATCGGGATAATCTGTGTGGTTTTGATCATGATAGCCTCCAAAAATTTTGTGTGAGTTCAAAATTTACGGAATCTAATGAACCTGTGAACCCATGAACAGATTTGCTGGCTTGGCTATTCTCCCCCTGCTGGTCCGCTAACTGCCCGGTTTAAGCGCCCGATCAAAAACCTCATCAACATGATCGACAAATACGAATTCAAGTCCATCCCTGGCGTCTTCGGGGATCTCAACGAGATCTTTTTTATTGTGTTGAGGAAGGATCACCTTCTTAATTCCCGCTTGCTTTGCCGCCAGCGTCTTTTCCTTCAAGCCGCCGATCGGTAGCACACGCCCCCGCAGCGTAATTTCGCCGGTCATTGCAACCTCGGGGGTTACGTTGTGCCCCGTCGCCAGAGAAGCCAGCGCCGTGGCGATTGTGATACCGGCGGAGGGCCCATCTTTCGGGATTGCCCCTGCTGGCACGTGAACATGGATGTCATTCTTCTGGAAGAAATCTGAATCGAAATGCAAGGTGTCAGACTGAGATTTGATATAACTCAGCGCCGCTTGAGCGGATTCTTGCATAATATCGCCAATCTGTCCGGTCAGCAGCAACTTTCCCTTACCGGCCATGCTAATTGCTTCAATAAACAGAATCTCGCCTCCAGATGGGGTAGCAGACATACCTGTAACGACCCCAACCTCTTCCTTCCGATCAGCAACTTCGGAGTAGAATCTGGTTGGTCCCAGATAATCCGAAATATCGTCCGCCGTTACATGTGTTGGCGTATCCGTTCCTTCGGCGATTTTGCGGGCAACTTTCCGAAAGATTGTACCCAGTTCGCGTTCAAGGTTTCGCACACCCGCTTCACGGGTGTATTTATCGATTACTTGATGCACCGCGTCATCCGCGATCGAGAGTCCATCTGCGGTGATGCCGTGCGCTTCGAGTTGCCGTGGGATGAGATATTGCTTGGCGATCATCAGTTTTTCGTTGGCTGTGTAGCCAGGGAGTTCCAGAGTCTCCATGCGGTCAAGCAGGGCGGGCGGAATGGTGTAAAGTTGATTTGCTGTGGTAATGAACATCACCTTCGAGAGATCGATGGGGACCTCCAGGTAGTTGTCCACAAAAGCATTGTTCTGCTCCGGATCGAGGACCTCCAGCAGCGCAGCCCCCGGGTCACCACGGAAATCCGAGCCGAGCTTATCGATCTCGTCTAACATAAACACCGGGTTATTGGATTCCGCTTGACGCAGACTCTTGACGATACGCCCCGGCATTGATCCGATGTAGGTGCGTCGGTGTCCACGGATCTCCGCTTCGTCGTGAATCCCGCCCAATGACATCCGCACAAATTTGCGCTCCATCGCCCTGGCGATTGACTTCCCCAATGAGGTTTTTCCAACCCCCGGGGGACCGACGAAGCAGAGAATCGGTCCCTTCATATCCTGCTTGAGCATGCGCACCGCAAGGTATTCCAGAATACGGTCTTTGACCTTTTCGAGGTCATAGTGGTCTTCGTCGAGAATCTGCTTCGCGTGAGAAATCTCCAGGCGATCTTCTGTGCTGACGTCCCAGGGGAGGTTGATGAGCCAATCCAGGTAATTCCGCGAAACTGTTGACTCCGGGGAAGATGAATGCATTTTGGATAGACGATTGAGTTCTTTTTCTGCGGTGGTGCGCGCCCTTTCAGGCATATTGGATTTTTCGATCTGCTCTCGCATCTCCTCAACCTCTAGCAACAGATCGTCGGTTTCACCAAGCTCTTTTTGGATGGCTTTCATCTGCTCTCGCAGGAAGTATTCGCGCTGTCCTTTGTTAATCACTTCCTGCGCGTCGGAGTGAATTTTGCTTTCCAGTTCGAGAAGATCCAACTCTTTGGTCAGCGGAACGATGAGTTGAGCCAACCGATCCTCGACAGGTATGGTTTCTAGGATGACTTGCTTATCTTCAGGTTTGAGATCGAGTGCTCCCGCAATATAATCCGCAAGGCGTCCCGGCTCCTCGATATTGTCAGCAATAAACCCGAACTCCTCCTGATACTTTGAGGAGAGATTCACGATTTCTTGAAATAGCGAGGCGGCACTGCGCATCAGGGCTTCCATTTCAACAGAGGTCTCCCCTTCCTCCTCCTCGACGATTCGCACATACGCTTTGATAAATGGATCCGTCTGAGTAATCTCTTCAATCCGAACCCTTGCACGCCCCTGCGCGAGGAATAATACGTCTTCGTCCTCTTTGCGATACTTGATAATATAAATTAGCATACCAACAGAACTAAAATCTTCAACCGTCAACTCTTCCTGGTCTTTCTCCTCCCGGAGCTTAAAGATACAGATGATCCGTGAACCATCAATCATGGCTTCGTCGACAGCCGACATCATACTCTCTCCCGACAATACGACGTGATGCGGCGGAAAGGGTGGAACCGGGGGCATATAAGGAAAGATAACGAGATTGCTTGCAAGGGGTATAATCGGTAGTTCTCTGGGCGTTTCTGAATTCAGTTCCTGTTTCTTTTTATTCTTCGGCGCCATCATCAAGCTCCTTTCGTTCTGTATTCTCAAGGTCCGCAGCCTCTAGCTCGTTCTTGACTTGCACAACAATCTCCTTTGAACGATCCTGCTTGGCTTTAGGGATATAGATTTCAAGAAAACCATTTTCGTAACTCGCTATCGGCTCAACATCTTCCGCCAAGACATTCGGCAACATAATAGTCCGCTCAAACGGGCCATAGTTTAACTCAGCCTGGTGGTAGTGTTCTTTTTTCAGGGCAGTTCGATCTTGCCGGTACCCTTTGATGGTCAAGACGTTTTGATTCAGATGAATTTTAACATCTTCGCCAGGTTCGATGCCCGCAATCTCAACCTTGACAACAAAGTTATCGACCGTCTCGTAAATATCCATCGGCGGTCGCCAATGCGTGGTTTCTGTCGTTATATCTTGAGAGGGTTGCGTAAAATCATCGAAAAGGCGGCCTATTTCTTTTTGCATTTCAAAAAAATGGTCGATTAGTCGGTTGGGATTTGACTTCACCGTTCTCTCCTCCTTGTGCTGATTTGTGTGGTGCGTGATATGTACGTTTATCGTAACTCCTCTCCAAGCCAGACAAGATTAAACGCTAACCCGCACGGCGATACCCATGCCCATCGCCGGTAATCTGAAACAGCGCATCCGCCGCCCAGAAGTGGATGTCAGTATCCTTATCTGCCAGAACCGTTTGGAGAACAGGCACAGCCGTTTGATTCTTGGCTTCGGCAAGCCCCTTGACAATGTCCAGCCTCAGATTTTTAGTTGCTTGTTCGCTCGGAAGGACTTTCAGTTTCTTAATCAGCGGGGCTACGGCTGCATCAGTGCCAATTTTTCCGAGCGCCAAAGCGGCGTCTCGACGGATCTCCTCATGATTTATCTCGTTATTGAAGACTTCGATGAGATCCGGAACGGTTGATGGATCTCTGAGTTCTCCTACCCCCTGTGTTGCCCAACGCCGCACATCTTTATTATCTTCCGTCTCACCTTTCATGATTCTCACAAGGTCAGGCTTGAGTTCACTGTGCCAAGCTTTACCGATGCTGAGTGCAGCTTCTTTGCGTACTTCTACTTTCGGGTCAGTGAGCAATTCCTTGAGCTTCGACATGGCTTCTGGGGTATCACACCCTCCAAGCGCAATCGTAGCGGCGGCTTTAATGGGCCAATCTTCCGGTGCACTCTTGTCGATGCGCTCAATCATCTTGGGGACAACAAAGTCAGGCAACTGAAATGGTTTGGAGGCTATCGCAAACGCCTCCCACGCGAAGTTGTGGTTGAATATCTCCGTTGGAAGAATAGTCACCACATACTCTGAATCGTCAACGAGACGTCTGCCGAATGCTTCGGCGGCACGGTCGTCCTCAATTTCGGCAAGCGCATCTGCGGCTTTTATACGGGCAGAGAACTTTACGGTGGCGGCCGTTGCGTGATCTATGTCTAGACTTCGATCTTCGAGGATTGCAATCAATTCCGGTACAACTTCCGTGCTTTTAAGTTGTCCCAGTGCTGTAATCGCGTTTGTGTAGATATCACCGATTTCCGTTCTCAAAACGTTAAGAATGACAGCCTCCACTTTCTTATCGCCAATCAATCCAAGCGCAGTTACACAAGCCGCCCGTACTGATGTATCTTCCAAAGGATCCTGAAGCAGTCCAATCAGTTTATCCACAGTATGGGCACTCTTGAGGGCGCCTGATGCGGTAGCAGCCTGTAATCGAACTTCGGCATTCTCGTCATCCAGGGCAGTTAGGAGCGAATCAGATCCACATTCATCAAGCAATCCACCTAATGCCGCGGCCGCGGTTGCGCGGATTGACTTGGACTCATTCGTATCTTGAAGCACCTTGGTCAAGATTTCAAGGACTTCTCGATCTTTGGATTTTCCAAGCGCAGCAACTGCCTCCTTGCGAACAAGGTGGTTCGGGTGCTCCAACTCTTTGTTAATCGCATCCATCATGGATTGGTGCTGTGCCGTCGTCATTTTTACCGTGGTTGATGTTCCACTGATTTCTCCTATCACATGCACGAGCGCCCAGCGCGTCCACTCGTCATCTTCGGATTTGAGCGCGTCTAGTAAAAACTTCAGAGTCGTTTCAGTGCCACCTTTGTTTAAGGAGGCAATCACTGGCGTCAAAACAGATTGGACTTCATGACCCTCTTCAAAGGCGCCCCCACCCTTTTTCAGCACATCGACTAACCCGCCATCTGCAAGTTCCGGATTCAGGTCAAGCAAAGCGGTTGCGGCTTGTTTGCGGGTGGTTTCATACTTATCTTTTTTAAGGGCTGTTAGCAAAGGTGCAATCACATTATCCCCTGCGATCTTGCCCAAAGAAATTGCGGCTTGCTGACGCACGACTCCTTGCTTATCTTCTTTGAGCGCACGCATTAAGTAGGGAATCACTGATTCTCCCTTAATTTCCTGCAAAGCCAACGCCGCGCTTCGACGCACAGAGGCGCGCTCATCGTCCTTGAGCGCCTTGAACAGCGTTTCCAATACCTCGTCCCCTCTGGTATAAATGTTGAGATTTACCACTTTCCGGAGATCGTACCGCTGTTTATTGGCCTCATCGGTTACGAACCAGATTTCACTTGCTTTGTCAACCACGACGGAGACATTTTGAGACAGGGTGACTTCATTATTTTTAAACTCTTGTCGTAAATCTGCCGGGAACTTGCCCTCATTCAGATCTAGCGCATACTTTGCTAATTCAGTGCTAATAAACAGTAATTCTCCTTTGATCTTGCCGAGCGAAATTGCCGCTTCACTACGGACAAGACTGGGGATCGGCTTCAATTCACCCCATGTTCGATAATCAGGTTGGGCGTATTCGCCTGTCCATTGGATTCCCAAGGCATCAATTGCCTCTCTCAATCTCGTAAGGGTCTTGTACTGCCTTTTCATATGCCGTTGAAAATCCTTGATGTCTTCGTAGCGCGTCGATAGAACCCATAAAAGCGCCCGAACAGATTCTTTTGCCTGAATCTCTCCCAAAGCTGTCAGGGCGCCTTTACGAGTGGTCGCGCTGGTTTCATCACTTAACATCAGCAGCAGCATCGACTGAACGGCTTCGGGGGGCTTGAGTTTACTTAATGCAGAAAGCGCAGCGCTCCGCACGGTTTCGCGTCCACGTTTGTTCAATGCTATTTCAATCAGTTTTTGAATCCCTTGACCTGTACTGATCTTGATCTCACCGAGTGCGACAGCGGCGTTAGTGGCAGTGGTATCGTCCAGGTCCAGCGCTTGAATCAGCACATCAACTGCGACGTTATTTGTGCCAGCGTTTTTCATGGTACCAAGCGCTTCGGCGGCGGCGGCCTGAACGTCCTTTTTTGAATCGTTCTTCAATGCTTCACTAAGGGCGTCCACAGCTCGGAGATCCGTAATGCTGTTCAACACCTCAGCGGACTGAATCCTGATATCATCTCTCGGATTTTGAAGGGCTTGAATGAGATGCGGAACGGCAACCCCCTTCATTGCTGTCAACGCAGCCACCACGTTGACGCGCAAATTATCCTCCTCAAAAAGATCAATCAGTCGGCTAATCGCTTCCTTTGCTTTTAGTGCACCGAGCGTCTGAATCGCTGCGGCTTGTGCGCTGATTCGGTGGTTTTTCAGCCGCGTCGCATCGATATAGGCGTTCGCAATGTACTGATACTCCACTATAAGTTTTGAATTCTCGTCTGGGACTGGGAGGATATTGCGTGCACCGGAGTCAAGCACGTCAATTAAGTGCTTGATAGATGGTTCTCCAATCTGGGTCAGTGCATTGATTGCCCTGTTTTTGACATGATTATCAGAATCCGCTAGCAGGGAAATGAGATCTGCGATGGCATCTTCCGCTTTGAGGCGTCCAATCAATTTTGCAGCATGCATCCGAACTTGAGCGGCATTCGTCCGCGTTGCCAGTTTCAGTGCGGAGAGGATCGGCTTATCTTTGATCTGTTCCACGGCAATGATTGTGTTGTAGAGGACATCTGGAGATTCGTTTTTGTTTCTGAGAATTGATTCAAATTGGGGGATAAGTTCTGGATCTTTCAGATCGCCCAAATGTTTGACGGCTTGCCTTCTGATTGCTGCATCCTGGTTTTGGGTTGCCTCTGTCACCAGTAGATTGGAAACCGCCGGGGTATTGCCGAACTTTTGGATCAGCATCGCTGCTGTTTGGCGAGGTGTCGGATCGAAGCATTTTTCAGCCTCCAGGAGTGCCATAATCGCGACGGAATCCACCTGATTGACTAAATTGGAAAGGAGCTCGACGTCTTGTTCAGCGGCTTCGGCGAGCGAATTCGCGAGGAAACCGGCAATCGAATTTCTTGACCGGATGAGCCGCTCCAGCCGATCGAGATCATCGGAGTCCGGATCTTCTTGCGCTTCCATTTTTTTTATATCCTCATTGAGCGGCTGTAAATAATTAACGACCTTTTGAATTGTTCCGTGCCAAGGAGCCACTTCAGTTTTCCATCCCGAAGAGGTATGTAGCTGAAGTAACGCTTGCAGCGATTGAGTTTCTGGAAGGTCTGGCGCAGTTTCTATAGCACTCCGGGCGGCGGCGTAATCCGCTTTCGCAATTGCCTCCCGTGCTTCAAGGATGTTTTTATCTTCCTTCTCGGCACAGCCGGTGAGCATACCGATTGTCAGCACAAAACTGATAAATAGAACTGATTTTTGTTTCATTTTTTTATCTCCTTTTTTAATGTGTGATGCGTAAAAGGTAAGGCATAAAGCGTAAATTCTAGCCCATTGGCTATTTAATTCCCCGCAATCACCAGCTTCGTCAGGTCGGCAAGCGGGTATACCTTTTGCGCAATAGCGTTCAACAGCGCCAGTCGATTGGATCGGACAGCAGTATCTTCCGCCATGACCATCACATCATTGAAGAACCGATCGATTGCGGGCTGAAGTTCACCAAGCCGGGTTAGAAGGCTGTCATAATCACGTTTCTGAACGCATTGGTTTAACTCCGCTTCCGCGGCGTCCACAACTTTCCCCAACTGTTTTTCGGTGTGGTCCTGAAAAAGGTCGGGCTGAATTTCCGTCGGCGGCGGGTCTGGCAAAATTCTCAGAACCCGATTTAGCGCCGGATATACCCGGCCAAAGTCCGGTTGCGCACGGAAAGTTTTGAGGACTGCTGCTCGCTCTAAAATATCAATCACATCAACCTCACCCGTTGCGAGGACTGCATCAATTAGGTCTGGCGTGTGGCCTTGTCCTTGCAGAAGCACTTCCATTCGCCCTTTGATAAAATCAAGCACGGCAGATTTTGTATCTTCGACGAAATCAACCCGATATAGTTCAATTGCCTTCTTGATGACGGGAGTCAGCGGGAGGCGGTGGTTGCGCTCGTGGAGGATGCGTATCGTTCCGATTGCGTGTCGTCTGAGTGAATACGGATCTTGGGAGCCTGTGGGTCGTTCATTAATACCGAAGTACCCAACGATGGTGTCAATTTTATCCGCGAGCGCAACGATTGTCCCGACGTCGGTGTGCGGGATAGGCGCGTCAGCGGCAATGGGTTGATAATGTTCCTCAATTGCCAACGCAACTGCATCGGGTTCGCCGGAATTTTCGGCGTAATATCTCCCAATAACCCCTTGCAGGGACGGAAATTCAATAACCATCTGCGTTGTCAGATCCACCTTACAAAGCGATGCTGCTCGAATAATGTGATCCTTGACGTTCTCATCAACGCTAATCTGCTCTGCGATGTATGCAGCAAGCCCCTCCAATCGGGTGAGCTTGTCGTGCAGTGAACCGAGTTTCACCTGAAAAACAACACTGCGCAGTCGGTCTACTTTATCCGCGAGCGAAGTCTTCTGATCCTCGTTGTAGAAGAACGCTGCGTCGTTGAGCCGGGCATGCAAGACCCGCTCGTTGCCGTGACGGACGCCGTCAAAGTTGCCGTCGGTCCCGTTGGAAATCGTTATGAACTTTGCCGCCAGCTTTCCATCAGCTCCGTTCCGAGAATCCAAGACCTGCCACATCGGAAAGTAGCGTTGTTGCGTCTTCATGGGGGTGATTAAAACTTCGGTCGGCAAAGATAAATGGGATTTGCTAAAACTACCCATAATTGCTTGGGGATTTTCGACAAGAAAATTGACGGTATCCAGCAATTCCGGATCGATTACAGTTAAACAGCCTTCAGCTTTCAGGATGTCTGTGACTTGGTTCTCAATCTCTTTTCGCCGTGTCTCCGGATCGACAAGCACATTGACCGCGCGTAAACTGTCAATATAGCCTTCGAGCGAAGCAGAGGGAAGTTCAACCGATTCAGGGTTCAACAAGCGATGACCGTAGGTCTGCCCCCCCGAACACAGAGTGTCCAGTTGGAAATCAACGACCGCATCCCCCAGCAAAGCGACCAGCCACCGTATCGGACGCGCAAACCTCAGATTATCCCAGCGCATCGTTTTGGGGAAACTTAGGGATTGAATCCACTCAGGGATCTGTGTTTTCAGAAAGTCGAGGGCTGATTTCCCTTTTTCGAGTTTATCCGCAGCGACATATTCTCCGCGCTTCGTCTCAACGATTTTTAGCTCTTTCAGGCTAACACCTTGTGTCTTTGCGAAACCGATCGCCGCTTTTGTGGGATTCCCGTCCGCATCGTAGGCAACGCGTTTGGGTGGACCAACGACCTCAGTACCCCGATCTGGCTGCATGGTCGCCAACCCCTTGACCCATAACGTTAAGCGTCGCGGGGTAGCCAGCGTCCGGGCCTCTTCAAACGAAAGACGAGCATCTACAAGCGATTGGGAGGCAATCTCCCGAAGCTGAGCTAAAGCCGGCGGAATATAGCCTGCGGGAATCTCCTCCGTCCCAATCTCTAGCAGCAGGTCTGCAGACGCTTCGACTGCAGCTTGTTCTTCCATCTTTCCTCCAGTCTTTGACCGAGAGTCTAAGACTTTTTTTCCATCCTTCCCTTCCTCCATCTTGGGGTTCCAACGATTCAACAACGGATGCCCCATCTCCTCACGCTGTGCGACATACGCTCGGGCGGTCCGTTGTGCGAGTCGTCGGACGCGCTCAATGTAGCCCACGCGCTCTGTAACACTGATGACGCCGCGGGCGTCAAGGATGTTGAAGGTATGCGAACACTTCAGGACATAATCGGCGGCCGGCAGTATTAAACCGGGTTCCAAGCAGGCTAACGCCTCTTTTTCGTAGGCTTCAAAGAGGTTGAACATCGTCTCAGCGTCCGCGTGTTCAAAATGGTATTTGGAGTACTCCACTTCGCTCTGGTGATGCACGTCACCATAGAGAAGTTGTTCATTCCATTTGATGTCAAAGAAACTGCCGACCTCCCCGATTGGATCGGGACTCAGAGCAGCTTGCAGATATAGCGCGATGCGTTCAAGACCGTATGTTAATTCAGCACAGATCGGATCTAACTCGATGCTTCCCATCTGTTGAAAGTAGGTGAATTGGGTCACCTCGGCGCCATTCCACCAGACCTCCCAGCCGAGTCCAGAGCCCCCTAACGTTGGCGCCTCCCAATCATCCTCAACGAAACGGAAGTCATTTTGGCGGGGGTCAATTCCCAAATGACGTAAACTTTCAAGGTAGAGCGGCAGCACATCTGCCGGTGCGGGCTTAAGAATCACCTGATATTGATAGTAAGCCCCAACCCGAAACGGATTTTCGCCATACCGACCATCAGCGGGACGCCGCGAGGGTTCGACATAAGCTACCCGCCACGGCTCAGGTCCAAGGCAGCGTAAAAAAGTCGCAGGATTGAATGTTCCTGCGCCGACCTCAATATCATAGGGTTGCTGAATGACGCAGCCGTAATTAGACCAAAATTTTTCTAAAGCGAGGATTATTTCTTGAAAAGTCATCGTTACGATTCCTCATAATAACCAATGGTGCTAGTTTGCAACTGTTGATACGCTCTCCGGTCAAAAACCGTAAGTGAAACGTGAAATGTGAAACGTTAGGAGTTACGCAGTTAAACGCTCAAAGCCTCCGTTCTGAGAGTCTTCGACCTGTAGTTCGGCGATTCATCGCCGCAAAGGGCAACTCCCAATGAGTCGGGCAACTACAGGAGGTTCAAAGGCACTGATTCTGTTTCGTAGGGAACACCGATCGGTGTTCCCTACAAGCAGGGGAGATTTGATCCCGGATAATAATTGTGAAATCGTGCAACAGAAACCGAGTTTTGAAGAAAAAACTCGGTTTCTGTTCGCGCCATGCACTTTCTTTTTACATGAGCCACAATTGTTATTTTCCCTTCGACACCAAAATAACAACAGCAAATCAAAAAACGCGCTATCAATCACCATCACACGGCGGTGGGCCGTCGCCGGGATCATCACTGTCGGGAGAGGCGTTTTGGCTTTCCTCTGCTGAAGGCAGGTACAGGGGAGGTTTCCCCTTGGCTTGATCGATTTTCTCATACAACTTGTGGCGTTCGTAAATGCCGGCGGTTTCAATCCCCAGCCTTTTTGCCTCCCTTTGTAAGCCTTCCCAGATCATGTTGCGGTTAAAATTGTCGTGCCAATCTTTCCCTTCTGGCGTGTAAGAATCCCAACCGTCTGAAAGCAGCTTCCTGTAGGTATCAAGCCGCTCTTCAAAGCTGCCAGCGTCCCCGCCATAGATTTCCTCGTACAATTCAGGATCGTCGAGCTCTTCCCTCATCTGCTTGACCGTCGGGAGTTTCCCGTTTTCACTGCTGAAACCCAAGATCTCCCAGAGGTCTTTCACGTGGACATCGGGGATAACGTAGTTTGATGGATAGATATCAGCGCCTACGTATTCTGCGTCACGGCCGGCGCCGGTTTCAATCTGGGTAGATTTGCCCAGCTCGTAAGCCTCTGATTCTGCCCACATCTCACGGCGGGTTTCTAAGTATGCAGATGACTGCATTCCTTCGATTTTGTGTTTTGGACGTTGGTCTAATTTTTCGCCAAACCGAACGGCTTGGGAGATGTCTTGTTTGACGGTGATTCCCATCCCTTCCATCAACTCGGACATCTCTTTGAGAGCGGAAACAATTTGGGGGAGATCGCTCACCGTAACCGATGAAAAGTCGAATTTGATGCCGGAGAGCCCCTCGGCTAACGCCTGTGCGGTATCGCAAACGGCAGCGACGAGGGTCCCTTTCTTTTCGGCAAGGTACTCGGCGCGTCTTGCCATCAGTGCAATCTGAAACGAAAAGACAGACGATTTGGGGTTGCAGGTGCGAATCGCATCGCGTACGTTTTTTCGGTCTTTCTCTGTGTCGCCGGTGGCGGCGTGGGGTTTCCATTTCATGACTTGATCCACGACTTGCGACGTTGTCTGAAATTGGGCATATAAATCAACGACAGCGAGTTTTTCTTCATCTGTCAGTTGATATGGGTTTCGTTTGCGCTTTGTCATTTTTTTTCTCCTTAGCGCAAGATGTCAGGCAGTGTGAACCTTGACACCGTGCGGGTTTTTAAGAATTGTTTTTGCGCTATTTTGCGCTGTTTGTAGGTTTTGGAGCGCGTCAATGCTTACCGTACTTGAACCGTGCAACCGCGCTACGTTTCGCTGACCGTGCGGAGGCATATCGGGCGGGCATGTAAGCATCTTTCCATCGCCCTACCTCTTGCATTTCTGGGATACCTGCGCCTGCCTGTGCCAATGAGAGTGCAGAGCCGACACGCAACGAATGACCGGAGATAAACCCTTTGATGCCAGCTTCTTTTGCTCGGCGTTTGATCGCGTCCCTTGCGCCGTTGACGGATAATCGCCCTGGGCACACATGCTTTTGGAAGCGTATCCGCCGAAATAGTGCACCATCAGTGATACCCCCTGCATCCCGATACCGTCGAATCACCTTCTGCGTGGGAGCCCCAATGTATAGCGTCGCATCGGGGAAGTCCCCGGCCCCCGGGGCGGTCTTGGACTGCCGAACCGTCAACACGCTATTGACATCCTCTACATCTACCGCGACGGCTTCACTGATTCGTAATAGGCAATCGCTCATCAGCCGAATCAGTGCCGAATCCCTCAGCCCAGCGACGGTTTTATCGGCTTCGGCAGAAGCGCAGACACGCTCGACATCCTGCCATGTCAGCCCGTCCACCTGCCCACGACCAGGGGCTTGACTGTCCCGGCGGATGGTCTTCAGTTTTAGGTCGGTGAGACCGTAAGAAAAGGGGATGCCCTTCGTCTTTACCCACCACTTGACGGCGGATACGACTAGGCTGATGGTTGCGGGTGATTTTCCCGCGGCGTCCAATTCGCCGATGTAAAGCGCGAGCAGACTATCGTCAAGCAGTCTGCCCATGAGCCACGCGTTGAGTTGCTGGTACGCATGCTGATAGACTCTGCGCGTGTTAAGCGATAGGCTTTGCCAAGCACTACCTTCAGGGATCACCGGCCCTAACACGCCCTTTGTCTTTTCATTTGCAACAGGTGCCTTCATGCCAAAATCCCTCCTATTGATGACAAACATAATTATACACGATAGGAGCGTGTTTGTCAACTGTCAAATCACGATGTTTTGCGGTTAGCTTTTTTAGGCACAAGTGTTATCATAACGCAAATAGAATTGTTTGTTTAACGTCTTATCTTCCAGGCTGATACCAAAAGCTTCGTCGTCAATTTCCGATAGGTTGACATGGAGTAGATATTATATTTCGTAATAAGTCGTTACGGGTTTTTCACCGCCGGTAAAACCGGAGTCAAAGGCAGGTACGAGGAGGGGCAAGGGCACGATGAAGCATCGGGACTAAGAAGCCTGCCCCCCTACACCGCCTGATAAATCGGGCAACTACCTCTGGTAAATCGGGAGGGTCAAGGGCAGGCACAAGACCTGCCCCTACTGCGTTACATTTTACCTGGAATTTACTTGATATTTCCTTCACATTCATTTATAATAACTACAATTGCCAGGGACGAAATTCGGGTTCACCCGTGTGATTGGAAGGCTACGGCCCTGCACAATCCTATATCCCTGGCTTTTATAGTCGAGATTCATATCTCGACACCAGAATGTCGATTTTGGAAAATCGACCTACTGATTCTTATCCAGCAGTTCCGCTAGTAGTTTCTTCTCCTTATCCGGCTCGCCCAGATACTCACCCACACCTTGTGCATCATCGTCAATCGTCCAAATCCAATAAATCAAATCTGCCCTTACGGAGCAGGTTTTCACGGGCGCGTTCTGCATTCCGACGTACCCCTTCGTCGCTGCTGTTAAGCCCTGCTTTCAGGATGGTTTTGGCGTCCTCTGTATAAATGTAGATGTTGTCATCTCCAATCCCATCGGTTAGCTTGGCGAAGCACTCAACCACCTTCGCGGTATGGTCTGGGAGCATTTCGCACAACGCTTCCAACCGAATTGACTCACCTTCCACCCCGCAGACATCCAGAATCTTGGAATATGCATCCAATTGCCATTCAGCCTCCAGGCACTCGGCTTCCAGCCAGAAAGTAAACTGTTGAAGCTCCGTCGGCTCTTTAACTTCAAAACGCCAATCAAAGAAGGCAATTATTCTGTCTTTCAGGCTTTGATCTAGGTGCTTCCCGCTACTCCGTAAGCGAGAGCCGGCATAGTCGAATAAATTCGCCCAGTGCTCTCGATCAATGGCTGTCTCTTGGTAATATCGCTCAAGCAGGCTTTCTTCTCCTCGGAGCGGGTACATCTCCCACAAATAGTAGGTAAACAGATGTTGGCCGAGGCTCTCTGTCAGTTTCTCCTCGGGGCTATTTCGCTTCATGGGACGACCGAAACTATCCATCTGTTTTTTATCGGAACCATCTCGCTTTTTGAAGTCAGTTAGATATTGCAGCGCAAAATCGAAGTCGTCCCGAAAGATTTTAAAGGTGCGCTCGAACGGGCGATTATAGGCCACGAAACTACTAAATGCCGCCAGCCATTCAGGCAACTTGTCCTGTGGGAAAAAGTCTGATTTGTGTTCTGCCGCCCATGCCTTATTGAGGCTAAAAATCAAACGATAGTCTCTGCCTAGAATGGCATACTCCGGCAACGTCAAAGGACGCTCAGCTTCCGGGGCAAAGCGTTTTTCAAGAATCGTTGTTACCTCGGGCAATTCGGCTGCCGAATCATGCCGCCGTAACCAGAAACCGAATCTGACCAACGCCTCTAACGCACGCCCCCGCGTATTGTTGATGGCTTCATCAATTAGGTCGTTTTGGATCAAAAGATCTGCCTCCTTTTGATCCAAATGCCGATCGAATTGCGTGCAAAGCATTTCCAGAAGCTTGGCAAGTTGTTCCCGAGCAGCAACCGGTACGTCCACATCCTTTTCCAGACATGTTTCGATAAAGTCTCCGACTACTCGCCGTGAATTGTACCAGTCAGGGTTTTCTCGGGATTCGTCTCCTTGTCTGCCTAGTCTATAATCACTCTCGCGCTCGCGCCCTTGGTCGGGGTGTGAAAGCACCCACTTGCTAAATGTCAACCACTCGTTGAGCCTGTTAAAGTTCTTCCCCTTTACGTCCGCTTGCATTACGTTAATCATCATCCGCACGTAAATAGGCTGCTCAATCCTTTCGCGATTTTCGATCCAGAACCGGAGCCTATTGGCATCGGGGATGATTGATTCCTTGAAAACAGTCTGAAATGCCTCGGCGAGTCCTTCGATATCGATCTCCACAAACAAGTCACCTTCGGAGAAGGACTCTTTTTCGTCCCATTCGTTTATGTAGGTGAGCAATTTCTCGTCCGTGAAATTAGCAAGGGTTTCAGGTGAGCGTGGACTACGATTAGACACGTATCCGCCCCTTGTTTTAATTGGCGGATAGTCCTCATCAGAGATTGGGTCGGTGGCTTTATTTTCCAACTCTCGGAAGTAGGTTGCATATTCGCCAAATAGCACGGATTCAAAAGGCTTGAACTGCTTCCGATGGAAAGCGCGTTGATGTTGCTGAAACCTCTCCTCGGTAAATTCCTCGCCCAGTCCCTCTACTACCCACGCTTGATAATTGGCTTTCGATGGCCCGCTACGGATGGCATCAAAGATTGGTACACATTCCGCTTCAGCAAGTAATGAGGTGCCAAAGTACTCACAGGCTCTCCGTATCATCCGCTGGAATTCGTAACGATGCTCCCGGAGATGATAACTTTCATGCCCTAGAATCAATTCCCGAACCCACGGTTTGGTTTTCTCATTTGGGTATTGGGCATATAGATGCTCGCGCAGGCGTTTGAAAACTCCCCACTGTTGGTTCCGTAGAACCTCGTCCAAAGCGATAACTGAATCGGGCGATTTTTCGTAAACCTGCTCGCAGGCAAAGGTCAGAGTATGAACAAGTATTTTCTCAGGACGTTCGTAGTTACTACCCGATTCACCGAGCCGTTCATACCATATTTCAGAAGAATCTATCTCTTGATTAAGTTCCTCCTGATGCATTCGCAAGCGAATCATATTCGCTGTGGCATCAATAAGGAGAAGGGCAACTTGGTAGGGATCCTTTTCAGCAAGGGGACGGACTCCTTTGGACATTATCTCTCTGTATCCCGAGCTGCCAATTTGAGGTGATGGCTCAAGCGATGTCTCGTAGAACGTACCAAAGTCTGTCAGCTGCTCTTTTCGACACTTCTCCTTGACCTTTGATTGAGGATCGGGTGCGAATTCAACCAGTACTTTTGTAAGTTCCAGTGCAGCCGATGTTTGATTCTCCGCCGCCCAATGGGCTAACAAATCTGCGTATCTATGTGTCCACAACTGGTGCTCTATACCTATATATTCAAGTATTTTCGGCTTTAGTGCCGCAGATTGTTTTCCGTGTAGCTGCTGTGCAATTTCCAAAATCTCATTATAGACGCTTGGATTATCAACTTTGGGGAGGCCCAATACCAGATTAATAACTTCATCGGGTACGTCACGAGATACATTCTTGAGGTATTGAAGCTCGGGCCAAGAAGGAAATTGAACATAACCGTCATCAAAGTATCTGATTCTTGGAGGCGATTGAAAATACCCACGCTCGACAAGCGGTTGTATCCACAGTGGGTTTTTCAACCGAGAGAAAAAATATCGGCGGCCGGTTCCCTTTTTGACGAGTTTCAGAGTTCTATCTATCATTTCATTCGTTGGTTTCTTCCAAGATTTCATTGATACTCCTTATCCGCTCAAGTTCACTGCCTGCAGCGTTGTACAGTAAATCATCAAGTGTCTGAAAATGCCTTTCTACTTCAGTTGGTGCATCCATTTCAAACTCACCATCGCGCAGATGGGCATGTGCTCTAAACCACTCTCTTGTGTTCTGCCATTCCGTCAAAAGATTCCGGGGGATTTCCTCTGCGTAGGCATAATCCAAAAAGTTACTAAAGAAAAGGATCGCTGCCTCTGAGGGTCGGAGACGCCCCGCTCTGTGTTCATCAATCAGGTCTTGTATTTGTTCACAAACTTCATAAGGGATTAAATGCCCGTTTTCAGGGTTATCTATTTTATTAATCCCTGCTGTTCCCCACTCATCTTCCCAATGGTTCTGTAGCTCATCCAAGCGATTCGCATACTGAACCTGTTCGTGCCCGGTCCCCAGCCGGGCAAGGCCGTTCATCAAATCCCTGCCTGCGTGGGATACAAACGTAATGTAGCCCGGGGACTTTTTTTCTAGGAACTCCAATGCGCCTTTGTACGCCTCTGCATATACCGGCAGCTCGAGTTCATCGTTGAGCCAGTTAAAGACTGTCTGCTGTTCTGTCGAAAGCGTTACGCCTTCGTTACTTGTATGATTCAAAGTTGAAACTTTCTTAGGACTTACGCAGTTGAACTCTCAAAGCCTCCGTTCCGAGAGTCTTCGACCTGTAGTTCGGCGATTTATCGCCGATGGACACTACTTCCGACGCCCGATAAATCGGGCAACTACGGCAGGGGCTTCATCAACAAGCCCGTAGGGAACAACGATCGTTGTTCCCTACAATCTGAAGTGCGTAAGTCCCATTTTTAACGGGTTGAAAATCTATTCGTCATAAAACTCCCGATTCAACGCCTTATCTTCCGCACTGACACCAAAATCCTCGTCGTCTATTTCCGAAAAGTTGACATACAACTGGTTCTTATCCAGCAGTTCCGCCAGCAGTTTCTTCTGCTTTTCCAGCCCATTTTCGCCTTGACCGATTTCGATGAAATTCTCCACTGCATCTTCCGGGATTTCCGGGTTCACGTACCAGTTCAGGAATGAGTTTTCGGCGATGTCCCGCCAGAGTGTTACAAGTGCTTCGGATGATTGTGCGGCTTGAATTTTGTCCATAAAGGCTTGGTTGTATGGCATCAGTTCGCAGTAGATGAAATTGCCGCCGCCCTGCCAGCCAACCTCCTTTGAAATTCCTGTTGTATCTCCTAGAATGACATTCTTTAAACGGAGGACGCTGTCGTTCTCATAATAATCTAACTGTTCAACGCCAATATAGCCACGCCGTAATTTATGTGCTACGGCCAGTGTACTTCCCGTACCACAAAAGAAATCCAGTACGATATCGTTTTCTTTCGTTGTTATTTCGATGATTAATTTTAATAGGACTTCCGGTTTCTTACCACTTCGTAACTCTACTCCTCCCTCGTGGCGACAGTTGCCAAAACTATCTGCAAAATCATAGAAATTAGGAATAACTAGCTCTTTCCTTGCTTCTCCTCTCTCCAACTCTTTCAATCTTGAGGTCGGTACTCCCGAGTAGAATTTCCCTTTCGTTGCTCCGGCTCTTTTTGGGCCTGTGAAATATCTATAACCGAGACCATCTTCTCCTATACCCTTTACTTTATACAAACAGCCGATTCCATCAGCTTTGACTCTTGGAGCAATGTATTGCCCAAAGAACTTTCCTGATGCATTATTTTTCAGAACCGTTCCACTTGCCCATGTCTCTTTGAGCCGAGATAAAGACGCTTCTTTCTGGACAATTTCGTATTCGCCAAGCTTAAAAAGAAAAGCAGATTTAGATCCCAATTCTAATTCTTGTCCACTGCTTTTTTCAATAATCTCCCAGACAAATTTTTCTATTGAGTATTCCTCGGTAGGTTTAATAGGAGAAAACTTTTCTTTATGGTAGATATGAATCTGCTCAATCAGCTTTTGGTAATCATTCTTTTCGGATAATGTTTTTTGGCTATATCTGACTTGGACGTAGATTGTTGTAGCGTAAGCAGTATCACCAAAAATTTCGTCCATTAAAATTTTCAGGTAAGCTGCCTCGTTATCATCACATTGAACAAAAATAACCCCGTCATCCCTCAACAATTCCCGCCCCACTTCCAGCCGATTCTTCATAAACGTCAGCCATGTCGAATGATTGAAGCTGTCGTTATAGCCGAAACTATCACTCCCTGTATTATACGGCGGGTCAATGTAAATCAGTTTGACCTTTCCGCGAAATTGCTGTTTGAGCGTGTGCAACGCCAGCAGGTTGTTCCCCTTGATGAGCAGGTTTTCCCGAATTACGCTGTTGTCATCCCTCCTGATCTCCGTTACCTTCTGCTCGCCGTCAACCGTGTGGCGTTTCCAACAGGTCAACACCTTTGGGTCAAAGAGGCGGTCAATTTCGTCCTGCGCCAGAATCTCGTTGAAAAACATCTCTTTACGCTTCTCCTCCTCCTTCGTCTGTCCGCCTTCTAACATGCAATCTTTGTAGGGCCAAACCAGAGACACCTCACCCCGTTCAGGCAGAAATTTATTCTCAATGTTCAAGCCGATTTTGTTGCGGAAGCGGGTGTAGGAATCGGCGAGGAAGCTTTTGTCGGAGATGTAGTCGATGAAGGTGTTGGTATTGAAGATCCAGTGCCCTTCGATTTCATCAAAGAATTTGGCTTTGATGTCAGGTTCACGGAGCAACCGCCTCACGAGGTCATGGTCAATCTTCCACGCCCGATTGATGACCGCGGCTTTGACCAATTCGTCTTCGCCGTCGACGAAACGGGGGTCAGTTTTGAGGAGGTTGATTAGTTTTTCGTGAAAATGCTTTGGCATGTTGGGGTCCTTGCTGTGTTGTTTTGACTTTGCCGTAACGCTTCGTATCACTAGCTTCAAAAAATTCTGACTGCTCTTTACTTCAACTGCGTGGCGATTGGAATTATGTCTTGATCTGGTATCAAAGAAAGTTTCATGAGATTGAAAAGATCAGCACCTATTCCTTGGACAGTCATACTTCCAGATTTTACATCCGTAGGACCAAACGCAACTTCACCTCCAAAGTTTATATATCCTCTGTGATAAAGATCGAGGCACTCATAAAGTACCTGATAGAGTTCTTTTGTGAAAGTTCCTTGATTCCGGTAATCTTCATCGCGCAATCCAAATTTATCTTTCACTACGCAGAGCTTCAGTATACATAGTTGTCGGTAAATAAGTTGTTCAGCGGCTTTCACGAGTTGATGTGCCATGTGTACGCTGATTTGCGGATCGAAAGCTATGCTTGAAAGCAAATACCCCATATACTGGATTTTCTTTTCTTCGGGTTCTCTCTGAACCTTCAATAACACGCTCTCCGCAACCTCTTCCGCATCCGATCTACCCGTTTGCTTTTCATCGAAAAAGTCATCCGTGCGGACACTTTCACCGTTTTCTATCCGTTGGCGAATGTCCGCAGCCGCAATTGCAAATGCAGCACCGACCCGTACTTTTTCTCGTGGGCCCAATTGTCGCGCCGAAATTTCCTGCCCAACTTTGCTTAACACAATTTCAAGTACCTTACCACCAGCTCCTCCAATCAATGCTCCAACTGGACCTCCGACAACCGACCCCAGCACTGCACCAGTACCACTGCCAGCACCACTGCTGACAATCTCTATACCACTGTTGATCAGTTGCCAGATACCGTCGTTCTTCTGTGCCTCCTTTTCAGATTTCTCAGACACAATCAAGTTTCCCTTTCCATTTGTGAGTAACGATGGAATCGCCCAACGACCCTATTTCAGCCATAGCGAGGATTTGCTGAAAAACAATCTGACATCCCAAGATCCGCAATTTGTCAATGGGTATTAAAAACAGAAAATCCCAACCGTCAATTGCAAGGGTTGGTTAGGAAATCTACGCTTCATTTCATCGTATAAGCCCTATCGTGTGGTCCAACAGTCAAGAAAACAACTGTTTCATCTTCTCTCCCCTCACAGAAACAGAATTGACACTCCCTGATATGCCGACATTCTTCACAGATGACGAAAATCATCCGAAAGTTTCTGTCCACCCGCGCACTGCGGCAACCTCGCAAATCTAATCCGCTAACAACTCGCCCAAGCCGTTCTGTGCGAGTATAGGGATCTTTGAGGATCTGCTCAACCCTTCGCTGGATACGTTGGCGTAAATTCGAGTAGCGAGCAAGGTTTCGGACGAATCGACTCTCATAAAATGCTTGGTATTCATCCATTCCAAACTTCCTCGTGGGCATGAAATCTCAACTGACCGGATTTTTTTCGTTCAAGAATATTTTCCATATCCTCATAAAGCGGAGATTCCTTATCAAGGTTAAAGATACCCTGCTCCTGCGTTGCAAACTCCATGAGCTCTTCACGAACCACCTTGCGAATGATTCCTTCCAACTGCTCAACAGTCAGGGTGACTTTCGCTTTTTGTGTTGCTGTTACATCATTGGTCATTTTGATGATCCTCCTTCAAAATCGGTAACGACTTCCCTTCTAACGAAGTTTTCTTTATTGTTCTCTGTGCCCTGTACGCCTCTGCGGCCGATTTTAATAGGGAACGCAGATCTGCGTTCCCTACTGCGTTTCATAATACGGACTCAAGGCTTGCCCTGAATTGATTTTCATCTTGGTTGTTATAGAACGGCACACCTACCAGTCTGTATGTTTGCGTTCTGCTTTGCGTTTTAAGCTCCAGCGTTTCTCCTGAGAATTTTTCTTTAATTTGTTCTAAGAAATCCTCTTTCCATTTTTCGTGCGCTTGCAGATACTTTCCCTTGGGTTCAATAAATATCTGACGGATGAGGGTGTTTCCATTTTTCTCACGTAGGAACAGGACAAAATCGGGCTCAAACCCCTCTCCGTCGTCAAAGTTGTAAATTTTGAAATGTCTTTCGTTACGGACCAGATATATTCCTTCATACTTTTCTTTTAGCTTGCCTATCTGGGCATCAAGCATTCGGACAAAATCCTTTTCCTCACTTGTGCCGTAGTTGGCATTGAATACATACCATTCTCTATCGGAGACCAACTGTTCGTCGCCATCCGCCCTTTCGCTGCCTTCAACCAATTTCAGGGTTTTGTCGGTGAATATGGAACTGACACCGTTTGGCTTGAACGTTTCTGTACCCCTGTATTCCGTTAGGTTTTGACGCAATTGAGATGCAATTCGGTTAAGCAGTCCCGTCATCGCATTGAGTTGGATGCGGTTGGATAAATGCAGCAGTTCAGAAGAATCCCCCTGAAAGGTGATTGACAGTCCGCCGAGGTACTCATCTGCCTCGATGAACTGACGGACGGATTGAATGTGAGAGAAATAGGTTTTCAAGGATTTGAAAGCAAAAAAAGGATTTCGTGCAATGGCACTCCTGACGATATGAAGCGGTATCTCTTTCACCGGCACATCTCTCCGTCGTGCTTCTACGATCTGTAACCCCCTTATCTCCCCCCTTGTCAGGGGGGTTATGCTACTGTTGTCATTTAGAATGGCCTCAGAAACTCCCCTGCCGGTGGGGAGTGAATAGTGATAGTTCTTTGAAGAGACACCCATATCGGCAAATGAGCAGACAGATTCATTCCTGTTTTCAACCCGTTCATTGATGTAGACGATCCCATGTTTGTAAAAATCGGTTTTCTTAAATTCCCTTTTCAGTTTAAGCGGTTTTTCCACCGTCCGATCGTCGAGCATCCCTTCGTCGATCAGGGCAGTGCGGATCTCAGAGATATAGCGGGAATCGTTGATACTGTGATAGTGGAGCTCCTCCAACACCCGCAGTTCCGTCGTCAGGTTTTTATCAAATTTCCGTTGGTATTGATCGGGATTGTCGTCGGTAACAAAGGGGAAATACCGCGCCCCACGTCCGATTAACTGCGCCTCGGCAATTGTAGTTTTGCCCGGTTTCCCTGCTTTTGCGTCGCGGGTGGTGTAGCATCGGACAATATCAAAAAGATTCAGGACATCCCAACCCTCGTTCAGTTTCTGCACGGCAAAGATCGCGCGGATGCGGTTGTCGCTGTCTTCGAGGGTGTTAACCAGAATCTGATAGTTCTCCTTCTCTTGTTTATCATTGACTGAGAGGCAGTAGGCCTCCTGAAATTCCTGTTTTAGACGTCCTGCCAAATGCTCGTCGCTGATGTTGTTGTCGTCAAAGAATTGAAACGCCTGTTGAACAAGCGGAATATTCGATCGGCGGATGCTCGCAATGTGCGCTGCCGTAAGACTATCAATGAGTTTATGAAAGTCCGCTTTGTTCGTTTTCGACTGTTCAATTGTGCGCTGTGCCTTGAACAGAATCACCGGTTTGAGGTTAATCTGATATTTCGCCGCCACTTCCTGTTTATACTGGTTGAGAATAAGCGCCTGTATGATGCGGTCTTTTTCCTCAAAATCCGCCTGAACGATATAGACGTCCTTGGAATAGCCGTCATTGCGGAACTGCCGCAGGTCATACTTATATAATACCTTGTTGCGGTATTTATCGACAAGGCTGCGATGGGTATAATCTAGGGTGGCGGTAAATTCAAGCAGCAGATTGTCTTGATTTTGACCAAAGATGCGCTCCACCGTATGTTCCCAGCTAATCAGCAATTGCTGTCCAGCTTTTGTACTGGTATTGATATGATGCGCCTCATCAGCTAAGAGTACGATCTTTTTGTCTCTAAAATCCTCGTACGTTAAGGCATTTTCTTTCTGCGTCGTCAGATCGGAATGGAGCTTTTGAATGGTGGTGAAACAGATATTGATGTCTTTTTCGTTGACGCCTTCAAAATTGGGGACCGGGGTCACGGCAACGCGAACCGCCCCGAAGTGGATGGTTTCATTGAAGAGGTATTTGGAGGACAGGGGATTGAGGAAATTGTCCTTTGTCTTTTCGATGATATTGGTAGAGTTGACGAAGAAGAGAAAGTTTCGATAGCCTTTTTCATAGAGGTAGAGAATCAAGCCCGCCATGATGAGCGTTTTGCCGCTGCCGGTCGCCATATTGAACAGAAGATGCAGGGGTTTTTCCACCCCCGGAAAGTCGTTGTTGAGGCAGTGAAAGAAACGGGCGAAGGCTTCTTCCTGATAGGGACGGAGTTCAAACGCGGGGTTTAGGTTGTCTTTGAGGCCATCGGGAATTTCTTTTTGTAATCCGCCGAGTCTAGAGAAGGAATCTAGGTCATCATACAAAAACTTTTCAGCCATCATATATCTTCCCCGATTGCATCGGGATTTCGCTTAGGCTCAACCTGCCAATTCTGTCTGGCTCGTGTAAAAAGAAAGTACAAAGCGCGAAGAGAAACCGAGTTTTCAAGAAAAAACTCGGTTTCTGTTGCACGATTCCTTAACATGAGCCTCCTGCTCATATACCGTCATCCCAACCCGCTGAATATGCCCAATCACATCAGGGTCGCTGATGTCGTGAAAGATGGATTATCCTTACTCCGATTCCACCCCTCATGCCTTTAGATTATTAATAAATTCGAGGCTTTTCAAAGTGCGTTCGGTATGATAGGAGATGAAGTTTGAAAGGACAAACTGGAGTTCACGGTGGTTGAGATCGGAGGCACGAAAACGGTGTAGATAGGACAAATCGAATTTTTGTAACTGCTTCATCAGTTCACAACTCCCGCATGACATCGATCTTGCCTTTGTATCTTGCCCCTCACAATTTGCGCACAGTAAGCCACCAAGGCGTGAACTAAAGTGCATCGTTGGACCGCGGAATGCCTCCATACAAACAACGCAACGCCAGAGTTGAGGCGCGTAGCCTGCTAGACCCAGAAATTGTAGTTCAAAAGCACGCGCTAACAAAGGGACATCGTCAATCTGCGTTAAGGTTTCAAATGCGTATCGCAGCAGATGAAATACGCTTTGGTTTGCCGCCTGCCCTGCCAGCTCCGTTGCATTAACCAACTCTGCCAAATAACAGCCATAAATGGTCCGGTCAAAGTCCGCTTTGATTGCGTCAAAGGCGTCAATCAGATCAAAGTCATTAATAGCGTGGAGGTCTTTGTTCGGGCGTTCAAAGAACACAAGCGTGCCGAGATTGAGCAGCTCTAGGCTGCCTCCGAAACGACTCTTTGGACGCCTGATACGACGCGCAACTGCCTGGATCTTGCCAAAGTCAGCCGTGTAAAACGTGATGATTTTGTCGAACTCACCCAATGGAAATGAGCGGATGACAATCGCCTGCGTTTTTTGAACCGGCATTTTTCCTCCATAATAAAATGGGACAATGGAACGATGAAATGAGGACATGGTAAATTCATCGTTCTATTGTCCCATAAAAATAATTCGGGCGAAAAGAGTTGAACCGCTGACCTTTCCGATCCTATCGGAACATGCTAACCAAACTCCGCTACGACCCTCCTGCAAGGTCCGTTGATGAATCCGAAGTAAATAAAATATCGGGGCGAGAGGATTTGAACCTCCGACCTCGTGCTCCCGAAGCACGCGCGCTAACCGGACTGCGCTACGCCCCGTCATTATTACTCAACAACACTTCGATGGCTTGACGACTTTTCCAATTTTTTATTTCTCGCTCCCGTCTGACCGCTTGACTCCTTGTTGAAAATGACTCGGTATAAACCAATTCCCACGGAGCCTTGGATCGAGTCGCTAACCACCGCCGACCATTATGGCGTTCAAGGCTACTAGATACATTGTGAGTCTGCCCAATATAGTAACTCCCATCTTTCTCAGGCTTTGAAGAATATAAACATAGAACATCAAATATTGATCCAAGTGAATCTATCAGGGCGAGAGGATTTGAATCTTCGACCTTTCCGAGCCATCGGAACGCGCTAACCGGACTGCGCTACGCCCCGACTGTGCCAATAATCAGGCATTCGTATTTGTGATTTTATCATACGTGGAAGAATCTGTCAAGCCTCCTTTCCTCTTTTTTCTCGCTTTGCGGTTTCGATTGATACTCTCCTTATCCGTTTGGGCGAGATCCCCCCGCTTGTTCTTTAATCCTGTTAATCCTAAAATCCTGATTCAGACAACTTCCCCCCCTACGGCTTATATCCCGACCGATCCGTATTCCCCCCATACCGCATCGTATAAATCAGCAGATTCGTCATAAACCGATGCACATCTGTCGACCGACGCATCCGCAACATTGTCCGACTCTCAATTTCCGCTGTCTCCATTGCACAGAGATAATCTTTCCGATTATAGACGACCCGAAGCCGTCGCCCGATGGTGATACCTTTCTGATACTTATATTTAGACTGTTGCGCCTTATTCTCAGAATGCCAGAACACATCTCCCCCCGTCGGCGGTCGAGGTAACTGATAATAGATCGTATAAAGCTCATGCGTATGCGGAATACTTGTCAACGGATACTCAGGAAAAGTCAGGCGTAGCTCATTAGCGATGGTCGCTGCAAACAAGCCATTAAACCCGCAGTCATCGAAGAATAGCATCCCCCCCCGTTCAATGATATACTTCCGCAACGCCATCCGTTCCGTCGCAGTAAACCCCTCTGACAGTGGCCCACCCCGACTCAGTGCACGCCCTACGGTGATATCCTTATCATGCCCTGTCATAATCACCAGTGGCGCTTGATGTATCCGATTATCTGTCAACCGGAGACTCCCCCCCGCAAATGTCATATCTGCTCGTAGCTGCGTATTCTCCCGCAACCACTTCGCAAACGAAGGGATCGCTGTCGGGTCCTGCCACCAATCGGAAAGCGAATGTTTCAGCCGAATCAAGCGAATATGCCCACGCGGCTCCTGCGCGGTCCCCTCAAGCACTCCGCCTAACACCGCCTCATCGACACGCGTCGATAGATCATGTTCGACCATCGTCGGCGATGATTCATTCGCCCCACTGTCCTCTTTCCGAAACGCATCGAACCCACTCCCCTGCCCAGACGGACGGATAGTCCGCTCCGAACCTGACCCGTCTGTGCGCGTTGCCTCTGTGCCACCTTGCACATCAGATGATGCTTCCGCTTGCCCGCCTGTCAGGTCACTCTTATCCGTGACCACGGGTAGATTCTCCAACGCATTCACCGCCAACGGCGGCGGCGCAGACAGGTCTCTCTCCACTCGCACCGACGCGACCGTGCTCGCCCGTCGGAACACCGACTCCGTCGTAGCAGGCGCCTCCACTGACCTCACAATTTGTCGCTTCACCACTGGCCGCTTCTCCTTCGGCATTTCAACCCACTCCACATAGATTGCATCATCATCCACAATCTCCTGCCGAATCTGCTGGATCAGAAAAAACGCCCCAATCAGATGCAAAATCAGCGCGATTAGCAACGCCGCCCGCCTTTGACGTCGACGCATCGTCCGCCGTACATGATACCGAACACCAAACGACGGCAACCGCCGAATCTCCCGCCCCTGCCTTCTCACCATGATCCCCCTTTCCTTTAGTAGAAGTCTCGAATCGTAGACTCAATTCTGGCTTTGAGCCCCTCATCCCCCGCCCGTTCCGCGAGTCTCAACGCCGTTTGGAAATCCCGCTTCGCCTCCCAGGTGCGACCCAGACAGTACTTCGCCAAGCCCCGACCGCAGTAGGCATTGGCATCATCGGGTTTGAGGCGGATAGCGGTGTCACAATCTGCAATGGCGGCGACGTATTGTCCTAAGGGCACCTTCGCCAAGCCCCGATTGCCGTAGGCATTGGCATCATCGGGTTCGAGTCGTATAGCGGTGTCATAATCAGCGATAGCGGCGACGTGTTGGCCTAACTTAGCCTTCATCCAGCCCCGATTGTAGTAGGCTTTGGCATCATCGGGTTTGAGGCGGATAGCGGTGTCAAAGTCGGCGATAGCGGCAAAGTGTTGGCCTAACTTAGCCTTCGCCAAGCCCCGATTGTAGTAGGCTTCGGCATAATCGGGTTTGAGACGGATAGCGGTGTCATAGTCGGTGATAGCGGCGAAGTGTTGACCTAGATTGTTCTTCGCCAATCCCCGATTGTTGTAGGCATCGACATAATCGGGTTTGAGACGGATAGTGGTATCATAGTCGGAGATAGCGGCGACGTATTGTCCTAACCTAGCCTTCGCCAAGCCCCGACCGATGTAGGCAACGGCATAATCGGGTTTGAGGCGGATTGCCTGAGTATAGGCTGCGATGGCACCCTTATAGTCACCTAGCTCGCCGTTTACATAGCCTCGAATGAAGTAGGTATCGGCAGATATCGATTGTTTCCCTTTCGACAACGGTTTCGCGGGCACCAATCGAGCGACGAGTGCCTTGAGATCGTTGGAAGGGATGGCGAAATTGAGATTCTGACCACCTTCAATCGTCATCACAGAAACGCCTATCACCTCACCCACCCCGTTTAGCACGGGCCCGCCACTGCTCCCCGGAGAAATCGGCGCCGTCATCTGGAGCCGTTTGTCGGTCGAATCCCCTCGAATCCCACTGATAATGCCATCCGAGAATGTCCCCTCCAAATATCCCTTCGGGTTGCCTGCGACATAAACCGTATCCCCAATCTCAACCGCGTCGCTGTCGCCGAGGGGAAGCGGCTGGACACCAGAAACCGACACCTGTAAAATCGCCAAATCGTGTTTTTCATCCAGCGCGGTGAAGCCTTCGATGGTGTACTCCATTTTCTGACCCACGCGCTTTGCGGCGCCTCGTGCTGCACCCTCAATCACGTGGAAGTTGGTCGCGATTTGGTTGGTTCGCACAAAGAAACCGCTCCCCACCCCAAGCGGCTGCCCATTCGCATCCGCCATAACCAAGAGCACCGTCACATCCAACGCACGTTTCGCAATCTGCTGAGGCGTCTCTGCCGCTGCCACCGCCATCCCCCAGAACCAGATAAGCCCCAAGCACATCGCGAGTACGGGCGCGGTAACCACGCCCCTACGAAATCGTATCTTCATTTTGTCTCCCTCTTCACTTCTGAAAACAAATTGGCAAAACCGTCCAGAAGCCTTTATCCATCGAATCTCCGCCACTTGTCATCAAATCAACAAAGCCGACAAAAATCCTGTTAATCCTTCCATCCTGAAAATCCTGAATAAGCGGGCGACATTAGCAAGTTAAGCCTGAGATGATTCACTGTTTGTATCCGCGGGAGTCTGAATCCGGATGCGATGAATCCGACGTTCATCTGCTTCTACTATCGTGAACTCCAAACCGTGGTAAGAGAATTGGCTGTCCTGCTCGGGAACTTTTCCAAGATAATCGAATATAAATCCACCGATAGTGTCTACATTTTCTGATTCAATCTGTGTGCCGAGCCGTTCATTGAAATCAATAAGACTCATCCGTGCATCAATCGAATAGACATTTTCCTCGAGGGCAATCCACTCCTCTTGTTCATCAAAATCATACTCATCCTGAATTTCGCCAACAATCTCCTCAATAATATCTTCCAGTGTAACGATTCCCGCTGTGCCTCCGTACTCATCAACAACGATCGCCATGTGCTGCTTATTTGCCCGTAGCTCTTGGAAGAGGTCCGATATTTTTTTGCTCTCTGGCGTGAAAAAAGGGGTACGATCTGCGATAAGCGACCTCAGATCGAGGGACTTGCCTTCAGCCCAATAATCTAACAGATCCTTCACATGGAGGATGCCGATGATGCGATCGATTTGCTCTTCATACACTGGAATGCGCGAATGCCGTGACTCAATTGCTGTTTTGAGAACGACCTCTTTTGGAGCAGAAACATCGAGGCAGGCCATATCGGTTCGGGGAATCATAATCTCGCGGGCAACTTTATCGGGAAGGTCGAGGATGCGGGAGATCATTTCTCGCTCTTCCTCTTCTAAAATCTCTTGGCTATCACCGACGTTGGCCAATGCTTCAAGGTCTTCCGGTGATATATTGCTATCTTGTTCAGATCGGACTTTTCCCCCCAAAATCCGAACGCCAAGATATCCAAGCAGGGACAACGATTTGATAAGGGGATATAGGACCCAATAGACAATTCGCAGAAAACGGAGGGCGGAGATTGTTGAGTTTTCAGATCTGCCCTGTACATAATTTTTGGGGATGAGCTCAGTCACAACGACAATGAGGAGGATTGCAAGGAGGGCACTAATCATCCAATCTCTCAGAGAATCGAAATCGAACAAGGAGAGCAGCAAAACGACAATACAGACGATTAATACGCTCTTGGCAACGATAATCGTCGCAGAAGATCTCTGTGGGTAGCGCAGTAGAGAGGTCAAAATCTCATGCTGTGTGCCCCCCGCTTCCGCTATATTCAGAATTTCATGCCGGGTCAGTCGGTTGAGCAGCACCTCCACAGCGGAAAACAACCCTGTGAGGATTGACAAAACAACCAAGCTAACCAGTTTAATAATCTCTATATTGTCCAAACGTGGGATCACACTCCCGAGATGCTACCTGTGAGCCAGAAGAGACTTTGCGAAACGTTAAATCAGGCGAAGCGCCGCTTCTTGTTTCTCGAACATGATTTCAGCTTCCTCTAGGGTTTGGTGCTCATAACCGAGAAGATGAAGTGTACCGTGTACAGCCAGTAAGGCAAGCTCCATACCGAGTGGATGCTCATGGACGCTTGATTGACGTTGGGCGGTCGGGACAGAGATAACCAAATCGCCAAGCAGTTGGGGGTTCAGCGCCTCACCGATGCCTTCTCGCATCGCAAAGGCTAACACATCAGTCGGCGTATTGATACCGCGGTATTGACAATTGAGCGCTTGAATCTCAGCGTCATCTGTCAGGAGGATACTCACTTCGCAATCCACCGAATCGTGTACTTTTAACGTAGCCAACGTAGCATTATAGATGATTGCTTCATCAAAATCGATATTTTGAGATTTATTGCTAATGAGAATCATTGGCAGACATCGCCTTCACGATGGGCTATTCTAACTCACGCTTGGGGTGAGCAAATGGGCTGTTAGGACAATGCAATAAAAAAATGATGTCGGCAGATGGCAAAGTTTAGCGGGAATTTTTTGAGGGTCTGTGCGAGTAAAGTTTGGACAAGTATGCTAAAGTGTATAATACTCCCCAAAATTAAGACCACCCATTAAGGTGAGTCAACGCACAAGGGGAAAAGTGTGAAGGTGTGAAAGTGAGAAGAAGATTAAATCTCACTTTCTCCCTTTCCCACTTTCTGATTTATCAGAGAAGATAGGGAGAAAGTGCATCTTGTTTTTCAACTTTAGAACACTTTAGAACACTTTAGAACATTTTAGATAGGCTCTAAGTCTGTTGTTTACTTGAGTTGGAACTCTTCGTCTTTCTAGATTGATGGGTGTCTCGCTCCTCATAGGCTTCAATAATCCGTTGCACAAGCTCATGTCGCACAACATCTTCCCTTGAAAAGTAAATGAACGCGATCTCTTTAACGTCAGAAAGAATGGACCGGGCATCCACAAGCCCCGACGTCGTATCGGATGGTAAGTCAGTCTGGGTGATGTCTCCAGTGATCACGGCCTTGGAGTCAAATCCAAGCCGTGTGAGGAACATCTTCATCTGTTCAATCGTTGCGTTTTGCGCCTCATCAAGGACAACAAACGAGTTATTCAGTGTGCGTCCGCGCATAAAGGCAATCGGAGCGACTTCGATCACATTACGCTCCACATAACGTTCAAGGGATTCTGGAGGGATCATATCGTAAAGGGCATCATATAAAGGACGCAGATAGGGGTTAATTTTGGCTTCAATATCACCGGGCAAAAAACCGAGCCTTTCGCCGGCTTCCACCGCGGGACGGGTCAGAATGATTCGGCCCACTTGTCCACTTTTCAAGGCGGAAACCGCCATTGCCATTGCGAGGTAGGTTTTTCCGGTTCCTGCGGGACCAATCCCAAATACAAGGTCATGCGTTTTTATTGCTTCCACATAGCGTTTCTGACCGGGGGTTTTCGGACGCACGACACCACGTTTGGAAAATACCGAGATTGATTCACCGATTGCTTTTTCCAACTGAACAGGCTTATTGCCTTTGGAAATCCGAATCGCATATTTGACATCGTTCGCATTGATGGACTGCCCACCTCGAATCAGGTGGAGTAAGGATTCAAATGTTCTCGCAACACGGTGAACGTCGTCAAAGTTCTCGCCAATAACTTCCAAGCCTTCACTTTTTAAGAGAACTTTAACGTTAAAGTTCTCTTCAACAATCTTCAGGAAAACATCTGCTTGCCCTAAAAGTGCCTGCGCTTCCGTGTTGCTTTGTATTGGTATTTTCAAGGATTCTCGGTTTTGCAATACGCTATTGTCCCTACCTTTTTGGTTTGTGTGGTTGTCTTTATCTTTCGCGGATACCGAACCTAGTCTGTAATTTTAACAGAATTTCGCCTGCTTTCCAAGTAAATTTTGTTAGGTGGTGATTCGATGATGTTTCAGAAGTCGCCATTATCGCTGGTAGAATAGGCATACTTCACAGATTTTGCAAACATATCTCATTGGGATTTCTCCTCCTGTACAGAAACTTCAACCCCCGCGAACGCGATAATGCAGAAAGATCTCGTTCTCAATAACGCGGTGGTCTAGTAGCTCTAGGTCAACCATCTTGAGAAAATCGAATCCATCTCCCTTAACAATTGTCGGCACATCTCGTCCGCCAATGATTTTCGGGCACAAAGTGAGATACACCTCATCAATTAACCCAGCGCGAAACAGGTCGAAATTCACCTGACCGCCTCCCTCGATTAGCAGTTGTTTGACTCCATACGCCTCCCTCAGAATCTCAATGACACGCAGAAAATCAACTTCTGTTTCGCCAACGAGGTGGACTTCAGCGACTTGTCGTAATCGCTCTAACCGGGCGCGGGGGATTCGCTCTGTTGTAAAAACCAATGCCGGCGCGTCATTTGGCTTGAACATTCTTGCGGTTTCGGGGACGCTTCCACTTCCACTGACAACCGCCTTGATCGGGTTAGGCGTCAGGCTCCGTTGAAGCCGTAACTCTCTGTACCTTCCACGCTCAGTAAATGTCGGATCGTCGGCGATAATTGTTCCCGCCCCGACAAGGATTGCGTCGGCTTGCGTCCGAATCTCGCGGAGCCTGGTCTGATCCGCCTTGCTGGCAAATCGAGGGCCTGCACCATCGCGTGTGGAAATCTTGCCGTCAAGACTCATCGCCATGATTAAAAAGGTATGTGGTTTGATTCGCTCGCTCATCCGGTCAGGCCTGCGTCACTGTTGTATCTTAACTTGTGAACTCCCATTGCCCGTTTTTTCGACGGCAATCCGGACAGGAATACGTCGCGTTAGTTCTTCGACGTGGCTGATGACAAAAACGCTTTTGCCCGAAAACCGCAATCCTTCCAGCGCGGAAATCGCAATATCGAGCGTTTGGCTATCAAGAGTGCCGAACCCTTCATCGAGGAAAAGTGAGTTGAGTTGGGTGCGCCCCCGGCTCATTTCCGAAAGCGCAAGCGCGAGCGCAAGGCTTGTCAAGAACGACTCCCCACCTGACAGCGTTTCGACAGGTCGCTCTTCGTTCGCATTCCACTTGTCAATCACAACCATGTCCCGCATGCCCTTCACCTTCAGTTCGTAACGGTGGGTCAGATCGTCCAACTGCTTGTTCGCCAAACGAATCATCAGGTCAAACATGCGCTCTAATGCGAAATCACGCAAACTGTTTTCGGGGATGCATTCCTGCAGACGTTCCCAGCTCTCTTTCTCCCGACGCACTTTCTCTAACACATGCCCTCGCGCTTCGCGCTGCTTGAGCTCTGCCTGTAACTTTTGCTGCTTCTCTCGCAACCCGCCAATTTCCTGAGTGATTGAATCGATCTGATCATCGATCTCCTGTTCGGCATCCTGAAGTCGATTCATCGCCTCCGGATCGAACAGCGAATCGACGAAGATTGCTCGATGTACTGCAACCTCCGACTCCGTTGCGTACAGGTCTCTCTGATACTGTTGCATCCCCGCTTCATTGGCTGCCAGCCACGATTCATCGCGAAACGCCCGCTCATGTTCCTCTGGCGAAACAAATCCTGCATTTTCCAGGGCGTCTAAGTAGGCGCGCTGCGCTGCACTGAACTTTTGACGGCACACATCAAAGTGTGAATTTGCATTGTCTAATTTAGACTGTGCCTGCGTCAACAGGTTTCGCGTTTCATGAAAGGTACGCTGCGTGAGTTCCCGACCCTCGGTTTTGTCCTGCAAATCCCGCTCTAGCTTCTGTATCGCTTCGTCCGCTGTAAGTCCGCCCGTTTTCTCATGCGCAGAGGTGAACAACCTGTTACCTTCTGCTTGATAACGGGCAATTTTTGCTTCAACTTCTGCTTTTCGACGCCCCTCAGATTCCAGTTGGTTGAGGTTGCTCTCAATTCCGTCGCTGAGTTGATGCAGTAGAGACATCTTGTCATTCCGACGCTTTTCGCACGCCCTGACAGCGTTGATCTGTTCTTCAAATTGCTCAAGTGCGTCGCCCGGTTTTTCTCCATGAAAGCCATCGGGTAATGTCTCCCAGAATTGCGCCTCCATTTCTTCGATTTCACGATTTAAGGCGGCCAGATCGCTATCGATTTCCTGCCGCTGCCCTTCGATCTCCGCTAAGTTCGCCTTTACAGATTGAATTTCTCGATCATGGCTATTTAGGCGCTGCTCAATGAGTTTACCCTGGTGCGATGCATCTGTATATGCGGTCTTCGCTTTATGAAGGTTTTGGATATATGCGTCGGCCTCGTTAATCATCTCCTGGGTCATTTGCGATGAAATCTCAGTGTCCGGAGAAATCTCCTGCCACTTCGCCTGGGTGGATGCAATGTCTCCCTCCAGCGCTTCAATGGTCTCGCGCAGGTCATTGAGCCGACGTTCCAAATTCGCGTTATTGACCTCTGCACGCGCACTCTTCCCTTGCAAATCGCTGAGATGATTTTGATGGATTTGCAACGCTGCCTTGGCTTCGGCGAGATTTCGTTGAGCCAATTCGATCTGTTTTTCGCCTTCCAGCTCCTCCTTCTCTGTCCACGGATGCTCCGTCGCCCCGCATACCAGACATGGCTGACCGGCCTGCAGATCTTCCCGCAAAGCAATCACATGATTCGCCATCAGCGCGTATTTTTCCTCGGCTTCATACCGCTTCACCTTCTCCTCTGCAAGCGCAACGTCTTTCGTTTGCGATTCCAACGTCTGACTGAGATCGGCAAACTCGACTTCCGCTGAATTGAGGGCTTCACGCACCGGATCTAATTTTTCCTGTGCTGCGCGGCGGCGACGCACGGCGTCCTCGTATTCCCGTGCTATTGGTTGCAGCCGTTGCGCGTCCTCCTTCTGATGTCCCCAGTGATCCGCGTCTCCTCCAGCTAACAGCGCATTCAATTCAGCTTCTGCCTGTATCAAAGCGGCATCGGCACTCTCCTTTTTCTCAAGCAGTTTAATCCGTTCTCCCTCTAAATCTTCAGATTTGCGCCGTAACTGCACACTTTTCGAACCCCGTTCTTCCTGCGCCTTTGACTTTTCACGGTGGGAACTGGCTCCTCCGTGAAGCGTCACAAGGATCGTCTTCGCGTCAACGAGGCACTGATCGCTATCCGCTGGAAGTGGGTGCGCGTCCAAGAACCTTCGATCCAATTCGATCTGTTCCTCCAACTTCGCTTTGTCTTCCTGTTGTGACCCTAAATGCCTCGTGAGTTGGTCAACTGCCTTTTCAACCGTTTGCAGTTCCGCTTTTCGCTTCTCCGCTTCATCGAATTGTGCTTGCGCTCGAATTTCTTTATCACGGGCTCTGTTAAACGCTGGGATCTTGGCGCTGCGTTCAAACGCTGCCGATTGATACTGCGCTTCGATCTCAATGAACTTTTTTTGGCTTTCGTCATAATCACTTTGCGCTTCATTCAACCCACACTGTGTTTCAGCAAGAGTGGTTTCTGCCGCTTGAAGCGCTTCTTTCTCTGTGTCAAACGTCTGTCGCTCCAGGCGCAAATCGGCGGCACGGCGAGCCGCATCAAGTTCCGCCTGAACCTCGTCCATTTCAGTCCTCTGACTCAGGAGTTTCCTTTGGCGTTCTTCTGCTTCCGTCAGTTGCTTATAAGCTCGAGCCCGCTGAGATTCTGCATCTTTCTGCTCCATAATTTCCCGCCGTTTCTGTTGCAGTGAGCGGTACTTGGTGTCCAATTCTCCAATCTGAACCTGGACCTGGTGAATCTCTTCCTGACTTGTAGCGGGGATAGCGTTGAACGCCGCTTCTACCTGTTCATATTCCCGCTTGACAGCATTGACCTTTTCGTTTAGCGTCTTTTTGAGGGTATCATACATTCCGATGCCAGTTGTCGCCTCCAGAATTGTCCGCCGCTCCTCCGCCTTCGCTTTCAAAAACGCGGCAAACTGTCCCTGCGCCAACATCACTGAACGACTGAAGGCGTCAAAGTCCAACCCCAGGATTGTCTGCACGGCACCACTCACAGACATCTCATGGGTGTCGTTAGACCTACTCCGCGAGGACAGTCGATCGGTGACCACTACTCCTGTGTCCGTATTAATCAGCTTCGCCTCTTGTTTGAGTTCGCCTTTTCGGTTTCGCTTGACAGACCACTCGGTGAGATAACGGGTTCCATCCGCTTCAAAAAAGACTTCGGCAAATCCTTCTGTTTTCCCCTGGCTCAAGAGGTTCCCAGGATTCTGGGCGCCGACACCCGATAAGCGCGGCGTCTTGTTGTAAAGGGCGACACACAGCGCATCGAGCAGGGTTGTCTTGCCAGATCCAGTCGGCCCGGTGATTGCCAGAAGCGACGTTTCGTTCATCGGCGCACTGTCGAAATCGAGATTGACCTCTTGCCGGAAACTGTTCAGATTCTTGAGCCGCAATTTGAGTAACTTCATCAGAATAGAACTCTTCGTTGATATGTAACAACTGAACAAACCTATACCGCAACAGGTTATGACTTACATCACCGGCGTCCTGTATCCTGCACCTTGAATCTGGTATCCATCGCAGATGCAAGATTCAGGATTCAAAATACAAAAGCGTCATTTATGCCCTTTTGCAGTATATGAACCCATGAACTTATTTCCTCAGTTCCTCATTGATCTTCTTCATCGGTTTGTGTTGATACGACATTTGCCAGTTCTTTGAAAGTCTCCATGGCTTCCGCAAAATGCTCATCATCTTCGTCTTCTTCACCGTACTTCGCTCGATAAAACTCAGCAAAGATCGCTTCAGGTGGTTTCACGGAAATATCCTCCGCAGACAGATCTATTTCCCGCTGTTGCTCAACGAGTTGAACTTCAACTAATAGAACATCGCCGCCGCGCCTACTGAAAATCTCTCGAATTTCATCGCCCACTCCAATGTGTGGCTCATCGAGTGTCAGTTGCACCTCAATATATTTCCCGTTCCAATCTTGATTTGCCGCCTCCGCCTGGAATATCACCTGATCGTAGTTCCCACTCACTTGACATAGTTCTTTGAAGACCGGAATGGTAATCTCGGTCAATCGATCATCGCCCGATTTGCCGAGATCGAGCAGATACGCTTTCTTGTCATGCAAGGCTTCTTGGAAGGTCATCGGCAGCGGGGAGCCTGCGTATCGAATCGGATAGTTCGCTCCACTGATCGCTTGTGGACGATGCAAATGCCCCAACGCCACATAATCCACCCCCGCCGGCAAATCGCCGGCGCGTACTGCTGTTGCCCCGCCAATCTGGATGGTTCGCTCAGATCCACTCTCCTCACCACCCGCGACGACGAGATGTCCCATCAGGATCTTCGGTATTTCCTCCGGCATCCGCTCAACGCACCGCTGCCAGAGTCGCTTCATCGCCTCCCGGTAGCGTTCTGTTTTTTCGATTTCCTTCTCAAGCGAGACATGGGGTAGGATTTCGTTTTCAGACAGATAGGGGACAGCGGCAATGGCGCCGGCTGATTCACCGGTGTGAAGCACAATGACACACGCTTCTAACGCCGAATCAATTTCTCCGACGACGTGAATCCGTCCCATTTTGAGAAACTGTCGCGGAGCCGCCAGGCGCATGGGAGAATCGTGGTTGCCGGCGGTAATTACAGCTTGCGTGTTCGTCTCACGATATAGCCGAAAGAGAAATTGATAGTAGAGATCTGTTGCTTCAGAAGATGGCAGCGCGGTATCAAAGATGTCTCCCGCAACAAGTAGGACATCAACCGCATGTTCTCTAATCGCTGTGAATAACCAATCCAGGAATTGGCGGTGTTCATCAATGCGATTCCGCTCGTAGAGACGATGCCCGAGGTGCCAATCCGATGTGTGAAGAATACGCATAGTTGAAAAGTGCCTAAAGTTCGCAATCCATCTCCGCCCTTGAAGGATGAAGTTTTCTCGCGCGGATTCTATCTTGACTTTGTATGAGAGATAATCGGGGCAGATTCACTGGTGGCTCGCCCTCCTCAATTCTCCTAACTTTGGGGTTCAAGGACGGACACGTTGGGTGAGCAGGCATTCCTGCTCGTTCCGAAACTCATGTTTTCGGAACGCCATTCAGGAAGCTCTACTTCCCCACTGCGAAGCGGAACTTCGCCAACACCGGTTCCCAAGCAGGAGTTTGGGAATGAGGCGTCTCTGGTTTTGTCGCCACCTGTCCGCCTCTGAAACTTTGGGGGGAAGGGGAGAATCGCAAAACTCCCGAAGTTCCGATGCTTCGCACCGAGAATCCACGATGCGAAGCATCCCGATCCAAAGATTGGCATCCATCGGGAAATTGATCCGCCCTGCCTAAAACTCCAACAATTCATCAAGTTCCTTCTCGTCCCGTTCTTTCTGAGAAAGTGTATTTGCTTTGTCATCTTTGGAGACGAATCCGTACAGTTCAATTTCAGCGATTTGCGCAAGGGCGCGAACGTTTCCGGTATAGACCCTGAATTGACGCACACGTCGGACGTTCTTGTGCCGCTGTTGAGCATCATCTGAGGTGCGACGGATCCGGATCTTGACACCAGCGGTATGAACGGCTCGACCGAGTCGGACATCGCTGACCTGATTTTTAGTGTTTTTAATCTCCTTAACCCGATCCCACCTTCCCTGGTTGTCAGTCACCCATATATCAAACGCCTCAAGGTTGGAGGAACGAACCACAACACGATGGATGGATTTGGGCTCGGGAAGGAGCACGACCGACTCAGAGGATGCGTGGTGACTTTGAACGACATCCGCTGAGATCTCGACCTGCTGGGATTGCCCAATCGTTCTGACATTTCCATCAATGACTGCCGGATCATTGGCTTGTGCTCCTTCAATAAGGGCGTAGTTTTCACTCCACTCTTGTCCGGCGGAGAAACCTTGAATCGCTGCACACCCATACGATGAAACGATGCTGAACGAAAGAAAGAGATAGGTGGCGGTTGATTGAAATTTCATTTAATCTTACCTCCTATTTTGCTGCTGGTTTGCTTGTTTGATGATTGACACGATTTCCGATTTAGTTAAACGGCGAAGTTTGAATTGAAGTTCTTCAAAAAACGGGACAAGATCCTGACCTGCAGCTTGACTCAAGTAGTAAACCAGGAAGCTGGTGGTCATTTGGCCTGGTAGCCTTTGATGTAGATGATCTGCTTCGATTAAACGAAATACTTTCGGGTAAAACTTTTTGCCGAAGCGCATTTTCAATTCCGAGACAATTGAGTAAGAATAGCTATACCGCCATTGAGTCAGTCCATCAATGGCAAAATGTCCCTTCCAATTTTGAACGGCATTGATACCATCAAGATCGGTCTTCAATTGATCATGGAGATCGATCTTACGGTGGCTTCTTCCCTTTGCATATTCGACTTGCACCAAAACAGCGATCCCTTCCGCGAACCATGTAGGCAGAAGATAGATATTTGTGAAAGCGTGGGTTAGTTCATGCGCCCGGACATCTCGCTGGTTGAACATCGCAAGCGGGAAATCCATTTCGATGCCCTCAACAATTGTTAGATATTCGCCATTTTGATAGATTGTTCTGGATTGCGTTGCCGTTGTTGCAAGTTGCGTGGTTCCCTGGTAGACCCGATGAAGCTTCACTTTCAGCCGGTGATTGGGTTCAAAACCGAAGATGTTGTGAACAAAATCGTAGAGGCTCTCCATAAACAGCAGCGCCCCTTGCCCCATACTTTGGCGTTCTTGGGCTTCATTGAAGTCTTCGTGTTTCAGCAGATCATTGGCAAAGGTCAAGGTGTAATGCTTACTCTCAATCTTTAAGCCATCAGGAGACGCTTCGATCCTAGAAGTTGGACGTTCAAATGTCATATAGCGCTTTTGTTGCTTTTGTTTGGTTCGCTCCTGTTTTTGCTGTTGTGCCTCGTTTAAGGTGGCACAACCTGTGAGAAAGAATGCAACCAGAAGCAAAATCGATATGGGAATGCAATACTTGTTAGATTGGTTGAGCGTTTTCATTGTTTATTCTCCCTATTCGTTTGCAGCGTTTCACAGTGATTCGATATGGCAGGCATTCCAACATAGTAGACGAAAAGATCAGCAATCAACCGAATAAATTCATGAGCCCATCAGTACCGTTTCTGAATAATTTTGTCGCACGATTCGGACAGAAAGCGCAGAAATAATGAGAAAGTGAGGGAAGAAGAGACAATAGGCAGGTGAGAAAGTGGGAAAGTGAGAAGCGACAGCTTGACACTCTCACTTGCTCACTTTCTTCTTCTGCTTGCCCGCTCGCTCCCTCGTTTCAACAATGCGTGACTCTTTATCAGAATTGGTATTATTTCCACTGATTCGCCCATTCGCCTGTTTGTCAGGTTGAAAATCCCCCTGGTCCTCCCCTTCGGTTTCACCCCAGTGGGCGCCAGCGCACGGCAGACATTTTCGCTGGATGATCTTCCATGGCGCGCTGGCCAATGATCGTTAGGATCATCCCCGGCTTGCCATCGGCCAGATGCGCTGGCAGGACGCAACTCGCCGAGTAACCCGGGCGCGCGGGGGTGGTGTTCAGGTGGTAAAGCTCCGGGGCCCAGGTGTTGCCGCCGTCGCGGCTGATCTTCGCCCGCTCGCCGCCGTACGCCCGAGGCACGCGGTGTACATAGAACAACACGACGCGCTCGTCGGGCAAATCGACCGCCATGCCGTGCATCTCGTCGAAGCCGCAGGTGGCTTCCCGCGCGTTGTGCCACGTTTTGCCGCTGTCATCCGAATCTACGAGGATCAGGTTCTTCTTGTAATTGCTCAGTTTGAGATTCCCACTCGCCCGCTGCCACGGTTGGCGATATTTGTCGCTCTGCAGATACAAATCAACATGTTCGGCTCCGGCGCTGACGCTGTGGCGCAGCACGGCAAGCAGCCGCCCCGATTGAAGCTGACGCACGAACGGCTCGCCACCCGGCGCAACCGGGTAGCCGGTCCAGGTGCGAGCGTGATCGGTCGAGAGGTATGCTTTGATCAGGCACGGATACTCCTCGCGCACACTGTACGCGACCATAAGAATCAGCGTTCCGTCGGCCAGTTCAGTCACCTGTCCGCGCTGTGTCCCCCCGCCCAGGGTGGAAATCGACGAAACCGGCTGCCAACTGCGCCCCTGGTCGTTGGAACGATTGATCCACAGCCGATCACGCGCCTGGTCACTGACGGTATTGAAAAACATACCGTCGCTCATCACGCCTATGGTGCACATCGAACCACGCAGGATGTCATCCGGAGCGGAGCGCAGGCTATCGTCCTCGATTTGGTCGGTCATGGCTGGTGTACCGCAGATGCCCGGACCAGCGTCGTAGCTTTGCCAACTGCGGCCGCCATCGGTTGTCCGCAAGATAGCGCCGTCCACGGCAAAGACGTAGATGCTACCGTCGTTTGTGACCGTCAGTTCCTGGGCCGGCTCCGCGTACCAGTCCCTGCGATTCGTCCACGGCAATGTGCTTCGCTCGGCTGGCAACGGTCTGGCTTTGCCATCAACGGAAACGAGGATGCGCTGCTCGTTTTCACCAATGACGGGATGGACGGTAAACGAATAGTCACCCACATCAGTCACCGGACCTTTTCGTAGACGGCAATTGGCGCGAAAGTCCCCCACCAGGCCCAGGTCGACAGCAACCTTCTGATGACTGCGACCGGGCGGAACGGGCTCATCCAACGATTTACTTGCTACCATCCGTCCATCGATATCATGAATCACCAGTTCGAGTTCATCGCGGCAAGGTTGATTGGTGGCGTTGTATAGATCCACGTCAACCGTGACCGGGTCGCCCAGAAGATGCAGCGCCCCGTTAAACCGCTTGTCCTGCGCCGACAATGCTGACTCGACAGCAAACCGCGCCTCGTAATCTGTTGCCACCGGTCCAGTTTCCAATTGCGCGGCGTCTAACCAGGCGTGTCCGGCGGCGTCCCCAGTCACTTGAAAATCCACCACAGTCATTTGTGCGTGCATCCCCACCGTAAACGTAAATTCGTAGCGCTGCCATTTCTCCGTCAGCGGCATAAGGTCACTCGGTGCATCATCGGGTTGCTGGCGCCAATCCATGGGGCGGGTCCACAGCGACAAACACAGTTTCACCGAAGGGGTGTCGCTTCGCGCGTAAACGGAGACGACATAGACCCGTCCCCGCTCGATGGCGACGGCCGGCGACGTGAGATGCGCTGGAGCATCCGGCTCGAAAGCGACCTGGGCGACATGTTGACCCTCGGGCGCATCCGGCGCGTCAACCAATTCGGCGGGCACCTTTGGATATTGATCCGTCGCCGCGAGGTTGAGGGTTAAGGGGTTCAACAGGTCGGCCCAGTTGTTGGGCAAACCCTGGCCCAGGGGCAACTCAAGACTTGCATTGGGTAAGAGGTTTTTTGACATTACTTTTCTCACTTTCTGAGATTTTACTACTTTTTCACGCGCCGTTCAACAAAAATCTGTTGGTTCTTTCGATTTTGCAAAGCCATTACCCTTGTGCCTAACCTTTTTTTACTCGCAGTCCGCCATAAAACGGACTCTCGCGTCGGCAGAACAGATCAAGGAAATTGTTCGGATAAGGATGAGGCAACTCACTGACTTCCCTCAATTCATCCACCTCCTCATCGGAAAGCTGAAAGTTCAGCGTTTCGAGAAGGTCTGAGAATTGCTCCAGCCGGGAGAATCCCGCAAGCGCAACATCACAGACGTCTGCCTGAAGTACCCACCGTAGGGCCACATTGGCGATTTTCTTTCCATGCCGCTCGGCAATCCGATCAAGAACGTCCAGCGTTGCCCAATTCCTCTCAATCGCAAGGCGCTTCCAGGAGGTACTCTCGTTGTCCTTTTTCAGGTCAAATCTGCTGTTTGGAGGAGGACCTTTGGCACCCGGCGGTATCTGCCCGTCAGGAACCCTTGGGCCAGGGGGCTCCAGGCGATAATGGATATGTTCTGGTTCCGACAGGCTGGAATGATGGAGTTCTCAGCGACCCGATCCGCGAGATTGTACCAGATCTGGTTGGCAACGAGGGGTGTCAGGCTCAAGAATTTGGCATATGTATTCGCCTTCACTACGTGCCACCCATCCCAGTTGCTCACCCCAATATAGCGGATCTTTCCGTCCCTGACAAAATCATCGAGCACCTGCATAGTCTCTTCCACAGGCGTATAGAAGTCCCAGCCGTGACATTGGTAAAGATCTATGTAGTCTGTATTAAGCCGCTGCAAGCTGGCTTCGATCTGAGTTGCCAGATAAGTCCGGGAGAGTCCGACACGATTTGGCCAGACCTCGTCCTCCATCAGCCAACAACCTTTGGTCGCGACAATGAAGCGGTTCCGTTTGCCCTTGATAACCTTTCCGACTGTCCGCTCCGACGCGCCTGCCATGCTGCTATGTGTGCCGTAGATTCCTCCTCCATATAAGTTTGCCGTGTCCAACAGGTTACCACCGGCATCGTAGAACATGTCTACAACTCTCTGGCTTGTCTTTTTATCCAGAGTGGTCCCGAAAGGGACCGTCCCCAAACCGATGCGTGACACCTGCAATCCAGAGTTCCCCAAATTACAGTATTCCATCATTTCCTCCTTAGTACTACAACGAAATTTCCAGAAGTAGAGGGGGCTACCAGCCCGTTTGAACTTTCCGGTGAGATACGTGAGCGGGCGAGCCGTGCTCGTCCGAGAATCGGACCCGATCTACGGTTCACGCATTTATTCAATCTCTCGTTGTAGTATTACTAACTAGAACCAAGGGCAAATCTCTCAATCCCAATCATATCAGGGCTTGGGGGAGGCTGGCCAATATTTTTTTGTAATGTAGGGGAGTGTAAAAAACCGTTCGCTCCTTAAGTTATTCAAGTTGATATTCTGGACCTTGCCGCAACCAAGGTTGGAACAGTTCTCGTTGGTTTTGATCATAACGTGCCCAGGTTTCCGGCTTAATAAATAGCGGTTCATCCATAGTCGCTATATTCTGTGACATCATCCAAAAGGGACCATAACCAACATGTAGAGTCATACGGGTTTTTTCTGAGTGGTTGGTGAAACCGCCATGGCGTAGATTTTCAGTAAATAGAATTGCATCTCCAGATTTGACCTCAAGACCAATCATGCCAGGTTCTTCATCTATACCGCATTTATACGGGCACTGGAATGCTAATTTGTGGCTTCCAGGTACCACGCAAAATACACCATCTTCATTACTTACATCATGGGTAAAATAAATAAAACGAACCATCATGCAGTCGATACCACCTACACCCACAGAGTAACGATGTTTATTACGACCATAGACAGCACCTCCATGTGCTCCTGAGAAATTACCAGTGTACCTAACACGCAACTCAGAGTTATTAATCCCAATCATCTCCCTTACAATGCCAGTAATATAAGACATAGTTTTAGGATGATTAACCAGAAAATCAAAAGCGGAATCGAAATTGAAGAAGTCCTCGATTAACAAAGTTTGGCCATGTTGGTGACCGCCAGTTACATGATAACCACGCTCTGGGTTGAAGTGATAGTTGGGCTTCCTCGTATTGCGTGGTTCAAGCTGATAGTGTTCCCTGGCATGTTTTTCCAGTTCAGCAATAGCGGGTTTCAATCGATTGACTTCTTCATTGGTGAGAAAATCCGGTAGAACTAAAAAACCCTGTCTGTCAAATTCATATTGCTCTACGGCGGTCAAGATTTTCTCCTTCCTTATTACGAGATCCAGTGTGTCATCTTCATTATTAGCGGTTAGTTCAGTAAATCCAGCAATATCGGTAAAAATAATAGCTGCAAGTTTACGATTTGCTTGTTATAACAATGAAAACCTTGAGGTGAGTAGCGGAGCGTACCGAAACCATTGGTATGATCCGTATCATTTGTAATGAATAACACAATACTATCAGATTTTTGCCTTGACGAGGTTGTGGGGCGAATATCTGTAGGCTGACTCAAAGGGATCCGGTACTCTCTGGACATACTTTTCCACATAACCCAACTCGCGCGGATTAAGCTTGAATTCCGGCAGTGTGGGGTTGTACGCATACGGTTCCTCGCCGGCGGTTTCGGGCAACTGGGAGCGACTCTCAATGGCCTGCAGCATGACGCGGATCCATGAACGCACGTAGTCTGCATCCCACTGCCCGCCGCGACTGAGCAGCTCTTCAATCGTGAAGAAGGCGAAGTAATGCACCCGTCGTATCAGCTTACCCCGAGTCGTTCGAGAGCCGTGGAGCAGGTTGGGACTGTGTAACAGGACATCCCCGGGTTCGGTGATCACGGGAATCGCCCCGGGTAGCATAAACCCATGTTCATCAAGCATATCCTGTAGATCAAAGCCCTGCCACAGATGGCTACCCGGTACGACATATAGGCAGCCGTTCTCCGGCGTCGCGGCATCCAGATAGACATCAACGTCGAGAGGCGGCTTCACACGTGGGTGTCCTGGGTCGCGATGCCACGGCACAGGCGCACCGTACTCGGGCATCTTGACGACCATCGCATCCTGAAACGACACGATGTTGGGGCCGTGGATGGACTCGGCAATGCCCAGGAGGCGTGGGTGGCCAAATAAGGCGAAGAAGGCGTCGCTTTTGGTGTACATCCCGTTGACACGCGTCAAGACCATATTGCCCGTCACGGGATCCATGCGATAAAGGTATTCATTATTTGGCGGCCTGGTTTGCTTGCAGTAGTTGATCATTATTAACGACTCGTTTTTCAGGCGTTCGAGTTCCCATGAATCCATTATGTTTTTGATGTGGAGGTATCCGTTCTCTTCATAGAATTGGATCTGTTCTTGGGTGAGTATCCCATGGTGTTGCTTCGACATATTAGATCTCCTTATTATATTACAACGAGATTTCCGGAAGTAGAGCGGGCATCCTGCCCGTTCGATCCGTTCGGGGGTAATTCCATGAACCAGCTAGCAGCAGACCCTGCCCCCACCCATCGGGGTTTGCTGATTATCCGATTTCACCGAAACCGACGCGATTTTAGCCCTTGAGGAAATTTGCATGAATTTTTGGTCTCGCATCCGTCCATTTGCTTGATTGCAAATTTCTATTCCGCTTCAATGGACCTTGACTAACTTGCGAAAACTGCGAACTATTCTCGGTGGAGAAAGCGTTTGACCATAGGAGCTCCAGGAGGTCTCGCCAAGGTAGATGTCTCCGTGCGAATCAATCACGAGTCCATGGGGCGCGAGAAACTGTCCCGGTCCTTCTCCGGGGTGCACATCGCCCAATTTCGCCAAACGGCGACCTGCGAGATCATGAATGCTGACGCAGGCACCAAGGTTGGGGTAGTCAATGTTTACCGTTAAGGAGGCGGCTGATTGGGCGATGTAGACCAAACCACCTTCAATGTGCAGTCCGCAGGGACGATGCAGATTGTTCCATTGGCTAAGATAGGCCCCCTGGTCGTCGAATATTTGTATCCGGTGGTTCTCTCGATCCGCGATGTACACCTTTCCCGCGCTATCGGTACAGACGCTGTGCACTAGGTTGAACTGACCGGGATCTGTGCCATACGCTCCCCAGGAGAAAAGCCGCCGTCCATCACCGGAGAATTTATGCACTTTGGCGTTGCCATACCCATCGGATATGTAGAGATCGCCTGTTTTTGGGTCGAAGCCCACCTTGGTTGGCCGGTTAAAGGGTTGACCGCTGTGAAGCGGCGCAGGTTGGCCGGGTGTACCGATGGTCATTAATAGTTCGCCATCGGTGGTGCATTTCCGAATCGAGTGATCGCCATCGTCTACGCAATAGAGCATCCCATCGGGTCCCAACGTGAGCCCGTGTGGGCGAGTAAACAGGTCTTCCCCCCACGAGGTGACAAAGCTGCCATCGCGCTCAAAAACTATCATGGGATGTTCGCTTCGATTGAAGATATAGACGCGATCTTGTGAATCGACCACGACATCAGCGACCTCTTGAATTGTCCAACCTTCGGGTAACTGGGCCCAATCCGCCAATTCCTCGTAAATGTAGTCTTCGCCGCCAAGTCTTGTTGTCATGCTTTATCTCCGTTCTAAAGTTACTGAGTTTGTGGCATTCAGAAATTGTAACGTTACGAGATTATGATATATTTTGTCTTTTTTGTCATACACTTTGTGATTCAATTAGAGCTTCCAGCAGAGCTCCTGCAAATCAATGGACATTGAGGCTCAGCCGGTCAATCTATCTCCAGGAATTCAAAGGTTTTAATAGGTACCCTTATCCGCCCCCTATATTGCTTGATTTCTTCTACAGGAAGCATGGTATTTAGCTTCACCTTGAGCGGGCCACTGAAGACACTTTCGACAATCGCCCCTTCGTCAGCGTCCTTAATTTTTTCACCGGTAAACATTCTGGGCATGCACACGGTAACTGTCTGATCACTGTTGCTGAAATTGATCAAGGCGATAATTTTGCCCGCGCTCTCCTCCATGAGTATCGGTTCTACTAACGGATGGGAGGTCGTCACAGGAGGTTCTATCCCTGCCAGTATTAATGCAGGCCAAACCATAAGCTTACGCAAGTATTCAGGAAATTCCGTGGGATAGTCCCACGGATCGCTATAACCCTTGGCGATCATCGCGGGCGCCAGGTAGGCCAGACCCAGGTAGGAGCCCCAATGCACAGCTTTGCCTCGTCCGTAATAATTCCAAACCAGAGCCGGGCTGCCATCGGCAAATGTCCCCAACACCCCAGCCGTCGTGGGCTCAAAGATTTCCAGTCCGATCAAAACCGGAATAGAATGGCCCTTGTAAGATATGGTGGATAACCGAGGTTCTGCTTGGAGCTTGGTGGGGGAAGTATTGATATTGGTGTCACTGTGAGAGCGGTTGGTTATCCCAAATACAACATCTAACTCGTCTAATGGTTCGGCGTATTCATCTTTTATCGCTGTACCGGCATCAGCCACCAGAACGCCGCCATGCTCTACCCAGTCCTTGATCGCCCTGGCAGTTTGCCTTTCCATGTATGAACCACCGATGTAGAGCACCTTGTAATTATCCAGGCGGCCAGCGTGTACCTCGGCGTCACTAATCAGGTCTACCCAGATATGGGCGTGTCGCAACGCCATATAGATAGCCTTGTTCTCAAAATAGTTCAGTGTGTTTTTCATACCATATACACGTCCGGCGCCGTCGCAATCCCAGGTGTTCGTCGCCCGGTTAATTAACAAAGCCACCTCGGCCGGAACAGGATAAGCCTCAAACATCCTTTCGTCCATCTTGCCCACAGCTTGGGTGATGTTATGCACGGCACGCAGTGTCTCACGGCCGCGCCCCTTCATATCCAGGCTGTTACCGCCGTAACCCGAAAAGCAGGTGTTAACCACCACCCAGTTGGGTATCGATTTGGTTCCGTGAGCAAGCGCGTAGGCCATCATTCGCTCGAAGCTATCCGGCTGCTCATAGGGAATACAATAAAACTGGAAGGGATTGCCAGTGTAAGTGGATGCCAGGCGCAGGGCGGAAAGCTGGTAGCCCACACTCTGGGGACCAGGATAATTCATCTGCCACCACCAGTCTTCTGACCAGGCCGTGTTCAGTCCACCCCAGCGGAAGAAGTCAACCCACATTCGCGCATCGACCTGGCAACCCGGTGTGAAGTTGGCTGGTATACAGGTGCCGGGTGGATAGAATTTCAGCGTGTATTCCATTAAGTTACGGTAAAACTCTGCCCATAGATAGTAGCAGAAAGCACCTCCTTCATAAAGCAGCTTCGGCCGGTTTCGGGGAAAGCGCACTTCGCGGGCGAGGGGGTCGTAGTCGGGAGCTAGTTTGACTAGACTCCATTTTTGATCTTCGGATAGCCCCCGGGTACTGGCTTCGTCCTCAGCCCGAATAAACTCATCCGGTTTGAAACCCTTTCCTTTCAGGTGAGCGACAAATCTCCGGTCCCACTCCTTTTTTGTCTGAACCGCCAGTTGATCAAAAATGACTATTCGTTCAGAGCGATCCATTTTTTCTAATCGATCTATCCTGAGAGCAGGCTTTTCGTCCAAATCCTCCTTCAAAGCGTAACGCCTGATTTCGCTAAAAGCCAGGCCGGTCAAATCTAACTCTATCTCATCACCAGCGGACATCCACTTAATATAATCCCATAGGCCCAGTTCTCTTGCCTTGTTGCTGTAAAGGGGCGGGTCATCGTGACCCCAGCGGACAACCTGGCGCCGTTGCACACCTTTCTGGAAGAGTATATCTACATCGCCTGGCTCCTGGGCTATGCCCAGAAGTGTGTTGTACCCCAGCTCATAGTAGGTGTTGAACAAGTTATCCCACATTTGGCAGTTGCTTCTTAAAGGGTTAATCTTCGGATTAAATCGATTGGGGCCCATACCAGCGAAACCGATAAACGACTCGCAGGAAAAAGCAATCCTCTGGGGACGCTTCCCTAGCTTCGGCAGATGGCGGACATAGTTATATTGTTCCTGCACAAAATCGCCCACTGTTTGCAGACCCTCAGCGTCGGACGTATCCATGGGGAAGAGGATAGCAAGGGTGGGGAGATACGGACCGTCCTGCATCCAGGAGTTCCACCCTATAAGGGGGGCGTGTTGTTGATGCACCTCGAATGATCTTACCACCGGTCCGCCCGACCGGTTGGCGACTTCAGCAACCAAGTCTAACCGATCCTTCTGGTCGGGATTGCTCATAACGGCAAAAAAGGCAGCGGCACGGTAATGCTGGTGTCCTGGCCTCGATTGAATGTACTGTGTCAGATTCAGCCAATCGCTGGACTTACCTGTGGGGATGTACTCGCTCAGTTCAAGGGAATTGGTGCGGTCATGGTCATCTTTGCCCGGTTCAATTACCCCCAAACCGACCCACTGCGGCGTCATTTTGGGAGCGACGCCGTTTCGGTTGACCCAGACGCGCACAGCAATGCTGGCGTCACTGTCCAATGGGTTTGTCAGCCTGACATACCAGCCATTTTTGGTTTCATTGATATCCTGAGCTATAACCGGCTGGGTAATCAAGAAGATGAGAGTGCATAAGACGAAAATCTCTGCTGATCGCATGTTTTTTCCTTTCGCTTTACTTCTCCCCCACCCTCTCTCCTACGCTGATAAGGGTAGGTTTCTGCGAATAGAACCTGCTGTTGAGCAACAACCTCGTAGCTTTAGCGCTGCTAGGTGCAACATGTTTATAGTACGATTCTTAATCATCCGATGTGGGGAGATTAAACGAAAAGACATCATATTTTGGCAGAAATCGGTTTGAGCGTCAAGGGAAAATTGCCACAATCGGTCATGTCAACAAGATCATATACCCCTTTGATCGGTTCGTATGCTGTCCATCAATTCGAAGTTGAAAAAGCATATCCATTAACAGCAATACCTAATCGATAGCTCCAACTCCCTGAGATAAACCGGAGGCCGCACCTGCTCGTTTTTTTTCACCAGGGCTACCGTGAACGAATTCAATCCCAGGCGTGGCACACGAGAATGCAAATCAAAAATCAAATCCACAAACGCAGAGTGGGGGCCAGTTGGCGCCCCGGGCTCAAGAGTTGGCGCCTGTTTCAGATCATCAATCGATTGACCGTTCATTTCCACACGAAGAGCATCCACGGGAGTCAGATTGACCACCAGCAGATGCAATCTCACCTCTTCCAGATGACGCGCCGGCACTTTCGACAACTCATCACCGATTTTCAACCCCAACTGCACCGGCTGATCTTCTTGAAGAACCACCGGCAATGACCCCTGCCGAGACCCCGAATATCCCTCCCGATGACAGGTCAAAGTCCACAGCGTACAGCTTGTCCTTACCCATCAAGGCTTCAGGGCTGCGCACATCATTTAAGATGGTAAAGTCAAGGTGTCGTCCATGGCGACTCACCTGGTCCCACAGATTAAACAGGTAAACGCCATCCGCGCCATCATAAAGCGCATTGGCCGCCAAAGCGCGCCACAGGCTGGTCGGAATTCCTTCGAGTTGTCCGCACTTGCTCTCCTTCTTCTGTGGGATTTCTTCCAGGAGGCGCCGATGGGTATCCACAGAATCGCCTTTCCCCTCGCTCACCATATCCTCCGCCAGCCAGGCACGGGAGTGTTCCCAGGTAATATTCTGGATTCCCGTGTCCATGCCTATAAGAATCTGGCAATCGATTCCCTCAGCCAGTTCAATGAACGGTCGGAAGTCGGTTTCAAATTTATTGATGCGTGTCGGACTCGGCATCAAAACGTCAATCAGACCATTTTGAACCCAGGGCTGAATGTCGAGGCCTATCGTTCTACATTCCGACAGGGATGTCAGACAGCGAGATGCCAGCCCTAAGTATTTTCCTTTCTTTTTACCCGCTACGTCCAATATATCTCTGGCATTGCTGACGAATTCGGTCATGAGCGGGCGGCCAGCGTCAACCGCAGAGGGTCTAAAGAAAAAGGGATGACGCACGAAGTCCATCTCAATACCGTCAACATCGTAGCTATTCGCTATTTCTTCGATAATTCCCAGCCACTGTTGTCTGACTTCTGCGTGTGAGTAATCGAGGAGATCCGCGGAAAAGTCGCTCCCAGGCCAGCTTTCTCCTATCCTGTATTCCGGATGTTGTCGCCAAAGCTGTGGGGTGAGTAGACTCCGCTCCGGGCCGCGTTGGTGATTCCAGAGCATATCCGGATGAAATATACCAAAATCCGGTTTGTCGGGCGTGGGTGCGGTTATTCCGTTTCTAAAGGCAAAATGGGCATCGTTCATGCGCAAAGAAGCGTAGATATGCATCCCTTGTCTCATGGCCCCGTTGACAAACCATCGCCAACGGGGCGTCACCCGCTTTTCGCAAATTTCGGAGATTCGTGTGAGCCATCCATTCACCCACACTGTCGAATACCTCTTGCCCCTTGTCCAGATCTTCAGCGACCCGGCTGTTGTACCAGAAAAGTGTGTTGCCCACACCCCAACACAAGAGATCATTGGTAGATATTCCGTCGACGACGATATGTAAGAACTGTTCGGCTGTGATTGGCGCCTGCCAGTATTGCCATTGTGAAGCGCCATCATCATTGACGGCAACCCTGTAAATTCGCCCAATCTTCTTTCCTTTTATATCGCTCATACTTTTGCTCCTTTCTAAATGTATTCAGTTCTTCATACCCATTAACCTGGATCATAACCTAACCTTGGCGCCAATGGACTGAACCCTACCGCTGGAGGTGTTCTCCAATCATCTTGTGAGGATTTCCAAGATTAAATTTGTCATTTTGAGGCTTTGCGAAGAATTTCATCAACGACCAATGGTCAGAGATCCTTTCGGTTGCTTAGTGGTTTATTTCTTAAATGCGGCTAGGATTTGTAGTAGCGCAATTCATTGCGTGGTACAACGTGCGATGAATCGCACGACTACGAACCCCACCCTATACGGATTTGTGAAACGCACCACTTAGCCTCCCTTGAGATGACAGAAGATGATAGTTTGTTTTTGAAAATTACTTAAACAGGCCTTACCATGCTTTTCTCATCAATATCTCGTATCATACGACTTCTGATGCTGGTTCATATCAAGATATTGTAGCATTTCGTTTTGTTGCTCATCCTGTCACCGCACCGCCGATGCCATGAATGATGAACCTCTGGAAGATAAACGCCAAGATGCCGACTGCAATCATGCCGGGCGTAGTCACCGGCAGGAACACGCGGAATAGCGCACCGATACGGGAGCAGCCATCTACCCTTGCCGCACGCTCCAAATCGAGCGGTACGGTTTGGAAATATCCTTTGAGGATCCAGATTGTGAAAGGCAGCGTAAACGTCACATGGGCGAGGATGACCGCAAGATGCGTGTCCAGTAAGCCGTAACTGCGCATGACGAGATACATGGGGATCATGATTGCCACGCCCGGTACGCTGCGAGAGCCGAGATAAAACAGAAGCAGCACAAGGTTGCCACCGAAATTCACCCGTGCGAGCACATACGCTGCCAACGATCCGAAGAACAAATTGATAAACATCACCGAACCGCCGATGATGATGCTGTTAGCAATCGCGCGAGGAAACTGCCGGGCAGTCGCCGCGCCAACCTCTGTACTCTGACCGTGCACGCGGAAGTACATCATGTAGTTTTCCAGCGTCGGTTCGCGTGGAATCCAATGCAACTGAGTCGCTTCGCGTTCATGCATGAGACTGACCAGGGCAACCCACAAATACGGCGTTATAATGTACAGCGTCGCAAGAAGAACAAGCAGGTATAAGATGGTCCGTTTGACAACTTCTCTATTCACGAGACTCCTTACCTTATGCGTGAAACGTGATGTGTGAGGAGCGACAAGTGATGTCAATACTCTGTTACTTCGCAGACTATGCCAACCTCTTTAATGACCTTTTGCCGTTGGTTTGGAACCATAACCAGTTACAGACGAATGATGTTAGGAGTTGGAGACGATGTATGGCAACCGCTCCGCCGAGAACATGTCGAACTTTGTAGCACCAATCACGGGCCTTTCTGGCGGAGCCAAGCGCATATTCATAGAACTGAACTTTCTCTTTGTTACTACTCCGGCTGTACCCTTCGGCGATGTTGGCACTGATTGAGTTAAGTGATTGATAGATTAATCTGGGGATGGCTCAAAATCCTGTTGGCGATTTCAGGAGCACAAGCTGCCAACTTGTGCTCCGATTTTTTGGTGGTTTGGAAAGTATCAACCGAACTCAGCCCGAAAATGAACCACCCCGATATCTTGACAGTTATTTTACTTTTCACTCGTCACTCGTCATCCAAATTAGCTCTGTACTGTCCCTCGACGATAAAGTACCCGAATGTAGACAATCGCTAAAGTCATCGTGATGAGCGTGATTAGATAAGAATAAGCGTTTGCTCCACCGAAGTTGAGGCGTCCGAAGGCTTCCTTGTAAGTCTGCCAGGCGATAACATAGGTGGCGTCGCCCGGACCGCCAGCGGTGAGTGCGTAGATAATGTCGAAACCGCCGCGGAAACTGTTCATCGTCTCAATGATGGCGACAATCATAATGGGGTGCAGCAACCACGGTAGCGTGATATGGCGGAAACGACTCCATGCGTTAGCGCCGTCCACACGCGCTGCACGATATTGCTCGGCAGGAATTGCCTGGAGCGCAGCTAAAAAGATAATGCACGCAAACGGCACATCCCGCCAGACGTGGGCGGCAATAGCGGCATTGAGTGCGACCACACACAGGCGACGCCATTCCTAAATAGTCAATTTCCAAGCCTGTCAGTGTGTTAAACAAATTCACCCAATCACCCACTATCTTGTTGAACGCACCGTGCTCACCAAATAGCCCCGCCCACATTAAGCCATTGACCAAGCCCGGCACCGCCCACGGAATCAACAGCAGTGAACGCACCACTCCGCGTCCAACGAATCGCTCATTGAACAGCAGCGCAATGCCTATCGCGACAATGATAACCAACGTCACCCCCATCCCACTGAAATAAAGCGTGACCCGGAGCGAATGCCAGAAGTCGTAACTGCTCAGGATGTCGATGTAGTTGCTCAGGCCGATGAAGTCGAACTGTCCTGGACGCCGCAAGTTGTAGCGCCGTAGGCTCGTCCACAGCGAAACTCCGACCGGATACGCAATCAGCGCAAGGATGAGAGCGATGCTCGGGACGTTAAGCAGATAAGCGAAGATGCGATCCCCTCGCTCTTTCGACGTCAAGCGAGTAGGGGTTTTGCGCTTCGCAAGAGACTTATGTTGTACGCCTTCCATGAGATGGCACACCAATCTTCTACGGTTTCTGGTTTTATATCGCTTAACCCTTCCTTAAAATCAACTTGAGCTTAAGTCCTACGTCCACTCCCGCTTAAATTCTCAACAGCGTTTGGCAATCCGCGCCAGCCCATCGCGTGGGGATTGCTGACGTATAAGGATTTTCTGGATCTCCGGTTGATAGTAAACGTTGAAGTCAGGAAACCACGGGGCTCTGATGTTTTCGCGGATGCGCGCGACCTGCGATAGCTCCTTTGCCAGTTTGATGTCGCCCCATTGCTCGGTCTGGGCAATTATCTCAGGATCATCCATCAGGGACATGAACGCGAACCCCAAACCTCTGAGCCGAAACCAACGCCGGGCCGTATAAATAGTCGCCGCTCACATCCTTGCTCCCGAGAAATTGCATCAACTGCCATGCATCCAATAGGCGCTCCTCGCGGCAGTGGGCGGTCAGGCTATACATCCGTGTCCACCCCAGCGTGCCTCGCTGACCGGGTTCGAGGGAAGGGATGGGCGCCATCTTCAGGACTTTCGCATGGAGGGTTTGCGCTTTGGGGATACCACACTCCTTTAGATACGCTTCGGCGACAGCAGCATTCTCGCGATTATTCACCCACTCAACATCGTATTTGTTCATCAGCGAGAATGTCTGTCGCCCCGCCGCGATGTTTTCCCGAATGAGTCCCATGGTCAGCGAGTTGATGTCGATGATATCGTGCTTGTGAATCCCGTCCACAATCCACTGGAGAATCCGCTCGGCTCGCCGGCCTTCGTCGTCGGGAAAAATGGGATTGATGTCGTCGTCGAACAGATCGACCTCGCTTGCGTAATTCAATGACTACCAGTCACCGAAGCCGATGACGTTCTGCCGAAAGCCAAGCACAATGGGATATTTGATGACATCGCCATCAGGGGATTGTACCCGCGCCTCTTTGATTTTGATCGCCTGCTCGGTCAACTCGTCCAGTGTCTGCGCTGGACCCTCGAAGCCTGCCGCCTCAAGCATTTGCGCGTTATAGAGCCAGACGGTAAAGTCCGTGTAATAGGGCAGACCGTAGCGTCTGCCCCCGTAAGTCATGGCATCAAGATTATAATCAAAGATGTCGTCCAGATACCGTTCGGCGCCGAGCATGTCATCGCAGGGACGCAGCCAACCCGCCTCAACCCACTCCGCAAGATCAGCGTCGCGGACATAGCAGCAATTAAATGGCGTCTTGCCGACGAACAGCGCAACCATCTTATCGTGGTAGTTGCCTGATATTGCCTCGTAGGCGACTTCGATGTTGGTCTGTCGCTCGAAAAATTCGATGTTCTCACGCACTAGATCCGGCTCATAGGGCCAGCCTTTGAAAATGACTCCTTCAGGAGGCTTGCGTAAACAGCCTGCCATCAGACTGAGCCCCGCCAGTGCTGACGTTTTGAGAAAATCGCGTCGCGTCATGCTTAATCCTTAATCTCTCCAAATCATTTCTATCGCAGGAAAAGAATATGATACGTGATGTAGCGCCCAAAACCTAATAGGTTTCAAACATCTGTCAGGTCTACCGGCACACATATCCAAATACCATTTTAATCGATTTATCATTTCTTGTCAAGGCAATGGTTGAGAAATTTTTGAGGTGTCAACAGGCGTGAAAATTAGGTATACTTAGTTTTCTAGAACGCTGGTCGAGTAGGCGGCGCCGTATCGAGACCAAGTGTGTTCGTTTGGATTGTTTGGTTTCGATACGCTTCGCTACTCAACCCACCACTTCGGCGATTCAACCACCGACGTTGCGCGACTCAACCGGCACGCGCTCTAGTTATCTGAACGGTTACGTTTTCTAATGCTTCAACTTTGTATCACTGCACTTCATGAACAATACAGAGTCCAATTCAATCAGAGCCTCTATGAAGACGCCTTCCTTCCCTTCCAAGCAACCAGAACGAATCACATGGCGAACAGTTCTCCTTTCGCTGTTTTTCCTGCCGTTTATCTACAAATGGCATATCGAGTGTGAAGCCCTTCGATACACCTTTCCGACGCTGATGGCACCCTTCTATAGCGTCGTCTTTACCCTCCTGATACTGGCAGTTCTCAACCTCCCCCTGAAGAAATTCGCCGCCAAGTATGCCTTGACAGGTGGGGAGTTGATCTCCCTTTACGTGCTGATGTCGATCACCCTCCTGTTCATGTCCTACGATATGTTCTTGCCGCTGGTCTCGATCGTCGTCCACGCCTTCTATTTTGCTACGCCGGAGAATGAGTGGCGCGACCTTTTCTGGAAATATCTGCCGAATTGGTTGACCATTAACGACCCGGATATCCTGAGTGCCTTTTATCGTGGCGACCAGACCTTCTTCGAGTGGCGCTATCTCCGCCGCTGGATCCAGCCCACATTCTGGTGGTGTGCCTTCACCTTCGCTCTGCTCTTTGTCATGCAGTGCATTAACACCATCCTCCGCAAACAGTGGGCAGAGCAGGAACGTCTTGTTTACCCCATCGTCGAACTCCCTTTCCAGATCGCCTACAACACAAGTACCTTCCTGCGCAGCCAACCAATGTGGTGGGGATTTGCCATCGCTGCGTCAATCAATCTCGTCAATGGGCTGCACATCTTTTTCCCGGCTCTCCCTGAAATTCCGGTTAAGCACCTCTCCTTGAGCATGTTTTTCACTGAAAAGCCGTGGACTGCTTTTTTGACGGGAGGAAGTTCTATCCTTGTATATCCGTTTGCTATTGGGTTTGGCTTTCTAATGCCACTAGATCTGTTGATGTCATGTCTCCTCTTTTTCTTTGTCTACAAGATGCAAGCCTTCATTGGAATTGTATCTGGACTGGACAGCCTGCCTGGCTTCCCTTACCCTTATGAACAGAATATCGGAGCATATACAGGAGTATCCGTGATTGTGCTGTGGGGGACGCGCCGGCAGATTTGGCGGGCGTTCCTGCAAGCCACCGGGCGGAGACCGCCTGAAGACCAGAACGAGCCGATGCGCTATCGGACGGCGTTTTTAGGCGTCTTGTTCGGGGGGATATTCCTCATCGGGTTTGCGACGCGAGGGGGAATGGCACTGTGGATTGCCGTGCTGTTTTTCGTGGCTCATTTCCTGACGATCGCCATTGCTGTTACGCGCATTCGTGCACAGATCGGTCTTTCTATCCATAACACGACCTTCATTGGACCGCACCATAGCCTTGTCAGTCTGTTCGGCACACGACGAATTGGAGGGCAAAACCTTACCTGGTTCTCCCTGTTTTTCTGGTTCAATCGGGACAATCGGAGTCATCCGATGCCACATCAACTCGAAGCGTTCAAACTCGCAGAACGGGGGAACCTTGATGTCAAAGGATTGTCGCGTCTGATGCTTGTGCTGCTTGTCGTTGCGATGCCGTTATGCATCCTGATGCTGGTGGATGTGTTTTTCCAACTTGGTGTGGATACCGGCAAGGTGGGAGGACAAATTAACAGTTTTGGGGGGCGAGCTTACCGCTTTCTGCACGGTTGGATCACTTCGCCGCGAGATGCAGACAAGGCACATATTATCGCCATAACCATCGGGTTCGTGTTTACGCTTCTGCTGGCAGCGGTACGCAGTCGTCTTTTCTGGTGGCCGATTCACCCGCTCGGATACGGTGTTGCTTTTCATATGTACACATTTTGGGCGGCATTCATCGTGGCTGCAGTTGCCAAATGGCTCGTGCTGAAATATGGGGGACTGCGACTTTATCGGCGAGCCGTTCCATTTTTCCTTGGGCTGGTGCTGGGCGACTTTGTGATTGGCAGTTTTTGGAATATCCTGAGTATTCTCATTGATTGTCCGACATACACGTTTTATTACTAATCAGGCGAAGTAGAAGATACACTAGGACAGATCTCACAGGACGACAGCAGGTTTCAACACCAACGTGAGGAGACGGAATTTTAGCGTCAGAGGCTGTTTGAAAATTCCAAAAGAACCATTTTTCAAACACGCTCTTAGAAGGAGACGCCGGTTGTAATTTCTCACGAATCACGTTTTATCCCGCTCCAACTCAGATAAGATGCGTCGCAAATAAGCGACATCGTCCTTTGCCCACTGTTCTAAATTGGGCGGGGAGGTGTCCGCATACCCAACCTGACGGATAATCGACTCATCAAAGCAGTACTCTGTATGAACCGTTAAAGGGCCGTCAAAACCAAGTTCGCACAGGAGACCCAAACAGCGATGCCAGTTGACGCACCCTTCTCCGAGCTTTACAAAGCAAGGGATGTAAGGTGGGATATGGCCGACAGGTTGAGGAACATAGAAGGCGTCTTTGATTCCCACAACAGAAAGATAGTCGCGAATCATCGCCAGCCCCATCGCCCAATCCTCGCCATCTAACGCGAGGTGCCCGAAGTCGGTATAGGCGCCAACGTACCGGGGATCGAAACTTTTGATTAGATGCATCAGGCCAGCGCAGTTTGATCCGATACATGGCCCACTGTGGATCTGATAGCAGGTTTGCACCCCATGTTTCTCGCTGAACTTCACGAACCCCTTGAGCTTGGCATGCGCAGCATCCAGGACTTGCCAGTAATCGTCGCCTTCGTTAAATTTCCAGAACCCAATTTTGAGACGAGGGATGCCCGCCTCCGCGCACGCGGCATATAACCTGTCCGCCTCAGGCGTATCCGGATCTGTCATGTCCACTGCCGCTGTCGCCAGTGGGCAGACGAGGTTTTGCGCCTGCCAAACTTTTACGGCTTTAGGGAGCGCCTGGATCGCGTTATCAACATGGATGGGGTGCCCCGGACGGATGCAGATGTCAATCCCATCGTAGCCGAGTTCGATGGCTTTCTCGCCGAGTTGTTCGACGGATAGGTCTGCAAAGAATTTAGAATTGAGAACAATTTTCATTTCCATCCTGAAAAACTCCGTTTTATGTCCAAGTATACGTATTAAATAAAGCGTGATGTGTGATGGAACGCAAAATGCGAAATGAATCACTGACGCCTACCAGCTAGAGACCCAACAGTCCCGGTTCGGAATGGGTGGACTGACCGGCGCTCCACCTTGCAGATGAGACTCGTAGAGCCCGAATCCGATATCCTGGCTAATTATCGCCGCTCGGAGGTTGCTTCGCCCGGGCACACCTGTCTGGATTGCCTCGACCAGGTCCCGTATCTTATGCACAGTGCTACTCCGCGGCTCCATCTGCTCGACCGGCAATACATCCAGCGCACCCGACGCCGTGTTCCGGCGGCGCACCTGCACAGCCTCGCCGTCGTTGACGACGCGGATGACCCCATCAGTGCAGACCAGTTCACACTCTCTACCCACGCCAGTCCCCGCCACATGCGCTGTCGTTTCGTTGTCAAACTTAATCAAGGCTGATAAGATGGGCGCGTCCTGGACGAACTTCATGCCGAAGGTGTCCCCCTCGGCTGGATAGAGCTGTGAAATGGTTCCTTGAATGGACACCGGCTCTGGGTCACCCAGTAGATACAGGAGCAGGTCAATGAAGTGTCCCTCAAGGGCTTTGCCTTCAAAGCCTAGCACCGATTTGACTTCCCCCAATTCGCCGCTCTCCGCGATCGTCCGCGCCTGCTCATAGGCCGCCCAATGGCGATAAATGGGACCGTACTCCAAGTGGACACCGTTGCGCTCAAACGCCTCTCGGATGGCATCCGTTTCCGTCAGTGACATGCAGAGCGGTTTCTCTGCGTAGACGCCCTTAACACCATGCTTCGCAGCGAACACCATTTCCTCCGCATGTTGTTCCGGGCGCGTGGTAACGCTGACGATATCGAGATGCTCTTTCTCTATCATCTCGCGGTAGTCGGTGTAGGCTCTGCGGACATTCCACCGCTCCACAAATGCCCTTAGGCGCCCCTCGTGGATGTCGCAGGCGGCGACAATCTCCGTCTCCTCCACAGCAGCGTAGCCTGCCGCATGAGAGTAAGGAAGCGCCAAGCCTCCACGGTAGGGGCGTCGTTTCCGTTTCTCTATCTGTTCGTCTTCGATGGTGTTCGCCATGCGACCACACCCAATGACGCCAACGCGAAATACCATTTTTTCCTCCGTGAGTTTCATCAAATCCTTGCGAAGGTTCGAAACCTTCGCAAAGTTAGGAATGATTAGGAAATAAGCCAGTCAACTAGCCCTTCTAATATCGTTTTGAGTAGTAATACGACGATTCGATTTGTGGGGTATCAGTGCGGGCAGATTTCCTAGCCTGTCCCACAAAATAGTTGCATCTGGAACCCTAAATAGTATAACTCTCCCTTTGCCAGGGAGAAACAGTCCGCCTTCTGCTGAAGGAGGGGCGAGTCGGATGTCAAGAAACTTAGAACTTACGCAGTTCAGCCATAGAATGTCAGTTATATCTTTCTCTGGTATCCGGTATCGGATTCAAGAGACACACTGGCTGAGGGGAGAAGATGGGATGTTCAAGTGCGTCAGTCCTATGAATATTGAATATTGCGACGGATAAGAACCGACCGTCAAGGGTGGGGGAATACCCATCGTATTCAACCTTCCGATAAAAAATCCGCGAAATCCATAAATCCGTGCCAATCCGCGATTCAGACAATTTCCGAATCGCCCGAAGCGAGCAATGACGCAGATTGATTTATGTACCATCCTCAGTTAAATGCGGGTAGCACTTATCGGTCATGTTCATCACTCCCGCTGTCCCTGCAACAGCGGGTTCGGTGTCTGTGATTCGCACTATCGATCATACGCGGGTGTGTACGCGGAATAGTCCGAAATTTGACCATGCGTCACGGCGTATATAATCATGTTCATGCCAAATCTCAAAGCACCGGGCGAGTAGTGCTCCGCCCTACCTGTGAATGAATCCCAATAGCCATGCTGACTAATCAACACCGCCAATCTGCCGTTGATAAATATGCCTTCTAGCGGCCTATACATTGATGTTGAGCCAACGGGCGGACCGCCCATATGATAAAAACAGCTATAAATTTCGTGGTCATTGGATATCGGCTCAACCGGATGCGTGGGTAATGCCGCTTCTAGCATTATTCGTATCGAACGATAAAATTCACCTTCCACGTTTGAACTATCGTCAATAAAAAGGAACCCGCCCCTCTCAACGAGATACTTCCGCAGATTTTGGCGTTCTGCTACAGAGAAGTGAGTTCCATCATCTTTACCACTGAGTAAAAGCATTGGTTGTTTGAATAACCCCTCAGCATCAACTTGCCCTGGCAGGACATCGGAGGGCGGTGACAAGTAGACCGATTTCATCGCCGTCTGCCGAGGCATAAACCGAACTTTCACATAACTTCTCCCGTTCATCCACTTTTCCAAATCCGCAGGGACTCCCTGAGACCAGAAATTTCCATCGCTATAGAGGATATCAGAGACGTAAACATCCCCTCTCATGTTTCTGCTATCTCCTTGAATGACAGCCCCGGGTTCCTCGACTTCAAGTCGATTTCCGCCGGTTTTAGTGCAAGCCGAAAACAAAGATGGCAGAAGGGATAAGCCGATCAGTCCGAGCACAATAACCGTCTTGAGTTTCACTTTCGTCGCGACCATTTTTACCTCCACTTTCTCTAATTGATGGTGTGATTTGTTTTCATACCCTTGCCTGTTTCTTGCAACTCAAGAGTCTGACACGTCACGTTGACTACGAGCAAGTTTCGTACCACGCATCAGGAATCACTAAAAAGGGCGCGTGAAATAACGGCTCTGCTTCTCAAGTTGGTCGTCTGTCAAATGCACAGAATCGGTTAGGCCGGATTTCAAACGGCACCAGATGGGGCATCCGATTGTCGTATCAATCATGTTGTCAGCCTCAAACACGCGGTGTGCCGCAACGGAGAGTTTTCCCTCCGCTTGAACCTCGAAGGTGAATTTCTCAGCGTGTTCTTCGCCATCTTTGTGGTCATGTTCTCCTCCATTATGAAGGTGAACGGAAATGATTTAGGACTTACGCAACCCAGCCAATTATGGCATAATATGACCTCATAATATGACCTTATGATAACATTCACTGGAAACCAGCCTAACCTTCAATTGGATTATTGCCAGTTCTTGTTGGTCAGCCACATCAATTACACACAGACTTACTTTGCTAACCACACCCAAAAGTGGAGTCATGACCAAATCAACCGCTACCTGAGAAACGAGAGAATTACCCCCAGAGAAGTCTGGGAAAACGTCAAAGACGACATCCGCTTTTCGGATAACGGTTATCTGTTGTTTGACGATACCGCCGCTGATAAGAACTATTCGTCGAAAATCGAACCTTCTCGTCGGCAAGGGAGTGGTAATGCCAAGCGAGTTATCCGGGGTATCGGCAGAGTCACGATGATATATGTTAACCCAGATGTGAATGCGTTCTGGATTGTTGATTATCGTATCTATGACCCCGACCGCGATAGCAAAAGTAAAATTGACCATCTACCCCGATAAGATCGGGATTCAAAGCAACTTGAGATGTTGCGCAATGCGAGTTTTGACAAAAACCTTCCCTTTACAACCGTTTTAGTTGACAGTTGGTATGCCTCCCGTCAAGTGCTTGTTTACATTCAACGGCTTGAAAAGGTCTACTATTGTCCGCTAAAGAGCAACCGTCGTGTTGACGATTCGGATGGCAAACACCCACACCAAAGAATTGACCAACTCAACTGGAGTGAAACCCAACAGACCCATGGGAAATCCATCCACCTGAAGAATTTCCCCAAAGGTCATCGAGTGAAGTTTGTGCGCTCCACCGAGCGCACGGAATATGTCGTGACCAACGACCTCACTCAAGATTCGACGACTCGTTGGAAGATTGAGCAATTTCACCGACAAGCCAAACAGGTCACCGGTCTTCAACGCTGCCAGTGTCGCAAACAGAGGGGGGTGAGAAATCATATTGGGTGTTCGATGTGAGTCCGGGTCAAACTCAATCGTCTCGCCCGTCAGACCGGCAAGATGATTTACCAACTCAAGGAGTCACTGCTTGACGATTATCTGCGTCAGCAACTGCTTTCACCTTCTATTCCAATGACTCTTGCGTAAGTCCTAAACTGTCAAATCCTCCGTGCGAAGGTATGCCCCTCCATAATCGCGTGCTGGAGCGTACGCGGCGCGAAGGCATCGCCCACGACGAAGCACTCTACCTTGCCTCTGAGTTCCTGCGACAACCCATCTACCGCCTGCCCGCCGAAGGCATACACAACAGCATCGTAGCCGTTCAGTTCACCCTTCGTCTCAGACCAGGCGTTTTCGACGATGAGGGCATTGTCTTCAATCGCGCGGACATGCAGGTGCGGGTGGATGACGACCCCTTTGCGGAATAGCTGTTGATATACAGGTGGACGGGTCGTTGCGCCGAGCAGCGTGGCGATTGCTTCCATGCTGGTGATAATCTCCACACGCTTTCCGGCATCGAGCAGCGCCTCTGCGACGCTCGGTCCCTGGAAACCATACTCCTCGTCAATCACCGCGACACGCTCACCATCCGGAAGTTTGCCATTCAGGACTGACCATGCATCCATCGCGTTTTCAACGCCGGGGATGTTCGGCGCCAACGGACGGGCGCCCGTCGCCACGACGACGACATCTGGGCTTTCACTCAGAATCGACTCGACAGTCGCCTCGCAGTTCAGTCGAACCTCCACGCCGGATTTTTGGCATTGTCCTCCCATCCATTCCGCCGCTCCTGCGAACTCTCCTCGCGATGGGGCTTTGGCGGCAATCAGCGTTTGACCACCCAACTCGCTGGACCTCTCCATCAACACGACCTCGTGCCCACGCCATCGGGTAATGCGTGCCGCTTCAAGCCCGGTGGGTCCGCCGCCCACGACTACCACCTTGCGCAGCCGCTCCGCCGGCGTGAGCGCTTCCAACTCGGCCTCTCGGCCTATCATCGCGTTCTGCACGCACGTCACGCCGCGCCCGGTGTAGATGCGGTCGATGCAGCCTTCGTTGTAGCCGCGACACAATCGGATGTCATCTGATTGATCCGTCATCGCTTTCTGCGGTAATTGCGGGTCAGCGATTAACGCGCGGGTCATGATAACCAGGTCCGCCTGCTCGTTTTCCAGGATATTTTCCGCTTGCATCGGATGCGTCACGCGACCTGCTGTGATGACGGGCACATTCACTACACCCTTAATCGAAGCCGCTAGCGGCGCATACGTGGCATGTGGGAAGGTCATGTCCGGTACCGCCTCCGCCTCGCCGACAAAGGTTTCCGCCGTCGAGCCGACGACGCTAAAGTAATCGAGCAGCCCCAGCGTATCGAGTTGCGCTGTAATCCCTTTCATCGTCGGGTTGTCAAGTCCGCCCTGTGTGAAATCATCCCCCGTGATGCGGATGCCGATGATGAACTCATCCCCGCACCGCTCGCGGATGGTTTCGATGACCCGCACGCCGAAGCGCAAACGATTCGGCAGCGAGCCGCCGTATGCGTCTGTGCGCTGGTTTGCGTTCAGCGTCCAGAACTGGTCGATTAAATGACAATGGCTCGCCATCACTTCGCACCCATCGAAGCATCCCTGCTTCAATCGCCACGCGGCATCCGCAAACGCCTGGACGAATTCCGTTATCGTTTCCTCGTCGAGTTCATGCGGCGTTTCGCGGTGGTTCGGCTCGCGGATGGGTGAAGGTCCGTACATCCGATGCAGTCGGTCAACGCTCCGCCCACGTCGCCCGCGGTGCGTAATCTGCGCGATGACAGGAACATCATAGCGGTGCATCGTATCGGCGAACTCCGCGAGGTATGGAACCACGCGGTCGTCGAACAACTCGACGCCGTTCCAATCCCGCGCCGGCGAGGTCGGGTGCACGCCCGCCGATCCGAAGCACATCAACAAACCAACGCCGCCCTTCGCTTTCTGCTCGTAGTAACGTCGCGCTTTCTCCGTTGGCACGCCATCCTCCGCCAACGCATCAGCGTGCGCCGATGTGACGATACGGTTCTTGACTGTGACATGGCGGAGTTGTAGAGGAGTGAACAGATGCTTAAACACTGGTGTGGACATGATGATTTTCTCCTCATCACAAAAAGATTGAAAAGTTGAAGTCCCAAATTCATTTGCGGTAAGCCATCTTCCATCTTATTCATTCAATGGTCTTGCCCTCCTTCACCCTGTGAAGAAATGAACAGAATGGCGACTGCCAGCTCTGCTTGCAACAGTTGGATCTCCAGCCGAAGATGCGCGATGATTTGGCGGTTCAATTCCGTTGCTGGCTCCTGCTCCAGTAAGGTAATCATCGCAGGCAGCTTAGTCTTCGCCTTGATGCGTTCGAGACATAGCAAACCCTCGCCGAAGTGCCAGAACGTCTCTCCGATGAAAAAATCCACGCCCTGCTACGCTTCGATCTGCTCATCAAACATGCCTGCAACCAACGCCCGCGCTGATAGGCTATCCCCTTCCCACTTCCATGTTCCATGTCGCGCTCAAATCCCCGCGACGAGCGCTGTCTCCCCGGCAAACTCTTGGGCGATGCGGGTGGCGGTTCGGTTAATCTCGGGTGTCTTGTCCGCATAACCGACTGTCGCCAACTTGTCGCGGTCGTCGTAGAACACCATCACTTGCAAAACCTCTGCGCCCGCGGACAGGAACCTGCGGTGCATTTCTCGAATCGTGTCAGGATGGGTGATAACTCCGGGGTGAATGGGACCGCGATTACGTAGCCGCGTCTCTCTAACTCAACAATGTAACCACCGTCGCCTATCACGATGCTATCAGCCAACTGTTCTAAAATACCTTTTGGCATGTGATTTTCTTTCCTTTGGGTGATATATTTTGTAATGTCAAATTCAGAACAGATGCTTTTGCCGTGCCGCAATCAACGGATTTTCGCCAGATGATAACGGCAACGTCACCGTCCGTTCTTCGACAATCGACTGGTAAGCCGCCATCAGCGTTTCGACGGCGATGAGGGCGGTTTCGATGTTGCTCGTTGGGGGCGTGCCATTTTCAATCGTCCCAATCAGTTGCTCGACCGAACCGCCCCCCGTTGCACCTTCGGCGAATTGATCGTAATCTTGGGGGACGTGGTTGATGGTGACAACCTGCGCGCTGGCGTCGATGAACATCGTCTGATGCTCAAAGTTGATGGTCATCGAATTACTGTGACGACGTTCCTTGATCAGTTGTTGCTTGCCAACTTCGAGAAAGGCGAAAAAGTCGCCATAGTCGAGGACAATCTGCCCGAAATGCTCAACGTCGGCTTCGGCGTAAACGTCCCACAGTTTCCGCCATTTTGCGGTGATGGCTTTTGGCCGGCCGAACAGCGAAACCGCGCAATCGATAGCGTAGCAGCCCATGTTGGTCATCTCGCCGCCGCCGGACTTTTCCGGTGGATCAAGGCGTTCGGGCCAGGCGGTCTTCAGGTCAAAATCCATTGGGAAGTTCATCCCGAAGAGATGATGGTAGCCCATCACTCGCCCATGAATTCCTGACTGTACCTCCTCCAATAGCCTCGCATAGATGGGAATAAAACGCACCATCGGGATGTCGTGGACAAAGTGGACATGATACTTCTTGACCGCTTCGGCGATCCGCCGGGTGCCGTCCAAACTTTCGCATAGCGGCTTATTAAGGAAGATATGCTTCCCCGCGGCGGCGGCGGTTTCAACCATATCCGCCTTATCACACGGGTCGCAGGTAATCGAGACGAAATCCACGTCCGGGTGATTGATGACTTCTTCATAAGACCTTGCTAAGGGGGCGCCGAATACACCCTGTAATTCTTCGGCGCGACGCGGGGTCTTCTCATAAGCGGCAATAACCCGTGTATCGGAACGGCGCTTGAACATGCCGCAGATGCCCGCCCCATGTGTGCAACAGTTACCAAGAATACCGACGCCATAAGGCTTCATTTTTCTGCCCTCCTGATCTACCTGAAAGCATCCCAACCCAACTTGATCTGTCCAGCAAAGCAACCAATCGAAACCAATCAGGCCATCCGCTCGTTTCGCAACTCAGACGGCGCGCCCTGATCTCCTGTCGGAAAACTGAATGACCCTGAATTTTTCAGGTTAGCCCACTTGCAAAAGTTGCGGGTTTATGTTATTCTATCGGAAATCATTCTTCATACCGGAATCTAAGGAATTATACCAATCAATGCCACAAAAAACAGAAAGACGCAAATTCTTACATAGATCGCTTTATAACGTTGGTATTAGCAGTATTACATTAACAAATTATGGCGCCTTAATTGAACCGCAATGGGTTGAAATTACGCAACACGAGATCACGGTTACTCATCTTCCATCGTCTTTTCAAGGATTTTCAATTGTTCAACTTACAGATCTGCATCACAGTTCGATTGTAACCCTGGATTATCTCCAAGCCTGTTTTCGGCAAGCCGTGCGTTTACAACCGGATCTGATTGTGCTGACCGGGGATTATATTACATACCAGGAGAAATATGCAAAGCCGGTCGCACAGGCGATTCGTAAGATTATCATTGACGCAGGCATTCCGACCTACGCCGTCCTTGGCAATCATGATCATTGGAACAATGATCCGGACACCGCGGTGTTCCCGCTGCAAAATCGCTGGAAGGGCAATGGTTCTGAGGTGTTCAATGCCTTGACGGAGGCCGGAGTTGGCGTTCTAATGAATGAATCTGTTTCGTTGCAACGCGGTAACGACCGCCTGTGGCTCATTGGCTGCGATGACTTCTTGGCAGGAGATTTTGACTTAGACCGTGCGTTAGCATCTGTTCCACCGTCTACCGCCCCACGTCTCCTCTTGATGCATAACCCGCAGCCGATTGAATCAATTACTCACCATCGATTTGATCTGGTCTTATCGGGACATACGCACGGCGGGCAAATCTCTTTGCCATTTGTTCCACCAAAGATTGGCAATAAATATCTTGCTGGATTTTTCTCCGTCGGTCAATCAAGACTGTATGTCTGTCGTGGGCTTGGCGTTACTGGTCTTCCAATTCGATTTATGACGCTGCCAGAAATTGCATACTTTCGACTTGCATGTTCTGCCGCCTAAGAAAGGCGATACCCGTTGTCTATAAAAGACTTGAAAGATACGTCCGACTCCGGATGGCATCTTCCAATGGCTGATCTGTTGCCCTATTTTCGAGCAACAGATCGCCCTTATAGCCCCCCGCCTTTAAGCGACGGGCGATTGCCGCAAAGTCGACGAATCCGTCGCCCACCTGCGATAATACCCCATCTGTTGTTTTCTGCTTGAAGTGTACAGAAGTGAAGTCTTCCATTTTCGCGGCGTTCCAAAACGCCTCCGGTGGGTTGAGCGTTGTGCCATCCTCACGGTAGGTGTTCGCCTCGTCGTAGGTTAGCAGTGCGCTGCCCTGCACCGCAAGGTCGAGCGTGAGGGCAGCGGGTTGACGCGCATTTTCAACCGCAAAAACCATCAGGTAGTTCGGCAGCAGCGATCGATACCGTTTCACATTCGCAACCGCAACTTCCGGATCGATTTTGCCTGTAGATTCGAGATCTACTAGTCGCAATCGTGCGCTATGCGGACACAGCAGATACGCCAGCTTCTTTGCTTGGATCATCTTCTGATTGTCCGCTTCGACATCTTCAGGCAGAGAGAGCCACGGATATGACATGGCGTAGCTCAAGGTCAGATCTTTTGTCTTTTCCACAAACACACTGACGCGATTAAAAATGGATTTATCTTCCGCCGTAACCGGATCTTTCCACCCTTCACCCTGCCATATTGTATCACAAATCGCCTGCCACTGATCGTCAGTATAATGTCCCATCGCCGCTTCAATCTCTTGTATCAATCCGCCAAATGCGGAGTTGCGGAGGTAATCGCCCTCACGCACCTCCATGTCCTTGAACCCATGGGCGCCAAACCGACAGGCGAGATCTTCAAATCGATCATCACCCGCCATGCGTTTCCTCCAAACATTCGTTACGATGCCAAGTTTTTCAAACATCAATACGTCCTCCACTTTTGACTCGTCGTCACATTCTGCACGAGCTCGCTAATTTTGCGAAGATTTTAGCTTTCACTCCTTACAAGTATAACAACAAAGAGGGGGACATAGCAATGGATTCCCATCAGTCAAACCCTTGAAAAATTTTACTGATTGGTCAATAACATGTTGCAGGCGTAGGTTGGGGCTTGCCCCAACGAATCCACTGGTGGTTTTGTGGGGCAAGTCCCACTACGGAGGTAGCCGTTTCGGTCGCGGATTTAGGTGGAGTTTAAGATGTTGGGTAAATGTACACTAACGAATGAGCAAGTCATAGTATTTTATCTCCGCAGCTAGAGTCGGTAAATCGATATCCTGTGCGTAGGGGATCTGTGTAGCAAACTCTAACGCGAGCAGCCAAATTGATCCAAGGAAAAATAGGTGTCGAACCAAAACATTCATTAACATTCAAGTACCAAGTTATTCCCTATTGCTCCTGATACGGGAGAATTACCTAGCAGCTTCAACAAATCTAACTACAACTCGGTAGTGCAGTCCACTGCCACCGCCCAAGATTCTGGCACTGGTTATTATGCACCTTTTTCTTACACGACCAATTGGAACGACCAGCCTCGACACAGGCGTGCCCGGTTTGGCGTAGGCATTCCTGAAAATTGGGATTGCTTACGTAATCCCAGTTATGTGATCAGTGACAGAAATGGTACGGACATCCAGACTTTGTTGTACACCACACATCTGGAAATGTGGCTGTACCCCGAATGGCCGTCATTCGGAATTACGCTAGTCTCAGAACTCGGCGAACACGGGCGACTTTCGTGCCATAGGTTACGTTTTGTCAATGCTGATGTTGTGGTTATTCAACACCCTCTAATGGGTTCGGCAATCTGCCTTTTTCAATCAATTTCATCAATTGCCGCGCGGCCGGCCTCGAGATCCTCTGACGTGTCAATATCAACCGGAAGTCCCCTGGTTCAGTAACCCTTTTGGGTTGACTTCCTGCCTTCATTTCTGCTATGGTTCCATTGTTCCAATTTGCCAACCCATTTGGTCGCTTCAGAAGATAAACTTTAAGATTGAAAGTTGCTTAATTGTCATGCGTGAAAGAATTTTCCAGCAATTGGAAATCATAGAGGCCGACAAGGATGTTCGGATACTCTACGCCTGTGAGTCAGGCAGCCGGGCGTGGGGCTTCCCATCAAAGGATAGTGACTTTGATGTACGCTTTATCTACGTCCATCCCACAAGCTGGTATCTTAGCATTGATGACAAGCGGGACGTTATCGAGAAAAATATAGACGATTGCTTGGATATTAGCGGTTGGGAACTCCGCAAAGCATTGCGGCTCTTCCGAAAATCGAATCCGCCGCTCCTTGAATGGTTACAGTCTCCGGTTGTGTATCTGGAGAAACATAAAACTGCTGATAAACTCCGAGACCTGCGTGTCGTCTATTTTTCTCCGAAGTCGTGTCTATATCACTATTTGCAGATGGCCCGCAGGAATTACCGTGATTACCTGCAAGGTACACAGGTGTAGCTGAAGAAGTATTTTTACGTTTTAAGGCCAGTCCTCGCCTGTCGGTGGATCGAATCAACCAATACAGTGCCCCCCACAGAATTTGATCAGCTTGTCGATTCACAGATTCCAGATGCCCAATTGTGCCGGGAGATTACCAAACTGCTGGCGATGAAAAAAGCGGGGGAGGAATTGGACATGGGGGAACGGATTCAAGTCATCAACGATTTTCTTGAAAGCGAACTGGAACGGTATGTAAAATACACCGCGAATCTACCGAAAAGCCATCCACCCTCGACCGCCCTATTGGACGAATTATTCCGGGAAACCCTTGCTGAGGTTTGGGAGAACACATCGGTCTGAAATACAAAAACCTCGTTCCGACGACCGATTTCGGTTTAAAGAAACTCTTCGGCGAAGAGAATGAAGAGAGTCAACCGATTCTGAAAAGTTTTGATGAGTTGAGGGTTGTACATAAACCGAAGCAGCTCATCGCTGGATTCGAGGAATTCGGAAAGGGTCTGAATCAGGAGCCACTGGATTCAAGAATTCTCAGGATAAGAGATTTATGGGATAGTGGCACCCAGTTCCCAACCCCAGCCCATCGTTCGGTTACGTTAGAATGATTTATGAGCACTCCTCATTTTACCATTATGCCCTTTCAAAATGTCTTCACACGCTTTCTTTTCATCTTAATCGACGGTTCACCATACGAAGTCTTCAAGCAGTTGGTCGAAGATGGAGCACTTCCACATATCAAAAAATATGTCATTGAGCAAGGAGGGTTGAAGAAAGCGGTCTCGGTGTTTCCCTCAACCACCGGTCCCGCGTTCACCCCCTTTTTCATGGGATTATTTCCGGGCACTGCGAATATCCCCGGCATCCGTTGGCTATCCAAGCCCGAATTTCAAAACCCGCACCGATTTCGCCGGCCCGGCATCTGTAGCTACATGGGAATCGACAGCATGGCGTTCGAGGCAGACCTGCCGGACAGGCCAACGCTCTTCAACTTCTTCTCGCCGGTGGGTAACATCTACAATCTGCTGACACAAGGCTGTCCGCAATCGAGCAACCGAACCCGCTGGGTAAAGCCGTGGGTCTATACCTACGCCCACTTCTCCCACCGATGGCGGTTCGTGAATCGGATCGCCGCACGCAAGCTATTGAAGGCGGTTGAGGCAGGCGATCAATTCGTCATGTGTCTCTTTCCAAGTATTGATACGTTCTCCCACCTGTCCCATACGACCGCCCCGCGTGTGATGGAAACTTACCGGGAGATTGACCAAACCGTCGGCGCGGTCTGCAAAATCCTGCAGCGATTGAACGATTTCGATAACACGCTGATTCTGATTACGAGCGACCACGGCATGTCCAATACGCACACCCACATTGATGTCGAGCGGCATCTCGATCAGTCCGGTTGGCGGTGTCTCCATTATCCGATTCTGTGGCGGCGCGGTGTCAAATGTGCAAGCATGGTGTCGGGGAACGGGATGACGCATCTTTATTTCAAGAATAGCGTAAAGGGTAAAGATTGGGGGGAACGTATCACTTTCGAGGAACTCAGTCGGATGGGTGTTGTTGAAGCACTGCTGGAGCTGGAGAGGCTAGATTTTGTTGCCGGTCAGAGCGAGGCTGGCGACATCATCGTCGAGAAAAGGGAGGGGCGAGGCAAAATTTCCTGCACAAACGGAGCAATTTCCTATCAATTTGCGCCAGGTGACCCGCTCGGCTATGGAACATTTTACGCCAATCTGTCGTTGCGTGATGCGTTGATTCAAACCTACGATTCCAATTACCCGGACGGACTCGTTCAACTCTGGCAGGTGTTTCGGGCAGGGCGGACTGGCGATCTGGTTTTGAGTGCGAAGTCGGGCTTTGATCTGCGCGCCCGCTATGAACTCCCTGAGCATCATGCGACGCACGGGGCGTTGCTTGCCGAGCAGATGCACATTCCGTTGGCGACCAATTTGCCCATTGAGACAGAGTTTATCCGTTCGGCGGATGTGTTCCCAACCGTTTTAAGTCAGTTTGGGCATACGTTGGCGGATGATGAAGTTGATGGACAGGTTGTTCGATAGCCCTTTTGGGTTGACGGCCCGCCTTTATCTCTGCTATGATTAACCCAAGTTGTCATCCCCATCCGATTTGTCTGAGAGCCAAAGGAGGTACACCTGTTGACTGTCGCATGACTTTCCCTCGTCTAGGTGAAAGATGAAGACCGATGAAACGTCTTTGTTGATTGATGGCAACCTAGATTGTGTCACCCACCCAACGCAAAGGAGAAACATCTACAGTGAATTCTTATTGCGGGTTGGAGGGACAGGCGAAATAGGCAGACGTATAATTACACCCATGTGTTGTGAGACTGTAAGTAATAGTGGTTCTCCAGAACACAATCTCCATACCCTGATTCAATCAGGGAATCATAGTACTAGTTTGAAATTTGGAAGTCAATAGGCATAACAGAACTCCCGGGCTTCGCTTCGGTGCAAGTTGGATTGTGGTCATGAGACAATTTCCTCGATTCTCCCGTTAATCTGAGTGTCAGATAATCCTCAATTAACGGGAGGAAAACCAGACTCATGACCGCAATAGATTCTATCACACAATTGTTCCGTTGTGTTGATGATAAGCTCACACAACACGCGAAAAACACCAAGCATAGCCAAGACAATCTCTATCCCTCTGAAGTTGTTACTATTGTCTGACTTTTTGCGCTCAAAGGCGTGGGCAACCGATCCTTATCTTCGCTGTATAGGGCGCCTGGCAACTCGACAGCAACGCAGAATAAGCATGCCTCATCAGCCAGCGAACCCGCGAGGCGCCGGTTGCCAAAAAGAAACAGGGAGCGAGACTCGGACACAAGCGGGGAAAAGGAAAAGGAGAAAACCCATGCGCATACTGGCGATCAATCCCTTCGGGGATACGGAATTTTACGGACGGGAGAATCTGGAGCGTATCGCGCGGCCAGACACCGACTTCGAGGTGGTTAATATCGCCGACATGTATCCGCTACGCAACAACCAGTGGCTTTACTTTCGCTATATGTGTACGGACAGCACGCTGGAAAAAGTTCTGTGGGCGGAGAAAAACGGCTACGACGCCATCTTCATCTCGTGCTGTCTGGACATCGGACTCTACGAAGCCCGCCAACTGGTGGATATTCCCGTCACCGCCACACTCGAATCGGCGGCACTGGTCGCACATACGATGGGCGCGAGCTATTCGCTCGTTCCCGTGGACTATCAAAACGGCAAGATCCAGGAGATGCTGCTGACTCAGTACGGCTTGCACAACCATTTCGCTTCTCTGCGCCCCTTCGACATTGACGCCAACGACCTATATCCCGACCAGACGCCGCCAGACCACGTCATCAAGGCAGTGGTGGAGGCCGCCCGTGCTTGTGTGCAACTGGACAACGCCGAGATCGTCATCCCCGGCTGCACACTGGCAAGTTCAATCTTGACCCATGACGTGCCTGATGTCGAATCCGTCATCGGCGCGCCTGTCCTCGATGGCATGGTCACCGGCTTCAAGATGGCGGAGATGATGGCAGACCTGCACGCAGCAGGGGTTCCCACAGTCAGTCGGCGTGGCTGGTTTGAGAAACTGCCATCCCAAGATTTTGCGGCTCTGCGCAGCTTCCTGGGGCGAGCGGATTAGGCCATAGGAGTTTTTCACTTAGCAAACCCCGAGCCTGCCCGACCGGCGCAATGGGACTTTAACGGCAAAACTGTACATCCTTGCCCTCATCGAGGGGGTTATCCTGTCCGTATAAGGCGCTCTGACTGAAGCACCACTTAATACGGAATTTTGGCTTGCATTTCCGTTTAGAATTAAGTATAATAATGGCCATAGCTGTACAATGGATTAAAGAAAGTTCTGGAAGTGATATTAGGTTCAAAACGGAAGCATTTTCCCCGGCTGCGTGCTGTATTTTGTACCTCTTAGCTCTCTTAGCTTGATTCTTTTAGTACAGTAAAACTGATGAGAAAGGAGGTACAAACAATGGTAAAGGGTCGAGTCAAATGGTTCAGTGACCAAAAAGGCTATGGATTTATAACCACCGATGAAGGGGAAGATGTCTTTGTGCATCATTCCAACATCGAAGGAACTGGCTTCAAAACGCTCGAGGAAGGACAAGAAGTTGAGTTCAACCAGGTAAAAGGGCCAAAAGGTTATCAAGCCGAACAAGTTTCGAAACTTTCAAGTTGGTAAAGTCAACAAGGAAAGATAATAAGAAATGAAACCGGGGAGAAGGCTCTCAAGCGATTGAGGGCTTTTTTTATGCGTGTGCGTTGGACACATCAGTGATTCCCACCGCAAGCTCTCCTAAACTGACGCATCACCTACCGTACAACTCACCCGTCCTCCGCCTCAGTTGCTCCAGTTTCTCGTCGGTGTATGACTCTTTAATCTCCCTCTCAACCCATCCTTTGTGTTTACTTTTTCATCTGCACGTACTTTTATGCAGAAGGCGGCAAACCGAATCATCATCAGGATAGACCGTCGCACTCACTCCAAAAGATCTTTTTCTTTGGCCACTCGACATTCGGGTGCAAAGCCATAACAGACCTATGTTTCAAGAACCCCAGTTTCCTATACAACCCTTCTTGTCCAATCACGCAGGCAAGGAGAACCTTGTCAACGGCTAGCCTTTTCAAGCATCGCGTTCATTCAGAAGTCATCTGCGCTATTGCGCCGTTTTGACTTCTCTCCGGCGAGGGTGAAGCACCGCCTCGGTATAGCCGTTTGCAACGGCTCTGCCCTTAAAGACCAGATCTAGCGCCGCCTGAAAAGCGAAACTTTTGTCATATTCAGGCGCCATGTTTCGATAGTTCGGATCGCTTGCATTTTGCCCGTCAACCACTTTAGCCATTCGCTTAAACGTCTCTATGACATGCTCCCTGCTAACAATTCCGTGATGCAGCCAGTTTGCGATATGTTGACTTGATATGCGCAACGTCGCCCGGTCTTCCATCAACCCGACATCATGAATATCCGGCACCTTTGAACAGCCAATCCCCTGGTCAACCCAGCGCACAACGTAGCCAAGTATTCCCTGGGCATTGTTATCCAACTCTTGTTGGATCTCCGCCGGACTCAATTCCCTATCTAATAGGGGCAGCGTCAGGATAGCCTCCAAGCTGGCGCGGGCTCTGCTCGCAAGCTCTGCCTGCCTTTTTGCAACATTCACTTGATGATAATGGAGAACATGCAGTGTGGCTGCCGTCGGTGATGGCACCCAGGCTGTACTTGCACCGGCCTGGGGATGCCCTATCTTCGTTTCGACCATCTCTCGCATTAAATCCGGCATGGTCCACATCCCTTTACCAATTTGCGCCTTCCCAATAAGCCCGGTTTCAATGCCGACATCTACATTCCAATCTTCATAAGTCAGCATCCATGGCTGAGTTTTGATCTCCATTTTAGGTATCATGGGGCCCGCTTCAATGCTGGTGTGGATTTCATCACCAGTCCGATCCAGGAAGCCTGTGTTAATAAATACGACCCTGTCCTTCGCCGCACGTATGGCTTCCTTCAGGTTAATGGTGGTTCGACGTTCCTCGTCCATAATTCCAATCTTGAGCGTATTCTGTTCAAGTCCAAGCGCGTTCTCTACCCGTCCAAACAGTTCGACCGTCGACGCTGCCTCTTCTGGACCATGGAATTTAGGTTTGACGATGTAGATGCTGCCGGTTTTACTGTTGGTGAAATTCCCATTGCCTTTGAGGTCGTGTATGGCAGCCAACGTCGTGACCATCGCATCGAGGAAACCTTCCGGAATCTCCTGACCGTCTGCTGTGGTCACCGCATCGGTATACATATGAATCCCCACATTGCGAATGAGTAGCAGACTTCTACCGGGGAGTGTGAGGGTTTCTCCATCTGGATTTGTGAAAGTTTTATCCGGATTCAGCCGTCGGGTCATCCATTGACCGTTCTTTTCAAGGGTCGCTTCAAGCGTACCTTTCATGATGCCATTCCAGTTGCTATAGATTTTTGCTTTGTCCGCCGCATCGACGGCAGAAACAGAATCTTCGCAGTCCTGAATGGTTGTGATGGCTGCTTCTAGTACCACGTCTTTGACTCCTGCGGGATGTGCTTTGCCGACAGGATGATCTCGATTGATCTGGATTTCGATGTGTAATCCATTATTTTTGAGCAAAATACTGCTTAACTCACCCGATTTCTCATTAAAGCCGACAAATTTGCCGGCATCCGTTAAGCCGACTTCGCTGCCATCGTTAAGCATTGCAACAAGTTGTTTTGTCTCGCCAAGATCTTTGAGGGAGAATTGTGTGACATCTGAAAACTTGCCCCGCTCAAGGCCAACCGCCTCATCTAAGAACACCTCCGCCTGGGTGATTACGGCTGCACCGCGTACAGGGTTATAAGCTTCTCCCTTTTCCTTTCCGTCTTCTTCCGGAATCACATTTGTGCCATAGAGCGCATCATATAGGCTTCCCCACCGCGCATTGGCAGCATTCAGCGCGTAACGGGCGTTATCCAGGGGTACCACTAATTGTGGTCCGGAGACCTCCGCAATTTCAGGGTCTACATTCGTTGTGGTCACCTGAAAATCTTTGCCTTCAGGAACAAGGTAACCTATCTCCCTGAGAAACGCCTCATATTCTTCTGCCTCGACCAGCTCACCTCTTGTGGCCAAATACCACTCGTCGATCCGCTGCTGCAATGCGTCTCGTTTGTTCAGGAGTGCTCGATTCTTGGGCGCTAGATCTGCAACAATCTCATCGAGTGATGTCCAAAACGCATCTACTTCCACACCTGTGCCGGGTACAATCTCGTCTCGTAGCACATTATACAACGTCTCATCAATTTTGAGTCCACCAATTTCAACTGCATTTGCCACTGTTCTTCTCCTTATTGGAATGGGAAATGTATTCAACCACGTATTTTACTCGATTTGTCTCATCCTGTCAAGCACTCATCGCATAAGATAACGTGTCCTACTCTGTGAATTCTGCGTAAGTCCGATGGGATCGGACGGGCACGAGGAAGCGAAGGAGCGGAGGCGCGAGGAAAGGCGGTTGGATGAATTGCTCCTCACATATTCGCCCCCTCACACACTCGCGTCCATGTGTGGCTTACATCCCCCAACTCACGTTAAGACAGGAATCCGTCTTCTCCAAATGACTTGAAGACCTTGACAGCAGTTGTGCGATATGCCTATCTGGTAGGAAATCGGATCTGTCCCACCTCGAACGCCAGGCGCGGATGATGTTTGAGAAATTGAACCAGCAGCGACAAGAGATCGAAGCACTCAAATCCCAGCAGATTGTGACACCCTCCCGATTTTGAGGATTGGGTATCGGTGATTTGTCCGGACTAATTCTGTTATGAGACCGCGCCAAGCCAAAATGTCGGCGCCCCCGCGCCTTCTATAGCAATGTTGATGCACGCCGGCAGTCCCAACTCAATTGCACGCTCAAGCGCAGAGGTGAGATCGTCAGAGCACTGGACAAATTCGCCATGCCCGCCCAATGCCTCCACCACTTTATCGTAGCGTGACGGCAGCAGGTCACAGCCGACCGTGCGCTCCACGCCATAGTTCCGAATCTGTAACTGATGCTCCGCATTCCAGCGGGCGTCGTTGCCGACAACAGCGATGACCGACAGATTGTAGCGGAGCGCGGTATCAAACTCCAGTGCATGGTAGCCGAATGTGCCGTCGCCTAAGATGACAAACACCTGCCGCTGCGGATGCGCCAATTTTGCGGCGAGCGCCATAGGAAGCGAACTGCCGATAGCGCCTGATGGGCCATTGATAAGACGGCATTGCGTCTCCAGTCCTGCCCCGATTCCATCAGGACTCAAAGCAGCTTGCGCCCACTGCCCAAACTCGCCGCCATCGCTGATGAATATCCCATCGTCGTCCAAGAATGGCTGAAGCGCCTTACACACGCGCAGGGGATGAATGGGCTGACGGGATGATCGACGCAGTTGTTCCCATTCGGGAGGCACGGCATTTCGGGCTACCATGACATCTTCCCGCCAGGAACGGTGTTGCCACTTCTGCCCTTGTGCGGCTGCCGCCAATTGCCGCACGACCCGTGACGGTTCATCATGTATCGCCAGCACAACCTGCTCATCCTCGTGCAGTTGCTCATGATCGGCGTCAATCTGAATAAAGCAACAGGCTTCGGAGAAAAAAGGCGGCTGACCGAAACGCAACGAGAAGTCCAAATTCTTTCCCACCAATAGCACGACATCTGCCTCGCCAAGGCAGTTTGTCGCTTGATGCAGCCACGGATCGTTGACCCCGCGTGGGCTTTCCATCGGAAGGGCAGGGATACCGGTAATCTCTGACAGCCGCTCCACGTCCGCCCAGCGCATCGGTCGTGCCATTGCTGGTCCCGCCAAAATCAGTGGACACTTCGCTTCGGAGAGTCGATTGAGTACCTCGTTTATACTTCCTTCCAGCCTTCCATTCGCGCCCTTATCGGTTGAGATAGAAGTCGTTGATAGAGAAGCTTGCCTTTGAGCGCAGCGAAGGGATACGGGAGCTTCCAGCACATCGGTGGGTAGGCTCAGGTGAACGGGACCGGGACACCCCTCGCGAGCAAGAGAAAGCGCGGTCGTGATATTTTCCCCGAGATGGTCTGCCTCCTCTACCAGCCACGCCGCTTTTGTCACCGGCCTGGCGGCGGCGACCTGGTCAATCTCCTGAAACGCGCCTCTGCCGATCTGTGCGAGCGGGCAGTGTCCGCTCAATAGCACCACCGGCGACTGCGCCATCAACGCGACATAGAGGGCGGAAAGACCGTTGCAATGCCCTGGTCCGGCAGTCAGTAATGCGACGCCCGGCTGCTCGGTCAGACGCCCCCAGCCATCTGCCATATGCACCGCCGCCGCTTCGTGGCGTGTGTGAATGAGTTCGAGCTCGCGCCCGATAGTGGCGTCGTAGATGGAAAGAATCTGGTTGCCGGAGAGCGTGAACAGGTGTTTGACTCCCGCAGCCACCAGCGATTCGACTAACAGTTCTGCACCGGTTTTTGGCATGGATAATCTCTCCTTATATAATTTTCCGATGACATCAAGGCGAAAAGAACCAATCTCTCAGAGCGCACTGACCAATACAGCCTGGTAAAAACGCTCCTCCGACATGATTATATACGGGGTAGCTAGATCTTTCAACCTTTTTTCAGGAAGGCTGCGAAAATATAGCATTGACACGACTTAGAAAATCTGCTACCATCTCGTTGGCAATATTATTCCGAAAAGCGGCAATGCACATGAACATACAACGAACCGCAAACGACATAATCGACTACCTTCGTCAACACATCTTGCCTCGTGTGGCGAGATTAGCAGAGGTAATGACGCCTGAAAGTCTTTGGGAACTCCGCAGCCAACTGCACGCGTTTCACCACTATTGCATGCAATCCGGACTACCCGACGACCTCCCCACCCGCATCAATGGCCTGCTCTCAACGAGCGCAGGGCTTTGGAAGCTAATCTCCGAAAACGACGTGACAAGCATGGATGTCAAGGACTATTCAAAAGTCCGGACACTCTCCGCAGAAGCCGAAGGACTCACCAACTTTGAAAAATTGATCTCTGGAGAGGATACACTGCAAGACGTGATCATTAACAGCATTGCTTTTATGCTGAATTGGAAATCGAACACAATTTGGATCGATAGCGCCAAACGTGCGCGACAGGCGATGACGAAAAACTATACCCTCGAAATACAGGATCGGATCTGGCAATTTATCAAGGAGAGCGCACGCAATACCGGGGAGATGAACTTCGAGCGAACAGATCAGATTCGACAACGCGCCGATGGTTTCATGCGCTTGATTCAGGAGGGGAATCTGACCACTGAGAGGCAAGTCGCTTTGCTCATACAGATCTACACGATGCTGCTGCGTCTGCAACTCGGCAAATTGATTATTCGCTTAGAGGAGATCGGTGGAAATCAATGAAAATCGACAAATGGGCGAATCAGGGCAGGTATCAGGCCTTCATGCATTCCTGACACCTGATGCCGCATCACGTTTGACAATGGGGTGGCAATGGCTACACAAGCCGAAGGGCAGAACATACATCGAGACTTTGTACTGATTGCTAATCCGATTTCAGGGAAAGGCAAGGGGACTGCTGTTGCCGAAAAAGCTTACCAGCAACTCACGGCTAAGGGATGGAAGGGTAGACTGGAATTAACTACCCAATCCGGTGACGCGAACCGGATCGCACGGGAAGCCGTTGAGAATAGAGCACACTGGATTATTGCGTGTGGTGGGGATGGTACCATTCACGAAATTGTCAACGCGATTGCAGAAAAGCCTGATATGGTGCTCGGCGTGCTTCCGTGCGGGAAGGGGAACGATTTTGCGGGAGCGTTGAAGATTCCTGCAGACCCGGCGGAAGCTATCGACATCCTGTTGAACGGCACTACATATCAGGTAGATCTCGGGAAAATCGGGGACCGCTATTTTGATACAATTGTAACATGCGGATATGATGCTGAAGTCAGCCGGCGTGTCGCAGAAGGGGATGCCCCTTTTTCTGGAACAGCTTCTTATGTCTATACAGCGCTCAGGACGCTTTTTAGCTATGAATCGCTGACCGTTCACCTTGAAGGAGACTTTGGTGCCTACGAGGGCAAGATCCTTCTCACTGCAACAGGCATCACACCCATGTACGGTGGAGGAATGAAAATTGTGCCGGAGGCGATTATAGACGATGGACTGTTCGATGTGTGTATTATCGAATCTGTGCCACGCCGGACTGTACTGCGTATGCTAATCTCGATCTTCTGGGGAGGACACACCGCTCATCGTGCTGTCAGGATACACCGCACAAAATTACTGAGCATCGAAACAGACCCGCCCGCCCTCCTTTATGCTGATGGGGAACAGATTTGCTATACACCCGCGACGATCGAAATGATTGAACGAGGTTTGACCGTTATTGCGCCTGCTGATTGATGAGCAAACAAGATATACACAGGGTGAACGGTCGAAACGGAGATTCTTCGCTGTGCTCTATTAGACTTCCAAGAAACTACCCGTAATGAGTTCTTTCTCTAAGGAGATCGCCTTGAGTAAACGTAAAGTCCTCATCATCTGTATCGACGCCGGCGGGTATGACTACCTCGCCGCCAGCGAAATTCCCAATATCCAAAAACTGGCGGAGGAAGGATTCTATCAACACGCAAACTCAGTCATTCCCTCGGTTACAAATGTCAACAACGTGAGCATTGCGACCGGAACGTTCCCGGAGGCGCACGGCATCACGACCAACTACCACGTAGACCGTGAGACCGGAAAAGGGGAGTTTGTTGAGGATAACCGATTTCTGCTTGCACCGACGCTGTTTGAGCGTGCGAAATCGAGGGGCTTTTCAGAGAAAACAGCCCTGCTCGTGACGAAGAAAAAACTGTTGCAAATGCTCGCAGGCGGGACGGATATTGCCATCACCGCGGAAGACCCACCCTCTGAGTATGTGGAGGCAATCGGCCCGGCTGAAGATATCTACTCCTCAGAGATTAACTGGTGGCTGCTGCGTGGGTTGCGCAAGGTCTTGCGCGATCATGATCCGGATCTCGCCTACTGCTCGACGACGGATTGGGCCCAGCACAAGTACGCTCCAACAGAGGAACCTTCGCTGCAACATATCGCTGAACTTGACCGGATCATTGGGGAGATTGTGGATGACCAGCCAGAGCGGGAGATCTACATCACCGCCGATCACGGCATGCTGCCGAAGACCTGCGCCCTCGATCCGGGGCGTTGGTTGACTGAACATGGCGTCCCATCAAGCGCCATCCCCATCATCAAAGACCGTTATGTCGTGCATCACGGCAATCTGGGGGGTGCAGCGTATGTTTTTCTACAAAAACAGGCAGATCTTCCGAAGGCAATCGAAACGCTATGGGGTGCGCCGGGCGTTGAAGAAGTTTACCCTTCAGCCGAAGCTGCGGATAAATTTCGACTCCACCCGGATCGGATTGGGGATATTTTTGTCCTCGCAGATCGAGATACCGTCTTCGGCGAACTCACCAAAACTGAAATGCCTGTTGCTATCAGATCCCACGGTTCACGCCATGAAAGCGATGTACCAGTCATCGGCTACAATAGTCACTGGTCAGCCGACGATTTTGCGTATAATCTTGATGTGGGGCGCTTGTTCCTGAAAAGTATCGCGTGATATGTGAGACGTAAAATCGACTTTCTCCCTTCCCTTTTTTTGCTTCCCTGTTGTATTTGACTGTGGACAAATGGGCACCATGCGCTATATCTAGTGGGTTGTTCTCAAATAAGCACTACATATTGTGGAAAAACGGTATTTTTTGTAACTTTTGTACAATCTTACACGTTATAAAACTTTGCTGATATGAATTTGCATTAACTTCGACGCACCTATGCTTTCCTGAGGAGGCTTTTTCAAATGCCCAAACGTCATACTTACGTTGCCACTTGCATAAAGGAGACACCGATTCGATGGGGAATGGAGCTTGAGTCATTAGGCGATCCGATTCCTCTCAAGGTTGTTCGATTTCCGTATTTGACGCAGCCGCTAACCAGATCACCGCATTTTCAGTCCGGCTGTGACCCGACAACCTATTTTCGGCAACTGGTCAAAGGAATGCCAGAAATGCTGCGCGGCTATCATGCCCAAATTATCAAAAAGATTCAGAGGCGACTAGATCAATTGCAAGTTGGCGATTGTTGCTACATCAAGGTTTCATACATCGATAATGGAGGGGGTATCAGTCCCTATAATTACAACATCGAGCTTATCGAAACTTCACCTCATGAATTGCATTGCAACTTTTCAACGGCAGCGGTTAGTGGGGAAGCCTACCTGCCTTCCGCTGTACCAAGCATTGATAACCTCTACCCTCCTGCCACAGAGGAGATAGACTCAGATTGGGGGGAATTTAGTAAATCTTGGGGTGAAGAGCAGGTAGACTCACTCATTTACAGAGAAACCGATCCAGTCGCACTCATTGGTCGGTTGCATGAGGAGATCAGGAGGCTGCAAGCGGATATGGATCTCATCAAAGAATGGATCGCTGAAGCGGTTGTCCCTTCCGACCAGAGCAGGACAAGGGAGAGGGAAGCAGCAGGGACATGTCCCAATCGAGTTGTGACGGGACTGCCGGTCAATCTGAAGAACAGGGAAGCCTCTTCGCATCCACCTGCGGCAGAGGACAATCAACGAAAGGAACTCCCACTCGATTCAGACGAGCGGAATGCCATTCAATACCTTGTCAACCAGCAGATAGCCACTGAATCTCAGCTAGGAAACGCGTGCCATATCTCCAATCTGACTAGCGTTATGGGTCGTTTGATTGAAAAGATGGAACGATGCAACTTCCCTTGGATCTCCGTTGAGGAAGATGATAGTGGAGAATTGATTTATATATGGAACGCCCCGATTGAAACTCGTTAAAGGGGTATTAAGTAACTCAAGTTGCGCCCTATTCATCGAATATGTGAATGAACTCAGAGTTGTTTGTCCTTTCGTTGCGGTGCGTTTCAATCAAACTTTGCCTTCCACAACCGCAATCTCCTCATCGGTCAAGCCATATAGCTGATAGACAACCTGATCAATAAGTGCGTCGGTCCCCTGAATGCGGGTGAGCAAGGGGTTGAGTTTAGCGAGACTGGATCCCAACTCGCGCTTCAACGATTCTTGGAAATCTCGGCTTGAGGGATCGACGGCGATCGATTGACGGTTTTTCTTGAGGATCTCAAGTACGTCGTCAAGGGACAGACCGAAGTAACTCTGAAGCGCGGTCTTGTTCTGGAGCGTGTCAATTTCGACCCGGATTTCCCGTCCAAGCCAGCGCAGGAAGCCACGAATCTCCTCCCCTTTCGCTTTGTTCATCTCAACCATCTGCGCCGCGAGGAAGGCGAGTAGGTCGTGGACGATGTCGGCACGCTCTGGATCGGCAGTGAGATGGTGCTTTACGAAGCCAAGGACGCAATCGGTGCTCCTTTTGTTGAGGCAGAATTGGTAGAGCGTTTTGGCTTTTTCGAGTTGACGGTCACGCTCGTCAGCAGGGGTGGTGAAGTTGATCCGGCGGATAGGCAAGTATTTCAAATACTCCCGATATTCGATGTATCCTCCCCGAATGGCAATAGCTTCAAACAGTAGCTTGTAGTACCAATCAAGGCATTTTGAGTTTAGCAGTGCCGTCACATAGAGAAGTGTAAGGTTGAAATGCTCGTTAGGAATGAGTGCGTAAATTGTATTCAGAGGGTAAAAGTAACTTTCATTCAAACCTAGATCTGGAGCAGCCATCAGTGACGGTGCGATTCGTTTGATGAGAATTTTATCGGTTTCCAAGACCTCAAGTGATTTGGCATTATACAACTCGTTAGGTAGGTAGTGAAGCCATTCACCTGCCCAAGCGATAGTATATCGTTCAATATTTTCTCCATCTAGCATCTTTCGACAGGCCATTTTGACACTTTCAGGTGCTGAAGCATAATGCTCTTCATCCAGCACAAGGGCACGCCTTTTTGCTTGGCTACCGATACGGATACACTGTTCAATATCAAACATATCACTTAAACTGAATGACAATTCATCAAACCTCTTAATCAAATGCCATAACTCATCTGAAAGACGCAGACAGATCACATTTTCGGGTGTTCGGCTGAACCTCGACTGAGGTATTCTGGTGGTAATTACCAGTTCACTTTTGCTATCGCTGATTAGCTCCGGTGCATCCGGTGGAACTCGTACGACAAGGATATTGTGTTCTGAGGATGGCGTCCCTTTTTTTACTATTGGCAGACATGGGTAAGTTGTGGGATCCGGAAATATACGACATTGAGAAACATCCACAAACTGCTCGATCTGTGTTTGCCCTAACAAGAAATCCCGAAGTGTTTTGCCATTAGCATAAATTGCAAATTTAATCGGTTGGATAAAACCGAACATTCCATGCGTTCGCAGTAAACGAAGTGCCTGTTCCGCAAAAATTATATAAAGATCAAAACGGCCAGTTGCTGTAGTGAATTGCTTCAACAAGTAATTGCGAAAGTCAGGCTCAATATTGGTAACACTTACATACGGCGGATTCCCTATCACCGCGTCAAACCCCGGATTGTCCTTTTCTCGCCCGTACTTGTCACGAAAGACTTCCGGGAACTCAATCTCCCAATGGAAGAACCGTTTTTCTTTCGCGATCTCCTGCGCCCGACGATAGGAGAGCAGGTTTTCAAGGGCATCGGTATCCTTAGAGCGGAGGGCATTCAAGGCTTGATGATAGGTGGGGCGGGACACATTGTTGCCAAAGTAAACGCTCGTCCAGAGGTTCGCCACTCCTTTGTGAAAGCGGAGCATCTGTTGGGCGATGTCTAATTGGTGTTCCTTCTTGTGGATCTGGTCGGCGGTACGGCTCTCGGTCTCTTCGATCAGCAGGTACTGTCCAATGGCGGTTGCAACCCTGTCGGTGAAAGGGAAGGTCATCGAAAATTCTGTCTGGGATTCGCTAGTTTGACGACGGTTTTTCTTCAGTTCCGGCAGGTGCGACAGGTTCTCAATCTTCGCCCCGATCAGCGAATTGCCGCAACGGATGTGATGGTCGAGAAATGAGAGCGGTTCGCCCTTTGCCACCGTGTGGAGCCAGAGGGAGAGTTTCGCCAACTCCACCGCCATCGGGTTGAGGTCAACGCCGTAAACGCAGGACTCCACGACGCGTCGCCGCCAATAGGCTAACTCCGTCTCCTCGCTCGCCGTTTCGGTCATGTGTGCCGCGCCCGGATGTGTGATCAGTTCTTCGGCGAGATAATCGACAACACCGACGAGGAAATGGCCGCTCCCTGTGGCAGGATCGAGAATTTTGAGCGATAGAATCTCATCAACGCTTTTGCCCTCACAGAGCGGTGCGAGCGTGTTTTCGACGATGTAGCGGACGATGTAATCGGGGGTGTAGTAGCTCCCTGTCGCCTTCCGCTCGCCTTTGTCGGTCAGCAGATAGACCTCCCCCTCTGGATAGGCGACCTCCTGATTGGGGGAAGATTTAGGCGCGACCGCCTCGCCCCCCTTCTTTGAAACGATGACCAAATCTTGGGCGGCAATTTGCGGTTGATATTCGAGCAAGCCTTCGTAGATATTCCCCAGATGGCGCACGTCAAGGTCACGATAGGCGATGCGTTCGTCCTTCTCCGTCCGTGTCAGGAGTTCGATAACCTGTGCCAGCGCATCGTTGCCAAGTTCGTGCTCCTCAAGGAACGGGTGATGCTCTGGATTGAAAAGCCCACCGTTGTATTGCGGGATGAGGTCGCCCCAACCGTCGTTGATGAGCGTAAATAGCCCATGCAGCCGCGCCCAATAATCGCTAATCGTCGGGATGATCAGGTCCTCCCGATCAAGCGTTTCGTGAATCGTCCCCGCGAGTGCCGCGAGGCTGTAACGTGCGGCGTAGTCAGGATTTTCGACCGGCAACAGCCCTCGACTTTCAGCGTAGAGGATAAACAGGAGGCGGTACAGCAGAATCAGGCAGTTGGTGTGAATCTCATTGAGCGGCGGGTTGGCTTTATCGAAACCGTTGCGCGGGAAATTGAGGAAGCCGCCGATGAGCAGTCGCAGGGCATCGTAGACACGGTTCTTCAGGTCGTCGGAGACCGCGATGGTGTATTGCTGGCTCTCCCTCAATACGAGGTCGAGTAACGATGTCCCGCTCGCATCGGGCACGAAAGCGTCGCGCCGAAAGAGGCAGTAGAAATAACGGAAGGTCTCTAAGTCTCCGTTTTCGGAGAGGAGTGCGGCGAGGTCTACCTCATAGAAGGTATCGAGTCGATAACTGGTCTGACGGTGGTAGAGCCGCCATTGCCCTCCGTTAGTTAAGATGCCCCAGAATTTGTCCGCGCCCCGCAGATAGAAGTCGATCTGGTAGCTCGGATTTTGATTGTTGAACGGGTCTCCGCTGTCTAGCGCCTTCTGATCCAGGTTGCGAGACCACGCCTTGGCGTCGCCGACGGCGAGCGCCGTTTTGAAGAACTGGTTTGTGTTGATGTGCGGCTGTGTAGCATCAAGGGCATCCCCCGATGTGAAGAAGGCATAATCGGGTTCTTTGGTTCCCTGCGATGTATGGAGTGCAGGCTGCACCTCGAAAACGTGCCCTAATTGTTTTAGGACCGGTTGGATGAATTGGCGTTCGGTTTGTGCCTCTTTGAGGTGTTCGGCGTTCGGTGCAACGGCATCGAAGAGTTCCTTGATTGCTGCGTAATCTGATTCAATGTTGGGTGTATATGCCCACTGCGGTTGTTCGACGATGAGGGAATCGAGATAGTAGTTTGAGAAGAGCGATTGATTTTTAACGGCGTCGAGTAGGTTTTCGGCGTTCATAGACATCGGTTCATCCGATCAGTTTTGGGTTGCTATCCGGGGCGCGTGAAATATTATAACCCAAGTTGCCACCTAAACAGTTATAGGTATTCGGAAATTTCTCCTTGAAAATCCATCGGAGTGCCTTTACAATGTTAATATGCAAAAATGTCAAAAAAGGAGCATCTCCTGGACTTCACTATTGTCGCAATTTACACACGTTGTGACGCGCTTTTAATCGAAATGGCTGCGAAGGTGTCAGCTAGGGTTAAGTAAGTTATAAAAAATATACTTCACTTTTAGCGATAGTTGCGATGAATCACCTCACTACAAACCATTACTTTCTTTTTGAAAATTACTTACGCTATTTGCGTAGATGTCAGCGATGATCGCATTTGTTTTTAATCCCACCTCGCCTGAACATCGGATCGGCGCGCCTGTACAAATGTGATTGACAAAATCTTTAATCAAACCGGTGTGGGTATACGGCAGAGGGGACTGATTGAACGTCTCACTCTTACCCTTCGTTTGAAGCGTCAGGTTTCCACTGTTGAGCGGGTTGCAGCGCAAGCACCCCGTTGTGCCGTAGACTTCAACTTCATCAACGGAAACGCCAACGCTCCAGTTGATATTCGCAGCGGCGTGCGTCCCATTTTCAAATCGCAGCGTGAAGACAGTGGAATCATCAACTGGATAGGGAGAGCGGACGTTTGGATAGGGAGAGCGGACGTTTTCTGCGTACCCACAGACAGACGCCACATCCCCTAGCAGGTACATCAGCAAATCGATCCGATGGCTCCCTAGATCCATCAACACGCCTCCGCCGCTGATCCGCGGGTCGGTACGCCATGCTCCCCACTCGTGACCGCTTGGGTCATAAAGCGCGGTATGATTGACTCGCGCCAGCACAATCTCACCAATTGCTCCTCCCTCCATCAATTTCTTCATCTTCACGATATTCGGAAAAAAGGGCCTGTAGTAGGCGATCATGAGCGTAACGTTGCTTTCACGGCAGGCGTCGATCATCTGCCTGCACTCTGCGGGGTTCATCCCCATCGGCTTTTCACAGAGGACATGCTTTCCGGCTTGCGCGGCGAGAATCGTCTGTTCACTATGGAGATACGGTGGCGTTGCAATGTAAATCGCGTTGATCTCGTCATCCGCTAGGAGCCCTTCGAACGTGTGGTAAGCCCGCTTTGCACGGTGTCTTTCTGCAAACGTCTCCGCCTTGTCCTTATCACGCCGCATCACCGCAATCAACTCAGAACCCTCAACGGTATACAGCGGCGGTCCGCCTTTGTACTCCGCCACATCACCGCAACCGAGTATGCCCCATCGTAGTAATGCCACTGGATCTCCTTCCCTTTAACTGGCTTCGTCCATAACCTTGTTCTTCTACAACTATACTCGGAAATCTGTATGCTTTGACGTACTCCCAAGCCTACAGGCGTTGAGATTCTTGAACACTGCTATGCAGCGGACTTACATAAGTGCCAGTGAAACCGAACACCTATGGGGGACGCCATAGCCCCAACTACAGGGTGGACGAACCACCCCGATACTTTGTTACAGATATTGATTGCACCTACGCCATCTCATTGCACCTACGCCATCTCTATGATACTCAAAATCACACTGTTTACAGTGATAATTTCGATTCACAGGCTTCTTCCGATTTCCGCATCGCGGGCAGGTTTGGGACGTATACGCTTCAGACACAAACTCAACATGCAAGCCTGCCATTTCCCCTTTGTAGGAAATCATGTTTGCGATGCGGGCATAAGCCCATTGGTGAATCTTCTGGTTCGACTTCTTATTGAACTTCGCTCGCTCTCGGATGCCGTTGATGTCTCCAATCACTATCGTATCTGCCTTCGCTCTCAGGCAGTCGGATATAAACCGTGACGTGATTTTGTGTTCGGCATCCTTGATTTGAGCGTCTAGTTTGGCGAGCACTTTGTTCTTTGCTTTGCGTAGCTTATGCCAACGGTGAGACCGCTGTTTGCACCTGTCCATCATGCGTGAAAAATGCGCTTTGATTTTTTCACGGTACTAGACAATTGAGCGTAGGAAGCGGCCATTGTAGATTGTCGTGTTCTCACCATCATGTTCGACGATGGGGTGAACTTCACCCATATCGACCGCAACCGTGGTGCCTGTTTGAATTTTCTCAGGCATTTTGGTTTTGAACACAAGCGAAAAGTAGTAACTACCCCGTTGGAAATACATTTCTACATAAACTGGCTTGGCATCGGACTTCAAGGTGAGGTGGGCTCTTCCCTTGCCGTTGGACAGTCTCACAATGCCATCTTTGAAAGAGATAGCCGTTGATTTCCAACGCACTTTGTAAAACCGCCGAGTGCGAAACGGAGGCTTGGCATCGGGATTGACTTTTTTGGTTTGCCAATAGCTTTTCAGCGCATCAAAATAGCTATCAACGCAGGCTTGCACCGTGTGAGAATGCAACTGGTATCCACACAAACGCAAGTACTTCTGCACACTGTTTTTTGACAACCAAAAGCCTTTGCGCTTATGCACCTTACGAATCAATGACACCACTTTGGAATAGACGCGCCTGGCTTGACAGGCAAGCGTATCTAATTCGGGCGTAGGTGTTGCCTTAATTTTCTTTGTGGTATACATGGGATTTCCTACCTTTCATGCCCGGTGCTAACGGATGTGGGAGACACCAACTGGCGTCGGCGTAGCACTCTCCCACAAGAAAGGCAGATATAGTATACCACAAAATGCCTTCAAAGGCAGCAAAATTAACCCGTTGGACCCAAGCCTAAAGGCTTCTTAGTCCCGATCTTATCGGGGCTTGGGCATGTCTTAATTTCTGTCAAGTGCTTTGAGTAGGCCTTGATTGATAGTTGTCCGAATGACGAGGGGGATGATATAATCGGAAAGCACATTGATAACAAATTCTAAGGAGATATGTATGGCAGACAAAAATCGTATTACCGTTACAGTCAATGCAGGTGAACACAATCGGGACGGTTGTCTCGTTAGCGTTGACGTGGATAATCGTGACGCCAAAGTGATTGCGGGTGAATCGGTTACTCTTACAGATCAGGCTAGCGGCACAGTCATCCCCGCCGACCTCAACAACAATGGCAAAACCGCGACGCTCTCGTGGATTCTGGATGGGCTCAAAGCCCATCAGGAACGGTCATATATCCTCTCATCAGGGGGTGTTGAAGGCGGTGCTAGTGTTGTGTTCAGTGAACACGGCAATACCATTGATGTGACAATCGACGGCAGGGCGTTCACAACCTTCCGCTATGGCAAAGATCAGTTTCGTCCTTACTTTTTCCCTGTGCTGGGTCCAGACGGTCGTTCTGTGACCCGTGGCGAAACCAGTGAGCGCTCCAGCGACCACGTCCATCACCGATCGCTATACGTCGCCTACGGTGAGGTCAACGATGTGGATGTGTGGGGCGAGGGCGAAAATTCTGGCAGAGTCGTGCATCAATCCTTCACGAATAAAAGTGGAGGAGCGGTGGTTGGCAGGATTTATTCTGAAAACGATTGGGTGAACAAGGCGGGCGAAAAGTTGATGTCAGACCGACAGAACTTCCGCATCTACAACACCCCTGAGACAGGGACCATTATCGATCTGGATTTGACCTTCATCGCTTCCGCGGGAGATGTCCACTTCGGCGACACCAAAGAGGGCGGGATTATATCGATTCGCGTCAACCCATCAATGAACGCATCTGATGGCGGAAAGATTGAAAACGCTTACGGTGGGGTTAACGAAGGCGAAACATGGGGGGTGCGTGCCCATTGGTGTGATTACTCTGGGATCGTCGAGGGAACACACGTCGGGATTGCTGTCTTTGATCACATTTCCAACCCGCGCTATCCGACATATTGGCATGTTCGCAACTATGGCTTAATGACGACAAACATTTTCGGGACCGGCACTTTTGAAGGCAACTGCAGCAAAGATGGTTCTTACACGCTGAAAAGTGGTGAGGAGATGAATTTCCGTTTCCGCGTACTCATCCACGCCGGCGACGCTTCGACGGGTAAAGTGGTACAAAAATATCACGATTTTATCAATCCACCTACGGTATTGATTTCATAATCGCATCGCGCAAACGTAAATCAAGGCGGTTCGCATTACGTTTCACGTTTTACTGGGCAACCCATGAGTTATGCCAGATCAGCGCGTTTTGTTGCGCGTTGTTTAGTAAATCACCAATCGTTAGCGAATTAAAATAGTCATCCGGCAGGATGTTCTGCTTGCCGTTAAACGTTGAACCATCGGGCATAAAGGCGCATGTCATCGCGCGTCGCGCTCGAATTGTCATGTTCGCACCGGCGGCGTGGGCAATGAGGCCATTATGCCAGACAATTGACCCGGCGGGGCATGGGCACGCCTGTGGCTCAATTCCTCGCCATTTGGGATATACTTTGAACAATCCACCCAAGTTCTGTCCAATGCCGACATTCTCGAATCGTGCAAGTCGGTGCACGCCAGGCAGATACCAGAGGCATCCGTTGGCAAGTGTCGCTTCGTCTAGTGCCATCCACAAAGATAGGGCATCACGGGAGTCAAACGACCAATAGGGTACATCGAGATGCCAGGCAGTCGGATTCCCGTGAGGCGGCTTAATCAACGCTTGGTCATGCCAGATTCGGATGCCTTCTACGCCCGCCAACGTCGCAGCCATCCGCCCGATCCGCGGATCGCAGATGAGTTGGTGCATGCCTTCGTGCGTATCCGCAAGCCGTAAGCATTGTGTAAAGACCCTCGCGTAAAAAGCATCTGACTGTATCTGATTCGTCAAAAAATTCACGGCACCTCCCAGACGCTCTGCAACGGACTCCTCGGTACATCGACGCCATTCCTCTAACTCGCTGGCATCGAGAAAGTCCTCGATTACCAGAAAACCGTTGGTTCGGTAGAATTCGACCTGTTTCTCTGTGAGTTCATCACGCATTCCCGCTTGTTCCTCCTGATGTTATTGATGGTCAATTGCGTTGATCAATGATCTATCCTGTTGCTCCCTTCACATTCCAGACAGCGCCGGTAACGTAGGTGTTGCGCTCCGAGCAGAGAAACTCAATGACTTCGGCCAGCTCCTCCGGGTCTGAGTACCGTCCGATCGGCGTTCCCGGATTGGCGAGATGTTCAGCGGAAAAGCGTGGGACAACCATCTCCGTAAGCGCACGTCCCGGCTCCACGCCATTCACGAACACCCCCTGTTTGGAATAGGCATTGCCAAGCGCACCGATAAACGAGTAGACCGCTCCCTTAGAGACGCCATACGGGACCTGATTCGTTGCGCCTCGGCGTGCTCCGGAGGAGATTGTCACACACCGCCCCCAGCTTCGCGCCAACATATGAGGGATCGCTGCCTGATGTGCGTGGTAAACGCCGTAGATATTAATCCGCATGACTTTATCAAACTGCTCGACGGATTGTTCATGGAACGGTGCTTCCAGGCCCAAAATCCCGGCGCAGCAGACGAGAATGTCCAGACGTCCGAAGGTTTCCACCGTTTGATCGACCATTGATTGAACGGCAGCAGAATCAGTCACGTCTGTTTTTATAAACAGCGCGCGCTGCCCAATCTGTTCAATCTCTTTGACCACACTGGCGGCCTCTTCTTCAAGAATATCCGCGATGACAATATCCCGCCCCTCTTCCGCGATCCGAAGGGCACACGCGCCGCCGATTCCTCGACTTCCGCCGGTAATCACCGCCACTCGCCATTCTTTCGGCGCGGCAAAACGTAGATTCGGCATAGATTGATCATCCCAAATGAGAAGTTCCAGTTCCTTCTGATTCTGTATCGGTCATCAGTGGCTGTAACTCTTGATCTGTTAGCATGGTGCCTCCAAATTTGAGTGCTGGCAATCGTCACTTATTATATACTCGCTGTTGTGTGTTGTAAAGTTCATTTTTGCCTCCAACTCCATCCTATTCGGTGAGATGATTGCCGAACCCTATAGCTCTAATACTGATTAATTCGGTATAAGATCGGATATCTTCTTGCAGCCGCCACGTTCCGGGTGCGAACAAAACAACTGTTGACAGAGAACGTGCTCTGTGATATAGTTTTCAAGCCCCGAGAGGGGGCAAGGACAACGAATATCAGAAACGGAAGCTTTGGAGGAAAAGATGGCAGATCGATTAGCAATTGATGGTGGAACGCCGGTTATTGCGGAGCCCATTCCCAGCGGCACACATGGTCCAAGCGCTATTGATGACCGGGAGATAAACGTGGTCACTAAGGTGTTGCGAAGCGGCAAGCTGTTCCGGTTTGTTGAGAATTCTCATGTGGCTGCATTTGAAAAAGAAGCTGCGGCATTACTCGGCGTGAATCACGCGCTGATGGTCAATTCTGGTACGAGTGCACTGATCTGTGCGCTGACAGCGATTGGCGTCGGTCCAGGTGACGAAGTGATTGTTCCGGGCTACACCTTTATCGCAACAGCAGCAGCGGTTGTTGGTGCGGGGGCAGTGCCGGTAATCGCCGAAATTGACGAATCGCTCGGCATGGACCCCGCTGATGTTGAACGGAAGATTACCCCATACACGAAGGCAATTCTTCCTGTCCACATGCAAGGGGTGCCGTGTCGCCTTGATGACCTAATCGCGCTCGCCCGGCGACATAACCTCAAAGTGGTCGAAGATTGTTGTCAGTGTGTCGGCGGACAGTATAAAGGCGCATATACCGGAACATGGGGGGAGGTCGGCGCGTGGAGTCTAAACTACTATAAGGTGATTAGCTGCGGCGAAGGGGGCATGGTGTTTACGAATGACTACGACGTATATGAACGCACTGCCTTCGCCAGCGATGCGGCGATGCCGATGTGGATGAGCGATAAGGAGTGGCAAAATCCACCGTTCTCGCGTCAAGGCTATCGTCCGAGCGAAATCATGGGGACAATTGCGCGGGTGCAACTTTCAAAACTTGGGGACATCTTGGGCCATACCCGTCGGCTGAAAAAGGCGTTCCTGGCAGAGTTGGATGCACCGAAAGGGTATATCCGACAGCATGTCGATGATCCGGAAGGCGAATGCGGCATCAGTGCCGCGATTATCATTAAAGATCCGGAGCTCGCCCCGAAATACGCCGAGGCGCTCAAGGCGGAAGGACTGAATGCAGGCACGGCGTACAACGAGGGATTTCCAGACCGTCACATCTACTATTACTGGGATTCGATTCTGTTTAAGCACTCCCACCACCCATCGGGTTATCCGTGGAAAGATCCGGCCTACAAGGGAAACGTTGAGTATTCACGGGATATGTGCCCGCAGACCCTTTCAATCTTGGGTAGAGCCTTGCGGTTTGGGTTCAATGTCAACATGCAGGAAGACCATGCCCGATTGATAGCTGCGGCGATCAATAAAGTTGATGCGGCGCTGGGATGAGGGCGGAAGTGTGTGCAACAAGGAGAGTGATGAATAATATGTCAGTATTCCCCGTACGTATTACGTCTCCTTGGTATCATACTCGTGTTTCTCGCCTCTGGGAGAGACGGAATCTGTTCGATGCCCTCCGCTTGTCGCTTCAATTGCCGGATCAGATCTTCCTCAAGCCTGCGGTTATGTTCAACTGCCCACTTTTTCGCGTCTAACCGATTTCCCCAATAGAAGCGCGAACCTATCAGATAAATCCCCACCGAATCCACGTAACGCTCTTCACGGATCGAATCCACCAATAGATAGAAGAAAGCAGCGTTAATGACAGTAGAGATAAGTCCGTTTCCCACCTTGCCGGCATAGATTTGCCCAGATCCGGGAAGAAAGGTGGACAGCCATTGAGCCAGTTTGGGGGACTTGATAGGTAAAGGCGTGTTCGCTAACGTTCTGTCAGCAAGCTGAGTGGAAAGCTGACTTAGAGGGGAATTGGATTGAAACTGTTGAACTTTTCGGAATTCTGCTATCGCTTTGAGCCAATTTGGTTCGTGGATATAGCACCAACTCCGTAGATATTGCGCCTGCGCTGCTACTCGATCATCCCCGTCTGCATTGACGATCTGAAAAAAGACGGCTTGGGCAGTTGAGTAATCTTCGGTATTAAAGTAGGTTTTGCCCAGCATCAGTTGCGCATGGAGGTAAAGCGGGGAGTTAGGGTAAATGTCCGTAAATTCCTTGAACATTCGCCGAGCAAGCTCTCGCTCTTCCTGATAATAGTGGCTCTGGGCAATACGGAAACGCACAAAGTCAGATCGATCGGCGCCAGGGTGATAAGAAAGGAATCGCTTGTATTCGAGGATTGCGGAGGGATAAGCCTGCTGGTCGAAAAGGTGTTCGGCGTATAGTAGTTGACGTTCGGCGGATTGCGGTTGACCGGTAGCAAGAATGAAAATTAAGAGGTAAGGGAGCATGGGTGAATGGGCGAAACAAGATTCGTTGATTTGGAAATTCCCACATTCGCGGCTTCTAAAAACGCGAGTGCCAAAATACAAGTGGCATATCTGTTGATTGTTGATCCAAAGCGCCGAACAGATCCGATTCGTAAATCTGTGTTCGGAGCCCACCTAGAAAATGACTCTCCTGTTGCTGATTAAACACCTTCGCAGACTGCACGCCACTATAGATATTACTGATATAAAAAAATAGCCCGATTATACCCAATGGAATCGCAACTTCATAGCGTTCCTGATCGATGTAATACACAATTCCGCCACCCGCCCCGCCAACAACTAAAAGCGAATGAAGTCCATCCGAAAACCGCCCACTGTAAATCTGCCCAAGCCCCGGCACAAATGTCGAGAGCAAACCGGCGGTGATTGGAGAACGCCGGGGCATGGATTCGCCGCGTTGTACCATGTGTACAAGCCGATCACTTATTTCACTAAAGGGTGTTTGCGGATATTTGATTTGCACCTGCTGCCACTCCCGCGCCGCACCCACCCAATCCTTCCCATCCATGTGGATAGTTGCAATGAGAAACTGTGCACGAGGAGCTAACTCACTTTCAGGATAGTCTGATAGGAATTGCCGCAATGACGCAATGGCTGTGGCTTGATTGCCTTGCAGAAGCTGGCATTGTGCAATGTTGGATCGAGCGCGTTCAATGAATGGGCTTTCTGGATAGATCTCGATTAGCGATCGATAGGCTTCTATTGCCGCACTCAGTCTTCCCGCGTTCTGATAAGCTGCGGCGATATGGAGTTGAACGAAATCTCCTCTATCTGCATCCGGATAAAGGAAGAGGTAGCGTTGATACTCATGTACGGCATTCAGGTAGTCTCCTTCTCGGAAAAGAAATCGCGCAAAGTCCAATAGATTATCCGCGTTGAAGTTCTGTGAATATACGGTGGGAGAAGTAAATGGCAAGAGACAAAGGGAGCAGCAGTAAGAGAGTAAAAAGCGGCGTAATTTCATTTAAGAATGCAGCTTAATGCGTAGTTATAGCTTATTCACCTGTTCTTTAACAACCTCTTTTCCGAAGTCGAAAACCTGGTGGGTAAACTCTAAAATTGGGGCGGCGAAACGGGAATTAGCAATCGCTTCCTTAGACGTTTCTCCGCCATAACGATCCAACAACAACAGAAGACAACCAATCAAAATGCTGCTCGACACGACCCCGAAAGCGCCCCCAACAGCATGATTGATCCAACCTAAAATCCCCCGGTCTATGATTTTTTGAATCCGTTCAAAGATCACATCCATAATGATGCTCACACTGACTGCGATAGCGACAATGCTTGCCCATTTGGCGAGACTTTCGTGATTAATGAAACGTTGCAGGATTAATGCGATATCTCGCCATAGTTGGCTTGCTGCAAGAACACCGGAGAACATGGCAGCAATGCCCCAAACGCTACGTGTAAAACCGATCCGAAAACAGCCTAAGCCGCCTAAACCAACAAAAACCACCATCGCAATATCGAGCTTTCCCATGATCAACCCTCGTGAACGGTGAACCGACACGGAGAGAACTAGATGTAGCTTGGTCACGTCCTATGCGTCTCATTACCCGTTACCTTGTCACGCTTAAATTGACGAGTACATGTCAGACTGAGTGAAACGAAGCATCTCAAAAAACGAGATTCTTCGGCTTCGGCTCAGAATGACAACCCGTCAAATGTCATGTGACAGAATACTACATTGCCATTCTCCAAGCTACTAGAATTTCTTCCTCCGTTTTCCCAAAAATCCCTCGAAATGCGACATTTAGTGGTTCCCCGGTGCCGATTTGTTTGAAAAAATCGCGGATGTCAGAAAAACCGAACCGTTGTACAAGGTATTCGGCTGTTGCACGAGACTGAAGGTAGGCTAAACAGCGTTGCTTCGCTGGGACCTGGCTAAACGGCTTTTGCAGTTGATGAAAAGGGAGAAGTTGCTCGTTCTGACTTGCCCGCCGCAGCAGCGCTTTCTCAGAATTTATCAGTGGACGTGCGATAAGCTGCGCAAGTCCCTCATCAAGCCAGTTCGCGCACCGTCCCCGCGTGAGCAAATCAACAAGCAAGTGTACCCACTCGTGGCGGAGGACTGAATATAAAACGCCGAAGCCTGAATTACTATAAGGACGGTAGGCAACCCGAATCCTGCCCTTATAATAGCATGCCGCAGCCCAAAGTGGGAGAGAAGGATCTGAAAGCGATGCGTCGGGTATAACTCCAATTGAACATTTCGCTCTGAGAGCCGGAATGCCAGCCTGCGAAGTCTCGTTTTGATCGATAACTTCAATTAAAACCGGAACCCTGTGTTGTGGGTAGCACTGAAAAATTTCGCCAACTTCGTGATAGGTGTGTTCAATCAGTTGGCATACCACCAATAGCAGTTTCTGAGAGATTGTATCTGTGCAGGCAAGTGTGAAAAACTCGCGTTCGATTTTCGGGGCGACATATATGAGGGAATCGGCTAGCTGATGTTGAAACGGAAATCGTATATCGGAAGCATCTAGATCTACGTCCAGTTCATCGATTAGCGCATCATAGACTCTTTTTTCTTCGAGAATACGTTTTTTTCGGCGTAGAGCCGTTGGATAACCGGGACGCAGCCGCAGGGCAACTTCTAACGCCTCAAGCGCTTGATTCCAGTAACCAAGCATTTCATACGCCTTTGCGAGATCCGCGTACACTTCCACCCACATCGGATCAATTTTTAAGCCTGCCAGATAATGCTGAATGGCCTGGGCATAACACGCTTGCTGATAATGATTTGCAGCACGGTTAAAATCTGCTAACGCAAGTTGTCTGTGATTCATGTGTGGCGTGCGAAGATTGACACTTCCCTTCCTGACCAGACTGCCGCGCTTTGGAATGTGCGTTGTGTGGGTGGTTTGGTATTTACTCACTTTAGCAACATTATACATTAGATCACAAAAAATTCAAGTAAAATCAGGTTTCTCATGGGGAATTTTTAAGTGGAAAAAAAATACCGCATTCCTCTCCCGACTTGAAGATCGAAAAAAGGATGCGGTATCTTGATGATGCGTCATTCCCGCGAACAGGGAAGAAACGGAACAAGCCCATGACGCCTTGTAAGCTCACGGACTTATTTCCCAACTTTCATTCGACCTGACAGAATCCCAGATTTACCAATCAGTTAAGTATGTTCAATATCCACAACTTCGCAGATGACGCTGCTGAACTTAATGATCGTGCCGTTCTGAATGATTGTTGGTCCTTCTATGCGAACCCCATCAACGTAAGTGCCGTTTTTACTTCCAAGATCAGTCACATATACCTCGCTATCTTTCAGATCGAATCGGGCATGCAAACGTGAGAGTGTATCTGTTGGATCAGCGAATTTGATCCGCGTAGCTGTTCCCCGGCCAACCGTCATTTCTTTGAGATCGACAGCGCAAATCTTGCCAACATTTGAACCTTCAATCTCCTTGAAGGAAATGCGAAGGACACCTGTATCTTGCTGAATTTCGACCACTTCGAGCAATTGCTCACCAATTTTCACTTTGGAAGTGAGGTAGAGTGGAGTTGGTTCAGTAATCCGAACCCCATCAACGCAGGTGCCGCCGCTGCTGCCAAGATCGGTAATCGAAACCTCGTCACCATTGACCGTCAGCAGCGCATGATGTCTTGATACAGCCGCATTTGCACTCAACGGAATTGTCGCTTCAACCCCATGCCCGATAATCACTGGTAGAAAAGCGATGTTATACTCACGCCCAGCTTCGTCACCTTGAACAATCCGTAATTTCAGGCTGCAAGCCCCTTCCACCAATGGAGACGTTAGTCCTTCGATATTTTCGCTGTTGAGGATAACCGTCTCACTAAAGAGGTCAGCTATTTGAGGTGGCGGCGGGAGGTCGCCAGAAACAGGTGGTAAGGCAAGTTCGCTATCACTTCCAACCGGATCGGGGCTGTAAGATGGTTGCAAAGCAGGTTCATCTAATGACAACGCAGTATCCTCAACAGCCGCACGATTAATTTCTCTCATTACTTCGCCAGCGACTCGTTGCTTTGAACCAGGGAGCGGCGTGACGATTTCTTTTTCTCGAAAACGATAATGTGCGAAATCGATGAGCTGCTTCAAAGGTTCTAATTCTGGATATTCCTGGCTCGCCTTTAGTAATCGCGTCTGCTTACGGGAGAACTTTTCACCCCTGATCCAACGGGTGTAAATTTCCAGCATTTCCGCTTTCTCAGTTTCAGCTTTGCTGAAATTTCGCTCTGAATTTTTCCAAAATTTCATTTCATCCCCCCCCAATTAGTATACCCATTTCAGGCCTTTTCTGGTAAGAATTTGACGCAATTCCTCTGTGCAACGGAAGATCCAAATCTTCACTGTCCCTTCCTTGCGTCGGAGCGTTTGCGAAATCTCGGCAATACTATACCCTTCCAGATGGCGTAAAATCCAAGCAATACGATGGTTTGGCTTTTTCACCATTTGGAGCGCCCACTCAAGAATTTCTTGAGCTTCCCGAGATTCGATCTGTTTGTCAGGCGTTGGCTGACTGTCCTGGGATTCACTGAGTGGCAATTCAGATTCATCCTCCATACTTAAAAGCGCTTCACGAATCCTTTCTTTCTTGCGTATTGCATCAATAATTGTGTTCTTTGCCACAACGTTCAACCATGCTTGGAAACTTCCCTGATCAGTATTCCACTTATCGATCTTCTGCCACACTTTCATAAAGATATCTAAGGATACCTCCTCTGTATCTTGGTGATTGCATAGCATTCGATAGGTTTTACTATAAACCCAGTTGTAGTGTTTATCAAACAGCGCTCTAAAGGCGGTGTCATTCCTTGCCTTTGTTAGCGTTGCCAACTGCGTGTCTTCCTGATCCGATAGGTCATCTGTTGTTTTATCTGGCAAAATAAGTGCCCTCCTTATCCCTATCGTTTCCAAGATAGTACTATTCTTCCAAACGTCTCCCGGGGAGAATCCGTTTCAGAAATCATGGTACATTTGGATGAAATCAACAATAAACTTTGGGAAGGGTCATTTTCTGAATCTGTTCACGCTTTCTTGCAGGTCTATATTTCGGATTGTAACACATAAGGAAAAAGGTTATCCTTAAATTTGAAAAAATATCTGGTACTTTTATCCGGTCCGCCAGGGACTGGGAATTCGGAACTGGGAGCTTGGAACCGGCAATCGAGCGTTGATTGGGCTGGAAGCCCCCTGGCTCCTAGATCCCAGTTCCGGGCAACTGAACGTCTGCAGGTAGCAATTCGGGTTATTTATGTCTTAGACGCTTCACGCATCGTGTTTCACATCTACCACATATTGCGTACAGGGACGCCTTCTTCCTCAAGATAACGCTTGATATGCTCAATCGGAAATTCACCATAGTGTGTAATCGAGGCGACAATTGCTGCATCAGCGTTGCTTTCGACGAACACATCACGGATATGTTGTGGATTCCCTGCTCCGCCCGACGCGATCACCGGGACGGGAACTCGGTCCGCAATTGCCTTTGTCAACTCTAGCTCGTATCCTGCTTTTGTGCCATCCTGATCGATACTGTTGACGACAATCTCACCAACCCCCAATTCAACGCCGTGTTGTGCCCATTGGAGGGCGTCCAACCCCATCGGGCGACGACCGCCATCAATGTAAATCTCGTAGCCGCTTGAGATGCAATCGCTTTTCGAGACACGCTTTACCTGCATACTCAGCACAATACACTGACTCCCAAAAGCCTTTGCCCCTTCCGTGATCAATTGTGGATTTCTCACGGCGCCGGAGTCGATACTGACCTTCTCAGCTCCCGCAAGGAGGACACGACGTATATCATCAAGAGTTCTCAACCCCCCACCGACTGAAAAGGGAATGAAGATCTCCGCCGCGACTGCCGAGACGACGTCAAGCATGATGTCGCGTCTTTCGTTGCTGGCGGTGATATCGTAAAACACAAGTTCGTCTGCCCCACCTTCATAGTAGAATCGCGCCATTGCCACCGGATCGCCGATGTCAATATTTCCCTGGAAGGCGATTCCCTTTGTGACTTTGCCTGCTCGAACATCAAGGCAGGGGATAATTCGTTTGGTGCTCATGAAGTATACCCTCGTCAAACAGCATGCGTATTGCGTGAAACGTCAGACGTGTCAATTGTTGATTTTCATCAACTTTGACCGGAAAATTTCAAGTGCGCGCAACTGATGGATAGCGCCGATAATCTGCGGATCATATTCGTATTCATCGATCTCGTTCTTAGTCTCGCGAGCAATCCCAAGTTTTAATCCAACGTTGCTCAAGATAATCTGCTCCTCCGCAAGTGAATCAACAAGTCGCCGGTACTTTCTCAGCAGCAAGGCAGCGTCGCGGTCATCTCTCGGGGCAAGCCGTGCCTTTTCCGACCGAACGAGGACATCATGGCCATTCTCCTCAATAAACGCTTTAATCTTCTGATGAGAGCGGAGTTTATTCAGCATCTGATGCTCAGAACGGCTAAACCAGGGATCTTCAATATCAGGAGTGATGCCAATCTTGTGAATGTCAACACCATTGGGGCTATAGTAGTGAGCCACTGTTAGTTTAATAGCAGCGCCGCCATTCAGTGAAAAAACTTGTTGCACAGACGCTTTCCCAAAGGTCTTTTCTCCCAGAATCAACCCGTGTCGGTGATCTTTGATTGCTGCAGCGACAATCTCCGATGCGCTTGCGCTGCCCCTGTTGACAAGCACGACGAGGGGGTACCGCTTCTGCTGTTTACCTTTCTCAGCCATAAAATCTTCGCGTGGGTGCTTGCCTTGTGTATAGACAATCAATTGCCCAGGCTCTAAAAAATCACTGGCAATTTCAACCGCCGCTCGGAATAAGCCGCCAGGATTTGATCGGAGATCTAGAATGAGCCCCCGTATCTTCTGTTGGTTAAAGACTTCAAAGGCGTCATCAACATCCTCAGCAGTCGTATCGCGAAATTGGTTAATCCGAATATATCCAATATCTTCCTTGAGGACTTTGGATTCAACACTGTGGAATTGGATGACATCTCGTGTCAGCGTGACTTCCAGCGGTTTATGCTCTCCCTCGCGGACAATTGTGATAGTCACTTGTGTCCCTGGCTCGCCCCGAAGGCGTTTGACAGCATCATCTGTCGTCATTCTCGCTGTTGATTCCCCTTCGATTTGGCTGATAATGTCGCCGCTCTGAAGCCCAGCCTCATCAGCGGGAGTGTTCTTAAGTGGGGCAATGATTGTCAACCGATCATCGCGGATGCCAATCTTCATGCCGAGCCCACCATAAGTACCGCGGCTCTCTGTGTGGAAATCCGCATAACTTTCCGGGTCAAAAAATTGGCTGTACGGATCTAGCGTCCGCAGCATACCTCGGATCGCACCATGCATGAGCTGTCTGGGATCAGGGTTGTCCAAGTGATTCTGCTGGATGCGCGCTAACACTTCTGAGAGCAGCGAGATATTCTCCAACAGTTCGTCATCTAATACACCTTTGGGAATAGCATTTTCGATCTGTGTAAGCCCCGTCACTGACTGTAAGGACAGGATTAAAACCAGAGCTGTAAGACAACTTAGTAAACTTAATCTATAGAATTGGTACGATTTCTCTTTTTTCATAGAAATCTTTCTTGGTTTTTTGGGTTTTAGGAATGTAAACTGGTTTTAGGCAATAATCATCAACAATTCTCGTGACGAAGGAGTTGAATATTGCCTGACTTCACCCGTTTCTGAAAAAATATTGATGTAAGCGCCTGCTATGTGCCATACGAAATGCAATGTATGCCGCAACCGCATAATAGATTAGATCAAACCACTCCATCCGACGACGCATGAGGCGCCATGTCGATTCGGCGGATTTATCTGCCTCAACGGACGTCATACTTTCGCCGGATTCCAGGGGTACGGCTTCAGGGTCTCCGATGATTGCAACTGTGACTGCTTGTGGGGCATTCCACCGAACATCGAGATATTTTCCGAAAAGGATTCCGGCAACGGCAAACAGCGCAGCAATCAAGCTCACGCTGAACCTTCTCGATTTGCCTGCCAGCAACACACCGAGTCCCGTGAGGATACCAATGGCAAGCGCAACCCAGCCGGCGGTGAAACCGGTCCATTGGATGTATTTCGCCCAAAGGGCGCCGCCACTCAGCGCACCGATTAGCCCACCAATTGGCGCGAGGGCGAGATTAACCGAATGTTTGCGTGTATCGTTCATTGTGGATGACCTTCTCTCTCCCTTATTCGGATTCTTCATCCTGCAGTGCAGCCAGTTGAGCGCGTGAGTTGGTCACTGAATATCTTAATCTGCACGCCATGAAATCCGGTTGCAGCCATCGGTTCGTCGTCTTCCAAAGGGTAGCCTTCAATGTAAGTGGTAGGCTTTCCGGTCGCTCTTGGAGAGACTGGCATGTATTTCTTTCGCTTGAAATCAAAGTCGTTTAAGGTGCTCATAATTCTCTCCACGCTTCACAGATTTGGCTTCTTTCGATGATAGTTGGTGTTCTGCTCAAAGGTATACGCCGCTCGCAGGATTTTCTCTTCCTCGAAAGGTGCGGCAAGAATTTGTAAGCCAATGGGCAACCCGCCTTGCGTCAAACCACACGGTATGGAGATACCCGGCAAACCAGCGAGGCTTGCTGGTGTTGTCAGGACATCTGAGAGGTACATCTGCAATGGATCCACTGTCCGCTCCCCAATCTTGAACGCCGGCGTCGGTGAAGTTGGTGTTATCACCATATCGACCTTTTCAAAGGCTTTATCAAAATCGGATTTAATCAACGTCCGTACCTTTTGTGCTTTCAGGTAGTAGGCGTCGTAGTACCCAGAACTAAGTGCGTAAGTCCCGAGCATTACGCGGCGTTTGACTTCCTCGCCGAAACCTTGGCTACGTGTCTTCCTGTACATATCGATGAGATCTTCGGCGTCTTCAGCGCGGAAGCCGTAGCGGACGCCGTCGTACCGCGCGAGATTCGCGCTCGCCTCGGCGGGAGCAATGATATAGTACGTTGCAATCGCGTACTCGGTGTGGGGCAGAGAAATCTCCTCAATGATTGCGCCGCACCCTCGAAGTACCTCAATCGCGCCCCGCACGCTCTCTTCGATTTCCACATCCATCCCGTCCGTGAAATACTCCCTCGGAATACCAATTTTGACCCCTTTGACATCGTTGATTAAACTTTGGGTAAAATCTGGCACGGAAAGATTCACCGAGGTCGAATCCATCGGATCATGTCCACAGATGGCGTTGAGCATCAAAGCACAATCGGTCACATCCTTCGATAGGGGACCAATCTGATCTAAGGACGATGCAAACGCCACCAGCCCGAATCTTGATACGCGCCCGTAGGTCGGCTTCATCCCCACGACGCCGCACAGCGCAGCCGGTTGCCGAATCGAGCCACCGGTGTCCGAACCGAGCGAGCAGATTGCCTCGTCTGCAGCAACGACGGCTGCAGAACCGCCACTTGAACCGCCGGGGATGGTTTCGAGATTCCACGGATTGTGTGTGATCCGATACGCTGAATTTTCCGTCGATGACCCCATCGCAAACTCGTCCATGTTCGTTTTGCCAATCATCACAACCCCCTGTTGATGAAGTTTGGTCATCACAGTTGCATTGTAAGGCGAAACAAAGGCACCCAAGATCTTGGAGCCGCATGTGGTCAACACACCCTTGGTACAGATCACGTCCTTGATCGCGATGGGAATGCCTGCCAGTGCGGGCATCTCATCACCGCGTTGAAAGCCTGCGTCCGCGGCTGCAGCACCCTCAAGCGTAATTTCCTCAGTCAATGTGAGATACCCTTTGATCTGTTCCTCGACAGTGCCAATTCGTTCATACACTGATTGCGTGAGCTCGACGGAAGTAATCTCGCGCGCGCTCAATTTTTCATGAAGTTCGTGAGCTGTCAGTTCGTATAATGGCATGAAGCGTTTACTCCTTTTGGTTTATTCAATCACCTTTGGCACCTCAAAATACCCCTCTTCTGCCTCTGCCGCAGTCGCCAAAACGAGGTCTCGATCATAGGACGGCCTAGCGACGTCTTCCTTGACAACGTTGCGGATAGGGAGAACATGCGATGTCGGCGGCACGTTCGTCGTCTCCAATTCATTCAACTTCCCAATATAGTCCAAAATTCGGGCAAGTTGATGAGTAAATTGCTGTATTTCTTCTTCGCTAAATTCAAGTCGTGCGAGGGTCGCAACTTGTTCTACATCGTCGGTAGCGATTGTTGCCATCTGGTTCTCCTTGTTTATAATTATTCATTACTGAGATTGGTGGACAGAGTGCTATTTTGCACACACCTCAGAATTTCTGTACAGTATCCTTCAACAATCATAAGTTCATGGGGTTGGAGTATTTCAGCACGATTATGGGCTAAGGGATTTCTACACTTCGCAAGTAACTTTTTCCGTTCGTTCCAGTAATTCGGATCGTTACCGAAGATTGGTTGAAAGTGCTCTTGCCACAACCCTTTAGCGCAAATAATCCCAAACAAGTCTGCTGGATAGGTAAAATCAATTAGATGCTGTGATGCTCTAGGTTCTGTTGACATTTCAAGGGAGCCATATAAGAGTGGAGACAAAGCTGAGAAATCCAAAATAACGGATAGATAACTTCTCGAACCGAGAGAAGATGCGGCGATACCATTTTATCTTGTTAATGAAATATTCAACCCGATGTCTCTCTTTGTACAGATGTTTGTCGTAATCTCTTTGATCCACACGATGACTTTTGGGCGGTATCACCGCAATCGCTCCATTCGCCTCAATAACCGCGATAAAATTGTCGGAGTCATATCCCTTGTCTCCAATCACATACTCGCTTTTATATCCAAGTATCAACCCTTCTGCTTCTGCTATGTCGTTTCTTTGACCGGGTGTCAGATGTATTCTTAGTGGATTACCCAGGCCGTCAACTGTGATGTGAATTTTTGTACTGAATCCCCCGCGAGAGCGACCTAACGCTTGGTTTTCAGTGCCACCCTTTTTTTTTCGGCACCCGCCGCAGACGGGTGCGCTCGAATGATTGTACTGTCCACAATAAGCGACTCGATATCGGGGTCAGAGGCGAAGTGGTGGTGCATCTGTGTGAAGATACCTTTGTCGCACCACCGAGCAAAACGCTTATAGAGGGTGTTCGATTTACCATAGGTGTCTGGCAGAAGTCTCCATTGAGCACCGCTACGGGTCGTCCAGAGAACCGCTTCGATAAAGCGGCGTGTTGTCGCTTCGTTGCCAACATAGATGTTGGGACAAGTTAGAAGAAACGAGTATATCTTATTCCATTGTTCATCGGGTAAGATTATTGGCATCATTCTTCTATTATGCCACAACCTTATACTCAAATGTCAACAGAACCTAGCATAACTTATCTCCATTCTGTCGTATTGTGATTTTGCGATTCTGAAGGGACAAATAACTCATGAACTCATTGAATTGATGTGTTGTTCTGTATACTACTTAATCTTTTGCAACCGCGCATGCACAGCAGCGAGGACTTTCTCAGACCCGCGTTCAAACCGCACGGTGATACGCATATCAAATCCATACCCACTGATAGCGGTTATCCTTCCCCTGCCAAACTGCGCGTGGTATACAACGTCCCCAACTTCGTAATGGAATTGCACCTCGTCGTCGAAATCGGGTTCATCAGGATCGTAGGACGAAACCACCGGGCACCGAGGCGATTCGTAGGTAGTTCCCTGATCAACTAGTTCGGGAGGTATCTCCTCAATGAAGCGCGAAGGAAGGCGATAATCGATGTCACGATACAATCGACGCGTACGCGCATGCGTCAGGTAGACATGTTCCTGTGCGCGTGTGAGTCCAACGTAACACAACCTCCGCTCCTCCTCAAGTTCGGCTTCACTGTTATAAGAACGTTGGTGTGGCAGTAACCCTTCCTCGATCCCGACCATAAAGACAATCGGAAATTCCAACCCTTTCGCGCTGTGCAGCGTCATCATCGTCACCACATCGCTCTTGTCTTCCATGTTGTCAATATCGGAAGCCAAGGTAATCCTTTCCAAGAAAGCCCACAACGTCGGCTCTGTCTCACTTTCCTCGTACTCAGTGACCGCCGCAATTAGCTCGCCGAGGTTCTCTTCGCGGGTCTGTGCCTCGATTGTGCCTTCGCTCCTCAAAACTTGGAGATAGCCAGTGCGGTCAAGTAAATCCTCCGCCGTGCGCGCCGGCGGATCGTGTGGGTTGAACGACGCAATCAGTTCAGCGAATGCACGCACCTTGTTTTTCGCCCCATTGTTGAGCGTTGACACCTCATCGACATGCTGAATCGCTGCAAATAGGGGGATACCTTCTTCGTAGGCGAAATCTTCAATCTTCTGCACCGTCGCCACGCCAATCCCTCGGCGTGGCGTATTGATGATACGTTTGATGCTAACCGTATCGGCGGGGTTAACAATCACCCGCATATACGCCATGATGTCTTTGACCTCCATCCGTTCGTAGAACCGGATACCGCCTACAATCTGATACGGAATATTCGCGCCGCGCAGCGCATCCTCAAATGTACGGGATTGAGCATTAATCCGATAAAAGATGACACACTCGCCGTATTTCCGCCTGCGTGAACGCCACTCCCTAATCTGCCGCAGCACATAGTCCGCCTCCCTGATGTCGTCGGTCGCTTCATGGAGGGTGATCGCACTCCCTGTTTTGTTGTCTGTCCAGATCTGCTTCTCCTTGCGCTTCTGGTTGTTGCGGATGACATGATATGCCGCTTCGAGGATATTTTTCGTCGAGCGATAGTTCTGCTCTAAGCGTAAGACCTTCGTGCCTCGGTAGTCCTCCTCGAAATCGAGGATGTTGTTGATATCTGCCCCTCTCCATGAGTATATACTTTGATCATCGTCGCCAACCACGCAAATGTTCTGCTGATTCTGCGCCAATGCGTGAATCAGCAGATACTGACCGCGATTGGTATCCTGATACTCATCAACGAGGATATATTGAAACTTCTCCTGATAATACTCCAATACATTCGGGTTAGCCTCAAATAACTCGACTGTCAACTTAATCAAATCATCAAAATCGAGAGCGTTGTTTTGGCGGAGATAATCTTGATACATTGGATAAATCTTTGCGACGGATTCCTCGAAGAACCCTATTGCTTTGCTCGCATACTCTTTAGGGGAGACAAAATCACTCTTGGCTCTACTAATCTCGCCGAGGACGGGCCCCGGGTTATTCAGTGAAAGTTGGAGCATCTTAATCAGTTCCTTGACTAGCGTTTGCTGATCCGCGGTATCGTAGATTGTGAACGAACGATCATAGCCGAGATGATGGATGTCTCTGCGCAGAATCTGAGCGCACGTCGAATGGAAGGTCGCTACCCACAGCTGGCTCTGACCGATAAGATTTTCAAGACGGGTTCTCATCTCTTCCGCGGCTTTGTTTGTGAACGTTACCGCGAGGATATTATACGGGGAAACGCCGTGGTGCTGAATGAGATAAGCGATTCGATGCGTAATCACGCGGGTTTTGCCGCTGCCCGCGCCTGACAGGAGGAGCAGTGGTCCTTCGGTGTGCTGTACCGCTTCGCGTTGAACGGGATTCAGGGATTCGAGGAGATCGGTCATCGAAAATTCCTTCCGAGTGGAGTGTGGCGTGATTTTCGAGGTGTTTTCGTTTTGTTAAGTATAAACGATTTCCCTGAGCTCTGCAAGAAAAATTCGTGGAATGTGATGCGTAACAGGGATTCATGGCTGTGGGGAGTCAAATGTAGAATTGTATCCATGAATGGGATGGGTATTCTATCACTAAAGTGCGGCTCCCGTTAGTTTATTCAGCCTTTGCAACTGCTCATTATCTGCGATGACGATTAGGGCATCACCGACTTCCAGCTTTAACTTGCCAGAAGGGTTGTAGATAAAGTTTCCTTGTCGATTGTGGACAGCGACAACGACCAGACCGGTTTGATCCAGAATGCGTGCCTCGCCCAAGCTGAGTCCCACCAGCGATGACCCCGACTGGATAACGGACTCAGCAAAACGGGTTATCACTTGATGTTTGAGCATAATGTCCAAAAAGTCAACCACAATTGGGCGCATAATCCCCGATGCCAACCGCAATCCTCCAATCTGATCCGGCAAGACCACATCATCTGCACCTGCTTTTCTGAGCTTGACTAGTGAATTGTTCTCCACCGCTTTGGAGACGACCTTCAGGGTTGGATTCAGTTGTTTTGCAGATAAAACAACAAATAGATTATCCTGATCCCTTGAAAGCGTGGTGATCAATCCAAGTGCTCTTTTAATGCCCCCACGAATCAGCACTTCATCTTCGGTCGCATCGCCCTCCACATACAAAAAATCTCTCGTTTCGAGCAGGTGTTCTATCCGCTCGTGTTCCTGCTCAATGGCGACAAAATCGACGTTCATTTGGATTATTTCATCAAGCGCATGGACGCCTGTATCGCCAATGCCACAGATGATATAGTGGTCTGAAAGTTTATCGACTGATTTCTCCACTTTTCTTCTCCGAAAAACCTCTCGCAATTGTCCTTCAACAATGAAAGCAGTTGCGACAGTGATGCTATACACAAAGATACCAACCCCCCCAAGCAACAAAACAATGGTGAAGGCCCTCCCTGCACTGGACATATTGTAATCCCCGTACCCCACAGTCGTCAATGTGATAATCGTCATGTAAATTGCATCGAACACCGTCCAGTTTTCGTGCGGATTATCCTTTTCAAGAAGGGTATACCCGATGACCCCGATGATGAAAATGCCAATTGACGAAGCGAACGCGATGATTATATTCCGTTGAAATCTCAAGACCAATCCCCCCAGATAGACCTCTTATGTGAATCGTAAATCACTGATCATCGATTAGCAGTTGTTGAGTGGATTCGTATAAATCTTAGCATGATTTCTGTACGAAGTCACGCGAAATCTTTTGCAAGATAACACTTGACTTTTATACGCGGATCTATTATGCTCTTTGGCGCTAACAAATGAGAAGTCAGAACACGAAACGATAGTTATAACTGTCGCCTGCCCAACAGATGGCAAGCGGTATTGCGCACGATATCAACAATTCCTGTCCGGCGATAGCCCGTGATCATGTTGACTGGTTTCGGTGGCATGATGAAATTCGTCGGTGAGCATCCAGCAGACGTGGACACGATTTTGAGAAAGCCAGTGACGCTGGCCAAGTTTCGAGGTGAGTCAAGCTATGACAAAATGGTGAAACTCGCACAATCGGAAACAGAAGATGCTCCCCGCAAAGTGATTGTTCCGGCCTGGGATCCTACCAATGTCGGATTTTCAGAGTAGAATCGGGGCTTCGGGAGAATTTACGCATGAAAATTAAAGATCTAGAAACCCATGTGGTCAATGTCACCAAACGCGGCGATTGGGTCTTTGTCAAAATCCACGCTGATGATGGTTCAACAGGCGTCGGCGAAGCCTCACACGGTGGAGGGGACGGGCGTGTCGTTCAAATTATCAAGGAACTCACACCTGCGCTCATTGGTCGGGATGTGTTTCAGATTGAGGATTTCCATCGCCGATTTTATCACGAGCACGAAGGACACGCCTATCACCCGGCGATCAGTGGGATTGAGCACGCCCTCTGGGATCTTGCTGGCAAGGCGTTAAGTATACCCACCCATCGACTGTTGGGGGGAAGTTGTCGAGAGAAGATCCGAGTGTACGCCAACATCAACCGCGCCACCTGGGACCGAACCCCTGAGGGCTTCTCGCAAAACGCCCGAAAAGCGGTTGAAGAAGGGTTCACGGCGATTAAGTGCGCGCCGTTTGATGACGTTTCTGTGAGGGATATATCACGAGGCGTTTTGACACATGCGATTCGGACGGGGATTGAACGCATCCGCCGTATCCGTGAAACCATCGGCCCCGACATCGATCTGATGGTCGATTGCCACAGCCGTTTCAACCCGGGCTTAATCATCCAGACAGCAAGAGAACTGGATGAACTCCATCTCTTCTGGATAGAAGATCCGATTCCGACGACAGATCTGGATGCCCTTTCGCACGTCAGCCAATCGACCTCAATGCCGATTGCGACGGGGGAACAGTTGCGAACCAAGTCGGCGTTTCAGAGACTTTTGGCGAGTCGTGCAGCAGACTTTATTTTGCCAGATGTCAAGCATGTCGGCGGCATTCTGGAATTGAAAAAGATTGCAGCAATGGCGGAAGCGGCAAACGTGATGGTCACGCCACATAATCCAAGCGGCCCGGTCGCAACAGCAGCAAGCGTGCAATGCATGGCAACCGTGCCGAATTTTGCGATTCTGGAGTACGCATGGGGCGAGGTGGGATGGCGGGCAGATCTCGTCAATCCGCCGGAGCAAATCGTTGACGGATTCATCGAACTCTCAGGTCGCCCCGGATTGGGGATTGATTTTGTGAGGCATTAATCATGAAACGTAAAAAACAATAGGAGGGCATGATGAAAAATCGATGTTTTATCTTTCTTATCACCTGTAGTCTTTTCGCAATCGGTTGTTTGAGTCGTACATCAGAAAAGACTGCGGTGGATGCTATACCCGTGGAAGCGACAACGCCACCGACTATCGCAGACCTCCATCTATCGTTGGCGAAACCTGTTTATAGCCGTGATGAACCAATTTCCGTTAAGATGGCGATTCAAGTGGGGAAGTTTGATCTGCTTGTGCCGTATGCTACCGTTGAAGGAAGGGGTGCTTTCACGAAATTGGTTGTCAAAGATGCAATGGGCAAAGTTGTCAAACCCAAACACCCAATCACGTTTGTCAGTAGAACCAAAACACTGATGCAGGGAGTCAGGGAGGTTCGCTGCGTTCAGGGAACCGAGCTCAAGGCAAGGATGGTGAAAAATGCGGTGTTGGAAGACCTTCAAACCTATTATAAGCTGAAGCCGGGCGATTATACGTTGCAGGTATTTATAGATATGAAGGTCCATCGGGAAACTTTCGTTTCTCAATCGCCGGAAATCCTTGAGATAGAACGTGAAATCACATTGGTAGAAAGAAACCCTGATGACGTTCCTGATGACATCAAACAGCGGATGATTAACAATTTACGGAAAGAGATTGACACCATTAAGGGCAAGGAAGAAGGCAAATCGGACGAGATCTATCTCCCGCTGGATTCGTTTCGCGGTTCTAAAGATCTGGAGTCTAACATCGTTGCGCTGACGATCCAGTAGATTCACTTAACACGGTTCAACGCGAAGTATGGCGCACACCTATATGATGTAGAAAAGTTGGTGGATTTCTTTTTCCCGGAGGTATAATAAATAAGGCGTGGAAGGAAAGGAAGGAGGGAATGATGGGAAGGATATGGACGGATGTACTGTGAAGGCATTTCACGGCACAACACTGGAAAATGCGATGAATATCCCTTCGCGTTGGATTTTACAAGACTCTGGGTGTTTGCGGGATGGGCGCCCATTTTGACATTGGAGACTCTCAGTCCGCTGTTCAACAAGCCATTGAGAAATCAGAGAATCTGCTTGAGGCTCGTATTTTAGAAGTTGAGTTGGATCTTGGAAATTGTATCAATTTGCAAGCGCCTGATATCGTGGTGGAATTCAAACCTTGGCAGTCAAACTATCGGCAGAGAGTGGGAAAGGAAGCATTCAGAAAAAATCTTATAATACGCAAAAGGAAATCTGTTTGGTCGAACGATTTCCTGACGCGGATTCAGCCACTTTGATTGATGAGAGTGGAAATCGGATTATTGGTATGCGGAATACGAAACTGATTCGTATCCTGCGGGTACGACCACTGACTAAGGAGGAGATAGAACAACATGAACACTAATATGAACACTCAAGAACTGTTGGCTAAGGTCGCTGAAATTGAAGCAACTGCCGAAAATGACTATCCCTGCGATCGGTGTATCTATTTTGCAGGAGATGACCACCCCGCGTTTTGCTTGAACCCTTGTTTTGCTTGAACCCTTATAGAAAGGTTGATCCGGTCTTGGATCGTATTGTATCACGGGTCACCATTGACGGTGGAAAGTGTCCGGGGTTGGTCGAGGGAGAGCCGGTATGGTTACGGATCTTCCTCAGTAGCGACCCGCCACCGTCCGTTGAAGAGTCTAAGCGGATGGCAAAGGAGATCGAAAAGGAGTTTGAGCAGAATGCTCGTCTTGATCTTTTCAAAACGTGAAACGTGAAAAAAGGATACAACGATCAAGCGGACAAGATTGCATTTAGATTCTTGAACCCCTGTATCCCGAATCAATCTCTTAAACTCGGAGGAAATCATATTGACGACAAAACAAAATGAAAACCGTTCTGAAATCATTGAGCATGAGTTGGCAAATGGATTAAAAGTGTTGGCGAAGGAGGTTCATGCCGCTCGGGTTGTCAGCAGTTATATCTGGTACAAAGTGGGATCGCGCAATGAACGACCTGGTCTGACAGGTGTCTCCCATTGGGTGGAGCACATGCTTTTCAAAGGTACACCGAAGTTCCCGAAAGAGGAACTCGGTCGCGTCATCGAAGGCAACGGCGGCAGATGGAATGCGTTTACGAGCACTGACTATACGGCTTATTATGAAACCCTGCCTGCGGACAAAATTTCGGTCGCGCTCGCGTTGGAGTCGGATCGGATGCAGAACAGCGTTTTTGATCCGGATGAGGTTGAAGCAGAACGCACGGTGATCCTTTCAGAACGCGAAGGGTACGAAAATACGCCCCAATTCGTGTTGAGGGAGGAGGTTCAGGCAATCGCGTACAAAGCGCACCCGTATCAATGGGGTATCATCGGCTGGCCCTCAGACCTTAAAACGATGACCCGCGATGACCTCTACAATTACTACCACCAGTGTTACATTCCGAATAATGCAACCCTCGTCCTTGTTGGGGACTTCGATACGGACAACCTGATGAAACAGGTCGAAACCCATTTTGGTCCTCTCGCTCGCGGGGAGTCAATCACAGGCCCATCAACGATTGAACCAGAGCAGCAGGGCGAAAGACGTGTCACCGTTCGTAAGGAGGGAACACTCGCCTACGTTGCCATCGTCTATCACATCCCCGCAGCCGGGCATCCAGACTTCTATCCACTGGAAACGATTAGCACAGTTCTGAGTATGGGTAAAACTTCACGCTTTTACGGCGCCTTGGTTGATAAGCAGTTGGCAACTTCCGCCTATTTTTATCCAGATTTTTCCAAAGATGCCGGACTGGCCTGGACTTTCGCAGAGGCACAGGTCAATGTCGATCCAACTACGCTCGAAAAGGCACTGTTAGAGCAGATAGACCACATCCAAAATGAGCGCATCACAGAAGCCGAACTGGAAAAGGCAATCAGCCAAACAGAGGCACATTTCATCTTCTCCCTCGACAGCGTCTCAAATCAAGCGGCGCAGATTGGCTACTACGAAACAATCTACGATTACAAATACCTGGATACCTATCTCGACAACATTCGGTCCGTCACCCGCGAGCAAATTCGTGAAGCTGCCCAGAAGTACCTCATTGAAGAGAACCGCACGGTTGGATATTTTCAACCAATTTCACCGGGTCATGGTGGCACATCTGGCGAATATGCTGCACCCGCTCTGCATCACACGAGACAGCCCGCTTTTTTCAACCCTAAGGAGGAATTGAAAAATGACTAATCATCAGTCGCCAGCCACACGTCACGTATTTGACAATGGTTTGACGCTGCTCATCCGAGAGAACCATTTCAATCAAACTGTTGCAATTAGTGGACGGTTGAAAGCTGGCAGCATGTATGACCGTCAAAATCTTTACGGCCTCTCGGATGTCGTCGCCAACATGCTGACGAAGGGAACTGAGAAGCGGACGTGGGAAGAAATCGCCGAGGCGACCGAATCTGTCGGTGCAAATATGAGCGTTGCGGGGAATACCGAGACGGTGAGCATTGAGGGACGTCTGCTGTCAAAGGATTTGGATCGGGTGCTTGACGTACTCGCCGACATCTTGCGCGCTCCCAACTTCCCGCAAGAGGAGATCGAAAAACACCGTCATCAGGTTTATAGTTGGCTCAAGGCATGGGAGGATGAAACCGATGACGCTGCGGATCGGCTGCTTCGAGAGGTTGTTTACTCTGACGCGCACCCTTACCATTGGCGTGTACAGGGGACGGAAGAATCGGTCAAACGCATCCAGAGGGACGCACTGGTTGATTTTCATGCGTGTTACTATCGGCCCGATTCGTTCATCCTGGCGATTGTTGGCGATGTGGAGACACAGGAGCTCATTGAAAAAATTGACGCCGCAATGGGGGATTGGGCGGTAGGTAGCGAAAAGCCACCTTTCACTATACCGGCGGTGGAATATGGTGAAAAGCAGATTGTGGTCAAACCAATGATGGACAAATCACAAGTGAATATCGAGTTGGGGCATAAAGGAATTGCCCGAACAAATCCAGACTTTTACACTATCAATCTCATGAACACCATCTTAGGCGGAAGCGCGGGGATTGCTCGCTTGTTTGGTCGTGTACGTGATGTGCAAGGGCTCGCATACAGCGTGTGGAGTTCATTCACTCCATCAATCGGCGAAGGGCTTTTCCATGCAAGTGCGGGCGTCAACCCAGCCAACGTGGATAAAGCCATTAACAGTATCCTGCACGAAATCGAATTGATGAAATCCGACGGTATCACGAGGGAAGAATTGTCGGACGCGCAGAACCTAATTGTCGGAAATTTTGCGCTGGCACTCGAAACCAACAGGGGAATCGCCGCGGTTCTCCTATCGGCGGAGCTATACGGGTTGGGGCTCGACTATCTTGAGAGGCACGAATCAATTTACCGGAGCATCACCCGTGCTCAGGTGAACGCGGTTGCCCAGAAATATCTACACCCAGACCTATGCAGCATCGCAATCGCGGGACCGTATCGTGAAACGTAAAACGTGAAATGCAGGTGATAAAAAGGGAACCCGTAAGCCAATGAAAGAATCGATAAATGCCTGGACAGATGAAAATGAAGCGCAGTGGAAACAGCAGATTCGTCAACTTTTCACGTCTAAATTGCGGGAAGATCTGCTGAAGGATGAGAAGATGTTGCTCGAATTACGTTTTATTAGGAGACAATAGTCTAATGAACCGAAAATCAACTTCCAACAATCGTGTTAAGTTTGTATGTTATCCAATGGTTGGCGGTGTCGAACAACAAGCGTTTAATTTGCTACACACGCTAAAATGGATTCATAATTCGCGGCCATCTCAAAGAAGTGAAGTTTGGAAATGGCTACAGATAGCGTTTCGTTCCCGTAAGCCTCTGGTTGATAAATATGCCCAAAACATCTACTCTGTCCTTCTGAGCGGGCCGGGTTTGGTGGAAGTCGAAAACGGTAAGTGTCGGCTCACCCGCGACGGTTACATCGTACTCCATTCATCCTCGTATGATCGCCTATTGGAGGCCTTTGCAAAAAACTTTGTTGGATTGATAGAGATAATGGAAATCTTGCAGAACCGCGATGAACTGCCAACGGAGGTTTTGCTGCTAGAATGGTTCGCAACCACAAGTAGTCGTTTTCATCGAATGCGTTGCTGGGGAGAACGCCACATCTCCAATCAATTTCGTATCCGTGTGGACTGGCTACGTGCATTCGGCGTTATTGAGGTTGAGAATGGCAAATTTCGGCTTACCACTGAAGGGCAACAATTTATGGCCGAACACCCGCCTGAATCTCTACTTTTGAGCTCCGACGAAATTCAGGCGGAGGAGAAAATCATTCGCGCACAGATTGACGCTCCTTTCACTACCTTCGATAAGACGGTTGCGCGGATAAAGTCGTCGCGTCAAGCCTACGTCCGCAGTCGCGTCTTCCGTAATATTGTTGTCAAACAGTATAACTATGCCGTTGTCAAACAGTATAACTATGCCTGTGCGGTTTGTAACTTTCGTCTTAGTACGCCTGATAACGTGTATGAAATCCAAGCTGCGCATATCATCCCACGCAGTAAGCGAGGAACTGACGATCCGCGGAATGGAATTGGACTGTGTGGTATCCATCATTGGGCGTTTGATAAAGGTGTAATTTCAGTTCTCTCCTCCGACTTGACAATCCGAGTTGCAGCTTACATCAAGGCACACAGTGCAGATCCATCAGGGGCTCAGATAGTTCAGTATGCTGAACAACCGATTCGTTCTACCGTTAATCCGGAGTGTGCACCTGCAACACCAGCCTTAGAGTGGCATAACGAGAATGTCTTTATTGATTGAGAATAAATGAGGTGAACCATGACAGGCAGCAGATTATTAAAAAAACTGAAGCAAAAAGTAGAACGATCTGGATGGTTGTCAGGAACAACACTTAACTTTGCTCATGCCTATCTTGACGACGCTCCTGCTTCCGTTCCACTCGGGTTGCTATTGGCAGAAGATGCACTTGTTCAGATTCGGCGTAAGTTTTTCTATCCTCTTGAGACTATCGGCGAGGCCCTGTCGGAAAACAGCGCGAGATGGAATCATCTCGATCAAGCACCTGTCTTCCAACCTGTTATTGACGCTGACTATGAATGGCAGACTATTGCTTGTTTGATTTGGAATAATGAGATTATCATTAGCATTTCCGAACGGGCTTCAGATTTCTGGTTTGACAGTGAGACCGATATGGCTAATTTCTTGGAGGAGAAGTATCAGGAGGGGCTACTCGGTTGCAGGAACTTCTATCCGGACACGTTAATGAGTCGCCCAATCTGCCCTGATTTGTGCCCTGTGGCGGACCCGGATAGCCAACCCGAAAGGCGGTGTCGGCACTCTTGCAGATTTTCGTCGAAGACCAACATCAGTTGGTCTGATCGAGGATACGCACGCTTCCCGCGCTCAGAGAGTTGGAGGCAAATCCGTCCGAAGACTGGAAAAAGATTGCCAGATATGCAAAGTGGGCGATTGAGCAACTGTAATCAGGAGTGAATAAGCAAATATGCAAATGAGCAAATATCCGATAGAAGGTCAAGATCAATGAAACGCGAAACTATCGTTGTTTTAGATTTCGGTTCGCAGTATACGCAGTTGATTGCACGGTGTATCCGCGAACAAAAGGTGTACTGTGAAATCCACCCCTACAACATTCTGGTGGATCGGCTGACATCAATGTGGCCAAAAGGCATTGTTTTATCCGGGGGGCCATCGAGTGTCTACGCTCCGGATGCGCCGTTTCCCGACCCTGAGCTCTTAACGCTCGGCGTACCGATTCTCGGCATCTGTTACGGTATGCAGTTTATCGCGCACCTTTCCCCGGGTGGGAAAGTGCACCCTGCCGTTGAACGCGAATTCGGTTCGGCAGAGCTGATTGTAGATCTGCCAATCCCTTTGTTTGCGGACCTACCGAAGCAGATCAATGTCTGGATGAGTCACGGCGATCGGATCGACGTCCTGCCCGACGGATTCAATGTGATTGCCCATACCCGAAACTCACCGATTGCGGCGATGGCGGATCTAGACCAGGACATCTACGGTTTGCAGTTCCACCCGGAGGTTGTCCACACGAAGGACGATAACCGGATGCTCGCGAACTTTGTCCATGAAATCTGTGGGTGCAGCGAGGGATGGACAATGCAATCCTTCATCGCAGAAGCCACAGAGCACACCCGAGCCACAACGCAAGGGGCTCGCGTGTTATGCGCCGTGAGCGGAGGCGTGGATTCGACGGTGCTCGCAACGCTGCTCAAACATGCTATCGGCGACGCGCTCGCCTGCGTTTTTGTGGACAACGGCCTGTTACGCAAAAATGAAGCGGAGGAAGTGTTGGCAACCTTTCAAGAGCTCGGCATTGATGTCTATTATGTCGATGCCGCCGACCGATTTCTCGAATACCTTTCCGGCATTGAAAGCCCGGAGCAGAAGCGCAAGATTATCGGCAATCAGTTCATTGAGGTTTTCAAAGAAGGATTGGCAAAAATCGGGCAGATCGACTTCCTCGCACAAGGTACGCTCTATCCCGACGTGATCGAAAGTGTATCCACCAGGGGACCCTCGGCGACAATCAAGACACACCATAATGTGGGTGGGCTCCCCAAAGATCTGCCGTTCAAACTAATCGAACCCTTTCGCGAACTATTCAAAGATGAAGTCCGAGAAGTTGGATCAGCGCTAGGCATCCCGAAATCAGTCCTTGGGCGGCACCCGTTTCCCGGCCCTGGTTTAGCCGTCCGCGTGCTCGGTCCGGTGACACAAGAACGTCTTGACATTTTGCGAGAGGCAGATGAAATTTTCATCACGGAACTTCGGAGAGCGGAGCTATACGACGAGATCTGGCAGGCGTTGACCGTGCTTCTGCCGGTCAAGAGCGTCGGTGTGATGGGCGATGAGCGAACCTACGAAAATGTTGTGGCGCTACGGGCGGTGACGAGCACCGATGGCATGACCGCGGATTGGGCGAAGATTCCCCACGACGTATTGGGCGTCATCTCCAATCGCATCATCAACGAGGTGCGTGGCATCAATCGCGTTGTTTACGATATTAGTTCTAAGCCGCCAAGCACGATTGAGTGGGAGTGAACGTGATGCCTACTTAAAAAACGCATCTACCTGTGATTCCTGTCGGTCAAGTTCAGTCAGTCGTTGTCGCGCACGCTGACGCCATCGCAGGTAGATGGGAATAGACAGCAATGCAAGACTTCCCCAGAAGAGATAAGAGCTTGAGAATATCGCTGCCCAATGGTAACGCTGAGAAAGCGATGATCGCCATTCCACGTCAAATGTTGTGAGATTCCAGCCAATCACCTTTTTATAAGCCGTGTCCAAGTCGCTTCCCTCTCCAAGCAGATCAATAATTTCCCACAGTTTTTCGATTCCCGCAATTTCCGCCAGCCACGCAACCGCATTCAAACTCTCTGCATATGCCAGTTGAGCCAGCTTTTCAGATCGCGGAAATCGCTCCGTCAAGTTAGCAAGCGGAATGATTGACCCCGATAAGATGTGCTCAAACATGACTTCGTGACGGTGAGGCGCCCACTCACCGGAAAGATAAATTGCAATCCCCTCAACAAACCACAAGGGGATATCTCCGATTGCGGCTTTCGTGCGTTGCCCAAAAGCGACATGTACAATTTCGTGACGGATGACCTGTGACAATTGGAATTTTCGTTCGATGACAACACGCGGATTCTGAATCACAATGCGCCGACTGAGTGGGAATGCGCAGCCGATTGCCCAGTCTTGAATGGGAGCATGGACAGCGGACTGAAATTGCTTCTGAGTTTCGCAAATCCAGATCTCGATCTTGCCCATCTCCACCCCACCAATCAGGCGATCCAAGCGAGGGTAGAACTTCTCAGCGATATCTGCGACATCTTGTGCAAGTCGCTCGTATGGCTGGTGGTAGATCTGGAAATGTGTGCTTTTGAGCATTTTCCATGAATCCTCAGTTTCGCCATGCAATGAGGGCGCATAAACGATTAGGAGAGTTAGCAGGCAAAAATATGTAAAATTCGGGGATGGACGATGGGCCATTGGATCGTATTTCTTATCTCCTTGTTTTTGGTGGTGCCCATAATCACAAAGACACGAAGATTTTCAAATTAATCTTTTTGATTTCCTTTGTGTCCTGGTGGTTAGATGCCATTCAGCAACACTCAGGACGGATACTACTACATCGCGGCAGAAGTTCACAGGCAGTTGATGTTTTCCCGTAGAGCGGGCGGCTCGCCCGTTCCTCAACTCGAACGATTGAACCAGCCAGTCCGATTCTCGGACGAGCACGGCAGGTGTTTACATCCCGATTTATCGGGGCTCCACTGTAACTGTCCACATATTTCTGCCGACGTGTACTACTCTGTTTTCAATCCCCCAAATATAAGATCACGAGCGTTTCGTCAACAGCATCCACCGGATGGTTCAGCCTCGTTGGCAGGAACGATTCCCGCGTCCAACCAACGAGGTTTAGTCCTTCTTCTTGAGTGAGATACCTCAGAAGGCCTTCGCCGACAAGAATTTGTACGAACTGCTTTCGCCTCCCAGACAGCCTTTGAGGGAGTGGAAGCCGCCGGTATTTTTGGGGACTTTCCTTAATTTCAATGACAGTATCGGGCGGCGCCGATCCGAGGTAGACGTATTTGCCATCATCAATCAGCCATGCGTATTCCAGCACGTGCGGAAAATGATGTTGAATTTGCATAGCATCGCTTTCTCCATTATTGCTGCGCAGCGCATGGCGTTTCCATGCAGCGCGTGGGAGCGCGCGCGGGGCCAAGAGGTCTATGAAAGACTCTGTGAAGTAGGCTCGCGTCACCCACGGATCTAAGGAAGCAGCCCGGAGTTGAAAATCTTTCGCCTCAACGAGCTGCAAGGCCGGTGTAGCAGTTGGCGTCAACGGCCTGGTGAAGGCGCCTCCTTGAAACTGGATCGACGTTTCAGACCTGGCTGAAGCGATTAGTCCGATATAGGTCTGCAAGTGAGCGCGATTTCTTTCAGGATAGACGGATAAAATCGAAAAGCGATTAGCGGATACCAAACTTGGCACGAAATTTCGTGGAACGATCACAGCACAGGAGAACAGCACTGTGATCAGGAAGCCGCCGATCCAATATGCGCGTGATTTGCGCTTCCTCGCCCACCATGTCCACCCGCCAAAACTCAGAACATAAGCGACCAGGAAAATGGCTAATAACCGGATCAGCGGTGCGTTTGTCGAAGGAAGGGTCGTCAGCAGTTTTTGAATCTTCTCGCGATGTCTGCGGTAGGTTTCGTATTGCACTTCAGTGTGGTGCGGCGATCTGCCCTCCGCTTGGAGCAGCCACCCCCAAAATGCCCCCGCCGCCGGCGGCTCAGAAAAAGGGGGTACGTTGTAGTCAAATGCCAGATTGATGATCTGTCCGCTGCCAAATGATCTTTTCGCAATGTAGATTTGGCTTTCGTTACCGACGAATGCTTGAACGTCAGATTTCAGTTTGAATTCGATCAGATCGAAGGGTGAACTTGCTTCAAACCCGAATTGCTGCATCGATTCCAAGAGATCGGTTTCCGTTCGCAAGGCAACGAGATCCACGGGCAGAAAAGATTCGAGAAAACTCCCACGTAGGTGGCGGAAATCGATACCTCCCGATATGAGTAAGGTTCCCCCCGCCTGGATCCAATCGAGCAATGCCCGCTGCTGTTGCTTAGAAATGCGGCGCTCAATCAACGAAACGCCACGAAGGACGAAGAGATCAACGGAATCGTATCCTTTCCAATGGGCGGGGAGATGCTTGAAGTCGGTATAAGCGACAAAAGCGTGCCCCTCCTCTGTCCCACTGATTTGCTCTCCATTCCAGCGGCTCAACAGATCACGGCCAGGTGTTAGTGCAAGCACGACGAGATCTATCGCCTGTTTTGGAAGTTCAGGGACGACTTCTTGAGAGGTTCGGATTCGCCTCTCCTGGCTAATGAGCTTCAGTATCAGTTTGGTCGAAATCCCCGACAGGAAAATGTAGAGTACACGGCGTTGGCGATCGGATCGTGTCAGAGAGAGGGGGGCAGCATACGCTTGAATCAACTCCCCCGAAAAGAGGTTGTGGACTTCGACGTTGATCTCCCCATTGAAAACCTCGTTATGGCTTGTGACGACGACTTGCAATGGCGTCCATCGATCGCGCTTGTAAATCCGATCAAACCCAAGTTCAGCAGATTCGATCTCGATTGTCCCAAACGCGGAAGGAACTGTGCATAGAAGATAGACAAGAAGAAACTGTGAAACGGAAAAACAAGAAAATGAATTCAATTTAAGCCTGCGTTCCTGATAATTCCCTGACTTTGTACCCGATGTCCGGACTCCGCATTAAAGACTCCCCGACGAGAATCGCGTTGACTCCCGCTTCCTTGAGTTTCACAACATCCTCGTGGGTATTGATGCCACTTTCACTCACGACGATTTTATCATCTGGGATCGATTTTCTCAAACGGAGAGTAGTTACCATGTTTGTATGGAAGGTTTTCAGATCACGGTTGTTAATGCCGATGATCTCCGCATCTGCTGCCAATGCAAGTTCTAACTCTTCGTCGGTATGGACTTCGACAAGGCTGGCGAGACCAAGGCTTTGCGCAATTTCGATGAATTCACGCAGTTGAGCTAACCTCAAGATCGAGACAATGAGCAAGATAGCGTCGGTGCCCGCAACCCGAGCTTGATAGATATGATACGGGTCAATGGTGAAATCTTTACGCAGAAGCGGCAAATCGACCGCTTTACGGATGGCGCACAGATACCCAAGTTCACCGCAGAAGAATTCGCGGTCTGTCAGGACAGAGATTGCCGACGCACCATTTGCCGCATAAGTTTCAGCGATCGTGACCGGATCAAAATCCTCGCGGATAATCCCTTTACTTGGAGACTTCTTTTTGACTTCGGCAATGAGGTTGACGTGATTCGGGGTTGATAGCGAAGATCGAAAATCTCGCGTCGGCGGCAGATCTCTAATCCTGTCTTTCAGAACACTCAACGGAATCTGTTGTTGTTCCTGTTTGAGTTCTACCCGTTTGTGGGCAACAATGGTATCTAAGATCAATGGCTTTCCTTTCCTTCAACTCAAGTTCCTTCACAAGTATTATGAATTCGACCTCGCCTTCAATCCCTCCAACTTCTCCAACGCCTTCCCAGAATCAATCGATTCCGCTGCAAGCGCGAGTCCCGCCTTCAGGTCTTCAGCCTTCCCACCAGCGACAATCGCTGCAGCCGCATTGAGCAACACGATATCCCGCTTGGGTCCTGCTTCGCCTCTGAGGACACTCAACGTCAACTCAGCATTTTCCTCTGGTGTCCCACCCTTGAGATCAGCGGACTGCGCTGTTGGGATGCCCAATTCTGTCGAATCGACTGTGTACGTCTTGACCGCACCACTCACCAACTCTGAAACCCGCGTCGTCGTTGTCGTAGTGATTTCATCCAAGCCGTCTCCGCCATGTACGACAAACGCATGTCGACTCCCAAGATTGTTGAGGACATTCGCCAATGGCTCTGTAAGCTCCGGTGCATAAACCCCAATCACTTGCGCCTGGGCGCCAGCGGGATTCGTGAGTGGACCGAGTGCGTTGAAGATCGTGCGGATACCGATTTCGCGGCGGGGCCCGATTGCGTATTTCATTGCACCGTGCAAAGCCGGTGCCAAGAGAAAGCCGATTCCCACTTCGTCAATGCACGCTGCTACCTGTTCCGGCGTAATTTCGATATTGACCCCCAGCGCCGTGAGGACATCTGCACTGCCGCTGCTGCTGGAAACAGACCGGTTGCCGTGCTTTGCCACCGGAATACCTGCTCCCACAACGACAAATGCGGCAGTCGTCGAGATGTTGAATGTATGCGAACTGTCCCCGCCCGTCCCGCAGGTATCAACGACGAATGGGTGTTTCGTCCGGATCTTCGTCGATTTTTCGCGCATGACACGCGCGGCACCGGTGATCTCTTCAATCGTCTCGCCCTTGATTCGCAGGGCAGTAATGAAGCAAGCGATTTGCGCCGGTGTCGCTTCGCCATTCATAATTTCATTCATGGTATCAACGGTGTCACCCTCGGTTAAGTCTTGTCCATCAACAACTTTTTGAATCGTTTCGCGGATCATTGTAAAGTTTCCTCCTCATTATAAAGCTTAATCTCAAGCCATGTGACGGCCATCTGTTTTTCTTCGACTTGGGAAACGGACAATTCCCTGCTGCACAGGATTTCACCATTCCGTTAAACCTGTTTGATGTTCCATCATTATAACCTACACGCATAGTCCCATCAAGCGTTTTTTCGATTCTGTGATCTTCACCTTTGAACGTTTTCGCCCTTGCCCAACAGCCCCATGTGACTTCGGTTGCATGGGGCATTCTGTTCTCCTTTTTCAGAACCACGGATAAGTAGGATTACGCAGATTAAATAGCAAACCGAATCCGTGTCATCCTACGAAATCTGCGGTGCTATAGCTCCTGGCAGAAGGGCATGGCCCGTCGTCCACCTACCGCATCCAAACCACACCCACACTCCCTTCCGTAATAATCTGCGTTCCCCGTTTCTCCGAAAGGCGGCGCACTTCATCAAGCACGGCTTCCGCCGCTTCGCCTTTCAACACTTGCGGCTGGAAAGCCACTTCGTGATTAAAGACGTTGATTGGGATGAGCTCCGCCCGCTTAATTCCCTTCCCCTGAAATGTCACTCGTAAGATTGCGCTCGTCCTAGCATTTTTGCTGTACGATCCAAATGCGAAGTTGCCCAAACTGTAAGCGATTAACTTGCCTTTGTAAACCTCAACCCCTTGCAAGACATGGGGGTGATGCCCGAAAACAAGGTCTGCCCCCACATCAATGGCGCGACGCCCAAGCGCCTCTTGATAGTCACGCAACTCCGTCACCAACTCACCGCCCCAGTGGAAGGAGACAATCACGAGATCCGCCCATTTCTTCGCCGCCTCAATGTCGGGAACGAAAAATTCAGGGGTTCCACGGACTGTCCGGGGTCGCTTTCTCCAGCGAAGAATTCAAACGGAAAGGTATTCGCGTAAGCGAGGACCGCGATCTGCACCCCCTTGACCTCTACAACAGCCGGGTTCCTCGTTGCCTTGAGATCTGCGCCTGCCCCGGCATACTTCAAGCCGTTCTGCGTTAAAATTTTCAATGTCTCCAGCACTGCCTCATCTCCATAATCCCCGGTGTGGTTATTCGCCAGGGAGAGGACATCCAACCCAGCATTTGCGATACCTTTTGCCAAACGAGGGTGTCCACGAAATGTATATGTTTTATCTGGAACAGGCTCCCCACCTGTTGCAATTGGCATTTCCAGGTTCCCGATCGCCACGTCCGCCGCTTGGGTGATATGGCGAGTCCCGTCAAACGGGTAATCAATCCCCTTTCTCTCAATCACAGGGGCCGCGTTGCCCGCCAACATAATGTCGCCCACGCAGACAACACTGATTTCCGGTTCCGATTCCACAGTAGTCACTAATGACACAGCCATTAAATATAAAATCAAAGTGAGGTACAAGGTCGCATGAGATTTCATCTTCTCTAAACTTTCTCCTAGGTTCTGTTGACATTTGAGTATAAGGTTGTGGCATAATAGAAGAATGACGCCAATAACCTTACCTGATGAACAATGGAATAAGATATACCGGTTTCTTCTTAGCTGTCCCACCATCTCGAAGCTGCTACACGCCGCTTCGTCGAAGCAGTTCTGTGGGTGACTCGTAGTGGGGCTCAATGGAGACTTCTACCAGACACCTATGGCAAATGGAACACCCGCTACAAGCGGTTTGCTCAATGGTGCGACAAAGGTATCTTCACACAGATGCACCCCCACTTTGCCTCTGACCCCGATATCGAGTCGCTTATTGTGGACAGTACCATCTGCCGCGCTCACCCGTCTGCGGCGGGCGCCTTAAAAAAAAGGGTGGCACTGAAAACCAAGCATTAGGTCGCTCTCGGGGCGGTTTCAGTACAAAAAATCACATCACCGTTGACGGACTAGGCAATCCCCTAAGAATTCATCTGACACCCGGTCAGAGACATGACATAACTGAGGCGGAAGGGTTGATAATCGGATATAACAGTGAATATGTGATTGGAGACAAGGGGTACGATTCGGACGCTTTTATCGCGGTTATTGAGGCGAATGGAGCGATTGCGGTGATACCGCCAAAAAGTCATCGTGTTGACCAAAGAACGTATGACAAACACTTATACAAAGAGAGACATCGGGTTGAATGTTTCATCAACAAGATAAAATGGTATCGTCGTATCTTCTCTCGGTTTGAGAAGTTAGCTGTCCGTTATTTTGGATTTCTCAGCTTTGTCGCCACTCTTAGTATGGCGCCCTTGAAATGTCAACAGAACCTAGTATAGATATGATGAATATACATTCCAACGATAAAACAGTGGATTTCGTTCCAAATTCGGTATCGTGGAGAATTGGTAGTTAGTATAATTTACAGTTGCAAGATGATCTGATTTGTGGTATGCTTTTGGCTTGGTGAGGGTTTGTACTCATGTTGTGGGCCATGCCGATAAGGAGTCAAGACGAGAATGAAATTAGGCTTATGTACAATTGCTTTTCGTGAGAGGCCGCTGGAAGAGGTGATAGACATCGCAGCGGATTACGGGTTGGATGGTATCGAAATTTGGGGGCAAGACCCACACATGCCAGCCGAGTACGACGCAGACTATGTTAACAAGGTCAAGGATATGGTATCGCGGAAGGGATTGGAAATCTCCGCGCTCGGCTCTTACGTGAATCCACTTATGCCTCGGTATCAGAAGCATTTAGAAGAGGCCTTCAAGATTGCACAAGGTTTGGGAACCAATCTCGTGCGGATTTGGTCCGGGGGCGGTCCCTCTAAAACAATCCACCCGAGTGAAAAACGATTGATCGCCTTCCGCAGTGGGTGCAATTCCGGCGGCTCACGTTAGGGCTGGAGATGCATAACAACAACCTCACCGATAGCGTCACAAGCATCCTGGAGTTGATTGAGCAGGTCAAATTGCCGTCGCTCAAGACATACTATCAACCCACTTTCAGGGCAGACGCAGATGAACCACATGAAGCGGTACAAAAGCTCGCCCCACACATTGTTAATGTGCATGCCCAAAATGCGGATGCGAGTGGGAAAGCCTGCCCAATTGCTGATGGTGTTGTCGATTACAGCAGAGTCATTGAGCTCCTGGCTGTGCACGGATACGATGGATATCTTGAAATTGAGTTTGTTCACGCCGATGACAAATTCGCAGCATTACAACGTGATCGCGATTACCTGGCAAGTCTGGTTGGAACCCTTGATGATTCGTTGCGTGATGTTCCAACAGACTCAGTGTAATATCACCAGAGTCCGGCTAGCGGAATAGTTCTTCAGGTACTGATTTGGAAGGAAATAAGTATGGCAAACCCGTTAGTCGAACTTCAAAAATTCGGACAGAGCGTCTGGTATGACAATATTCGTCGTGGGTTCATCACATCAGGCGAATTACAGAAAATGGTTGACGACGATGGACTACTGGGAATTACGTCAAATCCCGCCATCTTTGAGAAAGCCATCACTGGCAGCACCGACTATGATGCTGTAACTGAGGCGTTCGTCCGGCAGGGCAAAAGCGCACAGGCGATCTATGAAGCCCTTGCCATTGAGGACATCCAATTGGCTGCGGACGTGATGTTGCCCATCTACGAACAGACAGACGGACGCGATGGCTATGTATCCCTTGAGGTGTCGCCCCATCTGGCGCACCACACAGAAAACACGATCGCCGAAGCCAGGCGTTTACACGATGCGGTTACTCGTGACAACGTGATGATTAAAGTGCCTGCCACGCCCGCTGGCATCCCTGCAATTGAACATCTCATCGGTGCGGGCATGAATATAAACGTGACGCTTATCTTCTCGCTGGAAGTCTATGAGGCGGTAGTGAACGCCTATATCTCTGGTCTGGAGAAGTTGGCGACAGCGGGCGGCGATGTAAGCAAAGTCAGCAGTGTGGCGAGCTTCTTCCTCAGCCACATTGATACGCTGGTAGATAGCCTCGCCGAGGCGCGACTGGCAACGGCGACCTGCCCCCGTAAGCGTACTGAGTTGCAGAACCTCATCGGGAGAATCGCCATCGACAACGCTAAACTGGCTTACCATTGCTATAAGGGGTTCTACAACTCTAACCGCTGGCAGGCATTAGCTGACAAAGGGGCGTGCACCCAACGGCTCCTCTGGGCAAGTACCAGCACGAAAAACCCGAACTATCGCGACGTGCGCTACGTTGAAGAGTTGATTGGACCAGAGACGGTGAGCACCATGCCTGCCGCCGCGCTCACAGCGTTCCGCGACCATGGAAAGTGCCGCGCTAGCCTGGAGGAGGGCATAGACGAAGCCCGCGAAGCGATGGAGATGCTTGGGTATATCAGCATCTCAATAGAGGAAGTGACCCATCAGCTCCTCGACGACGGCGTAAAACTGTTCGCTGATGCCTTCGATAAGTTGATAAGCGCGGTGGAGAAGAAGCGTGAAGTGCTGCTCGGTACGACGCTCGACCGCCAAGTCTATACCATCGCTTCCTACGAAGAAATCGTCAATAAGACGCTTGAAGATTGGCGGCAGAGCGGGAAGGTCCACAGGCTTTGGGATGGTGACGCCAGCTTGTGGACGAATACGGATGAAAGCCACTAGCTTGGCTGGTTACACATCACTGAGCAGCAACTAGAGCACTCTGAACACCTTCAGGCGATTGCCCAGGAAGTGAAGGGCGCGGGTTTCAAACACTCGCCAATTTTGGGCATGGGCGGCAGCAGTCTGTGCCCGGAAGTGATGAGCTTGAGCTTCGGTCAGTTGGATGACTATCCGCAACTCCACGTCCTCGACTCTACCGTACCCGCCCAGGTAAAGACGTTTGAGAAGGTGGTGGATCTGGCGCAAACGGTCTTCATTGTCGCCAGCAAATCGGGCAGCACAACCGAATCGAATGTCTTCCGCAACTACTTCTTTGACAAGGTGCAGCAGCTTGTTGGGGCACGGGCGGGTGAGCACTTCATTGCCATCACAGACCCCGGATCCCGGATGGAGATTGATGCCAGGGAGCGTGGCTTCCGCCATATTTTTATGGGCGTACCTTCGATCGGCGGACGCTACTCGGCGCTGTCGAACTTCGGCATGGCGCCTGCAGCGATTATGGGTGTGGATGTCCGCACGTTCCTGGACCGTGCGGAGCGCATGGTGCAAAGTTGCGCCGCCGGTGTGCCACCGGCGGACAATCCGGGCGTTGTTTTAGGCGTCATCCTGGGCGAGTTAGCGAAAGCTGGACGCGACAAGGTAACGATTGTTGCCTCGCCGGATATCAGCGACCTTGGCGCGTGATTGGAGCAACTCCTGGCTGAGAGTACCGGCAAACAGGGGCTTGGGTTGATTCCCATCGACAACGAACCGCTCGGTCTGCCGGAAATCTACGGCGACGATCGCTTGTTTGTTTACATCCGCCTGAATGCAGCACCTGACTCAAATCAAGATGCGAAGGTCGATGCACTAGAGCAGGCTGGACAACCCGTCGTGCGCATCACAATAGAGGAGGCAATTGATCTGGGCGAAGAGTTTTTCCGCTGGGAGATGGCAACTGCGGTGGCCGGTTCTATACTGGGTATAAATCCCTTCAATCAACCCAACGTTCAGGAAAGCAAGGATTACACAAAATCTCTAACAGATGAATACGAACGGGCGAATAGCCTACCCCCCGAAACCCCTGTGCTGGAAGCCGACGGTATCAAGATTTTCACCGACGAGAAGAATGCGGCAGCCCTCGCCGCCGCTGCACCGAACACTGGTTTTCCCGAGAGTTCGCTGGAGTCTTACCTCGCCGCGCACCTGGGCCGCATCAACGCCGGCGACTATGCGGCATTCAACGCGTACATCGAGATGAATGCGGTGCATCAGGAGCAGTTGCAGACGATGCGCCTCTGTATTCGCAACAGAAAAAAGGTCGCCACGACGTTAGGGTATGGTCCCCGCTTTCTGCACTCGACCGGACAGTTGCATAAAGGCGGACCCAATAGTGGGGTGTTCATGCAAATCACGTCCGACGATGTGGAAGACCTGCCGATTCCAGGCAGAAAGTTCTCTTTTGGCGTCTTGAAAAACGCTCAGGCGTTGGGTGATTTTTTGGCGTTGAGTAAGCGTGATCGCCGTGCCATTCGTGTCCATTTGCCCGCTGACGTGCAGACGGAACTAGCGCGATTGGTACAAGTGGTGGAAGCAGTGACACGGATACCGAATGAGGAAACATTGAAAGCAATAAACGAAGCTGAAAAAGGAATGGATCTGATTGAGTGTGATGATGCGGATGACCTCTTCAGAAGGGTAGGGATTTAATGCTTAAGCCAGCCTACTCAAGACGATTCGATAGAGACTTGAAAAGAATGTTGAGAAGAGGCAAAGAAGCAGAAGAAATAAAAGATGTTATTCGTAAACTGATCAATGAAGACAGTTTGGATGAGCGGCACAGGGATCATCCTCTGAGAGGTAATTACAAGGGATGCCGTGATTGTCACATTGAACCTGATTGGATCTTGATCTACAAGATTGATGGGAATCGGATTTAATTTTTGCGAACCGGGTCGCATGCTGATCTATTTCGTTGAACAGTTAAAACCGTGATCTGATTTACTGATTCGTAGATTGACTATGGAACTCCCTGATGCGTCTGGAAATCGGTATCATCGCGCTCGTTGAGGAAATATTAGGCGTCCCTGCTGAACGGCGTGCCCAATTTGATTGGCTGATCAACAAACCACTGTCAGCACATTTTGGTAAGTATCATCCGATGGTCCTGGATCTCTTTGCGCAGATGGGTGGCGATCAAGATGGTCTGTTCTCGAAAGCTGACGGATACTTAGTCCCCGATGCCTATTTTCCTGAGCCCTATCATTTTATTTTTGAATTCGACGAATTACAACATTTTACCATGTTTCGGACACAGACCTTAGTGGTTTATCCAGAAGAGCTATCCGTGGCGTTTGATCGTCAAAAGTACCTCCAATTTTGCGCAAAACATCAAGAGGCAGCGATTCAGAAAGGCCCAGATCGATTTCGACGAAAAACAGCAGATTTTCCTTTCATCAATGGAAGGGCTGCACAACGCGCCTTTTTCGACGCGTTCCGGGATTGGCTGCCTCCATTGCACGGGCTTTGCCCAACATTGCGTTTAGCAGAGTTTGAAGTCGCTGACATCCTCGCCGGTAAACTGACAGGGCAAGCCGCTAAAGGTTACATCCGCGCGTTACTTGAGCAGCGACTGGCTTAAATGGGGCAGGGCGTTGAGTGTACAGAAATTTAGAGAATCGATAGGAAAAAGGAAGCAAAATCTTAAATGAGTAAACAACCGACTAGCTCCTTCGATCTTTCAAACTATCCCACCCTTCAATTGATTGGAAATACACCACTTGTCAGAATCAATCTGTTCGCTGACGAGTTACCTAACGTAGAGATCTACGCGAAAGCCGAGATGTATAATCCCGGCAGTTCGGTTAAAGATCGACCGGTGTTGCGGATGTTGACAGAAGCCATCCAGTCTGGAGAGTTGACATGCGACAAAACTATCTTGGACTCAACATCCGGCAATGCAGGAATCGCTTATGCGATGATCGGATCTGTTTTGGGCTATCGGGTTGAACTTGTGATGCCTAGCAATGCGAGTGAAGAGCGGAAAAAGCGGATTAAAGCACATGGGGCGAATATCATATACACGGATGCGCTTCTCGGCTATGACGAAGCTCTTCGTGAAGTCCATCGCCGATATGAAGGGACGCCTGAAAAGTATTTTATGGCAGATCAGTACAAAAATGACAATAACTGGCGAGCGCATTACGATACAACAGCGGTGGAGATTTTGGAGCAGACTGATAGAAGGTTAACGCACTTTGTCGGCGGTGTCGGCACCGGAGGAACGATTACCGGTGTCGGGCGGCGACTCAAGGAGTACCATTCACAGATTCAAATCTGCTGTATCACGCCTGACGAATTTCCCGGCATCGAAGGCCTTAAGCCGCTGGGCAATCCCGAAGACATCGTGCCGGAGATTCTTGACAAGAGCGTTATCGATCAAAAAATCCCTGTCACTATCGATCAAGCGTATGAAATGTGCAGCCGCCTGGCAAAACAAGGTTGGTTCGTTGGCCAGTCGTCTGGGGGATACCTGCAAGGCGCTTATGAAGTCGCTAAACAGATCGAAGAAGGGGTTATCGTTACGGTATTTAACGACCTTGGGGAACGATACTTCAGTACGCGGTTGTGGGATTGAATACGGTTGAAACCCGACAGCATAGAACAAAGTCGATCGGCAGTAGCTGTTCTTGAATCACACATTCCGATGGTTTGAGCGGTTGCAACGGTGGGTTCGGAAGCATTGCGCCAAATCGGATGAGTATCCAAGATGCTATGTTGGATACGAGGCTCTGTTATTGAAGGACTATGGGATCAAGTTTACTCCGCTTTGATTCGAATGGAGATTTTCAGATGTCCCAGGATTATTTAGACACCTTAGCCTTTTCACATAACCTATACGACCAGGCCCCCCGCACGATGGCGTTTCAGGCTTCGACAAAGGTAGAAGCAGAGAGGTGGCAGCGTGATCTAAGAGCCAAGCTCGTCGAACTTCTCGGTGGTTTCCCGGACGAAAAATGCGATCTGCTCCCCAGAGTCGTGGAAACGAAGGAGTTTCCGACCTATACCCGTGAAACGGTGTTGTTTCAAAGCCGCCCAAATATGACCGTTTTCGGCTATCTGCTGCTGCCGAAGGACTTTGAAACGCCCGGGCCCGTGATTCTCTGCCTGCACGGACACGGACGGGGCGTTGATGACATCGTTGGGATTCAGGAAGACGGCGCAATGCGCACCGAGTACGGCGAGTACCAGAACGACTTCGCGCTTCAGTGCGTCGAGCACGGCTACGCGGCGCTGGCAATCGAGCAGTTTGGGTTTGGACACCGGCGAGATGGGGCTGCTCAGGAGCGAGGCAGCGGCAACTCATCGTGTCAGCCCGCCTCCGGGGCAGCCTTCCTGCTTGGACAAACGATGATCGGTTGGCGGGTCTATGATGCAGTGCGATCACTTGACTACCTTTCGACGCGCCCTGAAATTGACATGAACCACGTCGGCGTCATGGGAATCTCTGGCGGCGGCACAACGACATTTCACTCGGCCGCGATCGATGAACGTTTCAAGGTCGCCGTTGTGAGCGGCTATTTCAATACCTTCCGTGATAGCATCTTGAGTATCAGCCACTGCATCGACAACTATATCCCCGGCATCCTCAGGTATGCAGAGATGTATGACCTCGCTGGATTGATTGCCCCGCGTGCGATGTTCGTCGAGTCAGGCACAGAAGATACGATCTTCCCAATTGATGCCACGCGATTTGCGTTTAATCGAGCGAAGGAGATCTTCCGTGTCTTTGACGCCGAAGACAAGCTAGGCATTGAAGTCTTTGAAGCGGCGCATAGCTTTCACGGCGTTGGGGCATTTCAGTATCTTGATCAGGCGTTATGATAAGGAAATAAGATGTTCAGTGTTGTTAGCGTGTATCAGTGGCTTGCGATCTCTGTGAGATGTCCAACAGCCGGATTGTTCCATCTTTATAAACTTTCGCGATAAATGGTGGCGGGTGCTGTGCCACAAACTTTCTGATAGCAGGGAGAACTAAAGGGTTCAGGATGACAAGGGAACAAAACGTCTTACTCGCTATCAGTTCTTGGTAAGGATTATCCAGCCTTGCTGCCTAACCTGCACAAGCCATTCTTCATCATGCGCATCATGTGCGAAGTGGTCATTTTATCCAAGATCGAAGCGTGGCCAATGGCACACCGGTATAATGTGCAAGATATTGCGAATTACCCAGCAAAGGTATCGTGGCAAGCATAGAAATTATAGCAAGATCTGGAATGTCATCGCTGCTTTAGTCAACCTTAGATATGCTGCGTAACTACAACCTTTTTAGAAAGATGTCTATTGTGAGGAGGTCAAGTTGGAAAGCACTCCCGTTATTGAGTTATTTTCGATTGGAACAGAGTTAATCCTCGGACAAATCCAGGACACCAATGCCCACTGGATTGCGCAGCAGATCCTTCAGTTGGGCGGGAGACTGCGTCGCGTGACAATGCTCCAAGATGAGTTTGACGAAATAATCGAAGCAATCGAGGATTCAATCCGTCGGGAAACGGATCTAATCCTCACGACGGGAGGGCTTGGACCAACTCCTGATGATATAACTGTCGATGTCGTTGCAAAGATCATCGGCGACCAACCAATCGTGCATGAAGCAACATTAGGGTCTTTTATGGAGAAACGGGAGCTGGCAAGTCGTGACGATTTGACTCCTGCGATGGTTAAGATGGCAACTGTCCCTAGAACTGCTGAAGTCTTTCAAAACCCCGTCGGTTGGGCGCCATGCATCCGTGTCACGAGCAATCAATCCACAATTCTGATGATGCCTGGCCCACCGCGTGAGATGAAAGGCATCTTTGAAACCTGCATTGCGCCATTAATCACTGAACGGTATAGCGCGAAGACTGCAACTTCGCGTGTTTACGTAAATATGTTTGAGGCGGAAGTCTCCCCGCTCTTGCAGTGGGTGATGAGCAAACACCCAGACGTCTACCTAAAAGCCTATGTCGCTTTACGACGCGATGATAATCAATACATGCCTGTTGATCTGGTTTCGACAGGCACTGATGAAGGACACGCTCAATCCCAACTCCAAGAAGCGGTGGAGTATTTTCGCCAACTTGTCACCGAAAAAGGAAAAATCTTCAGTCTTGAAGGTGAATGAATAGATCAACTCACCCTTTAACCCATACAGAGGAGATGTATACGAGTGAGAGGTAAAAGACCGGCACAAAGAAGAAGCGCTTCACAAAGTAGAAATAGACCGACACAAGGTAGGGGACCGACACGAGGTAGGGGACCTGCACAAGGTAGGGGACCTGCACAAGGTAGGGGACCTGCACAAGGCAAAGCAACATCTGCAAAAAGTAGAAGTAAAAAGAGAAACAAGCGTGATTTTCGTAAAGATAAGGCTGATTTGCCTGACCAGAAAGAGAATCAGGAAACCACAGATGGTGTCCAGCCTCAAGTGAAGGCAAAGGAAGACAAGATCGAGGTACAAGGAACTGTCGTTGAAACCTTGCCCAACGCGATGTTTCGCGTTGAACTAGATAACAAACATGAGATCTTGGCTCACATCTCCGGCAGGATGCGGAAGAATTTCATCAGAATTCTGCCTGGAGACAAGGTGCTCGTCGAACTTTCGCCTTACGATTTAACACGGGGACGTGTTATTTATCGAGATCCGGGACGGAGATATCAGAGTTAGATCCGTTGCTCTGTTTCGGTGGCAAAACAGGTTTGGCACTCCAAAGACTCGCCCTTCCAGAGGGATAGCTAACCATGCCCCAATCCCCCCTTATCCGCATCAAAACCGGCAACGAAATTGAAGTTGAACAGTTGCTAACCGAGATTCGGTTAAAGCGTGAGCAGGTGGTTGAAATGACGCTTGGCCTGGAAGCGCTCAAGCTTGATGTGCGCCGATTTGAAAAAGCGTATAACGTCCGTCTCGCCTAATGCTACTTTGAACTCGATAGAGTCGAACTCCGGACAAAGGAATATCGGCTTCGTCTGCGCCTGCTCCAGGAAGGAATACCGGGGGATAGCCCAGAGATGGAAGCGCGTGTCGAAGCGTGTTTCCGCACGGCGCGTAAGCAATTAGCAAATGATAATCGTGAGACGGATGGGAAAGAGAAAGCGGCTGAAGAATCAAAAACGTCGGCGCTCTCTCCAGGGCAGATGAAGCAGCTTCGGGCCCTTTACCTGCGGCTCGCCAAGTGTTATCATCCGGACAAAGTACGCAGCGACGAGAAACGCGGAAAGCAGAAGCAGATGATGACGCTGATTAATCGTGCTTACGAGGAGCGGGATGTTCAAACCCTTGAACGAATGAGCGTCGAAGATGAGCCGCCGGTTGAGTCAACAAACGAAACAATACAGGAAAGAAAGCGAAGATTCACAAAGGAAATGAATCGACTGATGCACACCATCGACTGATGCACACCATTGGAGATTTGCGGCGTGATATGAACCGAATCAAATCTAGCCGAACCTATCGGTTAAAACAGGATGTGGAAAATGCGCGGGAAAATGGTGTGGATCTGCTGGCGAATCTTGCCAGGGAGTTGCAATGTAAAATCAATGCGAGCAAGCGTGGTCTGACAAGCTTGATCGATAGGTTTCACCGGTTCAGCAAAAACCCAATCAAGCGAGGCGTCAACTCCCCAACAACGATTTTGTCCAGGTCCCGGCAGATCTGATGAACAGTGCGTTCCGGATCGTCTCGGTTGATAGGGAGTTCTGCCGTCATATAATCATCATACCCCACACCTGCTAGGGAACCTTGTGCAGATGATGCAAATCGCAATCGCACCCGGTATGCGGAACCGGTTTCCCACCAATCCGATTTTTCCTGAATTCATGGCAACATCTCATAATCTGCACCTGTAAAGATGGCTGTGCTGCGATTCCAGTCGTCCCCAGAACATCCGGCGGGATGGGCTTGGAGAACTGTGGAAGACCCGTCCCCGTATAAGTAGTATCCCTGAAATCTTCTTCCACCAGAGGGGATCTGTTTCCACAACCGTGTATCGTGGAAAAGAGCGACAGCGCAATCGCGAGTTTTACACACCAATACTGAACGCGCTTGAACACGTGAAATCACTCCATTCTGTCGATCATTAAACGTTTGTGCCAGTTTTGGATCAATCCGCTACTAACTCCGACATAAGCTATTCGTTCTCGCGAGAAGATAGCTGGCTTTGTAGTGACGACTTGAGTCGTTTGCCACGGCGGTCAGAGCGACTGAAGTCACCATTACAAAAGGGAATTAGTAGCCTTTCGATCTGGATCTGGTATTACCTTCAACCCTCTACGCATCACGCATTACGTCAGTACTAGATTTCACACATCATATCTCACAGCAATACGGCTCTCCTTACCTACCGAGCCAAACTTGCTAATCGCTTTTACATGCAAGTGGTTTTCTCCTCGACGTAACTTCCAACTGAAGTGATTTGGTTCTGGTTCCCAATCACTATCGCCTATCTGTACCAGATAGTGCTTGAAGTTGGGCATCGTGGTACAGAGATCAACTCCGAGCACCTCTGGGTGATCAGTCCGGCTCAGGTGAATCTCTGTGCGATTCGGTGTCCAATAGAAATCAGCGATTCTGCCGGAATGTTTGGAAAACCACGGATTAGGTGGCGTCTGATCATCTTTCCACCACAGGTAGCCATCGTAGTGGTACGACCCCGCGCCATGCTCCGGCTCGCCGGGGCTGAGCGTGCGGAGCTCATCGTTACGGAGTTGAATACAGAACCGCTCGAACAACTGCATGCGGTTGATGACTTCGTTTTTAAACCGTTCGGCAGCATGTTCAGGTTCGATAGCCACACCGCCGAAGTCCTGCCGTATCCAAGCATTGTGGATCTCAAGCGCGCTCATCGGTACGCCATTTCTCGCGTAGTAGTATGTCGCTTTGGTTTCGTCATTGGAATCGCCGCCGGTGTCGATCATGACCCATTTATTATATTCCTCCGACCACACCTCTGCCACACAGTGGCCGCGAATCACCAGGGTCCTGGCGATCAGCCCTAACGCTGCACAGGCGTGCACAAACACAGTTGTGTAGTGCGTGCACATCCCCAGGCTCAGTTGCCGGGATGCAAGCTCTAAGATCACCATGCCGTCCCACGGCGGACAGAAGTCGATTGCCCCCATGTTCCAACCATTTTCCCATTGCTGCCGAATCCACGCGCTCAAGCGGACAAACTGATCAAACTCGGAGGTTGCCCCGGCGGTCGCCTCGTCGAGTTTCCAGCGATTGCGGAAGATTTCCCCACGTTTCGTCTCGTAGGGAAGATAGGAAAAACGATAGGAACCCTGAACAACTTCTGGGACATCCCACGCGATCATCCCGAGCATGGGTTGGTCAATCTCCGGCTGAACCTTTACATCAACCTCCAAGCGCTCCACGCGCGGTGTTACCAGCGCCTCCTTAGTTCGCAGAGTCATTTGCCACTGCAAATAACGATGTGGCGCCTGAATTGGTTGCAACACATCGGTAGACATCCAATCCGTCCATGTCGCCAAATCATATTCTGGCGTGGATCCGAGTCTGTATTTCAGATCAATCTGCGTGCCATCCGGCGCGTCGGCTTTGAGGTGAAATTTGATGCGATTCAGATTAAACGACGCCGCAATCTCATCCGTCGACACCAGCTTCCCGAGATCGATCGCCGGCGATTCCATTACACCACACAAGGGGTGTTGATCAAGCTTCAATCGAATCATGTATTCGCCGTCGCAAGCATCGTTGACGCCAAGACGCTCATCATCCCAGTTGCGTCCTGCATCGCGGCTCTTTGCACTCCGGTTGGGAAGACGGGACTGCTCAACCAGAAATCCCCACGTTTCCTCCCCATCTGCTTGAAAAGTAAAACGATTTAATCCGGGCCGTAGTGCTTCAACGAGAATCGGAATATTTGTCCAGCAATCCACCCAATACTCCCGTTCCTCCGGTTCCTCAAAAATCACGGTGGTCTGATCGTTGATTGTGATGCGTAACCGACTCCCTGCTTTCGGCTTGTTGCTAATGTACGGCAGCAGGACAGCACCATCAGCGGCAGGATTATCAATCCAGAATTCTTTCCGAATCCACTGCGTCCGAGACACCGTCTCAATGTCCCGATTGTTGCAGGCGCCCATCTCATCGGCGTAAGTGACGCCCTTCGTGAGACTCAGGCATCCTGAATCCGCATCAAGATCGAGGTTGGGATGGCGGGTATTTGCATCAAAAGCTGCAAACCCTTCATAATGCAGCCGGATTGTTTTTGAGTTCATTTATCATTCCTTTTGTGGTCGCTGTTCGATTCATTGCGTGTGTAGAACCACGGATTTCATAGGATTGGGCGTATCCGCGAAATTCTACGGCATCTGCGGTTCTATCCTGACGATACCCCATAACCTATTCCTGATCTAATGTGACAACTTCCGGCAATGGCATATAGTTCTGCTTTTCAAGTAACGAGAGGAGTTCCTTATACTTCCGGCGAGACACCACGAGATCCATGGGGGAAATCTCGCCAAGAATATACTTCCCAATCTGCTTGGAGGCTTTGATCTCTTGGGCGATACGTTCATTTTTGCAGCGCAGCAGCATCACGTCCATGAAGTAGATTTGCCCATACTGTTCTGCCCACTCTTTAATCGAAATCTCGACGTTTTGGGGGATGCCTGTTTTGGAATAGGTCCTCAAAAACGCCAGGATCTCATCAAGGGATATGCCTGAACGTAAGCCCTCGTAGATCGATTCGGCGGAGAATTTATAGACCGATACCTGATCGGCTTGATGGAGCGCCGCAATATGGTTGAGTGTCCACCGGAGTTCAGGATGCAGATGACTTGAAGCAAGCACCTCGTGGTTGGGTTGGAGGATAAACGACGACTCCGGTGCATAGCTCTCGATTGTTTCTCCATCTAAAAGGCGTCGTCCCCGATCCGTTACCTGAATCGCAATATCGTCTCCAGTGTAAGCAAATGCTATCCCTCCCATATAGGTGAAGTGATTGACGAATGAACGTTCAAGATAAGAGTAAAGCGTCTGGTTCCAGATTGTGTCCACAGTGAATTTGGAAACCTGCTCTTGGACTGAGGATAGAAGTATCCAGCGATCCGGCGGAAGGGTCCGCACAATAGATAGAGCAGTTGAGACTAACGATCTTCTCAATGCTGAGACTAACGATCCTCTCAATGCGTAGTACTCTACCCAATCGCTGTATACATCCACGATTTTCTCTGCATCAGTTTTGCGAATCCATTTTTGCCCCGCATCACTACATCGAAGATCGGAATCGTCCTGAACAATCAGCTTTTGACGCCAGCAAAATTGAAAAATAAAAGCTAAACGATCCGGATTGCCCTCTGTTGGATTAATCCGGTTGTAGACCTTTGGTGTCTCAGCCGGTGCTTCAAAACATCTGAGAAGCCGTTTCTGTGTACGCTTGTAGATGTTTCCTTGTTGTGTCCTCCCGATTCCATACTGGGAAGCAAAGCAGAGAAAGGTGAAAGTATCTCGGATTAGCGCAAATCCATCGCTGCGAATACGCTTGGGCATTTCTTCAGGCGATCTGAGTGCTCCGTTTACATCTTGCGCGAAAATTTCTTGCAGCAGTCGGCAGAGATCTTCGGGGATAATATAATGATATTGCATGCCCCTTACTGCGATCGTGAAAATAAATCCGGATTCAGCAAGAGTACGCAGGACTTCTCCGCCTGTATTTGACCACCCACGACTCATTTGATTGACTTTCTGATTGAATAGATGGAATGGCACACCGGCTTTACCGCAGGAAAATGCAAGCATTGTCAGCACTAAACGCTCGCAAGAACTGAGACGTGCAGTTAAATTTCTCAGGGACGCCGGATTGAGAAACATCTGAACAATTTCTTTTCGTAGTTTCGATGCTGTAAGTTGTCCAGTTAATCCAATCCAGCGCGCTGCCCGTTGACAATACTCTGTGGGAGCGTTTTTAAGGATATCCTTGTAATTCATTCCTTTACGCTGCACTTAAACGTTCCTGATCAAACTCATGCGTATTGCGTAAAACGTGAGGCATCTCGTGTGTTAAGTAATTTTCAAAAAGAAAGTAATGGTTTGTAGTGAGGTCTCTAGCGTAGCGAGATCCCGTGTAGCGGGACGATTCATCGTCGGTCCCAAACGCGCAATGACCCCGATGGATCGGGATGCAAGTTGCTTTGAATCCCGCATAGCGGGGCAATTGCGCGACTACAAACAAGATGTTTTGGTGCGCGCCTTTGATCGCGGCGACACAATTAACGCGTCCTGAAATCGTCCGCCGGCATGTTGTGATAACTGAGATTATACACGGCATCAACCGCCTCTGCAAGTTTTTTCGCACGCTTTTCTCCAGATTGCTGACGCACAGTACATCCAAACAAGTTTCAAAAACCTGTCAGGTCTAAAACACTATACGAACTTACGACATGAACCACTTAGCTTTGGTAAAAAATTATAGCACATCAGTGCAGAAAAGCAAGCATTATTTCCATACCACCAACTCCATATTGAAAGTGCAGTAATAATGGCGCAGGAGTAGACTCCCACATCGGCAAGAACTGCCACAAGGTGGCTTGTCTCCACAGAGTTATCGTGGGTTTCGTCCGTAATAGGGTATTATTTCCTTATTGCCCCATCTGGTGCATCTTGATCAGCGTTGCCTGAAATTTTGTTCGCTTTCAAAAATAAACTTCATGCCCAGGCGAAGCGTCATTTATCTGGTTCAATTGCTCTTGCTAGAGGGATTGTTGAATCCGACGTGGAGAAATTTGAAACGGATCTTGGTTATGGCATAAATGTAGCGATTGGTAAGGAGTGGTGGGTGAGTGACAATTGGGGAATTGGTGTTGCAGGACAGTTGTTTTATACCGTTCTTCCTGACGAGAATCCAAAAGGAGAGGAATTCGATCTCAATACGGCGAGCATCGGAATCCTTTTCACTGCAACGTTCAATTAACAGTTGAGGAGATTCGCAGGAAAAGTTCTGCGAATCTCCTCGTCCGATCTGATGCCGTCTAGATCCATTGGTGTGCAGCTTTGCGGAATTCTATTGTACACCTCTAGTAAAGTTACTAAAAATTTGACAAAGCCCTGATTTCTTGCTATAATGGGGTCGTGTAGTAAAGACTACCTCTACTGCTTCGCCCGCCGCAACTGAGCCGGGCAGAGGAGGAAACGAGTATGATAACCAAGATGCTGGTAGCAATCGCGGTGGCGGCGCTGATCGCCGGCACGTCGTTCGCGCAGCAAAACTTTTTGTCGGGGCAAACCCCGCCTGGCGTGGACTGGCGACAGATTAAAACAGATCGATTCACGATCATTTTCCCCGAGGAGATTACCAACGACGGCCAGCGGTTAGCCAATACGCTCGAACACACCTACGGCCCCGTCTCCAAAACGCTGCGGGGGCCGCAAAAGCCACTGGAGGTGGTGCTGACCAACCAAACGACCGTGTCTAACGGTTTTGTCGGCTTGGCACCGCGTCGCAGTTTGTGGTCAACCACCCCGGACCAGAACGTTGGCGACCTCCCCGGCGACTGGTTGCAATTGCTGGCGCTCCACGAGATGCGCCACGTGGTGCAGACCGACCGCATGCGCCGGGGCTTTATCCGCTTGTGGTGGGCGCTGTCGGGCGAAACGGGCGAATTCTTGGTGGGTGGTCTGTTGGAGCCGAAGTGGTCTTCGGAGGGGGATGCGGTGGGGATTGAGACGGCGCTGAGCGAGAGCGGGCGTGGGCGCATGCCCCAGTTCAATCTGGGCATACGTGCCCCGCTTCTGGCGGGACGGCGCTATTCTTACTACAAGGCCTACCACCGCTCGTACCGCGACTGGTATCCCGACCACTACACGCTGGGGTATTTTACGACGACCTACGTCAAGCGCCGCTGCGGTCCAGAGATGTGGGACAAGGTGATGGGCAGTTTCGCCAACCGGGCGTTCCATCCCTTCGCCTTTAGCCGTGCGCTCAAGAAACACACCGGTGCCAGCACCTCCCAAACCTACGAGCGGACGATGGACGAGTTGACCGAGCTGTGGCAGGCGCAGCAAAAAGACCTGCACACAACGCCGTTGCGGGTGCTCCCCGGGCAGAGCCAGTCGGGCGTATGGACTAACTACAAATACCCGCATTACCTGGCAGACGGCAGCGTGCTGGCGAGCAAGAGCGGCATGGCCGACCCGGCGACGCTGATACGGCTGTACCCCGACGGCCGCGAGGAGCGCGTGCGCTTCTACTCGCCCCTGGGCGGTATTCGCGTGGCGGGCGGCAAAGTGGCCTGGAACCGCTACATTCCGGACCTGCGCTGGGGCCGTCGCGACTATTCTGACGTGGTGGTGCTGGACATCGCCAGCGGCAGTATGCGCCAACTCACCCACAAAGCCAAGTTGTTCGCGCCCGCTCCTTCGCCCGATGGCACACGCCTCGCCGCCATTGAATTCGGACCGGACCGGCGCTGCCACTTAGTGCTGTTGGAAACAGCCAGTGGCGCGGAGCAGGCGCGTTTCCCAGCCCCCGACGGGGTGTATTGGCGCACGCCGGCGTGGTCGGAGGACGGGCGCCACATCGCTGTCGTGCGGCAGGACGCACACGGCAACGCGCTCGAGCGCATTGATGCTGTCAATGGCGAGGGGCAGATTGTGTTGCCGCACACCCACGACGAGATCGGCTGGCCGATTTTCTGGGGTTCCTACCTGCTGTTCGACTCGCCCTATTCGGGTATCGACAATATCCACGCTGTTTACCTATCAAGCGGGGGCCACTACCAGGTGACCTCTCGACCACTGTCGGCCACCCATGTGTCCGTGAACGGCGATTCGCTCCTGTTCGAGGATTACACTGTTGACGGCTACCGCATCGTGGTCATGCCCCTAGACCCGGCGACCTGGACACCGATCGAGCAGGTAGTGGATCGCCGTGTACGCTATTACGAACCGCTGATTGCCCAGGAGCAGGGCGGCAGCGTGTTGGCGAACATCCCTCAGCAGGTGTACCCGGTACGCCGCTATCGGCCACTGGCCCATCTGCTCAAGATCCACAGTTGGGCTCCTCGGACAGACGGGGCAAACCACTCCCTCAAACTCACGTCCAGCGATTTGCTCGATCTCAGCAGCCTTAGCAGCGGGGTCGAATACAATAGCAACGAGAACGCCTTCAGCGTCTTGGGCGATTTCAGCTTGTCGGCGTGGTATCCCATTTTCAGCGTGGGTGGACGCTGGGGCAAGCGGATCGGAGTTTACGAGATTGAAGAGGAAGATGGTACTAAAGACGACTCTGACATAAAGGAAATCACTGAGAAGTGGACCGAAAAGAGCCTGCATGCCAGCGTCGAAGTGCCCTTGAATTTATCCCGTGGTCCCTGGAGTTCTTCCGCCAATTTGAGCGTAAAGGCAGAGTTGACCGATATCACCGACGAGAACGACCCAAACCATCCCGATACAAGCGGCTTGTTCGAGGAAAACCTGAACGGGCGTTTTGCGCCGCTGTCGTACCAGCTCGCCTTATCTCGGTCGCGCCACAAGGCGGAGCGCGATCTGGCCCCGGCCTGGGGTCAAAACTTGAAACTGACCTACCGCCACACGCCCTTTGCGGGCGACTACGACATCACCTTGCTGTCAGGGCGGCTGGGATTGAACTTTCCCGGTTTCTTTGCCCACCACAGCCTGCGACTGAAGGGTACTTACGAGTGGCAAGATGATGACAATCTCTACCGTTTTGAAAGCGAACAGACCTTTGTCCGCGGCTATGACTACCACTCCCATCGCCACTTCTATCAGGGGTCGGCTGACTATGCCTTGCCGCTGTTCTACCCGGACTGGAACTTGGGGGCGTTGGTGTACCTCCAGCGCGTCAAGACCAACTTTTTTTACGACTACGGCTTGGGCAAGGACGGGTCTCAGCACACTACCTACCAGACGGCGGGTGCCGAGCTGACCTTCGATTTTCACCTCTTTTCACTGTTCATCCCATGGGATATGGGCGTGAGGTACAGCTACCGTTTTGACGAGGGAGATTCACGCTTTGAATTCATGTTTAACCTCCTGGCGCCTTGAGCCGGCACTGAGACCCGCCCGCCATCACGACAAAGTTCGATGATCCGGTTTGCCTCTGACTGCGTCAGTGCCATAGGCTTCTCGAAAGCCTATGGCACTGATCGAATGCTTCGCAGCTAACTCCACCATTGATAGCCGGACATTCGGCATCTCTAAGTACCTAATTTTGAAGTTTAAAATCCGTGTGACGTACAGCTTCTTGCCATTCAAAATTGTTGTTTGTAGTGAACTCGCTTTTGAAATCTATAGAATTGTCATCTCCAATTGGGGATCTGTCAAAATGACCGCCATTTTGTCGTCAGGAGAGTGATGAAGTGAAAACTTCAATCCGTCTGCTCGTTCTGTTAATTGGAATTGTCATAGTCGTTTCTTGTCAGCCACAAACCCAAGACCAAGCCAACCAATCACAACCTAACAAGCCCAATTCAAGTCTGGCTTTACAACAGCTTCAAAATGCAGAATATCACATCGAATCGACCACGGATGACAGATTTCAACTAACCGATGGCGAATATCGGAAGAAGATTTTACCTGATTCAGCATCTGAACGAATTGTCAGATTAAGTCATCATGTCGCCGGGAATTTGGACAATACAGATGGAGAAGATGCTGCCGTGATTCTTATCGAAGAACCGGGTGGCAGTGGCACGTTTTATTACCTGGCCGTGGTCGTCAATCGTGATGGCAATCCAGACAACGTAGCCACCACCTTTCTCGGAGACCGAGTAAAAGTTAAGGCACTAGATATTGAAGAAGAAGAAATCGTCGTTCACATGCTAACTCGTGGTGCTGACAAATCAATGGCTTCAGAACCAACATTAGAAGTCACTCAGAAATACAGGTTAGAAGCCAATAAATTAGTTCTGGTAAAGGAGTAGGAATCATTATGCCAAGGGTAAAAGTCGATTCACCTTGTAGGAGTGGGGCTAACAACCTTGCAGGTTCAAATCCCGTCCACGCACTGTTTTGTTTCTCGTGAACTTGACAAAATGTGTAATCCATCAAACTTATCTGAGGGTGGAACATAAATAGACCCTGAATGGGTAGGGGTTGGGTTTCCCAACCCGTCGGGCGAGGAGACCTCGCCCCTACGATTGATCCAGGCGACCCCGCCCCAATCCAGCGATGACGCGCATTGAATTATGAACCACCCTCAACTAATAGTAGCTGCAACTGCCGAGAGGTTGCATGCGGCTTTGAATCTTGATGACCACTTGAACAATTACCCTCGATGTAATCGGGGCAACATTTCCACAGTGAACGACTTCTTGCTCTGAACTTGCGTTTTCCAAAGGTCTGAGGTATAATGATACACAATCAAAGTGTGAGGTGGTTGGTTGTGGCGCACCGGCTACTATGTCACGAAAGTGATACATAAAGTGTGATGTGTTACGCCAGTTACGTTGTCATAAAACTGTTGCTGAACAAGCGCTTCTTCAGTAAGGCACCACGATGGTATAAATTTTGCCACCATGTCGCTGTGACTTTCATTTACCAATCGAGGATTTGAATTTTTCAGAGTTGCCTTGGCGCTAATTTGCCAAGAATCAACGTACAAAAAAGGAGTGAACGACAAATGTTACCCACCAAATTCCACCTCAGCCTCCTCATTCTTTCCGTGTTCCTATTTGCCGGAATCACGAGTCCAGGCAATGCCGAAGTTGAAAGTATCCAAATCCATTTGTTCGGTTTCGTCAACAGCGATGATGCGCGACAAATTCGACGCTTGTTGACACCCTGGGCAGATCCAGAAGATGTGAGCTTTCATGCCCCAGTCGATAAACATGGCCGCCAACGCCATTTCACAACGGTCGTTGAGGTTATCCCACGCCGGGGTAAGAATAAATACAACGAAAGCCGTACTTTGGACATTTATAACATCACACGTCAACTGAACGATCAACGCTTCCGAGGCAGTCAAATTGGAGGACGCCCCTGGGTTGCGAAATCCGAAGCAACTATCACAGGTCACCTCTATGCGCATCCGGGTTGGTCACGGAGTTACATCCGCAACGTTCCATTTTGGAGACGTTGGCGAGCTGATACATCAGCGGTCAACCACACGATGGTTGCAGGCGGTTGGGAAGAGAAAATCGTCTTTAGCGATAATGATAAATTTGATTTATTGAGACAGGAAGCAGGTCAAGGCGATCAGGCGGTCGAAGTCAAAGGACAAATTACAGGCTTTGACGGTCCTTATCCTGTTATGTCTGTTCGCCAATTTCGTGTCGAATACATGGTTGAACCACGTATGAAAGAGAAAGCCGAGGAGGCGGAAGAGACTCCAGAAGGAGAGCCTGAATATTTAGAAGATGCTGAAGATACAGACAAATAGACGTGGTATCTGCCGCACAATGACAAGTTCCAATATATTAGGGGGTTGGGAATTATACGACGAATGCGAATTCGCGTTTCCCAGCCCCTCAGTTTATTAATTGACCCTAAGCAATTTTAGAAAATAAGTTTTACATTTTGAGGAAGGATGGAAAAGACGCTTCGTTTGCTTTCTTCCATACTTCCAATTTTCCGACCGGTTTGGGGAATTCAGAAGATAAACTTTAATACTGAGATTTGCTTATGCGTGAAATTTAACTTTGAAAAGGTTTAAAATCTTTTCAAGGTTTGGTCATTCATTTGCTGATTCGCCGATTCGTTGATTTTTAGGAGAACGACATGCACATTTCTGAATTGGATACGCCTGCGCTCACTGTAGACCTCGATGTTCTTGAACGCAACATCAATAACATGGCCGCCCTTTGCCGAGAAATCGACATCGATCTGCGTGTTCACACGAAGACCCACAAGGTTCCGGAAATCGCCAAAATGCAGGTTGCCGCAGGTTCAAAAGGGATTACTTGCCAAAAACTCGGCGAAGCGGAGGTCATGGTCGATGGTGGACTCAATGACATCCTGATTTCTTACAACACCGTTGGAAAGCCGAAAGTGCAGCGGTTAGCGCAACTCGTCAAACGTGCGAAGATCACCGTCGCTCTCGATTCGGAGATAACCACCAAAGGAATTTCCGAACAGGCGCAAGCGGACGGCTGTACAGTACGTGTCGTTATCGAACAGGATACAGGGGGACGCCGGGTCGGCGTGCAATCCCCGCAAGCCGCGCTTGAACTCGCCCAAAAGGTGGCGGAAATGCCAGGACTTGATTTTCAGGGCATCATGACCTATGGAAGTAATATTCGCGCAAAGCCGTTTATCAAGGAAACGGTCAATCTCCTGAGTAGCGCGGGCATCCCCATCAATATCATCAGTGGGGGAGGCACCGGAGTAGAGCAGGTGTCAAAGGATATCGGTTGCACCGAAACACGCAGCGGCTCGTATGCCTACGAAGGTATGACGCGCATCTCTGGGTCGGCGATGCTCAATCCGGAGCGATGCGCTCTGCGGATGATTGTGACCGTTGTGAGCACACCAACTGCTGACCGAATCATCGTTGATGGCGGACAGAAGACGTTTACAAGCTATCCGCCCACACCTTATGGTCATATCATCGATCACCCGGATATCAAGATTTACGGGATGTCTGTTGAACACGGACACATCGATGTGAGTGAATCACGACATAAATTTCGTGTGGGCGACAAATTGTCTGTCATTCCGCTGCATCAAGGCATGACGAGCAATCTGCACGATGAGTTGGCCGCCGTTAGAAATGAACAGATAGAAACCGTTTGGAAGATTACAGGGCGGGGTAAAGTCAAATAGACACAACAAGTCAAAAGGAAAGTTTCATGAAAAATCTCATACCTATACCTTTGCTGCTGTTTTCTATGCTGACAATCTCACCGGTTCTCGCTCAACCGTTGATAAGCGGGAACGTGCAAAGCAGCAACTTTGGTGGTCCCTCCTTGAAGGTGACTCAGGTCAATGATGAGTCGGTCATATTGCTTGGCGGACGAGGTGGCGTCATTCTGAATCAGCGGTTTGCCATCGGCGCAGGTGTCTACAGCTTGCTCGGTAAGATTGAAGCGCCAGAAGCAGTTCAAACAAATTCTAACGACACGATTGATCTGGATATGGACTATGTTGGGCTTGATCTGGAATACATTGTCCCCCTTCAACGTCGTATACATTTTTCGATGCAGACGCTGATCGCTACTGGACGCGCCCAATACTGGGAAGGGGATGATACCGTCATTGTTGAGGAGGGGATTTTTGTGCTTGAACCCGGTGCAAACTTGATGGTCAATATCACCACCTTTTTTCGGATTGGGCTTGGCGCAAGTTATCGGTTTGTTTCTGGCGTTGAGCGCTTAAATGGGCTTGAAAGTCGTGATCTAAACGAAGTGTCGGCAAATTTGGTGTTCATGTTTGGCAAGTTCTGAGAGATTTTAACCTTGCGAAGGTTTGAAAGCTTGGCAAGGTTATCAATCGCTTCACTGCGTTCTATTAGAATGACGAGATCGAACTGTCCAACACCGAACCATTAATCATCACTTCCAGCCTCCGGCGCCTATTTCAGTTCGCGGCGGGGTTCTTCAATAGACTCCACTTGCTTCGCCTCAACACGGACACCTCGCCACGGGCTGATGTCGTCAATGATGGTGTAGAATGCCGGAATCACGAACAGCGTGAGGATCGTCGCCACCGACAGGCCTCACACGATTGTACTCGCCATCGGCGACCTGACGCATCTCCTTCTCCGGCAGTGTCCCTGCTAAAACAACATCAACCACCGGCAAGACCGTATTTGACTCTAGCTTTATAGTGCCGATTTCTTTGCTTAAACATCCTTTCGAGGAAAGAGGTTTTTCTATCCCGATAATCACATAATCCAACAGACGAATGTCGATGAGTTTGCCGGCTTCAGCGATCCGCTTCGTCGCTTCTATATCATCTGAGGACGGATCAGTGTAGCCGCTTGGATGGTTATGGGTCAGGATAATTGCGGCTGCATTCTGACGAAGGGCGGCGCGATAAATTTCGCGGGGGTGCAGGATCGAGTAATTGAGCGTTCCGATGAACACCGTCTCAATTTTCAGGACTCTGCTTCTGGTATCTAACAGGATTACTTTGTCATTTCTTGATCTTCTCCGCGAAATTCAGGCTGGACCAGCAGATAGGCATCTATGGGGCTACCAATGCGGGGCCGATACTCAGGAGCAAAATCGAGAAGTCGCCGGCTCAGTTCAGAAGCGGTTTGGATGATTTCGGCAGTTGCAGAGCCGACGCCACAAACCTGTTTTAATTCCGCGACTGAGGCTTCCACAATCTGCGTCAGTGAGCCGAAACGCGCCATCAGCCGTTCAGCTAATGCCTGATCTCTCAGCAGATGCGCCAAAAGGTGCGTGTTACTCAATTGCTGGACGCCAAATCGGTAGAGAACCTCCCCCTCGCGGATCTGCCACTGACGAAACGATTCCCTGGGAGATCGTGTTTCATTTCTTCCCACTTGTGTCAATGTATCATCATACAGCGCGCTGGCGGACCGATTGGTCACTGGGCGCCTCCTCCCTCGTTTCGCCCATTCCCCAAGGATTCAGCGAAGTCCTCCAAATCGAACCTATATTGATTTGGAAAATCCTTCATTACAAATGATAAACCATATCCCCTGACAACTGTATGCCAGCATCTGAGAAAAATTCGATCGATTTGTGTGAGCATGAAAAAAGCCCCGTACATTTCTGCACAGGGCTTTCAAATTGAGGTTTCAGGCTTGTCGGGTGAGGTTCAGAGGCCGTAAATCGCCTTGAGATTCCCCCCAAGAATGAGCGCGGCTTCCTCATCGGTAAACCCGATTCCTCGGATGCCGTTGACGCCATTCACAGCATCTCCACTTGGCGAGTTAGATCCGAAGACGATTCGATCGGCGCCGATCTGCCCACCGCGTGCGATATTCTTGATCGAGATTGGCTCGGCGGCGGCGATGAGCGTTGTGCCGAGATAAATTTTGGGATTCTCCACTGCGGCTTGAACGGCAAGCTCCGTCCATTCGCGGTACCCCATGTGATCCATAATGATCGTCACGTCGGGGCGCCGTTGCGCGAGCGTTCCAATGAACGCCGGCGAACATCCGCTCATCGGCGAACCCGAGTGGATGGTTGCAGGGACGCCGAGCGACTTCGCAAGTTCCATAATCGGATCAACACAGGGCGCATCAAGGCGATAGCGATGGGCGGCTGCCATCAACTTGACTGTCCGTGCACCGGCATCAACGCATCGTTTCAGGTCATCACTGGCATCGGGTCCCATTGTAGGATTAATCAGGCACCCCGGCACGATGCGTGATTCGCCCTTCGTTTCTTTCAGTAAGTGTGCATTGATCTCCTCTGGATGCGGCGGAAGTCCACTGGGAAATACAACACAGACATCAATGCCCGCCTTATCCGCAACAGCTAACACGCCGGCTCTGCCATAAGGCACCCCGTTAAATTCAGCAGGCATATAGGCTTCAAAATCAGCAAAAAATTGTGACATGGGTTTCTCCTTGTTTTTGACTAGATCTGTTCCCTCGATCTATTTCTCCCCCACAGCTTCGATGAAGATATCTTCCAATGATTGTTGAACCGATTTCAAGTGTCGGACTTGCACACCCGTTTCTAAAGCCAATTTGAAGAAGAAGTTGCTATCCACCGACTCCGGCGGTGTGACGCGCAGACTGGATTCCTCTGTCGACTGCCATCGGCAATCGTAGCGTTCTAGCCCAGCGAGATAGGCATCCCGATCGCCTTTAATCTTCAACACGAAGACTTGCTGATGTGGTTCTTTGAGTTCCTCAATGTTGCCCTGAACAACGACATTTCCATGATGAAGCGCCACAACGTCCTGACACACGTATTCGACATCGGGCAGGAGGTGAGACGACAGAATGATATGGATGTCCTTGTGGGTCGAGATGTCTTTGATCAGATCTAGCATTTCTTGGCGCCCACTGGGATCCATGCCGTTCGTCGGTTCGTCGAGGAAGAGCAATTGGGGATCATGCACCAATGCTTGAGCCAGCTTAATCCGCTGTTTCATGCCAGTCGAATAGGTCTCTACCATCCGATACCTTGCCTCATCCAGACCCACATAGTACAGGACTTCATGCGCCCGCTGCATCGCATCACTGGCGGGCATGCCACAAAGTTCTCCGGCATGAGCCACGAAACTGACCGCATTCATACCGGGGATAAGGCATTCATTCTCAGGCATGTACCCAATCCGTTGGCGAATGTCGAGAGAGTGTGTGCGAACGTCCATGCCGAGCACCGACGCACTCCCCGTATCCGGAGTCAGGAAGCCGAGAAGTATCTTGATTAAAGTGCTTTTCCCTGCACCGTTGGGACCGAGTAATCCGACTGACCTTCCAGCGATGTTTAGTGAGATTTTATTCAGAACCTTCGTTGGTTCAAAAGAGATTGAGAGATCACTGATTTCAATAACCATAAAGCGTGATGCGTAAAACCTGAAACGAGAATAATCAAACGTGGGTATCCGATGAGATTTCCAACAGATGTGCGGTGAGTGGCGGGACAAGCGGCGGCATCAAAAGCAGTTTTAGCTTTCCCTAAGCCGACAAGTCAAGTGCCTCAATTGCCGCAGTAAGGATTTTCGCGTGATCAAACGCTAACAGTGGGAGATTGGCAATAGGAAACCAGCGTGCATCGGCGGCGTCAGAACCTGCGGCAACCCGTGCTTGTTTGCTATCAATGACACCGTAGTAAGCCACCGTGATCACCCGCCCGCGAGGATCACGGTCTAGAGCACCGAATGCGCCAAGGTGGGTCAGTTGGACATCGGAGAGCGCAGTTTCCTCGCGCAACTCGCGTTGTGCGGATTCCTCCAGGGACTCATCCATCTCAATGAACCCGCCTGGAAACGCCCAATAGTCCTTGAATGGCGGATTTTTGCGCTGAATCAACAGCACCTTCCGATCGGCAGAATCTCCGGCAAAAAGTAGAATATCAACTGTTACGGCAGGTCGCGGATATTCGTAGGTGTACATTGTTATGTGTGAAACGTAAAACGTGATGCGTAATCTTCTTTACGTTTCAGTACCGGTCATATCGCATATAAAGATGGGTGGATAGTGATAGTATGTAATCTCTGCGGAACCCCCAACAACGCTCTGCGCCATCTCAATGGCTTCAGTGAGATTTCGTGCCGCGTCAAACCCCATGCGATGGACTGCCTCAACGCTTCTGGGTTTGACAAAAATTACTTTCCCCAAATGGTCGAGCCCGTGGCAGCCCCAATACCACATGTAGAATGGGTGAACACCGTGAAAGGCGTAAGAATTCCGGTACAACTCGATATATCTGGGATTATATGCGAAAGACTCTTCAAACTGTTTTTCGATTTCAGCGGGCTCGGTGGTCTGGGTTAATACCTGCTCGAAAAAGTCAATGTAGGACGGATGATGCACCTTGTGGAATTTGTAGTCAACCGGGTGGGTAAAAATCGCAACACCGCCTCGACGAACTAGCGGCATGTTGCGGTAAAAATTAAAGGTATACCCCAGCGTCATGCACATGACCAAAATGGGATTCATGATCGAATTGACGTTGTACGGTCCCAAATAGGGAACGCCTGCAATCATAATGTCCGCCTGCCCCTTGACCGGAACGAGTTGCTGTTTATAAAGATTTTCAAGGGTCTTTTCGTGAACCGGCTCGGTATGTCCTGCATGTACGCCTGTCATTCCATAAGGCGCGCGCATACTGTGCATAATCTTCCGCGCCAAGGCATTGGGCATCAGATCGAGGCTCGTTTTGTTGAACTGGAGATTTAGCCGGTCCAAGAGAGTATAGGTTGACTCCTGTTTTTCAAGAAAGCCAAACAGTGACGGGAAAGTTGCGCTATTGATGGTCGTCTCAATCGTGAAGACGTTGAGATGCTCCATGAACACTTTCCAGATCCGTCGGCAGGCGTGATGAAGCACAGAATTCGGGGCATCCATTAAGGAACGGGTATGCAGCAAGGTCTGCGTATTGTGGTGGTGACGAATACTTCGATAGCTGCTAATGCCGGTCGGCAGGGATTTATATCCACCATTCATCCCCACAAGGTTGATATTCACATAAATCAGCATGTCAGATTCGGCGATTCGACGATTGGTTTCCACTTCTTCGCCAAGCTCTGTTTTTCCCAAGAGGGCTAAGTTTTCCTGATCTTCCGCGTCAAAGTTATAGAGGCAATCGGGGTGAAACTGGTTGAAAACTTTCGGGCCAACTGCATGTTTGAGTTCTGCTGGCGTCATGCGGCGGTGAAGCCCTAACGCCGCAATCAAGTGGATGTCGTCAATCCCCGCAGCGGCAAGCTGGTTCAGCACAATTTCGATAGTGCGTTGGCGGAGATCTGGTGCTTTCATTGGTGGTAGCGGCAACGATAAATCATCGAATGCAATTGTGACCTTCATGCCAGGACGAAGCTGGGCTGCAAGCGTGTCCACCCCCAACGGGTTTTCGATCGCGTGTTCAATGGCTGCGTCCGGATCAGCAATTGGCTCTAACGGCGGTGGGGGATAGATGACACGGGTGCCTTTGGGGAGCCGATCATAGAGGAATCCGTCCCCGTAGTGGAAAAGGTGTTTTCTGTCCGGATCTTCTATGTAAGTCACGAGATTGCTTCTGTCAGTATGTGGCTGATGAACTTCCATTTGCGTTCTCCTATCAGATGGGGGAAATGTTGGCTTTGATAGCTCAAGTTGTGGATTTAGAAGGCATTGACGGGGGTGGCTGGCAAATCAGTTTACACTTTCCTTGAATTGAGTCGCAACATCTTGAAATCAAACACCTTAGAAAAGGAGAAAGTGGGAAGTGAGGAAATGGGTTTATCGAGCTATTCCTGCGATTACGCCACCAGATTCATCCCGCCCATGCAGTTCAACAACCGTCTTGCCATACGGCTCAACGATTCTTAACTGACAGCAAACCACCTAATCAATCACCTGTGGCTGTATTGGCGGTCCCTGCGCATCCACCGTATTCTGCCAGTTTGCCAGCATGTAACCCGCTGAAGCGAATAGAAAACCAAGTCCCATATAGAGCAACTTCTCTTTGAAATTCACGATATTTCCGCCTTTCATTTCAAAATCACCATCCGTCGCGTCTCCGTAAAATCACCCGCGCTCAACATATAAAAATAGACCCCACTGGCGACCAATTCCCCGTTATTGTTGCGCCCGTCCCAATATGCCGCCTTCGGGCGATCCACATAATACCCCGCTATCTGATACCCCAAATCGAATCGACGCACCAACACGCCCCTCACATCATAGATATGGATCTGCACATCGGCAGCCTTAGCGAGATGATAAGGAATCCACGTCTCCGGGTTAAACGGATTCGGATAGTTTGGGTGCAACGCTGTTTCTTCAGGAATCAGCGAGGCTAACAGTTTTTGAAGATTCTCGATACCCTGTTGGAAGGCAACCGAACCGTCATCCGCCAACCGTGCATCCGCAATCCACGCTTCTATTGCCACTTTCAGTCCCCCCATGGTTGCAACCGGCGGCGCGGCGGGCGTTCCGAACTCCGCTGCCACGCGGATGAGGTCGAGAATGCTGACAACACCATCGCCATTGACATCCACCGGCGAGTTGGTGGGCACCGTTTCCCCCAACTGCTGTGCGACGAGAATCAGATCCAGAATGCTCACCTGCCCATCTCGATTCACATCCCCGGTCGCAAGTTGTCCCTCCACAGTGATGCGGATTTCATGCGGGCCCGCGGGGATGCTTTCCCCGGTGATCGCGCCGAACTGGAAGTTTTGCAATGCGACGTCCGTTTCGCCGCCGGATTTCGCCTTGAATGTTACCTGAACCAGGCTGCCGCTGCCACTCGCACCGAGCTTGGTTAGCCGAGCCGCGGTGAGCCCTGTGATTTTACCGGCTGCGTTCTCAATGCGCCCACCCTGAAAGAAGGTCGCTCCCCCTGATTTTAGGAAATCGCCTTCGTCTACGTCAATGGCTTCCAGGGCGGCAGAGTCGAAGGCAATATCAAACTGCCAACCTGCGAGGTCAAAGACATTTTCGGCGCGGATGTCGAGGATAAAGGTATCGCCGACATGAATTGGTGTCTTGGAAAAAGTATAGCCAAGACCCATTGATACTACGTAGTCGGTGTCTGGTTCAAATCCCAAAAAGACACTACCATTGTCACCAATGATTTCAACCGCGACTAACAAGACATTTTTCCCCTGCTTTAGCGTGACAAGGGAAAAATCTTGGTAATCATCAGCACCACGTCTACGGAGGTTCTGGTAAATCAACTCTCCGTTGAGCCAGACCTTTGACTCGTCCTCACTACCGACGTATATTGTTGTTTCCTGTTGCCGTGGTGAATAGAGAGACACAGTGCCATAGAGGACTCCGTCACGGATGGATTCTTTCAGCATATCTCCAATGTTATCACTCCCCGTAGGTGAGAGTCTGTGGGAGGTCCACACATCATCGCTGACTGCCTTCCCCTCCGTTGCCCCGTGGGTGGAAACCCCCACCTCCGTTACCACACCCTCACTTGCTGCTGATAGTAAATCCGTGCTGCTATCTATTTCTCTGTCCGGTAACAACACCCATAGCCATGGTCCCTCTATCTTCGGCCCCCCTTTTGGAAAACCCGGATTGTCGGAGAAAGTAACTGTTATATTTTTGTGTAACTCCACCAAAGGTGAAAGGTCAGAGATTTCGTTGTGGTTGACCGCTAGCCATTTCAAGTTGGTCAAACCCACAAGCGGCGTTACGTTCAATATGTCATTGTGTGAAAGATCCATCCATTTCAAGTTAGTTAACCCCGCAAGGGGTGATATATCCGATATGTCGTTGTGGCCAAGATATAGTTCTTTTAGGCTGGTTAAATCCGCAAGAGGTGATATGTTTGATATGTTGTTCCTACCAAGATTTAGCCATTCCAAATGGGTTAAACCTGCAAGCGAGGATACGTCCGATATGTCGTTTCTGTCAAGATTCATACGATTTAACCCGGTTAACCCCGCAAGGGGTGATATATCCGATATGTCGTTGTGGCCAAGATATAGTTCTTTTAGGCTGGTTAAGTCTGCCAGAGGTGTCAGGTCTGATATATCTCCAGCGGGAAGATATAGATGCCACAGTTTTGTTAATCCTCTCAGCGGCGATAAATCGGATATGGGGTTGCCCCACGCGTGAATCCATTTCAAGTTGATTAATCCGGCAAGTGGTGATAGATTGGATATGTTTGCGATTTGGCCACCACCAAAGGTTAAATCCTCCAAATTGATTAATCCTGCTAGTGGTGACAGATCGGATACGGGGATGTCGTGAAAGTCAAAATCGCGCAGGTTAATTAATCCTGTAAGCGGCGACAGATCGGATACTAAAGTATAGCTAAACCCCAAGCGAGTGAGATTTTTTAGGCCCCTCAGGGGAGATAGGTCGGATACGGGGTTGCGCTCAAGTGTGAGATCGCGCAGGTTGATTAATCCCGCAAGTGGTGACAGGTCGGAAATCTGATTTTCTTCAAAAATTAACTCGTTCAGATTGGTTGCAAACTGAAGTCCTATCAACTCCCGGATGCCCCTACTCCGTGCCTCAAGTCTTTTTAATCTTCCCATCTCCTCCACAGTAATCGGGGCATTGGGGCTTTTACCAAGTTCCTCTGCAATCGCAGCACGCAGGTTCGGGTCCGGGATGTGAACAACCGTGCCCGGCGGAGGCGGAGGCGGCGGTTCTGGGGGCTCAACTTGCTCTGGGAAATCCAGCGCAAAAAGCACAGCCAGAAATTTCGATGTCCATGTGTCGCGTTTCACACGCCCGTTCTCACTATCTAACACCAGCAAGCCGACATTCTGTAGCCCCACATTCTCACGAATCTTTTCGATGAACGCTTCGGTTGTTAACCCAACCGCGGCGGCGGCATGTGCCGCGTCCACCGGTCCCTGAAACGCCTCGTGGAAACGTGAAATCGGTTCAATCCCACCAAACACACCCCCCGTCGCTTCAAGCGCCTGCCGGTAGAGGTCCATATCTTCAAGCACGAGGGCATTCATCTCTGATTGTTCGACGTAGAGGCGCAGCGCCTGCGCTTTGTCGTAAGCTGGGGTTGCATTAGCCTCAATCACCGAACGCACCTCATCTTCAAAGGTTTTCATCCCCTCGGTGTGGCATCCCATGCACGAAAGCCCGTTGCGGACGGTCGGGTCGCTCGCGGCGGGATTGGAAACGATTTTAATCGGCGCCGCATCCAACCGGAACCCCGTCCCATTGACCAGATAGTATCCCTGCAACCCGTTGGGGAGATTAAAGATAACCTCCCCGCCATCATGCGTGAAATTGAGCGGATGGGTGAAGATGTTCTGTGTGCCAACATTCCCAGCAAAATCATAGCTTTTCCAATACGCTCCATATCGAGAGCTATGCCTCTCCACTACCCGGTTGTTATTGGAGACACCCGAATTGTTGAATCCCGCCCGCCAGACATCAACCCCCGGCGCATCGCGGCGATTGCGGACTACATCAACTTCCAGTCGGGTCTCTAATTCCCTATCCGTCAATGGCAGAGAAAGCAGCTCGTGGTACAGCGGTGGCAGAGATGCCGTCGCAAGAAACCAGTCGATATGAATCGACGGCACATCGCAGTCCATCTCTGTCTGTAACCGTGTTAGTTGTTCCCGCAGCGCAGTCTCGGTTGGCGCATCAAACGCGATGTGATAGGGATACGCCCCTTCAATCTGTGTCCAGCCGTCATTGCGATCCCACTCATAGTGTCGGAGGTCGATGTAGAAGATTGTCCCCTGTGGGTCGATGGACTGTGGGTTGGTGACTTCGCGCTCCCATGAGAGGCTGTTGACCAGTTTGGAGAGCCCGTTGCGATATTCTTTGAGAACTTCCGCTGTCTCACCTGCGTTATAGAGATGTGTGAGTGTAAAATAGCGGGCGAAGGCGCGGTCAAATGGCGTGAGCGACATCACATGATTCTCGATGGTATCCAGTATTTCACCGGGGGGAATGAAACGGCTATCGGGTGGGGGGATTGCCGCCCAATCGGGTGCGCCAGCTAAAATCCAACGGCGAATCGTGTCAATCGCCGGAGCGGACAGGGGGGGCGATCCAAGTGGCATCCGTTTGGCTGTGTCAGTGGTCAGGAGCCGTTTATACAATTCGGACGCTTCTGGGTTTCCCGGCATAACCGTTCCGTTTTCGATGAGCGGGGTGTGCTCAATTAAGAGTGTCTCTCGATAGGCACCGTCGGGTCCGTGGCAGATGAGGCACTTTTGCTCAAAGATAGCATAGGCATCTTGAGCAATCGGCTGCTGGGCAGAGACATTAGAACCCGAAAGTGAGAGGAGGAGCAGGTGTGAAAGTGTGAAAAAGCAAAAGCCAATACAAGTTGGTTTCAATCTCTCTAGCGAACTGCGAGATTCCGAGCTTCTCGGAACCGATCTTATCGGGGCACGCAACATCATAAAACCTCCTTTTGGGGAGAGAAAGTGGGAAAGTGAGCGCGGGTGAAAGTGAGATTAGACAAAAGAACGACTCTTTGGTCTGGCTCACTTTCTCATGGTCTCACCTGCCCACCTGCGGTTTTTGCCTGCATATTCTCTACGATCTCCTCTATCGTTACAAACACAGCCCCTTCTCTCATTATATCAAACAGCGTTTTAATAAAGCGCCTGTACTGATCGGCTGTCCCTAGAAAAATAGGTACACCCTTCCCTTCGACACACTTTAGATTCACCTTGAAATGACGACCCGCGCCCTTGATCCAGAATGGAGAGTAATCTGTTTCATAATGCGTGAGGCATACGACCTGTGCAGCAATGCGCTATGCAATTTCATTTTCCGTTAATCAATCTTCAGGGGTCGGTTCGCCGGGAGACTGTGGTGGGGTAACATCAATAAAGATATCTTCCAGCCCAACTTCAATTACCTGACCGACTTGTGCTAACCTTTCCATATCAATCTTGTTCTGGCCTCCAACAATGGAGATGAGCTTGGGCCGGTTTTGTATGCGCGCCTTATGGAATTGGAGCATCAAGTCTATATTGGACTGTTGAATCTGTTCATAGCGGGATTTTCGCGGATCAATCGGCGCCTCCAAACGCTCCCAAGAGCGCACTGCGCCAATGACACCCCGGAACCCAATTTTAGCAGTGCGGTAGCGATTGATTCTGAATTGGCGCGCCTCCTCAAAACGCTCGGGAGATTCCGGGAGGTTATCAATAAGGTCAATAAAGGCTTCCACTGCCTCCGGTGTTTTATCTGCCTGACAGCCGATATACGCCCACATCGAATTCTGCTCGCCCTTGCGGCTGCCGAGCGCATACTTCGCACCGGCGGCATAAGCAAGCGCACGGGCTTCGCGCAACTCCTGGAAGACGACGCCGGACATCCCCCCGTCAAAGTAGGTATTGTAGAGTTGGCTGGCTGGATTATTGGCTTCGTTATACTCCTCGTCGCCAAATTCAATGTAAACTCGTGCTTGCGCTATCTCTTTGTCGAAGAACAGGACCTCGGTCACTTCGGAGGCACGGACCTTGAGGAAATAGTAAGGCGGCGGCGTTTGCAAAGCCCCTGGAATGGAATGATACTCTTTAAGGACATCCAGAACTTCATCCAGGGATAATGAACCTGTATAACTAATCGTGTGTTTGTAGTCGAGAAGTCCTTTAATCAATCCGTGGAGTTCATCAACTGTCAGCTTTTTAACCTCTTCTGCGGGCAACAGACGCAGGTAACGGGATTCTTCGCCGAAGCGATTGTAATTGACAAGAGCGCTAAAGATGGTACGCGGATCTTTTTTGGCATCTTCCCTGTTGACTAGGATGATTTTGATGAGTTCCTCCAGGGTCGCTTCGTCGGCGATTGGATGCTTCAGATAATCCATGAGCAACGCCAAAGACGCGCCAAAGTTTTCGTCAAGTCCTGAGATAGCGATGGTAGTCTCGTTGGCGCCGACATCGGTGCTGAAATCGGTTCCGAGCTTATACCACTCCTTTTTTAAGTCTTCCGAACTGTATTTTGGAGTGCCGGATTTATCGAGTAACTGCTCGGCTATACCCAGCTTATTATTGTGACGGGTTCCGATATCGATGGAGATTGTAAACATAGAGAGGTCGTTGATTGGGTTTTGGGAATAATATAGCTTGACGCCATCGTGATAATTGGCGATCTGGTAATCTCTTTCCGGATCGACAAAGACGGGGTCGATCTCTTGCACAGGCATCGCCAAGATTTTCCGGGCAAAGGCGGATTGTCGCGTGGGGTCAATCTCGATTTTGTCGAGCGCAGGTTTCTCAATAGAGGGAACTTCGTGCTGCTCATCCACACGATAACCGGCTACATAGTTGTCGCCGAAGTATCGGTTAGCTACCTCAACGAGCTCTTGCCTGGTCAGCTTTTCCATCCGGGCGATTTCGTCAACAGTGTAATTCCAATCCTGATGAGCCAAGAAAGAATTACGCATGATACTGGCTCTGGCGCCATTCGACTCCAACTGCGCTTTCTGATTTTTTTTGAAGTCGGTAACAATGGCCGAGATGATCCATGCTTCAAACTCGCCCTTTTTAATCAGTTCAATCTGATCCAGGAGGAGTTGTTCAACCTCTTCGAGAGACTGTCCCTCCTTAGGAATGCCCCACAGGTATTGTACGCCATAGTCATTGTCCAAGCGGGGGTACGAACCCGCCTGCCGAACTTTTTGCTGCTGATTGAGGTTCAGGTTGATGAGTCCGGCAGTCGCGTTATCCAGGGTCATGTCGATGAGTTTCAAGGCTTCCGCATCAGGGTGATTGCGGCCAGCCATCCGGAACGCAAGCAGGACATATTCCTCGCCTTGATATTTGACGGTGACACGTTCGGGGCCCTGGAGTGATTGTTCTTCCCACGTTTTGGCTTCCGGCAAATCTTTCGGCTGCCACCGCGAAAAATGTTCATCGATAATGCGAATGGTTTCTTCGATATCGATGTCACCGGAGATGTGGATTGCCATGTTATTCGGCACATAGTAGGTATGGTAGAATTCGTACATCTTTTTCAGGGACGGATTCTTCAGATGCTCAACCGAACCAAGGGTTGTCTGGCGTCCATAAGGGTGATTCTTATAAAGCAGTTTACTGACAGCTTCACTGATGATACGTCCTTTATTATCCAGTGACCTGTTCTTTTCCTCATAAACAGTCTCTAATTCGGTCTGGAAGAGACGAAAGACCGGATTGACGAAGCGATCAGACTCAATCGTAGCCCACTGTTTCAGACAGTTGGCGGGCAAATCTACTCTGTAAACTGTCTCTTCCACCCAGGTATGTGCATTCACGGCGCGTCCACCCATCGCGGTGTAAAGCTTATCTAGTTCGTTCGGAATACCGTATTGAGCAGCGAGCTGAGATGCCTGGTTTATCGCGGCGTAGATTTCCGCTCGCTTTTCCGGATCGGTTTCGTGGAAATGCTGCTCATAGAGTTCAGTAATTTTGTCCAGATGCGGTTTCTCTTTGTCGTAATCAAGGGCGCCGAAATTCTGATTCCCCTTAAAGAGCATGTGTTCCAGATAGTGCGCGATACCGGTTGCCTCTGGCGAGTCATGCTTGCTGCCAGCACGGACAGCAATCTCTGCATAGAAACGTGGTTCTTCATGATTCTCAGTGAGATAGACCGTTAGCCCGTTGTCCAATTGATAAATCTGGACAGACATCAGATCCGCCGGGTTCGGTTCATTAATACGTTTATAACCTGCCCAACCTGTGGAGACGGCCAAACCGAGAATCAATACGAAAACGGATATTTGAATGAGAGCGTGTCCGCTCTGATACATGTTGAACCTCCAATGATGTTAAAAAACCCCGAATCCCAAAAAAAAGCCCAGAGACAATGTCTCTGAGCATACGGAAAGACTTATGCCTGGGAAGTTATCCCTTGAGCGATCCATCCTTTTTGAGCTCTTCAGCTAACCCAACCAGTGCAAAGCGAATATGGGAAGACAAGGCTGAATTTTCGGTGCGAAGATCGGCACCTTCTTCGTCCGGATACATCACATGCTGGGCGACCGATCGCTTTACCCACCGTTCAGCACGATCATCATAGGGAATGTATTTCTCTTTGGGAGCAGCGCATGCCGGACATTCATCGGGTGGGCTATCTGCCTCTTTCCATAAATAGCCACATGCAGTACAAACAAACATTGGTAATCCTCACTTTCTATACGATAACACTGATATTCCTGCGAATAAGCTGATTTTAGCACACCTCACTCAGAAATGCAAGCACTAAATTGACCCTTACAGGGGGCAGAACTAGGGATGAATCAGCTAAGAATTCGATGGGATAGTCTCCAGATAAAAAACTGACTTGACAAGAATCTTCTTATTGGGTATAAAAATAGGAGGCACGATGAATACAAGAATGATAACTTCAACCGAAGCTCAGAATATTCATCTGGCAAACTGCCGAAGTATAATCCCTCAATCGTACGATAGACTGTCTTCTCTCGTAAACGATGAGGGCATACAATTATGGGAGTCATCTTTTCCAAGAAGTTGCCCTTATAGCCTACCGTACATACCCCAACTTTGACTTCAGGTTGACTTTTCCTCGGTTTTTTACATTCATCATTTAAGAACGGACAGAACTGATCTTCCCGTGCTGTTTGTGCCTCTGAAGTGGCGTCGACAAAAGCGTAGCCGAATATCTCAGTTGGATGTTGAGTAAATTCAGGTTCTTCCATCTTAACTCCCTGAAAGCTCCCGTTTAATCTCTCCGATCTGATCGCGCAAAGCAGCCGCCTTTTCAAACTCCAGATTCGACGCTGCCTTCTGCATTTCCTTCGTGAGTTCAGCGATGAGCGTCTGAATTTCTTCCTCAGGTGTCTCCGCCGGAATTTCAATCGCCAGAATCTCTTCCGGCTTCTCCGCTTCATCAACAATTTCACCGACGAGATCACGGATTGCCTTATCAATTGTCGCTGGTGTGATGCCATGTTCTTCATTATAAACCATCTGCACTTTTCGGCGTCGTTCGGTTTCTTCAATGGTGTTGTGGATGGCGTTAGTGATTTCCTCTGCATACAGGAGGACCTCACCATCAACATTTCGAGCGGCGCGGCCGGCGGTCTGAATCAGCGATGTTTCGGATCGGAGGAAGCCCGCGCGGTCTGCATCAAGAATCGCGACGAGCGACACTTCGGGGAGATCTAAGCCCTCACGGAGCAGGTTAATCCCAACGAGGACATCAAACCTGCCCTGGCGGAGCTCTTTCAAAATTCGTGCGCGATCCAACGTATCGATATCCGAATGGAGGTATTCGGCTTTGACGCCGGCTTCGGTGAGGTAGTCGGTCAAATCCTCTGCCATGCGCTTCGTGAGCGTGGTGACCAAGACGCGCTGTCTTTGAGCAACCCGCTTGTTGATGACGCCGATGAGGTGGTCGATTTGCCCTTCGACCGGGTGAACCGTAATCTTCGGATCGATTAACCCGGTGGGGCGGATAATCTGCTCAACAACTTGTGAACTGTGGTCCAGTTCATAAGGACCGGGCGTCGCTGAAACAAACACCGCTTGATGGACATACGATTCGAACTCTTCAAAGCGCAGGGGACGATTGTCCAGCGCCGATGGCAGACGGAATCCGTAGCCCACCAAGGTCTGCTTTCGTGATTGATCGCCGCGATACATCCCGCGAATCTGCGGCAGGGTAACATGGGATTCGTCAACAATCATGAGATAGTCATCAGAAAAATAGTTAATCAAGCAGTAGGGCGGCTCACCGGGGGCTAGACCTGACAGATGACGTGAGTAGTTTTCGATGCCCTGGCAATAGCCGATTTCCCGCATCATTTCGAGGTCAAACTGCGTTCGCTGTTCAATTCGTTGAGCTTCCAACAGTTTGTTATTGGCAATGAAGTAGTCAATCCGTTCCTGAAGCTCGGCCTCAATGTCCAGAAGTGCCTGTTCAAACCGCTCGGAGTCTGTCATGAAGTGTTTGGCAGGGAAAATCTCGATGGTGTGATGTTCCGCCAGGACCTCGCCTGTCAGTGTGTCGATCTCCGTAATGCGATCCACCTCGTCGTCGAACAGTTCGATTCGATAGGCGGTATCTGCATACGCCGGGAAAACCTCAATCACATCGCCGCGAGCGCGGAAACACCCTCGTGAAAAATCAAAATCGTTACGCTCGTACCGAATATCCACGAGCGCACGCAGGAACTTGTTCCTTTTGATGATGTCCCCCTGATTCACTTCAACCCGCTGTACATTGTACTCCTTCGGTGATCCGATGCCGTAGATACAGGAAACGCTAGCAACAATGATGACGTCATGGCGAGTGAGCAGCGATGCCGTTGAAGCGAGACGCAGCCGATCTATCTCCTCGTTAATCTGTATATCTTTCTCGATATAAGTGTCTGTCGTCGGGATGTACGCTTCAGGCTGGTAGTAGTCGTAGTAGCTGACGAAGTAATGAACGGCATTGTTCGGGAAAAATTCCCTGAACTCGCTGTACAACTGGGCGGCAAGGGTTTTGTTGTGGGAGATCACTAATGTCGGGCGTTGGACGTTGGCGATGACGTGTGCCATCGTAAATGTCTTCCCGGAACCCGTCACGCCCAACAGTGTCTGAAATCGATCCTTTCGCAGCAAGCCCTCTGTGAGTTCGTCGATGGCTTGCGGCTGATCCCCTTGTGGTGTATAATCTGAAACCAACTCAAATTTTTGCATGTTTTCACTCCCCAGCGGCATCATGTAATATCAGGCTCTGTTGACAAATTCGGGGTAATCCACTGGCAGCCTTTCTAACCTTGTCATCCTGGAGCAGAGCGAAGCGAAGGAATAGAATCCCCGATTGCATCGGGATTAAGAAACTTGGGCGGCGACTGGATCGGCGATTAATTTGTCAACACGCCCTCATGATGTTTCACGTTTTACGCATTACTCATGTACATTACAAAGCATCTTCGGTTCGTGTCCAATGAGAAAGGATTCACGGATAATGTGTTCCTCTGGACACTTTCCCTCGTATTTCAGCAATCCCGTCTCCTTATCAATCTCTCGAAAGACAATGCCGGACGGAATGTGAAACTCCTCTACGGGACCTCGTGCCCCCTCGATCATAAATCTCGTCCAGATGGGTAAGGCAACAAATGCCCCCGTCTTCGCTGTGCTTTTCTTTGGGTCGTCAAATCCGACCCAAACCCCAACGGCAAGATTCGGAAGATAGCCAACGAACCACGCATCTGTGAAATCGTTCGTCGTGCCGGTTTTGCCGGCGGCCGGACGTGTCAACCCCATGAGACGCACACGCCGACCAGTACCATTTTGAATCACGCCTTCCAGGAGATGCGTGACGAGATAAGCTACATTTTCGTCAAGTACCCGCTCACGCTGAACCTGACTTTCAATCAGGATTTCTCCATTTCGATCTTCGACATACTGAATGTTAATTGGTTTCGTTCGCAGCCCCCTGTTGGCAAAGACAGCGTAAGCCGCGGTGAGTTCAAGCGGGGGCAAACCCCTCGAACCTAGCGCAATTGACGGATACAGGGGTAAATAAGTTTGAATACCCAGACGTTTGGCGAGCGCAAGCGTGCGATTAAGCCCTGATGGTTTTTCGTTTTTATCCTCCGGTGTTTCCCACATCATTTTTGCCGTCGCGACGTTGATTGATTTCTCCAAAATCGTTCGCGCGGTGACATCTCCATAGTACCTCCCTTTGTAGTTATGCGGTTCCCATCTTGTCCCTGGTTCACCTTTAACAAACCACGCTTCGTCACGAATAATCGTTGCAGGCGTCACTAAGGGCGGCAAATTAAGCATCGCCGCAAAGACAATCGGCTTGAACGCTGAACCGGGTTGGCGATATGCTTGGATCGCACGATTATAGAAATTAATCTTCTGCCGTGTGATATAGAAATCCCTTCCACCAACCATCGCCTTGATGTGCCCGGTTTGCGGTTCAATGGCGACTAGCCCCGCTTGTAAGTAGTTAGCAATCGGATCAATGCCATTTGGATTGTTTTTATTCACATCGTAGTCGGGCAAATCTCTGTAGGCTCGCAATCTCCTCAGATTTCTGTCAAGTTCACGCAAGTGGTTCGCAACTGCCCTTTCCGCAACCTTTTGCATGGACATATCGATTGTTGTGTACACCTTTAAGCCCTGATTGTACAATCGATCTTCTAACTCGGGGATTTGCGTCAGTTGTTCATGCACATGCTCCAAGAAATGAGAAACTTCTCGAATTTGCTCGCTTTCAGGCACCTCAACGACAACGGGCTTCTTCACGTTTGTCTCGTATTCCGCTTGATCGATATAGCCTGTCCGTCGCATCAGTCCAAGCACAAGATTGCGCCGTTCCTTTGAACGCTCCGGATGACGCACCGGCGAATAACGCGTTGGAGATTTTGGAACGCCCGCCAGCGTAGCACACTCATGGATGTCTAACTCCCAAACCGGCTTCCCAAAATAGCTTTTTGCTGCTTCCTGGACGCCAAGCACATCTCGTGAACCGTATCGTCCCAGGTTAATCAGGTTAAGGTATCTCTCAAGGATCTCGTCCTTGGAAAAGTGATGTTCGATGCGGATGGCGAGCAAGACTTCTTTAATCTTCCGCAAAATCCGCTGCTCCAGACTCAGATAAATATTCCGTGTGAGTTGCTGCGTAATTGTACTTGCGCCTTGCGGCGTTCCCTGCGTTTTTCCTAAATATAACTGAATATTGTAGATGGCGGCGCGGACAACCCCTCGCAGGTCAACGCCCCAATGCCTGTAAAATCGCTTATCTTCAACCGCAAGGAACGCTCGCAGCAGATTGTCAGGCATTTGCACAAGTTGCACAATTTCCCGCGCTTCGCCGCCTTTATCATACCTCTCATTAATCAACTCGGGCCTGAGATCGAAACTGTCGATTTCTTCACCGTTGTCGTTTTGGATGGCAGCGATTTTTCCATTACTCACGGAGAGTTCGACCCGATATGGCTGTCGATCCGCGCGTGGGAAATGGAAACCCTGAAGATAAATCCACATCCTTCCATTTTGTCCCCCTTCATCGAGCACGGTCGAATATTGCCCAACTGTACTCGGCTTGATGAACTTTTGCTGACTTTCTTCATACTCCAGCCGCTTCAGTTTATCTAGGAGGAACGCAATCAAATCTTCCTGTTGAACCATGCAGACAGAAGAGTAGACCTCAAGATGTTGTTTCCACGTATCGGACTGGCGGTATTCGAGTTGTCCCAGGTCAATATCTTTAATCAATTCCCACGAAGCGAGGACAACGCCCCCAACGAATCCGATGCCGACGCAGATCAGCGTCATCACCCCGATAATTGCAATGAGAAGCAGCATGAGAATATTGTGAAGGATTCTTTTAATTTGATTACTATTCATCTTAGAACACCATCGTTACATCCAGAACAGGAAGGGAGGCACTGGAGGAAACTTTCTGTCTTTCCTTCAGTGTCGCCAATCGTGGAAAAGGATTGGATTTCTTGAAAATTAGGCAATGAGAATGACCTTGCCACACCACTTTGATTATAGCACATCCCTCAATAGTGAGCGATCTTTTTTCTAAGGCGCCGGTCGAGTCGCCTGGGTTGATTAGCCTTTCCCGTCTCGTGCTTGCTCAATCAGTTTGGCTGTATCTTGTTGCGTATTGCTATTCTTGCTGGTGCACGCAATGGGTATACACGTCAGTCAGATCAGCAAAACGCACACTCTACCAAACTTGTGTCGAATCTTCATTGTTTGAAAACCTCCTTCTGCGCCGACCCTCTATCCCTTCAGAAAACAAAAATAGGGAGAAAAATGGGGATGATTGTAAAAACATTGTGGTTCCCCATCTTCTCCCTATTTTATTTTCGTTCGTTGACGGATTTACGGTGTACTCCGTGTTCACCTTTTCTAACACACTTGATGTTACAACCAAACGCCTTCGTTTCTTTCCTTCACATTTGAACGTTCAGGCTGAAACGGAGGTAACGTCCCGCTGCTGTCTGATCGGCATGCGTTTTCTTCCACTATTTGGGATAACTTCAAGGCTTGCCATAGATCTGAATTTCCTGGATTCTCGGACGCTGTTTGGGGCTGAGAAAACTTTTAATCGCAATGATGTGTATCGTGTCTGTCACAACCGGAGTGATCACCACGATACGCTTCCGGCGGTTGTTGCGGAATCGCCGTAATTCCTTCCAATCCTCACCAATCTTCGCCAAGACCTTGAAGTCCATCAAATGAAATGTTCTCCGTAAAGGACAATCATCCCCACTTCATACCGCTTGGGCAACTGCACCGTCGTTGGCGCGATTAGATGCGCTACCGGAGAATCCAATCGCATCGTGCTGACTCCCTTATTTCGTTCTCCGACGCCTTTGCCCCCCTCAATGTAAACGAGGTTGCTGGTGTCCATGTCACCATCCACCATCTCCGGGGAATTGCAGACAAGTCCGGCAATCGGGACGTAGTCGCCGCTAGGCTGCGAATTGCTAAGCGCCGCGCAGCCTGCAAGCACGCAGGTCAAAAGCGTGAATTTCCAAAATTGTCGAAACATGCTTCTTACTTCCTTCTCGCGTTTGATATGTTTGGTAATGATGATTTGAGGGACAGTTTTATCGCACAACGGTCATCCGTCTTGTCGTGCGATACTGCTCCGCCTCCATAATAGAGTACCAAACACCGTGCCTAAAACCGGGATGTGATTAATCAAAAGATGTACATGCGCCCAATTCATGATACTTACCTCCGAAATTAGATTTGGTAAAAGGGCAAATGCCCTTCAATCAAAACTCCACTTCAATATCAATGATAAAACCGAAATTTTCAGATGCGTCCGTCAGCCCAACGGGGAATCCGACGCCGAATTCCAGTCCGAACGCTTCCCATTCGATAGCAGGGATGAGCGTAAGGTGGTTAATCTCTCCAAATTCACTGTTTATACCAAGCATCGGTTAAAACAAACCTCGCGGATAAACCACCGCTAGATTGGTTATGAATTCAGGTTCCGTTTCGTTGTTTTCCTGTTCAATACCGATTCCAGCATTGAGATGCCAGCGGAGATTCTGCAACCGTCCGCTGAACACAACGCCCCCTTCAACTTCCAAGTTGCCTTTTCCTATTTTCTTCTCCTCATTCCCAGTTGGAAACGAAATTTCAGCAACAGCGGCAAGGGCGAAACGGGTATCAGAACCAATTACAAGCATGTACTTCGATTCCAGTTCGATGTCGCCAAGCCCAGTCTCTATCTCGTTGCTTCTGGCGATCGAAACGAAAGGCACTTCCACTTCGACATCCCAATGTCGAGTCAGACCAAATTCGGCTTCGATAATCAGCGACGTGGTGTTGTACTCATCGAAGCGCAGATGTTGGGGAACAAAGTCAACCTCTAATTCACCCGGCTCGACGGTATACGCCGTCAGCGTACGAAGTTGCTCGATTTCTTCGGGATTGGTGTTGACTTCTTCTTCGGCAACGGTTACGCTTATCCCACATAAAATTAACTCGACGATCAGTGTCATGCAAATCTGTTTCATGATACCCCCGGTACTCTGCACTATCACGTTAGAGAATGTATCCCCACTCTGTGTGGATTGGTCACAATTGCCAGCCATATACCGTCTGGACTTAGGGTCATCTCCCCCCAGTTTAACCCTTCAGCAAATTTCTCAATGATTTCATTCGTGTCCGGATCGGCAATCTCAATGTAGTCCCACATCACACGCAGAATTGTGCCATCCGGCAGAAAGTGGGCTTGCTGGAGAAATCCGTCCCCAAGCGAACCAATTGCGGCAAATGTGGCGGAAGTGAACAATGCGAGGCATAGGGAAAGTACGAATCGCTTTTTCATGGTAGACTGCTCATCGCACAACGCTCAAACGCACTAGAACCGGTTATCCAAGCTCACAATGACATTGAACCCCGGCGCATTGACCCCCGATCCGTGCTCACGATACCGCTTATCCAGCAGGTTTTCGAGGGCAACCGTCAGGCGATTATACTCCGTCAAACGTGCCCCACCACGCAAGTTGAGCGTGAACCAGCCGGGCGTACCAGCGTCGATAACGCGACCTTTTTCGTCAAACTGAACCGCTGCCGTTTCAGGGGTTTTACCAGGAATGCGGGGGTCACGGATGTCGCCATGACTCAGCCGATCTTGCTTCACCGCACCACGCACGAAGAAACCTCCCCAAAACTGACCTTCCGGCGGTTCCCATCGAACCCCAAGCATCCCGTTTAACGGCGGTTCCCGGCGGATGCGTTCCTCCCACGGGTTCTCTGGATTTGGGGCCGCGCCGTTGAGCAGTAACACTTTTCCTCGCGTAAACATCCCATTGCCATAGATTGACCAGCCGGAGCGAATCGGGACAAGCCCTGCAAACTCAATCCCTTCAATTTGAACCTTATCGACGTTATCAAACACGGACACCTCAATGCCGGGATTGGCGGATTGAATGTCTCGGTAGAGCTTGGGAAGCGTTTGACCGTTGTACACCTCCTCGACGGGCACTCGTGTGACCAGATCATTAATACGGCTGTGGAACAGGGTCGCCGAACCGATGAACTGTGGATAACGCGCCTTGAACCCACCTTCAACCGTCCACCCTGTTTCGGGGTCGAGGTTAGGGCTTGGGGCGTCAATGCCCTCGTTGGTCACTTCGACGGCGGTTGTGTCATTCAAGCTTGGCGCACGGAAGGAGGTTGCAACATTGCCAACGAGGTTCAGGCCGTCCGCCACCCCCACGACGACGCCCGCACTTCCTGTCAACGCGTTCCCAGATTCGTCGAATTCATCAAAACTCGGTTTCCGGAGACTCAGATCGGCGTTCGTGTGGAAAAGGGTCAGACGTCCGCCCAACGTCAACTCGACCTGGTCGTGTAACTCGATTTCGTCTTGAAGGAAAAGGTTTGCATCCCAAAACTGGGAGCCGTCGATAAATCGCCCTAAATCTTCGTCAACGGTTTCCGCCCCGGTATCAAGGTCTGTTTTGACGGTACGACTGTCGAGCGTATCAAGATAGAATTCGCCGCCGAAGACAACACGCTGACGTGGCAAGGCGGTGCTCATCGCCTGTACGCTGACGCCAAAGGTGTTGACGGTATCAAATCGTTCCCGCCGTTCGGACGCGTCGCGCTTGACCGCGTTTCGTCCCTCTTTTTGGCGATGGTAGGAGGTTGTGAACCGTAACTGTTCTATGGCCCCAACCTGTTTTGTTAGGTAAGTGGCGTAAACCAGATCTCGATTTTGTGGGGCAAACGCAAAGACATCAAATTCCCCGGTTGAGATCTTATCATAACGTGGGGTTTCGGGTTGACGCCAGAGTTGATAGGAAAGGTTGATGGTGCTGTTATCATTGAGTTGACAGGCGATTTTTGCATCTCCATCGTAGGCCTTCCACCCGAGCGGAGCTTGCGTATCGATTAACCACTTTTCTGGGACATCCCGCGGCGGATCTTCAAAGAGTTCGACGCCCGCCGGGCGAGTGGTGACGATTTCAAACTTGCGGTTCTTGTAGTGGAGGTCGTAGCCGCTACCAGCATCTAAATCGCCAAACCTTCGGGCAGAAGCACCTACCGCGAAGCCGAGTCGGTTGTGGGTGCCTGTGAGTTCAAGTCGTCCGAGCCGCTCCTGTGTGGCACTGGCATAGCGACCAAATAGGCGAGATTGAAAATTCCAACTCTCACTCGTACCGTCAAGCGTTGGATCTTTCGTGAAAAGGCTAATCACACCGCCCATTGCGCCGCTACCGTACAACATAGACCCCGGTCCTCGCAGCACCTCGATCCGATCTAAGTTATCTGAAGAGATTGTCGAGAGGTACTGATTGGGACCGGATCTGAAGGTGGAGTTGTTGAGGCGAACGCCATCAACTTGAATAAAGGCTTGGTATCCAGTGAGTCCTCGCAGCAAGGGAGAGCCTTGTCCGACCGTTGTCTGTTGCGCCCACACACCGACGGTTTCGCGCAAAATTCTCGGTGTGATGTCGGCGTTAACCCGTTCGATCTGCGGTCGTTGAACAACCGAGATGGTGTTGGGAGTTCGGAAGGTCTCCTTCTCAAGGCGGGTTGCCGTTACGGCGATCTCCTCTAACTGAATTGGGGATTCGTTTGGGGCGGGCTCTTCGGAATAAACGGTATTTATAGTGGCTGACAAAATACTCAAGTACATCCACAAAAACTGAAAGTGATTTCTCATGAGGTGTATCTCCTATAATTACCTTGTATGATACTGCACGGTTATTGTACAATTTTCGGCAAGCATGCACAGGGCAACTTTTGTGCCAAAGGCGATTAAAGCTGGAAACCGCGTCTATGGGCGAATTCCTAGCCATTTCTGCTGAGTTGATGCTTCCACATCGTTCATTTTTTGGGCACCCCCTGTTCATTAAGCTAGATACGAAGTTGAATGTCGATGTTTCGACGAATCCTCGAATCAGCAAATCACGTTTTATGTTTCACGCATCAACCCGAAGGTGGGTCAAACATTATAGATGTCTTAGCCTTTCTTAAATCAATTCGTAATTCACCCACATATCAAGATCAAATCGTCCACGTTCAGAATATTGAGAAGCGTGAGGCGCAGTATGCAGATCTGTCTGAATCGCTGCCGTTTCCACTGCGATTTGCGCTTGAACGGATAGGCGTGAATCGACTTTACACGCATCAGGTCAAAGCAATCAAGTGGATTCAGGCAGGGAAAAACATTGTCATCGAAACGGGGACAGCCAGCGGAAAGACCCTCTGCTACAACCTTCCGGTTTTGGAATCGCTCTTGGAACGCCCCTCCACCTGTGCGTTGTACATTTTCCCCACGAAAGCCCTCGCCCAAGATCAGATCCGCGCCGTTGTAAACCTTGCGGAGGGACACCCCGCCCTGCAAGGTATCCTGCGCCTTCATGCCTATGATGGCGACACTCCGCAATACCAACGCCGCCAGATCCGAGAAGAAGTCAACCTGCTGGTCACCAATCCGGATATGTTGAACATTGCTATCCTCCCCCATCACCCGCGTTGGAGCCGATTTTTCGCCAATCTTCGTTTTATCGTGATCGACGAGATGCACACCTATCGCGGTGTCTTCGGTTCGCATGTCGCAAACGTGATACGTCGATTGCTTCGCATCTGCCGTTATTACGGTGGGCATCCGCAGTTTATCTGCTGTTCAGCGACGATTGCAAACCCACTGGAGTTAGCCAAGAAACTGATCAACCAGGAGGCAGCGCTCATTCAGGACGACGGTTCTCCACGCGGTGAGCGATACTTCGTGTTATGGAACCCCCCTTACGTGGACCGAACCAATCGCGCGCGTCGCAGTGCGAACATTGAGGCACAGACGTTGATGACACAATTGATTCTTGCGGGATGCCAGACCATTACATTTACCCGTGCACGTATAACGGCAGAACTAATCCATCGGTATGTCCGTGACCTTTTGCACGAAACGGATGCAACTTATGCCGATGCCGTCCGCGCCTATCGTGGGGGCTATCTTCCCGAAGATCGACGAGAGATCGAGGCGTTGCTGTTTTCGGGGAAGTTGCTCGGCGTAACGGCGACCAACGCATTGGAGCTCGGTATAGACGTGGGGGGATTAGATGCGTGCCTGATGGTCGGCTTCCCCGGCACGATCGCTAGTTTGTGGCAGCAAGCCGGACGCGCCGGACGGAGATCTGAGTCGTCAATGATTGTACTGATCGCTCACGATGACCCGATTGAGCAGTACCTGATGCGTCACCCGGAGTATCTGTTTAATCAATCCCCTGAGAGCGCCGTCATTGCACCCGATAATCTTCATATCCTTATAGACCATTTGCGCTGTGCAGTTCATGAGGCGCCGATAGAAGCAGCGGATACAGCACTGTCGGGTCAGATGTCCGTTCTCGTACTCGATGAGTTGTGTCATGTGGGTGAAATGGTGCGGGTTGATGATCGATATTACTGGGCGAGCGAAAAATATCCGGCGAGTAATGTCAATTTGCGGGCAATCACGGATGGTTCCTACCAGATTCGGGAGATCGTTGGTAATCGTGTAATCGGCAGCGTGAATGCGGTCAACGGGCTGGCGATGGTTTATCCTGATGCAATCTATATGCACGAAGCCGAAACCTACTTAGTGAAACAGTTGGACATGGAGAAAAAGGTTGCCTATGTCGAGTCAGTGAACGTGGATTACTATACCCAACCCTGGTTCTCAGAGGAGATCACTATTACGGAAAGACAAGCGGAGAAGGTTTGGCGGAGTGTCGCTGTCCAAATCGGGACAGCACGTGTAATACGCAAGATGGTTGGCTTCACTCGCATTCGGTTTTATACGCTAGAAAATTTGGGGACGCAGCTCCTGGATATGCCTGAACAGGAGTTGGACACCGTTGCCTTCTGGTTGACGCCACCCCCCAGCGTGGTTGATGCGATTCAGCAGCGGCGAGGTCTAAACTATGACGATGGGCTAGAGGGAATCAAAAATGTGCTTGAGTCTATTCTGCCGCTGCGGGCAATGGCGGAGGCGCAGAGCATCCGTGGCAAAGTGCAGTCCACAGATCTGGGCGAACAGGCAATTTTCCTCTATGATGCCCACCCCGGCGGCTTAGGCTATGCCGATCGCGGCTATGACCTGCTTGACGAGCTCATGCTACACGCCTTCAAGTTGATTTCTGAATGTGATTGTGAGGAAGGGTGCCCATCTTGCGTCCGTCCTACTCATACGCTGATGACCGGTCGGACACAGCCGGATAAGGCAGCGGCGCTGTCGATTTTGGATCAGATGCTGTTTTAACACTGAAGTCGAGCTAAATTGTGATCAATTCAATTGAAGCCTCTCCATGAATCTGGTAAAATTAGAAAGCTGACTAATTTGAAGGAAGATAATAACTATGATCACCCTTGACAATGTAAATAGATCTGAGACAGAAGAATGGTTCGACGATTACGCCGATCAAGATGATGATTTTCAAATTGATGAATATGATTTGACAACCTCGCTGAGTAATTTCAATGATACAGTCTGTGAAAGTCGAATTATCAAGGTGAAAAAATGGCATATTCGAGCCTCAGAGATTTTGTTAAAACTTTAGAGGACGCCGGTGAATTAAAGCGCATCAAAGCCAAAGTATCTCCCGATCTCGAAATTTCGCAAATCACCGATCAGGTAAGTAAGGCAGGCGGCCCCGCCCTGCTGTTTGAAAAGGTCGAGGGGAGCAGAATGCCCCTGCTAATCAACGCCTTTGGCTCCTATCAGCGAATGGTGATGTCGCTTGGTGTGGAAGACCTGGACGAAATCGCCGACGAGATTGAAGGCATGATCAAGGTCGGTCCCCCGGAATCACTCATCGACAAGGTAAAACTCCTTGGCATTCTGGGGAAACTGACGAAGTTTCCGCCGAAAACGGTCAGACGCGGGGCCTGCCAGGAGGAGGTGCTAACCGGCGATCGTGTCTCATTAGACCGCCTCCCGATTATCAAGTGCTGGCCCCTTGATGCGGACAAATATATCACCCTGCCCCAGGTTTTCACGCACAGCTTAAAAACCGGTCAGCGCAACGTCGGCACGTACCGACTGCAAAAACTCGATGAGCGCACCCTGGCGATGCACTGGCAGATTCACCATGATGGCGCCGCCCATCACCGCGAATACCGTGAAGCGGGTGAGCGGATGCCCGTTGCGGTTGCCATCGGCGGTGATCCGGTCATGTCCTATATCGGCACCGCTCCGCTTCCGACTGGGATCGATGAACTCCTGTTTGCTGGTTTTCTCCGCAAAGCCAATGTGCCGATGGTGCAGAGCAAAACAATCGATATGCTTGTCCCCGCAGACGCCGACATTGTGATTGAAGGGTATATCGAACCGGACGAAATCTGCATGGAGGGCCCCTTCGGCGATCACACCGGCTACTACTCTCTTGCGGACGAATATCCTGTCTTTCACATCACTGCCATCACACACCGCAAGCGCCCCATCTACCAAACGATCATCGTCGGCAAGCCACCGATGGAGGACTGCTACATGGGCAAGGCGACGGAACGGATCTTTCTGCCGCTGATCAAAACGCAACTGCCAGAACTGGTCGATATGAACCTGCCGCTGTTCGGTGTGTTCCACAACTTTGCCTTAGTCTCAATCGACAAACGCTATCCCTTCCACGCGAAGAAGATCATGCACAGCCTGTGGGGACTCGGACAACTGATGTTCAGCAAAATCATCATCGTTGTCGATAAAGATGTCGATGTGCAGAACGTGGAGGAGGTATTTTTCCGCGTCGGTAGCAACGTTGATCCAAAGCGCGATGTGACCATTGTTGAGGGCCCCGTTGATGTCCTCGACCACGCCGCGCCGCTGATAGGAGCAGGGTCGAAGATGGGAATCGATGCAACGACCAAGTGGCGTGAGGAAGGTTATCAGCGGGAGTGGCCCGATGAAATCAAGATGTCCCAGGAGATTGTCGATCTTGTGGACAAGCGGTGGAAGGAATACGGATTTGACACATAAGTGAAAGAAAGGGAAGAATGGAAGGAACGAATATGTCAGTCAAGATTAAGGTGCTCCTTGCAACTCCTAGCCTTTCTTATTTCCTCTACTGAAGACAACGAAACTGTTGTGACCATTGACTCCCACTTGGGCACAGTATTTTTGGCGCTAACATTAAAGAGGGCAGTTCATATTATCGGACATCATAATCACTCTTGACACAATGGAGGACAACTAATGAAAACCTACCGCGCCGCTGTCATCGGTTGTAGCCGGATGGGCGCATTTATCGACAATGAAGTGCCGGATTATCAAGCAATTAAGCTGCCGTATTCACACGCGGCGGGCTTTTATGCAGAGGAACGGACCGATCTCGTCGCTTGTTCAGACCTGCGGACAGAGGTCATGGAGGTGTTCGGAGAGCGGTACGATGTGCCAAAAGAACAGCAGTACACCGACTATCGGGAGCTCATCGACAAAGAGAACCTGGACATCGTGAGTGTGGCAACGCAGCCGGAGCACCGCGCCGAAGTTATCATCCACACGGTGGAGCACGGGGTCAAGGCAATCTACGCGGAAAAGGCGATGGCGGCTTCGATGGACGAAGCGGATGCGATGGTGGAAGCGGTAGAGCGCAACGGGGCCTTCTTCAACTTGGGAACGAATCGCCGTTGGGACACTGGCTTTGACAAGATGAAGGAGGTTATCGACAGCGGTGAGTTGGGGGCGCTCAAGACGCTAATCATTTACTCGAACCACTCGCTTTTTAACGGTTCCAGTCATCAATTCGACCTAATCTTGCGTCTGAACAGCGATCGCCGCGCTTTGTGGGTATCTGCGCATCTCACTGATGACGACGACATCTTCGACGGAGATATTGTCCGGGAAGATCCGAATGGCCATGGGATGATTCAGTTTGAAAACGGCGTCATGGCGCATGCCCTTCTCTCTCCGCGCAGCAGCGAGTGGGAGGCAATCTGTGAAAGGGGTAGCGTCACATGCTGGAATAATGGTTGGCAGTGGCATCTCCGGCACCAAGTCGATGTTCCCGGTTGGGGGAATTGCTTCGTACCGGAGACTTTTCCTGAGTTTGAACGCACGAGCAGCACGGCGAATCTCATCAAAGATCTGGTTCACTCACTCGACACCGGCGAGCCATCACGCTGCGGTGTCCGCGTGGCACATGCAAGCACGGAATTAATCTTTGCGTTCATGGAGTCGCACTTGCAGAGTGGGGCGCGGGTCAAGCTTCCGTTGAAGGGGTCGAAGCTGCGGTTGCAGAGAGAGCGCGCTCCGAGACAACCTAAGTTTAGATAGAAAAATAAGGGAAGTCTCACGGAATTATGCACACGCCTCAACCCAATAACCCTGGTCAACTGGATAATGTTCTTAAGTTTCCCGTTTTGCAATGCTATAATGACAATGTGTCTGAGTGACGTCAAACCAACAGAAACCTCACTTGACATGGGCACTTTTGAACGATTCAGAGAGGTGATTAACCGCTGGAGCCGGTACAGAAGCAGATATTCAACCATCTCGGCGATTTACCGAACTCAGCCCGTGCGATTCTTACGACCCCGTCAGGTTAGTGTTTGAGGAAAGATACGAAGGCTACTTGAATTCAATAAAGGAAACGCTACTTGTTCTCAAAAACAGTGTGGAAACTAGTGGTTTAAGGAAAGAGCTTATTGAGGGATTACTTGAAAAAGAAAACGGCTTGACCACGCTCTTAGCTCTAACCGGATTTTCCAATGAATCCTTCAAGCGACTCATCACGCTCATTCGTGCGGTTGATAATGCAGAATTATCAAAGCTGGTATTAAAAAATGTGGTGCCCCAATGAGCCATTAGAGAGCCTCAAAGCGTGGTTAGATAGTATGTTTGTAGGCACGATTTGAGACGGCTGGTAGTTGCTTACGAAGGCGTTTGCACTTTCCACAAGGACGAAATCTCACGATTTGAGAAATTTTTGAGAAAGGAAATTCAAAAATAATGGAAGCATATATCAATCAGATTATTCAAGGGGATTGTCTCCAATTGCTTCGTCAAATTCCCGACAATAGCGTCAATATCACGTTTGCAGATCCACCTTTTAATCTGAAGAAGAAGTATAACAGCATGAGGGATAGCCTTGAGTTAGAGGAATATCTGCACTGGTGCGAAAAATGGATTTCGGAGATGGTGCGCGTTACGAAGGGAACAGGGTCAATTTTTGTGCATAACATCCCCAAATGGCTGACGTACTATGCGGGCTTTTTGAACAAGTTCGCTGATTTTAAGCATTGGATTTCGTGGGACGCACCCACAGCCCCAATGGGGAAAACGCTTCAGCCCGCGCATTACGGCATCCTGTTTTATGCCAAAGATGCGAAGCAAAATAAATTTTACGAAATTCGCTATCCACACAAACGTTGTCGTAAATGCAACTATCTGCATAAGGACTATGGCGGAAAAAAGGGGAGTTTGCATCCTTTTGGGCCGCTTGTTTCGGATGCGTGGACAGATATTCATCGGATAAAGCACAACAAATATCGCGACCCGCATCCTTGTCAGTTACCGATTCATTTATTAGAACGCATCATCTTAATGTCCACTGACGAAGGCGATATTGTGCTTGACCCGTTTTTGGGGACAGGAACAACAGCAATTGCTGCAAAACGACTCGGACGGCACTACATCGGTTTTGAACTTGATCAAGTTTACGCAACGCTCGCCCGTGATAAAGTGAAACAACAAGCATCGAACTCCAAGGTTGGAAATGTCTGGGTCAGTTTTTATTTAGACGAAGTTGTCACAATCCGTAACCGAGATTGGGAAGCGTTATATCCAGAATTTCACCGTCCCGAGTCAGCCAAAGTGATCGATTACACGAAAATATTTCTAAAAAGTAAAATATCAATCACACAATTTGTCAAACAACAGGCTGAACATCAAACTGTACAATTGCAATTACTAGAGAATCGTAAAAAATATCAGTAAGGAGGTTTTTCATGCTTACGATTCATCACGAAGTCCTCAGGAAGTTCGTTTATGATATGAACATCGCTGCCGGGGGCGTTGAAGAAGATGCCCAGATCGTCAGCGATCACGTTGTGGATTCCAACCTGATGGGACACGATTCACACGGTGTCATTCATGCCCCTAGCTACGCCAACGGTATGAAGGGCGGCCCATCGGCGGATAAAATGGAGATTGTCCGTGAAACGCCAGCAACCGCAGTGATTAATGCCAACGGCGCCCTTGGCATGGTCGCAGCGCAGAAAGCGATGGATTTGGCGGTTGAAAAAGCGAAAACGAACACATTCGGCGCGGTTGGACTACACCACTGCGGGCACGCCGGACGGATGGGGACTTATCCACCGCGAGCCGCGAAGGTGGGAATGATCGGCATCGTGCTGCTGAATGGCGGCGGTCGGTTTATGCACTCGTTTGGCGGCACATCACGGCGGCTGCCTCCCAATCCGATTGCCATCTCTGTCCCGCGCAAAAACGGTGAACCATTAATGCTTGACATGACGATGAGTGTTGTTGCTGGAGGAAAAATACTCGTCAAAATCGCACGCGACGAGGAGATGCCAGAGGGCTGGATGATCGATTCGGACGGAAAACCTGTCACAGATCCGAATGCGTTTCGAGATCGACACGACGATACGGCGGTGATGCCGGTCGGCGGTTTTCAATTTGGACACAAAGGTTCCGGTTTAGGGTTCATGATCGATGCGATCGCCGGTGGTCTCTCGTGGGCGGGTTGCAGTCGTGAAAGACCAACGCGTGGTGGGAGTGGAATCGTGATGATCGCCATCAAGATTCAGGATTTCATCGATCTCGAAGTCTACCAACAGGAAATCGAGTACCTCACAGAGTGGGTAAAGTCCTCCGCAAGACTGCCTGGCGTTGACGAAATCTATGTCCCCGGGGAATTCGAGGAACGTAACCGAAAGAAGCGTATGAAAGCGGGTATCCCAATCGAAGAAAAGACGTGGAACCGCCTAGTTGAAGCAGCGGCTTCCTATGGCGTGCCGGCGCCGGAGCTATAAACATAAGGTGTGTTGAGAATTGGCGACCACGGATTCTCAACACGCCTTGAAATTGAGGTATTATCATGACTGCTGAACAAACCGCAGCGGAGAAATCTCAAGTCGAGGGATCGGTTCGCTCCAGTTAGCAACATAAAAAGGGCTTGACAAAAACTCAAGGAACACTTAAAATGTCTAAAATGGGGCGCGACCTTTCAATGAACTTTGATTAAGCGATTGAGGCAGTCTTCCCTGGCTCTGCGCGGTGGTGGAGACCTGGCTCTGCGCGGTGGTGGAGACCTGGCTCTGCGCGGTGGTGGAGAGTGGGCGTATAGAGGATATGATTGATGACTTTGACCAGATTCAGAATATCACAATTTTAGGCGTTGGCTTAATCGGCGGATCACTCGGATTGGCGTTGAAGGCAAAAGGGTTCCAGGGCGAAATTACTGGACTTGGCCGACGGATGAGCACGCTCGCAATCGCATGTGAACGTCGTGCGATTGACCATGCGACAACCGACTTTGAGGTAGGAGTTCGTCACGCCGATCTGGTAGTTATTGGAACACCGGTCGATTTCATCCCGGCAATGGTTCAGCGTATCGGGGAAGTCCGGATATCTGATGCCGGACCTTTATTGATCACCGATGTCGGTAGCGTCAAAGGACAAATTGTTGAACAAATCGAACACCTCTTGACCGCTTTTGAATATCATCATCTGCATTTCGTCGGATCGCATCCGATGGCTGGATCTGAAAAAACGGGCGTCACAGCAGCCTGCGCGGATCTGTTTGATGGTGCAAAGTGCATCGTAACCCCGACAGACAACACCCACCCGCAAGCATTGCAGGTCATTATAGATCTCTGGAAGTTTGTTGGATCGCGACTCTATTGTTTCTCCCCGGCTGACCACGACGCGCTCATCGCCGGCGCCAGTCACCTGCCTCACCTTATCGCTTCCATCTTGACAAATATAGTCGGAGAAATCGGGGTTGACTCAGCAAGGGCATTAGATTTCGCCGCAAGCGGCTTCCGTGATACAACACGGATTGCTGCCGGTTCACCAGAGATCTGGACGGGAATCTTCATGCAAAATGCGTATTCGCTTCTACCGATGATTGATGCCGTGATCGAAAATCTCACCGAATTCAAAGCCCTGCTCAAAAATCGGGACGATGTTGAGATTGAGCATGTCCTGACGCACTCGAAAACGCTAAGGGATGCATTGGAGGGATGATGAACAAACGTTTGACGATTGCGATGGATGGCCCCGCTGGTTCAGGAAAAAGTACAATCGCTCAACGTCTTGCCGATAAGTTAGGTTATCTTTATCTCAATTCAGGCTCGATGTACCGTGCGATGACGCTATTATCAATCCGCAAGGGCGTATCTCCGGCGGATGTCCCCGCGTTGATCGAACTGGCAAAGAATTGTCGAATTGATTTTACGGATAACGGTAGGATTACCTTGCTGGACGGTGAAGATATTACAGATGCCCTTCGCACACCGGAGATCGAGCGCCTCATCCCTGACATTGCAAAGATTCCTGAAGTGCGGCGTAAGCTGGTGAAGCAGCAGCGCCGGATCGGTGAGAAAGGGGGTATCATCATCGAAGGACGCGATGTAACAACCGTGGTATTCCCGGATGCGGATGTTAAATTTTACATCAATGCCCCAGTCGAAGAACGGGCGAGGCGCCGTCTGGCAGAACACCAGGGAAAAGGTGTTGAGACGACACTGGAGCAAGTTGAAGCAGACATCCGGATTCGCGATCAGATGGATCGTTCGCGTGAGCATAGTCCGCTGCAAACAGCCGAAGATGCGATTGTTGTAAACACAACCAACATGACCATCAACCAGGTGATGAATTTCGTCTTGAATCGAGTGCGAGAAAGTTGATGCAACACCAGAAATTCGACTTCTGAACCGATCCCGGTCATGAAACCGCTCCCACAGTGTTTCACACATACATTTAGAACAACACTTCCCGGATGTCGTGCAACCCCTTCGGTGCACTCATCACCCACCTCGCAGCGCGGATGGCGCCTCGTGCAAGCGGTTCACGGTTTTGGCCGCGATGCGTTATTTCGAGACGTTCACCTGTACCAACGAATAACACTGTGTGATCCCCGGCAAGGTCTCCTCCTCGAATGGCATGTATACCGATTTCCTTCTTAGGGCGGGCCCCGACAATTCCGCGCCTGCCATACACACCGACCTCTGGAAGATTCCTATCCAATGTTTCAGCGAGGACTTCAGCCATCCGCAGGGCAGTACCACTTGGTGAATCCACTTTCTGATTATGGTGTGCTTCAATGACTTCAACATCGTAATCGTCTCCAAAAGCCTTGGCAAGGAACTGAATCGCTTGCAACATGACATTGATGCCAACACTCATATTGGCTGCCATCACACACGGAATCTGTGGGGCGAGCTCATGCAACCGTGCGAGCTCCCCCTCATCGTACCCTGTCGTCGCAATGACCATCCGCTTGCCGGCATCAACGACGTTCTGGAGGTGTTCAATTGTTGCGCTCGGCGTTGTGAACTCAATCACGACATCCCCATCCCCCAGGATTGCTGGCAGATTGCTGGTAACAGGCACATCAATCGTCCCAATCCCAGCCACTTCCCCCACGTCCTGCCCAAGCTGTGGGTGTTCAGAAAATTCAATGGCGCCGACAACCTGCATATCTTCCTGTTGCGTAACGCTTTGCGTGATTATCTTACCCATGCGCCCGCAGGCGCCATCAACGATAACGTGAATCATACTTTCTTCCTTTCCTTCCATGTTTCCTTTCCTTCTTCCGGTCGCTGATAATGTTGGAAAAGGAGACGTTGGATTATATTTTCCGCTTCTATTCCAGTAGAATCGTGAGGGAAATTTTATCCTTCTCTCTGAGAGCCTTGATTGGCAGTTCATCGCCAGACTGATAAAGGTTTAATGAGCATGGCTCATCGCTCCCGTTTTGCCGTCAGCCTCGACGATAATATCTCTGTTGTTGAGCCCCGCGCGTTTTGCCCGCTTATAGGGTTCATAAAAAATACCGCCCAGGTGAGATCACAGTCGAATTGAAATTGGGCGAGATCCACCCGTTTCATCTGGACAAGGCGGACACTGACAAACTGTTTCTGGAGCGCATCAATCTCGGAATCTTGACGGACAACCTGCCCATTGAAGGCTCTGCATACCTCTCAGGGGACTCAGCGGAAAAGGACAAACAGTGGTTTGCCGATCTCCTTTGCGTGTGCAATGCCCCGCTCAAGATCGTCATAGATCCAGTCACCACCGACCTCTAGATCCTCAAGATTTGTCTATAAATCGGATGGATTCACCTGCGCAAAGAGATTTGGAGAAATCAGGCATAATGAGAGCGCCGTAATCGAAATGGCGCAGTTAATCCATCGCTATTAGGATCCTTCATAAATTTAGCCATGCCCCCCAGCGGCCCGGACTGCTCTATCGCTGCAGCCAATCGGCGTGCCATCACGTCGTCTTCATCCTCAGGAGCTTTACCGGGGTTTTTGGCTTTGTAATCCGCCTCAATAATTCGGTAGCCATCAGCCATTACTTTATCAAAATCTATCTTTGATAACTCTGGCAAACCTTGTGAAGCAAAGAATTGGACGAATTCGTCCAGCGTCTTTGGATCTTGTTGTTCCAAACTGTTCCTGAAATGAATCGGAGGCCATAATCTCCATTATTTTTTTAACCGTTGGGTTTTCACGTTGCTCGGGGGGTAAAATCCGATTCATCATATCAGCCATGTTGTGCAGGCGGGGGACTGAAACTGAGGCTTTACCCTTTGGCACTTTGTTTGGGCTTGACGATTTATCCACGGTCTCCTGCTGTACACCCGCTGCTTTCCCTATGGTAGGTGTTTTGTCCTGGTTAATCCCTCCTAAGATGAAGACAACCACAGCGAGCACAAGAATAGCGGCGCAGCAAATGTGTTTCCACTTCCCCTTCAAGACCTCCGCGAATATCAAAGACACACCCATCAATGCAAGAAATATACCCGTATAGGTATACCCTCTGTTTATCCAACAATACACCCAATCATAACTAATGAAATCGTGCCTACAATTATGAAACGCCTATTGCCTTGTAGGTATTCATAGAATTTATTCATCAAAAAGATTTTTTATCCGGATTTAGATCGCCATCAGAATGTGCCGCCATTCAGTTTAACATTGTATCTTTTATTTTATCATATTGGGGCGGCTTGTCAATACAAATTAACGTGAAACACGGCCAAGAATAGCAAGCCAATAAGTCAGTCATTTGATGATAGGTACTATTATCGGCTACTGCGATTGAAGTTGCACGCATGCAGTTAGGGCAAAAAAAAGCGGCTACGACCTGAAGCCGCAACCGCTAAGGAAAGATTCCACCACCGCCGACCGGGTATCTTGATTTATAGATCTGCTGTTGTTGATGCGAGCGCCTTCTCAACCCCACCCATTTTGATAAGATCGATTGCTTCCTGCAACTGATTGTCGTGGTCGAGATCGATAAGTTGATCGATGCCGACGTTCGCGTTGAAGAGCCGACGGGCGTCAATCTTGACAAGTTCAATGTCAAGTTCAATATCCTCTGCCTTGAGAGTATCCATTAACTGAGGTAAATCGGCTTCTAGCTTAGAAAAGTCTTTGGGAGTTTCCTCTGTTTCCTTTTCCTTCATTTCAATCCACTCCTCGACAAACTTGTTGACATATTCCCCCTTGCGCATTTTTTGTCGCATCACCGTCGTCACCGTGTCGAGTTTGTCCTCTTCAACCACAATGTTTGGCGTGACTCCAGTTTTGTTAATCGAAACCCCGCTCGGCGTGTAATACGTCGAGATCGTGAGTGACACGGCGCCTTCCATCTTTAAAGATTCCAGAGGGAATCTTTGCTGGACAACGCCTTTCCCAAAAGTCTTCGTGCCGACGATGACCCCTCGCCTGGAATCCTTGATTGCTCCCGCGACAATTTCAGAACCACTTGCACTAAACTCATTCACGAGCACAACCACATCCACATCCTTCGGGCAGAGGATCTGGGAGGTTGCCGGGTACTCCCGGTTAAATCTCATTTTCCGACCTTTCGTTGACACAATAAGACCTTCAGAGATAAACGCGTCCGCTACATCTTTGGCGGCTGACAGGAGTCCTCCTGGACTGTATCGGAGATCCAGAACCAGTGACTTCATCCCCCTGCCCTCGACATGAAGCAATGCACTGAGCGCGTTTCCGAACTCTTCACCCGTTCTGCTGGTGAAATTGTCAATCTGGATATAGCCAATTCCATCCTTTAGCATCGTTTTCTTAACACTAGAAATCGGGATAACCCCGCGGGTCAGTGTCACATCAAATGGTTCTGGATGTCCCCTCCGCTGTACCGTAATTGTGACCTCTGTACCAACTTCGCCTCTTAAAACGTTGACGACATCCGCAAGCGTCTGTCCACCCGAGTCGCCAATATTAATTGCATCCCCATCAACCTTGGTAATATAATCGCCCGCCTGCAATCCCGCTCGCATCGCCGGGCTATTGGACAAAGGACGGAAAATTTTGATCCATTCTTTATCCACATAAATCCGAATGCCAAGTCCGCCAAATTTTGCATGGTAGAGGTTTTCCGCTTCGCGTTTCTGATCCACCGGCGGCAGGTAAAAAGAATACGGATCATCGAGCGCGGCAAGCGCACCCTTGATTGCCCCCTCATACATTTTTTCCCGATCGATGTCCTTGTAGTAGTTCCTCTCTGCCTTTTTAATCGCCTCGCTCAAAGCCTTCTGCAGCATGAATACGTTTCTATCATCGCGATCACTTAACGCATTTTTCTCTCCTAATGGTACGAAAAAGAGTGAAATAATGACAGCAACAGCCAGAGCGACGATAGGCAAAGTGTGTCTTCTATTATAGTTAATCATGACAACCCCCTCATGTTTGTCGTTTTATTTGGCGTAATTATAACACGCACATTAAGACACTGCAACCGGTAAAATGATTAGGCGTAAAACATAAAATGAATCATCCCTGGTACTCGTGCATCGTGGCGAAAGTCGTGCTTTTTTCTTTTGCGTGAGGTTATGGGCGAATCACCGTGCCATCGGCGAGTCTTACGTTGCCCCACGACCAGTTGGCACGGGCGGGTTCTTTGATCGGGTACTTCGCTGCCAGTTCCTCGTCTATATCCACACCGAGGCCAGGCTTGCCGTTAGACCACATATACCCGTTGCGCACTTCAGGGGTTCCCGGGAACATTTCCTTCAACAGATCACTCTGGTAAGGCCCCGCTTCCTGGATGCCGAAATTCCACACATTCAAGTCCAGCATGAGTTGGGCGGCGTGACCAACGGGGGAGACATCCGTGGGACAGTGCCAGGCGGTTCGGACGTTGAAGGCTTCGCACAGCGCCACCAGCTTCCGTGCCGGCGTCAGTCCGCCGATTTGAGAGACGTGAACGCGCAAAAAGTCTAGCAGTCGGTCTTTGACCATCGGGATGATTTCGTGCGGATTGTTGTACAACTCGCCCATAGCGATAGGCGTGCTCGTCTGCTCACGTACCATCCGGAAGTAGTCGTTGTCCTCTGGAGCAAACAGATCTTCCAAGAAGAAGAGCTTGAACTGTTCCAAGTCTTTCGCTAAGCCGAGCCCGATGATAGGCGGTAGACGCTCATGAACATCATAGAGGACATCAACGTCCCAACCAAACGTATCCCGGAAGTATTCAAAGGCACACACTATCTGTTGTACCGATCGCTCTGGATCGAAAATGCTGCCGGACTCAGAAGTCTTGTTTGTGATGACGGGCCATCCTTTGTGGGGAGAATCGTCTGAGAAGAACCGGTCGGCACCGTTTATCTTGAAACAGCGGAAACCATCTTCGATAAAAGCCCAGACATTTTCTTCATACTCTTTGAGGTCTTGCCCACCCGGAACAATGTACACGGCAGCAGCCTCTCTGGATTTCCCGCCGAACAGGTCGTAAGCAGGCATTCCCGCCACTTTGCCTTTGATGTCCCACAGGGCTTGGTCCACGCCGCTTATGGCGTTGTTGAGAACCGGGCCATTCCGCTAGTATGGAGACACATTGCATGACTGCCAAATGTCTTCGATGTCGGCGGGGTCTTTGCCGATGAGAAATGGGCGGAGGTAGTCATTAACAGCGGCTTCGACGAGGATCGCACGCTGGGTGAAGGTGGCACAGCCCAAGCCGTACAGTTCGGGCTCAGTGGTCTCTATTTTTACCACATTGAGGTTCGCCGTTGGCTGCGTAACGATGACTCGAACGTCTCGAATCTTAAGATTGCTCATAGGTTACTCTCTTATCAATGCAAGAAAAAATGTTAGCAACTGAAGCCCACCGACTTACTTTACACGCTGCTTGACGCGGCCCCAGGTGGTTGTGAGCTTATTGGCAGGCTCAACAGCAAAGTTTGGGCTAATCTCGGCATCGCTCAACGCCCGGTCATACACCCGGACGAGGTGAATGGAGCCGTTAAAGTTCTGAGTCACTCCCTCAATGTCGCCGACGCCAACATCCGCCTCGTGCGCGCTTGAGAAGACCGCGTGATGGTTCATATCCACCTCGACATCGAAACGATGCGCCGCATTCACCACGTTTTTCCTCACACCATCGATCCAGGCCTGAAGTTTGTTGGCAGCATTGTTGTAGGTGAACAAGATCTGATGCCATTGATTTACCCTGATATCGACGATGTTTTTGTAAACCTTCCCACGGTCCTTAGCCTCTTTGAGTTCGATCTACATCTTCCCCGTGTCGTTCTCCATGAAGCCCAACATGATCCACTGGTCTGTGTTTTTCATCCACCAGCCGTTAAAAGCTGCGAAATAGAAGCCAGCAACATGGTGTGCCTTGCCATAACTTGGTCCATTGCGCTTCAAGATGAGCTCGACAGTCCAGTCCTGCAGATGGAAGATCGCGTTTTTGGCAAAGCTGCCGAAGATACTGCCGAAAAACTGACGTTCAGCCACGGCGGTGAATCGCGCTAGCTCGCCACCTGCGGCCGGCTCGAAAACCGGCGTGTCTCTCAAAAGCTTCTTTCCACCTCTCAACACCCCGCCGGCGATGCCGAGGTTCTTCCAATCCTCCCTGACGAAGTTTGCTTCGGAAGCGATCAGCTCAAGCTGGGCGCCGGGGACAGCATCTTGCGCCATCGAACCGGCCACTGCAAAGAGAGACGCGACACTGAGAATCGTAATTCCTTTTAGCCGTTTCATTTTATATTCCCCTTTCATTGAAAATGAAATGCAATAAGTAGATTAGGGCTTTAAGGGTTGATTGGCACTGGGCAGTTCTTCAACAAATCCGATGTATCCTTCTGGGACTTTTTTGAAAACTGCGGTGAATTTCATATCGGAACCTCCCCAACTGTTAGACGTTTCTTTATGTCCTGTGTTTAATGAGGCACCCCCAACCCCCCTAGCCCCCCGCAAGCAGGGGGTAATCTTCAGATTCCTAACCCCGGCAACCCCTCCACAATCTCCACCGTCTCCAAACTGACCGCAATCACCTTCCCAATGAGTTTGACAATGTACTGCGGGTCGTCCGCACGATTCGGGTCGTTGACGATTTGCGTCCGGTTGTCCGTTTTGACGCGATACTGATTTATCACCCATTCCAACGCCAACCGATTCCCAAGCCGATAATCAAACGCCTTCGGGGGAATCCCGTCGAGGGTCAGGAAGTCGTTATACACAATCTGCGTTTTGTCTTTGGACAGCTTCATCTTCTCCACGCGCCAATCGAGTGGCACTTCACGGTTTTCGATGAACCGAATCGGATATTCGGGTTGGTCTTCATAGCCAATGTGGATTTCCCCCAACCGTTGCCCCGCTTTGGCAAACCCCCAAAAGTCGGGCGTATACGGCAGGCGCGGCAGGTCCCGCTTGAGGTTCGCCTGATACCGATCCCGATAATCGGGGTGATTCAGCACCGCATAGATATAATGAAAGATGTCCCACTTGGTGATTGTGTCGTCTCGGTAATGGGTGCGGAATTGTTCCAACGCCCAATCGGTGATATTTTCGCGGCGGTTTGTCCCGTCCTCGTCGTAGATGTAGAAGGGAAAGCATTGGGTTTTTTCGAGACTGTCAAGACACGGAATCATTTCTGCCATCAAGGTGTGAAAAGGTTTGTTGCCTCCGATACCACTTACACAAATCACACGATTCCCTTGTTCGGTTTCAGGTGTAGGGAAGATGGAGGGAAAGACGTATACACGCTCAGTTATCATTCGGTCAAAGTAGAGATTCGATTTTGTAAAGGGACGGTAGAGCGATTGTCGGATTTTTGTATCTGCAAATTCTGCGAGCTGCCCGCTTTTCAACTTCTGCTTTAACCCTGAACTCCACTTGATTTTCGCCTCATCAGAAATCACAAAATCATCAACGTTTGCATCCCTATCCTCCCGATGTTCCCACTTGAAGACCTGCTCATTGTAGGCATCAATCATCCCGCTCATGTTTTCAGCCAGTGTGTTTCGGTTGAAGTTGTAAGCCCACGCATCGCGGCAGGTTACGACACCGCGGCTATAAATCTTAAAAATCACATCCACCGCCTCACCCTTCGCTGCCTTCGCTTCCTTGCTTCCCATCGGGATAAAGGTCTCAAATTCGGTGTGGAGGCCTTCGGTGAGCCATGTGTATCGCTGGTCAGGCGTTATCGGCTTCCATTCGATGTTTTGGTAATGCTTCTTTGAATCGAGATGGCGATACTTGTCCTCCTTACGCCAAAATTCATCAACACGAGCGTAGAACATTTCGGCTTGGGAATTTGCGTTGTCGCGTCTTTTGACGAAAAAATTGATGCTCACACCCACCTGAATCCCAAAGACGTTGTGCGTTGTCCCTGACAACTTCGGATTCTTGCGGACGTTCCCACTCAGATCCAGAATGTAAACCGCGTCGAAATCGTCTGCGAGGTGTTTTCGCATCCCGTCAAACGCCACTCCGTTGAGAAAACTGTTGTTCGTTACAAAGGCGACAACCCCTTCCTCTCCAATCCGATCCGATGCCCACCAAATCGCCTTCACATACGGATCGGCCAATGCGTTTTTATTCGTCGCTGTCGAGTCTTTTGCATACGTCTCCGCAACCCGCTCATCCATCGTCTCATACTTCCGATTTTTGTTGTTGTCGTTCTCGTTGACCTGACCAACATTGTAGGGTGGATTGCCGATAATCACAAACATCGGCGTCTCCCTTTGTTTTTCAACGCGCTGCGTGTTCTCAGGCGTGAACAACGGCAACTGTCGGTCCTCTGCCAGTTCAAACGTATCAACAAGGCAGATTCCCCCAAACGGCTGATATGTGCCAGTCGCCTCGTAAAACTCATGCTCAATGTTCATACTTGCGATGTAGTACGGGAGTAGCATCACCTCGTTGCAGTGAAGTTCGGTCGTGTACTTATCCTCTAGCGTGGTTCTGCGAATCTCGCGCATGGTCCGCACGATGAAATTGCCTGTCCCCACAAACGGGTCGATGATGTGAACACCGGAATCGGAAAGCGATCGATTGAATTCGGTCTGTAGGATACGCTCAACGCTTTTCACCATAAAATCAACGATCGGCTGGGGCGTGTAAACGACCCCGTGTGTGTCCGCAACCTTGACCGAAAAGCCTTGAAAAAACTGCTCGTAAACCGTGTTGAGAAACCCCTGCTTTTGGGAAAAGTTGCTGATTGTCGCGGCAGTGCGTTCGATTGCGACATAAAAACGATCAAGGCTTTGGAGAAAATCATGACGACTGAACGACTGAGACGTGAGCGCGTCTATCACCTTCTCGATCTCATTGGCGATGACATTGCGGCGGGTGAAGTCGAGGTTATCGAAAACCGTGCGGAAGATGCGCTCGGTCAAGAGGTGTTGAATCAGCATCTCCTCGACAGCGGCTTCGGAGAGATTGGGGTTGATCGATTGACGGTATTTCTCGTGAAAATCCCCAAACGCCCTGGTAAAGCGGGGGTTGGTCCCCCGTTCCTTTTGGATTAAATCCGCCAACCCGCTCCCGATGTCGGGCACTTTGTCTTTGAACTGCGACACCGCCTCCTCCCATTCGGTATATTCTGGCGGACGGTGGGCAAAGAAGGTTTCGAGGGTCTGTATCAGTTGCGTCGGGTCGGTCAGATCCGCATCGAGCACCTGCTGATGGTTCTGCCAAAGACTGGCGCGTTGTGGGGTTTGGAAGAGGATGTTGTCACGCGGATAGCCTGCCTCAAACTTGCGTAGCACTTCGGAGGGCAGGTCATCGTGGATATCCTTTGCCTCCCAATAGCCGTGAATCAGCTTGAAACCGTCAATCAACGCGCCATCAATGACGATGCGCTTGTTTTGACCGGAACCCCCCTGGCCCCCCTTATCAAGGGGGGTTATTGAATGTTCAGGAACGAGCGTCCAATCAAACTGTCGTCCACACGATTCAAGCAGGGATTGGAACGCCAATCGGACAGCGGTTTCATGTGTAACGCCGAGCCGGTCAAATTGCTTGAGTGATTCATAATAGGCTTTGATGGGTTTGTGGGTGGGTTTGAGGTTGAGGGTTGTCATGCGAAACACCTCCGTATAAATGTCCATCTTAAATGTCAAGCCTGAATCTACTCATTGCGAAATGAAATGCCTTATTGCTTCATCATCAAACAAGTATCCTTGGGAGCATGGCTCGGATGCTACTGCCGAGCCAGTTCTGGCGGTAGTCCCTCGGTTGTGTTGTAACCTCCTCCAGCGGTCATTGGCCAGGATTGACCGCCCTTGAACTCAAAATCGTCACCCAGACCACATAGCCACTGAAACATCCGCGCAACGTGGATGGAGTCGTAGTGTGTCTCGCCCAGTGAGATGTCAGGCCGGAACTTCACCTGCATAAAGTCGAGATCCGGATCGACGACCCAGTCGCGTTTCGGCGGCGTCGTCCGCCAATAGGTATACTTGAGCAGGTTACGGATACCGCTGGCGGTGGAAGAGATGGCGCGATGCCAAATCGAGAAATGGGTGATGAAAATCGACCCTGCCGGCGCGACGGTCTTCACCCCTTTGCGGATGCCGCCGTAGTGACTCATGAAGCGGCGTTTGATGCGGATGAAGTGCGAACTGGGCACCAACTCGGTCGGGCCCATTTCTTCCGGCGTGTCCTGCGGGTAATAGAACCCGTATAAAAAGTCGATCCGCGGCGTGTCAATCGCTCCACCGTCGCGATGCCAACCACAGGTGAGCGTCCTGGGACACTGGACACGATGGTTGCTCAGAATCATTGGCAGCTTGAAGTTTTTGCCCAGGAGCGACCGCACCACGCCCGCCGCTTGCGGGTTTTTGAGAACCCCATCGACGAACCAGTCCTCGGCCAGGAGCTCGACCGGTTCTATCCCGGGATGCTCATCGAGGAAGTTCAGGGTGCGGCGGTTGACCTCGTCCGGCACCACCCCTTCGAGGATGGTAAAACCATTCCTGCAAAATTCGATTACCTGTTGATCTGTCAGCGTTGGTTCGCAATTGCATGTTCTATCGATCATCAATAAACTCCTTTCGTTGGTTATGGGTTCACTTTTCGAGGATGAATTCACAGCCGAGCCCATACGTCTCGTTTTCCCCCACTAGCATCAGTGTCATTTCGAGGAATGGGCCATGACGCAATCGCCGGTGTTGATGTCGAGTTGTTGTAAGGATGAAATGATATCGCCCTTTGTGATGATAACCTTTTCGTTAGTCATAGACTTATCTTGGTGGTCTCATAAAATCGTATAGGGTTTATTAGCCAAGACCTGTCAGGTCTACCAACCCTATATGGACTCAAAAATGAACCATTAGTACCTTGTTACTTTTGTAGTGACGACTTCAGTTGTTGAAAAGCGACTATCGCGAACTCGTCAAACGGTGTGTATAGGAGCGGAAACAGTGGAAGGATAGGAGCAGCTTCTTTCCTTTTCTTCCTTCTTATCAGATAAACCGACGAAACAGATTTCTGCCGAGAATTGTTCCCAACAAGCCCCAGAAACTCACCATGACGAAATCTCCCAGAACAAGACCGATGAAAAATACGCTTGCCCTGCGATAAAGGGCTAACCCACCAAATTTCAAGATAATCCATTTTAAGAGCCAGCTTATGAATATCGAAAACCAGAGGATTCCAGACGACGGCCAGGGCCCACCGAGAAGATATCCCATCGGGTGGAACGGCCACCAGATAAAGACGCGGTGCATCAAAAGTAAAAAGAATCCGATAAAGGCGCCAAACCCTATTGCAATTAGGGAAGGGACATCCGAAGGCTGGGGGTAGAGAAGCCGGTTCGTCAGCCGATTGAACATTGCCCATTGGTCGGTGCCGGCATGGGGGCCTCCTTTTATCTGATATGAAGAATGGAGTACCGCCCAGCACGCGGCAAACGTGCCGATGATAATCGCCAGAACCATCCCCCAAATCAACACCCTATCTATCTTGAGCCGCATCCGCTCGGCCATCTTAAACGTCTCCAGTTGATAAGGGTGTGGACTGCTCCGGTGAGCAGTGGTCAGAAAATAGAGAAAGGGAAACAGCGTCAAACTCTTGGGGCCAATCGGGCGAGTTCCCAGAATCGTCACCACGATACTCGCTGTCTCGGTGCCTTCATGCATCGGATAGCCGACCTCCGCTCGGATGCGCGTGATAACCATCGAAATGGAAAAGTAAATCAGGAAGAATATCGCAGCCACCCAGACTTTCATCCCCACATAGGTAATAAACCCCACCAGATAACCGAAGCTCAGGAGAAGCCCTAAAAATGCCCATTTGTACCCCTTCAACTCAGCGGCGTCTCCCTCGGTGTGACCGAAAAAGCTTCTTAAGATCTTCAACGCCTGAAACCGATACATCCAGAGGGAAAAAAGCAGGATGGCAGCGCCAATGCCGACGGCCTGTTGCCATTCGAACGGAAATCCCCGCAATGCCCTCACCCCGATGACGCTTCCCAGTACCCGCTCAAAACGCCAAATCCAGTAGAAAAACCACATGGAGAAGGACATCTCAAGCGGCATGAAATAAGCTAAACCAATCACAAAGGGATGAAAAGCTCCGCTAACCCCGCCAAGGGCGTCCCATGGACGGGTCGTGAAGTATAGACGCAGCGAGAACCCCTCAACGAGGATGCCCGGTACATTCGGGTAGAGATAGTGAAGGCCGTTTATCAAGGTCCTCCCGGCGGCGAGGGCAAATCCGATCCATAAAAGCTTGCTCTTGAAAAGCCCCGCGCCTTTGTCTATCATCTCCAGAGGGATTTGTGTCAGCGGGTAGGAGAGCCGCTCATGCTCTATCCATTGACGACGCACCAGAACCGTTGTGCAGAGCATGAATAACACTGCCGCTATGGTCGCTATCGCCCATACAATCGACGGGATGAGCCACGCCCTGATATACCTCTGAATATAGAGGGTGCTTTCACCCGTGTAATATCCATCGAGGACGAACATATCGCTGACCACGAGCCATCTGGGGATGTAGGGGTGAAAAACTTTCCACTCGTTCTCCGGCGTCGCGTAATAGAAGGCATGCCCCAGCCCAGGATAGAGGTGTTGAAGCAGGTCATGGCCGGCGAGTCCAGTTGAGATGGTTAACATCGCATACAGGAGCAGCATCTCCGTCTTGGTCAGGGCAACCGAAGGGAGAAACCGCTTCAGGAGGACATTCAGAAAGCACAGGACGAAGATGATTGAGACCACGTTCATGAAAAACGAGAAACGGGTGAAATTGATTCCGTATCCGATATAACCCGTGTGTATCACCCAGAGGGTGTTCAGTGGTATCACTACCAGGGCGAAAAAGATGAGCTTTATCGTTGTAAAGGAACCCTCTCCCCGTTGATTTTTATCCAATGGTCTTCCCACCTACGTTGTGTACGATCACTAAAGCGTTGAGAGAATGCTCACAACCTTACCCCCTGACCCAGTGCCGATACAGCGGCTGCACATCGTCCGGGAGCGCCTCATAAACGTGCCTCGGGACTGGTGGGACCTCGTTTTCTAACTTGCCCGTCTCGTCCACCATGCGGATGCGTTCCTCCGAGCCCGGCATCAGCACGTCCAGATTGAGCCACCACGGCGCATAGCGCACCACCATCGCAAACCGCGGCTTGTCACTGTGATTGGCTGCGGTCGAATGCCACAGGCGGCTGTCAAACAATAGTACGCTGCCCGGGCTACCTGTGACCTGCATTTCGGTTCGGTAAGGTTGAAAGCGATCCACGCCCATGGCGCCCGTCGGATTATTGGTCGTCCGGTGGCTTCCGGGGACGATGAGTGTGCCGCCCGTTTCATCAGAGAACGGCGAGAGCATCCACAACGTTGAGAGCTGCATAACCGCGTCGGGATAGGGCGCGGGAATGCACCCTGCTTTCTCTTGATTGAACGGCCAGTCCGCGTGCCAGCCGCCCCGCTCATTTCCTGGCATGTTGATGATGGAGTTGGTAAAAGAACTCCGCACATGGGGACCGAACCAGGTCTCCGCCACGCCTAATATGCGCTCGTCATTCACGTAATGCATGAAGGGTAGGATGGATTCAAGGATGCCTCGCGCACTAACCACCCCTGTATATGTTCGACTTTGGCCCTTCGATACTGTCGCGGCTTCTACGCTTTCGCGTATCGCATCTACTTCATCTTCAGGGATGACCCCTTCGACTACATACCAGCCATCTATATCCAAATGCAGCAATATCTCATCGATTGTCATGACTCCTCCTCAAAAGGAAAGTTTCCTCTTATGAGTTTTTCACTTATATACCTGTGGGTTTGAAATGGTGGGTTGATCCGAAACGGAAGGATGGAAGAAAGGAAGGAGGAAAAGGTCATTCTTCCCTTTCTTCCATCCTTCCTTTCCTTCCAACCCACCCTAATCCAGTTTGAAAAATGTGCCGGCGATGTGACGCACAGCGGTAGCAAAGGGCTCCGGCTGATCGCTCTGCTTTTCTGTGAAATAGTAAGCCGTGAAGATTCTGCTGTCGTCCAATTCGGTGAGCACCGGGTAGCCGCAATCTCCAGTGTAGTCATCGCCCCGGATCACAAACTCTTTGCTCCAGGTTTCGCCCAGGTCGTCGCTGACCACACCGAGAATGCCGTTGCCGCCTTTGGCGGGCATCGCGCGCCTGGCAAAGAGGACGACGATTCGTCCGTCGCGGAGGACAAGGGCGCAGGGCGACCGATAACGGACGCGGCCGGGGATGTCCGATGGGTAGTCGGCTTTTGGTGCAGTTACGGGAATCGAGTAGGATTCGGGGCCAACAATGAATCGCGGTGGTGACCAGGTCGTCCCACTATCTTCGGAGTACGTGATGCATGGTAGGTTCCCAGGAATCCTGTGCATACAGCAGAACAGCCTCCCGTCCGGAAGTAGATGTAGTCCTGTGTAGGTGTAGCGGCCTCGCTCGTCGCCACCGGCATCCCGTCCCTCCTCAGAGGCGATAATTCTGCTGAGAAACTCCCACGACAGACCGTTGTCGTAGCTCACGTAGAAACATGTGTGGCGAACACCGTCGTCAGCGTATGCGGTCCCGACGACGCCTAGCACACCGTTGTCAAACCGGACATGGCCTAGGTTGACGATGAGAATACCGAGACCCATCGCCCCGCCGGGACCCTCGATCCGCGTGGGCTTTTTCTCCCAGGTGCGGCCGCGGTCTTTGCTTCGCACGCAAAACCCCGTCCATGGCCAGGGTGCCCCATATCCGCCACGACAGTAGTGCGTATAACAGAAGTGCATCATCGAATCCGGAGCAGACAGGTCGATCTGCTCGCGCTGCTCGGCGTCGACCGGCCGCAGCCACTCTGTCAGATCATATGTAGATTGATCGTTGTTCCAGATCCAGTTCCTCTCACTTTTGGGCCACGTTTCCCCATTGTCGAATGAGCGGTTGAGCATCACGCCGCCCTCAGGCATTGAATAGTAGTGACCAACATCGCTGTCTGTCTCGTATTTGCAGGGCTTGAGCAGATGCGCCACCGTAATCTCGCCATCCCCGAAGTTCCAGATGCCCCCCCGGTTAGTGTGGCCGGCGTACATATTCTCATCGTAGAAGACGCGAACGTGATGCACGTCTTGCACCTGTACCTGTTTGATGCCGACGCTTCTTCTCGATTTGATAATCTGTTTCTCGGACATTGTTTTTTCCTTTCGTTTGGCACGCTTCAGACAGAAATGCGTGGGAATTATTGGGAGGTTTGTGTGATCGGATCCCAACCTACTGGCTAGAAACTTCTGCCGTGAAGCCCTAGTACACGTCGGCGGAAGTGCCTGACGGAAGAATTCTGCGTAAGTCCGATGGGATCGGACGAGCACAGGGAAGCGAGGGACTAAGAAGCCTCACACACTCGCGTCCATGTGTAGCTCCTCCAGAGCGCACTATCGAACTCACGTTAGTTTAGCAAAAGTCCTTACCATCCGTCAACAACTTTCTCTTTAACTTAGAAATTTGCAATCAAGCAATATGGTCAGGTATTTATCAGGCAGTTATGCCGGCGGCTTCGGTGGGGACTTGGCGAAGTAGGGGAGGAGAGGACGCAGCAATTCCGTGAGCTCGTCCTCCTCACCCGGCGTGAAATCTTTGAGCCCGCCTGTCACTGATGGCGAGGCTCTCAGGGGTGAAGCGAACAGCCCGCGCCGGTGCATGATGAGCTTGTTGCTGGATTCGCCGCGCATGTATCGCTTGAAGAACGTGATCGAGCCAATGAGGGCGTCGATACGCCGCGCCTCCGCGAGATTACCGGCCTCAAGGGCGTCGAAAACCGCGATGAACCCTTCAATCAAATCCGCCGCCGACATGAACAGGCGCGCACCGGCCAGATAGCCCAGCACGAGCGGCGGCCCCACCATGATGCGCCGGTAGGCTTCCCCGCCGGGCTGTTCGAGAAGCTGACTGACACGTCGCCAGGCAAATTCAGACTCCTCTTTCAGGTAAAGAACGTTTGGCGCTTCCATGGGAAGCTTCGCCAGGCCCTCAACGGACCATGTCACGCCCGCACCACCGAGTGAGTGCACCATGATGGGGCGCGAAATAGCGCTCGCCACCGCCTTGACGCAAATCGCGATGTCAGCTTCGTTGATTGTCCAAGGCGGTGGTACAACTGCGATCAGATCTGCACCCATTTCCGCGGCGCGCTCGGCTGCGGCAACCACCTCGTGCACCGACACGCCCACAACGGCGGCGCACACGGGGACATGGCCCTCACAGATGTCAAGCGTGAGCTCTAAGCAACGAACACGCTCAGCGTCGGAGAGCGCATAGGTTTCGCTGCCAACCATGCCTGTAATGGCAAGGCATGTACCAACGTCGACGACATGCTTGGTTTGACGAACGAAGGAAGTCTTGTCAAGCCGACCGTCGTCGAGCAGTGGCGTCTTGAGGAGTGTCGCAACGCCTTTGGGCGCAATTTTGGGATGGAACAAGTCGAACCCTTTCATTGACAAACATCTCCTTTGGTGTCATTAAAGTGTTTTGAGCCTGCGAATCAATTCGCAGGCTCATATCGGGGTTGACCGGGCGTAACCAGTCTAGAATCTTATCTTGAGCCCGGTCGTTATTCCAGATCCAGGTGCGCTCACTGTCGGGCTAGGTCTGCCTGTAGTCCAACGAGCGACTGGGCATCACGCCGCCGGCCTTTGCCCCGCGCTCGTTGGTCGGGTGGGCGTGACGGCCCGTCGGGACAGGGACGGGCGGGGCCTGGTAATCCACTGGCCCCACCAGGTAGGCCACTGCAATCTCACCGTCGCCAAAGTTCCAGATGCCGCCGTAGTTGGGGGCATACAGGTAGAGGTTCGGATCGTAGTGGACGCGGATGTGCTCTACGTCCCGCACTTGAACTTTTCGCACGCCCAGTCTTCTTCTGGATGGATACGTTGCCATAGTGCCTTCTTCGCTTGGTCGCGGAAATTGGTAATCAGCGGACTTGACCAAATTCTCACGAATTCGGCTACGAGTCTGAATCGTCTCATTTCAAACTACAAATGGTATTACACCTGGCAAGGGCATAAACTACACTTTTCGTCGATACCTCAAAATTATATCTGTGACCTTTGGGAGTATAGGGCGTGGAGACAAGGGAATGGGAAAATGAGGAAAGGGGAAGAAAGGAAATGAGTTCATTCACGCATCACGTCTGACGCAATACCCAATACGCAGGTAATTTTGTCTCTTCAATGGGAGCAATGCGCTGAAATCCTGACTTTGTACTTTTGCCTAACCGGTCTGTGCGTGTCTGCTGCCTGTGCCTGCCCGGCGTATCCGCACACAGACAGGCTCATCAAGCATCCGTGCAGAGCTGAGAAGAAAATAAAAAAGGGCATGGCATACCTACCGTGCCCTACTGAAACCCGCATGAATGCTGATTTTGTCAAGCGTTGTGTTCATCTGCATTAGGGCCAAAGGTTAAAACCCTGCCTTCACACGGCCCCAGGTTGTTGAGAGTTTGCCGCCAGGATGCACCGATAGCGTGGGGTCGTCGAAGGTTCGTGCTATCGTGGCAGCGTCTAGCGCACTATCCCATACCTGGATCATGGCTATTGAGGCCTGTGCGTTCCGATTCTTAGGCTCGACAAAGGCAACTAAAAAGACCGTAGCCACACTTATGTCTATCGCTTTGTTAAAGTTCTGCGGTTTGTCGAGCTTTTGCTTTTTGACCAACTGACTATCCATGTAGCCTGCGAAAGTGTCGGCGTTATTGTTGTAGACGAACGCCACCTAGCGAAACTTTTTCTTCCCAATATCGACACCGCTAAGGAAAGAGAACCTTTCGGCGTTATTGGTTTTACCTCCACTGATGTAGGCGTTTATGCCCCCCGTCCCCGGCGGCACGAAGCGAAAACACAGCTACTGCGTACGGGCTGGCTCGGGGAAATCATAAAACCCGGTAATGTGTTGCTGATTACCACCATGGCCTGGGCCATCCTGCCTCAACCACATCACGAAGGTCCAGTCCTCGACGTGAAAGGGAGGACCGTCGCCAGCATCATCGCCGAAGAACTGTCCTGCGGCCTTGGTGGCGTAATACGCCTTAAATTTACCACCCAGGACCTCTTCCTCTACGAGAACCGGATTAGCTCTCCCCAGATAAGATCCTGCCCAGGACCTATATCCCCGCCGGACGTGCCGATGTTGTCCCATTTATTTTGGTCAGCGCCCGGATTGTTTGCGGCGTCAAGCCAGAGGAAGGGTTCCGGGAGGGCACTTTGTGCGATCGAAACGGTCATTGCAAAGAGAACTACGATGCTAAAACTCGCAATTGCGCGTAACATGATTATATCCTCCTAATTTTGATATTGGACGCTGCGCCATTGACGCTTTCGCGTCCTTATATCCCTTCTATCTCCTAAATAGAATTGACACACTCAACAAATTTTCAGACCTATGCGGGGCATGAAGAATTTATTACTTGTAGTGAACTTATAGCGAGTAAAACGCGCGCTTCTCCCACCATGCTGAACGAAGTGAAGGATCGCTTGCACCTTAACGAGGAGATTCTTCGCTGCGCTCTATTAGACTTCCAAGAAACTACCCGCAATGAGTTCAGTAAGTAGTTTACACACAAAACGGATACTTGTCAAGATAAAACTTCCGTCCTACCACCTCATTCGCCAATCCACATTCCACGCCTAAACTCGCGTAGATGGAAGAAACTCCCGCCGATGTAGCGTGTCCCACCGAAGTTGTTGCCATCGCCCTCCATGAAGTAGTAGGCGGTGAAGAGGCGCCTATTATTCAGTTGCGTAGCAACAGAGTAGCCCAGGTCTCAGTCACTACTGCTGCCAACGTACGCCACTGCCATCTGCGTGCCATCGGGGAACTTCGCCAGCGGATAGCCATCCACATGCGCATGTTTGAGCCCTGGCGGCGGGAACACCCGTGTCGGGACGGTTTCCCACGTCCGTCCGCGGTCCCCAGAGCGGAAGGCAAAACATTCTTGGGTGGGCTTCCCGTCGTCACCCGCCCGACCGATCATCGAGCGGGCGAAGTAAATCGCCGCGTCCGGACTGGCGAGATCGATTTGTTCCCGGGCCACGCCCTGTCCGTCGGTCTTCCACAAGCGGGCGCGATGCGCCTCCAGGGGGCAGTTGTAATCCCACACCACTACATCGTTTTCGCACTGACGGGGATGCCCGTCGTACTGGTCCTTGCTATAGCTGAGTTTGATATGGTGGATATCCGTGAGTTCTGGTGCAATGCGGTTCATCGTGGATGGCCCTTCTCTTTAGTCGTAAGGCGCCGCCTTCATCCGACGATCCGGCACCCGGCGAGCATCTGCTTGCCTCGCTCCGAGAGTTTGTCGAATTCTGCCTGAGTCATTTCGATGGGAACGCGTAATGCGAACCAGGGTAGAGAGTAGCAAATCACCAACTCCGGCCTGGGGTGGTCTGAGCCGTTGGGCGTACCACGGTGGAGCGTGCGTGGATCCTGAATCCACAGTGTTCCTTTCTTCAGGTTGAGACGACGCCTAGTGGGAAAGTCACCCTTCTCCAGAACCTCGTCGTACCGCGCCTCCAACTCCGGGTCAGCAAGGTATTGAGTGGCGGGCAATATCTCGAAGCTCCCATTTTCTTCGGAGGTATCCACCAGTGGAAACTTGACGCCGAACTGCGGACAGATCTCCAAGCCGACATGCGGAACTAAGCGTGAAACCCCACCATCTCGATGCCACCGCTGGTACTCACTGCCGGGGTACGGAGTGTTTGAATGATAGCAGGTAATCAGATAGTCACTCCTGCCCCAATACCGGTCGAGAAACGCCAGCAACGCGGGATTTTCGTAAATGTCCGGATCGGCAAACGGCGGCTCCCAGGGAACGTACATCGTGTAACGATTGACCTGCCCCAAACGGCCTTCTACGACAAGGCGGTCATCGCTGTGCCCATGTACCTTTACGCCGCTTGCGGGGTCGCTGTGAGCCCTCACCGTTTCCAAAAATGGCAGAAAAGCTTCACGTATCCGATCGATTGTCTCAACAGGTATCAAGTCTTCAAAGGTAATGTAACCGTTGATCTTCAACTCGGCAAGTTTCAGATCCAGGTCATAGTTGGATAAAGCAGATGTCATTGGTTTCTCCTAGTTTTAATCTCCTATGAACGGTTGAGCCGTTAAGATGCCGCCATCAACCGCATAATCCAGCGTTGTCAGAAACTTCCAAAAAAATGGGAAAATTAAGGTTGTTCTGGCACAAACAATCCTGATTCCCACGGAGGTTCCCAACGACTAATTATCGGTCACAGCCACTCGATTTGTCAACGCGTATCACACTCGCTACGGAAACACTGTTACCCATGCTGTGTTTTCAATGGATGTTCCCGATACCTCTAAGTAAGTACTTATACCGTTTCTGAATAAAAACGCGGCATTAGAGCGGAAGAAAAGGAAGAACGGAAGGGAAGAACGGAAGGAAAGGAAGGATGGTTTTCTTCCCTTGAAAGTGGACTATAACTGCATTGAGTTGTCTTGAGACAACTTGAGCTATTAGCCCCGATAGATCGGGACGTTAAGTTGATGCGTATGGGATAAGGGTCAACACTCCCCTTTATTCCTCCTTGAGGGGGCATTAGAGGGTGTTGACTACATCACCCTACGGAACTAACTCCCACTCAATCTTCAGATAGTTTGTCAACACAACCTAATACTGCGTTTTGACACGCCCCCAGGTGGTTGTGAGTTTGTTGGCGGGCTCAACACTGAGGTTTTCGGCAATCTCGTCAGTGTTCAACACCCGGTCATACACTCGGACAAGATGAATGGAGCCATTGAAGGTCGAATCCGTTTCCCTAAAACTATGGGCGAAAACCGGCGTGTCTCTCCCGAGTTTCTTCCCACCTTTCAGTTTCTTGCCCGCTACGCCGCTGTTCTTCCAGTCACCGTTGACGAAGTTGGCTTCGTCAGCGATAAACTCTATCTGCGCACCGGCAACGGCGCCTTGCGCCATCGAACCGCTCATCGCAAACAGAAACACGAGACTGAGAATTGTAATACCAATTGGCCGTTTCATTTTAGATTCCTCCTTTGTCGGTTTCAGCCATTTGATAAAAAAACAGGTATTGAGTCGATGGTATTGCGTATCCGGTCCGTGTGTGACATGACCCAATACTTGATACCGCCTACGCCAATACCTTATCGTACACTTTTATCCAAGCGTACAAACTTGATCAACTTTTCATAGATTGAATTATACACTTTATGAGGTATAAATATCAAGCCGAAAGAATTTGTGGGTGTGTAAAGAAGGTGTTAGTTAAGCGCTAGTCGCTTCCGGACGAATGTTCCCAACTTTGGGGCGGAGGGGACAGAGCCTGCCCGGAGCTATCGGGGTGAGAGAGTGGGGAGGGGAGCAGGGGCATAGCATAGATGTCAACTTAAGGAATTGAACGGGTTATACTGATTTAGGAAAATAATTTCCCATAACACAACCCCCTCTAACTCCCCCTTCGCAAGGGGGAGAACTCCTCTCTCCCCTCCTTGCGAAGGAGGGGCCGGGGGAGGTCGGCATAGGAAATTTTACTCGTAATCCAGTATTAGGAGTAAAAGGAGAAACGGGAAAGTCAGATTCCACATACGCCTATTACTGACCTTTTCTTCGTCAATCCATACTGGAATCGCTGGCGGAAGGAGATTCGCTTTCAGAGTCCTCCGGCGTCTCGGGAATATGGTCGATATAGGTTTTAACCTTCGCACGTTCGCGAAGTTGCGCAATCCAGTTGTTCATAAGTGCGTTGCGCGTCGCAATCTCGGTGTCGCTTTCCACGTTGCTGCGCACGAGCTCATCATCGAGCGTTTTTTGGCGAGGCTCTCGGTATTCCTCTTTGCGGAAGAGTGCATAGTAGTGCTGGCCCTGGAACTCAATCGGGACGATGTCTTCAGTTACCTGGCCAATTTCCATAGCAAATGCGACATCAGTGAGACGTTGTAACTCAGGAAGCGCCATGCGACTCAAAAAGCCTGTGTCGCCAGGGGGTATGCCCTTGTCCCCAAGGTCACGCAATTCTCCGCTCGCGGATAGTTCTTCGGCAATTTCAGCGATGTCTTCTCCACCCTCTAGCCACCGGAGGACTTCTTTTGCACGCTCTTCGTTTGCGAGGGTAATGCACGTGAGTCGCACCTGGTCAGGCTCGATATAATCGCTTTTATGCGCCTCATAGTAGCGTCTGTAGTCTTCATCAGTCAGCGTGAGCTTCTTATCGACTTCGAGCTCGGTAATTTTATCAATCATCCGTTTCCGCAGATAGTCTTGCACGTTCTTCACGACCTCGGGGTCTTCATCAAGCTTCCGATCTTTGGCAAGGTAGAGTACCAAACGGCTCTCTGCCATGAGGTTTATATGTACCTCGAACGTCTCCTTATCTTTATACCACTTTTGTTTGTATTCAGGGAGTTCACGAATCTCCTCCAACATTTCTTCAAGCGTGATTTGATGTTTCCCATCCCATTCAAATTCCGCGATGACCACGCCTTCCGGACGCATTTCTACATCTTGTTCATCCGGTAGAAATTCAGGGAGGCGGTCGGGATAGATTTTGAGTTGTCCCACCTGTTTTACCTCTTCAACCCACTCCGCCATTCGTTGCGGTTTTTTCTTGCGTTCCACTGCATTCTCAACCGAGGACCTGACCTCGTCAAACGTGTGTTGGTATGGAGGTTTGTACTCTTCTTTGCGGAAAATTAGGTAGTACTTCTTATTACCGGTCTCAAGTTCGACGACCTCATCGGTCATCTCGCCAACCTCTTGTTCAAAAACGGCATTGATGAACTCTCGCCAGGCGGGGGCATCATCTTGAGAAAAGAAACCCGTGTCTCCTGCTCCTCGGGATCCGGGACCGACCAGTTCCTCTGTTTTCGTGAGCTCCTGCGCCACATCAAGGATGTCTTCACCACCTTTGATGAGCTCCAATACTTCTTGCGATCGGTTTTTATCTGTCATGCTGATACAGGTCGCCCGGCATTGCTCATCTTTCACATACTTATCTTTATGCACCCCGTAATACTGCTGGAGGTCTTCCTCCGTATAGGAGATCTTCTCATTGACTTCAATCGCCGCTATCCGTTTGATCATCAGTTGATGTTTTACGCGTTCCACTTTTTCGAGCAACGCTTCATCTTTATCAAATCCCTTCTCAAGCGCGGCGAGGTGTTTCAGCTTCTTATCAATCAGTTCGTCCAGATATTCCGCCTTCCCCGCTCTGGTTTTGTAGTTCTGCTGGCGGAATATCACCAGTTCTGCAATTGCCGCCTCAAGGTCTCCCAGGGAAATCTGGTGCTGTTTGCCGTCCCAGTTGAATCCCGCGACTATGGTAGAAACTGACAGCGCAAGCGGCCAACTCGTCAACAATAGCGCCGCAATCGCGACGAAAACAATCGCCCTTTTTTTCATTGTATGTTTCTCCTTTCGTAACACATTATTTTTCGCGCTTATAAGGTTTAGGCTTGCAAGTTTTGTGTAAATTTGATACAATATAGGCATCAAACCCTTATGAATAAAGGAGTTGAGATGAATGAACTTGTTTGATGCTGTAGAACGATTTTCTGACCAAGAGAGTTGTATTAAACACTTAGAAACTATCCGCTGGGGTGGCAAACCTGAGTGTCCATATTGCGAAAGTAAAAAGGTTGCACCGAAGAATGAAGCTAGCATAATTGGTCGTTGGAATTGCCATACTTGTAAGTCAAGTTTCAATGTGTTACAGGGAACGATATTTCAAGGAACACAGATTCCACTTCAGAAGTGGTTTATGGCTATCCTGTTAATGAACGATGCGAAGAAAAGCCTATCAAGTTGTCAAATGGCTCGTCATTTGGACTTAACGCAACCCTCAGCTTGGTTCATGATGAAACGAATCAGGTCTGAGATGGGTAGAAAGGGCAAGGTTTTACTGAGAGGAATTATTGAATGCGATGAAACCTACGTGGGCGGTAAGCCCCGACGACGAAAAGACAAGGACGGGAACTTGCCTCCACCGAGCAAGCGAGGTAGAGGCACGAAGAAAACGCCCGTTATCGGTGCTGTTGAACGGGCTGGGAATGTTGTGGCGCGTGTAGCTACGAGTTTGAGTCGTAAGGGCGTTTTGGGGTTCATCAAAGGCGTTATTGAGAAGCCGAAGGATTCAGTTCTAATGACAGATGAGTTCTCATCGTATGAGGCGGTTGATGGGCTCATGCCTCACCATGTCATCAGACACAAGAACTGGCAGTACGTGGACGGTAATACCCACACAAACACGATTGAAGGGTTCTGGTCGCTGGTGAAACGTGCGTTTCATGGTACACATCACCACTACAAGCATGTTTCGCTCTACATCGCTGAGGCGTGTTACAAGTACAACAACCGGAAGAACCGGAACATCTTCAAGAAGTTTATCAGGGAATGCTTTGTGTAGGGTGGGAAAACCTCTGGAGACTCCATAGAAGGATTAGATTACACTATTTCCAACCTTTTGAAAATGGTTGTAATTAGTGTGTAGTCATTTTTAAGTAACTGAATTGCAACTCTTAAATCTTCTACGGTTGCAGTAGAGGTAAATAACCTCTCTTCAATTCGGTGGGTTTTATCAGCATGTTTTTGTAGATGTTCTTTAACACGTTGAATATCCACCTTCCTTTGTGATGACATAACATCTGCCTCCTTTCTGAGTCATATTTTCAGAGGTTTTCCCATAAGGGAGTGTCCGGTGGGAGCCGGACACTCTAGCAACAAAATATCAGGGAGTGCTTTGTGTAGCACCCCCTGATATTGCCTAAGAGTTATTGCTTAGGCGTAGCCGTATAAGGACTGCTATACGGCGTTTGATTACCCTTACGTTTAGCGATTTTGAGTACGATAAACGTAAAGGTTTTGCGTATTTTTATAAACACGATAATCCCTCCTTTCATTGGAATAAGTCGTGATGCAGAGGGTGTTATCAGCAGTTGTCCGTATATGTGGACTTACAAGCGTGCCGTCTTTACGCCTGTAAGACTTGATGTATTTGATGCGTGGCATGGGGGGTCTCCTTTGCCATGTTGTGGCGGTGGGGGTGCTATAACACCCCCTCGCCTGTTTTATGTCTATCTCATGTGCAATCTTCTAGCAACATTTCGGAGGGTTGTTTCGGTTTGCCCAAATCGTTCCTCCATTTGGGCATAACGCCCCTCTATACTATCTATTGACTTGATGACTGCTACATGAGTTGCAAGGGTAGTTGTCATGTACCTGTCCATTCTCGTTACTGACTGTTGAAAAGAATCAAGTTTCTTGTCAATATCTTCAACAGGTACGGTTTTCTTCGCAGTTGCATCTCTAGTTTTCAGATTCTCTGCGATGTTGGTAAGCTCTACCCTTCTTAAATTGACGACTTCTTCTTTCAGTTGTTTTGCTTCATCTCTGAAGTCTATGAAGGACTTTCTGATACTATACAAATCGTCACTACTGGGAATGTGTTTCCAAATGAACTTTCCAGCAGCAATGATAATGAGTATATCCGCTACTACACTAAGAAAATCACTCATTGGGGTGTCCTTTACTTTGGCGAGGAAAGGTAAAACAAGCCAACGATTTAATAAACTTCAGAATCACAGGCTTGTAACACCCCAATAATATCACATATTCAAAGAATCTGCAAGCCAATTATTTATAAATGCGTTATTTTTTGGGTATCCCCCTAGTTTGCATCCCGGCAGCATCGGAAGCCGATGTATGCCGAACGCGCCTCCGGTTTCGCCCAGTAACGGAAGAAAATTGGAAAGATCGGCAGCCGGGCGCATGAACCCCGTAGGACACGGTACTGCTTTGACGCATCAAACCAGTCCGATGTCCACTGCCACACCTTTCCAATCATATCCCACGGCCCATTTGGAGGCAACCCGCCGCCTTTGGGCACAGGAGAGATTTCCTTATCGCCCCACGGGAAGACGCGCTTGTCCGTCCCTCGCGCCGCACGCTCCCATTCCGCCTCCGTCGGCAGTCGCTTTCCAGCCCAATCGCAGTATGCCACAACGTCGGACCACGTGACCTTGACAACCGGCTCGTTCTCGGTCCCTTCTAGCACTCTTCCCGGCCAATGGGGCGGCATGGGGTGTCCCATCTCCGAAAGGAAGCACCAGTACTCGTGATTGGTTACAGGGTACGCATCCATTTCGATTGCGCCTTCAAGCGTCCGCTCTTCGCACGCCTCGCCGTAGTAAAAATGACCTGGATCGATCCGCACGACCGTCTTATGGCGGGCTTTCCGAGAGGAGGGGTGCTCTCTTGCTATAAGTTTCCGTTCCGGGGTAATGACGCGCTCCCCTTTTCCCTCCCCCCCTGACGCTGAACTCAGCTTTTCAACGAGGAACGCTTCAATGAGCGAATTGTTGGTCGAAACGACCAGATCAAAGTGCGCCCCGGGACTCTGCTTTTCGAGACCTGCAAGCCGCCCCTGTTCGTTAACCTCCGCACGGCACGGCACAACCTCAGCCATCTCCGTCGCCCGCGCATCCCCCGCGGCCATGGCAAAAGCAAGTGTGCTGTAAAGCTTCTTTTACTGCTCCATAATCGCGTATCGATCGACTCGCTCGACAGGGGCGCCCATTGGTTCACGAACGAGGTATGCCCAGAAGACCTCCTTCGAGAGAAAGTCGCAGAGTGGATTTTGAGAGCCAATCAGCCGGTAGAAATCGAATGGCCAACAGGTGATGTCGCAGGGAAGAATGGTGACGGGAAGCCCTGAATTCAGGAGAAGCCTGAGCGCGACCGGGTCATCCGCCGTGTTCCGCTCCTGGCCGTGAATGTGATAACCCGCATAAGCGCCAACCAGGTAGATCCGCTCGACCTTGTTCCTCATCAACTCAGGCCAGCAAGCCGAAGCGACGCCGACGTCGGTGAAGGCGCCGACAGCGATGATGACGAGTTTGCCGGGACCTTCAAGCGCAGCACGAAGTAATTGCTGCCCCTCCTGGCACGGGTTATCCAACGCCTTATCACGCGCGTCCTTCATGTGAAAGTTCTGAAGACCGTGGGCGAAAGGACAGACGTTTCCGCTGAACTCCATCAACTTGGCAAGCACATGGCGCCCGTCTTGGGGCCGTCCACGTCGTCCCGCGTTGTGGTCGAGGAGAATCCCCCGATGGTCAAATTCAGAACAGGTCAGATAGCACGCGGCGTCGAAATGGTCATCTGAGTCACCGATGTGATAGTAGAGATCTGTGCTGAGAACGACAGGAATCTTCATTTTTTTGCTTTTCAAGTCCTTACAAACCCACGCCGCACAGGCGCCTGTTCCCCCTGAACGGTTACGAATATCTCTTGCAACAACTGGCAAAGTGCAGACTCAAGAAACAACCCAATAAAGTTGGCTATGAACCACGAGCGATTCGTGGTCACCCGCAAACTTATCTCATCCTTGTTGGTAACCGAGATGGTGCCCGAAACCAGTTGGTGGCTCAGATGACCAAACCCAAATCTTAGTAGCATTGGTCTCAAGACGACTGGCCCCCCCATGTTTAGTCCACTTGAGTGGACTTTAGCTTTGAGCTCCGCTTCACGGAATCTCGCTTCGCTAGAGACTCCGATAGATCGGAGCAGGCTCTGAACTTCAGTTCAAGGCGTCCGAGACCGTCACCACCTGCTTTTTGGCGTACCTATCCGCCCCTGAAATGCGAGGGGGGAGGGAACTTTTCGCCTTCACGTCCGAGATGTATAGGTAAAGGTAAGCCCCAAAGTTGGAAGGAGACATAGGGGCAAGAGCGAAAAGGCCGCTGAAGCTGCCGAGGCTCTATCAAATGGAAAGTTTCAATCCGAATACTGGATCAGGGTTTAAATTTCCCAATTAGTGGGAAATCAGAAACCTAAATCGGTATAAAACCGTATGCGGACTTCTGCAATGAACCACTCAGAAAAAATAAAAAGGGGCACGGCAGATATACCGTGCCCCACTTAACCGCATGAATCTGATTTCATCATGTATTGTGCTTACCTGCATTCGCACCAGAGGTTAAAACCTCGCTAAAGGTTAAAACCCGCGCTTCACCGCACCCCAAGTTGTTGAGAGCTTATCGGCAGGATCAACGGAAAAAACCTGTTGGCCATAGGGATCATCGAAGAGCTCCGCTATCGTAGCAGCGTCTAGAATTTTATCCCACACCCGGATGATGGCGATTCCACCATTCATGGTCCGATTGTTAGGCTCGATAAAGGCAATTGCCATGACCGTGGCCACACTTACGTCTATGTTGTGGTCGAAGTCCTGTTTTTTCTCGACGCCCCGCTTTTTGACTAGCTTGCCATTCACGAAGGCGGTATGCGTATTGGCATTATCGTCGTACTGGAACACTGCCTGGGCCCACTTATTCTTCCCGATATCGGCGCCGGTCGCGAAGGAGAACCTTTGGGCGTTATCGGTTTTACCCCCGCTGATGTAAGTATTTATGGCCCCTGTGTCCGGCGGCACGAAGCGATAACAGAGCCACTGCGTACGGGCGAGTTCGGGGAAATCATACCAACCGGAAATCTGATGCTCACCACCACCACTGGCTGGGCCATTGTGTATCAACCACATCTCAAAGGTATAGTCCTCGACATGGAAGGGGGGACCGTCACCAGCATCGTCGCCGAAGAACTCTCCTTCGGCATCTCCTAAGTAATACGCCTTGATTTTACCATTCATGACTTCCTTTTCTACAAGAGACGGATTCGCACCTCCAAGATCCGCTCCAGGACCGACATCCCCACCAGACGTCCCGATGTTGTCCCATTTATTTTGGGCATCGCCGGGGTTGTTTGTGGCGTCTAGCCAGAGGAAAGGAATGTCTTCCTTGGAATGGCTCATAGGAATCACTGCAAAAAGAAGTAGTGCACTGCAAATCGCAATTGCGCGTTTCATGATTTATCATCCTATTGTTGATATTAGGTTCTACGTCTAAATAAAATTGAAAAAAAGAAAGTGATTCACAAAATTTCAGACCCATGCGGGGTACGAAGAATTCATGACTTGACAATTTTAACGTTTCGCTTGGCAAATAAATCCATCAAAACACTTTCCCGAAGCGAAACGAGATACTTCTCGCACCCGTTGTGCGGCTGATGTACAATAGGTGTTTGCTCATATTCCTTAGCAAACTCCCAAAGCTCTGGTTCTATCCAGATAAACACACGGTGCTAATTTTGCACGATGAAAGACGATTTTTCAAGAAAAAAATTCTTATGTATCAAGTTAAGCCAAAATTCGGGCGTTTCAGGTGAAAAAGGGGAAAGTGAGAAAGTGGAAACCCGCTCCCATGCCTGATATGGCGCGGATGAAAAGATCTGGGTAAAAGTAAGGAAGCATTGGGGGGGCTGGGGGGGCGAGCCACAAGTAGATCTGCTAACTCTCATACAAAGTCAAATTACTTTAACCCGAAGCAGCTACCGGCAATAAAACGTGTCCCACCAAACTTGTTACCGTCGTCGAGGTTGTAGTAATAGGCTATGAATATACGCCCGTTATCTAACTCTGTAGCCACCGGGTACCCCAGGTCGCTACAGTTGGCATCGTCCCGCAATACAAATTCCTGGCTCCAGGTCTTCCCTTCATCCTCACTGACCATACCGCCTATGCCAAAGGGGGGCTTCCGACGGCCATACAGCACCACAATTCGACCATCTCGCAGCAGGAGCGGGTAGGGTGAGCGGCAGAGAGCAGCCCCGGTCGGCGTCGGCTCGTAGGTCTGCATCAGGCGGCCCGACGGATCCTGTGTGGCACGCGGTCGGCTATACTGCCCGGGCCGCCGCCGAGCCACCCAGGGGGAATAGCCGAGTTGCCCGATGGGCCGCACCTTACTCCAGCTCAATCCCCCATCGTCGGAATAGTTCATACAGGCCCAATTCCCTTGCGACGCGTTGATGTTCTGCCGCATCGTATAGCACTGCAATCGGCCGCTAGGCAGCATAATCAACGCCGAATAGGTGTAGCCCCAAACACCGGTGGGATCGCGGGCGATGGTGGTGATATATTCCCAACTCAGACCGTTGTCATCGCTCATGTAAAGCGCTGCTTCTTTGTATTGACTCACACTCCCTCCGCCGCCAGCGGTCAGCACCACTAGGAAGCTCCCATCGGGCAGACGCACCGGGGGGTGTGCGTTCAACAGTACTGTCTCTGCATGGGCGGGCGGCACAAAGAGAGTGGGGACCCTTTCCCAGGTTCTCCCCTTGTCCATAGAGCGTAGTGAAAAGGTCACATACAGAGGCACTGTCCCACTTCGCGCTGAAAGCTGGACGGCCTTGCCTGCCCAGGACCGGCCGAAGAAGAAGCAGGCCTCCGGCTGAGACATATCCAGTTCCTCCCTGGCTGTATCCTCAGGCCACAGGCGCGCCCGCAGATTATCGATTGCCCCGCCCCGCTGCCAGACAAGCACCTCTTCGCGCTCGGGCCAGGTTGCGCCGTTGTCCAACGAGCGAGCCAGGACCTGCTCCGACCGCTCCATATAATGGAAGTCGTGATGGACGTCATCGGACTTTTCATAGGCACAGGGTGCGCGGTTGTAGGTAACGGCCAGTTCGCCATTACCGAAGTTGAACATGCCACAGTGGCGCGGATGTCCCCGATAGGTATCTTTGCTGTAGGCAACCTTGATATGCTCTACATCTTCAAGTTCAACGGTCCTGGGTTTCATATTAACAAGTTTTCTCCTTTCCCTCATCATAATTATGCCATTGAAACGGATCGCGTCCTGCTTCGGTTAACAGCTCAATCCAGTCGTGGTGGGATCGCGCGACGCGCTCAGGGTTCTTGCGGCTGCGGGCCACAAAGCCGGGTACATTTTCACGGCCTGTGGGCAGACCAATACGGTTGTAGCGCGTATCGACACTCCAACGGACGGTATTCGACGTGTTGGGAATTGATCGGTGCAATAGCCGTTCCATGGTCATCAACACGTCGCCTGCGTTTACTTCGCACGTCACCGTTTCGCAGGGGGGCAAGTCGGCATCGGCGACGCCTTTGTAAATGGCTATCCGATAGTTGTGCGGTAGCAGACCAAATCGATGCGATCCACGCATCACCTGCATACAGCCGTTGACAGCAGTAGCCTTGACAAGAGGCACCCAGAAATTCACAACCAATGTATCCCCCGCTTCCTCTGGCGTCAGGTAAGCCAGGTCCTGATGCCATGGCACCACTGTTTCCTCCTGGTCCGGCAGTTTCGGTCGGAGGGCAAATTGGGGATGTGCCAGAATTTCAGGGCCGATCAATGATTCGGCAACGTCCAGTAAAGACGGATATGTTCTGAGTGTGAACATCCCGGCGGTCTTGTGCTGCTTGCCTTGAATTCGGTTCCACAGCCAGTTACGGTTCACGCAAGTATCGGACGCCAGTGCCAAACGGGTTTCAAAAGGCGCGTCCTCAAACGTGTTCGCCGCATCGAGCAGCCCCTGCCTTACCGCTTCGTTTGTCAAATCATCGAGCTTCTGCTCAAGCTCATCGATCAAGGGCTGAATCGCTTCGCGTGGAAGCAGATTCCGGGCGATCAAAAAGCCATCGTCATGGAACTGTTGGATTTGTTGGGGGGTGAGTCCTCGTTTCATTGGTGACTCCTCAACTGAAGAACGGTCTTCTAAATTCTTTTTCATCGGAACGGATCGAGCCCCGCTTCGGTCAAAAGCCGAATCCAGTCGTGATGGGATCGCGCGACGCACTCAGGATTCTTGCGACTGCGGGCCACAAAGCCGGGTACATTCTCACGACCTGTGGGCAGACCAATACGGCTGTAGCGCGTATCGACACTCCAACGGACGGTATTCGACGTGTTGGGAATCGATCGGTGCAATAGCCGTTCCATGGTCATCAACACGTCGCCTGCGTTTACTTCGCACGTCACCGTTTCGCAGGGGGGCAAGTTAGCATCGGCGACGCCTTTGTAAATGGATATCCGATAGTTGTGTGGCAGCAGACCAAATCGATGCGACCCGCACATCACCTGCATACAACCATTGGCAGCGGTGGCCCTGACGAGAGGCACCCAGAAGTTAACGACCAAGGTATCCCCTGCTTCCTCAGGTTTAAGGTATGCCAGGTCCTGATGCCATGGCACCACTGTTTCCTCCTGGTCCGGCAGCTTTACGCGCAAGACAGTTTGCGGATGCGCTAGAATTTCAGGACCTATCAATGACTCCACCACATCCAGTAGAGCCGCCCATGTTCTAAGTGTGAACATGCCCGCCGTTTTTTGTTGCTTGCCGTGAACCTGTCGCCACAGCCAGTTGCGCTCCGAACAAGCATCGGACACCAGCGCCAAACGGGTTTCAAAAGGCGTGTCCTCAAACGTGTTCGCCGCATCGAGTAGCCCCTGCCTCACCGCTTCGTTTGCCAAGTCATCAACCTTCTGCACGAGCTCATCGATCAAGGGCTGAAGCGCTTCGCGTGGGAGCAGATCACGGACGATTAAACAGCCATCGTCATGGAACTGTTGGATTTGTTGGGGGGTGAGCCCTCGTTTCATTGGCGATTCCTCAACTGAAGAACGGTCTTCTGAATTCTTTTTCAAAGGCATTGGAGATCTCCTTCTCATCTGGTTGATAGGAATGCTCGATATGACACCCAATGCTAAACCCCGATCTTCGATCGGGATCACGGTTTTCGGGAGTGAGGTCGAAACTTACGCCGCGCTTTACTAGCGCAACCCGAGTTCAGTGAGCCGTGCCTCATCCCCCAGAAACGCTCCCTGCCGCAGCATCTCCTGTTGCAGGGCCTTGACATTGAGAGTCTTTGGCGTACCGTCTTGCTTCACAGCCAGAGCTGCGGCGATGCCACTCGCTTCGCCTAAGACCATAATGGCGGGCCGTGCGCGCATGCCTGTGGGGTCATGACCACGGCGAATATAGCCCGAGCCGCGTCCGGTGACCAGCAGTCCATCTACCCCTTTGGGAAGAATCATCCGATAGGGGACATCGAACCCTGATTTCTCGCCCCCATGCATCTGCTGGCCCTCGTGGATGTTCCGAAACATTACATCGTCGAATTTCTGGCCGGTGTAGGCTTCGGAGGGGGTGATGGTCTGTTCTGCATCAATGCAGGGGCCGCCCCGCGCCCCGAAGTAGGGGGCTGTGAACAGCAAGTAAGCCCCCTCGAAGCCTGGCACATGGTTACGGTAGAACTGTACGGTTTCGTAGGCATGCACCCGCACCGCGGCCTCCAGTCGTGAATGCTGTTTCATATCTTCACGGCGAATCTCGCCACGGGCGTTTATATAACTCCTTCCAAGCCGATCACCAAACCGCCCAATGGCGACACTCTCAATATGAACTCTTGGCTCGAGATCTTTTGCATGCTGAAATTCTCCGCTTTCCCACGCCTGGCGCAATCTGGGCAAAAGTGGCAGGGGAAACCCGCCCAGATTCCGGTATTGTCTCAACCATTCCCGATCCGTCTCACTGAGTGTCACCTGGCTGTCCGTGAACGCTTCATAAGCCTCAAAGTCAATGTTGGCAGTGATGTAGAACAGTGCTGTATCGTTCCATACCCGGTATTCGGGTCGTCGGTACTGGGGGTGGACGAGCGGTGCATACGACGGATCGGGGGGCGAACCGGTGATGACCGGCGCCCCGGCCCTGCGTGCAATGTCCACGTCAGCCGACGCATCAATGACCACCTTGGCTTTCACCGCGACCCGCCCCGATTTGCCCTCGACAAACAGTCCGCTGACCTGGTCGCCTTCAATGATCGGGTCTGCCGCCCACACCGCAAGCAGCAGCTCCACACCAAATTCTTCGGCCATCCTGACACCGAGGTATGAGACAAGGTTGGTCTCATCTGCGTAGTTGGTCCCCGGGACAGTGCGCTTGGCCTCCAAACGGTCAATCAGTGTTTTGGGAAGACCGGATAAGCCACCGACCAGCGTGACGTCTGCCTCGCCATAGAGCGATCCAAGGGCGATCATCGCCGGTCCGATATTGCCGCCTAGACTCGCAAAGCGATCGATCAGGAGGGTCTTTGCCCCCTGCTTTCCTGCGGCAAGTGCGGCAAATAGCCCGGCGATTCCGGCACCTACCACTGCCACATCCACGTCGTAGGCAATCGGCACTTGCTTTTCTGGCTCCACAACATATCCTGAAGATTCATTTGCTCCCATCGTGCGCCTCCTTTGAAACGCGGCTAATGTTCAACTGAGTTGATAAGCTGCTGAAACTCTCGACTCTCACGGATATTATCAAAATCGCTATCCGTTTTGGAGATTTCAATGTATTTCTGATCTAGCGTTATGGCTTTCTGAAGGGTTTCTATAGCTAAAGTCTTCTCATTTTTGAGAGAATAGGCACAGGCAAGATTATAATGTGCTGTTGTATAGTCAGGGTTGATAGCAATCCCCTTCTTATACTGGACAATGGCTTCATCAAGCCGGCCTTGCATACCGTAGATATGTCCCAGATGCTATACACCCCCGCGAGGTTTGGGTCGATGCGAATTGCCTCCTTAAACGCTACAAGGGCATCGTCGAGCCTGCCTTGCATGCCATAGCCATTCCCCAAATTGACATGTGCTTCTGCCAGGTTCGGGTCAATACTGATCGCCGTTTTGAACGCTCCGATCGCCTCCTCCAACTCCCCCCGCTTTTGGTAGGCAACCCCTAGATTGTTATAGCTTTCTGCTGTTTCAAGAGATTGGGTTGCAGTCTCTTGAGATGAAGAAACATCCAAGGGGATGTGCTTCGTCAGCAACAGGTACGGGCTCTGTTTAATGCTCTCAAGGGCTTTATCAATGTACGGTTGTGCTGCCCTATTGGCGCGGTATGCCTTGAAAAATCCGTTGTAAAAATGGTCCGGATGCACATCAATCCAGAGCTCAAGGGTTTCGGCGCGTTCAGGACGGGAGATTTTATAATCATAGATCCAAGTTCCTCCGGCGGGGATGCGAGTATCGAATATTTCTCGGTCCTGGCTTGAAGGCACCCGGCGTTGAATCGCCCGCACCTGCTTTGTTCTGGGGATGGGATTTCCAGCCGAATCCAGCAGTCGCACAGTGACAAAAATCGCCGGCGCCGCGTATGTCGGTAAGTGATGACCTGCTCCCTCATTCGTCAACTGAATCTCGGCTTCGATCCTTTCCCGCTGATTTTTCATCTGAACACTCAATTTTACGGCTTTTCGTACGATTTCGGGGTCATGAATGCCTCGAAACCGATGTTGGCGCCCTGGCATGTGACACGACTGACAGGTTTCACCGTTTTTGGCATGGGGGCTTTGGAGCCATTCGTTGTATGTGTTTTCCAGAAGTTTCCCGTTCAGACTCGCCTCACCCTCCTCGAATTGGTGACACGATTTGCAGAAAGCCGAATCCTGATACGCACGACTCACAACTGCTCCCCCATGATGTCCCTCACCGAAGATACTTGCCGCTGCCGCGGTTTCCGAGAAAGAAGGCCCAAAGCGTTGATGTCCTCGAAGGTGGCAGGCGGCACAGGTAATCCCGTGCGATTGGAGTTGTGCGTCATACTGTTGATTTTCAGCGTATCCTCCATCTGACGCTGGCAAATATTCGTGTTGTTCGGACAATGGCACGTGATATTCCGAGCAACTCTCGACGAAATCGGGCGCGGCCCCGATTAACCCGCCCCAAACCCCAGGCCCCATCGCCATTGCATGACGGGTTGTTTTCCAGTCCTCCCACTGTTTGATGTGACAACTTCCACATGACTCCGGTGAAAGTTTCGCGACCGTTTCATTGTAATAATCTGGCGGCTCACCTTGGGGGGTTATTGGAAACTGCCAGAACGATTCTAAAAATCGATTTGGGTTTCCCAACGTGCCTTCCGCCAAATTGTATGAGAGATCTTTATAGATGTCATTTTGTTGTATCGCTAAAAGGGCGCTCTTCATCAATTCCAGATCCGATGCTGGAATATCGATTTCTGGGACTTTGGCCCCCCTCCCCCGATGTGTCTGAATCCGCTCAATCACTTCGTGAATCTCTGTTTTCCGGATCTGCTCGGTGATGTTCACCTTCATATATTTCGTAATCCCGTGGCACTGGGCGCACCCCTTATTGATGTACAGCTTGAACCCTTCACAGGCTTTAGTCGGGTTGGGCGAAACATCTGGAAATTTTTCCAAAACGGTTACCCCATCGGAAACATGCGTCAGTAAATACTCGGTGAGATCCAAGATCGCTTGATCTGAAAACTCGTACTCCGGCATCTTCGTGTTTGGATGGAACTTTGCCGGATTTCGGAGGTAGTTCATGAGCCACAAGCGGTTCACCTTCTCCCCAACCCGATCCAGTGCGGGACCAATCTTGTCACCGACGCCTTGTACGGCATGACACGATTGACATTCTTCCGCGGTGAAGAGCTTCTCTCCATTTCCGGCGTTTCCTTTCCCAGCAATCGGTTGGAATAGCGCATCATTCCGTAAGGTCAGAAGAAATTCGATAATTGCGTCACGCTCACTCGCGTGCACTCCCTCAATTTTGGGCATCTTCGATTTCGGAAGATAAACCGTTGGATCTTCAAGCCAATCCCCCAGCCATTCCCTGGTGACTTTATTGCCAATATAATCAAGACGGGGGGCATATCGTGCGGCCGGAATTTCTATGGGCAGGTCGTGACAGGTCACGCAGCCGTATCTATTGAGGACAAATCGTCCACCGGAGAGCGAATGCGCACCCGGCACCGTAGGCTCGGTATGGCATTTGCCACAATTCGCTTCAATTTGGCGTCCCCTCATGAAGGGAAATGCCTTCGCAGAGGAATGCGCTGCTTGCGTCTCGGTGGCTTGCGCATCCCCACCATGGCAAAGGATACAGCCAAATATATCAGGGGAATGGAGGCGCAGATGGTTTCCCGGATGTACTTGTGTCGGGGATTGTCCCTCGAAGTGACAATCGACACATTTTTCCGAATCGGGTTGGATGCCTACGGATTTGATAATGGACTGCCAATCTCTGGATGTATGGGGCGTCGATATCGTCAACTTCTCCTGGGAATTGACTGATTCCGTGATGGGCGCAGGAATAATGCGAACATCTCGCACAAGTGGGTGGGTATTTTCATTAGACTGAGCGGGGCTTCTTTGTGCAATCACGCCGAAAATTGTGACGCCCGATACAGCACATAAGGCGAAAATCCAGCAGAATTGCTTCATGACGTCGATTTTATTTGACAAAATTCTCATTGTCACACCTAGGCTTCAGGATCAGCGAATCCCCCGTTGATAGTGGACCATCAGAGTTAATGTCCCATGTTAGCGTTGGAGTCCGCCGGAAGCCAAGAGGGAGAAAAGTCGTCTTCTAGGTGATTGGTGAGGTTGACGGGATTAGACTCGTCGGCGTTCATCACATAGATGTCAGGGTTGCCATCGCGGTCCGACAAAAAAGCAATCTTCGTGTCCGCGAGCTGTGCTGAATTTTCCAAGTCTGTGGGATTATCGGCGCAACCGATTAACGCGATGGCGCCAAGAAGCGTTAGGAATGTCGTTATGGAACGAATTGTCATTGCGATCTCCTCCGATGTCCACCCGTAATACGCCGTGTCCTCCAATGGCATAAATCTCCCCATCACCCACGCTCGTGGCAAGAGTCACTCTTCCTGTTGGCATATTCTCTTTCACTTCCCATCTTCCTGCCAGGTTCACGGTTGAAACACCAAAGAGCCCACATCATATCCATCCGACCAAGACTTCCCCCCTCACTCTTATACTGGTTCTTAGGTTTGCTTTTTCCCGTTTGGCACGGTTGATAAGCCCCCCTCTATATCTCCCTAATAGGGGTAGATTTTTGACCCGTAGGGTCGAAATGTCTATAGATAGCGGTCTTCCGTTACATTGTCTAGCTCTGTAGGAGCGATAGGACTAATTTATCGGTTTCTATTGGGAGCATTGCTTTCTGTCAGATGTCTATTTTCGTGTTGTTGTTCAAGTTGAAAAGGGCGATTTTCAAAAAGGTACATCGTCAAAACCCTACCATAACAGTATCTTCGCCGATCCTATCGGACACTTCGCTTTTTGTTAGCTCAGCGGTTGACAGGGGTTTATTTTACTATTGATCGAATGAATATCCGATAACATCTCATTATCGGATATTTTTCATGATAGCCTTGTTAATAAGAGAGCTTAGGCTTATCGAAGGTCCTCCTTGAGTAGCATTAAAAATAAATTCCCAAAGCGCCTCAGTAACCGCCATACACCGCTTTTCATCGCTATTGAAAATTGTGAATTCCTGACCATCCACCATAAAAACCTGAATGGAACAGTTGCCCTCGGATACTAAACGAGTTGCGATATTAACAACGTTATCTAAATTGATCACATTTTCATAATCTCCTCCGTCAACACGCAAAAACATAAATGGCCTCCTGTCAAATCCCCCTCTTTTGAAGTTTCGCCACAAAGGGTCGTGGGGACGTATATCTCCCTTGTGGTTTTGGTTCAACTTACTCATTTCTTGATATGGTGTGCTAGGTGATCAATATAGTTCTGGTTGAGCGCATCGAGCCGGGTTTCAATGAGATCAAATCGCTTATCAAAGCGGGTTTCAAGGTCTGTAAAACGTTGGTCAATAGCCGTAAATCGCTTATCAAAGCGGGTCTCAAGGTGTGTTAGCCGTTGGTCCACGCTATTGATTCGGTCATTGATAGTTGTAACTGTGAAAATGATGTAGACTTGAGCAAAGGCAAAGATTGCCACTATCAAGGTCGCTATGGCTATCAAAAGGGTTTTTTGGTTCATGGTCTATCCCTCCTTTTTGGAAGGTTGTCCGATAATGGCATTTATCGGACTATTTTTGGCGGCAGTTGACAGGTACGCCATACACTCTTCTCCCTCGCGAAAGAATGCCAACTGCCATAAGCTGTATTACGCAGATTAAAACAAAGTCGGCTGAGGCATTTGAACTTTCTCTGCTTCATAGATTTTATCAATGCCTAAATTTTCTCGATCTAACGCTTTCTTTGATAATTGATTCGCACGCTCATTACCGGGATTGCCATCATGACCTTTCACCCACACGAACTTAACTTCATGTTGTTCACACAATTCTAATAGTAGCAATGTTGTTCACACAATTCTAATAGTAGCATCCATAAGTCGGTATTCGGAACCTCCTTATTTTTGATATTTTTGTTTTTCCAACCATTTTCTTTCCATTTATACACCCAGCCCTGTGATACACTATTAACCAAGAATTCTGAATCCGAGTATATTGTTACTGCACACTTCTGGGGTTTGAGGGCTTCTAGTGCAGCTATAGCAGCCCACATTTCCATGCGACTATTGGTTGTTAACCGAAACCCCTCGGATAGCTCTTGTTCATGTTTGTCGTATAGAAGGACAACTCCGTAGCCACCAGGTCCCGGATTGCCGCTACAAGCTCCGTCTGTGTACGCGACAACTTTTTTGAGTTCGCTATTTTTGCCTGTCATGATTCTGTTGCTCATAATAGAATTTCTCCTATATTTATATCAGAAAAATATCCGATAAGACCTGTTACCGGATATCCTTGGACTCTCGGTCCGCAATGTCCACGAACCACTCATCACAAAGGGCTTGCGTCCGCGCATAGTGAGGGCTACAACCATCGGAAAAAGCGTCGTTTGGGCTTTGGCTCTGGTAAGGCGAGCGTCTGTCTTTCGATTATGCCTTGATACCTTGGCACAAGCGGTTAGATACAGGAATATGTCCGATAATGCGTATTAAAGGATAACGCCAATCCTGCGACCAGTAAACAACCTCCACCAAAAACTTTTCTACCATAATTTTAGCACAATTAAGAACGCCCGACAATGTTTATTGCCGAACATTATTAGTAGTTTTGGGGTTGACACCAAAGCCGAAAGTGTTGTAGAATAATAGAGTAGCCGTCGGAATACGCACCGACACCACCCGCTGCAACTCGCAAATAGCATCCGGAAGCCGTCGGGTATTACCGCAATACCCGGCGCTTCCTTTCTCTTTCAAAATAGAGATCCAGCCCTTCACGAATAATCTTTGACACGGACTTGTTCGACTTCAGAGATTCCTCATGCAACTTCGCAATACAAAAAATCAAGCGTTAATATGTCCTTGACGACCGTTCCGTTCCGAGAGGTCAAGCGCATGGTTTCTCAATAAAAACGCTTTATTGAGACGGTTTCACCACCTACAATTCTGTCACATTTTTTAGCAATGGATATCAACGAGAAATTATCTGCTGACGGAAATTATCGCCTACCCGTTGAACACCCTGAACCAACGCCGCATGGGTTACGTCTGCCTCCAGTGGGGCATCAGACGCATAAAGGACAAAATCGCCCACTCTCACATCGTCTAAAGGATAGCGAGGCATATATTTCAATGTCCCTAACACAAACGATAGATTTGCCGCATCAGTCAAAAGAATCAAACCCGTCTGATAGTACCGAAGCGCATTACAAATATACTTCGAGATAGACATATCTCTATCAAATGCCGCTTGTCTAATTTCCTTCAACTGCGACGGCTTAATAGCAAACGTATGAACCACTGTCAATTCGCCAGTTTTCTTCTTTGGCATCAAATCTCTCCTTTCTAATCACGACTAACATAAATATACAACCGCACCCATTCCTCGATGAAACTATTTCCCTGTCCGATAACACCGCTTTTAGGATGGTCAACCAAGCCTACCTCTGGGGTATTCCATATATCTCCATCATCATAGATCCTTCCTCAAAGATGCGTACCAACCAACTGAAATAAAGAAGTATCTGTGATGCTCGTCCTTGAAACCTCCTTCCTTCTCGTAATGCAACAGCAAAGGATTTTTATCTTTATCTTGGTAAGGTATCTCTGGTTGTATAATGTAGTGCCGGATCTTAGAGCCTAAATCTTCTTTGTACTCACGCCCTATTTCAAAGATGAAATGCTTCCCTTCACGGTACGCAACGTTGATTGCTTCCTTTTGTTCTGGAAAAATATAAAACGCTCCGGGCTTTAACGGATTCCGCTGGAGCGTTGCAATCAATTCCCAATCCACATTGGACGGGACAGCCGCCCAACACTCAGGCTTAATAAACTCAACCACCCAGTTATTTTCAGGGGTAGGCTCCGGTGCCATGTCACTCGCTTCTGGCTCAGGTGCCATCTCATTCACTTGTTCGGAACTTTCACAACCAACAATCAACAACAATATCACAATCACACAAAAAAAGAATCTCATAGCGTTTTCCTCCAATGAATTTTACACAGGGGTGGGTTAAGATTGAGCCTCAAAAACAGTTACGGTGACAACGAGGGTTCACTAAACACGCTCACAGCGCGATATGCGCCCAAGAAAACTAAACAACAAGTGTCCAATTGCCTTTATCCTTTTCACAATATCCTCCTTAATGTCCGATAACGACCCTTAGCGGACATTTTCAACACGCTTCTTACGCTCTGGTTCAAGATGCTTTATATCAAACGTGGTGACAAGATTCTTACATATTAAGTCCAATTCAGCAGTACCCCCACCCCCGAGGTAAAGGGACTGAAACTCATAACTAACACTTATTTCTACAAAATCAAATACGACATCGGTAGATAGTAACTTTCGTAACTCATTATAGTCAAACACATTAGGGTAGCTATCGCGTATACGCCTTGTAAAGGCAACTGCTATGGAATATCCTATTTTACGACCACTTTTCGTTTTATCCTCGTTAGCTAGAACTTGCAATTTCCACTCTGCCCCCTCATAAACGATTTCTACATCCCCCAAACTGCGTAATTCCCGCTTGATGTAGCTCGCTGCATCTAAATCGACCTCATCATCATCTGTTACCATCTCAACACGGAATTTCGGCTCGGCTTTCGGTTCAGCCACCCGCGGCGTTAAATCTGGCAGTGCATTCGGCGGCTTGTCAGCCTGCGGTGCGCCCGCCAAGGTCACACTTATAACGAGAAGCAAAACCACCAGTAGCAAACGCAACATCATAAAATCCTCCTTTCGCTCATTATCGGAATTTCAATCCTAGATCGGTATTAGTGCATCTCGGCGATGCTCTGCTGCAACGCTGCTGTCTGCTCCATCTGCTTCATGAAGCGGATGGATTCCTCTACTAATGTTTTCCAATCCGGTTTGGCCGGCACGCTGTCGAGGGACATGTAGCCCGTAAAATTGATGGCGTTCAGCACTCGAATCACCTGTAAAAAATCAATATGCCCGGTGCCGGGCGCCTGTCTGTTGCTATCGGCCAAGTGGATGTGCATCAGCCGACTGCCCGCCAGCCTCAACGCATCAGTGAGCGCCGCATCTTCGATATTGACATGGAAGAAGTCGGCGAGCACACCCAGGTTTTTTGCGCCGATCTCTTCGACGATGCTCATGGCCTCCTCGATGCTATTTAAGAAGCCCGCATGGGCCTCAAACCTGTTGACGGGCTCGATTGCCACGGAGACGTTTCTATCCCCGGCGTATGCGACAATCTCTGTGGCAGCTTTCATGAAGTTGTGCCTGAGGATGTCGCGTGGCACACTGGAAACCGGGTACTCCGGTTGAACAGGACAGGGGACAATTTCAAATAGGGGTGGTTCATCAAAACTGGCAGCCAGATTAATGCACTTTTTGGCATAGTTTACGGCATGGCTTCGTACTGAATCGTCGCTCGATGCCAGGTCTCTGCCTTCTCCGGCGTGCCAAGTGGCCCAGGCACCGATGAGTGCTGGTATTTTCAGACCAAGGGAGAAGGCGATGTCTGTGACTTCCTTGAACCGCCGTGGGTCTATTTTGTCCGGCTCTGCATCCATGTCAACGGCATCATAACCCGCACCGGCAATCGTCTCAAGCACCTCACGCGGTTTCTCCCAAACGTCGCCTCCGCTCCCAGCCAGGGTGCAAAGAATTACGGAATACTTGTGTCCCATAATTGACTTCTCCTTCATTGTTGTTAGGAGTTACGCGGTTGATCTCGGCTTCTTCATGAAGTGCGTAACTCCCGGTTGTTTGATAAGTGAATCTCATTGGTTGCTGGAACCACAGGTCCGGCGCATCATCATCAAGGTATTAACGGCCATGGCCATGGCTTGATGCTCAAGTCGCGCTGATCGACCAACTCTACCTGAATCTCCCCTATCCCAGCGATAGACGCCACGACCGTGGTGCCGGGAGCCAGCCGATCTTCAGCCGGGATGGTTAGCGTCGCCTTACTTGGACCGAGCGATACCACATCCCCCGGCAGAAGGGTGATACCATCAGCGATCCAGGCAATCGCCTCTTCGACCGAGGTCCCGTATTCACCGACTAACTGCGTCTCACCGGAGGCGTCCCCTACCTGCAGGGCCATCGTTGCACCAGCCAGCGCCGCACTCCCACCGGCAATCGGGGTGCCCCCTCCAATCCGGCTGCACCCATCCGAGTAGCGACACTGATAGGTCGCAAACCGGATGACCCCGTCTGTCTTCACCCCAGGAAAGGAGTCGACCATCGACATATCCATCACAGAGATGATGACACCGAACCCGAGCAGAAGCGCCGGTATATCCGCCAGTGGCGGCCGGTAGACAGGTTGTGGCCCGATGATGCCCGCCAGTTCGCAACTAATCTCCAACCGCCGTGCATGTTGAGGTAGAATCAAGAGGGTATCGGTCCCGGCAAGGCTGTGACGTGGATACAGATGCGGCGCTGGCAGCTTATGCAGCGGTGTGCTGCCAACATTGTCGGAGAGCGCCTAGAAGCTGCGCGTGATCGCCGGGATGTCGCTCGGGGTGAGATCTGGCTGCGCCACGCCTCCTAACCCCAACTTCTCCCGGCGGGCAAGATACCGGCTCTGTTTGCCCGCCGCTTGCCGCTCCGGATCATCCACGTAGGCCACCGGGTGTTCCAATCGTCCTACCCGGTCGAATTCCACCGCAGCCACGTTATGCCCCGGTTGCCGGAAGGCGCCGTGTACCGCATGGCCATCGTAGCCACAGGCGCCCATACCGATGATGGCGCCAGCGGGCAGGGTCATCAGTTGAGCAAAATGGGCGACCACATCCCGGACGTTATAGTAGTAGGCACTCGTGTGCGCTTGCACGCGCAGCTTCCCGTTGAACCAGGCTGTAGCCTCCAGATCGTGTGGACTCCCCACCTCATCGGCGGTGGTGATGACCGGTCCGATTGGCCCGCACCCATCCCCTCCTTTGTCACAAGTAGCAATTCCCCCCATGCGGACGCCAGTGACGGATCCAAATGGCGCCGTCTTCGCCCCGTAGATGGGGTTCCGCGTATCGTTGCAAATGGTATAGCCAAAGACATAGTCCATCGCGGTGTCTGCCCCGACGTTTTTCGCCTCTGGCCCAATTACGATGCCCAACTCCATATCGGAACTCACGTTATCGTTCTCATCGGCATAGAGGGGTTCTTTGTGCCCGATGATCGCGGTGATCGGCCGCAGGCGTGTCGCAGGCACCTGCCACGGTGGAACAGGAGTACGCTGATGGGCCATCACCTGGGTGTTTCCACTGATGAAGGGGTAGAAAGGGGGTTCGGGGATGGGTGGCTGCCAGTGGATCCCTTCAGGGGTATTGAGCACTGTGTCGACCCAGGCGCCATCCACCGTGCGGGCAAGGTTCCAGAGCGTTCGCTCTAAGTCCTCCAGGGCAATGACTGCCTGGCGGCCGTAGCCAAGAATATCGAGCATGTCTGATGGGGCTGTCAGGGTTCCCCACGGTCCCTTCCACGGTGTGCGCCAATAAATACGATGGGCCTGCTGCTCAAGCAGAGAAACTGCATCATGGATGTCGATGACAACTGGCTCCGATGTGTCCGGTCGAACGGTCAGAATCCCGATGCGAAATGTGCTTTCCTCAAGGTATGTTAGTAGTTTCATCCGAGTCTCTTCCTTCTAATACCGATTTTGTTTGTAAATAATTTCGTGTCCGTATACAACAACAAAATGAATTCTGAACAGGAAGATAAAGGATAATATGATTGTATATCTTAACACACGAAGCCATCACAATCAAGCGAATACTGCGTGGGGAATTTCTATCTCATTACTAACCCAAAATGGTATTACGCAATACGTTCTCGGCTGATGAAGCCACTACCACCCCCAGAGTGCACCACACATTTAGTGATAGTACATCATCCCTACTATTTTTGGAGATTTGACTCAAAAACACGAAAAAAAGGCCGCCTTAGGGCGTGTAATCTGTTACAATGTATAATAACCTTTGGTGCTAGTTAGAGACTAAATTGAGCAATAGATAAAGGCATAAACCCATCTGCGTCAGCCTCAAAGCCATTCCACTGCACCAAGAGATTAAACAACGCCATCGTGAAAGCGAGGCGTGTTTTGAAATAGGCCCAACAACGATGCATCACTTTCTTAAAGTGGCACACCACCGTCAACATCGACAAAACAGTTTCTACCAGCATCCGACAATTCCATTCCCCTCGTCGGCACAGACGCAAGTTGGAAGGAAACCAATCGACCTTGGCAAACCCTTCATCGGCAAAACAACCATCTGGTCACAGACCCCATCAACAAGATGTTGGAAGCGACTACCGTCGTGCACATTGGCAGTATCACAATCCCAGTCGACAATTAGTCCAAGATGATTGAGCAGCAGACAAAGCTTCCCCCCCACAATCCAGCGTTGGTTGGATATCCCTTTCCGGCCCATTTGCTGCTCAGAACGACATTCTCGGCGGGGGTGAATCAGTTCGATACCATAAGTGTCAATCACGCCGATGAGTGAAGGATTTGCCATGAAAATATCAGTCAGATGTTGATGATTGTTGAACAAGCGAAACAAGCGGGTTCGCTCGGGTAAATTGGGGAACCAGGGTTTGTAATTGTTTTCTATCCAGCGGTAGAAGGCTCGGTTGCCAACGCCTTTGAGTGCAAAAAGTAAGGCGAGGGTTACCACTTCAGAGGGATAGAGATTGGCTTGGGTATGCTTTTGGTTTTTCTGGTGTTGTGTGATAAAATCTATAAGGGGCATGAGTCTGGATTTCCTCCCGTTAATCAAGAATTGTCTAACACTTGGATTAACGGTAGAATCAAGGAAATCGTCTCATGACCTCAATCCAGCGAGGACCAAAGCGAAGCCAGGGTGTTCTGTTATGCCCATTGACTTCCACCAAATTCCAAACTAGCACCATTGGTTGATATACTATCATATAATGGATATTCTGAAAGAAAAGCTTAAAGATGGCATAGTTTCCATGTTGGGACGATGCGAAACCTAAGAGGAGGGTGTTTACCATGAAAGACAAAAGTATCTTAGCCATTTCTTTGTGTTCATTGATTTTTCTGTTTTTCTCAATTTTCCTGACGATGGTGCTCAGTTCCGATGAAGGGACAGAGCCTCAGAGCGAATCGGCGCAGGGGAAGATTCCGAAACGCATCACGGGTAAAGATGGCACACCGATGGTGCTGATTCCTGCCGGCGAGTTCCAAATGGGTAGTGACGAGGGGGAAGATGACGAAAAACCCGTCCACACCGTCTACGTGGATGCGTTTTACATGGATATCTACGAAGTGACGAATGTGCAGTACCAAAAGTTCCTAGATGCAACGGGACGTGGTAAACGGGATCATTGGAGCCTGGAACTTCCCGGATTTGGCCAACCCAATCAACCGGCTATAGGCGTTGCATGGGGGTCAGCGGTGAAGTATTGCGAGTGGGCTGGAAAGCGCCTACCAACCGAAGCGGAGTGGGAAAAAGCCGTGCGGGGTGGTTTGGAAGGAAAGAAATACCCGTGGGGAGATGACCCCCCTAACGAAACGAAGACAAACTACAATAACAACGTTGGGCACCCAACGCCTGTAGGGAGCTATCCGCCAAACGGCTATGGGCTTTACGACATGGAGGGAAATGTCGAGGAATGGTGCTATGATTGGTATCGTCCAGATTACTATCAAAACTCCCCAAAACGGAGCCCGAAAGGCCCTTCTTCAGGATTTCATAGTCGGCGTGTCGTGCGTGGCGGGTCTTGGTATGAGATAGCGAATTGGTTTAGGTGTGCACACCGACAGGGCTTCGCTCAGAAGCCAAGTCGCAATGTTTATAACTTTGGTTTTCGTTGCGTCCAGTCGGTTTCCCCGTAGTTTCAGAGAAAGGGATTGCATCTGCACTAATGCCGATATTTGGGCACCAATAAATGTTTTTCACAAAGTTCTAGGTTCTGTTGACATTTGACGGATTGAACCAATCCTGATGCACCTTGAGGCGATTTAGGACAACAGCCTGGGTTTTTGGCGGGTTGCACGATGATTACAACGTTTGCCGAATTCGCGCGAAATGTCAACACGCCCTAATCTGGAGGTCGAGATGAAATTCCTCGACCCGGCCTGTTTTAATAATAGGAAACAGGGACGGTTTAGAAATTTCTATGTTTTGGAACTTAACAAATCCTAAGGAGGCTGGTATGCCAAGGTTATTGAGTAATTTCGGTCATGGTTTGATAACAGGTCGTAAGGTTCGATCTCTAACCGCTTCAATTGCGGTTAGTATGATTATGCTGCTCCTTTTTATGGGGACAACTAACTTTTTCAGCAGTATCGAGGCAGCAGGCAACAAACTTGGGGTATTACGTAAGTCAGTGGGAGTTCCTACTGTGGGAGTGAAGAAAGAGATAAGTTATGTCGAAACCAAAATAAAAAAGGGCACCTGGGGTGCGGTTCCTGGGAATGATTCTGCGGCAGGCAAAGCTGCGGGGTTGCTCGCTGTCAGCACAGTTGGCAGTGGGGCAACTACTACGACGGTTTGGTATCAGATTGGGGTAGATAGCGATGGTAAAGTTTTCGCTGAACTCGGTTACCGCAGTGGTCCTTTAAAAGGAAGTTTACTTCAGACCTACAGTCATACTGTCACCGACAACACGGTTTTTAAGATGACTCCAAACGGACAAAGCGTTGACTTCCATTTTGGTAGTAATTCCGAATCAATAACGTGGGATAAGAATAGTTCCGCTTGGACCGGTTCCGGTGCACCTAGTTTTAACTGGACCGACAATACCGAGATTTACTGGATTCACGAGCAGATTGAAGCTTTTTGGGATACGAATTCTACCATTGAACTGCCGGGGACTAGCAGCGATCCCTTTGAATTTGGTGCAACCAAATACCGGGGGACATCAACAGGGAACGTCAAGACTATACCCGGAGATCAATTTTCACCCGTAAGTGGCAATGATTCTAATTTTGAGTATTCGTCAAACGGCAATAAGGTAAAAATGTGGAGTTCGGCTAATTAGTAGCTGAGGTTGAATGCCAGATGCGCTTTGGTCTTCTTTGTGTCGTTTGCTCATTTCGTCGATAAGGTGGCTTCTATTAAACTGCCATCGTAGATATTCAGCTATTCCAGTTGAGGAAACGATGAAAAAAAAGATCTCTCCCAAAACAGTGGTGACTGTAATAGCGGTATTGATGGTGTTAGGTGGCGGTATTGTTCTGTTGCATTCTCCAATTAGCCCCATTCAGGAAAACTCCACCCACAAGATTTATATGTCTCCTGATCGAGACCCGTCATTAGGGAAACAGACCATAGATTCTCAAGAGAAACCGCCTGCCCTCCGTGATTCGCCAGAATTGGAGAATCAGGCACAAGCGTCACCGTCAATTGACTCAAATTCCACCAGCACGGGCGAGCCGAAGATAACATCCCAAGCAACAGAGGAAATGTGGGAAGAGCTAAGCGATGAACTTGAGAGACAATGGTTACTGGACAAGTTAGCGGAAATCGGTTTTGATGACCCGGAGCAACAGGAGAAACTGGCAACCTGGCCCTTACCCGTGCTCAGATGGCAGGTTGAAAATCTTTCAGCAAAGCTAGACGAACTGACAAAATCAGGTGCAATCAAATTCGTACCGCCCGAGTAACCGATCCAAGAACCGTTGGCATTTGTAGACCGGGCTCAAAGTTGGAGTTGGTCGAGTTTGGGTGATAGGGTATTCGGCTTTGCCATTCGGAACTCGGGGGATCGAGGTCGGAATCCGGGGTCAGTTGCCAGCTCCCATTTTCCCTTGGTGGGCTTATAGGTGGCAACTTCAATACGATAAAGTGGTCGAATATAATGGATCTTAGTGAGTCAAATACACCCTAAATCAGGAGGTCGCATCATGAATAATCGTTGTGTATATCCAAGTTTCATGCTAGGAGTTGCAGTATTAGCACAGTTGCTATGCGGAACGGCGTTCAGCAAGAGCCATGAATTGCCTATTCGGGATCATCGGGCTGTTCTTGAGATTGCCAACCGCTTTTCAGGATTAGACCAGCTGCCTAAGTTTGCTGATGTTGTTATTACAGTACAGCGAGTTGTGATCGAAGAAGATTATTCTCATTTGTATCATAAAATTGAGAATCAGCCTCTCTGGAAAGTTTCGTATACAAACGTCATGATGGGAAACGGTGAAAGACTGAAGCCGCACTCCTATATCAGTGCATTTGATGTGTTCGTTGAACCCGAAACTGGAGCTGTTCTAAAAATCGTCTCCCAGTGGATGTCCGGGATAGATCCGAAATATCAAGAGAGTGTACGCAGGCGAGGTATGTATCTGAAGATGAAGGGAACTCTGCGGGAAAAGGAATCTATCACAAATATGGTGCCTGAGAAATTTCCCAAGTTAAGTTTTTTTGAAGCGTATGAGAAGTGGATTAAGAAATCTGGCTTTGATCCCCGTACTAAAAACATTGAGGGTTTCTATGTTTACTACAAACAGATTCGAGGCGGAAAGGAAGAATTGTGGCCCGTATGGTATATTGTCCTTTACGGAGGTAATCCTTCTCCTTCTCCCAATCCTCCTCCTCTCCCTATAAAAGTTCCGGTTGAGCCTCCTCAAGTCGTTCCTCCGTTTAAGTATCAGACGGGCGATCTAGGCTTGAGTGCACACGCAGTAGTTGACGCAGAAACAGGAGTAATTCGCGAGCGTAGTGGACATTGATGCAGTTTGAGTCAATATCAATGGGTCGGTGTTGATTGGTTTTCCAATGCCATCGAAATCTATTTTTATAATCATCTACTATTTGATTCGGGTGTTTCCAAATGAGACTAAAGTGTTGGGATGTGTTGACATTTATGTGAGGCATGTGCGTAATTCGAGACACGGCATCCGTAGGGGTGGGCAACCTCCCCCTTACTTGACTACGATGAAATGTTAACAGAACCTAGCTTCACTGCACGAAGTTGAGGTGCTTAAAATTCTGAGGAGGATAATATGATGTTTAGTTTTGCCGTCAGTTCAGTTTGTGGATTGGTAAAGGGTAACAAGTTTCGGTCCTTGAAATTTTCAATCGCTTCCTGTGTTATGATATTGTGGCTTTTTCTGAATGCATTTTATTAACCAATGGTGCTAGGTTCTGTTGACATTTCAAGGGAGCCATATAAGAGTGGAGACAAAGCTGAGAAATCCAAAATAACGGACAGCTAGCTTCTCAAACCGAGAGAAGATACGACGATACCATTTTATCTTGTTGATGAAACATTCAACCCGATGTCTCTCTTTGTACAGATGTTTGTCGTAATCTCTTTGATCCACACGATGACTTTTGGGCGGTATCACCGCAATCGCTCCATTCGCCTCAATAACCGCGATAAAATTGTCGGAGTCATATCCCTTGTCTCCAATCACATACTCGCTTTTATATCCAAGTATCAACCCTTCTGCTTCCGCTATGTCGTTTCTTTGACCGGGCGTCAGATGTATTCTTAGGGGATTACCCAGGCCGTCAACTGTGATGTGAATTTTTGTACTGAATCCCCCGCGAGAGCAGCCTAACGCTTGGTTTTCAGTGCCACCCTTTTTTTTAAGGCGCCAGCTTTTTAAGGCGCCCGCCGCACACGGGTGCGCTCGAATGATTGTACTGTCCACAATAAGCGACTCGATATCGGGGTCGGCGGCGAAGTGGGGGTGGATCTGTGTGAAGATACCTTTGTCGCACCACCGAGCAAAACGCTTATAGAGGGTGTTCCATTTACCATAGGTGTCTGGCAGAAGTCTCCATTGAGCCCCGTTACGGGTCGCCCAGAGAACAGCTTCGATAAAGCGGCGTGTTGTCGCTTCGTTGCCAACATAGATGGTGGGACAAGTTAGAAGAAACGAGTATATCTTTTTCCATTGGTCATCGGGTAAGGTTATTGGCATCATTCTTCTATTATGCCACAACCTTATACTCAAATGTCAACAGAACCTAGCACCAAAGGTTAATACGATTTTTTCAGTTGTAGGGGAAAATCAGGCATATCCTGGCTCTAACCGCTAAGTGAAAAACTCGTATAATACCCAAATTTAACTGAGGGCTGGTCAGTCAATTGCGGATTGACCCTATCTGCTGCCGTTGCACAAGCAGGCGAATGAATTCGGGGGCTCGTTTTTTCTTATGAAGGTATCGTTTTGCACGAACGCGTTCGGTAACACCCAGTTTGTAGCTTTGTGCAAAAATTGGATAGGAGGAAAACACTATGGAATATCGGACGCTTGGACGGACGGGGTTGAAAGTCTCAGGACTCGGTTTCGGGGCGTGGGAAATCGGCTGGACGCGCCCGGAGGAGGGAAATGAAGTGGGACAGCTGCTCAACCGCGCCCTCGATCTCGGCATCAATTTTATCGATTCCTCAGCGGCGTATCGGTGGAGTGAGGAACTTATTGCCAAGTATGTGAGACACCGCCGCGACGAGTTTTTCTTTGCCACCAAGTGTGGCTCGTGGCGTGTGCTTCAGCCAAACGGCGAATGGGTGCAAACGCTGGACTATTCAGCGAAAGCCATTGCACCGCAGATTGACCGCAGTCTCCAGCGGTTGAAGACGGACTACATTGACATCATCCAACTGCATAGCCCCAAGTACGACGATGTGGCATTTGGCGACGGCTTGGAGGGATTGAAGAAAGCGCAGGCTGAGGGCAAGGTGCGCTTTATCAGTCTGTCAGCAGACGGCGACGTGGCGCACAAGGCGATTGAGATTGGCGAATACGACACGCTACAACTCACCTACAACGTCCTTCGGCAGGAACCTGCCGACATTATTGCCGCCGCTCGCAAGAAGGATATGGGTATCATCATCAAAGAGCCCATCGTCAATGCCATCTATGAAAAACCACGTCCCACCGACGGTAGCGTCGCTTGGGACCACGCCCAGACGATTTTAGCGCCCAAAGTCGTGGGCAATCTCCCCCAGGTCGAAGTTGCGCAGCGGTGGCTGTTGTGCGACGCCAACGTTCACACCGCCATTGTCGGCACCACCAACATTGACCACTTCGAGTCCAACTTTGCCGCCGTTGAACGCGGCCGGTTGCCTGAAGATATGCTGGCAGAAATTAGACAGCGGTTTGAGCGGGTGGCATCCAGTGAGGAATAATGGGAGTGTCATTCGTTTTCCACCTTGCCGGTGGGATTTAATGCAGCCGGGGAATCATCTGTCAATTTTGGGAAGCAGCAATCCGTTCTGCATGCCAGGGTTTTCTGTTACCATAATAATCGCCTTCACTTCGCAGCGGCGGTGCAGCGCCAGGCAGCGACAATGTGTAGACCAGCATATCCATCAACCCCTCCCCAGTGCGAAGCCGATTCCGCAGACGCGCTTCTTCGGCAAATCCGGCGGCTGTCGCCAGTTCTTTCTGGTCGTCATCGCAATCGGCGATGTAAATCTGTAGCAGATTGATTGACAGATGTTTCGCTTTTTCCGCCGCGGCGGTCAGGAGTTCAGGCGTTTGTTCAAAATAGCTTGGGCAGACGCGAGAACTGAGCGTGGCGACATGCTGTTCGTGGAAGGTATCAAATCGCTTCAGCACTGCCGCGCCGACAACTCGCCCCTCAGGGTTTTCCAGCACAACAAACGCGCCATTCCAGTTTTCGATCCGTCGCATGAGTCTCACGAAGTGGCTTTCAAAACGGGTCTCGCGGAAACTCTGGGTGAAATAGTCTTTGATGAACCATCGCGGTTCGGGGTGATTATACAGCACGGAGGCGCGAGGCAAATCTCCCCACGCAGCATCTCGAATTTTCGCCTTTCCGCAGAAAGCCAGATAGGTCTGGTCAAAATCCCCTGCATCGGGCGACAAATATCGCATCCCATCCCCCACGTGATACCAGAAGCCGTGTTTCTCGTACAAACTGCCGGCAATGGGATTGGTGGTGCAAAGATAGAGCGCCAGCCCCTCGTCGGCTCGGAATCGTTCGATGAGCCGTTCCATCAGCGCCGATGCAATGCCTTTTTGTCTATGCTCTTCGGCAGTCTGCACAAATTCTACGACCCCGACATCCCGCGTATCCGTTGGAGTGTAATAGCTCAAACTGCCGACAACTTCGCCGTCAATTTCGCCCACAAAGTAGGGCGTAAAAAGCCATTCCGCCAACTGTCCGCCGAGCAGTTCCTCCCGGATATCACGCCAACAGCCGACTTTGCTGGCGTAGTCAAGGAGCGGCGGGAGCAGGGTTTTGATGACGAGTTGTTCGCCAGTTCTTAATCGCGTTGTTTCTGTTGTCATGGCATGTTCTTCGATCCTTATCGGTTATCAATTGCACTCGCATTGTAACACTATCCCGCCTGTGCAGTCAATCCATTTCTGAGTTGTCGAAATTGACAATCCCCCTGCCTTGTGGTATAACTTCCAAGCTCGTATTCACGCCAGTCAGAAACCGGGTTTTTCTGAAGAACTTGGTTTCTGAAATTGCAAACAAATTGACGAGGAGTGATATGAATGTCCGGTGAGATAGCCACGCGCTTTGCAAGACTTAACGACCTGGAGTTTGTACATCAAGATGGATACATTCCTGTTGAAGTTGTGGAGCGGAAGATTGAGTCACAAGAGGTTGTGGTTGCGGAATGGAATAGCAAACGGGTGGGGTATGTGCGCCTTGAGTATTTATGGTCAATCGTTCCGTATATCGCCCTTATCCGAGTTTTACCCGAATATCGTCGGCGAGGGGTCGGTAAAGCATTGCTTCGGTTCATCAAGATGTTTCTCCGCAACACAGGTCACGACACGCTCTACAGTTCATCGCAAGCTGACGAACCAGACCCTCAAGCGTGGCATCGGCATGTGGGTTTTGAAGAATGCGGGTTCATCGCTGGAATTAATGACGGTATTGGTGAGGTGTTTTTTCGCAAATGCCTTTGATAGGTTAAAGAACATTTTGAAACAATACGTTACTTCGTGTTCAACAACTGATTAAACAACGCCCGTGTGTTTTCCGTGTACGCTTGATAGTCCTTCAAAAATTGATCTGATGCCTGTCTGTTCTCATCCGTATAGCCAAGCCGCCTAGCGAGTTGTTCCAGATCTGCTGCTTTATCCGGCAGGGCGTGCAGCAGACGGTCATGAACGATTCGCAGGCTGTTTTCCACACGCCTCAGAAATTCATACGCTTCCATAAGCTGCTGCCGCTGATCTTTCGTCAATGCCTCTACTTCATGCAATCGCGTAATCGCCTCGACGGTATTCTGTACGCGCACCCGCCGGTGTTCTGTGCCGTAGATCAACTGGAGCGTCTGGACCGCAAATTCAATATCGACGAGTCCACCGTATCCAGATTTCACATCTAGCCTTCGCTTTCTTCGCTTTCGGCGACGGGTGGAGGAAGTCGCAAGAATTGCCTGTGCTTCTTTGCGCTGCCGGTTATGCACGATCTGAGCGACCTGATCGGGGGTCAGCGGTTGACTATAGGCAAAGGTGTTCGCTTGCTTAACAAATCTCTTACCAAGATCGGCATCTCCTGCAACAGGACTTGCGCGGATGGACGCCTGACGTTCCCATATCTCAGCGTGCTTTTCATAGTAGTTCTGGTAGCCCGCCAGTGACAGCGCAATCGCTCCGCCGGTGCCGAATGGACGAAGGCGCAGATCGATCTCATAGATTCCTCCACCTCCGGTATTTCCCTGCATCCGATTGACCAATTCTAAGCCAAGTTTGCTGAAGTAGTCCGCGTTAGACATTCCTTTGGTCGTTTCACCTTCAGCAGAATAGACATACATCAGATCGAGATCCGCGCTGAAATTGAGTTCACGCCCGCCAAATTTTCCCATGCCAATCACAGCAAACCTCGCTTCATTTCCACGCTTGTCTAGCGGAATCCCATGTTCGGTTTGTAACTCTGCATTGATGTGGGAATACATTGACCGCAGTGTCGCCTCTGCAAGTTCGGAGAGTTCAGTCGTCGTTGTCCACAGATCTGCCCCGATTTTCGGGATTTCACTCCGTTCAACTTGCTTCAGGATATTTCGCATGCCGATTCGCAGGACTTCGCCATTTTTGTATTGCCGTAACGCCTGAAAAACTTGATCAGCAGTGCCATCAAGAGTTGCTTGAAGTGCTTCCATGTATTTCTCGGGTAAGGTTTTGGGTCTGTCCATCACCGCCGGGGCTGTCAACACATCAAAGGACTCCGGGTGCGCAATCAGCAACTCAGCTAAGAAACGACTCGTTCCACACAGCTTCGTCAGTAACTCAAGGATTGATGGTTTCTCACGAAACATCGTGTAGTACGAACTACGCGCTCCCACTTTGCTTGCAAAATCCTCAATGTAGCGAAGCGCCATGTCCGGGTCCGGAGATTCACCTGAGAAACGCAGTAGGGTTGGTGCAAGGTCGACAAAGAGCCGACGGACATGCGGGGAAAAACGCGCACCATCGGGACCTTCTGCCATCAGCTTCAACCGTCGGTGTGCTTCACGCACATCAGCAAATCCGAAGGGCTTCAGAACGTCGCGTATCACCCCCGGCTCTGTTGTTGTGAGCAGTAATGCCATATCAACCTCACTCCTGATCTCCGATTGGGATGTGGTAAGGATCTTTTCAAAGATTAAGCGAACTGCACATGTATGTCGCGTGTAATCCGCCTGAAACACCTCGAGAGCGGATGCCGATGCTGTATCCTGATAACCGGTCCGTTTGGCGAGTTTAATCAACGCCAACTCCTTTGAAGGGAGGGAATAGCGTTGCAAATCGGCTTCCATCTGGATTCGGTGTTCAACCATCCGCAGGAAACGGTAGGCTTCCGCGAGGGCATCCCGATCCGTCTGATTCAGCGCTCCATGCTGGCAGAGCAACTCTATGGTTTCCAACGAATTGCGATTACGCAGCGCTGGGATGGGACCACCGTGAATCAATTGGAGACATTGTATGGTAAATTCAACATCACGAATACCGCCGATACCGAGTTTGACATGCGCCCCCACATCGTCTCCCTGTTCTCGCAGACTGCGCTCAATTCGTGCCTTCGTCTGGCGAATGTTCAACTTGATCTCAGCAATTGAAAATTCGTCCAAGTATCGCTGATAGACGAATGGCTGTATAGTGCGAATAAACTGCTCGCCTAATTCCGGATCACCGGCGACAGGGCGGGCTTTAATCAACGCCTGTCGCTCCCAGATCTCGCCCCAACCTTCATAGTAAGCTTCGTAGCTATCAATGGAACGGACAATGACTCCCACGCTGCTTTCCGGGCGGAGACGAACATCGACGCGGAAAACATAACCCGCTTTGGTGACTTCGCTCATCCCTTTGATAATGAACTCGCAGAGTTTGGCGAAATACTGGTTGTTCTCGATCCCTTGATTGGTTTTCCCCTCGTGTGAGTAAACAAACATCACATCGATATCCGAGCTAAAATTTAACTCATACCCTCCGAATTTGCCCATCCCTATCATAGCGAACGTACCTGGAACCTTGTCGCCGTTCGGGAGTTCTGCTAACGGCGTTCCCAATTTTGCCGTGAGTTCAGCCATGCCGATTCCATAACAGACCTGCAATGTAACCTCAGCGAGATTTGTTAATTCCCGCGTAGTTGTTTCTACGCCGGCGTCGCCCAGCAGATCGCGCAAACCGATTCGCAAACTCTCCTTCCGCTTATAGCGACGGAGGGCGTTCAATTTTTGCTCAACCGTACGAAATAATTGAACCGAGTGAGATAGCTCACGATACATCGCCGCGCGATCCTTCGGGGTACTCATCACACTAGCATCAATGAGTTCGTAAAAGTACTCCGGGCTGCGCACCAGAATATCTGAAAGATAGGTACTCGATCCGAAACAGGTTGATAATATTCGCAAGAGGAAAGGCGCATCATGCAGCAGACGATACAGCCAGATGCGATCAAACGTCGTAGCGACAAAACGCTCGAAATTGTTCAAAGTCCCCTCTGCATCCGGCGAGTCCGCCGCTGCGCTCAAGAGATGACCCACAATTTCGGCAAACGCCTCTCGATATGGCGATATGCCTGCAAGATTTTGCAGGTTCCGCGCCACCCGACGGAGATCTTGAAAACCGTACGGTTTGAGAATCTGATCAACCGCATCCGTCGTGAGTTCAGGCGCAAGAATCAGATCCTTTGGATTGAGATTTGATGTCATGGTATTCAGAATGACACTGTAGGGTTAGTGATACAAGTTTTCGTCAATGCCCGTAAACACTACTAAAGTTTGGACAAGTGTACTAAAGTATACTAAAGGATCTAAAGTGAGTCAACCCACAAAGGGGATTGATCCCCGAAAATAAATGAGGGAGGGACATAATTGTTGTCTGAATCACGGATTAAACACACGACGCAGATTCAGAACCGATTGAACCTTCCGATAAAAATCGGTGATTCAGACCAGAGAAGATAGGGAGAAAGTGCATCTTGTTTTTCAACTCTAGAACATTTTAGACACTTTAGATTCGGCGGCATAATCCCGTCCCAACAAGATTCCGTTTTATCAAGAATTGCCCAAACTTTAATAACAAGTAGGAGTCTCCCGAATATCGGAATCGGGAGTGTTGAGATCTCCCGTATATCCTGAGCTCAGGCTCGTTCCGAAAGTCGAAGTTAAGTTATTTTGCACTTCGCAATACCTCCAAATTTTCTCGGACGGCCTGGTACAGTAGCGGCGCCGCGTTACCACAAGACAACACGCAGAATCCTCGTTTTATCGCTTGGCAGCCATCTTCGATGCTGCGTGTCGGATATCCGACAGCGATGCCCTTTCGCGCTGCGGCAGCAAGCACCTTCTCAGACGCCTCGGCAACTTTTGGATGCAATGGCTGTCCTGGCACCCCCAGCGAAGCCGCAAGATCGCTCGTCCCCACATTCAGGACATCAATACCTTCGACTTCCACGATTTCATTGATATTGTCAATCGCTTCGGCATCCTCGATCATCAATGAGACGGAAACCTCGTTGTTGATGTTTGCATAATAATCTGACGCTGATACGGCGCCAAACTTAATTCCTCGACTTGGACCGACGCCGCGCTTGCCCTGCGGCGGATAGAGCGCACCGTTGACTACCTGCTGGGCATCATCGGCGCTGCGGATGTGCGGGACAAGCACCCCCATTGCACCGATGTCGAGCACACGCATAATCATCGCTTCGTTGTTCTCATAGACACGAACAATCGGCGTTGTGTCCGCAGCATAGGCGGCGAGGATCATCCGCTCCATTTCTGTCCAACCGATGGAGCCGTGTTCAGCGTCAATCAGGACATAATCTACGCCAGCATAGCCCAGCACTTCGACAAGACCTGGTTCGGGAAGGCGTACATTTGCGCTAAACACCAACTCGCCGGCCTTGAGTTTACCCTTCATTTTATTCGTTCTAATATTCATGGTTGATTCTCCTTTTCATGAAATAATCCAACCTTGAAAGGGTTTGAAACCTTTTCAAGGATACTCCAGTTCAGCTTGAGATTTGTGAAATTATTATGTCAGATTTGGGATTTTTTTGCAAACACTTTAGTATTCAGAATTCTATTGACATATCTGTTCGACTATGAGACGATAGGGCTATGGAAAATGAGGAAGCAGGAAGGCAGAAATGAGGAAGTTTGGAAATTACGCGCTACGCATCACGCATTACGCTTTTTACGCATCACGCATTACATTTCATGGCTCACGTCACCTCTTGCCAAATCTGCTTGCGCTTTGCGCTGTATTCCTTCTCGGCGGTGTCTTAATCTGGTTCGTGGGCGAGCGTCCATTTGAAGTGTACCGCACCTTTTGGTGGAGTGCATTTGGCAGTCTCAATGATTTCGGCTACGTTCTATTTAATGCGACGCCCTTGATTTTTACTGGACTCGCGGTCATGATCGGGTTTAAGTGCGGACTTTTCAATATCGGCTGTGAGGGACAGCTCTATGTCGCGGGGTTTGCCGCAGCATGGGTGGGTTTCCATATCGATTGGACAACCGCTTGGTTAATTATACCTGCTTGTTTCGTTTCTGCGATGCTTGCGGGGGCGCTGTGGGCAGCTATACCGGGCATGCTGAAAGCGCGATACGGTGTACATGAAGTTATCAACACAATTATGATGAATTTTATCGCAATCGCATTGACAAATTACCTTGTCACCCAGGTCTATAAAGAGCCGAATCAGATGATTCCGCAAACCTCTCCAATTCATGAAGCCGCGCGTTTGCCGCGAATCGCCGCTTTCTTGCCGATGCTTCCGTCAAGTAATCCTTTGAATGTTACCCTGCTGCTTGCCTTCGGACTGATTGGATTGACTCACTTTTTACTGACGCGCACCAGATGGGGATATGAGATTCGGCTGGTTGGCAATGCAGCAGAAGTGGCGACTTATGCGGGAATTAATGTCCGCCGTGTGACTGTCTGGACGATGGCTTTGAGTGGCGCAATCGCTGGTTTTGCGGGAATATGGGATGTGATGGGCTATCGTCATCGTTTTCTCGACAACTTCTCGCCCGGCTTCGGATTTACGGGGATTGCTGTCGCGTTACTTGGCAGAAACCACCCTACCGGTGTTCTTTTTGCCTCAATCTTGTTTGGCGCGTTGAACAAGGGGGCGTTGGATATTGAAATTTTAATGGATGTACCGAGGGAGCTATTCGTGATTATGCAGGGCGTCCTCATTTTACTTCTCATCTGCGCGGAAGGTTTCAGTAAAAGAACGGCATGATAATCCTCGAACTTATCCCAGCAACAATTCGTATGTCAACGCCATTGGCTTTGGCGGCGCTCGGCGGTATCTACTCGGAGCGGACTGGCGTGGTCAACATTGGGCTCGAAGGTATAATGCTTATGGGGGCGTATGGTTATGTGTTTGGCACATATACCTTTGCTTCCCCATGGATCGGATTAATCATTGGCATCAGCTTTGGCAGTACACTGGGGCTGTTTCATGCAATTGCGTCCATCGCTTTTCGCGCCAATCAGATCGTCAGCGGGGTGGCAATCAACCTGCTGGCGATTGGTATTACGGAGTTCCTTGGACGCCAAGCTACCTCTCAGCGGGTGGAGGGATTGCGCCATTGGGATTTACCCGTAATTGGATCGTATTCGTTCATTGTATATCTGACATTCAGCCTCGTGATTGTGAGTCAGATCTTGCTTTTCAAAACGGTGTGGGGACTTCGCTTATGTGCAGCGGGTGAGTCAACAGAAGCATTAGATGCGCTCGGGCTGAGTCGATCCAGGCACCAGTATATCGGGGTCATGATAAGCGGAATTCTGGCTTCGGCTGGCGGGTGTTTTTTAGCTTCTGAAGCGCATTACTTCACAAAAGGAATGACTGCCGGACGTGGATACGTTGCCTTAGCGGCAGTCATTTTTGGGAAGTGGAAACCATTTGGATCTGGCGTTGCATGCCTGCTGTTCGGATTTGCAAGTGCTTTGGAACTCGCCAATCGCTGGCAAATCCCGTCTCAGTTGCTGAACAGTCTTCCCTATTTACTCACGATGATTGTGCTTGTGGGCGTGATCGGTAAAGCGATTCCACCGGCGGGTTTAGGGAAACATCAGTCGTAACACGTGAAACGTGATGAGTAATGCCTAAATGAACCTATGAACTCCTGAACCTCTGACCCCATTTCCCTCCCTCCATTCTTCCCCTCCTCTTTCCTTTCGCTGTCTCCTTGTCTGCCTACCTTTTTGCCTTATTGTCCCTATCCTCTTCATCACCGGAATCGTAATAATCGGAGTCGCTATCCGATAGCGTCCGTAATAACCGTACTTACTGTAGTCGTACCGTCCGTATCCGTAGTAGTCGCCGTGTTGTGGGTCTGTCAAGTTGCACAGCGCGCTTCATTTACCCCCAGTTTTTCAAGGAGCGTGAGTTGACGGGGTTTGACGTGCTATATCGGTGAGAAACATTGAGAATAACTGACCGACACGATATCTCCGCTGCAAATCGGTAGCGAGAAAAAGGGAGAAAGACAGAAGCCAACCCACGCCTGAGATACAACGCGCTTTATCACCGTTATCAGCGAATCGGTCTTTATCTTGGTATTGAACGCTTTTGCCCATCAATAGCCCGACTTCTGATAAGTGATAAAGAGCAATCCGTAAGCAAGACACCCCAACAGCTATAACTGGGGGCAAATGAAAAAAAGGGGATCGATCTGAGTCACAGACTCGCAGCAGAGCCTGCCCCGATCCATCGGGGCTCTACAGTACCCTTCATCATTTATTTTACAGATTGCCTTCTCTTTTAACGCAAAGGCTTTCCAACTTAAATTGACTGGAGCGTGGAGATTGCACATTACGGAAAGCAGGATCATAAGGCATTTGGCCGACTTCAGGTCAATTGCAGGCTGACCTATCCTCGCATACGATTATCTTGGCACAACACGAACCATACGAGACTTTTATGCACTCGCCGGTTTCTTGCAATTGGCACGGGTATCGGCCAGCCAATCGAGACAAATGCCTTGCCCTTCGACGCGAAATCGGTTATCCTTTCGTATCATTTTCACGGTATTCTCTCATATAGCACATTTGCAAGGCGAGTGGTAGAGGCTGGAAGGGATGCGTGGATCTTATTTCCCATTGATTGCTTCACGAATACATGCTATAGTTATGATAATGCAACGTTGGAGACGAACTCTTATCCTGCTAGCAATCAGTATTTACCTGAGGAGGAACTATAATGGTCATAAAGACAGCCACTGAGCTTGACGAGCTTATCCGCGATGTTCTGGTAGCCGCTGGAGCTGATGCGCGTAATGCTAACCGCGTCGCAGAAGCCCTGGTTTCATCGAGCCTGCGTGGTGTTGATACGCACGGCATCCTTCATTTGCCAACCTATGTCGAGAGGATTCAATCGGGTGAAATCGTACCCACGGCCTGGCCCGAAATCCTGCAAGAAGCCCCTACTAGCGCACTGATAGCAGGCAACTGGACTTTTGGACATGTGACGGCGAAATATGCTATGGACGTCGCAATAGAGAAGGCTGAAAGTCACAATTTAGCAGTCGTAAGTGTTGTTCAGGTAAACCACATTGGTCGCCTTGGTGAATACGCCGAAATCGCAGCATCCAGAGGAATGCTATCAATAATCTGGGCTGGAGGATTTGGTGCAGAAAAGCCGGTCGCCGTTCCCTACGGTGGGCGCCAACCGGTTTTGAGCACTAACCCAATTGGCATGGGTTTCCCTGTCGGTGATGGCCCGCCGATGGTCATCGATTACGCCACGACGGTAGTTGCCGGGAGTAAAGTCCTCACTGCCAGAGACAAAAACGAACAACTTCCACCTGGCAGCATCGTTGACAAAGACGGCAATCCTTCCACGAATCCAAATGCTTTTCTTGATGGTGGCTCGCTTCTGCCTTTTGGTGGGCACAAAGGCTATGCTTTGATGCTGGCAGTGGAGTTCTTCGGACGGATCTTATCCGGAGCGGATGCCTTTTCGGAAGAAGAAAAACGAGGCGGGCATATTTTCCGCCATTCGGGCGTCACCATGATGGTCATGAAGGCGGATCTGTTTCAGTCTTTGACAGACTACTCGACGCGAATGAAGGATTTAGGAAATCGCATCCGGTCAATTCCACCGGCGCCTGGTTTTGCGGAGGTGCTAATCCCGGGCGATCTCGAGGCACGGGCGCAAGCCGTCCGAGAGCGAGACGGCATTCCAATTACCGATGCGCTCTGGCAAAGACTGGAGGCGCTTGCTAACTCGTTGGGCTTGAATAAAGACTAAAACAACGGAATGGTGGTGTGGACAAGGAATTTCAGGATAGGGTGGCGGATTAGGTTGCGTTAATTTTGGGGAAGACAACTCGGATTGTGGCGGGAAAGCGATCCGGATCGCACGATTGACCGATTCGCACATCGCCGATGGCGCTCATCAGCAGGTAAGCCTCCTCGAAAGAAACGGAGAGTTTGCGTTGGAGGAATTTCGCCATCTCTTCACAAGCAATGGTGATGGCATCGACAAGTTTTGGGGCGTCTCCGGTGGCAATCCATGAATCCGCTGTCTCGATCCACGGACGAGAGATCGCTTCGCCCTTGATGAGCTCTACGCGCACGGTGACTTCGGCGCAGATTTCGATCCCTATCATGGAGACCTCCGCATCGCCCATTGCAGCATGGACATCCCCGAGACCAAACAACGCGCCCTCCACAAACACAGGCAGGTAAACGCGAGATCCAACCTTCACATCGTTGTGATCCATGTTGCCGCCGTGGGGACCAGGGTAGAGCGTTGGTACATCTTCTTCTGCGGGCGCAGTACCGACGACGCCAATCATCGGGCGAACCGGAAAGTGGATGCGATCATCGAAGTAGGCGGTATCGCCTTCAATGCGAATGAGTTTCGTTACGTAACGGTCTGCGAGATGACCTAAGTTTCCTGTGCCGGCTTTGACGGCGATGAATCCCTGTGATGCGAGCTGAATATTCATAATCTCGACGCAAAGGGTATCTCCCGGTTCTGCGCCACACATGAAGACGGGACCCGTTGCAGGATTTGCGCCGCGCGGGTGGGGGCGATCGAGAAGGTCACCCTCGCTCCGAATTGTGCCGGTTCGCGCATCGTAGGTCTCAAAGCAGATCTTGTCGCCTGGATCGATTTCTCGCACCGGGCGATGGTCACGGCTGAAGCTGTAGACGATTCGGTCACGTGTGATGATGTGCATTAGTATTCAGCGTCCCAGACTAATGGAGACTCCTTAAAACGCTGGGGCAGTTCATCTATGAATTCCTTATCTTTTCCGCAAAGAATCTCCTCGAGCTCATCAACCAGTCGCTCAAAGACCTCTTTTGAAAGCGTAAACGGCACAATTGTCCGCCGCCGGGTTTCAAAATTGTAACACAGACGATTCAAGCCGATGGATTTTCCCGGCTCCAGCGTCAATTCATAGTAATAGGTGCCGTCCGCACGCTGCTCCGGTTTCGCACTCCGTATCAATACGCGACTCAGATCCGCCGCTTTTTCGACAAGGATCAACCCTTCTGTCAGGTAAGTGATTCGTCCTACAAGCATACTGATCTGATCGTCGATTTCTCGTGGATCAACCTTTGGGCTGCCCTCTCGATCCGCATCAATCTGTTCAGCTTCCAGAGCGGTCAGTAGATACCCCAGGCGATCGCAGTCAGCAAGCCGTGTGCTGATTCGTACCGTATCGGACTGTGCCGAGATCAGAATAGGTGCTTTATCATCTTTAGCTGAAAATGCTTCTCGGAGTTGATCAATTTGGTTGATTAGCCGATGGCTTATCATGACGGAATCCTCCCTTTCATTTGGATAACTGATTGAAGATATACTTCATTGGGATGGTTAAAATCCCCAGTGAATTTCTCACATTTCACGCTTCACGTTACGTCAGCACGGTGAAGACCTCTCCATTGTAGCGAAAGAGTTTGCGATTCCTATTTTCGACCGTTTCCAGGAAAACTGGACGTCCCCAGATCCGCTGAATATTTCGCAGCGTATCCAGGGCGGGGCGCAGGTCGAGATCCATTCCTTCATGCTGGTGGGTGAGGTAAAGCTCACCGCGGTTTTTGTAATTACCGTCCCTCGCGCAGACAAATGGCTGTCCCATATTTGTCAGGCTAAAGAGCAGTTTCTTCTTGATCTCCTCGAAACTGCGATTGGCGATCTCGTACATTCCTGTGCGACGGTTGTACTCGTAGGTGAACATTTTGTGACGACGGACAAATTCGGGGGTCAGAAATTCGTCGATAAATGTGACATCGTTGTATAGTTTGCGCACCTCGAAGATCTTCTCCATTCCGAGTCCCAGGTTTTTGTCCCAATTCTCTAAGGCTTGATAGTCCTCACACGCTTCGTACTCTTTCCCAAACTTGCCCTTGTCCCATCGCTCTTTGATGTCCTTGAGCAGTTCGTAGCCCAGTTTGTATGGGTTGATCCGCCCCGTACCGGTTGCAAGAGTACCTGAAAAGTGGTCGGCGTAATCAACAACGTCAGCGGCTTCCAGCACTTTCTCTGACATGATTTTCGCATGCCAAAAGGACGCGTATCCTTCATTAAGTATCTTCGTCATCGCCTGGGGTGAGAAATAGTAACTCTCCTCCCGAACAATCGAGAGAATATCGCGTTGCCAGTTCTCCAGTTGGGCGTGTTCAATCAGAAATAGCAGAATGTCGCGTTCCGGGTTCTCCGGGAACTTCTTGGCTTTGCGTTTTTCGACCTCAAGTTTCTTCTCTTGCTCCGCGATGAATTCTGAGGGATTGATGAACTTGTCCATATAGTCTTTGCTTTGGAGCTTACGGACGATCTGTTCTTCATCCTCTTCGTCATCAAAGTGCAGGTTGAAGTTCTCATCGCGGCGTTTAATCTGAACCGAATGGGGGTCGATCAGGTTTTCAATCGAAAGACACCAATCCAGAAACGCCTCAACCGTTTCCTCGCCGTACTTGTCGGCATAGCGACGAATGCGTGTTGCGTGATTCGCAATTTCGTCCATCATCTTGGGGTTGGTGTGGGCAAACCAGAGATTATTCTTGAAGAAATCCACATGACCGTAGACGTGAGCGATCACGAGCTTCTGATCAACAACATTATTGCTATTCATCAAGTATGCATAGGAGGGGTCATTGTTGATCACCATTTCGTAGATCTTCTCCAATCCCCATTGATACCCTTTGGAGAGTGACTCGTACTGCATTCCAAATTGCCAGTGCGGGTAACGGGTTGGAAAACCGGTATAAGCCGCCGCTTCGTTGAGTTGATCAAATTCAACGAACTCGAAAATGGTTTCATAAAAATCGAGACCATATTCCTTCGCATATTCCTCGATTCGTTTTCTCGCTTCTTCCAGTTCTGGCGTCAGGTTCATTTGCTCTGCCCCCGCATCAATTTCGGAATGTTACAATCGCGTGAAACGTAAAATGTGATGTGTATTGCGTATAACGACTTTCCCATCCTTCGTCCTTCCTCTCCTTCCAATTTCCCCATTTCCTCATTTTCCCTTCCCGAGAAACACCTTAATCGAATCGTAAATATCTTCGCGGCTATCAATTTGCGACATGACGAAGTTGTCTACACGGCGCAAATTCTCGTCTAAGAAATACAGAAAATCGCCACTCCCCCATGCGCTTGCTACCTGTCCATAGCAGAAAAGGTTGCAGTACTGAAGTATCCTGCCCGTGAGTAGACGCAAACAGTAACCGTTATCCATGTGGCCCCAGTTGTCCCCGTCGGAAAAGTGGAAGCCGTAAATGTTCCAGTCTGAAGTGTCGTACTCCGCCGTGATAATCTTATGAAAGAGTTCATACGCTGAAGAGATACGGGTCCCACCACTTTCGCGTGTATGATAAAATGTGTGCTGATCGACCTCACGGGCTTCTGCGTCATGAATGATATAGCGGGTTTCGATGCCTTTATATTGGGAACGCAGCCAGAGATCAATCCAAAACGCTTCAATTCGGACAATCTCCTTCTGTTCCTCGCCCATGCTCCCACTCACATCCATCATGTAAAAGATGACGGCATTGCTATCCGGCTTCAAGACCTCCTTCCAGGTGCGGAAACGTTCATCCTCTCTGATGGGGACAATTACCGGATCCTCAGGATCATAATCGCCCATCATCACCTGACGTTTGAGGGCTTCGCGGTAGGTGCGCTTGAAGTGCCGCAAACTCTTGGGGCCCGTCGTGCTGATCCCGGTGTACCGATCCGATTTGGTGACGATATTCTTCTTGCCCTTGGGCTGAATGTTGGGGAGTTCAAGTTCTTCTCCCAAGAGCTCTGCGAGCTCTTCCAGGTTGACATCTACCTCAAGGAGATGGTGCCCCGGCATGTTGCCAGCCTGACCACTTCCGGGTTCAGGCTGGCCGGAACCAATCGGCGTCCCAACACTACCCTCGCCCTGACCGACGCCGCCTGTGTTCTTCAATCCAAACTTGAAGCGTGGAAGCTCGATGTGGGGCATCGGAATGCTGACCAGATCTTTGCCCCTCCGTCCAATCATCTCGGTGTGGGTGATGTATTTGCGGAGGTCTTTCCTGATATTTTTACGGACGATCTGCCGGAAACGGCTCCGATCTCTTTCAATTCGACGGACCATGTTGTCAGTCCTTTCTCTTTTTAGGCATTAGGGATCAAGTATCCTAATGCCTAAATCCTAACACCTTTTACATCTCACACCTGCTCCTTCGCATCGCCACGCGCAAAAATGCTCGCAACATAGGAAAGCACATCGGTTGCGCAAACCTCGCAGTAGCCGTAGTTCTTGATGAGTCGGCTCTTCACGACCTCGATTTTCTCCTGTGTGTCTTTGTCCATAACTTGCGAGACAAGGCTGGAGAGCTTAATCGAATCCTTCTGATCCTCGAACAACTTGAGCTCTAACGCCTTCCTGAGACGTTCATTCGTCGTGTAGTCGAACTTCTTGTTTTCGATGGCAAGCGCACCGATGTAGTTCATCATCTCACGACGAAAGTCATCTTTGCGGCTCTCTGGAATATCAATCTTTTCCTCAATGGAGCGCATCAGTTGTTCGTTGGGTTCTTCATCTTCGCCCGTGTAAGGATTCTTCACTTTTTGGCGCATCGTGTACGCTCGTAAGTTGTCAATGTAGTTTGCGCACAGGCGGCTAATCGCCTCTTCATCTGCAGCGATTGCTTTCTGGACTTCGTTCTTCGCGATGTCCTCAAACTCGGCTTTGACAACGGCGAGCAAATCACGATACAGTTTCCGCTGCTCCTTGTTGGTGAGCAGCGAATGGTGTTCCAACCCAGATTCCAGTTCGTTCATCACCATAAATGGATTGATGCACCCTTCATTAATCTCGTTCACAAGCGCATTGGAAATTTTATCCTGAATGTATCGAGGAGAGATGCCTTCCATTCCCTCACGTTCAACGCTCGCTTTGAGTTCCTTGACGTTATCTTCCGTGTAGTTGGGAATGGTCTTGCCATCGTAAAGTCTGAGCTTTTGCATCAGCGTGAGATTCGCCTTCTGCGGCTCCTCTAATCGGGTCAAGGTCGCCCACATTGCAGCGATCTCGATGGTATGGGGGGCAATGTGTTTTGCGCGCACTTTGTCCGGGTTGTAGTCCTTTTCGTAGACCTTGACCTCGTCCGACAGGCAGGTGAGGTAGGGAATATCGATCTTAATGGTTCGATCGCGCAGCGCTTCCATGAACTCATTGCTCTGCAGCTTCTTGTATTCAGGCTCATTGGTGTGCCCAATGATGACTTCATCAATATCGGTCTGCGCAAACTTTTTCGGCTTGATTTTGTGCTCCTGAGACGCACCCAAGAGATCATAGAGAAATGCGACATCAAGCTTCAGGACTTCGATAAACTCAATAATACCACGGTTGGCGATATTAAATTCACCATCGAAGTTAAAAGCGCGTGGATCTGAATCTGACCCGTACTGTGCGATTTTGCGATAGTTGATGTCCCCGGTCAGCTCAGTGGAGTCCTGATTTTTCTCGTCCTTCGGCTGGAACGTCCCGATCCCAATCCGATCCTGTTCGGAGAAGACCAATCGCTTGACTTTGACATTTTCCATGGCTTTCGCCCAGTTACCGCTGCTCTCCTGCATGGCTTCGCGGTAGTAGTAGCGGCACGAAGGACATAGATCGCCTTCAACCCTGATGTCAAAATCGCTCTCCTTACTCAAGGTTGCGAAAACCTGCCCCCGAAATTCTTTTGGAATTAAGTGCAACGGCTCTTCGTGCATCGAACAATCGAGATAAGAACCGTCAGACTGTTTCCACGCAAAGGTGTAGATTGCACCTTCATCCCTATGGCTATACGCTTCAAGTCCTTTTTTGAGCAACCGGACGATGGTGCTCTTCGCACTGCCGACGGGCCCGTGTAGCAGGATAACCCGTTTTTCCGTGCCGAGTTGCTGTGCAGCTGACTTGAACGTATTGACCAACTCCATCAATGGCTTCTCTAAGCCATAGACAGCTTCTTCGCCATCAAACGGATCTTCAAAGAAACGGTAGCGGATGAGTTTCTCTTTATGGATAGTGACCTCTTCAGAGCCGTAAGAGAGAATCATGTCGTAGATGCGTTCAAAGGCGGACTTCGTTACCTTCGGGTTGGCTTTCACAATGTCCAGATACGCTTCAAAATTACCTTCCCAATGCAGGTCTTTGAAACCGCTGGTATCCTGCATCTGCTGAATGAATGCAATGATGCTGTTGTCGGTTTGTTGTGCGATAATTTCTGACATCTGAGATCCCTCCCTTTCGCATATAAAATCGGCAAGTCAGCCCAGATACTTTAAGTGAGGTTCTGTGAGATAATTTGCTCTTAATTTTCAAGCAAATTTTATGCCATCATTTTTCTTGACAATTGATGGCGGTCTTGTAAAATAAGACAGTCATAGTAAACTACCTTCACTCTCTTGGGTGGGTTACATAAAGGGAGATTGAAACGCGCCTTATCAAGTGTGAATTACAAGTGCAGAGACTGTGAACCTGCCTTCACACTGATCTATTCATCTGGCAATCGCAGCCGGCACGATTTTTCCTGTCATAAATATCGTTTAAGGTGTGAACAGGGTTTCACAGTTCCGCCCGGGAACCGTGTAATTGGGGTTCAGATTGAATGGCATACAGTTTGCTCTCACTCGTAAATACCAAATTGAAGCGAGGGAAAATATGTTAAAACGTGCAAAGATTTTAGTCGCTGATGACCAATATCACATGCGGAAGATTATGGGCATTATCCTCGGCGACGAGTATGATCTCATATTCGCAGAGAATGGGGCGGAGGCGCTGGAAAAAATTCGGACGCAAGACATAGATTTGGTCGTTACGGATTTTCGGATGCCTTATATGAATGGATTGGAATTAATACAGGCGATCCAACAAGAAAAGCCGGAATTGTCCTTCATATTAATGAGCGCCTACTGGAATGACTTACTTTGTGAGCAAGAGCATGTCGGCACCGTCTATGTCGTCCAGAAACCGTTTCAAGTTGCCGCAGTCATCCGTATTATTCGCAGGCTGTTAGCTCAAGGAAATGAGAAGCGAGGGAACTGAAGACAAGCAAATGATGAGCTTTCACGTTTCACGCTTCACGGACTGATGCCATGAAAAAACGAACACGTTATTCAATACTCGGGGCGGTACTGGGAGTGACAGCTACAGCTGTCTCCATACTCGTGCGTTATTTCACGGCTGATGCGCCCCGTGAACCCGCCGATTTTATCGCTGCCGAAATTGCCGCGAACTTTTACCCCTACCTGTACATGGGTTTCGGCGCAATCGCCCTGTTAACCCTCTCGGGATTTTTCATCGGAAAACTACAAGATCGCCTGATAGATCAGAATCGCCAACTTGACCTCGCCAACCAGGATCTCAACCAACTCTTGCATCTCCATGCCGCGTCGGAGGAAAAGTACCGACAGGCAATCGATCAGGCGAGCGATGCGATCCTTTTTGTCGAGATCGAAACAGCTCGAATCCTCGATGCCAACGCCAAAGCAACAGAATTAACCAAGTATACACACGACGAACTCTGTCAGTTCAGAATCTGGGAGCTATATCCGCAGGGCGACCGAGACAAGATGCGAGCGCTCTTTGAGCACACCAAAGTCACGGGGGAAGCAACGCGAGATGACCTCACTTTCGTGCGTCAAGATGACAGACGAATTGACATTGAGGTTTCTGCCAGCATCATCGAATACAGTAAAACGAAAGTGATTCAACAAATCTGGCGAGATGTTACTGAGCGGAAGTCTCTTGAACGGCAGCTCCGCCATGCCGATAAACTGGCATCGATTGGACGCCTCGCTTCCGGAATCGCCCACGAGGTTGGCAATCCGCTCGGATCAATTTCGGCTTATGCACAAATCCTGTTGATGGGGGGTGAAAGCGAAGAAGAGCGGGTCGAATACTTGCGTGCAGTTGAGAGCGAATCACGGCGGATCGGTGAATTGATTAATCATCTCCTCAATTTCTCCCGTCCAACCGCAGATTACATCGAATGGGTAGAGGTCAATGGTGTAATCGATCAAGTCCTCACACTCGTTTCAGCACAAAAGAAGTTCAAAGCGATTACAGTGGAAAAGGGACTCGATGCTGCTTCACCACAGGTAAAGATCGATGCGGATGGACTCAAGCAGGTATTGATTAATTTGTTTCTGAATGCCGCAGACGCAATGCCTGACGGTGGGCAATTAACGGTGAAATCTCAGAGGGAGTCACAATTTGTCTGTATCAGCGTCACGGATACAGGTACCGGAATTAGGACTGCCGATCGTGATCGAATCTTTAATCCCTTTTTCACAACGAAGCCTAACGGTACAGGGCTAGGTCTTGCAATGTCTGCCAGGTTAATCGAGAAGTATGGCGGGGTCATCGAAGTTCAGAGCGAAGAAGGGAAGGGCAGTACGTTTACGGTGTTACTTCCCAAGTCCCCTGAGGCGCTTGATCTCGTTGGATCGAGTGTTGAAATCGAACCGGCAGATCAATCGATCTGGTCGATTGAATACCCCAACGTCAGAAACTTGAAGGCACTGCCGATGGCTGAAGCGACGGAAGGGGGGGACGATGGAAGCCAATCGTAAAATCCTTGTTGTTGACGATGAACTTCATGTGCGCAAAACGCTCACAATTATTTTAGAACGGGCGGGCTACACTGTTGAAGCTGTCGAGGACGGCGCCGAAGCCATCGAGATGTTAAGCAAGTCCCTTTATCATCTGGTACTTTGCGATCTGCGCATGCCCCGCATTGATGGTATGGAAGTGCTGCGTGTCCTCAAGCAAGCCCAACCAGATACCCCGCTCATCATGATCACGGCGCACGGGACTATCGAGAATGCAGTCTCCGCGATGCAGCAGGGGGCGTATTACTATATCACAAAATTGTATAACGCCGAGGAGTTGCTCATTCTCGTCGAAAAGGCGATCCAACAGAAACAGTTAATTGCCGAGAACAAGTATCTCAAACGTCAGTTGGATCGGGAATATTCCTTTGACAATATTATTGGAGTGAGCCAGCCGATCAAGGCGGTTTTTGATCGCATCCGAAAAGTGGCGGATACGGAAAGTACGGTGCTGATTACCGGTGAAAGCGGTACCGGCAAAGAGTTAATTGCACGCGCAATTCACCATAATAGTTCTCGACGCCATCGCCCGACTATCCCAATCAATTGCGGCTCCATCCCTGCCGAACTTCTGGAGAGCGAGCTTTTTGGCCATGCCAAAGGGGCTTTCACAGGCGCGACAGGGGTCAAAAAGGGATTGTTTGAAGAGGCTTCTGGAAGTACGTTATTTCTGGACGAAATCAGCGAATTGCCTGCTGCTTTACAGGTCAAGCTCTTGCGGGCAATTCAGGAAGGGGAGATTCGGCGGATTGGAGATAACCGTCCAATTCAAGTGGATCTGCGCATCATCGCTGCAACAAACCAAGACCTTGAGAAAGCCATTGAGGGTGGGGACTTTCGCGAAGACCTCTACTATCGCTTGAATGTCGTTTCCATCCACCTGCCGCCTTTGCGTCACCGTCGGGAAGATATTCCACTACTCGCCAAACACTTTCTTGCTATGTATGCTGAGAAGCATGATCGATCTTTCCGAATGATCGCTCCTGATACGATAGATTTACTCATGAATTATGATTGGCCCGGCAACGTCCGAGAATTGCAGAACGCGATTGAGCAAGCAGTTGTCATGTGCGATAGTGAGGTTATCCAACCCGACGATCTGCCAGAGAAAGTTCATTTCGCCGACGCAAAGGTGCATGTTATCATTCCGGAGAACCGCTTCGATTTTAAGGGCATCCTTAATGAAGCCCTTGAACAGACGGAGAGCCAGTTAATCAGTCGCGCATTGGAATTAACGGAGGGAAACCGAACAAAAGCGGCTGAACTGTTAGGAATTAGTCGCCGGGGACTGTTATACAAACTAAAAGAGGAACCGACTGAGTAATCCCTTCCCCGCCTATTTTTAACCTTTTCCCTCCTCACCTACTTACCGAACAACCTCCACACACTCCCCGATTTTACCCATTCCAGAAACTCCGATCCAAACTTCGATATTGGATCGCCTCTGAAACATGCTCCGCCTCTATGGTTGGGCTTTCGGTAAGATCTGCGATTGTCCGCGCAACTTTCAAGATGCGATCATACGCACGGGCGCTAAGACCCAACTGCGTGATGGCAACCCGCAGGAGCTCCTGTGCAGCGTCCTGAACTTTGCAAAATTCGCGGAGGTGGCGGGATTCCATATTGGCATTGCAGTAGATTTTCGCCTGCATGAAACGTTCCTGCTGGATGTGACGCGCCCTCTGTACCCGTTCACGGATGCTTGTTGAAGGCTCACCCGCGAAGTCACTGGCCAGATCCTTGTACTTGACGGCGGGAACTTCCACTTGCAGATCGATTCGGTCAAGCAAGGGGCCCGAAATGCGGGAAATGTAATTTTGGATTTGCTGTGGTGAACATCGGCAGTCACGACTGGTATCACCGAAAAAACCGCACGGACACGGATTCATCGCCGCAACGAGCATGAAATTGGCAGGATAAGTGTAGGATGCAGCAGCACGGGCGATTGCCACTTGCCCGTCCTCGAGCGGTTGGCGCATCACTTCCAGCACGTTCTTGCGGAATTCGGGCAATTCGTCCAGAAACAGGACGCCGTGATGGGAGAGACTCACTTCGCCGGGGCGTGGAAACTTGCCGCCGCCGATCAGTCCGGCATCGGATATTGTGTGATGGGGAGATCGATAAGGACGTGTCGCAATCAATGGGACATCATTTTCCAGCAGTCCCATGATGCTGTGAATCTTCGTTGTCTCAAGGGCTTCCTCCAGCGTCATATCCGGCAGAATGGTCGGGATGCGTTTGGCAATCATAGTCTTGCCGGAGCCGGGGGGACCGATCATGATGAGATTATGTCCGCCCGCAGCGGCGACTTCAATCGCTCGTTTGACATGCTCTTGTCCCTTGACATCAACAAAATCAACGGGGTACTCTGAATGTTGGTCAAATGCTTCCCGAATATCGTATTGGAAGGGAGGGATGGTGCCCTGTCCGTTCAAGTGTTCAACTGCTTCCTGCAAGGACTCTACCGGATAGACCTCCAAGTCATTGATGACTGCTGCCTCCTTCGCATTCGCCTTCGGCAGAATAACACCCTTGAGCTGATTCTCCTTTGCGACGGTTGCCATCAGGAGGCATCCGTGCACCGACCGAACACTCCCGTCAAGCGCTAATTCTCCCAAGACCAACATCCGCTCAAAATTGTCAGTGCGAATCTGTCCGGTCGCCGCCATCACACCTAACGCGATCGGCAAATCGAACGCGGATCCCTCTTTCCGGACATCGGCGGGGGCAAGATTCGCTGTGATTCGGTTAGTGGGAAAGTAGAACCCCGAATTCTTAATTGCAGCGGTGACACGCTCTCGACTCTCTTTGACAGCGCTGTCTGGAAGACCAACCGTCGCAAAAGCGGGCAATCCGTCGGAAATATCCAACTCGACCTCGACGATATAAGCGTCAATCCCCATTACAGCACTGCTCAAAACTCTGGCAAGCATATTTAATAGTCTCCTTCAACGGTCAATCCATTTTGCTGTGGCGGTCCCCAACTTCGTATAACTTCTGAAATGTGTGAGCCTTTCCATGAGTCCATAACCTAAGGTAGATTCTGAGTTTGCCTCCAAGAAAGTCGTGACTCGCGCTTTAGTTGTCATATCACCTATAGCAATAGGAAGAGTTACACAACTTAATAGGAAGATTTCTATAGCAGCCACTACAATCTTTAGAGCCTGTTTGAAAAGTCACCATGATGTATCGAGATTGGGTGGGAAAGGGATTTCCCACCCACGGGTGACGTGCTATAAATCGTCCGTCGTTCAATCCCAAATAACCCAACTTATTTATTCAATTCTATGAAACCTTGCTAGTGGGAGTACCATCTACTCGTTCTCCGGGGGAACTTCTTCAAAGATTGGGGAGAGGTAAGTGGGACTCAAAGGATTTCGACAGAGGATATGCAAATCTTTACAATTTTGCTCAGTCATATCATTATGCTTACTTTTAAGTGTTGGCCAATCGGTTGTCGAAATGATATAGGAATCCATGTGCACACCTTCGTCCCGAAAACGTTGTTTTTCAGAGAGATCGCGGAGTCTTTTGTAGAGTGAGATTTTATCGTTGTAGTTATTGATAGCTTCATACACCATTCCGTGGGGTTCAATAAAGACGATACGTTGTTTTTGATCGGCAAGAATCCAAAGGATGAAATCGGGGAAGAAACCCTCGTTCCGATAGAAGCCAACTCCTTTGCCTCGGCTCTGGTTGCGTAAGAGGAAAACCTCTTTTTTAGCAAGAAGTTCCTCGCACTGTTGTAAGACGTAGGCGCGGAGGTCTTCGACAAAATGTTTCTCGCTCGCTTCCAAAGCAGGTGGCGTTGTGCTCCACGAATTATTAGCGTTGCTAATCGTGAGTAGTGGTTGATAAAGATGGTTCTCAATATAAACTGCGAGCGAGTGACTTACAGGTGGATCGAAGACAGCTCCTTCTTCTGCTATCCGTTTCATTTTCTCACTATACTCTCTTAACTGCTGAATCAATTCTGCATCTTCAGTACGAAAGCTAATTTTCCACTTAGCGAAATTGAGATTGGGATCATCTTTCTTCAAGGTATCCAAGATCATGTTGTCTGTATTTACTTGTTGTTGAGCCAAGCGATAAAATTTAGCAATATATTTCCGCAAAATAGCAAGCACGAGTGCTTCTAGACGTTCAAGGTCAGCTAAAGTTTGCGGTTCAACCACAGATTTTTCCGTAACAAAGAGTTTATACAGCCCCTTGCTTGGATCGAGAACTTTTTTGAGAACGTGGGTGTCAAAAACAAGGTTATGAAATCCTTTTTCCTGTTTGTACTCAAGAAGTTGAAGATAAATCCATTCCCAGTTTATCAACTTTAAACTCTCGTCGGGGATAGGGATATGTTGCGAATCTGGTCCGGCTTGGGTCTCTTGGATACCAACCCGTGAATAGCTCTGGATGATGTCTATAATTTGCATTTTGTGTGTTACCTGACTCGCGAGATCAGGTTTGAGGAGTACGCACTGCCCCTTGGCAATTTCATGATAGGCAGGGGCTCTTGGCAGGCGCGGGACTTGGTTAGAGTTAAGAAATTCTGGGTTAAGTGTAATAGGCAATTCCATTTCCATCTGCCCTTCATACGAAACACCTTCGCGGGTTAGATACTTTCGGAATTCTGCCATGAAGTTGGCACGAACAGCGAAGATGTTTAACGTTTCCAAGAGTGATAGATGGCGCGGATGTTCACCCTCAAGGGCAGCACTACGTTTGAGGCTCATGTCTTTGCCGCGTAGGCGGACACCTCTGCCAAACAGTTGGATAATCTCGGGACCTTCGTTTTTACCAACGTTGAGCAGTCCCATAGCCGTGACACGCCAGCTATCCCATCCCTGTATGAACTTTTTCGCACCGATGAGAATATTGATCTGACTATCAAACTTGTTGATGCTCCTGAACAAGCTTTCAGTGAAGACATCTTCGGATTCCATGACGATACCTGCCTTGTCGTTTTTGACCAGTTTGTTGAAGGCAGAAGTGTCACCGATGTAGATAACCCCAAAGTAGTCACTATCGTTGGTGGTTTTCAATCCGATTTCGCCTTGAGCACCGCGGATATCGCAGAGATGTAATGCGCCGCTTGTCTGGGTATGGAATACCTCATTGAGGATACCAGTATATATTCGTGCGGACTTTTCGTTGGGTTCTTTGAGATAGTTGAGTCGGTTGTAGAAGATGTCGGTACCGTTTTCATCAGATAAACCGGAGTTACCATCAAGAATTTTCTCAATGGCGTGGATTGCCCAGTTATTTTCGTTGCTTAGAAACCGGTGCAGAAAACGTATAACCTCAAGTACGTCGGAGCGAGTGCGGCCTTTTTCCTTATAGACAGCCTGGACTTTATTGCCAACGAATGCCCATAACGGTGAGTCCAAACCGTAGGCACGCACATCGTCGCTGTTTTGGGCAAAATAGCGTCGCTGTTCATAGAAACTGAGGAGATTGCCTAAAAAGAGCGTATCAGTTTGGGTTTCTTCATCGTTGCGAATATTGAGGATGCGAAAGTTCTTACCGTATCCGTCGTCGTAGAAGTATCGGTAGGAGTAGTCAAAGGCGATGGCTTTTCCGTATCCTTCAACGAGGTCTGGGTTGTTAACGGCAGCGAGTGCCTGCCCAAAGGTTGCACTGTATTCAAAGGTAAAACCAATTGTGGCGAGGTTTTCGCGGGATTTTCGCCAAGCTTCGCCGCGATTGCCTCGGTGCCCCTCATCGACCAAGATGAGATTATTCCCTTCGAAAGCCTCGACTGGAACGCTTACACCACTACCTGTCTTTTCCTCTACCAACTTTGTAATCTCGATTACCTGCATTGCGTTGTGTGCACGTGCGAGGCGATTGCCTTCAACGTTGAAACGTTCACACCGGATGTCCGAGTTTGCAAGTTCGCGAAGATGTTGTTCACTCAACCCTTCGTCAGGAGTGATGAGGACAATGTGGTCTAACGCCTCCTTGCAGTAGTGGAGGTACTGATGGTAATTGATGTGCATGATGAGGGTTTTGCCTGCGCCGGTTGCCATCCAGAAAGCGAGTTTTTCAAGATCGTCGGCTGTGAAGAGGGTATCCATGACATCGCCGGGGGCTCTCGCGTCATTTCGGTGTTGGACTAAATCATTGAGTTGGTGTAGGAATTCTGCTGGTCTGTTGCATTTCCAATCTAAGAAAATTTCGGTATAGAGTAAAGCGAGGTATTGGAAATAGCGGAGGACAATCGGCTGCGTGCGTTTGTTGTTTATGGCGGCTAGGTGCCGTTTGATGTTTGCATCGTAGGTTGGGAGTGCTTCTTCGATTTTAGAATTTGGCTCTGCGCGGAACATAAGGAATTCGTAAATCGAGGAGCGCCCGTCTGAATTGAAGCCCTCATCCACATTATTTTTCACATCGTTGAGGAGGGAGCGCGTTGTCTTGTACCTGAAGCGATCGTTGAGCCATGCGTGGAGTGTGAGGTGGTTGTCAAGTTGGCGTTGTGAATTGTTTCTGGGCATAGTGATTGTCTTCTTGCCGACTGAATGATGGATTTTTTGAACCAGTTTCTTCAATAAGGTTCCGCGTTATGAGGTTGCATCTAGCCCCAGCGGGGCGTTATGCTTATCAGGAGGACCTAATCTTCTTGATGCGTGTTATCAACCAGAGCGTTGCAAAGTTCTGTATAATGCTGATCTACGAAACAGTGTACACTACTGAAGTCTTTGCCTCGCATTGCGTTTCTACATTCCTTTTTATGGCTCTCTATGAATCTGAAAATCTGACTTCTGTGAGAAATCAAAGACTTATCGTAATTGATACTTTTTGTATATCTTTCACTGCCTAAATTCAATTCAACTTCAGCTAGTGCAGAAGCAAAGTATCTTTCGCAGTATTTCCAGCGGAGGTATTGAGGGAAAAATCCCTTTATTTCTGAAAATATGGGAGGAATATCGGAATTTGAGGTCTTTCGACACCATTGAAAAATAGATGCCGTTGGCTCGGAGTAGAACAATCTCAGGACTTCGATTTTGAAAGCATCTACTATCTTTCTTGATAACTGTAACCCCGTGAACAAAATTACACTAAAAAGACTTATTACTGCAACTATACAGCTAATGACTGCCGTGAGGTTTTCCTTCATCTCGCTACCTCTTAAAAAAGACAGAACTATTTAGTTATCAATTTTTTGCGTTCTAGAGCGCGGTAGTTTCGTCCGGGAAATCGAGACTATCACGCAAAGATCTCAAGTGGGAGATCTAAACTACGAAATAACTGAATGGTTCTGCCCAAACAGGAACTTTACTTGGGGCATAGCACAAGCAATTTTATAATTTCCGAGTCCTTATACGGTTCCTAGGATGAGATCTTGAAAAAGTAAGAGCTGAACTAGGAACTGACATCCCAGCCTGACTCAAAGCACTGATTTTAGCTGCCATGAGGGTTGCCTTGTCTAACTCCCAATCTTCAAGGAGCAATTGGATGTTTCCGTCTTCTGTTACCGGAAAAGGTTCAGCGGATATGAATAGGGCAATCCCCTCTTTTATCTTGTAGGTAGTGCCTTTACCGTTATCGGCAACTTTTAGGCCCAGTGAATGTTCGCAACACTCCTCATACTTGCTAGAAAGAGATTTGTGACAAGCATTACATTCGCATATTACATCCACTAATCCGATAGAAAAATGCCGCACTATGCCATTATCAAATGCCTTTATGAAATCATCAGTTGATGCATAGCTATGTCGTCTAAGATTGAGACCTTTCGGTATTTCAATTATAGCGGCCAAGCAACCGTTTTCAAATGTTGCATCCCGACTTATACCATAAGGCAGTACGTCTTCAGTGCGACCACACTCAGTGAGGCCTACACCATCTTTTAGTTCTTTACATAGTTTCTGCAACATGGAGGAATCTATCTGAAAAATATTTCCCACGGCAATTTCCAATTTCAAAAAGGCAGAGGAGGGCTCTGCAGAATCTTCATAGAGTTTCTGAAACGTAGCGGCTAGATTTAAGCAGTTTATCATTTTTAATTCTCCTTATAATAAAATAGGAAAGGAGCACGGAGCAGCGCAATTATCGGTCAGTGTCAAACATCAATCGTTTGAAAAGTGGATCTAAGGACTTTGCTTCTGGGATGATACTGTCTGTGTTGACATAGATCTCGTTTGCACCCTTGGTTAGTTCGTGTTTTTGAATAAAGTGGTAATCGCGTTCCCATTCTTGTTCACCCCAACCTTCGGTTTTACGCCAGATAATGACGACGTTTTTTTGTCCGACTGTGCCGCGGTAAACGAGATAGCGTCTATCGTCATCATAGAAACATTGGCGAGTTTGGACCGAAATGCCGAGGAGGTAGTTGAAGGTTTCGGGTAGATCTATAGTCTGCGTTTGCGTCTGGAGTCCGTCAATGATGTTGAGTTGATAACTGAACGGGTTTTGGAGTTTGGCAACGTTCAAGAACGTTGGACTTTCGCGAGTTTCGCTCTCTAATAGATAACTGAGCAGATACTTGTTGAGGAACGAATTTTCGTGTTCGCTAAACTCAATGTTATTAAGTGCATCCTCATAGGATTCAATGCGCTGATATTTGATTATGTGAGAAAAGCGACTTTCACGGGAAACGGGTTTGGCATCCTTCCATTTTTCGGCGTAGACAGCTTTCATGACGCGCGGCTTGAGAACGGTGTCGAAATGGTGTCCCATCTCAATGAGGATATATTTGCGCTTGTCGTTATCTTGACGGTTAAGTTTGATGGTGGCATGGGCGGTGGTCCCAGATCCTCCAAAGTAGTCCAACACAATGTCCCCGGCATTGAGTGATGAAACACGGAGACAGTCTTCAAGCAGGTAGATGGACTTAGGAAATGGGAATGCAAGTGCGTCACCTAACATATTTTTTAAAAAACCGGTCCCATGTGCCGTCGCTGAGTATTTGGTTTGATCTGTGTTGAGAATTTCCCAGTTATCTTCCTCATCCTCCTCATCTTCATTGGTTGAGTATTCTATTTTACCCCACCATGTTGTCGGCAAGGTTCCTTCTTCGTTTAGAAAACGTTTAAATCGAATTGAGATTTTGCCATTCCGGTCTGTTTTCGCAGAGATCTCAGATAATGCTAACCTTTCTTTGAGCGTTTTAACTTCATAGCCCCATGTCATCTCTTCATTCTTTTCATCAATTGGCCAAACCACTGCTTCACCCAGTCGCAGCGTTTCTAAGAGGCACCACTCTCGGGACGTGTTATTCCAGTCCATTCCGGGAATTCGAATGCAGTTATCCTTGACAAAAATTGGATAAAACAAGCGTGGTCTAGCAACTCGCCGCGCATTAAGCCCACCAGATTTCCTAAGAGGTCTCCATTGAAAAAGACGTCCTTTTTCATCAACATTTCTATAGTTCTCAAGTTGTTTTTCTGTCCATTCAAGGCGACCGATTTGTGAAGCCTCGGTTATCCCAAAGAACATCGCGTATTCATGGGCAGGGGCAAAACCTTTTGGTCTTTTACGCCCTCCTGGGTTAGAGCAGACTGCGACAATTCCGAGCTCGTTCTCTTTGCCGAATAGATGCTGGAGAAGGTGTCGGAGATTGGACGCCTCTACGTCATCAATTGCGACGCAGAAGATACCATTGTCAGTCAACAGTTCGCGGGAGACTGTGATTCGATCTGCCATTAGGGACAGCCACGAGGAATCTTTATAGTTGTTTTTATACAGGATAGCAGAGGCATCCGTGTTATAAGGTGGGTCAATGTAAGTCACTTTTATGGATTCGCGGTATTTCTCTGTCAGTAGGTTTAATGCTTGGAAGTTTTCCCCGTGAATGAGTACGCCATCCGTTTGACTTTCTATATCGTTAAAATGCGCTAAGAGACGATCCTTGAAGACATCGTCAAAGTGACGGGTATCTAGGACGAGGTTCGGGTTCGCTTTAAGGAAGGCGATGGAAAGGGGTTCGGTATAGCCGGGGTTTCCGATGAGATCGCGATCTATTTCGTCGATAGCGAAAAGATGTTCCCACTCCTCACGTTGGGCAGTGTTCTTTGTAATTTCAGGGTAAAATTCTTCCGGAACGCGGTCAAGTGTGATGCAGTAGTCTGTAGAAAGCACAAATTTCTTTTTAAGCCAGAGACGTTTCTGGAATTCTTCAATGTGGGAAAGAAAGTCAATAATTTCGGAGGCTATATCGTAAACAACTTTCGCCGTTTCAAGCCACCCTAAATTTTCATTTGTTAATATAAAATCGGATAACGGAATAACTTCGTTTTTGATGTAGACATCAAGTTCGCGGTTGAGGAACTGCTTGAGGTCCTTGTGGATGAAGAAGTCTGCGGTGTTGCGCCGGGTGTAGATATCAAGGTGTTTTTTAAGAACGGTTATTTGCTCTATGCGCTGATCTAACGCAGCATGGGCTTTGTAGTCGCTGCTAACACGCTTTAGGATTTGCTTTTCGGCGGTCTTATTGATTGTATCCTGCTGTTTTTGTCTGCCGTAGCGCAGCTTTTCTTCCTCGGTGAGGAGACGGCATTCAAAAGGAATGGAGATCTCAGCGATTTCTGGCGAATAGATTGTCTTAGCGGATAAGGGGATGAAAAATCGTTTTGTGCCTTGGACGTTGTCTTTTTCAACATCTACATTGCGGAGATCAAAGGTGACGGTGATGCCTCGGGATTTGAAACGATAGGTGAAGAAATGCTCGCCACTCTTGACGTAGTACTGGTCCCGGTTTGCCCAGTGGAGGTAGACCTCTTCACCGTTGTATGGAATGGCGTAGCGTTCGGTTTGGGAATAGCGTCGACGCGGGATGAAGTCGCCACTTTCGTAGTAACGGGAGAAGAAAGTGTAGAGATAATTATAGACGGCATCTTCGCGCTGATCTCGGGATTGCGGGGATCCCAATTTTTCTTTTGCGCCAAAGTATTGCTTGACAATGGGCACCTGCGCGAAAGCCTCGTTGATGAGGGTGCCGTCTGCATCTAACATACCATCGGGGATTTGCTTTTTCAGAGTTTCCACTTCTTGGCGCGCGGATTCGATTTCGGTATTTGCGAGGGCATTGTTGACGATGGTGGAGAGCTCCTCGTCAATGAAGGCTTGGATCTGGTCGCGTCGATAGTTAATGATGCGATAAATGCCGAAGTCGAGGTCTGCGTCATCTGCACGGAAGAGTTGTTGGAGAAGCGTTTGTAGTTTGTGCAGGGATGTTTGCATGTTTTTTGTAATCTCGTTGTCTGAAGGTGGAGATTTTAGATTGTGTTTTGATTATACTAGAGTTACGCAGTTGAGTGAAAAGCGGAGAATTAGGCGACTGGTTATATTTGACACATCAGTGTCAATTGGAAATCGTCCCCACCCTTGCAGAGCAGGGATTTTCGATCTATTTCACCTTTATCCGCCCTAGCACGGTGATTAGGACACAGGGCGATAAGATTTTCATACTCATGTCTTTTACATTTTGCCCATGGAATGATGTGATGGATAACCACATCAATGTGCCTACAGGTGTCAATTGCACAGCGGTGCCCTGCTTCAACCAGAACGCTCCGTTTCAGTTCAGCAGGTATTTTTGGGCGTGACATCGTTACTCATTACCTCGTCTAGGGAATTCTCAGCTTTGATTTAATTCCGCGACCGTAAACAACATATCACAGGCCAAATGGAGGAATGTGAGCGAATTAAAAAGTGTTAGCCGCCAAAGTTTTCAAATTTTACGTTTCACGCACAGATCCTGTCATTATGCAATTCACGAATTAAGCGATACGCTCTCAACCGCTCACGACAGATATTTCTGCGGACACTTGGCAACCATGGTAAATTTTGGATCCACCATATTGCCGAGCCGCATCTGTCCAACCTGTCCGAGGAAGTGATAGGCTTTCATCCGATCAAATCTGTAGTCTACCACCATCCAATCTATAAGTTCCACCCAAGCAATGCGAGCCGCGGCGTCCAGCGGTCTGCCGCTGCCAGCCACCATAATAAAATCATCGCTCACAATACGGGGCCACCCGATCGAATATCCTTTCTTCAAATCGAAGGTCACGGTCACTTTAGCTGGAATTTCGAGTGCCACGCCGGTGAGCTCCCCGTCGCCCTGGCTCGCATGGGCATCTCCGGTGAAAAAGTGTGCGCCCTCCACCAATACTGGAAACCAGGCCTCGTTTCCCGGACAGGTCTCGACGCAGTCCATGTTTCCGCCGTAATAATCGGGTGTCAGTGCATTAACGGCTTCAATTTCCGGTGCGACGCCCATCGTACCCATGAAAGGTTGGTAGGGAATTACCCGCTTTGCATCGAAGCGGATGCCGCCCTCCTCAAAGGGCAGGAAAAGCCATTGTTCCTCAAGTGCGCCCTGAAGCGTCGGATCTAGCCGCGTAGAGGTCAGTCCCCCAAAGTACGGTATCGTTCCGGTGACTGCATGGTCTCGCGTAGGTTCGATCGTGTGGATTTTGACGACGAGCGTATCGCCCGGCTCGGCGCCTTCCACAAGAATTGGTCCGGTTTGCGGATTTAAGAAGGGATAGGTACAGACATCCGCAAAGTGTTCCACTTCGGGTGTCAGTCTATTTTCAAAGGCGTCTACCGTATGGATGCAGACCGTTTCGCCGGGCTTTACTTCTGCAATGGGGGGATGAAACGGTGAGTAGGTGTAACAATATGGTCCGCTTTGTTGAATGTCACGGATTTTCATTGTGTGCTTGTCCTCCATTTTATACCAAGAAGAGATAATCGCAGATCCGTTCGTGGCGACTTTTTTTGCGTATGTGAGTCCATCTTTGCTCGCTTGGTGGTCAATGGCTTGCTTGCTTCCCCGCTTCCCCTTGGTGCCAATCGGTCCCGAGATGTGGGTAATAGCGGTTCGACCACATTTTGGAGCCGGCGCTGCCCAGATTATAGTACACCCTACTTTATCACACCACCATCTTTGTGTCAACCTAGAGTTTTCCAAGTTGGCCTATACCTTTCCATAGAATTTCTTCTGGTATCGTAGTGGCGACCCTATGTTACCATACAGATACCGCAATTCAGGCATATTCCAGATAGGCTCTTTTGATTTTTTCCAGAAGTTCCTTTTGATCGCCATCCCACAGGCGGTTGGAGAAAATCTCAACTTCGTGAAAACCGTTAAACCCGGCGATTTCCACCCAAGATCGGATCTCCCGGATTCTGATAACGCCTTCGCCCATCAGCCCACGGTCATTGAGCATATCTTCCATGTCCATCTTCCAGTCGCAGATGTGAAAAGCGAACAGGTTTCCATCTTCTCCGCAACGTCTGATTTCAGCCTCCAGATCTGGGTCCCACCAGAGGTGAAAGACATCCACAACAACGCCAATGTAGGGGGAGTTGAATTTTTCGGCAAATTCATTGGCAGTCTTCATGGTGCAGATGGCGGAGCGAGAATCGGCGTACATAGGGTGGAGGGGTTCAATTGCCAGTTTCACATCGTTTTTTTCGGCATAGGGGAGGAGGGTTTCCAGGCCGGCTTCTATCTGAGAAAGCGACCTCCGGATCGATTGTCCCGGCACGGCGCCACAAACCAGAACGACCATAGGGGCCTTTAGCGCGGCAGCCTCATCGATTGCCCGCCTGTTGTCGTCGAGAGATGCCTGAATTTCGGCTTCGGTTTTACCGGTGAAAAATCCACTGCGAACCAGGGAGACGACTGCCATTCCACCGTTCCGGATCGCCTCACCAATCTTCGCCGCATCCCGGTTTTCCAGGACGTTGCGCCAGACGGAAACCCCTTTCACCCCGGCCGCCGGGTAGTTTTCGATGGCTTCCTCAATTGACCACGGTCTGGTGGTAACGGTGTGAATACAAAGGCGGTCGAAATTCTCTAACTTTTCGGAACGCATTCGGTGTCCTCCTGGGCGGAATGCAGGCAATTTTCCCTTGCAGCTGTGCCTGACAAAAAGTAGTGATAGATCTTATGATGGAATCGTGCTATAATCTGTGCTGTAAATCAAGTTGTAGTCGCCCTCAATGTATCATTTGCTTATAGGTGACAACTCAGGTTACATTAATCAGCGGAACGGTCTGTTTGCGAAGCCACTCCAACTTCCAACCCTTCTGCGCAAAGATAAAGAGGAGTTTTCGCTATGCGAAGTATATTTGCAGGTATTGAATATGCTGGAAAATCGACCCTGATCAAGCTGCTGGATGCCTATTATCGTCAGCGCAAGCTACCCACGCACGGTGACGACCATTTCACCCTTCCGGACGCCTCTTTGAGTCCAGAATCACGAGCGTTGATGCTGAATTTCCCCGATGATGTCAAAGAGCGCGCGCAGCGCATGCAAATCCAGTATCATATCGAAGTCATCAAGAATTATTCCAATACCCTGATCGCGGGGTGGCATATTGAGGAAGCAGTTTATTCAGCCGTGTACGGCGACGACCCGGAAAGCCCATACTACAAGAACTACGACTATCGCGCCCAGCGCATTTATGAAGCGCAGGTGTTTGAAGCCCGTTTGCCTGATGTGGTCCTCATTCACGTCACAGCCAGTGATGAAGCAATTCGTGAACGGATGCAGGCCGACCTGCACGAGTACCAGATTATCAAAGAAGCGGATATTCCAGAAATCAAGCGGCGTTTCGAGGAGGAAATCGAAAAGTCACTTTTTACCCAGAAAGGGCGGAAGATCGCGATTGATACCACGGACAAGACACCCCAGGAATCTTTAGATGAACTGCTTGCCCTCTCCGAACCCCTGATTACCCAAGCAGAGCTGGCTATCCGCGCCCTGCCCGTACCGGACGGCGACTATGAGGTTCGGTATGAAAACGGGGTGCGGAAAATGATTCCGAAATAAGACGTAACTTGACTTTGGCAACTAAATTAGGGCATGTTGACAAATTATTGATGCTTCCGTTGAATTGCCAAATCCAACGGCTATCGGGATTTGGCAATCCCGATCAAGCAGAGTGAGACAATACAGGTGGTCGTGCAAACTGAGAGTTTGCGTTACAAGTTGAACGAAGCGCCGCCATTGTAAAGTGGGTGATAGATTTCTACTCACCAATCACCACTTACCAGCTCCCAAATGACCAATGATTTGACCGTAAACCTTGTCGAATCGAATAAAAATTGACGAGGTGTTGAAGATGAGTTTAGGCGCATTTACAGGTAAATCCACCATCAACGACGAGCTCCGCGCCGGTGATGTATTTCGCTTCGTCAGAGGCGAGAAACAGGGCGGCGTAAGCCACATCCCAGGCGTCGCCCATTTTTCCCATGGGACAAAGGTTATTTCGGATTTCGATCATTTCCTCAACATCTCCGTCTGCATAAACGTCAGCAAGTGACTTGGCAATCATTGGTGTATTCATGAGGCCGGGCAGGATGGCGTTAGCACGGATGTTCTTTTTCGCGTACTGTATTGCGATGCTCTGGGTAAGTTGGTTGATTGCCCCTTTGGTAGCGGTGTAAGAAACGTAGGGCACCCCCAGCCAGCGAATTGCGGCGATGGAGGAGATATTCACGATCGCGCCACCGCCTTGCTGTTCCATGTGTGGTAGGACGTATTTGCAGGTCAAGAACACGCTCTTGAGATTGACAGTGTTAACGCGATCCCAGCTTTTCTCACTTGTCTCGACACAGCCGCCGACCTCGACAATGCCCACGTTGTTGTGGAGGATGTCAATGCGGCTGTAGGTCTCCAAGCAGCGCTCTACCATAACCCTGACCTCTTCAGCACTGGAAACATCCGCCTTGTGGGTTGTACATTCACCACTTTCCTGATCGATAATCGCTTTTGTTCCTTCAGCAGCAGCGAGGTTGATATCGACAGCGAAGACTTTCGCCCCTTCGCGTGCGAAGAGGACAGTAGTCGCTTTGCCGTTACCCCAACCCGGTCCGATGGAACCTGCGCCGGTGACGATCGCAACTTTGTCTTTCAATCGGTCTCCCATAGCTTTCTCCCTTCAAAAATCCTCAATTTCGTCCTCATCATCTCTTGCAGATGGCTCGGGTAGCAAGAATTACAATGAAAAGGCTTAATGCCGTCAATACGGACTTCATGAAAACTCCTTTTGATCGAGCCATCCCCGCAACTCGGTCTTCAGAATTTTTCCGTAATTGTTCTTGGGCAGACCATCCACGAAATAGTATGCCCGTGGACGTTTGAAGCGTGCAATGTTGTTGAGGCAGAGCGTATCAAGCGCATCCTCCGTCACTTCGCGGCCCTCCGTTTCTACGACAAAGGCGACGATTTCCTCCCCCCACTCCGGATCAGGACGGCCAATCACTGAAACTTCCTGGACGGCTTCGTGCAGCAGCAATACCTCCTCGACTTCCCGTGGATAGATGTTGGTTCCGCCGCTGATGATTAGGTCATTCGATCGGTCTTTGAGCGTCAGAAAGCTGTCCGCGTCAACGGTCCCGAGATCGCCTGTGTGCAGCCAGCCGCCACGTAAGGTTTTCTTCGTCGCCTCCGGATTGTTCCAGTAGCCGGTCATAACCACATCACCCCTGACCAGTACTTCCCCAATCTCGTCCGGAGGTAGCGCGCGCTCTTCCGAATCGGCAACGCGAACCTCAACCATCGTATGTGCTACCCCCACTGAAGCAAGACGTTCCTCGTAGCGGGGGTGATCGGTATTGGCATGCTGCGCCTTCGACAATGCCGTGATGGTCATGGGACTCTCGCCCTGGCCATAGATCTGGACAAATTTGTAACCGAAGCAATCCATAGCCTGTTTCAGGTCGGCCACATACATGGGACCGCCGCCGTACACGATGGTCTTGAGGTTGGCGGCATCTGCACTCCGACTGCGTGGATGATTGATCAGACGCTTCACCATGGTCGGCGCGGCGAAAAAGGACACCCCTTCATGCGTGGCGATGAGGTCGAAAATCTCGCCGGAGTCGAATTGACCGCTGGCGGGGATGACCTGTTTCGCTGCCGCGGCAACATGGGCGATGTTGTACAGCCCGGAGCCGTGGGACATGGGCGCCGCATGGATAATGCAGTCTTCAGGCGAAATACTATCGACGTCGGCAAAGTAGCTGAGTGTCATCGCTAGCAGGTTGCGGTGACTCAACATCGCCCCCTTGGGACGCCCGGTCGTGCCACTAGTGTAGAAGAGCCAGGCGGTGTCATCCGGCGCGCAATCCTGTATCCCTACTGTATCGCCCTCGAACAGCGCACGGTAGTCGGGGCTGCAGGGGACACAAATGACTTGTTCAAGTGTCGGGATATCATCGGACAGCGGTGCGATAGCTTCTTCAAGGTCTCGCGTGACGAAGCAGCACCGAGTACCGGAGTTTTCGAGAATATACTGGAATTCGCGGGGATGCAGCTTGGCGTTGATGGGCACCGCACACAGTCCGGCATGCCAAGCGGCATACAGAACTTCGAGGAATTGTGCGCAATTCTTCATGGCGAGGGCGATGCGGTCGCCGGGCTTGAGTTGCAGCCGATTACAGAATTGACCGGCCATGGTCGCCACACGACACGCGAAGTCCCCGTAAGTGGAGTACACGTCTGTCCCCACTGTAATGGCCGGGTTTTCGTTGAAGGCGCGTCCAGCTCTTGCCAAGAGATTTACAACGTTCATCGTACATCCCCTCCCATAGGCATCAACTTAAGGAATTGAACGGTTTAGGAGTAAAAGGGAAAAGGAGAAAGTTAGATTTCGTATACACCTCTCACTTGCCTACCCCGTCCCCGTTTGCTCTCTTTCCGCCAGGGTCTAAGAACATAGCCTTAACTTTGTTACATTTGTCCCCCGCCCCCCAATTCTTTCAGGAGCAGACAGGCACCCCAAAAAAGCAGCCGGTGACGGTCTGCGACGCCTTGAACTGAAGTTCAGGCTCAAAGCTGAAGTCCACTCAAGTGGACTGGGATCCACTGATAATCGTCTTGAGACCACTTAAGCTATAATTGCGCCGCTGGCGGTCATGGCGACGTTTGCACCCTGGGAGTGTCCCTTCGAGTCGTGAGGCAGCAGGCTTTTCTCCGCCGGTATCTCTGTGAGTTTGCCATCGCGAGCCCGCAGGATATAGGGCGCCTTCTGCATTGTCGCCAGTTCATCCCCGGAAAGATGTGCAATACCGTCCAACATATCGGTCTGCAACTGTGGTGTGCTGATTTGGTTCATTGTGCTTTCCTTTTTGTTTCATCAAGTTCGGAGAACGCCAGCCGCTTTGAAGGCATTATTCAGAGTGTTATAGGAATAAGAAGCTGCTACAACCGGGGCATAGCCCGCTTTGGACCAGACACGGGCGCTGACCTCCAGCGTGATGAAGTCCGTCCAACCTGCCTCGTGCATCGCCTTCATGTAGGTGATGCTATCAAGTTCACCTTGACCCAGAAGCAGCAGATCGAATGTACCGTCCGCATGCTTGCGTGCATCGGTAATGTGGGTATGTTTTGTAATTGGGAGGAGATTCCGGACTGAATCTTCTACCTTTTCCCCTGCTAGGTAAAAATGGACAATGTCAAAGTGCAATCCGACAAGGGGACTATCAACCGCCTCTATCGCCCAGAGCGCCCTCTCTGACCGGTCCACGGCAGCCCCACAATGTGCTTCCGCGGCTAAGATAAACCCTTCCTCTGAAGCCAGTTGCGCATAATCCTTGAGGCGTCGAACGATCTGGTCCCGCTGTCCCTCCCACAAGTCGCTCTTGCCACCGATCCCTCTAGCGAGCACGGGCTGCTCTCCAAAATCGAGGTCTTTGGCAAGTTGAGCGGCCCACCGCATGAATGCAAGATTATCCTGATGTGCCTGCCCATCTTCTTCCAGAATATGACCCAATATCATCAACGCCGGGACGCCCATACTGTGTTGCTTAAACAGTCCCTTCAGCCTCTTCCGGCGAGCAGAATCTATCTGGTCGGGCATTGATCCGATATGTTTGGGCCCGATGCAAATTTCAACCCCATCATACCCCATCTGGGCAAGCATGGGGATTGCCTCTTCCAACGGCACTGTTGGCATGGCATACGTGCCGTAAGCAATCTTCATTGATTCACCTTTCTCTTTTCAATCCGCAATCTGCAAGGGTTCTCCCATCCGATCCAGAGATCGGAGTCTTGGACTCTTAGTTTACCGAAGAGGAGTTAGAGGGGGTATAAGTTCCGCCCCATCGGGGGAGAATCCAATCCTGACATCCCTTCAGGGGGGGACAGGCAGGGCGAAACGCTTGGTGATGAAGTCACCAAGCTACAAAATCGCATCCGATCTATCGTAGGCGTCAATGTCCATCACTGCCCGCTTTTTGGGTTACATGTCCGCCCCTGACTGACCTCCCCAAGGAGAGAAACTTATCCGAAATCGATTTACGCCTCGGCGACCACCGGGTTGCGTAGGGTGCCGATCTCTGATATCTCAATTTCGACAACGTCGCCGGGAGCGATAGGACCAACTCCGGACGGGGTGCCGGTCATAATCACATCACCGGGCAGGAGGGTCATCGCCTCGCTGATGTAAGAAACGAGCCGAGCAACGGAAAACAGAAGGTCTGACGTATTTGAATCCTGCTTCACATCGCCATTCAGCCGAGTTTTGATATCGAAATTGGTCGGGTCCAATCCGGTTGCGATGACGGGACCAAGCGGGCAGAAGGTGTCAAATCCTTTACCAAGTAGCATGCAGCCCATAGCCATTTCACCTTTCTGGATGACACGTTCGCTGATGTCGTTGCCACAGGTGTAACCAAGCACATAGCTCAGGGCTTCCGCTTCCGACACACGCCGGGCTGCCTTCCCGATGATGACGGCCAGTTCACACTCATAATGTACTTCTTTGCCTTGCCGGGGATAGACAATCGCCTCCTCGGGGCCGATAACTGTGGTTGAAGGTTTCATGAATAGCATCGGAAAAGAGGGAGGTTCTGCGCCTGACTCACGGGCGTGTGCAGCGTAGTTCAAACCGACGCCAATGATTCTCGGCGCTTCGACCGGTGCAAGTGGGCGCACCTGGTTCAGATGCGTGGCTGTATCGTTCGTGTCAAGCCCCTCGAAGGGAGAGCTGACCAATTGGCGGATGGTTCCATCATCCTCCAGAATACCGTAACTTGTGTCCCTATCGGTGCAATAACGTAGAATCTTCATTTTATATCTCCTTATGGTGTTTAACCTTCCGAAGGTTGCAAATCTTCGGAAGGTTTTTGACTTGTTATAACTGCGCTCGTGGCACAGTCGCGCTCGCCGCATATTTTTCTACGGCAACAGGATCCAAGCCCAAGCCGGGCTTGTCCGGATCGGGTGACCACATCCCATCTTTGGGCTCGGGCCATTCTTTGTAGACGATTTTGTCCACCGCCTCAGCCGTCCCCAGGTACTCCACCACCTTCAGGTTCGGCGTGGCGCAGGCGAGGTGCAGGTAGATTAACTGGTAGGCATGCGGCGCCACCGGGAGGTTGAAGGCGTGCGCTAGGTGAGCCACCTTCATCCACTCCGTGATTCCGCCTACTCGCCCGACGTCCGGCTGAACGATGTCTGCCCCGCCGCGAGCGATAAGGTCCTTGAAGCCGAACTTGGTATATTCGTGCTCACCCGTGGCGATGGGGATGTCAATTGCCCTGGCGACGACTGCCAGTCCCTCGATGTCGTCAGCCAGCACCGGCTCCTCGAACCAACCAACGCGGTATTCCTCGAAGGCTTTACCCATGTAAATCGCCTGTTTGGCGTAATAGCCGTTGTTGGCGTCAATATAGATCTCAATATCATCCCCGACCGCCTCACGGACAGCAGCCAGTTTTTGGACGTCTTCCCGTTCACTTTTGCCGAAATCCTTGCCTACCTTCATTTTCACGGCTTTGAAACCCCGCTCAACATAGCTAGTTTGTTCCGCTACTAGCTCCTCCACGCTGAAGTTTGTCCAGCCGCCGCTTCCATAGACGGGGACAGTCTCAGTGTAGGGAGGGACCCAACAACTGATAGAGCGGGACGTTGAAGAATTTCGCTTTCACATCCCACAGGGCGACATCTACAGCCGAGAGGGCACAGAAGGCAAGCCCTTTGCGCCCAACCCCCCGGATACACCAGAAGAGATCATCCCAAATCTTTTCGATGTGTAAGGGATTTTGGCCCACCAACAATTCCTTGAAAGTACCCTCAATGAGTGTTTGAGCGGCATGTCCGCCTCCCGCGGGGCTCAATCCTTCCAGACCGGCATCGGTAATAATGCGCACAAAGCACGCCGTACGTCCGCTCGCGATATGGCGGATGGTGGCGTCTTGAATGCCTCCAAGGTGGGGGATGGCCAGTAATGTCGTTTTTACATCCGTTATTTTCATACATACCCCCAATTTTGACTTATACTGGTTTCTAAAGTTAACGACTTGTGCTAGGTTCTGTTGACATTTCAACGGAGCCATATAAGAGTGGAGACAAAGCTGAGAAATCCAAAATAACGGACAGCTAGCTTCTCAAACCGAGAGAAGATACGACGATACCATTTTATCTTGTTGATGAAACATTCAACCCGATGTCTCTCTTTGTATAAGTGTTTGTCATAACGTTCTTTGGTCAACACGATGACTTTTGGGCGGTATCACCGCAATCGCTCCATTCGCCTCAATAACCGCGATAAAAGCGTCCGAATCGTACCCCTTGTCTCCAATCACATATTCACTGTTATATCCGATTATCAACCCTTCCGCCTCAGTTATGTCATGTCTCTGACCGGGGGTCAGATGAATTCTTAGGGGATTGCCTAGTCCGTTAACTGTGATGTGATTTTTTGTACTGAAACCGCCCCGAGACCAACCTAATGCTTGGTTTTCAGTGCCACCGTTTTTTTAAGGCACCAGCTTTTTAAGGCGCCCGCCGCAGACGGGTGAGCGCGGCAGACGGGTGAGCGCGGCAGATGGTGCTGTCCACAATAAGCGACTCGATATCGGGGTCAGAGGCGAAGTGGGGGTGCATCTGTGTGAAGATACCTTTGTCGCACCATCGAGCAAACCGCTTGTAGCGGGTATTCGATTTACCATAGGTGTCTGGTAGAAGTCTCCATTGAGCGCCGCTACGAGTCACCCACAGAACTGCTTCGACGAAGCGGCGTGTAGCAGCTTCGTCGCCAACATAGATGGTGGGACAACTAAGAAGAAACCGGTATATCTTATTCCATTGTTCATCAGGTAAGGTTATTGGCATCATTCTTCTATTATGCCACAACCTTATACTCAAATGTCAACAGAACCTAGTTAAAAGGCAAAGGAAGTGCTATCCTTTGAGAGAAGTTACTTATCTCGAATGAAAGAGAGGAAGCATTTCAAGGGAGTTATGTCAAAAGCGGAGTGCCGCTTTCGCACAAGAAGGAATCACGTCACTGAATCTCGAAGACTTGCTGAGTGTGAGTTTCATTGTTATTGATGATTTGTATGAACACCATTTCCCCGATGGAATGCCCCATCGGGGTGTCCCCAATAGCAACCTAGCCGACAGTGAAGTAATAACCATTGCTTGGGTCGGTGAGATGGTTGGCATTGATAGTCAACGGGTTGGTATAATCTTGTCAAAAAGGAGTTCTGCCATCTATTTCCGCATTTACCTGAGTGAACTCGATTTAATCGTCAGCGTCGTAATCTGTGGGAAGTAAGTAGAAAACTTAGACAAGCACTCAACGATGAACTTCCGTTAAACGACATCTTCATTGTCGATAGCTTGCCTGTCCCCCTCTGTGACTTTAAGCGTACGCATTCTTCCACATCGCCTCTCAAGTGTCAGGACCTACGGGTATTGTGAAACCAAAGGATTGGGTACATTCTTAGGATTTCGCGTTCATCTAATCATCAAGGCGTACCCCTCGCTTTTTCCGTACCCAATGCCAATGTTGATGAGCGGGAGGTGCTTTCGACGATGTGTGAAACAGGCGATTATCCCCTGATAATTGGAGACAAAGGTTACATTTCAGACCCATTGAGTGAGATGCTCCTTGAGTTAGATGGGATTCGCTTATTCGCTATCAAGCGTGAGAATCAGAAGTCACAACATACGCCACAACTCCGGCGGAATCTCAATCGGATTCGGAGACGAATTGAAACTACCATCAATCAACTCAATGCCCAGTTTCATCTCTGTCGAATCAGAGCGCGTTATCATTGGGGCATGTTGACCCGAATTATTGATAAGCTAGCGGGGTTCAGCTTAGCAGTTTTGCTCAACCGCAGTCTAGGACAACCGCTTATGGAAATCAAAGACTTAGTTTTCGCATAGCCTATATCAACTAGCACAAGTCGTAAAGTTATGTCCACGTTATCGTTCGGTGAGGCCGATCCTAGAACGAAGAACGGCAATTCCCGCTGGAGGTCTCCGCGTCCCGAGGAGATCTTCGACATTTGTGCTATCAAGGTTGGCACGTTGGATTCTTTGGTTGTCAGAATCCGCCCAGTATATCTTCCCACCTTTCACATCCACGGCGATACCCCGTTGCCACTCCAATCCTGCCGTGACAAGGTCTTCGACGTTTGTTCTATCCAGATTTGCCTGTTTGATTATACATGGGATGTCATCGGTCCAGTAGATTTTTCCGCCGCTTCCATCCACAGCGATATAGTGTGGAATATTCAATCCAGTTGTGACAATATCCTCAATGTCTGTCCCGTCAAGGTTTGCGCGTTGAATTTTCCTCGTCTGTTTGAACGAAAGCACGATACAATTCCATAATCCCCGCCTCCTCTGCGCCTCCGTCATGAACGACGACTCGCACTGCCACATCCAGCATCTCGCCACGGTTAATCGTCCGGTCCTTCTGCACAAATGGATTCACTCCCATCGTGCCCCAATCGGCGACATGCCACGGCGTACTAGCGGCAGAGGGATAGGGGAATAAAGCAACACCGGCACGATTATGTGCAGCGATTTGCCCCGAACAGTCCACCCAATCGGAAACCTGCCCGCTAATCGCTACGGCGCCAGAACGACCGGCAGAGTCAATGAGGGTTGCCCCACTCGTGGCGCGTAGTGATTCGACCATGCGCACCCCAAAATAGGCGTGTCGCGTGGGCCCGATGCTGATATCCCACTCCGTTGGACGCAACTGCGAGCGAATGTCAATCAGGTTCGCAACCTCGCCGGGGTATACGTCGATGCTCCGGGTTTCGATAGCGAGGGTGCGTCCCTGCGGGGCACCCCATTCGGAAGGCCCCCGCCAGTTGAGCGTCTGCACTATTTGGAGATGGTTTTCTGAGACCTCCGCGCTTTCGACCGAAACGCTGACAATCCGCCCAGGCGCACGCCCCTGAAAGGTGTCGTTGACGTAGAAGTTGTAGGTCGCTTCCTCATAGGCGTCGGTGGAGAAGGGGAGGCGGCAGTGGAAGTGGTCGGCGCCGATCCAGAGCGAGTTGTGGTGCGGATGATCCACCGGGCTCTCGGTGGTCACGGCGAATCCCGCCGGGGTGTACACGGGAAACAGGTAAGCGCGGTATTCCCCTTGACTCAACGCGGTGATGGGTCTCCCACGCCAACGCACGTTAATTCGGTGAGATTTTGCCCAGGCCCCCCTGGGGAGTGAAATTGCGTCGTCTTCGATGAAGAAGAATTGCATGTCAGTCATCCCTTTCACGTTTCGGTGTTATCGTTATCCTCAATTGTAACCCGTCTCCCCTTATTAGTTCAACACAAATCTTTTTCTTCTGTTCAGAGATTTCAAAAGGCGCACGCAACTTCGCAGTCATGCCACGCAATCACAGCGATTCAAGGCGGGGATAGTTCACAATTCGGTTAACGCTTCGGTTCGATCAACGATTATCTTGCGTAGAACATATCGCGCATTGCGTACAAATTAATCTGACTTTGTTACATTCGCCTCCCGGCCCCCAATTCTGGGGGAGTTTGTGCGATTCTCCCCCCAGATTGGCTTACTTTTACCCAGATCTTTTCATCCAAGCCATATCAGGCAGGGGAGCATGGGAACGAGGGGGCGTGGGAGCGGGTTTCCACTTTCCCACTTTCTCACTTTCCCCCTTCAGGGATCGCCAGAAGCCGCGTCCCACAAGTCTCTAGCGAAGCGAGATCTCGTGCGACGGGGGCGTTGAAAACTTGTGGGTAAAAGTAAGCCAGATTGGGGGGGCGAGCCACAAGTGGATCTGCCGATTATCTCTTTCAATCTAACAAAGTCAAGTTAATACGAAATACGCGATACGCATACGAAATTTATGGTTGTTTAAAATCTCCAAAGTTGATATGATATATGGCAGAACGCATGCCGTTAGAGGCAAAATCGATGGCTCGACATTCAAGAATCGAAATGGTATATGCACTCAATTACACAGGAGGAAAAACTGATGAAACTTGATATGCGTAGAACTGAAGGTGTCATCATCTTCCAACTCGACGGAAAGATCGTTGACACCGATAGCCTTAAACTGAAAAAAATGGTCGATGAATATATTGCGAGCAGCCATGAAGCGCCGAAGCTGCTCCTTGATCTCTCAGGTGTTTCGATGATGGACAGTTCCGGCCTTGGGACGCTGATTGGCGCCCATCTCTCCATTAGACGCAAGGGCGGGCGCATGGGTGTAATCAATGTTGGCACAAACATCCGCAATCTGCTGGTGATGGCAAAATTGACTACGGTCCTTGAGCACCTTGACTCCGAAGCAGAGGCAATTGAAAGGAAAAGTTGTAATCGTTGCGGGAGCCGCCTGGGGGGGAATTGGTGCAGCGACTGCATATTGCTTTGCCTGTGAAGGGGCGAAGGTGGTTGTCAATACACACCGGCGTGCCGAGAAGCTCGCAGAGACGGTCACTCGAATCACGGACGCAGACGAAAACACCTGGAAAAGGCTTGTTCAAACAGCGGTGAATCGATTCGGGAAGGTAACTACACTCGTGCACAACGCCGTCCATTCCTACACTAAACCGGCTATCGAGTTTTCTCAAGAGGAATGGAACGAAGGGCTCGCTGTGACACTGGGTGGGCCATGGCTTGGGGCAAAGTATTGCATTCCAGAGATGATCCGGACAGGCAGCGGGGTGATTGTTTATATCTCCACTGTCAATGCGACAATTACAAATCCCGGATTTGGGCTTTATGGAGCGGCAAAGGGAGGATTGTCAGTCCGCTTTTCGTCACGTCAGGGAGTACGCCTAGTGGTGGCGGTGTAAGCGGTCGGTGGTCAGTCGCCTTTCAGTCCGCTTTTCATCGCGGAAGGTAAACCCAAGCAAAAGGAGAGAACATGGCAACCGCAATAGAATTAACCGAAGAAATGATCTCAGAGTTGGTGAGTCTGTACGGGGTTAAGGGCGAGAAAGAATTGGCGCGTCACTTTAAGGTCTCCCGCTCAACTATCCGCCGTTGGCACGTTCGTGCCGATGTCAGTAACCGCCTCCCCCCGAATTGTGGCCTGATTTTTTCACCGCCACCACCCTATGAGCTCAACGGGCTGCAAGTCGGCGCGAGTGCGTTTTGCACGCGGTTCGTCGAGTCGGGCGATTTTCGGCTCAGGAAAGGTGAAGAGGTTGAAATACAGTGCTTTTGGCCGAAAACAAAGACTACATGGGTGAAGAGCCCCCGATTTGACCCGTGGGCTTCGATCGAGATTCCAATCAACGCGCTACGCCACGGCGAAAACCCCAGCATGCTGTTTCCTTGTAAACAAAGGCAAAAATTAAACGCAGTTATCAATTTTAGGCTTGACAAAATCTCTAAATCGTGTTAATCTGAACTCTCTCAAACCCGCATGAATAAAGGAGTTACGCATGAATCTATTTGATGCAGTAGAAAGATTTTCGGATCAAGAGAGTTGTATTGAACACTTAGAGACTGTTCGTTGGGGTGATCATCCTGAATACCCCTATTGTGAGAGTAAAGGTGTCAAGAGTCATCATTATTAATAAATCAGCGAATCAACAAATGGTCTTACGTTTTGCGATTCTCCCCCCAGAATTGGCTTACTATTACCTATAAGTTGGTAAACCTGCGTGGGAAGTGGATTTGTGGGTGCCTCTTGTGGAAGCGAGGGGGCGAGCCACAAGTGGATCTGCCGCTTGTCTCTTTTAATTTAGGAAAGTGTCAACCCATTATTTTTGAACTCTTCTCTGGGGAAGTGTTCGGTTTTAACATACCCAACGCCGTCTTGATCACCCGGCGACGCGGCAGCAGGCGGGATAAATTTGCCAACAGATAGTTGCCTGTTCTGCCAGGGATTACATAGTTTCGTTCCTTCAAGAAGGCTTCCAAACCAACTTGAGCCACTTTCTCGGGCGTTTCAGCCCTGGGCATTTTTGTTACGTCAGCATTGGCAACTTCAGCGAAATTTGTTGACGAGTTGCCGGGGCAAAGTGCAAGAACCGTCAAGCCGCGTTCGTGATATTCGCCCCAGAGTGCTTCGGAGAAATTGAGGACAAATGCCTTCGTTGCGCTGTACGCAGCAATGTAAGGGAGTGGCTGAAATGCCGCTATTGACGCGACATTAAGGATTCCGCCGTCCCTCTGCTTCAGCATTTCAGGAAGGAAGAGATATGTCAAACTCACCAGTGCGTTGATATTGAGATTTAGCATATCTTGATAGGTTTGATAATCGTATTCCAGGAAATTTCCCCACTTCCCAAAGCTGGCGTTATTGATCAGCACATCGACTGATAGCAATGCGGATTGGACCTGCGAAAACAGTCGCTGGGGCATATCCGGGCGGCTGAGATCTCCGGGGAACACATGGACTTCGATTTGGTGTTTTTCTGATAATTCGCTGCCAATTTGACGTAATTTATCCTCCGAACGCGCAGTTAAGATTAAATTAGCCCCTCGATTGGCAAGGTTATGGGCAAACGCTTCACCAATGCCAGACGAAGCACCTGTGATTAAGACTGTTGCCCCCTTGAAAGATTTCATCACTATTTTCCTCAAACAGATTACTTCCCCTGAGCGAGTGCTTTGGCACGAAGCGCAGGGCTACTCAAGACCTCCGGGTTAACCACCGATTCAGGCATCCGCCCCGTTAATACCCTTGCGATTTCTGTCGCCGCTATCGTTTCAAGGTCATAGATTGACTCCTCGGACGTAAACGCAGCGTGCGGCGTCAGGATAACATTCTCCAGTTCAAGCAGCGGCTCATCGAATCGTGGCGGCTCCTCAGCCAAGACATCCAGACCCGCGCCAGTGATTTCTCCTTCCGTAAACGCCCTGTAGAGCGCATCGGTTTCGATAACACCTCCGCGGGCTGTATTGAGGACATAAGCAGTAGGTTTCATCCGACAAAACGCCTCCGCATTCAGTAATCCTTGTGTTTCGGGGGTTAGCGGCGCATGAACGGTGATGAAATCAGATTCCGCCAGTAGTTCGGGGAGATCGACCAAGGTCACCCCGTGCGCTTGGGCAATCTGCTCAGTGGCTCGCGGCGAATAGACGAGGATTTCCAATCCGAACGCTGTCGCCTTCGGCACAATTGCTCTCCCAATTTTACCAAATCCGATGATGCCTAACTTTTGTCCACGGAGTCGACGCATTGATGGGCCCACATCTCGAACCCAATTTCCTTTTTTGACCTCCCGATCGAGTAAGGCGATCTTTCGCGCGCACGCAAGCAGCAGCGCCATTGTGTGATCGGACACTTCATCAATGCAGTAAGCAGGAACATTTGTCACGACGATTCCGAGCGTGGTTGCCCTCTCCACATCAATGTTATCCAAACCGATCCCAAACCGTCCGATAACCTTACATCGTTGAGCCGCTTCGATGACCGCCGCGGTCACTTGCAGCCAACAGGTAAGTATACCATCAACCTGGGGAGCCAGGTCAATAAATTCCGCCTCCGTCCCTGTCTGTGCAACGATCAACTTTGCACCGATCTCGGCTAAAACCTGTCGCTCCGGCTCGACAGAGGGCCACGCATAATCCGTCATCAGCACTTTGTATTTAGAAGACATACGCATCTATCCTTTTAGGTTTATGGAACAAAACACTTCATTCACATTTCTCCCGAACTCGCGTTACTATACTATAACACAAGTGTGAGCAGAAAACAATCGTGAGAATGCTTATATTTTCATACCCTTGAAAAGGGGGTGGTTTTGTGGTATCATGCTGAAAGGCGCCAATGTCAACAGAAACTGTGAGAATGCCCTCTGTCTCTCCGCTTGACCATCGACAGGTAGGAGGTGAAAACCCTTCCGTACTGCCTCTTAGGGGGACCTGGTGATAAAAACTTCTCGCTTTGAAATTTACAGTAGATTGATTCACTACAGATTATACGATGAAACCACTTGTATGATTCGTATAATTCGTGGTGGGTAAACACATTGGAGGTTTATCATGGGAAATTCAGTGATTTTACCGGATAATTTCGGAGATTACCTCACTATCGAAAACGCACCACAGCGATTTAAAGAGGCATCAGAAGTCGCCAGGAAAGTCACTGCGGCAGGCGTTCAATTGCTGCCTAACCTTGATCACGCCGCAATTTTTTGCGACCCACCGTACATCGTCGCAGGTCCATTGAAGCAGCTTGGCTATATCTCAGGTTGGGATGCCCGTTGTTATCCCTCGCCGGTGGATGGGTGCGACTACATCAACGTTTCCGCAAGATTGCTGGAGGATAGCCTTGAACGAAGTAAAGGCTGGTTCGATTACGTCGCAGTCGTCCATCCTGTCGATAACCAGGCTCTGAATCACATGCTGAGTCAAGGCTACGGCAATCCGTTCATCCACCATCTGACATGGGGAATCGTTCCGCCCGAACGCGCCGGTGGTGATAGTGATCTCGACTACGCAAGCAAGGTTGTGCCGTTTATGGTCAAAACCCGAGCTGTGATTGCGGAAGCGATAGGCGATGAACCTGGAACGCTGATCATCGCGCTACCGCAGGAAGTGATCGATTACCCCAATTTTGCTGACGCGTTCCCGACGTGGGTTGAGGGATTAGCGGCGGATCAGTATCAAGTCGAATCGATGCAGGGCGGCGGATTTCTGATTCAGTTCTTCGTGCTGACAGGTGGGAGAATCGAAGTTGCACTGAGATCTGGGACAGCGCAGACCTTTAACCCAAAAAGCGTCCACAAGATCTCCAAAGATGAAATCAGCACGGTTCAGGATGATGAATAAGCCGGCATATCGTTCACCCAACCTTGCGAAGGTTTGAAACCTTCGCAAGGTTTAATCAACTCGTGAAACTTTTTGGTCAGGTAATAAACAGGTAAGTTAAACAACAAGGAGAAACTACATGAGCAAAACAATTCGAGTGACAGTTTGGAATGAGTATCGCCACGAAAAAACGAATGAACATATCGGGGCAATTTACCCCGATGGCATGCACAACGCAATTGGAAACTACCTCAAGGAACAACCGGGGCTTGAGGTGCGCACTGCGACGCTGGATGAGCCTGAACATGGACTGACAGAGAACATCCTCGCCAATACAGATGTCCTGACTTGGTGGGGACATGGCGCGCACGGAGAGGTAGCAGATGAAATCGTTGATAGAGTCCATGCCCGTGTGCTTGATGGCATGGGCTTAATCTGCTTCCACTCGGCACACTATTCCAAGATCTTCAAAAAGCTGATGGGGACAACGTGCAGCCTCAAATGGCGTGAAGCTGGGGAAAAAGAGCGGCTCTGGGTTATTGAGCACGGGCACCCCATCGTCGAAGGACTCGGCGAATATTTCGAGATCGAACACGCGGAAATGTACGGCGAACCCTTCGACATCCCTGAACCAGACACACTGATTTTTATCAGTTGGTTCCCCGGCGGCGAAGTCTTCCGTAGCGGCTGCTGTTACTACCGCGGCAGAGGGAAAGTGTTCTATTTCCGTCCCGGGCACGAAACCTACCCGATCTACCATGATCAGAACGTCCTGCACGTAATCGCCAATACCGTACGATGGGCGGCTCCCGGTGATGGGCCGAAACCTGTTTTTGGACACTCGCAGCCGCTGGAGGAGCTATAATCAGAAGCGGAACGAAAATTGGTATTACAAGAGGTAGATGCGCAGTTGACGAGATAAATACCTGGCGATCGCGGCAAAAAGCTGATTAAGATGGAGATGAGGTGTTGATTGTTGATTGCCCGACCGGCCCCGGACGACTCAACCCCGGCAAGACCTGCACATCGTAGATTTCCTCGCAGCCCGTTTCGTACTTGAGGCGTCCCACGATGCAACCATCGGTCAGGGACACCGCCACAATCCCACTGAACACCGACTGTTGGGAGATTGGCAGATCGCCGAAAGTAGAACTCGTCTTCCGTAGCTTGGACAATCCGACGAACAGATAGTCGCCGTAACGCGCCATCCCCCGCACAAAACCGGGCAACCGCGCCACGACTTCGTAGCTCCCCTTCTCCACATCAGCGCATATCAACTCTCCGGTGGCAGAGAGCAACAGGTAAAGTTTCCCATCATACACCCGAGGTGAGTGGGGCATCGGCAGGTCTCCCAGCACAACCTCTCCGCTGGGAACGTGTATCAAAATCCCACCAGATGCCTTGTTCTCGCGCCACCCCTCAAGTGCGTCCGCCTTCCCTAACGCCGTCACATACTCCGGTTGGCCATCCACCATTGCCATACCGTTCAGATGGCAACGGTCTTCTGGCGTCAGATCGCTGACGAATGACGGCCGCCATTGAGTCTCAAAACTGGAATTGTCATCAATCAAAGCCAGGGACGAAAAGAGTGTATTGATCGCCCATAGCCCTTCCTCTCCCCAGGCGAGGTCATGGGTATCAACCTCTCCGCTGAAATAAGTTGTCTCTGGCACATGTATGCCCTTTTCCGCTTGTGCAGGCTCGGTTGATGTCTCCGCTGAAGCATTGGTAAGTACCACTACCTCCTCCCGTGTGGCAACCGCAATCCGCTGATCGGAGACTGCCAAGCCCATCGGCCTCGGGAAGTCGAGGAGGTGTTGCTTGATCTCCTCTGGATTTGCCGCGCTGATAAAGATAACTTTGCCCGCCTGGTAGGTACTGATCGCCAGCGTACAACCCAATTGCCACAGCAACTTCGGCAGGTTGGGCGAATAGGTGTAACTGAATGGGGGTAATGGCGTGTTCATATCGGATTTCACTTCTGTCGTGCAACTTTGGGAGTGGGTTAGATCTGCCCTAGTTGTGTGACTCGATTGGCAATTCCGAAGCCTCAACCTGAGGAGATAAGTTAATGATACGGAAAGCAGATCAACCTGAACGCGCAGTCAAGTTTTACGCTGATGTCTTCGGCTGGAAAGCCCAGAAGTGGGATAGCCCCGAAGATTATTGGCTCATCACGACCGGCGATGACGATCAGCCCGGCATCAACGGTGGGTTGATGAAACGGCCGGATCCTTCAGCCTCCACAGTGAACTCCATTGATGTCCCATCTGTGGATGATTTCGCGACCAAGATCGCCAAAAATGGCGGGAAAGCCGTTGTGCCAAAGATGGCTATCCCAGGCGTTGGTTATTTAGCTTACTGCCAGGACACCGAAGGCAACACTTTCGGTATCTTCCAAACAGATGAGTCCGCTTCGTGAAAACTGAATCGAGCAAACTCCGAAAAAAATCTTGACAAATCAGAAGCGATCTATTACAATATAATTCCTGAATTCGCCAGAATTCAGGAATTCCTTGCCACGGGCGCGGGCGAGTGGTGGAATGGCAGACACAATGGACTTAAAATCCATCGCCCGTAACTGGGTGTGAGGGTTCAAATCCCTCCTCGCCCACCATTTTTCTTACTCATACTTGGCGCAGGGTAGAGCAGTCTGGTAGCTCGTCGGGCTCATAACCCGGAGGACGAGGGTTCAAATCCCTCCCCTGCAACCATTGATAATTGTTCTCGTGGGAAATGCGCCTTTCAAGGCGTATTTCCCTTTTTTTCTCATCTCAGATGCCGGTGTAGCTCAGTGGTAGAGCACACGACTCATAATCGTGCTGTCCGGAGTTCAACTCTCCGCACCGGCACTCATAAGCACCAAAAGCCGCCTTGTGCGGCTTTTTTATTTTGTATCTGCCGCATCTATCATGTCCACTGGCTTCTTACAACGCACTTACCGCTTTATTACCCAGCATCAGATGATTCACTCGGAGGAAACGGTGCTTGTTGGTGTTTCTGGGGGTGTTGATTCACTCGCCCTTCTCTACGCTTTACACCCGCTTCGGCATCAACTTAGTTGTAATCTACATATCGCTCATCTCGATCACGGTTTTCGTGATGATTCCACCGCGGATGCAGCGTTTGTCGCAGAACACGCGGATCGTTTGGGCTTACCGATTTCGAGCGCAAGGATTGACGTCCCACGACTGATGCGGGAACAGAAGTTTTCCGCGGAGACGGCAGCACGACGCGCACGGTACGAGTTCTACGAATGTGTCTCCGAGCGGATCGGCGCAGCGAAGATTGCGTTAGGACATCATCGCGGCGATCAGGCAGAAACGATCTTGATGAACCTGTTACGCGGCGCAGGTGTGTCGGGGTTAAAAGGGATACTTCCCGTGCGGGAAGGAAAGTTTATACGCCCCTTGCTCGATTTTTCGCGGCAGGAGATTGAAGCATTTGTGACACAGCTTGGGCTACAACCGCGCCGGGACGCTACCAACTCTCAACTCAACTATCTCCGCAATCGTATTCGCTTAGAACTCATTCCTTCCTTAGAACGATCTTACAATCCCAATATCCAAGACGTATTGAATCAAACTGCTGAACTGTTACGCGCCGAATCGGATTATCTGGATGCCCCGGCTCATAAGGCGTTTCAAATGTGTCGAGTGAAGCCCAGTGTACCTGATACCGTTGTTCTGGATCGCTGCCTGTTTCGGGGGCATCATCTCGCTTTGCGTCGGCGAATCCTGCGTCTTGCTATCGTGGAAATTTCAGGAGGGGTAAGGGATCTCTACTTCAATCATTTTGAATCTATGCTAAAATTGATTGATGGAGAATCCCCGAATGCCTCTTTGCATTTGCCCAACGGATGGGAAATTCGACGGGCATACAACCGGATTGTCTTCCAAAGCGTGATGAACGCTGATGTCGAGTTTGAGTATGAGATCGTGGCGCCAGGGCACACCGATCTCCCGCTATTAAATGCGGAGATGGCTGCTGCCATTGAGGGACGCCCAATGAACCACGCGATGGCAGATAAACTGCCTGATGGTAAATTTCGAGCTGTCTTTGATCTGGATCGGCTTCAACTTCCTCTGAAGCTTCGGTGTCGGCGAGATGGCGATCGGTTTCAGCCGTTTGGGATGCGGGGAAGCAAGAAGCTCAAAGACTTCTTCATCGATGCCAAAGTGCCTCGACATGAGCGGGGACACGTCCCGGTTCTGGTAAGTGGTGATCAGATCATTTGGGTCGTTGGTTACCGAACAGGTGAACAGTTCAAGATCCGGGAGAAAACGGAGCGCTGCCTGTATCTAACCTATTCATCTTGTCCGAAAAACTGAGCCCTTTCAAAGGTTCAAAACCTTGTTTTCAATACAGGCACAAAAGCATCAAATCCATCATAAGCCCAATCCCCGCTTATTTGCACTTTATTGGGACGAAAACAAGGTACTATGACCATCAGCTTCCCAGAACTCAGAATCTACTACTAAAACAGCAACATCTTCTTTTTTTGTCTTTTGCCTTTCTGCAAGCACTCTATTAATCTCAGTCGAGAGAGTATCTCTTGGTGAAGAAGAACTTGCGTCCCCTGGACTCAGACAAAGTGAAATGACTATGAGTGTTGCTGTGATAGGGTTGGAACGGAACATTATGCATCTCATCGCTCGTTAACCTTCCGTTGAAATTGATGAAATCTGACATTCATTCAATTTTGATCTCTGAATCACAGATCCAAGCGCGTGTCCACGAATTGGCTCAGCAGATCTCTGAAGATTACGAAAACCGCGATCTGGTGCTGATCTGCGTTCTCAAAGGCGCAGTGGTATTCCTCGCAGATCTCCTCCGTGCGCTATCGATTCCCGTGCGCTGCGAATTTATCCAGCTTGCGAGTTATGGAGATGGGACGGAACCATCAGAGCATATTCGGATGGTTCAGGAATTAGACATAAATCTTCGCCAATCGGAGGTGCTTATTGTGGAAGATATCGTTGACACAGGACGAACATTGAGCTTTCTCATTAAGCATGTCAAGGCATGGGAGCCGGCGAGTGTGAAAGTGTGTAGTTTGCTCGACAAGCCTGCGCGAAGGAAGAAGGCAACCGTTATCGACTATGTTGGTTTTGAGATTCCAGACACCTTCGTTGTCGGATACGGTTTAGACTACGCGCAAAAGTATCGCAATTTGCCATATATCGCAGTTTTGGATCTTGCGTAATACACCAGACCTGTTAAATTCGATCGGTTTTTCGTTGACAGCCGATATGTATCCTGATAATGTTATTAGGACTTTCACTTCATAGCAATTCTCAACACACGAAAGGAGATTATAATGCACAAAGTTGTTGCTTTTGGATTAACTGCCTTCTTGACGCTCTCATTGGCGGTCCTGGTAAACGCAGAGATGTCCGAGAAAGCCCAAATGGGGCGTGAACTTTTCTATGACCCCTCCTTCGGTGGAACGCTCGACCCCACCAAGGTCAGCGGTCTATCTTGCGCGGACTGTCATGCGGATTTCGACGAAGCTGCGAATCCTGATGGTCGGATACGTTCAGGGCACAGCATTGTCGGCGTGCCGCATCGTGGCGAAGCGAAAGGCGGCATGATTAAAGGGGATGATTTCAGACGGGCTGCCGGCGGTGGTGGCTTCTGTTATGAACATTTCTTGCAGAGAGTCCCCGGCAATAAAGTCAATCCCACAGCAATTCCAGAGGAACAAGCCGAAGCCGTAATGGCTTATTTTGAGCATGTCTCTGGAGATAACACAGGGCCACAGTTCCAAATCACAATGCTGGATAAAGAAGCTGCGAGTGCAGCCGCCGATAAGATTATGGAGATGAAAGGCGATTCGCAGAAGGGCTGGAAACTGTATAGTCGGGCGTGCAATGTCTGCCACCCAACCGCTCAGAAAGCTGGTATCGGGTCCCGACTTGTCCGAAAGAGACCACCGAAAGACTTAGAAAAACAGAAGCACAAAATCGCTTTTTACGTCCGCAAAGGTGGTTTTATAATGCCCTTCTTCGCCGAGGATCGGTTGTCAGATCAAGATGTAGCTGACATCGTAGCATTTATCGCTGACTTGACTAGCAAGAAGAAATAGGCAAAGTAAGGAAACACTACTACATCCTTCGAAGGTTTGAAACCTTCGCAAGATGGTTCGCTGAAAGATGTCGAAGGCGTTGAGGCTTTGATAAATTGCTGAAACAAACTGCGAGCCTCAATGCCAATACGATCTTCATCCGTTATTTCATCTTCATCTACCGCCTTAGATTATGGGGCAGCCGGTGATAAAGAGGTTCCCTGCGGGCGAGAGCGAATGGATTGGGAGGTTATTGCCTGTGCATTCCGGCTTTCCCTCAGTTGGCGATTTTCGACCTCTAAACGCTGGATGTGTTCCGTCATCGCTTTTAACCGCAGCCCATGTTCATGCGAAGCGCTAGATGCGGTCGAACTTCAATCGCTCTACCTCCTTCGCACCGAACAGTTCAGGACTGGTCATTCTCTTCACCCTCCGCCTCCGTTACTTCCCCCTCTATCTGCTCTAGCATTTTCCTTGGGAGATCGTAATTGGGACACATGCGCAATGCCTGGTGGAACAACTCCCTCGCTTTATCAAAATCGCCAAGTGCGCAGTAAACACAACCGAGATTGTGGACCAGTTCGGGCGGACAATCTTTATCACGTTCTATCACCATCTCGATATCTTCCTTTGCCGCCTCCATCTGTTCGGTGGAAGCATGCGCGGTTCCACGTATGGTACGGAGCCTGAGATTTTCCTCATCCATTGCTAAACCGACATCCGCTTCCTCGACCGCTTTTTGGTATTTCCCCTCCGCCGCAAGTTTCGCGGATTTCTGAACCTGTTCCTCAACCAGTATTTCAGTCAGCACACTCGCATCGAGCATGAGTACCTGTCCCCGCGGCTGCAGGGTCCCTTCTTCCACGGAGACAATTTTGGTTTCAAATCGGAGTTGGAGTTGCGTGCGCCCTTCCAACAGTTTCGGGTTCGCAGTCACAAAAATACCTTCTGGCTTTTCAAAAGCGCAGGAAATATAGCAAGCGAGGCTATCTTGGCCATATTTGTCAAGGAATTGCCCTCGAAACTTCTCGTCAAACTCCTCCTTTGTGAACAAACCCCGATCTATAGTAGCTTGATATATTTCTTCCCTTCGCGCTTCGACCGATTTGTACTTGCTACCGTTACCCAAACCTTCCCCGTTTCCGGTGGAGGATAGCAAATTCAATATTGATGAGACGTTTTTCAATTTATTCACCCCTGTAGCGTAAAACGTAGACTCATGTAGGCCATCAATTGAGGTTCATGATGACTTATACTCAACGAGGGCAGAATTTGCGCTTTTGGATGATTCAAGGATGCAAGATTCAGATTTGTATCTTGCCTCTTGTATCCTTGCATGGTCAATTTCATCCGGGTGCATTTTTAACATTGCACAAGCGCAGTTTGTGACCGTTCGCAGCATAAAAAGTTGGACACCGCTGCTTATCAAGCATACTTCTCCAGCACTTTTCGATCAATCTCAATGCCCAGGCCTGGACCTTCCGGGACGGGGACGAATCCTTCCACTGCGCGAATCGGCGCTTTGGCGAGATCTGTACGCAGACGGTTTTCTGTCATGTCGAACTCAAACAACGAAGGGACCGGGTTTGGTGCCTGCAGGGAATCGGGGATTGTCGCCTGCCAATGAAGCGTGGCGGCGAGGCGGATGCTGCCCCCCCACATATGCGGCAGCACACGGACATAGTTGGCGCTCGCCATTGCAGCAATCTTGCGACACTCTGTAAATCCACCAGCGACGCTAACATCGGGTTGTACGATGTCATACCCACGTTTTTGGATGAGATCACGGAATGCCCACCGCCCCCGTAACCCCTCGCCACCGGCGATACGGACTTTGAGCGCATGGCGTATCTCTACATAGCCATCCACATCGTCCGTCGTGATCGGCTCCTCATACCAAAACAGATCATTATCAATAATCTTTCGCCCAATGTCGATGGCTGTCCCAACATCATAACCACAATTGGCATCGACTGCAAGCAAAATCGAATCCCCGATGGCTTTCCGCACGGCGGTGACATTCTTCACATCGTAGGCTTCCCCAAAGCCGATCTTCATTTTCACGGCTGGAAAGCCCTGGTCAACGTAACTTTTTGCCTCATCCATCAAGACCCGGGTCACGTCGGGCTTATCTTTCCTAAAAAGCCCGCTGGCGTAGGCAGGAATTGAATCTCTGAACGCCCCACCGAGCAAACGATAGATGGGTTGATCCAACGCTTTCCCCATGATGTCCCACAGAGCAATATCCACCCCGCTCATTGCGGCGATGTCACCCCCGCTGTCTTGGTGCATCGCATTCCAGATTAACTCGACATCAAACGGATCTTTCCCAATCAGGTGGGCGTTGATCGCCGATTGAGAGGGCGTACTCAAACCTTCCCCCCAGCCTGTGATGCCCGCATCGGTGCGGATCTCTACGACACCGGCATGCCTTGCCTTTGACCGCGCTTGTGAGTTTGCGAACGGTTCGATCAGGGGATACCTGAGATTGTAAGTTTTGATTTCGGTGATTTTCATATTTGTTCCTTGTTGGATATACTTTCTCAGGCATTATAACACAAGTTTGTACTGAAAGTGACTATTAACCGTTCGTGCAACCTCACTTTGTAGCGCACAGAAGGTATAACTGACTGCCTTTCCGTGATACCCAGCAGCATCGGTCGTGTCAACGATGGCTTTATGCGATTTGAAGACGTACCTAAAGTCGATGATAGGCCTATTGAGACTTGTACCGTTTCCACGTCAAGGTCGCCCCGTCAGCCGTGGTGACGGTATCGCCTGCTTTCGGATTCACATTTGCTTCTCCGCCCACACCGGCGAGGAAATCCTTATCTAGATCATCCGGGAAGAAGGGCCCCAGCACGAGCCATTCCCTGAGGTATTCGCCATCGGCGGCGTGAGTGGGAACGTCGTCTTGGGCTTCTAGGTGTGAGATGAATCCATCCACGATAAAAAAGAGGAGAATGATAGGAAAGATTTTTCGGGTCATGGGTCACTCCTTTTTGCAAAACCAATCTTCTTGGCGGTTGACTTAAGTTTATTCGCTGGTATCGTCTATGTTATCACACTGTCAAATTGGTGTCAATAAGATGTTAAGTAATTTTCAGGATTAAACTATACATTCCGTTTGTAGTAGCGCAATTCATTGCGCGTTTGGGACAGTGATGAATCGCCTCACTACAAACCATTACTTTCTTTTTGAAAGTTACCTAATATAATGGTCCCCAATATTCGGGCCAGGAGTTAAGTAAGAAATAACGTCTAACTCCCGTCCACCAATGGAGGTCTGAATATGTCAACCAAACGGATTCGGCATACTGCCAAATTCAAGTTTCAAATAGCCGTTGAAGCCATCAAGCCCGATAAAACTATCAACCAATTGAGGGGTGTGCATAAATATAGTTGACATAATCAAGCCAAAAGGGTTTCCTATTGTTATCATAGCAAAAGGAGCCCCAATATGGTACAAAGACCAATGTTGGCTGATTATGTCACTCTTATTATGCAACTCTTTGAGCAGTTTATGCAACACCGTATTGACAAACCAGGTGTCACACACGCAAAACCATTGACATATTCAACCACCTCGTTTATCATTTTCTTCATGTTGATGCAGTTTCACGGCATCTATGGCTTCAAAACGCAATGGCGGTGGCTAATCAATCACCCAGAAGTGTTACAAATGCTGGGGTGGCAACAGCCCCCTCATCGAACCACGATTGCACGTCGCTATAAGGCATTATATGAAGTGATAGAGGCATTTGTATTGTTTATCGGTCAGTATGCCACTGACTTGTCCCAACAATTCAACTTGGCTCATCTGGTAGCCGACAAAAGTTTATTTAAGGCACGAGGACCCGTCTGGCATCAAACTGACCGCAAAGCAGGAAAAGTACCTAAACATCTACGCAACCTCGACACCGATGCCACGTGGAGCAAGAGTGGTTATCATGGCTGGGTCTATGGCTACGGACTTCACATTATCTGCACACAAGGTGCGTTCCCAACACTGATAACTGTGCACCGTGCGTCGGTCTCCGAAAGTTGGGCGATAGATGCTAAAGCGTCTGAGATTCTGACACAACTTTCACCGCAGACACTCACTGCCGATGATGCCTATACCCAAGCAGACCGTATCCGTCGTTGGGCGAAGGCACAAGTCGCTTTGATTACCCCGGCACTTAGATGGACAAAGGGACGGTTTGCCAAGGCGTATCATCGATTTATCAACCAACCCAAGCAGCGTCTCTGTTTAAGCAAACGTCGCAGTTCGGTTGAACCGTTGTTTGACTTGATTGCTAAAGTGATAGGCACCACTCCTCAACAGAAGCAGTTACCGGTCAAGGGGTTTTTCAATGTACGCTGTTGTTTAGCTATCGGGGTGTTATCAGTGCAAGTGGCTATGATTGCCAATGCCATATGGAAGTTACCTGCTCGCAATATCTCTCATATGGCGGCTGTTTTCCAATGAACTACTATGCACACCCCTCAACCAATTGGCAAGCGAGCATCAGTTGCACCCAAGCCAAATCAGCCAATGGAAGAAACAGTTGCTTGAACAAGGTAGCGATATTTTCGCTACCAACCCGACCCAGCGACAGCGTGAGCAAAATGACAGGGAGTCGAGCCTGTATGAGCAAATGGGGCGGTTGAATATGGAACTCGACTGGTTGAAAAAAAAAGCTGCCTCAAGCCGCTGAACAGAGACGGGCACTCGTTGAACCCGACCACCTGAAACTGAGTATCCGTCGTCAGTGTGAATTGCTCGGTTTTTCCCGGTCAACCCTCTACTGTCAACCGGCTACAGAGTCAGCAGACAATCTGCATCTGATGAGACAAATAGATGAGCACTATCTGCAAACCCCTTTCTATGGGAGTCGTCGAATGACACAACATCTTAAGCGGCTTGGCTACCGTGTGAACCGCAAACGCATCCAGCGACTGATGCGTTTGATGGGTATAGAAGCGATTTATCCCAAACCCTCAGCCATCAACAGCGAGCATCGGATTTACCCATACCTATTACGGGACTATGAGGTGACCGCTGCCAATGAGGTCTGGTCGGCTGACATTACCTATATCCCGATGGATAAAGGGTTTATGTATCTGGTGGCGATACTCGACTGGTATAGTCGTTACGTCATCACTTGGGAGTTATCCAATAGTCTATCAGGGCAGTTCTGTCTCGACGCTTTGCATCACGCATTATCTGGGGCAACCCCCATCATCTTCAATACTGACCAAGGTGTCCAGTTTACAGCCAATGCTTTCACCGATACGGTCGAAGCCGATGGTATTGCTATGAGTATGGACAGCGTGGGGAGAGCCATTGACAACATTTACATTGAGCGGTTTTGGCGAAGCGTCAAGTATGAAGATGTTTATCACAAACTTTACCAAACAGGGCAAGCCCTGTTTGATGGATTAACTCAATATATCCGTTTCTATAATCAACAGCGACCTCACCAGAGTCTAAATTATGCTACCCCGGCTGAGGTCTATCTGAGCTAAAGCAGTGTCAGTTTATCTCAAATATCTTACTTATTTTTCCTGTATTTTGGCCTCGACAATGGGTCCACTTTATAAGTCGGTTGTGTATAAAGATTCGGAACCTTTTGTTATGGATGTTGAATCGCGTGATATGCTAAAATTTTGCATCATGGAATATAGCACGGATAATCAGAATAAGCTGATCTGTATCAAGATAATCCGTTAATTCTGTGAATCTGTGCTATAAATCGAGTTTCTAGTCGCCCCGATGTATCATCTGCTTAGAGGCAGCAACTTCGGTTATACTTCACACGGTCATAGATTACACTTTCCGACTGTCATTCTGAGCAGAGCGAAGAATCTATGACCGAGATCCTTCACTTCGTTCAGGATGACAGTTATGCCCGTTCTTGGTATAGAAGTACGTTTTTGTTCAAGATGAGTATCGTTTATCTATGATCGCTGGCAGATGGGGGTTTTCCTTGAACTTTTGAATGCGTACAACCGCAAAAATGTGCTGACCTTCGACTACAACGAGGACTATACCGAACAGGATGTCGTCCGCCAATTGCTGCTGATCGCTTATTTGGGGGTAACTGTTGAGTTCTGAAATGGGAAATGTGATAGAAGAATAGGGATAGCGTTGAATGCAATACGCATTACGCATCACGTTTCACATTTCATAGGTCAAATTTCGGCTAATCCCATCCGCTCTTTTTTCGTCATTCTATTGTTCAAATACATCGTTGATTAGACCAAAATATCGGGACATAGCCTACCCTACATAACTACACCACTACCATTTTGCACCCTAGATAGATCGGGAGGGCAGGTCGCTTTGCATCCCGATCTATCAGGGATTCATGCGGCGAAAGCGTTATTTGTGACCGTCCGCAGTATATATAGCACAAGTCATGAAATCGAGAATTTAGAGCAATATGTCAAACAAAACCCTTGATCAGCTTCTCATCGTCCTAACTGTTTTCTTCGATGCCTGTTTCATCGGCGCATCGGTTCTTGTCGCTTATTGGTTCAGATTTGAATCAGGGTGGCTACAGGTAGTCGCAATCCATAAGGGAGCGCCCCCGCCGATGGCTTACTACTTCCAGGTTATCCCGTTGATGGGGTTCATCTGGATGCTAACACTTCGCGGGGTTGGTCTCTACCGTATTGAGAATAATGTGACGCTTGAAACCGCCTTAAATCTATCAAAAGCGGGGTTCATCGCATTAATCGCCACACTCGGCGCAATCTTCTTTTTCTACCACAAACACCCATATTCGCGTTGGGTGATGCCCTTGTCCTGTGCGATAAGTGTTGTTCTCCTCTTCATTGATCGGTTTGCAATCCAGCGTTTCAAGGCAGCAGTCCAGCAGTACGGTGTTGGCATCAGTCACGTTGCTGTTGTTGGCTTCAACACAACAACGCAGCAATTTATTCATGTAATCCAGGAGAAGGCAGACAACGGATATAAATTTATTGGCGTCATACTCGGTGAACAGCCACCGTCGCAGCCGATTCCGCATCACGTTCTTGGTGATTTCACAGGCGTCCGGAGCCTCGTCCAAAAGTATCAGATCAATGAGTTGTTCATCACCTCACCGGCGATTTCCCATGCAGAGATCCTACGAATTGTGGGTGCTTGCGAAGGACTGTCCATTCAGATCCATGTGCTTCCGGATCTCTATGAAGTGATGATTGGCCAAACGCGAGTGACGGAGTTTGATGGCATTCCGGTGGTCAAGCTGAAGGAATTGCCGCTTCAGGGCTGGCGTGGACTCATTAAACGAGGAATGGACCTCCTGTTGAGTGGTCTTGCGCTGATCATTTCGAGCCCATTGATGCTAGCAATTGCCATCGCTGTGAAGTTCACCTCACCGGGGAAAGTTATTTTTCGACAGGAACGGATCGGCAGGGATGGTAAACCTTTTTATATCTATAAGTTCAGATCAATGCAGGAAGATGCGGAGGCAGGCGTTGGCCACACCTGGGCTGCGACGGACGATCCACGACAGACGCGGCTCGGGGGATTTCTGAGACGATGGGGTTTAGATGAACTCCCCCAATTCTTCAACGTCCTCAAAGGGGATATGAGCCTCGTGGGCCCACGTCCAGAAATGTCAGGGTTGATTAATGATTTTAGCAAATCCATTCCACATTACCTGGATCGGCATCGTGTCAAATGTGGGCTGACAGGCTGGGCGCAGGTCAATGGATTGCGTGGTAACACCTCGCTGGAGGAGCGCATCCGTTATGATTTGCACTACATCGAAAACTGGTCAATCGGTTTTGACATCAAGATTCTTCTCAAGACATTGTGGGAAATTAGAGGAACCTCAAAGTCGTAACGCGCTTTTGATATACGGTATACTTTTGTGCCATCACTCAACGCGTGAGAAAATCTGTTCCCGCTGGTGTATTGAGAACACGACACGGGACTTGAGTTTAAGAGTTCAATGAACTGATGAACTGTTGCGAGTTTAATTTCCAGTTCCGATACGGTTTCTCAAAGATTTAGTGATAGTACAGAAAATGGCCATGCCGTGTTTGATTGGTATAAGCAAAGAGAGGAAAGTCTATGCCGCAAAGTGATCCCGCACATATCAACTATGTGAGAGAATTCACCAAACTCAGCCTCTGGTATGTCCATAAACGCCTTCGTGAAGGAGACAGCGACTTTGAAGAGCTGGTGAACGGACGGGTGAATATTTACCGGAATACATCGCTGTACGACGGGGAACGCCATCCGTCCCGCGAGGATGTCGGGCCGGAGTGGGCTGGCATCCTAGAGCGGCTCCGGTCGATTTTCGACCGTCATATCGACGACCCTTCTACAGCGCAGCTTGAGGCGGTAGGGCTGGATCTGTTGTGGCCTCACCTGAAGAAGCGCCATGACCCGATGCCCCCACCGGAAGCCCGTCCCTACGAGTGCTGGAGTTACGACTACAGGGCCGATCAGCTCAACATCCACATTCTCAACATCTACCAGTCCCGGTCTCCATTGAGCGATATGCACCTCCCCTTTGCCGCCTCTCTGATCCGCCTGTTGCGCGACTCACAGGTGAGGCGACCCGATATCGAAGTCGTCCGCTGTATGAGTTGGCTGAATTCCGTGCCGCCGTTTCAGGCGCTCTTCCCGGAACGCTGGAAGCAAAGCACAGAGCCGAGGACGGAGGTTCGGTATACTATGGGGTACTGGGGGCAGTTTACAGACCGACGCGGGGATTTCCACACCCGGAATGGCGTGCGGCTCCGGGAGACAGGGGAGTTTCGGTTTCCCAGCCGGGGGTGTGAATGTCCGATTGAGATGGTTCTTGCTCATCTGGAGGAAAACTTCCCGGCGGCGGTGGAATACAATGTAAAAAAAGGCTGGCACTGACTTAACGCTCGAATCCGCTGTACACTTGACTCAGCGAGGTACGTACGAGGGGAGCCGGTGGAAGATCTCAAGAAAACAGACCTTAACACCGAATATAATATCCAGATGCCAATATGGGGCATCGCGGCCGCGCGGACTGTTGAAGGCGACCTGCTCATCGTCCAGACTGGCGGTTCGCTTGACGCCTGCAATGTAGCATGAGTTTAAAGGAAAATAGATGCCAGACACGAAACATTGATCCAATAATCTACAATTACTATGAGGGGTGTGCATAAATATAGTTGACATAATCAAGCCAAAAGGGTTTCCTATTGTTATCATAGCAAAAGGAGCCCCAATATGGTACAAAGACCAATGTTGGCTGATTATGTCACTCTTATTATGCAACTCTTTGAGCAGTTTATGCAACACCGTATTGACAAACCAGGTGTCACACACGCAAAACCATTGACATATTCAACCACCTCGTTTATCATTTTCTTCATGTTGATGCAGTTTCACGGCATCTATGGCTTCAAAACGCAATGGCGGTGGCTAATCAATCACCCAGAAGTGTTACAAATGCTGGGGTGGCAACAGCCCCCTCATCGAACCACGATTGCACGTCGCTATAAGGCATTATATGAAGTGATAGAGGCATTTGTATTGTTTATCGGTCAGTATGCCACTGACTTGTCCCAACAATTCAACTTGGCTCATCTGGTAGCCGACAAAAGTTTATTTAAGGCACGAGGACCCGTCTGGCATCAAACTGACCGCAAAGCAGGAAAAGTACCTAAACATCTACGCAACCTCGACACCGATGCCACGTGGAGCAAGAGTGGTTATCATGGCTGGGTCTATGGCTACGGACTTCACATTATCTGCACACAAGGTGCGTTCCCAACACTGATAACTGTGCACCGTGCGTCGGTCTCCGAAAGTTGGGCGATAGATGCTAAAGCGTCTGAGATTCTGACACAACTTTCACCGCAGACACTCACTGCCGATGATGCCTATACCCAAGCAGACCGTATCCGTCGTTGGGCGAAGGCACAAGTCGCTTTGATTACCCCGGCACTTAGATGGACAAAGGGACGGTTTGCCAAGGCGTATCATCGATTTATCAACCAACCCAAGCAGCGTCTCTGTTTAAGCAAACGTCGCAGTTCGGTTGAACCGTTGTTTGACTTGATTGCTAAAGTGATAGGCACCACTCCTCAACAGAAGCAGTTACCGGTCAAGGGGTTTTTCAATGTACGCTGTTGTTTAGCTATCGGGGTGTTATCAGTGCAAGTGGCTATGATTGCCAATGCCATATGGAAGTTACCTGCTCGCAATATCTCTCATATGGCGGCTGTTTTCCAATGAACTACTATGCACACCCCTCAATTACTATAAACTCGTCATGTTTTTGCAGAAATTCCGTGAGGAGGTTTATGAAAAAAACCCGCTCGGTGCGCTCTTTTTAATCCAGTTGATGATGATCGGATAGAAGAGCTAAATCTGCTGGGGAAGCCAGACCACTTGCGTGACAGGACAAAATTTGAAGAAGTCGTATGTGAGAAGTGTGGTATAATTGGGGTATCTGTTTCGCGGGAGAGCTTAACGCTGGCATCCCTGCCAGTGTCCCCCACACCTACCGAACGGGTATGAGACAGTGAAATAGAATCCCATATTATACACATCTCATACCCATAGTCTGGGAGTTTACTACTATGGGTTGCATATATAAAATCACCAATTCTGTCAATGGCAAGGCTTATATTGGTCAGTCTGTTTATGATGCTGAGAAAACGCGGATTAAGAATCACCTGGGTGGGTATGGCAATCGATATTTAAGGAATGCCCTTGCGAAGTATGGACGGGACGCCTTTAATTGGGAAATATTTCATGATGGCATCCTTCCCGCGTTTCTTGATTCGTTTGAGATTGAAACGATTGAGAAATATAAGACGCTATACCCGAATGGGTATAATTTAACAACGGGTGGCAATGCACTCAGGGGTGAGAAGAATCCTTTTTATGGCAAAAGGCATTCAGAAGAAACTCGACAGAAATTCAAGGAGAGAGGTCGTTCAGAAGAATTCCGACGGAAGATGTCTGAAGCAAACAAGGGCAGAAAGCATTCGGAAGAACACCGACGGAAGCTATCTGAATCCCAGAAGGCGCGATGGAAGCGGAAAACTAAAACTGGCGGCTAACCATCACCAAATCTAAAATATTGGTTTTCCCGTCGCCGTTGACATCCCCGTTGGGAGTTCCGAACTGGTTGGCAACGATGACTAAATCAAGGATGTTGATTATGCCGTCATTATTGACATCAGCGGGGTTTTTCGCCTTGAGGTAGATTTCGCCGTCAAGGTCGGGGAGCTGGTGGGTGGTGCCGGTGTTACCGCTATTAACCCCCGTTGTGTGTGCTGAAAATGAAATATCTTGGGCTTCGCCGCTGCGGTTGTAAACAGCCCAGCCGTTGGTGAACTCTCGGATAAAGAGTCCCTCGCGGTCTTGATAGCGTTGTCCCTTTGGTCCAATGGGGCGTCCGAGGTCGGCTTCCCAAAACTTGTACCAGATATGCGAGTGGGAGATTCCGACCGCGTAAAGGACGTAGCCATCGGAATGGGTGAGGGTCAGGGTGGTGAATACGCGCATCCATCTACGGTGTTTTGGGCTGTTGGGCGCTTCATCTGGATAGCCCCAGCCTTCTAAACAATTGATCTGTGGCTCTCTGCTATTTTCCTCAGACCAAAGGAGGGTGCTTTCAATCCTCATGAGTTCATCGGGGGGTAACCACTCCTTAGATCTGGATGGGTTTCCATAAAACTGCCATTGATATAAGGTACAGTGCGTGGAAACTGGCTGTCATTGGTGTTGGCTATGATTAAAAAATCAGGGCCAACCGCAGCGCGGACAGTTTGAATAATAGCATCTCTGGCTCGTTGTTCTGCCTCAAGTGATCGGTATCCTTTGAGGACAGTCCCAGTCTCGGTCCACCAATCGAAAAGAATACCATCAAACAATCCACATTTTGAGAGTGCAACGGCTTGTTGAACAATTATATCTTGCATGCCGGGGTGTGTGAAATCCAGGAGAAATGCTGTGCCCCAGCCAGGGGCACGGTTACCGGCTGCGTCTCTAATCCAGTATGGAAAGTTTTCGTGGTAGAAATTATCTTGGAAGGCATCTCTATAAAAAATGTGAGTGATAATTAGCATGTTGGGGTTTTTGGCAAGTAATAGATCACGGCTCGCTTTGGCTCTTTTTAGGTCTCCGATCAGTTGGATACCTTGAGGGGTTTCTCGCCAATCGAGCCTAAAATCTGGTCCCCAATAGATATCGTGTAATGCTATGCGATCATCTTCTGTTAATGAATCATCTATCAGTCCAGTCCATGCTTGAAAGATGGATGGGAAACTTCGATTATCTATGCGGTCTTGAATTGGAAGTCTCGGCAGGTCACAGATTTCGTCATAAGTGAACTCGATTAGGTTTAGACCACTGGCAAAACTGATATCGATGCTGGGATTGTCCCTGATTCTAAGTCTTTCAAGGCTTACTAAATTGGCAAGTGGTGTGAAATCTGTAATCTGGTTATCATTTAGATTTAGATAAACTAGATTTGTGAGAGATGCGAGTGGATGAACATCTTTAATTCGGTTGCTGCTGAATATGATGGTTCTTAGTCTTACGAGTTTACGGAGAGGAGTTAGGTCAACTATCTGGTTGCTCAAGAGATTAAACTATGTGAGTTTGGTTAGACCCGCAAGTGGACTTATGTCAATGATTTCGTTTCTGTAGAGATTAAATCCTCTAAGATTCGTCATATACTCGAGACCTGTGAGGTCTTTGATGCCTCTGCCTGTTGCTTCAAGACTGGTGAGATGTAATAAATCTTCTTGCTGTATTGGTTCGTTTGGGTTTAAGCCAAGATTTTCTCGTATCGCAGCCGCGAGATTGGGGTCGGGAATTTCGACGATTTGTGCGGTGGCAACACCGCACAACAGAACAAATAAACAAACGAGTAAGCGTGAAACGGTGCGGAAACGGAACATGATGAAAACCTCCCCCGATGAAATCGGGATTCAAAGCAACCCCGATAGAATCTGTCCCGATTCCCATCGAGGATCCCGATCCTATCGGGAGATTCAGAGCAACTCTCGATTATAGTATAGCAGATATGGAAGATCGACGCAATCAGTTTCAGGAATTTGTATTAAGGCAGCCGAGGAAAACAAAAAAGGTTGTCGATCCGATGTGCCAGATGATGATGGTTAATAAAAATTCGGTCTGGCACTCATTCGCGGAGCTCTATGTCTATTATGAGCTAGCGGCGGGGATGCATGATGTGTCAGAAAACAGCGGGCATATCATCCACTGCGGTGTCCATCGCGGTGGGTCCCTTTGTGTAATGGCGGAAGCTGTGAGGATCAAGGGACTTGATAAGCCGATCTGGGCAATAGATCCATTTCACCTTGACTGGACGTTCAGAGACAATCCGAATTTCTGGGAAGAGGCACTTACGACCTACTTCGTAACGTATCGAGTGTTCGAGTTGATTGACAAATGGGTAGGCAGACGCTGCCATTCAGGGTCAGCAACGGGAACTGTGGCACCCGTTCCGGGAGTGACCACCGAACGATAAACGAGGGAACTGTGACATGAATTCAACACAAAAGATACATCGCCTCGGCATTGACATCGGTGGGACGTTTACTGACATTGTGCTGATGGGAAGCGATGGCGCGGTGCTGGCGCAAAAGGCACCATCGACGCCGGATGATTACGCGCAGGGCATCGTCGCCGGTTTGGCGCCGCTGGTGTCGCGCCAGATCGCCGAAGTGGTGCACGGCACGACAGTGGCGACCAACACGATTCTTGAGCGCAAAGGTGCTTTGACCGGGCTCATCACAACGAAGGGTTTTCGGGATGTCCTCGAAATCGGACGATTGCGCTACCCACGTCTGTACGACCTGACGTGGGAGAAGCCGCCCCCATTGGTGCCAAGACGCTTGCGCCGCGAGGTTGAGGAACGTATCGGCGCAGATGGTGAGGTGGTGCATTCGTTGGACGTCGAAGGCGCGAGAGAGGTGATTCACTGGCTGATAGCGCAAAAGGTTGAATCGCTCGCTGTTTGTCTCATCAACGCCTACGTCAACCCGGCCCACGAGCGGCAATTGGGCGAACTGATCCACGAACTCGCGCCGAACCTGCCCGTCTCCCTGTCTTGCGAAGTGCTACCCGAAATCAAAGAGTATGAGCGTACAAGCACGACTGTCATCAACGCCTACTTGCAACCTGTCGTCAGTCGTTACCTGCGCTCGTTATCCGAACAACTGAACCAACAACTGACTCAACCATCACCCACCACTCACCAGCAACCACTCACCAGCAACCACACGTCGCTCTACATCATGCAATCCAACGGCGGCGTCATGTCCGCCCCCGCCGCTGCCGATAGGCCTATTCACATTATCGAATCGGGACCGGCGGCGGGTGTTATCGCGGCGCTTACGCTCGCAGAACGTGTCGGTTTAACCAATGTCCTGACGCTCGACATGGGCGGCACCACCGCGAAGGCGTCACTGATTGAGGCAGGACAGGTCATGCGCTCGCCGGAATACCAAGTGGGTGGCGGCATTTCGATCGGCGCCCGCTTGAGCCGGGGCGGAGGCTATCCGCTTCGTGTGCCCGCCATTGACATCGCGGAGGTCGGTGCGGGGGGTGGGAGCATCGTGTACCTAGACAAGGGAGGAGGGATGCGGGTTGGGCCGCAAAGCGCAGGCGCGGTACCCGGGCCCGCCTGTTATGCATTGGGTGGAGAAGAACCGACGCTCACCGACGCCGATGTGGTGTTGGGCTATCTCAATCCTGACCACCTCGCGGGCGGTGCGTTGCCGTTGAACGCAGAAAAGGCACACCAGGCGCTGCACGATAAAATCGCTTCTCGCTTCAACATGAGGCCCCCCGAAGCCGCCTATGGTATCTATCGCATCGCCGCGGCGAACATGGCGCGGGCGGCGAGGGCGGTGTCGCTGGAACGCGGACGCGATCCACGGGAGTTTGTCCTGTGTGCTTTCGGCGGCAGCGGCCCCTTGCACGCAACGGAGTTGGCAGGGGCACTTGGCATGAAGCGCATCCTCATCCCACCCTCACCCGGTCTCTTCAGCGCGTTTGGGCTGCTGTTTGCGGACATCGCGCATCACGCGATCCAGACCTACAAGCACCCGCTCGCTGAACTAGACACGGACGAACTCAAGGAAACGTTGAATCAGATGGAAACATCAGCACAGGCAGAGCTGGTCGGTAGTAGCGCAATTCAACCCACGTCAAGCACGGTGATGAATCGCCTAACTACGAACGTCGTTTTGCAGCGTGCGGTGGACCTTCGCTATGTTGGACAGTCGTCCGAACTGACGCTGCCAATCACCGACACCGATGTTGGAGACCCGCAGTTTGTCCACAAATTGGGAGAACGCTTTGCCGCCGAGCACGAGCGAACCTATGGCCACCGTGCGCCCAACGACCCGATTGAAGTCGTCAACTTGCGCTTGACCGCCCTCATCCCAACTTCCAAATCGCACACCCACAATCCGAAAGCCGAAAGCCGAGAGCCGAGAGCCGAAAGCCGCAATCGTCGCTGCTACTTCGGTGCGGAAACGGGCTGGCTGGATGTGCCTGTCCTCTCCCGCGAAGTTCTGGGGAGTGAGTCTCAAAGCGGACCGCTCATCGTCGAAGAGTATGACACGACGATCCTCGTTCCACCAGACTACACAGCTTATCGGGACGAGTGGGGGAATGTGGTCGTTGAGATGTGAAACGTGAAGCGTAAAACATAAAAAATCCCCGGATTGAGTCGCGTGGTGTATCGAGAGGCGACTGAGCTCCTTATTTGTGAATATGCAACAGTTGTTCCTGTTTAACCACCCCATCAACCAAGTAAACATACGGATAGATTCCAAAAGGGCTCACCATCGTTGCCACGGGACACCACCGGGACGTCAAAAGGACACCCCACAAAGTGCGGGTAAGGGAACACCGCATTCAGGGTCACTCGACCACACATCGCAGTCCCCCGGGGGACAGAAGTGGTTCGAGACCGCCTCATACTGGATTAGGGTTTAAATCTCTCATTCTGACTTCCCCCCATCCCCTCCTTCGCAAGAAGAGGAGAGAGCGGTTCTCTCCCTTGAGAAGGGGGAGTTAGAGGGGGTTATCTGATGGAAAATCAAAAACCTAAATCGGTATTAGGGCCTCCGATGCTCTGCGCTTAAGCAATCCGTTCTTATGCGGCATTAGTCATTTGCTGCCGGGGTGCTGACCTGGCTTTTGAATGCAGGCATGACATCTTTGGCGAACCAGTCGAGCTGCTCCAAAATCACGCGCTCGGGCGTACCGACGGTGTTGTTGATGTTGACCCGTTCAAGTCCAAGATAGCGTTCCTGAACGTCCATGAGCTTTTCGGTTATCAATTCAGGCGGTCCGCACAGCCACGAACCTGCCTTCATGGCATCTTCCAGCGTCGGCAGGCCCGCGGTGCGCGCCTTCTGCGGATGGCCTGTGGCGGCGATCTGTTCGTCCGTCAATCCACGCACGAACCCCAGAGGCGCGAACATCTTCATGTGCTCTTCAAAGTATTTCTGGGCCTCATTGATGGCCTTTTCCTCAGTGTCGGCGATATGGAAGGAGAGGCCGATAATCAGGTCGCCGCCGAGCGCCATCTCCCTACCATGATTCGCTTGCACCTGCTGCCAAGTGTGCATTACTTTGTCCGCGGCGCCGCCCGCAGCCGCTCCGCCGCCGATCATCCCCTTGATGCCGTGCTTCGCCATAAAGTTGAGGCCACGCTCGCTGGCACTGACGATAGGCTGCCAGCATTCCACAGGCAGATTCAGCGGACGGGGCACCAGTGTAATCTCCTCCAACTCATACCCCCGGTACGGGACCTTAGGCGGGATGTCGTAGTACTTGCCGTGGTGGGAGAAGGACGGCTCATTGAACGACTTGAAGATAATGTCAACCTGCTCCTCGAACAGCTCGCAGTTGGCATCTTTATCCAGCAGAGGCGCCCCAAAGACCTCGACCTCGCGAGTGTGGTAGCCTCGACCTATGCCAAAGATGATACGTCCACCTGTGAGAATGTCGGCGGTGGCAAAATCCTCGGCCAGTCGCAGTGGGTGCCACATGGGAGGAATGTTGAAGGCGCTTCCGATCTTGAGTCTCTCAGTCACGTGAGCGAGATGAACGCCGAGCATCAGAAGGTTAGGGATGCACTCATACCCCTCGCGCTGAAAGTGGTGTTCAGCTAGCCAGAGGGTCTCGTAGCCGGTGCGGTCCATGAGTTGCGCGATGGCTCGGGTCTTGTCGAACACGGTTGCCAGATGTTCATCGGAGAGCCAGCGCGCGTTTATAGGGGGGCCGTCGAATCCTACATCTTCGAGGTCAACATGCCCCGCGAATAGCGTACCAAACTTCGTAATCATTTCCTCGCCTCCAAAAGTTATGCCTGATTGTCATTCAGAATTGGTATAAGTTTTTCAGAGAAACTCGGAAGAAGGAAGGGATGGATAGGAGGAGACTTCCTTCCTTTCCATTAATCCATCGGATAAAGGCTGCAACCCCCATCAACAAGCAGAACGGATCCGGTCATGTAATCGGCAGCTAAGCTACAGAGGAATAAAAACGCATTCGCCACCGACTCAAGCGGCTGCATATACCCCAGCGGAATCGCCTTCTGGGCTCGCGCCTTGTAGCTGGGGTCGGTGTCCCACTAATGTTTGGCAAGCCCCACACTAACGATTCCGGGCGCGATGGCGTTGGCACGGATGCCTTTGTCAGCCAGCTCGTGTGCGAAAGACCGCATCAACTGTTTCATCGCTGCTTTGCTGGCGTTGTAGGGGCCAATTTCTGGCCATGGCACATCGGCGACCCAGGAGATGGTAAAAATGAGATGTCCGGCGACTTCATCATCAAGCATCGCCTGTGACGCAGCTTTGCCCAACAGAAAAGCCGTCCTGACGTTGACCGCCATCGTTTCATCCCATTCATCGTCAGTGTATTCGAGCAACGGCTTTGGGATGACCATACCGATATGGCAGAGGGCTGTGTGAATTGGCCCGAATTTAGATTGCGCCGCACTCACCAATTCGGGCTGTACAGGTCGCTCATTTTTTGAGGAAACGCGAAAATCGTGTGAAACGTGATGCGTGAAACGTGAAAGGAATGGAAGAAGGGAAGGACAGGAAGAATGGGAGTTTGTCTCTCTCCTCCTTCCAATCTCTGTGTTTCCATGTCACCTCTTCCGACTCCTACTTTGCATCGAAATTGGGTAATAACTGAAAAAGTTGTATTAGCCCTCATAGCCGAGCCTGCGGAGGTGTTCCACCGACTTTTCTATGCGCTCTTTGGTCTGCGCTTCAGTCAGATCTTCCCCCCGGACACCTTCAGGCTGGAGTATCCACGGTCCCGCGTAGTCAACCGCCTTGAGCGTTCTCAGTACCCCCGCGAAGTCCACGACGCCCGTACCGAGTGTTGTGAAGTGCCAATCCTCGAATTTGCCGTTGTGGTCTTTCAGGTGCGTGCTGGCAACGTATAAGGCAATTTTCTGGAGTTCCGCAACTGCATCTCCACCCTTGTTGTAGAAGGACACGTTGCCTGTGTCGAAATTGATGCGGACAGCCGGGTGGTCCACGGCTTCCATAGTCTCTAAGCAAACATCCCCGTTGTGGAGCAGGTTTGGATGGGTTTCGAGCACCAACGTGATGTTCCGGGAAGCGACTTCATCGCCCATTTTTGCAAGCCAGTCGTATACGCGAGACTTAACCCCTGGGCCTGCTTTGACGCTGCTGTGTACCAGCGAGACGTTCATGCGTACCGCTGCATTGAAAGCGCAAACCCAATCCGCCATCGCCTCGTCTGTCGCGACGGTATCTTCCTCCAGATACTTCGCCATCAGCACAACCGCCTCCAAACCGTGCTGGCGCAGACGCGCTTGTACTTCCGCAGCTTCCGAAACCGGCGGTGCGGCGATTTGCAAATGGCTCACCCCAATGGTGGTTAAAGGTGGTTAAATGATCATACATGATGTGCTCGTAACGGCCATAACCGCCGACACAAGCCAAGACGTTTTTCATTTGACGACCTCCTGAATTTTCAATCAAAATCGAGATGGTATTAGATTCTGGCAATCTGTTTTAGATAGGCAGTTACCAGTAAAGCGAAGATCAAAATGTACTCCGACTGCCAAAGAAAATCTGTTCCATCTAGCGCATAGATCCAACGGCCAGGGATTTGAGTTCATGCGTTCAGGGGTTGAGGCGTTCAATGAACCCTTGAACTTTTGCGACGTGAATTTTCCAGTTCCGATGCGGATTCTCAAAGGCTTAGTGATAGCACAGGAAAATGAACCTCCCTGTTTATAATATCATCACCTGGAGGCGCATTTTTGTCAAACTTTGATTTGACTTTCGCAGAATTTACGGGTAAAATATGTCGTATACAATGGAATAATGTCTGTTATCCGACGCAATTTTGAAGTGAGCTGGGGAAAATGTCCAAGCACGCTGAAAATGCTATGCTAATCATGCGCGTGATGAAACTCGCGCAGGGCGCTGTGAAATCACGTTTTATCCAGCAGGTCGTGCCGAACAAACTAACGATCGTGCAGTTTAACGCGTTGCTGCACCTCTATTGGTATGGCGGTGACTCCGGCATGACCATCGGTGAACTGGGAGAACATCTCGGGCTCGCTCACAGCACCGTTTCTGGACTTGTCGATCGCCTGGAGCGCGATGGATGGACGATTCGGCGTAAATGCGATACAGATCGCCGGCAGAGCCGGGTGCAACTCACACCGCAATCGCAGCAACTTTTTCAGGACAGGGCAGAGAGCGCGACCCATTTCTGGCATCAAACGATTGGACAGTTGCCCCCTGAAGAACAGGATGAACTGATTAAAAGTCTGACGCGCCTGAAACAGGTGATGGAGAAGCCGGTTTGGCCAAGCTACGATCAACTTCATCCACGGGATGCGGGGCATCTGCAAAAACGTCTGGAAGCTGAGTTGGAGGAGTTGGCGCATGCAAAGTTGACGTCGATCGGCACACGATTTATCTTGGCAGAGATGGCGGATGAACAAAACCAACACGAACTCGCCGCCTATTTGAAGCAGGTGGCTTCGGAGGAGATTCGCCATGCCAATCAAATTTTCGATCTGCTTGGACATGGACAAAGTTTGAAAACGGCATTGTCCGATCTCATCCGCCAGGATAAGATTGTGCTTGAAGAAATACTAGAACTCGCGGATACTGCACAGGCGGCGAATGACAACGCGAGTTTAGCGGTTTTTCAGCAAATGGTTCAAGACAATCAAAGGTATAAACGCTGGTTTTCCGATATGATTAAGCAGATGGATTGATGCGGATAAGTATTCCAATCATTCCACGATTCATCTTTTGTGAGAGGAAAAATGCAAGAAGAAGATTGTCAAAAAGTATTCCCACGATGCGTACAAGCGTTCTCCGACGATGCACAACTTATCGAGCAGTTTCAAAGGGGAGATGAATCGGTCTTCGATACGCTGGTTGTGCGCTACCATGACCGTACTTACCGACTCGCCCAACGTTTTGTTCCGAATTCCGAGGATGCACTCGATATTACTCAAGACGCTTTTATCAGAGCTTATCAGGGACTTCCAGATTTCAAGAGAAAGTCTCAATTTTATAGTTGGCTCTACCGAATTACCGTCAACCTTTGCATCGATTTCCTGCGTAAGAACGCGCGGCGCGAGATGATAAATTACGCATTGGACTCCGACGACCTCCCGATGATGAATATCGCCGACCTGAGTCTGACATCCCCACCACAAGCACTCGAAAACAAAGAACTGTTAGTCTATCTCCGCAGAGCAATCATGCAACTGGCACCCAAACAGCGTGAGATTTTCATTCTTCGCCACTGGGATGGGCTTTCGCTCAAAGAGATTGCCAATACCGTGGGGCGATCTAGCGGCACTGTAAAGGCGCACCTCTTCCATGCGCACCGGAACCTGAGAAAGCAACTTCGCCATTATCTTCGGGCGTGATTGACTCGGCGAGGAGTGAGAACCGCGCTCGTCATGGCTTGTGAAACATCTGGTGATAGCACACCCGTCCAACTTGTGTTTTAGAACGCGCGAACTTCCTGAAAGATTACTCTTTTCCCTCCTGACCCTAGATGGCTTTCTGGCTTAATTCGTGTTTCGGGAAGTACTTAAGGGCTTTTTTGTAGAGTTCCAGTGCCTTATCAATATCGCCTTCCCTCTTAGCCGTTTTGCCTTTAGAGTAGTAGATGTCAGCCAATTTTGGACTTGCTACCCCGTGCCCCCCTCCTATCGAATAGTGCTTAATGACTTTCTCGTACAACTCAATTGCCTTATCCACATTGCCCTTGTCTTCTTCAGTCGTTCTGCCTCTGGAGTAGTAGATGTCAGCCATCAAGAAATTTCGTTCCTTCTTGATGGCTTTTGCGAGATCTTTTGACATCTCCCTGACAAGAGGCAAAATTTCCTATCGTCAGGTTCGACACCGAGGTCGTGGAGTGGAGAATCTCCCCAGTCTCGACTCGTGTAAGCCTTGCACTGAGGGCGAATAGATTGCTTCCGGTGTAACCACCATAATAAAGTACCTGAGCGCCTAGCAAATGTCCAACCTGTTGCGCGGTGTCCGGGTCAAGCGCCGCCAGATCCGTGAGTGCCAACTCATTGGCAACCTCTGTGAGGCGTGTCCGTTCAATCACCGTGAACGCCTTAATTTTAGAGGGTTCGGTGATAAACATGTCCGTTAAACCGAATTTATAACCTTCGAGCGCTTCTCTGTTTGGGCCACCAAAATTGTTTTCAAAATCGAGAACGGCGACCGTAATCTTCTCACCAGTAAATTCTTCTGAGGTATCATGAGGCGACGCTTGCGAGGTCCCGGTATCCTTTACCTCCATCACCTTCCCACCGCTGCAAGCAGCCAATATAACAACAATAGTTAACATCATCGCAATTTTCAGTTGTCGAGTTATTCCTCTTCTCCTTTGAGCATGCATGTATTAAGATTTGGAATCTATAGCGTGCTGCAAGCATATCAAAAAGGGAGGCATGTGTCAAGGTGAAAGATCCGTTTTATGAGGTGAACCGTTGGCATAATTTTTCAGTTAACCGTATTTCCAGAGTGGTGTATCATATCCAAAGCAATTAACGTTAGTTACCAGGAAAAACTAATCAGGAGGAATGTAAAATGGCAAAAGCTGACATTGGGCTCATCGGATTAGCAGTGATGGGCGAAAACTTAGCTCTCAATATCGAGAGCAGAGGGTTTCAGATCGCGGTATTCAATCGTACCGTCTCAAAGGTGGACAACTTCATCGAAAGCCGGGCAAAGGGTAAGAATTTCGTTGGGGCACACTCAATTGAGGAGTTCGTTGATTCCCTGAGCACGCCCAGAAAAATGATCCTGATGGTGCAGGCGGGCTTTGCGGTTGATGCCTGTATTAACCAACTGACGCCACATCTCTCAGAAGGGGATCTGATCATCGATGGCGGAAACTCGAATTTTTCGGATACCATCCGCCGTAGTAATGACCTTGCAGAGAAGAGGATACGGTTCATGGGAACAGGAATATCGGGAGGTGAGGAAGGCGCCCGATATGGGCCTGCGATGATGCCCGGCGGCGACCGTGAGGCTTACGCGCTTGTCGAGCCAATCTTCACAAAGATTGCGGCCCAGGTTGACGGCGTTCCGTGCGTGTCGTACATCGGTCCGGACGGCGCGGGACACTATGTCAAAATGGTGCATAACGGCATCGAGTACGGCGACATGCAAATCATTAGTGAAGCTTATGTGCTCATGAAAAATGCACTGGGCATGAGTGCTGCCGAGATCCACCAGGTTTTCAAGGACTGGAATCAAGGCGAGTTGGATTCGTATCTGATTGAGATTACGGCGGATGTCTTCACGCAGATGGACAAATCAGGCACCCCCCTCGTTGACGTCATCCTTGATGCGGCTGGTCAAAAGGGCACGGGAAAATGGACAAGTATCTCTGCACTGGATGCCGGCATTTCCGCACCGACAATCGCGGAGGCGGTCTTTGCCCGGTGTATCTCAGCGGTTAAGGAGGAGCGGGTCAAAGCCTCACAGATCATCAATGGCCCCAGTGGGAAATATGAGGGCGACAAATCAGAGTTGCTGCAGGCTATCCATGATGCCCTTTATGCTTCCAAGATCTGCTCTTACGCCCAGGGGTTTGCGTTGATGCGCGAAGCGAGCAGCGAGCATAACTGGAATCTCGATCCGGGAACAATCGCTCTAGGATGGCGTGGCGGCTGCATTATCCGTGCCCGTCTCCTGCATCGAATCGCTGATGCTTATGAGCGCGACCCCAGCTTGCCAAATCTGTTAGTCGACCCCTACTTTCGAGAGGTCATCGAACGGACTCAGAACAATTGGCGTCATGTGGTTGCAACCGCGGCGCAGCTTGGTATTCCGGTACCTGCATTTAGTTCTGCGCTGGCTTACTTCGATAGCTATCGTAGCGAGCGGTTGTCTGCCAACCTCATCCAGGCGCAACGGGATTACTTTGGCGCACATACCTACAACCGAATCGAGGCAGATGGTAAGACGGTTGTTGGCGCAGATGGAAAGCCGACTGTCTTCCATACGGAGTGGATGGTGGAAGGCAGACCGGAAGTCGTTGTTGAGTGAAACGCGAGTTCGTGGGTTCAGGTTGGAGCGAAGCAGAACCGATCCATCGGGGAGTTCAATGAACCCATGAACGCTTGAACTCATTTTCCATCCGATAATCCAAATTGAAGGGAGAGCATTGAATGCACAAGGAGCCACAAGCGGAGTTGAAGAACTTTCAACCGAAGCACAAATATTTCGTTGGGATTGATTCGGATGGTTGTGCGTTCAATACGATGGAAGTCAAGCACAACGACTGTTTCAGCGTCAAGCTGATCAAGCACTTCAGGCTACCTGCTATTTCGAGACAAGCCCACCAGGCGTGGGACTTTGTGAATCTCTACTCCAAAACACGCGGTTGTAATCGTTTCAAGGCGATTCTCCTGGTCTGTGATTTCCTCCGGGAGATGCCGAAAGTCCAAAGGTCCGGCGTTTCGATTCCTGAATTTCTGTATCTCAGAGAATGGGCTGAAACGGAAACCAAGCTCGGTAATCCTACGCTCAAGGCGGTCGTTGAAAACGCGACGGGAGCGAAACGGGTGGAGTTGAGCAAAGTCCTTCAGTGGAGCCTTGCTGTGAATGAGACCATTGCTGAGATCGTCTGCAATCTGCCGCCTTTCCGTGGCGTGCGCGAAACGCTGCAAGGGCTGCAAGGCCGTTCCGACGCGATTGTTGTTTCCGCAACACCTGATGAGGCGCTCAAACGGGAATGGGCAGAACACAATATCAACCAATATGTCGCGGTGATTGCGGGGCAGGAGATGGGATCAAAGACGGAGCATCTCACTTTGACCGCAAAAGGGAAGTATCCCTCCGGTCATATCCTGATGATCGGCAACGCCCCAGGAGATCTGAAAGCGGCTCGGGACGTTGGTGCGCTATTTTTCCCCGTCAATCCCGGATATGAGGAGGAATCGTGGGAACGCTTTGTGGATGAGGGAATGGATAAATTTCTCAACAACGCATATGCCGGCGACTATGAAGCTAAACTGATCGAGGGTTTTGAAGCATTGTTGCCTGAAAAACCACCGTGGAAAATAGGCAATGCATAAGATGATTTTAAGAGGAGTGAGTCTATGAAAATTTTGGTCGCTGATCGGTTGAATGAAGATCTGCGCCAACTCATCCGCGACACCGCGGATGATGAAAATACGGTCGTATTTCCGGAGTCGAAAGAGGAATTCATCGAAGAAGGGGTGGATGCGGAAGTCTTTTACGGTTTCTGTTATGAAGAGGTTTTCCAACATTTGCCGAAGGTGAAGTGGATCCAATCCAATAGTGCGGGGATGGACGCCCACCTGTATCCCTCGCTCAGGGATAGCGACATCATCTTGACGAACGCGGCGGGGTTGTATGGCTCGCATGTCGCAGACCAGGGGTTTGCGCTGCTGCTTGGTTTAACACGGAATATCCACCATTTTACCCGCAGTCAAGACAAACATGAATGGGGACGCGGTGGGCTGTCAATGATTGAGATTGGCGGCTTTACCATCGGCATTGTTGGCATGGGCGGCATTGGTCAGCACATGGCAAGACGCGCCAAAGGCTTTGAGATGTACGTCATCTCCGTCGATGCGTACCGCACAGATAAGCCAGATGTGGTTGATGAACTGGCGCCAATTGATCGGCTCCCCGACCTGATGCGCCGTTCTGATGTAGTGATGATCGCGTGTCCATTGACAGATGGGACGCGCGGACTGATTAATGCAGAAAACCTAGCGTTGATGAAGCCGACCGCCTATTTCATCAATGTCGCTCGTGGGCCAATCGTTGACGAGGGTGCCCTTATTGAGGTCCTCAGACAAGGGAAAATCGCCGGTGCGGGGTTGGATGTGACTGAAGTTGAACCGCTTTCAAAAGACAGCCCCCTGTGGGAGATGGACAATGTGATTCTCACGCCGCACGCCGCCGGGGGGTCACAGCACCGCCCACGCCGCACCATTGAGTTCTTCTGCGATAATCTGAAGCGGTACATGGCGGGCGAACCGTTGAAGAATGTCGTCAGGAAGAATCTCGGGTTTTAGGGAACATTAGGGGCCTGGGATGCTGAGCCCCTTATTTGCTGGTGCAGGATTTAGCGCCGCCTAAAAGGAGAAAGCGCCATGCGCAAAGGTACAATGAGTGATTATATTACAAAGGCTATCCAGCATGCAGTTTACGAGTATTGTGAGGAAACGAAAAGCTGGGGTGCATATATTCCACAACTCCCCGGCTGCTGGGCCCAAGGCGCGACGGTAGAGGAGGCCCGATCAGAGCTCATAGAAGTTACCGAGGGATGGCTTATCCTGGCATTACAATTTAACGACCCAATTCCTGAACTGGATGGACTGACAATAGGCAAAATCGACAACAGAGTTGAAGAAATTGTCATTAGCCCCAGTGAAGCGGCGCGAGTTGATTTGTAAGCTGAGAAAATTGGGATTTGATGGGCCCTACCCTGGTGGTAAACACCAATTTATGCGCTGGCAGTCATTGAAAATACGAGTGCCAAATCCACACGGTTCTAAGGATGTGGGAATACCCATTGTTAAACAAATACTGTCTCGATTAGGCATTTCAGAGGAGGAGTGGCATAGATTGTAGCATTCGTCAATCAAATCATATTGTCAGGAAAGATTCCGGGTTTAACGAAATTTATGAGGTTTAGAAAATGAGTTACGAAGCCGTTGAATCGAAGTTTCTCGCAACAGAGGATAAGGGCGAAGTCTCCTCGCTACTGATCCACCCTAAAAATGCACGCTGGTTGCTGGTTCTGGGGCATGGCGCTAGCACGAATATGCAGCATAAAACTCTTCAAGCCATCGCCGAACGATTGGCGGACGTCGACATCGCAACATTCCGTTACAACTTTCCGTATGCGGAGGGTGGAGGAGGCCGGAATTCCAATGCAGTCTGTCAGGAAACTATCCGCTCGGCGGTTGCCGCAGCACACGCGGTGGCCAACAATCTATCGATTCTCGTCGGGGGACACTCCTTCAGCGGACGAATGACGTCAATGGCGGAGGAGGAGGCGCCTCTGGAGCATGTACGGGGCTTGGTGTTCTTCGCCTTTCCCTTGCATCCATCTGGCAAGCCTTCGACGGAACGGGCGGAACATCTGAGCGATGTCACAACGCCGATGCTTTTCCTGTCTGGCACGCGGGACAAGTTAGCTGAACTCGATCTGCTACAACCTGTCTGCAAGGGGCTCGGCGATAAGGCGACGCTACATCTTTTGGATACCGCCGACCACGGATTCAAGGTTCTCAAACGTTCCCGCAGAACCGACGAAGATGTGTTTGTGGAGATGGCGCGTGTCGTGAACGAGTGGACATCAAAGCTGGCTTGAACCCGACCTTCAGCCTAACGTCCGTGAATCGCCCGCAGATCCAGCCGTTGATTGACCCCATCCGAAACCGCATCCGCCCACGCCACATCGTCAAGGCTTTGCAGGCTCATCAGTGCAACATCAATCAGCGGATTGGAGAGGACATAGTTTAGCAGAAAGCTGTCCAAATCGACCTCTTCCATTTCTTTCGGGAAACATTGCCGCATCAACTTTGGGAATGCGTTGCTTGTCGTAGAACGCATTAGCACAATGCCCATGCCCTGCGCATCCGCATCCGCATCCGGTATGATGCCGCGATTGCTGAAGGCGTCGCAGGTGCTCTGGTACATCAGGTTGTAGTGAATCTGAATCATGTCGAATTTACCGGAAGCGACCATTCGCTCGACGCCGCCTGAAGGTCCATCCGCCGAAAACCCAATGAAACGGATTTTCCCCTGATCGCGCAATTTCTGATAGGTTTCTAATCCGCCTCGATTCAAGATCTTGTCTGCATCGTCCCCCTGATGCCAACCGCCGTGAAACTGTAAGACGTCAATCACGTCCACCTGTAACCGCCTCAAACTCCCTTCCACATCGTCCAGAATCCCTTGCGGGTCAAAGGCTTCGGTCTTCGTTGCGATGACAAGCTGATCGCCTCGCCCCTGAATCGCCTTCCCGATAACGGTTTCACTGGCGCCATCCCCGTAGGTTGGCGCCGTGTCGATGTAGTTAAGCCCGATGTCGAAGGCTCGGTGGAGTATACGGATAAGCGTCTGTTCATCTTGATTGGAACGTACCCGCCCACCGCCGTATCCGATCTCCGAAACGCGCAGTTGTGTGCGACCGAGTGTTCGATATTGCATGGCGAACTCCTTTCACTTTTGGTATATGGGCAAAGCAATTTATGGATGCTATCGCGAAAAAAACACAGAATGTCCGGTTTTTATGTACAGTCAACACACATGTCAGAAAGCCGTACTTCAGGAGTTTTTTGGGGTAGTGTATTCATCCCAAAGAACCGGCATTTGCTTTCCCTCCTTTCGTTGTAGCCTTTCATTGTAGCGAAAAGCACGTTTTGCCTTTACTAAAAATCAAACTCGACTTCCACCAACCGGTTTTCACGGGCGGCGATCTCGCACCCTTCGATGCACTGGATCGTCCCCTTCGCCCATTCTGGTGTAATCAACAGCGGCAGCCCGGAAAGCAGATGATCCGATATGTTCTTGTAATATGCCTGCCAGCCACGATCCGTTACCGTTGGATAATTTGAAACCATCTTGCGTCCGTCCTCCATGATGGCGGTCAAGGTCGTATCGCCCTGGGAATTTTGCACAATAATCGCGCCATGCGTACCAAGTATTGTCCAAAGTGGCTTATCAGCGGCGTACAGGTTCGACTGGATGAGCTGCGCTTCTAAGCCACTGTCGAACCGCACATACGCCCGGCAGAAATCTTCGTTTGAACTGGCATGCCATCTCCGCTTGAGGAAATTCCCGTATAGCGTCGCACGCTTATTGACACGGTTTCCACGGTGATCATGTTGGGGCACCAATTGCAGGATCTTCTCAAACTGGTGTGCGCCCATATCGTATAACATCCCACCCGATATTTCCTTGTGGTTACGCCACTCCTGTCCAGGGGCGCCATAGCCGACCAGATTACATTCAATCGAATACACTTCGCCGATCACCCCCGATTCGACAGCATCACGGATGGTGAGAATATCCGGATCCCAGTGACGGCTGTGGTAAACCGAGAGCATGACTCCCTTTTCGCGTGCCAGTGCTATGAGTTCGTCAGCTTCCGAGACGTGGACGACAAACGGCTTTTCGACAATTGTATGCAACCCGGCTTCCAACAGCACCTTTGCAAGGGACGCGTGGTACACATGTGGCACAATCACAATCCCTAGATCAATCAAGCCGCTCTGAGCCATCTCCTGCGCATCAGTAAAGGCAGCGAGTCCATCTCCTTGATCTTCCTTTGCAACACGGAGGCGTTCCGGATCTTTATCGCACACGGCAACCAACTCAAACCCGTGCGTCTGCGCAATCATGCCAGCGTGATGTTTGCCCATGCTAAACAGCGGCCCATAGCCCACAAGACCAATGCGAATGGCCAGGCTATCTTTCAGATTGGTCACATAGCGCAGCCCCTTCAAAAGTTGATCTTGGAAATCCGGGTGGCGGAACGTCCGCTCATCGTGTCCGAGCGCCGTGTAAAACACCTTACCATCGCCATAGTCGCGCACATAACCGAGTGGATACTTTTTGAGTTTCCACGTACCGTACTGGAAGTAGCGCAGAGGGACGTCCGTCCGAACCTTCATCTGGTAGCATTCATCCACAACACGAAATTGTTTGTTGAGACGCGGGAGGATGTCATTAACCCCATCTTCCGTCGTGACCTCAAACGGCGCCAACGGATCATGTTGGATAAACTCCGTGCCGATGAGCTCAATGTACGTTTCATACCGACCCAACCCGGCGTTGGCGCCATGTACCGCAAGCAGTCCGCCGCCGGCATTGACAAACTCCGTCAACTCACGCTCTTGCTCAGGCGTGATCTCCCCGCCACTGATGTACAATGTAACGGCGTCAAACGCCGAAGCACCCACCAATCGATTGCGATTGTCGCTAACTTCCACTTCAAACTGCCCGGAATCTTCGACCAACGGCTTGAACATCTCCGCAAATGCGCTGTAAGGGGGCTGCGGACCGTTAATAATCAATAAGACTTTCTTCATTTGCCCTCCAAAGAAAAAAGACTACAATTCTCAAGATAATCGAATTATTTGGAAAATCCTGTTAATAAACCCAAGCATCCTCTGTGAGTTCACCCGAATAGATGATTCGGGCATCCCCTTCCAGGTAGACATTTTTCGCTTCACCATTCTCCAGGTCAAAATGGATGGTCAGCACCGAGCCACTGGCTGTCCGCACAGCAGCCGGAGACGAGACTTTTCCCAGCGAGGCAGAAACAACTGCGGCGGCGATAGAGCCCGTGCCACAGGCGAGAGTTTCATCCTCGACGCCGCGCTCGTAGGTACGGATGTCAATCTCTTCGGCATTTCTGATTCGGACGAAATTCGCGTTCGTCCCCGCCGGCTTAAAGTCATCGTGGTAGCGCGTTTGCCCCCCAAACTCTACGACGTCCGTTCCCTCAAGGTCTTCCACGAAAAAGACGATGTGGGGAACACCACTGTTAGCGAAACAGACATTGTGGACGCCATCTTTCAACTGAAGTGGGAAGTTCAACCGAATGTCAGTCGGATCACTCATACGCACCTTGACATTGGTGCCGACAATCTCTGATTCGTAGATACCAGCTTGCGTCTCAAAGGACATCCGTTCATGAACAATGCCGTTGACATAAGCGAACCTTGAGATGCAGCGGGCGCCGTTTCCGCACGTCTCCACTTCTCCACCATCTGCATTGAAGTAGCGCATCCGGAAATTCGCTTTGTCCGTATTTTCGACGAGCAGAACGCCGTCTGCGCCGGCGGACATGCGGCGTTGGCAAACCTTCTCGATGAAATCTGTATTTTCATAGGAGACAACGCCTTCGCGGTTATCAATAATGACGAAGTCGTTGCCCGCTCCACTGAGTTTCATAAAGGGTATTTTGGTCATGTTTGTTATCCTTTTCCGATATATTGGAGTGTGTTAGACTGCTTAAGAAGTTGTGTTTGTTCTATCTCTAAATTTCATAATCCGGTACCGCCAGTCATGGTTTGCTCGTTAAGATTGCAGGCAAAACTGTCCCACTGAGCAACGACAATCTGTCGTGGTCTTTTGCCTTTCTCCCATTGATATTCCAACACATCAGCGCGCTGATACTTCCGCAGTAGAGAAGTTAGCGTTGATGACAAGGGCATCGGAGAAATTAAGAACGAATAAAGCGGTAAAGCAATTCGGCTGTAACCCAAAAGTTGCGATAAATGAGCTAATGTCAGACGCCTAATCTTGCATTCCACGAAAGCTAACGAAGTCAATTTATCACGGGAATGAATGAAGCCGACAACATCAACCCGAATATCCCACGTAATCCATTCGGCAGGAAAACTGCCGCGATTGTATGTTTTCAGGAAATGGGAAAGCGGCGATTTTGAAAGGTTGTAAACTTCGATGTCTGCATGTCGGAACCTGTCCGTAAGAAAATCCTCAAGCCATCTACAGACATCGGGATACATCTCTTCTTCCGTGCTATACGTCATCATCGCCTCCCTTCTCTAATGCCTCAAGCGCGTCAAAGTTCCAAAGCTCTTGCTGCATGATTTTCGGGGTACGTGGACAACCCAACTTTTTGCAGATTTGCCAGTAGGCGTTAAAATGATTCCCTCTTATCCGCTCATCAAGCCTTTCGTCATTCTCTCGTTCATCTTTTGGTTTACGCTGATTCTTCCTAAGTTTCCTCCTGCCAGGACAAGGATTGTAGGTCTTGTTGGGATACTGATGCAAATCGTGTTCGATAAATTCCCGCAAAATGGTCTGTTGGTGTTCCAGTGAAAAGCCAATTTGTCCAAACGGCACAGCGAAGATATTAATCTGGTGTTCTCGGAAATTTCGTCCCAGGTTTGGATGTCCCCATGTGATTAGCTGGACGGGAACCGCTAAATGTTCTTCCAACAGCGTACAGAGTTGGACCGGCATTTCCCAATTCGTTGGGTAATTCAACACATCAAGGCGTACACGATGACTTCCGTCTGTGTAACGGTTAGAATGCCTGATATTACCGGCTACATCAGCATATCCTCTCACATACTCTCGCTTCCAATCCTTTGGAACATTGGGCGAAAACAAGACTTCGGGAACTGAAAAATGTTCTACGCCCGTCTTTTCTTGGGTGTGCATCAGGATATTTCGCCAAACCATAACGGCTCTTTTTGCGCAGATCCATTACCACGACACAACAGTAACTTTTCGGCTTTAGCGTTATGTAGACCTGCTCAAAAATCTTACGAAGTTCAAGTAGGAATTTTTCATAGTCCCGAATCTTTCCCAGATCGGCCTCCGCATCGCCATAGTCGCGTTGCGCTTTGTAATCTGCTGTCCGCTTTGAGAGAAGGATATCCCAGTAAGGCGGAGAAGTGACAACCAAATCTACACTACTCGAGGGGACATATTTGTATAGCTCTCGGCTATCGGCGACGTGAATAGTCGTTTCAGTTGCGCCGGCAAACGGAATCGTCTGATTGATTCTATCTTCAGCAATCTCGGCAAATTCCGGCGAAACCTCAATGCCAATACTATCCTTGCCGCACTCTTTAGCAGCTATCAAGGTAGACCCGACTCCAACAAAAGGGTCAAGTACCAAACGAGCGTCTTGATTGGTAAAACACTCAATAAGACGGCGAGCTAAAGCGGTAGGAAACATTGCGGGATGTTTTAGGTTAGCTTCCTCTTTGGTTTTCTTTATGTCTTCCCAAATTGAAATTGAATGCCTTAACCACGTCTTTCCATCTAATTCATTCGACCGTTTCCGACCGACTTTGGCTGTATCTTCGTTAAGGTTATAAGAAAGTTTATCATCCGACATTCTGCACTCCTTCAACTTCCATACAAGTTGAATCAATCTGACGGTTATCCTCATCACCGATAAATCCCCGCCGCCATATACCCAACCACCTGATCATGCCGCCCCATCAGGACATCCCCGGAGTTCGCCGCTTTCAGCACCTCAATCCGATGCCCGCCCAACTGTTTCGCCGCCTCCATTGTGGTATAGATTGCCCCCGTGCTGCACATCATGCAGTGAAGTTCCCGCACGGGGTAGGCTTGCATGTATTCATCCATCTGCTCCCGCAAGTAATCGGTGTTAAAACGCCCGATAGCCTCAATGACGACCTGATCTGACTTTCGCGCTTCTTCATAGACCGGGTAGTGGCAGAGATCCGTACTGCCAATTAGCAGGACGGATCGATTGCCGACAGCTTGGACAATTGCCCGACTCAAGGGCATGACATTTTCGGGCGAGTCGTCTTGTAACAGGAGGGGGACGATGCGGAAATTGGAAAGGGATTGCTGCAGAAACGGCACCTGCACCTCCAAGCTATGCTCGTTAGCATGGGCAGGCGACAGGTCAACGACATCGCTATTCAGGCGCATAATCTCAGAGGCGAGCTCCGCGTCGATCTCAATATCCCCAAGCGGCGTGCGAAATGAGCCACGGGCGTAAATTGCTGCATTACGCACAGGGTAGCAGTGGCTCAAGCCGATCAGGATGGCCGTGTCGAAAGACTTCCCTTCCAACTGTTTGTACGCGTGCCCCGCGACATGACCGGAGTAGACATAGCCGGCATGCGGCGCAATGAGTCCAATGAGCTCACTATCTGTCGGTTTCAGATCGGCGTTACCGATGAATTCTTCCACCTGTGCGGATAGGGCGTTCCGCGAACCCGGATAAAAACTGCCAGCGACAGCAGGGATGCGCACCACTTCAGTGGGTGTTGATTGACTCCTCCAACGCATCTTTGTCCCTCCCATTTCATCAAGTTGTCGCAATCGGAATTTCGGACTACAATGACTCTCCAAAGTAACCGTACCCCGGCATCAGATGTTCTCTTGCCACTGCCTCGTTCAGTCCGATTCCCAGCCCCGGCGCTTCAGGCAGGACAAATTCACCATCCTGAATCAGGGGTTCTTCAGACTTGACCAAATCCCACCGCCACGGCACCTGATCTGCATGATAGGGCAACTCCATGATGAACAGATTTCTCACCGCCGCGCAGACGTGGGCGGATGCGGTTATCCCCACCGGCGACGTGATATTGTGTGCAGCGAACGGCATATAGTAGAGGTCTGCCAGGTCAGCGATTTTCTTCGCTTCCAGCATCCCACCGGTCCCTGAGATATCGACATGGAGTATGTCACACGCCTGCGCTTGAATGAGCTCCCGGAACCCGTCGCGCCGATACAAGTATTCCCCCGTGCAGATTGGAATCGATGTGGACGCCGCCACTTTCGCCATGGCCTCGACGTTCTCATTTGGCACGGGGTCTTCCAGGAAGAACAGGTTGAACGGTTCCAGACGTTCTGCCAGCAGCATTGCCGCATGGACGCTGTAGATACCGTGGCAGTCAATACAAACGTCTATCCTGTTTCCCACCGCGTCTCGTACCGCTGCGACCAATGCCGTCATCTTCTCCAACTCTGCTGTGCTCAATTCCCGATTCACTGCGTCCAGTCGGAGTTCGTCCGCCGAACCATTGATGTCGAACTTGATTGCCTGGTATCCATCTGCCACGCCCTCTCGTGCTCGCTGTGCCCAGTCTTCAGGCGTATGTGTTTCGCCCCACCCGACATCCGCATAGAGTCGGATGCCATCCCGGTATTTTCCCCCGAGCAGCCGATAGACCGGTACGCCCATCGCCTTGCCCGTCAGGTCCCAGAGTGCGGTTTCCACACCCCCAATAGCAGATAAGCAAATACTGGCTCGGTTCCTGGGCGCATTAACCATCTAGTGATAGAGCGGCTCCACATCCCGGGGGTCTTTCCCCAGAAGAAGCGGCTTGAGTTGCTTGAGAGCGACATCAATAACCCCTTCCCCCGGATGGGCTTCCCCCAGCCCTGTGACCCCTTCATCGGTTTCAATCAGAATGTAGTTCCATTGCTTGTATCCCTTGAGTGTAGTCGCCTTTACATCGGTAATTCCCATTTATCCCTCCGTGAATTCAGCGAATCATCAATGTTTTAACCTTCGGAAGGTTTGTCGCTAAATTTGACTCTGCTAAAAGCGGCCAATCCTTGACACGAGGGCGAAGGGAATTAAAAGCCGAGCTCCGATAGCAAGCGATCGGAGTTGATCGGGTTTGTTCAACCTTCCGTTTTTGTTTCTTCGGATGGTGTTTCGCTCATCGATTCTGAGGTTTCCGGCTTGGGAGGATTATTCGCCACTCTTATATAAGTCATTCTGAGATTGTACAAAGTACTATCTAATAAATTGCTTTCCGGAACCGTTAAGTTGCTTTTTGTCTTTTCTTTGAGGAGGTCAATTGTGTCAATCGTCCGCTTTGCCAGTTCGAGATCGACCAGCATCTCTTTCGTCTCCGGATTTTGAAGCCCACCGAGGTAAGCAAAAGCAGTCGCCGCAAGCTCTGAAATGAAAGTGGAAAAATCAACAGGCGGCAACTTCGGTCTTTCCTGTTGGGTTGATTGTGCGCTGTCTGAAGTTCTCTCTTTTGATCCTTCCGCCATTTTTGCACCTCCTTATAAGGAACGGGATTGGATAATGAAACCCCAATCAAAGATCGGGGTTGAAAATCCGCGCAGTGTATTTGAAGGATAGATTATTCATCAAAAACGATGATTTGCACAGGCAGAGATCCCGCTTGATTGTTGTGGTCTAGATTTTCGTTCATTGCGAGGAAGAGCACGCCGTCAGCCGGAGCGGGATTATCGTATCGTGAACCAACCGCAAAAACCGTATCGCCGATTTTGGCAATTAACGCACCAACGTTGGCCCCGGGCATCAGGTAACCTTCTTCAGCGGGTAAATTTGCAATACCATCAGCACCGCACCAGCAGATACGATTCTGTGTATCCGGCGACCATGCACCTTGCGCATCAATGACCAGGCGTTGTTCCTTCTTAACGCGAACGTAAGTTTCCTGCCAAACCGGACTTGGACGGGCTATGTGGATGATAGTTAATGCCATAAAGATTCCTTTCTTTTAAATGAAATAAAACGTAAAACGTAAGAAGACCTCTTTTACGTTTTACGTTTTACGCAAAAAGACACACCAACTGGAAAACGTTCACTTCACTGGACTGGGAACTGAACCCTTCCGACAATATCTAACCTTTTTCACGAATGGTGACGTTCACAATCTTGTCACCTTGCTCAATGTTATCGATCACATCAAGTCCTTTCGTGATTTTACCGAATAGGGTGTAGTCACTATCTAGTACAAGCGTATCGAGGCAGATAAAGAATTCGGCGGCATCGGCTTCAGTTGCCCCCTCCTCCTTTGCCATTGCAATTACGCCTCGAACGGGTTCGTGCTCGCCCGCCTCGATCGGTATTGTGTCCCTAAGCATGTGAGAACCCGCTTGAATAAGTGTTTCGGGTTCAACGCGATGGAATGGTTCATTCTTATAATATCCCAATCGCGCGTTCTTGATAAAGTTTTCTACAGTTTTGGGCGCAGTATCTGCAAAAAATTCCATTTCGATCGTCCCTTTGGCGGTTTCAATTACAGCGATGGCGTTATGAATGTCGATCTGTGGCCCTTTTTTTTGCACGGGGCCACTCACAGTTCGACGCGCCCTTGGCTTTGGTGGGGCTTTCTCTTCCTGTGAACAGCTTACGAGGTATATGGTGAACAGTGCTGCAAGAAGCATCACAGTAAAGCATGTGGTGTTGCTTATTCGGTTCCTACTTTGGGGTAACATATTTTGACTTCGCCTCCAATCGAACTTTTTTCATTATGTCGCCAACCCTCAGTCGATCGACGACTTCCATACCCTGAATGACTTGACCAAACGTTGTGTACCGGCCGTCGAGCCCCGGCTGTGCTTTGAGGCAGATGTAAAATTGACTCCCTGCCGAATCGGGCTCGTTCGTCCGTGCCATTGCGATTGTTCCTCTTAGGTGAGGAACTTGATTCGGATTGGTATATTCGTCAATGATGGTATGACCGGGACCACCGGTCCCATCCCCTTTCGGATCACCTCCCTGAATAATATTCAGACCTGGTTTGTCTTCTCTGCGATGAAACGTCAGCCAATCGTAGAACTTTTTCTCAACCAGTTGCTTAAAATTGTCAACTGTAGCAGGCGCTGCATCCGGATACAATTCAATGACAATTGTTCCTTTCTCTGTTGTTATCACAGCAACCTGTTCTTCTTCCTCCAACATTTTACTGCCACCACCTGAAGCGGCACAGCCAATCCAGGTGGATAGTGCAATCAGTATAGCAAGCACGGAAGTGGTGCGCAGAATACATTTTCGCATCAATACGCTTTTCCTCGTCGTTGAGCATTCACCGTCTTTACTTCAGGATTCGAGGGAGCAGGGACTGATTCAGTCGCATCATATTGAAATCAGGCAAGCGTTGGTCTATCTGATCTCATACGGAATCTTACGCGCCCCGGACGACGTCAAATCCTCTGAAGGGTTACTGGTTACTTTTTAGTAACTTAAACCTTATGAAATACTAGAATAGCAAAGATTGGAAGAAAAGTCAAGACTTTCTAACATCATTACAATTCGCTTGACAAACTTGGAGTGTAATGATAAGATTGGAAAAATTTAGTCTTTGAGCCTTTTTTTCCGTCAATAATGGCGTGGTGTTCGTATCACTAAATGCGTGGTGCGCTCTGGAGGCGCCGTGCTTTCATTAGCCGAGAACGTACTGCGTAAGAAGCAAGACGTTTCACGTATCACAGCCTGCCCCGATCTATCGGGGTTTCATTTTTTCGTTTTCATGGCACAATAAAGTCACGGCGCAGATTTCTCAAAGGTTTAATGATAGTACAGGCGAATTCCCAGAGGAAGCACCGATTTGAACGGGCCTCTAACTATCAAGAATATAGGGCACTCTTCCCTGAGTAGGACAACGTATCTACTTTTGAGATTGTTCGTGGGGCTGGTCATTCCTCAAGGAACATGCTCAAGTCGCCCATCAGAAAAGAGCCTGAATAGATAGATCTTTTCATTCGTGAAATAGAAGAAAAATATCACACAAAAGAACATGCCTAACCGGTCGTTGCAGTCGACGGTAGGGAGCTGTGATTTTATCAATGTTTTTGGGGCTGTGGCGGGTTTTGGTTGGTCGGACGGCTTTCGGCAGACCCCCGCCGTAACTAAACTTTGGTCGTTAGGCAGCTAAGATAAGGAGAAGTTTGAGTATGCACAACGCGAAAGCACTTATACCATTTGGCTTCTTGCTTGCGCTCGGTCTTGTGATTTCGACTTACCTCGTTACGGAGGCGATGCGGGACATACGGATGTCTCACCAGATTATCAAGGTTAGGGGATATGCCGAGACCCAAGTCGAGTCAGATTTGGCGATATGGCATATTACGGTCAAAGCAAGGAATAGGAATATGGCAGAAGCATATGCAGTTCTTGCTGCACATCGTGAGAAGGTGTTAGATTTTCTGAAGAAGAACGGTGTGAAAGCCCAAGAGGCAGAAATTCTCTCAGTCCATGTAAGTGAGCGCAAGAAGCGGACAGAAAAGGGATACGAAACAAGCGAGATAGAAGCATTTCAACTATCGCAGGAAATCACGGTCAAATCGAGAGATGTGCAGAACATATCAAAAATATCGACAGCGGTTGCTGATCTTCTAGGGGAAGGGATAGACCTACAGGCAGGAATGCCCAGCTACTATTACACACTAGTAAACGAGTTGAAGAGCCCGTTACTGGTGGCAGCGACAAAGGATGCGCGGGTGCGAGCAAGGACGCTAGCTGAAGGTAGTGGTGTGAAACTGGGTCCACTCCGCGCTGCACGTCAGGGTGTATTCAGCGTGCGTTCTGCAGACGCCAGCAGTATTTCCGAGAAACGCTCTAATGACGTCTCGTCGATATCCAAGAAGGTCGGTGCTGTAGTGACAGTCGATTACGCAATGCAATGAAGCTGCCGAACCAGTCGTTGCCGTTGACGGCTTAAGCTGCGGTTTTATCAATGTTTTGTGGGTTGCGGCAGGTTTTGGTTGGTCGGACGTTTTCGGCAAACCCGCGCCGTGCTCGTCCGATTCATCGGACAACTGAATTCTGTTCGTTAGCCATACAAGGATATAAATATGAAAATTGTAAAATTAATCGCAATGAGTAGATAGAGGCTTCTCTCTTAATTTAACGCAAAGACGCAGAGTCGCAAGCCTCCCCTTACGAAGGGGAGGTTGGAGGGGTTGTTTATGCTTTTCTTTGCGCCCTGGCGTCCTTGCATTTTATTTAAAAGCCTGTAACGACTTATTCCGTTCTTTTTTATCTGTAGCTGGTAAGGCCGGGAGTCAATTTGAAACCCAGTATGGAAACTTTCTTGTATTGCAAAACCTTTAATCCAACGCAGAACCTGAAGGAGGAATCATAATGCCTGTACACCATGGACTTCGAGAAGGAAACAAACCCGAATGGAGCAGAGTGACAGCCGCAGGAATTTTCAAAGTCCCGCGCGATGGACGCTTTGATCGGCATTACCACGATTATCACGAATATTGGCTCGTCTACAAAGGTTGTGCCAAGATCATGACAGAAGGGCAGGAATGCATCGTCAAACCAGGCGACATTGTGTGTACTAAAGCTGGCGACGAGCACGATGTGTTGGCGGTATATCAAGACTTCGAGGCGTTCTATTTCGAGGATGAGCCAATAGGGCAAAAACGTCTGGGGCATCTTCACCGATCGCCTGAATTGGCAAAGGGCCACCCTGTGCCCGGTGCGGATTTGCCTGAGAGCGAATCCCTTGATCGCGATGGGTAGGAGCACAGTTCAGCTATACACGGGGAACCGGTTGAGTACACCGCAGATAACGTGGTGTTGACAGGATACCTAATCTACGACGACAGCGTGAAGGGCAAACGCCCCGGAGTGCTCGTCGTATACGAATGGTAGGGGCATGACGAATATGCCCGCAAACGCGCCCGGATGTTGGCAGAATTGGGCTATATGGCACTTGCGGTGGATATGTACGGCGAAAGGTAACAGCGGGAAGATTATTGCCCAGGGGTTGCCGGAGGAGGTCGCACAGACGCCTGGTTCCTAATCAGGGCAATTCCTGAACCATATCTCTCCTGATGGGCGAGCCCCGTAATCCGGCACTGCCCACCTGACGACTCTCTTGCTCGCTATGAGTTTGTTGAAACGCGATTTTTCCCAAGGGCGTTATCGTTATTTACAGTAGATATTCAATTAGATGAAATTGGAGACCGAGACAAGAAACGTGGAAAAGGAGTATATAGTGGAAAACCAGATTGCGACTGCCGAAACATCGGTTCAACCCCCAAACGCCCTGCAAACAATCCAGCTATCCAGTCCAAATGGTTCGGTGCATCATCTCCTGTTGGGGCAACATGAGCTTGCCTATTTACGGATGCTGGTTCGTGAAAAGGATGCGCGACTTGAGAAATTGACTGAAGAGAACCAGTATCTCTACGCTCAAATCGAACGGTTGGAGGCTCGAATAGAAGCGGAAGTTAAGCGATCCGATGCCTTGATTGATCAGATGCAAGCCGCCGCTGAAGAATCAAGCAAACGCGCGCAGGCGATCATCATGCATTTGAGCCAACAGGTTGAGCGGCAAGCGGAACAGATTGAGATATTGCAGGAATCACAAGGTTTTAGCGGAGCAATTCGTCAAACCGTCAAGCAACTGAAATCACGCTTCCAGCCTAAACGCCTCGCTTCAGGCGAACAAGCACTCTAACGATGAACGAGTGAATCTAGAAATCAAGAAAATAAACAGGTAAATGGATTGATGGGTATTGACTTCTGAACAAATGAACTTTTGAACTCTTGGATTTACGTTTTACGCATTACTCATTATGTTTCAATGTTTCACCCGCCACCGCCCGCAAGACCGCCTCAGCCATAACCTCCGCTGCAATGACACCAACGGTATTGACGGATGCGTCCTGCGTTCCCACCGAAAGGGCAAAAATAGTGTCCCCATCGAACATCGTATGAACCGGGCGAATCGTTCGTGCCAAGCCGTCGTGCGCCATCTGGGCAACCTTCGTGACTTCTGTGGGTGAGAGAGCAGCATTTGTCCCCACGAGGCTGATGGTTGTGTTCGTACTAGCCCTTTGGAATCGATCTGCGTCCGCCTGATCTAATAACTTCGCTGTAATATCCACAAACTCGCCGGTCTCCGAATCTCTTGCTCCCGTCACGATTTCCCCCGTCCTCGGATCGACGACATTTCCAACCGCATTGACAACGACAATCGCCCCGACCATCAGTCCCGATTTCAACGCTCGACACGCCGATCCGACGCCGCCATTTGATGGCAGTAGTCCTGGACCTTTCCCAACCGTTGCGCCTGTACCCACCCCGACTTGCCCCATATCGACCGGATCGCACCCCGCGTTCACGCAGGCTTGATAGCCCATCCTGCGATCTGGACGCACCTTCGGGTCGCCGACGCCGAGGTCGAAGATCACCGCGCTCGGCACAATGGGCATGCGCACCGGTCCTGCTGGAAATCCAACACCGCGTTCCTCAAGGAATTGCATAACTCCCCCCGCTGCGTCCAATCCAAACGCACTACCTCCTGTGAGTAAAATTGCGTGGGCTTGCCCTACCAATCCGCCCGGACGAATCGCGTCGGTTTCTCTGGTGCCGGGCGCAGATCCGCGGACATCAACGCCGGCAACTCCGCCAGATTCGCAGAGAATTACTGTGCAGCCTGTGCGTGTTGTCGCATTTGTCGCATGTCCAACTTTGAGCCCATTGATGGCCGTAATTGTACTGTTTCTTGATTGTGTGCACATTTCTATTGCATGAAGAGCATTGTTGTGTCGCACATTATTCTTCGCCACCTAGCAGCGCCTTCAACCGTTCTTCCAACCGGTCTAAGTCCCAATTTCCTTGATCACGGACAATAGACCTGAGCATCGGTTGGATGGTTTCTAATGCCTCCACGATGTCCTTCAATAGTTCCAACTGTTCACGGGTATCGATAACCTCCGTCGGCGCCTCAATGAGATCGTGGAGGATCGCACTCTCAGACCTAGAGGCAACGATAGGTGTCGTATGTCCCTGCAGGTAGACATACGTCCGCTTGCCGGGTCCGCGACCTTCTTCAATCGGTTCGAGTCCAATAATGGCGTCGGATCTAAAAAATTTGCTATATCCCAATGAGACAATTTGGTTTGGTGTAATTTTCATGGTTTTGCACCTCTCGTTTTTTGTTGATGTTCCTCAAAAGTAGGCATAGTTATTTTGAGGCAAATCATTCAAGCGGCTGGTTGACATTTGTAGAAATCGGCTGCTTTTGAAACATTGCAAATGTACCATATTTGTTTAAAAATGTCAACGCCTTGGTTACGACTTCCCAATTGACACCCCCCCGGTTGGATTGTGTAATATGCACGTTTCACGCAACCCTCTCAACAGTTTCTAATCAATAATGAATTGACTAGAATCACGTTTCACGCTTCGCGTTTTACGCCAGTTCTTATGCTGCTGATGAATTTTCTCTTTCTCCCGTCAGCACGGGGGAAAACTACACGGGCGACTTTCATCGGTGGGCGTCGCCAATGACGTCACCGCTACCTACTGGAATCCTGCTGGTGTTGCCGCGCTCACTGACGAGGTCCAGATTAGCTTGATGCACGCAGTCCGCCGCTCTGCTGGATTGGGGAGCTTTAATTACATCGTCGCTATCAATCAGATGAGTCCATGGTTGGCACTCGGTGCATCGTGGATTCATGCAGGCGTTGATGACATCCCGATTTATCCGGCGTTCGATCCGAATATTGGTCCTGGTGAACGGCGGGACATCGCGAAATATCGCCCAAATTTTGAGCCAACCAGCTTCCTCAGCGATAGCGAAAATGCCTACGTTCTGACTATGGCTGCGAGATTCGCAATCAGTCAGGAGTGGTGGGACAATTTTGGTAGAAATTCGCAGCCGCCAGAGTTCCTGTTTGGCGTAAACGTAAAGCGGATCTCGCAATCGCTCATTGGCGCCTCTGCCGATGGCGTTAGCTTCGACGCTGGAGTCTTGATTCGTGTATTAGATACGAATGCCACCGTCGGCGCTGAAGGGTTTGGCGGCTTTTCGGTTAGATTGAATGTGCAGGATATTTCCAAGACGACACTGACGTGGAATACTGAATCCCAACGCAAATCGATTCCCACGAACGTCAAGCTTGGGTTTTCTTATCACAACGATCTGCTCTTCAGCCATCAACTGGTTTTGGCTTATGAACACGAGACACGGTATGGTGGGCAAAATCACTTCGGTTTAGAATACCAGTTCAGCAATCCCCTCACTTTACGGGTTGGACTCCGCGATGGTGATTTCACCGGTGGCGTTGGGATGCACATTGATCGCTTTCGGCTGGATTATGCCCTGCTCACCAATGATCTGATCAGCACCCATTTTTTGAGCTTGCTGGCGAGTTTTTGAAAGCTATACGCGGTTGCGGAATGACAGCGGCTTCGGTAGGAGGCGTCACCCCATGAACATCACCTATGATACACAAACTGTTTTCAACACATTACGCACTTCACTGGATAAACTGACACCGAAAGAAATGGTTCATAATAAGATTGGTTTGGTTTTCCCAATCGGCATGTTGGTTTCAGGAACTACCAATTCTTTCGAGCAGAATATTCCCAATCTATTTCAGCTTAGCTTTCCCCTTTTCGATTCTTCCGACAACCACGCTTGCCAGCAGCGGAATCATGAGCTCGTGATGCCCGGTAAACGTGTAACCCTGTCCTCCGATGTTCGTCGGGCGTTTGACGACGTTTTCCTCTGGCCGATAATGCTGGATCATGTCGAAATTCGCCGTGGTAAAATGCGTTACACGGTTTCCCAGGTTCCGCGCAATTGTCAAGGCTTTGAGGAAAACCTCCGGTAAGATGACCGCGGAGCCAAGATTCAGTACAACTCCACCATCGCCAAGTTCGGTGACAATCGCTGTAAGCAGGCGAAAATCGATGAAGCTTGTCCCCCCGATTGCGGCGCCATCCGCCAATGGGTGTTGATGGATAATGTCCGTCCCGACTGCGACGTGCACTGTGATCGGAATGCCTAGCCGCACACCAGCAACAAGTAGACTGTAATCGCCATAAGGCACATCGAGTTGGATCAGCTTCCGACCAAGCCCCTCTCCCATACCAATTCCTGCGTCGGCGGCACCTCGGATGGCTTCGTTCATAAAACGCCCTGTTTCTTCGACCATGCCAAACCGACCGGTTTGGAGGTATTCGCCGACATCTTCGGAGGTTTCGCCGATGAGGGCAATCTCAAAATCGTGGATGCTACACCCCCCGTTGAAGGCAAGCGCCGTAATGACCCCACCTTCCATCAAATCGATCAGAATCGGACTCAGCCCACATTTGATGACGTGCCCGCCCAACATCACAATGATCGGCTTATCGCGTCGATGCGCTGCAACGATTAGATCCACCAATTCAAGGAAGTCCGCGGCTTTGAGGATCCTCGGCAGGGAAGTCAGCAGTTCATCAGAACCCTTCCCCGATGGCGGCGAGGCGAAGTCGTGGATCGAGACTTTATTGACCCGATCACGAATCGGATAGGTGGTAACTTCAGCCAGATCGACAGGTTTCCAGTTCTTTTTCATTTTTACATCTTCCCAGCAGGTGCTCTTGTGCCTGACTATAAACAGAACCCCTGGCCATGCCTGAGAATGCGACCAGGGGTTCTACTTGTAGGTCCGTACAGTCTCGTAGTCTGTCAACTTTGAATTGATGGACTCAAGCCTTGCGAAGGTTTGAAACCTTCGCAAGGTTTAGCATTAAAAGAAAGGATTGTGCGTTTTTTCTTCGCCGACCGTCGTGGCAGGACCGTGACCGGGAAAGAGCTTAACATCGTCCGGGAGCGAAAGCAGATGATTCCGAACTCCTGAAAGCAGATCGGTGTACGAAATGTTCGCACCCCCCACTGAGCCTGCGAACAGTGCGTCACCGACGATTACGGTGGAACGGGTATGGAAACTGCAACCGCCGGGCGTATGTCCCGGCGTGTCGAGCGTTTTCACCGTGAACTTACCAACCTCCATTTCATCCCCATGATTGAGCAGTCGAAGTTGTTGGGTGCTGCGCGGCTGTGGCTCTTTCGCGTGGATGTATGTCGGACAGCCCGTCGCCCTTTCGATCTCCGACAAACCGTTCGCATGATCGCCGTGTGCGTGTGTCAAGAGGATTGCCGTCGGTTTGACCCCGGTCTCTTTCACCTTTTGGAGGACATCATCTGGATGCGCGGCGGTATCGATGATAGCGGCCTCATTGGTCTCTTTGCAAACCAACAGGTAAGCGTGAACGGGCCACCCGCCCACATCCGCGGTGATTGTGACCACCTCCAATGTATCGTCATACCCTGGCTGGACCGGTTCAGGCGTCCAGCGTTCCATCGCAATGTCAGCCAATTTCGAGCCATCGAGATTAAGCGCCCCCGCGATTTTGTGGACTTGTTCTTCTGTCGGTTTCAGCGTATAGCTTTCCATCTGCGAGATTTGCGCGTCGGTAAGCCCCGTTTTGCTTGCAACCTGCCCCACGCTCAAGCCCTGCCCACGTCTCGCTTTGCCGATGATGTCTCCAAATTCGTCTTCAAGTGTGTAAGCCATAATTCGTTCGCCTCCTTTGTTTGGGTAAATTTGAAACTTAGTAAATCGCCTTCGACGTATCCAACGCCGAAGTGTGCTCATGGATGCGCTGACGCTCAAGGTTCGCGTGTGGGTCGGCGCGACGGGTGATGCCGGTGATGGCGTCAACGGATTCATCTGCCTTAAACCGCGTATACAGTTTCTGCTCTTTAGCCGCCATCACTTCATTTTTGAGCGCACGATAACAGAGCATCATGTTGTAGTGGGCATCCAGGTCTTCCGGATCGACCTCCAGTGTTTTTTGGAATTCTGCAAGGGCTTGTTCGTACTTCCGCTGGAGGTACAGTAGACGACCAATTTCATTACGAACCCTTCGATCTCGCGGGAATTGTGCGGCAGCCGACCGTAATTGATCGAGCGCCTCATCATATTTTCCGTACGCCTTTTGGACCAGCGCGTAGAAGTAGTGTACCTTCGCTCGATGGGGATTGTCAGGGGGTAAACGCTTCTGGAGCGCGAAGGCTTTTTCAAGCATCTCTGCCGCCCCTTTCATATCGCCTTCTTGAATGCGACATCGCGCAACGTTCACCCATCCGTCCATGTAGTCCGAATCGATCTCCGTGACTTTGGTGAACACGGCTTCCGCGCCTTTGAGATCGCCTTGCAGCAGCAGCCCTATGCCGTAGTCATTCCAACGCTCACGGTTGTTCCCTCTAGGAGTGATTTCGACTTCCCGAAGGGCGGCATCAGCGTCAATCACCCGCAACGCCGCTTTATCCTCCGCCATGGGGACGATTGGTAGATTGGGAATGCCTTTAATCTGTCCGGCGACATCCGATGTGTCTCCGGTAAAGACCCAGCGTCCATTGTCGTAGCCTTTATCGACCTGAAAATCGGTGTCATCCGGATCGCGAACCCCCGCATAAGCCCACTGTGTGTGCCACCAGTTGAACTTGCGGTAGTTCAATTTTGCGTGCAGATGGATGCTATCCCCACAATCCGGAGGAATGAAAAGTCGATAGTGAACGGTATCCGCAGCGCCGGGGGGAATGGTGTTCGCATAGAGGATAGTCCGCGTCGCCCAGGCGTTGCGTTTATTGATAAGATTGCCGTGTTCATCCAGCATGTAAGCCCGATAAAAATGCGCTCCCTCGTCAACAGGCCCATTCTCATCTTCCGCCTCAATCATCCCGCTCCAGAAGATGACCCTACCGTTTTCATCCGTCGCCTTCAACTCCAACCAGATATCGAAGGCATCAATTGTTCCGGCGGGGAATTGGTGTCCCACGCCTCTTGTGCGGACGACGACATCAACCCGAACCTCCTCGCCGCGCCGGACGGTTGCATTGGAACCATTGATGGGCGCAACGATCTTCGTTATGTCTGTCACGGTGCCGGCAGCATGCCGCACATGACTTCCTTCACCCACCATACTAAAGGCGCGGGGGCGGCCGGCACGCGATCCGCCGATATGCTGCATCGGCGTCGCAGGACTCAGTGCGAAAATATCCACACTCACCTGATTATCCTGGAGAAACTCAGTGACAACCTTGAGTTGTTCGTCATGTTTGTTGACAAAGGGCAGCGCCGTATTCGCCGCAGGGAAACGATGGCTGTGGACTTTCCCATCAATTTTCCCTGCGTCCTTCGATGGAACAAGCGGCATGTGGCAGTCCGTGCACTTCTTGTGCTTTTCAGGGTAGTAGAAAGACAACGCCCCCTGATGGGAGACGCCGCTGGATTGCCACTGATCATAGTCGTCAAAGCCGCGAAACCAGCGGAAATTGTTGACCGGCACATCGAGATGCACTTTGTGGCAGGTTGAGCAAAATTCCGCTGTGTTCTGACGATGGAAGGGCTTTAGGAAACTCTTTTTATGCGGCTCTGGATCTAGGCGAATGAGGTAGTTATGGAGTTTGCGGATGATCGGATTTTCGCTGGCAGCGATTTCATGGAGAGGCGGATATTTAATCACGTAGCTGTTGTTGCCCATCGTGTCTTTGACCCTTTCAATCGAGTGACAGGCTGTACACGCGAGCCCGGCTTGCGCGGCGGGCGTATGCAAATTCTCCCGAATCGGTCGATCCATCATGCCGTTGAGCAAGATGGCTGGATCGTGACACCCGCCACACCATTTGGACGGTTGAATCCCATTGACATCCTGCATATATATAATCGATTTCCGATACCACTGATTGTTGAAGGAAGCGAAGTGATGCGCCGATTCGTTCCACTGCTTATAGATGTCCGGGTGGCAGCCACTTGCGGCGCAGGTTTGAGAGGTCAAGAAGAAATCGGTGGGAATCAGATCACCGGAATAGGTTTCGACGGAGGCAGGGAAGAAAGGACCATCGGTACCACCGCCTTCCTCATACATGCTGGTCGGCGGGGAGGGCGGATTGTTCACAAGATAGTCTGGGTTTGGTCGATAATGCTGAATCATCTTTGCGCCAACGGGAAACAGCAGACCGATGAGGAGAACAATCCTGGCAACCTTCGCCCCCTTTTGTAACTGATCTGAAGCGTGGGGTTGTCTTGCGAGGATGAATAGGTGTCCGACAAATAGAATCGTGCCAAGTATCACAGTAATGATATGGATTACAAGCAGCCAACGATTGGGCGTTGTAGCGCCGACAATCATCAAGTATACCCCCGAAATCGCCCCGATTCCCAGACAAACCATCCCGCCTCTGCCAACAATCGACATGCCGGCGAAATGTTTGCGGACATAGCCAATAAACGGGATGACCAAGACAACCCCGAGGACAACGTGAATCAGCACGTTCGAAATGTAAAATATCGTTGGCACCCCAAAGCTGATCAGGTAAGCACTGTTAATCAGCAGAGTGAGGAAACCGAGAAATAGGAGTTTTATCCAGCGTCGCATGGATCTGTCCCTCTCCTTGGCAAGCAAGGTCTGGCTTACCCAAAGTAATTTCTCGAAGTCAGACTAATCGAGCGGACTCCGCACGGCTAACCCACCGCGGTTGAGGACGTGGGTATAGATCATCGTGGTATTCACATCCTTGTGACCGAGCAGTTCCTGAACGGTGTGGATATCGTATCCATCTTCGAGCAGATGCGTTGCAAAACTGTGGCGAAAGGTGTGGCAATTCACGGACTTATGGATGGATGTCAGCTGCGCTGCTTTTTTAACCGCTCTTTGCAAAGTGCTCTCATTATTAAAACTACAGACCCCGCCGTCAACTGCAACGGCTGGTTCGGCAGTCGTAGGAGACGCAAACGCCGTAACGCCAATCCCAGTCCAGCCACCATCCAACATACAAATCAGGAGATGCCAAAGAATTTGGAAGTCGCGATGTTCCTCAACCCTGGCTGAATCTAAAAAGCAGACCTTAAGTTATAAGGACTTGCATAAATCGCTTAGTTACCCGATCGATGGTTTCCTTTACATCAAACAGCGCGTCTTCTGCGGGATATAACTCGTCCTTCTCAAGTTTCTCATACGGTAAAGCAATCGCATATTCAACCGCTGCAACTTCATAGCAAACCTCTCGAAACTCTCGTGAATCGGTAGAATTTCCTCCAGTTTCAAATGCACTAGCGATCTGGGGGTGGTCTAAGTTTATAAAAATCGTCTTCGTTTCACCGGCGTACCTTGATCGATTTTGCTCGGCAGTGAAACGCTCAAATTCAATCGAGAAAACTGCTTTTCCTCGTTTTTCGTTTTCTCCGCTTGGATTCTTTCTCGGCTTGGGTTTGTTTCCTGGCGATACAGCTAGTTTCGGTTTCGGTGTATTTCCCGGCACACTTCTACTCCTGGAACGCTTAACCCTTTGAGTCATTTCAAGTTCCATCTCTTGTTGCGCGAAGTCTCGGTTGAGAATGTCCGAGATCCTATCAGCCTCTTTCGCGAGCTTCGCTTCTATTGCTGATCGACGCTTTTCACGAGCTTGTCTCACAAGTTCTGATCTTATTTCTTCAAGCTCCTTTGAAAGCCAACCCAGCAGTACCACAACTACGGGATTTTGTCGGTTCAGCGTGTTATTTCTCGTGTTGTCAAAAGCCGGAATTGGCCATGCACCATCCTCCAAGATCGGTACATCGATCTGCCCAAAAATTTGATTCGCGTTCTCTTTTCTCTCAATTCCTGCAAGCGTCGTTTCATGCCAGATACCATGTGATAAAATATCAATCCCTTGGGTATCATCATCTAATGGTACAGGAGACACCTTCACATTCAGGGATACTTCACCAACGTGTTTGGCAACTCCTATTGGCGGAAGACGTTCAAATTGCGCTATAAACGGTGGTTCTTTAAACTTGCAGACATGCCCGTTTACAGTAACATGGGCACGGGTGCGGTAGCGACTGAGATGGCGTTCAACGTATGAAATCACCTTATCAACGTCCGGACGTTTTATGTTGAGTTCACGAATGACAATCATTGTCCCATCGTCTCCATCTGTTAGCTGATTTTCCTCGATATTCCGAACCGAAAATGGTTTGCCACTTCGTGCTTTTTCAATGTCTTTCCTGTGCAGTTCAACGACGTTTCTCAAGCCTGCCTGAGTTGTGTCAATCCGAAGGGAATTTGCCAAACCAAAAGCGGCACATTTGCCTGTACCAAATCGTCCTCGGACTCTCTTTCCCTGCTTTCTAAGGATATTCTCTCCGTGCATCTGAAAAAAGCTGCTTAGTTCTTTTCTGGACATGCCACGACTATTGTCAGATATGCTGACTTCGTGACTTGTTATCTCAACCGCAATGATTGTTAGGTTGTCATCTTTGACAGCGTCTAGAGAGTTGGCAACGTATTCCCAAACCACTTTGGACATGGTATTAAAATACGCAGCGTTCTGAAGGAAGTCCCTAGCTACATGCGAGGTAACCTCAATGGAGCGTTGTCTCGCCATTATTCATCTCCTCTGAAAATTTCGTTTGAAGCAAATCCCACAATTTTGATAAGGTATCATCATCGCTTACCGCATTCGCTATGATTGCGTATCTCCGCTGTCTGGTTTTGATTTGAAAATATTCGTTCACTCGTGCAAACTCGTAGAAATCTTGTACGGAGATCTCTTTAGATTTGCCTTCAACAAATAGGTTATACGCTTTTGTATTGAACAAACGGTTGCGTTCTAACTCCTGATTTGCAGAGATAGAAGCTTTCCTGTGTTTAACTGGAAGTTCATCGTCAACGGCACCGAGGTCGACAGTTTTTACCCACTTCAAACCTGCGGGACTGAGCATCCAGCCTTTTGTATTGTTCCCGACTACCAATCCTCCGTTTTGGGGTTTCTTCGCTGTGCGGAGCGTACCACCAACAGCATCTAGGTCAATTCGTTCAGGATATTTGCGCCAGTTAAAACGCCCCGGTGCAATATCGTTCACCTTGAGGGCGACATCTTCACGATCGACATGCATTGTGTCTCCGCCTAAGAGTGCTACCGCTATCGTCACGAGTTCTGGTTTTGAAAACTCAACCTTTTGCATCCAGCCCCTCCTTTTCTATTGTAACCGTTCTTTCCCATGTGTTGAATGTAAACTTCAGACGCTCCCCCGGCTGACAGTTTAATAATTCAAAAGGCTTTTTCAAGTGTCGAAACTCATTCTCAACTGCATTTAGTTCACCTGCCCTCTCACTACCGACGTAGCACTCCCAATCTGCACCGCTTAGATCTGGAAATCGTTCGCAAGAAATTGTGCCTGAGCCCACAGCAATTGCGCTGAGGGTGACACTCACGATGATGTTTCCGTTTGTATCGTACTCCACTTCCGGACAAAGTGATTGCGGTTCTCCAGCGGCTTTGGCACGTTCTATATCTTGGTAGGTTACTTCTCCCCCGCGCAGTTTGTATAAACCTGACTCTATCTTATCGAACAAAGGAGAGCGCTGCAGGGTCGCATGCAATGAGGGAAAAGACAGATCGCTTTCTATGAAGGTGTGGACTAATTCCGAATGATGCAACACCGGTCCGATTTGCTCTAAACAATTCATTATGATGGTCTCGCCTTTACTTAGATTCTCGTCGTAGGCACCATCCCAATAGTACAATTCATCGTCACACTGATAGCCGTCAATCCGAAGTATCTCAGCCATCACATCAGGAGGAGGCACAGGGAATACTGACCTCGATCGGATAATATCCTTGCTTACTAGGTATTCTGGTTCAGAGAATCCTGACCTTGATACCCCATGTCTAATACCAGCACAGATGTCATCAATACCTAATTGCCCGCAGTACTGAAACATCTGACGCAGGCAACGATGGAAAACGTCACCATATGAGATTTGGTGAGGGGCAAACCAGTCTTTGGAAAGCATTCTGTATTCTAGCCCCTGCAATATGTCTTTTATCTCTTCTAATTCTCTTTCGCTTTCTTCTGAAAGCCACTTGGCGTGTACGCCTCCGGAAAACTTTGTGTGTCGGTTGATGAGTCTTTTGACTTCATCAGATAGAGTATCACGCGCATGTGGAATCTTAGCCCGGACATTTGGCTTACCTGCAGTTGCAAGTTGTACAGCATACTGTAAATTCTCAGGCATTTGTAGCCAACGAATTTTACAATCTGCCAGCAGGTTGCAAATTGCAATCATAACCTCGACCGCATCTGCACCAACGAAGTCCTGTGATGTCCAATCGCCAACGAGTCCTGATGACCGAATGCGCTGCGTCCACTGTTCATAGGTAATATCCAGGCCTAAATCTCTGGCGATAAGGAAAGCTGACTGCATTCTGAGCAAAGCAGCTCTACCCTTGAGGTCATTGATAGATGTCACTTTGTCCTTGAGCTCATTACCTATCTGCCTCACTCTTTCACGTGAGATGCCTAGTTCACCCCCAGTTTGTGCCAGGGTTTTAGGTTTAAAACCATACGTGGAGAGCAAAATAGTCATACGGTACTGTCCAGGAATCTGGTTGAGGAGGAATTCAATCTCTTCACAGATGTTGAGTGAGGAACCCAAAATGACCGCTAACACCTTATATACACGGTTACTCTCTATCGTTTCAATCTCTGCAAGCCAGTCTTTTATCAATTTTTCTGCAATAATTGCCTCCTCGTGAAGCAGCCCTCTTGATAGTTGCTTACTGACTAATTCTGATTGCCATCTGACAACTACCCATGGAATTGCATCTGTATTCGCTTCAACGTTAGAATCATTAAGGATTTTTGCTTGAATCAACTTTTCTTTTATTTCTAAGATAGATTTTTGTCCAAGTCCACGGATAATTTTGAGCCCGTTTGATTCAACCAACTGTAAGAGTTCTCCAATTGTCTGAATATTTGCACGCATGAGCGTGTTGAAGGAACGTGGAGTTAAGTATAGCCAGTCAATGGGATCTTCCAGCGAGAGATGGGCATAATTATCGTAGATTTTCACTTGAGCCAACCTCTCTTCTACTTCTGAGATAGATTTTTGTCCAAGTCCACGGATGGCTCCAAGCCTGCCTAATTCAACCAGTTTTAAGAGTTCTCCAACCATCCAAATATCTGCGTCTTTGAGTGCGTTGAGGCAGCGCTGGGGCAAACTTAGTTTCTCAATCGTATCTCCTCGTGAAAGATAGGTATCGTTTTGGTCTAGCATTGTGTCTATATTCACTTCACCCTCAGAGATAGCTGGGAGTTCGCCTGATTCGACCCGTTGTGCGGCCTCTCCAACCGCCTGCCTATCTGTGTATATGAGTGGATTGGCAGGGTGTTCGGTCAAACTCGGTTCCTCAACGGAATCTTCTTGTGAAAGGGAGACATCATTCTGATCTGGAGTTGTATTTGCTTCAGTTTCAGACTCGTCGAGGGTTTTCGCCTGAGCCGACCTTCCTTTTATTTCTGAGATAGGTTTTTGTCCAAGATCAGGTGTAGTATGTGGTTTACCTGATTCAACCCATTGTAGGAGCTCTCCAACTGTCCGAACATCTGTCTGTTTGAGCTGATCAAGGGCATCTCGAGTCAACCTTATTTTTTTAGTAGAATCTTCTTGTGACAGGGGAACATCATTCTGGTCTGGAGCCGTATTTGCTGTGCCCTCAGAGCTAGTTTGGATTTCGCCTGATTCAACGTGTTGTGCGCCCTCTCCAGCCGTCTGACTCTCTGTGTGTAGCTGGTTGGGGGAGTGCTGGGTCAAACTCGATTTCTCAATAGAGTCTTCTCGCGAAAGAGACACATCATCTTGGCCTAGGATTGCGTCCGTATTCTTCTCAACTTCGGGATTGTCGAGGATTTTCACTTGAGCCAGCTTAGTTCTTATTTCTAAAGTGAATTTTCTTCCAAAGGCCTGGCGAATCATTTCAAGTCTGGCTGATTCAAATAGTTGTAAGACCTCTCCAACCGTCCGAATACCTATGCGTGTGAGCACATTAAAGGAATGTCTACTCAAGTTTAATTTCTCAATGGCATCCCCTCGTGAAAGATACATATCATTTTGGTCTGGTATTGCGTCCGTATCCGCTTCAACCTCAGAAATAGTTGGGGGTTCGCTTGATTCGACCTGTTGCCCGCCCTCTCTAACCGTCCGAAGGTCTGTGTGTTGGGTTAAACTCTGTTCTTCAGTGGACGCTTCTCGTGAAAGGGAAACATCGTTCTGGTCTGAAGTTGTATTTGTATTTGCTTCACTCTCAGAATCGTCAAGGGTTTTCACCTGAGTCAACTTAACTTCTATTTCTAAGATAGATGTACTTCTAAGACCGTGAATGGCTCGGAGTTCACCTGATTCAACTAGTTTTAAGAGTTCTCCAACTGTCTGAACACCTGCGTGTGTGAGTACGTTAAAGGAATATTCGGTTAAGTTTAGCTTCTCAATGGAATCTTCCTGTGAGAGATGGGTAGTGATCTGCTGTTTGGTTGTTACTAGTTGTTCCTGCATGTCAGCCGTTATCTGATTCGACATCTTGTCCGAATCTTCCGCTTCATCCGATGCAGCATTCACATTGGTTTTGAAGATGGTGGATATGCGTTTAAAAAATCCCATGTTACGCCTCTTGTAATAGCGAAAGTTGTGTCAAATTTGATACACTTTTGGTGTGAATGTGTTGACTAAGTTCAATGACCTCAAACCCAAGTTCTTTAATTCCGTCAAGGGCAACTTCTCTATCAGATTATTTCAAAGCATTCCACATTATTGGAATCACTATCATTTCACAGTTCCTTTATAATGCCCCTTCTGTCAACAACTTCGAGCATTCCGTCGGCGTACCACCGAATGATTGGTAGAGACAGTTTATGTTTTTCAAATTGAAATTCTTGCAGCACTTCAATACGGACGGTCTCGCCGAGACCAATAGATCTCGATTTGCTCAGATTTCTCCACTGACAGGCGCGAGGCTTCAACAGATCAGGGCATAATTTAGGAAAAGTTAGCTCATAATGCAAATCCTTAGATAAAGTACCGCTTACCTGTCAAGTACCAAATCTGCCAATTTGCTTCCCGTTAGTTGTAAGCCTCCTAACGAACAAAGTTCAGTTGTCCGATGAATCGGACGAGCACGGCAGGGGTTTGCCGAAAACGTCCGATAAACCAAAACTCGCCGCAACCCTAAAAACATTGATAAAATCGCAGCTCCCACCTAGGGCTGCAACGACAGGTTAGGCATGTGCTTTTGTGTGATATTTTTCTTCTATAGGAGTTACGCACCTAGACAGAAAATCGGTGTTGAGCGGTCCATGGTTCGCAAGGGAGTTGCGCAACGCAATCATATTGGACTGGCATTGCGAGCGTTTCTACGACTTGAGCGGCCCTGTTTCTTGACCGGCGTCAGTTGGTTTGAGCGGTTCGTGCCTATCTGGCTCAACTGCTTTACACTTTAACACCAACTACGCCCTATTTCTAAGAAGCGATTTCTGTCTCATTATGGAAAATCCCTGAAATCAGCATGTTCTACCTACCGAACCAATCGCTGCGGCGGCCCCGGTAAACCGCACTGCTGAACTCAATGGAAATTCCGCGCGGTGGTTTTTGGACCATTGTGCCATCTGTTGCAAAGATGTGGGTAAAGATAAGCCTACGAGGAGAGGGAAGTGAGACGAAACGGAGAGGGGAGTCAACCAATTCCCCAAATATGCATTGGCAATTGCTGCGGCGTTTGCATTGCCATCGGTTGAGCGGCTCATCAATGTACTCGAAGATGTCAAGTGGGCTTTAGCCAACGGGTGTCGTATCTCTGGGGGAAAATCGAAACCTTCCACTTTCCAACGTCTGCTCAAAGTTGCTGAACCACTACAACGGAAGCCTTAAATTGACGGCTATGGGGGAGTTAACCAATTCCCTATCCCGCCGTATACCCGCCGTCAATCGGTAGGGCAATTCCCGTCACAAAGGATGATTCGTCCGACGCAAGATACAAGGCGCCGTAGGCAATATCCAGTGGAGTAGCGAGACGCCCCATCGGATGATCTTCTCCAAGGGCTTGACGCGCCTCCGGCGTTGGCACGATGGCCTGAATAAGCGGTGTATCGGTAAAGCCGGGACAGATGCAGTTGACGCGAATGTTATTGGGGGCATAGTCAAGCGCCATGCCGCGGGTCAAATTGACGACACCGCCTTTGGAGGCAACGTAAGCTGCGCGGATTTTTGCACCGACGATGCCGAACATCGACGCCATGTTGATAATCGAGCCCCCGCCGTTTTTGATCATCTCGGGTATCGCGTACTTCGAGCCGAGGAAGATCCCTTTCAGGTTGATCTCAATGCAGCGATCCCAATCTTCCTCCGGTAAATCAGCGACGGGCAGGCGCATCGCAATTCCTGCGTTGTTGAACAGCACATCCAATTTGCCGTAAGCGTCAATTGTCGATTTCACTATCGCTTCCGCATCTTTGGCTGAAGTTACATCGGTGCGGACGAAGATCGCCGCACCGCCATCAGAACGGATTTGGTCAACCGTTTCGTTACCCCCAGACTCATTCAGATCCGCGACCACGACCTTCGTACCTTCTTTTGCAAATAAAAGTGCGGTTGCCACCCCGATTCCGGAGGCAGCGCCTGTGATGATTGCAACTTTACCTTCGAGTCTCATAGGATCTACTGTCTCCTTTCCCCTTCAATCTCATAGATGATCTATTTGAGTACCTGTCAATTCCGTCCACTGTTGATCTTCTTCTTGCTCTTCTGCGAATACCCCTGCTCATTTCGTTAGATAGGATAACACATCGTTAGGGCACTGTCAACGCAGATCGCAGGAATTTGAAAGGGAACGCACAGTTGGGCTGTTTTCATCAAAGCACCATGACGGTGGTATTGGTCAAGTAAGGAGAATCAAAGTGGGTGAGTTCACCTGTACCCAAGCCGGGCACAGGAAAGAGGCGGGCGGAAAGAGGTTTACCCCATCGGATCGAAAGGGAAGCGACGTCAGTCAGGATGGCGCGAATCTGATCAACGGACGTATCGCCGGGAATTGGGATGGTGTCCAGCCCGGTGCCGCAGACAGCAGAGTAGAGCAGCAGACTATCCAGATTAAAATAACCTTCACGGCTGACGACATCAAGATGAGTTGGCGTTTGGGGCAGATCAGGGAAGATTGTTCCCAAGCTGAAAAATTCGACGCCCAATTCAAGGGCCTGATCGAGATTGGAGATTTCGCTCCACGCCTAGCTACTCAACCGTGTAGTTTGGACTTCGTATCTATTCGCTTCAAATCGCTCCTGACAGCGATGATTGAAGTCTACGGCGCATTGCAACTGTTCAGGGGAAAATGCGGAGGGGATTCCTGTGGTGATGGTTCGGATTTTCATGATTCACCGTAGATCCCGATCTTCCGATAGCGTTCACATCGCTGTTGAACCAAAAGCGCCGGATCTATCTCCATCAATTCCTTGAGATGCTTCTTAATTGCAGCTTTGACCCGTCTGGTCGCCAACGCCACATCGCGGTGCGCTCCACCGAGTGGTTCACGGATGAGCTCGTCAATGATACCGAATTTCAAGAGATCTTCCGCAGCAGGCTTGTAACCTTCTGTGGCTTCTGGAGCGCGTTCGCCGTTATCCTTCCACACAATACTGCTGCACACTTCGGGCGCGGCAACGCAGTAGATTGCGTACTCCATCATCAGCACACGATCCCCGACAGCGATGGCTAAGGCGCCTCCGCTGCCGCCCTCGCCAATCACCACAACGATGATCGGGATGCGCAGCCTGGACATCTCAGCGAGATTCTCCGCGATCGCGATGGATTGCCCGCGCTCCTCCGATTCTGCATCGTAATGCGCACCACGTGTATCAACGAAGCAGATCAACGGACGATTGAACTTCTCCGCCAGTTTCATCAACCGTCGTGCTTTGCGGTATCCTTCCGGGCGGGTATACCCAAAGTTCATCTCTTGCCGTTCCTTGATGTTTGTGCCTTTCTGCTGAGCGAGGTAAACAATCGGTTGACCGCTAAACCAAGCCAGTCCACCAACTAGCGCTCGGTCATCGGCATACAATTTGTCACCATACAGTTCAATCGCATCTTGCAGAATAGCGCTGATGTATACCGGCGCGTGGGGACGTTCCTCGTGCCGTGACAGCCAAACTTTATCCCACCGCGTCAGCTTTTGAAAGGCTTGCTTTGTAAGCTGCTTTGTGTTTTCTTCGAGGGCTTTGATTCCCTTTGTAAGATCCAACTCCGGATTCGCTTCAGCAAGCATCCGGAGTTGGGCGATATGTTGATTTAACTCAAGTAGCGGTTTTTCAAAGTCTAAGGGTCTTCGCATAATTCAGGTCTTCCTGTCACATTTAAGCACAACAATCAGGCTAAAGTGTCAACCTATTTTTGAACCAGCCCCATAAATAATCATTTTTTGGCAAACTGTTTTCCCGGCGCCTGTTGAATGAGCCCTTTCAGTTCAAGCATAACGAGGAGCGAGGAGACCTTACCGATGGGCAGTTGCGTTACCCGCGCAATCTGATCAATATGGGACGTAGGAGAATCGATCGCTGACAGAACAGCTTGTTCATCGGAACTCAGTTGTAAGGGCGGAGCCGGATCGGGTTTGGCTGTCGTCTCTGGTTGAGAAGGTAACGATGGTTCAGGTTTCGCCTTCTCCTCTGATCGCGGTGTAGGGGTTTGGAACCCCTTATCCTTCTGGGGAAGTGGTTGACGAGGGGATGATTTTTGCGCAGGGACTTTCGCATAGTCTTGAGGCAATATATCTAGGAGATCATCAACGGTATGAATCAGCGTCGCCCCTTGATTGATGAGATAATGCGTACCTTGTGACATCTTAGAGAAGATTTGCCCCGGTACAGCAAAAACTTCTCGGCCCTGTTCGGCGGCGTGACGGGCGGTAATCAGCGAACCGCTGCGTTCCGACGCTTCAACAACAAGTGTACCCAGCGTTAAACCACTAATTATGCGATTTCGGCGAGGGAAGTTGGTTCCTTTTGGTGGCATCGTCATCGGGAATTCAGAGATCAACGCACCGTATTTGATGATTTCATCTATAAGCTCCCTGTTCACTTCCGGATATACAATACTCAGCCCACACCCCAATACTGCGATGGTTTTCCCACCGGCTTCAAGGGCGCCTCGATGGGCACAGGTATCAATGCCACGTGCAAATCCGCTTACAATTGTTATGCCATGCGTTGCGAGTTGATAGCTCAGTTGCTGGCTTATCGTTTTACCGTAATTGGTAGGGTTGCGCGATCCGACAATTGCGACGCTCGCTGTATCCTGCAGGGACAATTGGCCTTTGATATAAAGGAGTAGGGGCGGGTCATCAATCTGTTTAAGGAGGGCGGGGTAAGATTTGTCGTTGATGGTCACGATGTGGCACTGGTGCGTTTGGATGAGTTCGAGTTCGCGCGCTAAGGAAACGTGCGATCTGCCGTCAATCAGTCGCCGGCAGACATCGGGAGTCAGCTCATCGATCTGGGCTAACTCCTTTGATGTCGCGGCAAGCGTTTTCTCCGCAGATCCAAAAGCCGCTAACAGGCGTCGGATAGTATGATTTCCAACACCAGGAATAAGGTTGAGCTGAATCAAACTTTTTGCTTCAGCGGATAACATGATCTGCAGATCTCACTGCGCTGTTGCTGTTTTTTCCGGTGGCAGGGGCGGATAAACGCCAATATCACGAATTTTCTTATAGATGTTAACCTCTGCGCCGCCTTCGCCCCTTGTCCTGCGTTTTGCGCCCCCGATTCGGCGGGAATCCCATTTTTTGGGGACTTTCAGGCGCAATTTGCGGGTGTGGATTGGCGCGTTCAACTTGAGTCTGTACTCTTCCCTCACGTGATTCCTGGCACTGCCAACCGTATGCCAATTTCCTTCATCATCCTGGTACTGGACTTCAAAGAATTCGAGGTCTCCCGGACCAGCTTTCACAGTGACGCACTGGATTGTCTGGTTTTTGCCCCATTCAAGCGATGCCTGTGTATAGTTATCAGCTTCCTCGACGGACTTCTTATCCTTTGCTTCACTGATTAGCGGACTCGTTTCTCCGACCGAAAGTATGTTATCGTCGTTTAGTTTTGGATCTTTGCTCTCAGCAAAAACCGCGAGGTTGTTATCCCAATCAATTGGAGGGCCAGCACAACCCAAGCTGCCAAGCATGAAAACCAGACTCAACATTCCCAGTGTTCGTATCACAAAACGCATATTTTGCCTCCTTACTTTGGTTAGGGGTGAATCCTTACACAAAAAGTGTAAACGTGTAATGTGAGTTTCAGAGTTCATTCCTTCAGGAATTTTTTACAATGAACGACAATAGATAATAGACCCAAAGCACGATACATTGTTACGAATCCCCTTTGATATCTGCGGACGGTCACAAATGACGCTTGCGCCGTCTGAATCTCCGCGCAGTTTATCCCGATCTGTCGGGGCGAGAGTCCCAGACCTGAATCTTGCATCTGGCATCGATACAGGATTCAAGATGCAAGATGCAAAATGGTAGTGGTGTAAGTTATGACCTATCGTGGTATAACTTTCCAGGTTGTTCCGGATCGGGTATCCTGGAGTTCAATATTGAGTTGCTTTAGCCAATCACGAATTTTATCCCCTGTTTCCCAGTCTTTACGCTGCCTCGCATCCTGGCGCACCTCCAGAATGAGACCCATAAGCTGTTCTATCAAGGCTTCGTGTTCATCGCTGGAGGTTTCCTTATCGGTGTAGATGCCGAGTGCGCTGCATACTTTAACAAGGCTTTTGTATGCCTGACTTCGCACTTTTCTGCCCGTATCTGATGAGTTATTTTCGGTCGCCGCGAGAAATTGATTCGTTTCTCCGACGAACTTAAAAATCGCTCCCATTGCTCCCGCAGTGTTAAAATCATCGTCCATTGCGGACTCAAAGTTATAACGCATCGCATCCATTGATTGAAGAAGCAGGACAGCTTCAGCGTCGTTCAACGCCCCCTCATCAAGTGTATTCGCCTCCGCGTCTCGATACGGTCTTAGCGCATCAAGACAATTATTTAACCGTCGAATAGCGCTGCTCGATTCTTGCAAACTTGTTGCATTATAATCTAGTGGGTGGCGATATTGTGCGGAAATCAGAAAATGGCGAATCGCTTCAGGGGAATGTTTCTGCACAGCATCATGAACATATATGAAATTCTTTCCTGATTTAGCCATCCGCTGTCCATCAACTCTCAAGAACGCGACATGCATCCAGTACCGAGCAAAGGCTTTTCCCGTCGCCACCTCACTCTGGGCAATCTCATTTTCGTGGTGTGGGAATTGAAGGTCATGACCGCCGGCGTGAATATCAATCGTTTTACCGAGATGTTTCATCGCCATGGCGGAGCACTCAATGTGCCAGCCTGGTCTCCCTTCCCCCCACGGGCTATCCCACGATGGTTCCCCCGCTTTCGATTTCTTCCAGAGATCAAAATCACGTGGATCTTCCTTCCGTTCGTCAACCTCAACTCGTGCGCCAGCGAGCAGATCTTCCGGTTTCCGATGAGAGAGCTTTCCGTATCCTGCAAAGCTGTTGACGCGGTAATACACGTCTCCATCAACCTCATAAGCCATGTTCTTATCAATCAGCGTTTGAATCAGGTCGATCATCTCTGGAATATGTTCAGTTGCCCTCGGGTGGACATCAGCAGGACGGATACCCAGTTTTTGCGAGTCTTCAAAATAGGCGTCCACATATTTCTGCGCAAGTTGAAATGCGTTGATTCCCTGTTCGTTCGCACGATTGATGATCTTATCGTCAATATCCGTTAGATTTTGGACCAGCTTGACTGTGTAGCCTTTATATTCAAGATAGCAACGAACGACATCAGAAACCAGAAACGTGCGGGCGTTGCCGATATGAAAGTAATCGTAGACGGTTGGCCCACAACTGTACATGAGAACTTTTCCCTCGTGTAAAGGCACAAATTCTTCCAACTGCCTTGTGAGGGAATTGTAAATCCTTAATGCCATCGGTTTTCTTTCTGCATATCCGCCTATGAGTAATCGTCTACTTAGAGTTGAGCAAATTCAAGAACTCTTTGAAGTCGGGCGGTAGCTCTATATCCATAATTTATCCGGCGTAGCACCTCAATATGCCGTAAACGCTCGGATGGCGTTCGAGATAACCAATAGGCTCTTTCATCCGATTCATCAGACAAGGTATTGTAATCAGTTTCTTAATGAACTTATAGCAAGTGAAACGCGCGCTTCTCCCGTCAGCCTCAACGAAGGGACGGATCTCTTGCACCCTAACGAGGAGATTCTTCGCTGCGCTCTATTAGACTTCCAAGAAACTACCCGCAATGAATTCAATTAACCTGAGTTACCACCTGTGAGGGGAAATAGCACAGATCCTCAGAATGTTGCGGATTTTTTTGAGCAGAGATCCGTACATTCTGTTAATCCGTGCTATCAAGTAGCTCAAATCACCCACGAAACGAGGCAGACGATTGCTTGAGCGGCAATGGCTTTTCCTTCGCCAATGAAGCCGAGTCCTTCCGACGTTGTTGCTTTCACATTGATCTGACCGCTCGAAATACCTAACGTCTCGGCAAGACGTTGGCGCATTGCAGGAATATAGGGCGCGAGTTTTGGACGTTGCGCAATAACTGTACTGTCTACATTTTGGATTGCGTAGTCAGCAGAAATCAATGCCTTCACCTTATCGAGCAGGATCAAACTGTCGATTCCGGCATAAGCCGGATCGGTGTCGGGAAAATGTTGGCCGATATCGCCTAATCCCGCCGCGCCGAGCATCGCGTCGCAAATCGCATGGGTCAATACATCGGCATCGGAGTGTCCAAGCAACCCCAATTCATACGGGATGGTAACGCCCCCCAGGATCAATTTCCGATTTGCTCCTAATCGATGAACATCGTAACCAATTCCTACACGCATGATGGGAAATCAATGAATGGACGAACCAGCGTATTGAGATGTAAGAAGTAATACGTAAAAGCGTTTACTTGTCACGTTTCACGTTTGAGTGTTTCAGCGATGACCAGATCTTCAGGGGTCGTGATCTTCAAATTGCGATAGCTCCCCATGACGAGCTTCACCTTGAAACCGAGTCGCTCAACAAGTCCTGCGTCATCGGTCGCTTGCATCCCCGCTTGTCGAGCGTGCCGGTGGGCTTCCAATAGCAGCTCTTTCCGAAACGCCTGCGGCGTCTGTACCGCCCAGAGTTGGTGCCGATCCGGGGTATCGACGACAAACCCCGCCCCGTCTGCGATCTTAACCGTATCTTTGACCGGAACCGCGACAATTGCTGCTCCCCAATGCTCCGCTGCTTCAAGACAGGTGAAAATCATTTCATCGGTCACAAAAGGGCGAACACCATCATGGACGATGACGAAATCTGTATCGTCGGAGAGGACTTGCAATCCATTGAACACAGAATCCTGGCGTGTCTCGCCGCCGGTGACGAGATTTGCAACCTTTTGGAATCCGTAAGGCTCGATTGCAACGGATTGGCAAACCTCGAAATCTGTCGTACCGACAATCACATAAATCGCATCGACAACGGAACACCGATCGAACACGTCGATTGTGTGTGTGAGCACCGGTTTATCAAGGAGCTGTAGATACGGTTTCTTAGTACGAGGTTGCCCCATTCGGCTTCCGCTGCCAGCCGCGGGAATAAGAACGCACGTCCTCCGGTTCATCACTGTCCACTTCATCGGTCTTCGCACGAGTAAAAATCATTCGCCCGGCAGTTGTCTGTAACGTTTGGGTGACAACAACCTCGATTGTCTGTCCAACATATTGCCTGCCGTACTCCACAATAACCATTGTCCCGTCATCAAGGTAGCCAACCCCCTGGTTCGGTTCTTTTCCTTCTCGCAGAACACGCACCTGGATCACCTCGCCAGCAACCACGACTGGACGAACTGCATTTGCAAGTTCGTTGATGTTGAGCACAGTCACACCTTGAAGTTCAGCAACTTTATTCAAGTTGAAGTCATTTGTGATGATTTTCGCTCCAGTTTTCTGGGCGAGATGAATCAACTTGGCGTCAACTTCGGTCACTTCGGGGAAATCTTCTTCTGTCACTTCAACATCAATGTCAGGATTACTCTGCATCAAACGTAAAATCTCGAAGCCACGTCGTCCCTTGTTGCGGCGGAGTGGATCCGAAGAATCTGCAATATGTTGCAACTCATTTAAGACGAATTGGGGAATCAAAATAATGCCATCGAAAAACCCTGTTTGGCAGATGTCCAGAATCCGTCCATCAATAATAACACTTGTGTCCAGGATCTTAATAGCTGGAGATTTGGATTGTAACCCGTGTGTCGTCAGAGAAAACAGTGCAAAGGCTTCCCGTCTTCGATAGATAATCATCGTACCCGCATAGGCACATGCAAGAACGATACTTGCCGTCAATATCGAGCCAATTGCGTCAGTTGTTGCTTGTGAGATGATATAAATAATCAAGCAGGCGACAATCAAACCGAACGTCAGTCCAGCGAAGCAAGCGAAAAGATCCCGTAGTAATGGGCGTGGAATTGATGATTCGATACCCACTAGAATAATCGTAACAAAAAAACCAATAATAGCTCCTATGAAACCCCCCGTGATCCAACCTAAAACTGCCCCAAACAACGTAAAAGAAACGCGAATAATCCAAATTTGCACCTGAGCCACCCCCTTTCCTTAAAATTATGGGCTTCTGGGCTCACAGGCATATCCATTAAAGCAGCACACTTAACGCGCCGTAAAGATCGTTCACACCAATCAAGTCAATATCTTCCTTCAATTCCAATCCTTTACGGTTAGATTCGGGGAAAATTGCACAATTAAAGCCCAGTTTTGCAGCTTCCAGCAACCGTTTCTCAATATGTGTCACCGCACGAACCTCTCCACCCAGGCCGACCTCGCCGATGACGACAGTCCGCGGATCAATGGCTACATCCCGGTGACTCGACGTAATCGCTATGACGGTGCCAAGGTCGATGCCCGGTTCATCAACGCGCATGCCCCCTGTGATATTGACAAACACATCCAAATCACCAACGTCAAGGCCAACCCGTTTCTGTAGCACCGCGATGAGTAACGCAATCCGATGACGGTCTACCCCTGTTGCCGTGTTGCGGGGAAAACCAAGGTTCGCGGGGGCGACGAGCGCTTGAAGTTCTAGCAGCAGGGAACGGGTGCCTTCAATACTCGATACGACAACCGAACCGGAGGTATTCTCCTGCCGCTCGCTAATGAAAAGTTCCGATGGATTTTTGACTTCAACCAGACCACAACTTAACATCTCAAAAATCCCGATTTCGTTGGTTGAACCAAATCGGTTTTTTACCGCACGCAGGACACGATAGACATGCTGCCTTTCCCCCTCAAAATAAAGTACCGTATCAACCATGTGTTCTAAAATACGGGGCCCAGCCAGAGACCCCTCTTTGGTCACATGACCGACAAGAATAATCGGGATGTTTTTACTTTTCGCAATGATCAGTAATTGCGCTGCGCTTTCACGCACCTGCGTTACACTGCCGGGAGCGGATTGCAATCCTGGGAGAGAGACGGTTTGAATCGAGTCAATGATAATAATATGGGGATTGAGTTGGGTGATATGCGATTCAATTTGGTCCAGGTTATTTTCGCACAACACGTACAACGAATCAGAAGTGATGTCAAGCCGATTTGCCCGCAGTTTTGTTTGGGTAACGGACTCCTCACCTGACACGTACAGCACAGTCCCATAAGTACGGCTCAGCATATCACTCGCTTGCAACAGTAGCGTTGATTTGCCGATCCCCGGATTGCCGCCGATCAACACGACAGTCCCCGGCACAATCCCGCCGCCGAGCACTCGATCAAATTCCCCAATTTCTGTTACTAACCGATCTGACTCACTTGCGGTGACCCGCGTAATGGGCTCGGGCTCACTTGCAGGCTGCCCCGCGAACCGATGGTGCACAGAAACGGTTTCCTCGATCTCCTCAATGAAGGTATTCCACTTCTCACACTCTGGACACCGACCGAGCCATCTTATGGAGGAATAACCACATTCCCGACAAACAAATTGCCGACGTTCTTTTGTCATTATTTTTTATTGAACTCATAGGGGAAGCCTGCTTGGGAATACTGTTGTATCTCCCGTGCTAGTCCGAGAATCGGGCCCGCTCTACTCCACCACGCCTCATTGTGATATTAGAACTATTGGAATTCAACAGATTACCAACTTCTTGACGAGAACCGAAGACCTGCTGTATAGCGGATGTCATCCGTCAAATTCTCCGCGCCGATAATGATTTGTCCGTAGGGCCAAAACCTCCATGACACTTCTGTACCCAGCTCCGGGTCTTTGCTGGTAAGACGAGTCCCTTCAATGGTGATGCCAAGTCTTCGGGAGAGTAGCCATAGATCGAATCCTAAGCCAACCTTCGACCGCATGAACCCAAAACGTCCGCGCAGGTAGTCTGTGAAGTCATAACCGTACTGGAATTCAAATTTTACATCTTCCTGACGAGCCGCCAAGCCAAGTCGGTATCGCTGGTTGGGTGCGGGTAATAGCAAAAAAGCTAACTCGTTGTGCAAGCTCTCCTCAAGGCTTAAATAACGAAGTTCATAATCCCAACCGAGATTGGGCAGCTTGAATCCTTTAGATCTCTGATCAAGCATCCGAGATAGGTCCCGAACCGCAACCATTGTCTCGTCCGCTGTTTTTAAGGTATCTCGTGCTTCATTGAGGGCATCGGGTTTGTTCAGCAACTGGGCGATGCTGCCGTCTCCATCTTGCATTTTATCAAGAACCTGCGTGAGATTATCGCGCAGCCCATCCAGTTCTTCAGTGGCATTCGTGAGATTTTCTAGCAGTCGATCAACCTTGGGCGTTTCAGTCTCAATGGCATCCTGGCTTTGGGCGATTAGCCTCGAAAGCTCAGACTTCAACTTGGTTAAATCTTGATCCAGTTGCTGAGATATTCTGCGAAAGTGAGTCGAACTTACTTGTAAATCAGCGATAATTTGCTCAACGGGGGCGGCGTTACGATCCACCAGGCCAAGCACGGTTTGGGCGATGTCACTGACCTGACTGCTGATCAGCAAGGAATCGCTTTCTAATTGATCCATCAGACGGTTAAATCGTCTGATGGTTTGCTCAAAGCGGAAGTCATTCGCTCGTGCGATACGATCAAGCGTCGTTACGGTTTCCTCCGTACTGCTAACTATCTCCTTCAAAGCACCTTTAGTTTGTTCGATGAGTTCCCGCGTCTCTGCAATACCATCCCTAACGCTAGTTTGATTAGATTGTATCAACTGGTTCGCGGATTCCGTAAGTTGTGTCGCGTGTATCATCGCTTGTTCAGCGTGTTCTAGGATACCTGAAACATCGATCGGATCTTCACCGGTTAATGGAAGGTCTGTTCGTTGTAAAGGCGGATTGCCAACCGGGCTGTTGGTTAAGTCAACATACGCTTCACCGACAAAACCGATAACACCGATTTTTACTTTACAACCGCGGCGAAGTCTTTGAAAAGCGCCTTTGACGTGCATTTGAACTTCAACGCGGGTCCCGTCCTTATTGAGCTCAATACGGGTCACTTTCCCAATCCGCACACCCGCGAGTTGAACAGCAGCCCCAACGCGGAGATCGCCGACGGCACTAAAGTTGACCCGTAACAGGTCCCCGCCCGTGCTCCAGGGCGAATTGGAAGCATTCATCAGCAAAATCACAAGAAAAATAAAACCGATGATGACAACAAGACCCACCTTGACATGCACATTCCACGAACCCACCAATTACCTCACCTTCAATCGTCAATTTCGATGGTTGTTTTCACTGGAGATGAATTGCCGCAAGACCGGGTTATCAGCCCTCCGAATTTCATCTGAGGTTCCGTAAGCAATTACCTTACCCTGATGTATCATTGCCATCCTTGTCCCTACTGAAAAGGCACTATCCATATCGTGCGTCACAACAACAGAAGTCACCTGAAGTTTCTCGTGCAGGTCTCGTATCAGTCGGTTGATTTCCAGGGCTGTAATCGGATCTAATCCCGTTGTCGGCTCATCATACAGGATAACTTCCGGGTTAAAGGCAATGGCGCGTGCAAGACCAACGCGTTTTCGCATGCCACCACTGAGCTCTGCTGGTCTCAGGTGCTGGGTATCGTCCAGATCGACCAAATGCAGCTTTTCAGCGACAATTTCCTCAATTTCACGCTTACTCAGTTTTGTATGTTGAGACAGCATAAAGCCAACATTTTCCTCAACAGTCATTGAATCAAACAGGGCAGCCGACTGGAAAAGCATACCAAACTTCTGGCGGGTGCTGTTCAAGTCTTTTAGCTTAAGTTCTGTGATATTTTCACCATTAATCCAAATCTCTCCCTGATCCGCTTTCATCAGTGCGGTAATGAGTTTAAGCAGTACACTCTTCCCACAACCACTTCGTCCCATAACAATCAATGTTTCGCCACGAGGGATATGCAGGTCAAGTCCGGTAAGGACCTCTTTGTTTTCAAAGCTTTTCCAAAGATTTTTAATCCGAATCATTGTTGACCATATCGCGTTGGCTCAAACAGAGTCGTGGCAAGAGAGATAGACTATTTCAACCCTAAAGTTGTATAAAGCAGGTGGTTCAAGAAAGCGTCGAGGACTAAGATGGTGATCAGCGACGTCACTGCTGAACCGGTTGTGGATTTGCCGACCCCTTCGGCGCCCCCCACCGGCGACATCGTAAACCCTTTGTAGCAACCAATTGATGCAATCGCCATCCCAAATACTGACGCTTTAACAAGGCTTATGATGATGCTGCCGATGTACAGATCGTTTTGGACTTGCTTCAGAAAAAAACGACCATTCATATCAAAAAGGGAGATGGCCGTGAGATGGCCGCCAGCGATTCCAAAAATTGTTGCAAAAATGGTCAAGATCGGCAGCATGATTGCGCACGCGAGAAAACGCGGAACGACGAGGTATTTGACAGGGTTGGTCGCCATAACCTCAAGGGCATCTATCTGTTCGGTCACCTTCATGGTGCCAAGTTCCGCCGTAATCGATGCGCCAATCCGTCCTGCGAGTATAAAAGCAGTGACCATCGGTCCGAGTTCTTTGATGACGGAAACACTGACAAACCGACCAAGTGTCCCTTCCGCCGAGATATCTTTGAGTTGATGGTATCCCTGCGTTGCCAATACCATGCCCGTGAAAAAGCCTGAGACCAATACAACTAACAGCGAATTGACACCAATCAAAAGCAACTGGTGAACAATCAGGTTCAACCGAAACGGTCGCTTGAAGATTAATGAGAGGGTTTCCCAAACCAGCATGGATGCATTTCCAATCCCGGACATCCAATTCAGGGCCTGGGTACCCACGTAATCGGCAAAGCGTACTAAAAAGTTACGCGAATCGTACAGCGTATGGTGTCGGAGAGGAGATTGGTTATTCATAGAGTGTGACACATAAGGTGCTTCCAGAATTTAGATTATCCCGATAGCAGTTGCATTTGGGAGAAGATCCGGTGATACCGGGTTGTAATGCGTAAAAAAGCGCGATATACAGTTGACACCCCATCCGACTATGGGACAATCTAAAATAAGGTACCACTTCCCGACTAATAGGACATATTGGCGAATCGCATCTCTGTTTTGTAGAATTCTAACCTGACTGTACCTGTCGGCCCGTTACGCTGTTTCTTGATAATCAGATCGGCGGTTCCCTGGTCATCAGCTTGTTCATCATAATAATCTTCTCTATATAAAAAAGCGACTAAATCAGCGTCCTGCTCAATGGCTCCTGATTCTCTCAGATCGGATAATAACGGACGTTTATCCGGGCGTTTCTCAACCTCGCGGCTCAATTGCGAGCAGGCAATAATCGGTGTATCCAATTCCCAGGCGAGGGTTTTGAGTGCACGTGAAATGTCGGAGATCTCTTCTACGCGTCCGGAATATCGCCCCGAACCACTAAGCAACTGCAAATAATCAACGATGATCAGGGCGAGGTTATGGTATTCACCTTTTAAGCGTCTACCTTCCGCCCGTACTTCCTGTATAGTAATTCCCCTTGCATCATTGATGAAAATTGGGGCGGCTATCAATCGGCTTACGCCTTGTGTCAATTTGTCCCAATACTCCGGAGTTAAGTTGCCAGTACGAAGCCGGCTAAAATCGATAGGGGATTCAGCCGCCAGCATACGCATTAACACCTGCTGTGCAGGCATCTCAAGACTAAATATTGCGACGGGTCGTTCCTCATTAGTGGCAACATTCTGAGCAATATTAAGCACTAAAGTACTTTTGCCCATGCTGGGTCGGGCAGCAATAATAATCAAATCCCCACGCTGTAACCCCGAGGTCATCAAGTCAAAATCAGTAAAGCCTGTCGGTATACCGACAAATTGGGCCTCTTTTTTGTATAAGCTTTCAATCTCCTCCAGGGTTTCTTTGATGATGGAGCCAATAGGTATAAACCCACGTTTGTCACTCGCATGGTCAATGCGAAAGATTTCTTCCTGGGCTTGATCGAGAACCTCGTTGAGTTCCTTCTCCTGATCGCGAGCAAGATTATTAATTTGCTCGCCGGCCTGAATCAACCGGCGGCGCGTCGATTTCTCCCGAACAATCTGCCCATAGAACTCGGTACTTTCAGTTTCAACAATTGGCGCCTGGAGATCATAAAGATAAACATCACCGCCAGCCCGATTGAGGTCATTTGTTCTTTCGAGTTCGTCGGATACAAGAAGTACATCTGCCCTGTTATGGCGTTCATAACTCGAAAGAATCGCTGTGTAAATGAGCTGATGGTCTCTCGTAAAAAAAGCATCCGAAGTATGCCCGAGGACTGCGACAACGCGGGGAATAACTGTGCTATCTGTCATCATTGCTCCAAGCACAGCCTGTTCTGCTTCTCTATCGTGAAGAGGTTCAATCGATTTGGCATTCATCATTCAAAAGTACCAACACATCAATCAATCTATTGGGGTTCACCTGACGACGGAATTATAATTTGTGAAATGTGGTAATCAGAATCACTCTTCACGAACAACCACAACCTGAACATCCGCGGTAACGTCGGCATGAAAGCGGATAGGAACCGTGAAAACGCCAAGCTCTCTAATCGGTTCGCTTAACTCAATATGCCGCCGATCAACTTCAATGTCCTGGACAGCGAGCGCCTCCGCGATGTCCATCGAGGTGATAGATCCAAAGAGGCGGTCGTTTTCCCCGGCGCGTCTCTGGATTGTGCAGGTCACTTCTGCGATACGCCTTGCAAGTTCTTCAGCTTTTCCTTTTCCTTTGTCGGCCTGGGCTGAGAACAACCGTTTCTCATGCTCAAGCATGTGTCGGTTCTTCTCGGTTGCTCGTACCGCAAGTTGCATGGGAATCAGGAAGTTGCGTGCGTATCCATCAGCAACTGTCAAAATGTCTCCTTCATCGCCAAGTCTTTCAACTTGTCTTTTTAGAATAACTTCCATAAGGCTCCTCACGATTTATCGTGAATAACGAATCATTCGCAATAGCTGACGCATTGTCGGGTAGTGACCATTGCGACCAGCTTCCTTTATAATAAGCCGGTTGAAACTTTTAACAGATGCAAAAGCAATACAAACTCTTTAACTATATTCTCCACCTGCCATACACCGGCTGTCAAGCGAAGCAATTGTCCATTGACATATGCGCAGATAACCCAGAAAAAAAGGAAATTAGCTATCATGCAGTTTATCATCATTTCCGCAAGTGAAGTCTTGATTGCAGCTTAAAACAGGTCTGGCAAAATAGTATATCAACCCTCACAGAGATGTTGGATTTGTCTCAGCTTTCACTCAATGGGACTCATACTCTCGCCAAAAGTTTCAACCGGTTCCAATGACTTACTGTCGGGCAGTAAACGGCAAGAAGGCAATGTTACGCGCACGTGTGACCGCTCTTGTGACTCGCCTTTGATGCTTCGCACAGTTACCCGACACCCGTCGTGGTAGAATCTTGCCACGGTCGGTCATGAAATTCCTGAGCCTTTCAATATTCTTATAATCAATGAAGTTTACCTTTTCCATACAAAATCGACACTGTTTGCGTCGACTTCTTCGATACGGGTTGTCCCCCCGGTCCCCTTGGTCCCCTTGGTCCCTTCGGTCCCTTTGTTCTCTTGCCACAATCTCAGTCCTCCAATTTGTATTACAGAAGAAAAGCGGGCGTCAACTCTCGCCCGCTTTTCGTTCCTATATTTCGCCAATTCTTGTGTAACGATTGATTTCAGAAAGGAATGTCGTCGTCCGTGACAGGAGGTCCCTCTTGTACCGAAGGTCCCTCTTGTACCGATTGTACCGAAGATGGAGCGGATGAGGGCGATGATTGTTCGTAAGCGCCTCCACCCCCTTCGCTATCTTGACGACTGTCTACGAATGTAAATCGTTCAACAAAGACATCATGCTTTCCTCGCCTTTGTCCATCGTCTGTCTCCCATGTTCGATATCTCAGGCGTCCTTCAATGTGTACCGGTCTACCTTTTTGAAGATATTCGTTCATGGTTTCAGCAGTCCTTCCAAAAGCCTCAAGATCCACGAAACAAACTTCCTCTTTTCTTTCTCCTGATTGGCGGTCTGTATACGTTCGACTCACAGCCAATCCCACATTAGCGACTGCTGTACCACTCGGAAGATATTTCAATTCAGGATCGCGCGTGAGGTTTCCCATGAGTATGACCTTGTTGTAGCTTGCCATGATTTTGTCTCCTTTACCTTATCTGATGTTAGAATCCATTGGCGGTATCGCTAACATCAATAATAGAACTCATTGCGGGTAGTTTCTTGGAAGTCTAATAGAGCGCAGCGAAGAATCTCCTCGTTAGGGTGCAAGAGATCCTTCCCTTCGTTGAGGCTGACGGGAGAAGAGCGCGTTTTACTCGCTACGCGTTTTACTCGCTATAAGTTCATATTTATCTTCGTCTTTGCTCTCAACATCTTCAAAAGGACTATCACCCGGCGAGTCCTCGTCGGTTTCTTCTCCCCGTGGTATTTTTGTATGGCTTTGAGCAGGTACGGTCAGATCCCCTTCAAATCGAACAACGATATGCTTAATAATGGGTTCAGTAATCTGATAGTAGCCGTTTAACTGACGCACAAATTCAGGGCCACTTTCAAATACCACGAACACATAATAGCCATCATTGTGCCGCTTAACCCTATAAGCGAGTTTTTTCTTCCCCCATGGATCTACCTTGAGAATCTTGCCTCCACCAGACTCAATGGTTCCTTTGACGCCGTCAATAACGTCGTTCGTTTCGCTTTTATCAAGCTCCGGGTTAACAATAAAAACAGTTTCGTATTGATGCAATGTTTTTGTACCTCCCTTTGGACGTATGGCTCCAGCTTGAATTGTGACGACTTACCCCGCAAGTAGAAAAATCCAGGTGACGGGTATAACTCCCTCGTATAACATTGCCAAAAATCACAATCAGTTCTGGAGCAAAGATTACCAAAATTATATCATAATTGGTCTGCTTTATCAACCTTTTTAGCAGTTATTCAGATTCATCGAATTGCAACAGCAAGGTGGGACGATAGTGTTGATACCGATGGCAGATTGTACGCTTTACGTCGGGCATTGATTCGATACCCCCTTTGATTTGACATAAACTTTCACTCAACTATAGCAAATGGAGAAAATAGGTGATTCATTCACCCATTTCCTCATTTTACTAACGCCTCAAGGCACAATCGCCAGTGCACGGACCTCCCCAAACTCGTGCCCAAGTTTCGACCACGACGCCCCATCGTCGGTGCTGAGGAAAAGCTGACCGCTGACGCTGCAAGCGAAGATCCACCCGGGCACGGCGGACTCACGCGCCAGACACCAGATCGTGCTGTTTGCTGTCAGACCGAGCTCGGCGCGTCCCCACGTTTTGCCGAGATCATCGGTGTAGAAAAGGCCACCTTCGTCTCCGGGGGGGCCATTTCCCGCCCCAATATAAACCCGCCTCGTATCATTGGGAACATACATCGCCGCCCGGCAGTAGGGCCACGGGAAGTGATCCCCGACACTGAGCGGCGTCCATTGGTTCAGATCTGTCGTGACGCACACATCGTTGTTCGTCGCCGCAACGAGCACCTTCGGACTGCCGGGGACGACAGTAAGCCCATGAATGTCAAGGCTGCTCAGTCCCTCACTTCGCTCCCCCCATGTCTCACCGCCATCGGTGGAAAGCCACAGCCCGTCAATTTCGACGCCCGCGTAGACCGTCTGATCATCGTCCGGATCGATCGAGATCGAGGTCACACGCGGGACGATTGGTACCCCCTCACACTCTTCGGCAAGTTCGACGTTGAGACGCCTCCATGTATCGCCGCTGTCGCTCGATTTGAACAGGGCGGACGGACATGTGCCTGCGAAGACGATGTCGGGGTTTTTTGGATTGACTGCAATCGCCCAGATTTGCAACTCGTCCATCAGGGAGTCGAGGCGTTCCCAGTTATTCCCACCGTTTTTCGTGCGGAAGATGCCGGCTTCCGTTCCCGCATAGAGGATGGAGGAATCGTTCGGGTTCGCGGCAAGGGCGCGAATGTCAGCCTCCGGGAATATCCCCGCGCTGGCACGCTGCCAGGATTCCCCGCTGTCTTTGCTGCGCCACACACTCTGACCCACTGTACCTGCGTAAATGGTTGGTGTTGCCATCTGTTACCTCCTTGGAGTGTGAAACGTGATGCGTAATGCGTAAATTAGACTCATGAACTCCTGAACGCATGAATCTATTTTTGCTTGAGCTCACCTGCCCCAACCAACTCCTCAAGGAAGAAAATCTCCCATTGGACGTTTTCGGTGTTGACCTCTGGAGAAAGATAGAGCGAATATGTGTAAATCGCTTCATCCCGGACAGCTTTCATCGGTAGCTTAGATATAATTGGCATGACGCCCGCCTTAATCGTAATCAGCGGCGCGCTGAAGCCAATCGAATCACTCGGGACGGCGACGATGTCCCAATATCTCGGATGTACGGGATTCGGCAAAACTGTCATGCTGAATTCCACTTTTTCCAAAATCTGCTTCGCGCTATATGTGTAAACTGATGTGCTGTGCCCCTGCGACTCGCGTTGCGGCTGCATACTGGGGATAAGAATGACCTTTTCGACGCTCGCGCCAAAGTTTGAGATGAGTAGACTGCCTTTTCCGGTCTCCGCCAGCACCATATCGCGTACAGCTGTCGGCTGTCCGCCCCGAAACTCAACCACCTTGACATCGAAGGGCTGACGGTTGTCGCTTTCAAAGGTGAGATTCAATCCACTATTTCTGGCATTGGGGTGGAAGGGAATATGGTCCGTTGCATAGCTGGCAAGCACGTTATTTTCAACAGAGACCGGATATGAACGATGCTCACGACGGGCGCGAAGATTCAACTGCTCATTCTGATAGCCGTACTGCCCCTTCGCAAAGCGGGTATGGTCCAGATAGTTTGCCACCTTCCAATCGGCATAAATGACGGAGAAGGTCTTCTTCACGCCACGCGAGAGCAGAGCCTTATTGACCCCTGCGATTCCGTTCGCCCGATTCTTCACAATCGAAGCGATTGTTTCTGAGCCACCGTACTGTTCGTGAAGATAAAGCATCCACAAATACGCCACCCCGTAGTGGGCAAGTTCGCTTCGCGTCCCATGTGGCCACTCCACCAGTGAGATCCGCGGATTTCGTTCAAACAGATCAACATGGTCTTGAACGCTATACCCACAGATGAACGTTGCATAACCGGCGCAGCCTTCATTGACCCAAACTGTTTCGTTTGTATCGTGCCGCCAATGGATCAGATGCTGAAATTCGTGGGCGAGTACGCCAAGCCCCTCCTGGCTTCCCGCGTTCAGGGGGTGAGTATCGAGATAGAGCATATCGAGTTCGTTGCTGCGAATGGGCACCCCCAAGTCCGGGTGCCGCAAAACCCCACGATGTTGATTCACAGGGTTGAAAAAACCGGCAACGAATCCGTTTCGTCTCGTCGCCCTATCACGAATGTCTAATAGCAGGAGATGGATCCTTTTATCACCATCAATGTCGGGAGGGCACCCAAACAACTCGGTTTCGATTTGATAAATCCCGCGTTGTGGATGTGCCGGCGTCGCATCATCAAATGCACGACGCACCGATTCGACTGTTCTCGCATGTACCGTGCGCTGCCACTGCGAGTCCTCAACGAAGATGTAGCAGAATTTCCCAATGGCTCGCAGTGTTGCCTGAACAGTGTACTGTTCATGTGTTCTAAAATTGATTGAGAAGAAAGATTTGCGATCGCCAATGGCAAGTTGAGGCGCATTCGGTAGGGCAGGAGCAGAAGGAATCTCGGAGGCATTTTTGAGAGTATCGGCAAAGCGCTCAAAAAAATAGGGAGTGCCATCGACCCAACCATGAGAAGTCGACACCCCCAATAAAACGTAAAGCGTAAAGCGTAAAACGTGAAACGTGAAACGTGAAACAGATCGCCCATTCCACACGCCCTGAATGAACTCATGAACTAATGAACTCATGAACACGTCATATCCCCATTTTCTCATGTCCCCATTTCCTCATTTTTCAGAGTTCACTCTTCTTGGTGCTTTCTCAACTTCTCCCGAATCGCCGTATCGTCCGGCTCTAGTTGAATCGCTTTTTGCCACGCCGAAATTGCTTTTTGCTTGAGCCCTTTTTTCAAATACACTTCCCCCAAATGGTCCTGGATTTCGGCGCTATGTGGCATGTAGCGAACCGCCTTTTCAAGTTGCGTCAATGCAGCATCCAGATTGCCCTGCTTGAAATACACCCAGCCAAGGCTATCCAAGTACGCTCCATTCTCTGGCGACCTTTGGAGCGCCTTCTGGATCAGTTCTACAGCTTCGTCTAGCTTAGTTCCATATTCAGCAAAAAGGTAGCCCAATGCATTATAGGATTCCTCACGTTCAGGCGCAAGCACGATTGTTTTCCTGAGATAGGATTCAGCCTGCTCAAAATTCCCAAGCACTTGATAAACCATCCCGGTAAAATAGTTTGCATCGACATGGTCCGGATCTTCGTCTAAGACCTTCTTTAACTCCTGGAGTGCTTCTTCAGCTTTTTCAAAGTAGAGATAAAGGCTCCCGAGACGGGTACGGAAAGCTCTTAACAAGTTATTGTACCGCTGCTGATTTGTTCGCGGCGCAAGTCGGTGCAGTTCAGAATAAGAGTGGATTGCTTTTTCAAGGGATTCTTTCGCCAATCCCAACAGGTCTGGCGTCAGGTCAGCCTGGCTATAGATTTGCTCTTCATATTTTTGATATTGTTCAACGGATAACTGTCCCAACGCATCATGTGCTTGCCTTAGATCGCGGTTGATTTTGACTGCTCGCTCATAAGCAGCTATCGCTTCCTGTTTATTTTCTAATTGGTTATAGAGACTCCCCAATCGTAAGTAGAACATCGCCTGGTAAGGCATGATACGGGTAAGTTCTTTGAAAGCATTCACGGCAGATTTATCATCTCCCATGAGCTCTGAAATCTCTCCAAGATGGTAGTATGCGCTGAAAGGTCGTCCAGTTCGATCAAAACCATAATGGTCCGGATCTACTTCGACCACCTTCTGGAATGCTGCAATAATATCGCCCCATTTATCTCTGTTGGCAGCGTTGCCATAACGCTGAATCAGAATTTTCCCCAGCAAGAAATAAGGGGTTGGCTTTTCAGGGTCGAGCTCAATCGCTCTGTGACATGCCCGTTCCACCGTTGGGATGTCTTGCATCTCCATGCTAAGGCTTGCCAGTTGTGTGTGGACAAAGGCTGACACTTCATGTTCGTCCAACACTGCGCGATACATTCGTTTGGCGAGAGATAGTTTTGCACTCACCCGCAGATAGGTCGCTGAAATCAGGTTGGTGTAAATCCGCTTTGCAGGTTCATATTCGGAACGTAGCGGGCTATCAGTTACCTGAACATTATCCCACGTTGCTTCCATTGCTGCTGCATCAGAGGCGTTCAATTGAGCATCCGGCCTTACCACTGTCAATATAACGAGAAGTGCCGTTGAACATAAACGCATCACTGGTAGTCCCTTTCTAACTGGGGCTCGAAAGGTGAAACGTCGGGCTCAGGTTCAGGGTAGAGCACAACACCTGACGCTTAAGATCTGCTTCGATTCGCCGTTTGTTAATGATCGTCATTTTTAGAGATCTTCCCAACATCAACAACAATCTCATCCGTATGCAAGGACATTAAACGCACCCCTTGCGTGTTTCTCCCGATTGTTCGGATATCATTCACCGCCATGCGCGTCACCATGCCGTTTGAACTCACGATAATCAGTTCGTCCCCATCCGAAACGATTTTCATTGCGATAACAGGGCCATTGCGGGTACTTGTTTTGATGGCAATCACGCCTTTTCCAGCCCGTCCCTGCAAACGATAATCTGCCAGTAGCGTTCGTTTGCCGTAGCCGTTCTCTGTCACAATCAACAGCGTTTTGTTCTCATCAACCACGGCGACCATGCCAACAACAAAATCATCATCCACCAAGCGAATCCCACGAACACCTGTTGCCGTCCTCCCCATGCTGCGAACCTCATTTTCATTGAAGCGGATGGATAGCCCAGTCCTTGTGACCAACACAATGTTGTAATTACCTTCCGTCAACTGAGCCTCAATTAGCTTATCTCCTTCGTCGAGGTTGATTGCAATAATCCCAGCAGAATACGGTCTGCTAAAGACTTCGAGACTGCATTTTTTGACAATCCCTTTCTCCGTCGCCATAAAGACAAATTGATCAGCATTAAACTCCCGGACCGACACAAACGCTGTCACCTTTTCATCACTTTCTAACCGAAGCAGATTCACGATCGCCTGTCCCGCTGAGGTGCGACTGCGTTCGGGAATCTCAAATACTTTCAGCCAATAGCATTTTCCCCGATCGGTAAAGAACAGGATGTATTGATGCGCCGACGCCACAAAGACATGTTCGAGAAAATCGCCCTCTTTGGCCCCCATGCCGATCACGCCAATTCCGCCTCGATGTTGACAGCGATAGGTTGTAATTGGCACACGCTTGATGTAGCCTTCATGGGAGATAGCAACAACCATCTCTTCATCAGCAATCAGGTCTTCAATCTCGAACTCTGTCGCCGCATCCACGATCTGGGTTCGCCGTTCATCGGCGTATTTGGTTTTCAGTTCCAGGAACTCCTCTTTGATGATATTTGTGATGAGGATTTCACTCCCAAGGATTGCCCGCAATTCTTCAATCCGCTCAAGCAAGTTGGCGTATTCATCGTTAATCCTTTGCCGTTCGAGTCCCGTCAATTGGCGTAACGTCATGGTTAAGATTTCATTTGCTTGAACCTCTGAAAGGGTATAATTCTCCATTAACAGATCCCGGGCGTCTTGCGGAGATTCCGCTGTCTGCACAATCTCAATCACATCTTCAATGTTGTTTAAGGCGATGCGATACCCTTCCAGAATGTGCGCCCGTCGCTCACAGTGGTCGAGATCAAATTGAGTCCGACGGCGAATGACCTCTCGACGATGTTCGAGGTAGTACCGCATAATCTCTTTCAGGGACAGTACTTTGGGCAACCCTTCAACCAAGCAAAGCACAATTGCACTGTAGTTGGTTTGCATCTGCGTATGCTTGTACAACTGATTCAAGACCACTTGTGCAATCTCGCCCCGCTTGAGTTCAACCACCACCCGAATGTTTTGATCTGATTCGTCACGAATATCGGAAATCCCCGTAATCGTCTTATTGATGACCAGATCATGCATCTTCTGAAGCAACTGATTTTTCTTAATCTGGTAAGGAATCTCTGTAATGAGGATGTTCTCCCTTCCCCCCGTCGTCCGCTCAATAACAGCTTTTCCTCGAACCGTGACCGAGCCCCTGCCTTTGGCGTATATGTCACGAATCCCAGTGCGTCCAACAATCAGCCCAGCCGTCGGGAAGTCGGGCCCAAGGATACACGCCATGAGGTCTTCAAGAGTCGCCTCTGGATTCTCCAGCAAAAGAATTAACCCATCGACAACCTCCCCCAGGTTATGCGGCGGAATCCGCGTTAAGTATCCGACCCCGATTCCCGTCGTTCCATTGACCAGCAAGTTTGGTAGTCGCGCCGGAAGCACCGTAGGTTCGGTCGTCGACTCCTTATAATTTGGCTGAAAATCGACGGTATTTTTATGGATGTCCGCCAACATCTCATCTGCGATCCGCATCAAACGGCATTCCGTGTAGCGCATCGCCCCCGGCGGGTCGTCGTCAATCGAGCCAAAATTCCCCTGCCCGTCAACCAAGGGGTAACGCATGGCAAAATTTTGAACCAACCCAACCAACGTATCGTAGATTGGGCCATCGCCGTGCGGATGGTAGTTCTTCATGACCTCGCCAACGACAGCAGCACACTTGTCATAGGAGCGTCCCGCCGTCAGGTTTATCTCGCCCATCGCATAAAGGATGCGTCGCGTACTCGGCTTCAATCCATCTCTGAGATCAGGAATCGCCCGGTTGGTATTGACGCTCATCGCGTAGGTCAGGTAGGATTCCTTTAGCTCATCCTCAATATATCGCGTGATAATATTTGAGTTTTCATCGTTCCGTGTTAGCACTTTCTGCTTCACTCCTTGTATAATCTACCGGCAAGTGTATGTCCTAAAATACCCCAATTTCTTGAACCGTGATCAGCATTTCTTCTTGCTGAAACTAAGACTTTAAGAACCTGTTTTAAAAACCCAAGTTGCTACTTGAAAAACACCGTTGAGAAATGCTCGGAAGTTGCATACTTTTCATACTTTTCCGAGGAAACGGGAGAATTTGATAGAGACAAAAAAGGGTGAGAACTCACGCTAGGACTCATTTCTGGGCGGTTTGCACAGGAAGGGTACTCGGAAAAGTACTCAGAAACCCAAGTTGCCACCTTAAGCAGTTTTCATTATGGTTCAGGGTGGATCGGGTCAACCCAATAGACTTCCTCCGGTGGCTCCGCCGGTTCAATATCCAAGTTGATGACAATCGGTTCTTGATCACTCCGCACCAAGACGCAGAAAAGGGGGTCGTTTGTGCTCGCGTTGATTTCCTGGTGCGGCACAAAGGGCGGTACATAGATAAAATCCCCAGGCCCCGCCTCTGCGACAAACTCAAGCTGCTCACCCCACCGCATACGTGCGCGTCCATTCACTACATAAATCACACTTTCCAACGCTCCATGATGGTGTGCGCCAGTTTTCGCGTTCGGTTGAATATTCACTGTGCCAGCCCAGAGTTTGTTTGCCCCAGCGGTCGCACGATTGATGGCAGCGGCACGGGTCATGCCGGGGGTCTGCGGCGTATTCATGTCAAGCTGATCACTGCAGACTATTCTCACCCCACTGTCACGCCAATTCACGACATCTAACTCTTGAATCATGGGATTCTCTCAATCTGAAAGCCTCATCCACATTTCACGTCTCACGCTCCATACAGGTCAAGATTCACCTGATTCCCATACTTTTCGATAAAGACACGCCGTGGATCAACATCATCACCCATGAGCAGGGTAAACATCCGATCTGCCTCAACGGCATCCTCCAACTTGACCTGAAGCAAGATCCGTGATTCTCGGTCCATTGTCGTGTCTTTCAATTGATCCGCATTCATCTCAGCGAGCCCTTTGTAGCGGGTAATCGTAATGCCGCGTCGCCCGATGTCTTCAATGGCACCCAACATTTCCCAAACGGTATTCGACTTTCGAGGCTCCCGGTCACCATCTCGGATGATAAAGATTGGATTACCATTACTGCTCTCCACCCCATTCGTGCGATCGAAATCGTGAGGCAAAATATCATATCGGTTTAACTTTTCAATGAGAGCATCCAACTCTCGGATTTCAGGCATATCGGACACATCTTCAATCACCGCCTCATTTGTCGCCCCGAGATCTGCGAGCTCAAGCTGAGAATTTGTATTCTGTTCAATCAGTTGATCGATCTCTTCATCCTCAAAACGGTAGAATTTGCCTCCATCCGTTTGAACTAGGAATAAGGGAACGGTTTCTTCGCCGCGAAAACGCTGATCAAAAACGCGATTCGTATCGATCCCTTTTCGCCCTAATTCGCTTAACGAACCCTCAATTTTTCGGATGGTCTGCAGAATCGCGCGATACTGGTTTGGCGTGTACGGTTTACCGCGTCTCATGTTCATCAATTGCGTGTTCTCCATCGAGGCTTCTAAGAGATAATCGTTCATCTGTTCGTCACTTTGGAGGTATTGGGCGCGACGTCCCTTTCGGATTTGATACAGCGGCGGTTGAGCGATGTACAGGTGCCCATCCATAACCAGTTGGGGCATCTGACGGAAAAAGAAAGTCAAGAGCAAGGTGCGGATATGTGCGCCATCAACGTCGGCATCAGCCATAATAATCACCTTGTTATAGCGCAGCTTCTCAAGCGAGAAATCCTCCTGACCGATCCCCGTTCCCAACATGGTAACAATGTCGATGATCTGATCGTTCTTGAGAATCTTATCCAAGCGTGCTTTGGCAACGTTGATGCCTTTCCCCTTCAACGGCAATATTGCCTGAAAACGCCGGTCCCGTCCTTGCTTGGCTGTTCCACCGGCTGAATCCCCTTCAACGAGAAATGCTTCGCACAGCGCGGGGTCACGTTCAGAACAATCGGCAAGTTTTCCGGGCATTGATGCGGAATCCAATATCCCTTTCCTCCGGATGACTTCCCGTGCCCGTCGAGCGGCGTCTCGTGCTTGCGCCGCCTGAACGCTCTTTTGGATGACCCTTTTGGCAACGTTTGGGTTTTCTTCGAGATAGGTCTTCAACTTCTCATTGACGAGCGTCTGAACAATCCCTTCGACCTCGGTATTCCCCAGCTTTTGTTTTGTCTGCCCTTCAAACTGCGGGTTAGGCACTTTGACGCTAATCACGGCGGTCATTCCTTCCCGAATATCCTCGCCTGACAAAGAAATCTTTGTGTTCTTTAGAAGATCATAAGCCCTTGCATAAGCATTGAAAGTTCGCGTAAATGCGCTTTTAAAACCGCTCTCATGAAATCCACCTTCGGGCGTGCGGACGTTATTGGCGTAGGAAAAGAGATTTTCGGAATAACTGGTATTGAATTGCAGGGCAATCTCCACCCAAACATCATCTTTGAGCCCTTCTATGTAAATGGGGTCTTTGTGGAGAACTTCTTTGTTTTGGTTATGATATTGCACGAACGACGAAATGCCGCCCTCGTACTGAAAAACACGGGTTTCCCTCTCCTTACCGTCTTCAGTGCGCCGCTCGTCTTTGAAGACAATCTTGATGCCGCGATTGAGAAACGCAAATTCGCGGAGGCGTTCTGCCAAGATATCATGCGAGAAGTGAATGGTTTCAAAAATTTCTGAATCTGGCATGAAGGTTGTCGTGGTTCCTGTTTTTTTGCTTACGCCGACAACCTCGACATCTGTCAAAGGTATGCCGCGCGCATACTTCTGCTGGTATACCTTCCCACCTTGCCTGACCTGGACGCGGAGCCATTCTGATAAAGCATTCACAATGGAGGCGCCAACGCCGTGCAAGCCTCCAGATGTTTTATACCCTGCATTTGCGCGTCCATCAAATTTTCCACCGGCATGTAGCGTCGTCATGACAACCTGTAAGGCTGAAACGCCGCTTGCATGTTGATCCACCGGGATGCCGCGCCCCTCATCACGCACTGTTGCGCTGCCATCGGCGTGAACGATAACTTCGGCCTCTGATCCGAAACCGGCAGAGATTTCGTCAATTGAATTATCGACTAACTCCTTAATGAGGTGGTGTAACCCTGATGGACCGGTGGTACCGATGTACATACTGGGACGTTTGCGAACCGCCTCTAAGCCTTTGAGTACCTGTATATCTTTTGCCGCGTAAGAAGAAACTTCAGTGTAAGAAGCAACCGCTGCCATATATTTCTACTCCTTTTGTCGATTGTCTATTTCTCATCAATTAAATCCCGCTGACTCTGTTTGATAAAAAGACGCTTTAAACGCGCTTTCAGATCTTGATCTTCGACCGATGCGACGGTTTGATCGATGCGTTCTAATGTCTCTGGATCCAACTCAACTGTCTCTAATTTTAGACGTTGCGGACGCTGAAAACGTTGACTTTTCGGGCGAGCAGACTGACTTACCGGCTTTACAGAGAATTCCAAAGTTTTAACCGCAGGGTATCTAACGGCGTCATTGATTTTCTGAATCACATGCTCCCTCAACATCATGAGTTCATTGACCCAAACGTGGTGTGATGCATGAACGGTTAATCTCCCATTCACCAATGAAATGGGTTGGGTATTACGGGCAATAAGAGCACCAACAGCTTCCTTCCAGGCAGAAAAAACTTTTACCTCAAGAATTTTGTAATCAAATCCATACTCACGAAGAAGTCCGTCAAGCAGGTGATCAATCCGATGTGTTTTCTCAGTTGACTTGTCCATTATGCACCGTAAACACACGACAATCCCCAAAAACTGGCGCCCATCCCTCTTGCCGTGTCGAAGTGATAAATATTTGTGCATTCAATCGCCGTAACAACTCAAATAGAAATGCCGATCGCGCCTCATCCAGTTCTGAGAACACGTCATCCAGCAGAACGATTGGGGGGTTGTTCGTGGTTTCACGTATTAATTCCAACTCCCCCAGCTTGAGGGCTAAAGCAATTGTCCGTTGTTGTCCCTGCGACCCAAAAGCCTTCGCTTCCCGAAGATACATAGTTCCGGCAGACTGTGCCTCTAATATCAATTTGAAGTCATCCCGGTGTGGACCCAATGAAGTCGTTCCACGGAGGATATCGTAAGATCGGGAAGATTCCAGGCTGCGGCGAAATAGGGCTGCCGCCTCTGGAGTCACCGCATCATCGATTTTTTCGGGGGAGGGTTGGTATGTTAGTTCGAGCTTTTCACTATTTCCGGTCAATTCAGCGTGCTTGGCTTGAATATAAGCCTTTAATTGCGCCAAAATTCTCGATCGCGTTTGGATAATGGAGATGCCATCAGCAATAAGCAAATCGTCCCAAGGATCGAGAAATTCAGGACTTGCCTGTTTCGACCGAATTTGTTTCAGCAACTCATTACGTTGTTTGAGCGCAAATTGGTAATTTTGGAGAGAGTTCAAGTACGCCGAATTGATCTGGGAGATCAGAATATCAATAAAGCGCCGACGGTCTGCCGGGGCACCCTTGACTAAAGTCAGTGATTCAGGAGAGAAAAAAACAACGTTGAACTGACCAATCCACTGAGAGAGCTTTTTCTGAAGAACGCCATTGAACTTGAAGCGCTTTTTGCTACTCAACTCGTTTGAGACTTCAACCGTCATCAGGTTCGATGGCGGGAGATCTTGCACATCCGGATTCTTATACGAATCCTTCTCCTCAACGGCAGCAGCAATAACGCCTTTGAGGTAAAACCAGCTTTCGTTATGCCGTATCAGTTCATCATCTGGATAGGTTCGGTGTGATTTTGCCGTGCTGAGGAAATAGATTGCTTCTAAGAGCGTCGTTTTTCCTTGCGCGTTTTCCCCAATAATCAGGTTCACCCGATCCGTAAAACCAATCTCACAATCAGCATAACTACGGAAATTACGCAATACAAGTTGGTTTAATCGCATTGTCGTGAGACATCAGTTAAGATTCAAGGCGCATTGGCATAATCAAGCAGAGATGATCGTCCTTACCGACCGGCTTTAAGACAGCCGCACTGAGAGAGTCCTTGAGCTCCAAACGGAAATCCTCGGTTTGAATGTGCCCCACAGCTTCCACCAGAAAACGTGCATCAAATGCTATCTCAATCTCCCCATCCCCGCTTTTGACTTCTACCGTTTCATAAGCCTCTCCAAGCTCTGGTGTCTTCGCAGAAATCTTCGCCTTGCTCTCTTGAATGTCCAGACGAATGGAATAGGTTTTCGGGTTCGATAGCAGAGCAACTCGCCTCAAGGCACCAAGCGTTTTTTCAACATTGAGCGTAAGGTGAATTTCGTTATCGACAGGGATAATCTGTTGATACTTGGGATATTCACCCTCGACTAATCGAGAGGTCAGGGTGGCATCATCATCAGCGAAAATGATCTGGTTTTCCAGCAAGCAGAGTTTTATCTCCGCTGATTCCGCGAAGGTTTTCGCAATTTCCCTAACCGCTTTAAGTGGAATGATAACGCCCACGGGTTCTTGAGGCGGAGGTGTCAGCGTATCACTGGATGCAATTGCGAGGCGGCGTCCGTCTGTTGCAACCACTTGAGTTATCTCTGGCGCCAGATCAAAATAAAGTCCATTTAAGAAGTATCGCGTTTCCTCCGTTGAAGCAGAAAACTCCGTTTTATTAATCATAGAACAAAGCACTTCACCGTCAATCGTGAAAAAATCTCCTTGAATTGAGGGGAGATCCGGAAATTCATCATCGGGCAATCCGATAATTTTATAAACCCCTTCCCCACAGGTAATTTCAATCCGATCATTTGCCGTTGTTGAAAGCTTAATCTCCTCCGATGGTAACTCACGAACGATTTCAGCAAGTTTTTTAGCGGATATGGTAATTGATCCTTCATCAAGGATGGCACCGGGGACAACGATCCGGATGCCAACTTCGAGATCTGTTACTGTAATTTCAATCTGTCCATTTGCCGCATGAATCAAGACATTCGATAAAATCGGGAGTGTATTCCTGCCGGCAGCAACTCCTTGCAATACTTGAATGGACCTAAACAGATCTTCTTTTATGAATGTTAATTCCATCTTCATCCTCCTTGAAAATTAATTTAATGCATCAATTTTTTATTTCCACTTCTCGACAAAAATCATCGCACATCATCTTTTCTATTATTTATATTAATTAATAATTAATTATAGTAGTAGTAATAGGAACTGTGGATATGTGGGTAACTCTCAAGAATACCCACTCTGACTGGCGAGGCGCTTGTGGGGAAATTGTGGATAACCCTGTATCTTATCCACAATTTATCCACATCCTGCTATTCATCCACATCCTTCCACTAACTATCCACAGGTTATCCACAAAGTTATCCACAAATCCTCCACATTTACGATTTGTGGTATTTGTTTCCATTATTTTATGTTTTCTATCAAAAAGTTAATGGTTTGGGCAAGTTCCGGATCTTGCCGGAGGCTTTCTTCGGTTCGATATATCGCATTTAAAACGGTCGTATGATCTCGCCGTCCGAAAGCAGCAGCAATCTCCATGAGGGAAAGATTCGTCATTTGGCGACAGAGGTACATCGCAATTTGTCGGGGGACAACAAGGGTCTTTGTGCGTGTAGCGGATTTCAAGTCGGTGATTTTAATACGGAAATAGTTTGCGACGGTTTTTTGGATATCCTCTGCTGTGATGGCTTGATGGTGAGCCCGAGGAGGTAGTAAGGTGACATCACTCAGCACGTTGCGGGCAAAATCGACTGTCAATTCCTCTTCAAAAACGCTTGCTTCCGTGACAACACGGATGAGTGTTCCTTCCAGGTCGCGAATATTTGTTTGAACGACCTCCGCAATGTAACTTAAAACACTGTCAGGAACGTTTTCTAAATTATGGTCTTCGCATTTTTGGCGGAGAATAGCGACCCGTGTTTCAAATTGTGGCGGACTGATATCGGCGACCATTCCCCACTCAAAACGGGAGCGTAACCGCTCTTCGACGGTTTCAAGGTTTTTCGGCGGGCGATCGCTTGTCATCACAATATGATTTGAATTTTGATACAACTCATTGAAGGTGTGGAAAAACTCCTCCTGGGTTCCCTCTTTACGCTGCAAAAATTGGATGTCATCAATAAGGAACAGATCAACGGTGCGGTATTTGCTTCGGAAATCAAGGGCTGTTGTGCGAGTGATGATAGAGTCGATGTATTCATTCATGAAAGTCTCAGAAGTGACATAACACACTTTTGGGTTGGGGTGGATCTCCTGGATGCGATTGCCGATTGCATGCAGAAGGTGAGTCTTGCCCAAGCCGACCCCACCGTAGATGAAAAGTGGATTATAAATCTTGCCTGGGTTTTCCGCAACAGCAAGCGCAGCCGCATGGCTCAAACGGTTACCGGTTCCGACGACAAACCGATCGAAAGTATATTGAGGGTTCAAACTGTTCTCAGGGGAGGACGCCACATCAGGTGTGGGAGGCGCAGCCGAAGCGTCAGGAGACCTTTTCGCATCAGGCTTTGCAGCGATGAGTTTGAGCCTGCAGCTTGCACCGATATGTTTCTCTAAGAGACTATTGATGTCAGGAAGAAAGCGGTTTCCAATCTGCTCTTGCGTGTACAAACTTGGCACTGAAACTGTCAGTTCACTCTCTGTGAGGGCTATAGGTTTGGCTTGGCGCAAGTAAACATCTTCGCTGATGGCGTCACCGAGCTCAGACAGGATTTCCAACCAAATTCGATCAGGAGTATACCGCATCATAGTGATTCCTATGGAAGATTTCTTGAGGGAAATTATGTTGCTCTGGGTATATTATAACCAACGAATCAAATTCAGACAATCAGAAAATGCCGCATTTTTCGTGCAGTTGACCGATAAAATCGGGGGTACCGACTGCCTCACTCGACCCTGCTACGCGAGGGCAGGCGTGCATCCCACGTAGCGGGGTTATGCCGATCTATCAGGGCGAAATCCTGGGGTAGTGCGACCTCCCTATGGCTAAAGCAGGCGACGGGATTCCGTGGCAATTTTTTGAACGTTTCAGGATACAATAGGGAAAGAAGATAGACTTAACGCAAATCTATATGAGACACAAGTGTGTCAGGGGCTCAGGCTGATCAATCAAGACGGGAGATTGAATTATATCCACAAGTTATCCACAGAGTTATCCACAATTAATACTCTCCCCCAAAATGGTGTTAACTGTTCAATAGAGCCTATTGTTAACTGTTCAATAGAGCCTATGTGGAATAGCTGAAACATCCAACAAACGTGGGAGGGCGTGAAAAAAATTAAAAACAGGTTTAATTTGGATGAGTCCGGGTCAGAAAAATCGGAACTTACCCACAAGTTATCCACAATTCGTCCACAAAGCCTTCACCCAAAGATCAAGGTAATCACCCGGTCTGAATCCAGCGCCCCGGAGCGTTTAAGGTTCAGTTTCCCCTTGAGGAAATATATCTTTAGTATATCATGAAACACAACTTTACGCAAGTTGAAAATCCTGATTATCAGACGCGATTATCAGAGGAAAAAGGCTTGACAAATCCTGATCGAATAGACTATCATTCTTTCGCTTTGAGTTCATTGCCTGGGATTTTTAATATTAGGAGTAAGGTTCTGATGAAACGGACATATCAACCACATCGTCGCAAACGAAAAAACAAGTTTGGTTTCCGTAAACGGATGTTCGATCGGCATGGCCGAAAGGTTCTCTCTCGACGCCGTGCAAAAGGACGGAAAGTTCTCACTGCTTAACAAGACTTATGCCAATGGTGTTGCCCATCGGGAAGCTCAAAATAGATTTGTTACAGCAGATTCTTCCTCAGCCACATCGGGATGCTCGCGTCATTGTTGGACCGAAAATCGGAGAAGACGCTGCTGTGATTGACTTTGGAGAAACGTATCTGGTTGCCAAAACGGATCCGATTACCTTTGCAACCGATGAAATAGGCTGGTACCTCGTCTGCGTGAACAGTAACGACATCGCAACGATGGGGGCGATCCCGAAATGGTTGTTGACGACGGTTCTCCTGCCTGAGAACCGTACAACCGAAGATTTGGTTCGACGTATTATGGAACAGATCAACACAGCGTGTGAGCATTTTGACATCACGTTATGTGGCGGGCATACCGAAATCACTTACGGCTTGGATCGACCGATTGTCATTGGGCAGATGTTCGGCGAAGTCAAGAAGGGCGGGCTCATCACTTCATCAGGGGCAAAAGCGGGGGATGATCTGATATTGACGAAGGGGCTTGGCATTGAAGCTACCGCAATCATCGCCCGTGAGCGCGAATCCGATTTGCTAGAGAAATTTTCCCCAACCTTTCTCAATCGCGCCAAAAACTATTTGACCACTCCCGGAATTTCAGTTCTGAAAGAGGCTTTGATTGCCGCTGAAACGGGAGGCGTCGATGCCATGCACGATCCAACGGAGGGTGGCGTCGCTACAGCGATCCACGAACTCGCGCATGCTGCAAACCTTGGCGTGGTCGTTTGGCAGGAAAAACTGCTTATATCAGAGGCAACAAAGCGCCTCTGTCATGAATTTCAGCTTGACCCGTTAGGCGTCATCTCGTCTGGCGCGTTGCTTATCGTAGCAGAGCCCACAAAAAGCAGCGAGCTCGTGTCTGTGATTACTGAACACAATATCCCCTGTGAGGTCATCGGTCGGTTGCTACCCTCGGATGGCGGATGCTGGATCGAGGCGGCTGGTCAACACCGTCTGCTCCCGATTTTTGAAACGGACGAGATTACAAAGATCTTTGGTGAATGAAAGGGAGGAGGAAAAATGAAAACCTTGTTTACCGTTTTTTTCATTGGAGTCAGTTGTTTTCTGTCTGCCTGCCTGCGATTTTCACAAAGCACAGTGGCATAACAATCTGGGAAATGCTCACTTTGATCAAGGCAAACTTGACGAGGCTATCGCGGCATATAAAGAAGCGGTTGACATCAAACCGGACGCCGCAGAAGCATATAACAATCTCGGAGCTGCCTACCTGAAGCAAGGCAAGCTCGACAAAGCCATTGTGGCATTCAAAAAGGCCGTCCACATTGACTCTCGCTTCGTCGATGCCTACTACTTGCTTGCCGATGTCTATTCTATCAAAGGCGAAAGATCATTATCGCTCAAATCTCTTGAGAAAGCAATGGATCTGGAGGGGAGCTACATGATTGACCCAGTTCTTATAAGTCCACCAGTTCGTAGTAAACAGTTCGTAGTAAATCCAATTGAATAGATGCACCCCACAGGTTATTGTCATCGTAGAAGACCTGACCCAATCACCCAACCATAGAAACTGTGATAAATGCCAAGAGAATTTAACGTCCCGCTTTTCTACCGGAGCCCTATCATTTCCGCTGTGAAAAAGGCGCGTCGGACACTGGATGCGCGCAAGCGCGATCTCGCTCCCTCTGTGTTGGACTTTGGTCCGGTGTGTTTCAAGATCGGGCGTCACTTCGGGTTCTGTTACGGGGTCGAAAACGCGATTGAGATTGCCTATCGCACCCTTGAGGAAAATCCGAATAAGCGGGTCTTTCTGCTGTCTGAGATGATTCACAATCCTCATGTCAACACGGATCTTCGCGAGCGCGGCGTACAATTCCTCTGCGAAACATCGGGGAAGCAATTGATTCCTTTCGATGAATTGACGCTGGCGGATATCGTCATTGTGCCAGCCTTTGGCACGACGCTGGAAGTGCAGGAAGCACTGAACCGACGCGGCATCGATCCCTACGCCTACAATACGACCTGTCCCTTCGTCGAGAAGGTGTGGAAGAAAAGTTGGGAAATTGGGGGACAAGATTACACGATTGTGGTACATGGCAAGCGATACCACGAAGAAACGCGAGCCACATTTTCTCATGCGAAGGCAAAAGCCCCTGTGGTGGTCGTGCTCAATCTAGCGGAGGTGGAGAACCTCGCCAGGGTAATACGCGGAGAAGCTGACCGAGAATTTTTCTTTGAGCATTTTGCGGATGGCTACTCCTCCGGCTTCCATCCAGACCGTCACCTGAAGCGCATTGGCGTTGTCAATCAGACGACGATGCTCGCCACGGAGACGCAGGCGATTGCTGATCTGCTTCGACAGGCGATGGTAGACCGATACGGCGAGGAACACATTGATGCGCATTTTGCCGACACGAAGGACACGCTTTGCTACGCGACCAAAGAAAATCAGGATGCGACCATTGCCCTCATCAAAGATGGCGGCGACTTAGCCCTGGTTGTGGGGGGCTATAATTCCTCCAATACCAGCCACCTCGTCGAGTTGTGTGAGGGTAAAATGCCGACTTACTTTATCCGCGACGCCGGCGAAATGAAATCACCGACGTGCATCCGTCACTGGGATATTCACACAAAAACCTTACGCGAAACGACCGACTGGCTGCCGATAAACTTTTCAGATGACAGCCCCGTTGATATTGTCCTGACCGCGGGCGCTTCTTGCCCTGATGCTATGCTTGATGAAGTGGTGCGCAGAGTGGTTTCGTGGTTTCCAAAAACCTGTTCGATTGATGATGTCCTTGCGTCTTACCGGGAAGATGAATACTCCAATCAATGAAATACCGGCAGCCAAGGCGCAACATACTCAATGTTATGGAAGATACCCTCATAAAAAAACATGCAGACAATTGTGGATGAGATTCTCGATCGAGTTCATATAAACGCAGTGCGGTTTTCAGCCGCAGGTTGATTGCATTCTCTTCTCAAAAGTATTACGGACTTGAAGGAAATTTCAAAGGAGGCACTATGCACAAACTTCGTATCGGTGTCATTGACTTGACTACCAAAGCTCCTCCCCGAACCCTATACGCTCGTGTCATGCACGCCAATCTGGCGAGTATCATGCCCCAGGTGGTAGCAGCGTGGTGCGAAGAAGAAGGACATGACGTCAAATTCGTATGCTTTACCGGTCTTGAAGATCTGGTCGAGGAATTGTCAGACAACATTGACCTCGTCTTCATAGGTGCGTTCACGCAGGCTGCACAACTGTCATACGCCTTGAGCAACCTCTTCCAGTCCAAGGGCGCTGTCACTGTGCTTGGGGGCCCCCACGCCCGCTGTTACCCGCAGGATGCGCAGCAGTACTTCGACTATGTCTTGGGTTTTACCGACAAGGCGGTGATTCGTGACGTCTTGCAGGATTGTTCAGCGCATCGTCCCATGGGTATACAGATGGCGGCCAGCCAGCAGCCCACAACGCTCCCTGGGGTTCGCGAGCGCTGGAAATTCGTCGAGCAGACACTCCAGAAGGCACCTCTTCTCAAGGTCGTTCCGATGATTGGCAGTCTGGGGTGCCCGTACACCTGTAGCTTTTGTATTGACTCGATTGTACCATATCAGCAGCTAAGCTTCGATGTGATCAAAGAGGACCTGCGGTTTCTCTTGGGGAAGTTTAAGCGGCCTCGCGTCGGCTGGCACGATCCCAATTTCGGTGTCCGATTCAATGACTACATGGACGCAATCGAGGATGCAGTGCCTCCAGACCGGATCGATTTCATCGCGGAGAGTAGTTTGTCCCTTCTATCAGAGCCTCACTTGAAGCGGCTCAAACGAAATGGATTCAAGGCCATCCTGCCCGGTATTGAGTCGTGGTACGATATGGGTAATAAGTCGAAGACTGGTAAGCGGACGGGGCTGGACAAAGTCCGGCAGGTCTCTGAGCATGTCAATACCCTCCTGAAGTACATACCTTTCGTACAGACCAACTTCGTGCTTGGGCTTGACGTTGACGAAGGGCAAGAACCCTTTGAGCTCACAAAGCGATTTGTGGACATGACACCCGGTGCGTTGCCCGCTTATTCACTGCTCTCGGCGTTTGGACAAGCGGCACCGCTCAACCTCGAATACCAACGGGACAACCGCGTTCTGCCATTCCCCTTCCACTTCTTGGACAATTGGACGATGAACGTGAAACCGAAGAACTATTCTTGGCCCGATTTCTACGATAACGTGATCGATCTGGCCAAGTACACATTTTCATGGCGGGCAATTAGCAATCGCTACAGAGCGAACAAGGCGACGATTCCGCGGTGGATGAACGTACTTCGGGCGGTGTCATCAGAACGTTTTGGGCGAATCAAGTATTACAGCGAGATGCGTGAACGGCTCGATACTGACCCACAGTTCCAGGCTTATTTTGAACAGGAAACAACAGAGTTTCCGCAGTTCTATGTAGACCGGGTACGAAAGGACCTGGGGCCGCTGTGGGAATGGCTTCCGGCGGGAGCACTGCATCACGATCCTAACGCTTATCTCAAGTCCGAGGAGAACAAATCGTCCACGTCGTTGAACGTTGGGGTTACTGCAGGCTGGCAAGTTGAGAATCCTGATTCTATCGCGGCTGTTGCGACTGCTGGCGAGTTTGAATCACTGTCGTGAGATTTCCTCAAATGCCACGTTTATAAAAAAATAAGGGGGCATTCCCATCTCTGCTTATCGGGAGAGAATTACCCCTTTTGAGCCTCCGCCAGCGAGTGATTAAATTGCTGTGTATCAACGACAGAGACGCATTTTTTGCCAGAAAGGTATAAAAAAATTGGGAGGGTTCCCATACTGGCTTAGTTAGCGCGGATGATTTTCCACACATCATTCCGTGTCTGCCAAGACCAACGAAAGGGCACCAGAAGTCTGTTTGGTTTGTCCATCGTCCTTCGGCGTATACTGGAGCGTGTAGATTCCAGCGACGACAGCAGTATCATCAATTACATTCCGGTGAATGTTGATGCCTGCTAGCGTCATATAGATATAGGGTTATTATACCAATTCTGAGATTATTTTGCTGCGTTTTTTGCCACTTGACAATTCAATTGATTTCACGCTATGCTATCCGTGCCAGTAGTTTTGCACCCTCCCACCACCTGAAAGGAGAAAATATGTACCGTGTCGGTATTATCGGTTTAGGAAATATTGCATCGCGTTATTCAAAACCCGAAGAGCCCTATCCCTATTGTCACGCAGGTGGGATTCGTCAGTGTGAATCCACTGAATTGGTTGCTGTCGCAGATCTGTCACAAGAACGCCGGTAAGAATTCCAACAGACGTGGGGACCTGCATTCCCAGAGGGGTCAATCCACTACTATGAGACAGGCACACAGATGCTTGAGAGCGAAAGTCTCGACATCGTTGCAGTTTGTGTCCGCGGTCCCTATCACTTCGCGGTCATGCAGAATATTCTGAGGGCAGACATCAGAGCCATCTTCCTCGAAAAGCCAGCGGGATGCTCGCTTCGGGAGGTGGATGAGATGACTGCCGCCGCCGAAGCAAAGGGCATCCCGATAATCGTGGACTATTCACGTCATTGGGTGCTTCACCTCCTTCGCCTTCAATCTCTCGTCCAGAACGGACTCGTTGGCGAGGTGAAGTCGGTGATCGGCTATTGCGCCGGTACAATTTTGTCTTTTGCAATTCATGCCACCGATCTGATTTGCCAATTCGCGGGCTATGACCCGGTTTCGGTGGGCGCCTTTGTGAATCCGGGGGGAAGAGAGATGCCTGAACCGTATGAACCGGAGCCGTCTATCATCGGTTCGACCATCCGCTTCAAAAGCGGGGTGCAGGGGTTCCATGTCGGCAACCCCGGCGCTATGACAGGGTTTTCCATCGATGTGCTCGGCAGTGAGGGACGGCTGCAAGCAGGAATGTATATCGGCACTGTCATGCACGATAAAGACAGTAAGCAGATCGACAACAATACGCTCGGCTTGCCCGAAAATGCGAGCGTGTTCAAAGTGGCATACAAACAAATCTCCGACTATCTCGACGGTGGTCCGCTCCCGCACTGTGCCTGTGATGAATATATGGCTGTGAACGAGATCGGCTTCGCTGCCATTGAGAGTGGCTTGACGGAGCAAACGATTGAACTGCCGTGTCAAAATCGGGAGCGGTTGATCTATGCGAATGGGTGATATTCAAACCTGTCAAAGGTTCAGAACCTTTGACAGGTGGATGTGAAAGCGTGTCACGATGCCTTGATTGACCCGTTTGAGCTTTGAGCGCCGCTGCTGCGCGAGGGCTCTGCGAATTGATTACAGGCGGCTTGACATCCTTCGCTCCTGTTTGGTATACTTTGCACGTCAACAGTTGAGCAGATTGCTTGCCGGGAGTTACACATCATTCACAAATCTGCCTGTCGGTAAAATACTAACTGCCCCATGAAACACTTTGGCGTTGTGATCTAAGGCGTTCTTTCAACTTTCATTTGATATTTGAAAGTGAATTTGTTATACTTTTTGAGCTCAGGTTAGTGATAGGGTGACTATTCGCTCATTCCAGAAGGATAATCTTTTAGTTGTCGAGAAACTTCAACTCGCCGACGTGTCAACTCCGAATTTTAGTAGATACAGAGGGGTCAATTGCTGTGAATAAGAATGCCAAGAGCATTGTTGTTTGGGTTATCATGGCGTCATTGGTTGTTTATGCCATGTACCACCTTTTAAATTCGGGTAAAGGAAAGGTTTATCAACTTGCAGCCTCTGATTTTCATGGATATATTCAACAGGAGAATAGCAAGGATTTGTTTGAAGGGAAGATCGCCATCGGTAAAGAGTGGATCAAAGGAGAATTTCGAGAGGAACAAGTCATTGTGGACGATTCACCCGGAGGGACGGGAGTCGTAAAGTTTCAGGAGTTTCGCACAAGTCGTGATATCTACTCCGAATACCCACTTGAAGAAAAATTGCTGGAACGTGGAATCCCCTATGATAATGAACGTTCATCACCTGTCCCGCAATGGATCGTGTTCTTCGGCACAACGGCATTGCCAATTCTTCTCTTCATTGGGATCATGATCTTTATTTCGAGGCAAATGCAAGGCACCGGTAATCGGGCGTTATCATTTGGGAAGAGCCGCGCCCGACTTCATTCTGAAAGCGAAACGAAGATAACCTTCACTAATGTTGCCGGGTGTGATGAAGCGAAAGAAGGCCTTGAAGAGGTTATCCAGTTCCTGAAAGATCCAAAGAAATTTCAGAAACTGGGTGGGCGTATCCCCAAAGGCGTCCTGTTAATGGGACCGCCAGGGACGGGAAAAACCTTACTGGCGCGTGCCGTTGCTGGAGAAGCGAATGTTCCATTCTATAGCATCAGCGGATCTGATTTTGTTGAGATGTTTGTTGGTGTTGGAGCTTCCCGTGTGCGCGATCTCTTTGAGACCGGAAAGAAGAACGCCCCGTGTATCATCTTTATTGACGAGCTTGATGCTGTCGGACGACATCGTGGCGCGGGCATCGGCGGTGGACATGACGAGCGTGAGCAGACCTTAAATCAACTTCTTGTGGAAATGGATGGCTTTGATACTTCTGAAGGGGTTATTCTCATCGCTGCAACGAACCGCCCTGATGTGTTAGATCCCGCCCTCCTCCGTCCGGGACGTTTTGATCGCCAAATTGTCGTGGATCTCCCCGATGTGAAGGGCCGTGAAGAAATTTTCAAGGTACACACAAAAAACATTAAAGTTGGCTCAGATGCGGACTTGGAGATTCTCGCAAAAGCAACGCCCTACTTTTCGGGGGCGGACATCGAAAATATAGTCAACGAAGCCGCGTTACTTGCAGCCAAGGAGGACAAAGAGTCCGTTGATATGAGCTATTTTGATGAAGCGAAAGACCGGATAATGATGGGGCCTGAACGCCGGAGCCTGATTATTAGTGAAGAGGATAAGCGGGTTACTGCCTACCACGAAGCGGGACATACGCTGCTGCGACATGTGATTCCTGAAAATGACCCCCACTATAAATCGACTATCATCCCTCGCGGACGAGCACTCGGTGTCTCGGTGGCGTTGCCGGTCAAAGAACGTCGTAACTTGAGCAAAAAATACCTCCTTGCAAATATTACTGCGGCGCTCGGTGGACGCGTTGCTGAAGAACTCATCTTTGATGAACTAACAACGGGGGCTCAGAATGATTTTGAACAGGCGACAGACGTTGCACGAAAAATGGTCATTCAGTGGGGCATGAGTGAACTTGGTCCTTTGTCCTTCGGCAGGCGTGAAGAACAGATCTTTCTGGGTAAAGAGATTGCGCATCACCAGGATTACAGTGAAAAGACGGCGATTGAGATTGATCGGGCGGTCCATAACATTATTATGGAATGCTATGACAAAGCAAGGTACCTCATTGAAACGAATCTTGATGGGCTGAAGAAAGTTGCCAATGCACTACTAGAACGAGAAACACTCATCTTAGACGAGATCGAGGAGCTCCTCGGTCCACGCCCCCAGATTTCTGCAATTTCGTGATGAACTGCCGAGGCAAGTGTATCACTTTTGGGCGCCGCACGTTGATTATGGGCATCCTGAACGTCACCCCGGATTCCTTTTCGATGGTGGATGTTATCTTGATGTCGATTATGCAATTGCCCACGCCCAAAAGATGGTCGAGGATGGAGCGGATATTATTGATATTGGCGGCGAATCTTCACGCCCGGGGGCTTTATCGGTCTCCACAGATGAGGAGTTAAACCGTGTTTTACCGGTGATCGAAGGGCTTACAAACCAAATCACGGCTCTCATCTCGATTGATACCTATAAATCGGCTGTCGCCCGTCAGGCGCTCCAAGCGGGCGCCCATATTGTCAACGATATTACGGCGCTGGGAGATGCAGAAATGGCGCGTGTCGTTGGAGAGATGAATGCCGGGCTCGTCCTCATGCACATGAAAGGCACACCCCGCACCATGCATCGCTCGCCCCGTTATCGCGGAGGTTTAATTCCTGAGATTCTCACCTTTCTTCAACAGCGGATTGACAAAGCACAAGCAGCAGGAATTTGCCCCAATCGGATAATGATTGACCCCGGTATCGGATTCGGTAAAACCGCGGAACACAATCTGGAGATTCTACGTTGTCTTGATCAGTTTCAATGCTTGGATAAACCCATCCTCATTGGTACTTCCAGAAAGTCGTTCATTGGGAAGATTCTCAATCTGCCCAATCCGGATGATCGGCTGGAAGGCACTGCTGCGACGGTCGCCTGGGCAATTGCCCACGGTGCAGATGTTGTTCGCGTCCACGATGTGAAGGCTATGCATCAGGTCGCCCAGATGACAGATGCAATCCATCGTCGCCCAGATTAAAATCCCTCCTGAAAAGCTGAAGATTCGATCGGCTACACACAACGAATCAAACGCACGGCATACGAAAATTGATAATAGGCATTGGTATTGACATTGTTGAGGTCAGGCGCATTAAATCCGCGTGCATCCGGTGGGGTGCCCGGTTTGAGAATCGGGTCTACACTCCCAACGAGATTACGTATTGTGGCTCAAACAATATGCGCTACCAACGGCTTGCCTCGAGGTTTGCCGCTAAAGAAGCAGCCTTCAAAGCCCTTGGAACAGGCTTCGTACCTGGGATGGTTTGGCACGATGTGGAGGTCACGACCGATCCACTCGGCAAACCCGAGTTGGTCCTGCGCGGGGTGGCGCGTCAGCGTGCAGATTTACTCGGTGTGCGTCAAACCTTTGTAACGCTCGCTCATACCGAGGACTATGCGGTTGCGAATGCCATTCTTGCGGGAAATGGGAAAATGGAGGGAGAGGAAACGAGAAAATGAGGACATGGAAGAAGGGAAGGATGGAAGGAAAGGAAGCCGGGGCTGCGTTCCACGTTTCACATGGTACATTTTACACAATACGCAACTCCGCGGTTGCACTGGTCACATTATCACTTTTCGTCAGTTGGTCAAATTTTGCGTCAGCACAGGTCACCAATGAAGATTTTCGCTCATCTGCGGACGTTTTTCTCAGGAAACTTACTTCGGCGGAGCATCAAGGGATGGGGGGCAGCTTTGCCGGGTCGATTTCTGGGGCAAACGCCCTCAACAGCAATCCCGCTGGACTCACTTTCATCGATAGTAACCGTTTCGTCACGCATGTTGCCCGATTTCCGCGTACCGCTGCAATGGTTGCAAAACTGAACGAAGCCGAATGGTATGAAGATCACGGGCAGTACGACCTCCGCGCATCAGGACTTGAGTTTATAAACTATAGCACGCCGTTGGGAAAGTCGGGGGCCATCGGCTTCGACTTCGCCCTTGGACATGAGGGGCGATTCAGTCGGGTCAATCACATCGGAAAAGCCACCGGCAGTTTCCCTGAAAACGACTTTGCGGCTGGAATCGGCTACGCGACAAAGTTGTTTAGAGGACTGTCCGTCGGCGTTGATGCCAGGTGGATGCGATCCAAGGTGCAAGATGCTCAGGTTAATGAACATGTTGGGCATGGGTACGCTTATAATTTGGGGTTGATTCAACAATTTGGGGGTCAGTTCCGCATCGGCGCGGTTATTAGAAACCTCAGCAACGGATTATCCTTCACTGATAATTCGATTCCCGATCGCATCCACCGAGATGTCCTCTTTGGCGGGGCATACCGATTTCATCATAAAGACATGGATATCCAGATTGGCTTTGATCTGAACCCGCCTTTTGAAGATGGTATCCGAACCAACTTCGGTGGAGAGATCTGGTACCGCGGCTTCATCGGTGGGCGAATCGGTTATCTGCGTCATACCGAGAAACGGTTTGATTCAATCTTCATCGTTGAAACGGAACAGGTGGAGTTTGAGAATCGACTCTGGAAGACTGAAGGCATGACGTTAGGGCTTGGTCTGAAGGTCGGAAAGATTAATATGAACGCCGCCTATACGCCGCAGATGAAACCGACGGAAAATGAGGGGGAGCAGATCCGAATCGAACAAGGTGAATTTGTGTACTCGTTTTCAATCGGTCAAAGTTTCTGAGTTTCACTAATTAACGACTTATGCTAGGTTCTGTTGACATTTGACGGATTGAACCAATCTCCGTTCCGAGAGTCTTCGACCTGATGCACCTTGAGGCGATTTCGGACAACTGTCTTGGTTTTTGGCGGGTTGCATGATGATTACAGCGTTTGCCGAATTCGCGACAGCGAAATGTCAACAGAACCTACTTTATCCATCAATCATCTGCATGATTATAGCAGATCCCCTGTTGTGGATCAAGTCTAAACGTGAAATAGTAGCAATTCTCTATTCTATACTATCGTGCGACATCTAAGTTAAAAAATCAGATTGTGCAGATAAAATCCCATTGACCGCGATGGAGATGTCGCCCTGCGTGCTGTTTTTGAAGCCGGCCGGCATTGAGAGGCCCGAAGCGAGTTGCCTGTGCTGTGGTGACTCAGTTGTCCGCGCCCCGATCGCCGCCCACGAGATTAAATCAGAATTATATTGAGGTGTGAAGGTTTCAAGATATTCCGTGGCGCACGGCAACCCCATTTCAAGATTATCCATTAATATCCTTCTTGAGATATGTAAACCCTCCTTGATATCGCCTTCTCCATTTAGATATGGGTCGTAGATTAAGCCTTTCCAGCCTAAACTGGTGCGAGGTTTTTCAAAATAAGACCTCATTATAATGACCAAGTGGTCTGAAACAGTATCTGAAATCTCCTTTAATCTTGCCGCATAGTCATGGGCCGCTTCCGCATCATGGATGGAACAAGGCCCAACAATGACGAATTTTCGTGAATCGGTTCGATCCAAGATATTTTTGATGCTGGTTCTGCTATATTCGACTGTCTGCGTCATCGTATTTGTTCTTGGCAGATCTGTCACCAATTGTCTTGGACTCATTAAGGTTTGATAGTCCTTGACATTTCTGTCAATCGTACCGTTGGTCTGCATCATTTTTGCTGCCTCCTAAAAATAAAAACGCCCACCACCGAATGCGTTTTCGATGATGGGCGTCAATGAACAATCTGATGTGGGGAAATCTCTACGTCTTTCTCGTGAGGTCCACCAGCCCACCATCACAGCGCAAATACAACAAAAAGAGATAGAGGTAGTATAGCATATCATTACTTGTTTGGCTTGCAATGTGGGTGTATTGGTGGAAAATCTTCATGATTATTTCTTTCTGGTATGTGCCCCAATAGTGGGGTATCCAATCAATTGAGTTTATCGGATTACAATTCTGTATGATATGTCTGCATTCGGCATTAATCAGCTACCTGGTACAGTTCTACCTCTGATCTTACCCGAACAGTTCCAAATCCGTGAGCATGTCACAACGGCCTGGGGTGGTTATGGTCTGCCGCCACAGGCGGGGAAAAAGAACAGAAAAAGCCCTATCGACTGGAATCAGCAGGACTTTTTCTATAGAATCAAGATCGCTTCAGTTTGCCGCCAACGGCTGCGTCAGCCGTGATCCGATTTACCGCTCCTCGTCGTCTTCATCTTCACGTTCTGGCGATTCTCGATACGACTCCGATTCCTGCTGAACTTCTTCATCGTCACGGAAGCGTTCCCTCGCCCGGCGGTAGACTTCTGCAGCTTTCTCATGTTCGCCCGCTTCCTGGTAAGCTTCAGCCAGTTCTAAATAATGCTCCTTCTGATTGGGGTTAGATTCGATAGAACGCTCTAAGTCCGCAATCCGTCCCTTAACGGTAGCAGACGGGTCCAACTCGTCTTCAATCATTCGCTCATAATCCGCGAGCAATTTTTCAAACTCCGCCTCCATCGGCTGTGCCTCCCGCGCCCCGTTGCCTTCGCTTTTGGCTGGCTCGATCACCCGCTCATCATCAAAATCGGTTTCACGCTTCAACCCCTCGGGACTGTCGGGAATCAGGGGTGCCACCACTTCTTGAGGTGCTTGAGGAGAAGGCTCTTCGGGTAGACTTTCTTCAGGCAATTGTCTCTGGGGCTTCTGCTCTATCGGCTTGATGATCGGATTTCCTTCTTCGATGGCGCGAATATGAGCACCAGTTGCCTGACCAGGATAGATCTGAAATGCTTTCTGATAGGCGGCTAATGCCTCATCATATTCGCCCAGCTTTTCATAACTAGATCCCAATGAGGCATATGCGCCGCTATTTGACGGGGCAATCTCAATTGCCTGTTGGAGGTGTTGGATGGCCTCATGAGGGTGAGAGGTTGATAGCATCCCCCCCAATCCAGCTAACGCTTCAACAGAATTCGGATGCATCTCAAGTAATTGACGGAGCCCGGCTTCCCTTTCATCCGCTCGATCTGATGGAAGCAGTTGGGTTCTTAACAGCAGTGCTTCAAAAGAACTTGGATTTTCAGCTAAAGCCTTTTCTGCATATTCAAGCGCGAAATCAAACATATTCAACGTTTTTAGATACCTGCCTGCGCTCAGTGTGTCCATTCCTTCTGTCAGAATCTCAATTTCTTTGGGATGTGGGCCTTTGCTGTCATAGTCAGCTAGCGTCAGACTACCATATAGCTCGGCTATCCTTTCTAATTTTGAATCTGGAATAGAGGGTGGTGCTGGACGGGAAGGAGATTTTATGGTGACTTTATTCCGGTTTGATAATCGAGATGGGGATTGACTTGAAGAGCGAATAGACGAATCCGTAAACGTCCCAGAGGATGTCTCTTCAGATGATGATTCTAAGGAGGCATTGCTGCTATTGTTTGGAGAGTGTTGTTTTCTGTACAGAGACAATGAAACGATGAGACCTATCAATCCCACTAAGAGAAATACCAAAAACAATGTATGTCGGCGTGTCATAAAGCTTCCTCCTTTAACGACCTAGCTGTACTTACACTGGACAAGACCAGAACTTTGGTTTGACAAAGAGGCGCAATTTTGTCCATGATGGGAAAATCACACCGCTTCGTCAAAACATGAGATAAGGGTTTAGGAATTTTTAACGAAGTTTGAATTCACTTGCGTGATCGCCATCTCCATGATCTGCATATTGAGTTCCTTGGTCCATGATGTTAACCCATCCTTCCATTATACAAGGGCCACTACCAACATGATGATCGACGTTGATACCGTGCCCGATCTCGTGTCCAATCACTTTCTTTCGCGCATCTGCATCAGCCGGATCCGGCGTTACTTCATCATTGTGCGCCGGGGTGTCCTTACGGATTTTCTTGTAGTAGATGATGATATCACCCACTTGAAAGGGTGTTCCAGGGCTTTGTCCAGGAGGGGCAGGTTGAGCAGCATTAATCTTACCATAATCCTTATCCTGTGAGGTTATATCATCCTTTAACACTTTTAATGCCTTCTGCCCGATTGAATTTCCAGGGATGTCGGTTCCCTTTGAATCCATTCTGCGTACCGCGCCATCCATATTGTTCCAATTAACCAGCCAGACTTTAAAGGTGTCTGCTGGGAGATTGCTGGCATATCCATACCCTTCAGCAAGGTTGCTGTAGACAAATAGGTCCTTTTTGGCTGTTGGGTCATATGTGCCTGTTTGGGGGGTGTAGTCCCTGGTATGTAGCCCCCTCACTATAAAGCCACGATATTCCTCAAAGACAGAAAATCCATCACCATCATGATTATTACTTCCTGGGCCTTCTTCATCGTCAGCAGACGCATCGTAGTTTTCCGACCCATCATTCTGCCACCCATCGGCAATCTTATTGCCATTATCATCGCGTGGAAGATCAAGGCTGACGGGCTCTTCCGGCTCCCCACCATCGTAATATAATTGAGCCGTTAGGGTCCCATAGGCACCGTAGTCATGAACTTTGACCTTCACTGTAAACGGATCGGGAGCGTCACCGTCCCACCCGGCTCCTATCAATTGTACGCCGGGCTCCGCAGGAGGGGCACTCCAAGTGATACCGGCTTGGGGTGTCTGTTGGTCAACTGTTAACGTGAGATCCGGGTCGCTATTGAGTTCGTTTCCAGCGTTCATGGCATGGCCTTTCCAAGATGACACGTTAGAGTTAGAGAACTTAAACCTGACGTGGCCATCCGGGGCGTGACTACGAATCTCCACCTTAACATTGAAGGTCCCATCTTTTTTAGGATAATTCGTTGGCGAGAGTTGTTGGAGTCCTATATGGTTATTTCCCACCCATGGTTCCTCTGATTCCTCGCCTTGACTTTGTAATATCCCCCCGAGGGCTAATACCATAACAATTGCTAACATGACTAGGTTCTGTTGACATTTCAAGGGAGCCATATAAGAGTGGAGACAAAGCTGAGAAATCCAAAATAACGGACAGCTAGCTTCTCAAACCAAGAGAAGATACGACGATACCATTTTATCTTGTTGATGAAACATTCAACCTGATGTCTCTCTTTGTATAAGTGTTTGTCATACGTTCTTTGGTCAACACGATGACTTTTTGGCGGTATCACCGCAATCGCTCCATTTGCCTCAATAACCGCAATAAAAGCGTCCGAATCGTACCCCTTGTCTCCAATCACATATTCACTGTTATATCCGATTATCAACCCTTCCGCCTCAGTTATGTCATGTCTCTGACCGGGGGTCAGATGAATTCTTAGGGGATTGCCTAGTCCGTCAACTGTGATGTGAATTTTTGTACTGAAACCGCCCCGAGAGCGACCTAATGCTTGGTTTTCAGTGCCACCGTTTTTTTTAAGGCGCCCGCCGCAGACGGGTGAGCGCGGCAGATGGTACTGTCCACAATAAGCGACTCGATATCGGGGTCAGAGGCGAAGTGGGGGTGCATCTGTGTGAAGATACCTTTGTCGCACCATCGAGCAAACCGCTTGTAGCGGGTGTTCCATTTGCCATAGGTGTCTGGTAGAAGTCTCCATTGAGCCCCGCTACGAGTCACCCACAGGACGGCTTCGACGAAGCGGCGTGTAGCAGCTTCGTCGCCAACATAGATGGTGGGACAGCTTAGAAGAAACCGGTATATCTTATTCCATTGTTCATCAGGTAAGGTTATTGGCGTCATTCTTCTATTATGCCACAACCTTATACTCAAATGTCAACAGAACCTAGTTAAAAGGCAAAGGAAGTGCTATCCTTTGAGAGAAGTTACTTATCTCGAATGAAAGAGAGGAAGCATTTCAATGGAGTTATGTCAAAAGCTGAGTGCCGCTTTCGCACAAGAAGGAATCACGTCGCTGAATCTCGAAGACTTGCTGAGTGTGAGTTTCATTTCGCTTTTTCCGTACCCAATGCCAATGTTGATGAGCGGGAGGTACTTTCGACGATGTGTGAAACAGGCGATTATCCCCTGATAATTGGAGACAAAGGTTACATTTCAGACCCATTGAGTGAGATGCTCCTTGAGTTGGATGGGATTCGCTTATTCGCTATCAAGCGTGGGAATCAGAAGTCACAACATACGCCACAACTCCGGCGGAATCTCAATCGGATTCGGAGACGAATTGAAACTACCATCAATCAACTCAATGCCCAGTTTCATCTCTGTCGAACCAGAGCGCGTTATCATCACCAAGTCGATCGGGTTGAGCTCCGATGGCCAAGTGGTCTACAGGAATGCCTTGAAGGGGTTGAAGCGAATCGAACCCTTACGTTGGTCGAGGGAACCGTAAAATCGAGCCGGTCCCAGTAACGTCTGAGAATTGGATTCGACGCTGCTCCCATATTTAGGATTTATTTTACAATATCAAATCGAAGAAGTTTACAACCCCATCCTCGTTGACATCCTCTACCGGTGCAAGTCCCACAAAAGCACCGTTCCGTCCCGGCTCCCAGTGGCGAGCGTGTCCCCATCCGGACTGAACGCAACACTTGTGACCTGTCCTGTATGTCCGGTGAACGTCCGCTTGTGTGCCCCCGTCACAGCATCCCACAGCCGGTTGGTTTCGTCCGCACTCCCACTAGCGAGTGTGCCCCCGTCCGGGCTGAACGCAACGCTTGTGACCTCCCCCGTATGTCCAGTGAGCATCCGTTTGTGGGCACCCGTAACAACCTCCCACAGATGGAGAGTACCGTCCCGACCTCCACTTACGAGTGCATCCCCGTCCGGGCTGAACGCAACGCTTGTGACTTGCCCTGTATACCCGGTGAGCGTCTGCTTATGTGCCCCCGCGACAGCATCCCACAAACGGATGGTCTTGTCTCGACTCCCAGTGGCGAGCGTGTCCCCATCCGGGCTGAACGCAACACCTATGACCTCTCCCGTGTGTCCGGTGAGTGTCTGCTTGTGGTTTCCGGTGACAGTATCCCACAGCCGGATGGTATTGTCCTGACTTCCACTTACGAGTGTATTCCCATCTGGACTGAACGCAACGCTAATGACACCCCCCGTATGTCCGGTGAGCGGCTGCCTGTGCTCCCCTGTGATAGCATCATGTCCGGCAATCGTTCGCTTGTGTGTGCCTGTGACGGCATCCCATAGATGGAAGGTGCCATCTCCGCTCCCACTTGCGAGCATACCCCAATCCGGATTGAACGCAACACTAATAATACCCTGCATATCTACAGTGAGTGTCCGCTTGTGTGTCCCCGTAGCGGTATCCCACATATGGATAGTACCGTACCAAATCGCAACACTTGCAAGTGTCCCTCCATCGGGACTGAAGGCGACGCGAGTGACCATATACGTATGCCCGGTGAGCGTCTGCTTATGCACTCCCGTGATGGCATCCCACAGACGGATGGTACCGTCTCCACTCCCACTTGCGAGCGTGTCCCCATCCGGGCTGAATGTAACGCTCCAGACCCAACTTGTATGCCCGGTGAGTGTCTGCTTGTGTGCCCCCGTGACAGCATCCCACAGACAGATGGAAGCACCTACTGCCCAACTCCCGCTGACGAGCGTACCCGCATCCGGACTGAATGCAATGCTCGTGACCGCCCCTGTATGCCTAGTGAGTGTCCGCTTATGTGCCCCTGTGACAACATCCCACAGACGAATGGTCTTGTCCCGGCTTCCACTGGCAAGCGTGTCACCATCGGGACTGAATACAACGCTTGTGACCTCCCTTGCATGCCCGGTGAGTGTCTGCTTGTGTGCCCCTGTAACAGCATCCCACAGACGAATGGTCTTGTCCCGGCTTCCACTGGCAAGCGTGTCACCATCCGGACTGAATGCAACGCTACTGACCCAACCCGTATGTCCGGTAAGCGTCTGCTTGTGTGCCCCTGTGACGACATCCCACAGACGAATAGTATTATCCCTGCCCCCACTTGCGAGTGTGTCCCCATCCGGACTGAATGCAACACTCCAGACTTCCTTCATATGTCCGGTAAGCGTCTGCTTGTGTGCTCCCGTGACGGCATCCCACAGCCGAACGGTCTTGTCCCAACTCCCACTGGCAAGTGTGCTACCATCCGGGCTAAACGCGATGCTTTTGACATCCCTCATCTGTCCGGTGAGCAGGGCAACTTCGGTGCCGGTGTGTGCGTGATAGAGCCAAATTCCGATGCTACTCGCGACCGCGAGCCGCGCACCATCTGGCGAATACGCGATATTACTAGACATCCAACCCTTACCGAAGCGAGCTTTAACTCCTTCGGGTAAACCCCATTGCGTGTAATCCTGGGCAAGGGTGTTTGGCAACAACACAAGCGTCACAAAGATAAGTGTGAGTATGAACAAAAACACAGTTTTCATAGGAAAATGCTCCTGATTTGCATAAATTTTTGAAGGTATTGAGTCACTCAGCATCTATGGGTCTCTTGGACGCTACTTCTCAGCCGGCTCGCTGCCCTTCAATTTCGCGTTGTTTTCTCGGATCAGTTCGGCGACCGCCGGTTCGAGGGCTCTCCCCCGCACATCTGCCTTGCGAACTACGCCTTCGCCATCAATGAGGTACATGTGTGGAATGCTGTTGATGCCGTACATCTCCGCCACCTGATTCCGCCAACCATTTCCATCAAAAAACTGGGGCCACGTAATCCCCTGCTTTTCTAGGTAAGCCACCAGTTTATCCCGACTTTGATCGAGGCTAATTCCAATGATTTGGAAGTTCGCATCCTTATATTTCTCGTAAACCCGCTTCACATTAGGCATTTCAGCGACGCATGGTCCGCACCAAACCGCCCAGAAGTCAAGCAAGACCACCTTGCCGCGATATTTCTCCAGCGACAGGTCGTTGCCGTCGAGGTCTTTCACGCTGAAATCGATTGCTTTTTTGCCAACCAGTGCATCCGGTCGCCTTCTGTGTGAGGCGCTTGCGGGGATTTCGCCGGTGCGATTCTCCTTTTTTAGTGCCAGTAAACGCTTCGCGGTCTTCGCAGACGCGCGCGAACCGTATTTTGGGTGTTCAATTAGTTGACGATACGCTGCATCCGCTTTGTCGTGCTGACCGAGCCGATCGTAGGCTAATCCCATCTCCAGCAGAGCGGGCACAAGATAAGCGGCTTTCGGATAATCTTTCACAAGTTGTTGATAAGCCTTAATGGCTTCCTCGGTATGGCCTGCGCGGGTCAGTGCGTGGCCGAGGATGTAGTAAACCTGATCAATCCGTTTGTATTTCGGATTCTCCACGATAAAGGCACGCGATTTCTCAATCAGCATATTGAGTGCTGCCGATTCGCTGTTTTGGAGGATCTTTTTATGGAGTCGCTTGATCTCTTGATACTTGTAACTGGTCTTGATTGAAGCTGCATTGACGGAAGAGATGCAAAGCGTCATGAGTATGTAACCAACCACGGTGAGTAATACATAGCGGTGGAAGTCATTGTGAGAACGCATGGTAATACCTCCTGTTCAATTCGATTGGGGTTACGCACTTATATTGAGCCTGCCCCCCTCCATTCCGATGGCATAGCCCAACTGCGTAACTTCTATTCAGTGAGTGCCTGCTGATATGAGTAATTCAGCAACAGTTTAATCTCTTCAACTTGTACGGCTTGTAAAAACGCTTTCACTGCTTCCGGCGTTGACCTATCCCCATCTGAAGCCTGACACCAGTCAACGAACCGAAAGGCATCCCAGTTTTCTTTTTCCTTGATTGCCCCGGCATAATCTGCGAGCGAGTCAGATTCGGTTGAACGCGCCCCGATCGATAAGATCGGAATTCAAAGCAACTTGGAGCAGCACTAGCGCTTGTTCGCGGAGTGTGGGAAAGGTGGGATGAACCCCAACGCGCCCAAACCAGTACTTCGCGTTGCTATAGTCGGGCTCGCGGCGGTGCATAATGCCGTGCCAATAGTTGCCCGTTTTGCTTTCGATACCCTGCGAGATTGTGTGTGACACATCAAGCGCATCGTTCCAGAGCAGCAAGCCGCTCTGCATAGCGTGTCCCATCGTTGAATCCTTAATGGATTGCCCATCAAAAAGCGTCTCTAATGGAATATCTTTAATTCGATGGGTGAGTTCGTTGTCCCATTCTTCTCTTGGGGCGAGCGGCGGCAGCGGGTCGCGGGTTTCGAGTTTCTGTACAATACTTGCAATTGTCGATGAATATTCTAAGCTCATGACACTCTCCTTCGTGATTGGCGCGAAAGCCTCCACGGTCTGGTTAGCGTTCGTAGCGATGCTACGACTGTTGGCCCCCCTCGGCGATGGCGAGCAACTCCTCGTCTGACAGCTCGAGATCGACCGGCTCAGAGAGCTGTTGTGGTATCTTGTACGGTGTCTTCGCATAGATCTCAACGACGTTGTCATCAGGGTCGTAGCAGTAAATGGCAAGGGCGATGCCGTGACTGACAATACTGCGAAAGCGCACGCCCTCCCGCTTCAATTGATGATAAAACTGCTTCAGGGGCGTCAGATCTTCCACAATGAAGGACACCTATTGAATAACCTTTGCCCCCGGTGGCACGTCCCTGCCCGGGCAGAGTGCGACTTCATGGTGTTCTTCCTCTGGCTGCGCGCTGAGGAGGGTGATGTGACCGTCAGGGGCTTCGTCGGTAACTGTGAGCCCCAAGATGCGGGTGTAAAAGTCTTTGGACCGTTGCAGGTCGGTACGGTAGATTCCCACATGGCCCAGTTCTTTAACGGCTAACATATTTCTCTCCTCCTGTTCTGAAAATAGCGAATTAACGAATGGGTGAATCCAGAATAGCTCCCCTTAATTTAGCACACTATCTCCGAATAAGTCAACCTGCGTAATTTATGCCGAAAGTTCTCGGTTTTTCGCTGGATAAACTGGATGAAAACTGATATAATCGTGGCTGTAGTCTTTCAACCCAACCGACGAGGAGTTGCAAAAACAATACATGGAAAATTTTTGGGAAGTCCCGTTAATTCTCGTTACCGGTGTCTTCGCCGGCTTCCTCAACACCGTTGCCGGCGGTGGTTCACTACTCACCCTCCCTGTTCTGATTTTTCTCGGTTTACCCTCGGCAACAGCAAATGGCACCAACAGAATCGCGGTTTTCATACAGAACGCCAGCGGAATTATGGGGTTCCGCCGCAAAGGTGTTTCTGATTTTGGCTATAGTACGCTCCTTACCCTGCCTGCGCTTGTCGGAGCCTGGTTCGGCGCGAAGATTGCTGTTGAGATGGATGAAGTAATCTTCAATCGCGTTCTCGCTGGCATCATGCTCGCTGTGCTATTTTTGACTCTTTTTAGCCCAACCAAAAAGCTGCAAGGTGGGACTGAAAATCTAAGCCTATTCCGTAAAATCATCGGGATGCTCGTCTTTTTTTTCGTAGGTGTTTACGGCGGCTTTATTCAGGCAGGAGTGGGGTTCATTATCATTGCAGCACTGACACTGACGAATGGTTTCGATCTGGTTCGCACCAATGCAATCAAGGTGTTTGTGATCTTTTTTTACACCAGCATCGCACTTATCGTCTTCGTTTGGAACAGAAATGTCGATTGGCCTCTTGGGTTGACGCTTGCCGTCGGAAATGCCACAGGTGCTTGGGTCGGCAGTCATTGGGCGGTTGCCAAAGGGGATAAGTGGATTCGGGTCGTTCTCGTTGTCACCGTGCTGGTGTTCGCAATTCAGCTCTTTAGGCAGACTCTCGGATAGGAGAGGGGTTACGCCCGGTAACCAAAGGGGTTGTCACTTTTGGGCAGGCACAAGACTTGCCCCTACATATCTCTACCATTTTGATCGGAACCATTTCCATCAATCTGTGCCAGCAATTGCTCGACAGCAACGTCAAGTTGACTGTCTATCCCCTGCGCGGCTTCGCCAAGCGGGCGATCGACCTCAACATCAACCGGACGGGCGGTGCCTTCGGTATTTTCACCCTCCAGGGTTGTGACCCTTAACCAAGGCAAACGGAAAGTCGTTCCATCAAGCAAGGTCCAGCCCGATGTCCAGATGACCGCACCGGCCGTGGGCATACCGATCACTTTACCAAGTCCCAATTTTCGGAAACCCTCGCTGAACATCTCCGTATTGCTCCCGGAGTGTTCATTGGTGATAAGGATAACAGGCTGCTCCAAAATGCGATTGCCTGCGAGGTTTGTGTCTGTCGTACTGATTAAACCACGATAATTTGATTGGGTATAGGCTCTGCGGTGCAAAACATCAAGGATGAAAGGTGCGATATGTCCACCGGGGTTAAATCGGACATCGAGCACAACCCCTTCTCTGTCGTGAGTTTCAGTATCAAGGTCGGCGATGAACTGGAGGTAGGCTTCGTAAGACATCTCACGGATGTGAGCGTATCCGAGCTGTCGGTTACTCTTTTCGTGGATGTATGCCTCATTCCAACGCACCCAATCCTTGTAGCGGAGGTTCCGGTGCTGACTGCTGTCAATGGGTTGGACAGTGAGTTCGCGGGCACCCTCAAGTTGGGGCTTATCGTTGAGTTTCACGGGCACCCGTTTCCCCTTTTTTCGCTGGAGTTGTTCAGGTAGGTTGACCCCTCCGTTGAGTGCAACCCCATCGACCGCAACCAGATACTCCCCAACCCGTGCGGGTTCTTCTGGAAGCGTTAACGGGGATTCAGGCAAAAGATGGATAATCTTGAAATGTCCGTAGTTTTCCAACGCCTCCCGCTCAAAATCCGCGCCCAGGTAACTATCCGGCGCGGTATCGGTCTTACCACCCGCACCGAGGTGAGAAGCGTTTAACTCACCAACCATGAGGTTTAAGAGCTCCCGGAAGTCCGTCTGGGTCTGTATCCCCTCGGTGATTGGACGAAATGTTTTGCGTACTTGTTCCCAATCACAACCGTGGAATTGCGGGTCGTAAAAGTGATCCCGCATCAATCGCCACGCTTCGTCGAAGCCTTGCATCTTTTCGAGATGAAAATTGACTTCAACCTCAGCTTTAGTGTCTAATGCCTTCGCATCCCCATCTTTTGCCCCATCTTCGCTCATACCCAGCGAATGGATGCGTCCACCATCAAGGTAGTAAAACTTCTTCCCTTTTGGCAGGAACTGGACACTGCTTTTTCCGCTCCCCGTCGCCGTCAACTGTTTGGGAAGTTCACCTCGCTTATCCTCCTCAAGCGACATACTCCAGAGGTTGGGATGCCCAGTCATGGAGGCGCGAAAAATCAGGGTTTTGCCATCGGGACGAATACACATCGCCTGCGCATTAAGCTTGAAGTCCGTGAGAAAACGGAGCCGATGCTTAATCTCCTCAAACTCAATCTCAACCGGCTCAATCTTCTTTTTCCGCTGCTTACCCTCCGCCTTTTCGTCTCCATCTTCATCCGAATCCTCGTCGGCTGAATCGCTGGCCTCCGTTTCACTTGGTTCCACCTCCAGGGGCTGTGGGGTGTCCTCCTTATCTTTGTCCTGCTCGTCCTTTTCATCTTCCTGGAAGAGCTTATCAAAATCCGCTTCCTTGAAAACCGGCGGAATCGGCTTTAGATCGACCCGTGCAATCTGAGACTCCGTACGGTACTGCCCTGTGTTGAACACGATGAATTTTCCATCAGGCGACCAGAGGATACGATAAGAATTGATGTTGCTCAGAAAGGTTAGTCGCCTGGGCGATTCCGCTTCGATATGCTGGGCATAGAGGTTACTGAAGAAATTCTGATCCCTTGCGATGAAGGCAATCCATCTACTATCCGGCGACCACTCGAAATCCGTCGGCTCAGGTACATCTGGAAACACTTGATAGGTGATAAAAGGACGCTTCTCCTGCGTTTCCGTGTTCATCAACCAGATTTCGGTATCGCCCTGGAGATAAGCGAGCCATTTGCCATCAGGCGAAAATTTCGGCGCGTATTTCTGCTCTGGTGAATCGGTCAGTTGCGTTTCTACCTGCTCTTTGAAATTGTATTGGAAAATTTCGTTGTGCCCCGTTCGATCCGAGACGTATACGACACAATTGCTCTCAGGGTACCACTGCAACTGGCTTTCGCGGAAAGGGGTATCCGTGACCTTCAACGAATCCCCGCCCTTTTTAACCTTATCCCCTTTGTCCGCCAGATCCGCAAAGACCTCGCCGTGAACAATGAAAGCGACCTTCTTGCCATCGGGGGCAAGTTGAAGTTCGTTAATCTGTGCGGTGTAGGTATGATGACGAATTGGGTTTGATTTTTCGTCTGTTTGAACAATAATTTCTATTTGTTCAGTCTCTCGGTTTTCGAGGTTCAATCGCCAGATTTGAAAGTTACGTTCAAAGATGATCCATTTGCCATCTGCAGAGATCGATGGACGCAACACTCGCCCGTCCGTGAAATGCGTGATTTGCTCGGCTTCCGCATCACCTTCCAGCCTCATATGCCAGATATTCTCCTCACCGTCACAGTCACTCAGATAGTAGAGTCCACTGCCATCAGCATTCCACATCGGTCTCAGGTTTCTGCCGAGATACTGCGTCAATCGCCGGTGGTCATTCGCCCCAATTGCCTCACTCATAACCCAGATGTCGGAATGCCCGGACGGGTTTGGACCATGCCGCCACCATTGATGCCCGTTGTTGTTAAAAGCCAACCTTTTCCCATCGGGTGAAATTGCTAAATAGTAGTGGGTTTCTACCGGATCGCTGGCAACTTGGATAGGTGTGCCGCCATCGGTATGTATCTTGTAACTCGCGCCGCAAAGTCCGTCATAGTACGACGAAAAGTAGATCCATTCCCCGCCCGGCGACCAACAGGCAGGGGAACTAAATCCGCTATTATGATAAGTCAAGCGTCTCGGCGGCTTGTTCGACTGGAGGGAGATGACATAGATATTTCCACCACCTGTGCGCTGAGAGACAAATGCCAGTTGTGCTCCATCGGGAGAGAAAACCGGCTGCGAATCGTAGCTTGGGTGTGCCGTGATGCGTCTTGCTTGTCCGCCTGTAGCGGGAGCCATCCACACGTCCCCCGCGTAGCAAAAGGCAATTTCACTCCCGTCCGGTGCGAGAGCGGGCTGGCGTAGATACGGGATATTCGCTGTTTCGGATGCGCTTTCCTTCGTGTAAAGTGTTGATAATATCGTCAAAAATAGATGACTCGAATTGGCCATGCACACTCCTTTCTGTGGTTGTGATTGTATCAAAGAACACGCATCCCCAGGATTTCACGGATGTGGCTCCGGGGGTAGATGGTTTAATCCGCGAAATCCCACCGAATCTATGGACGAAGTTCTTGTTTCCCCTTCCTGCATCGGAAAGGGGGTTAGGGGGCATATGCACCAAGCTAACATGCCCAACCCCGTAGGGGTGGTATGTTTATAGAACCTACGCCAACCGTTAGCCCTAGCTCCGTAGGAGCGGCATGTTTTGCGAGCTGGTCCACATGTCGCCCCGATGGGGCTAAGAAAACACGGATGCTATAGACATTTCGCCCCTTTGGGGCTGTGCGTCAGCGTCCAGCAAATTCCTTGCCTTGTTGCATATGGGATTAGGGGGTTAGGTCTGACTTCAGTTGCGTGATAACTGAAAAAATCGTAACAATAAGCAAATTGTATCAAACCTTCCTGTTTTTGTCAAACAGGCTACGATCCTCATAGCAATTTTCAATTGAAGGGAAAAATCTCCCGCGTGCGGACAGAAAAATCCACCTCTTTTTCCGCGCCGGACAGCAGACGCACTCCTAAAACTCAATAGACATAAGGGTTTGAAGATATCTTATTTATAAGGAGAGGCGTGCATCATATGATCTTATTATATATACTAACTAGGGTCCGGTAGTGAAACCTTGGAGGTGAATGCCCAAAGCCAGTACGATTGCCTGTTTAACCGCCAGCCGGTTTCATCGACGTAGGCATAGTCGCTCTGTCGCAATCTGGTTTGAATCACTTGATATTCGGGGATAAACCACTTAGCCAACGGCTGCATCGATTGCGCTAATGCGCCAGTGGTGATAGAGAGCCCACACAGCCGTTTGAGCACTGTGACGACTTGCCGATACGGCACGGTATGTTTCAATTCAGCAGCAATTAGCTCGGACGTAATACATTAATTGCGTAAGCACATTTTTCATTCGCTTTTATGCAGTACCTCTTGAACACGACAGGACTGTTTTCGCCCTTCAAAACTGTCAACCAAGCTCAGATGAAAAGAAAACTATCTCGGAGATTATGCCATGAATTTAGAGATATTGATAACCAATTTTCTTTCCTCATTCGATTATCATAAAATGCGCTCCCTTGGATTAAATGAAAACAATAAACTGACGAGTTTCTCACTGAGCTCGGTCTTGCACCAAGCAGTGCAGTTTGAACGGAATCCTCAACCTGTTTCGTGCGCCCAAAGGGTGAAATCAATCTCCGTTCTCGGTATAATTAGGCTGTCGCTGATGGCACAGAAGCTGCACCTTAGCGAGCCATACATTTCCAATCCATTGCGATGTGGAACCAGATTCAATTGGTCCTCACAACCGTCGAACTTAATCTCGGCGATCTTCGATTTTGATGACTTCCCCATTCTCCTGTGCAATGTAGATAAACCCCATCTTGTCCAACACAACCCCTTCCTGATCCGCTCCCGGTATCAGGTACTGGCGGCGTACGTTTCCATCCAGTGTCACTTCCAGCAAAAGGTTCGTCGTGTCGCTCATCACGAGCAGACACTGACGTTGGGGGTCATAGGCAAGCCCAGAGATGTCAATGATGGAAAGAGGAAAGAAGCGGATAATCTGTCCACGCCCTTCCCCGGTTTTCGATGAGATAAGCGGGAGAACGACTTCACAGATGATTGATGGCTCTTTCCCTGGCTTAAGACTGAAAGATTGATTGCCAACCCAGAATGTTCCGCCTTCGGGATGGGAAGCGTCTGGAATAAAGACGATCGCCTCCAATCCCATGCCCCCCTTTTTCAACAACTCGCGCCCTGCGAAATTTCGATTAACAGTGAATTTTCGAGTTACACGGAAGGTTTGCGGGTCAATCTCAAAGACCATCTCCTCCCCTTCAACAACGGCATATAGAAACCCTGTCACGGGATTGACTGTAATTCCCTCAAGGTCAGCCTGCTTCAGATATTCTGTTCGTACAGCTTCCCCATCGGTACGCATTTCATAGAGGTGTCCCTCATCGCCGACAACAAACACCGTTCTGCGTTGCGGGTGGTAGGTAATGCCTGAAGGCTCAACTTTCTTGAGCGGGGAGATATTACCGACCCATTTGTAGGGGAGTTGGATCGGCTGCGGACTCGTCAAGCGCGTGTGTTGATGCGCAAACCGCTGGATTCGCCACTGAAGATAGATCAGCAGAAGACTGACAGATGCAATAAGAATCAGCAAAATAACCTTACTTCTCATCTCATGTCTGAGGTAAACACACAGGTCCGCCCCTACTGTTTTATCAACCTGACATCTGTGATGCCTTCTAATGCGGAAAACTCTTGGACAAAATGTATCCAGCGTTTCGGATTTTTCAATTTCACATGAAATTTCAGCTCGACGGCTCCCGATTTTGTCGTCTTCTGACCAATGAGGCGGTTTGCACACAACTGTTTGCTGAAAACCGATTCATAGATCTGTTCATACTCAGGATAAAGCGGTGCTTGGAAGGTCAGAAGAAATTCTCCATCATTTGGAGAAGCTGTATGCCAACGGTGGAGTCCAATGATGACGCCGCTTATAAGGAACGTTCCCACGACAGCTACCGGTGAGTTACCGGCACCGATTGCCATGCCAATCGCTAAGGCGAAAAAGACGAAGGCAATGTCCCGTGCATCCTGAACCACGGTACGAAAACGGATGATTGACAGGGCACCCACGAGGCTGAAGGCACGCGCCACACTCTCGCCAATCACCACCATGACGACGGCAATGAGCATACATAGGAGGATTAACGCATCAGTCATCGAGTTTTCTGCCATACCGACGTGAGTCCATCGGTAAACGGCGGCGATAACCAGACCGAGCATAAATGCCAGGATCAGATTGAGGATGATCGTCCCCAGCGTTGCGAGTGAATATGGCGCGAAAATTGATTGTAGTATTTCCATCGGTCTGATCCATTTTTACTGATTCCGCTCATTCACCCCCAGTTTTTCGTGTGTTGAGAGTTGACGGGGTTTTAGCGGCTATATGTGTCAGAAACATTGAGGTCAAGCCAGAGAAACAGTATCTCCCCTGCAAAGGGTGAGGGTGAAAGGGGTACCAGACACCAGTCGCTCCATTCCTGAGAGATAACCTGCTTTATATTGGAAAGACCGGATTAAGGAATCTGAGAAGTCGTTCTGTTTCGTCTTTTAGGTTTTGACCGCAACCGGCAACCGGAAGGCGATTTCGTTGAGACAAAATGTCTGAGCCAATGCGATTGCTATCGTCGTGAGTATTAGGTTTCTCAACGCCGGTTTCGTCAAAACGGGCTTGAACATCTTGGCTACACTGGTTATCATCAGCCGAGTCATCGAAGCCTCGCTGATTGGGGTAAGGAGATATTTTACCACACCTGAAAATCCTTTCTTACACCTATAGCTTACAAAACCGCTGATGATACCCACTCAGAAAAAACTGGGGGAAGTGAATAAAAGCGACTCCTAATTGTCAATGGAAATTTCCACCTATCATCGGCGTCGGGACTCACCGAAGTTCATCAGAACGCTCTTTTTCCCGGTCTTTGTAGAGCTTATACTCCAAACTATCGGTCAATGCCTCCCAACTCGCTTGGATGATATTTTCGGAGACGCCGACTGTGCCCCAATGGTCATGCCCATCGCTTGCCTCGATGAGGACGCGAACTTTCGCGGCGGTCCCTGCTTGCGTGTCCAAAACGCGCACTTTGTAATCGGTCAGATGGACGTCCTTTAGCGATGGATAAAAACGCTCAAGGGCTTTGCGGAGTGCGCTATCAAGTGCGTTGACGGGACCATCGCCATCGGCGGCGGTATGTTCAATCTCGCCATTGGGTTCTTCAACTTTGATTGTTGCTTCAGAACGAAGGCTGTGGTTGGTGAACTTCTCAATGATGACGCAGAATCCGAGGAGATTGAAGAAGGGTTGATAGCTGTTGAAAACCTTGTGGGTGAGCAACTCAAACGACGCTTCCGCCGCTTCGTACTGATAGCCTTCGTTTTCAGCTACCTTCAAGCGTTGGAAAAGTGCCATGACTTCCGGCGAATGCCGATCGAAGTCGGGATATTGGTTCTCGATCTTTTTAACAACCGCGCTTCTGCCCGCCTGATCGGAGACGAGGATGCGCTGCTCGTTACCGACAAATTTCGGGTTGATATGCTCGAAAGTCAGCCGATTTTTTCGGACTGCGTCAATGTGCATGCCCCCTTTATGGGCAAAGGCGGACCGCCCAATGTAGGGCTGACGTTCATCGTGGGGGAGATTTGCCAGCTCGCTGATGAGCCGTGAGACTTCTGTTATCTGCTTCAGTTGTGCCTCATTCACGCAATCAATCCCGAGTTTGAGTTTCAGTGTTGGGATAATCGAGGAGAGGTTCGCATTCCCGCATCGCTCGCCGTAACTGTTGAACGTCCCCTGCACATGGCTCGCGCCCGCTTGCACCGCCAACACCGCGTTTGCGACAGCCATCCCGGCGTCGTTGTGGGTGTGGATACCGATGGGGCAATCAACCGTTGCCATCGCCGCCTTGACGCCATTCTGAATTTCTAGCGGTAGCTGTCCACCGTTCGTGTCACAGAGCACGAGGCATTTCGCCCCCGCGTCCGCCGCCACCTTGAGCGTCTGAAGAGCATAATCCGCGTTGTCGTTGAAGCCATCGAAAAAGTGCTCAGCGTCGTAGATAACCTGACGTCCATTCTCGGTCAGAAATGCAACGGAACTTTCGATGAGGTCAAGGTTGTCTTCGGGCGTCACACACAGGACATCCGTGGCGTGCAGCTTCCAACTCTTGCCGAAGATTGTGACGGTACGTGCCCCCGTGTCCAGCAACGCCTGTAGATTCGGGTCACTGCTCGGCGGATAGCTGCGATGGCGCGTGCTTCCAAATGGAACAACCTCGGCGGTTTGCAGATTCATCGCCTTTGCCTGCTTGAAAAACGCAATGTCTTTCGGATTCGAGCCGGGATAGCCGCCTTCGATATAGTGAACCCCAAGCCCATCCAGTGCTTTGATAATGAGTAGCTTGTCCTCAACTGAGAAGGTGACCCCCTCGCCCTGACTTCCATCCCGAAGAGTTGTATCGTAAAGTTCAAACATCATTGTTCGGTTTTCCTTGATTGGGTGCGATTGCGAATTATTTGGGAATCTTTATGGCAGCGGATTCAAGATTCAATGAAGCAGGATTTTGAATCTTGTATGCTCTATGATTTGATGTGTTAAGCCTATATCGGTCTGATCCGTTTTTACTGATTCTGCATCCCCGGCGTCAACCCCAACGGCTTAAAGTCGCCAGTGCCATTAGGCAATCTGCCGATCGCGGTATCCTTCTGCTGTACCCCAAATTCGATCTGGTCAAGCACTTGATTCCCCTGTTGGTCGGTATCAATGAGCATAACCGTTTCCCCGTTCTTTGAGAGCTTGAAGTTGGCATGAAGCCCCGAGCGTGCTTTGCCGTCTTCGTCCGCCCAAACAATCAGATAACCGCCAGGGGCAATCTGGGTGCCATCGGGAAACTTCCACTTACGCGGATTCTTTTGGCTATCGCTGAGATACATTCCTGAAAGATCGACCGCATGACTACTCACGTTGTGCAGTTCGATCCAGTCATCGTTTTCGCCCTGCGGGTCGGTGAGACTCTCCATATTGTTCGCCATCAGTTCGTTGATCACGATTGCAGAACTGTCGGCGATAGGGCTAAGGGGGACGCGGTAAGTCAACGGCGCAAATTCAGTTTGAGCCGGAAAGAACGTCGTTGTGCCGTGCGATTCAACGGATCGGGCTTCGACGTAGTAATGAATTTTCCTTCCTGCGGGAAAAGTTGGAATCTCGCCCACGTAGACTGCCCCGTTTTTTGACATTGGCACACTCTGGAAGGGCGATAATCGCCCGGCGGCATAATACAAGATGACTGCATCGACCTTGACATCTCCACCAATCTTGGCTGTGATTTGCACGGGGCCGCCCCCGAGTGTTTCTATCGCGGGTTGGTTTGTCACCAACTCTTCAGACGCGGAGACAAACGCGATAGTTGATGTCGGTTTATTGATTTCGGGGTGATTGAGCAGATATTCGGACCGTTCCTCGACAAAACGCTTGAAACTGGGCGTGACTCTCCGACCTCTGCCGCCGCGCCCGCCGCCAAAATCGCGTGGTAGACCGAAACCTCCGCCTCTCCCCAAGCTACCGCCACGCCCACCACCGGGGCCTCCACCGCCGCTCCAATCTCTGATGTGACTCGCGGCAAATGCCTCGTAAGAGTAGAGTTTCTTATGGTCTGCCTTCACTTCGGCATCAATGAGTGATTGATATTCCGCAATAATCGGATGGAGCACATCCCAATCAAGCCATTCGTTGACAATGGTGCGAATGTGGTCAAGATACCGTACGCGCAGGTGCGGGATGGCAAGTAGGCGACGAATGACGGGGCGCATCAGATCATGTTCTTGAGAAACGGGAGATAGCATTGGCTCGTTGGTCTGCCAAGAGTTGGGACCGCCGCCACCGGCAAAGCGAAACGTCTCATTACTGTCTTGCGATAGCAGATGAAAGCGGCCCGTCGGGTCTTGATAGAGAGCGTAATCGCTGGCGCGACTGATATAGCCATCGTTGTCGATGAACACATTTTCTAGCGCGAGGAACCAAAGTGCCCGGTCGATGTTGAATACCGCAGAAAGTTCGGATTCGAGTTGGTCATCGGATGTTTTGTCGAAAATTTCGCACAACTTAACCAGATCATCCCAAGCGGTTGGCGCCTCAGCCGCCCCGACTGCGTCGGGATTCAAGGCAACTTTCGTTTTGAGTTGATAAGACTGCTGATAGTCAGCGGGGTCATCTCCATTGTAAACCAGTCCGCTATTGCGTCCGGGCGGAACTTTCCAGCGAACACCTTTTTTAGTCCCGAACCATTCATCAAGGAAATCTTTGTTGAACTGTTGACTGTTGATGTAAATCCCCCAGTTTTCCCCGTTGATGACCAGTTTGACAAAGTTCGCCTTCGGGGCAGGGATGTAGTTGCGAGCGATTCTTGAATAGAGAACTTCACGGAGAAAAGAGGCGTCGGAATGACCGTTGAGCAGGTTCAGCGTCTTGTAACCGTAGAGCCGTTGTTTGTCATCCCTGTAGTCAACAGTGATGTTGAACGATTTTTTCTCGTTCTGAACCGTAAAATAGGATGAACTGCCGCGGAAGCGGACACCGATTGATGGATAGAGCTTTCCATCAACGATTAAATCCGCTGGCACATCAACATCGGTTCGATAGAAGTCGCCAAGCTGCTCGTACCAATCCGCATCGTGGAATCGAAGATAGAGCGTGCGGAGTGTTTTTGCCTCGTAGAGATCAGGTGCGCCATCGGGCCGGGTCGCTTGGCTCGTTTTCAGGTCATCTTGGCGCGTTGTGTCCGGCGAAGTGGGTTCAGACGGGCGCAACACACCTGTTACACCTCGGCTCTCGTGGATGTATTTGCGAGCGGCTTTTCGCTCCTCATCGTTTAACTTGCCATCTTTGTCCGTGTCAAAACGGCTGACAATCTTCTCGGCCCGACGGGGGCCCCGCCCGCCACCGAAACCCCCTCGGCGACCAAATCTACGTGGGCCGCCATCACGGCGCATTTCTCGAATCTCCTGTTCGGTGAGTTGCATTCCTGTGAAGGTTTCGAGGGTGATTGCTTCAATCATAATCTCTTTTTCATCTTCGCTCAATCGACGGTCGCCGTTGAGGTCGAATTGCTTCTCTTCTTCTGAGAGCGTGTGCTGTGCCGAAGTGTTTACGGCGATTAACGTTGAAAATACAAACAGTCCTCCGAAAAGGTTGGTAATGGTGTGTTTGAGTTTCATGGGCTCCTCCAAGCCGGTTGATTTGAATCCCGATGTAATCTCCCCGCTTCCGCGAGGACAAGGCTGTGAGTTTTCACGATATTTGCTGCTGTGTACGATAATTGTTTGAAATATGGACTGATGCTAGTTATCCGTTTTGCCCTTCTGCATGTATAGCTTCGCTTTCTGCTCTGTCGTCACCTGATTCGCATCCGCATCGGTGTAGACCACATGCGGCGTAATGAACACCATCAACTCCGTCTTCTCAACCCGCGTGTCCGTTCGCCGAAACAACTTCCCAAGAAGCGGAATATCTCCCAGAACCGGTATCTTGTGAACCGTCTCGGTCTTGTCGTCCTTGATCATCCCGCCGATGACCATCGTCTGCTTGTCCTTGACGGTGACGGCCGCCGACGCCTCGCGTGTGGAGATGATCGGGGCGTCAAACAGCGTAAATTCAACCAGGCTGTTAATCTGTTGGTTGACATCAAGAGAAACTGTTCCAGAGCGGTTGATGCGCGGCGTGACTGTCAGAATGACGCCGACATCCCGAAAGTCTGTGCTAGTCAAGATGCCGCCCGTCGCTGTCTCCTGCGTACTAACCAGAAAGGGCACCGCTTGACCGACGTTGATAATCGCTTCCTGATTGTTTTTGGTCATGATGCGCGGCGTGGAGAGGATATTGACCTTCGTGTCCTTCGTCAGGGCGTGGAGCATTGTGTCCAGCTTGCCGGAGAAGATGCCGTATTTCAAGCCGAAAATCTCTTCGGTCAGCCCGAAATCGCTTGTTGCATCCTGGTGATGGGTCTCATCGTTGATGGTCGTGCCCTGCTCCCACATCCACTCGACTCCGAACGCGCTTTCGTCATCGAGTGTCACCTCGATAATCTGCGCCTCGATGAGCACTTGGGGGAGTAGCACATCCAGTGCTTTGATCAGTTTTTCAACGGCGGGGAAATTCCGAACAAACGTGGTAATCAGCAGGGCGTTTGTCTCTTCATCGGCGACGATTTTCACGTTGCCTGTGAGCCCTCGTGCAGCATCGGCGGTTTGTGCGCTCGACCCCAACGCGCCGGTGGATATCGTTCTCCCGCCGAATCCGCCCCCGAACCCGCCAAATCCACCTCCAATGAAGTTTGTGCGGGTTGCCGCTTGGCGTTCAAAGAGTTCTGTTGACAACAGTTCGTTGAGGATAGCCGACACATTCGCCGCATCCGCGTGTTCGAGGGTGAAAATCCGGCTGTCCTCAGCAAAGTCCGCGATGTCCCGGTCAAGTTGTTCAATCAATTTGCCGACAGCGTTCATCTGCTGTCTTGTTGTTGTTACCATGACTGAGTTGGTGCGTGCGTCGGGAACAGCCGTCAACTCCGGCAGACCGAGGACGCCTTCGCCGCCTTGCCCACTGCGTCCCTGCTGTTGCTCTTCAAAAAACCGTCTACCTCTGCCGCCAAATCCACCAAATCCGCCGCCGGTAAAGACGTTCCGTGCGGCACTGGAAAAGGCTTGGTTCAGTTCATTGGCAATCTCCGTCGCATCGCCGTATTTCAGGGAGAACACACGCGTCTCTGGCTCTGAAAAGCGTTGTGTGTCCAGCTCTGAAACGAGCCCGCGAATCACAGTGAGGTTCTGTTGGCTGGCAGAGACAATCAGCGAGTTGGTGTTTTCATCGGCGACCGCTTTGACTTCGCTGAGCAGTTGAAGCGCACCGCCTTCTGTGGGACTACTTTCAGCGGCTGCGGCTTCATCTCCCGCGCCATCTCCACCAAATTGACCTCGACCACCAAATCCGCCTCGACGCCCACGCTGCTGCCGCTCCTGTTCGGCTGCGGTTTCGGCATCCTTCGGCTTCTCGTACAGTTTGGTGATGACTTCGGCTAACTTGGCGGCGTCCGCATATTGCAGTGAAAACACCTCAATCTTGATCCGGTCCGCCATCGAAATATCGAGTTGCTTGACGATTTTAGCTAACCTTTTGATATTCGCCGAAGCCGCTGTGATGATTAAGGTGTTACTTCGACCATAGGCGGTCATCACACCGTATTGCGGGACGAAGTCCTTGAGGTCTTTGACCAGTTGTGTCGCATCCGCCGAAGACAGCGGCATCACCTGCGTGACAATGGTATCCTCCGATTTAATCCCCTCCGGGTCGCTTCCGACCTGTATCGGCGTCGCTTCAAGTTTCGCATCTGCCAGCGGGACAATTTTCGCGCTCTGCCCGTTGATGATGCTGGTATATCCTTTGATTGCCAAAATAGAGTTCAACACCGAAAACGCCCCATCCACCGGCATGTCGTCGGGGCTGATGATGGTGACGCGCACATCCAGATCTGCCGACTTGATGATGGTATAGCCCGTCGCATTGGAGAGAAATTCCAAGACATGGTCGAGCGAAGCATCTTTGAAGCGCATGGAGATGCGTTCCGGCTCAGCTTCTCCTTCGGCAACTTTGTTTTCACCAATTACCAAAACAGACACTGTAAGGAGAAAAAGCAGTAAACAACTAAGGTTAAATACCCATTTTAAGGGTTCTGTCATTGATTCAACTCCCTTCTTCTCCTTTCTCGCATGCGTTCAATTAGACTTTGCGCACTGTCGCTGCCACTATCCGCCTGCGTTTCCGGTGGCTTGTTCGTTTCGTCGGCGAGTTTCGGCATTTTCACTGTGCCAGCCGTGTCGAATCGCATCCGCCCATCTATTCCGTATTCGATGCCTTCTCCCAGGGCAAGTTGAATGGTCGTCTCGCCGCGAGCCAGCGTGATATGTTCAGACAAAATATCTTGCACCCGTGCGTCCTTTAGCATTTCGCCGCGCCGGAGAAACGCCCCTTCATTGCGCTCCCGGTCTTCGACAACGGCAATCCAGTCTGAACCGTTTTTCGCAATCCCCGTCAGAACCAGCGCGTAGGTCGGCGGCGGGGGTGCGGGCGGTATTTCAACAATCGGTTCAGGGGCGACCGTTGGGGTGGGTTTGTCCGGCGGGCGGACCTCCCTTTTCCAGCCGAGCGGTCGAAACAGGTTATTTTCGGCGATAATCTCATAATCCTTTAGTTCTCGGTGAAAAGAAAAAGCCCGCTTCGGGGAGAAAGTAGGCTGAGATACGGTTGGAGCTTGTGGAGACTGAAACGGTTCGGGAGCCGTATCGCTCTGCACCATTTTGAAGATAATAAAACATGCGATGAACCCCAAAACCGTAATCCCCAGAATTTTTGCTTGCTTCATTGGTTGTTTCTACCTCTGAAAAATTCGGCTAACGCTAACGTCCCGCGCCCCGTGGCATTTCGTTGGGCTCAGTTGCTTTTCATCTTCGCTGAGTTGACCGTTGTTGTTGAAGTCGAATCGTTTCTCTTCTTGAGAGGGGGTGCACAGTGGGTGATCGTATTTTGTATCGACTATTCTCCTTGCTCGCTTAGATCCAAACAGACCATCTCTTGATGATTTCGCAGGTAAAGTTTGCCGCCAGATAGCGTCGGTACTGTCCAGCACTGTCCAGAAAGCACTTGCGACTGTGCAACTTCGCGGTACGCTTCCGGGGTCGCTTCAACGAGCGCGAGATTGCCATTTTCGCCGAGAACGATCAGGTGGCGATCGGCATAGATGACCGTGCCTTGACCGAATCCGCGAGTCTTCCACTTTTCCTCGCCTGTATCCGCGTTGACACACTTAAAGATAGTGTTTGAGAAACCATAGATGTAACCGTCATGAAGTACGGTTGTGGAAAAGCCATTAATCATCGTATGGTTGCGCCACACCTCTTCGACGCGCATACCGGCGGCGGTGCCTACTATCCGTAGGACAACACCGGAATCACCAGTACGGGTGGAGATGAAAACCTTATCCGGTGGGATGAACACCGGTGTTACACGATTTTCGCTGTTCCGCCCCCCATGCCACGGATAACGCCAGTACACGTTTCCATCTTTGGGCGAAACGGCGAGAAGTTCATCGCGTGCGAAAAAGAGCGCCTGTCGGACGCCGTTGACGGTCACAAGAATTGGGGAGGAGTAGCTGGAGGGCGAAGTGGCCACCCCCCAAATACGTTTACCACTCCCCTTATTAAGGGCGACAATCGTGTTGTCGTTTGTGCCGCCGACCTCAACGAGCAACCAGTCGCCTTCGACAACGGGCGATGTCGAGAAGCCCCAGCGCGGCATTGGACTCGAAAATGCTTTTGTGAAATCGAGGTCCCAGAGTTGTTCTCCTGTATTTGCGTCGAGCGCGACCAGCCGACCAAAAGCACTCAGGACGTAAACCGTGTCGCCATCAACCGTCGGCGTTGAGCGCGGACCGTTTCCGCCCTGACGCTCCTCGTAAAACCAATCGTCAAGATGCCGCCAAAGCTCGGCCCCCGTTTCGGTATCAAGACACACGACAACCTCGTCATCCCCTTTGGCGAACATGGTGTAAGCGCGTCCGTTTGCAATTGAGATCCCTGAAAATCCGTCGCCAAGTGGAATCCGCCACAACTCTTTTGGCCCCGTCTCTGGCCACGCCTTGAGGATACCTGTTTCGAGAGATACTCCATCCCGATTTGCGCCCCGCCATTGGCGCCACTCCGCTTGAGCCACTGGTTCGTGATTTTCCGCTCCGACGATACTGCTACTCATAAGCACAATAGTGATATGCAAAAATGCGTTTGCTGAACGGCTAAATTTTCGTATCATGATTGTCTCCTCATGTGAGTTTACGATATTTAGGCTGTCTGTAGTAGGGACAACCCTGAATGGAAATTGCAAATTTCAAACGTTTGGCGCAACGGTCTGTCCCGGCCTGCCCCGCACATTCAACACCATCGGTTATTAGCGAGACGCTCAGAAGCATCATCGCTAATATGGTAACGAGCGCGAGGTTATTAAATCGCCATTCCTTGATCCTGTGTGATTGTTTGTGGACTTGCGGGTTATCCGCCCAAACCGCCAAATCCACTTCTACTACCACGTCTGCGACCGCCACCAAATCCGCCACCACGTCCCATTTCGGGCAATTTTAGCTCGGGCAGTTTGATGTCGGCGAATTTCTCTTGCTGTTCCTCGTCGAGAATCTCTTGGAGTTCCGCGACTAAAGCGTCAATCTGTTTTTGAAAAGCTGTGTGCTGTTTATAGAACGCCTGCATCTTGTTCTGAAAACTGCTACGCATTCCGCCGCCTCTACGACCTCCGAAGCCGCCACCGCCGCCACCAAATCCGCGTCCACCGCCGCGCATCCGATTTCGCATCTCCGCCAACTCGGACTCCAACGTCTTCTTCTCTAATTCATAATCCTCAACAATCCTCTCAATCTGTTGCACTTTGGACCGCACCACATTGCGTTGGATTTCCGAGAGGTTTAAGGTTTTTGAGGTTTTTTCGATGTCTAGCAACTTCGGGCTACCACATGCAGATATGGTAAGTATCATGATGGCAAAGATAAATCCACTGTGCAATGTTTGGAGTTTCATCCGCATTCTCCTCTTGTGTTCAGGTTGGGTTCAGGAAAAAGCGACTAAGGGGAAAGGTCATCTCCACTTTCCCCTTGGCTGCTTGGCTCAAATCCCGATACTATTGATTACCACGTGGTCTATTCGGTCTATCACCGCGGCGTCTGTCTCCACTGCCGAAGCGACCCCGACGACCGCCAAATCCCCCGAATCCGCCATCACTGTTGACAACGCCAGCGATAGTCAACTGAGCTTCTTGGCGCAAAGTCAGGAGCTCAACGAGCTCCTTCTCCAACGCTTCGGATGTCGTCTTCTGTTCGCCCCGCTTCGCTTTGAGGGTTTCGAGTGCGGACTTAATCTGTACGTCATCTTCACCATCGACCGCCGTGCGCAGTGCTTCTGCAAACGGCCGCAACTCTTGGCGTTGCTGCATACGTTGCTGTGTAATTGCCTTGATTTTCGGCACTAAGACAGCAGTTTCTTCGTCAGAAAGGTTCAAGGCCTCGATAGCGCGTTGGGTTTGTCGTTCGACCATCTGTGCGAGATTAAATTGACCTCTGCCGCCCTCGCCGCGTTCCCCACGATCCCGCTGTTGGCGGGTGGAACGCTCGGGGCGCGTATCCTCTTGGGCGGAGATGAGGTATGCACTTGTCAGTACGAAACCGATGACAAACACAGCTATGAGTGGACGATTCAATTTTGAGCTCGATAGATTGGGTTTCCGCAAAGTTAGAGACATGATATTTCCCTCCGTTAAATAAAGTGGAATCAGTTTGCTGTTAGTTTATGCAACACGACTTTCGTTATGATTGGACAAACGATAGGACAAAAGGTTCGGCTTTTGAAAAAAAAGAACTGAAATTTATGAAAATTCTATTCAACAAACTGGTAATCGGCACCTTTGTGTTGAGTGTGCTCATCGTGGTCGGTGCATATTTCGGGAGTCAATAATTATGAATTGAGATGGGGGTAACCCGATGGCTGATTCGATGACCACTCAGCAGATTATAAAGCACTTGGAGGGGCTCACGCACTACAGGGAAAGGTTTTGGATTTCACGCGGGCACTTTTGGGCGCACATCCAAAGGGCACAGCGGATAAGGATCTGCTGGATACAAACATCATTATTGCGCTGTTTGCCGGTGAGGTGGTGGTACAAGAGGGAATGAGAGACACTGAGAAAGTGTTCTTGGCTTCGCCCGTGATTGGTGAGCTCTACTGCTACAATTGCTAAGCAGTACGATTTAATTGTTGTCTTACGAGATGCTCATTTTAATGAAATTGAACATCTTCAGGTGCAGAACTGGTAGATTCAGGTTCGTACAACCTGTCAAAAAGCGGCCCAAACATCTTCTCCAAATAGGAATTTTCGTAAGCTGCGGTAACTGTCCCCCAGACCATGTATGCGCCAACATTTTCAGGTTCTGCCTGAATGACCTTTTGGAGGTACTCAACTGCCTCTTGGGGCTGTGGGATCTCAATGTGTTTCAGAGACAGGGGCTTTCTATCGGCTGCGCGCCGCATTGAAAAAGCGATTTGTTTGCTGGTGTGTCAAAGGTGAAAAGGGGTTTGCCCCATTCCAATACCTGATGTGCGAATTGCAGAGTCTTACCACCTTCCGAGGCATGGGCGATACATATCTTGTCCGCAAGTGCCGCAACAAATGCGTTGCGTTGGCTTGCCAATGCTGCGGTCGATCGCCGATGTTTGCTATCAAAAATAGATAGGATTAACAGACGCCCCTCGGCTAATGCCCCTTTCCACTCTGGTCTCGGTCGCATGTTTTCGATACTCCGGGCGGGACATAGGATAATCGGTTGTGACCCCCGCAGCAAGACGCGAAGGCATTCCCGCTCAACCGGGGAATGATAACCTCCTATGGTGGGTATCCCTGATTCCCGAAATTGCTGAGCCAATTCATGCGTTTTCAAGATAATCTGGGCGGGACATTTGCTGGAACAGAAGAGTGCCCAGAGGTTTCCGTTTAAGTTGCTTTGAATCTCCCGACAAGTCGGGATTCTCGGAACGGAACCGATCTTATCGGGGCCGGTGTCCCGATCCGTCAGCAGGGCAACATTCCCCCGCGCCCAGATAATTTCTGGGGCTTCTGTTTTCAAATACCCCCGCAACTGCGCTGGGTAATTGGGATCCCTTTGTGTGATGCGTTCAATTGGATGCGTCACTTCCGAGTCTTATACGGATGCTGCGCCAAACTAAACAATCCCCCTATTTTTAGGGATAAATGTACGGTCAAGCGCGGAGTTTACGATGATTTTCCGGCGGTGCACCGTTTTGGAGCCAATCGAGTGGTTCATCTTCCTCTGTATGGTCAGGATTCACCCAAACAATGTCCCGGATTTCACCAACACGTTCAGCGGTGCGGGCGAAAAGCCGCCGGATGGTTTCATCAAGCGAAATGATGGTCTGGTCGGTTGCCAGTGCCGCTTCGAGGAGGTGAAAATCTTTTCGCATCACCTCAATTTCAGTTTCGCGGGTTGTTGTCTTTTCGATTTTGTCGTGCAACGCTTTGTTCACGGAAGGTTTGACATAATCGAATCTCTTTCTAGCGACCATTGACCTCAGCCACGTGGTCGTAAATTTCGATTGATGTCTATTCCATTCCTCGGAAATCTCTGGTGTCATCACGATGTGATGCAGACATTTGTACCGAAAGGTTTCGAGAAATTCGGTGCAGTTGATTGATACTAAATTCTTTGCTTCCACGTCTGAATCTGTTGCTTCTCCGCCACCGGCAGCCAAGGCCACTGAGGCATCCACAACGAGCCGCTTGAAATTCCTTGACCGCATATTATGCTCTTTCAGCCAGACGCGATTGGGCTGCGTTTAGATAACGGCTCTGCGTCTTCAGATCAACATCATCAAAGTCTTCGGGCCAATCCCCGTAAGCACCCACCTCGTCCAAATCGGCGGTGTTGATTTCGGTGGCACCATCTTCGCGCCGTGTGAACCAATGCAGCCTCACCAGTTCCGGCGAGAGGCTTCCTTCGGCAACAAGCGTTTGAATCGCCAGAAGCAGCAGCGAACTGTGCGTTTCCGCGACGACACGGACGCCACGTTGCGCCGCATCTGCTAACACTTGCGCCAACGCGACCTGTGCGCGGGGATGGAGATGCATCTCAGGCTGTTCGAGATAGACCAACTGCCCCGGCTCGGCGACAATCAGGGCGACTAAAATGGGCAAGACTTGAGACACACCGAATCCCACATCGGCGATGCTGACCATGTCCGTTTCGCCGGTTCCGCGGTGAAGAAGGCGGCCAACTTGAAGTTCAATGCGAGTGTCATCGATTTTTTTTGTACCGACCCGCCCTGTCAGTCCAAGGGTATAGAGGGCATCGGCTAATGTTTTCAGACGATCATCCTCCGTCTCCTGCCAATCATGGATGATACTCGCAACATAATTTTCAAATGTACCGGGATACCGGGGACCGGTGCTGGCAGGTTTGTAGGTGCGTTCTGGATTGCCTCGCAATCCGGGTAGGTGGATGGTATTAAAAATATATGCCCCAAAGCCATAAGTAACCTCATAGAACCCACTACTATACTGAGATCCCAAATACAAAAAACAGCGCGAACGCTTCACTATATCAAAATTCTTGAATGCCGGATCTTGATTACCTAGCGACTTGATTTCTTCAGACGACATCTCTGGATATAATGTAAGGGACTTGGTAGATAACGCTTGATCGGGGTCTAAATTTTCTTTCGTCATTTCGACAATTTCAATCCCATTCTTTCCCTTTCTGAAAGTCGTTCGCACTGCATTGGAAACATTAGATTTATGAGTCTGAATCTGAATCTGAAAACGATCTGTTCTTTTTCCGTTAGGTAGTGCGGACAAAAATTGCGTTGCCTCAGTAAACTGAACGTTTGGTCCATCAATCAGCAGCGGGCCCGGATCATACGGTGCCTCCAGCGTCTGCTTCAGCATCAAGAGCGGTTGCATGATGCTCGATTTCCCGGAGCTATTCGCGCCGGCAAGGATCGTCAGCGGACGGATGTCGATTGCACACTCTTCCGCGAGCGACTTGAAACCGCTCACAACTATCTTGGTGATGCCTTCGACCGTTTCTTTCGACATGCCTAGGGTACTCCTTTAAACATTCACGCCTGCGGAAATGTCAATTGTAGTGTTTCCTTTTGGCGGATTCACACCTGGGCTGTTGTTGTAGTCGTTATAAGACGAGTCGTTATAAGACGAAGTGATGATATTTCTGCTCATGTCTCTGGCAGTCGTTTGGTCTGATCTGGTTTCTTCGCGTACTTTTGGGTGTAACCACGCCTCCCAGTGATTTTTATAAACGTCGGCATAATTGGGTTTGAGTTGTATCGCCCTGTTATAGTCTTCAATGGCGCGGTCAACCAAGCCCTTGACCCTGTAAGCTACGCCACGGTTGTAATAAGCCTCGGCATAATCAGTGTTGAGTTGTATTGCCCTGTTAAAATCCACAATGGCACGGTCAACTTCGCTTTTAGCACAATAGACAGCCCCGCGACTATTATAGGCTTGGGCATAATTGGGTTTGAGTTGTATCGCTCTATTAAAGTCTTCAATGGCACGGTCATAATCACCTTTGTAATAATAGATAATGCCGCGATGGTTATAGGCTTTGGCATCATTGGGATCCAGTGCTACCGCTTTGGTACAGTCTTCGATGGCATCGCCATAATCGCCTTTGCTTTGATGGGCGTAACCGCGACCACAATAGGCTCTGGTATCATTAGGGTTCAGTTCTATTGCTTTGGTAAAGTCTTCGATGGCGCGGTCATAATCGTCTTTGCTACGATTATAATCACCTTTGCTCTGGTAAGCGTGGCCACGACCGCAATACGCATTGGTATCATTAGGGTTCAGTTCTATTGCTTTGGTAAAGTCTTCGATGGCGCGGTCATAATCACCCTTGCTACGGTCATAATCACCTTTGCTCTGATAAGCTAGACCACGATGCACATAGGCCTCGGCATTATCAGGATTCAGTTCTAATGCTTTAGTAGCGTCTTCAATGGCGGAGCTATACTCGCATTTCTGGTGGTAAGCCATGCCTCGCGCTAAATAGAGTTGAGGTATGCTTGGATCCAGTTCTATTGCTTTGGTAAAGTCTTCAATGGCGGAGCCATACTCGCCTTTGTGGTATGCCTCAATAGCGCGTCGCACATAACCTTGAGCATCGAGGTCAGTATGTGGATCCAATTTTCCCAATAGAGAACCCAAATAGTCAATGCTAAAGTTCTTCAAACGACCGTTTCTCAGTGCCGTCATTTTTGATCGGCTTATTCCCAAAAAATCCGCAGCTCTCTTTTGAATCATGCCCTGATCAGCAATCAAGCGGTTGATTTTATATGCAAGTTTTGCTTTTGCCAATCTTTCATTGGGTGAGGGAAGTTCTAAATCCTTAAAAACGTTTCCTGAACCGGGGGTATAGTCTGTCATGATCTATCCTCCTTGCGCTAATTCCTGAGCTTGCTTCAATCGGCGTTTGATGAGACCGATTTCTTTCTTCGGTGTTTGGATGCCTCTTTTGGATTTCTTTTGAAAAGCGTGTAGCACATAAATTCTATCGCCGATTTTGGTAGTGTACACAGCCCGATAGGTATCACTTGCGTAATTACTTCGGATTTCCATGACGCCCGAAAATCCCTTTAACGGTTTAGCTTTTGGGTGCTTATCCCCAATTTGTGCAACATAAAGCGCGTACCCCATTTCATCTTGAACCTCTGCGGGAAATTTCTTCAAATCTTTGTGTGATGAACCAACCCAATCTAGAGGTTTTTCCTGGTCCTGTTCGGTTTCTCTCATACCGAATCCTTTGTAAATCAATCCTTAATATTCACTCAACCTTGTTTGAATCACTTCCCAATCTCATACGGTTATGGTTAATGATGGGCTTTGAAAGAAAAGAGGTAAGGGAAACTATTTCTTGTTTTTCGGTTGGCGTGTCTGCCCCGCCTCTCCATTTCCGCGCCTACCAAGAACAACCTTTTCTACTACCCGTTTAACCTCGCTTCTTTTGAGCCTCCCTCGTTTGGGTGGGTATTTGACGGTTCTTTCTCTTGCCACTCTAATCACCTCCTCGAACCATGTTTCAATTGTTGTTGAGTTGGCCGAAGTATTTATTTCAGGCCAAATCAGCTCAATTGAGATATGGTGGGTGATGCACGAATGAAAAACTCAGTTTTTCTCCAATTGCCTTGATATGGGTTAATTATGACCACCCCTTTTCAAGCCGGTTTACGTGAATCAACTATCCGCAGAAGATGACTTGCAAGGATTATCATCTCAACTGCTTCTTCTGTAGTAACAGGAACATTTCGGTGACTGTGGGGGTTTTTATAAGAGCCAATTGCCCCAGCAAATAGGTCTGATAAAGCCTGCTTTTCTGCCTCCGGTTGATCAGGATCAGGATCGGGATTGGTTAACTCACCCTTTGAGACATCAAATACTTTACGCATCAGAGAGACACCATAATGCTTAGCGTAACCTCCAGCTTTGCGGACAGCGATTTCGACCTCTTTGAATGCTTGAAAAACAGCATCATCATAGTCTCCTCGTAAGAACGGCGACCACACTTTTTGAGCGATTATAGGGTGAAGTTGGCGTTTAGGTAAAAGGTTTGCCTTGCGATAAGCCTCTAAGTCCTCGGGCGCCTCGATTCTTTTGCCTCGTCGGGTAACGAAGTATACATCTATTCCACCTGGGGACGATTCGCCCACTAAGCTAGTTGGTCTTGGGGCAATAAACCCTTCACGCTCCAACCACTGCCAAGCTTCCATGAGTGCAAAGAGAATTTCATTGTCACGGCCAGAGGGGTACTTTTGACGCATCTCTGGCATGGACTCGAATGATATTGACATAAGCTCAGATGAGATAACGTTGTCCCGAATGATGCGATCATTGCCCTCTAAAGATAGTAAGAGCCGTCCGGCAAGTTCCTCTGGTTCAAGACTGAGTAAATCATCTGCATCTGAAAACATTGAGAATAGCTTTGGGAATATTTGTTGTATTGGTTGCATAGTTACGATCTTTCACTCCTCAAACGAAAAAGTTGGGTTGCGGCGCGGGTTTACTAAAAAGCGTCCAACAAATTGAGTATCCTACAGTTCTTGAGTTATGAGCCTGCACCCACTACGTTTTCCGACAATTCCGACACACCGACGCGGTTTGGGTTCGTTTCGCAAAAAACGGCTATCGCCCTTCCGCTTTCCGCCGCTGTTGCAAATCTTCCTATTTATTCAGTGCTTTGTATAACTACCGTTCACTACAGTTATTGAGGTTTGAGCTTGCGCCCATTAGAGCTTTCCGACAATTCCGACACACCGACGCGTTTGGGTTCGTTTCGTAAAAATCGGAATACATCATTTTGTCAACATTCATGCCTGCGGGGGTATCAGTATTGCAGCGATTTCTTCCGGCAGATTCACACCCGGGACGTTTTCGTAAGCGTCATGAAACGGAGTAATGATATTTCTCCCCATGTCTCTGGCAGCCGTTTGGTCTGATCTGGTTTCTTCGTGTACTTCCGGGTGTAACCGCGCTGTCCAGTGATTGTTATAAACGTCGGCATAATTGGGATTCAGTGCTATCGCTTTGTTATAGTCTACGATGGCATCGTCATAATCGCCTTTGACCCCGTAAGTTAGACCACGATTGTAATAGGCGTCGGCATAATCAGGGTTGAGTTGTATCGCCCTGTTCAGGTCCACGATGGCAAGATCAACTTCGCCTTTATCACAATAGACAGCCCCGCGACTATTATAGGGTTTGGCATAATTGGGATCCAGTGCTATCGCTTTGGTAAAGTCTGTGATAGCATCGTCATAATCGCCTTTGTGATAATAGACAACTCCGCGATGGTTATAGACTTTGGCATCATTGGGGTTCAGTGCTACCGCTTTGGTACAGTCTGCGATGGCATCGTCATAATCGCCTTTGCTTTGACGTGCGTAACCGCGGCCACAATAGGCTCTGGCATCATTGGGGTTCAGGTCTGTTGCTTTGGTAAAGTCTGCGATGGCGCGGTCATAATCGCCTTTGCTACGGTCATAATCACCTCTGCTCTGGTAAGCGTAGCCACGACCGCAATACGCGTTGGTATCATTGGGGTTCAGGTCTATTGCTTTGGTAAAGTCTGCGATGGCGCGGTCATAATCGTCCTTGCTACGGTCATAATCACCTTTGCTCTGATAAGCCAGACCGCGATGCACATAGGCCTCGGCATTATCAGGATTCAGTTCTAATGCTTTAGTAGCGTCTTCAATGGCGGAGCCATACTCGCATTTCTGGTGGTAAGCCATGCCTCGCGCTAAATAGAGTTGAGGTATGCTTGGATCCAGTTCTATTGCTTTGGTAAAGTCTTCAATGGTGGAGCCATACTCGCCTTTGTAGTGGTAAGCCATGCCACGGCGGATATAGGCTTCAACATTATTGGGATTCATTTCTATCATTGTGTTAGTCAGTTTTATCACTGTATTATAGTCTTCAATCGCCCAGTCATACTCCCCTCGTGAGCGGTGAACTCCGCCGCTCAATAAATAGACTTGGGAAGCGAGTTCGTTGTTCCCTGCCTGCGCTTCGGCGATGCTTTGGAGTGCTATCAAAAATGCAACAGCGTCACCGTCTTTTTGGTATTCTTCTAGGGAGGTTTGAAGATAGGCGATTGCCTCTTCGCAATCGGCAAGTCTTCCGACTAGGTAATCGCGGTATTTTATCATTTGTCTCATTTTGGCACCTCCTTGTATTCCTGCCAATAGGCTTTTGCTCGTCTAATATCTCTGTCTTGCGAAGATTTGTCCCCGCCGCAGAGGAGCAACACAATGGTATTACCTACTTGTCCAAAATAGATTCGATAGCCGGGACCAGATCGAAAGCGGAGTTCAAATACATCGTCTCCAACGGATTTGTAATCGCCTAAATTACCGGATTTGATGCGGTCAATTCGGGATTGAATTTGAGTTCGCGTCTTTAGATCTCGAATTGATTCAAACCATTTGATGTAAGGTGCTCGACCGTTTGCGTCGCGGTAGATTTCTAGCTCTCTTGTTTGTACAACACGCATTCTATTTCTTTTTTCGGTTTTTGATGGTTTCAACCACTGCCGTTTTCGTCTAGTGTTTGACTTCCTTACGACTTATAAGCCAGCCTGTTTCAACATTGCGCCCTATAAATGTGATCAAAGTCTCCTCCTAACAGATCAGCCACTGCCACAGCAGCACCACCGCACCCGAACAAACAGCCACCCAGTAAAACCCCCATCTCAATGTTCGGTCTTTTGGGGCTCTCAGTTCATCAGATATTAGCGAATGTGCCTCAAACCCTAAACGGCGTTCTATCTTTTTCATTATGCAAAATCTGTCTGCAATCCTTTGCCTATATCGCCAAGATAGAAACACCCAAAATGTTAGTAATAACACGCTCGCGACATAAACATAAATAAACTGTGACGGTTCTTTTACTAATGATAAAACACATGCGCCAATTGATGCAGGCAAGAAAATTTTATCAAAAGACACGACAGTTTGGGCATCCCGTTGATTCCAAGCACTTAAATCTTTATATCCCTCTAGTGTCATTTCCTGTTCTTCAGTCATTTCCCAATCCCATCCGATATTTGATGTCGTAGTTGATGATGAAGTCTAATTCTTCGTCGGTGAAGTTGTAATGGTCAACAATCAGGCGATCTAATTGATCAAAAATATCAGACTCCAGATTAGAATCAATATTCGAGGGAGGAAATTTTTGTTTAACCGCTTGTGGTATAGATTTTTCACCTGCAAATTCGTTGATAGATAAAATACGCTGCACATTATCAAAAATCGCTAGTGCTATATTTTTATCCAGATCTAAACCGGCTAAAAGCAGCAAATCAGATCTTCGCGTAATGGGAAATTGACTTCGGTAATTAAAATTTCCAACATATTTTCCAGCATTCTTTTTGAATACTAAGGCTTCATATCGTCTATTGTGCAAACATGCACCTAACATGCCCAAATATTCTTGATATTCAGGCGAGAGTTGTCCAAGGACTTTAAGAAAGTTTGAAACATCTCCAGTTGTTAAATGGAATCCATCTCCTCGGACTAACCAATACCAAAAAAATATCTCTCCTGAAAGAACCACTAATGCAGAGTTGATGTTTGTTTTTCTGTGTAAGTTGACTTTTTGGACTGAGGAAGAAGATACTATTTCAAGCGTATGGGCATCTAAACAGGGAGGTTCAGATTTAAAAACTGAGATAAAGTTGCGTGCCGAGGGCGAAAAATAGAGAGATAATGAAGTTTCTTTTGGTAATGCGAAAACGCGTTGAGACGGTTTGTGTGTTCTAACATCTATCACATCAAGAACTTTGGAAAGAACGGTATCATGGATTTTAGGGATCCCCAATACCTTGTTATTTTCCCAGGCGATTTTTACATAATTTATTCTATCTATTAAGCAGGATCTTGTGATCGAACGCCAACGATACATAGGGCTTGAAAAGCAGGCGCGTTCTATAGACTTGCACTTGCAGCCTATCCAAATAGTACACCTTTGGCTAACCCCTGCAAATATTGAGGCCGGGATATTGTCAAAAGACGAAAACCAAGAGATTCCTTCAATATATAAACTCTCGCGTAATAGTGAAAAATCACGGCTGAAAGTAATAGACAACGGTATTATCATACCATTTCTTCCATTATCGGAGCTCAGATCAAGGGTCCGAATCAAGACATAACCGTATAAGTCGGGTAACTTTAGTCTTTCTTCAAGACTAGATGTATAGTCTATTTTCCGAATAGAAACATACGGTGGATTTCCAATAATTACATTAAACCCACCGTCCTTGAGAATTCCGTAAAACTCAATGAACCAGTGGAACGGCTTGTGCGAAGAGAGCCAATTCTGGTAAGCAGATCCTTTATTCGGATCTACGCCGTATTCTCCGGCAAGGTAACGGTTGAGTTCATCTTCTAACACCTTGAGTTTATCCCGCAACGCCTGTTTGTCATCAGGTGTTACGGCACCGCCCAATTCCGTCTGCTGCTCACGAAACCGATCAAACAACTGCTTGACGTCTTCCGCCCCTTCTTTAATGCGTGTCATCGTATTATCAAAGTCTAACTTCTCGGTGACCGCTTTTTCCACCTCGTTGTATGTCGCATATCCGACGAGCGTATTCCCCGCTTGTATGTTAAAGTCGATGTCAGGAAGCGGTTCAATCTGATCTACATCCTCGATCTGTGCCACCATTTTGAGGAAGAGCCGCAACTTACAAATCTCTATCGCCTCCTCCATAATGTCTACACCGTAGAGATTGTTGACAATAATTGACTTGAGAATGAAATAACGGCGATTTGGGTGCTGCTCAATATCTTCAAGAACTTTGCGGAAATCCCTAAATCTTTCGGTACGCGGCTTTTCGCGGGTATGTTCTAACTCTTCAAGAAAGACCTCCATCCGATCCAGACATGCTTCGTAGAGTGGTTCAAGGATATTGAGGGCAGCAAACAGGAACGCCCCGGAACCGCAGGTCGGATCAAGGATGGTCACCTGATTGATGGCTTTCCAGAAGGCGCGTAGCAACTCGGGTCCCTCACAATTTTCAATTACGTCGTGTGCGAATTGGCGGATGTCGAGGTTATAAGTAATGAGGGCGTTGATGTCATCTATTTCTCCGTTTGAAAGTTTAGCGTGAATTGATTCGTATTGACTCCGCCGTGCGACGACCTCTCGCCATATCTCCGTCGGTAAAGCATATTTATCGGGCGCAGACGTGTTCCACAGTCCGCGTTTAGATACATCGTCGATCCCTGCGGCGATCTCCGGCGGCAGATCCGATTCGATACCCGTTTTGACGGCATCGTAGATGTAACGGTCTGGGTCGGTTCCTAGCAATTGCCAGAGGCTTGCCTTCCCCTCGAAAGCGATTTTACACTTCTTTCGCGCAGCATCAAAGAGAAACGGAATCACCGTATTTTTGCTGATATACTCCGTGATGTCCTCCTTGGTGTAGTACGCGCCCATCTGCTTCTGGTTGATATATTTTTCAAAGATGTAGCCGAGGACATCTGGGTTAATCTCGTTATCGTTCCGCAGTGGACGCTCGTCGAGGTGCCATTGGTACGCCTCAAAGAAATTAAAAAGCCCCTCAAATGCAGCGTCAGGAATCTGAATCCTTTCCCCTCCGTTCCGAGAGTCTTCGACATGGAGTTCCTCAAGTTGGTGTCGCTGAAAGATACCGCCGTTCAGGTAAGGCACTTTTCCGAGCAGCCGCTTCGCCTCTCTGCTCCGTTCGGACTCCGGTTTCGCAAACCCCTCAAAGAATAGTGGACAGAGAAAAGCAGTGTAGTATTGATCTCTACCGTTTGTTTTACTTTTTGCCAGTTTGGTCCGCAAATAATCCGGGTTGTTGTTCAGGAAACCTTTCTTCTGGATAAAGTAGATGAACATCAGGCGATTCAGCATCACCGAAGCGTACCAGCGTTGCATCTCTTGATCAGGAATTCCTTCGAGAAAGTTGAGAAACCGGGCGTGTTCCGTTTTGAAACGGTCATAAAATCGTTTGGTCACGCGTTCCACGTCAAAAGCTGCACGAACGCGGCTTGTTACGTCCAGCAGCGTGAGACCTTCTTCTTCCTCTGCTAAGCTAAAAACGATTGTATTCAGTTTTTGGATCAGTGCCTCACCGGACTGTTCGCGACGATAGGATTGTTCACGACATGCAAGGGGCTTCCCTTGCTCCCGTTTGACCCACTGCCAGATCTGTGTGGTCTTCTCAGCGTCAGTGTAAATGATGAGGTGTTCGTAGACAGATTTGGCAACCTCCCGTTGAATTTTACGCCGGGTCGCATAATCTGGAATCCTCCCATCGATTCTTGCCGAACAGTGAAAGACAGCCATTCCGTGTTTTTGGGCAATTGCGGTCAATGAATATTCGGTTTCATCAACCCCCTTTTCTCGGATTTCAGTTTTGACCTCTCCTCTGTGACGGTCCCAACCGAGTTCTTCAACTAGGAGGGATTTAAATTCAAAGTCTCTCAGGAGTTGACGGGTCCGGTCGCGATTAATTTGCATCGGCGTTATCTCCTGCGCCTGCGGCGAGCCTCAATGAATAGATGTGGTCAATTGCGGTCAATGCGAACAAGAAACCGAGTTTTTTTGAAAAACTCGGTTTCTCTAATTCAGGAATCATTTGCGGCAAGCCCCAATGAACAGATAATCTGCGGTTCTCGCGTCTGTCTTTCTTCTTGAACAATACAGAGCCGACCCTCGTCCCGCAGCGTGATCGCCAGTTCCGCAAGCGCTTGATCGGAAATACCGCTACGCAGTTGACGATTGAGGGTATCGGTCGCCCCCGGACGCAACGGGTATCGATAGATGTCTTCAATGGCTCGTTTCAGTTCCGGCGTATCAAATAACGTTCCTTTCACTTCTTCGGCGTACTGTTTCAGACGTTCATAGGTACGGAATCGGGCGCCCGATGGTCGTCCCAATCCTCCACCAACAGACCTCTCCTCGGCTGCTATCAACTCTGTCCCCCGTTTCACGAGGTGATGGTGCTCTTCAAGCGGGGGCAGTGCCGGGGTATCCGGTTCGCACGTTGCGGCACCCAGAATTGCAAACTGGGATTCCGTTACACTCTGCCCGTCTCGGTTTATCCGTGCCAGCGCATCGTTTCCCTCGCCCGTTCGCATGTAAATAAGTGCACCTTCCGGTTCCGTCTCCGTCGGGAGGTGTGGTCGTGTCGAATAGACGACATATGGCAGTTGAGAAATGGTCTGTTCTAAGCCTGGATCTTGGGTAATCGCATTTTTCCAAATCTGATACGCATAAGAGGCGAGATCAACATCGTTATCCAGTTCATCGTCAAGCAAGTCCGCTCGTTCATGGTAGAGGTCAACAATCGCTTTTTCATCGTCATCATCTTCAAAAAACGCTTCGTCCGTGCCGACAACCTCCGCATTCTGATGTAGGCGTGCCCGGACGCGTGCCCGCAGAGCGATGATGCGCTCGACACCTTCTACCGGTAGAAACGAATAACACAAAATCTTTTCAGCTTCTTGACCAATCCGGTCAACACGTCCGGCGCGTTGAACCAAGCGGATGATTGCCCAAGGTAGGTCATAGTTGACAACAATCGCACAATCTTGTAGGTTCTGTCCTTCACTCAGTATATCTGTGCTAATGAGAACCCGTAACTTGTTTTGCGGCGTGCTGCTATCCTCCTTATTGTTGCTGACCGGACTGAACCGCCATGCCAGTTCGGTCGGATCCGGTGAGTCACCCGTTACCTCGGCTAGCTGAGAAATCCCACGCGCCGAAAGAGCCTCATTCAGATAGCGCACCGTATCGGCAAATTGCGTGAAAATTAGAACTTTATCGTCGGGATGGGTTTGGGTTAAGAGGTCCTCAAGTGCGTTCAGTTTTGCATCTTTTTCCGCATCCCATGTGCCGTATTGTTGCAAGATTTCAAACAAGGCGTGCGCGTCATCGGTGAGCTCTTTCCAAAGTGATCGACGGAAGAGATCCGGCCGAATCCACCTAAACCGACTTTTGTATTGCGTCGTGTAGAGATGATAGATTTCAGCGGCTTCCTCTTTGAACGCATCGGTTGTATAGGAAGCCAATTGTGAACTGGTGTCATCAACTTGTTCCTCAGTGTCGTCATCGAACGGATCGGATATGAGATTCAGGGCATCGGCATCTTCATCGTAGAGGCGTGAATCAAGCATCTCGGCATTTTGCGCTCCAATCGGTAGCGGTTTGTTGTTTTCAATCGCGTAGAGGTAAATATAGTTTCGCAGAATGTGCCGCTCGACGGATTGGATGAACACGTGTCCGCTACTTTCCAGTCGCTTAAAAAGGTTGGTCCGACTGAAGCCGATCAACCGCTTCCCTGCACGGGAGAGGTTGTCCAATGTTTGTTGCTCGCTGGGTGTCGGCGGTCCCGATGGTGCGTCGTCAATGTAATTTGCAAGCCCATATCGAGGCAGTTTCAGATTGCTAATGGTATTCACAACATGCGGAGAGTACAATTGGGCGTAGGGGTCATCAGGGTTTTGGTCATCAATTGGGAACTTCACTGTTTTGGGAAGCCGTGTGGGAAAGTAGGAACGGGTCCCATCGGGGAAGGTGAGAAATTTCCGTTCCGTCTTGGGTTCTGTTTCGGCGTAGTTATCTATGATGAAGCTGCGCGTACGGCGCACAAGATAGAGGCGCATCAATTCACGCCAATCGTCAATGTATTCGCTCTGCTCAAAGGCTGCAAGCGTTCGGGGACCACTTTGGTGTTTGCGAACAAACGCAGTTTCACCGCCTAACGCCTTGAGCAGTTGCTCCGGTCGAATCCCCAAGTCTCCGCTTTCATCAACAAACAGGCGCAACTGGTTAGAGAGGTCGAGATAGGTTTTGTTGTAGGGGGTTGCAGAGAGGAGGATAACCTTGCTCTCATTTTTTTCGATATATTCCCGAATCGCACTATAGCGTTTTCCCTCGCGGTTTCTAAGGTTATGGCTCTCATCAATCAGGACAAGGCGATAGCGTCGAAGCTGCGGCAACTCAGAGATGACCCGGCTGATTGGAAACACCGTTCCACGTAGGCGATACTTCTGCCGATAATCCTCCCACATCTTCACCAGATTCTTCGGACAGATAATCAGCGTTTCAAGGTCGTGGTCGTCTTCAAATATTCGTGCGAGTGCTGTTCCCATCAACGTTTTGCCGAGACCAACGACATCCCCGATCAGTACCCCACCGCGTCTGTTCAAGTGATGCGCTGCAATTTTAACCGCTGCGGTTTGGAATTCAAATAGCTTACCCTCAAAATCGTGTGGAATCTGAAATTCGGTCAATCCCGCACGCGCTTCGTTTGACAGATGATACGCCATTTTGATGTAGATGTGATACGGCGGAATCCGTTCTTCACGCGCCCAACTCTGCCCGATAATTTCAATCAATTCCTTAGAGATATCAATACACCATTTGTCACTCCATCGATCTTCAAACCAGGCTTCTAATTTCTGACAGGCGTCTGAATCGACCACATCAACGTTGAGTTCGCCCTGCCGTGAAAGTCCGGCAAGGGTCAGGTTGCTACTGCCCAGATAACCCACAATCGGCGCAATCGGGTCCGGTCGATAAAGCAGATAGAGCTTTGCATGGAGGGGATGTCGAAGAAACAGCTTTACCTTTACCTTGTCGTGGCGGATCTGCCGTGCCAATTGGCGCAAACCCTTTTCATCTTCACGGGTCGGCACACCGACGGTCAACTGTTCGCGGAACTCCTCTGCCAATCTTTGTTTCAAACGCGACGCCGTTTGATTGTCAATTCCATCGTCCTGCTTATCAAGGCGCATGGCACCCCGAAGAGTTTCTTCAGGAGGCGGTTGCATTCCTACCAGTAGGCGGCAACAGTCCCCTTCGCCACCTTCCCACTCCTCAATATAGGAACTGAGTCCCCTCCATCCCCGCAGGTTAAAATAGCCGACGCAAAAGTCGGCATGATCGGCGGTTTTGAGGATCTCGCGGAGTGCGGGTAGCAGCTGTTGATCAATGTTATCGAAGATGCGGGGCATTTAGAACGATTCCTTTCAAATTGTCGTCCACACAATTAGAGCAGGGACTGGAACGCCGAGCGGACGGAGGTTTGAATTCCAAATTTTCACTACTTCTGGAAACTCTCTACTGGTTTACTCATAACAGGATTCGGCAGGTATCAACCATTATAGCACGATATGTGGTATTTTTGCCAAACAGTTTTTTTTCACCTATCTGAATCACCCCTTCGCCTGCTGATTCGTTTTTCCACTGAACCAACAATGCTTCCGCTGAATTTTTCGTTTGCCATCCCGTGAACTTTTTAATCCCTTGCGGTGTCATTTATAATGGAAGCCTTTAGAGTGGAACGCCTACGCAGAGGAACTTATCGAGTGGATTGCCGCGTACAGAGATTTCGCTGACAACAACTTGGGACCGCACATTCTCGCGGTCAAAAGCCGCGGTCCACACAGCAGGCTTCATCGACTCGCTTCAGTTGTCGGGGCGCGAGGAATGGTTTCAGACATTCGAGGCGGAGATGTCATTATTCGCCACGGGTATTGCGATGGCTTAACGCCTGATGAACTCTACGCGTTCTGTGTCGTCTCACGGGAGGGGCTTGTTCGATTCAATTTGGAACGGGAACGAGTCGCGTGGGAATTGCGCGACAGCAGCGAACCGAAAGGCTTCACCGTCCTCGTGCGTGCGATGCGAGCAAAGCACCCCGGCGTCGTTTTCGCCCGTGCCGCAGCGATGGGCGAAGTCGATCCGCTTGCGGATATTGACAGCCGGCTTTTCGTCGGGCTACCCGTAGTAGCAGGTGAATGATACACAATCGTGAACCGACACAACATCAGGGTGAACCCTCAACTAAAAACACCCCGTCTTGCGAGACAAACTAGGGAACCAGAAACCGCAAGTCGGCGTTCATCGCAAGGTTGCCACCGTCCATCGGAATAGTTGCACCAGTAATCCATGACGACGCATCTGATGCGAGAAACATGGCTAGCCGTGGATGTCGTCGGGACTGCCGAATTGACCACTTGGAATGCCGCTGAGGAATCGCTCCTTGATTCGGGGATCGGCGTCAATGCGTTTCTGTAATCTTGAGTTCAAAACCTGTGCGGGTAAAATCGCATCGACTGTCTCCGTGGGCAAAGGACATATCAACACGGCATTTCTCGCCCGCCAATCCATGCTCTTGACCTGATCTGCCAGAATCACACCTGTCAGATCCAGCCCCGCAGGGATAGCGACCTCAAAAGGATACCCCTTCACTTGATTGGTAATTAAGCAGAGAATCGCCAAACTAGCCTTGCTGTTATAAGCCCCTGGTGAGAGCACAACGGCGGGGCGATGTCCGGCTTGCTCATGCCCCGCTTGCGGATTGAAGTTAATCCATATTGCATCGCCGCGCTGTGGGATGTACTCGGTTGACTTCACCATACCTCACCACCTAGCGGGTCCCCGGTGTCCACTTCACCGTGCAAGTTGTGCTCCGTCACTTGGGCTAAAAGGTCCTCCAGCTTCAAACCGGGCTGCCTCACAGGTGCAATGACTAACTCTGTACCACGGAGCGATAATCCGACCGGTGAATTGGGTTCGAGCCCAATCTGGCGAGCGAGCGGTTTGGGAATTCGTAAGGCTAAACTATATTTGTCAAGACCGAGCCTTTAACGAGTCTGTAAAGATTTCGGCAAGAAACCGAGTTTTTCATTGGCGTGTTGGCACAGAAATCTCTATTGATCCTATTTGGGGGGATATTGTCCGTTGGGGGAGTAAAAAAACTCGGTTTCTGACTGATCCCTTTGTCAAAATCTTTACAGCCCTCTTTAACCCTTGTGGTAGTGAGCAATAGATAATGCTTGCTGGATAGCCACCCGGTGTGTTAAAATTTTAAAGTTGAACAAGGCGTAAAACGAGGCGAAAAGCAGGGCATTTCTCAAGGCAAAACAGAAGCGAAATGAGAGGCAGTACTCAAACTGTTACATCTAAGATTTGATTCTATCCCCGAATCGGTTATCAACAAGATTACGTCAATGCGAAGTCTTTCCCATCTCGATTCGCTCTTTGAGAAAGCTGCAACCGCCGCGACACTTGATGAAATTGATTTAGGAGATCGCTAGAGAAGTCGAGTTTTTGATTGAGAGGTTATCCGAAAATCTCGGTTTCTGAAGCACTATCTTGGAACTCTAATTCTTTATGGGCTTAATCGAACAACAAATAAGAGGGCTTGCGTCTGAATATGCAGAAAGGCTTAAAACCAGAATTACTGGGAGAAAGGCGGAGATGGAAGGTGACGATAAAACCCATTACCTCATTTATCAAGTGTTAGGGATAACGAGCAAGGAAGGGGAACTTATCGACCTTTATCAGAACAAGGGACGATTCCTTTAAAGGTACGCCGGTTCTTTTCTGGAGGAAGCAGTTATCCGATGTTTTCAGTGTAAATTCTCTGATGCACAAATCAAAGTGAAAATTTCAAATACCATTGGGCGAAGACCGAAGACATTTGAGATTGATTGTTTAGTTCGTAACGAAGCCTTTGAGATAAAATGGCGTGACGCCACAACGGATGGCGACCATATCACCAAAGAACACACCCGGGCAAAAGTCATTCAGGAAACCGGATATATTCCCATAAGAATTATGTTTTACTATCCCAACCGTGCACAGGCGATAAGGATTCAGGACACGCTAAAAACTGTTTATACCGGATTAGGTGGTGAATATTACGCCGGAGATGGTGCTTGGAGTTATGTGAGGACAAAGACTGATGTTGATTTGCAGGCAATTTTAACGCGGATAGCTGAAGAAAACAGATAAAATAAACACCGATAATGGACAGTTAATCTGCTGCTTTCACGCGATTCACAGCCGGTTTATTTTGGGAGTTAGGTCTATGACACTCTATAAAGGTGACTGTCTTTTTGAGATGAGAAAAATAGATGCTACGTCAGTCGATTTAGTCTGCCTTGATCCGCCGTTTTTTACACAGAAGACGCAAAGGCTAAAAACACGGGATAATTCTAAAGTGTATCAATTCCACGATAGCTGGAACAATGTTGATGCGTATCGAAGGTTTCTACAGGAGCGGATTTCCGAGTGTGCGAGTGTTTTAAAGGAGACAGGTAGCATCTTTTTACATTGTGACCGCTCTGCATCACACCATTTGCGGTTGATTCTGGATGATGTGTTCGGGGTGTCTAACTTTAGAAGTGAAATTATATGGCATTACAGGCGATGGTCTAATGCCAAAAGAGGGTTATTGAACACTCATCAAACGATTTACTTCTACAGTAAAACCGCTCGTTATAAGTTGAATAAAATTTTCACCGATTATTCGCCAATAACAAACATTGAGCAGATTTTGCAAGAGAGAGAGAGAGATAAAAACGGTAAATCGGTCTATAGAACAGACGAGAGTGGTCAGGTGATTTCCGGGAAGTTCAAAAAAGGGGTGCCTTTAACAGACGTTTGGGACATCCCTTATCTGAACCCAAAAGCGACGGAGCGCGTCGGGTATCCAACGCAAAAACCGATTCTTCTTTTGGAGCGTATCATTGAACTTGTGACTGATGCAGGCGATACAGTGCTCGACCCGTTTTGCGGTAGTGGTACAACACTCGTCGCTGCAAAGTTACTCAATCGAAAGTATATAGGGATAGACGTCTCGGCGGATGCAGTTGCTTTGACCCAAAAACGCTTGGAAAATCCGATAAAGAGCGAGTCCAAAGTCTCGGAAACTCAGACCCGGAATCACCGGAACAGAGACAGTCAAACAGTGGCGATACTTCAAACATTGGACGCACGAGTTGTTCCGAATAACAGGGGCATAGATGGCATTCTCAGGAAAGACGATAACGGTAAATCCGTTGCTATCAAAATTCAAAAAGAGCATGAGAGTATACAGGAGGCGAAAGCGTTACTCAAAAAGGCGTGTGAAAATAAAGGCTTTGGGAAGAAAATCCTTATCAGAACAAACCGCATTGAGGAGAATTATCTGTTTGAGAATGATGTTGTGGATGACGAGTTGTTTGTGATAGATAGCTATCAATTTTTGATAGATTTCATGCTAACCGAATAGGACTGACGCACTTCAGTCTGTCGTCGCGCAATTTATCGCGCCTCGGCGCGTCTACTACTGACCCGTACATAAAAAGCTAACAGGACGAATTTAACAGCGTCACACGCAACACACCTCATGAACGAAACCTACCGCCAATATCTCATAGACGGTGAACGTGCGGGCACCCGGTATGCCTTGACCGCTCCACGCAATGTCCCCTTCGGGGTCGCCGGGAATCAGATGGGGAAGCGTCCGGGAAGTTCGCTGGAATTTATCGACCACCGCGAATACCAGCCGGGCGACGACCTGCGGCGAATCAACTGGAGCGGCTTCGCACGGAGCGATAAATTAACCGTCAAGTTGTATCAGGACGAAGTCAGCTCGCACCTAGATGTCGTCATCGACGGCTCGTGCTCTATGGCACTTGAAAACAGCCCCAAGGCGTAAGCGACGCTCAGGTTAGCGGCGGTCTTTGCGACTGCGGCATCAAATGTCGGCTACTCCCACTCCGCCTGGGCTGCGGGAGATGGGTATCGGCAGGCGGGCAACGGCACAGACCGACCATCAATCTGGGAAGGAATTGATTTTGACTATCGTGGAAACCTATCGGCATCATTTACCAGACGGCCCCGGTCATGGCGTCCCTTTGGGTTGCGTGTGTTGCTCAGTGACTTGATCTGGCCCGGGGATGCGTTGGCGACGTTGTCCCACTTTGCCGAACGGGCGACGGCTGTCATTGTCGTGCAGGTCTTGGCGGAGGTGGACGTGAATCCGATGGAACGCGGCAACATCCGACTCGTCAATTCAGAGACGGATGAGGTGCAGGAGATTTTCGTGGATGCCGTTGCTGAAAAACGGTATTGCTCTGCGCTTGCGCGTCATCAAGAAAATTGGCGTGAGTTTGCCAAAAGACATCGCCGCGATGCTGACGCCATCGCAGGCATGAATGGTGACAAACTGACAAATCCTCGCCGCCAAACGCACCGCCCCGGACGTTTCTGCCCTTGAAAATGAGATTGATCGGGTGGTATAATTATAGCAAGCAATCCAAATGGTGCTACATACGGAACAATGCGATTCAGTCGAAACCGTTCTGCCCTGCAAGCGTAAGCTTTAATTATCCCAGAGAAATCGAATTTTTGATTGAGAGACTATCCGAACAACATGGTTTCTGAGACGCCGTTTATCAGAGCGGCAACCAACCACAACATTTCTTCAATAAAGGAGATAATATAATGAAACAATTGAACCTACACAGTGTCTTGTTATTGGTCCTACTCGCTGTTTTGGCTGTCCCTTCGGTGTCGGTGCAAGCCGCCACCTTGAACGGCATGGTGACAGATGCCCAAACCGGCGATAAACTGAACGGTATTTCCATTACTGTCACGCCCCAAACCGGCGCCTCCACCGAAGGCGTTAGCGACGCAATCGGCGCGTTTGAAATCGCAGATTTGCCTGCCGGCGTTTACACGATTACTGCATCCTCCCCCGGTTATGCCGATAGGGTTATGGCAAACGTTGAACTTGTCGCCGACGAAACCAAATCGGTAGAAATTGCGCTCTCCTCAGAAATTATTCAACTTGAACAGGTTTCCGTTACGGCATCGCGCCGTCGGGAAAAGGTGCTTGAAGCCCCGGCATCGGTCGCCCTTGTTAGTGCTTCGCAAATCAGAGACCGTGTTGCACCGAGTGTTACCGAGCACTTGAAATCGGTGCGAGGGGTGGACGTTGTGAATACTGGGCTGAGCTCATCGCATGTTGTCGTTCGTGGCTTCAACAACGTTTTTTCGGGCTCACTTCTGTCGCTCGTTGACAATCGCATTGCTCGTGTTCCCTCTCTGCGTGTCAACTCCTACAGCCTCATCCCGACCACAAACGAAGATATTGAACAGATTGAAATCGTCTCAGGCCCTGGTGCGGCGCTATACGGTCCAAACAGTGCCAACGGTGTCATGCACATCCTCACCCGGTCACCGTTCACCTCCCAAGGGACGACCGTCAGCCTTGGCGGCGGTGAGCGGAGTGTACTCATGGGTTCGCTTCGACATGCAGGCGTTATCAATGAGACGATCGGCTATAAGCTTTCAGGGAATTATTTTCAGGGGAATGATTGGGAAGAGGGGCGATCGAAAGAAGATGTCGAAGAAGGCGAAGGTGAACCGGACTTTGATACGTACAAAGCCAGCAGCGAATTTCGCGTGGATTATCGTCCCAGCGATGATCTGACGACGATTCTTGCCAGTGGTTTCACACAATTCACCGGGATTGAACTGACTGGTCTCGGAGCCGGTCAAGTCAAAAACTGGACTTACGGTTACGCCCAAGGCCGGTTCATTTACAAAGACCTCTTTGCACAAGTCTTTTGGAACCGTAGCGATGCTGGGGATACCTACCTCCTGCGGCCCAATGACCCAATCATTGACAATTCCGATCTGTACGTCGGGCAGATTCAGCACGGTTACAGCCTTGGAGAGCGTCAACGCTTTACTTACGGTGTAGATCTGTTGCTGACCCGCCCCGATACCGAAGGGTCAATCAATGGCCGCTATGAGGATAAGGACAACATCAACGAGGTCGGTGCGTATTTGCAATCCGAGACCAAAATCCTGCCAGAGATAAAGCTCATTCTTGCTGGACGGGTTGATGACCACAATCACCTCAGCGATCTGGTCTTTTCACCGCGTGCCGCGCTTGCCTTCCAGCCAAACGACGACCATAACTTGAGGCTCACCTTTAATCGCGCTTTCAGCACCCCGGGAACTTCCAACCTATTCCTAGACAGGCTAGGAGAAAAGAACCCCTTTGGGTTGGGTATTGATGTACGGGCGCAGGGTGTTCCTGCCGAAACAGGATTCACCTTCGAAAGAGGTGAAGGTGGATTACCGCAGTTTCGTTCACCTTTCTCGCCATCACCCCAAGATTACATTAACCTTGATGATGCCGATTCTACCAGGGGTCTATGGGGCGGTACACGACAGACGGTCATTGGCATTTTTAAAGCGGGCCTGAAGGAAAAGACAACTCCTGAAGCACTGCCAGGGACCATTGCAGCGTTGCCCCCGGAAACAATTGAAGGACTGGCAACACAAGCATTTTCAACACTTCCGCCGCAAGCCCTTCAAGGACTGCCGCCGGAGCTAACCCCATTGCTGCAACCGGGTGCGATTGCGGCCCTGCCACCCGAACAACTTCAGCAGATAGTACCAAAGGTACTTCAAGCATTGCCACCGGAGGTGGTGGAAGGTCTTGCAGCATTTATGGTAGAAAACTTCTCCAATGGACTTGCTAGCATCATTCCAGAGCAGGTTGATGGGACAAATAATGTCTTACGCATTCTTAATCCGGAGACAAGGAAACTTGAGGAGATTGAGGGTGTAAAAGACGTTGACCCGCTGAAGCCAACGATAACACAGACGTATGAATTCGGTTACAAAGGGATTCTCATGAACAAGTTGGCTTTTTCCGCCGATGTCTATCACACAAGAATTAACGATTTCATCGGTCCCTTGGTGGTTGAGACCCCAATTGTGGTCTTAAACCCTGCAACAAGTGCTTCTCTTGGAAAGCAACTCGGCGCGGCGTTGAGCGATCCCAAAAATGCTACACTCAATCAGGCATTGCTTGCGTTTGACAATCCTGATCGGGGCGGTAACGATAATGGTTCGCCTGTTGATGAGTTGGTACAGTTGTTGTCCGTTGTTGGTACAGTGACTCCTAAACAGGAGGTAGATCATCCAAACGCGGTTATGTTGACCTATCGCAACTACGGGGACATCTCGCTCAACGGGTTGGATTGCAGCTTGACCTATTATCTCAATCCGAGTTTGAGTTTCGGCGGGAATTACTCGTTCGTCAGCAAGGACTTATTCGAGAACGATCTCAGGGACATCGCCCTGAACGCGCCTAAGAATAAGTTCGGGGCAAACGTTCAATACCACAACACCAATCTAGGATTGGCGGCAGGTGCCCGGGTGAATTTTGTGGCTGGCTTCCCTGTGAATTCGGGGGTTTACGTCGATGACGTCGCATCGTATTATACGATTGACTTAAACGCGGGCTACGACTTGCCATTCGGTCCAAGACCTCGCCTGTCGTTGACAGTCCAGAATCTGCTGAATAATATGTATCAGCCATTTATTGGTGCCCCGGAAATTGGTCGTTTGTCGTTGGTGCGCTTGACCCAAACTTTCTAATTAAAGTCTAATGGTTATACGATTTGGGCCTTATGCTTGTTCTGAAGTGGTAAAGAGAAGAATTGCTGTCGTTGGGCTGATTAGGTGTTCTGAAGGTTGAACTGACGCCGATCTCAGCATCGTTTCGAGGCAGAATCGAGTCGTTAGATTGAAATCGGAGGAATGATTATGTATTCCCGCCATATCTTTATAGTCTTTAGCGTTTTCGCCCTCATTGCTTGCGCTGTCGTTATCTTGAGCGTCTATTCGCGCTCAACTCCCGCTCAAGTCGTTGGGCTTAAGGCCCAGATGCAACAAGAGATTATTCAAGCACTTCAGGAGAGTGTCGCGCTACGTGAACAAGCACTTTCGTTTGCACAAGCTAAAGAGCACCGTGGACTTATTACGTCGCTAGAGGTAGGAGAGGCGCAACTCAAGCTATCTGAAGCACGCCTTCAACTCGCAGTAGCGAAACATCAACCTGATGTTGCGATCAAGGAGTTTCACAACATCGAAGCCATACGCGAGCGGCAACTCCAGTGGATTAAGTCAAAGGTCGAAGCAGAAGTCGCAACGGATCTTGATGTAGCAGAAGCAAGACTTCAACTGTTGGCACAACGCGTCCGTTTGGCGACGACAATTCGAGATATGCAGTAACTCCGCCCTTCGTTTTATAAGGGACCGATTCGGTCCAGGTCACGTTCAGAGGCATCCGTCCCGAGGACGTGCACCTGTACGCAATGTACCTGATGGTTGATTGAGAGTCCCGGCGTTTCGGTCAAAGCAATGGTAGCAAGCCGTTTCTATGATTTTCCAAAGGTGAAAAATACGAACCCGTCCCTATTGATGGTTCTGGTGATGCTTTCACACGGCAATTGACGACGTTCGTGGATACTGTGAAGAACGATTCGGAATATCCGGTCACATTGGAACACGCTCGTAATATTGCTCGGTTGGTACTTGCTGCAGAGAGATCGTTCCGGGCAGGGAGGGAAGTTACTTTGGACTGAAGCCTTGCCCGCTTTTGGAAGTGAGAAAACGCTGCTTGCACGAATCACCTTTCGACATGGTCGCCATCCTTTCCCTCCTCCAACTCTGCTAACTTCCTTTGAAGGAGTTGGCAGACCTCGTTTTTGTCCATCTAAGCCAAGAGCGGCTCCAGCCATGTTTCTGGTGAGTGGGATCTGAGATAGGCTTCAGCAAAGACATCCAAGCCAAACTAATCTATTAACTCATTGACACTTTCTTAGATTGTGGGGTGAGTGCCTTTCATGATATACATCCTCCTCATTGTTTCGGGATAAAGCCTGACAGCGATTCTAATAAACTCGATTTCGCTGCATCGACGAAGGTTTGCAGCACTTCTTCCTGTTTTTTGTCTGCTGCAAATAGGAGCAATGAATAGTATACCGCAACAGGTTATGATTTACATCACCGGCATCCTGTATCCTGCATCTTGAATCTGGTATCCATCGAAGATGCAAAATTCAGGATTCAAGATATAAAAGCGTCATTTATGCCCTTTCGCAGTATATTTGCGCACAATTAGTCAGAGGGCACGACGATGAACCAGCAAATCAAAAACAAGCTGGCAAACCTCCCTCCCAGCCCCGGTGTCTACTTGATGAAGGATGCCGATGGGAAGATTTTGTACGTCGGCAAGGCAGCTTCCTTGCGGCAACGAGTCAGATCCTATTTTCAAGACACGGCCACCCCGCATGCCCTGACCAAGCCGATGCTGCGCTATGTCCACGACCTTGACTATATCCTCACTGCGAGCAACGTCGAGGCGCTCATCCTTGAAAATAACCTGATCAAGCAGCACCAACCTCGCTACAACATCAAGCTCAAGGACGATAAACGTTATCCCTACTTGAAGGTGACAATCAACGAACCCTTTCCGGGGCTTTACATCACCCGTCGGAAGGAGAGTGATGGCGCAAGGTATTTCGGTCCCTTTGTGCATACCCGTGCGACCCGCCAGACAATCAAGCAACTCACGAAGGTGTTCCCCATCCGCACCTGTAATCTGGATCTGAAGGCATCGGGCAACCCGCATCGTGTCTGCCTAGATTATCACATTCAACGCTGTCCCGGACCTTGCGCGAATCTGATCAGCGTCGATGATTACGAACAGATTGTGAAGAACGTCCGTCGATTTCTCAGTGGTGACATCACAGCGGTCATTCAAGACCTCACAACAAAGATGCAGGCAGCAGCCAAGGAACTCGACTTTGAAAGCGCCGCGAAATACCGCGATCAAATCGAAACTGTCAAGCAGGCAATCACCAAACAGAATCTCGATAACCCTTCGGCGGAAGATGAGGACGTAATCGGCGTGGCGCACAAAGGTGATGAAGCATGCGTGCAAGTGCTGATGGTACGTGACGGGAAGCTAATCGAGCGCGAACACTACTTTTTGAATGATGTTCATTCAGAATCGACGATCGAAGCGTTGACCGCCTTCCTCCAACAATACTATCAAGATACGTCATTCATTCCCAAAACTATCCTGCTGCCCGACGAAATCGACATGCCTGAAGCCATCCAGAGTTGGCTTTCTGAAAAACGTGGCAGTCAGGTGACGCTGCATATTCCGCAAAGAGGGCGCAAACGCCAGTTGGTGGCGATGGCAGCGAAAAATGCGGGCATTCTCCTCGAACGGAAGGAACAGCACGTCGTCCTCAAAGTGGGGAACAATCCGGCACTGATTGAGTTACAGGAGTTGTTGAACCTGCCTCACCCACCGCAGCGGATTGAAGGCTTTGACATCTCCAACCTCGGCGATCGATTTCCTGTAGCATCAATGGTTGTGGTGGAAGATGGCAAACCCGCGAAATCTGAGTGTCGACGCTTCAAGATTCGCACCGTCGAAGGTCAAAACGATTTTGCCATGATGCAAGAGGTGGTCACTCGTCGATTCCGCCGCGCTATTGAGGAGAATTGCTTCCCAGACCTCATCCTGATCGATGGGGGCAAAGGACAACTGAATGCCGCCTGCGAAGTGTTGGGCTCGCTTGATTTGAGCCATCTGCCGATTATCGGGCTTGCTAAGCGATTCGAGCATATCTTCCTCCCTAACCGATCTGATCCGATAATACTCCGACACGATAATCCGACCCTTCACCTCATCCAGCGGCTGCGCGACGAAGCCCATCGATTTGCCGTCACCTACCATCGCAAGTTGCGGAGTCGAGAACTCACCCACTCAATCCTCGATGAGATTCCCAACATCGGTACCAAACGGAAACAGGCGTTACTCCAGCATTTCGCATCCGTTGAAAAGATCCGCCAAGCCACCCTCAATGAACTCCTTGCCGTTAAAGGGATTCCACATGGTGTCGCGGCAAGTATCCACAAACATTTGAGCGGACGGGCGGGTAAAGCGTAACAGTGTATTGGAAGGTACAAAAATTGCGCTTATATGAGGATTGTTCGTCAATCAACAATCAATGTCACGTTTGACTCGTTACGTCTTATATTTCCGCACCGAAGTGTGCAACCGAAGTGTCCCAAGCCGTGCAGCCTGGGTTTCATTCCACCATAGAAAAGGAAGGTAAGCTGAATGAATGAAAGAAATCTGAAAATCTTCGGCGTTTTGGCGATTCTCGTCATCGTCTTTTTCTTACACGTTAAACTGTTTCGGTTTGCTGAAATCGTACACCAGGGTGAACTGCGGACGTTGGTCTGCCTTGGGCGAGCAATAAAACTGGATACAAGCGAAGCGGTTGATCAGATTGTGACCTTCCGAATCATCTCTGGGCAGTTTCGCAGGGAGACCGTTCAGGTCAACAACATCTGGGTGGGCAGGTCATTCGGTGATCGGGTTATACGAAAGCGGGATGTGCTTTTCCTTGAAATTCCCCTTAGACGCGGGGATCGAACGACAATTGACGATGTGCGTGACAATGTGCGAATGCTCGAATATTTCCGAACCCCTTTTCTCCTCTACCTTGCAGGGGTGTTGGCAAGCTTGATGATTCTGGTTGCTGGCATGAAAGGAGTACGCGCAATCCTGACGCTGTTTGTCACGGCTTTTGTTATTCTCTACGTCCTGGTCCCCTTAACGCTCAAGGGCTTCAATCCGATTGCCGTCGCCTTGTTCGTTGCTGCTTTGCTGACCCTCGCGACTTTTGTTCTGATTACTGGGTTCACCTTTAAGGTGATTTCCGGCGTGTTGGGGACGTTCGGTGGATTGGCGGCCGTTGGGATTCTTTCTGTTATCAGCCAGAAAGCGATGATTCTGACCGGATTGGCTCAAGAATTCGGCTTTCTCGAACTTGGCGCCGCCCTGTGGCGAACAGAAGGTTCGCACGATTGGAATTTCACGGGGTTACTTGCGGCAGGCATGATCCTCGGTGCCGTTGGCGCGATGATGGATGTGGGTATGTCCATCTCCTCATCCGTTTATGAGGTCAAGCAGGTCAATCCGAATGTCACGGTGCGGCAAGCCATCCGGGCTGGGCTGAATGTGGGACGAGACATCATGGGAACAATGGCGGACACGCTTATCTTCGCCTATCTCGGTGCGCACATGATCACGATGTTGCTCCCACGCCTCCATTTTCCAGAAGTCGGAGTCCTGTACCCTTTCCTGCGACTGGCGAATGATGAAACCACGGCGGTCGTTATCATACAAGCTATCGTTGGAACGATTGGGCTCGTCTTGACTGTTCCAATTGCAGCAGTCATCGCAGGCATACTGACCCGGTATCGGAAAATAGATCCATCAGCAATTGATGAAGACTTGCCCTCGGAAGAAGAACTGGAAGAACTCTTTCGCACTGACGATCCGAGGAGCAAAGCGCGTTTGGCGGTGCCGCTTGCGTTGGCAGTTGTCCTCGTGGGAACGTATTTCCTTCACGATCGAATCAACCGGACATCAGCGACGATTATCGAGCATCATGATCAAAACGGAGAACTCATTTCCAAATCTGAGTATGCAAAAGGCAGGGTCATTCAGCTCCTCGAATCAAACGCCGGGTTCTTGTTTAGCGTTGAATCGAAGTACACAAGCGATCTGGACAATCGGGTTATCTCCGAAGATTTACGACATGCGTTTGAAAATCATGGAATATCATTATCGCCAAATCTCACTGTTTCGATTAAAAAGTGGAAAGACAAGAAGTGGCTGATCACTGATAAAGATGAAGAGGTCGCGTATTCTGTCGGAAAAGATGGGGATGGACTCAACATTTACCACGCGACGACGGAACATCAGATCCTTGAAATCGAAATGCTATCAGGGCTCTATAAAGGGCAGCGGATTATCCTGCGAAACATACTCAACTACAAAATAAGTCTGCTGAGTATCCCTGCCGAGCCGGGAGATATTGTTGTCTGCCGTATGGGTGGGACAGAGAATCAGATCAGCCTTGTCAATATTGTGCAGGAGTATGGGCGGGACCGATTCCTGATATGGATGGCTGGATTGATGTTGATGCTGATCATCATTGTGGGCCGAAACGAAGGTGTGCGCACCGCTTGCGCGATGATTGGCTCAGGGATGATTATCTATTTCTTCATGCTGCCTCTGATTTCACAAGGGAATAATGCTGTGGCGATCGTCACCGTCACCTCTGGTATGATTGCATTTGTATCCCTCGTGTTTGTGATTGGACCCAGCCGGAAAACCTTTTCAGCCGTGTTAGGCACAATGGGAGGCATCCTTGTCGCTGGACTGATTGTCATGTTCGCGCAAAACTACCTGCATTTTTCCGGATTGGAACATGCTATTTCAGCGGACATCGTCGAAGCAATGCGGGAACCGCCTTTCGACTTCCGCCAAGTGCTGCTTGCGGGAATGTTAATGGGGGTGCTCGGCGTGGCGGTGGACGGCGCCATTGAGGTCGCTTCATCAATGGAAGAAATTCGTCGAGCGAATCCGAACATGCCTACTTGGCGATTGATTGCGTCCGGGATGAACGTCGGCACTGACATTCTCGGCACGATGGTGAATACGCTTGTGTTCGCTTATCTGGGTGTGGAGCTACTGTTCATCATGGCAGTCGCAACACCGAATCTGGATCTCTTCCGATCGCCCACAGTGGAGCTTTTGAGCATCGGGATCGCCTCCGCGGAAATTGTGCGTTTACTTGCTGGCACACTTGGTCTCGTACTGACTATCCCAATCACGGCGATAATTTCTGGCTTCTGGAATCTCGGAGGGAAAGGCAGTGTTAATGCGTAAAAATTCATTTTCACGTTTTCCCTATCGCTCAAGAATGGGTAAGACCACATGCGACGGGTATTCGGGCTCATGATAAATCGCCTGCTCTGCAATCTCAAACCGCCGCTCGAAGCCCAAATCGCCGCCCGTGTTCGGATTCACGTCGAAGCGCGGCCAGTTGCTGCTGGAAATGTCTAAGCGAATCCGATGTCCCTTCTTGAAGACGTTGGAAGTTGGATAAAGTTGAAAGGTGAACTCGTAGACTTTCCCCGGCTCCAGTAACTCTGGAGCCTCCCAATTGTTTCGGTAGCGGGCGCGGATGATAGTGTCTGTCAGGTTGATAGCAAGCCCGTCGGGATAGTCATCGCTCAATGGGCAAACGTCAATCAGCTTAGCTGTGAAGTCGGTATCGCGGGCCGATGATGAGGCGTGGAGTTTGACCGTAATTGGTCCCGTGACTTCCACATCGTCCTCTAACGGGTGGGTCTGGAAGGTCAGCACATCACTGCGGGCATTGAGGGGAAGGGTGTCTTTGCAGCCAAAGAACCTGGAGTCCCCACGCTGGTCAAACGCGCCAGCGCCCATGATGGGTTCAGCAGCGGAGATTCCGCCGCCAATGGTTGGGACCGGTTCTCGCGGATCAAAGCTAAAGCGGCTTGGTGAGTGGTCAGTGGTGAGTGGTAGAGTGGTAGACATCTCGCCGTCGGCATGAAGGTAGTAAGGCGTGAACTGGGTGTCGGGCAAGGGAAAGTCCTGCTCGTCGCGCCAACGGCCGCTGTGATGAAGGCGCCCCTGATAGTTGGCTGTCCCCTTGCCGGTGCCCATCACGAAAATCTTGACCGGCGACCAGTCAGCGACTTCTGTGTGCATCCCTTTGAGGAAGTGGTCGAACCACGCCAGCCGCAGGTCATTGTAATTAATGAATGAGTGATTCCCGAAATCAATGTCGCCTGCATTCGACACGCTCCAGCCGCCATGCGTCCACGGTCCCATCAACAGCACCTGCCGCGACTTTTTCATTTTGCTGAGTGCAGTAAAATTCTCGCAGGTCGCCCGCGCATACGAATCATACCACCCACCGAGGTAGAGCGTCGGCACGTCGGCGTGCTCTTCGTAATACTGCGAGATGGCGTACCCGCGTTGCTTCCAATAGTCATCATATTCTCCGTGCGTGAATAGATCGAGCACCCATTGTTCGTAATTCGGCAGCATCCGCAACGGCGATGTGCCTTTCTTGAGCGGGGCACGAGACACCCACTCGTCCACATTTGCAAACGCCTTGTCAACTGCAGCTTTGATGTTAGCATCGGCAAACGCTTCCTTGCTGGTGGTCGCCATTCGGAAGGCATAGATCATGAAACGTTGTTCGAGCGCACCGTTTTGTCGCATCGAACAGTGATAGTAATTCGACGCGCCAACAGCGACAATCATCGTCGAAAGATGCGGCGGGTTGAGGGTTGCCAGCGCGGATTGGTCGCTGCCGCAATACGACCCGCCCATCGTGCCGACCTGTCCATCACTCCACTCTTGGGCGGCGAGCCATTCCACCGTGTCGTAGCCATCGGGGGCTTCTTTGGCGAAGGGATACCACTCACCGTCGCTGGCGAATCTGCCTCGCACATCCTGAATCGCGCAGACGTAGCCTCGCCGGGTGTAGTAGGCACCGTTTGTCACATTTCCCGCTGCCGCCTTATCGTAGGGGGTACGTTCTAGGATTACCGGAAATTTTCCCGACGTCGGCTGACCGCCCAGCGCAGGAAAGTAGATGTCGGTCGCTAGGCATACGCCATCGCGCATCGGAATCATCACGTTGGATTGGCAAATCGCGTCGTACTGCTGATGTGAACCTTGATATGATTCGGGCATGAGTTTTCTCCTCAGAAAAGCCATATTTAGAGATGTCTGTGAACTCTGATTTTGAAGAGTGCGTTTGACCTACCATATTAGCAGACAAACGGGCACTCTGCAACAAAAAATTCGATATTTCCTTATTGACATCATCCGCCAAATAGGATAACCTAAATACTGTGAACCAAATTTTTTCACATGGAAGTTCTTAATCGGAATAAAAATTAGGCTCACCATCTTTCATCTCAGATTTCGACGACATTTGGAGGAATCGCAATGAACACACCACGCATTGATGACCGTGACTGGTCAGCTTTGACGCTCGGCGAGCGAATTCGCCAGATCGAAGTTGAAGGCTATCTCTTGCTGCCAGACCTGCTGTCTCCTGACCACGTCGCTCGACTTAAGTCGGAAACCGCGAAGTTGGAAACCCGCGCAGTCGATTACAGTGTATATCAGCGGGGATGTCCGAACATCCAATTTAGAGGGGGGGCACTCACGGAACTGCTTGCCCATCCCCCAACCCTGTCCTTCTTGCGGGAACTTTTTGGCGACGAGATTATTATGATGAGCTACGGCTACGCCCGTTCCGAACCGGGGCATCCGGGCATCAGCCTGCACACGGACGGGCAACCCTACGGCTCTCAAATCTTCGGTTACGATGGCAGCGTTCCCTTTATGGTCCGGGTGCTGTACTACCTTGATAATCTCACCCCGGAGGTTTCTCCGTTCCGCGTCATCCCCCGATCCCACCTCTCGATGCACGCCGATGCGAATCCCTACAAACGTTTTGAATCGCACCCCGAAGAGGTGATGGTCCCTGCGAAAGCGGGTTCAGCGGTACTGATCAACCACAAAGTCTTTCACGGCAACTTCCCTAATGTTGGCGACTATCCCCGTGCAATGCTCGCTATCGCTTATCGTCCGGCATGGGCGGGCCCCCAAGACAAAGTGTCAACCTGGGATGATGCAGACCTAGCGAAACTGCCGGATTCCGTTAGACCATTATTCAGCGACCGCAACACCCGCCACTGGGATTATCACGGTGGCAACAAACCACCGAACATGAAAAAAGGAGCACCGGGAATGAACCCAAGTCGGTGGAAGCGTGTGTAAGGAAGTATTGGAAGGATTAAAACTGTACTATCACGACCGATTCGATTGACGGAATAAGGTGTACCATCTATTACATGATGAGTGAGACATGAAAAACGAGCGCGTCACTTCTCACTCGTCACGTTTCGCGCTTTACATTTCCGTTCGATGCAGTCCACGCGCTACGAATATCGTGGTAGTACGCAGAAAGAGAGGGTAAATCCATGGCAAACATCCATATTCCAAAAGCTTGGGAGATTCCAGAGCGGGAGGCCACGCCGGAAACAGCTTTTATGAATCGGCGGCGGTTCTTGACGACGCTTGCTGGTGCCGGTTTGAGCATCGCCGGCAGTCCTATTCTCGGTTGCGCGAGCGAATCGGAGTCAAAAACGCCTCCCCAAATAGACCCGAACCTGATGAAATTCGGATCGGTCAAACGAAATCTAGCCTTTGCAAAGGTTGACCGCCCCATCACTGACGAAGCTCTTGCTGCCAAGTATAACAATTTCTATGAATTCGGTGGTTCAAAATCCATCTGGAAAGCAGCGCAGGCGTTGCCGACCGAAAATTGGAAAGTAGAGGTCACCGGCTTAGTCCGGAATCCTCGCACCTATGACATGGACGACATCAAGAAGAAATTTCCCCTTGAGGAGCGGGTCTATCGCTTCCGTTGTGTTGAGGCGTGGGCAATGGTTGTTCCATGGCTCGGCTTCCCGATGAAGCGGATCATTGATGATGTCGAACCGATGTCAGAGGCGAGATTCGTTCGCTTCATCTCGTTTTACAACCCAAAGATTACCAAAGGCCCGGGGCTTAGCTTGTCTCGGCTTCCGTGGCCGTATACAGAAGGTCTCCGCACTGACGAAATGGCAAACGAACTGGCATTTTTTGCCATCGGTATCTATGGTCACGAACTTCCAAAACAGCATGGTGCCCCCATCCGCGAAGTGGTGCCGTGGAAGTACGGCTTCAAGGGTGCCAAATCCATCGTAAAAATTGAGTTTCTCAACTATCAGTCGAAGACGTTCTGGAACAGCCTTCAACCGAACGAATACGGTTTTGAGGCGAATGTTGAGCCCGACGTGCCTCACCCACGGTGGTCACAAGCCTCGGAACGGATGATTGGTCGAGGCCCAGCCTTCACATGGAAAAGACGCCCGACGCTGCTCTACAACGGTTACGCCGAATATGTTGCGCAGCTTTACGGCTGATGGACTGATGTACTGCTAATTGCAGGCAATCGAGAAATCACGAAACGTAAAACGTAATGCGTAAAACGTAAGAAATTCACGTTTTACGTTTCAGGTTTTACGCTCTTTCTCATTTTCAAACGAGTTCCGCAACATGGGTCGCAACCTTCCCAAAGGCTTCGATGTACTGGTCTAACAGCGCCTTGCCGGTTCTGGGGAAGACCGGAATGGTGAACAGATCTTCACGTGGGTTCTCAGAAACGGGCAGGTCTCCTTTCTGATATTTCACTTCCCGTTTATTTTCAGGGCGAGTGAAAGCTGGGTGATTCCGTTCCTGGAACACCGCTGACAGGTGGTCGCTGCCTCCCGGTGCACCGCTATTCACGTTTGCGCCTTCTGCCTGCAACGCTTCGATGAATTTCTCTTTCGGCAATCCGCCGAGTTCTTCAGGGACATAGCGGACGTAGGGGCGACTGTAATACCCGCGGAAGCTATCGGCCGAAGGCTTGATCGGATAGATTCCCGGACACTCTGCAATGCCGTCCATCAGGTACATCACGCTGTCGTCCCGGCATTTGTTACGCTCATCAAGATGCCGTAGTTGGACACGAGCAATGGCGGCGGAAATTGGGGCGATGCGGTATTTGTATCCAAAGCAGGTCTTGGCATACTTGCGATATTTCTCGTCGGGAAGATCGCGAATGCGTTCGTAGTGTCCGAGGCAGATTGCCCGCTCGGAATACTCCAGATTATCCGTAATCATCACCCCACCTTCGCCGCTCGGCAAGAGTTTTCCCGCTTGCATGCTGAAACATCCTACATCTCCGATTGTCCCAACCTTTTTGCCTTTGTAGGTCGCGCCGTGAGCGTGCGAACAGTCTTCAAGCACGAAGATATTGTGACACTTTGCGATTTCCATAATGTCGTCCATCTCCGCTGGCATCCCGCCGAGATGGACGACAATGATTGCTTTCGTGTAGGGAGAGATTCGTCGCTTGATATCTTCTGGGTCAGCGCAGCCGGTGAACGGGTCAATATCGCAGAAAACCGGAATCGCCTGACAGGAGAGGATGGGCATATACGTCCCCCAAAACGTTGCAGCAGGGGTGATGACTTCATCACCCGGCCCAACCCCAATCCCGAACAGTGCCCCATGAATCGAAGCGGTCCCGTTGTTGTGCGCCAGGGCATACTTGACGCCGTGATAAGCGGCAAACTCCTCCTCGAATTTGTAGATGGTATCTGAAAACGAGATCTCCCCACTTTGCAATTGGTTGACGACGGCTGCGGTGACCTCGTCATCAATAATGGGCCACTGCGAAGCCTCACTTTGGTCTAAAGTGATGGCTTTGTCGCCGCCCTGAATCGCTAATTTGCTCATGGGCTCCTCCTCCTCGCTGAGTCTTTTCGTCACGAGAGCCGAAAATTTACTCCGATGGAAATATTTATGTGAAATTTTTGGTTCTCAGTTTAGCATCAAGTCAAATGGAAATCAAGATCAAAAAACGGATCGGCCATCTGATGATCTGTTGCAAATGTGCGTCATTATAAACAGAAAGACATGATTAGGGAACGCAGATCTGTGTTCCGTACTTGCTCTATCGTAGCGAGGTCTTGATACGCGGGGATGCAAATGTATCCTGAATCTTGATGATGACACCGGGAGATAGAAAATGGCACTTCATGACGCTGGATTGATTCAACGCACATTGGCGGGCGACGAATCCGCTTTCGGTTTTCTGGTGGATAAGTACAAAGGATCTGTCCACGCCCTGGCTTGCCGCAAACTCGGCGATTTCCACACCGCCGAAGAAATCACGCAGGACACCTTATCTCAAGGCATACCAGAAATTATCGACGCTCAAAGATCCGGTACACTTCCCCGGCTGGCTCTACGTGATTGCCGCACGGTGCTGTATCTCTTGGCTTCGGCAAAATCGCCTACGAACTGAATCATTCGATAGGGTCAAGGGGGAGATGAACGCGCAGTCATGGGCGAAGTATGCTGATGCGCGTGTGCGTGAGGAGATTCACAATGCGCTCGAAAGTCTCCCCGAAAGTGAACGAACCGTCTTGACACTTTACTACATGGCGGGGATGACCTGCGACGAGATTGGACGGTTCATCGGTACGTCATGTGGCGCCATCAGAGATCGACTCTATCGCGCCCGAATTCGCTTGAAGGAGGAATTGACGATGATTGAAGAAACCTTGGGAGGCTTCCAACTTCCACCGGCTTTGACGCAAGAGATTATGCGCCGAATCCTCAACGTCCCGTTGACTTCTGGGCCAACGAGCAAACCACTTGTGCCGTGGTCACGTTGCTTGTCGGCTTGGGGGTTAAGACTGCAAGATTTCAGTTGCCTTACAGCCTTGATGCGCCCGAATCGGCGACGATGGTTGAAATCGTTGATGCACCGATAATTGAAATGCCGGTAGCGAAGTTCTCGAAGGTCAATCGGGCAGGGGCGTCGAATGCAGGAGCGGCGGGAAATGGAAATCGGGAAGATGGTTCGGTTTGGGAGGCTACGTCGGATTCACAGAACGATATAGAATCGGATAAAATTGGCTGGACGCAGACCAACGGACCTTACGGTGGAGCAATTATGGCCCTGCACGCGACGCCGGAAGGAATACTCTTTGCCGGAGCAGTAGAAGGTGGTATCTTCCGCTCAACGGATGGCGGTGAAACGTGGGTGCACGCCAACAACGGTTTGCGGGTCTATGAGAACAACATGCTTCCCACCGTCTTCGCGTTGGCGCAAAAGGGAAACACCCTCTATGCCGGCACAGGCGGCGACCTTTTCTACTTGACCAACGGCGGCGACTCGTGGCAGCAGTTGACGTGGATCAGGAAGGATCGAGGGATTGATGCAGTGGCGTTCATCGGCGATACGCTTTACATTGGAAGACCTGAAAAGGGTGTCTTTCGCTCGGATGATGACGGCGAATCGTGGACGCCAATCAACGACGGATTAATCTACCGAGATATTCGACGCTTGATGGTGAGTGGAAGGACGCTTTTCGCAAAAACTCCCCACAGCATGTTCCGCCTCAAAGCCGGCGAGAATTCATGGACAAAACTTACCGTTGTATCTGCATGGACAAAACTCACCGCCGTATCTAAAAAAATCGTCTCATTCGCTATCTCTGAAAACAGCCTCTATGCAGCCACGGCGGACGGTGGACTTTTCCGCTCAACGGATACAGGCAATTTCTGGAGGTCAATTAAGTCCGAATTGATGCAGCATTTCAGCGGCGAATTGGCGGCGGTGGGAAACACGGTCTTCTACATCGGCTCAGGTTCGCCCGATGGTCGGGTGTTTCGCTCAACTGATGCCGGTAACTCATGGACGATGTTTAACACCGGTTTGACCAATCAAACCCCCCTCTCCATAGCGACCTTATCTGAGAAGACGCTTTACGTCGCCACCGACGATGGAGTTTTCCGCTCGATGGATGGTGGAGAATCGTGGACGAAAATCAACACCGGCATCATCAATACTTGGATTGATAGCTTGGTATTTTTCAGAAACGCACTCTATACTATAACAGGCGATGGTATCGTCAAATCAGCGGATGGTGGGAATTCGTGGGTGGCGGTGAATGATGGATTGGTTGCCAGTAATGGGGCGACGCTGACAGTTTCGGGAGGAAAACTCTATGCAGGGACGAACGAAACCAACTACAGGTGGAACCCATCAACTTCTGGAATTTATTGCTTGGCAGACGACGGAAACTCATGGATGCCAATTCAGACGAAAATGCAATCAGCTAAGAACAGGATGTATACCGTTGATCAATTGGTGGACGCCGGAGAGACCTTCTACGTCATCGCGCAAATGGGGCAGGGACAATGGCTCTATCGGTGGAAAGTCGGGGAGGACCTGTGGACAGACCTCGGACTGAAGGATTTGCAATGGGGAACGTTGGCTGTGTCAGGTAAAACCGTCTACGTTAGCGCAAATAATGGGAAACTGTTCCGCTCGTTTGACGAAGGCGATTCGTGGACGGATGTGAGAAAAAACATGCGAAATTGGGAGCAGCAAACCGGTACTCATGATTTGGCCTTCGTCGGCAGGACGATTTATGTCGCCGGGCCGCGAGATGGGGTTTTTCGCTCGACAGATGGCGGCGAAACATGGACGTCAATCGTCGCCGGATTATCCGATGGCGACATTGAGATGCAGCTTGTCGATGGCACAACGCTCTATGGGACCAGCTCTCGTGGGATCTTCCGCTTGGCGCAGGAATCGGATTCGTGGGAGCGGGTTGCTCCGATGCAACGCATTGTCAGGTTACTTGCACTTGATGGGACAACACTCTACATCGGCACAGCGGCAGAGGGGGTATTCCGGCTTTCGCTGGATAAGTAAACTGTGCACTGCATCCCTACCTGTTCAAAGTTGACAATCTCCATCGTTTTGCCGTCCATTGTTACGACATAGATGATGAACCGTCGGCGGAAGGTCAGCCTCCGTCCGATGGTGCACGCTTTCCGCTGACCAAGGTTCAATCCACTAATCCGACGATTCAGCTTTGGACTGAGAAGGTTCCGCGATGAGTTTTTCAATCATCGCTTTCAACTCGTGATAATCCCGTTGGGCTTCCGTCCGTGTTTCGCCCTCTCCTTTGTAATACTCACCGCCCGGATGGATATAGCGAATCTTTCCCCGCTTATCGACGAGAAAGCTGACTGAGGTCCATCGGTGTCTGTAATCAGCCAGCCAATAACGTATCAACGTTTTCCAACCCATATCCAGCGCAATCGGGAATTCAAAGCCGAGTCGCTTCACCGCCTGCTCGCGCACTTTTTGACGACGCGGACCGGGCGGTTTCGGATGGTACATCCCAATCACGACCAAACCCTTGTCCTCGAAGGTGTCGTGAAATTCGTTCAGCGCGGGTGCGCTACGGGTACAAAATGGGCATGTCTCCGTCCACCAACGAATGAGAACCACTTTGTCCTCTAACTCTTTCAGCTTGAGCGGCTGTGAATTCATCCACTCCAGCACCCCCCATTCCGGAGCAGGTTTCCCAATTAACTCGTCGCCTTCCTTCGCGATAAGCCCTGGGTTGATACTCAGCAGCATCAACAGGACGATACCGGATATCCTTGAATAACCTATCATTTAACCTCCTTGAAAAGCTGCCAACTTCGACCTGGTAGATCTGTGCGGAAATATTCGACATTCCCCCGATCTGCGATGGTCACATAGCAGGTGCGACCATCGGGTCCACCGAAAGCAAGGTTGGTACAACGCTTTCCGCCAAGTTCAACTTCCAGAATCACCTCACCCTGCGGGGAAACCTTGGCCACGGTGCCTTTCTCGTGGCGCGTCACATAGAGATTGCCTTGAATATCGCAGCGCATACCGTCCATACTAAAATCGGGGAACTGAATCAGCAAACGCTTATTGCTGACTTCTCCTGTAGCAGACAGATCATAAGCCCAGATGTTGCGCTGCATGGTCTCATTGACGTAGAGGGTGCGCTCATCGGGGCTAACTTCGATGCCGTTAGTCGTTCCCATATCCGCTTCGAGGCGAGTGACTTTCCCATCGGTGTCGATACGCCAAATCTGCCCCGTGGACTCAGCCCAATCCGGATCGCTGGCGTAGACGATATCGTTGGCGCCGATGGCAATATCGTTCGGCTGGTTCATGGTTGACTCGTGCGCATAAACGCGGATTTCTCGCGTATTCATATCGACCTTGAGGATATTGTGGTTCGTGTAGTTGGCGATGAGCATGAAACCTGCACTGTTGAAACGAATACCGTTCCCGATGCTGCCGTTAGGGAGTTCGACGAATACACTGCATTGCCCTTCCGGGGTGACCTTCCCAATTGTGTGCTGACGTGCGTAGTTGACGGCATAGAGATTGCCCTCAGCATCGCAAGCAGGTCCTTCAATACCGGACGTGAAACCACCGGGTTCCGTAAAGGTGTGACTGATAAAGAGTTGCTCACTCATTGTTATAGACCGCCTTTCTGGTAAGATAACGGAATTCTATTTTGACTGAAATCTGCGATCGTGTCAAGTAAAAAATAGGGTTGCAAGTCTGACCAAATCGAGGTACATTATTAACGTGACAATCAACTTGAGGTAAGTAATGTCAGCTTTCCATAATAATAAAGCATTTGAGGCGCACAGATTTATGCCGCATTTTTTGGGCGAAATGTAAACTTTTGGAGATAATAGAACTTATAGCGAGTAAAACGCGCGCTTCTCCCGTCAGCCTCAACGAAGGGAAGCATCTCTTGCACCTTAAGAAGAGATGCTTCCCTTCGCTCTATTAGACTTCCAAGAAACTACCCGCAATGAGTTCATATGAACCAAATGTATAGACTAATAGACCTCGAAAATGACCAGAGACTCGGGATGATTACCGAAGATCAAGTGCAGCTTCTCATTGATAACCTTGAGGAGGAAGGCGTCGAGGATCAGGATTATTATATTGACGCAGAGACCCTGGGTTTCCTCGCAGAGAACGGTTGTGATGAGGAATTGCTTACAATACTCACCGAAGCCTTGGAGGGTAGAATGAGCATTGATATTCGTTATGAGATGATTTGAGGACGGACTTACTTGTTCAGGGGGTGCATGTCCTTAAAAACAAGCCCCGCTACGCGGGATTTCGCTCATCTCAACTGGCAGTGCTCGTCCGAAAATCGGACATATTTTACTTCACCCACAAGTGAAAAAACTCGTATTTTTTGCAAAAAAGGCACAATGACTATGGCGAAAGCACCCCAATCCGGACTCCTCACCGAATCGAATATGGCGTTGTTCACGGACTATTACGAGTTCACGATGGGCAAGGCGGATTTTGACAGTGGGAACAACGCAATCTGCACTGAGAACTACTTTGTCCGCTCCATCCCGCAGGGGGAGTATCTGATAGTGGCAGGATTAGAGCAGGTTATCCACTACATCTTGAACCTGCGCTTTACGGATGCAGATTTGAGGTGGTTGAAGGAAAGCAAGGCAACGCCGGATATGAGCGATGATTTCCTCGATTACCTGAGCGAGTTCAAATTTGATGGTGATGTCTCCGCAGTACCTGAAGGGACACCCGTATTCGCCAACGAGCCGCTGATCAACGTTAAGGGTCGATCGATCGACGTGCAGTTCTTCGAGACCTATCTTCTTAGTGTGATGAATTTCCAGACATTGATTGCCACGAAGATGGCGCGAATCGTTCATGCGGCGCGCGGACGAACCTGCTTCGATTTCGGGGCGCGAAGGGCGCATGGGCGAGATGCCGGCATCTTGGCAGCACGGGCGTCATTCGTCGGTGGCGCCGCTGGGACGTCCCTGGTGATCGCCGGGCAATACTTCAATATCCCTTACGTCGGGACAATCGCGCACAAATTCATTCTGGACCGCCCGTCCGAGTTAGAGGCGTTTCGCGATTATGCCCAATCTTTTCCCTATAACACCCTCTTGCTAATTGACACCTATGACACGATTCAGGGAGCAAAAAACGCCTGCATCGTTGGGGTAGAGATGCAGGCAAGGGGCGAACAGCTGAGAGGGGTTCGGCTTGACAGCGGCGATCTGCTCACACTCAGCAAGGCAGCGAGAGAGATCTTTGATGAGGCGGGATTCAACGACGTCGAAATTTTTGCCAGCAACGATCTCGACGAATTTCAGATTGATCGATTACTACAAGCAGGCGCCCCGATTGACGGCTTTGGCGTCGGTACCCGTTTGGCGACGGGGGCGAATTTTAATTCGCTGACGGGTGAAGGCGGTCCATCTGCGCTGCCTGGCGTCTACAAGCATGTCGAGCGGATCGAGGGCAAGGAAGCGACCAGCACGATGAAATTAAGCGAAGACACAAGCAAATCAACCCTTCCGGGTAGGAAGCAGCTCCATCGCTTATGCGATGCTGACGGAAACTACATTAAAGATGTGATCAGCCTCTGGGATGAAGATTTGCAGGGAAGCGAGCCGCTGCTAGTGCCGGTGGTTCGTAAGGGAGAGTTAGTCTATTCATTCCCTGACTCAGCGGAAATGCAGGTAAAAGCGAAGGCTGAGCTAGCGAAATTGCCTGAACCCTATAAAAGGTTGACAGAAGCGGAAAAATATCCTGTTGTTTTGAGTCCGGGATTGGAGAATTTATTGGAGCAGTTGACGCAAAACAGGCAACCTTAAGTAAGGTAGAGGATAAGTCCAAAACATGCGCTACATACAAAACTATTCAGGCAATAGATATGCGTTCAGTGGAAGTCTAAGCGGATTGTTTGAAAATCTGGTCAAACAGCCAATTAACAATCATCCGCCGACGCAAGCATGGCAAAACGAGGTGAAAAATAGAAGTGAAACCTACCATAGAGAAATCATCCTGGACCGAGGGAGAACCAATATTGATGAGCCCTTTAATGGACTTACTCCAGAAGATAAGGTGTTAATTTATTGCGCTCATTATATGCCTATGCACCTTGTCAGCTCTTATCATATATTTCGTCTTCATGCATGGTTCTTTAGAACTCACTTCATATCGGTAATCAATAAAATTGTTTTTATTGACTTTGGGTGTGGGCCATTAACTTCAGGTATTGCGTTTTGGACTTTTGCAAGGATGCTCAACAGCATTTATTTAGGAGTTGAGTATTCACGAGCAATGCGTAATAAGGCACAGGAAATCGACCAATATGGTCCTAATCAATATGGAAGTTCCTTCTTTAGCAGATTTGAAACAATTAGCGACTACAGCCAATTGACTGAGCTATTGGATACTTCTCTAACATGGGATGATAAGATACCGATTATCTTTAACTTCTGCTACTTCCTTGCAAGCCGGACGTTAAACATCAATGACTTATCTGATGTAATAGTTCAGGTTATGGAAAAATATAGTAAACATAATATGTGCATAGTGTATCAGAATCCCAATTCCTCATCACTGCGCGCAAATTGGGAAACCCTCAAAGCTAACCTTTCGGGATTCAGAAGTGTAGTAACCCAATCAAATATCCAGCGGTTTCGTTATGATAGTCTAACAACTAGTTTACCTCGAAATGCCAATGTTTACTATGATATACTTTTCAACGGATAAAATCGACTTAAGGAGGGCAGACCAATGGCACAACTAGACCTCTTTACCCTTACTGACCAACAATCTCCTCTGCCACAACCTTCTCCAAACAATAAGGAAGTTATTGATGCAATCAGAGGATTCAAATACATAGAAGACTACATTGATAAAAGCGAGCATAATTGGTTGTTAGATCAGATTGACAAACACCAATGGCTCGAAGATCTAAAGCGGCGTGTTCAGCATTATGGTTTCAAGTACGACTATAAAGCGCGGAAGGTCAATCATGATATGCGTATTGGTCAGTTACCAGAGTGGCTGCAAAAACTTGGTCGAAAACTGTACGAAGATGATTACATGGCAGCAGAACCAGATCAGGTTATTGTCAATGAGTACGAGCCAGGGCAAGGGATTTCCAGTCACATTGATTGCGAACCTTGTTTTGCGAATATGATTGTCTCTTTGAGTTTGGGTTCAGGTTGTATTATGGATTTTACAAACAAACGGGACAAGGCAAAAAAGATTCCTGTCTGGCTTGCACCAAGAAGTATTATTGTGTTGAAAGATGAAGCTAGGTATGGATGGTTGCACGGTATCGCCCCCAGAAAATCCGATACATGGACTGGTCAAACGTATGAGAGGCAGCGTAGGGTATCGCTAACATTTAGAAAAGTGATTCTTGAATAATCATCAAGGAAGTAACTGATGCTCGAAAAATTGTTCCACTTACAAGAGTCAGGAACAACTGTCAAACGTGAAATCGTTGCAGGCTGCACAACGTTCATGACACTTTCGTATATCATCTTCGTCCAGCCGGCGGTGCTGTCAGCAGCGGGGATGGATCCGGGTGCAGTAATGGCGGCAACCTGCATCACAAGTGCATTGGCAATGGTGCTGATGGCACTCCTCGCCGACTATCCCATTGCCCTTGCACCGGGGATGGGACATAACTTCTACTTCACCTTCACGGTCTGTCTCACCCTCGGTGTATCGTGGCAAAACGCGCTCGGTGCCGTTTTTATTGCAGGTGTGCTGTTTATTCTGCTCTTCTTTGTCGGTCTGCGTGAAAAGGTGATGACTATTCTGCCTGTTTCGTTGAGGAACGCTATCCCTGCTGGAATTGGGTTGCTCATCGCACTTGTGGGCTTAGAATGGGCAGGGCTTATCGTTGGCCATCCGGCGACCTATGTCACCCTCGGCGATCTGAAATCGCCTCCGGCATTGCTCTCGTTATTCGGAGTAGTCGTGATCGCTATCCTGTTCGCCCTAAAAGTGCGCGGTGCAATCCTGATCGGCATCCTCGCTTCAACGGTTGTTGGGCTCATCACCGGCATGGTTAAATTTCAAGGCTTTGTTGACACTCCGCCGTCCATCGGTCCCACCTTCCTTAAACTCCAAATCCCGAACATTCTCGTAGACCAGAAAATGAATTCGGTAATTTTTATCTTCATCTTCCTGGATCTGTTCGATACTGTCGGAACACTAGTCGGTGTCAGTCAATAAGCGGGCTTGATGGTCAATGGCAAATTACCGAAAGCGCGACAGGCGCTGCTGTCCGATGCGGTTGCCACAAGCGCCGGTGCGCTGCTCGGCACATCAACCGTCACTAGTTACATCGAAAGTGCGTCGGGGATTTCTGTGGGCGGTCGCACCGGCTTAACCAACATGGTGACGGCGGCACTGATGCTGCTCGCGTTGTTCTTCAACCCACTCATCAAGATGGTCGGGGCGGGGTGCCAAATTGGCGAAAATGCGTTCCTCTATCCTATCATCGCTCCCGCGCTGATTATCGTTGGGAGCCTGATGCTCAAAAACGTTGTCCACATCGATTGGGACAACGTGACAGAGGCCATCCCTGCATTCTTGACGCTCTTGATGATGCCCCTCACCTTCAGCATCACAGAGGGAATCGCGTTTGGGTTTATCTCCTACACGCTTCTGAAACTGGTAAGCGGTCAAGGAAAACAGGTGCATTGGCTGATCTATCTCTTCGCCCTGCTTTTTGTAGTTCGGTATATTCTGGCTGGTTAGTTAGTGCGCAGGGTCTTTACGTTTTACGCATCACGTTTTACGAAATACTATGTCGCCATTCTACCGAGTCAACGGCATCGGTGATATTTACGTACCGACGCAATTTCGAGAGATTGCCCCCGACGACGCCCCGCTGAAGCTATTCACAAGCCACGAGCTCGGGCGCCTGAATCGGATCTTCACCCACCTTCGGCGTGGTGGTGTGCCGATTCTGTCGGGTGAATGGGAACAAGTGACAGCAGTGATGACATATATCGAGCGGAAACAGAAAGAGTTGACTCGTCCATCGCAGCGATCAAAAGGGAAACGGAACACCAAATCGAATTCCAGACGCACATCGGTGCAAGAACAGGCAGACCCAACGTCACGCTTGATGTGCTGGGCAGATGAAACCGGCATCTTGCAGGTAGACCCGCCACCAGACCTGCCATATCTCTTGGAGTTGGTCGGGGAAAATCCGAGGGCAAACGAGGCGTGTCCATTCTTAATCCCCATTGTCACGCTCCAGAAAATCCAAAACGCCCTCGCAGAAACCTATCCGGTTCACGCCCTCGGTATGTCACTGCTTGCGTCAGAAAATGTACTTCCACCCCATTCTCAAGAAACGATCGGACTCTTTCAGCATGGGCTGCGAAGCGTCAACGTGTACCTGCCGCCCAAAGCGACAGTGCTCGATATGGGCTGTGGCTGCGGGTCTCTCACCCTACTCGCCGCGCAGGAATTGGGCAATCAAGCTGCGAGAATCTACGCCTCAGATCTGCTGCCCGAGGCGGTTGCAACAAGTCGGTTGAACGTCCAGCGTTTCAGCGATATTCACAGTTTTCCTTCACAAATCAATGTCATGCCAGCGGGGGATCTCTTCCAGCCGGTATCCGGACTCTGTTTTGACCTCATCATTTTCAACGCCCCGTGGGTGGTCTCACGAGTACGGAGTCGGGCGGAAATCGCCATCCACGATGAGAAACAGCGCACACTCCGGACGTTCTTCCGCGAGGTTCCTGGCTATCTCAAAGCAGGGGGGCATCTTCTAATCGGATACGCGGATGCCTCCGGCACAAAAGCAATCTCCAATCTGGAAGCGATGATCGGAGATGCGGGATTGGCCGTTGTGAATCGCTTCAAGGAGCGTGTTGGCACCCACCGATCGAAGAACAAGTGGGAGAATATCATGGTTTACGAACTTGTGACTTGACAGAAGTTGGGACAGGTGTTAAGCTGCACCTGGTCGCTACATGCACAAATACTACCCAACATGCCGAATTATTATCCTATACTACCCACCTGTCAACCTGTAAAATTGTTGTATGAGTATTATACATTCACCGCAACCCGCAAAACGTGAAGTGATTGGAAGGATGGAAGGATTGCCGTCCCTCCTTCCAATTCTTCCTTTCCTCATTCTACCGAATGGCAATTGGATTGCCCGGCGAGCCGGTTGCACCTTTGAGTCTCAGTGGCGCATAGATAAAGGCGAATTCGTAGACCTTATCCGTGGCGAGCTGCTCGGTGATGATGTTCTCAAGGTTGTACATACCATTTTCCACCAAAAGCAGTTGATGAACAGGAAACGCCAGCGATTTATCGGGATTCGGGACCACTTCGATTCCCCATGTATCCGCGCAGGTCATCACAACCTGTTGGTCAACTAAATACTGACCGGCTTCCAGACCGATGCCGGGCTCCGACCCGTTGTATCGATCGTTATCCGTCATCCAAAATTTCTTTCCCCATCCGGTATGAATCACGACAACATCGCCTGGCGTAATCTCAACGCCTTGATTTTTGAGTGCACCCTTCAGATCGGCGGCGGTGATTTCGTAGCGACCCTCCAGGTACTCGACGCCTTTGTAGCCGGCAACGTCAATTAACACCCCACGGGTGACGAAGACGCCGGCATGCTCTACACCGAGTTTCGTCAGCCCCCCAGCTTTGGCAAACTCGTGTCGATTAAACCCGTTGTAGTAGAGATCGCCGATGCCGACGTGACCTAATCCATCAAATTGGGTCCCAACCTGGCCTATTTCACCACTGACAATTTCCTCGTGCCATGTGATTTTATTCTCACCGAGCGGGCCCGAAGTTTGGGGAATCTGCAAACTGAAGTGGCGTGTACCGAACAACGGTATGCCAGCTTCGTAGACTCGACCTAACTGGTAAACCTTTCCTTCCTTAATCAGGCTGGCAGCCTCTAAGACCTTCACAGGTGTCAAGAGGTTTGCCGCGCCGCGTTGATCGTCTTTCCCCCATTTGGAGGGATACCAGTCGGATTCTTGCGTGATCGTCCACGTTGCCGTCAGCGTGATCAGCACCATTGCCGAACAGGTGAGGACGAAAAGTTTGATGAATCGTTTCTGTTTTTTGGACATTGTTTTTTCCTTTCATTTGAAAAATTGTTTAGGTTCTACGCATCACGCATCATTGATGCCGTAAGTATGAAATTGTCTCTGGCACGGATTACCGCAGCCGACATAGAATTTTCCAAAGGAGTAGGGCTTCCTTAAACGAGATCTGTGCCCCTTCAGCGAGCCCGCGTATTTCCTCAACAAGATCGGGGACATATTTTTCAAAGAGCGGGGCAAAAGCATCTGTGCGACTCAGAATGTCCTCCCGATCTCGATTACCGATGGGCAGATCGAGGAAACAATCGATTTAAGGCTTTGCCTGTTCGCCATGTTGGGTGCCCATCTCGTAGGGTGTACCTGAAACCCGTATGAATGGAAATTGTGTCGTTTGCATCTGCGTCTTTGTTTGGATCTTATTGGGATTCTTCGCCCTGTAGGACAGCGAGTTCGGCACGGAGTTGTTCTAATTCGGATTCAAGCTGTCGTCGGTGTTGGGCTTCTTCTTCGGCAATCGCTTCCGCCTGTTGTCGGCGTTGGGCTTCTTCGTGGGAGGTTGTGATTGGCGTTCCATCGGGCAAATACGGGCGTAGCAGCCGAAGTCCGTCCGGTTAATCTTCCCAGCGGAGCCAGAGATTCAGGACACGGCTAAACAATCCGCCTTGGGCATCGGGGGCAATTTCCTCAATTTCACCGGACGGACTTCGACGCCAGCCGCGAAACTCTGGGTGCTTGTCGCCTTCCGGTTGATGGATAAAATACTCACCAACCCCGATGTCAACTAGGTATTGTCTCATCTTGTCGCCGCGATTGTGAGCCGCTGTTGAGTCGGAAAGAAACTCAAACACAACCGCAGGGGCAATCCCTTCCGCCCAGGTGTAAAAACTTCGCTGTCGGGGAAACTTCTCGACACCAAAGACGACGTAAATATCGGGCGCCACGAATTTTCTAAGGGCTCCCTCCCGATAGTAGACAAAATTATCAACGCCAACATAAACGAAGTTCGCCTCCCCAAAGTACCGCTTGAGTTGGTCGCTGAGCGTGGTAATCTGCTCGTCATGAAATCCTGTTGCGGACATGGGTTCATTGTCCTCCGAAGGATAGCCTTCGATGTAAATGGTGGGCTTTCCGCTTGCTCTTGGAAAAATTGGCATGTACTTTCTTCGTTTGAAGTCAAAGTCGTTTACGGTATCCATGATTTTCTCCTCTGAATCTGGCTGATGAAGGCTTCAAAACTTAATCGTCAATTCACCTAAATACTGTTTTGCCTGATTGCGGCTGCTAAAGACTTCGTAGAGATTGCCTGAAACATCGAAGAAACGGCGAACAAAGTTACGGCTGGTTTGCGCTGGATTGAGATCTGAGTATTCCAGCCATAGATTGACGTTCGTAAGTACATCCCAATTTAGTCCCACAGCCAGGGAACTTGCATCACCCTCACCCTCCTGACCTTGTCTGTTCAGATCTTGAAAGATAGCGTTTTGATGGAGCTCTGTTGTGCCGTCAATCCGTTCAGCGTACAGATTAAGCTCCTTGTAGCGGTAGGGATTGGGGTTTGTAATAAATTTCAGATTCGCTGCGAAGGTATTCGTCAGCGTTTCTGTATCGAACTTGTAGCTATCTTCTTGCTTCGGTGGCGTGATATAGCGTTCATCCTGCTCTCCATAGATGAAAACATCAACAAACGTCAAGTTCCAGCGTTCCGAAAGGTTATACGTCCAGAGGAAGGAGTTGCTCAACCGCAACTGATTCAATTTATCATCAACGTCAGCTTCGGCATCGATATCTTCATAATCTTCCGTGAAATCATTGTCAACGTTGATTGCCCTGGTGTTATAAATCGCATTCATGTGTGACGGCTTGATCGTAAACCCTTCGATGGAATATTGGCGAATGGTCAAATCACTTTCATCGCGAAGGTAGATGTGACCTAATACATCCAGGGCGAGGAAAACGAGATCGTGATCTTCTGCGCTCTGCCTGTCTATTTCATAGATTACATGGCCTCTGTACCTGCCCGCACTATCAAATCGCTGGACTCGCGCAATGACGTTGTGATAGATTGTCTCACGAATCGTCTTTGCTTTGAGATCTTCATCCTCCTCTTTTTTGTTCTCATCTTCATCGTCTTCTTCATCAGCAAATTCATTGAGGTAGCGGCGATATTCTGCTTCCTCAAGCAAACGAATGCGCCGATGTAGGTAGTCCAGATCAGACCGTTGCGAATCTTGATTGAGTAAGGGAGACCGCGAGCGAACGGTATCAATGACCGAATCGATGAGTCCTGTGCCCGTTGGATACACATCGGCAAGTCCTTGTCCCGATGGAGAAATAACCTCCAGGAAATTTGCCAGTGGGCTTCCCAAAAACCGTTTGAACTGGCTGGCATCTTTAACCAGAATTTCGCCTGTCCCTAAAGCAGAGATCACAATGGGTTTAATGAATTCCCCATCACCGCGCCCCTTCTCGCCAAAGCTCAACATAAACTGCCCTTCTGCGTCAAACTTGACTACACGGTGGTTGCCTGTATCTGCAATTAGCACATTTCCTTCGATATCAATCTCAATGTCCGAAGCATCGCTGTCAAATTCGCCGTTGCCGGCGCCGTATCGTCCAAACTCTATCAATGTCTCTCCGTTTGCGTCAAACTTGTGAACCGTTGCGTTTTTCCGATCAAGCACGTAGAGTTGGTTTTGGCTATTGACATCAACGAGAAGTTCTCGATCGTGCCCTTTCGGCTGAATCCCAAATGCTGTCTTCCCTTCCTCGTCGATAATCAGGCGTGCGGGTAAAACGTACTTTGGACGTACATTGACCGCATCCACAAAATAGGTGTGGATCAATTCCCCGCTCGGGCTGAACTTGTAAACACACGGGGCAAACAGATAAATCTTGGGTTCCGCAGTTTCCTCGATGTGGTGTGCTGTTATATCAGCGACATAGATGTTTCCATCCCCGTCGGCGGTAATGTCACCCGGTTTCCTGAGTATGTTGTCCACGGTCTTCTCTTTGGGGATCTGCATGATGAACTCGCCGGTCGATGATAGCTTTTGTATCAGCCGGCTATCTGCATCGCTGACGTAGATGTTTCCTTCGGCGTCAAATCCGACATGAATGTTTGTGCTAAAAAATCCACCCGTCGAGCCTTTTCCACTGAATTCCTGCTCAAGCTTCAAAAAATCCACGGCGAATGTTTCGCTCGCTCTCCATACAAAGAGAGCAAAGGCAATAAACAGAAGAGCAATCAATTTTTTCATTGATTCAGGTCTCCTCAAATGATTTAGTTGTACATCATGATAACGTGATTCATCGGCGTCGATTCGTTACGCTCAGTATAGCACGAATCGGCTAAAAATTCAAGCCTTACTATTTGAAACTGATATTGAGTAAACCATGGAAATATGCTAAAATATTGGCAGTTCGGTTATCCTTTGTGGAGAAGCGAATCAATCTGGTCGGGCGTCTCTGGAGAGATCTGCCCTTGTTCTTCTCATCTCTATTTTGGCAAGGAGGAACCATGACCCATACAAATGGAGCCAAACACTTGCGCGAGTTGCTCTCCCGGACGGGAATCATTCGCAGCCTCGGGGCGCATGACGTGTTGAGTGCGCTCGTTGTTGAGCAGATGGGTTTTGAAACGGTTTTTATCGGCGGTTTTGGCACGAGTGCGTCGTTGCTCGGACTGCCGGACTTGAATTTTCTGACCATGACCGAGATGGCGGATGCGGTCCGGCGGATGGCAAGGCGTGTTGGCATCCCTGTGATTGCCGATGGTGACACGGGACACGGCGACTTGCACAATGTCCAACGCACTATTGAGGCGTTCAAGGATGCCGGCGCGGCTGGGATTATTATTGAAGACCAGGTGATGCCCAAGCGGTGCGGTCACTTCGAGGACAAGCAGGTGATTCCAACCGAGGAAATGGCGCTCAAAATTAAAGCTGCCGTTCGTGCAAAGCGGGAAAAGGACTTTGTCATCTTTGCTCGTACTGACGCCCGCCAAATGAATGGACTCAATGACGCCATCGAACGGGTGAACCGCTATTGCGACGCCGGGGCTGACATTGCATTTATCGAAGCCCCGCAGTCCGTCGCTGAACTGGAAGAGATTCCAAAACGTGTTCATTATCCGCTATTTGCCAATATGCTGACCGGGGGCACGACACCGATTCTGTCCGTGCAGGAACTGGAGCAGCTTGGATACAAGATTGTCGTTTGTCCCATTGAGTCACTGATGGTCTGCGCCCGCGCCATGCGGGAGTTGTGTGAAACGATGAAGCAGACAGGACGTGTGGATGGGCTGGCAACAGAAGCGATGAGCTTTGACGAGGTAAAGAAGTTGCTTGGAGTGGTGCACTTCTTGGCGTTGAAAGAAACTTTGAAAGGGTAACGGTTTATCTTCGATAAGATGTCCCAGACCTAGGATGGGGCATTCAATCATTTTTTCATGATTGGTCAAGGTGGTGGTTTACATTGGTACGCAGGTGAGTGGTGATTTTTCGCCGCTACGACTCACTACTCTACCACCCACCAATCGAAGGGTTCGCCTCGACGATTTGTATACTATCGTTCTGACTGATACAGATTGTGGTATAATAAAAAAATTGTGTTTTACCGAAAATGAGACGTTTTGTACGAAAACTTTACGATTGCGGAGGAACGTGTACCATGCTCAAGTTTGTGATGATGCCGCCGCAGGACGATTACAAGCGGCAGTGGGCCGCACGCCTGCAGCAAACCCTTTCCCAGTATCGGGTCGCCGTGCCAGAGACGGACAAAGATGCACGCCGTGAGATCGTCGACGCCGACGCGGCATACGGCTGGGCGCCCCCCGAGGGGCTCCGGGTCACTAAAAAGCTGCGATGGCTTCAGAATCCGGATGCGGGCCCTTTTCCGGGCTACTACTACAAGGAACTGATCGAGCACCCCGTGGTGGTCTGCAACCCGCGCGGTATCTACTCCGACCACATCAGTCACCATATCATGATGTTTCTGCTGGCGCTCTCACGTGGTCTGCCCTATTACGTCGAGGCGCAGCGACAACGGCGATGGGATGCCCATGCTCCCAAAATCCCGTACATCAACCTTGCTGAAGCGACAGCATTGATCGTTGGCGTTGGCGGCATCGGCCATGAGACCGCCCGGCTATGTACAGAATTTGGCATGACGGCGATCGGCGTGGATCCAAGGCCGGAATATGGCCTCCCATTTGTTGAGATGCACACGCCAGAAGACCTGGACGCCCTTCTCCCAAGCGCGGACTTCGTCATAGCGACAACGCCGCACACGCCGGAAACCGAGGGGATGTGGAACGCTCAACGTTTTCGGTTGATGAAGAACACGGCCTACCTCATCAACATCGGTCGCGGTAAGACGATGAAAATCGATGATCTTGCGGACGCGATCGAGCGCGGTGAGATCGCCGGGTGCGGGCTGGATGTGTTCGAGGTGGAGCCCCTGCCCGCGGATCACCGGCTGTGGCTGCTGCCAAACGTCCTGCTGACGCCTCACGTTGCACTGAGGGACGCAGAGAACATCCCGGAGCGCCGATTTCAGGTCATCCTCGAAAATGCGCGTCGGTTTGCCGCCGGTGAGCCGCTGCGCAACGTAGTGGACAAGGCAGCCTGGTACTAGGTTCTGTTGACATTTGAGTATAAGGTTGTGGCATAATAGAAGAATGATGCCAATAACCTTACCCGATGACCAATGGAAAAAGATATACTCGTTTCTTCTAACTTGTCCCACCATCTATGTTGGCAACGAAGCGACAACACGCCGCTTTATCGAAGCTGTTCTCTGGGCGACCCGTAGCGGTGCTCAATGGAGACTTCTGCCAGACACCTATGGTAAACACCCTCTATAAGCGGTTTGCTCGGTGGTGCGACAAAGGGGGCTTCACACAGATGCACCACCACTTCGCCTCTGACCCCGATATCGAGTCGCTTATTGTGGACAGTACAATCATTCGAGCGCACCCGTGTGCGGCAGGTGCCGAAAAAAAAAGGGTGGCACTGAAAACCAAGCGTTAGGCTGCTCTCGCGGGGGATTCAGTACAAAAAATCACATCACCGTTGACGGCCTGGGTAATCCCCTAAGAATACATCTGACGCCCGGTCAAAGAAACGACATAGCGGAAGCAGAAGGGTTGATACTTGGATATAAAAGCGAGTATGTGATTGGAGACAAGGGATATGACTCCGACAATTTTATCGCGGTTATTGAGGCGAATGGAGCGATTGCGGTGATACCGCCCAAAAGTCATCGTGTGGATCAAAGAGATTACGACAAACATCTGTACAAAGAGGGACATCGGGTTGAATGTTTCATTAACAAGATAAAATGGTATCGCCGCATCTTCTCTCGGTTCGAGAAGTTAGCTATCCGTTATTTTGGATTTCTCAGCTTTGTCTCCACTCTTATATGGCTCCCTTGAAATGTCAACAGAACCTAAAACCAAAAAAGAAAATGTCACTTTCTTATAGATGCTTTCGAGACTTAGAAAGAGGGAAGGCAAGGAAGAAAGGTTATTATACTTTCTTCCCCCTTTATACTTTGACGCGACAGGGAACATTGACGGGTTTCGGGAGAGATTCAGGAACAAGGGAGTGCTGGATTAACTGCAAGCGGGAGCGAGAAAATCGTGGTCCTTAACCCCATGGGTTATCCGCCCACGATACACCACGGCTGAATCGCTTAGATGGCAAAACGGTGTATCTAGTCGACTGCCGATTTGACGATGGCGACATTCTGATGCAGCAGATGCAGGCCTGGTTCACCGAGCACATGCCGCACGTGAGGGCAGAATTCCGGCGAAAGTCTGGCGTGTATACGGAACGAGATGCAGCGTTGTTCGAGGAAATCAAGCAGCAGGGAGATGCGGCGGTCATCGCCGTAGGCCACTGAAGCACGTGTGCGCCGGCGGTCGCCGAGCACTGCATCACGCTGGAAAGTGAGTACAGTGTTCCCACAGCCTCCATCCAGACGGAATCCTTCAAGGACGTGGTTCAGCAGGTTGCATACGCGAAAGGTATGCCGCACCAGCGGTTCGTCTTCGTCCCCCAGCCGGTCATGGGCAAGTCCCCGGCCGAGCTACGGGCGTACATAGACGGAAACGACTCTGTCACCGGTCGCCCGGTTATGACGGAGGTGATCGACGCGCTGACCCAGCCGCTGAACGAAGCGGACACGCAAAAAGTCAGTTTTGATCGATCGACGCCACGCTTCGTTAAACCGGATACGGTGGAGAACTTGCATCGTCTCTTTTTGGAGAATCAGTGGACGGATACGCTGCCAATTGTCCTCCCAACCGAAGAACGGGTGGCTCAGATGCTGGCGGGGACGAGTCATCGCCCGGATGAGGTGGTCGGCCAGATGCGGCCCACGTCGACATGGGAAGCCTGGGAATACACGGTGGAGAAGGTTGCCATCAATGCGGTGATGGCAGGCGCAAGCCCGGCGTATTTTCCGGTAATCCTCGCCCTGGCATCGACTAGAGTCACCGCACGAGGCAGTACGACCAGTTCAATGGCCGCCATGGTGGTGGTGAATGGGCCGGTTCGCCATGAAATTAGGATGAACTGGGAAATCGGGGCGATGGGACCGTACAATCACGCCAACGCTGCCATTGGGAGAGCATACGGTTTGCTGTCTCAGAATCTGCAGGGCGGATCTGATCCGGGACGGACGTATATGGGGTCGCAGGGAAACAGCTATGCTTATAACAGCATCACCTTTGCCGAGAATGAGGAACGGAGTCCGTGGGAGCCATTTCATGTGCAGCATGGCTTTAAACCGGAAGACAGCGTGGTAAGTGTCTTTACGGGGTGTCGATCCACCACATTCAATCTGGGGCTGCGAGAGAAGCACTGGCGCGAGCATGTGACCAACATGCTGCGGGGGATGAATCCTCACAATCCACCCACGCTCGTATTGGACCCAATCACAGCGAGACAATTTGTTAATCGGGGCGGATTCGATACCAAGGAAAAACTGATCCGATGGCTGCACGATAACGCAACAATGTCTGCTGGCGTTTATTGGGATTATCAACTGATAGAGAACTACGTCTTCCCACGAGCGTTAAACGGGGAGGAACCCTATGCCACCCGGCTTAAAGCCGCGGAAGATGAGTTGATACCTATATTTCGCGTGGGTGATATTCATGTGGTCGTCGTTGGCGGGGAGACAAATGGGTATTGGCGGATGATGGGATGCGATTATCAAAATAGCGTCTGTATTGATGAGTGGAGATAATGCCGATAAAAGCCACCGGGCTCATGTTAAGAATGAGTGCAAATTCGCCTTACCCTTCCGATTGTATTAAGAGCCTATCTAAAAAGTCGGAACCATCGTAATTCGATACGGTTGTGCTTTCAATGCAACCGACCGATGTCCGAAATCGACTTTCTAAAACTTGTAATAGGGGGATTTCACCATGGATACGACCTACGGTACGCATCGGGACATGCCCGTGGCGAGTCTCGGTGACGATGTCCGGATTGCTTTTGTCACCCGAACCTACCTGCACCTTTTGGGAGCGCTCGTTGGTTTCGCCTGCATTGAGATGCTCCTTTTCGGCAGTGGTCTTGCGCGGCCTATTGCACAGACAATGTTGGGGACCTCCTGGCTTCTAGTATTGGGCGGGTTTATCATTGTGAGTTGGTTCGCCAGCCGAGTTGCCCGCAGCACCAGGTCCTTGGCGGCGCAATACACAGCATTAACTGCCTTCGTCGCTGCCGAAGCCATCATCTTTGTGCCGCTGCTATTCGTCGCTCAATCCTATGCCGATGGTGTCATCGAAAGCGCGGCGCTCGTGACGCTTCTCGGTTTTGGGGGGCTCACCGCCATTGTCCTAATCACCCGCAAGGATTTCTCCTTCCTTGGTGGTCTGTTGAAGTGGGGATTCGTCGTTGCGTTAATCTTGATTGTTGCAGGTGTGGTCTTCGGCTTTCGACTTGGGACCTTCTTTTCGGTGGCGATGATTGCCCTCGCCGGCGGCGCAATCCTTTACGATACCTCTAATGTCCTGCACCACTATCCAGCAGACCGTCATGTTGGTGCGGCCCTTGAGCTTTTCGCTTTGGTCGCCCTGATGCTCTGGTACGTTTTGCGTCTCTTCTTATCCCGCGATTAGTTTGACTATGTCACATTTATACGCTCTACTTGCATCTCAATTCTAATCTGACAAAGTCAAATTACCTCAACAGTAAAAAGGTTCCATCACCGGTCAAATCTCATCGGAATGTGGAGCACGCTGGACATCTGCCTGACCTGCGTTCAGCGAAGGTGCTGATGTAAGCTTATGTCGACATACATCTTGGCGAATTAAGAGAACCCATCTCTGGTTTCATGGATACACTATGAAACATTATTTCGCGTGTATGTTGTTGCCCATCCTATACTTATACCACAGCACAATCGTCGTGCCAAGAATCCCGAAATAGATAAAGGTGGTACTCTTTATCACCCAGTTATGTATGGCAAAACCGTACGTCATCCAGAACAGGTTCGAGCTAATCATGACCAGAGGCACGCGAATCTCAAACACCCCATTGCTTTTGTTGCGCCACATCTCTAGTGGTTGCATGGCTATAAAAACAAAACTGCCAAGGGTGAAACCGAAGAAGAATACATCCTTAATCGGAGTCATACTCATGCCGACCAGCGCAACCGACAGGCCCGCTAACAGTGAGCATTCCTTTTTGTTGAAACCTTTAAACTTCCATAAGCCTATCAGAATCATAACGCACAATGGGATTCGGAGGCTGCCGTTAATCATGAGCGCAATGCTCTTTATCGATAATCCATAGATGACAATGGCGAGATAGAGACCGGTGGTGTACATGATCCAAGGGATGGATACCGATTCTCCGGACGCAGTCGCCCATATCTTCTGATTTTGCCGCCACAGCGCCCATGCGCCGAAGAACGTGAAGAAGATAATGCCGCCTGAGCCAATGGTCACCCCATTCCAACCAAATTGTTGCAATCCTACTTTCAATACGCCTCCAGCCAGTAATGATACATCTCAATCCATGTGGCGTTTTTCGTATCATCTAGCGCAAGTTCCAGCTCCGCCATACCAACGGTATTCACGGTTTTGTTTGCAAACCTTTGCGATTGTGTTTAATTCATCTACCAGTATACCATTTCGGAGCAGCTTAATCAATAAATCGTTTCGGTTGAGGATTATAGGAATCATGGTACGATGAAGTAAGCGGTTGTACTGCTCAAAACTCAACCAGCAGGATCGATTGCAAAATTTCTACCTCCTGAAGTTTTTCATAGCTTCCCACTGGAATTTGTGATAACATCCCAAGAGACAGATGAAATGAACTTGACGAAATTAATTGACACCAGGGGGTGCAAGATGCCAGAACGAATCGAATTGAACCCGCAATGGCCGTGGGCGAGCAAATTCCGGATTGCCCAGGGTGTGCAGATGGGAAACACAGTGTATGTCTCAGGACAGGTTGCTTTCGACCCACAAGACAACGTAGTCGGCCAGGACGACATGGCTGCGCAGACGCGCTAGGTGTTCGAGAATGTTCGAGCGGTCCTCGGCGAGGCCGGCGCGAGCCTCGACGACGTAGTAAAGATTACGGCGTTCATCACCGACATGAGCCGGTACGCGGACTATGCAGCGGCGCGTGCTGAAGTGTTCCCGAACAATATCCCGGCCAGTGCTACGGTTGCGACGCCATCACTGGTCAACCCTGACCTGCTCGTCGAAGTCGAGGCGGTGGCAGAAATCGGCAGCAGGAATCGGACGTAGTTGCAAACCGCCAAAACAGATTATGTTTTCGTGGGAATAAAACATGAAAGCAAGAATCGAAAATTCTCCGGTGATCTGCACCGATGATGGGTGGATCTTAAGCGCGCCCCAGCCGTTCCTGCTGAAAGGAGAAGGTGGTTGGAGCTTACGCGGGCACACCGGCTGCTCTGTGGTGGAGCAGTGGAGTAGAGAAGTGAATCCGGAAACAGGACAGATAAAAGTGACCGTGGACGGAAAATCCGTCCGCACGGTTCCGGCCGAGTTCATTTCAGTGCCGTTTGGCAGGAGCGCCCCCATTGGCATGGCAGATGACGGTGCCTTTTACACCGGATTCGCTACCGCAGGACCCGGGCTCGAAAGCGTCCTATTGGCCTCTACAGATGGCGGGCAAAGCTGGTCGGAGAATTGGCTGGATGGTGGCAGTTTTTCGACCACTTCCTTGAGCGGGACTTGCTGCATCCTGTTACAACTTGCCGAGCGCATACCGATCTCTTGCTTCTTTGGATTTTGGCAGATTGGACTCAGGAGTAGAGAGGCGTGACCTCATCTCTCCACCGGAGTGGGGTGAAGTGCGCGAAGTTCGTGTTCAAGAAAATTTGACTTTGCGGAGACCGTATCCCATTAGTACATAGCGGCAGAAGTTTGTAGCCAGGTAACGATTCCCCGTAGAGCGGGTCCTATTCTCGGAGGAGCATGGCACGCTCTACTGAAACTGACCGCATATTTGCCGATGTGTACCAAGGTTGACATATTCGAAGGAATTCGCTTATTGTCTCACTCTGCTCGATCGGGTCCCGATGGATTGGGATGCGAGCAATTGCCAAATCCCGATCGCCGTTAGATTTGGCAATTCAACGAGAGCATCAATAATTTATCAACACGCCCTAGCTCCTGGATCCTCGCCTCCAACTCCTAGATCAACATCTCATCCCCGATCGGAAAGAACTGATCGGCGACGCGCTGAAGATCCATTGACGTATTATGTTCAAAGGCAACTACCTCAATGCGCCTGCCGTGTTGTTTAATCATCTCAGCAAGCGCACAGAAGTCTCCGTCCCCACTTGCCAGAATCACGACATCGAGTGCCTCAAGCATCGACACGATATCGATTGCAATTCCCACATCCCAATCTCCTTTCGCCGATCCATCGCCACGCATCCGCAGGTCCTTGCTTTTGATAGTATATCCATTATGTTCGAGGAGGGACAAAAATCCAGCCTGGTTAATTTCGGGGATTTGGACGACATAAGCGTATGCGATGACAAGGTTCCTGGGGCCAACAATGAGATCTAGCAGTTTGATGTAATCCAAACGTCTCGCGTAGCGATCTTTTGCAGCATAGAACATATTCTGTACATCAACGAAGACGCCAACGCGTGCCTGTCCTGACAGGATGCGATTTTTACCGCCACTCCCAGTATTTCGCTGTCCAATGAGGTTTGTAACTCTCTGACGCGCCCGTGTTAGTACAGTTTTGTACTCCTCATTGACCTCTTGTAAATAGGAGAATTGAGAATGGAAATCTGATTTCATCCGCTCAAGCACTTGCTGTGAATGATAGGCAACCTCCTCAACGGATTTTAACTCCGCCGAGATCTTTTCTTTTTGTAGTTGAAGTTCATGAAATTTACAGAGTTGATCTGAAAACTTTTCAAGATCCTGTTTGAGGTTTTTATTCTCACTTTTGAGTTGATCGATATGTAACTCGCTTTCCTTATCTAAAACCTCTGTACCTTTTAGAATCCGATTTTCTTCGGTTAACGCCTCTATTTTTTGTTTGAGTTTCTCATTTTCGTTTTGCAGAATGGTATGTTCACTTCTAAACGCCGAAATTGTTGCCTGAAGTTCATCGATCTCCTGTTTGCGTTGATTTAATTCGTCGCGCAAGTGGGGTTCGCGATCCGGATCTGAACTAGTTGCAGGGTTGAGCGTTACCTGAATCAGCGCATGTTCGCGGGTAAGTGGAGCCATAGATTCAGGCAGCGGTTCTTGATCGCTGGCGTGATGTAGCGAGGCGGTTGAGGTTGCCGTGTCAACTTCCAACGGTTCTGCCCCTTGAACATCATCTAATGATGAAGTGTCGTCCCTGGAATCAGGAAGCAGGACCGGGGGTGGAAGATATTGCTCATGGTCGGCGAGCAATTTGTAACCGTGCTGTTGTACCTCCTCACGTGAATCCGCCAAAAGCGCCCATAGGATCTCGCCAAACTCCCCGTCTTCTCGAAGTTGCTCAACGCTTCTCAAGAAGCCCCGGATTTCTTCTACACTCATATACTGAACTCGACGAGTGACTTGTTCCGCCTTTTTTCCCAGGCACTGACTTACAGTTTTCTCAGTCAAAGCGCCATAAAAAAAACATGTCGCCAAATCATTGGCAAGCCAATCCTTTGAGAGAGTTGACCTCTGTTGGCCCTCATGAAGGATACCGCACTGATTCGCTAATGTGATGATTTCTTTTTCACCGACGCATTCGGTGATGATCCAAGCTAGCTGATGTGTAGCAATGTGTGTTTTTATCTGAAGCATTGCAAATCTCCCCAGCTTTCAGCCCCAAAAAATGGGGGGTTTTCTGTTAAATTTTAATGATTTTGCTCCGGTTTGTCGTGATAGATTTTGTCGCGTTTCGTGTGTCCACAACCACGACCGCATGGTTAACAAGCCAACTGTAATCGATATTGGTATGATCTGTCATAATCACCACGCAATCAACGTTTTGGACCAGATCCGCTGTCAATTCTTGGCGCATATAGTGTACGGGATTTCGATTCATCAAACCGAGCTCTTCAACCTCCAATTCTGGCACGTAGGGGTCGTGGTATAAGATCTCGCCACCACGTTGGGCAATCATGCGGATGACATCAATAGCCGCCGATTCACGAACATCGCCCACATTTTTCTTATAGGCAACTCCCATGATCAAGATCTTTGATCCGTTGATAGCTTTGCGGTGATGGTTGAGTGCATTGGTAATCTTGCCTAATACATACTCTGGCATTGATCCATTGATCTCACTTGCGAGCTCAATGAATCGTGCATAGAACTCATAGGTCTTTGCCTTCCATGACAGGTAATGTGGATCTACGGGGATGCAGTGTCCACCTAGCCCTGGGCCAGGATAGAATGGCATGAATCCAAACGGCTTCGTGGCTGCTGCATCGACAATTTCCCACACATCCAGTCCCATCCGATCACACATCAGTGTCATTTCATTTACGAGACCGATATTGACACTCCGAAAGGTGTTCTCCAGCAGTTTGACCATTTCTGCTGCTCTTGTTGATGAGACCGTATGAACTTCGTGAATGAACTGCTCATAAAAGCATTGAGCGACCTCCGTGCATGCTGGGGTTATGCCTCCAACAATTTTCGGTGTATTGACGGTCGAGTAGGTCTTATTCCCCGGGTCAATCCGTTCCGGGGAAAAAGCAAGGAAAAAATCTTTACCGACCCCTAAACCACTTCCTTCAAGTTTTGGCAGTACGATCTCTTCTGTTGTACCGGGGTAGGTTGTACTTTCCAGGATAATCAACTGGTCTTTGCGTAAATATTGCGCAATTTCGTCAACTGCGGAGATGATAAAACTCATATCCGGATCTTTGCTCTTGCGCAGTGGCGTGGGGACGCAAATATTGACCGTATCCAATTCACTCAGGATTCGATAGTCCGTTGTGGCTTGAATTTGCCCCTTCTGGACGAAAGTCCCGAGATCTTCTGAAGGCACATCGGGGACATCAGAAATCCCCTGTTGAATCTGTTCAACTTTTCGGGAATTAATATCAATGCCGGTAACAGAAAAACCGGCTTTCGCAATAGTTGCCGCGAGTGGAAGCCCAACATAGCCGAGTCCAATAACACCTGCATGCGCAGTTTGGTTTGTGATCTTTTTTCTGATCATTTTACGATTTTGGGTTTATTTGATTGGTCAGGAAGATAATACAATTAACCGAGCAACGGTGTATATTATGCCGTTGACCAATACACATTTTGGGGTTATTGATAATTTAGAACACCAACCTTTCAAAGGTTCAAAACCCTCGAAAGGTTCAAGCATTGGTCAATTCTTTTCAATCCATAAGCTAGCGGTATACAAATCAGCGAACACCTCGTCTGGCTGGACACTGCCACAAAGCGTGGAATTTTTAATCTGTTGGGATGTATGTTCTACCTTGCGGAATCCTCGCGGAGCGGGCCCCGTCAGCACGAGGAGTGTCCGACATCCTACTTGTTGTCCCGCCGCAATGTCCCTCATGGAATCTCCGATTAGGTAAGCCCATGATAAATCAATTCCGTGTTCATAAGCCGCCTGAATGAGCATGCCCGGCTTGGGTTTACGGCAGTCACACCTTTCGTCGTCACGATGGGGGCAGTGGTAAATGGCGTGAATCCGCCCACCGACAGCCTCAATTTCCGTGACCATCCGTTGGTGAATCTCTTCAAGAGTTTTTGAAGAAATGATGCCTTTATTGATAGAGGCTTGATTGGTGACGACAATCAGTTGATAGCCAGCCTCCGTGAGGTGTTGGATTGCCTCCAGAGCATTGGGAAGAAATTCAAACTCCTCCCAACTCTTGACGTAGTCATTCTTGAGATTGCGATTGATCACCCCATCGCGGTCAAGGAAGACGGTCGTCATCACGGATCTCTTCGATGGAATCGGGATTCAAAGCCACTTGCCGGATGGCTTGAGAGAGTTTCTCCCGTGTGACAGCGACGCAACCGACCTCTCCGACAACAATGCCTCCCGCTAAATTGGAAAGCCGCGCTGCATCAAGCATATCTGCATGTGCAGCAAGAGCAAGCGTAAATACAGCGACGACGGTATCTCCAGCACCGGTCACGTCAAAAACCTCGCGGGACTGCGTAGGGATGTGGTCAACATGCAACCGGCCTTGTTCTCCGGCTCTGCGAAATAAAGACATACCTTGTTCGCCACGGGTTATCAATAAGCTGTCGAGTCCTAGCCGGTCCAAGATCTCTTCGCCGACCTTAATTAAGCTGGCTTCGTCAGTGATTTCCCGGTTCAGCACTGCCCCCGCCTCTTTGTGGTTCGGCGTAATCGATGTCACTCCTTTGTAGTTCCAAAAATTCTCAACTTTCGGATCGACAACTACGGGTTTGTAATATTGGCGTGCCTGGCGGAGGACAACCTGGATGAGGTCATCACTCACGGTGCCTTTATCGTAGTCCGCAAAAATCACTGCATCTGCCTGTGGAATACGATCGATAGCGGCTGTCGATAACTGCTCCTGCAAGGAAGCATTGATGGAGCTCTTCGATTCTCGATCGATTCGTACAAGCTGCTGGTGAGTTGACAAACTTGTGTACGAAGTTCGGGCAATCACACGAGTTTTAGTGCTCGTGGGGCGGCTCGGATCGATACAGATGCCTTCCGTATTAATCCCTGCCTCTCGAAGCAGGCGAATCAGGGTTGCACTCTTGTTATCATCACCAATCACACCAATGAGATCTACCCGTCCCCCCAGGCTCGTGACGTTATGAGCAACATTCGCCGCACCCCCGAAACGGATTGTTTCAGCAGTCACTTCGAGTACGGGCACCGGTGCTTCCGGGGAAATGCGCTTGACATCTCCCCAAACGTATTCATCCAAAATCGCATCGCCGACGATGATGATGTGTTTTCCTTCGAGCTGGTCTAAAACGGTTGTTAGGTTCACATTTCCCCCTGAACCGTAAAATCTGACGACTCACCATCTGATGCTGACTTATAAATTTTATCATATCGTCATGAAACACATCAATGCGTAATGCGTAAGGTGTTTCCAGAATTTAAACCATCCCAACAACAATAGCATTTCGAAAATAATAAGGTCGATAGGTTGTTGTATTGCGTATTGCGTAGGGAATCAATACGCAATACGTCATACCCAATAATATGAGATTTGGGATGATTCAAAAATTGGAAAATCCTAAAACGTGAAACGTACTATGCATCACGCAATACGAACTTCTGTATCCGCTGTCCTTCTAGCACTTCACCGACGTAAAGGGCATCTTTAGAATCGGTCCAGACAGCGTGGGGAGCGACAAACTGTCCGGGGGCGTGACTTGATTCGCCTCCCATACGGGTCAGAACTTCTCCGTCGAGGTTCAGGATGCTGACCCGGTGCTGCAACTCGGAAACATAAAAATGCTCCGCTGCGTCAAGGAAGAAATCAGTTGGTTGGCGGAACCCCGTCCACTGATCGATAAACGTCCCTTCGGGGTCGAAGATCTGTATGCGATGGTTTTCCCGATCGGCAACATAAACCCGATCGTCGTCATCCACCCAGACGCTGTGAGGCAGGTTAAACTCACCGATGCCGTCGCCGGGCATGCCCCAGGAGAGGAGATGTTCCCCCTGAGCGGAGAATTTGTGCACCCGTGTATTACCGTAGCCATCGGAAACATAAATTTCGTCTGATGACGACAGCGCAACATCCGTGGGGTGATTAAACGGCTCGCCGTTCGTTGAAGGTTGATCTAAAGTTCCTATCGTCATCAGGATCTCGCCCTCTGGGGAATACTTCAATACCACATGCAAAAACCGGTCAACGAGGTAGATCATATCTGCTGCGTCAATGAAAATGCCGTGCGCATGCTTTAAAAATCCCTCTCCCCAGGTCTTCAACAGATTGCCGTCACTGTCAAAGACGATCATGGGGTGTTCCCCACGGTTGTAGACGTAAATTCTATCTTGGGAATCAACAGCAACCCCCGCCACCTGTTTGAATTCCCATCCTTCGGGCAGGTGCCCCCAGCCCTCTACGACTTGGTATACAAGTTTGTCAGATGTCATAGAAATTCTCCTTTTCCGTATCTAAGTAACTTGACTTTGTTACATTCTGTTCGTAGTAGCGCACCTGACTACAAACCATTACTTTCTTTTTGAAAATTACTGAGTATGCAGGCTTCAATCCCAATTTCTACTCTATAGTTTCGCAGAAATTTGTCCATTTGTCAATAGAATACTTTCTGACAGAAATTTTCAATGAGGGTAGAGAATCGGCAGCAGATGCCACCACGATGAATACCTTATTTGTATCCATTGAGGAGATTCAAAGAAGTTTGAAATCCACTGTCAAGTGTCTAAAGTCCATTTGTTCATTTGCAAATTTCTGACTTTCTGATGACAAGATTGGTTAAATCTGATATAATTAGGACTTACGCAAGCTCCATGCGAATCGCAGGAGATTTGAGTTGTTGTCGTAAATACTCCTCCAACACTCCGTGTTTGACCTGATAAATGGTTTGCTGGGTCTGATACGCCACGTGCTCGAGCCGAATCCAAACGAATAATGCACAACCAATATGGTTGCGAACAAGCCGTGCCACTCGGCATTGACAACCTTCAACTCCTGTCAACTGTTTGGCTTGCCGGTGAAATTGCTCAATCTTCCAGCGCTAATTACACGCCTGTTGTGCAACCGAAGTGTCGTTTTGAGCCAAGTCGTTGGTCACAACATAATCCGTGCGTCTGTTAGAAGACGCGACCCAGAAAAGTTTCACCCCCGATCTTATCGGGATTCGAAGCAACCTGACGATTGGATTTCAGCGGGCAATAGTAATGTTTTCGGAGCCGCTCAATGTGTATCATCAAATCTTTGGTGGCATACCAGCAATCCATAAGGAGAGTTGCTTGTGATAGACTAGTAGGGAGTATGGATAGGTAGATTCCTTACGGAATTTTCCCCCCATCAAAACCGTGCGTGCGACTTTCACCGCACACGGCTCGCCCTGCCAATTACCGATTATCTTATACTGGTAATGCTTAATAATGCTTTGAAGTCTTAGGCTGTCTAACTTACTGCATCACTTAAAAGATAATCTCAGCCATACTTACTTTGTATCGTTCAGAACATGGGGACGAGTTGCCAAGTATGTAGCAGGGACTTGATTTGCTCTCATTTTCCCTTAATCTGTTTATGATACATTTCAGTACGTTGACACTAGGCAGGCTTTGCATAAAATGCTTTTTCTGCCTTCCTCTCCCATATCATCTTTAAGATGACTTAGGGACTCTTTTAATCTCACTAAATGTAATTTATAGATGACTTAGGTTCTGACTTTGCCCCGAAGCAATGGCTTACCAGTGATATGAATTTCAAGCATATCACCTTTGGTTATGCGAATGTTAAGCGCATAACCCTATGCTTGTACTTTATTAGTTACAGGCTTTAGCTTGTAGATTAACCTGCTCTAAGGTTACGAGGCTTCAAACATCAGTTCAATTTTCATTTTAACCTTATCATCCTCAGCCTGACGTTCCAGTCTCAAGGGTCTACTTTCCCTCTCAGGAATTCGCCATGTCCCTTTGCTTCCCACCCTGCCATTTCTGGCAACGCAGTTAAGGTGAGGCTTATGATTGTAAGCTATCATAGATGGAATCGCACCACCATTGCATTTAGTTACTTAAAAGCGCACTAACATCTCCTTAACGTAATCTAATTTGCTCTTGCCATCCCCCTGTGGGTCGTACAGAAACGGTCTAAGGCGGGATTGACATAGACACAAGTCACCACACCGATACCGTTGCTTTCGCGTTTCCACTATACTGACGACGCACCAACGCGATGTTCCGGGCGTAGCGCTTGTCCAAAATGGTGTCATCAAAGATGACATTTCCCTGTTGGGTTTGCACAATGTGCGGTTTGACGTTTTCCCATACCAAGCGAGGCGGGATACGCTCACCGGCGAGATAACGGTTTATCATATCATGACTGAAACTTCTGCTATGGTCAGCGAAATGGGTTAAGGTATAGTTGATTGGGCTGCTGAGCAAATACTGACAGTAGTCGAGTCGAGTGGGTTTGGCCATATTCACCTCCATGCTGCTCATTCTACTGCTTTTCACCGCTTGTGTCTATTTATTTTGCGTAAGTCCTAATAATTAGATATTAGGTTCTGTTGACATTTCGCTGTCGCGAATTCGGCAAACGCTGTAATCATCATGCAACCCGCCAAAAACCAAGACAGTTGTCCGAAATCGCCTCAAGGTGCATCAGGTCGAAGACTCTCGGAACGGAGATTGGTTCAATCCGTCAAATGTCAACAGAACCTAGATTTTATATCAGGCATCAGATATTTCCGTACCCTAAAATGAGGAGAGTGACCTTGGGATTTGAATTTTATCCGGGCGGGGTTTATCGCGAAGGCGTTCCAACCATTGAATCCGTGTTAGGCTATGTTCCTGGGGATCGACTACGAGATGGGACCGGACAGCACATACTTTTTCGCGCCGCTCGCAAAGCCAATCAATAAGAACCTTCCAGAGCAGACGATCAGGTGGTGGGAGATTTACGGCAAAGCCATCGGTGAAGCGTTTGACAAGCTCGGGTTCGATTACTTCACGGCAGAGATTTTTGATTCCTTTTATCCTGGTTACGGCGAGAGCTGGCCCACGTTTCAAGGCGCAATCGGGATGACCTTCGAGCAGGCATCGGCGAGAGGCATCCAGATTAAACGAGGTGACGAAACAACACTCCATATCCAAGAGGGTATCCGTCACCACTTCACGCCGCCATGGTGACAGGCATGACAACCGCGGTGCATCGAGCGGAATTGCTCAGGGATTTCTATCTTTACCACCAAACGGCGATTGAGGAAGGGCGTTCAGGGGAAATCAAAGAATTCATCATTCCGCCCGGAGAGCGCGGGCCAAATGTGAAGCGGCTGATTGGTAATCTCATGCCGCAGGGGATGGAAGTGCAAGTTGCGGACGAAGATTTCACAGCGATGGACGTTCGCAACTACGATGGGGAGTTTGCCTACACGAAGGAATTTCCGAAAGGCAGTTACGTTATCCGAATTATTCAAACTGAGCGATAGCGGAGTCTGACGGACTTCCGTAATCCGCTGAAGAGGAGGAGGACCTAAATTAACTCTTGCTAATCTCAGCCTCTCACCCAAAGCCCAAATTTCAATCAAATGCAAACGCTGACAGAATAGTCTATCATGCCATGGCAATCCGATATGCCAACGCAACAATGGCCTTCGGAGCCGGCAGTATCGCGTCAGGAGTACAACAGACAGAGGATATTGAAATTCGTGTGGCTGTTCAGGCGTTGAGACAGATTGGCACGCTGAAAGCGATGAAGGCCGTGAAACAATTTGAGAAGATGTGACGAATGTCAAAAAGGAAATCAGACTGATGCTAAAAAAGAAACATTTCCGTTATCGAGACATCAATGCGCTCCGGGCTGAGATTGCTGAACTCGGCTTAAGCATCCGGCTCGAAGAAAAAATCGAGAAACTCTTGGAGCCGGTGCAGATTGGACACAAAGTCGCAGGCAACGCATTCGGTATCCACCCGATGGAGGGGTGTGACGGCACGCTCAACGGCAAACCGGGCGAACTTACCATCCGCCGTTGGGAGCGCTTCGGGCGTGGCGGTGCGAAGTTGATCTGGGGTGAGGCAACGGCGCTCTTTGATGAGGCGAAGGCAAACAGCCGTCAACTCATAATCAACGATGAAACGGCGACCTCGATCGAGTCGACCCTCAATTTGACGCGGGATGTTCACCGAGAGGAATTCGGCGCAAATGAAGAGGTCATCGTTGGAATGCAGTTGACCCACTCAGGGCGATATAGCTACAAGAAGCCGTTAATCGCGTTTCGCCACCCGATCGTTGACAAAGTGACGCTGATCGATAAGAAAAACAAAATCCCCATTCCCGACGATTATCCCGTCTTGAGCGATGACTATCTGGAGCGTCTGGAGGATACTTATGTCGAAGCCGCAAAGTTGGCGTGGAAAATCGGATTTGACTTTGTTGACCTCAAGCAATGTCATACCTACCTGCTTTCCGAACTTTTAGCCGCAAAGACACGGGAAGGGAAGTACGGCGGCAGTTTTGAAAACCGAATCCGGTTTATCCAAAACATCATCGGCAAGATCCGGGCGGAGATTGGGGATGAGCTAATCCTTGCCACGCGACTGAACGTTTACGACGGCGTGGCTTACATGGAAGACCCGAAAACAACGGTCGGCGTCCCACGGGACATCCCAACGCCTTACCCTTACGGCTTTGGCGTTGATGAAACCAATCCGCCGCAACCGGACATGACCGAACCAATCAAGCTGGTCGGCATGCTCAAAGAACTTGGCGTCAAACTGGTTAACGTCACCACGGGAAGTCCATATTTCAACCCACACATCGGTCGTCCGTTTGAACGCCCACCGATTGATGGCTACGAGACGCCGGAACACCCGTTGGTCGGCGTTGACCGGCACATTCGGCTGGCAGAGGAAATCCAGCGCGCCTATCCAGACCTGCCGATTGTCGGTACCGGCTATAGCTGGTTGCAGCGATACTTGGTCAACGCCGGCGAAGCGAATATCCGAGATGGGCGTGTGAGCATTGTCGCCGTCGGACGCGGGGCATTGGCGTATCCCAACTATGCGCAGGACACGATAGAACAAGGGCAAATGGTCAAGAAAAAAGTCTGTGTCGCCGTGAGCTGCTGCACAGCGTTGATGCGTGCGAAGGCGAATCCGCTCGGTCAATTCGCCGCTGGTTGTGTCCCCCGTGATAAGATTTACGCGCAGATTTATAAGGAGGCGAAAAAGACACTGGCAAAACAGGGATAAAGAGAATTCTTATGTTACCGCCAAAACCACTGGCGCCCCACATCGATCTTGAAAATTAACGGGCAAAAGTGCGAGAATTCAATGAGCCCATGAACTCTTGAACTCTTGAACTTATGCACTTAACCAACCTAATCCGCTGAAAGGAACGACAACAAATGACCACACAAGAACCGCCCCTCAAAGCCGCCATGGTTGGTCTACGCATCTACGCGGGCAGCCTGTACCCCGATAAGAACCACGGCTTACTCAAACCGTTCTCAAGGCGCAGGAAGATGTCGAGGTTGTGGTGTACTGTGAATGGGATACACATCAGTTGGAGGATGTAGCGACGGTTGCCCTTGAGTTCAGCAGCGGCGTACACGCCTGTCTGCACATGGGCTATCTTCTGCCCGGCGTGGGTCCAAGGAATGATACCTATTTTGGACTCCGGGGAACGCTTGGCGCAGCCACATGGCAGCCGACCAGCGAGGGCGAGTTCACCGTTACCAGCACCGCACCGGGCTGGCAAACCGCGCCGATGCGGCAGATCAGCATGAAACTCGTAGAGCGTCCGTTCTATGCGAGCCAGTGGGGCTACGATTTCGTCGCCGCATTTATCCGCGCGATTCGTGAGGGTAACCAGACACCGGTCAGCATCCACGGCGCCTATCGGGTGATGCGGATTATCGACGCCTGCCACGGTTGCGCATTTTGAAATGGTACATTAACACATTCTTGATGACGATAGCGCCCATCTGGCTCACCTGACGACCAATATTCGTAGAGATTCGCGATTTGAATCACTTTTGATGAGAATCTGTCTAAAAGAAAGTGGCATCCGATTTAATATTCGGAATGAGCTAATCCGTGAATTGGCAACGTATGGGGTATTAAAAAAAGGTAATGATGGGTTTTGCGAGGTGACCAATCCAATCTATCAGTACGTCATCGTGCAAACGTTTACGCCACTTGTGAACGGTTTGGAAGATAAGTGCCTTCCTGAAGACAGCGATTTGGACTTTTCGGATTATGTGACGGCCGCGAACAAAATCAATCTCCGTGCCGTGCTTGCTAACTTCGGTGATTTTATTGCGCGTATGGGATGCCGAATCCTCAAGATTAAAATTTGGGGCAGTCAAAAACGGTATCAAGCAGGGAAGCATCAACTGGCACGGTATCTGGATTTGGAACAGGTTGAGGAAGGATACTATGTCGTCTTTGACCACCGTAGCAAACCCCAAGCACGGGAGGATGAGGAACACATTAGCGGAAAGACGATTGTAAGTTTCTGTATTCCTGTGCCGCAAGAGAGACTGTCTCAATAGGTGGTACCAAATCCATATTCACGCAGATCATAAATTGCGATTTTCCAAATTCAGACCATCGCAACGAGGAACTAACAGTGTAACCGTTCAGGTGGTCTATCTTCTAACCTGGATAAATAATGTGTGAATTCCGGGGGATGATCAGCGGTTCAGGACCATCGTCCGGGAATTGCGCCGCCCATTCATGCGGGTCATAATCCCTCTTGACAAAGCAGGCGTAGTGCGAAGGTACGGCGTGCTTGAGACCAATTCCTTGCGCTGTCTTTACACAACCGTCAAAGAACGGGAATTCCCCCTCTCTTGGGTGATTGGTCAGGAACCCAATGTCTGGGTTGTGTGCGGCAACAGCGCTCACCAACTCATCGTGGTCGGCAAAGGTGTTGATGAGATCGCCAGAGAAATAGAGTGTCACGCCATCCGCTTTGACCACATAGCCGAGGTGGGTCACATCGGGTGGGGCGATACTTGCGGCGGGATCGCCGTTTGGGGGCTTCGCATAGACTGCGTGCGCGGTAAGCGTCCCAAGTTCCGCTGATTCGCCAGCACGGATGGTCGTCACATGATCTGCGTCAACGTCTGTGTCCGCCAAGATCTGCGTGATACTCTCTTCAGGTCCAACGAACCTCGCCTTCGGTGAAATCTTCAGGATGCGTTCGATCGATTCGGGACAGGTGTGATCACCGTGGTTGTGCGTCAACAGCACATAGTCCGTCGGGAGTTGAGATTCATCCAGCGGCGGTTCAGGGTGGATATACCTTTCCGCCGGTCGATCATGCGGAAAGTATGGATCAATCTGCACGATTGTTCCGTGTGAATCTCTCAGCGCGAAGGTGCTCTGTTCAAACCAATGAACCGCAACCTTGCTTTCTAGTACGTTGAGATCTACGAGTATATGCATGTTAAACCCTCCAATTGTATTGTATGCGTAAAACGTAATGAGTAACGAGAGGTTCTGATCTTAATTCCGATAAAACCCCATGCTTGCAAATGTGACGACTGAATTTGTTTCGGGCTCTAAACCCTGATCATATTGCAGCAACTGCCCTGAAGTGGGCTGCACGGTTTCGAGCAGGGTGTAGATTGGACAAACGCCATCAACACGACGCTGGTTTTTCGTGCGACAGATCGTCTCCAGAAAAGCCTGAGTATTGACATTTTCTGCCGCGCGCAGCATCTCCAGATCTTCATCGCGGATACGATCTCGCACGATTGTGTTCAGTGGAAAGCGGTCCCCGAAACGCCCACCAACGTGGCTCAGGTCAACGCTTGCGAGGATGCAAACAGAAGAATCACTCGCCTCAATCGCTTGTTGTAAGCTATTGATAAATCCACCCACTGAAGGTTTCTCGTGGGGGTCGCCACCGACAATCACGAGCTGATCAAAGGAACTACAGATAATCGGGACGATTCGGAACGGCTTCACCTCTCCCAACAGAGCTTGCAGGAACACAACCTGAAACTCGACCGAATGTTCACTTTTATGGAAGAATTCATCTTCGAGCAAATCGCCATCGTAATTTTGTTGAAGGCGATCGATAAAGTCAGCATCGGTCTTTACCGTCCCTAACGGTGTCTCAAAATCTTTATAGGTCGCTGTGTACATCCCGCGATACCCCGTGTGTTTGACACCGAGAATGATAAAGAGATCCGCATTAGATTTTTCGACAATCTCCTTGTAGGCATGAGCGAAGCACGGTCCGCCCTGTCGAAGATCGATATGCGGGACAATAGCGCCTACTAGTGACGAATCGGATTCCACCGATGGATCAGGCGATCCGGGCCCATCTGGCGGTTGGAAGAAACCCATCAACTTTTCTTTGAGTTCTTCAGAGTTGTTTGGATAAGCACTACCAACATGGGCGGCGGAGCGAGTCGTCTGTTCACGGAACGCCTTTTCCAATCCTCGTTGGTACTCCTGGAATTTCTCACTGTCTATCATCAGGCGAGCATCCAACTCCTCAATAATCTGTTTGATAACATCGCTGAATAAAATTTCGCCGGTCTTGCGAGCATATTCTGTCTGTATATCGAGGATCGTGTGCCGCCCGTCGAAATATTGCAAAATCGGCAGAATTTCACGCGGAACGAGAACAGGCTCCGTGACATACTGAAGGGGGTCCCGAAGACACAGAAGTTGACGCTCGTCGGCTGTGACGGGGAAAATCTCAAGAGGACGGAGTTTCGGATAATCCATAGGCGTTACCTGTTGGAGGATTCAGATTTTTTGCAGTTTGAAATTGCAGTTTGCAATCAACGAGGACGACATCCCTTGTTGTTTTAAAAGGCGTCTAGTATAGTTCGTATCACGCCCAAAATTCAGAGTCAGAATTGGCATGGTGTGCTATCACTAAATCCGTGAAAAATCTGCTCTGGTTGGCGTATTGAGAAGATGACCAGGGATTTGATTCAAGAGTTCAATGAACTCATCAACTCATGAACTCCCTGATAAATCGGGGCAGGATCTGCACTTTTGCGACGTGAATTTTCCAGTTCCGATGTGGGTTCTCAAAGGTTTAGTGATAGAACACAGCCCCTTTCGTAATCAATTTAGTCGTCCCTCGAAAAATTCTGTCTGAAAGCGCACTGTCCCACATTCAGAAAGATTATAAGCGATGAAAAAGCGAAGATCAAGCAAAAAAAATCCAAAGGGGAACACAATCACCAGGATGTGTAAAAACTGGTTGGCATGGGTTGCAACTGTGAGTGATGAAGAATTTTTCTTCTTTCCCTTTACAGCACAGCAGTTAGATGCTATACTACCACAAATTTGCAGTATAAAAAACTTGAACAAAGTGAAGCGCATTCAATGAAATTTCTCATATATCCAGCAGTCGATGAAAATGAATTACAGGAAATCCAGTCCGTTTCAAGCGAAGTCGAAGTACTGAACCTCAAAGAAGAAGATCGGGCGCTTGAAGTCGTTGGCGAGGTCGATGCCATATACGGTCGGATCACCCCGGCGATGTTAGCGCAGGCGCAGAAGCTGCGTTGGATTCAAACGCCGATGGCGGGACTCGAACACTACATGTTCCCTGCGTTGGCACAAAGCAATGTGACCCTGTCCAACATGCAAGGCATCTACAGCGATAATATTGCAGACCATGTAATGGGGTATATTTTGATGTTTGCCCGTGGATTTCATATCTACCTGCGTCGGCAACTTGAGCGAAAATGGGCAAAGAGTGTCCCCATCATCCATCTCGCGGATCAGACGCTTGGGGTCATCGGGCTTGGTGGGATTGGGACGGCGGTGGCAAAACGTGGCGCAGCAGCGGAGATGCGCGTCATCGCAACGAATGTGGCCGAGGTAGAGAAGCCTGATTTCGTTGATGCGTTATGGGGCGCAGATCGATTGGGTGATCTCCTGGCGGAATCTGATTTTGTTGTCAGTTGCGTGCCGCACACCCCTGAGACGGTCAAACTGATTCGCACAGATCAGCTCAAACAGATGAAAAAAACAGCATACCTCATCAATATATCACGGGGTGTTGTCGTGGACCTTGCGGCTTTGACAACCGCCTTGCAGGAGGGCGAAATCGCCGGGGCTGGGCTTGATGTGTTTGAAACAGAACCTCTCCCTGCCGATCACCCGCTCTGGGGCATGGAGAATGTCATCATCACCCCACATACAGCAGGGGACGGTCCGTATGCGGCAAACCGTCGTATCGAGGTCGTCAAGGAAAACCTTCGCCGATTTGTTGCGGGTAAACCGTTGCGGAGTGTCGTGGAGAAGAATCGGTGGTGCTGAAACGTGAAGCGTAATGCGTTATGTTCAGTCATCCGCCGATTCTGAAATTTCGGCTGGCGTTGGTTGATGTGTCTTCACTGCTGCGGATAAAATTCCTGCACAGCCAGGAGATCTTGGCGATCTGAGGTTTCATCCTTTTTCTCAAGGCGTTCCCCTTGAACGGCTTCAAATCGATCCAAGAGTATTTTCAGCGTAGTATAAGAGGTTTCAACCCCTGATCGTATACTGTCCTTTCATCTTGAAAGGAGAATGCAGCTATGTTCGACGGAAAACTATCTAGCACTTCAAAAAAAACTGCGTCAGATGTGACGACTCGTCGCTTGTCGCGCAGATCGTTTTTCAAAGGGTCCGCGGGGCTCGCTGCATCGGCTCTCATCGCCGATCGCTTTGCCTCTTCAAGTAACGCTACCCCTTTGATAGAATACATCCCCTATGATGCCCCACGAGACGCACACAGGGGTCACCAGTATGGGTGGATTGAGCACCACCACCCATCGCCGGATTCGACGGGCGAAGAATTTGTCTTTGTCCGACTCAAATATCCAGGAGGCGATTGGTTCACAAATGTGGTGAATTACGAACGTTGGCCCTCAGATCGCAAATTTACAGAGGTATTAGCAGAACATACATCGATTGATGTTGAACTGCATGATAATCCACAATACATTTCGATCCTCAAGGACGACATTGATCGCCTTTGCGCTTATCCTTTCATCTTTATGACGGGACACATGGGCGTCCGGTTTTCGGATGCTGAAGCGCGAAAACTGCGAGAGTATCTGGAGCGCGGCGGCTTTCTCCACGTTGAAGATTGTGATGTTCGACGTTGGGGACGGATGCGTCCTGCGATAAGTCGGCTGATGAAGCGCATTTTCCCGGACAAAAAGCTTGAGCGACTTGATTTGAGTCATCCAATTTATCACACACTCTATGACCACAATGAATATCTCGGTGGCGATAAGTTAATTCCATCTGTGTGTGATTTTGACGAAGCAATTATGGTCGATGATCGCATTGTCGTCTACTTCTGTCCAAGTGATCTCAACTGCGCGTGGGAAGGCAGAGTGTGTACACCGGGAGGAGAAGAACAGCGTTGGTGGGCGTTTGAGCAGGGGATGAACGTCGTGGCGTATGCTCTAAGTCGCTAACACTAAAGTTTTCTCAGCCGCACATTTATCTGATCCAAGGTCGGAATGCGCGTTGTGCCTTTCCCTTCGACGGCAAACGACGCAACACAGTGTGCAAAGTTTAGCGCCGCTTGTGATGACTGCGTTTCGTGGTATTTGATTAAGAACGCGGCAGCAAATACATCACCGGCACCCGTCGCATCCACTTCATTTGCGGGGTAGGCATTGGATTCCAAGTTCTGACCACTTTCGTACAGCGTCGCGCCATGCTTACCTTTTGTCAGCACCACAATTCGCGTCCATTGAATATACTTTTCGAGCGCTTCAGGGTATGCAGCGATGTCCTCCTCACTCAAGACCAAAACATCTGCATGCGGTAGAATTGCTTCGGCAGTATGCCAACGTTTGGGAAACACTTGATGGCTCTCATCCCATCGGCGCATCCAGCCTTGTGGCGAGACGCCAATCAACGCATGATCGAAGCATTGGGCAATCAGTGCATCCACCTCATCTACAAGCGGGCAAAGGTAGGCAATATCTGCATTTCTCCACTGGCTTAGAACGTGATGCGATTGCAATTTACCGCCAACCCCTAAGATCAGTTGTTGACGCCGACCATCTACGTCATACCGATTATCAAAGATAGTGGTTTCAGGTGAATCATGGTATGCGACATCGATCCCATCTAAGATCGGATTTTGTCTGTCAAAATCTGCGCCAACGGCTGTCACTGCGCAAGCGCGGCAACCGAGATTTCGAGCTGTAATTGTTGAATAAGCCGCAGCCCCACCAAGGACGTATCCATTGGGAGCGACATCGTAGCAGAAATGACCGATAGCTAAAAAGGTAGGTTGCATTGTTTCCTCTATTATTCTGGATGCGTTTCACAGTGGGAATCCACAGGCAGGTCAAGCGTCTCTAACCCTGTTTGAATCTTTTGCTGAATCTCATCGCGAACCCGACGAAAAACCAGCAGACATGGGCGAACCGAAGAGATAGCCCTGAATCTCATGGCAGCCCTTGCCGCGCAGGAAAGCCAGTTGATGTTCCGTCTCAACGCCCTCGGCGATGACCTTGGTCGCAGGCTATGCGCCAAGGCGATAATGGCGGCGGCAATGGTGATGTCATCGGGGTGTTCTGTTGCAGCAGGTCCGAATTCTCACGAATTCGGCTACAGTACCGTCATTCCTCGCTCCGGTAGAATTCGGATCGAATTATGACCAGCCCTCAGTTAAGCCCCTGCCAACCCAAACTGGTCGGCGATGCCCGAATCTCATTGAATCGGACTTCCGAAGCTAAGATGTCGCAGTAGAACTAGCGAGAGTTTGCGACCAATAAATCACCCGCATCAGGTGCAACTCTTCATAACTGACAGTTTCGCCAAAAGCATCGAAAACTGGACGTAGGAAGGGCGTATTCAGTTCGTCAAAAGTCGCCAGCACGCGATTTTGTATCTCCGCTGACAATTGAGACTCGGCACGTAGGCGCGCCACCGGTAACGGATTTTCCCCCTGCGCATACGTGCTCAGGTGCGATATAATCCTCTGACGCTTCACCCTATAGACTTGCATCAGTTCGGCAATCGATTCTCCGGCCTGAAACCGTTCTCCGACTTCCCGGCTGCGAGATTTGGAGGGTATTGAGGGACTCACTGAACGAGGCGCTGATTTCGCTTTTTCCGTCAGCCTATGTTCCTGGCAGTAGGTACGGATGATTGGTAAGAAGACCTCAGCGTATTTTTCAATTTTTACACCACCAACGCCGTGCATCCTTTCAAACGCCCCAACCGAGTGGGGGCAATAGGTCGCCATCTCCTGCAAGGCGCGGTCGGAGAAAATCATGTACGGCGGGACACCTTCAGCGTCGGCAAGTTTTTTACGCTTGGCGCGCAGTTGCTCGAAGAGTCCCAGGTTGTATCCGGCGGTCTCGCCGGATGTGGTATACGTTGACGTTTCTATCGGCTCACCCCACACCGTCTCTCCCTTGAGGACAGCCCGCCCTTTCTTCATCAATTTAACGCTCCCATAGTTCATATCCCACGCAAGGAGTTTCTGCTGGATGAACTGCTGCGCCAAGAGTTTCCACTGTTCGGCGGAATACGCTTTGCCGATACCATAAGTTGAGAGCTTGTTATGCTCATGCGCCAACACCTCTTTGGCCTGCGAACCACGCAGCACCTTGATAATATGATTTATGCCGAAAATCTGGCCTGTCCGCGCGACGCATGAGAGAAATTTCTGAGCTGGAATGGTGAGGTCAACCCGTTCACCTTCTCCCTTGAGACAGTTGTCGCACATCTGGCAGTTTTCAGCTTCATACACCTCCCCGAAATAGGTCAGCAGTCCGCTGCGACGGCAGTCCCCCGACGTCGCCCAGTCCACCAGAGCCTGCAAACGTGCATCCCGTCCCTTACGCTCAGACGCCGCACCCTGTTGGATGAAGTGTTGAATTGTGCCTGCGTCGCCAAAACTGAACAGCAGGAGACAATCAGCCCGAAGACCGTCCCGCCCGGCGCGACCGATTTCCTGGTAGTAGCATTCAATATCCTTGGGCAAATCCACATGCAGCACGAAGCGCACATCCGGCTTGTCGATGCCCATACCAAAGGCAATCGTCGCAACCATGACCCGCACGTCGTCGCGGATAAAAGCGGTCTGGTTGCGCTCGCGGGTTTCGCCCTCCAGTCCGGCATGGTAGGGCGCCGCGGAGATACCATGCTCCACCAGTGCTGCGTGCAGCGAATCTACTTGCCGTTGCGTCGCACAGTAGATGATGCCCGACTGGTCGGGATGGGCGGCGAGGAAATCGAAGGTCTGCCGGAGTAAATCTGTCTTCGGCTCAACAGCGATAAAGAGGTTTCCCCGATCAAAGCTGGCGATGAACTTGTTCTCGTCGCGGAAACCTAACGTATCGTTGATGTCAGCTTGAACGCGGGGCGTTGCCGTAGCAGTGAGGGCAACACACACAGCGTGAGGGAATCGCTCGCGCACAGACACGAGTTGGCGATATTCCGGGCGAAAATCGTGCCCCCACTGAGAAATACAGTGGGCTTCGTCAATTGCCAAGCAGTCCAGCCGACACCGGTCGAGCATGAGCAATGTTTCGGGGCGCAGGAGCGTTTCCGGCGCGATGTAGAGCAGTTTCACCGCGCCGCCTCTGATCCGGTTGGCAGTTGCAAGGTATTCGCGGTGATTGAGCGTGCTGTTGAGGTAAACGGCAGGGGTGCCCAACTGTTGCAACTGCGTCACCTGGTCCTGCATGAGTGAAATGAGCGGTGACACGACGACGGTCAGACCGTCGAAGCGTAGTGCGGGCAGTTGGTAGCACAATGACTTGCCGCCGCCGGTGGGCATGATAATCAAGGTGTCGCGTTGACCCAGGATGTTGTCAATGATCTCTTTCTGCAACGGCCGAAATTCGTCGTAGCCGAAGACGGTTTTGAGCAGGTGTTGGGGTGACGTGGAATCTGTGGTGGGCAGTTCAACTGATTGCGGATTGGGGATTTGCTTAATTGCCCCGCTTGGCGGGATTTTGCTTTGCTCAACTTGATTGCCGATTTCCTCCAGAAACCAGCCCGAAAGCTGTACAAAGCAGCGATACTCACTGTCAGTACCTTCGTCGGGTCGCCACCAGTGAGCCAGCGAAACGCGCAGCAACGTCCCTGCCGGTAGCGTCTTGAGCGGCTCCTGGAAGCCAACGAAAGTGAGGGTGCGGCCCCCATCTTCAGTCGGATAGCGATAGCGGATGCGCTTGCCAGCCGTGTCGAGTGTTAGCGATTTATCGGGTCGCCAGAACATGGTACTGTAAGGCGGGATGCCAGTCCTTTCGGCGGTGTATAGTGCACCGGTAGGCGTGAATTGGGTCAGACCTTCGTAGAGCACCTCGGGTCCGCCTACTTTGGAGGACATGAATCGTTCGATGATGGCGACTGGGCCTTCGAGGGTGTGAAGCTTGTGCTTTTTGTAAACGACGATATTTTCTATGTGCGGTGGAATCACATCAGCCGCCAGTTTAGCTTCAACTTCCCAGACCTCGCCGACTTCATACTCCCGGCCCGCGCTGTCGTGAGCGTCAGTATCCGCCGAAATCAGCCGAACACTTTGACCATCCTGCGTGATTCCGCCGATACACGCCCCCTTGCTCATGCGCGTCTTGGCGACAATCAGGACCCTCATAGCGGACCTCATGGTGAAAATTTCGCTTGTCTCGTGTGAACGTTTCACGCGACCGCATACCCCGTGTACTAACGAACGAAAAACCAACAAACTGCCGCGCTCGCCCGAGAATCGGACCGTCAACTGCAACGCCTGGTTATAGGCAAGTTTTTGTCGTGACACGCCGATTTCCTCTTTGCTACAATGCCAAAACCACCCGAAGAAGCCGATCGACCTCTGCTTATAGCTGCGGCCCAATGCGTCCCAAACGGCGGACAATGACAGAACATTCTACCGTTGCCAATCGCGGATCTCCTATCGTCGCTCGTCTCGTCTGCGCAGAATTACTGAAACTACAAATGCTGCGGCAGCAGCAAGAGCTGACAAGGTGGTTCCAACATATGGAGCTCTTGTAGTAACATGATTACTCCTTATGTACCGCTTTGTTATCCACTTTCTGCGCGCTCAATCACGTACACGCGGTCTGGATGGGTATAGCCTTCAAACATCACGTCCTTTTCGTAATGCATGCCAAGTTTCTCCGCTACGTGAATCGAGGCGGCATTCTATGGATCAATCATCGCAATCAATCGCGGCAAACGCAGGGTGTTAAGTGCATAGTCGCGGACAGCCCGTGCCGATTCTGTCGCGTAACCACGCCCCCAATAGGGCCGCGCCAACCGGTAGCCGATCTCCGTTTCCGGTTGGCCGCACACGTCAGGAAAATAAAACAGGCCACAATAGCCAATCGCTTCCGTATTGATCTTCTCGACTACTGCCCACGGCCCGATTCCCGACTTCTGCCGATAGTTCTCAAGATAACGGCAGAGCTAGTCGTGAACCCATTCGGGAGTCTGGACACCGTCTCCAAAACGCATCACTTCCGGATCTCCGAATACGCAATTTATCGCGTATTCGGAGAGGCGAAACTGCCTGAGGACCAGTCGCTCCGTTTCGACAATGACCATGCTTTAAGGTGGATTCCCGTAATAACTGAAAAATACGGCATTCTTGCCGTTTTTGCCTTTGACACAAAACAGAATCGAGTAAAATACAGCAACTCATGACGCTGGCACGATATGCTCCACGTCCAGATTCAGTTTTTTCTCTATCACCTCCGCCACCAGCGACCGGTGGCAAGCCCCCGGTTCCCGTTCAACACAAAAGAGTGCCACGACCCGTGCGTCCGGCTCCAGGTCGTCCAGCAGGCTTTGTGGCTTGAAGTGCGTCAGGCACTCGGTTTGGTACGCCTCAATGAACGCCTCACCCAACTTCGTGCGCTGGCGTTTAGCAGTTTTCTTAACCTTATCCGCCTCGGCTTGCACCTCACGTACCGATTTCGTTGGCGCCAGGTCCTTGCGATGCAGGTAATGGATGCCCAATTCAGCCAATCGTCCCTGTAAACGCTGGCTATTGACGAAGGCGTATGCCGCCCCGCGCACGCCGCGTCGCTGCCGGATGTCACAGAAGGTGTCCACCTTTGCATCCTGCAGCGCCCGGAAGAAACCGGCTTCATCAAATCCGTACACACCAATGGTGACAATTTTAAGTTTCATCTTCTTTTCGCTCGTACTTTTTGCACGAGTGGAATGTGTGTTCACCAAACAGAGAAAGTTGACCGCTGGTTAGCCGATCGATGACTTCATCCTGCATCCGCAGTTCGTCATTTTCATCGATGTGAATCACCGGTATGTCCAGACCCACCAGTGTGGTTCCGATGAGCTTGCTCCGGTGACAGTTCTCCGGTTTTCCCTCGCTGCACATGAGGACGACGCATTGTCCTTGAGAGAAAGCGGTTTGGAGACGTTTAATCCCGTTCTCGTAGAGCGCAGTGGCCTTCACCTTTTCGTAGTCCACCACCCCGTTCACGTAACAATTCTCGTCGTCGGGCCGGCCGCCTAGTGTGTCGCCCATGAATACATAGCGAAACCCATGGTGTTGCAGTTCGTCAGCCAGCTCCGCTTGGGAAAATTCCGGCTTGTAGCGCGAATAGGGCGCGGAACGCACGTCGATCAGGTAGGCGACCTCATATTGTCGCAGAACCTCGACAAACCGTTCGATGGAACGGCTGCCGTAACCGATAGTGTAAATAGGACTGGATTGGTGGTTAGACATGTTTTGCACTGATTGTTTGGATCTGACGAGTTCGTTCGTGGTTGCTAATCGACTCGGGTTATTATATCACGATTGTCAATAATCTCACAAGCTAAGAACTGCCAAACCTGTCATCTTTTTTCGTTGGAAAGGCGCGGCAACAGATTATTACATGAATCTCCGCCGGGATGCCAGCCCGTTCCAATTCAAGGGCAATGTCAGCCTCTGTTCTGTCGTGCTGCATCCATACTTTCCCGTTAATGATGTCAATATGAATCAGACAACCGTGAATCCGTCGCACATCATTCCACCCGACTGACATGATTAAATAGCGAAGGTAGTTAAGAACCCGCCAAGCCAAGCTGATTGGCGATGCCTTTCATGGCGTCGATCACGAACGCGATGTGCTCATCAAGGGGGACGCTGAGACCTTCCGCCCCTTCTCGAATGCCTTCACGATTGACAGAACGGGCGAAGGCTTTGTCTTTGAGCTTTTTCTTCACAGAAGAAACCTTGACTTCGGCGATATTTTTGTTCGGTCGAACAAGCGCGACGGCCGTGATAAAGCCAACCAATTCATCGACAGCGTAGAGCGTTTTGTCCATCAAGCTCTTGCGCTCAAGCTCCAAGTAATCCGCATGCGACCGGATCGCGTAGATCACGTCGTTGGAATAGCCTTTCTCCTTGAGGATTTTCGCCCCTACTTCAGGGTGTTGATCTGGAGTCGGATATTTTTCGTAGTCGAAATCGTGCAGGAGCCCCACGATTCCCCACTTATCCTCATCTTCGCCGAACTTCTTGGCGTAGGTACGCATTGCAACTTCGACGGCGAAGGCGTGTTTGCGTAACCCGTCTTTTTGCGTATATTCACAGAGTAGTTTTAAAGCGTCGTCTCGATTCATAATCATTCCTCCACTTTTTTGGTTAAGGAACAAGGATAGAAGCATATGTGTATGGTAGTATTGTAGCATTGTAGGGAACAGATTTCAATCTATACTTCCGCAGAATTTGGTCTAGTTTCTTAACAACCGTTAGAATCCACACCAGTTCTGGGAATGGGTCTGGCGGCAACTTTTGGGGCAGCCCCTTTCTGAAAGTCCGCTTGTCATGCGGGATTGAAGAAAGTCATGTTGTCATTTGATGCGCCGAACCCTCAACTTTAGCTCACTTAATGCACTTCACAGGTGTTAAAATGTCGCCCTGAAAAATGCGGAAGTATAGTTTCAATCACTGTGTCAAAAAACGTTGATTCTGTTTTCAACAATTTTCTGTCCTTGCGTTTTGTCGGAAAATGTGGGATAATGGACACAATTTCCGAGGATCAGAAACCTTTCAAATGAGGAGAATGTATGATGAGTTTAGAAAACTGGGTCTTATCTGCATCGAAATTCAAAAAGATCGTTCTCAAAATTACAGATACGCTGCTTGCGCGTGTCAATTTTGAATCCATTGAAGGTGAGGAAGGGGTTACGGGCGCCAAAGCGGTATGGGTTGGTGAACGCGGCGAAAGCACCTTAGAAGTAGACGCGCCATCCTTGAAGGGAAACATAAAAACGGAAGGTGACACCGCACCAACGATTGAGTATTGGCATCAGGGCAACAAACGCGGTTTTGCATTGCGAAATCCGAAAAATATCTCCTGTGAGTTTGATGAGAAAACGCTGGAGAAAATCTCGACAGGAAAAGCCGCAGGAATTGCCGCTGCCGCCGGCGCAATCGTTGGACTGCTCGGCTGGACTTCACTGGTTGTCGCCGGTCGGGCAGTTCTTGTCAAGCGGGAAGCAGAAGGCCCTTCACCTCCGCCGCTCGAATCTGATACGGCAAGCGGAGATTCGTATGACGAGGAAGAAATCTGAATGCATCATGTTTCCGCAACGAAGATATGGGTGGATATAAAATTAAGGAGGCGATGGATGAGGATTTTAGTCACAGGCGGAACAGGCAGAATCGGGGCAAATCTTGTGAAAGTCCTGCTTGCTAGGGGCCACGACATCCGCAGTTTCGTTTACCCCGGTGACGCGAGTCGTGCGAACAAGCTTAATGGTTACGATCGGGTCGAAACCGTTGTCGGAGATCTGCGGAACTTCGCCGATGTGAAGCGGGCAGTCGAAGGCATGGACGCGATCTATCACCTCGCCGCCGCGTTTAGCGTACCGTTCGATAACCTGCAATACCTGAATATCAATGGGATGGGAACGCTCAATATTCTGGAGTGCATCCGCACCGACCTCCCGAATCTCCATCGTCTGGTTTATGCCTGCACAGAGGCGATCTATTAGCGTTTGACGGAGAAAGGATGCTTCTTCGAGGAATCAATCACCGAGGAGATGGTGAGCCGTTATCATCAAATGCCGTACTTCCTGACGAAGTGGATTGGCGAAGAACTGTGCATGACCTATCACTATCAGTATGGCGTCCCCACGACGGTCTTTCGTTTTGCAACAGTAATCGAACCCGGCGAATTTCTCAATGAAGATGGATTGCCGAAACTCTTTCTCTTTAGTCCAGTGTATGAGTGCTATAAGGATCAAACAGGCGAGGATCCGGCGGAACAGGAGATGATCCAAACCATTAAATTGCTTTGGACAGGCGAGGAGAAATTTCTGCTTAGTCGAAATCCCAACGGGTGTCCATACAAATAAGAGTTTACCGATGTCCGCGACATCGTTCAAGGGTTGGTTTTGGGGCTCGAAAAGGATGCGGCTATCGGCGAGGAATTTACGCTTGGCGGCGCGGCATTGTTCGCCTGGGACGAGGTTGTTCCCTATCTCTCCAATCGATATAATCTGGATTACATTGAAGCGAGATTGCCAGCGTCGAACTATTTTGAGTTTGATCTCAGTAAAATCAAAAACCTGCTGGGGTATCAGCCAAAACACGACCTCCAAAGTATCCTCGATACCGCAGAGGCAATGGGGCGCGGCGAGGATACGGGTGTGATTCCAACGGGAGTTCGGTTTGGAGGTAAGGCGTGAAATGTGATGCGTGAGATGGTTCACGTTTCAGGAATAGATTCTCACGAATTTTGTGATACCGCAGAAGCATCCAATTTCGTATTCAATTAGCGATCTGAACAAAGTCTTTGGTATTTTAGATTTCGTTTTCATGGTATGTGAAAAGCAGATTGATTAAAACCGGAAATCAGGGTATTTCACACCCATCACGTTGCGTCAATAAATACAAATATAAGGAGAATTCTATGATCATCGATTCACACACCCACGCATGGCCACGCTGGCCCTATCAGCCCCCTGTTCCTGATGATGAAAGCCGTGGAAGAATTGAGCAACTTCTTCACGAAATGGATCAACACGGTGTCGATCAAGCTGTTCTGGTTTGTGCGCGAATCGATCATAACCCTGACAACAACGACTATATCTTTGAGTGCGCCAAACGTTATCCGGATCGCATCATCCAGTTTGCGGACGTTGATTGCTCATGGACGGAGACCTACCATACCCCTGGTGCCGCAGACCGTCTCGCGGAGGCTGCGGATAAATATGCGTTGAAGGGCTACACGCACTATCTGACGGGAGATGACGACGGAAACTGGTTCTTTTCAGACGAGGGACAGCGGTTCTTTCAGACAACCACAGACCGTGGGTTGATTGCCAGCATCGCAATGGGGCCACACCAACAGGCACCTTTGCGAAAACTCGCCGCACAGTTCCCCTCGGTTCCCTTTCTGTGCCATCACATGGGCGGCGCAAGAGCTAGCGAAGAACCGCCATATCCGAGGTTGAAGGAAATTCTTGCATCCGCAAAGGCGCCGAATATCTACATCAAGATGTCTGGATTTGCCTATGCCTCCCAGCTTTCATGGGACTATCCTTACTCCGATACTAGCTGGATCGTCCGCGCAATCTACGAGCATTTCGGTCCCGGTCGCCTCTGTTGGGGTTCGGACTACCCCGTGGTTCGTTCCTACATGACCTACCAACATGCCCTCGAAGCATTCCGCACACACTGCGCGTTCATCCCAGACGCCGACAAAGCGCAGATCCTTGGCAGCAGCCTCCATCGGTTATTGACCGAGGGACAAGGTTCATAGCAGTGAAGGGAAATAGGTCAAAATGACATACCGTTGTTGCGTGATAGCCTGATGGCAAAATATGCCATAATGACATACGGTTGTTACGCACCAATCGTAGATTGTCATCTTGGCACCCAATGAACCGCTCTCAGACGCTGTCAAGTGGCAAAACTGGCAGTAATTTCTCCGAATTTATGGCAAGCCAAATCACACAACATATGCTGTGAAATCCCCGTTGAACCAGAGTATTTGGCCTTTTTTCTCCTTTCCGGTTTTTATCAGGAACAAGATTTGGCACGCGACTTGCTCTACATTGGATCGTCTAAATGATGTAAAAGCATTCAATAACCAAAGCAAAAAATTGCGAAATAGGAGGAACAAAAAATGACAAGCCTAGCTACATGGAGACCGATACAGGATCTCAATGAGATGGATCGATTTTTTGACGATTGGCACAGGCCAGCACGCTATCGTGCTGAGCATGGTAGTTTGGATTGGCTGCCAGCAGTTGACATTTTAGAAGCGGATGATCACGTTGAAATCCGTGCCGAAATTCCGGGACTTTCCGAGACGGATGTCCATGTTTCCGTGACAGATGATGTCCTCACGCTCAAAGGTGAAAAAAAGCATGAAAGCGAGGAGAAAGCCCCAAAGTATCATCGTGTTGAACGGAGTTACGGTCGCTTCCAACGATCTTTCACATTGCCGTCGAACTTGAATCCTGAAGACATCAAAGCAAAATTCACGAATGGCGTGTTGACCGTATCCATTCCAAAAGTAGAAAAAGTCAAACCCAAAGAGATTCAAGTCCGCGTTGAATAGCCACTTGATTTGCAAAAAGCGTCCTGCATGCAAACGCAGGACGCTTTTTTTATGTCAAAAGTGCCATGTTTTTTTTGAAACTTTCACTTAGATAGCGGTGTGTTCCGAACTAGAAAAGGAGGGTCTACAAATGCTTAAGTCAAATTCAACCAAATGGATAGTTTCACTCGTTGTTGTGGCGTTAATAATCGTTGTCGGTGTGACGGTGCGCATAGATAATCACACTTTTACCTCTCAGACCGCAATTGGTCAAACCAGTGAAAACTTTAGTCAGGATTTTGAATATTTGGAACGGGCAAACCGTGCATTCATTGAAGTGGTAAATCGTGCAAAACCCGCCGTTGTGCAAATTACGACAACGCGGTTGGTCTCAACGCGCCGTTCACAGCGTCCTTTCGATTTTTTCGGTGATGATGATTTGTTCGATTTTTGGTTCGGTCCCCGGGATCGTCGTGAACGGCGTGATTCAGATGAACGTGAAGAAGACAAGCGAGAGGTGGGGGGGCTCGGATCCGGTGTCATTGTCAGCGAAGACGGTTACATCTTAACGAACAACCATGTCATTGAAGGCGCGGAAGACATTCAGGTTATCTTGCCGGATGGGGGAGAATATCATGCGAAAGTCATTGGAAGAGACGCGGGTGATCAAGGAACAGATCTCGCTATCCTGAAGATTGATGGAGAAAATCTACCCGTCTTGCCTGTTGGAGACTCGGAAGCGCTTCAGGTTGGAGAGTGGGTGATTGCCATCGGGAGCCCATTCGGATTCGCCCAAACGGTGACACGCGGGATGGTCAGTGCGAAAGGACGCTCAGATATTGGCATTGTCGAGTATGCGGACTTCATCCAGATCGACGCCGCAATCAATCGCGGTAACAGCGGCGGCGCACTCATTAACATCCGTGGTGAGTTAATCGGCATTAATACGGCAATTGCCACCGGCGGATTCTCACAAGGCAATGCCGGGGTTGGATTCGCCATCCCGATTAATCTCGCAAAACGGATCATGACCCAGTTGATTGAGAAAGGGGAAGTTGAACGCGGATGGTTGGGGGTTTCACTCCAGCCGATCAACTACGACTTGGCAGAAAAATTAAAACTTGGGGAGCCCCAAGGCGCCCTGGTTAGAATGGTTGGTAAAGGCATGCCAGCAGCCAAAGGTGGCGTCCGCCATGGTGATGTGATTGTCGAATTTGATAACGTGCGTATCCGTAATGTGAAGCATCTTCGTGACGTTGTCGCTGCCACGGATGTCGGAAGAACAGTCGAGGTCAAGGTCATCCGCAGGGGCAAAGAGAAAGTGTTAAAGATCGAGCTTGAAAAGCGGACTCAAGCGGTCGTTGATGCTTTAACAGAGAGACCGCCCCGCTTTGTCTCTAATGAAGAAAATGGACAAGCGTTTGCGGGACTCCATGTGCGGGATCTGACCAGCGAGTGGGCGGCACGTTATGGATTTGAGGGCGAAACAGGCGTGCTTGTCGTCAGCGTTGAGCGAAGAAGCTCTGCCGCCGAAGCCGGTATCAGAAAGGGCGATCTCATTCAAGAAATTGAGGATATGGAGATTGCGAACGTGCGTGAATATCAAAAACGAATCAAAGAGGTTAAAGATGAATCTCTGATTCTGTTAGTCGTCAGGCGGCGTGAAACTGGCACACCTCAATTCGTTCCGCTGAGAAACAAGCCGAGGGGTAAGTAAAGGAAATCTGGAGTGTAAAGCGAAGCGGAAAAAGAGGAGATAGATTCGTGAGAATTTCATCTCCTCTTTTTTTGTTTGTGGGCTCTAAGTGGCGGGAGAGGGTGGGAGTCGAACCCACCTACCCACTTGCATGGGCAAGCTGGTTTTGAAGACCAGTAGAGCCACCGGACCCTATCCCCTCCCGGAAGAAAGTGCGTGGAGTGAGCTAAAGTGCCTAAAGTCAAGCGATTGATCCAGGAGATCATTTGGTCATCACGTTTCACGCTTCGTGGATTTTCGTAGACGGCGGTGATTCCCCTCACGAATCGTGATTCCCTGACCATCGCAATATTCAAGGAAAGGCACGGCGTATTTCCTGCTGGTTTGTGCAAGTTCGCGGAATTCCGCAACGGTTATTATACCATGTTTCTGAAGGTAATCGGTAAGGGAATTGACGATTTTCTCAAACGTCTGGACATGAACAAAAAAGTCGTCTGCAATCTTGATGAATCGCCCAAGATTCATCAGCGCGTAAAACGTCTGCTGAACCGACTGTGACGGATATTCTGACAACTGCGCGGTCAATCCACCTAGGTTCAGGGTATTGATTTCGGCATTCAAGAAGAGCTCCTCAACCTTCTCCTTGATTTCTTCCTCTGCCCCGGAAAATTGGATTTGATGCGATGACAACCGCAGAAGATTCCCGTCTTTGACAACCTGCTCCTGCCGACTCAGCAAATCAACGATCTTATCAAAGCCGATTTCATCCAAACGGAGTTGGATACGGAGTTGAGAGGCATTTTGACCGGACGTGAGTGGCTGCTGTTCATGGAAACGCCCTAAAGCGTCAATCAGATCTGCTTGCGCTCGTTTCGTCCGGTCCACCGCAGAAATGAGCGGCGTTCCCCCCTGCCAGCGTACAATTTCTTGACGACCTTCGAGGTCTTTTAGGAATGCTCGAAAGTCTGCATCAGAGTAGGGCAGGTAGTAGCGGAGTAAGTCTTCCGGGACACAGAGCTCACGGCTTTGTGCCAATACAAGCCTCACAACTTCTGCATCGTCAGCATTTTCCCATTGATCCAGCACCTCAAGAGTCTCTTCCGTGAAGCGCTCGTGGCGAGGTGCAAATGGATTGATTACTTGTCCGCCCCCAACGGTGAATTGCGCTGAGAAATCACGCACAATGAATCGATCTCCCTTGAAGGTCAAAATCGGTCTTTCAAGGCGTAGTTGTATTTGTGCTGAATCCCCCGGCAGGATCGCTTCGTCCACAAGCGGGATTGCCCGGCAAAACGTCTCGCTCGTACCCAGATAAAATCGTAGTCGTGACCAATGTTCGAGCATTCTTGGGAAAGACGACAGAAGATTGATAGACACGTCGATATTGTCTGTGACCTTGGAAAACCCGCTCGGACAGAGAACGTTTCCACGCTCGATCTCATCTTTGGTGATGCCCGACAGGTTCAAGGCTGTTCGCTGCCCTGGCTGGGCTTGTTCCGCAGTTTCGTTATGAACTTGTACGCCGCGAACACGTACTTCGCGGCCCTGCGGCAGGCTGATTAACCGTTGTTCGCGGTGGATTGAGCCGCCTATCAGCGTCCCAGTCGCCACTGCGCCAAACCCCGTCATCGTGAAAACCCGATCCACATATATACGTGGGATGTCATCGCGCCTTTCTGTTTTCGCGGCGGTGTCCACGCAAGCCACGATCAGCCGCTTGAGTTCATCCAAACCTTCGCCCGTCACTGCTGAGACATGGACCGTGGGTGAACCGTCGAGGGTTGTCCCCATCAACATTTCCTGCGACATCTCCGCCGATTCTGCCAATTGATCCGGCGTCACCAGATCCACCTTCGTCATCACGAGGATGCCTGTCGAGATACCGAGCAGATCAAGAATCTCCAAGTGTTCCAGCGTCTGCTCCTGCACGCCCTCCTTCGCATCTACGACAAGCAGCACAATGTCCATCCCGTACGCCCCGGAGAGCATGTTTCGGATAAACCTTTCATGTCCGGGGACATCAACGATTCCAGCGCGTGAACCGTCGGGCAGATCGAAGTAGGCAAACCCCAACTCGATCGACAACCCACGCTCTTTCTCCTCCTTGAGCCGATCGGTTTCGATTCCGGTGAGGGCGTGTATCAGTGCAGATTTTCCGTGGTCAACGTGTCCGGCGGTGCCGATAATGACGTGTCGCATTGGTATTATCCTGTTTCATACAAAAAGAAATCGTGATTCTTGGCTAAATTTTCTTCGCTTTCAAATATGCCTGTGCAGAGTTCTTGCAAAGCTGTCTGGGCATCTGTTGTTGCTGCCTCTTTAGAGAATTCCTAGACGTAACCCGTTCAGGTGGTCTATGGGACTACACCGTGGGTTGGCTTTCGGGTGTTGGATTGGGAAGTAAGGAAGGCGCTTTTTCGCCACGAATCTGAGCCAAGCAGACCGATTGAAGATATTCTAGCACATTCCGCTTCTGCTGCTTGAGGGTAGCAACTACTATCATTATCCATTCGACACCCTCAACAGAAACAAACGTCCATAGCGACAACTCGATCTTCAAGAGATTAGCACACGTCTTCGCCGTTTTGGGGTGATCACTGATCCTCCCCTTGTGCAGCAGCTCTCCAACTCGCTGCTTTATCGGTCGAATGACAGCGGAAAAAGATGTCCGGTCCAATGTGCCATCTCGCACCCGGCGCCACAAATGGAACACCTGTTGCGCTTCAAATCTTCTTGAGTAATTGGCATCGAATCCGGTAGGGACATCAGCGGAAATTACCTCCTTTATCGTCGTCTTATTGATACACCAAAATGAATCTGCTGTCAAGATAAATTTTCCCCGCTCCACCACCTGAACGGTTACCCTATTGGTTATCGTTGATCCGAGAATTCATTTTGAATCAAAGAGAACAAAGAGAGAAAAAACGGAACAGGATAGCAATCTATATTCTGTTTTGTTTCATAGACAATTGATTTGGATCAGATTCCGTCTAATCACAAGTTCACTCAAAGGAGAAGCCAGGCTCGCCAGCGAACACGTAACGCTTGACAACGTTAAAGTCAGGTGTTATTCTTAATGATGAATCGGACTGATAGGCCAGACCAAAAGTCCAATTGATTGGACGTTGCCCTATAGCTCGGTGATTTCATCGCCGAGCGGATTATCGCACTAAGACGAGTTTTTCACCAATAACGGATAATAGTTTAGCTTGGAGGGAATCAATGGGTAACATAGCGACAAGCAACTTAGGGCGTACGGAGGTTGCCTTAACCAAATTGAGTTTCGGCGGGGCGCCGCTAGGAGATCTCTTCGAAATCATTAGCGAAACGCAAGCGCAGATGACACTTCAAGCGGCATGGGATGCCGGCGTGCGCTACTTCGATACGGCACCGTTCTACGGGTATGGGAAAAGTGAACATCGTTTCGGACAGTTTTTCCGCGAACAGCCACGCCAGGAATTTGTGCTTTCTACCAAAGTCGGGCGTGTGCTGCGGGCGACGCGCGACCTTGATAATTTCGACAAAGGGATGTGGGCAGGGGGGCTGCCTTTCGATGTTGTGTTTGACTATAGTTACGACGGAATCATGCGCTCCTATGAAGACAGCCTTCAGCGGCTCGGTTTGAATTCTGTCGATCTCCTTCTCATCCACGATCTCGACCACTTATTTCACGTGAACGATGCGCGGATCACCGCTCACATGACGCAACTCTGCACCAGTGGTTGGCGCGCGCTTGACGAGCTTCGTTCCAGCGGGCAAATAAAAGGAGTAGGGGCTGGCGTGAACCAATTGGGCACCATCCCGCGCTTTTTGGAGATGGTGGACCTTGATTTCTTTATCGTTGCGATGCCGTATACGCTGTTAGATCAGGATGTCTTGGACGCTGAATTTCCACAATGCGTTGAGCGAGGCATCGGTGTGGTGATTGGCGCGGTATTTGCCTCCGGCATTCTGGCGACAGGCCCAACGGAGAATGCGTTTTACGCCTATGCCCCGGCACCTGCCGAGGTATTGGAAAAAACGCGGCGCATTGAAGCCATCTGCGATCGACATGGTGTGCCGCTACGGGCAGCCGCATTACAGTTCCCGCTGGCGCATCCTATCGTCGCCGCAGCCATTCCGGGTGCCCTCACGCCAGAGCACATTCAATCGAATGTCGAAATATTCGAACACCCTATCCCTGCGGATCTTTGGAGCGATCTAAAGGCAGAAGGACTGCTGCGTGAAGACGCACCCACCCCTTAATCCAATGTAAATTAATTCGAGTTGCTACTTCGATAAGCACAGGCGCAGAAACCGAGTTTTTGTCAAAAACTCGGTTTCTCTATTTTATATCTACTGTGAAATTCGATATATTAACTGAATCGAATTGAATAAAGGTCTGCATCCTTTAACAGAAATCGCAAACGGACGGGTTGCCCTGAAAGTCGCCCCACATCTGCACCATTCTTCCACGTTACTATCCGTTCGAGGTCATCGCCGAAGACCTCTGGACAATCGCCCAGTCTAAAGCCGGGGATGGCGTCGCCGGATGCATCCTGAACTTCGATTTGAATACTGCCCACCCCAGAGGTTGAGAAGTTAATGACGAGATGGTCTCCTTTGAAGACCAGAGGCTTCGTTACAAATTCCCCACCGCTCAACGGCGCCTGCATTGAGACAAATCCATCAATTCGCAGCGTGAAACGCCGCCAGCGACAATCATCCCCCTGATGCGAGGCTTCGCCGACATAGACGGAAATCTCATCGGGCGCGCCATCAATGTGCGATTTTGTCTCGACCAATCCCCAATTCTGATAATTGTCGCCGTAGAACCAGTTATCTCTCAACTGCAAGCCGGGACGGATAAACGACTCTGGCCAGATGTTGAAATGGTGCCCATCACGACTGCTCATGAACATTCCATCCGTCACGGCTGTCCCCTCGCGCTGAGATTTACTACCTCGGAGGCGGCGATACTCAAGCTGCGGCAAGGCTTTCGTCGATTCTGCCCACCCCCGATCGGTATATCGGGTTGGAAAGCCGAGGAAGATATGCGGGGCGCGGTAGTATGGGATAATCTGATTCGTGTACAGTTCGCTGACCCGGCCGGGCGAGTATTCCAGCCAGTCAGGCTCAGACCAATTGAGGAAATCTTTCGATGTCCCTGTGCGGATGTCGCGTCCCTCACGAAAATCGCGATGGTATTCACGGTATTCGCCGCGTATCGTATCCCAAAAGGCGAGGTTCTGTGAGTCAAACGCACCTTTGATAATTACAGGTTCATCCTTCATGAGTGCCCAGTGGATGCCATCGGCGGACTTGAACGCATACAGGCCACCCTCGCCTGAACCAAGTGCCTTGTACTTTTCGTCCGGTTTGCAATCGGGATTCTCGTCCTTAAAAGGTGTGAAGTTGTGTGATCCAACCCCTTCCCAAATGATGTTGTTCTGCCTCCCACTATCGAACGCAATCAAGCCAAGTTCCGGTTTGGTCCAGCGTATCCCATCGCGGCTTTCAGCGTAGCAGACCACCTGCGGGTGGGGATCGTCAAAGCCCTCAGTTGTATAAATGACGTGACTCCCCCGGTAATACATCCGGTAAAGATCGCCATCTTGAAACACAGTTTTATAGCCACAGGTGCTCCCCTCCCACGGGTTATCATGAACACAGGCGACCTCTTGCGGTTGGGGATGGTGTAGCCTTCGCGTTGAACCGGCTATTTCATCAATCAGATAATCGTCAACGAACAGTTCCAGCCGATTGCCGATGTCAATGGGTGAAACCGCTTGTGTAATTGCATCTCTTGATAGCGTAAGCATTGCAGAAGCAACACATATCATTGGCAAATACCCTCCTTACTGATTTTCGATGATTCCGTAAGCCATTCGGTTGATGCCCCGATGTGCCGTTGGCCCAGCGGACATTGTAACAGGAATGAATCAAAAAAGAGATCAAAAAGAAGAACTACTGTCACCATTCGTCCAAAAACGATCGTTCGCTCCGCAACGATTTTTGCTGTTGACCCAAGCATAACAAAGGGGTAAAATAGCTGTTGCATATTTCCAAAGTACGCGGGGAAAATCCAATTAGGATTCAAGGGTTATCAGGATAAAGACTCAAGAAAATTCCTAAAATCAATCCCGTAAATCCAGATTTATAGGAGTGCAAATATGTCCACTATCAAACGACCCGCACCTGAAATCATTGAGGCGTTGTATGAATTGGGAACCGATGCCGTAACCTCCACCATGGAAGCGTTGGGTGTGCGCCGAACCTTTATGGAGGGTCCCATCGCTCGTGTGCCCGGGAGTAAAATTGTCGGTCCCGCCCTGACGCTCCGCTTCACACCACAGCGTGAAGACCAGATGAGAGGCTACCAGATACCGGGGGCGTCCGCCGAAGAATCGGAACCTGAAGGCGAGGAAGCCGGGGAGAAAACCTCTGCTTTGTGGGAAGTGATGTTTGAAGTGCAGGCTGGCGATGTGATCGTGGTTGATGGCAGGGGCGATCTTGCCACCGGCTGCTTCGGAGAGATGTTGATGACCTATTTCCAAGCGCAGGGTGGGGCTGGTGTTGTCATAGACGCCGGCATTCGGGATTCTGTGCCAATCTTCCAAGAACTGAAGGTGCCGGTCTGGTCGACCGCTGTGACCACCGGCGGGGCGGGGCACCTGAACCTCTTTCCTGCGGACTTCAACCTCCCCATCGGTTGTGGCAAGGTCTTAGTCAACCCCGGCGATATTATCATGGCAGACGATGGTGGGGCTATCGTTGTGCCGCCTCGGCTGATACCTCGTATTCTCGACATCGCCGGCGAGCGTGAGGAGCATGAGGTCTTTGTCCGCATAAAACTACGGGAAGGCGGGGATCTGCGGAAATATTATCCGTTCAACGACGAAGGTAGGAAAGAGTACGAGGAGTGGTTGGCTGCCCAGAAACGATGAGTTGATAGGAATTCAAATTGAGAGGGTGTGTTTTACATCAAAACAGAGTTAGCAGAACAGAGGACGATTGTCCGTATGGAAAGGGGGAGTAATAACGATGGCAATTCGATGGCTAAACAACTATCACAGAGGCTTTAATCGCTTGTGGCTGGTGTTTTCATGCTTACTGACTTTTGCCGTTGTCGGCTTTAATTGGTTGCTCGGAGGGTATAGGGTATACTTAGATAATAATTCTTATCGGCATGTCAAATCTTACGACTACTTCTACAATTCCAACGAGTACAAAATAAAACAACGGGTCCAGAAGCGGTGGCGTGAATGGTTTGTAAATGACAAAAGCAGGACACAATTGCCTGAGACGAGTAGCGCCGCGGATAAGTTCCTAGCAGAGCTAACAGGTGAAGATCCCCATCAAATGGAGACAAGGATAATGGAGACAAGGATAAGGATTTTGAATGATGTTCGGTCAATGGCAGAAGCGAAGTCTTTCACGGATAAAGAGCTTAATGCAGTGGTCAAAAATGCAATCGAATACGAGAAAGGATATCAAGCAGCATTAAAGGCATTTCCCCTAAGGAAGTGGATGGCACGGGGGCGCGCTGTGAGAGATCTACTTGGAGCTTTCATTGTTACCTTTGGCTTTGGGCATGGTGTGTTCTTGGTGGTCTATTGGATTATTAGGGGCTTCAGAAAGGACTGAAACTATAGACATTAAGGGTAGTAACCCTTCAGGGAAAAATGGGCAGAGGAAAATGATGGTTGCGTAGTAATCGAAAAAAAACAGCCGTAGAGGAGAGGTTCCCCCGTCTGTAGGCAACGGAGATCCCCATTCCCCACTATCGTGTGAGATGAACTACCTTTTGTCACAGTTATTACACTTTTTCTTGCAAAAAAAGTTTGTAGTAGCGCAATTTGGTGTGAACGACTGTAAATCCTATTTACCAAGTTGCTCTGAATCCCGATCTGATCGGGGCGAACCTCTCATTGCACATCGCAACAGGCAATAACCTGCCGGGTGATTTCCTATGAAATCAAAACGCAAAAATTGGCTCAAATCCTCACATTTCTGCGAGAAAATTCTACACCGTCAATGAGAAACAGACCTGCGAACTTTTTTGCCTCAGTGGCCCGGTGGCATTAACAACCACAAAAATAGTATACTTTCGCAGGAGGTAATACAATGAAATTTGATGAAAGGATGCCCGGGGAAACGGCGTTAGCTTTTCAATACTTTGAAGTCTATCGCGATAGTAGTGCGTCCGACCGCTCACTGCGAAAATTAACCAAAGTGGAAATCAACGGTAAAAAGCGGGATCTCAAGACTATCGGTCGGTGGTCAAGTCAATTTCAGTGGCAAAAACGAGCCCAAGCGTTTGATGCAGAAAACACACGGCGCGCGGCACAACAGGTAGCCGCCCGCCAACAAGCAGAAATCGAGGCTTTTATATCAAAAGACCTAGAGATTGCGTCTGCTTTTCAGACGTTGATTGCTGAACGCTTGGCAGAAATGGAAAGACAGATAAAGGAATCCCTTAGTGATTCATCTGATTGTTTCAAGAAACCCAACATCCAAGAATTGCGTCAGCTTGCCTTAGCCTACAAAGAAACACGGCTTTGGATGATGGAGCTGATCGGCATACTATCGGCATACTACAGGAGAAAAACAATGAAACGACCAAAACGAGTTGATTTTGGAGATGTGCGTTATCCCGCACGTCCCAAACAAACCAAGTCTAAAGAACGTTTTAGCACGGCTAGACAAGGTGCCACCACGTCACCCTTACCATCCACCCCAAGCAGTGAAAGCCCGTCCACCAACAACGACGAATCCGACACGAAGCTCATCGAATTTCTACATCGGAAGTCTTGCACTGCTGTTCTGCAATCAGCAATAGATACACTTGTGGACATCAAAACCGGTTTTACGGCACGAGAAAGAGAAAAGGAAACTTCAAAAGCTCTTATGGGCGAAATACCCCCACCTCCATCGGAGCACGAAGCCCACAAGCACCTGCGAAAAGCGTGGATCTGGGATTTAGCACTGCAGCAGGCAACCCGGACCCTCCCTGAACCCTACATACGCGAAAACCCTGTGTCAGAGGAAATCAAAGACCAGAAAGAAAGAGACATAAAAATAGAAAAAAAGATTGCAGCCGGGCTGACATTAGCCGACCTCCCATCGCGCTCCGACGATTTTCGGGATGACTCTTCTCTATCTTCTGAGCAACGCGCTGAATATGCCGAGCAATGGTACGAGCGAGCGTACATCCTGCTCTCCCTCAATCAACACACCATAGAAGAACTCACGCAGGGGATAGCAATCGCTAAGCAACTCGAGGCTGAACTACGCCAACAGATTCCAAGAGACCATCCCGAAGTGAAAACCGAAGTCAAACGCATCAAGGAGTGGCTCAAAAAGAATCCTTCTTCTTCTCTTTACCAGCTATGTCCAGAACCGCTTAACCACGGGAGAGAGTCAGACGATGCTTGAGAAAAACAAGCTGTCCTCCATCTCTCGCCTGTGTGTATTTTTTTTGCGTTGGCATTCCGTTGGCATCGCGAAAAAAACACCCGTAGGGGTGGGGTCACCCTGCCTCTACTATCGCTTGAGGTAAATCACTTTTGGCTACAGTTTTCATTGTTTTTCTTATGGCAACAGGAGAAAGCAGTATGTCACGAATTTTGATATCGCCTTCCTTGAACCAGCGCGGACAAAGCGTTGACCTTGGTAATGAAAGGAAACTTTTATGACATTCCATTTTCGCACTGCTTCCCGCCTATTAATCTGTTTATTTCTCATTGTAGAGGTAACCCTTGTGGTTGCCCAACCGGCATCCGCCCAAGTTGTAGAAATACCCGACCCGAACCTTGAGAAAGCCCTCCGAGAAACTCTCAACCTCCCCGATGAAATCCCAATCACCCAACTGGAGATGTTACGATTAACAGGCTTCGCCGCAGAAGTTGCACAAGTCGAAAACATCACCGGCTTAAAATATGCCCAAAATCTCAAACGCCTGTACCTTCGGGACAATCCCATCACAGACCTCACCCCTCTTGCGAATTTAACGCAACTTGAACTTCTCCATCTCCCTGGTGTCCTCATTAAAGACCTCAGCCCTATTCAAAACCTCACAGAATTAAGGGAGCTGCATCTGGGTCATTGTGGGATAATAGACATTACCTCGGTACAAAATCTGACAAAATTGGTCTTTTTAAATCTCGCAGCAAATCAGATTGTTGATATCAGCCCGCTAGCCAATTTAACCACGTTGGAAACACTCTGGCTGCAACACAATCAGATTGTTGATGTTAGCCCACTTGCCAGTTTAACACAGCTTACCGATTTGACAATTGCTAACAATACGATAACAGACTTTCGTCCGCTCTTTGGGTTGAACCTTCAGAGTGTGGATATCGACATCCACAAGTTACAGGAACTCGCTTCTAGCGAAATAGAGATAACCGATCCAAACTTGGAGCGCGCTATCCGTGAGGAAATGGGGCTGCCGTCTGAAGTACCCCTCACACAGTTAGTGATGAGCCAATTAACATCGCTAAACGCAAGGGAGAAGCAGATAACTGACCTTACCGGCTTAGAGTATGCCACCAATGTAATCCATCTTAACCTCGGTGGAAATCAAATTAGTGACCTTAATCCGCTATCGGGGTTGAGTCAACTGCAAGTTTTAGCACTCTGGGCAAATAGAGTCAATTCAGTTCTGGATCTATCACCGCTATCGAACCTCACCGAACTCAGAATACTTGACATCACGGATTCCAAAATTTCAGATGTGACTCCACTTGCAAACCTTGTGAAATTGGAGTCGCTAGCTCTTGGGAACGTTTCGATTGAAGACATCAGTCCGCTATCGAATTTAACCCAACTTAAAAGGTTGGGATTGACTTCCAATCGGATTGTTGACATCAGTCCCCTTGCCAATTTAACACAGTTGGAAGAACTGCGACTGAACCGCAATCATATTGTAAATGTGACTCCACTTGCCAATTTAACTGCCTTGCAAACGTTATGGATTCACCACAATCAGATTGTAGACTTCAGTCCGATTCAAGGGCTATCGCTGAGTGACCTCAAATACGATGAGGTTTGTGTGCTACCCCGCTCCCCGATTCAAGACCGAATCGACAATCGAAACCTTCCATCTGTTATCCTACCATGGGACGACGGCATATTGAACAGGGGAGGCAACTGGTGGGATGATTCAATACCTTATCTGGATCGTGTCGCATATCACGATCTTTGGTGGCATTATACCCCTTTTGGACTCCGTTTTTCGCTGACCCCACAAGGGTATCAGTTAATGGGCGATCTGCAAAGTGCAATCGACCAACGGGAGGAACTACTTTCCAAAAACCCCGATATGCTTTTTCTCGTCGATCTCCGACAAAGTTATGCATCCCGCAGTCGTTATCCCGATGATTGGTTCGGCTGGCTAAGAGACGAAAATGGAAACCTTATCCCGCAAAAGCCCGGCAGCACGGAATATCTGATTGATTTTAGACTGCCAGAAGTTCAAGCCGTCGTTGTTCAACGGGCGATTGCGGTCGCAAAATGTGGCTTGTATGATGGTATCATGTTTGATGCGTGGGCTGAAACTCACGCCGTCCTTCCAAACTCTACATCTACAAGAAGAACAACCGGTGCTCATCTCAATTCTTAGGCGAATTCGTCAGGGGGTGCCGGACGATTTTCTGATTCTGTGTAACCGCAATGAAACGAAACTCCCGCTCTCTGCACCTTACATCAACGGCGGTTTCATGGAAACCTTCCCGCTTGAGAAAGGACGGCTGCACGGCTACACACGGAAGGACATTATTGAGATTGAAACCAACCTCATCTGGTATGAGGCAAATATGCGAGAACCAAAAATCAATGTTCTCAGAGGTTTTGGCGTTGGTGCTGAACCGCCGGATAGCCCAAGAAATAAACAGTGGATGCGTTTATTCACGACAATGAGCCTCACTTTATCCGACGGATATGCTCTCTACACTCTTGGAACTATTGGAGGGCAAAAGCAATACCAGAAACACATCTGGCATCCCTTCTGGGATGCGGACCTCGGACAACCTATCGGACAAACGGCACAACGCTATCAAGATATTGAGGGTTTATATATTCGCGAGTTTGATAACGGGTGGGCGGTTTACAACCGGAGTGGCAACGTACAGGAGATTTCCCTTGCAGAGAATGTTACTGGTGTGGCAAGTGGTCAGACAGGCAGAACGCATCAGCTAGCAGATTTGGACGGTGAAATCTATCTCAGGGCAGGCACAAGACCTGCCCCTACAGATCTAAATGGGGATGGTATTGTGAACGTTCTTGACCTGATTTTGGTCGCCCAACACTTCGGCACGACTAAGGGCGACATTAATGGAGATGGGATTACTAGCATCTTAGATTTAATCCTAGTTGCGCAACATCTCGGTGAAACAAGCACCCCTGCTGCACCTGCTGCGTTTCACGTTTCTCTCAGTCCGGAAACTGTTCAGAAGTGGATAGATATGGCGTACGCTCAAAACGACGGGTCAGTTATCTTTGCCCAAGGCATAGCGATGCTTGAAAGGCTGCTTGCGTTAATGATTCCAGACAAGACCGTGCTCCGCGCAAACTACCCGAATCCATTTAATCCAGAGACATGGATCCCGTATCATCTTGCTAGCGAGACAGAGGTGCGGATTAGCATCTACGACCTCCGAGGTGTGTTGGTGCGCCAATTCAATCTAGGGCATCAAAAGGCGGGATACTACACCGATCGGAGGAAGGCAGTGTATTGGGATGGTCGCAACGAAATCGGGGAACCGGTGAGCAGTGGTATATATTTCTACACATTGACCACTGACGATTACACCGGAACCCGTAGGATGGTTATCCTCAAATAGAACTATTGCGGTGAATAGATAGCAAATATGATACAATAAATCGATTTGGAGGGTAAATGACGACCTTAGCACGTTGCTCACCGGTTTAGAACATGCCATCAATTTGACATTCCTGGTACTCTCTGAAAATGAGATTCGAGACCTCACACCCCTGGCCGGACTCCTCAACCTTGAAGCACTTGATATCTGGAAGTGTCGTTGACGTCAACCGCGATAGGAAAGTCAATATCTTGGATCTGGTGCAGGTCGCCAATGGGTTCGGCAAATCCACACCAGACCCAAATGGCAATGGGGTGGTCAGCATTCTTGATTCGGTGTTTGTTGCCCAGCAGCTCAACCAATAAAATGTCCGCTACCAACGGTAAAAAGCGTTGTCAAGTTTGGAAAACTGATGCAGCATCGGGGGTATCCACGAACCTGAACCTAAATAATAGATAGAGAAAGGAAACGCTATGCTCTCAACACACAACATGGGCGGAATATCCATTCAGCCTGATGAACTGCAAGTGATGCAGGCGAACGATTATATCCTCCACGCCCGCGACAAAAAATTAGAGAAGGTTTCTGTGGAGAAGATCCGGCTCCCACGCGATCCGGAGGGACACACGCAGCGACTGTGCTTGGTACAGGCACCGAATGGTATAATCTATGCTGCTCAACACACGCTGCTGCACAGGTCAACCGATGGCGGTAAAACGTGGGAGCACCTCCAGCGCGATCCCGATGTATGCATCGGTTGGCGAGTGGCGTTCAACGATGAGGGTGTCATGTTAAACGTCAAACCCGCGGTCAACGGCACGCCGCCGACCGTGTGGGAGTCGCACGATGAAGGCGCGACGTGGCGGCAAATTGGACAGATTGATGTCGGTACGCCGGATGTGTTGTCGCTGGGCTTCAGCATGACCCGTCTGGATGACGGCACGCTGCTGGTGCCGGTGTTAGTGGGGGCGGACAGGATTGGCAATCGCGAAGCGGCTGAAATAACGCCCGCTGTCTGTCGCATCTACCGTTCTCAGGATGGTGGACGCACATGGTCCGAGTATTCGGTGCTTGGTGAGTGGTGCTGTGAAGTCAATGTCGCACAACTGCCTACGGGTAGACTGTTGGCGGCAATTCGCTGTCAGCGTCCGAGTTTGCCCGATGATCCCCCGGATCTGTTGGAGCGGACCGGTGCCCTCGCAGCCGGTCACACATTCCCGTATAAGCATGTGTTCGTCGCCCATTCGGACGAGTCGTCGGTAGAGGCAAAGACATTCGCGGCGTTTTCCGATTTACTCGCGTGCAGCACAGCCTCTCGGATTGGTGGGCGAATCCGTCTTCGCTCAATGATTTTGCCCAATGGCTCAACGAGCACACAAAAATTAAGACGGACTTGAACGTTGCAGGCGGTACGCCGAAGTTGACGGACGCAAACCTGATGAAAGTTCCACTGCTTTTTATGACGGGGCATGATCCGTCGATGGTCCGTCGCTATAATCTCATGGGCAGTCAATACGGCGGTGGGAAATTGGATGGCAAACTTTCAGAAACAGAGATAATTGCCTTGCAAAAATACCTCGTTGCGAAGGGCGGCTTTCTCATCTTCGACGATTGTGGCGTCAATGCACCCGCACAAGCGATGGCCCGACTGTTCCTTGCTCAGATGCGACGTGCGATACCGGAAAACCAGATTGAGCGCATCCCGAACGACCACGAGGTTTACCACAACTTTTACGCGATGGGCGGTCCACCGATCGGCTTCGATATCTATTGGTGGGGGGCGTGTCCAGTGAAACGGAATTTCCTCGAAGGCATTTTCGTTGGTGACAAACTGTCTGTTCTGATCAGCTGTCGGGACTATTTGTGCGCGATGAGAACCGTCGGCGTGCCTGGGTATCCCGTCCATTACTCCCCGGCGTTTACCGTTTCATGACGAACGTCGCAATCTACGCCCTGACACACGGCGCGATCTCAGACTACTCCGGTTATATCCCCGAACGTCGTTTGAGAGACCGTGAGCTTCCAAGGCATGCCCCCCAAGGAGCAAGAACCAGAGCGGTTGAATAGTCATGGACCCCGCACTTGACAATATGGTAGAATTTCAATCTTATGACAACTGCCCTCGATCAGCCCGCTTGTATCCCACCATCGCATCTTCTTTGCAGTCCGCGGACCTCTGCCTTGGTCCCGCCAAAGTCCTGCCTGTTGTGGTACATGGTTCAGCGGTGCCGTAAGCACACGTTCCGTTAAGGCAGCAGGGGCTCCGGGTTTTCGATGAGTGCGCGCAAGTCTCCGAGGAAGCGGGCACAAGGGGCGCCGTCGACCGCTCGGTGGTCGAAGGTGAGAACCAGCGTCGCCACGTCTCGGAGCTGGATCGATTGACCCTCCACCACCGCAGCCTGACGTACCCGACCCACGCCCAGAATGGCGCACTGAGGTGGATTGAGGACCGGCGTGAACCAATCCACGCCAAGGCCACCAAGATTGGTGACTGTGAACGTGCCATCCGCAAAATCGTCGAGCGCGAGTGTTCCCACACGAGCACGGTCTGCTAGTTCTTTGACTTTGGCCGCGAGTGCCACCACGCCGAGGGTGTCGGCACCTCGAATGACCGGTACAACCAGGCCAGCCTCGATGTTGATGGCGACCCCTAAATTGATGTCGCTATACTGATGTATTGCCCCATCAATCAGTGCTGCGTTGAGCCGGATGTGGGATTTCAACGCCTCGGCGGTGGCTTTCAGCACAAAGTCGTTGAGCGTCGGTGCGACGCCGTGAACATCGCGCCACGCCTCCGTATTTGACCTCCGGGCGGCCTGGAGCGCGCTGAAATTGACCTCAATACCCTCGGTGACATGCGGTGCCTGGGACCAGATTGTACCGAGGCGCTCGGCGGTGGTACGACGGATGCCGGCAAGCGGAATGACCTCGACACCAGAGGCTGGAATCTCGTCGGAGGCTTTTTCCGGACTCGCTGTGCCGGCGTCGATGGCGCGCTGCACGTCTTCCTTAGTGACCCGTCCGCCCGGACCGGTGCCTGGCAATGCATCGGCGTCTATGCCGTGCCGTTGGGCAAGTCGCTGCGCCACGGGGGTCGCCCGTGACCCCGCAGGACAACCCGCAGCCGGTGCCTTAGGCTGTTCCGCGACACCAGGGGTTGAAATCTCGTCGGAGGCTTTTTCCGGACTCGCTGTGCCGGCGTCAATGGCGCGCTGCACGTCTTCCTTGGTGACCCGTCCCCCCGGACCGGTTCCTGGCAATGCATCGGCGTCTATGCCGTGCCGTTGGGCAAGCCGCTGTGCCACGGGGGTCGCCCGTGATCCGACAGGCCGCTCCGTAACCGGAGCCTTGGGCTGTTCTGCGGGTGCCTCCGGCACTTCCTCCCCCTCCTCTCCGATCCAGGCCAAGGTTTCGCCAACCTCGTACTCACCATCAACCTGGCCGACGATGCGTAACAGCACGCCACTGACCGGCGACTCAATGTCAGCGACCGCCTTGTCTGTCTCGATCGATACCAGAAGCTGGCCCTCCTCGACTCTACTACCTTCGGTTATGTGCCACTCGACGACGCGGCCCGTTTCCATGGTGTGGCCGAGAGCCGCTAAACGGAATTGTATTGCCATGAGTCCTACTTTCCTCCTACTACAGCGTCAGATAAATTATGAGAATTGAAGTCCAGTGAGCATAAGGGCGTGAAACGTAAAACGTCAGAAGAAGTCTCTTCTTACGTTTTACGCATTACGTTTGACCAGCCCCTTCTGACGCAGATTGTTGCAGATGTCAAGACTTATTTCACAGAGCACCACTGTTACGTCATTACGCGATCGACAGCCGCCGTGATATTAGAAACATCAGGCACAACATGCTTGACGAGTTCGGCGCTGAATGGCATCGGCACATGAGGGCTACCAACCCGAACGACCGGCGCGTTTAGGTCTTTGAAACAGTTTTCACCGATCATCGCTGCTATCTCGGAGACCGCCCCGGCAAAGCTGGAGTCCTCCCCGCAGACCACGGCATGGCCCGTCCGACGCACCGACTCGCAGATCGTCTCGGTATCCAACGGCGACAGGCTTCTTGCGTCGACAACCTCAACGTCGTAGCCATCGTCTTCTAACAGCACGGCTGCTTCCAGTGACTTCTGCACCATCGGACCGATAGCAACAACGGTTGCGTCCTCTCCCTCGCGACAAATCTTGGCTTGACCGATGGGTATGATGTGATCCCCATCCGGAACCTCACCCCTAGAGGCGTAGATCCGCTTGTACTCGAAGAACAGCACCGGGTCGGAACTGCGTATTGCGGATTTGAGCAATCCCTTGGCGTCGCCGGGTGTTGAGGGCACGACAACCTGTAGGCCAGGAACGTGCATGAACCACGATTCCATAATCTGCGAATGCTGTGCCGCCAGCAACCGACCGACGCCACATGGTAGGCGAATCACCATCGGCACACTGGCTTGGCCTCCGGTCATATAACGCATCTTTGCCGCTTGGTTGACCACTTCGTCCATGGCACAAGTCACGAAATCCATGTACATAATTTCGACCACAGGGTTCATCCCCGCCATAGCGGCACCGACCCCCACGCCCATAATCCCTGCCTCCGCGATCGGCGTCTCGAAAATCCGCTCCGGGAAACGTTCCGCAATGCCATCCGTCACCTTGTAAGGCCCACCGTGTGTAATGACATCTTCGCCGATGACGAATATCGTCTCGTCGCGTTCCATCTCCTCGTGCAGCGCCTCTCGTAATGCCTCACTGAAAGTCAGCGTTCTCATTATGCCACCTCCTGTCTGGGAGCGAGGACATCCGTGGTGACGTTATCAGACGTCGGGAACGGACTCTCCTCGGCGAATTTCACGGCCCTGGCGATCTCATCTTTGACCTCGTTCTGGATCTCCGTGTCCTCCTGGTCAGTCAACCACTCATGGTCCATCATTGTCGAGCGGAAGAGGTTAATCGGGTCACGGTCGGTCTTCCATGCATCAACTTCCTCGGAGGAACGGTACTGCTCTTCGTCCCCCAAGCTGTGTCCGTAGAAGCGGTAGGTTCGTGCCTCAATTAATGTGGGTCCCTCGCCTTTGCGGGCGCGCTCGACCGCCTCACCAGCGACCTCGTAGACATCGACGAGGTCCTGGCCGTTGACCGACACGCCGGGGATGGCATACGACCCTGCCATATCGGCGACCGAATCGAGCACGGCCACATTCATGCGCGGCACCCACTGCTGGTACTGGTTGTTCTCACAGACGTAGACAACAGGGAGCTTCCACAAAGCCCCTAGCCCGATGCCTTCGTGAAAGGTGCCGCGTGCAGCGGCGCCGTCACCAAAGAAGCACACCGATACCTGATCTGTTCCGCGTAACTTGCTAGCGAGTGCGGCGCCGGTGGCTGGTGCGATGCCGGCACCGACGATGCCGTTGGCACCAAGCATATTACGAGAGAAATCGGCGATGTGCATCGAACCGCCTTTCCCGGCGCACGTCCCCGTGGCCTTGCCGAAAAGTTCGGCCATCATACGGTGTGACTCGGCACCCTTGGCCAGGCAGTGTCCATGGCTGCGGTGCGTGCCCAGGACGTAGTCGTCCTCCCGCAGGTTGGCACAGACGCCGACGGCGACTGCCTCCTCCCCACAGTACATGTGAAGGGCACCGACCACGGAGCCGAGACTCGTCTGGCGGTTCGCCTCTTCCTCGAAGAGCCGGATGCGCCACATATCTTTGTACATCGTCTTGCACAATTCAGGTGACAGGGTCATAAGTAGGTCTCCTAGGGTTGATAAGTTGAATGTATATGACGACGCGCTATCATTTACGCGTTTTCCGTCAGGCTCGACGCCTGCGAAGAACAGCAGTTTCTCAACGCCGTGGCGGCGACAGTCGAGCGGTATGGCCACCTCAACATCAGCGTGAACAACGCCGGGCTGACTTTTTCGCTACAATTTGGAATAATAGCTTAGCTTTATCTCTACTAAAGTTTGGACAATTTCACAGAGAGCAGGGCGAACAATGGTCGGGTTGCAGCCATTTTGTGCGTGTCTTGCTAATCGGTTAAATTCGCACGAAATTCAACTTGATTTCCGTCGGCGAATTGACGTGCCTTTGACCGTGTCATTGTCGGACAGGTGTCCGACGCGCCGAAAAGGGTATAACCGGAAGTGAGATCGGGAGATAACGGGCAAGTGTACAACGCGACCTCTTAACTTTAGACACTTTAGCACACTTGTTCAAACTTTAATTATCTCTATTATAACCAGATTTATTATTATTTTCAACGAGAGTTTTACATACGGTCTCAAGCTGCGATGGGGAGCCAATCGAGAGCATGGGTTTCGCACTTTGCATAAAAGGCTGTGATAATCATGGCAGCGATGTTCAATAGCGGCAACGGTATATGGCGGGCGGCTTGGACTTGTTCCCGATGACTCATCTTCGTTTCATTTCTGTGCATCTCGTGACTCTAGCCTCTCTATCACCCCATCCACTGGCACCGCGTTGCTTTGCAATAACCTCCCAACTTCGGCAGTAATCTCCTTCTGCACCATCGCAACGAACTCATCGGTCGTAGGCCCCTTCACGCGGGTTTCCAATCCATACTCCCCAAACCCGAATTCCACCGCCTCCTTCACATACTTCTCTGGCCCATCAAAGTAGTATGGGTGCGTTCCCCGAAGCGTCTCGTAGATGTCATCACCCTCGGTCCTGTAGATGTCGGCGTTCGATATAACGACCTGCGGTTTATCGTCCGTCGGATCGGGGAATTCTGCCCGCATGGCGAAATCTCCGAGCATCACGTACTCCTTCAACTCCGGCGCCCAGTGGGTAATCTTGTACGTTGGACCAGGCTTCACCCACGGCTTTATCAATCGCCTCACGACGTCGAATTCGTACCACTTTCTTAGCTCCGATAGGTGGGGCACCGCGCCTTCATGCTCATACTTGGAGACATCGCCCTCTGCCCGGATGTCGTTGAAGACCATGAACCAGTTCACGTAGTCGCGTGCACCTCGCGACATCTTCATCATGCCGGGTCCTCTAACTGGATTACGAGCGTCAACGATGACGACGTGCGGCATCTCCTCGCTCAGCTCTCTGGCAAAATCTTGGGGAAAACCTGCCCGCGCCTTATTATCTACTTCGTGGGGAACTCTGAGCCTGAACGATGCGTGAGATCTAACGCGGTCGTATCGGAGCGTAAAATCATCTTTCAGATAGTCCTGGAGCGGCTCAACGACCCACTGCCTCCCATAGCGGTCATTCCCGACTACCACGATTGACCGTGAGGTTTTGTCCTTGAAATGCCTGAGGAACTGCAGGAAGCACGCAGCCTGGTATCCGTAACGCCTCGCTTGGGCGAGATGCTCCTCGCTCAGTTCGACCGTCTCTTGGCAAGGTGGCGGCAGCACCGGCAGTGCCTTGAAAGCGGCGTACTGCTCGTCGCTTCCCCTTTGTCCTCCATTGAGGTTTGCACTCAAGTGAGCAAACCGGAGGAATTCCAGATCTCTCTGAAGTTCGTTGTCGAGCAGGAACCGTCCCCTCAACGTTTCCGCCCGGAGCCGGTCAAACTCTGCCAAGGTTGCCTCAAAGTCTGGGTGTTCTGCCAAGTAACGAGTTACCACCGGGGTGAACATCACGCCCTCATAGTTCCGACCTTCAAACTGCGTCATCCACCGTCCAAGCCTATCCAAACGGCGCACGATCTCGCCGATCGAGTTATGATGGAGAAAAGGCGTCAGAAACGTCTGGATCTGATCTATGTCGACCCTGAGTCCAAGCTGATACACTCGAATAACGAGTCGCGCGACCCCTTCAATGTCGCTCGATTTGAAGACGAAGGCAAGCAGGTCGTAAAGGTTGTCCTTATCAATCTCCGGTCCTCGCTCTATCTCTGTGAGTGCGGATATAATCCGGTCTCTGGCAGCCACCAACTGACCCGGAATCGCCCGCGCCTGCGTCTCGGTGAGTCGACCTGCCACGAGCTCGTCGAACCAGTGGCTAAACACCCCATCGGTGCCATCACCGAGCTTGCCCGCCGACCGAAGGCGCTCGATTTCCGATGCCAGAGCGACCGCCCGCCGAGGAATGCGGCTCTCTCCCGCCTTAAACATCTGGTCGAGTTGGTCCCGGACCCGCGCCGGAATTTGCGCCCTCTGGCGCAGATATTCAGTTTCTGCTTCAATAAGGGTCATTATTTATCTCTTCACTCGTTTGCTGGTAGATTACATGATAGGATAGCAAAATCCGAGAAAACTGTCAACACTTTTCTGCTTTCCCCGCCCAGGGGATTATGACACAAGGGCAACCCCAAAACGCCGCCACAGCCACGCCGCAGCCTAACCGTGCCAGCAGCAGGTAGGTCAAGCTGTGCCTGAGAACATGGGGTTTGGGGATGATTGGTTCGCCGGTCGTGTCCTCAATTTCTCAGAAATCCAGGGGTACTGTGGGATGGCGACACGAGCATGCCCGCGCGTAGGGGTAAACACTGACGCGAACTCAACGGTGAAAGCTTGACCACCGCCATCCGTGGGGACAGCACGCCAGTCCGTGTTTCACCGGGTTGTAGTGGATATAATCAAAGTGCTGTTCAAAATCGTCAAAGTCTCTCATCGTATGCTTCCAGAAGCGCGGCTGCCACACCCCCCGCGGCGCCGCTCCCGACGTCGCCCTGCCGTCACAGGCTGCTCCGTGCCCCCCAAGGCAAAGCCACTCTTTGCTGAATTCCTTCTCTATCCATCTCCAGCGCGTTGGATAGCCGGCATCACCCGCTTGAAGGGTCCAGATCGTATGCAGGTGATCTAGCAGCAAGATGGTAGCATTGACAAGCATAGGCCAGCACATCTGGCAGCGTCGTAGAATGCTCTCTAGCAGGGGCCGGCCTGGAACGTCACATAGACATAGAGACTCTGCGCGCCGGTTGGTCACCAAGGTGAAGAAAAACATCCCGCCAGGGACATAAGCATGTCGGTAGTTTGGCATGACATGTATTGTATCACCATTGCGGCATGGTTGACAGCCTGATAGCGTCAGCAGAACCTGACCTACTCACTTGCTCCTTAATTAACTCGAAACCGTCAAGGTGGACGGTTTTCCATCAGTTGAGATTCGGGGGCCCGTTTCTGCGCCGCTCACCAAAATCAAGAACAAATTTCGATGGTACTTTCTGCTGCGGAGTCAGCAGTTACGAATTTCCGTGAACTGACTCTGCGATCCGCTGAAGCGTCCCCACCTACGAGCATTGATGTAATTGTGGATATTGATCCGATGAGTGTGTTATAATATTTCTCCGTTGCTGGGGAAGAAATCCCCCGGCAAATTTGTCTTAAAATGTTGTTGAATACCACTTGCCGGGAAAAATGCCTTGAAACCCATTCACACGCCGCCACGCAATGCAGCCAGTTTTTCTGAGGTCATCAAAACACATTTAGATTCGCTCTATTCGGCCGCATTGCGGCTGACTCAAAATGAGATGGATGCGGAAGATCTTGTCCAGACAACCTGCTTGAAAGCGCTTCAGGGCTTCGCCCAACTTCGAGATACACGTCGTGCCAAATCGTGGTTGTTTCGTATCCTGATATACTCGAACTGAGAATTGATGGGCAATAAGTTGGTTAGTGCTTAGGTCAATTGCTCAACGAGACTTTTGTCTAAATTCTTCAAATTTAAGTCTATTGCTAATGATTGGGTAATATATAGGCGATAGTGACTTTCACACAAACACGGTTCATACGAACCGTCTAAAGGAGGAATCACAATGAAACGCCTATTTGTTGTTGCTATACTGCTTGTATCGCTGGGATTACCATGTTCCGCGTTCTCGGAATTAACACACTCGGATATTCAGAAGATTCGAGAGGTTGTTAAGACTGAAAATGCAATAATCCATTCGGAAATGACGGCACTTGAACTGCGACTTACCCAAAAGATTCAAGAGTCCGAAAACCGTCTCCGGTCTGAGTTGAATGACCAATTAAGCACTCGACTGAATGACTTTACGCTTATTTTCGGCATCACTGCCGGGGCTTTTTCTTGCTGTTTGCAACTCTTATGGCAGCCAATGTTTTGAAGGAGCGCATGAATAAGAGATTGGTAGTGTTTCTGATCGTAGCCTTATGTTGCGTTTTGCTCAGTCATTCTCAACTCACCGCTGTTGGTGTCACAGTTTTTGATGAGATTGAGTGTACAAAGCTAACAGTTGTTGATAAGACAGGGAAAACAGCAATTCGCTTATACGCTACTGAATCAGAGAATCATGTTCTTATCCATGGCAAAGCGAAAGAACCGGGAATCCAATTATCCACTTCTCAATCGAGGAATGATATAATTGTCAACGGCAAAGAAAAATCAGGGGTGAGTTTATCTGCCACTGAATTAGGGAGTGGTTTGGCTGTCTTTGATGAAGTGAGGAAAAGGGCAATTCAAATACTCGGCACTGAATCAGAGAATTTTGTGGCTGTTTACGATAAAAAGGGGGGATTGGCATCTCAATTAACTGCCAATAAATTCAGAAATGGTGTGTCCCTCCATGGCAAAGGTATGGGAAAATCGGAGATTAACTTAATCACCAATGAAGAAGGAAGTGGTTTGTCTTTCTTCGATAAAACAGGAAAATTGGCAATTTTCTTGTCATCTATTGAAGGTGTATTTGTTTACGATAAGGCAGGAAATGTAGCATGGCGGGCACCTTAGGGAGGTATAAGGTTTGTTTATCAGCAATGATGATGATGAAGATGATGAGTAACATCATCAGGTGTCTTCATCCCGATTTATCGGGGGAATGCTTTGTGTAAGCACCCCCTGATAAATGCCTAAGCGTTATTGCTTAGGAAATGTGACAGGTGGCAATGAAGCGGCACCTTGTCCCATTGGTTGTACAGATTCCGGCTTATGCCGGTTTGCAATACGCTGAAACGCTGCAGCGTGTTGCTTTTCAGCTTCAGTGGGATAAAGCAACTGTCTTACCATTGCTTTAACACCATTGTTGCTGTTTGAACAACGCATAGGGCTCACCTCCTTTCTGCGTTGTGACGTGAGAGGGTGTCCGGTGGTTAGACCGGACACCCATTCAAAACGGAGTGTTCAAACCACTAACTCGGTGGGTATTTCGGTGGGGCTTTGGGCGGCTTTGGAGGTGGATTTTTGACAAATCCAAGCAACGCCCAATAGATTAACCCTGAAATAGCAGCACCCATAACCGTTGTGATGGTTATACCAATGAAGAATGTCTGAATAGGGAGTCTTGTATGCACACAATACAACGAACTTAGAATAAGCCCTACGATAAGTAACAACGCAAAGCATATACGAAAAACCCCTTTGGCTACACGATGTGACAATTTAATCCTCCTATCGTAAGTTGGTAGAGTGAAAGATAAAACAAGCCTATGATTTAATAGGAGAGATAATCGTGGGCTTGTAACACCCCTAATAATATCATAGCAAAAGAAGTTTTGGCGAGTTCGTTCATCCCCCCGTTGATAAGGAGGTGGAATTATGAAATCTGTAGAGGATATAAAACCTCGTTATGATGAAATGAGTGATGCAGCTCGGAAGAGGTACAATAAGCTATATTGGCCTGAGATGGATAAGCTGCCTGAAGGTGCTACTCCTGACCAAACTATCGAAATGCTGTCTAATCTTAGACGAAGAGCTCAACAAGAAGTAGGAGATATTGATTCTACTTCTTGTTGAGAATCAGTTACGGAATGTTCTCAAAAACATCTGAGACAATCTTTTCGACTTCTTTCCGTATCTCTGTCAATAACACTGTCTGGTGATAAGGCAATGGTTCAAACTTTTTCTTGAGATATGAGAGATCAACCTCAATAGCGATGAGCCGTTCCTCAATCTGTATTTTGTTGAGTTTTTTTTCTTGAATGGGTATCACTTCCTTATAAAGAAAGGCGATTTGGGAATCGCCATGAAATGTTAATAAGGTGTTCCTTCATTTTTGAGAGTGAAAGGTAAAACAAGCCTATGATTTAACAGGAAACTATCCCATGGGCTTGTAAACACCCCATTTTATTATAGATTCAAGGAATACACAAGCCTAATTTTTATAAGCGCGTTACGTTTTATGTTTCACGCATAAGGAGTTTCAAACATGGCTGATACACGACCAAATATCGTTTTGATCCTGACCGATCAGCAGCGAGGCGATTGCCTCGGCATTGAAGGGCACCCCGTGTTGCAGACCCCCAACCTGGACTGGCTGGCGCGTTCGGGCACGCACTTCCGGCGGGGCTATTCGGAGTGCCCCAGTTGCGTCCCGGCGCGGCGGGTTCTGATGAGTGGGCAAGCACCTGCAGCCAACGGCATGGTCGGTTTCAAAGGTGGGGTTCAATGGAACCCCCTACACACCCTCGGTGGTGAACTTTCAAAGGCTGGTTACCAAACTGAAATGGTCGGCAAACTCCATCTCTACCCGGCCCGCAGGCGCTACGGTTTCGACCACATTCAGTTGGCGGAGTCTACTCGTGGTGAGAACAACGATTACACAGACTGGCTCATGGAGGGAGGTGCGGTGCCGCTGGAGGCTGGTGTGTCGCACGCTGGCGTGGCACACGGCGTCTCGTCCAACGGCTGGGTTGGGCGTCCCCACTATCTGCCTGAGCACAGGACCCATACTTTCTGGTGCGTGACGCAGGCGATAGACTTCATCCGCAAGCGCGATCCCACCTCTCCTTTCTTCCTTAACGCGTCGTTCATCGATCCCCACCCGCCCCTCACGCCACCACAGTTTTACTATGACCGCTACATCGACCAGGATCTGCCGATGCCCGTGGTTGGCGATTGGGCGCCTGAGTTTGAGGGGCCGGAGAAAGGACTGGACATCAACGCCTCGATCCTCTGTTTGGATGAGCAAACCATGCGATGCTGTCGTGCGGCGTACTACGGGATGATTAACCACATTGATGATCAGGTGGGACGACTCATCAATTTTCTGCGAGATCGCGGGGTGATGAACAATACGTTCGTCCTGTTCACATCAGACCATGGAGAGATGCTGGGTGATCACAACATGTTCCGCAAGACCTTCGCCTACGAGGCTTCCGCACGAGTGCCCTTCTTCGCTCAAGCCCCCATGACGTTGGACTATCCGGAGGAGGTCGTCACTTTCGCGCCGGTGGGTCTGCAGGACGTCATGCCGACACTGTTAGAAGTCGCGGGTGTGCCCATCCCTGAAACGCTTACCGGCCGCAGCCTGCTGCCTTTGATGCGAGGTGAGGAAGACGGCCGGCGGGAAATCTTACACGGCGAACACTCCGGCTGTTACCGCTACGAGGATGGGATGCACTATCTGACCAACGGTCATTTCAAATACATCTGGTACAGCCAGACCGGGCGTGAACATCTTTTCAACTTGGACGAAGATCCGAACGAACTACATGACATTGCTGGAGAGGCGGATGTCGATGATCAGCTTTCGCCATGGCGAAAGCGTCTGATTGAGGTCATCAAAGATCGTCCAGAAGAGTTTACCGACGGGGAACGGTTGATCATAGGCAGACCGCATGATGATCTTGTCCCGGAGGTCACTTAGAGCCTATCCGGAAACCCCTTGAGCAAGCCGATGGTCGCTCCTCCTTTCGGTTGGAGCGTACCGGCCGGAGGCTCGCCAACCCATCTAGTTCAGCCCACCGACATCGAAATGGTGCCGCAGAATAGGTGAATTAGTGAAATGTCGATTAGTAGCAGTCGGTTGGGTTCAGTTGCTACTTGAAAAGTGTTGGAGGTCAATATGTCTCCTCGACCCCATTCGCCTTCCAGCAACTTGATCTGGTACGGCTAAGTGCGGCCTCGGTCGAGGCTGAAGTCAAGCAGTGGTAGACGCAAGAGAGGAGGAGCAGTCATGCAGGAGCGATTCGTGTTTGTGATGGTAGCTGGGTTTGTCCTGATGTTCATGTTTGCGCCGATCGTGCGCGCGTGGTACCCCTACAGCGAGAAGTACACGAAGTGGCAGAAGGAGCGGCCTATGATGATGGCCGCGCTGCATAACTGCGTGCCCAGGGACCGGTTGACCGATCGCGTGGCGCGCTTCAAGGCGGCGGGTCTCAACACCTTCGTGTGGCTCAAACCCGGCGCCGCCCACGACTATTTCCGCGCCGCTCACGAAGCGGGGATTTCATGGGCGGGTGGGCATCGAGGCGGCGTCACGATCGTCGCCAACGCGCTTAAGATCCCCGGCTGCGCATACATCATGACGGCTGACGAACCTAGCGGCACGACGCCCGAAGATTTTGCGGAGATCGCAGAACTAGCTGAGTGGCTAAGGCAGAACCATCCGGACATCCCCCAGTATGTCCAGTTCTCGATCGCTAAAGCCGATCACGATATCGTGATCGAAACCACGAAACCCGACATATTCAGCTTCGACCACTATCCCCTGCGCGGTGGCGGCACGACGGATGAGCACTACCTCTACAACATCATGTGGGGACGCCAAACCGCGCAAAGACACAAATTGCCCTACTGGATGTGGCTTCAGAGTTTTGGACACGCGGCGGGGGAGCCCGCTACCGATCTTCGCCTTCCGGACGGGGCCGACATTCGCTTCCTGGTCTTCACGCTGCTCGCGCACGGCGGAACCGGCATCCAGTTCTTCATCTACTACGGTTACGGGGAGGGTCCTCCCGAGACCGCGGCGAACATGGTGGATGACCTGGGCGTACTGCGGCCTGGCCACGAACCCGCCGCCAACCACCACTACGAGAGAACCATCATCAGCCGAAGTTGGTTTGCCATCCGTGACGTCGCCCCCGAGGTGCAAACGCTTGCACGCGCGCTTCTGAACCTGCGTTCGAAGGATCCGGTCGCCTACGCCGGCGACGGTGGACTCTGGGACCACGATGCGCCCGGCTACCCGATGAATCCGGCGGTGCCATTCCGTCTGGGCGCCTTCGAAGGCCACGGAGCGTTCAAAGCTGTGGAGGTGGTCCAGGGCAAGGATATGGGGCTGCTGGTCGGCTTCTTCGACGACGAGGCGGGAGAAGAGTACTTCATGGTGGTCAACCTCGTACACGGACTCAACATGAGCAAGATGGATGGCGCGCGCATGGTACGGCTCACGTTCGACAGGACGGTCGAGCAGATTGAGCGACTCAACCGCCTGACGGGACTTGTCGAGACCCTTCGCACGAGCGAAGGCGAAGCGGATACGCGCGTGCTCGACATCCAGCTCGAAGGTGGCACGGGAGATCTCTTCAAGTGGTCAGACGGGAGGCCTTGGGACCTTCGCCGTTAGGTCGCCGGACACCGGACGGGTAGCGGTTGTGCCTCCCGAAAACTCCGTCCGCGAGTGTACGGATGAGGGCGTATGAAGGAAGCATATTAGAGATTCACCGCGTTCTGAAACCAAACAGATGGTTGGTAATGAGCATTACGCACTCATGTTTTTCAGCACCCGTATCTAAATGGGAATGTGATTCATCAGGCAATTTGAAGCATTCTGTAGTCGACGGCTACTTTGACAGTGGGGTTTAGGAATCATTTATCACAGACAAATTCTCAAAACCAGTGTTACGACATCATCAATCGCTACAAGACTTTGCCAATCTGTTGATTTGCCTTGTTCGGTTTTTATGAACCAGCTCCAACGGCTGAACAACTTGCCAAATCGTATCGCTTCGAGCGACTAAAGAGGATTTCATATTTCCTATGATTTGGCCGAAAATAAATTCCCATGAGTGGAAAAATTACGTCAAAAAATTACGTCAAAATGGGATGGTGTTCTATGCCCATTCTTGAGTTAGAAAATCAAACAACAAGAAGGCACACCTATGGACAACGATAAGACCAGTCAACCAATGTATAGCCGAGTGATGGGCGCACCGCGCATCCCAAACAGGGCTGAACTCCGACAGAGAATTCCGCACGAGCATCCTCGCATCCTGTTCAAACCGGGCGACTTTGAGCGACTCAAGGCGCGGTTGGAAGAGCCCTCTTTTGCTCAGATTTTCCAGACGATAAAAGAGCGAGCCGACGCGGGTCTTGGCAAACCGCTTCCTCAGTTTGAATTTCCTCCTGACTACTATGCTCCCGATCTGGGCCCGTGGGATTCGCGTTACTCCAAAACCCAGGAGGGAATGGAGGCAAACACGGCAGTTCAAGCACCCTTCGGAGCAATAGCACCGCTGGTCGAAAGCTCAGCATTAGTTTATCGTCTCAGTGGAGACGGGCGTTACCTGGAGCAGGCGCGCCAGTCAATGCGGGCATTGGCAGGGCTGGATTTGACGATAACCAGCTACACCAACACGCACAGTTTTCATTCCGTTGTTCCTGTGTTGGCTGCCGCTTTGGATTATCTATGGGACGAACTGGTAGCTGAGGAACGGGATGCGATTGTCGCTGCCCTCGCTGCGCGTGCAAGCGAGTTCCATCCCCTTTCGGTACAAGAGGCCATGTATCGCAACCCGCTCGGCAGCCATCCCAATGTCTATGGCCCCCCAGGGATGGTCCGTGCTGCCCTGGCGCTCTTTCATCACCAGCCCGAGGCGGAAGAGTGGCTAAAGGACATCTTCACGTATATGGACCAGACCTTCCCCACCTTTGGTGGGGATGACGGCGGCTGGGCACAGGGCTTCGGGTACATCCACTCCCATAACTTCCAAACGATTTGTCAAATCATCTACGTGGCAACGGAGGTAAATTTCTTTAACACACCTTGGGGGTGTAACAACGGTAAACATCTCCTTTATTTCCAACCCCCTTATGGCAACTGTCCCAACTTCGGCGATGCGGGCTATAATCGCCCTAAAGGACTTCATAAGTCGATTATGCAAATTTATGCCATGGTTCATCAGGACCCTCACTACCAGTGGTACGCAGACCAGATCGAAGGACCGGCTTTCAGCGGGCGGGGTGCCGAACACGCGTTGAGCCATCTCCTGACCTGGACCCAGACGCCGGCGCCAAAGCCCCCAAGCGACCTCCCCCAGGCAATTCATCTGCGCGACATTGATTGGGTAGCCATGCACAGTAACTTGGCAGACGGGGAGCGCAACATCATGTTGCAGTTTAAGAGTAACCACTTCGGCTCCTTCAGTCACAGCCACGCCGACCAGAATGCTTTCCTGCTTGAGGCTTTCGGCCAACCCTTGCTGATAGATAGCGGTTATTATCCCTGGTATGGAAGCCCCCACGATTACAGTTGGACAAAGCAGACCCGCGCCCACAACGCCCTGCTGTTCAATGGCAAAGGTCAGGGTGTAATGAACGTCGCTGCCGCAGGGTGCATCACCGCCTTTGTCACCACGGCAGATTTCGACTACACCGCAGGCGACGCGACGGAGGCATACCAGCAGCCGTGCCTCCCGAACCACACGACTGGGGTCGTGCCCCATCCAGAACTGTGCGCTGTCAGTGAGGGTGTGGTTCGGGTCATGCGTCACATCGTGTTTGTCAGACCCAACGCCTTCGTCATACTTGACGACACGGAGACGCAAGCGCCTGCATCTGTCCAGTTTCTGCTCCATGCATTGAACCCGTTTGAGGTTGATGACGAGCAGCGGGTGGTGACTATCACCAACGGTCCCGCCCTGGCGCGAATTCATCTACTAGACCCCGGCGAGGTCAAGATCTCCCAGACGGACCAGTTCAGCGAACCTCCTGATGTCGGTCCCAACAAAGCGGCTCAGCCCAATCAGTGGCACTTGACCTGCGACTTCTCACCAACGACTTCTCGCCGTCTGCTGTTGAGCGTGCTCGTGGTTGGCCGGGCGGGCGAGGAATCCGCCTCAGCTTTGCGGAGTCCCAAAGCTGATCTACCGGCGGTTAAGTGCATTGAAGCACCGGACATAATCGGCGCCAGTATTGGGGATACGTCCGTTCAGTTTCGCCTCAATATGGACCCTGTGGCGGTAAACTGTCGCGGGTTTCGTGCTGATGGAACGATCAAGTGGCTTCAATGGTCTGGGCAAACAGTCGGGTAATTTTAGAAATCTTGAGCTATCCATGTAAAAAGTGAGTTGCAAAAGCCCAGGAAATCTGCTAAGTTCTTGGGCATGGATTTCCCGACTCGCTCCCTCACGATGAAATCTATCGCGAAGGCGCAAAGTCACAGTAGCAGCAGTGGCAGAAGCGCCAGGATTTGACTGCAACTGTCAAGTGCGACTGCCACTTCTCTTTAGCGTCTTAGCGTCCCCGATAAATCCGGACTCAAAACAGCTTGGTGGTTCCGTTTTTGATTTTGCCAAGAAATTCTGATGCGATTGTATCGCCCCTTCTGTCTCTTCCCCGACTTCGGGTTTTACTTTTACCCATGAGTCTGGCAACCCATACGAGGTGTGGGTTTCTCCCTCTCTCACCAGATTCTTGGTGAATTTAGTGCCTCCATAGTCGAGATGTGGGCAATAGCAAGTCAATACTGGGGGACACCACGAGAGAGCTATCGATGCGGCGTAACAAACTGCTTTTCACGTTTTCTTAACATGAGCCGAGATTTTTGTTACCAGAGCGTGAAAAACGGGTAAAATGGCTGTTGTATATTTCCAAAGTAGGCAGGAAAAGGCCCGATGTTGTTCGCTCGTTCCGAGGGTTACAACATCGTGGATCCACGACCTCCGGTGCTTCGCACCGAGAGTGCAAGCAGTTGTGATATTTCGATTCTCGAAACAAACAGCGTCGGGACTGCCGAATTTTATTTGTTGCCGAAACTGAGACAATCTGAATAAACTGGCCACCAGCGGAGGATCAGTGACTGCAGGATGTGAAGACAAGTTAAGAAATCGTGCAAAGAAACCGAGTTTCTCTGAGAAACTCGGTTTCTTTGCACTTATTTTTGACATGAGCCAACGCCGATGATATTGCGTCAGCAATTGCTCCCTATATACCCGGCTTGCTTCCTTGCATAAACGTCGCACATATTCTCGCGCCAGCGGTGTGGGCGTAAAAGGAAATCGGTCCGACCCACCCGATCTCACAACGCGGATAGCCCTGGTCTTTCATATCGTGGAGGCAACGGAAGAAGAGGATTTTTCCGATTCCCAAGCCGCGCATCCGTTCTTCCACCCCCGTGGGGCCAAATCCACCGGGAAACATCGTCACATCGTAAGAGGCGAAGCCACAGATATTTCCATCCCGATCGAGTGCAATAAAGGTGGTCACCGGGGTGTTTTTCAGCGAATTGCACGATTCCGTCGTCCAGTTTTTGCTCCAGGTCCCCGACATCCATTCGTAAAATATCTGTTCCTCCTCGCGCTTTAAGCGTCGGATCTTGATGCCCGCTCTCGCCAGCTTCGATTCTGTCTGCGTAGTATCAAAATCATCCGCCGTGAGATCCACCACCATGTTGTGGACGTAGCGCTCAAAAGTGTAGCCGTGTGATTGGAAAAAGCACAACGCCTCCGTGTAGCGCACGTCCAGGCCGGGCATGAAATAGTACGGCGAGGAATTCAAGATATGAATTTGCTCTGCGCCATCAGATCGAACCAGATCTTCCATCTCTGCCAACATGATGCTCCCAAATCCTGATCGACGATGCTCCCAATCAATAGCAAAGAGCTTCAGCCATGCGTCATATCCACGCAGCACACCAATCATAAAACCGATTGTTTTCCCTTTTTCGCGCAGGAGAAAGGCGTGTTCCGGTCGATAATCCGGGTCATCGAAAATCCGATTTTGCAGGATCTCCTTTTCAAATTGTCCCTGATGAAATGCAAAGTTTCGGTTGCAAAAGTCAGCCAATTCGCCTAGATGTTGCGGTTGGAGTTCGACAAAGTGTGGCATTTTGGTTCTCTTTCTGACGAAAAAGGGCATATCAAAGACACTTGATTTCGATACATCTGTATTATTCGTATCCTCTGTAGGGAATCAATTTTGTGCAGCAGATAAGAAGGGTTGAAGTTCTTCCGCCGTTAATCCAGTGAGTTGCAGAATGGTTTCCAACGGCATCTGCTGTTGCGCGATTTCGACTGCCTTTCTCTTTTCCTCAATCGTCACCCCTTCTTCTCTACCTTCCTCTCTGCCCAGAATGCGAGCTGTTTCCTCTTCAGCGTAACGATCCCGAGCCTCTTTTAAACTCCCCTGGTAATAGTAGTTTTCCTCCTCACTTAACTGAGGGGTGCTCATAAGTAGACTTGAGTCAGGATAACGGTTATAATCTAATCTAACGTGCAAGAAAGAGAGGATTATAACATGGGTTATCCTGACAGTACGTATTATATCACATTTTTGTTTGAACAACTTGACCATTTCAACGCTTCCAGCCATGCACCGCCACCTGAGAGCCATGGACGTCCGAAATCGTATACAGACGACTGCTTGATTGTCCTTTTTGCCATCTTAACGCTCAAAGGCCTCCATCGCTTTAAGGCACAACACAGATGGCTCAAGCTACACCCGCAGTGGCTGTGTCGTCTTAAACTGGCATGTGTTCCGTCTCGGGCAACCCTTTGCCGACGCTACAAACAACTCGCTTACCAGCTAGAGGCGTTCATCGGGTATCTCGGTGATGTGGGAATGACTTTGATACCTGACTCACCTCCAGAGGTGGTTTACCAAGACAAAAGTCTGTTTAAGGCAAAAGGAAGCGTCTGGCATCAGAAGGATAGAAATGCCAATCGCATCCCAACTGGCATCCGTGCCATTGACACAGACGCCAGTTGGTCAAAGAGTCACTATCACGGTTGGGTTTACGGCTATGGGCTTCATCTGACCGTCTCTATAGAGGGATTGCCTCGTATGAGTGCCATTGACACCGCGTGTGTGAGTGAAAAAGCCGTCCTTGACCGACAACTCGACACACTGCTTGAACAGAACATCGGGTATTTAGTCGCTGATGCCGGCTATACCGACTTGAAACGTACCCAACACTTGGCGAACCAGGGACTGTTGCTAATCACTCCCGTCAGAGGCGCAAAGAGTCAGCGGGCACGGCGTTATGTTGAAGCGGTGAATCAATCGGCGCAGTTGCAGACCTATCAACACAAGCGCAAGGTTGCTATTGAACCTATCTTTGGATTGTTGAGCCAATTACTATCGACCCATACCAATCATAAGCAATTGCCGGTGAGTCGAAAAGCGAATGTCTCTACCTTTTTGATGCTGGGGGTGGTTTTACTGCAACTGGCTATGTTAGTCAATTCTATTTGGGGAAGACCCCTGAGAAATGTAACACATCTGATTACACTCTTTCGATAAGGGGACTTATGAGCACCCCTCAAGTAGCTGACATCCCGCTGTCGTTGTTCCTCTAATTGCTGCCGTTCAATAGCGTTGTAAATCACTTGTTGCATCTCTGAACGGTGAAAAGTTTTTATGCCCCATGAAAGATATGGTTCATCAAGTGTTTGGCTGTAGTTCACAGGACTTCCTTCAACAATGTTATATCCATTGCGAACCGAGTCAAACTGATGGATAAATTGGCGCTCAAGTTGAGAAAGGCTGATATACCAAAGATTATAAGCCTTTTCACCACCAGTATCGGCTATAATCTCCCACTGCCACGAATCAGACGGATAATTGAGCAGGTCAGCATGGATTGCAGAGTTGCCCTTTGAACTATTGGGCATCAAATGTTCTAGGATTCGGTGATACGGACAATTGGATTGTCCGATATATGATTTGCCGTTTCGCGTATTCCAGATTCGGTATATTGCTGTCACCGCTCATCTTCTTTCATCATCCATGACTCAGGTAGGCTTCCACGGCTGGAACTGCCAACTGAAAGGTAATTTAAGCAAGTGAGTCATGATAAAAATAGAGAGTTTTCATGACTAAAACCCCATCGGAAGGTTCTTGTCAGTACGAATGATGTACCCATCAGCCTGCTTTATGACCGTTCCATCACACGCCAACAAATGTAAGGAGGGCCTCCGCCAATATAGCTGACAGGCTACTGCTACCTCGTAATGACCATCTTCCCCCTCATGGAGATGTGGCACTCCGCAGAAAGGACAGTAAGCGGTCTGCCCATGATTGTGTCTGCGCCAGAGGATTGCGACTAGCGCGCCATCAACATACTCATAATCAACCTGTTTAACCCTTTCTATGTAATCAAAAACTTCTCTATTTGGATGAAACCATTCACCGCGACAGCAAAAAACCTGAAGATCTCTATGGATAGCCTTTTCTCCCCGCGACCACCGGGGATAACTGCAATCAGCTTGAGTGGTTCAGGATTGCCTTCCTGAAGTTTGCCTAGTCGCTGTTCTGGATCGTTTGAATACCCTATCTTGATTGGACCGTTTTCTCCCTCTTAGATGAAATAAATCATGCTTACCCCTCCTGACTAGTTCGATTTTCTTATCGGACATATTTTTTAGAGTTTTCTCTGGGTGCGACCCGCATGAATACAGGGTTTGATTTTTGCGTTTTGTGCCAAAAGTGGCAATAATATCCAATAAGTTTAATTATCATTTCTATAATGATTTGCAAAACAACTACAGCTAACTACTGGGTGTTTCGGGTTCCCATGTAAACATGAAATCTATATGAATATTCTCCGGCTTCATTTTTGATTGAAACTCGATTAAATTTGAACCTGTATCTATGGCAAGAATCTCACCATCCGTAAACTCGATATGCAAAACTTCGCTTTCATGTACCCCTTTGATACTTTCGCGTGTGCCATAGCGTACTTTTTTAATGGTTTTTCCTGCCATTCTTTTTATAGACTCGTAAATCAAATAATTGTCTTCGGCGAGATTGCGGACAATTTTGGGTAATCTACTCATGGTTACAAATCTCCTATCCCATAGTTTAGTTTATCTCAAATTCCCATCTCTTGAAGTTTCGCCACTCTCGATTGTTATCCGATAATTGCGGTTATGGACATTATTCACTTAATAATTCGTTCTGTAAGCAGAAACAGTGGCTTCAATTATTGAACAGAGCCACCCGCCATACCTTACAACGAAATTCACATCGAGATGGAACGGAAAGCCGATAAGAAATAACACAAGGAAAATGGTGCATCTGCCATAGTGCCCATTATAAAACTGTCCTGCCCTAGGAACTATAACCGAGCAAGTAAAAGCAATCCATACATATTTCTGTTTTGATGTTTTATCCTTCCCTCGTGTATCCTTATTCATTTTGACCTCCTCGGCTCAAGGTAATTAATAACCCAAGTTGCTAGTAATTGAAAATCCATGGGTTTTCCGTTAAAGTAGAGGTAATCCAAACCATAATACCTCAAAGGAGAAACCCATGGACATCCAAATTGCAACCATTTTCTATCTCTGTGACAAGCTCTTAGAAGCACTCAACTCAAAACCACACCCACAAACGCAGATGTCTGATGCCGAAGTGATGACCACCGGCATCGTCGCTGCGTTGTTCTTCGGGGCAAACTTGCAAACCACTTGTGACTTTCTAAAGACTCATGGCTATATACCCAAGATGCTTTCAAAAAGTCGATTCAACCGACGACTTCATCGAATTAAACCGATGTTCACCACATTGTTCAAAATCTTGGGACGAAGCTATGTGCAACTTAATCAACAGAAAATCTATGCACTGGATACCATACCAATTGCTGTTTGTTCCGCATTCGTCGGTCAAAAATCTATACCGATAAGGCATATCGAGGCTATCAAGCGTCCAAACGTCGGTATTTCTATGGCTTGAAAGTTCATCTGCTAGTGACTGCGAGTCGACACCCTGTTGAATTTTTTGTGACCCCAGCCAGTACAGGGGACGTTGAAGGGTTACAGTGGTTTGACTTCGACTTGCCACCGGGCTATGGTGACAAAGCATACAATAATTATGAGATAGAAGATATTGTTACATCAGTCGGAGTCGAATTAAAGCCAGTACGCAAGAAGAATTCCAAGCGGCTGTATCCACCATGGGAGACCTACTTGGCTAATTACCATCGTAAGTCTGTTGAGACGGCTGGCAGTTTGATTAACAAACTGCTTCCACGTTCAATCTATGCAGTAACGCAACACGGATTTGAATTGAAAGTGGTCTTGTTTGTATTGGCTAGCAGTATCAATCAGCTCTGAGTTCACTCACATATTCGATGAATAGGTCGCAACTTGGGTTAATTAATATCAAACTTGGTAACAGCCGCTTCACAACTGTCTCTCAAATCATTACCAGGAGTATCGCCACGCGCATAGACGTAAAGCCTCTCATAAATATACTCATTCAATAGCTTCAGGAGGAGGTGTGCATAGACGTCGTTTTCCGAATCAACCGACAAGCCTGTGTTAGATTTCCACTCCTTTAGCGCGTCCGATGCTAACACGATTGCACTGCGTGTAACTACAACCGCTAAAGTATATCCAACCTTCCTACCACTTCCCACTATGTCCTCCATTGCCAGAATTTGGAGCCTCCATTCACCATAATCAGCAACTTTTACGTCTCCCAAACTCCGAAGTTCTCGCTTGATATAGCTTTCTGCCTGTTTGTTCACCTTATCGTCATTCGCACTGACCGAAACAGTAAATTTCTTGTCATTAGGCTTTTCGGTCTGCTAGGCGATGACAAACGTTCCTATCGTCACAAGCAAACAGGTTACAATGCATACAATAAAAACAATTCTAAGTAACATGAGGGGTGTGCATAAATATAGTTGACATAATCAAGCCAAAAGGGTTTCCTATTGTTATCATAGCAAAAGGAGCCCCAATATGGTACAAAGACCAATGTTGGCTGATTATGTCACTCTTATTATGCAACTCTTTGAGCAGTTTATGCAACACCGTATTGACAAACCAGGTGTCACACACGCAAAACCATTGACATATTCAACCACCTCGTTTATCATTTTCTTCATGTTGATGCAGTTTCACGGCATCTATGGCTTCAAAACGCAATGGCGGTGGCTAATCAATCACCCAGAAGTGTTACAAATGCTGGGGTGGCAACAGCCCCCTCATCGAACCACGATTGCACGTCGCTATAAGGCATTATATGAAGTGATAGAGGCATTTGTATTGTTTATCGGTCAGTATGCCACTGACTTGTCCCAACAATTCAACTTGGCTCATCTGGTAGCCGACAAAAGTTTATTTAAGGCACGAGGACCCGTCTGGCATCAAACTGACCGCAAAGCAGGAAAAGCACCTAAACATCTACGCAACCTCGACACCGATGCCACGTGGAGCAAGAGTGGTTATCATGGCTGGGTCTATGGCTACGGACTTCACATTATCTGCACACAAGGTGCGTTCCCAACACTGATAACTGTGCACCGTGCGTCGGTCTCCGAAAGTTGGGCGATAGATGCTAAAGCGTCTGAGATTCTGACACAACTTTCACCGCAGACACTCACTGCCGATGATGCCTATACCCAAGCAGACCGTATCCGTCGTTGGGCGAAGGCACAAGTCGCTTTGATTACCCCGGCACTTAGATGGACAAAGGGACGGTTTGCCAAGGCGTATCATCGATTTATCAACCAACCCAAGCAGCGTCTCTGTTTAAGCAAACGTCGCAGTTCGGTTGAACCGTTGTTTGACTTGATTGCTAAAGTGATAGGCACCACTCCTCAACAGAAGCAGTTACCGGTCAAGGGGTTTTTCAATGTACGCTGTTGTTTAGCTATCGGGGTGTTATCAGTGCAAGTGGCTATGATTGCCAATGCCATATGGAAGTTACCTGCTCGCAATATCTCTCATATGGCGGCTGTTTTCCAATGAACTACTATGCACACCCCTCAAGTAACATAGAGACCTCCTATAACACGATCCTAAAACCTAGGACCTAAACGGAATAAATCTTTTTATATCACTCACCAAACGCATTCGCCACCCTTTCATCGCAGCTATCCTCTCAATTACCTAGTCTGGACGCATAATCTCCACTTCACGATCCCCGACCAACGATTTAGACCGCGTTTTCTCCACCCAAAGCAATTCAACGTGTCATTCCTGTGGATTAAATCGACGGGTTATGTTATTCATGGTCCCCCAAAATGCAAACATTATCAACCTCAAATGACATCTACTCGCTTCCTTCCCTTGGTAACGCAGCTATCTCACGCTTGAACGATTTGCCTAAACTAAAAGTAGGACGCTATCGCTCCCAAATAATACACTCCTCACTAAAGTTTCACTATGAGTGCATTAGGCTTTTAAAAGCTCGGCCCCCTCAATCATCCCTCGTGCAAAATTTCTTGAGTGTCTGATTCAACCGTGTTCCGCCCGGCACATACGCCAAAATCAACCCATCAATCACCTGATTCTGATTCGGGACAACCCCGGTCAAACGCTCCGCCGTCACCCCTTTGGAGAGCAGTAGGTAGAACGTGTCCTTTTTTAACCCCAACGTTGTAAAGAGATTCCCCTGTCCCTTTGAAATTACGAGATCCACATCAAGGAGTGCATTCGCAAATTCTCCTGTTGCTTGATAGAGATTGGTCCCAACGGTGTTTGAGCCCGATGAGATTAAACGCATATCACCAACGGCAATCTGCTCCCGGAGTTTTTGGAAATACGGATGTGCAGTGAGTTCTCGTAAATCATCGAGCGTTGCGTCGTTAGTTGCGGGTTCCGCTTTGCCAACAATCGTAATCTGATGGCCACAATCGGCGAGGGACTCTATAAACCACAGATCAAAGACCGACTCACCATCGTTATCGATAAGCCAGAGGAGCCTTTTTGGTTCATCTTCAATTACCCGTGCCCGAAATTGGTCAAAGCAATCAATCGCCAAGGATGCATGAATCGCCTCTCGCAATACAAGGTTGAAGTAATCTGGATTCTCTCGAAGTTTCGCCACAACCCTTGCACTACTGTAATCGATGATATTAGCGGCGATGACCAGTTTCAGTCGCTCCAGCCAATCGCAATCTGAAAATTGGATGAGTAGGTTAATCGCTGTTTGTCTAGCACTGAGTTTGTCCCTGCGATATGGATCTGGATTTCCCGTAGAGAGCGTAACAATTTGGAAGATGCTTCCCCAAAGTTCTTCGGGCGTCAAATCATCAATGACATGTGCACCGTTAGATTGCCGCAACTCCAGCAGTTCTTCAACGGCATTGATTGCAGCTTGACGTAATGTCGGGTTGCGGGTGGCACGTTCAATCAATTCGCGTTCCGAATGCGAACTCACATGCCGGCGGAGGTTTTCCCAGTCTGGCAAACCACGCTTTTCGCCGAAAGTGAATACACCGGGTCTATAGCCGGGGGAGACCAGTTGATCCAAGACGGTCTGCAAGATTTGGCTTGAAACGGATTGTGTGTCGCGTATTACATGATTAGTAGATCTGGCGGGGATGCCTAATTGTTTGCCCCTTATGGAGAGTTCTGCGGGAATCACCGTTGCCCTTGCAACAACGGACTCGATGCTTGTCGAACCCCCGACTTTCACACGATCGAATTGGCTGCTTTTGATAGAGCTGCCAACTGCCAAGCCCGTAATCGGCACAGCGATTTCGGTCGAAAGCGAGTTTGACTCAAAGACTGTGTCCGTTGCGGTCACGTCTTTCAAACCAACACGGTCACCGACAGTGGTATTTCCTCGCAACACAACGTTTTCGAGACGACAGTAGTTCCCAATCTGTATCCTGCCGCCGAGATGAATACGCCCTAAAAGGTAGCATCCGTGACCGATCTCAATATCGTCATTTGCCAACGTGATCTGTGCCGCCGGATCGACCCGAATCCCTTTCTGGATTAGTTTTTTCTTGGCATCTGCAAATAGGTATTCTTCGCCAGTGAGGACGTTTGACCAGCGATTGATGCCAGAGATAATTTCACTTCGATGGATATAAGCGTTGGTTTTCAAGCCGTCTTCATAGCAGTGGCGGATGAGATCGACATGATGGAGCTCCGAATTATCCCCGTGGGGTTCCAATCGATTTATCCGGGCGATCGCTGCATCACGGCGGATCAAGGTGATACCGGTATTGGTGTAGGCTTCCCCGCGCTCCAGTCGCCGCCACATCGCCTCTTTCTCCACATCGGTCATGTCGTACCACTCCTTTGTGCCGATGAACTCTCCCTCATCGTCAAAGAATAACCCTCCTTTGTCGACGACGGTATCTGGAATTTTGCCACAGAGGGTAATATCCGCACCGACAGTAAAGTGTGACAGGAGTATACCCACGAAGATGGCTTGATTCAGAAATGGCTCATCGCCGAAGGCAACACCGATACATTCTGCGTCAGATTCGGCAACCGCTGGCAACGCAACCCGTAGCGCGGCACCTGTGCCGTAAGGATGCTCGGGTTGTACACACAGGATGACGTTTGGTCCAAACAGTCGATTGGTTTCTTCTGGATTAAGTGCTGAAGGGAGGATGACGCCACTTGAAGGGATATCTGTTTTCGCTACGCGCGCCGCCATTTGGGGATTGACGACAATGATGTGCGGACGACTTCCCGGTAGGTAGCTTCGGGACAGTTGTAGAGTATTCCGCTCACCAAACCATAGGTCTAAGTTTTTGTTCAGACGGCTGGACGGATCAATGCGGGTTCCTTTGCCGGCTGCTAGGATGACCCACTGTGGGTCGATCTGGCGAGACAGTTGCTCCAAATCCTTGTGAACCAGATCTGATCGCCCACCCATTCGATCTGAGACAGCATGGAGAAATCGCTGAACTATTTTCTCAGCTTCCATTTTGTCTGGGAGACCAATTGCTTCAGAGAGGTTGCAACGGAGAATTGTTTCGATTGTTTGGCGAATATGGGTTAAATCGTTACTCATTTTTATGTATACGGATGAGCCCTTATCTGACATTACAATTTCCTGTTCAAAGCTGCATTAAGCAAAGACTTAAAACGGGATATCATCATCTGTGAGTTCAGAAGGCAGGGAGCCGCTGGTTTCCACTTGAGTTTTACCGCTCAAGTATTCCTCCCGCGTATACTTTTGAATGTCACCAGTGTAATCTCCAAGCCCAATCGCCTCCAAATCAGCACGTTCCAACCCCTCTTTACACTCAAGGCAAGCAAAATCACCACAAACCTCACAAAAGTCCAAACTTTCGGGGTAGAACGTCTTGCGACAAGCAATGCACTTGAAAGTTGGGCTTCGAACAGGAATTGGGGTGACTTCGCCCTTCAGCTAACTCCAATTTCTTGCTTTTCTCTCATCTGCGTATGAGAGTGGATAAAAAGATTGGATTTTCTGAAAGATCTCATATGTGGATTCAACGTCTCTAAGACAATAATTTAAGATTTCTAGAATCTGTCCTCGTTTGTAGTATTCAAAAACGTCGCTTCCTCTTATAGCCTCTGTTTTCGGATTGTCTATACCTAGCATCTCGCAGGCAGCTTCAAGCGTCAGTTGATTTTCTAAAGCAAGACAAACATCAAAATGAGGGAATCTTCCATATCTGTATGTATCAAGAAAGAGTCTGTTTGTTCGAGGCAAACCTTGGGCAATTGTACGGGCGATGATAAATGGCACATCAAACCGTAGCCCGTTAAAGGAAACGAATAAAGTTCTTCGGTTGTCAAAGTCGGCTAACCTGCTCCCAAAATTCGACAGCAGTTCCTTTTCATCAGAAGCATAGAAAGCTTCTCTTTCCTCCTTCCATTCTCCTTGTGAGTTCATACTTTTGTATAGAACGCCAATACAAAGAATTCGACCGAAAGCCGGGTTTAGGTGCTGTAATTTCAATCGTATTGTTTCTTCGTTTTCAGATGTTTTCGCAACCTCATTCCCTGTTTTGTGTTCGAGTTCTCTCCACAAAGGAATGGTTAATGTCTCTTGAGGAATCGTTTCAATATCAAAAACAAAAATGTTGTGTTGGTATTCGGAGGGCATTTCATTCCTCATGCTGTAAAGCAAAACGTGAAACGTAATCAATGCTTACGTTTCACGTTTTACGTTTCACGCCTTATTCGCTCAGATGGAAAATCGCCATCTTCGTCTCAGTCATCTCCTGTACAGCGTACTTCGGCCCCTCCTTGCCCATGCCGCTCTCTTTTAGACCGCCATAGGGCATGAGGTCTGCCCGCCACTGCGTTCCCCAGTTCACCATCAGGTTGCCGGAGTCAACTTCACGCACAAACCGCATCGCCCAATCGATGTTTTGGGTGAAGATTGCCGCGCTCAACCCGTAGTTGGTGTCGTTGGCGAGGGTAATAGCATCGTCGATGTTTGAAACCTTCGTTACACCGACAACGGGGCCAAAGATTTCGTCGCATGAGATTTTCATCTCTGGCTTGACATTGGCAACGAGCGTCGGGGCGTAGATCTGCCCATTTCTTTTACCGCCGGTGAGGAGTTCCGCACCACTGCTGACCGCTTCATCAACCCACTCGCCAACGCGGATGGCGTCATCTTCACGAATCATTGGTCCCATCTTAGTCGGTGCTTCGAGGGGATTTCCTGTCGAGATACCTTCAACGGTTGATTTGAAAGCATCGAGAAAATCGCCATAGATGCCCTCGTGGGCAATGACCCTTTGTGTTGAGATACAGACCTGCCCTGCATTAGAATAGCCGGAGGCTGCGGCAGCTGCTGCGACCTTCTCTGGATCTGCGTCCGGCATGACAATCAGCGGAGAGTTCGATCCCAATTCCATCGTTACGCGCTTGAGTCCCGCAGTATGGCAGATATGCTCCCCGACATCACGGCTGCCGGTGAAGGTAATCTTCCTGACGCGCCGATCTGCACAAAGCGCATCGCCAATCACGCTGCCCGATCCGGTCAAACATTGGATCGCTTCCGGTGGCGTGCCCGCTTCAAGGAAAAGCTCAACCAGTTTCAGTGCCGACAACGGCGTGTCTGTGGCGGGTTTAACAATAATCGCATTTCCTGCGGCTAATGCTGGACCTACCTTGTGACAAACGAGGTGCAGTGGGAAATTAAAGGGGCTAATCCCGACAACGATGCCACACGGGACTCGCACCGTGAAGCCCAATTTTCCCTTAACTCCGGGGCCGCCTTCGAGCGGGATGACTTCCCCATAAAGCCGCTTAGCTTCCTCTGCGGACAGCGCGATGATCTCTGACGCACGACCGGCCTCAATCGTCGCCTCTGCGAGGATTTTTCCCTCTTCCAATGTAATGATTCGAGCGAGTTCGTCCACACGCTCCGTCATCAGTTCTGAGACCTTGTGGATGATCTCGTACCGCTCGTAACCGGTCATTTTTGCCATAATCTCGGCGCCGCGCTCGGCAGTTCTGAGAGCGGTTTCTACATCGTTGTGATCGCCTTTGGGAATGGTATCGACAACCGAACCGTCAAAGGGATTCAAAACCTCAATCTGCTGCGGCTTGTCAACCCATTCGCCGCCAATGTGCATTTGCATTACATTACCTCCATTGATTAGATAATTAAACAACAACCCTGAACTTCTGACAAGTTTCCATATACGTTTGCTCAAGCCTGACGGGTACAGCAATTTCTGAACGAATAAACAACGGCAATTCAGGCAAGACATCTCCAACCGAGAGTGGATGCGCCCAGCATTCAACGCGGAGATCCTCCCGATTAAGGGTGTATCGGTACGCTGAACAGTAGAGCGGAGCTTCCTCAGTCTCTGGTAACTGCCCTTCTTTGGATTCCAACTGTCGCATCAGTTCGTTGTGAAAATTGAACAGCCGAACTGTGACGATGTCCACAATCACGAGAGAAATCCCTTGCGAAATCAGGCGCAAGCATTTGGCGATAAAGGTATCTCGGTGCTGTGGTCTGTCCTTGTTGGCCGGACTGACAATCTCAATCACGCCGACGGTTCGTCTGGCGGCGCCGAGATCTACGATGTAGACCTCCATCTCGTCAGGAAATGATGCAGGCACACTTACCATTGCAGCAGGAATCTGGTATCGACTTACAAGCAGGTTTTCATCTTCATCCAGCAGTTCGTCTGCTTGAACGTCGATTTCAACGAGACTGCCGATCTGCACGTTCGGTTCTGCAATGAAATTTTCCGGCAATAAGGCATTCAAGTCCGCGGCAATGTGTGTCGCCCACGCATTGTAAAAGGAATGGAAACGGCTAATCGCCCTGACCTTTGGACTAAAATGATCAATGATAGGCATGACAGGTTCCTCTCTTGTTCAATTTCATCCATTAACGATAGCATTCATCACACCGGTGAGTCCAGCATATAGATTCAAGATACCATCTCTCATCGAAATTGTCAATCGGAAATTCGTCTTTCTGGGTTGCTTCTTTTCACTTGACCCGTCTGGTAAAGTAAGATAAAGTATAACATATCTTTGATGCGTATGAATACCTCACTTGAGGAATGGATACATGAAAAAACCTGGATGCAGCACAATTTTATACGGTGGTTTCAGTTTAGATCAGGCGCTTACGGGAATTGCGAAAGCCGGGTATAAGGCAATCGAACTCTGCGCTCGCCCCGGAATGGCACCGCATTTGGGAATTGGTAAACCGGCTTCTTACTACGAAGAAGTCAAATCGAAAATCGCTTCGCACGGATTGGCGATCGAATCGATCGCAGGGACAGGCGGAATCGGCGTGGATAGTCCAGAATTTGACAAGGTAATCGAAGCCGCACAATTGGTGGGTGCCCCAGCAATTGCCGAAGGCGCAGGCGGGAAGTCCGATGACGAAGTAAGTTTCAAACAGGTTGTGGAATTGATTAACGCGACTGCTGCCCAAACCTCGCAGGCTGGGATCAAGTTGAGCATCAAGCCGCACGTCAACAATGCGGTGTATTCAACGGAGACAGCGTTGCGCTTTATGGAGAAAGTCGATCGCGAGTGGGTCGGACTCAACTTTGATGCGAGCCATATCTGGCGGACAGACGCCGCCGAAGATTCGGTCAAATCACTCAAACAACTAAAGGATTACGTTACGACCTTGCGTATCCGTGATAACCGGGAAAGCCGTGAGCGGCCGATAGGACCTGTTGAGACGCAGATTCCCGGCAAGGGCGCCATGGATCTGCCCGTGCTTGCTGCTGTTATGAATACAATCGATCATGTTCCTTATGTGACGCTGGAGATAGTCGGCACACATCAGGGGACGGACACGCCGCTTGATGAAGTCCAGCGGATCGTGGAGGCGTCGATAGCGTATTTGCGCTCTTTGTTTGTAGTGTAAGAGTTCGCGCAGAAAACTCAGGAGGTCGGGTAAAATGGCTGAAGTCAAAACGGTTGTGACCTTAAAGCGCACTCAGGAAATTGTCTGGCAAATTGTGGAGCATTTTCATCTGCAGAAGATAATCCTGTTTGGTTCTCACGCTTACGGCACGCCGACAGCGGATAGCGATATCTGCTGGTCACGATGGATACGGAAGAAAAGCCTCTCCATGTCGCAGCTCGAATTGCCGCAGCTATTGACCATCCCTTTCCTCTGGACATTATCGTATCCACGCCCTCCGACTAGAATGCTTCTCTGGCACGCAAAGGGATCTTTGCCACAGAGGTAATGATGAAAGGGGTTGTCTTGTATGAAGCCCGAGACGCAGGCGTGGATTGATAAGGCTGAAGGCGATAGGAAGGTTGCGCGACGAGAGATTCAAACCGCCGCAGGGCAAGCATGTGTTGCATTTGAAAAGGTAGGGCGAATTCTACGATTTCCAGCCCCACTTTGCCTAATTTTCACACACGCGATACTTCCCAAAGCCGAACGCGGAAGAGGGAGATTCAGCAAGGAGGAGTAGATGAGAGCCATTGCCATCCGACAGGGATGCAGCGAACCTGAATTAATCGAAGCGCAACAGCCGGAAATATCACCGAACGGTGTGATCGTGCGAGCCGGCGCCCTCGGAATCTGTGGCACAGATCGGGATATTCTCGCGTCAGGTGAGCCACGAACACCGCCAGGGGAATCGTACCTGATTCTCGGTCACGAAGCGGTTGGAAAGGTCGAAGCTGTTGGAGAGGACGTGACAGAATTTCAGCCGGGTGATTTCGTGGCGCCTTCCGTGCGGCGTCCAAAAAGCGATGAACCTTTGCCGTATCGCCTTGACCTTGCGGCGCGAGATGAATTCACCGAGCGAGGCATCTACTATCAGCACGGCTTCAGCGCCGAGTATTGGTTGGAATCCCCTGAGCACCTTTATCGCGTACCCGATGGTTTGGAAGCGTTCGCTATGCTCACAGAGCCGTTTTCAATCGGAGAGAAGGCGTTCAATGAAGCAATTCAAATCCAGATCGCCCGAATCGGCGAGGCTGGTTTTCGACATCGTAATCCCCGCGTGCTGATTACCGGATTGGGAGCGATCGGTTTTACTTCGGCGTTGATTTCGCTCACACACCAGTTTGACACGACAATCGTCGGACGCCGCGATGAACAGGATTATCAGGTTCAACTAGCAAAATCGCTCGGCATCGACTACCTCGACTATCGAAAGGTGGACTTCAAGAACTTCCAGAATCGAGATAAAAATTTCGACCTGATCATCGAATGCACCGGCAGCGACCGATTGGCGTATGCCGTCACAGATGCCCTTGGCGACCGCGGTGTCATGGTCATCACAGGCTCAGAGCGTCACAGATGGCGACCGATGACAGTTGACTTCAGCCACCTGATGCGCCGCCTGCTGATGTACAATCAGGTTTTGATTGGCATCGTCAATGCCGCTGAACATCGTGATTTCAACACCGCATTCAATCACATGCGTTGGATTCAAACACATCACCCAACCACGCTCTCGGGTCTGATTACCTTGCGCGTTCCACTCTGCAATTTCCGTGACGCATACGCCCCCCGTCAGCGCGAATCAATCAAAACGATTATCGAGTATCCAAATAGTGAATCGTAGCAGGGATAGGTCCTGACAGATTCACAACTGCGGGGGGGGCTGGGATGAACCGTGCACCCGGCTTCTGCGTGCTTTGCGCCAATTTTTCACCAGAGGAGGTAGCCCCTTCGTAGGGGACGAGTGACAGCGCCATCCGAGATTCAGCGATTTCTTCCACTTTATTTCGCGATAGCAGCGTATCGTGAACCTCCTGAGTTTGAGTAAAGTCTAATCCGCTTTCTCTTCAAGATCCAGCGTGACAAATCGGTAACCAATTGCTCTCATCCGCTCTACAATTGTTTCGCGGATCTGAACTGCACGATCAAAGTCGGACTCTGGCGCCTGTATACGCACAATCTTCTTATGGGGATAGATCAACGCGTTCTCAATGCCGAGTTCCGCTAGATGTTTTTGGGCGAGCGCAACCATTTCATTTTCGTTTAGTGTGTCGTCTGTATTCGATTTCATATATGCACCTTTTGTTATGTGCTAAGGCAGATCCCCAGTTTGAAAGTGTAACAGAAATCCCGACAGAGCTCAATATTAATCGTAAAGCGTAAAAACGTAAAGCGTGATGTGTATTGCGTAATATGTGATGTTGTGGCGCCACCAATCTTCTTCTTTTTTGTCCATTCGTTAATTCATAACTTTCTTTCCCCCTTGACAGCAACCTTTCCCTGTGCTACACTAGGTTATTGAGTGTAAAAGGTTGTTCAGATTCGGACCCGAATGACATAAAGGAGCAAGTCATGCAAAACCAATCCTTGCGCATTGTATTTACTTTAACTTTATGTGCACTCTTGATGAGTTGTGGAACATCGACCCGGAGGATGCCTATCCCAGAAGTTGGATCTTCACGACCCACTTTGTCCACTTCGACGATGGGCTCATTACCCCCGACCGCTAAAATTAATCCTAGAGGATATGGGGTGCTCGCACCTTTGGATGTTGCCTTCAAAACACAAACCCCTGATCGACTTGAGACCCTCTACGGGAGGTTACAGATCAGAAATCTCAGTATTGTGTCCAACTGCGATTCGGATATTCTCAAGGCATTTGTTGTCCAAAGATGGGTACCCATCGTGCTATTACAGTATGGAAATCGACGACACCTGTGGGCTGTTATCGGATATGATACAGCCGAACGAATTTATCTGCAAAACCCTGCCAATAGAGGCGAAAGGAGACCAACCATTGCCGACTTTGAACAGGAATGGAAATCCGCTTCAGCGGGAAAATGTCTCCTTATCACGCAGCAGCAACTCAATGAAGCCAGAGTTCAGACGGTCTTGAAGAAGTACCTTCCCGTGGCCAAAGCGTCTCAAGTCATGGTTAGAAGTCGCTATTCAAAGTAAGGACATTCCAACAATTTGCATTGAGGAGAAATGGGTATGGTACTTGCTGTGGATATTGGCAATACCACGATTGTCATCGGCGTTTTGGAAGGTGAACGGGTCAAGATCAGTTGGCGCATTCTCACAGACCCGCACCGCCTTGCTGATGAATATGGTGCCCAAATTTGTGAATTGTTACGCATTCACAAAATTCCTCGCTCCGGTTTTGAGGGAGTTATTATTTCCTCTGTCGTCCCGCTGGCACTGCGCGAGTTTGTTGGGATGTGCGAACGATACTTTCATCTCACACCGATTGTAGTTTCTGCCAAATCAGATGTGGGTATTGAATTGCGTTGTGACTACCCTGAAGAAGTCGGCGCAGACCGCATCACAAATACGGTTGCTTCACATTGTACCTACGGCGGTCCCCTGATCGTCGTGGATTTTGGCACAGCGACGACATTCGATGCCGTCGCTGCGGATGGCGCGTACCTCGGCGGTGTGATTGCCCCCGGCATTCGTATCTCGATGGACGCGCTATTTGATAAAACCGCCCTGTTGAAGCGCGTGGATCTTTCCCAGCCATCGGATGTAATTGGCAAGAGCACGGCCGCCTGTGTCCGATCCGGATTCTATTACGGATTTCTCGGGCAGATGGAATACATCATTCGCCGCATGAAAGCGGAACTGAGTGAGGACGCAAAAGTCATTGCCACAGGGGGATTGGCAAACCGGATTGCGCAGGGCTCGGAATTGGTGGATGTGGTAGACCCGGAGTTAATGTTGAAAGGACTTCAGATTATCTATCACCATATTCAGAAAGCCGGTGGAAACGCGGGAGAAAGTGAGCCGGGAAGTCGGTGAGCAGGGCGAGCAGTTCAGGCGTTCATTCTTTACGCATTGCTCACGTTTTACGTGTTGCACAACGGAGGTAGCTGAAACGGATGGACAAGAAACAACTCTATCTCATCGGCGGCATTGCTGCGCTCGTCCTAGTTATTCTTGTCACCACCATGAGTTATTATCTCTTCAAGTTCAAGAAGAATTTTGAGACGGAACAAGCCAGTCGCATTGCTTATGAAAACCGGTCCGCAAAACTCCAGCGCGAATTAACCGCAACCCGTGCAGAACTTGAAGCGAAGCGAAACAAGATCGAGATCTTGGAGAATACCATTGACGAGATACAGACACGCGCAAGCAACTTGAGCGAAGCCAAAGCAAAAGCGGAAGCAGAGAAGATGAAACTCCTTTCGGAGAAAAAGCGGAGGGAGGACGAGTTAAAACGCAGGGCAGAAGAATTTCGAGATCTCCGTGAGAGTTTGCAACGGGAAATTCAGGATAAAGAAATTACCATTACGGAATTGAGAGGACAATTGACAGTCAATCTAATGGATAAGATCCTGTTCGACTCCGGGAAATCGCAGATTAAGTCTGATGGGAAGCGGGTTCTGAATCAGATTGCCAAGACCTTCCTAAACCGTTATCCAGACCGGGAGATTCGTGTTGAGGGGCATACCGACAACGTTCCGTTCAAAGGTTCGCTCCTGAACAATTGGGACTTATCCACGGCGCGAGCGATTTCGGCGGTTCGCTACCTGCAAGTGCACGCCGGTGTGGATGCAATCCGGTTGGCGGCTGCCGGCTATGCATATTACCGCCCAATCGATACGAATGAAACCACCGAAGGAAGGGCGAGAAATCGTCGAATTGAGATTATTGTCATGCCGTCGAAAAAGACGGATTTGAAAGAGTAGAACGGGGCGGGGCGTATTTTGAGCCACAGGTCATAATTCACATCACTCCCACTTTGCATCTGGTATCCTCGATGGATGAGGACTCGCTTTGCTTAACTTGACTGATATGTCAATATCGGATTCAATACTTAGCGTGCAAACGTATCATTTCTAACCAAAGCGAAAATGGGGACCAAAAGTTGGTGATTCTCAATCGTTCCGGGGTGAATCGCACCTCGAAACCGCGGCGAACATTCAGTGCCGCCTACATGGATGTCGCAACGAAACATGTGGCGACGGGACAGATGTTTTCGGTTATTTTCGGCAAAAACGCTCTCAAACCGAATTTGGCGGCAGCGTGATGAAGGGGAAAACGCCTCATGAATCTCACCGAGCTCACCACCCGTCTGGAAAGTGGGGAAAACCTTCACACCGAATTCAAGGAATGGGGGATTCAGCCCGATGTCTTAGGGGCGTCCATGACCGCGTTGAGATTCGCACACCCGGACAACTTCCTAATACGGTGACGATCGATTCCCTCAGATTGGGCGTCCATGTGTTGCGTAACGCGACCATTTACAATATCTTCCTGAAAATTGGGCTTGTCACCGACGCAGGCAGCGGTATTCCGAGGATGATTCGGAGGCTTCGTGAGACCAGAGGTAGTAAATCGGATCTGTGTTTAGAAGGCAATGCATTTATCGTCGCGCTTCCCCGAAGACATGAGAAAGGTGATCGGATGGGATTTTAGAATCAATTAAGGAAATTTCGTTGAAACGACTGCACCACCACAATTTTAGAAGGAACGAGAAAATGCCAACAGCAGCACTGATCACCTTGGGGTGCAAGGTGAATCAATACGATACACAAGCAATGCAGGAGGTCATGCTTCGGAATGGGTATACCATTGTGACGGAGAAGGATGCAGCCGATATCTACATCATCAACACCTGCACCGTCACAAACGTCGCGGATCAGAAAGCCCGTCAAGTCATCCGGCGAGCGGTTCGGAAAAATCCCGATGCCAAAGTGCTCGTCACGGGTTGCTACGCTGAAAACGATCGGGAAGCAATCGAGGGGATACCGGGCGTTTCACTTGTCTTTGGAAATCGTGAAAAGGCAGACCTCCAGAAATATCTAGCCCGCCTTCACGAATCGAATTCATACCGCCTACAGATCCAGCCAAGCCGCCACGACGCCATCCGCGAACATGCGAACTTCAGCATGTCGTTGAGCACCGCAGGAAAACAGACACGGGCACTCATCAAGGTTCAAGACGGGTGCAGTGCCTTCTGCACGTACTGCATCATCCCTTATGTCCGCGGCCGCATGACAAGTCGTCCACTTCGAGACATCGTGAAGGAAGCCGAGCAGATTGCAGCAAACGGGTATAAGGAGATCGTGATTACCGGCGTGCATTTGGGGGCTTACGGACTCGACATTGGAAGGCGGACGACCATTGCTGACATTTTGGAGCGCGTCCACCCAATCGACGGAATTGAGCGCATCCGTTTCAGTTCAATCGAGGCGATGAATTTCCCGGATGATCTTGTAGGTCGGATGGCGGCACTGTCCAAGTGCATGCCACATTTCCATCTTCCGCTACAGTCCGGGAGCGATAAGATTTTGCGCCAGATGCGTCGGCGTTATACAACAAGGGGGTTTGCGTATCTGGTCGAGAAACTTCGCGCTGCATTTCCGGACGTTGGACTCACCACCGATGTCATGGTCGGCTTTCCGGGAGAGACCGACGCCGATTTTGAGGACTCGCTTCGATTTGTCGAGGCAATCGGTTTCAGTCAGTTACACGTCTTCCGTTACTCCCCTCGCCGCGGCACGCCGGCAGCAGATTACGCGGATCAGATACCGCCACACATTTCCGTTGAACGCAGTAAGGCGATGATTGCGTTGGGAAAGCGGCTCGGTCTTGAATTTCGACGTCGCATGCTGGGCAAAACGATGGATGTGTTGGTTGAAGATAGCCGGGAAGGAAAGGACGGAAAGTTGGCCGGCTTTACGGGAAATTATCTGCGTGTTTTAATGGATCTGCCGAATCTCGCAATTAACCAAACTTTACCCGTGAAATTGATGGATTTGGAGGGGAAATTCATTCAGGCGGAGGTAGTTTAGCGAAGACACTTTTGTGACCCTCAATGTGGGAATCGAAAGAGTCAGATCGCCATAGTGTCCCGTATCGAAGGTATTCGCCACGTTGTCAAGCAGGTGGAACCGTATGTCGAAATCGTCGAGCAATCAAATGCCGAATCTGACGAAGACGCGGATTTCGACATCAAGCACGAACTCATATTGATCGGTGTAGCAGTTGCGCTGTTTGTTGTGGGACTGATTTTTAAGAGCAGTCTCCATGCAACCCCTACGGCTTTGGCGAATACTTCGTCTTTACCCCGGCCTATCTTATGTCGCTGGGGTGCAACCCCAGCAGAACAGAAGTGGAAGTTGTTTTTTAGAATTTATACCAAATGCACTTTAAAATGACAGCTTTCCAAAATCCTCATTATGCAAGATATACGGGCAGATTTCGGCGTTAGTCTATCTGAGAAAGTGTCATTATGAACTGTAAACGGTATTACTTCAAAGAAGGGAAGGAACGGAAGGATTTCTGCGTTCCCATCCCTTCGATTTGAAGCTTTGAGATCCCTTCTGCTCAACTCCGCGCCTTTGGAAAAGTTTGGCAATCGCGCACCGGCTCAATCACCAGGTCGTGTCATGCCTCAGGGCGCTGAGTTACTCTTTTTTCTGTTCGAGCCCTGTCATCAATTCCACCTAATCTGGGGGGGAATAGAAGTAAGAACCAAACTTCCACTCGCCAATATCCCCGATTAACCTTCGCTGTCGAGGCATACACCTTTCCAAAAGTTCTGGCGACGCCTTTTCAAAATCAAATGCACGAAGACATTGATGGACATAGCAATAAATCAGCGTTTTTCGCGGCTGATCTGTTTGCGACGAAACCGTGCCACATTGCATGGGGAAAGATCGCCACGTCGCCGGCCGCCTCACACAGTTGCACCGCTTCAGGGATATAAGGTCCCTCCTCGAATCCTCCTTCTGGAAAGGGACGATTGTGACTGCCAGGGACAAGCGTGAAGTTACCCATATCCGGTGCCGGTAGATCGGTCAGGAAATATTGAAGCTTGATCTGGAACGGAAGACTGCTTTCGCTGACCCTTAGCTGTCTCATCGCCTGACCACCATCTGTGTGCAAAAGCCCCTTACCTTCAGGGGAACCATCACCTCAGACATGCTCAAGTGTATGTACGGGCTCATGAGCTCAAGCACGACCGGAAATGTCACGGGATGGTCGATTAATTCGACGAAAATATCGTGTTCCTCCATGACGTTTCGCCGATCAAGCCCCGCACCCGGCTCCACGTCGGGCTGTTGGAGATGTTCCTCATACATCCGATCAACAACGGCTGTTAGGTTCTCAATTTCTTCTGAAGACAGGATGTCTTTCAGGACAAGATAGCCATCTTCCTTCCATTGGCGCTTCTGTTCTTCAGTTAGAATACTTTTTTGTCCTTCAATTAACGGACTTGTTTCCATGATGAACTCCTTAAACATCTTTCAGGAAATATTGGGGAGAAAGGAAACCAAACCCAGTTCATATACAAGCTACCAGCAAGCGCATACCCGTGTCAACAAAAATCGATTTTTTTACGGCTTTTGAACGTCAATCTCCTCTTGACGAGAAAATGGATTCATGATAATATAGCACTATCATGAAACAAAAAATCTGGCAGGTTAAAACCCATGACATCGAGAAGAGTTCCCGGCTGGCAGTGCGACTGGGAATTTCGCAGTTGGTCGCGCAACTTCTCATCAATCGAGGCATTGAAGCGGAAGATGCAGCGCGTGCGTATTTATATCCAACAACCGCAGATCTACATCCGCCATTCAAGATGTACGGGATGGAAAAGGCGGTTGAGCGCATCCGTGCAGCGATGAAGCGCAGCGAACAAGTCTGGATCTTCGGAGATTACGATACCGATGGCACGACAGCGGCTTCGCTGTTGCTAAACACATTTCGGCATCTCGATTTCCCGGTGGCGCCGTATATTCCCGACCGTTTTAAGGAAGGATATGGGCTCAACAAGAAAGCGATGCGGGAACTAAAGGATGAGGGCTGCGATCTGTTAATCACGGTTGACTGCGGGATTACGTCGATTGAAGAGGTGGAGCTTGCCAACGAGATCGGTGTGGATGTCATTATCACAGACCACCATCAGCCGCGCCCCGACGCGCAGCCGCCGGCTTACGCCATCATCACTCCGAAGATGCCGGAGAGCGAATACCCCTTCGATGGGCTCGCGGGGGTTGGATTGGCGTTCAAGTTGGCGCACGGATTGATGGGGGGCGACGACCTGAATCCGTTTCTCCAATCTCAACTCGATCTGGTCGCGCTCGGCACGGTTGTGGACATCGCCACGCTGACGGGGGAGAATCGAATCCTCACGCGGCTTGGCCTGGCGGAAATCAACAAACGTGAACGTCCTGGGGTTCGGGCGCTCTGCGATGTGGCGAACCATAGCCCCTACAAGCCAATCGTTGGGCATACGCTGTCGTATGTGTTAGGTCCCCGCATTAACGCGGCTGGGCGAATGGACACAGCAAGCAAGGTGGTTCGGTTGTTGACGACTGAATCTTACGAAGAAGCGGCGCCAATCGCCAAAGAGCTTGACGCCCATAATCGAGAGCGGCGGGAGGTGGAGAATCGAATCCAGGAGCAAGCAGTTGCAACGATTAAAAAAGAGGTAAATCTCGACAAGGTGAAGGGTTTGGTTGTCGCCCACGAGAAGTGGCATCGAGGGGTTGTTGGTATTGTCGCCTCACGGATTCTTGAGCAGTATTACCGTCCTGTGTTCCTGCTTGCAATCGATGGCGACGAAGCGCACGGCTCCGGACGCGGCATCGAAGGCATTGACCTCGCTGCCAGTTTGAACGCATGTGACAAGCTGTTGGTCAAACATGGTGGGCATAAGGCGGCAGCAGGGCTGACAATCAAAACGAGGAATATCCCCAGATTTGCGAAGCGATTTAACGAATATGCCTCTGAACACCTCTCTGATGAAGATCTCGTTCCGAAGTTGAGCGTAGACCTTGAAGTGGAGACGCCTTATTTGACGCTGGCAGCCATAGAAGAACTGCATCTGCTTGAACCTTTTGGGGCGGATAATCCATCGCCGCGCCTTGCGATGCACAACCTGTTTCTCCAGCGACCACCGGACTTAATTGGGAAGGAGAAGAACCATCTCAAGCTGTTTGTGACGGACGGGCGTCAAACAGTCGAAGCCGTTGGGTGGCGTATGTCAGATCACTTCACTGCGCTGAGAAATAAGAACATCCGATTGGATCTGGCTTTTGAGCCGGAGATTAATGAATGGAACAATACCCGTCGCCTCCAATTGAAGATTGAAGATCTTCAACTGCACACGGTTGACCGCCATTCCCTTCAAGCGGTATTCCCAACAGAGGACATGGAAAGCCCTGTGAGAATTGTTGATCGCCGCAATGTGAGAAGCAAGCAGAATTACCTTCTCAACCTACTCGATCGGGGGGAATCCACGCTGTTATATGTGCGAGACGGAAAGGCGTTAGACCAGATTCTTGCGTTGATCGGTTCAAAAGAGGAAATTGGTCGGTGCGACGCGGATATGTCTGAAACCGAAAAACAGTTCATAGTGGATAAACTGGCAAAGCGGGAACTGCTCGCGATTGCTTCAAGTTGTACCTTGACCAATCTGCCTCATGTCAACCACCTTGTATTCTGTCACCCAATCCCTCAGCAATTGATGTTCTTTAATCGATGTCAGCCAGCATTCAAACATCCTGAAACGACATACATCCATCTGATTTATAATCCGAAGGATATAGAATGGATGCAGAAATGTATTTCTTGGGAATATCCAGATGAACAGACCCTGAGAAAGCTCTATAAAATGCTGCAAACGCTAAGTCAGGGCAACGGTAAGCAACTTGCACTCGAGGGAGTGATGGCAGGAGCCCAGGCCGATTCAATTCCAGCTTTCGCCGTCGCGAATGGGCTTTCAATCCTTGAAGAATTACGGCTTTTGGTTCAATACTCAGATTCTCCCAAACGCGAAATCCAGCTTTTACCGCCGCCGTCGAAGAAGCGTCAACTTCACGAATCCGAAACCTATCTGAATGGTGAACAGGTTAAACAGACGAGCCAGTTGTTTTCGGAATTTCAACTGCGGCAAAACATCCAACAAATTTGGAAGAAGGTATCGTATGAGTGTCGAATATTTAATTAACCAAATCCGAGCCTATAACCCTGATGCGGACTTTGATCTCCTGCGCAGAAGCTATGAATATAGCGAGGCATGCCATAGTGGTATACCGCGGAAGTCTGGAGATCCTTATTTTACGCACTGCTTTGAGACAGCTAAGACGTTAGTTGAATTGAAATTGGACATGGATACGATCTGCGCCGGGCTGCTGCATGACGTGCTGGAAGATACATCAGTCACCCGTGATGAACTTGCGAGCCGATTTGGAGAAACAATTGCCCAACTTGTTGAAGGCGTGACCAATATTAGTAAGTATGAGTTCAAGGGCGGGGTGCAACAAAGACAGGCGGAGAATTACCTGAGGCTACTGCTTGCAACAGCAAAAGATATCCGGGTCATCCTCATTAAACTTGCCGATCGGCTGCATAATATGAACACACTGTCCTTCCTGCCTCCACATAAGCAGGAACGGATTGCCAAGCAAACCTCTGAGGTTTATGCACCGCTTGCCCATCGATTGGGGATTTGGCAGATCAAAAGCAGGCTTGAAGATCTGGCGTTCAAATACCTGTACCCCATCGAATACAGAGAAATCGCCAGTCTCCTCGCGGAGAAATTGGAGAAGCGGGAAGCGTATACGAATAAGTTGGTTGGCATCGTCCAGCGAGAACTAGCCCCCTGGGGCATCGAAGCGCAAGTCTATGGCAGATCTAAGAATATCTGTAGCATCTACCGGAAGATTCATGAGAAAGGGACGCCTTTTGAAGAGATTTTCGATCTCACAGGGTTGCGCGTTTTGGTCAAGACAACTCCTGATTGCTACGCCGCGCTTGGGGTATTCCACGAGCAATGGCATCATATTCCAGAGCGGTTCAAGGATTTTATTGGACTTCCCAAAGCGAATGGCTATCGATCATTGCACACAACAATTTTGGAGCGCGAGCGTCCGGTAGAAGTTCAGATCCGGACTGAGGAAATGCACCAGGTTTCTGAATATGGGATTGCCGCCCATTGGCGGTATAAGGAAGGAGTTCCATCAAAAACGGAAAGCGAGCGGATTTTCACCTGGTTCAGGGACATGCTAGAGGAGATTCAAGAGTTTAGAGATCCTTACCAGTTTATCCGATCAATGAAAGGCGAGTTGTTTCCTGATGAGGTTTTTGTCTTTACGCCCCAAGGAGATCTCCACAGCCTGCCCGCGGGTTCGACACCGATTGACTTTGCATACAAAATACACACTGATATTGGACAAACGTGTTGTGGTGCAGAAGTTAACGGCGTGATGGTGCCCCTCAAATATCACTTACAGAATGGGGACCGGGTTAAAATCGTTACTAACGCAAAGGGGCATCCAAGTCGTGATTGGCTGCGGTGGGTTAAAACGGCCCGGGCGCGTAACAAAATTCGGCATTGGCTCAACATGCAGGATCGCACACATGCAATTAATCTTGGGAAACGAATTCTTGATCTTGAGATGCGGCGCCACCAGCTTAATCTGAAGGACTACCTTAAATCGCCAGACCTGCTTGCTGTTGTTGAAAAAATAACGCCCGGAAAAAAGAAACAATTGCAGCCAAAAACCATTGATGACTTGTTCATGCAAATCGGCAATGGCAAGCAATCAGCGACGCACGTTGTCAACTTACTACGCCCAGAGCCGCCCGCTGCCACCAAGCAACAAGAGGAAGCCGTAGAAACTCCCCGTTCAGCCCCAACGATTCACCTTGAAGGTATCGATTTAGATGCCGTGCGTATCATGAAGTGTTGCAAGCCCATTCCCGGCGATGAGATCATCGGATATATCACACGGGGGCAAGGTGTTTCAATTCATAAATCAGACTGTCTTCGGATAATCAATGAGCCGGAAAGAATCGTTCACATTGAGTGGAAAGCTGTCGATCAGGTCACTTACCCCACGGTGATTTCCGTCGAGTGTGATGATCGCCCCGGAATGCTTGGAGAAATTGCGACATCAATTGCCCAGTACAAAGTGAATATCATAAAAGGAAATCTCGGTCCAACGGCACAGCATACCGGCACCGCGCATGACCAATTAACCTTAGCAGTTAATGGGATCGAACAGTTAGAGGCTGTTATGGAATCAATCCGCTACTTAAAAGGGGTGCGAAGCGTCACTCGATTCACATAGGACATGCTTTACGTTTCCACTTTTATGATTTCGAGCTTGAACCATCTCCGCTTTTATGCTTTCAATTGCCGTAGGCGACTTGCCCACCGCCAGAGACTGCTTTTATGATTTTCCCGGACCGAAGGCATCGCGCGCATACACGAACCCGTTTATTACCGCTTTCCGTTTGAATGCGGACACGCTGCAGATTAGGCAGCCATCTCCGCTTGGTATGCCGCCGTGATTTGCTGATTCGGTTACCAGCCATGGGCTTTTTCCCACAGCTATAGCATACTCGAGCCAATTTACCCACCTCCTTTCTCTCCAAAATCCGAGCAACTTCATTAGCATATCACAAGCACCTCGAAAAATTCAAGGCTTTTTGCGGTTTCTGGTTTCTGTTTGCTTCTCTCTCGATGTTATGGTATTCTTTATTTCGTCATCGGTGACTCAGTCGAAGGGGTGAGGGGAGAAAAATTCAGTGGTTGCACCAAACAGTTGAGTGAATGTGTGTTCACCCTCATCCCGCTTATCTCCCGTCAAGGGTTCAGGGGTAGACACTTTATGCCCTGAAGATCGGGCGGATAGCTCAAGTCGGTTCATGGAGTTTGAGAACCTAGTTGGGTAACAGCCACCCCGCGATAAATCGCTGGGCTACCGTTGTTTGGTTGAGGCTTGGTCATAATTTTCATGCGGCCTTGGGAAAGGATAGATGGAATCCTTATGCGTTTCATTGAGAGATTAAAAAATATTCGAGTCCTCGTCCTGGACGTTGATGGGGTGTTGACCAATGGAAGGCTTTACTATACCGATTCCGGTGAGGAGATAAAGACTTTTCATGTCCATGATGGGGAAGGGCTTAAACGGATCAAAAGGCATGGCATCCGGACGGCTGTCATCTCAGGGAGAAGCAGCAAGGCTACTAAGAGACGCTCACAGGAGCTCCTTGTGGACGAGATACACCTGGGTGAGAACGATAAGCTTTCCGTTCTAAAGGGGATTCTCCAAAGACATCGGATATCGCCTGATGAGACGCTTTACATCGGAGACGACTTCGGAGATATTGAGGTTCTGCAATTCGTTGGGCTTCCCGTTGCCGTTGCTGATGCGCACGATAAGGTGAAAAGTTACGCCGATTATGTGACAGAAAAACCCGGCGGCGCCGGGGCTGTCCGGGAGATATGCGACATGATCCTCTCACAAGAAATAGAAAGCGACAAAAAAGGAAAGGTCGTCCAAATCGGGGCAGTTCAGATTGGAGGTGGACTCCCAATAACACTGATAGCTGGCCCCTGTGTCATCGAAAGTCAAGACCACACTCTCCGGATGGCGGAGGCGATAAAGCAGATTTCTGAGCGGATAGGTATCCCTTTCGTCTTCAAATCCTCATATGACAAGGCGAACCGTTCCGCGATAAACTCCTATCGGGGGCCGGGGCTTGAGGCGGGACTTTCCATCTTAGAGACGGTTCAAAGAGAGGTCGGTGTGCCGGTGCTGTCGGATATTCACTGTATGAGTCAGGTTCAACCTGCCGCTTCTGTCCTCGACGCGATTCAGATTCCCGCCTTCTTATGCCGACAAACGGATTTGCTCGTTTCGTCCGGAAGGACAGGGAAACCGATAAATGTCAAGAAAGGTCAGTTCATGGCACCGTGGGATATGACGAACGTGGTTGAGAAGATTGAATCCACCGGGAATGAGCAGATTCTGTTGACAGAAAGGGGAAGCTGTTTCGGTTATAACAATTTGGTGGTTGACATGAGTTCGCTTCCCCTCATGAGCGAGTTTGGATATCCTGTTGTCTTCGACGCAACCCACAGCGCCCAGTTGCCCGGCGGTTTAGGGAAAAGATCTGGCGGCCGGCGGGAGCTCGTAGCATATCTGGCAAGGGCAGCGGCTGCGGTGGGGATAGACGCCCTCTTCATGGAGGTGCATGACTATCCGGATCGGGCGCTTTGCGATGGGACGAACATGATCGACCTGGAAATGTTGGAATTGATTCTTAAAATCGTTATTCAGATAGACACGGTTGTGAAGAATATCGGCTGACAAGGGAGAGAGAGAAGTCGCCCCGATTTATCGGGGTTCACAGACTTATGAGTAAGAATTAGCCTCCGGGAAAGATACAGAGAGTCTCGGAAAGGATTCCGCTCCTGCAAAGTAAGAATATTATGCAAAACAATCCATCAGGCATCAAGCAAGGCTTGACCCACTACGGCGATCCGGAGTTCAGTGTATATATCCGCAAGGCATTTGCGAAAGGGATGGGATATTCCGATGCGGAGCTTGAGCGACCTATCGTCGGCATCATCAACACCTTCAGTGGTTTCAATAGCTGCCATCACAACTTCGGCGATCTGATCGAAGCGGTTAAGCGGGGCGTTTTGTCTCAAGGTGGGCTGCCCATCGAATTCCCGACGATCTCGCTTGGGGAAATGTTCACGGCGCCCACAACCATGATGTTTCGCAACCTGATGGCGATGGATACAGAGGAGATGATCCGCGCACAGCCGATGGATGGTGTTGTTCTGCTGGGCGGGTGCGATAAAACGGTCCCCGCCCAGTTGATGGGGGCCGTGAGTGCGGATCGACCGGTAATCTGTTTGGTTGCGGGGCCGATGATCACCGGGGATTATCAAGGCAGACGGCTGGGAGCTTGTACGGATTGTCGCCGATTCTGGGGCGAATACCGTGCTGGACGTTTGGATAGAGATCAAGCCGATGAAATCGGCGGTCGGTTATGTTCCAGCACAGGCACCTGCATGGTCATGGGAACAGCTAGTACAATGGCGGGGCTGGCAGAGGCGCTCGGAATGATGCTGCCTGGCGGCGCCGCTATCCCCGCGGTAATGGCGGAACGGCGTCGCCATGCGGAAGCGACGGGCAGAACGATTGTCTCAATGATTTGGAAAGAACTCCGTCCGTCAAAGATCCTGACGCATCAGTCATTTGAAAACGCGATGCGCCTCCTGATGGCAATCGGCGGTTCGACGAATGGCGTCATTCATTTGACGGCGATTGCGAAGCGACTCGGCGTTCGACTCAACCTCACGGACTTCGATCAGATCAGTGATGAAACACCGGTGCTGCTGAACCTCAAGCCAAGTGGTCGATATTACATGGAGGACCTCTTCAAGGCGGGTGGGATTCCCGTTGTCATGAAAGCACTCGAAGACTTTCTCCATCGAGATGCCCTCACTGTGCTGGGGACGACCATTGGAGAAAATCTTTCGACCGTTCCCCAGCCCCCAGCCTGGCAGGATGTCATTAAAACCAAGGATGAGCCTTTGCTTGGAACCGGATCGCTTGCCTGTCTTTTTGGAAACCTGGCGCCGAATGGTGCGGTGATCAAACGTTCCGCTGCTTCTCCTCATTGGCTGACACATCAGGGACCGGCGATTGTTTTTGGATCGCTTGAGGACCTGCACAACCGCATTGATAACCCTGATTTACCTATCACCGAAGAGCATGTGATTGTGCTCCAGAACGCAGGCCCCATTGGTGGACCGGGAATGCCGGAGGCAGGCTATCTCCCTATCCCAAAGAAACTGCTGCGGGTAGGCGTCAAAGATATGGTTCGCATTTCAGATGCTCGTATGAGTGGAACCGCATTTGGCACAATCGTGCTGCACATCTCCCCCGAAGCGGCTGTCGGTGGTCCGCTCGCACTGGTACAGGATGGCGATCTCATCGAATTGGATACCCGGAACAAGCGGTTGGAATTACGGGTTGATGACGCGGTATTGGCAAAGCGGCGAGAGGACCTCATCTTACCTGAACCACACTTTAAGCGAGGCTACGGTAAGCTGTACATCGAGCATATTGAGCAGGCGCATCTGGGCTGCGACTTTGATTTTCTTTAGAGGTTTGACGGGGTGTTGAGAGGTTCACCCCGACGCTCTCATCCGCATCGAGAGCGGTAAATGAAATTAAATACCTTGTGTAAACTTGATTAAACAACTTCTCGTTTGGATCGGTTGTAAATGCTAAAGTTTTATCCCCTTTTGGGGTTTGATGTAAGGAGATTTTGAAAATGAAACAAACAATTGTGCGACCCACGACTGTTACACTGCTACTACTGATAATGCTTTCTATTCCATCTGCTGTGTTGGCGGGCCCGGGGCGAACTGGTGCGCCAATCCTCCATCTTGGCGGTGGAACACGCGCTGCCGCGTTAGGCGATGCGTTCTCGGCGATTAATAACGATGTCACGGCTGCTTTATGGAATCCGAGTGGGCTAGGCATTATGGAAAAGAAACAGGCGGTTATTTCGCTTTTAGACCACGGCCAACCCTTCGGAGAGGCCGGCGAAGGATTGTTCTATGCCTTCTTTGGCGGTGCTTTATCGCTCAAGGATGCCGGCACCCTCGGCACCATGCTTCAGCTTGAAGGACAAGGGACCATTGATGTGACAACCACCTCGCCGGTGCCAGAGCGAACAGAGAATCTTGGAACAAACTGGGTGTGGACTGTCTCTTACGCGGATGAATTGGCGAAAGGACTGTTGGGAGGAATCAGCGGCAAAGTTATCAGTCTGAAATTGTGGCGGGATGGCGGACATTCCTATGCCGTAGATCTCGGCTTACAATATGATCTGCCGAATCTGCCTGTTCCGGTCCGGATCGGTGCAGCCGTGCTGAATTGGGGAACACGGATTCAGTTCATAGATGAAAACCAAAGTGACCCACTCCCTCGTATGTTCAGATTTGGAACAGCGGTAACGCTCTACGATGAAGGAAATCACAATCTGAGGCTCATTGGTGACCTGACTGCGTTTATCGATAAATTGAAAGAGGATGAGGATGAATTAGAGGCGTATTTACTGGAGCAAAATGCGCTCATAAAAAAGGAAAATGAACAGAGACTAACGGAAGGTCGGGAGCTGAAGCCTGAATTCACACGCAACGGGTTGCTTTCAGATCGGGGCGTCGGGATACGCGCCCTTGAATGGAGGCAAATGCGGAAGGGCATCGGCGTCGAGTATTGGATGGGCAACCTTCTTGCACTGCGCGTTGGCTATAAAGGTGAACCCGGTATTGACCTGCCCAACTTCACGGATCACTTAACCTACGGTTTAGGTGTTAGATTGCTCAACTATCAGATTGATTACGCGCAACTCCCCGGCGGCGGTCCAGAAAATAAGCGTCTGCACGTCTTTGCTCTGATACTGAGATTCTAGGCGTGAAGCGTAAAACGTGAAACCCCTCAGGTATTACGTCATGTTTCAGAAATTCCGTGCCTTCTCAGATCGAGGGGCGGCTCTAAACCCCGCCACCCGATTCCTAAGGAGAAAAAAATGAGATATACACGTTGGATTGCTTTCGTGCTGCTGATCCATGGAGCGATGTTCGCATGGCTAAGTGTCGCATCAGCAGAGGTCGAGTCGAATAAGTCGGGCTTTGAGCGGACTTCTTTTCGGCTGATCTCTGCGCTTGGCATGCAGGCATTACCGGTAGATCAAAGTGAGGCCTCAAGCATGGGGGGACGCCAGAGCACACTCAATCCAGAGTCGTCGAAATCCCCAACCAAAGCATTTTTGTATTCGGCGCTCGTTCCCGGTTCGGGGCAGCTCTACATTGGCGCGAAGCGTGGCTATCTTCAGATTGCGGCGGAGGTGGGGTTCCTTGCCGCCTATTTCATTACGCGCAGCAACGCGGAAGACCTCCGGAAGGACTACCGTGCACAGGTGAGACAACACGTTGTTATTCCTGAAGGACCCACGAAGTTCAACAACTGGGACCTTATCGAAGACTTCGAGCACGCGACGCAATATGAAAACTGGAACCATGAGTATGATTCAGATCCGACCCGGGCGCGCACAGGCAAGTGGTACTGGAGCGATCAACGGTCATTCAAAGACAGAGAAGAAGAAAAAATCTCTACTCCTTCCCCACTACGCCTGGAAGCCCGCAAACTGCGAAAGGATGCCAACGACAAATTCCAGTCGGCTCGTAATTTCGAGGGAATCGTGATTTTGAATCACGTCGTCAGCGCAATTGACGCCCGTATTGCCACCAAAAACTATAATAAAAAACATGCTCCGCAAGCCGCATTCCCCAAGCCCTTTGAATTAGAACTGCAAACGACCGTCTCCCCCCATACCCTTCAGAGCCGAGTTGTTTTGCGGAAGCGGTTTTAGGTCGTATAAGAATCATGATCCCCGCCAGGTACTTAATCCAGAAATGAGCCTCAAAGTCCCTTTCGCTTATCTGCTTTCACTCCCTTGCCTTCTCGCTCTCTCCTTTGAAAAAATACGCTCGCACCTGCGCCACCACTTAGTATATCCCACTTTGCCAGCAAGATCGTTTATACATGTTGACATCCCCCAATAACTATGTTATCATCTTACTTCAGAGGGTGGGATATCCGAGAATGAAACAATGTACGAGCGTGACGGAAACCAGCTTGTCTTTACCAGCACAGATGCGACAACAGGGGAAACGTCCAGAACCGTTTCCGAGAAACAGTCATGCAATGAATACCTGAAATTAGCTGTTTAGAAGGATGGAAAGCATTTGACGCCAAACGCTTTCCATCCTTCCTCCCAACTGACCCTTCTTCCCCTCCCCCTTATTACTCCCCTCGATCCTATTCCTTACTTTTTCCAGACAAAATGAAGTGTTTTCCTTTTTTCTTATTCATAGAGGTGATTGTTTTAGCTGTGTGCGTATCTGTATTCGTTGGTTGCGGCGATGACGATGAAACGGATGACATAGGTAAAGATAGCAATCCCATCACCGTAGACGCAAGCAGTCGTGATAGTGTCAATATTGTTGGCACATGGAAACTTGTTGCCTTTGAACCACAGGTTCCTGGCACAAGCGCTTTACCTGAGCAGACGTTTACTCTCGAAGCTGATGGGACCTGGAGTGTTACGACTGTGTCGGAGGTCCCTGTGCTCGGACAATTCACTGTTACCGCACAAGGAACCTACAAGATTTCCGGGAACAAAATCACTGGTGAAACAACTGATATCGAGATAGAACCGGACTTCAATACGTGGCTTTCGGTCCCATCTGGAATCACTGGTGAATCAACTGTCAAACGCGACGAAAACCGGCTGACCATTACCAGCAGAGATGAAGCAACCGGACGAACCACCACAACGGTTTACGAAAAGCAGTAAGATAATGAATGTCCGTCAACGGACTTAGAAGAATGTCAGCGTCTTACTGGAGGTTTACTCTCCTTCCTCCCTTCCAATTTGCTTCTTCTTCCCCTGTTCTCACTATGAAAATGTGTCTGCGAGCGTCTGCCAGCACTGTGGTGAACCATATTTCACGTTGAAGGTTTACGGTGAGATGCAGAAAAAAGCCCATTCACTTGAAGCGATTCAGGGGACAATTGAAGTGCCGGTTACTGAATTTGAATCTGAATTTCATCCGGTTTGAACAAACCGACATGCCATATTCTTAACTATCATCAAGAGATACAATTCTCCGTACCCCCAAAAGATATGGGCGATCAAAATGACTAAAGGCGCCGAAAAAATGGAGACACTCAAAGCGCAAGCAATTGTCTGCACTGCCTGTAGATTGGCAGAAACCCGGTTGAACGTCGTTTTTGGGAGCGGCGATCCGGCCGCCAAACTCGTTATTGTCGCTGAAGGTCCATCTGCGACGGATGAACACACAAAGCTCCCGTTTTCAGGGCCATCGGGAGATCTACTCGATGAGGTGCTTCAGGCAAACGAATTGACTCGTGGGGAGATCTGGCTGACAAACGTAATTAAATGTCGCGCCGCCGTCCGAAAGGGGCGTGTCGTCAAAAACCGTCCGCCGAGAGCAGGGGAGATCAAAGCGTGCGCAAAGTGGCTTGATGGAGAGATCACGTTGATTAACCCATCCGTCATTCTGTGTATGGGAAGTCCTGCTGCCAATACGCTCATCCACAAGGGATTCCGCATGACTGAGGAGCGTGGCACGTGGTTCACAGACACACTTTATGCTCCATTCGTGATGGCGACCTTTAACCCGGCATATGTGTTGAGGCAGGAGGGCGAGGCATATACGCATGCCCGGCAAAGCTTGATTGATGACATCGCCGAAGCGAAGCGTAAACTGGCAGAAGTCCCTGAGCAGCCGAAGTTGACGTTGTTCTAAGTAGAGTCCCGATATATCGGGACTTCGCTTCGTTTAACCTGCTGTTAGTGTTTCACGGCAGAAGTTCTTGGACAGTTAAACAGTCAAGGTGACTGCCCACATATTTATGCCTTAGACCACTAGCTGGTTCAGAGGCTGGCAAAAACAAGCCCTGCTCCGCAAGCATCCCCGATCGACGATCGGGGGCTGGCAGTGCTCGTCCGAGAATCGGCCATATTCTACTTCGTTGATTTTCAGATCAGTGGTTCCAGATCCAAACCAATATCCCGCAGGATGCGCTTTTTCACCTTGCAGATCATCGTATACGCCGGATCATAGACGTTGCCGAGGTCATATTCGACACATTGACCGAGCAAGATGTGGGGTGCGTTTCCTTCCAAGCCAAGTTCATTCAGCCAGCACACGAGCTCAGTTGTCGCATGTTGCACAGCCTGATCCAAGGGACGCGCATTTCCCGCCGTTAAGATATAGTTGTCGTTTTCCGCTCTGGGCCAACCAATCTCTTTTCCTTTAATTAGATTGACCGTAAACTGCACATCAAACGAGATCTCAATCCCGGTTCCGACGATTTCACCATCACCTTGTACAGCGTGTCCATCCCCAATGTGGAACAGGGCACCATCCACAAAGACGGGTAGGTAAACGGTAACGCCTTCACAAAAACCGCGGTAGTCCATGTTCCCGCCATGCGTTGAAGAGGTCGCTGTGGAGATTGCCTGTCTACGCGGCGGGGCGACACCAAAACACCCGGTCATCGGCTCCAACGGCAGCGTGAGCCTGCCCAGTTTCGTTTCCGGAGAAACTAAGGTCGCCGTCCATTCGTCTAGGTCGATTTCCCAGTCTCCGCGGCCATTCTCCGGCAGATCGGAGGCGACATAGTGCGGATCAAGGATATGCGGGGCGATTACCGTCCCGGTTCGCCCCATTTTCCGATTCGGGACGAGGCGATCAAAATGGACAGCAAGTGTGTCCCCCGGCTCCGCGCCGTTGATATAAAAGGGCCCCGTCTGCGGATTTCCCCTCTCTGTGACCTGCTCGCCTGCGGCATCAACGCCGCCCGCATCGACCGTTGTTGTGATGACAGTATCACCGCTGTCGATGTGGAGCACCGGCTCGTGCGTCCCGATTGCGGTGTAATAAACGGTTGGTTCAAAGTGATGTGTTGCCATAAATCCCTCCTCCTCTGTTATCCATATTTGAGTTGGTTACTTAAAAGCGGGCTGTTTCGGTTCTGGAAGTTTTGGAGATAACAATGCTGCCGCAAAGAAGCAGCAAAGTGCCCGTCCCATTCTCGTCCTTTCATCAATTTCTTGTCCGCGATAAGCGATTAGCTCGCGTTGTGTTCTTATAGCATGAGCAAGTTGAACATCATATTTATCAAATTCACCAAAGCCTTGATACTCCCGAATAAGTATGGGCAATCCTTCACGGGAATTCGGATCTGTTCTCAACTGCCTTATAAGCCAGTTGCGTAGTATTTCAGGGAGATTTTCATCAATATTGAGGTCTCTGAAGTATTCTCCAAACACTAGATTGTCCCCTGTTGCTTCTACGGCGATGTCTCTGATTCCCGGGTGGGTATTGATTTCTTGAAGTTGAGCAATCTGCGTTTTCAACTCATCATTCTCTCCATCTTTGTTACGGATTGCAGCTTTGAGTGATTTAATTTCGTCGTTTTTAGTTCCTATACTCTCAGTATGGGTGTTGATTTCTCTTTGAAGTTGATCGATTTGCGTTTTCAACTCGGCATTCTCTCTGTCTTTGTTGTGGCTTTCGGCTTGAAGCGATTGAATTTGCTCATCTTTATTCGAGATTCTCTCATCCAGTAATTTTATACTCTCAGTATGGGTGTTGGTTTCTCCCTCAAGTTGATCGATTTGTCTTTTCAATTCGTCATTTTCCCTGAGCAATCGAGTTTTGTCGTCTTTAGTCAAGCTCAATTCACGCAAAGTGTCACGAAAAAGGCTGGTAATATCTTCCTGCACCTGCAGTTGTGACTCCTCAACCGGTTCTCGTGCGAGATTGGTTACGCGGTCTGTCCGCCCTTCGCTTTCCAGGATTGCGTTAATAACCCCTTCCAAAATGGTGCGATAGGTCTGCTCGCCGCTCGGCTCCGGTGAATGGAGGGTGACATCATTTTCCAAGCCATATTTTGCCAGCCTTTTAAGTCGGCTCTCGTTGCGGAGATACTCCGTTCTCATTTCCTCCATGAATTGGTTACGAAATATTTCCCAACTAATCTTCTGGGATTGCCACTGTGCGAGCAGTGCCTTTGATGGTGCTAATCCTGGGATATTCCGCATAGATGGAACTTCGTCGTGACAAATTGCGTATTTTTTCTCTGTTGGACTGTCTTCAGCATTTTCAATGGAATTCAGATATAACATGATATGTCCTCATTTTCTGTTGTTTCGAGGGTAAACCCAACGCTTCCCTTCTTATCCATATTTTAACCAGTTATCGAAAAGCGGTTTGATTCGCGGGTTGAGACTTTCAAAGAACGCTGGATCGTTCAGCCACTCCTGACTCGTAGGGCTATCCGGGTTTGGCGTTTCCCCTTCGGGCGGTGCAACCACGAGCGCGTAATGCAGTGTTTGGCGTGTCGCCCCCGACCAGTTATACCCTTTGTGGAGAAGACTGGAGTTGTAGAAAACAATATCGCCTGCCTTCAGTTGAACAGCCTTCTGATTGGGCATATCGGACTTCGGCGAAGGTTAAATTGAGTTAAGGCATGTTCGTTAACAAAGTATAGGCGCTAGACATTTACATATTTCCTTAGCGGTAGAATACTGCCAAACAATCCGAGTAGGACGCCACCTAGCAGAATCAGGCTAAGTTGATTAAATGGAATGAACACCATATCACCAATTCGCGGCGTGAACAGGCGAAACAGGGCATAGAAGTTGCCGATTCCGAATAGACTCCCCATAAATCCCAAAAAGACCCCCTGGGCAATAAGCGGCACACGGATGTACCAGTAGGTTGCCCCAACCAGCCTCATGACGCGGATCTCCTCGCGGCGGAAGTAAGCTGTGAGCATAATCGAGAAGCAAACAATGATCACCGAAGCCGCCCCCATCAACCCCCCTAATCCCATGATCACCATCTCCGCCTTACGAATAAATTCAGAACTGTACTGCTCATGTCTCACATCCTCAGCCTGCGGAAAGGACTTAATTTGATGGGCAAGCTGCTCTAACGCTTCACGAGTCAGCGAGGTCTCACCGACATAAATCTCTAGAGAGGCGGGTAATGGGTTCATATCTTCAAATCCTTGTGTGATGATCGGCCCCAATTCACCAAACGCCTGTTCACTTCGAGCAAGCGCTTCTACTTTGGACACGTAAATGACTAAAGCAACCCGATCTATCTTCTCAATCCGGCTGCGGAATTCCAGCCCCTCTGACTCATTCACACTGTCTTTGAGAAAAACGATGATCGCTGGTTCATCCTTGAGACTTTCAACTTCTCGACGCAGATAGTTGCCAATCAGGATCAAAGCACTCATAATCGTGATTGTAAGGGTAATAATCACAACACTCAGGAAGCTGACAAAACCACCATATCGGATATTGGAAAAGGCTTCTTCGAGTAAGTATCGCATAGGAAAATATGAAATGGGATGCGTAAAACGTAATCCGTAAGAGGAAGAAAAGGAAGAATGGAAGGAAGTGGACTTCTATGCTTCCTCTCCTCTTCCATCAAGGAAATGAGAACTTTAATATTGAACTTATAGCGAGTAAAACACGTGCTTCTCCCGTCAGCCTCAACGAAGTGAAGGATCTCTTACACCTTAACGAGGAGATTCTTCGCTGCGCTCTATTAGACTTCCAAGAAACTACCCGCAATAAGTTCATGGAAAGTTGGTGGTTCGTTTTTAAATTCGGATGGCTAGACCTGACAGGTTTTCAAAACCTGTCAGGTCTGAGGCGACAAACCCTATGCGGACTTTTGAAATGGACCATTAGTTACAAGAATTCCAATACGTTCTTGATGACCTCATCCGTTTGGATGCCTTCTCCCTCGCCTTCAAAGTTCAAAATGATACGGTGTCGTAATGCTGGCAGGGCAACAGATCGCACATCCTCAAAAGCAACGTTGTAACGCCCATCAAGCAGCGCCTTAATCTTCGCTGTCAATGTTATCGCTTGCAGTCCACGAATACTTGCGCCCAATTCAACATACTGCCTCGTCATGTCCGGTGCATCGGAGTTATCTGGATGGGTTGCGCGGATGAGCCGAATGATATAGCGTTCCACATGCTCTGCGATTGGGACACGTCGGACGACGTGGCGCATTAGCTGAATCATCGCTGAATCGCTGACTCTCTCAATCGCGGCTTCTGCATCCGTTGTCGTTCGACGCAAGATTTCAAGCATCTCATCTTCCTCTGGAAAAGTGACATAAAGTTTGAATAGGAATCGATCCAGTTGTGCCTCCGGCAAGCGATATGTCCCGTCCATTTCGATCGGATTCTGAGTTGCGAGAACACAGAAAGGCTCTTCCAGTTTATAGCTCGTCCGTGCCACACTCACAGTACGCTCCTGCATCGCTTCCAGCAGGGCAGATTGGGTGCGCGGCATTGCGCGGTTGATCTCGTCCGCAAGGACAATTTGCGCGAAGATTGGACCCGGCTGAAATTCAAACTGTTTTCGTCCCTGTGTATCTTCAACGAGCAGCATCGTGCCTGTGATGTCCGATGGCATCGTATCTGGTGTAAACTGAATCCGCTTGAACGACAGACTCAGTGCTTCGCTCAAGGTGTGAATCAACTGCGTTTTGCCTAAGCCGGGGACACCCTCAAGCAAAACATGACCGTCGGCAAGCAGACAAAGCAAGACGCCTTCAATGGTCTCGTCCTGCCCGACGATGCGTTTATGGACTTCTGCCTTCACTTGGTTGAAGTTTTCTCGGAACTGTTGTACCTGAACTTCCAGATCCATAAGCGAGACCTTTTTTATCCGCGTGAAATGTATCTTGACTTTGTTACATGCGCCCCCGGCCCCTAATTCTGGGGGAGTTTTTGCGATTCTCCCCTTCCCCCCAAAGTTGGGGAATTGAGGGAGGCGGGGGCCGGGGGGAAGTAGGCCACCAGTGAATCTACCGACACTCTCTTTTAATCTAACAAAGTCAAAATAAAATGACGATACATAAAACCTATACGACAGCCGTTGTCCTCATTCCGCCTAAAGCGGTTTGGCCTCCGAACGCATCTCTTGCAAACCACGTAAAGTTCCGAAACCTGCCATCGTAATCATAACCGCAGATCCTCGCCGATAATCAGAGTCGCAAAGGCATTTATTGTTTCTTTCTGAGCACGGTTTTTCTTCGACGATTCTTGGGGTTGCTGCCATTGGATTATCCCTGTTAGGTGTGTGAAAAGTGATACTTGGTAGTATTTGGTGATGGGTAATAAACGAAAAAAATCGGGGAGCATCACCAACAACTTAGCTAGAGCACACTAACCTTGCGAAGGTTTTGAACCGTCGCAAGGTTTCAATCTATCAGACAAAATTCATCGTAGAATATTGAGATTTCTCTCCAACACGAGTGGTGCGGTTGCTCGGCTTAACGGAGTCGCTGCCAAAGAGGGCTTCAATTTCCGACACGATTTTGGGCGCATAGGAAATGTTGTAGCGTGCGCTGCATTGCGCGATGACTTCACCGTACCTGGGATTTATGAGACGCAGAATCAGATCATGGTCGCCGCGTCCTCGCAAACAGATGGTCTGCAGCGCATCAATCTTCTCCTGATTGGCAATATCAGTCTCAGCAATCTCGACTTCGACTGCCGATGTCAACTCGTCTACAACCTCATCAATCGGTAAGATCGCCTCCGCCTGAATCTGACGAATATCCTCCTCGATTTCGTCGCCATTCCCTCCATTCTTCTGTCTGCCTTCGCCAACATTCCCACGAACCCACACAACACTGCCTTCCTCAATCACGTACCGTGAACCCTTGTAGGCTTCCGGGAAAACAACAACATCGGTGACGCCTTCCAGATCTTCGATAACCAAGATTGCCATCGGATCGCCCTTCTTGGTTCTGGTGAGGTGAACCGAAGCGATCAAGCCAACGGCGTACACCTCCGTCCCGTTAGAATGCTCCGTAAGGGTTTGAGAAGTGGCAGTGGTGTAGTATTTCATAATGTCCTCATACTGCTCCAGCGGGTGCCCGGAAAGATAGAAGCCGAGTTGTTCCTTTTCATTCTTGAGCATTTCGGCATACGACCATTCCGGCGCATCGACTAGATCCACCTGCGTCATCGGCGTTTCCTCCTCAATCGCTCCGAAGAGATTCATCTGCCCCTTCTCCCGGTCCTTTTGCGCGCTCTGAGCTGCCTTCATAACTTGCTCAAGACTCGCTAGATGCTGCGCCCGATGCCCATCGAGTGAGTCAAACGCCCCCGCCATAATCAAACTTTCAATCGCCCGCTTATTAACCAGCTTCGTATCGACCCGCTCGCAGAAGTCTTGCAGCGACTTAAATGAACCGTCCTTTTCGCGCGCCTGGACAATCGCCTCAAGCGCCGCGTCGCTAACGTTTTTGACGGCAATTAACCCAAAACGGATGTCCTCCCCAACAACAGTAAAGTCCTTATTGCTGCTGTTAATATCCGGGGGTAGGACTTCAATCTTTGTTTCGAGGAATTCCGATAGCTTGCGACATTCGGCGGTATATCTCGTAATCTTGTCGCTATGGGCAGATTCACCGGTCATCATTGACGCCATAAACTCCCGCGGATAGTACGTCTTGAGGTACGCCATCTGATATGACAGAATCGCGTAGGTGACGGTGTGCGATTTGTTGAACGCATACCGACCAAATGGCTCAATCAGGTCGAAGACTTCTCCCGCTTCCTCCTCCTTGATTCCGTTGTTGACCGCCCCTTCAACGAATTTCACGCGCTGCTCTTTGATCATGTCGACTTTCTTTTTACTCACCGCGTAATTGAGGACGCCCGCCTCTCCAAGCGTATATCCAGCCATATCTTGGGCAATCCGCATCACCTGTTCCTGATAAACGCACACACCGAAGGTATTCTTCAGCGCGTTTTCCAAAATCGGGTGCGGGTATGTGACCTTTTCGACTTTAAGTTTACGGCGAATGAAGCTATCCATCATCCCGCTGTCCAGAGGGCCGGGCCGATACAGCGCGGGAATCGCTGTGAACTCCTCAAAATTATCGGGCTTAATTTGCATGATAATGCGACGCATTCCCGGCGAGGTCTCCAACTGAAAGAGCCCTGCAACAAGCCCCTTGCTGATGAGAGCGTAAGTCTTTTCATCATCAAACGGAATATCTTCAAGTTTGAGGTCTACCCCATGCCGTTCCTTGATTCGGTTAAGGCAGTTGTAGGTTTCCGACAAAGTGCGCACGCCGAGAAAATCGAACTTCACCATACCGATTTCTGAAACCGTTGTTCCTTCAAACTGTGTGGCAATTCGCCCGTGCTTATCCTTGAACAGGGGCACGTAATCGGTAAGGGGGCCATTTGCCACCACAATTCCCGAAGCGTGAGTTGAGACGTGCCGCTTCATCCCTTCGACTGCTTTTGAGAGTTCTATCAACTCCTGATTGTCGGATTCTTCGGCGATTTCCTTTAATTGCGGTACATCTTCTAAGGCTTTATCGATCGTAATTCCCGGTGTACTTGGAATCAACTTCGTTAATCGATCGACGTTCTCCAACGGTATATCCAAAGCCCGACCAACATCCTTAATCGCAGCCCTTGCCCCAAGGCTGTTGAAAGCCGCAATACTCCCCACGGATTCCGAGCCGTATTTCTCGATTAGGTAATCAATCACCAGTTTCCGGGCTTCGTCTGCGAAATCAATGTCGATGTCAGGTGGATCGACACGCTCAAGATTCAGAAAACGTTCAAATAGGCAGCCATAGTCCATTGGGTTGAAGTTGATTACGCCGAGGGCATACAAAACTAAGCTACTCGCCGACGACCCACGGGCGGTCAGCGGAAAGCCCTGCTTTCGTGCGTAGTTGACGTAATCCCACACGATCAGAAAATAGCCGCAGTAGCCGGTCTGTGTGATCACATCAAGCTCGTGGTCGACTTGCTGCTTTACCTCTGAGGAGAGTTCGCCATACTTTTCCTTCAACCCGTCGTAGCAGAGCTTGGAAAGATAGGTGGCGTCGGTGTAGCCTTCGGGCACTTCATATTTCGGCATCATGTTCTCGCCGTAATGGAGTTTCAGTTGGCACCGATTGGCAATCTCAATGGTGTTAGTAATCGCTTCGGGCGGAAAATCCTTAAGCGCCTCGTTCATCTCATCAATGCTTTTGAAATAAAACTCATTCAGAAAGCGCATGCGGTCTGCTTCACTCACTGTACGCTTCATTTGGATGCACAGTAGCACATCGTGCATCTTGTGGTCGGAACTTTTGAGGTAGTGACAATCGTTTGTTCCAACGAGTGGCAAATTATACTCTTTGGCAAGCTCTACCATGACATGATAGGCACGTTCTTCTTCGAGGATGCCGTGACTCTGAACCTCGACATACAGGTTATCTTTACCCATAATTTCCTGAAGCATCCTGAAGTTTTTCACTGCTTCGTCGCGCTGATCCAAAGCCAGAAGCGCCGGAACAAATCCCTGGATGCACCCTGTCAGGGCAATGATGCCTTCTTGGTGCTCGCGCAGGATTTCCATGTCGATGCGAGGTTTCGAGTAAAAGCCCTCAATGTAGCCGAGCGAAACCAACTTCATGAGGTTTTTATAACCGGTTGCATCCTCCGAGAGCAGCGTCAGGTGATACGGACTGCCCTGTTCTTTGCCACGTTCATGGCGACTGCCAGGTGCCACGTAAACCTCACAACCGATAATCGGATTGACGCCCTTATCCTTCGCTGTTTTGTAGAACTCCCATGCACCAAACAGGTTGCCGTGATCTGTGAGTGCAACCGCAGGCGTGCTCGTTTTATAAGCCCAATCGATCATGTCCACGATTCGACAGGCACCATCAAGCAGACTATATTCGCTATGATTGTGTAGGTGAACAAATGCGGGTTTTGCCATATCTCTATATCCTTATCTTTGCGTGTTTCATAGTGGAATGAGAAAATAGGGAAATTGCGGAGAGATAATCCCTTTTGGCGTGAATTGCAGATTGAGAACAAGTTAAAAGTTAGCACAAGATGTGATTTCTGTCAACCCCAAAAGATAGAGATGCCCTGCTCGATCGGGACCCGATGGATCGGGGTGCGAAGCGGGGCCAACGAGAGCGTGGGGGATTTCTAGGTGGTATTAGTTCACGACTTCGGAGGTGCCGGTCGAGTGAGAGAACAGGTAAGGAAGCGTTCTTAATCTCATCTTATATTGCGAGTGCGGTGTTTTCGTAACACGTCCATTAGCCAAGCGTCCAACTTCTGTTTGGCCCTATCTGCCTCCACAACATAGTACGGATTGCCTGCAATAGTCTTAGTTGCAACTTTTTCAATAAAATCCTCGGCAGATATTAGGTTCTGTTGACATTTGAGTAAAGCTGCAAATAAAACCGTTCACAGTTCTCCCTGAATATCTGAACCGAAAGCGATGTTAGTGTAGCACAAATCGCTTTCCAGTGTCAATGCTTCCTTTTTTTCATTTACCCCCAGTTTTTCAAGAGTAGAGATTTGACGGGTTTTGAGCGGTTAGGGTTGTGAGAATGGTTGTCGTTAAGCATGTTGAAGGGTATCTCCCCGACACAGGGGAAGGGTGAAAAAGGAACTCAGACACCATTCCACCCACGCATCAGCAACCACGCGCTTAATCACCGTAATCAGCGAATAAGTCTTTGTCTTTGTGTTGAATGCTTTTGCCCATCGGTGGCCGGATTTTTGATAGATGATAAACAGCAACCCATAACTCAGACAAGCCAACAGCCATAACAGATTGATGCGGGATTTCGTCGGTTTGTTGAGAATCAGACTGCCAAAGCCAAAGCCGGTTTTGATGTCCCGAAATCCGTGTTCAATCTGCATTCTTCGCTTATAGCAGCGGTGGATTTGACTCCCTGTCAAATGACTTGAAATCAGATACATCGGCTCAGCAAATCGTGCATCTCTCACTACATACAGATTCAGTCGAATCTGTTCCGTTTGGTGATAGAGAATCTGTGGATAGAACCCGGTTGCCTTCAACTGTTCTATCTTTTTGACAGTTCCCCAAACGGTAATGCGAACATTGCGACAGACGCGCATTATAAACGGAATCTGTTGTGCTTTGAGAAACTTTATCACACATCTACCACGGGCGAACCCCCGATCAAATATCAACACCGGATCACACGTGGGAGGCAAAGCCGCTTGGGTCTTTTGATAGAGCGTGACACAAAAGCGTTGGATAATCTCATTATGGCTTTTATATGTCATACCCTGAATCTCAGCATCACTATAGATGTGCCAGTAGATAAGTATACCCCGGCGGCGAAATGGCACGGCGGCGACAATCGCTTTGAAATTGCCAAGCACTTGCGTTTCATCAACCAAAATCAAACGACGAGTGGTGTCGGGTTGACAGACGCGCCTCAGCACGAAAAACAACCAACAGCGCATCACCGCACCTATTGGAAAGGGACGTGCCAAGAATCGAAGCAGCCGTTTCTGTTTCGTCTTTTGACTCTTGACTGCTACCGGCAATCGTGAGGCAATTTCATTGAGACGAAAGGTCTTAGCCAATGCAATGGCTAAGGTCGTAAGTATCAGGTTTTTTAACGCTGGTTTTTTCAAAACGGGGTTGAAAATCTCGGTGATAGTGGTTATCATGGGTATGGGATTCACCCGCTTTTGGGGGGGTGTTTTCATAATACCTCCTTGCTTTAAACAGTCGGTGTTTTAGGTAAGGAGGTATTTTACCATATCTGACAAGCCTTTCTCACACTTATCGCTCACAAAAACAATGAGCATATACTCTTAGAAAAAACTGAGGGTAGGCGAATTCCTTTTTGGGTTGAAAGATCCTGGTGTTCTTGATAAAATGTCGAAAAGAGTGTAATGGTCAAGCACATATTGAAGTCGCACAGAACCTCTCCTCTGGCCCCTCTCCTACGAGGCTTACTTTTACCCAGATCTTTTCGCTCGGTGATGCACGCTCGGCGATGAAGTTGCCGAGTTAAACAGCGGCACCCCGATCAAAGCGATCGGGGCTTTCAAGCGATCTTCTAAGTCCGATTCATCGGACGCAGCCGTGTAGCCCGCTGATTCATCGGCGGAGCGGGGGAGCGAGAAAAAGCAATATGTTGTTGACCACTACAAAACGTCGAAAAGAGCCCCAGAAAGGTTACGACTCATCTGATGCGCCGAGGATACATGAACATTCTTATTATTATCTGCTTGCTCTCCACTCTCTGGCTGCTGGGGTGTCGTGAAACACCATCAAGCCAGTCACAAACCGCAGCGTCGAAAGCGGATGTCACAAGCGGCACGGGCGACACACTTCACCTTTACACATCTCTGGACACGAATGAGGCAAAGATCTACCTCCGCGCTTTTGAGGAAAAGAGCGGGGTTCAGGTGCGGTGGGTCCGTCTGCCCGCAGGGGAGGCGTTGGTGCGCATCCGAAGTGAGCGAAACAATCCACAAGTCGCGCTCTGGTTTGGGGGACCATCGCCGGAATTCATTATCGCCAGGCGGGAAGGATTGCTTGCCCCTTATCAACCGCAAACCGATTTTCAGCCTCCGCCCGGCACATTCGACGAAGCGCACCACTGGACGGGGTTCTACTTTGGCGCGATCGGTTTCGCCTGCAACACGGAAATCCTGGCACGCAAAGGGATTCCACCACCCACTTCATGGTATGACCTGTTAAAACCTGAATTCAAAGGTGAAATTGGCGTGGCTTATGCCTATACATCAGGGACAGCCAACACGCTGCTCGCTGCGCTTGTGCAACTGATAGGCGAGGAGGCAGGCTTCGATTATATTGCAAAGTTGAATCGGAATGTCCACCACTACAACAAATCCGGATCGGCGTGCGTGACGCAGGTGGGTTTTGGCGAAATTGCCGTGGGGATTGCCTTTTCGCACGATATTGTCAAGAAGGGACCCGCGAAAGGATACCCTGTTGTTCTGAGGTTTCCGGAGGAGGGGACCGGATACGAGATCGGTGCGATGGCGCTCGTAAAAGGCGGTCCCAATCAAACCGCCGCCAAACGGTTCATGGATTGGGCGCTCTCCGTGGAGGCGCAGAACTTGATGCAGAGATGGTTCCGCACGCCCTTGAACCCGCGAGCCGAAGTTGTTCAAGGCGCAGTCACCGCAGATCAGGTGAAGTTGATTCGCTTCGACCCCATCTGGGCGGCGGGGAACAGGCAGAGATTGGTTGAACGATGGCGGGAAGTTACAGCGCAGTGAAAAGGGGCAGGGGAGCAGAGGGGCAAGGGAGTGAGGGAACGGTGAGTGAGAGGAAAATAAGGAGTTTAAGGGTTCATTGGGCTTGAGCGGTCTTATGATGACCAAGTAACATTAAGCAAGTTCAGATCACTTTTTGAAACAGCCGATTGTGCGCCTTTCCTAACTTCAGGCACTTTAGACACTTTAGCACACTTGACTCATGTCAAGGAAACGTGCAAAGTGAGTTATGATGCGACTATCCTGCCCCCTCTGAATCTCCCCCCAACTTTGGGGGAGACATAGAGGGGGCGTATCAAAAGTCACACAAATGTTAGGATGCACTTTCTTTTGACAGGATCCCTAATCCTTTGCGCGTTTGACGCCAAACGAAGCCAATACGCCTGAGAGCAACAGCACCATGCCTGCCCAATAAACCGTTCCCAAACCCGGTGAAACGCCGATCCAATCAATCACCCGGTAGCCCACGAACGGCCCCCCAGCAGACCCCAGATCTGTGAAAGTCGTGTAGGCGCCGATCGTTTTTCCCCGCTGCCTCGCTGAAGCTGCATCTGTGATTGAGGCATCCAGAGCGACTGAAATTGCCGGGCTCGATATAGATGTCAGGATCAGCGCAGTGCCAATCCAGATAAAACTGCCGCCGGTGGCTAAGATCCCTAATCCGACAATGCGTATCAGGAGTCCGAAGAGTTGCACGAATCTTCGGCTCAATCGATCTGCAAGGTGTCCGAAGACTGGCGCCAATAGAAAAAAGAGTAACCATCGGAGGGCAAGCAAAATCCCTGTCAGCGACGCTACTTTTATCGAAAAGTGGCTGAATTGAATCACGGCGCCCAAACGGGTCTTAATCAGCAACCCAAGCGTGGAAGCAGTCACACTGCCCACGAGTGAATTGATACAACTAATATAGTAAATCAGCCAATGACGCCGCGATTTTTGCCCCTCTGCTTCAAGCTCAGGAGACGGTGAAACGTGTTGCGTATTGCGTAGTACGTTTTGCGCGCTGGGCGATATGTGAAAATCTGTTTCCTTTGTCGCCGAGTCCCCTTGTCTCCTTATCTCTCCTTCTTCGGACGGGTGGTTTCGTGAGAGTTCGAGGAAAGCAGCGACAGCACACAGAAGCGCCAAGGCGGCAAAGGAGAGGACACAGTTACGAAAGCCAACGGTATCAGTGAGAATCCCACCGAGAAACGAGCCCGCGAAAAATCCTATCCCAGAAATCGATCCGTACACACCCATCAGTTTGCCCCGATTTTGCGCAGTCGCCTGTTTGATCACTGTTGCATACCCCTCCAACCGTAAAAATGACCAAGAGGTTCCCCAAAGCAAGCGAGCGATCAGGAACACGCCGAGTCCCTTGAACAGCCCGTAGGCAGCCGTTGTGCAGCCGCCAACGACAAGCGCAGCGACAAAGTGCCACCACCGCCCGATGTGATCATAGACATAGCCTGCCAGAGAATTGGTAAGCAGTCTGACGAATCGGTTTACACTGAGGAGAACCCCAACGTAGACGAGTTTGATGCCGAGTTGGTCGGCGTGGGAGGGTAAAACCGCGTAAAGGGTGGAATCACCTAGCAGTGAGATCGCTACAGCCGTTGCAACGACGATAACTTGTCGGGGAATTAACATGCAGATTGTTCCAATCGCGGAATGGAAGGAGATGGAAAAATGAGAAGAAAGGGAATCAGGAAATTTGGGAAATCATTTCTTTATGTATTGGTCAACATGATGATCGACACCCTGCTCGGCGTGGCCCCGATGGATCGGGGTTTCGCTACGCTCAAATTGACAAATCCACGCCATGGCCGATGGATTTGCCAATCCATCGGGAGCAGTGTCAAGCATCCTCCGGACTATTAGAAGTCATATTGAGTAAAACATAAAGATTGGGTCAAATGTCGTCGTTAAAAAAGGGGCAATGACATCGGTTATTCTGGACACAAACACCAGAAAGGTGAAAAAGAGCTCACCATCACCAACAATCATGGATTCGTCATTGGACCGATAACCGTCAAACCGGTCAACAAACATGATACGATCAGCTTGTCCGAAACATTCACCAATCTCATCTATTACAGAAAGTGGAAACTCGCTCCCACGCCCCCTCGCTCCCTTGCCTGATATGGCTTGGATGAAAAGATGTGGGTAAAGATTAAGGTGTTTTTGGGTGAGGGTGTTCTTCAGCGAAACACCCTCCTGAATCTATCGACGGTATTCGCTACGCTCGGCCCGCCAGTGCTTCTAAACGACGGATGCGTTCGTCCATCGGTGGATGGGTGCTGAAGAGTCCCGCAATGCCACCGCGCAGGGGGTTTACAATAAAGAGATGGGACGTTGCTGCATTTGCGTGCGGCATCGGTTGTGCTTCGACGCCACGCTCAAGCTTACGCAGGGCATCTGCCAGTGCGAGCGGATTACCACAGATCCCAGCGCCACAGCGATCCGCGGCATATTCACGGGAGCGGGAGATCGCGAACTGAATAATCATCGCTGCAATCGGTGCGACGATAATCAGGAACAGTAGTCCAATGATTCCACCCCCACCTTCATCATCGTCATCTCCGCTAAAGCCGCCAAACATCGCAGCCCACTGCGCCATGTGCGCAATCCACATAATTGCCCCTGCCATTGTAGCGACGATGCTGCTAATCAGAATGTCGCGCTGTTTGATGTGCGCTAGTTCATGTCCAATGACGCCTGCGAGTTCGTCACGCGATAACAGTCGCATAATTCCGTCTGTCGCTGCAACCGCCGCGTGGCTGGGATTTCTGCCTGTAGCGAAGGCGTTTGGCGTGTCGGTTGGAATGGTGTAGACACGAGGCATCGGTAATCCTGATTGTTGGACTTGTCGTTGTACAATTTGGTATAATTCACTGTCAGGGCTGATTTCCTGCGCTCTGTACATCGACAGGACAATCTTGTCACTGAACCAGTAGGATGCAAAGTTCATGATTGCTGCCATCATCAAGGCAAATGTCATTCCAACTTCGCCCCCCAGCAGGTTGCCAATGAGCATCAGCAGTGCTGTCAACGCAATCATGAGTATTCCGGTTTTGAGGGTATTCATTTTGAGTGACCTCCTTATACGACTTGGAAGGTTATTGAACAAATCCGGTCTCCATCGCTATTTAACCAGCTTGGTTGAACCAGCAAGGGAGCGTGGGAGCGAGGAAAACCGCTTCCAATCGCATGGGTACTTGCTTGGAACCGTTGGTGGCAAGCGGATGTCCAAATGAACTGGCCGCCAAACTGTCGCACAACCTTTCAAGTCGTGTCCTTAAATGAATTGAACTATGTAATTTTCCAGATTCTGCAATGTTTTTGTTAGGCACACCGAAATTTAGATTTAGTTCATAAATGATACCCCAAAGATGATACAGATTCAAGTCATGTCGAACAGAACATCAAAGCACTAAAACAGGAGGCAATTTATTCATGAATGCTGCACAATTATTTGTTAAGTGTTTGGAAGTTGAAGGCGTAGAATACGTATTCGGCGTACCGGGGGAGGAAAACGCCCATTTTATAATGGCGTTAGAAAACTCTCCAATACCCTTTATCCTCACCCGCCACGAACAGGGGGCTGCTTTTATGGCCGATGTTTACGGTAGATTGACCGGTAAAGCCAGCGTTTGTCTGGGAACGCTGGGCCCGGGAGCAACCAATCTCATGACCGGTGTGGCTGATGCCAATATGGATCGCTCACCCGTCGTTGTCATTACCGGGCAGGCAGATAGTCGGCGACAGCACAAGGAAAGTCACCAGAACATGGATGTGGTGGGTATGTTCACACCGGTCACCAAATGGGCGAGCCCAATTATTAATCCGGAGAACATTCCTGAAGTGGTTCGTAAAGCCTTTAAGCTGGCTGAAACGGAGAAGCCAGGCGCCTGTCACATCGAATTGGCGGAAGACATTGCCGTCCAACCCACCAGCAATGTACCCATTCCCAGCATGCGTCTGCGCCGCGCCGTTCCCGACGATAAAATTGTCAATCAAGCCATGGATTTGATTCGCCAGGCGAAACGCCCGGTAATTCTCGCTGGCAACGGCGCCATCCGCAAGCGAGCAAGCAAGCAGTTGCGCGAGTTTGCCCAGTCCACTGGCATTGGCGTTATTAACACCTTTATGGGAAAAGGCGCGGTTTCTCGCCATGCCCCCTATGGTTTATTTACCATCGGCCTACAGGCGAAAGACCTGATCGCTTGCGCCATTGATGCTGCTGATTTAGTGATTACCCTGGGCTATGACCTAGTGGAATACCACCCCCGCCTGTGGAATAAAGGAAGCGCCAAGAAAATCGTGCATATCGACTTTCTGCCGGTGGAAGTGGATGAAGATTACCGCGTTGATGTCGAAGTCGTCGGCGATCTCGCGCATACGCTGTGGATGCTCAATGAGCGAGTTAAAAACAAACCCCTTCGTTTCGATATCCATCAGCACCAAACGATTCGAGAAGAGATGCTGACTGAGTTTGCCATGCACAAAGATGACCATACGCGAGGAAGCATTCGCCCCCAAAAAGTGCTTTGGGATGCGCGCGAGGCGTTAGGCCCCCACGATATTCTGCTGAGCGATGTGGGGGCGCATAAAATGTGGGTTGCCCGTTATTATCAGTGTGACGAACCGAATACCTGCCTTATCTCCAACGGCTTCTGCTCGATGGGATTTGCACTGCCGGGAGCAATTGCTGCTAAAATGGTGTATCCAGACCGCCGCATATTGGCTATCTGCGGTGACGGCGGTTTTTTGATGAATGTTCAGGAGATGGAGACCGCCAAACGCCTAGGGACTAACATTGTGGTCATAGTGTGGGAGGATGGCGGCTACGGCCTCATTTCTTGGAAGCAGGATAACCAGTTTAATCGCCACACCAATCTTTCATTCGGCAATCCTGACTTTGTTAAATTGGCAGAATCCTTTGGCTGGGCGGGATTTCGAGTGGAAAATTCTGTAGATGTGGCTCCAACATTAGAAAAGGCGTTTCATGCTGATAACCCGGCGCTTGTGGTTATGCCCATTGATTATCGGGAAAATCGTTTGTTGACGGAGCGTTTGGGGAATATCGCATGCCCGATTTAGTTCACGGCGCCCGTCGACAAGTACCTGATCGCGGAAGTGGCCTGGGAGTTGACAGGCGCTTTTCAACACTTTGGCAAAATCAGTGTCAATAGTTGATTCAAGAAATCGACGGTTTATATTTGGGTAGTGTTTCTAAAAAGACTTGACACAACTCCGTTTTTTTGGGAAAATATGGCTTATTCACCACCCCCGCAGAAAGAGCATATCAACCCACGCCATTGATGAAAAATCTATCAAAATTGTTAGCCAGGCGATTGTGGGATTTGGCGAATCAATACGATTTCGACAGCGTTTTAGAAATGTTAGGAAAGATCAAGCAGTAGGCATAACAAGGTCAGTGGACTTAATAAATGAATGACGGAGGGGATGGCTATGTGGGATGAATCCAAACAAACGCGCTTAAATCAACTCCGTGAAGCAGAGGTGCGGGGTGCGTTGGCGGAGGCAGAGCGCGATGAGTTAGCCGTGTTGATAGAGGAACGCTGCCGCTATGAGGAGGCGGCAACACAGGAAGCGACGCGCCGAACCGAAGAAGAACAGGTCAACGTCGAATGGAACGAGCCGCCGGCAAGCTGGGATGCCATCCATGCGTTGTTGGAAGAGATAAATCACCCGCCGGAGAATGCGTGACGGGGGAGGCGTTTACGATGGCTGGAAAACAGATTATCCCCGCTTCGCGGGATCTCGCTACGCTCGATTTGCCTATCACGGGCATGCACTGCGCGAATTGCGCAAACACCATCGCACGCAATCTGAAGAAGCTGGACGGTCTTGACGAGGTCAACGTCAACTACGCGACCGAAAAGGCAACCGTGACTTTCGACCCATCCGTCTTGAGCGAGAATGCCATCATCGGCAGAATCAAAGACGTGGGCTACGGAGTTGCAGCCAACCGGATCGAGTTGCTTATCACGGGAATGACCTGCGCCAACTGCGTGGCGACCATCGAACGAACGCTCAACAAGATGGGATCAGACGTGGTCTCGGCGACCGTTAATTTCGCTGCGGAGAAGGCAACCGTCGAATACATTCCCGGTCAAATCACTCCCGCTGACCTGATTGCTGCCATTGAAGAAACGGGCTACGGCGTTGTCGAAGCGGAGGCTGACCAACTGGAGGACACCGAGGGTGCTGCCCGCCAAGCAGAAATCCGCGACCAGACGCGCAAGTTCTGGGTGGGTGTCGTCTTCTCACTGCCCCTCTTTGGTTTGAGCATGGCGCGTGACTTTGGGCTGCTAGGGGGTTGGGCGCATACACCTTGGGTCAACTGGCTGATGCTGGCACTGGCTGCGCCGGTGCAGTTTTATGTCGGCTGGGACTATTACGTGGGTGGCTTCAAAGCGTTGCGCAACGGCGCCGCCAACATGGACGTGCTGGTGGCGATGGGGTCGTCGTCGGCTTTCTTCTATAGCCTTCCCGTCACGATTGCCCTGACTCTCGGCAACAACACCTTGGGGAACCACGTCTACTTTGAGACTGCTGCGGTCATCATCACACTCATCAAGCTGGGCAAACTGCTGGAGGTCCGCGCCAAAGGGCAGACCAGCGCCGCCATCAAGAAGCTGATGGGGCTTCGGGCGAAAACTGCCTGTGTGGTGCGGAACGGCAAAGAAGTTGATATTCCCATTGAGCAAATGAGCGTTGGCGATATCGTCATCGTGCGTCCGGGCGAAAGGATTCCGGTGGATGGGATCGTTATCGACGGGCACTCCGCTGTGGACGAGAGCATGCTCACCGGTGAAAGCCTGCCGGTGGACAAGCAGCCGGGCAATGAAGTGGTTGGCGCGACCATCAACAAAGGTGGGCGGCTCAAATTCGAGGCGACCAAAGTCGGTGTAGAGACGGCGCTCGCGCAGATCATCCGGCTGGTTCAGGAAGCGCAAGGAAGCAAAGCCCCTATCCAACGTCTGGCAGACCGGGTGGCGAGCGTCTTTGTGCCTGTCGTCATTGGCATTGCGGCGATTACGTTACTGGTGTGGTGGTTTGGCGTCGAGGTCGGTTTTACGCCGGCGATGATTCGGATGGTCGCGGTGTTGGTCATCGCCTGTCCGTGCGCGTTGGGGCTCGCCACGTCGACCGCCATTATGGTCGGGACCGGAGTGGGCGCCGAGCAAGGTATCCTCTTCAAAAACAGCGAGGCGCTCGAAGGGGCGCATTCACTCAAAGTCGTCGTTCTTGATAAGACAGGGACGGTCACGGTCGGTGAGCCGTCGGTCACAGATGTAGTGACTGCAGATGGCGGCGTGGAAAGCGTCACTGCTGAAGCGTTGAGGAATGGAAAGAAGGTCTCGGACTCTCAATCGAAGACCGGAGGAAGGACGGAAGAAAGGAAAGAGGAACGATTCGCAATGCTATGGCTGGCTGCGTCGGCGGAGCGCAGCAGCGAACATCCGCTCGGCGAAGCTATCGTGCGTGCAGCGCAGGCGCACAGGCTGTCACTGGCAGAGCCTTCTCAGTTTGAAGCCGTCGTTGGACATGGCATCATCGCTCAGGTCGAAGGGCATCAGGTCGTGGTGGGCAATCTCAAAATGATGACTGAGCGAAAGATTTACCTCAATGGACTGGAGGCGGCGGCGAAACGGTTACAGTCGGAGGCGCAAACTTCGATGTGGGTGGCGATTGATGGCAAAGCCGCGGGCTTGATTGCCGTGGCGGACACCATCAAGCCGGGTTCCAGAGAAGCCATCGCCCAGATGCACCGGTTGGGTTTGCAGGTGGTGATGGTCACCGGCGATAACCCATCCACAGCGGAAGCGGTTGCCAAAGCAATAGGGATAGATCGGGTACTCGCTGAAGTGCTGCCCGGCGACAAGGCAGAAGAAGTAAAGAAATTGCAATCGGAGGGAATTGGACTGGTGGCGATGGTCGGGGATGGCATCAATGACGCACCAGCGTTAGCCCAAGCGGATGTTGGTATCGCCATCGGTACGGGGACGGATGTGGCGATGGAGACAGCGGACGTCGCCCTGATGCGCGGCGATCTCCGCTCTGTACCACAGGCAATCGCCCTCAGCAAGGCGACGATGCGTACCATCAAGCAGAATCTGTTCTGGGCGTTTTTCTACAATGTCATTCTCATCCCGGTGGCGGCGGGCGTCCTCCACCCGCTCACCTTCCTGCCGATGATGCTGCGGGTGCTGCATCCGGTGTTGGCTGCTTTTGCCATGGCCTTTAGCAGCGTGACTGTCGTCGCCAACAGTCTGCGGCTGCGAGGGACGAAGTTAGATGGCGGGGATGTTTAACACAATTTGCGGGTTTCTACAATCCCTGAAGATTTGACGAAATGTGCAAAACGTAAAGTTTGTGGGAGTGATAAAGTGGGTGATTCAAATCGTGGTGGAAGTGCATCTGGATCATCCCAAAGACCGTTTAGCGCAGTATTCGTGGGAGTTAAGCGGTGGCGGGTGCCAGCGAGTGATGATCGCACTCGTATTATGCGCCGAGCCAGCTTTACTGATTGCTGATGAGCCGACGACGAATTTAGATGCGACAACCCAGGCACTGATTATAAATCTCCTTGAAGAATTGAACGCCGACAACGAACCCCTTTCCACCCTGATCATCACCCATGATCTGGGAGTTATCTCACGTCTTGCGAACAAGGTCGCTGTGATGTATCTTGGGAAGCTGGTGGAGATAGCACCGAATACCTGAATTTCGGATAATCAAAATTTACCGTCCCGCGCTTCAAATTTCGTCGGTTTGCCCAAAGTTGGACTTCCGATCTGCACCCAATGGGCAATCCACCCCACCATCTGTTCAAGTGAAATTCGCGGATAACCGAAGAGCTGATGGCAGCGGGAGGCATTGCTTAGGAATGCGGTTTTCGCCTCCTCGCCCTCAAAAATTGGTTTCCTCTCAAAAAGCTCCCCAAATCGTGTGGCAAGCCATCGAATTGAAACGGTCTCAGGGCCTGTGAGATTGAGAATCATTGGCGGGCTTTGACAGTGTGGAAAAGCCCGCAGGACTACAGCGTTTGCGTCTCCCTGCCAGATGACGTTGACATTGCCCATGGTCAGATCAACCGGCTTTCTACTGTAAACTTTTTCTGCAATGTCCAAAAGAATCCCGTACCGCAAATCGATGGCGTAGTTCAGGCGGATAACCGCGCCCGGCGTGCCAAACCAGTTTGAAAAATACTCGAACATCCGCTCGCGTCCGAGGCATGATTGCGCATATTCGCCGATCGGATTCACGGGATGCATTTCCGGCGCCCCACCGCAGGAGACAGGTGTGAGCGGATAGACATTTCCCGTCGAAAAGACGACGATTCGGGAATCCCGGTACTTTTCCGCGATTCGTCCGGGGAGATAGGTATTCATTGCCCAGGTCAACGCTTCATTGCTTGTGGAGCCAAACTTCCTGCCCACCATGAAGATCAAGTTGGAAATATCTGGCAGCCCCTGCAATTCCGCCTCGTTGAGGAGGTCACACGGAATCGTCTCGATGCCAGCCTGAGTCAGATTAGTCTGCACGCCCGGTGACGAAAAGCGGGACACCCCAATTACTTTCTTGGCGGAGCCTGATTCGTCAACGGCGCGTTTTGCCAGCTTTGCCAGGGTCGGTCCCATCTTCCCGCCGACGCCGAGTATGAGAAGATCACCCGCCATTTCCGCCATTGCCTGAACAACCTCTGGCGTAGGTCTGGACATGATTTCCTCAAGTTGCGCTTCCGTTTCGATTGCATCCAACCGTTGTGTCATTCTTCCCTCCGGCGTGAAGCGTAAAATGTGAGGCGTAAGTTGATTCGCTCATCCGTATATCCCTTCACTTCCGTGCCTCTGGTGTCACGGTCAGGGTCATCCGCTCTCCGTTTCTCAGGACAACGACCTCAACCGGCTCACCAATTTTGACGGCGTCCAGCGCGTAGGTATAGTCGTAAATATTGGTGACCTTCTGACCGGCAAACTCCACGATAATATCACCACCCTGTAATCCCCCTTTGTCGGCGGGCCCATCGCCCCGCACGCCGGAGAGTTTGCCCCCTTCAATCTCCGTTGTATAGTCCGGTATCGTTCCGAGATACGCCCGGAGCGTTTCACGACTGCCCGTCTCCGGCTTGGTCCGTTCGACTTTGACATACTCCGGTCGCTCCGAATGTTTCACGAGATCGATGATGATGGCGCGGACGAATTTGGCGATTCGCTCCATGCCTTCGTAGTTAAGGGTCTCCGGATCGTCCGTGGGGCGGTTATAATCCTCATGACCGCCGGTGAAGCAAGCCAGGACAGGAACTTCTTTCGGATAGAAAGTTGTCGTGTCTGTCGGCAAGTATGGGTCATCTTGCAGCGTGAGACTGAATCCGGCGAGGACATTCCGCTTTTCGATCAGCCGCCGCCAAGCGGTTGACGAACCGATGCCTTGAAGGGTAAGTTTGTTTTCACGCAGCCGCCCGGCCATGTCGAAATTGATGTAAGCCGCCACCTTTTCCAGGGGAACGGCCGGGTGTTCAACAAAGTGGGAAGACCCGATCAAGCCAAGTTCCTCACCGGACCAGAATGCAAAAATGACACCTCTGGTAAAATTGTCCGGCTTATTCCGGTGAGCTTCAGTCAGATTCGCCGCCAATTCGAGGACAATTGCGGTCCCAGAAGCGTTATCATCTGCGCCGTTGTGAATCTGTCCCTCCTCGCCCTTTCGCGCCAAGGAACTGATTTCGCCGTAACCGATGTGATCATAGTGCGCCCCGACAATCAGATACTCGGTATCCTCCGTCGGATCGGCGGGCGGGAGAAGCCCAATCACGTTCCGATCCGTTTTCTTCACCCGCTCAACCCCAGTCGCGATCTTGGCTTTGACATCTGACAGACGGAATCTGCCTTCGAAGTGAGGGTTCTCAATGTCGAGTTCGGACTGGACCGCTTTCAGATCCTTTCCTGCTTCGGCAAACAAAGCGTCCGCCACAGCTCCGGTAATTGAGGCAGCAATAATGCCAGATCCTGCAAGGCTGCTGTCAAAAGAGAGCGGGACAAGCTCGCCAGCGTTGGGAGAATTTGGGACTGTGACAACGAAGAGCGCCTTTGCGCCATGTTCTCGCGCGATCATCGCTTTGTAGCGCAGCCCTGCGTAGAAATTGAGCTCTTGACGTCGTTCCACCTCAACCGCTTCTGGAACGTAACGCAGGACGAGAACAATTTTGTCTTTGACATCTAAGCCTGTATATGAGTCATATCCGACGCCACGTTTCCCAGGCGTAGACAAACCGTAGCCCGCAAAAACCACCTTACCTTCCACTTCGCCATTGGCGCTAAAGGAGAGGGGGCGAAAGTCTTTTTCGACCTCGAATTGAATCGTCTCCGCCCATCCATCAGTTTTAACAATCTCTAAGCGATTTTGATCGGGAACGACTTTCATGCCTGAAGTGAATCGAAATTCCTGAAAATAGGTTCCGTCCCCACCCAGGGGCTTCAATCCAGCCTTCCGTAAATGGTCTGCGATGTAATCGGCGGCTAATCAGGCGCCTTCTGAACCGGTCTTCCGACCTTCGAGTGCGTCTGATGCGAGATATTCGACGTCGAATTGGAGATCGGCGGCGGAGATTTCGGGCGACAGACCACTTATGCCAATTTTTTCCCATCCGGCTGATGATTCCATCGGGCTGAAGTCAACTTCTGGAAACTGTGTCTGTTCGCGTTCAGGCGCAGCAGCAATCGCTGCCAGAGCTGCCTCATGATTCCAGTCGGCAAGAAAGAGTTGGGCAGCCTGTGTGCTCGTTCGGTTTGAAGTCCAGCAGAGCCGTTGTCCATCTGGTGAGAACACGGGTAGTCCATCAAATCCCTCCGTAAGAGTCACCCGCACAGGTTCATGCTGTCCTAAAGTGTCAACCATGTACAGTTCAAAGTTGGAAAATCCCAATTTGTTCGAGGCAAAAATGACATATTCACCTGCTGGGTGAAAATAGGGCGCCCAGGACATCGAATCAAATGCGGTCAGTCGCCGCACGTCCGAACCATCCAGGCGCATGGTGTAGATGTCAGCCAACATGCCATCTTCGTCAAAATGTCGCCAGACAATCCTCTCGCCATCCGGAGAGAAAAAGGGACCACCGTCGTAGCCGGGTGAATGGGTTAGCTGTCTCTGATCCCATCCATCCGCGTCCATAATGTAGATCTCGCCGAAATAGGCAGGATGGACTTCCAGACGTTGCCGATCTTCTGGGGAAAGTTTCTCAGGTGGATAGGCATTTCGCAGAGAGCAAAAGACGATTTTGCTTCCGTCTAGGGAATAGGAGCCTTCCGCATCGTATCCTACCGCATCAGTCAACCGCTTCAAGTTGCTTCCGTCCTGTTTTGCTGAAAAGATGTCCATATTTTCGTCATAATCCCAACTGTATCAACGTTCTCTTCCCAACGCCCGAAATTCAAGTTCCGCTTGCTGCTTGGCTGCTGCATCGGCGTCAAGATGTGTTGAAGCAAACAGTACCTCGTTTGTGCCGGGGCGGAAAAAGGCGCAGGTTGTTTTTCCCACGCCGGGAGAAACCCGGTGTATGTCACCTGTTCGGAGATCAAGCGTGTAAATCTGGTAAAATGGATTGCCCGGTTCCCGCTCACTTTGAAAAATCAGTGCTTGTCCATCTTCGGAAAAATACGCCTCACCGGCACGTTTCCCGTCATATGTCAGTTGTCGAATGTTAGTCAAAAATTGTGCTTCGCCTGATGCTTCTTTGCCCTCTGCGCTCAAAGCAGGAGTGAATATCATCGCCATCAATAGAACAGTAAGCCAACATGCCCATTTCGTCAATTTCATAACACATTTCTCCTTCTGCCAACTTTATGGTGAGTTTAATCGCGTTCCGAAGAGCAGACTACTGCATCACGGCGTAAGTTTCGACCCACTCCCGAAAACCGTGAACCTTCCGAAGGTTTGAAACCTTTGGAAGGTTTAGCATAAACACGACCGTTCACCTTCTTCGTGAAAGATATGACGACAGGGCATAATCAAATGGCGTCGCCGTGTCGATTTGCACATAGTCAATCAAGCTTGCGCCGCATCCCCGGCGATAGTCTTGAATGAACGCATTTAATTGTTCGAGATAGCCGGCTTTGAGCGCCTCTGCCTGCGTTGGGAGCGTGTGGTCGTTCTCCATATCGCGGAAAACAACCGGTCCCTCAAATGGAAATGTCATTTCAGCTTTATCGAGCAGATGAAAAACGATGACTTCGTGCTTGCAATGGCGAAAATGCTTGAGGGCAGAAAGCACCTCGGACGGCTCATCCAGCAAGTCGGAGATCACGATGACCAATCCGCGACGAATAATCCGTTTGGCAAGTTCGTTAAAGATTGTGCTGATACTCGTTTCGTTCCCCGGCTGAACCTGTTCTAACGTCGACATGATCGCATGCAGGTGGGTCGCGGCGCCACGCGGTGGGATGTACTCCCTGATGTGTGTGTCAAAGACTGCCAAGCCAACGGAGTCCCGCTGCTTGAGCATGAGGTAGGTCAGCGATGCGGCGAGATAACAGCCGTATTCAAATTTGGTAATGCCTTCGTCGTCATATTTGTAGTTCATTGATCCGCTGGCATCGAGCAAGATATAGGCGCGGAGGTTGGTTTCCTCCTCAAACTTTTTGATATAGTAACGGTCTGATTTGCCGTACACCTTCCAATCAATATATCGGATTTCGTCGCCGGGCATGTATTGCCGGTGTTCGGCAAATTCAACGCTGAAACCCTGGTATGGGCTTTTGTGCAGACCTGTGATAAAACCTTCCACGACGAGACGGGCAACGAGCTCCATGCCGCCAAGCCGGGAAAGGGCTACGGGATCTAAGTATCTGTGAGATGTTCTCATGGTTTCTCCATAAATGTATTGCGTATTGCGTGCTGCATATTATTTTAATTAGGATAGGTATCAATGCTTTTTGCCGTAAAGTGGGCAGCTTGCCCACTCAACGATGGCGTGTTCCCTAAGGTGAAAGTGCGAGAGCCGTACTATACGACACGACCTTCCAAGTCGTATTTTAACTCAAGTTGGAACCTATAAGCAGTTGACGTATAGGAAGGGACTGGCAATTCGGTTTATAGCACAGATCCACAGAATTAACGGATCAGATACAATAAACCGTTTATTCTGATAATCCGTGCTATATCCCATCCAACGACCTCGACTCCTGTCAATAGATACCAACTCTCGTTATTTTACGTTGAACAGCCTCGCCTCCGGATGATGCACAATGATCACGGCGGTCGAATTCTCAGGCACAAGTTGGAATTCCTCCGAAAGTTCAACGCCGATTCGCTCCGGCTCAAGCAGTCGCCACAGTTTAGCGAGCTCTGCCAAGTTTGGGCAGGCTGCATCCCCAAAACTAAAACGCACCCCTTGATAGCTCCCATGAAACAGATCGAGGATGTATGGACTGTCTTCCTCAGCAATGCCAAGTTCAAGGCGGATTTGTCTATGGGCATATTCTGCCAATGCTTCTGTCGTCTCGACACCAAGCCCATGTAGATGTAAATATTCGCTGTCATCCCCCGCAGCCAGAAATTCCTGCGCCACTTCCGTAATGGTCGATCCAACCGTAATAACTTGAAATGCAGCGACATCCATTCGGATAGAATCAATGCTAGCGAAGTAATCGGTAATGCAGCGCCGTTCTTCGGTGTGTGTCTGACGGGGAAAGGTGAAACGCACCCATTCAGTTTGGGCATCAGCGTGGTAAATGATCAGATCGTTGCCATCTGATTGCGCATGGAAGTAGCCGTATACCACCTGTGGACGCAGCCAGTGATTATCGGCGCACAGTTTCTTATAATGCTGGTATACCGGTGCAACTTCTCGCTCGATAAACCGGTCATATTCATGCTGGGTCATGCCCGGTTGACGGCGGTGCCGCCACTGTACGCGGAATAGCACCACCGGGTTGATATAGTTGTATACCTGTTCCAACGAAATATCGGTGACGATTCTTGAGCCATAGAATGGCGGCGCCGGAATGCGGGCTTGATCTCGTTGTGGATTGTGAGTTGTAGATTGCAAGCGATTGTCTTGTATTTTATGTAGACCTGATAGGGTTTTGAAACCTGTCAGGTCTGGGTCAACTGCCCGAGTATTTATCCTTCAAAGTCCTAAAAGCTGAGTGTAAAGGAGATTCGATGCGTATTGCATGGCTGAAATGAACGCGTGAATTAATGAACGCATTTGAACTCCTGAACACATTTATGAGCGCACATCCTTACCCAATTATCCGATTTTCGTTCTATTCCACACGGCCGGAGGCAAGTTCATACTTGCCCTGAATCCCCTTAACGACCGTTGCCCTACCGTGCCGCCGGAAGTAATTCCCAAACTGCGATGCCAGGCGAATCGCATCATTCGGATGCTGGTCGATGAGATTGTTCCGCTCACATGGGTCCTTGATTAGGTTGTAGAGCTCGTCGGGCTCACCTTCGGGGCGCTGGATATAGCTCCATGTCGCATCCCGAATACACCGATCCGCCCCCTCATGGTATCCCGTAATAATCGCGTCGCGGTGTGAGTCGCTGTCCCGCTTGAGAACGTCGAGGAAACTATCACCGTGCATTGATGAGGTATTATTTCCCAATTCGAGCGCCTCCAGCAGTGTCGGGAGGACGTCTTGGAATTGCACAATCGCACCGGTTCGACGTGCGCCTTCTCCCTTCGGCAGGCGCGCCATAAACGGAACTTTGAGGAGTTCGTTGTACATTCGATCTGCGCCCTTGAGGAATTTCCCGTGATCGCCGAGGGGGTGCCCGTGATCTGCGAGCAACAGAATAAGCGAATCGTCGTAGTATCCGAGATCTTTCAGCCGGTCGAATAGCCTACTGAGGCAGTCATCGACAAAGGCTGCCTCACCGGCGTAAAGTCCTTGAATGTGTTGGATTTCTTCATCGCTCGCCCAATTGCTCGCCATGCCGCCCATTGGCATAATCAGTCGGGGGCCATCGTAATCCGGATCGGTGTAAGTATCCCGCACACCAGGTGGATCCCACGGTTCGTGTGGATCGAAGGAATCGATCCAAAGGAAAATCTTATCATGCGGACGATTATCCTCAAGCCACTCGATTGCTTCATCCACGACCTTGTAGGCAAACCAATCTTTTGGCTCCGTAAACTGTTCGGTATTTGCCAAGAACTGACTGATTCGATTGCGCCACTCTTCAGGGAAATTTTCGTTGATATAGTCGTTGAGATCTCGCTCCAGAGGGGCGGATACATACGGATCATATTCCTGTCCACGAATCCAACGGTAGGAATGAAAGTCGCGGTGGAAGTTCATACCCGGCGCGCGGTAATGATAGGTATCTGAAATGAGTCCACAAACGTATCCCTCCTGGCTCAAGATCTGCACGATTGCAACATCCTCTGGGATTAACGGCTGCCAGGGGCGATACGGAAGCGTCCGCTGTCCCGTCATCAGTTGGGTACGGATTGGGATTGTTGGTAAGGCTTCCGGGTAAGCGTTCTCGAAAACGATGCACTCTTCCGAGAACTGATCAATGTTTGGCGTTTGACACGGCTGGACCCCTTCAAACGCAGGTGTGCCTTTGTGATAAGTGCTGACGTGATCTTGACGAAAACTATCCAAAACAATGACGATGAGATTCATTATGATGTCCTCCAAATTCCTGATCTGTAACATTTTTCTGTTCCGGCTCGGACGCGATTTCATTCTATCATAATCAATTGCATGGGACAAGCGTTTTTTCGCATCTCGTGGAGAGACGGGAATATTTAACGCTGTTGACAAACGTAACCCGATCAGACTATAATCTACCTAGTTCTCCTTTTCGTCGGGGAGATCTGATGACGCTGCGGTTTAGGAGGCGGGTATGAACGAACAGAACCCGAAAGTTGTTGTCGTGGGAAGTTTTAATATGGACCTCGTGGTCAAAGCGGAGCGCCGCCCTCAAAAAGGAGAAACGCTCATGGGGGAAGAATTCGGCATGTTTATCGGGGGAAAAGGCAGCAACCAGGCAATCGCTGCCGCACGGTTGGGGGCGGACGTGACAATAATCGGTCGGTTGGGGACGGATCTCTTTGGAGACACACTGATGTCCGCCCATGCCGAGGAGGGCATCCACACGGATTTTGTCGTCCGGGACACAGAAGTAGGGACGGGCGTGGCTTCGATACTGATCGACACCGATGGAGACAACAGTATCGTTATTGTTCCACAGGCCAATATGCGTTTGAGCGTTAAAGATATAGAACGTGCTTCAGAGGCAATTGCTGCCGCGGATGTCCTCCTTTTGCAGTTGGAAGTACCGATTTCCGCTTCCCAACGTGCCGCAGAAATCGCGAAATCTAATGATGCAACGGTCATCCTTAACCCTGCCCCAGCGCAGGAATTGCCGGATAGCTTCCTGGCTCAGGTGGACATTCTTACCCCAAACGAAGTGGAGACCGAAGCACTTTCGGATGTCAAAGTTTCTGACTCGGCAGGTGCGGAACGTGCTGCCAAAATTCTATTGAATAAAGGAACCTCCGCTGTGATTTTGACGCTCGGTGATCGGGGCATCCTATTGCTTACCCTTGAACTGAAAAAACGCATTCCAGCATACGCGGTCAACGTCGTTGACACGACGGCAGCCGGTGACGCCTTTTGTGGTGCCCTCGCAGTCGCGCTGGCACGAGGCGAAAAATTTGGAGATGCTGTCGCCTTTGCCAATGCCGCCGGCGCATTAGCCGTTACAGTACTTGGCGCTGCCCCATCTATGCCAACTGCCAAGCAGGTTGATGCGTTTCTGGCATCTGCTCGCGAGGCGTAGTATTGGATCTTTCAAACCTTAGCCCTTTTGGAGATTGAGAGTATTCACGTAAAGATAGATAAAGCCATCTGCTGATAGCGGGAACATCTCCAGAGGTCTGTCAAAGCAGACCACAACTGGATCTAATTTGCCGCCCTTCTTTCTGTTAGTAGAATTATACCGTAAATCTATCTACAAGTTTACACTCTCAAATTTGTCACCCGTAAAAAACTTGACTTTTTTACGCACTATCGGGTATCACGGGTTCTTCACATGGGTGGGTATCATCACGAAATTCGGCGCATGCCGTGTCTACCTACTACCCACTTTCGCAAGGAGACAGATATGTCAGAAACACCGCAACTTTACCTCGGCTTGGAAACGGGAAGTGGGGAAACAACAACCGGATTCCAAGGTGTCCTGAATCAACTTCGCGAATCTGCTGCTTCCCAATACCTCATAGGTGATGAGTTTGAACGACTCATGAAGCAATATCTCTCTGTAGACCCCCTCTACAAAGAGCGGTTTACCGATGTCTATCTGTGGAAAGAGTGGGCGGCACTCCGTACAGAATACGACGGTGTCGATACCGGAATTGACCTCGTTGCACGAGAGAGTGACGGCGAATACTGTGCGATTCAGTGTAAATGCTTTGCGGAGGACACGCGGGTTACAAAGCCGCAGATTGATTCATTCGTCGCTGCTTCAGCGTCCGAGGTGTTTACAAAGCGAATTCTCGTCCATACGGGTGCTGAGTTAGGTCCGAATGTGCGCAGAACCATCGAGCCGTTGGGAGCCAATTTTCAAGTGATCGGCTATGGCCATCTTGCCAGCCGCCCGATCGATTGGCCCGACCTGCACCGTGAGGTGCCGGAACAACTAGACTACCGAATAGAGCGGTTTAAGCTGAGAGATCATCAACAAAAAGCGTTTGATGACGTTGTCAGCGGCTTCAAAACGTCCGATCGCGGCAAACTGATCATGGCGTGCGGCACCGGCAAGACCTTCACCGCCCTGAGGATTGCTGAGGAGATTGCAGGTATCAGCGGCCGGGTGCTCTATCTCGTTCCGTCTATCGGGTTATTTTCGCAGGCGATGCGAGAATGGGCGGAGCAGCAGGGAGTACAGCATCGGTATATCGGGATTTGCTCCGATACAAGCACCGGAAGAAAGACTGAGGACGTGCCTATTCAGGAACTGGAAATCCCGGTCACCACAGACCCGTTAAAGATCTCTGAAGTGCTACAGAAAACAGACGAGGACGCGATGACGGTGGTCTTCTGCACCTACCATTCACTCCCCATTGTCGAAAGTGCGCAGGAGCAAGGCGCGCCGGCGTTCGACATCGTTCTCTGCGACGAGGCGCACAGAACCACCGGCATTGAGCAGTCTGAAGACAAGACATCTCCATTCGTGCTTGTGCACAACGCCGACCGCATTCATGTGAAGAAACGGCTCTACATGACCGCGACATCCCGGCTTTATACGGAAGGCGCGAAAGCAAAGGCGGCGCGCCATGACATCGAAGTATTCTCAATGGACGATCCGGAGACCTACGGGCCTGAGTTTCACCGTCTCCCCTTCTCCAGAGCCGTCGAGCAGGACCTACTGTCCGACTACAGAGTGGTAATTTTTACCATGTACGAGCCAGATGCGGACACGGCACTGCAAGGGTATATCGGGAAGGGCGGAAGCGAAATCAACATTACCGACGCGACCAAGTTCGTTGGCTCTTGGCGGGCGCTACAAAACCCGGAAGGGAAGTCCGATGAAGATGGGACTATTGAACCCCTGACACGTGCTATCGCATTCAACAATACCATCATCAATTCAAAACGCCTAGCAGAGTATTGGAATCCAGTGATTGAGAGTGCCATTGAACGGATGCCGGAAGACCAACAACCGGTTGATTTTCAATGCGAAACGCAGCATGTTGATGGTCAACATAACGCATTCGATCGAAAAACCCGAATCGAATGGTTAAAGGGCAGCACCGCCGGCGCTTGTCGTATCCTTTCAAATGCACGGTGTCTCTCCGAAGGTATTGACGTGCCTGCACTTGATGCAGTGCTCTTTATGACCCCAAGAAACTCGCATGTTGACATCGTTCAGGCGGTGGGACGCGTCATGCGAAAAGCACCGGGCAAGCAGTACGGCTACATCATACTGCCGGTTGCAATCCCCCCCGGCACAGATCCCGCCGATGCCCTAGACAACAATGAACGTTTCGCCGCGGTGTGGAATGTCCTACGTGCGCTCCGCTCCCACGACGACAGGCTCAATGCTGAAATCAATAAAATAGACCTCAATAATGCCCAGTCGGAACGGATCTTCATCGGTGGGCATGGAGGCGGCAATGGAAACGGGACAGATCCGCTACTACCACCGATCCCATTCGAGCTAGCTGCAATTCCCCCCCCAAGACATTTATGCAAAGATTGTGGAGAAGTGCGGAGACCGAAAATACTGGGAGAGCTGGGCTAAGGATGTTGCAGATATTTTCCAGCGAGTTGTTGTCCGAATTGAAAATCTACTGGATAATCCCGACAACGATGTGCTGCACGATTGGTTCAACGCATTCCACGCAGAGGTGCAAGGTGCAATAAATCCATCGGTTACTTGGAACGACGCAATTGATATGATGGCGCAACACATCCTGACCCGCCCCGTTTTTGAGGCACTGTTCGAGGATTACGATTTTGCCTCCGGCAATCCTGTGTCGATTGCACTAGACAAACTGCGGGACGATTTCAAAGACTTTGGACTGGAGGATGAAACGCGAGATTTGGACGGGTTCTATGAAAGTTTCGGATGCGTGCCCGTGGTATTGATAACAGCGAAGGACGGCAACGAGTACTGTTGGAACTGTACGAGAAGTTCTTCGCTACCGCCCTGAAGAAAGACGCGGAACGACTCGGCATCGTCTATACACCTGTCGAGGTTGTGGACTTTATCCTACACAGTGCTGAGGAGGTATTGCAGAAAGAGTTCAGCAGGAACTTGAGCGACGAAGGGGTACATGTCCTTGATCCATTTACCGGCGCTGGTGTTTTTCTGGCACGCCTGCTGCAATCTGATCTTATCCAAGCCTCCGATCTCGAGCGGAAATACCATGAGGAGTTACATGCAAATGAGATTGTTCTCCTCGCCTACTACATCGCGGCGGTCAATATCGAAGAAGCCTACCGCGGCAAGTGCGGAGTAGACAGCGGTTATGAGCCGTTCAACGGTATAGTCTTAACCGACACATTCAATCTGAACAAACAGACCGATGAGGAAGTCCCGTCTCTTTTCCAACTCGACTTGCTCCCAGCCAACAACGCACGCGCCGAGCGTCAACAGAATCTGCCGATTCAGGTCATCGTTGGTAACCCGCCTTGGTCGTCAGGGCAGAAGAGAGGAACAGACGATAATCAGAATGTAAAGTGCCCAGAACTTGAAGAGCGGATCAGAGAGACCTATTTTGTGTACACAATGACAACGAATAAGAGGAATCTCTACGACACATATAAGATGGCTATCCGCTGGGCATCGGACCGGATTGAAGGGCAGGGAATTATCGCCTTTGTCACCAACGGTTCTTGGATTGATGGAAACGTTGATGCGGGGGTTCGTGCGTGTTTAGCAGAGGAGTTCAGTTCAATCTATGTCCTGCACCTGCGTGGAAATCAGCGGACTCAGGGCGAACAGTCCCGTCGTGAAGGGGGCAAGGTGTTCGGTTCAGGGTCAAGGGCACCTGTTGCTATTACTATCTTGGTCAAGAACCCAAACGCTGCCCACAGTGGATGCCGCATCCGCTACCGAGATATTGGTGACTATCTCAAACGTGAGGAAAAATTGATTGCACTGCGCGAGGCGGTATCGATCTCAGGGTTCTGCGATTGGCAGGAGATTGCACCCGATAGGCATTACGATTGGATAGAACAGCGTAGCGATGCATTCATGCAGTTCTATCCGATGGGATCGGCGGACGCGAGGGCAAACAGGGCGGATGACGCAATATTTCGGTTATATTCCCAAGGCGTGAAAACAAACAGAGACGCATACATCTACAACTTCTCACGCGATGCCTGTTTAGATAGAGCGCAGCGAATGACACAGGATTATCTCGGCGCGCTTTCCGAATTTGAGGCGAATCCTGAACTCACAGTGGATGATGTGGCACGCCGCCACACGGAGAATGTTACGTGGGTAGGAGAACTCATGGACCGTTTGAGGCGGCGGGAAGCAACCAGATTCGATGATAACTATATCCGAAAGGTTATGTACCGCCCATTCATCGCCACAAATTGTTATGCTAACTACATCTTCATACAGAGAAAGCACCAGATGGGTCGGATCTTTCCAAGCGGTTCCAGTGAAAACCGTGTGATATGCGTCCCCGGTATCGGAAGCCAAAAGCCATTTTCCGCACTTATGACAGATACAATGCCAGACTATAGTTTTAATGGGGCATGCCAGTGTTTCCCACGATACCGCTATCAGCACCCTGTGAACACCACCGATGCTACTAATGAGTTACAGGGTATTGACGCGGCACCGGAGCGTATTGATAACATCTCGGACACGGCGTTGCGTGTCTTTCGCGAGCATTATGGCGGTGACCTGATTAGCAAGGATGACATTTTCGACTACGTTTATGGTATTCTGAACGCGCCAATCTATCGGGAGGAGTTCGCAAACAATTTGTCGAGGGAGATACCGTGCATCCCGTTCGCACCGGATTTCCACGCCTTCGCAGAAGCGGGGAAGGAACTTGCAGCCCTCCACCTTGGTTACGAGACGTGCGAACAGTACCCGCTTTCCCTCGTGTTCGCTCACGATGGAGAGCCGCAACCGCATCATTTTCGGTTGACCGAGAAGACAATGCGTTTCGCTACCCCCGCAAAAACGACGCTCAACATCAATGAGCATGTGCGCTTAACCGGCATCCCAGCCGAAGCACATCGGTATGTAGTCAACGGCAGAACGCCTCTGGATTGGTTCAGAGACCGCTACAGGATTAAGCGGGAGGTGGAAAGCGGCATTCTCAACGACCCCAACGGCTGGTTTGAAGACCCGCGCGATTTGGTCGCGGCGATCGAGCGCATCGTTTATGTGAGTGTGGAATCGACCCGGATTATTGAGGGGCTGCCTTCTCAGTTGACTCACAGCTAAAATTATCAAAGTCCCCGATCCAAAACCCCCGATTTTAATTGGGGGTAGACTGGACAGACAAATCCTGGGCGGCTTGCAGAAGCACACCTCGCGCTTTGTAAAAACCTGTCAACGACAGGGTATCGGTCCCGCAGAGCCATTTCGTTTTCGATTTTCTGCGTTCAAATTATGCTCGTTGATTCGGAAAATGTTTCAAAAGGCAGTCAAAAAAACTGGCATAAATCATAATTATCGGGAGGTAGTTTATGAACGGTGCACACTGGTTGGTTGACACGCTCCAACGGCGTGGCGTAGAATTCGTCTTCGCCCTTTGCGGTAACGGACTCAAACCGTTCTTGGATGCATGCATTGATTTGAAGATGCAGGTGATTGACGTGCGAAACGAACAGTCCGCGGCGTATATGGCAGATACATGGGGACGGATGACCAAACGAATTGGGGTTGTCGCTGTGAGTGCGGGGCCTGGGCACACGAACACACTCACAGGGCTTGCCAATGCATCCTGGGATGGGGGACCCATGCTTCTAATCAGCGGCTGCGCCAGCGTACAGACGCGCGGTATGGGGCATTTCCAGGAACTCGATCAGGTAGGCATGGCGGCGCCGATCTGTAAATACGCGCGGTTTGTCGATTGCATCAAGGTATTAGAGCATGAATTCACCAACGCGCTTGGATTAGCATTATCTGGCCGCCCGGGACCGGTGCACCTGACCATACCTGTTGATGTTTTCACCGCGCAGATGCCAGATTCAGCCATTCACCGGTTACATGAATCTCCTTCACCTGTTGCCCAGGTCAACCCGCACGCCCCCGGCGATCCGGATCTCATTCGTGATGCGGTTAGACAGTTGGCAAATGCAGAACGTCCGGTAATCATCGTTGGAAACGGCACCTTCTATGCCAACGCTGGTCAAGCGATTGCCAAATTCGCCGCTTTGACGTATATCCCGATTTTTTCAAATATGTGGTCACGTGGGTGTATCGAAACGGCGTTGCATGAGTATGTCGGCGCAACTTATGGTGGCGAGACCAACGGGGCATTCGCAAGCCTTGCTGAAGCCGATGTTGCGTTGGTATTAGGGGCGGGAATCGATTACCGTTTGGGATATGGTCGTCCACCTGTATTCTCAGAATCCGTGCGTTTTATCCGCGTCGATTTCGATCCAAACGAATTATCGAAACCAATTGAGCCGGAAATCGGGATTGTCAGCGATTCGCGGTCTGCCCTTGAACAGATGGACATGGAAGGGAACAACTTTACATGGAACCATCGGGCGTGGCTGGCAAAGGTACGTGAAGGACGCGAAGCGTTGTTAGCGAAGTGGGCGACGCGAGGACATGAGGAGGCATGCCCGCTCACTTCACTGCGGATGTGTCGGGAAATCCAACCATTTTTGGATGGGGACGTGACCTTCCTGCTTGATGGTGGAAATATCGGGCGTTGGGGACACATGACCCTTTGGAACCGCCACCCAGAATACTGGTTTACGTGCGGCGCAAGCGGCGTTGTCGGTTGGGGTGTCCCCGGCGCCGTCGCTGCAAAGTTAGCCCGTCCGGGAAAGCCGGTACTACTCTTGAGCGGTGATGGCGCTGCGGGCTTCACAATTACGGAAATCGAAACGGCGCTACGCTTCAACACGCCATACACCGCCATTGTCGCACACGACAGTGCATGGGGCATCGAAGCCGATTCGCGCTCGCCAGACCGTCGCATAGGAACGGTGTTTGGCGAAATCCGTTTTGATCGGGTCGCCGAGGCGCTTGGGGCGGAGGGCGTGTATATTGAACACCCCAATCAGCTTGCTCCTGCAATCGAGCGTGGGTTAGCAGCGGATACGGTCACGTTTATTCATGTACCAACGCAGTTCGGCGGTATTCAGTACTGTGAAGAGCATGGGACGTCGTAGAACGTGAAATGAATTGAAGCATCGAAGAATGAAAGAATTCTGATGGGCGGATTGTCCTTGAAACATCTTCGTGTCGCATATGCAGATGTGCCGTTATCTGTTTACAAACTCTTTTGACAAAAAAAAAGCCAAGCGTATTTTGAGGTTGAGTAATGAGACGCCACATTATTGCGTCGGCCGAGCAAGCGAAGCCGTATCGAGACCAGACGGCAAGCGGAAAATGAATATACATTCCAAAAAGGACTTTGATCTCGATCAGATCCAACGCATCTTAATCCTGCGCATGGGACCGCTCGGCGAGACTATCTTAACAACCCCCGTCATCCGGACGCTGCGGCGACGCTTCCCGGAGGCTTACATCGCCTACATGGTAGCGCCTACACGCGAAGAACTTGTTGCCGCAAATCCGAACCTGGACGAGGTCATCACCTACGAGATGTCCATACCCAAATTGATCTATGGACTGATGAAAAAATCATTCCAGATGGCAGTTGTTCTCCAACCCACATTTCGCCTGGTGCTGCACACATTCCTTGCACGTATCCCTTTTCGGGTCGGTTTTGAGACCAATTCTGGCGGGAGGAGGTTGTTGCATATCACCGTTCCCAATAACATCAATCAGCACGAAACCGCCAGATACCTTGATGTTGTGCGTGGACTTGGTGTTGAGCCGGATAGCGACGAACCGGAGATGTTTGTGGATGCAGCGGGGCAGAAGTGGGCGGATGATTTCCTCGCGAACGCTGGAATCCCTTTTGACCGACCACTGATTGGACTTAACCCTGGGGCAGGGGCAACCTACCGCCGCTGGTCAGAAGTGGGGTTTGCAAAGGTGGGAGATTGGCTTCACCAAGAATACGACGCCCAGATCTTTATCACGGCGGGCGGTTGGGAAGGAACGCTGCCTCACGAGGTCGTGGGGCTGATGTCCAGCAAACCAATTGTCGTCACGGGAACAACACCGATGCAGCTCGCAGCGATGATCCAAAAATATGACCTCTTCATCAGCAATGATACGGGCCCCATGCATATCGGCACAGCGGTCAAAACCCCGACAATTGCGCTTTTCGGAGCATCGAATCCGCTGCAGTGGGGGCCAATTTGGCCCCAGCACACAGTGATTGCTCGTAAAAGTATGGAGGATATTACTGTTGAGGACGTATTGGCAGCAGCAGAAAAAGGGATAGAAAAATGGAAGAATGGAAGGAGGGTAGGAGCGAATGGGTGAGTAAGTGGGTAGGAAGGAAAGGAAGGAAGGGAAAGATTCGTATCACGTATCATGTTCCAGCAATCATTGCATTATTCCTTACTGCGTCCACCACCCTCTCCGCAGCCTTTCCGTTTGAAGAGGCGCGTCCGCTTTATGTTGGGGCAAGGGCTTTGGGGATGGGCAATGCGTTTACAGCCATTGCCGACGACGCAACAGCCGGCTTCTGGAATCCTGCCGGATTGATTCAGGGGCAAGGGGTCAAGCTCTTTGGCGTCAATAAATTCCATAATCGATCCGACTATGCCTTTGATCCAAAAGGAATCAGCTACGCCTATCGCGGATACGGCCTATTCTGGGGGAACGAAATCGCGCTCGGCGTCGAATCGGGGACGCCAGATTTCAACTACTATTCATTAGCACGCCAGATCAGTCCACATATCGCAATTGGCGCAAGCCTCAAGTTCAAACGCAAACACCCAAGTGATGATTACCAATTTTTCGGGACTTCTCCCTCCTACGATCTTGCCCTCCTTGTCAAACCGCGTTCCGATCTCAAATTCGGAGTTCTCGCCCAGCATTTGCCGCGTGAGCGTGGTATCCGTTGGTTGACGCTCGGCGTGGCATATGACTGGTGGCGTCTGTTATTCGCTATCGATGTCGCATTACCACGATCTCACCCCGCCAGGGCAGATCTTTATTCAGGTATCGAATGGAAAGTGAACGCCTTCATTCGTGTGCGCGGCGGACGGTCTGATCAGGATTGGACTTTGGGATTGGGATTCGATTGGAAGCGGTTTCGGATCGACTACGGTCGCATCTATGAACACGACTTCGCGTCAGATTTTATTTCAGCAGAATTGCGGTTTTGACTCAAGGAATCTATCATGAAAAAGTTGAAAATAGCCGTTGTCGGTACAGGAGGTCGAGCAAGCGCACACCTGAACACAATTCCCAAGCTCGATCCGATTTATCAGTTGGTCGGCGTCTGCGATATTGACGAAAATCGCGCTACGGAAGTCGCTCAACGCATGGCAGTTTCTGGCTATACAGACGTTGAAACATTGATTGAGGCGGAATCGCCGGACGTGATTTTGATTACGGTTCCCCCTGATGGACACCATGTGATCGCGGAGATTGCGGCGTCGCAAGGTGTCCATGTGATTACGGAGACGCCGATCGCGACAACTCTCCCGTGTGCGGATCGGATAATCGACGCCGCCGCGCGATACGGCGTCAAGCTGGAAGTCGCTGAGAATGTCTGGCGATGGCCCCATGAACGTCTCAAGCGGAAGATTGTCGATGCGGGGCTGATTGGCGAGATTACTCACGCCCATCTCTGGTATGCCTCTGGGTCGTATCACGGTATGAACGCGATCCGGACACTCGTGCAGAGCGAAGCGGCGCGCGTTGTCGGACACGCCAAAGAGATCGGCGGCGGAGCATGAGAAGTCGGCTTCGTCGAATTTGAGAACGGCGTCTCCCTCGTTTACGAACTTCCAACACGACGACGCGGCGCCTATTGGGAAATTGATGGGACGGAAGGAGCAATCGTCGGCAACGAATTGCAACTCTATGAAGGGGTGGACACAAAAACCTATCCGATTCAAACCATCATGACGGGAGCGAATGGCGTGACCGTCGTTGATCATGCTTGCGTTGACACCGATCCGCCGCTGATCTGGGAAAATCCGCTGAAGGCATTTGGTCTGCAAAATGCTGACGATGTGGCGCGTGGCGCGGAATTGTATAGTATCTACCGGGCTGTTGTCGAAGACATCAAGCCGGAGTACGGTGCGATCAACGGGCGAAAGGATCAGGAAATCCTCATCGCCCTCCGCGAATCCGCGCGACGCGGTGGAGAACCAGTTGATCTGCCATTGACTCAAGTCACCGCGTACGAAGAACATCATCACCGGGGATACCGCGAAAAGTACGGGGTTGGACTGTTTGACGCCATCGAAAAACAGAGAAGCGTCCTGTTTCCACGACGCGGTGTTGCCTGGGAGGCAAGGTGAGACATATAATCCGGAGTACCCAAACCTGCTGCGCTGCGAAAGCAAAGTTTTCGTACATCGCTCTATATATAAATCGTCCCTTACGAACCAGGCGCATTTAATTTGCCAATAATACTGATACGGGCTTTTTAGGTAGCTCCGCAGTTAAGTGTGGTCATAAAAGATAGCGCTAAATAAGTGCCTTGATTTTCGCAGAAGCCCTTCCTCGTTGCCGGGGCGGCTGCCAGGGCGGAGAGGGGGACCTGATAAGAGGGCAACTGTTCCACTGTCCAGAGATGATCGGTGATGCCAGCAGCTATCCCTGGCGTTCTTTCTACCCATTGACGACGATTGTTCGGCAGATATAACACCAGACGCAGACTCTGATGAGGCGTGCAAAAGTTGTAGACATAACCCATCAGATACATCGCTTGCTCAAGCGTTCCTAGCAGACGTGCCAAGCCACGTCCCCGACGAACCAGAACACTGATGCAAGCGCGAAATGTCCCGTTAAGCCTTTGGATGTAGCTCACATGCACAGTCGTCGTGCGTTGCGTCTGTTTTATCAAGGTCTTTACCTGCTGCGATGTGCCACAAACGATACGCTCAACGACACCACTCACTCGCCTAGGTTGCTTTTGGGCATGCTGCTTGATGACCTGCATGATGCAGAGATGATGCCAAACGCGAAGTTGAAGGTGTCCTCGCTTTGCCGGTGAAGATGGCTGTGCGAAATCCTTAACAACGTGACGCACCTGTTGGATTAGACGCTGAGCACCATCGCGGCAGGCGCTGACGGTGCCTGCCAGCCAGGCCCACCCTGGTATTTGACCCGTATCTCATCAGCCTGCACTTGACCCAGGTTACGTGGTTGCTGTACCAGATGCTGATGAACCTGCTGACAGTGTTCCCCGGTACGCTGCTGCTAACTGACCACGGTTCGTTCATCTATGTCTATGCCAAAGGCAGCGATAGTCGCCTGAAGCGGATAGCCATAGGCCAATAGGGTGATGACCTATGTGACAAAGTCAAGCGAATAGCGAAGGCGGTAGAACAGGGTCCCTTTGGTCTGGGTAAACGTCTGCTTACATTCGTGGCAGATGTAACGTCGTTGTTTTCGACTATGAACACCTATATTGCCTCGGTTGATTTTTCTCTTGCCGGACAATCAGGATTGTGACAAAATATCTGTTGGGATCCATTTGGTGACTCCTTTTGGGTTGGGATACATAAAGGTAGTCAGTGGATCCCCTTCTTATCAAGTCATCACTCCACACTTTAGTGGAGTGATACCAAAACAGGAGGAAGGTTTTGGAAAATCACAATGGGGACATTTCAAAAGAACTACTGAAGACATTGAACACAATCCAGCAGCGCGTCCTCTGGCTGGCAACGCTTATTGTTCATCACGCCAACTATCTCCGCCCCAATTCGGACCAGACGAAGGTCGGTGGGCACCAGGCTTCCTCGGCGTCAGTGGTTTCGATCATGACGGCACTCTATTTCCATTTCCTTACAGCAGGCGACCGGGTTTCTATCAAGCCTCACGCATCGCCGGTCTTTCACGCCATTCAGTACCTTTTGGGTCGGCTTCCGCAAGAATACCTGACCATGTTTCGGTCGTATGGCGGTCTACAAGCTTACCCAAGTCGGACGAAAGATCCGGACCTGGTTGATTTTTCTACTGGTTCAGTTGGTCTGGGGGCGGTTGCGCCCGCTTTTGGGGCGTTAGCCCATCGCTACGCCAAATCCCACTTCGGCCATGTGAATTCGCGACGTTTCGTGGGGCTAATTGGTGATGCCGAATTGGACGAAGGCAACGTGTGGGAGGCAATTCTGGACCAGGCCCTGGAGAGGTTGGACAACCTCATCTGGATTGTAGATCTCAACCGCCAAAGCCTCGACCGGGTTGTACCGGGCATTCGGGCACGTCAGCTTGAGCATCTATTTGATGAAAGTGGTTGGCAGGTACTTAAGGCCAAATATGGTCGCACGCTTCAAGCCCTCTTTAAGCGACCTGGCGGTGCTGCCTTGCGCCAGCGAATTGACGACATGAGCAATGAAGAATATCAGGCGCTCATTCGTTTACCGGGTGAGCAACTACGTTCCCGCCTTCTGGCGGATAACGGCATTGATTATTCCGGGCTCGCTTCCGTTATTCAAGATATACCGGACGATGTGCTGCCGTCGGTGCTGAGTAACCTGGGTGGGCACGATTTGGAAGAATTACTGACCGTGCTGTCACAGGCTGAAGCTGAACGCAACCGACCCACCATTATTTTCGCTTATACCATCAAAGGCTGGGGCACCCCAATGGCTGGACACCCGCTCAATCATTCCATGCTTCTTTCGGAGGAACAGATAGTCGCTTTGCGCCAGACCCTCGGCGTGCCGGACAGCGACGATTGGGCGCGATTTGATTCGGTTTCACCCGCTGGGCAACTCTGCAGCGAAGCTGCCGCTCGGCTCTTTGCTAGCAATCCTGCGCCGCCCGTGACACTTTCCGTCAGTGATGTGCCGGGGGGGCTTTCTATCCCGACCAAAGGTGTTTTGAGTACCCAGCAATCTTTTGGTCGGCTGTTGATGCGTCTGGATCGTGTGCCTCAGTTGGCTGATCGAATCATCACGGCTTCGCCGGATGTCTCGGTGTCGACCAATCTATCGGGCTGGATTATCAAAACAGGGGTGTTTTCACCACACGAATTGCCTGACTATGAGACTGAAGCGAACCAGCTCAGGAAGTGGAGGTATGGGCCGCAGGGAAGGCATATTGAATTAGGAATCTCCGAGATGAACCTTTTCATGTTGCTGGGTATGTTCGGACTGTCAGCGGAACTCTGTGGGCAGCATCTCATCCCCATCGGCACAGTCTACGATCCATTTGTTTGCCGCGGCCTCGAAGCGCTAATTTATGCCCAATATTCAGGGGCAAAGTTTATCTTCGTCGGAACGCCGTCAGGTATCACATTGTCGTCCGAGGGAGGTGCGCATCAGTCTACCGTCACGCCCTCACTCGGCATTGAGATTCCCCAACTCGATGCCTACGAGCCGTGTTTTGCGCAAGAGTTAGAATGGATGTTACTGGAGGGCATACGCCAGTGTTGTGACCGTGTAGATGGACGTTCAACCTATTTACGCTTGTCCACCAAGGAAATTGACCAGCAGCTTCTCACGCCAGCCCTGGGGCGTCTGGGGACGGACGAGTTGCGGCGTCAGGTTTTGGCTGGCGGATACCGGCTTGTCGACTGGCGTGCTGCTGAACCCATCGGACACAAAGAACGCCTCGTGCATATTGCGACAACGGGCGCAATGATTCCAGAAGCGATTGAAGCAGCGAACTATCTCCGGGAGAAAGGGGCGGCGGTCAATGTCCTCAATTTGACTAGCCCACGCCGTTTGTTCGAGGCGTGGCACACAATGCAGCAGGGGCAGGTGGCTGATCCCTTTGATTGGCTCATTCCGGCTAACGAAAGGTACGCACCGATTATCACCGTCCATGATGGGGCATCTCATGCGCTAGCCTGGCTAGGCAGTGTCTACGGGGCACTTGTCATCCCCCTTGGGGTGGATGAATTTGGGCAATCCGGGACACGCACTGATTTGTACAGGCATTTTGGTATTGACGCCGGGGGTATCGCTGAAGCTGCATTGGCAGCGCTAAATCGCTGTGGCATATTTGTTTGATTTTTCATGGGGCTGGTTCATAATTTGGTTGACACATTTTTCAATCTATGAAGCAGCGGTTGGCGTCTTTTGTATTGTGTGTTCCAATCGCTGGCTGTTGAACAGGAGGGAGGCTTCTCTACTTTACAAGGCTGTTTCGGCTCTCGATGGAGGGCTGATACCCGGCGTTGGGTCAGGTTTTTCCTTTCGGAGGGGTGTTTTGACACAACAAGCTAGATTGAGTTTTTTTAAGAATTATATGTTAATGATTCAGCGAAGCATTGATTCGGACTTATTCAGAACTTTATATGCCAAAGTCGATAGCGAAGAGAAGGATATCCTGCGAGATGGGAAACTCTCCTGTGCCTACTTCGTCTCATCAATCCTCTTCCATTGTAAGCTGGTAGCAGATCTGCATACAACTGTCAGAGGTTTGGAAGCAGATCTAAACCGGTCAGGTTGGCAAAAAATAGAACAACCGAAGGTCGGGAGTGTCCTTGTCTGGGAACCTAAACAGCTTCCTGATGGGAGTATCCGTAAACACTCAGGCTTCTACCTTGGCGGCACACAAGCGATTAGCAATAGCACAGTGCACCGTGTGCCAAAAATTCATCGTGTCAATTTTGAACCAGAGGGAGAGTATCGCGCCATCGAAGCGATCTATTGGCACGAAAATTTGGAGAAGCGGGAGAGATAACATACTGTGATTCCTCTCCTATTCTTTTGTCGCTCCTGTGCTTTGGAGGTATTGTATGGGAATGGTTCATTTTCCTGAAACTTACCTCACATATAACGTATTGCATAGTGCGTAGGGGTCAAAAAATACGAAATACGAAATACGTCAACTATTCGTTCTCATCATCACTTGAAGAAAGGACTTTATAAATGACCATCGTTGACACCCACTGCCATTCCGGACTGGACAAATACGAACCCATCGAATCTCTGCTCTACCACATGAGGCAATCCTCAGTTGACAAAGCGGTCTTAATCCAACACCAAGGACAAACCGACAATAGCTATCATGTCGAATGTCTGCGATCTGATCCAAGGCGCTTGGCTTCTGCGATGCTTGTGGAAAAGACCGATACCGGAGAGAAGATGCGCCACTGGACGGAGCAAGGGATTGTGGGGATCCGTCTGAATGCTGACTCGCGAGCGGAGGCGTCTGACCCGCTTGTGCAGTGGCGTACAGCCGCTGAACTCAACCTCGTTGTCAGCGCCCCTTGTAGTCCACCAACATTATTGGGCGAGGAATTTGCCGAAGTTGTAAAGACCTTCCCCGACCTCCAGATTATCATCGAACACTTAGGCGGCGTCGGCGCAGGCGCGGAACCACCTTACGATGAATTCAAACGTGTCCTCGCTCTGGCAAGATACCCGAACCTGACAATCAAACTTCCCGGCTTCGGAGAATTCTGCCACCTGCCCCATCCCTTCGCGCACGTCCCCCCGTTAGCGCGTATGGCTGTCGAGGCTTTTAGCCCGCAGCGGGTCATGTGGGGCAGTGACTATCCACCGGTCAGCTCCCGGGAAGGCTATAACAGTTCGCTTCAATTCCCTGTGGATTACTTCTCCGACCTGAGTGCAGATGAGCGCGAATGGATCTTTGGCCGCACGGCGCTGTCGGTGTTTAAATTCGCAGATGCTTGAGATTTAGTAACCGTTCAGGACTAACCGGAGCGAGCGCTGATTGAGTAGCGAAGCGTATCGAAATCAAGCGAGTGGCCGCGCTTGGCCTCGATACGCCTATAGTTACTTGACCGGCGCTATCCCCCACCTGAACGGTTACCCGGAATGATTCTTTTCCGGGAAGGGGAGGTACGGTTGGGTATACCTCGGTGGGGCCGGCGTTCAGTTCCAAGCCCAGCGCATTAATCTTCTGTAGAGCAATGCTGGGCTCGCCCAAAGATAGATACCATAGACGTGATAATGTTCAAAGGCCCCCATAAAGAAAAAGATAAAAAGGACATACCCCATCAGGGTTTGGGGGTAAATGCCACTAAGTTAAGCCCGAAATGGGAAAAAACCTTTGATACCGATAGAAATGGTATGAGTTCCGGTCAAGTGTTTAAGTCTCCGAATAAGTATCTGTCGTAGGCATAATATCCTGCTTTTTCCAAAGTCTTCCTTGAAAGGATATTGTCCGCAAGACAGCCGGCACACGGCTGTTGAGAAGGAAGACTGAATTGCATCACCGAAAGTGGATTCGCTTCCTTGACGGTACAGATCTCCTGTGTTATACTTGAGTTTTGGAATGATATACATTGTTTCGATCTTAGGCGTGGGTGGTATGAGGGTTTGAGGAGATCTACATGAAGGGGCGGCCTGTTCAGTATGGGAGTAAGTAGCATCAAGGAGAAAAAATGGGCTAGAGTGCCTATTGAAAGCCTGGAAAAATAGGCGGAATTGTTTGCATCCAACCAGGAAGGATTGAATCTGTCTTGTCCATGTCCGATATGTGGACACACAGCGTTGCATAAATACTACCGAGCTGTTAAGCCGATAAATGTTGTGATTTCAGGAAAAAGATATGTTGCTCAAGGAGACTTGTGGGAGTGGTGTAGTTTCTGCCGACATTACGATCATTGTAGTGTCTTTGTACCTGACTGGTGGTCTTGGGACCTTCGAGTGGATGAATCAAATCTGACCGTTGTGCCCGAAGTTCTGGATTAAGCAATTCGTAAGATTAAGGAGAATAAACCATGCCCCAAAAGGGGGCAAAGAGGAATGCGAGAGGAGTAACCATGACAACGAATAAGCTATTTCCAACGACTGTAATTGGCTCCATGCCGCGTCCCCCGGCAGTCAAAGACTTGTTAAATGCGCATGAAGCGGGCAGCATCAACGAGCCCGAGTTTCGTAAGCGTTGTGACGCCGCGGTGCAGTACGTAATCGCCCTTCAGGAGCAAGCTGGAATTGATATTATTTCAGATGGTGAGTGGCGTCGGACGTCCTACCTGGATGTTGTCACGGATGTGATGGATGGTTTTCAATATGTTAAGCGAGAGCAGTTCACCAATCACAAGTGCGTCACCCAAAAAATGACCCGAAAGCGTGACGGGGTGGTCGCTGAAGAAGCCAGCTTCCTCAAGAAACATACCACTCACGGCGTCAAGGCCTGTTTGCCGTCGCCGTATCTGATGGGGACACGGATGTGGGAGCCGGCGTACTCGCAGGATGCTTACCCAACGCGGGAAGAATTCATGTGGGCGCTGGTACCGGTTATTCGACAGGAGTTGCTGGCGCTGAAAGAGGTAGGTGTGGATATGATACAGTTAGATGAGCCGCATCTGTGCGTTTTCGTCGATGAAAAAGTACGTGCACAATTTGATAATCCGGAGGCGGAGATGCAATCCGCCGTGGACATGATTAACGCGATTGTTGACGGTGTTGATAGCGTCGGGCTTGCCGTTCACCTGTGTCGGAGGAACTGGGGGCGGCGTGGCTGGGGCGCAGAAGGCGGTTATGAGGCAATTCTGCCTTACATCCAGCAGTTTCAGGTTAATATGGTAATGCTGGAATTCGCCATCCCGGTTGCGGGAGACGTCGCGGTACTCAGCCAATTACCCGACCACTTCCAGATTGGCGTCGGCTGCGTCGACTGCCGTTTCCCCGAGATCGAACCGCCGGAGACAATCGCTGCCCGCGTGGAGAAAGCTGCGCAGCACGTTTCCCCCGAACGGTTACTCCTGAACCCGGACTGCGGCTTCGCGCCCGGAATGCGTTCGGAGGTGCCGCTCGATGAGGCTTACACGAAGTTAAAGAACGAAGTTGCGGCGGCGGAGCTCCTTCGCAAAAGGTATGATTGATACGAGTTTTTCAGTTATCAGGCGATTGAGGTCTGACCGAATATGCTTTTTATTGCCCTAAAACAGTGAAGTTTAATCTTCATAATCGCTTACTTGGCGTACCATTTTTTTATCCTGGAGGTGCAACATGGCATTAGGTGAAGGAGATTACAGGTACGAGTTAGTGGAAGGATGGCCCAACCTGCCGGAAGGGTGGGTCTTCTCGTTGGTGTCAGATGCGGCAATTGATTCACGGGGACGCATCTTCGCTTTTACCCGCGGCAAACATCCCGTTATTGTTTTTGACAAAGAAGGAAACTTCGTCACCTCGTGGGGCTACGGGGAGTTCGGTATCTCCCCACATCTGGTGAGCCAATCGCATGGAATCTTCATCGGCCCGAACGATGAAGTCTACCTGACCGATGCACATCAGCATGTGGTGCGCAGGTACACACTGCTCGGCGAAATGGAGCGTGAGTGGGGAACACCCGGGGTGGCTGGTGTGACGTACTATCACCGCGAATTTAACATGCCGACCGGGGTAGCGATTGCCCCGGATGGGTGCATCTACGTCTCGGACGGATATGGTAATCGCTGCGTCCATAAGTACTCCAACGTGGGCAGCCATCTGCTGACGTGGGGAGAGCCCGGCAGCGGTCCCGGACAATTCGCTGTGGTCCATAATATCGGCTGTGATAAAACGGGCCGCGTGCTTGTCTGCGACCGCGAGAATGACCGAATTCAGATTTTCGATCCGGATGGGAAGTATATGGAAACGTGGACGGATATGTCGGCGCCTGGCGATGTATGGATTACCGATGACAACATGATTTACGTGGTCGAGCAGGGGACGGGCGGACATGTCAGCGTCTGGACCCCAGGGGGAGAACGGATTAGTCGATTCTCCGGATCGCCGAGCAGAGTGCTGGAGGCACCGCACGGCATCTGCGTCGATGACGAGGGAAGCGTCTACGTTGCCGAAATTGGAGGCGGCAATCGAGGACAGCGGCTGCAAAAGTTTGTCCAAGTCTGAAGCAGTCGCCCATCATTTTGCGCTGCAAGGGGATCGACATGAGACTCATTTTCGACGGCCATACCGATTTGGCCTTATTCGCGCTGGCGTACAACCGCGACCTGACCGAATCCGTTACCCAGATCAACGCCCGTGAAGCCGGCATGACTGACGTAGCCGAACGAGGTCGCGCCGCCAATAGCCTCCCGGAGATGCGAGGCGCAGGTGTGGCGGTTTGCCAGTCCTCAGTAGCGGTTCGTACCAACCGCGAGGTTCAGCCTGCCTCAGGCCACAGTCGGCTGGATCTCGATTATGGCACACAAAGCATGGCTTACGCCTGGGCCCAGGGGCAGTTGGCTTATTACCGAATTCTTGAGAAACAGGGTGAGGTAAAGCTCATCCGCACATCCAGCGAGCTGGATGCACACTAGCAAATTTGGCGCCAAGGCAGTCGCGACAAATTGCCCATCGGCATTATTCTCTGCATGGAATGCGCCGACCCGATTGTCGAACCATCGCAGGCCGAGGAGTCGTAGGAAGACGGCCTGCGCAGCGTGATGCTGGCGCACTTCGGCAAAAGTCATTATGCCTTTGGCACCGGCGTGAGCGGGCCGCTGACGCCCAGGGGAATCGAATTGCTCAAGGAGTTCGAGCGGATTGGCATGATTCTCGATCTGACGCACCTGTCCGACCCCAGTTTCTACGAGGCGCTCGACCGCTTCAGTGGCCCAGTGATTGCGAGCCACAACAACTGTCGTGCGCTGGTTCCCGGCGACCGACAATTCTCCGACGAACAAATCAAACTCCTCATCCAGCGCGGCGCGGTTATTGGCGCGGCTTTAGATGCCTGGATGCTTGTACCCGGATGGGTCATCGGCAAGTCCACGCCGGAGAATCTGAAATTGACGGCGGTGGTCGACCACATCGAGCACGTCTGCCAATTGGCGGGAAACACCCTGCACGCCGCCATCGGCACTGACATGGGCGGCACAAACCACATGCCGTGCGACCTGAAGATAGCTGTCGATTTGCAAAAGCTGGCGACTATCCTGGCCAACCGGGGCTACAGTGACGCAGACATCGACAATATTTTTCACGGCGCCTGGCTCCGATTCTTCCGCCGGTGGCTGCCCAAATAGTCATCCGACTACATACACGACAGCGAGCTTTGCAAAATTGCTGGTCTCATGACTGATAGGTGCTTCCTGCTCGAAAAATAAGGCATGACGTTTTACGCATCACGTTCCACGGAATTCAGCATCCGCATCCAGCGGGTAAACCGGTCGTCGCAACTTCTGATAATCGTAGCTAAAAAGATCCGGACTATGCACGCCGGGCGTATCAACCTCCAGGATTTCGTGGGCGATTGGCGTGTAGTCGGCGCGAAAGTGGACGGCGGATTTAAGCGCAATCAGTTTCCGATCTTTGGGTTCAATGCCAACACTCCGAAGCACTTCAGCGTCATAGGGTTGGATGCGCTTTTCCGTCAGGATGATTTCGACGCCGCCGACCTTGAGGACGATCGTCCTCCCCATCCCGCCGATTCTTCCGCGTCTCATCGGTCCCTTATGCACAAACGTCCCATCAAAGATTGTTTTCACATAGCCCGTCAGCGCAACCGGCTCACCGTGCAGCGGAATCGTTTTCCCACCGACGTTGAGGTCCACATGGTTTCCAACGCCTGTCTGAATCGCGCGACTCACAGACTCTGGGTCAGCAATCACCGCGATCACAGCGTTTTGGACATCCGCTTCGATGAATGCACGAAGGATGATCGTTCCATCGCAGGGGCCGCCGCCACCGGGATTATCTGAGCCTTCAGCAAGCACAATCGGCCGCCCTTCCGTCCGATTTGCGTGTTTGATTGCCTCCTCAACAGAAACAAGATTCAGATCAAATGCTTCTCGCATGTCCCAGATGTATCCCGCAAACTCGTCGGCGTGCTGTTCAGCGAGTTCTTGATTGCTATTGGTTGTCACAAGCACCGAGACGCCGGCATCGCGTATATCCGCAAAAGGGAATCCCATTGACAGGGTTGCCGTCACGATGCCACGCCGGGTTTCGAGCGCGTGAAGGCGTTTCAGCACCTCGCTCATCAGCGGTTTCATCGTACACTGTGCGGGCGGCGAAGTCAACAGCGGCAGTTGACGATAAGCCATCCTCGGACGGATGTTCCCCTCAACCGTGGCAAACATTAACTGCGCCGCCTCAAAGCCACGATCATAGCAATCGACATGCGGATAGGTGTCGAACCCGATGATGACATCAGCGTACTCCGCCATCTCAGCGGTGATGTTCGCGTGGAGATCTAACGTCGTGATGATTGGGAGCGAACCGACAACTTCACGGATGGCGCGAATCAAATTGCCTTCAGCATCTTCGAGCCCCTCCGTCACCATTGCTCCATGCAGATCCACGAAAACCCCGTCGATCTGCCCAGCCCCTCGTAAGAGATCGAGGAATTCTTCTTTAAGTGTATTATACACCCTCTGCTCAACCGTGCCGGAAGGCGTCGCAAATGTCCATAAAAGCGGAACTATCTGAACTCCCAACTTCTCGGTGCTCTCAATAAACCCACCCATGATGGTACTCGTCTGTCTGAATGCTGAAATCATCTCTTCGCCGACATAGTACGTACCTCCCTTGAAGCTGTTAATCGAGGTGGGTACGGACGAAAATGTGTTTGTTTCATGCCCAATGCAGCCCGCTGCGATACGCATGAACAGGCCTCCTTTCGTATTGCGTAAAACGTAAAGAGGAACTTCTTACATTTTACGCATCATATCACAAAAATTCGGAAATTGGAAGGAAAATTACAATGACACAAATCCAGTGGCAGTCGAATAAAATTGAAGTGAGCGAGGAAGCGGACCTGATTGAACTTTGCTACCAAAACGGCTGGACAGATGGCTTACCGGTTGTTCCGCCGACTCCCGATCGGGTAGAAGAAATGCTGGCCGGCACGCAACGAAAGCTAGACGAATTGGTTGCATCAATTCCACCCAAGTGGGGACAAGCAACGATCGAAAGAATCGCGATCAACGCCGTCATGGCAGGTTGCAAGCCGGAATACCTGCCGGTTGTGATAGCGGCAGTCGAAGCAATCACCGAGGAGGCGTTCAACCTGCACGGCATTCAGGTGACAACTAGCGACGTCTCACCGCTGCTGATTATCAACGGCCCCATCCGAAAACAGTTGGATATCAATGATGGTTTCAACATATTTGGGCAAGGCTGGCGGGCAAACGGGACAATCGGGCGGGCGGTGCGTCTAATCTGTACGAATATCGGCAGTGCGCTACCCGGCGAATTGGATCGCGCCACTTTTGGGCATGCCGGCAAGTACACATTCTGCATCGCTGAAAACGAGGAAGTGAGTCCGTGGGAAACTCTGCACGTTGAACGCGGATTCCAGTCTTCTGAAAGCACGGTGACGGTCTACGCAGGTTCTTCCCCGCAAAACATTAATGACCATAACAGCAACACGGCAGTGGGCATCCTCGACACGATCTGTCGTAACATCTCGACATCCGGGGGAGGAACTCTCAGTGAGATCGTTTTGGTATTCAGCCCAGAGCATGCAAGGACAATTGGCAGTGACGGTTTCAGCAAGAGCGACGTGCAGCAGTATCTCCACAAACATGCCAAACGAGAGCCGAAGGATGTAATCTGCATTGTCGCAGGTGGTCCTGCCGGGCGGTGGACAGTGGCAGTTTCCGGGTGGGGAGGCCCAACGCAATCTGTGACGAAGCGCATTAACACGTGATGTGTATTGCCATCTGGTTTTTGCTTTTGCTTCAAACTGTACAAACCCGCGGATCTGGTAGGATGACATGGATCAAAGAAAATCTGATTCGCGCTATCCTGCGAAATTTGTGGTTCTACAGCCGCAACAAAAAAGCCCCACTCTGCGCGCCTGACTTTCTATGCTTACCCAACGTTTTCGGAAATCTGGATATTTCTTCCTTTCCTTCCATTCTTTCCCTCTTTTCCCTTGTACCCAACCTGCCTGTGTGCTAAAATGGGCAAGGTGTAGAAAGAAATCGTCAGATCCCCAGCAAGAGATCTGACCTGCAGGACTTTAATTTTGCTCAAGGGAGGAGTATCAGCCAATGGAGTACAGAGTTCTTGGGAGTTCTGGAATCAAAATCTCGCAAATCTGCCTCGGCGCAATGATGTTTGGCGACGTAGCGAACGAGCACTATTCGACCATGATTATCCGAGACGCGCTCGATGCTGGCATCAATTTCATTGATACAGCGAACGTCTACAATGATGGGGAATCCGAGCGGATCGTTGGCAAAGCAATCCGGTCCGTTCGTGATGAAGTGATTATTGCAACAAAGGTATCTGGATCGGTGGGGGAAGGCCTCAATCAGTCTGGTGCAAGTCGTTATCACATTATGACGCAGGTTGAGGAAAGCCTCAGGCGGCTTGATACGGACCGCATCGATCTATACTACCTCCATCGTTGGGATGCAATTACCCCAATTGAGGAATCACTTCGTGTTCTGGATGATTGCGTCAGACAGGGCAAAGTGCGTTATGTCGGTTGCTCAAACTTTGATGCGTGGCGGGTTTGCGAAGCCCTATGGACGAGTGATCGCATGAATTTGGGAAAATTTGTCTGTGTGCAACCACTGTACAACATTGTCAATCGAAATATTGAAGTTGAATTGTTGCCGTTTTGCAAGGCGTACGGCTTAGGTGTCGTGTCCTACAGCCCTCTGGCACGTGGTGTACTAGCAGGCAGGTATCTTCCCGGACAACCGCTGCCCCCCGGCTCACGGGCAGATCGTCAGGATATTCGGATACAACAAACTGAACTCCGTGAAGAGAGTTTTGAAGTGGCACAAAAGCTCAAACCGCTGGCAGAAGCACACGGTAAAACGCTGGCACAATTCGCCTTAGCCTGGGCGCTTGCGAATCCACTCATTACTTCTGTGATTATTGGTCCTCGAAATTTAGAGCAGCTCGAAGACAATCTCGGCTGCCTCGATTGTACGTTGAGTCCAGAGAACGAGGCGGCAATCGATCTCCTGATACCACCCGGTGAGCACACAGGTAGGGGCTATAACGATCCACTGTATCCGGTGCTGGGACGCACGACTGGTAAATTGGGTTAAGTGGTTCATTTAAGTCTGTGCAAGGCTTTCTTCCCTGACAATCGACCCAAACCTTCTGAAAGCTAGCACAAGTCAGATTTATTTACGCATCATGTATCAGTATGGTGCATCATACATCACTTCTATGAGGTCTTCCCCATGTCATTCGATAGCTTGGCGTTGCATCTTGTCACTCATGAACTTCATGATACCATCCTCAACGGGACAATTCGCCATATCGAACAGTTAAATTCCCATAGCATTGTCCTAAGAATTTCCCAGACAACCGAAACCTACTACTTACTCATTTCGACGCATTCTGTCCATGCTCGCGTGCTCCTGATTAAACGCCCGCCAAAAGGACAAGCAAAATCTCATTTCGCGGATTTCTTGATGAAGCACATCATGCGCGGTAAGATCGCGGCGGTAGAGCAGGTTGGCTGGGATCGGGTGTTGAAGCTTTCCATCGCGCCCAAAACTGAGGTTATCGAAGCGTCACCCAAATCGATCATCGCGGAATTTATGGGCAAGCATAGCAACATCATTCTGATCGATGAGGGTAACGGCAAAATCCTTGAAAGCATCAAGCATATTGACGAAACGATGAGCCGGTATCGTGAGGTATTGCCGGGCGTGACCTACACGCCCCCGCCGCAGCAGGATAAATTGCACCCGCTCAAATTAGAACATGCCTTTTTCATTTCGCTTGTTGAAAACCGGACGGAAATTGGCTGGCGATTTCTGTTTAACCAGATCGATGGTTTAAGCCCGACACTCGCCAAAGAGATTATCGTCCGTGCCGGTGAGCGCCTAGCCCCGGATCGACTCTGGGAGGCATATCAACAGGTCGTGGCACACTTCCATCCGCCTCACAGTCAGCCACAGGTGCTCATTGAGGCTGTCGATTCAGTCAAACAGTCCCAATCGGCAATCGGGGCTCCCTTGAGCAGGGAAGATAAAGTCGTCGCTGTAGCTGCGTTAAAACTATATCAATTTCCGCAGGCCGAGAGCCGGTTCTTTGAAACGATGGGCGAAGCCTTATGCGCCTACTATGACGTGATTGTTCGTGATGAGGCGATGCAATCGGAACGGCATGCGTTGAATCAGGTTTTGGACAAAATGGGTGCGGCGCTCAATCGGAAACTGGTCTTGCTACGGCAGGAATTGGTGGATGCGGAAAAGGCTGGAGATTATCGAATAAAAGGGGAACTCCTCACGGCGAATCTACACCGTGTCGAGCGGGGACAAACGGTTATTGAGGTGCAGAACTACTACAGCCCCGATCTGTGCTCGCTGCCCATCGAACTTAACCCGCAAGTCAGTCCTTCGGAGAACGCTCAACAATACTTTAAGAAGTACAACAAGGCAAAACGCGGGCGTTCGATTATTCATCAGTTGATTGCTGATAATGAAGCGGAGTTGGAGGTGTTGGGTTCTTATGCTCTGGAAGTTGAGGCGGCAAAGGGGTTGAAGGCACTCGACTTGATTCGATCGGAGTTTGTCAAAAAAGGGTGGATAAAGGAAGGCAAACTGCAGCAGAAGCAGAGAGAATCTGAGGGTGCATTTCGGAAATACACTTCGCCCGATGGACTTCAGATTTACGTGGGGCGCAACAGTAAGGAAAATGATCTGCTGCTTCGCCAGATCGCTTCTGGACGAGATATGTGGCTTCACGCGAAGCAGATTCACGGATCGCACATCATCATCCGCAATCCCGAAAATAAGCCCGGTATACCGATGCCAACGTTGCTGCAAGCTGCCCAAATTGCGGCGTTCTTCAGCAAGGCACGGCATGCAAGCTACGTCCCGGTCGATTATACGTGGGTTCGATATGTTGTCAAACCAAAGGGCGGTGCCGCAGGATTTGTGCACTATACCCACCAGAAGACGTTGTATGTCGAGCCGGAATTACCTAAAGGAAGCCATAATCAAGAATAGTGGTCTGTTAAGCCGAATCTGGGAAAGGTCTCTTATTGTTCTTTCCTTTACGGTTGTGGTCAGATATAAAACGGCAGAAGCATGACCATCGCTTTCACTCGACCGCTTGCGGTTTCGACTTCGACTTTGCTGCCTTCATCGGTAAAGGCGGTCCGGACATATCCCATCGCAATCGTTTTCTCAATCGTTAGGGAATTGATCGCGCTGGTAATCCAACCGACCTTCTTTTCGCCATTGAAAATCGCATCCCCCTGCTGTGGTGGCGTATCGTGGTCAATCTCTAATCCACGCAGCACCCGATTTGGGTGACCGCGATACTTCATGCGTGCAACAATCTCCTGACCGATATAGCACCCCTTCTCAAAGCTGACGGCATGTTCTAATTCTGCCTCAAGTGGAATGATCGAATCGTCCAATTCTGCGCCATACCGAGGAATGCCTGCCTCGATTCGGAGTGAGTTCAAGGCAGTCAGCCCCACAGGTTGCGCCCCCAGATCCCACCCCTTTGTCAGTAGCGTATTCCACAGCCATTCTATCGACGCAGATTCTGTGTAGAGATTATAGCCAACTTCGCCGGTTTCGTTTGCACGGATACAGGCAACCCAGCAGTTGTCTATTTTATGGAGGACGGTGTGGTATTCAGGGAACTGACCGACATCAAGCCCGAAGGCGTTCTGAATGAGTTCCGCGGATTTTGGGCCGTGTATGCCGATTGCCCCGCTCCCATCTGTAATATCTTCAATGGTCACATCGTCGGCAATCAGGTATTTGTCGAGTTCCTGGCAGAGAATCTCTGTCGTCTCCGTGTTGGTCTCAACCCCGATGGCATCCTCGAAGACGTATACCTTCATGTCGGTGATAATCTTCCCGCGATTCGTCAGAATAGTTGCGTAATTCCCTTCACCGACGTTGAGTCCTTCCACCTCGTTGGAGATGATTCGGTGGAGATATTTGGCGCGATCGCCCCCTATGATACGGAGCCTGCCGCGATGCGAGAGATCCAAAATCCCGACCCCCTGTCTTACCGCATGATGCTCCCCTTGGGGGGCGGTGAAGTGGGCAACGAGCTCCCAGCCTTCGTGAATCTCGGCAAACGTCGCTCCAAGTGCGTGATGGGTTTCATAGAGTGGTGTACTTTTCATCTGTTATGCCTTTCATTATAGGAATGATAGTGATAGTGGGCATTCCAACAACCCAACTTTCGGAAGGTTCAAAACCGACCGAAGGTTTGATTCCCCATTATAGCGCACTGCGAAAAGGAAAATCAAAGGTTTTTCATTGATTATCTGGCTGAAGACACATCTTACCGAAATTCTCCCGTGCTTCGACAATCCGGTGCGCCTCTGCCGCCTTCTGCAACGGCAACAGCCGATCGATGATTGGCGTCAACTTCCCCTGCTCGGCGAGGCGAATAATTGTGCGAAGTTCTGACGTATTGCCCAACGCCGAACCCATGAGCGTCAACTGCTTCTGATACATCTGGCGGATATTGATCTGTCCGATATTTCCCGTTGTGACCCCGCACGCGACAAGTCGTCCTTTTTTTGCGAGGCTTGCCACGCTCTGCTCCCATGTCGCTGCCCCAACATGCTCGAATACGATGTCAACCCCTCGCTCTCTCGTTTCCTCGTGGATGGCTTTGCTAAAATCTACTTGGGTGTAGTTAATCGCGAAATCTGCGCCCATCTGACGGGCACGTTCAAGTTTCTTCTCGGTACTCGCCGTTGCGAAAACTCGCGCACCGCACAGTTTGGCAATTTGTAAACCCGCGCTGCCAACGCCGCTGCCGGCGGATAGAATGAGCACATCATCGCCGGGGTGAATCTGCGCCCGCGTCACAAGCATGTGCCACGCAGTGAGATAGGCGATCGGGAGGGCTGCCGCGTCATGGTATGAAAGATTCGATGATATTGGAATCACGTTTTGGGCAGGGACTTTGACGTATTCCGCATAGCCGCCATTGGTCTGAAAGCCCAGAATTTCCTGAAAGTCGCATAGATTTTCATCGCCGTTGAGACAATCGGCGCACCGCCCGCAGGGAATGCAGGGCGACAGTACAACCCGATCGCCGACGGCAACGTTGTGAACTTCAGACCCGACTTCAGCCACATCGCCGGCGATGTCAGATCCGAGAATATGCGGAAACGGCTGCACCTCCGGTCGGTCACGTCGGGCGCGGATGTCGAGGTGGTTTACCGCGCACGCTTTGACTTTGACCAGAACTTCTGATGGCTCAATGACGGGAACGGGAACTTCCTCGTAGCGGAGTTTGTCGATTCCGCCCTGTTCGTGGAAAACGATTGCTTTCATGGAACTTCTTCGCCTTAACAATTCCAAACGTCATGAAGAATAAACTTGTCGAAGGTTTTTATTTTCTCATGAAATCTTGAATCCTCTGAGATTATGGGTGGGTCCAGGTAATAGAGAGGACAACTCGCCAAAAACGTAGCAGAACCTAATCTCTATTGTCAAAAACAGATTTGAAGATAGGATTTCTCCACCGGTGTTCATAATAACGTCTGGGAAAACACGATAATACCTGTTTATAGAGGGGATTTTTATTTTTAGAGCAAAGGCGTCATTGGCAATTCCAATAAGGCGGGTGAAATCAACCACGATATTTACTCCTATATTTTTTTATTGCGATTAACCATACGCCCCATGTTCAAGGAAGCCGAGCAATCGGCGTAACTTTGGGTTAGCATCTTTGTAGATATGCTCAGGCATCGTGTAATTCATAAATGGATAGTATTTGTGTCCAATCATGCGGCGGGCATAGGTAATCTGTGTAATATAGCGTGTCCGGTTGCTTCGGTTAAATCCCCCATGATGCCACACCTGATTGTTGAACATGATGACGCTTCCGGCTTTCCCCAAGTTGTAATGAATCTTATCTTCCCACTCGGTTCCTTCCATCTCGGGCGGTGGACTGGTTCCGAACAGATGGGAGCCGGGAATCACCTCTGTGCCGCCATACTTGATTTCGGTGACATCTGTCAGATAGTAGTTTGCCGTGAAAAACAGTACCGACAAGCGAATATTCTTAGGAGGCTCACCGTGTGTGATGGTATAGTGCGGGGCGTCGTCCTGATGCCATCCCGTAATGCCGCCGCCCGGTGGGCTCTGGAAGGAGTTATTATGGATGACATGACAATTCGGGGCGACAAGGGCTTCGGCGAAGCTGACAATTGGCTCTAGATTAAACAACTTGAGATTCGTTTCGCTGGTTTCAAACATCCGGTGAGCGAGTGCAGTGCGTTCACTCACACTGTTGAGACCGTTGGGATTTTCCTTCAATGCCCAATCCAGGTCTTCGTGCATTTGGGTGCACCAATCTGGCGGCAACACATCTTGCAGGAACAGAAAGCCATCGCGGTAGAATTGGTCAACCCATTGCTGAATCTGTTCTTCGCCGACAATCTGATTGGCTAAATAGTTTCCATTTCCTGAAGTTTGGCTCATAAATCATCTCCTCATCATAATGTACGGGATAATATGTAAGCGGCTACGATATACCGAAAAAAGCGAAGTGTCAAGCGGAAATAGCTTGAACCTTGCGAAGGTTTCAAACCTTTGCAAGGTTGGATTCCTACGGAATTAGCGGTTCTATCGGAACCGAAATAATCTTGCTATTTCTCAACGATTCGGGAAGATCGTCCGGAAATTTCTGAATCTCCCGGAAATCCGGCACAGGCAGTGGAATTCCACCCTGATTAATCGACGCCTCCGAAACCAACCCCGGCGCCGTCATGTCAAGGGCTTCGTAAACATCGATTGGGGGCTTCGTGTCCTTGATAATCGAATCAACGAACTCCCGGACCTCGAAATAGTCCCCACTGCCATGCCCGGCGCGCAGAGCTTCCTCCGGCGGATTGCGCCACATCTCCGGCATAAACTCTGCCTCGAAATCCCACAACGAACGCCACTCCATCTTATCCGCGTAGTCCGCCAACCAGATCTTCGGAGTATCCCCAAAACCGCGTGGGGCCTCGTAGCAACCCTGCGTTCCTTGCAGACTGTAATAGGTGAGATTGTGCGGACGGTTGGACAACATATCAACCCGGATTTCGATCAGTCCGCCGTTGGTCGTCTTGCACATCATCGTCGTGCTATCCTCGTTCTCGTAGTAATCCCCGCGTGGATCGCGATAATGATGTCCCGTACCGAAACAGGAAACCGTTAGGACGCGCTCTTCGAACCACTGCAACACGGGACCAAGGCTATGCGTCGGATACGTGCACCCGTTACGTCCGGCCTGCCATTTTCGCCGCCACTTAGTGATTTCGTTATGCGCTTTCAACTCATGAATATACGCACCTTCGCCGAAATAAACCTCACCAAACAAGCCGCGCCGGGCAAGCTCGCGGATAAGCACATTTGGTTTCATGTAGGTATAATTCTCTGCCATCATGTACTTCTTCCCGCTGCTTTTGACGGCATTGACGAGGCACCAACACTGTTCAAGGTCCGTTGCCGCAGGGACTTCGGAGAGAACGTGCTTCCCTTCCTCAAGCGCAATGACAGCTTGCGGCACATGCAAGGGCATCGGTGTAGAAACAAGGATGACGTCGAGGTCTGACTTTGCCATCTTTTCAAAGTCGGTGTATCGCGCCTTGACCCCGTGTTGATCGCCCACCCGATTTAAGACTTCGGGATTAATATCGCAAATGGCGACGAGGGCTGTTTCACTCACTGTCTGAAAGGCTCGGATGAACCCCGAGCCGCGTGGGACGCCCACCAAACCTACTTTGAGTTCGCTCGCCATGAAGATCTGTCCTTTCTAGTTGTATGCTGTTCATCATTCCCCAATGACAACCCCATATTCACCGACAACCACTCCAGCGTGTGCGTGCGTATAGTGCATGTGCCGTTCACCCACAATCGGCTGCGTGCTCTGGACCTCGACGGTTCCGACCACATTCCCCATGACCTGCTCATCCACATCCCAACAGCATAGGGAAGGAATCGTATGCTGATGTTGTCTAATAACGTCCCCATTTCTAGTTCGGATTATCATATTAATCAGGGCATCAGTCTCCCCCACGTTCAAAAAACGGAACCAATCCCACGCTCCAGAAACCAGCTCTGGAAAGAAAAGACACTGACCAACCGTTTCGTATTCGATGGCGGCGCCGACAAAATCCAGAACGTTTGTCCCTTTGTGCATGTGCCGTTCCGCGACGATGGGCCCATCCGCGCTAAACTGCATCGAACACTCCTCTTTTATTGCTTCTACATTCGGTGTCCAGCATTCAAATGAATCAATCGTCTTATCTTCAGACCACACTGGATCGGCGGTGCGTGAATGTCTTGCGATAGCTAACACTTTTATCGATTCACTTCCAACGTTGGTGACCTGTACCCAATCTTCCCAAACAGGACCGACCTCCGGAAAGTAGAGTGTTGTTGCTCCGGGCATTGTTGTGTCTCCTTTTCAGTAAAATCCCAATCTTTCTCGTTACACAATCACCCACTCGGGCTGGATGATTGTTGTTCCTCTAATCGGGCATGTGCCTTTTCTAAATTGAGCATCCTGAAAAATCGATAGGTATCTGTGAATCCCTTCATTATCTTTTCTTTATCTTGTGCGATTTCCCTCTTCATATACAAGCGGCTTTCCGATGGCCCATGCCAATTCATCTCCCTGCGCTTCGATCCGGTCTAACAAATAGGAGTGGGTAATCGAGAGCCTTGAAGCATCCACAAGAAAAAAATAAAGGCGCCACACCTTAAAGAATCTGCCATGAGCCCCAATCCTCACGGAGCGAATCCCGGCAAATGGCAATGGTCGTTCCTGGGCAAAGAGGAGCAAGATGCGGCGTTGCCACAGGATATCGCGCTCCAGAAGCCGAATTTTAATCCGCGGGGAATAAGTTAAGAGGTGTATACCAATGAGGAAACAGGGCAAAACAATCCATATCCGGTTGTCCCCATTGAACATGAACATAATACTCCCCGCCCCGGCAAGCCAAATCAGGCCAGAGAGTCGCGCGGCAAGACTGCGTTTCAGAATGATTGAGTCCCTATCCGGTTGTTTTAGAATAAGAGCCATAGGTGAAACTCATACTGTGGAATTGAAACATAGAGAGATTGTAGAGACGTTGTATGCAGGTCTCTACAGTTTAAGTCATCCCACTCAATTGCCGACAGCTACCAGGTTAGATGAATTTGGGGTCACGCCAGACCACCCCCGCCCTGCATGTAGATGAAGTTCTCACGATAGCAATCAATCAGATCCTTTTGGTTCTCGACATAGGCAATCCCGCCTCACAGGTGGGCCGACGCGAGTTTGCAACTGTCTCAGGTGTGTCGGTTTCAACTGCGTATAAATGGTGCAGCACACCCTGAAATGTGAATATTTTGACGTAGATTGAGTTGGTTGTCAAGAAGAATTTGCAAATTGCGTCTACTCCGGCAGGATCAATCTGGGTAATTAGAGTTTTTAGAAGAAGAAAAAGTGTTGAGGAAAACGCAAAATTCTGGTAAACTATTGGTGGGAGATGCTGTTATACTCAACGCCGTATCAAATGCATTTTTGGTGGCATCTGTCCTCCTGAACGAAGTGAAGGATCTCTTACGCCGAGATTCTTCGCAAAGCCTCAGAGTGACAGCCGAAAAGCGCAGTTTCTGGCGGTGGGCAGTACACTTAATCAAATGGGAGAGGATATGGAGAAGATTAGATTAGGGGGCATCGTTTGTCGGATGCACCTCCCGGACCTCGTTGCAGGGAACGATTTCGAGGTGGCTGTGATTGGCGGCAGGCGGGAACATCGACTCAAGTACTAGGTTCTGTTGACATTTGAGTATAAGGTTGTGGCATAATAGAAGAATGATGCCAATAACCTTACCCGATGACCAATGGAATAAGATATACTCGTTTCTTCTAACTTGTCCCACCATCTATGTTGGCAACGAAGCGATAACACGCCGCTTTATCGAAACTGTTCTCTGGGCGACCCGTAGCGGTGCTCAATGGCGGATTCTGCCAGACACCTATGGTAAATCGAACACCCTCTATAAGCGTTTTGCTCGGTGGTGCGACAAAGGGGGCTTCACACAGATCCACCACCACTTCGCCGCCGACCCCGATATCGAGTCGCTTATTGTGGACAGTACAATCATTCGAGCGCACCCGTGTGCGGCGGGTGCCGAAAAAAAAAGGTGGCACTGAAAACCAAGCGTTAGGCTGCTCTCGCGGGGGATTCAGTACAAAAATTCACATCACCGTTGACGGCCTGGGTAATCCACTAAGAATACATCTGACGCCCGGTCAAAGAAACGACATAGCGGAAGCAGAAGCGTTGATACTTGGATATAAAAGCGAGTATGTGATTGGAGACAAGGGATATGACTCCGACAATTTTATCGCGGTTATTGAGGCGAATGGAGCGATTGCGGTGATACCGCCCAAAAGTCATCGTGTGGATCAAAGAGATTACGACAAACATCTGTACAAAGAGAGACATCGGGTTGAGTGTTTCATTAACAAGATAAAATGGTATCGCCGCATCTTCTCTCGGTTTGAGAAGTTAGCTATTCGTTATTTTGGATTTCTCAGCTTTGTCTCCACTCTTATATGGCTCCCTTGAAATGTCAACAGAACCTAAAACGTGTTGTCGAAAGATTATTGAATTTACCGGAGGAAGAGGTCTATCAGTGGACGCAAGCGATGTATTATCTTGTGTTGTTGATCTATCACAGGCGACCACCAGATGGAAATTATCTCTCAAGGCATCAAAGAGAGAAAAGCAGGAAAGGAGGGTGAAGAGATGGCACAAACAATTGCTGAATATTTCGTTGAGCAAGGCGAGAAATGTGGAGCACTCAAGGCAAAACGAGCAGATGTCCTCAAAATCATGCAAATCAGATTTGGTGACATTCCCGAATCTGTTGTAAAGCAGGTGAAGACCATTCGCAGCCTTTCCCGCCTTGACGCCCTTCTTGAGAAGGCTGCCATCGCCAGCAGTATTTCTGAAATTGAGATGAGTTGAAAACCTTTACATTTTCTGAAAGGAGTTACACATGCTAACACAGCAACAAATCAACTTTTACCATGAAAACGGCTACCTCGGCGTCGAAAATGTGCTTTCGGCGGCAGAGGTTGCTGATCTGCGTCGTGTCACGGATGAATTTGTCGAGAAATCCCGCGAGGTCGCCGAACACACCGATGTTTTCGACCTCGAACCGGGGCATACCTCCGAAGCCCCGCGTGTGCGTCGGATCAAAAACCCCGCATCGAATCATATTGTCTATGACCAGGCGTTACGTCACGACCGCATTCTCGACATCGTCGAGCAATTGATTGGGCCTGGCGTCAGCTATAATGGCAACAAACTCAACATGAAATATCCTGAGTTCGGCAGTCCCGTCGAATGGCATCAGGATTGGGCGTTCTATCCCTACACAAACGACGATCTGCTGGCAGTTGGCGTGGTGATTGATGATATGTCGATCGAAAACGGCTGTTTGATGGTCGTTCCTGGCTCCCATAAAGGTCCAATCTATGACCATCACCAGAACGGTGTTTTCGTCGGTGCAGTCACAGATCCTAATTTCAATCCGGATAACGCTGTCCCCGTCGAAGTCAAGGCCGGTGGCATCTCGATCCATCATGTCCGCACGCTGCACGGCTCCGCGCCTAACACTTCCAACAAACCCCGCCGTCTACTGCTCTATCAGTACTACGCCGTTGATGCGTGGCCGTTGTCCGGCGCCGATTGGAATACTTTCAAAACCCTTGTCCTGCGTGGCGAACCAACGAATCAGCCACGTGTCGTCCCCGCTCCCATTCGCATTCCCCAACCCCAGGCCGAGCGCAAGGGGTCAATCTACGAAGTTCAAACGCTTCTGGAGAGCCCCATCTTTGCTCAGAGGAAAACTCAATGAATCTGTGAAACAGCGGAGCAAATCGCGATGAGATGCTTCGTTGTTTCACACTTAGATCTGCCGGATGATTACTTCCAGCCGTATCTGGAGGCGGGATGGTGTATCGTCCTGTTCGACGGGTTGGACGAGGTGGCGGACACCAGGGAGCGCGGAGCTCCCGAATGAGCGAATTAAGTTCTACGATAAATGCACGGAAGCCCTGCTCTATACTTGGCAGCGGGAGCACAACCGGCCCGCCCTGACCGATAGACGCAGCGAACTCATCCGCGATACAGAGGTGCGCCGCCGGTTGGAGGGGTTGGCATACTGGATGCACAGCGAATCACGGGGGGCGGATGGCGAGCAGATGCACGTCACAAACTACCGCTGCCTTCGCTTGAACATAAGCACCTTGGAGGGGAGAATGTCATGGAGGCTGCCGCCCCGTCACTTGATACGGTATTAGCCGAAATCGCAACCGACAAAGGATGGATATGAAAATTAACGTTGCTTTGATAGAGGAGGATAGATCATGTTCAAAAACCTGAGTCCTGGCGCCATCGCCATTCAGACGAATATAGAGGAAGGGCTAGCATTGGCAAAGTCGGCGGGCTTCGGGGGGCTAGACCTTAACATTGGCGAAGCGAATACACTGGCAGGTGAACACTCCGTTGATTACGTCAAAAATCTCTGGGCGGAGGCGGGCTTGAAGATGGGCGGTTGGGGGCTGCCGGTCAACTATCGCGGCAGCGACGCGGAGTACGACGAAAGCCTCTCACGGCTGCCCGACCTGGCGAAACTCGCCACAGACCTCGGCTGCCATCGCACGACGACCGTCGTGTCGCCCTGCTCGGATGAGCGCCCCTTCCAAGAGAACTGGGATTTCCACATCAAACGGCTGCGTCCCGTTGCGGAGGTCTTGAAGAATTATGGGCATTCGCTCGGCTTTGAGTTTATCGGTCCGGCGACGAGCCGCAAATCGGCCAAGTATCTTTTTACTTACACGATGGACGCCGTGCTCGGCCTTGCCGCCGCAATCGGCACGGGCAACGTCGGACTGCTATTCGATATGTGGCACTGGTACACCTGCCGCGCTACGCTGGATGACGTCAGAAAACTCTCCAAAGCGGACGTCGTATATGTCCACATCAACGACGCTCCTACGGGCATTGACCCCGATGATCAGATCGACAACGTGCGCTGCCTCCCTGCCGAGACGGGTGTGATTCCACTCGCCGAATTGATGCAAATTCTCAACGACATCGGCTACGACGGTCCTGTGACGGCCGAGCCCTTCAGCGCGAAGGTCAACGCGATGGAACCGCGAGACGCCGCAAACTCCGCCGCTGAATCGCTGGATAAAGTTTGGAAACAGGCAGGGCTTGAGTAAAGAGGAAACGCATCCATCTTCATTCAGCGTGGAAGGACAATGAAATCGTGAAACTCATCAACAAAGAAAGTATCCTCGAAATCACCAAAGAATGGAAAGGCGAACGTTTTCCCGATGGTAGACCTCGCGTGTGGAACGACATTCTTGAACGGATGAAAAAGGTGACGATCGAGGAGGCGTGGGGTGTACTTCAAGGGCGCGGCTACCGTTTTCAGTTTGTCGGGGATTGGGTGAACCTGCATCCAGACCGTGTTTTGGTCGGAAGGGCGGTGACGTGCATGTTTGTTCCGCTACGACCAGACTTACAAAACGTCGTCGCGGAACAGGGGCAGAAAGATGAACGCATCGGCGGACAAAACTCGTGGGTGATTGATACCCTTGTCGAAAATGACACCATCGTTGTCGACCTGTTTGGCAAGGTGAAGAACGGCACTTTCGCGGGCGACAACCTCGGCAATGCGATTTTTGCACGCAGCAGAACTGGTATGGTAATTGACGGAGGCATCCGTGACCTCGACGGCATTTATAGGCTGCCGAATTTTGCAACTTTTGTACGCGGGGTTGACCCCACCGCCATCGCCGATGTTACTTTGACGGGAATCAATATTCCTGTCCGCATCGGCGAGACGACAGTCCTTCCGGGAGATATCGTGCTCGGCAGACGCGAGGGGGTCATTTTCATCCCGCCGCACCTAGCGCAGGAGGTCGTTGAACGCTCCGAGGAGATCCGCATGCGTGACCGCTTTGGGCATCAACGCTTGCAGGAAGGGAAGTATACGCCCGGTGAAATCGATGGGGGTTGGTCGGAGGAGATCAACGCAGATTTCGCGGAGTGGATTAAAACCCAGGAACTTTAGCCGTTAGTAATACCGTTTCTGAATAATTTTGTCGCACGATTCGGACAGAAAGCGCAGAGACAATGAGAAAGTGAGGGAAGAAGAGACAATGAGCAGGTGAGCAAGTGAGAAGCGACAGCTTGACGCTCTCACTTGCTCATTTTCTTCTTCTGCTTGCCCGCTCGCTCCCTCGTTTCAACAATGCGTGACTCTTTATCAGAATTGGTATAAGAGTTCAGGGGGGCATGGATCCTTCTTCGTCCTGGGCCTGAACGATTACGCAGTTACAAGAAGGGGGCACGGAAAGTGAGTGGTCAAGATTATACTCGCTTCACAGAACGGTTGAAATCCCTAAAGTCGCCCTGTATGCGGATAGAAACCGCAGGTGTTGTGGACGACTATCCCATCTATCGTGCTTTGCTGGAGGACGGTCTAGATGTGCGCAAAAACATCCTGATCACCGGGGGGATTCACGGCGACGAGCCCGCTGGGCCGACGTTGGTTTTGCGTTTCTTGGAGCGGGATAACACAGATTTGCTGCAACGTTTCAGATTCCTGATTTTACCGTGTATTAATCCTTACGGTTATGTGCATAACACGAGGGAGAACAAGCGGGGTTTAGATCTGAATCGCTCATTTGAAGAAACAGGCGTTGCTGAGGTAGACATTATCAAAGAAACGATTGAAGGACAGCGTTTTGATTTCTGCATCGACTTCCATGAAGATTGGGAAGCAATAGGCGTTTACCTTTACGAAGGTCAACGCGATGAGGGGTGGATTGGGCCCAAAGTCACTCGTGCAATCGAAGAGATTGGTCAGATTGATGGTGAGGCGGGAGAAAACGATCTGCCCATTGCTGATGGCGTTTTTCAGGTAGATCCTGCCTGGGGTGATGCAGGGCTGGTCGCTTATTTGTACCACTTCCATTCTGATCATGTCATGATTTGTGAGACGCCAACAAGTTGGCCCCTTGAGCAACGGACAGCGGCTCATCTGACAGCACTGGATGTTGCGCTCAAGGCGCTGAGTTGAAGAACGTACGAAAAAGTAGCCAGGCACTTTCTGGAAATGGCGATAATGGCATTGAGGGCAGTTCGTCAAATCTGATCATCCACAAGAAGAACATAATCACGAAAAATGACGGAGCGGGCATTGATTTGAGCGCATCGGATGCGACCATCGAAGGAAATGAGATTCGCAAGAATGGAGGTGGCATTGGGCTAGATAACAATTCAGGGGGCGTCGTAAAAGGCAATATCATTACCCAACCCGTCACATATGTTTTAGGAAGATATAATGACATCTGAAGAAATTTCATCAAATGTGAACACAAATTCTCGTCCATCTCAACTGAAAATTACCGACATGCGCATCGCCAGAACAACAACCGGTGGCCCCATCCTCAAGCTGGACACGAATCAGGGTATCTATGGACTCGGCGAAGTGCGTGACGGGGCGAGCAAAACATACGTACTGTTACTCAAAAGTCGAATATTGGGAGAGAACCCGTGCAATGTCGATAAGATCTTTCGCCAGATTAAGCAGTTTGGGGCCCATGCACGCCAAGGCGGCGGTGTATGCGGAATCGAGATGGCGCTGATGGATCTCGCCGGCAAAGCTTACGGCGTCCCCTGCTACCAACTCACGGGCGGAAAATTCCGCGACAAGATCCGCTGCTATTCCGACACGCCGACACTTAAAGACCCCGAGGCGATGGGGAAGAAACTTCAGGAACGGATGGACCATGGGTTTACCTTCTTGAAGATGGACGTTGGCATCGGGCTCGTCAGAGACATTCCGGGAACCCTCTGCGCGCCGGCGGGACATCTCGATACGAGCAACCTGATGCACCCGTTCACCGGTATCCGTCTGACAGACAAAGGGATTGGGCTTTTATGTGAGTACGTCGAAACCGTGCGAGAAGTCATCGGCTACGAGATTCCGCTTGCGACCGACCACTTTGGTCATATCGGAATCGATGACTGTATCCGCCTCGGCAGGGCTTTGGAAAAGTACAATCTTGCGTGGCTAGAGGATATGGTGCCGTGGCAGTACACAGATCAGTACGTCCGACTTTCAAACTCGTGTGCAACACCAATCTGCACAGGTGAGGACATCTACTGCAAAGAAGAGTTTATGAAGCTGTTTGAAGCAAAAGCCATTGCCGTCTGTCATCCGGATATCGCTACATCGGGCGGGATTCTGGAGACGAAGAAGATTGGCGACCACGCTCAAGAACACGGCGTCGCCATGGCGCTACACATGGCAGGAACGCCGGTTTGCGCAATGGCAAGCGTCCATTGTGCCGCCGCGACGGAAAACTTCCTCGTCTTGGAAAACCACTCCGTTGACAATCCGTGGTGGGATGAGTTGGTAACCGGGCTTCCCAATCCAATTATCCAAGATGGGTATATGGAAGTGCCAGAGACACCAGGGCTCGGCATCGAGCTCAATCCAGACGCCATCAAGGAACATCTCCACCCGGACAATCCGGAATACTTCGCTCCGACGACGGAATGGGATAAAGAACGGTCGCACGATAGGCTGTGGAGCTAGGGCATGAAACGTGAAGGCGAGGCAACTCGACAACCGAGGGATTAGCGAATTTGTGGGTCAAGGAAGGATTTCCAGCCATGCCAGTTTTTGAAACTGTGGACGAACTCTACGCCTGCATCGGTGGATTATTTGAGCGGATGAAATCTCATACGCAAACACAGGAAGCATTGAGGTCGCTGGAATTAGCAGTAAAGTTTACTTGCACAAAACCAGAGGCTTCCATTACGCTCGTTGCGCGAAACGGGGAGCAAGCCATCCACTACGGCGAATGTGATGAAAAACCCGACGTTGAACTTGCCATGACGGGCGACGTCGCCCATCAATTTTGGATGGGGGAGATCAACGTAATGGGCGCAATCACCAAACGGCAGATTGTTCCCATCGGCTCACTCTCGAAGATTATGACACTCGTGCCGTTAATTAAGGCTGCGATTCAAATCTATCCGCAGCATTATCGAGAATACCTAATGGACTTTGGTAAATTCGCCACCCGTGGATCTGCCGATGAGCTCCTTAATTTACCAAATTCAAGCTAATCCGAAAGCGTACACGTAGGACTTGACAAATATTACGTTTTACGCATTACGTTTTACCGCCGTCGCCACCAGACCCCCACGCCGATCAGAAAGATAATTAACGGAATCAGAAAAATCGATACCATTCGCACAAAGGCCACTTCGCCCCCCGTTAGCAGGCGAAGACTTCGCTCGCTCGGGTCAATGGGGCGGATGGCAATCAGATTTTCCTCCAGAGTCAGCCAGTTCACCGCATTCAGAAAGAGCGTGCCTCCCCCGAGACTCTTGAAAAATGCGTTTGAGGCAAAATCCGAATCCCCCACCACAACAATTCGGGTTTTTGTTTCCTTGGGTGCATCGGGCGATTGATTATTCCCTGTTGTCGCGTCACCTTCCTCAAATTCGACTGCGATGGCAAGAGAAACCGGAGGCGGCGTATCTTCGCCTTCTGTATAGACCGGAGCCGACTCAAACGTGCCATCATCTTTACGCTTTGTCTCCCCCCAACTCACCCCAATTTGATCAATGGTCTTTGCCAGGGATTTGATGTTGAGATCTGGTCTGACCCTCTCTTTCAGCGTAACAGATCGAGCAATCTGAAATATAGTTGGCGCGACAAAGCGGGTAATCTGATGAAACTCAAAATCTAGAACGACCGGTGCCGCAGGACCTCCAAGCACGTATTGGAAACGTGGATCAAGAACAAGGACATAATCATTGCCCACCGTAACACCCCACCGATCCATTAAATCAATCAACGGCTGATTCGGATCCTCCGCTGAAGCGATTAAAGGGTCAAGCAGCAAGAACAATTTGCCATTACTATCAAGATACCTGGAGATCGCGTTCACTTCATGTGGGGTAAGTGCAGCTTTTGGCCCGGGAATAATAAGGACGACACAATCGACGGGGATTTCTGATTGTGTCGTCAAAATCAATGACTCGACTTTATAATTCTGTTTTTCCAATTCCTCTGAGGCTTGGTTGTAGCCAACCCTATCAAAATCATCAATGGATCGCTCCTCGTGACCCGTCAAAAAATAAATCTTCTTGACCTCATCACGGACGACCTTCAGAATTGCGCTGGTAAATTTCTGTTCATCAATGGTTGTTACGCGCTCCCGCACCCCACCGCTCTCGAATACCGTTGTTCCATCAAACTGAATCTCATATTCCTGAAACTTCAGCGCGTCTGCGACCGGATCAACGAATTCGATGTGGAGTTTGTCTGTTTCACGCCGATATATCTCCAGCAGTTCCCGCACGGATCGAGATCCTTCATCGGCGGAGTTCATACTGAAAAACGCTATTACCCGAACCTCTCGATCTAATCCACGCAAAATTTTCTTCGTCTGGTCTGACAGGGTATATATCTTATCCGCCGTCCAGTCTGCGGATGTATCGAACCTTTGCGCGACGATGACATTAACGATAACGGCAATCCCAATCACTAGCAAAACGGAAACGCCAACGTTTGCGCCGTAGCGGGCTTGACGGCTCACAAAAAAGCGGAATACCGCACCCCGACTCAGAAGGACAAAAGCAGTCAACGAGGCAATTCCAAGAACGAGGAAAATTCCGAAGGCGAGGCGTTGATGTAGAAATAGGCTCGACAGTGTTGCAAACAGAAGGATGAGCGTGAGAAAACCCAGCAGAGGTGCCAACTTATCGCCTGTTCGTGATTTTGCATCTTCTGGTGCACTTGTTTTAAGCATCAAAATTACCTCCACTTTGATGATTCAAATGATTTAACCGTAAAGAAAAGACAGACGATGGCGAAACTCAGATAGTAAACTGTGTGCTTGAGGGAGACAGTCCCTCGCGAAAAATCGCTGAAGTGTTCGGTGAGAGACAGATACCCCAAGAAATCACCAATCGTTCCGCCACGATTCGACAAGGAACCGATAAGCCAGAGAGAGAGTAGCAGACCGAAACTGGTCAAAGCAGCAACAATCTGATTTTTCGTCATCGAAGATATCATCACACCGAGCGAGAGGAAGGTCGAACCGAGCAGCAGCAACCCCAAATATCCGCTAATAATCGGTCCAATGTCTACATCACCGAATCGAGTCGTTACCAACGGAAAAATCAGGGTTAAAAGCAGCATAACGAACAACATAATCCAACTCGCCAAGAATTTCCCAAGGACAACTTCGGTATCTTTGAGCGGAGAAGTCATCAGTAGTTCGATTGTACCTGTTTTCTTTTCTTCTGCAAAAAGTTTCATCGTCAAAGCCGGGGTGAAAAAGAGGAGGGTGACGCTGACGCTGTTAAACCAGGCCCACATCACATTAGTCGTTGAATACTGATTCCGGGCGTAATATAACAGTACTTCGCTGAATAGGAACCCGGAAACCGCTATAAAAATAAAGAACACGAAGTAGGCGATGGGTGAGGCAAAGTAGGTGTTTAACTCTTTAATGACAATTGCGGCGATGTTCTTCATATACACTCCTCCGAATCAAGATCCATTCAGTTTTTAGCCGTTGACAGTCAGTCAGAAACCAATGAAAAATACGCAACCAACCTGATGTCATATTTTCGACGATGGGGACGAAGAATACGTTTAACCGGTTGATATCGTCAGCGTTTTTTCTGTGAGGCAGCAGAGGAGAATTCCGCTGCCAAAAGTCGGTAAAGAGTTCACAAATAAGCGCTCCATTTTATCGTAGACCTTTAACCGGACATGTTGTATACTAAACAGCATATGACTGCGTCCTGTACCCTGGAGCAGACGGGTATAACACTTCAATCAGGAGGAACGGATGAAAGGACAGCGAGTCGTTTGGCCCAGCCAAGCGACGGTTGAGATAGAAGAGTTTGACATCCCGCCTATGGGCAATAATGAAGTTCTGGCGGCAACCGAATGTTCCCTGATTAGTCCAGGCACGGAGCGGGCTTTCCTGCTTGGACTTCCCAATGCACAGGGAAATTACCCTTCATATCCCGGTTACAGTAATATTGGTAGGGTTATTGATGCCGGCGCAAACGTTAGTGGTTTTGACATCGGCGATCGCGTCGCCTCATCAAGAGGACACACAAGCCATTTTACAGCGTCGGCGGATAGCCTGATCAAGATAATGGAAACAGATCTCCCCTCGGAGGAAGCGGTTTTCTTCAACCTGTGCATCATTTCTCTGCAAGGGGTTCGGAAAGCTAGGATTGAGCTTGGAGAGCCGGTTCTCGTGTTGGGCGGCGGTTTGATTGGCCTGTTTGCGATGCAGCTTGCAAAGCTCAGTGGCGCATTGCCCGTGATAGGTGCGGATCTCGCCGATAGCCGCTTAAAACTTGCAACGGACGTCGGAGCGGATTATGCCCTGAACCCAGGGGCTGGCGATTTCGATCAACAGCTTGCCGAAATAACAAAAGGAAAAGCCCCGGCCGTTGTCATTGAAGCGACCGGTCATCCGGAAGTGATTAATACCGCTTTCAAACTAGCGGGGTGGTGTGGACGGGTTGTTCTGCTTGCCAGTACACGTGGTGAAACGGAGGGCGTGAATTTTTACCGCGATGTCCACAAAAAGGGATTGAACGTTATTGGCGCCCATAATTCTGTTCGCCCGCGTCAGGATTCTTCCCCAAACTTTTGGACAACCCGCGACGATTGGGAGTTATCGCTTCGACTTATCGCCCAGCATCGTATCGTCGTTGCGCCGTTGATTACCCACCGGTTGCCGGGGACGAAGGTTGCGGAAGCATATCAATTGTTGATGGAATGGGATGAGAATCTGCTGGGGGTTGTGCTGAGTTGGGGAAAAATGATCTATAAAAAATAGATAAAGAGATTTCACAAGCAAAGGAGTACCCTATGATCAACACAGCAATTATCGGATACGGCTACGCCGGACGATGTTTTCACGCCTACCTTGTCGGTTTGGCAGATGGGCTAAACCTTTACGCCATTGCGTCACGGAACGCCGAAAGGCGCCAAGCCGCCGCGCAAGACTACCCCGGCGTAAAAATCTATGAAACCATCGATCAGGCTATCTCGGACGATAACGTAGACCTCGTTATTCTCGCAACGCCGCACGACACACACACGGAGCTCGCAATCAAAGCAATGGATGCCGGGAAACACCTCGTCACGGACAAGATCATGTGCATGAACGCCGCAGAAGCAGATGCGATGATCGAAGCAAGCAAGCGCAACAACGTTTTGTTGAGTGTCTTCCACAACCGCCGTTGGGATTGGGACTATCTGACCATTAAAAAGGTGGTTGTGGATGGCCTGCTTGGGACGCCGTACCTGTTTCAAGTTGCCATCATGAGATACAGCCCGCCGAGAACTTGGCGTGGCGTCAAAAAACAGAGCGGTGGCATCCTGTTCGATTGGCCTGCCCACCTCATTGATCAAGCCCTGCAACTTGTCTCTGTGCCGGTCAAAACCGTTTTCTGCGATATTCATTATGATACGCGGTGGGACATCGACATCGGCAACTATGCGAACCTCCTGATAAAGTTCGAGAACGGTGTGCGCTATCAGATAGAGATTAGCAACCTAGCGAAGGCCGAGAAGCCGCACTGGTACGTCCTCGGCGAGCTCGGGGGACTGATTAAGTATGGATTAGACGCGCAAGAACGACCGATGGTGGAGGGAAACATTGACGCGGCGGAGGAAGACCCCGCTAACTACGCGAAAGTCTGGACGGAAGCGGGCGGCGAGCAGCGCGAACTTGTGATTGAGAGCGTCGGAGGTTCTTGGAAGTCCTACTATCAAAATATTTCCGATGTCCTGAACAAAGGGGCAGAACTCATCGTCAAGCCAGAAGAAGTCAGACGCACCATGCAGATTTACGATGCGGCGATGCGCTCCTCAGAAACAGGGGAGGCTGTGCAGTTTTAAGGGGATTCGGTTATTTTATGAACACCTCTGTTCATTTATTGAACGTTAGCTTGGATATTGCTCTACCACTCCTAAATAAGTACGGTATTCAGATATTGGCATACTGTTTGCTCCATGTTTCTGACGGTCTACATTCTCTCATTTACAGCAAAAATACAGCAAAAAATAATGGAGGTTACACAACACATGACGTTGAAGAATAGACTTAAACAAGTCACCATTTTATTAGCACTGATCTTTTTCAGCCAGTCCTTTTACGGCAATGCCCAAGCCAGCCCTGACTATCAGGATTTGAATCCGAAAGTTCTGGAAACCATTGACCGGGGACTGGAATGGTTGAAAACGCAGCAGAAGGCGGATGGGCTTTTTAGGAATCACCCCGGTTTGACGGCTTTGGCAATCACAGCCTTTCTGCGTCACCCACAAAATGAGTACGCGGAAGCCGATCACCCCTTCATCCAGAAATCCATCAAAGCGTTGCTGAAGATGCAGCAGCCCGATGGCGGGATTTATGACATCGACAAGCAACCTGCCCTGCCGAATTATAATACATCTGTTTCGCTCATGGCGCTCTCATCCACGAAGAATCCTGAATATGACGGAGCGATTGCCGACGCGCAGGGCTTCATTAAAAGTCTACAGGTGACAGATGAAAGCGATGTCTACTTTGGGGGAATCGGCTATGGGAGTCGGGAAACCGTTCATGATCTCTCCAATATGAGTTTCGCCATCCAGGGGCTCAAGGAGAGCGGTTCTGATGACCCAGAGGTGTGGAACAAAGCGATCAAATTCCTCGAAAGATGTCAGAATCGCAGCGAGACCAATGATCAGAATTGGGCGGGGGACGATGGTGGCTTTATCTATGCCCCTGATGGCGAGAGCAAAGCGGGGAATCACCGATCTTACGCCAGCATGACCTACGCCGGGGTGTTGAGTTTCATCTATGCCAAGGTTGACAAAAATGACTCCCGTGTGCAGGAAGCGGTGGATTGGATCAAGAAACATTTCACGGTTGAAGAAAATTACGGCATGGAGAAACAGGGACTTTTCTACAACTATCATACGATGGCAAAGGCGCTGAAGACCTATGGTGAACCCATCATTGTCGATGCGAAGGGCGTCTCTCATGATTGGTATAGGGAGTTAGCCGAAAAACTGATGGACGAACAAACCCCTCAAGGTTTTTGGCAAAATGAGGTAAGTCGTTGGATGGAACGCGATCCGGTGCTTGTCACTTCGTATGCGGTAATAGCCCTTGCAACGGCTTATCCCCAATAATTCGCATGTGTATTTCTTACAGCCCGAGCGATGACTTTCCACTGATCTTTCGCATCATTTGATGATTGGTATTTTGAATTTCACACGAGGGCACACCATTCATGTGCCTTTGGAACTTAATTTGTGAAACCTCATCCCGGATCATGCGAAAGGTAAGTTCCACTTTCCAATTTCCCCTTTTCTTCGTCACTACCCGCCAAAAACTGCTGACAGATTACCCCGTTTCAAATGGTCCGACCTGGAAGGCACTCACTGACAGACGGCGCCAGGGGTAAATGAGATCTGCCTATGGTTCACGTCCCCTGCATCATATTTCCCGCCTGACGTTTCCTATTTTTCCATTTTCCCCCTTGTTTGTGATACAGATTGAACCGGAACGTTGATCGCTTCGTCAATTTTTTGGACGAGATACTAAACGCGGATGTTTTCATTTTCGTTTTCAGTATCATACGGAAGTTGCCGGCGGCGGGTTCTCTGCTGCCACCGGCAACTGTGTGAGCGACAATCAACGATTGGCATCTTCGCTCGAAAGGAGTAGTTGATTGGAAAATTGGAAGATTGGAAGGTTGGAAGAATGGAGAACAATGAGAAGTTACCAACTTCTCCGCTTCTTCATTTCCCCATTCTCTTACGCATTACGTTTTACGCAATACGCGACACGTCACGCATCACATCTCATGTTTCACACTTCAGGCATCATATTTTTCTTTTGTTTTACTCATCTTTGCATTGCAGCGCCGCCAAACCCCCATCTCTTTTACGACTACAATCCCACTACAAACAAATGGACGCCGAAGCCAAGAACAAATCCCGCTCAATTCCTTAACATTTTACAAGGCTGTTGCCTCGCTCGCAAGCAGGGCGTCTTACAATCAGATGGTATCGAGTACGTCCTCGCGATTAAGGTTGACTTCTCTGATCAACCTGGCCAGCGATCAAACGCCGAGTTTAATCAATTTCTCTTTGCTGAGAACAGCGTTTCCTTGACAACCTATTACAAAGAAATTTCTTACGGACAGATGGATGTCCAATCCGGACCGATGGGCGGTGTAATTCCCAAAGGTAACGAATGGGTCCGTGCAGAAAAGCCGATGGTATATTATGGTGAGGGGCGGACCGACCTCAGACGTTACCGAGAACTCGTTCGTGAGGCGTGTGCAGCGGTTGATGACATTGTTGATTTCTCGGCGTATGATCGCGACAAAGATGGGGTGGTGGATCACGTTTTTGTCATCCATGCAGGGGATGACGAGGCATTGACCTTACAGCATGATGATATCTGGTCGATCTTGACGAATAATATCAACAGAGAATTCGACGGTGTGCGCGTGAGTACCGCCGTTGTTGCCGCCGAAGAGCCGAGTTTTGATAACCCACATCTCGGCATCTACTTTCACGAGTTTTTTCACGATTTCGGCGCTCCCGACGTATATGGAACCGGGGGCGCCGATCCCCGTGACCACAAGTGGGGGTTGATGGGCGCATTTGGTCCCTATCAGGGGGAAATCGTCGATGGGGTTGGAAACGGTTTACAACCGAGTCATATAATCGGCTACCTGAAATGGGATTTCGATGCTCGTCCTGAAAACGGACGATTGGGTTGGATTAAACCCTTTGAGATTAAAGAGAATGTCCCAAATTTGTCCATCCCAAGTTTTGAGCTGCTGCCAGGCAAGGATAAGCTTTTCAAAATCGACATTCCTGAAAAGGTTGACGAGTTTGGGAATGGTATCGAGTTTTTTCTCATTGAAAACCGCTACCGGGATTCGGGCGCGGTGTATGATACCCATTTGCCCGAATCTGGTATTCTCATCTGGCACATTGATGAAACGGAGGTGCGTCCCCCTGGGTTTGTTAACGCGGCAGAGCAGATCTGGCTCGAAGATCCCAGCGATTCGGAGCACTTCGGCATCGATCCGGACAATCCAGATTTCATCAATACCCGCTTCATCACGGATGGTGCAGCGTACTCCGCTGATGACAACCAAACATCTTTTACCCCCGCGACCGACCCCAACAGCAATGCAAACGATGGGACGGTTTCGACAATCGCCATCACGAACATCGGGTTTGAGGGGCAGACGATGCTGATTTCCGTTTCGTTTGGGGATACGTATGAACCAAACAACGATCTGGAGACTGCCTTCCGCATTGAGTTCAACCAGACCTACGAATCCTTCATTTTCGATGAGAAGGATGTGCGTGATCTTTACCAATTCGGTGCGATACGGGGGGAAGCAATCGTAATTACCCTAGCGGATATTCCCGAAACGGTCGATTACCAAATGTCGCTGCGTGATGCAAGCGATCGGCAGATTGCCGATGGGGAAAGGATTGGACTCACCGAACATCGGATCGTTTTTCGGCCGGAGCAGACGGGTACGCTTTACATTTCAGTTGAAGCCCAATCTGGTTTTAGCGATGTTGATTCATATCTTCTGGCTGTCAACGCTGTTGAGGCTGAATCTGGCACATTAAAATTGTCCAAAATTCGTGCTTTCCCTAATCCCTTTCGTGCAGGACGACATACCAGCGTGACTTTTGATTACATACGATCTGTTGAAGTTGAAAAGATTGTTGAAATTGAAAAAGTGGAGCTCGAAATCTTTAATATCGCCAACGATCTGGTCTACGCAGCCATTCGCCAGAATGTGATTGAAAAAGAGCTCTTTCAGTGGAATGGTAAAGATAGCCGAGGAGAGCCACTTGCTAGCGGCATCTATATTTACGTTATCTCTGCAACTCAGGGCGAGGAAACGGTTCGGAAAATTGGGAAAGTCGGTCTTGTCAGATGATGAGCAGCAAACGTGGAAGGAGTTCAGATGGACATTCTTGGCATTGATACTTCATGTGATGAAACTGCCGCTGCGGTCGTCGCCGACGGCAGAAACATCCGATCCAACATTATATCATCGCAAATCAACCTGCATGCGAAGTACGGCGGGGTTGTCCCTGAACTTGCCTCGCGCAAACATATCGAATCGATTAATTACATCGTCGATCAAGCGATGAAAGAAGCTGACGTCACCTTCGGCGATCTCGGGGCGATTGCTGTGACAAACCGTCCCGGTTTAATCGGCGCACTCCTCGTTGGCGTCGCCGCCGCGAAGTCCCTGGCATACTGCTACAACCTTCCACTTCTGGGAATCAACCATATTGAGGGGCACATCTACGCGAACTTCATGGCGCACGAAGAACTTCCCTTTCCACATGTTTGCCTCACTGTTTCGGGCGGGCACACACTTTTGGTTGAGGTTCAGGAGGGCTGGAAGTATGAGATTCTCGGCGCGACGCAAGATGACGCTGCCGGTGAAGCGTATGACAAGGTGGCGCAGTACCTCGGGCTCGGATTTCCCGGCGGTAAGATCATTGATGATTTGGCGAAGGAGGGCGACAGCACCGCAATCGACTTTCCCCGCCCCATGCTTGACAGGGATAATTATCAGTTCAGCTTCAGTGGGATCAAAACCTCCGTCAGATATTTCGTGGAGAAAGCGAAAGCGTCGGGAAGGTTGCCGCCAATCGAGGACATCGCGGCGAGCTTTCAAGCGGCGGTGGTGGAGGTGCTTGTGCAGAAAACAATCCGAGCCGCAGCAGCGAAAGACGCCAGAGCCATCACGTTGACCGGGGGCGTTGCAGCAAATCGCCAATTACGCCAATCAATGCGTGAGGCTGGCGCTGAGATTGGGGCAGCGGTTTACTATCCGCCGATTCAACTCTGTACCGACAACGGCGCGATGATCGCCGGGGCAGCGTATCACAAGTATCAGGAAGGATTTCGGGACGGGCTAGATCTCAACGCCTCTGCCACCGGATCAATTGTATGAGGCGTAGAGCGTAATGCGTAAAACGTGGAAAACCTTGAAAACCTTGAACTATAATGAACCCTTGAACTCCTGAACTCATCAAGTCATGAACCCATTCGACGATTCATTCATTGATCCAGCGGTTGCGCTCTTGAACCGTGGCGATGTGGTTGCTTTCCCGACCGATACCGTGTACGGCATCGGCGTCCAGCCATTCCAACCGGAGGCTGTGCGTAAGTTATATCGGATGAAGGGAAGGCCAATCGACAAACCGATTCCGATTCTTGTTGGATCGATTGGCGATGTCGAGCGTGTCGCCCAAAATTTGACGCCACCCTTTTTTCAACTCGCTGAAAAGTTCTGGCCGGGCGGGTTGACTATGATTGTTGAGGCAAAAGAGCTCCCGCCCGAAATTACTGCCGGTGGGCAGACGGTTGGTGTGCGCATGCCGAATCACCCATTGGCGCTGGCGCTTCTCCAACGTTTTGGCAAGCCGATAGCGACAACAAGCGCAAACAAATCTGACGAACCGCCGGCAACTTCAGCAGAAGAAGTATACGCCCAACTCGGCGATCTCGTTGACCTGATCCTGGACGGTGGACGGACGTTCACCCGGATTGCTTCAACCGTTTTAGATCTATCGGTTTCACCGCCGCAGATTCGACGACAGGGTGGCATTTTAGCGGCAGAGCTCAGACCATATCTTGCTGGACATAGTGCACACTCGTGAAGGACGGTTATCCCGCCACAATCTTCTCGATACAGGACTTATAACCAAGCCGATGATGTTGAAGAACACACCCGCAGGAATCAACTGCTGGTCGCCTTCCTGTTGATATTCAAGATTTTAGGAGGAACAACCTTTGGAGTCCAAACTACAAGAGCTCAAGATACGCCTGATTGAAATTAACGACTTGGGGTCAGCGGCTTCGCTGCTGCACTGGGATCAGGCTACCTACATGCCGCCGGGCGGTGTAGCTGCCCGTGGTCGTCAAATTGCCACGCTCAGTCGCCTCGCGCATGAGAAGTTTGCTGATCCGTCTATCGGCAAGCTGCTCGATGCGTTGTGCAGCTATGAGGAGAGTCTGCCCTACGACTCAGATGATGCAAGCCTAATTCGCGTCACTCGGTGCGAATACGAGAGAGCTGCAAAGGTGCCGCCATCGTTCACGGCGGAATTCCAGAACCACGCGGCTGAATCGTACCAAGTCTGGACGAAAGCCCGATCGGAGAATGACTTTACCGCTGTGCAGCCTTACCTCGAAAAGACGCTTGACTTGAGCCGACGGCTCGCGGATTTCTTTCCCGGCTATGAGCACGTTGCGGACCCTCTAATCGACTTTGCCGACGAGGGTATGAAAGTCTCGACCATCCGCCCGCTTTTTGCCGAACTACGCGAACAACTGGCACCGATTATGCGGGCGATTACCGCTCAACCGACTGCTGATGACAGTTGTCTGCGCCAAACTTTTCCCGAAGGGCAGCAGATTGCATTTGCCGCCGACGTGATCAAATGCTTCGGTTATGACTTTGAACGCGGACGACACGATAAAACTCACCACCCGTTTATGACCAAATTTTCGCTCGGTGATGTTCGCATCACCATCCGCACGAAGGAAAATGACCTGAGCGAAGGGCTGTTCAGTATGACGCACGAGGCAGGGCATGCACTGTATGAGCAGGGCATTTGCATGGACTTCGAGGGGCTGCCGCTTGGCGGTGGGACATCGTCGGGGGTCCACGAGAGTCAATCGCGTCTCTGGGAAAACGTCGTCGGGCGAAGCCGGGGCTTCTGGAACTTCTTCTATCCCAAACTTCAATCGGTCTTCCCTGATCAACTTGGGAATGTACCGATAGGGACATTTTATCGGGCGGTCAACAAAGTGGAACGCTCACTTATCCGCACGGACGCCGATGAAGTGACCTATAACCTGCACGTCATGTTGCGTTTCGATTTTGAGTTGGATCTGCTTGAAGGGGTGCTCGCCGTGAAAGATCTGCCCGAAGCGTGGTATGAACGCTTTAAGGCGGATTTTGGCATCGTCCCGCCAGACGATCGGGACGGTGCGCTCCAAGATGTTCACTGGTATAGCGGTACGATTGGCGGCAGTTTCCAAGGCTATACATTGGGCAATATCTTGGGGGCGCAGTTCTTCGAGACCGGTTTGAATGCACACCCTGAGATTGCGAGCGAGATTGAAGCGGGGGAATTTGGCACATTGCACGGTTGGCTCAAGGAGAACATCTACCAGCACGGCAGCAAATACACTGCACCTGAACTGATTAAGCGCGTCACCGGGGGACCGCTGCACATTGAACCGTATATCCGCTATCTTCGGTCAAAGTACGGAGAATTGTACAACTTTTGATGCGTGAAATGTAAAATGTGATTCACGTTTCACGAGTTCACTTCGAGGCTCAATTTCTTAATCTTTTGTAACAGTGTTGTGCGGCTGATTCCCAGCAGCTTTGCCGATTTTGTCTGGTTGGCTCGGACCTCTTCAAGTAGGAGCTTGATGAGTGTGCGATCAACGGCATTGATGACTTCATCGTATAATGAACCGTGGTCTTGCGCTACAGCGGCCTTGACAGTTTCTTTCAGCATCGATTCAAGCGCCATCTCCAAGCGGGATTGGGCCGATTGCCTTCTGCCTTTGTAATTGAGGATCTCGGGCGGGAGGTGTTCCGGCAGGATGACGTCCGCTCGCGATAGCACCGCGGCGCTTTTGATTGTGTTCTCCAATTCTCGTACATTTCCCAGCCAATCGTACTGCTGCAAGAGTTCCCTGCATCGACTCGAAATGCCCCGAACATTCTGCCCAAGTTCGATGCTGACCATCTGCAAGAAATGATCGACCAACAGTGGGATATCCTCTGCTCGCTCACGCAGCGGTGGGAGATTGATTGAAAGCAGCCTGAAGCGATAGTGGAGATCTTCACGGAATCGTCCGAGCCTGACCGCTTCCGCAAGGTCCTGGTTTGTTGCGGCAATAATACGCACATCCACTTTGAGTGGACTTGTACCACCAAGCCTTTCGATTTCTTGTTCCTGCAAGGCACGTTGTAATTTCACCTGCAGCGCCGGGCTCATATTACTGACTTCATCGAGAAACAGCGTACTGCCATCTGCGAGCTCGAACCTGCCCGGCTTACCTTTGGCGCTCGCCCCTGTGAACGCACCCGCCTCGTATCCGAAGAGTTCGCTTTCCAGCAGGTCGTCGGGAAGCGCACCACAATTGACAGTCACAAAGCGTTTGTCTTTGCGCAGGCTATTGGAATGGATTGCACGTGCAACTAACTCTTTTCCTGTCCCACTTTCACCTTCAATAAACACCGTGATTGTGTTGCTCGCCATGATCCCAATCAGTTTATAAATCTCCTGCATCTGCGGACTTTTTCCTACTAGGCGATGTTCCTGTGACTGCGCCGGTAGTTCAGCGTCCACCGAAGGCAACTCACTACGAACGACCCCGCTGCGCGGGATTTTGCTGCGCTCAACTTGCATCTGTGTGGCGCGATCAATAATCGCTTTCACGTTGTCCAAATCGATCGGCTTTGGGATAAAATCAAACGCATGCAACTGCATTGCCTGAATAGTCGTCTCCACACTATCATACGCCGTCATCACGATCACGATGACCTCCGGCTGGAGGGCTTTGATCTGTTTCAACGCTTCGAGTCCGTTCATGCCTGGCAGTCGCACGTCAAGCAGAACGACGTCAGGCGCTTCCGACCGAATCTTCCGCAAGCCTTCCTCCGCATTATTGGCGATAATCGGTCGGTAGCCTTCGTCCCTTAAAAATTGCTCGAAAGCCCAACAGATCTTTTCATCATCATCAATCACTAATATATTTTTCATGGCGAACCCACCCAGATCCAAATGATAGTGAGTATCTTATCATGTTCTTACAGAACTTTCAATCAGAAAAGTGGCTAATACCCATTTTCGATCAATCCGCCACAAAAACCTTGCGGAGGTTTCAAACCTTCGCAAGGTTTAGATTGGTATAAAATGAGCCCTTGAAAAAATCACCGTTATCTGATAATCTGTTACATTCTGGGCTCTGGCGAAAATTGGTGGCGAGCATTGCTCGACCCTTGATTTTACTGGATTGGGAATTGAAAAGGCACAAGTCCCCAACCCTGATGTGACAAGAATTTGAGAAAAATCGCCATGGAAAAGTATAGCATTTTCTTGAACTCAGTATAGGACCGAATCGGAGGTGGAGACCAAATCATGACCCCTTTACAACCTAAAGACGATGTTCGCTTAATTAAAAATGTGATGATTCCGGCCTCAGATAGCGTAACGAGTCGCGTAAGTCCGACGACAGCGGTCAACGACTTACCGCATCATCAACGACGATGGGTGCGCATGTTTCCCCGTGTGCTACTGTGAGGTTCTGAAGGTTATCAATTTTTAGGATTGACTCGAACTTGCGAATGTAGTAAAATGGAGGGCAGCGCCTGCGCTCTAGTAAGGACCCCGTACACGACCATGAGCCCCAAGACCTGCGGGCGTTGAGCCTGGATATAGTGCGTCTTTCGCAAGGGCTTTGACGCCATCTGGAAAGATGCACCAGAAGCCTGGATGGAAAGGTGTATGCAATGAAAAATGAGGACTGTGTTTGCATGAACACCACCGAAGTCTTTGAAATCCATACGAAAGAATGGGAAAAACACTGTCAAGGCGTCATATTTAGTTCAAATATGAAGGACCATCTCGACTACCCCGCATACCGGAAGTTAGGATATCCGGCGATTCCTTTTATCATCGCTCGTTACGAGATAGACAACCTGCCTTGGGGGTTTGTGCTTCAAGCAATCACTGGGATCGAGATTATCACAAACCCGGGCGCATTCAGTCCACCCCAAGTCAAAACACATTGGATCAAGTGGTGGGAAGAGAAAGATGGTACGCAAGAAAACCATTGAGATCGCCTAAGTTGGCTTTACCGTCAAGAGTTATCCCAACAAGAAGCTAAATTCACATGCGATCAACAGACTCACAATCAACTGAAATCTCGCTTTTACTTCCTTCAAAGCTACGACAGAAAGGAGAATTTGAATCATGGCTGATAACAACAACACCGAACAAATCCAGGAATTTGAGTATAAAGCGGAGATGAAACAACTCCTGCATCTCATTGTGAATTCGCTCTATACCCATCCCGAAGTCGCCATCCGTGAACTGATTTCTAATGCTTCCGATGCCTTGCACAAAGTACGTTTCAGGCAGTTGACGGATAAAAATATCCTGAATCCTGAGGCACCGTTAAGGATCGACATCGCCGTTGATTCCAATGCACAGACGTTCTCGATCACGGATACAGGCATCGGCATGACGAAGAACGATTTGACCGAAAGGATCGGCACGGTTGCCAGTTCAGGCACACTAGAGTTTTTGCAGCAAATGAAGGAAGAAAACAAATCGTTTGACGCCGACCTGATCGGTCAATTCGGTATCGGTTTTTATTCCGTGTTTATGCTCACGAATGAAATCACGATTGAAACGCGCCACGCAGATGCGGACTCAAAAGGATTCCGATGGCAATCGACAGGCGAGGGCAAATTCACCATCAAGGAAATTGAACGGCCACAAAGGGGCGCCCAGATCTTGTTCAAGCTGAAAGATGAAGCAAAGGAGTTTAGCGAATCGTATCGGGTTGAGCAGATTATCCAGAAATACTCCAATTTTGTCGATTTCCCAGTTTCCGTCAATGGTAAGCAGGTGAATACTGTCAGCGCTGTATGGCATAAGAACAGAAATGAGGTGACGGAAGAAGAGCGAAATGAGTTTTATAAGTTCATCTCCAACGACTTCAACCCACCGCTTGGCCACCTGCATCTTTCTCTCGAAGGGCGCGTGAACTTCAAAGCCCTGATCTTTATCCCTGAAACGCCACCGCTCCGATTTTTCAGGGAGGAGGATCTGAACTCGCTGCACCTCTATTCGAGTAGGGTCTTTATCCAGGATGATTGCAAAGAACTCCTGCCCGAATACCTTCGCTTTGTGTCAGGCGTGGTCGATACCGAAGACTTGCCCTTGAATGTTTCCCGCGAGGTGACGCAATCGAGTCCTGTGATGATAAAAATCCGGGAGATCTTAACGGGCAGAATCCTTTCTCTACTGGAAGATTGGACGAAAAATGACCCCGAGAAGTACGGGAAATTCTTCAGGAACTTCGGTCTGCTCTTTAAGACAGGTGTTGGCTCAGATTTTGCCAACAAAGATCGACTAATCGACCTCTTACGGTTTGAATCAACTAAAACGGAAAAGGGTAAGTTTACCTCCTTGAAGGATTATGTTGCCGGTATGGGGGGAGATCAGAAGGAGATCTATTACCTGTCAGGTGATAACAGAGATGCGGTAGAACGGAATCCGAATTTGGAATACTTCAAAAAGCAAGGGATTGAGGTGCTGTTCTTCATCGATCCTGCGGATCTGTTCAATATGCCCCATCTGCTTGAGTATGACGGAAAGCCGCTGAAGAGCATCGAACAGGCGGATATAGACTTCAAGGCGGATGACGAGAGCCAGAGGGATGCCCTGACCGAGGACGAGACCAAACCGTTAATTACCGTTTTCAAGGAAACGCTCGGCGATAAGGTTGAGGATGTGGTCGCATCCAAAAGGTTGGTCGATTCGGCGGCAAGCTTGGTCGTCGGAGCGAGCGGCATGGATACCCATATGGAGCGGATGATGAAAATGATGAATCAGGATTTCACTGGATCCAAACGCATCCTGGAGATCAACCCCTCCCATCCGTTGATAAGAAATCTCGCTCAACTCAACCAGAACAAAGGCGATGAAACACTTATCAAAAACTGCATTCTACAGCTTTATGAAGGCGCGTTGCTAGTTGACGGGAATATGGAAAACCCCCCTGCGTTTGTCGCTCGGATGACGGAGATTATGGAACGAGCAACGAACTGAAGAGATTGTTGGGGATATTATTCCTCTCGTTGTTGAAGAAGGAGAGTGGGAGATTTTGAAGGAGAAAAATCAATGAACGCAAAAATTACCGTAATACCCGGAGATGGAATTGGTCAAGAAGTCACCGCCGAAGCGATTCGGGTATTAGATACAATCCAAGATAAATATGGATATCGCTTTGACTACGAATACGGGCTTCTCGGCGGCTGTGCGATCGATGAAAAAGGCACAGCCCTGCCGCCTGAAACGCTAGAGCTATGCCGAAGATCCGACGCAATCTTATTCGGTGCGGCGGGGGGACCGGAGTGGGATGACGTACCGAGCGCAGAACGTCCCGAACGCGCAGTCGGAACAATTCGCAAAGAACTCGACCTTTTTGTGAACCTTCGCCCAATTCGTGGGAGAAAAGCGTTGGCACCCGTTATGCCGGTTAAGGACAAGGTTATCGGTGAGGGGTTAGACTTTATCGTGATTCGTGAGTTGGCTGGCGGTTTATACTACGGCGAGCCACGCGGCATCGAGAAGCACGCAGACGGAGAACGCGGATGCAATACGCTTTCTTACACGACGCGGGAGATTGACCGTGTGGTGCGCGCTAGTTTTGAACTCGCACGAAAGCGCTCTAAAAAACTAACCTCTGTGGCGAAGGAAAACATGCTGGAAAGTTCAAAACTCTGGCGAGAAGTTGCGACAAAGGTTGGCCAGGATTATCCCGATGTGGAGATGGATCATATTCTGGTTGATGCGTGTGCCTATCACCTCATCCGAAATCCGAGTCAGTTTGACGTCATGGTGACGGGGAATATCTTCGGAGACATCCTCACCGACGAAGCAGGCGTGTTGGTTGGCTCACTCGGCATGTGTCCATCGGCGAGCTACGGCTACACCAAGCAAGGCTTCTATGAGCCAATTCACGGCACCGCGCCGGACATCGCCGGGCAAGGGGTCGCCAATCCAATTGGGGAGATTTTGTCCGCAGCCCTTTTGCTCCGACACTCCTTCGACCTTGATACGGAGGCTACGGATATTGAAAACGCTGTTGACTGTGCAATCGACAAAGGGTTCCGCACCGTCGATATCCAGCAGCCGGGGCTGAAAACGGTCGGCACCGTCGAAATGACAGACGCGATTATTGCGGAGATCCGGAGCGTGAAACGTAAAACGTGAAATCTTGTTATGCATTATGCTATCGATACAGATAGGGCACGGAATATGGATGAACTTCGCAGAGAATACACCTATGCTGGCTTGGATGAGGGTGACCTGGATGCCAATCCTCTCAAGCAGTTTGAGAAGTGGTTTCAACAGGCGATCGATGCGAAACTCGATCTGCCGGATGCGATGACACTGGCAACAGCGACAAAAAACGGGATGCCTTCAGCGCGGATGGTTGTGCTTCGGGGATTTGATGAACGCGGCTTCGTTTTTTACACAGATTATGATAGCCAGAAAGGACGAGAGCTTGCTGAAAATCCAAATGCAGCGCTCGTTTTTTATTGGCGTGAACTCGATCGGCAGATTCGCATCGCCGGACAGGTCAGCACAATTTCTCACGACGAATCCGAGCGTTACTTTCAAAGCCGTCCGATTACGAGCCGTTTGGCGGCCTGGGCGTCAAGGCAGGGCGAAGTCATTCCTGATCGAAAAGTGCTGGAAGACAGATTCAAACAGTTGACGGAAGCATATCAGGCCAAAGAGATTCCGCTGCCACCATATTGGGGTGGTTATCGCCTGTCGCCCGATATGTTTGAGTTCTGGCAAGGTCGCCCCAGCCGTCTGCATGATTGCCTCCGCTGCACCCGTCAGCCAGACGTAGATTGGCGGATTGAGCGACTTTCGCCGTGAAGAGTTAGGCATTGGGCATTAGGACAACGAACACCTAACTTGACTTTGTTAGATTAAAAGAGGTCATCGGCAGATCCACTGGTGGCTCCGGTCTCCGACCGGGAGTCTTCGACTTGCCCCCCGGCTCCCGGCCTCCTCAATCCCTCCAACTTTGGGAGAATCGCAAAAACTCCTGAAGTTCCGGTGCTCCGCACCGAGAATCCACGATGCGAAACATCGGGACCTGCCCCGATCCATCGGGGAATTGGGGGCCGGGGGCAAATGTAACAAAGTCAACCTAATGCCTAATTTCTCAATGCCAAGCTTATGCGAAATTACGACGACATCGTGCGTCGGATCGACGCGCTGAACCAACCCTATATCCATCGCCGCATCCTCGGTCAGGTCGAGGGATATCCGATTTTCTGCCTGACCCTTTCTTCCAACGATGGGCTCCCGACAATACTCATCAACGCAGGCACACACGGAGACGAGCCCACAGGGGTGGCAGCGGCGTTGGTTTTCCTGAATCAAGACCACAGTTCGTTGTTGAAGGCCTTCCGCTTTGAAGTTATCCCGTGTCTCAATCCCTATGGCTATGTTCACGACACCCGGCACAACCGGCAGGATATTGACATTAACCGAGCGTTCGGTAAGAACGATGTTCTGGAGGTCGAGTGCTTCCGTCATCTCATCAACAATCGCTGGTTTGAGGGAGCTATAGACCTGCACGAGGACTGGGAAAGTCCCGGTTACTACATGTACGAAAGACGACGTGGGGCGCCATGCATCGGTCGAGAACTTATCCGCCGTGTTTCCACTGCCTGCCCTGTGAATACGAATCCCTGTATCGAGGGGGCACCAGCGGTGGAGGGGGTCCTCCAGCCCGTCCCCGACCTGGAGACAGCACCGGGAGAGGGTAGACTTTCTGTTGTCCTGTTTCAGCAACATACAGATCATTTCATTACTGCCGAAACCCCGACCGAACTACCGATGGCGCATCGTGTCGAAGCCCATCTAATCACCCTCAACACGATAATCGAAAATCATGCGGATCAAAACAAGATGCAGGATGCAAAATGCACGTGAATCCTGTATCTCTGTACCGTACACTTTTTTCTATTTACCTTTTTTGGCAATCGTGCTATAATGTTACTCCCTTGATGAAGGCGGACTTTCTTCAATTTCAACTTGAGTTCAAGTCTGAATTGCCGAAACTGTATAACATACTGCGATAGGGCATAAATGTCAGATGCGTCATTTGTGACCGTTTGCAGTATAGGTCGCAGGCACATTGATGAAATTTTGCACCCGAAGAGATTTGCACATGAAAATCCGCTCTAATTTCGGTCGAGGTTTGGCTATCGTAAAAGAGTAAAGAAAGTCAGCAAACGCTGTGATAACTCAACTTCTTGTCTGGTATTTGCGTGGTGCAATGCTCGACAAGGCTGTGGGAGAGCCGTGTATAGATCACGCAAAGGAGGGATAGAAAAATGGTAGCTCTGTTTCCGTTTGACGATTACAGCATTCCACTGACCTATGGTTTACAGTTGGGACTGATACAGGGTGAGCGTCAGGGAATCGTCCTGCCGCCGGGGAAGCCCGGCGACCCCGACTGTAGGAAAGTACGATACTACGGGACAGTGATCCGCATTGATGGGGAGCTCAGGATGTGGTACTTCGGTCTTGGCGACCAGGACGAGGTAACTCGCGTGTGTTACGCCGTGAGCCAGGATGGTATCCATTGGGAGAAACCCGCACTGGGTCTTGTGGAATACGGTGGAAGCACTGAGAACAACTTGGTAGACTTGCCTATCGGTGATTACTCCGTCATCGCGGTTCCCCTCATCTACGACCCGGAGGATCCCGACCCGGATCGACACTTCAAGATGGCCTTCGAGTCCCGCAAGTATGGGAACCGTCTCGCTGTTGCCTTCAGTCCAGACGGGCTACACTGGAAAGAGTCGCCCCACAACCCGGTCACTAAGCACCTCTTTGAGCAGAGTGGGCTCATCAAATTCAATGGGTGCTACTACGTCAACGGTCAGTGCTCCTGGCCAAGGCCGGGGGACCTCAGACAGATGGTGACACACATGTCCTACGATTTCGAGAACTGGACTGAGGCCACGGCCCTCGGCTTCCAAAGGGGCGCGGTACCGTCACGGTACAGGGGCGGCGAGGAAGACAGGACCGGATGGAATGTCGGTGAGCAGGTTCACCTGGGTGCTAGCCTTTGGGACCGGGGCAACGTGATCATCGGTTTCTACGGGATGTGGCATGGACACGAGACCGATGACCGCCGTTTTGTGACGATGGACCTGGGGCTTGTTGTCAGCGATGACGCGACCCACTTCAGGGAGCCCATTCCCGATTTCAAGATCGTCCCCGCCTACGAGGAGCCTGAGAGTACCAGCGGTGGGTACTATGATACGACCAGGGGTAACTGCACGTTGGCGCAGGGGCAGGGTTTCGAGAACGTCGGTGAGCAGACCCTGTTCTGGTACGAGCTGTGGGGGCAGGGTCAAGTTCGTTTGGCCACGTGGCCCCGTGACCGGTTGGGATACTACGAGGTGTATTGGCCAAGGAGACCGTCGGTGAAGATGTTGGAGGCGCCGCATTTTATCTCATGCCCGATAGATCTTGAGGAAGCAGGTTGTCGGGTGTTCGTCAATGCTGACGGGCTTTCGGAGAACAGCTTCTTGAAGGTCGAGATCTGCGACGAGCAGTTCCGGGTGATACCGGGCTATTCAGGGGAAGCCTGTGTCCCCGTCGCAGAATCGGGGTTCAAGCAGGCGGTTGCATGGCGCGACGCAGAGAACCTCGCTAGGATCGATGGGCCGATCCGCGTCAGGGTGAACTATGTGGGTTTGAGGCCAGAGGACATCCGCGTGTACGCCGTGTACGTCTCCCCATCATGATGTTGACGCGGGCTGATTGCTTGTAGTGCAACTGAGGTGCCTGGTCTTGGTCGTTCGACGCTGTCACTTGAGGTAGTTGGACTTGGGGGCCAGGCCCCTTTGCATCCAGACAGGAGGTAATTGTACAATCGCCTTCAATCGGCGGAGGTTCTGGTTATCCCGACATAAGAGAAATCAGCTTAGGAATCACCTTCTGAATCACGGTCAACGTGCCAAAGATGGTGTAGAATCCCGTGCACAAGACAAGTCCAATCTGACGCCAGAGGGGTGGTTGAATCTCTTTCGGTAGAAATTTTCGGTTGACGTAAAGGGTATGCAGGGCGGTAATCACCAGCAGGTAGCCGCCAATTGTCGCCAAGACCAGGATCATGAAAAATGGCTGCACAAGATACAGCGCAATCACCCCCCACAAGATGTAAGCGACGACAATGGGATAGTAGATCCATTTGGCGTTATGCTCCTCCAGTTTTCGCGCTCTTGAAAACCCCGTCCAGATGATGTCCGTGTAGCGACGAGGTACGGCGTCCACACCGCCCAACTAGGTTGAAAAAAGAACCCAAAACCCACACAACAGCGTGAGATACCACAAGATTTGACAGCCTTTTTCAGCAAGCCCCTCGGCTTGAAATGCCGCTGCTGACCAATTACTCATCGACTGTCCTGCTGGGACGAAGGCAATCGTCAACATCGCAGGCAGAGCCATACCGATGAAGCAACCGATAACCCAGATACAATATTGCTCGAAACGATTGTATTTCCACCATTCACGGAAGCGTTCCAGGTTTTCAGGCGTGATCCGAAACACTTTGCCAAGGTGCGATAAAGTTACCTGCTGCCCCCCGATTATGGAGGGAATCGCTCCAACCAAGCTGCTCATACCCCACCCTTTGTCACGGACGTAGTTACTGATAGTGACGTTCCCTAATCCGCCACTACCGGCGTAAGCCGCGAAAGCTCCAAGCAACAGCCAATCGATCCCCCCGCCACCTTCTCCTTGCGACGGCAGAGCGCCAAAGCTAAGGAAGCCCTTGATGACCGTCCACCAAACTTTGGGCGGCACCATAAACAGATCGATCAAAACAAGATAGCCAATGATCCAGATCACTATGAAAAGTTGAACCTTTTCAAGGGCATTGTAAATTTTTCTGCCAAACAGGACAATCCCCAGACAGGCAAAAAATGTCAAATACGCGAAAACCCGAACTGTGTTCTGATCGGCCTCCTGTGGCATATACCCGAGCCATGCAGCAGCGATGGCTGTCGCGGCAGTTGCCGCCCACCCCGGCCACATCCCGAAAAAATCCACAATCAGATAGAAAAATGCCCAGAACCGTGATCCCGGTTTGCATCGCATATAACCGCTGAACACCGGTTCGCCTGTGTAGAGGGTGTAGCGGATCGCTTCTGTGTTGATGAAAGATTGGAGCAGGATAGCGATTGTCGCGATCCAAAGGAGACGCCCGCCGTACTGCGCCGTGATCGCCGGACCCAGCAGCCATTCACCGCTGCCGATCGATCCGCCTAACGCGATAATCCCCGGCCCCAGAATGCTCCGAAAAGCGCGACTGAAGCGGTAAGGTGGGGGCGTAGGTAAATCCGCGGCCTCCCAATCTATCTGGCAGACAGCCGCCATCGACTTTTTCTGCTTGCTGCTGACTCACATCTGTGCTGCTTTGTTCCATGTTACCCCTCCCATGTAAGAATTTCGCCTATTTTAGCAAAAATCAATACCGATGTCACGCGGAAAATTGGCAGTGGAAGCTATCTCCTCGCCGATTTTTTAGTTGAATCAAAGGGCGCCCTCTTTTATACTATCGGTATCAGTGCTCCGTAAATGCTCCCGATGGCCCCGATCTTTGATCGGGATGCAAGCAATTGGCAAATCCATCGGAGAAATCGGGATTTGCCAATTCTGATTGAGCAGGTTTGAGGATTACTGACTATATCCAATTGATTCAGATTTCGGAATATCAACCAAGAATTGGTATCAGAGGAGGAGGACGATAATGGACAAAACACACAAGGTAACAATGTTGGGGACAGGACTCATCGGCATGTTCTATACGATGACGCTTCACGGTCAGCGAAGCCGCGACCGAGTTCACGTTGTGTACTCGCGCACCGAGGAGCGAGTGAAGCATTTCGCCGAAGAATGGGGCATTCCCAAATGGACGACTAATCTCGCGGAGGCGATTAGCAACCCGGAGACCGATGTGGTTATCATCGGCCTGCCCAACAATCTACACGAGGAAGCGGTTGTGATGGCGGCTGAAGCGGGGAAGGCTATTCTGTGCACGAAACCTTTGGGGCGCAACGCGACTGAAGCCAAAGCCATGCTCAATGCGGTTGAAAACGCCGGCGTCTTTCATGGCTATCTCGAAGATCTGGTTTATCCGCCGAAGACGCTCAAAGCCCTTGAGTCGGTCAAGAACGGCGCCGTCGGCAGAGTCCTGTGGGTGCGCTCCCGTGAAACCCATCCGGGACCCCACAGCGACTGGTTCTGGGACATTGAACAGGCAGGCGGCGGCGCCATCGTTGACATGGGCTGCCACTGCATTGAGATTATTCGCAACTTTGTCGGGAAGGATAACAAGCCCCTTGAGGTGATGTGTTGGGCGGATACCCTCGTTCATCCCGTCGAGGCGGAAGACCACGGCGTCGCCCTGATAAAATTTGAGAGCGGCGCAATGGGGCAGTTTGAGGTCGGTTGGGCGTTCCGCGGCGGCATGGATCTACGCGACGAAGTCTCCGGCACGGAAGGCACAATCTGGCTCAATCACTGGCTGCGGACAGGGCTGGAGATGTTCACGGCGGTCGGACAGGAGGGCTACGTCGCCGAAAAGGCGGAAGGCGATACAGGCTGGCTTTTCCCCGTCGGCGATGAAGTTGGGGAACTTGGCTATCGCGATATGTTCATTGAAATGCTCAACGCTTTGGACAACGGCGCAGAGCCGATGGAAACCTTCTACGATGGTTATGTTGTCAACGCCATCATTGACGTTTGTTACCGATCCGCGAAATCGAAACGGTGGGAGCCGGTGGAGTTGGAAGTGTGGCGTGGAGAAACTGAGGCAGGGGATGTGAGCGTCTCTGCGACTGAGGTTGATCAGCAATATGCCCTGATTAAAGAGGAGCGGATGCCCGATGGTCGGCTGAAGCACATTATGAGGGACAAAGAAACCGGCGCAATTGTTGAAAAAGTGACGGAGGCGTAATCAGGAGGAAAGTATTCATCGGTTTAGTTTTATTTCACAATTGTTAAAATCAGGTTGGCTTTTGTTACTGAATGGGGTATACTATACCAAGTTGGTGAGTAATTATACCCGGTGTCGGATAAAATTGCGTTTTTTTTCTCAGCAGAAATCGAGTATAATTTGAGGGAATTGCTTTTGTGGATTTTAAAACGCAATGAGTAGATAGGGGCTTTTTTCTTAATTTAACGCAAAGTCGCCAAGACGCAGAGTCGCAAGCCTCCCCTTACGAAGGGGAGGTTGGAGGGATTCTTTATGCTTTTCTTTGCGTCTTAGCGTCCTGGTGTCCTTGCGTTTTATTTAAAAGCCTGTAACGACTTATTCCGTAGATCTTTTCATTCGTGAAATAGAAGAAAAATATCAAACAAAAGAACATGCCTAACCGGTCGTTGCAGTCGACGGTAGGGAGCTGTGATTTTATCAATGTTTTTGGAGTTGTGGCGGGTTAGTTTGTCTGGCATAGAAGGCAACCCCCTGTTGCGAGTTAAACGTTGTTATCGGAAGGAGAGCAGCCATGAGAACGTTCGACCTAGTGGAACTTTACTACATTACTCACATAGACAACCTACCACCCATCCTTGACGAAGGAATCCTTTCTCACACAAGAATCGAAGAACTAAATGTGCCCTCCACTCCAATTTATAACAAAGACATCGTCAGCAGACGCAAGGACAAATCCACGCCGGACGGAAAAAGCCTCTGGGATTACGCCAACCTATACTTTCAACCTCGTAACCCAATGATGTATTGCGTTGTCCATGAAAAAGAGAAAGAGAATCTTGTCGTTGTTGGTGTCTTGAGCAAGGTGTTGCAAGAACAAGATGTTGTTATCACAGACGGCAATGCAGCCAACGATCCAACGCGATTTTACTCCCAATCCGAAGGACTAACAATGCTTCAGGAGCAGTGGGCGATCATTCAGAACGATTGGTGGAATGAAGGTGACGGTTCCAAGCGCAAAATCATGGCAGAATGTTTAGTCCCCATCCAAGTCAAGCCAGACCATATTCATTCGCTTTTCGTCGCCAACAATGCGACAAGAGATCGGGTGAAGCAGATTGTTGGTAACCGCCAAATCTCTATCGTTCCAGAACCTCACATGTTCTTTCAACCAAGATCTAAAACTCAGATTGGAAGCAACATTTCCCTAGTTGACGGCGATATGTTCTTCTCCACCATGCAAACATTGACGATCAGCGTAAACCTTCAGGGAATAATGGGAAAGGGATTGGCATCACGAGCGAAGTATCAATTCCCTGATGTCTATGTCGTTTATCAGGATGCATGTCGTGTTAAGAAGATTAGAGCGAGACAACCTTATCTGTATAAGCGCGAGACTTCATTGGATCAAGAGTTGGCAGACCTAAGCTTATCGCTTTCGACTCCTAATGCTGTGAAGTGGTTTTTACTTTTTGCAACGAAGCGGAAGTGGCGGGAAAACTCGCGCTTGGAGGACATCGAAGGTGGGTTGGACTGGGTGAAAAGAAACTTTAAAGAGGAGGGAATTCAATCTCTAGCGATGCCAGCTCTGGGTTGTGGATTGGGTAATTTGGACTGGGCTGATGTGGGACCGCTCATGTGCAAGTACTTGCATGGAATAGGGCTTCAAGTCGCAATCTACCTTCCGCGCGAACGAAAAATAGATTCCCAACACTTGAAAGAATCGTATTTGCTCGCACATCAAGATACTTAACCACACTCGTCTGTGAAACAGTTGTGCTATGAGTAATCCCATTATGCGCTCAGTTATCTGACCCCCCCGAAGGGTCGTCTATAGATGCAGGATACAGGGAAATGTTATGTAGATAATGGTAAGTGATTTATCAGATTGGGTATAATACTTGCCTAACCCACCGTTGCAGGTGACGGCGGGAGGTGTGGTTTTATCAATGCTTTTAGGGTTGCGGCGGTTTTTGGTTTGTCGGACGTGTTTCGACAAACCCCCGCCGTGCTCGTCCGATTCATCGGACAACTGAACTCTGTTCGTTAGCCATACAAGGATATAAATATGAAAATTGTAAAATTAGTTACAGTGATTTTTTCGCTCTTACAGCTCGGAGCATTAAATGTATTTGCACAGGGAGCTGGCATAGAATGGGATATTCTGAATCAAGAAGTTGGTAAACTCTATCGTGCAGGCAAATATGAGCGTGCTGTTATTGTTGCTCAAGAAGCTTACAAAGTCGCTAAGAATAATGTCGGCTCCGACCACCCCGATGTGGCGACAAGCCTGAACAATTTTGCCATTCGATGAGGCTATTGTAAAAAAGTTAAACGAAATGATTGTTTACAAAGGATTCGGACGCGGGATTACAAAGCCGAAGTCGCTCCGCGCAGCAATACAGCACAACCATGAGTGGTTCAACAAGTAGATATGAGGGGAAGAATGAGTCCAAAAGGTAAGCCCAACTGGGATAGCTTCACCAGGGAAGTAAGCGCGGCCTCGGACATTGAGGAAGCAAAGCGGCGCCACGAATGCAACAGACGTGGGTGGAATGAAGCCGCTGTCAGGTACACGGAGAAACTAGATCAAACAATTGCATTTATCGCCGAAGGAGGCAGTAGCCTTCACCCGATTGAGCGGCGGAATCTCGGGAATCTGCGGGGTTGGTGCGAAACAGCCATTCATTTACAGTGCGCTTCTGGACAGGATACCCTGTCTCTATGGAACGAGGGGGTGAAGAATGTAATCGGCATTGATATTTCAGACGTTCACATCAGCAACGCCCGCCAGCTTTCGGAAGCTACAGCAATCCCAGCAAAATGGTATCGGTGTGATGTCTTTGAAATACCGGATGCATTGAGTGGTTCTGCCGACTTGGTTTACACTGGACGCGGTGCATTGTGCTGGTTGCACGATCTAAGCGCATGGTCCGGTGTAATTTGTCGGCTGCTCAAAGGCGGTGGCATATTTCACATTTTGGATGACCATCCGATGATCTGGTTGTTCGATCATGACAAGGAGACGTTGATCTATACAGGAAGTAATTATTTCAGTTATGCAGAGTCGAACAAGAGCTGGACGCCTACCTACATTGGGAGTCTGGATAAACCGGTTGAACAAGAGTCCACAAAGTACGAACGGCTATGGCCGATGTCCACGATTGTACAGAGCCTTATTGACGCCGGATTGACTATAGAATATCTCGGAGAACACGCGGATGAGTATTGGAAGGCGTTCCCAAATCTGAGGCCGGCAGAGCGTGAACTCATTCCGATGACATTTTCGCTTAAGGCCAGAAAGGGACAGTACTAACCATACGCGCCAAGTAATCCTCCTGCGGTTGCTTCGAGAATTAGCGAAACATCGTACTGACCAGTACTGACAACGGCAAAACCTGGAGCGATCCAGAGCCATTCAAGTTCACGTTTGACTACAGCCGGCATGACATCATCTATTGAGGGGCGCAGTTTCCGTGAGTGATAATCTAGAGAGAAACAAAGCAAGCATTGAAAGACCAAAGAGTGTCTAACAAGCTGGATGCACGGGGTAGCTTACAGCCACGCGTAATCCGCTCCTTCTGTAACAGTTTGAAGTTCAGCGGGTTGCGCGAGCATCTTTTAGGCATCTTATACGGCAGAATCGCTAGTTATCAGATAATTTTAGGAGACTCAAATCATGATGAATTTGAAGCACTTCAAGCTGCAAGGTTGTGCGCATCTGAAAAGAAGCCGAATAATTCGTTCTGCGGCTTCTCGATTTTCTGTTCGGTTGTCAGGCAGAAGGATTTCATTTTTTTTGTATTGTGAAAAATAAGTGTATATGAGAAGTGGAGGCCTCATCTTGTCGCCCCTTCGGGACTATAGAAATACACCTCGCCAATCCATTTTGCGCATTCTCTTAACATAAACTAAAACCGTATGCCATCGCAAACTAAAGTTTCATATCACTGACTCCCTTTGAGTTGATTCATAACGAGACTTACCCTTCGGATAGCATCAAAGATATTGATGAATTTGGACCCATCAAAGTCAGCAAGCGGGTGATGTAAAATGAATGTTTTCCCCTGTGCTTGAGTTTCAAAAACAGGTACGCTGTCACGATCGTTGCGTTCAAGGCTAGGGAGAAGTTGCGCGAGATTTTTCTCCACCCGATCGATAAGAGAAACCCAGTAATCTTTTTGGAGGTCCATCTGATAATCTTTTTCAAGACAGAGACGCGCAACATCTAGGCCTAACCGCCAGTCCAAGAAGGGATGATAGGGCATGTTGGAGTAGTCACGCATACAACCTTTGCTGTAACAGGACGAATCGCAATCTTTTCCATGTGCAATCAACTCCCTTGCAAAATCTTCTCCCGGATTAATCATATCACGTAGGAGTTTAATTAGTCGGAATGGTTTTCTCGTAGCATCAAGTTCACCCAAATGGCGACAGTATCCCGCACCATTGGCTAAGTTATCAGCAAGAAAAACTTGCTGTTTCTGAGTTTCACTTTCCACCATAGGTCTAATTTCAACGCGCAATTCGTCTGGTGAGATGTCAAGTTGACGCGCTGCAAACTGACGGAATAGGAAACCAAAGGAATAAAGCGCAGCTCGCCAGTATTGAGTACTTTGATCACGCATAATACCGACTGGAATCTCGTCAACCTCAATTAACAGAACATCGGTCGTCTTAGCAGCATAAAGTGCGACCTTCCGTGGAGACCCAATCAAATCGTTTTCCTCGTTGAAGCTGTATTCATCGTTTTTTATAGCCAATTCATGAGAGATTTCAGCCGATACAAATGCTTCACTCTCACGCTGTTGTTGAAGGGTAAACAATCGATCGTCGTTAGTATTAATTGAAAACAGTTTTAGTTTGCCCTCTGTCCCCCATCGGAAATTAAGTTGTTTTTGCAAATCCACAGACGAGTCTGACGGCAGACGCGAATAGGTAGCTCTCGGTGCCCAGTTGAACGATTCATGAGCATCGTCCGGCCTGAAATTAGTCAGAAATCCTTTCGGTTCAATTCCTTGAATTAGATTGAAAGTTTCACAGCCACAGATTCGACAATTATTTTCCGCCTCAATGGAGGAAGCGAAAACTGCTTTGCAACTACTACAGAACCCTATCGGTTGTTCATGCGCGATCCCACTTTCAGATACCAAACGCCCCTGCTCCGGTTTATAGGAGACGATACCTATTGAGGTGTGGACTTTTTTATCCTTGATAGTCTCTGAGCCGGGGGCGAATTGGCTAATGGCGATTTCAATGTCCCGATCAACAACACCTAATGTCGGGGGCCAATGGGATCCCCGTGGTGGTTGATGATACAACAAACGAACACCGGTTGGAAAACCGAACATCGGCAAAATCCCTGATTCTGCAAGGGATTGGCTCAACTCGTCATCTTCAAAAGGATGCGCTTCAACACAGCGATCAATTTCATCAACCAGATTGTTCAGCACCCAATTTATGAGTTCCCCCTTATTGTCTTTCAGTTCAGTCTCTGTGGCAAGCAATCGCACAATCTGTTTAATCTTTTTTTTGTTATTTCGCATCCATTCTACAACCCTTTCTCGATTCGCTGTCCAATCAGAAACCTTTCCAAATTCACCATGGACGTTTTTCTCGTTGTCTGCCCCCGCTCTTGATAACCGTGAGAAAACATTATATAAAACCTCTTTAGCCAAAACCCGTATGAGAATGTCCTGACTTCGCATATCAAGATATGGTGGAGGTACCGCAGCGTTTGTGATCGCGTCTGTATGGGTAAAATAGTGATCATCATGCGTTCGCAGGCGGCAGAGCGTCAAAGCGTACGCGAGCGGCTCACCTCGCCTTCCAGCGCGCCCTACGCGCTGTTGATAGTTGAAACGCTGTGGCGGAACATTTCCCATTAAAACTATTGACAGCGCACCGATGTCAACACCCGCTTCCATTGTTGTCGTTACACTGAGAAGATCAATCTCATTCGTTCGCCGATTTTCACCATCAAGAATAACTTCTTGGAACCACCGCTGACGGTTTGGACGTTCCTCGGAATCGGTTTGTGCAGTTAACTGAGGGGTGTGCATAGTAGTTCATTGGAAAACAGCCGCCATATGAGAGATATTGCGAGCAGGTAACTTCCATATGGCATTGGCAATCATAGCCACTTGCACTGATAACACCCCGATAGCTAAACAACAGCGTACATTGAAAAACCCCTTGACCGGTAACTGCTTCTGTTGAGGAGTGGTGCCTATCACTTTAGCAATCAAGTCAAACAACGGTTCAACCGAACTGCGACGTTTGCTTAAACAGAGACGCTGCTTGGGTTGGTTGATAAATCGATGATACGCCTTGGCAAACCGTCCCTTTGTCCATCTAAGTGCCGGGGTAATCAAAGCGACTTGTGCTTTCGCCCAACGACGGATACGGTCTGCTTGGGTATAGGCATCATCGGCAGTGAGTGTCTGCGGTGAAAGTTGTGTCAGAATCTCAGACGCTTTAGCATCTATCGCCCAACTTTCGGAGACCGACGCACGGTGCACAGTTATCAGTGTTGGGAACGCACCTTGTGTGCAGATAATGTGAAGTCCGTAGCCATAGACCCAGCCATGATAACCACTCTTGCTCCACGTGGCATCGGTGTCGAGGTTGCGTAGATGTTTAGGTACTTTTCCTGCTTTGCGGTCAGTTTGATGCCAGACGGGTCCTCGTGCCTTAAATAAACTTTTGTCGGCTACCAGATGAGCCAAGTTGAATTGTTGGGACAAGTCAGTGGCATACTGACCGATAAACAATACAAATGCCTCTATCACTTCATATAATGCCTTATAGCGACGTGCAATCGTGGTTCGATGAGGGGGCTGTTGCCACCCCAGCATTTGTAACACTTCTGGGTGATTGATTAGCCACCGCCATTGCGTTTTGAAGCCATAGATGCCGTGAAACTGCATCAACATGAAGAAAATGATAAACGAGGTGGTTGAATATGTCAATGGTTTTGCGTGTGTGACACCTGGTTTGTCAATACGGTGTTGCATAAACTGCTCAAAGAGTTGCATAATAAGAGTGACATAATCAGCCAACATTGGTCTTTGTACCATATTGGGGCTCCTTTTGCTATGATAACAATAGGAAACCCTTTTGGCTTGATTATGTCAACTATATTTATGCACACCCCTCAGTTAACTCTTCGCAATGGAAACGGTATGGCTGAATTCCCGATTGGTCTGAATCAGCTTGATAGGCGTAGTAACCGCCATATTTTTCTGATGTGGCTTCATGTCTATTGATTGCCTTTAGTTCTCCGAGACACTTCGTGTTTGTGCAAATCCCTCCTGCCTTGTAAAGATGCTTACGCCGGCACTTGGAACATCGAAAGATGACGTCGCCTTGAAATAGACGAAGGTTTAAGGATTCAATATGGAGGAGGTAACCATCGAAACTCTCTGATAAGTTCACCTGTTCCCCAACTGCTCTAGTAATTTCTTCCACAGAACACCCGATCTGTTCCGCCGATTTTTCCAAGTAGTCTTCGAGAAACTTTGGCATGCTCGTTTGTTCGGCATAGCGACGGTAAATCTTGGTGTATCTCCGTTCACCGAGGATTCGGGTAACGACAGACATCATTTCAGAGGCATTTACTCCTTCAATTGGCCATTTGCTCGGATCAACATCAGGTTCACACCACGCGAGTCCAAGCCCTTCTAGGCCCATATCTTTCCGCGCAAACAGAATCCTTTCAGCAATCACTTTTTTAAATTCAGACCGAATACGTTCTAAAAGTTCGTCTTGATGAGGTTCAAGCAATTGTGAATCACATAGCGTTACGGAATCCTTACCCCATTGATAGAGCTCCTCCCACCTATGCTTTATATCTCCATTATCTCCACCCCTTTCCCAAGAGATTTCAACCTTATCGCCGTGGCCACCAGGATTCATACCAAGCTTAATAAATCCATCAAAGCAATCCTTCTGGAGAGCAGTGAAGCGGTAATTGCTTTCGAGCGTGGCAAGCTGACTTTCCTGATCAGATGTCAAAGATTCATCGTCATAAAAAGCATCCTCAATCGAATCAAGCAATTGCTGTTGCCCGGGAAATTTGTCGCGGAGTTGACGAATTGCATTTCGGGCAACACGAAAATCAGTTTTCCCGCTTTGGAAGTCACGAAGAATTTTTAAGTCTTTGTTCTCCGCTTGTTTTTTCATCGCATTAATAGCGATGAGTCGAATCATATCCTGATAGTGTGACCACTGAATTCCAACTGCATATTTTGCCGCATCCTGTCGACTATCCGAGAAGATCATGGTTTTTCGTTCAGATTGCACTTCAACAGTCGCTTGCAAAGTTTGGGTGAGGATCTGGATCACCTTTTGCAAGCCCACTCCCATATGACGAAGCGGTGAGTGTACCTGCTCTTTACCATTAACAAGAACCTTTTCCCGGGAAAAATCCCACCCATCGCTACAATTGGGGCAATAGGTGGGAATTTCTGAACACGACTCATCAGGAACGTCAATTTTGTAAAAATAGTTATTGTACGCAGATGAATCCGGAATAAGCGTTCCATCGGCTGGCGAAAATCGTGCGGGTGTCCATCGTCTTCTAATCCGGTTTTTCGTCCAACTCTGTCGTTCAGGTATTTGGTCGCTCCTCTGCCAAAAGATGGCGTAGGTTTCATAGTTTCGATCTCTGATTCCCTTTTCGGGCAATCTATCCAACTCTTGATAGTCACCGCTAAGATGCCAACCCTGAGAGATTCTTGAGATTGGTTGTTTATAGCCGCCGAAAAGAAGATCGCCGCACGTTTCACAAGTTAGTAATTCTAGCACTCGTGAACCGCATTCATCACATAAAACACGTCGATTCGCGAACAGTTTACCGATGGGAGTATTATTGTTGCCGCCCCGACAATTCGGATTGCTACACGCCCACAATCCCTCAAAATTTTTGAAGAAGTAATGCACACGAAGCGGTAATAGGGCTTGATTTGTTTTCGTATCCTTCTGTTGAATCGTGTAGCGAATGAGACCACGGATAGTGCCCTCAGAAAGAGGTGTTGGACTTACCTGGTTTGCAACTTTGACCATTTCTTCGATCGTTGAAGCGCGTAATTTTCCGTCATGATTACAAAGTTGTGCTACAGCAGATTTGATACGTTCCTTTGGAATTTTATCCAATTGAGTAGAATCTGTATCCTGATCAAATGCTTCAAACTGTGCAGCGTGTTTGAGACATTCCTGAAGTTCGGTGCTCTGGTCACAGAACGGTTGCGAACCAATTACTTTGAAGTCTTTCCCGCGCGCAAAAAACTGACGGAGGTAGTCGCGTCCCTCATCACCTTCAAGTGAAGCACTTGACGCAATGATCCGCAATTGCGGCGAATCAGGGGTAAGTCCTAGTCGATTAAACAGCGTCCGAAGCAGATACGCAACCTCCGATCCTGCTGTTCCCCGGTACGAGTGCAGCTCATCGACAACAAGATGGAAAATATTGTCCTCTCTTTCTAGCCATGCTCTAGTTTTTTCAAAAATCGGCTGTTCTAAGTCACGGATGAGCATAATATTTAGCATTGAATAGTTAGTGATTAGGATGTCCGGCGGGTATTCCTGCATCTCCCACCGAGACCACATCTCAGCCGTGTCAACATCCATTGAAGGAAAGAAATAACGATTCCGCTCGGCATCACTAACTTTCTCAGCTTGCTTGCGTAACCTCTCTAGTCGTTCTCGAAGTCTTCGGAGGTTTTCCGGGTTTTTTTGACCTGGGATCGGTGTTAAGCCGGTGTAGCGACCAAAGTAAAATCGATTGTTGCCCCGATTTTCATGTAGCCATCTCCGTGCTTCCGGGCTATCGCAAGCTCGGCGTAGTCGCATCAGTTGATCTTCAACAAGCGCATTGAGTGGATACAAAATTAGCGCACGAAGAGCAGCAGGACGTTTTTCGCCTTGACGCTGTGGCACACGTTGTCCGGTAATGCGCTCGCCTTTCCTCCACCACGGATGGTCTTGGTTTCGAGTTCCAAAGGCGTTCCAGTCTAGCGATTCTTTAATCAGGTGCCTGAAAATCGGTACTAAAAAGCACTCCGTCTTCCCAGAACCTGTGCCAGTCGTGACAACAACATCCTCACCATCAATAACCGATGCTTTAATTACCTTCGCTTGATGGTCATAAAGCTGGCGGTCCTTCGGCGCAAGTCCATCATCACCACCTTGCGCGAGAAAATCACCAAGTTCATAAGGCAGTTGAAGATGATTGCACAACTGCGACAAAGTTTTCCCAGAGGAGAGATAAGGAAAAATTGGTTCAAAACGTGGAACTTGGAAAAGCAGCCCGTTTTCCCGCAGTAGTTTGTCCCGTTCTTCCTCAAGTTCATCACTATTAAAACCCAAAACTGTCTGGATGTAGCGAATGTAAGAATCACAAAGCAGTTCATAAATTTCAAATGGATCTGACATCAAACAACCTCCCAATCTTGATAGAGTAATTTAGTCAATTGATATGCGATACCGGCGGGCACGTTGAAGTAACAAAAAAAACCGTCTATCAGCTTTGGTGGAAACCCTGAACAGAGTGTCGCGCACCGATCGACAATTAGCGGCACAGGCAACCTGCTTTTGACACGCCATATTTGAGATTTCTTTTCGTAAGAAATCAGTTCAGTCGTTCGACCGAAAGTAGAGAGAATAAGCCATTCTCCCCAGTCACGTGGGATTCTTCGTTGGTCGGAACCAAATTTTAAGATGTAGACATTGGGACCATATTGAGGGATTTCGTAAAACCCATCACCATCTAGAAAATAGTTGCCCTTCTCATATTTCAAGGTATTGATATTGAACTTGTTCGGCGAATCGGAAAGCGGTGTTCCGATTTGTGGGAAATTGGTGCGTTTTGGAGTCGGCAATACGCTTGACAACTTGGCAGAAAATGTTCGACTAATGTGAATGCCCAAATTTTCGATCTCGATGAAAGAAACTTCCGTCAATTCGCTCAACACGATGGCCGTCGGAGCGTATTGTTCTGGAATCAAACCCAATTTTCCTTTCGTTGCGGAAACACACCTTTTGATTTCCTTAAGAAAGTCGGGGGAACGACTTCCGACAAGAACATATCGATTTTCCACCGCTGTCTCAACCAAAACAGAAGGTGCAATTACAACTCTGTCTAAATTCATAGGATTGTAATCGAGGTGACCCAGTCGTGCTAGTGATGTCAGGTAAGTGGAATATTTCAGGTTGGGTTCTCCTCTTGTAAGATTTTTGACTGCATCCTTAAATTTTTCCCAGCCTAGTTCACCTGTATGCGATAAGTAATAAAGGAGTCTATCAAAGACATTTGTTTCCATTTGGTTCATTCATCTTCCTCGCTCGCCTGTACTAGTCCATCTCGGAAATGCGGTAATTCACTATCTTCCTGATTAATCAGATTTTGCACTGTATCAATCAATTCACGGCGGTTCCCAATCCACGGCAAAAAACGTAAAGTCAACGCCCAATCAAGAGATTTGGATGCTGCTAAAATACCATGTGAAAGCCGAAGATAATGTTGAATCTCCTGAAGAAGTTCTTTTGGAATTTGCACACCTACGTTTTCGGTTTCCGATTGGAGTCGATTCAAAAATTCAAGATATCTTTTGGACAACGGTTTGGTATCGGGATTCAAACTACACCAAGATTCCCATTCAGACCGCGTGATGACATCTGACGGTCTCAAGTTTCGTGCTTCAATCGGCTCCGGTTCCTGAGGTTTAGGTAAGTACGCCACTCGAGCATAAACATCCGGATTCGTCTCACAGCGATTCATTCCTGAACAACGGGTTAGAAACACTCTAATGGCACCCTCAGAAAAATCACCAATCCAGTCGATAAATCGTGGCAAATAACTATCTGGGAATGACCGATCGCAATTGCTAAAGTGGATTGCCCACGGCATATTGCCCCTTTCAAGCATTTTCTTGATTGAACTGTCAAGATCCATTCGCCTCAATTGCTCTCCAAAACACTCTTGAGAAAAAAGTTTCGGAAACCAATCTTGTAAACCGAGCCATCCCATTTCTACATCAATTTGCGTAACGTGCAAGTGGTCACCACACATCAATCGCCACACCCTTATTATTCGTGTGTCGGCAACCTCAAGTACAGGAAAACTTTTCAGAGCGACATGAATAGCATTTGCTGTTTCACTAGAATTTGTTACGCCAAATTTTCGTAGGCAAAACCTAAAAAACTCTAGGTAATCATCATTTTCATCGTTGTAATGCTCTTTTTCCTCGCCGAAGTTGGCGGTATAACGCTCACCAATCTGTACTGCTTGATAGGCGATTCGTGGCGCATCAGTCATTTGATATTGTTCGTTTCGTTCTGTTTTGATTTCAGTAATTGCTCTGTCAATTCTATCAAGCTGGCCTTCAAAAGATTCGATATTTTTTTGGAGGCGTTGGTCGAGCCGTGTGATTTCCTGCTCCATGTTATTGATAAATTCAGCAGTCGAAAGTTGAGTTTCAAGAGATTTAACCGATTCCTCTACCTTGGAAAGCCGTGAATTAATCAATTGACCAATCCTTTTGTTAAAGCTTGACTTTGTTTCGGAAAGTTGCGACTCGAAAGATTTGATCGCTTCTGCAATTTGTTGATCGAGTTTCTGCACTGTCTCATCAAGTCGCGATTTTAGCAAATTGATGGCTTCAGATAGTTGGTTGACTTGATCAGGAAGTGCCGCTAGTCGCCACTGTCGCTCAATCTCTGCTTGGGGAAGTGCTTTTTCAATGAGGACTTCAATTTCATCTGAAGGAAGAAAATAACCATACTCGTAAAAGCGTCGAATCGTTTCCTGATCAATCTGATTTTTGAGACTTGCTTCCAGCAAGGTTTTGAAACACTGGATATCGAGTTCGCTATTTGGTGGTGCGACGCACTTGTGATTTTCGTCAAAATCTGCTTCATTGTCAAATGATTCAAGTAAGATCCGGTTCAGTTCATGGTGCGAGATAACCCATGCTTTCCAAGCGTTTTTGAATTTGTTCCAAATGACGGAGTTGGAATTGGTAAGCTCTTGTTCCCTCTTTAAATTGTTAATCAACCGTGGGACTGTCAATGTTAACTGAGCGTGTCCAGGTCGGAATCCCTTCACTTTGCTTGGAAGTAGTTCTTGTTGTACAAACTGTTTTCCTTCATGCTTTGTTACCTCTTCCAAGAACGCAATAAAGTCCTCATTACTCCGTTTTATTAAATCTCTTCGTTTTTCTTCTGGATATGTTTTCGCTTCCACGACTACCTCCCTCTTCGCGGAGATTTGCATAAGACAAAGCCGTTTCGTGGTAGTGACCCAACCTCTTTTGAACAAGGGATCGCAAGGCAACATTCTGATCTAAGTATTCGATTGCCTGACCTAACCACTCTGGCACCGAAGCCTTGTCGTGCTTGAGTTCTATCGCTATTTTTATAACCGATGAAATGAGTTCAGCAGGTGTTTTGAACAATGCATTGCTGTCTTCTTGAACTTGTGGTTCGGTTTGCACATCGTCCCATGTAGTTTCGGGAATATCTATTCCAAGGAACTTCGCACCCGCAAGCCGTACTCCAGATTCCGCGGTAACCTCTGCAATTTTCCTTACAGAATAGGTCGGCATCCCCGGAACATCTTGGGATAAGGTAGCGATTAAGGTCTGGTTGTTGTATTCCGAGGAACGCTTTGGAGTTATGACTCGTAATTCCCTAGTTTGCGTCCCATAGGAGATCTGATGAACTCCAGGTCCTATTGTGTTCTTCAATGTAACAAGTCGATTTGCGCCAACTGAAAGCATCTGCCCGTTAATCCGCAAACTCTCTTCACTGGCAAGGCCAAGATCAGGGACGAACACAGTAGGAAGGCAAATATTGAGATAGGCTCTGCGGCCGCGCTGATCTTGAACCGATAATCCTCCAATGAAACGAATCCGTTGACCAGAATCAATAGAAAGCCGCCAAAGTTCTGGACTGGAAATAGGCAAGGGCTTGGTAGGTTTGCCCCGCAGGTAGAACCAACCATCATAGATGGGACTGGGCGTTTCACTCTCTAGCTCACAAGTCTGTTTCACACAAGCAATAACCTGATTAGCAAGCCATTTGCGGAAGACTATTAGGTGGTCCTCATACAGTTGCATATTTCGTTGAGAAAGCCAACCGTCGTCACGTTCCGGATCCTTTCGGAAAACCCAGATATCAGAATGACCTAGGGTATAGATCGCTGGCTTGCTTTCAGCCGTTTGCAATTGCAGGGGATTGATCTGCCCCCAAAACGTACCTTCCTTATCAATAAGTGGTCGAAACCATTTTTCTGAGTCAGACGTTTGTAGACGCTTAATTCCGAAAGGGTTGATTTGACAATCTATTTCGTTTCTCCCACGTCTTGGGAACCAGTAGCGAATTTCCACGTTAATAGATAGATTAAATCGAAGTTCAACATCGATTTTTGATGGACGATTAATTGGGGCACATGTATTAGGTGGTGCCGGTGGAATCTCGTGACCATCCCAATTTTTCAGCAGTAATTGAACTTGACTTCCAATTAGTTGAGCATAGTGTTGGTTGTCAATACGATGACAGATCTTTGCGGACAAGGTTCCGAAGTCATGCCAATAGCGGAGCTTGTCGAGCAATTGATCGCCTGATATTTTTGAAAAAGGGTGGAGTTTGTTGCTCGCAAAAAATCGGTAAATGGCTGGTAGATCATGTTTACTGATTAGGCTTTGCGAAATTGGGTACCAAACGTACTTGCGGTTTCGTGGACCTTTAGTCAAATAGAGTTCGACATCATGTTGATCTCTTGCCCATTTCTGGAGATGTTTCCATAACCCTTCAAATTGAGATCTACGTGGGTCAAAACCTAGTGGTTTACCTTTGATTAAATTTCTTAGTAGTAATTCATTGAGACGGATATAGTAGTTTTGGGAGGAAACGGCACCTTCAGATCCCATCAGACTTGCTGCAAGAACCGTTAGTGCAAGGAAAGCGACTTGAGGCGGTTCCTTTTCCGGAATGTCCCACCATAAATCCCGTAAATCTGCCGGATAGATTTGTTTGAGGTTAATCCGATCGCCAGCAACTATTTTGTTCCTGACAGCTACTTTCAAACTTTCGGCAGCATCCTCTACGTTGAAACCGGACGACCGAGCGATTTCAGAAAGCGTTTCAGCATTTGTTTGCAGGAAAACAATTTCGCCGGGCTCGCACTCTTCAAAAAAGTAGGAGATGATGGCTTGGTTCCATTGTTCATAGTGCATGGTAGCAAGTGGGACCTTCCTCACATAGTAAGAGATATGAAAACATCGTAGTGAATGAATCGTGTACTTGTTAGGGCTTACGCACTTTGGATTCTGGAAACTGAAAGCAGACTGCTTCTCGCTCGGTCTGGGTTGCCAAATCCAGACCCACCGTCGGATTTGGCAATCGTGTGATTCTTACCCCCCTCTATTCCCCCGCAGGCGAGGGGAAGCCTCGCTGTCTTTTCTGTAGGGCTCTGTTTCAGTTCCTTACAGGAATCCCCATCTTTGCCAACGCCTTATAAATCGTCGTCGGCCAGAAGAATGGGGGAGACTTTTTCAAAACCGCTAAGATCTCCCGCGTTTCCCTTTTTGCAATTTTAACTTGCTGAGAAGAAACGTAGGTTCGCACAATGTAATCGGCGTCAATATCCTCAAACGCGGAGTATCTTTCAATCAATTTCGAGTCTGCGGCTAGAATCAATTTCTCGCCAGTGCCTTGCTTGCCTTCTGCTCCCTGAATTGTTTTCTCCGTTGTGACTTTTTTAGTTGCTGGACGTATAACAACCTTGACGCCTGCACTAATAATAGCGTCCTCTATGCTGTTTGCAAACTCAACCTCGCGCAGATAGTCATTTGCCGGAATGACAACGAAAGATGGAGATTCTGGCACATCACGAAGGACAACAAATTGAGTTTTGGCGCAACCTGCTAGGCTCACGACAAAAGACAGTAGCGCTATCCCCAATAGCTTCTTCGGCTTTTTGAAATACATTTTCTAAATCCTCCTAAATTGCAAAAATGTTTGAGACTCATGTGCAAAGAAACCGAGTTTTTCCGAAAAACATTGACAATGCTTATATCGTGTAGCCTTACGTCACGACGTTTTGTGGCTCTCCCTTCAGGAAGGCGATAACGTTATCGACAGCGCCTTCGTTGAGCAGGTCCACACCCTCTGGTGTCATGTCGGCACAGTGGGGTGAGAGGACGACCTGCTCACAAGCAAGGAGCGGGTGATTGGCGGGTGGGGGCTCTTGATCATAGACATCGATCGCAGCGCCGCCGAGATGCCCGGAATTCAGCGCCTCAACGAGCGCATCCGCATCGACGACCTCGCCGCGTGCGACATTGATTACCAGTGCGTTGGGCTTCATCAGTTCAAGCTCCCGTTTACCGATGAGATGTCGGCTATCATCGGTCAACTTAACGTGGAGGCTGACGACATCAGCGGTTCGCAGGAGTTCATTCAACTCCACATACTGAATCCCAAGTTGCGCCGCCCGTTCAGGCGAAGGGTTAAACGTCCACGCAATCACGTTCATCCCGATGGCTTGACCGAGCCGCGCCATCTCCGAGCCGATATTCCCTGTTCCGACAACCCCCAACGTTTTGCCACCCAGATAGATGTTGTCCATCCGGGGCCATTGACCGGCTTTCACCGCCGTTGTCATGAAGGCGGCTCGCTTGGCGGCGGCGAACATCAGCCCAAATCCGTGCTCAGCAACAACAGGCGCCGTGCGACCGGGCTGATTGGAGACGACAATGCCGAGCTTCCTTGCTGTCTCTAAATCGATCATGTCCGTCCCAATCGAACACGTCGTAATCATCCGCAGTTTCGGCAGTTGACGCAAGGCTTCGGCGGGCCAGGTCACGATGCCGCGAGTGTTCATCAGAATATCGGCGTCTTTCGCACGGTTAATTTTTTCCTCAAGCGATTCCGGGCGATCCGTGTGCAAAATCACATCGCCATAAGGCTCCAGCCCTTTCAGGTGCGGCGACCCCTGTATCTGCGGGGGGTTATCGCCGGGAACAACAATTTTGAGTCGATCCGAGGTATCTGCCTGCATACGGTTTTTTCCTTTCAATTGGCGTGTTCCTTCCCTTCCTCGCAGAAGGTAGATATGAGAAAATATAGGTTAAACTCCAACTGGATGTCAGAAAAAATATGCCCACTTTCCGACAGCCAGAAAATCGTTACCATAGGAGTCGGAATATTGTACACCAAAAACAACGTAGTATGATATGATATTTGACATCTTTATCGATATTGAGATGGTTAGAGGAGGAAACTCAAATGACCGATAACGAAAAATTCCTGTTCGACCTTTTCGGCTCAGGTTTGATTTTTGATGACGGTGTGGTGTAATGGGGCAATTTTGTAATTCTCGTGTTTCAAAAACCTACCTTTATCAAGTTCTCTACCAGAGAGGCAGGACTCTATGAAACGAAGAAACTCCTTGGACGAACCTCGCGTCTTCATGTTCGATGACGGGCGTCACGCAGCCAGTCTCTATCAATTTGAACCTCCCCTGGATCCCTCGGATTTCACGCTCAACGTGGATCAACTTGCTGACAGCGGCGTGGACACCCTCATATACTTCGCGGTCCTTGAGGGAGGCGTAGTGATGTATGATAGCCGCGTCGCACAGAAGTGGGGAGACAATGTCGTCAAATGGACCCACACGGTCTGGTATCGCGCCGGGCGAAACATTCAGCAACTCGTTGCCGACGGCCACGACCCGCTGAAGCTGCTCTGTGACCGCTGCCACGAAAAAGGGCTCTGGTTCATTCCCAGCAACCCGGTCACCCTTTCTGGCGGAGACCGAGCGACCGATGGCGGGTTGGGTCGCAAGTCTGACTTTGTGTACGATCATCCGAGGTTTCAGGTCGGTGAGGAGGAAGATTCGCGCGCCTCGGACGTTTCGCCGACTCGGTTCAGTTTTTTGCACCCCGAGGCCCGGGAGGAACGCTTCCGTGTCTCGGAGGAATTGCTCGCTCGCTACGAGACCGATGGGATTGAACTGAACATGACTGACTTCGTTCCTTTCTGCAAGTTCAGCGAGGTTGAGCAACTCGCTCCGGTCATGACCCAATGGCTGCGCGACTTGCGCAGAGTCGCCCGGAAAGCTGAACAAGCCCGAGGACGCCGTAAACGCATCTACGTCCGCATCCCGGCGCACCCGGATGCCTGGCAGGTGCTTGGGTACGACGTCCCCCGTTGGATCTCGGAGAAACTTGTGGATGGCCTGATTTGTCAGCCCGGACTCACACAGGGGCCAGTAGACCAGGACCCCGATCTGTCGGGCGCAGTAGATCTCGTCCGTGGGACCGAATGTCGGCTGCTTGTTGCTTTCCAGAACGTGCTCGGCAGGCAACTCAACCAATACGCAACACCGCCGATAATCTGGGCGGCGGCGGCGAATGCCTATGCCCAGGGCGCAGATGGTTTTGGGATTGGAGACGCGCACTGGACGCCCAACGGTTGGCCCTGGCTGCGCGACGAGTACCAGACCTTGCGCCTGCTCGGTCACCCTGAAATGCTGGCAGCGGCTGACAAGCTCTACCGGGTTCGCTCCGAGGCGCGGAGCGGCACTAAGGGTTATAACTGGGCGCCTGGTGTATCTCCTGCTCTGCCGCGGACGCTCATTGAAGGAGAGCCGGTGGAGGTACGACTGCGGATGAGCGACGATTTAGCACACTGGCACGCTCTGGGAAGGGTTGAGTCCGTTTGCCTGCGGGTTCGCCTGACGGGTCTTGAGCCGTCGTTGAACAATGTCCGAATCGAGCTTAACGGTCAACATCTGCCGGATTCCATTCTAGTCCTAAACGACTTGAACTACCGCCTAATCAGCACGGGGGCTGTGGGACCCTATGGGCAAGTGTATGAATACCACCTCACACCTGAATATTATCCACAGCCAGGGCACAACACGGTGAAGATCACACTGATGAAACGCGATCGAAATATCGAAAATTCTTTTGAAGTCTACGACGTTGACTGCGCTATCCGATACCGCCTCCACCGTAGTTTCAAACGGGAACCGATCGACTATTAGGCATAACCGGAGCCTTTGAAAGGTTCGCTATACGGACTTATAGATTGAACCATTAACCAACCTTTCAAAGGATCTATGAATTCAATTTGGGGAATTGTTATGGCACGTACAAATAACTACTCAGACTCAGGGGTGCATCAGCCTTCGCATCTAGTGCGTTTTGGTAATACGGATCTGTACGTCTCGCGCCTCTGCCAGGGGACCGCATTCCGCAACATGCCACGGGCAGCGGATAATCTGATAGGCTTGCACGTTCTGCAGCACTGTCTTGACGTGGGCGTGAACTTCTTCGATTCGTCCAACGCCTACGGTTGGGGCGGTTCAGAGGAGGCCCTTGGCAAGGCCATCGCGGGGAAGCGTGATCAAGCGGTCATTTGCACGAAAGTGGCGGCATCTTATCAGCCAGAAAAAGAAGATGGCGGCGGGAAACCCGCGTGTTTTACCCGAGATTTTCTGTTTCGGCAAGCAGAAGACAGTCTCAAGCGCCTAGATACGGACTACATTGACCTCTACCTGCTCCATCAACCGGACAAGGCCACACAGGCAGCGGAGATTGTTGATTCGATGGACGCGCTGGTGCGGGCCGGCAAGATTCGGTACTGGGGCGTGTCCAACCATAGCGCTGCAAAGGTGAGCGAATACGTCGAACTCGGCAGAAGGACGGGCAAAACCCCCATTGCTGGGATCGAAGACTACTACAATATCGCCGGGGAGTCCTTAAATGATGTCGGCGATTCCCGTGTGCGCCAACTGGAGCAAGAGATGTTCCCTGTGCTGCGGCGATCGGGGCTGGGCCTCCTCGCTTTTAGCCCTCTGGACACGGGGCACCTCGCGCCGGGGCGCAGTGTCAATCCGGGCACACCGCTGGCAACGCTGATAGGCGTGCTGAATGGGGTGGCTCGAGATCTGAGCGTGACCCGAAGCCAGGTTTGCATCGCCTGGGTGTTGACTCATCTGGAGATAACCAGCGTGCTTGCGGGTGCAGAGAGTCCCGAGCACATCGAGGACAATTTCGCTGGTACAAAGCTGACACTCCCCGCCGAGGCGATTGATACCCTGAACGTTGCGAGCGAGACCTACAGAATGCCGCAGAAGGAAAACTGAGATTTCTCACCTGGTGGATTTTCATAGCGGTAATCTTTATGGTATCTCCTCTCCGATACTTTCAAAAATATCTCGTGTCGCAGGGCAAAAAAAGCACCGGGAACGAACTCCCGATGCTTTTTGATTATCGCTTCTTACTTCCAACGCTGATTAGTATACGTCCGACCCTTTCAGGGGGAGTGGCACAATCCAGATGTTGCGATACTTTACCGAGTTGCCGTGGTCTTGCAGTAATAAGGGACCAGGCTCCCCGACGTTTTCGCTGAGGAGGTCTCCTGTGGCGCCCAACACCTGGGTGTTATTCTGAATTACCACTCCGTTTTGCAGAACGGTCATCCGCGCCTGTTCGATCACCTCTCCCGACTCATCGACGCGAGCCATCCGGAATATCACGTCGTAGGTTTGCCACTCCAACGGCGGTTTACAAGCGTTCACTAACGCTGCAAATTGGTTGTAAATCGCGCCGCAGTCGCCCTTACCCGGCGTCTCAATGCCATAGGAATCTAACACCTGAATTTCATACCGACCTTGAAGGAATACGCCACTGTTTCCCTTCGCCTGTCCCGTTGCCTCTGGCATGTCGGGGGTCATAAACTCCAAATGAAGCATGAAATCGGTAAACGTCTCCACCGTCATGATACCGCCGCCGCCAGCAACCACGGTCATTGCGCCGTCAGCAACCTCCCATACCGCCGGATCGCTATCACGTGTCGTCCAATTGTTGAGGCCTTTACCGTCAAAAAGGATAATTGCTGATTCCGGTGGTGTCTGTATCATTGTTTTCCCCTCTTTCACCGTTGAAATAAAAAAGCAGGGCTAAAACTTCAGCCCTGCTCAACATCTACGTTAAGATCAAGGGAGGTGCCGTCTCCTGAGAGAGAATCTCCCTTGATGGGGAGCGCTGTCTCCTAAAAGACAGCACCTCCCTTGATCATTCCGCTAGATGGTAACAAGAATGATCACCTCCTTTCTTTTCAAAGGGTATTTATAGCATAGCATACTTGCAAACTTTTGTCAACAATTATTAAAAATCGCTAATTTCACGAGTTAATTAGAACGCGGATTCTATTGTAGCCTAACTTTCTAAGTTGGCCCTCCTGCCTGGGAATCAAGATAGATAGGATCTTGAGTCTACGCGGAGTCTATTTCTGGTAAGTCCTCACCGACACCCAAAGGCGAATTAGTACCTGCAAGAAGGTTGTACAACGCCACTTCTTGTTTTCCTATATGTAATAGACTCGATGTCGGGTCGAGGTGTTTTTAGGAGTCGTTTATCAGGAGCAGAAGATGAAACTGTTCCAACGTAGGTCAACTGAAGATGATAGATGTTTGAAAAAGGCGTTGAAACCGACTTCTTCTGAATCTGAGCTACGCTTATCGTAATTTTGTATGATAAACGAATCTTATCGAGTTAAAATGCAGCCTCGTATAACTCTCGCATATCCGCCTCGCTGCAAGGACGCGGGTTAAATTTATAGCAGTGGTCAAGCATTGCGTCCTTCGCGATTTTGGGAATACGTTCGTGCTTCAAGCCGGCTGCACCCAACCCCGGCGGCATGCTGAATTCCTTGTTCAGTGCTCGCACTTCTGCGATTGCGGCATGCGCGGCTTCTTCCCTTGACATACCTGACGTATCAACGCCCAACACCGCAGCGATGTCTGCATACCCATCAACGGCATCGGACAAATTAAACGCCATGACCTCTGGCAGCAAGATCGCGTTTGCAACACCGTGCGGGATATCCGCTTCCGTTGAAAGCTGATGAGCGAGGGAGTGGACGGCGCCGAGCCCCTTCTGAAAGGAAAACGCTGCCATTGCAGAAGCAATTAGCATTTCGCCTCGCGCTTCGATATCGTCGCCGCGATGGTAAGCCTGGCGGATGTTTTTACCGAGAGTTTTCAAAGCTTGCAGTGCAACGCCCTCCGCAATCGGATGGTATCGCGTGGCCACATAAGCCTCAACCCCGTGTGTCACTGCATCCATACCTGTCGCCGCCGTCAAGGCAGCCGGCATACCCACCGTCAATTCCGGATCGAGTAGCGCAAGGGAGGCCATATTATAAGGCGTACTAATCGCCCGCTTCCGCCATCCCTCGGTTGTGCGCCCCAACGTATCAGTGATTATCGCACCCTGTGACACCTCACTGCCTGTCCCCGCCGTCGTCGGCACACAAATTAGTGGGGGAAGATTGTTGATAATCCGATCAATACCACCAACATCAACGTAGTAAGGCTCCAATGGCGGCTCGTGAGTCGTCAGAATGCGAATCGCCTTCGCCGCGTCCATCACGCTCCCGCCCCCGACGGCAATCACCAGGTCACAGCCTTCCGCACGATGAGCCTCCAGCCCTTTGAGGACACTGAGATCCGTTGGGTTGGGCTGAACAGCGTCGAAAACCGCATAATCAATTTGAGCGTCTGATAACGGTTCAACTGCTTTCGATAAAATGCCGGCGTTTGTGACGCCTTCATCTGTGACAATGAGTGGCTTATTCCCATCGAATGAGGTAACATGCGACCCTAAGTTTTTTATCGCCCCGGCGCCAAACTGAATCAATGGCGGCAAGAAGTAGTTTATAATTGATTGTTGTGTCATTTCAGCCTTCCTTTTCTGTGCTATCGCTAAAGTGTCGTTTTGAGTGAAGCGTGATGCGTGAAATGTGAAATTCCTCTTCCATTCTGTCTTCCATTTTCTCACTTACTCCTTCAAGCTAGAAATCGGCAGCCAAAGTCCCCCCGTACCTTCTGCCAGCAGCTTTTGAAAATGCTCATCGCGTCCGATGACGTTGACACTGATTTTTTCCGATTTTATCTTCGTCAAAACCTTTTTCGGTGAGTATGAACCGCTCACATATTCATCCGTGACCAAAATGAATCGCCGCTCGGCGCCTCTGCGAAATTTCACTTCGTTTGCTGCTCGGACAAGCGCGTCCAACGCTTTTTCTCCACCCCGGCAACGTATGCTATTAAGCGTCTTTTTTATCTGCCGAATTGCTGTGGTTTGTGGCGTCACCTGAAAGTTCCAGCCTAACAGGGAGAAGGTCATACCATCCCGGAACGCAACGAGCCCAACGGTGAAGTCCAATCCTTCCGTTTTGAGGAGATCTGTCATCTGGTTCAGATGATTGCGCACCGCGTCAATATCATTCCGCATACTTTTGCTTGCATCAATAAGGAAGACAATATCGATCGTATCGCTCTCGCGTGTCAGCAGAAGGTGACGGCCAATTTTGACGAGTGCGAGGTCTAGCTGCGTTAAGCTGGTAATTTCGGGGAGGACAGTTTGGGATTCCAGACCAAGTGATTGCGGTGGTCGACCAACTTGGTTGCCAAAGGCAAAACCGTTGCTGGCGCCCACCCTTCCACGAGAAATTTGCGAATCTGATGGGGGGAAGGAGGTGTCGCCGACGGAATTGGAAGTTGTCGAAAGTGGAATGCTTTCCTCAGTCAACATCGAAAACGATCGTTCCGTCGGAAGACCGGGCAGCAGAAATGAGGAGATTTGCAGGCGAGGCGGACGGAGTACAGGGTTTCTTGCGATGATTTGTTGAGACTGAGGCGTCAGTAAATTTGAAGCTGAAGAGAGGTACAGTGGTCGCTTCAATACTTTAGGCGCCGGTTTTCGAGGCTGTGAGATAATTTCAACCTGAATGTATAATTCGTTCCCCGCCTTCTGGGGCCGCATCTGAACAACACCCAATATCGTCATGAAAACAAGGTGAAGTATAAACGAAAGCAGGAGGGCTTTTGATAATTTAGCACGTTGTTCCATTAGATCACAACCTTTTGGATACGCAATACGGCGTTCTTGTTCGCAACTTTACCACAATTCCTATTTCCCTGTCAATTTGAAAGAAAAGGCTGCCGTATCGAAAACCTGAAACGTGATGCGTAATTCGTATTGCGTAAATGAACCCCTGAACTCCTGAACCTACTTTCCTACTCACCACGGACAGATCATCATAGGCCTTCTTCGTTAAACTGACGCAGGGGCCGGTTTGGGAACTCTCGATACGGATACTGTGCCAGCGCGGCTTCATCTAACTCCAGCCCTAACCCCGGCCCAGTCGGCAGTTGGATGTAGCCATTTTCAACTGTGAGTGGGTTAATCGAAATCGCATTCCCATGCCCGGTGAAGTTGACGAAGTATTCGGTGATGAGGAAGTTGGGCATCACCGCGCATGCCTGCACCGTCGCCGCCAGCCCAACGGTCGTGCTGTTGTAGTTGTGTGGCGACATGACCACGAAATACGGCTCCGCCATCGCAGCAATCTCTTTGATCTCCAAAATGCCGCCACAGTTGCAAACGTCCGGGTTGAGAATGTCGGCCGCGCTCTTCTCGAAGACCTCGCGGAATTCTGCTTTTGTGTAGAGCTCTTCGCCAGTGACAACAGGGAGATTAATCGCGTGGCGAACTTCGGCTAAAGCGTCCAGGTTGCGGGCAGAGACGGGCTCTTCGTACCAGAACGGCTGAAATGCTTCCATCATTTTGGCGACGCGGATGGCGTGGACAGGCGCAAGACGGCGGTGGACTTCGACGAGTAAATCTACATCGGGACCGACGGCTTCGCGCACCGCACGCACACACTCAACCGCCTCCCGTTCATCGTCACGGCTGATGTGTGTGCGCCACGGGCCGGGGAACGGATCGAACTTCATCGCGGTAAATCCCTGCTCGACCAGTTGCACGGCACGCTCGGCGCGTTCTTCAATTGTGCTGCCACCCCAGCCATTGGCGTAGACACGAATCTTGTCCCGGCATGCGCCACCCAACAGGTTATAGACGGGGGTATTCAACGCCTTGCCCACAATGTCCCAGAGGGCGTGCTCAATCCCGCTAATCGCGCAATAGTGCTCCATTGACCCGCGCTTCCCTGCGAAATCGTGATACGCCATGAAAGTGAAATGCTTGATGTTGAACGGATTGCGCCCAACGAGGTAACGCCCAAGCTGATGCACATGGATTTCGATAGTGCGATCACGGTCTGCTTGCGTGTAGCACTCCCCCCAGCCGTGAACTCCCTCGTCCGTTTCCACTTTGACGAATAGCCAATTTTTGCCCCCACCGGGATGAACGAGGAATGTTTGAACGTTTGTGATTTTCATGTGAGTGCTTTCCCCTTATTCGCAAAACGTAAAAAGAACTCACAAGTGGACTGCTTCTTCTTACGTTTTACGCATTACGTCCCATGCATCAATCATTCACCCGCACATTATACGGCGTCACCAAAAAAAAACGGTGTCCTGTCATGACATCCGCAAGCGTAGGAAACTTCCGTCCGGTTGGGGAGATGATTGAACCCGCTGCGTGGAGGGCGTTCAACCACTGTTCCCGCAAACTCTGCTTTGGCAACCGAACAAGCTGAACTTCCTTGTTCTCTAAACCAGCTGTCTCCCGAGCTATCAATAGGGCGAGCTCTAATCCACCAAGTTCATCAACCAGCCCAATCTCCTTCGCCTGCTTGCCTGTCCAGATTCGCCCCTTTCCTATTTGATTGACCGCCTCCTTTGTCATACCCCGGCCCGCCGCCACCCGGCTGATGAATTCGTCGTAGATTTCTTGAATCTGGTTTTGGATAATCTCGCGTTCTTCGGGCGGATAATCGCCGTAGTCCGTGTAAAAGTCGGCATGTTTCCCGCGTTTAATAATCTCTTTGTGGATCCCGATCTTGTCGTAAAGCCCTTTGAAGCTATATTTGCCGGAGATTACGCCAATTGAGCCGGTGATGGCGCCAGGTTCAGCCACAATCATGTCAGCCGGAACCGCGATGTAGTATCCACCAGAGCCCGCAACATCTCCCATCGAAACGACCAACGGCTTGACCTTTTTGAGCTGCATCAATTCACGCCAGATAATGTCTGCGGCGAGAACCAACCCACCACCGCTCTCTATTCGCAGCACAACCGCTTTGACCGACGAGTCTTTACGGACGGATCGGATGGCGCGAGCAATGGTGGTAGACCCCATGGTTCTTGTCCCTGTAAACGGATCGGTAAAACTTTTGCCCGTCACCATCATTCCCTCTGCTTCGACAATGGCAATCTTCGGCAGCGGCGTTTCCCAATCGTATTCGTATTCATTGATTCCCAGATATTTCCGGACTTTTACCAAGCGGCGATTTTTCCCCGTTAGTTCTTTGGCGATTCCTTTCAGTTCATCACGATAAGCAAGCTGATCGACGAGTCCGTTTTTCAAAGCCTGTTTCGCGGTGAAAGGACCTTGATCGATTAGCTGCTTTACATGTTCTTGTGTCCAATTGCGCCCTTCTGCGATGGATTGAGTCAACTGATCGTAGAGATCATCAAGGATTGCATTTTGTACTTCACGATGTGCCTCTGACATCTCCTTGCGTGTGAAGAGATCCGATGCCGATTTATACTCGCCGATATGCTCAAGATCTGCCCGGATGCCGAATTTGTCAAGTACGCCTTTGTAGAATGAAACCTCCGAACGTAACCCAATCAAACGCACCTCTCCAGACGGGTGCAGCACAATTCGATCGCAGGCTGATGCGAGCATGTAGTTGCCCGTCGAGCAGTTGTGCATGTAACCGATTACCTTCTTGCCACTTGCCTTAAAATCTAGGAGGGCATCTCGGATTTCCTGTAAGCGACCGATACCGTAGCGCCTCCCGCTGATCTTGATTAGGGCCCCGGCGATCTCCCGATCACGCTTCGCGACTTTGAGGGTTTTTTCGATTTCGCCCATTCGTACGTCTAAGAAGGCATTGCGCCGAATGTGCCGGGTTGTGTGAAGGGCCTGAGAAAGGGAAATATACCCGACACCCTCTTGACGCGCCTGATCATCATTGAAACGATTATATGTTCCAAGCCCAACCTGCCCGATGTTGATACCGAAACGAAGATCAAAACTGTTATCTTCGTTCAGGTTTCCTCGCAATGTCACCCCGCGAACAGGGCGTATCTCCAGGGCGTAGCTGAAATGCAGTCCATCTACGTCCTCGACTTTGCGCCCATCGACTGAAAAGGTGATCCATGATGTCCTCGGACGGATAGCGACCCCGAAGTCGTAAGTTCTGCCGAGCTTCTCTCCACGTAAACGCGGGCGATTGAGATCTCGTGCAATTGCCCCAATCGAAAGGTATCGGCGACGAAACATCAATCCTAGTGACCATGAGGAGAATTTATCGTAAGCCTTATCATCAGAGTTAATCCAACTATAACCCGTTCCCCAATAGAATGACTTGCCGAGATGGCTGCCGTTAGATAACGTATATCGATTAAAATCTGTGTCATCTGCGGCGGTGGCAAATTCCATACTAAAGCCCGTCTTCGCCGCGGATATGAAAAGGGCGTCATCACCATCCGAATCGCCCTTGTAGGTGCGCAGATAGTAGAATTCAAGACCTCGATGGGCAGCACCCAAACCGGCGGGGTTAAAAAAGGTTGCAAGCGCGCCATCGGTTACGGCAACAGAGCTAGAAGGCAGGCGTGTGTTAGCTTTGGGTGAATCAGCGATGACAGGTTGGCAGGCGATCAGAATTGTGAGAATGGTATAGAGGAAAGTGTGTGTTTTATTCAAGTGAGCTCCCTTTTGAATTGAACATTTTTTTGAAGATTGACACACAGCCAACTCCAATGTTGCAATGGGTGTTATAATTCAATGAATCAAACCGAGAGGAGTGTTAACTATGATCAACGCCAAAGTTGGAAAGAAACCATTTATTGAAATCTCTGAACGGGTTTACGATTCACTCGGACTCAACGAAGGTGAATCCGTCCGAATTGAAATTAAGCCTGCTAAAAAGGAGGTGTCCAAAGAAGAAAAGCTGAAAATGCTTGAACAGATGCGGGAGGCTTGGGCAGATGATGAAAAGATTACCGAAGCCCTGGCGTACCTTGGCCGTGATCGGGGCAAGAATGGGACAAAGAATATTGATTGAAATAACCGTAATCATCACCTATATACGAACTCGTCAGAGATCTAATATGACGGTATTTGAAAAAGCGATTGCAAAGTATGACCGATATTTTTTGAGTACGATCACGGTTTATGAGGTCGAATTTAGAGCAGTTAGAGCGGGAAGGATGTCGGATCTTTATGTGATTCTGCCTCATGTTGAGATTCTCGGAATCAACGACACGGCGTTGTCAAGCGAATCACTCCCGCCTTCCAACCCATAGGCAGTATCGGTCTCCCATACGCGCACGGCATGTATGGATGAGATGCTGACAATCCGCCCACCCGACTTTTGCTTAACCATCTCTTTTGCCGCACGTTGGCTACACAGGAAATACTCCTTCAAACTTACTTCCATCGTCCGATCCCAAACTTCTTCCGTGATTTCCAGAAACGGCATATTCTCCGACCAGTACGGGTTATTCACCAGAATGTCGATCTGACCATATTCAGCGAGAAAACCGTTGAACAAGGCATTCACCTGATCGCTTTTACTGATGTCTGCGACCGTGAAGGTGCATTTGTGGCCGGCCTTGCCAATGAGCGCAATTGTCCAATCCGCTGATTCGTCGTGTTCAATGTCGTTGAGTCCAATATCGCAACCATTTTGCGCCAACGCGAGAGCGATTCCCCGACCAATCCCGCGTCATGAGCCGGTAATGAGTGCTTTCTTACCTTCTAATAGCATGGTGACTTCTCCTGCGGATTTTTAGCGTCGGGATTCACAGATCTGCCTGTTTTAACAACTGTTGAAGCGACAAGGCAGCCGTGTTTGGGGGATCGATTTCAAGTGCAGTTTCGATCGAAAATCTGGCAAGGCCTGTTTCGCCGAGATAGTAATAGCAAACGGCTCTCAGTGTATAGAGATCTGCGGCTGACTGATAGTCATGTCGAAAGAGCGTCCGATGATCTGTTTTCAAGGCGTTGTTGATAGCATGGAGCGCTGTTTGAAAGTCTGAGGCCCTTTCACGGCGGAGAAAGAGCGTGTTCGCTAACCCAATCCACGCATCTGCATTGGAAGCGTCTAAGCGGATCGCTCCCTCGAAAGCCTCTTGCGCCTTTGCAATAACTCTCGAATCCATTGAAGACTTCCGCGACTCACTCAGATGACTCCAGCCTAAGCCGTTGTGGGCATCCGCAACGTTTGGATCCAAATCAATCGCACGCTCAAACTTCAGGAGTGCGCCAGAAAAGTCTCCTTGATCGTAAGCTGCCCAACCTTCCGCTTGATTCTTTTTCGCGGCGGCGGTGTCAAATTCTAGGTCATCGGAGCATCCAAGGAGTACAACAGAACAAAGGATCGAAATAACACTAATCAAGCAATTCATTTACTGAGATCTTCTTGTATAAATTGTCTTTGGCAGATGTTAGAATAGCATTCCCCTGATTGAATTGTCAACTGCTTTCGCTGGATTGCACCAAAATTTGGTGGATTTGCAACGGCGTTTCTTCACAAATTTCAGTGACAAATAAAAGGAGGTGTGCTATCATTGCACGCAACTTGATGAGTTGTTTAAGTGAATAGATATTAGAACCGTGCTGCGTATTATGTGGGAAAATGGAGCTACGGTCTATCTCTTGATTTTCTTTCATTCCTTTCTAATTTTCTTGTCCCTATTGTCTGATAATCCCTTATAGAAAGTAGTCTATTTATGACTAAACCAATACCGAGTAACCGTCAAATCCCTTCTCTACCGTATCGAATTCGGCTGAAACTTCGCCTGATATTCTATTTCGCCATCATTGCTTTTCCATTGTCTGCACAAACGCCATTACCCCTTCGAGGTTTTACAGCCGTGAGTTCGATTGAGCAAAAAAAATATGAAGAAGCATTTAAGCAGCTTACCTCTCCCGAAATGTGTCGTCGGGAGTTGCGACGTTTGACAGAAGAGCCACATCTCGCCGGAACCGAGAACAGTTATAAATTGCACAATACCTGTACGAGAAGTATCAGGAATATGGATTGGAGGCGCAAGTTTATGAGTATGAGGTTTATCTGCCGCATCCGATCGAAGTTCGGATCGAAATGGTAGCACCGACACACTACCAGGCGCTTGGGAAGGAGGAAAGCTGGGAATGGGACAAGGATTCTTACGAAACAAACATCGTCGCAGGCTATAACGCATATTCGCTAGATGGTGATGTGACCGCAGACCTGGTCTATGTGAACCAGGGATTACCCGATGATTATCAGAAATTAGCGGCAATGGGCATATCCGTCGAAGGTAAGATTGCCATTGCAAGGTATGGAGGCAGTTATCAAGGGGTCAAGGCGAAGGTCGCCGGGGAACAGGGCGCAGCCGGCTTGATCATCTACTCGGATCCGGCAGATGATGGATACATGAAGGGAGATGTTTACCCACGTGGTCCCTGGCGATCAGCCGATGCAATCCAACGCGGAACAGTAAAGTATATTTTCCACCATGCCAGCGATCCATTAACACCGGGGTGGGCATCGACAAAGGACGCGCACCGGATACCGATTTCAGAGGCGACAGATCTTCCCGGGATTCCCGTTGCGCCGCTGGCATACCGAGATGCAGAGCTGCTGCTCAAGGCTTTGGCGGGACCGAATGTCCCTGATGGTTGGCAGGGAGGCTTACCTTTTGCGTACCACACCGGTCCGGGGTCCGCGAAAGTCCATCTCAAAGTCCGCTGTGAGCATAAGAATCGTCCAATCTATAATGTGATTGCTAAACTCAAGGGCTCGGAAACCCCCGATCAATGGGTCATCCTTGGCAACCACCATGATGCCTGGATCTATGGTGCCGCAGATCCAGGAAGTGGCGCCACGAGTCTCCTGGAGGTTGCGCGCTGCCTCGGGCAGTTAGCGAAGGAAGGACATCGACCAAAACGCACGATCGTCTTTGCAAACTGGGACGCGGAGGAATTCGGGATTATTGGCTCAACTGAATGGGTTGAAGATCCGAAGAGTGAACTTCAGCAGAAGGCGATTGCATACCTGAATGTTGACATTGCCACGACAGGGGTAAATTTCTATGCGAGCGCTGTGCCATCACTCAAGTCACTGGTGACGGAGGTGACTCAAGCGGTTATTCATCCGCAAACACATCAAACAGTTTATGAGACCTGGAGGCAGCATCAGGATAAACAGGCGCCGCGAATTGGGAATCTCGGCAGCGGTTCTGATTACTCACCCTTTATTGGGCATCTTGGAATTCCCTCGATTAGCATGGGGTTTGATGGCCCCTACGGTGTTTATCATGCAATGCAGGACAATTTTTATTGGATAGAACATTTCGGCGATCCGGCGTTTCAGTATCAGACAGCGATGGCGCAAATCTGGGGGATTCTGGCATTGCGCCTTGCAAACGCGGACATCTTGCCATTCGATTACAAAGAGTACGCGAAGGAGCTCTTAATTCATCTGAAAGCACTGCAAAACAGCGATCCTAAGAGTGCTATTGCGAGGGATAGGCCACAACGATTACGGGGATTACTCAGCAAATGGGAGAACATGGCAGATAGCCTTCACAGCGACCTCACCAATCGTCTCAAGAGACAAGAATTAATCGAAACTGAAACGATTAATCGCCGTTTACACCAGCTAGAACAAACATTAATCTCTGAGGCGGGATTGCCTCTGCGTCCATGGTTTAAGCATCTGATCTATGCGCCTGGGCTTCACAGTGGGTATGCCGCGGTTGTCTTTCCGGGAATCCGGGATGCACTAGAAATGAACGATGAAGCGCAAGTACCTATTCAGATAGATCGGCTGGCGGAGGCATTTCAACATCTGATTGAAGAGCTTGAACAAATTAGATCGGTTGTCAACCATCAGTCGTTAATCACCAACTGACATTTACACATGACATATCACTCTTTCGTGAGGCGCTATCATAAACACCTATGACGGATTGGGTATTCAATATACCCTTCGTTTTTAAGAATTATGGGTCAAAGTTCGCATGGTGGTCGGAGAGAAGGGAATAAGCTGACATTGAGGAAAATGTGTCAAAGGAGGTGTGCCTGCTACCAAAACCGATAGTCTGGCCCCTCGGGAATGGGTTCATTGAACTTTTGAAACCTTGAACTCAAATCCTGTGTCGTGTTCTTGATACGCCAACTGGAACAGAGTGCATCACGCACTTAGTGATGGCACACCTTCCCATCTATAACAATTAATTTTCATCAGCCTTTTACAGCTCTTGCCATAAAGGAGGTTGATTCGTGTAAAGCCCTATTGCAAAATAGGGTTTTTTTATACCTGTGTTTCGCACTTGATGTTATCGTCTATTTCTGGTAAACTTATATAAAGTTGTGAAAATCCCGCAGCGAGTTCTCAAGCGCCTGTTTATCACAAAACAATGAGGAATTGACCGATGAAAATTACGAAAGTGGAAACGCGACTGCACCGAGTAACGCCAAGGGCGGAACCCATTCGAGATGCACTACAGAGTTTGCCGGGGGCTGGATCTGTGACGGTTCATATCCACTCTGATGAAGGGTTTGTCGGAGAAGGAACAAGCAGCTTCGGCCGGATTCAGCATGCCCCACAAATCCTGCAACAGATCATTGAACTTGAATTAGCGCCCCAAATCATTGGCGAAGATCCCTTCGCAATAAAGAGAATCAGGGAGCAGTTGCGCCGTGAAACAGAGTATCATAGCTGGTCAGGCCTGATACAATTCGGAATCTCGGTGATTGACATTGCGTTGTGGGACCTCATGGGCAAAACGTTGGGGCAACCTGTTCATAAAATCTTGGGGACTTATGCGGATCGTGTGCCTGCGTATGCGATGGTTGGTTGGCTGAACTACGAAATAGACGAACTGAAACAATCCTGTGTGGAAGCGATGGAACAAGGACTCCGCGCCGTTAAAATCAAGGTGGGGTGTCCGACGCTAGATGAAGATGTGCAGCGGATTGAAGCGGTTTGGGAGGTCATCGGCAAAGGGGCGGTCTTAATGGTTGACGCAAATCAGGTCTTTAGCACTGCTGAAGCGCTAATCCGCGGGCGTGTCTATCAAGAGCTCGGTTGCTACTGGTTTGAAGAACCGTTTCCCACAACAAATAAGGAAGGACTTGCAGAACTGGCTCAACACCTAGAGATGCGTGTGGCTTCCGGGGAAAATGAGTACGGTAAATGGGCGTTCCGTGAACTCCTTGAGATGCGTGCTGTCGATGTCCTCCAGGGAGATCTGCGGCGATCCGGTGGCGTGACGGAAATTATGGAGATCGCCGCAATCGCGGACGCTTTCAACATCCCGTATGCCTCACATGGCGGTGGGGTCGTCAATCTGCATCTCCTGGCTGCAATGCCAAACGCGTGTTATCTGGAAACTGGCCTCGTCCACCTGGATTTGCCCCCGCGGATTGAGAATGGTTACGCCCTTGTTCCACAAGGGAGTGGATTTAGTCGGGAGTAGCAATTGGCAACGAACAAAGAGATTTACGTCCGTAGAATCTTCTCAGCAATTGCAAAGCGATATGATTTCCTCAATTCTCTGTTGAGTATGCGCCGTGACCGCGCCTGGCGGAAGTTCACGGCGCAAATGAGTGAGGTGACTCAGAATAGCAGGGTGCTTGATGTCTGTACAGGTACAGGCGAACTCGCGCTTGCATACGCGGACGCAATCAGCAACAACATCTCTGTGATTGGTACGGACTTCTGTTTTGACATGTTGGCAGTTGGTAAGCAGAAAGTTGAAAAGCAGGGACGGACTCACGCTTTAATCGCCATTGAAGCGGATACCCTTCGGCTTCCATTCGCAGACAACACCTTCGATGTTGTATCGGTTGGTTTTGGCATCCGCAATGTCGCGGATTTCGAGCTTGGCATTTGTGAAATGACACGGGTCGCTGTCAAGGGAGGGCGTGTCGTCATTCTTGAGTTTACACAGCCGACTGCGCCTGTTTTCCGACATATATACTATTTCTACTTCAAAACCATCCTGCCGTGTATCGGTAATCTCATCTCGAAAAATAGAAACGATGCCTACGGTTATCTTCCAAATTCTGTCATGCAATTTCCAAACTGCGAACAACTTGGGGCAATCATGGAGACATGTGGGCTTGCAGATGTGCGATTTTACCGTAAAACGTTTGGGATTGTCGCTGTCCATATCGGAAAGAAAAAATAAGTAGATAGGCGAATTAATGCATCGACGAATTACACATCATGTTTCGCAGTTCCGTCCCGAGAGTCTCGATCAGAGATTGGGAGTCCGCTGCGCGAGACTAGGCTCTGCACCGATCCATCGGGGTTTCACGTTTCACGTTTCACGCATCTTGTTAGTGATAGCGGTTATGCTCGCCGGATGCAGCGATGATGCGTCGCTTATCAAAATTGGTGTCAGCGTGCCGGAAACGACTGTCCCTGTTTATATGCTCATAAAACAGGCGATGATTGAGGGTGGAAAAGAGTACGGAATCAAAGTCCTATGGAATGGCGTGCGGGATAAGGGCGTCAAACAGGATCTTGCTCCGCTAGAAATACAGCAAATCCGAGAGATGCTTGAGGAAGGCATCCAGGTGCTGATCTTCAAAGCTATCGACGGAAAAACGGCCTATCCAGTTCTGAAGGAAGCTCGCCGCTGGAACGTTCCTGTCATCACGCTTGATCGGCTGTTAGTCAGTATCCCGGTACGGGGACATATCGCCGTCGATGAAGCTGGATTGGGGGAAGCCGCAGCCCAATATGCAATCGAACAAATCGGCTACGAAGGAAACGTCCTCATCCTGGAGGGACCGACCGGGGTTGAATCTCTACGCAACATCTTACTGGGGATTTATCGCGTTTTAGACGGGTATCCCAATGAAATTCGCGTTCACTCTCGCGCTTCTGCACTCGACGTGGATGCTGCGTTAGATTTTACTGATCAGGTGCTGAAAAATTATGCGGGAAATATTCAAGCGATTATCGCGGTAGATAGTACCCTGGCGGTGGGCGCAGTACGTGGCGTGCATTTGCATGGACTTGCCGATCAAATCATCACCGTTGGGGTTGGTGCGGGGGAGGAGGCGTGCCGCCAGATCATGGTGAAACAGCACGACGCTGAGATTGATCTGATGCCTTATGAACGGGGACTAGAGGCACTAAAAGCCGCTGTGGATGTCCTCAATGATCGTCCTTTCTTTTACGATGTTGAATTGCCCAACGGCAAAATTCTGACGAAGACGAAGTTAGGTACAATCCGTCTGATTACGCCGGCAAACTACCTGGCGATCGAACAGATGTGGCCCAATTTGTTTGAGGACACAAAGTGATAAAGGTTTATCGATAACAGATAGGAAGGAAGATGATTTCACAATGAGATACATTTTGTACTCAGTAATAATCGGTCTACTTGCTTGCACTTCGATTGCTTCAAATCAGGAGAAGGCAAGCCGGCCACTTCAGATTGGAGAAGATGCCCCCGACTTTACATTGCAAGACGCCAAAGATCAGGAACACTCACTGAAGGAAATACGGGGTAAGATTGTCTTTCTCATTATGGGGAACCGGAAAATCCGGAAGGAAGATGATAAATGGGCGCACGCTTTTCAGAAAGATTATCGGGAAAACGATCGGGTGATTGCGTACATCGTTGCGGATATGCGAAGTGTTCCCGGATTCATACCCAAGGGTTTCATAAAAAAGCAACTCAAGAAAAACAAGCCGCCGGTGACGCTGTTACTCGATTGGAAAGGCAAGGTCCATGAAGCTTACCGCACGCGGAAGGAGAAGCCAAACCTCTACCTGATTAACCTTGAGGGAAAGCTCGCATTTCATATCAAAGCAGACTTTGATGGAGAAATCTATCAAAAACTGAAAGCCGTGATTGATAGCCTGTAAAAAATCAACAAATCTTACGCATTACATTTTACGCATTATGTCTCACGAATGCGTATCGCAATTCTTATGAAGGACTAGGAACAAATGATACTTAAAGACCTATCTCCAGAAACACCTTTAGTCAGCATTGTAATGGGAAGTGATTCAGATCTGGAAAAGATGAGCGAATCCGCCAAAATCCTGGAAGAGTTTGCAATTCCTTTTGAAATTACGATTGCCTCAGCACACAGATCGCCGGAACGAACGATGGGTTATGCGCAAAGTGCGCAAGATCGGGGTATCCATGTAATCATCGCTGGCGCAGGACGGGCAGCGCACCTCGCTGGCGTCATTGCTGCACACACGATACTCCCCGTGATCGGTGTCCCGATTGATGGGGGGGCCCTCAACGGCGTGGATGCGCTCTACGCCACAGTACAGATGCCGCCCGGCATCCCTGTAGCAACTATGGCGATCGGATCCAGTGGAGCACGCAACGCAGGCATCTTCGCCGTGCAATTCCTCGCGCTCAAGTTCCCTGAACTCAACACGAAGTTGGAAGCCTACAAAGTCAGGCTCAGTGAAGACGTAGCGCAGAAGGCAGGACGGTTGGCGGAGGTTGGTTATCAGAATTACTAAGGGCTCTACTGTAACCATGCGTTTCACCCGCCATCGACCAGCGATTCTGGCCCGTCATATCACTTCCGGCATCCGTGGTAGCGCTTTGAAGATAAATACTCGGGCATTTACCAGGACCAAGACCCTGCACGAACTTACGACATGAACCAATTAGTGCCGAAAATGCCGAACGCCGGTGAAAACCATCGCGATGCCAAACTGATTGGCAGCCTCAATCACCGGTTGATCGTTCACGGAGCCGCCGGGTTGGATGATTGCCCGCACGCCTGCCTTCCCAGCAATCTTGACCCCATCCGGGAACGGGAAATAGGCATCTGACGCAAGCACGGCCCCTTTCGCTCTGTCACCCGCCTTCCGAGCCGCAATGATGCACGCATCGACACGGCTCATCTGTCCTGCGCCGATTCCGAGAGTTTTCGAACCTTGGGCAAGCAGAATACAGTTCGATTTAACGTGCTTGCACGCCTTCCACGCAAACAGCAGCGATTGGATCTCATCTGCTGTCGGCTGACGCTTCGTGACAACCTTCAGGTCATCAGGCGTAATCTCATGGAGGTCGCGGTCCTGGACGAGGATGCCGCCAATCACATTCCGGATCTGCTTAATCGAAGTATCCTGCCGAAGTTCATCCGTTTCGAGAATCGGTCGGCGCTTCACGCGGGAGAGGGCCCGCAACGCTTTCGGGGTGTAGCTTGGGGCAATGATTGCATCGACTTTGATTCCTGCGTTTGCCGCCTCACGAATCGTGTTTGCAACTTTCAAGGTGACTTGCCGGTTCAAGCCGATGACGGAGCCAAAGGCGGAAGTGCGATCGCAATCGAGGGCGTCGTTGAACGCAGCCTCCAGATCCGCAGCAGTCGCTAGACCGCACGGGTTATTATGCTTGATAATTGCACAGGCTGGCTCGGCGAAGTCCTTGACGATTTCAATTGCTGCTTCCAGATCAAGGATGTTATTGAACGAAAGCGATTGGCCGCTCAGTTGATTCGCCCACGCCGCACACGGCTCCGGCGACCCGTGGGTACGATAGAAAGCGGCGCGTTGATGGGGATTCTCGCCGTATCGGAGTCCTTGGGCTCTTTCGTAGCAAAGGTCGAGCGTCTCAGGGAATTCGGTGTCGGGAGCATCCAGGTTGGCGAGGTAACGTGAAATTGCCGCGTCGTAGTGGGCGGTATGTGCAAACGCCACTTTCGCCAATCGAAACCGGGTTTCCTCCGAAAGGCAGCCATCATTGGCTTCAAGCTCCGCGATGATTTCGGGATACTGTCGCGAATCGGTGAAGACAGCGACATCACGATAGTTTTTCGCTGCCGCTCGAATCATCGTCGGCCCGCCGATGTCGATGTTCTCGATCACCTCGGCGAGCGCAACCCCTGCTTTCGCAATTGTCGCTTCAAACGGATAGAGGTTGCAGACGACGAGATCGATAAAGTCAATACCATGCGCCGATGTTTGGGCAACATGTTCAGGATGATCCCGAATCGCTAACAAACCGCCGTGAATCTTCGGATGGAGGGTTTTCACCCGCCCATCAAGCATTTCCGGGAAACCGGTGTAGTCAGAGACCTCACGGATTTCAATCCCCGATTCACGGAGTTGCGTCGCGGTTCCGCCCGTGGAAAGAATTTCCACGCCTTGTTGAGTTAAGGTTTTTGCCAAATTTACAAAGCCTGTCTTGTCGTAAACGCTGATTAAAGCGCGTTGGATTTTTTTCATGCAAGATTACCTCTTTGTATTGGAATGAATACCGACCTGCACGTAACACCATACATCTTAGTTAGAATTATACCAATACAAAAATTAGATTTCATGTTGTCATCATTGACAAACCGCCTATGCGATGATACAATGTCAATCAATCCTTAGAAACATAGCCGTTGGAAGTGGAGGCGAATCTTATGGACGTTTTATCCATGCCCACAACTGAATCGATGAAAAAGAAATAGGGCATTTGGATTCGACCGTTACGCGTCCCTCCTCCGGCAGTAAGTTCGTAAATCGAACAGCATCATGTTCTCGGGACAGCAGAAGATTGATGCGGACGCTTCCATCTGCCTCGCTGGTGATAATGTGTCGCCAAGGCGGCTGCGATGCCCTGTAGTGCTGCGCCGGTCAGATCGGAATCATAGGAATGAAAACCGTTGGGCTCGCCGAAGCAAAATGTACCCCGTGAGGCGTGTCAGCGGCTTCGTGCTGAGACCAGATGGGAGGAGAAACCAAGTTGAAACGGAAGTACGGATGGCAGTCTCGCTCTCGGTCCACGCTGCTGCGGATGTACTCGATGCCAAGCTGCACGCTCTCGCGCAGATCGATTGGCTGCATTGGGTTTTTCATCTTCTGTCCTTTCTTGTCTCTGAGTTCGGTCCGATTCTTGGACGAGCACGGGGCTAGGACTCTCGCGTAGTCCGATCGGATCCCGATGGAGCATCAAAAATTCAAAGCAATCGGACGAGCACGGAGAGCTTCACTCTCCCACGGTGGCCGTTAAATCTCCGGCACTTTGACCACGATCTCAAACACAAAATGTAATGCGCAAAACATAATGTGTATTGTGTAGATTGACCGATTCCCTACTTCAGCCGAATGATCTCCCGCTGCCTTTCGTTGAGATTATCCATAACACGGTCGCTAAAGACCAGTCCCTGGCCGCCCCAATCGGGCATGTAACCAATGCTGTAGCAATAGTAAAGCGTCCGGCGTGGACGATCGGACGTGTTCACCATCGAACCATGCGTTAAGGCTTCGGTGAAAATGATGGCGTCACCCGCCTTTGCAGGGATTGGTGTCAGGACCGGATTTTCGTGGGGGTGGGTGCCCCACGGTCTGAGAAAGTTGCTTTTGTGCGCGCCGGGAATCACAGCGAAGCAGCCATCCTCGACATCGCAATCCAGCATCGGGAACACCGCTTTGGTCAATGTTGAAACCATCTGCCCATTGCGGCAGTGATATTGGCATTTGGGGATGATTGGGGTGCCGTGCATGTGTAGCCCCGTATAGCCGCCGCCCCACCGGTAGATTGTGTAGGTGTGGTTGAGCCGATATGGCCCACCGGTGACGCCTTCAACCACGTCTAACACTTCAGGGATGTCAATCAACGGCCTAAAAACCGCATCCGCTTCGAGGACATTGGAGATGTAGAGTTCCTTTTCTGTCTTGGGTGTGCCTAGACAAAGCGGCGGTGGGTAATCTTCTGGCGGGATGTTTTCAAAGGGATCCAATGCCTTGTTACACGCCTCTACCACAGATTGGGGTACCACATTCTCTAGGACAATGTAGCCTTGCAGGTCAAATAGATATTTCTGTTCGTCTGTCAACGCTCATCCTCCTTATTTACCGGTTATTTTGTCCAGAAGTCGTACAAATTTCTTTGCTCACATCCGGGTATTTGCTCATTTGCTTGATTGTCCCAACAGATCGGGGTTGCTTTGAATCCTGATGGAATCGGGGAGACTTGATTGCAAATTTCTATGGCCACTGAGTTTCAAAGGCATCAGTTCCGTCTCCATACACCAGTTTTCCGTATGCTTCCCAAAGCGGGAAGCATACGGAATCTTGTTCGGCACCCTTCAAGGCAATCAGGTTCTCCTCCAGTTGGGTCACCGTCGTTGGAGCGGTCAAGGCGAGGTGGATAGCGGGGTGGTGCAGAACATAACGATAGCAATCCGCGGCGCTTGGTACCGGTCCCTCCCAGTCTCGATGGCCCGCCAACAGTGAACCCCATCGTGTGCACGTAAACGCGACCACCGGAATCCGAGCCTTGAGCGCAACAGGTAGCACCTGCTCCTCTGACCTTCGATGTGCCATGTTGTAGCGGTGCATCAATAACTCTACACGCCCGCTTTCGATCAGCTCTACCGCCATCGGTCGGTTGTGCGTCGTCGCGCCAACATAGCGGATCAGTCCTTGTGCCTTCCACTTGTGGAGTTCGTCAAACACGCCACCTGTCCCCAACATCGTCTCCGTGTCATCTCCAAGGGCGACATACTCCGCGTAGAAGACGTCAACTACGTCTACATCTAATTGGCGACGGACCCGATCAAGATAGGCGCGCATTGCTTTGGGATCGCGGGATTCGCTCCCCGTCGCCACGACGATTTTCTCCCGATTGGCTTTCAATAGAGGTCTCAGTTCGGCAATGAGCACTGCATACGATTGATTATAGAAAAAGAAATAATTGACACCGACATCATAAGCTACGGGGACACAACCTTCCTCCATATTTGGATTGCCAGCCAGGCCAAGCGGCTGTACCGGTTGATTCAGCATAGTTGTTATCCGGGCAGCTTTTTCCATGGACGACTCCTAGATGCTTCTGTTTTCAACATAGCTTCGTATCACACCTTTCCATTATACACTTTTGACTCGCCGTGTCAACCGAATTTTTGTAGACATCTGCTCGAATGTATGATAAGATAAATTCCACGCATGTGGAAACCGAAGCAGGAAGTTATAGGGAGGGGAGGGGGCAATATGAAACGGTTTCATATAACCTCACCTTTTAATCGCCGTTGCCCTGACTTGCCTTCTGGTGATTGTGCTATGGTAGCGTTCTCAGATTCAAAAGAAATCCGATTCGGTCCCGGATGAACCGATAACGGTCAGTGCGCTGGAAGAACCGATTCGACCGATTCCGCTTCAGATTCAACTCAATCCAAAGAAGGTTGAGCTTGGTGACAAACTCTTTCATGACCCCCAACTGTCACGCGACAACAGCATCTCATGTGCCAGTTGCCATAACTTGCAGACAGGGGGTGTAGATCGCCTGGTTCGTTCAATCAGAATCAACGGTGCTGTTGGTTCTGTCAATGCACCGACGGTCTTTAACAGCGGTTTCAATTTTAAGCAATTTTGGGAGGGGCGCGCGGATACACTGGAAGATCAGATCGACGGCCCCCTCAATGCGCCCGACGAAATGGGTTCTGCTTGGGAAGATGTTATCAGCAAGCTCAAGAGATCCTCCGACTATGACTATGTCTCGGCTTTTGGCGATCTGTATCCTGATGGTATCCAAATCAACAATATCAAGGATGCAATTGCAGCCTTTGAACGCTCACTGTTGGCGGAGGAGGCAATCCCTTTACAACCATCTGTACCCGTCAATCCAATCTTGAATGAAAGGGGAGCGGAAACATCAAATCATTACCGAATTTTCGACTCACAAGGAGATTTCTATGGAAACACTCGATACCAATCAATCTACGCGAGAAACACCACAAAAACAACGCGCCAGCGACACAAAAACTATCAACCTCATTGACTGCGACACGCATCATTCGACGTCGAAGCAGGAGGATCTGTTCCCCTATCTGCCTCGGCATTATGTGGAGCACATCAAAGACTTTGGGACGATGATGCCAGGAGTTGGATACACGAACATGCCACGAGGAGGAGTTCGTGCCGAATTGTGGGAAGATCAGGAGGAGCATCCAGGTGGCAACATTGACCTCGCCCGAGAGAAGCACCTTGACGCCCATCAGATTGACATCGCCGTTCTGACAGGTGCTACCGTTTACGGAGCTGCTGTCCATCCCAATTCAGATTACGCCGCGGCAATGTGCCGGGCTTTCAACGACTGGACGCTTGAAACCTGGGTTAAAGCGGATCCACGTTTCAGGGCATCAATCGCCATCGCGCCGACAGACCCACAGCAGGCGGCGGCGGAAATTCATCGACTTGGAGAACATCCGTCGGTCTTTCAGGTGATCATGCCTGCCGGCGCGCGGATGCCCTTCGGCAACCGGTTCTATCACCCGATCTACGAAGCGGCGCAAGAACACTACCTACCGGTGTGTGTGCATTTTGGTGTGGAAGGCGCCGGTGTCGCCAATGCTCCCACTGCTGCCGGATACCCGTCGTATTACCTTGAGATGCGTATGGCGCGGCCGCAGATTGCGATGGCGCACACTGTCAGTTTGATCTGCGAAGGTGTTTTTGAGAAGTTTCCGAAACTGAGATACCTCTTTATTGAGCACGATACATTCTGGGTGCCAGGGTTGATGTGGCACATGGATGCCGATTGGAAATCGGTGCGCGATTACACCCCCTGGGTTAAGCGGCTGCCGAGCGAGTACATTCGCCAGCACATTCGTTTTGGTTGCCAGCCGATGGAGCAGCCGCCAACCCGCGCCGATCGAGACAAATTTCTTGAATGGCTCCACGCCGACGAAATCCTCGTTTACGCAAGCGATTATCCGCACTGGGATTGGGATAACCCGACGACCGTGTTGCCCGGAATCGCGCCCCGACTCAAGCGGCGCGTTTTCGTTGAAAACGCTTGTGAGCTCTATGGGCGTCGGCTGCAGATGACGGGAGCGGTTGTGGAGCGTGCGGCGTAATATGTGATACGAAAGACGTTTCGACGATGCCGAGACATAGATCTCCATTTTGCTTACCTAGCGGCTTGTGCTAGTGCCTTAAACATACAAATCCGGCGCAACTGGCACAAGTCGTTCTTTAACTGATTAAGTGCAGCCATGCCACAAGTTCTTCCCAATGATCGACTGAATCGTCTAGCTACGGCTACTAATAAGCAGATTAAAGACTGGAAAGAAGGGGTATCTCTCCAGAATGACTCTGGACTAACGATACCTGAGTTGATAAGCAGAGCTGCTGCTGATCGATGGCACTTTGCGTATGAACATTGACATAACGCAAATAAGTTGCTAAAATCTAAACCTCCCCTCTATCGAAGTGCTGTAAGTCGATACTATTACTCGATGTATCACGCAATGCGAGCGTGTGTTTTTGTATCTCATGAAGGCGATGATCATCAGGAGCACAGGGAACTCCCATTGCACATACCAGGCGATTTTCCTCCTGGGTCGAATTGGCAAAATATGTTAAGAAACGCTCGTGTGCTTAGAAATTGTGCCGACTATGAACCATATCCAAAGTCGAACATAGCGTGGAAGCAAGATGCTCTTGATCTCAAGAAGGACGCAGATTTATTCCTGTCCACAACTCGTACTTACCTACAGAACAAGGGGGGCATACTATGACACAATTACAATTCCCGCTAGATACAGAAACTTCTATTCAAAACCGATTTTCTAAGGTCGGAATTGAGATACAGTCAATCGAAAGGCGGGACTATCCAGGGGAAAGTATTTTTGTTGTATGCACCACCGAAGATGATTTCGACAGGGCAGCGATAGTTGGTAATTCTATTGATCGCGAACTTGCCGAACAAGGATTCGATGGTTTCGTGGTGGTGCGTAAGGCTGAACGAGAAGTAAAAGACGTGATAACCCCTCTCAAGGATGGGGTCCAGAATCCGAAAGCCACAGAACTGGCTAACCTTCTAATTGCCCGAGCGCGAACATCGGAAGCGCAACCGAGCTTAGCTTATGTTCCTGATACAGCCCAGAACATATTGACGGCTATCACACCTCGGCATCATCTTATTTTTGGTAGATGAGGTACAGGGAAAACAGCTCTAATGGTTGAAGCAAAACAACGTGTTGAGCGTGAAGGTTACCTATCTTCTTGGATCAACATTCACACACACAGTAGAGAATCCGCTAAGAGAATATTTGTGTGGATTTGCCGGAGTGTGTGTCAACAAATTCAAGTTTTCTATGCAGAAAAAGACAGAGCCCCGCAAATATTAGCATCTGCCGTAAGGTTGCTAAATAACGCCGAGCAACTTATTGCTGAAAAGGAAGTATCCGGCGATGAAATTACCCGGCTAGTGCCTCACATGCAAAATGTCATACGTCGTTTCGTAGACACCAACGCAACCAAGTTTTATATTTTCCTCGATGACCTGCACTATTTACCAAGTGCAGAACAACCCAAGCTCCTGGATTTAGTCCACGGTGCGGTGCGTGATTCTGATGCGTGGCTCAAAGTTGCGGGAATTAGACATCTCACACGCTGGTTTCAAGCAAAGCCTCCCCTCGGTCTACAAACCGGGCATGACGCCAATTACATTGATTTGGATGTAACATTGGAGCCCCTTTCGCAAGCGAAGATCTTCCTTGAGCAAGCCTTCCTGAGTTACGCCAAACATGTTGGAATTTCATCTCTGTCACCTATCCCCCACAGCACTTGATCGGCTCGTTCTCGCGTCTGGAGCAGTACCACGCGACTATCTCACTTTAAGCACCAGCGCAATAAATCACGCACGAGCGAGAGAAAATGCCCGACGTGTTGGCGTTCAAGATGTGGGCCAGGCTGCCAGCGATGCCGCAAAAATCAAAATCGCGGAATTGGAAGAGGGCGCCGCCTCGATTGAAGATACGCCAAATAGAATTGAAGGTCTCCGACGGATTCGGGCATTTTGTGATGAAAAAAATTGCACCTTTTTTCGGATCGACTTTCGCGACAGAGAAAACCATCCTGATGAATATAGCATAATCAGGGAGCTTATGGATGGGCGGCTTATTCATTTGGTTCGTGCAAGCCTGTCTGACATGCAGAAAGCAGGACGCCGATATGAAGTATACATGCTCGATCTGAGTCAGTTTTCGTCAGAGAGATTTAAGTTGCGGATAAAGACCTTAGATTTTCAGAAAGGATATATTGCTTTTAGAGAAACAGGGACTACCGCTGACGCAAAGATCGGCGACACCTCAAAACGATTGTCAAATATCTTGCGACGTGGACCACTGTTTGAGCTGAAACTACTTTCTAATATGATATAATAACCTTTGGTGCTAGTTGGTGAGGATATCGTTTTCACAAGGGGTGTAGAATTTACATATTCGACCTCACAAAGAATAAATCGTTGCTATGACTGGATCTTTGGTTTCAAATTCGCACCATTAGTTAATAGAGGGGTGTGCATAGTAGTTCATTGGAAAACAGCCGCCATATGAGAGATATTGCGAGCAGGTAACTTCCATATGGCATTGGCAATCATAGCCACTTGCACTGATAACACCCCGATAGCTAAACAACAGCGTACATTGAAAAACCCCTTGACCGGTAACTGCTTCTGTTGAGGAGTGGTGCCTATCACTTTAGCAATCAAGTCAAACAACGGTTCAACCGAACTGCGACGTTTGCTTAAACAGAGACGCTGCTTGGGTTGGTTGATAAATCGATGATACGCCTTGGCAAACCGTCCCTTTGTCCATCTAAGTGCCGGGGTAATCAAAGCGACTTGTGCCTTCGCCCAACAACGGATACGGTCTGCTTGGGTATAGGCATCATCGGCAGTGAGTGTCTGCGGTGAAAGTTGTGTCAGAATCTCAGACGCTTTAGCATCTATCGCCCAACTTTCGGAGACCGACGCACGGTGCACAGTTATCAGTGTTGGGAACGCACCTTGTGTGCAGATAATGTGAAGTCCGTAGCCATAGACCCAGCCATGATAACCACTCTTGCTCCACGTGGCATCGGTGTCGAGGTTGCGTAGATGTTTAGGTGCTTTTCCTGCTTTGCGGTCAGTTTGATGCCAGACGGGTCCTCGTGCCTTAAATAAACTTTTGTCGGCTACCAGATGAGCCAAGTTGAATTGTTGGGACAAGTCAGTGGCATACTGACCGATAAACAATACAAATGCCTCTATCACTTCATATAATGCCTTATAGCGACGTGCAATCGTGGTTCGATGAGGGGGCTGTTGCCACCCCAGCATTTGTAACACTTCTGGGTGATTGATTAGCCACCGCCATTGCGTTTTGAAGCCATAGATGCCGTGAAACTGCATCAACATGAAGAAAATGATAAACGAGGTGGTTGAATATGTCAATGGTTTTGCGTGTGTGACACCTGGTTTGTCAATACGGTGTTGCATAAACTGCTCAAAGAGTTGCATAATAAGAGTGACATAATCAGCCAACATTGGTCTTTGTACCATATTGGGGCTCCTTTTGCTATGATAACAATAGGAAACCCTTTTGGCTTGATTATGTCAACTATATTTATGCACACCCCTCAGTTAATAGAGGGAAGGATTTACAATGCAGCGTCATATCGTTGGAAAAGTGGAAGAGTTGCCGCCCGGCGAGCGGAAAATCGTACCGGTTGGGGGAAAGGGGGGAATCGGTGTGTTTAACGTTGACGGAACGTTTTATGCGCTAAGGAACATGTGCCCGCACAAAGGCGGGCCCCTCTGCCAGGGGCGACTTCGTCCGCATGTCATTTCTGATAAAACCTATCATGTCGATTTTGAACGTGAAGGCGAGATTATCAAATGTTCCTGGCACAATTGGGAATTCGACCTCAAAACGGGCACAGCGCTCTATGATCCGCGCCTTCACGTCAAAACCTATCCTGTCACTATCGAAGGGGACGATATTATCTTGCATCTTGATTAGCTTTAGGAGGGCAGCATTCCTTTTCGCTTCGACCAACGTATCCGCAGAAAGGAGTAAATATGTCTGAAAAAGTCAAAAAAACAGATGAAGAATGGCAGCAGCAACTTAACCCGGAGCAATATCGTGTAACTCGGCAGAAAGGCACGGAACGCGCCTTCACAGGTAGGTACAACAACTTTAAGGGAGAGGGGATATACCGATGCGTCTGTTGTGGGGCTGACCTGTTCAGTTCAGAAACCAAGTTTGATTCTGGCACCGGTTGGCCAAGCTTTTGGGCACCGATTTCAGAGGAAAGCGTTGAAACGGAGACCGATACGAGTTATGGCATGGTCAGGACGGAGGCTATGTGCGACAGATGTGATGCACATCTTGGCCACGTCTTTAACGATGGTCCGCCTCCGACAGGACTTCGCTACTGCATGAATTCGGCTGCGCTAAATTTCATTGAGAAGAAGGAACAAGGAGTAGAAGATGTCTGATTCTCGGCTGAGCACAGCACATTCCACTTGCCAAGGTGAAAAACCCGTATTCGTGAGGAAAAATGAGAATGCTCGAAGAACAATACCAAAAAGGTGTTGAACAGTTTTCAAAAATGGTTGGCGCTGACAGAATCAACGAGTTGAGAGAGAAATTTAGCGAGTTATCCCCGGATTTTGAGAGGATTGGATGGAAACGCCGGAACCGTGAACTGTCCCTGCGCATCCGCAAAAAGCGTTCGACCGAAAACAAAGCCCCGAATCCCTCCAGCTTCCTATGCGCATCTAGGCTTTCAGCGCCATGTTATAAGTTCCTTTTGAATGAAGTAAAGTGTAAAACGTGAGAAGCCCCGTTTTTCTGTTCGTCACGTATTACTCATGATGTAGTGACGCCGGTGATATGCGGTGCGGAAACCCCGTCGTTGGTACACCCGCTCGGCGTTGCTTCCCGTCGTAGTTTCCAGCGTCGTCCAGCGGTTACCCAAAGCCTGCGAGCCAGCGACAGCTCGCGTAATCAGCGCGGAGGCGACCCCCTTACGGCGGTATTCAGGCAGTGTAGCAACGTGGTCAAGGTAGCCCATGCTGAATTGCGAGTAGACTAGCGTCACGCCCGCCGGCGCACCGTCTACACGCGCCAGATAGCGGCGCACCTCAGGCACGACCAACACAAAACGTCCGACCTCACCCATAGTCTGCGGATCACCGAAACCGCGGCGCATCACCTCCGCCCAAAGATCATATTCGCTATCGGGCGAGACATCGACTTCCGCGATAGTTTGCGCAGACGGCGGTGTGGCGGTCGGGTCATAAATCATCGCTGACGCCAACACACCCTCCTCGAAGCAGCGCTGCTTCAGATGCTCGCCGAGATCAGCAGGGCGGTCCAGCGACGAAAGGGTAAACGCGCAATCGAAGTTTTTGTCCCGAAACAGGTGAAGCGCATCGTCAATTAACCCGTCCACCCGCGCCTCGTCCACGTTCACCTGTACGACTCGGTGAAAGAAGGGAATCTTCACGCGGTCGTGGCTGAACGCCAACGCACCACCGAGGTCGTGGTTATCGCACCACCGTGCGCGTAGCGTGATCCAGAGTTTTTCAAAAATCGTCATGAATTCATCAGACATCGTAATCTCCTCCTATGACCCGCGGCGGCAATTCTCTAACTTTGCGAGATTTTGCTTTGCGAGATTTTGCACCGCGCGGCGGAAGTCATCAGCCTACCGATCTCACATAAAGGCGCGAGCAACCCCACCTCCGCCATCGAGTAGCCGCCCGGCCGATTCGCTAGCGCGACCGCCCCAACCAGATCGTCGTCCACGAGAAACGGCAGTCCAAGAAAAGCCGTGACCTGGGCGTGGCCAAACGGGAGTCCGCCGCGACGTGGGTCGTTCTCAGGCCTGTAATTCTGCTATCCGACTTTTGTAACTTCTTATCGTTGCTGCCTGTTTATCCGACACAAAACCACCTTCACACTTCTTCCGTAGCTCCTTTAGTATCTCCTCTAGTTTTTTTTGATGCTCCTGGGAGACACCGTAATGTTTTGCATCCACGACCAAATGCCACAGTTGTGACATTGACCATTTGACAGAAAGTGTCACGATCTGTTGAACCTGACTGTCGGATACAAAACCGTGTAAAAATGCATCACGCAGTTGCCTGAGTGTGTTCTCAACTTCTGCCTTTCGCGTCTTCAGAACGCTATTATCTAAGGGTTTACTGACCAGGTCCTTTAGCTTCTGTATCAACGGTTGTAAATCATCCATCACAATAAGACCTCCCCTATTGAGTGGAAATAATAAGGATACGATTGAACTTTTCTTTCATGTCAGTGCTGTGGACGCTGCATGTTCAAACACCTCACCAACCTCTTGACTCTGACCTCACCTGTGCAGCAACACCGCAGCGAAAAATAACAACACGAATCTTGAAACCGTGGGCTAACATTTGACGTATTATTTTATATGGCCAAAAATTGAATCGCTTATGCGCTCTCTTTCTCGCGTTCAACGTTCACTGAATCAAGCGCAGTAGCTTTTAGCTGTCTCAGAAATCCATCTAACATCTTACCGAACAAGACTATCTGTTACTTGCAAGATAAGGGCAAGCTGCTATAGAAGCGAATCTTTAGCTGTTGACATCACCAATGAGGAGGTGAGAAGTTATGACGACCCAGGAAGATATTTTGCAACAGTGCGCAAAAGATCGGGGCGAGCTTTATGTCCAATTGGCATCCGAAGTTCAATATTTGCGGCGTATCAACGAAAAACTTGCAGAAGAAAATAGCCATCTGACCCAGTTGATCGCGCAGTTGACCGAAGATGTCCACCGCAAGTCGCTCCGGTCTGCTTTCATGGGGAAAAACACTTCGCGTGGTGACCATGTGCTCCCCCTATAGGCAGTTGACCAAACAGAATTCGCTTTTGCTTGAAGAGAGGAAATTGCTTATGCCTTCACCGCAAGCACTGTTCCATTTCAACGAGCGATGAAGCAAGTCATGAAACCTCAAAAGATGAAGAAACTCATTCGATTAAAAGGAACAAAGGAGATATGGTGGGTGAATCATGTTTACCGTCACCACATCGTTAATAAGCGAACTTTTGAGTATGGACGCGACATTGTGAAGTTGTGGGGCGACTTTTGTGATGTAGAGGACATGCCGACCGACGAGTTCCGCAAGTACAGAGAAGGTCCGAGAATCCTTTTCAGACCGTTAGACTAACTTGTATCGTCACGCCGAAGCTCGCTTCGATGCTCGATGGGGTTTAGCCTCCCATTCACACCAATTCACTCTGAAATCTCTTCCGTGTATAAAAAAATGCCCACAACGCAATGGCTTGCTTTGAGACGGTATCAATCTTTTTCGCGATCGTCGTTCAACAGATTTTTCGCTGTGTTCTTATTCTCCAGAAGAGTCACCGAATACACTCACAAAATGAATGATATGAAGTCGTTAGAGATAAAATTTCCTGCGGCAGTCAGACAGATTTTGGCACATCATTTGCTCCTCTTAGGTGGTCAAGAATGGCACGGGCTGAAGCTACGGAGACGGTTGGGCTGGCTTGTTATCACGGCATAACGCATCTTCACCAATTTTCCCAAGCCCGTGCCATTCCTCCCTGATTTTACGGTAGAAGAAAGCCCAACACCAGGTTTCATCAATTCTATGTGTATACATTTAGAAGTGGCTTTCAGTCCAATCGTTTAGCTCAATCGTCTGCCTTCTCCACAACCCGCGCAAACGCCTGAAGAATATTCGTCAGTTTTTCCCGCCGTCCTGCCTTGCAGGTTATAATTCTCCAGATAGCCTTCCCATCTTCCCCGTACTAAGCCCCTCTTTTTTCCCATCTATGTATCTTCCTTTACTTCTTTTAAATGAACTTTTGAACGTCTGATTACGTATTACGCCGTCAACGACTGACCCGCGTTTGGATCGAACAGGTGCGCCTTCTCCATATTGAAAGTCACAGTGAGTTCCGAGTTCTGTTCAGGAAATACTGTCCCCTCCGCGCGAGCGATGAAGCTATTCAACACCGTGCGGAGGTAGAGCAGGACATTGCTCCCGAGAGGCTCGACCAAATCCACCATCGTTGAAACACGGTTAGCAGCGTCTTCGGGCACCAGTCCGTCATCGACTAAAATATCCTCCGGACTGATCCCCAATCTAACCTCTGTCCCTGAGAGTGTGTTGAGAGTTTCCTTCATCTGGCTATTCACATCTAGTTCAAAATTTTCAAAACTAAGCTTGGGTACGCCGTTACGGCTGACGATCTGAGCGTCGATGAAATTCATCGGTGGTGTGCCGATAAAGCCAGCCACAAATTCGTTTGCTGGCTGATGGTAAAGCGTCGGCGGGGCCGCAATCTGCTGAATCTCTCCCTGATTGAGAACGACAACCCCATCCCCCATCGTCATCGCCTCGACCTGATCATGCGTCACATAGATCATTGTCGCTTCCAGCCGATTATGCAACCTGCTAATCTCCAGACGCATTTGCACGCGGAAGACGCATTTGCACGCGGAGCTTCGCATCCAGATTGCTCAAGGGTTCATCAAACAGGAATACCTTGGGGTGTCGAACGATGGCGCGTCCAACGGCGACGCGCTGCCGTTCCCCGCCGGAAAGTTGTTTCGGCTTCCGGTCAAGCAGGTGTGAAATGCTGAGAATCTTCGCGGTTTCCTTCACCCGTTTATCGATCTCCGCTTTGGGATATTTGCGGAGTTTCAGGGCAAACCCCATATTCTTGTATGCCGTCATGTGCGGATACAGCGCATAGTTTTGGAAGACCATCGCTATATCCCGATCTTTCGGCGGGATGTCGTTGACCCGTTGACTATTGATGTAGATGTTCCCTTCTGTAATCTCTTCGAGTCCAGCAATCATTCGCAAAAACGTGGATTTCCCACACCCCGAAGGACCTACAAGAACAATGAACGCTTGATCCGGCACCTCAAAGCTGATATTTTTGACGGCAGGTACCTTCCCATCGTAGATTTTTGTGACATTTTCTAAGCGTACATCTGCCATCTCCGCTCCTTATTGCGTCAAAGGTAAAACGTGATGCGTAAGAGCCCTAATTTTACCTGGCGTTGTTCTCTTGGATGAGTTCGGCAACCGCCGGCTCAAGGGCACGCCCCCGCACATTTGCCTTGCGAATCACGCCTTTGCCATCAATGAGGTACATGCGCGGAATGCTATTAACTTTATACATTTGGGCAACTTGATTCCGCCAGCCTTTTCCATCGAAAAACTGGGGCCAGGTGATTCCTTGCTTTTTCATGTAATCCCGCAGTTTGGACCGATCACGATCGAGGCTAATTCCAATAATCTGAAAATTCTGATCCTTATATTTCTCGTGAACCCGCTTAACGTTGGGCATTTCAGCGACACAAGGCCCACACCACACAGCCCAGAAGTCGAGCAAGATCACTTTGCCGCGATATTTCTCCAGCGAAAGATCATTGCCATCCAGATCCTTCACCTGGAAATCAATCGCTTTTTTCCCAACCAGTGCATCAGGCTGGCTTCTGCGAGGTCCGCTTGATTGCAGTTCGCCTGTGCGCTGCGTTTTTTCCAGAGCAAGTAACTCCTTCGCAATCTTCGCATGAGATCTTGACTCATACTTTGGATGTTCAATAAGCTGACGATACGCTGCATCCGCTTTGTCATGCTGACTGAGCTTATCGTAGGCCAATCCCATCTCCAGCAATGCAGGCGCAACATAGGCAGTTTCAGGATGGTCTTTTACGAGTTGTTGATAAACCTGAATTCCTTCTTCGGTGCGGTTTGCACGGGTCAGCGTATTGCCGAGAATATAGTAGACCTGATCAATCCTTTTGTACCTGGGATACTCGCCGATAAAGGCACGTGATTTCTCAATCAGCATCGCGGGATCTGCTGATTTGCTATTTTGGATAATCTTTTTATAAAGTTGCTTAATCTCTTGATATTTATAACCGGTCTTAATCGAGGCTGCATCGACTAAACAGATGCAAATCATCGTTGTAAGTATGCAGCCAATCGCAGTAAGTAATAGGTGATGCTGAAAGCTATTTTGGGAACGCATGATGACCCCTCCTTGTTTTCCTTTCAAAATCCGCAACTCCGGGCATATTTCAGGCAAGCGCATGCCGATACGAGTAATCCAGCAACAGCTTAATCTCTTCGACTTGCACCGCTTGCAAGAACGCTTTCACCGGTTCTAGCGTTGAACTATCCCCATCCGCAGCCTGACACCAATTGACGAACTGGAAGACATCCCAATCGTCTTTTTCCTCAATAGCCCTGGCATAATCTGCAAGCGGAGGAGAATCGCTTGAACGCGCTTGCAGGAGCTCTAAGGCTCGCTTGCGGAGTGTTGGGAAGTTGGGGTGATTACCAACACGCCCAAACCAGTATTTCGCGTTGCTGTAGTCCGGTTCGCGCCGATGCATGATGCCGTGCCAATAGCTGCCTGTTTTGTTTTCGATACCCTGTGAGATTGTGTGTGATACATCTAGCGCATCGTTCCAGAGCAGCAATCCACTCCGCACAGCAGCTCCCAGCGTCGAATCCTTCACAGATTGTTCATCAAAGAGCGCCTCCAGTGGAGCATTCTTAATTTGTTGCGTGAGTGCGCTGTCCCACTCTATGTTAGGGGCAAGCGGTGGTAGAGGATAACGGGCGTCGAGTTTCTGGACGATTTCTGCAATTGTCGATGAGTATTCTGAGTTCATAACGCTCTCCTTAGATTGTTGGCACAAGAGTTTCCACTATTTGTTTCGGGTTCGCCTGATTTTCATGTGAAGCAATTTTAATCGACCCACCCGGAAGCAGCATTTTTGGATCGCAGAGCGAAATTCTTGAATTGGCAACGCTACGACTGCTGGCTTGCTTCGGCAATGGTCATCAGTTCATCCTCTGAGAGCTCAAGGTCTATCGCCTCCGAGTGAGGTTGGGGCACCTTGTACGGTGTCTTCGCGTAGATCTCAATCACATTGTCATCAGGGTCATAGAAGTAGATGGCAAGGGCGATGCCATGGCTGACAATGCTCCGAAAACGCGCCCCCTCCTGCTTCAAGCGATGGTAAAACTGCTTCAGGGCAGCCAGATCCTTCACGATGAAGGAGACCTGTTGAATCACCTTTGCGCCCGGCGGCGCATCCCTACCCGGACAGAGGGCGACTTCATGATGCTCTTCCTCTGGCTGTGCGCTGAGGAAGGTGATGTGACCATCCGGATCCTCGTCGGTAACGGTGAGACCGAGGATGCGGGTATAAAAGTCTTTGGATCTTTGCAGGTCGGTGCAGTAGATGCCTACATGCCCCAGTTGCTGTACCGATAACATATATCTCTCCTCCTATTTTGGAAATCGCAAATCAAATGGATGAGGCAATAAATAGATGCCCTCAATCTTAGCATCCTGTTCATGATAAGTCAACCCAGGATTGCTAACTCTCGAAATTCCTCATGAGATTCGACTACTCATCAGGGTTTTGCAATTCCTCCAACTCCTCAATAGGGCTGGGACCTTGCATTTGGAGTGGATCCGGAGGCAGAAAGTCCGGATCTGCGTAGTCTAATTCACTATAATCGTCCTCAGACAAATAGTTGTTGATGCAAGAGCGGTTGCAAGGCTCCCCGTTGGCTAGCAGATGACAGACACGATGTTCCATCCAGAGTGAACTGATTAGGCAGGTTCGTAACTGCTCCGGGTCGAAATTCTCGCCGAGCAAATAGCTATATCCGCCCAATTGCATCAATGCTCTCGCACGCTTTTCATCGTTGACGATTGAGATCACTTTGATGTGTCGTAGATAACGCCGGATGTGCCGAAAGACTTGTGAGCGTCTGCGGCGGGATCGATCCAGAATTACCATTCGATAGGTTCCGAGCTTCAGATACCCAACCGCTTCGTCTCCACCCTCGGCAATATCATATCGATACTTCTCCGATCGGAGAAGTTGCTGCACTTTTTGTTGGATGTGTGGGTTGTCACTCACGATCAGCACGTCGCCCTCGATCTGGGAAATACCAACATCTTCCTGGATTTCAAGTGGGACCAGGGCACGCTGCACTTGTCGATTCAGATTTCGGCGGGCTCGCCGCATTCGTCGTTCCACAAGGTCAAGCCTTGATTCTAAGCTGGGGTGTGTTTCAGAACCATTTTTCATAGAACAGATTCCTCGTACAAAAGGGATTAATTGCATCAGAGCGGTATATACTCAATCTTATCCCATATTCTTCAAGGCTCGGAGCTCCTCAAACCAGCAAAAGCGCATCAATAATCTCTCCTATCGATCGCTTGGGGCACAATAGTAGAACGCCGGGGATATCCCGCCGGCGTCCAAGCGATCTCGCAAATGCGGAGGCATCGTGCTCCTGTTGGATGAAATCAGGATATATCCTTCTCGCTCAATCCAACGTAGAATTTCGGGGGCCTTGGTGCTATGAGGTGGGGCCGGATCTTCACCCACAACGAGAATTTCTATGTCCGGCTGACGATTCCGTAATTCCTTCGCAAGCACAGGACTAGGTTCTGTCGACATTTCAAGGGAGCCATATAAGAGTGGAGACAAAGCTGAGAAATCCAAAATAACGGACAGCTAGTTTCTCAAACCAAGAGAAGATACGACGATACCATTTTATCTTGTTGATGAAATATTCAACCCGATGTCTCTCTTTGTATAAGTGTTTGTCATACGTTCTTTGGTCAACACGATGACTTTTTGGCGGTATCACCGCAATCGCTCCATTTGCCTCAATAACGGCGATAAAAGCGTCCGAATCGTACCCCTTGTCTCCAATCACATATTCACTGTTATATCCGATTATCAACCCTTCCGCCTCAGTTATGTCATGTCTCTGACCGGGTGTCAGATGAATTCTTAGGGGATTGCCTAGTCCGTCAACGGTGATGTGAATTTTTGTACTGAAACCGCCCCGAGAGCGACCTAATGCTTGGTTTTCAGTGCCAACGTTTTTTTAAGGCGCCCGCCGCAGACGGGTGAGCGCGGCAGATGGTACTGTCCACAATAAGCGACTCGATATCGGGGTCAGAGGCGAAGTGGGGGTGCATCTGTGTGAAGATACCTTTGTCGCACCATCGAGCAAAACGCTTGTAGCGGGTGTTCCATTTGCCATAGGGTCTGGTAGAAGTCTCCATTGAGCCCCGCTACGAGTCACCCACGGAACGGCTTCGACGAAGCGGCGTGTAGCAGCTTCGTCGCCAACACAGATGGTGGGACAGCTAAGAAGAAACCGGTATATCTTATTCCATTGTTCATCAGGTAAGGTTATTGGCGTCATTCTTCTATTATGCCACAACCTTATACTCAAATGTCAACAGAACCTAGTGCAGGCATGACAAATCGTCTTGTTCGCTCTTGGCATAAATGAGGAGCATAAGCAGTTGATCTTACGCCACTTCCCCAGTAGTAAATAACCCTGATAGTAAATAACCCTGACCCCGCCACGCTTGCCTTTACCCTTTGCTCGCTAGCGCACTTTGCGAAGACCGCCGCTGCCGACAATCAATTGTCCTATCAGGGCGTTGGGCTAGAGCTATCCCCAACCAATCAGTCCGCCGCTAAAAACCTTGCGAAGGTTTCAAACCTTCGCAAGGATTAGGTTTGAAAGATTATAACACAGTTTTCCCAAAAATAAACAGCATTTTTATGTGGATGCAAATTTGACTTTCGGTTAAAATGTCTGTTGGTCAACAACACCTGACACCAAGAGGATAATATTCATGAGTCAGAAGCTCCGTTTCGGACTGGTAGGCTGCGGTGATTTTGGGAAACACCTCGGCGGCTACCTGCTGGAGGCAGCGGACATCACTGCGTTGTGCGATGTGAATCGCCCTGGCATGGTGGAAACAGCCCAAACCCTGAACCTGGATGTACCGCACTTTACCGACTACGGGAAAATGTTCGCGGCGGGCGGACTGGACGCCGTGGCGGTCACCGCCGCCAACTTCGCCCATGCCGAAATCACTGCTGCTGCCGCACAGGCTGGTCTGCATGTGTTCTGTGAAAAGGCGATGGCGCGCACTGTGCCCGAGTGCTGGGAGATGGCTCACGCCTGCCGGGAAAGCGACGTCAAGCTGATGATCGGTCACAAACGCCGACTGCGTCCGCCTTGGGCGCGGATGATCGAGTTAACCGATGAAGCGTTACTGGGAGAGGCCCTGGCGGTGACGGTCACCGAGTACACTGACAACCGTCCCTACAACTTTTTCGGCACATGGTGGGCTGACCCCCAACTGAGCGGTGGTTTCTTCCACATGCATGGCGTGCGTGTTATCGACTGGTTTCGGGCGATGTGCGGTGATGCTGCCAAAGTCATAGCCATGTATGGCCCACAACATGACGAGCGATACAAATTCCTCGACATCCTGCATACGACATTTCAATTCGAGTCCGGGGGTTTGGCGACCATCAACGGTGGGCTATCCTACCCGCTGCACAAGTTCCGCGAATCTCAAGGGCCCTGGGCGGAATGCCGGCAGGGCGGCTTCAAGCTGGTTCCCTTCCTAGACCATATCGATCTCTATTGGCAGCGTCTCGACGAAGAGGAAATACATCACGAGCGCTTCGGTGATCTGGGCTTCGACCACGCCTACCGGCTGGAGATCGGTGACTTCGTGCGCTGGGTTCAGGAAGAACATCCGCTCTGCCTGACTTGGGTGGAGGGTCTGCGTTGTATGGAAATGATGGAAGCGGCTTATCGCTCCGCCGAGTCGGGCGGTTAGCCGATTGACCTGCCTCTTTACCCTGAACTTGAAGAAGCTAACTAAGATATAGGACTTACGCAGCCGATATGCAGAACATGCAACTTCACAGAATCTTGAATCATGACTCCTAAATCTGATGCAAGATTCAAGATACAGGGGACACAAGAGGTTGGGGGTTAATCAACTTATGCAATTGCGTAAGTCCTGAGATAGAAGAAAGGAACTGAGATTATGATTAAACTCGGAATGATGGCTCGCGCAACAAATGCGGCGGTGTTTGAAAGCCACGTCAAATTTGCCCACGAATTGGGGCTGGATGTCATCGATTTCCATCTCTCTGGACTGCCCAGAGATCCTGATTTTCTGCGTCGTGTTAAGATTCTGTGCATGAAGCACGGCTTGCCCATCGGTTATCTAGGGGCTGGCAGTTTTGTGGGGCCAGAAGACGAAATGCGAGACGCAATAGAGCGGGGCAAGGCGGATGTGGATGTGGCTGCCTTCATGTCGGCGCAAATGATCCGGGTGTTTGCTAGGTACAAATGGCCAGACACCGTCGAAGAACAGGAAGTCCTGTGGGGACCGATGATTCGCCGTTTCCAGGAGCTCTCGGACTATGCGGCGGAGAAGGGAGTCATGCTGGGGCTGCAGAACCACAACAACGGCAGCTTTGCAATGACCGCAGATCAAGTCCTGCGCATCCTGCGGGAGATCGACCACGAGAACTTCACCTTTATTATGGATACGGGCCAGTGGCTGGATGCAATCGGATCGCACCCACGCGGTGAGTTCGATCCGAACGTAGATCTCTATAAGGACTACCTGGAACGAACTGCGCCATACGCCACTTATGTGCGCGCTAAGATTTACAAGATCGACAGCGGGCGAGAAGAATGGCTTGATTACGGGCGCATTCTGAAAATTCTGAAATCGGTGAATTTCAACGGCAATATGTCGATTGTCTTTGAAGGCGGAGACCGCAATCGATACGATACCAACGAATGCCTCAGGCTGGCGGTCAAGCATCTGCGGAAATTGCTTGCTGACTACTAAGGTTAACCTTCGGAAGGTTGCCCTCGTTCCCAAGCTGCAGCTTGGGAACGAGAACTGAAGGATTTGATTATAGTGGAGGGAAACATGATCATTGATACCCATTTACACGTCTGGAGCGATGACTTTTCTCGTTACCCGTTTGCCGAAGGAAGGCAGGCAAGCGAGGGTGCGCCGGTCGAGTTGCTGAATGAAACGATGGCTGAAGCAGGAGTGGATAAAGCGGTCATCGTTCAGCCGATAGGCTATCTTTACGATAATCGATATGTAGCGGATTGCCTTCGGCGCTTTCCGGGCAAATTCGCAGCGATTGGGCTGGTGAACCGAAATGCGGCCGACGCACCCGACCAACTTGAGCGATTGGTCAAGGAGGATGGCTTCGTTGGGCTGCGGATACACCTGTCGAGGCCAAACCATCCCTCAGAGTGGGCGGCTCCTGACCAGGACCCGATATGGCAGCGCGCCGAGAGCTTGGGGGTCTGCTTTATCGTGTATGGACCTTCCACCCATTTGCCTGCCATCGAACCCATCATTGCCCGCTTTCCAAATGTTCCTGTCGTGTTAGATCACATCGGGGGTGCGCCTACCGACGAAGCCCCACCGTATCCGCTTCTCAGCAACGTGCTGCGGCTGGCGGAGTATCCGAATGTCTATGTGAAGTTCACACCCCAGGCTCACAAGTCAAAATTACCGTACCCGCACGAAGATACGTTCTCCACTTTTCGCAGGATATACGACGCATTCGGACCGCAGCGCCTGATGTGGGGGACGAACTTTCCGGGCGTGCTCAAGGGAGTTGGATATTTACCCGCGCTGGAGCTCTTTCGGACACACATTGACTTCCTCACTGACGAGGACAAAGAATGGCTTTTTAGCAAGACGGCATTGAAGGTGTGGAAGTTTGGTGATTGACTGAACTGCCATCGGAAATTCACACTACGCCCAGAACAACATTACAGGATATATTAACGTTCATTGAATTTGATTGTGACAGAATCACAGCCGTTCAATTCTATTGTTACCCGCCGGCTTTGTCGGTGAGGAAGGAGAAGTCGATGAGAAAACTCGAAAACAGAATCGCCATTGTCACCGGCGCGAGCAAGGGGATCGGGAGGGCGACAGCGCTTGCATTCGGGCGTGAAGGGGCAAACGTCGTTGCCACCGCCCGCACGACAGAAGCGATTGAAGCGGTTGTCGACCAGATCAGGAGAATCGGCCCGGAGGCCCTGGCCGTGACGGCAGACCTGGGCGTTGAGACGGACATTGGACGCATCGCCGATGAGACGCTGACGAGATTCGGGCGCGTTGATATCCTGGTCAATAACGCCGCCATAATTCACCCGCTCATAGACCTAGTGAACCTGGACGCCAATCTGTGGCGTCAGGTTATAGACGTGAACCTGACCGGCGCGGCGCTTCTCACAAAAGCCGTGGTGCCGAGCATGATTGCAAATCGGTCCGGCAAGATTATCAACATCTCAAGCATCGGTGGACGGAAGGGCGGCAGAGGCCGCAGCGCGTATCGGGTGACGAAAGCGGGATTGATTAGTCTGACCGAGAGCCTGGCCGCCGAGGTCAAGGCACACGGCATTGATGTCAACTGTATCTGTCCGGGCGGTGTCGACACGGAGGGCTTCCGCGAGGCATTCGGGAGCCGAGGTAGAGCAGAGAACCCGAAACTGATACTGCCTGACGAGATTGCAGCGGTCGCCGTTTTCCTGGCATCAGACGCAAGTTCCGCGATCACCGGTACGGCAATCGACGCCTTCGGCGGGACGAACCCGCTGTTTGGGTAGGGGTAGCGTCCTAAATGAGTTTCGTTCCCCTCATCCTCAATATGGAAAGGAATATAGAGAGATGAAAGTTGTAGTATTTGGCGCAGCCGGTTGGACAGGCCGATCGGTGCTGGCTAATTTAACGGGTAAACATCAGGTTCGCGCCTTTGATCGAGGCCCAGAGGCCTGGGAGACGTGGAAGGAGACCGACGGTGAATGGCAGGACGGGGAGATTCTCCATGGTGACATCGTGGATTTCACCACCGTGCACAACGCCACAGCGGGAATGGATGCGATTATTCATTTGGCTGTCTATTTCTCCAGCGAACCGGGAGGTTATGGCGTAGACGATCAGAAGCCGTTCCTGATCAATTTGAAGGGATTGTGGAATGTCCTCGAATCCGCCCGACAACGTGGGGTCAAGCGGGTGGTACATATCGGCTCGTGCCAGACGGTACACCCCAGGGGGATATTTTTCACATCTGAGGTCAGAAGACCGGATGGGAGCCTGTATGCGGTTTGTAAGCGTTTGCAGGAGGAGATGTGCCGACAGTTTTATGACGCCTTCGGTTTGCGCATTATTATCCTGCGTCCGGCTTATATCGTGGACAGTCGATTGGGAATCGGGCGGGGCAGAGAGAAACTGGGACCGGAGGGAACGCGGACCGGCAATGACTGGGTGTGCCGTCATGATCTGGCGGAAGCCTGCCGCCTAGCGATGGAGTCAGTGGTGATTGACTCCGACATTTTTCATATTGTGGGGACGCCCGAGGCGGATAAGACCTGCAATGTGGAACGGTCACGTCGGGTGCTGGGGTTGGAGTACAGGGGAGATCTGGAGCAGTATCGGTGATGACGGTGCTTCTCTTTTCGCTTGATTTCTTTTGTGGATTGGTGTAGTATCTCCACACATAGCAGTCAAGTTGTGGAGAATGTCCATGAAGCGATGAGATGTGAATATGAATAAACGCAAGGGGAAAGGATTATGGCAGAAATAATGTGGCTGGTTCGTGCCGGAGAGGACGGATACCTCATTGAAGAATTTGTTGCCCGTGAAGTTATCGCCATTGGTTGGCATAAAATCAGTGATTTAAGTGCGGTAACCTCTCAAGAAAAAATCAAAGAGCGGTATAATCGTGCATATCCTGATGCAAAACCGGTTAAGGCGAGACTTGCCGTGTCCATGATTTGCAGATTCCGTTTTACACTTGAGATGGATCAAAAGGTGGTGACCTATGACCCTCAGCAGCGCGAATATCTCATCGGTAATATTATGAGTGATTACTATCACAATACCGATGAAATTTCCGAGGCAATCTCTAATTACGCCCATTTGCGAAGAGTTGACTGGCTGGGGCGTGTAAGCCGGGATGCGCTATCTGTTTCCTCAAGAAATTCATTGGGCAGTATCCAGACGCTCTTTTCAGTGAATGAGGAAGTATCGACGGAGTTGTTATCTCATCTGCAAGAACCTACTACACTAGAAAGCACCGAGGTGGACGACAACGGACTCGATCAGATTAAAGAGGATACCCTTGCGCAATCCCACGAACTTATCAAAGACAAGCTATTGCAACTATCTCCTGATGAAATGGAGTTACTAGCAGCAGCGATTTTACGAGCTATGGGATACAAAACTCGGGTTATGCCTAAAGGAGCAGATCGAGGGGTTGACGTTCTTGCTTCCCCCGATGGACTTGGGCTTGAAGAACCAAGAATTAAGGTCCAAGTAAAACACCGTTCAGGAACATCTATGGGGTCTCAAGATATTCGTAGTTTTCTCGGCGGTTTGCAGGACGGTGACAAAGCGTTATATATCAGCAGCGGTGGTTTTACAAAGGACGCCAAATATGAAGAAGCTCGTTCAAAAATCCCTCTAACTCTATATGGGACTTGATGATCTTGCAAACCTAATTGTGACCCACTATGAGAGTTTTGATATTGAGGGTAAGAGGTTGATGCCGCTAGTTAAGGTATACTTCCCTACCGAATAAATAACGGTATTTGCCCAGTTCCCGGAGATGCTGCGGTATTACGGGCATTTGAGAATCTATAGACCCCTCGACACTGATTGCCACAATTCGAGCGGATGGCAAAACAGGTAGAGCGATCCTGATAGAGGTCCTAAAACTACCGTGGCAACTAATACGAAACCATTGCATATTGACTAAAAGGATATTCAAACTATGACCAAACGCCCCAAAATTGCGGCCATCGTCACAGAGTACCGCAAGTATTCCCATGGCCAGCACATCGTTGACCGTTTCTTGGAGGGGTACGGCTGGAACAGTCGGCACCACCATCCGCCGATGGATCTGGTCTCACTCTACGTTGACCAGCGGCCTGAAGGTGACCTGAGCCATGACCGTGCGGAGCGCTTCCCCCAGATGAAAATCTATCCGACCATCGCCGACACCCTGATCCTGGGAGGCAGCGAGCTTGCCGTTGATGGGGTCCTATTGGTCGGTGAGCACGGTAGCTATCCCTCCAACGAGAAGGGGCAGCATCTCTACCCACGCTACGAACTTTTCAAGCAGATTGTCTCGGTCTACAGAGCTACCGGCAAAACTGCACCCATTTTCAATGACAAGCATCTTTCTTGGAACTGGGACTGGGCGCGGGAGATGTACGACATTTCTCAAGAGATGGGCTTTGCGTTTATGTCCGGATCATCCCTGCCAGTGACTTGGCGCACGCCGTCCATCGACATGCCCTTGGGTGCCCGTGTCCGGGAGGCAATATGTATCGCGATTGGCGGCGTCGACAGCTACGACTTCCACACCCTGGAGACCATCCAGTGTATGGTGGAGCGCCGCGAAGGCGGCGAAAAAGGCGTCAAGTGGCTGCAGGCCTACCGCGGTGACAAATTCTGGGAGGCGCATCACGAGGAACTGTGGTCGCGTGAACTGTTCGAGGCTGCCCTCTGCCGCAGTCACACCCTCACACCTTCGCGGCAGGGGTTCAACAACATCTTCCCGACCTTGGACGAAATGAAGGAACTGGTTGAAGACCCAATCGCCTACCAGTACGAGCATTTGGACGGCCTCAAAGCTACCATGATTCTTATGAACGGACTGGTTCAGGATTTCAACTTTGCCGCGCACCTCGAAGGTCAGGACGCCCCGCTGTCCACACAGATGTACCTGCCGATGCCCCCAGCCCGCACGACCCTTGCCAACTTCTTCACACCGCTAGTCAACAATGTTGAAAAGATGTTCTTGAGCGGAGCGGCGACCTATCCGGTCGAGCGCACACTGCTCACTACCGGATTGGTGGCGGCGGGCGTGGACAGTCTCTTTCAGGGTCAGACACGGCAGGAGACTCCGCACCTGAATATTTTTTATCAGCCGACGGAAGAATCAACTTTCTGGCGAACCTGATTTCAAAGGAGAAACGCGCAAATGGCACCGAAACGCATCGCCGTAATTGCCACCATCTACCGCTACCTGTCACATGCCCAACACTTCGCCGACCGCTTCATGGTCGGCTACCCCTACGAAGGTCGCTGGCATCGTCCCGATACCCAAGTCGTTTCCCTCTACGTTGATCAGACGCCCGAAGGAGACCAATCCACTGACCGCGCCCGCGAATTCGGTTTTTCCGTGTACCCGACTATTTCTGAAGCGTTGCGCTGCGGTGGAGACAAACTCGCTGTTGATGCCGTGCTAATCATCGGTGAGCATGGCGACTACCCAAGAAACAAAAAAGGTCAGGTGCTTTACCCTCGCTATGAATTCTTCAAGGAATGCGTCAAAGTCTTCGAGGAGGACGGACGCGCAGTTCCGGTCTACAATGACAAACATCTCTCCTACAGTTTCGAGAAGGCACGGGAGATGGTGGACGACGGCCATCGCTTGGAATTCCCAATCCTCGCTGGCTCGTCTCTGCCGGTAACTTGGCGTCTGCCAGATGTCGAATTGCCCCTTGATTGCGAGATTGAGAGTGCCTTGATGGTAGGTGTCGGTGGCTCCGATCCGATGGATTATCACGCCCTTGAAGCTATGCAGTGCATGGTTGAACGCCGCAAAGGTGGTGAGACCGGGGTCAAGGCGGTACAATTAATCGAGGGGGATGCGGTGTGGGAGGCTGGCGAGGAAGGGTGTTGGTCGAAGGAACTTTTGGAAGCGGCACTTTCTCGATGCGACAGCCCGTGTGGACTAACCGAGGAAGATGGTCGGACTCAGGATCTACTCGGCAGCGGCGAACTCCAAAAACTGGTCGAAAATCCAGCAGCCTATTTTATCGAACGCAACGATGGGCTCCAGACCACGCTACTGATGCTCAACGACGCGGTTAGAGATTACTGCTTCGCCGCACGGCTCAAGGGCGTACCCGACCCGGTGTCCACCCAGTTCTTCCTGCCGCCGACGCCGAATGTGACTTACTCCGCCTGCCTTGCGGCGAAGATTGAGGAGATGATTATGACCGGCAGAGCCCCCTTCCCAGCGGAGCGTACCCTCATCGTCAGCGGTGTGTTGGAGAGTTGTCTGACTTCGCGTATTCAGAACCATCAGCGTCTGGAGACCCCGCATCTGCGCGTCGAGTATCACGCTCCGGCTGAGTCGCATCACAGTCGGGCTTGAACCGTCCAAATTTTGTTTATGGGACAAATTCTGCATATTTTTCGGCGGTAAGGAACCGAGTTTTTCCAAAAAACTCGGTTCCTAAACATCCAAAAACTGATGCCGGGGACTTAACACTGACCACATGAACAAACCGAGTAAAAGCAGGAATCAACAAGGAGTTAACCATGGCAGATAAGCAGGTGCGTTGGGGTTTGTTAAGCACCGCCCGAATCAATGAGCGATTGATACCTGCCATCCGTGCTTCAGATCGGAGCGAACTTCTGGCGGTGGCAAGTCGCAGTCACGAGAGGGCGCAAGTTTATGCCAGGCAGTGGGACATCCCCCGTGCCTATGGTACGTACGAACGGATGCTTTCCGACCCGGAGATTGATGTGGTTTATCTTTCTTTGCCCAACCACTTGCACGCCGAGTGGGCGATCAAATGCGCCGGCGTGGGCAAGCATGTCCTGTGCGAAAAACCCATCGCCACCACGCCCGAGGAAGTGGCACGTATGGTGCAAGCAGCTAAGAGAAACAGGGTGATTATACAAGAAGCGGCGATGATGCGGTTTCATTCGCAGACCCGGTATCTGCAGGAGTTGGTCGCTGAGGGCGCAATCGGTGATGTCCGTCTGATTCGAGGCGTTTTCACCTACACCCTTGAAAATCGAGGGGACATCCGGATGGACGCAGACATGGGCGGCGGTTCGTTGTGGGACCTGGGCAGCTATTGCGTGAGTTTTGCGCGGACAGTACTGCAAGCCGAGCCGGTCGAAGTCAGTGCGTCGCAGGTCACCGGAGACAGTAGCGTTGACCTGAGCTTCTCAGCGCAGATGCGATTCCCTGCCGCTACCCTCGTTCACTTTTTTTGCAGCTTCCAGTCATTCGCTCATGTCGAGGCAGACTTGCTTGGCGCCGAGGGTAGGCTTTATGTGAATCTGCCGTGGGTCAACCACATCGGTGCTTCGGCCAACGTGTGGCTGACTCGGAGTGGTGACGCCGAAGAGACATTGACCTTCGGCGACAGCATGGACCATCACGCCATCGATACGCAGACTTATGAAAATGTCAATGCCTATCAGTGCGAAGTCGATTCGATGGTGGACAGCGTTCTAGACGGTGCTGAACCGGTCATCTCGTTGGCTGACAGTTGGAGCAATGTTGCGGCAGTGGTTGCGCTGTACGAGTCCGCACGGATAGGAAAGCCTATCAGCCCGTCAACGCCAGTTCCCTTTTGAGCAGAGGTTTTTTACTCCTACGGAACCCCGATTAAGGATCGGGGTTCATTTGGGGACAGGGGCTGAAAAAATGCGGAGTTTCATGACCCAAATCGTTGCCAATCGGCTTCATAACCCCGATCAAAGATTGGGGTTAGCAAAGAACCACTGTTCACACACCTTCTAAGACATTCAGGACTTACGCAAGAACCATTTTAATCGAGGAAGATTTCAACTGTTGAGACAAATAGTCAGATAACAGACCGTGTTTGACCTGATAAATAGTTTGCCCGGTCTCATAGGCCACTTGCTTAAGTCGAATCCACACTCACATCGCACAGCCGATATGGTTGCGAACAATGCGAGCCAATCGACATTGACACCGTTCCAAACCCGTCAGTGGCTTGCCTTCGTGGTGAAACTGCTCAATCTTCCAGCACCAGTTACACGCCTCTTGGGCGGCTGACGGGGTGTTTTGAGCCAAGTCGTTGGTCACGACAAAATCCGTGCGCCCGGTAGAAGACACCACCCGGAAGAGTTTCACCTTGTGCTCTTTGGGGAAGCCTTTGATTTTGATGCGTTTACCCTGTTGGAGTTCAGTTGCTCTCCACATCAAGGCATCGATTCGCTGATAAGGGTTTTGACCGTTGGAATCATCCACCAAGTGATTGGATTTCAGCTAGCAATAGTAGCGTTTGCCCAATTTCTCAATGTGCAACATCAGAACTTTGGTGGCATACCAACTATCCATCAATACAGCCTCAAACGGAAGTTGTTTGTGATAGACTATCAGAGACAGCATCTCCTGTACATGGATTAACTTGGTCTTGCCATCGCCATCTGGGTCGTAAATCCGGTCGTCAATAATCCAGAATTGGTCTAACACAGGATTGACATACACACAGGTGACCCCACCGATTCCGTTAATCACCCCTTTAGCGTTTCCGCTGTATTGTCGGCGTACCAACTCAATGTTCAATGAGTATCGCTTGTCCAGGACAGTATCATTGAAAATGATATACCCCTGTTCGCTGGGAATGATGTAGGGAGAGACGTTCTCCCACACCATGTGAGGGGTAATACGGTCACCAGCCAGATACCGATTTATCATATCATGGCTAAAGTATTGACTGTGGTCGGCAAAATGCGTTAATGTATAGTTGATTTGACTACTGAGCAGATACTGACAGTAATCGAGTCGAGTCGGTGTTCCCATATTCACCTCCGTGTTGTTTGTTCTACTATTTTTCATAGTTCGTGTCTACTTATTTTGCGTAAGTCCTGAGCTTAGAGGAGACTTACGGACTCGATGGGCCTTCCGTACCTGCTGTCGCACTCGAATCGCAGCCGGGGACGACGTCGTCGTATTCAATCAAGGTTTGAAGCACAGTTCCTGGGGCGGTGGCGCCCAACGGCGCATGTATACGATTAACTGCGGCTATTGATACAAGGAAGACGAGATGGATCTCCTGCGCGACGAGCTTAATCGGGTGTCTCGTTCCGGCAAGGGGACAGTCTATGGCGAAAAGATACTGGCAACGGCAGGGCCGAAGCGGATGGTACATTTTGAACAGGCTTTAGCCCTGGCACCCGGTGGCGTGTGGTCAGTACCAGAAGCGAAAGCATAGCATAAACCAGAAAGTTAGGCGTAACTGCGCCATGTCCACCGGAGAGCCGGTGATGGACGGAACCGAATGTGAGCTTGACAGCCCATAGCGCCGGGTCATCGCAGCACATTCACGCGCGAACCCTACACTTGTTCATTGATAACCTGCATTATTATGTCAAAGGCGAGCCGTTGATCAACGGGTGTGGATAAGAAGAAGGGGTAGTAATTTGACTTTGTGTGCGTCCCCTGGCCCCCAATGCTGGGGGAGTTTGTGGAATTCTCCCCATTCGTATCAACCTAAGGACGCAGAGCGTCCAAGAATGCATTCCCACGCGGGAGCGTGGGAACGAGTCGAAATTAAGAGGAGAAAGAAATAAATCCTATCGGGTTGATATTCGTTGCAACCGGCGTCCTTTCCTTTATGGGTGGAATTTTTAACTGGGATTGGTTCTTCAATACCTTCAAAGCTAGAATGGTAGTCAAGACTTTTGGAAGATACGGTGCCCGAATTTTCCATTGTATTCTTGGTCTTGCCCTAATCGTAGTTGGGGCACTCACCACCTTTGGAATCATTCTGTAATGGTTTTATTTTCTATTATCGCCTCGCCATCTTCGGGCATGTCAAAACAACTGATATAACAAAATTTGACCAAATGGGTCAAATGTCAGATTTTCCAATTTTGGCGAGTGATATAAGTGATATATTTACGACTTGTGCTAGGTTCTGTTGACATTTATGGCATAATAACGATATGTCAACACTTACCTTATCCGATAATCAATGGTCAAAAATAGCAGCATTCCTGCAAACCTGTTCCGATGTCTACACCGGACAGCAAGCGAACTTAAAACGTTTTGTCCAAGCAGTGCTTTGGATAACTTGTAGTGGTAGTCAATGGCGACTCCTACCAAAAGAGTACGGCAGTTGGAACAGCGTCTATAAATGATTCGCTCGCTGGTGCGATAAAGGCATCTTCCAACGGCTGCATCAACACTTTGTCAACGACCCAGATATGGTGACAGTACCATCTGCCGCGCTCACCCCTGTGCTGCAGGGGCTTTGAAAACAAGTGGCGGTCAAGCCTCACAGGCACTCGGACGTAGTGCGGGTGGATTTTCAACCAAAATTCACATCACGGTTGATGGCTTAGGCAATCCATTACGTTTTGCGCTGACGGCTGGACAACGCCACGCCATGACTTGTGCGGAAGGGTATAGCAGTGAGTATGTGATAGCCGACTCAGCGTATGACGCGGATTCATTGGGGCAGTTGATAACCCGTATGGGTGCAGAGCTAGTGATTCGTCCCCGTATCAACCGCCGTGAGTCACGAGACTATGATACGCATCTGTACCGAGAGAGACATCGGGTGGAATGCTTCATCAACAAAATCAAGCACTATAGGCGTATCTTCAGTCGTTTTGATAAGTTGGCGGGTCGCTATTTGGGGTTTCTGAGTTTCGTTGCTGCGATTATCTGGTTACGATGAAATGTCAACAGAACCTAGCACAAGTCGTTATATTTGTTTCTTTTTGTTGCACTCGCTGGTTTTCACTTCCCACCTTTGTTTTGGGTGAAATTTATCATTTGTCAATTTAAGCTAAATTTCACGGCATAACCCTCGCACCGTGCGGGTTTTTAACGTAATTCCCCACCCACACGATTTCGCACGCTTACAGCCGGCAGTGCTCGTCCGAGAATCGGACATGTTCTACTATCGAATCTGGAAGGAGAACTCATGAAACAAATCGTTGTCACGGGAGCAAAAGGCGGCACGGGCCCCAGCATTGTGAAGGTGCTGCGGAGGGCGGGTTACGATGTGCTTGGCATTGATGTCAAACCAGCAGGACCAACGACAGGCTATGTGCAGCACGATATTCTCGACGGCGCGGGGCTGCACGATTTGCTTGCTGGTGCGGACGGCGTCGTCCACTTCGGTAGCTATCCCACCACCGCCTGGTCAAGTTGGACAGAGACATTTCACAACGTCACCGTTGGCGGGTTCAACGTCTTTCAGGCATGCGCTAACTTGGGAATCAAGCGGATCGCTTGGGCGTCGAGCATGGAGGTCTACGGGTATCCACTTAAACTGAGGCATCTGCCGCTCACCGAGGAAACTCCGCTGGCTCCTCCGAATATCTACGGCGCATCGAAGGTGATGCTGGAAACATTGGCAGCGGACTACTGTCGCTGGTTCGGCATGTCCATCGCCGGGTTTCGTCTTGGGCGAATCGTGTACGAAAGCGCCTTCGATTCGCGGCTGAAAAAACACACCGAATCGGACGAGTCGGCGGCGGATGTGCTGTGGTGTTACATCGACGCCCGCGATGTTGCAACGGCGTGCCAGGCGTGGTTGGAGTCCGATGTGCAGGGTTTTATGCCATTTAACGTCGCAGCCGAGGACGTATGTGTCGAATCCCCCACGAAGCAGTTGCTTGAGAAATTCTATCCGGACGTGACCGATCTGCGCGCCCCTTTCGATGGACATCAGTGTCCATACAACGCATCAATGCTGCAAAAGGCGCTGGGTTGGAAGCCGCGATACAATTGGCGCACGATTCGGGATGAGTTTTATAACAAAAAAGAGGAGTGAAGCACAAGTACCATCCTATCTGCATCCTGCATCCTGCATCTTGAATCGTGATCAGGATACAAGATACAGAGTCGTCGTGAATTAAGTAATTTTCAAAGGATAATGTCCCCATGATCCAACCCTTCGACAAAGAAAGAATCGTTCACATCAGCGGTGTCGATCACCCCGAATCAATTGGCGTCGGCTCCAACGGTGAAGCGTTTACCACCGGCACCGGTTACCAGGTAGGTGTACCGGATTAATCTAGACACGAACCAGGGTGAACAGTTCGCCATGACCGAAGCGCGTTGTCTCGGCTCGGTGGTCGATGCCGATGGTAATCTGTATGTGGCGCACACCGCCGGTGACGTGTTGAAAATTACGCCTGATGGGAAGATTAACTTGTACGCTACCGGTCTTGGTGAGAGCGAGTTCATGTGCACCAACTACCCCGTTTTCGACAGACAGGGGGTTATGTACGTGTCGGACAGCGGCGACTGGTCACATACGATTAACAGCCATATCTACAAGATTAAGCCCGGTGGGGGCGAACCGGAATTGTGGTTTCCCGACCCCGTCGACACCCCCAACGCCATTGCGCTCGACGCCGAGGAGAAGTATCTCTACTTCGTCGAAACCTTCGGCGCCGCAATCGCACGCATCGCAATCAACCCTGACGGCTCGGCAGGCGAGTTCGAACGTGTCGTCCACATGCCGCGCCACGTCCCCGACGGCATCGCGTTTGACGCCGAAGAGCGATTGTGGATTGCATATCGCCGACCAGACGCCATTTACGTCTTCGACCTGAAGTCCAAACGCATGGAACTTTTCTGCGACGACTAGATGGGTGAGGCATTGCGCGGGCCGACGGATGTGGCCTTTGCCGGTCCCAACCGCGACATCCTCCTCGCTGCCTCGCTGGATAATTTGGTCGTTCACCGCTTCGACGATACCGGCGTCATCGGTCTTAAGCTCAACAATCCGAAAGTGTCATGAATGAACGCAACCTTGCGAAGGTTTGGAGGGATTGAATGAAGATTACTGACATTAAATGTCACATCATGAACATTCCGCGCCCTGATGGGCCGGGGCTTTGCCGCAACTGGATCTTCGTCGAAGTCGAGACAGATGAAGGGCTCACCGGCATCGGCGAAGCAACGACCAAGTATCATGAACTGGCGGTCAAAGCGCAGGTTGAAACCGAGCTCAAGCCGCGCCTAGTTGGAATGGATCCGACCGACATTGAGCGTATCTGGCAACTGGGGTATCGCGATTTCTGGTGGAAGCGCGGGGTCGTCCATACCAGCGCCGTGAGCGGGGTTGACCAGGCGCTGTGGGACATCGCCGGCAAGGCAGCGGGATTGCCTGTGTTCAAACTGCTGGGAGGGAAGGTTCGCGAAAGGGTTCGTTGCTACATTCGCTATGGACCCGAGTTCTACGGCGTCGACCGAGACACCGCCGCCCGACGCAGCCTCGAAATGGGCTTCGACGCCTTCAAGCACGGCTGGGGGACGCTGATCCAGCCCTACGACGGCGACAAACAGGTTCAGGTAGCAATCAAAGAACATTCACGGTTCCGTGAGGTGCTGGGGCCCAATGTGGCGCTGATGATCGACGTGGTTGGGATGTTTAACCCGCAGCAGGCGCACCGCTTGATTGAAGGCTTGCGTCCCCTGAACATGCTGTTCGTCGAGGAGCCAACCAATCAGGACACCGTCGAACCGACCTTGCGCTTGAAACGGGATTTTCCTGACGTCAAGATTGCTTGTTGGAGAGCGCTTAATCACCCGCTGGGATTTCCGCCCGTGGTTCGAGGGGCAAGCAATCGATGTGTGTCAGGCCGACATCAGCCACGCCGGCGGCATCAGCGAGTTGATGAAAATCGCGCATTTTGCGGAAGTTTACGGTATCTTGATGGCACCGCACAATCCTTACGGACCTATCGCTTTAGCCGCCTGTGCCCACGCCTGCGCGGCGATGCAGAACTTCCTCATCCTCGAACATTGTCCCATCCAGCCCTGGTTCGACCAGACACAACGTCTGAAGGTGCCAATTGTCAAGGGCTATGTGGATGTCAATGAGTTAGCCAAACACCCCGGGCTGGGTATCGAACTGGACATGGATGTAGTGACGTCCCGCGCAGAACACATTCCTTTTCCGGGACATCGCTATGTAACCAGAGATAGCTCCACACCGCTCTTGTGATGCAAGGAGATTCACCACTCACCACTCTACCACTCACCAGTCACCATTATGAATAAGGAGATGAACGATGATTGATTTTTCACGCTCAACATTTACCTGGAAAACGTACCCATGGTCGCCAGACCCGTATTACCGGTATACCGGCGGTTTCGTAGGAAAGCCCGGCCAGGTTTATCACGTCAGATTCAATCTCGAAGCGAAGTGCGAAGTACGCGACGAGGCGAGCGGCCATGTCGCAGAACTGTTTGTGGGAGCGCCGTGCCGCACCGAATACACGATTGCGTCCCGAAACTTATTCCAGATTCCTAGCGGCGAGTGGCGCATGGCTTTCAACCGTGAATCCCGGCTGGCTATTGCGACGAGACCGAGTGACGAACAGGAAGACGCCCCGGCAACAAAGCCGATAGCAAAGCTGAGAAGCTTGAAGCTAAGTGAAGCTTTCCAGGATTACAAAATTGATGTGCGGGCGCATCCCAACCCCTCCGAATTGACGGACGTCAGACAAATCGTGGATGCGACCCTGAGAAATGACTTACTCAATGCGCGGTCTACTTACCGTGACGCAGCGCGAGGGCTTACGATTTCAGTCGAATATCCCGCAAACGTCATCAACCTCAACACGGTGGATGAGGAGTTTCAAATCTGTACAGGCCCTGTTATTGTGCCTGACCTGGCGACATGGGATGGTCGTGATGTTAAACGGGTGTTTCTTGCCCATGTCGCCATCTCTGGGTTCGATTACGTGGAGTTCATCTTGCAGCGGGAAGTCGAGGTAGCCGAAGCAGAGCGGGAATGGCTGGATAAACCTCGCGGTCGCGATCGCCTGGAGTTGCTCGACCCGAACAACCGGCCACCCGGTTACCCACCCCCTCGGCCGCGCCCGACCGTTTATAACGAGACCTGGGAACTTGAAGCTGCCACTGTCGTGATGCGCGCCGAGAGTACGTAGAACTTTGTTGACGCAGGGAGCGTCGGTGTACTATAATCTACTTGTTGTCGTGGTGCGTGCCGAGAGTACGTAGAACTTTGTTGACGCAGGGAGCGTCGGTGTACTATAATCTACTTGTTGTCGTGATGCGTGCCGAGAGTACGTAGAACTTTGTTGCTTTTTTAGTGATGACTTCAGTCGTTGAAAAGCGACTAAAGTCGCCACTATGAACCTGTCAAATGTTGTGTACAGAACAACAGGAGGAAATCACAATGACGCAAGAACAAGAGAAAGTCTACTTTGACACATTCGGATTCATTATCAGACGGGGACTCTTTCGCCCAGAGGAGATAGAAGAGTTCTCCCGTTGGTTTGACGAGGGCTGCGATGCTCAGTGTGGACGTTTCGCGGGCGAAAGGCAAATAGCTTATCCGGGACTCAGCATACATGAGGGGTTCTGCCATCATTACCTCGACGCCCCTCGGATTCTGGACACGCTGGAAAACTTGATGGGTGAGGACTTCGTGCTAGTCGCATCAGATGCCCAGCGTACTCCAGGAAACTCCCGTTGGCACCAGGATACGGTCATTCCGATGGAAGAGGGCAAGGCGAGCGAATACCTAATGCTCAAGGTGATTATGTATCTGGACGACCACAGCGAAGGTCCGGGGTCTCTGTGGTTGCTGCCGGGAAGCCACAAGAAAGGGTACGCTGAGTCGATACGGGCTTTGATGGCAATGGGAAACCCAACTGACGCCGACGCCTTGACCCCAGCGGGCGTGCTGCCGACTGCCTTCCCCGGCGCAGTTCCCACTAGAACTCGACCGGGCGACATCTTCTTCTTCAACCAGAAATTGGCGCACTCATCGTGGGGTGGGCATTCGGGTCGTCGCTTTTTAGGGCTGACCTTCGGTGCGAAGCCGACGGAGGATTGGCATGTCGAGTGGCTCGTCCACCATGGCGAACTATACAAAACAAGGTGCAGGAACGATACCCAGACGCAATTCTCAGAACATCTGGTCAAGACAGCGGGGCCGCGTCGTCAGCACCTGATTGAGTTCATGCACAGCCGGGGATATTGAGGTGGCTTGCGCATCGCAGCAGAACTTTTCCCTATTGCCCTATCAAACGCCCCAGAGGGGAAAAAAACAAGCCGAATTCAGTATGACGCTCGCTTCAGGGTTTCCTCTAATCCTATAAGCGTGGCATACAGCATCTGTATTCCCTTCATGGGGATTGAATGCTCCCTCGCCTCCTTGAGCATGGGACCGACACACGCTTGGAATTCCGTAGTCTGGCCTTTCTGTATATCCTGGAGAGCAGAGTGGGTTGATTGGCTGCTCGCTAAAGGTGATGTCATTATCTTTTCGATTGCCGCTTCTGCGGTTCCCTGACACCACGTTTTGACATGGTAGGGACCGAGATTAGTTAAGGGGATTCCTTTCGCCGCAGCCAGACCGTTAAGTTCGCGGACCATTCCGACATACTCTGTAGCAAGCAGTCTGTTCGAGAGAACGCCTGCATTACTCTGTCTCGACAGAGTCGCAAGCAGTCCGATGGGTATCCAACCGACCATTTTTGACCATGTGGCGGACAGAATAGCGTCGGAGGATTGCGTGATGAGCCCGGCCTGTTGAAAAATATCCACGATTTCATCCACACGTCCTGACGTTTGGCCCTCCAGTTCGCCAAATTGTGTGCCGCCATCGTACGTCCAATTCACGATTCCCGGCGCTGGACGCTCTCCCGCCACAACAGCCAGGGCCCCGAGCACTTTCTCCTTTCCGAAGGTGCTGGCCAACATTTCGTCTTTTATCACGCCATTCTGCAGAGACGCAACAAAGTTGCGGACATGTATATCCTTTGTAATCGTCAGCGCTGCTTGTGTGTCCTGGGCTTTCACGGTGTAGATGAGGATATCGCATTCTTGGATGCTTTTCGCATCATCAATCGCATCAATTTGGACGGTAAATTCCTTAAGCCCTGTCAGACGGAGACCGTTCCTCTGAATCGTATCAATATGGGCTCCCGGACGACCAACGATGGTAACATCACATTCCCCTCTTCGGGCTAAAAGGGCGGCAATTGTGCCGCCGAGTCCGCCCGGCCCGACAATCAGTAGCTTTTTCATGATTAACTCCAGTCCTGTTCGGGTTGCTTCCGCAATCAAGAGCTTCCGGTTAATAGTAAGTATCTACAAACAGACAATTGTATACGGTCACTTCACCTTCTTCCGCTAAATCTAGTGAGATGCCTGGAACAATCCTATCTAACAGTTCTTTATTCAGTTTTTTGAACCCTTTACCCTCACAATACCCCATAACCTTTTTCAAGATCGCCTCCTGGTTGATGGAAAACGGGCACAACTAAAATTGTCGATTTCGCCGCGAAATTATCGGGAATCAACCCTTATCTTACCAAACTTTCACTCGCCAAACAAGAAAAATAGGTTGCACAAATAAAAAAAGCACCGATAGTCAATATGACTACCGGCGCCGATTCGTTTGAGGCAGGGTCGGTGCTCTATCGCCCTGGTTCTCAGCGGCTGGGAAATGCCCCTTTTTGCGGTTCGTAAAATCACCCATCATTTACATTTTTCTCAAATTCTGAGATTGGCGCAAGGCGTGCACCGGCTACCCTTATTAAGTCTTGTGTGTCAAGTTCCAGACCCACCATTGGATCACCACCGCTAATATTCACTTTTGTGCAGCGTGCAATCGCCTCATCAAAAATAACTGGCACATTGTCAGGCAATCCCAGTGGCGCGACGGCTCCCTGAACGCAGCCAGTGACGGTCAAGATCTCCTCTGCCGTCGCGAAACTCAGTCGCCTCCATTCTTTGGGCAGGTGCACACGCACAGCCTTCGGGTTGAGTCGTGCATTTCCTATGATGCATGCCATGACATAATGTTCATCTTTGTCACGCAATAAAATCGATTTGACCATCTCTTCCATGACTACACCGCGTTGCCTGGCTGCCGCCTCAACAGTGAAAACGGGTTCATTGTGTGGTAACAAACGATAGGGAATTCTGTGCGTATCAAGTATATTGGTGATCTTCGTTTTGGGAGTTTTCATTTGGATGTCTCTAATTATGACCGACCTTTCGCATTATCAGATTGGATCTTTACGAATTTCGGCTTGAATCCGCTCAGTGCCAAAGTTTGCAACTACAAGAGTGTCAGGTGTCGAGGCATGTTATTTGAATCTTATGTACTGATAAACGCCTTCTTGTGGTGGAATTATAGCAGTTTTGTGGAGTGAGAGCAAGATTTTCGTCGCAACAAATCCCGGCGTTGTCCCAGATTGTCTTTCTCTGGAGACATCGCTTATCACTTCGATAAGAATCTTTATCACTTTGATAGGTGCCTCCAAGCTACGTCAATTCAAGAAAGTCTCATCGATAAGTTCCTACCTCTCTTTACCCTTCCTGTTTCGTTTTTTCCTTATTTTCTGCGTTTGGCTAGGTGTAGTGCGGGTTTGCGTCGCTGTTTCGTCATGGAAATCCACTTCGGCATGGTTTCTGCGCTAACAGTGTCAAGATTGTGTGGAGCGGAATTAAGACGACGAGTGCTTCATTTCTTAAATTCGATGAAGGTTTGTATATAGTGCAAAGAGTGGATTCAGCTTTGAGCCCCGCTGTGCGGGATCTCGCTTCGCTAGAAACTCCGATAGATCGGAGCAGGCTCTGAACTTCAGTTCAAGGCTTTCGGGACGCACCAATTAGACAGGAAAACCCTTCGAGAGAATGGTTCAACTCCTCTAGAATTGGGGGCCGGGGGGCGAATTGTACCAAAGTCAAATTAATGGATGCTGTGGAAAAGAATAAACAGAACCTTGCGAAGGTTCCAAACCTTCGCAAGGTATTTATTTTTAAGGCGCATCATCGTCAATAGGATGAAAGACACAGCTTGGTTTCTATCGGTTAATGATTTTGTGCATACCGCTTCAACGTAGGGGTATCCCCTACGTAAAAATTAGGTTTTGCCTGATGGTATTCCTGGCGAAATTGTGCTATAATATAAGGCAGTTCAAATTGAGAAAGTGAGGCCAGAAATTGTTCAATCAACACATTCAAGAACAGTAGGAGTAACCGAAAGCGCTATTGAGACGCCTCTCCATCGTTCCTGCCAACTGTTGTTTTCCGTCGCCTTTCTGCCTGATGAACGGCATTTCCAGCCGTTGTTTTCGACTATCTGAAACTATCAACTCCAAAGCCAATCGATTTCCACAAAAAACAGCCGCCGCTAACATTGCCATCCGGCGGGCTAAGACGCGCACTCATGCATGAAAGGAAAATAAAAAAATGCGACGCGATTTTTGGCTGATTCTACTAGGTTCTGTTGACATTTGAGTATAAGGTTGTGGCATAATAGAAGAATGACGCCAATAACCTTACCTGATGAACAATGGAATAAGATATACCAGTTTCTTCTAAGCTGTCCCACCATCTATGTTGGCGACGAAGCTGCTACACGCCGCTTCGTCGAAGCAGTTCTGTGGGTGACTCGTAGCAGCGCTCAATGGAGACTTCTACCAGACACCTATGGCAAATCGAACACCCGCTACAAGCGGTTTGCTCGATGGTGCGACAAAGGTATCTTCACACAGATGCACCACCACTTCGCCTCTGACCCCGATATCAAGTCGCTTATTGTGGACAGTACCATCTGCCGCGCTCACCCGTCTGCGGCGGGCGCCTTAAAAAAACGGTGGCACTGAAAACCAAGCATTAGGTCGCTCTCGGGGCGGTTTCAGTACAAAAATTCACATCACAGTTAACGGACTAGGCAATCCCCTAAGAATTCATCTGACACCCGGTCAGAGACATGACATAACTGAGGCGGAAGGGTTGATAATCGGATATAACAGTGAATATGTGATTGGAGACAAGGGGTACGATTCGGACGCTTTTATCGCGGTTATTGAGGCGAATGGAGCGATTGCGGTGATACCGCCAAAAAGTCATCGTCTCGACCAAAGAACGTATGACAAACACTTATACAAAGAGAGACATCGGGTTGAATGTTTCATTAACAAGATAAAATGGTATCGTCGTATCTTCTCTCGGTTTGAGAAGCTAGCTGTCCGTTATTTTGGATTTCTCAGCTTTGTCTCCACTCTTATATGGCTCCGTTGAAATGTCAACAGAACCTAATCGGTGTTCTTTGTACTTTTGGGGCGGGGAATGTCCTCGCCAGCAGTGTTGTCAACGGTGACTTTGCGACAGGTGATCTCACCGGCTGGATGGTCCCAGCGTTTGATGAGTTCGACACGCCGCTCTCCCCGTCCCCTTTTATCTTTGTCACGGACGTTGGCGGGAATAATGTTGCAGAGTTCAAGACCGGGCAATTCGCCGACGGACTCTTTATCGCGACCCTTGAACAGAGTTTTCCCATTATTGCCGCCGAGCCCATTTTGGGCTTCGATTTTTCACTTCCCACCACGCAGATTGATCCAACCGGGACGGGAAGCAGTCCGTTTTTTGATGCCATTACTGTATCGTTAGACAACAGGATGCAAGAGGCAGATGAATTGCGAAATGATTGGGATGACTGCGTAATCCCTATTGATATAAGATTTAAGAAGAGGAAAACTTATCATGACAAACACACTGTTTCCCACGACTGTCATCGGTAGCCTGCCCCGACTGGCCTGGGTGCGGGAGCTCATTCTGGACCGCAAGAATGGGCAGATTTCCGACGAAGAAACCGACCGCCTGCTCGACCCGGCCATCGAATCGATTCTGCGGCTGCAAGAGCAAGCAGGATTGGACGAGCTCACCGATGGTGAATGGCGTCGAGAAAGTTACGTCAAGGTCTTTGCCGAGCGCGTGCGGGGATTTCACCCCGATCTCAATCCCAGCGGTGGATTACCCTACCCGGCTGTAGTGGCGCCGATCGAATATCACCGCCCCCTGGTGGTTGAGGAAATTCGTTACATCCGGTCGCGTACCCAACAACGCATCAAGGCAACCTTGCCTGCCCCCTACATCATTGGCCGGCGGATGTGGTATCCGGAACACTCAAAAGCGGCGTACCCCACCCGCGAAAAACTGATGGCTGATTGTGTGCCCATCCTGCGGCAGGAAATTAAGTTAATCCGCGAAGCCGGCGCGGACACGGTGCAGCTCGACGAGCCATGGCTCAGCACAATGGTTGATCCCAGCTTTCGTGAGAGGGAGGGTGTTACTGACGTGCAGTACGAGATGGATCTGTGTGTAGATCTGATTAACCAAACGCTGGACGGAATCGAAGGCATTGCGACAGGGATGCATCTGTGCCACGCGCACTTCGACCACAAGCACGGCACTGAAGGTCCCTACGGCCTGATTATGCCAGCGCTGGCAAAGGTGCGGGTCGGTACGATCTCAATGGAATACGCCACCCCTGTCGCCGGTGGTTTGGCGTCGCTCGCCCAATTCCCTGAGAATGTGCGATTGGGTCTCGGGTGCATCGACCATTGCAACCGGCAGGTGGAAACGCCGGAGGATGTGGTCACACGGGTGGAGGAAGCCATGCGGTATGTGGAAAAAGAACGTATTACACTGCATCCGGATTGTGGATTCTCGCCGTCGGTTCAGAACCCCATGGATCTAGACGAAGCGTATCTGAAGCTCAAGGCGATGTGTCAGGCAGCAGAGTTGCTCCGTGAACGATACGCCTGATGACACTTTCCGCTGAAGTGAGGCGTATCACTGACCCCAAAGATGTTCATATCGTTCAGTCTATTCACGAGCAGGTGTGGCACGATGACTATAGCGCACAATGTCGGGCAATCGCAGAGGCTTTACAGAATTACCCCGAGCGTCTAAGTGTGTACGTGGTGTACGCCGATGGGGCACCGGTTAGTTGCGCCAGAGTTTCCTGGATGGGACCGATTCATTTCGCTTATTTGTACGGGGGTTGCACCCTTCCCGCCTACCAGAAGCGTGGCTTCTATAGCGCCCTGGTCGCCGTGCGGGCGAGAGAGGCGAAACGTCTTGGGGTTCGTTTCCTCGCTGTCGATGCCAAACCAATGAGTCAGCCAACTCTTCTGAAACTTGGGTTTCAATTCCTCACCTACTCCCATAAACTAAGGCGGTAATCAAATTAGTTCTAATGCAACAATGAACAATTCCAGCGAAGGAGAATAAGATGAAATCGCCAGTAGCAGACGCCGGAGCACAACTTTACAAGGAAGCTGTCGTAATAGACAGCCTAAACGTGAGTAATTGGGATAGTCCCGCCGTGTACCAGAGCTTACACGCCGGCGGCGTTACGGCCATCAACGCCACGGTGGCGACGTGGGAAAATTACCCGGAGACTTTGGACAACATAGCCGCTTGGCAGCACCGGTTCAGAGAGTACGACGACATCCTCGTACAAGTGAGAACTGTAGACGAGCTATTTCAAGCTAAGAAGGATGGCAAGGTGGGGATCATTCTCGGCTCTCAGAACGCTTCTCCCATTGAGAATGACCTTGACCGCCTTGCGCTGTTTCATGCACTGGGCATGCGAGTCATCCAATTGACCTACCATGAGCGGAATCTGTTGGGAAATGGGTGCTGGGAACGTAGAGACGATGGTCTGAGCAACTTTGGTGTTGACGCGGTCCGGGAGATGAATCGTCTGGGTATCCTGATCGACCTCTCCCATGTCGGCGATCGCACCACGTTGGAAGCTATAGAACTGTCGGACAAACCTGTGGCGATTACCCACGCAAACGCCCGCTCCTATTTCGACCACCCGCGAAACAAGGCAGACGAAGCACTGAAACTGTTGGTAGAACGGAAGGGCGTGATAGGTGCAACCTCCATCACCTCTTTTCTGCCGACCCAATTTGAATCCACGCTAGAGGACTATGTGGATGCCATAGATGATATGGTGGAGCGAGTGGGAATTGACCATGTGGGAATTGGGACTGACTTTACGCAGGACCAGCCGGAGTCTTTCTGGCGGTATATTGGGTCACAGCAGGGGACAAAATACCCCTCTACCTTTGCTGATCCATCCATACGCTATGACCAGCTACCTATGTCGCCCAAGGGCTTTGAGACCCCTGACAAATTTCCAAACCTCGCCGCTGCGTTGATAAACCGAGGCTACAAACCAGACGATACCTCCAAGATTCTTGGCGGAAACTGGCTGCGGCTCTTTCGGGAAGTTTGGGAGGAATAGCGTTACTCACGCGCCAACGCATGAGGCAAACATGCGAAAAGGAATGTCAATGGAATCAAAGCGAAAGGGAGTATATCAAGACACCGAAGGGCAATCGTTTTGTGACATCCCCCTTCATCATCGAGATGGACGGTTGCTGGCTTCTATTCGGGTGCGGACGGCCGGACACACCCACACAGGTGTCGCTAGTTTTGTGGTTGTCGAAGAGGGACTTGAACTCGTTTACAATGGTGGGTCGTGGGACAGTCGGGAGTGGCAGTGGTGGAAGAACCACGGCCGTGGAGATGAAAAATGGCCCCGGTTGGCGCCAGCGACCTCCGGCTACGAGGAGCGAGAGGCATGCGAGCGTGTCACAAGTGAGTACACGTGTGACGGTATCCAGACCCACCAGGAGTGGTTCTTCCGAGCTCAAGATAGCCACGATGTGCTGACCTACGATTGCCGGCAAACGATTCGCAATTGCAGTCCTGTTGACCTGGTAGAGTATGCTCAGTTCTTCGCCTGTTATACAGAAATCAACAGAGGAAAAAGCCTGTTCTATTGGGCTAAGGATAAAGAGTTTAGGAGTTTTGAAAGCATTGGCGGGAAACATCTGGACGCTTACATCGTTGCGCCTGGATCGACATTTGAAAGCATAGGGCTGATTCCACACGCTTTACGGGGCGGCGGCAGAGTCGCGGATACGTGGCACCAGCCGGCGTTGATTGGTCATCCCAGTCCGAAAGGCTGGCGTCACATCATCTTTACTGAGCTCGCCACGACAGCCGGACTTTCCTCCGGAATGGGCGGCATTGCGATGGACTACATTGCCTATCCAGGGACGGATGTTTTCAAGAGCGGCGAGACCTTTTCGATTCGTATTCGGCACCACATCGCCAGAATGCCCAACCCAATCCGGATGGATTTAGTTGAGAGACTTTGGGAAGCGTTTGAGAGAGATTTGGTGGCGTAGGGCGATGTGCTGATTTAACGCATACCGGCAGATCCACCGGTGGCTCCGGTCTCCGACCGAGAGTCTTTGACTTGCCCCCCGGCCCCCCAATGTCACGACCGAAGGTCGAGGATTCTCGGTGCTTCGCACCGGAACTGGGGGCAGAATCGCAAAAACTCCTCCTTCCCTCGTAGGGTTCAAGGGCGGACAGGTATAAGTTAGCCGGGTATCGTATAGGTATCCCATTGAAGCGACCTTTGTTGATTACAAATCGACAGTTTGGCATTGGGAACAATGCCAAGTGATGGATTTAGCCACATCGGTGGTGTTATATACAGAGGCTCAAGTGGCTGCCGAACACCTGTCCCAACGACCGATGGGGCGTCGAAGGACAGTGGCGTGGGTCGGCAAACGAAGTTTATTTCAGTTGGGTTTTGCGCACCTCCATCAACAGTTTAGCAACAGCGAGACGAGTGCTCTCGGCTGGGCGTTTAGGAATTGGACGCTGGCAACTGGCAACAACAGATTCACTTTCATTATGCACGGGCTTACGTTTTTGCTCACAGGTCAAAAGAGACACCGGATTGACTGACAAACCGCGGTGAGAGACGTATCACCGCCCAACAGAGGGGCGAGTATGTGAGGGGTGCTTTTTCTCGCTCCCTCGCCCCCTGTCCGCCCCTGAACTTTTGGGGGAGCGGGGATCTTGTTGCCTTAACTTGATCCCAAAATTCTATTATTCTATCGCAGGAGGTATTATTTGAATCGCAAGCAGAAAGCACAGTTGGTTTCCGACGCCTTGGAAGAACTCTACGGTGTTCCCGAACCCGATCTGGAAAGAAATGTCTTAGAGTGTTTAATCCGCACAATCTTGTCCCAGAACACAAATGATGTCAACCGCGATAAGGGATTCGCAACCCTCAAGGAGTGCTTTCCGACATGGGAAGAGGTGCTCGAAGCGGATGTGGAGGAAATTGGGGAAGCGATCAAAATTGCGGGACTGCACGCGCAGAAAAGTCGAACGATTAAGAACTTCCTGACGTGGCTCAAGGCAGAACACGGCGCGTTAGACCTGGAATTTATCCGTGAAATGGATACCGAGGAAGTACTGCAATTCTTGTGTCAACACAAAGGCATTGGGATTAAGACTGCCTCAGTCACGCTCGCCTTTGCTTGTAGACGCGATGTCTTCCCCGTGGATACGCATGTCTTGCGGATCAGTAAACGACTTGGATTTGTGCCACCAAACTGCACTGCGGAAAAGGCGCATGAGTTGATGCCGCAGATCATTCCTGAAGGAAAAGCGTTTTCATTTCACATGAACCTGATTACTTTTGGACGCCAGATCTGCAACGCCCGAAAACCGAAATGTGATCTGTGTCCGATTACAGCGCATTGTCTCTATTTCAAGGGTGAGTTGTGATGCGTGAAACGTGAATCATGAATCGTGGAACGTAAGGTGGGAAAGGATCGCTATGATCGATCAGATTGAGATTCTTCGCTACGTTCAAAATGGCAGCTAACGAAACATTCAATGTAGAATTGGCATAAGTAGAGCCCCGACAGATCGGGTCCGCATGCGCTACAACAGCAAGTTTCATTGTAGTGTTAAAGAGGAGTCGAAATCCAGTGAAAATTACAGAAATCGAAACCATTGCGCTGGTCGATCCGGGTAAGGCTGGGGAGACCCTGGTGCGGGTACATACCGATGAGGGCATCACCGGTATTGGGCAGGCGGAATCGCCGTCGCTCATCATTGACGCCATCATTCGCACCGACGGCGGCTTGCAGCAAATCTTGCACGGCGAAGACCCCCTGCAAGTTGAACGCCTCTGGCAGAAGATGTATTCTGCTACCGGTTTATTCGGTCGGCGCGGTGTCACCATTGCCGCGATTGGAGCGGTGGAGACTGCGCTCTGGGATATTGCGGGCAAGACATTCGGTAAGCCGGTCTGCGAACTGATCTGGCACGCCTGCTGTACCGTGCGGGAAACCGGCGAAATCAAGAAAAAAGTAAAGCCCTATGCAACCGTCTACCCCCCGGGAGAGGATGTGGAGGAGATCACTGAGCGTTTTACGCTGGCGAAGGAACGCGGCTTCCGGGCGATGAAACTGGAGGAGTGGCCCGGCGGTTTCGGGCATGTCAGCGTCCGGCGCGATGCCGAGATTGTGGGGGCCGTCCGCGAAACCATCGGCGAGGACAGAGATCTCCTGATCGATGTGCAGAATTGCTGGTACGAGGTCGGGCAAGCCATTGCATCAATCCGTGCGATTGAGGGATACCACCCGTTCTTTATCGAAGCACCCCTGCCGGCGGACAATCTCGCCGGTTATGCGCGGTTGGCGGATGTGGTGGATACACGAATCGCCGTGGGCGACTGGGGCTTCACCACGCGCTTTGAGTTCGAGGAGGTTATGGAGAAGGGCCGGGTGGATGTGGTACAGCCCAGTTCGGTCCGCTCAGGTGGAATCAGTGAAATCGCCCGAATTGCTGAGGCCGCCTATCGCAGGGGGCTAATCTGTGTCCCGCATGCCTGGTGCCATTTGGTCGGCGTAGCCGCGGAAATCCACCTGGCGGCGGTGCTGCCAAACATGCCGTATTTCGAGACACCGATGGTATTTCCGGATTCACCAATCATTTCCGAGTTGCTGGTCCCGCTGGTAGAGGTCGATGCGGACGGATTTATCGAGGTCCCCAAACGTCCAGGACTTGGCTTTGAATTGAACGAAGATGTGGTCAAGAAATTCCGGGGCGCGCCTCATTGACATCACGATATCAGAATACAAAGAAACATGAGTAAAAAACAGATAGGATACGACTTTTTCAGTTAGAGGGGAAAATCAGGTATATCCCGCCTCCAACCGAGCTAAGTGAAAAACTCGTAATAGGAGACTTATATATGTCGGAAACACTTCGCATCGCCCAAATAGGCATCGCCCACACTCACGCAACCAAGCTTGTAGTAGACGCCTCCAGACTGGTTCTGGAGCGACTCAACGTAGAGTTCGCGGGCATCCATGAGCCTGATTCGGTCATGTGGGAGGCTCGACACGGCAGGACTGAATACGCTAGTGTACGCTGGATTGATTCCGCCGATGGACTGCTGAATGACCCCAGCATCAAGGCTATCCACATTGAGACCTGGCCATGGGAATGCCTCGGCTGGGCGCGGCGGGCCCTGGAGGCGGGTAAGCATATTCACCTGGACAAGCCCCCCGGTATGTCCTTGCCGGCGTTGTGCGCTCTTTACGATCTCGCCAAAGAAAAGGGGCTCTTCATCCAGATGGGCTATCAATGGCGGTTCAACCCTGGCCTTGAATTCATCCAAAAAATCATACGGGACGGGCTCATAGGCCGCGTATTCTTTGCCCGCTTCCGCGCCGGAAGCGGGCAAAGAATACTACCATCGCAACCATGTCCACCGGTATCCAGGGGGCATCATGCAGGAGGAAGCCTGCCACCTCTTTGATCAGGCAGTGTGGATGTTCGGCCGGGCCGACCGGATTAAGCCATTTCTGCACTCTGATGCCAGAAGCTATGATGATTTTCCCTCCGGGGTAGACAACGCTCTGGTGGTGTTGGAATACGACGAGCAGGGTGCCATGGCCGTGATAGAGACAGCCGCTCTGGAGACGGAGCCCGGCCTCCACCGCCGGGTGGAAGTCCACGGACTGGATGGTAGCATCATCTTAGAACCGATAGAACCTCCAAAGATTGACCTCTGCCTCCGGGAGGCGAAAGCACCTTATAAATCAGGTTGGCAGGCCGTACCCGTAGAGGACAGGCCCCGCTACATTGGCGATCTGGAGGAGCTCATAGCGGTGATCCGGGGGGAACGCCAGCCGCTATTCTCTCCAGCACACGACCTTCTGACCCATGAGACGCTTATCCGTGCCTGCGGCGGTGAACTCTAGGGGGATGTAAAGTGTCCCAACCTGCGTGTAATGACGTGTGTTGTGCCGATTTATATCTGAGGAAAGGAAAAAAGGATTATGCTAGAGAGAACTGTAGATCTCAGAAGCGATACCGTCACTCTGCCCACGGAAGAGATGAAGGAGGCGATGGTGAATGCGGTACTGGGAGATGATGGTTATAATGAGGATGCCACCGTGAACCGACTCCAAGAGTTGGCTGCTGAGAAGGTCGGGATGGAGGCGGCGCTCTACATCCTCAGCGGAACGATGGGCAATGCCTGTGCACTGCTCGCCCACACCCGTCCGGGGGACGATGTTTTCTTTGAGGAACGCGCCCACATGTTCGCCGGAGAGCGTGGGGAATTTGCTGCCCTCAACGGCTTGACACGACACCCGATGAAGGCGGAATTCGGGGTCATCCAACCTGAACAGTTGAAAGAAGTAATCCGCTCCGGCGACACGGTCCAACCGAGCCTGGTGTGCATTGAGAACACCCACAACGGGAGCGGTGGGGCAGCGTGGGCGCCCGCAGCGGTAGAAGCCGTGTCCAGGACCGCCAGGGCACATAGCATGAAACTGCATACGGACGGGGCGCGGATTTTTAATGCAGCTGCGGCGCACGGTGTGGACGTGAAAGAATATATCCGGCATGTTGATTCGGTGATGTTCTGTGTCTCAAAGGGCTTGAGTGCGCCGGTCGGATCACTGGTATGTGGGGACCGCCGATTCATCAACGACGCCCAGCGTGTCCGTAAACACTTGGGCGGCAGCATGCGGCAAGCCGGCGTCATTGCGGCAGCCGGCATTGTGGCACTGGAGAAAATGGTTGACCGGTTGGCGGAAGACCATAAGATTGCCCGCCTGCTCTGCGAGAGGCTGGCGGAAATTGAAGGTATAAAAGTGCAGCATCCGCCCACGCCGACCAACTTTGCTATGCTAAACGTCGGAGGGTTGGGATGGAGTGCCAATGATTTAGTAGAGAAGTGGAAAACCTATGGCATCCTTGCTAACCCGCGGACTCCTGCCAGCGCACGTCTGGTTGCCCATCGGCACATCACAGCCGAGGATGTGGGGTACGTGGTGGATACCACGCGCCGGCTAGCCGAGGCGGGATAGGCCATCGTCAAACAGCATGAACAAACCCACCACTTACTTGGACGTCCTGCGCAAATTCAACCGTGACGTACGCCTATATCTTGCTGCTGCAACGGTAGTCGGATTTACCATTGATGGCGGTGTCTATTCCGTATTATTCAACTTGTACCTGCTGCGCCTCGGCTACGGTCCGGAATTCGTGGGTCTAGTCAACGGCGCCGGAATGCTTGCTTTTGCTCTCTTTAGCCTACCCGCCGGTACGCTCGGCGGACACTGGGGCAGTCGGCGCATGATGATTGCCGGCCTAAGCCTGCTGCTGACGGGTGGCGGGCTACTCCCTCTGGCTGAGTTAAGCACGGCGACCTGGCAGGCTGGATGGCTGTTAGTGACCTATGTGCTGGCTTTCATCGGTTTTGCCATATACTTTGTCAACATCGCCCCGTTTTTGATGGGTGTCACCAGCCCAGAGGAACGCAATCATATCTTTTCAGTGCAAGCGGCACTCTGGTCCCTGGCTGGATTCACTGGCAGCCTGGTCGGTAGTTTACTGCCAGGACTCCTTGCCGCATATCTCGGTGTTTCGCTGAATCAGGCGGCGCCTTACCGATACTCATTGTTGATTGCCACTGTGTTACTGATTCCGGCGATTCTGGCAGTTCTGGCAACCCATGAGGTCCGCGCCCGACCTGTACCGGAGAGACAGGTTGAAGTCGGTTCATCCCCCTTTGGTCTGATTGCTCTCCTGACGTTGGTCAGGCTGCTCGTGGTGATGGGTGTGGGCGCCATCTTCATCTTCTTCAACGTTTACCTCGACGCCGGTTTGCACATCGCCACCACCCAGATCGGTGCGTTATCGGCCGCCGGCAGACTGCTTGCCGTGCCAGCCGCATTGACTGTGCCTCTGCTGACAGCGCGTTGGGGCAATGGTCGCACCGCCGCCTGCGCGTCGTTGGGGACAGCTATCAGCCTGCTGCCGTTGGCACTCATTCCTCACTGGAGTGCTGCGGGACTCGGTTTTATAGGAGTGATTGCCTTGACTTCGATCAGGTATCCCACATTCCTGGTCTACACAATGGAGGTGGTGTCGCCGGGCTGGCGGCCGACCATGTCCGGCGCCGGTGAGATGGCGTCGGGGTTGAGCTTCTCAGCGATAGCGCTGAGTGGTGGTTACATCATCACCGCGCTGGGCTATGGCAGCCTTTTCCTGACGGGTGCGAGCTTGACCGCCATCGGCACGCTCATCTTTTGGGTACACTTCCGCACAAGACAGAAGAAATTCGATCTTCGTTCTACGACTCAAAACTGAAATTGCGCTGTCGGAAATGAAAGAAGGTGCACAGACTCATGCCCTGGATCCGCTTACTGGGCGAGAGACACGCCTGTTCAACCTACAGAAACAAAATTGGAAACGGCATTTCAAATGGAGCGTAGATGGCACACATATCGTGGGCAGAACCGCCTGTGGCGGAGCAACGGTCACTGCATTGCAAATGAACCATGCAACAATTGTTACCGCACGCCATCATTGGGTTATAGCAGGCTGGCACCCACCGAAGGATGATGTCAAACAAGCATGGGGGGGGTTAGCAATTTTTCGCTCACTGAAAGGAGAAACAGATGAAGATCACAAAAGTCGAAACATTCCAGATTGAAACACCACGCTATTATGGCCATGTATCCGGCCATGTCATCGTCGAGGTTCATGTGGACGACGGTCCTATAGGACTAGGAGAGGCTTCAGACAGCAGCGCTGACGATTTAGGCGCGGTAGCCAGGCGTTACAACGAACTGCTAGTGGGACGCGACGCCACCCGCATTACCGAAATCAATGAGTTACTGCGAGCGCAGAACTTCGACAGCACAGTCTCAAATCTGCACCTCGCCTCCGCCATAGATCTGGCGCTCTACGATCTCAACGGCAAGGCACAGGGTGTGCCGGCCTACCAATTGCTCGGCGGCAAAATACGAGACCGCGTTTATTGCTGCTATCCGATTTGGGGGCGGCAGGTGCGGGAGGACTTTGAGCAGGCTGCGGGTTACCTGCAGCGGTTGGTAGACCTGGGGCACCATCTCTTCCGCTACTACGTGTCAGGTGACAGTGCGTTGGACGACCGGTTCTTGACCGAGATGAAGTCTCGCTTTGGCGAGCAGATCAAGCTCAAGCAACTGGATTTTTCTGGACGATTCAATGACTGGGAAACAGCTCTGTGCTACGCCGATGTGCTTCGGCATCATGCACCTTACCATTTTGAGCAACCCTCACGCAACCTGCGAGTGTCTGCGGAGTTCACCAGGCGAATGGATCTGCCGGTGAGCCTGCACATCAACAGCCTGGAGCAGGGATACGAGGCAGCCGAGCGTGGTTCCTGCACGGTGTTCAACGTGGCGTGCGTGTCGGGGGGACCGACCCATATCCGTCGGCTGTTTGCGCTGGCAGAGGCGGCGGGGCTCAGGTGTCTGATTGGCACAGATCAAGAATCGACCCTGGGGACAGCAGCGCAAGTCCATGTCGGGGTTTCGATGCCCAACCTTTCCTTTCCCTGCGATCCCATGGGCCCCGTGCTCTACATGGCGTCGCCGGCGCGGGAGCGTATCCGGGCTGAAGGTAGTTATCTTTATCCACCTGAGGGACCGGGACTGGGTGTCGAGTTGGATGAGGGCAAGCTGAAGGAATTGACAGTTGCATCAGCATAAACGGCAGGCTCTTTCAGACTCAACTCGGAGTACCGGTGTCTGATGAATGGAAAGCACGACAACTTTAAGTTCACGCAAGTCCGTGAGAATGACCCCACGGCCAACGCTGAGGGAAGTTACATTAATGAAAAGGGAGCACGGCTGTGGGACAAAGACCGGTTCTGTCTATGGTGCCAGGAGATTGTCGCCGCGAGGATCCTTGAGAAAACCGGACGCCTCGATGAACCCGGAGCGCCGAGCGACCCCAACGAGTGAGGCCAATGGGCCGACGATCGCTGGGTTATAACTTGGCGCCAGCGGTGCTGGATTTTTTCGATGTGAACGCCCAAATCGCTACCAATGAGGCAAACTACGCAGACATGAATCCAGGTAGGAACGGTGAGCCACTCTGGCAGTCCGATCTTTACCGCCCTTTCGCTGCAGGTCTTGCCAATCCCCCTCGCATAGACCTGCCTCTCCAAGATGATGAACTCCTCTTGATGTTAAGCTGTTGACCGCGGCTTACTGCCTGCATCGTTGCGTTATGACTCGCTCCATGACCCCTAATTAGTATCTACTGATTTTTGTTTTGGCACTGATGTGAGTTTTGCTGTTTCCAACGAGTCAATGGTGAGGGGCATTACACAACAGGTTCCCCTCGTGGCGGCAACCAACGTGCTCAAGTTGAATTGTCGTATGGAAAATACCAAATTGTGTTTGTAGCTCTTTGTTAATCTGTTGCAGCAACTTGTGTGTCGATTCGCTTCTGTTCTCCTCCATCAGCACATGGGCGCTTAGTGCAGAATAATTGGAACACAAAGACCAGATATGCATGTCATGGACGTCTTTGACCGAATCGATTGCGCAGATGCACGCTGCCACTTTTTGGGCATCTGCGTGTTTGGGAGAGCCCTCTAATAAAATATGAACTGAATCTTTCGTGACCCACCCTGCCCCAATCAGGATGACCAGACCAATTCCACAACTGAGGATTGGATCAACCACAAACCAGTCAGTCCAGTATATCACTACCCCACCCATGATGACGCCGACGGAAGAGAGGGCATCTCCTATGACATGGAGCACTGCACTTCGTACATTGAGGCTCTTGTGTCCCTCCCCGTAAAATAGCCAAACAATGAGCATATTCGCAATGAACCCGACGACAGCAACGACAAGCATTTCTTTGCTTTTAACGGGTTCAGGCTCAATAAATCTTTGGAAGGCTTCGTAAAAAATCCACCCGGAGATCACAATCAGTGAAACCCCGTTGACGAAGGCGGCGAATACTTCCGTCCGGTGATAACCGTAGGTGCGCAAGTTCGTTGCCGGGCGCGTTGACAGGTAAATCGCCAGCCAACTCATAATCAGCGATAGTGAATCGGATAAGACATGGGCCGCATCACTCAACAACGCCAAACTATTCGACAAAATCCCACCGATCACCTCCACAATGAGTATCAAACCCGTCAACAGGATGGCGAATCGAAATTTGCTCTGAAGGTGCTGTTGATGGCTAGGGTGATGTCCATCTTCTTCCCCAACACGATGGTGATGCGCGTGGCTCATACCTGCTCCTTAACTATCATTTTGGGATGGTTCACAATTCGTCTAACGAATCAAAGCTTCCGTGTTGCGTATTTCGTATTGCGCATACCGAATCATCATCAACGATAAGGATGTGGTACGGATCTGCTTCCTCGTGTCCTGTTAGCGTGTTGAGTTTGTCAATCATCCCGCTGATGTCAATTGGCTTGGTGAAATAAGCGTTCCTGCTGGCACGAACCACCTGTAAGCGAGTGTAAGCGAGCAGTCAAATCGCCACGTGTAGACATAAAAACGACAGGTATCGGTGTTTCACGCTATTGCTGGATTTCGGCAATAATTTCAGTGCCAGCAGTTGCCTTCGGGGAATACAACGTCTATAATAATTGCTGCCGGATGGGTCTGGTTGACCGCTTCCTTTGCCGGTTCCAACGCATTAAGGTCTCGGTTGATTTGGGTTCGCTGTGCGTCTGTCGATGGAATAGCGCTTTCAATGATGGAAACGAGCTCACTTTCAAGCATACGCATCGCATCGCTGACAACAGTAAAACCAAAGGACGCACCGGAGCCAGTCAGCCCATGGGTCAGGCGAAGCAGGATTTTGGCAACCTCATTATCCCATTGGCCGTGGTGGAGCCCCTCCCAGATAGTTTCGATTTCGCAGATTTTATCAGGAAGCTGCTGGGCAAATTCTTGATACAAGGCATCTAACTGTTCTTGAATCTGTGCATTGGGCTTGTCATTGGTCGTGATGTTACCTCCAGACTAAGTTGATGATTTTGAAAAAGGATGTCGGGTCAAATATTTGGAAATCACATCCAGGATGCTTTGTATACTTAAACGTCTGAATCTGAAGTGGCTTTGGAAGTGTCACTGCTTTTGCTATCTCCGCTTTTGCTGTCCTTGCTGCTACCCGACGGTGATTCCTTGTCTTTTTTCGCGCTCTCCTTGTAACCTTCGCTGCGATAGTCTGTAATGTAGAAACCTGACCCCTTAAAGATTAACCCTGCTCCAGCGCCAATGAGTCGCTTAACCTGACCTGAGCATTCTGGACATTCATGGATTGGATCTTCGGTGATGCTTTGAAACCGATCAAATTGGACGCCACAATCCAGACATTTATACTCGTATGTCGGCATATAACTGAGATTCCTCCTGTCGGTTATTTTGCAACAAACATTGCGAAAAATGTCGAAATCTGATATATTTTAACGACTGATAGATTGCATGTCAAGCACATTTCCCCCAAATCCAGGCGTGTTATCAAAAACCCACACGTTGCCCGCTGCGAACTGAAATCTAAGAGGGTGTTATGTTCCAAGCTAGCGATTTTGAGAGTTTTCCACTTGGCAAAGGACCAATGGTCATGTTGATCTTGTTCCTGCTTTCCACAATTCTGATCTTAGCAAGATCGTCCGAGCAGAGTGAGAAACTCGAATTTTGGGTTTTTGCCAGCACCCACTACGAGGAGTATCAGACACGCGTGCCGCTCTTCCAGGCAGAGCACCCCGGCGTTCAGGTCCGGCTGACCAATTTCGGTGGGTCAATGCACGATAAGCTCCTGACGGCCTTGCTATCTAATTTTGGCGCACCAGATCTCGTTGAAGTCGAAATCGCATCGATTGGACGTTTTCTCAAGGGCGCAATCAATGAGGTCGGTTTTATCGATCTGCGTCAACGTCTCGAAAGTGAAGGTTGGATGGAAAAGCTGGTCGTCAGCCGATTCACGCCCTGGTCGTATCGTGGACGGATTTACGGGATACCTCACGACCTGCATCCCGTCGTTCTGCTTTACCGCGATGATCTCTTCAAATCGGCAGGTGTAGACCTGACACAGGTGGAAACGTGGGTGGATTTTATCGAAGCCGGGCAGAAAGCGACCCGCGATCTGGATAGCGATGGGGACATCGATCAATACGCAATTGTACTGGATCGGCGGTCATTGAGTGATTATTTTAACCTTTTGCTGCAACGTGGTGGAGGATTCTTTGATCCGGCTGGCAACGTGATTATAGACAGTAAACTGGCAATCGACACCCTGGAGTTCTTCACCGATATGTTCAACAAATACCGGATCGCGACGCCTGTTTTTGGCACATGGCACGGGGATCCAAGCAACTTTGCCGCCATGCAAGAGGGGCAAATCCTCTCAATTATGGCGCCTGATTGGTACGTTGGCATCCTGAAAAGCCAGGCACCACAAATGGTCGGTAGGTGGCGAGCAATCGGCTTGCCGGCGTGGGAGGTCGGCGGACGACGTACAACAACTCGCGGTGGCACGATGATCGGCATCACCCGGCAGTGCAGTAACCCAGAGCTTGCGTGGGAATTCTTGAAGTTCACCTATTTTGATCAACAAGGCTTAGTCAACCGTTACGAGAAGACGCGGATTATCCCTCCTCTCAAGGCGGCGTGAGACGCGCCGATTTTTAGTGAGCCAGACCCGTATCTCGGTGGACAGCAGCTCGGCAAACTGTTCACAAAACTTGCGGTGAATATTCCTCCGCACCACCAGAATCCATACTGGTCAGAAGCCGAAGATCTGTTGAACGATGCGATCTTCGCTGTCGTCACGCAGAAGCAGACAGCGGAAGTGGCGTTGAAGGCGGTCGCAGAGAAAGTTCGTTCGCTGATGCGTAAAGGTCAACAACGATGGGGAGAGATGTGAGGCATGAAACGTGAAGCGTGAAGCGTGAAAGGTGACTGACATATTACGCCCTGCACATTGGTCGTGGGGTGATAGATAAAGTGGAACATGCTGACAAGTTGTTTCGTCGAACATGCTCTGAACTTGCTCGAATCACCTGTTTTCTGGATGAGCAGGTTGAGCCTCGATTCTCGGACGAGCACTACTCGCTCTACAATGAGGGATAATCATGAACTCACGTAATTTATGGTATCGTCAACAGAAGATTGCCCCTTATATTTTCATTGCCCCCTTCTATATTCTCTTTGTCCTGTTCATGGGGTATCCGCTCATATCGTCACTGGTCATGAGTCTGTACGAGATGCGGGGGCTCCAAAGCCGGATCTTCGTTGGCCTGGGTAATTTTGGGGATGCGTTTCATGATCCGATTTTCTGGAAGTCGCTCTGGAATACCTGTTACTTTGCGCTTGGCACACTGACGATTCAATTGCCGTTAGCCTTGCTGCTGGCGATTTTGCTCAATTCGAGATTTGTGAAGGGGAAGCACTTTCTCCGCCTCGCCTTCTTCACGCCTGTGTTAGTCGCGGGTGTTTTTGTTGCGATTATCTTTAACCTGATCTACGACCAGCGATCTGGTCTGGTAAACAACGAGTTCGTTCTGTTTGGCAAAGAGATTGGATGGTTGAGCGAAGAAAAGCACGTGATGCCAGCAGTCATCTTGACAAGTGTTTGGCAGTGGACAGGGTTTAACATGATCTATTTTCTGGCGGGATTACAGGGCGTCCGACAAGAACTCTACGAAGCCGCTGCCGTTGATGGGGCAAACTGGTGGCAGACGTTTATCCACGTCACCCTACCGTCGTTGCGTCCTGTTATCGCGTTCGTGGTCGTCGTGTCGATGATCGGGTCCCTGCAACTCTTCGACTTGCCGTTTATCTTAACCGGCGGCGGTGAACCTGCAGATGCCGGATCAACGATCGTGATGTACCTCTATAAAAACGGGTTTCAGTTTATGCGGCTAGGCTATGCTGCAGCAATCGGTTGGGTGCTCTTCTTCATCATCGCTGTGGTTTCAGTTGTGCAGTTGAAATTGCTGGGGCTCTTTCGGGAGGAGTAGGGTAAGTCAACAGATCGGCGAATCGACGAATCGTGGGTGACACGGCTTGCGTCAGTCAGTGGTTCATTTCGTAACTCCGTATAGGGTAGCAGAAGTGCTTAACTATTACGACTCTTTCAGTTAGGGCGGGTTGGAAGGAAAGGAAGGATGGAAGAAAGGGAAGAATCACCTTTTCCTCCCTCCTTCCTTTCTTCCGTTTCAGCATCTCAATCCATCATTTCAAATCCAAACAGGTATAAGTGAAAAACTCGTATAACTATTTCGCTCCATTCATGAGGTCGCCCGGATGTTTATGCGGGCAGTGTAGTAAAAAATAGATGAGGAGGAACAATCACCATGATTTATGGTAGTGGCGATTATCGATACGAAGTTGTAGAAGACTGGGGACAGATACCGCAGTTAGGGCTTGCTTCTGGTGTCGCTTGCGACTCTGAAGATCGCGTTTATGTGTTCAATCGGCAGCCTCAACCCGCCATGCTTGTTTTTGAACGAGATGGCGAATTCCTCGGGGCCTGGGGAGAGGCCCTTTTCAAAAAACCGCACGGCGTTTGGATCAGTCCAGACGATGAAATCTACACAACAGATACCGCAGATCACACCGTTCGGAAATTCTCGCTTTCTGGAGAACTTCTGCAGACGTGGGGGATAACTGATCGACCGGGACCACCAGGACAGCCATTTAATCGACCAACCCGCGCCATCCTATCCCAATCAGGTGAGATCTATGTTTCTGATGGCTATGGCCAGTCGCGCGTCCATCGCTTGATGCCCGATGGCGAAGTGATTGTATCCTGGGGCACGCCGGGGTCAGGTCCTGGCGAGTTTAATCTGCCCCATGATGTCACGGTGGACAAAAACGATCGGGTCTACATTTTAGACCGTGGAAACCTCCGCTGTCAAATCTTCAACTCAAACGGAGAATATCTCACAGAATGGGGGGATCTCCGTTCGCCCAATGATCTGTTCATCGATCCGGACGATGTCATCCATATCGCCGAGGGTGGACAGCGCATCACGGTTATGACGCTTGAAGGGGAGCTGATCACACGTTGGGGCGAGAAAGGCACTGAGCCAGGACAGTTTAGCGATTCGCCGCACGGTATCTGGATCGATTCCCATGGCGATATCTATGTCAGCGAGGTCATTTCCGAAAAGCGATTCCAGAAGTTTGTGCGGGTTTAATTGGCAGGCAATTAAATTTGCGGTCAAATCCGCTGCCGAACCTTCCGAAGGTTCTCATGGGGAATTTCTAACTGCCGATAACTAGCCTTATCGGTTCTTTGATAAGCGTCAAAAATAGTGGGCGTGGGTGAAACGTCAATGCTCAAGCGGCTTTGTGCTGTTGCTAATACCTACTCAACTGAGTTGATAAGCTGCTGAAACTCTGGACTCTTACGGATATTGTCAAAATCCTTGTTTGTCCGTTTTTGCCCATTTTATGGTTTCCATATTCAGAGTAATCGCCTTCTGAAGTGATTCAATAGCTAATGTCCTTTCATCTTTGAGAGAATATGTACCGGCTAGCTGGTAATGCAGATAGTAACCCTCATTTGCAGCCGGGTCAATGCTGATCGAGAGGAGGAATAGTTCTCCTGCCCCCGCTGCGCAGGATTCAAGGACTTGCGAAGGTCTTGGACTCTCGATTTACCGGAGGGGAGTTAGATGGGGTCGAAAGCCAACTCATCAAATGACTAACTTAGTTGCTATTCCTTAGGGATTTGTTGAATGCGTCGAAACGGCAGATTCGATCTCACTTTCGGTTTCGGTCTCGATTGGAAACGCTCTTATCTTTGCATCTGCAATTTTTTTGAGGCGCCACTGATCGAGAATCTTGATCCGACGGCTTTGGATGTCTATCATACCAAGCCGTTTGAATTCATTGAGAAGCGCGCTCGTCGTTTCACGCGCTGTTCCGATTAAATTTGCCAATTCCTGTTGCGAGAGTTTCACATTCAGGATGATTCCGCGACTATCACGAACCCCGTGCTTGTCTGCTAAGGACATCAGCAGGATGGCGAGCCGGGAGGGGGCATTCCGGAACACTAAGTTTTCGAGTTGGTTTTCGATCTTTCGCCTTCGCAGCCCGATGAGCTTGGTGACGTGCATCGCCAAATCCGGCTTCTTTTTCAACAGGAGTTCAAAATCTCGACGGCGTATGACACAGACAAGTGACTCTTCCAGTGTCTCTGCAATTGTGTCACGGGGTCCTTCGTCAATCAACGCCATCTCACCGAAGATTTCGCCGGATTCAAGAACTGCCAGTGTCAACTCCTTTCCGTCAGGCGAAAGCTTGTAAATCTTGACCCGCCCCTCTTTGAGCAGGTAGACCACATCCCCCGGATCGCTTTGGCCGTATATTTGTTCACGGCGGCTATAGCCTTTCATGTATGAAATGCGATCCACAACGCCGATTTCTCTATCGGTCAAACTCTTAAAAAGGTTAAAACGCTTCAAATACCAGGTCTTTTCCAGTCTTTTCATCGTACCAAACCGCAGCGAAGGTTAGAGACCTCAACAAGTCCATAAAGCGTAAGACATAATCAAATGCTGCTACGTTTTCTGCTACTTCCCACTGCAAGGGTTGCATGGATTGCACGGGTTGCAGGGGTTTTTCCCAGCGCAAGGGTTACAGGGATTGCACGGATTACACGGACTCGCACCCCCTGCCGCAGTTGAACTGGTCAAATCCACGCTTACCTTGATCGTCTCGTCCAACTTGAGAACGATCACCTGGGGAACTTTGATATTGTAATCGGGGAGCTTCAGTGAAAAGCCACCGTTGATTATTAGGAGATCCCCCGGCATCTTACCCTGGGTGGCTTCACTTTCCTTAAAGTAAGTGACCGTCACATCTTTCAGTTGAACCTTCTTCTTAACCCCGTGTAGATCTAAAGTGCCTGCAGCGTTTACTGCGATGGGCTTCATATCCATGAGCATCTTAGGAGAAGCTGAGGTTACCTTGTCTATGGTGAGCGTTGCTTTAGGATACTTGCCTGTCTCCAGGAACTTATCCTGCATGTGCTGATCGCGAAGACCAATTCCCGTTGTCATGCTAGCGAGATCTACTTCAAACATCGCCTTCAAACCCTTGGTAACGTCCTTGGGATTGACGTGAACGTGGCCCATAATTTTGCTGCTTGTGCCAACGATTTTTTCCAGCGGCGCCTTGGACTCGAAGGTGAGCACGTCTCTACCTTTGGGGTCATTGACCGTAAAATGTTTCATCCCCGCACAAGGGTTGCAGGGATTACAAGGGTTACAAGGATTTTTGCCACCACAGGGGTTGCACGGGTTGCAAGGATTATCAGCGGCGAAAACCCCTGTCAATAAAATCATCAATGTGATAATGCCCAAAATCAGGGCATAACGTGCTAATCTTCTCATGATTTTTCCTTTCGTTGTTTCATTTTGGGGAACGGACGAATTCATTCCAACGCTTTGAGCTCCTTGCTTCACCGCGTTGCTTTTGCTCGACCGCCTGCTTGGATTACAAGCATTATACAATGAAAGTCATTTTGTGCCAAGCGAAAAATGAGGTTAGCTAACGCTTGATTTCTCCCCAGGTTGTGAATAATCTTTCGTCTGGATCAAAATTGGCGGGGCCCTCAAAGACAAGGGTGTCCGGGTAAAAACTGAACCAGGCAAACCAGAATGAAACAAACGCTTGAGGGATGCGTTCAAGCAAGTCACCAGTTTTCGGATTAGAGAGCGTCTCCTCCGAAATTTCCCAGACACCATTCGTATTGATGTTCACAATCCCGTCCAGATTGCCATCAAATTGGTGTTTTCTCCGCTCGTAAACACGGACTGAATCTGAATCGGAGCTTGCGATCAGGACAATCGGAACGCCGGTGACTTCATCATTGACAACCTGCATTTGACGAAGTTGATCCAAAACACAAGCCTTGTTCGTGTCACCTATGCGCAGACCGAGGACTTTTGTTTTCCGGCTCAGTCGCCCATCCTCCTCACCAGAAAGTGGAAAAAATAGGTCCGGGTTCGACTCATAGTCCGCATAAGGATTGACGTCGTAACGTCGATCGAAACCGGTCTTTGTACTGAGCACGGTTGTCTCTGGATGGCCAGCGTTCCACTCGCCCCATTGTGCCTGCGTGACTGGCAGTAAATCGAGTAACGTCCCTGTCTTTGGACCAACAACTGCCTCACCGAGAGCCTGCTGCCATAAACTCGGCGTATCCGTCCCTCTATCATACATCAACAGATCGTTGTTGTGGAGCATGCTAGATACGCCGAATTCAATTACTTCACCATCGACAACCGGATCAAAACGATACCCGTACCGCACAACGGGCAAAACGTCACCACAATCCGTCTGCCGCCAAGCGTGTCGTTGGTGATCTCGTGCCAATTCAGGATGCGCAGCGGATATGCGCGGCTTTCTCCGTTGATGGTCATTCCAAGGACAATATCTATGTCGCGCAAATAATCTGCCGCCTCCGCCGGAATTGTCTTCGGATTTGTCAAAGCAGGAATCCCATCTTTGCGTGGGCCGCCGTGAAAGATTTCATCTAACGGGATTGAATGCTCAACGCCATCAGGGAAAAACTCAGGGAAAAAGGCGAGTAAGCGTGCAGAGGGTTGATCTCCTGCAGGCTGCTGGGGCGCCATCGCAACCTGGGTGTCTGCGTTGAGGAAAGTGCTTTCGGTGGTGTCTGCATCAGGCTCACCTGTTGGATTGTCGGCACACCCCATTGCCATAATGAGGGCGAAAATGGATAAAGATATAATTGTTGAACGAATCTTCATAACAACATTCTCTGTGGCCCAAAACCTTGCGAAGGTTTCAAACCTTCGCAAGGTTAAATTTAATTGCTGTTCCCTGGCACCCATCTACTCATTCAATAGCATTGCAACTTCCGCCTTGAAAATGACCTTATCAACAATCGAATTATGTCTGAATCGAATTTTATGGTTCCGATCCAAAATAACGGTGGTCGGCAGACCGAAGCCGTTATACGCATCTCCGTACACGTCTTTGGTATCCCAGAGGGTCGGATAATTCACTTCAAACTGGATAATTCACTTCAAACTGTTCGAGGAATTCACGAACGTCTTCTTCATTTTTTATAAGGTTTCCATTGTCGTCGAACTCTATATCCAGAGAAATTCCAAGAATCGTAAATCCGTCATCCTGGTGTTCCGCTTGAACTTCGACAAATTCTGGAACTTCACGACGGCAAGGTCCACACCACGTTGCCCAAAAGTTGACAGCAACAACCTGACCCTGGAAATCCGCCAACGACACCTGATTTCCATTAAGGTCTTCAAGCTGAAATGGAGGCGCTGGACCGAAATCTTCCGGGACAACGGACGGGAGGTCTTGACGGAGGTCATAAGTAGGCTCCTCATCACCGCCACACGCATAGAAGCATGCACATAAAATCACGAAAGCTAAGACAATCGAAGCGGATCTGAATATCTTCATCACCTCCGATAGATTTCCATTTGGGACAAAAGTATATCACATACTTACCTTTCGCGTAATCCCGAGGAAGTTTTTTTAATTTCGGAGTACGAACCCGCACGTAGGTTCTGTTGACATTTGAGTATAAGGTTGTGGCATAATAGAAGAATGATGCCAATAACCTTACCCGATGACCAATGGAAAAAGATATACTCGTTTCTTCTAACTTGTCCCAACATTTATGTTGGCAACGAAGCGACAACACGCCGCTTTATCGAAGCGGTGCTCAATGGGGACTTCTGCCAGACACCTATGGTAAATCGAACACCCTCTATAAGCGTTTTGCACGGTGGTGCGACAAAGGGGGCTTCACACAGATCCACCACCACTTCGCCGCCGACCCCGATATCGAGTCGCTTATTGTGGACAGTACAATCATTCGAGCGCACCCGTGTGCGGCGGGTGCCGAAAAAAAAGGGGGGAACTGAAAACCAAGCGTTAGGCTGCTCTCGCAGGGGATTCAGTACAAAAATTCACATCACCGTTGACGGCCTGGGTAATCCCCTAAGAATACATCTGACGCCCGGTCAAAGAAACGACATAGCGGAAGCAGAAGCGTTGATACTTGGATATAAAAGCGAGTATGTGATTGGAGACAAGGGATATGACTCCGACAATTTTATCGCGGTTATTGAGGCGAATGGAGCAATTGCGGTGATACCGCCAAAAAGTCATCGTGTGGATCAAAGAGATTACGACAAACATCTGTACAAAGAGGGACATCTGGTTGAATGTTTCATTAACAAGATAAAATGGTATCGCCGCATCTTCTCTCGGTTCGAGAAGTTAGCTATCCGTTATTTTGGATTTCTCAGCTTTGTCTCCACTCTTATATGGCTCCCTTGAAATGTCAACAGAACCTAGCACGGATCTAATAATCGGCCGTTTCACTTGAGAAACACGACCTTTGCGGTGATGTGGCAATCCATCGAATCGGGATGTTGGGAACCCTTGCTACGACTGGATCTAAAAATTAGAAAAACTGTTCCGAAATAATGCGAAAGGTCACACATAGCTTAAAATATAAACAATTTTAATGAAGTGATCTGTAATTTGCTTCACAAAACTGTAGAAATCGAATTGGGATGAAACGTAACGAGTGAGAAATCCGCTCATCAGGTTTTATTCATCACTTCTCACCCCTCACGCAATACGCCGTACAGTTCATACATGCTACAGAACGAATTTCTCAACAATTCATAGATAGAACAGCGTTAGCTCAACATATTGTCTCTCATTTAGCGGAATTTTTCAACAAAGAAATGATGCCCCCTAACAATCAGCTTGCTCGGCAGTGGATCGTGTGTTATCATTGTTTAGAATCGCCTTTTCTTTGAAAGGGTTCTGTCGCACTACGCTAAGAAACCAATTCGAGCATCTCCGCTTTAGGAGATTAATTCAAACCCAATAACAGAAAGGAAACCACAATGGCTGTTTTTTTACACACACGGGTTCGAGTCAGCGACTTGGATCGGTCGATTAATTGGTATTGCGATCACTTAGGCTTCGTTGTGAAAAGTCGGAGCGATAGATCGCCGGCCGGCAACCAGATCGTCCATCTTGAACTGCCGGGTAACGTACATACCCTGGAGTTGACCTATTCGCCCGACTATGAGCTCAACGTTCCGGAAGATTTGATGCACTTCGCCATTGGTGTGCCGGATCTCGTTGCCTGCTGCGATAAGCTGGAGAAAGCGGGTCTTGAAATTTGGCCTGATGGCTGGCGAGAGCAATTCACATCGGGCGGCATGAAGATGGCTTTCATCACAGATCCGGATAGTTACGAAGTTGAATTGCTGGAAAATGTTGAGAAGATTATGAATGAGTTGAGCGCGTGAGCCTGTTTTTGCTTACTGGTGTTACGGGCTCGTGCGTGAGACATAAGGCGCAAAACGTGAAATAGCTTACGTTTTACGCTTTACGTTTTATGCTTGAGCATTACATTGCCAATTTCTAGGTGAAGTTGATTTATTGATTTGGGAGGTCATAATGAAGGTTGGATGTGCCGCATATTCATTTCGCCAGTATTTGACAAGTGAAGATATGAGCCTTGAGAACTTTCTCCAGAAGGCTGTCGAGATGGATGTGGACGGCGTTGAGTTGACTGCGTACTATTTCCAGTCAACAGACGATGCTTATTTATACACACTCAAACGCCAGTGTTATCTGCTTGGATTGCAGATTTCGGCGGCGGCGGTTGGGAATCGGTTCACAGACGCCGACGCGGGCGAACACGCCAGGCAGATCCAGTATGTCAAGGACTGGGTTGACATCTCTGTTAAGCTGGGAGCGCCCTGCTTGCGTGTATTCGCTGGGGGAACGCCTGAAGGACATAGCGAGGCGGAAGTTCGCCAATGGGTGATTGACGGTCTGAAGGAATGTGCGGAATATGCTGCGCCGCGGGGCGTATTGCTGGCGTTGGAGAATCACGGTGGAATTACGTCCACCGCCGATCAGGTTATCGATTTGATCACGTCGGTCAGCTCTGAATGGGTAGGCGTGAATTTGGATACGGGCAACTTCCGTCAGGATCCCTACGGTTCACTGGCGCGCGTCGCCCCTTACGCCGTAACCGCGCATGCGAAGACGGAGATCCCCAAAGAGAGCGGCGGCAATGAAGCAGCGGATTTCTCGAAGATCGTCAGCATGCTCAATGCGCAGGGCTACAGAGGCTATCTGTCGATCGAATATGAAGCTGCGGAGGATGCGATGATAGTCGTTCCCCGCTTTGCCCAGACGCTGAAATCTTTGATTTAGGATATTATTTACGCGGGCGTCGCTCGTTTGGACGATTACGATTAATCCGTTCAGATTTGATCTGCTCCTCCTACTTTAGATAAAGGGTAAGCGTATCGACAACCAAACACATATATGAATAATCTTCATACTTTGGGTTGTACAGTTGACGCATTTTGTGGATCTTTTTTGAGAGGTTCGCTCACATATTACGTTTTACGCATCACGCACCCAGCGTCGGCATATCCACGACATTTGCCCGACGTTCGTGAATGTTCAACTCCATCGAATCCGGGTAACGCATTAGAGGCGCCGAGACTTCGTTTAACCGGGTCAAAGCATCATCAGGCAAACTCCAGCCCGAACAACCGATATTGTCCCGCAGTTGCTCCACCTTTGTCGCCCCAACGATGACAGAGGTAATTCCCTCCTGCTCTAAAATCCAGCGCAACGCAACTTGTGCCATACTCCGCCCCAAGCCCTGGGCGACATCACGAAGCATCTCCACAATCTCCTGCACCCGAGGGCCAGCGTAGCAATCTATTGAACTCTCCGTTCTTCGGGCAAAGCGGGAATCCTCAGGGAGCGGCTTGCCCGGCTTGTATTTCCCTGTTAAATACCCCCCTGCCAATGGTCCCCAGACATACACGCCGACCCCTTTCTCGCGGCAGAGCGGTAAGATTTCCTCTTCAATATCTCGTGTCAGCAGATTGTATTGGGGTTGGAGAGTTTCATAGCGCGCCAGATTCTTCACTTCGCTAATCCAAAGGGCGTCACACAAGCGCCAGGCATACTCGTTGCTGCAACCGATGTAGCGAACCTTGCCTTGATGGGCAAGGTCATCAAGGGCGCGCAATCGTTCCTCAGTTGGCGTCTCCCTGTCCACATGGTGGATTAGGTAGAGGTCGATATAGTCTGTCTGCAGGCGTCTGAGACTATCCTCAACCGCCCTCATGATATGCACCCGCGAAGTCCCGGAATCGTTGATGTCCGTCCCCATCGGGTTGAAGACTTTGGTAGCGATGATGAGCTTATCCCGCTTACGCTTCATGATGCGACCCAGGATTATTTCCGACTGACTATCTGCATAAGAATTCGCGGTGTCATAAAAGTTCACGCCGGCATCCAGGGCTGCGTTGAAGATTGCATCAGATTGCGCTTCATCGTTGCCCCAGTCAGGCTGCCCAAACGTCATTGTCCCGAGGCAGAATTCTGACACTTTCAGTCCTGTTCTTCCTAAGCGTCGATAGTGCATATTTTTTCTCCTTCTTAATCTTAATCGGTTTCAAGATTAATCCTTTGCTTCTTAACATCGTTGAATTTCTAAACGCCACAGGTTATAATTGTCACAAACCACCTCAAAGTGAGGTGAACGAGATGCCTTATGCCAAACTTCCCAAGGATTTTCCTGAACCTACGAAACTTCCCAAGCGGTATTCTGAGGACGCTAGATGGATTAATGAGAATATCAACGCACTCACCCAAAAGTATCCAGACCACTGGGTTGCTGTGCTTGAAAAAGAGGTCGCAGTTGCTAGCGAAGATTTGGGCGAAGTTGACATGGTGGCTCACCAAAGAGAAGCCGAGGTCAGCAAGGGACAGTGTGTCTATACTTTCATTGAGGGGCATCTGGCAATCTCGTGGTAAGGTTAAGGTACAGCGTCCAAGCTAATTTGGACTACTTGCAACGGGGAACACTGGTTCGCTATGTCCGAATCATCACAGATGTGTCCTTTGAAACGCCTGAGGGTTGGCCGAGAAGCAGGAAAGCAATCATCAATACCGGCGGTCCCATTTCTATAATGCCGCGCCAGGTCCGGGAAGCAATTCGTTATGGACTCCACTCCGATGTTGAAGTTGAGGTTCCTTTTGTGGGGCATCCGATGGGCCAGGGTTGGGGCAAGTGTCGTTACGTCTCCACGATGCCGAAGAGAGTGAACGGATTTCCTCACCGATGATGATCAAAGTCCATCTCCTTTCCGACGATACCTACCCAATCATACTTGGTTTCGAGGATTTTTTGACCGATGTCGCCCTGTACTCCAACTTTCCGCGACAAGAAATCTATCTCTCGTTCCCTCCTTCATCTGATGCCAATTTGTCATCCACAGCGATAAATTGACTGGCTACCTCCCTACACGGAAAGTTCGATACTCATTTGTGATTGACTCGGTATTAGCCGCTACCGCCCGATTCCCATGTACACAAACCCGGCTGCTTCTGCTTCCTCGGGTTTAAAGAAATTGCGTCCATCAATTAAGACAGAATTTTTCATGCATTTGGCGAGGCGGGCGAGCTCTAGGGTGTGGTATTCTTCCCATTCCGTTGCGAGTACCAGCGCATCCGCCCCATCTGCCAGACGGTAGCAGTCTTTAGTAAACTTCACATCTAGTCCCTTTAAGGCTTGTTGAGCACCGGGAATGGCGACTGGATCATGCACGCGTACATGTGCACTCTGTTCAACCAGGATTCGGATAATATCCAGAGCGGGGGCTTCTCGAACGTCATCGGTGTTGGGCTTAAAAGCAAGTCCCAGTATGCCTATCGTTTGGCTTCGCAATATCTTCAGAGCCTGTTGTAGCTTCTCAACGATCGATTGGCACTGACGCCGGTTCACCTCACGAGCTGCTTGAACAACCGGCATGGAGTAACCGTATTCCGCTCCCACGCTTACAAGTGCGGCGGTGTCTTTAGGGAAGCAGCTACCGCCCCACCCAAGCCCGGTGCCGAGAAAGCGATGACCGATGCGAGTATCTAACCCAAGCCCACGAGCAACCTCAGTGACATTCGCACCGACCTTTTCGCACAGCCCGGCAATCTCGTTAATGAAACTAATCTTGAGGGCAAGGAATGTATTCGCGGCGTACTTCATCATTTCAGCGCTGATTAAAGGCGGCAGACTGTATCCTTCGGGACGTGATAAAAAGCCTAGCGGATCAAAGGTTTGTTCCAGGATTGGGCGATACATCCGACGCAAGGCTTCCACTGCTTCTGGGCGTTCAGCACCCGCAACAATCCGATCCGGATAGAACATACCATGTAGGGCGAGACCTTCCTGCAAAAACTCAGGATTAGAGGCAAAATATATGTCTGTCTCTACACCGCGCTGGGACAGTACGGTTCACCACATGAGCGACCCGATGATTGGTACCGATTGGCATGGTGGACTTGACTACCAAAGTATATTTCCGATTGGATTCAAGCCCTTGGGCGACATCGTGTGCCGCCTCTTCCACGTAACGTGCATTCGCCTCCCCACTTTGCTTCTGGGGAGTACCTACCGCGATCATGATGATGTCTCCGTTTGCCACAGCATCTGATGTATTATCTGTGAAATCAATATCTTTCGCGGTTTGGTCCAAGAGGGTTTGGAGACCTGCCTCGTGAATGGGGCTTTTACCTCGTTGTAACAGACTGAGTTTGCAGGTCCTTATCCACACCCACGACTTCATGGTTCAAATAAGCCATTGCGACACATGTCGTCAACCCGACGTAACCGGTGCCGATGATTGCAATTTTCATAAGTGATACCTTTTCAGGTCAGATGTCAAGAATTTCTACTATGAGTCTATGTCATTCAGCAGATCAATCTGCGATGAACTGCCAACATTGAGTCGATGAAAATGTCCACGCACCTGAGCGGATTCCCCAATGAGTGATCGGCTGATGAGGACATTTTGTACGTCCGCATAAGGGTTAATCACCGCATCTCTAACGATGGCATTGATAATTCGAGCCCCTTTGCCAATCGAGGCATAGGAACCAATAACAGCGCGCTTAATGATTGCATCCTCATCAATAAAGACAGACGGGATGAGCACGGCGTCTGGGAATTGATAATTTTGGGGGTGTCTTTCTAACAGATACCGATTGGTTTCTAGCAGCACGTCTGGCTTACCGCAATCTAACCAGTTAATCGACTCTACCTTCATCTTCTCGCCATATTCTAACATCAACTGCAAACCATCTGTCAACTGATATTCATCCTTGGTACGGATGTCTTTTTCAATAATTTCATCTAAACACTGGAACAGTAGTTCGCTGTTTCGGATGTAATACATACCCGCAATGGCAAGGTTTGTCGGCGGGTTTTCAGGCTTCTCGATCAGGCGGGTGATAAACTCGCCTTCCATCTCAACGATGCCAAATACTTGCGGATTCTCCACCTCCTTGACGCCGATGACGGTGTAGGGACTCTGAATAAGCCGTTGACAATCAACTTCAAAAATGCCGTCGTCCAGCATAATTAGAACCGGTTCGCCATTGGCGCGTTCTTTGGCAAGCGAGATAGCGTGTCCAAGTCCCTTCTGCTTATCCTGCCGAACATAAGCCGCTGGTAAATCGCAGTTCATTTTGACATAGTCGCGGATCTGGTCGTCTAAATTCCCAACGACGAAAATCAACTCGGAAAGATCAGAGAGTCCAACCAACGGCGCAAGGATAGGGCGTCCGGCGACGTGTAACAGCGTTTTGGGTGTTGCATAGGTATGTGGTCTCAGTCGAGTGCCGCTCCCTGCGGCGGGGATAATTACTTTCATCAATGTGCCTCGGTAAGTTTGGGTAACGAACATTATCATTGAAACTGCTACAGCGTAACATAAGACAAAATGCGAATCAAGTGCAATTCAGTCGGGAGAGGGCTGTTCCGTTTTCAGCATTCAGATTAAGCATAAATCGCCAGGGTACGAAAAAATAGACTTATCTTCAGAATAAAATCGTGTTATAATCTGTTTTTGCAAAGCAAGTTTTGCATTCCGTTAGTTTGATAAACACGCCAAAGGGAGAAATTATGAATCCGGTCCAAACAATTTCATCTGAAGAATTGGAAATCCTCAAGGGTGTAGACACGCCCACAATCTGCAATGTGATTGAACTATTCGACGTTCGTCCACGAAACACGGGCTATATGGATGCCCGCATTCAAGCCTGTTTTCCAGAAATGCCACCGATGGTAGGCTATGCGACAACTGCGACACTTTGTACAAGTACATCCCCGCGTGGCGGCGATGCGTATGCCGGTATGGAGGGGCAAATTGCGGGGTTTGATCCGATTCCCGAACCTCGTGTTGTCATCTTCCAAGATCTCGATGTCCCTTCTGCCGCCGCTACATTCGGCGAGGTGATGTGTATGACATACAAGACCTTCGGTTGCGTGGGATTGATCACGAGCGGTGCCGGGCGAGATCTGGATCAGGTACACGAGATTGATTTCCCGGCCTTCACGAGCGGGACTAACTGCTCTCACGGCTATCACCGGATCATCGATGTAAACGTACCGGTGCATGTCGGCGGTATCACAGTATATCCTGGCGATCTGCTGCATGGCGATTGCAACGGGGTGACAACAATTCCGAATCATATCGCCGGTGGCGTTGCCCATCTCTGCAATGAGTTTATGGAAGCCGAGGGCTATGTACTGGACTTTGTCAAAACAGGCAAACGAGATTTGGAGGGGTGGGCGGAAGCGCGTGCTACCTCCCGTAAGAAAATCGCTGAACTAGGTGAACGTGCGCTGAACTCGCTTAAATAGGCAGAGACGTAAAACGTGATGCGTGAAACGTTAAGCATATTCCGTCATTTATCCATTCATAAATTCGCTGATTCCCCATGAAAATTGGACTGCTCTACGAACCCGCGTACTGGTTACTGTTGGAAAACCTGATTCGAGATCTGGAACACGAAATTCGTGTTGTCGGTGGGCAAAGCTGCCGGCTGACAACAGCAGAGCTGGACCAGGCAGATGTAGATCTGATCTATGTGTTGCCGTACGATGGGCTGGAAACGCTGAAAGGGATCGAATCGCAGCAGCTTGTCATTAATTCAACACAAGCACAGGAGATCGCTATTGATAAGCTCGCGACCTCTCGGCTCCTCATGGCAGATAACTTGCCGACGCCCGAAACGATCGTCTCGCAAACCCCGGATGCGGTGGTGGACATGCTAGAGCGCTGCGGAATCGTTCTGTTGAAATCGACGAACTTGTGTGGGGGTGCTGGGCATCGTATCTTACGGCGTCAGGGAAGGGAGATCACGACAACTACACGCAGTCGGACGTATCAAGTTGCTTTTGGAGAGCACAACCAGATTCTTGATCAAACGATCGTGCTTGCACCGCCTTATTACGCGCAGCAGTTCATCGGTACAACAGCACAAACCAATGATCGCGTCTACCGCATGTATGTCGTCGGAGGGCAGGTAGCTATGGGCACAATACGTGTGAAGGAGGGCGTCGATACCGCCGAGAAATCGATCATCAATGTCGCAACAGGAGCGCATTACGAGTTTTTGGAAACCCTCAATGAAGAAATGGTATCGCTCGCACTGTGTGTATCAGACTTGATTGGGTTCGAGATCGGGGTTGTCGATTTTGTACGCGACGCCTCTGGGCACCCACTAATCATTGAGGCAGATTGCGATGGTTGCTATCTTTTCATCTGTCGGAAATTCCAAGAGGCGCCTGATTATGGCAAACCCTATAATTTCAACGGACATCTTGTGAGGCATCTGGTGGAAATTGTGCAACGCGCCCCGCCGCTGACAATCAGGCGATAGACAATCGCGTTATTACGATAAACAGGAAACTGAGGAAATGCTGTATTGATCAGCATGATAATATGGACCTGTTGAAACACGCCCTTGGACTGGTGAGTGGTCAAGTAGTGAGTGGTATTAGCGCCAAATCACCACTTACCGCTCACGTATATACCATCATTTTGCATTTTGACTAGGTTCTGTTGACATTTGAGTATAAGGTTGTGGCATAATAGAAGAATGACGCCAATAACCTTACCTGATGAACAATGGAATAAGATATACCGGTTTCTTCTTAGTTGTCCCACCATCTATGTTGGCGACGAAGCTGCTACACGCCGCTTCGTCGAAGCAGTTCTGTGGGTGACTCGTAGTGGGGCTCAATGGAGACTTCTACCAGACACCTATGGCAAATCGAACACCCGCTACAAGCGGTTTGCTCGATGGTGCGACAAAGGTATCTTCACACAGATGCACCACCACTTCGCCTCTGACCCCGATATCGAGTCGCTTATTGTGGACAGTACCATCTGCCGCGCTCACCCGTCTGCGGCGGGCGCCTTAAAAAGCTGGCGCCTTAAAAAAAAGGGTGGCACTGAAAACCAAGCATTAGGTTGCTCTCGGGGCGGTTCCAGTACAAAAATTCACATCACAGTTGACGGACTAGGCAATCCCCTAAGAATTCATCTGACACCCGGTCAGAGACATGACATAACTGAGGCGGAAGGGTTGATAATCGGATATAACAGTGAATATGTGATTGGAGACAAGGGGTACGATTCGGACGCTTTTATCGCGGTTATTGAGGCGAATGGAGCAATTGCGGTGATACCGCCAAAAAGTCATCGTGTTGACCAAAGAACGTATGACAAACACTTATACAAAGAGAGACATCGGGTTGAATGTTTCATCAACAAGATAAAATGGTATCGTCGTATCTTCTCTCGGTTTGAGAAGCTAGCTGTCCGTTATTTTGGATTTCTCAGCTTTGTCTCCACTCTTAATATGGCTCCCTTGAAATGTCAACAGAACCTAACACAAAAATTAGGAAATGCGTTTCCTTTCATTTCCTCAGAAATGACGAAGACTGCTGTAAAAAAGTCATACCGCACTTCCAATAGAGAAAGAATGGTACGACTTGCTATTCTGTCAACGCAGCAATAGCTTCATCCTCGCTATCGAAATGTTCAAAGATGGTGATCAACCTCCCCATGACAAGAAGATTGTTGATGCTTGTACCAACGTTGATGACACCGATCCGTCCGTCCTTTCGCGTAATGGATACGTGCAATCCCACCAGCGTTCCGAGTCCAGAACTATCCATGCGCGACACATCAGCGAAGTCAAACAGAAATTTGGGCGTTCCAGAGACATTAGCCAGTTCCTCGTCAATCGCCCGTCTGAGGTCGCCGCCCGCAGTTCCAATGATTCTTCCACCAAGTTTCACGACGATAACGTCGTCTTTGCGATCAATGTTAATATCCATGAGTTTTACTCCTGAAGTGTTAAGGGTTATTATCACGCTTCCGTGAACCATGTCAATCGGTGGTTCCGGAGTGACAAAATCACACGAATGATTGGGATTATACTCAAAAGGTCACAAATTGTCGTCTTGTTACCGAGATCTCTTCGTCAATCGGCGCCAAGCCGGTTGTTTTGGAAAACGCAGGCCCCCTATTTTCTACGTGTTTTCATTCTAAACGATATACGACTTTTTGTCAAGCCTACTTTTTTGTTCGCCTACCCTCAGTTTTTTCTAAGAGTATATGCTCATTGTTTTTGTGAGCGATAAGTGTGAGAAAGGCTTGTCAGATATGGTAAAATACCTCCTTACCTAAAACACCGACTGTTTAAAGCAAGGAGGTATTATGAAAACACCCCCCCAAAAGCGGGTGAATCCCATACCCATGATAACCACTATCACCGAGATTTTCAACCCCGTTTTGAAAAAACCAGCGTTAAAAAACCTGATACTTACGACCTTAGCCATTGCATTGGCTAAGACCTTTCGTCTCAATGAAATTGCCTCACGATTGCCGGTAGCAGTCAAGAGTCAAAAGACGAAACAGAAACGGCTGCTTCGATTCTTGGCACGTCCCTTTCCAATAGGTGCGGTGATGCGCTGTTGGTTGTTTTTCGTGCTGAGGCGCGTCTGTCAACCCAACACCACTCGTCGTTTGATTTTGGTTGATGAAACGCAAGTGCTTGGCAATTTCAAAGCGATTGTCGCCGCCGTGCCATTTCGCCGCCGGGGTATACTTAATCTACTGGCACATCTATAGTGACGCTGAGATTCAGGGTATGACATATAAAAGCCATAATGAGATTATCCAACGCTTTTGTGTCACGCTCTATCAAAAGACCCAAGCGGCTTTGCCTCCCACGTGTGATCCGGTGTTGATATTTGATCGGGGGTTCGCCCGTGGTAGATGTGTGATAAAGTTTCTCAAAGCACAACAGATTCCGTTTATAATGCGCGTCTGTCGCAATGTTCGCATTACCGTTTGGGGAACTGTCAAAAAGATAGAACAGTTGAAGGCAACCGGGTTCTATCCACAGATTCTCTATCACCAAACGGAACAGATTCGACTGAATCTGTATGTAGTGAGAGATGCACGATTTGCTGAGCCGATGTATCTGATTTCAAGTCATTTGACAGGGAGTCAAATCCACCGCTGCTATAAGCGAAGAATGCAGATTGAACACGGATTTCGGGACATCAAAACCGGCTTTGGCTTTGGCAGTCTGATTCTCAACAAACCGACGAAATCCCGCATCAATCTGTTATGGCTGTTGGCTTGTCTGAGTTATGGGTTGCTGTTTATCATCTATCAAAAATCCGGCCACCGATGGGCAAAAGCATTCAACACAAAGACAAAGACTTATTCGCTGATTACGGTGATTAAGCGCGTGGTTGCTGATGCGTGGGTGGAATGGTGTCTGAGTCCCTTTTTCACCCTTCCCCTGTGTCGGGGAGATACCCTTCAACATGCTTAACGACAACCATTCTCACAACCCTAACCGCTCAAAACCCGTCAAATCTCTACTCTTGAAAAACTGGGGGTAAATGAATACTTTTTTGAATTTGTAAGGAATCAAACCTTGACAAAGTAATTGCCTTAATGATACTATTTCAAGCTGTTGTGCCTGGTGTCAGCGTTATAGCAATCTTTGTTGCACATCTGCCATTGCAGGATGAGCAATCCTGAGATTATAGTTACTTGTCGAAAATCCCCCGCCACGATGTGGCAGGAAGTTGTTGAGGGTTATATCATGCTTAGAATGAAAACATCTTTTGTCGGATCCGATAGGGACTTCAAATGGTATGTTGTGGATGCCAATGGGAAGGTCCTCGGACGTTTAGCCACTCAAATTGCGATGGTGCTTCGAGGGAAACATCACCCAACTTTTACTTCACATGCTGATATGGGTTATCGCGTTGCTGTGATTAATGCGGAAAAGGTCGTCGTCACAGGCAACAAAGCAACACAAAAAACATACTTTCGTTATAGCGGTTACCCCGGTGGGGGGAAGGTGAGGACTTTTGAAGAGCAGATGCAGAGAAAACCTGAAGAAATCTTGCGACATGCAGTCAAAGGGATGCTCCCCAAAAATCGCCTGGGTCGTAAACTGATCAAAAAGCTAAAAATCTATGTTGGTCCAAACCACCCTCACCAGGCGCAGCGACCGGAAATTTTGGAAATATAATTTCAAAAGGAGAAAGTATGACTATAGAACAGTATTGGGGAACAGGACGGCGTAAAAATGCCGTTGCGCGTGTCCGAATAATTCCAGGAGGCTCTGGTCAATTCGTCGTCAACAAAAAACCGATTGAAGAGTATTTTGGTCGGGAAGATCTGATCATGCTCGCAAAACAACCCACCGAGTTAACGAAAAAAGGCAGCGAGTTTGATGTTATCGTCAACGCACATGGCGGCGGGGTTTCAGGGCAAGCTGGAGCAATTTTGCACGGCCTTTCACGCGCCCTTGTTAAGGCGGATGAATCTTTGAAACCTGCTCTTAAAAAAGCAGGGTTTCTCACTCGTGACCCGCGTATGGTTGAACGCAAAAAATATGGACAAAAAGGCGCACGGGCACGATACCAATTTTCCAAGCGTTAGAGAGCCAACCTCGATCGAAGATCGGACTTCATTTGAGGATATGAGCCATGGCGAATACGGTCATATTGGGCGCCCAGTGGGGTGATGAAAGCAAGGGAGGGACAACTGATTTCCTTGCTGAGACAGCTAATATTGTTGCACGGTATCAGGGAGGCGATAACGCGGGCCATACTATCGTTGTCGGAGAGGAGAAGTTCGTCTTCCATTTGCTCCCTTCTGGCCTGCTCCGTCCTCATACGGTGAATGTGATTGGCAACGGTGTAGTCATCAATTTGGAGACGCTTTTCGACGAAATCGATGATTTGCAGGCGCGTGGCGTCGAAGTTGGAGACCGTCTGAAGATTAGCTCGCGTGCGCACTTAATTTTGCCTTATCACAAGATCATGGAATCGTGGGACGACTTCGGGAGTGGGTTGAAACTTGGCACAACCTCGCGGGGAATTGGTCCGACGTATTCCGATAAGATGAATCGCCATGCGGGGATACGGGTTGCAGATCTGCTTGAGTTCGATCTCTTTCAGAAGAAACTGGACTTCAATCTTGCAGCAAAGGATTATGTCCTCGATCAAATTGGCGGCGAAATCGATAGACACGCCTTATTGGAGGAATATTACGGATATTCTCAGCGACTCGCAAAGTATGCCGTCGATACCCCTGAATTTCTAAATGATGCGCTCAAAGCGGGGAAGCGGATGCTTTTTGAAGGCGCCCAGGGAACGATGCTAGACATTGATTTCGGGACATATCCTTACGTCACTTCGTCCAACACCACTGTTGGAGCCGTGTGTACAGGGCTTGGTATTGGGCCCCAAGCAATAGATTGGGTTCTGGGTGTTTCAAAAGCTTATGTGACCCGCGTTGGGGGTGGCCCATTCCCAACAGAAATGCCACCAGATCTGGATGAAGAGATTCGTCGCATCGGTGAGGAGTACGGTGCAACAACACAACGCGCACGCCGCTGTGGGTGGCTTGACCTTGTCGCCCTGTGCTACGCTGCCCAAATCAACGGCTTCACCGGTCTCGTTTTGACGAAATTCGATGTCTTAGATCGCCTTGATGAGATTCAGATCTGCGTTGCCTATCAGCGGCGTGGTAAAGCCATCACGGCGTTTCCAAGTAGTCTGCGCGTGCTTGAGGAGTGTGAGCCGATATACCAAACGCTGCCCGGCTGGAAACAGTCTACCGCAGATGTGCGTCGATACGAAGAGCTGCCCACAAACGCAAAGCGATATATCGCTTACATCGCTGAATTTCTCAATGTGCCTGTTGCGATTGTCTCTGTTGGAAAAGAGAGGGCGCAAACAATAGTCTGCGATGATAGTCTGCGATGATAGTCTGCGATGATAGTCTGCGATGATAGCCTGTTTTGATCGGGCTGACTTTGTTGATGGAATTTTTGTCTTTTGTTGATGTGTGTTTTCAGTAAAACTAGAGCAGGGTAAGAAACCTTCAGAAAGTTTGTCAACGAGTCTGACCGAAAATTGACGCGGCGCCATCAACCTTCAGAAAGTTATTTCGACCTGATTTCTTATGCGTGGGGAAATTTCAATGTTTTCAGGTTGACATTTGCCGACAAATTCAGTATTATTTACCCTCTTTTTGGTTAAGGTTTATAGCCATGAGGGCCGTTAGCTCAGCAGGTAGAGCATCTGACTTTTAATCAGGTGGTCACAGGTTCGATTCCTGTACGGCTCACCACTTGTCCCCGTCGTCTAGCCTGGTCAAGGACACTGGCCTTTCACGCCAGCGACACGGGTTCAAATCCCGTCGGGGACACTCATGTTAGCCCTTTTCATTTTTGTATGGAAGGGGCTTTTTTTGTTGGTGCAGCTTTGTGTCGCAAAGCAGCTTGTGTTTTTCTTGAAACGGTCAATAGCCTATGATAGATTCATGTGTAGCCTGAATACGTGCTGCATGGACGGTTCTCCGAGCAGTCTCGTTATTGGAATTGCCCGTTTGGACATGTAACTCCGGGGTTGATAAGTGGACACAAAATGATACACGGCTTTCACCCTTCTCAAATCCGGGTGTGTGCATCCATTACGTCCCTGTACCGACTTGTAGAGCGCATTATGCAACCAAACGGTCCCGCCCGACTGGTCGCTTGCCACCTCTGTGCTATTCCCTTTGTGTATGCCCTTTCCGGCGGCTTGCCTGCCTGAGTTCATCTCCGGTATAAAACTTGCCCCTCTCATAGATGTAGCATGTCTGCCCCCTGAGACCGCTCCTCAAGAAAGATTCGAGAGACGGAGGTGATTTGACGTGGGCAAGCAAGTGAAAGAAAGACCTTTTCCATTCACTGCATCTTCTGATTGTCAATGACGACCCCATCGTCCAGGCGCTCATGGCGGCATTCTTAACCCACGATAAGCATACGGTCGAGACCACGACCAACGGTCGTGACGGATTTGAGACATTCAAAGTGGGGAAGTTCGATACGGTGGTCACAGACAGGTACATGCCCGGAATGGACAGCGAACAATTGTCAGCCACTATCTAGCAGAGGTTTCCTGATATCCCAATTATCATGGTGACGGCAACCCCGCTTCATGAGAAACCATCAGACGTCACGGTCATTGTGGAAAAACCTGTCATGCTGGCAGCGTTTCGGGAAGCGATTCGGCAAGCAATAGCATAATGCTGCGTTGTTGGTTTCCAGCGATTTGAAGATTATTGAGCCCCTCGTGCTGGTATTTTACTGGTTCCCATTCATCGGGCGACACGCTCAAAAAGTGTCGGCGCCTGGTGCATGTATTCAATGATGGCCCTGGCCTGTTCTTCGGTGGCCGAGGCAATCGGAGGTCGCATGCGATACGTCTCGGCAAAACCCATCCCGTAAAACACGACCTGATTTTTCGCCATCCAGTGGATGCCCGGCAGTGAGGAGCCGCTCTGTCCGTCCTCCTCTATCATCTTGAGGACTTCCAGGTAGTTGTTTTCGTCGAGCAATTCGAACATGCGCTGGCCACGTTTGGGATTGTAGATCCCGGCGAATTCACCTTGGTTGGGCCAGTGGTGGAAGAAGATGTAGTGGGTGAACATACCACCGCCGGTGATGCCCACGCGTCCGGATAATTTTTGCACCAGTTCTAGGCGATTGGCCAGAATGTAGATGTCGTCCTTGATGCCGATGAATTGTTCCTCTTCGCAGAGGTCTTCGAGGAACTTCACGGGCAACATGGTCTGCCGAGGGGTCGTCCCGGGTATTCCCAGAGCCACCGCAAGGAGGGGGATTGTGGTTTCTCTGGCCACGTCGCGGATGTATTTCACGTAGAGCTCACCGCACTGAAAGGCGTTTTGCAGACAGTGTTCCGGCAGATGCACAAACGCTGCTGGCGCCCCGATCTTCTCGAATGCCTGCACCGTCTCGATCGCCACATGCAATGGTCCGCCACCCGTGCAGGGGATGAATACCGCGTCGTCGCGCACGACCTCCATCACCGTGCGCGTCACGTCTACAATCTCTTGAGGCGTGATAAAATCGAGCTGGCTGTAGGTGAACGTCAAACAAAAATTTCTGGTGTCGTTCTCCATGTGCCAGGCGACATATTTGGCCAGCCCGGCATGGTCGATCGAATAATCGTCGCGATACAGAATAGGCAAGGGTACCATCTGACGGTGAATTCGGTTGCGTACGTCGTCGTAGTGACTCATAATGTTCTCCCTATCTCAGTTTTCCCAACTGGCAACGAACGGGTCAATGTCAAAATCCTTGGGTAAATCGTAAAACCGGTAACGGCTTGGACTGCGAGCCAGGAAACCGGGTATGTACTGTTCTTCGTCTGCCTGGAGCGCTTCGTCAAGAGGTGCAAAGCGTTTCCACAGCATCTGGATCTCCTCCGGGTTGAAGCGCGGGCTGTATTCCCGGTCATTGCCCTGCTGCACGCGCTGGGCGATCTTGCACAGATGAATCAAACACACGCAACGTCCGGTTGCGCCCGGATGCAGTGTGGCCAGCCCTTCGCGAAAGCCGTCTTCGTCCTTGTTGATGATAGCGCGAAACACGGCTTCGACGGCGTCGCATTCCTGTGCCCGCAATAGTTGACGGCACACATCCAGTGTGTTCTCGTGCAAACAGAATTCCACCGTGCTAGCCGTGACCTCATTGATATGTTTCTGGAAACCATGGATGCGCGGCTGTTGGTGCCCATCAGACAGCCCATCCGGCCACTCCCGGTGGACCAACTCCTCAAAGCTCCGGCGCAACTCCTCCAGTATGTCTAGCGGAATCACTTGCTGGAGGATGATGTAGCCTTTGTCCATGATTTCTTGCGTGTTAACCCTCATAGGTGTACCCCTCCTCATTGAGTTGGCTCATCAAGTCGATACCTCAGGCTTTGGAATGTTCCCATGCCTTCCACTCGATTTGGCGCGTATGTTCGCTCAAGCCTTTTTGGAAATCGGCGCCGCGATTGGCCAGGGCCTCGACCAGTGGGAAGGAAGAAAATCCTTTCGTCCGCCCTGGCATCGCGAATACGTCGGTCTATCCTCTGCTGCAATTTCACGTTGAGTCGATAGCAGATTTCCGCCTGTCCGGGCGAGTGTTCTCCTATAGCGCCCATCTTGCCGCCTTCCGCTAGTGAAGGGTTCAGGGTAACAGGGCAATAGAACGTCTTACTCGCTATCAGTTCAAATGCTGGAACTCGTCGGCGAGTACCCTGACGGTTCCAGCACGACAATGGTTGGCCGATCGGCTTTCACCTGCGGCAGTGGAAACTGCACCGTGTGTCGCCGGGTAATGACTACCGGATCGCGGGGACGGCGCCTGAGAAAAACGTCAAGCGTTGTTAGCCCGAAATCGATGGGCGGAACGTTGTAGTGCATAGGGATGATCCATTTGGGTTGGAGAATGTCGATCATGGCATCGAGTTCATCGAGTTTCAGGGTTAACTTTTCACCTGTGATGGCCAGCAGGACGTCACACTTGCCGCTGAAAGGCTTGAGCTGGTCAGCGTCTAAGCCGTAGCCGAGATCGCCCATGTGCAGGAACCAGAGGTCACCGGCCTCAAAAGCGTACAACGCATTGGGATCGGCGCCTTCTGGGTGCTCGGGAGCCTCCGCTGCCTCGACGGCGACGATCGGTTTGCCGTTGATCTCCGCTTCGGCTTGACCTCGGGCGACGTCCCAGGCGTTGATTACCTGGGGATTGCTGTACACGAGACCGGGAAAGTAATGTCCTTTGTCGATCAGCGAACTGGCGATCACCACTTCACCTTCCAATTGTGGCTCGTCGCGGCCGATGCCCAGGACCGACGGCGTTCCCGGGTCGGTCACCAAATAAGGACGTCCGTCCTGCCACAGACGGAAACACGCCAGAAATACCCATTCAAGTTCGATATTCATGTAGATGTCCTCCTTCAGATTAGAGTTTTGATAGTTTCTAAGAGGTCTATTTCTTAAATTCATACAGGGGGTGACCCCAAATCTGACAGGTTGCAAAAACCTATCAGGTCTATCAACCCGGACTGGTGAACCACTAAGTTTTCAGGTGTTTATTTGCACTTCATCCAACCCGGGTCAATACAAACTGCCAGCGTCGCTCATGCCGGCGATCTCCCACCATTTTGCGCCGGGTGGTTTCTCAAGCACAATCGGCTTGAGGAATTCGACGGATTTCTCAAGACCCTCCTCGACGTTGATGTATTCACACTCCATTTCAATCGACAGCACATGGTCGTAGTCTGCCAAGCGCAGCGCCGTGACGAAGGCACGCCATTCCGTTGCGTCGTGCCCCCATCCGGGGATTGTGAACGTCCAGGGGCGCTGGTCGTTCTGCGTCGCAGATGAGGAGTCGTGGTATCCGCGTAGGCAAAGGTTGTGGGGGTGAATATGCGTGTCCTTGGCGTGCACGTGCTGGATGGCGTCACCGAGAAACCGGACCGCTTCGACCGGGTCGATGCCTTGGAACCACAAGTGTGACACATCGAGATTACAGGCGACGACCGGTCCAATTTCCTCTCGAAACCGCATGAGTGTGACCGGATTGTGAATCAAGTCACCGCCGTGCATTTCGAAGCATAAAGTGACGCCGTGATCTGCGGCAATCTTCCCATGTTCACGCCAATAGGGCAGCAAGCGCTGCTCCCATTGCCACTGGAGCGTTTCGTGCAGGAAAGGCAAATCGGCAAACGTCACCCAGTTCGGACTCTTGTCTCCCTCGGCGCCTTCGGGTAGGCCGGCAAGGGTGGTCATGCGCCGGAGGCCAGCCATTTCCATGAGCTTGCAGGTTTGTCGAAACTCCTGCGAGTATTTGTCGGTGACTGCTTTGTCCGGCATCAGTGGTGCGCCGTGGCCACCGAGGGCGCTGATCTCAAGCTCGTAGCGGGCAAACGCATCCAGCCACCGGCGTATCTCACCCGGGTCCGCGACGAGTTTTTCAACGTTGCAATAGCCTCGGCCCCAAAGTCCCAGCGCGCCGACTTCCACCGCATTTAGCCCCAGATTTTGCGCATATTGGAGCCCTTCCTCAAATTCAAACTGCATCAGGTTCTGCGAGATTACACCAAGTTTCATATAAGCCTCCTTCAAAAGTCGACCGGAATACCCCATCCCTGGATGACAACCGGATCATGAAAAGGTGTCCCGAAAGCGGGCCATGGCCTGGGCATCGTCGTTTTGGGGGAATGCTTCCAGGCCAATGATGCCCTCGTAGTTCAGTTCTCGTAGGACACGGACAACTTCCCGATAGTTAATCTCGCCTGTGCCCGGTTCATGGCGGCCCGGCACATCAGCCACGTGGATATTGCCGATGCTGTCGTAATAGTCTCGAATCGTTTGGATGACATTGCCCTCCTGGATCTGGATGTGATAGACATCGCAAAGCAGCTTAATACGCGGGCTGTCCACCTCATCGAGCAGTTTTACGACATCCGCCGTGTTTGGAAACGGATATCCAGCGTGATCCACCTTCGTATTCAGTTGCTCCAAGTGGTATACAACATTGTGCTTTTCGGCTAGCTCTGCCACCTGGCAAAGCGCCTTGTAAGCGGTGATCCACCGGGTGGCCGGATGTTCCGCAACAGGATGGGCCATCTGACCTCTTTCGTCAAGCGCGCCGGTCGTGATACCCAGATTCCGGCACTTCAGCTTTTGAGCGATGTCGAGATTCTTCGCAACCCCCTCCAGATACGACTCGACGCCATCGGGATGAACCATGCTCCCGCCGATCCAACCCGGGATAGCACTGATTTCGATATTGGGATCGGCAGCAATGGTATCAATGGCGCTCTCTTCCCAACTCCATAGATCGACCAGAAACCCTGCCCGGGCAATTTCTGTGACGCGCTGCTCAAAAGGCATGTTTTGCAGGACCGTGCCTGCACACACAGATAAACGGTACATGGCAACTCCTTAGTAGACGATGTGAATTCTCTAGCGGCACCTACCTGATTGACTGACAAAAATCACTTCAGCATAGGCAACAAAAGGAGGGATGCGACTTTCCATTACAGGAAAAATATGATGTAAACTTGACGATGGAGGTCAGATGGAAAGTACATCTCGACTGTATGATACGGTATTAAGACTCTTCGTCAACACGAAAATTGGTTGGATCTCTACCATCTTTACACCTAGGCTTGGATAATCGTTGGTTTAATCGAATCGTCAACCGTTAGTCTAACGGCATTCACTTGATCCATCAGTGGTGCCAAATTCTCGTAGCGATTGCTTTGAACTTCCAGCAACACAACGCCCATCTGAATCTCGCTCAGGTTCTGTCGATTATAGTTCTTGTCCTTTATGTATCTTGCTACGTTGTTATGACGCCCCAACCCGACCTGGCCAGGCAGTCGAATCAAGGAGATGTGGTGGGCGTTTACCGGCCAATACTTGCAGGACCTGGTCCACAACACTCTGGGACATGCGCCAACTCCCTTGGGGCGTGTTGCTGGCAACGTGGGGCGTGGCAACCACGTTGGCCATACGCAGCAACGGGTTGTCTGGCTCCGGCGGCTCGATCTCGAACACATCCAAGCCGGCGCCGGCCAGGCGCCTATCCTCAAGGGCACGAATCAAAGCCACCTCGTCCACAACTGGGCCGCGACTGGCATTGATCAGATACGAGTCAGGTTTCATCAGTCGGAGTTCGCGTTCGCCGATTAGGTGGTGAGTATCCGGCGATAAGGGCGTGTGGAGGGTGACAAAGTCCGCCTGTGATAACAACTCATCCAGATTGTCCACCATTTTGACGCCTTCGGGCATTTCCGGCGCTTTGGTCAGGTACGGGTCATAGACGATCACCCGCATTTTCAGTCCCAGCATGCAGATTTCGGTGACGCGACGGCCGATACGTCCGTAGCCGACGACGCCCAACAGTTGGCCAAGCACCTCGGTGCCGCGCAAGTCGGGGCGCGTCCATGGTTGGTTGGTACGCAAGACCCAATCGGATTTAGCAACGCGCTTGGCGATCGCCAGCAGGAGAGCAACGGCATGTTCAGCCGCGCTTTCCGTGGGGCCATCGGGTGTGTTTGCCGCAAGAATTCCCCGCTCGGTAGCGGCCGGCACATCAACCGCGTTGTAGCCGATCCCATGCCGGATGACCAGCTTCAGGTTCGGCCCGGCATAATCGAGAAACGCGCCGTCAACGTGACTGCGGCCGATTACGGCTGCATCGGCGCCCTCCAGATTATCCGGTGTACCGTTTGTGATGACTTCGGTCTCGATCTGTAGTCGAGCCAAGGCTTCCGGATGTAATTCCACTTCCGTCCATACTTTCGGTTTCATAGCGCTCCTCAATGATTCTTTTTGAAATTGGGGTGTTATATGCCCCGATATGAGATAGGTTCCGTTGGCTGACGTACGATCCGCTTGGGCTGATCTCATGCCATTGACGTTTGTAGACCACTCAGTAGACGATTACCTGTTCGGAACATCAGGTAGATCAGAGTTCCGACCAATGTATAGATTGCTAAGACACTAATGCCAACGATCAAAGTCGCCCACGGAAACGGTCTTTTGTATTTGTATTCAAGATGCTCAGACATGATTTCCCCTTCATCGGTCAGGTATAAGAAAGCCGATGTGCTCTCCTCTCCAGCGATTCTTTCCAGAAAATGTCGCACATAGCGCCTGACACGTCATCCCACCAGAGTAGGTTGCTTGAATCCTGTGTAGCGTCGCTACTCTACACTATCCTCGTCATCCGGCGGGTCGAACAGGCATCGTGCTGCCTCACTGAGGCGATCGAATGCGTCCTGGCTCAGATGATTTGAACAGCGGTTACCTTCCCTTAATTCGATTCCGTTCTCTTTCGCGGCATCGGGATCAAATACGCGCCGGGACCAGAAACTGGTTAAGTTAGCGCGAGGAATGCGTTTCGGGTTTGCCGTTGCACTGTGCCAGAGGTGCGCATTGAAGATCACTACCGTGCCGACCGGTATAATCAGTTTCACTTCATCGGGCTGTGTTGCTACGCAATCGTCAAGCGCTTCTGACGGTATCGCGCCGAACAGGTGGCTCCCAGGTATCACGCGCGTCGGGCCGTTGTCGTCAGTGAAATCCATCAGCGGCCACATCGAATTACAGCAGTAGAATTTCCCGGATGAGACCTTACCACGGCAATCCGTGTGTAGGCCCTGGTTCTCATCGCCGGGCGGCCAATGCGGCCCGGCAGGATGAACCCCCATTGACAGGAATTCTTCTTTCAGCACATGCGCCACCGCAGCCAACACACGCGGGTGGGTAAAGCAGATGTCGTACACGTCGGACCCGCACTTGTTCTGTGCATTCACGACTGAGTCAGCCTTGCCTTCCTGGCCTGTTCCCTCGATCTCCCACAGCTTCTTGTGTGTTTCGAGCATCCGCGCTGCGTGTTTGCGCGTGAAGACGCCCTCCAGAGGCAAATAACCGTCCCCATCCAACTGTTCCTTCTCTGCGATAGTCAGCATATCATCGCGCACGCCCAGTTCATACAGTGCATCCCAGAAATCCATCATTCGTTCTCCCTATTCCCTATTGCTTCACCGGCTTCCACCGTATGGCGTAAACGTCGGTGTTGTCTCTCACGGCTTCCCAATTGTTGCCGGCCTGACTGGAGGCAGCCACGGTAAGAATAAGATCGTTCTCCAGTAAAACGCTGGCATTATAGCTTCCCGTGAAGGTTGTATAGTCCAAGTAGTACACCTCGTCTTCCCAAGTCTCACCTTCGTCACGGCTAATCATGGCCCGGCTGCCAGGTGGCCCAGGGCCGTAGCGCGTGTCGTGAATGACGATCACGGTGCCGTCACTGAGTGCTACAGGATAGCCGCGCGTCTGGCCGAACACTGATGTGAACTGGCGAAAGTTCTTCCATGTGCATCCCCAATCATCCGACTCGACGACACATACGTGCTTGTAGGGCCAACCTGGACTAATGCTGCCTGTCCGCTGCTCCAGATCGGGCGGATCACCGGGCATCATGGGGCGCTGGTAGCGGTGCGCCGCGAACAGTTTACCCGACGCCGTCAGCGTGACGCCCCCCTCGCTCGCCCAGTCATGCATATGGGCCGGGTCGGTCCACGTCTGCCCGCCATTGGTCGAACGATACACGAACAGGTCACCCGTACCCGATTTGTACACCAGCTTGGGCCCCTGTTGCTCAAAAACATGGTTCGGATGTCCAATAGCCGCCAGTAACGTGTCATCCGGCAGGTGCGCGATCCATATCCCACTGCCCCAGCATCCCGGCGGATTCGGAATCTGGGAGATTTTTTGCCAGGTGCGGCCCTCGTCGGTCGACGATTTGATGATTACTTGCAAGTTTGGATGTTCACCCTCAGTGCCCAAACCAATGAAGGTCCCGTCCTTGAGGACTTCAAAATGCCCGCTGCCGGGGCCTTTGTCATGCGCCGTCCACATCGTGCCCGCGTCGTTGGTCTTGCAGATAATGTGGGCTAGATTGGCGTAGACGGCCCCGTCAGGCGCTTTGACAGCGTGGACAGCCTGTGGGCTCGTGTTCGGTTCCCGCGGCAGGAGCACCTTTTCGACCGGCACTTCGCTCGACTTGCCGCCGCGAGCATGGAGAATGTACTGACTCTCATGCATCTTCTTGAGCACTTCGGCAGATGGCACATCCACGCCACCGAGGCGATCGGTCTTCACATCCGGTTCAGCAATAATGGACATTGGTCTTCTCCTTCATAACTTGTGATGATGCCAACTATCCGCACAAATTCAGAACCCTGCCCTCGTCTCCGTGAACCCACACGCCTGATAAAAGTCTTCAAGTTGTGGCTCGTAGTCGACATGGAGCCACTCCACACCATTTTGCGCAGTTACTTCGGCAGCTCGTTCGACCAGTTGACTGCCAATACCGTGTCCTTGATAGTCGGTGTGAACAGTTGTATCGAGAAGAAAACCATGTATGCCACCGTCCCACGCTACGTTCACAAATCCGACAAGTCGACCCCCATCGTACGCTCCGATATATGCAAGGCTGTGCTCAAGAATCGAACGAAATTGACTCTCTTTGTGGTTCGTCCATGCAGCAGCAAATAGATCGTTAAGCTCACGGGCGGTTACCTGCGGGATGGACTCGGTATGTGATGTGTGGCATGTCAATTGAGTTGGCATAACGAAAAAAGTTCAGTTGTCAGGATGGTTCAAGATCTTGTTGACGATTTCAGGAGCACAAGCTATTAGCTTGTGCTCCGATTATTTGGTGTTTGGAAAGTGTCAACCGAACTCAGCCCAAAAATGAACCACCCCGAATTTTCCCGGATGATCCTATTGAACAAATTTCTAAAACCCGATACAATAAAAAAACGAAATTACTATACCACGACCTATAAACTGAGTCAAGCGTAAAATCTAGAAATTCCCCATGGCCACAAAACGCCAAATTTTCTGTTTTTTTCGATCCCTTTTTTTGAGCAATTGTGTTATAATGTTCTAACCAAATTCGTAAGTGAAGTTAGAAATCGTTCAGACAGAATTTTTTGGATTACCCCTGGCAGTCGGGATTGTAGTATGGGCAGCCCCCGGCAGCCCCCTATACACGTTCGACCCTGGAAGACAACGCAGCATTCATGTCCAGAAACATGTGTCCAGGCCCCTAACAAACTCAGGAGGGATTTCGTTGGCTATGAGCACGAACACTTTTACGAACACTTTACTGTCACCTGTTAAGCCACTGACGGCGGAATACGACCGGGAGCGCCTTGAGGATATCGGTTCCATGACCTGTATGACGTTGGTGCTGCTCGGAAATTATGCTCAGACAGGGCATTTTGGCGGGCCGTTGGCCTACACGCCTTACAATGTCGCGATCCATTTAGCCGGACCGGAACTGGGAGGCCTGCGCTACGACTACCGCCAGCCCAAGCATCCGTTCTGCGACAAATTCATGCTCGCCGGTGGGCATAACATTCCCACTGCGTATGCCCTGTGGATGATCATGGGCGAAGCTATGGCACGCAAGCATACAGCTACAGGTGTTCTGCGTTACCACGTTGCCCCGGAAGTTGCCGTGTTGCCGATCGATGCGTTAGGTTTTCGACGCGGCGCAGGCGCCCTGAAAACTCTGTTGAAAGAGCATGGCTTGGAAGACCATCCGCTCTTTGCGCAGGCAAAATTGCGCGGCATCCGGTCGCTGGCGGGTCATGCCGAAACAACCGATGTGACCAACGATGTCAACGGCGGTCCTTCGGGCATTGGTATCGCGACTGCTGCCGGCAAAGCGGCGTTCTGGAACTTTCTGGGTGCCCCCGATTCCCTCAAAGTCCTCGCCCTCGAAGGCGAATTTGCCATGACCGAGGGGCATGCGCAGGAGTTAAAAACCCAGGCCCTCGCAACGCAGGTAGGCAAGCGCCTGCGTATCCTGCTGTCCTATAATAACGCGGGGATTGATGACACGCTGGTGGGCGGGGTGATCGATGCCAAACATGAGCGCTACCAGCTCGAAGACCAGTGGACTTCTTACGGCTGGAATGTGTTCGCCCTTGAAAACGGCAATGATTATGATCAGATTCTTGCCGTCCTCAAAACCATGGAGGACTGGGAGCCCGAGGACCGCCGACCGATGGTGGTGATCGGCAGGACGGTAAAGGGATACTGGCCCGGAGTGGTGGATGGGAAAATTCCGGGATACGGCGACCAGTTGGTCAGTTACTCGAGCCACCCGTACGCGTTGAAAATGAATGAGGAGTATTTTGTCGCCCTTGCCGAGACCTTTGAGAAGCGTTATGGGGTGGAATTCGAGGGTATTCGTCAGGGACCGGTCACCGATGAGCGCGAGCGTCTGATTCAGTTCAAGACCAACATCGATGTGGTGATGTCGCTGCTCGACCAGAATGGACTGGGAGACTGGCTGGCTGATCGCCTCGTAGAAATTGGTAATTCGGTTCAGGCCGATCTCCCGCTGCGGATTGATACCACGCGCGATCCCTTTCTGGATGACCGCATCCGGGTGAAAAATCTCCCGGTTGAACCGCAGACACTTACCGTGAAGAATCCGGTGTCTGGCGAGGAAAAGGAAGTAGACATCATCCTATTTAAAAAGGCGGGAGAAGTCGCTGGAACCCGCCGGGCCATTTCGGAAATTATCAAGTGGATGAATTATGTAACCGACAATCGGTTTATCACCCTTGCAGCCGATCTCTCCGAGTCCATTAACGTTGAACACGGCACCCTGTGGGGCCATTACAGTCCGGATGACAATCCGGTCGGTACCCGGTTCAAAGCCCCCATTGAGGAAGCGGGGAACGCATCAACCGCCATCGGGCTTGTGGGCCAGAGCGCCGCGCTCGACCCGGAGAAGTTCGCCGGGGTTTGGGCCTTGAGCGGCACTTATGGAGCCTTTACCCCACTGATGTACCTGCCCGCCCGGGTGTGGAGTCAGCAGAGCCAGGACAGTCGTTTCCGCATGGGTGTCCTGAATATTCTGGCCGGGCATTCGGGGCCAGAGACCGCCGCCGATGCCCGCACGCACTTCGGCATTTTTGCGCCCCAGGTATGGAAACTCTTTCCGCGCGGTCAGGCAATTCATGTCAGTTTCTGGGATTACAACGACGTCGCTCCGGGCTATTTTGCCGCAGCCGAGATCGCAGCCCGCAATCCCCGCGTCGGCGTCATTATTATCGAAGTGGCCCGTCCCGATTTTCCGGTGGCGGACCGCACCATGTTTGCCGACAGCGACCTCAACGCAGCGGCCAAAGGGCTGTACGTCATTCGCGACTTTGATCCGGACAAACCCAAACACGGATACGTGATCGTCCAGGGGTCTAACTCCACCGTCAATCTGGTCGAGGTCATACCACAACTGGAGGACGAGGGAGTAAACGTGAAAATCATTGCAACCGTAAGTCAAGAACTGTTCGACCAGCAATCCGATGCCTACCGCCAGTCGGTGTTGCCCTCAGGGGCACAATATGACATGATGGTGGTGACCACGGGAACACGACGCGTCTGGCCGGTCAGAGACGTTGGGCCGCTGACGGACGCATATTCGCTGACCGCAGACTGGGACGATCAGTGGCTCACCGGTGGTACTGAGTCGGACGTGATCGCGGAGGCGCATCTCGATGCCGAGTCGATTTTTGCTGGGATTAAACGCTTCGCCGAGGAGCGGGAGCACCGCTTGGCACACCAGCGCGATATGCTGACGGCTTTGGGCTGATGCCAGTCGAAGTTTACCATGCTAAGATTTTCTAATTTCCTCTCTACTTTGCTGACAAACCGCGGAAATCATAGAAACAGAAAGGTCTGGCAGAGTCCCGATGAATCGGGATTCTGCCGCGCCATCTTTAGTTTGTCAACACGCCCTAGTCTATCAAGTTGCATTTGCAAACTCTCCTTTCGGGAAATCAGAGATGGTTTAACTTATCTCGCTTTCCCCCTTTCCCCTTTTTGTTTTTCAGTTTAAATTCCGAATCTGCTTGAAAGATTACCACCCGATTCGCCTGGCTTCTGGCAAAATGAAATCCCCCAAAACGAGCAGGAGGTATTCCTTGCGAGGATCGAATAGGCATCATTGGATCCCTACCATGTTTATCATTTTAATCACATCTCCTATGGCGAAAAGAACGTAGAGGCAGATATGAAGAAAGTCGGGATAGTGGGCGCCGGGGCGTGGGGGACGGCATTGGCTGTTACAGCATATCGTGCTGGCCGTGAGGTCACCTTATGGGCGCGGGAACCAGAGGTCGTAGCGTCTATCAATGCACAGCACGAAAACACGATGTTCCTTTCCGGCATTGAACTTCCCTTCGGGGTTCATGCCACCAATGATTTGGGCACGATGCTACAGCAGGACGTACTGTTTTTGGTGGTGCCTGCCCAGTACCTGCGCGCCACCTGCGAGCGACTGTATTCAGACGGGCTGGATGCCTCTCTTCCTCTGGTTATTTGTAGTAAAGGGATAGAACAACAAAGTTTGAAACTGATGAGCGAGGTGGTGGAGGAAACACTTCCCAATCCGCTGGCTATACTCAGCGGACCCACCTTTGCGGCTGAAGTGGCAAAGGGGCTTCCGGCTTCGGTGACGATCGCCTATAACAATGTGGTGCCTGGTAAACAGCTTGCTCGCGCGGTAGAGCATCCGAGATTCAGCATCCACCATTCCGGTGATGTGATAGGTGCCCAGATCGGCGGCGCCGTGAAAAACGTGATTGCTATCGCCTGCGGTATCGTCGAAGGCAAAGGGCTAGGAGAAAGTGCGAAGGCCGCGTTGATTGCCGAAGGTCTGGTGGAGATTAGACAGTTGTGCGTCGCCAAAGGCGGCAAACCGGAAACGGTGATGGAGCCGTGCGGCGTTGGCGACCTGATTCTGACCTGCGGCAGCCGGAGCTCACGCAATATGTCTTTGGGCTATGCGCTGGGACAGAGGGAAACGCTGGAGCAGGTTTTGGAAAAACGGACAAGCGTCGCCGAAGGAGTGGCATCGTCCGACGCTGTGACCGCATTAGCAAGCCAATCAGGTGTCCGGTTGCGTGTTTGTGAAATCGTCAACCAGATTATAAATGGCGAGTCGGATTTAGAAAAAATGGTCTTGGAGCTTGTTCAGGGCTGAAAATTCCTGGGATCTCTGTTCCCTATTTTACTGACAAAATGATCAAATATATACCACTGACCCTTGATGAAATTTCCCTGGATGAGCAGGAGACGCTCCTTACGAAGGTTGCGAGACAGATTGTGAAGCGACGGTTGACCGTGCCGGTGATTTTATTCCTTGAGATCTGTAAACCGCTCAACTTTCTCGGCAGTCAAATACTTATTGCGCTTAATCCATTTGTGCAATCGATTTTTAACACCGCTGAATACCAGAAATTTGCTTTGATTATCGAAAAGGATGCAAACGTTGAGTTGCTCACCCAACTGATTGAAAAACTAGATGGAGAGGAGAAAGGGTAGTATGCCAAACCAGCCACAGGAGATGCGCTCAATCCTTGCAACAGATTGTGGCAGCACCACGACGAAAGCGATTTTGATTGAGAAGCGTGGCGATGAATACCATCTCGTCGTTCGCGGCGAGGCGCCAACGACTGTTGAGGCACCGGTTGAGGATGTCACCACCGGGGTAATCAACGCAATCACGGAGGTCGAAGAGCTCGCTGGACGCAAGTTCTTGAAGGACAGACAGATCATCAAACCGCAGCGTGCTGCTTCGAGTCCTGATTCCATCGGGGGTGATGAAGGCGTTGATGCGTATATCTCGACCAGCAGCGCAGGCGGTGGGTTGCAGATGGTGGTCGCGGGTGTGGTGCGCAATCTTACTGCCGAGAGCGCAGAACGGGCGGCGCTTGGCGCGGGTGCGATTGTCATGGACGTGATTGCTTCCAACGATAAGCGGTTGTCCCATGAGAAGATCGAGCGCATCCGCCATCTACGTCCGGATATGCTTCTTCTCTCAGGCGGCGTTGATGGTGGGACAACCTCTCATGTCGCGGAATTAGCAGAAGTCATTGCCGCGGCAAATCCAAAACCCCGTTTAGGCGTGAGCTACGAATTGCCGGTGATCTACGCAGGAAACAAGGATGCCAACGAGGTTGTCGGCGAGCAGCTTGGCGATAAAATGGCGTTGGAAATTGTAGATAATCTACGTCCCGTACTAGAACGCGAAAATCTGATGCCGACCCGTCTGAAGATCCAAGAGCAATTCCTTGAGCATGTCATGGCGCACGCCCCCGGCTACAAAAAACTGATTTCCTGGACAGATGCGCCGATTATGCCAACTCCCGGTGCCGTCGGAGCGATTATGCAAACGATCGCAGCGCAGCAAAATATCCAGGTGGTCGGTGTGGACATCGGGGGCGCAACGACTGATGTGTTCTCGGTCTTCAGAAATCAGGAAAATGAGGCGATCTTTAACCGCACGGTGAGCGCCAATCTGGGGATGAGTTACAGCATCTCCAACGTCCTCGCGGAGGCGGGGACGGAAAATATCTTACGCTGGGTGCCGTTTAACATAAATATCAGCGACCTTGGGAATCGGATCAAGAACAAGATGATTCGCCCGACGACGATTCCGCAGACCCTTGAAGAACTGATGATCGAGCAAGCCATCGCGCGCGAAGCCTTGCGGTTGGCATTCGATCAGCACAAACAGCTTGCAGTCGAATTGCGCGGCGTGCAGCAGCAGCGCACCATCTCCGAAGCCTTCTCCCAATCTGAGACCGGCGGGACGCTTGTGGACATGCTATCGTTGGATCTGATTGTCGGGAGCGGCGGTGTGCTTTCCCACGCCCCACGTCGGCAACAGTCAATGTTGATGATGATCGACGCCTTTCAGCCGGAAGGGATTACCCACCTCGCCATTGATAGTATCTTTATGATGCCCCAACTCGGCGTCCTTGCACAGGTCAACGAAGCGGCAGCAACGCAGGTCTTTGAACGCGACTGCCTCATCCATTTGGGTGCCTGCATCGCCCCCGTCGGCACCAGCAAGCCTGGTGAACCGTGCGTGGAGATCACAGCAAGAATTCCCGGTAAAGGGACGCTATCCGAAGACGTGCCGTTTGGCGAATTGCGCTTACTTCCACTCGGCATCGGTGAAAAAGCCAGAGTGAGCCTCCAACCTGATCGCCGTTTCGATATGGGCGGCGGGCGTGGAGGGGCGATCGAAGCAGAGGTCACAGGGGGTGTAGTGGGTCTGGTGGTGGACACACGGGGTCGTCCCCTCAAAGCCTCTGTCGAATTTGCACAACGGGTTTCAAATCTCAAACAGTGGTTTCAGGCGTTGGAGACGTATCCAGAGATAGTAAGACGGAAATAAACCTGCACTACGACAGGAGTATCCTATAGTGGCATCAAGGAATATCAATCTTTTCGACCGCGTTCTGAAGATTCTGGGACGGCATTACGCAGAGTCGTTTCTGAAACTCGCTTTTCCCGATTCCAATTTCCAACTAGTTGGGATCCTTGAAAACGTCGAGATCACCCTGCCAGATCGCCGCACCGACTTTCTCCATCGACTTCGGGTCGGAGATGAAGAGTATCTGCTTCACTTTGAATTCCAATTCCGACACAGGACTGATTACCCCCGTGATGTGTTTACCTTCTCGGCAGAACTGACAGATCAGCATAAGAAGCCGACAATTACTATCGTGTTGTATCTGGAGTGGCGGGAGTCAGACCCTCCTGGCGAATATGTCGTTCAAATCGGAGAATAGGTCATCCACCGGTTCACCTATCCGATCTTAAAACTGTGGGATTATGAGGACCGCATTCGTTCTGGAGAGCTAAGGGAGTTTGCCCCACTCTTGATTATGTTGGAACGGGAGAAGACTGAAGCAGTGCTGCATCAAGAGAAGGAACTGATTTTGCAAGAAACTGCCCCACAGAAACGGGCAGATTCATTGGCGACGGTGGTGATGATCGCGTCCCGTTATTTTGATCTCGATTGGTTATGGGAATTCTTCAGAGAGGAGGTGGAACAGATGCGTCAGTCCGGTTTTATCACCGATTGGATTGAGGAGGGACTCCAGCAAGGACTCCAACAAGAGAAACAGTCCTTCCTGATTCGGCTACTTGTCGAAAAATTTGGACAGCCTCCTCAATCCGTAACCGAGCAAATTCACAGAGTGACCAGAGAGGAAGAACTAGATCAACTGGGCATTCGTCTCTTAACAGCAAACGGTCTTGAAGAGATGGGGCTTGACGGCGGACAGAACCGCAGCCGCTGAAGAAGGCGGTTGCGATCTGCTCGATATTTGCGTCGTTAGCGAAAAAAGATTCGTTTATTTTCACCCTATATGGACTTATGTCTAATGAAGCCTTGGCAGCATGTTTCACGGAGGCGGATTATTAACCAAGGAAGAATTGATTACTGTTAAGGAGAAAAACATGCCGGTTTTAAGTGCAGAAGATCTAGCTTTTTGGGAAGAAAGTGGTTATGTCGTCATTCACAACGCTGTTCCCCCAGAAAATGTGAAAGCGGCTCAGCAGGCTGTCTGGGAGTTTCTCGGAATGGATGCGGACAACCCAAGGAGTTGGTATCCTGATCCGCCAAGGCGCAGCATTATGGTGGAGATCTATCAACATCAAGCATTGTGGGATAATCGCCAATATCCCCGTGTTCACCAGGCCTTTTCCGAGATCTGGAGCACAGAGGAACTTTGGGGCAGCTTCGACCGCGCCAGCATGAGTCCGCCCAATCGCCCTCCGAAATGGGAACGCAACAGCGCAAGTCTGCATTGGGATATGTCGATAGATCTGCCGATTCGCTTTCATGTGCAGGGCGTGCTGTATCTGACTGACACAGCAGCGAACCAGGGCGCATTCACCTGTGTGCCGGGATTCCACTGGCAGATTGAGGCATGGATTCGGAGCCTGCCATCGGGTGCTGACCCGCGGAAGCAAGATCTGGAAAGTCTCGGTCCCCAACCTGTCGTGGGAAAGGCTGGCGACCTGATCATCTGGAACAGCGCCCTACCCCACGGTGCTGGCTCGAACACGGCAGATCGTCCGCGGGTGGCACAATACATCACCATGTCGCCATCGGGAGAAGACAACGAAGAAGGACGTAACCGGCGGATCAATGGATGGCGGAATCGTATGGCAGGATTTGGCGGCGAGCGAAAAGAGAAGGAACATGAAAGCGGTCAGACCGCAGAATTGACCCCGTTGGGGCGAAAGTTGTTGGGGCTGGATCGCTGGGGAGATTGAGGGTCAATAGATAGTGTGCAATCAAACGAGATCTTCTCATAGTAGAAAATCTGCACAGTGCCAAAGAGGCGTTCATGACGTGAAGAGAGATGCAGGATACAAAGACGCAAGGACACTTAGCTTTGAACCTTTGTATTCCTTTTGCTCATTTAACAGTCAAGTTATTTTTGGCTTGATTTTTATCTGAATTCTGGTAAAATGATATTTGTCTTTTGCTTACCTACAGGTTTGCAAGGGGTTGCATCCCCCGGACAAAATCAGGCCTTGAGAGATTCAACAATGGTACAGCTTCAGAAGCAATATTACAAATCATCGTATTAAGAAAATATAAATTTTAATCCCACAGGAGGTTTATTGTGACAGTTACAGAGGCAATTCAATTCCGTCGCACAATTTTCCAGTTCAAACCCGACTTCGTTGCTAAAGATGTCATCGAAAGGGTTCTTAGCTTTGGTATCTGGGCACCCAATCATCACCTCACCGAACCGTGGCGGTTCACTGTGGTTGGTGAGCAGACAAAATTAGAACTCGCCAAACGGTATCAAGAAATCCAGATGGAGAAAGCCGCCGCTCATGTCGATCAAGAAAACCGAGAGAAGATCGGTGCAGCAGGGTTCAAGAAGTTGATGGGCAAGCCGACGATTGTCGCCGTATCCTGCGTGCAAGAAGGGGATGAACAACGCCGTCGGGAGGATTACGCGGCGACCTGCTGTGCGATGCTGAATATCCAACTCGCCGCATGGGAGGAAGGCGTTGGGATGCAGTGGAGCACAGGCACCCTCACGCATGAAGAAGCAACGTATCGCCGACTTCGGATCGACCCGAAAAAGGAATATATCGTCGGATTTCTCTACGTCGGCTACCCTGCCGAGGTCCCGTCACCGAAACGAAAGTCCCTGAGTGAAGTGACTCGGTGGACAGCCTGACTAATTTTGCTGAAGACCTGTGAGGTATTTTTGGATCTGGATGCGTTCGACTTGTCGGACGCCGATGATGACGAACTTATGGCCGTTGAACGTATTGTTTGGGGAGTCAAGCGTCTCGTGTATAATCTCACGAACCGTGGTCCTGAGGCATTAACTTGTCATTTCCCTGACACGGATTTCGATAACCATGCGCTCAAAGCAATTTACGAGAAGCCCGATCCGGCTGTGTTCGTCAGTAATGATGAGCCAATAAGTAATTATGAGCCAATAGCGAAACGCGCTTACGCCAAGTGCCACAACGCTAAAAAAGCGAAATCCAACTGTCTGCATTGCCATAGCTACCATATTGGCGAGTTTGCGCTGGCTCAAGGCGGAAGTAGATAGGGAAAAAACTAATGTCAGAATCATTGTTTGCTGATGCAAGTCAACGACTTCAAAGCGCGCTCAATCACGCGAAGATTTCGGAGGATGCCATCGAACGGCTGAAATTACCGAAATTGAGTTTGAAGTTTTCCATCCCGGTTCGGATGGACAACGGGAATTTAAGAATCTTCCCCGGCTATCGTGTTCGCTACGATGATACGCGGGGACCTACGAAAGGCGGCATCCGCTACCACCCCAATGTTTCCATTGATGAAGTTCAATCGTTGGCTTTCTGGATGACCTTTAAGTGTGCGGCGTTAAACCTGCCCTTCGGTGGCGCTAAGGGAGGCGTTACCGTTGATCCAAAATCCCTCTCGAAATTTGAATTGGAACGGCTCAGTCGTGGATATATTGATGCGGTTGCCGATTTCATCGGGCCCGATGTTGATATTCCAGCCCCGGACGTTTATACCAATCCGATGATTATGGGCTGGATGATGGATGAATACAGCATCATTAAACGACAGATCAGTCCGGCGGTCATCACAGGAAAACCCTTAACCATGGGTGGGAGTTCAGGGCGAGATACGGCAACCGCTATGGGCGCTTTCTCTGTCATCGGCGCTTTGATGCCGAAGGTCAACCGTTCTCCGGAATCAACAACGGTTGCCATTCAGGGATTTGGAAATGCGGGGTCAATCCTGGCGGAGTTATTATTCAACGGCGGCTATAAAATCGTTGCCGTCAGTGATTCCAAAGGCGCAATCTATGCCAAAAACGGATTGGATATCCCCAGTATCAAGCACTTCAAAGAGTCCACTCGACACCTCAAAGCGGTCTACTGTGAAGGAACCGTTTGCAACATTGTCGAACACGATGTCATTAGTAATGAAGAGCTTTTGACCCTGGATGTCGATATGCTGATTCCAGCGGCGCTAGAAAATCAGATTACGGCTGCGAATGCGGATGACGTGAAAGCGAAATTGATTTTTGAAGTGGCGAACGGGCCCACTGCTGCGGCTGCCGATGAAATCCTTGAACGGAAAGGAACTCTCGTCGTTCCCGATATCTTGACCAATGCCGGTGGCGTCACGGTGAGCTACTTTGAATGGGTGCAAAATCGTATGGGGCTTTATTGGAAATTAGATGAGGTAAATGCCCGATTAAAAGAGCGGATACTTGAAGAGACCGAAAGGATCTGGGCAATTGCGGAGGAAAAGTCGAGCTCGATGCGAACCGCTGCTTATGTCCATGCCCTCAACCGCATTGGGGAAGCTGTTGCGTCGAAGGGAACAAAGGATTATTATACCGGTGCAGGGTAGGGCTATTCCTGATAGGGATGAAAATGAGTGAACTAATTATCGTGTGTATTGATGATTACTAGGCTGAAGTAGAGACATTAAGAAGCCTAGCGATCAGGTACTTTCGGGAATATTGTAAATAAACTGGGGAAGACATTCCTCATTTACCCATTCTTCATCCCCTCCGTTTGCTAATAAGTACTTTCCGGTGTGGTCAATGGGCACCACCGTGACGTCATGAGGAAGCGGAGCAGAACCTCTTTCGTTTCAGGTGTTCCGATTTGATGAAGCGTATGAGCAACATTGGCGCGAACATACTGATTTTCATCTCTCAATGCTGCTTTCAATACGGGAACGGCGTCCTTTGCGTATGACCCCATCCGAGCCAATGCAAGCGACGCATTTCGACGAACCCACTCGTCTGCATCGTGCAATGCCCTTACCAATGCAGGAACACCAGTAGAAGACGATTGCCCAACTATCCCTAATGCTTCAGCCGCATTCCGACGGACCTCCTCCGACTCGTCCTGTAATCCTTTAATTAGCACAGATATGGCTTGTTGAGCGGAGAGTCCAATATCCCCCAATGTATCAACCGCACTTGCGCGTACCCACCCATTTTTGTCGCTTGATGCTGCTATCAACGCTGGTACAGCCGGCTCACCAATCGTGCTCAACGCATAACTTGCATTGCGGCGCACCGACTCCGACTCCACTTGCAGCGTGTCTATTAATGCTGGCACGGCCGATGCACCAATCGCACCTAACGCATAAGCGGCATTGAGGCACGCCGACTCAGATTCGCTTCGTAGGGCTTCGATGTGCTCAGGCGCAGAGCCCTTGTGCGAAGAGTTCCCTCCGTTCTTTTTTCCATAATGCCAATCCCAAAGATGTTCCCACATCGTCTGACGTTCATCATTACCGGCAGATTGCCACTCCGCCTGATCGCTATTCCAAGAAGGATACTGTGGCTCCTCCATGCGGGTAAAGAGGAATTTCATCATATACCGCTTCTTATCGCTGCGATTTGGCATTGCCCGATGCCACAGATCATAATGGACAATGGCAACTGTTCCTGCTTCTCCACAGAGTGGAACCTCCGCTTTACCATTATCAGGGTGGCTATTGCAACACTGGCTCCCCGGGAGAATCCCCGTCGGCCCCAAAATTTCAGGGGTATCCTGCGGATAGTACAAAGCCATCACCCAACGGGTGTGATGGCGTCGTCGCGTCCAACTGTCTTTGTGCATATTCTGCCCACTACTTCCCGGGGGGTTGTAATGGCAGTGACGGTGCGGATGCGTGTAGTAATTCGGCCCCACAAGGCTAGTCAGCGCACCATCGACAATCAGATGGTCGAGGATTTCTTGAATCGCGGGAATTCGCGGCACCAGGTTATTCCCCGGATTGCCCTCCTTTTCAAATACGGTTTCGGTCTGCTGGAAGATCTCTGCGTGACGACTTGTGGGGAGATCGGTCTTGAGGGTAATATAACCATTGACAATAAACTGCCGCATCTGTTCGTCATTGAGGAGAAACTGTTTATCCATCATGTTAATTTCCTTTCTAAGCGGTGTGTTCCATGACCTATTTCACGTCCTTGATTCCGATTCTACTGCTAAGATTATAGCAAAAAAGTGCACTCTTGTGAAGAGCATTGGGTTAAGTAATTGAGGGGTGTGCATAAATATAGTTGACATAATCAAGCCAAAAGGGTTTCCTATTGTTATCATAGCAAAAGGAGCCCCAATATGGTACAAAGACCAATGTTGGCTGATTATGTCACTCTTATTATGCAACTCTTTGAGCAGTTTATGCAACACCGTATTGACAAACCAGGTGTCACACACGCAAAACCATTGACATATTCAACCACCTCGTTTATCATTTTCTTCATGTTGATGCAGTTTCACGGCATCTATGGCTTCAAAACGCAATGGCGGTGGCTAATCAATCACCCAGAAGTGTTACAAATGCTGGGGTGGCAACAGCCCCCTCATCGAACCACGATTGCACGTCGCTATAAGGCATTATATGAAGTGATAGAGGCATTTGTATTGTTTATCGGTCAGTATGCCACTGACTTGTCCCAACAATTCAACTTGGCTCATCTGGTAGCCGACAAAAGTTTATTTAAGGCACGAGGACCCGTCTGGCATCAAACTGACCGCAAAGCAGGAAAAGCACCTAAACATCTACGCAACCTCGACACCGATGCCACGTGGAGCAAGAGTGGTTATCATGGCTGGGTCTATGGCTACGGACTTCACATTATCTGCACACAAGGTGCGTTCCCAACACTGATAACTGTGCACCGTGCGTCGGTCTCCGAAAGTTGGGCGATAGATGCTAAAGCGTCTGAGATTCTGACACAACTTTCACCGCAGACACTCACTGCCGATGATGCCTATACCCAAGCAGACCGTATCCGTCGTTGGGCGAAGGCACAAGTCGCTTTGATTACCCCGGCACTTAGATGGACAAAGGGACGGTTTGCCAAGGCGTATCATCGATTTATCAACCAACCCAAGCAGCGTCTCTGTTTAAGCAAACGTCGCAGTTCGGTTGAACCGTTGTTTGACTTGATTGCTAAAGTGATAGGCACCACTCCTCAACAGAAGCAGTTACCGGTCAAGGGGTTTTTCAATGTACGCTGTTGTTTAGCTATCGGGGTGTTATCAGTGCAAGTGGCTATGATTGCCAATGCCATATGGAAGTTACCTGCTCGCAATATCTCTCATATGGCGGCTGTTTTCCAATGAACTACTATGCACACCCCTCAAGTAATTTTCAGGATTAAACTATACATTCCGTTTGTAGTAGCACAATTTATTGCACGTTTGGGACGGCGATGAATCGCCTCACTACAAAACATTACTTTCTTTTTGAAAATTACTTAAAATTTAGCGTTGACGACACAACGAAAGATTGGTACAATGACATTTTGGAAGCGGTAGCTAACTTCAACATTTATTTCTGAGAATAATCTGGACACCAGTTGAATTAAAATTCAGTATTCAATCGTCAATTTTTAATAAGGATTCGTGGAGGTGCAGATTAGATGAACGCGCATTTCTTTGAAGGGATCGACGGGTTAGACCGGCTGTCGAAGCCGAGAGATTGTGGACTGACGATGGTGATTGATTGGGGCATTGGGCTGCATGAACAGGACGACCTGATCGCAACCGCTGCGGCTTACTTCGACTTCGCAAAGATCGCTGTCGGCATCTCCCGGCTGCTGTCAAATGACCTGCTGGAGACGAAATTGAGAACATATCAGGAACATCAGATTGAGCCATTCGCCGGTGGCATGTTCTTGGAATACGCAGAGGTGCATGGAAAATCGGATCTCTACTTCCCTGCCGCCGCCCGGGCAGGCTATCGTTGGGTTGAGGTGTCGGATAACCTGGGCTCAGTTTCGCTTGAGTGGAAGCAGCGGATGATTCGTCAAGCGACTGAAGTGCACGGTTTACACGTCTTGGGCGAGGTCGGCAAGAAGGAAGGGCTTGACAGCGTGATTCCTTTCGTCGACGATGCACGGGCATGTCTCGACGCCGGCGCGGAGATTATACTTCTGGAGGCTGCTGAGTTGGTTAGCGATGATGTTCAGACATCGCGGTCGGTCAAGGAGGTTGTGGAAATGGTCGGACTGGAGAAAGTCATGTTCGAGTTACCCGGTCCGTGGATCGCCGGTGTGAGCCCGCATGACATCCATCACATCCGTCGCCATCTCATTGACCGATATGGCCCGGAGGTCAACCTGGGCAACGTTGCGCCTTCTGACCTGATATCATTGGAGGCGTATCGGAGGGGCCTGGGAGTCAACGCCGGCGAAATGAAAGATGCGGAGATTCAGCGATGACTGCCAGGGTTGACTTCCGCCTGTGGGCTGCTGGCTGTTCTGATATGGGCACAGATCCTCAAGGGAAAAATAAGATGCTTGAAGGCTTCCATCGCATTCCTGAAGCATGGCGTAAAAGATGGTGGGAAGAATTTTACCTGCCATTTTAGCACGAATCCGCACATCGTGTAAAGTGAACTTTTTTGCACTTGACGCAAGCGGTGAGTTATGAGATACTTATAGGTCGTGTCATCTGAAAATCAACCGATTCATTTGTGTTATCTCTCGATGCAGCCCTTGAGAAAATTTCTTACTTGTTTAACTCTAGTACTGTCCCTTTGGTTTTGGCATGCGTATACCCAAGCACAGGAATTTACCTTTGTCGCCGTCGGTGATATCATGTTGAGCCGAGGTGTTGGGACGCAGATTTGTAAGCATGGCTCAACCTTTCCATTTGAGCCCACAGTGGAAATCCTGCGGCGTGTAGATGTGACATTCGCAAACCTGGAAGCGCAGATTTCGACACTCGGCGAACCAGTGAAAAATAAAGAAATCCACTTTCGGGCTGACCCGAAATCTGTTTATAGGCTGATGTATGCAGGGGTTGATGTGGTTTCATTATCGAACAACCACGCGCTGGACTATGGCTCTAATGCGCTCTTTGACACAATGGACTTCCTCGCGCATCATGGGATTGCCTATATCGGGGCGGGAATGAATGACGCGGCGGCGCGAAGAAGTGCAAATTTTATCTGCAACGGTGTGAAGAGCTCCATCCTGGCGCACCTGTGGGATTTCTATCTGACAGTGGAAGCGACAACGGAAAAGCTTGGTGTTGCCGTCATTCAGCGTGAGAACATAACGCAGGACATCAAGAATGCAAAGGCGTGGGCAGATGTCGTTATCGTGTCCTTTCATTGGGGATGGGAATATGCAGACCATCCGACGGAGGAAGATCGGAAAACGGCGTATCTAGCAATCGACGCGGGGACAGATCTTGTGGTTGGCCACCATCCCCATGTGGTTCAGGGCGTGGAACGCTATCAGGGTAAGCTAATCTGCCACAGTCTGGGAAATTTCATTTTTGATCAGAAGAGCACACGCACCCGGTGCGGTTTGATTCTGCGTTGTAATTTCGCCAAGGGGAACGGCATTTCGTCCGCTGAACTGCTGCCGACTATCATTCACCCCAAGGAATTTCGTCTACGGATGGCATCAGGCAGGAGAGGAAACAAGATCTATATTGGAAGAGGTTCGAACCTTGTCGGCACAAATGAAAACGAAGACTCGTTTGAATGCCACTGAATCCGCGCTCATCCCGCTGCCGCCGGATGAGATGTAAGAGAATCAACGAACCAGTTTTGGTTCATTTCTTAACTTCGTATAGGGTCGGTAGGCCTGAAAGGTTTTTGAAACCTGTCAGGCCTGGGTTGTTAAACCCTATACGAATTTAAAAAGCGGACCTATTAATCTTTGGGATCAAAAAAAGGAATCTGGAGGGAGGAAAGAATGGAAGAATGGAAGAATAGAGGGGGTGGGATTTTAGGTTTTACGTTTTACGCACACACCATGTATGACGTTTCACATTTCACAGCTCCGTTCCGAGAGTCCGAGAATCGGAGTCCGCTACGCGAGCCCAGGCTCTGCCCCGATCTATCGGGGCTTCACATCCCACGTCTTACTCTGCTGTTCACACTAGTCGTGTTCGCCATCGGTTGCAGTGAAAAAGACAAATCCCTCCAGCACAGCGAAGAACTGATCCGTTCAGGCATGCATCCCGAAGCGATCAACCTGCTAGAGGAGCTCATTGCGACAGATGAGCGAAATCCCAGAGCGCGGGTTATGCTTGGGCAGGCTTATGAGGCATTGGGGAGCTACGATGAAGCAATTAACCAGTTGAAAAAAGCGATTAATCTTTATGCCGCTCAACCCGAAGACCGGGCGATGGCGCGGCTCAATCTGGCGAAAATCTATCTGAAGCTGGGCAATTGGAAAGAGGGATTCAATGAACTGCGGGTGATTATTCGATCCACATCAGACAATGCGATGTTGCAGGAGATCGCTGGGCTGGTCAGCGATGCGTATAAGGTCGTACAACTCACGAAAGGGAAGAAAGATAACTATTCACCCGTCTTCTCGCCTGATGGTTCGCAGATTGCCTTTTCGTCGTTTCGACTGGATAATGGTGAGATCTATCTGATGGATCTGAACGGACGGATTCGCCGACGGGTAACGTTCACGGCAGACTTTAATGAAGGCACCCCGTCATTTCTCATCGATCCGCTTTATCTGATTTATAGTCGTGAACCGAGAACTTCCCGTGAACCCCAACTCATCCTCCAGAGCAGCGGATCCACACCGATCTACACAGGCTTTTATGCGACCCATATTTATAGCAAAGTGACGCAGGAGCTCTTGCCTGTCGGGTTTGGTGTGCGTGCGCCGCGTGTATCACCAGATCGGCAGCGCGTCGTTTATGAAGCCAACAGCGCAGGAAATTTGGAGTTGTACATGCTCGATCTGAGCGACATCGACCTGGAAAACATAGATCTAAGTACAATTGAACCCAAACGCATCACCCACAACGAAGTGGATGACGGTAGCCCGGCTTTCTTCCCTGATGGGAAACGGATTGCGTTCGTGTCGTCGTGGTCGAAAGAGCCCGCAAGCCGCAGAAATGAGGTGCGTCAGATCTTTACCATTAACATTGATGGAAGCGATAAACGACATCTGAATCCCAATCCCTATGACTGCCACAGCCCCGTGGTTTCGCCCGACGGGAAAACAATCGCGTTTGTATCCGCCCGAGATGGCGACATCGAAATCTACATGATGGACGCAGATGGGTCAAATGAGCGACGCATTACCAACGGGATCGGGGCCTCTATACAACCTGCTTTTTCGCCAGATGGGACAAAGCTAGTGTTTGTTTCCGATCGCAGCGATCTTTTCCATATCTATTTGATGTACCTTGACCAACCGGTGACACGGAACGATCTGGTCCAACACCTGCGAGAAGATTGATACCAATTTGCATTGGGGATGGTTCATTTTCCTATACTATCACTCAAAGAAAATCCGGCGGCACTGTTTTCATCAGCCGAGAACGTATTGCGTACTGTGTATTGCGTCAGAGGCTTCATGTTTCACGCATCGCAGCTCCGTTCCGAAGTCCGAGAATCGAAGTCCGCTATGCGAGACCAGGCTCTGCTGCGATCTATCGGAGTTTCATTTTTTCCTTTTCATAGCACGAGAAAGTCACGGCGCAGATTTGTCAAAGGTTTAGTGATAATACACCATCCCCATTGAGTAATCATCGGCCGTTATTCATGATGGTAGTCGAAAATGCCCAACGCTCGCTTCTTTGCAACAACCGCCAAAGGTACTGAACCCCTTGTCGCAAAAGAGTTGGCGGCAATTCATGCACAGAACATTCAGCTCACCACCGCCGGCGTCCATTTTGAAGGAGCGATGGAAACCCTTTATCGAGCGAATCTCTGGCTGCGAACCGCGAATCGTGTTTTGATGCCGATTGCGGAATTTCCCTCTCCCACGCCACAATCTCTATATGAAAACGTCCGCCAAATTCGCTGGAGCGATTGGATGACGCTTGGGCAGACACTCGCCGTTGATTGCACCTGCCGCGATTCGCAGATTTCTCACGCCCATTACGCCGCGCTGAAGATCAAAGATGCGATTGTCGATCAGTTTCGAGATAAGACAGGAAGCCGCCCAAACGTAGACCTACGGAATCCCGATCTCCGGATTAACGCTCACACCGTGAAAGATTGGTGCGTGCTTAGTCTTGACGCTTCTGGCGATCGATTACATTTGCGGGGATACCGTTGTCAGGCAACGGACACCCCTCTCCGAGAAACCTTAGCCGCGGCCATTGTAGAGTTGGGTGGGTGGGATAATGAGGGGATGTTTATTGATCCGATGTGCGGTTCAGGGACAATCTTGATTGAAGCGGCGCTGAAAGCGATAAATTACGCACCCGGACTCTTAAGATGCTGCAGCACAACTTCCGGACGGACTGGCTTCGGATTTCAGCGGTGGCCTGGATTTGATCGAACGGTGTGGCAACGTCTGGTTGATGAAGCGCTGGATGGGATTCGTGAAAAAATCCCGGGGCGGCTGCTTGGATACGACATTTCAAGGCAGGCAATTGAAATTGCATCACAGAATGCCAAAATGGCGGGGATGGGAAAACACATCCGTTTTGCGAGAGGCGACGCGCTGAATCTGAGTCCGCGTGGAAATAGAGGGATGGTCGTTTGCAATCTGCCCTACGGTGAACGGACAGGGAAATTGGAGGAACTCAAATCTCTGTACAAAGGTTTTGGCAATGTGCTTAAACAGCGATGCACCGGTTATACGGCTTACCTCTTCACCGGCAATCTGAAACTGGCGAAATTTATCGGTCTACGCACTGCCAGGCGGTTTACGCTGTATAATGGCCCGATTGAGTGTCGGTTGCTGAAGTATGAACTCTTCTAATAAAATCACGAAAGAAAACGTCATTTTGCCCGATAAGTTAAACCGTCTTGAAGTTGAATCATCCCCAAAACAAGGAGAAATACAATGATATTCGCCATTCCACTTATCGGTTCAAACGAGTCCACTGGTGTTGAAGAATTATGGTTGACGCCCCTTCGGCAGGCACCCAAAACAACCGGACGCAACGGATGGCGGGTTGTTGAAGAGGAAGTCGTCTGGCGCCCATCAGAAACAGCAGTCATTGTCGTAGATATGTGGAACAAGCACTGGTCCTGGGGAGCGACAGAGCGTGTTAATCTCATGGCCCCCCGAATGAATATCGTGATCAACGCTGCCAGACATCAAGGAATACAGATTATTCATGCGCCGTCAGGTACAATGGATTTTTACGAAGGACACCCGGCGAGATCTTGGGTACTCAATGTACCACATGCCGAGATGCCCGAACCTATTGAGCATCCAGATCCACCCCAGCCGGTTGATGCGTCAGATGGCGGTTCAGACACGGGTGAAGAAAACACATTCAAAGCATGGGATCGTCAGCATCCGGCGATCGAGATCAAAGATGGAGATGCCATCAGCGACAGCGGTCAAGAGGTCTATAACATCCTCGTGCAAAAAGGCATCAAGAATTTAATCTACATGGGGGTCCACACCAATATGTGCATCCTGCGTAGACCTTTTGCTATCAAGGCTATGGTTCGACAGCAGTTCAATGTGGTGTTGATGAGGGATCTCACGGACGCGATGTACAATCCGTTCAAACCACCGTACGTGAGTCACGAGGAAGGAACGCGACTCATCATTGGTTACATTGAAAAGTTCTGGTGCCCTACGATAGCGAGTGACGATTTGACCATAGAAACGCGGAAATAAGTAAACGGACAAAATTAAGTTTCAATCCAAAATCAGTATAACAAGCCATAAAGGAGGTAAAAGGCTATGCGACGCTTCACTCGAACCCCCTGCTATACTGGACTAGACGATCTGGAACGTGGCAAAGTCAGAGGCACGCTAAAACTGGGTGAGACCGTCGTTATTGAAACCGTAGGCGGGCACGACCAGGACATCAGCCTGACCGGTGAGCTCAAGCCGGGTATACCCTTGGACATCACGACGCCACGCGGGTCCCGTCCCGGAGGTCCATTGCTGATCGAAGGTATCGAGCCCGGCGATTGGGTTGCGATAGAAATTATTGACATCGAGGTGGGGACCTACGGCTTTTACCGTAACGGGGGGCCTTTCTGGGGTAGTGTGCGCTTGATCGCTCCTGTGCGCGACGGGCTAATCTATTTTCCCCCGGACTTTGTCGTGCCGATAAGACCAATGATTGGGGTCGTTCAGTTGGAACCGGTAGCCCCGCATGCCGGCGCCCTGGACCTGGGCGGCAATATGGACTTCAATTCCGTCCAACCCGGCAGCACCCTGCACATCCACGCCCAAAAACCTGGAGGATACCTTTCGTTAGGTGATGTCCACGCCCGGATGGGGGACGGAGAGTTGACCGGTACCGGGGTTGAAATCGACTCTGCTATCACCCTGAAGGTGAACCGTTCGCCCGGCTTTCCGACCGGCAATCCAGTGGTAGAGACCACTAGGGTGGTAGAGGCCCCCGATGAAATCCTCACCTCTGGCAAGGGAGCTACGTGGGAAGAGGCGCTGAAAATCGCCTGGGCTAACATGGTAGGGCTGCTCGCCGACCGCTACGATACCACAGCTGAGCACGCCAACCTTATTGTTGGGACCATTGGTGACGCCCGACCAGGGTATGCCGCCGGCACCTTGAATCGCCGTGGATACCAACGGGATGGTTCTTATGTGACCTGTCAACTTGCCATCACCAAAGAACTGCACCGGACGGGAGAACCTTTTAGACCTTGAGGAGGTTAAATTGGGGAAAAATGAACCATGCTACTTGTAGTAATACCCGAAGTTTGAGGAGTGGACATTTCCCTTCTTAACATTGCCAAAAAAAGGAGATTAACAAAATGCGTAAGAAATTTGTCTGCTTCCTGATAATCTCCCTGCTAACAATGGGGGTGTACCTCGCTGTGCTTGCAGCCTGCGATAATTCACCCAACCAGCTTGGGTAGCCTGGGTCTCAAAGCCGGCAAGCGGAACTGAAAATAGCATCTTTTTTAACACCTACGTTTCGTACATGAGTTCATGGATAAAGACGGAGGAAATCTCCGCAACCTGACAAATCATCCCGCTAGAGATGCAGAAGCCGCGATTTGGGGACCTGACACTGGACAGTTTGTTTCTCCGGCGGGAAAATGGCCTTTGACATGGGGAGAACTCAAAAATGGGGACAAGTCAAGATAGGAGAAAATCTAGATGAGCAACTTACCAATGTTGCTAATGTTTCTGGAATCCCCCAACTTTTAGTTGATTTTGCTGAGGTCTCAATAATGGGCAGTTCGGGGCTCGGCACCTTAATGGCAGCACACACATTGATTACACGCAGAGGCGGACAGCTTGCTGTCATCAACGTTGGCGATAACATCAAGAACCTCATTATCAGGAGCCGATTAATCAGCACGCTTGGGCATTTCGATAGTGAAGATGAACCAATCGCCGCGCTTAAGGCAGATCACGATTGACAGAGGTGAAACCTATGGGAACTATTGATTACAGAGATTTCGACCGTGAGATCTGGGAAAAGGAACTGGAGGATTTCGTACCCGCAGTGATCTACGACATGCATACCCACATCTGGTCAGAGGCGCATAAGGGAACACTGACAGATCCTCCTACCGCGATACGTTGGGAGATTGATTACCAGGATCACCTGGCGTGGGCGGCAAAGTTATACCCGGGTCGCGAGATGCACTATCTCGTTCTGGGAACTCCGATTCCGGGCATGGATGCAGAGGGACACAACGATTGGATGGCAGCTCAGATGGCGGCAGATCCCCAATCGGAAGTCAACATGATGGTCACGCCGGATATGACGCCTGACTATGTCGCCGCACAAGTCAAAAAGCACGACTTCTTTGGATTAAAGCCCTATCGGACTTTCGCTCCAGATCCCGCCAATGCACGCATCTGCGATTTCTTGCCGGAGTCTTTCATTGAGGTGGCGCACGACATAGGGCTAGCGATCACGATGCACCTCTCCAAAAGAACTGGGCCGGCTGATCCTGAAAACCTGAAAGACCTCCATCACTATACCAAGCAGTACCCCAAAGCCCAGTGGGTGCTTGCCCACTGTGCCCGGGGCTTCAATGCGTTCACGCTGGAGGAAGCAATTCACACCCTCAAGGAGATGCCGAATATCTGGTACGACACTTCAGCGGTGAACGACATCTACTCGCACTATCTGCTAATGAGACACGAAGAGCGCAAACGTGTGATGTTTGGGTCGGATAACATCGCTGCTGGGTGTGGGCGTGGCAAGTATATCACCTACGGTCAAGCCTGGGATTTTTTCGGGGGGTTTCCGGAGCTTCTTCACTGTGATCCGACACCGACGTTTGTGATCTACGAGCAGTTACGCCAGGAACGGCAGGTGGCAGATATGCTGGGGTTGACCCGGGAGGAAATCGAGGATCACTTCTCGGGGAATGCCATGCGGTTCATCAAGCAGGTACGGGCGGGACGAAGCTAATTTTTTGCTTCCATGATTCGCAGGAGAAAAATGTCTGCTGTCCGCTCCTGAAATTTCGAAGGGAGGGAGATGCAGAAAGGGATTCTGGCAGTCAAGAATTCCTGTCAACTAAGTACATGGACACAAATTCTCCACCGCTAGACCGACAGGTTTTGGAAACCTGTCGGTCTAAGCTACCAAAACTTAACAGGTACTTAACAATACCAATTCAATTTTACCGAGAGGAATAACTGCTATGAAGAAACCAAGACTGATCTATTACAACGACGCCCATCACTTCAATGCAAAACGGATAGAACCACCTGCTTCTATCCACATGCTCCAATGGCCCGTCGATGAAGTACTCGGCACCGGCGTGGATCTCCTGGTGCTGGGTTTAGGATACGCTGACGTCTATTTCCACAATAGCAAGGTCGGACGTGTTGTCGGGCAAATGAAGGAAGTTTGGGATAACTACATCGACTGGCGCATCATGCGCATGGTGGAAGAAGCCCAGAAGCTGGGCACCGATCAGGTGCGCGAAGTCATTAAGCGGGGGTGGGAAATGGGGCTTACTGTATTTCCTTCCCTGAAGCTGCAGGCCAGTACGCCACCTGGGGGCGAGCGCTGCGGACTGCTGAAGTGGGAGCACGGTGCAGAGGTTTGCATCGGCGAGGAAGGTCGCGCGGAGTGGTGCTACGACTTCGCCCATGAGCTGGTGCAACAGGACAAACTCGCCGTGCTCCGGGAGATGTTGGAGGACTACGAGGCTGATGGACTCGAACTGGACTTTATGTTCGATCGTTTCTACTTCAAAAGCGCTGAGATAGAAAAAAACACGCCGTTGATGAACCGTTTCATCGCCGAGATCCGGCAGATGGCAAACGAGATTGGGAAGCAGCAAGGAAAGGAAATTCCCATCATGGCGCGTGTCGGTCTCAACAAAGAGTATAATCTGGCAATTGGACTTGATGTGGAGACGTGGCTCAAGGAGCGAAGCATCGATTATGTCGTCGGACAGGACGAGTATGTACTTACCGAAATAGGACCAAAGCCACGATGGTTGCCGGATGCAGCAAACGCGGCCGGAGGCGCGGCTTACTACCGTCCTCCGAGGCGCGTGTACGATGAACGGGTCGGCCTGCCGAGTATTGAAATGTACCATGCGTTGGGGCAGACGCTTCATTGGGATGGATGGTCCGGCATGTATCACGGATACCTACCCTGGCCCTTCAGCGACAGAGAGTACCAGATTTTGCGCGAAGTGGCGTATCCCGAAGTCCACGCCAGGTGTGACAAGTGTTATATACTCCAGCCGCGAGAAGGAGAAGAAGGTAAACCAACAACTACCCCAGAGCGCCAGTTGCCATTGGCTCTTGAGGAGGGAGAGACCGCTACTCTCAACATCTGGGTTGCCGATGACATTGAAAGCGCGAAGAAAGATGGAGAGATGCGGAAACCGATGCTCACGATCCGGTTTTCCTTTTTCTGCATTGAAGACGACATTGAGTTCCGCTTCAATGGTAGGGTTCTGCCCTGGGAGAACGCCGAAATCACCGACGAGCGTGCTCTGACCATCCAGGTAAAACTCGCTGGTTCGATGCACATCCAGGCGCCGCTAGGGATGTCTGCCCACTGGTTCCGATACAAGCTGGAACTGGACGACCTCAGACGAGGCGAGAACACGCTGGAGATCGAATCCAAGCGGTTTACGAAGACGGCGGGTTTTACCCGGAGTGTGAACGGCGTCGAGATAAAGACGCGCTACAAGGACTTTGTGCGCCCGGAGGGGCTTGAGGTGGAACGCATTGCACCGTCGGGAGGGTAGCGCTTGTCACCAAAAGTGGGAAATGGAAAGTGGAAAGTATTCTGATGCATTCCTTATGTGTTTGGGCTTGTATTTTACCAATCACTTTCCCTTTTCCAATTTCTCCTGATTTAACGAGAGGAGATGACAGTCATAGAATTCATCACGTCTTGGGAATGAAAGGGGATTGAACAGGGATGCACTGAAGAGGCATTGAGATCATGGCGTGAAGTCTTGCTATCCCTGTTGAATGAAAATTTAGCACACTTCCCCAAACTATCAATGGGTAGGTACAAGCCATTGAATCTATTGAGGAGTTAGACCAATTGTTGTGAGAACTGATTCATGCCAATTCTATTGCTGAGATAGGCTTGGATGGCGCAAAAGAGTAATTTTGGATTATAATTCAACTACACCGTAAAAATTAGGAGACGATCCAAATGAAAGAGTATCCCATTAAATCTTACGTCAAAAGGGCGTCGCCTCCCCCCTACAAGATTATCTACAACTGGGACGGCGCACCACTCGGCTACTCGGAATACCCGCAGTCGGAGGAACAGTTTCTGGAAAAGGTCTACGCTCCGATAAAGGACACACAAGTAGGGGCGCTTTTTTGGTGCATCGGCGTCCACGAAGCAGAATGGCCCTCAGAAACGATGGAGGTGGTGGGTGACTCGGTCAATCGGGTGTACGACTCGGTGAACGGTATGCGGCATGCCGAGAACATTCGCGCTATGTTTGAGCGCGGCGAGAACCCTTATGCGGCAATGGTGCAGCGCGGGCATGACATGGAGATTGATGTCTTCACCTCCATCAGGATGAACGATCAGCACTTCTGGGACATCCAGAACCTTGAAGAAATGACGAAGGTGGTCAGAGGTGGTCTGATGCAGATGCGCAAAGCCCACCCCGAATGGTGCCTTGGGGATGAAGCCCCTGGTTGGTGCACTACCTCGTGGAATATGGCAGTTCCCGAAGTCAGAGCGCACCGACTACAGCACATCACCGAAGCTTGCAGATTGGCTGACTGGGATGGGGTGGAATTGGACTGGCAGCGACACGCCTTCCACCTCCCCGAAAATGACGCTTACCGACTCCGTTATGTGCTCACCGACCTGCAGCGTGCCGTGCGACAGATGACAGACGAAATCGCTCAAGCGCGCGGCAGACCCTTCTATGTAGCAGTGCGAATCGGCACGACGATGGAGGCATGTCGGCGAATTGGATACGATGTTGAGACATGGGCGAAGGAGGGGCTTTGTGATATCGTCATTCCTGCGGGGAACTCCGGCACCGATCCCGGAATTGAGGTGGAGGCGTTTGCGGAGGTGCTCAAGGCTACCGGGATAAAGTTGTATGGCGGTTTTGACAGCGATGGGAGGCAGCAGGCACAACGTCTGGTTTCCGTCTCCGCGTGGCGGGAGGCATGGTTTCGCGCTGTCGCCAAGGGTTATTTTGATCGCGGTGCCGACGGCATCTATGTCTTTAACTGGCATGCGAATGATAAGACGCGGCGCGCCCTCTTGACCACGATTGGTGCGCCCAAGACGCTGGAAGGAAGGAACAAGATCTATGCCGCTGTCCATCGTAGCATCGCATCAAAGGGAGGCTTGCGGGGCGATGCAGAGCGAGATGACCGCATCTATGGCGAGACGCCCGTGACGCTCTACCGTACGCTCAGCGGAGATGGTCCCACGTTCCACGTTCCCGTCCACGATAACGTCGTCGAGGAGGCAAAAGGGGGCAGATTAGAAAGCGTGGTGCTGCAGATTGAATTCGCGCATTTTTCGCCCGCGGACAAGGTAGTGGTGGGGCTAGATGGGCAGGATCTCGGTCCTCCAGTCGCCTACAACGCCGCCGCCGAGGACCCCAACGACCCCTCTGACGTGTCCGAGAATAGTTGGCTCGTGTGGGAACTTTCGCCAGAGCAGGTTGCTCTGAATCCCAATCTTATCGGGGGGGATTGGGGGCCACATGAGATTCAGGTGTGTTTGGTGGAGCGCAACCCTCGGCTCAAGGTTCCGCTCGTGGTTCAGCATGTGGAAATCTACGTCAACTATAACGCGTGAAAAAAGCGGAGGTTCCTGAAATGCCGAATCAACCATTTGTCGGTGCATTATATACCTATCCGTGGGATTTGATGGATGAAGGACTGGATTCTGCGCTGAGTCGAATCATCGATTTGACAGGTTGTCCGGAGCTCTTGTTGACACCGTGCTATCATCGTTCAACTTACTTTTTGCCTCACAACCCCAGGCGCCCCATTTACTTCGGGGAAAATGGAGCAATCTATTTCTCGCCCGATCTTTCCCGGTACGCGAATACCCGCATACGGCCCCACGTCAGCAAGGAGGTGACAGACGCTGCGTATTTTGATCGGATCGTTGAGGCAATTGAAAAGCGTGGGTTAACGTTTTCCGCATGGATGGTGTATACATTTCAGGATTACCTATCGGAACAGTATCCTGAATTCGCGAAACACGATGCCTTCGGAAATCCTTATGTTGGGGAACTCAGTACAGTGCCGCCCGATGTACAAGAATATTTTCTGGCTTTGACGACTGAAGTTATCGAGCGGTATAAACCAGCTACGGTATGGGTTGAATCACTGATGCGGCGTGGGTTTTGCGCTCCTTCAAAACGACGTGCGGGGCTCTCGCCACGTTGTCAGTTTCTCTTGAGTCTCTGCTTTAATCCCGTTTCCGCAGCGAATGCCAACGCGGGCGGGATGGATGGGGAACGCTTTCAACAGCAGGTGGTTGACTGGCTGCGACCTCGACTTGCTCGATTGCCCACCGAGGAAGACGAGGCACCAGTCACTGAGGTGTGGATAGCCGAAGCCTTTAGCGGCCAACTAAAACAGTACCTGGAGATCAGCCGGAGGCACACAACGGCGCTTTGGCTCAAGGTCGCCGAGGTCATCCACCAGGGTGGAGCCAAGGTTCAAGCGAACCTGGCGGATGCGACCACTGCTCGGAGAAATGATTTGAATCCGGTCATCAATAAAAGTATAGATCGACTGAGCTTCACCCTCACGGAAACCGGCGAGAAGGCATCTGAACAGGTGAAAGACCTTATCCGCCGAATCGCTCCGGGAGGCGAAGTGTTTATTCCGATTGGGGGTGGCAGATTGACTGAATCCGGCGCCCTGGCAGAACAGTTGAAGGCTGTCGCAGACGCAGGCGCAGCAGGAGCGACATTCTACAACTATGGGCTGCTGCGCGAGGAACAGTTAGGGTTTATCGGTACGGCTTTGCGATCCCTAATGAGTTTTAAGTAATTTTCAACCGGGTAACTGCCTCGACAGGCTGTTCACAAACAGGAATTCTTGAGGAGAAACAAATATGGCCGAATCCACAAAGGCGAAATACCGGGTAGGCGTTATCGGCTGCGGAAGGCAGGGAACACACCATGCACGCGCTTACAACCTCAACCCTTTCTGTAAGGTTGTGGCTGGAGCCGATACGGACCCCGAAAATCTGGAATTGTTCTGCAAGCGGTTCAATGTGCCGGGCTACAGCAGCTACGAGGAGATGCTCGGAAAAGAGCGAATCGATATCGCCGCGCCTATCCTCCCGGTCAGCGTAAATCCTGATGCTGTCGTTGCCTCAGCGCGAGCAGAGGTCAAAGCCATCTTCTGTGAGAAGCCGCTTTGCGCCAGCCTGGAGGATGCCGACCGGATGGTTGAAGTGTGTCGCTCTCGGGGAATCTACTTCTTCGGAGGACATACTTACCGGAATATGCCGCAGCTTCAGGACGCACGAAAGCTGATTGAGGCTGGCGAAATTGGGGAGGTTCAAAGCATAGACCTGTACGATGGGAACGGCCAGGGAGGCTGCCACTCCATGAGTGTGGTACGCATGTTTGCGCGAGATGCTGACCCGGACTGGGTCGTTGGCTGGGTGTCGGGAAACCCGTTCAGCGATGTGGAGGGAGACGCCTTCAGTGAGGTGGAAGGTGACGTAGGGTTCAAACGGATTGGCGGCTACATCCGGTTCAAAAACGGCATCGAGTGCTTCAGCCACAACAACACCACCAAAGGAGGAATCGAGGTGGCGGGGAGCCGCGGGAAATTCGCTGCCGACTGGCTGGCCTTCCACCTGTGGAAAGTGAAAGCAGGCACCACGGGACGGTTCATGGCTGATTACAAGGAGGTCGAAGGTCTGTTTCCCGACGTCGATGAAAGATACCGTGATGAGGAAGGCTGGCTGACCTCCGGCAAACGCCTGATAGCCACCGTGCAGTGGGTCGTTGACTCGTTGGAAACGGGCGTGGTGCCCAGGTGCAGCGGGGACGACCTGCGCAAGTCGCTGGAGATATGCATCGCGTTACGGGAGTCGCATCGCCAAAACCATTCCCCCGTTAAGTTGCCTCTACAGGACCGAAGCCTTGCGATGTATCCCGTCAGGTCACGTTGGCTATACAAGAAGGAGGTATACGGCAGGGAACGGTACATCGCGGACATGGCGCAACATAAGAACCCTTGCGTAAAAGGAAGATCTCCCTGATGCAAACATCTGTTAAACCCAATCGACCTCGCGCCCGCGAAATCGGTATTCAAATCGGTCATCTGCCGACCGGCAAACGCAACGCGATGACCGATGTCCCTGGCGTCAAAGTGGGCCACGTCACGCTCATTTCAGGTGAAGGAAAACTCGAATCCGGTAAAGGGCCAATTCGCACGGGCGTTACAGCCATCTTACCGCACGGCAGCAATATCTTTCGTGAAAAAGTCACAGCAACAGCGCATATCATCAACGCCTTCGGCAAATCGATTGGTTTGGCGCAACTACTTGAATTGGGTAATATTGAGACCCCCATCCTCCTGACGAACACCCTCAACGCCTGGATCGCTGCCGACGCCCTTGTGGTCTATGTCTCGGCGCAAAACCCAAACGTCTACTCGTTTAACCCCATTGTCGGCGAATGCAATGACAGCTTTCTTAACGATATTTTGGGACGGCATGTTCGGCGGGAGCATATATTCGAGGCGCTAAAGATTGCCAGTCACACAAATGTCGAGGAAGGCGCGGTTGGCGCCAGCGTGGGCATGAGCGGTTTTGGCTGGAAAGGGGGGATTGGGACAGCTTCGCGTGTGGTTAAAATGGTATGATTATCGTTGGGGCGGATGCTCCCCTCTCCCATCGACAACTCACCCGTATTTCAAAACGCGCCGCGTTTGGACTTGCCTGAACCGGAGCGATTGCGGCGCACAGCAGCGGCGATTTCGTCATTGCGTTTTCGACGAACCACATTGACGCCTCTGCGCGAGGAGCAGAAGTTGAGCGTCGGACGTTTCATGACGAAGGCGCGCTTACTCAATTCTTCCGCGCTGTGATTGAAGCGACCGAAGAATCGATCATCAACTCGCTGCTCAAGTCATGCACCATTGTCGGTCGTGACGACAACATCAGGCACGGCATTCCAATCCGTCGGGTCATCGAAATCTTGAATCTGAATCCGCCCGCCGAACTTTCCTTTGACGAGTAGCCGCATTGTGTTCACATCTATGAAGGCGAGCTTGCCGACCGAAAATAAAGGGAGAAAAAGTTTGAGGTTCGCTAGGAGTCTCTACGGGTCAGCGTCTGTGTCTCTCTGCCTCCGAGCAGGCGGTATAGGGCGTCGTCCGCCAGATCGGCACGGTACATCTTGTGGGCAGTGCCATGCTACAATATATTCTTGACAACTCCATTTATCGCTTGGTATAATTTTACCGTTGATGGGTAAGACGCCCCTGTGGTGGAATTGGTATACACAGCAGGTTGAGGGCCTGTGCCTTAACGGGCATGCTGGTTCGAGTCCAGTCGGGGGCATACATAGCTTTTCTTCCCTTTCAATTCCTTTTCTCCTTATCTTCCAACATATAACAAAGGGGTAGGGATGGTTAGTCGCCATCTCTACCCCTTTTTATTTAAGACTTATGCAGTTCCGCAAAGGGTTCTGGAAGGATTCGACGCCTGCATCATACCGATAAACAATCCGCAATTTCCACGAAGTGAAATCCTCGGTGAAGCCAGGACCGCAATCCGAAATCAATTCACGCCCCGTCTACCGTTTCCCGCAGATCCTCCACTGTCTTCTTGAGTTTTTCAGCAACTTCTACCTTGATGAGGAAAACCGTATCCGGTGAACTACGCAAGCGGCCATAGTGATGTTCGTCGTCAGCGAGCTTGCCGATTTGTAACGTGTGCTCTGCCCGATCTTTCAACGTGACGGTGAGCTGAATCGCCGGCGCACCAAGCCCCGTCGTCGCTATGTTGGGCGACCTCGCTAAGAACTTTTCGACTATCAGTTTGTTAATCTGATAGATGATACTGTTGACCGCTCCGTTTTTCGCATCCTCTTGCACAGGATGTGTGAGTCGCCAATTCGTCCCCTGTTTTTGACAAGTCAGATCGACATCTCCATGCTTCAAAACAATTTTAGCGGCTGCATCGCTGTTGAAATCAAGAATCTGTTTATCCCGTAGTCCTGCGACTCCCATCCCAACGAGGTCGAGGAGATCTTGCTTGACCAAAAAGACAGGTTCAGCGTTTTGGGATTTTACATAGACATTATCGCCTTTCAGTTCTCCAACAAGCAGGATGGCGGGCTCGGCATTGGGGGCGATGAACGAAACCTGGATCGAAGGCGCATCTAAGCCGTAAGGCTGAAGGCTCTCGGGATGATCATCGACGAACTCAACCGCCTTTAACGCATCCACGCCAAACAGGAGATCATCGACTGCGGTTCCATCTGCTTTCAGCGCAACGGGCGCCTTGAGCTCCCATTCGCCATCCGTGTTTTTCTCACAGACAATTTTGCTATCCCCTTGACGGAGCTCGAACCGACGCGCTTGTGTCCGCTGAAACTCGATGACATGTTTATCGCGGAGATCAAAAACGGTTTTATTCAATTGCGCATAAATTTCTTTATTGACGGAGTAGACTGAAGGGATCTTTGGACGTTTGACGTAAACCCGTCCGGTTGTGCCAGTTTCGCTGCCTATCACCAATTCCTGCATGCTGTTATCCATGAGTTGGAGGCTTACAAAAACTCTCGGTTTATCAAGCCCATACCCGGCGAACTCGATCTGTCCATCTGCTTCAAAGACAGTGACCTTCAGTGCATTGAGCGCAGACAGAATGCCCTCGATTTCCCCAGCATCCGCTTTCGCCCTCACCGGCTCAATCATCTCCCATTGACCCTCATCCTGCTTGCGGCAGTGAACGTCTGCCTGACTGGAAACTTGGATTGAGATCTCTGCAGCCGCATCCGGTGAAAATTTAAAGACGTTTCGGGCACGCAGATCTGAAGGGGATTTGGTGAAATCATCAAGCGCACTCGATTCGATGAGAAAGATATGTGGCTCAGACTTCTCCTTCGTGTAGACGGAATAGTTGACGGTTTTATTGCCGATCAGGAAGGTTTTTGCTGGACTTTTTCCCTCCATCCACAACTCAATTTGGATATTGGGCGGTTGGAGTCCGTATTGTGCCAGATCTGTCGCTTCAAGAGTCTGCTTGACCTTCTTTTCCAGCAGGTATCGCAGCATTTCGTCGATTCTGGATTGGTCAGCATCGGCGGCAAGCGGATGTGTCAACTGCCACATACCGTCCGTGCTTTTCGCCAATGTCAGGGGTTGATAGGATTCGTCATTGAATGACAAGCGAATCTGCCGGATGCCCTCTTTATCGAGCGCGTAAACCTCGCGAATCTTCTGCTGGTCTGCCTTCAACTTTTCTGCATCGGGGGCTGGTTGCCAGAAAAGAAAATATGTCCCCGCGAGTAAGACAAACACAGCAAGAATAATAAGTGTTGTTTTGAGGTTCATTTGGATCGCCTCCTGCATATTGCGTAAGGGAATATGTGCTTCTTACATTTTACGTTTCACTATTTTGCAACAATCACCGTGCCTGTATCGAAACTTTCGCCCATTTGGATCTGATAAACGTACACCCCGCTTTCGACGAGATCGCCATTTTCATCTTTGCCGTCCCATTCCAGTTCACGCACGTCCGGATCGGCTTTTAATTCCCTGACAAGTACGCCGTTAATGTCAAAAATCAGGACAATAAACTCGCCTTCAACGCCTTCAATAGCGCGGGCAGGAAACACAACACGGTTGAAATCGGGGTTATCTGAAAGTGGAGTGAACGGATTAGGGAACGGTTTGTCGAGGATTCGCAGGGTTTGGGTAATCCGTTTCGATCTGTTACTAGCTTCATCGATAGCTTCGACGGCATAGATGAAAACTCCAACTCCAAGCCTCCTCGCATCAAGATATCCTGCCCCATTGGATTCGACAGAAATCTCCACCTCATTTCCGTCGATGTCTTTCAAAGGGGTCAATGGTTCCCCCAATGTTCCGAAGAAGAGTTTATATTTTTCGACATCACGAGTGGAACTACGATCCCATGTTACTTTAACCCCGTCGCTGGAGGCGCCGACGATCAATCTCTCGGGAGGGTCAGGTGATGTGATGTCCTTGGGAATATCAAAAGGAATGACTTCTGAACGGCTCGATTTCAGACTTTTTGTACCCTTGTACGCCTCGATTGCATAGGTATGGTTCCCCGGTGTGACATTCACGTCGATAAAGAGCTCGGTTTCTCGGGTTGAGCCACTATCAACTTTGACGTCAATTGCTTCCTCCGCATCACGATAAATTAGATATCCGCTCACATCCGGGTCATCTGACTTTTGCCATGTGAGGATGGCGTCGTTTTCGCCATTCGGATCTCGCTCAACAGTAAACCCCTCGACGGGCTCGGGCGGAACATTTGGGATGACTTGCAGGGTAAAGTCGTCATTATTCGATATTCCATCCACATTGCCCGGTTTGATAAACTCACCAATTGGTTGATCCTCCCAGTTTCTGAGGCGCACTCTAAAGGTGACCTCTTCGGCAATGGTATCGGGCGTCCTGGTATCGAAGATAGTATCGAAGATAATTTCATTGACTGTGTTCTCAAAATCCGTGATTGCCTCGTCTAAACGAACCCGCAGACGATTCCGAGAGGTTCCCGGGATTTCCGCCATCGCGCCAACTTGCCGACTATCACGAGAAAAAGTTCCAAAATTTGATTGCTCGACAACGAATCCATTTGGCAGTAGGATTTCGATTGTCCTAATGTCTTCCTCAACAGGTCTGGCAAGCGACCGATCAATCAGGAGTGTAACAATCAACGTCACGGTCGAGTCTGCGTGAAGAAGACCTTGATCGTCATCTTTGACGTTGATTTCGCCTGTTGATGTGACAGCAGCGTCACCATCAATCCCGGAAAGCAGGGCAAAAAACGGAATTAGCCCAACGATGAGATAGCGTTGTCTCTTTTTCATTCACTTTCCCTAAAATATGAGGTTCAACGACAAGCGTTGGGTTGTGTTGTCCTCTAAATCCCCCGTGAGAATCTGAAATGCGTAATCCAGTTGCAGGCTGAGTGCGGCGATTGGAATCCTGGCGCTTCCACCAAGAGCGATACTGGTAGCACTATTCACGCTGCTTTTTAGCGAATAGCCTCCCCGGAGGCCAATTGACCTGTTTAACCACACTTCCGCCCCGGCGTGAATCTGCCGATCTCCATCTCGAAAGGCAACTTCAATGAGTCCCAAACCAGATTTGAGTACTTCACGTAAGGATTCCTGTTGCGTGCTCTCAGCAATCGAAGCGAGACTGTACGCCAGGCCGACGCGAATATTTGCAGGGACATCATCTTCGCTTGACTCGGAGATACTGACGTCGGCAGGGAGGAGGTTTTCCGCCGAAAGCCCCAATGTTAGACCTGTCACCGGCTTCGCCATTACACCCAGATCGAACGAAATCGCAGCGGCGGAGGCGCCAGCAAAGTACGGGTTGGTCCGAACGGATTCATTATGTTCATCGAAGTTGGCGCCGAGGAATTTGAAATTAATTCCAAATGCAAGGTTGGGCGAAACGGTTCTCCCGTAAGATACTGTGATTGTCTGTTCTTTATAAATCTCCGAATCTTCAGTGAGAATCCCGATGCTTGCGCCCAACGAACCAGCGGATTCAAGCGGCAATACGCCGCCGATATAATTATAATTGATGAGTCCTTTAAACCGCTGCGCAGTCGTTAAACTGATCCGGGCCGCGTCAATATAGCCGATTCCCGCGGCGTTGTAACTTGCCGCGTCGCCATCGTCAGCCAGAGCAACGAACGCCCCGCCCATTCCGAGCGGCCTCGCGCCTACACCGGTGTCATTAAATGCAGCAAACGTACCTCCGGTGTGCAGGATTAGCAGTCCAATCGCACTGATGGCGAATTTCAATTTGGTCATATTTTTGCACGGGGATGTCTTTTGTAGAATCTATGGTAAGTGATACGATTTTCTCAATTCGAGCCCATTGTGGCTGGCTTCTTGACCTCTCCTCCAGCCCCTCTCCCCGATAAATCGGGATGCAAGCACCGAAATGGAGAGGGGAACCAACCGGCGCAGATCTCAACAAGTTCGTCCATGAAATCTTTTGTTGCTTAATCAACACAAATCTTTCGTCATATTTATTTATAGAGGCTCGGCTTGCTCCAGCCCTGGCATGGGTTACTTCCAGGTCAGTGAAAAAAATTGACATGAACCACGAGGATGTATAAAATACATTTTACACATTACGTTTTACTTCATTTTCATTCCAGTTGCGACCAAACGCGCAGCACGCTCGGCAGCAGTAGCGATGAGTACAGCTGCGTTTTCGATTGCAATTTCTAAGGACATCGGTTCAGGCACAATATCGATCATCGCATCAATTCCGGCATCGTAAACACCATCAGAACCATCAGCAACGCTGCCGGCGATTGCAATCACAGGAATATCGTGCGTTTTCGCCGCTCTCGCGACGCCAACCGGTGTTTTGCCGAAAACCGTTTGGAAGTTAATCTGTCCTTCGCCGGTGATGACGAGATCTGCATCCGCAAGCCACTTGGCGAGTTGAATCGTTTCGATGACAATCTCAACACCTGATTTTAACTCCGCATCAAGGAAAGCGAGTAAACCTGCACCTAACCCACCGGCTGCCCCCGCACCGGGGATGTCGCCGACAGATTTACGAAGATCGCGCTGCAAGATCTTATCAAAATGTACCAAGTTCGCGTCCAACACCTTGACCATTTCCGGAGTTGCCCCCTTCTGAGGTCCGTAGACGTGGGAAGCGCCATGTTCACCCGTCAGTGGATTGTTGACATCACAGGCAACAACTATCTCAGTTTCGGCGATGCGCGGATCTAATGCAGAAAGGTCAATTGAACTGAGTTCATTCAAATAGCCCCCTCCCGGTTTTATCTGCGCGCTATCCGCTGTCAGCAACTTTGCGCCAAGCGCTTGTGCCATTCCGGCGCCGCCATCGTTTGTCGCGCTGCCCCCGATTCCGATGATTAGCTTTCGGCAGCCGTGTTCTAAGGCAGCCTGGATGAGCTGTCCTGTGCCGCAGGTTGTCGTGACGAGCGGGTTGCGTTTATCGGAGGGAACGAGCGTTAAGCCGGAAGCTGCCGCTATTTCGATCGCCGCTGTAACACTGTCGCCGAGGACACCATACCGGGCATCAATCGTACTGCCGAGCGGATCAAGCACCCGCTCAGTCAAGATTTCTCCGTTCGTTGCGTCAACGAGGGATTGCAGCGTGCCTTCACCGCCATCTGCCATCGGTACTTTTTCGATGTCGGCATCAGGGAACACATGGCGTAACCCAATTTCCATTGCTTCCGCCGCTTGCAGCGCGGTCAGGCTTCCTTTAAACGAATCAGGGGCAATAACGATTTTCATTATCGGCCTCCAGAAGTAATGCGTAAAACGTGAAACGATAGGTAAATGAACTCGTTTAGGCATTTACCCATGAACCCATTTCTTCATTCACTGACTCGCTATTTATCCTATCACGAGAGGTAAACCTTGTCAAGGGTGAGTGATGCAATTTAGGAATTCTCAATTGCCGGTCATCAATATGAACGCCAATGATAGAAAACCAAACATAATCTACTTCGATTTGGAGACGCAGAAGACAGCCCAAGAAGTCGGGGGTTGGTCAAACATCGATCGGTTGAAGCTCGCGGTCGCTGTGACATACAGCACGACCGATCAGCAATACACCACCTACCTTGAAGCCGATGTTGACGCACTAATAGATCAACTCGCAAAAGCAGATCTCATCGTCGGATTCAATCTCAAGGCTTTTGATTACATTGTCCTTGCGCCGTATACATCGGTCAACTTGTGGCAGGCGCCGACTTTCGATATGCTAGAGCGCATCCGCCGTACACTGGGTTTTCGCGTCAGTCTTGACGCGCTTGCAAAGGCAACATTCCGAGAATCCAAATCAGCGGATGGCTTGCAGTCTGTGCGGTGGTGGAAAGCGGGCAGGGTCGATCTGGTTGCGGAATACTGTCGCAGAGATGTCGAGATTACCAGGCAGCTGCATGAGTATGCTTGCCAAAATGGGTATCTTCTATTTCCGGATCAATCCGGCAGATCTCAGCGTGTGAATACAACGGATTGGAAATTTGACTGTCAACTGAAATCGTCACGATAAATCAGGGATAGCGTACTATCCCGGCGTCCACCCTACAATGTGATTGCCGGGAATTACGACCCTCCTTTGAATTAATTAGGGGACTCAATTTGCCAGATTCTAAGGGGTCTTAAACCACGCAGAGATTGATCAGTGTGTTGCATCCGCCTTCCAAAACGGACATTAGAAATCACGTCACTTCTCCTCCTCCAAAACCCGGATGCGTTCCGACGCCTTTTCGCCGTAACTCCCCTCCAAATCGAGTTGCATCACCTTTTGGTATTCCGCTAAGGCGAGTTTTTTTTTCCCAATTGTTTCATAAGCAATTGCCAAGTTATAGTGGCTCAATACCCAATCGGGTTTGAGTTCAATTGCGCGCAAATAGTAGATAATCGCCTCGTGATTTTCCTGGCTCATTAAGAGCGTGTGTCCGTAATTCATCAAGATTTCCGGATCGCCGGGGCGAATTTGAATTGCCGTCTCAAGTGCGCGTTTCGCCCGCTTCCATCCGCCTTTCTCATCGTAGGCGAGGCACAAGAAGGCGTAGTCTTTAAGCGCCTCGACATTCTCCGGATCGGCTTCGATGGCTTTCGCAAAAGCGGAAATCGCCTTCCGGGGTTGTCCGCCATTCGCATATCTTTTCCCGAGATAAAGGTGAGGTCTTGGATCGTTCGGATTGAGTTCAGCCGCTTTCTGGAATTCAGCCATTGCTTTTTCCATCTCTCCCATTTGGTCGTAAGCAATCCCACGCGCGTAATGGGCATCCACCAGGTTCGGATCAAGGGCTTTCGAACGCTCAAGGCATTGTCGGGTTCCTTCCGGAAGGTCAATCTTCAGAATTAATTCACCAGCGAAGTGTTGGAGGTCTGCGTTATCCGGGTGTTCCTGGAGGATTTGCGCGATTATCTCCGCAGCACGGGATATGCTCACATCTTCCAATCTTTCCACATATTCCACATATTTCGCGTCTATTGCCAATGCACTCCGCACGGATAGGATGGCGTGACGCTCGTCGTTTTGGTCCAGGAAGATATGCGCGAGTTGGTATCGAACATTTGCGTTGTTTGGATCAAGCCTCTGTCCCTTGCGATACTGCTTTAGCGCATCGTCCGGTTTGCCCTGCAAAGCGTAGATCTGCCCCAACTGATAGTAGGCATCGGCATATTTTTTATCATGTTTGCTCGCCTGCGCAAAGGCTTGACGCGCCGCCTCAAGTTTGCCCATAATGCGGTACACCGTACCGAGATTAAAGTGCGTGGTGGCTGCTTTTGGACGTGGGGCAAGGCTCTGCATGTAATGCTCGATTGCTGACCGATAGTCCTTCTGATCACGATAGTAATTTCCAAGTTCAAGGTTGGCCTCCCAAAAGTTGGGGTTGATTTGGAGACTTTTTTGAAACGCCTCGAACCCTGCCTCAGTTTTCCCCTGCGCTATGTAGCATCTGCCCAAAGCGACATAAGCTTCAGCGAACTGGGAGTGCTCCGCGATTGCTGCTTGAAAAAGTCTTTCAGCTTCCATCAGGGCGGTTTCAGAAGCATCTATCAGATAGCTGTACCCCAAAACATAGAGGACAGTTGTGTTCGTGGGCTGTTTCTCATAGGAGATCGTGTAGATGTACAGCGGGACCGCTAACCGATTGGTTTGCCGGGCATGTTCAATCATCTGCCGATGCAGTTCAAGATTCTCCGGTTCTTTACGGATGCGAGTGCGATAGCGTTCAACAGCCTCGGTGAATTCAGACGAATCTTGGGCTTGAACGGCAGGGGGCTGCCAGCAAACAGCGATCAGCCACAGGCAAAGGGCGATGGAAGCTATCCGATGGATGAGAAGCCGAGGCATCATCTAGCTTACCTCCTCTGTAAGGCGTGAAATGTAAGGCGTGAAACGTAAAATTCCCTCTTTTCATTCCTTCCACTTACTCCTCCTTGATCTTCTTGTTTGTTTTCTGTCTTTATTCCAAAGCAATCTGTTTGGTCAACAGCAGGTACGGGCTGTTTTCAGTAATCTCAAAGGCTTTGTCGATGTGCTGTTGCGCATTCCAATCGTTTACGTGATATTCTTTGAAGAATCCATTGTAAAAATGATCCGGATGCACATCAAGGCGGATTTCAAGGATGTCTACCTGTTTGGGACGAGACGCTCGATAAGTATAGGCCCAGGTTCCTCCGGCGGGGATGCGGGTGTCAAAGACTTCCCGGTCCAGCGTCAAGGGAACTCGCCGTTGAATTACGCGCACCTGCTCCGTATCAGGCGCCGGGTTTCCAGCGGAATTCAGCATCCGCACTGTGATAAAAATCGCTGGTGTTACGTAGGTCGGCAGGTAATGCCCCGCCCCCACGTTTGTCAGCCGAATTTCAGCTTCGATGTTCTCCTGCTGATTCTTCATCTCGACGTTCAGTTTTAGAGCCTTTCGCACTGTTTCCGGATCATGAATGCCTCGCCACCGATGCCTGCGGTCCGGCATATGACACGATTGACATGTTTTCCCATCCCTGGCATGGGGGCTTTCGAGCCATTCGTTGTACGTGTTTTCCAAGAGTTTCCCGTTTAGACTAAACCCACCTTCCTCAAATTGATGACACGGCTTACAGAAAGCTGAATCTTCATACGCTCGACTCACGACTGCGCCCCCATGATGCCCTTCGCTAAAAACATTTGCCGCAGCAGCGGTTTCTGAGAAAGGAGGTCCAAAGCGTTGATGGCCTCGAACATGACAGGCGGCACAGGTAAGCCCATGGGCTTGGAGTTGTGCGTCATACTGCTGATTTTCGGCGTAGTCGCCATCTGATGTTGGCAAGTATTCGTGTTGTTCAGATAATGGCGCGTGGCATTGAGAACAGTTTTCAACGAACCCCGGACTCTGCCCGATTAACTGTCCCCAAACTCCGGGTCCCATTGCAACCGCATGGCGGGTTGTCTTCCAATCTTCCCACTGTTTGGTATGGCAACTTCCACACGAGTCTGGGGTGAGTTTTGAGCTCGTTTCATTGTAATAGCCCGGTAATTCTCCCTGAAGCGGTACAGGAAACTGCCAGAATGCCTCTAAAAATCCCTCCGTATGTCCCAGCGTTCCCTCTTCCAAATCGTACACCAGATCTTTATAGATGTCATTTTGTCGCATCGCTAAAAGAGCGATCTCCATCAATGCGGCGTCCGATTCTGGCATGTCGATTTCTGGGACCTCGATTCGCTTTCCTCGATGCGTTTGAACCCGATCGACGGCTCCGCCAATATCCCACTGCTTCAACTGATCGGTGATATTCACCCGCATGTATTTCGTGATTCCATGACACTGTGCGCAGCCCTTGCTGATGTAGAGCTTAAACCCCTCATGGGCTTGGGTGGGATTGGGGGAATCATCCGGAAATCTTTCTAAAACGGTCGCCCCATCGGAAAAATTACGCAGCAAATATTCGGTGACATCCAGGATCTCCTGGTTCAGGAACTCGTAATCCGGCATCTTTGTATTCGGATGAAACGCTGCCGGTTTGCGGAGATAGTTCATGAGCCATAGGCGGTTTACCTTTGTCCCGACCTGATCAAGCGCAGGACCGATTTTATCACCCACCCCGCGTACCACATGACAAGATTGGCATTCAAAGTCTACGAAGATCTTTTCCCCTTTTTCGGGATTGCCTTCCCCGGGGATTGGTCGGAAGAGCGTATCAGCCCGCAAGGTCAGGAGAAATTCGATGATGGCTTCACGCTCACGCTCCGTCATCTCGATTTCAGGCATCTTCGATTCTGGAAGATAAACCGTCGGGTCTTCAAGCCACTGCCCCAGCCATTCTCTGGTGACTTTATTGCCAATTGTGTCTAGGTGAGGCGCATACCGTGCGATGGGAATTTCTACCGGCAGGTTGTGACAGGTCACACAGCCATATCTGTTCAACACAAATCGTCCGCCGGAGAGCGAATGGGCGCCCGGCACCGCAGGCTCAGTATGGCACTTTCCACAACTCGCTTCAATTTGGCGTCCGCTCAGGAACGGCAACGTTTCTGTGGTGGAATGCGCAGCCTGCTTCTCGGTTGCCCGTGGATTGCCGCCGTGACAAAGGACACAGCCGAATGTCTCCGGTTCATGGAGGTTCAGATGATTTTCCGGATGCGCCTGTGTTGGGGGTTGTCCTTCAAAGTGACAGTTGACACATTTCTCTGAATCCGACTCAATGCCGACGGATTTGATAATGGACTGCCAGTCTCTGGATTTATGCGTTGTGGGTATTGACTCTGTAGCAGACGGAGGAATCACGCGAACATCTCGGGCAAGTGGGTGGGTGTTTTGATGAGCTCGGGCGGGAATTGTTTCCTCGGAATTTCTCTGGGAGTTCACACTGAAGATCGTGACGCTCAATACAGTGAGTAAGGCGAAGATCCAGTAAAATCGCTTCATCATTAGGCTGGGGTGTTGATTCCTTACGGTACTTCCATCAACTTTTCTTGCGACCACAAATCTACCACTGCTACAGATTATATTTGACAAAACCTGTACTGTCACATATAATAGAAGGCAGTTTTATTTTTCCTGAAAAGGAGGTGTCTACCAGATGTGTATGCTGAAGTTCTCGCTAATCTGTTGCATGGCGCTAATTCTCGTTGTTGGCTGTGCTTCTGAGAAAAAGATGGAAAAGACCGCCGAGACAGCGCAAGAAGCGGCCGAAAAGCCTGCCGCTGCTGCTGAAGCGCCAGCAGCGGATGTCGAAGAGATCGCGTTGGCTGTTACTGGAATGACGTGAGGGGCTTGCCAAGCAAATGTGCAGTCTGCACTCACTAAAGTCCCCGGCGTAATCAGCGCCGATGTTTCTCTCTCAGATGGTAAAGCAATCGTCAAGTTGGAAAAAGGTAAAACCACCACCGCCCAATTGACCGATGCCGTTAAGCAAGCTGGTTTCAGCGCAGAGGCGCTAAATTAGTTTCTTCTTAATCTCATATCAGAATGAGGCGTGCAACATTTATCACCTCGCCTTTCCTGGCGAAATAAATCTTGCACGCCGCCCACCATAAAGCCACAATCGAATCACTGCATTCTCTCCATTCCCTCCATTCCCTGCATACCGACGACCTTATTGATGATTTCCTTGAAGTCGCCGATTGAGATAAATAGCTTCCCTTCAACGCCGCCATCCCGATTTTGGCTAGCAATACCGATGCTGTAGGTTTCGGGAATGTCCATCAAAAGCATCTGGACCACGCCGACGTTCGGATCCGCTTGAGCAAACATCTGTACGAGACTTTTGACCGCTGTGATAGGTGAAATTGCCAAGAACATGTTGTTTTTCACGGTCAACGCACCGATCAGTTTGGTGTAGCCTTCCCCTTGATCAAAGCCTGCCCCCGTACCCGCCATTCGATCTAGGGTGTCTTTAATCGGCTGGGCATTACCCGCTATTCCGTAGAGCAGTTTGCCGCCGTTGATGGCATAGTAGATATTCCACTGTTCTGGAGCGACGCCTTCCATTTCGGGCGGAAGTTGAGCAAAAAGGGCGGCGATATTTGGCAGAATGAAATTTTTAATCTCCACACCATTGTATATCTCAGGGGAACCTGCTGACGCATCTGCGTACATGCCAGCGTATGCCTGACCCACTCCCAGTGCTTCGATCAGTGCCATTGAGGTTCCCAAATATAGGATGAAATCTTTCTCCATGTACGCCTTAACCTGCTTTTCGTCCGTCACATCGTAGACGTATAATATATCAGGCATCAGGCTCTCGCTGAAATTGACGGAAAAAGCGGCCTCATCTCCCAAGCCTCCGTAGAAATTTGTCGTCGCTTCAGTAAGTGCCTCGGATGCTTTTTCGATCTCCTCTGTATCCGCGTTCGGATCCGAAGGGATAAACAACTGCATCATTTTGTGTGTGAGATCGACCAACATCTCCTTCTGAAATTGCATCTCGCCATTGAGGAACGCATTTTGCGGCAGGTATTTGAGGTGTGTCAGCTCCATTGGTGACTGGCGAATATACGGTTGAATCTCGCTATCCCGCTTAAATTTGAGGAATGGAGAAATTTGTAAGTCGCTGCCGTTGAGTTGAACGGTAAGGCCCAAGGTTTTTGACTGCTCCAGCAGCCATATACCGCTGTCAACCAGATTCCCGACATACCCTAAACCGACATCGAGTTGTGGGTCCATTTCTGCACTTGCCTCCATTTCTTCCATTTCTGCCTTTAATTCTTCCATTTCTGCCTTTAATGTTTCCGATTTCTCAGTCAGCATGGGGCGGAAGGCTTCCACAATGGCATCCATTGCAAAGTAAGCAACCAGATCATTTAGGCCAGATGTCGTATCGAGCCTGAGCGATTGGAAATCGGTATTGGCGACAATCGATGGCATCTCCTTCTTCTGGGTATCAATGGCTTTTTCGCAGACCTCCACTGAACCTGAATAGACCATCACATCATCCATCAGAACGAACGCACCGCCCTCCCCTGTGGTGTAATATGTCACGCCGTTATGGGTGACCGAACTACTGCCTTCCGATTCCATTTCGATTAACTGTTTGACGCTTTCTACATCTTTAACGTGAACAGCGGCAGAAGGCACGGGTGGATTCACACCGGAGAGAAACACCGCGAAGTTTTTCTGCAGATCCAAGCCCAGTTCCTCCAATTCCGCCAGCGTCTCAAAACCCGCACCAAAAGTGTCTGCCAACATCTTAGCGGGCAGTTCTTGCGGTGGGTCTGAAGGAATCATTTCTGCGAGGAGTGCGTTAATTTCGTCATTGAGTCCGAGTAAGCTCGGGATGTAAATCACCCCAACGGTGTCTTGGGGGATGACATTCAAAACGCTATCGGGAGCGACATCGGGAGTCGCTGCCATTTCTTTGCCGCTGCAATTCGACACTATGATGCAGGTCAGCAAGATTAGGGTTACGGTGGTCCAAAAACAGTACTTTTTCATAATGATTTTCTCCTTCGTAAGAGTTGATGGTGTATAAAACTAAACAGAATGAGTCGTTAGGGACTTTTGTGATTAAATGGGATTAACTGTTGATCGCTTGAATGCTGGGCTCTTACAGACGGGGTGACAAAGCGTTTGCCTTCTAAAATCTCAGAGACAGAGAGCATTTGCATCCGTGGGTAAGGCACCCGTTTACCTCTAAGTCTCCCGCTTGTGCCATGAATGCGTGAAAGTTGCGGGATTGGATAGCACTGAGCGGGTTCATGACAATCAGACCCGCCATAAGCGCGTCATCACTGTCAAGGCCCCCCGCAAAGCACGTAGGGCGTTGATGCTGGCTTTCTTTCCGCCCTTGACCTCCAATATCATGCTTTGCAAATCGCGTTCATCAGGAATTGAGAAATAAAGTCGTCCATAAATACCACCATCAGCGGTTCGTCGGCTAGTTACAAACCCCTCGACTTCTTCAACCGCCCATTTTTGGAAGTGGTACTTGTCGCGCCCCACAGGTCTTGTGCGCCTTCAAGAGTTCTAGGGATGCCGCTGATTTGGTAGTCTTAACCTTCAACCTGAACACCGCCCCTGCCATTGTCATACATCTCGCCAAGGAGGAACTGGGCTTTGGCATTTCCTTGCTCAGCGGCTTCGCGAAACCATTTGACCGTCGCCTCATCGTCCCAATCAACACCCCTGCCATTGTCATACATCTCGCCAAGGTTCTCCTGGGCTAGGGCATAGCCCTGTTTGGCGGCTTTGCGATACCATTTGACCGCCTCCTCATAGTCCTGCTCAACACCCCTGCCATGTTCATACATCCAGCCAAGGTAGGTCTGGGCATTGGCATCGCCTTGTTCGGTAGCATTGCGAAACCATTTGACTGCCTCCCCATCGTCCTGAACAACACCCCTGCCATGTTCATACATCCAGCCAAGGTTATACTGTGCTGTGGCATTACCCTGTTCGGCGGCTTTGCGATACCACTTAACCGCCTCCTCATAGTCCTGCTCAACACCCCTGCCTTTTTCATACCTCACGCCAAGGTTATTCTGTGCTTTGGCATTACCCTGTTGGGCAGCTTTGCGATACCACTTGACCGCCTCCTCATCGTCTTGAACAACGCCCCTGCCTTTTTCATACATCCAGCCAAGGTTATTCTGTGCTGTGGCATTACCCTGTTGGACGGCTTTGCGAAACCATTTGACCGCCTCCTCATCGTCTTGAACAACGCCCCTGCCTTTTTCATACATCCAGCCAAGGTTATTCTGTGCATAGGCATTGCCCTGTTGGACGGCTTTGCGATACCACTTAACCGCCTCCTCATCGTCCTGCTCAACACCCCTGCCATTCGCATATCTCAAGCCAAGGTTATTCTGTGCATAGGCATCGCCCTGTTTGGCGGCTTTTCGATACCATTTGACCGCCTCCCCATCGTCTTGAACAACACCCCTGCCATGTTCATACATCCAGCCAAGGTTATTCTGTGCTGTGGCATCGCCCTGTTTGGCGGCTTTTCGATACCATTTGACCGCCTCCCCATCGTCCTGAACAACACCCCTGCCATGTTCATACATCCAGCCAAGGTTATACTGTGCTGTGGCATTACCCTGTTCGGCGGCTTTGCGATACCACTTAACCGCCTCCTCATAGTCCTGCTCAACACCCCTGCCTTTTTCATACCTCACGCCAAGGTTATTCTGTGCTTTGGCATTACCCTGTTGGGCAGCTTTGCGATACCACTTGACCGCCTCCTCATCGTCTTGAACAACGCCCCTGCCTTTTTCATACATCCAGCCAAGGTTATTCTGTGCATAGGCATTGCCCTGTTGGACGGCTTTGCGATACCATTTGACCGCCTCCTCATCGTCTTGAACAACGCCCCTGCCTTTTTCATACATCCAGCCAAGGTTATTCTGTGCATAGGCATTGCCCTGTTGGACGGCTTTGCGATACCACTTAACCGCCTCCTCATCGTCCTGCTCAACACCCCTGCCATTCGCATATCTCAAGCCAAGGTTATTCTGTGCATTGGCATCGCCCTGTTTGGCGGCTTTGCGATACCATTTGACCGCCTCCCCATCGTCCTGCTCAACACCCCTGCCATTCGCATATCTCACGCCAAGGTTATTCTGTGCATTGGCATCGCCTTGCTCGGCGAGCAGTCGCAATTGCTTTAGTTCTTCCAGTTCCGCTTCCCGTCTTTGTCTTTCGGCTTCAATCCGTCTTTCGTATTCGCTAAGCATCTGTAACGCCGCCCCGCTTGAGCTGCCTTTAAGAAATTCGACTGCTATCTGTTTGGCAAGCCCCTCATCGGACCCGTTTTCACTATCTAGAAGATGTTGAATAAGGGGAAGAAATTGGTCAAGTGAATCGGGATAAATTTGGAGTTGGACAAACAGATGATAAACCGCGTTATTCCTTCTGGATCGATCCCCTGATTTTAACAGGGGTTCCAGATAGGCGCAAAATTTACCGTTGAGCCGATTTAACTGGTCAGCGGTTCGCATATCATGTTGACCGGTAACCGCTTCTATAATCGTTTGAAGATTGGTGCTTTCTTCTTCACCTCTAAAAAGAGTGTGGCAGTTTCCGCAGAGTGTGATGCCGTTGTCCAGTTCGGTGGCAAATTCAGGGTATTTTTTGAAAGGTTTGATGTGATGTACGTGGATATTACGCTGCACTCCACATACACGACAGGCGTTTTCATCGCGCTGTTTGACCTCTTGTCTCCACCGTTGATATTCTGGTGATTTGCGGATATCTGGCATAAGGATTCCTCATTTCGTAGGGGATAACAATTGGTCAATCATAACTGAAATCATCAGGTGCTTTCTTTTTCCAGGCCATAAATCTTGTATAGAACCCCTTGAAAAAGTCCGATGGGGCAATGAACCGCATTGCCCACATTGTGGCAGCCTCAAGGTTGCGCGTAAGGCAGAAAATAAGCTGGTGGGGCGTTGGAATTGTCACGATTGTAAGTCAAGTTTCAATGTGCTAGCAAAGACGCTGTTTCAAGGGACTCACATCCTACTTCAGAAGTGGTTTCTAGTAAAACTAAAGTGTGAATCGCAAAGCGTAGAACGTAATGCATAATCGTGCAACTGTGCCTCCTTTGACAACTTCGACGATTTCTCGGTCAGAACGTTGAATGGGGATACCCGGATAGCCTTAAAAATGATTGCTTGCGCAAGATTTTTACATATACCGCCTCGGGCGCAAAGGTGGGATGCGTAATTCGGATCGGGTTTTAACGCTAAGTCAGTTGTTCGTCTTCGTCGCCGCAATCTTTTCTGCTAGCCTTTCAATCTCTGCGTTAGAAGTCAGAACGCCGATTTCAACTTCATAATGCCTGCGTCCACCCGGTTCGATAAACTCCAGTGTCCCTCGTTCTCTCTCCTTTGATCGCCCATCAACCCAACAGTTTGCCGGTTCCAAGCCAATGACATAAAGCCCTTCGCTGTTTATCTTCCATTGAACGAATTTGGGTAGTTGCGTTTTATGGTATCTCACGTACAAGCCAAGTCCCTGTCCATTGTTAAACGACCGATTGACGAGGGCAACATAGATATGGTTGTCCTCATCAACTTCCATCTCGTGGTAATACACCTCTTCACGAAAATCGACGGTCGGTGGTTCACATCGCGCGTGAGCACTCAACTTCTCCGCCGAGTGTTCATCCATCGGGATAACTTGCGTCGATGGGACAAGTAATTCGGAGCCTTCAGCGACAATTGGGAATCCGGGATTGATATGGAAGAGGTACATGTGAGGCGTATCCTGATAGCCGAGATTTTCAACAATATCTTCGATATGGAGCTTCGTCGCGCCAAGTTCTGTCCAGATGCGACGTGTTCGACAGAGGTTTTCGCCAAAAACCGTTGTCTCCGTCACCTTACCTTGGGCCCACATCGTGTATCGATCGCCTTCCCAGCGGTTATCAATCCATAGGTTTTGGGCGGGGATGTAAGAGACACGCCCGTGCAGTCCAAGCTGCTCACCCTGATCTTCGTCCGGCGATCCGAGGTATGTCATGCCACAGGTAGTCAGTAGCCCACCAAAGAATCCACGCAGCCATCCCTCTCCCTCTGGCTCATAATAAGCTGGAGCGACATCGCCGGTGCTCGACCGCCAGCACAGCGGGATGCCGTTGTATTCCGCATAAGAGATGTCCAATCCACGGCCCGGCAAGACAGTAAAATTTAACCCGGAACCCGTCCGAAAATCAACCCCATCAACTCCCTTTTCATTTCCGCTCGCCAATTGATACTGCTTCACACCGGCAATCTGAGAAATGTCGCCGACATGACGAAGCAGTTGCAGCCGATTGTATTCCGTTCCGTATAATTTGATCACATCGATCCCTCCTGTAATATCTTTCGCATTCTATTGAGTCACATGAGTCATATATACGCTGCCTTACCAATTCCGGCGTAATGAATTCCACATATTATACTCATTTTCAAATCTGTGTCAACAGGAAGCCGAAATAAGTCGTCGGACGGTTTTATTTTTAACCTGAGTTGCCACTTTTCACTCAACATACCAGTTTTCACTAACTGATGACCTCAAAGTCAATCCGACTGGAAGGCCCCACTATTCATGCCGCAAAGCCTCCGTTGGCGTCAGCCGCACCGCCTTATACGCAGGAAGGATGCCAAACACGATACCGATAAAGGCGGAAGAACCGAAAGCCGCAAGCGCCGCCCATAATGATACAACCGCAGGCCATTCTGTCTCTTTGATGAGGAATGTTGTTACCACCCATGCTGTTCCAAAAGTAATGCCGCCACTGATGAGAATACCAATCAGTCCTCCAGAGACGCTAAGAACGACCGACTCGACGAGGAACTGCTGCAAAATATCGCGCCGTCGCGCACCGACTGCTTTGCGCAGCCCGATTTCTCTCGTGCGTTCCGTAACGGAAACCAGCATGATGCCAATGCCGCCGACAAATAGTGAGATACTCGCAACCCCGCCGAGCAGAATCTTGAGAACCCGGCTGACTTTTCCAACCTGCTCTAAGACCTCCTTCGCCGTGTAAAATCGAAAATACTCTTCAGAACCGTGCCGGCGACGCAAGGCAATTTTAACTTCTGCCAGCACCTGATCAACATCTTCAAAACTCTCCGCTTGCATCCACAATTCAAAACCCCATTTCCGATTACCGATGAAACGTGTCCACATCGTCGTAAACGGAATAATCAACTTCTCATCCCAACCCTCCGTCGCCATTTTGTTTCCCTTTTCCTCCATCACCCCGATGACGGTAAATCGCTGCATGCCAATCTTCAATTCTTGACCGACTGGATGCGTTTTGCCAAACAGATCTTTCTGCACCTGCCATCCAATCACACATACTGACTCGTTCCGATCCAGGTCCTCCTGCTGCAGAAAGTGCCCAGACTGGACATACTAGTTGTGTACCTCCGGGTAAAGTGGCGTAACGCCCTCAAAGCGAAAGTGTTTCGTTTCTCCTCTGTATGATATGGGTCGCGCCAGCGTGTCGATGTCCGCCGTGATGCTTTTCACCGAAGGGCAAGTGGTCAAAATGGCATCGATATCCTCATATTTGAGATACACAGGCGCCTTATTCTGAGTCCAGGCGCCATCATCTCCTTTGATCCAGCGTGGACGGAAACAAACAATTAAGTTTGACCCACCCATCCGTTCAAATTCAGCCAACACTAAAGATTTTGCCCCACCGACAACGGAGACCATGCCGACAACTGCAGAAATGCCGATGATGATGCCGAGCATTGTTAGTAGAGACCTTAGTTTATTCCGTCTCAGGGTGGCCAACCCAATGAGAAAGTTCTGTATGATTTGTATTGATTTTTTCCCGTATCCCTTGCATGGTATGGTGCTTGAAGCGCATTCTGCGGTCCCATTTTCAAACTAAGACGGAATTTGACGGTTCAGGATTAAGAACAGCACTCGACGCAACGATTTTACCTTGTTCTAAAACCCAGTCTTGGTTTCTCAAAATCTACGCTTGACACTGCTGCGCCACTCGACTATAATGTACTCAGGATTAGGTATTCAACCCTGCGAAGGTTTCAAACCTTCGCAAGGTTATCGAATTGGTATAAGTTATGACCGTTGGGAGTATAGTTATCATCTCGGTGAACTCAATACCCTTAGTCAATGTCAAGAACAAGGATGAACAACATGATTCGCGTGATTAAACTTTACCTTATTGTGACATTTTTTGCTATCATTTTCGTAACGTCCACGTTTGGCGAATCGATTAAACTGGCGACGCTTGCACCGAAAACGTCATCGTGGATGAAGATCTTTTACAAAATGGGACGGGAGATCAAGAAGAAAAGCGGAGGCGAACTCAAAATCCGATTTTTTCCAGATGGCGTGCAAGGGGATGAGATCGATGTGGTTCGCAAGATGCGGGCAGGACTGCTCCACGCCGGGGCCATGACAAGCGTCGGTTTGGGAGAGATTCAAAAACCAGTATTGATTTTTCAAACCCCGCTGCTTTTTCAGAACTACGACGAGCTTGACCATGTGCGTGACCGACTGAGAGAACAGCTCGATAAAGCGTTTGAGAGCGCGGGATATATTCTGCTAGGTTGGGGAGACATCGGTTACTACTATCTGTTTAGCAATCGGCGAATTCAGTCCATTGCGGATGTCCGCAATCCAAACGTCAAGATGTGGGTGCGTGTTGATGATCCGGTCAGAATGTACTTTTCCAAAACCATGGGAAGCATTGGGATACCGCTGTCCGTGCCGCAGGTACTTCCATCGCTATATTCAGGACAGATCAATACCTTAATTGCCTCTCCGCTTGCGTGTATCGCTTTGCAGTGGCATCCCAGGCTGAAATATATGACGGACATACCGTTGGGAATCGGTGTCGGCGCGACGATTATTACGAAAGAGAAATTCGATAAGCTGTCTCCTAAATCCCAGCAAATCCTCAACGAAACCGCACACAAATACCATAAGGAACTCATCCATCGCATTCGTGAGGATAATAATAAGTCGGTCACGGCATTGAAGAAATACGGAATTCAGATCGTTTCTGTCAACAACATAGATCGGGCGGAGTGGGATAAATTCGCTGTACAGGTGCAAGGTGAACTTGCAGGGCAAATCTACTCTCAGGAATTGCTAGACCAGGTCAATACCCTGTTAGATGAGTATCGGGCGAGTAAGTGATTGCTGAAATAACGCTTGACCACGCTAAATTATGAAGGATGACAGACTCTTCGCTGATTTGTCTAGGCGTTTATGCGTCATAAAGGCCTCTCATCATAAATGTTGCATACACTTTTGCCGTCTTAACCAAATCGGATATACTGACCCGTTCGTCCACGCCATGAGCTCCCTGTCCGTGTGCGCCATAGCCAACGCCGGGCATTCCACCGTCTTCGACGAAGAAATGTAGATCTGTAAAGCCGGTTGTCGTGCTGAACTGAATTGGATGACGGCGTATGCTGCGTACTGTCCGTGCAAACGCCTGTGGGAATGGATGCTCTGGCTCAACGACGCACGGCTCAATACCCAACGTGGCATTTACATCCACCTTCAGCTCCGGATCGGATTGGCAGACCTCCCGAATTGCTGTGCGAAGCTCTCCCTCGGCTGCTGCCAAGCGTTCGTTGGGGAGAACACGTCGGTCTATGGAGAAGGTCGCCTGCGCAGGGACGGTGTTGACCTTATCCCCATCCGTGCCATGAAAGACTCCGCCAAGGTTAATCGTAGGGCGCCGTTCATCGCCCGAAAAAGTTTTGAAAATACGCTCCGGCGCATTCAACTGCTGTTTCAAGGGTTGTAGTCCGGTGACGAAAGCGGCCATCTTTTCAAAAGCGTTCAACCCCTTTTGCGGTCGAGAGGCGTGCGCGGCTTTGCCATGTACCGTCACATCAAGCCAGAGCACGCCGTTGTGTCCCAGACCCACATTCAAAACAGACCCGCCTTCGCAATTAACGACATAATCGGCTTGAACCAACCCTTTGCGCACGATGTACCCCGCCCCCAACTCACCACCGATCTCCTCGTCGCAGGTGAACGAGCACTCGATATTGAAAGCCGGATGGACACCGTTTTCCTGAAGCGCGGTAATTGCAAACAGCAATGCAGCCATTGAGTCCTTCATATCGTCCGACCCTCTGCCGTAAAGCCAATCCCCCACAACCTGGGGCTGAAATGGGTCCGCTCTCCAGGCGCCAGAGACAGGCACGACATCGTAATGGGCGTTGAAGTGGACGGTCTTCTCCGCCCCAGCGTCCCACCGGGCAATCAGGTTCAGGCGTGGGTAGACATCGGCGTGCGGCACAATCGCTTGCGCTTCAGCTTGGGGAACTTGCGCGATTTGCGTCTGCATCCCAAGCGTTTCACATCGTTCCTGAAGCAGCCCTACTATCTCCGCATAGTTTGTGCCGGGCGGGTTCACGGTCGGAATACTCACTAATTCTTTTAACGACTCACAAAGAGAAGTGCTGCCTTGTTCGATATAGTTGTGTATTTTCTTCATAACTTCCTTTTGCGGGTTTGTGGATGGTTAGGCTTGCGTAATGGATAAGATCTTGTCACAAGTCTTCACAAAAGTGATTATGAAATTATCCTTTACACTTTTGTCATCTTGAACGCAGTGAAGGATCTCCGTTGTTCAACACCGATGAGATTCTTCGCTTGCTCAGAATGACAGAAGTTTATTCATAATCACAAATCTCCGGCTCCCCCTGGCTATGCTATCACATATCCGGGGCGGTGTCAAGGCGTCAGATTTGAGGCGTGGAGAATTTCTAGTCGGCGCTTTTTTTGTTGACACTAATTTGCTAATGAATATAATGGAAGGGATTTGACTTTGTGTGCGTCGTACATTTCAGACGAAAGCCCAGTAACCCATGTGCTTGCATCCCGATCCATGGGGTCCCCCGACTTGTGATCCGCAACGGCGCAAGTTGAGCGTAGCGAAATCCCGAATTTCATACAGGGGTCACAGCAGGCCGGCAGATGGGGTGATTTTGAACGATACAAATCTCAAACTGAGGTTTTGAAGATGAAAAACGGGCAAGAGAGTTGGCAGGTTATTTGGGCAGACAAGCCCCGGTGATTACGAATAATTAGTATGCTGGAGGCTTCATTTGGGTTGCGCCTGGATGAGTTTCCGGTATTGCGTTGACTCCGGTTGAGCCAAATGAGGAGTTTGAAAAAGAAAAGGTTCAACCCACTGGCAGTCATAAGTTTGCGTCATCAATTTGAGGCGCGAACAGAAATCATGTTCCGGTTTCGTCTGTGACCGTACCGCATTTCAAGCATATTGTAATGTCTTCGGTAATGGCAGTTAGTCTCTCTTGACACACAGGACAACGGGTACGCTGTGGGTTATCACCCTCATCTGCGACGACATCATCAGCAGGTGCGTTCCTTTCCCTGATCAACTGACACAGGTGTAAAGACATTTCTTGTAGGAGATCCTCCTGTAACTGCCGATCGCTCGTTAATCTTTGAGCGATCGATTGAAGTTGAGGCAGTAGTTTGAAAAGGAGTTCCTGTGGACTTTGCTGTATGTTTTCTGTCCCTCATGCCATCAATGTTCGGACTTACGCAGAATTCTTACGTCGAACTCACGTTAAAGTAAGTTAATACAGGAGAGTCAGGATATGGATGCAACGAATCTATACGACTTGTCAGCCCTTCAGTTACGGACGCTGTATCAGAAACGCGAAGTGTCGCCTGTTGAGGTAACTGAGGCAGTATTGAGCCGCATTGACCAACTCAACCCGAGCATTAACGCCTTCATCACAGTCACTCCAGAACTCGCCAAAAAGCAAGCACGCGCCGCCGAAGAAGCGTATACAAAACGTGAAACTATACCGCCACTAGCGGGCATACCCGGTTCGCTGAAGGATCTTACCGTAACAAAGGGCATTCGCACAACTCGAGGCTCGCTCCTGTACAAAAATTGGGCGCCAGACTTTGACGCCCCCATTGTTGAGCGTCTCTACGCAGCCGGCATGGTGATGCTTGGTAAGACAAATACGCCTGAATTGGGCTGGAAAGGTGACTCGGGAAACCGCATCGTGGGTCCGACACATAATCCGTGGCAGCATGGTCGCACCGCCGGTGGGTCAAGTGGCGGTCCGGCGGCTGCCGTTGCCGCGGGGATGGGGGCGCTTGCCCAGGGGACGGACGGCGCAGGTTCCATCCGCATTCCAGCGGCCTTTTGTGGACTCTACGGCTTGAAGCCATCGTGGGGACTCGTCCCACAGTATCCAGCCAGCGCTGTCGAGTTGTTTTCGCACGTCGGTCCAATCACACGAACTGTGCGAGATGCGGCGCTCATGCTCACCGTCATGGCCGGGACTGATCCGCGTGACCGTCTTTCGCTCCCCACTCAAATTGATTTCCTCGAAGGGATGGAAGGAAGTATTGCCGGTCTGCGTGTCGCCTGGTCAGGTGATTTGGGCTATGCGCCAATCGAGGCGGAGGTGCGTGAGCTCGCTGCCACGGCCGCCGCACGCTTCGGTGAACTGGGTTGTCACCTTGAGGAAGCGCATCCCGGGATACCAGATCCGTGGGAGGATATTATCAATATAATCTGGTCGTCCGCATTTGCCAGTATCTATCGACATGACCTAGACAAGGTCCGGGAGTTGCTTGACCCTGGCCTTGCAGCAGTGATTGAACAGGGGCTTAAGTTTTCTGCAGCAGAATTGGCTGCGGCGTACGCCCGACGGAACGATTATTATCATAGATGGCGTGCATTCATGGAAAACTACGACCTGCTGCTGACGCCCACGCTTCCCGTGACGGCGTTTCCGGCTGGCGACGATCACCCGGGACAAATCGAAGGGCAGCCCACCACCTATTTGGGGTGGACCGCATTTACCTATCCATTTAACATCACTGGACAGCCGGCAGCTACAGTTCCGTGCGGCTTGGCAAACAATGGTCTGCCCGTTGGACTCCAGATTATTGGGCGCTGGCGCGATGATATAACTGTCCTCCGTGCCTCCGCTGCCTTTGAGGCTCTTGCCTCTTGGACGGAGAAACGACCGCCCCTGGACATAATTTCATAAGCATTACATTACGGATCCAGCTCAGGGTCGTATGCTTCGGGCGCACCGGCGGCAGTAACGCTACCAAAACATAGATGAGATCCAGCAGTATTATTGCTATGACGATTCTCCCAAATATCCACCTTCGGTGAAACAGTTGACTTAACATTTTGCATCCTCCTAATATTCAACTAATGGTGCTAGTTTGGAGCCAGAGATCCAGTCATAGCAACGATTATTCTTTGCGAGGTCGAATATGTAAATTCTACAACCCTTGTGGAGACTACATCCTTACCAACTAGCACCAAAGGTTAATAACCTTTGGTGCTAGTTAGAGACTAAATTGAGCAATCGATAAAGGCACAAACCCGTCTTCATCAACCGGCAAACCATCCCACTGCACCAAGAGATTAAACAACGCCATCGTGAAACCGAGTCGCGTTTTGAAATAAGCCCAACAGCGAGGCATCACTTTCTTAAAATGGCACACTAACGTCAACATCGATAAAACGGTCTCTATCAGCATCCGACAATTCCATTCCCCCCGTCGGCACAGACGTAAGTTAGGAGCGAACCCATCGGCTTTGGCAAACCCTTCATCGGCAAAAACAACCATCTATCGCAGACTCCATCAACGAGATGTTGGAAACGACTTCCATCGTAGACATTGGCAGTATCACAATCCCAGTCAATAATCAGTCCAAGATGATTGAGCAGCAGACAAAACTTTCCCCCCACAATCCAGCGTTGGTTGGACCGATTTGCTGCTCAGAGCGACCTTCTCGGCGGGGGTGAATCAGTTCGACACCATAAGTGTCAATCACACCGATGAGTGAAGGATTCGCCATGAAAACATCGAAAACATCAGTGAGATGTTAATGGGTGTTGAACAAGCGGGTTCGCTCGGGTAAATTGGGGAACAAGGGTTTGTAATTGTTTTCCATCCATCGATAGAAGGCTCGGTTGCCGACGCCTTTGAGTGCAAAGAGTAAGGCGATGGTAACCCCTTCAGAAGGATAGAAATTGGCTTGGGTATGCTCTTGGTTTTTCTGGTGTTGTGTGAGTTTATCATCTACACAACAGAACAATTGTGTGATAAAATCTATAATGGTCATGAGTCTGGATTTCCTACCGTTAATCAAGAATTGTCTAACACTTAGATTAACGGTAGAATCGAGGAAACCGTCTCATGACCCTAATCCAACAAGAACCAAAGCAAAGCCAGGGTGTTCTGTTATGTTCATTGACTTCCAAATTCCAAACTAGCACCATTGGTTAATAAGCGTGTACTACAGCGCCGCGTATAGCGCCGTCAGTAGAATCACAGAGCCGCTGGGAAATCGCGTGAGGATTGAAAGCCATCCGAAAACCAACCAACCTGATGTGTAGAGAAGTATCGTGTGAAATCTCTGGAAACCGCGATACAGAAAGAGGAACAGAGACAGGAAAATCAGGATCTGACAGATGAACGCGATAAAATATCCCTCTCCTACGGGTAGCCTTGATGCCTCAATGACGGACAACATAAAAGCGGCGATTCCCAGAAGCGCAAGGGCAAAAAATGCGAGGCTGGCGATAATGATCGTCCAATGGAAAAGGGGCGCGTCGTACGCCTTCATGGACAAATTCAGGTCTCTAGTGAAGCGAGATCCCGATCCATCAGGGCATGCGCAGATAGATTCTTTTCGCTTTCTCACTTCATACAGGTCAAATCAATAACCTGACAGTAGTTCACGCAGGTAGTTAGCAGCTTTCCGCACCTGCTCAACGCGGTCTTCTGCTTCGCCTTCGTAAACAATGGATATACAGCCATTGTAGTTGACCTTTTTCAAGATGTTCACAATCCGCTCATAATCCAGCCACTCCTCCTTGCCGCTCTCGATTTTGTAGAATTTGGTGCGGACATACATGGCATGCGGTGCGGTCTGCTCCATGAAGCGGTAAAAGTCGATGTCCGGAGCCAATTCCCCGCGTGGATACGATCCAGGCGACCCAACCCACTGGCCCGTGTCCATGATAAAAGTGAAGTTCTCCCGATCAGTTTCGCGCCAGATTCGCAGCATTTCATCGCCAGTGGACGGGTGATTCTGCAACCCAACGGCGATACCCTTGGAGGCAGCGTAATCAGCGACCTCCTGGTACCCTTGAACCATTGCGGGCCACGGAGATTCGTCATCCGCGTTCTTCTCCGGTACTGACGCACAGAACACGCGAATTATCGGCGATCCGAGGAATGCAGCCACGTCAATGGCTTCTTTGCACTGTTCAGCGTGCTCCCGCCGTTCCTGCTCCGGCCCCACGAACAAGCCACTCACACCGATGTAGCCGATGGGCAGTCCATATTTGAGGCACAGCAGCTTGATATTGCCGAGATAGTCTGGCTCCGTCGAGGTGAAGGCCCGTCGGTGAAAGTCAACAATATCGAGCCTTAAATCGTAAGCCGTCCGGATGAACGTCTCAACGTCTGTATCGCGTAAACTCAGGTAGTTACAACCAATTTTGATCATGGTTCTGATATCCTTTCATTTTGATGACCGCCATCGCAGCCAGTTACACGGAATACCCGCAATCTGCACGCTGAATGCCAACGTGCAGACACCCGATACGGCAGCCTATCCTATCACACATGCAATAGGAAGTCAATCCGGAAAACATGATCGCGGAATACTTTGATGTCCACTCTGTTGCAAAAAAAAGCACCGGCAGTCAAACGACTACCGGTGCTTATAATGGGCGCATGATAGTTTACACCGCTGCAAATTAGATGTTCCCACTCGCAGCACGACACCTCCTCAACACATCCACAGCGCCCACCGCAGGAATCGCATTGGCTTTCTCGAAAGTCCATCGTTTGAGCGCATCCCGAAATTCTTCCCAAATCTCATTCGTATTGATAGCCAATTTGTGAGTCAATAAGATTGACTATTGAATATTGTCCCCCACGTCATTATGGGCTCAGACTACTCAATATATCCGAGGTCGCGCAACCGCTCTTCCAAAAGCGCCCCTTCTTCAGCAGTCGTCTCCTGCATTTCAGGATTTTGATAGCGGGAGTTCGCTCGTATTTGATTGTATATTGATCTGAATTTATCCGGATGGTCACACGGGAGATCTGCGCCGCTCATCACATCACGTTGAACAAAGTCACCAGTTTCTTCATTTTCCCGGTAGAGGCGCCAACCATCGGTAATCGCCCATAACCTCACACCTTCCGGATACCTGTCGAGCTCCACCCCATCCATCGAAACTCTGGAAGTCACACGGCTGGGGTCAGTTTGCAGGTTGCTAGGTGTCAGGAAACCAATCCCGTACAGACTATCCAATTCCGACAAAACCCACCGCTCTTCAAACCCATCCGACGAACCGAGCAGATCCCGTCCATATCCCTGATAATCAACGTTGATTCCAGCGAGCCTCGTAATGGTCGGGAAGAGATCGATTATTGAGGTTGGGCCTTCAGGAAACCGGATCGCATCCCTGCCGGGAATATGCGCGAGGAGTGGTACATGGAGGACATTCTGGTGGAGTGTGTCTCCGTGCGCCATGATTTCCTCGCAGAAACCCTCTCCGTGATCTCCGAAGATAAAGACCGCCCAATCCTCAAGCGAAACGCGCTTGAGGATTTCGACGATAGCAAACTCCAAAACGTGCGTAACGGCGGCGTAATAAAATCGCAACGCTTCTTCGGTCCTGCCTTGATGTACCCATTCTCTCAAATTCGGCGCGTTTTGGATGCCGCCCAGACCGTAGCCGCCATGTGTGTGCCAGAAGTGGATGAAGCCAAACTGATGCGGCGCTGAAGGTTGGTCAATCCACGCAATCAGGCTTTCCAGCGATCCGATGTGTTGATCTTTTGCCCGCAAATCTATTGACATGATGAACGACTCAAAGTCAAGAAAGCGGAAGACGTCGGAACGCTCAGATTTGCCCATCACATCATAGCCCGCATCGGCGAAAAGCTGGAACAGATTTGGGATGCCGGCGAACATCTTGAGGTAGGTCTGCCCGTAAAGCCCGTGCTCAAATGGGTACAGCCCGGTGAAAAGCGAGGTGTGAGACGGACGGGTTGCGGGCGCGGTGACGAAGAATCGTTCCGCCAACGAGAAGTCTTGGGTCGACAAATCAAATTTCGGAGTGTTGAATAATGGATTTGTTCGACTCAGGGCGTTGTAACGCCAGCAATCAATTGAGATGAGTAAGAATTTATGAGTCTTTTCCATTCTATTATTGAATCGAATTGGCAGGTTTCAACCGGACAATAATTTTTCTCTTATCCAACCGAATGATGTTGTCTTTGGCATCAATAGGCGCGACAGTTGTTGTTGGAACGGATAGAAACAATTTTCCATCGGCGATTTCGCATAAAAAAGGCAATCCACGTCAAACATGAATTGCCTTTTTCTCGATATAGCTGATAACCTCATACAGCAATTAGCCCGAAATCGCTGAAGCCACAATTAACCCCAGAGCGATTAACATGCCCGCAACGGCAACCCCCGCGGCTGCATTATTATCTTCGGCAATCTGATGATTCAGATCGTAAGGTGTTACGGCATCAAAAATCTTATATCCGACCACCAGGACAATCATCCCGACGATGCTGAAAACAATGCTTTCAATGATGAGAAGCGCGAGATGCTTGAAGTCGATGAGTGTTGAGCCGGTTGTTGGGGCATCGCCACTAGCCCCTTGCGCATTGGCTGGTATTGACCACATTGATGCAGAAACGATGCAGCCTATCGCTATACAAAAACCGAGCAGAACAATTCTCTTTGCCATTTGCTTTCTCCCTTTTGGTCTTTGTTTGAGAGTTTGGCCATCTCTCACTTTTACGAAATCTTAAAACAGATTTACACTGGTACTTTACCATAATTCAGGTACAAAATCAATGGCAAAATTTAGAGGGTGTGTGAAAAGTAGTTCTTTGCTAACCTTCGGAAGGTTTCGTAGGACTTTTCATACACGAGCTTAGGGATCATCAGAAAAATCTGTGGCTATCTCTTCACGATTTCTGCACGGATTGTGTGATAGCCGACGGCACCCGCATGCCCGGCATTGAAGCCGATCTCTCGTTGCGTCAACCCATCATTCGCAATTGCTCTCGCATAGATCTCGACTATCCCCGGATTCTCAGATACCTGCCATGTATATTTCCAGAGGTACCACGCAAGCGACGAATCACTTGCCCAGATCTCCGCCTCCGCCCATGTGTCACCGCCATCAACGCTCACTTCAACGCTCGCAATCCCTCCATGATTTCCGCTGTCAAACGCAGCGCCACTGATTGTATATTTCGTGCCGGCTTGAATTCCTTCATCATCTTCAGGTCTGCCGACCAAGGTTGCGAGCTTGACACGCGCAACTGGGTCCCAACCCCGCTTTTCCCAATAGCCCTCGTGCGATTTCGCCAGTATGAGGTTTATGATCCATTTCGGATTCTTCGTGCCATAGTGACCGGGGTTGAGCAAACGGACAGGAAAGCCGTGCTCGCGGGGAAGGACCTCACCGTTCATTTTGTACGCTAAGAGCACCTCCTCACGGAGCGCGCGATCAATCGGGACGGCCGTATGATAGCCATCAGCACAGTGGAACACGACGACCTCTGCTTCATCATTGACGCCCGCTTTTTCAAGAATATTCCGCAGCAGTACACCTGTCCACCTTGCATTGCTCATCTGCTCTGTGCCGATTAGATCACCAATACACTTGAGCGTCCGCATCGTCGTGACAGACTCCATACTCGTCATATCTGCGTAGTTCAACATGATCGGTTTTTCGACCAACCCCCTAATCGCCAACCGCCAGTGTTCAGCCTTAACGAGCGGCGCCCTCCCAATCTGAAGAACGTAGAACTTGTCATTTGGCGTAATCATCGAAGCGGGCTTCAGTACTGTTTTAGCAAAGTCACTTCCCGCATCAAGATAGCGCAGTGGCCCCATCGTTCCCGCTGCGCTCATTGCGGCGATCTTAATGAATTCTCTGCGGTTCATGGTTTTTCTCCATTCATCCTGACACATCGCATAGGCTACCACGTTCTGAACCTACTCATTGGCCGTGTTCAAGCGCTCAAGTGCAGACTTCACCTCAGCATCATCCAGCAGAATCTGGGCAAGATCGCGAAGATATTCCTTCGCCGGATTGATCTGCCCGACTTTTTCATAAGCGAGGGCGAGGTTATACTTTGCATCAAGCAGGTTTGCATCCGCTTCCAAAGCACTTTCAAGAGCCTCGATTGCCAAGTCGAGTTTGCCCATTGTCATGTACAGCGCACCCAGATTGCAATGTGGAATCGCAGGTTTCTCGGAATGTGCAATTGCAAGCTCTAATTCGTGCTGGGCTTTCGCGTCCTCTTCGACGATCAGGTAAATGAAACCGAGATTGTTGTGTAACACACCGTTGTGTGGCGATAGCTTGATGCCCTGTTGCAGTGTTGACCGTGACTCATTTAATTTGTAGCGTTTGAAATGGATAATCGCCAGTCGATTCAGCAGCACCGGATCTTCGGGCTGATTCGCAAGTTTAGATTGGATCTGTTGAAGCTCGGTTTCATAGCCTGTTTTCGGCAGCGCGATGTGCGCTAATGTTGGGATGAGAAATTCTTCGCCTGGTTTCAATATGTACTGTGACGAGCGTATTCGGTTATACTGAGCCAACAGTTGCCAATTGCGATATTTTTTAGGAAAGATCCGGTTACGATACTGCCGAAGGATGTGATAGAGCCAGTCGCCGTGGGAGACTGTGTACCGAATATCCATGTACTTTCTCACCGGATAACGTCCGACAAGCAGGTTTGGGTCCGGCTCAGGGATCGGTGGCGGCGAGGAAACTTCAATCGCTGGTGTTTCCGCTGTTGAAACTTCCGTGCCAGGCTTTTCCTTTTGAGGCAGTTTAATCTGAGGAAGCTTGATCTGTTTGGCCTGGACATACAGTGAGCCCAAAGTTCCCGTAAATGTCTGCGACACTGACTGCCAGGGCACGACAAAGATCAGGAGGGCAATTAGCCCAAGGCTCACAATGACCCCGATTATCAGGGAAATCGGGGTCGTTGTTCGAGGTTGCGACAAAGGGGTCGATTGCACCGGCAGTGGTGGAAACAGCGCCACGCTTATTTCATTTCGTTTGTAGTTACTCAATCTATTTTTTCTCACGCTTCCCGCTCCAAATCAAAGATTTCCCTGGCTCACGGAATCATCAATCCACCTGAGGTAATCCGCGTTTCCATCCACTATTGGAACAAACGTAACTTCGCAGACTTCGTAGCTATGTAGTTCCTTAACGGCTTCGATTATGGCATCCATTTGCTCCGATTTTGTCTTGATCACCAGCTTGGCTTCCGCACCGGATTCAACTTTCCCTTTCCACCAGTAGTATGAGTGCACTACCGGGATAACGTTGATGCCCGCCGCCAGTTTACGTTCAACCAACGCTTTGGCAATCTTCTTTGCTTCCTTCATGCTTCCTGTGTTCACGAAACCGATTACATATTCCATTGCATATTTCCTCGGTGCTATTATGAGTTGATTCGTTAATTCATAAGCATCCGCTAGATTATAGCGATACTTGGCATGCGTGTCAAGGGTTTTTCATTTTTCCGTTGACAATTCGCAGGTGAATAGGGTATCTTAGAGGCGCTATCAAGCCGGATTACCTGACAGTTCATAGATTTGCAAATATGAGGGCAGCAGGTTTGTCTCTTGAAAAACTGAGGGTTGTTCTTCTCTCCGATTTTTATGGCAATCTCTTGACCGAAAAACAGCAGAAATTCCTCAAGCTGCACTATGAGAATGATTTGTCGTATGGGGAAATTGCTGAACGCTTTGGGCTTACCCGCCAAGCTGTCCACGATTCGGTGAAATCTGCAGAACTTGCCCTCGAACGATATGAGGAAAAGCTGGGTTTGTTGGCTGCATTTCAACGACAACAGGCAATGCTGTCAGATATTTTGGAACACCTGCAAATCCTGGGAACCAATCTCGATTGTACAGAAGAAATTCGCACGGTCCAATATATCAGAAAACGGGTTCAGGCATTGATGAATTGATTTGCAAATCGGGAAATGAACTAATGATGGGAGGCACGCATTTCATTTGAACAAGCCTGTATCTTGAATCCTGATCAAGATGCAGATGAATCGTAGATTCGTTGAGATCAACTGCGTAATTTCTAAGTTCATTTACGCATTACGTATTACGCAAAGGAAATGTCATGTTTGAAAGCTTGACTGACAAATTGCAAGGCGTTCTCAAAAAGCTGAGTAGTCAAGGCAAACTAACCGAAAAAAATGTGTCTGATGCACTGCGGGAGGTTCGTCTTGCACTGCTTGAGGCGGATGTAAATTACAAAACCGTCCGCGAATTTATCAACAGTGTTAAGGATCGATCAATCGGTCAGGAAGTGCTTGGTAGCTTAACCCCAGAGCTTCAGATTGCGAAGATTATCGGCGATGAACTGACGAAGTTAATGGGGGAGAAAACAGCCAAAATCACGATAGCACCAAGCGGTCCAACGATTATCCTGATGGTCGGCTTGCAGGGCGGTGGGAAAACAACAGTTTCTGCGAAACTTGCGCTGAAATTCAAATCAGAGGGGCGAAGTCCGCTTTTGGTAGCAGCAGATATTTATCGCCCAGCAGCGATTAAACAGCTTCAAGTGCTTGGAGAACAAATTGATGTGCCTGTGTTTTCGATGGGCGCCGAAGTTTCCCCTGCTGCAATCACTCAAGCCGCCGTCAATCAGGCATTGAATCGTGGACATAATTTCGTCATCATCGACACGGCAGGTCGGTTACATATCAACGAAGAATTAATGGAAGAATTGCGGGAGATTAAATCCGCAGTCAATACAACCGAAATTCTGCTCGTCGTTGATTCCATGACAGGGCAAGACGCGGTCAATGTTGCCGAGCATTTCAACGACAATCTGGACATTGACGGCGTCATTCTGACCAAGCTGGATGGTGATGCGCGTGGTGGTGCGGCGCTCTCCATTCGTGCGGTGACGCAGAAGCCGATTAAGTTCGTTGGCGTTGGCGAAAAAATCAGCCCCACGACATTGGAAGAATTCCATCCAGATCGGATGGCTTCGCGGATACTTGGGGAAGGCGACTTCGCAACCTTACTCGAAAGGGCTGAGACTGTTTTTAGCGAAGATCAAGCCAAAGAATTCGAGCGCAAGCTGATTGAGCAACAAGGTTTGGATTTCGATGATCTGCTTATGCAGCTTGAACAAATCAAGAATATGGGCTCATTGGATCAACTGGTCGATATGATCCCCGGCTTCAATAAGCTCCCGATTAAGGGAATGGAAGTTGACGAAACGCAACTGAAATACACCAAAGCGATGATTCAGTCGATGACGCCGGAAGAACGCAGGGATGCACGCATCCTTGATAGCAGTCGCCGCATACGCATTGCTAAGGGAAGCGGCACAACAGTTCGTCAAGTCAACCAATTGGTTGATCAACTCAGATTCATGAACCGCATGATGAAGCAACATCCGATGATGGAAATACCGCAACTCATAGGTCCAGCTAAGGGAATCACGGGGCAGGTTAAGAGAAAACCAAAGCAGCGCAAAAGGAAAAAGAAAAGGCGTAGATCACGCTAAGTTCACTCAAAGAATTTGCGCGAAGCCTTATGGAATAGGAGGTCGTATTTGGCAGTAAGAATTAGACTTCAGCGACATGGAAAGAAAAGACGTCCTTTTTATCGGCTGGTGGCTGTTGATTCACGAAGCCAGAGGGATGGACGTTTTATCGAACGGCTCGGGTATTATGATCCAATGACGGATCCGGCCCAAATCGTCATTGACGAAGAAAAGGCGTTGAAATGGTTGAAAAGTGGCGCACAGCCTTCCGATACAGCTAGGAGTCTCATGTCGAAAGCCGGAATTTGGGAAAAATTTATACATGAAAAACAAGGAGAGTCAATCCCCGGTTCAGAGGCAAAATCGACGTCTTCTTCACAAGCTACCTCTGATGCAGCAGCGGAAGAATCGATTTCTACTGCTGAAGAGGAAGTAGAAGTAACGGAAGAAGCAACGGAGGATAATGGACCGGAGACACCCTCAGAAGAAGATAATTGATCTGTCTCAAGATACGGATTCAATCTGTGACTTTATACCACAGTTTACTTGAAGCCGTATAGCGAATAACCACGTTTTTAGGGGGAGCTGATGCTCAAAGATTTGATCGAATATCTTGCAAAATCTCTAGTTGATTACCCAGATCAGGTCACTGTTGACGAAGTCGAAGGAAAGACGGTGACCATTTTAGAACTGAGCGTTGCACCTGAAGATTTAGGAAAAGTCATTGGCAAACAAGGGCGCACAGCAAAAGCAATGCGAGCAGTACTACTTGCCGCGGGAGTCAAGGCACGCAAAAAGGCGATACTTGAGATTGTTGAACATCGTTAAGTTTTGGGGTGGTGTTCTATCACTAAACCTTTGAGAAATCTACGCCGTGACTTTCTCGTGCCATGAAAACGAAAAAGTGAAACCCCGGTAAATCGGGGCAGAGTCTGGTCTCGCGTAGCGGACTCTCGGAACGGAGCTGTGATGCCTGAAACGTCTTGCCTCTGACACAGTACGCAATACGCTCTTGGCTGATGAAAGCACGACCGCCGGATTTTCTCACGCATTTAGTGATAGTACGTCCCTCCGAACCATTTCTACTTACTGTGAGTCACAAGTGGGATAGATAATGGCTGTTATTGTCAAACGACCTGTTATTTTAAAAAATATCGTTACACCCGCTTTCAAGGAACAACTCACGAAAGAGCTTGAGTACGCAATTCGCCAGGTTGAGACATGGCTCCAACAAGAGGAATTTCAAAGCCGACGTCTGATTGCAGAAGCGCAAAAGCGGGACCCGCGTCACGTCAATCAATTTCGCGAGGAAATCAAGCAGGAACGAGAAAAACAGGAACAGGTCAAAAGCAATTTTGAGCAGAAGTTAGAGCAGGTCAAGCAACTCGAAAATAATGATATTTTTGTCAGTGGGACGTATGATGCCCCCGTCAAAATTGAGGTTGGGGATGACATTCGGGCCAAACTTTCTCAGGCAGAAATTATCGTCAAAGATGGAGTTGTCGTCCGGATCATTGAATGAAAATTGATATCATTACGATTTTTCCAGAAATCATACTGCCAGCCTTGAAATTTGGCATCTTAAAGCGTGCGCAAGATGCCAACGTGTTGACCGTCAATGTTCACAACGTGCGGGATTTTACAACAGATCGCCATCAATCAGTAGATGATTATCCTTACGGTGGCAGCGCTGGGATGATTATGAAGCCGGAGCCGCTTTTTGCCACAATCAGAGCGCTGAATCCAAACGCAACGGCCCGTGTTATTTACCTCACTGCACAAGGGATTCCCTTTCATCAGTCGCTTGCCGAAGCCTTTTCTCTTGAATCTCACCTCATCCTGATTTGTGGACGTTACAAAGGCATTGATGAAAGGGTGCGCATAAAGCTGGTCACGGATGAGATTTCCATTGGCGATTACGTCCTCAGTGGCGGGGAGATTCCAGCGCTCGTACTCATTGATGCGATTGGGCGAGTTTTGCCGCGTGCGTTGGGAAATTATGAATCGGCGCAAGAGGACTCGTTTAGCCAGAGCCTGCTAGATCATCCGCATTACACGCGCCCGGCGGAGTTTGAAGGGATGAAAGTTCCCGAAATCCTGTTGAGTGGACACCATGAAAAAATTGCGCGTTGGCAGTACGAACAGTCGCTCAAGCGCACTGCTGAACGACGTCCCGACTTACTCAAAAAGATCGAACTCTCAGAGGAGGATATCGTTTACCTGAACTCACTGAAAAATCAAAACGTAAGAAGTAATGCATAAAACGTAAGAAGAACCTTTTACGCATTACGTTTTAGTGCGACAGGCATCACATCTTAGGAAGGGAGGAACAATACGATGAACTTGCTAGAATCCGTTGAAAGCCAGTATACAAAAACTAATATTCCAGATTTTGGTCCTGGGGATCTTGTGAGGGTCAACACCCGCATCCGAGAGGGTACAAAAGAACGTGTTCAGGCTTATGAAGGAACCGTCATTCAGCGATCGCATAGTGGGTTGCGTGAGACTTTTACGGTTCGCCGGGTTGCTTATGGAGAGGGAAGCGAAAGGACTTTTCCGCTGCATTCTCCAAACATTGAAAGTATTCAGGTGATTCGGTATGGAGCAGTACGCCGAGCCAAATTGTACTATCTACGAAATCGAACAGGAAAAGCCATACGAATCCGCGAGAGGAGGCGCATGACCGATAAGAAATAGAGGGACACGCCCAGCAGACATACAACAGTTTGAACTTGCTCTGCAACAGCAGGGGTATCAGCGTATTGCAGGGGTCGATGAAGCCGGACGAGGCGCATTAGCAGGCCCCGTTGTCGCATCAGCCGTTATTCTTCCAGCCAACTGCCGAATTTCAGGATTGACGGACTCAAAGCAGTTGACCCCCAGGCAGCGGAATCGGTTGTTTGATGAGATTTACGGCGCCGCGATGGCTATTGGTGTTGGTCGTATCAATAACGAGGAGATTGATCGGGTTAATATCCTCCAGGCGACAATGGGCGCTATGCGTCAAGCCATCGCGCAAATCAGTCCGCCCCCTGATTATGTCTTCGTTGATGGTACACACCTTCCTCCAATTGACTTTCCTGCCCAAGCCATTCCAAAGGGGGATTCCCTCATCCAATCCATTGCGGCCGCCTCCATTATTGCAAAAGTCACTCGAGATCGCTTGATGATTGAACTCGACGAGGTCTATCCGCGCTACGACTTCCAACGCCACAAAGGGTATGGCACGCTTCATCATCGGCAGGCAATCGCCCAATTTGGGCGCTGCCCGATTCATCGGCGTAGTTTTAAACTTCAGTGAAATGAGCAACTCGAGAATACAGATCGGGAAAATCGGCGAAGCATTCGCAGTTGAACACCTCAAAGCGCAGAGATACGAGATTCGCGCCCAGAATTACCGTACCCGTTTCGGCGAGATTGACCTGATCGCTCAACAGGGAAAACAGATTGTGTTCGTTGAAGTCAAGACGCGGCGCAACCTCAAATTTGGCATACCGCAGGCGGCTGTGACGCCCACCAAACAGAAGCAGATTTCCAAGATCGCCCTCGATTACCTGCAAACCCATGGGCTCCTACATGCCCCTTGCCGATTCGATGTCATCGCAATATTTCTATCCCCGCAATCTGAACTAATCAAACTCCACCAGATTGAGAATGCGTTTGCATTTTGTGCTGATGAGTGATGACGCAATAAAAAAGCACCGGTCGTGTTATGAGGGCCGGTGCTTTTAGTTTGCAGCCACTTATATTAAGGGCCGGTGTCTTATGCGACCTGTATTCAGAGATGAATTGGTCAATTTTTCGGTTAATGACGCGAGTGTTGAAGACGAGTCAGTTCGGTTGTCAGCGCTTCGATCGATTGACTCAGTACCAAGTCTTCTTTGAGTAGCGTCTCAATTCGTTTGTAGCTTCGGCCGACCGTTGTCCGGTGGCTCTGCCCAAACCCTTGACTGATCTGTGTCAACGAAAGAGAGGTCAATTGGCGGGCAAGATACATCCCAACTTGTCGAGGTAACACGAACCGTCTTCCGCGCTTTCGAGAACATAATTCTGATAAGGTAAGGTGGAAATATCTGGCAACTGCTTCCTGAATATCTTCGAGGGTGATTGTATCTGATAGCGCCTCTGGGCTTCTTCCCTCTAGCACGTGGCGAGCGACCTGGAGGGTCAGGGGCGACCCCAAACGCGCTTCCGCCATTAATCGGTTTAATGCGCCTTCGAGTTGACGGATATGATTGGTGAGATGCCTTGCCAGGTAACGCAGCACTTTCAAAGGCACTGGCCCCGAATCCCGTTCTTTCAGCTTCTCCCTCAGAATTGAAACCCGCAAATCAAATTCAGGCGAACGAATTTCGACGATTCCCCCCTGCTCAAGGCCATCGGACGAGTTCCAAAAATCCCCCAGAAACTGAGGCAAACGATCACAGGTGCATACCAACCATTGATCTCGTTCACTCAAACAGTTTAGTAAGTGGAAAAACTCTTCTTGAATTCTTACCTCTTGTGACAAGAAGTGAACGTCGTCAATCAGCAGCAAATCGATGTACTGATATTGCCGCCGCAATGCAGCAGCTTTCTGTGGGTTTGCAATAGACCAAATCCATTCACGCACGAATTTCTCCGCCGAGAGGCAGTACACTGTGCGATTCAGTTGCCTTTGGCGGAATTGGTTTCCAATTGCATGCAACAAATGGGTTTTGCCTAGCCCAACCGCCCCGTGTATGACTAACGGGTTATTCATCTTTCTTGTCTGATTACTGACGCCTATTGCCGCTTCATAAACCTCTCGATTGCTTTGCCCAACGACAAATCGGTCGAAAGTTAAGGCTGGATTCAGTCCTGAATTGGCAGGTGTTCGTGGAGCTGAGGTTGGCGCACAAGTCGGCAATTTGGATGACTCAGAGTTTAAAGATCGGGTGGGGCGATCATCACTGACTCCATTCGAGTGGTTCATTACCATCTTCCTTGTGGTTGGGAATTGAACATATCTGCTGAGATTCCGTTTTCCTCTGTAACAATGCAGAAGAAGGAGACAATCTGGCTCAGACAATATTCTATCAAAAAATCAAAATGAGATCAAGCATTTTTTTCGAATATCGGAACTAATTTTATTGAGGGAGGTGCATAATTCAGAAAGGATGACCATGTAGCCCAAGTTTCTAACTTGGCATTGGGCGATGGGCCAACTTAGAAAGTTGGGCTACAAGCGAATCTGTGGATAATTATACTCTACCCTCATTTTATTGGCTCATGTAAAAAATAAGTGCAAAGTAGCGAAGAGAAACCGAGTTCTTGGAGAAACTCGGTTTCTGTTGCACATTACGTTTTGCGTTTCACGAATAACCCATACCTTTCAGTTTTCGCTCATCACGCCGCCAATCTTCCTTGATTGACACACGCAAATCCAAAAATACAGGCGCATTCAAGAACCGCTCGATCTCGGCGCGGGCAAGCTGACCGATCTTTTTGATTGTTTTACCACCTTTCCCGACTAGGATGCCTTTTTGCGATTGTCGTTCGACATAAAGCATCGCACTGATATAGATTTTTCCGTTTGGACGTTCTTTGAACTCTTCAACCATGACGCTGGAGGCGTAGGGAACCTCCTGATTGGTTCTGAGGAAAATCTTCTCCCGTATCGTTTCCGCGACGAAGAAACGCTCTGGCAGATCGCTGAGTTGGTCTTCAGGAAAATAGGGCGGGCCTTCGGGAAGGTGTTTGACGATGAACTCGTGAAGTTGGGACACCCCATCCCCTTTTGTTGCCGAGATTGGAATGATTTCGACGAAGGGGAACTTTTCCTGATATCCGTCAATAATTGGCAAGAGTGTGAGTTTGGGTATCAGGTCGATTTTGTTAATGACGAGCATGACTTTCTGCGACGCCTTTTTAAGTTCGTCAAGGATTTTTTCCTCAATGCCGGAGGTTAGCAGGCTCCCATCGATCATGTAAAGAACAAGGTCTGCGTCCTTGATCGCGTTATATGCGGCCTTGACCATCTGGTCGTGCAAGCGATATTTGGGGGCAAGCACGCCAGGCGTGTCTAAGAAGATAATTTGATACGGATCGGCTGTGACAATCCCTGTGATCCGGTTGCGCGTCGTCTGCGGCTTCGGTGTGACGATTGCGAGTTTCTCCCCCATCATTGCATTCAACAATGTCGATTTACCGACGTTTGGCTCACCAATGATGCTAACGTAGCCGGATTTGAATAGGTTTTGTTCTTGCATTTGAGGATTCTGTACCTACCTAACTGAGAGTTTTGGTCCAATGGCATAAAAAAAGCGATGTTTTGACATCGCTTTGATAACCTCATACCAGTTCTAGATCTACCAGCTACTAATAGGTGTATAATATGGCTAGGACGTGTTGACATTTATGGCATAATAACGATATGTCAACACTTACCTTATCCGATAATCAATGGTCAAAAATAGCAGCATTCCTGCAAACCTGTTCCGATGTCTACACCAGACAGCAAGCGAACTTAAAACGTTTTGTCCAAGCAGTGCTTTGGATAACTTGTAGTGGTAGTCAATGGCGACTCCTACCAAAAGAGTACGGCAGTTGGAACAGCGTCTATAAACGATTCGCTCGCTGGTGCGATAAAGGCATCTTCCAACGGCTGCATCAACACTTTGTCAACGACCCAGATATGGTGACAGTACCATCTGCCGCGCTCACCCCTGTGCTGCAGGGGGTTTGAAAACAAGTGGCGGTCAAGCCTCACAGGCACTCAGACGTAATGCGGGTGGATTTTCAACCAAAATTCACATCACGGTTGATGGCTTAGGCAATCCATTACGTTTTGCGCTGACGGCTGGACAACGCCACGCCATGACTTGTGCGGAAGGGTATAGCAGTGAGTATGTGATAGCCGACTCAGCGTATGACGCGGATTCATTGGGGCAGTTGATAACCCGTATGGGTGCAGAGCCAGTGATTCGTCCCCGTATCAACCGCCGTGAGTCACGAGACTATGATACGCATCTGTACCGAGAGAGACATCGGGTGGAATGCTTCATCAACAAAATCAAGCACTATAGGCGTATCTTCAGTCGTTTTGATAAGTTGGCGGGTCGCTATTTGGGGTTTCTGAGTTTCGTTGCTGCGATTATCTGGTTACGATGAAATGTCAACAGAACCTAATCCCTAGTCAATGGGTTGCCACTCGAATTTCAATCCTATTTTTCGTGAGGGAATCATGCGACCTCAAACCCCTTTGCCAGATGGAACCGCCGAACAATTCGCTCGTCTGTTAAAAGAAACAGAAGATAACAAGGCGTATAAACCTATACAGGTGGTTTATCTGAGAGCCGAGTCCGGCTACACTTCACAGACTATCGCTCAGATGACCGGCTATCACCCGGTCAAGAAAATCCACGCTCAATATCTCAAAGAAGGAGAAAATGCACTCTTCCCTAAGAGCAAAGGGGGGCATATTGTAATTGGGGAGTTCGTCTCCAGGCACTTTCAAGCCCCAACCGCTGTGGCTGAAGCCCGTCACCGCGCCCTGTTCCTTCGCCCACTGGAGGACGAGTAGGTCCCAACTGGGCCACTCCTCAATGCGTTCGACACCTCTGTAGTCGTCCTCAGTGAGCCGCAGCAACGAGAGATGTCCAGCGTGCGAGGAAGGAAAGCCCGAAACCTGCACATCGTAGCACATTACGTAGTCATCGGTCGAGAGTTTGTGGGGCTTTCCCTAAAAACTTCTGAAGGAATCGCTAGATACGTCCATGTATGCGCTAAAAGAATATCGCAATATTTCGCCCACTATTTTTCTTCAGAAGAATCGTGTTCAAAGCATTCAGGAATAATGTCACACTACAATAAGCCATCGGCAAAGATAGGCTTTGTCATCCCAGCTAATGCCCTTTCTAAAACGTCAAACGCGTCCGTTTCGCCAGCGATTTCACAGATTAAATTGATGACATCATTTCGCGTCATTCATCCATGTTTCCTGTTTGTTTGGGCAAAGTCGGCAACGTCAAACGGGGACGTTCGCCAAAGTCGGGCAATTGCGGTGGATTTTCCTCCATCTCTTGAAGGAGTTCCTCAATCGCCCGGTCGAGTTGTGGGTCCCCCGGTGCGGCGTAATCTTGTGGGCGGTAATCAACCTCAATGTCCGGGTCGGTGCCGTAGTTCTCAACCCACCAGCCGGCGTCAACGAACCAGTACGGGTGTTCGGGCTGCGTCGTCAAGCCGCCATCCACAAATGCCTGATGCGGTGAGATACCGATAACCCCGCCCCACGTTCGCTTCCCGATGAGTTTCCCTAACTTCATCAGTTTGAAACAGTGCGAGAAAATATCGCCATCGGAGCCAGCGTTCTCGTTCGTAACGGCGACCATCGGGCCCAGCACCGAAGCATCGGGATACGGTGACGGTGTCCCCCAGCGTCGGACGTTATATCCGATGCGCCGGCGAGAGAGTTTCTCCAAAATCAGTTGTGAGACATGCTCACCGCTGTTGTAGCGCACGTCAATGAGCAAGCCGGGAGAGCTGACTTCGGCGAGGAAGCCGCGATGAAACTCGGCGTACCCGCGCCCCATCATGTCGGGGATGTGGACGTAGCCGACTTTTCCGCTCGTCTTTTCATAGACATACTGACGATTTTGGCTAACCCATTCCCGATAGCGCAACTCCCGTTCGCTCCGGAGCACTTTGAAGGTGACCGTGCGTTTCTCACCATCTTCGGCTCGCTGGAAAGTGGCTTGGACCTCCTGCCCTGAGAGGTTGACCAGCAGTTGGCCGGGAGAGGTTGCTCGACCAACGCGATGCCCACCAATTGCAAGGAGAATGTCCCCCCTCGTGGATGTTTAGCCCCGGCTCGTTGAGGGGCGAATTGCTCATCTCCTCCCAAGCGTCGCCGTGAACGATATGTGTGATACGGTAGCCATCGCTTTTCGCATCGTAGGCGAAATCTGCGCCCAGAAAACCTTGCGCGTAGTTTGGCGATGCCCGATAATCTCCCCCAGATTCGTAGGCGTGCGATGTCCCAAGTTCGCCCTGCATCTCCCACATGAGGTCAGAAAACTCCGCCCGGGTCGCAATCCGTTCAAGCAACGGCAGATAACGTTGATAAACCTGCTCCCAATTCACGCCGGACATATCTGCTGTCCAGAAGTAATCCCGCTGAAGCCGCCACGCCTCTTGATACATCTGACGCCACTCCGCGGTTGGGACGACGGAAGTTTTCACACGATTCAGGTCGAGCCAGCCACTCCGACGGTTTGGGCCGCCATCGCCCTCCGATTTATTCTGGTCATCCGGCTTCGCGCCCGCTTTGATGGCGCGGAGGCGGTCTCCAGCGCGATAGACGAGGGTTTTATTATCCCGCGACAACTCAAACTCATCAATTCCCGAAACCAGCGTGTCCTTCTTCTGCTCCTTGAAATCGCAGACGTGGAGCGTGCCCTTCGGTCCCCTATTGTCATTATCGCCCGACGAGCGGAGGCTGTGTTCCATTGGAAACGATGTGAAAATCGCTTTGCCTTCGATGCCAGCAATTTGCTTATAACTTCCCTGTGGATACGGAAAGGCAACGACCCGGTGCGTGATGTCTTCAAAATCGATTTCGATCTGTTTCTCCGATTTCTTGGTTTTCTCGGCTTCCTTATCGCTCTCATTTTCCTTCAATTCTGTTTTCTCGTCATTCAACGGGCGGGGTTCGGGAATAAACGGATTCAGTTGGTCTTTTTGCAACGTCACGAGCAGCAGACGCATCGCCTGCAGAAAGCCAAGGTCGAAATAGAAGCTGTCGTAAACGGGATTAAATTCTCGAAAGGAGAGGAAATAAAGGTACTTCCCTTCGGGGTCCCATGCGGGCGCAACATCAGTAAATTCAGGGGGTGTCACCAGCCACGTCTCCCCTGTCTCAACCTTGCAGATCTGAATCGAGCGCGTCGTCTCTGTTGATGGGAAATCGTAGGCGATCCAGCGTCCATCGGGTGACCACGCCGCACTCCGGATCTGGTCATGTTGACTCTTGTCAAGTTGCCGAAGTTTCTGTGACTCCAGATCGATGAACAGGAGTTCAAAGCGGTGATTGAGGACGATGATTTGGTCTTTTTTAGGTGAGACTAAAAGTGCTATCGGGCGACCGATGTCGAGTGCGGCGAGGCGGACAGGGTCTGCGCTGCCATCGCGGGTGTGGATTTCAATTGCCTCCTCGCCGTCGGCATCGGAGACGGTCACAAGGTGCTTCCCGTCGTTGAGCCACTGCGTTAGACGATAGCGCACGCCATCACACACACCGTGTTGAAGGACAGCCTCTTCCCAATTCGCCATTGTAAACGATTTGCCGCGTACCGTTAGCGCAAGGGCGTGGCCATTGGGGTGCGGGGCATACGCTTGCAAATAACGTGATGACTCCACGAACTTACGTTGTCGCTGGATTCGCGGGCTTCAGAACTCAACTTCGACGTGACGGTTCGCGTCGTTGTCGATATCATAAACGTAAAGGTCGGCACCGGCGTGGTAGACGATGTGCCGGCCATCGGTCTGTGCCGAACGGGAGTAGTAGGCGTCTTGGTGTGTGTGGCGTTGCAAGTCCTCGCCGGATGGGAGGCAGGAGTAGATATTACCGACGCTCTCGTGGTCGGAGATGAAATAGCCCCGGTCGCCAATCCACATCGGGGTTGTGAAATTGCCGTCGGCGGGGACGAGTGGCTGAAATTCGCTGTTACCATCACGGTCAATCCAGAGTTGACCTGCCGTGCCACCGCGATACCGTTTCCACCGCGCCGGGTCTCGCGTCAAACGACCGATAACGACGCCACCTAAATCGCCGAACGCGATGTGGTTCGCCGGTCCATACGGGAACCGTTGCGGTTCACCGCCTTCCGCGGAGACGCACCACAGCCATGAATCAAACGCCGAACCTGCGTCACTCGAATAGAGCACCTCCGTTTCATCTCGATTCCAGTCGACGACTTCGGCAAAACTCCCTTGATACGTCAATCGCTTCGCCTCGCCACCGAGCGCGGGCATCGTGTAAACCTCCCGCGGTCCCTCCTCATGCCCCATAAACACGAGCAACAATCCATCAGGCGATAAGCGTGGCGTGCTGACGGTGCCGAGATTCGACGTGAGCCGCCACGCAATGCCACCGCCGACCGGGACCGTCCACAAATCGTCTTCGCACACAAACACAATCGTATCGCCACAAATTGTTGGAAATTGATAGTAACCTGACATCAACACCTCTGCTATTGATTTTAAGAATATTCTTGATCACACCCCAAGTTTTCCCCGAAAAATAGTACGCAAGCGGTCTGTACTCCATAAGAATCGAGAAATTGCACTAACGCTAGCCAACATTGCAAACGCCGGGTTAAGCCTGCGAAACACTGTCATTCTCGCCTTAACCGGATGCGCTTCTGCCTTGAAACCGGGCACGGCTGCTGGCTTAACCGCTTCAGCAGTATTTCCACTTCGGCATCGTATGTCTCAAAGGGATCTTTCATGTCAAAGGGCTCTTCATGCGTGAAATAGATCTGATTCCAATCAATGATACACGGCAAGCGGTTTTGAAACAGATAACGCATCACGTATGACCGGGCTTTTGCCCTTGTATTTCCGGGGGCATTGTGGATGGCTGTTTCAATCCGTTCATCCGTTGTGACCCGTCTCACATGCCCTTGATTTTCCAGTTCGTAATACAAGCCCTTTTGTTGGTTGAGGTGGTGATATTCAAGGTCGAGACTTTCGAGCCACGGGTCATCCCAGTCCAGCCCCTCCTCTTCCATGAAAGTCTCAAGCAGCCATTTTTTCGCTGCCCAATCAACGCGATCGGTTAAACGTTCCGGTTCTGTTTCCAAATCATCTAACACCGATTCCCACTCGGTTAGGACCCAATCCGTATCTTCATCCCGTCCTTTCAGGATTTTCTGCGCGAGGTTAAGGTATTCGCGTTGCAGGTCTATTGCCAAGATTGTTGCGCCGGACTCACGCTCGACAATCCACTGAAAGGTCTGATCTCGCGAGATATCTTTGATGGCTTGAACCGGATTGCTCAAGCTTAAGTCACGGGGGCGATGCCCCGCCTCAAGGAGATCTAACACCAGAGAGGTTGTCCCAACCTTCAAAGCGGTTGCAAATTCGGACATGTTTGAATCGCCGACAAGCAGATGAAGGCGTCGGTATTTGGTATAGTCGCCGAGTGGTTCATCCCGCGTGTTAATAATTGCCCGACTGAACTGTATCCACTCGTAGATTTCCGTGACGATATGGTCAGCGCGCTGAGAGATTTGGAAGCCGACGAAGTCATCCTGCCGATGATGGGAATCCCCGAATTCTAGAATCTCTTCATGCCCACCAACGCGACCGGCTCCCGCGTAAATCTGCCGGGTGACAAAGAACGGTATCAGCGTGGGAATAACGACTTTGTAGAAGGGAATGTCCCGTCGCAGTTGATAGTTTTCATGGCAGCCAAAAGTGGCTCCTGTGAAGTGATCGATGTTGTTTTTGAAAAAGGAGATATCCTCGCTCAAACCGACGTCGTTAAGAATTGTGATAATCAGTTGATCGATGGCTTTGTCATAGGCGATCAGATCGAAGAGCCTCACGCACTCGGGGGTTGCATACTCCAGATGTCCCATATCGATATAGAGGCGTCCACCGTTGAACAGGAATCCTCCATTGCCCGGCGGTTCACCCCAATCACGGTAGTGCATATCAGACATCCCGAGCCTCAGTTCGTGAAAAATATAATCCCTCACGAGGGCAGCGGTACCTTCAGAGGAGCCCAAAGAACCATCCGTCTCTGTCATACATCCAAATTCGGTTTCAATTCCAAAAATACGTCTGCTCACCGTTTTCCTCAAGTATTCAGGTGTGAGGTCTTGGTTATTAATTAGAGCCAGTCCGCGGTTGCTGCGCGGATCTCTTCTGAAGTGAGAAAGCGGAACTTGCTGTTGCTTTGACGAGAAACCTGCAATATTCCCGCTTCAACCTCTCCCGCCTTCAGTTCATCTCGAAGGACTTCGTGCAGCCGCTCTCTATTTATCGTCAATTCTAAGTTCTCATTTTCTACTTCATTTGAATCGGCATCCGCTGACTGTAAACTCAACTCCCAACCAACTGCCCAGGTTTCCAAAGTCAACCGTAAGGCAGCAGCAAGCGAGAGGGCAGGGGCGTCGGCAGCGGCCAAATAGTTCTGCATCACCGTCTCGGCTTCATCGGTCCCGCCGATAACTTCAGCGCGATGATTCGCTTTGATTGTGCCATCGTAGTTTAGGGAGATAAATTGGTCTTCTTGACCGCGCGCACCAAGTTCAGCCAACAACATTTTGATGATGTACGCCGAACCGAAAATTGCTTCAAAAGCTTGTTTGATAATGGGCCCAAGGACAAAGTTTGTCAAGCGGTGAAGGGTCACATCATCGACCGAACTCTGAAAACCCTGTACGGACGCTGTGTCAGTCGCCACCATACGCAGCCGTTCAACGTCGGCGGTATGCCCAATGGCGGAGAGCGCAATTCGATTATGCACTTCAAAAATCTTACGCTGTCCGCGTCCAATTGTCACAAGCAACAGCCCATCATCATATTTCAGTCCAACGACGGGACTACCTCCGCGTAGTTGATCCTCAATGTAGTCACGCCGATTACTGATAGCTTCGAGCCATCGATAAGGTTCATCTAGCATAGGTTGTCTCTACAAACTCAGCGTAAATCTCCCCGAGCCCTTCGGCAGAGAGGTCCTGAATTCCGTCTTTCGTAATTGTTTTAACGGTTGGAAAAATGTTTGATTTCGGGTTATAGCCACTTGTCGCCGTGTCGTACTCCGAAGCTGCATCGAACAACCGCAAGACGGTAATGGTTGCTTCCTGCCTATCCATATTGGCAAGTTGCGTTTCTCCCCAACAATTCTGATAATACAACACCCCACGAATCCACACAGAGCCAGATCCGGACGTTGCAAAGTCGGCACTCTCAAAATGGGCACCCATCGCATCGTAAAAGAAGATCTTGCCGCTATCTTCTTCCCCATCCTGTAGATCGTAGACGGCGAAGATTGGGATAACGCCGCCGATGCCTTGCAATGCCATGGGTAGGTTTTCTCGGATGAGGCGAGAGAGCGTGCGCAGTTTACCTTCGAGGCTCAATTCCTGAAGTTGGCTCCGCCGAAAATATTGGAACGAATGTTCAAGCACCCGCGCCATTTCATAAGCGATTGCAGGAGACCCGGCGATCGCTAGGACAGAGTATTCGTCGATCTGCAGCAGTTTCTCGGCACGGTCGTACATGACAACATTTCCCGCCGTCGCCCGCCGGTCACCGCCAATGATGACGCCGTCCTTATAACGTACAGCGACGACAGTTGTTCCTTCTGTTGTCTGGATATGAGACGAAGTCTCATTTGCAGGCGTCGCGGGTAAATTGAATTGGATCTGATAATCGCGCACCTTCAAGAGGTCGAGGAAATTCCCCTTGTGATTTGTCATTGGCTATTCACCTGTTCGTTGGCGATAACGCCTGGATTGGTCTTTATCAACGCGCCTCATCCGCCGAACCAGATTTCTCGTATCGGGTCTCGTAACATCTGGGCGCTTGGGGCCATCATCGTCCCCACCACCACCGGGCTCAACCGGTTTCACAGGTCTCTGAATGCGATCCCGGAGATAAATCAAATGCTGTGCTGTCATGGTAATGACCTCCTGTAAAGGAATTTGCTCACTCAAAGTGTGAGATTCTTCTATCACCTTACTGCGTGATAGCAACGAAGACATTATCTTTGTTAACCTTATTGTTCCTAACATACACGACGCCGCGCGAGGAATATGTCGTTTTTGAGTTTCCTTCCTTTGCAGCTTCTGCGACGGTTTTGCCGTAACAAATCTCTCCGGTTTGTGGGTCAACTGCAGCGATAGAGCCAGCTTTTTCTGAATCTTTAGAGCGAGCTAATCGATCTGTAACCGCTTTAGCCTTTGAGGAAAATTTTAGTCTCGTTCTCATAAGGCTCACCTCCATCCTAAGGCTCACCTCTATCCATTCCTAAGCCCCAAACCTTCAACCAACGCCTCAACCGTCTGGGACTGATCGAGGATGCGATTGTATTTTTCTGCAATTTTCGCATCTGCGAGTTGATTCATACTAACCGAAACGGGACTTCTTCCTTTTACATCAAATGTGATATTATCCCACTGGACCGATTTAACCTGAGGACGGAATTTGTCCAGTGATTTACCGCGAAAGTACGCGCGAGTATCAGCGGGCGGATTGTGGATGGCATAGTCGATTTGCTGATCGGTGACGAGCCGGCGCATCAGTCCCTGCGCTTCAAGCCCATAATATAATCCCACCTCCTGATTGATGTTGTGATATTCGAGATCGAGGCTCTGAAGCCACGGATCATCCCAGGTGAGTCCTTCCTCCTTAATGAATTCTTCGAGCAGCCACTTCTTGGCGACCCAATCCAATCGATCCGTGAGATTCATCGGATCCTTTTCGAGTTCATCAAGGATGGACTCCCATTCGAGGAGCACCCAATCGGTATCGTCGCTTTGTGCGCTCAGGTACTCTTGGGCTAACGCGAGATATTTTCGCTGCAAATCGATCGCAGAGATTCTGGCGCCATCGGCTAGCCTGAACTGCCACTTGTAGGTCTGATCACGAGAGATTTCTTTGATCGTGTGGAGGGGATCGCGCAAGGCAAAGCGATCCACCGGGATGTGTTTCTGCTCAATGAGATCGATGACGAGCGCGGTTGTGCCGACTTTGAGCGCCGTCGCATACTCTGACATATTGGCGTCACCAACGATGCCATGCAAGCGGCGATATTTCGCCGGATTGGCGTGAGGTTCATCCCGTGTATTCACAATCGGGCGGTTGTGCATTGTATCAACGCTGACTTCGACATGGAAAAAATCAGAGCGCTGCGCAAGCTGGAAGAAACCAGCAGAGCTAAGTCCCGATTCTGTTTCGATGCCCACCTTTCCCGCACCTGCAAAAATCTGTCGTGTCACGAAAAACGGCATGATACTCTCTTTGAGGTAGTCAAAGGGAATATCCCGCCGCATCAGGTAGTTGTCATGACAACCGTAACTATGCCCATGAAAGTCCGTGTTGTTCTTGTACAGGAGTACACGCTTGCCTGATTTTTCGCTTCGCCTGATGGAACACTGCTGGAGTATCCGCTCACCCGCTTTATCATGAGCGACCAATTGGAAAAGACTTTGACATTCTGGGGTGGAGTATTCTGGGTGCGCATGGTCGTTGTATAAGCGGGCACCGTTCACCAGGATAAGATCGCTTTTGATTTCAACGAAGGAAAGATTTCGCTGGCGGTCTGCTTCCTGATATTTCTTCTCGTCGGGGTGTTCCTGCAGAGTCTTTGCACGGAAGCCACGTTCATCTCGGAACGGATCTTCGCCACTATAATCCCACATCGGTCGGAAATCGTCCTGCCGATAACTCTTAATCAACTCGACGGATTGGTTGACGGGATCGACATTCTCCTCTGCCTCCAGCGTAATCCCGTATTCAGTTTCAATTCCAAAAAGTCTTTGCATAAATCTTTTAAATATTACTAAAGTTTGGACAAGTGCGCTAAAGTGTATTAAAGTGTCTAAAGTGAGTCAATCCACAAATGGGAAAGTGAGAAGAAGATTAAATCTCACTTTCTCCCTTTTCCACTTTCTGATTTATCCCCGAAAATAAATGAGGGGGGACATAATTGTTGTCTGAACCACGGATTAAACACACGACGCGGATTCAGAACCGATTGAACCTTCCGGTAAAAATCGGCGATTCAGACCAGAGAAGATAGGGAGAAAGTGCATCTTGTTTTTCAACTTTAGAACACTTTAGAACACTTTAGAACATTTTAGACACTTTAGATTCGGCGGCACAATCCCGTCCCAACAAGATTCCATTTTATCAAGAATTGTCCAAACTTTAGTACTTAGTCCTGAGCCTTAAATGACACTACTCACAACCCTTCTACGAGTTGATTTTTCTGGACGGATTGGGGTCACTTTGACGACGTTCTCCGGATCGTAATCGAGCAGCTTGAGCCAGTCCTCCACGCTATCCGTCAGTGGGAAAATGTCATTTTCGCGGTATTCTGCCAATGCTCCCTCCAGCAAATCTTCAGCCCGAATCCCAACCCCTCCTTTGCTACTGTTAATCGTACGCTTAATCGCGGACTCTTTGGCGCGCTGAACAACGGATGCCACAATCGCGCCACTACACAGGTCTCCACGATACAGAATATCACGACGACCGCTTCTCAGGGCAACCTCTAAAAACTTGTTATCTTCAACTCGCTGAAACAGTTCATCGCAAACCTGATCAATGAGATGAGAAACGGCAACCTCTGCGTCGCCGTTGTGCGCGTCAAGGATTTCGGGATGGATGGGCAAATCTGGCGTAAGGTAAATGTGGAAGATGTCCTTCGATGCCTCTTTGTTGGGACGGATGACTTTGATTTTCCGATCAATCCGTCCAGGGCGTAAAATCGCCGGATCAATGAGGTCGGGACGGTTCGTTGCAAGGATGATCACCACATCTTGCAGGGATTCAATCCCATCCATTTCGGCGCAGAACATCGGGACGACTGTGTTGGAAATGTTGTGGGAGCGGAATGAACGGCGGGTGCCCAAAATAGATTCGGCTTCGTCAATGAATACAAACGGCAAGTAACCTTCTTTACCCTTTTCGCGCGCTATTTCGAAGATTTCACGGACTTTGCGCTCTGACTCACCAAGCCACATATTCAAGATTTCGGGGCCCTTGATGTGCAAGAAGCACCCTTCGACATCGACACCCTCTTCAGCTTTCAACCGCTGCGTGAGGTTATGCGCCGTCGCCTTGCCAATGAGCGTTTTTCCACACCCCGGCGGACCATGCAAGAGAAACCCTTTTGGTGGCGCATATTGAAAGCGATTGAAGAGGTCCGGGTGTAGAATCGGAAGCTCGATAGTGTCTTTGATTAATTGAATTGTGTCATCCAGCCCGCCCACTTTCGACCAGGGGAGTTCCGGCACTTCTTCGAGATAGTAGTCTTTTGCCTCTTGCGCTTCCAATCGTTCCAGCGCTACTTTGGAATTTGGGTCCATGCGAATTTCGTCGCCGACTTTAAGTTTCGCATTTGCCAAATCGGTCGAGCGTTGCAAAATGATCGCTTGCAATCCACCAGGTTCTTGCCCAACGCGCAACCGACCATCAGGCATCAGATCGATAATCTTCGCAATCGCTCCAGAGGTGTTATATCCCAATTCACCGACAATGACATAAGCCTCATTGAGAAGTACACTGAAACCGATCTTGAGAGATGCCGGATCGAGCTGCGGATCAATATTCGCATAATATTCTGACCCGCCAATGATCACGTGGGCGACCTCCTTTTTCGGCAGACCGAGCAAAGTTCCAATCCGGTTCGCCGGGGAAGTGAGCTTTTCGATTGCCTCCTGCATTTCGACGATTGCTTCCCTTGCCTCCTGAAAGGTCATTTCATCTTCTATAATAGTACGCTGCAGTTGATACAGCAGCGGTCGCCTCTGATCGTTTTCATGGGTCGTATAGATGAGTTGATCCACTAATATCAAGGAACGAGGCGTGCCTACCTGATCATTATCGTCCTCAGTGTCGTCTTCGATGTCATCGTCAAACAATCGAAAATTTTCTTCCAGTATTATCTCAGGTCGGTTCCTATCTTTCTTGTTACGCATTGAACGCCTCCTCAAACAGGATAGTCAGTCATATTGAATCGCATTTCGGATTGATTTCTTTTGCCGTAGGAGAAGCGCGAGGAAATTACCTCGGAAGCACGCGAAACGTCTATATGAAATCTATTAAGAGTTACGCAGTTGGTCCTAATCATTCCACAATTCATCTGCATCCCCGATAGATCGGGATCTTGATTCAAGATTCGGGTGCAGTCGGATTCGCTCAATCTGAAGTGCGTAACTCCTATCTATCAAACAGGTCATCATATAAAGTGCGTTTGTATTCTATCACATCGGTAAGCAAACATCAACACAAAAAGCCAATCAATTGCTTATAATTATTGCCTTGCTTTCCTGATTTTGGTATAATCTCGCTTACGATTTCGCATTTGATGAACACGGAACACAGGAGATTACCTGAAGCCACCGATAAACTTAACCACGGAGTGAGCAAGGCTGGGCACGGAGTGACAATTTAAGATCGGTATGAGGTGAAAAATATGTCAAAAATTAGAATCGGTATTGTTGGATCCGGCGGCACGGGGGAACGTCATGCAGACAAGTTTGCTGAGCTTGAAGCCGCTGAGGTTGTGGCGATCGCGTCAAGAAACCCCCAAACCGGCACAGCGTTAGCAGAAAGACATGGCGCCGAATTTGTCCCTGATTGGAAGGCTCTCGTTCAACGCGACAACCTGGATGGGATCGTTATCTGCACCCATAACGATAGCCACGGTGAAATTACGATTATGGCGCTCCGTTCCAATAAACACGTTTTTACGGAATATCCGCTTGCACGGTCAATTAATGAGGGTGAAACCGCAGTTGAACTCGCACAAGCTAACCAACGGGCCCTGCGGATTAACCACTCCGAAACCGTGTCCAATTCACACCGGGCGATTAAACAGAAGGTACAGGAGGTCGGCGAGTTGCTGTTGACTTCCTTTTTACGTCTCACACCGGGGCGGGGTGCACGGCCGGAGATCTTGTTCAATCTACCTGTTTCTGGACCACCTGCGCACTTTTTCATATACCACATCTACCCGGTCGTTGATCTCTTCGGAAGCGTCGCGTGGGTCGAAGGGGGCACCGTTTACGAAGGCTTGACCGACCAGGGGCAATATAACCGATTTGTCAACACAGTCAACGTTGGGTTTAAGGATGGCGGGATTGGTCAATGGACGTGGGCAGGAGGGGTCGAGATCAAGGAAGCTGAACAGCATTTGCGTTACGTTTTGACGGAGGGAACAATCAGTCACAGCGGCGGCAAGTGGTACTGTTCAACCGGGTCGCGGGTAGAGGAGATTGCACCAATTGATGGGCCGAGCGTTTCACTTCAGGAACAGTGGATACAGGAGATCCAAAACCAAGAGACAAGCGCAGCACACAAGGACGCAGTCACAGCACTTGAAGCGATACGAGTGACCCTTTCCGCTGAACAATCGATGCAGGAGAACCAGCGGATTGTGTTGGGATAACTCATCGCTGACTTATTTTGAAAACCATTTGCTCAATTTGTGAGTAGCGGGGGAATGGGTAGGAAGAGAGGATTACGGAGCGGTACGGGTTGAGAAGCCCCTCCAACTCCCAAAGAAAATTCAGCGCCGTGCTTTCATCAGCCGAGAACGTATTGCGTACTGCGTCAGAGGCAAGACATCTCACGCATCACAGCTCCGTTCCGAAAGTCCCGATCGCAGAGCGGAGTCCGCTGCGCAAGACCAGGCTTTGTCCCGATCTATCGGGGTTTCATTTTTTCGTTTTCATGGCACGAGAAAGTCACGGCGCAGATTTCTCAAAGGTTTAGTGATAGAACAGGAAAATGAACCATCCCGAAAGGAATGTATGCAATGATCCGACGCAATGCCCGTACTACAGCAATCTGCATCCTCCTCGCCATTTTTATGCTGGTTTTCTACATCCAGTCAAGCCATGCGGTTCGTGAAGGGACTTTAAACGCCAACATCATGATCAAGTGTTATGAACGGGATGGAGATTTCGCCAAGGCCGCCCTGTGGCGTGAGGCTGCTGCGGGTTGCTTGGAAATCATCTCCATGCCGATGACGGAAATCCAGATTCGGTATTATATCCTTCATGGAAAAGATGCGCTTGTGGAGACGAGACGCAGAGAGTTAGCCGACATCAAAGCCCAACGAGAATATCACCTGCAGCGAGCGAAGGCAAACTGGGAAAAATCAATAACAAATCCGGCAAAGAGGGAACTTGCCGCTGAACACGAGAAAATTGCTCAGTTTATCGCGACATGGGCACCGACCTATCCGGATCGATTCTACGATTATGGTGTCTACCCCAATTTCTTCAAGAAACAGCAGCAGATTTTCAAAAGGAAAGAGGATTATGCCGCGGCGTTGAATCTTGAAGCCGATGGGGCGGAGATGTGTGCCGATCAGTACAACGAGATCACGGTTGCCTATTTTCGGTGGGAGGCGGAGCGGTCGGCAAACGCAGGGCAAACAAACGTTGCAGAGCTGTACCGACAGCGTGCTGCTCAGTATGAAAAAGTCAGAGATGCACACCGCTGGCGGGCTGCCCTGCTGCGCGCACTTGCAGAGCGGAAACCGAAGACGTGGCCCCCTGGAGCGGATAGGAAAGAAATCGAACTGCTAGAGACGAAAACAGAATTAACGCCGGAACAAGCGAGTCAAATTGCTAATGCCGATCCGCGCATACAAAGAATCTTAAAAGGACACAAGGGCGTGCATGAGTACGCTTGGTTTCAAGGCTTTGCGTGGACAGTCAGTTACTACAATCACGGCTGGGGAAATCTGGCGATCGCGATTGTTGATGACAAGACGGGGCAGATCACCGATGTGCTGAATTCGATTGAAAACTTGGAAGCGCGTGAATGGGATGAGTCAGCAGGCAGAGAAAGCGGGAAATTACGTTTAGATCCAAGGCAGGTGGAGGGGATCGCCCGGAAGTATGACGAGATTTCCTCCTACTTCACAGAAAGTTTACTCAAAGCTTTTCTGATCCGCAAGCACTATCAGGTCAAAAAAAGTCTGAATATCCGTCCGACTTGTATCCAGTTTGCTGATAGCCCTTGCGAGGAAGGCTCTCTGGGCATCATTGGTGGGCCCCCAGTTTGTCGCCTTCTCATTAAAACCGGCGATTTCCGCCTCAGTTTTCGGGATCCGCGTCTTGAGCCAATTCACGACATCTTCATCTGTCGGCAGCGTTTTCACCGCGTCCGTGAAGTCTTGTGGGGAAATGCCGAGAAACTTAAGCAGGTATCGATCATGGACTGAATCCTCGCCGTACCAATAGTCGCCAAGTGAATCGCTATTGAGCGCCTTCGCCTTGTCGAGCATTCGCGCCAAGCCTACGATCCCCCCAACCTCGGTGTCGTAGGGACTGCGTGGCGCATGACGCGCAAGGTCTACAATGCCGAAGCTGAGCTCATCGTCCAAATCCATCAGATCCGCCCATGTCGTAATATCTGTCCGGCTCGGATCGATTTCTTCCCGCCGTGCATTAAAACGCGCTTTTTCTTCATCATCTTCGGGACCTCTATTTGCCGCGACACGATTAAAAGCGGCAATCCGAGATGATTGGGTCCCGCTCTTTTCGAGCACCCACGCGCCTAATTCTAGATCATTTGGGTTATTTACTGCGGTTTCCTGGAATTCATCCGCGGAGATACCTAGAAAACCCAACACCCGTTTATCGTGCCCGGAGTCCTCGCCATACCGATACTCGCCGAGTTTCCCGGCGTGTGCCGCCCGCGCTTTGTCTGCCATCCGCGCAACGCCAAAGATTCCCGCAGCGTCCTTGCAGTGCGGACTGCGCGGCGGTCGCCTAGTCAAATCCACCGGCCAGAAGTTTCCCCAATCGTCTAATTCCACCGATTGAAGCACCGTCTTAATGTCTGTCCTGCCGGGGGCGTACCTAGCGATCCGATCCTTCAAGCGCTGACGGTATTCTCCAGTCTGAGGTTCGATGCTCAACTCCCTCTGATTAAATTCATCAATTTGCGCCTGTGTAACCCCTGATTTTTCAAGCACCCATTTGCTCAGGGTTTCATCATTGTATTCGTCTACGGCTTCAGCAAATTCATCTGCTGAAATACCGAGAAGCCCCAGAACTTTGCGATCCAGCCCGGAATTCTCTCCGTAGAGGTATTCGTCGAGCGTTTCGTCGTTATGCGCTCTAGCTTTGTCGGTCATTCGCGCTGCACCGACAATACCAGCAACGCTAAGGTTTGATGGACGGCGTGGTGGTTGTCGTGTGAGATCCATTGGTTGATTCTCCTTTCGATTGAAACTTGCTTAAAATGTGAAAGAAATGCTCTCTCTCGCTACCTCTTCTTTTTGTTCTTGTAATAATCCTGCCTTTTCCAAATACGGCAAATCAAGAATCTGGCTGGCAAGCATCTGTTAGATTGCGCTTATTTCCCTTCTTCGTTTTACCACCTGAACAGTTACATAAAGCAGCTTATGTCGTGAGAACCTTCCGCAGAAATCGCCCGGTATGTGAACCCTCTACCGTTGCCACTTCCTCTGGTGGCTCCATAGCGACCACCGTCCCACCTTCATCCCCGCCTTCAGGACCGAGGTCAATAATCCAATCCGCAGATTTAATCACGTCCATGTTGTGTTCAATGATGACGATCGTGTTGCCTTTGTCCACCAGGCGGTTGAGCACCACCAGCAATTTTTGTACATCATCAAAATGCAAGCCGGTCGTCGGTTCGTCCATAATGTAGATTGTTCTGCCGGTGCTCCGTTTCGCCAATTCTCGCGCCAGCTTGACACGCTGCGCTTCGCCGCCGGAGAACGTCGTCGCGGATTGTCCCAGTTCAATGTAATCCAGGCCGACATCGTACAGCATCTGTAAAGGCTTGCGGATGCTCGGCACATTGTGGAAGTGATCTAGCGCTTCCTGCACCGTCATCCCCAGAATATCGGCGATATTTTTGCCCTTGTAGTGGATCTGCAGCGTTTCGTGGTTATAGCCCGTCCCACCGCACACATCACATTTCACCCATACATCCGCGAGAAAGTGCATCTCAATCTTGTTGTAGCCATGCCCGCGGCACGTTTCGCACTGTCCTGTTTTCTGGTTAAAACTGAATCGACGTGAATCGAAGCCGTACACTTTGGCGTCAGGCAGATCGGCGAAGAGATAGCGGATCTTGGTGAAGAGATCGGTATAAGTGGCGGGATTGGATCGCGGCGTATCCCCGATGGGCTGCTGATCGATGTTGATCACTTTGTCAAGGTATTCCAGCCCGCGGACCTGTCTATACTTCCCTGTCCGCATCCACGTCCGATTCAGGTTGGAAGCGAGAACAGGGTAAAGTGTCTCCTCGACTAGCGAACTTTTCCCAGACCCAGAAACCCCTGTCACGCATGTCAGTGTCCCCAACGGAATTTTGACATCGATCTTCTTGAGGTTATTGGTTTGGACACCGACCATCTCAAGCCACTCTCTTTTGCCTTTTCGCCGTTTCGTCGGTGTCTCGATCTTGAGCGTTCCTGTGAGATACCCGCTGGTCAGCGATTTTTCGCTCTGTTTAATTTCAGTCGGTGAACCGGCGGCGACAATCTCTCCGCCCAACTTGCCTGCCCGAGGCCCAAAATCGAGGATATGATCCGATGTCAGCATGGTCTCCAGATCATGCTCAATGACCAGGACGCTGTTCCCGAGATCGCGCAGATGCTTCAATGCCCCGAGAAGCCGCTCCTGATCTCGGTGATGCAAGCCGATACTCGGTTCATCAAGAATGTACGTCACCCCTGTGAGACCACTGCCAAGTTGACTTGCCAAACGGATGCGCTGCATCTCACCGCCGGAGAGGCTTGGTGCGGGACGGCTTAACGTCAAGTAATGCAAGCCAATATCGACAAGAAATCGAAGCCGATTCTGAATCTCTCTGAGGAGTTCACGACCAATCTCCATCTGGTGCGCTGACAAATCCAGGCAATGGAAGAAGTTCGCCGCATCACCGATCGACATCGCTGTGACTTCCGCGATGGTTTTTCCACTGAGGGTAACTCCACGCGCTAACGGCTGGATGCGCGTTCCTTTACATTCGTTACAAATCACACGCCCACTGAGTGTTACATCGATCCCTTCGCACCGCTCGCACTGCCCTAATGGGCTGTTAAATGAAAAGTGACGCGGCGTCAACTCCGGGAAACTCAATCCACACGGGACACAGGCGAAATGCTCACTGAAAACGTGATGCGTGATGCGTGACTCCTGAACTCCTGAACTCTTGTTTTTCTCTAGCTCCCTTGTCTCGGAGAGTTCTCTGTCTCCTTCAGCCATAACGCCCACTGCCACAGTGCCGCCACTCTGCTGCGTTGCGGTCTCGACCGCTTCGGTAAGCCGGCTGCGCTCGTCGGGTTGAAGCGCCAAGCGATCAACGACGATCTTGACATCGTGCTTGATGCTCTTTCCGATCTTCGGTGCCTGATCGATGGTGTAAATCTCCCCGTCGATTTCGACACGGACATAGCCATCATGCTGCAAACGACGGAAGGCATCAGGGTAGTCCTCATTGCTCCGCAAGCTCAGCGGAGACAGGACGTAAAGCCTTGTTCCACCTAGCAGCGCCATGATCTTATCAACGATCTGCTGTACAGATTGCACACCGATTTCCGCCCCACACTGCGGGCAGTGCGCTATTCCAACCCGTGCATAAAGCACCCGCAGGTAATCATAGATCTCCGTGACTGTTCCGACCGTGGAACGTGGATTCTTGCTTGGCGCTTTCTGCTCAATTGCAATCGCCGGCGAGAGCCCCTCAATCTTCTCGACCTTTGGTTTTTCCAACTGCCCTAAGAACTGCCGCGCATACGCCGAGAGCGATTCGATGTAGCGTCGCTGCCCCTCCGCATAGATCGTGTCCAATGCCAGGGACGATTTCCCTGAACCACTCACGCCGGTGAATGTTGTGAGCTTCCGATGCGGAATGTCTGCGTTGATATTTTTCAGATTGTGTTCATGCGCCCCATGCACGGAAATGTATTTTTGCTCGTCGTTGCGAGCGAACTGATAAGGCGCTGTGGATTCTTGTATCATGGGTTCAGGAGTCCATGAATTCATTGAGTCATATTGAACTTCTGAACTCCCCGATAGATCGGGGCAGGCTCTGAACCCTTGCACTCTTGAACTCTCCTTCCCTCCTTCCTTCCTTCCCTGATTCAATACAGGCTTCAACACTAGCCCCGTATACGACGCCTCGACCACCGCCACTTCTTCTGGTGTGCCAACTGCGACGACATAGCCTCCCTCTTCGCCACCTTCGGGTCCAAGATCGATGAGGTAGTCCGCAGTCTTGACCACCTCAAGGTTATGCTCAATGACGACAACAGTATTGCTCGCATCGACAAGCTGGTGCAGCACCTCAAGCAGTTTTTTCACATCGTCAAAGTGCAATCCGGTCGTGGGCTCGTCGAGAATGTAGAGCGTTTTGCCGGTACTCCGTTTGGCAAGTTCACGTGCTAGCTTAATCCGTTGGGCTTCCCCGCCGGAAAGCGTGGGGGCAGGTTGTCCGAGTTTGATGTAGTCCAACCCGACGTCGTGCAGCGTTTGTAAAATCTTCGCGATCTTCGGGACGTTTGCAAAGTGTTCCAAAGCCTCTTGCACATCCATATTGAGAACATTGGCAATGCTTGTCCCTCTGTATTTGACTTGCAGCGTTTCGTCGTTATAACGCTTGCCCTGACAAACATTGCACCTGACCCACACATCGGCGATAAAGTGCATCTCGACCCGCTTTGAACCATTGCCTTCACAGGCTTCGCATCGACCACCCTTGACATTGAAACTGAACCGTCCCTGCTTGTAACCGCGCAATCTCGACTCAGGGAGATCTGCATAAAGCGCACGGATGTGGTCAAATACTTTGGTGTAGGTAGCGGGATTCGATCTCGGTGTCCGTCCGATCGGCGTCTGATCAATGTCGATGACCTTATCAATTGCGGATGCTACATCAATGAACTCCTGAAGCCCTGAACTCCCCGATAGATCGGGGCAGGCTCTGAACTCCAGGACTTCTTCTCCCTCGTTCTTCTTTTCCTTGAAGATAATTGCCCGGATGTTCCCATACTCTCCCGGCTGCGCGTGTGCTTTCATCAGATCTCGAGCAAGCGCCTGGTATAGAATATCGTTAATCAACGAACTTTTGCCAGAACCACTGACCCCTGTCACACAGGTGAAAACCCCGATTGGGATTCGCACATCAATGTCTTTGAGATTATTGTGACGTGCGCCGCAGATCTCAAGCCAGCGATTTCCAATTGAGCGGCGTTCAGCAGGAATCTCGATCTGCTGTTCCCCCCGGAGATATTGTGCTGTCAGTGAAGTCGAATTCTCAGCAATTTCTTGTGGAGAACCAATTGCGGCAATCTCCCCGCCTTTGATTCCCGGCCCCGGCCCGAAATCGACGATCACATCTCCTGCCCACATCGTATCTTGATCGTGCTCGACGACAACCACGGTGTTGCCCTGATCGCGCAGGTGCTTGAGCGTTGTGAGAAGGTGCGCATTATCACGTGGGTGCAAGCCAATGCTTGGCTCATCGAGGACATAGATCACGCCGCGCAAGCCTGTCCCGATCTGGCTGGCTAACCGAATGCGCTGCGATTCTCCCCCTGAGAGCGTCGGGGCGGTGCGGTCCAAAGTGAGGTAGTGCAGCCCAACATTCATCAGGAACCAGAGGCGTCCCTTGATCTCTTTCAACAGACCTGTCGCAATGAATGCCTCGCGCTCCGGCAGTTGGAGTTTCTCGAAGAACTTAAAGCAATCCCCAACCGCCATTTCGACCACATCCAGGATCGATTTCCCGGCGATTGTTACGGCCTTTACCTCTGGCTTGAGTCGAGTTCCGTTGCAATCCGGGCAGACGCCAGAGACCATGTATTTTGCAAGATACCGCGTCATGATCTCCGAAGTTGCCTGGAAGTATTTCCGTTCTTCGGTAGGAATCACGCCTTCAAATGCTGCCTCATACTTATAGCGACGGTTTCGGCGGGATTGATAGACAAAGGGGATCTTCTCCCTGCCGGCGCCATAAAGAATAACCCGCTTCTGCTCATCGGTTAACTGTTCCCATGGAGCGTCGAGGCTAAAGTCGAGGTGTTGTGCCAGGCTAACGGCGAGGTGCTGTGTCTGCAGCGTGTCAAGTCGTCCCCAAAAGATAATCGCTCCTTCCCGAATTGATTTGGTCGGATCAGGCACGACCAGATCGGGGGAGATCTCCGTTTTCGTGCCGAGCCCCTTGCAGGTTGAGCACATCCCCGCAGGACTGTTGAAGGAAAACTGACGTGGGGCAGGCGGTTCATAGCTGATGTTGCAATTCACACAGGTATAGTCCACCCCGAACAAGAGATCCTCGGCCTCCGGCTGTCCTTCAATGATGTTGACAATCAAGCGACCTTCCCCCATGCGCAGTGCGGTTTCAACGGCTTCTGCGATGCGGCTGCGGCCATCCGGTTTGATGATAATCCGGTCAACCACGATCTCAATGTTGTGGCGCTGGTTCCGGTCAAGCTGAATTTCGTCCGACAGGTCGTAGATCTGTCCATCAATCCGGGCACGCACAAACCCCGCCTTGAGTGCATCCTCAAGATCGTCGCGGTACTCGCCACGCCGCCCACTGACGATCGGCGCAAGGATCAGAATCCGCGTCCGCTGCGGCAGATTCACGATCTGGTCGATGATCGCCTCCACTGTTTGGACGCCCACAGGTCGGCCACACCGCAGACAATGCGGCGTGCCAACACGCGCAAACAGTACGCGCAGGTAATCGTAGATTTCCGTGATGGTTGCGACAGTTGAACGAGGGTTATTGCCCGTTGACTTCTGATCGATTGAGATTGAGGGGGAGAGCCCACCGATGAAATCGACATCGGGTTTTTCCAGTTGCCCTAGAAACTGACGGGCATACGCGGAGAGGGATTCGATATAGCGACGTTGTCCTTCTGCATAGATTGTATCGAATGCTAGCGATGACTTCCCCGAGCCGCTGACACCGGTGAAGATAATGAGCTTATCTTTGGGAAGCTTGAGATCGATATTTTTCAGGTTATGTTCGCATGCGCCACGGATGTCGATGAATTCGTCGGGCATAGGTACTCCTTATGGTTGAAGTATTTTCCTGCCTTGACTGAGAATGTTTCAAAATCGCCGGCAGGTTCATCGACTAAAAAAGTGATGATTACTTGAGATTGGGGAATATTCGGAAGTGGGCCTAAAGGGTGTACAACCCCGTTTTCGTAAATTCTTCTGACTGCTAATAAGCTCATGATAGAACCGCCTTACGATTCTCACTGAGTAGTTGATAAGTCCGATTTTACCATAGATTACAGGCGTGGGCAATGCCTTTTTCACCGTGATGAGAAGGGTGGATTCCGGCGTGCGTCCAAAGGAAATGAACTTGATAACATGTCTTCGCAATTTCACAAGCCTTAAATATAGCATATATACGTTAAGTAGTCAATAGAAAGTTCATGAGAAATGAACGGATCTGAGAAAGCCTTGTGTGTCGAAAAGTTCGTCGCTGCTGATAGATCTACGGCATGAAAGAAGCCTTGCCCCGGTGGGCCGGGACAAGGCTGAAGTAGTTAAGAAACGAGCAAAAGGGAAGGAAAAAATGGTAGGAATGGAGCATGTATCTGATGCATTCCCTCGTTGATGAGGTTTCCGTTGAAAACGCCCCCGGCGGTGGGACCATCATGACTATGACGATTCATTCATAACGGGATTTGACGCCATTTTTCACATCACGTTCAGTTTAGCAGAGTCTGGGAGATCTGTCTGGGTGATCCCGCCGGAATCCTGCTTTGCAAGGAGGAGATTATGTCAACTGGAGAGAAAAAAGAAATCGTTCGCCGTTTGTTTGAAACGATGTGGAATCAGGGAAATGTGGACGTGGTAGACCAACTGATTGCCCCAAATTATGTCTACCACAATCCGTCGATAAAAATGGAAGTCAAAGGCCCCGAGGGTTACAAGGAGTTCGTATCTGTTCTCCGCAATGCCTATTCTGAAATACAGATTGTCGTCGAGGATATGATTGCCGAAGCGGACTAGGTAGCCAACTGCTAGTCGTTTCGCGGCAAGTTTGAGGACATCACCGAACCGGCGTCCCAGTGACGACCACCGGCGTCAGTGTCTATCGGACTCGGGTTGGAAAGATTGTCGAGGAACGTTCGGTGCACGATGCGTTGGGAGTGGTCTCGATTTAGCATGATCCGATCACCTGTCTGCTGACTCCCTCAGATGTTAACGCCTCCGGGGGCTCTAATGTCGGGTTATGGGGAAAATCCGACATTACGAAAAAACGCCGCCTTTTCACCAGCGTTGCCATTGCACTGGAGGTGACGAAAAAGCGATGAAAAGGTAGTGAAAGTCGTGTTTTTAGCGAATCTCGGTAAACGATTAGGTAAACAATTGTTGTGGCACGACTACGATTTCTTTGTCGCTGCCATTAGAAGTACGACCGTCCCAGTGAGTTCCCGGCGCCAAAGGCGTTGTAAGGCACGCCAGCGGGCAGGCTGCGGAATCCCCATGTGTCTGTCGTGGCGTCATAGCCAAGCCCAACTGAAGCAGCAGGCTCCGCGATCAGGTTCACCTGAAATGTGAAGTCTTGCCGTACATTATCAAAGGGAGGGTCTCGCTTAATCCCAATCCGGTTCCATCTAATCGTCATATTCCAACCGTGCAAATTTCGTCGTATCGTTATACCTTGCGAGTAGAACTGCTTTTCAATCCAGTCATAATTGGTGCTGAAGTCAAATTCCAATAAGGGGCTTGGACGGTATCGAAAACTCCCCGTGATACTTCGAGAGGCGCGTCGTGTCCTTTTAGTAAAGGCATTTCCGAGCGTTACATTCCATTTCTTCCGCCGGTAACTCATGTTGGATCGGAAACCGACCTGTTTGAACCGCTTCCCATCAATTAGTGACTCATTCGGATCGTGTGTCGTCTTGATTCTAATGTTCAAATTTCGGCTTGCCAACGGGACAATCGTTAGCCTGCTTTCAATCGGTATATATCTCCGCTCGCCTAATGCCTCAGATCTCGTGAAATCTGTCGATATCCGTGTATCAAAATGAAGTACACGGAGGGCAGATCTGCTGCGACGAGTCTTTACTTCGATGCTGGTATCAAAGTTGTAGGAGAGCCTTTTTCTTTCAAAGAAGTAGACGCTTGGGCCAAACGGATAGAGCATCGGACTATCTTCTCTGTCAACAGGCGGCGCAAAGTCAAATGTCAGCCTTGAGTTGATTTGATGGCGCATACGACGCGCCCCCGGAATGAAACTGATGTCATAAATCCGAAAAAGAGTATTCCTGGCAGCCACCCGCGTGCTATACACACCACGGAAAATATTCCGATTTCCTTCCTGGTCTTTGTCATGCCAGATGAGGTTCGTGTCGAAATCTAGATCGAGGCGTAACTCGCGGTTCGGTATGACTTGTAGTGTCGATTGTTTACGAAGGTCAAAACCGAGGTCCATGGTTTGTAAGAAGATGTCTTCCTTCTCTCGAAACCTCTCACGGAAAAAGTTGCCGAGGCCCAAATCGAGATCGAAGCTCATGTCTTCAAGCGTCGGGATACCAACCATCGAAACGATCGGAAAATCGGTGTGTAGTATGTCTGCAACTTTGGTCAACCCCGAGTTGAGGGTTTTGAACACAGGGAGCCGACTCAAGCGCATGCGTGAAAGTGAAAGTTCGAGTGCAGGTAGCTTTTGCAGGGTTGTTGTCCCCTCACCTGTGAGATCCAAGGTGTGATTAATCTGAAAACGCCCTAGGAACTCCCCGATTGTCTTGAACGAAAATTTCAAATTTCCGTCCTCGTCTCTATCATCATAATCGAGTGGTTTAAAGGCCGCCCCCCATGTGAGCATACCAAAAGAATTAACCGTAGATTCATTGGTTCCAAACCCCTCCTCTTTGAAATCCTTTGCTCGCCACGCCACACGCCCCACAAAACTCACAGGCCGTCGTCCTTTCTCTCGGCTGTCCCAGGGAGTATAGATAGCGTGTCGGTGCCCCCACCGCAAAGTCCATCGTTGTCCGGTTTTGAACGGATTCCGGCGATTAAATGAAAATTCATCATTGGTATAGAAATAGATGTCTCCTCTGTAGGTGCGTTTTTTATCCACCTTGATCACATGAAATCCCTTACGGGTTTTGGTGACCCGGCTCGCCTCACCGCGATCGAGTCGCTGCGTCTGCGAGTAAATTTCACGCGGCGTTTCCCAGCGTCCTTGGAAGCCGTGTTGTTGATAAACTTGCACCCCTTCTTCCTGCTTTTCTTCGTCCGCTTGACCTGCTATATCATCGTCCTGCGTATTGTGTATTGCGTGTTGCGTATTATCTTCTTGTGTTCCTGTATTCCTGTCTCCTTGTCCGCCTTTATCTTCCTTGTCTCCTTCTTTCTCCTCTTCCAACCTTCCCTTCTTTCCTCCTTTCTTTCTTTCCTCCTTCCCTTCTTCCGTCCCTCCATCCACTTTTTCTCCTCGTCCACCTATCTCGTCTTCCGGTTCTTCTAGTATCCCAACTTCCGTCTTCCACGTTTCCCACTCCGCTTCAAACTGGCGAGCCACCTCCTCAAAGCTCGGCGTTGGTTCCTTTTCGATTAGCTCGAAAAGGTAGACACCTCGGTCCGTATTCACTGTCCGCGTTATTTCGCCGGGCTGCTCAAGCCGCTTCACCGAGTATTGCCAACGCCGATCCATCTCATTTAACAGCAACCCCTGGCCCTCGTTGACTTCCGAAAATTCAGCATCTTCATATTCCATGGACAATTGCGCTAGAGGTTCTCCTACGCTTGCCCGCGCATGGATTTCCTTTGCCGTATTCTGAATGGCATCCCGGGTTTCCTGGCTTGCCTCGATTGCGATGTCGATCCGACGAACCTGAATTTCTCGTTCATCGTACACATCGAGCTCACGATCTACTGTCAGGATATGGAAGGCAAACTCTGTCCGCAAAATTGGAGTGATTTCGCCTGGTTGCAGTTGAAAGACTGCTTCCTCTAAGATTGGATCGAGTCTAAGCTCGCCTTCCTTATCGCGCTCTCTGCGCACCAAAAATCCCATATCTCCGCCTTGGTAGCGTGTGTCCTGATGGGTAGAGTTATCCTCGGCAATCTCTGCGAAATCTGCGTCTTCCGCTTGCAGTTGCGTGTAGACTTCTTCCGCTTTTTCGCGCCCGGTTGCGATGTCTTCTTCGTTAATCTTATATTCTAGGAAAATCTGCCTCAGCTTATATCTGTCGTACTTCCCCTGTAACCGATCCGATAGTTCCTCCGCTTTTTCTTCGAGCTTTGTCCGATCGCTCGGTGTTACCCCGGGCGGTAATGGGATAAGGATCTCCTGGAACTTAACATCGTTCAGGCGGTATCCCCCATCATAGCCTGCGCCACGTCTCCGGCGGCTCGACTGATCAAACAGAAGTGCACCGTTAAATCGATGGGCCCGCGAAAGTGGCAAGATAACGCTGAGGAACGCCCCCTGATAACTGCCCATCCCGATCTTAACGATTATTTTCGCAACTTTATCTTCCTGGCGCAGATCCCGGCGATAGGCGGGAAAATAGAAAAGCGGGATGCCTCCTACCCGGAGGACAACATGCTTGGCGATCAGTTCCTTGTTAATCTTGACAATGATCTGCGATGCACTGAAGTAAAAATGCGGGTGTTTGAGAGAACATGTCGTCAGTGAACCGCCGCGGATGTAGGATTCATCATCTTCGACCTTGAAGATTTCAGAGCCGCGATAGTACCATGGATCGCTGTATGTAAATCCTTCGCGTATGATCCCTTTCTTCGTTGCAATGTTGTAAATTAACTCGTTTGCAAAGGTTTCTTCGTTTTCAATCAGGAGACGCACGTTTCCCGCGGCACGCATAACATTTTCATTGAAATCCGCCCAGATATGGTCAGCGTAAAGGACAATCTCTTCGTATTTGATCAGCCCATTGCCATGGATCTGGATCAGGTTGTTATGAAAACTCAGATCATCGCCCTTCGCAATGAGCTCACCTTCTTCGGGAGACATGTTTGCTGGATCGAGACTCCTGCTGACATCAGCGGGTTCTTCAGGTGCGGGTTGATCTGTAGTTGGAGGAGGCTCTGATGCGTCTTCAGGTGACGGCTCGGCTGCATCGTCATCAGTGGACGCCTCGGGTACGGATTGATCTGTGTCTGGAGGGGTTTCTGATGCCTCCTCAGTCTTCGTTTCGGAGGCATCGTCATCAGCGATCGGCGGGGGAGGTTCTTGAGCAGCTAATTCGCCGGTTGGCAAGATTAAACAGAAAGTGAGAATCGTGATGGATAAGATGTAAAGCGTGAAAGGCAAGGTATGGAACGTAAGGCGTGAAACCCCGATGGCTCGGGGCGGATTCCGATTTGTGATCGGGGCTCTTGGGACAGAACTGTAAAACGTGAAACGTGAAGCGTAAAACCTGAGACAAAAGCAACAATTCAGCAATTGGAAAATGAGGGAATACGGAAACCGGTAAATTAAATATCTTCCATTTCCTTCGACATCCTTCCATTTCCCCTTTCCCCTTTTTTCCCTCCTTTCCATCCTTCCTTTCCTTTACTCAATCGGTTTGATCTTAATGAAGGAATGCTCCATAAGCATATCGGTGTAAACGTTCCATTCCTCTTGAAATTTTTGCTGCCGCAGCATAACCCGGATCTGGTTCTTTTCGGCTTCGCTCAACTCCGGAGCAGCGCGGCTATCGATCTTGAAAATATGTAAGCCGTGTGTCGTTTTGACCGGTGTGCTGTATTTCCCGATAGAAAGCCCTTCGATAATTTTCCGCGTTTGGGGGCTTAGCTCGTTGAGCGAATGAATCCCGAGATCTCCGCTATTGGCTTTCGTTTCCAGATCTTCAGAATATTGCTGAGCGAGCAGATTGAAGTCTTCGCCTTGATTTAACTTCTGGAGGAGGCGATCTGCACGTTGATAGGCTGCCTGAATTGCTTCCTCGCTCGGCTTCAGACCGACAACAAGATAACGAAACTTGATTATTCGCTCATCTCTGTCTTCAACTTTGAACAGGTAAAGCCCATCAACCCCTTCAACCGGCTCACTGAGCTCGCCGGCATTGAGTGTTGAAAGTGCACTGCGGAAGGTATCAGAAAGCTTGCTCACCTCAGCAACCGGCAGTTCAGTCAATGTCCCAACGCTTTCTTTTCTATGCTCACTGCCAGCGTAGCGCCGCGCAAGCGTCTCAAAATCTTTGCCGGCTTTGACTTCCTGAATGATTGAATGGATTGTTTGGAGCGCAAGTTGTTGATCCACCTCGGTCGGTTTGAAGGCAACGAAGATATGTCGAAGATGCACTTTGTCCGCCTTAGTTGTGAATTGCGCGCGATTTTCTTCAAAAAACTTCTGCACATCCGAATCCCGGATCTGGAGCCTTGGCAGAATGCGCTGCATCACAAGTCGTTCCGCCATCAAGTTACGCTTGGCTTGCTCACAGAAAGCGATAAGGGTATAGCCTTCTTTGTTCAATGCTTCAATGAGCGCCGCCTCTGTGTCGATCTGGTACTGATCCTTAAAGTTCTGGACATATTGGTCTACCTCGGCTTCGGTAATCTCAATTTTTAGCGTTAATGCCGTTTCGACAAGGAGCATCTGACGGATCAATTGATTAAGAAGTTTAGCACGTTCCTGTTCCGCCCTTTGCATTGCTTCGCGCTCGCTGAAACGGTAGAGTTGCTGGAGTTCCAGCGCTTTTTGCTTCACAACGCTGTCGAGCTCCCATTTGGTAATCACACTATCGTTGACATAAGCGATAATCTGATCAAACCCTCGCGCAAGTGCAGAATTAATTCCAAGATGCGCAATGAATAGGATGAGGACGAACAAACGAAATGTTTTCATTTAGTGAAGTACCTCCTGAAAATGATGACGTTTCACATTAACCGACCTAAGATCTTCTTGAGTGCGAGTAGGAGCGTTTTCCCCTCTAGCCCTCTCATACTGATCGCTATGCGCGCAGGAGGCGAGAGTGAGATCCGTTGATCTTGTTGGACGAGTTGAATGAGCTTACGGGGTTCAACACCTAGCTTTTCTTTGTCAAACGTGATTTTGATGCCCTCCCCACTCGCGACGATTCCATCGATGCCGAGCCGCTGACTGAGCTGTTTCAAATCGGCAATTTCGAGGAGCATTTGAACCGGTTCTGGGATTTTGCCATATCGATCCACCATCTCCTCTTCAAGTTCTTTCCGATCCACTTCTGTCTTCAAGGCAGCGATCTTTTTATAGAGCGCGACCTTCTGCCGACTGTCAGGCACGCACTCGTCGGGCAGATAGGCTTCGATGGGCAGGTTGATTCGCGTTTCGACCGTTTCCTCGACTTCTTCGCCTTTGAGCTTTTGTACGGCTTCCTCAAGAAGCTTGCAGTACATATCGTAACCCACAGCGATGATATGACCGTGCTGCTCCGAACCAAGGATGTTACCTGTTCCACGAATCTCAAGGTCCCGCAGGGCAATCTTGAAACCGGAACCGAGATCGGTGAACTCTTCAATAACGCGCAGGCGCTTTTGGGCGCCCTCCGTGATTGCCCGCCCTGGTGGGTAGAAAAGGTAGCCGTGAGCCTGATACTGATCACGCCCAACCCGACCACGCAACTGGTAAAGTTGCGCGAGTCCAAGCGCGTCAGCGCGATTAATCAGAATCGTGTTGACGTTTGGAATATCTACACCGGACTCGATAATCATGGTGCAAACCAGGATGTCGTACTTGTAGTTGATGAAATCCATCATCACCTTTTCCAGTTGACGTTCAGGCATCTGCCCATGTGCCACGCAAACGCGGGCTTGTGGCACGAGGTCCTGGATTGCGGTCGCAATGCTTGCGATGCTCTGGACGCGGTTGTGAACGAAAAAGATCTGTCCACCGCGGTCCATTTCGCGCAAAATCGCATCTCGTACCACGTCGGGATTATACTGCATGACGTACGTTTCGATCGGCAGGCGATTTTCAGGAGGCGTATTGATTATGCTGAAATCGCGGATGCCGACGAGAGACATGTGTAGTGTACGCGGAATTGGCGTCGCTGTCAAGGTCAATACATCAACCGACTGCTTCATCTGTTTAATCTTCTCTTTGTGCCTGACGCCAAAACGATGCTCTTCATCAACCACGAGCAACCCGAGATCGTGAAACTTGATGTTGTTTGATAGCAAGGCGTGGGTGCCGACCACAATATCGACCGTGCCGTTTGCCAGCTCCTCCTTGACCATTCTCCCTTCCTTATCGGTTCGGAAGCGATTGAGCATTTCCACCTGAACGGGAAAGGGGTCGAACCGCTGCTGGAACGTATTAAAGTGTTGCAGCGTGAGGATGGTCGTTGGGGCAAGAAGGGCGACCTGCTTCCCTGCCATCACCGCTTTGAACGCCGCTCGCAGCGCCACTTCAGTCTTTCCGTAGCCCACATCTCCACAGATGAGGCGATCCATGGATCGAGGGCGTTCCATATCCGCCTTAACTTCCTCAATCGCCTTTTGCTGATCTGGGGTTTCTTCATAGGGAAAAAGAACCTCAAACTCCTGCTGCCAGGGGGCATCTGTTGTAAAGGCGTAGCCGTCGCGGGATTCGCGGATCGCATAAAGTTCAAGCAGTTCTTCCGCCATCTGCTCAATCGAGGTTTTCACTCTGGCTTTAACGCGCTGCCACGATGTACCACCGAGCTTATCAAGCCGTAGTTTTCCGTCCTCTTTCCCACCGATATACTTATGCACCAGATCGATTTGGTAGGTTGGAACATAGAGTTTATCCCCATCCGCATAGTTCAACACGAGAAAGTCCTGCGGCTTGCCATCGATATCAAGACGACGAATCCCCGCGTAGAGACCGATTCCGTGCGAGACGTGCACCACATGGTCCCCTTCCTTGAGATCGATTAGGCTCAGGATGGGCGCGCCTTCCTTGAAGGGAGTCTTGCGGCGCCGACGGTGTTCGCGTCCAAACAACTCATGTTCAGAAAGCGCAATGCGCTTGAGCGTTTCACTGAGAAATCCCTCGCTGATGCTGCCAACGCTCACGGCAGTTTGGGTCGCCGGCAAGTCTCGATCTGTCAGGATATTGTTTAGCCGCGTTGCACCCTTTGGATTATCACAGAAGAAGTTGACGAAATAGCCCTCGTCAGTCCACCCTTTGATCGTGTCCATAACCATCTGATAATTACTGTGTGGAAGACCGAGCGGACCTATACCGAAATCAATTTCTTTAATCTGTTCATTCCCACCGGGAGTCGGTAGGGTCAACGAGGTACGAACAAGTGGATAATCCCGCAAAACTGAGATTACCGATTGAAACGACGCAAATGTCTCATCAGGCGGCACCATGAACTGATCGAATGCCAATTTTCGTTCGTAAAGAGCTCCCGTGCTTTCGATGATCTGGTCCCCTTCACGCGCCATCCAGACAGGTTCAATCAGGAAGACAACAGTCTGTGGAGGGAGGAAATCCGTGAGCAGACTCGTATCTGAATACAACATCGGGAGCAAGGCTTCGAGCCCCTCCAGATCCATTCTCATTTCGAGACGTTGTGTGATCTCATTGACCGCGTTTCGATACTTTGGCGATTCGTTGTTTTGAACCAACTCATTGGCGTGGGTTTTCCACTGATCAAGGACTTCCGGCGCCAGAATGATTTCGCGCACCGGACTTAACGTGATCGCATCGGATCCGTTATCAATTCCACCGGAGAGAGATCGCTGTGAAGCCGGATCAAATGATCGAATGGCGTCGATTTCATCGCCAAAGAACTCGATGCGGACGGGGGCATCGGTGGTCAGCGGGTAAACGTCCAGAATGTCACCACGACATGCAAACTCGCCCTTGACTTCAACAAGATCCACACGCTGATAGCCGCTGCGGAGGAGTTGTTCCACAACTTTGTCGGGGTCGAGCTCATCACCGATGTGGAGGGTCAGGAAGGCAGATTCTAAAACTGATTTGGGCAGGATTTTATGCATCAATGCTTTAATCGATGTGATGATAACAGAGTGTTCTTCTTTCAACAATTGATGCAAGCAGATCATCCGCTCTGCTACGACTTTTGGAGTTGGGGAGATACCGTCATAAAGAAAATGTTGCCATTCCGGAAAGAGATGTGCTCCCTCAAATTGATAAGCGGGCAGATCTTGAATGATCTTCTCAGCTTCATGCTGCGTCGGAAGGACGATGAGGAAGGATTTGTCGGAAAAATCCGCTGCCAATGCACTCAGCAAATAAGAAATAGATGCACCATGCAAACCTCGCAACCAGGGTTTGGGGAAATCTATTTGCCTATCCGATGCACTTCTGTTTGAGTAAGAAAATTGGGCGGTGAGGCTTTCAACAAGCGATTGATAGGTGTCTGTCTGATGCAGGAGATCGATCACGTTCCCTACCCTAATTGATAAAATCAACTTTCTCTAATGTGCCGACCAGTTTACCAATAACAGGTATCTCAGCTTCGATCCGAACAGGAATACGGCGGTCATCATTTGTGAGCCACATCAGGTAGCCGTGCGATGTGCGCAAAACCAATGTTTCCACGCAGCCTAATGCCTTTGTTTTCACCATTTCGCGACGATGGATTGTAAGGGTGATCTGTTGGCACTTATCCCTGACCAGTACCGGAAATCTATAGGTCTGCCCCACCCTCAACTTTTTGGAGCGCAGGAAATAAACCATCGACAGTTCATCCTGTATACCAATTGGGATTTCAAGTGCTTTGTTATGCTGATTTTTGGTGTATTGAGCCATTCCCCTGCCATGATCAAAATCGACTTCGACATGCGCTCGATATTTCCCATCTTCTAAATCTTTCAGATGCCTGAGTGGATATAGCTGATCGGTCGTGACATAGCTTGCTATCCAGTCTCGAAAATGGTACAGTTTTCCAAAGACACTCCCGGTCTCCCTTTCCGAAGTGAAGTAATAAACCGGCTGTCCATTCAGCACGGTTTCTTCAACAACCTTTGTAACTTGTGTTCCAGCAGGCAAGCGCGCAATTTTGACGTTGTAGGTTAGAGTCTCACCAACCCGGATGGGGTCCCAATCAAGATTGGCGGTTTCAAGCAACGAATAGGTTGTTAAAACGGTCAGAGAAAAAGAGAGGAACATGAAACAACTAAAAAGCAGAATTTTGATTGCTCGCACGGTGCGGATCCCCTAAAAGCGGTGGTTTACGGCAAGATAAGTTTTTCCATACACAGTTTGTTGCACCTGCACCGGAAATCTTCGCTCATTATACTGTTCTACCGTTTTCGCTGCATCAAAAATGTTCCAGATGTAGACGCCAATCCCACCAGCCAGAAAGAGTACCCCGAATTGCGCATGGCCTCTCGACTTGACGCGCCCCTGATCCACCGTCAGAAAGGCGTCGCCATGTGGGTCGTAAAATCCCGTGGTGAAGCGATCTGCGAGGTCATTGTAGTGCACCGCACGGTCCAGATTCAAGCCTGCAGCTGCTATCAGCCCAACCTCAGCGATGAGGAAGGCGAATCCTTTCCCAGGACGGCCGGCATAAGTTTGTCCTGAACCAGGGAGTGTCGCCGACAAAAATATCGCTGTTCGAGCGGTCTTCGGCGGATAGTATTGTGGGGCGTGCGATCGGAAAAGGGGATAATTCGGCTGATCGATTTGACGTTTCGTGTCGCGGGGGAGCACACTTCCTGTGAAAGTCAGGAAGGACAGTGGTTCGTCGTTATTCGCGTTTGCCTGCTCGCCTGCTGGCGTCCTGGGTTTATCAACAGCAGTCGATTCTGCTGACCAACTATGCACGGTCAGTGTGAAACCCATGACCACGATAAGGAAGCAAAAGAGCTTTTTCATATCTATTGATACCCTCTGAACAATTGACAGTGGTCAATTGTCAATCGGACGTGGTGGCGTAAGCTGTGGGTTATCCGGATCAATCTGGTATGCCCAATTAAAAGTGGCCGAATTATCGGAGACAGCAATGACATGGATCTTCGCAAAGTTTCCATCGGGAGTAAATATAGTATAAATATGACCCTCAATAAGCTCGACGAATTCGGTCGTGAAGCCTCGCACGGGCGAGACATCCACCTCATCGAAACCGTCGTGATACCCCATGTCTTGCATTTCCGTCAAGTTATCTGAATAGAGATAAGGAACGTTCACCTCTGTATCGAACCCAAAATAGATATCGGTCGCGGGGAGATCCCAGGTAATTGCGCCCCTTGACGGCTGAGAAAAATCAAATCCACTTCGGTCCGGAAAGAGGTTAAAGTCGTTCAGTGTCACATTATTTCCCGATGGACGCGGCGTGTCAGTCACCTTTTCTGGACTCAAATCGCTTTCGTTGCCCTCGCGGTCAACGGCGGAAACTGCATAAGAATAGGTGATGCCGTTGCTGACATCCTCATCCACAAAGCGAGGGGTATTCGATGAAACCTCCACGAGCAGATCAAATTCTTCGTCGCCATTTTCGTCACGCCAGATTTTATACCTGTCGAGATCCTGTTCGCCATTTGGGAACCATTCAATCGTCACCTGACCGTCGCCGGTGATACTCCTCACACCCCGTGGTATAGCCGGTGGTTCGGTGTCGGCCTTAATTGGATTATCGTCGTTAGAGTCACAGCCTAAAATCAAGAAAAACGGCGTTATTACGAAAAGAAATGCGGTGAGAATTCGGTGTATTTGCGTCAACATAAGTTTTTCTCCTTTCAATTATTGAGGTTTTCTGAAATTGACAATCATTACACCAAAATTCTAAGGCAAACTCTGTGCCAGCTTTAGAAGGGAAAAAATAGGGCGGTGATGATGCGAGGAAAGAGCATCCAGGGAACTGCCGACTGTTGAACATCTGGAGAATTTGAGAAGTTTCGGGCGCTGTCACCCTTTTCCCACTGAGATTTTTTTTGATACCGCATCGTTGTAATTCTGCAACAAAAGAATCCATTCAAGCGCTAGCATCTCAAAATCAAACCGCAAAATAATATCACAAACAGCTATGTTCTTCAAGGATGAATTTCTGTTCATTTTCAGTGACGACGAGGTACAGCAACTGCGGTTAACGCGGATCTCATGCCCCATTTTGGCTTGACAAACCCTGCCACCAGAGGTATTATAACTTATTCAATAAGTCATAGGTTTACTTACACAATACAAAGATGGAGTGTACACAGATGGCGACTGCGGAGTCAATAACCTGCCAAGGTTGCAGCGCAGAGATTTCTGAGAAAGGTTTCTTAGATGCACATAAAGTTTGTCCGAAATGTAACCATCACCACCGCATGAGTGCTTATGAACGGCTCGAACTTCTCGCGGATGCCGGTAGCTTTGAGGAACATGACGCCGGGCTGTATTCGCTTAACCCTTTAGATTTCCCCGATTACGAAGAACAGCTCGCGCGGGATTACACAAAGACGGGGCTAAAATCGGAGATTCTCACCGGAGCGGCGAAAATTGGCGGTCAACCTGTCGCAATCACGATCAGCGATTTTGGGATTAGAGGCGGCACAATGGGCTCTGTCGTCGGGGAAAAGGTGACGCGTAATATTGAACACGCGACCGAGAAAAAACTGCCGTTGATCATTGTTTCCGGCAGCGGTGGGATGCGAATGCAAGAAGGTACGCTATCACTGATGCAGATGGCGAAAACTGCTTCGGCTTGCGTCAAACACGCCGAAGTTGGTCTCTGCTACATCTCTGTGATGACTGACCCAACTTTTGGCGGATCGACTGCGAGTTTCGCCTCGCTGGCGCATATCATTCTCGCTGAACCAGGGGCGCGGATTGGATTTGCAGGCCCTCTCGCCGTTGCCAGCATTAAGCAGAAACTCCCTGAGAATTTCCAGAAAGCGGAATTTTTGTTGGAACACGGGATGATCGACAGAATTGTTCAACGCAACGAAATGCGATCGTTGCTGATTGATTTGCTGGATTTCTGTGTGAACACGCCCAACAAGTCGTAGGGTGGCGTACTGCTCACCAGAATCTTGGAGGATACCAAGGAACAAGTGATTTTTCCCACGCCAGGACCCACTTGGGCAAGGCGGTAGATGGTCCGCGACAGGCAGGACCGCAGCATCTCATTCCCCGTGGCCTACTGGCGCGGGCAGAGTTGTATCAGGTGCAACGCGAGTTTGAACGGGCACTGCGATGGACGAAGCCATGAACATCGCTGTACGCGGCGGCATGCGGTTGCATGAATGAGTTAGCACGAGCGGGCACCGTGGAAGGATTGGTTTGTTGGGAATTACTGGATGAGTTGGCAGAGAAGTTACCAGTGAAATTGAACTTTTCTGCTACGGAAGTGACTGACACAATCGCTGATCTGCTGGGCTTTCTCCGCTTGGTGAAGATTACCAACACCCTCAAGGTAATCGACGCGGGCTCCGACGACGACAAGATTTTGGAGTGCGCGGTCGTTGGCGGCGCCACTCACATTGTCACAGGTGACCGCCGCCATATGTTGCCACTCGGCAGCTATCATATGGGAAATTATTTTCCTAAATCAGTATCAGGGGATTTCTATCGTCACCGTTGCCGATTTTCTGGCATTGGTATCTCCACCGTAGTGAAGGTACACGCAAGATGAATCATCTCGATCCAATTTAAGAAATACCAATTGGCAACCGATAAGGAATGTGATACATTGAGGGAGAATCCATGAATCAAACCAGTCAAGAGATTATTGTTCAACCAGATTCGCTTCGTCAATTTGCTTCAAACCTTTATCAAAAAGCGGGGGTCAGTCAGGAACATGCTGAACTGATGGCAGAAGCTGCAGGTCGAAACAGACCTGCGAAACGTACATTCGCACGGGACGCGCATGTTACCCTCGTATGTACGAAGCATGCTTAACGGAGATATGAACCCAACGCCAGAGATTTGTGTCGTCCGGGAAGGTCCTGGCTTTGCCGTCATTGATGGAGATAACGGGCTAGGGCACCCGCCGAGCACCTTGGGGATGAAGATGGCGATTGAAAAAGCAAAGTCGGCAGGCATCGCAGTAGCAGGGGTGCGAAACGCCGGTCACTTCGGCGCCGCCGCTTGTTACTCGATGATGGCGGTTGAGGAGAAGATGATCGGATTTGCAACGACAAATACAGGCGGTCCATCTGTCGCTGCACCGGGCGCTGCTGAAGCTGTGGTCGCGAATAATCCGCTGAGTTATGCCTTACCCGCTAGCGAAGAACGACCGATTGTGCTGGACATAGCGTGTGGAGCGTCTTCAGGGGGGAAGGTCGGCACACTGCAAATGTACGGAATGCCAATCCCCCCAGGCTGGCTGCTGACCGCTGCTGGAAAGCCAACCGAGGATGCGAACGACGGGCGAATCCTCACGCCTGCTGGAGGACCAAGAAGGTATGGGCTAGCGTTGATTATGGGCATTCTGGCAGGTCCCTTGGTTGGTGGTTTAATGGCGTGCCACAAACATCATGGAGTGCCTTCGGAACACTTTTTTATTGCCATTAACGTGTCGAACTTCACCGACTTTGAGGAATACGCCGCGGCAATCGATCAAGGAATTCGGACCATCCAGGCTGCAAAAACTGCCGAAGGTGTTGATCAGGTATACTTGCCTGGGGAAATTGAGTGGCGCAAACGCGAAGCGTGGGTTGAAAGTGGGATTCCGCTTCACATTGACCATCTACGAGATCTGGCGAATCTTGCAGAGGAATTGGGAGTCGAAATCTGCTGGGAATGGTGAAAAAGGAACGCCAATGCTTCCTTGAGCAAGTTTTTTCCTCACGGTCTAATGTGGTCGCTACATTATTTTTTGACTTTTCGTTGCGCTTTATGATATATTTTAGGCTTCAAACCGCTGGGGTGTGACTAACAGGCAAACTGTTAAGCAGGTGGACACAAATTTTTGAGTGTCCAGACCCCAATCAAAGATCGGGGTCTAAGCGACGAAAACTTATATCCGGGTACTTATGTTGCCCACGCTTACAAAGGAGGGAAAACCGTTAAAAGCTGATATGAAATGGATTTTGCATATCCCGCGGTATTCAAAAAATCGCCGCGATAATCCCCAGAGTTTTGTCACAAGGTTTTGTCACAAGGAGGTAGGGCGTATCTTGTTGTTGCCTTAAAGCAATGGAAGCAGGCGCCCAATTTTTATGGGAGTCATTCAACCGACACGGAAAAACCACCAGGGAAAATTTACTAATCTCTGGAATCAGTTCCAAAATGGTTACAAACCATCAGTTTACAATCCTGAAGAAGCCGCAGGTTGCGAGGAGCGAAAGAATAGTTTTATGCTAAGTATTCGCATCGAGCAACCTGAAATCATCAAGAGAATTCGATTGATTACAAATCAGATTCATCAAATTCCGGGCGTGTATATCATGCCGACGGAATACTACCACATTACAGTCAAGTGGTTAGGCTTTCTTACAGATCAAAAAGAGCGCGACTACGACATTGAGCCACAAACACTCGAACAGATTCTTGAGCAAACCGATCAGATTCTCACCCAAGTTCCGGAGTTTTCTATCCGACTAGGAAGCGTAAATGGGCTAGCAAGCTTCATTATTATAGAAGTCGAGGATAACGGTGCAATTGCTCAAATTCAAGGGCGGTTTCACGAAGAGGCGACGTCGGTTCCGATCTACTCAATTGAAGGTGAGAAGTGGCTGTCTCATCTCAGCATTGCTGGGCTGAAAAGCCTTGAAGGATTGAACACGCTCAAAGCCACAATGGACGAACTCCGTCACATCGAGATCGGTGAAATACAGGTTACTCACATAGATCTTTCACAAGCAATTTTGCAAAAACCGTGTCCGCGATGCAAGGTATTACGTTCCTTTCCTCTCGCTCGCGGAAATTTGCGAACCTGATCTGACTCTAGCCCCAAGCCAGACGCAGGAACATAAGCGATTGTTCGGAGAAGCCTCCAAAAACCGATTATAGCAGGGGTAGAGAGGCACAGACGACAGAAACTGACTAAAATCATCAATACATCATTAGGGTGGAATAGAATGAAACTGTTGAACGGTTGGCACATTAAACCAACCAGAAAACCTTCCCAAGTTCCCGCTCCCGTTCACCCGTCCATTTCGAATCGATCGAAAATTCACGACCCAGCCAGAGGGCTTCCCGCTGTTCAGGGGGCAGGCGTTCAATCAACGCCGGTGTCAGATATTTTGTGAAATCAAACCGGTGATTATCAGCAAAAGCCTCTCTAAAAAGCCAATGGTGCATTAGCCGGCTTTTTTGCGTTTGGTTGACGTAGGTTGCGTGAAAAATCCGAGAACTCCGGGCAATCATCTGGTAGAAGTCAATTTCAAGCGCAACCTCTCGAGGGAGTTCCACATCCGCACGGTTTTGCCCAAGCGGGTCGCTTGAGCCCAACTGCTGTTGTCGCAACCCCTTAACCTCCTCCATCAACCCATCGACCGAACCGATATAGCTGCCGGGGATTACCCGCAAGCAGCCATTTTCGCGCCTTGCATCGGAGAAGTAGTAGTGCATAAACTCGACGTAGTCATATCCGGAATCTCCATGCCATGGAAACGATCGACCCGGAGCCAGCTCGTTGATCCCGCCGTTACGAAAGTAGATTTCATCATCGCCCGCTAGTTGCCTTGCCAACCCAACAATTTCCGAATGCAGTTCAACTTGCAAAAATGGCAGTGAGTGATCCAGTTCACACCAAATACGAATCCGGCAGTTGCAGCTTGAGCCGATAGTGATTCCGCTTTGTATCGTGCGTGATGGTAGACAGCTAAACCGCAACGCGCTCCACCGCTGCCAAACACGCCTCAGTCAGTTCGCGTGGGAATGGACACAGTACAATGACGTAACCGTTGATGCGATATGCTTCAAGCTGCGTTTTTGCAAACTTCAAGAGGTCACGGATATCCGTGATTTCCTTCATTTTAGGGCTTGATCTCTTTTTTGTATCGTGCTATAATGATTGCCGATCAAAATTTGGACTAACGAATTGTAATCAAAACACTCCTGGCGTGTGCTTTCCCTTTCACACGCTGTCCGCTAATTTCACAAATAATTAATTTTGAGGTGAACTAGTGTTATCTCGACGTTCATTTTTTAAGTTTCTCGGGTGGGGGAATTTTATTGCCGCTGTTGGGCTTGCCTTTGGCCCGGGACTGATTCGATTTTTATACCCACGAGTCCTTTTCGAGCCTTCTTCAACCTTCAAGGCTGGATTTCCCGGGGAATACCCTTCCGGAACCGTCAGCGAAAAGTTCAAAAAAAATCCATATCGCATCTGGATTGTTCGGAAAGAAGATGGCGAGTTTTATGCGTTGCTCGCGATTTGCACCCATCTCGGTTGCACGCCCCGATGGTTCAGCTCCGAGAGTAAGTTTAAGTGTCCGTGTCATGGGAGTGGTTTTGACCGAGAGGGGATCAATTACGAGGGACCTGCTCCACGGCCACTTGAGCGCGTGAAGATTACTTTGGCGGAAGACGGACAGCTTCTGGTTGATAAGTCCGTGAAGTTCCTGTATGAAAGGGGCGATTGGGAAAGGCCCGGTTCTTCTTTGACGGTTTAGCTGAATTTGCAGGGTTGAAACTAAGTTCTGTATAGAGAGTGATAGAGAGTGATAGAGAGTGATAGAGAGTATAGAGAGTATAGAGAAAGGAGTTACACAGCTTTGCCGATGTGAACTTAGAACCCCGATCCAAGATCAGGGTTAGTTTATTAGGCATGCTGCGAATTTTCTATGAACGAAAGACGCAATGGACTTAAGGAGAAAATAACAAATAATCAGATCTGGCAATCAATGTTCCGCCACGGTTATGAGGAAACGGGGAGGCGATTTACCCTCCAGATTCTCCAAAATGTCTGGCTGCATCTGCATCCCCCTCGGCTTCCTAGACATGCAATCAATTTCCGATTTACATGGTGCATGGGGGGGATCACCTTTTTAATGTTTCTTGTGACCGCCGTTACGGGTGTGTTACTGATGTTCTACTATCGTCCCACAGCGGAGTACGCATTTCGCGATATACAGTATCTGGAGTTTGATATTCCATTCGGGATGCTCCTGCGCAATATGCACCGTTGGGCAGCCCACGGCATGGTCATCTCTGTGATGCTTCATATGTTTCGCGTTTTCCTAACGGGGTCTTATAAAAAGCCGCGAGAATTTAACTGGGCAGTTGGGGTTATCCTCCTTCTTGTCACCTTCTTCCTGAGTTTTACCGGTTATTTGCTCCCGTGGGATCAACTCGCATTTTGGGCGGTCACCGTGGGAACAAATATGGCGCGAGCCACACCGGTCCTAGGACATGAAGGGCCATTCCATCCACAAGAGATTATCACACAATCGAATGATGTACGCTTTGCCCTACTTGGTGGGACAATCGTTGGCCCATCAACGTTATTACGGTTCTATATCCTGCATTGTGTCGCTGTGCCACTTTTAGCAAGCGTGTTGATGGCATTGCACTTTTGGCGTGTCCGCAAGGATGGGGGCATCTCTGGGCCACTATAGAAGTGTATAATGGATAGGAATACGGTTTTACCGAATTAAATTTTCAATCTCCATAATATGACATGCTCGAAGTATGGTTGATGAAGAAAGTTCAGTTGTTCAGGGGTTCAGTTGGCGTTCAACAATGAACTCATAAACCGATGAATTCTTTTTTGGGAGGTGAAGTATGGAACCTTTTCTTGAACTTATCAAAAAACCGGATAATGTCCCGATCATTGCGATTGTATTTTTGTTACCATTTTTCACATGGCTCGCATTTAGCCAAGCTCGCAGAAATGACCGCACTGGCACACCAGCAGAAGCGGCTCTGAAAGATAAGGTTTACGTTTGGCCCTACCTTTGTCGCAATGAATTTCTCTGTGCAATTATTGTGATGTTGATTCTCGGGATATGGTCGATTACAATCGACGCCCCGCTTGAGGAGCCGAGTAATCCAACGAAAACTCCGAACCCTTCTAAAGCCCCCTGGTATTTCCTTGCATTACAGGAAATGCTGGTTTACTTTGATCCGTGGATTGCAGGTGTTGTGTTGCCGGGGCTGATTATTGCTGGCTTAATCGCTATTCCCTATATAGACATTAACCCCAAGGGAAAAGGCTACTATACGCTGAAAGAGCGTCCATTTGCACTTGTAACTTTCTGTTTCGGCTTTTTCGTGTTATGGATTGCGCTGATGGTCGTCGGCACCTTTTTGAGAGGTCCCGGTTGGAACTTTTTCGCCCCATGGAAAGAATGGGATCCGCACAAAGTTGTCCCATTAACGAATGTCAACTTGACCTATTTATTGGGCATCCGAAACGATCGAACTGCTGCCTTCGTTGGATTTGTTTGTGTTGCGGGTTACTTTGCCTTAGGCCCCATCTTTTATTTTTGGAGGATAAAGACAAGCAAGTTTCTGCAAGAGCTTGGATTGGTGCGATACATTGTCACTTCATTTCTGTTTTTAACGATGCTTTCATTACCGATCAAAATGATTCTCCGATGGGTAGGAAATATCAAATACATCTGGGTGACACCATGGTTCAATATCTAACAGGGATATAGGCTTATCGCCTCATAAATCTATACGCTAACGATAAGGAGTTAATAGAAGTCGTGAGGAGCAAACAAGAAATCCCAGTCGAAGAAAAATCTTACTCAGCCCTATTTTTCCTCCTTTCCGGATTATTGGGGCTTGTTACCCTGTGGGGGTTTTTTGATGAAACGGTTGCAAGACGACCATGGAAGGAGATTCAAAGGAAGTTTTATCAATACGAATACGAAAAGACCAAAATCGAGATGGAAAACGCAAAAAAGGATTTGCCTGAGATTCAAGAGCCTCAAGATATTGATCCACAACAAGAGGGTAAATTGAGAAGCGTAATCACAAGAGCAAAGATAAAACTTGATGAAGCCTTACAAGACCGCAAGTTTGAGCAAAGTGAGGCTGACGCGATTAACTACAAATATCAACATGCCCTGCATCATAAAGAAAAAGAGAAATCAGAAAAATGGAAAGGGAAGTTGGACGAAAGTGAAAGTCGGATTGAGGGAGAGTTGACTGACGCTGTGTTGGAGGCCAAGCGTAAACTCTCTGGCGCTTATAGAGGGTTAGCCGAGTTGTATGAGGCCAGTGAGCACCTTGAAGCAGCATTGGGTGAATATCTACTTGCCAAAAAATATAATCCACCAGACACGGCGTTGACGGATAAAACCAGTGAGCTTCGTGCAAAGGTGGGTGAGATTAAAGCCAATCAGGCGAAACATGTAGCTATTGCAAAAATCGAAGAAAAACTTCACTCTGTAAGTGGTATTAAACGAACCATTGCTGGAGACTTACTCGAAAGTCCGTTCACAAAAACACGATCGCTTGTTCAATACTACATTCAGGATTTTGATTATACGGCAGATCGATGTGCAACCTGCCACTTTGCGACGGACAAAAGTGGATATGAAGCAACCGCTAAAGAGACATTTGAGGCGGTTGAAGGGGATGGAGAAAGCAAACTCTCTTATCAATTGATGCATCCATTCGTGAAGGTTGGAGGCGAAATAGTTCTGATTGATGAAGAGGAAGCGGAGGAAGGTAGTTATAAATTGAGCGACGATGGGACATTCACCTTTAATGATCCGGACATTTACGCTGATGTGGTCGAAATTACGTATGAAACTGGCTACGACTCTGAACTTCGTACACACCCTCACCGAGATGTGCTTCTCGCCAAACACCCTGTCGAGCGATTCGGCTGTGTACTATGTCACGGCGGACAAGGACAAGCCCTTACCCAGAAATCTGCACATGCGCTGACTCATAAGGAATTTTGGCTGACACCGGTTTTGGGACTAGATGAACATACCGGCAAAGCGTCAGAAGAATTCCGAGGATATATGCAATCCAATTGTCGTCGCTGCCATGATGGCGTCATGATGTTGGACTATCCATCTCCAGAAACTGGGGAGACACGCGATTATTCGCCCGACCTCTCAAAAGGGATGGGGCTCTTTGAAGATTTAGGGTGTCACGGTTGTCACGCTGTTGAAGGATACTCCGCATTGGCGAATATAGACAAAGTTGGTCCATCGCTTGCCAAAATTGGAAGCAAAGTCAATAATGTTGACTGGCTTGAAGGTTGGATCAAAAAACCAGCGGCTTATTTGCCGGATACCAAAATGCCAACCTTCTTTCCCGTCGAAAAACTGACCCAGATGGTCTATCTTAAAAATGGAAATAAGCACACCGGGGTCGTTACCAAGACAGTCGACGGTATCATACTCCAAAAGGACGATGGAACCCCATATCCTTATCAAGACAGTGCGATCGACAAAATTGTGGACGAGGTGAAATCCATCGCGGCGTTCCTCGCGCAGATGAAAGATCCAACAATCGATCAAGCTGATGCGACATTCTCGACATCTCCCGAAGCAATTGCTGCGGGTGAGGAAACCGTTAAAACGGTAGGCTGTCTTGCATGTCATGCTGTGGGCGAATTAGGGAGTGATTTTGCACCGAAGCTGGAGGGCGTTGGCAGTAAAGTAACTCCCAATTTTCTCCGTCGGTGGATCAGTAATCCAAAGTCTTATGACCCTGACACGGTTATGCCGAGCCTTCGCCTGACCGATTCCGAAGTTGATAACGTTGTGGCTTATTTGATGAGCCTGAAAGCGCCGATTACCTCTCCTGTCGCCGGTCAAGAATATCCTGATGCGGAGATCGATCCGGCTGAGGGGGAAAAGTTTGTTCGGACTTACGGCTGCCTTGGTTGCCACAATATTCCGGGGTTTGAAAATGAGTCAAAGGTCGGCGCGGACCTCGGTGAGTTCGGTGCAAAGACCGTTGAGGAACTTGACTTCGGGGATACGACAAATATTGAACACAGTTGGCATGGGTGGACGATTGGTAAGGTCACCAATCCAAGAAGGTACCAGACGCGCCGCATCGTCTCTCGGATGCCTATATTCCCAATTGACGAGGACGATGCGCGGGCACTCGCCGTTCTGATCAAGAGCTTCCAACCCGAAAAATACCCGCTCAGTTACATTCACCAACCGAGTGAAAAGACAAGCCAGATTGATGCTGGACAACGGTTGGTCAAGAAATTCAATTGTACAGGATGCCATCAAATCGAAGGGAAGGGCGGCGATTTTGTTAACGTCGTTGCTGCCAATAAGGAACTCGATCTGACTAATGCGCAACGTTTGGCCCCGCCGACCCTGCAAGCGCAAGGCGCGAAGGTTTACCCGGATTGGCTGTTCGAGTTTTTGAAAGGTCCAACCCCGATTCGCTATGGGCTTGAGGTTCGGATGCCGACTTTTGGTCTGGTGGATGATGATGCTACTGCCCTTGTTAAATATTTCTCGGCGCTTTCGGATGAGCCATTCCCGTATGAAACGATAGCTTTGCAACCGCCGGATCAAACGCAGCTCAGTGTTGGCAAACAGATTTTTGATGCGCTTCAATGCATCTCCTGTCATCCAGAACAAGGCGAAGTTATTCCCCCAGGTAGTGATAAGACAGGGCGTCCAGATCTTGCCTTAGCCAAACACCGTCTCAAAGCGGATTGGGTCATTGAATGGCTGAAAGATCCGCAAACCTTCCAACCGGGAACAGCGATGCCTCAAAATTGGCCCAAGATTGGTGGGGAGTATCAGGCTGTAGAAGGCTTCGCGGATAATGACGCCGAAAAGCAGATTCGCTTTGTCAGGGATTATCTCATCTCGCTTAGTGAGTGATTTGGGATTTTAGTTTGAGGTCAGAAACCATGGCGCATCAAATACTGAAGTACATTAGACATATTTGGAAATAACGACAATCCACAATATTTAGCAGTAAATTGTCGTTTATTACCCAACATATTGTAGAATCGGCTTATTTCCAATTAACTGAGGGGTGTGCATAAATATAGTTGACATAATCAAGCCAAAAGGGTTTCCTATTGTTATCATAGCAAAAGGAGCCCCAATATGGTACAAAGACCAATGTTGGCTGATTATGTCACTCTTATTATGCAACTCTTTGAGCAGTTTATGCAACACCGTATTGACAAACCAGGTGTCACACACGCAAAACCATTGACATATTCAACCACCTCGTTTATCATTTTCTTCATGTTGATGCAGTTTCACGGCATCTATGGCTTCAAAACGCAATGGCGGTGGCTAATCAATCACCCAGAAGTGTTACAAATGCTGGGGTGGCAACAGCCCCCTCATCGAACCACGATTGCACGTCGCTATAAGGCATTATATGAAGTGATAGAGGCATTTGTATTGTTTATCGGTCAGTATGCCACTGACTTGTCCCAACAATTCAACTTGGCTCATCTGGTAGCCGACAAAAGTTTATTTAAGGCACGAGGACCCGTCTGGCATCAAACTGACCGCAAAGCAGGAAAAGCACCTAAACATCTACGCAACCTCGACACCGATGCCACGTGGAGCAAGAGTGGTTATCATGGCTGGGTCTATGGCTACGGACTTCACATTATCTGCACACAAGGTGCGTTCCCAACACTGATAACTGTGCACCGTGCGTCGGTCTCCGAAAGTTGGGCGATAGATGCTAAAGCGTCTGAGATTCTGACACAACTTTCACCGCAGACACTCACTGCCGATGATGCCTATACCCAAGCAGACCGTATCCGTCGTTGGGCGAAGGCACAAGTCGCTTTGATTACCCCGGCACTTAGATGGACAAAGGGACGGTTTGCCAAGGCGTATCATCGATTTATCAACCAACCCAAGCAGCGTCTCTGTTTAAGCAAACGTCGCAGTTCGGTTGAACCGTTGTTTGACTTGATTGCTAAAGTGATAGGCACCACTCCTCAACAGAAGCAGTTACCGGTCAAGGGGTTTTTCAATGTACGCTGTTGTTTAGCTATCGGGGTGTTATCAGTGCAAGTGGCTATGATTGCCAATGCCATATGGAAGTTACCTGCTCGCAATATCTCTCATATGGCGGCTGTTTTCCAATGAACTACTATGCACACCCCTCAATTAACTCTATTGCCAAGCATTATCACGTGACTTAGGAGTAAATCATGTTAAACGACATTCAAACGGCAAACACAGAGTCACTGAAGGGTTTAATTGAGAATATTGATGGCAAAAACATCATCTTGCCTGAATTCCAAAGAGAATTCGTGTGGGAAGTGAGTAAAACTTATGACCTATTTGATTCTTTAGTGCGAGGAGTGTTCATTGGTTCACTGATTTATGGTGTGCCTTCATTTGAAATTACTGTAAGGGAAATAGATTGTAGACCTCGAAAACAGAAGGGAAAAAGGAGACACGGACTAAAAAAGGAGCATTACACTAAAGAGCAAATCAATGCGAAGGTCAAAACGACTAACTTTCACTTGATTTTAGACGGTCAGCAAAGAATTACTTCAATATATCGTGCGCTCACGGAAGCTGACTCGGTCTGGTTTGTTACCAAAAACGACGACGAACTTGATGATGAAGCATCAAGCAGAGGCATCAACAGACAAAATCTTGAGGAGCTCCTTTTTGAAATCAGTGGGCAAGAGAACCCAGACCGATTGTCGGTGAAGATTGCCGATGTGTGGTCAATTATTGAAGGGAAGATTAAACGTGAGGATCACAAACGAGAATGTTTTGAAAACACCAGGTTTGGGAAAAGGGTATCACAAGACTCAAAACGATCTGACGAACTGTTTGATAAGTTTTTAGGAATCCTAAATAAGTTAGAAGATTTATTCAAGGCGGAGAAACTCATCTCCTACTATCTGCTGGACACAACCCAAGAAAAATTTGCTCTGTTCTTTGAGAGAAGCAACAGCAGAGGAATTCAACTCAATTTCGTTGATATTCTTACCGCAAAATTATACGGTGGATTTAATCTGCGGGATAAAACCGTCGAGTTTGAAGACATACACCGCTTTACCTTACTTAACCTTCAGATTGTGGTGAGGTGTATCGCCTATATCGTGAGCCAACATCGTCAGATTGCTAGGTCGTACATACTTCAAAATTTGACTGCCAAAGACTTTAACGAACACTGGGAGATAATTTGTGAGCTATATCAAAAATGTTTGGATTGGCTTTACAAAAACCACTTCATACTTTCTCAATCATGGATGCCTTATGAAAATATGTTGATTCCCTTGATTATGTTTCTAAGAGAATTTCCAGGGCATGATTTTTCCCAAATGAACGAGAGGCAAAATGAATTCCTTCGATACTGGTATTGGGGTTCTATTTTTTCTCAAAGGTATTCGGGTTCATCAAACGAAGTAATCCTCGAAGATACAGGTAAATTGATAAAAATAGCCAACGACGGACATACTACGGATAGGACATATTGCGACAAACTTCGGATACAGATTAATTCTAAGGAAGAGATTCTTTCACTGAACAATAAAGGGAGTTCTCTTTATAGGGGCATACTAAACCTGGTTAACTTTGGTGAAGGAGGGTTAATTGATTGGCAAAATACCAATCGCTTGTCTTTCAATAGTAACCTTGAAGCCCATCATATTTTCCCTGATTCTTTCTTGCGGAGTAAATACAGAGATAACGAAGAAGTAATTGAACATATTGACTCAGTTGCCAATCGCACATTGATACCTAAGTTGACAAATATAAAAATCGGGAAAAAGGCTCCCTCTAAATACCTGAGTGATTTAAAAAAGGCGAACCCAAAACTTGTTAAGAGCTTGGAGAACCACTTGATACCAAATGCTGAGGATTTTATTGATGGTCTATACGATGATGACTACATGGTTTTTTTGGAAGAACGAGCCAAATCTATATATCGGCTAGTCAAGAAAATTAAGCCTACTAAAGGTCATTGAGTTTTCAGATGACCTCAACGATTACCCATTCCCCGAGCGGTTGATGAAAATTGGCTCGGAGCGTGACCGAATTCCCTTTGTATTTAACCGTCCTCCGCTCCTGGAGGAAATTTCGTGGTCAGCACTTGAAGGCAGTGACTTCTACCCAACCCTAACTACAGTCAAATGATCCGACATCTTCTAATCATCATTGCGATGATCGCCGCTAGCCTGAGTTGGCTGATTTGGCTTTGTCGCACAGTTGATCCAAGCACCAGGTATGGCTCTGAGGTTGAGTATAATTATGCGAGATATTGTGCTGGGTGTCATGGCGCAAACGGTGAAGGTAATGGTCGGATTGGGCGCTTCAAACGGCTTAGACCGGCAAATCTGACGACAGCGGCGTTTTGGGAGGAACGCAGTGACGAACAACTCATCCATAGCATTAACTTTGGAAAGAAGGATATGCCTGCGTTTTCCTACTATCTAACCCATGAGCAACAGCAAGATCTTCTGACGTTTATCAAAGAAGTTATATTGAGTAAAACATAAAGATGTGGTAACTGAAGGAGGTATCAACAAATGGCTCAAACAAATTCCCCTAAAATGGCTCAAACAAATCCCCCTACATCTTCGGAGGCATCAACAGAAGGTGGCAGCCAACGCATCCTCGTTGGCATCGTCATCGCCATCATTGTTGGACTTGTCGTTGGCGGATGGCTGCCAAACTTCGCGGTGAAGACGACGCTGCTCGGCGATATATTTCTGAACGCTTTGAAAATGATTGTAGTCCCCCTCGTCATGCTTTCAATGATTGTTGGCATTACGGGCTTGGGGGATATTCGCAATCTCGGTTCAATCGGCGGACGTACTGTCCTTTACTACATGGCGACGACCGGGATTTCAGTGTTCATTGGTCTTATCCTAGTTAACATCATCCAACCAGGGGCAGGTATCTCCCGCGGCGAGGAACACCCGGAATTTACCTATACCGTTGGCGGCGAAAATAACCGCACGGTGACTTTAACGAACAGCAGTTGGGAGAAGACACGATATGACCAGAAGTATGTGCTGATTCTGCCAGATCAGGGGATGCGGGGCATGCTTCAGTCGATGACCGAAAACTCGGCTACGGTGAGGTTGTGGGAACGCCTTGAAGTGGCTGAGACGATTTATGTCATCGCAGATGATGACACGCGCCTACCATTTCGTCGCGTTGAGGGACAACTCGTTTCCGATGAACCACAGCTTCGACTTGAAGGAAAAGGCGTAAAAATTGATTTGCCCGTTGCTGGAAAAGTACGTGGCAAAGAGGGAAGGAGTGTCGGTAATACGTTAACGGAGGTTTTGATTGGAAACAAGGCAACTGGAAAAGAAGGCTTGATTCCGCGAAATCTTTTCAACGCGATGGTGCGCACGGACATTCTGCCGCTGATCTTCTTCTCGCTGCTGATTGGAGCGGCGCTTTCCATTTTGGGTGAGCGCGGACGGCTTGCCACTGATGTTATCTCCGCCCTGAATGGCGCTGTCATGCGAATCGTCCACTGGATCATGATCTTTGCGCCGATTGGCATCTTCGGGTTGATCGCCGGGCGCATTGGCGATGCCGGCGGTTTCCGCGGCTTCCTGCCGGAACTCCTTGCGGTTGGGAAATATAGTTTCACTGTCATATTCGGACTCCTCATGCACGGCATCGTTGTGTTACCGATAATCCTCTTTCTGATTGGGAGACGAAACCCATTGACTTACGCTAAGGGAATGGGGGCAGCGCTGTTAAATGCTTTTTCCACGTCCTCAAGTTCCGCGACCCTGCCGTTGACAATGAAAGGAACCGAGGAGGAAAATGGGGTATCCAATCGGACAGCGAGTTTTGTCCTGCCACTCGGGGCGACCATTAACATGGACGGCACAGCCCTCTACGAAGCCGTTGCTGCGATGTTCATTGCGCAAGTCTATGGAATCGACATGAGCCCCGTCCAGCAGATGGTCATCTTCCTGACCGCGACGCTTGCCGCCATCGGCGCGGCGGGCATCCCAGAGGCCGGACTTGTAACGATGGTGATTGTCTTGAAAGCCGTTGGGCTGCCGATTGAAGGTATCGGGTTGATCCTGACAATCGATTGGTTCCTTGACCGATGTCGGACAACCGTCAACGTCTGGGGTGATAGCGTTGGCGCCGGCGTTATCGAGACGCTAGAATCTGGCGACGCTCCAGAAGCCAAACAACTAGCATGAATATGTTTTACGCATTATGCTCGTATCAAGAAAGGAGGCGTCGTTCATGGCACAACCCATCGTTGCAATTGTCGGAAGACCCAACGTAGGGAAATCTTCTCTCTTTAATCTGATCGCCAAAGAACGGATCGCTGTCGTCCACGATCAGCCGGGTGTGACGCGCGATCGGATCTATGCGGACGTTGAGTGGGACGACCACGCCTTTACGATTGTCGATACGGGCGGTTTAGATCTCGATCCGGAGGATGACCTCATTGATAGTGTGCAATGGCAGGTCGAAGTAGCGTTGAATGAAGCGACGGCGATCCTGTTTGTGGTTGACGCAAAGACAGGCATCATGCCGCAAGACCTGCTGATTGCAGACATGCTGCGAAAGACGGACAAGCAGATCTTCGTCGTCGTCAATAAAGCGGATAATGTGAGGCTGGAAACCGAAGGAACGGAGTTTTATCAACTTGGCTTGGGTGACCCTTTGTTTATCTCGTGCGCCCAGAACATGGGGATTAACATTCTGCTTGACGAAGTTGTGTTCGCCATGCCGGAAGCAGAAATAGAAAGTCCCGATGCCCCTGCCAAAGGGATTAAGGTTGCCATCGTTGGCCGTCCGAATGCAGGCAAATCGTCGCTCATCAACGCGATTCTCGGCGAGGAGCGGATGATTGTCGATGAGCGGCCCGGCACAACACGCGACGCCGTGAACATCAGTTTCGTGCATGACGCTGTGCCGTTTGAGCTAATCGACACCGCGGGGATGCGGCGAAAATCTGCAATCGATAGTCAACTCGAACAAGCCACCGTTCAGCGTGCCATCCGTAGCATTCGTCAAAGCAATATTTCATGGCTTGTTATCGATGCCACTCGCGAAATCGCGCATCAAGACAAAACCATCGCAAGCTATATCGCCAGACAGGGCAAAGCGTGTATTTTGGTCGTGAACAAATGGGATCTGATCGAGAAGGATAATACCACGTTTAATCAGTTTGTCGAATCGATTCGTCACCAAATGCCACAATTGTCCTATGTCCCACTGCTCTTTGTTTCGGCGCTTACGGGCCAGCGTGTGATGAAACTTCTCGATCTCACGCTCGTCATTCATCGCGAGTATTCTACGAGCGTCCCCACGTACGGGTTAAATAACCTTCTCGCACACCTCAAAAACGCTCATCAACCGCCACGCGCCGGTGGTGTTCGTCCCGCCTTGAAATATATCACACAAATCAAGACCCAACCGCCAACATTCCTACTTTTTGCGCGTCATGCGAATAAAATCCAGCCCCATTATGAAGCCTATCTGATGAACGGTATCCGCGAGGCATTCGGCTTCAGCGGGACGCCGCTGCGAATTTACTATAGATCGGCGGATAGAAAACGAAAAGGAAATTGGGAAGCGTGATGCGTAAATGGTGAAACCTCAGAAATCGACCTAGCGTGGAGCATTTGGTTATCACGAGTCCATTTCTTGATTAAGTTCGGCGATGATTTCAGTGAGCATATCAATCCCCTGCCAGAGCAGATCTCCAGAAATATTGAACAGAGGGAACAAGAGAATCACGTTTCCGTCGGTGCGATTATACAACTGAGGAATTACCATGAGTTCAAAGGAAATTTCCGACCCACTTCGACGGGCCAGTAAAAGCGGAATATGCGCCTGTCATCGTGTCACGGATATCCGTGATGTTTTCGTTTTTAACCCTTGTCCTCTTTTTTGTATCATGCTACTATAGTGTTCGATCTTTACAAAAACCTTGCAGTATCGTATTCAGAAAAAGAAAGGATAAATTAAATCATGAAAACCGTAATGACCCTGATGACACTTAGTCTTTTCATATTCATAATCAGCTTCGCGTCTGCCGCCACAATCATCGGGACGGTCACGTATGATGGGGCTCCACCTACGCGCCAGCCCCTGACGGCAACCAAAGACCAGCACTGTATCAACGCTGTAAAAGGAACGAAGGCTGAGGCGCTTGTCGTTTCCAAAGGTAAAGGGATCAAGAATGTAGTTGTCTATGTACGCGCACGCAAAGCCAAGGCGACACCGCCTTCCAAAAATCCGGTCATGGATCAAGTTGGATGTGCATATACCCCACACGTTCTGGCAGTGGTTGCAGGTACGACCGTGGATATACAATCCAGCGATCCGGTTGCGCATAACGTTCATTCCCATGCGAAAAAAAACGAAGCTCCCAATTGGCTGATACCTGGCCCCGGTAAAGCTTTCCCCCTGAAATTAGCAAAGCGCGAGGCTATTAAGTTCACCTGCGATATCCACAATTGGATGGCGGGATATATCTTTGTCGCAGACAATGACTATTACGCCGTGACGGGTTATAAGGGCAAAGATGGCAAGTGGGTCAGTTCCGACGATTATGAAGCATCAAGCGATAACGGGGCGTACGCAATCAAAGGTGTTCCTGCCGGCAAATATCGCATTCAAGCATGGCACGAGGAGCTTGGAACGACAAAAGCCAAGGCTGTCGAAGTTTCTGCCAGCGGAGAACTTGAGATCAATTTTACGAATGCTGATTTCAAGAAAAAAGGCGCGAAGTAACATCGCTGAGTCACCGCCATAACGAGAAGCGGCGAATTATTGTCCCTTCGCCCGTTCAGATTGCGAGACACAAGATCATGCATTTCATACCCACCGACTCTAAAAACAGGTTATACCTTTTTCTCGGGCTGCTTGCTATCTATCTGCTCCTGACAATTGCGCCTGCCTTTGCTCAGGATGCGACAGACACAGAGTACCGTCCCTTCCCGAAGATTGGCAGCCGCAACGCTGCCTGGATCGCCGCCCAACTGCACCTGCTGTTCGGTTCCTTTATCTTAGGGGTCCCAATGTTCGCAGTTGTCATTGAGTTTGTTGGAATGAAAACAAAGGACAAACGATATGACAAAATGGCGCAGGAGTTCATCAAACTCTGCATGGGAGCGTTCTCGACAACTGCCCTGATGGGCGGCGTGTTGGTTTTTGTACTCATTTGGTGTTACCCCAAAGTGATGAACAAAATGACAGGAATCTTCGGTCCGACGATGATTTTCTACGTCTTCCTGTTCTTCGGGGAAACCTTTACGCTCTACCTTTACTCCTACGGGTGGGATCGGATGCAGGGCAAAGCGTCGAAAATGTGGCATCTGTTTCTAGGTGTGCTCCTGAACGTGTTCGGCACGGCGATTATGTTCGTCTCGAACGCATGGCTGACATATCAGACGAGCCCAGCAATTATGGGTCCGAAGACCGGACACAAGGCGATTCCGCTTCATGACGAAACCGGCCAATTCATCGGTACGATGTGGCAGGCGGTCAATAACTATACATGGATGCCCGTCAACATCCACCGTCTCATCGGAAATGTGGCTTTCGGCGGTGCAATCGTCGGCGCCTATGCCGCCTTTCGTTTCTTGGTTGCCAAAACGACAGAAGACAAGGCCCACTATGACTGGATGGGATATACCGGCAATTTTATCGCGCTGTGTGGTCTTATCCCACTGCCGTTCGCCGGCTACTGGTTGGGTCGAGAAATCTACAATTTTAACCAGACGATGGGCATCAACATGATGGGGAGTCTGTTTTCGTGGCTGTTCATCATTCAGGCGGTGATGATTGGCGTGTTGTTCATCGGCGCGAATTACTACCTCTGGTCTGGCATGACCCGCATCGAAGGAGGGGAAAAATACGCCCGCTATCGCCTCTACATGGTAACGATCATTGTTATATGTGTCGCGGTCTGGATGACACCGCGCTCGTTGATTGCTACTCCCGGGGAGAAAGCTGCAATGGGAAGTGAGTATCACCCTCTCGTTGGATTATTCGGCTTGATGACGGCAAAGAATACGGTTGTCAATATCATCATCTTGACCACCTTTTTCAGCTTTCTTTTTTACCGCCGATCCGGTAAAACGCCGACGGTGGGTTGGAGTAAGGCTGGCAATATCATCATCGCAGCTATTTCTGGGCTTGCTGTCGCAGGGATTGTTACGATTGGGATCGTAGGGTTCAAAGTCCCCGCTGAGTTGCGCGTCGACGTTCTGACGCCGATTCAGGTGCTGGTCGCGTTAGCCGTCATGATTTTGGTAACGGTGATTGACCTGATCATGTACCGGAAAGCGATGCGTTCAAGCGAAATCAACTGGGGGCAGATGACAGACCGGTCACAATATGTGCTGATTCTACTCGCCATTACCTTTACCTCACTGATGGGATTGATGGGTTACGCACGGTCGGGACTCCGAGAGGCATGGCATATTTTTGGCGTCATGCCCGACACCTCGCCGGATTCATTTACACCGGCGCTTGGCGATGCCGTCAATGTGATTGCCGTGATTATGGTGATTTTCTTTGCCCTCGTCGGCTTCATTTTCTGGATCGGCTTATGGGGCGACAAGAAAAAAGCGGAATATGCGTCTGTCGAGGGGGAAGCCGCCACAGGGGATGATTAATAATCCAACACAGTCAGGATGAAATCGATGCAGAAAACGCCCATTAGAATCATCTGTTTAATCTTAATGGTAGTGAGCTTCATTGCCTACATCGCGAAGGCTCCAGCGTTTCCAATCGCTTCGGAAAATCTGCTCCCGTGGTCTGCCTGGTTTTTTATCTTTGCCTTAGCGAATATCATACTCTGGCAGAGTGTGATGAAACTGCTGTCATTCTCGCTGCTGGTCATCTGGTTCTATGCGTTTGCCGCCAGCGTTGTTCCGCCATCACCGACTGCGACAGTAGACCTTTCGAGTATAGAACGGACACCGGAGGCGTTTGTTGAAGCCGGCGAGGCGATCTTTAACGGAAAAGGGAAATGCCACACCTGTCACACGCTTGATACCTCGGCGCCAAAGAGTCGCTGTCCGGACATGACAGATATTGGGACACGTTCCGCCACGCGAAAACCTGGCATAACGGCTAAGGAATACATCATTGAGTCGGTGTATGAACCACACAAATTCCTTGTCCCCGGCTACGGAAACATTATGCCGCCGGTCTGGAAACCGCCAATCAGTTTGTCGGAACTGGAGATCGAAACCGTTATCGCCTTCCTACAAAATCAAGGCGGAGAGGTAGACCTGACACCATTCGAGCCGCCCGTAGATATCGGAAGCGCGGTAGCGGTGGTGGAGGAACTGCCCCCCCTCCTCGCCGGCGACGTTGAGCGCGGAAAAAATGTCTTTGTCAATACCGCAAAGTGCATTGCGTGTCACGAGGTTGCGAGGCTCGAGAAGCCAGCCGGTCAAACGCTTGACGAAGGGGTTGAAGTTGTCGCCGCCCCTGACTTGACCGAGATCGCCGCACTGAACATGCGGTATATCGAGGAGTCCATCCTTAAACCGAATGCCCAAATTGTGAGCGGATACGGTTCTGTCACAGTAAAAACAGGCGGTGCCTCTATTCAGGGAACGCTCGTTTCTCAGGACAACGAAAAAATTACTGTGCGCGTGAAAGACGCTGCCGGCAATGAAACCGAACAAACAATTCTCTTGAACGAACTCGACCCTGAGCCGATCGAGGAATTATCCAATCTGAAGGCGCAGGGCTATTTCTGGATTCAAGTCACGCCCGCCGACACAGGGACTCCCGTCAGCGGCGACCTCGTTGATGAGGACGACGAGAACATCACACTCCAAGTCGGCGGAGAGACGCAGACAGTTTCCAAATCGAATGTGAAGGTTCAGGCGACTGTAATCACCTTTGATGACGATGAGCCGATTGTCGGGGAGTTGGTGTCGGAAAATGAGGACGAAATCACCTTAAATGTCGATGGCGAAGAGCAGATCATTGATACATTCGATATCGACGAGGGACCGACTTACAGTCGTGCTTTCGGTAAACGACTTGATGTGACTTCCCCAATGCCCGATAACTTCCCACTCCTGTTGTCTGTTTCCGATATGAGCGATCTGCTCGCATTTTTATCAACCCTAACAGGTGCAATAGACGCAACAGTGGCTGAAGGCGAAGTTCTAGATGAAGGGGTGGGGGAGACCGCCGAATAGTAGAAGTTTTCACTTCGCTGGGTCTGGATTGGCAAATCCAGACCCCCGCTGGTAACCTGTAGGTCGAGATTCACATCTCGACACGGCAACTATCGAGTTTGGAAACTCGACCGACAAGATCGTTGCCCGATTCATTCTTCAAATTTCATAAAGGGGGAGAACTCTCCGGCGGGAGCGGTTGAGGACAGGAAATACCTAATTTCTCTCAGTAACTGAAAAGTAAAAAAATGTGCAAAGTCACCGAGCTTTCGGGAAAACACGGTTTCTCCGGGCAACTTTGCACCTTCTTTTGACATGAGCCAAAAGCCGTATGAATAAGGAGATTTGACTGACCATGAAACGGATGTCACTTTTCACTAAATGCTTGATACTCTTTGTCCTACTTTGGCTCTTTTTAAGATTCTTCATTGGGGGCGTGTGGTCTGTGCCGTTACCCGCCAGCGTAATCGGAATGTATCTGGGCCTCATTCTATTAGCGATTTTGGTTCACGTATCCGTTGAAGATGACAGGTTTCGAGAATTTCTGCGTCCCATCAAAGAAACGTTGGCTGATGACGATAAGAGGACAAGATGTACCGTATTGTTCGTCCTTATTCCTTTGGTTATGCTCGTTTTTACCTTTTCTAAGGTATCGACAAAGGCAGATCCACCAGCGGTGTTACGTACTGCCCACCCGGCACCGCCCGATGAATTGACCTACCGCGACAAGGTTATCGGCCCCACGCAAGAAGTGAAGAGCCCCTTCCGTCACCTTGAAAACGATGACAAGGAAGCATTCAAGGCCCACGTAGAGAACGGGCGTCGGGTCTATTATCAAAACTGTTTCTTCTGCCACGGCGACGACCTTGATGGGGAGGGGCATTTCGCCCACGGTTTCAACCCCCCGCCTGCAAACTTCCAAGACCCCGGCATCATCCCGAACTTTCGAGAATCCTTTCTGTTCTGGCGCATTAGTAAGGGTGGGCCCGGTTTGCCGTCACGTGCGACCCCTTGGGATTCCGCGATGCCAGTCTGGGAAGACCATCTGACGGAGGAGGAAATCTGGGATGTGATTCTCTTTTTATCGGAGTACACCGGGTATCGGCCGCGGACGTCTGGCGAGGCAGAGCATTAAGAGCGTGTTTGAGAAGCCCCTCGAAGGGGGAGAACCCGAGTTTTTGCGAAAAAACAAAGTTCTCCCCGTGTAGATGGGGAGGAAGCGGGGATCGGTTTCTTTGCACAATTTCTTAACATGAACCAAATTGCTTGTTTGGAAAACGACGATAGCAGCCGGCGTTTAGGACAATTGACGGACTATGATGAGAGCACGGTATTCCAAATCTGGCGAGCATTATATGCCTTTTCTCCTGAGACGACGGCACCAAACGGAGAGTAATCTGATAATGCCCCAATTATTTATTAAGAAATCACTCGTTATTTTTATCGCAGGTTTCCTTGTCTTTTCCGCTATCATAACCCGTCCAATTTTTGCTCAAGGCAAGGGTGCCCCCGCTGCTTCTGAGGCGGGAAAGGCGCTCTACGAAGACAAGTGTGCACACTGCCACGGAATAGAGGGGGCAGGCGATGGGGCCGCAGCCAAAAATCTGTTGCCAAGACCGAGGGATTTCACATCGGGACTCTACAAGATTCGTTCCACAGAGAGCGGGAACCTGCCTACAGATCAGGACCTATTTAACATCATCTCAAATGGGATGCCGGAGTCGTCTATGCCAGCTTGGGAGGGGCTACTCAGCGAAGATGAGCGATGGAGTCTGGTCGCCCATATCAAGACGTTTTACGAGGGCTTTGAAGAGGCTTCCCCACGGTTAATTGATTTGTCAGGGAAGATACCTTACGCTGAGGCGAGCGTTGCTAAGGGGGAAGCGTTCTACACCAACCTCGGCTGTGTCGAATGTCACGGCGCAGTTGGTCGAGGGGATGGCACATCTGCCCCCGATTTCACCGATGAGTGGGGCTTCCGGACTTGGCCCGCAAATCTGGCGCAGAGTTGGAATTTCAGGGGTGGCTCAACAACGGAAGACATCTTCAAGCGGTTTATCGGCGGGATTGCCGGCTCGCCGATGCCGGCGTTCGTTTCAGCTTTCCGACTCGGTTTGACCGACGCCGAATCAGATCGGATGACGGTGCTCGAAGACAAGGATGAAATGACCGAAGCGGAGGAAGCGGAGTACACGCAGCTAGAAGAGAAAACCTATGAGTACGAGGACATCATGCTCAGGATTGAAGAGGGGGAAGAGATTACACCCGCAGAGCAGCAAAAGCTGGACGATGCGATGAAGCCGATCTTCGAGAAGAGTTGGCACCTGGCAAATTATGTGAAATCATTAGGGCAGGAAACGCGACCCGCGTCGGCGGTCGGTGACAAGGTGTTGCGCTCACAATATCTCCCCGGCGAACTGCCGCGCATGAACGATGCCCCGTGGAGCGAAATGGAGGAGGCAAGCTACTTCCCGCTCGTGGGTCAGGTTGTCATTGAGCCGCGGCAATTCAATCCGTCAATAGATTCTGTGATGGCGAAATCGTTCTATACCGATAATGAGATTGCTTTCCTCTTTACGTGGGATGATCGGACGAAAACGCTTCCGCAGGAGGACGAGGAAACGGGTGTAACCGTTGAAGATGCCATTGCTATCCAGTTCCCTGTGAAAGTTAAAGGCCCAACGGATGCCAAACCGTACTTCATCTGGGGTGGGCGTCGTCCCGTTTATCTCTGGCATTGGAAGGTCGCTGAACCTGAGAAAGTCACAGAGATGAACGCAGAGGGAATTGATAAAGCGACGGTGCAATCGTCCCAAAGCCAGATGCAGGTTGAAGGCGTATATGAAAACGGTCAGTACCGATTATGGGTCAAGCGGGCGCTCAGAACGGACGATAAAAATGACCTTCAGTTTGAACCAAGTCTATTTATCCCCATCGCTTTCTCCGCGTGGGACGGTGCTAACGGCGATGTGAAAACCAAGCGAGCCATTTCAACGTGGTATACTTTCGTCCTTGATCCTGTCCCTTCAAACAAGCGTTTTGTTTACCCGCCACTGGTCGCCTTCATCTCTGTCGGTGTTCTTTTCGCTTTGAAGGGCGCCGTTCGGAGAAGGGAAAACGAAACCAATCTAAGTACTTAAACATTCCAAAGGAGTTCAATCATGAAAACCCAAGTTGCTACAATCCTAACCCTGTTGATTGCATATATTTATGTCACCAACGCCGCAGCAGCCGGCGGAGATGAAGCTGTCGAATCGCTTGTGTTCCCCGCTTCCTATAAAGCTGGGAGTGTTTCCAACGGCGGCGCCATCACCGGTGTTGTGAAGTTTGAGGGTGACGCGCCTGCAATGAAGAAACTCAAAATCACTAAGGATCCGAAAGTCTGTGGTAAAACGGATAAATTTGACGAATCCATAATGGTCGGCGAAGGAAACGGTTTGAAAAACGCCATCGTTTATCTGATGGATATTTCGTCAGGGGCAAATTTTCCAAAGGGCCCGAAGGTCAAATACCAGATCGATCAGAAAGGTTGCCATTTTGAGCCGCATGTGCGCCTCCTTCCGATCGGTCAACGGATGACCATGATCAATCCCGACAAAATCATGCATAACGTTCATGTCTTTAGTCGGGTGAACCCTGCGTTTAACAAATCGCAGCCGGGGAGCAGACGGAAGATGCCGGTTAAAGCGGTAAAGAAGGCGGAGGGGCCTGTGGCTGTTAAATGTGATGTCCACAGTTGGATGAAAGCTTGGATTGCTTACATCCCCCATCCGTACTTTGCAGTCAGTAATGAAAAAGGTGAGTATAAGCTGGAAAACGTCCCGCCGGGAAGCTACAAGGTTGGCTACTGGCATGAGGTATGTGGGACGAACAAGGATACTCCCGCCGCTGTGACTGTCGCCGCCGGTGGGAGTGTTATGCAGAACTTTACACTCACACTCAAAGAGTAAAGGCTAAAGATTTCTACGCCCAGAGACACCGAGTTTTTCGGAAAAACTCGGTGTCTTTGCACGATTTCTTAATATGACTTTTTTAGTGTTGACCGACATTAGGAAAAATCGTGGTGTCCTTCAAATATCAATTGAAGATGCCCCCGGTTGAAGTGGAGAACCTTTCTCACACTTACGGCGCCCGATGCGCACTGGCGGGCATCAGTTTTCGTATTGCCGCGGGAGAGATTTTCGCCTTTCTTGGACCAAACGGCAGCGGTAAGACAACACTCTTTAAGATCCTTTCGACCTTAATTCCGGTGACTCATGGAACGGTCACGCTCTTGGGGTACAATCTGGCACGTGAATCGTATCGGGTCAGAAAGCATCTGGGCGTCGTTTTTCAGCATCCGAGTTTGGATCTGAAACTCACGGTTGCCGAAAATCTTCGGCATCACGGGCATCTTTACGGGATATGGGGAAACGAGTTGAAACGCCGTATCCGAAGGGTGCTTAATCAACAGGAACTGACAGATCGAGCGGATGACCTCGCCGAGACGCTCTCCGGCGGGTTGAGACGGCGTGCGGAACTTGCGAAGACGTTGCTCCATCAGCCCAAGCTACTGCTTCTTGACGAACCGAGCACGGGACTTGATCCGATTGCCCGTCGGAAATTGAAAGAATCTCTGGAAAATCTACGAGCGATGGCAGGTGTGACAATCGTCCTGACAACCCACATTTTGGACGAAGCAGAGATGTGTGACCGTGTGGGGATTCTCAACGCGGGAAAATTGGTCGCCATCGGAACACCGGAAGAACTGAAAGATCAGGTCAGTGGAGATATTGTCATCGTTGATTCTCCCGTACCTGAACAACTGGCGCCGAAAATAAGCCGAAGGTTTGGGTATGCGGCCGCTTCGGTTGACGGGGTGTTGCGCATCGAATGTCATCGGGGACATGAATTTGTTCGAGATGTTGTCGCTGCATTTCCAACAGAAATTCGGTCTGTTCGTTCTGGCAAGCCGACGTTGGAAGATGTTTTCATCAAGCTGACGGGACGCCACTTCGAGGAGGACGGCGTCAGCGATCCCTCGTTTGTGGGTCATGTTTCTTAGCAAACAAGCGGTGGGTTTTGGGTTGTTTTAGTGTTTGGGCAAACCCCCGCAACAGAACCAACAAGTGCGGACAGGTTTGAAACCGCCGCTACAACAAAAATGGGGATTTCAATGACACATCAGCAGAAGAACGCACAAAAGCAATCTGTTATCAGACGCATGGTGGCTTACGGGCTTTGGGTCTCACTATGCTTAATGACCACCCTGTTTGGGGGGTGCGAGCAAGTCCAGCAATTGCTCACACCATTACCAGATGGAGACGATGATGGAGCCATCAAAATCGGCTTTATGTATACCAGACCAACCCGAAGCAACAGTCTGAACGGTGCAGAATTAGCGGCGCTGCAACTGAACGGAGAGGGCGGGGTGCATGGTAGGGAGATCGCAATTATCGCTCACGGTAATATAAGCACCCTTGAACACGCCGCAGAGATAGCAGAGGAATTGATTACCAAAGAGGGTGTATCGGCAATCGTTGGTCCCAACCGCTCGCTTTATGCTGTGGCCGCCGGGGCGGTCGCCCAACGCCACGAGATACCGATGGTGACCACCACTGCCACCAACCCAACCGTTACCGCTGCGGGTGACTTTGTGTTTATGGCAGCTTTCACCGACGACTTTCAGGGAAAAGTGATGGCTCAGTTTGCCACCCAAGATTTAGGGGCAAAGACCGCCGCAGTCCTCACGCGCAGAGAATCTCTCTATTCGGAGGGCTTATCGCAAACCTTCATTGACAACTTTACTGCTTTTGAGGGCGAAGTTGTACACGCTCAATTTTACATGGTGGGGGATACCGATTTCACCGCGCAATTGACCGCAATCGCTGAATCGGGGCCGGACGTTTTTTTTCTGCCCGGTTTCTCAGCCGAAATCCCATTGGTGGTTCAACAGGCAAAAACGCTCGGCATTACAGGCATCCTCCTCGGCGGCGATAGTTGGGATAACGCAGCGTTGATTGCCACGAATAGCGTGATTCTTGAGGGGAGTTTTTTTAGCAGCCTCTTCTCTGCCAGAGTCGCACCGGGCGATTTGAGTGAAGACGCGGATCAATTTATTGCCGCCTACACCTCAATTTTTAAGGTTGCGCCCGCCGGAGGGGCGGCATTGGGATATGATGCCCTCCGGCTCGTGGCTCAGGCGATGCGTCGCGCGGACGACTTGACACCAACGGCGATTCGCGACCAGATTGCGGCGACCGTTAACTATAGCGGAGCAACGTTTATCTCCGGCTATGATGACAACCGACACCCGGACAAGAGTGCGGTCATCAACCACATCATCAATGGCGAGGCACAGTTCCATAAATTGATCGAGCCGTAAGTTCGTAGTAGCGCAATTTGGGGTGAGATCCCATTTACCAAGTTGCTTTGAATCCCGATCGCAGCATCGGGGCAAACCCCTCATTGCGCGTTGCCTAGCACCTTACAGGAGAATTTCAATGACAGATCAACGCGCCCGGCTGCCTGGACCCGGATTCATCGGTCGGCTTTGGATCCCACTATTCCTTATGAGCACCCTGTTTTGGGGGTGTGAGCAAGTCCAACAATTGCTTTCACCATTATCAGATGCAGGCGATGATGGAGCCATTAAAATCGGCTTTCTCTATACCACACCGAACCGAAACAACAGTCGGTACGGTGCAGAATTGGCGACGATACAACTGAACAAAGAGGATGGTGTGCGGGGCATACCGATACAACTGATCGCTCGTGGTATACCGACACAACGCCTCATTAGCGATAACATAAGCGATACCGAATACGTCGCGGAACTAGCAGAGGAATTGATTGCCGAAGAGGGGGTATCGGCAATCGTCGGTCCCAACCGCTCTCGCCATGCTGTGGTCGTCGCGGAGATTGCTCAACGCCACGAAATACCGATGATGACCACGTCTGCAACCAATCCGTCCGTTACCGTTGCGGGTGACTTTGTGTTTATGGCGGCTTTCACCGACGACTTTCAGGGAAAGGTGATGGCTGAATTTGCCACCCAAGGTTTAGAGGCTCAGACCGCCGCAGTCCTCACGCACGAGGGAGACGTCTATTCGGAAGGCTTATCGCAAACCTTCATTGACAACTTTACCGCTTATGGGGGCGCGGTCGTGGCTGATGAACTTTACATGGCAGGAGGTACCGATTTCACCGTGCAACTGACTGCAATCGCCGAAGCTGCGCCGGACGTAGTCTTTAGCACCGGTTTCATCCCCGAAGTCCCTTTAGCTGTTCGACAGGCGAAGGAGGAGATCGGGATAACAGCAACCTTCATAGGCGGCGATAGTTGGGATAACGCGGCGTTGATTGCCACGGCTGGCACGGCAGTTGACGGGAGTTTCTTTAGTAGCGGCTTTTCGGCCAAAGCGGAACCGGGCGATTTGGGTGAAGACGCCCATCAATTTGTTACCGCCTACACCACAATGTTTGGTGTTGTGCCCGACGGAGGGGCTGCGCTGGGATATGATGCCCTCCGGCTCGTGGTTCTGGCGATGCGTCGTGCAGACGACTTGACACCAACAGCGATCCGCGACCAGATTGCGGCGACCAATAACTATAGCGGGGCGACGCTTATCTTAGGCTATGATGAAAACCGACACACCGCCAAGAGTGCGGTCATTAACCAGATTAGAGATGGAGAGGTACAGTTTCATCAATTGATTGAGCCATAATTAACGAACAAGATTAAATGGATTGATTTTAGAGGATGATCGGATTTTCCTGCTAATCCCTGAATCCTGAAAAACCCTGTTTGTTTTCATTATAAGAAGGAGGATAAATTGACATGAACAATAGCGATATAACATATACGATGGGACGCAGCAAGGAGGAGACAGAGCGGTTGATTCAGCAGTCAGGGCTGTATGAGGATATAACGCAGCATTTTCTCAGGGAGGCAGGCCTCTTTAGCAGGATGAAGGTTCTGGATATTGGTAGCGGCGCCGGAGATGTGGCGTTCGCTGCCGCCGAATTGGTTGGTGGTGAGGGGGAAGTCGTCGGCGTGGATATGAACGCGGAGGTTCTCGAAACTGCCCGAGCGCGGGCGCAGGCAGCGGGCTTGACAAACGTCCAATTCGTGGCGGGGGATATCCAAACTCTGGATCTGGCGAGAGACTTCGATGCCCTGATCGGACGCTTGGTCTTGCTGTATCTGGCTGACCCCGCAGATGCCTTGAAACAGATCGCAACGCATCTGCGCCCGGGGGGTATCGTCGCTTTTCAGGAGGTTGATTTCACGGCCTACTCGTCGATTGCCCGTCCGGATACCCCCATGATGAACCAGTTAGCCAATTGGGGAGTAGAGGTGTTTCGGCATTCAGGGGCGCATGTTGGAATGGGTCTTGACCTGTACGGTACTTTTGTTGATGCCGGCTTGCCTGAGCCCGCTTTACGGTATGTGGCACCGGTGGGCGGTCCAGAAACGTGGGCGGGTTACCAATTCATAGCGAACGGTTTTCGCAGCCTACTCCCGCTCATGGAAGCATACGGAATTGCGACTACTGAAGAGGTCGATGTGGAAACGCTTGCCGAGCGACTTCGGGCGGAAGTTGTTGCGTCGAAACGCCCGCTCATCTTGCCGCCGCATGTCACCGCCTGGGCACAACTTCCAACATAAGGCCCGTCCCCGAAACTTGTTCCCCGATCGGAGTCAAGAGCAGGTTCTATTTATAATCTCAATCAACAGACGGGATGTTGTCTTGTAACCCTCCGCCTCAACTGAACTTTGTTCGTTAGGCTTGCAAAATATAACTATATTTACATAGGAGGGGCTGTATGGAAGCCTATAAAAATCTTAGTGGAGGTTCTGGAGTTGTGGCGTATGAAAGCGGCCCAGATTTCATCAGGGTCCAGTTTTCTAGTGGCTCAGTTTACCTGTACGCGTATGCAAGCGCAGGCTCTCAAAACATTGAGCAGATGAAGGAATTAGCTAGAAGCGGCCAAGGGTTAAACTCATTCATCAATACAACTGTTCGCAACGACTATGCTCAGAGAGAGCGCTAGTTTGCTATTGCAACAACCGAACTCCTATGAAAACGTTGAATAGCATCTCGATTCTACATCTTTGACACCTACAACGCACTCAACTGAACTTTGTTAATAGCAAGAATCATACTCCCTGTGGCGACGATTTGGTGGCGTGAAATCATCAGATTTCTGCGTCAACGGAGCCGTCTGGTCAGCGCGATCGCCCAACCGCTGGTCTTTTGGCTCCTGCTGGGCGGCGGATTAAACGCATCGTTCCGTCCATCTGGGCTTCCTACAGGGACAAACTATATCGTCTATTTTTACCCTGGCATCCTGACGCTTGTGCTGTTGTTTACGGCAATTTTTGCGACCATCGCCGTGGTACAAGATCGCCGGGAAGGTTTTCTCCAAGGTGTGCTTGTTGCCCCGGTTTCAAGATGGGGAATCGTGCTTGGACAAGCATGTGGCGGAACAACATTGGCACTCTTACAAGGCAGCCTTTTTCTGCTTTTGTCGCCGATAGTTGGCATGTCGTTCAGCCTCGTTTCCGTTTTATCAACAGTCGGCGTCATGTTCCTGTTGAGTTTTGGACTGACGAGCATGGGGCTAATGATCGCGTGGCGGATGGATTCGACGCAAGGCTTTCATGCGGTTATGAATCTTATCCTCATTCCGATTTGGTTGCTCTCCGGTGCGTTTTTCCCTGTATCTGGTGTGTCACCGTTGCTCGAATGGGTCATGAAAGTAAATCCCTTAACCTATGGCGTTGCGGCATTGCGCCGATGTCTCTATCTCAACAATCTCACAGCCGTTGGGGAGATTCCTCAACTCACTATATCGTTACTTGTTGTTAGCCTGTTCTGTGTTGCGATGTATTTGGGCGCGACTCAAACAGCATATCGTCGTGTTAATATAACGGAGAGGGGCTCATAATTATCTACCACTATAGGAGAAGCATCTTTACCTTGATGGTCGGGAAAAGGATTTCTCTCCTATGGAATTACGCGCCACTCTCATATCACGTGATAGAAACTGACTTTAATCAATTCAGCGATCCAGAAAGGAGATCTTAATGAAATGGCTGAATTTTCCTGAATGGCTTCCAGAGAACGTATCCACTTTCGGAGAAGGGGTGGATAACCTCTTTGTCCTCATCTACTGGATTACCTCGATTGTATTTCTCGCCGTGATGGCGACACTCATCACCTTCATTATCAAGTACCGCTTTAAGGAAGGTCGCAAAGCGGAATACATTGAAGGGAGCACGAGGCTTGAAATTACGTGGACCGTTGCGACCACCGTCATTGTGTTTGGGCTCGCGATGTTGAGCCTACCACAATGGAACAAAATTAAATTCCCATCCCAGTTCCCCAGCAACCCTGATGACGTTGTTGTCCAAGTGAGTGCCAAACAGTTCAACTGGGATATAACTTATCCGGGGACTGATGGCGAATTGGGGACTACCGATGACCTGGAGCTTGAGAATCAACTCCACGTACCGGTAAACAAAGTCGTGCACGTCCAACTCACGTCTCAAGACGTCATCCACAGTTTTTTCGTTCCCCAAATGCGGCTCAAGCAGGATGCCCTCCCCGGCAGGGTCATCAACCTCTGGTTCGAGGCAACGAAGCCCGGTACGTACGAAATTCCCTGTGCTGAACTCTGTGGGTTTGGACACTCCGGGATGCTCGGATACCTTACGGTGCATACTGATGAAGATTATGCAGAGTGGATAAGAGAACAGTGGGCAGAATAGCCGGCCGAAATGAAAAGAAAGGAGTCAGTGTAGAATGAACGATAACGCACACGAATCTCATGACCATCACCATGAAGAGAGTTTTGTTAGTAAGTATATCTTCTCGCTAGATCACAAAATGATTGGCAAACAATTCCTAGTCTATGGACTGATTATGTTCATGGTCGGAGGCGGGCTTGCGTTGCTTTTCCGTTGGCAACTTGCATGGCCTGATAAACCACTCCCGATTATTGGTGTTTCCAAAACATATCAGGAGACCGGCGAAGTCGCAACCGCTGCAGACCGAAAGTGGGAGGAACGGTTCGATGACGATAAAGAAAGCTGGTTGGAGACGAGCATACCCAGCGGCGTGATAGACCCGGCATTTTATAATTCGCTCTTTACGATGCACGCCACTATCATGGTTTTCTTCGTCGTCGTGCCGTTGCTCGTGGGTGCGTTTGGTAATTTTCTTATCCCACTGATGATTGGTACGAGAGACATGGCGTTCCCAACCTTGAACATGCTTTCCTTCTGGGCGAGTGTGCTCGGAGCCATTATCATGATGGCCGGGTTCTTCGTCCCCGGTGGGCACGCCGCCGCGGGTTGGACCGGATACGCGCCGCTCTCCTCGGTTCCAGATTATACCGGAGTGATTTGGGGACAGAACCTCTGGTGTATTGCCCTCATTGTCATGGGTATCTCATCCTTGATGGGGTCAATTAACTACATCACCACGATAATCAACATGCGGGCACCGGGCATGACCTACTTCCGTCTCCCACTTGTTATCTGGTCACTTTTCATCGTTGCAATTCTGCTGTTACTTGCCTTTCCAGTCGTAGCGTCTGCGCTTGTGTTGCTTCTCTTTGATAGAATGGCAGGCACCGCATTCTTCTCGCCAGCGGGCGGCGGCGAACCACTCCTCTGGCAGCACCTCTTCTGGTTCTTTGGGCATCCGGAGGTTTATATCCTCATTCTGCCGGGCATGGGTATGGCGTCGGAAATGCTCCCTGTCTTTTCCAGAAAGCCCATCTTCGGGTATAAGTCGATGGTTTATGCCATGATTTCGATCGCCTTTCTCAGTTGGGTTGTGTGGGGACACCACATGTTCCAGAGCGGGATGAACCCGGCATTGGGTATGAGTTTCATGATCACAACGATGGTAATCGCCGTACCTTCGGCGATTAAAACCTTCAACTGGCTCAGCACCTTGTTCCGTGCGTCAATTCGATTCACGGTGCCGATGTTAAACTCGCTTGCCTTTGTTTCCATGTTCGTGATCGGCGGGCTCAGCGGCATCTATATGGCAAACTCACCCGTAGACATCCACATCCACGATACATACTACATTGTGGCGCATATCCATTATGTTGTCTTTGGCGGAAGTGTGTTTGCACTCTTCGGCGGAATCTTCCACTGGTTCCCTAAGATGTTCGGGCGGCACATGAACGAGACACTTGGCAAGATCCACTTCTGGCTCTCCTTCCTCGCCTTTAATGGCGTCTTTTTCCCTATGCACATCCTTGGCGTGGCAGGACACATGCGACGCATCACCAACCCCATGCAGTACGAATTCTTACAACATCTGCAACCGATAAATGTGTTTATTACGATCTGCGCATTTATTTTGGGTGCAACTCAGATTCTGCTGCTAGTCAACGTATTCTGGAGTATGTTCCGTGGGAAGGTTGCTGAACGGAATCCGTGGCAAGCGAACACCTTAGAATGGCACGCGCCAACGCCGGTGCCGCACGGCAATTTCGGGGAGATCCCGCAGGTGTATCACGGTCCCTATGAATACAGCGTGCCCGGTGCTGAAGCAGACTGGATTCCACAGACGCAGCCGAACGGCGAACCTGTGCATGGAGAACCGATACCTGCCGGCGCCAGCGCGGATTAGATGCGATATGGAACACCGTACAAAGCCACCGAGTTGTCGGCAAAGTTCGGTGGCTTTGCACGATTTCTGGTATACTGTTAGGAGCAATCGAAAAGTTCAGTATTCAGTCAACGGAGATTTCACAATGAACACATCATTTGAACGACCCTACAGACCTGTAGATCTGAACACATCACTGACTAAGCCGTTTCCACTTACGTCAATGGCTGAAAAACTCATGAGAGAAGCGACATTCGCCACGTCAGGTCGAGCCTCGCTGACACTGGCTCGCGGGGATGAACTGACCGTCGTACTGACCGTCCTCAAAGCGGGAACTGCGCTTGAGGAGCATCCGGCACCTGCCGCCGCCACTGTCATTACGCTTAGCGGGAGCATCATATTTACAACAAGCGCTGAGAAAATCACGCTGGAACAAGGTGAGGCGGTTACATTCACGGCTGACATCCTTCACGCGGTGTATGCCAGCGAAGATAGTGCGTTCCTTATCGTCATTGGTGGCACAGGAACTAAGTGACACGCAGAAAAATAGATCAGAATCTGCGTTTATCTGCGTCCTATCTAAGCCTATGCAACGGGGATGCAGAAGTGGGTTCGGCAAACTTCCGCTGCAACTGAACTTTTTCGCTGAGCGGCAAACAATCATCCCAAAAACACAATCAACCTCGGAGGTTATCATGAGCAGAAACGCTCCAATCGTCACTGTTGCATTTCTACTGACCGTGGCCTTTTCCGGACGAAGCTCTAATTGCGATTGATGCGGTCATCGTGATTCAAGAGACGAGCGAAATGGCGGAGGGAGAACTGTCTCCAAAGGCACAGGAAACACTGAATCTTTTAATGAACCATTAAACCGTGAGAAAGGTAAGACTGACTCAATGTATCGTCCATGGCTTCATCGACTTGCTGTACTCACCGCTGTGACGACTTTCATCCTGATCTGTATGGGCGGGCTTGTGACCAGCACGGATTCGGGCCTCGCTGTCCCCGATTGGCCCACAACCTTCGGATACAACATGTTTCTCTATCCGTTGTCGAAAACGGTCAGCGGCTTCCTGTTCAGTATCAACCCAAATCTCCAAGCCGATCTGGATAACAGTAACCTTTCCGTGAGTCTACGGAAGGCGCTTGAAAAAAACGAGATTTCGGTGTCAGAAAATGTTATAATTTCTGCCGAAGAACGAGGCAGCAGATGGAAACTCACGGATGGAGAGAATGAACGCATCTATACGCTAATTAAATCGGGCGAGCGGCTCGATGTTTACGTGCATGGCGTGCTGTACGAACATAGCCATCGGCTGATTGGGGCTGCCGTTGGCTTTCTGACGATTGCGTTGATGGTATCAATCTGGGTGAAGGATGCTCGGAAATGGATGAAATGGCTTGGCGTTGTTGCCCTTGTCGCAGTCATCGCTCAAGGGGTGATGGGCGGTCTCCGTGTTACGAACCTCAGCAGAGTTCTCGCCATCATACACGCCTGTTTTGCCCAGGCGTTTTTTGCGCTGACCACGAGTCTTGTGTTGTTTACTTCGCGCAGTTGGTTGGAAACATGGGCGAAAATTGAAGCCACAGATGCCTCGCGTCTGAGACGCTTGAGTCTCATAACGTTAGTCCTTATCTACATCCAATTCATCTTCGGTGCAGTGTTGAGGCATACAGGAAATCGGCTGGATGCCCATCTGCTTTTCGCGGGTCTAGTAACAATTCACATATTTTTGCTCTTGAGGCGGATCTTGAAGAATTATCTGGAAAATTCATCCCTTGTTCGTCTTACTTTGCTATTGGGTGGTCTGCTCGCCTTGCAGTTGATTATGGGCGTCGGTGCATACCTCGCCGAGTTCACCGCTTTTGGTGAAGTCGTGTCCCCCGTCGCCGGTGTAACAATCACAACTGCCCATGTTGCGATCGGTGCGTTAATGCTGGTCGTTTCCGTTGTACTGACTTTGAACGTTTTTCGCTTCACAAGTAGATCAGAACCTGTTGCGAGCCGAGAGCTCGTTTCCGATGAGGTATCCGTATGATGTCAACGACAGAGACGCTAAGCAATGACCTATCCCAAATGCGCCGCCGAGTGCAGGCTTTTGTTGAACTGACAAAGCCGCGGCTCGTTTCGATGATACTGATTACAACCTCAGTCGGCTTTTATCTCGCCTCCCCACAGCCGCTCAACTGGCTTCAACTCATTCACACCATTATCGGTACGGGGCTATCAGCGGCGGGGGTATTAGCCCTGAATCAGTACCTTGAACGCGATCTGGATGCCCAGATGGTGCGGACGTGTCACCGCCCGTTGCCAGATCGGCGGCTTCAACCGACGACAGCCCTGTTTTTTGGCGTTTTACTGACCGTTGGCGGTTTGCTCTATATGGCATTTTGCGTGAACACCTTAAGCGCATTGGTCATCTCAGCCATCGTCGTGACCTATCTGTTCGTCTATACACCATTGAAGCAGAAGACATCACTCTGTACTGTCGCGGGTGCGGTTCCAGGCGGATTACCACCGGTTATCGGTTGGGTTGCAGCGCGAGGAACACTCAATATTGAAGCGTGGGTGCTTTTCGCAATTCTGTTTCTCTGGCAACTTCCCCACTCACTGTCAATTGCCTGCATCTACCGCGATGAATATGCACAGGCGGGATTCCGCTTGCTGCCGGTCATTCATCCTGATGGCAAGAGCACGAGAAGACAGATTGTCAGCAACTGTCTTGGGCTTCTCGTTGTAGCACTACTGCCCACGTTAATCGGCATCGCTGGTATCGTTTATTTTTTCGCCGCTCTTACGTTGAGCATCGGCTTTCTTGCGTTTGGCATCAGCCTATCAATTTCCCGATCGACCATAGCAGCAAAACGGTTGCTGTACGCCTCATTGATATACTTACCGCTCGTGTTTCTGGTGATGGCACTTGACAAGTTGGCGTAATAGAATGGGGGTATAAAATTCAGATGAATGACCACGAAAAGCGCAGTCGAAACCGACGTCTTGGGCTCTTCTTATTCGCAATATTCGTTGTTCTATTTATTCTTGCAACCATTCTTGCGCTGGTAAAAAACTGAAGACCTGCAATATCAATATACTTCCAAATGAATAACTCAGAACATCCATCACACCCATACGCCGAAGGGGAAACCCGACCGATAAGTAATGCCCGGTTAGCGATGCTGATACTCTTGGGTGCCGAAATCATGTTTTTCGCGGGGCTGATTGGGACGTTCCTTGTGTTTCGTTTGGGGAGTGTGACCTGGCCCCCGCCTTCGCAGATCGACGTTCGCTTGCCCATCGGTGTGACCGGACTGAATACAATCATCCTGCTCTTAAGCGGCTATACGATGTTTCAGGCACTGCGAGCCATTCGGCAAGACCGTCAGAAAGAGCTCAGAAACTGGCTTTTCGTGACGGGGCTTCTTGGCATAGTTTTCCTCATTGTTCAAGGTTCTGAATGGATTCGCTTGGTGCATCATGGATTTACGCTTTCGTCGGGGGTATACGGCTCAATCTTCTATGTCCTCATCGGTTGCCATGCCTTGCACGTCCTGGTGGCAGTCTTTTGGTTGTTAGCTGTCTTGGCTAGGGCGATAGCCGGGCGGTTTTCGGTCAATCACCATGTTGGCGTTGAGGTCTGCGCAATTTACTGGGCGTTTGTTGTGGTGTTGTGGCCCATTCTTTATGTACTTGTGTACTTAATCTAACTCAGGATGGTTCATAATTGTGTGGGAGGGAGCTCGAGTGGACTGCTTGCTTGTCTGAATCACCGATGAAACCGATGACGCGGAAGACACGGATTAAGAACCGTTCGGCAGAGCGGCTCGACCAAACTCGCTGAGGTCTTACGTCGAATCCGATTGAACCTGCGGATAAAAAATCGGCGACATCCAATAATCGGTGCCAATCCGCGATTCAGACCATTTCCCAATCGAGCAATGGCGCACCTTTATTTATGTCTTCACCTGGCTATAAGCCTGAGATTGCCATCTTCATTTCGTGAATAAGGAGATTTCTTATGATTCGTCAATACTTTCCACTAATAATAGGGATTCTGGTCTTTGCACTGCTAATGCCAACAGTTGTGGAAGCCTGTCCCTCATGCAAACTGGTTGATGACCCAATTGCCCAAGGTTTCAAGTGGAGCATTCTATTTCTTATGGCGATGCCCTATCTTGTTTCCGGTCTGATTGGCGGTGGCGTATTCTACATATGCAATCGCACAAATCGGGGCGATAATCATAAACCATCTTCAAATGTGAAAGGAGTGTGAAAATTGGAAGAAACTGCGACACTCGATCATTCTGTCGATACTTATGAGCCTTCCCTCACGCCCGACAGCTTGGGCAAGCTGGGGATGTGGCTTTTTCTTATTAGCGATGCAATGTCATTTGGGGCTTTGCTCGCCGCCTACGGTGCCGTGCGCGCCGGCGCAGCAGAATGGGCACCTCCATCGGAAGTCCTCGGCATTAACCTCACAGCATTTATGACATTCCTGCTAATCTGTAGTAGTGTCACGATGGTCAAAGCCCTCGAATCCATTCAGAATGGTAACCAATCAAGAATGTGCACCTATCTCGGCTTGACGATTCTGGGTGGGCTTATCTTCTTAGGGCTACAGGCGTATGAATGGACGCACTTAATCCAGCACGGTCTCACCCTGACATCGCTGAAGCATGGGGTGTCCGGTTCCGAGCTTTTTGGTCCGACCTTCTACGCGATCACAGGTTTCCACGGTGCCCACGTCACCGGCGGCGTGATTTACCTCATTGTTATCCTGATTCAGGGAATGCGAGGCACGTACACTGCGGAATATAACCACAAAGTCGAAATCTTAGGGCTTTATTGGCACTTCGTTGACCTTATCTGGATCATGGTCTTTACTTTTGTCTATCTACTGTAATCACGAAATGGAGAATTAATATGGAACACGCTGAAAAGGAACACCCGAAATACATGAGGATATTTTGGATCCTGCTCGTACTCACAATTGCTGAAGTCCTCGTCGTCTACCTGCCTTTGCCGACGGTTGTGACGGTGCTTCTTCTTATCGGTATGGCATGTTCTAAAGCCGCTTATGTCGCACTCTATTTTATGCACCTGAAATTCGAGCAGAAAACCTTGACAGTCATTGCACTGACACCGTTTATCATCTGCATTTTTCTTGTGTTTATGCTGCTTCCAGACCTACTGGCAGATGCCCGCCATGCTGAAGCGGAAGCCGGCAAGGCTGAATCCCAAGCCGTAGACACAGCGCATTAACATGAAACGTGAGAAAATTTTACGTTTCACATTTTACGACGCCTATGGAAGCCAAAGTCAAATCTCCAGAGCAGGACATCAGACCCAACGAACGTATGCTGCGTGGATTCCTCTGGGGTGTGTTAGCCCTCGTGATTGTTGGTATCTTTGGTGCTAACATCCGGTCATTGGTTCATCAAAAGTCCGGTGTAACCTCCGAGTCAGCGCGTTCATTATCGCGGCTCATGATTGAGCATCAACTGCCGGACTTTTCCCTGACCGATCAGCATGGTCGTCCCCTTGCGTTGACAGATCTCCGCGGCAAAGTTTGGGTCGCCGATTTCATTTTTACAAGCTGCGCCACAATTTGTCCGCCGATGACGGATGAAATGGTGAGACTTCAGGAGGAATTTGCGACGGGGGACGTTTATTTCGTCTCTTTCTCTGTCGATCCGGAACGGGATACGCCCGCGGTGCTCTCGCGCTATGCCGATCGCTATGGTGCGGATGACAGTCGGTGGTCTTTTTTGACGGGGGAGAAAGCAGCGATTTATCAACTTGCCCACGATGGCTTCAGTCTGGCAGCCGGATATCAGGGAGGCGAAATTCTCCATAGCACGCGGTTCGCCCTCGTCGATCGACAGGGAAAGGTACGCGGCTACTATGAAAGTCGAAGTAAAGCCAATCTCCAGCAACTTCGGCGGGATATAAGAACCTTGCTGAAATAATCGAGATTTCTTCGGAGCAAGCAGGTCGAAATGTTTAGCCTCAACATGGCGCGTCTAGGTGTTGCGTGCCTTATTTTCCTCATCAACCTTCCTTTCGGATTTTTCCGAATCCGTTTCAGAAGATTTTCCCGCCCCTGGGGACGATGTATTTATCTCCCGATTCTCATTAACATTCTCACCCGCCGTTTCATTCTACACTGGGATTGGACTGCAATTCCCTACCTTTTTATGGGAACAATTTTAGGACACATCCTCGGCGGATACTGGGGTAAGCATCAGCAAAGAAAGCACGACGCAATATCAGGATTGAAAATCGAAGATTGAAAAGATATAATTCGTCGATGGAAAACTGACATCGGAGGAGGAACGATGTTTAAGAAAATCTATGTACCTGTTGACAACTCGGAACATTCGGATGCGAGCGTCGATTTCGCCGTGGAGTTCGCCAAAAAATTTCAGTCGCAACTCGTCGGCTCCCACGTCTATGCGGCGAAGATGCACGATGTTCGCTTCAAGCAGATGGAGTACACACTCCCCGAAGAGTATCAGGATGAAGCCGAACTGGAGAAACAGCGCCGCATTCATGACACCTTGATTACGATGGGGCTTCAGTTGATTTCCGATTCGTACCTGGAGGTCATGAAGAAGAAATGTGCTCAAAATGAGATTCCCTTTGAAGCGAAGATGCCCGAAGGCAAGCACTTCATCAAGCTGGTGGAGGACATTCAGGCGAGCGATTACGACCTCGTGATTATGGGTGCCCTGGGCATGGGCGTGGTTAAGGACAGCCTACTTGGCGGCGTCGTTGAACGGGTTGCGCGGCGCATTCAAACTGATACCTTCGTGGTCAGAAATACTGAGCCTATCGTGGAACAGCAGGGGCATATTCTCGTCGGGATTGATGGTAGCCCCGAATCCTTCGGTGGACTGAAAACGGCGATCCGGATCGGCAAGGCATTTGATAGACAGGTTGAGGCGGTTGGTGTCTATGATCCGTATCTTCACTATGTGGTATTTAATTCGGTTGTCAGCGTCTTAACCGAGCGAGCCTCCAAAACCTTCCGATTCAAAGAGCAGGAGCAGTTGCACGAGGAGGTCATCGACACCGGGCTCGCCAAAATCTATCAATCCCATTTAGAGATTGCCCGGACCATCGCCAAGGAAGACCACAACTACGACCTCAAAATTACCTTGCTGGACGGCAAAGCGTTTGAAAAGATCTTGCAATACACCCGAAAAACAGAACCGTGGCTGCTGGTGTTGGGGCGAATCGGCGTCCACAGCGAGCCCGATATGGACATCGGCAGCAACACTGAAAACTTATTGCGACTCGCGCCGTGTAACATGCTGCTGTCGAGCCACCGGTATGTTCCCAAAGTTGATGTCAAGGCAGAGGAGACCGTCGTTTGGACGCAGGAAGCATTGGATCGAATGGCGAAAGCACCGCCGCAGGTGCAGGGCATCGCACGCACCGCTGTCCACCGCTTTGCGATTGAACGTGGACATTCCGTGATCACCGAAAGCGTCATCGATCAAGCGATGGAGACGTTTATGCCGGGGCGTTCCGCGGAACGGATGACCAAGGTCGCCAAAGAGATTGCGACACAGACAGTACTAGAGTCCAATGCAGTCAAAACCTACATCTGTGGAGATTGTGGGTATGCCGCCCGCGACCAACAGCCTGTGAAATGCCCTGTCTGCGGCACAGGCGGTGACCGCTTCCAGATGGTTGATAAAGACTCACTCCAGAAGGTTGCAGATCAGGAGGGCGGCGTCAGTGAGGAACAGACCTTCGATGGTGTACGCCTCCAGTGGTCAGGTCAGGCAAAGAAAGCGTTGCGGAATGTTCCGCGGGGTTATATGCGACGTAATGTCAAGGCGCGAATCGAGAAATCGGCACGCACCCAGAAAATCGACACCATCACGAATGAGTTTGCGATGCGGATTATTAACGAGAGTATGGAGGAGGCTTCCGCTGTCCGTGAAGACGCGCCCGAACTGAAAGCTGTCGCACAGTCTCGTGAACCTGCCGATACCTCCCAAGCAGAAACATTTGAAAGTCCGTTTGAATGGACGGCAGATGCCCGCGAACGGCTGAATCTCGTACCGGCTGGATTTATGCGGAACATCACGCAATCCCGTGTCGAGCAGCGAGCACAGGAAGCGAACCTCACGACAATCAACCTAGAATTTGCAGCGCAGGTGATTGAGGAAGGACGGAGTCTGGATAATGAGGTCCTTGGGAGGTATTATCAGCAGGATGATGAACACATAGCTGAAGTGGGTAGCGATAAAGGGAGAACGACGCAAGCGTAAACTTGGCGGCTACGTTTTGTCTCCGGTCAAACCTTGCAACAGCCTCCGAGTCCGTTTGACGACGATAGATTGAGATAGCGTGTAAACCATGTTCACGCGCACCTTATCAGCACCCTGACACTTAGAGTTAGAAGTTTTGGGTAATGGTATATATTTATCAGGTTACTCCTTCAACAACGCCAGCACCTTTGCCTCAAGGGATTGTCCGATTAGGAACAGATATCGAATCTTACCCGCCTTGTCCACGAATAAAATTGTTGGAATAGATCCAACTGAGTAGTCAACTGAGTAGTCTTTGAACGTAGCACCGAATTCATCCCGCGAATCTTTTGTGGCAATTCCGACTGGGTATCTAATTTGTTCTTGGTCAACAGTTCCTTGGATATTGGTGTGATGTTTGAGATCGGCAGAAGTATGCACCCCGATTACGATAACCCCTTTATCGCTATATTGGTCGTGGATACGATTAAGCGCAGAGAACCAGACAGCGCAAGATTCCGAGTTGACAAAGCTTGACCAAAAATTTAGGACAACAACCTTATCGTGCAACGATTCCAGCGCTATCGGTTCGGTATTGAACCAACGGTCAACCTTCAACTCAGGTACAGATTTGCCCTCCAGCGGATGCGGGAAAGAACCAAACTCTATTGTGTTGCCTTCGTCATCTATTAACATTGGTTTATTGGGAGGCAAGACCAGTTGCACGTCTTCTCGGTTTGCCTCGAATTGGGCTTTATCATTAGAGGGAGGATAAGCTGCATCCCATGCATACACGCGTACACGGTCATCAGCAATATTCTTCAGGCGAAATTTTCCCGCCGAATCAGTGATGCTGTTTGCTCCTGTGTGAGGACCTTCAGCGAACACAGATGCTCCACCGATAGGTTGACCCTGCCAGTCGACAACCTGTCCGGCGATGAAGTATTCTGCCTTTGGCAATACAAGGTTTGGAACGTTATTAGCACCTTCCTGCAGAGTGAACCATTCGGATGAGGTTTTTCCATAGTTGGCTGCTTTCGCATAAACCTGATAGACTCTGCCAACCTCCAACCACCACACTCCATGGAATGTCGGCCCCACGGTGAAGTTTCCCTCTGAATCTGTTTCTGCAATCGGCGAAGTGGTTGTTCTCCCACCGTACCCCTCCTCCCAACCCAATCCAATGTCGGCGTGAGCAATTGGTTTGCCACTCTCGTCGATCACTTGACCAACAATAGTAGCAGTGATTCGCTGAGCAACTGTAATTACGACGGGGTTTGTTTGCCCTTTCGACCAAGTTCCTTGTCCGTGTAGGAGATCATGTGCGGCATCTATGATTACCTCATTTATACTGCTAGATACACCGTTGAGCCTAAATTGTCCTCGTTCATCCGTCTGCGTGTAACGGCTAAATCCAGTGTCCATAGCCAGACGGACAGATGCTCCCACCATCGGTTCGTCATCTGCTGTCTGGACAGTGCCGTGTATGGTATACCCACGATAACAGACAAAATCAATGTCAGAAATCGTTTCACCCTCCACGATTTCCCCTCTATATTCCCCCTCAGGATATGCAAAGTAATATTCTGCGCTGGTATTGGTTGGGCCAGCAGAAATACCTACTTGTCCGGGCGCCACACGGAAGCGATAGCGCCCATTTGTACCAGTTTTGAGCCAATGTCCCACGCCCTGAGTCGGTGGATGCGTGGCGTCGTAAACCTGGATCTGTATCCCTGCTACAGGTTCGCCTGTGTCACCGTCTGTGATTTTGCCTTCTACAAACGCCCCCGGCGTCAATAAGAAATCCACTCCAGTATATACGTTATCGGCTTTCACATGAATACCTTCCTGAGCGCGAGCACGCCAAGCAAAAGTTTCGTGCCACTCCCAAGTATCACCAACCATGACAACGTATGGTCCGACGATAAGATCCTTCAAGGTATACGTACCATCCATACCCGTGTGTGTGATAGGTTCCTCTCCCATACCCGGCTCCATACCAGCAGCGCGAATTGGTACGTTAGCGGCAGGTTTGTCTGAGCCAGCATAGATAACCTGTCCAGAAATGTTTCCTCGCGGATTCTCTGTCTGCGCCGTATCGTCCTCGCCGGCTGCGAGAGCCAAAGCAGGACTTCTATCTCCATCAAAGTGATTTGGAAGCCGTGGCTTCTGCAAGGGAGTATCAATAATTGAGGTATCCGTCAATTCGACCATCTTCGTCGGGGCGGGTGCATTGAGGGAATAAGGTTGCTGGAATTGCGATGTCGCTAACATGCCAGCCGCGATAAACAGCGTCGCCACGCCCAGCGTTATCGCGGTAATCCAGGGCACCAGCGGTTTGCCGTTCGGTGTTGCTGTTGGCCTAAGATGGCAGATATTTTCAACCAGTTGCTGTGTGAATGTCGGTGGAAGCTGGAAAGCCCCCCAAGTTTGATGTATCATTTTCATTATCTCCTCCTTGAAATGGTGTCGAGCGCGATAGAGACGGTTCTTGATAGCGCCGGTTGAAGCGCCGATGAAACGACTAATCTTCTCGTAGGTCATTCCACCCAGATAGTGTAGCGTCAGAACGGTCCGGTCACTTTCAGGTAGGCTTTCAAGCGCATCCTGGACTCCCTTACGCAAACGATCATTAGCATATTTCTTTGAGCCGATGCCTCGATCTGTGCCGCTACCTGGTCGAGAGATTGAGTTGGGTGCTGATTTTCTCTAAGCCAGGAGATACAGCACCGCGCCGCAATCACATACAACCAGCCTGGGAAATGAGCATAGTGCCTCAGCGTTGATAGTTTCTGATATGCCTTGAGGAAGGTGTCCTGCGTAATGTCTTCTGCGATGTGAAAGTCCCCGATTTTGCGGTAGGCGAGGGCGTGGACAGCGCCCTTGTATTTATCCACCAAAAAGCCGAATGCGTTGTCATCGCCCTCCAACGTTCGCTTTATGAGTTCCGCGTCACTTTGCGCCATTAGAACCTCCGGGTGTCAAGTGTTGGATTGTCGTGTAACCGCCAAGTATACACCTATTATGACGCAGATTCTCGACGGATGTTCCCGGCAAGACTAATTTTTTGGCGTAAAGTTGTTCTGTCTTTCCGCGTGCAACACCCTGGCCAATTTGCCCGGAATCTTATCATTCACGTGATAGCTAATAACTTCTTTCCCGAACCAGTCAAGCAAGCATACATCCCCCTGCGAGCGAAACGCATTTCCTGTTGATATTCCATTGATGATATGTTATATTTAGCTTTAAATCGCTCTAATAATAATACCATTGGGGCATGTCAAAAGAAGGTGCAAAGTTGTCTGGAAACCCCGAGTTTTTCGGAAAAACTTGGTTTCTTTGCACAATTTCTTAACAGAAGCCAAAGGAGTTTAAGAGAAACGGATTGTTCAGTGTATGTCAATTTAGATCGGAGGTTGCCAATGCCCCTCAGAAATCCTTTGAGTTTTGCGGAAATCCTTGTGTGTCTCGACGGTTCAAGTTATTCTCAGGCGGCGGTCGAATATGCCACGCAAATCGCTCTTGAACATAACGCCTCACTGACCGGCATCGGGGTAATCGATCTGCCGGGTATCCTACGTTCAGGCGGTCCCGCGCCGATCGGAGCGATGCGCTACGATGAACTTTCTGAGCAACACCACCTCAAGGAGACGCAGGAGATGGTCGGTGAAATCCTTAAAGACTTTGAGAAAACCTGTCAGGAGAAAAAGATTCGCCACACAATCCATTCAGAGACAGGTAGCCCATTTCGGGAAATTATCGAAGAGTCAAAATTCCACGATTTTATTATGATCGGGCAGAAGACCTTTTTTCGGTATAGCATCAGACACGAATCGGGTAACACCTTGCATCGAATTCTCCATAAGGGGTTGACGGCGGTCTTTGCAGTGCCCGATTCTGTCAGGGAGATTAAAAAAGTGCTTGTTGCTTATGATAACAGCGTCCAAGTCACCAAAGCCATTCAGATGTTTCTGCTGCTTCACATCTGGAATCAGTGCGACATCACCCTCCTGAATATCAACAATGATGCGAATCGTGGAAAACGGTTGCTCGACAGACTCGGCGATTACTTTGGTAGATATAGGGTACAGCTAGAGAAGGTCCACTTGAGAGGCAGGGTAGATGAAGTGATTCTGTCCTACATCCGAGAACATGAAATCGATCTGCTTGTCATGGGGGCGTATGGGAGACGAAGTGTGTCGGAGTTCGTCTTCGGGAGTGTAACCAAATCCCTTGTGGCGCAGGCAGGTATTCCGTTGTTTATTTATCATTAACCGAAATTGAAGTTATGACCTAGAAACTGTCAGTGAAGCATTGACTCACAGACAGTTTCTAGCACTCCCTAGTACAAAGAGAATCACTTTCAACTCAGCCCCTGGCTGAGTCTCGCCATCTATCGTCGCGCTGAAAGCGATAGCCGCTCCTATCAATAGGTCACTACTCGGGAAAACAAGGTAATAGACTTATAAAGACTATAGAGCAAGCAGAGGCGAAGGCAAGTTTAGCTGAATATACAGGGCAGGTGAGTACAGAACCTGTGGTTGTCACAGTCAATGGCAAACCAATCGCTGCTTCGATAGCACTAGAAAACGCGGATTTAGAAACGATTGCGTTGAGTACAGATCCAGAGTTTCTTGCACTTATTGAACAGTCACGGGCTCGTCAAGAAGCGGAGGGTGGAATATCGAGTGAGGAGATGCGGCGTCGGTTGAGGATAACCCCATAATGTATAACAAGCAAATTGAAATTTCAGCGAACATATTGGAGGAAGTTATGGCACGACGTAAACAGTGGGTTTTTGATCCGGACTCAGGTGGAGTAAAAATCCCAGATGCGGTCAAACGTGATGTGGAGCAGCAGATTAACCGCGTTGCGGAGGAAAACTTTAAGGGAAAGTATACGCGTTTGGACATCCGTTTCAGAGGGCAATTCTGTATTGACATGGCTTACGGCCGGACGTCCCTGGAATGCGCGACCGGTTCAAAGCAATTCGACACTTCACGATTGCTGGCGGCAATGCCCACAACAGAGCATTTCCCGGCGCAGTCATGTTATCTTCGGGAGAAATTCTTGTCGTATATCGCGAAAACAATCTCCGTAGATTCGCAAAGGGCAGGAAGAAACCAGCACAGAAAGGAATGGAGAAATAACGCTTGATAGACAGACTAGTAGCGCCTGGAGCGTGTATCAGGTATTATTTCACACAATAGAATTTGGAGGGCACATCGCTGTGATTACAAAACTGATGAAATATTGGTCAATTGTGGTATTTGGCATCGTTCTCCTCACCACAGTGGGATCCGCTGTTGCGGAAAACTGGCCACATTGGCGCGGTCCCCGCAATGATGGGACCAGCCCCGAAACCAACTTGCCGGTCAAGTGGAGCAAAACCGAAAACATCCTTTGGCGGCTTCCGCTTCCCGGTCCCGCTGGCGCCACGCCTGTTGTGTGGGAAGACCGTATCTTCTTGACTTCAGCCGAAGGGGATGAGCTGGTACTGCTATGCGTCAGTACCGAAGGGAAGATCTTGTGGAAGCGTACCTTGGGGAGCGGCAACCGTGTTGTCCGCGGCGGCGAAGGAAACTCCGCATCTCCCTCACCATCAACCGACGGCCGAGATGTCTGGGCATTTGTCAGCACCGGTGACCTCGCCTGCTACAACTTCGAAGGTGCCAAGGTCTGGAGGACCAATCTGCAAGAACGGTATGGACACTTCAAGCTCTACTTTGTAATGGCATCCACGCCGCTCCTTGATGGCGACCGACTCTACCTTCAGTTGATACACAGCAATGCATGGCTTGTCCTCGCGTTGGACAAAGCCACCGGGCGCGAGATCTGGAAGCACGAGCGTAAGAGCGACGCCTACGCAGAGTGTGAACATTCCTACGCCTCACCTTTCCTCTATCGTGACGGAACACGGGAATTTCTGCTCGTTCACGGCGCCGACTACATCACTGCCCACAGACTCGACGACGGAAGGGAGATCTGGCGCTGCGGCGGTCTCAATCCTTATGATAGCTACAACCCATCTCTACGGTTTGTTGCCTCGCCTGTAGCGACCCCCGGCCTCATCGTTGTTCCCTCCGCGAAGAATGGATCGGTTCTCGGACTCAGCCCGGACGCGAAGGGAGATATAACTAACTCTGAGCAGGGGCATCTCTGGACGCGACCCCGTGGCACACCGGACGTGCCCTCACCCCTCATCCATGATGGGCTTATCTATCTCTGCCGGGAGAACGGCGATCTAATCTGCATGGATGCCAAAACTGGCGACGAAGTGTACAAAGAACGAACACACCGCCATCGGCACCGTGCATCGCCCGTCTCCGCTGACGGCAAGATCTACCTAGCAGCGAGAGACGGTGTCGTGACCGTGGTCAAGGCTGGACGGGAGTTTGAAATTCTCGCCTCCAACGACATTGGTGAGGAGATTTCTGCCTCGCCCGTGATTTCCAACGGCAGGGTTTTCCTTCGCAGCTATGATGCCCTGTACGCCATCCAGGCTCCTGAATGAATTACTCCTATCTTGTACGATGTATTGCAAATTGATATGAAGATTTCTGATCTCGGTGCGTTTACCTTGCTTGACTTTTTTACCGAATCTTCCTGGTTAACAGGAGCGTGATAAATGCCTAACGACGGCCCAACGATTTCGCCATCTTGCCTTTTGACGAACTCTTTGAGAAAATTGATGCTCCCCCTAATATGACTATCAAGTTGCCCGATGTATACATGTTTGCTGATACTAACGATCTGTTGGGGAGTGACCTCTTTCACGTCTACTTCAAATGACATAGGTGTTACCTCCTCGTTTCTCAGGTGAGAAATTAAACTTCGGATGGTTCTGCGAACGACTTCAACTCGACGTTCACAGGATTGTAAATAATCCCTCAATATTTCTCCTACTTCGTCAGGATCTGCCAAGAGGATCTGCTGGATCATGACCAAAGGCATTTCCATTTGGCGCATGTATGGGATTAATCTTGCAATATCTAGTTGCTCAATCCGATAATAGCGGTAGTCCGATTCCGGGGCAATGTGTGCAGGTTTTAAGATGCCTTTTTGATCGTAAAGCCTCAGTGCTTTCAATGAGAGGTATGAGGCTTTTGCGAACCTACCGATAAAGAGTAAATGTTGTTTATCTTTGTTCATAGCTTCAGTATAGCCCCTATCCTTGGGGAAGAGCCAAGAGGAAAATCATCATTTTGCAAAAAAAAGGGAAACAGCTTTGAAAGGTTGATTCGGGGTACTTCGCATAACAGGGCAAGGACAAAATTTGGCGTGGTATAGCTTCGATTGAGTAGCAAAACTTTGCCCATTGCCTAAAACGTTAGACGATAGGAATATCTAAATGGAAACATCCGCAAACAACGACGCAGGACCCACCCGCGAAAAAAGTGGAGGGTAATTAGATGCCTATAGCCATGACCGACCAACAGAGAGATGAGCTCAACGAACAGGGGTTCACGGTATTAGAGCGTGTACTGACCCAGCCGGAGCTAGAACGGGTGTCGGCCGCAATGGACGAGGTAGCGGACCAGCTTCGCCAGGAGCGTGGCTTGGGTCCCAATGACAGTGTAAGCAGGCGCAATGGGCTGGCATGCCACGAGGCCATCTTGGATCTGCTCGACCATCCCAAGATCCTGCCGTTGGTCGTAGATGCCGTGGGCTGGAACATTCAGAATCGCGATAGCGTTTTTGACTATAAATTGCCGCTGCCCGACGACGCAGATCCGGACATCCTGTCGCTAGGATGGCATTTCGATTACGAAGAAGAATTTGCCGGCACGACTGTAGACAGCCGGATGCCGCTGTTGGATTTCAAAGTCGGCTGGTACATTTCCGATCACACCGAGCCCGGTCACAGCATGATTCTGCTCGTGCCGGGGAGCTACAAGTGGACCCGAGAGCAACGCGCCACCTGGGAGTCGTGGCTAGAGCCTGAGGAAATCTTTGAATTGCGAGTGCCAGCCGGCAGCGCCATGCTATGGCAACCTACGCTCTTGCACAGTGTGACCCCAAACCGCTCAAAGAGCGTCCGCAAGGCAATGTATATCAGCTACACACCCAGATGGATACGACCAAGCGGTTATTATGAACAGAATGCAGCGCTAATCGCCCGCAGTTCGCCAATCCGGCGACAGTTGCTGGGGGCAATAGGCGACGGTGGACACCCGATGGGCAAAGATCCGATTCACGCACCGTCGTCGCAATATTGGTTTACCGACGACTGGGATAGTGTTCCGCTAAAGGCGTGGGCTGAAGAGCAAGCCGGCCCAGGTCCGTATGATTGGGGACTGGGCCTTGGGGCAACTTATACGAAAGGACCGGATTTCCAATTTACCCAGGTGAAGCGCCCCAAAAGGTAGTTTCAGTTCCGAGATGCGTTTTTTGAAAGGTATAGTGTATCATCACTAAAGACGTAAGAAAATCTATTCGATTTGGCGTATCAAGAAAACGACCAGCAAGTTGAGTCAAGGGTTCAAAAGTTCAATGAACTTTTGAAGGCGTGTACTCTTGCGAGATTAACCGTCCAATTCCGATGCGGGTTCTCACAGGTTTAGTGATAGTATAGATATAAAGGTTGCTATTCAGAATGACAACCCAAAACGGTGTTTATGCTGTTGCAAAGTGTAATAACAAGAAGTATAATGGTCAAATACATCTTGCAGGAAAATGAACTGATAAACTCAATTCACTGCGGATTATGGGAATAATGGAAATGTCACGCTCTCCATAATTCGTATAATTTCCAGTGAATCTCGCCGTATTTAACATGTTATTGACCAATACATATAATAGCAAGAAGGAGGTTTTATGTCAACTCAGAGAGTTTCAAATGAGATTTATCAGCTTCGATTTGAGAAGATTCAACAATTCTTAGAGGAGGAAGGTCTGGGGGCTCTGTTTGTCTATTCGCCGCCAATGGAGCACAAGTGGGGCCAAACTGGCCATGTGTCCTATCTATCCGGATGGGCAGACCATGACCGCATTGTCGATTCGGCCGCTGTCGTTCCCCGCCAGGGCGCCCCGGTCCTGCTGTTTGCAGGGATGCCCTATATGCGTGAACTGGCCCTGGAGGTCTCGTCCCTTGACGATGTTCGGTTGGTGGGAGCTATTGACCCCAATGCTGTGGCTGTCGATCCGAGAAAAAGCGGCGCTCCCCGCAGTTTTACCGAGGAAGCACTGGCAATTCTTCAAGAGAATGGACTCGGAGGAAAGGATATTGGGGTCGTTGGTATTGAAAACATCCCCACCCTTTTCTACCAAAGCTTATCTGAAGGGCTCGGCGAAAAGTTCAAACCTGTAAGGGATATTGTTGCGGAACTGCGATACGCCAAGAGCCCCGATGAAGTCGGAATGATGAGGCATGCAGCCCGTCTGAGCGACCTAGGGTTCGAGACGATGCTCAAGACAGCCAAACCGGGTCTTCGAGGCATTGAGATCGTTGCGGAAATGGAAAGAGCCATCCGCAGAGAGGGCGCCGATCACGCTAAATACTGGTTGGCTTCGGGGCCGCCACCTGACTGGTCGAATGTAAAACTTGAAGTGAAACCCCACATGCGTGTGTTGGAGGAAGGAGACCTGATGGCGGCTTGTTCCTATGTAGTTTACAAGGGTTATTACAGGAGTGCTTCAAAGGCCTTGTGCCGAGCTAGAACGGATCTGTGGAATTACCCAAGAGGCCCAGGAAGCGGGTTTGGCAGTAATGAAACCGGGTACCCCGGTGGGCCACATCGCTAGGACGATAAGGGAAAAGGCGGCAGAACACAGTTGGGAAATCCAAGGCGGACGGATTGGACACGGGATCGGTTTGGACTACAGTGAGCGCCCGAACATGACTGAAAGTAACGAGACGCCCCTCAAGGCGGGTACAACCGCTGTTGTTCACGCCACTTTCTCTTTACCCGGTTCGGGGGTGATGTTCGTTCCACTCGGAGATGTGTGTCATGTGACCGAGGAGGGCCCAGAACTGCTGATGTCTTTCCCCCGTACTCCGTTTGTAGCGGGACAGTAATTTGACAATGTTACATTCGTCCCCCGATCCTCAATGCTGGGGCAGGAATTAGCAAACGCTTGATACCTGAGAATGCAATACGAATCACAATCCACGCTTCAGTTTTCAACACCAAGGGAGAGGGCTCATGCAGTTGATTTTTTCATTTGACACAGAAGAATATGAAACCCCCGGTATCGATGATACCGTAAAGATCTGGGCTGACATGTTGACGAAACATGGATGTCGCGGCGCCTTCTGCACCGTCGGGGAGAAGGCACGGGTGTTACGAGATCGTGGGCGCAAGGATATCATCGACGCACTCACGGCGCACGAGATCGATTTTCATTCTGATTGGCACTCCCGCCACCCGCTCCATGCGGAGTATCTGGATGGGATGGGGTGGGATAATGGCGTACAGCGCGTGATTGATGAGGAATCACAAGGTATCCACGATGTCGAGGAGATTTTAGGGCAACGCCCAATCGCGCACTGCAAGCCTGGTGAGAGCTGGGGCCCGCAGGTCGCATACGGCATGGCATTGATGGGACTGCCCGTGTTTTGCGATGCCCCATTTGAGTTCGCACCAGGTCAGCCGATGTGGTACTGTAGCCAGCTTTTCATCGGCTACCACACGGCGTTCGATCGCTATTTTGAAGTGGAAGATCGCCTGGCACAGATGAAGGCGGATTTCCGTCATCTGTGTGATAAGATTGGGGAGGGAACGCTCGTGATATACACCCACCCGGCGCGCTTGTTCGTACACAAATTTTCAGACAATTTCCGCTACGGTAAGAACACGCCAAAATCTGAATGGGCACCAGCTCCAATGCGCCCTTCCTCACAGATTGAGGCGTTGATTAGCGATTTCGATGCTTTCGTGGCGTACGTTGTCGGAGAGGGGATTGAAGTTATTGATTACCAGCAACTTTATGAGCAGTACAAGGAGCGGCAAACCTGGATTGATCAACCCACCCTCCTCCAGCTTGCGGAGGAGATCCAGCTTGCGCTCAACTATCAGATTGTTGATGGCGTCTCTTACTCGCCCGCCGAGATTTTTGGGGTGATTGTCTTCGCATTGGATTGGCGCCGCCGAACCGGGAAACTCCCTCAGATGATACCAATTCGTCGTTTGATTGGTCCAACACAATCGCTGAAGTTCGATGAAGCATACGAACCGGTTGGTGTTGACACACTACTCGATTTGGCGGCGAGGGTCAACGAAAAACTTACCGACGATCATCGTGTCCCTGCATCCATCGTACTTGAGCCGCGAGCAATTGCACCGGGGAGTTTCCTCAAAGCTGCTTCCCGAGTGTTGCAAGCCATTGCCGCTGATGAAAATCTGCCCGCCGAACTTCCACTGGATGCCGATTTCCATGTTCCTACAATTGTGGGGCGATCCGATTTCGCGGAAATGCGTTTCGATTGGACCATGTTTTATCCCGGCTTTGAAGGGAAGCGCGTCATCGAGATGGCAAAATTGCAGGCGTGGACCGCCAAGCCGGCTTTGAAAAATGGTGGATAGGCGAACATGTTTCACGTTTTACGTTTAACGCCCATAAGCACACAATCCATAGACCCATGAACACGACTCTGACCGAACAGATCAAAGATCGGGCACAGAAACTCGGATTCGAGCTAGTCGGGATTATCCCCGCTGAACCGAGTGAGATGATCGATCTTTACGAACAATGGTTGAAAAATGGTTACGCGGGGGAGATGGCCTATCTCGAAAGGCATCTCCCGCTGAAGCGCCATCCGCGCAATATTCTTCCTGAAGCCAAATCGATTATCGCGTTGGCGATCAATTACTACACGCTCGACCCGCCCAAGGAACTTGTCAACGATCCATCGCGGGGGCAGATTTCTCGGTATGCGTGGGGGGCGGATTACCACGACATTATCCGCGGGAAACTGGATCAGTTAGCGAAATTTATCCAAAAAACTGCCGAAGAAGAAGTAAAAACCCGAGTTTATGTGGATACAGCTCCGGTTCTCGAACGCGAATACGCTCAAAATGCGGGAATCGGGTGGATTGCCAAAAACACAAATGTAATCAACTGGCGGACAGGATCATGGTTCTTCCTCGCAGGCATTCTGGTCAGCATCGAGTTGGATGCCGATCCACTGCAACTGCGTGGAAGCTGCGGCACATGCACCCGCTGCATCGAGGCGTGCCCAACGGACGCCATCCTTGCCCCAAATGTCCTCGACTCCCGGCTGTGTATTTCCTACCTCACCATTGAACTGAAGGGAAGCATTCCGCGCGAACTTCGACCGCAGATGGGCGCCCTGATCTTCGGCTGCGACATCTGCCAGGAGGTCTGTCCATGGAATAGCAAAGCCACGCCGACAAAGGAACGCGGTTTTTATCCACGGATGGGGAATCTTGCTCCGAAGCTGCTCTCACTAATTAACATGACGCAAAAGGAGTTCAGTAAACGCTTCAAGAACAGCCCAATCAAGCGTGCGAAGCGACGTGGGTTTCTGCGGAATATCGTGGTTGCGCTCGGCAATTGGAAGCATCCATCCGCGGCGCCTGCCCTCGAAAAGGCGTTGAATGACGACGACCCGCTCGTCCGCGCACATGCGGCATGGGCGTTGGGACGAATCGGCGGCGAAGCTGCGAGAAAGTCGTTGCAGGCGCAGTTAAAAGCGGAAACCAATCCGGAAGTTCTCGAGGAGATCAACCACACAATACAGGAGATGCGAAGTAAAAATGGTCAAATGTAATGTTGGCGCCGAATCGGTAATAGCAGAATGTTATAGGTAGGATTACACGGATCTGCTTCCGGCGCTCCCGCGCTTTTCCCGTGTCCGACCTTCAGGCTTGGAGATAATCGAAAAATCCGAGATCCCGCTCCCGATCTATCCAACACTGACGTTTTTCGCTTCCCTCATGATTGGCAGCCCAGTGGCTCATGATATCACGGTGAGTCGAAAAAGGGAGTCCAGAATTATTCGGTTCTTTCGCACTGTTGGCGGCTCGCCTTCGGGTCGCCGCTTCCTCTTCAGGACCCTCCGGGTTTTTGTAGTAGACCACCGTACACATCCGCCGGTCAATCGCTCCGCCCCAACTCGCATGCCAGCAGCGCATGTCAAAGGCGACCACATCGCCGGGCTCCGATTCGCAAACGTAGGCAGGAACGTCGCAGATCTCAAACCCAAACTCTCCCAGATTGTCCCGCAGGTTGTTGTGCAGCGGGTTTTTGTGTGACCCTGGAATCAACCGCAGCGCCCCGTTTTCGGCACCAACCGGTTCGAGATAGTAGGCGAATTTGACGCCGTAGCAATCCTCAGTCGGATCGACACGGTGGTCTGGATGCCAGCGCGTGGTGCCGACGTAACGGTTAGCATCCGAAACAATGCCGAGAGCGTCCTCCCCGTAGAGTTGTTCTGTCGGTTCGCAGAAGCGCGAGTCTTCGAGCAGCGAAACGAAAAAGGGGGTCTCGGGGCCCATTGTCCGCACCCAATGTCTGTAAGTGCCATCAAATGGGGCGTGGTGGTACGCAGACATCAAGGCGTGTTCAAACTCGGCGTTGATGGTTTTTAGTTCGTCCGGGCTGAACAACTGCCGAAAGATCAGGAATCCGAAGGTGTTAAAGTGGTTGACTTGCTGTTCTGTGAGCATGGTATTCCTCCTTACCGCCTCATGGCTTAAACTTCGGCTGCCGTGGCGCTCGATCCCGTTGCAAACGCAACTTGCTCCCCTTCAACGGCAGCTCGACCCGTGCCCCATTCCGCAGATGCGACTCCATGAACGCGAAAATCAACTCCGTGCTGGCGTGTGCGACACGCATCCCGCCGCGCGTCGGTTCGCCGGTATCCAGGGCGTGAATCAGGTCTTTGACGATATTCGCGCCGCTGCTGGTGCGCTCAAATCTGGGGAAGGGCTCCACCCGGCTTTGGCGACGGATTTGCCACACCGCGCCGTCTCTGGAGCTCGCGACGCTTCCCTTCTCGCAGACAGCTTCCCAGCCAAGCTGCGTGAGAAGGGCATGCGCCGTCACGCCGTTTTCAAACTGGATCATTCCCTGTCCGCTTAGGTCTTCGCGGACGATATTCCCATCGATAATCTGGTCACCCTCCGGCAAATGCGCCGAAACCCATGACGCCGGCGCATCGCTGTTCAGGCGCAGAATGAGGTCGAAGTTATGGCTGGCAGTGTTGAAAAGCGACCCGTTGCCGTAGATAATCAACGTCTGCAGGGCACCCAATTCCCCGCTATCGATGATCTCTTTCATTTTGTCGAAGCCGGTGTCCCAACGGCGATTTGTCCCCAGGTTGAAAGCAACGCCGTTGCGCTCCACTGCCTCCACCATCGCATCCGCTTCGTCCATTGACGCCGCCATTGCCTTTTCTGCATAGATAGCTTTGACGCCGTTCTTCGCCGCGTGGATAACGACTTCAGCGCGTTGCTCTGGCTGCGTCGCAACACTGACGATGTTGGGCTGTTCCTTTTCAATCATCTCCCGGTAATCGGTGTACTGCCGTTCCTTGGGGACATTGTATCGCTTCCCGAATTCGTCCATGACCTCTGTGCGGAGGTCAGCGCAAGCGGTGAGGTCTGTCCGATCCTCCGCAAAAAAGCTGGCGGCGTGCGACTTCGGGAACGTCCGTGCCAGGTAGTCGGTCACTTCAGTTGCCAAGTGACCGCCCCCTTCGTTGTCGATAAATGCGCCCATTCGGCTACAGCCGATGACGGCGGCGCGATAGGTTTGCATCGGTTATCCTCCCTTGCGTAAAAACGTGAAACGTAAAACATAAATGAATACCTGAACCCCTGCACTTCTGAACAAGTTGACCGAAGCGAAAGCCCAATCTACTATCCTCTCCGTTTGGGCCGAGCGGGCAGCCTCGTACGAGCCGACTCGTAGATTGCATCCATCAACTCAGAGTGGATAATACCGTTCACCGGACTGGTGCGGGGTTCAGCGCGGCCAAGAATGGCGTCAATGAAGTTATCGTCCGCCGAGCCCGCCGACATGTCCTCAGTAATCGGCGGTGGGTCGAGTAGTTCCCCGCCGTCATAGACGCGAATCCAACCACCGCCCCAGCCGTCGATCTCGATTCGGCCGTTGTCGAAGATGAACGCTGCATGGGTGCCGCCCGGACTTGGGCAATTGCCGCTGATGACGATGCCCGCCAACACCCCGTTTTCAAAGCAAATATTGATGGACGAGTTGATGTCCACCTGAACGCCGTGGTTGTCAATGAAGGCGTGGACCTCAGCGATATTAGACTCAACCGACCAGCACAGGCTGTTGAGCAGGTGTGCTCCGCTGTCATAGGCTTGACCACCGCCGGACAATTGGGGATTCTGCCGCCATGTTCCCTTGGTTGGGCGAAGCCAGGCCTGCGTGATGTAGCCCGTCACCAACTCCAGCGTCCCGAAAGTCTTGTTGCGGATACTTTCGCGCAGGTAATAGAAGTTTGCCGTGGAGGAGGTGTTGTAACCGACGACAAACACCTTCCCTGTCTCCCTGACTTTTTCGGCAATCGTATAGGCGTCTTGAGCGGACGTCACCATCGGCTTTTCCATGAGGACATGACACCCCGCGTTGAGGGCGTGCATGCCGTGTTCAAAGTGAAGGGTGTGCGGCGTGGAAATCAGCACCGCGTCCGGTTTTGTCTCGGAGAGCATCTTCGGGATATTATCGAACGCGGTTGGACGCGGCGCAAGCTCTGGTAGGTTACGGTCGATATAGCCCTTAACGATGTCGGTGTTCACGTCGCAGGCGGCGACAATCTGTACATCGGGATTGACGTCCATTCTACGGGCATGGCCCGAGGAATTCCCGCCGCAGCCAATGATCGCCAGTCGGATTTTAGACATAAGTTGACTCCTTAACTAATTTTGAATTGAAGATTGTAAGCACACACATAGATTCCGACTGCTGTGAATCACGGGATACGGCAGCATCAGCTTGTGCAGCAGTAGTAATGACTTGCACCAACGCCTTCCCATCAATGGGTAACTCTGGCTCGCGATACGGCTCGTTTTTAAGGGCAGCGAACAACTTGCCAAACGGGACATCTGCAACCCGACGTTCAACGACTCGATACTTCTCTTGGGCAATGGGATTGACGCGGCAAAGATAGCCCGGATCCAGAGAACGAAATCCCCTATCAAGCTGAAAATCGATGTCTCGATGTCTATCCACTGGCCCGGATTGTCTCTGTCTCGCACAAGGCTGTTACAACCAAGTTTTATCATCAACTCTCCCTGTGAAAATACTTATGCTGTTTCCACTAAGGAATGGTGATTAGATAAGTTGGACATTTAACCTTGCGAAGGTTTCAAACCTTCGCAAGGTTCAACAACTCGTTGGATTAGACTGCCGGCACAAGGTTGCGTTTAATCTCGATGAACTCAAAAATCCAGCCGCTCGGCGCACGCATGAACGCCACTCTGCGCTCACCAAATCCCGCCGAGACCTCGGCGATGTCTCCTATGAGGATGGCGCCGCTCTCAACGGCTTTGGCGACATCTTCATCAAGGTGATCGCTAATGTAGACTAGGTGCGTTACACCGAAGGGCAGCTCCTCACCCAGCATTCGCTCGTAAACCATCTTCTCCGCCAGGTGGAGATATTTATCTCCCATTTTGACCAGCGGTACACGGAAAGATTCGCCATCAAATTCCAGTGTTTCATCAAGGACAATCTCGGCGCCCATCTGCTCATGAAATGCCAACTCTCGTTCCAGATTCGGCACTTTGATACCAATCGTCCACAGACCGGTTAACATAATCTCCACTCCTTTCCGTTAAAACGCTTCGGGAGCCAACTCTCGCATACGATCTATCCACCGTTTCCGCCTAGGATTCCCTTCGGCATTCGCAGCCCAGGGGACATAGTCAATCCCATTGCCGATGATCTGTTTTCGGGTAGCTTCTTCCTCCTCGGGTGTCTTGGGGTTGTTGTAGTAGACCAGGACGCACATCCAGCGATCAATCCCACCACCCCAACTGGCATGCCAGCACCGCACATCGAAGGCAATCGCGTCGCCCGGCTCCGATTCGAAGACGTAGGCGGGAACGTCACGAATACCAAGCTCTAACTCGCTCATCTTCTGCCGCAGTTCATCATGAAAGGGCTGCTTGTGCGACCCCGGAATCACCCGCAAGGCGCCGTTTTCCGCCCCCACCGGTTGCAGATAGTAGGCGAATTTGACGCTGTACTGATGGATGCTGCCTGTATCGGGATGCCAGTGGGTATCCCCAACGTAACGGTTGATATCGGAGGCGATGCCGAAGACGTCGTCGCCATAAAGTTCTCTGCCGCCTCGCAGAATCGCGGGTCTTCTAGCAACGAGGCAAGGAAGGGTGTATCCATCCCATCGTTACCAGCCAATGCCGGCGCGTTCCATCGAATGGCTCATCGCGGAATGCAGCCTCCATCGCAGGTTCAAACTCTGCGTGGATGGTGTTCAGTTCGTCCGGACTGAACAACTGCTGGAAGATCAGGAATCCGAAGGTTTGAAAGTGACTGATTTGCTGTTCCGTAAGCATTATGTTCCTCCCCTTAGTATCCCTTTTGCTTATTCACAAGGTTGACCAACGGATCGCCCTTGACATAACGATGCAGGTTATCAACAAACAGGCGCGTGGCACGGGCGCGCATGTTCTGCGATGCGCCTGCGCTATGAGAGGTCAAAATCACGTTTGGTTCCGTCCAGAGCGGGCTCTCTGGCGGACACGGCTCGGTGTAAGTGACATCCAGTCCTGCGCCTGCGAGTTTGCCGCTACGGAGTACAGCGATTAAGGCGTCTTCGTCAATCACCTTGCCTCGGCTGACATTGACGAGGTAACTCCCATCCGGCAGCAGATTAAACTGCTCGTGCGACAGAAGCTTATGGGTCTGAGGAGTGCTTGGACAGCAGACCACCACGACATTGGATTTCGACATAAATTCCGAGAGCCAATCCAGTTTTCCGAGTTGATCAACCGTATCCAGTTTTTCCATTGGCTCTGGATCGATGGCAATCACCTTGAACTCAAACGCCTTTGCGCGCGCTGCAATCGCTCGACCGATTCCGCCAAGCCCTAGAATACCCATCGTCATCCCCGCCAATTCGATGCACGGGACACGCTCCCAATGTTTCCGTTTCATCAACTCCAGTTGAGTTGGGATGCTGCGAGTGAGCGCCAGCAATAGGGCAAAGGCATGTTCTGAAATCTGCAGACCGTACAGCTTCTGGCAATTGGTCAGAATCACATCGCTCGCTTTGAAGGCGGGATACATCATCCCTTCGACGCCCGCTGACAGTAGTTGCACCCAGCGTAACGATTTGGCTTTGGGGAAATCGGCTTCACCGATGCCCCCGTAGATAATTTCGACATCTGAAACGTGATCGCCGAGCGCTGCTCCCGGCGGTGAGAAGCGAATCTCGACTTCCGGTGGGACATCTTCGAGTATCGCTTCAACTTCTGGATCTTCGCGTCTTGTAACCAAGATTTTGATGGACATAATAAGCTCCTTTTCATTTACCCGGATTGCAGATGCAGCTTGTTTTCAGCCTAAGGGACGCCGGCGCCTATGAACGTCGGGTTGAGCATGTCATAGCCGTCAACCGTTGGATCAATGGTCTAAGCGCTTCAGGGACTGCCACATCGCCCGTTTTTACGGTATGCCGCCGCCCTTCGTCTTCCACCGCCAACTTGTAATGAAAGAGGTCTGCAACGGCAACGGCGGTTATGCACGGAAGTGCGGTGGCAGCAAAGACCGTTTGTCTGCCCGTAAACCCACAGCCAACGACGCCAAGTTTAATGGAATAATCTGCCATCAGTTATTCTCCTTCGTTCATTTAGCGAGCCAGCGACCAACCGGCAGTGGCAAATATATTCGCTCGCCTCAGCGACTGAAGTCGCCACTACGGTGAGGGCGCATTAGTAGCCATTAGATCTGTAAATAGTATTAGATCGCACCCGCAATCTCATTTTGGGTGGCTTCCGCTTTTGCCGGAGGAAGGACTTCAAAATCCATCTCTTCAGTTGGGTGTTTATATTTGATGAAGATGATGTCTTTCTCCTCACGATAAACCCAGCCGGATTCAACCGATTCGAGGTTATCGACAGCGGCGATCTCCTCGTTTTGCCCCCGAATCGCCGAAGGTCCCGACTTCGCCGAGGATTCCGCTTTGCGGAATTTACTGCCGTATCCCGTAATAATACTATGGCTTGTCTCGTGTTGAACATAGCGTAGCATGAAAGTCAATCTGCCCGAATCACCATAATCTAACGCCTCGATTTTTGCACCGGTGCTCAGGTGGATACGCCCATGTTGGTTCCGGAGAATCGCGGTAGAAATATCTGGATCGAGTCCGCGCAGGGCATAGAGGTTTACCATGATACCCTCTGGATTGATGTGTGGCCCCCGACCCTCGGTGCAGAAACCGTAGAAACCGTCAGGATACGTTCCTTTCAATTCACCTTCTGTCCACTGCTGGTACATTGCACTCACAGTAATCCCCTCTGCAACTTTGGACCAAAGCTGGTTCCCGTTTTCGGGCTTGTGTCGTGCGAGGTGCTGAAGGTAGTAGGCATAAACTAGTCCGTTCCATTGAACCGGAACACCGAACCAGGAATGGGTATAGAAGGTTGTACCGAAGACCGGTATAGAAGCAAAGCGCATACCGGGTCGAACTGGCAGATGCCAATGATACAGGAAAGGTAGTCCTGCTTTTGCCCAGTATTCCGCCCAATCCATGTAACGTTTCTTGTTGGTGCTCTCGTAGGCTTCAACATAAGCGCCGAGGGCATGGGCTGCTGCGAGGATATCGGGGGCATAAAGCGGACATTCCCACGTTTGTGCGCCACGCGGGATGCTGGATCGCTCCATGAACTTTAGCCCTTTCAGTCCAGCTTCCAACGATTCCGAATCGCCCGTGACGCGAGCGTGTTTGAGCAGCATCAGGGCAGCATGCGCACAAGTCCCTAAAACGACATCCCCTTCATTCCCCAGCGTTTTGATGCGATCCGTGGTTGGGTGAAAACGCCAACTGCCATCCTCTGCCTGCACCTCAATCAATCGGCCCATAATCTCTTTGAGCCGATCTAGTCCAGCTTCGATATGCCCGAAGTAAAACGGCGCTTCCCATTTCAAAATGTGACAGAGGTCAGTGGAAACCAGTCCTCCTGCCCCAGATTCTTGAATCGTACTTTTGACGATTTCAAGGACCCGCTGCCTGACCGATTCATCTCTCACCGCGTCATCTTGAGTTTGGACGAGGTGATCGTACCACAGCAGCGTTGCAAAGCCCGGTGCATTCCCAGGTGTCCAACCGACGCAGTGTCGAGATTTTCCTGTCTTTTCGTCCCATATGGTGTGCATGAAGCCGTGCCGCGAAAGTAGAAGTTCCTCCTCATCACTGCGTGGTGCTTCCAGAGGCTCAAGCACACCATAGGCATCTGTCCAGTGGGAGATTGCATCCAAAATGGAAGCGTTTCCGTCGATAATAATTTGTGCTTTGAGTGTAATTGGCTGGTTCGCTTTCAGCGGATACGGCGTGAAGGTCCGGGCATCGCCGACGATTCCGGGATGTCCGATCTGATCGGATGAGCACGAAATTTCCAGATGATTTTCTTCAACCCAATCGGGAACGGTAGGTAAAAACAGCCCCATCAGGTGGTTTCTTTGGTGTTCATACCAATTCGGCGAAGCAAAGGCCGCCGATAGCATATTGTTTTCGCCATCCCAGGTTTCCAATGCATCCCACACTAAGCCAACCAGCGACTTTTTATGCTCAATAGCCATCAGCGGAACCGTAATTTTATAGGGATGGGGAACGAGTCGGTTGTTAATCGGAGAGGCTGCATCGCGCGTACTCGACGACGGTTCATCATCTTCCAGAAATTCTAAGCCGGGGAAAAGGGCAAAGGTCTTACGCTCGCCAGACGCCCATTCGCCTGCGTGGAGCATCGGCCCGTTGAAAGCGATCAATTCCCGATCTTGATTGGCACCAAGACGGTATTCCACATTGATCCGTTTTGTTCCCTCTGACAACGAAAAACGTCCTTCATAAGACCAGAGCACGCCGTCAGCGTCCTTCTCCTCGGAAGACAGCAACACAATCGATTCGCCACGGTTATTTCCGGCGAGACGATAGAGGGAGGGCGTAATTCGGGTGTGTTGAATGTTTCCCGCCAAGTCACGATAGCAGAGTTTTGAGATCGCGTTGCAAACTGCAACTTGCCGGTAACGCCCATTTTTCGCGGCAAAGAGCAGATAGTATTCAAATCCTTGATTTCCCCTCACAAAGACCGCACGCAAATGCCGGTTTTCGGTAATTACATGGCCATTCAGATCATGGGTGTGTAACTCTAGAGCAGTTTGATTAGAGATTCTGGGGATTGCCGGATGAATTGCGATCGTCTTGTCAACGGTTTGGCGAATCTCACCTGTCGGTGTTTGACACCGAAGCGCGACAGACACCTGCGTCACCGACTCACGTGAAAAGCTGCGGATATTCCACGACACTGCTGTTTCCTCACCGGGGTTGAGCGTTCTAAGTAGCTGTGTAGATCGACCACGCTGCAACTTAATCCGACTTATCGCGACAGTCGCTTCGTGGATGGGCTCAAGTGGAACCAGCCCGTTGTTGCGAATCGTGCATTGCAGTTGAAAATCCTCCTTTGCCGCAATGAGGGCAACAGTCGGTCCCGCTGTTACGAGCTCCAACTTTGGTTGCTCTGTGTATAGCGCAAGCTCTACAATCGCCGCCCCCACTTTCGCTTGCATCTGTTGGCTGATTTTATCTACTATTTCGGATACCAGCGTAGATGTCTCCAAATCAAATTCAGTGACAGAGAGTTCTGGGGACTCGCCTTCTAAGAGTCCCATCGCAAGTCCACGTCTCATTTTGGGTTCAGTTTCGCCCTTTTCAACCGGCAGCGAAACACAGGTGAGCTTTAAGACGCGCGGATTGCCCCATAAAGCCCAGTCGTAGTCGGTATTGCCTGCGCCATTGCAATTGGTCAGGAACGCAATTTGGATCGTGCTTTCGGCGAAATCAGAAAGGTCAATGAGGCGCTCATCCCATTGACAGGCGACGGAGACGCCTTCAAAGCGGCGTTCACCTGAAATCTCGATGGCAAACTGTACCCCATCAGGCTCCGTATGGGGCAGTTCAAAATCGACGCCGTCCCTCAACCCGATGCTGAAGTGCAAGATCAGACTTTCGTTGGATTCTACTTGCGGTAGCGTCACCTCATATTCGATTCGCGCATCGCCGTCGGCGCGGGGGTGTTCAAAGATTGCCGCTTTCTTTTCGCCGCCGGCGCTATCCTGAGTGCTGGCAGAGGTTTGCTCGGCATTGCTCGATTGACTGTGCTGAAATTCATTGACGAAATTATACACCTCATCAATACCCCCAAAACTGAGGGGTATCTCAGCATCTTCGCTCGTTTCCTGATCCGAATCTGTTGTGATTGCTTCTGCCGCCTGGTCTTCGGCTTCTTCAGTTTTTGCTTCACTTGCTTCGGAGGTTTCCTCCATGCGCCCTTCTTCCGTGACAGCTTCCGCCTCAAGGTTATCGGAAGATTTTTCCGTACGATCGTTTAATTCCAAGTTGTGTTCTTCTGCGTCTACGGTTTGATGTGTTTCTATCACGTCTTCGTTATTCTGCTCATCGTCGGGTTGCGTGTCTTCACTTTGCTCAACTTTTAAATCCGATTCATTCGTTTCATCATCATCGGAAGATACCTTTGGTCCCTCTGCTTCTTCCGTCGATAGATTCTCTTGCACAACCTCGTCGGGTGGATTTTCTTGATCCCCCGCTGTTTCATTGGCATGAACGGTTGTCAATGCCAAAAACCCGTGAAAAATTGTAAACATTCAAATCCTCCAAAAATCGTGGTGAATAGGTACGTGAAACGTGATGCGTGATACCTAACTGGTATTCATTAGCCGTCAACTTAACCCCGATCCTTAATCGGGGTTAGTCGCCAGATTGAACTCATCCGAAAAAGATCCATCCACAACTCGGTTGCGCCGAAAATTGGGACTGAACTCTTGAACTACTAAACTCCTCATCACGTTTCATTCTCCTGTTTTTCCGCCCATTGCGCCTTCATCCGCTTCATTTCATCATTCAACACCGGTTCCGACTGTGATGTTTGTGCAGTCTCGTCGATAACCCACTCCCCATTTTCATCCTTGAGAATTGGTTTTCGTTGCTGAACAGGTAGGATGCCAAACGGTTTATGCGGTTCGAGTTGATACCAGTAGGCGACCGAAGACATCCCGTTACGGAGATGATTCCCATGTCCATGCTCAATGGTGGCGCGGATTTCCTTTTCAAATCGGACCGGATTTTCAAGATGAAACACATACGACGTTTGATAGCCATTGGTGTCACGCTCGTAGATTGACGAACCATTGTGTCGAAATGCGTTGGGCTGTATGCCCCACGCCTGGTTGAGATAATCCTCCGATCCGGTGCCGTGGAGATCCGGCGGCCACTTGTATCCATCAACCCAAATCATATCATCCCCTTCGCCCCACCATGTGCCTTGAAAATTGGTGATGGAGAGATTGCAGCCGATGTAGTGTCCTCGTCCTTCCGCTTTAAGGATCAGGTAATTGTTATCCCAGGCAAGCCTTTCTGTGTTGACGATGTTGGCTTCCGGCGTGTTGACCCGAATCTCGTGTCCCCACCCGTCGCACGGATTTTCTCGACGAAACTGCGCATGGAAGTAAGCCACATCATCGCCAAGGGATTGATCATAAAGTTCATAATCGATGTAGAAGTATTGACGGTGGGGTTCATCGCCTTCGTTGACAAACTCAACCCGTGCAGACTTGTTAAACGGCATCTGCACGTAGCAATTCAGCGCACAGCCTGTGTTGAACTGGTTATTCCCATTTGTTGACGCCGAAAACAGCAGTGAATCGTAGGAATTGACGATTTCGTGCCCCAAACCGAAAAAGTCCCCAAGTGGACAGAGCACGCTGGGGTGTTCTTCGTCATCCCAAAAGATGCACAGGAGGACATTCCGGTAACCGTCTCGTTGCGTCATCCAGATGTGGTTGATGCAGCCAGGTCCCTTGATCTCAGCAAGCACTCGCGCCTCGTCAGGTTGAATACTCCAGGCATCGTTATTTCTTCCGGTTGTATCCCACGAAGAGGCACGCAGGGAGCGCGCTTTCTTCACACGGGTCAACGAAGATAAAGGTCCTTCAACATACATAGATGATTTTGCTCCTTATCTTATACCAACTCTCAATCAGCTTGCTACTAACTGTAGATACGCAACAATCCAAAGGAGGAAGCAGAACTTCGCACAAATCTGTCCCCAAGCAGAATTGGGGAACGAGAGGGTGCATTAGTAACTATTAGAATCTCCTTATTTACTCATTACTACACTGTGAAATTAGTTTTGACAGTAAAGGTGGATTGATGGGTATAGTACACTGTAAATTATGTTTTGACAGTAGGTCAAGATTCCAATCTCGACGCGATTTCAGAGAGTCAATTTTGGAAAATTGACCTACTGTCATAATTTATTTAACAGTGGTACGTTTCACGCATCACGTTTCACGTAATTATAGCATATCAACCGCTATCTCATCTACTTATCCGGTTTCCTCTAAAATCTCGCCCACACGACAGATCTTTTTGAATGAACAGTAACGGCAGACTAGCTGCTTGTCGTGGGAGGTCAATGGAAATTCTCCACTGGCAATCGAACCGACATACCGATTGACGTATTCGACCGCCAAATCGATGACCATTTGCGTGTCCTCAATTCCCTGATTTGAATTGGGCAACAACTGCCCGCTTCGGGAAGACGCCTTAAACGCCCTGCCATCGTACGCCTTGTCCCCGATGCCAAGCTCCGCTTTGCTATCTTCCCGCAAAACGTAGTAGACGCCTCCCACCCCTTTGACTTCTCGAAGGTAGCGTCCCTTCAGCAACTGCTCAGCAACGGCGATATAGATTGGCAGTTGCAGGCTGCGTCCCTCAAGAATATCGCGGATTTTGGGGTTTTCCCTCCCTGTCTTGTAATCGCCAACAATGAAGAACCCATCCCCCACTTCGATTCGATCAATCTTCCCGGACAGGGAGACCTCCCCAACCGCGATTGGCGCATTGCTGCCGAGTATTGGATCTATTTGTCCCGGTCTGCCACTAGAACCGAATTCGACCTCAAAATATTGGGGATGTACCTCAAATTTTCGCGCCCTTTCTGCTTCAAGGAATGCAGGTAAGACCCCCGTCCGCCCATGCCCGCCGATGAGCGTCTCCACATCAATCTCCCAAAACAGTCCTCCGTGTCTGGGACGCGGTTTAACCCCATCCCAACTCAGGTGTTTTCGCGCAATTTCTCTGAGCTCCTGTACAGCCGCCTCAAATTCCGAATCCGTACAAGCGGAAATCGGCGGCTCGTCACGACGGCGATCGTAGAATTCAAACAAGATCGCGTGCAGCAGACTCCCCCTTTCGCGGTTTGTTAAGCCCTCCTCCTCCTCCTCCTCTTCAATTCGGTTCAGCCTTAATACACGATCGGAGAAATACTGAAACGGACACCGGCCATAGCTTTCCAATTGACTCACCGAATAAACCCCTTCACGCCGTTCTTCAAGCGCACGCCGGCTTGTCCGAGACAGCAAGTCGCGTATAAGCCAGCCTTCGTATTGTGGCAGGTCGTGTGTGACTGTGCGGCTCTTTTCAACACGCACATTATGCTCGATCAAATCAAGCAAGGGCAAAAGCGTAGAAGGCGGGGAAGGAAGGGAGGAAGGGAAGGATGGAAGGATAGAAATCTCGCTTTTTTCCTCTTTCCCGCTTTCCATTCTTTCCCCTGCGGATTCCCAAGCAAACTTCCCGTAATCTTTGAGGAAACTCTCCGTACTAAAAAGGGCCGTGGTGTTATCCTGGAGGGTGTGGATGTCAGCAACGCGCCGGAGTTCGTCAATAAATGAAGATTGTACCAGTTCAATTTCACCGTCACGCTGTGGCGCAATCAGGTACAGATGTTTGCGATATAGCTTGAGGGCTTGATAGAAAAGGAAGCGATCTTCACGAAGCCGATCGGATTCACTCCGACTTCGCCTGGGATGCAGGAAAGCGTCAGGGCGAAAAACTGCGGGGAAATCGCCATTGACCAAACCGCCCAAGATGACAATATCAAAATCCAATTCTTTCGTCTGGACAAGCGGCAGAATGCAAACCCCATCGTTGTCTAGATTACCCCATTGATAAGTGGTTTGTGAAGCCATCAATCTGAGCCAGTTGACGTAGGCGTTCAGACGGTGATGACGCTCCCCATCGTACTCCACCATGAGAAAATTAACCAGTTCATCAATGAGGGCACGGAAGCGGCGATAGGCATTGATCTCGTGTGCGGCGAGCAGCGTTTTTTCTTCCCAACTTCCCTTCAGAACCTGCTGACGGACATTTAAGGTTTCCATCAACTGATCGAAGGCTGCGCTAAAAGCATGGGGAGGCATCTCCGTCTTTAATTCGCAATTGTCAATCATCGAACTCCAATCATCAATCGAGAAGTAGGGACTCTGCAAGACTTTACGTCTGTTCCGCGGACTCGCATTGCCTTCAATGACATCAAGCAACGCGAAGATCGATACGACGATCGGGGAATTCGTAAGCCCTTCATCCCAATCCAGGGCATAGGGGATGCCGTAAATCGGGAAAATCTCGCGAATGAGCGGCGCGTAAATGTCAAGGTTGTAGAAAGTGATACACACACGATGGAGTTCAAGAGCGGGCTGATGCAATACGAACTGCTTGATCAACCTGGCAATCTGCTCCACCTCCTGGACCCGATCTGATACTTGCACGAGGGTCATCTGTTTCGTGAGCTCTAGTTTCTCATCCGATGATTGCAGCCACCGGTCCTTGCGGAACAGATTTTGGGCGAAGTGCTGATTGCGGATTCTGGATTGCGAGGACCCCTCCCCCGGCCACTCTCCTTGTAAGAGAGGGGCCGGGGGAGAGGTCTGAAACCCAACACTCAAAAGTTGGTCATAGTTCTCTTTCACATGCCCAAAGAGGGATTCGTTCTGCTCATCGAAGTCGAGAACGATGCCCATTTTCATCGGCGGCAGATTGGCGATGCCGGTCAGAATCGAGAGGTCGGGAGGGGAGAAAACATCAAAACCACTGACAATGACCAGATCTACATCGGGGAAGAGCGTCGTCATCAATTTTTCCGTTCGACTCGGAGATGTGGACAGGTCGTTTGAAACGGCACGGTGAACACCTGCACGATCCGCCCATTGATTGCTGAGGCATCCCTCATACGCTTCATAAAGCGCGGTGAGATCCGTCAGTTTACCGCGTTCTACCTCCTCACTTTGGATCAGATCGCCCTGCAACTGAGACGGATCTATGCCACTCCCCTTGAGTTGGTTAATCGCACTTGTCAATCGTGTTACCGTTCCTTGGGGGACGGGAATTTCTGGATGCGGTTTCAAAAACGGGAGTTCACCCCGATCTAGGATCTGGCGCATCCATATTGTCTGTAAACCCACGGAGATCTGTCTTCGCCCGGCGCCAATACGTCTGTAAAAGCGTTGCACGAGGTCTTCGAGTGTGTGGATGTGTAAGCCCGCAGCGGCTCGGTTTGGGGCATAGTCCAGGCATTCGCGTTGCCACTTGAGGCGGGCATGGGCAGTTGGGACGATCAGCAGGAATGTATCCGCACGACCGTTTTCAAGGCGGGCACAGATCTCTTTGTCGATTGGGAGTGGGACTTGTCCGTTGGTAAGAATGGTTTCCATGGCGTAAAACGTGAAACGTAATAGGGCCCAGATGAATCACGAGTCAGTCGCTCGAAGCCTCCGCTCGCAGATTAGTGGAGACCTCTGTCACTTCTTTCTGAGTTGTTGCCAGATTTAGAATGAGCTGTGCACCTTGTCTTCAGGTCCAAACGAGGGTTTAAGCAATTTCAGAATTCGTTTCCTCAGCGGATTTAATGAGATGAACTTCATCGACATTTCTCCCATTGATGGACTCAAACCTTGCGAAGGTTTGAAACCTTCGCAAGGTTAAACCTGACAGAACACTATATTGCTTCACCGATTCGTGGACTCAACGGATCTGTGCGCCGGGGGGCATCGTCTTCTCAAACGTCGCCACGGCAAGGGTTTTCTTATCCGCAGCCGCGAGCAACATCCCCTGCGATTCGATACCGCGTATCTTGGCAGGCTGCAAATTGGCGACTAGAATAATCTGTTTCCCGATGAGCTCTTCGGGCGCGTAATGCGCTGCAATGCCGGCAACAACTTGACGCTTCTCACTCCCGAGATCGACTTGTAATTTCAGGAGACGATCTGCGTTGGGGACACGCTCGGCAGCGATCACTTCAGCGACACGCAGATCCAGTTCCTGAAACTGATCCATCGAGATCAGATTATCATCTGTGGGCTTCTCCGCTTGGGCAGGTGTCCCTTTGCTCTCCCGCTTCGGCTTCTTGGTATCCTTTCGAGGAAAAATGGGTTCGGGTTTTCCAACCGCCAGTCCCGAAGGCAAACCTCCCCACTCAGCGACCGTATCCAATCCTTGGTCGTTGAAGTTCTCATCGAGTCCAAGCTGTTGACGGATGCGATTGGCGGTATCGGGCATGAAGGGAGAAATCAGGACGGCAACAACCCGCAGGGCTTCCATACTGTTATAGAGGATTGTTCCCATACGCCCTTTTGTTTCTTCCGACTTTGCCAACGTCCAAACCTGTGTTTGCTGGATATAGCGGTTAATTCGCCGCACAAACTCCCAGATCGTTTCCAACACCATATCGAAAACGAGTTGGTCCATCAGGGCATCGACCTTCTCAACCGTTTCACGCGCCATCTGTTGAATCTCGTCATCAAATTCCCCCGATGTCGTCGGTTCAGGGATACCACCGAAGTTTTTGGATACAAGCCCTAGTGTGCGGTTAAGCAGGTTTCCGAGATCGTTTGCGAGGTCGGCATTGTAGCGGGCGTCGAGGCGGCTCGGCCGGTAATCGCCATCGTTTCCGAAGCTGAACTCGCGCAACAGGTAGTAGCGGAACGCATCCAACCCATACGTCCCGATGTCGGTATCCATATCAATGAAGATACCGAGCGTTTTGCTCAAGGCTTCGCCATCTTTTGTCAGGAAGCCGTGTGCGACGACTTTTTTGGGAACTGGCAATTTGACCGCCATTAACATGGCTGGCCATATAATAGCGTGAAAGCGTGCTATGTCCTTCGCCATCAAGTGAACGTTGGCGGGCCAGAATTTGCGAAACCTTTCCCCATCTTGGGCATAATCGAGTGCGGTGACATAGTTGCTCAAGGCTTCAATCCAGACATAAGAGATGTGCTCTGTATCGAACGGCAAAGGAATCCCCCAAGATACGGAAGACCGTGAGATGCTCACATCCTCCAATCCTGACTCTAGTACGTTCAACATCTCGTTACGACGGCTATCGGGTTGAATAAATTCAGGATTTTTGTGAATGTGTTCAATCAGTGGGTCTTGATATTTTGAAAGCGCGAAGAAGTAGTTATCTTCCTCGACCCATTCCAAGGGTAAATTGTGGATTGGACAGATTCTATCCTTGCCCTGCTCCTTTTCGGTGAAAAAGCGTTCGCACGGACGACAATAGTATCCCTTGTATTTGCCTTTGTATATGTCCCCTGTTTCATAAAGCGTGTTCAAGAGTTTTCTGACGCCGTTTTTGTGCAATTCGCTCGTTGTGCGCAGGAAGATGTCGTAAGATACATTTAACCTTTCCCAAAGCGTCGTGAACGTTGGAGCAATCTGATCGCAGTAAGCCTGTGGAGAGATGTTTTTCTGGTCAGCAATTTTTTGGATATTTTCCCCATGTTCATCCACGCCGGTCAGAAAAAAAACGTCGTCCCCTTTGAGACGATGGTATCTTGCGAGCACGTCGGCGGCGATTGTTGTATACGCGTGTCCGGCGTGCGGCTCGGCGTTGGTATAGTATATCGGTGTTGTAATGTAGAATGTACTCATGATTGTATTCCTTTTTGACTTACTGCGTATTGTATCTTCGTAGGGAACGCAGATCTGCGTTCCCTGCATCCGCTCAACCCAAATTGGACGCATTGACTTCATTTAGCGATTGGCTTGTCTTGACGATCTATAGGACACTCGAATCGTGTTTCTATTCACATCAAGGTCCTCTAGCAACTGCCTTAATTTACTCCATCGTGCTTGGGTGTTTAAATAGCCACCCTGCAAAATAAGGCCGTTCGACAGTTCTTGTGGGTTTTTGAACGGTGTGCCATCAGGGTTCACCGATTTGTGACCGATGAAAGTATACGTCGCTGTGCCGATTGGACAGTCATTGGCACTTAGTATTTCCTCATCAGCGAGCCAAGCAACAACTTTATGAATAGCCTCCGTCCATTTCTTACTCTTAACAGTCACTGCGGGGCTATTACCTATTTTCAATTTGGCTGGATCAGCGTCCGGCGGGTACATTTTATCTTCAAAGGAACACCAGTTGTCGGTATCTTTTGGTGGGTCGATAGGCGGCTGTACTCGCGGTTTATCCCGTGGAGGCTTTGGTCGCACAAAGACTGGTTTCTTAGAGGTGAGATTTAGCTTCCTCATTGCCAACGCCTGCTTCGCATTCTTATCAGCCGGCTGTTGAGACAATTCCAACTCCATTAACAGAGTCTCTTCCAATGTGGCTTTCTTGAAGACATCGTACATCTCCCATCTATCACCATCAGTAACAACCGTGTAATCAATAACAGCCAACTTCGCATAAGCGATAGCTTGCCCTATCACCTTAATTTTTAAATTGCTTCCCAGCGGCTTTGCTTCAATAACAGCAACCGGTTTACCCTTTGACATAAGTACATAATCCGCCCATTGCTCCTTCACTCTATATTCAAGTTGAACTATATTCGGATTTGACACATCCCAACCCAACCTTCGCAGCAACGGATCGATTAGCACCTGCCGAGTGCGGGTTTCATTTCCAGCCAAATATCCACGATGTGCCTCAATCGTTTTCCGTAGTTTCTCAATAGTACTTTGTAAGTTACCCAACGCCATGACTAACTCCTCCTATCCGTGAACTTTAGCACCCATAAGAGCTACGCCCTTCCGCAGGGAACGGCGATCGTTGTTCCCTACGGATTCTCTGATGGAGCCTCTGCTGTAGTTGCCCGATTCATCGGGCATTGGAAATGGTGTTCATCGGCGATGAATCGCCGAACTACAAGGCATTAAGTTCAAGTGTGCAACTTCTCTTAAACAACTAACTACGGTTTACGCAACAATTTCAAAGCCAAAACCTCCAGAGCCAATGTCGCGTTGACGTTGCGTTGAAGCAAAACTTTCGTTTCAAAAATCGCCTTGATCGCCGACTGCAATTGTAGCCGTGAGTAACGCGCTGTCAGCTGTTTGAGTTGTTCCACATGATGGACATGAGTAAGCAGATCTGCGGGGGCTCCTTGATGCAGCAGCATTAGATCGCGATACCATGTCACGAGGTGGTCGAGTGCTTCCGGTTGCTGATTCCATTTTTCTGCAATCCGAAAGGCATCTAACCGATCGCCGGCAGTGATAATCTCTGGGATCTCTTCATCGAAACTCGCTCCCTCTTGAAGCAGCGACAGTGCTTTGCCAACGGCGCCACCGGCTAATGTAGAAATTGAAAACGCCTGAGTTTCCTCAATGTCGAACCTCTTCATCAAATACCCAGCGAGTTCAGGAATCGGCAGCGGGTGAAACGTGATGATTTGGCAACGGGACCGGATTGTGGGTAGCAGCGCATCAAGATTTGTGGTCAGGAGGATTAAAACCGATTTGGCGGGCGGTTCTTCAAGGGTTTTGAGTAAACAGTTTGCGGCTTCGAGATTCATCCGCTCTGCTTCGGTCAAGATGTAGACTTTTTGTACCCCTTCAAGCGGTCGGTAAATAATCCGTTTTTGCAATTCGCGGATCTGATCAATCTTGGTCCAAGCCCCTGACGGACGGATAATCTGAAGGTCAGGGTGATTCCCATCGTCGGCTTTACGGCAGGATAAGCAGGCACCGCATGCCCCCTCGTTTGGCGTTAAGCAATTGATCGATTTTGCGAAGTGGAGGGCGACAGTCTCTTTTCCAACATTGGCTATTCCAGCGAATAGGTAGGCGCCCGCCACGCGATTCGATGCAATCGCGTAGTGAAACTGTTCAATGATCTGCTGATGTCCGATGATAGGCTGTTTCATAGAGCGTAATGCGTAAAACGTGAAACGTGAGTTCAAAAAACGAACTCATGAATTCATGGCCTTGAATTTACGATCGACCTCCGCCTTTATCTGCTCATACACACAATCAGGGTTTGTTTGCGCATCGATAATCTTGACGCGGTCGGGTTCTTGACCTGCGATAGCGAGGTAGCCCTGCCGGACCCGTTGGTGAAATTCAATGTCTTCCAACTCCAAGCGATCCATTGTCCCCCGGCTTTGCTGGGCACGTTGCAATCCGATCTCCACCGGCAGATCCAACAGAAGGGTCAAATCCGGCGCCAAGCCGCTTGTCGCGATCCGATTCAGGTAGCGTATCATCTCAAGGTCTAATCCACGTCCATAGCCTTGATAGCCAACCGTTGCATCTGTAAACCGAGAGGAGATGACAATCTTCACGGCTTCCAGCGCAGGTCGGATGACCTCCGATACATTCTGTGCCCGCGCTGCGGCGTACAACAACAACTCCGTTGTCGATGCAATCTCACGATGATTCGGATTCAGCACCATCTCACGAATCTGCTCGGAGATCGGCGTACCGCCCGGTTCGCGTGTTACGCACACCGCATGGCCGGCTCGTATCAGATCTGCCGATAGCCGTTGGATCTGTATCGTTTTCCCTGAACCGTCTGTCCCTTCAAAGGTGATAAAAAGTCCGCGTTGCGCCATAGTTTTCCCCTAATTTGTTGACTTATATGATAGCGCAGAGATTACATCCTGTCAAGGTTCAGAGTGGGATTAATAGGAGCATTTAATTGTTCGGTCACGCTCAAAGGCTGAAAACTAAATGACCCCGTGGGAATAAGGAAATGCAATGGAAAGATCTGTTACATTTTACGCTTCACGCAGAAAGATGGGGTTGGAAAAGATCCAAGGCTGACCTTTATAGTAAACCTCGACGCGATAGACACCCGCTTGATCGATGGGGAAGCGTAAGGATTTGCCGTTGGCGTTGTGGATGGGGCGTCCATCTCGAATGAGTCGAATGTTTGCAGGTTGGGGGGCAGCGATCCGGAGATCCGCTGCTCCATCAAAGATAGCTTCATCGCCCATCAGCAGAGGCACGCCTTTCATCTCCGCCGTAAATGTGAATCCCATCGAATCGGCAAGGAGATCGTAAGCGATAAAACAGTGTCCCGCTCTAAGGGCGTCATAAATCAGCCGTTTGCTTTCAGGAAGGGATTGTGTGGGTAAAGGGGTGTCGAGTAGGAGGTGTGTCCGAATGGTTCGGAAGAGAAACTCGTAGGGAAAAAACTTGATGAAACGAAAAATTGGGAGTGGCTTTGCATGAGCGTCGGTGGACCCAATGCCAACAACATGGCGGCGCTGTGCAACTTCATCCCATTTGCGCAAAGCTTCAGGGCGTGGGCCAGTGATTGCTTTTTCTGGGTAAAAATAGTAGTACATAAACGTCAATATATTGACGCTATCGATCCAATCGATCATGTAAGACCAGATTTCGAGCCCTGTGTAGCCTGTAATACTCCAATCCGTCCATGCGTGAGCTTTCGCCTGAAACAGTGGAGGCTTTCTTCCGCCGTAGGGGTGGGCAATAAAGCCCAATCCCCCCGCATGTGCAACTTCATTTACGATGTTTTGATAGTCAGTTCGGCGCCTGCCCTGAATCTCTCTGTTGAGATTGAACGCCAGATAGTGGTGGGTCAGCGGTGAAATCTCTTGTCCTACAAGCAGCCAGACCCCATCGTGCCATCCTTCATACCCATCGTATAAAGCATTGATGCTATCGTGATCAGCAAGCATCACAAAATCCAGCCCTGCATTGACGGCTTTCTGTATAATCTTCGGGACGGTTCCGTTCCCATCGGAGTAGCGCGAATGGAGGTGGATAGTGCCTTTATATTCGTAGTGTTGGGAGGGTAAAGCAGCTTCTGGCAAATTTGGAACTCTCTTCAATGTGGTGCGTGAAACGTAAAACGTGATTTTCCAATTCCCTAAATTCCCGGTTTCTTTTTTCTGATTCGCTTATTGCCTGATTCAGAACAGCACCGCCTCTTGTAATTGACGATAGCGTTGATCAATTTCCGATTGGGCTAATCGTCGCTGACGATTCAGGCTGAAATCCTCGACATTGAAGGAGGCGATGACTGTCCCGTAGATAATCGCTTTACGGATGGACGCTTCTGAGATGTCTCCAACAGAGGCGATATACCCCAGGAATCCGCCGGCAAAGCTATCGCCGGCTCCAGTCGGATCGGCTACCGCTTCCAGTGGATAAGCAGGCGTAGCGAAGAACGTGGAATCGGTCAAGGTAATTGCCCCATGCTCCCCTTTCTTGATGACAACCCGATTTGGCCCATAAGTGAGAATTTTCTTTCCGGCGCGAATGAGGTTGCTTTCACCCGTTAATAGGCGAGCTTCACCGTCATTCAAGATCAGGATGTCCACTTCGACCAAAGTCTGCATCAGCGCGGCGAGGCTGTTATTAATCCAGAGATTCATCGTATCGCACACGACTAATTTGGGGGCTGCCATTTGCCGAAGCACGCTCAGTTGCAATTCAGGGTTGATATTGGCTAAGAAAACGTAAGGCGTGTTTTTATACGTTTCTGGCAATTTCGGATCAAAGTCGCCGTAAACATTCAGATCTGTAAAGAGCGTCGTCGCAGCGTTGAGATCGCCGGTATAGTCCCCGCCCCAACGGAAGGTTTTGTCGCCTCGGATCCGTTCCAGACCTTTGAGCTCGACCCCTCGTGTTTGAAGGAAATCGAGATGCTCTTGGGGAAAATCATCGCCAATCACAGCCACCAACCGGATCGGCTTATAGAAGAAACTCGTCGCAGTCGAAAAATAGATAGCCGACCCACCGAGTGCGTTTTCAACTTTACCCGCAGGGGTTTCAACGGAGTCTAACCCCACAGATCCGACGACTAAAATGCTCATGAATCAACCTCAAACTAGATCTCAATATGGATCTGGCTAAAATGTGAACGTTGATTTAGAACAGAAAGGGCCCCTGACGGTTTTTGTTCCCGCGCAACGCAGCCATAACGCGCCGAACACGACGAACCAGCATAACGACGAGAACAATCACTAAAACGACTTGTAGTATCTGGTACAGTTGGAACATGCCGCCGGATAACTGTGATAGATTGGATTTGAACATCCAGATCGGCACAAGTAAAATCGCCGACAGAAGCAAAATGATATTTTCCCAGAGATCTGATTTTTTCATAAGTCAGGCCCCTTTACTCTAAGAGCCGATAGTTTTAATGTGAATATTTCCCAGCAATACCTCTATGACATAAGCGAGAACAGGTGAAGTTGTTCGGCAGGACCGGCTAACAATGGATCGACGAAGTCTGAGCTCGTCGAAGTCCGCGTTACGCGCCATTCCCTTATGTAGTTTGTTCTCGCGGGTTCTATCAATTTTAACTTTTTATGTGAACAGGTCGGACGCTTTCCCTTAATTTTCCCTCCTTCAATATCGCGCATTTCAAAATAGCCATCCTCTTTCAGCGCAGAGATATAAGCAACCACTTCTCCGAATTCCTTATGATTGAAACTCACTCGATCCCATAGGCGGAAACCATATTTTTCAGGATCGCGCTTATACTTGACGATTTTATAACCATGTCGGTCCGAGATAGAATGATATGGATGCCGTTTCTTGATCTGCTTCTCTATAAGAAATCGATCCGGTAGTTGGAACGGCTCCCCTTCTGATGCAATCACCATAGCATCGTTTATCTGGGTTTTGTCAAGCTTCCGTCGAATCCGGTAGAACTTCGTCATGTAACCGTAAGTCTCCTCAATTACAGGGAACTGTTCGCGCAATGACTTCATCAAATAATTCTTATAGGATTGGGTCAATGCCGAATACTGGAATTCTTTTTTGACATTCGCATTTTTCCGAACCCGCTGTATCCCCTGCCTACGAGCGTCCGCCTCTGGCAGTGACTCTTCCCACTGATCTAATGTCCTCGCGCCTTTTTCGGCATTGCAAGACACACAAGCGACCGTCGCGTTATCAATGCGATCGCTGCCTCCCTTGGCTTTGGGCAAAATATGTTCCCTTTCAAGGGGGACATCCTTTTTACCACAATAGGCGCATGTATGCTTGTTCACTATCAGCAGATACTCTTTCAACTCGTACCCGGCGAGGGTTCCCTGCTGGTATTCGACGCCTTTAATTTTCGGATCTGCCATCTTCTGAGTATCGAATGACGCCGTTTCTACGACCACCTTAGAGATGGGCAGGGTTTTCCGCAGTCTCTCTACATCATTTAGAATACTCTCCGCACGGTTCTTAATTGAAGGGGCTAACACAGTCGGTTGCTTATGCTCTCCTTTATGCCCTTTACAAGGTCTGCATAAAGATTTTCTCCGACCCTTAACCCACTTCTTTGTCTGCCCCTCTTCGCGCTTTTTGAGAGTCCATAAACACGGCACATTATTGACACCGCAACGGCTGCATTTCGTTTTGGTGCGGTTCAAAAAACGAGGTTTCCGATACCGGGTTTTACGGTGTCTTCGGATTCTCCTCTGTTGACGCCGATCGGAAAGTCGATTCTTAACATCCGTCCGTAATAGTTTCTCCTTGGCGTAGTAAATTTTGCCGTTGCCCTCTGCGGCGATCGGCACAGATTTTGAGCCGGTGTCAATTCCAACGGTTATCGGTTGCGTATATGTTAGAGATTCATAATTGAGTTGAATCGTAAACACGCCCGTTTTAGTTTTCGCAACTTGGGCTTTTTCGTCTCTAAGCAGTTTACGTGCGTTTGCCGGATGCGTGGGCATCAACGGCTGACCTGATTTTGATAAAACATGAACAAACATATTGACCTCCATTACCTCCCTTCCCCCTCCCCGCTTGCGGGAGGGAGATAGGGGGGTAATAGGTATGATCCACCCCGCCAATGTTGGTGTGACTTTCACTCAAAGTGAGTGCGAAATGCGGTTGACCGAACCTCCCCAAGTCCTTCTTAAAGAGCCGCCATAGTGCCTGGGGCTGGTGGAGCACCCCAGGGTATGCTAATCATACCAACGTAGCCCAGATTCCTTTCAACTCACGGGCTAAGGCTGTTTCTAGGTGTGAGTGTAATTAGAATCTACCACTTAAAGGGATACCTTATAAGGATTTAATCCTGCCAACCCTAGGGCTAATAAAAACCCCGCAGACTGACAGGAAAGCCCGGCTTTGCAACACCTATAAGGGTTTCGGCGTTGTCACCGACTTACCTTATCCCCCCAAACCGTGTCCTCCTCCCCGATTGGGGAGGGGCTGACAGAAAAAGAGTTGAAAACCCCAACAACGTCAAGGCTCCCAGAGGCGCCGGGGTTGCAACGCCGAACCAAACCCTTATAAGATTGAAACGGTAACAAGTTTGTTCGCACGGTCATTAGAACTGCCGGGGTTGCAACGCCGAACCAAACCCTTATAAGATTGAAACCAGTACAAAAATTCACATCACAGTTGACGGCCTGGGTAAGTTGCAACGCCGAACCAAACCCTTATAAGATTGAAACGGTGGCATCTTACGTTTTACGCTATGTTCCCATCGTCCAAGAACTGAGATAAGTCCGCTGTTCTTCCGTCAGTTCATCAATTTCAACGCCGATGGATTGCAATTTGAGTTTTGCAATAGAGGCATCCAGTTCTTCCGGCACGTCATAAACACGATTTTCCATCTGTTGATGGTTTTTAACAACGTACTCCGCAGACAGCGCCTGATTAGCGAAACTCATATCCATGACACTAGCGGGGTGCCCCTCCGCCGAAACGAGATTTATCAGCCTTCCTTCGCCGAGCAGGTAGAGCTTGCGCCCATCCTTGAGGGAATATTCCTCGACAAACTCTCGCGTGGTTCTCACCTCGGTGCTTAAATCTTTGAGATCGGGGATGTTAATTTCGACATTGAAATGCCCCGAATTACAAATAATCGCGCCATCCTTCATCGCTTCAAAGTGCTCGCGGCGCAACACATGAATATCGCCCGTCAGCGTAACGACGAGATCGGCTTCGGCGACAGCTTTAATCATCGGCAAGACGCGGAAGCCGTCCATCACTGCTTCCAACGCGCTCAACGGATCGACTTCCGTGACAATGACATTCGCCCCCAACCCCCGCGCCCGACTGGCAAAACCGCGTCCACACCACCCGTAGCCCGCGACGGCGATAGTCGTCCCGGCGATCAACAAATTGGTCGCGCGAATGATACCGTCTAGCGTACTTTGACCCGTACCGTAGCGATTATCAAAGAAGTGCTTGGTCTTGGCGTCGTTTACGGCAATGATTGGATACCGAAGCACCCCTTCGGCTGCCATACTCTTGAGTCGGATAACCCCCGTTGTTGTCTCCTCCGTACCTGCAAGCACGTTTTCGACAAAGGCAGGGTTCGCCTCTTCAGAGTGGAGCCGAGAGACCAGATCCGCCCCATCATCCATCGTCATCATCGGTTGAAAATTGACCGCTTCATCGAGATGTTGGTAGTAGGTTTCAGTGTCCTCGCCCTTGATTGCGAAAATGGGGATTCCCTCATGCATGACAAGAGACGCCGCAACGTCGTCCTGGGTGCTCAACGGATTGGAAGCACACAAAACAACTTCTGCACCGCCTGCCTTCAAGGCACGCACCAGGTTCGCCGTTTCTGTCGTGACATGCAAACACGCGGACAGCCGCACGCCATTGAGTGGACGTTCCTGCTCAAACCGCTGGCGAATCAGACGGAGGACAGGCATAAAGCGATCCGCCCAATCAATTCGCCGCTTTCCATCTTCTGCGAGCTCTCGGTTTTTAATGTCGTGGTTCATCAATTCTCCTTTGTTAGCGCGTATCGTGCTACACACCGACTTCTGATTTCAGCAAGTCTGCATAATCTGTCAATTCCCATGTGAAACCCGGCTCCTCACGTCCGAAATGCCCATAAGCCGCTGTTGCTGAGTAAATCGGCTTCCGGAGCTCAAGGCGTTCGATAATCCTAGCTGGTTCCAGATCGAAAAGCTTGTCCACAAGCTGCGCCAGTTTTTCATCAAGGATCACACCTGTACCGAAAGTCTCCAGCATGATTGAGATCGGTTTAGCGAGACCGATGGCATAAGAGAGTTGGACTTCACATCGATCCGCCAAACCAGCAGCAACGATGTTTTTCGCAACGTGCCTTGCTGCATACGCCGCGCTCCGATCCACTTTCGTCGGATCTTTGCCAGAGAATGCACCGCCACCGTGTCTGCCCATGCCACCGTAAGTATCAGCGATGATCTTTCTGCCAGTTAAACCCGCGTCTCCTTGTGGCCCACCAACAACAAATCGTCCTGTCGGGTTGACATGGTATATGATATCCGGGTGGCGCAACTCATCAGGGATCACGAATTTGATAATCTCCTCGATCACAGCTTCTCTCAGTTCTTCATTGGTAACGTCTGGGTCGTGTTGGGTCGAGATAACAACGGTCGTGACATTCTCAGGTTGTCCATCGACGTACTCAACCGTGACCTGCGATTTGCCATCAGGGCGAAGGAAGTCTAATACCCCTTCTTTCCGCAATTGGGCGAGACGGTGCGTCAGTTTATGCGCCAACATAATCGGCATCGGCATCAGCTCCGGCGTTTCGCGGCAGGCATAGCCGAACATCATACCTTGATCACCGGCGCCAAGCCGATCAACACCCATCGCAATATCCGGGGATTGCTCATCGATTGCAGTTAGCAGAGCGCAATGCTCATAGTCAAACCCATAGGAGGCATCGGTGTAGCCAACCTGTCGGATAGTGTTACGTACAAGCCCGGGAATATCGATGAAATTTGCGTGGGTCGTGACTTCACCTGTGATGAGTGCAAGCCCCGTTGTCACTAACGTTTCGCAAGCGACGCGACCCATTGGATCTTCCGCCATGATAGCATCAAGCACAGCATCAGAGATCTGATCTGCAAGTTTATCGGGGTGTCCTTCAGTTACGGATTCAGATGTGAATACAAAGTTTCTAGCCAATTGATTTCTCCTGATATTCAGTTATAGATAAATTTTTGCGCATCGGGACTAAGAGGGTGTGTGAAAAATGGTTCTCTGCGCAGGATTTCTCACACGCGCTCTAAAGAAGTTTCAATCCCGATCTTATCGGGGCACGTAAAAAGTCGTTCATGATGTTGAGCACAAAAAAACTGCCTTTTCATTGCACATACATGTGACAACTTCTACAATGCGATTCCTTGTAAACAAATTCGGGATTTTGCGAAAAGATTAAAGCAACAGGAAAGGATAGAGGTAAGATATAATCTGGAAAGATACAAACGGATTCAGGAATGACACTCCGCAATGGCTCAAGCTTTCGTCCCGATTTATCGGGGGCGGGACTGTACAGTTTCTCGCAAGTGTATTCTCAACAGTTTATTTAAGAATGCAGCATGCCTCCCAAAAACGCGAAGACATCAAGAATCCGCGAATGGTAAAGTGGTGAGTGGTCACCACTCACCAATTACCACTCACATATCACATCTCTGCTAAGTACCGGCTCCTGTGAAACCACATGTTGAGAAACAGTCCATAAGACAATAGAACGAATGGAAAACTTTGCAACCAAAATGTGAAAATAATTGCCCCCTCTATCGAGAGAGGAGACAATTCCAGGGTCAAGTTTCAGCTTTCTTCCGAATTCGACTTATTAAGTTCTTCCTTTAGCAATCCTCCAAACGCTGTCAATTCCTCCTGTTCTTCACGTTGACGCTGGAAGCGATCCTGTTGTTTTTGTTGATACTGAGTGGCGGTGGCACGTTCTTGTTCAGCCTGCGCCGCTTTTAAGCTCAGACCGATTCGACGTTCAGTTGGATCCAGGTGAATCACTTTCAGATCCAATTCATCGCCAATCGAAACAATTTCTTCCGCCTTTTCAATGCGGCGTTCAGCAAGTTCGGAAATATGGATTAACCCTTCAATTTCATCTTCGAGTTGTGCGAATACGCCGAAACTCGTCAGGTTCATGATTTTCCCACGGACGATGGATCCAATCTTGTACTTGTTGGGAACCTGTATCCATGGATCCGGTTCGATCTGTTTGAGTCCTAATGAAATCTTCTGCTTCGTTGGATCAATGCTTAAAACCATGACTTCGACTTCATCGCCTTCTTTGAGGACCTCACGCGGATCAACAACTCGCTTGAGCCAAGAGAGATCAGAGACATGAATCAAGCCATCGATTCCCTCTTCAATCTCGACGAAGGCGCCAAAATGCGTGAGGTTACGCACGCGACCAACGATTTTTGTGCCAATAGGATATTTCGTCTCCAAGAGCTCCCATGGATTCGGATGCAGTTGCTTCAGTCCAAGAGAGAGCTTCTGGTTTTTCTTGTCGATATCGAGAACAACTGCCTCGATGATTTCATCCTTCGTGACGGCCTTCGACGGTGCGACATTTCGCCGTGTCCAAGACATCTCTGATATATGGATGAGCCCCTCAACCCCCTCTTCGAGTTCAAGAAATGCCCCGTAGTTGACAATGCCGACCACTTTCCCTTTAACGGTGGACCCAATAGAGTACTTCTCCTCAACCGTTTCCCACGGATCGGGAGTCTTCTGTTTTAAGCCCAAAGAGACTTTTTCGTTTTCACGGTCGATGGCGACAACCATCACCTCCACTTGATCTCCAATAGCAACAACTTCGGAGGGATGATTAATTCTGCTCCACGACATATCCGTTTTGTGGAGCAATCCATCAATACCGCCAAGGTCGACAAATGCACCAAAGGTCGTAATACTTTTCACGACCCCAGATCGAACTTGTCTGACTTCAAGCGTCTCAAGAAGCGCCATTTTTTGAGCGGCCAACTCTTCTTCAAGAATTACACGACGTGAAAGAACGATATTGCGGCGACGCTTACTGAGTTTGACAACTTTCATCTCAAGCGTCTGACCAATATATTGATCGAAGTTTTGTACGGGACGTAACTCGATCTGAGAAGCAGGGAGGAACGCACGTAATTTTCCAATATCCACCTGAAGCCCGCCCTTGATACGATGGATAATTTGCCCTTCAACGATTTGGTCTCCTTCGTAAGCCCTGGCGATCTCGTCCCAAACGAGCTTCTGGTCGGCGATCTCTTTGGATAAAATCAGCTGTTCCTCAGCATCTTCTCTGCGGACGATGTACACGTCGATCTTATCACTGACATTTACAGAAGGCATCCCATTTTCGTCAACCTCAAATTCTGAGACCGGAATATAACCCTCCGACTTGAACCCAATATCAACCATAACTTCGTCACGGTCGATACTGATAACGGTTCCTTTAACAATTTCCCCTTCCGCAAAAGCTCTGAGAGAATTGTCATAGGCTTCTTCGAGGGATTCGATCTCCGCAAGCTCCGATGTTGTCGCAGCTACATCTGTAGATGCCTCTGCCGCTACGGGCTCATCAGCAGGAGCGGCTTCATCGGTTGACGGGGCTTCATCGGATTCAACTATCCCCGGTGTGGTAACTTCCTCCCCATTTTCCTCTACTGCTTCTTCTTCGATTGCCTGCACATCCTGTTCCGCATCTTGTGAGCGATGCTCTTCATCCACTCCGTTCCGAGTGTCCTGATCAGAAACCGGGACGGGTTCTTCCGATCCGTTTTCATCTCGGTTCGCTGTGGAAGATCCTAATTTCTCCTCAGCTTCAACCGTGTTGGTAATTTCAACTTCGACAGCCGGGTGATCTGTTGTTTCTTGTCCGTTTTTTGCATCCTCGTTCATCAATGTGACTGGCTCTATTCAAAACCACATGACCGCATTAGATTTGATAGATTTGACTCACCAGTTCCTCCTTTTTTCAATCTCGCTATTCGTATCCCATATTAAGGTCAACACTTTTGACATCGGTTAAACTCGTATAGTATAGCACAAATGGACAGAAAGACGCAACGGAATTTCCCAAAAACGCGATACGCAAGTTCATTAACTTGTAAACCCATCCCTTACATTCCCTTCACTTCCTTCGGATTTCAGTTTGGTTGGCTGTTGCATTTATATTTCATTCAGGTTATAATGAGCAGTAAGTACGTCACATCTTATTCTTGTTGCGTGTTGGAGAAGGAAAAGTAGAATTTTAGGAGATACTATGCCAATTCTTGATCATCTCAGCCAAGAAATCACAGATCTTGTAGAGTTTCAATCCTTCCACAATGCTTGGGCTGCGCAAATTGCCTATGATCTGAATGAGATTCTGCCTGAAAACCTCCGCGCGAAACCGCATGCACAGTCCGGAATCTAGGAAGTCAATGTCAGGTCGGTCGATCCCGATTTATCGGGGGCAGATCAAACACTCACAGCATATTTCTTACGCATCATGTGTTACCCATGACTTACTAAGTTGTATGCTCTATTGTTTTGATAACTCAACCGCTTGAACAAATTCAAGTTAAACAGGAGGTTCCAAAATGTCTCAAATCAAATCAGTCCTGTTATGGGAAAATCAACGGCGATATGTCCGCGAAGCCATTGATGCAGGAACGCTCAAGGGCGCAATTATTCCAACGGGCAGTACCGAGCAACATAACGAACATCTGGCGATGATTCACGATACGGCGAGCACACTGCACGTCTCAAAGCTGGCTGCGCAAAAGTTGTTCCCGCAGGTGATTGTCACCACGCCACTGGCGATTGGCGTCTCGGAACACTGGATGGATCACAAGGGAACGTTGACCATCCGCGCTGAGGTGTTCGGAGAGGTACTTTACGATGTTGCGGAAAGCCTGCGTCGTCACGGAGTTGAAAACGTGCTGGTTATCAATGGACATGCCGGTAACGCCGGACCCGTTCATGAACGGTTGAACGGTTTCCGCGAACGACTCGGCATCAATCTTGATTTTCACTCATATTGGGAGGCCTACTCCCCGGAACTTGTCAAGGAGCAAATGGAGACTAGCATATGCCCCGGTCACGCGGCAGAATTTGAGACTGCGTTTGCGCTGGCGGCTTTTCCTCAAAATGTCGATTGGGAGGGCGTGGACTATGATAGCGCCAGGTTGACGATCTCTGATCCGAACCAGGCTGAAAGCGATCGCATCTATCATCATGACGCGAAGTTGGCGACAGCGGAAAAGGGACAGGTAATGATTGATGTCGCTGTCAATTGGGTCGCAGACAGGATGCGAGAGATGATCGGGTGAAACGTAAGTAATTATGAGTAAATTTCTCGCGCTTTTTAGATCTGATCCTGGGAGCGCCGGTCCAGTAGTGAAGTGTATCAAGACCAAGCGTCTCGCCACCCAATTGGTTTCGATATGCCTTCGGCCACTCAACCGGCGTTCGCTGGGATTGTGGCTAAAATACCCCTAAAGTACGTTATCTTGAGCGTTGCGAAGGATTTCATCGTGCCTGCTGAGATTCTTCGCTGCACACAGAATGACAATATGGAACCCTTCGATGACGAAATATCAGGAGGATTTGAGATGTTCACGAAATACATCGATCCGACAACCGATTTTGGGTTCAAGAAACTCTTCGGGGAGGAGGAAAGCAAACCGGTTCTCAAGCACTTTCTCTTTGACCTTTTAGAACTCCCTTTCCCGATTGTTGAACTTACCTTCCTTTCCACCGAACAACGTCTCCGCTCACCGCAAGAGCGAAAGGGGATTTTCGATGTCTATTGTGTCGATGAAAGTGGGTGGTGGTTCATCATCGAGATGCAAAAAACTAGACAGCGTTACTTTAAAGATTAGGCGTTATTTTACTCCACGTTCCCCATCTTCCAGCAAGCAGAGCAAGGGGATTGGAATTATCAATTAAACGCTGTCTACTGCGTTGGGATTCTGAACTTCACTTTCGACGAGGATGACCAATATCTCCGTCGCATCCAACTGATGGATTGTCAGAAACACAAAGTCTTTACAGAAAAACTGACCTTCGTCTATGTGGAGTTGCCCAAATTCACCCTGACGGTAGATGGGCTCGAAACCGATACAGAGAAGTGGATCTATTTCATCAAACACGCCCCCGAATTGCAGAAAATTCCTCAAACTTTAGAAGACGAGCCGTTCACTTTGGCGTTTCATCTCGCGGAACTCGCTTAGTTAAGTGAGGGGTGCTCATAAGTCCCCTTATCGAAAGAGTGTAATCAGATGTGTTACATTTCTCAGGGGTCTTCCCCAAATAGAATTGACTAACATAGCCAGTTGCAGTAAAACCACCCCCAGCATCAAAAAGGTAGAGACATTCGCTTTTCGACTCACCGGCAATTGCTTATGATTGGTATGGGTCGATAGTAATTGGCTCAACAATCCAAAGATAGGTTCAATAGCAACCTTGCGCTTGTGTTGATAGGTCTGCAACTGCGCCGATTGATTCACCGCTTCAACATAACGCCGTGCCCGCTGACTCTTTGCGCCTCTGACGGGAGTGATTAGCAACAGTCCCTGGTTCGCCAAGTGTTGGGTACGTTTCAAGTCGGTATAGCCGGCATCAGCGACTAAATACCCGATGTTCTGTTCAAGCAGTGTGTCGAGTTGTCGGTCAAGGACGGCTTTTTCACTCACACACGCGGTGTCAATGGCACTCATACGAGGCAATCCCTCTATAGAGACGGTCAGATGAAGCCCATAGCCGTAAACCCAACCGTGATAGTGACTCTTTGACCAACTGGCGTCTGTGTCAATGGCACGGATGCCAGTTGGGATGCGATTGGCATTTCTATCCTTCTGATGCCAGACGCTTCCTTTTGCCTTAAACAGACTTTTGTCTTGGTAAACCACCTCTGGAGGTGAGTCAGGTATCAAAGTCATTCCCACATCACCGAGATACCCGATGAACGCCTCTAGCTGGTAAGCGAGTTGTTTGTAGCGTCGGCAAAGGGTTGCCCGAGACGGAACACATGCCAGTTTAAGACGACACAGCCACTGCGGGTGTAGCTTGAGCCATCTGTGTTGTGCCTTAAAGCGATGGAGGCCTTTGAGCGTTAAGATGGCAAAAAGGACAATCAAGCAGTCGTCTGTATACGATTTCGGACGTCCATGGCTCTCAGGTGGCGGTGCATGGCTGGAAGCGTTGAAATGGTCAAGTTGTTCAAACAAAAATGTGATATAATACGTACTGTCAGGATAACCCATGTTATAATCCTCTCTTTCTTGCACGTTAGATTAGATTATAACCGTTATCCTGACTCAAGTCTACTTATGAGCACCCCTCAGCTACTTACAAAGGTTTGGTGTAACTTATGGTGAGTATGAACGGATCATCGCTCGGCACGGTTCATGGGATGCCTATCAAGCATGTGAAGCGGACAGGACAGGTTGTTTGATTGTTTTTATTATTTTATTGTTACTGGTTATCCTCGGTTTGGCATCTGGTTGTTGAATGGCAGAATAATGTCCGATAAGAAAGGTGATTCCCACTGCTATGAAATATCAAATTCCGATCTATGTCACAATTATCATATCCTTGCCGTTGGACATTGAAGAGAGGTCTACGAGTAACATCACTTGTTTTTGATTGACAACATCATATTTTTGTTTATAATAAAGGAAATTCGCAAACATTTCAAAACTTCTGTCAGCGCATCTGCTTGATTGCAAACTTCTAAGGAGAATTTTATGGCAGCCAAGATATTTCCACCAGAAAATACAAATTACCCAATCTCCGCTGCACATATAAGCAGCATGGAGCAATATCAAAAAATGTACGATGAATCAGTGGCAGATCCAGAAAGTTTCTGGTCAAATGTCGCTGAACGCATTACATGGTATAAGAAGTGGGACACCGTCCGAGAGTATGACTTTGTGAACGCCAACATCAAATGGTTTGATGGCGGAAAGTTGAACGCCTGCTATAATTGTCTTGACCGACATGTGGAAGCGAGACACGGCGATGTGACCGCAATCATTTGGGAGGGCAACAGTCCCGACGAGGATAAGACCTTCACTTACAGCGAGTTGTTGGAGCAGGTCAAACGCTTTGCCAACGTCCTCAAGGCGCAAGGCGTCCGTAAAGGCGACCGTGTCTGTATCTATCTGCAGATGGTCCCAGAGTTGACGATTGCCATGTTGGCATGTGCACGTATCGGTGCCGTCCATTCCGTTGTATTCGGCGCATTTTCAGCCGATTCTCTGCGCGATCGCATCAACGATTCTGAGTGCAAGTTGTTGATCACGCAAGACACCGCATTTCGTGGAGACCGCAGCGGCATCCCTATGAAAGCCAACGGCGACGCAGCGGTGGTCGAATGCCCCTCAATTGAAGGTGTCATCGTTGTTCGTCGCACCGGCGATCCTGTTGATTTCGATCCCTCACGCGATGTGTGGTGGCATGAAGCGATGGCAACCGCCGACGATGAGTGCCCGCCGGAGGAGATGGATGCCGAAGATCCGCTGTTTATCCTTTATACTTCCGGCTCAACGGGGCAACCCAAAGGGGTGCTTCACACAACCGGCGGCTATCTCGTTTATACATCGTTCACCCACGAGATGATTTTTGACTATCATGAAGGGGATGTTTACTTCTGTGCGGCTGACATCGGTTGGATCACCGGACATTCTTATATTGTGTACGGCCCCCTTTCAAACCGCGCGATTACTCTCATGTTTGAAAGCATCCCAACATATCCTGATTTTGGGCGTTACTGGCAGGTAATCGACAAGCACCAAGTCAATCTCTTCTATACCGCGCCAACCGCCTTACGTGCCTTGATGAAGGAAGGAAATGATTGGGTCACGAAACATAGCCGATCCACCCTGAGACTGCTCGGCACCGTCGGTGAACCGATCAAAGAACCCGAATGGCTCTGGTACTATAACATCGTGGGAGATGGACGATGCCCAATTGTTGATACATGGTGGCAAACAGAGACCGGCGGCATTTTGATGACGCCGTTACCGGGAGCAACGCCACTGAAACCCGGTTCCGCAACACTCCCCTTCTTTGGAATAGAACCTGTTATTCTAGACGAAGAAGGAAAAGAGGTGGAGGGCAACCCGGCACGCGGATACCTATGTATCAAGACTGCTTGGCCCGGCGTAATGCGAACCGTTTACGGCAACCACGAACGCTTCCGCGAAACCTATTTCGATCGCTTCCCCGGCTACTACATGACCGGCGATGGCACGTTGCGCGACGAAGATGGCTACTACTGGATTACCGGGCGTGTTGATGATGTGCTGAATATCTCTGGACACCGCCTGGGTACAGCCGAAGTCGAGGGAGCCATCGGGCAGCATGAAACGGTCGCTGAAGCAGCCGTTGTCGGCTACCCACACGAGATTAAGGGACAGGGTATCTACGCCTATGTCACACTGATGAGTGGTGTGTCGCCTTCAGATGACATCGAAACCGGCATCAAGGGTGTGGTGCGTCAGCATATCGGTCCCCATGCGACGCCGGACAAGATTCAGTTCGCGCCTGCACTCCCCAAAACCCGCTCCGGCAAAATTATGCGGCGTATCCTTCGGAAAATCGCTGAAGGAGAACTTGACGATCTCGGAGACACCTCAACGCTTGCTGAACCAGCAGTTGTCGATTCACTCGTCGAAGGGCGAAAGTAGCAAGAAAGGTTATTGATTCATTGAGGAGGAACACGATTTGGTATCCGCACAAAAAATTGTAGACGAGTTGAAAAAATGGAACGTGAGCCATGCGATTGGCTTGCCCGACAACGGGACAGCGCAAATCTTTAAGCGACTCCATGCAGACCCCGAAATCGATGTCATCACCGTTAGCCGTGAAGGTGAAGCATTCGCCATCGCATCAGGACTATACGTTGGCGGAAAACACCCTGTGGTCATTATCCAGAATACCGGTTTTCTGGAATCTGGAGATGCCATCCGAGGCACAGCCTTTAATATGGAAATCCCCTTGGTATCGCTGGTCGGTTATCGTGGGTATCAGACTATGAAACCCGATGCCCCTCGTATAGACACCGCCGCGACCTTCCTTGAACCGACGCTCAAGGCGTGGGGGTTTCCATACAACAAGATCGAAACTGATGATGACATTCCGTATATCAGCGATGCCTTCCGGAGGGCTCAAGAAACATCAATGCCAACTGCTGTGTTAATTGTTGGCATCTGCATATAGGTACGCACGCCATGCGTGAAACGTAAAAACGTGATGCGTATTGCGTGCCCTACAGCTTATTTTGATGCACTTTTTTCCAATAGTTAGGATAATGCATGTCTGGAACATACAAGTTGGATTATAAAACGGCGCATCAACCACCTGCCGATAAAATTGAAGCACATATCCGGCGTCAGTCCATCAAACAGATAAATCAATATGTTCAACCCGGCGAATTCATATATCCCGCCTATAAAGACCTTTCACTGATCAATATTTCCGCAACATTACTGAAGCTGTTTGGCATCCACATCCCTGGGCACCCTGCGTTACCTGATGAACTGGTTGAGGGGCAAACGGAAGGGATTCGGAAGGTCATCCTATTTCTCGTGGATGCCCTCGGATATAATCAACTGACGCCAGTCCTTGAATCACAGCCAGATCTGATTCTGAATGAATTAATCCGTCGCGGTCGATTCGTCCCACTCACTTCGATTTTCCCATCAACAACGGTTGCTGCCCTGACCAGTTTTTACACGGGCGTGACCCCCCAAGAACACGGTATACTCGGCTACCGCCTTTTCCTCAAAGAATATGCGACCATCGCGAACATGATTGGCTTCTCATCCATCTACGAATCGGCGGATGGTCGTCTACTTCAGATGGGGCTTGACCCCCAACGGTTACTCGGTGTCAAAACGCTTCACCAACGCCTCGCCAACGCACGGGTTGCTTCGCATGTCCTGATCAGAAACGAATACAGGGGAAGTCCTCTATCCCAGATGTTTCACCTGGGAGCAACCAGAGTTCACGGTTTTGTGAATGCGTCGGATATGTTCGTTACGTTGCGGCGGCTTATTAAAGAAAAGCCTGATGAACGTGCCTGCATCTTTGTCTACTGGGATGCGATTGACTCAATTGCTCATCTTTATGGTGCCAACAGCGAGGAGTTTGTCGCGGAGGTATGCAACTTGTCATATTCGCTAGAACGAGAGCTCATTCAGCATGTCGATTCCCAGATCTCAGGAACCACGCTTCTCATTCTAACCGCCGACCATGGCCAGATCACCGTTCCGAAAGACAGGCACATCCGAGTCGATCGCTTCCCTGCTATCAAGGATCACCTGTTATTCTTGCCAACAGGAGACTATCGCGCTGCGTATCTCCACGTCAAACAGGGAAAATTGGATCGGCTACAGACTTACTTGAGAGACCGATTTTCGGATCAACTGATCGTGATTGATTCGCAAAAAGCGTTAAATCTTGGGCTGTGGGGACATGGCGATCTCAGTGAGCATGTCTGCGACAGAATGGGCGATTTGCTCGTTGTTATGCGCGATAACAACGCTTTTTACGCCCCGGTGACGGATAAGCCGTATGCGACTGGCGGAAGACACGGCGGCTTAACCCCTGATGAAATGCTGATTCCATTTCTATGCGTGAGACTGGGCTAACTGTAACCACTCAGTTTGTCTCTGTGCAGAGGTTCATGAATTCATCAGTTCATGGGTTCATTGAACGCTTGAACTCAAATCCCTGGTCGTCTTCTCGACATTCCAACTGGAACCACGGATTTAGTGATAGTAGGCCATACCCATGTCAATCAGCTACTGAAAGGAAGTTCAACGATCCGGCCTTCGTGGGCAGATCGCATCACGGCTTCGGTGAATTCCATATACTTCAATCCGGCGTAGAAACTCGGTAACACGGGGGCGTCATTCCGGATCGCCGAGATAAAATCCTCCTCGACCATCCATTCACGCTGAAGCGGTTCAGGAATCGAGATGGGTTTTAACCCGTCATCGCCTACTTGCGCCCCATGAATTTGATCCGTGTCGAGATTGTACATAATCGTCCCATCACTCCCGTAGATTTCGCAGCGATTATCACCTGCGAATCGAGCCACGCCGCTGAAGTGCATCACCATTAAGGTGCCATTCATCATCTCAGCGACGATGCCAATTCCATCGGGAATCTCCACTTTCGTCCAATCATCTGAATTTGGCAGGCGGCGTTGCGGAATGTGGATCTTCGTTTGTGCCGTAACCCGACGCGCATAACCGAATCATCGATGTAAGACTTCTGCCCACATCCCCAGCGTCAGCGTGTTTAACCCTGATATATCTGGCATCTGACGCCAGTGCAGTGAGCGACTTGCATCCGCATATTGTGACGAAAAGCCGGGCATCTGAATGTTGTAGACCTATCCAACATAACCTGAGTCAATCAGCTTTTTCATCATCGCACCCCCTCGAATCCCAACGGGGACAGGACACAGCATTGTCTTCAGAGCTGTTTTCTGCGAAGCTTCGTACATCTGCTTCGCCTCCTGATAGTTCATCGCCATACGCGCTTGGCAGAATACATGTTTTCCCGCATCCAGCGCTGCCAGGGTCGCGGCGTAATGAAGGTAAGGGGGGCGTTCCGATGAACACCGCATCAACGTCCTTTTGTCGAATCAGATCTCGCCAGTTTTTGTAAATCCTCGGAATATCATAATCCGCTGCGACCCTTTCCGCGCTTTCAGAGGTACGGTTACAGACGGCAACAATTTCAACTCCTTCAATTTTTCGCAGATTGGGTAAATGACGGTTGCACACAATATCACCCGCACCGATAATTCCAACTTTGATCTCTGCTTGACTCATCTGACTCCTCATTTGAATGTAGGATTGGAAACCATAGCATAGCACAAGGCGCAAGGGTTTGCAATAGAAATAAGCAGTAAATTTCAGCTAGATGGGTTAAGCGGATTGTGATACAATGGTTGGAGAGTTAGCAACTTTACGGCGGCAAAAGCACCCATTACAGAGGAGAAATACGATGAAACTTGGTCTTGTGACGTATAATATGGCGAAGGATTGGGACGTTCTAACGATTATCGAACACTGCGCAGCAACCGGTTTTCAGGGTGTCGAACTGCGCACCACCCATGCCCATGGGGTTGAGGTCAATCTTTCCGCAAACGAACGCCAGGCAGTGCGAAAACGGTTTGAGGACTCGCCGGTTGAACTGGCTGGATTGGGAAGTGCATTCGAGTATCACTCAACGGATGCGGATGAAGTGCGGGAGAATATTGAGGGAACGAAGGCATATGCACAGCTTGCAGCAGATGTCGGAGCCCCTGGGGTGAAAGTCCGGCCGAACGGTCTTCCCGAGGGCGTTCCGGAGGGAAAAACGCTGGAACAGATTGGAGTATCCTTGCGGGAGTGTGGGGAGTTTACCAAAAATCTCGGCGTTCAGATCCGCCTTGAGGTGCACGGCAGGGGAACATCGCATGTCCCACATATCCGAACAATCATGGAAGTTGCCGATCACGATAACGTGTTTGTCTGCTGGAATTCCAATCAAGGGGAAGTCGAAAACGGCTCTACTAAAAACAACTTCGATCTGGTCAAGGATTGGATACAGTTGGTTCACATCAACGAACTCCATCGGCGGGAATACCCCTGGCCAGAACTCTTCGCTCTGTTGAAGGCGGCCGGATATAACGGTTACACCTTAGCCGAAATTCCGGGGAGTTCCGATCCCCTTCGTGTGATGAACTACTATCGTGCCTTGTGGGAAGCTTTGTGTGGAGAACTATAACGGAATGTGCTGAACAATGTAGAGATTTTAGCAGTTCTACTGACGGGGACGGCGAAGAGATTTTGGGCGTCCAAGAATCTCAGCGAGGATAATCCCTTGACGAAAAGTCTGGGGGGACAGAGGAATTCCTGCAATTTCCGGCGACTTAGGTGGAGGCGAATCGGTATGGCTTTTGGGAGCAGGGACAGGTTTCAACTCCGGCTTGACAGGTGTTTCTTTGTTCACGAGATGTGCTGAATATGGGTGAAGTGCTGGAGGTTGAATGGGCATCGTTTCAGGTTCGACGGTTTGGGGGGCTGGGGCTTCCTCCTTCATTGGCAAGTTACCCCACGGCGGCAAAGTCACCTCTTCTTCCTCCAGTACGACGCTAGGCTCTTTCCGACTGAGGAGCCTGCCCAGCAATGCCACAATTCCAAAAACAATAAAAGCAATCACTTGAATGAATTCGTCCATCGGTATCTCCTTTTTTGATAGTAGGCATTATACCGTTTGCAGATTCAAATGCGACTATTTGTGGGGAGTCAAACAGGGCGGAATACCACCTTCAGGTTATTACGGAATAGTCGCATCTGGAAGTCCAAGTAGTATAAAAAGTCATCAACACCTGCCTGTTTAGCCGTTAATATCACCCTTTCGATTAAAGATAAACCTAAAAGTTGAATCAGGGGCTTTGGCTTATCCTGGGTTAGACCTGCCAGTCTACTGCCTCTTCCGGCAGCGATGATTAAAGCTTTCATCTTTTCTGACCTCATCAAGTTTTTTAGTATTGTACACGTTTTCTGGGCACATTATACGCGGTGCTTTTAGGCTTCAGCCACTCCCCAACCACTTTTCCCATTCCCACCGACTGCGCCTTAAATCCAAGTGTTTCGTAAAAGGCAGTCGCATCTTCTGTAAACAGATATACCTGCTGTCCTTGCAATTGATGAGAAAGAATTCCCATCATTCTGCTTGCGATGCCACGTCTGCGATACTTCGTAAGTGTCCAGACATCAACTATGTAGGCATTGCAGACACCATCAGAAAGCGCACGCGCCGTGCCAACAATCTGATTATTAATGTAGGCAATTACCGTCGCATAGCTGTTTCGGAAAGAACTTGCAAGCTGCTCTGGCGTGCGTCCATTGTCAAACTTATCCATTGCCAATGTCTCTTTCATCTCTTTCCAGTTGATGTCCTCAAGATGTGTCTTGTAGATAATTTCATTTCCCAATTTGCACCTCTCTTTTATCTGATAGCGACGATACTTAATCAATGCTATTCCAGGCTGTTCATAAAATAAGTGCACAGATTTAGAGGGTCACCTCATGTTCCCGTCGGAGTCATTTACAGTTAAACACGAAAGTGAATTACCTCATCGAAGCCACTTTCAACCAATTTCGACAATACTCCGATGACTTCTTCTTCGCCTGGGCCTTCTGCGGTAATGGTAAGTTGGATGTCTTTTCTAGCGGCTAACATCATCTTACCTTTCGCATCATTTTTGAGTGGTTTTCTTAATTTTTGGATCCAGTCTTTGCAAGGCTTCTCAACATCCCGCTCCGATGATTGACACATTGCCGCCTCAACCCGGTCTTGATAATCGAAACGGTCAATTATCGGATCCGCGCGACATGCGGGTTTGTCCTCCGAAATTAAGAAAATTTGATCCGGATGATGCGAAAGATGAGATCATGATTCCCATAACATTTTTTGCGCTTACTTTCATCTGCCCTTCTTGGATGTAGATGTTGGAAGAGAATTGATTCGCAGCTTCGGAGAGCATTTGGGCGAAGCGTGCATGTAAGCCAAGCAGGTTGTGGGTTGTACTCTCTTTTTCATTCATGATTATCTGCCGGTTGCGGAACAAGAAATTGCTGGGTTTTTCTTCTATACCTTTCCACGAAATAATTCTGATCGCCGATTGTAGGGGTAACGGGAGCGAAGCTGCGATAAGACGCCATAAGGCCTCAAAGTCAGATCAGGTGAGGTTTAGCGGAATTTCCGAAAAAAGGAAGAAGCGGAAATTCTCCATCACAATAATACCATCTGTAGTTTGGTGAGGATGTAGTCCCCACAAGAGGTGTAGAGCTTACATATTTGACCTCGCAAAGAATCGATCGTTGCTATGACTGGATCTTTGGTTTCAAACTAGCACCATTAGTTAATAGCCTAATGCCTAATAACCTGAGCCCAAATTTCTTACGAAAGTCCCAACGCATGAGATGAACGGGTCGTGTCTCTGTCACCGTTAGTCGTTGCGATCGATTGACGCATCTCCGTGTCCGCGATGACGTTGCGCAGATTGTAGTAATCCATAACACTCATGCTGCCTGACGAGAAAGAATCTGCAATGGCGCGAGGCACTTCCGCTTCTGCTTCAACGAGAGTGACAGTCATTTCCTCGACGAAGGCTTTGTTTTCCTCTTCTTGCGCTTGCGCCAGCGCCCGTCTTTCTTCCGCTTTGGCGCGAGCAATTTTCAACTCGGCTTCCGCTTGATCCGTTTGCAGTTTTGCGCCGACATTGGCACCGATGTTGATATCTGCAATATCAATGGACAGGATCTCAAAAGCTGTACCGGCTGCCAGGCCCTTTTCAAGGACAACCTTCGAGATCTGCGCTGGATTTTCCAGGACCGCTTTATGGCTTACGGCAGAACCAATCGTCGTGATAATACCCTCTCCCACTCTGGCGATGATTGTTGCTTCTCCTGCACCACCGACAAGCCGATTAATATTGGCTCTCACAGTAACCCGAGCGCGCGCAATCAGTTGGATGCCGTCACGGGCGACCGCAGTAATGCCGGGGCTGTTTTCACCCTTGGGTGGGACATCAATAATCTTTGGATTGACGCTCATCCGCACGGCTTCTAACACATCTCTCCCGGCGAGATCTATGGCTGCGGCTTGCGTGAAGTCCAGCTGGATCCTTGCTTTATCCGCAACGATGAGTGCAGAGACAACGTTTCCCACGCTGCCCCCGGCGAGATAGTGCGCTTCGAGGTTGTCAAGTCTGAGATTAAGTCCAGCTTTTGTCGCTTCAATCTGCGGTTCCACGATTGCCTTCGGAGGCACACGACGTAAGCGCATGGCAACGAGATCTTGGAAGATTCGGACCTTCACGTTTGATGCGCGGGCAGCAATCCAGAGTCTTAGTGGAACAAGCCAGGACAACAACAAAATACCAGCAACAACTGCAATCGCTAGAACTGAAACAGGAACGGTCATCTGAAACCTCCTTCTAAACTTGGCTTATAAGATTTCCGGCTCGGAATGCGCCGGCGATGGCGCGAGGAACGCCAGCTTCGGCTTCAACATATTTTGCGCGCATTTCCTGAACTTTCGCGGTCATTTCTTGTTTACGGGCGACTGCCATCGCCCGTCTTTCCTCAGCCTTTGCTTGAGCGACGACAAGATCTGCTTCTGCTTGTTCGGCTTGCAATTCAGCGCCAATGTTTTTTCCGACATTTATATCAGCAATATCAATTGAGAGAATATCGTAAGCTGTTCCTGAATCCAGCCCGCGATCTAACACTGTTCTGGAGATAATGTCGGGGTTTTCCAGAACATCCTCATAAGTTTCTGAGGCGCCAATCGCACTGACGATTCCTTCACCAACCCGGGCGATTATTGTTTCTTCGCCCGCCCCTCCAACCAGCCGGTTGATATTTGCTCTAACAGTAATGCGCACTGTAGCGATGAGTTGAACCCCATCGAGGGCAACGGCGGTGATTCGTGGTGTTGTAATAACTCGTGGATTCACACTTACCTGCACAGCATCAAGTACGTCTCGTCCGGCTAAATCGATTGCGGTTGCTTGCTGAAGAGGAAGTTCAATCTTCGCTTTGTCAGCAGCAATTAAGGCGTTGACGACACGCGGGACAGTGCCACCCGCTAGGTAGTGGGCTTCGAGATCTGCTATGTTAATCTGGAGCCCAGCTTTCGTCGCATTAATCTGGGCATTCACAATCACAGGAGGATTGACGCGACGCAAGCGCATAAAAAGCAGGTCTCCGATGAGACGGACGCGTACGCCGGCAAAACGGGCTGCAATCCAAAGCCCAACTGGCACTGCCCAAAAGAGTAACAATAGTAAGACAATTATCACAAGAATAGGCACTATCGACAACCATTCTGCAGGCATATAACTCTCCTTGAATATAAGGTGACTTTAACTATTTGCGTTCACAAACTTCTGACAACGACACGACTTCCTTCTACGAAGATAACTTCGACCTCTGTTTTCGCTTCAATAAATTCTCCTTGCGAAACGACATCAACACGGTGACCATTGATTGATACAGTACCAGCAGGGCGTAAAGGGGTAATCGACCTGCCCGATTTGCCAACCAGGTTGACCAAATCTTGCGGGGGTGCTTGAAATCCGTCTGCGCGATTCTCAGCCGTATCAAGTATGAGCGATTTTACAAATCTTGTGTGAGGGGCAAGCCACAATCCCAGTATTGCAACTGGGATGGTGAATACCACTGTCGAGCCGACATAAATCAGGGCGGTTTCCAATCCAAACTCTGACCACACAAGCACTATACCGACGACCATCAACACAATTGCCGGAACCCCGGCCGCCCCAAAGCCGGGGAGTAAGACAATTTCAATGAATAATAATAAGACGCCCAAACCGATGAGGAAAATCGAAAGCCATGACATAGGATCTCGTAATGCGTAAGGCATGATGGGGATGAGGCATCAGGTATGAAACGTGAACGCTCAAGCCCGAATACCTAAGAAGCCGTTTCATCAATCGCTTCGACGAAGATTTTAGATCCTTCGACATTTACGATTTTAACAGATGTTTCCGATGCGATAAAATCGCCGACAGTGACGACATCGAGTCGCTTATCTCCGACACGAACCGTACCGGCCGGTCGCAGCGGTGTAATGGCGACGCCGGTTTTGCCTAGATAGCTCTGGAAATCTTCTTCCCCCGCAGAATGATAACCCATTGCTGAGTCCATCGCTGTGTCCAAAATGAAGTTGCTCCATGTACGGGTTTTGGGCAAGATATAAGCGAGAACAATTCCAACGAGGAACATGGTGAGGATCGAGATAGAAAGCGACGTGATTGCGGTGCTGAGTGCGTAGGCGTTTTTGAAGACAAAAAAGACGCTGCCCAACATCAGCACAATGCCAAAGATGCCCGCAATGCCAAATCCCGGTATGACAAAGAACTCTAGCAGAAGTAAAGCAACACCAACGATGAATGCCAGTATCGCATAATCCACGCCAATATTAAGCAGGCGGTGTCCCCCAAACACCAGTGCCAGACAGATGAGCCCAGCAATACCAGGGAAACCGAAACCGGGCGTCTGAATCTCCACCCATAGTCCAATTCCTCCGAAAGCTAAGAGCATTGCACTGATCACTGGGCTGGTGATGAAAAGAACAAAGCGATCCATCAACGTCAGTATGACTTCCTGAATCGTTGCATTTTCCAGGGACTTAATTGTTTTTACACTATCATCACCCAACTCCGCTTGTTTCTCCACAACTGTTTCCATCGTTAAGGCTTTGCGTTCCCCATCGACTTCGACAATCTGGTACATCGCCAACAGATCTTCGATAGTATCTGCCTCCCCATCCGCTAGGTTATACCGCAAGGCTTCTTCAGTCGTTAAAGTCAGCAGTTCACCCTCAGGGCCTCCGGACGCGATGATCTCCATCTCTTCGCCGGCCTCTTTCCTCTCGTTATATTGTTCATGTCTGAGCGTGATAATTTCGCCCTCCGCCAACCTGACGAGATAGAGGCGTTTATCCACCATTGCGGCAGCAATGGCAGGGTTTCTGCCCTGTCGTTCTGCCGTAGCGCGAATCTTTCCGCGAATGTAGGAAACGGCTTTCTCATTGAGTTCGTCGCCCTGAATCGTGACTGGCGCGGAATCACCGATCGTGCCACCGTGTCTCATGACAATCTGATCACAAGATAGGGAAATCATCGCGCCGGCAGAGATTGCCTCTGTGTTGACGTAAGCAATCGTGGGGATGTCTGTGCGTTGAATCGCGTCAATAATATCCCGTGCCGCTCCGACAGCGCCTCCGGGCGTATGAACGTCAAAAATCATCGCGTCTGCGTCCGTTTCCTCCGCCTGCCGAATCCCGTTATCAATATACACGCGGAGCCCATTCCCGATCTCATTCCGTATATTGATAACATACACGAGCGCATCATCCGATAAGGCTGCCAGCCAGGAAATTGATAACAAGCTGCCAAGTAGTATCAATATACCGCTGAAAATACCTCTTTTGCTTTTCATGGAAGTGCCCTCCCCCTTTGAAGTAAACGCTGAAAATTCCGGATCGTTCGACAAGGTGCACAAATCTTGTACGGCGATGTATGCTCTTGAGAGAAAGGGGCAACCTTGTTCCTTCATTCTAACACGAAAAAGGAGTAACGTCAATATCAAACGTTTCTCAGCAAGGGAGATTTAATTCCTTAACCACAAAGACACCATGGCACGAAGGAACTGGAAATGAGGGGGAAATCTTTGTGTCTTCGTGTCTTAGTAGTTCATTCGACATTTACCTTTGCAGCGGATGCTCACGATTTTCAATAGGGAAAGGAACACGTTTCCCTGTGAGTTGTGATTCATAGGTGCCGAGGATCATCTCCAACGCCGCAACTGCATCCTCTGCGCTGGAAGTTGGCTTCCGGTCATTTTCGATTGCGTCAATCAGGTCGAGGATCGCAAGGTTATTGCCGCTAGAAAAAGGCATGTCGTCGAACTGCACGGGCTCCCATTTCTGAGAAGCATCGGCTGGCGTCCAGCACGAATAGGGATAGATTACCAACCCATCTCCACCACCCCCGTGGAGCGATAACCTGCCTTCGCTGCCGATGAGCTCCATGCTGTAGTGATTACTGCCTACCTGATCTTTCCGCGAATCGAAAAATCCAGAAACGCCGCTTTCAAACGCAAAGTAGCTATTGATGCAATCACCAGCGACGGGACCAACAGGCTCGGTGGCGTCGCGTGCATCAGCGCGGGTAACCTCCTTCCCATTTTCCGTGACATGGGCGTGCATCCATTTGACATCTCCGACAAAGTAGCGCATTGTGTTGAACAGATGTGTGCCAAGAACGATCATGTCTTCGCCGCCGCCCCGCCGGTCTTGCTTGCCGTGCGCGTGAATCGCTTGGACTGTGCCAATCCTACCATCGTTCAGTATCTTCTTGACACCTTGAATCGCCAGGAGATACACCCCTTGATGTGCGACTGCAACTTTCAACCCTTTCTGCCCGGCTGCGTTGACAATCCGATCACCATCAGCAAGGGTGGCGGTCATCGGCTTCTCGCAGTAGATATGGCAGTCCGCTTCGATGCACGCCAGCACCATATCAAGGCGCTCGGTAGTCCAGCGTGGGCCGACGCTGACGATGTCCAGTTCTTCCTTGTCGAGCATTTCATGGTAATCGGCATAACCGCGTAATGCCCCCGTTTCCTCCATCGTCGCTTTTCGTCCAACTTCATCCGGATCGGCAACCGCAGCGAATTCGACGTTTTCCAACTCTTTGAAAGGGAGGTGAAGTCCGTGTCCATAATTTCCTGCGCCGGTATACCCAATGGCAGCAGCACGATAAGTTTTCTGACTCATGAAAATCTCCTTTTCCATTTTGATCTATAGTGTGAGATGTGTGGCACGTATTGCGTAGATTGTAAGGCCTAATACCAATTTGCGTTCCAACCAGTAATATTCGTAGCACATAGCCTGCCCACGATGCAATTGGAGTTTCCTGACTTGTGATCCGCAACGGCGCAAGTCGGAAGACATACGCTACCTTACCAAATCCATTGCAAATTAGGTTCTGTTGACATTTGAGTATAAGGTTGTGGCATAATAGAAGAATGATGCCAATAACCTTACCCGATGACCAATGGAATAAGATATACTCGTTTCTTCTAACTTGTCCCAACATCTATGTTGGCAACGAAGCGACAACACGCCGCTTTATCGAAGCTATTCTCTGGGCGACCCGTAGCGGTGCTCAATGGGGACTTCTGCCAGACACCTATGGTAAATCGAACACCCTCTATAAGCGTTTTGCTCGGTGGTGCGACAAAGGTATCTTCACACAGATGCACCACCACTTCGCCTCTGACCCCGATATCGAGTCGCTTATTGTGGACAGTACAATCATTCGCGCGCACCCGTGTGCGGCGGGTGCCGAAAAAAAAAGGGTGGCACTGAAAACCAAGCGTTAGGCTGCTCTCGCGGGGGATTCAGTACAAAAATTCACATCACAGTTGACGGCCTGGGTAATCCCCTAAGAATACATCTGACGCCCGGTCAAAGAAACGACATAGCGGAAGCAGAAGGGTTGATACTTGGATATAAAAGCGAGTATGTGATTGGAGACAAGGGATATGACTCCGACAATTTTATCGCGGTTATTGAGGCGAATGGAGCGATTGCGGTGATACCGCCCAAAAGTCATCGTGTGGATCAAAGAGATTACGACAAACATCTGTACAAAGAGAGACATCGGGTTGAATGTTTCATTAACAAGATAAAATGGTATCGCCGCATCTTCTCTCGGTTCGAGAAGTTAGCTATCCGTTATTTTGGATTTCTCAGCTTTGTCTCCACTCTTATATGGCCCCCTTCTTATATGGCTCCCTTGAAATGTCAACAGAACCTAGTATAAACCCACCTGATACTGAATGTTAAACAGCGGCAATGTATCCCCCATCGACAACCAGCGAGGCGCCAGTGATCCACTCTGCATCATCCGATGCCAGGAAAACCGACGCCCGGCCAATGTCTCGCGGTAAACCAAAACGCGGCAACACGGTTCTTTGCTTCGCTTCTTCGATCTGTTCCGGGATCAGGTAGTCCTGAATCGCTGTCTCAATATAGCCGGGGCAGATCGCGTTGACCGTGACACTGTATTGCCCAATCTCCAGCGCGGTGTCACGCACCATGTTGATGAGCGCCGCTTTTGCAGAAGCGTAGGCTGGACCGCCGCCGCCGCCGTAAGCGTGAACAGAAGCAATTTGGATGATACGCCCATATTGAGATTTTGTCAAGTACGGAATCGCAAATTTCGTCACGACAAAGACGCCGCGCAGGTTTATACTAACCACCTTGTCCCAATCGGCAATTGTGATTTCCTGGCTGGCGCCGGGAATGTAGATGCCGGCATTGTTGACGAGGATATCCAGTCCGCCGAAGTGTTTCACTGTTTGCTGAATGAGTCGATTAACTTGTGAGTCATCTGCCACATCGGTCTGGATGAATATCCCCTGCGCTCCCAGTTTCTCAATCTCTTCGACGGTTGGCGTCCTCGTATCCTGTTCGTGGTATTTGCCACGACGCGGGGCTTCCTGAATGTCGGCGACAGCGACACCAGCTCCTTCATGGGCGAGTTCGATGGCAATCCCCCGCCCAATTCCTGAACCGCCGCCCGTTACAATAGCGATTCGATCCTTTAATACCATCGTAAACCTCCTCCAGACATGTTCGTGAAACGTGATGCGTGATATGTGATGTAATATATGGCAATGAAGGTAAAGGTAAATGAACCTGCATACTTATTTTCCTTTGTCTTTCCTTCAATACCCCTTCTGCTTGTCCACAGCGTTGACCAGCGGTTCGCCTCTGACATAGCGATGCAAGTTATTGATAAATAGACCCATGGCGCGCTTGGAGATGTTCTGAGATAACCCCGCGGTATGGGAGGTTAAGATCACATTCGGTTTCGTCCATAATGGGCTCTGTGGTGGACACGGTTCGGTATAAGTTACATCCAACCCCGCACCCGCCAGCTTGCCGCTATCCAGCGCGGCGATTAAGGCGTCCTCGTCGACCACTTTCCCGCGGCTGACATTGATGAGGTAACTGCCACCCGGCAAAAGATTAAACTGCGCGTGCGATAGGAACTTATGGGTCTCCGGCGTAATTGGACAGCAGACCATCAAGACATTTGATTTGGAGAGAAATTCCGGTAGCCAGTCGAGTTGACCGAGTGCATCAACTGTATCCTGCTTTTCCATAGGCTCTTTATCGACGGCAATCACTTTGAAATCGAACGCCTTTGCTCGCACAGCGATTGCGCGACCGATGCCGCCAAGTCCGAGAATCCCCATTGTCATTCCCGCCAATTCGATGCACGGCGCTCCGCCCCAGTGTTTTCGTCTCATGAAATCCAGTTGCGTTGTGATGCGGCGCGTCAGTGAGAGCAAGAGCGCAAAGGCGTGTTCAGCAATCTGGGGGCCAAACAGCACCCGGCTATTGACCAGTATCACATCGCTCTCTCTGAAAGCGGGATACCTCGCCCATTCGACGCCGACGAAGGACTGTTGCACCCAACGCAGCACTTTCGCCTTGGGGAAATCTTCTTCGCCGATAGTACCGTAGAGAACCTCGACATCTGAGACGTGATCACCAAGTTTCTCTCCTTCGGGTAAGAATTGGATCTCGACCTCCGGTGGGGCACCCTGGAGCATGCCTTCAACTTCTGCCCCCGGACGACTTGCAATCAAAACTTTCGGTTTAGACATTATTGCTTCCTTTCATGAGTTTTGTGAAATATGACGGTGATTCATGATGCGTGAAAGGTGAAACATAGTGTATAATACTATTATAGATCGTCCACTGATGACGATAACAATTTTCATTGATTGCGTTGATGGCTTTTGGTGGTCAATTTTATGATCTGAATTTATTTGGTGTGCAAGACTTATCTTGACTTTGTTAGATTTAGGACTTACGCAGCCAATATGCAGAACATGTAGTTTCATAGTATCTTGAATCATGACTCCTGAATCTGATGCAAGATTCAAGATACAGGGATAACAACAGGTTGTGGGTTAATCAACTTATGCAATTGCGTATTATGCAATTGCGTAAGTCCTGAGATTAAAAGAGATCATTGGCTCCCGCCCCCCTCAATTCTCCCAAAGTTGGGGGGAAGGGGAGAATCGCAAAAACTCCCGAAGTCCCGGTGCTCCATACCGAGAATCCACGATGCGAAGCATCAGGGAATTGGGGGCCGGTGGGCATTCATTTTTGATTAACCCAAAAGACGAAAATACAGTCAAACAATGTCGTTATGGATGTATCCCCCCTGTTTCATTTGAATCACACACCCTTTCCAGTACCTGGAGGTTAAGGACAACTAGGCGCCCATGAAAATTGCTTCGACGGACACATTAGAGCAAGCGTCTCCGCAGAGAAAAGAGAAAGCGCGTGAACAAAAACGCAATTTTTGGATTGCTGTGCTGCAAGGCACATTCATGCGGATCTCTTTCGCCTTTGCTGATTCGACAACTGTTCTTTCCGCTTTTGTTTATAAGCTCACCGCCTCAAACACCTTCGTCGGTTTGACCGGTTCAATTATATCAGCCGGCTGGATGTGGCCCCAACTGCTGATTTCAAATCTGCTGGAGCACCGTTCCCGTAAGATGCCTTTCTACGCACTCGGCATGAGTCTCCCACTTTAACGTGGTTCGCGATTTTTCTGTGTACACTCCTGATCGGTTCTCGGAGCTATAGTTTACTCGCTGTAAGCTTTCTGTGTTTATATTTCATCGATGCTTCGTCAATGGGCGTCTCAACACTTCCGTACATGGATATTATCTCCAAGACAATTGAACTACAGAAACGGTCTCGATTTTTCAGCTTGCGCAATATCACGGGGGGCATTTTCACGATATTCATCGGCTTTTTCGTCCGGTATGTCTTGAGTGATAAATCGGGATTAACATTTCCTGCTAATTATGCGCTCCTGTTTGGATGTGTTACTGTCGCCGTTGGGACTGCGTTAGTTACTTTTCTTAATATTCGCGAACCCCTTCACCCGGTCCAAACCGAGCGCCGAACACTTGGGCGCCATCTGAAGCAGGGACCGCACTTTCTGCGGACAGACCGAAATTATCGATTATTCCTCTTCTTTCGAATCTGTACCCATGTTGCGGGGATGTGCGTACCTTTCTATGTTCCCTATGCACTGGACAAATTAGAAATTCCAGAATCGACTGTTGGATTGTTCATTGCGACTGGCGCGTTCAGCGGGGTTATCTCCAACACTTTATGGATCTATGTCGGAGAGAAATATGGCGTGCGATGGATCTTGATTTTCACATTGGCAATGGCTTGTATGGCGCCGCTGGTTGTTGTTTCTGTTCGCTACTTACCGATGTCTTGGCAGGTACCATTCTATCTCCTGATTTTTGCCCTCAATGGTGGATCAATGAGCGGCATGATGGTCGGGTTTATGACGTATATGATCAATATCGCACTGCCCCGAATCCGTCCGACCTATATCGGTTTCATGAATACAATACTATTCCCCTGCGGTCTTATGCCAGTGATTGCTGGTAAACTTGTTGGATTACTTGGCTATGAAGGTGTATTCGCAATCGCCGTGGGGATAGGGTTCTTTGGATTCTTAATCGCAACACGGCTAGAAGATGTGTATCACGAGGAGGAAATCTCTCAATAAGGAAAGCCCAACCCCCTATGAAAATTGCTTCGACGGACATATCAGAGCCACAGCCTCAACAGAAAGAAGGCGAAGCGCGTGAACAAAACCGTAACTTTCGTATCGCTGTACTTCAAGGCACATTTATGCGGATGTCCTTTGCCTTAACGGATCCCAGAACACTTCTTTCCGCCTTTATTTATAAGCTTACTTCCTCAAACACCCTTGTCGGCTTGACCGGCTCCTTTATGTCGGTTGGTTGGATGTGGCCCCAACTGTTTATCTCAAATTTGCTGGAACACCGTTCCCGTAAGATGCCTTTCTATATAATTGGCATGCTCTTCCACACCGCAGTGTGGCTGGCGGTCACCCTGTGCACGGTTCTGATCGGCTCCCGTAATTATAGTTTACTTGCTGTGAGTTTTATCTGTTTGTATTTCGTCGGGACTTCATCAATGGGTGCTGCATCAGTGCCGTACATGGATATTATTTCCAAAACGATTGAACCGCAGAGAAGAGCTCGATTTTTCAGCCTGGGCAATTTCATCGGCGGGGTTTTTACCATACTCATCGGCTTTTTCGTCACCTATGTCTTGAGCGATGAATCCGGATTAGCATTTCCTGATAATTATGCGCTTCTATTCGGAAGTGTTGTCCTCACAATTGTGATTTCATTCGTTGTTTTTCTAAAAATCCGTGAACCCATTCGCCCAGTCCAAACTAGGCGCAAAACGTTTTGGCGCCACGTCAAACAGGGACCACACTTCCTTCGGACAGACCGAAATTATCGATGGTTCATCCTGTACCGAATCTTCGTAAATGTCTCAAGGATGTGTGTACCTTTCTACACGCCTTACGCACTGGATAAATTAAAAGTTCCAGATGAGACCATTGGGGCGTTCCTTCAAGTTGTTGCAGTCAGCGGTGTTATCTCAAACGTTTTATGGGGCTACATAGGAGAGCGATATGGCATTCGATGGATACTGATTTGCACATCATTACTGGCTTGTACGGCGCCGATGATTGCAATTTCTGTCCGATACTTACCAACGGTGTGGCAGGTGCCGTGGTATTTCCTGACTTTTGCCTTCGGCGGTGCATCAATGAGCGGGATGATGATCGGCTTTGTGACGTATATGATCAACATCGCACCGCCCCTGAATCGTCCGACTTATCTCGGCTTCCTGAACACGATCGTATTTCCCTTCGGTTTTATGCCGCTGGTCGCTGGTCAACTTGTCGGGTGGATTGACTACGAAGGTACTTTCGCGATTGCCATAGGCGTGGGGTTCTTTGCATTCTTGACGGCAACACGATTACAGGATGTGTATCATGAGGAGGAATTCACCCAACAGGCTTAGGGAATCTTTCCGCGGCCTTTTAGATTGACTTTGGCGAATTTCAGACGAAGGCTCAGTAGCACCTGACTTGTGATCGGATCAGGCTCAAGTCGGAGACATGCGTTACTTAAACAACGATGGACAAACAAGCAACCCTCAAAAAGGAGGTTCAAGAATTCAATGATGGTGATTATTTCGAGTGCCACGAAACTTTAGAAGATGTGTGGCTATTCGAGGTCGGTCCGGACCGTCCCTTTTATCAGGGGCTTCTCCAACTGAGCGTCGGATGCTTTCATCTTCTGAACAGAAATCATCTGGGCACGGAGAGCCAATGGAAGAAGGGCTGCGAAAAGCTGGAGGGCTTCGGAGAGCGGCATTTGGGGGTCAATCTCAAATCACTCCTTGGACAGATGCGTCGGTGTCAGCAGATGTTGGAGTTGGTGCAGAGCAGTCAACGAAAGGAATTTGATTTTCACTTATTCCCAGATCAAAATGAAGCGTGAGACGTGACCTGTAAAGTCTATAGTAGGCCTGACAGGTTTTTGAAGTCTGGTAGGTCTTCATTGAAAAATTTACCCTCCCATCCGGCTTTCATACGCCGCAATTTGCGCTTCAAACTGCAACGTCCAACCAATCTCATCCAGCCCATTCAACAGACACTGTTTCTCAAAATCGCCAATCTCGAACGAATGCGATGTGCCATCAGGTTGAATCACCTGCTGTGCTTCCAGATCGATCATCAACCTGTATTCCTCCTGTGATTCAATTTGCTTGAATAAGTCTGCCACGACACCTTCGGGTAAAATGACCGGCAGGATGCCATTCTTATAACAGTTATTGCGGAAGATATCTGCGAACGATGGAGCGATAATCGCCTTGAAACCGTAATCTTGCAGTGCCCAAGGGGCGTGTTCGCGAGAGCTTCCACATCCGAAGTTCATCCCCGCAACAAGGATGCTTGCTTCCTGATAACGCGGTTCATTCAGAACAAAGTCTGGATTGGGCTCGCCATTATCCAGCAGACGCCAATCGTAGAAAAGGAACGCTCCAAAACCGGTGCGTTCGATCCGTTTGAGGAACTGTTTGGGTATAATCTGATCGGTGTCCACATTAATCCGATTAAGCGGCACTGCAAGTCCTACGTGCTCTTTGAATGCTTCCATAATTTTTTTCTCCTTTGTGTATGCGATGTGAAATGGTAGATTTTATGCCTGAAAAGATAACCGTGCGGCGCCGCAGGATCTAACTGGTTAGAGACACCGGGAAGTTGAATCAACATACGCGGATCTGAGGCACACCACAAAATTTCCCCGACTTGCGCCGTATATGCTCCGTGGAACCCAAATGAATCAGGGATCGAGGTCAGCGTCTATCCAGAGGGATTGATTGACGCTGAAGAACCTGCCTCTTCGTCAAAGCCGGCGCTGACCGTTACTCTGCGTCGCCGGTTCCCCTTTGGTATGATGGACGCCGAGACCGAAATAACCTGCCCAGATACCCATGGGTGGTCTCCTTTTGGGAGATAAGCATACTCGCCGTAGTTTCGTCTTTTACGCATTCACGTTTTATTCCCACGTCCGGATGTCCACGAAATGCCCTGCGATTGCAGCCGCCGCAGCCATCTGCGGGCTCACGAGATGCGTCCGCCCACCTTTGCCCTGCCTGCCCTCAAAGTTTCGGTTTGATGTGCTTGCGCATCGTTGGCCGGGCATCAGAATATCTGGATTCATGCCGAGGCACATACTACAGCCTGCTTCTCGCCATTCAAAGCCGGCGGAACGGAAAATTTCATCTAAGCCTTCGGCTTCCGCCTGCCGCTTAACCGCCTGCGACCCCGGCACGACAAGCGCATTAACCGTTGGGTCAACCCTGCGTCCTCTAGCGACTTCGGCGGCGCTGCGGAGATCGTCGATGCGAGAGTTGGTGCAACTACCAATGAACACTTTATCAATCTGAATATCTTCTATCCGTGTTCCGGGTTTCAGCGCCATATATTCTAACGCCCGTTTAGTTGCCTCTTTCTGATTCTGCGTGGGCATTTTCTCCGGATCAGGCACACTGCCTGTCACATCATCCACCATCCCCGGATTCGTTCCCCATGTCACCTGCGGCGCGAGCGTTAGGGCGTCAATGGAAATCGATTTGTCGTATTCTGCGCCCTCGTCCGTCGGCAGTTTTTTCCATCGCTCCACAGCAAGATCAAACGCCTTACCTTGTGGGCTGAATTCACGTCCTGCCAAGTATTCGTAAGTCTTGTCGTCGGGGGCAATCATGCCAGCGCGGGCACCCCCTTCAATGGACATATTGCAGACCGTCATTCGCTCTTCAACACTCAACGCTCGAATGGTTGAGCCTGTGTATTCAACCACCGTTCCGGTCCCGCCAGCTATCCCGATTCTGCCGATAATCCCCAGAATGATGTCTTTTGCTGTGACGCCACGCTCCAGTTGTCCATCGATCTGAATCTGAAAAGTTCGGGGACGTTGCTGCAAGAGACACTGCGTCGCCAGCACATGTTCGACTTCACTCGTCCCGATACCGATGGCAAGTGCCCCGAGCGCGCCATGCGTCGAAGTGTGGCTATCGCCGCACACAATCGTCCGCCCCGGTTGGGTGATGCCCAACTCCGGTCCAATCACATGGACAATGCCCTGATTGGGGCTGTGCAGATCATACAGTGTGATGCCAAACTCAGCGCAATTGCTGGCTAACATCTCCATCTGCTTTGCGGCGATCTGATCTTTAATTGGGAGCGACCGATCCGTTGTTGGAACGTTGTGGTCCATGGTGGCAAACGTCAGATCCGGACGGCGCACCTGTTGTCTAGCAAGGCGTAGTCCCTCAAAGGCTTGTGCAGAAGTAATCTCGTGAACGAGATGCGCGTTGATATAAAGAATCGTCGTTTGACCCGGTGCCTCGTGGATAACATGCGCGTCCCAAATTTTTTCAAACATTGTTTTTGAGTTCATCTATTTCTCCTCATGTATTAGTGAGCAAAATAGTTTACACTTCTTTCATCACAGAGATGCATAAAACACAGGGGTCGCGCCGAATAACGACGGGCGATCCGGCCGCCTCTGTTTCCTTTTTCATACTTTTTCAACTGTAAACCATCATCTTAATCAATACATCCTCAATAGCTTGCAAAATTTGTCTGAATTTTCACCCCATTTAGTATACCCGATTTTCCGTCTTCTGTCCAATATCCAATGTGTGTTTCGTGCTTGTCCGATGTTGTCGATTATGGTAAAATGAGTAAACGAATTTCCAAATTCGACAGATCTGGCCAAATGATAGCGCGACAGAATCTGCCAGAAATCACTTATAGAACCGGTTGAAACTTTTCACGCTAGGTTCTGTTGACATTTCAACGGAGCCATATAAGAGTGGCGACAAAGCTGAGAAATCCAAAATAACGGACAGCTAGCTTCTCAAACCGAGAGAAGATACGACGATACCATTTTATCTTGTTAATGAAACATTCAACCCGATGTCTCTCTTTGTAGATGCCTCTCTTTGTATAAGTGTTTGTCATACGTTCTTTGGTCAACACGATGACTTTTGGGCGGTATCACCGCAATCGCTCCATTCGCCTCAATAACGGCGATAAAAGCGTCCGAATCGTACCCCTTGTCTCCAATCACATATTCACTGTTATATCCGATTATCAACCCTTCCGCCTCAGTTATGTCATGTCTCTGACCGGGTGTCAGATGAATTCTTAGGGAATTGCCTAGTCCGTCAACGGTGATGTGAATTTTTGTACTGAAACCGCCCCGAGAGCGACCTAATGCTTGGTTTTCAGTGCCACCGTTTTTTTTAAGGCGCCAGCTTTTTAAGGCGCCCGCCGCAGACGGGTGAGCGCGGCAGATGGTACTGTCCACAATAAGCGACTCGATATCGGGGTCAGAGGCGAAGTGGTGGTGCATCTGTGTGAAGATACCTTTGTCGCACCATCGAGCAAACCGCTTGTAGCGGGTGTTCGATTTGCCATAGGTGTCTGGTAGAAGTCTCCATTGAGCGCTGCTACGAGTCACCCACAGGACGGCTTCGACGAAGCGGCGTGTAGCAGCTTCGTCGCCAACATAGATGGTGGGACAGCTTAGAAGAAACCGGTATATCTTATTCCATTGTTCATCAGGTAAGGTTATTGGCGTCATTCTTCTATTATGCCACAACCTTATACTCAAATGTCAACAGAACCTAGTAAATGGCGTAGGTTAATCATAGAAGTCATATTGAGTAAAATATAAAGGTGTGGTAAAATAGAGAAAGGAGGGGAAATAATTTATGTCCCCAAATTTCCGTTTCGGATACTCTTTCACTTTATGAAAGGAGTGCGGAACACGAAGATCAAAAACAACCGAGATACAATAGTATTCCCAAGCAGGTTTCCCCTAAGAAGTTTAACCGCTATATCTTGCCACATTTAAAGAAATGAGCAAAAGGCCCAAAGCCAAAGCTCTCCTTCTACAAGATATTCAACTATATTCTGTATGTTTTGCATACTGGTATTCAATGGAATCAACATGTCACGACAATATAGGACTAGGAGTTCAATAAAACGAGGGAATCCATGACAAAGATTGGTATTGCTAGCATTGATATAACTCCCCAGGAACCCGTCTGGTTAACAGGTTATGGTTCTCGCGATCACAAATCGGAAGGCGTCTACCAGTTGCTCACCACGGGCGCGATTTCCATTGCCGATGGGGCAGACGAGGTATTAATCTTGACCGCAGATCTCATCGGCTACGACCTCGCCTACGCAGCGGCGGCAAAGAGTCGAATTGCGGAATCCACCGGGTTGCTACCTCATCAGATCGTTTTGACGGCGACACACACGCATTGCGCTCCGTTTTTCTATCCGATGGCGATGCCGGGTGAGGTCGAGGCGGGGTATGCGGAATTTCTGGAAGACCGGCTTGTTCAAGTTGCGGTTTCAGCGAAAAATCGGCAGATCGAAGGGGAGGTGGCGTTTTCGCGGGGAACATCTGAATTTGGTGTCAACCGCCGTTTGCCTGATGGAGAGGGTGGCGTCCGATTTGCGCCGAATCCGGATGGACCAATGGATCGAAATCTAGACACGCTCTGGTTTAGAAATGCCGAAGGGCAACCCATCGGCAGCCTGACGATTTTCGGGTGTCACCCAACAAGCCGGGGCGGATACCTGATCGGTGGAGATTACCCCAGCTTTCTATGCCGGGCATTAAGTGCACAGACCGAAGCGCCGGCGTTTTTCGCAACCGGCTGTGCAGGGAACATTCGTCCGTGGTTCAAAGGGGAAAACAATGGTTTCAACACGCCGTCCCTCGAAGAACTGGAAGCTGCATCGGGGAAAATAGCTAACGAGGTGATACAATCTCAGCAGAATTCAATTCCAGTTAATGCCGAGGAGTTGTGTGTCACAAGCGAGTTTCATCATCTGCCTTATGCTGATCTGCCTGATGATGCTACACTCTGTGATCAGGCAGAAAACCACACCAATCCGCTCGTCAAATATTGGGCATCAGAAATGCTCAAGCTATTTGAGGTAGGCGGATTGCCCAGCAGTTGTCCACAAGAGATTCAGATGGTGCAATTTAATGAAGGTCTGCGGGCGGTATTTCTCGGCGGCGAGGTCTTGACCGAGATCGGCATGCATATCAAAAACGCGCTCCAGCCCGCGACGACGATTACGGTCGCGTATAGCAACGGCTTGATTGCTTATGTGCCAAGCAAGAAGACTTATGATTTAGGAGGATACGAGGTGGATGGTTCACACTTCTACTTCTTGCGTCTCGCCCCGTTTGCGAAGGAGATCGAGGATCTGATTGTTGCGAAGACAGCAGATCTGGTTAGTAACCTTCAGAAGGGAAGCCATTAAAGCCATTTATGTCTAGCCATGAACCACAGAAAGTAACAGACAGGAGGATTATACAGTGAAATATAGTCAAATCGCATCAATGTTACAGAAGCGCCTGGGGCTGGATCTGCCCCCTGTGGCGCTTGCCTTGGTAAACAAAGCCCCGACTGGCATTCCTCATCTGGAGGAGCAGGTGCCTTCGGCCTGCGCCCTGTGGCGCCGTGCCGAACAAGGGGTGTTCTACGCCAGCGCCGAGGCACATACAAACTGTCCAATCGGCGCAATGGTCATGGGCTTTGAATTCACCGAAGATAAGCACGATGAGTTGATGAGCTTGGTCGGTCAAATGTGTGAGATTGCGTATATCCGAGAGGAGGAAGTGTCTCATATTCCCAGATTTGATCGGCGGGCGCCAGGGGTTGTATATGGCCCTCTAGCCAGTTTCCCACTTGAGCCCGATGTCACTATTCTCTGGACAACTGCCGTCCAAGCGATGATGCTTCAAGAAGCCGCCGGCACGACAGCTTGGAAAGACAGTCCGCAGAATGCGCTGTTCGGCAGACCCGCCTGTGGGGTACTTCCCTCGGCTGTCGCACGGGGTGAGTTAAGCCAGTCGCTGGGCTGCATGGGGATGCGCACGTTCACGGAAATCCCGGCAGATCGTATGCTCGTCGCTATACCGGGCTCAAGTCTGAATAGCCTGAGTGAACAAATCGAGCAGACGCTCACAGCAAATAACCAGATGGAAGCATCTTATCTCGCACATAAAGCCAAGTTCTAGGGCTCTCACCGATGTGAAATTACGCTATTCAACAGCCTTGATTTTCACAGATTGTGGAGCACTCGCCGGAAGACCACGGTCTATCAAGCGATTATCAGGGATATAACCGGAGTAATCCGCGATTGCGCCGTGTGTCAGGGCGTAGATTGCGACGTTGGTCATGAAGCGGTAAACGCCGGGGCAGTAATGGACAGGATAGCCGGGGACGCCAACAGTTCTCATTGCACATAGGTAGTCACGACGGACGATGAGGACAGACAGTTTGTTACCAACGGAGATACCTTCGAGAAAATTCCGTTTCGGTGGATGCGTCCCCCACCAATAAACATCGAATCCCGTCGGGGGACCACCCATCACGTAAAAGTTATAGTAAATCTCATGGCTGTTCGGTATTCGCTCAATCTGATTTTCCGGCATCACGCGCCGCATCTGAGCCAGGAACAGGCGAACCATTGCTTGTACGGGGGCATTCACTCCACAATCGTCAAAGAGAAGAAGACCACCTCTTTCGACGAGGTATTTTCGTAAGGCAGCCACCTCCGCTTCAGAAAACTGGTTATCCAGCTTGCTGTCGGGCGTATATTCGTAACCCAGAAGTCTCCTTGTCGTGACGAGAGCGGGGTCATGTCCCTGAAGAGCAGCGGGGATTTCATGAGGTTTGCGTCCGTCAACCTTGGTGCGCTGTCTGCAACGTTCATATCCGTCTTAATCTGTGTGCATTCGTTGATCTATTTGGCGAGCAGGCATCCACCCACCAATCCGAAAGCCTGTGCCGGATACGAGTGAATCGGAAAACGCCGCAAATGTCTTTGCCTTTGCCGACGACTCGTCTATCCGGCTCGCCGGGCGGTAAGGGCGGGACGTCCTTATTCCCCAGCGTGAGCTCTTCAACTATATCCTCCAACGCATCGCGGGCGGTTCCCATATGCTCAAGGTCTAATTTCTACCCAAATTTATCATTTAAGGTGTCGTTGACCATTACCCAATTTAGGAGATTCCAATGAATAAAAAACGAAAGCTCGGAAGAGGCGTCGCAATGGTTGGCGCTGGCATGTCGAAATTCGATATGTTCAGCAATAGAGATTCTAAGGATCTGTTTGTTGAAGCCTTCAATGAAATGATCGCCTCCGTCGATAAGGGGGTCGATCCGAATGACATTGATGCGCTGTACCTCGGCAATTTCACAAATGATTTTTTTACCCACCAGTCGCATTGGGGCGCAATCCTTTCGGATTCAATCGGGCTTGTCCCCAAACCGGCAACCCGGACCGAAGGTGCCTGCGCTTCAAGCGCGCTTGCCTTTCGGGAGGGTGTTTTTGCCATCGCATCGGGTTTCTATGACGTGGTCTTAGTGGGTGGGGTCGAGGATATGTCAAAGGGTTCCACCGAGGAGGTCGCGGAGGGATTGGCTTTGGCGGCAATCCCCTATGAGCGGAAAGCAGGATTTACCTTTCCAGGGGTGTTTGGCGCTATAGCAACCGCTTATTTTGAAAAACATGGCGCCTCGCGTGAGCACCTGATGAACGTCACCATAAAGAGCCATGACAATGCACCCTTGAACCCGAAAGCCCAGTATAACGTCTCGATTCGGGACATGATGGCGTCGAAGATTAAACGAGCAAAAAGCAAGGGGGGCGCGGTTCCAGATTGGATCGATGAGAAGGATTTTCTTCATGATCCGCGAGCCAATCCCGTTATCGCCTGGCCACTACACCTTTTTGATTGCTGCCCGATCAGCGACGGCGCTGCTTGCATCTTGTTGGTTGGGGAGAAGATCGCCAAAAACTTTACTGACGACCCGCTATATGTCGCTGGAATTGGACAGGCGAGTGGTCGAGGGCTCCATGCCGCCGATGACTTGACATACTTTGAAGCTACAAGATACGCAGCCAAAGAGGCTTACGAAATGTCGGGGTTTACGCCTGAGGATATTCAATTTGCGGAGGTGCATGATTGCTTCTCGATTGCGGAGATTCTTCACATAGAAGACCTCGGCTTTTTTAAGCCTGGCGAAGGATACAAAGCAGTAGGGGAGGGTTTAACCCGGTTGGAGGGTTCCAAGCCAATCAATACATCCGGGGGACTCAAGTGTAAAGGTCACCCGGTGGGGGCGACTGGCGCAGCACAATTGATTGAGGTATGGGAACAACTGCGAAACAAGGCGGGCAAAAGGGGTGTATCGATCGCGGATTTACGCATTGGCGCCGCCCACAATTTGGGAGGTACCGGTGGCACCTGCACATTCACCATTCTTGAAAGGAGATAGCCCCGTGAAAGAAAGACCAATGAGCGATTACGAGTTTGAACAGTTCCTCAATGAAGAAAAACTGATGGGTTCGAGGTGCATCGCGTGTGGTGCCCTTTTCGTGCCGCCACGCGCTGTATGTATCACATGCTATCGCTCAGAAATGGAATGGGCAGAGATGCGGGGAATTGGTAAACTCGCTGCCTTCACCTGCATAGCTATAGGTCCGCCTTCTATGATTGAAGAAGGATATGACAGGAACAATCCATACTGTTCGGGGGTTATCGAGTTGGCGGAGGGCCCCCGGGTTGTCGCACGAATTGAAGGCGTTGATGCGCTTAACCCTGAAAATATAAAAATTGGAACGCCGTTGAAGATGAGGTTTTTGCATCGAGGTGTGGGCGAAAACCTGAAAACTGTCCTGGCATTCACACCGCTATAATACCGGATTAGGCTTGTTTTTCCCGTTTGGAACGTTTTAAGCCTCTCTCTGTATCTCCCCCAAAGTTGGAGGCAGACCAAGAGGAGGGCGAAAGGGATGTGTCAGATGGGAAGTTTCAATCCTAAATCGCTATAAGGAGTTCAAGCCATGCAAATACATCCAATCAATATGACCATTCAAAGCAAAACGGGCGCCGGGCAGCAAGCATTCCCTATCGGCTCTGTCGCCGGCGCCCGGTTTTCCTCACGTGATGTTGAAGGGACCCGCAAACAACTCGACGAAATGCGGGAACACGAAGCACACTTTACGATGGCGACGCGAACCAATCCGTCCATTTTCCGCGTTGGGCGCTACCTGCTCACGCAAAGCGCCGAGTTTGACGTTCAAGGGCCGCTGACCGGCGGTGAGGCGGAGGCTGTCGCGATTCGGGTCGGTGAGGAGATATTTATCTCCGTTGGCAGTGACCAATGCGACCGGGAGCTCGATCCCCTATTTCCCGATAAGCCCAAGCAGATGTGCCCGCATCCAATCGCTTCCACCGCCTGGCCCTACGACGAGGTGCACGACCACTGGGACAACCTGCGTATCTATAGCGAGGTGACAGTCAGCGGACACACTGTATCCCTCCAGGACTGTCCGTTGTCTGCGCTGGTCGATCTTGAATACCTGCTGGCGATGGAGGTGGTCAAGTTGTTGGCGGATCCGATGTTCTTGTATTGTGGTTCTGCGCCATTTCTGGATTCCGTCGCCGAAACAGTGGAGCAACACGACTTGCCGGAGGAAATGGCGAAGGGGGTTGGCGAGACGTTTCTCGCCCGGCTGCACGACCCTGTGCTGGATCGCACGATCGAACATCAATTCAGCGCCATACCGCTCGGCGATGATCTGGCAGAAAGACGCGATTCCCCTGGCACGGCTGTATATTCTCCGAGCATTTAACCTTCCGAAGGTTCTAAACCTATGGAAGGAATTGGGCTTTCGAGTATGTGTGGGAGCGGGGAAGCGTGGGAGCGAGGGAACTCAATACACTCGCCTCCTCGCCCCCTCACCCCATTACTCCGTGCCCCTAGGTGCTAGGCTCAAATTAGGGGTATACACCTGGTTCGTAGTAGCGCATTGCGCATTTTGACTGAGTTCATGGTTCGCGCAAACGTTGCTCGTTTTGACGCCGATAAATCGCCCCGATAGATCGGGATGCGAGCACCTGACTACAAACCTTCGTGTGTTCAATTGCGTAACTCCTGCTCAACTAAAAAAGTCTACTCCAGAATTTCGTCCTCCGATATGCTGAGCGACTTTTGAAGCGTAACTTCCATCTCAGCAGGTTTGAATCCCCTTGACCCTTTATCGCCTTTATAAGCAATCTTACCGTCTCGGTCCACGATATACAATCGATCTGGCCAACCACCGTAATGTCTCTCTACATGGTCATCCATACGATCGACGACCATCGGCATTGAAAGTTCCAGCGCTTCGGCGGATAGCCGTGCAACCTCAAAGCATTCTGTCTTTGTTTTGGGCTGTGCAATGAGGATACCCTCTCTATCATTTCTTGCCATCCACCACCCATCAATTGGGTGTGCCTCGCGAATGTAAACCACGTAGAAGTCAGCAGCATCTCGATACCGTTGATACATCTTTTCGAGCGTCCCAGCCTGGGCACGAAACGGCGATCACGTGTAGCTGCCGAAGATCAGCACAACCGACTTCTTCCCTTCGGAATCCGATAGCGTGACTGTTCCTCTTTCATCTAAAGTTTTCAGGGTAAAATCAGGGGCGGTGTCCCCGACTTTGAGTTTTATATCTCGTCGAAGCATCACTCTTTCCCATCTTTTCACCCTATTTCAAGCGATTAAAGATTTTCCGCATTATCTCTATCCGACGATGCGACGCCGGTCGGTCTTGTGCGATACCAGTGGGAACGATTACCAACAGCCCTGCAAAACAGGCGATACACAGCCATCTCATTTTCATTGCGAAATTCCTCCGTTATGTTATAATAAGGTAATGCGTGATGCGAACCCCATTAATTTCACCTTTCACTTGTCTTTTAGACGGACAACCTGCCCAATTTATTCAGCACAATTTTATGAATACGAAAAAGATTCTGAAAAAGATCCGCCGAATCGAGATCTCCACGAGTCGCCTTGTCAACAACATCTTCGCAGGAGAATACGAAAGCGTGTTCAAGGGCAGAGGCATGGAGTTCGACGAAGTGCGTGAATACCAGCCCGGTGACGAGATCCGCACGATTGACTGGAACGTGACTGCGCGGATGGGGCAGCCATATATCAAAAAATATGTCGAGGAACGCGAGTTGGTGATGATGCTGCTCGTCGATACTAGCGCCTCTGCTGACTTTGGTACACACCAGCAGACAAAAGCAGAAATCGCTGCGGAAATCTCCGCGCTTCTCGCCTTTTCCGCTATCAAGAATAATGATAAGGTGGGTCTGATCTGCTTCACGAATGAAGTGGAGTTATTTGTTCCGCCACGCAAGGGCAAAAAGCATGTCCTTCGTGTCGTTCGGGAGCTCTTCTACTTCGAGCCACAACAGCAGGGGACGAACATCAACGCTGCACTGGAGTATGTTGATCGTGTCCTCCGACGCAGGAGTGTTGTGTTCCTGATTTCCGACTTCAAAGACCAGGGCTACGAACAGCGATTGCAGGTCACGAGCAAGCGACATGACCTGGTCTCGATTACCCTCCAGGATGCACGGGAAGAAGTATTGTCTGACGTAGGACTGATCGAACTAGAGGATGCGGAAACTGACGAGGCAATTATCCTGGACACACGGGATGCGAGGGCGCGAGAAATGTATCGCCAACTCAACCTCAACGCAATTGAAGCGCGTAGAAAGCACTTCCGGTCAAACAAGATTGACAATATCGAAATTCGGACGGATGGTTCTTACGTTGAACCGTTGATCCGTTTCTTTCAACAGCGTGCCGCGCGAGAATCGTTTTGAGGAGAATCCAATTTAACCCTTGCGAAGGTTTGGAATTTTTGCAAGGTTGTATGCCTCCCGCTCAAAAGGTAAACGGAGAATTACATTATGTTCTACAAACAACAACTTCCCACTGACTCTGAGAGCGAAGCGAACATCGCAGCCAAATCTGCTAATCTCATTGCAGAAGTACAGTCTCGTGCTGCTGAGTGGAAGGATCGGGCGAAAACACGCCACAAAATTGTGGGGATTCGGACCTGGCATATCAACCTGAATCCTGCCGCCATGGTATCAATGGCCTTTTCCCAGGGAGACAAACACCGTCAGACGCTGCCTATGCCAGAAAAGGCGCACGTTGACTGGCGTGGCCCCTTTGCCACGCAAGCGGGGGCGCTTATGGTAGAAATCACAACCGACAAAGGACTAAAGGGCTATGGACTTGGCGGTGGCGGTCTTGCCGGGGCGCTCATCATTGACCGCCATATCAAGTATTTCGTGCTGGACCGTGACCCACTTGATGTGGAGGAGATCTGGGACAGCCTCTATCACATCACGTCGATTTACGGACGACGGGGGATTGTCATTTATGCGTTAAGCGGTATCGACCTCGCCCTGTGGGATCTCTGTGGCAAGATTCTGGACGCACCAGCCTATAACTTGATTACGGATGAGCCACGGTCAAGATACCAGCGTATGCCACCGGCGCAGATGTGGAATATTACGTGACCCACGGATTTACAGCCTGTAAGCATCCCCTCCGAAACGGACCTCTCCAGGGCGAGGAAGGGTTTGCACAGAATCTCGACAACATACACAAAGCACGTCAGGCGGTCGGATCTGATATAGAACTGATGACGGACATCTATCTTCGATGGGACGTGGATTACACGCTCCGTTTCGCCGAAGTTGCCGCCGATGTCAATCTCAAGTGGATCGAGGAACCAATTGCTCTGGATGACTATGAAGGCATGGGAAGACTCGTTCGGGAGATTCATTCCACTTGGATCGTTTCCGGCGAACATGAATTTACCCGTTACGGATTCTGTGAACTGCTGCGCTGGAAAGTTGCTGACATGATTCAACCCGACATCAGTTGGGCGGGTGGCTTCGGCGAGTGTCTCAAGATTGCCAACGAAGCGGCAGCGCAAGGCATCCCGACTTGGCCCCATCAGGGTGGGACGCCCTGGGGTTTACACCTGATTGCCTGCCTACCGATGCCGTGTCGGGCAGAAACCTTCGGCCCCTCACGCCAAGCCCCTGAGAATGAACTTTACCTCCGCTTGCGTCCCACCCCCCGCGACGGCTTCTTTGCGTTGGACGACAAACCCGGATTCGGCGTGGAGGTTGACGAGAAACTGCTAAATACTTACGCCGTGGATCGCCTTTAGGGACACTTCTTTCAGGTGAAGAAAGGAACGCCAATGACTCCATTTGATCAGGTATTACAGGAAGTAGATCAACGTTGCCGGGAACAGCATATTCCGATGCTGGGACCTGAAAAGGCAGAATTCCTCGCGAATTTTGTCGGAAAAGCGCAGCCATCGTTGATTGTTGAATGTGGCACTGCGATTGGCTATTCGGGGCTCTGGATGGTTGCCAAACTCAAAACCGCCGGCAGAGGCAGGTTAATCACCATTGAGGTTAACGCTGACCGTGCCCGTGAGGCGCAGGAAAACTTTGCACGCGCCGGTTTCAGCGATCTGGTCGATTCGCGAATCGGAGATGCCACAGCAGTACTGAAAACCATTGATGAGCCTATCGATTTCCTGCTGCTCGACAATAACTACAGCAACTACTTTCCCTGCTTTCGAGCAATTGAATCGCGCTTCATTGACGGGGCAACTGTTGTTGCGGATAACGTGGGAATTGGTGCAGCGGGGATGGCGGATTATCTCAATCATGTACGTTCTCATTACGAGAGTCAGGCCCACTGGTTTGATACAGATCTGCCCTGGGTCAAACGGGATGCGATGGAGGTGACGATTTATCGGAAGTAGGAATGGCAATGTCCTGCTTGCACCAATAAGTACAATTTGAACCGAAACTCTTGACCGTTTCGGGCGCTCAACTGAACTTATAGCGAGTAAAACGCGCGCTTCTCCCGTCAACCTGAACGAAGTGAAGGATCTCTTGCACCTTAACGAGGAGATTCTTCGCTCCTTGGCAGAAACCACCCAGACCCGGAATGAGGGGCGAGATCGCTAGGATCGTGGGGTATATCGTTAGGCCAAGCCCTGCATCAGACAGGTATATCGCAATCGAGCGCGACCAAGTGCAGCCGAGAACGATAAACATAATCGATAGAACGCTCACATCCTCTCCTCAAGCCACACCTGAGCTCACAAGTAGGAATCTCTGCACGCCCGCTAGACGCATCCCACTAAACCCTCCGAAAATCGCTACCCCAAACGTACCACTTCCGCCAGATCTCATACAGGCCGAATTACCCGTTTCCGATGCCCCCAACGCATTGTCATTTTCCACGCTAGTTGTGTCGGCTACGACGTGCTTAACGCGGATGGATCGCAGAATTAGTGGCATTGTCAAACTGAAGACAGGCTTTGGGCGTCCTGCCGGACTCTCCATCCGGACTCTCCATATGGAGAAGTACCAGTAGAGGCGAGGCATGCCCCGCCTTGCTAAAATCCAAATGCCAAGTTAGAAAAGCTATCATACCAGTGAACAAAGGTGACACCATCAATAACAATTTGCACCTCTTTATCAACGACGACGCCTTCCCGGTTCCCCTGGTCATCACGTATTGCCTTCTCCGGGTGACAGAAATGCCGGACCAGCACGGTGCGCCCCGCCTCAGTTACGTAGCTTTCAGTGATTGGCGCATCAAGTTCTGTGGCAGGTCCATTCAACTCAAATACGCGGAGGCAGGTAAAGTGCCTTTCACCCACCGTGACGGAGAAAACACCCGCTCCGCTGGCTTCCATGTTGTCAACACTATGTACCTGCTTGAGCGAACCATCCGCTTGGGGCACGAAACGCCCCTGGTCTTCCAACTTTCGAGGCATCTGCCCCCAGTCGAAATCGAAGTCTTTGTCGAGGAAGGTGTACAAAAACTTTTGCCATCGTGAAGTTGTGACACCGCCAAATACTCCGCCTTCTCTTCGGTCAACCGGCCGTATATCTGCCACGCTGACGGTAGCCAGCCGGTTTGGGGATTCCATGTGTGAATGTCAATCTCAACCCCGTCCAAATCATGCACGCGGCCGGGTCTGACCACCTGTATCTCATGGACTTCGGTGAGTTTCCAAGCTGTCGGGTCATAGGTCCCATACAGCACTCGCTCGCCGATTTTGGGCACGATGAACCACCATCGAAGTTCGGGACAATCCACTGAAAAAGGCTCTGCCTCAATTTCCGTGATGACAATTTCTGGGTGTTGAATAGGGAATGGCTGCTTTTTCGACCCTCGTTTGCGTGTAATCATCTCACTGCTCCTTTGCTTATGTACAATTCTAAGTGTTTGACGCAAGTGGTTCCTAGCAAAAAACAATTGTCGTTTGACTGTTCCTTCTGGACGACGATTGCGTGCGGCAATTTCGGCAATGGTAAATCCTTCAAGGTAGAATTGCCGTGCTACCTCACGTTCAGTGGACGGTACTTCTTCGAGGGCGTCTGTCACCTGCGCTATAATTCGACGTTGACCAATCGACTGATACCCGAATCGATTGACCATCTCCTCTAATACGCCTAACTCTGTAGGTTCCCCTTGCCATTGGACACTTCTGTGGAAGTCGCGGCAGCGATTTCGAGCTATCTGTAACAGCCATGCGCCGAATTGGCTTGGCTCGCGCAATCGATGGATACCTATCCACGCCTGCACGAGCGTCTCTTGCAAAACATCCTCCGCGTGTTCAGCGTTACCTAGAAGATAGCGTATGAGTGTTACCAACTGACGCTCGTAACGACGTACGAGTTGGGAAAAGGCTTGCTCATCGCCTTTCGCACTGCGGCGAGCTAATATTACATCATCGGATTCTACCAACGGATTCACCCCCTTTAATAACTAAAGGCGAATCTCAAGATGAAAAGGTTCAGAAAAAAGAGCCGATAACTCTGGACGAAAATCAAGGGGTAGCACCACATTAAAGTGTGGCGGCCGTCATCCAACCCAAAAGCGGGGATCAATTCACCTTTGTCGGACAAGTGTCGGACACACAAATGCTGTGATGACAAGGGCTTACCAAGTTCGTGTCCGACAGTGGTCTGAATCGAATGCCCGCGATGAAGGCGGATGCCACAACTCCACACTTAAGTGCAGAGCTACCAATCAAGGAGTAAGCGTCAAAAATCATGGGTTTGGTCAGGAGTCATATGAGGGAAGGATTTGACGCGTACGGACGTTCTCAATATGCCCGTAAATACAGGCGAAACCTACGATGTCTGTATTCTTCTCTTGGTGTGTAGAATAGTGCCTATTTGCGGACACGTCGCTTGACGATTTCTCACACAATTACTGCGCTTGGGATCAAATTTAACATTTGACGCTGTTTGGGTGGACTAGTGAGTGGAATTATAACCCACGAAGAAGATAAAAGGAAGGGAAAAGAAAAAACACCCACAATAACTTCGCAGGTGTTTTTTTGGTATTCATCGTGAACGAATCAATCAGAAACGAGGAAACATTGAAGACCGAAAAATGTACAGCGGATTGCTATAAATGTGATTGTCCCTGTTGGATGCTTTGCCGCGAGCTTGCGCCCCGGGGGCAGACCATCTATTTGAGAAATGTGGACGTGCATGAAGTCGAGCAGACGGTCTCTGACCAAATGCACCTGGTAAATACTCGACAGACTTCTTTGTGGACAAATATCAGGTTCTGTCCGATTCGCGTTTTCGGATCTATGCGAAGCTGTGTAACGAGCCCATTTCCGGCGCCTGAGCAACATCTTCAAGCTCGGCGACATTGGCCGCGCCGCTAACAATCGTGGTGGACCTTGAATCGGCAAGGACGTACCGGAAGGCATTTTGCGCCACTGTGCCGGGCTCACCCTGTAGCCGTTCGATGATGCGACGGGCGCTTTCTCGTTCATCGTCATCTGATATTGCCGCCAATGCCTTCACACGCCGGGTTGCGTCGGCAAACAGGCCGCCAGCCAATACGGTAGCGATAACAATTCCCATCTTTTGCGCGGCGGCTGACGGGATGACCATTTCTGCTGCCTTTTGCGAGTATGGGTGATAGTCGTGGTAAACTAACATTGTGTCGAACTCACCAGTTCCTGCAAGTCTTGCCAGGAGCGGGATGGCCCGACCCGTAACGCCGATTCTTTCGCACAGCCCCTGTTTCTGCGCTTCCCTCAAGCCTTCCAGCGTACCTCCCGGCTCCATGATACGCTCCCAGCCTGCCATATTGACCTCATGGATCTGCGCAATTGATAGCTTCGGAACGCGCAGCCGTTTCAGGCTTCGTTCGAGACTCCAGAGGACGCTGTCCCGACGGTAGTCAAAGTCCTCCGGATCATAGCCGACTTTGGTGGCGACATATAAAGTGTTGAGCCACGCTTTCAAGGGTGCCGCCCAACAGCTCTTCACTCCTGCCATACAGGGGGGCTGTGTCAATGTAATTAATTCCCAGTTCGAACGCACGCTGAACGACTTCAGTGGCATTTTCCTGGGCGCGATCCGGGGCGCTCCCCATCAGGTAGGCACCGCCCAGACTGACTTCGCTAACCTGCCCCCCGGCTCTTCCCATTATTCTGTATTTCATCTTTTACCTCCTATAGGATTTCGTGCAACGCTGGACGTGCCGTACTTCTATTAAAGTCGCGTTCATTGGTGGTTCCTTACTCAGCCGGGGGCCAGAGAAGTCCGTTTTCTGTTGCATCGATCATTTTCTGCAATTTGCCGGCTATGAATTGAGTGTAGATGGAGATTAGCGCTTCGCCTTTTTCTACGGTGGTAAGCAAAGCGTTTTCCTGACGGGCACGGTCACGAGGGTTTTCCGGATTCGGTCCCCCCTGTGGCCAACCCTCCTTCGAGAAAGGTTCGAGATAGGCCTCAACTTCAGGTGATAGATTATGTGCGTAGTCCAAGCCGGCGGCGTCATACGCTTCCATGGTAAAGGCGCGTACCCGCTGTGGGAAAGCCGCCAACATCACGGAGGTCTCCTCCTCTGAAGCATGGTTCAAAGCAGTTTGCCGTGCTACTGTGTCCAGCTTACCGGCTTTGAGATCTCGGTAGCCCTGGAGGATGGTTTCCCGGTCCTCGTCCGTGAGTCCCATCCAGTACGAATCCTCGTCCAGGGTGGCACCCAGTTCTCGCCGCTACGCCGGCAGAACGTCCTGAAGCAATCCGTGATTGCCGCCATGACCGTTCACAACCAAAACGGTGCGAATGCTGTGGGTCTTCAAGCTTTCCATTACGTCGAATATGTACGCCTGCAACGTTTCCTTACGCAGCGTCAGGGTGCCCTTTCGCGCCATGTGATAGGGGGAGTAGTCTACCGGATAGGGCGGGGCAACAGTGACCTGTGGGTAGAGTTGCAGCGCAGCCTGCTGAGAGATAAACGTGGACAGGACGATATCCAGGTTCAGGGCGCAGGTGTTCATTATGCTGCTCGGTGGTGCCAATGGGGATAATGGTGGCTTTCAATTTTCCACGCTGCAATGCTTCCCGAATCTCCTTTCGGGTGCATTCCCCCAGCACCACCCTGTCGGGGTTAACGTATTGGCTTCCTGTATTGACCATATACTTCTCCTTTTTGCATCCATCTAACCAGAATACGCCTCAATGGAAGCTCCAAACCGCCGTTCGATCGTCGTGAAATGTTGCCCTGTCAAATTAGGATCAGTTGTTTCCCACAAACTCAGGGGCAAAAAGAGAAGGGAAGAAATTTCCTGGATTCGAGGGTTCTTCAAAGAGAATCTTCTGGCGAGGCGTCAACTCAACAGTTGTTGGAGGTTTTACCCGCCGTCTGGACCACGCCACCTGCGACTGGCAATATTTATATAGCGGTGAACGTTACTTGTGCTTTCCCTTCCAGTCCGCGGTTCCGTGCGTCAGTGCTCCGGTAAAGAGACTTGCAGACCCCTTATCGGTTAAAGAAGAAATCTTCCGCGGTCTTGAAGAGGATCTGTTCCACCTCCGAGTCGCTTAAAAAGTCAGCGTGATCACGGATAAGCGCAATTGCCGCCGGATAGTCAGTCTGCGGGTCGCTCATTGTTACGGGTCCCCCGCTATCGCTTTCCCACATGCACCGCTCCGGACCAAAGGCATCAACCACCCGCCGAATCAACGGGAGCAGATCCAGATAGGGAGGCTTACCGTCCCCCAAAGTATGAAAGGAGCCAAGTTTCACCATCACGCGCTTATGCCTTGCCATCCGGCAGAGCGTCTCAAGCGCTTCCTCAGGGAAGACGCCATCTTTGATCCTGACCCCGCAGACATGATCGAGAATCACTGGTGTTTCAGGAAAGCGGGTACACATTCGGTCTAAATCCGGCAAATCGTGAATGCCCATCAGAAAGCTCAGGGCGAGATTGTGTTCTGCGCCCGCTGCAAACATTTTCTCGTACCCCGGATAGTTGAGCCATCGCGCGACATCGCCTATGGGCATACGTGCGTGCCCCCCACGCACGCGGAAGGCATACACCCCCCGACGAGACAACGCTATCATCGTTTTATCCGGGCTGGCAAGCGACACATCTATCACCGCTGGTACGATGCCTGTTCCGACAAAGGTATCTGGGGCCGCCGCGATGAGATCTAGAATGTAACTGTGGTCGAGACCGTACCAGGTCATCTGCACCAGATTTATCCGCACATTTCTAACTAATCGGCTGTATTGAAGATATTCGTCAGGTGTAAAGGATGGCAGCCACAGGTCACTCTTATCGAAACCGGGCGCCAGTGGATAATTTTCAAAATCAGATGTCCAAACATGAATGTGCGCATCAATGATCTTGTCTTGTATCATAACACTCATCAGCTTTTCCTCTCTTTGCTTTATTCCTTATCAGCAGTTTTTACCCAACAGCTCCGATCGTGTTCGTACTTTCCGGTTCTCCAGCTTATCTTCCGGCGCATATAGGCTGCCGAACCTTCAAACCCCCAGAATAAACCGCGCCGCCTCACTCAACCGATCGTATGTTTCCGGCTGGAGAAATTTGCGCTGATCAGTCAACTGTTTTTGGTCACGACGGCAGAAGTAGGAAAGCATCCCGTGCCGGGGTGAGTCCGTCTGATTCAGCCCGCCAGCATGCCAGATGTGCGAATTAAAGATAACGACAGTCCCCGCAGGGGCTATTACTTGAATTTCCTCTGGATGCGGTTGCGCTGGGTCCTCCATCGCATTTTTGGGGTGTTCTCTGCTACGATGCGACCCCGGCACAACGCGCGTCGCGCCATTCTCCGCCGTAAAATCATCCAGCAACCACATAGAGTTGCAAACGTAGTAATCGCCCGGTTGCACCCCCGAGCGCCAGTCGGCATGAAACGCTTGACGGCCATGCCCGGGTAATGCCATCCGACAGTCTAAAGAGGACAGCTTGAAGCTGCTGCCCAAGACATGCCTCATGGCGGCTAGCACCCGCGGGTGCGTGAAGCCGATCTCAAACATCAGATCTTTATTGACGAGGTTACTCACCCGCGTCGTCCCTTCTTCCTGATGGAGTTCTTTGCCAGCGTCTTCTCCTTCCAACACCCCCAGTTCGTCCAAGCGAGAGATTAAACGCGCGATCTGTTCTTGGGTTAGAATCGTCCCAAGCGGGAGATAGCCGTTTACATCCAGGAAGTTTTTCTCTTCCTCCGATAACGTGTCGTCCCGGACGCCGAGCGCGTGCAGTGCTTGATTCATGTTCATTGTGGATGTCTCCTTGTTAACTTTGTGAAGGGTTTTTCTGGAATTTTCAAACACCCTCTAAGAGCTCAACGAAAACCTTCGCAAGGTTCATTCTGGAACCGCCTGGCTCGTTTCCCGTGAATTCAAACAGGAGCAGCAAATCCAAGAATCATGCATCTGGAGAGATATACGTCCAAGTTGCTTTCCAGGGAGGGGAAAGATCTCCAAAAAGATCTTTAACTTCCTGATCTTGGGTATGTGTAATGCAAACGCAAGTTCTCCTCAACTAAGGCGGACAGTTTCGCGTTGAACGCTTGGGGGACACTCGCCAGCGAGTCGAAATTCACCCCCCCCCCCCATCCTCTATCTGAATTGTGGTTCGATTTTCGGCGGCATTGACGGTCAGCCCTAACTCGTCACGGCTGCCGTGGGTCAACTCCAGCAGGTAGAGTTGAATCATCGCCTGCGGTTGGGGGACATCAATCTCTCCGAGATACCCCGAAACACCTCGATTTCCTCTGTGGTGCCCGCCACTAGCAAGGCGCTCCGATCGGGGAGGGGGGTGACCTTCACATTGAGGGACGAAGGAAGTAACTCCATCACTTTTGCCACCTCCAGATAGTTCAGCGCAATCAGTTCCTCCTCCACGAATGGCGCGTCCTGATCCGTGCCGATAACCAGCATCGGTTTTTCGTCTAGGGCGGTTTCGACCCATCTGTATGTGTAGCTTGACCCCAAGAAGAGTGCCGATAGAACGGTCTCCAGAGTCGCGTCGGTCCGTCGGAGGGTCACGGTGTCGGCGGATGTGCTGGGCTGGGGCTGGGAGTTTTGACGACGGGCTACCGCTGGCGAGGAAGCTGTCGTCTTCGGCTCCACTCCACCCGCGCCTAAGAAAACCACATCGATTCCGGTCTGGATGGAGAGTTGGCGAATCACATCGAAGCGGGGGGCGTTTAAGAGGTCAACGGTCAGCCGTTATGTGCCGCGCTCCACATCAATGGCGATCGCCCCTCCCGCTTGGCGACCCCGAATCGCATCGTCGGCGATATCCAGTTCGGCAAGGAACTGTTCGGTCTCTTGGATTAGATGCAGCGAGTCGACAATAGTGACCGTATTGTGCGTCGGGGAGACGGTGATATTTTGCTTGGGGATGTTGGTCGGGAGCAGGTTGAGCACTGTCTCTGCTTGCAGGTGTTTTAGCCAGATGGTCTTGCGTTCGATGAGGGGGTTCACTTCATCCACTTTAATCTCAGGCTTGCCAAAGAAGTGGAGGTCATTGATTTGGCGATAGGTATGTCCCGTCATCTGCGCCAGATCGGTTAGCATCTCCGAAAGGGTTCGGTTATCGAGCCGCAGTGTGATTTGACGTTCAATATCCCCCACTATCGACAGGTTGATTTGTGCACGCGCTGCTAACTCCCCCAGCAGTTGAGTCAAACTCGCGTTCCACGCTGTTACGGAGAAGCGTCCGTCGGCAATCAGGCAGGTCGAGCCTCCGTACTGCAAGGGTGCTCGCTGTTCAACCCGGTAAATGCCGTCCGAGACCTGTAGGGCGAAGTCGACGAACAGGACAGGCAGGGCTTTGTCGAGCGGTTGATCTTGGAGATGCGCAGTGACCTGACCTGTCAGGTTGGCGGCGCTCGTCATGCTAATGCCGGCTTGTGCTAACGCCCGGATGACCCGATTCACGTCGGTCATGTCCGCGTCAAGGGTGAGTTTCCCATCGGAGATGTTGAGCGAGAGGCGTCTATCTTCAGGCGGAGGTTGTTTAATGAAATAGATCTCGCCCCGTTTTTCAAAGGTGAACCCCTTTGGCTCTAACAGCGCGGATAGTCCTGCCTCAAGGGGCACCACGTTGAGGTTGATTGTGAGGGTGAGGGTCAGCGGGATGACATCGAGTCCCGCGAGATTGACCCTCTTTTGGGTGGCGAGGTTGCTCAATACGTCGTGTAAGCGGGCGCCCTGACAACTGAGGCCGAAGGTGGGGGCGTCGGTTTGGGCGGGGCTATATTGAGGCAGGAATTCCTCGCCAACCAGACAGATTAGCAGGAGCGGGAGAAGGGGTTGAATCCGTTGGGCAGTCTTTTCCATAGGATTATAAACCTTCATGAGTATCCTCCTTCGCCGGGGAACTGGTGGTTACGGTTAGGGTGGAGATGCGCGGCATCTATCAACATTCACCACGATGATCATTGTTCTGCTCGAATCTGCGCTGTCTGCTTGGCTACCGTTGCAAGCTGGTCTTCATCCCACTCCTCTTGCTGCTGCAGTGCGTACAGCGATGTATAACCCCCTGACCAGTCTGGGGGAACCATGCATGGGCGGTTATCGTGGTGCGCCCAGCGTGCCGGTTTTCCCCGCACAATGGTGCCTTCATATCGACTGGGCAGCGGATTGGCCATGTACGTAAAGGCATCGGCTGACGAATAGACGTTCAGCAGCAGGGGGCGCCCCCTGTCGGAAAGGTTTGGCCGCGAGCCATGAATCACGCGACAGTTATGAACCGTGATGGATCCGGCCGGCCCCGTCACATACTTGGCCTTCGCCGTATCAATGCGTTTGGCGTCTTCGTCGCTGAGACAGCCGACCCATTGATCGCTGGTATTGTATTGATTGAAGAGTTCACCCTTGTGGCTGCCGGGGATAGCGCCGAGCGGCCCCTGATCATCGCCCACATCATGAAGATAAACACCAATTGTGAGTGGACTGTAGTTGGTGTGTGGCCAGTAGGTAATGTCCTGATGCCACTTAACCTCCTCGCCGCCTGTTGCCCATTTGAAATTCAATTTGGAGTGATGGAATTTCACGTCTGGTCCTACCAGATCGGCCGCCACGTCGGCGATGATTGACTGCGAAGCAAATTCCCAATAGGTCGGGTGATGTTCGACCGGGCTGGTCAACCGGCGAAGACGCGGATTGTCCGCCGTGTGACCGGGCTCCAGATCGAACACCATGTCTGATTTGCTCAGGGAACGGCTGCGCTGCACCATTTCGTTCGTGACGTCGATCAGGCGCTCAACCCAATCCTGCGGCACAATGTGTTCAACGAGCAGGTATCCGTTATCAAAGTAGAATTGACGTTGCTCCTGTGTAAGCACCTCAGGTTTGTGAGACAATATCTTTTCGGGTGTCATCGAACAGCCTCCTTTTATGAGAAATCAACGATAAGACATGCATATCAAGCAGATATTTCATTTCGACTTTCCTTCCTATTTCTGCTTTCGCATCTTCTCCTGCTTGTGCTTCTCGGCTAACTTGCGGAGGAGTGACGCTTGACGCGCTGCCAACTAGCGGCGGTCGAGGTTAACTCCCCTTCTCAGGGGGTTTCAAGGGGTTCTCAGGGAGTTTAACCACCGGCGGGTTGGAGTTAATGCGGAAATAGGTCAAGGTAAAGCTTCAAGGCCTGCGCGTCAATGTCGGGGATCATCGTCGCCACCAGCAACGCCTCGTCCGTTTTTCCTGCCTGAAGTAATCGGATAAACTCCTCAGTCAGGCGCTTCTTCTTGGCTGCCCTGGCTGCTAAGAGTTTCTTATACTTCTCCTCCACCGCTTGCAACTGCTTGGAGAGTGTCTCCAGTTCTTTTGCGGCGGCTTGCTTCTGTCTGAACAGTTTCTTGTCGTATTCCAGTTCAATCTTATCCAACATAGCCTTGCGCCTTATCGAGTCATCCGACGCTTTGGTGCCATATGCGTGGAGAATCAATGCCGCCAACTGCCCGTCCGACGCAGACTGACTCATGCTTTCTGCATCCAACGCAGTGCGACCAAGATCTACTGAAATACGTAAGCCACGCGTCGAATAATTATTATACGGATTGCCATCAGGCGTAGTCCGATAATGCGGGCGCACATATGTTCCATCCTTCCGATAGTAGCCCCTGACGTACACCCGCTTCGCCGCAGAGGGCACAGGCTTGGAGTTGTGAAAATGATATCCCCCCGTCTTACGATTATAATGCCCACCCATGCTGCCGGTTCTATCGCTGTGGGAAAAGGCACACCAGGGTACTAGGTTCTGTTGACATTTCAAGGGAGCCATATAAGAGTGGAGACAAAGCTGAGAAATCCAAAATAATGGACAGCTAGTTTCTCAAACCGAGAGAAGATACGATGATACCATTTTATCTTGTTGATGAAACATCCAACCCGATGTCTCTCTTTGTATAAGTGTTGGTCGTACGTTTTTTGGTCAACACGATGACTGCGAAGCGGTATCACCGCAATCGCTCCATACGGGAAACTGATAAATGAAATTTATCGGTTTCCACTTGCTTCGATAACCGCGATAAATTCGTCCGAATCGTATCCCTTGTCTCCAATCACATATTCACTGTTATATCCGATTATCAACTCTTCCGCCTCAGCTATGTCATGTCTCTGACCGGGGGTCAGATGAATTCTTAGCGGATTTCCCAGTCCGTCAACTGTGATGTGAATTTTTGTACTGAAACCGCCCCGAGAGCGACCTAACGCTTGGTTTTCAGTGCCACTGTTTTTTTTAAGGCGCCCGCCGCAGACGGGTGAGCGCGGCAGATTGTACTGTCCACAATAAGCGACTCGATATCGGGGTCAGAGGCGAAGTGGGGGTGCATCTGTGTGAAGACCCCTTTGTCGCACCAGCGGGCAAACCACTTGTAGAGAGTGTTCCATTTGCCATAGGGTCTGGTAGAAGTCTCCATTGAGCGCCGCTCCGAGTGACCCAGAGGACAGCTTCGACGAAGCAGCGCGTAGCAGCTTCGTCGCCAACATAGATGGTGGGACAGCTAAGAAGAAATCTGTATATCTTATTTCATTGTTCATCAGGTAAGGTTATTGGCATCATTCTTCTACTATGCCACAACTTTATACTCATATGCCACAACTTTATACTCAAATGTCAACAGAACCTAAAACCATTGCGGCAATTACATAAAACAGTCGTTGCTTGAAAAGTCCGTTCATAAATTTTCTCCTAAAAAGTTATGTGTTTGCTTCCCCCAACCTCCCTTTTCTGAGGGGTAAGGGGTTCTCAGGGGGTTATTGATATAAGCTAAAAAGTCTGTCTAAATGTCTTTTATCTTGCTCTAAATTATCTCCATATCGCCGCTCTCCATAAAATTTCAGGAGTTCTGCAAATTCCAGGAGTTCTGCCTCGATCTGCGGACGAGTTCAACCCTCTTCCAGCAATTTCTTGATTATGAATTCAATGGGATCTGTAATCAAGTGTGGCAACCTGAATTTGCGATTGGCTATGAATATCGGGCCATCGCGGCCGAGATAACGCGCATAAAAAAAGCCTTGCATTACTGTTGTAAACTGACGTATCCCACTAATCGTCCCCCGAATCATCTCGAGGTCGGCTTCGGGTGTAGAGCCAACCTTCGGAAACGGATATATGACTTGATATACCTTACTCTCGGCAAGTGCGTCCGAAAATACGTCTGATTGCGCACTCCCATATGCAATAATCGCCTTTCGTAATGCAGTCACTGCTTCTGCGAGTTCCGGGCGTTGCGTCGTGCTGAGCTTTTGATCAATTTGCTCAATCGTACCGGTAAAAATGTTCGTGTCGATACCGGCTTTAAGCAGAATGCCCGTCTGCTCTTCAATGGTGTCAAGCGCGACTAGCGTCTTTTCTCGACCGCTGCCCCTTTTCCAGTCCTCCCTGAGGAACCTGAGGGCACCGTCCATTGCCAACTTCGCCATGGTCGCTTTCGTGGCATTGTAATTTGTATCATTGCTCTTTTGATCGAGTTGCCAAGCATTTATAACCAACTGCTTTTTAATTAATGCCAAATTGGGCATCAAATTACTTATTACCATATTGATCCCGGCTTGCACCACCAGCGGCAACTCCCTCAACTCCGCCCACTGGGCCTTTGAATCGGTCTTTAGGCAATCTTGTACCGCGAACTCCATCGCCTTTTCAGACCACTTGAGGCTGCGTTTTTTTAGTTCAATCACCCTATCGGTCTTTAGGCAATCTTGTATCGCGAACTTCACCGCATTTTCAGACCACTTATCGAGGAGTTCTTTTTTTAGTTCAATCACCCTATCCGATGGGATTGTTCCTGCTTTTTCTTGCGCCGTCAGCCAAACGAGTTGCCGCTCTATTTTCAGTTTATCTTCTTCTTCGTCGTGCGTCAACTTCAGTATCCGTTGAAAGCATTGAAAGAGTTTCTGATCCGCCTCACCCTTATAGGAAAAGGCACACCAGGGGGTTACTAAAACCATTGCGGCGATTACATAAAACAGTCGTTGCTTGAAAAGCCCGTTCATAAATTTTCTCCTAAAAAGTTATGTATTTGCTGCCGTATCCCCCAATCCCCCTGACAAGGTGTTAGTGAGGAAACAAGTCGAGTTGCACTGCTTTATGAGTTTCTTGTATTGGCGAATATCTATAAAGCAATACTTTGCCCTGTTCTATAGACGCTTTTGTCATTTTATCAATCCAGCTTTTTGCTTTATATACTCTTTGAAATCTCGAAGCTCATCGTCAAAATCCTCAGTCATGACGACAAGTCCTTTGGCGCTTCCAAAGCGCCGAGTGCCATGATCTTTTGTAATGAAAACGTTTTCACTCCTCACGGACGCTTCGATTAAATCAGACAGATGGATGATTGCCTCATCAAGAGTGACTTGTCGCACAGCAAACACCTCCTTTTTCAATTTCAAGAGAATGACGCTTCAGAGACAGCAGTTGCAGTTGCCTGACGACCAGAGTTCAGTTGTCCGAGAATCGTACCGTCAACTGCAACGGCTTGTTCGGCATGAAAAGGGGGCGGCGTGCAGATGTCCACGATATGAATGTCCGGATCGGCGAGCATCGCTTTATAGTCCGTGTAGGCTTTCAGCGGCGTGCCGTACTATTGCTCCAATTCCGCTTCGTCATGCTCACGACGGGAGCAGATTGCCGCCACGTTTCCACCTTGAACCGCCTTGAATGTCTCAATATGGGTGCCGGCGACCCAGCCTAGTCCAACAATACCAACGTTCAAATCACTCATTTTCCCTCCAAATGTTTCTTTTTACTTCTGATGTTTAACGATTTCTTTTTAATGGCACTATCACTCCACTGTCCTCCTAATACTCTATATTGATTTTGGATCTATGTCAATGAATTTTTTCAGATCATTTTCGTTTTGACTTTTTGCGACCCCTGATATATACTGTTCAGCGAAACCCAACCTTGCGAAGGGTTAGAACCTTCGCAAGGTTTATTATACTGATTCACCCGATACATCACGCCTCATGTAAAAAGATGAACTCCAATGAACCCAATTCTCATCGACTTTTCAGAATCATTTGAGTCAGAACGCTTGACCATCCGCGCCCCTCGACCGGGAGATGGCGACGAAATGAACGCTGCCGTTCGCGAAACCTTCGATGACCTCAAGGTGTGGATGCCGTGGGCGCAGGAAATTCCCACGTTGAATTCCCACGTTGGAGGAGTCTGAGGCCAGTGTCCGCCGTGCCTGGTGTCGGTTTCTTGGACGGAAAGAACTGTGGCTATTGCTCTTTCTCAAAGGCACATACACGATGGTCGGCAGCAGCGGCTTGCATCGGATAAATTGGGATATTCCAAAGTTTGAAATCGGTTATTGGTGTCGGAAGCGTTTTCAGGGGCAAGGCTACATCACCGAATCAACAGCAGCGATTACGAAGTTTGCGTTTGAAACGCTTGGAGCGAAACGGGTGGAAATCCGTTGCGATCCGAAAAACATCAGAAGCCGACGCATCCCCGAACGACTTGGGTTTGAGTTGGAGGGCATACTGCGAAATGACCAGCTTTCGCCATCGGGAGAGTTACGGGATACGATGATATTTGCGAAGATAGAAGGTAATGCGTAAAACTAAAACGTAATCAAAGACAAGGAGAAATCGATATGCGACACAATTTCCGCATTTTCAACATCTTTTCATTTGTGGGAGCAATTATCATTGCGAGCAGTGTTTGCGTTGCTATCTATGCCGATGAGGACGCCCATTCACATGAAGAAGCACTCAAAAACCCCGATGGCACATGGAAGTGGACGAATCAACTCATCCATGAAACAAGCCCTTACCTGCTTTTGCATGCCCATAATCCGGTTGACTGGTATGCTTGGCATCCCGAAGCATTGGAGCGGGCAAAGGCGGAAAATAAGCCGATTTTTCTTTCAGTAGGTTACTCGACCTGCTACTGGTGTCATGTCATGGAAAGGAAAGTTTTCTCGAATCCGGACATCGCCGATCTAATGAATCAGTGGTTTATCAACATCAAGGTCGATCGAGAAGAACGCCCAGATCTCGACGAAATCTACATGACGGCGACCCAGGTCATGACTGGCCACGGTGGTTGGCCAAACTCTGTCTTTTTGACGCCCGATCTCCTGCCTTTCTATGCAGGCACCTACTTTCCGCCGGAGGATGGCTTGGGGCGCCCCGGTTTCCCACGAGTCCTGAATGCACTTCGTGATGTGTGGACGAATCGACGGGAGGAGGTCATCGCCCAGGCAGAGAAGATTACAGAAGTCGTCATACAGGCAACGAGTGTCAATCAAACTTCGGACCAGGAAACGCCCCTTGATCGAAAACTGGTCGCGTCGGCAGTGGAAAACCTTCAATCAAGGTACGACGCCAAATACGGCGGTTTCGGCGATGCGCCGAAGTTTCCCAGCTCCACAAATCTTGATCTGCTGTTGAGTGAATATCAGCGCGAGCCTGATGACTCCGTGCTCAAAATGATTACCCATACGCTCGATATGATGGCGTATGGCGGCATGTATGATCAGATTGGCGGCGGGTTCCACCGTTATTCAGTCGATGCCCGATGGCTGGTGCCGCACTTTGAAAAGATGCTTTACGACAATGCCCAACTGGCGAAGGTCTACCTGCAAACCTACCAACTGACGAAGAATCCACGCTACCGGCGTATTGCTGAAGAAATTTTTACGTTCGTTTCCCGAGAGATGATATCAGCGGAGGGCGGTTTCTATTCTGCGATCGATGCGGAAGTGGATACAGAGGAGGGGAAATCCTACATTTGGACGAAGGATGAAATCCAAAAGATCCTTGGAAAAAGGGAGGCAAAACTGTTGATGAAGGTTTACAGCGTGGACAAGGGTGCCAATTTTGAAGGCGGAACCAATATCCTGTATCTTCCCTCCCCGATCTCAAGTGTCGCAAAAGCACTCAAAAAGTCGGAAAACGACATCCACAGACAACTCGAACCGCTCAAGGCGAAGTTGCTGAAAGCGCGTGAGAAACGGAAACAACCGCTGCTCGATACAAAAGTAATTGCCAGTTGGAACGGCTTAATGATCGATGCACTCGCTTACGGCTACGCGGTGCTGGGCGATGAGCGGTATCGTGATGCGGCTGAGAAAGCGGCGGGGTTTAATTTGAGGCGCCTGCGCAAATCCGATGGACGGTTGATGCGCACTTACAAGGACGGTGTCGTTAAATACAATGGCTACCTTGATGACTACGCCTTCCTCGTGCGCGGTTTGCTAAGTCTGCATGAGGCAACTGGCGAACAGCGTTGGCTAGATGACGCCCAATCTCTGACGGATACAATGATCAAACAGTTCTGGGATGACAAAAACGGCGGATTCTACTTCACCCTTGCCGATCAGGCACATCTGGTGGTGCGGACCAAAAATCCGTATGACTCCGCGCTCCCATCAGGGAATGCCGTAGCAGTCAACAATCTACTCACCCTCACGCGGTTGGTTGGGAAGAAAGACTATCTCGACAAAGCGGAAAAAACCCTTCAGAGCTTCGCTGGGATGATGGCGCAATCCCCCAGAGCCTTTATGCACATGTGTTTTGCCGTGAACCGCTATCTTTCGACGGACTGGACAAAAGTTAGAGAGGCAAAACAAGGACAGCCTTCCCAATTCGGTTTGAAGACAGGGGAAGCGAGCGGAATTAACATCTTTTCTCCACCGAAAGCCGTGAATGATAATCAATCCGCTTTACCTGCAGAAAACGAACTACTGAAACTGTCAGCATCAATATCACCGAAGGAAAAGATCTCCGTCGGAGCACCCTTTGATGTAGAGGTACAACTGGTGCTCGCTGAAGGCTGGCATATTAACGCCAATCCGGCCTCCCTGGATCTGCTGATTCCCACCACCGTATCCGTCGGCCAAAACGCTCCTGTTGAAATCGTGTCCGTGACGTATCCGAAGGGAAAGCCATTTCGTACCGGTTTTAGTGAGCAGCCGATTTCCGTCTACGAAGGGGTGGTCGCCATCCGGATGAAACTCAAGCTGAAGTCTGGCGAATTGCTTGAGAAGACGTTTCCATTGAACCTGGATGTCAACTATCAAGCGTGTGACGATCACCGGTGCTTGCCGCCGTCAACCGCAACGACCCAACTCAGGCGCAATACATCTTAGGCTTGATTGGTAGGCTTAGAATTTACAACAGGCATTGAGGGAATCGCTCCGTTTGGCGATCAGAACCCCTATTTTGACGAAAAATGATTTGCGACTCTATTCAAATGATACAAAGGGCTTCCAACCAAGTTGAAATTTCTGAAGAATATATAGGTGCGGCATCAAAGGCCAGGTGCCTCAGTTGCTCTGCAAGCAACCAGCCCGCGTCAACATCATGATGGGGAGACGTACACGGCGTACACGCGGATGTCCTCCGGCCTCAAACCCCCATAGTTCACTCGCACGCGGATCGGCCCATCGATCCCAGCGAGGTTCCCTGTGTCGCGCCATGCAACCGCCTGCTTGAACCCCGATTCTGCGACGGGGACACAGGCTTCCCCTGAATAGCCCGGTATCACGCGAAACTGCTCATCGCAGATCTCGACCTTCAAGAAGCTGTTCTCCGAAAGCCCGTTAGTATTGACGAACACCCGACAATCTGTTTCATCAAGATCCATCGGGCATGAGATAAAATGCGGCGCCTCCGACATCTTCACCGACGGCCGCCTTGGCCAATACACCTCGTAGTATCCCAACCGGTCACGGGGCCACGTGGCCAAACGAACTTGACCCTGTCCCCACAGTTAGTACCAGTGCAGGGTCTGCTCCTCCACGTTCTCGAAACCCTGCCCCTGCCCCAATGCGCACATACCGATGCTCGTACTATAGTACCTACCGATAGTACTCTCAGGCTCCTCGTAGGCGGGGACGATCTTGAAATCAGGAATGGGCTCCCTGAAGTGGGTCGCGTCGTCGCTGACAACAAGCCCCAGGTCCATCGTCACAAAGCGGCAGTCATCGGTCTCGTGTCCATGCCACATCCCGTAGAAACCGATGATCACGTTGCCCCGGTTCCAAAGGCTAGCACCCAGGTGAACCTGCTCACCGACATTCCATCTGGTCCTGTCTTCCTCGCCGCCCCTGTACCGTGACGTCGTCCCGTCCCTTCGGAAGCTAAGGTCCGTGGACTGAGTCCAGTTCTCGAAATTGTAGGACATGTGTGTCACCATCTGTCTGTGAGCCCCCGGCCTTGGCCAGGAGCACTGACCGTTCACGTAGTAGCACCCGTTGAATTTGATGAGCCCACTTTGCTCAAAGAGGTACTTGGTTACCGGGTTGCGGGGCGACTCCTTCCAGTGAAGCCCGTCTGGACTGAAGGCAACAGCGAGACGGTTCTCATACTTGCCGGACTCGAAGGCCATCTTGAAGTGTCGATCCGGGTCGGAATCCTCCGGGTCGTAGATGAGAGTATTTGCGATGACGGAGTAATCACCGATAGGCAAGTCTACCAAGTTGTTCTCAGTGCTTCCACCGTATTCCACAAGACCTAGTGCGGGTTTCTCCCAATGGATACCATCCTGGCTCACGGCGTAACACACGCGCATTACCTCGTCCTGGTCGCCAAGACCGAAGTACTACATCCTGAACTCCCCATCAATGCGGATCACTGTCTCGTGGTATCGCACTCTGCTACAGTCGGGGTCGCCGGGTTTCCCCGGCGGCAGGACGATTCCCTGACGCTCACCCTGTACCAGTCCCAACTGTAGACCATAGGTCAGTGGAATGCTGTAATCGTCAAACGGAAACAGAACTACCATTTTTCTATCCCTCCTTTGCGTAATCTATACACGACTCTCCCACGGACTTTCCAAGCATCGCACCACGCAGATACCAGACAAGAAGTTAAGTTATCACAGCGTTTGCTGACTTTCTTTATTCTTAGGACTTACGCGGTTTCTACAAGAAATGAGTGTCTTTGCTGAACTTTGCATCCTGTATCCTGCATCCGGCGTACGATTCAAGATACAGGATTCATAACAGGTTGCGGCTCAATTTGGAACATTCAAGTGCGTAAGTCCTGATTCTTTTACGACCGCCCAACTTCGACCGAAATTAGAGCAGATTTTCACGATCTCTTCGGGGGCAAAATTTCATCAATGTGCCTGCGACCTATTATACGAGCAGTGGAGCGTTGGAGCTTTTGCTCCAATGCCCTCGATCCCCAAAATCCCAATGAATACTACATCCGTTCCATAACCAAGTCGTGTATAAAGATGTCCTGCCACTATCTCCCAGGATTTCGACTTTGATGCCTGGATCTGGACGTGTTATTCAGTGCTCCGTGCCTTCATAACCAACTCAACGGTGCTGAAGCGTGCCAAATCCGCTAAACAGCCGATTCCAGTCGTGATGAGATTGGGCAACGCTCTCAGGATTTTTGCGGCTGCGGGCTACAAAGCCAGATACACTTGAACGGCCAGTCGGAAGCCCAATCTCGCTGTAGCGGGTATCGACACTCCACCTGACGGTATTGGATCGGTTGGGAAGAGATCGATGCACCAACCGTTCCATCGTCAGCAAGACATCGCCGGCGTCCACCTCGCCCATCGCGATTTCGCAGGGTGGCAGATCGACATCGGCGATACCTGTGGAACCTTTGTGACCGGCGGTTGATATGAGATGGCTGTGCGGCAGCAGGCCCCAACAATGCGACCCCCGCATCACTTGCATACAGCCATTAGCGACTGTGGCTTTCACAAGAGGAATCCAGAAATTCACAACCAATGTGTTCCCCGATTCTTCCGGCTTCAGGTAGGCCAGGTCTTGATGCCAGGGTATCACCGTTTCCTCCTGATCCGGCATTTTCCCCCGGAGGGCAAATTGTGGGTGCGCCAGAATTTCAGAGCCGATCAATGATTCAGCAACGTCTAGCAGCGCGGGATGTGTTCTAAGAGTGAACATTCCGGCGGTTCTGGGCTTGCCGTAGAGATCCGGCTGTAATAACTGTTTTCCTATCCAGTTGCGATCTGAGCAGGCATCCGCCACCTGTGCCAAGCGCGTTTCAAAAGGCGAATCCTCAAAGGTGTTCGCCGCGTCGAGTAGTCCCCGCTGCACTGCTTCGTTGGCCAGGTCACGGATCTTCTGTTGGAGTTCATCGATTAACGGTTGAATTGCTTCACGTGGGAGCAGATCACGGATGATCAAAAAACCATCATCATTGAACTGCTGGATTTGCTGGGGGGTGAGTCCGCCCTTCATTCGCGATTTTTCAGGTGATGTCATGCAGCACCTCCAGTGTACTCCTAATATAACCCAAGTTGCTAGTAATTGAAAATCCATGGGTTTTCCGTTAAAGTAGAGGTAATCCAAACCATAATACCTCAAAGGAGAAACCCATGGACATCCAAATTGCAACCATTTTCTATCTCTGTGACAAGCTCTTAGAAGCACTCAACTCAAAACCACACCCACAAACGCAGATGTCTGATGCCGAAGTGATGACCACCGGCATCGTCGCTGCGTTGTTCTTCGGGGCAAACTTGCAAACCACTTGTGACTTTCTAAAGACTCATGGCTATATACCCAAGATGCTTTCAAAAAGTCGATTCAACCGACGACTTCATCGAATTAAACCGATGTTCACCACATTGTTCAAAATCTTGGGACGAAGCTATGTGCAACTTAATCAACAGAAAATCTATGCACTGGATACCATACCAATTGCTGTTTGTTCCGCATTCGTCGGTCAAAAATCTACACCGATAAGGCATATCGAGGCTATCAAGCGTCCAAACGTCGGTATTTCTATGGCTTGAAAGTTCATCTGCTAGTGACTGCGAGTCGACACCCTGTTGAATTTTTTGTGACCCCAGCCAGTACAGGGGACGTTGAAGGGTTACAGTGGTTTGACTTCGACTTGCCACCGGGCTATGGTGACAAAGCATACAATAATTATGAGATAGAAGATATTGTTACATCAGTCGGAGTCGAATTAAAGCCAGTACGCAAGAAGAATTCCAAGCGGCTGTATCCACCATGGGAGACCTACTTGGCTAATTACCATCGTAAGTCTGTTGAGACGGCTGGCAGTTTGATTAACAAACTGCTTCCACGTTCAATCCATGCAGTAACGCAACACGGATTTGAATTGAAAGTGGTCTTGTTTGTATTGGCTAGCAGTATCAATCAGCTCTGAGTTCACTCACATATTCGATGAATAGGTCGCAACTTGGGTTAATATAAGAAACCTACTCATGAGGGATGATGCGGCGCTTCAGTTCTTCCATGCTGAAACGATTGCTTTCCAAGAAGTCGAAATATTCCGCCTCCTCCTCGCCAACCGCCTCTGCCCGCATCACCACATCCGCGGCGATGTCGATTGGGACGGAGACCAGACCGCTTTCATCTCCGTGGAGCAGATCGCTTGGTGAAATGGTCAAGCCACAGATTGACACCGTAACGTCGAAGTCGAGGTACGTGCCGTAACCGTGTGAGACGACCCACCCGGTCGAAAAAACATGAAAATCTGGCGTGCGTTGACGGATGGCACTTCGGTCACGCCCATTGGCGTCGGTGACAAATCCCACGCAGCCCAGCTTTTGCGCGACTGTGCAGAACATGTCACCGAACAGGCAGCACCGTTTGCGGTCGTGCCCGACGTGTTGGACGACGAGTACCGACGGCTTAGGCGCGGCATCAATCGCCTCCACCAGATCATCGACGCGCGACGTTCTGGTATCGCCGGGCGTGGTGGTATCGGCGGTCACCGTGATGGCGTAGGCGACCATCGGTGCGACGATTTCAGGCATTTGGCAGATCAATTCATTGTTGGCGTAGCCCGTGGTCGGGTCGCGCACCTCAAAGTGTTCAATCGCATTGGCGACTGTTGCGCTATCAAACTGTCGCAACGCGTCGGTTAATTGCGGTGATAGTGTCTGGTTCATTGCGGATTAACCTTTCCTGGTTGAAGTTAGATATTCTTGATACCGATTTGGGCTTGTAATTTCGTCTGATATTATACCAACGCTTGAATCTTAATTCAACAAAAATGCCTATTCCTTGGAAATTCCCCATGAGAAACCCCGATCGAAGATCGGGGCTCAGCAACGAATTTGAACGCAAATTGACACGGTGCAATCAAGCAGAGGTGACATCTACCAGGCCGCTACTTTCTTGATCGACACTTTTCCGAATGTGTGATACCATAGATCCGCCCAATGCGTCGTGCCTGAATTAACAGATTTCGGCTTCGCAGATTCACGGATTCACTGTTACGTTTTACGCATTAAGTGCCCTTCTTCTTCTTCTGTCCTGGCATAAGTCCATAAGCCGATTATGACCACACGTAGCACATTTATAGGGCTTTTCGCAACGATAATTCTTGCCATTGTCACGCCAATCGGTGATTTCTGGATTCGAGGTACATGGCTCACTTCCTGCCAACCTGCCGGTTGGTGTCCTGATGGTCTTCGTATTTCTCCAACTAGGTTCTGTTGACATTTGAGTATAAGGTTGTGGCATAATAGAAGAATGACGCCAATAACCTTACCTGATGAACAATGGAATAAGATATACCGGTTTCTTCTTAAAGGTATCTTCACACAGATGCACCACCACTTTGCCTCTGACCCCGATATCGAGTCGCTTATTGTGGACAGTACCATCTGCCGCGCTCACCCGTGTGCGGCGGGCGCCTTAAAAAGCTGGCGCCTTAAAAAAAAGGGTGGCACTGAAAACCAAGCATTAGGTCGGTCTCGGGGCGGTTTCAGTACAAAAAATCACATCACAGTTGACGGACTAGGCAATCCCCTAAGAATTCATCTGACCCCCGGTCAGAGACATGACATAACTGGGGCGGAAGGGTTGATAATCGGATATAACAGTGAATATGTGATTGGAGACAAGGGGTACGATTCGGACGCTTTTATCGCCGTTATTGAGGCGAAGGGAGCGATTGCGGTGATACCGCCAAAAAGTCATCGTGTTGGCCAAAGAACGTATGACAAACACTTATACAAAGAGAGACATCGGGTTGAATGTTTCATCAACAAGATAAAATGGTATCGTCGTATCTTCTCTCGGTTTGAGAAACTAGCTGTCCGTTATTTTGGATTTCTCAGCTTTGTCTCCACTCTTATATGGCTCCCTTGAAATGTCAACAGAACCTAGTAGTAAACCCGCTCCTGCACCGCATCGGGGTGCCCCTCAGCTAGGCTGAGTTGGTCACTATCTACGCGATGACGCTGGTAAGTGCAGGCATTTCGTCGCTGGGTTTTGCCGCCTACCTCATTCCAATTATCGTCGCGCCCACCTACTATCAGTCCCCCGAAAATGAGTGGAGCACCACCTTTTTTCATCATATCCCGGACTGGTTTGCACCAATGGACGCGAAGGCAGCACGGCTTTTTTTTGAAGGCACGCCATCCCAAACCTTCTGGGTACCTTGGGAGTTTTGGATAAAACCAATAGCGGCATGGAGTGTTTTTGCACTTGGGCTATTTCTTGCTATGACCTGCGTATGTGTCCTGCTCCGCCGCCAATGGATCGAACGTGAACAACTCGGTTTCCCGCTTGTCCAGTTGCCAATCGAAATGCTTGGCGCAGAAAACCAAAACCGTGTGATTCCGGCATTTTTTCGATCGCGCGCGGTATGGATTGGCATCGCTTTGCCGGCCCTTATTCATAGCTGGAACGGGCTTCACTTCCACTTCCCAATCTTTCCCCGAATCTCGCTGTCCCATGGTCTCTCGCAGTATCTCACGGAGAAGCCGTGGCACGTCGTTCGTCCGCTCCCGGCGATTATCTACTTCAGCGCGATTGGCTTTGTCTACCTACTGCCAACAGATCTTGCCTTTAGCCTCTGGTTCTTCTATCTGTTGTATCATGCGGAAGCGGTCGTAATGACGCAATTCGGTTTGCCATTGGGGCAACGGATCTATGTCACCCACGAGTTTGCGGCTTATCAAATGGCTGGTGGGTTTCTGTTCTTCGCCCTCGTCATCCTTTGGCGAGCAAGGCGTCATCTCACGGACATGATCCGCCTCGCGTTCCAGCCAGCCGGGGGGCAAGCCTCGAGCCCATCGGATACCGCCGCTATATCGCCAACCGCAACAACAAATGAGCCAATGTCGCCACGAGCAGCATGGCTTGGTCTGCTGATCGGCATCGGTATCATGACTGCGTGGAGCGTGATTGCTGGCGTATCCTTTATCGTCAGCCTCACCGTAATCTGCCTGTTTCTGATCATTATGATTGTGATGACGCGATTGGTCTATGAAGGGGGCATGCTATTCATTCAATCGACGTTCCGTCCCACCGATCTCATCAGGCCGTTTACCGGCACACGCCCGCTAGGTGCCGCAAGTCTCACAATCCTTGCGTATCAGGAGATGGTCTTTATGTTCGACGTGCGTTCATCAATGATGCCGAGCGTGATGGATGCGTTCAAATTGGTAGATAATAAGCGCCTAAGTCAACGGTACTTCTTGATTCCCGTTGGGGTGTGCGTCGTGCTCTCAATGGTGCTGTCATCGATCGTGGTGCTCTACATCATCTATCGCTATGGTGGGACAAATCTTGGTGGTTGGTTCTTCTTCGGTGCCCCACACCGGGCTTTCCGCCGCTTCATGTCAATGCTTCTCGACCCCCAAGACCCCAACCAGTATAATATCTTGATGATGGGCATCGGTGCGATTGTCACCGTTTCGCTGGCAGCCTTGCGCACCCGCTTTCTCTGGTGGGCATTGCATCCAATCGGGTTTGTGATGGTCCCAAGTTGGCCCATGATTCTGATGTGGTGTTCGGTGTTAATCGGGTGGCTCTGCAAGTGGGTTGTCTTGCGGTTCGCTGGGATTGGGCTATACCGGCGATGCGGACCATTCTTCCTCGGCTTGGTATTGGGTGAATTTCTCACAGGTGGGCTATGGCTGATAGTTGATTTTTTGGCGGGAAAACCTGGATATCGGATTATGTGGTGATGAACGGGATATAACACTTTCAAACCACAACAAAATGCGATATTCAATCAGCTTAAAAACAGGAAGAAAGGGAAGGAAAGGAAGAAAACCTCTATTTCCTTCCTTTCCTTCCTCAACGCTGTGGAAATTTCTACAAAGGGGATCGTCGAATTGGCGCAGATATCTGAAAGTCAACATTCTCCAACTCAAGTCACATGGAGAGCCCTACTTATCGGGACCTTGTTGATTCCTGTCAATGTTTACTGGCTGACAATCGTCGAGGTCAAGTACAATTCCCTTGATGGCTCATCTCTTCCCCTTTTCGCCCTTGTCCTGCTCAATCGAGTATTGAAGCGTCTCGGCCCAAACGTTGTTTTGACGCAGGTGGAACTCCTGATTATATACATGATGACGGCGGTTTCCTCCACCGTAGCCGGGTGGGACTCTATGCAAAATCTGTTCGGAAGCATTGGTCACCCTTTCTGGTTTGCAACGATAGAGAATGAGTGGGAAGATCTGTTTTTCCGTTACCTTCCAGATTGGCTGATGGTATCCGATAAAAAAAATTTCCGAGATTTCTACAAAGGGGAGTCGACCTTTTATACCCTATACCACTTCTACATCTGGGCAAAACCACTCGCATTCTGGGGATTGTTCTTTCTCGTGTTGATGTTCATGATGTTCTGTATCAACACAATCGTCCGGAAACGATGGGCGGAGGAAGAGAAGCTGGCCTATCCGGTGATTCAGTTGCGGCTTGGGCTCTCTGAAAATAGCGGTGCCAAGTTCCTGAAGAATCGAATGATGTGGATAGGGTTCGGTATTGCCACAACTATCGGTTTGATTAATGGTATCCACTTTCTCTATCCACTCTTTCCCGAAATTCCGTACATCAAGGCGACGCCGATCTGGCCCAGCATCTTCTCAGAACGCCCGTGGACAGTGATAGCCTGGATACGGGTCTATCTGTATCCATTCGTGATTGGATTGGTATTCTTCCTCCCGATCGAACTCTTGCTCTCATGCTGGTTCTTCTTCGCTATCCGTATGGTCGAACGGGTCATTGGTGCCGCAACGGGCGCATGGCACTTCCCTCAGCTCAACGAGCAGTCTTATGGCGCGTGGATTGCAATTTTCTGCACGGCGGTATGGATGACGCGTCGCCATCTGATGGAAGTCGGTGAAAAGATTGTTGGACTTGAGTCAACGCTGGACGATTCCGACGAACCGATGCCTTATCGATGGGCAGCGCTGGGTATTCTCGGGTCGATAATCTGTCTTGGGGTGTTCGCATCTGCCGCTGGGATGGCGGTCTGGGTCGCGGGGTGCTTCTTCGGGCTTTATTTCATACTTGCCGTTGCGATTACCCGTGTTCGAGTAGAGGTCGGCACGCCCCATGAGATCCTTTTCGTCAGCCCTCAACTCATCATGACAACAGTAGGTGGGACGCGGCGGTTCGATCCGGCGAGCTTAACGATTATTGCGTTGTTCGCCTGGTTCAATCGAGGCTATCGGAGTCACCCGATGCCAAACCAGATTGAGGCGTTCAAAATGGCCAACGTGACCGGAATGAACTATCGCGGTTTCCTGGTCGCTATGCTGATTGCCGCTGTTGTGGGAATTTTAGCTGCGTTTTGGGCAAACTTGGACATGACTTTTCGGGATGGCGTCGTCACTCAGGCGAGGAGGACGCAATATTGGATGGGCTGGCGGTCTTTTGGACTGCTGCGAGGCTGGTTACTCAATCCATGGGATTCAGACTGGGCTGGAACTTCTTACATGATAGGCGGCGCGGTTGTGAGTTTCTTCATCATGTTTATGCGGATGCGCTTCCTGTGGTGGCCCTTCCACCCTGCTGGATACGCGCTGGCGACGAGCTATGCGATGGATTATTTTTGGTCTGTCTGCCTCGTGACTTGGCTGCTCAAGTATTTGATTCTGCGGTACGGCGGGCTCCGGGTGCACCGGCGGGTGACTCCCCTGTTTTTAGGACTGATACTCGGTGACTATGTGATTGGCAGCCTCTGGACAATCATCGGGATGACCTTCGGTATTCAAACCTATAAGATCTTTATCTGATGAGACGTAGCGAGTAATTTTGCGCCTACACACGGTTTCGCACACTAACAAGAGCGCCGATACGATTCAACGAAATAGTTATTTCGCTTCTGCACTCTCCTTCAATTTTTTCCGATTCAGGTAACTTTACCTAAAAAAAAACAGGCCCACCCTGCTATGAACAGAGCTGGCCTGTATGAACAGAGCTGGCCTGTTAGAATGTTGATGAACCTAGAATTCAGTTTACGCCTGTGTCGTGGAGTTAGCAGCAGGCGCTACAACCGGCTACCCCTCCTTTTCCTTAAACACCCCAATGTAGAGTAAAGCGGCAATTGCACCGCCTAATAACGGACCAACAAAATAGAGCCAAATGTCAGCGTAGTTACCGCTAGCGATAGCGGGCCCTAACGTGCGCGCTGGGTTGAGCGATCCGCCGGTTAACGGTTGGGCTAGAAGGAGGGACAGGGCTAAAGTGAGGCCAATAGCAACACCAGCCAAGTTACCCGCCTTTCCGCTCACACCCGCATTGAGAATTGTATTTACTAAGAAAAAGGTGAGGAGGGCCTCCAAAACAAAGCCCTGACCCGGAGAGATGCCCTCCGCTAAGACCGTTGCACCCAAGCCACCGGCTTTACCCCCGAGTACAAAGACCAGTGCGAATCCCCCCAGGATGCCTCCAATCAACTGAGCAATCCAGTATCCAATTGCATCAGTGATCTTTATTTCACCAGCGATAAGCAAGCCGAAAGTCACCGCCGGGTTAATATGCGTGCCTGATATATGACCATAAGCGTAGACAAAAGCCACGATGACAAATCCGTGTGCTAACGCAACGCCAACCACTCCCCCGATGCCCAAGGCAGCCGCCCCGGCACCGATGAAAATTAGCGCGAAGGTGCCAATCAATTCGGCAATCAAAGGTTTGGAGCTCATAATAACCTTCCTTGTTTAAGTTGATTGTGGTTTTGTGGCTAACTATAATAACCTAAGTTACGCCCCATCATTAGAAAAACTGATCCCCGAGTAGAAGTCCCCGATTCAAGATTTCGAGATGACGTAATTTTTTGTATCGAGTCCCCTCGACGCCTAAAAACTTCGCTCCTTCGCTGTGCTCGAGGACCTTTTTTGGCAAAACCTAATGGCGTTTCGATGTGAAAACTCAGTTTTGCCTATTTTTTCTACAGATGGTAAGGGTTACTATATCAAAATATCACTTATTAGTCAAGAGAAAAATTCCAAAACAATTCGCAAACCATCCAATTACCTCTTCATAACATGAGTTAGTCAATACTATTGCGGGAATTACTCGGCGTGTGCGATCGTTTATTTCTACCCTACCCCTCCTGCCACGGCGGTACCGTCCACGTATTGAACCAATTCCACTTCCACAGCACTTTCTTTGCCAGCATTTCCAGTTCGTACTCGACGCCGGCGGTAAAGGGCAACACCATAGTTTTGTCTCCCACCGTTTCACGAATCCACTCGATGAAAACTAGGATATTGGTGACGTTCGGGGACCAGGTGCCATGGCGTACAATATGGCATCTCCGCATTCTCAAAAAGGATGCCAAAGTCATCTCGATTTCCATAGCGATGACGTGGCGTCAGCACCTTGGCAATTGCATCAACCAGTGTCGGTAGTTTGGTGTACTCAATGAACGGCTGCTGATCGAGGTCGTTGTTTGCGACGGGCTGGAGTCACTGCACTTGAGGACCACCTTTCGCGCGGGCAATTGCTTTAGCCCTGTCGCTGACTCGCCGCGGATCCCGAATCAATGACGGCAGCAAAATCTTTCGGAAAATTGTGTAACCCAGCATATGGTATTCTTCAATATGTTTGTCGGATACTTGAAATTCTATGCGTTGTTTCCTCTTTCACCTCCCTATTCACCGTTGAACTTTCTCAGAAATTTGGAAAGGCAGATGGTCGCCCCCCACAATCACTGGATTTGGCTTTTCGTTAATTGACGCCTTCCCCCCATGTTTCGTATTTATGACCACCCCTCAATTAGGTGAGGGGTGTGCATAAATATAGTTGACATAATCAAGCCAAAAGGGTTTCCTATTGTTATCATAGCAAAAGGAGCCCCAATATGGTACAAAGACCAATGTTGGCTGATTATGTCACTCTTATTATGCAACTCTTTGAGCAGTTTATGCAACACCGTATTGACAAACCAGGTGTCACACACGCAAAACCATTGACATATTCAACCACCTCGTTTATCATTTTCTTCATGTTGATGCAGTTTCACGGCATCTATGGCTTCAAAACGCAATGGCGGTGGCTAATCAATCACCCAGAAGTGTTACAAATGCTGGGGTGGCAACAGCCCCCTCATCGAACCACGATTGCACGTCGCTATAAGGCATTATATGAAGTGATAGAGGCATTTGTATTGTTTATCGGTCAGTATGCCACTGACTTGTCCCAACAATTCAACTTGGCTCATCTGGTAGCCGACAAAAGTTTATTTAAGGCACGAGGACCCGTCTGGCATCAAACTGACCGCAAAGCAGGAAAAGTACCTAAACATCTACGCAACCTCGACACCGATGCCACGTGGAGCAAGAGTGGTTATCATGGCTGGGTCTATGGCTACGGACTTCACATTATCTGCACACAAGGTGCGTTCCCAACACTGATAACTGTGCACCGTGCGTCGGTCTCCGAAAGTTGGGCGATAGATGCTAAAGCGTCTGAGATTCTGACACAACTTTCACCGCAGACACTCACTGCCGATGATGCCTATACCCAAGCAGACCGTATCCGTTGTTGGGCGAAGGCACAAGTCGCTTTGATTACCCCGGCACTTAGATGGACAAAGGGACGGTTTGCCAAGGCGTATCATCGATTTATCAACCAACCCAAGCAGCGTCTCTGTTTAAGCAAACGTCGCAGTTCGGTTGAACCGTTGTTTGACTTGATTGCTAAAGTGATAGGCACCACTCCTCAACAGAAGCAGTTACCGGTCAAGGGGTTTTTCAATGTACGCTGTTGTTTAGCTATCGGGGTGTTATCAGTGCAAGTGGCTATGATTGCCAATGCCATATGGAAGTTACCTGCTCGCAATATCTCTCATATGGCGGCTGTTTTCCAATGAACTACTATGCACACCCCTCAATTAGGTGTTCTAGTTTCTCACTTTTGCGGCTATCAAAAATGAAATGAATCGTGGAATCCCCAAAATTCCGTCACATTCGACTTCCAGATTTGATCCGACCCCACAGGGTGAAGCGTTTTCCTTTCGGGTGAACTGCCGCCGCACTTTCAATCGGATGGCCCGCCTGCTTCCATGCGGGAAAACCTCCTCTGAGCATTTTCAGTCGCTCCGGGGGAAAACCAAATTCCTCCATTAACATGCGTGCCGCACGGGCACTTGTGGCTTCCGCCTGTCAGCTTCAGTATAAAATAATCAGCCCCTCCGGGGGAAGTTCTTGATGTCTGGCTTGAATCTGACCTGGAAACGGCATCGAGATGGCTCCGGGGAGGTGTCCGGCATTGTATTGGCGCTGACTGCGAACATCAACCAGAACCACGTCATCTCCGGCATCTAATAAGCGTTTGAGGTTTACTACGGTAATCCGCTCAGGTTCAGCAGCGAGTCCCTGAACGAGTAATAGAGGGTGAAGGAACCACAAAATGGTCCAGACAATGGAAAAGACAACTTCTTTGTTCAATCGTTTCATGGGTTTCTCTCTTTTCATTCGTTGCATGTAAAGTAAAACCTTCGTGTAAACGTTCATGACTGACCGGAACGAGCACTGAATTGAGTAGCGACTTGGGTTGAGCAGCGAAGTGTATCGAAACCCGTATCGAAATCACGCGCGGGATACGCTCGAACGTTGTTGAGATCAAGCACCTCATTTGTCATCCACGGTGACCTGAATCTGGAAATATTCTTGTGGGGAGCGGAACATCTGCCCCGATTAGGGGGATTGATACGAGTTTTTCACTTAACTCGGTCAGGATTGGCAATCTGACAGGAATGGTTGGAGGCGGGATATACCTGATTTCCCCTTCTAATAACTGAAAAAGTTGTAGGATTGACGGAAAATGGGTACAAAAAAGCCTGGCAGGAAGGTTTCCCACCGCGCTTTTTGCGTTTTTTTGCCGCCAACGGATGGCTGGCGCAGCATTCGTGTGGATGGTGAAGGTAGAGCCACTCGGCTCCTTATTCGTCAAGCTCCATCAACTCCAACCAGTTACCGTCCGGGTCCTGGAAGTAGCAGGCGATCCGGCCTGGGGCGATTTGGACAGGCGGATTCATCATTTTCGCTCCGCCCTCTGACATTTTTGCGAACATCGCCGAGATGTCTTTCACCTCAAACGCTAGGTGCGCCGCCCCCAGTACACTGCGTTCCGCCGTCGGGCGCTCGTCTGGCGGCGGATTTACGTATTGGATGAGCTCCAGGATGTGGCCGCCGCCCAGGTCAAGTAGGGCCAACTTCAGGTGGACATCCTCGTACCCGACGACCTGGTCAATTTTCGGGCCGATGCGCTCGTACTCGCTGATGACGTTGAGGCCGACGATGTCGCGGTAGAAGGCGACGGCCTTGTCTCGGTCCCGAACAACGAATCCTGTGTGGTGTAATCGCTGTACCATTGTTTCTTCCTTATTTTCTGGTTTCCCCTCCGTCGAGAAAGAGGGTTTGGGTGAGGGTGAAGGACTCGCCCCGGCACTAGGCCGAAAACTGATCGATGCTCGCCAGGGCGCGCGATATGCGCCGACGGAGTGCTGCCACCGAGTTGTCATCCCATTCGTAGAAGCCCTGTCCTGACTTTATGCCGAGGTCGCCTCGCTCGACCATGTCACTCACTAGCCCCGGCGTCTCGCTTCCAGTCTCAAGGTCGGGGAAGAGCTGGTCGATGATCGCCGAAATCGTGTCCCAACCCGCGATGTCGAAGACCTCCAGGGGACCCGCCACCGCGAGCCGTCTCCCGAAACTGGTCTTGACCACCATGTCCACGTCCTCCGCTGTCGCAATCCCCTTCTGCACGATGGACAGTGCCTCGCGCAGGAGGGCGAACTGCATCCGGTTGCCGATGAACCCCAGCGACTCCTTCTGGAGCACTACGGGCTGCTTGCCCAGCTTGGAAAACACTCCGGTCGTGATGTCGATGGTCATGTCGCTGGTTTCCGGCCCACGGACGACCTCAATGAGGGGCAGCAAGTAGGGTGGATTCCACCAGTTCGCAACGACGATTTTGTCCGGTCGATTCATTGATGGCGCGAGTTGGCTGGTCATGAAGGACGACGTGTTGCTGGTGAAGATGGCGTGCTCTGGGGCGAAGCGGTCGAGGTCAGCGAAGACGCTCTGCTTGAGCGACAGGTCCTCGAACACGGCCTCCACCAGAAAGTCCACGTCGGCAACCGAGTTGGCGAGGGAGATACTGGTGTGGATGCGGTCGGGCGCTGCCGCTGCCGTTTGCTGGCCGACAAGCCCCAACTCCGCCAGCACATCGAGAGATTTCCGGACGTTGTCCATGGCCCGCCGGAGGTTGTCGTTGGTGGTGTCGACCACCACAACATCGTAGCCGCCGATCGCAAATTGCAGAGCGATGCCGTGGCCCATGAGGCCCGCGCCGATAACACCGATTCGTCGTACGTCTTCAGCGTTCATATTCGTGGAGTCCCTCCAGGGTGTTTCCGGTTGCTGTCATATGGCTTGTTAGATTTCGGTGTGAATAACCTCGTCAGAAGGTTCTCAAGTTGGTGGTTGTTTGGTTTCGCAGACTAGTCAAACCCCCGTGTCGTCTACAATAACGATGTCATACCTTCGGCGCCTACCGCCTACTCTTTTGATATAGACGGTTGCACCGTCAGTCTGAGTCGTAGTTCTTGTGGCGTGATCGATGACATTATCAACATCAGCGACATTGTTAAAACCATGCCGTTGCAAACTTTCTTGAGCATGGGTTGTCAAAGTCCGACCCTTTGGTGTTACACAACTGTTATGCACTCAAATCCCCAGATTAGAGACATCATACGTGTGATCGTTGTGAACTTCGAGATTGTAAACCGTATGCCGATTATCAACGGTTGGGTCTCGCCATTCGGCCAAGGCATCAGCAATCTTGGTATGATCCCCCTCGTCAAGTTCTGAACTCTTGAAGTGTTGCCACTTCCGGCTTGTATCCATAATCTATGGCAAGGGAAATGACGGTTGTAAATGACATCGTTTGACTATCAATATCCAATAAGAGTAATACCTTTCAGAGGCAAAACTAATCGACTGCTGATGTATAAGGTTTCCAAAAATGTGTAAACTTGTTGAAAATCGTCCATCCCCCTGTAATTGTTCCTAACAGCCAGAATTAAAAATTCAACGCCATGCATCATACAGGCCTGAAAGATATCTTTAAGAAACGCAAAATTTATAGTTGCTCTGCCTGCTTCAACTTCCAGAACAATTCTGCCATCATTGCTTATGCCATCTGCGTTGAAAGATTTGTCAACGCTATTATTCAAACCAAAGAGAACGGGCACAGGAATTTTCTTCCCCCTTGCTTTTCCGGTTTCAACTGTGAATTCTATATTTTCAAGATGAGGTCTCAAGATGTCTAAAACTTCGTTACTTTTTAGTTGGTTTTCTGGAGATTTTATTTCGTCGTAGGTTAGATCAAAGCATTCGATGACTTGCTGAATTTGTTTTGTTATTCCCACCGACCTCGGAAATAGCTGGTATCTTAACATCGCTATGAAATCCTTTTATACCAAATTAATTTCATGAGTCACGTACCGCTCCGCTGGAGCGGAAGACTGGAAATGCGAGGCGGAAAACCAATACCAATCTGGTTAATTTGGTATCGGTTGATTTCTGGTAACTCTGAGGCACTTCTAAAATCTATGGTGGCCATTTATCAATCCAATTCTTGTGAGTGTCATAGAACTCGCGGTTCTCCCGAATGAATCGGATTTTCCATGTTGGGAATTGTTTCTGTTGCCTTCTCGAATATGAAGGAAGGGCACGCATGACTTCATCAGCAGGTTTGAGTCCAAAATTCTTCTCGTATAGCGTGTTGAGTTGGTCATCAATTTCGCATGCAAAAACACATTGATGACCGAGCCGCTTAAGTGCCTGATGGAAACCGCCGAGCCCCGCGGAAAGATCTATAAATTTCATGCTCATCTTTATTATCTAACCACAATTCGGATAGTTTGCAGAATGTGTTTCCACTCTTCAGCAGTCATGGGTTGTTTGCCGCGATACCAAATATTCATCAACATCTTTATACCAAATCTGGATCAACCGGCTCCTAGGTTCTGTTGACATTTGAGTATAAGGTTGTGGCATAATAGAAGAATGACGCCAATAACCTTACCTGATGAACAATGGAATAAGATATACCGGTTTCTTCTAAGCTGTCCCACCATCTTGGCGACGAAGCTGCTAAGCTGCTACACGCCGCTTCGTCGAAGCCGTCCTGTGGGTGACTCGTAGTGGGGCTCAATGGAGACTTCTACCAGACACCTATGGCAAATGGAACACCCGCTACAAGCGGTTTGCTCGATGGTGCGACAAAGGTATCTTCACACAGATGCACCCCCACTTCGCCTCTGACCCCGATATCAAGTCGCTTATTGTGGACAGTACCATCTGCCGCGCTCACCCGTCTGCGGCGGGCGCCTTAAAAAGCTGGCGCCTTAAAAAAAAGGGTGGCACTGAAAACCAAGCATTAGGTCGGTCTCGGGGCGGTTTCAGCACAAAAATTCACATCACAGTTGACGGACTAGGCAATCCCCTAAGAATTCATCTGACCCCCGGTCAGAGACATGACATAACTGAGGCGGAAGGGTTGATAATCGGATATAACAGTGAATATGTGATTGGAGACAAGGGGTACGATTCAGACGCTTTTATCGCGGTTATTGAGGCGAATGGAGCGATTGCGGTGATACCGCCCAAAAGTCATCGTGTTGACCAAAGAACGTATGACAAACACTTATACAAAGAGAGGCATCTACAAAGAGAGACATCGGATTGAATGTTTCATCAACAAGATAAAATGGTATCGTCGTATCTTCTCTCGGTTTGAGAAGCTAGCTGTCCGTTATTTTGGATTTCTCAGCTTTGTCTCCACTCTTATATGGCTCCCTTGAAATGTCAACAGAACCTAATACGAAGACAGTATACTCTATCACTGATCCTCGGAAAAGGGTTAGTAGCCTTTAGATCTGGAACTGGTATAAGGCAGGCCCCTTGGAAAGAAAGCGAGATGCGTAGCGGGTTCATCCGATGTAGTTATGGTTCGTTCTCGAGCACCGTCATATGACTAGATGACAATGCTGTTGTCTTGAACGGCTGTCGCGATGAGGGCGGCTTTAGCCCACCGTGAGACACAAAGCGCCGAAATATTCTCTGTTGATATTTGAAGCATCTTAAGCAGTTTGTCACCTCTTCGAGACCAAATACCTAGATTTCCATTGGCATCTCCCGAGGCGATTATTGATTCCGATGATGTGTCCAAACACCGAATGGCTGCGGAATCGGCCTTTAGCGATCTACCCTCCTGATTCCATACATATACCAGACCATACAAAATAGCCCAAGATGTACTCTCTGCGTTCTCCTATTATCACACATCAGGCTCCGGCGGCGCAGATGTAATCGCGTGCGTAATACTCACTGCGTAAAATCCTTAGGGGAAACCTGCTTGGGAATACTGTTGTATCTCGGTTGCTTTTGATTGTCGTTATAAGAAAAGGATCAAGTCCATAAAACGCAAGCCATTTGGGTTTGTTGAGGACTGAATACCTATCCGATGATGGTTCTTGTATCCCCGCCACAAAACCACACTCCTTTCATCAAGATGCCTGGAGAAAGGTGCCGCTAGGCTATCGAAACTGGAAGGAGTGACCACTACCATCCCAGGAGACAGCATGGGACAGGTTGGACTTCGTAATCGGGTCGGCACCATCGAAGGTAAATCCAGGCAACTTCTTATGGTTTGCCCCTGGCTCGTGAAACGTGTTTCGACTGCCAAGCGCTCCCAAAGCTAAAAGGCCAATCGAGGCAAAATTATAGCACAAAAGTAAAAAAAGGTGAACAAAAAATGGAAACGCTAGAAATTTACAAAGCGAGTTGAGAATTGGAGTCGCGTTTTAATGACACTCTCGCTATGCCTCACTACGAACAGGGTCTTCCGAAAATTAAATGGCTCTACTCGTACGAACACGCATTCATACCATTCCCATCTAATTCTCACGGGGAAATTCACAAAAATGTCCAAGAAGTACCTATGTTCCTAAACCAGAATCGTCCCATCGTTCAGAAATAGATCCGGAACGATGAAAAAAAGAGGTTTGGATATCCACCAAACTCCGATCTGAATTGTGTTTCTTCGTCTTCGGTTTCAGGAGGTTTGCCGATCCCGATGAATCCACCGGCGGAGAGATAGATGTCTTGTGCAAAGTTGTATTCAATCTGCAGAGAGGGGAACACCGAGGGATCGGAGATGTTCGATAGCATCACGCTACTTAACGTGATGAGCGGCGTGATTTGGCAGATGAATCCGGGAACAAAGTAGTGTCTGCCCATGAGGTAGACCGCCCCGTCGGCGTACGCCGGTTGGGTCAGATTGGCAAGATAATCTTCAGGTCCCTGTGCACCTGCGCCGCTGAAATGATATTCGATGAACCCATAAGCCCTGCCGCCGAAACTGTAGTCTAAGCCTATTGACGCACGGAGATAGTTTTCCGCATTCCCGTTTTCACCATCGAATGCGTTGGAGTAAATGTAAGCCGCTTCAAGCCAGAATCCGGCGCCGCCGATTGCCCGCGCCATATCAAAACCTGTCATCAGATGTTCACGAAATCCCAACAGTAAAATTGAGAAGTCAGTCTCTACCGCATTCAGTTGGCTCCGGAGGAAGAAGGCACTCTTTTCAAATGCCAAATCCTCGCCGAAAACATAGCCGGTATCAAATTCTCCCAACACACCAATCGGAATCTGAACCCGAATCGCATCCACACCGATTCGGGTCTCTGTGTCCAGTTCGTTGTAGGTGTAGGGGGCAATAACGTCCGTTGGGTTTACGACCCGCGCACTCCCCCATGCAATGGCTTGGCGACCAATTGTGATGTCCCCAAAATCGGCGCTGTACGCGATTGAAGCGCGATCGAGATCCTGAAAGAGTCCGAAACTACCAACCGGATCATTCTGGTCTGGATAGATAACAGCATCAAAATCTGCAACGCGATAGCGGAGTGGAGCCGCGGCAACTGCGATTGGTGACTCAGAAAACAGCGAGGGGTCTTGAATACGGGGCGCGAAATTGTAGGAGAGATCAAACGAAAGCCCATTGGTGGGCGCGTAAGTGCAATTCAGTCGCAGTCGGTTGCTTACCGCACCGATAATTGGTTCGTCCGGCAAGGGGGAATCCAAACCTGTGGAAAAGTTTTTGTAGTACCCGCTGATTTGAAGTTCATCGTTGGCCAAGGCGATGGTTGGGAGCATGATCATCGCCCACCACAGATACATTTGGCTGATGATGCCCACTCTACCCTTTAATCTCGTCACTCTCAACTTGTCCGTCCTTTAGCGTTATCAAACGTTTCGCTCTTTTCATCACCATTGGGTCATGGGTTGAAAATACGAACGTCATGTTTGTCTGCGCGTTGAGGTGACTCATCATATCAAGTAGGTCTGCACCTGTTCTAGAGTCGAGGTTCGCAGTCGGCTCATCCGCGAGGATAATTGTAGGTTCAGAGACCATCGCCCGTGCAATGGCGACACGCTGTTGTTGTCCCCCTGAGAGCTGCGGTGGGTTTCGGTCTGCAAATCCCGCTAGCCCAACCTCTTCAAGCATTGCGGCGACGCGTTTATGCCGTTCTGCTTTAGACACACGTTGCAAGAGCATAATATATTCCACGTTCTCTTCCACCGTCAGCACGGGAATGAGATTGTATGCCTGAAAGATGAAGCCAATGTTGTCTCGGCGAAAATCGGACAGTTCATTGCCGCTCATGCCCGACAGTAGCTTGCCCGACAACCAGACCTTCCCCTCCGTCGGTGCATCTAACCCGGAAATGATGTTGAGAAGCGTGGTTTTCCCCGATCCAGATGGTCCCACCAACGCAGTAAACTCTCCGGATCGAATCGTTAAATCAACTCCCCGAAGGGCTTCGACGGGTACGCCATTTTCCGCATACACCTTCGTAATCTGCTCTGTGACAATCACATCAGTCTTCGTCAATGTTAGTTCCTTGTGCAAAACGTAAAACGTAATGCGTGAAACAGATTCTTCCGTTCTTTCCTTCCGTCACTTTTGCTCACTAAAAACTCCTACGCATCGCGGTTGCCGGGGATATCTTCGCCGCGTATTGAGCCGGATACAGTCCAGTGATAATGGTGAAGACAAACACCCAGATCGGATACAAAATGAACGGTTTGATGGTCATGATAGGGTAGATGAGTTCCTGTATCGTCACGCCTATCATTTCAATACCGGTATAATCAATGCCGACTTTTGTGAATATCGACGTCAAGACGAAACCGAGGATGGCACCGAGCACGATACTCACAATCGCCAACGCCCCAGCTTCAAATAAAATCAGTCGCGCCATCCCGAAAGGGCGGGTGCCAACGGCGCGTAATACGCCAAACTCGAACATCCGCTCATACAGCGACATAAAGAGCGTATTGATAATTCCGAACACAACAGCACCAAAGAGGATAACCCCCATGATGTATTTGCTATACTTGGACATCTCAAATGCGGCTTGCAATTGGGGTAGGATTTCCGTCCAGCCTAACGCTTCGTTGTCGTGTTGAGAATACCGCTCCCAAAATGGAAGATCTTTATCCTGTCCATATTTTGTGTCAGTAAATTTGAGAGCAATTTCATGGACGCCGGCACCGATGGCAAGCATCTCTTGTGCTTTTCGCAGCCGCACAAACGCCATGCCCCCACTCATTGCATCATCGCCGAGATGATAGATTCCTGAAATCCGAAACATCTCTTGGGATAGATCGCCGCTCTCTGATTGAGCAACGGTAACGACGACCCGATTGCCAAATGTAACCTCAAGCAGTTCCGCTAGTTTCGCACCAATCACAATATCGCGATTGTTATCCCCTTCAAAGTATGCCCCCTCTATGATTGCATCATCGATCTGGGATAAGAATCGTTCTGTCGATGGTTGGACCCCCACTAGGCTAATTGCGCTGACATTTGCCGACGAGGTAATCATCCCGAAAGCGAATGTTCGGGGGGTAAACTGTTGGACAATCGCTTCTTGTGAGAGGCTCTCGATTACTTCGTCGAGTTGATTGATCGTCATTTCGACCGCCTGCGTGTCGCGGAAGTCTTTCCGATGAATCTGCCCATCGCCGAGAAACGAAGCGGTGGCAGTTTTGACCATGTTCCGCTCCATCCCAACCCACAGCGCATCGGCGAAGATTAACGCAGCCAGACCGATACCAATCGCTATCGAAGCAATGATGGTGCGTCGTTTATTCCGAAAGAGATTTCTCCAAGCCAGTTTGATGAGGATTAGCCACATGATTTTGAACCGTGAACCGTGATGCGTGATAAGGTAATTTATTTTGTCCCTTGACTGCTGACCTCAATGGGTTCGCATCGCCTTGGCCGGCATAATTCGCGCCGCCTTCAGCGCGGGAAATATACTGACTATACCTGCCGATAGAATGACGGTAATCGCAGGAATAATGAGACTCCGTGCGTTGACTTCGGCGTACATCGTCTGAAATTTGATGCCGCCGTAAGTAAACTCCTGTGGGAATGTGATGCCATATATTGATAGCAGATGATTAATCGCAGTACCGAGTCCAGCACCGACAACGATGCTACCAAGGGCGATGATGAGCACTTCGCAAATCACCAACCAAAAGATTTGTCCCGGTTTCGTTCCGACTGCTTTCAACACGCCGTATTCGCTCGTTCTCTCCAGCACCGACATCAGGACTGTATTCAATACGCCGATAGCGACGATGAGCATGATGATAACCCGTCCGATAGCATCACCCTGCTTGTCCGCCTGCATCGCCCGATAGAAGGCCTTAGCGACTTCTTGCCAAGGGGCAACATCGAGCGTTGAATCATTGAGGCCGGCTTCGATTGTCTTCGTAATTTTGTGGACACGGTTGATGTTTGATATAATCACAACAATTTCGTGGGAGCGTCCTTCAAGAACAAGCAACTCCTGCGCGTCTCCGATGTGGAGGTAACACGCCATCCGATCTGTGGTGTCGTCGCCGCTTTCTGCAATACCAACAATCTTATACAACTCGTTAGCGATTGAGCCGTCGGCACCCTGCGAAACAATCACGATTTCGTCACCGACCGTCGCAGAAAGGTTTCTCGCAAGCCCCTGACCTAAAACTGCTTCACGCGCTGGCTGCGCTGAGATCTCCCTTCCATCAATGATTTTTTTATCAAATCGGGTCGCTTGGACTTCACGTGCCACATCGATACCGATGATTTGTACGCCGGTGCTCTTTTCGCCAACCGAACCAAGTCCCGCCGAGTACACCCGCGGCGTCCACGCCTCCACCCCTTTTACGCTCCTGATGGTCTGCCCTACAGATTCGTAATTACTTATCGTCTTGTAGAGCGACGGCTTATCGAGATAGCCGTGGCGATGCACCTGAATATGCCCGATGCGGTTCTGCGTAAACATCGCGATAATGTCGGAATACGCGCCGTCGGACCAGCCGATGAACACCGACGAGAGCGTAAATCCGACAATCATTGCGAGTGCGGTTAGTATTGTGCGTCGTTTTTGACGGAAAATGTTGCGGAATGCAATTTTGAGTGTCATCATAGCGTATACCGAAAAAGGTCATCTGCTCCAATATGTTGTTCTGAGTGATAAGCTTTCCCTGAATCTGCTGACGTGAGGGGTTCAGGAGTACAAATCTATGCCCATGCTGAGTATAAAACATAATGCTATGAACTACTGAAACATTGAACCTTCACAAGTTCACTCACATCCACGCGTCCTCGCCCCCGACTTATCTCCTCTTCCGAAGGTTTCGGCGCGTGAAGATTTTTTCGTCAATCCGCTTGTCAAACTCAGCGTCCACAAACCGTACGACGGTTTTGTGTCCTTCTTTGTTTTGCGGTATCATCTCTATGACCGATGGTACAGTCTTTCCGTCAAACGGTTGGACATCTTTGAAATTCATGACCCGCATCAGGCGCCCTTTTTCGTCGTAGAAATGCTGCCAAACCGGAATCAGATTGCTCGCTCGGACAGCGACAATCAGTTTGCCCCAGACAATCGGTGAGTCTTCCTTTGGCAGCAGTTGAATGTAGAGATGGTCAGGTTGGGCATCTGCCGGTGTGATGAGTTGGTAGGTGTAATCGTCAAGCATTGATGATTCCTTGACGAGGTCGTCATTCGTAAAATCAGAACCCATCCAAGACCCCATCATCATTGATGGTGGCACTTTCATCACCTTGTTTGTCTTGGGGAGATAATTCCACATTTCATTCCCAATCCGCAAGGTCGTAACGCCCTTCTCTTTTTTGGGCGATGTAATCAAGATGAAGGTCCTGTCCATCCCCTTTGTCCAGACTTCCAGAGCCAAGGTTCTTTCCCAGTGGGGCGTGACAATTTGCATCTCCATGTGCGCCTGACTGGTTTCGCTACGATAGAGTTCATCAATTCTTTTGACAATGGCTTTGACATCAAGCGATGATAGACTGTCTTCAGCCAGCACGGAAATCGGATCGATGAACATCAGAAGAAACAACGCCAGATAGACGAAACGTAATGTCCCTAGCGAAGCGAGATCCCGATCCATCGGGGCGTAATCCGTGTTGCGTATTACGTACTGCATAATTTCAACACTCCTACTTTCCTGTTTTTTCAGCCTTCCTTGATTACGCTTATTAACTCCTGAACCATCTGCTCCCCATCCCCAAACAACATTAGTGCGTTAAGGGCGGCAAAAATCGGGTTTGGGATTCCGGCAAAGCCGGGGCTCAAACTGCGTTTATCACAACAACCGTTTTCGACTTATCCACATTGATAATCGGCATGGCAGCGATGGGACTGCTCGGATCGATGCGTGCGACGGGATTGACCACATCATTTGCACCGATCCCGATGCAGACATCCGTTTGTTCAAGGTTACGATTGATCTCATCCATCTCTTTCAACTTATTATACGGGATATCTGCTTCCGTAGGCAAGGCATTTATATGACCGGGCATCCGTCCCGCAACAGGGTGGATGGCAAACGCAACGTCAATCCCTCGCTCCTCCAACAGGTAAAATAAATCCCTCACCGCGTGTTGCGCTTGCGCCACCGCCATGCCATATTCCGACACAAAACCACGCGACGAGCGACTTTCAACAGTATCGTAACCTCCTCTGGCGAGGTGGATCTGACTTTGCCTTCGTAGATGTCATCTACTTCTGCGACATCCATATTAATCACACCAAATCCACCGAAAAGCACATTCACCAATGAGCGGTTCATGGCCTTGCACATAATATGAGTCAGGATAATCCCCGATGCATCGACGAGTGAACCGGCGATGATTAACACCTGATTACTGGACTCCGGAGAAAATTGATGGAGAGCATCGCTTAATTCTTGATTTTACTGGATCAGGCATCGAAAAGGGACAAGTCGAGATTCCTGATGTGACAAGGGTTTTAGAAAAATCGCTAGACTCCAGTCAGAAAGACAATTTTTGAAGATCTCAATGCGAAAATAGTCTCGATTGTTGATGATATGACAGATAAACTGTTTTTTTTTCTGCTTGACAGCCTACGCATGAAGTGCTAGACTTGAACGAAAGTTTGCATACGACGCTGTTATCAGAAATAGGGAATACAGCTACTAACTCTTGAGAAGATAGCTCTACTATGAAGGAAAGTGCATCGTCTCCTAAATCTGCTCCCGCAATGCCACAGAACCCGCTTCTCACCCCCGAAGTGTCAGACTCGACCTTGGCCAGGCTTCTGCGGCGACCAACCAGCGAACTTGCTCAAGCCACTCGCCCAGACTTCCTCGCGAACGAACACTCCCCCGTGCAGTGGTTTCGTAATGACTGGGACCGGTTGGAAGCGAATTGCGAGGATATATTCGACATGTCGGCGGTCGCGGCACAATTCGACCATGCCGGCTTTATGAGGGATGGATACGCTGTCCTGAGAGGGGTCATGACGCCGAAAACTGTTGAGGCGTGGATGGCGGCGCTGAAATACGGTCAGCAGCTCAACGACACGCTGCTGACGTCGGACTGGGCCCAGATCGACTGGTATGGCCTCGGACGAACGCCGCCAACAAAATCTCTCACCGCAGATGAGATCAACAATGCGCTCGGAGGAAGCCAGAAGGTACCGCAGTCAGACGATGAGGCGGGCGTGAAGACGTTGCGGCGCCACGGTGTTTTCGCGGAGTATTTTCCGGCGGGGCACGTTCCGTTCTTGATGAACGTCCTCACGCACCCGCAGACGCTCCAACTGCAACGGATGTGCCTCGGCAGCGACGAGATCTATTTCGATCACAACCAACTGTTGAATCGGCCGGCGGGCTATCCTGGCGGCGCATGGCACAGTCACAGAATCGGCGGCGGGGCGGACAATTGCGGTGTCGCGAGCCTATCGGAGTACCAGGCGCAGCCGAATTCCAACCTCACGCTCTGTTACCCGCAAGGCTTCGCAGCCGGCGACGACGGGGGTCTGAAGCTGATTCGGGGCAGTCATCTTTTTCGCGACCCAGCGGGGTGCCGAGCCTCCAGTGACGAAGAGATGCGGCGGGGCTGGCTAGCGGGGCGGGTGCATCCCGTCACTTCCGAGCCGCTTCAAATCGAACACCTCTCGCTGCCGCCGGGGTCGGTCGTCTGCTGCCTGTCGCACGCCGCACATGCAGTGGCTCCCAAAGCCCCAGGCAAAAAGACCCGCTGGTGCTCGCTTTACTGCTACAAGAAACCGAGCGATGTCAGCGGTCACGCCCAGCCGCCGCACTCCGTCCCTCCGGTCTGGGCGATGAAGGCGCAACGGGGCGAATTGCCAGTTGCAAATCCCGATTCTGTCGGAGCCGTTCTCACGGAGCTGCTTCGGCCGAGCTACGACAAGGAATTGACGGGCGGGCCGAGGATTCACAATGATCAAGAATTCGAAGTAGCCAAGCAACGCATCAGGTACTTTTAGCAACGAGTTGAGAAACTACGACAGGTTGAAATGAATCCGCAGAATTATCAATTATCGGCGGGAGGCTTTCTTGCAGAAATCGATCGGATGAATCTTGAATTGAGAGAGTATCTTTCACTTCATCCAAGTAAACTGAAAGAACGGGTAGCTTGAGTTGGCAGCTAAAAACAAAATCGAGTAGATCCTAACACTACAATGCCACGTCCCTGTTGAGATTACGTCAGAACTGGATGGCAAATTTCAAAAGTCAGGCTGTCATTCTGAAGACATTTCTAAAAAACTAGCAGAAGTCGGATTTTGCATAACTTTTAAGGAGTAGGTATCATGATAGACGAAGAGTTGGCTTTCGATTCAGCGGCCGATCTCTTGGAGCTTATCTCAACAAAGCAAATTTCCCCGGTCGAACTGACCGAGTTGTACTTTAGACGCATCGATAGACTGGATTCACGGTTGAACTCTTTCCTGCTCTTGAATCACGACGAGGCGATGGAGACAGCGAAGTCTGCTGAGGAGGCAATCATTCGCGGTGACGAGTTGGGGCCGCTGCACGGTTTACCGATTCCGATTAAAGACTCCCAAATGACCAAGGGACTCCGGACAACCTCGGGCTCGCTTGTATTCAAGGACCGGATACCCGAAAGGGATGCCGCCGTGGTGGAGCGGGTGCGGGCTGCTGGCGCCATCATCTTGGGTAAAACCAACGTTCCGGAGTTCGGCATGGTTGGTTCCTGCGAGAATCGCTTAGGCGAATTCGGACGTAATCCCTGGAACACCGATTATACACCGGGGGGATCCAGCGGCGGCGCGGCGGCGGCAGTGGCTGCCTACTTGTGTCCCCTGGCTACAGGCAGCGATGGAGGAGGGTCGCTCCGTATACCCGCTAACTTCTGCGGAATCTACGCTATCAAGCCCACACAGGGTCGGGTATCCGGCTACAGTGGCCAGGAAGATTCGCCGATGCCTTCCATGTTCCCCCAAAATGGCCCCCTTAGCCGCACAGTGCGAGACTCGGCACTGCTGCTCCAAGCGCTGGCCGGACCCGACCGTAGAGACCCGACATCGCTGCGGGAAATACCACCTGACTTTGTCGCTGCGTTGGATAGGGAGATTAGCGGTTCCCGCATTGCCTGGAGCCCGGATTTCGGCTTCGCGGACGTAGATCGCGAAGTTCTGGAGGTCACGTCCACGGCGGCGCAGGTGTTCGAGGGACTCAGTTGCCGTGTTGAGGAATCAGATCTGGTGATGGCCGCGCCCTATGATACTTTCGGAGCCATTATAGCGACGCACTCATACGCTAATCTCGGTACATATCTGCAAACTCACGCAGACCAACTCACCGAAGCGGCACTGTTTCTCCTTGAACGAGGTGCAACGGTGACCGCAGTCGAATACGCTAGGGCGCTCGGTCAAATCGATCTCTTGAAAGCTCGTATGACAGATCTGTTTGAAGAATACGACCTTCTGCTTTCCCCGACGGCGTGCTTCACGGCCTTTCCCTATGGCCAATTTCCCGGCAAATGGTCGCCTGAAAGAGCCTTCCCCGATCAGTACTGGAACGGCGCGTTTACATTGCCGATAAATGTGATCGGACATCCCGCCGCCACCATTCCCGCAGGTTTCTCCGCCGATGGTTTGCCCATTGGTCTCCACATCGTGGGGAGAAAGGGTGATGAGGCGACGGTCCTGGCTGCGTCCGCTGCCTTTGAGCGCGCGAGTCCATGGATACAACGCAAGCCTCCGGTGTCCTGATTGTATCTTGACTTTGTTACATTCGCCTCCCCGGCCCCCAATTCCCCGATGGGATCGGGACAGGCTGGGGGAGTTTTTGCGATTCTCCCCCCAGCATTGGGGGGCCGGGGGGGCACCTCCAGAGCACACCAAAATCAAGGTAATATTATCATGTGTTTTCGAGGCCGTGGAAAATCCCTTTTCAGCGCGGCCGCAAAATTTTTTCCAAAAAACGCGAACTTTATCCAAACTCATCTGTCTAAAGAACAAATGTGTGCTTTAACAGGTTATGAGCTCCCAAAAATCTAACTCAAAAGGAGATTTTTATCATGAAAAGCAAATGGTTCATTCTACTTGCTATTTTCGCAATGGCGGCAGTTACCGTTTTTGTGACAAACCAAGTCACCCAAGCCCAACGACCCGACCGCGGCGACATGCGCGAAAGACGTGGCGGACGAGGGTTTTCACCGACCTCGGTTATTGATAGTTCTTGGACAGATTTAACGTTTGCCGTCAAGGTTGATGATAAGACACTCATCGACGCCCGTCCGATTTATCAGAAACATCGTGACAATCTCGAAAAAGCCATCACAGCAGCACGTAAATCCGGGGATTTCCAAGCCGCACGTGGCACCATGACAGAGACTCGCGATGCGTTTAAGGCGGATTTGAAGTCAGTTTTGACCGAAAAACAGATTGCCCAACTCGACAAGCTCGAAATGGAACGGATGCAACAGATGATGCGTCGAGGTGGCGGCGGACGCCGCTAAGCCGTAACATGGGACAAGAGAGAAAGAAACAAGAGAAATTCCTACCTTGTCTCTTTCTCTCCCGGTCATCGAAGCAGAGGAGGACTGATGAAGAAGAAATGGATCATTCTCATAGGGATTGCCGTCGTGGTTCTTGCCTCCGGTGGTTTGCTGTTGCGCGATAGGTTGGCCAAAACAACCAAAGATGAAGCAGATACTGCTGAAATCAAGACTGTTACAGTCGAGAGAGGCAACATTGAAGTGACAATTGATGCCACTGGGACGATTCAACCTCTTAACATTGTCGAAGTGAGTTCCAAAGCGAGCGGCAAGATCTTAGAACTCACCGTTGAAGAAGGGGATTACGTGGAACAAGACGCCGTGATTGCGCGTATTGAAACCACCTATGTTTCAGCGGACCTGGATCAGGCAGACGCGGATCTGCGCGCCGCCGAAGCACGCTTTGAGCAATCGAAGATTAATATCGAATTGCAGAAGGAGCAAACCGCGATCCAGATTAAGCAAGCCGAAGAAAAATTGGCTGAGGCAGAAAAACAGCTGGAACAACTCAAAGAACAGATACGAATAGAAAAAATAACCAATAAACGCCAGTTATCCGATGCGGAAAATAGCCACAAGATGGCGCAGTTAAGATACAATCTCCTGACTGCTGATACAGTGCGGGAGGAGGAAAAGAAGCGTGCAGAGGCAAGTGTGACTCAGGCGAAAGCCAACCTTGAACTTGCCGAAAAGGAGTATGATCGAAAACAAAAACTTTTCGAGAAAGAATTCATCTCAAAATCAGATCTCGATACCGCCGCGACGCAGCGCGAATCGGCGAAAGCGCAACACGACTCGGCTGTGCAGCAAGCCGAGCTAGTTAAACAACCGGCAAGTCTAGAGGAGTTAGAGCTCTCACAGGCTGAGATTAAGAGGGCGACGTACGCGGTTGATGCGGCGAAAGAACAGATTGAGAAAGAGAAGTATCGTAACATGGAGATAAAGATTCAAGAGCACCGTGTCACACAAGCCAAAGACGCTTTGAATTTGGCGATTGCCAATAAAAAGCAGATTAACCTAAAAGAAAAAGACCTTGAAAGTTCCAACGCACAACTCAAGCGCAGTAGGAGTGCCTTCCAACTCGCACAGGAGAGTTATGACGATACGGTCATTCGTGCCCCCATCTCCGGAACGATCCTCGAAAGAAAGGTGGAGGAAGGGCAAGTGATCGTCTCCAGCTTTGGCGGGGGGGGGCGGGGCGGCTCTGTTTCGTCCGAAGGTCAGGTGCTGGTAACGATGGCGGACCTCAAAAAGGTTTATGTGGCAACGGAGGTTGATGAAACCGATATCGGCAAGGTGAAGGTCGGTCAACCGGTGACCATCACCGTCGAAGCCTATCCTGACCAGCCGCTGGAGGGTGAGGTTCTCCGAATTGCGCCGCAAGGACAGGTGGTTCAGAACGTAACGACGTTTGAAGTCATCATCGAGATTAAGAATACTCGCTCAAGGGAACGTGGACGTTGGGGGAGAGGCGGTGGATTCTCGGGTCGCGGTGAAGGAGGTGGTTTTCGCCAAGGCGAGGGGAGGGGCGAATTCACGCCAGAGCAGGGAGAACGCTTTCGACAGATGCGTCGGCAGCGACAACAAGAAGCGGCAGCGGCAGCGTCAGAGAACACTGAAATTTCCAACGAAAATTCAGCGGACGCTGAGACCACGAGTGCGCCAGATCCCTGGATGGCAATGGCGGACAACTTCTTCGGTGATGAAGGGGCAGGAGATTGGGTGCGTGAGGAGAGTCCGTCGGAAGATACGGATACGCCGTCCTTGAAGCCGGGAATGAATGCGACGGTTGAGATTTCCGCCGCGAGCAGGCAGGATATATTGGTACTCCCGAATGAGGCAATTCTGTCTTTCGGGAGCCGAAAAATGGTCCGTGTCATCGGCGAAGATGGTCAGCCGGGACGTCCACAGCCTATTGAGACCGGCGTGAGTAGTTTCGATAGAACAGAAGTCATCTCTGGACTAGACGAAGGGCAGGTCGTCGCCACAGGCAGTTTCGAGCGCAGGGGCGGCGGGGACATGGAGCGGTTTAGACGTATGATGGGAAATCCGGCTTCTACAATGCGACGGATGCAGCGGAGCGCTAGTGGCGGAAGAGGGGGCCGGCGATAAACAAGGGAGGGAATTATTTAGATGGGAACGCTCGAAAGTTTAGCAAACGCACTACAGAGTTTATTCGCGAACAAACTTCGATCGGCGCTGACGATGCTTGGCGTGATTATCGGCGTCGGCGCAATTATGACCACAACCTCAATCGGCGAAGGGGCAAAAGCCGACATCACCGAGCGTATCCAGACGCTCGGTGCGAACATCCTAGCCGTCCGTCCCGGACAGAGTCGTTTTCGTGGACGGAGCTCGGGGCAGGACCGTCAGAGCCTAAAGTATGAAGATGCAATGGTACTGAGGGAACGGGCGAAGAATATCCTATTAGTTTCGCCGGAAGCGTCTTCGCGTACCCAGGTCAAGCACGGGAACAAGAACCACAATACTACGGTGGTCGGTACAACACCGGAGTATCAGATCACAGCGAACTTTCCTGTTGAGAAAGGTGCTTTTTTTACGGAGAGCGATGTGCGTTCTCGGCGTCGGGTGTGCACGTTGGGAAAGACGGTCGTTGATGAGCTGTTCGGCGAGAGGGGGGATCCGATTGGCAAGACGGTCAAGATTCGGGGACTCAACTTCCGGGTGCTTGGCGTGATGAAGGAGAAAGGTGCCACCGGTTGGCGAAATCCCGATGACCAAGTCTTTATTCCGGTGTCAACGGCGATGAAACGGGTTTTTGGCAGGGATTACCTCTCAAGCATCAGTGCCCAAGCGGTGAGTAGCGAGGTGATGGAACCGGCCGAATCCGAAATCGAGAATCTCTTGCGGAAACAGCACAAACTCCCCGCTAACAAGCAGCTAGATTTTAACGTGCGGAATCAAGCGGAGTTCCTTGAGACCCTGGAAGAATCGGGGCAGACGTTCACCTACATGATTATGGGCATTGCAATCGTGTCGCTGATCGTTGGCGGGATTGGGATAATGAACATCATGTTGGTGTCGGTGACGGAGCGCACGAAGGAGATTGGTTTGCGGAAGGCAGTCGGTGCCAAACGTCATGACATCCTGATCCAGTTTCTGATTGAATCGATGACGCTTTCGGTCCTTGGTGGGCTCATTGGGATTGGCGTTGGGGTATTCGGGTCGAAGGTCGTGCCATCGATCTGGGGGTGGCGGACGATTATTTCGCCGATGTACACGGCATTGGCGTTTTTCGTTGCGGCATGGGTGGGTGTTTTCTTCGGGGCGTATCCCGCGTGGAAAGCGGCGAAGCTGTCGCCAATTGAAGCCTTGCGGCGTGAATAACAGATCGAGCTAAGAGCAAAAGGGTATCGCGCCATGCCTCCCACTCTATGCCCCTTGCCCGTGCAATGCCGCAATGAAAATCTGCGAAGATTGTACCCAACCCGGTTTGGACGGGAAGCGATTTGCGATCAACCGGAGGCGACCTAAATGCGTCAAAGAGACATTTCGATTCGCTGCCAATCGACAATCGGGCGCCTGTTTTCCTGCTGGTGTGAATTGAAGATGAATTTGGAGGAGGTGAAGAATGGTTCGTATAAGGTCAGTGGACGACATTGACACAAGGTATCGAATGCTTTATTCTTTTTGTTGTCTGATTTTAGTTGTGCTTTGCCAAAGTGCTTTTTCTGCTGAAGAAGCGGAAAAACAGATCGGACTTTCGCTTCAGCAGTCCATCGCCCTCGCTTTAGAATCCAACCTGAATATCCGTATCCAACGCATCAGTCCGCAAATTCAAGACGCGCTTATAACGCGAGCTAAGGGGCGATTTGACCCCGTCATCTCGTTCGGACCGGACGCCGACTGGTCTGAAGAACCATCCCTCACGCCGTTTATTTCAGGGGCAGATGTCCGTACCAGCAACGCCCAAGGATTCGTCCTCGGTTTTGATGACCCCATTTTTATGGGCGGGAGTTATGGGCTAACCTTTAACAGCAACCGATCGGAAAGTAATTCAACCCGCCAAACCGTGAATCCGGCCTACCGCTCCGATCTGACCATAAACGTCACGCAACCTTTATTGGAAGGTTTCGGCACGGTTAACAACGCCTCGATTGCGATTGCAAGAAATAACAAGGACATTTCCCTATTGCAACTCAAGGCCCAACTCATTGACACATTGTCTCAGGTCCAAAAAACCTATTGGGAGCTGGTGTTTGCACGAGAAAATCTCAACGCCCAACAGCTTACCTTAAAGCAGGCGCGAGATCTGCTCACAGTCAACCGGCGGCGGAGAGAGGTCGGCAAGGCGACCGTGAGTGATGTTTTACAGGCACAAGCCGCCGTTGCCTCCCGAGAGGCGGATGTCATCGCCGCCCAAGACACAATCAAGGACGTCGAAGATAGACTCAAGCGTATCACCAATATGATTCAGGACGAAGCCCTCTGGGGAGTCTCAATCCTGCCGGTTGACCTGCCTCCCTTTGAAACAGTGAATGTGGATTTGGGTGAAAGCGTCGCTGCCGCGTTGCAAAATCGCCCAGAGTACGCTCAAGCCACAATCGATTTGGAGAACAGTAACATTGCCATCAAATTCGCTAAGAATCAACGATTGCCCCGACTGGACTTAGAGGGAAGCCTTGCTTTTAATGGCTTGGACGGGCAATTGGACGATGCACTGTCTCAGGTCAGAAAAATCGAACACGACTCGTGGCGCGTCGGTCTGTTTCTGCGTGTGCCGCTCGGTGACCGAGCAGCGAAGGGTGAGTTGAAAAGAAGCCAGCTTGAAAAAGAACAAGGCTTACTGGCTTTGCAGAATTTAGAGCAGCAGATTATCACCGACGTGCGTGAGGCGGTCAGGCAACTTGAGACAAATCGAAAAAGAATCGAGGCCACGAAAGTCGCTGAGGATTTCGCCAGACAGACGCTTGCCGCGGAAAATAAAAAATATGAGGTAGGACTTTCTACAAGCCTTGATCTGTTGCAATTTCAAGCAATTCTGGCAAATGTGAGCCGGGATAGCTTGAGATCGATTATCGACTATCGTCAATCGATTGTTGCACTATATCAGGTTTTAGGTGTGACGTTGGTGCAGTTGAATATTGAATTTGAATGAGCGTAGAGCTGAGAGCCGAGGCAAAACTCTTCGTCCTGAGCTCGACACTCAACAGATGGAGGACGTCGTGAAAAAGATTATCGTAATTATCATCATCCTCATGGCGCTGATAGGCGTCGTGATGTACGCCCACTTTTTTAGCAATGCACGATCGGGAGGTGGAGGACGCCTTCCTGGGCGTGGTGCGCGGAGCGTCCCTGTGCAAGTGACGCCGGTTACCACCGGCGATATTACCCAGACGGTCGCCATCACCGGTACGGTCAATGCCCGCGCAGAGGTCGAGGTCTATCCCAAACAAGCGGGCGAACTGGTTGAACTTCTTGCTGACAAAGGAGACCGCGTCAAGGTAAGACAGACGCTCGGCCGAATCGAATCGCAACCCTTCGGGATTAAGGTCAAACAAGCGGAGGCGGAACTGGCAGGCGTACAAGCCGATTATGAGAAACACGCGTCTGTTGCGCTTATCAACGCCGAAACCACGTTCATACAAGCCAAGAGTAATCTAGATCGGTTACGCGCATCGCTGAAACAAGCGGAAGTGGAGTTGGAACTCCAAACCAAACAGGCAGAAGTGCAGATTAAAAAAGCATTGGCCGATCTGCGAATCACCGAGGCGCGTTTGGAAGCCGTGGTTTCGGGGGCGCGGACGCAGGAGATCGAACAGGTGCGAGTGAGAAAGGAGAATGCCAAGCGCGAGTTGGATCGACTGAACGCCCTGTTACAGAACGAGATCATTTCAGAAGATCAGGTGGAAGCCGCGCAATTACAGCATGAGATTTACAGCGCACAGTTGTCCCTTTTAGAGGAAGGGGCGAAGCCAGAGGATATCCAGGTGTTGAAAGCGCAGGTGGAAGCTGAAAAGGCGAATGTGGAATCCGCACAGGACAACAAGATGCAGATTGACATTAAACGCGCGAATCTGGAGTCGGTGGAGGCGCAAGTTGAGAGCGCGCAAGCAGCTTTTGAGGAAGTGGAAGCCGCCCGAGAAGCGGCCACATGGAAACACGAGCTCGCTCAGGCGGAGGCTCTACGCGACCGTGCGCAGGCTGCCCTGGAACTGGCGCAACGCGATCTGGACGACACGATTCTCAAAGCTCCGATTAACGGCGTCATCGCGCAGAGATTCTTAGACCGTGGGGATATGGCGTCGCCAAACCGCCCCTTCGTCACCATCGTATACATGGATGTGGTCAAAATTGCTGCGAAGGTTCCGGGGCGGGATATTCCGTCCATTCGGGTTGGTTCGCAAGCGATTATCCAACCTGACACCTATCCCGGCGAGACGTTCACGGGGGTGGTCATCTATATCAGCCCGATCATCGATCGGACCAGTCAAACCGGTGATATTGAGATCGAAGTCCCCAATCTAGAACACAAACTCAAGCCGGGTATGTTCACCCGCGTCGAGTTGCGGGTATCGGAACACGCGGAGGTGGTTGTGATTCCCGCTGACGCGATGCTCAAGCAGGGGGATGCGGTGTTTGTCTATACCGTCAATAATGGGGCCGCCCACAGGAAGCAGGTGGTCACCGGGATTAGCGACGGGATTCGGACGGAGATCCTTTCTGGACTGGAAGCCGGCGAATCGCTGGTTGTGGCAGGGCAGTATAGCCTGAGAGATGGGATGTCGGTGAAAATCGCCGGAAAAAGAAATGAGAAGATGGAAAGAAAGTAGAGCGGCCAGTTTGTCCGTTCTGGACGGAAGGATGGAAGAAAGGGAAGAAATGAGCGGAAAGGAAAAAACGTAATGGTCAACGAGACTCCCTCGGGGTGAATTTGGCAATCCATCAAGAGCAGTATGAAGCATTTTCCTGACTATTACAAAAAAGGGGAAATTCATAACGAAGGTTTACAAAAATGAGTTTATCAGACATCGCTATCAGAAGGCCGATTACCACGTTCATGTTTTTCATTGCTGTCGTGCTGATTGGTGCGTTTTCACTCTCACAGTTAGCCATTGATCTGCTGCCAGACATCGAATTCCCAACCGTGACAGTGTCCGTTCCCTATCCGGGTGCGAGTCCAAAAGAGGTCGAAACCCTTATCACGGAGCACCTTGAACGCGCCGTCAGCACTGTCCAGAACGTCGAGGAAGTCCGAGCGACATCGAGTGAAGGGATGGCGACCGTCAGGGTGTCATTCGGATGGGGAATCGATATGATGGAAGCCATTAATGACATCCGCGAGCGGATCGCACGAATTAAGCAGGTATTGCCCGAAGAAACCGAGGAACCGAGAATTTGGAAGTTCGATACGTCCAGAATCGGCATCTTGTATCTTGGTTTATCCGGCAATCTGCCGCTCGACAAAATTCGGCGATATGCTGAAGACGAAATCCAATACAAGCTGGAGCAGATCAAAGGCGTGGCGGCGGTGGACATCAGGGGGGGCTTGGAACGCGAAATCCATGTGAGTGTTGACAGGAGTCAGTTGGAAGCCGTTGGCCTCTCATTTTCTCAGGTGGTTTCCGCGCTCAGAAGAGAGAACTTAGACATGCCCGGCGGCTATTTAGAGACCAACCAGAAAGAGTTACTGCTGCGGACCTCGGGACAGTATACCAGTATCAGCCAGATCGTCAACACTGTTGTTGGGCATCAGAGCGGCACGCCGATTTACCTCTTTCAAATCGCCGAAGTCTCTGATTCCTTCAAAGAGCGAAGGGACGACACCCGTATTCAAGGCAAACCGGGGATTTCGCTTGCCATCCGAAAACAGCCGGGGGAAAATACCGTCCAGGTCGCAGATCGCGTCCTCAGACGGGTGGAATCCATCAAGCGGGTACTCCCAGTCGGGATGGAAATCTCCGTTCTCTGGGATACGTCAGCGTTCATCAGGGATTCGATGTCACAAATCCAGCAGACGGGCGCTTTGGGCGGAATTTTGGCGGTCTGCATTCTGTTCATCTTCCTGCAAAACCTCCGCAGCACCCTCATCATCTCTGTTGCCATTCCCACCGCCGTTATCGCGACCTTCATTATGATGGATTCCGCCAACCTGACATTGAATATGATGTCGATGGGTGGCATCGCCTTGGGACTTGGTATGTTGTTAGACAACGCCATTGTGGTGCTGGAAAATATATTCCGTCATCGACAGGCAGGAAAGAGCGCCAACGAAGCGGCGTCCATCGGTACCAAGGAAGTCAGCGCCGCGATTGTCGCTTCCACTTTAACAACGCTTTGCGTCTTTTTGCCCCTGTTTTTTGCCGGGACGGGTATGCAGGGCATCTTTTTTCGCCAGTTGGCATATACGGTCTGCTTCGCGCTATTGGCGTCATTAGTGGTGGCTTTAACCCTCATTCCCGTGATGTCTGCTAAATTTCTGCGCGTCAATTCCAACCCCCCTTCTTCGATTCCTCCTCCCAGTGGGGGGAGGACACAGGTGGGAGGCAGATTCAGACAACGCATCACAGGTGGATTTGAGGGGTTGAACAATAAATATCGGGATGGATTGGATTGGGCGCTGCGGCATCGGGTCTGGGTCGTGGTCATTTCGCTGTTCGTCTTGGGCTTGACGCTGACACTGATGCCAAAGCTGGGCGCCGAGTTGATGCCCGACGTGGATGAGGGAGACATTGCCATCAGCGTGCAACTGCCGGTAGGGACGAAATTTGAAGCGACCGACGCGATTGTCAGACAGCTCGAAACGGTTGTCCAGCAGGAAGTGCCAGAGATACTGTCATTGCGCACAAACGTCGGCGCCGGCAGTGGCTGGAGGTCCGCCAGCGGCACCCACGCCGCAAATCTTCGCATCCGTCTGGTGGACGGAGACGAACGAACCCGTTCAACCAATGAGGTGGTGGCGCATCTGAGAAAGGTACTCTCCGGCGTGCCTGATGTGAGGATATGGATCAGCAGCCGTGGTTCTCTAATCACCCGTCTGCTTTCGCGCGGCGGACGCCAAGATCGGATTGAGGTCGAGGTTCGTGGACATGATCTGCAACGGGGACAGCGTTTAGCCGAACGTGTCAAAGAGTTGGTTGAGGGCGTCGAAGGAACTGAGAACGTGCGCGTCAGCCGGGAAGAAGGCAAACCTGAATTGACGGTCCACGTTGACCGTGACAAGGCTTATGCGCTTGCCTTGGATCTCTCCACCATCGCGGACACCCTCAACACGGGTTTGACGGGAAAGATAGCCACGCAGTATCGAGAAGACGGTGACGAATTCGATGTTCGTGTACGGCTGAAAGAAACGGACCGCCTGTCGTTGGATAGCGTCAAAACCGTCTTTGTGTGGACGGGGATGGATTCGGCGGTTGTGTTGAGCAACATTGCACACATTGCAGAACGCGAAGGTCCCATCAACATCGACAGACGGAATCAGGAACGTGTGATTACGGTATCGGCTGGCTTTTCAAATCGGGATTTCGGCGGTATCGCTGAAGAAATCACCCAGAAACTCGTTGGGTTTGACGTTCCAGAAGGTTTCGTCGTCCAATTTGCCGGCGAACAGGAGGAACAACAGGAAGCCTATCGGAATCTGATGATAGTGCTACTGCTTGCCGTCGCGCTGGTCTACATGGTGATGGCGTCTCAATTCGAATCGTTGCTCCATCCCTTCGTGATCATGTTCTCCATACCGTTTGCCGCCATCGGCGTGATTCTCATCCTGTTCCTGACCGGTACAAACGTCAGCATACCTACGTATATTGGTATCATCATGCTGGTGGGAATTGTGGTGAACAACGCCATCGTCCTTGTGGACTACATCAACCTGTTGCGGAAACAGGGGCTGGAGATGCGCGAAGCGATTTTGGAAGGTGGACGCCGCCGACTCCGCCCGATCTTGATGACCACCTTGACGACCGCATTCGCATTGATGCCGATGTCCTTGGGACTCGGCGCCGGCGCGGAAATGCAGGCGCCGATGGCTCGCGTGGTCGTTGGGGGATTGACGATTGCGATGGTGTTTACGCTGTTCTTTATTCCAACGGTGTATAGTTTGTTTGAATCGGCAAGGGAGAAACTTCGGCGTGAAGTGTAAGATGGAGTAAAGTTTGAATGCCGCATTTTCAAATCAAAGACGAAAGGATAGACGTTTATGATTCATCATCTACCGCTCTACTCCCAGCGCGGCGATTCGTTATCACCGTGCTGGAAATATGGGTTTTTCTTTTTTGCAATTGCCTTTTTGTTATTTCCCTTTATCGTGAGCGCGGATCTGGGTCCCATCGAATATCAGGCAGAAGCCCACCGGACTTTTGGCAGTATCGAGATTGACGGCGATTTCAATGAGCCCGATTGGCAAGATGCCAAACCTGTCGGGCAATTTACTCAAGTCGAACCAGACGCAGGAAAGCCAATGACCCAACCCACCGAAGTCCGCATCCTCTATAATCAGAAAAACATCTACTTCGGTTTTACCTGTTTTGATTCGGACATCTCCAGACTGGTTGCCAACGAGATGCGCCGTGACGCACGCAACTTGCACGAGAACGACAACATTTTTCTCATCCTCGACACCTACAACGATAAACGTAGCGGTGTTGCATTCCGTGTTAATGCGTTGGGAGCGGTACAGGATACCGCAATAACCAATAGCGGAGATAGCTTCAACCGAAATTGGGATGCAGTGGTAGATTGTCGAAGTCAGATCCATTCCGACCGCTGGACCTCAGAAATTGCCATCCCCTTCGGTCAACTCCGTTTCAAGGAGAGCGAGCAGATGACCTGGGGGCTGAATTTCGCGAGGAAAATCCGACGAACCAATGAGGAAGGGACATGGGCATCGGTACCTGCATCGTATGGTGGACGGGCGAAATACCGTACCGCCTACTTGGGCAATCTGGTAGGATTAGAAGGGATTACGCCGAAAAGACAGATCGAGTTGCTTCCTTATATTTTACCCGGTGTGAGTCGAATCAAAGAAGATGATGAAACGGATAGGGAATTCGAGATTGGATTAGATCTTAAGTACGGTTTAACCTCGAATCTCATCGCCGATCTGACACTCAACACGGATTTTGCGCAGGTCGAAGCCGATGAGGGACAGGTCAATCTTACTCGCTTCAGCCTGTTCTTTCCTGAGAAGCGGTCCTTCTTCTTAGAAGGCGCAGGGCTTTTTGATTTTGGCGTTCCACGCACTAGCTTCCGTCGCCCGCCGCCGTTACTCCTCTTTTATAGCCGTCGCATCGGTATCGAAGAAGAGCATGCTGTTCCAATCAGCCACGGCGGCAAAATCACGGGCAAGGTTGGGCCTTACGGGGTGGGTGTGCTTAATGTGTTCACAGATAAATTTCACACTGATGACTCGGTAACCGATCCGGATGAAATCGTTGATGTACCGCGCACAAACTACTCGGTATTGCGGATGACGCGAGACATTTTCAGGGGTTCTCGTATCGGGTTAATCGCCATCAATAAACAGGCAGATTCCGAGACATACAATCGCGCTGGGGGGCTTGACTTCTCGTATCGTCCAGACGACAAACTGGAGATCCGCGGGCTGTGGGCTCGAACATCTGATTCAGAGGAAACCTCCGGACAAGGGGATGCATGGTACATCGGTTCAGATTGGCGAGACGATCTGTTTCGACTGGAAGGTTCATACACAGACATCGGCGACAATTTCAACCCCGAAGTTGGATTTGTCCGGCGAGAGGGAAGCCGTCATATCCGCAGCGAAATGCGTTATGCGCCGCGGATACGTAAATTTGGGATTCGTGAGATTCAGGTGGGCCCCGAGTTTGATTACATCCTCACTCAGGAGAATGAACTGGAAACTCGCAATCTCATATTCGGCGGACGGCTTGAGCTGGACAACGGTGGGCGGATTAGCCTTCAAGCCCAGCAGACGAAAGAGCGCCTCGACGAGAATTTCGACATCCGGGATGATATCATTATCCCCATCGGCGAGTACGAATTCACATCGTTTCGTGTTTTGGTCGAAACCGATGAAAGCAAACTGATTGCGGGAGAGTTCAGGGTGAATGTCGGCGATTTCTTCGACGGTACGCGAAGGGGTTTTGACATCGATGCCAGCTTCAAACCGAATAGGCGACTCGCCGTCGAATCTCAGTACCAGTTTAACCGGGTCAAACTCCCTGCCGGTTCTTTCAATGCAAACGTCTTGGCGACCCGCATCGCCTATTCCTTCTCCACAATCCTCTTCGCAAAACTGTTCGCCCAGTGGAACAACGAGGATGATGTCATCTCGGCCAACTTTCTGCTCAACTATATTTATCGTCCCGGCAGCGATTTCTACCTTGTTTTTAACCAGATCTATGAAAGCGGTGGTTCACAGATTGATCTCGCGGAATCGACGCTCATCGGGAAGATGACGTATTGGTGGAATCCCTGAGACAGAGGCATGGGCTCGACTGCTATCAAGGCAGGTATCTTATGCGTAGTCGTTCGTAAAAGTCAAATATTCAGTTGTCCCTTGTGAAAACAGCGAACGACTACGCGCCAAATTTCTCACTTCAAGATTACGAATCGGAGGAAAAACAATGGAGCGCAAAATTGTTTCTGTGGTTTTAACGCTTATTGGGCTTACAGCCATTGGAGTCGCATCAGCAGAGGAAAATTGGCCCTGGTGGTGGGGACCGAATCAAAACGGCATCAGCGCCGCCAAAAACCCACCGACAACGTAGGCACATCTACATTAACGTGTGAAGCCAAAAACTCAAGCACACCCTACGGGAGATGACACCTGTCGAACAGTGTTGGACACAGAAAACCTGTGTTGGTGCATGTTCGCTGCATACGTGTGTGACAGGCTGTCAGTTTAAACATTCCCTGGGAAAAGATTCAGCGTAGTTTCACACATTAGTGTACATCTACCGCTACATCTTGTCTCTCTGAAATTGATAATTTCCTGATGAATCCATCAATCAGCACGACTCTTTGGAAAGGACTAACAATGTCAGCAACTGTTGCTATCGTCAAATGTTCCACCTATTCACAAGATCGCGTTGATCAAGGCGTCTCCGATCTGCTGGATCTCCTTGGGGGAATTACTCGTTACGTCAAGCCGGGCGATTGGGTTTTACTCAAACCTAACCTCCTAGGTGCTTCCCACCCCGATGATCCAACCTCAACCCATCACACTGTCATTCGCTCGCTAATTCGAGAGGTGCAATCGGTCGGCGGAAAACCATTCATCGGCGATTCGCCAGCGTTTGGGAATGTGACAACCGTCGCTCGGAGATCTGGACTCATGGCGGTTGCGGAGGAATTTGGCGTGCCGATTACGGACTGGAGCCAATCCGTGAAAGTTCCCCATCCCGCGCATTACAGCTTGCGATTATACAAACTGGCACGGGAGGTTATCGAAGCGGATGTCGTCATCAACGTGCCAAAATTGAAAGTGCATCAGCAGATGCAACTGACGGCGGCAATCAAAAACAACTTCGGTTGTGTGCCCGGCAAACGGAAAGCACATCTCCATCTCTCGCGTGGGAAGGATCGGATCATCTTCGGAAAAATGCTGATCGAGTATTGCGAACTGATCAAGCCTGCGCTTACCGTTGTCGATGGGATTGTCGCCATGGATCGGGTGGGGCCGCGTGGTGGGGACGCCTATCCGCTTGGCCTCCTGACAGGCGGCGTGGATGTGGTGGCATTGGATCGTGTACATGCGGAAATCGTTGGCTTGTCTGACGAAGAGTTTGATCTGATGAACGCCGCACGAGAGATTGGCGTCAGCGAAACGGATTTGACACGGATAGAGATTGTCGGTGAGTGCCTCGCAGATGTGCAAACTACCGATTTCAAGTTCCCTGAGATGATGCCTGTGAACTTCTCGCCGCTTCGGATTGTCAAGAGCACAATCAAGCATCTTTGGGCGAAACGGGTTGCTTAATTTCTCGACTGATAAATCGGCTGCTATCTGAAATAATCGAAAGGAGTCAACTAAATGGCGATTGCTGAAACATACCACAAATATATTGTTTTGAATTCAAAAGGCGTACCGGTGATTAGAGAAGGAGAGGCGTTGATGTATTAACTGCTCAAGAAGAGGGCTATGATGAAGTTGGTGATTCAGATCTTTTGGACCGCGCAACTCAACTGAATCGGGTACTGTTTTCTCATGATGATGACCCGCTGAAGATAGCCGCGTCCAGCCAACAAAGTGGAAAATTCTTTGCGGGCGTTGTCTATGTTCATCAACGGGACGCCTCAATTGGTATGTGCGTAGGAGAATTGGAGCTCATCGCCAAGGCTTCAGAACCATCTGACTAGGTAAACAGGGTTGAATATTTACCTCTCTAATGAAACCATTCCACAATAAGCGTTTGTTGGATTACAACTCCGTGGACACAGCAAAAACAACAAGAAAAGAGTCACATGGCAAGAATAAGAATCAAATCTCGATCGGAGATCGAGGCAATGCGGCGTAGCGGTAAAGCTGCATCAATTGTATTACAGAGAATCGGGGAAGCCGTCAAACCGGGTGTATCGACTTACGAATTAGATCAGATCTCACGCCAAACCATCAAGGAACTAGGCGGCATTTCATCATTCCTCGGTTATCAATTTCCGGGACATGACCCATACCCGGCGACAATCTGTGTGTCAATCAATGAGCAGATTGTTCACGGCATTCCAAGTGAAGCGTGTATTTTGAAAGAGGGGAACATCATCGGTGTGGATACGGCAATTTTCCTCGGTGGCTATCACGGCGATAACGCCTTCACCTTTCCCGTTGGAAGAATTTTCCCGGAAGCCCACAAATTGCTCGATGTTACCAGAGCCGCCCTCTATAAAGCGGTTGACGCTGCAAGGCCAGGCAATCGACTCGGCGATGTCTGTTTTGCCCTGCAAAGCACCGCGGAATCAAACGGATTTTCAGCGGTTCAGGATTTTACGGGTCATGGGATCGGGCGAAAAATGCATGAGGAACCTCAAATTCCCAATTTTGGTGAGCCGAACAGAGGCGTTCGGTTGAGACCCGGTATGGTATTTGCCATTGAAGCAATGGTCAATGCAGGGACATCCGAAGCCCGCGTTCTTGACGACGGTTGGACTGCCATCACCGCAGACCGTAGCTTATCGGCGCTTTTTGAGCATACCGTCGCCATCCTTTCCGACGGACCCGAGATCCTGACCGATAACGGTGAACTCTGGGGAGAATAGAAACGAAAGGTAAAGGACAGTGTCGGAAAAAGATCAGATGATGGATACGATTTTTCAGCGATGCGGTGATCCTACCCCTTGAAAAACTCATACGATGAAGGGAAAAAGGTGAAATCATCAATGGGAGTAAAATTTGGGGCATCCGCGGTTCAATCCCGAGCCCAGGTCCATCTACGGTGCGTTATGGGGGTAACACGTCCTGTGTCAGTATTAAACAGGGTTCAGATAAGATTTTGGTTCTTGATGCCGATACGGGCATCCGTGAATTGGGAAAAGTGCTGACAGAAGACGCTGCAGATATATATGTGCTTCCCACCCACGATCATTGGGACCATATCCAGGGATTTCCGTTTTTTCTTCCGCTCTACCAACCCAATCGGAAAGTCTATACCAATGGCATTTCTGCATGACCACGGCTTTAACGTCTCAAGAATTGCCACCAACCACCCCGGTAGCTGCTATGGTTATCGTGTCGAACATGATGGCAGATTGGTCGTGTATATGCCAAACAATGAGCTGGATCCGCCCGGTAAGCCGGTGACGGATTTCGATAGATTTGCCCAATTCTGTCGCTATGCCGACGTTCTGATTCACGACGTGCAATATCTGGAGGAAGATATTCCTCACAAACGTGGCTGAGGACATAGCCTGGTCAGTCAAGCCTGTGAGTTGGCGGCGGCAGTAGCGGTGAAACACCTGATCCTTTACCATCACGACCCCGATCGGACTGATGATGAGCTGGATGCGATACAAAAGGACACTCAATCATGGTGCCGCAAGAATAACTACGAGATTGAATGTACCGCTGGTGGATCTTGCCTGAATCTCAGGAGGTTTGAATGGCGACAATTGTTACTATTCACGCGCGAGAAATTCTGGACTCACGCGGCAACCCAACTGTCGAGGTTGACGTCGAATTGGAGTCCGGTGCTTTGGGACGCGCTGCCGTCCCCTCTGGTGCCTCAACGGGCGAACATGAAGCCGTTGAGCTTCGAGATGGTGACCCAACCCGCTACCTCGGAAAAGGCGTACAGAAAGCGGTTCAAAACGTCAACACAATTATCGCCGATGCGCTGAACGGCGCCGATGCCTTCGAGCAGGAGGCAATAGATCAGGCAATGATCGATCTCAATGGCACGCCGAATAAAGGGGTGCTCGGCGCAAATGCGATCTTAGGCGTTTCACTTGCAGTTGCCAAAGCAGCGGCGGCGGAGCTTCGGCTTCCACTCTACCAATACATAGGTCAAAACATCAATGAAACGATTCCCAAGGAACTTCCGCTGCCAATCATGAATATCTTGAACGGTGGTTCGCACGCGGACAATAACGTAGACCTCCAAGAGTTTATGATCATTCCGGCAGGAGCGCCAACTTTTGCAGAGGCATTGCGCATGGGAGCGGAAATTTTTCATAACCTGAAAGCGGTCCTGCAAAAGCGAAAATACAGCACGGCTGTCGGCGATGAAGGTGGCTTTGCCCCTAACCTGCAATCGAACGAAGAAGCCTTGCGGTTGATCGTCGAGGGGATTAAGCGAGCAGAATATGTCCCCGGCGAGGATGTGCTGCTGGCGATCGACCCCGCCTCAAGCGAATTCTACAAAGATGGTATTTATCGGCTGAAAGCCGAAGCGAAGCCGGACAAATCCTGTGAAGAGATGGTTGATTTCTACGCCAGATTGGTTGACAAATATCCGATTATCTCGATTGAGGATGGCATGGCAGAGGACGATTGGGAGGGGTGGGAATTGCTCACTCAGGCGATTGGTGACGAGGTACAGCTTGTCGGCGATGATCTCTTCGTCACCAATACGGAAAGATTACAGCAGGGGATTGATCGCGGTGTCGGCAACTCCATCCTGATCAAGGTCAACCAGATCGGGACGCTGACCGAAACGCTGGGCGCCATCGAACTTGCCAAGCGATTTAACTACACGGCGGTCGTCTCGCACAGATCGGGCGAGACAGAAGACACGACGATTGCAGACATTGTTGTTGGCGTGAACGCGGGGCAGATTAAAACCGGCTCGCTCAGCCGTACCGAGCGCATCTGCAAGTATAACCAACTGCTGCGCATCGAGGAACAGCTTGGCAGCCGCGCACAATTCAACGGAAAACGGGTTTTCTATAACCTCCAAAACAACAGTTAAACAAACTTGGAAGAGAGAAATTGAAGAGAGAAATTTATGAAACACGAAACATTCCGTGTCGGATTGACGCCCGGTTTCCTTGGGGCAGATGGCAAAGTTCGCTTCAAGGACGTTGGGCTAGATCTCTTGGATCAAGAAGCACACATCGAATATACCTTTATCAAACGCGATCGTCCGTTTGTCCCGCCCGATGAGATACGCGGTCTGGATGCCTTCATCGCCCTAGGAGGGAAGTATCCCCGTGAGACATTTGAGGGGGCGGATCGATTAGTTCTGCTTGCAAGGCACGGGGTCGGCTACGATAACGTCGATCTCCAGGCAGCGACTGAAGCGGATGTGATGGTTGCTATCACGCCAAGCGGTGTGCGCCGTCCCGTGGCGGAAGGCATTATTGGGCTCATGTTTGCGCTCTCGAAAAACATCTTCGGGCATGACCGCGTGACGCGCGCCGGAACTTGGCGAGACGGGTTGGAGGTCGGTGTTGACCTAATAGGGCGCACGCTGGGATCGGTTGGGCTTGGGAACATCTCCTCCGAACTGTTTCGCTTGCTACAGCTGTTCGGCATGCGATTCCTGACGTTTGACCCCTATATTTCGCCGGAGCTTGCCAGATCTCTAAACGTGGAGATTGTCGATCTGCCTACCGTGATGCGGGAATCCGATTACGTGTGTGTCACCTGTCCGCTGACTGACGAGACTCGCGGACTTATCGGCGAAAAAGAGTTCGCACTCATGAAGCCGACGGCGTTTTTTATCAACACCGCCCGGGGTCCCATCGTTGATCAACGCGTGTTGACGCAGGTTTTGCAGGAAAGGCGCATCCGGGGCGCGGGCATTGATGTCTTTGAACAAGAGCCGGTGGACCCCAATGAGCCGTTGTTAAAATTGGATAACGTCATTGTGTCCCCTCACGCCATCGCTTTGACGGAGGAGTGCTACCGGGACATCGGTAGACTAAACTGTCAGAAGGCGATTCAGGTTTCACAGGGCGAAATTCCAGATAATGTGGTGAATCAGGAGGTTCTTGAGCGGAAGTCGTTTCAGGAAAAACTGGCGAAATATCGAGGAGGAGCATAGAATGGGTAAGAAGCGCTTGGATAGAGAAGCATGCCGCAACGTCCTGGTGGTTGCCATTACACCACGACAGGAAGACCGGCAAGTGGATTTGGAAGGCGTAAGGAAAAACGTCCGCTACCTCATCCAGCACGGCGTGGACTTCATCATGCCGGAGTGCGGCACCGGCATGGTCTACGATGCCAGTCTGGAGGAGTACAAAGCCGTGGTGGGGACATTCCTTGACGAAGCTGGGGATGCGGCGTATATCGTGCCGGGTATCGGTCCGGGATTTGGGCGAGCCTTGGAGATGGGACATATCGTCCGGTCACTGGGCGTCGCCGGCGTGATGATTATGCCGGTGGTCGGCCCTGCCTCTGCCAACGGCGTTTACAACGGACTCAGGGAGCTCACAAAAGCGGTGCAGTTGCCCACGGTCCTTTACCAGCGACGGTTGGACATTATGCCGGTGGACGATGTGATCAATCTCTGTGAACTGGACGACGTGGTCGGTCTAAAGTATGCAGTGGATGACTTAGATGCCTTTGATAGAATTGCAGAAAGGGCAGGAGATCGCGCGGCGATGGTCTGTGGTATGGCAGAAGACCCCTGCATCGATTACATGGCACACGGCGCGGTTGGTTTCAGTTCGGGCATGGCGAATTTCGTGCCGCGAATGAGCCTGACGCTGCGGTGCAAATTTGCCGCTGGCGATAAGGCAGAAGCTGAACGCCTCCGTGCGCTGATGGTGCCGTTCGAGGATTTGCGTGGCGAGAACGCTGCCCGCTACAGCAGTTCGGCGCTGCACGCTGCCATGGACCACGCAGGGCTGGCCGGCGGGCCGGTAATTCCTTTTGCCGAAGATGTCGTACCGCAGGACTTGCCGCGAGTGCATGCCATGGTAGGCGCCCTGATGAGGGAAGAACATGCGCTGAGAGAAAGTCACTGATACTATACTGTTTGGATTTTTATGATTCTGGCACACCCTGTAACGCATAAAACGTAAAGCCTCGAATCGTTACGTTTTACGTTTCACAGCGTAATGCATCTGATGCGGGGTTTGTATGAGGTTTAGTGATAGACACATCCCGGTATGAAAAGGAGCTTTTATGATTGTAGATACCCACGTCCATGTCTGGGAAATAGATCCGCCCAAATATCCGGTGGGTCCGACCGCGCCCAACTGGAATTCCTATCCCGACGAGCCGGGTACCGCCGACGAACTCTTGGCGGAGATGGACGCACACGGCGTAGATTGGGCGGTACTGGTGCAGACCAGTTGGTCGACCTGGGACAATGGCTACATCGCCGATTCTGTCGCCCGCTTTCCAGACCGTTTCATCGGGCATGGATTGATCGACCCTCAAGACCCGAACAATGCGGAGCAAGCACGCTATTGGGTGAAGGAGCGCGGATTGGCCGGATTTCGCTTTCACCCATTGTACTATCCCGGTGAAAAGATTCTACTAACTCGACAGACCGAACCCTTGTGGGAAGAGATCGCCTCGCTTGACGCGATTATCCAGTTCCACCTGCGGGCGGAGTTCGCCGACCAAGTGGCAGTGATTGCAGGGCGGTATGCACACTTGAAGCTCATCCTGGACCACATGGGCTATCCGCAGGTCGATGCCGGCGAAAGGGCATTTCAGCCAATCATAGATCTCGCCCGATACGACAATGTGTACCTGAAGTTGTCGGATGTCGCCGGCCGCTCCAGCCAGAATTTTCCCTACGCCGATGTGCACCCGTTCATCCAGAAGTTACTGCAAGCCTTTGGGGCTGAACGGATGGTGTGGGGGACGGGGTATCCCGGTCATCATCGCCTCAAGCACAATTGGCCAACCCTGGAGCAGGAATTGCGCCTCATCCGGGAAGGTCTGCCCTTCCTGACGGACGACAAGCGTGAACGCATTTTGGGCAGCACAGCGGCAGAGATTTGGGATCTGAAATAATATCATAAGATTTATGCAGAATAATATTTTACGCCATTCTCCTCATGACTTAAAATAGAAGGTCGCCTCAGTCGTTCACAAACCTACAAATAATGATGATTGCCATTACAATCTGGAGGCTTTCTGATAAGCAAGCAAGGCGCATATTTATGAGCGTAGAATGGCGGAACCTTTTTTCAGGTTTGTCAGCCTAACAACACACATTGGCATTTAAATGAGGCATGGTCATAAATGCCGGCCGCCAAACCCGTGAGAGTTCGGGCCTTCGGGCAAACTCGAACTCTCACGAATTCGGCTACAGCACTGTCGTTCCAGGCTCGATAGTCAGGACCTTCCCATGAACCGAAACACCTTCCCAGATGTCATTGGCATTGGCTTATGCACAGCCGATATGCTCTTTGTTGTCCCCCAACCGCCGGCGTTCGGGAGAGCGACGTATGCCTCTCAATACCTCCGCTAGTCAGGCGGTCCTGTCGCAACGGCGCTTGTCACCCTTGCCCGATTGGGTGTCTCCACTCGTTTCATCGGAAAGATCGGCGACGATCCCGAAGGCGTGTTCATCTGCGAAGAATTTCAGAAGGAAGGCGTTGACGTCAGCCAATTGATTGTCGAACCGAACACCCTATCTCGCGCTGTTCTCGTTCTCGTTGATCAGACCACCGGTGATTGCTGCTTTACCCTCTGCACAGAAACCTGCTCGCCTTTGACCGTATCCGACCTGAATCGAAAAGAGATTACGTCTGCCAAAGTCTTGCACCTGGACGATGCGGATGAACCCTCGATTCAAGCCGCGAAATGGGCGAAAGCCGCGGGCGTGTGTGTTGTATTCGATGGTACGTGGCACAATGAATTTCTCATGGATCTTCTCCCCCTGGTCGATATCCCCATTGTGTCGGATGTTTTTGTGCAGGGTTGGATGCCTGACGCTCCTGCCGAAGTGGTTGTGCAGCGGCTGTGCGATTTCGGAGCGCGAATCGCGGTCGTGACGTTTGGAGAGTGCGGCTGTGTCGCTAAATGGGAAAAAGGGATATTTGCGTTTCCAGCCTTTCCTGTCGATGCGGTGGACACAACCGGTGCGGGGGATGCCTTTCACGGTGCGTTTATCTACAGCACCCTGCAAGATTGGCGTGTTGAGGAAACGGTTCGTTTTGCTTCGGCTGTCGCTGCACTCAACTGTCGTCAACTCGGCGGGCGAAGCGGCTTGCCAACACTGGAGGAGGCTCATCGATTCTTAGCAAATCCTCCTTGCGCTTTCAATCCTATCCCCATTCCCTTCCCACCGTCTTAATTTCTTTTACATTTTACGCAATACGCATCACGCAGTACGTTTCACGTCTATACACACTTACTTCTAACTCAACTCTCGGTTGTTAAGAAGGAGATTCCATATGCCAAAACTGAATATCGCACTGGTTGGCGCAGGGCGACGTGGTGGGGGCGCTCACCTCCCCGTGATTGCCAGGCTGAAAGATGTCTATAACCTCGTCGCGATCTGTGATATGGAGGAAGCGGTTGCCAACCGGTACGCCGAACAGTACGGCGGAAACCCGTATACCAACGTCCGGGATCTGGTCGCGCACGAGCAACTCGACGTTGTGGACATCACCGTGCCTGGCACAACTCACCACGCAATCGCTTGTTTCATGGCGGACGCTGGCGTGAACATCATCGTCGAAACGCCAATCGCCGTGACACTGTCGATGGCGGATCTGATGATCGAGGCGGCGAAGCAAAACAACGTCAAGCTGGAAGTCGCCGAAAACTACTACCGTGCGCCGAAGGAGCGTTTTCTGTCGAAGGTGATTGAGATGGGCGTCATCGGCGAAGTGGGGCGCATCTACCGAATCTTTTACGAGGGCGGCCATCACGGCATGAGCATGCTCCGTCTGCGTGCGAATGGAGAGCCGAAGTCGATTCTTGGCATCACCCAATCGACGCCGGTCATTCCAATCATCGATCGCATGAAACGTCACCACACGAGCGATAACTGGACGCTCGGCTTCTTGGAATTTGACAACAGCGCGACGGCGTTGATGGTCTATTCCAACGTCATCCATGCTCGTTCACTCGGACGCGGGCAGCGAAGCATTTCGCAGATTGATGGGAGCGAGGGAACAATCGTCGGAGAGGAAATTCATATTGTGCCCCCGGAGGATTTGGAGAATGGCGCGAGAAGCGTCCCGCATAGCGGGAAGCGCACGACGATTGATGTAGACGGTGTGGAGGTAATCGAGAAAATCGAGTTGGAACTCCGCGACCAGGTAATTAAGTGGGAAAACCCGTTGAAGGATTATCCGGTCTCCGAAGGACAGGTCGCCGTCGCCGATGAACTCTTGAGTATTGCAAATGCCGTCATCAACGATATGGCACCGGAGTACGGCGCGAAACTTGGGCGACAAGATCAGATGATGAGTATCGGCATGAGTGAATCCGCCAAGCGAAGCCGTGAGACCTTGACCTTCCCGCTGACCGATCTCACGGAAACGGAGCGCGGCATACACGAAAGTTATCAACGGCAGTACGGCCATCCGATTGATGACGTCGAAGCGGGAATCGATACCTTCTTTCCCCGGCGATAGGATCTTACGCAATACGCAATACAACTCATGAGTGTTGGGAGGAATATGAACATGCGACCTTACTTTGATGTCTATTGCCACATCGGTATGACCGTTTCGTGTGCGCCGGTTGTGGGACAGACGGAGCGACAAAAGGGGCTTCTCACCCACACGGTCGATCCGCAATGGAAATACCTGGCGACCCACCCGCGTATCGTCGGGATTGCCCAGCAATTGCTTGAAGGGAGCCCGATGATCGTCCAGATGTAATTCCCGCTTTGTAAAACGTGAGACGTGATAATGGACTTAAAGGAACTCAAACGCGATACTGTTTTTGACGCACGGTTGAGGGGATTTGATCTCCGCTTTCACGCCACATGGGGATTGTTTAGCCCAAGAGCAATCGATGAAGGCACAAGGCTGTTAATCGACCGGCTTGAGGTGAGGGAAGGAGATACCTGTTTAGACCTCGGCTGCGGCTACGGCGCAATCGGCATCGTGATGGCGAAATTGTCTAAGACTGGAGAGGTTTATATGGTTGACAAGGATTTTACAGCGGTAGAATACGCGCAGAAAAACGTGGCACAGAATCGGGTGCAAAACTGCGATGTGTTATTGAGTAACGCTTTCAGTCATCTCCCGAAGGTCAAGTTCGACATTATCGCATCAAATCTGCCCGCGAATGCTGGCAGGGAGCTCCTGAGAATTATACTGCTCGAAGCTAGAGAACATCTCAAGCCGAATGGCAGACTTTATGTCGTCACAATTTCAGGCTTGCGGGAGTTTATCAAACGGAATTTCAAGGAGGTCTTCAGGAATTATCAGAAGGTCAAGCAGGGAAGGCATCATACGGTTGCTTTGGCAGTGAAGCCCAAAAGTCCCTAGATTTTTGAGGGGAGACGAAATCATGAGTATAGCTTCCGTTAAATTGAGTGAGGAACAGCGGCGGACATATCGTGAGGAGGGATACCTGATCTTCCGAGCCGCATACGACGCTGACCGTGTGCAATCGCTGATTGATGGCGTTGAGCGGCTGATAGATCGAGGGTTGGCTAGGGCGTGCGAAATCCGTTGGATTGACCGCGAGTGTCGTTTGCCGAATCGGATCGGTCACATGCTGCACCCGGATAAATACGACCCTGCCTTCGCGGCGTGGCTTGATGCGGACATCATACCGACAGTTGAGGCAATCTTTGATGCGCCCGGACGACACAGCCTTTTCGGTATGCTGGCTTCAGGCGGCGGACAGTCCTATAACAACCCGTGGCACCGTGATTTGTGCAGACCGGGTGCTCTGAATGAAGCGGAAATCCTGGAGCGAGACCTGTCGCGTCACGTTCAGTTTAACGCCCCGCTGAAACCCGGCGACCGCTTTTTACAGATTGTTCCTGGCAGCCACGCCCGACCTTCGACTGAAGCGGAGTTAGAAGTTTACACAGACAACCCCAACGGCAATATGCCGGGACAAATCACAGTGGAACTGGAACCGGGCGATATTGTGTACTACAACGCGAATCTTTGGCACCGAGGGCTGAACCCTGAAGGCATCTTACGTTGGTCAATGCACACCGCGTTCTGGCGAGCGGAACTGCCGGTCTGGCAGCATGAGTATGGTCAGCGGGATGCGATGCTCACGTCCGGCTACCTCGATCGGATGCCGCCGGGAACACGAGCATTCATCCAGCGATACCTTGATGTTTACCCTGATGATGCCCCACTTGATGCGCGGGAAATTGTTGCGGACGGTTGACCCATAAAAAAAGCGTGATACGTGATGATTCTCTGACCTCCACATCACGCACCACGCAACCTACTCTTTAGCTGCCCTCAATGGCAGAAGTAATCTGTCCTGTGCTTGGGAACTCTCCCGTTTGTAACTTGGAGTAGATCAGTTCTCCGTTCAGGGTGACTTCAAAGCACCCACCACCACCAGGGACAAGCGTGAGTGATTTCACATCTGTTTTGTACTTGCTCAACAAATCGTCCGTCAGACTGACGGCTGTGGGCAAGTAGTTTCAAGCCGAGCAATATTCAACTCGCAGTTCCATCGTTAATCCTCCTGAAGAATCGGAATATCCGAGAGATCAGATATAGTATCTATGCCAATCAACATCAAATCTTTTTAATTTTACAAGGCAATCTATAGACGCTGCAAACATCTTTCAGGTTGAATCAAAAAACTAACAAAGGTTACCGCTTTTGTGAGGATCGTAGTCTCAACCGGTTTTTTCGCTACATCTGTGGCGTCGTGGGGTTCAATAAGACGGTGGCATCTATCGGCGATACCCGTCAGAAACCCACTGTTAAGATGCCAACGATTTTCCGCGCCATGTTTGTGGTCATGCTTCTGTAGTAGGGCTCAATTCGCCGACTGACCAAAGAAAGTACTCAGTTTCCGATAACTATGACTCGGATCACGCGACCAACTTTAAGGGGTACAAACTCAGAGAAGATTAGCCTTCTCGCTAGAGGTGTGGTCTGTCTCACGCGGACGGATCGCCCCTTCTGGTTAAATTGGATCTGCTATACCCCATTTTAGCACAGCCGTTTATTGCATAAAATTGAGGTACTTGAGGGGTGTGCATAAATATAGTTGACATAATCAAGCCAAAAGGGTTTCCTATTGTTATCATAGCAAAAGGAGCCCCAATATGGTACAAAGACCAATGTTGGCTGATTATGTCACTCTTATTATGCAACTCTTTGAGCAGTTTATGCAACACCGTATTGACAAACCAGGTGTCACACACGCAAAACCATTGACATATTCAACCACCTCGTTTATCATTTTCTTCATGTTGATGCAGTTTCACGGCATCTATGGCTTCAAAACGCAATGGCGGTGGCTAATCAATCACCCAGAAGTGTTACAAATGCTGGGGTGGCAACAGCCCCCTCATCGAACCACGATTGCACGTCGCTATAAGGCATTATATGAAGTGATAGAGGTATTTGTATTGTTTATCGGTCAGTATGCCACTGACTTGTCCCAACAATTCAACTTGGCTCATCTGGTAGCCGACAAAAGTTTATTTAAGGCACGAGGACCCGTCTGGCATCAAACTGACCGCAAAGCAGGAAAAGCACCTAAACATCTACGCAACCTCGACACCGATGCCACGTGGAGCAAGAGTGGTTATCATGGCTGGGTCTATGGCTACGGACTTCACATTATCTGCACACAAGGTGCGTTCCCAACACTGATAACTGTGCACCGTGCGTCGGTCTCCGAAAGTTGGGCGATAGATGCTAAAGCGTCTGAGATTCTGACACAACTTTCACCGCAGACACTCACTGCCGATGATGCCTATACCCAAGCAGACCGTATCCGTCGTTGGGCGAAGGCACAAGTCGCTTTGATTACCCCGGCACTTAGATGGACAAAGGGACGGTTTGCCAAGGCGTATCATCGATTTATCAACCAACCCAAGCAGCGTCTCTGTTTAAGCAAACGTCGCAGTTCGGTTGAACCGTTGTTTGACTTGATTGCTAAAGTGATAGGCACCACTCCTCAACAGAAGCAGTTACCGGTCAAGGGGTTTTTCAATGTACGCTGTTGTTTAGCTATCGGGGTGTTATCAGTGCAAGTGGCTATGATTGCCAATGCCATATGGAAGTTACCTGCTCGCAATATCTCTCATATGGCGGCTGTTTTCCAATGAACTACTATGCACACCCCTCAGGTACTTAAGAAGGAGCGATTATGATGCACCGGCACCGATTGATTTTGATAATTCTCGTCATTGTACTCGCTGTATTCATGGTGGTTTTGTTTTCCTTGAGTAGACGACAATCCACTTTGGATAACGGCACCCTTTCCCCTTCAGAAGCTGCGTTGCCTGAAGTGGAAGTTGAGCTATCGACTGGGTCCGCAAAAAATAATCGTGCGGATCAAAGTGCAAACCAGAAATCCCGTGTTTCTGCACGTCCAATTATCGAAACATCAGAATCGACTTCCCTTCCTGCTAGCAATCGGGCAACGGATCTTGAACGAGAAAGATTAGCTGCTTTGTTCAAGGGGGAGGCGCCGTTGAGCGTCGCCAAGAAACTAAGAGAAGCAGGCGAGTGGGATTACGCACGGGAGTATGCACGGATGGCTGTGGCAGAGAATCCTGACTCTTTTGAAGCACGGCTCCTGTTCGCTCGGCTACTTCCTCGGGGTGGCGAGAGGTTAGCAGCTTTTGAACGATTGGTTGAAATAGACTCCACCTCTGTCGATGCACTATATGGACTGGGACAAATGCTCAGTGATAATCAGCCACGAGAAGCGGTCTTCTATCTCAAAGCCGCTATTGCAAAGGATCCATCGTATTTTGCGCCACATTACGTGTTGGGAACGAGTTACGAAAGAATGGGGCGATATGATGAAGCATTGGCGTCCTATAAGAAAGCCTATGCGATTAGTCAGGGCCTGGTGAGCCTCGCACATATTCGAGCAATCGAAGCCGGGAATCCTCGCATAAAACCGTTACCGTCTGAGGCATAGGAGCCGGGGCCCAAAGAGCTCTCTCCCGAAGGAACACCTCCCCAAGCACTACCTCAAAAAGAGACGCCTCCCATTCCCGACAAGACTGAGAGGTTGAAGGGTGAAACCGGTTTTGATTCCGAGCCGCTTGACTTTGAACCGCCAAGCGAAAACGGAGAGGCAAGTGCCGCCGAACAACGGGAAATCTCCGAGTTTCTCCGGATGCTTGATGAATACGAAATTCGATTGGCAGCGAATCGGACCTGTCTGCTACCGTTAAGGGACAGATTGCCGACCTAGAGCGCTCTATCGAATCCAAGCCTCAGAGGGCTGATAGCTACTTAGAGTTGGCACGGGCTTACGAAGAGGCCGGAGAAGATGAAAAAGCCGCCGAAGTCTACCGCCGGGCGAGGGAACGGTTCCCCGACTCAGAGCGGGTTCAGCGCGAATCGGAGTCGTATCGGGACAAGCGTGGGCATTCAACAGAACGTGACGATGAAGGTGGATGAGGTTGATGAAGACGAGGAAGACTCTGAAGAAGATGAAGACGACGAGAAGCGGTAAATCAGATCACGGCTGACGCAGCCGTTGGCGGCAAACTGAAGCGATCTTGATTCTATAGAAAAAGTCCTGCTGATTCCAGTCGGTAGGGCTTTTTCTGTTCTTTTTCCCCGCCTGTGGCGGCAGACCATAATCACCTCAGAGTCGCCGTTGTGACACGCTCACGGATTTGGAACCGTTCGGGTAAGATCAGAGGTAGGACTGTACTAGGTTCTGTTGACATTTGAGTATAAGGTTGTGGCATAATAGAAGAATGATGCCAATAACCTTACCCGATGACCAATGGAAAAAGATATACTCGTTTCTTCTAACTTGTCCCACCATCTATGTTGGCAACGAAGCGACAACACGCCGCTTTATCGAAGCTGTTCTCTGGGCGACCCGTAGCGGTGCTCAATGGCGGATTCTGCCAGACACCTATGGTAAATCGAACACCCTCTATAAGCGTTTTGCTCGGTGGTGCGACAAAGGTATCTTCACACAGATGCACCCCCACTTCGCCGCCGACCCCGATATCGAGTCGCTTATTGTGGACAGTACCATCTGCCACGCTCACCCGTGTGCGGCGGGTGCCGAAAAAAAAAGGGTGGCACTGAAAACCAAGCGTTAGGCTGCTCTCGCGGGGGATTCAGTACAAAAATTCACATCACCGTTGACGGCCTGGGTAATCCCCTAAGAATACATCTGACGCCCGGTCAAAGAAACGACATAGCGGAAGCAGAAGCGTTGATACTTGGATATAAAAGCGAGTATGTGATTGGAGACAAGGGATATGACTCCGACAATTTTATCGCGGTTATTGAGGCGAATGGAGCAATTGCGGTGATACCGCCAAAAAGTCATCGTGTGGATCAAAGAGATTACGACAAACATCTGTACAAAGAGGGACATCTGGTTGAATGTTTCATTAACAAGATAAAATGGTATCGCCGCATCTTCTCTCGGTTCGAGAAGTTAGCTATCCGTTATTTTGGATTTCTCAGCTTTGTCTCCACTTCTTATATGGCTCCCTTGAAATGTCAACAGAACCTAATAGGAGTAAAAAATTTGGCTCTCATCGGCTGTCCCAAGATACCGTCTCCTACGAGCCTGTGAATTCCCTGTGAAATGGGATGGTATCGATTTTAGAAGCATACAGTGAGCTTGACGCCCGCTTTCTCCATAGCTGCCAGTGCCGGCTCAAGTTTCTTTGCGCGCCGTGCGACCGGCTTTATAGACAAACACCACCGGCACATCATCACGCTCCAGCAACGCGTCAAGGTCTGTATAATCCTCCTCCAGCTTCCTTCCGTCAACCTGCTCCCGAAAATCTCGGAGCGCAGCGGGATCTAAATCAAAGACAGGGATAGCAGTGACCTGATCGATCTAGTTGAGTGTTTTCAAGTGTGATGTCGAGTGGGGATGTGTGACGCCGACCAATGCAACTTTGGTGATTTTATTCATCAACGACTCCTCATTCGATTTCGGATTGAATTGTGAGACGTAAACCGTAAAAACGAAAAATCAGCTTTCTGGTTTCCGATTTTCACGTTTCACGCCTAGTGGTTTGAAACGAGCTCTTTTAACGGCGCCAGCAGCTTGGCGGTGAGATAGGGACTTGATTCCGCAGAAGCAGCACTATCTTCGTGTTCTTGTATGAATCCGGTGGAAGGGGCATCTGTGCCTTCCCACACTTCGCGGCGTATCTCCATCCGATAGCGCTCTAAGTCCGTGTAATGTTCCCGATCAATACACTGCAATCCACTTCTCTCGAAACACAGAACGGCCCCATAACTGTCGGCATCGACCCGAAGCCCGAAGGTGTCTACACTCAGATGTTCAAAAGCGGAGTCAATTGCCTGCTTCATTGCTTCCGTGCCATACCCACGATAACGGCAATCGGGGCGGATAACGATAAACTCAAGTGAGGCGTGGCGAGCTTCCCACGCCCTGCCGGTGCATTTAATCAGCATAAAGCCAATCAGTTCACCATTTGCCAAATCGATTGAGAAGGGATGTATGTCTTCGTCAGCAAGCCAACGATGCCAATTGTCAACGTAAGCCTGGAATGACATCGGTTCAGCGTGCAAGAGCTCGCGAAGCGCGGGTTCATTTGTCCAACGCCAGGTTTGCCGCAAATCCTGTTCCTCCGTCGTTCTTAATTTTATGCCGCCCCCGTAAAGCCGTTCCAACTCACGCAGTTCGTTATATAAGGCGCCCAATTGGTCAGTATATGAGCTCGTCTGTCCTTCTGCCACGTCAATCATGCGCCGGTTCGGCCGATCAATGAACTGAGCCTGCTTCAACCGATTCTGAAAATATGCGAGCTTCTGCTCGTTCTTCTCAATAATTTTCCTCAATCTTTCAATCACTTGATGTCCATTATCTCTTCGCACGTTTATGCCTCCTCTCATAACGTCTCGGTTCCTTCTTTGGTGCGCCGCGTTCAAACCTTCCTTCCTTAGAGCCCGATATTCGCGCGTAGCTGTCGTATCGCATCTCGCTAATTTCCCCCTGCGCTACGGCACGTTTAACTGCACACCCCGGTTCATGATGATGTGTACACGCTGCAAACTTGCATTCAGGAATATAGGGACGCATTTCGGGGAAATAGATGTCTAGCCCTTGCTCCTCATCAATTTCGAGCAAACCAAGCGTGCGGATGCCCGGTGTGTCTGCGACGAATCCACCGAAATGGAGCGGCAAGAGGGAGACCTCCGTTGTTATGTGTCGTCCTTTGTGCATTCGCTCATCGACCTCACCAATGCGCAACCGTAAGCCCGGCTGAATGACGTTGAGCAGCGACGATTTTCCGACACCAGAAGATCCGACAATGGCGGAGATTTTATCCTTCATCACTGCACGCATCTCGTCGATTCCAGCGCCGGTCATGACACTTGTATAAATCACGTGATAACCAATTACCTCGTAGAGTGCCATCTGCGCTTTTAACTTTTCCAGTTTAACCAGATCTATCTTGTTGATACAGATCACCGGTAACATCCCTGATGCCTCTGCTGTCACGAGGAATCGATCCAACAGCCGTAATTTGAGTTGGGGATTTCGCGCCGCAAAGATAATCAGTAATAGATCGAGATTCACCACAATAACCTGTGGCAATTTGCCCAACCGCGTCCGTCCAAATTGCGTCTGACGGGGGAGAATTTCTTCAATATAACCGACATCAGATTCAGACTGCGACTGAGAGATCGACACCCGGTCGCCGACAGAAACGAGATCGACGTAAGGCGCTTCCTTCGTTTCCGCGCGCCGCCGTTTATCTTCTTCGATAATATGATGTCTCAATGAGCAGTGATAAAGCTGAACCTCGACCTGAACATCATAAACCCCGCCGTGTGCTTTGATAACGATTCCTTCATCCATAAAATATAACCTCACAAGGTATCCATCTGAGATGCAACCCCATCTCAGATTGAGGGTGCCAAATAAAAAAGCCCGCAAGGAAACTCAGCCTTACGGGCTTTTCTACATTACACCAAACGAGATTTAAGCAGCCGTTCTAACCCTCCCAAAAGAAAGATGGACAGAGTCAAGACGAGTTCCCTGATTTTCCGATATGCTATTTTGTTCACTAAAGCGGATCTGTTTAAGCATTTCTCGCATGACTTTGCACCACCTTTCGAGACGATTTGATGATGTAGGGAGATTAAATTATTCTAACAAACTTAAACCCCACGATTAAGTAAAAAATTCGGATAATTTTCTCGACGCAACTCTGAAAGTTTGCTACAATCTTCCTGATAGCGTTTTCAAAGGGGATAGCTTTTCTCTTCGAAGACACCTTTTTTGATTTAACGCCGTTGGAACGAAAAGGGAATCAGAAAAATTGAAAGAATCACGCCAAGTATCAAATTTTATGCCAACTGTTCCCTAATTCCTCCCAATTCACCATAAATTCCCTTGTCATTGAAGGTTGGATTTGCTATAATACACCTACCAAATACAAAGTATGTGGCGTACTCTCAAGGATTACCGTTACGCATTTGCGGCAAAATGTATAGGTCGATGCATCGCTCGATTGCCTCGTAAGATGGCGCTATCCATCGGTGTTCATCTGGCAACAATTGTCTTTTGGTTCTCGCGCCACGAAAGGGATCGAGCCTACAAGCATCTTAAACAAAGCCTTCAGCTTGATGACCCGATTGTAGTAGGCCAACTCGTTCGACATTGTTTTCACAACATGGGTAAAAACTTGATGGAATTCATGCAGTTTCCTTGCATGTCTCCTGAGAAAATCCATCAGTTTGTTACCTTTGAAGGCAGAGAGCATATCGATCGCGCGCTCGCTCAAGGTAAAGGCGCAATCATCCTGACGGCACATTTTGGTAATTGGGAACTTCTCGGTGCCAGCATCCTTGCAAACAGCTATACAATCCGTGGCATCACCCGTCAGTTACGATCGAAGCGTTTAGACGCCATTGTTAGTGATTATCGGGAAAAGGTTGGATGGCAAGGCATAGATCGGGATAGATCAGTTCGCGATGCCTTACGCTGCTTGAAGCGGAACGAACTGATCGCCATTCTCGCGGATGTAGACACACGTACCCAAGGGGTTTTCGTGGATTTTTTCGGCAGACCTGCCTATACGCCTTATAGTCCCGCAGCTATTGCGCTCAAGACGGGGGCTGCGATTTTGCCAACTTTTATTATCCGTCAACCCGATGATTCACACCGTGCAGTTGTCGAAGCCCCATTACCCCTGCAATGGAGCGGCGATCGAGGGCAAGATCTCCTGGTCAACACCCAGAGGTTCACAAAGGTGATCGAATCTTATATTCGACGTTACCCGGAGCAATGGATCTGGATGCATGAACGTTGGAAAACACAGCCTAAATAATCGGCGAATGGACGAACCTTACGTTTTACGCATTACGTATCACGGCCCACGTTTTCTCGTATCAGCCGCATTGATTGTTGCGTTGATTTTACCCTGCATTGGTTGTGATAAGAGTCGCGAAGAACCGACGCAACCTGTCGAAGAAATTCCTCAACAAATACTACACAACTTCTCGACCAAACACACGGAAGCAGGCATAACGCGGTGGACGCTCGCTGCGGATTCAGCAGAATTCCTGAAAGAGATTGGGTATGTTCAAAAACCAACACTCCAGATTTTTCAAAACGGCAAGTGGGCAATTACGGTGACAGGCGATCGCGGCGAGATTATTCAGTCGAGCAATGATATTAACGTCTTTGATAATGTCGTTGGGACGAGTCAAGATGGAGTGCTGTACACCGATGAACTTCATTGGCGAAATCAAGATGGCAAATTGTATGCCCCGAATGAATCCAGGATTGTGCGTGGCGACTCAACAATGGTTGGTCGAGAAATGGAAGCCGATCCTACGCTTGAAGTTGTTACGATGAAAAATACCCAATTCAAAATCTACCCAAAGGATGAAAAGATCGATGCAACAGAGAATTGATTTCGCAAAAATGTCCCGTTACCTCGCACTGTTGCTTTGCGCAATCAGTTTGACGTTTATCTCCTCCTTTTTGCTCAAAGGCGCTGCTGAAACTGATGAACCAGAGACATTTCTACCACCGCAGGAGGAAGACAGCGACAACAGTACCGACGAAATCGACGAAGAAGATACAATTGAAGGAACATCAGATGAGTTTGAGCAAAATGAAGGGGAAGGCTGGACCATTTTAACGGGTAATGTTAAAATCAACCGACCTGACGGTTTCCTAAATGCCAATAAAGTGACCATCTATGAAGATGTTGAGACGAATGAAACGACCCAAACCGTTGCTGAAGGAAACGTCGAGCTTCGCGATGGGGATACCTTTGCCACTTGTGAGCACGCGATCTTGGACCACATCACTGATATGATAGAGCTTCACGATAACGTTGTCGTTCTCCAAAATGAAGATCGATTGGAAGCAGATTTTTTCACGTTTAACCGCCGTACCGGTAAACGGATAGGAAAAGGAAACATAAAATTCAAGGTTCGCGTCAAGGAAAAAAAGAAATCCGAGTCAGACCAGAAGGAAGAAGATAATGTCGATACTTCAAACCCATGAACTTGTCAAAAGCTATTCAAGGCGGGGGCCCATAGTTGTCAATCAAGTGAGCCTTGAAGTTCAAACAGGTGAGATTGTTGGTTTGCTCGGACCAAACGGGGCAGGAAAGTCAACCACATTTTATATGGTTGTTGGGCTTATTCGCCCAAATGCAGGGCGGATTGTTTATGATGGCGAAGACATCACATTTTTGCCGATGTATAAACGCTCACGACGAGGCATTGGGTATCTCGCGCAAGAATCTTCAATCTTTCGGAAGCTGACAGTCAGACAGAACATCGAAGCTATTTTAGAGGTGCTTGATATTCCCAAAGACGAGCGTGAACAGCGAAGCGAACAACTGATGGAAGAACTTGGCATTTCCCAGTTAGCGAATCGTAAAGCGTATACTCTTTCGGGGGGCGAATGTCGCCGCGCTGAAATAGCCAGATCACTTGCAGCTTCTCCGTCTTTTATGTTATTAGATGAGCCATTTTCGGGCATAGATCCACTTGCGGTTCAAGATATTAAGCGCCTGATTTTACACCTACGCGATCGGAATCTGGGCATCTTAATAACAGATCACAACGCAGCAGAGACCTTGGGGATTGTTGATCGCGCCTATCTGATTACAGATGGCAAAATCACGCTTGATGGCGCCCCTGAGGCATTGGTTGAAAACGAAGTTGCCAGGGAACTTTACTTCGGGCATAACTTTGAACTGCGTCGAGACCGGATATAACGCAATCATCTGCGGATACCTGCCGTACAGCGATGGGACAAAGAAGGTACTATCAGCGTGATGGAAAAAGATAAGATGATGGAAAATCACGAATTTACATCGTACTGGCTCTCTCATGCAAGTGCGGACGTGGTCTTTAAGTGGTTAAGAGAAAACATGTCGAAATACCACGACGCAAGTATAACAGAAATACACTACTCCGTAAAGATAGCAGAAGAAATTGAAAAAGTTCTAGTTGAACGTCATGAGCCCTTAATAAACCTAGGTTTGGCATTGTATGCAAATTTATCAGGAGAGACAGCGTTGAGCCTTTTTAGGAATGGTGACCGCACGATAAAGAAAGCGGTGTTGGCCGGTCCCTCCGTTGCGGGGCGTGTTTTCTCACGCACTTGGTTGCATGAAGTCTTAAAGGAAATTCTAGAGTCTTTTGATGATGAACAGGAATTACTGGAATCGTTTTTGTTAAACAAATTTATTCCTGATAGGTTGCTAGTGTCCTTATACGAAAGACGAGCACCTTTCGAAAGTCTGACAGATCTACAATGGCTTATGGCATTACAGTACACTACTTCTAATCCCCGTCTTGGCACCCCGTATGATGGAGAACAGGATTTTATGAGCGAGATGTCATATGACGCGGTATTCACCGCTAGTTGGAAACTGTTTGAAACTCTGCCAGTAGACAACGACTCTGTAGGCGTACTTTCTGAACTCGGAAACAAGTTAATCCCATCCAGACCTCACGACATGGATGTGTTTGCAACAATAAAAAGATGGGATATAGGAAGCGATTGGTGTTTTGAACGTTGCCGTTTTGCCCTAGCTAGACTGATCGAAGAATATGGATCCGAATTTGAGTCGTTAAAAGACAGCGATGACATTGTTTTGAGAGAATCATATTATCGTAGGTTCAGCGCACACAAACCAGAAGAAGTAAGGGAATTGTTTGAAAAAGACAATGACAAATTTCTTGATGGAGCATTATATAATCCGGAACTCTATATAAATAAGGCCGTTCGGGAGGAGTTGGATCGATGTTGTTGGGATTATAAACATCCACATCACGAGTTAGACTATCCCAATGCCTTCAGGTGGCAAGTAGAACGATTTACGCAGGAACATCCCGAATGGTTTGCAGATGAAGATGGTGACGTCCCATTTAATGAAATTGAAGACCCAATACTAAGAGCCAATAGGCAGCTAGAGTTTCTTCAGAAGAAGGTAAAAATCATATTCCAGAAATTGATTGGATCTGAATCCGAAAATGAAACGTCACTAATAGGCGAGGTGAAAACCACGCTAAGTGAGTCAAATCAATTTTTTTCGGAGAAATTATCAAAGTTGATGGCAATACGTTGGGGTTGGTTAATCATAGGACTGCTAATAGGTTACATTTTAGCAAAACAGCTGTGATATAAAGTCATAAGCAGTAGGTTGCGTTGCGGCCGTTGAGGAGATTAAGTCATGAACATTGGAATGAGACAAACCGTGAGCTTACAGCACCGGCTGGTCATGACGCCCAAACTACAGCAAGCGATTCAGGTACTTCTGATGTCACGGCTGGATCTGACGCAACACTTGAGTCAGCAATTGGAGCAAAATCCGCTCTTAGAGGAGGTACCGGATGATGGCGAGATCGAAGAGATCACGGATTTAGAAGGACTCGATCCGGATACCCAATGGAATGAACCTGAAGAGATTGTCGACCGTGAAGATAAGGAGCCAGATATTGAGTGGGAAAACTGCTTTGATGACATGATTAACTTGAGTGAAAAAGCCACGTTTGAACATTGGGAGAACGCGGATGGGCGTCCGGTGGATATCGCTCAACCTGAATCGCTGCCTGATTTTCTAATGGGGCAACTCAATGTCGCTCCCTTTTCAGAGACGGAACGGAGAATTGGTGAGCAGATTATTGGCAATCTTGACGATAACGGTCAGTTCAAGGTTGTCCCTCTGTTTAGTATAGATTTGGAGTTTCAAAGTGATTTGGACAGCGGCGTTCTCTCAGAAAGTCTGCGAACAAAAATCGAAAAAGGGCTGCGTAAGGCACTTGAAAATAATAAGATTTCGCTGTCTCAAAATGTTACTGTTACTGTGAAATCTGAAGATAGTGGATGGCTGATAACTGATGAGGACAATGAACAGACCTGCACCGTTAAGAAGGAGGATAATCAGTTAAATATTTACAACATCACCCTCGAAGACATTGCGACTGCGGTCGGTTGTGAAGTCGATGAGGTAGAAGATGTCTTATACTTCATCCAGAATAATTTTGAACCCACCGGCATCGCTTACCGGACAATTCCAGAAACCCTTCTGATACAGATGAAAGCCGCTCAGATTGATAATCCTCTCGGCGAAGAAATTATCAGGAATCACTTTGATGATCTGTTGAATAATCACCTGCAGCGTATCGCCCAAGCACTCGATATAGAGATCAGTAAAGTGGTCGAAGCATGTGAATCAATGAGTCGCTTGGATCCTTATCCCGGACGCCACTTCTCGGATCCGACAGATCCAAGGGCCCCCCAGGCAATCATACCTGATGTCATCATTGAAAAAGTCGACGGAAAATACCGGGTCCTAACAAATGACGACGGCATGCCTCGACTTCGTTTAAATCCAGTCTATATTGATTGGATGACGAATGGAAAGAAGAACTTAGATGATGAAACGAAAGGGTGGCTAGAGAATCGTAGAGCCCAGGCAAGAGACCTGTTACAAAGTGTTGTCCAGCGTCGCCAGACGATAGCAAGGGTAACGGAAGCCATTTTTGAAGTGCAAGCGGATTTCCTTGAACAGGGCGTTAAAGGGCTTAAACCTTTAGTGCTGAAGCAGATAGCAGAAATGGCTGGCGTCCATGAATCAACAGTCAGCCGGGTCACATCGAATAAGTATGTTGAAACGCCTCAAGGTACCTACAGGTTGAAATACTTTTTCAGCGGCGAACTCCCGACCGACTCCGGGTCGAATGTGTCTGCTACCATAGTCAAAGAGAAGATTAAGGAGATGATTGCGAAAGAAGATCTGGCGAAACCGTTGAGTGATCGGGCAATCGCTGATGCGTTGAAAGCCCAGGGCATCCGTGCCGCAAGACGAACAGTTGCAAAATACCGCGAAGAACTTGATATCCTCCCGTCGAGCAAAAGAAAGCGAAAATGGTAACTGATAATCAACAATTGGTCATTGACGAATCTTTAATCGATAATCAAGTGTCAATTCAATAAAAGGGGGCCTGAGATGCACACCCATATTACCGGTCGTCACCTTGAAATTACGGATGATATTCGAGCTTATATTGAAAGGCGGGCCGGGAAAGTTGAAGCGATCTTTAAGCGTATTGTTGATTTGCAGGTTGTTATAGAATTGGAGAAACACCGCTACTCAACTGAGATTACGCTCGCAACGCGAAAGGCGACTTTCCATGCGGAAGCCGAAACACATGATCTGTTTTCGTCGCTCGACGATGTGATGAACAAAGTTGAGGAACAGATTCGCCGTCATAAAGAACGGCTAAAGGACCGTCGACATCGTCTGGCTCGGCGCGATGTAGCGGTTCAACTCAGTGGGGATGGGGAAGTGGTACCACTGAAATCTGATACGGATGATTCGGCAGATGCGTCGCTTTCTCTCTTCAGCGCCCCCGAGAAGTTTGCAACCAAGCCAATGACCCTGGAAGAAGCTGTGATGCAGCTCCGGATTTCCGGGGACTCATTGCTTCTTTTCTTGAATGCTCAGACGAATCAAGTCAATCTTGTGTATGAAGAAGACAATGGCGAATATGGCTGGGTTGAACCTCAGTTTGCGTAATCTGCCAGAGGAACGGTCGAATGCCAGACCATATAATGACAGTTCATCAGTTGATTAAATATGCGGGTTATGAACTGCAGCTTGAGATTGCCGCCGGGCATGATGGACTAGATCGCGAAATCAAAACAGCGGAATCAAATCGTCCGGGACTTGCTCTTTGTGGACATTATGACCACTTTGGGCATGAGCGTGTCCAGATTTTGGGACACGGGGAAATGTCGTATCTAGAAAGCCTTTCTTCTTCTGCCCGATCTGACGTATTAAAAAAATTGCTTTTATATCCCATCCCGTGTGTCGTTGTCACGAGCGGTCTACCAACCTCTCCAGAACTTATTGCCGTTGGTAACGGAGCGCATGTGCCAATCTTGACCACTCGCCTATCATCTGCGATTTTTACAACACGGCTGCTGCTATTCCTCGAAGATGAATTTGGTCCGTCGGAGTATCTCCATGGGAATTTAGTCGATGTGTTTGGGGTTGGCGTGTTAATCCTCGGTGAAAGTGGGATTGGCAAAAGCGAATGCGCCCTAGAACTCCTGCAAAAGGGGCATCGCCTCATTGCCGACGATACCGTTCTTTTGAAACGCGTATCAGGGCACCGTGTTTTCGGGATGCGCGCCCAACCGCTGAAGCACTACATGGAAGTTCGTGGCTTAGGAATTATTGATGTGATTGCCCTCTTTGGTGTCACTGCGGTCGGAGATCGCACGCAGGTTGAGCTTGTCGTGACGCTCGAACTTTGGGACGAAAATAAGGCGTACAATCGGACGGGGCTTGATAATGATGTTTACGGCTTTCACAGCGAACGTATACCGCATGTTGTCATCCCCGTGGCGCCCGGGCGAAATATCTCCAATCTAATCGAAGCTGCAGCGATGAATCTCTGGGGACAAAAATTGGGATTTCACGCAGCAAAAGACCTCAACACAGCCCTCATTGACGAGATGCGTAGTCAAAACGCTGAAACGGTGCTTGACGAGTGGCAACATGTCACCCTTCATCGTGAAATTCTGCATCCAACCAGGTCGAAAATAATTTAGCGTTCAGCATCCAGCCGCTCGTGCCTGTGGAGGTGGTAAGTCAGGCATTATCGCGTATCCGCCGATTCCAGATTGTGGATAGTGAAAGGTGAGCGGTCAAACCCCCATCGCCCATCAGCTGATAAGGAAGGTCGTCATGCTTGAAAAAGTAGTCACAGTTCGCAATTCGCTTGGCTTACATGCACGCCCCGCTGGAATACTGTCCGAAACTGCAAATCAGTTCTCGTCCAACATCTATATGCAGAAAGGCCTGATGAAAGTAAACGCAAAAAGTATTATGGGAATTATGATGTTAGCGGCGGGAAAAGGCACACAACTGACGATTACCGCAGAAGGTCCAGACGAAAAAGAAGCCGTCGAAGAATTGTCGAAATTGATTGAAATAGGCTTCAACGAAGCCGATTAGCCTTTTTTGATCTATTGCGACCAGTTCGCAGCGTAATAGAGGATATTCTCCATCAGCTTCTTATTCCCCTTGACGGTCGATTGTTTATCATTACGCAAGCTCGTAATAATGTACAACCCCTTGCCATGTTTCCGAACCCCAACAACGAAGTCTTTTCCATCGTTGGCGGTCGCCAGCACTTCAAAATCTCCATCCCAATCCGTCCAGGTGTCATCAATATACAGTTGCCCTGATTCAACCGGATTGGGTTCGGCAAACAGCCTCTTCCCTTGTTCAGTCACCTCGAAATCCCGCGTCGGGCGATGTTCAATACCGCTCAAACTTCCCGCCAACCAGCCGATTTCAAAGGGCTTTTCCCGATCTGCGTCCTGACCACTGACGACTACAAGCCCACCATTTTCCACAAAGGCTTTGACTTTCTCCTCGGCTTCTTTGTTGAGCAAGTAGCCCCGATAGGCGATCTCGCCATGACCAACCCACAAGATATCTGCTGTGTCCAGATCCGGGAGCGAGCGATCGCGAGAGGACTCATAAGCCATCGGCTTTTCACCTGCCTCGTGGACAGATCTGATGGCGTTATATTCATAGCTGACTGTATTCGTCGGCACAGGGACAGGACTGTTGGCTGGCATGGTTGCCGTACTATTACCGGTCAAGACGAGCACCTTCACGGCGTTTTCAGGGGCAGCACCCCATTTCTCACCGGCAAGGATCGCTCGGATGACCTCCCGGAATTCCATGGTCGTGCCACTAAATGTGCGTGGCATATATGGGCACAGATGAGTGAAAGTCCACCACGCATCGGGGTGTCCAGTGCGGGTCCGAAACCATGTGCCATCGAAATACCCTAGACCTTCGATTCTGTGCGTCTGCTGGTAGAAAAGAATGAGAGGCATGCCAACCTTGAGAAGTTTGGTCATTTTCTGTGGGGAGCTCCCACGGACGTACCATCCGGTGGCAATGTTGAGCTTAATCTCATCAATTTTTTCCTCCTTGACATCCTCTTCCACCGCAATGATGGTATTCAGCTTCTTGGTATTGACACTTTTAATCTTGCCAAAGACGATGTTTGTGCTTCCATCGAGAATCTCACGGATCGTAAATTCCCGATGGATGAACCCTTGCGTTTGTGGGGAGAACAGCAAACCAATGAAAACAGTACATAAGATGAGCGAAAACCAATGTTTAGGACGCATAGTAATAAACTCCTTTCAGCCATTGCCAAACAGTTATTGGTGATATTGAAATGATGCATGCCTGTCATTATAAGCGAAGCGAAGAATTTCCTCCACTCGCTCAGTGGACATTTTTTGACGGTATCGGGGGTGTTGAAGTTGATGACAATTTGTTCACGTTTCACCTTATCACCCACTAAAGCTTCATCAATGGGCGATTTCATTTTTGGCGATTTCCCCCTCAATGATTACCGCTTGAGGGTTCAAATCCGCGTCTAGGATGACGATGTCTGCGTCTTTGCCCGGCGCGATAGAGCCCTTTTGTCTATCCACGCCGAGATTTTTCGCGGGCGTGAGGGTCGCCATTGTCACGGCTTCCTCCAGCGTGTATCCCCAGCCGACCACATTCCGCAAACATTCCATCAGGGTGTTCATTCCACCGTAGAGGACTTCATCCGCTTTGCCAAGGTTTAGCCAGATCGCACCGTTTTTGATATACTGCTTGGTGCCTTCACGCTTCGATCGGTAGGCATCAAGGGCGGGTTCATACACATACGCCTCCAGCCACTTCGCTTTGGGGACGCCTGCGAGTGAGAGACAATCGGTGACAAGCCCCACTCCTTCAATACCCTTCCAGCGGATCAGGGTTTTCCCCCAGATCGGTTTGACGTGCTGTCCGTCAGCGATCAGTTCGGCGTGAATCCCCGGATGGGAGTAGATCGCTTCAATGGTGCCAAGTTCTCGGTGGTGCAGCCCACTCATGCCGTTATAGGTGTGCGTTGCACGGGTGATGCCGACATCAATGGCGGCCAACGCCTGATCATACGTCGCGTTGGTATGTCCCATCGCGATGATGATGTTGTTATAGGCGTCTTCGCGGTAAATCGCCAGATGTTTGGTGAACTTGAGGTCTTCATCGTTTTCAGGGGCAATCGAGATTACTTTGAGTGTGCCATTAGATGCCGCCCACATGGCGTGGAATTCTTCAAAATTCGGCGGGCTGATGTATTCGGGGTTTTGTGCGCCGCGCTTTGGATGACTTCCAAACTTCCCTTCAACATAAGAACCGAGAACCCGCGAACCGCCTTTCACAGGATTATCGGCTACATACCCGATTGCCTCCAACGCGGCGTTGATTCGCTCCATGCTTGCCGATGGGACACCAAGCACAATCGAAGTTACACCGTGCGCTGCGTGGGCGCTTACGACTTTTTCGAGGTCTTCCACTTTACCTGTCACCGTGCCGCAGCCCCCGCCCCCATGAACGAGCGCATCAATCAGACCGGGAATGACCTTGCAACCCCTCGCGTCGATTGTCGTAATTGACGGGTGTCCTGTGGGCTCAAACGAATCAGTGCGAATGGATTCAATCTTACCGTCGCGGATAAAGAGGTTTCCCGTAGACTGATAGGTCGGCGTGTAAATTTCTCCGCCAATGATGGCAAGGGCTACGTCATTTGATGTCATTGAAGTTTCCATGTGGTATTCAGCCGGCGCGTGAAAGCCAACGGTTCGAGGGATTGATCATCGTCCCCATTCTGGTAGATTATCAGGGTTGATTGAACCGGATAGTGTTGCTTGATATAATCTCGGAAAATGGTGAGCGATGCGTCTAGGTCGTATTCAAAAGAGCCGGAGATTATACAAAGTTTTAACGGATTATTGGGCATACTTAACTCCTTCGGTGGAGGAACAGAAAACTGTATGAATAGGGATTTTTCTCATCCGCCTGGCAGTCGATGCGTTTGACCTCCTGCCAGTCAGCCAGATTAAACGCCGGAAAGTAGACTTTGCCTTCAAAACAATGATGGATCAACGTCAGATAGAGACGATCTGCACGCGGTAAAAAGAGGGCGTAGATCGAAGCACCGCCGATGATCATGATCTCTTCGTGATTCTTGGCAGCAACTAAGGCTTCTTCAATGCAATGCGTTACAACACAGCCCTCGGCATGGTACTCGCGGTCATGTGTCAAAATGATATTGGTACGCTTCGGCAGGAATTTGCCGATGGATTCAAAGGTCTTACGCCCCATCAACACAGGCTTGCCCAGGGTCATTCGACGGAAGTGTTTCATATCGGCGGGCAGCTTCCAGGGAAGTCGATTGTCTTGACCAATCAGGCGATTTTTATCCATGCCCGCAATGATAGAGATAATCATCTGTACGCCCTTTTACACGACCATCGGCGCTTTAATAACGCCATGGTGTTTGTAGTTGTGTAGTTTGATGTCCTGCATCTTGAAATCATCAATCGATTTTATCTTCGGATTCAAGTAAAGCTCTGGAAGTTCGAGCGGTTCCCGCTGCAACTGTGTTTCTACCTGCTCGAAATGGACATGGTAGATATGGGCGTCACCCAAGGTGTGGATAAACTCGCCCGGCTCTAACTCCGTCACTTGTGCTGCCATGTGCAACAACAGAGAATACGAAGCGATGTTGAACGGTACGCCCAAAATCATATCACAACTCCGCTGATATAGCTGAAGCGATAGTTTTCCTTCAGCCACAAAAAACTGGAAAAGCGTAGGACACGGCTCAAGCGCCATCTGATCTAATTCCCCCGGATTCCACGCCGTTATGACATGGCGGCGGCTGTAGGGCTGAGTTCTAAGCCCTTCAATGGCGTTGGAAAGCTGGTCTACGGTTTGCCCGTCGGGGGTCTTCCAAAACCGCCACTGCACGCCGTAAATTCGCCCGAGATCGCCTTCAAACCGCGCCTTTGGCTTCCAGTAATCCGCCTCGGCATTCGCATCCCAGACATGACAGCCCAACTTCTGGAAGTCTTTGACGTCGGAATAGCCTCTCAAAAATCCTAAAAGTTCAGCTTTCACGCCGGTGTTAAACGCAAGTTTTTTGGTTGTAACGGCGGGAAAACCGTCAGTCATATCGTACCGCATCTGCATACCGAACAAAGCGCGAGTGAAACCATTGCGCCCCTCGCGGTCTGCGCCCGTATTTACGATCTGTTTCAATGCATCTAAATACTGCCTCATCGTCTGTTCCTTCTAATGAAACGAGGATTCAGAGATACACGGACACATTTGTATCTCTGAATCCCCTTGAATTCCTGATCAATGGCTTTGAATAATTTACGTCAATTCCTGTTGTCGGTGCTTCCGAAACCGCCGCGTGTTTCTGAACTCATCTTAGATACCTCGAGCCACTCGGCGCTATCCACCCGCACAAAGATCCCTTGCGCAATCTTATCGCCGCGTTCAATCGTGACGGGCTGGTTTGTGAAATTATAGACCTGGATCTTAATTTCATCGCCGTTGCCGCAGTAATCCTGATCGATGACGCCGACCCCATGCGGAATGAGCAGTCCCCATTTGCGAGGCGTACTACCGCGCAACGTCACCATTAACATATACCCCGGAGGCGTTTCGACAATGACGTTTGCAGAAATCAACCCGACTGTCTGTGGATCGATTGTTATCGATTCACGGCAAAGGAGATCAAAACCGACAGCACCATCCGTTTCATACTGCGGCAGTGGGAGCCCTTCGTCAAGGCGTTTGATTTTGACTTTCATCATTCCTCTTTTTCGTAATTGAAGAGCTGCAGATTGACGCCATCAAGTCCGTCGAAGAACGCAAGGGTCATCCCTTCGAGCGGTTGGAAGGGCTCCTTTTTGACCGTAACGCCTCTTTTGCGGAGTTCTTCGGTACCGGCTTTAACGTCGTCAGCCTTAAAAGAGATATGGTGTACGCCGGGACGGTCTAAACCCCAGACGCCATCGAATGCAGCAGCAGGAATGAGTTCCAAATTTACGTTACCGGCATCAAGGAAGAGTACCTCACCGATCTCTCCGAGATCTATTCGATCAATCACCTTGAGTCCGAGTTTATTGACATACAGGTCTTCCGCTTTTTTCATATCGCTTATCAGTAGTGCGATTTTCCAAATTTTCATTTCCATTTTGTTTTCCTCACTTTTGTGGGTTGATGGACTTATTTGCGCTGAATATCAAGACAGAAATGATAACGATCAAAATCGCCAAACGTGTCAACTTTTTCATTTTCGTTGTCTCCTATAATTTTAATCCCGATCTTTGATCGAGGTCTCGGATTCTCGGTCAAAGATCCCGATGCTGTTCGTTTCGAGAATCGAAGCATTACAGCATCGTGGATTCATTTATGGAACAGGAATTCCCGCAACCTTGCATTGCAGCCGATAGATCGAAGTGCTTGCTGTAATGAAAAGGGTTTTCCAGTCATCGCCACCCCAGGCGAGATTGGCGGTTGGTTCAGGGGTTTCAATGACGCCGAGGTGTTTCCCTGACGGATTGAAGATCCAAATGCCGCCTGGCCCGGTCACATAGACATTACCTTGCCCATCGACCTTCATACCATCTGGAGCACCACCTTCACCGGATTCTTCGGTGAAGACTCGTCCATTTGCGATCGTGCCATCCGGCTGGACATCAAAAGCGCGGACATGCATTCGAGCGGTGTCGTTGATGTAAAGGGTGGACTCATCTGGCGAGAAGCAAAGACCATTCGGGCGATCATAATCATCAACTAAGAGCGTCAACGTTTGACCGTCAGGAGCAAGTCGATAAACCCCCTGAAAATCCAGTTCTTGTTCCCCTTCAGCACCATAGGCGGCTGTTAAACCGTAGGGCGGATCGGAAAAATAGATACTTCCATCTGATTTCACAACCACATCGTTTGGGCTGTTCAGCCGTTTTCCGTCGTAATACGAGGCAATTGCGACAACCGTGCCATCAGCTTCTGTTCGTGAAACCCGTCGATTGGCATGCTCACACGCGATAAGCCGACCTTGCTTATCATAGGTCAAACCGTTCGATTTACCCGATGGGACGCGGAAGTTTGTGATGCCGGACTCAGGCGTCCACTTTTTCATCTGATTCGCTGGGATGTCACTAAACAACAGAAATCTGCCTTCAGCGTTCCAGACAGGTCCCTCAGTGAATTCGCAGCCGGTCCCAAGCTGTTCTATTTGAGCGTCAGCATCAATTAGATCCAACAATTCAGGTAATCGAATGTCAATACTCATACACGACTCCTTTGTCTTTTAGATGCGAAGTAACGAATCTCCTGCTCACCACAGCGCCATGGGGAACGTGAAACGTGAGGCGTAAAACGCGAAACGTAAGGAGTAAGTTTGAGGTATTACGTTTTACTCGTTACGCATTACGTTACATGCGTGATAAGGTATCACACCCCCCAAAATAATACAAGCAAAAAAACGGCGCAGGGGCGGTAACACATTTGATGTAAATCTCACAGTAACGGATAGAAATTCCTTATGAGCAACCTCGATCGAAGATCGGGGTTATTTCTTGCCTATTTCTTATGCGTGGGGAATTTCTATTTCATAAATCATTGACAGTGGTTACGTACAAGAAGTATAATTGTCCTGTTTGGATATGGGAATCGGGGATCTCGCCGAGTGGAAAATGAAGAAGAGAAGATAGGGTTTGGAGAGTAAGGGAGGATGGTGTGCCTGGGGCGACTCGAACGCCCGGCCTTCAGCTCCGGAGGCTGACGCTCTATCCAACTGAGCTACAGGCACACCTTGAATCGTAATGATAATGTATCTATCGCAAATTGTCAAGCAAATTTTAGCGGTAGGAGTGTTCAATCGGGTCAGAGGATTTGACCACAACTCGCTAGGGAGGAAGGTAAGATGAAACGCACTTTCCAAAAAGTGTCAATTCTGGCACTCATTATTTTATTTACATTCAGTGTAAGCCCTGACGTTTTTTCAAAAGGGTTCAGATCCAGTGGCAGAAGTTACGGCAGCAGAAGTTCTAGCAAGAGCTACGGCCGAACATCTTCAAAGCCGTCGCGCAGTAGTGGCCGTTCATCATCAGTCCGACCAACTGGGCAACACAGCAGCAGCAAAAGCTATGGGCGGAGTTCTGTTAAATCCTCACAAAGAAGCCCAGGACGGCAGAGTAGTACGGTGCGACAAAAACAGATCGCGACGAGCCGTGTGAAGACCGGTTCTGCTGTCTCCACGAAAAACATGAGAAGCAGTCAAAAGCGAGGGTTGAAAGTTCAACAGCACAAGGCAACCAGAAACCTCAAGGCAGAAAATCGCAGTCTCAAACGCCAGGTGAGACGCGCAGAGCGAGACACTACCCGTGCACGCCGCGACGCGCGTCAAGCCCAGTCCCCAATTACTGTCAACAATTTCGGTTCCTACTACCCAAATCCGGGCTACTCCATCTATAGCCTGACTGCCAGTATGGTGTTTGCAAACGCAATTTCGGGAATTTATTTTCACGATTACTATAACCATCGTCTTCACCATAGCTGGCTCTGGCACTATCATCATTCGAATTACGATCGATCACATTGGTCGCGTGAGCGGCAGTCGGAGTATGAGCGTTGGCGAGCGTACTACGACAGTCAAGGCATCCAGCCAGATCGGCGCTATGTCGATCCCGGAACCAATCGGGATGAGGACTACATGGAATTGCATGTCGATAAGAACACCGACAAATTTTATGGACCGAATGCCGAAGAAGCGGTAACGGTCGAAGAACTCCCAGACGAAGATTCACTCCGTAACATTGTTTTGGCAGGCGGCACACAAGCTGTACCAACATCAGCGACCCAAGCACAACCCCCAAAGGTTATTGTTCAGAAAAAGACCTCTGGCGGCACCTGGTTCGTCCTTGTTTTCGGCAGCATTCTAATTATTGGCATCATCGTTTTGGTAATATACAATAAAGGATACTTCTAAACCATGTAGAGGTGAAAGACATGGCACTATTTGGCCGTAAATCGAAAGCACAAAAACCTAAGCGGCACGAATTGTTGGATATTCCGCTTGGAAGTATGATTGAACTTTCCGATCCGATTACGTTTGAAACCAGCGAAGCAGCCTCCCGCACGTTTGAATTGACGGGGCGGAAGAAGTATGAAGGCAGCGGATTGCTGCGCTACATGTATCGTCTTGGGGACAGCGATGAGGAGGTGGTTTTGGGGGTCGATCGGATCGGGAACACAAATGAGTATGAGATTTCCCGCTGGATTATCGACAGTGAAGAGGAGTTAGATGAAGACCTCTCTGATACCATCACGCTCCATTACCCCGACCCTGACGACGAAGATGCAGAGATCTTGGTTGAATACGTGCGTCAAGAGATTGTCCCGGCGAAGATGACCGTTGTAAGTCTCCTGGAAATGGAAACATTCGATGTAGAGTTGTACGAATACACGAACGAAGATGAAGGGATGATGTCTGTTGAACTTTGCGGGAATTGGTTGACCTTCTATGTCGGTGAGTTAATCTCTCTATCAGATGTCAATATCTACCCGGCAGAGGACGATGAGGAAGAATATCTGTAAAATCAACCCCGATCGAAGGGCAGTTATATGCGAGGCCACATCATTGATATGTACGATTGGGTGCAAGTCAAGCGCGGGGAACGATAACTAAGCAAAGATTTGATCACAGGAATAAAGTATGATTTCAAAAATCCTGATCGTGGAAGATGAACCGGATATTGTCGAGTTGTTAGAGTACAACCTGGGGCAGGCGGACTTTGAAACGGAGGCCGTCTTCAACGGCGCAGACGCCCTTGAACGAGCGACAGAGAATCCGCCGGATCTCATCATTTTGGATCTATTGCTGCCTAAAGTGGACGGGCTTGAAGTGTGCCGGCTGCTGAAGCGCCATCCGAAAACTGAAACGATTCCGGTAGTTATGTTGACGGCGAAGGCGGAGGAAGTTGATCGAATCGTTGGGTTGGAATTGGGAGCGGATGATTACATCATCAAGCCCTTCAGTCCGCGGGAGGTTGTGCTGCGGGTACGTGCTATACTACGTCGTGCTGCTGTCCAGACTACCACCCCAAACCAGATTAAGGTACGCGGCTTGACAATTGACTTGGCCAAGCATCAGGTGTTCAGTGAGGCAGGTGAAATTGAGCTCACCGCCACAGAGTTCAAACTGCTTACGTTGTTCGTCGGCACTCCGGGTCGGGTGTTCACGCGGAGTGTTCTGATGGATGCTGTGTGGGGACAGGAGTATTACGGGGTGGATCGCGCGGTAGATACACATGTGAGTCGGCTGCGGCGCAAATTGGGACCTTTCGGAGAGCAGATTGATACGGTGCATGGCGTCGGCTATCGGTTCAAAGAGTAGGAGGCAAATTCATATTATCCATACCGTCCTTCGATATAGTCCGCCGTCTTCGGATTCTTAGGGGTCAGAAATAAATCCTCGGTGCGGCTGTGTTCCATAATTTTGCCGAGCAGCATGAAAATACATTCATTACTCACACGGCGGGCCTGTGCCATATTGTGTGTGACAATCAGAATAGTGTAGCGTTCCACCAGACTCAACATTAGCTCTTCAACCGCACGGGTTGCATCGGCGTCCAGTGTTGAACACGGTTCATCCATCAAGATGACTCGCGGCGTCAGGGGCAGCAGGCGAGCAATGCACAATTTCTGCTGCTGTTCAAGCTGCAGCGTGGTCGCCTTAACCTTCAGTTTATCTTTCAAATCTTTCCAGAGGGATACATCTCTTAGCGATTGTTCAACAATCTCATCGGTTTCTGATTTCTTGATTTTGCCACGTTCAGAGTGAACGCGCAAGCCGAAAAGGATATTTTCGTAAACGGAGATTGGCAAGGGATTCGGACGCTGAAAAACCATACCGACTGTCTTACGAAGTTCTGGCAGTGAAACATCCGAATCGTATATATTTTTATTGAGAATTTTAATCTCGCCAGTCGTCGTGACGTTGCCGTAGCGTTCATTCACGCGGTTGAAACAACGCAGCAATGTGGTCTTGCCACAGCCCGACGGGCCAATGAGTCCGGTGATCAGACCGTCTACAACTTTCACGTTCACATTGATAAGCGCCTGAAAATCGTCGTACCGCAGGTTGAGTCTATCGGTTTCGATGCTGTACCTTTTGTCCTTGCTCATCCAAAGTTCCCATTTACATAGTCGTAAGTTAGTTTGTTTGCTGGTGACTCGGAGAAAATCACTTCGTTGGAATCAATTTCGATTAGTTCGCCATCAAGTATAAAAGCGGTTCGGTCTGCCAGTCGCCGGGCCTGTTGCACCAGGTTGGTAACGAGGATGATTGTGATATTCGCCTGCAACTCTTTGAGGACATCTTCGATTCGCATCGTCGTCACCGGATCTACCGCGATGGAAAATTCGTCGAGGCAGAGAATCTCTGGTTGATGCGAGAGGGCACGGGCGATGGTCAGGCGCTGTTGTTGTCCGCCCGACAGCTTGGTCCCAAGACTGTCGAGGCGGTTTCTCACTTCGTCCCAAAGCGCCGCCTGTCGGAGGCAACGCTCGACAAGCGCATCCAATTCAGCCCGATTCCGAATGCCCGCAGTCCGAGGCGCGAATGCGACGTTATCGTATATGGACAACGGCAAGCCAACCGGCAGCGGGAAAACCATCCCCACCCGCCGACGCAGTTCGTAGACGTTCTTAAGTCCCTTCACATCCTCGCCATCGATCTTCACTGAACCATGAACCTGCGCTTCCACCTCGAATTCTATGGTGCGGTTGATGGTTTTCAGCAGCGTCGTTTTACCGGATTGCCCTGGTCCGATGATACCAAGGATCTCGTTCTCATATATATCGAAGGAGATCCCTTGGAGGGCTTCCTTCTGACCGTATCGGACAGCGAGATCGGAGATCTCAATTTTCTTTGTTGAATTGGCCATGTCAGTTTGTCCCGTATTGACTATTTTCAATCGTCAATCGTCAATTTCAATCCCTACCACTTCTTCCGAGACCGCAGATACACCCGCAACCCAATCGCTAGCGCGTTGACCATCAATACAGTCCCTAGAAGCACAACGGCAGTCCCATAAGGCAAGGCGTCGGGGACATTGGGAACTTGCGTGGAGATCGTGAACAGGTGCATTGATAGCGCCATGCACTGATCAAATATGCCGTAAGCGAAAATGTCGCCCTCCCGTATGGCTTTGTAGAAAACGGTGCCGGTGAACATAATTGGTGCGGTCTCCCCCGCCGCCCGCGAGACTTGCAGGATCGCCCCAGTCAAAATACCAGTGATGGAGTTTGGCAACACAATGCGGCGGATAGTTTGCCAGCGTGTGGCGCCAACATTCCAGCAGGCCTCACGAAATGCCAGCGGCACGGCGCCGAGCGCCTCCTTGGTGCTGGCAATAATTACAGGCAACGTCATAATCGCCAGGGTGAGGGAGGCTGCCAGAATGGAACGACCAATACCCACAAATAGCACAAAAGCCCCCAACCCAAATAGGGCATGGACAATGCTCGGAACGCCGGCGAGATTCACCACCGCCAGATTAATGATGCGCGTGAACCAATTATCGCGTGCATATTCATTCAGATACACCGCTGCCAGCACACCAACCGGTGCCGCAACGAGCAGCGAAATGATGACCAGATACATCGTCCCCAGAAATGGTGCCCAGATGCCGCCCGCCCGCATGCCATGCATTGGATTGGTAAACAGGAAATCGATAGATAGCACTGGCAAGGCTTTGTAGAAAAGGTAACCGACAATCAGAAGCAAGGGTAAAATCATCAGCACCGTCATCAAGAGGAAAATGCTTTTGGCAAGGTTTTCAGTCCACCTATTCTTCCGGCCCAACGCGGTTTCCGTGAAGATCGGCTGGTGGTCGAATTCTGTTTTGATCAGTTCATCGCGCTCTATCTGTTTTTCGGTCTCCATTCATTATCTCCGAGCTGTAGAACCTTCAGAAGGTTCTGTTTAGAAAAGAGAACGGTTTTTGGGAGACAGCCGCTCCGATAACGAATCTTTTCGACTTAATCAACCCTGATCGAAAATCGGGGTTAGTCTTCCCGAATACCTTTTATCACCAAATCCGCTGCGAGATTCACCACGAACGTAATTGAAAAAAGCAGAATGCCGACAATGAACAGCACCCGATAGTGGTCTGATCCGACGGAGGCTTCGCCGAGTTCAGCGGCAATCGTCGCCGTCAGTGTTCTGACCGAGTCGAGCGGGCCCTTTGGGATTTGGACAGCATGCCCGGTTGCCATCAGCACCGCCATCGTTTCGCCAATCGCACGACCGACACCGAGCAGCACCGCCGCCAACAGTCCGTTTTTCGCTGCGGGCGCCAGCACCCGGTAAACCACTTGCCAGCGGGTTGCGCCAAGCGCCTCAGCGGCTTCACGATAAGAATCTGGAACGGCTTTGAGGGCGTCTTCGCCGATAGAAACGATGATTGGCACGCTCATGAGCGCGAGAATGATACCGCCGTTTAGCACCGTGAGGCCGATTGGGGCGTCAAACAGAGCCATGATCAGTTGATTCATTACCGTCAAACCGATGAATCCCCAGACCACCGACGGGATAGCTGCAAGCAGCTCGATGACGATCTTAACCGTCTCTTTCAGTTTGGGACCACAGAATTCTGAAATAAAGATCGCCGCGCCCAGACCAAAGGGTATGGCGATCATCATGGCTAATATCGTCACGCTAAAGGTTCCAACGATTAAGGCGAGAACACCGTAGCGCTTGTGGCTAACAGAGGTGGGGTACCATTCGGGGCTGGTGAGAAATTCACCGAGATTTAATCCCCCAAAAAGAAAACCGGCACCTTCCCGGAAGACAAAGAAGAAAATCCCAAAAACAAACAGAATCGCACTGATGCCACATAACCGAATCGCCCACTCAATGATGGGTTCGGTAAAACGTTCCAAACGGTGTCGGTCTATCATTATTATCTGTTGTATTGCCTCCGCGGCGGTTGTATGGTCACATTTACAATTTATTTGATACTATTTGTTGACTGCGGACCTCCTGGGTCAACCTTCATTTCGGCAATGGTACGTACCCGCCTTTCTCGACAATCTGCTGGCCAGCATCAGAAAGAATCCAATCGAGGTATTTCTTCGCCTGCGCGCCGGGTGTGCCGAGCGAATACATATACAGCGGACGTGCAATGGGATAGGCACCACTGAGCGCATTTTCGAGGTTTGGCGCGTAATGCGGGTCGCCCGCTTTTTTCGCAATTTTTAACATTGTGACATGCTCGGTGGCGTACCCCATTCCGCTGTAGCCAATTGCACAGGGCGTCCGCTCGACCAATTCCACAACATCTTTGGAGCCGTGCAAATCCCTTGAGCCCAGTTTGTAATCCCGTTTTTTGCCTAACACGGCCTCGCGGAAATAAAAATAAGTTCCTGAGTTGGATTGCCGGCTGACGCGGATGATTTCGTCGCTTGAGCAGTCGGGGTGGTTGATACCCAGTTGAGACCACTTCGTTATGGCCCCACCTTCGCCATAGATCTCTGCAAGTTGCTCAATCGTGGCTTCCTCCAGCGGATTGTCTTTATGAACGTAAACCGCTAATGCGTCATAGCCGACGACAAATTTCTGTGGTTCTTTGCCGGTATTTTGTTTGGCCCTTTCGATTTCTTCGGGTTTCACTTGGCGACTACAATTGGCAATATCAACGGTATCATTGATCAACGCCGCGATGCCGGTGCCAGAGCCTCCGCCGGAGACTTCCACTGACACGGCAGGTTCAATTGCGGCGTACGCTTCAGCCCAGGCTTGCGCCAAATTGACCATCGTATCAGAACCGGCGTTTTGAATAACAAACCTTTCGGCTCCGCCACTCTCAGTTTTTCCGCCATTATCATCTTTCTTGGAACATGCGCTTAAAGATAAGCAAAACGCCACCACAACGATGGCGCTCAACACTTTATTGAACATCGGTCTCCTCCTTCTTAATATCATCACCGAGAATCGCCTGAACCAGATCTCGAATGTGTGTATCTAAAAATCGAAATGTCTTCTCATAAGCAGCTTCCACCTCCGCTTCAGACTCTTCAAGTCTTGATGGATCTTGAATCTCCCAGTTGATTTGGACCGTCTTCAAGGGCGTTGGTGGGAAAGCCCTTTCTGCTTCTTCCGAAAGTAATACAATGACCTCATAATCTTTGGGATCTAAGGTTTGGCTTAGATATTTGGAAGTCTGTGCAGAAATATCGATCCCTTTTTTCGCCATGAATTGCACGGTTTTGGCGTCCACAGAGATGGGCGCAACGCCGGCGCTGCTGAACAGGACCCTTTTCAACCCAAGGCCGTTACCGATACCGACGGCCATCTGACCCCGGCAGGCGTCACGCTCGGCGACAAAAAGTACACGCAGCACCTGCTGGTAGTCATGTCTCAGATCTTCACCGGTACGCATGTACAGGACTTCCTCACAAATATTGCTGGCCTGATTGGCGACGCGCTCCAAGCGATCGACAATCGTCATCAATGGCACGAGCGCCTCTGATGGTAATCCACCATCACTATGCAGTTGGATTAAGTCACGATGAATCTCGTAGCGCAGGGTGTCTATCGTTTTTTCCTTTTCCTTCTCCCTTGTTGCTTTCGCCAATTCTGCGTTACCTTCGGCGAAGGCTTGCAGGGCGTTACGGAGCAGCGGAATCGACAGATTGACAATTTCGGTGAGCTTAGGGTAGGACACCTGAGCGTTTAAAGAACTGACAGTCAAAAATCGCCGTGCAATGGCTTTCGCATAATCGCCGACGCGCTCCAATTCAGTGTTGATCTTGATGACGGAATAAACAAAGCGCATTTGACCCGCGACAGGCAGGTGCTTAATCAGGAATTTCTGACAGAGCGATTCCAGTTCCTCCTCTAATTCATCAATATAGTGGTCTTTCAAGATCACCGCATACGCCAATTGGCGGTCGTTATTCTCAATCGCGTCCAGACTGGTCTTTAGCGCACTCTCAGCCAAACCACCCATTTCGATGACCTTATTGCGAATCAGGTCGATATCCTGTTGTAGGCTTTCTTCTAAATGAGATTGCATATCACATCCCCTCCAATTTTGCGATAACCGAAGTTCGTTGCAAGTAGTATATCACACTGAGGAACGAGGTACAACGCCTTAAAACGTGAAGAAAGCCGTCAAACGGGGCATAATGGTTTCATCTGGCCTGTCATCTTTATCCGGTTCATCGTAAAAGACGAGGACAAGATTGGGCATGATGTGAAGGGCATCGATTGGCATCCAATCCAGCCCGACCAGAACTATATTCGACTTCGCCGTTTCATCAAAAGGGATGTAAGCAATTCGCTTTGCCTCTGGATTCGGATCGAACAACCGATCAAACCGAGCGAAAGCCTACACCTTCTTCTCGATCAATTTTACCGCACCGAACACGGACCCCGCTAAAATGTTAAGGTCATCCGCGTCCTTCTGCCGCCGGGTCTGATTGGCAAGCTGGATGCCAAATCGAAATTGCTCTTGTTGATAGCCGAGAAAACCTTGTAAGATGTGCCGTGTATCTCTGTCCTTGGCGTTCTCTAGATCGACATAGCCCTCAAGGATAATACCTTCAACCGGCCTGGCGGCAAGCGACAAAGAGACCTTCTTATTCTGGTCGATCTCTGCGCTCGTACCCATGCCGTTTGAGACCATCAGGTGATAGCTAATTTTCTTTGATGTGTCAAGGTCGCCTTGAATCGATACACCAAAGTCCGCGCTGCTAGCCATTTTTTGAAGATCAAGGGTTGTTTTCGCAACAGAGCAATAGCCCCATACTTTTTCGATATTGCTCCAGGTCGGCGATCCGGATAGCCCAAAGTAGATATTCGTCCGCCAATCCGGCCGCTTCCATTTCAGATAGGCATGTTTGAGAAACGGTTCTAATTTTGATGTTGTCTCACGGGCTGTGGGAAATGAACGGCTATTCATTTCCAGCCGAAACCGCACAGAAAGTTCCTCCGACAAGTTCTTGTCGTAAGTGAAGTAGGCGCGCCGATACTGAAATCCATTTCGGTCTTCAAGACCGGCATTGTGCGATTTCAGCATGTAGTAGTAATCTCCAAAGAAATAGCCGCTAACCTTCCCTTCCTCCGCCCAGGAAATTGAATAACAATTCCACAATATGAACAGTAGGGGCAAGAAGCCCCACCGAAGATGTATTTTCATAAAGCCTCCATTTTTTGACACACTTGTGAATCTGTCCCTTGGCTCAATCGATCAGTTGTGCAATGGTTTGCCGTCTAAGGGCGTTGTGGATGTCTTCTTTGATTTCATGCAGTGAACAAAGATGAGATTCACAACTGTAAGGTGGGCCAAGCAAACAGCCTTCTAGTGAATGGGAACCTTGCGTCGCGCGTACGACCTCGAGCAGTGTGATTTCGCTCGTAGGTTTGGCGAGTGTGAATCCACCCAAAGGTCCTTTTTGAGAATTCAAGATCCCATTTTTAACAAGCGTTTGCAGAACTTTGCTCAAGAAATGACGCGGTGATTTGTACCTTCTCGCGATTTCCTGCAACGGAATCGGACGCCAATATGGGGGGGCAGCAATGTATAAAAGTGCTTGAAGTGCGTATCTACAAGATTGTGAAAACATCTTCAAATCACCTTTCTGCGATGGTCACTGCCGATTTTGGACATTTATGTCCAAAATGAAAACCCACAATAAACTTTGAAAATATATCATCGGAATGTTACAAAATTGTTACAAAGTTTTGTCTTTATTGTGTCAAAAGGCGTTATGAAGTGAATCGTGACAGAAGAGCTATCATAACGTCTGTAATGGAGGCTATTACTCAATCAGTTTTCTGTTTCGATTCACTGCTTTGAAAACAAAAACGGCAAGCCCGGCGCCGATGACCTCCATCAGGATGAATACCATCCCATCCAGAGGCTTTACACCCGCTGCCGAATAGGTGAATATCCGCGCCAGAGTGACTTGTGGGTTGGCGAACATTGTGCTTGATGTTGCAATTAATTCTCCCCCGACTAACAGACCAACGACGAGGAAGATTTTATCTGATTGATGCTGTACAAGAAGGAAAATAGCAAGAACGAGGATAAAAGTACACAAGATTTCCGAGAAATAGTTCCCGCCAGATCGGGTCACCTCAGAAATAGCAGTCAACCCGGGGATTTTATGATAGAACATGAGATGGGAACAAACCGTCCCTGTCAAGCCACCGGTAATCTGCGCGAGAATGTAGATTGGCGCTCGCCCCATCTCATTTGACCGCTGACCGCCATGGCGATGCTCACGGCGGGATTGAAATGCGCGCTGCTGATTGGGCCGAACATTTCAATGAGGACGAAGAGGATAAACCCCACGGCGAGGGCGTCAGCGAGCACCGCCAAAGCAATGCCAGCGTCCAAAATCTGGTTGAAAAGAATAATCGGTGAAATCGCCGCCATGACCAAGAACAGCGAACCCAGATATTCGCAGACGATTTGAGAAACTATTGGGTATTCGATTTGCTTGGATGACATTGTGACCCCCCTTTCAATTGAGATCTCTGATTATTTTGACAGTGTTAAATTAGAACGCGGATGCCGTTGTAACCCAACTTTCTAAGTTGACAACCGACTCGAAACCAAGATAAAATTTTGGGTTGCGAGGAAATCTAACATTGTCGAGTTATAGTTGAGAGTAGATATAGTGTAGTAAAGGGGTAGTCTTCTGTCAATGTTGATGTGCCGACGCCTTCTACTAATTCGTTGCTCAGTTGGTCTTTAATTGGAAAACGATAGGAATTTCCAAACGGAGGGTTTCGCCTGCTTGATCTCCAGGAAAGGGTGGGAAGGGCGTAGCGTCCCGAATTGCAGACAGTGCGGCGGCGTCAAGCGCCCTCGAGCCAGAGGAGGTGACAACTTTGGCGTCGACAAGCGTGCCGTCATGCCGAATGGTGAATTGCACTTGTACCGTGCTGTCATCAACCAATTCTCGCACGGATTGCGGGTAGCGTTGTGACCGCTTAATCTTATCACGAATTGCCTTGAGAAATTCTGAAAGCGACTGTGTTGCATTTCTCAAGTCCGCCGTAATCAGCTCAATGGCCTCCGGATTAAAATCCATTTGCGCAATATTTGTTTCCTTATCAATCTTCCCGATTATTGATGTATTTAGGAACTTGGGCGCTTCAAACTGAGGCGCCACAGCGACGACTTGCGCTTGACGTTCTCCGACGAATAAACCCCTCCTCCCAAACCCAGCGTCACCTGGAGCGCCAAGCGGCGCGATAGATAGGCTTGATGGGGTTGTAAATCTCGCACTGGTTGTGACGACTTGATTTAATTGCGGTTTTGGGGCGGTTACTGTTTTTCGAGGGGTTTGGGTTCGGGCGACACGCGGACGGGAAAGGCGTTTGAGTTTTGGTTTGGGAGGGGCTTTCATCACTTCCGCTACGATCACGTCATCATCGATAATCGTCTCTTGAACGATATATAGTGTCCCAATAGCCGCCGCGACAACGTGGAAGGTAACAGAGAACAGAAACGCGAAACGTTTAGAAGTAACGACCTTAGAAGTACCAACCTGCCTTTTCGACTGTTGATGCGGCGCCGTTTGAATTGCAGCAACCTGATTATGTTTGGGGGTTGCTTTCAAGGGTGCGGAAGCTGGCAGATCGGCTGCTATCAGCTTTCGGCGTTTGGCTTTCTTTTTTTGTTGGCCCCGTTTGTTCGCTCTATAATTGGAAACATAACTACTCATAGTTTATTTAATCCTCATAACTCAGAAGTTTATAGCGATTATCTTTTTCGACAATGGATCCGAGAATTCTTAATTCGGCACTCTTACCATTCGTTTTTTGTACTGTCAGCACCGTGCCGCGCAGTAGTTTGAACCCTTCATATTCCTCTGTCGGGCGTTCAAAGTGGAGGTTCACGAAGGCAAGATTTTTACATCCGTAGCGTCGGTTCCACTTGCCGACGCCGATTATGCACTTTTTATTGAGGTTTGACCATGCGAAATCAGCGGTAAAATTATAGGGTGGGCGGCTGGCAGGAAAAGCGGGCCAGATCCATGAGAAGTATTCATCCCGATTCACTCTCAGCCAATGCAACCCATCGGCATCCCCACGATTCAGCGTCTTGACGACCGCGCGACCAAGGTCAGCCGGGGACTCAAAGCGACTATCCCATGCGCTCTCCCTGTTCCAGCCTATTGACAGTCCCAATAGGACGAGGAGAATAATTCCTAATGCGATTCGCCATTTCATAGTAAATATGTGATGCGTGAGGAGTGATAAGTGATTTGTCACGTTCATCACCCCCCACTCGTCACTCATTATTGTTGAGCGGTTGTTGTCCAACCGGCTGTCTAGTTGTCGTTTGGACCAATTCCACCGATAAAGTTCACCGGCTCGAAGAAGCCATCAGCAGGCAGCTATGCGACCGGAACGCTTCCATTCACCGCAGGCGAATCGACTGCCGGTCGGAAATCTGGAGCATTCTGGTCAAATGGGTTACGCAACTTCGCATCATCCTCAAAGTTATTAAAGCCACCTTGGGTTGCCCATGCACCTTCGTCGAAACCGTCTTCCGGTTCGACAAAGTTACTGGGGCCGTTGTTAGAAAAGATAGTGTTCTGGATAGAGATCCCACCGTTTTGGGCAAGCGCATGACTGGCGGCGGTGTTGATGTCGAGTCCAGCGCCGTTTTTAAAGCCGTGTACAATGATGTTCCGAAATGTACCCGCTGCGCCTTCACGAATCAACATGCCCGTATCACTTTCCGTCCTGTCCAGATCGCCGACGAGCGTGACATTGTAGATAGTCGCATCGCTTCGTGGTGTCGCCTTGTTATTCTTTTTGCTGTTATCGATTTCAAAGCCGTTATCGGCGTCGTCACCACGCTGCTGGGCAATCCAGAACTGCCCTTTACCTGTCCAGCCATCCGTCCAGTCAAATGAATCGTCCCGCGCGCCTGTGACGAGGGCGTGCTTGATGTTGACCGTCCCGCCAAACATCTCGATTCCGTCATCCTGGTTGAAGTGAACCTGAACGTGATCGACAGTTGTTCCGGCGCCGACGCCTTGAAAAGCGATACCGTTTAACTCGTTGTCAGGGCTAAACTCAATGCCTGCGAACTCGACACGGACATACCGAAGCACTCCACTGTTGTCGTTGGGATCGTTACCACCGTAGGTGCCCGTATCCCCTTCGCCGAATGCGACGCCCTGGTTGGTCGGAGCGCGACCGTTAATAATCAGCCCACCCCATTGGCCACGCCCTCATGAACCGTCGAGCGCATCGCTGGTGAAAACGATTGGCTGATCTGAGGTTCCATCAGCGATAATCTTGGCGCCCTGAGCAACGATAGGCGTGCCGTTGGAGACGCCTTCGCCAAAGATGGTGGTTCCCGGCTCAATCGTGAGTGTGGCGCCATTTTTCACAAATACGGCGCCCCGCAGTACGTGTTCACGGTCTGCTGTGAGGGTGAGGTCTTCCATAATTTCTCCCTCAAGAATGTTTGGGCCGCTCACTATGTCTGGGCCACCATCTGGGTCAACTCGAGTAATTCCATCTGTATCATTATTGTCATCGTCATCATCATCGTCGCCACACCCCAAGAATGCGAAGGCGAGTACGATGCAGAAGATGGACAAAAAGCGGAAAAACAAACGGTGATTCATTGAATTGAACTCCTTATTTTTGTTTAGATTTTTGGTGTAGTAATACCATTTTGCGTTTTAGGAAGTAACTTTCGCTTGTCATCCTGAGTCCCAATCTGCGATCGGGATAAACTGCGCGAAGGATCTCTGAGTCAGATTCTTCGCAAAGCCTCAGAATGACAGAAATTACCCGCTTTAGTGCAAATTGGTATAAGACGGTGGGACACTGCCTCACCGACGGAACAAAAACAATCAATGCAAAGATGCACGGACTCAAGGAGACATTCAGTTTCCTGCCTCTCTGTTCCCTGATTTAATCAGAGACTGTAACTCAGGCCGAACGAAAATGTCCGACCTGTGCGATAGTGCACGTAAGTTTCGCCACCTTGTTCTAAGGTGACGTCAGGATTCAGCAAATTCTTTGCTGAAAAACTGAAAAGAAGAAATGGGAGCAGTTGTCTCCCAAATGTCGTGTCCAATTGGGAACGCGGCGTCTCGAACACATCCGGATTGCCATGGTTTCCTACCTCTGCAATCCAATGCCCGAAGACGTGATAAGCAAGTGCGGCGGTTATTCCCCAATCAGGGTTGTCATAACCGAGGGTTGCGTTCACAACATAGGGCGACTGACCTTGAAGCGCACGCTCGGAAGAGGTCTGAATACCAACGTCAGGCAACTCAACTCTCGAAGAGATGAAAGCGACATTGGTGTTGACAGAGAAGTGCTGAAGTCTCGAATAGAGGACGCTCAAGTTTTGGCGTAATTCTAATTCAACCCCATAATTGCGTGCAGCTTCTGCGTTTTCGTAGGTAATCCGAACTTCCGCCGCCGGTTGGATAATCTGCTCAATCGGTTTGTGGAATTTTTTATAGAACCCACTGATTGCCACGACCCCGCCCAATTCCGGGAAGACCTCCCAGCGGAGATCGTAGTTGTCAATCAAGGTTCGCTCAAGGTTTGGATTGCCGAAAATCGTCCGGCCGCCGACGAAGTCCGTAAATTCGAAGGGCGCAAGCTCCCGAAGGTCTGGTCGTGTCACCGTGCGTGACCTCGCCAGGCGAAGATTCATCTGGTCTGTCAGTCGGTATGTCAAATTCAGACTTGGCAGAATATCGGTTGTGTCCAAATCCGCAACAATCGGCGTTGCCTGAGGGGAGAAAGGGTCAAAGGTTGTGACGTTCTGATCGGAGACTTCCAGCCGAGCGCCGGCTGTCAAACGAAACTTCTTTGACAAAGGCAAATCGATCATGGCATAGCCAGCCCACACATCGTGGGCAGCGAGGTAATTGTCTGTTGCCCGCGTAGACTCGCGAAGTTCAAAAACACGAGGGGCGATATTCTCGATCTGAAAAAGTGCTTCCGGCGGCACGGAAAGATCTACAAGTCGGTCAACGTTGTCAAATGGCAGAAACCGAAATCGATGGGCATCAAAGGTTCTGTCCCGATCGCGCCACATTCCACCTGTTTTGAATAATCCTTTTGAACCCAACGGCATTGACCAATCTAGTCTGCTGCTGATGTCGTCGTCCTTCAGATCAAAGAAGAACCGACTGCCGCTCTAGGTAATGTCACGGAAGAACCAGTCATCGCCGCGTTTTTCATAGACCATCTCACGGGTGTCAGGCTCGTTCCGCGTTGCGCGAGAGAACGTCAAACGCCAGGACAGTGTTGGCGCAGGTTTGAAACCAGATTCTGCATCGCTTTCTTCCGCGGCTTCCAGTTCCGATCTGAATCCGTGGTCGCCGGCGAGTTGCCCCGAGAAGAGTCCGCGCTCAACATAGAGCAGACGCGAACTTCGCATGTCGGTATTACGGTCTGCATTGAATCCCTCCCAAGTTCGCGTTTCATCCTCGGCGGTATGGCTATAGAGCGTCCTCACACTCATCTTGTGTCCGGGCAAAAAGCGCATGCTTGTGTTCAGCACCCCGCCCCAACTGACATCGTTTGCGCTTCGTTCCACCAGATATGCAGTCACCGGCGTGAGTTCATCATTCAAACCGAGTCTAAACGCATTGCGTTCTTCTTCTGCGCGATAACTATGACCATTGCCGTACGAGATCACGCCGAGATATCCGAATTCTTTTCCGGCGAGTCGGGTGGTGTTCCCAATGTTGAACTTGTAACCCTGATTGGCTTGCGCCTCATCCCTTTGTGGCGACCAGGTGTTGTCAAAGGCTCTGCCAAATGTCTGAATTTCTTTCGGTGTAAATCCGCTCGTTGTAAAACGCCCTCGTTCGCGGATGGGGGTGTCTTCCACGTTATCTGCAATAATATCGGGGAGCGCTCGTGTACCGTCATCAAACCCAAGCGCGTCTAAATCCCCACCTGGATATGCCAGCACATCCTTTCCCGTCGTTTCTGTGTTGAAGCTGATGGACATTGATAGCGACGTGGTGAAGGCTTCCGGGAAGTCTTTGGTGAAAACTTGTACTGAACCGCCTGCGAAGTTGCCCGGCTGATCGGGAGAAAAAGTCTTGACGGTCTGGAGACTTTCTAGGAGATTGACGGGAAAGATATCCATCGGCACAACCCGACGATTTGGCTCAGGGCTTGGAATCTGGATACTGTTCAATAAAGTGTTACTGTAGCGTTCTCCAAGTCCGCGTACATAAACATATTGCCCGCCGCCGATGCTGATGCCAGTGACCCGTTTCAGCGCGTCCCCGGCATCCGAAACGGGGAGCTTGCCCATCAATTCCGTGCTGATACTATATTCAACCACAAAGCTCTGTCGCCGTTTCTCCAAAAGACCGACTTCACTCGATTGACTCAAAAGGAGGGGGAGGTGTACAGGATCTAGCTTAATTACTTGAGGTATGAGGACGACACGGAGGGTCTGCGTCGGCTGTGCTTCGGTGACCTCAATTCCAGATACTGTCTGCGTGAGATAGAAAGGAAATCTGACGCTGATGTTGTACATGCCTAAGGGTACTTCGAGAATAAACATCCCGTCCCCATCCGTTGATACGCGCTGTTTGGTGGCGCTCAATATGACAATTGCACCTGCTATCGGCGCTTCCGTCGCTTGATCGATAATCATCCCTTCAATTCTTCCGGCTTGTTGCGCAGTGAGTGTTAATGGCACGCAAAGCCGCGCAACAAAGGCACACAAAAGCAACCACTTCATTGATGTCTTTCTTCTTTCAAGTAAGTATGAAACTGTTTCTTTAATTCTGTTGAGATCGGAATCTCGACCTACAACGCTAACTGAGTCTGAATCTTGCATCTTGATCATGACAAACAAAAGTATAATTTGAGGATGTTACAAAATTTTGACATTCTCTCAGCTTTTTTGTGGCAAATCGAAATCCCTCAATGTCAGAGCCGATTTGGGTGCACTTTTCTCCATGCCTCGGAGCCAATCATCCCCCAGTAGGGGCATTGGTATAAATTTGAAGAATCCTAGTCGCATTGCGTACGCACCATAGGACACTTTCTTGTCACAAAATCTGTTGACAAAGAGAAATCACAAAAGTATAATTTGAGGATGTTACAAAATTTTGACATTCTCTCAGCTTTTTTGTGGCAAATCGAAATCCCTCAATGTCAGAGCCGATTTGGGTGCACTTTTCTCCATGCCTCGGAGCCAATCATCCCCCAGTAGGGGCATTGGTATAAATTTGAAGAATCCCAGTCGCATTGCGTACGCACCATAGGACACTTTACGTGTCACAAAATCTGCTGACAAAGAGAAATCACAATAGTAGAATCTTACCCCTTATCAAATCAATCATAAGAGGGAAGCCCATATCGAAAATGAGGGTGTGCAGACATGCAAAAATCGTCGTAAGTTGAGGGCTGAGTAGAAAGACAGACAATCAACCGAATTTCAAGGAGCTTTCATGGTGAAAACAGAGCCTCATGAAGTCCCACTCAGGTTACCAGATGGGTATGATGAGGGGCGAATCATTAGCGAATTGGCGAACCATTATTTAGTCAGAAGAGAGGCATTCACTGCGGCGAGTTTCGCCATCTACGATACATTTGACTGGCGGCTATTCAATAAATTGCTTGTGTTGTATGCCTCCGAAAGCGATCTCATTCTGCGCCGATTGTCCGGACTCACGATTATCCAGAATGGCAAAATCACTTCTCAACCTGTTTTCCTATGGGATTTTCCTGATGGCGAATTCAAAGAGTTGTTGGCACCAATCATAGAAATGCGGGCGCTTCTGAAACTCGCTGAAATACATTCTCAATCAACTTCTTATCGCATTTTGAATCAAGATGAAAAAACCGTGGTGCGATTCGTCTATGAAGAAATTCGACCGCCCCATCAAGCACATACGCCGATGTTGGCTGCCCATCTATGCTTGAAACCTGTCAGGGGGTATCCGAAATATTATCGAAAGTTGGTCAACCAACTTGAGGAACTGGGATTTACGACAATCAAAACAGATGAGATATATTTCAAGGCCCTTGAGACCGTCAATAAAACGCCTGGCGATTATTCTTTAAAATTAAGGCTACAACTTGACCCTGATATGCGTGCGGATGAAGCGGCTAAAGTGATTCTGCGCTTTCTATTGAAAGCCATCAAAATCAATGAAAATTACATCAAGGCAGACCTCGACACAGAGTTTTTGCATGATTTTCGCGTCGCTATTCGCCGTACCCGTTCCGCTTTAAGTCAGATTAAAGATGTCTTTCCAACAGAAACAACCGACCGATTTCGGAGAGATTTTTCTTTACTGGGTAAACTTTCAAATCTGTTGCGGGATTTAGATGTCTACCTCCTTACAGAGAAAGCCTACAAAGCGATGCTCCCCGCGACCTTGCGCGACGAAATCGATCCCTTGTTCGACTTTTTACGAGGAAAACGGTCTAAGGCGTTAGAAGACGTCACTAATGGCTTGAATTCCGAACAATATTCAGAAATCTTGGAAGATTGGGAAACATTCTTAAACCAACCGCCGGAGAATTCCCCAAGGGCACCTAATGCTGACGTGCCAGCAATTGACCTGGCACGCAGAAGAATTTATAAAGTATACCGGATGGTTGTAAAAACTGGCGCCCAAATTCTTGAAAACGCGACGGATGGACGACTACACGAATTGAGAATCGAATGTAAAAAACTACGGTATCTGATGGAGTTCTTTTCCAGTCTTTTCCCCGACGATAAAATCTCGATCTTGATTAAGCAATTAAAGAGATTGCAGGATAACCTGGGCGACTATAATAATCTGCGTGTTCAGAAGGAATATCTCACGCACATCGCTGAAGAACTGACGATAATCGACCCCCAGTCCAGAAGCACCATTTTGGCAATCGGCAGCCTGATTGGAAAGCTGGACGAAGAAAGCCAGATCTTGAAGGACTCATTTTCGAATATTTTCACTGATTTCACATCGCCTTCAAATAAAAAGTTATGTCGGGAACTGTTCACCGCCAAAAAGGGAAAGGTGGTTTGATGAAAACGCTTGCAGTCTATAGTAATAAGGGTGGAGTCGGAAAAACCGCGGCAGCCGTCAATTTATCTTTTCTGGCAGCGCAGGCAGGTATTAAAACCCTCATCTGCGATCTGGATCCGCAAAGTTCGACAACATATTATTTTCGAGTCAAACCCAAGCTCAAGTCCCGAGCAAAGGGGTTCATTAAGGGCGGGAAGCACATTGAAAGAAGTATCAAAGGCACGGATTATGAAAAGTTAGATTTACTGCCAGCGGATTTCACGCATCGTAATCTAGCTGTCACTTTTGATAAAGTGAAGCGCTCAAAACAGCGACTGGATAAAATCTTGAATCCGCTCCGAGACGAATATGATTTGATTATTCTGGACTGTCCGTCCACCATCAGCCTCCTGGCAGAGAATATATTCAACGCCGCCGATTACATCCTTGTTCCCCTGATTCCGACGACATTGTCCGTGCGAAGTCATAAGCAATTACTCTCTTTCCTCAAAAAGAATAAATACGACACAGGTAAGTTTTACACTTTCTTTTCGATGGCTGACAGGCGCAAAAAGATGCACAATGAATTCATGGCTACAGTGTTGAAGGAATTCGATGGTGTTTTACAGAGTTCTATTCCTTATCTATCACACGTCGAAAAAATGGGAATTGAGCGAGAGCCGGTTATAGTTTTTGCACCCGAATCCATGGACTCAAAGTCATATCAGAATTTATGGAAAGAAGTTAACTTGACTTTATCATTTTAGATTTTCATGGTATAATTTCTCTCGATTTCAATATATTACTGATTTTCAATAGTGGAGGTGTCCATTGATGATAGACGATAGCAGAGAAGAACACCGAATGATCATCTTTGGAAATGACAGCGATTCCGTCCAGGAACACTTAATTCGAGGAGACGGTTTAGCCAGGGAAATTCCTGCACAAAATGGAATTTTAGAACGAAAAATACATGCCGAATCTTATACAGTCACTTTGTATGCTTTATTGAGAGATTACGGTCTCATCCCTGTCCTTCGGATTAAGCCAAGAATACGGTTCCACCGTTCTAACTATGACAACCTCTCTTCCAGCGCGCCACTTCGTTATACCGTAAATGACATCGTCCATTTTGCGGAGCTCAAACAAGGCACCGAGCTGACTAAAAGCGTAGATAATACGCTGCAAGAAAGGGTTTTCGGAGATGCCTCTACCATAGAAGATTTGTCTGAAGACCCGGCATTACAGCTTGTCTCGCAACGCGATTTATTTTTGCGGCAACCGCCTTTTAAAACCAAAACCAAGATCTTCGGTCAGGGATTTGGTATAGAGGGGATTCCAATCGGAAAATTTCTTGATGCCCTGAACCACCCTTCCCAAACAGCAGCGATTTTTAAACCCTTTCCCAGTGGAGATGAGTTTGCCAGAGATCTCTCAGAAACATTAGAATCGTTTAACCATTTGGAATTTCAATTTGAGGTATATTCACGATATGAAAGACGGGATTGCGTCCTCGCGGGTGCAGTTTCGCGAGCAGCGGATGGATACCGCACCACCTTTGACCCGTGGACCGTACTCGGGTATATTCGGTCAGATGGTGACACCCAACAATTTCAACTCCTTGCCCACGAGAGAGGCACAAGGTGGGAACATAAGATTATGGTTGAGGATATGGCCCCGCAAACGCTGGCATTAATCTCTCAAGAAATCCGCGCATTACGACGGGGTAGCCTCATTGGTCGAGTCCTCTCCAAAAGTCAGACCGGATTAACGCTTTTGGCAGATACACGAGAATCTCGATTAAATCTGACAAATGACCTGTTTGTGGGTTACGATCTAAAGGTAGCGGTACCCCTCCCAAATGACAGGTTTGCTGATATCGAATACCGAAGAAAATTACGGTGGGTTTTAAGCGCGAATGGCCAATACCAGCTCCATCCCTTCAATGAGGATATTGTCGAGAGACATCTCAACCTGGCAAAGGGCATAAAAAATGGTGTAGTGTATACTGTAGATAACGTGTATCTGATGCAAGGTCCATCCCCGCAGCGGGTGAAAGACGATGGCTTGATTGTCATAAGAGAGCCAATTCATGAAAAGGTCGTTATCCGTTCCGCTCAAGACCTGAGAGATAGGATGCCGGCAAGTGGTTTTGAGAAATGCTGGAACGAGACTATTGATGAGGGCGGGTATACGGTTGTCAACCAGAAAACAGGCAGGTGCTACACTGTTAGCTATGGAAAGCGGGAAACTGGAAATATTCTTGATGGCGCCGTGACGAGGCAAGACCCAGAATATTACCTTTCCGTTAAATATCTGGGAATCACTCCGGATCGTTACGCGGAAAAGACGAAAGATGTCACTGTTCCCGCACTTTTTGACGGACTCGCCCAAAAAGAAAAAGAGATAATTCGGGAAGTGAAGGATCTGACAGTGGATCTGAGGGATAAACGATTAGTTTGACTTATTCTAGCCCAAAAAGAAGACGTCTCAACTCACTTTTAACCAGTTCATTCTGTTCTGTGTGTTGAAAATATTGGTCCAGGTTGTAGGTCAGTTGTAAGTCCACCACCGACCGATATTCCGTCTGCCCAAGTTTGTAGAGAGCTGTGCTGATTTCCATCTCCAATCCGGCATCGTCGGTGCTATTGCGAATTGTCTCTGAATCGCCAGTAACCCGTCCCCCGTCAATCCTTCCGATTAGCCGAACAAGCACGATCTTCACGGCAGTTGACGTGTTGAGGTCCTGAACCGCAGCGACGATTGCGTCAATCGCCTCAAGACCGATTTCATACAACATATCAATGATGTCACCTTGGACGTTTTGATACTGGGCTTTGCCTAGCGCGTCAAGGAGTACAGGAACAGCGATAGTTCTCTTGTCGATTCGTATCTGCATTGCGTCTTTTTGGAGGCGAGAACGTTCAGACAGAATTTCAAGGATGTTTTCCACTTCCTTCTCCCCTAACGCCGCCAGCCTTCGTTCACGTTTGAACTCTGGTTTTAATCCGTGCGATTGGGCATCATTTATTTGTTGGAAGCGCATGTGAGTAAGCCAGGATTAACAATGCTCGCGGCTCCATTTTATCTATCTCCTCCGCTTCGGCCTGCTTTAGATGTTCAACCGCTTCAAGCGTAAGCCCTGTCCGAAGGCAATTTCTTCCGACCAACTTTCAGATGATCGAGCCGCTGTTGTTGTTCACACCCAACGCCAACTTTGTTGAACTATCATATCACCGTTCCCGATGGAATCACAGCGTGATGATATAGTCGCGAATGGAATAATTTTTGGTATCAGCGTGTTGAATGACATCCTTGTTGACAAGCACCACCTCGTTACCGATGCGCACATTTTTATCAATGATTGCCTAACGAATCAGACGCGACCAAAGAAGGATGAGTTGATTATGAGTATCCGAACTAAATTGATTTTGTATTATATGGGGATTGTGCTGGTCATTTTGCTGGCGATATATGGTTATCTGGATCATTCATTGAAGCAGAACCTGAGTGAGCAAATCACGACGGAATTAAAGGTACAGGCAAATCTGACACGAGAATTTCTGCTGGAGATGCTGCCTGACACATTTCTGGCGAACCCTATAAATAAGTAGACATTTTCTTATATTGCTGGTATCCTATAGTTATTATGGCCTATTCTTTAGATTTACGCAAACGCGTCTTAGATTTTATCGTAGCTGGCGGTGGCAAGACCGAAGCGAGCCGCCGTTTTTCCGTCGCCCGCTCAACGCTGTATAAGTGGTTGAATGCGCCTGACCCGCTCAAACGTCAGAAACCAGGGCCCCGTCGCCCGCGAACCCTTGACCCCGATGCGCTGAGAAAACATGTCGCTGATTTTCCAGACCAGACCTACGCCGAGCGCGCAGCTCATTTTGGTGTGTCAAAGTCTTGTATCGGGTATGGGCTGAAAAATATCGGTTGCACCCGAAAAAAAAGTCTCGGATATAAGGAGCAATGCGCTGAAAAACGACAAGCGTATCTTCAGCAACTCGCACAAGTGAAAGCCTCTGGTAAGTCTTTTGTTTATGTCGATGAGAGTGGGTTTCGAGACGAAAGTTATAGACGTTATGGGTATGCACCCAAAGGGGAAAAAGTCTTTGGACTTATCTCAAGCCAACGCACCCGGACAGCGACACTTATTGCGGCACGGGTGTTCAAAGGGAGCTGCAAAGCGGTAGATTTCAATGACTGGTTAGCTGAACAGTTATGTCCACGTTTGACTTCAAAACAGGTTGTAATCCTTGATAATGCGCGGCTTCACAAAACACCTCGGACCCGAGAGTTGATAGAGGCTTCAGGAGCGAGTCTGATGTTCCTACCGCCTTATTCTCCAGATTACAATCCGATTGAACACGATTTTGCCAATATCAAGCGATACCGAGAATATCACCCCGAAACCACACTTCACGATATTATTCAAATGTACCATTAATTCTAAGATCTACCATAGTTACGACATCATAGACAATTTTGTGGATAGGCTGGGAATGACGGGTAATGTGCGTCTAACCTTTATTGGGCGCGACGGAATTGTATGGGGAGATACGGAGCGCGATGGGGAGAGTTTACGAGCAATGGACAACCACCGAAATCGTCCAGAGGTACAAACCGCCCTGTCGGGGGAGACTGGTATCGCCAATCGATATAGCACTACTGTAAAAACAAACTTACGTTACCTTACATTGCCGGTCCGCCGTCAAGTGAAGTTGATAGGCGTCTGTCGGGTTGCGCTGCCAATGAAGGAAATTGAGACGGCTACCGATTAACTCAGGTGGCTTCTACTGTTGGCAATCGGTGCAGGCTTTGTTTTCGCGATCTTGTTCAGCATCATTACCACAGAAGTTACCACGAAGCCGATTCGGGACTTGACCCAGGCCACAAGATTAATTGCAGAGGGTGAATTCACCTCACGAGTTCCCGTTACACCATCGGGTGAACTGGAGCAATTGTCCCGCCATTTCAATCAGATGGCAGATCGCATTGAGGGGCAGATTCATGAAATCTCTCAGGAACGCGACCGGATGGACAGTATCCTATCGAAGATGATCGAGGGTGTCCTTCTGATTGATGAGCAGTTTGCTATCACTGATGCGAATTCGGCGGCGGTCACAATGCTGGATCTGCCTGTTCACTACCAGGGGCGTTCATTGATTGAAATCATCCATACCCCAGCCTTGCGACATCTCCTGGAGCAGGCAACGGATACAAAAGAAGCCGCCTTTGCGGAAATCAACCTCGCGGGAATAACGGAAGGCGAGACAGAGATTACTATTGTGCCTGTTGGTAGGGAGTATCTGGTAAGTCTCCACGATGTAAGCCAGTTGCGGAAATTAGAACAGATTCGCGTAGATTTCGTCGCCAACGTTTCTCACGAAATGCGCACGCCGCTGACCTCGATTCAGGGATATGCGGAAACACTGCTAAATGGCGCTTTGGACGACACCGACGCAAGCCAACGCTTTTTGGAGAAGATTCTCCAGCAGTCGTCACAACTTTCGCAATTGGTCTCGGATCTCCTTGATTTGTCTCGACTTGAATCCGGAGAGGTGGTGCTTAAATTGGAACTCTGCGAGATAAAAGAGTTTCAAGATACCATATTGACCCTCTTTGGCGCCGCATTCGATGAATCCAATCTGACGTTTGAATGGGAGGCGTCTGACGACCTGCCCGTCTTGCTTGCGGATAAACGGCTTATTGGACAAGTTCTGGTCAACTTGATTGACAACGCGATTAAGTACACGCCGGCGGGAGGTTGCATCGCGGTGTTTGCAGAAGCCAGCGAATCTGAGGTCATTGTACATGTGAGAGATACCGGAATCGGCATCCCCTCCGACGCGCTGCCGCGAATTTTTGAACGGTTCTACCGGGTGGATAAGGCGCGCTCGCGTGAGATGGCCCCGATCTCTGATCGGGATGCAAGCGGAGGCACGGGGCTCGGACTGTCGATTGCCAAGCACATTTTGCTGCAACATGGCGGGGGGATATGGACGGAGAGCGTTCCTGGAAGTGGTTCGGTGTTTCACTTTGCTCTACCACTGTGAGGAAAATTCTCATCGCCACAACACCAGGCGCAACTTGCTGATAAGGAATGATACTATTTGACGTCGCACCAAAGTTTAGTGTGTTGGTTAGCGTGATGGTATACATGATTTCCTTCCGTATGCCATAATCTGAACAGTGATGGAGTTTCCCATTTTAGCGTACTTCCCCTGGTAAATGAACTGAAAACTCGAGAAATTTTGAGGTTGACGGACACAATACAGGTGTGTTAAGATTTCGATGTTTTGAGGGGTTGACGTAGGGCGCCGATTGCATACTCCAGTTTTAGAAAGGAATCAGATCTTTGCCGAAGAAAATTGCCATTTTTCCTGCTAGTTTTGATCCCATTACAAACGGTCATGTGGATGTCATAGATCGGGTTTCTGAGCTCTGCATTTTCGATGAGTTGGTCATTGCCATCGGTATCAACCCTGCCAAGCCGCCCCGTTTCACATTGGAGGAACGGATTGAAATGCTGAAAACCGTCATCCAGTCTTATCCGCATGTCACGATTGATCAGTATTCTGGACTCACTGCGCAGTATGCACAAGAGTGTGGCGCCACCGCGATCATTCGTGGGCTGCGAGAATTTTCCGATTTTGAGTACGAATTTCAGATGGCACGCATGAATCGCCAAGTTGCCCCACAGGTGGATACGCTGTTTATGATGGCAAATGCTAGGTATGCACATTTGAGCTCCACACTTGTCGTGGAAATCGTGCAGATGGGAGGGGCAAAAGTCAGTGATGAAAAGTTGTTGAAGATGGTTCCGCCGGTCGTTGTGAAGATGTTAAGGAAGAAGTATGGATCGCCGGGGAATTAAGAAGGGCATCGCAGCATGAATTTGCATTCCGCAATCTCTCGTCAATCCCTGAAACGTTTGAAGTGATTGAAGCGTGATAATAATAACCGGACAAGTTCAGGTATTTGATGTTTACGCCTATCTGTTTTATAAGGAGATCATACCATGCGAGTTATCCAATCCTGGCTATCTATTCTTGCCCTTTTCATGTTACTGATCGGTTTGTATCGATTTGTCGAAGGGCTTCAGAATTGGCAGGAAGCCCGCCGAATCAAACAACATTCTTTGGAAGAATTAGCAAAACTTGAACGTGAGCGAGATCTACTGAAAATTCGGGTGGAAAAACTGAAAACAAACGAATTTACAAAGGAGCAACTTGCACGGCGACTTGGCTACATTAAGCCTGGTGAGACAGTGTACAAGGTTGTTCCATTTCCCAACGTTCCTTACTGATAAAGCACGTTATCGCCTTCCGAGATGGATGTGGTTTGGACTGTGTTTCTGCAAGGCCAATCAATATCGCGCCTCGTATTAGGGTCATTTAATTATTGAGATTCTTCACTTCGTTCTATTAGACAGATTCAGTCATCCTGAGGCTTTGCGAAGGATCTCAATCATGATTATCTGTAGGCCGATTGGAGAGTTAAATAGCCCTAATCCCGTATAAAAAACATTTGACATTTGTTTCATTGATTTGGTATTATTCTACCCGCTTTCAATCATGCCGAGGTAGCTCAGTCGGTAGAGCAGTGGACTGAAAATCCATGTGTCGGCAGTTCAATTCTGCCCCTCGGCATTCTTATGCTTATGGCCCCATCATCTCATGGTGGGGCTGTTTTTCCTTATAAGCCGGTGTAGCTCAGTTGGTCAGAGCGGTTGATTCGTAATCAACAGGTCGGAGGTTCAAATCCTCTCACCGGCTCCATCCACTTATTTCTGCCATGTCTTGCTTCAACTTATAACCCGGGTACCAAGGGCGTATTAATTTTTTCATTTCTTCTCTTTGCCTACCTAAACTTTTCACTCCTTACCGCGTCTACAACGGGAAAAACCCATGAAAGCCGATCCAGATCGATACTGTGTTGAGAGCGCACAAAGTGGGGATACTCAGGCTTTTGGTGAGTTAGTTCAGAAGTACCAAAAGCGAATTTATGAGCTTGCCTATAACTTTACTCACAACCCGGAAGATGCGTATGATCTGTCTCAGGAGATTTTCCTCAGAGCTTTCAAAGCACTGAAGCAGTTTGAAAACAAATCCACATTTTACACATGGCTTTATCGGATTGCTAAAAATGCCTGCATTGATTATACGCGGCGTCGGGCAGGTCGTACCGATATTGCTTTTACCGAAGAACTCCCGTTTGACGATTTCCTGTTCCATCCAGGAGATTCCAAGGATGTTACAATGCACTGCCTGGAACAAATCGAACTTGGAAGGGAAATCGAGAAAGCGATTCAACAGTTGTCTCCTCGTCAGAAGCAGGTGTTTATTTTGAGACACTATGAAGGATTAGCCCTTCGCGAAATTACCGATGTTCTCCATTTGCGCGTTGGAAGCGTCAAAGCCCATTTGTTTAACGCAACGCGAAAACTACGTGACCTGCTTACACCTTACCTGGAAGATTGATTTATCATGAAATGTAAGTCAGCCGAACGATTGCTACCGGAGTATATTGAAGGAACGCTGTCTCTCGGGCGGGTTCGTCAACTAGAGCTTCATATTGACAACTGTTTGCGTTGCCAAAAGGGATTGGAAACTTTTGAGAAAACTATCCGTCTTGCCAGCAATCTGCCGATTGAGTATCCTTCTCCAGAAGTATGGGAGGCGTTTTGGCCCAACCTCCGCATGAGAATTTCGCAGCGTCAAGCATTTGAAAAAGATCGCCTTCCCCTTTGGGTAAGGACGCATGGATGGAAAATGGCAGGGGTGGCTTGCGTGCTGACTCTCCTTTTAAGCCTTTGGGGACTTTCCAACAGTCGCCAACTCAAAGCCCCAATCGATACTCCCACTTTTGGTGTGCTAATCTCCCGAAGTTTCATTGCTGAAATCCCTGTAGAACAGTTGCAGGAACAGTTAAATCATGAACTCCAAAGCCTAGATGTTCCTTCGGTTTGGGATGGTGAGGGTTCGCTTGTCGATGAAATCGACCTGCCAAATTCGGTGGAGTCCACCGACCTCGTCAACCAATTGTTCCGCGTCATTAACTCCGAAATCAACATCGAGTCTTTTGGAGATGAAGTCCTCACCGATTTCGTGCCTTCGACAAAAGATCAATTTGTTTTCACCGTTTTGGATTAAAGAAATTCCCAAAGGAGGATACCATCTATGAAACGTCGTTATCTACCGTTGCTCACGGTAATTCCTGTGGTGCTCGCGTTTGTGTTCTTGATTCCGTTCATCAAAGCAGACACGTCTCCTCCCCTACGGGCAACGCCAAGCGCGATGGCTGAATTGGTTGAAGCCCTCAAAATTTGGAAGTTGGTTGATGCGGTCTCGCCAACGTCGGAGCAGGAGGTGCCTTTGTTGACTAAATTCAACAAGCTGGAAAAGTTAAAAACGCAGTATCGGCAAGAGCACCGGCGGGGAATGAATCGGCTAAGGCAATTGCAAGCCACCCCGATTGATTCTGAGGCAGAACAGGCTGAGTTACAGGCTGCCTTAACACACTACCGCGAGGTCGAGGATGGGTTCATTGCCGAAAGAAAAAAGATCATGGGGGAGATTAATCAGATCTTGACTGCCGAGCAACAGGCCCAATTTGTGCTTTTCAGCTACAGTTATCGTAAAGAGTTGAAGAAAACGTTGCAGGCCTTGATTGCACTGCAAGGACAAGGTCAGGTGAAGGACGTACTCGCGGATAAATCCGCGATCAGATAGTGCGTTATTCCTTTCCAGAAATAGAAAAGCCGTCTTGGAGTGGTTTTTCTGAGACGGCTTTTTTATTTTGTGTCGATTGACTCAGTGCACTTACACGTTCATTGATTCACAGATTTTCACGACTGTGCTCTATTCACCCGTGACTGGCCGAAAAAATTTTGATCGAATGCAGCAGATCTACGTATTAAGCGTAAGATATTCATCACAAATTGGGAAGGAACATAAGGATGAAAAACACGCTTCAACGCTATCTGTCTATGTTGATAGCCCTCTTCTCAGTAGCAATCGTTGCCTATGGACAAACTGAGAGATTCATTGGTAAAGGGAAAGTCCGAGCAATCCAATTCTCGCCCGATGGCAGGCGGCTGGCGATTGGCACATCGGCAATCCTTGAACTGTACGAGGCGAAAACCTCCCAGCTTGTCCACACCATTGAGATGAACGTGGACGCGCTTGAATTCAGCCCAAACGGGGCGGAGGTGATGGTTGCGGATGGGCGTCTATTGCATCGATTCGACAGCACCACGGGTCAGGTAGTCGGGACGCTGACTGGGGGTGAGCATCGTGTCAGCGATTTGGCGTACAGCCCTGACGGAAAACAGATTGCTTCAATCAATAATCAGGGAGTGGTTCGCTTATGGGAGAAGCATCAGGAAGCTTTCACCTTCCGCCACGCAGCCGCTCGGCGAGGAAAGTATTCTCTCCTCTTTTCTCACGATGGGCGGCAATTAATCGTTGGCGCGTTTGATGTGGAGATCTGGGATATTGCTACAGTACAGCTCGTGGGCAAATTTCTTACGAATTCCCGCGTGACAACGCTGGCACTCCGTTCTGATGGGATACAACTCGCGGTCGGGACAGAGGAGGGACAGATCGAATTCTGGTCCCTACAGACATGCGATCGAACTGAGATGATTGATGGAAATGATGTAGAAGTAGAGGGGCTCCGCGGACAGGTAGAGGTTAATTCGCTTGCGTTTGGTCCCAATGGGAGAACTCTGGTTGTTGGATTTGGCGACGCCGTCATCGCCGTTTGGGACACGGCGAATCAAGAGTGGATGCGATCTTGGCTCACGAAGACGAGACCTGATGAGGAGTTCAAAGGTTGGGAGGAAACAAACCGATATTGGCCCGACTTATTTACCCTCAGCCGTGACAGCCGAACCGTTGTTGCCCTTGCGAACCATTACGCAAACATTGGGCGTTGGGAGATAGACACCGGAAAGTTGATTGGCAGGTTTGAGGGCTACGGCTATCAACAAATGCTTGGGTTTAGCGCAGACAGTGAGCACTTCGCCACGTTCGGGGGCGTTGCCCGCGTTTGGGACACCGTCACAACGGAAATCATTGCTGAGATGCAGTATGATAATGGAAGTTATACAGCAGCACTGAGCCCCAATGGTAAATATGTCGCTATTACGCATCGAGATCGGCGTATCACGGTTTGGGATGTGGATACCGCTACTGTCAAACATGCTTTGCGCGGCGCGGTATGGAACCGAGGAGGCATCACGTTTAGTCCCGACAGTCGTCTGGTTGCCGCTGTGACGTTTTCATTCTTGATACGGGTGTGGGATGTCGAAACCGGCGAGCAGATCGCAGGATTACACGAAAGAGATATCGGTTCAGGCTTTTCAAGCGGTTCAATCCGTTTCAGTCCCGATGGCAATTGGTTTGCGGCAGAGGGGGCTCGCGCAATTGTGGTCTGGGAAACTCAGGGCTTCACGCTACAGCGTATTGTCAACGGACTTGGAAAAATTGGCCACAACTACGGGAATGGTATTGAATTCAGCCCCGACAGCCGATGGATTGCGGGGTATGCAGATCGGCCGGAATACAAGATTAAATTTTGGAATATTGAGACGGAAGAAATAGATCTCGAGCTTCCAACGGGCGTTGTGCGAACGGCTGAGTTTAGTCCGGATGGCAGATGGTTCACAACAAGTATTAGCGGCCCTGATAGGGATACTTTAGCGCCTGGGGTGCAGATCTGGGATACACAAACAGGAAAACTTGTTACGAATTTACCTCAGCCGTATTGGCAGGTAATCTTTAGTCCGGATGGAAAGACCGTTGCCGTGGGTCACGATGATGGACGCATCCATCTGTTACCAATCGAAACCGTTTTGCCGCATTTGCCCCAGGACATTACTGTTGCTGTCGAACCGAGCGGGTTGCAGTTAAATCCACTCGGAGTCATCAAAAGAGATGCACTGCTTCAAAATTATCCCAATCCATTCAACCCAGAGACATGGATTCCCTATCAACTTGCAGCCGCTTCGTCGGTACGGATTCACATCTACGATCTCATGGGGCGTCGGGTACGCACTTTGAAGCTCGGGCGACAGCCGGCAGGGATTTATCTTTCCCGAAATCGTGCGGCGTATTGGGATGGGCGCAATGCGTTGGGACAGCATGTTGCGACGGGCGTCTATTTCTATCGGTTGGAAACGGATGATTTCACTGGGACAAAGCGGATGGTAATCGTCAAATAGGTGCGTTTTTGATATATGCCAACAACTGTGTTTGGCTTGACAATGACTCGATTGAAGTGTAATGAAAAACGGGAATCAGGCAATCCCACCACCGAACCGCGCCTTGTATTTCTCCCATACCTCATCGGGGAGAGGCGTGCTAGCCGCTCGCACGTTTGCTTCCAACTGCTCGATGTTCAACGAACCGATGTTGTTCCCATGGATCCGCTCGTCCCGCAGGCAAAACTGAAGGGCTAATTGGAGCAGATCGACTCCCTCTTCCTGACACCACTTCCATCTCGCTCTCACAGGTTCGGGGTCGGCGTGATTTTTCCATCGCCCTTTTTCCACTTCCGCATCAATGTTAACCCCTGTCAGCAACCCACGCAGAATTGACCAACCGTTCATTATTCCGACATCGGCTTCGGCGGCGGCGGGTAGAACAGTATCCGCGGCGGTCTGACGAACTAAGTTATAATTGTTGAAACACAAGAGGAGATCGACATCGCCGGTGGCAATTGTCTTGACGTGGAATTCGTGCGGGTGCATCCCGTATCCGGCAAAGTGAACCAGAACCCGGGCTTTACACTGTAGGATGCCATCTAACGTCCCGCCCTTCCCAAGCGTCGCCTCAATATCGGACGGATCATGAATCAGCATGCCGTCGAAATAGTCTGTGCCGAGCAATTCTAACTGATTTTCGACATCCGCAATCACGCGGTCGGCAGAGTAATCTGGTCTTCCCTCGCCATACCCACCCCATTCCGCTCCGGAATGGCAGCAAAGTCGTCCGGTGATAATCACGTCCTCGCGTGGAATCTCCCTCAACGCCAAGCCGAGTTTACGCATCGAATCCCCATAGCAACGTGCGCAGTCGAAGTGGTTGACGCCAATGCTGACAGCGTATTTCATGAGGGCGACAGCATCCTCGTTGGAAACAAAACCGAAGTGGTTACCGAACCCCTGCGTCCCGAAGGGAACGACGGGGATGCTCAACTCTGTCCGCCCTAAGCGGCGGCGGGGTACGGATAATGTTGTGTTTGTCTCCATACGATAACTCCTTGAAATATGACAAAAAGTTACTTTCGCCGAAGTAATTCAATGGCTTCGCAACCTTCTATTTTTGCGCCCTTACCATCAGGACTATGCTTCTTCATTTGTACATCCCCGCAGGTAGAATTGACGCTTCCACTTTCGCTGAGATCGGTTTTGAAGTCAAGCGAAAAAACGCTCTACGCTTTCGATCAGCGCAAGCGGCTGCGCGAAATCAGGCGCTTTCATAATCTTCATCGCGTCCTCAACATATTCTTCGCGTTTCATCCCGTTCAGGACAGCGGACACCCCCGGCGATGAAGTCACGAAGTTCAACGCATCCTGAGAGAGCGTTAACGCACCCTGGTCGTCGGAGAGGTGTGGGTTCAAAGCCTGATAGATCGGTTCAACCTTTTCCGCACCCACACGGTTAAAGATTTCTGTTATGGTTGCGAACAAAGCGTTCAGTGCATCTACATATTGAGCGAGCAAGCCTTCCCATTCCCCTTGGTGTTGATTCAGACAGGCGATTCCGGTCTGCCGCAGATAGCCATTGATCTGTGGAATCAGGTGCTGCTGTAAGATCTGTTCCCAATGATCACGGTCTTGGACACGCGACATAAATCCACCGAGTTGCTGAGCGACGTTGTAAAAGAGATTCACATTCACCTGATTTTGCACCGAATCGAAAATCCCCCAACTTTTCAGCGTGTTTTCGAGCGTTGATTCGATCTGGGTCAGCGTCCCTTCTGCAATTGCAACAACCGTTGGGTAATCGGCGCCCGGGTCATACTGATATTGTGCGAGTCGGGTCATCCGATTGTTCTTGAAAGCGTTGAGCGGGCGGTTCACGAGAACGCCAAGTCCAAGCGACTTCGCCGCCTCAAGGACAGCGATGCTTTTTCCGTCGATTTCGTTATTCGCTTCAGTCAATGCCTCGGGTTCAAGCAGGTTGTATGGGAGCTGAATGACCTTGAAGTGACTTGCTGCATGCGCACTATACACAGTCTCTGCCGCTTTGACAGCCGCCTCATAAACGCGATTGAGGGAGACATGCTCGAAGTCGGTTTGTGGGGAAGGGAAGGTATTCGACGAAATACCGTAGTAGCGGATCTTTCCATCAACCACGAACCGTTCCATCTGCACAAAGGCGCGGTAGACGCGGTCATAGAAGGTATCACCAATTGCGTCTCGACTAGATTGAGGGGCTCGGTTTTTGGCGTCGGAAAGGAAGTATTCCGGGTTGTGTAGTAGGTAAACGTCAATGGTTTCCAGCCCCAGTCGATCCGCGCTACGAGTCCACTGGTCTGCCAGAAAATCAGGGTGGATGCAGTGCCAGCAGCCATCCTGATATTTGACGACCTCTCCCCACGGATGACCTGCTGCCTCTCGTTGTTGTGCTTGGTCGAGGTTTTGTCCCTGCATGTAGCCGACTTTGGAGACAACGATAATTTCTTCCCGTTTAACCTCGCCGGCAGAAATCACATCCCTAAGGACATTTCCGATCAAGGTTTCGCTACCGCCATCGGTGTAATTGCTGGAGGTATCAATCAGATTACAACCAGCCTCGATTGCGGCTTCGAGCGTTTCAACGTGCACCTCGTTTTGGGCATGCACGCGGTAGGTGCCGTAGCCAATCTTGGATGTTATCAGGTCTGTGCCGGTGAGCCGGCGATACGCACTCGCCTCGAAGGAAGGGTGATGCGCTCGCATCCGATCCGCGAAGGCTTGTGTGGCTTGTGCGGTTGCATAGCCTGTAAATTTGGAGGTCATGGCGGTCTCCTTACGCATTACGTTTTACGTTAATAAATGCCGAAGTGCCCCTTCGAGCGTTGGGTAGCGGAATTCGTACCCTGTCGCTAAGAGGCGGGCGGGCTCCACACGGGTACTGGCAAGTAGCAATTCATCGCTCATCTCTCCGAAGGCAAGGCGTGCAGCGAAGCCGGGCATAGGAAACAGAGTTGGGCGTCGGAGAACTCGCCCCAGGGTCTTTGTGAATTCGCTGTTGGTAACGGGACGGGGAGCGGTCACATTGACTGGGCCTTGAAGCGTGCTGGTGATTAGCGCGTACTCAATGACACCCACGACGTCATCTAAAGCGACCCAACTCATGTATTGCCGTCCACTTCCGATCCGCCCGCCGACACCCATGCGGAAGGGCAGAAGCATTTTTGCGAGTGCGCCACCGGCTGCACTGAGGACAACGCCGATCCGGAGATTTACCACGCGAATTCCACTTTGAACCGCCGGTGCTATTGCGGCTTCCCACTCGCGGCAGACTTCAGCAAGAAAGCCATCTCCTGACCCACTCTCTTCGTTAAGAGTTTCCGACCCGCGATTCCCATAGTAGCCGATAGCGGACGCACATGCCAAGATTTTGGGAGGCTGCGAGAGCGCTGCGAGGGCGTCACAAAGCAGTTGGGTGCCTTTTACCCGACTATCGCGGATACGTGCTTTTCTCTCAGGCGTCCATCTGCCAGCAGCAATGCTTTCCCCGGCGAGATGCACTACCGCGTCTACTCCTTCAAGGCTTCCGGTATCAATTTCCCCGGCGTCAGGATTCCAGCGGACTTCGGCTTCGCTAGGAATCGGATCAGATCGGACAAGACGGGTTACGCGGTGTTCGCCGGTGCCGAGAGCAGACGCCAATGCGGAACCAATGAGCCCGGTGCCTCCAGTCACAAGAATGTTCATCAGCAAACCTCCTTCACGGGTTGCGTTTCGGAGACGAGAGATTGAAGAAAGCGGATAATTCAACGTTTTACATTTTACGAACCGTTTCAGCACGCATCTTTCACTCGCTGCCACCGCAGCATATGCTTCGTGTGAGGCGATAGGCTTTCCCAGAGGTCTCGTGGAAAATGTTTCTCGGTATACTCATGCAGCCACCGGCTGAATAGCCAGGGAACGCTGAATGCCATACATAGTTCGTCGCGTGCATGGTCTGATTGGGAATGCCGCGATGAAAAGCGCGTCCATCCTGAACCCAGAGCGACCCCTTCTTGAGATTGAGACGAATTGGGTGGTATCTGCTGGGCGGTGTTAGTACCAAAGACATCGTCCAAATTCGGGGGTAATTCGTCATTGGTGACGTACTGCGTGCCCAGGATAACTTCAAAACTGCCATTCTCTTCGCTGGTATCAACCAGTGGAAACTTAACACCGACACAGAAAGCCAGCGTCATGATGCCTGGAAAGGGGGAAGCCATGCCGTCCCGATGCCATTTTTGATAGTCTGTTCCTGGCAGAGGTATGTTCGAGTCGAAGTGTGTCCACACGTAATCCGGGCCCATCACGCGCTCCAGAAATTCAACCAGAGCGGGATGCTCGAAGAGGTCCTCGTCGACAAAAGGTTGCTCGAATGGGACTCGAACGTTATAGCGATGATAGCCGCGTGACGGATACTTTCCCTGCCGCTCGATGTCGCGGTCTTCGCGGTCTCGAATCGGTGCCCAGGCCTCGCGGATACGGTCAATCTTCTCTGTTGGGATGAGATCTGCGAAAACAACGAACCCATTGATCCGCCATTCCTCCATAAGTTGATTCATGTCATACTTTGTAGCCCTGCTCATAAAAACTCTCCATTCTTTATCAATTGGGATGAAAATTTTCCATAAAAACGCTCCAGAATCAAGTATACTACATTTTCGATTTTTCGTATAGCTCCTTTGAAGCGCATCTATCACTATCATAGCGTTTTGTCGCTTTTTCTTTGCGCGATTTTCTAATAGGGTCCAACAAAAATATGCTATAATTGACTCAAATTTTGAAAAACGGTAATGGTCAGGGAGATGGTATACACTGACGGCTTCGGCGATGGTTTTGGCAATCCATCGGGAGCAGCAACGTGTGTAAACCCTCCTGTTGACTTATACAGAAATTACGAAAAATGGAGGAAATTGATGACAGTGAATTGGATGTTTTTCAGGAACGGCTGAACCTCCTGTCGAAAAGCGCGAGAGTTTCTTGACGCAAACAACATTCAGGTAGACAGTCTAACGGAGGCTCGTAAGGAAAAGTTGAATTCAACCGAGGTGTGGGGGCGTATCAAAACCGCTCAATCCATTCGCGTCGCCAAAGGCAAAAAAGTCGATGTTTTCGACCCAAATGTCAATTCACGAGACGCCATCCTCAAAGCGATCATCGGACGAAGTGGCAACCTACGCGCGTCCACGCTACAGCTCGGAGATACGTTTTTCGTCGGGTTCAATGCGAAGTTGTACGACGCGATTCCAACGACGTGAACGCTGCGTGACACAAACCCGCAGGGGAGGTGACTTTCGACGAAATTGAGTGTCCGAGAAACAATGGTATCATCCGTCCCAACTGAATCCCAAAAATTTTATAATTAGGACTTACGCAAAATAAATAGACACAAGCGGTGAAAAGCAGTAGAATGAGCAGCATGGAGGTGAATATGGCCAAACCCACTCGACTCGACTACTGTCAGTATTTGCTCAGCAGCCCAATCAACTATACCTTAACCCATTTCGCTGACCATAGCAGAAGTTTCAGTCATGATATGATAAACCGTTATCTCGCCGGTGAGCGTATCCCGCCTCGCTTGGTATGGGAAAATGTCAAACCGCACATTGTGCAAACCCAACAGGAAAATGTCATCTTTGATGACACCGTTTTGGACAAACGCTACGCCCGGAACATCGCGTTGGTGCGTCGTCAGTATAGTGGAAACGCGAAAGCAACGGTATCGGTGTGGTGACTTGTGTCTATGTCAATCCCGCCTTAGACCGTTTCTGTACGATCCACAGGGGGATGGCAAGAGCAAATTAGATTACGTTAAGGAGATGTTAGTGCGCTTTTAAGTAACTAAATGCAATGGTGGTGCGATTCCATCTATGATAGCTTACAATCATAAGCCTCACCTTAACTGCGTTGCCAGAAATGGCAGGGTGGGAAGCAAAGGGACATGGCGAATTCCTGAGAGGGAAAGTAGACCCTTGAGACTGGAACGTCAGGCTGAGGATGATAAGGTTAAAATGAAAATTGAACTGATGTTTGAAGCCTCGTAACCTTAGAGCAGGTTAATCTACAAGCTAAAGCCTGTAACTAATAAAGTACAAGCATAGGGTTATGCGCTTAACATTCGCATAACCAAAGGTGATATGCTTGAAATTCATATCACTGGTAAGCCATTGCTTCGGGGCAAAGTCAGAACCTAAGTCATCTATAAATTACATTTAGTGAGATTAAAAGAGTCCCTAAGTCATCTTAAAGATGATATGGGAGAGGAAGGCAGAAAAAGCATTTTATGCAAAGCCTGCCTAGTGTCAACGTACTGAAATGTATCATAAACAGATTAAGGGAATAAAGTGGACCCATTGTCGAGGCCAAAATACAGGAAAAATAAGTAAGATATTTGAGATAAACTGACACTGCTTTAGCTCAGATAGACCTCAGCCGGGGTAGCATAATTTAGACTCTGGTGAGGTCGCTGTTGATTATAGAAACGGATATATTGAGTTAATCCATCAAACAGGGCTTGCCCTGTTTGGTAAAGTTTGTGATAAACATCTTCATACTTGACGCTTCGCCAAAACCGCTCAATGTAAATGTTGTCAATGGCTCTCCCCACGCTGTCCATACTCATAGCAATACCATCGGCTTCGACCGTATCGGTGAAAGCATTGGCTGTAAACTGGACACCTTGGTCAGTATTGAAGATGATGGGGGTTGCCCCAGATAATGCGTGATGCAAAGCGTCGAGACAGAACTGCCCTGATAGACTATTGGATAACTCCCAAGTGATGACGTAACGACTATACCAGTCGAGTATCGCCACCAGATACATAAACCCTTTATCCATCGGGATATAGGTAATGTCAGCCGACCAGACCTCATTGGCAGCGGTCACCTCATAGTCCCGTAATAGGTATGGGTAAATCCGATGCTCGCTGTTGATGGCTGAGGGTTTGGGATAAATCGCTTCTATACCCATCAAACGCATCAGTCGCTGGATGCGTTTGCGGTTCACACGGTAGCCAAGCCGCTTAAGATGTTGTGTCATTCGACGACTCCCATAGAAAGGGGTTTGCAGATAGTGCTCATCTATTTGTCTCATCAGATGCAGATTGTCTGCTGACTCTGTAGCCGGTTGACAGTAGAGGGTTGACCGGGAAAAACCGAGCAATTCACACTGACGACGGATACTCAGTTTCAGGTGGTCGGGTTCAACGAGTGCCCGTCTCTGTTCAGCGGCTTGAGGCAGCTTTTTTTTTCAACCAGTCGAGTTCCATATTCAACCGCCCCATTTGCTCATACAGGCTCGACTCCCTGTCATTTTGCTCACGCTGTCGCTGGGTCGGGTTGGTAGCGAAAATATCGCTACCTTGTTCAAGCAACTGTTTCTTCCATTGGCTGATTTGGCTTGGGTGCAACTGATGCTCGCTTGCCAATTGGTTGATAGTTTTATCGGGCTTGATGGCTTCAACGGCTATTTGAAACTTGAATTTGGCAGTATGCCGAATCCGTTTGGTTGACATATTCAGACCTCCATTGGTGGACGGGAGTTAGACGTTATTTCTTACTTAACTCCTGGCCCGAATATTGGGGACCATTATATTGTCTCCACTCTTATATGGCTCCGTTGAAATGTCAACAGAACCTAATTGCTCTACCGGTTTCAATTGCGTTTCTTTTAAGCTACCCATTTTTTCCTCCAATCTTAGGATAGAAATTTCGACTTTAGTTCGTAATGTTCAACAGAGCTGAAATAAAGCTGTGTTACTTCTTCAAAAGAACGGAATCCAAATTTACTTTTGACTGTAACAAACGGCTCTTTGCCCAGTCGATCTGAATATATTCTTTTCTTTGATTCTGATGCTACAAGAAAAAATCTAGTATCAAAATCTATCATTTGATACATTTTAAACATTGAGTTGGTAAAATTAGTGGTTGATTCAACTTCAAAAATCAATTTCGGAAATGGCAATTTTGATTTACTAAACCATATTATATCTGATTTGGAAATGACATCTTTCAATTCTGTGTATGTGAAATCTGGAATTTCTGTAAGCCCGCACAATTCTTTTAATATCTTGCTATCGAAGCTTTTATTCAAATCGCTCGTGTAAGTTTTATATTCCATGAGATTCCCAATTTCAATCAGCATTCCTTCAATTGTACTATGGTAATCTTTTACCTTCGCCAGGTACTCGTGGACGAATCTGTTGTTCAGAGCAGAAGAGTATGCAGAATTTGCAAGGTCATGATACGAAGATAAGGTGTAAACTCCCAACCCAATTTTCTTGAATCGTCCTCTATTTACCTTTCTATACAAAACTCCTCTCAGTGTTTTTCTCCAGTCTCCAGAGGGTAAATTCCTATAGTTAGCTGCCTAATCATATAAGAAACTAAGAGAGGCGGTTCCGTTGTTTTCCGTCATTATTAACTCAATCAAGTCATTCCATTTCATTTTTAATCATTTCCCTTCGCTTGATATTCTGTGCGTCCATGTTTTCTGGCAAACTTACAGCTACGCCCTGTGGAGCGTTTTGAGAAAATTCTACCATCTTGGGAACATTGACCAGCACCACTTCTGCAAATTTCTTCAGGGCATCGGAAGGATTAACCTGTTTGTTCAGTCGCTTCCGAATTACAGTCCTCGTGCAATTGTCATCGGCGTTGGACACAGAACGGATGATCGAGGAGAAACAGACTTTGAAGAAATCTTTAACGCGCTCACTTTTATCAAGAGATTCGATAGCCTTTTTGAGGTAGGCCAGTTCTAAGATAATTTTTCTGTTGAACCAATTATCCCTGTAAGGGAAGGACGGTATATCCGATTCTGATACCTGAGCGGGCTGGTAGTTAATTGAGGGGTGTGCATAGTAGTTCATTGGAAAACAGCCGCCATATGAGAGATATTGCGAGCAGGTAACTTCCATATGGCATTGGCAATCATAGCCACTTGCACTGATAACACCCCGATAGCTAAACAACAGCGTACATTGAAAAACCCCTTGACCGGTAACTGCTTCTGTTGAGGAGTGGTGCCTATCACTTTAGCAATCAAGTCAAACAACGGTTCAACCGAACTGCGACGTTTGCTTAAACAGAGACGCTGCTTGGGTTGGTTGATAAATCGATGATACGCCTTGGCAAACCGTCCCTTTGTCCATCTAAGTGCCGGGGTAATCAAAGCGACTTGTGCTTTCGCCCAACGACGGATACGGTCTGCTTGGGTATAGGCATCATCGGCAGTGAGTGTCTGCGGTGAAAGTTGTGTCAGAATCTCAGACGCTTTAGCATCTATCGCCCAACTTTCGGAGACCGACGCACGGTGCACAGTTATCAGTGTTGGGAGCGCACCTTGTGTGCAGATAATGTGAAGTCCGTAGCCATAGACCCAGCCATGATAACCACTCTTGCTCCACGTGGCATCGGTGTCGAGGTTGCGTAGATGTTTAGGTGCTTTTCCTGCTTTGCGGTCAGTTTGATGCCAGACGGGTCCTCGTGCCTTAAATAAACTTTTGTCGGCTACCAGATGAGCCAAGTTGAATTGTTGGGACAAGTCAGTGGCATACTGACCGATAAACAATACAAATGCCTCTATCACTTCATATAATGCCTTATAGCGACGTGCAATCGTGGTTCGATGAGGGGGCTGTTGCCACCCCAGCATTTGTAACACTTCTGGGTGATTGATTAGCCACCGCCATTGCGTTTTGAAGCCATAGATGCCGTGAAACTGCATCAACATGAAGAAAATGATAAACGAGGTGGTTGAATATGTCAATGGTTTTGCGTGTGTGACACCTGGTTTGTCAATACGGTGTTGCATAAACTGCTCAAAGAGTTGCATAATAAGAGTGACATAATCAGCCAACATTGGTCTTTGTACCATATTGGGGCTCCTTTTGCTATGATAACAATAGGAAACCCTTTTGGCTTGATTATGTCAACTATATTTATGCACACCCCTCAGTTTAGTACGGCACATAACAGAGATTCTTGAGATGCGATGAGTTCCTTTTCATCTAAGGGCGTTACCTTGACTTTTGAAATGAATCGAGAAAATGGATCGACATCAATACCAACAGAGTTTCGTCTCAGCAAGAGTGCTTCAACATTTGTCGTCCCGCTCCCCGAAAACGGATCGAGTATCATATTGTTTTCTTGAGAATACCGTTTGATTAACCAACGCGGTAATTCGGGAAAAAATTTGGCGGGATACTTATGCAATCCGTGAGTGAGGTGACTCTGATCATAACTAATAAACAGAAATCTATTGCCATCATTAACGGCCAACTCCACAGGAATTTCGCCATCGACCCGCACAACCTCCTCCCCAAATGGATTCACAATCTTCCGAACATTGTCCATCGGCCGATGTTCAAGCAGAGCGGGTTGATGTGCATCCCGTTCGGGTCGCTTCCGCCTGCCATTTTTTTGGGCAACCTTCGCTGATATGGCTGACAGTGAAATTGGGTACGATGATGAGTCTATTGCGGTTTGTGTTATATGGATTTTTTCTGTTTTCACTGTGATAAACTCCTACATCCCAAAGTTTCCGCGTGCAGTATCCATCACTTCGGCAGTGATTTCGGTATGTCCATTTTCACGGGCGAACTCTTCGATGCCAGTCTTCGCCATCAAGCGGACGAAACTCGGCACGCACTCCAAACGCGCTAACGCTTCCGGTGTCCATACCGGTCCGGTCGGCTTCGGCTCTTGAAATGCCTGTGCCACAACTGATGTGAACGGGCATTTTCCGCCGCCTTCAGTGGATACCGTTGGAGCTTCGGATGTCAGATTGTCCGGGTTCTTTTGATTCAGGAAGGAACGTACCATCTGCATCGGCTGGGCTGCTTCGCTTTTGCCACCGAGCTGAACATCGAGGGATTTCAGCATTTGGGTTTCCCACGGGTTCATGTGCATCGCAAACTCAGCAAAGCATTCTGGGCACTCGAAAATCGCGGTCAACGAGCCTTGATTGGGTGTTGCCGCCTCTTTAAATTGCATGGCTGTGTTACATTCAAGACATAGGAATTTCATTGATTGACTCCGTTTGAAAATTGATTGACTTTTGTTGTATATGGTGAAGGAACCTCGTCTCGTTGGTGGAGAAATTCACTTCTTACGACTTCCAGTGGCGATCTAATTAAGCTATTCTCCAAGAATCTGGAGCTGTGGTTTTCCATCAAGGATACGTATTGCGTCAATACAACTGTCTTTTACAAAAAGGTCTTCTTTTGGGTTATCGACACATTGCATCAGAACTTCCTCGTGCTTCAACATATTTGATATGAGATAATGCACTGGCCAAGAGCATGCGGACGTCGTCGTTTGGATCGTTTATCAGTAATTCGACCCGTTTTCTTCCAATATCTTGCTTTTCGGGCCAATGGCTACCCAACAGATGTACGGCATTCAAACGAAGTATTTCGTTTGGAAAGTCCAAGAGTTCTATCAAGAACTTCCGAAGCGGCTCATAGCGTTTTTTAGCCAACGGATGGGCCATCTGATGGAATTTATGCTCTGAGATCTCTCCATTTTGACATAGATTTTTCAATCTATACTCAACACCGCGTCAAATTGCGCTTTTAGCCGAAAAGCGCAGTTTCTGGCGGTGGGTAGTATAGCAAGTTTTTCCGCCAAATCGCACATTGAATCGCTCCCATCAGCACCTCCGTATAGTCGCTTGAATGGCGCCTCACATTTCATGCTTAAAGAATGTTTGGATTTTCTCTGTGACTGCTATTAACGCCCTGCCAGCGGGTGTATCTTCATAGTCTGCAACAAATGTTGTTCCCTCATCGGCGCAAATGGAGATTTGGGGATGGAACGGTATCTTGCCGAGCAGCGGGACATCAAATTGACGCGCCATTTCCTCTGTGTGCCCAGATGGGAACAGATCTTCTATTTTCCCACAATCTGCACAGACGTAGGCTGCCATATTTTCGACGACGCCGATCACCGGTATGTTGAGTAGTTCCTTCGCCATCGTCAGCGATTTTTTGACGACAAGTTGCGAGACCCCAGAGGGAATCGTGACAACAATGGCGCCGCCAAGATCCGGCAGGAGATCCACGAGATTTGGCAGCCGATCTGTGCCAGGCGGGAGATCAATCAGCAGATAATCAAGAACTCTCCATTCGGTGTCGGAGAGGAATTCGCGGAGGGCTGTCACTTCCATCGTCCCACGCCAGGTAAAAGCGTCCTTCTGTGTATGGGTGTTCCAGAGGGTGGGCGTTTCATCGTCTGTGAGAAACAAATCCATCGACATCACCTTGATACCCAGTGGATTCATGGCGGGTTTCACACCGTCAGCGCCATAGTCGATCTGCGCCCGTCTCACACCCATCATTTTGGCGATCGATGGCCCATTGATGTCAGCATCAACAACGCCAACGGCGCATCCACGCACCGCAAGGGCTGAAGCGAGGTTTGCCGTGATTGCGCTCTTGCCCACCCCGCCTTTGCCGCTCATAACCGCAACCGTATGACGGATAGATGCCATCCGCTTCTGTAAACGGTTAGCCTGTTCAGTCACCTGCCCGACGATGTCAGATCCGCCGTCGGTGGGAAGGTCTTTGTAGGTTTTCATTTGATGACCCTAAAATCTGAGCCTGAACTTTTGTAAATTTCTAGATTCGCCGTATGATTATTGACAAGGGAATTTGAATATGTTACCATGCCGTCAAATCATCGTCAATAGGAGCACGCAATTTTGCCAATGCAAGAGGTATACGGGCTGTTTGTAATTGGGCTTATAAACGGTGGACTCGCCCTTTGGGTATACCATGATAGTAAGTTGCAAGAGCGATCTGTGCTTTGGGCTTTGGGCACCTTTCTCATTCCAAAGGCATTCTTCCCAATCTACTTTTGGAATCAGATACCCATACTTACCTGGATCTGCCCCAAATGTCAACGGGATAACCACGCGTGGTCACGCAAATGTGGACGCTGTAATCAGATTTATACAGCAGAAGAAACCGTTGCGAGGCTGCACGGCTATTTTGAGCCGTCAGACCCGGTTGTCATTTTCATCGTGACCTTCTTGTTTCAGGAAATTGTACGTTCTATCGCACTGTGGATTGCGGAAGGATTCGAGGCGCTGAAGACACCGCCGGATATGTACATCCTCTCAGTGCCTCACTTTTGGATTGTTAAGCTGATTATCGGAAATATACTCATTTGTGTGTGTTTTTTCTGCATAACCGTGCGCTACCGGAGGACTGTTGCGACTATAGGGCTGAGATATAATGGCGACCTTAACAGTTTTGGGCTGCCGTTATTGCTCGCACCTGTTTTAGCTCTCATTTCGGAAGGTCTCCCGCAGGGGATAGGCTGGTTCAGCCGACACATATCTGCAAACGCACTGGAGGCGTTGATTCAGCAGGAACAGCAGCAATGGTTGAACAGCATGCCGCAAAGCTTAGGAGATAGTTCAGTAGTTCTCCTCGTTTTTGTTATGTTAATTTTGATGCCAGTGGGGGAAGAAATGCTATTCCGGGGCATTGCATATATCGCTTTCGCCGGTCGATTTGGTCGCGCGAAAGGCATCCTGCTCAGTGCGCTTCTTTTCGCCGCACTTCATGGAAGCCTCCGTCATTTCACACCGGTAGTCCTTGGGGGAATTCCGATATTTCTCATGGGGCTAGTCCTCGCATTGCTGTTTATTCGGACGAAATCACTCATCCTGTGCATGCTCACGCATAGCTTGGTAAACCTGATTTCGCTTGTTATATGGTTCGGAAAAGGGTAATTAGAGGGGAAATAGAAGGCAGAGAATTTTGCTGTTTTGTTAAGAACCCCGTGGATAAGCCCCCAGGATTTTCACCAACACGCACAACTCTCCAATTTCTGCAAGCGCCTGTCGGACGTTTTCATCTTCGGCATGCCCATCGAGGTCCACAAAAAACACATACTCCCACGCTTTGGTACGGGAGGGCAAGGATTCGATCTTACTCATATTGATTTCATAGTTCTTCAAAACGCTCAATACTTCCCACAACGCGCCAACCTTATCCTTGATGGCGAAAAGAATAGAAGTTCGGTCCTCTCCGCTTATCTCTGCTGAATGTCGCCCGATAATAAGAAAGCGCGTCGTATTGCTCGGGTCATCCATGATGGACCCACTGACCACAGACAGCCCATAAATCTCGCCGGCGAGTTTACTCGCTATTGCCGCTGCGCCTGTCTCATTGGCGGCTAACTCCGCTGCTTCTGAAGTGCTGGCAACCTCGATCTGTTGGACGCCTTTCAAATTTTGGCGGAGCCATTCACGGCATTGGGCAAAAGGCTGTGGATGAGAGTAGATCTTCGAGATTTGACCGATAGGGGATTTTGAAAGCAGGTTTTGATCAATCCGCAAGAAACATTCAGCACAGATTTGCAGGGTTGTGTGCTGGAACATTGCTAGAACATCACGGACCGTTCCATGCCTGGAGTTTTCGATGGCGACGACGCCGTAGTCAGCTCTACTAGATTCGACAGCTCTAAAGATGTCGGGCTGTGGCGTCACCGTGATGAACTCCGCCGATGACCCAAAGTGGTGCAAACTTGCGGCATGCCCAAAGCTGCCAACGGGGCCGAGGCATGCAATGCGTAACTGTTTTTCGAGCGCACGGCATGCAGATATAATCTCGGCGTAGATCATTTCTAAAGCCCCGACGGGAAATCGATCGTTGTTCTGCGCCTTCAACCGAGTAATAATCTCTTTTTCACGGTGCGGAACGTAGATACTCTCGACACCTATGCTCGATTTGTGTTCGCCAACCTTCTCAACGATCTCTGCCCGCCGATGCAAAAGGGCTAAAATCTGATCATCGATCTGATCCAGTTGGTTTCGGTAATCTGTCAAGTCCAACAAACATCTCCGAAATGCGTAATGTGTAGCCTTTAGCTGACCTTTCGCATTATTTCGGAACAATTTTTCTAATTTTTAGATCCAGTCGTAGCAGGAGTTCCCTCCCGATTCGATGGATTGCCACATCACCGCAAAGGTCGTGTTTCTCAAGTGAAACGGCCGATTATTAGATCCGTGCTACGTGCGGATTCGGACTCCGAAATTAAAAAAACTTCCTCGGGATTACGCGAAAGGTAAGAACAACTTTGCTTCCTAAAATTCATGCATGCCACCAATCTATTGACTGGAGGTTTTTGACGCTGCATCAAAAACAGGGAATCGATAAAGCGACACGTCAAATCCGTGAGCAGCTCAGGTGCCACTAGAAGGGCGAGTTCCTTCACTGTTTAAGCCTTCAGAAGTTTTGCGCGTGGTTTGAATCGAAACGATCCTGCGGAAAACTTCCGAAGTCTGGATTCGCTGCAAATGGTATGATTTAGACGCTCACCACCCGGTCTGCGCCGACTCCATTGACCGGATTTGAAGCCCGCGCTACCTGTTGCCCATACGACTTCTTGCGCTTACGTTCGTGTAGATAACGATATCTGGCTTCGTGCTCTCCACAATAGCAAATAATTCCCCTTGATAGGGAGGCACGAATTTTCTATGAAAAAAGCCTGCATTACTGAGATGCGGGCCAAATCAAAACAATCGGTGCGCGTTACAATACGCTCCTTCTATTTATAGTTTGTATCAAATGACCCCATGAGCTAAACTAAAAGGAGATGGTATTGCCATCAACTACAATCCACTCATGGAGGTCAATATGAAACCACAAAGCAATACAGCCTACGGTATCAACCGTCTACAATCAAAGACCGCAAGGGCAGCCATCATTCAGAAGATTTCATCAGACTTTAATCTAATGCCACTGATTGCCGAAGCCTACTATAAACAGATTGCTTCCTACTTTGCTCAACATGCCGAAATTGAACTCACGTCAGGCCAAATCTGCTATGAGGCAGTCGCAGCCGATGAACCGGCAGGCAAACATATCGCGTTAGCGAAAAAAGTCTCATGTCAACTCACTCTCAATGATGTCCAAACTGACCTTGAGATGTTAGCCGATTATGGGCTTTCTGGACTCAGACGCCATCGAATTCTCCGATTAACCAAACAAGCCTATGACCAAGATGCCCTGCTCAGCTATGAAGATTTAGCGGTGCTATTAACCACCAGTCCAGCGACCGTCAAGCGCGACATTCGACAGTTGAAACAGGACGGTTACTTTGTTATGACTCGCGGTGCCAAACATGACATGGGGCCTGGCATCTCTCATAAGACTCAGATTCTGGAATTGTACTTCAAAGGGTATCAGTTCACTGAAATTGAGCAAAAGACTAATCATACCCAACGAGCGGTCTGGCGATACTTGCGCGATTTCACACAGGTAGCAAGCCTCCATCATCAAGGCTTTCCAAAGGGACAGATACGGCTCATTACGCATCTATCGGACCGACTAATTCGGGAGTATCTCTTGCTATATGATGAGTACCAACAAACACAACGAATGACTCAACTCCTTCACCCGGAACCGGTTGATGCGGAAAAGGGGAACCCCTCATGAGTAAACCCTTGACTCGAACCGAAGTCAACGAGAAGAAATTCAGACGCCTCAATGATAAATCCCTGCAATAGCTACTAATTCATCGCTTTATCAATTCTTACGGTTATGACAAAGGAGAAGTCACGGCGGCTGTCATTGTTGATGACATTGTCAAAACCATTGAAGGCTATTTCTTGATTGCCCTCCCCCTTGAGAAACTCGCCACAGGAGACCAAATCCCTAATCAGCGAATGCTCAGTTATGGGCAATTGGTCCGGATGGCTGTGCCGATTGATGAATACCCACAAAAAGGGAAGTCAATCGTCAAAACCGCTATGAAGCTGGTTGTTCTGACCTACCTCGCTTCTGAGGATATTGAATCCTTTCGCAACGGTTTTACTTCCCGGCAACTCAGAATCAATTGATTAGTCCGATGGTGTTATCAAGCCTATGACCAAGGCGCATTATTGACCCAACTCGACCTAGCTGTGTTGCTCAATATCTGTGATGCCATCGTCAGCGACTATGTCAATGAGTGGCAAAAAAATAGTGGAAAACTCTTGCCCACCCGGGGCAATATCCATGATTTATCGGGAGCGATTACCCACAAGAAAGAGATTGTTACCCTCTATCTCCAAGGGCATCTGCTGCCAAAACCAGCCACTCTAAAGAAGCGGTTGACCGATACATTCGCGATTATGAGTCCGTTAAGACGGTTCGTGCCGCTACGGAGGATATTGACAAAATCTCTCAGATTACCCGGCTCTCCAAACGCGTCATCTCTCAATATCTTGACCTGATTCCTCAACATTCGCTTGATGACATGGACGCTAACTTAGCAACCGAATCAGAAAGCTGTAAAGATGCCAACACCCTGTTCCGTTCCGAACCTACAGGAGACCCCCAATGATAAAATCGGACAAACGTTGCTTAGCGTTTTGCCCAACAAAACATCGTAATTTTACTTGAAGATTGGTTTGACACCCGCTATCTTTTTTGCTATACTTCGTTACGCTTATATCCAAGCGTATCCATTTCTCGAAGGAGATGCGAGTTCACCCAATCCAACCCGCTCATGGGTGATGGCTGGAAGGCAATAGACATCAGCATTCCAACCATCATCTGGTCATTTGATACTATTTCAAGATGACCATTCGTCGGGTGGCTTGGAAAGCGCTAGCCTTAAGCGTGTAGAAATAGATGCCACTCGAAACCGCCTCTCCGAATCGGTCTTTGCCATCCCAATACGCCGCGGTTTCTCGGCTGAGATAACTGCCCGCTTGTCGCAAACCGGGCGCTAACTGACGGACAAGTTGTCCTTGCACATCGTAGATACGAATGGTCACTTTGGCATCGGCGGCTAACACATACGGCATCCATGTTTCTGGATTAAACGGATTGGGGAAGTTTTGAAGCAATGCCGACTGCTTGACCTGCCCCAACGTAGTCGTCGTCAAGAAAGCCGGCTCGACGGAGAGAGGTATACTAAGATCTTTTGTGGCATCATACATATACGCTGCCCCGCCATCGACTCCGAAATCACAACATGGTCCTCCTGCAGCACGAAGATTTTTCCTATGGGCTGTGACGACGGCAACGGCATGTCCGAACTCATCCGCTTCCTCTGCTTTCTTGTGGGTGGTCTTTGACTGCTCAACCCACGCCCCATCAACCCGTAAAAAGGCATAGGCGGTGCCCATATCCGCTTTGGAAGCATCGTGCAATGGCGCCCCGACGATGATCCGATTCACGTCGAAGGCGACAGCGGCGCCGAACTGGGCGCCTGCCGCCGCGTCGCTGGCGGTAAGTTTCACCTGCTCACTCCACGCCCCCGTTGCGCGCGAAGATATACGCCGAACCGGACTTGCTGCCGGCATCATCGTCCAATGGTGATCCGACGATGACGGAGCGTCCGCTGATGGCGACGGAAGTTCCGAACTCGTCACGTGCGGCGGCGTCGCTGGTGGTAAGCTTTGCCTGCTCACTCCACGCCTCCCCCTCCCACGCGAAGATATACGCCGCGCCGGACTTGCTGCCGCTATCATCGTCTAGATGCGCTCCGATGATGACAGTGTTCTTGTGAATGGCGACGGATCTCCCGAACTCGTCCTTTTCCGCGGCGTCGCTGGCAATAAGCTTTGCCTGCTGTTTCCAACCGTCCCTCTCGCGAACGAAGATGTAGGCAGAGCCAGCCTTTTCTGCCCCCTCATGGCTGTCTAGATGCGCTCCAATGATGGCAGTGTCCCCGCTGATGGCAACGGCATATCCGAACTCGTCCTCTTTCCCTGCGTCCTTGGCAATGAGTTTCGCCTGCTCTTCCCATTCTGCTCGCTGACCCTTTACTTTACGCACGAAAATATACGCCGCGCCTGTCCATTTTACATCGGCAACATTGTGAAGTGGAGCGCCGACAATGGCGTTAGCCTCGCTGATGGAGACAGAAAATCCAAACCAGTTTTTTGCAGCTAGGTCGGCGGCGACCAGTTTCGCCTCCTGTATCCAATTCCCATTGTCGAATACGGAGATATAGGCGGAGCCTGTTCCCGCGTTGAACGGAGTCCCGGCGATGACGGTGTCCCCGCTGATGGAGACGGAGAATCCAAACCAGTCACCTTGGCCTATGTCCTCCGGGAGGAACTTAACTTCGGCGGCGTGGGTTACGGTCACCTGTCCGATTCCTAAAATCAGACACACAAAGAAGATCTGTAAGGTTTTCATGGAAAAACTCCTTTCAATGTAAGCTTGAGTTTTGGGTTTGGTCGCTTCTGGGGAGGTCACATCATATGCCGGGCCGTGTTGTATTTTCTGTTAGCCAAAGTCAAACATCGGATAAGATGGCCGAAGCGAGACAAAGCGATTGGTGCTCTCAAGCGGCAATGGGGAGAGATTCTTTCGTCAATTTTCTGCTCGCTTTTTCTCGTCCCACAAGTGCTTGAAGCCTTGTCAATTCTACTTTTGCACTTTAGTCACCCGGTTCAATCGCTCATGACTACTCACTTTCTGCCATATTCTGTAATCGTCTACTTATGGCTTTCCTTATTTGGTGACAGGTAGGACCTAATGCGGCTACAAGGTTATTATCCTGCCTTTCGGGATATAGGTCGCAGGGGTCACCCCTAAATCAGTAGGAATACGAAAAGGGTCTTGACCCCGTGGAGAAACGATAAAACAGCGTTTTTTTACTAGATTCTGTTGACATTTGAGTATAAGGTTGTGGCATAATAGAAGAATGACGCCAATAACCTTATCTGATGAACAATGGAATAAGATATACCGGTTTCTTCTAAGCTGTCCCACCATCTATGTTGGCGACGAAGCTGCTACACGCCGCTTCGTCGAAGCCGTCCTGTGGGTGACTCGTAGCGGGGCTCAATGGAGACTTCTACCAGACACCTATGGCAAATGGAACACCCGCTACAAGCGTTTTGCTCGATGGTGCGACAAAGGTATCTTCACACAGATGCACCCCCACTTCGCCTCTGACCCCGATATCGAGTCGCTTATTGTGGACAGTACAATCTGCCGCGCTCACCCGTGTGCGGCGGGCGCCTTAAAAAAAAGGGTGGCACTGAAAACCAAGCATTAGGTCGGTCTCGGGGCGGTTTCAGTACAAAAAATCACATCACAGTTGACGGACTAGGCAATCCCCTAAGAATTCATCTGACCCCCGGTCAGAGACATGACATAACTGAGGCAGAAGGGTTGATAATCGGATATAACAGTGATGGAGACAAGGGGTACGATTCGGACGCTTTTATCGCGGTTATCAAGGCGAATGGAGTGATTGCGGTGATACCGCCAAAAAGTCATCGTGTTGACCAAAGAACGTATGACAAACACTTATACAAAGAGAGACATCGGGTTGAATGTTTCATCAACAAGATAAAATGGTATCGTCGTATCTTCTCTCGGTTTGAGAAGCTAGTTGTCCGTTATTTTGGATTTCTCAGCTTTGTCTCCACTCTTATATGGCTCCCTTGAAATGTCAACAGAACCTAGTCTCATGCGTGAAGCAACGACTCACTATAGCTCACCACGATTTCTTTTTGCAAGATAGTACACCACACTCTACCACACATCCTAGTTAGAAGTCAATCAGTTTTATATCTTCTTTTTGTTATGCACCAGTAGAGCAAGAATTTCAAGCGGCGTAATCATCAGGGTTATTCCTCCGCCAGTTTGGGAGGTACCCTTCCTTCACCCCGAATCCATACGACGGACCGATCTGGTTCTCAGTTTTCCAAGGCCACGCTTGTCCACCGATTATCCGAAATTCATCTCCCTTGCCGCATAACCAATAGAACATATGGGCAATATACCTGGCCGCTCTATGACCGCCATAATCGGCCGTCCGCAAGTCAAAGTCCGGTTCAACAATCCAATCTCGTTCCGGAGGTACTGTTCGCCAGTAACTGTATTTCAGCATATGACGCATCCCTGTTTCCGTGGATTCGCCCTGGCGATGGAGAATACTCTGAGAGTGGATACCGATTGATCCGGCGGGGCCGATGGCTGGGACCCCTGGATCGTCCGCATCACAGGTGGTTGGGCGAACATGCGACCCCAGCACCAGCTCAGTTGGTCCCATCTCCAGCGGGGTATCCTGAGGGAAGTAAAAGACTTCGAGAAAATTGACTTCAGGCCCAAATATATGGTCCGCATCATGATGCCACCTCTGGGGCGGAGCTGGATATTCAACACTGTGCTTACTCACCAGAACTGGCAAGCCTGCGTTCTTCCCCAAGAGTGACCGCAATGCACCGGCTAATTGTGGATTGAGAAGGACATGCTCAACAAACCAATCCTCAAGAAGGATCGTGCTTGGTTCATGAGAGTTGCGAATTCTCTCTAAATCATCCGCTGTGAGTCCTTCAGGAATGAAACTGGGGCTAGCGGGTATCTTTCCATTCAAATAATCACAGGATCGTTGATTAATTTCATCGGGCACAACGCCTGGAAGATGTAGGAAACCATTTCGGCAAAATTCCAGAACCTGTGTGTCGGTTAGGGTGGGATCGCAGTCAAATATTCGATTGACTTTATCGTATTTCATCGTGGATTACCTCAATCTTTCTGACATACGTTTTGTTTTGAACTCATGGCGAGTAAAGAAATGTGACAGTCCTCGTCAATTCGCCGCTCTAGTCATCAAGCAGCCACAGGTTTTTTGAATCCTGCGTAGCGAGGTTACTTGGCGCTGTTGTTGTCACCCGGCGGGTCAAACAAGCATCGCGCCGGTTCGCTGAGACGGTCGAACGCGTCTTGGCTCAAGCGGTTCTCCCGGCGCGAACCGTCGGGAAACACGCGCCGGGACCAGAAGCTGGTGAGGTTGGCGCGCGGGATACGGTTCGGATTCATCGTTGCCCCGTGCCAGAGGGCCGAGTTGAAGATCGCCACCGTGCCGACTGGCGCGATCAGCTTTACTTCTTCATTTCTCGCTACCCCCTTTTATCTCTTTTATTTTATATATTTTGTTGAGCACTAGACATAGCATAAGAGCACCAATAGCAAATCCAATCCCACTTTCAAGACCCGCATAATATCCGTTCTTCCTCCACTGTTCATCTAGGGTCTCCCTGCTCTCCCTTCTCCGTTTTGCTTCCTTTTGCTCCGGTGTGATGTGCCAAGTTTCAAACCAAAACTGCTCCCAGAACTGTTCCCAACCACCTTTGTGATCGATAACACCAACAGCACACCCTGCAAAAAAAGCTATAGCTATAAAAGTCGAACACTCACATCTCCCCACAACCAAACCTCCATCAGTACCTGGATCTGATCCGGACTGATCTCAGATGTTTTTTTTGTTTGACAAGACTTTGCGTATTTGCTACAATTATTTGCTACAATAATTATTTGCTACAATGCTACAATAATTATTTGCTACAATATAGAGTGGATGTGGCTACCCCCAGCTACCCACTGGGGATAGCCTCAAGCCGAACAACCAAGAATTATTATGAGCGCCCCCATTGGTTGAGCGACTTTGGTATATTATAACGCATTTCTACCCTAAAACAGAAAAAAAATATAGAAATTGCCATAATACTAACCCAAGTTGCTAGTAATTGAAAATCCATGGGTTTTCCGTTAAAGTAGAGGTAATCCAAACCATAATACCTCAAAGGAGAAACCCATGGACATCCAAATTGCAACCATTTTCTATCTCTGTGACAAGCTCTTAGAAGCACTCAACTCAAAACCACACCCACAAACGCAGATGTCTGATGCCGAAGTGATGACCACCGGCATCGTCGCTGCGTTGTTCTTCGGGGCAAACTTGCAAACCACTTGTGACTTTCTAAAGACTCATGGCTATATACCCAAGATGCTTTCAAAAAGTCGATTCAACCGACGACTTCATCGAATTAAACCGATGTTCACCACATTGTTCAAAATCTTGGGACGAAGCTATGTGCAACTTAATCAACAGAAAATCTATGCACTGGATACCATACCAATTGCTGTTTGTTCCGCATTCGTCGGTCAAAAATCTACACCGATAAGGCATATCGAGGCTATCAAGCGTCCAAACGTCGGTATTTCTATGGCTTGAAAGTTCATCTGCTAGTGACTGCGAGTCGACACCCTGTTGAATTTTTTGTGACCCCAGCCAGTACAGGGGACGTTGAAGGGTTACAGTGGTTTGACTTCGACTTGCCACCGGGCTATGGTGACAAAGCATACAATAATTATGAGATAGAAGATATTGTTACATCAGTCGGAGTCGAATTAAAGCCAGTACGCAAGAAGAATTCCAAGCGGCTGTATCCACCATGGGAGACCTACTTGGCTAATTACCATCGTAAGTCTGTTGAGACGGCTGGCAGTTTGATTAACAAACTGCTTCCACGTTCAATCCATGCAGTAACGCGACACGGATTTGAATTGAAAGTGGTCTTGTTTGTATTGGCTAGCAGTATCAATCAGCTCTGAGTTCACTCACATATTCAGTTCACTCACATATTCGATGAATAGGTCGCAACTTGGGTTATCGATATGTCTAATTCAAATCAGTTGCACGCGGATCTGGTTCAAATTGTTAGCGAAGCCGGCCTGCTTTCTGATGACCGACTGAATCGTTATGCAATTGATGGCGTCGATCCCCAAGCTGTCGTTTTGCCTGCGTCAACCCACGAAATTCAAGAGGTGTTGAGCTATGCTGCAGATGGCGAGTTGTCGGTTATCCCCGCAGGGAATGGGACAAAGTTAGGCATCGGCAATCTGCCGGAACAGGTCGATCTTGTCCTTTCGACATCAAAGCTAAATCAAGTGCTAGAATATGAGCCTGCTGACTTAACTGTGACTGTGGAAGCAGGAATTCGGCTTGCCGAGCTCCAGGCAAAGTTGGCTGAACATAGACAATATTTGCCCCTCGATCCGCCTTACACCGACGACGCAACGATCGGTGGCATAACCTCAACAAATTCCAGCGGTCCCTCGCGTCTGCGCTTTGGTGCCACTCGCGATCGCGTGCTTGGCATGCGGGTTGTCCAATCGAGCGGAACGGTTGTAAAGAGCGGCGGCAAGGTCGTCAAAAATGTGGCGGGATATGATCTCAACAAGCTGTATACTGGCTCGTTCGGTACGCTGGGCGTCATTACGGAAGTCTCATTTAAACTACAACCGCTGCCGGAGATTGAGCGCACTGTGTTATTGACCTTCAAGGAAATCGGACAGGCGGTCAATACCGCATTGGATGTCTCAAGTTCTCAACTTTTGCCGATCTTCCTCAATCTGTTCATCAATGGCGTCCCGTTTACGGAGGTCGCGGAACCTTGCGTTCTAATTGGACTGGACGAACATCCTGAAACCGTCGAATGGCAAATTGATCAGATCACATCAAACGCGAAACAAAACGGAGCTATCGGTGTGGGAGTGTATGAAGGAGAGTCTCAACTGGTTCTCCGGGCATCAATGTGTGCCTTTCCAGAAGGTGGCTGGGCATCTCAAATTGTCGTGAGCAAAGCGAACCTGCGAGTAACAGACATTGAGGATTTTATCAACATTGCCTTAACCACTGGCAATGACTTGCACAGCTTGGTGCAAGTGATGGGATTGATGGGGAATGGAATTGTTTACGTTGCCTTCTCAGAGTTTCCAGACGGTGATGTTCCGGTCCAAGCCGTCGCAGGTGCGCTTGCGAATTTACGCGATGCTGCCGCAAATGTCGGTGGAAATCTTATTGTCGAGTCAGCCCCAACCGCACTCAAGCATCAGGTTGATGTTTGGGGTTCCGTCGGTCACAGCTTGGAGCTAATGAAAAAAATCAAAGCCAGTCTTGATCCGGTGGGTTTGCTGAATCCGGGGCGTTTCGTCGGAGGAATTTAGCTTGACTTTGTGTGCGCCCCCCGGCCCCCAATTCTGGGGGAGTTTTTGCGATTCTCTCCCTAGCAATAGATAATACCTGATTACGCAATACGCATTACGTTTCACACCATGTACATCACTCAAGAAGTCTTGAATCAACTTGAAGAGAAGTACGGTGTGCCACGTATTCTTCGCACAGCATACACGATGAGTCAAAGAGAATTTGACTTGCTCAAGTGGAGCATGCGAAACGGAAGAGCACACGACGTAACTTTATTTATTTTCAAAGGCGATAAGATCGCTGTTATCCGAAAACCAAGCCATCCTCCCAATGTCTACCGTCCACCCAGCGGTGGTATTGAACGGGGGGAAAAGTTTGAAACCGGTGCACGGCGTGAGGCTTTTGAGGAAACGGGTTTAGAGATTCAACTCCAGAAATATCTCCTCAAAGTGTATGTCAATTTTTCTTTTGAGGATGAAACGGTGTTCTGGACATCTCATGTATTCACTGCTCAGGCGATAGGTGGGCATTTGCAGCCCGTCGATACAAAAGAGATTGCCGATGCGCGTTGGGCGACTTTCGATGAGTTAAAAACTAATCTTTTGAAGGCTATGCAGGGTTCAGAAGCCGCCGGTCTGAGATACCGTGCGGAACTGCAAGCTGTAACCTTGCAACAATATAGGGAGGAGGTGATATGAGATGCAAGCACAAACAAGGAGGATTTTGTGGATTGATGATGAGATTAACAGTTTAGACACACACATTCTATTTTTGGAACAAAAGGGGTATCAGATTACGTCTGCAATGATGGGCTCAGATGGGTTATCTTTGTTAGAGGAGGGGAGTTATGACGCGGTCCTACTTAGCCACAGGATGCCCGATATGGATGGCATTCGTCTCCTTTCGGAAATCAAAAAGAGATACCCACATTTACCGGTAGTTATGGTAACCCAAAACGAGCAAAGGGAGATAATGAATGAGGCAATTATGCATCACGTTGATGATTTTTTAATGAAACCGTTGAGTCCGAAACAGATTGCCTCAGAACTGACGTTTCTCCTAGAATATGATGCCGTTAAAGAAGATTACACTGCTCAAGAATATGTGATTGACTTTAATAAACGAAACGCATTAAAACAGCAGGAGGTCGATTGGAAAACATGGATTGATATTTATACTCAGCTTGCCGAATGGGATTTGCGCTTAGATGAACTAGACACAGCCGATGATTTGCGTGAGACGCACTGGCTGGAGAAACAGGAGTGCAACGCCCTGTTTGCCCGCTATGTCGAAGAACACTATTGTGATTGGCTGGTTGGCGAGGATTCCCCCGCTTTATCGGTTGATGTTCTCTACAAATACGTCATTCCAGAGGTGCAAGTTGGCAAACAGGTGTTCTTCGTGGTGCTCGACTGTATGCGGCTAGATCACTGGCTAAAGATTAAGCCTCTCCTGCATCCTTACTTTCAGATCTCCACACACTATCATTACTCGATTTTGCCGACAGCGACTAACTACTCGCGGAATGCGATTTTCAGTGGCTTGTTTCCCCTACAGTTTGCACAGCGCTATCCGGATTTATGGGTAGAAATTGATGATGACAACACTAGTGTCAATCGCCATGAGAAAGACCTGATGCGATTGCAACTGGGACGACATGGTATTCACCTCAAACCCCCTCCACAGTATTTTAAGATCTTCGATATGCGTGGGGAGATAGAGTACCTGCAATGGATTAGCAATGTCAATCGCATCAGTTTAGCAGCGGTGGTTGTTGACTTTCTCGACCTCCTGACGCATAAACGATCTGAGATTGGCTTACTCAAACAACTCATTCCCGATGAAACTGCGTTTCGCGCATTTGTGGAGGGTTGGTTTCAGCATTCAGGATTATATAAAATTCTGAAGTTGCTTGCGGATCGAGGCGTTACGGTGATTTTGACTTCAGACCACGGTTCGATCTTGTGTCAGCATGCAGCGAAAATCTCAGGTGACCGACCTGCAACCAATGGACTTCGATTCAAGTTAGGCGGTGAGCTTTTATGTGATGAGGAAGCTGGGTTGAGAGTTACCCAGCCGGAACGCTACATGCTACCTGATGAACCCTTTGAAAAAAATTACGTCCTTGCCAAAGAGGACTATTACTTTGTTTACCCAAATCAGTTTAACGACTATAAACGTCAGTTTCATGGGGGATTTCAGCATGGTGGCATCTCGATGGAAGAGATGATTTTACCCTGCGCTATCCTTGAACCGAAGTAAGTGTGAAACGTGATGTTACGTAATACATGCGCGGATTGTGGATGCCTCTAGCAAATAGGGTGCCCGCAATCCGCAATTGATTTTCTTTCTTTTCTCCTGTCCCGTTGCTCTCTTCTTGTAACAAAGTTACAGCCTTCTAAATGATGACTGTCCCTGAAATAATTCCGGGCATTGTAATCGCGAATACTGTCGTTGACGGACAGAAGAAGTTCGCGCGTCCTAGACAAACAACTCAAAACCGTAAACACCGAAAGGAGAAACACCATGAAACATCTCATTCAGTTTCGATGGATTTTGGTTGCCCTGTCCATCATGGCAACGACCATCTTGATTGTAACGACCATCGGTTTGTCTGGCGAGGAGTCAGCCAAGGAACCTGCTGCCCCAAAGATAATCGCCGTAAAGTTTCACGCAGATTGGTGAGGCTTTTGCAAAAAGATGGGTGCCATCTTCACCGATTTGCAAAACAAGTTCGATGGAAAGCCTGTACTCTTTGTCACCCTAGATTTCACGAATCGAACCACTCACTATCAGTCGGAATTGCTTGCCTCAGCACTCGGAATGGGTGAAGCCTACAAAGCAAATCAGGGAACAGGCTTCATTTTACTGCTGGGTAGTGAGAAGCGGAATATATCAGCTCGCCTGACGAGCAAGCAGACGTTAAAGGAAATGAGTGCAGAGATTAATAAGTCGTTGAAAAAATAAGTCTCACCTGTCAGAGGCCTTTGAGTGGGCGTGAACCTTTCAAAGGTTTTTGACATCCGGAGAAGTTTTACACATGATTAGAAAATCAGTTTTCCGCGCCTACTTTTTGTTATGCCTTATTTGTGCGCTAAACATCGGCATACCCCTGACCGCATTGGGACAGTTATCAAGTTTCGGACTGATTAAGAAAGGTGCCGAGCCAGCCGAGATTGTCACAGCGCACGGGGTATTGTCGGTAAATAAAGTGCAGCCCGGCAGCACATTTCAGATTGCTATCTTGATGAAGTTTGCACCCGACTGGCACGCCAATGCGAATCCCGCCGGGGAAAACTTAATCCCCACGGAAGTGATCCTGCCTGATACTCCTGATCTGACATTCAGTGAAGTTGTGTATCCAGAGGCGGAGGTCCTTGAAATTGCCTCGCTTGGTGGGAAAGTCCCTGTGTATCACGATCAAGCTGTTATCGGCGTTCAAGCAACGCTACGCAACTCAACCCCGTTGGGGCAGATAACGCTGCCCCTCCAGTTGACGTATCAGGCGTGTAGCGACGAAGTGTGTTTATTGCCGAAGACAATCGATGTAGATGTTCCGATTGAAATTGTTGGGTTGGACCAACCGATTCAACCAACGAACGACGCGATCTTTGCGAGCATTCGATTCAGCCTCCCAGCGGATTCCACTCCTGCCACAAGCGAAACCGGGAAGTTCTCCCAAGCGTTATCGAAAGGTTACTTCTGGGCATTCCTCTTTGTTTTTGTGGGCGGAATTTTAACGAGTTTCACGCCGTGTGTTTACCCGTTGATTCCTATCACGGTTTCAGTCTTCGGTGCGGGTGAGTCAACAAGCCGCTTGAAGTCTTTTTCTTTATCTGTCACTTATGTATTGGGTATTGCGCTGACATACTCAATCTTGGGTATTGCTGTCGCATCTACGGGTGCAGTCTTTGGACAAATAATGGCAGACCCAAGGGTGATGATTCCTGTTTGCGGTATTTTGATTGCACTTGGGGTTTCTATGCTTGGCGTGTTTGAGCTCCGTGTACCTTACGCGGTGCAGAACAGGCTTAATACCGTCGGCGGTGCCGGGTTCGCTGGCGCGTTTGCGATGGGTACTGTTGCCGGCATCATCGCAGCACCTTGCACGGGACCGGCGCTGGGCGCAGTCCTTTCTTATGTCGCCACAACAAGCAGCATCTTTCTTGGATTCTGGCTGCTTTTGACTTACGCACTTGGCATGGGATTGCTCTTCATCCTGATCGGCACTTTTTCAGGCGTCATTTCATCGTTGCCGGGATCTGGGGGCTGGATGTATATCTTAGAAAACATATTTGGCGTCGCAATCATCGCGGTGGCGCTGTATTTCCTCAAAGAGGTTATCCCACCATTAGGTGCGTTCCTCAAGAATTCCGTCGGTTTTTTCGCTATCGCAGGTGTGTTCGTGCTGGCTGGCGTTTTACTGGGCAAATTTTCCCGGCGATTCAAAGACCTGTCCCTTCCGGTGCAACTCCGCAAAGCGTTTGGCGTTTTATTGGTGGTCGTTGGGATTTATATGTTCGTTGGGGGATTCACGATGGTGGAGAGCGACCTGGTCTGGATCGCTGACGAGGCACAGGGCCTTGAGATTGGGCGAAGGGAAGGCAAACCTGTCATGCTCGATTTCTACGCGACATGGTGCGCGGCTTGCAACGAACTAGAACACACCTATTCCCATCCAGCCGTGAAATCAAAGTTGTCGAAATTTGTAAACGTCAAGCTGGACTTCACCAGGAATTCAGATGAGGTTGAACGGCTGAAGCAAAAGTACAATATTGTCGGCTTACCCGTCGTTCTTTTCTTTGATTCTAAAGGGAACCAGTTGAAGGAGAAAAGACTCGAAAAGCTCGTTGAGCCGAAGGAGTTTTTGGCGCGCGTGGAGAAGATTAATTGAAACAGAGAAATCTCCATGAATGAGGAGTGATCAAACATGCGTAAATGGCTACCTTATTTTGAAGCGGTCATTCTGGTTTTACTCATCGCTCTGATATTTCTGAACACGAGAAGGGGCGGAGTAGAGGCAACTTTACCGCCTTCGTCACAGGCGCAAGCCTTTATCGAACAGGGGGATAAAGACTTTGCAAAACAGGACCTACCAAAAGCCCTGATTGAATACTGGCGAGCAATCCAGGCTTTTGAAGCTGACGCCCACAGCATCAAGCCTGAGTCGCTGCTGCACGCACGCCTGCGAGTTTCGGAAATCTACTTCCACAGCAACTGGGCAGAGGACGCAGAAACGCACCTCGAACGTGCTGCAAAAATTAATCCTGATCACGCTGATGTCCACTTACTTCGCGGAAAACTGCTGCGTGACAAGGGTGAACAAGTGTTGGCTGTGAAAGAGTTCTTGAAGGTAGTAGAGGAAGACCCAATGCATGCAGAGGCGCATTACTCATTAGGCGTATTATACCAAGGAACCAAGCAATATGAGCAAGCGATTGTTTACTACGAGAAGGCGGTCGAAAATGATCCGGACTTGATTAACTTGCCGTTTGAATCCGCGCCCACCGGTCTGCAAGCTCGACTGCAATTATCACGAACTTACCGCAGTCTCCTTCAGGGTTACCAGTTCATTGATCGGGAACTCACAGACGAGGAGCAAGCACAGCTTGCCGGGCTGGAAGATAAAGGGATCGCAGTTCTTGAGGAGGTGGTCAGGCGCGATCCGGACTTCACAGAAGCCAAAGGGGAACTTATTGGACTGCTCTACGGAAGAGCGGCTGTACTCCGGCGTGGCGGGGAGGAACGTGCTTACGACGAGGCGCTTGCGGTTTATGAGAAAATCGTGGCGCTAGATCCAACTGAAATTGATGCCTACCAGTGGATCGGACAGATTCATCACGCCTTCCTGCAAGACCCGGAAGCTGCCCTCGAAGCGTATAAAAAAGCATACCAGCTTGAGCCAGACCCGGGCACCCTTGCCATAATTAAGAGTCTTGAGGTAGACTTACAGCGGATGACGGGTGAATAATTATTGCGGAAATTGCGCTAGGTACAGTTGTGGTAGAGGCTGCCAGGAGGGTCGAGCAGTGCCTGCGGTTCGCTTCGTTCAGCAGGTCGGTTCAGGCAGCGATCCCGCCCAACCGGTGCATCCAGTCGATCGGCGACATGCCGGTGACTGATGTGCGCCTCGTTCGTTCTCTGTGCCATCAAATCCGGGACCGATACGGTTGCAGCGCAGTATTTTAGTGTGTACGATGCATACTGTTGTGTGAATTAAGTTTTGGTGAATGGGCTTCAAACCCTTGTAGAATCGGCGTTTTATGCTCGATGGTTTCTTGTTGTCAGGAATTTATTTCACGCAGCAGTACCATCATATCAGGGAGGTAAAAATGGGAAGAATACGTCAAAAGATCAATGGACGAGACTGCCGGACATTGTTTAATATGGGCGCTCGGAATACCTATATCGTGCCGGAGCCGCCTTGTCAACCAACCTCCTGCCCCTTGTACTGAAGCTGATACAGCCGATAATAGATGCCCCGCTCCTGAAGCAGTTCGTTATGCGTCCCCATCTCTCGAATCTCGCCCCGGTGCATGACGATGATTTTGTCGGCGTTCTGAATGGTTGACAGCCGGTGCGCAATCACAATCGACGTGCGATTTGCCATCAGGCGACTGAGCGCGTCCTGGATGAGGAGTTCGGTTTCGGTGTCCACACTGGAAGTCGCTTCGTCGAGGATGAGAATCTCAGGGTCTGAAGCCAGCGCACGCGCAAAAGCGACAAGCTGCTTCTGACCAACGGACAATCCCGCCCCGCCCTCTTTGACTTCAGTCGCGTAGCCGTCCGGCATCTTCTGAACGAATCCATCCAGATGCACCTCTTTTGCGGCGGCAATCGTATCCTCCTTTGAAATCTCCGGATTGTCCAGATTAATATTCTTCTCGATTGTCCCGGAAAACAGGAAGATATTCTGCTGCACAATGTTGATAGCACGCCGGAGGTCTTGCAACTCCATTCTTCGAAGATCCGTGCCATCAATCAGAATTTGTCCCTCGTTTACTTCGTAGAATCGACACAGCAGGTTGATGATCGATGTTTTGCCCGCCCCTGTGTGACCCACAATCGCGACCTTTTCGCCCGCCTTCACCTTGAAGGAGACATCGCGCAGGACATAATACTCGGCGTTGTAAGCGAACCAGACATTGCGGAACTCAATTTCGCCGTTCAACTTGGACGGAGGCGGGGTCACAATTGTCGGCTGTGTATCCATCAGGTCAAAAATCCGTTCAGACGACGCCATCGCGTTCTGGAAGATTGTGTACTTCTCGCTGAGCTCCCGAATGGGCCAGAAGAAGCGTTGACTGTATTGAATAAAAGCGACCAGCGTACCTAAGGTTATGGTGTCTTGTAGAATCTGCCCGCCGCCATACCAGATGATAACCGCCAGGGCGAGCGAACCGCAGACCTCAATCATCGGGGAGAAGAGCGAGAAGTAGAAGATGCTGCGCAGATTCGCGCCGAGGTATTGTTGGTTCTTCTCGTCGAACTTCAAGAAGCTACGCGGTTCCTGCGTGAATAACTGCATCGTGGTCATGCCGACGATACTTTCGTTCAGAAAGGCGTTGATCTGCGCGAGATATTTTCGTTGATCGCGGAAGGCGCGGCGGGAGTAGACTTGATAAACGGTCGTCGCCGCGAAGATGATTGGTACCACTGTAAAGGTCACGAGCGCCAACTTCCAATTCAAATATAGCAGCATTGCGACGATGCCGAGGATGCTCAACAGGTTTGCAAAGACCGTGACAATTCCTGACGTGAATAACTCATTGAGTATCTGGACGTCGCCCATCACGCGGGTCATCAGCCGTCCAACCGGATTGCGATCAAAGAAACCGACATCCAGCCGTTGCAGATGCGAAAAGAGTTTCATGCGCAGATCATACATGACCTTCTGCCCCACCATCTGCATTCGGTACTCTTCAAAATAGCTGAATATGAATTTCGCCATCAGGGCAAGGACATAATAAGTCGCAATCGTTTCCAGTCCCACCAGCATCCCTGGTCGAATATAGTGGTCAATGCCGCGCTGAATCAAAAGTGGCAGTATCACCTCAGACAGCGTGTTGCCGATCATCAGAAACACGATGAGTACAACTTCAAGGCGATATGGTTTCAGATAAGCAATCAGGCGCTTCATCAACACGCGGTCGTAAACTTTACCAAGGTCTTGTTCCTCTTCGCTATAGTCGTAGAGACGACTACCGCCACCGCCACCACTACCAAACATTCATGAAACCTCCTGGTGTTAGAGTTTCTCAAGCTCTTCTTGCAACAACTGTTTCTTGTAGATGTGTGCGTAAATGCCGTCGTGCGCAAGTAGCTCTTCATGCGTGCCGCGCTCGACGATCCCCCCATCTTCCAGAACGACGATCAGATCCGCTGATTTGACGGTCGAGATTCGATGGGAAATCAAGATAGTCGTACGGTCTTCCATAATCTCCTTCAGGCGTGTGAGGATGGTGTCCTCCGTATGGGTGTCCACACTAGCAAAAGCGTCGTCCAAGATGAGGATCTTCGGACGGACCATAATGGCGCGCGCCAACGCCGTCCGCTGCTTCTGTCCACCGGAGATTGTGACCCCTCGCTCACCTAAGAAGGTGTCTAATCCATCAGGAAACTCCTCGATCTGCGCTAGCAGATCGGAAGTGTGCGCCATCTCCTTGATCTCGACTTCACCTGCCTCTTCGACGCCGTAAGTGATGTTGCTTCGCAGGAAATCGGAAAAGAGAAACGGCTCCTGCTCAACAAAACCGATATTGGATCTGAGGATTTGCAGGAGGATGTCCTGGATATCGACGCCATCAATGAAAACCATCCCACGCTCGGTTTGGCGAATGCGAGGGAGGTGGTTGACCAGGGTCGTTTTACCAGAGCCCGTCCCGCCGACAATTGCAACTGTCGCCCCACGTTCGATCTTGAGGTCAATATTCCTGAGCACCGGTGTACCTTCCGGATAAGCAAAGTTGAGGTTTCTGAATTCGATTTCGCCATGAATCGTTTCGATGTCATGGCGTGCGGTTTCGCCATCGGAGATCTCCGGCTGTACGTCGAGAATCTTGTTAATTCGTTCCATCGAAGCCGCGCCGCGTTCAAAGGAATTGACAACGAATCCAAACGTAATCATCGGACGGATGAGCATCATCAAATAGGCGTTGAAAGACACAAAGTCACCCAACGTGATCTTTCCCTCAATCACGCGGGCGCCGCCGAGCCACAGGAGAACAACGACGCCGAGCCCCGGCAAAAATCGAAACAGCGGAAAGAAGAAGGTCATGAGCCGGACCTGGGCGCGGTTGCGTTCTACAAAGTTCTGGTTGAGTCTCTCAAAATCGTCCACCTCGCTCTCCTCAAGCGTGTAGGCTTTGACAACACGCACGCCAGACAGGTTCTCTTGCACTTTAGTATTCATTGTGGAAAAGGCTTCCTGGATGCGTTCGTAATGTTTGTGGACACGCTTGCCAAGCTCTCGAATCAAGATCGCGAGGATTGGATACGGTAACAGCGCGAAAAGCGTCAACGTCACGTCGATGTGCAGCATGATGATCAGCGCCAGCGCAAAAAAGACGATGGCATCTGCGGTGTACGAGATTGCGCTGCTGAGAACCATACGGACAGCGTTCATGTCGCTTGTCGCTCGCGCCATGAGGTCGCCGGTACGGACATCGTTATAGTAGGCGGCGGACAGTTTTTGCAGGTGCGTGAAAAAGTCGTTCCGCAGGTGGTACTCAATCCGCCTCGCCGCGCTCTGGATAACCTGTCGCTGACCAAATCGAAGCACACCGCCAACAATGGCAACGCCGAAAATAAGAAGGGCGTAAAAGAAAACCTTTCGCGGGGTTATCGTTCGCGTCAAATCATCGATGACCCACTTCAGGAGCTTAGGACTGATCACAATGACACCATTTGTCGCAAGCACAAAGAAAAAACTCGCAATAACCGCGAATCGGTAGCGGACAACGTACTTCCTAAGGCTTAATAAACTGCGGATCTGAAATCACTCCTTTCTAATGCGGGCGGATAGGCGTTGGGGCCCTCACCAATGAAGCGCTTTCATTAGGTTCTGTTGACATTTCGCTGTCGCGAATTCGGCAAACGCTGTAATCATCGTGCGACCCGCCAAAAACCAAAACAGTTGTCCGAAATTGCCTCAAGGTACATCAGGTCGAAGACTCTCGGAACGGAGATTGATTCAATCCGTCAAATGTCAACAGAACCTAGAACGCTCATTAGACGTACTTATCTGCTGCGAGTTTAGCAAAGATGAGGACTTTTGTAAGGCTACTACTGAGATTTGGGTCTTTTTTGGGCAGGATTGATAGATTGGGGAGGAGGGAAAGCGTAAAGCGTGGATTCGGAACCCGGAGGGACACCGATCAAAAATCGGGGTGGGCCCCTGCGAGAACCGCATCCAGTTTCTGGAGGGCGGCATCTTTCAGTTGTAGACCTGCTTTGTACTGGTAATAGTAGTTGAGGACTTTGCCAACGTGTCGTTCGGTTTCGCGGATTAACGGGACATTTTTTCGCACATTTGCCGGACCGGCATTATAAGCTGCGAGCGCCAGAACATAATTTCCATCGTACTTTTTCAACATGAGACTCAGATACCTGACCCCCGCTTCCAGGTTTTTGCGGGGATCGAAGCGTTCATCTACCGCTGAATTTGGCTGTGGCTTGCGTATGTTTCGATAGGTTGGAACCTTTAGCCCAAGGTCTTGTGCGGTTGGTGGCATCAGTTGCGTCAGCCCAACCGCGCCGCTGCTCGAGATCGCCTTGGGATTGAAACTTGATTCCGTTTTGATCATGGCGAGGATCAATTCAACCTCAAGGCTATACCGATTGGCAATCTGCTCGGTTGGGGAAGCAGCGTCCTTCCCATCATCGGTTGGCGATTGTTCCAATTGCAGGTTGCGGAGTGGTTCTCCGACTTCAGAAGGAGGAGTTAGAGAGGGTGTGAGTGAGCCAAATGTAAAACCGAGAGCAAGGAAATGTCTATATTCCAAATCAGGGTTGTTCAAATAGGCGTAGTGGAGGTGTTTGCCGCGTAAATTGACCGAAAATCCCAAACTCCAATTTGGTGCTTGATCAGGCGCTCTGAGGTCGATTGCCGCACCCGACCGAAGCGAAAGCCCGTAGGCTCCAACTTCCACGCCTGCCTTGAATTGCCACAACGCTGTGTCCAATGTGCCGCTCAACTGAAGGGGTCGAACCGGCTTCCACGTTGCTCCCAGGGCGAATTGTTGATCGAACTGCCTCAGAATTTTGCCGTTTCCATCTGGGATGGCAACCCCGGAAATGTCTCTCAGCCTTGCCCCCAGGGTTAAGCGCGGGGGCATCTTCACAATGACGCCCAGATCGTAACTTGGTTTCCATCGGCTGCCGGTGTTCGGGGCGCGACTATATCCAAGATTCCCGCCAACCTGTAACCCCCTGCCAATCGGCCGCGCATAAGACAGGATGACTTGATTAGATCCTCGCTCGAATGTTCCGACCGGATTGTTCGGATGGTCGTAGAAAAACCGATCTTCACCATTCAGATCTAAGGCGCTAAAGCCGAGTGTTCCGACGCGGTGGATGGGATACCCGAACGAAAATGCGCCTTGAGAAAGGTCATAAACCAAACTACCCGTTTGAAGGCTTGCAAGTCCCGCCGGATTCCAGAGCGTCCCCGTCGGATCATCCGCATTGCCGATAAACGCCCCGCTCATACCGAGTGCTCTGGTACCAATCTCAGGGCGAAAGGAAGCCGAAGCAATGAAAACGCACATCAGCCAGAGTACCACGCTCCCAACCCAGATCTGATGCCAACGGCTACGGCATCCGGAGGTAGTTAGCGGGATGGACGCTTTTACCTTTCCATCGAATTTCAAAGTGCAGATGGGGTCCTGTTGCATGGCCACTCCTCCCAGATAAACCGACAACTTGTCCGCGCCTTACTTTTTGACCAACTTTGATCCGAATGGTAGACAGGTGTCCATACCATGTTGTGTACCCACCAGTATGCTTAATAACAACGACGTTTCCGTATCCACCATACCACCCTGCACGAACAACTGTTCCCACTTTTGATGCATAGACACGGTATCGCCGTTTTACTCGGAAATCGACGCCGTGATGAAACCGCCGCTTTCCGCTGATTGGGTGCCAACGATAGCCGTAATCGGAGGTCACTATCAATGGAACACGCAATGGCGCAGTGAAACCTGTTGCACCGGGATTGGGAATGAAGATTGTCTTGTTCACTTGAAGCGTGGTGGAAGACTTCAAGTTATTGACATGCATCAGACTTTTCACTGAGACGTGGTGTTTTCGGGCAAACGCCCACAGAGTATCCCCACTTTTGATTCTATGCCAGGTCCCATCGATCTGTTGCGAGGAAACAACACCAGGAATGAATAACTTTTTCCCAATGGAAAGGCGGCGTGCAGACGCAATCTGGTTCGCCCGAAGGATTGACCGAATGGAAACCTGATACTTATTCGCAATTTCCCACACAGTATCCCCTTTACGGACACGATGCCATAAGCCCCACGCTTTCGTTGAGGCAACGGCTGCATCTGTCGTCAAAAGGCAGATAAAGATGAGCAGGGTTACGACATATTGTGCTTTTGCGATAAAAAAACGCCATCGTGGGTAGAGACTACCATCCGGTGGACATGCGGTCATCTATCACTCTCCCGAATCAATTTGTGACTGTGAGTAGTATGGTTTTGGTTGCTGTCAGAACTTCCGTATCTGTATCCACCCCCGATTCTTTGACTGAAACTACCTGGCTAATTGCTGTGACAATGAGCTGGAGAATTTCAACTCTGACTTCAACCGTGTCTAACGTTTTCGGGGCGGTCCAGGTCGCCGTGTTTTGGTTTGTGGGGTTCAGTATACCATAACCTGTTGTGTTGACCCAATTAAAGATGATGTTTGTCCCTCGAATTTCGTCAACTGTTGCCATCATTTCCACTGTTTCACTCGCTTGGACGGTAGTTTTGCTCACCTCAACATTGACATTGAGGGATTGTATCTGCTGATCCACCTGTGATAGCGTTTCGTCGATTTCCTCGGATCCGCGGACCGGATTTTCAATGCTGCTACCACCACAACTGAGCAACCAGATAAGAAAACTCAGTAAAATCATGTATGAGGAAATGACTATCATGCGTGCAAATTTGATCATTGTTTTTGCCCTTTTGTGTAGAATTTCGGATACATTGAGCCGAAGATGTATTTGAACTTATAGCGAGTAAAACGCGCGCTTTTCCCGTCAGCCTCAACGAAGGGAAGCATCTCTTGCACCTTAACGGGGGGATTCCTCGCTGCGCTCTATTAGACTTCCAAGAAACTACCCGCCATGAGTTCTTTAGAAAAAACGCATAGACGAGAAGGTGGTTTCAATGAAACCACCGCAAGAATCCTCAATCGTTATGTCCGCGAGATGCTGTTACATCTCCGGACTATACAGAATCGCTTCATCGATCCGCTGATATTCAAAGAGCTCACTCGGATTGAACAAAATGTCTAGCTCCCGTTGGGCGTTCTCAGGGGAATCAGATGCATGGACGACGTTATGGGTGATGTCAATCGAGAAATCGCCCCGAATGCTGCCGGGTTCAGACTCAGTCGGTTTCGTCGCACCGATTAACATCCGGACGAGCGAAATCGCATTCCTCCCGTGAAGGGCAATTGCCACAATCGGCGTCGATGTCATGAATTGAATCAGGTAGTCATAAAAAAACTTCCCGTGATGTGGTGCATAGAGTGCCTCCGCTCGCTCACGGGGAAGTTTGAGTAATTTTAGCCCAATCAGTTTAAGTCCTTTGCGTTCAAAACGGGCGATGATTTCGCCGATTAACCTACGCTGAACACCATCCGGTTTAATCAGAACTAACGTTCTTTCTTGTTCCATTTGGCCTCCTACTTAACGAAAATAGTGCGCAATGCGTTTGGTAATTCTAGCCCTTAACTCATTCTTCCCACTTACAAGGTCTTTTCAAATTCTTCCAACAATTCCTTCTGTTTTCTTGTCAAGGAATGTGGGATTTCGACCTTAATCTGTACACGAAGATCGCCTCTGCGCCTGGACGCATCGGTCATGCCTTGTCCACGCAATCTTAATTGCTGCCCCGGCTGCGTTCCTGCTGGGATGTTTAGCTGCACATGTCCCTTCAGCGTTGAGACACGGATTTTTCCACCCAAAGCGGTAAGCGTGAAAGGAACCGACGCCTGGGTCACGAGATCCAAACCTTCCCGCTGAAAATTTGGGTGCGGCTGAACGGAGATTGTCACAAGCAATGATCCACGCCTTCCACCCACGGTGGGCTCACCTTGACCGCTAAGGCGCAGCGTTTGTCCATCTTTAATACCCGGTGGAATTTTAATGGTGAGGGCTCTATTGTTTACCTGGATACGTTTTTCAGCGCCGAATACAGATTCCTCGAAAGGAATGGTCAGTTTTGTTTGCAGATCACCTCCACGCTGTGTCCCGAAACCGCCGGGGCCCTGCCGGGTGAATACATCTCCAAATACATCGCCAAAATCTCCAAAAATTTCTCGACCGAAAACATCTCCGAAATTGGCAAAAATATCCTCAAAATTTGTGAACCCTTGAAATCCAGCATCGTGGACTCCCGCATGTCCCCGCAGGTCATAAATTTTCCGCTTCTCCGGGTCCGACAACACCTGATATGCATTAGAGGCTTCCTTAAATTTTTCCTCCGCCGCCTTATCCTCCGGATTTTTGTCAGGATGATACTTCATTGCAATCTTGCGGTACGCGCGTTTAATTTCCTCCGGAGATGCGTTTCGGCTCACACCAAGCACTTCATAATAATCTCTTTCTCGCATCTGATTTTCCTCCTCGAATGTGATATGAATCCATCACCGGTTGCATGGGCAAAATGTGTGCCATTTGAAGCAATCCACTGGAGCGCAGCAATAGCACCCCCAAGTGTCTATTATGGCGATGTTATGGCACATTGCATATATATTTCTACTGTAGCAAAAACAAGAAATCTTGTCAAGAGATTATTTCTTCCGCACCGATGATGATCGGATTGAGCAGGAAGATGGGGAGTATGTGAGTCTGCGAGGGATTTCTCGTTCGTCACAAAAAGGGTTGCCGGATTTCTTTAGATTGTATATACTATTCCTACAAGTGGGGTTAGGTCAACCCTCCAATCAGTGTTTGCAAAAATAGGAAATCGATGGGTGGCACATATAAACATGATCGCGGTGTTGAAGATTCCGCATTTCTCAGATAGTTCATCGGTAAAAGCACCGCGAACGATATGCGGGTCAGTGGTTGCCATTCCCAAGGGTTCAGGGAGGTCGTAGGACCCTTCGTTTCCTTAACAACTATGGATGAATACGGAGAACAGAGATGGGAGGCATTATACAGGTTCTCACGAGCAGCTTTTTGTTAAGCGTTATTCACGCTGCGATACCCAACCATTGGATTCCGTTGGTTGCTACCAGCAAGACAGAACAGTGGTCACGTCGAGAAACACTGGGTGTGACAGCCATCACCGGGATTGCTCATTCGCTGAGCACAATTCTCATTGGGATTGTTGTCGGGTTCATCGGCCACAAACTTTCTGAATCTTACGAGGTTTTTACGCACATCGTGGCGTCTTCAATTTTATTGGGTTTGGGTGTGATTTATCTCAGCCTAGATTTCAAAGATAACCACGGACACCATTATCATCACCATCATGTGGACAGCGGCAAAATCTCGCGGAAATCGAAGGTCGCTATCATTACCTCGTTGACCGCCGCGATGTTCTTTTCGCCGTGCCTTGAGATTGAGGCCTACTATTTTTCGGCAAGCGCTTTGGGATGGTTCGGCATCGGCGCTGTTTCGATTATTTACCTCGTCGTGACAGTGCTCGGCATGCTGCTGCTGGTTGATTTGGGACGAAGGGGAATCGAGAAGATCCGCTCCCATTTTCTGGAACACCATGAGCGGGGAATCACCGGTGCTGTGCTGGTTGTTTTGGGTATATTCGCTTATTTCATCTGTTGACCCTTCTTCACTGGACAGAGAGGAAACGTGATGTTGAAATACCAATTAAAAGGATTGGACTGTCCGAACTGCGCGGCGGAGATTGAGGAAAACCTCAAAGGACTAGAAGGCACCCGATACGTTTCGCTGAACTTTGCTGTCTCCACATTATATCTTGACACCGATGAAATTGAAGCCGCCCGTCGTGTCATTAAACAGGTGGAACCTAATGTTGAAATAGTTCAGGTAGGTGGCGACGACCATCACCACACACACGAAAGCAAAGCATTCAGCATAAAGCGCAAACTCGCGCCGATTGGGGTTACTGCTACGCTGTTGTTATTGGGTTTGATTTTTAACAGCAGGCTTCACACAACTCTCCACGGTCTCGGCGAATACTTCGTCTTTATCCCTGCCTATCTGCTAAGCGGGTGGACCGTACTGTCGAGCGCAAGACGGAATGTCTTTCGTGGGAAGGTGTTCGATGAAAACTTCCTGATGACCGTTGCAACCCTCGGTGCAATTGCGATCCATGAACTCCCTGAAGCTGTCACGGTAATGCTGTTTTATCAGGTTGGTGAGTTCTTCCAAGACCTTTCCGTTAGCCGCTCACGAAGAGCTATTAAGTCTCTAATGGAAATCCGCCCCGACTCTGCTAACTTAATGGTTGACGGAGAACTGCGAAACGTCTCCCCGCAAGAAGTAGGGATTGGAGATACGATTCTGGTCAAGGCGGGTGAAAGAATTCCGCTAGACGGTGAAATTATCGCAGGAAGTTCGCAGGTGGATACTTCTGCACTGACCGGAGAACCAGTGCCGCGAACTGTAGAAGCGGGCGAACCCGTTTTAGCTGCCACGATTAACAAAACGGGAACGCTCACGGTCAAAGTCACTAAGGCGTTTGCGGAATCTTCGATTGCCAAGATTTTGGATCTTGTGGACAATGCGGTTAGCAAAAAGGCGGAGACAGAGAAATTTATTACGACGTTTGCGCGATACTACACACCCGTTGTCGTTTTCAGCGCACTCGCTGTCGCGCTGCTTCCGCCGCTGATTGCAGGCGTGAGTTTCTCCACGTGGATTTATCGCGCGCTTGTACTTCTGGTCATCTCCTGCCCCTGTGCCCTGGTCGTGAGCATTCCGCTCGGTTACTTCGGCGGCATCGGTGGGGCGTCCCGGCGGGGGATTTTGATCAAAGGTTCCAACTTTTTGGACGTTCTCACCAAAGTCAAGACTGTCGTTTTCGACAAGACCGGCACACTGACAAAAGGCGTGTTTCGGGTGACGGAAATCGTTCCGAAGAACAGTTTCACCGAAGAAGAACTCCTTCGTCTTGCGGCAACTGTCGAATCGCATTCTAATCACCCTATTGCCCAATCCATTCAGGAAGCATACGATGATGACGTAAACGCTGCTGCCGTTGAAGACTACAAAGAAATCTCAGGACGTGGAATCTGTGCAACAGTAGAAAATCGAGTGATTCTAGCAGGAAATGACGCCCTGCTGCATGAAAACGCCATTGACCACGACATTTGCAAGGTCAATGGGACCGTCGTTCATTTCGCTGTCGATAACCGCTACGCGGGGTATATTGTCATCGCAGACGAAATCAAGGAAGATACGGTAGAGGCGATTGAAGCCCTGAAGCGGCTTGGCGTTGAACATACCATTATGTTGACTGGAGATAACCAACCCGCCGCCGAGCGTATCGCCCAAAAACTGGGTTTGGACGATACCCTTGCCGAGTTACTCCCCGAAGATAAGGTGAGTGCTATCGAGGAACTGATTGGCAACGCACAAAAGGGCGATAAGATTGCCTTCGTCGGCGATGGGATTAACGATGCCCCTGTCATTTCCAGAGCCGATGTCGGCATCGCAATGGGTGGTGTTGGTTCCGATGCAGCAATAGACACTGCCGATGTCGTCATCATGACTGATGCGCCTTCAAAAGTCGCCGAAGCGATAGAAGTCGGCAGGAAAACTCGCAGAATTGTCTGGGAGAATATCGGTCTAGCTTTTGCGATCAAAGCCGTGTTCATCATACTGGGTCTTGTGGGGATTGCAACGATGTGGGGAGCTGTGTTTGCGGATATGGGCGTGGCGCTGATTGCGGTCATGAATGCAACACGAGCGATGACAAATTGAGTTGGCTTCCCTATACCGCCCCAACGATACTTTAGACGGATTTTGAGTTTGTCTACAATGCACTCACCTCGAACACTGGAGGTTTTCTCCGTCACAGTTACATTCCTAACATTCAATCAAGTACAAAGCCAATATCTTGCAGAAGGTTGAGAAATCCGCAGCCAGTGGAAAGTTAGCAATTCGTGCTCAGTGTGCTAGTCCACATTGGTAGTTACGAGGTACAGCGTAGCCGTCCTGAATGATTGTCACGGAGTCGGGATTCTGCTCAAAGCAAATTCTCCGCCGTCCCAATTCTATCGCGGCGATTGCTGCCGTACCTATACCACCAAAGGGGTCGAAGGCGGTTTCATCGTAGAAAGAGAAGAGCTTGATTAGGCAGTGAGGAGTCTCCACGGGGAAAACGGCGGAAAATGGTGATACGTAACGACAAAGCTCAGCGTCGTGGCCTTCCCTGCCTCACCGACGCTTTGCGCGAAGGAGGGGTTTCGTCCGCTGGAGCGTTTTGTTCGCATTGGTCAGGATATCTGACAGCGCTGGATAAAATGGCAGCGGTCCTTCGTGGGAATATACTTCCACAATCTCGTCGCCACGCCATTTGAAGCTGTACTGCTGGCCCGAGAAGGGCATCTCTTCCTGCACGTATTTCCTCTGTCCGCTTAGCAGGCCAAACAGCAAGAGTCCGCGGAGCGTTCCTTGAAAAGAATGGCTGTGCCCAATATTTTCGGGATGGATGATCTCTTGTCGCATGGAGCCGTCCGTATTTGTCAAATGAATCAGGTGATGCCGTACGATGCGCTGGGCCACATCAAGAGCCAGGGCATCGCCCGTGGTCTCGAAAAACCAAACAGGCGCCTCCAAGCTGCGACCAGTAGTGGCTGTGCCGTCGAACTAGCCATTGCGTTCCGTTTCCGTATGCGATGGGTCATCGGTGAAGGGGACTCGGCCCCAACAACGCAATTTTGCAAAGTCAAAATGACCGTTGTCACACAAACACCGGTCATAGTTTCGAGGAGGTGATGGCCCCCGCGCCTAGCCCACGCACTCTGGCGGTAACGGACGAGGACATTGAAGGCCATAAATGCTTCCCGGAAGTTATGCGAATTAATCTTTGCCTTGTCTGTAATCCTAGGGGTGTTGGTTCGGTTCATGAGCAATCCATCTGGATTGTCGGTCAGCCGCTGAAGATTCCTGAGCATCGCCCCCTCTAGTTCGGCGGGAATCACAAACCCAATAAAATCTTCGAGCCGCAGGACTGCGTCCCACCAGCGTCCCACGTTATGGGCGACTTCGTAGCCGCCGACGGGTAAGAATTCCTTTTCTGGATCGAGCCAGGCAAGAAGGCACTGCCCAGCCAATTCCATTCGCTCTTGCAGGTTCATGTTCCAGTTTCTCCTGAGATGCAGCAAATTTTTTGTAACTAAATATACGGTGTTCAGTTAAGAAAGGCTTTGTTGCGTTAAACACACTGAGTCCGATTTCCATGATGTTCAAACAACTCCCGTGCCTGGGGGGATAGTGTGGTGTTTGGCACTTCTTGCGGTTAATAGCATCCTGTAGACCTTCGAGCACGAATCACTGTCGCACGCCCGCTACAGTGTTGGGTTGGTCTGAGAAGGCTTGCGTATCTGTTGATTGCTCCAGTCGCACTGGCATCGATTTTTACATGTTTGCATGTTTAATCTTATAGGCAGCAGCCCTGCCCTGTGGAGAGGAATTATTTCAATTGTTGATGTTCCTCATCAGTCCATCGGACAATGCACGTTTTGTTCATGTCGATCCGCCTAGAAGATGGTGTCTGCTCCAATACAGCCACTTGATATTATATCAGGGTTGCCCTCAACAGTTTTGGCGAGCTTGTAGTACGACCTGTACGTGGTGCAATTTTGCAGGACATCAAGGATAAGTTCTTCCTCAATCGCTTGCTTCATCGATGATAACCGCGTAGTTAGCGTTTTCCATCGGCGAATTAAAAGGTTTATCCGATTCTGATTTCAATGTCACAGGACTTACTGTCATTACGAACGAATTTTGCCGGTCATTGAACCTATTGCGATTCGACACGATGCTTGAAATGAAAGCTGATGAAACAGTAAAGAACAATCTAGTTAATGTCTAAGGAACGACCTCGAAGAGCATCCGACGTCCATCGAGAAATAGGAGTTCAAACACTTTCAAGTCAGCAGAGGGGAGTAGCTTGTAAACTTCTCCAGGCAACTCACGTTTATTCTCGATTTTCGATGTCGTATAGTTCTACAGCGTCAGCACACTTACGGAGGGTTCGCCGATTTGTGCACCCCAACGAACACTTCCTTGTCTTCTAGAATACACGCTCACATGCCCCTGATTATCTAGGTTCTGTTGACATTTGAGTATAAGGTTGTGGCATATATAAGGTTGTGGCATAATAGAAGAATGATGCCAATAACCTTACCCAATGAAATGTCAACAGAACCTAGGGACTTGTGTCAGTCTAGGTTGGGCTGGTAAATCTTAACGCTCTCAATGGGGACGAGAAGACAGATGTCTTGCGGAATAATGAGTTGCGCGGACCGTTAACTCCTACACTCTCAAACGATAGCATTGTTGAAAAATCTAGTAAACCTTTTCATCCCCTGCGACACTTAAAGGGATAGGGGGAGATTGTGGCAAGGGATATCGGAAAATATCACGCCCAGATTGCACAATTCGTTGATGAACTGTGTCGCGTCTACTACACACACAGCCAACCGGAAGACCGGAGGGATATCAACAACGAAGTCGCTCTGATTGCGCACCAAAACCGCGAGACGGTCAGGGACAGATCCGAAGCGGCGTTTCTGGCGTGGCTACACGAGATTGCCAAAAATGTGGTTCGGAACTGGTCGCGTCGTCAAGGCACTGCTGCCAGACATGCACTCGGTAGCCTTGACGACGAAAATTTTGAGGCTGGGCAGATACCATCAGATTCCCGCGCACCGGAGACACACGTCCTCTTTCAAGAAAAGTTGACGGTCGTTCGGGACGCCATCTCGGAACTTCCCCTTATTCATCAACAGGTGGTCTGGCTATTCTACGTCGAGGAACTCCCGGAAAAAAAGATTGCCAAACGGCTCGGCATCCGGCAGGGGACGGTGAAAAGTCGTCTCCATCATGCAAGGGGACAACTCGCAACATGCTTGGCGTCCTATTTCTTTGGGGATTAGTACATATCGCAGAAACCGAGTTTTTGGCAAAAAACTCGGTTTCTAAAAGGAGAAATAGATAGCGAGACACAACAGTGAAACACCGCATGTTGATATTGACGATAAGTTTGTATCTGTCCGTCATTCCTGTTTCGTTCGCAGGTGAAACGGGCGAGGTTTTCGGAACGGTTTACAGGCAAGGCAGCCGTGACCATATCACTTCGGCGCAGGTTCGCTTGCGGGAGGTCAATCAAGAGACAGTGACAAATTTGGCAGGCAAATTTCGGTTTGAAAACCTGCGGCCGGGTGAGTATACGTTCAGCATTTCAGCAGAAGGCTATCGCTTGGCAGACCAGACGACCGCCACCGTCAAGCCGGGAGAAGTCACGGAAGTCGAAATCTACCTTGAACGAATTCTTTTGTTGCAGGAAGTGCCTGTGACGGCAGAGCGATTTCCGGCGACAGTGAGTCAGGAGAGTCTGCAAAGCCTTGAAATCAAGCGGATGCCAGGGACAGCGGGCGATGCGTTGCGGGCATTGCCATCGTTGCCGGGGGTCATTGTTGCCAACGATTTCGACGGTTCGCTTTACATTCGCGGCGGTGCCCCGGAAGATAACGTTTTTTATTTCGACCGCTTACCGATAGGCTATCCATACCATTTCTTCGGAATCGTCTCCACCATCAGTACCGAGGTTATCAAGCGGATAGACGTCTACGCCGGTGGGTTCGGTGCGGAATTTGGCTCGGATGCACAGGCGGTTATTGACATCCACTCGCGGCATGGCAATCAGGAGCGAGTCGCGGGCAAGTTCAATATCAACATGCTCTATTCCGAGGGGATGGTGGAAGGGCCAATCGGGGCTCGTGGCGCGTGGTATGTTGCAGGGCGGCGGAGTTATCTTGACCTGTTGCTGCCGTTGTTGATTAATCTGGATGCGGATGAGGAACTGGGCCCGAATACGGCATTCCCGCGTTTTTGGGACTATCAGGCGCAGTTCAGCTATGACCTGGGCGAGAAGCATCAGCTAACCTTCAATGCGTTTGCCACGAGCGACTTCTTCAATATTGAAGCGGAGTTTGAGGAAGGTGCTGAACTTGAGTACTATTCTTATAAGAACGGGTTCAATGCTCAGGGGATTCATCTTCGCTCCCATCTCACCGATCGACTCACCTCAAATTTGACACTCTCCCGGTCTTATAACCTCTCCCGAGTCGCACACGGTGTGGATGATGCAACTTATTTTTTCTTTCAAGACGACCAGCCGACGTATCAACTTCGTGAGGACTTGATTTACAAATTGAATTCGAGGTATCAACTAGAGTCAGGCGTCCTCTTTTCAAGCGGGGTCAGGAGCGTATCGAGTCTCCTCTCCGACCCTGACAGGTTTGACGAAGATTTCTCGTTCTTTGCAGGTGTTGAATTAGATGAAGATAAGTTGGAAAAACTGGACTTGTCGCGACGTTTTACGCATCTCGAAAGTTATCTGCAAGCCCGATACACTCCCGTTCCTTTCGTCTCCGCCGCGTTTGGGGTTCGGCCCACCTATTTGAACTCCACGGACGAGCTATCGGTCGGCCCACGGGCAAGTCTCCAATTTCAGGTGTCAGACAGGTCAGAAATTCGCCTCTTGTATGGACAATACAATCAGGGACCACAACCGCGGTACATTTTGCCCGACATCGGTAACCCCAATGTCAAATCGAGTACTGCTACGCACTACGTTCTCGAAGTCGAGCGGAAGATTTCGCCATCAATCCACTTGAAATTCGCGGGCTATTACAAAGACCTTGACAAAATCATCATGACGGATAACGTGTCGAAATATCTCAATCAGGGCGAAGGGTTTGCACGGGGGGCGGAGGTTCTTCTGCGGCATCGTCAAGGCAAGCGGTTCTTCGGCTTTCTCAGTTACGCCTATTCACGCTCGCGGCGGCGCGAACATCCCGACGCCCCCATGCACCTTTACTCTTTCGATCAGACGCATGTGGCAACACTCGTGGGAAGTTACAATCTGTCGCCCACATGGGAGATCGGTGTAAAATGGCGCTATTCGACAGGGAATCCGTACACGCCCACGATCGACTTCGAGGAGCGTAAGGTGCAGAAAACGGATGCGATATACGGTGAGGTGATAGTGGTTTCTAATGTCCCCATCTTGGGCGAGGTCAATTCGTTGCGCGTGCCCCCGTTTCATCGGCTCGACATCCGCATCAAAAAGTCGTTCATCTTCAACTGTTGGCAGATGGGGGTTTTCCTCGAATTGTTCAACGTCTATAACCACAAGAACGTCCTTGAGTTTTCCTACCGACGCGAGTACACCCGCGAGTTGAACTCCAATGCGTCCATCGAAAAGGAGGCATTCCATCAATTGCCGTTCTTTCCCTATCTCGGTGTGACGATGACGTTTTAAGCAATTTTCAATCATAAATTCAAGCATTCAACGCAAGGGCGCGAGTTTCTTAATCCCGATTTCGGGGGACGCAAAGGCGCAAAGGATTTATCGATTTGAGGGGTGCTCATTATTCCGGGGGTGCCTCTTTCTCATGGAAAATCAGGTTTTTGAAAACGGCGACACAGCCCCCGCGGCTTCTATGCGCTTCCATAAGGGGTACACAGCGCGTCCTACCACCCGATAGAGTTGGTTCTTAATCCGTGTCATCTGCGTCATCTGTTTAATCCGTGATTCAGACAACAATAGCCCACAGCCCATCATAAAAGGAGGTTGAACACCGATGAAATGCAGTCGTGTGCAGAAAAAACTGCTCCACTACATTGATAAAGATTTGTCCGCTCGCGCATCGAAACCCATCCGCGCCCATCTTCTCAAATGTGAAGCATGCGAGCGGAGACATACAATTTTGCAAGAGACAGAAAAATCGCTGCACGACCTCGGGGCAGCCGTCCGAGCTGGACACTTTCCGATGAAAGCACCACAGGTGCCGCCACTTGAGCAACCGTCATTTTGGACGCGCATCCGGAAGTGGTTTGGAATGCGGATACCGTTGTGGGTGCCTTCGGCGGCAGGCGCGGTGGTGATTTTGATGTTCGCTGTGTCGATTTTCTCCCCGCTCAATCTGTCGATAGAGTGGGGCGCACGAAAGGGCGGTGAAAATACGGGGCCCCCGCCCCTCTCAGCGGAGGGGATGTTGGAGTTTCTCATTGTGCCCGAACCAACGAACGCAGGACAACTCGCCGCCTCAATCGAAGCGGTTGAAACGTTTTTGAAGATGCATCCCGAAGACCTCGCGATGCACGTCAAACTGGTCGAACTCTACCAATCTCGACTCAAATTGGGTTCGCTTACCACCGTTGAGCGCGACGCCTTGGCGGAGAAGCTATCGCTCGAGCAGCGGCGTTTTTTAGAACTGCTGGAAAATTTTACGAAAGGAGCGCACAATGTCTCAAAATAGCTTGGGGTCAACGATTCGATGGGTGCTTCCGGTCTTTAGTCTTTTCGTGATGTTTTCACAGTTTGCCCACGCCGAGCAACACGCCATCCTGGTGGGTGTTTGGGACTATGCAAATCCAAACTTGCAGCTTGACGCTCCGCCAAACGACTTGAAGCTGATGGAAGCGGTCCTCTCTACGCACGGCGTCACACAGACGCAGATGCACATCCTGACCAATCCGAATAAGGCGCAGATTCAGCGTAAATTTCGAGAACTCAGCCGACGCCTGACCCCTTCTGATAGCCTGCTTTTCTATTTTAGCGGACACGGGACGCAGATTATTGACAAACTCGGAACTTTTCCGGGCGATGAAGCGAAGGGGCGATATCCGGATAGGAACGACGAAGCCCTATTGCCTGTGGACGCAAATCTGGCATCGCCAAAGACGTACCTGCTGGATGATGAACTCAACATCTTACTCCAAGAGCTTCCGACGCGGGAGGTTTCCTGCATTATCGACACATGCTACTCCGGCGATATACTCCGAGAGATTCGTCTGGGACGACCCAAAGGCACGCCGGTGACGGATACCCCAACGGCAAACGTTCAACCTACCCAGACTGTAAGCCATACGGAGGACATCTTAGATGAATCCGCTGATTTTGCACTACTGCTGGCGGCTGCTGCCTACAATCAAGTCGTTCACGAACTACGCATCCCGATTGGCAAAACCTATCTACCTGTCAGCGCGATGACCTATTCCCTCTATCGGCGGATGTTCTCCCACTTGCTAAGTCCTGCAAATCAGGCGATTGGGGCGCAACGGCACGACAAACTGACGTACCGACAACTCGTTCAGCACGTCCAGAACGACCACAAACAGTGGAATCTGGCGTGGCAACCTGTCCTTGAGGGCCCAGAAAACCGCTTCGATGAGACGTTTCTCCCTACCGACTTGATGGTGGAGCAGGAGAAAACATTAACCCTCACGACGATAAAAGGGCAGACGATAGAGGTGAGTCAGCGGGCGTTGGCTCTTGCCGGTGGTGGTAATTTCCAGCTGGGGGCTGCGAGCGGTGTCAATATGCGACATTGGGCGGTTGTTATCGGTGTGGATGCCTATCCGTCCCCCTTCCAGTCGCTCAAGTATGCCGCTGATGATGCCAAAGCGGTCGCGCAGGTGTTCCAAGACGCAGGCGTCAATGTGACGTTGATGACACCCGATAGCCTGATTCAGCCGACGAAGGCGAATGTGATTGAGCAGCTCCAACGACACGCTCAGCTTGAAGCGGTAGATCTGCTGACCGTTTATCTCTCCGGGCATGGAGAGGATGTCGATGGAACAGGTTACTTTCTGCCGATGGATGTCACCGATCCACTCGTGGACAGTGGACTGAGTCTCGAAAATCTGTTTGCGATTCTCAATCGCGCAAACGCGAAACACCGTTTTGTCATCGTCGATGCGTGTCGGGTAGCACCGAAGGAGCACTTTGTTGCGGCGTTGTCACGTTATAGTGAAGAGAGTAACATCATCTTCACTGCGTGTGATAGCAACCAGTGGGCGCCTGAAGTTCCGCGACTGAAACATGGGCTGTTCACCTACTTCCTGCTCAAAGGGTTGAGCGGTGACTATCAAGACCGGGGCGCAGCGAGCCCCGATGGGACCGTCACGGTGTTGGGGCTGTTGGATTATGTGACACGCGGCATCGAGGAATGGCATTCCCACCTGTCCGATGAGCTACGCTACCCACAGCAGATTACACCCCGTGTTTTTTATAACGGGAAATATATCTCACTGCTGAACCACCAAGGGATTGATCCGCCGGTAATCAACAATGAGGGATTGCCCCCCCGAATTACCCAGGTTCCTCCACCTCAACCCACCCGCGACTTAGAACCCTTCTCCCCTTTAGAGAAGGATGGTGGTGTTGTGCCGCGAACCGCAAAAGATAGCGATTTGCATCTGCCTGTGACGATTTCACTGATTCCGTGGATAAGCACTGTCGGAGTTCGTGCCCTCAACCGCAATGTCACAACGAACCTTTCCCTCAACATCATTGCGGGCTATCATACGAAACTTGATGGCATCGAATTGGGAGGGGTTTTGAACATGAAGGGCCTTGAAGCGCGGGGCGCGCAATTTGCTGGGGTGGGCAATATCGTCGGTGGAAATGTAGATGGTTTTCAAGTCTCAACCGGGTTCAACACTGTCGGCAGAAACGTGGAGGGTTTCCAAGCCTCGGGTGGTCTCAATGCCATCGGCGGCGACCTTGATGGCTTTCAAGCGGCAGTAGGGGTCAATGCTGCCGGTGGAAGTGTGCGAGGCATTCAAGCCGCTATCGGGGGTAATTTTGCAGCGCGCAACTTTCAGGGTTTGCAGATCGCCTACGGACTAAACCTCGTCGGAGAGAATGTGCTAAGTCGCGGTCTACAAGCCGCAATCGGTGCCAACATCGCCGGCAGAAACGTGGAGGGTTTCCAAGCCTCGGTGGGTCTCAACGTTAGCGGCGGCAACCTTGACGGCTTCCAAGTGGTAGGAGGCGGCAATGTGGTCGGTGGAGGTGCGCGGGGAGTTCAAGCCGCAGTCGGGGGTAATCTCGTCGCCCGCGACCTTCGCGGCTGGCAGGCAGCCGGCGGACTGAACTTCGTCGGAGGGAATGTGCAAGGTCGAAGTCTACAAACCGCAGTCGGCGGTAACATTACCGGGCATTTGGAGGGGATGCAACTCAGCCTAATCAGCAATATCGCGCTTGGCTGGCACCAAAACGCGGGCATCTCGACTGCCGGCACACAGATTAGCATGGTCAATATTGCGCCCGGTGGGATTGGGACACAGATTGGACTTCTCAATATCGCTGGACATGTGGGAACGTCGCAGGTAGGGCTTCTCAACGTCTCCAGACGGATGTCCGGCATCCCGATCGGATTAATCAGCTTTGTTAGGGACAATCCACTGCACCTGCAATTGTGGGGTAGCGATACGGAGGTTGCAAACCTTGGGATTCGTCTCGGTAGCCGACACGTTTATAGCCTGTTCGTGGTCGGCAGTTATCCACACGGCGATTTGGGCAGATGGTCGTGGGGGTTTGGTATGGGTGGGCATATTCCACTCGGTAAGCGACTTTTTCTCAACGTTGATGCCACGATTCGCCCGGTGCTTTATACCGATGATTGGGATTGGGATGACTGGTGGGAGGATGAACACAGCCTCTTGAACAAACTACGCTTCGCAGTCGGCTGGGAACAGCACAAGTGGTTTAGTGTCTTTGGTGGGATTTCGCTCAACCTCCTCGTCTCAGATAGACAGGACACTTCGGATTTTGGATACGGATTCGGCCACGTGGTCCGACCGGACGATGTCGATGTAACCATTTGTGTTTGGCCCGGATTCTTTGCGGGCGTCCAGTTTTGATGGTGGTTTGTCGGTATTCCCTTATCAGAATCGCGAATTAAACGGATAACGCGGATTTCGCGGATTTCGCGGATTAAAACCTGTACCGGCGAAAGCCTTAATTCGCGAAATCCATAAATCTGCAACAATCCGCGATTCAGACAATTGCCTCCCTCACTCCCACCGTCGCCCCGGTCTACAACAAAAAAAATCTACAATGCTGGTGAGGTTTTGGTGATAAGATCCGTCAAAGCCGCGGCTAACTGCACAGCATCGTAACCACATGAGGCATGTGTCTCGGCTAAGGTCATGGCGTGCTGAATCAGCCCAGATGTAAACTTCGACGATGTGATACCCATTGGTGAAATCATGGCGAAAGTCCGAAATGGCATTGGTTGCTTCGGTCACAGAGATATTGCTACTCCGTCCAACCCGCTTCTGCCCCCGTAATGCGCACAATATGGATGGAGTTGTCCGTCGCAGGGCCTGTGATGCCCATAACCCGTGCCGAACCAATCTCACTTATGTAGCGTTTCACAAGCGCACTGCTGTCGAAGAAATATGCTGCCATTTATCACGATCTTCAATGAGAACCTCGGACACCGGTTTTCCTTTAACTTTAACCAATTTGCGGTTTTGATAAGGCGTGAAATCGGTGATAGGGGGAGGTCTAGTGATAATTAGCCCGGCCTTTTGAAGTCTTCGTGCGAGCTCTTCCTCAAGTGATTCTGGAGGAGATGATTCCAATAGATCATCCAACATTTGCCGCAACTGACGCTTCTCATCCAGCATCAACATCTTCACTTGCTCCAATACTTGGTCTAGCGCGACCTTCGCCATGGTACTTTCTCCTTTCGTTTCTTTCATGGATTTCGTTCTTGTATTTTGTGTTCCAATCCGTATAATGACGGTGTTATACCATATTCTTTGAGAGAGGACACGGATTTTTAGAGCCTCTAGAAATTCCCCATGAGAAGCCTGATTTCTGCGTGATTGTATCGATTTTCTCAAATCTCTTTCAAATCAGATCTCGTCAGGGAGCCTATCGTACACTAGAGAAGATAACACAAGTTGGAGTCAAAATAATGAGGATTTTTGTGCCCGGACGTATCTGTCTCTTTGGTGAGCATAGCGATTGGGCCGGCGGCTATCGTCGTACCAACGCCGATTTAGAAAAAGGGTACACAATCATCACCGGCACCAATCAAGGGCTTTATGCCGAAGTGCAGCCTCATCCAACCAAGCTGATTTTACGTACCACACTGAGTGACGGCACACGCGAGGGACCATTTGAATTGCCCATGGAAAGTGACACGCTGCTTGCCGAAGCAGAAAAGGGGGGCTTTTTCAGTTATGCCGCTGGTGTCGCCTACCAAATTCTGATGCACTACCATGTGCATGGTCTGGAGATCGATAATTACCTCACCGACCTTCCCGTTAAGAAGGGCCTCTCATCAAGCGCGGCGATCTGTGTTCTTGTTGCGCGCGGGTTCAACCGCGTTTATGACCTGAAAATGACCGTCCGTGGTGAAATGGAGTATGCCTACATCGGCGAGATCACTACGCCTTCCCGTTGTGGTCGGATGGATCAAGGCTGCGCGTATGGGAGTCGCCCTATCATGATGACCTTTGACGGGGACCGGATCGATGTCGAAGAGATCAACGTGCCGAAAGACCTGCATTTCGTTATCGTCGATCTGGGTGCGGGTAAGGATACGCGGGAGATACTGAATCAACTGAACCACTGTTATCCCTTTGCTGAGAACAAGATGCAAAGGAACGTCCAGAAATATCTGGGCCCAATCAGTGCGAATATAACCCACGAAGCACACGAAGCGTTGCACCAAGGGGATGCAGCCAGCGTTGGAGAATTGATGAAAAAGGCACAGGCGGAATTCGATACGCACCTTCAACCTGCCTGTCCGTTGCAGTTGACTGCCCCCGTGCTTCACAAAGTCCTCAACTACGCGCTGATTCAGCCGTACATATTAGGCGGGAAAGGGGTTGGATCGCAGGGAGATGGCTCCGCGCAATTTATCGTTAAAGATGAGGAGAGCCAGCAGAAGGTCATCGAAATCATAGAGCGAGACCTGAAGATGTCTTGCTTAAAGCTGGTCATTCAGGCGGGACGGCGTGTGCGAAAAGCGGTTATCCCGGCTGCGGGGTTTGGTACTCGTTTATTTCCCGCATCGAAGGCAATCAAGAAGGAGCTTTTCCCTATCATTGACCGAGACGGTAGACCCAAGCCCGTCATTATGGCAATCGTCGAAGAAGCAATCAATGCTGGAATTGAAGAGGTCTGCCTTGTTGTGCAAAGCAGGGATCGGGAACTCTTCGAAGAGTTCTTCAAGACGCCGCCGGCAATCGAGAATTTCAACAAACTGTCGAAGGAAGATCAAGAATATTGCCGGCACCTGATGAACTTGGGATGTCGCATTTCGTTTGTCACACAAGACGTTCAGGATGGATTCGGACACGCTGTCTTTTGTGCGCAAAAATGGGTAAATGGTGAACCGTTTCTGCTCATGCTGGGAGACCACCTCTATGCGTCCGATAATGAGATTTCATGCACAAGGCAACTGCTGGATATCTATGATCGTGTCGGGCATAGCGTAGTCGGGTTGAAGGTCACACATGTAGATAAACTTCACCACTTCGGTTGTGTGACCGGCGCCTGGCAGGAGCCGGACTCGATCCTTTCAGTAACAGAGTTCTACGAAAAGCCCGATGCAGAGTATGCCCGACAGCATCTTCATGTGGATGGGATGGACGCAGATCATTTCCTCACTGTGTTTGGTATGTATGTTTTGACGCCGCAGATCTTTGACTACCTGGAAGAAAACATCACCCATAATTTTCGCGAGCACGGCGAGTTTCAGTTGACCTCTTGTCTGGATAAGTTGCGGAAAGAAGATCAGTTCTCTGGTTACCTCGTCAAAGGGAGGCGCTTTGATATCGGGGTGCCGGAGGCGTATCGGCAAGCAATGCTTGATTTTCGGAATGCCTAATCAGGGATACAAACACGGATACAAGATTCACGATACGGTGAAATCGCAGGTTCTGCACATCGGCTGCGTAAGTCCTACAAGTATTAAATCGGAATTTCTCTACGCACTCAGCGGTCTCTGCGGTTTCAGATGCGAAGAATCCCCGATCGTGAGCTGTGAGAAGGGGCGCCTGTGTGAGAAGGCGATCTCCTCGCTGGTGATGAATTCGAGCAGCGACGCTTGCCCATCCTCGGTGGCCTTCCTGGCGCGCCGGATTGCTGTGCCAACGTCTGCGGGGTCTTCTATCTGCTCCGCCCATCCGCCCATAGCCAGCGCCATATCGGCATAGTTTCCGCCAATGTCCCGGGTCCCGTATCGCTCATGGGATCGGGCCATATGCGTTGTCTCTATAGCCATGGTGGAGTTGTTAAGCACTATGGTGAGGACCGGTATGTTATTTCGGGTAGTCGTCTCGAAGTCCAGCTCCGTCATCCCGAATGCGGCGTCCCCCATGAAGTTAACCACGAATTTGTCGGGCGCGGCGAGTTTCGCACCGATGTTAAGTCCAAGCCCGTGGGACTTGCCCTAGCCCAGGTACGTTCGAGGGCCTCCCGACTGATAGAAGGGCATCAACTGGTCGCGAGGGCTTCCAGAGTCGTGGGTGACGATAGCTTTTGCCGGGTCAACATTGTTCATGAACTCCCAGATGACGCAGTAGGGAGTGATGGGGACTCCATCCGATGTGAGCTTGGGCATCCACTGCTTCAACCACTCTTGCCTAACGAATGCGATCTCTTCCACGACTGTTATCGTTCCGGCTGATGCTTGGGTTTGGAGGTCTTTGCAGGCCTCTATGAACTGCTGCAGCACTAGCTTGGCGTCCCCGATGATGGGATAGTCGACGTATACCATAGGAAATTGATCTCGGTATCTTGGATGAGCGTTGTCTGAAAATTTAGCAGGCGGATGAGGGTTTGGGCATCCATTTGGCTTTCTCCGGCTTTGGGGCCTATTAGCAAAAAGGCTAAAAGAATCATATAGATCTGCTTCATCGCGGATTCTCCATTCCTTCTACCGATGCGGTGACAATTCGTGGATATGGAAAACCCCCGATGTTAGGAACGCCGGGGGTTTTCCGTTTGTGATTTCGTTCCGTATGTGGCAGTCACTTCTGCAAAACAACGTTGACGGACCCCGCAGTCATGACATCCCTGATTTTTAACCAGTAGTGAATACCAACAGTCCCTTGTTCATCGCAGGTGGACTTAATGGCGATTTTGCCGCTCTCATGATGAAACTTGCAGACTGAAGATGCCAGAACAAACTGATCCTCCCGCTGTTCATACACGGCAAAACCAGTACGGAGACAAGGAAATTCGACCGGTTTTATGGGAAGCGTCCGAATCAAGATTAGCGTCGTAGACGACGATTTTGTTGAACTAACTGCATCTAGATCGAAATCGAATGTTTCATCGGAGAGAATCTTTACGGTGTTGGCAAACCCGAGAACGCGTAGCACATTTGAAATTTCCGAGTCGGCTTTGCCAAACAACCCTCCATCACACAACCTCGGATTCTCACCATCCTCAATCCATCCAATAATAATTCTAGGTAATGGGTACTCGCCTTCAGGCACACTCTTTCGTGCGTCCACCAAGAGGCGCTCGGCACCGACAATTATCGAGGAGCATGCTTCAAGGCACGCAGACAAGGATTCGGAATATATGACGCCCGTTTTGTACACTCACATCCACATCGTTTCGATTAAGTGGATTAGCTAATATCAAGTTGGCTTCAGCTTCAGTCGTGTATAACTCAAAGGAAGCCAACCATCCCGGATTGTCCGTCGTCTCTAAGCTAAATCCGCAGTGATGTTCCCACCACCCATTGCAACGGGCTTTAAACCAATTCTTGATGACTTTGAGGCACTCTTCCGGACTTCCAGCAGTGTCATCCGTCTTATCAACTATCCTAGACCAAGAAAAAAATGATATAATGGGTAGGCTGCCCGCTGGCTGATGAGCAGCCCGTCTTCTCGCCATATACCAACCAGCAAAGGAGGTGATCACATAGCGATCCAAAGAAGGATATGTCGCCCGCTCACCTGTTTTTTCGTGGTATCACGCTGATACAGGTTAATGGGAAAAACAGGGTCGTGGCAGGCGACGCCTGGACCCAAAAAAAAGGGGGGACCGCTCACATATATGAGCGGTCCCCCCTTTTTTGGGTATGAATTGGACAATTTTGAGTGTATTACCGCAGATTTGTGGTCTTTTAAGAGGTTTTTGGGACAAAAATGCGTTATAATAGTTCAAAGTCGTGTAACCATGGGTTCGCTCATAACTTGGATGGTTATGCGGCTTGGGTTTTCCCTGGTTTGTCGCCAGGGGAAACCCTTGTACGCGACTATTTTATCATATCAGCAAACGAATTTCGATCGAAAAGTAAGATATTATCGGATATTTCGGAAGGGAAGGGTAAATGAAGGGATGGAAACTATTTACAATTTCTTGAGTTTTTGGTTTTCATGGAATGGCCGTATGAGCTGTCCAACCTATATGCTTAGTCTATTTGGTAGTCTACTCTTTGTTTGGCTTTGCGATTTCTGTCTTAAGTCCGTATCTGTTGATATCGCGGTGCTTTTAGGGGTTTTATAGTTTTGGTCGTTAACAATCCGCACAATCAAGCGTTTCCATGATCAGAATAAATCCGGTTTGTGGATGCTTTGTCCATTCGCAGGAATCGTAGGGATCGGCGTATTTGGTAAAGGAACAGAAGGACCGAATCGCTATGGACCCGATTCAAGTGAAAGATGAAATGGATATTAGGTTCTGTTGACATTTCAAGGGAGCCATATAAGAGTGGAGACAAAGCTGAGAAATCCAAAATAACGGACAGCTAGCTTCTCAAACCGAGAGAAGATACGACGATACCATTTTATCTTGTTGATGAAACATTCAACCCGATGTCTCTCTTTGTATAAGCGTTTGTCATACGTTCTTTGGTCAACACGATGACTTTTTGGCGGTATCACCGCAATCGCTCCATTCGCCTCAATAACGGCGATAAAAGCGTCCGAATCGTACCCCTTGTCTCCAATCACATATTCACTGTTATATCCGATTATCAACCCTTCCGCCTCAGTTATGTCATGTCTCTGACCGGGTGTCAGATGAATTCTTAGGGGATTGCCTAGTCCGTCAACGGTGATGTGAATTTTTGTACTGAAACCGCCCCGAGACCGACCTAATGCTTGGTTTTCAGTGCCACCGTTTTTTTTAAGGCGCCAGCTTTTTAAGGCGCCCCCCGCAGACGGGTGAGCGCGGCAGATGGTACTGTCCACAATAAGCGACTCGATATCGGGGTCAGAGGCGAAGTGGGGGTGCATCTGTGTGAAGATACCTTTGTCGCACCATCGAGCAAACCGCTTGTAGCGGGTGTTCGATTTGCCATAGGTGTCTGGTAGAAGTCTCCATTGAGCCCCACTACGAGTCACCCACAGAACCGCTTCGACGAAGCGGCGTGTAGCAGCTTCGTCGCCAACATAGATGGTGGGGCAGCTAAGAAGAAACCGGTATATCTTATTCCATTGTTCATCAGGTAAGGTTATTGGCGTCATTCTTCTATTATGCCACAACCTTATACTCAAATGTCAACAGAACCTAGTTCTTGACATCTTTTCGTGGCTTTGATATAATTTCTGCGATAAACGGGGGGGAATACTATCGCCCCGATCCTATCGGGGCGCAATCATAATTGTCAGGATTTGTAGTTAATTTTGGCGCAAAGATTTGTGTCAGGTATCAGGCGTGACACGGATCTTTGCGCTTTTTTTTTGCTCTATCAACGCAGGTAGGCTTCTTAGTCTCGATGCCTCATCGGGGGACAAGCCCTACCTCTACGATCGAGACCACCAATGTGGGTTGCGAGCAGGTAACATGCCAGAACGAAATATCATTAATACAACTGAGGTGCCGGAGGTTGTGGAGGCGGATTTAGAAGATCTGCGGATTCCGGCGGCGGTGCCGAGCAACGATGACAATACGCTTGCGGACTTGATCGTCAGTTCGATATAAGGATTCCGACCACGAGCGGGTCTGTGAGGCGACGAGATTCTTGCCTCGCTCCTCGCCCCCTCACTCCCATACACCTATGCTCAAGCACAGGCCGGATCGTCGACCTTCCAGCGGTTGAAGGTGGGGTTTTCACTCTGGGAGAGCCGGCTACGCGTTTCATACCACAGATTTGCCCACTCCTCAGGATTGTGTAATTCACTCGCTGGATTGGAGCGGCTGCGCGCAACGAAGCCCGGAAACGCACTGCGCCCGGTTGGCTGACCCGTTGGGTTATAGCGCAGGTCAAAGCTCCAACGAATATTGTCGCTGTTGTTTGGAAGAGAGCAATGACAATTCCGACGATGGAAAAATAAGACACCGCCGCGCTTGAGAGGAATCGGTACGCGATCTTCGGCACGCAGAAATTGATCTGGGATGTGAACCGCAAATCCTCTTGACGGGGTAGCAGTCGCATAGCAGTGCTGAAGCAATCCCTCACGGTGGCTTTTGGGAATAACTTCGAGACAGCCATTTTCAATGGTAGCATCCCACAGGCCGAACCAAACCGTCAGCATATCGGTTTCATCCGCCTCTGGTGTAACAACACCGCTATCCTGATGCCACGGGGTCGCGCCTAGCTGGACACGCCCGGTTTCTTCATTGATGGGACATAGGTGCTCCGGTGGCTTCAGCCGTACGTGCTGCACCGGGTTTGAGTAAATTTCGGGGCCGATCAACGATTCGACGGCATTGAGAAGTTTCTCGTTACGCAGAAGCTGGAAAACCTGAGGTCCCACCCACATCGGGATATCCGCCTGCACATTCTTCTGTGGCAACGAAAAGTCGAAATACTGCGCATGCACCTTGCCAGATTCGGCGCAAATTTGGGTCAGTCGATCACCAAACGGCAGGTCATCATACGTCTCAGAGATCTCGCCTTTATCACATAAATCTTGGGCAAGCCGATCTAAGACACCTCCATACTCCTCAATGACTGGATCAAGGTCTTGTTTGGGGTCAAACAAGTCTTCAACGACCAGGTACCCCTGTTCCTTAAAGTGTGCCACTTGGGCTTGGGTAAGATGTGCCATTTTGTTACCTTCCTTTGTGTGAATTGTCTGCAAGAGTTTCCGGGTAGTGTTATAAATGTGTTGATTGGCTAAATGGTAAGACCAAATTCCTCGCGATTGATAAACAATCCAATAATCGTGTCATGCATCACAACGGACTTCGAGAAACAGATGGATTTTCGAGCCAGCCGCTTGATACGGGTTCGGAGCGTGAGGTGTTTTCTTTCAATCTTCTCGGTGAGTATCTTCACGATTCGATGTGCCTGCTCTTCGATATGGCGGGTGTAGGCACCTCATTTATCGGTACAGAAACGGGTGATGCCAAAAGGCGCTAGCAATTGCTTCAATTCTAAAAAGACTTTGTCTTCGCGCGTTCCTAATGTGTAAGCCAGTACCTCTCCCGTGTCATGGTCGATGGCATGCCACAACCACCGTGGATTTGCTTTTTGCCCACAAAACTTTGCCAGAAATCAATCTCTGCAATATTCACACAACAGATCTCCACGGCGGTCTGGGAACAATTCATCCGAGCAAGGAGTGGTTTATTGACTTGTTGGAGCGACTTTGTTTTTTTTATTTCATTGATGACTGTGGCTGGGCTAATCTCCAGCACACGCGCGATGTCGCGAATCCCACTTCCATTTATCGACATGGAGATAATTTTGGCTTTGGTTTATGGGAGTCATCCCTTGTGAGCATTTTCCAGTACAAATGCTTGGCAACGACATTTGGGATTTTGGCAAAGATATCGTTGTTCCCCCTTTTTGGTTTTGCCGTGTTTGACAACATCATCTGTGCCATAAGTGGGACATTCAATGGGTTTGAGTGCCATGCGCTCCCCTGTATGCAAATGATTTCTTTTGACATCTACTATACGATAACACAACTGGACCGTGGAAAGCAACACTTTTATAACACTACCAAAGGGTACCTATTGAATTGTGCAAGAGTTGGTTTGAAGTGTTTGTCCCCAAGAATCGCTGAAATTTGTAGATCAGATCTTGTCTTTTCTGTTACAATAGTTCTGATTTTGCGGGGCATATCCGATGACAAAACGGCGGGGCTGCTTTATCTGTCCGTCTTCGTAACGAAAACGCCGGAAACCACGCTCCATAACGTCTTTCTGATACATGAAGAGCCCAACACTTCTGGGAAGCCCCGCTGCTATACAACCGTAGCCGATGGAGAATAGAGGAATGCAAAAAACTCACAGCGGGTTTAAGTTGCCTGAGGACGTATCTTTTAGAAAAGAACGCCTGAAAAGTGGCTGAGCCTAGGTGTTCCGGCATATACAGCTAGGCGATCTAGGGCGTATTGTACTCCAAGGTCGTCCAGATGGTCGCACCCACGTGACATGTGAAGTCGCCGAAGATCTAGTTGACCCCATGACCGAAAAACGGGCGGCTATTTTCGAACCGTTAGGTACTCAGCTAGCGCTCCGATTTCACACGCTAATAAAACGGCTGATAACCTAATTTATCGGACTTAGAATTAGCGATAGCGATACGGGATTTTGAGGATAAGCAGTGACGACAGAATCACCATTCATTTTTTTCTCGCTCATGTTGCCAACTGTGATATAATACCGAAATTCCTCGTACGCAGACAATCTGGAAGAGGGGAGAGTAGCTCGGCTTTGTCATAATTTTGACTGAAATGCTGTCTAAAGCCTTACCAACACTGGAATTAAACATTGACACGGCTGGAGGTAGAGTAGCGGTCCAAGTTTACAGTGACTGCCAACAGCCGGGATAGAAGGCACCCATCCGATGTTTAATCCCGCACCATTACTGGATCGAAGCTCGATTTTGACTTGTAATTTAACAAAGCCGAGGTAGTAATGAAACGTATTGTTTTGAGGGCATGTCTATCATGACGATCGCCGACCAAATTGACCGCGCCCCATTCGAACGCGATGGCTATTTCATCGTCGACGATATTCTGTCGAATGATGAACTCTCCGGCACCGGAGCGCTATTCGATGAGTTGCTCCCACCGGATGCTCAGCCGCCACTGGTATCGGGCGAGAATGGGGTTCAGTTGAACGGCCGCAAAGCTCTTACAGGTCAGTTCTGCGAGCCGCGTTTGGCCAACTTCGCGGGGCATCCTCGATTGATCGAAGCTGCTGAGGCGTTGTTGGGCAGTCCGCTACGCATCCACTGCACCCCGATCCCAGTGGCGACCTACAAGAGCCCGCCGGGCGCGGAGGCTTTGGACCCGGGTTACCATGTGGACTGGCCCCACAATCTGCCCGAGCCAGGTGATGAGCGATACGTCAACTGTGTGCTGCACTTTAGTACTGTTGAGCCTGGCGGCGGCGCGTTCATGCTGCGGCCCGGCAGCCATCGATTCGTAAAGCAATGTCTGGAAGATCCCGCACTGCGAGCGCGCGTATTGGCGCAGGATTTTAATGGCCTGCCGGGTTTGCCCGAACCTATGGAGATGTGCGTCCCCGCGGGCAGTGCGCTGTTTTTTCACGCGTTCTTGGTACACGATCGTTCAGAAAATATGCGCGACGTGCCGCGCAAGGTGATGTTCATTCACTTCTTAAAATGCGACGGCCAGGAGCCACTCGACGCATTGACCGAGAACAGCGCCAGTCGATTTCATGCTGATCATGTGCGGGCGATGGACAGCCACATGAAAAAGATATGTGGCATTCAACCGTGACGCTGGTCATTCACCGCACTTCTTCCAACTGCGGCGAGCAGTTCTGCGTGATACCGGGCTATTCAGGGGAAGCCTGTGTCCCCCTCGCAGAATTGGGATTCAAGCAGGCGGTTGCGTGGCGCGACGAAGAGAACCTCGCTGGCATCGATGGTCCGATCCGCGTGAGGGTCAACTATGGGAGCGTGAGGCTAGAGGACATCCGTGTATACGCCGTCTATGTCTCCCCATCATGATGTTGATGAGGGCTGGTTGCTTGCAGAGCAACTGAGGAGTCTGATGTTCTGCTCAGCATGGAAGAACTGAAGCACCGCATCATTCCTCACGAGTAGGTCTCTTACACCGTGTAAAGCTCGATTTTTTGTCACCAACCTTCGGAAGGTTACAACCCGAATTTCTTACCGTTTTGAGTTGAAAAGTGTATGCAAAATCACGAATTTTTCAATCAGAGGTGAAGATAGTTTATGGAATCTAATACAAACCCTACATAGTAAGGATAAGGAGAATCTACAGAATCTTACACAAGCCCTACATTCAGACTTTCCAATTGTTCGAGAATATGCCGTTTGGAAAATGGGTAAGATTGGTGATACAAAGGCTGTAGAGCCGTTGATAGAAATATTGAGTGATGAGAAAGCGCGGGTTCGTCTCATAGTTACTATCGCATTGGGTAAAATTAACACACCTGACGCCTTGAAAGCTGTTGAAGAATACGAAAGCAAAAATAGACTGTGACGGAATGGGTCATTCGGTCACAGGAGTGATACACTTTAACCAGAAGTGTAACATGAGAATTTCGTCGTAATCTGTTCGACTCTGCAACAGCTCCCTATAAACATTTCGACCCTACGGTCTAAAAACCTACCCTTGTCAGGAACCATTCTGTGGCCCCCCTAGCTTAGGAAGGAGCAAACGAAGATGGGTAACACCGTTTCGAGAAAAAGAGTCTGCGTAAAGAAAGTCCAGGTGCAGGACGTGGAGCACGTTCGCATATTCTACGATGAAAACAAGTATGCCGGCCACCCCAACCGAGGGGGCATCTGGAACTTCGGCGACGGCGAGATTGTCGTGGCGCACCTGGTCAAGTCGGTGAAATACACAGACGAAGGCATGGAAGCCCCCGAAGGTGTCAAGCTGTGGCATCCGCATGATTACACGACGATGCCAGGGGCGGGCGTCATCCTCAACCACTCGTTCGACAACGGCCGGACCTGGCCGGAGAGCGAGCGGACTTGGATCTGGCATAACGACCGATACTTGGAAGAGATCTTGGAATGGTTGCAACCGACGCCCGCGTCGCAGCGGGAACAGATTGACCTATCGCAGCTAGATGCCATCAGCCACTTTTGCAACGGTGAATACCTGAAATGGCCGATTGGGGGTACAGGTGCCAATACTGACCCACGATCGGGAAGGTATTATTTTGGTAAGATGGTGCCGGAGCCTTCGTTCTGTCTGCGAAGTGCGGACCGGGGACGCACCTGGGAAAGCCGTCCCACCGTGATTATGCCGCCGCAGTAGGGTGATGGGTTTCTTTCCGTAAACCTGGGCCACGTCCGGTTCGATAACGGCGTTCTGGGCATTGTCGGCACCACACGTGGCAAAAATGGCCGGGTGACCTCTTGTTTCTACGTGAGCCGTGACAACGGCCTATCTTAGGACTACGCCAGCCAAATTGTCACCGCTGACACGGATTGGGACGTCGACTCGCCTACCGGCTACACCTACATGGGAGTGCACCATCTGCCGGACGACCGCCTGCTGTGCTGCATGCACAAGATGCCTGAGAATTGCCCATGCGTGGCGTTCTCTGAAGATGGTGGACGGACCTGGTCACCGCCTCGGTTCATCGTTGATGTCAGCCCGGGAGCGTCCCGTCCTGCCCCGATAGGTAAGAAACTCGACCATGCGCCGGGAGATCACTCAGGGCCGCATTACCGATCGCCTTGTGCGCTGGTCACGCAGGATGGACGGATTGTGGTCGTTTTTGGGAGGCGCTCGTATGAGGAATATGGCAGTCGCGGCGTTCTTGGCGTGGTGAGTGATGACCTCGGCGAGACCTGGAGCGCGGAATTCGTCATCAGGGGCGATGCCTACACCTGGGATTGTGGCTACCCCGTGGCGACGGAACTAGCCGATGGAACCATATTCACAGTCTACTACATCACGAGCAAGGATGGTGACCAACCGGTTCCGGAGCAAGCTTGTGTCCGTTACATCGCCGGCACATTCTTTAAGCTGGGATAGTATAGCAAGAATTGTATTAGTCAACATGATGATCGACACACACGCCGCTCGGGTGTCTACTATCTTTTTGACCACTACAGATAGTAGCAAGAATGGTATTGTCGGTGAATTCCGAAATGTGATAGTGGGTAACTGGAAACCCCAGTCAAGAAAGGAACAAACGAAGATGGCACATAACGTTTCGAGAAAAAGAGTTGGCGCAAAGAAAGTTCAGGTGCACGATGTCCAGCACGTTTGCGTCTTCTACGATGAGAACACGTATGCCGGCCACCCCAACCGAGGGGGCATCTGGAACTTCGACGATGGCGAGATCGCCGTGGCGCACCGGGTGAAGACGATAGACTACCAGACGCCCGACTGGCAGGCAATCGGTGCGCATAATTTTTCGCAAATGCCGTATGGGCAGACATCAGGCATCATGATCAATCGCTCTTTCGACAATGGGAAAACGTGGCCTGAGAGTGAGAAGCACTGGATCTGGAACAACGACAGGCCGCTAGGGGAAATTCTAGATTGGCTGCAGCCGGTAGACCCAGGAGAGCGCGAACAGATCAATCTTTCGGATCCGGATGCCATTATGCACTTCAGTCCAGCGGGGGAGCACCTCAAATGGCCCTTAGGTGGCTGCGACATTGACGACCACCCCAGCCTCGACCCGGACAAGACCTTTCACCTCGGTCGGCGGAAGTCTTATTTCATGCCTGCATTTTGTTTGCGGAGCAGAGATCGGGGTCGCACCTGGGAGAGTCACGCTACGCTTATTGATGGGCCAAGCTGGGCACCCGAGGGCGGGTTCCTTACCGTCAACCTCGGCCATGTGCACCTTGACAACGGTGTTCTCGGCATCGTTGGTACCACCAATAATCGCAACGTTACCTGTTTCTATGCCAGTTATGATAATGGTCTTTCTTGAGAGTTTGTCAGCGAGATCGCCCACGGCGCGACGCCAGATCATAGTCATGGCTATACCTATTCGGGGGTGCACCGCCTTCCCGATGGGCGGCTGCTTTGCAGCATGCACCGCATGCCCGAAAACCATCCCTATGTGGTGTTCTCCGAAGACGAAGGAATGAACTGGTCGGCACCGCGCCCCATCATCAGTCCTGGCACTTACGCTTGTCCCCTGACCGGCCCCGAACCGGATCACGCCCCCGGTGATCGCAGCGGTCCCCGCTATCGATCTCCCTGTGCACGGGTGACCCGGGACGGGCGGATTATCATCGTTTTCGCCCGGCGCGAGTATCCTGCGAGAGGCGGCCGGGGTATTCTCGGCGTGGTCAGCGACGATCTGGGAGAGACCTGGAGTGACGAGTTTGTTTTACGTGGTGACGCCTACACCTGGGATTGCGGCTACCCGGTCATGACAGAGCTGGAGAACGGACGTTTCTTTGTGGCGTATTACTTCACGAGCAAGGACGGAGATGAGCCCGTGCCGGAATACGCGGTCGTGCGCCATATTGCAGGCACATTCTTCCAGCTAGATTAGCCATATTCACAACAAGCTCAAAGTCAGAGGAAAAGAATCATGTGCTTGAAAGACAAAGTTGCCATCGTAACCGGATCGGGGCAGGGCATTGGCCGTGGAATCGCCGAGCGGTTTGCGCAAGAGGGTGCGACAGTTGTCGTTAATGATCGCGATGAGGCCACGTTAGGTGAAGCCGAACAATCGCTGCAGGCACTCGGCAGTCGGGTGCTGGCGGTGCTCGCAGACGTGAGCCTGTCGGACGAAGTGACTCAACTTTTCGAAAAGACACAGGCAGTATTCGGCACGGTGGACATCTTGGTAAACAACGCGGCCTGGAGCACACCCGTAGCCCACTTCTTGGACATGACGGAGGAATTTTGGGATACGGTGTTGGCGAACAACCTCAAAAGCATGTTTATGTGTTCTCAGCAGGCAGCGTGGCTGATGGTGGAACAGGAAAAGCCTGGCGCCATCGTCAACATCAGCAGTGTGGCTGCGAGCCAAGCCCACCGCAAGATGGTTGCCTACGACGCCAGCAAGGGTGGCTTAGAGGCGGCGACGCGGGCGATGGCCCTCGACCTTGCCCCGTGGAATATAAGGATCAACGCGGTTGGGCCCGTATCGATTATCACGCCAGCTTGGTCATCTGTTATCGGAAGCGAAGAGAAAATCGCACAAGCGTGTAAATGGTGCCCCTGGAGCGATTGGGTGAACCGGCGGACATTGCCAGTGCAATCCTCTATTTCGCCAGCGACGAGGCCACGTTTGTGACTGGCCAAGTTCTCTATGTGGATGGTGGGATGTCCGCGCAACTGCGACCAGCGACGTTTGAATAAGGACGCAGAAAACCAAGCCAGAAAGGAATTTACTCAAGGAAATTCACGCCCACTGGCTTTCGGAGCGGCTCATTTGTATAGGACGTGTTGACATTTATGGCATAATAACGATATGTCAACACTTACCTTATCCGATAATCAATGGTCAAAAATAGCAGCATTCCTGCAAACCTGTTCCGATGTCTACACCGGACAGCAAGCGAACTTAAAACGTTTTGTCCAAGCAGTGCTTTGGATAACTCGTAGTGGTAGTCAATGGCGACTCCTACCAAAAGAGTACGGCAGTTGGAACAGCGTCTATAAACGATTTGCTTGCTGGTGCGATAGAGGCATCTTCCAACGGCTGCATCAACACTTTGTCAACGACCCAGATATGGTGACAGTACCATCTGCCGCGCTCACCCCTGTGCTGCAGGGGGTTTGAAAACAAGTGGCGGTCAAGCCTCACAGGCACTCGGACGTAATGCGGGTGGATTTTCAACCAAAATTCACATCACGGTTGATGGCTTAGGCAATCCATTACGTTTTGCGCTGACGGCTAGACAACGCCACGCCATGACTTGTGCAGAAGGGTATAGCAGTGAGTATGTGATAGCCGACTCAGCGTATGACGCGGATTCATTGGTGCAGTTGATAACCCGTATGGGTGCAGAGCTAGTGATTCGTCCCCGTATCAACCGCCGTGAGTCACGAGACTATGATACGCATCTGTACCGAGAGAGACATCGGGTGGAATGCTTCATCAACAAAATCAAGCACTATAGGCGTATCTTCAGTCGTTTTGATAAGTTGGCGGGTCGCTATTTGGGGTTTCTGAGTTTCGTTGCTGCGATTATCTGGTTACGATGAAATGTCAACAGAACCTAATCTCTACAGTCATTACTTTTTAATAATTAACGACTTGTGCTAGGTTCTGTTGACATTTCAAGGGAGCCATATAAGAGTGGAGACAAAGCTGAGAAATCCAAAATAACGGACAGCTAGCTTCTCAAACCGAGAGAAGATGCGGCGATACCATTTTATCTTGTTGATGAAACATTCAACCCGATGTCTCTCTTTGTATAAGTGTTTGTCATACGTTCTTTGGTTAACACGATGACTTTTTGGCGGTATCACCGCAATCGCTCCATTCGCCTCAATAACCGCGATAAAAGCGTCCGAATCGTACCCCTTGTCTCCAATCACATATTCACTGTTATATCCGATTATCAACCCTTCCGCCTCAGTTATGTCATGTCTCTGACCGGGTGTCAGATGAATTCTTAGGGGATTGCCTAGTCCGTCAACGGTGATGTGAATTTTTGTACTGAAACCGCCCCGAGACCGACCTAATGCTTGGTTTTCAGTGCCACCGTTTTTTTTAAGGCGCCAGCTTTTTAAGGCACCCGCCGCAACCCGCCGCAGACGGGAGATGGTACTGTCCACAATAAGCGACTCGATATCGGGGTCAGAGGCAAAGTGGGGGTGCATCTGTGTGAAGATACCTTTGTCGCACCATCGAGCAAACCGCTTGTAGCGGGTGTTCCATTTGCCATAGGTGTCTGGTAGAAGTCTCCATTGAGCCCCGCTACGAGTCACCCACAGGACAGCTTCGTCGCCAACATAGATGGTGGGACAGCTAAGAAGAAACCGGTATATCTTATTCCATTGTTCATCAGGTAAGGTTATTGGCGTCATTCTTCTATTATGCCACAACCTTATACTCAAATGTCAACAGAACCTAGCACAAGTCGTTAAGAATACATAAGGATACAATGTAGAGTTATAATTGCAATCGAAAAAAACAGACAAATAACCAGACAACAGTGAGCCTTTCTGTTGAGAGAGGAAAATGTCACGACAAATGACCGACTATCGATTCAAACTTGGTATGTACCTCCCAGAATTACATCTGCCCTTTGATGATGCGTTAGCAACGGCTAAAGAGATCGGGGCGGAATATGTCTGGTTTAATCGCCTGCTCAATGAACCGCCCATTGCCCAGATGAGCGACATTGAGGTGGATCGCATGGCTGAACGCGTCGCCCGACACAATCTAAAGCTGTTCCTCATCAGCGCGGGCAATCCCTTCAAGCAGATTCATTTGAGCAATCTTTCTTTGGAGACGATGGGGGAGCACCCAGACTTTCGCAAGGAGCTAAACGACCTGATTCGCTCGATGCAGATCGCCGCCCGACTGGGTGTAAGTGCGGTTTGCGCCCACACTTTCGCTTGGCCTGGCGAGTACACCGCGGGCAAACCCACCTGGCCGATGCGATGGCTAACGCGGGGCGGTGCCATCGCTGATATCGACATGGAAAAGCTGGTTAAAGCTTTCTCCATGGTGGTGGAGCAGGCGGAGCGCTACGACGTTGATGTTATCCTCACCATGGAGCCTTGGAACTATACCAATACGACCGGCAATTTGCGCCGTCTCGCCGAACGCCTGAACTCCAGACGGATCAAGGCTTTGTGGGGGCCGGCCGACAACCTGAACTGCGGTGAGTGGGATGTAGCGACAGCGGGATTTTATAACATGAAGCCTTATCTACATGGGCTCCACCTGAAAGATCTGCATGTACTTGATGGGCTTCACCTCAAATTTGAGTACCGGCCGATCGGCGCCGGTGATGTCGATTATCAGACGATTCTGCGAAATCTGCGCGACTACCACTGTAACGCCGTTCTCGCAGTCGCAACTCACTTTCTTCCGCCCGGCGGCTCACATGAAGAAGCAATGCGCACGAATTATGCGAACCTCAAGGCGCTTATCCGCAAGATAGAAGAGGGAAATGGAGGCTAAAAACATGTCAGAAGGTTTTCTAAAGCGGCATCCAGCGAACCCAACCATTCCAGTTGTACCCAACACTTGGCGAGACAATGTGACAGCCAATGTAGATATCGTGCAATGGCAGGACGAATGGCGTCTCTACTTTCGCGGTCAATGCAAAGATGAAAATGGCATCGTCAAGGCGTATATCGGCTTGCTTACCTGCCCAGTTGACGCGTTTGACGGGGTCACTTGGCGCGAATATCCCGGCAATCCGGTCACGGTGCCCGGCGAGCCGGGCAGCATTGACGACATGGGCGCCATTGACCCCTCCGTGCTGATCGTTGATGGGGCATTCTTGCTATACTACACAGCGGTTCCGATGCCTCGACGCGCGTCCGAAAGCACCACGAAAACAGGTAGAGGCGGTTCGTGGGGGCACGCGGCCAAAAGCATTGCCCTGGCGGTGTCGGATGATGGGTTGAGCTTTCGGCGTTGGGCGACTGAGCCGGTTATACCGGCGTTTGCCGCCGCCCCGGAAGTTATCTTTCACGCCGGTGAGTACTGGCTTTTCTACTCTGGGTACAACGAACGCGGCGGCACCGACATCTTCCTGGTGCGCTCGCCTGATCCCTGCCGTTTTGACCATATCCAACGCCAGATGGTTTTGACCGTTGGTCCACCGGGGAGCTGGGAAAGCCTATCCGTGACCACGCACCGCATCTTCCGCGATAAGGGCATCTGGTACATGGTCTACGCTGGCAGCGACCGGCACGAGGACACCCCGTGGTACTTCGGTGTAGCTGCGTCACATGACCTGATCCATTGGACGAAATATGAGGGGAATCCCATCTTTGAGCGGGGCGCCGAGGGTGAGTGGGATGACTGTGGAATTTGGTATGGCACAACGATCAAAGTCGACGATGTGTACTACATATGGTACGAAGGGCGCAGCAGCGGTGAGCCGCGGGCTGTGGCGGATAAGCGTCTTGGGGGCCGCGGGCGAGGCGGATTCTCCCAAATCGGCTTGGCGACAATGCGTTCTGAAACCTTCTTCTTTACAATCTGAAGACCTGCGACTTTGAGAGTCTCCCGATTTCACGGATGTGAAAACGGGCCTTGGGCATTATTCTATTTGGTTCGTGGGTGGGAGGAAACAACAAATTCGACAGTGATGTGGACTTACTCGTTATCGTACAGCAAAATGGCTCAAATCCAGTTAGCATAGGGGTTTAAGCCATTTTTATATCGTCAAAGCCCCCCATCGTGCCGGGCGGTCAATTAGCGAATTAACCCGCGCGATCAAGCAAGACGGCCATATCCTCACTGAATTTGGGAATGAGCAGAGAAGCCGTACCGTCGCTTTCAAGCGTCGGCAGACGGGCGGTTTCACCTCGCCACGGATCGAATCGGCCGCATAGCTGCCCGCCAACAGGTTAACGGGGACCGACAGCCCCCGAGGCGGAGAGGATTCGAGTCGATAAACCCCTTCGTCGACAAAGTAGAGGATGTACGGAAAACACTGAGTCCGATATAATACTCGCCTCCGTTTGCATTGACGTTGCTTCTTCAACTCGACAGCTTCCGCCGCGTTCATAGGCACGAGTTTGACGTACGCGATATAAGCCTTCTGACCTTTAAACTGCACAATGACTTAAACTAGGCGTTCTTGCATGCCTTGATGGTCTGCTCGATCGACTGGCGCAGGGGATCGGGCAGCGAGGCAAGATAGGAAGGGTCCGCAAAGGCGGGATCCGCGGACCACTCGGTGTACTTCGAGTACGGCATCTCCTCCGGTACGCCGTAGACCATGAACAGTGCACGACGCGTGCGGCCCAGGGGCTTAAGGCCACGGTGGATGCCCCGAAAGTCGAACGGCACGGCGCCGGGAAAGATCTCCGTGGCAGCGATCAGGTTTTGTTCAAACCGTGCCTCCTCGTCCGGCGTGTTGGCGCGGTTGTGCGAGCCTGGCACGAACCAGAAACAGTCGTCGTCCTCGAACACCACGAGGATCTGGGTAGAAGGGCAGACCGGCAGTGTGCGGGTTGCCTTCTCCTTGGCCGAGTCCTTGCCCCACAGCCCATACGAATCCCAGTGCCAGGCACCCGGGTGGTCGTAGTCCTCCCTCATGACGAAGAGTACGGCACTATAGAAAGCAAACACCGATCCGCCCCGGCGCCGGTAGAAATCAACCAGCGCCGGGGCGCACAGGACTTCCATGAGCGGACCCTGGACGAGGGCGGGATGGTGCGGGTTTTGCGCGCGGTGTTTTTTGATCCCGCCCGTCTCCGGATTCTTATCCGCCAGGTCGAGCCACAGGGCCTCGTGGACGGTCCGGTCGTAACTTTCCCGAACCTCGGGCAGGCGGACCGGCGGCACCACGTCCTTGAGCAACAGATAGCCCTCACCGTGGTACTGCTGCATGTGGTCGTTGGTGATCATGTGTGGCCTCCGGGGGGGACGTCGGAGCGTGAGGCGTGCCAAGTCGGTCTTAGCATTTGCCGTATCTTAGCCACGTGGCCTCAATCTCCTCGCGGTCAAAGACAGGGAACTTGGTTTCGAGCCATTTTAATGCCAGGTCGTGGCTCTCTTGGTTGTAAGAACCGACGCAGTCTCTGACGAGAACAGGATAGTAGTTGTGGTGGGAGGCGTCCACCGCGCTTTTGAGGACGCAGCCACCAGTGATGCAACCCACGGTAATCACGCTTCGGATGTTGCGCCTTCTGAGAACATCGTCGAGCCCCGTGTGGTGGAAAGCGCTGGACCAACTCTTGCGGAAGGCGTAGTCTCCGGGCTGTGGCGCGAGTTCTCCGACCGTCTGCGATTCCCAACTGTCTTCGATAACGTTGGGAGGCTCGACGTCGTCGCGGTGGCAGTAAAGGTGGGGACCGTTCACCAGAGGGACTCCGTCTTTCGACCGGTCGATCCATTCAGCGTAGGCCACGAATATACCGGCATTCCTGGCCGCTATCAGCAGGCGTTGGATGTTTGGAACGATGGCGGCCAAGTTGGAAACTTGAGTGCCGCTCCTCTCAAAGCCGGGTTCTTCGTAGGTAAGTGTTTTCAAACCGCCGTTCTGCATATCGATGACGAGAACCGCGGAATGAGCTGAATGGACCAGTTCCTGGATCGTCGTCAAAACTTCAACGTCGTTGACTATTTTCATGAGTAATTCTCCCTGAGCGTGTGCACTATTCGCTAACATCTTGGACACTTTTGCGTATTGTGTTCCTGGAAAGCAACTGATGAACTGGGTGTTACCTTGATTTTGCTATACTCCATATAACCGGGCGGACGACCACTATCTTCAGGCGAGCATGCACGGCTTGATTAAAAAGAATAAGTTCTGTATCCGTTGATGATTGTCTTTTGTGTCATCGCCCAGTTTCATCTAAATTTTTCCTCAATGTGTCGTCATGTTTGCGCTGTCCAACGTCTTGATAACGAGGATTTTGTAGTGAAGCATTTTAACAAATTTCACTCCCTCCGTCAACATTTTTTCGTTGACATTGATGGGGAAATGGGTATAATTGGAGCCACATGACTCTATCCTATTCGTATCAATTTAAGCCGTCTATGGTTTAGTGGGTTTCTGAAATAAAATAGAGTATGAAGGAATGGCACTGACTTAACGAGATTATTGTAGGAAGAATCAAGCATTGACAGGTTTTGTCCGCTATTTTTTGCGGGGGAGAAAGGGAGCAGGTGGCCCGGGGAGAATCTTCCATCTCGTCCGATGGCAACTCATAATGTGAGTTTTGAGTTCGCTCGGTTTTATTTCTCTCTTTCCCCCTTAAAAAGCGAGAAAAGACGGGCATCCATCTACCACTTTTGGTTTAAGTCAGTGCCATTCGGGTAACACCCAGATTCGTGCATTTTTACACGATTTTGGTCAGCACCCCCATAAGGAGATTGACAAAATGAGATCGGAAACGCTTTTCTCGTTTGAAGACCGGCACCACGCGCAGTTTATCGAACAGGGTTACCTGCGTTTAGGCAAACTCCTGTCACCCGATGAACTGGCCGCCCTGCAGCAGCGCATAGACGATATTATGCTGGGCCGAATTCGCTACGATAACATGCGTTTTCAACTTGACCCCAAGTATCCCGAGGCCAAGAGGAAGCGTACCATAGGAAACGAAAAATCGACCCTCAACTATCGGCGCATTGACGACCTGGAACAGGATCCGATTTTCCTCGCCTATATGCAGCATCCCCTCATCCGCCAGATTACCCGCCGCTACATCGGGGAAGAAGTTTCGGTTTTTCGCTCCATGTTCATGAATAAACCCGCCGCGCGTGGGACGGAGTTGCCTTGGCACCAGGATGTCGGCGTTGGTTGGGGCATCGATACCAATCCGATCATCACGGTGTGGACTGCCCTCGATGCGGCTACCGTGGCCAGTGGTTGTATGCAGATTGTGCCGGGCAGCAATAATCTAGGCATTCTCAACGAAAAGCACTTCACTTCGGAGGAAGACCAGGCAAAATATGCCCGGGACGAAGATGTAATCGACTTAGAAGCGGAGGCAGGAGAGACCATTCTGCTGCACAACTTTTTGCTGCACTGCTCGAGCGTTAACACGACTTTGGTGCCCCGGCGAGCGTTCAGCGCAACCTATGTGGATGCGGCAACTCGCTCCGTGCGTACGGGGGATACGTTTCCGGTAATTTTCGGGAAGGGTGCACTTGCTCCCGCTACGGTGACGGGTAAAGAGGCCGAACGAGTGCAGGTTTTTCATGGATAGGAGCTGCCTGAGGTAAGAGGTATTTCCGGGAAAGGGGATAGCGAAGATCGAGCAGGTGATGCGGGGGTTATACGACATCGGCTACCGGGGCGTGGTGCAACCTGAACACTTAGGGCCGCCTGGCGAAGCGGAACTGTTGCCGGTTGCGATGAAATACTGCAAGGACTTGATTACTAGTTTTGAAGGAGAATAAAGACGAAAGGCGAGATGTGGGTAATACTTTGAATTCCAACCACTAGGCACATTCATCGCTGCCCTGGAAGGGGGCTTACAGTACCCAGAACATCGTCGCGATTATTTGCTTCTTCCTCTCTGGCTTCGCGGGATTGGTCTACGAGGTGTCGTGGATGCGGAAGGCTTCTCTGATTTTCGGATCCACGACGTTTGCCGTCAGCACAGTCCTCGCGGTCTTCTTCCTCGGGCTCGCCTGCGGGAGTTATCTTTTCGGACGCATTGGCCAGGTGACTGCGCGGCCGCTGAAGCTTTATGCGCTGATCGAGCTCGTGCTCGGATTGTTCGCTCTGGTGAGTCCTTACGCGTTCGACCTCGTGGATAACCTCTACGGAGAGCTCTACCGGGCCTTTGCCGATCGCATCGCACTCCTTATTCTTTGCGCGTTTCATTCTGGTCTCGCTCGTCGTTCTGCCCCCAACAATACTCATGGGCGGAACGCTCCCGCTCTTCTGCCGCTAGTATGTCGTCAGCGACTCAAGGATCGCTAGTTCCGTCGGTTTGCTCTATAGCGTGAACACGCTGGGAGCAGCACTGGGCTGCGCCATCGCCGGACTTGTGCTGCTTCCGACGATCGGTCTCCGCCTCACGGTGTGGCTTGGAGCCGGCCTGAACATCCTTTGCGGGATAGCCGTCGGATCCTTGCAGACCGTCAAAGCGGCGACGCCTGAAACCCCACGCCGAGAGACGCAATTGCCCCCCGCGGGCAGCCAGGTGCTCATCTCGGTACTGTTCTTTTCTGTTGGCTTCGTTGCCCTCGGTGGCGAGGTGCTCTGGACACGCTATCTGGGGCTGTTGATTCACAATACCGTCTACACCTATACGTTGACGCTGACGGTGGTGCTGGTCGGCATCGTGCTCGGGAGCATGCTTGCCTCCCGCCTCTTTGATCGATTGGCGGCGCGGGCCCGATATTTTGGCACACTCCAGATGCTCACAGGGCTATCGGTTCTAACCCCGATGACCCTGTCTCGGAGTATTTGGCGAGGGGTCGAAGGAGAACTGGGGCTCTACTTTATCTTGCTCCTGCCCGCCGCCGTCCTTTCGGGCGCGTCATTTCCCCTCGCGGTGCGGATGGCCGTCGGGGACGCATCGAACGCAAGCACCGGCACAGAGCGGATGGCAGCGATTAACACCCTGGGAGGCATTCTTGGGTCGCTTGTGGTTGGATTCGTGGGCCTACCCGCGTTCGGATTAAAGATTAGCCTCCTATTCATCACAGGTGTGAGCCTGACGACCGGATTCTCCGCCTGGATCTGGCTCGATCGAACCTTCTCTCCGTTGTTTCGGGGGGCGGCTGTCGTCATCTCATTGCTCATCTGGATTGGGATTCCGCTCGCCGCAGGGACTCGAATCCCTGCCGACTTTCTTGGTGAGCGTGAGAGGCTTGTTGACTTCCGCGAAGGGTTCGGATCGAACCTCGCGGTCATCCGGAACAAAGGCGCGCTCGCACTCGAAATCGATCGGTTGTGGCAGGGCGCAGACCGTAAGAATCAGCAGGTGATGGCTGCGCACATATTGATGCTTTTACATCCCAATCCCAGGAGCGTTCTCGTGGTCGGCGTCGGCACTGGACAAACGGCGAGTCGCTTTCTGATGTACGACATCGATCGCCTCGAATGCGTGGACATCGAGCCAACGATATTTGAATTTATCCGAGAGCATTTCGACTCGAAGTGGATGGACGACGGACGAGTCGCACTGATTCGCGAAGACGGCCGCAACTACCTGCGCTACAGCGACGCAATGCAGGACGTGATCTCGCTTGAGGTCGGACAGATCTTTCGCCCCGGCGTTGCGTTCTTCTACACCGCTGATTTCTATCGTCGCGCCCGGGCGCGACGATAGAAATCAGCGGTGTCCTCGCCCAATTCGTACCGTTTCCGGTTTTCACGATCGACCAGTTCCGAAGTGTGTTGCGAACCTTCTGCGAACCTTCCTTGATACCTTCCCGCAGAGCGTTCTGTGGTTTAACAGTTCGGAGTTGCTGCTGATCGGTGTCAATGATGAGCAAGTCAAACTCCATAGAACCGCCCTCAAGCGGCTGTCGTCCGACGAGCGCCTCCATTGAGACTTGCGGTACGGCTATTGGGGTGGCTCTAAATATTGGCTCAATCGCCCGCAGGTACTTCTCGCCGGCCACCTGATGGGCCCTCGCGGGCTAGCTGACCTGGCGGCGGACGCTCGCCTATACCGGGATGACCTCCCGGTTCTCGACTACGCGACAAGCCGTGCGCACGAAACGGAGGGGAATGAAATCTCACTCCTTGACAACCTGCGCGAACATCTTGAGCCTGTCGCGAATCTGGTTGATTTTGAACTCTCCTCCGACGCGAGCTCGGCCATTGAGGAAATGCGCGAGAAGAATCTAGGAGGGCTCGTCAGCAGTGCCCTCATCCGACAGGCGAGTATGCTGATCCCTTCAAAGGATTACAAGCGAATCGTTAAGCTCCTTTCAAAGGCAGTGCGCGCGAATAGCGAGAACTTCGACGCCAATCGAATGCTCGCGGACGCGCTGATGCTCCAGGGCGAGTACAAGGAAGCGATTCAACACTACGAGGAAGCGCTACACCTTCGACTGAACCACGCAAAAACGCATAACAACCTTGGCTTCGCTTTGGGCAAGCGCGGCAACTTCGCAGCAGCGATCCGGCACTTCAAAGAGGCGGTCCGGCTGCGACCCGGCTACACAGATGCCAAACGCAATCTTGCTTGGGCCCGCGCCGCCCTGAAGTCGGCGCCACGACGGTAGTACGCTGTGAATTTTGTAGTGACGACTTCAGTTGCTTATAGAACAAATAAACTCGTCACTACGATTCTGTCAATTTGCGTGTGACAAGGCAGTAGAAGCATATCGCCCCGAAATGTGTGGACCAGCGGAGCCAACCTTGCAGAGATTTGGAACCTTCGCATTGCACGCATTCCAAAAACGAAGCCAGAAACTTCCGAAAAGAGAAATCCGAATTGCGATGGAACGAATGAAAGATGACCAACAGCAGAAAGAGGGTTAGAACATGACAGACAACAAAAACAATGCCCAGATGTTTCTTGAAGAGCAGTTGAAAGACCCAGAAGTGGTAGAATCATTCTACGAGGGCCTTGATAAACTGCGACTTGCCGTCAAAATCGCACAATTGAGGAAGCGTCGTGGACTGACGCAAACGCAGTTAGCCGCAAAGATGAATACCAGTGCGCCTGTAATCAGTCGATTAGAAAATCACGGGAAATGTACCCTCAGTACCTTGAAAAAGAGTGCAGAAACACTGGATGCTGATGTGCAAATTGACATTATGCCCAAGGAGGAACAGACTACCGAAGCGCGAATCCAAGGTTTCCGCTCGAAGGAGGCAGATGATGAAGGTAGGAGCAAGACCGTTTAGAAGCGCCCAAGATTCCATTGAATATTGCCACAGATTGGGCGTTGACACGGCGATTATGGAATGCAGTCAAATTCCCGACTGCGATGAGAAGGGATATCTGGAGCCAGACGCCATCTCAGAAACCCTGGAAATCCTCGACAAAGGCGGGATTTCGTGTTCCGTGTTGGTGGAGAGACCCATACCGGTCATCGGTAGAACCCCGCAGGATAACGAGGACCTCCACAACAGGGTCAAGACTATCCACGCGATGAGAAAAGCAGGCGTTCCAACGTTGCTGCTGTTTATGCTAGAGCGGGTCGAAGCGAATTCGGATAGAGAAGCCCTGTGGCCGTTTTTCGTCGATCATTACCGGTATGTCATTGAGGCGGCGGGGGAAGCAGATGTCAACATCGCCATGCATGGCTTCTTTCCGCCGATAGGACTGGTGGACGGGAACGCTTTCTTCGCACGTTCTTTTGCGGAACTTCCAGATATTCACAACGGTATCTGCTATGACCCGGGCATCATGGCTATCTGCGGCGATGACCCATTGGAGGGGCTAGAAGCGTTCAAAGAGCGGATACACATGGTGCATATCCGGGACGTGACAGGGGATTGGAAAAGCGTGAAAAACGTCAAGCGCGAAGAATTTGAACGAGACGCCTATGCGTTGGAGGTATTTCCGGGAAAGGGAATAGCGAAGATCAAGCAGGTGATGCGGGGGTTATGCGACATCGGCTACCGGGGCGTGGTGCAACCTGAACATTTAGGGCCGCCTAGCGAAGCGGAACTGTTGCCGATTGCGATGAAATACTGCAAGGACTTGATTACTAGTTTTGAAGGAGGATAAAGATGAAGGAGGAACGGGATGGTGTACTATCACTAAACCCTTGAGAAAGTCGGCCAACGCTGCATCCGTTGTCTGGTGTCCGGCGTGGGGAGTGAGAAGTGATGAGTAACAATGTCGATTTTTTTGGCAAAAGCAATCGATAGGGACTATATTTTTGTTAGACCTGCCAACAACGGAGTGCTTAAAATTTAAGGGGAATCAAACATGGTAAAATTAGCAATTTCAGGCGGAGAGCGAGTCATCCAGCGTCCCTTGGGCAAAGCGTGGCCCATCTGGGACGAGCGCGAGGAGCATGCTTTGCGCGAAGTGCTTCACAGCGAACACTGGTGCGGTGGTGGAGAAGACTCAAAGGTCCAAGAGTTTGAAGACACCTTTTCCGCCTATCAACACGCCAAGTATGGCGTCACAACAACTTCTGGCACACAGGCTCTCATCTGTGCATTGATGGCTGCTGGGGTGGAGCCGGGCGATGAAGTCCTTGTCCCCGCGCTCAGTTTCTTCGCTTCGGCGACGTGCGCCTTGTTCATTCATGCGGTTCCGGTGTTTGTCGATGTTGACCCATCCAATTACAATATCAGCCCAAAAGCGATGGAAGCGGCCATCACCGACAAGACTCGTGCGGCTGTGGTTGTACATAACGGCGGCTATCCGGCAGAAATGGACACCATCATGGGAGTTTCCCAAAAGCAGAATTTGACGATTATCGAAGATTGTTCTCACGCACACGGTTCGGAGTGGAAAGGAAGTCGCGTTGGTACAATCGGGCATTTGGGAGCGTTCAGCCTTATGGCGGGGAAGTCGCTTGCGGGTGGGGAAGGTGGAATCGTGCTGACAAATGCGATCCAACTCCGGGAGAGATTGTACGCCTACATGGACTTGGGACGGTGGACGGAACGAAAGGACAAGTCAAAACGTTTGGCAACAACTTCCAACTTTCGGATGCCGGAGTGGACGGCAGCCATTCTACTCACACAGCTTGGGCGGCTTGATAAGCAAATTGACAGACGTGAAAAGAATTTCACTTATTTGGGGGAGCGGTTAAAGGAGATTGATGGCATCGAACCTTTTGAGAGGGACCCGCGTGTGACCCGTTGGGGCATCTATTATTGGAACTTCAGATACAGGCAAGTAGAATTTGATGGCATTCCAAGACACCTATTCCTTGAAGCGGTCAATGCGGAAGGTGCCCCATCGCGGTGGGTGGTCACGGCTCACCAATTTATCACAATCCACTGTTCCAATCGCTCGATACTTGCCCGATAAAGTTGCCACAGCGGGTTGACTACACAAACGGTCACTGCCCCGAAGCGGAACGCATTCACCAAACCGAAGCCCTATCCATCAGCCATCGATATTTCCTCGGTGAAAAAGAGGACATGGATTTGATTATCGAAGCCATTCGAAAGGTAAGAGGAAATACGGATGAACTGAGAAAGTTATTTGCCTGACCTTTTGAAAGATCCACTTTTGACAGCGGTGCCCAATTTGACACCGAATTTCTGCCAGAATCTGGGGCGTTGAGGCGGGTTGGCAGGGCAAAAGGTTTATTTTTCGTAGTAGCCGCCTTCCAGACTGACAATGCCACCGAGGAAACAGTTCACCGGATAGGGACTATCTCGGTCCCAAAGCCCTGAGGACTCGAGAATTCGGGCGATAAGCGAAGGGATACCATTCATAATACTCGCCGTAGGAATAGTACGGATTCTTATTTTTATACCATGCCGTATCCGTGCGAATCCATTCAAAATACTCCATCTCTAACTGCCCCGCCTTAACCACTCCTGAAACTTTGATTGGACGATTTGCCCGTCGGGCAGCCGCTGCTATCTGAAGCATGGATCTGAGGCGGGGTTCATTTTCAAAATTGATTGTCTCTGTACATCTGACGCTGTTGACAATAAGCGTCCATTGTCCATCACGTAGCGGGGTTGGTGGCAAGAAATCATGACGTTGCGGCGTTTCGGGAATGCCAACAATTGATATGCGTTGTCCTTCGTAACCATTCAATTGCATCCCCAGATTATCGGCAGTAATAGATTGATACGCCTTTCCACACCCCAGCGAAGGAATAAAAGTCAAGCATAACAGAAGAATCATTCTTACCGGTTTCACCGTCTAATCCCTCCTCAATCATCGACTATCGGGACTTCGCCTCCACTGCGAACATAGGCGCCCGTAATTGCTTGCCTATGTTCATCGGCATTTGTGTGGTGGACTTCCGTATTCTCCTCAGGCATCTAACTTGACTTTGTTAGATTAAAAGAACTCATCGGCAGATCCACTGGTGGCTTGCCCCCCGGCCCCCCGATGCTGGGGAGAATCGCAAAAACTCCTGAAGCCTGCCCCGATCCATCGGGGAATTGGGGGTCGTGGGGCGAATGTAACAAAGTCAAACTAAGAGCCCTCCTTAATCAACAGGTTTTGCATGACTCAACCACACGAATACCTTTCCGTAAACGCATAGGTCACCTGCTTTAGTCTCTCATCGAGTATTTCAAAAACCTTCGTTTTGATCCAATCTGGCACACCTTGATAAAACGCTTGAGCGATTCCGCCGGTGATACACGCAATCGTATCGCTATCCCTGCCAATCGAAATTGCTTTCCGCACAGCGTCCTCATAATCGTGCGACTCAAGAAAAGCAGTGATTGCCTGGGGGACTGAGCCTTGACAAGAAATGTCGAATCGATAGTACGGCCGAATTTCGTCGAGGGATTTCCTCAGATCGTATTGGAAGGTTTCCTCAATATACGCTTTTATTTCCGCCTTGCTTTGTCCGGATTTTGCAAAGAAGATCGCTGAAGCTGTCGCCTGGGCGACTTTTATGCCCTCCGCGTGATTATGCGTGACTTCGGCGCTTTCTTTGGCACGTTCTAGCACTTCTTCCAAAGTATCGCAGACAAAACCAACCGGGCTGGCCCGCATCGCTGAACCATTTCCCCAACTGTTGTACGGTTCCCAACTCTCCGACGTCGCCCACATACTGAATGTTTCACCATAGCCCGCATACGGATAACACCAAAAGTACTCTTTTAACCTCTCCACATAACTCGAACCGTAAAGTATGCTATCCGCTAAAGCCACGGTAAGCACCGTATCATCGGTAAAACGACAATGCGGGCTAAAGAGGGGGAAATCCGCTGTCTTGATATTATATGCCTCATAAACGGAACCGATAATGTCTCCAGCGATTGCGCCTATCATTTTCAGTGTTTCCCTTCATCTCTGCACAAGCTCAATCAGGATACCGTCCGGATCTCTGGCGCACACCACACCTCCAGCATCCGGCGCCCCGACAGGGTCGGACAGGAATTCCACGCCCTTCTGCTTGAGTTCCGCTACGGTTCCCCACACGTCCTCGACGAAAAAGGTCAGCCATCGCACGCCAGCCGCGAAGTCGCGGGAGGGCATTGGGGGTGGTGATTCGATGTCCATCAGCTTAATCAGCGTGTCCCCGGCTTTCAGCCGGACCTGGTGAAATCCCCGCGGTGCCAGTCCGGCGCCTTTTGCCACGTCTTCAGGAATCTGGATGTCTAGGACAATCTCTAGCCCTAAGCATTCGTGGTAGAAGTGAAGTGACTCCTCGAAGTTACTGCACGTGATGGCAATGTCAACAATGGGATGGTTCAGTTTCAGCATGGTAACTTGTATCCTCCTTTGGAGAGTTTTTGACGATTTTAATCGACATGAACCAGTACCCTTTCGCTCGTCGTCAAGCAATACAGAGATTATATCACGATGGATCGATACAGTCGAGAGAAAAGGAATTAAATTGGTAACGAGACATGAGTTATCCCAAATTTTAAGGATTCATCTGGGAAATCTTGGTAAATTTTACATTTGCGCCTTGCCAGTCTTTTCTTGTGCTATCCCATACTATTACACTACAATTGCAAAGACCAAAGAGATAAAACTGACGTTTCCAAATATGAAAAATGCTTGACACCTCGGGGATAGAGCCTTATACTTGGATGAAAATGCTCCTGGATTTGAAAGAATTGCTTTGATTTTATCGCTGGCTTCTCTACGATAACTGATAACTTTCGCCAAAACTGCGACCAAGCAATAGAAATCCTGCTGATGTTGGTTGTTGGTCATATATTTGGCACTATACCCCCAACCAACTCCCCCAGAAATCGGAGGGAGCATGGGAGCGGGTTTCCATTTTCCCCTTTTGCCTTCAGGAATCGCCAGAAGCTGTGTCCCACAAGTCTCTAGCGAAGCGAGATCCCGTGCAACGGGGGCGTTGAAAACTTGTGGGTAAAAGGTAAGGGATTGGGGGCCGGGGGGCCAATTTACCAAAGTCAAATTACAATGATGAGGTATGATGAACGATGATCAAAAATAGTACCGCTGAACCGATACGCATCGCCGATGTCATCGGCGGACACGTCCATCCGGCTGTCTGTGTCACCCTCAGTGGTGCAACACTCGTCGTCTACAATAAAGAAGGCAGCGGTGGCAAAGAACTCCTGTTGAGCCGCTCCAGCGATGCCGGCGCGACATGGAGCAACCCGGTGCCGATTCCCGTTATCCGCGACTGCTCGATCTATCCGGGCTCCCTGACGACGTTGAGCGACGGACGGATATTACTCAACTGGTCCTGTTACTGCAAAGCAGCAGAGAGACTATGGCGGGAGCCACAATTTTCGATTAGCACGAATGAAGGCGAAACTTGGTCAACACCGCAGGATTATCCGATTACCGATCACACCAATTATACCTGCATGCGCCACGCGGTGGCCGAATGGTCAACAGATGAGTGGGTGTGTCCTTTCTATGACCGCACAGTTCTTTACAATATGCAGACCGAATCCGTCACGCCTTTTGGCGATGGCTGCAACCACGGCATGGTACCGATCGTTCGCACCTCCAAAGGAACGCTAATCAGCGGCGCGCCGCAAGCCAATGCACCCGTGCCCGTCGGTGTGCCGGGGAACATGGTCAGCGGGCTTCGTTCTACGGACGACGGCAGCACCTGGGGTGCGTTGGGCGTTTTCCCACACTTCGGTGTCGCCGGGTACGACCTCACGGTGTTGATCAACGGCTGGATTGTGTTGACATACATCGTCTACGGCGTCGGAGTCGATGGGGAATTTAGTTACGAATTGGTGCTATCGCGTGATGATGGCAAGACCTGGAACTTCGACGATGCTTTTGAAGTTTACAACCCGGGCCGGCGGATTGCCGGGCGTGGTTGGCCACGCACGGTGCAGATCGATGCTGAGACGCTTGGCACGGTCTTTTACGATCTAGATCCGGACCAACCTGGGGGAGCGGGTGTGTTCATTGTGTGGACACCGTTGGCGAGATTGGAGAAGGACTATCAATAGTCGTCATCCGTACTTCTGCCGGAATGTGAATGCACAGAGATTACAGCGATTGCCAATTTCCATCCGTGCCTTATTCGACAAATCTCATCTTTTTAGAGAAGGATCCCATTCTTATGGTGTCCGCACCTCTTACTCTTTCGTAACAACTTTGTATATATGCACGAAATCAATACCGTTGATAGTGACAGTGTGTTCTAATTTGACAGGCCACTTGAACTTATTCTTGAAGCGTTGCCAATCGTAAAGATGACGGACTTCATAATCCGGCTTAATCAATTCAGAATCGTCACCGTATTGGATGATTTTCCCTGAGAAATAGAATCCAAGGAAATATGATAAAGCGGGGGAAACACAGAGTGTTTCATCAAGTTTAGTTTGATGGATAGGTTGTTTCAATTGAGTCAGGTTGACATGGGAGGGTGAGATTCCTACCAAACTGATTTGGCTCGGCGGGAGCCTCGCCCTCCCATCCATCAATTCAAGATTGACAGACCAACAGCGATTTATATAAACTCGCAGTCGGTTACCCTTCAATTCTTTTCAAATAGATCTGCCGACCCCTGGGACCATCAAATTCGCAGAAAAAGATGCCTTGCCATCTGCCAAGAGCCAGGCGACGATTCTGGATCAAAATGGTTTCAGAAGTCCCAAACAAACAAGCTTTGACATGCGCCGCAGAATTTGCTTCGATATGGCGATACCCGTCGTCTCTGAATGGGGCGATTCGGTTCACAACGCGCAGGATGTCGTGGGCGACCATTGGATCGGCATTCTCGTTAATGGTAACGGCTGCGGTCGTATGGGGAACATAAATGCAGCAGACACCGTTTTCAATACTACTATCCCTTACCACCTTTTGGATTTGGTCGGTGATGGGAATAAACTCAGTCTGGCGATGGGTGCGAAGTTCGATTTGGCTTATCGTCCACGACTCCTTTTGCTAGCGTGAGATGTGGGAGTCACAGCGCATTCAATGCTTTTTTGGCTGCTGGCGTGCCGATCCTTTGTAGTGCAAAAGCCGAATATTCACAAACCCGTTCGGATTCATCACGCAGTGCATCAATCAATGCCGGGACAGCGTCCCTAGCAGGCGCACCAATGTTTGCTAGGGCAATGGCGGCATTGGCGCGAATATCCTGATCTCCGTCGCGCAATGCTTGAATCAATTCCGGAACTGCTGTTTTCGCCGGTTCACCGATGTCACCCAATGCACGAATCGCGTGTTCGCGAACGGATTGATATGTATCACGCGATGCCCCAATCAATGCCGGGACAGCCGGCTCGCCCATCCGGGCTAACGCATCGGCGGCGTTGATGCTGATATGTCGCTCGTCCCCTAACGCTTCTATCAGTACCGGGACAGCCGGCTCACCAATCTCAGCTAATGCTTCAGCGGCACCATCGCAAGCATCCCAAACCAGACTTCCTAACGCTTCAATCAATGCCGGGATTGCCAGTTCACCAATTTCAGTCAATGCTGAAACTGCCGCCATACGTTCCTCATCATCCCCATATTCCAATTGCTCGATTAACGCGTTCGCTTCGTGAGTTTCTTCCATGTTGTTTCTCCTCGTATACCAAATCACCGATTCGAAAAATTAGCCCAGATTTGCCAGCAGGTTATCGTACTGCCGAATCGTATCGAACTTCAAAGTCGTCAAAGTGGACGAGATTGCCAAATCCCGACGACAGGTAAATTCCACCTTCAAGGAGGTTTGCTATCCATCGCCCCAATCCACTTGAACTTCAACCTCACCATGGGTTTGACCAAATTGACTCGCATCGACTTTGACGTATGCGTTTGTGAGAAAACCATCATCTGACGGACTCAGAACAAATTGCGGCTGACTTGGGTTTTGGGTGCTTCATCATCGTTACGACACCTGAACACAAACAGCGTCAGCGTTAACAAAACCCATTTCAGGACACATCACCGGTCCTTTCTGGCGTAGATAGTGGTGCATTGGGAATTTCTCCCCAATTTATCATTTTAGAATGACTCTGTACCTTTCAGTAAGGAGCGATCCTTCCAGCACAACGTATGAAAGTATGCTTGACACGTTTCTTCATTGAATAGTTGATGTAAATGTGAGATAATCATACATGATCCTGCTAAAACGTTGCTACACACTGCGATAAATTGAGCGAACGCTCTAAATGATGTGGACATTAAAAAAGCATCGAGAGCAAACTCTCGATGCTTCAGTGCTTGTGTTGAATGAAATTGGCTGTGTTATTCACCATTTTTCTTCCGGCGCTTCCAACTGCCATCCAATTACCCCAAGCAGGGCAATCATGATTTGTTACGCAAGTTACGATTAGTGTTTCTCCATCACTCTGCCTATAAAGAAGATCAAGATACCTGCGACAAGTGAACCTATCTCTGCGCCCATTGCACCGCCTTCACTCAATCCGTAGGGGTTAACGCATCCAATATATAAACCCGCTCCCAGAAACGCCATCCCTATCAGTTCTAATGTTTTGCCAATGATAAACACATTTCTTCCCCGGATTTGGCTTGAAATTGCAGACGATTTTCCTTGTGAGATGAGTGAGCGACTTGCCTTCTGAAGTTGCGGAACAAATACCATTTACGCGATAGTTAATACAGCTTTTTGATACGCCCCCATTGCATCGCTTTTTGGTTTACATTTCGCCTTAGCTTCGCCGTGAATACCAAATCCGCAAGAGAGTTTTCTGATTCAGTATGTCCGGTCGGTCCCCAGCCAAATCTATGGTTCAGGCTCCCCTCATCAACATCATTATAGTAAATACCGAAACCGATGACATCTTCTTTGTTCGGCGTACGCTCTAAGTTCAAGCTTAACTCACAAAATTGCCCATCATTTCCCCAGGCAATAAACATGCCCGGCGAGTTAGACAGTGTAGCGTCTTCCCCGATCGGGAGAATGTAGCGATAAGGATCGCTTTTGTGTCCTGTATGATCTATGTCGAAATAGAACTCCAGATGATCTCGAAGAGAGAATTTTTCGGCATGCGTTTCAACTTGGTCATCAGTCAATTGAACGGCTAAGTAGAGCGATCCACTACGCCACACCGCAGCAAAACTCCCTGTGAAGTCATCCGACTCGCGCCAGCGTTTGCCTTCTCTAATTTCCAGGTCCAGCTTGCCTTCTATAGCCCCCGTCCACACCGGATCGTCAAGGAACCCATCAACCACGGGCGCGACCTCCGCTAACTCAGCTTTATAACGGAGGTCAAGACCTGTATCTGGATCCACGATATGTGCAAAGGCGGCGTTCATTGCAATCAGCAGGAACATCCCGCAAAAGATAAACTGTTTGACACTTTTCATGAAGCCTCCCGTTGATATAAAGAATTCAGCCCGACGAAACTATTTGGTAGTATACTAGCAGGCATATCAGGTGTCAAGAAAAAAGGTCCTTTTATATTTGTGTGAGTCTGTACAAATAATCTTCTGTACTTTTCATTTAATCTGATGTATAATCAGCAAAGAATTTTGGGGTATGGTGCTTTGCTTCCAGAATTGCACACTGAGAAATAAGGAGGAAAATCTTGAGCAGCAACAAGGCAGATGTGGTTATCATTGGTGGTGGTGTAATTGGCTGCGCCATTGCCTATAACCTCGCCAGGGCAAAAGTGAAGACACTGGTTATTGATAAAGCCGATAGTGTTGGCAGAGAGGCATCATGGGCGGGGGCAGGAATCCTGGCTTCCCATGCATCGACACGTGAGCCTTACGCCGAGCTCTGCCGCGCGAGTCTGGCGCTTTATCCAGCGCTGGCAGAGGCGTTAAAAGAGGAAACGCAGATTGACATTGAGTTTGTGCGATCCGGCTCGATTGCCGTATGCTTCACCGATGAAGAAAAGCAAGGATTAACAGGATTGGCAGAGCGGCGGCTTGATCGCGGCTTCTCAGCAGAGGCGTTGACAGCAGCGCAGGTGTGGGAATTAGAGCCTGCAATCTCAAAGTCAGTTGTCGGGGGTGTTCGTTTTCCTCACGATGCCCAGGTCAGAAATCCCAAACTTGTGCGAGCGCTTGCGAAAGGGGCAGCGCTGTTGGGGACGGAATTTCTGTTCGGGAATCCTGTCACCTCATTTTTGCGAGAAGGGGACCGTGTTACTGGGGTCGAAGTTAACGGAGAAGCACATTATGGAGATACCTTCGCGATCGCCTCGGGGTGCTGGTCGGGCGGAATTGCTGCGCTGCTTGGCTACTCGCTGTCGATTGAGCCGGCGCGTGGGCAGATTGTGTTAGTTGAGGTGATGCCGCCAATCCTGGGGCACGTCATCAACGGGCGAGGGGTTTACCTGGTCCCACGGTCTGATGGAAAGATATTGATTGGTGCCACGGTCGAATTTGTAGGCTATGACAAGCGGACAACACTGGAAGGCACACGACAGATGATTGAAGCTGGTATTGCATTGGTGCCGGCGCTTGCGGAGAGATCTTTTGTGCAGACATGGGTGGGGCTGCGTCCTTATGCGAAGGGTGACCCGTATCTTGGAAAACTGTCCGGCTTCGACAATGTGATTATTGCATCGGGGCATTTCAAAACCGGTATCCTCCTTGCGCCGATTACGGGCAAACTGATCTGCGAATTGATCACAAGTGGAAATCCGTCGATGTCGCTAGATCCATTTCGCCTTGAGTGCAACGGATAACGCTTAACGAAAATTGCAGAAAGAAATGGAGGACGCCAAATGAGTGATTTAATTGCTTCTAATGATTACAAAGATCTCCTGATCGAGATCAAACAACGCATTCGTTCCGCACAATACGAGGCGCTGAAAACGGTAAACAAGGAACTCATCTCACTTTATTGGGACATCGGGGAGATAATCGTCGAACGCCAGCGAGGGGAAACCTAGGGCAAGTCAGTGGTGAAAAATCTGGCAAAAGATCTACGGGCAGAGTTTCCCGGTATTAGTGGCTTCTCCGCTGCAAATCTCTGGCGCATGAAGCATTTCTATGAAACCTGCGCTCATCATGAAAAACTCGCACCATTGGTGCGAGAAATTAGCTGGTCAAAAAACATGGTCATCATGGAAAAATGCAAGGATGATCTTGAGCGCGAATTCTACCTTCGTATGACCCGAAAATTTGGTTGGACAAAGAATGTACTAATTCATCAGATCGAGAACCAGACTTACGAGAAAACCTTGCTCAATCAGACCAATTTTGAGCAGACTCTCTCGGACGAAATTCGCAATCAAGCCAAGCTGGCGGTGAAGGACGGGTACACTTTCGGCTTTCTGGAATTGGGCGACGAACATACCGAACGCCAGTTGGAACAAGCCTTGCTCTCAAAAGTAGAACTCTTCTTGCGCGAAATGGGTGGAATGTTCTGTTTCATCGGCAGTCAGCATCGTCTGGAGATTGGCGACGCTGTATCACCGCCATCTGAAATGTTTGGTGGTGCTGGACTTGAAGATTGGTGAGTTTTTCCCAGAATACGTCGGCAAGATGCAATTTTACTTGGCGGTGTTAGATGACAAGATACGGCTGGATGACGAAAATGCTTCAATCGGCATTATCCTTTGTAAATCGAAGGATAAAACTATCGTCGAATACGCCTTGAGGGAATCAAACAAACCCATCGGTGTAGCCGCCTATCGGATCATTTCAACGCTGCCCCAAGAATTGAAAGGTCAGCTACCGACACCAGAGCAGATTACCGAATTGCTGGAGAAATTGGAATAACATAGACGCACTATGTGTGTCTCAGCGCCTCAATCGGCGTAAGTTTCGCCGCTCGGCTTGCCGGATAGTACCCGAAAAAGATGCCAACACCTCCACCAGCGAATACAGCGGCTAACACGGATTGGAGCGTAATTACGGAGGGCCACTCAATAAAGTCCTTCATAAATTTGCTGACTGCCCACGCAAAGCCGTAGCCCATTAACGCTCCCAAAGCGATTCCGATTAGGCTGCCGATAAGACACAGAATGACGGATTCAATGAGAAACTGCACGCGTATGTCCATGCTCTTTGCGCCGACAGCCTTACGGAGTCCAATTTCAGGGATGCGCTCCATCACGGACACTAGCATGATATTCAGGATGCCAATCCCGCCAACAATCAAAGAAACAGAGGCAATCACGACGAGAATGAGTTCAATAATTATAATAATCCTGTTGGCAGATTTCAACTCCTCCTTCATCATCCATGTCTCAAAAAACTCTTCCCCGGCATGATTTCGCTTCAAGACCGTCTTGACTTCGTTTACTGCCTGATCAACGGATTGGTAATCCTTCGCCCAGATCAAAATATGCTCGACATGATCATTCCCCCAAAAGCGGGTCTGCGCTGTGGTGATCGGAACAAACACCTGGTTGTCTTCACTATTATCCGGATCGAGTCCCTTCCCTCTGGACTCCATAATGCCCACAACAGTAAAACGTTGATTGTTAATCTTTAGCTCTCTTCCGATTGGGTCGAGCCCCGCGAATAGGTCTCTCCAGATCTCCTCACCAATCACGCAGACCTTGCTCCAGAGGCTCAGATCATCATGAGACAAGAACCTGCCATATCCATTGTACCATTTCCGTGCAATCTGATACTCATAAGTTGTGGCTTGCATCCGAGAATACTTACGTTTTCCTTCGACCGAAACCGTCGCTGTATCATCGACTTCTGGGGTCGCCACATCAACGGAGGGACACTCGGTTTGGATCGCTCGCACATCTGCCATTGTCAGGTAGTGCTTGCTTGGATTTCGCACCCACTTTGCGTTTCTACGAATCCAACTGAGCCGATAGACCCCGAATATGCTTGGTCCGCTGACCTTTTCAACCTCCCACATCAGGATGCTAGGATGCTTTTGGCGCCCGCCCCGAAGGACATCATCGCAATGACACCCGCAATGCCGATAACGATTCCTAACATCGTCAGAAATGACCTCAACTTGTTCGACAGTAAAATTGAAAATGCTGTGATTACCCCTTCTAACAGTCTCATCGGATGTCCCTTTTTTCTTGTTGCGTTAAACTGCGTGTGATAGAATAACCTCTCAATTACGGAACGCTGATGCCACGGATATCGCGGATTGCACTTTTTGTGTAAATTAGCGTCAAATTGCTGGCTTTATTCACTCAGACGGAAAATCATCTTCGATGTTTAGGAATCGGTTGCGATACCCGGAGGGCGAAAATGTCAGGAATACGAAGGGAAAGTCAATGTATCCTCTTTGATTGGGGCAATACCTTGATGCGGGACTTTCCAGAGTTTAGCGGTTCAATGGTTACCTGGCCACGTGTTGAGGACCTTGCTAACGTCAAAGATGTATTCATCGGACTTCGTCCACGATGGACGCTTGCTCTTGCTACAAATGCAGCAGATTCGGATAAGGCGGACATTTGGGAAGCGCTGGGTCGGGCAGATCTGCATTCATTATTGGACAAGGTGTATTGTTTCCATAATATCGGTCATCGTAAGCCGTCGCCAAGATTCTTTGATTACATTATCGCGGACCTTCGGATGGACAGATCGGGCATCATTATGGTGGGTGATGACTTTGAGCAGGATGTGCTCGGGGCAAATCAGTCAGGAATTCGAAGTGTGTGGTTTAACGAGTGTTCGGATGAAGTGAGGATCGGAAAAATGTACCGAACCATTCTCGATTTTAGAGCACTTCCCGATGCACTCGCGACTTTCGAAATTGATTAATTTCTCGCGCAAATTCGGGTGACTTGATGGAGGCAGTGGTGAGAAAATATATGGATAACGTCTCTAATTCGAGAGATTCTGCAATGATTCGAGGAGAGATATTGCTCGGATTGCCTCGTTTCGTCACCCTGAAAAAAATCGAAGCCCATCGCGTAAAGCTCCAGCAGTTGAACCGCGAGGGAATGGCTGTGTGGATCTTTCTTGATTCCGTGACAAATCAAACGCGCTTTTGGTTAAACTTCGCTGAACATACATTCCATCAGACCGAGAGCAGAGAAGCCATCCATAGTCAACTGCGCCAGTGGTGGTCGCCTTCTCAGGCATTTAACCGCATTTACCTCCTCGCCCAAACGAATGCAGAAGCGCCCTGCTATGATATAACCGATTACATACAGCGTTGTGTGGGCGGGGATCTCTCCATTGCGGACAGGCTGAAAGGGCGAACAATCTTTCGCCTTCATCAAACGGAGATACAGGCGAATGATCTGTTGAGCCGGGACGGTGTTCATGAAATCGCACATCGCATTCTGAAGGAATATATCCACCAATTCGCGGGTTTTATAGGGCGTCCGGTTGTGGGTTTCTGCTGCGAGTTTCCCACCTTTCTTTCCCCTCTCAGATCGCCGCCGCTGGCGATTCCCTGGAGCGATGCGTTTGGAGTGGTCTTGGGTGCAGAACCTCTATCTCACCTACCGTTAATCTGTTACGAAACCTACGACTCGGCGACGATTCGCAGTCGTTTTTGGGAGCGACTGACTCAGCAGTTTGCGAAGGTTTGCGTTGGAGGGTTGAAGGAATTTTGTCATCAATGGAACCTCCAATTCGCAGTCAACTTCCCAGCGACCGCAATAGCGTTAGAAGTCGATGTCGGGGGAATTCTGAACGCTGCCGATCGCCCCATCCTCAGTACCGATAACCTCGACAAACCAAAGCAGTTCTTAATTGCTAAGCAGATTACCAGTGCATTGCATTCGGAGCGATTAGGACAAATCAGCATTTGCCGGTCTGATTCAAGCCTAGAGCACGGGGCCGAGCTGTCCGCCGGCGATAGCGTACTGGGGTTCAATTCATGGATGTTTGCCGTTAATCACAACGCAAAGCCTCGATTTCACAGGGGAGGCGTTTTAACGCAAAATCACCTCAACCGATTTTTGTCAATCGGTGTTCCCAAGCGATCGGTTCTCATCGTCTCGCCGGTACACAGTTTATGGACGAAACCCGATCCGAAAACGTGGAATTGGATCGCGAAGGAATGGAGCTGGCTCTGTCAAACTGTCTGGGAACTTGGATATGACTTTGATATAGCCTCAGAAACAGTGCTCGCCGCAGCGGAAATAGATAAAGGCGCTCGTGCATTGCGCCTTAACGAAGAATCTTATCCATTGATTTTGCTACCATGCTGTTTATCCCTTCAGGAGGGAACGGTGGGGGTGTTGACCCGGTTTGTTAAGGAAGTCAAGGTTCGCGGCAGGCTGATCACTATGGATCCCGTCCCATACCTTCTCAACGGTCGAATTGGCATTGACCCCTACCCACTTGAACGACTGCTTTATCGATGGCGCACGTCTACCCTGCGTGGAACGACTGACGAAAAAGTGGCGAGTCTCGAAAGGCTCCTGCGGAAACGAATTAAGCCACCGATACAGGTTTACGTCAAACCCGATAATGCCCCAACGCACGCAATTGCTGTCCAATACCGCCAATCGGAAAATTTAGATCTTTTCTACCTGTTTAATCGCGGCGAACGTCCGATTGAGACGCTGATCGAGATTCAATGGGAAGCGACAGTTGAGGAGTGGAATACTGTAAACGGTGAGCAACTCCCCCAAGACCATTGGCATGCGAACGGGAAGACGTATACCACGCTATCTTTTGATGTACGACAGGGCAGGCTTATCGTTGTGCGAAAAGATGCTTCACAATGAGCCTTGCCTTCAACTAGGTAAGCAGGTTAAAATATACGCGAAAAAGTGTTTCATTGGCTGATTTTCAGTGTCCTTTTGGCGTTAACGCCGATTGGGCTCAACTGTATTTTACATTAGCACGACGCGGTATTACGCCGCCAAATAGAAACTTTAGAACAGCGAGAGAAGGATCTTCAACATACTATCGGCGCGTTACAACCCCCAAAATTAAATACAACGCCTAAAGGAGCCCATCAATAACCGGTGGAGAACTTTTGTTGAATGTCTGAAAGCGCAAGAAATTCAAAATCAGTGGCGCCGACACGTCGGCAGATCCACTGGTGGCAAATTAACAAAGTCAAAATAGGAGTCCACTATGAAAATCACCGACATTGAAGCTATCCCGATTGTTATGCCCCTTGCAAAACGCTACGATAATCATCATGGACGCGTCCGCATGGGGAACATAGACGAACACTTGGTTATCAAGATCCACACAGACAATGGGCTAGTTGGCTACGGTGACTATGAGGATGATCCCAATCCAATTCCTCAGTCGATTATCGAGTCCCTCATCGGCCGCAGCCCGTTTGACTTTCTCCATAACGATTTCAACATGGCGCTGGGCATGGCGCTCTACGATGTGATGGGAAAACACCTCGAAGTCCCGGCCTACAAACTGATGGGACAAAAGGTACGAGATGCCGTTTCTGTGGGGGCATGGACTCGGCCGTGTCCGCCAGAGGTCTTCCGCGATGAAATCCGTCGAGCGGCGGCTGGAGGTTACACCATCTTTAAGATGCACTCCAGCGCATTGTACGATGTCATTGAGCAGACGCGCCTCGCTGAAGAAGTCGCACCGCCAAGCTTTAAGATCCACTGGGACTTCAACCACAACCGCAGCCTGGCGGTAGTCCTGCCCATCATCAACGAACTGGAGAAAAACCATCCCATCGTTGGCTACATCGAAGACCCCCTTCCGTGGACGGATATCGATGGCTGGCGAAAATTGCGCGAGAAGACGCGCATCCCCCTCATCATGCACGTTCCACAACTCGGTGGTATCCAAGAAGTCATCCAGGGCTGTGCCGACATTTATATGATCGGGGGCCGTATCGGAGATACTTTGATGAAAGGATTTGCTTATGGTCAGGCAAACATTCAAACGCTCATACAGCAAAGCGGCGGCACGCTCATGAAGGCGTTGACCCTACACCAGGCTGCTGTCCTCCCGACCGCAACGGCGCACACGATAGTTCTTGATGACCAGTACGATGAGGACATCACGACGGAACAAATTCCGGTGATCGAGGGATTCTCTCCCGTTCCTGAAGGTCCAGGTCTGGGTGTCGAAGTGGATGATGATGCCATCGTACGGTTCGCTTCGGGTACGCCATTAACGACGGGCAGAATCGTTGGCATTCTGTCCCTGCCGGGCGGGCACAAGATTTACACCTCTCGGGGGCTGAGCGTCCAGAGGTTGACGGGCCATGAGGAAGGTGCCATCCGGAGAATCAATTTCGAGAAGTGGGAAGACGATGGCTCGTCAGAGTTTGAACGGATCTACGAGCGAGTTGAGAAGGAGGGCCCGTTCATGGCGTAGGAAGATAAATTCACTGGAATGTCTAACACCACGTGAGTTCGACGTAAGAATCTGCGTAAGTCCGATGGGATCGGACGAGCACGGGGAAGCGAGGGAGCGAGAAAGAGCGCCCCTCACACACTCCTGTCCATGTGTGGCCTATATCCTTATACTCACGCCATTCTTTCTTCCAAGCTTCCTACCGGTTCCCTTCCTGTCTCATATCAAATCCTGAGATACTGAGCCTTATTCACGGTTGATTCGCAACTGCCAGCGGGATGCTTCTGACGTATTGCTCAACCCCTTCGGCAATCGCTGTTGCAAGCTGGCGTTGGTACGCCTTTGTAGTGAGCTTCTTCCCTTCGTTTGAATTCGATATAAAGCCCACCTCAACAAGCACTGCGGGAACTTTTGTGCCGATGAGAACAACGAAAGGGGCATGTTTTACACCCCGGTCTTTCGCTTGTTTTGCTGATGTAAGCTGCTCTTGAATGAACTGTGCCAGCCGACGACTCTCCGTACTCTTGCTCTCCTTGAGGATTTTTCCCACAAGCGTATCAAGCTCCTTCATGCTGTACTTTGCTCCGACGTTTTCCCGCATGGCGGTGGACTGGGCGGATTCATCGGAGGCGAGTGCAAGGTAGTAGGTTTCTATGCCGGCAGCATCACGGGCGGTGCTCGCGTTGGCGTGAATGCTGATGAACAGATCCGCTTCCTGCTTCGTCGCAAACTGTGTGCGTTTTTTGAGCGGGATATAAACATCGGTCTTGCGCGTCAGCCGCACATGATACCCCTTCTCAACCAAGATTTCGCGCAGCATTTTTGATAGACTGAGCACAATCCGTTTTTCTTGCCCCATTCGACTCACGGCACCAGGGTCTTTGCCGCCGTGTCCCGGATCGATAACGATAGTTTTGACGCCAAGGCCCAGTTGCTGAACCAGCGACGGATCGGCAACGGGTTTTGGCGTTTTCGGTGGTTCAGATGAAGGTTCGATGGGACTCAGCGCTGTTACAGTTTTGCCGTCAGCGTGTGGCGGCTGAATTGGCGCAGCCTTGGTGCTAGGTTGAGGCATTTTCGGCAGTTCCGGGGAAGGCTTAATCATTTCCAGCGGTATTTTGGATGGATTCGGCTGAGCAACTTGAGGGGATTCCAGAGGCACAATTTCAGGTGGTGAATCAGCACGCGTGGAAGCCCCCGTTTGTTTGGCCTGCAGGCGTAAGACCTGTTTTTTCGCCTGAGCGACAATTTGGGGCGCTTGGCTTCGCTGAGAGAGGGCTTCGTAGGTGATACGAGCCAATGTGAAGTAGTATTGGCGTTCGTATGATCTGCCAAGCCGCAACTGTGCCTTGTCGGCGATTGGGTGGTCGAGATAGTGACTAATCACCGTTTGATAGTGTGTCACCGCCCGACCATAGTCTCCAAGCCGATCATAGCAATCTCCTAGCCAGTAGTGGGCCTCCGCTGCGTGTGCTGAATTGGGGTAATCTTGGAGCAGTTTCTTGAATGCACCAATTGCATTGTCAATAGACGGCTGTTCGGTACTTTGTCCCAACCACATCCAGCAAGAAGCAATTGCGTAGTGCGCACTGTCCGCCCACTCTCCTTCCGCATCCGCGTTGATGGCACGCTGGAATTCTTCAATCAAGGCAACCCACTCCGGGTCAGTGGATGGGATCTGCCCGTGCGCCAGTTGGTAATGCTTGGCTGAAGCCGCGTTATAAATCGATGATGCGTCATGAATCGCCGATGAAAGCTGCATTGGGCGTGAGCAAGCAAACAACAGTAACGCAAGCAAGACAAGGAAGTATATATACGGACCTTTCATAACCACCCGTTTCGTCTACAGAAGTGTTAGTGTAGTCATTTTTTATCCATCCGCGTAATCCTATGAATCCGTGTTCTAGCCGATTTGCTGATTCAAACCGTTCGCAAGCGTGGCAAACTCAGCAATGTCCAGCGTTTCTCCACGTCGCTGCGGATCGATGGCGAGTTGATCAAAAACGACATTGAGCGCATCCACAGGAATAGGAACGCCACTTCTCAGAAGCGCGTTTCGTAACATTTTGCGTCGAGATTGAAACGCAGCACGAACAATCCGAAAGAATAACGCTTCATCTTCGACAGCAACTTGAGGGCTGTCACGCATCTTGAGTTTTAGGACGGAGGAATGAACCTGTGGGGAGGGATAAAATCGATCCGGCGGAATCGTTTGGACGATCTCGGCTTGGGCGTAGTAAGACACGCCAATTGAAAGCGCACCATAACGCTTGTTCCCCGGCGGAGAAATGATTCGTTCAGCAACTTCTGTCTGCATCGTCAACACGCAGTCACCGATTTGCTTGTGACACTTCAATAACTCCCAGAGAATCGGTGTGGTGATGTAGTAAGGCAGGTTAGCGACGATTTTGGTGTTTTCGGAAGGAAAGCCATTCAGCAGTGAGGACAGATCAAGTTTGAGAATATCCGCTTGCAGGAGTATAACATGCGGGATTTTTGAGAATTTGAGCTGCAATTCGGCGTATAGAAAGTCATCGATTTCAACCGCAACGACCCTTTTAGCGGTAGGCACCAGCACCGATGTCAGAAATCCGAGTCCGGCCCCAATCTCCAAAACAAAGTCGGCATCTGTCAATTTCGCTGCCCAGACCATCTCCTGCAAGGCGTGCGGATCAATCAGGAAGTGCTGACCGAGTTTCTTGTTGGGGTGTCTGCCGGTACGTTTGAGGAATTCATGAGCCTGTTGGTAGAGAGTCATTTCCCCGAATTTCCTCTTTCTATCATCCCAACCACACGGTCTAAAATCCTATCAGCAACCTCTCGCTTGGAAAGCAGGGGTAGCTGTTCGCAAACCCCCTCCCGATCCAACAGCGTCACAATGTTCGTGTCGCCTTCAAACCCCGCACCTTCTGCAAGCACATCATTTGCTGCAATCAGATCTAAGTTCTTGTTAATCAATTTCCGTTGAGCGTTTTCCAACAGATCGTTGGTTTCAGCGGCAAAGCCAACTGTGATCTGGACTTTCTTCTTTCGTTGTCCCAACACTTGTGCAATATCAGGGTTTTGTTCGAGTGAGATGGTCAGTCGATCGGTTGTTTTCTTGATTTTGTTCGGAGAAAACGCTTGCGGGCGATAATCGGCAACGGCTGCGGCCATCACCACTATATCGGTCTGATCGAACACTTCGAGGATTGCGTCTTGCATCTCCAGCGTGGTTTCCACATGTTGAGTTTCGACGCCCGCGGGCGGTTCCGATGTCGCTGGTCCGCTGATGAGGAGAACCTCCGCCCCGCGATGTTGCGCCGCTTCGGCGAAGGCGTATCCCATCTTTCCACTAGACCGGTTGCTGATAAAGCGGACCGGGTCGAGATACTCCCGCGTTGGCCCCGCCGTAACAACCACCCGCTTTCCCCGCAGGTCCTTGGGCGTTTTCAGCAATTGGGTGATGCGTTCAAGGATGATTTTGACCGTATTCAACCGTCCCCTCCCCTGTTTGCCAGAGGCGAGGTCTCCACTGACAGGCGCGACAAATTCCACGTCGTGTTCCTTCAGCCTTTGGATGTTTGCCCCCACAAACGGGTTCTCATACATGTGTTGTTCCATCGCCGGCGCGAGCAGGATCGGGCAGTGGACGGAGATCGCGACGGTGGAGAGCGCGTTGTCCGCGATGCCGTTCGCCATTTTCCCGATAATGTTTGCTGTAGCCGGGACGATTGCCAACAGATCGGCTCTGTCTGCGAGATCGATGTGGACCGGTTTCCAATCGGAGCCGAGGTCGAAGAGGTCGAGCAGCACGGGGTTTCGGGAAATGACCTGAAATTGGATCGGCTGCACCAAACGTGTGGCGTTTTCCGTCATGACTACATGCACCGAAGTACCCCGCTTCACCAATTGACTCGCCAAGTCGAGGGATTTATGGATGGCGATGCCGCCGGTAACGCCAAGAATAACGTTTTTATTTTCTAATTTCATTTGAGAACTTCCTCGTCTAAGGGATTGGGTTTTACGGGTTGTTTTCAGGAGAAGTTAGTTTTTCTGAACTCTTACGGACGACATCGCGTCTTTTCATATCTGTACAAAACAGGCTCACGAATCACATCTTGTATTCCCGCAATGGATTCTTCGGCACGGATGCGATTTGCTTCAAGTGTCATCTCAATTGCCTCTTGGAGATTGGCTCTGGCTTCTTCAAGCGTTTTTCCTTGCGTGTTGGCGCCGGATAATTCTTCAACAAATCCGATGTATCCTTCTCAGACTTTTTTGTAAACTGTGGTTAATTTCATGTCGAGAATCTCCTATCTCGTTGCTTGCTATGATCTGCGGCTTTGACCGATTCGCCTGCATCGTTAACGAAACAGGCAATAGTTCAGTTGCGGTGGCAGCGTGCCGAAAAATGGCTGACAACCAAACCCAGTGTGGGTGCGGCGTCGGGGAACAACCCTAGCTACAGGAGGGTGTCATATTAAGGGAGTTCAAGGCACTTCCAGAAGTGTATTGATGTGGCCTGCAATGAACACCGAATGATTAACTACCTTTCTGCACATAAGGAAACGCTTTCAATTTTTCTTGATAAAGTTGTTTCACCTCTTCCCAACGCTTGGGTTGACTTTCCACAATAATCTGTTTGAGGAACGTATATTCCTGAGTCGGAAGATCGCCCGATTGATCGACGCTTTCCTTCAACCCCTCATAATATACAACAATTCTCGCACACAGGTTCGGCAAATCGGGAGGATTCAAAAGATAAACTTAATCACTCCAGTTTCAACCTATACCCGAGAACCAAATTTTTCACATAGATAATGATAGTTCTTACAGTAAAACCCCGATGGCTTCCTTTTCGGTATATCCACTCCTGACCGCCGCATGAAATCTCGCATGATTTCCAACTGGTCCTCCTGCCCATGCCCCTCAGCACAAAACCGTGTGAAAATATCTTCAACAAACGGGCCGAGTTCTAACGGTACACCGAGTTCCGCGCCAAGTTCAACCCCCAAGTGCACGTCCTTAACAGCAAGATCCGCTGCAGAATGCACATCTTCGCCTTCCATGAGTAACCCCACGGTTCTGCGCAAGTACATGCTATCACCCGTGCTTGTTTTAATCACATTAAGCAGTGCTTGTGGATGGATGCCCACCTTGGCACCAATCGCCATCCCCTCGCAAATGCCTGCAAAATTGATGAACATTATCAGGTTGTTTACCAACTTGGTCACGTGTCTACTGCCCGCCGGCCCCATGTAAGCGATATTTTCGCCAATGCTCCGCAACAGGGGTTGAAACCGCTCGAAATCTTCCTGTTCTCCGCCCACAAATATAGTGAGCGTCCCATCCCTTGCGCCAAACACACCGCCGCTAATCGGCGCGTCGAGGACGTGAAATTCCCTCGACGCTCCAATCTCGGCGATTTTGCACATGGTTGTAGGTGAATTGGTGCTCAGATCGATATAAGCGCATCTGCTGTTCAGTCCGGCAAAAACACCATCTTCACCCAGAACGACTGCTTCGACTTCTCGGAGGCCCGGCAGAGATGTAAGTACCACGTCAGACGTAGCCGCTACGCCCATCGGGCTTACAGCCCATGTCGCACCAGCAGTTTCGAGGTTCTGACCCATCTCGCAACGGATGTCGTAGACTGTTAAGTTGTATCCGGCCTTGAAGAGATTTGCTGCCATCGGATTGCCCATATTACCCAGACCGATGAAACCGACTTTCATGTCAACCCCTCCAGGACGTGTTGATGAATTTTTGACCACGCCGCGTGTAGCCTAATACCAATTCTCCCTGGTAACCAAGCATTAGTCACCTTCAGCACCAGCGGCGGTTGGGGTTATAATGCTTTACTTTTAATGAGCTTCTCGAATGCGTCAATAACGCCTAACGCGACTCGTCTTGTGTGGGAAACTCGGCCGGCATGGCGATCTCAATGACCTCGAAGTCATCGGAATACTCCAGCACCTCATGCTTGATTCCGGGCGGCTGGTACCAGGCATCGCCGGCCTCAACGCGGACCTCGCCGATGTCCTCAAAGTCGAGTCGTGCCCAGCCCTTGAGCAAGTAATTCATCTGAAAGTCGAGGGCGTGGGAGTGGTAGCCCATGGGGCCCTCACAGGATTGATCGGCGCGAATGACGTGCGCCAGCACCTTGCCGTTGGTGGCGGCGTTAATCCCCAGATCGCGGTAGGCGAAGTAGGGGCGCAACCCCTTGGTCCAATGGGCATCCTTTACGTGCGAAGCAAACGCTTTGGTCGTTTTTCCAGTCATGTTGTTGTTCCTCCTAGTATGAGATGGTAATACCCGCACCCATGGAGATGACCGTGAACTCGATCTGCGTCGGTCAGTGGCACCCTGCGCTTGGTGCGGATGGCAGACAGTGAAAAGTATACAAAAACCGGACAATAAAATCAACTTCAATTGAAATTGTAATCGGTCATTTGATTATTCGACGACCGCATACCTATCGGTCTATTTTCCAAAATCGACAGTATACCCGGCGTCGGGTAATTATCATCGACAAAGTTGTAGGGGGTATCCATGGCGACCCCGTACTATAACAAATAAGCAATCCAAGGGCAATTCAAAAACAACGACGCTGTTATGCACTGTGATCGTTGGTGGAGAGCCCCAACCCCGGCAACTCCTCCACAATCTCCACCGTCTCCAAACTAACCGCAATCACCTTCCCTATAAGTTTGACGATGTACTGCGGGTCGTCTTCGCGGTTCGGGTCGTTGGCGATGCCACTCCGGTCATCCATCTTGACGCAATACTGGTCAATCACCCATTCCAACGCTGATCGATTCCCAAGCCGATATTCCAATGCCTTCGCGGGTATCCTGTCGAGGGTCAGGAAATCGTTGTACACAAGCTGCGTTTTGTCTTTGGATAGCTTCATCTTCTCCACGCACCAATCAATTGGCACTTCACGGTTTTCGATGAATGCGAGTTGATACTCGGGTATCTCCTCGTAGCCGATGTGGATTTTGCCCAACCGTTGCCCCGCTTTGGCAAACCCCCAGAAATCCGGCGCATACGGCATGTGCGGCAGGTCCCGCCTGAGGTTGGCTTCATACCACTCCCGATATCCCGGATGGTGGAGCAGACCGTAGACGTAATGAAAAATGTCCCACTTGCTAATGGTATCGTCTCGGTAATGCGCCCGGAATTGTGCCAACGCCCAATCGGTGATGTTCTCTCGGCGGTTTCTCCCGTCCTCATCGTAGGTGTAGAAGGGAAAACATTGGGTTTTTTCAAAGGCTAAATCTAAGTTAGGAATCATATTTGTTATAAGACAACCAAAGCCTTTTCTATTACCAATGCCAGCAACACAAATCATACGATTTTCCATTTCTGTTTCGGGTGTGGGGTAGATAGATGGTAACACATACACGCAATTGTTCATAACACGATCAAAGAACAAGTTCGATTTTGTGAAGGGACGATAAAGCGAATTCCTCACTTTGTGTTCAGTGTATTCGGCGATTCTGCCTCGTGTTAAGTGCTGTCTTAATTCCCGATCCCACTTGATTTTCGTGTCATCATAAACTACAAAATCATTGATATTTGCGTCCCGATTCCCATGACGTTTCCACCTATCAACTTCTGCATTATAAGCTTCAATCATCCCCTTCATGTTTTCTGTTAGTGTGTTTCGGTTGAAGTTGTATGCCCACACATCGCGGGAGGTTGTGACACCGCGACTATAGTGTTTGAAAATCGCATCCACTACCTCACCCTTCGCCTCCTTCGTCTCCTTAGTCCCCATCGGAATAAAGTTCTCAAATTCGGCGTGGATTCCTTCAGTGAGCCATGTGTGGCGTGCATCGGGTTGAATGGTCTGCCAGTCTATATTGCCGATGTGTTGGCACTCATTCAGAAAATCGGATTTCTGTTTTTTGTTCCACAGGTCATCGGTGCGATAATAAAAGATGCGGGCAGGGACAGAGCCTCCTCCGTTTGTAATGGGATGATTCATCGCCTGTCCAGTTTTTACAAACAGGTTGATGCTCACGCCGACCCGAATCCCGAACACATTGGCATCCGAGACCTTCAATCCCTTCCGGGCATTTCCGCCCAAGTCCAGAATGTAAATCGCGTCGAAATCGTCTGCGAGATGTTTCCGCATCCCATCAAACGCTACACCACCGAGAAAGCTATTGTTCGTTACGAATGCGACAACCCCCTCCTCCTCTATTCGGTCCGATGCCCACCGGATCGCCTTCACGTACGGGTCGTAGAGTGCGTTCTTGAGCGTTGCTGTAGAGTCTTTTGCATAGGTATCCGCAACCCGTGCATCCATCGTTGGATATTTTCGATTCCTGTTGTTGTCTCTGTCATTGATCTGACCAGCGTTGTAGGGCGGATTACCGATAACGACAAACATCGGGGTATTTTTCTGTTCTTCAACGCGGCGCGTGTTCTCCTCTGTAAACAACGAGGCTTCATAATAGTGGGAGTCTTCTGCCAGTTCAAATGTATCCACAAGGCAGATGCCATCAAAGGGTTGATACCTACCCGTCGCCTCGTAAAATTCATGCTCAATGTTCATTGAAGCGATGTAGTAGGGCAGCAGCATCACCTCGTTGCAGTGCAATTCTGTCGTGTACTTTTTCGCCAGCGCGGTCTTGCGAATTTCGCGCATCGTCCGCACGATGAAATTGCCCGTCCCCACAAACGGGTCAATGATGTGCACATCCCTATCCGAAATTGTAGGGGCAACCCTTGTGGCTGCCCGCCCCCGGTGCCCACCCCCAAATTCGGTCTGTAGGATGTGCGCCACGCTTCTCACTATAAAATCGACAATCGGCTGCGGCGTGTAGACTACTCCGTGTGTATCGGCGACCTCTACTGAAAAGCCTTGAAAAAACTGCTCGTAGACGGTGTTGAGAAACCCCTGTTTTTGGGAGAAATCGCTGATGGTTTCGGCGGTGCGTTCGATTGCCGCATAGAAAGGGTCAAGGCTATGGAGAAAATCATCGCGGCTGAACGACTGTGATGTGAGCGCGTCTATCACCTTCTCAATCTCATTGGCGATGACGTTGCGGCGGGTGAAGTCGGGGTTATCGAAAACGGTGCGGAAGATACGCTCGGTTAAGAGGTGCTGGATTAGCATCTCCTCAACGGCGGCTTCGGAGAGGTTCGGGTTAATTGATTGCCGGCATTTCTCGTAAAAAGTCCTGAACGCCCCGGTAAAGCGAGGGTTGGCATCCCGTTCCTTTTGGATTAAATCCGCCAACTCGCTCCCGATGTCGGGCACTCTGTCTTTGAAATGCGCGACGGCCTCCTCCCATTCGGTGTATTCTGGTGGACGGTAGGCAAAAAAAGTGTCAAGAATCTTTATCAGTTGCGTCGGGTCGGTCAGGTCTGCATCGCGTACCTGCCGACTGTTCTGCCAAAGGATGGCACGATGTGGGGTTTGGAAGAGGATGTTGTCGCGGGGATAGCCTTTCTCAAATTTGCGTGCTACTTCGGTGGACAGGTCGTCGTGGATATCCTTCGCCTCCCAATAGCCGTGAATTAGCTTGAAGTTGTCAATCAATGCCCCATCAATGACAATCCGCCTATTTAGATTGCTGGTCATTGAATGTTCAGGGACGAGCGTCCAATCAAATTGTCGTCCACACGATTCAAGCAGGAATTGGAACGCCGAGCTGACGGCGGTCTCATGCGTGACACTGAGTTGCGCGTATCGGTCGAGTGCGGTGTAGTAGTCTCTAATAGGTTTGTGTGTGGGTTTGAGGGTGAGGGTTGGCATCGTGTTTGTTATGGCGAGTGGGGGTTGATTAGAGGTTGTTTGGCTCAGATAGGGCTCTCACTAGATTCTCGCTTTTTCCGCAGCGCCCTCTCCGAATCCGCAGATTACTACTGCGAAAGTTTACATTGAGTTGTTTTGTCCCTCTGGGGTTGATCCACTTAATGCCCCGTCCTTCAAACAGAATTGGTCTATAAACGGTTGTCAAAATCCTCGGAACAATGTCGGCGGCAAAGTGCAAGCTGTTTTGCAACTTTTCAGTAACTTCCGATTGTTCCGCTTTGCCGCTCTTGAGTTCAATGGGCGCCGCAACGAGGTTGCTTTCGGCGATTTCGATAAAGAAGAGGAGACGGTCACATCGTTTCTTCGTGATGTTACGCGAGTCGAATTCACGTTCGACATCTATCACAACCCGCTCCGATGGCATGCCGGTCATGTCCACGCGACATCCCTCGCCGCTACACGAATCGGTAAGGCTCCCCCCATCTACTCGCCCCCGGATATGGTCGAGAACCCTATTCACATTCACGTTCACTCTCGTCTTTCAGCTCCTCAATTCGGTTCTGCAAGCCTGCCCAACGGTTATAGAGGGATTCAGCTACATCCTCATAATCATCCGGCTCTATGCCTACGGTGTGATCGAATCCAATTTCCTTCACCGGCTGATTTTTTTGGAAATGCCACGCTCCCACTTCCTCCGGTAACAGCCAATCGTTGGTCTCTTTCTTCAGAGCACCTTTTTCCTTGAGCATACCGACGCGCATCAGGTTTCCAATTTCTTGGAGCATGTAGTCGCTATGGGTGGTAACAAGCACTTGCACGCCAGCGCGGACTAAGCGAGCAATGGTCGCTGCCATTTCAGTCTGGGCGGCGGGGTGCAGATGGGCTTCGGGTTCCTCAATGATGAGCGTGTCGCCGGGGCGGACGAGGCCGCGGATGAACAAAACAAGGGGAGCGAGCTCAGACACCATCGACGAGGAGCGGGTTAGACGCATATCCTGTCCCGTTTCCTGCGGGCGATAGAGAAATTCTGGATACCCTGTTGGTGAGGGGTTCATGATTATCTGTCCGGCAAGCACATAGGACTCTAGTGTATCGGCGATGCGATTCATACCATCGTCTGGTCTTTTACGTTCCCCGTAGAGGATAATTTGTTGCATGAAATCCGCTACTACCCCCGAAAGTGTTGGAACCTCGGGGAAGGGTTCGAGGCCTGCGCGGGTGGAGCGTGCTACAAGGGAACTGGCGATTACCCGGTGGCTCTGCATGATGCCGCTCCGGGCGGCTGGTAGGTAGTAAGGTTTTCCTATGTTTCTACGATGTTCAATGAGGAATTTTACCAAATCTTCAACCTCAATCCGCCGGGTCGGGGACAACCAATTCTCGGGAACAATGGCAGTATTTTCGTTAATCGTTCCATTTATGGCGGTGCTTGATTTGGAGATCCCTAATTTGGTTGACCAGAGATCTTGATTTTTCTCGCTAACTATCAGTGAAACAGTTATTTCATCGTTTTGGTCGCCGGAAGATCGTATTAGTCTCGAAACAGAATCGAGATCGAAACAACGTTTAAGTTCATCTTCTAGCATTTCCGAAATCGAGCCTAGCCGATTGAGATCTTCCAGTGCTCTCTCACGAACCTCCTGGGGCAGATCCGAGAATACGAGCGGTTGCCCTATGTTTAGTTTGCCCATTACCTTCAGATGTTGTGTTGTGTCTACCGGGGGCTCGCAGTACCAGTTACCTACTAGGCACTCTAGGTTGTACAGTGAAAGAAATTCTGAAAATCCCTCAAAGACACGATGCAGGGCATAAATCAGCACCGAGAGGTAGGTCTTGCCGGTGTTACTCGGTCCGACAAATACCGTTAGCGGGCGCAGATCGAGATCTGCTTCTGCAATCGGTCCAAAGTTGCGGACTGAGATTTCGATTTTCGGTGTATTGTGGGTTTTTGCCCTGTCATCTCCGTTCATGTTGATTTTCCTTCTCGTTGACGCTGGGGGTACTGTGGAAGTGGGGCGTGCGTCCTGCTATTGGGGGGAGGAAAATTCTTGAGAAATTGAGGCGAGAAGCTGCTCGTCGATTCGACAGCGTTCTGCGGAGATGATGTGGCGAATTTGAGTCACAGCTTTCTCGACATAGTTATCCGGATTTTTAACACAGTATTCGTAGTCTGCAACATAAGCGAATTCTGATTCCGCCGTCAGCAAACGCTGTTGAAGTTCCGAATCAGATTCTGTCTTGCGGTTGCGAAGCCGTTTCTCTAAACTTTCAAGGGAGGGAGGTAAGAGAAAGATACTGGTACACCGGATACCGATGTCTTTTACCTTCATTGCACCGTGCACATCAATTTCTAAAATCAGATCCTTACCTTTTTCGATCGTCGATTCCACTGTGGATTTCAATGTGCCGTAGTAGTGGTCGCCATACTTTATCCATTCCAAGAAACCGCCATTATCAATCAGTTCCTCAAAGTCAGTCTGGGCTAAAAAATAGTAGTCGATGCCATCAATCTCATCGGAGCGGGGCGGACGTGTCGTCGCGGAGATCGAAAACTCTAATGTTGGCTCGCCTTTGCAAAGTTCTTTGATAACACTCGTTTTGCCGGTCCCAGAAGGACCCGATATAACAATGAATAATCCCTTTTGGGAGGGTCGATTATTCCACATTCTGAACCAATTCCCGAATTTTTTCAATCTCTGTTTTCAGGGCAACGCTGGTAGAGGAGATGGAGGATCGAGACGCTTTGGCAGAGATGGTATTGACCTCTCGATTCATCTCTTGCAGCAAAAAATCGAGTTGTCTGCCGATGGGTTCAGTTGTTTGCAGGTATTCCGCAAACTGGGAACAGTGGCTATCAAGCCGCACCAGTTCTTCAGTGATGTCTGAACGAGAAGCGATTACGCCGGCCTCCATCGTGATACGGTCCGAATCGATTTTAGCACGGCCCTCAAAAAGTTCGTTCAAACGCGCTTCGAGTTTCGTACGCGCAGCTTCGACGAGATCTACGCTGACAGATTTTATCTCCCCGGCCAGAGACTGAATGGACTGGATTCGTCCTTCGATTTCTTCAAGCATGACAGCCCCTTCGGCCTGTTTGGTTATGTCCAATCCATCCAAAGCAGTTTCCAGGAGAGATTGTAACATCTGCCAAACCGCTTCTTCGTCCAAAGCGGCCTCCTGAACGGTCAAGACGCCAGGGAGTTGCGCCAGAAGGGAAACTGAAGTCTCACCACCCAAATGAAGTTCATTTTGCAGCCGTACAAGTTCTTGATGATACTGCTTCGCCAGCGCAAAATCGGCGACGGGGAGTTGAGTTGCAGTCGAGGCGTCTTTGCCCAACTCGACTGTAGCTTGGATCTGCCCTCTGGGAATTCGATTCCGGATGGCGCTTTGGATCCGGTTCTCAAATCTGGAAAGGAGCTCTGAGGTGCGGACCGTCACGTTACAGTAGCGATGGTTCCACGATTTGAGCTCAATGACCAACTGCCCAAAGGCTGTTTCCGCTCTATGCCGACTGTAGCCTGTCATACTTCTGATCATGATTAATCCGCCGCTTCTTGCCACTCAGTCAAGATCGGAGATTCAACACGGATTGCATCTTTGATACAGACCTCTTCACAGAGTTTGCACCCAACGCAATCTTTCGGTTTTACAAGTTCGCAGATGCCGAAGAAACTCTCCGCGTGTTCACCGGTCTCCGGGTCTTTGAGCTCCAGGCAATCCCACGGACAGATGTGGACGCAGAAATCGCACCCAGAGCAGAGTTCTTCGTAGATGACCGCAATCGGTCGGTTTTTGGGACGCTTAATAAATTTACAAACATCTCCGTTTTGGTCATGAATCGCTTCAACCGGACAAACCATGCCGCACGCGCTGCAATCGATACATATATCCGGATCTATAACATGAAGCATTTTGCGGTCCCCGGTGATGGCATCAACGGGGCAATTCGTCAGGCATGCCATGCAGCCGACACATTCTTCTGTAATGTAGTAAGCCATGAGAAATGGTCTCCCTCTTCTGAATTTAAGAACGATTTAAGTTGGAATGGATTGCAACTATCGTGGTCAGTGCGCATTATTTTTTGTTTGACTGATTGCTGACAATTTACAATTATAACATGGACTTCTAGGCTAACGCAAATGAGATGTGCATTATTTGTCACGGTGTTTTGGGTTGACGCGCGAAACTGACTATAGTATAATCAGCCTATCCGCTCAACAAGTGTCAAAGCACCAGCAAGGTTGCTAGAATGAGAATCGTTGCCGGAAAATTCAAAAGTAGACGCTTAAAACAGTTCAAAGGTTCAGCAGTGCGCCCGACTTCTGACCGCGTGAAAGAGGCAATGTTCCGTATCCTTGGCGCACGGGTTATTGACGCCGATTTTCTCGATCTCTGCGCAGGTACTGGAAGTATCGGTCTTGAAGCGTTAAGCCGGGGAGCGAAGTCCGCAACCTTTATTGATAGCAATCATCACCGTATCGGTATTATCGAGTCCAATCTTGAACTGTGCGGGTTTTACCGCAAGCATCCACAGGTGCAGCTTCTCAACCTTGACGCACGGAGGGCGCTTGCCCGGCTTGGCAGGCGCAAGGCGGTGTTCGATCTGATTTATTTTGATCCGCCTTACGTCTCTGGAATCCACAAATCCTGTCTGGCGCAGATCGTTGAAGTGCGCCTACTTTCTCCAACCGGATTGCTTGTCATGGAACATCGGAAGGTCAAAAAAGCAAATGATCCCATGCCTGCGATGCTAGGCGAGCTCGCCTTAAATCGCCAAGAACATTATGGGGATACGGTTCTATCATTTTACGTATGGGAAGGGGCTGAGAATGCCAAATCGTGCGCGTGATTGGCTGAAACAAGCAGACAGAGATTTGGAGCAAGCGGTGGACTCTCGTCATGCCCAACGACATGAGTGGGCATGTTTCGCTGCGCAACAAGCGGCGGAGAAAGCGGTAAAAGCCTTGCACCTGAACTCGGGGCAGGAGGCGTGGGGCCATGTCATCGCTCGGCTCCTTGAGGAGTTACCGAAAACTATTGATGTGCCAGCGCAATTGGTAGAGAAGGGGCGCGTTTTGGATAACTTCTACATTCCATCCCGTTATCCGAATAGTCATTCGGCAGGCGCCCCTTTTGAGCACTACGGTCCACTGCAAAGTGGGGAGGCTATTCGGTATGCCCGTGAGATTATTGAGTTCATCCGTGCTCAAGTGGCCTGATGCACAAACCGTTGACAGAGCGGTGCGTCGTTGGGCAGAAGACATCGGTCAACACCGAAAAGATGTGTTGCGCATTGGCTACTTTGGTTCTTACGCGCGAGGGGATTGGGGGGTAGGAAGCGACCTCGATCTCATCGTCATCGTCAAACACTCCAACCTGCCTTTTGAAAGACGAAGTATCAGTTGGGATGTCGCGGCGTTGCCGGTCCCGGTCGATCTATTAATCTATACCCAGGCGGAATGGGATGGACTGCGTCAGCGAAGATTTTATTCAACAGTGATGCGAGAGGCGATTTGGATTTTAAGCCATAACTCAAACTAACTTACTGATTTAAGGCGATATACGGAATCTGCTGCTTGACGTAGGGAAAGAATTAAGAGGAGGCGTTTTGCAAGACAACAACGGCACAGTTGCGCTACCGCTCGATCAGATCTTGTGTGGCGACAATCTGGAGTTGATTCGACAGGTGCCGGATTGCTCTGTTCAGTTCGTCATCACATCGCCGCCATACTTCCAACAACGTAACTACGGCGGAGGAATAGGCGCCGAGGAACATCTGGAAGATTATCTTGAGACCTTGTTATGTCTGTTCCGCGAGTGCGTGCGCGTTGTAAGCGATAATGGAAGCATCGTGTTCAATTTAGGAGATAAATATGAAAATAGCAGTTTACTCCTCGTGCCGTACCGTTTTGCAATTGGGGCGACGGAAACCGGATTGGTGAAATTGGTCAACAGCGTGACCTGGGTGAAGAAAAATCCAACACCACGCCAGTTTCGACGGCGATTGGTCAGCAGCACCGAGCCGTTCTTTCATTTCGTCAAAACAGAAGATTACTTTTACAATCCCGATGCGTTTATGGCAAACGAGAACGCTCCCAAAAAATCGCGCACCCAAGGGGCAAATGTGGGGCGGAAGTATTTCGATCTGATTGATCAATCAGATTTGTCTGAGGGCGAAAAACATAACGCCCGACTTGCTTTGGAAGAAGCAATCCGAGAACTTTACCGCGGTGAAATCGCAGGATTACGAATGAAAATTCGTGGCATCCATGCGGAAGCATTCGGCGGACAAGATGGCGGACGTAAGATTCAGATTGAAAAAAACGGCTTCACGATCATTCGATTACGGGGCGACAAGCTCAAACGGGATGTCATCAAAACCTCCGTCGAGTCAATTAAAGGAATCAAGCACCCGGCAATTTATCCTGTAAAGGTTGTTGAGGAGTTTTTGTACCTTCTCACATGCACTGGCGATGTCGTCCTAGACCCCTTCATCGGCTCCGGTTCCACAGCCGTCGCCTGCAAAAAACTTGGGCGGTATTTTATCGGCTATGACATCAACTCTGAATACTGCGAGTATGCGCGTCGCCGGGTTGAGGCAGCGCCGACTGAGACTATGCTTCTTTTTGGGAATAGTCCCTAAAAAGGCGCTTGGCTCTGATTTCTCCATTTGCCTACATTTTTAGAAAGGTGGGTTGAATCACGACCTGCATTGTTTCCACTCTTGAAGAGATTCAGACGCAGTTGACGGCTTTTGACCTCTTTCGGCTGTTGGCTGATGAGCCCCACTGTTTTTTCCTCGACAGTGGCATGAATGCCCGAAAGCTTGGGCGTTACTCGTTCATCGGCTCGCAGCCTTTTTTGGTTTTTCGCAGCAAAGGCAGTTCTCTCCAGCTTGATTGGGGTGATCGTGTTGAGGAGTGGAAGGGCAACCCGTTTGATGCACTCAGGGAGATTTTGGATCGATTTCAATCTCCTCCGCCTCTCAAGAATCTGCCGTTTACAGGCGGCGGCGTTGGATATTTTGGATATCCGCTCCACTGCTTTATCGAAGAGTTGCCGGCCACAACACATGATGATCTGAATCTCCCCGATTGCTACTTTGCGTTCTACGATGCCATCGTTGCATTCGATCATCTGTCCAATCGGGTCTATTTGTGTCAATCGCCTGCTGACGAAGCCTCCGCCAATCGACATCAACAACAGGTCGAAAAACTCCGCTCGATTCTCAAATCTGAAAATCAACCCTCACAACTTCGTTCCGAGGGGTTCACGTTTCACGTTTCACGCTTCACGAAATCTCCGATTCGATCTAACTTCTCCGAAGCCGACTACCTCTCCACTGTGCAACGCGCGAAGGCATACATCGCATCAGGCGACATCTATCAGGTCAACCTGTCACAACGGTTATCAACCTCAAGCGATTTGCCGCCCGCAGAACTATACGCCCGTTTGCGTCAGTTAAGCCCCGCCCCATTTGGCGCGTACCTCCACTGTGGTGACTTTCACATCCTCAGTGCTTCCCCTGAACGCTTTCTGCGTTTCTGGCCGGATAGCCGAACCGTCGAAACCCGTCCAATCAAGGGGACACGCCCTCGCGGTTTGACACCGGAGTTAGATCGAAAACTTGCGGCAGCGCTCCTCCACAGCGAAAAAGACCGTGCCGAACTATTGATGATTGTAGATCTTGAGCGAAACGATCTCGGGCGTGTCTGTGAAATTGGGTCTGTTCATGTGCGTGAACTGATCTCTCTTGAAAGTTATTCTAATGTACACCATCTCGTTGCAACTGTCGCGGGAACACTCCGGACGGACTGTGATTGGATAGAGCTCCTGCAATCGTGCTTTCCCGGCGGCTCGATTACTGGGGTGCCGAAGATTCGGGCAATGGAGCTCATTGATGAACTTGAGCCGACAAATCGCGGCGTATACACCGGAGCAATCGGCTATCTTGGGTTCGACGGCGGTATGGAGCTCAATATCGCTATTCGGACCTGCATTGTGAAAGACGGTCTCGCTTACTTTCATATTGGCAGCGGCATCGTCGCGGATTCAGATCCTGTTTCCGAATACCAGGAGACGCTGGATAAAGCGAGGGGTTGGCTTGCTGCTTTGAACAAGCAACATGAAACATGATGCGTAAAATGTAGGGGGCTGTCGGATTTCATTTGATGGATTAGAATCAGCCCATGCACTGCCGAACCTATGAACTCATGAACCATCTGCCCATAAGGAGAATATCATGAGCCAAACAAGAAAAGTTGTTGTGATGGATAGCAACGGAGAAATCTGGACGGAGGAACAGCCCATCCCTGAACTCAAGCTGGGACAGTTGTTGACTGAAGTTCGCGCATCAATAGTGAGCCCCGGCTCCGAACTTAGTGGAGTCAAGGAACGACGCGCCAATCCAGGCCCAAATCCGACGAAACATCCCTTTGGTTATAGCAACGCTGGCGTCGTCATCAACAAAAAGGGGGATTGTGGCGAATTCGAGGTTGGCGACCGTGTGTCGGGTATGGGGGGTGGATACGCACTGCACACAACATACGCCTGTGTGCCGTATAATCTCTGCGCAAAGATTCCTGACAACGTGAGCGACGAGGAAGCCGCATCCAATCATCTTGCCGCCACAGCCTTACACGCCGTGCAGCGTGGACGAATCGCGATTGGCGAAAATGTTGTCGTGGCGGGCCTTGGCTTGGTGGGACAACTCGCCTGTCAAATCGCGCAAATTGCCGGCGCGTATGTCATGGGACTAGATCGCTTGCCTTTGCGTGTGAAGATCGCGCGGGAGGCTGGTGTGGATGGAGCGATCAACGTGGCAGAAACCGATCCGGCGCCGATTGCGGAGGAATTCACGAATGGATACGGGGTGGACTGCGGAATCATCGCCTTCGGCGGCGAGGGCACGGAAGCATTCCGTCAGATCCGCAGTATGCTCAAGACGGCTCCCGACACGCATAAGATGGGACGCATCGTCATCGTCGGAGGCGCCACCATTACGCACCGATTCGCGGCTGGACTTGGGAATGTAGACGTGATCAGCGCAGCACGGACAGGACCCGGGTATCACGACGAAGCCTACGAACATGGGGCACATTATCCGCCGGTATTTATTTCCTGGCCAACTCAACGAAATCTGGAATTGGTGCTGCGGTTCATGTCCGAAGGCAAACTGAGGGTGAAACCGCTGATTACGGATGTCGTTCCCATTGATCGGGCAGCCGATGGGTGTGAGAAGCTCATCCAAATCCCGAATGAGGCGTTGGGGGTTGTAATGTCCATGTCGTGAAAGATGTAACTGTTCAGACGGTGTCGGGTAGGCGCTGCCCTATATCCATCAAGCTGATAATCTGCTCGAACTGATATTTTCCCTCTGCCTCGCGTCGATCGAATCGCATTTTTTCCCTTTACAATACGACAACTTTACGCTACACTTGAATACACCAGTACACGACGGCGTAAGTTGACCTACCGTTAAAGAATGATAGAACACAGATGACACGGATTGCACAGATTTTCGCGGATAAGGCTTTGGCAAAATCCGTGCAAATCTGCGTTATCCGTGTTCCATTTTTTCAATAAAAATGAATGGTAGGCGGACTTCCGCGACTAAATAATCCCACGCAGATTCTTTTTACTTTCAACAACCTGCCAAGCCCCGATGGATCGGGATTCAAAGCAACCTACCCTTGATGCAATCGGGATGGCACGAGGGGGCGAGGAAGTACGATTGAGTCCGACGACCTAATCAAGCCACCACACCGTTTGTTGGCGATTGTTCATTTCAAGCAACCGCCACAACTGCTGCAAAGTGTAAAAAACATCAATGGATACTATTTAGCAGATTTTGATGTTTTACCGAATCGGAGTTTTGCATGAAAACCATTTTCTCTGTCTTAGGCTGTTTACTGTTTCCAATATGCTGGGGAGCGTTCATCAACTGGATCTTTACCTTTTTCCAGCGTCGCGCCCACCGTTCACGACGCCCCTCCCATCCAATCGATTATCATATCTGAATCCGCCACGCTAAATGAATATTGACATCAGCGGTATCCCCACCAATCTCCTTGAGTTACTCGGCCTTGGTTGCATCATTGGTTTTTTGTCCGGGTTCTTCGGCATCGGTGGCGGTGCATTAATCACACCAATTCTCCACATCTTCTTCGGCATCCCCTTTCCGATTGGCATCGGAAGTATCCTTTCTCAAACGACTGGCGCTTCGTTCTCTGCGGTATCGCGGTATTGGCAATTTGGTGATGTTGATGTAAAGCTGGCATTGATGATTATTGGCGGCAACTTTGTCGGTGTTGAGATCGGCGTGCACTTGCTCGACTGGCTGGACAAACTCGGTGGAGTCAATGTCGGTAAGCAATTGATTCCAGCTATTCAGTTTTACCTCCAATGGATCTTCCTGGGGGTACTCATCGTCATTGCAGGGTTGATTCTTATCGAGTCAGTCATCAACAGCAGCAAAAAAGAGGGTAAACTCAAAGAGCCTCTCGGCTTGCTTCAACGCATCCCAATCCCACCCTATGTTTCCTTTCCCATCAGCACCGTGCAGCGAATCTCACTCCTTGTAGTTACTTACTCGGCAGTCTTCATCGGCATTTTTACAGGTCTGCTTGGAATTGGCGGTGGCGTAATTGTTGTGCCATTGCTCATCTATGGGTATGGCGTTGAAACACGTACTGCGATTGGCACAGGTCTACTCATTGTTTTCTTCTCTTCCGCTTATGGAACCGTTACCCATGCGATACGAGGCAACGTTGACCTGTGGCTGGTTGTACCATTACTGATTGGATCGACAATCTGTGCGCAGGTTGGGGCAATGACCACTCGAAGGACGCGTGGAAGTTCAATCCGTTTCTATTTCGCATTTATCGTTTTGATTGTGGCGGGGATAATTCTCTTTAACCTCCTGCACCTGATCTATGGATAATTACGAATAGTGTGGAGTGCACGTACCATCAGTAATTGAAAAACACTTAAACCCCTACAGCACCCATGAGCTGCACGGTGTATCACCTGTCACGTTTCACGCGCTTCTCCTGTCATTGTGGACTTCCCAAGTATTTAGTGATATCATCGTCCTTGACATTCAACCCATATTTTGATACACTCCCTATAGTGCCCCATACCATTTCGTGAATACAATAGGAGAAAATCAGCATGTATACTAGCGGTGCTTCCCTCGTTGAATCGACTTTTGGAACGTTTGGGAAGGAGCCAAGCGATACGACAAACGAAACCGTCTTCGTTCAGGATGGAGCGCCCAGGCTCATTCGGGAAATCGGGCTCGGCTGGGAGTTTGAAACGGAGTACATCGAGATCTACGACAAGAAATCCCTGTTGTATGGAGGTCGCGCAATCGGCGGCGGTGATTTTCATCTCAAAGCCAGGTTCACCATCCGAAGCAACGACGATCAACCGAATTTCGTGGTTGGTGCCAATAAAGCTGGAATCAACGGTTTTCGCCGTTTGACCTGCGGCTTTTGGCCGCGAGAGGTCCTCAGTCATCAGCACATGTCCATCTTGTCCGATTGGGTCACGCTTGGCATACCGTTCACCTTTGAGGTGGTACGCAAGGGGCAAAGGGTCGTTGTTCTTGTTGACAAGGCAGCGGTGAAACATTTTCTTTTCGGCGGCGAGTTTGGGAAGGTCGGCTTCTGTTCTTATGAGGGTGTGCTGCGGATACACGATTTTTCTGTCCGGGGACAGACAATCCCGCTAAACTGGAATCGGACTAAACCAATCAACATCTTTATCCCCACAATCGATATATCCGACGAAGAACACCGACAGATTGTCGTGGACAAGCAACCGGGTCAGTACCTCGGCCATCCAGACACCGTGCTGCTGCCCGACAACAAGACCATGTTTTGCACCTATCCCCTTGGGCATGGCGGCCCATCGGCTGTGCTGAAAAAGAGCACCGATGGCGGTCTAACTTGGAGCGGTCGCCTGCCTGTACCCGATAACTGGAAGACAGCCACAAACTGCCCGTGCATTCACCACCTCACTGGTCCGGACAGTGTAGAACGCCTGATCATTTTAGAAGGCAATGGCGATATGCGACAGTCGGTCTCGCTCGACAACGGAGAAACATGGACGCCATTCAAGCCCCACGGCTTGCATTGCATCGTCGTTCCAAACAGGCTCATACCGATCTCGGGGCATCGATACCTGGCGATATATGTCGATCGCGGAACCAGAACCCCCGACGACCACGTCATCGTGCAGAGTATCACCGCTGACGGCGGGTTGACGTGGGAGAAACAGCGGTTGATTGCTCAGCACGAAGATGCGTTGCCAGACGAACCAGGCGTCATCCGCTCGCCTGACGGAAAGCAACTCGCGGCGGTGATGCGCGAACAGTCGCGGGCGTACAACGCGATGGTGATTACCAGCGACGATGAAGGCCAAACGTGGTCCGAATGCAGGGAAGCAGCTGCCGGCGTCACTGGCGACCGCCACAACCTGGCTTACGCCCCCGATGGTCGCCTGGTGATTGTCTTCCGAGATACCGCACTTGCCAGCTCGACGAAATTCAACTTTGTCGCGTGGGTTGGCACTTACGATGATCTCGTCAATGGCTGCGAGGGTGAGTACCGCGTGCTGTTGCTGCAGCACTACGGCAACTTTCCGCCTGACGAGTACGGAGACTGCGGCTACGCGGGCTTGGAGGTGCTACCGGATGGCACATTCGTTGCCACCACCTACATTGTCCACAGACCGGGCGAGGAACACTCAGTCATCAGCGTGCGGTTCAACCTGAAGGAATTGGATCAGCGGGTGACCAAACGAAGGAATAAATGACGATAACTGGAGCTGAACAAATGAAAACCCTTTGGAGACTGATTTTTCTGGCTCATGTCAAAAGAAAGTGCAAAAGTGTTAGAGAAGCCACGAAATCATTGGTGTGAATTTTGCCTTTGCACGAAGTCTTAACATGAGCCTCACGAATTTTCAGCAGAAACAGATTGAGACAATTCTGTAAGGATGCGGACGAACAACATCAACCGATTCAAACCAGATCGAAAACCTCTAAAAAGAGTTGCACACCCTCATCACGTCCGGAAAGGACGATCTCGCACGGCAGAAAGCGCGCTTCAGTGAGCCACTTCACCAACAGCGTGTAAAGATCCTTGCCCCCGTGTCCGTGTTTGAGCGGCTGATGAGAATGTTGACGGAAACGCAAAGACGCGCATTTATGCAGCGTCAGCATCCTTCCAAGCCTGCCCAATGACACCAATCTTTTGGTGTAATATGGTGTAAGTACCTTTCAAACAGAAGAGGAAAGTACAATGGCAGCCAAACAACATTCGGATGTCGTCATTTGCGGTGCGGGGATGGCCGGAATTGCCGCCGCATATCACCTGGCGGTCCGGCAAGGGGTCAAGGACATCGTACTGATCGATGAAAGGCCACCGCTGACCCTCACCAGTGATAAAGGAACAGAGGCGTATCGGAACTGGTGGCCCGGTCCCGGCGATGCGATGGTGCGTTTCATGAACCGCACCATTGACTTGCTGGAAGAACTGGCTCAAGAAACCAACAATTTTTTCCAATTGAACCGGCGTGGTTATGTGTTCTTAACGGCCGAGCATCACCAGATTCCTATCATGAAGCAAGCGGCTGCTGAGATCTCTGCGCTTGGTGCAGGACCGATCCGAGAGCACCCGGGTCCGTCCCCTTACATCCCTTCTCCGCCTGAAGGCTTTCACAATCTGCCCACCGGCGCTGACCTGCTGGTGGATGGAGCTTTCGTCCGACAGCAGTTCCCCTTCGTCACCGAAGATGTGGTGGCTGCGATGCACGTCCGTCGCTGTGGGTGGCTAGATGCGCAGCGATTAGGCAGGTGGTTGTTAGATCAGGTGCAAACTCATGGGGTTCGTTTACTCCAGGATGGAGTGACAGATGTCACCGTCACCGGCAGCCGGGTTCAACACATCTACCTCCGATCCGGCGACCACATCAGCACCCGCACCTTCGTCATCGCTGCCGGCCCATATCTCAAGCGAGTTGGCGCCATGCTAGGGTTGGATCTTCCTGTTTTTAATGAACTGCATGGCAAGATCGCCCTCCGAGATAATCTGGGAATTGTGCCACCCGGGGCGTCTCTTATGTTTTGGAACGACCCAGTTTACCTACCCTGGACCGAAGTCGAGCACGAGAAACTGGCGGCGCGGGGTGAAACACGCCGGCTGCTCGGTCAGTTTCCTGCCGGTGTCCATTTTCGGCCGCGCACGAACGCGGACACCCACGTGCTCTTGGTCATTTGGACGTACGATAGCGCACCCCAGGAGCCTGTCTGGCCGCCGACTTTTGATTCCTATTACCCCGAAGTTCTTATACGTGGCCTCACCCGGATGATTCCCGGTTTGTCGGCATATTTTGGTCGGGGAAGAGCAACGTATGTCGATGGTGGGTACTATTGCAAGACGCCGGAAAATCGACCGTTAATTGGCCCCCTGCCCATCGAAGGGACTTATGTCATCGGGGCGCTATCCGGCTACGGGATTATGGGGTCTCAGGCGGCGGGTGAGTTGCTGGCGGCTCACATCACTGGCGATGACCTGCCCGAATACGCGTCAGCATTCCTGCTTGAGCGTTACCAGGCCCCGGCTTACCAATTCCTCCTGGAAAACTGGGACGCGTCGTCAGGCCAACTGTAGTTGTAATTGCTGTGTACATAACCTTTTCAAGTTCGGTGGGCCAACTGAGTATAAAAACAAAAAAAGCTCTACATCATTGAGGATATAGGGCTGCACTGCTGAGTCAATTCTTTTATGCGATCAGTCCATCAACTCGAAACATCTCCATTCCTCTTTTACGGATACCAACGCGCACACGCCAGTTTGCTGATGCCTCGACAATTTCCTGCAAACGAGCTAATAGTCAAGAATTCCCAAAAGTTAGCATACCTCGAACCCACCATCATACGTGATGCCTAAAATGTAAAACGTGATAATGTGAATATTACGCAGAAACTTGCAATATACTCAACACCGCGTCAAATTGCGCTTTTGGAGGCGCCCGTCATCCTGAACGCAGTGAAGGATCTCTTGCGCTGAGATTCTTCGTAAAGCCTCAGAATGACAGCCAAAAAGCGCAGTTTCTGGCGGTGGGCAGTATAGTGGGCAGTATAGATGTCATCCGGGATTTCCGCTTTAATATGCTGATTTGTCAATTGGCTTATTCACTTCACTCTCCATCTGCTCGACAAGCTGATCTATTTTGCGAAACTGCCACCCCCAGCGGACACTGTAAAGGAACTGGCGGAGGTCAAATCGGTTATCGTCGGGAGAATACGATTCAGCATGGTACGAGGGAGTGAGGGTTGTCATCTTATGGCGGTTGACTGAGTAGTAGTAGAAGAAGCGTTTGACCTTTTCGGCGACTTCATGGGGCGTGAGATGATTCCATTCATGGGCCAGCTTCTCAAACATGCTTACGGGACCACATCGATCAATCTTCCGCAGCTTTCCGAAGCGACTGAGTTCATCGTAAGTCAACCCCATGTCCGCCTCATCCTCCTGCATATACGTCTCGGTGATCGGCTCAAGTTCTGCTGTCGGTGGGGCTTTGATCACATCGACCAGTGCGGTGTAGCCAAGGTTCTCCGCCGCCCATCGCAAAAACCGGCGGAGGTCTGTCTTGCTAATTCCGCCGATTGGGTTCAGGTCCGCGCTGCTGCAATCGTATTTTGTCACATAGCCGCGCAGGCTTTCGTCTACATTTGCACTGCCTAATACCAGCAACGTTCCGCGTTTACCCCGCACCCACGGCAGCAGTTGCGCCAATAGATAGGAGAGGGCCATACGAAGACGGGCTTGAATATTTTGCATTGCATTGTTCTCCGCCTCCGTTCCACCCTCCACCTTGAATTGAGGTGTCTTCCGGGTCAAACGCACAAAAAGGGAGACCATGGCAGCGACGACCGAATCGATATTCACGTTCAGGTGGTAAGAGCTGATCTGATTGGTCAGTTTTTTCGCGCGGTCCCGTGTCGCCTTTGAGCTATTCTGAGTCGCCATATAGCATGTGTAAAAGATCCGATTGGCGAATTCTCGCGCATCCGTCGGAAGATAGTCGGTATCTTCATCCGCTCCAGTGATTCGACACGCATCTCGGATGACCTGCTGGTTGCCCGCTTTCGCCTCTTTTGCAACCATCTGACACATTGAGCCAACAATCGTTGCGACTGATGAACTATCTGCACCGCCGGAGAGTGGCAAGAAATATCCAGCTGCTCCAGAACGTCTCAGGTAGTCCCACAGCCAGCACGCGGGACCATAGGCGATCTCTTCTTCAGGCGTATGGTACTGTACATCAATTGGGAGGCATGGAGCAAGGCGAAAATCATCAGTGGTCAGATCAAAATCCGCGTTGACTCGTGGCACCGGCTCTGATTGGCTGGCTTGAACTCCGCGACTGACCTTCGAGCCTCGATAGGAACGGACATCTTCCAGATCGACCGTAGCAGTCACCACTTCGACATCGTTCAACGAAAATTGTGACCCCTGCGCGACAACCTCTCCATTGACGGCAATCAGCGCACATCCGTCGAAGTAGAGCCGTCCGCCATCACAGCCTTGTTGATTCGCGTAGAGGTAAATCCCGCCGCCTTTCGATGTGGCGCTGCGGATGAGATCCAACCGCGTATCGAGTTTCCGAAGTTCGTGATGTGACCCAGACCCATTTGTGATAATCTCAATCCCATTCAAGCCGAGATAGATATGTGGACTATTTGGCGCAAAAAGCTCCTCACAGGTTTCAGGGGCCAGAGCAGTGTCCCGCGTAGCGATTGCCGCATCTCCGAAGGAAATTGTTTCCTGTCCGGTAATCTCTCGAATCATGCGCGGCAAGTAGTGTTCCTCCAACTGTCGTGGACGTTGCCACGCCGCAAACCATCGCGTTTCACGGTAATTTCCATCGGCCGCCAGAATCAGCTTGGGGCGGATGAGGAGAATTTTTCCATCCAGCACGAAGATACGACAATTATACCGCACATTTTTGTGCATGACCGGCATGCCGATATCGCACAAAATATCGGCGGTCAAATCGCCCTTGAGGATTTCGGCGAGGCATTCCCAAGAATGGAGAAAGGTATCCTGTTCGAGGAAGTGGTCCTCGCAGCTATAGCCGCAGAGCTCCAACTCTGGGCCAAGCCGATAGCGTGCTCCGCTTTCCTTGGCACTCTGAATTGACTCGATAATCCGCCCCAAATTTCCCTCAAAATCGAGCGCCCATTGGTTGAGATTGCATGTCGCTAAGGTTGTCAGTTTCATGAGTTTGCACCTGAAACGTGATGTGTGAAACGTAAAAATAACCTTCGGAAGGTTGGTGACACGGTGCAAATTTACAATCAGATCCACTGTGTACGAACTGCCTGATTCATTTGTCGGTTCGCTATCGGATGTGTTATTATACCTTTATAGAATCGCAGATGTCGTCGGATTTCACAAATCTTGTCCACCGACGCGGGCAACCTCCGCGAAATCCGACTGAATCCGTGTTCTAATGTAATCTAAGGAATAACCCTGTGAATATTAACCGATACAAGCCACAGTTTACATCTCTCTTTGATGCAAGCGATGTCGTCCTCGCCTACCTTTTTGGATCGCAGGCGAAAGGCACCACAAACCGTGAATCTGATATCGACATCGCCGTTCTGCTATCTGATCAGATTCCTCAAGCGGAATACAGTCAACGGGTGGTAGACCTCAATACCGAGCTCATTGGCATTTTCCAACGAGACGCAATCGATGTTGCACTGCTGAACAACGCCCCACCGCTGCTGTCTTTTCAAGTCGTGCGTCACGGCGTTGTCATCTATGACCCACATCAGCGGTATGTCTCATTCTGTGTTGACACGTTCAATCGTTATGTCGATACCCAACCTTTGCGTGACCTTCAATGGCAATACTACCTCAAAAGACAGCAAGCCAAATCCCAAAACTCCCGAAACGAGCCCGATTAATTATAGTCGACCCGCAAACTGTCCAAGACCTGTTACAAACGCTTTCGGAATATACCGAAGATCTCCGTACTTACCAGCAGTTGAGTTATGATGAGGCGGTAGCAGATCGCAATTATCAATCGATGATTCGTTATGCGCTGCAAACGGCAATCTAGTGTGTGATTGACATTGCAAATCATCTGCTTATCGGTGGCGACCTGGAACAGCCGCCCGACAGTAGATCTGCAATACTCGGACTTGGTGGACACGGCATCCTGCCTCAAGATTTTGCACAGGAGCTCACTGGCATGCCGGGGCTACGAAACGTGATTGTTCATCGGTATATGACTGTCGACCATGAGCTAATCTATCAGTTCCTACAAAGGTGCGTTACCGATTTTGAGACGTTTAGTCAACACATCGTTGATTATCTACAAGCAAACGTTGGTGCATAAAACGTAAAGCGCCTAACCTTTCAAAGGTTTCACTCCCACGGTTTCAAGATTATCTTACTGCTCTCATGAGACGACGAGATCTCAAACGCTTCCTGAATCTGACTCATCGGGATAACGTGGCTGATGAGCAAGTCAATCAGCGGCGATTCTTGGATGACTTTCATGATGCCCGGAAAATCGTTGAGGTTGTAGTGCCAGTTGCCGATGATGGTGAGCCCCTTGCGGATAAGGTCTGGGCTGACGCGGATCGCCAAATCCTGTCCACACTCACCGACGTAAGCAACCTTGCCTTTTCGCCGCGTCGCATCAATGCAGAGCCGTTCTGCTTGCACGGCGCCGGAGCAGTCCAACGCACAGTCAACGCCGATCTCATCCGTGAGGTCTTTGATCTTCTGGATGATGTCCGGATCGCGTGGATGCAGGACTTCAGCGGCTCCCATCTGCTTCACCCGCTCCACACGCCACGGTATCGACTCCACGGCGATAACCCGCGCGCCACGAAAACACGCGTTGACAACCGCACCGAATCCGACGGGACCAATGCCAGTAATCAGCACGGTGTCGAATACGCTCAAGCCCATCGTCTGAAAAGCACCAAATGAGGGGCCCAGTGTGCAGCAAGCGAGACTAGCATGTTCGTATGGAACCCCATCTGGAATTTTCGGCAGAAGCCAGGAAGGCTTCAGGAGGTATTGCGCCATCGTCGCCCATCCATCAGGGGTGCCGGTAAATTCTGCAAAATTGCAGGCATTTTCGCAGTGGATATAGTCGCCGGCGATGCACAGATGACATGTGCCGCATGGGTATTGTGGCATCACAACGACCCGATCCCCTTCCTTGACCTTCCCCGGCGGTGCAACCGCCACAACTTCTCCGACAGCTTCGTGTCTGAGAGACTCTGATTTGTCTCCCGATACAAAGCCTTTGTATTCGGTACACATTGGCGCCGCATGCACCTTGACGACAACCCAGTCCTCCTTAGGCTGCGGATCCAGAACGTCAATGAGTCCCGCTTGACGTTCTCCGAGTATGACTGCTTTTTTCATTCGGTTCCCCCGAGTGTGTTTGTGTGTAATCCGGACAGGGAGATAATACTTCTTACCGTTTTACGATATACTCAACGAGGGTATAAATTGCGCTAGATGATTCCATGTTCTTCAAGCCAGACTTTCAGCGGCACATCTTCATCTTTTGGTGAGAAGTGTCCGTTCGCATCTGTGCCGCCACCAAGTAATTGCTGCCGGATTGGATCGTTATTCTTGAAGAGCTCTTGTGGAATGGTCATGTCATCCTTGGAACGCAGCCAACGATAACCGTACCCATAGAAGAGCCCCTTCCGAGTAATGTCGGAGTCATTTTCGCTACGAGCGTGCCAGAGTCGCCGATCAAAGAAGACCGCATCGCCGGGCTTACAACAGACAGACATTGCGTCTTCGGGCAGTGCCCCATCGCTCGGCCGGTCGAGTGTATCCCAGAGGTGACTACCGGGAATAATGTAAAAATTGCCGCGTCCCGGCTCTGAGCAATCGGAAAGCCAGAAGACAATCTTCAATGATAAGCGGGGGCGTGGAGAGCTTTCCGTCTCCACGTTGACATATCCGCTATCTTGATGCCAGCCGAGTGGCTTTGGCTTGTTGCGCTCTTCAGGCAGGCGCGGCGGCATGATGATTAAGTGAGAATGGTACGAGTAGATGTTCCAACCGAGGATGCCCCAAACCTTCGGGAAGGTCTTATACCAATCAAGCAGGTTGACGAAAAGCTAGTCTCTGCCAAGAAAATTGGGATAAAAGAAGTTCTTGTGTGGCGTCATCTCGGACTTCGTGTATGGATCATACCCCGACTCCAAATGTTCCTGGTGGATGCGATCGACGCGCCTTTCGAGTGTCTCCACAAGGTCATCCGGCAGCGCATTTTCGACAATGAAATAACCTTCTCCGTTGAGTTGTTGAAGTTGTTCTTCAGTAATCTGATGCTGAAGATGATGTTCATCAAGCATGTTTCTTTTCCTTATAGATAGGCTGGTTAGCAAATAACTCGGCTTTGTCATAATTTTGACTGAAATGCAGTCTAAAGCCTTACCAACACTGGATTAAACCCGATTTGATTTGTAATTTAAGAAAGCCGAGATAGATCTTCATTCGAACACAAGCACCGTACGCGCAACCTTCCCCTGGTTCATATCGTCGAAGGCTTCGTTGATTTCGTCCAACGGACGGTAGCGCGAGATCAGCTCGTCGAGCTTGATCTTGTCCTGGTTGTACAGATCGAGAATCCAGAGAAAGTCGACGCGAGCGCGGGCAGCACCGTGCCAGGCGCCCATCAGCGTCCGGTCCTGCAACAGATGCCAGCCTTCGACTGAAACTTCTTTACCCGATGGCTGTACCCCGACCATCACGGCGGTTCCGGTCGTGCGGACCGAGTCGATCACCTGCCGTACCAGTGCCGGGAATCCAACAACTTCGAAGGCATAATCGGCGCCGCCTCTAGTTATCTCCTTAATCCGTTGCACCGGATCCTCTTTAGCAGCGTTGACGAAGTGGGTCGCACCAAATTGTTCGGCCAACTCCAGCTTGTACGGGACTTTATCGACCGCGATGATTTTGCTAGCCGAGGCGAGGACACCGCCCTGGATGACGTTCAGCCCCACGCCCCCGCAGCCGAACACAGCCATCGTTGCACCCGCTTCGACCTTCGCCCGGTTGACGACCGCACCGATGCCGGTGATGACCCCGCAGCTAATAAGGCAAGCCTTTTCCAGTGGCGTGTCATCCGGAACTTTGACACACGCATCGGCCAGGACGATGGTTTGCTCGACAAACGTTGGTCTGCCGTGGTAGACTGGTTCGCCGTTTTTCGTCATGCGGCTCACGGGGACGTCGGGATACGTCTCACACAGCGCTGGGCTACCGTTGTTGCAGTTGCGGCAGTAACCGCACATCGCGTCGAGTGAGAGGATAACCTTGTCGCCGGGCGCCACAGGGGTCACACCGCGGCCGACCTCCCTGACCACACCCGCGCCTTCGTGTCCCATGACCCACGGCGTTTGCTCGCGCTTTACGTGACCATCAACGTAGTGGTAGTCACTGTGACAGACGCCCGCGCCAACGAGATCGAGCACCACTTCCCCCGTTCGCGGCGCTTCGATTTCGAGCGCCTCGACGGACACAGGAACGTTGGGTTGGTAAAATACTGCTGCTTTCATGGTTTCCTCCAGGTTTTCTAATGGGTTGTCTTAACGCTTATGCACACTCGCCGATGCGATGCGGATTGTGTCCGTTCCCTTAAACCCGGGTTGTTTTGTATTTGCTTTAGAGCGCGTTCCATATCAACGTGCTGGGCCACCATGGCGGCGTCGATGTCATAAAACAGCTAGTGCTGCTGAGTATAAATAACTCAAAAACTTCTGCCGTGGAGCACTAGGTGGTGTACAGGAAATCAAACCTGGGTAAAATTGCACACTTGGGTGAAAACTGTCATAAGAATTTGTGCGAAACCCGGAGTTAATCAGCCTTTTATTTGTTGACGTTGTGCATAGATTGCCTGAAGACCGTCTCCATGTTTACGCCAATAGGCATGGAGAATGGTAATCGTCGTTCCCAGAGAAAACATGCGAATACCCATATCAAGCCACGGCGCAGTTTCTTCGAAATCGTTAATCTCGACGATTGGCTCAACACCCACACTCAGAGCCTTGTGGTATACCTCCGTCTGTATAGCTCGGTCCTCTTCAGTGCCTCTTTTTTCAGGCGCCCCCTTACTCTGCCAGAAATCCCCGGGCCCCCAGATGATCCCATCAACGCCTTTAACTGAAAGGATCGCTTCCAGATTCTCAACCGCCTCCGCCTTCTCAATCATGAGGATAACCACAATCTCTCTCAGCGCCTCAATATACGCTTGGGTGCCACCATAACCGGGATAGAAAGCCCGGACTGATCGAACCGGATTCAATCCACCATCCTCAGGTGTTTCGGCACGAATAATGCGCACGCACTCTTCTGTCTCGGAGCGGTTATGCACATCAACGAAGACCACGGCTTCAAATCCGGCGCCAATTGCTCTTTGAACCCTCAGTTGTTGGCCAGCGCTGTCGATCTTAATAATCTTACCTAAGCCCTGAGCTTCTGCTGCACGGCAGAGGTGCTCGAAATCTAAGGTTTCAAGGGCGCCATACTCGGCAACAACCTGCACCGTATTGAGAGCTGTGCAGCCAATCATATCAATTTCGTTTGCCCATGGACTGTGTATCCTTGTGTCAAGCAAAAGTTCGTCTGAGTTAAAAATTTCCCTCACTCGATTACGCATCATTGTTATCTTCTCCTTAAATAAAATCGCTACCCTAGACTAAAGTGGTAGCGTCATGCTGAAAATACTATAAACCAATTCACTAATTTTGTCAATTCTTAGTGTTTGAACTCATTGCGGGTAGTTTCTTGGTAGTCTAATAGAGCGCAGCGAAGAATCTCCTTGTTAAGGTGCAAGAGATTCTTCACTTCGTTCAGGATGAAGTGTGTGCCTTGACTTCGTCCGCCGGCACCGATAAATCCTGCTTTTAACATCGTGACTCCTTTCTGAAGTTGGCTCATGCTAAGAACTCGTGCAAGGGAAAGATCCAGATCAGTGATTTCGATGCTTCTCTGACGCTTTTGCATTTTCTTTTGACATGAGCCCTGAGTTTTACTCTATTTACGTCAATACGTAACACTCGCGCGGGTCTCCATATCAAAGGGAATCTGCGGCTGCGGAGCAGAACCCGAATTCTTTTTGTCAGCCATAGTCCTTATACCTTGAAGAAAAATTTGTTTGAATCCATGCCAGTTAGAGAATGGTACGATTTTTTAGCGCTAGCGTCAAGCGGATTTTCACGTTTCAGTTGTCACGCAATTGACAACTGCTTTTCCCCAAATTGTGCTTCGTAAAGCCGGGTGTACAACCCACCCTGTGAGATGAGTTCGACATGCGTCCCGAGCTCCACGATTCGATTGTCCTCCAACACGACAATTCGATCAGCGAATCTGATGGTTGCGAGTCGGTGAGCGATAATCAGCGTCGTGCGCCCATGCAGCAGATTCATCAAACTCTGCTGGATCAGCCGTTCCAATTCCGTATCGACAGAGGACGTTGCTTCGTCGAGGATGAGGATCGGCGGGTCTTTCAGGATGGCTCGCGCAATTGAGATTCGCTGCTTCTGCCCACCGGAGAGCCGCATGCCACGTTCACCAACAACGGTGTTGAAGCGCTCTGGCAGGTCCATGATGAAATCGTAGATGTTGGCGGCTTTTGCTGCGGCCTCGATCTCCGCCTGCGTTGCGTCCAGTTTGCCGTAGGCGATGTTTCCTCCGACGGTTCCGTTGAACAGAAAAGTCTCTTGTGGCACGAGTCCAATCTGACCCCGCAGCGCGTGAATTTGCCAATTCCGTACACTGACACCATCAACCTCCACCTGCCCATCGGTCACATCGTAGAATCTCGGCACAAGCCCAACAAGCGTGGTTTTTCCGACGCCGCTGGGACCCACGAAAGCAATCGTTTCCCCCGGACGAATTTTGAAATTTACGTCCGTCAGCACCTCTTCATCCGTGTACTTAAAAGAGACATTTTCAAACAAAATCTCGCCTGTGACATTCCCAGCCCAAGCGTTTGGGATGTCTTTAATCTCTGGCTCTGTATCCAACAATTCCATCATCCGCTCACCAGCCGCGAGGGCTTTCTGCAAACGCTCGTTCTCATGGCTCGCCATCTCAATCGGCATGAACAGCCGCCACAGAAATCCGAGAAAGACAAACAGTTGTCCGACGGTCATATCGCTCGAACCGCTGATAATCTGCCAACCCCCGTACCACAGAATCACTGTCCAACTTACACCAAGCAAAAACTGAACCGTGGGATTCAGCCGCGCCCACAAGCGCACGCCTTGGATGATTGCGTTGCGGTAATCGGCACAGTCGGCGGTGAACCGCGTCTCTTCGTAAGGTTCACGGGCAAAGGCTTGGATCTCGAAGATTCCGGAGAGGTTATCCTGCAAACGGGCATTGACATCTGCAAGCTCGGCGCGAACATCGCGGGAGATGCACCGCAGTTTTATGCCGAAGCGGACAATGAGCGGCCCCAAGATCAGGAGTGGGAAAAGTGTCAGGATGGCCATTTTCCAGTTCATGACGGACAGCAAGATCGCGATGCCGATAAAGGTCAACATTTGTACAGTGATCATGTGTGCGGTGTGCGCGAGCATATCCCGCATCGCATCAATGTCGTTCACCACACGCGACATCAGATCGCCGGTGGTGTTGTCCTTGTGAAAGCGGAACGAGAGTTTCTGCAGGTGGCTGTAAATCTGCGTCCGCATATCATAGATAATTTTCTCGGCGATTTCGTGGGACAGCCATTCCGCCAACATTACCCCAATGCTCTTCGCCAGATAGATGCCGAGCAGCAGCAGCGCGATCCAATGCAATCGGCTGACATTCTGCTGCATGATCACCTGGTCAATGACAATCCTGCCCCCAATCCATGTCGGGGCAAGATTGCCTGCGGACACAACCAGCATCGCTATCAGCGAGACGGTCGTGCTTTTCCAGTACGGTTTAAGGTAGCTCAGTAAGCGGAGATATAGGTTCATTCGTGATTATCCTTATGCGTAATGCGTGAAACATAATGCGTAATGCGTAAAGGTTGACAGTCATTGCGTGCCAGGTGTTGAAGGAGGTTACGCGTTGTTCAGCCTGTGTGTCGAGAAGAAAACAGACTGTCCATTGTGTGAGGGATAAACTGACTATTCGCTGAGGTTTGAGCGACCTGTCAATCGGATGAGCGAGCCAGAAGCGTGCTCTTCGACAAAGATCCGCGGCGATCCGGTGCGATGAGAGATGAAGATCAGTCGAGGCATGCCGCCGTACAGGTTTTTGAAACCTGGCAGGTCCGGGATCAAACCCTATATCTATTTAAAAAGTAGACCACTTATTCATACTGAGCAGATAAGAAACCAAGTTTTTCCGAAAAACTCGGTTTCTTATCTGCTACTTCTCCAACACAGGCCGATTCAGCCGCGTATGATATGGTGGCTCCATGACCGCCCGCTGCCTCTCATTCGCCCATTCGGGAATGGGATAGGCAGAAACATACGCAAGGTTCCCCGCCGTATAACGCGTCAGCACCGACCGACGTGGGTGTTCTGCTGTCCACGGCAGCGTCCCATGCGTCGCCGCCTCCGTGAAGATGATGACACCGCCAGCGTTGCACACAACCTGCCGAACATGCTCTTGATATTTTTCATACCGTCGCATTTTTTGGGGACAGGGAAAGTTACTTTTGTGGCTGCCAGGGATGACGATCAATCCACCATCGCCTGGATTCACATCGGTGAGTTGGAACGCCACGACTGTCAGTCCACAATGCATCCGGCCGTCCCGGAAGATGTAGTATTGGTTTGGATCAAAACCGGGCCCCGAAGAACCATGGAAGATAAAGCCCTCTGCCCTCTTATCCATCGAAAGCAGAGACATTTGGTGATCCATCCGAAAACCTTTGCCAAGAATTTCGTTGAGATAAGGGACAATTCGTGGGTGAACCAGCATTTCCCGGAACGGGTTGCACCACGGTTCTTCCCAATTGAGCATCCCGCCTAACTCGCCGCGGCCTTTTTCACCTCTGAGCGCAGGAGAGCCTCCGTCCAGGGCCTGCTCACGGGGCCGGATGCGCCCCTGGTCCCAATGGCGGTCAATGGCTTCGTTTGCGAAGGCAACCTCGTCAGGCGTCAGTACGTCCTCAATCACGAGATAACCGTTGAGATCGAATAGGTATTTTTCGTCGTCGTTCATGGATTGATATTCTCCTTGCTGCAATGGGTGATTGTTATAAGTAGTTGGACATAACTATTTTCATATTTCATGCCCGATCGGATGTGAGTTACCAGAAGTGAGAAATAACGGGTGAGGAGTGACAAGTGAGCCTTAATCTCCTCACTTGTCACTCCTCACATCTTAATTCCCTAACTTCGATGTACTTACTAGCGTCCCGGCGGCGCAGATGGCGCCCCGTAAGGCTTGTAGTTGATAACGCAATGGCCACGCCTGCCCCCCTATCCAGCGAAACTCGTCCGCCTTGCCACAGAGCCAGTAGAACATCTCTGCGCTTTGGAATCGGTTGTCGCCATAATCCGCAGAGTCGAAGTCAAAGTCCGGCTCAATTATCCAATCCTGCTCTGGCGGGACGGTTCGCCAGTAGTTGTATTTTAGCATATGGCGCATCCCATCCGCCGTGGAAACCGAGCGACGGTGCCAGATCGAATAGACCGTGATGAAGATTGATCCGGCGAGTACGGTTGTTTTGACCGTACCACGAATGCCCCCGTAGTGCCCCATATAACGCGCGGACCAGTCGAAAAGATGTGAACCGGGCAGCACCTCCGTTGGTCCGAATTCCTCTGGCGTGTCCTGCGGATAGTAGAATACCTGCAGGTAATTCAGTTCGGGACCGAATTTTGAACCGGTGTCCCGATGCCAGTTCTGCGCCGACATCGGACACTTGACCCGATGTTGACTCATCATAATCGGCAAGCCAAATTTTTACCAAGCAACGATCGAACTGCACCCACCGCGTGCGGGTTAAGAATCACGCTGTCAACGAACCAGTCCTCTTTGAGGATTTCGGCCGGTTCGTAATAGGTATTCGCGTCGAGATATGCAGAGGTTCTGCGATTGATCTCGTCCGGAACGACTTTCTTCAACACAAGAAAGCCCTGCTTGCAGAATTCCAGAACCTAATTGTCCGTCAGCGTGGGCTCGCAGTTGTATGTTCTGCATTCTAGGTTAAAACGTTCTTCATCTGTCAATTCCATTGGTCCATCCTCCTGATGAATCTTTCCTAGTTGAAGTTAGATGCTCTTGATGCCAACAGTGTTTGCTGCTTCGACGATCGTCTCCCAGATATCATCCTCAATGGGGATGCCATCGCGCTCGCGAACTTCTCGCGCCTGCACTTCCAAATCGCCTGGCACCAGTACCGCTTTGAATCCCGGCACCGGGGGGACCACCCGTACGTGCTGTCCTATCTCGTCAGCGGTGCGGGCAAAATCGGCAAAGGGCTGGAACATGTCAGCTTTGAAAACCATCATGAAGGTACCGGCATACCGGTCATACATTCCCCCGCGGTTCTGATCGATGAAAGCGTCCGATCCAACGAAGATACGCCCCAAGTACTCGACCGCTATCATCAAAGCGTACCCCTTGTGCCCACCAAAAGCGAGGTGCCCGCCTCCGTCAAAGAAATCGTTGGGATTCGTCGTGGGAACACCATCCTTGTCGACAATGCAGCCGGACGGTAGTTCTTGTCCACGCCGATGCGCATTGACGACCTTGACGCCGGCCACCGCGGTCGTTGCGAAATCGAAGCACATCGGTGGCCCCTTGCCACCGGGGAAACCCATGGCAATTGGATTGGTATGCATCACAGGCTCACGCCCACCGAATGGCACCGCCGTGGGATTCTTGACCCCCTGTCCACCAAGACAAATCATCGAGATCATGCCTTCGTCCGCGGCCATTTCGGTGTAATGCCCCACGCGACCAATGTGATTAGACTGCACCCAGTTGTCAGGGGCCACAAAAAGACAGCGGGAAGCGTGTGATCGAGTGGACGTTCTTCTGCATCCGCTTTTCGTAAGTCCTTCTTGCACTTGAAACAACGATATCCAGAACGCTTGTGGACTACCTCGCTGTTAATCTTTGTACCTCCAGACAAATCCAGATACATCCGCCGCTTTTGTGCTGCTTCGCGGTGTTGATCCGTCAACCGAGTCTTATTCTTAATAGCGTTGTAAACTGCCTTGCACAGTCTGCACTCGCCCTGACGGCCTGACTTTCGAGCACGGTGGCGGTCAAATAGATGAAACGGTTTGATCGTATTGCAGATAATACAGTACTTGTACTCTTGCGCTTCTGCGATATAGTCATCGTGCAGAATTGTAAACTCGCCTTCTTCTGTAACGGAATTGTCCCTCCGATCTACCATTTCATACTCATAGAATTGAGTCTCTTCACCCGATCGGATAACTGTTTCACAACTCGGACAGGTTATCTCGAAATCATCGCCAATCTTATCTTTACGGGTGAAAATAAATTCCTGACACTCACTATTCAAACACTGGAAGCCTTTGAAGACCACATCTCCCATCCCTTTGACGTGACCTGCACGAATCTGATTCGTTTTAACAATCTTTGTGTATGGCTTACGTCTAGCCACTTCTATTTCCTTTATCTGGTTCGGTCTAAAATTCAGATTACCTGTACCGCTCCTCAAAAACCTTAACCGCCGTCTGCACCGTCAGCATGCCCAGCGAGACCCGCTTTTCAAAGCTGCCGTACATGCCCATCTCCGTCCCAAAAGCCAGACCGTAGAAGCGCGACGCATAGTCGGCAAGGTTCAAGCCTTCTCCTCGGACGTTGGCATCCAGCCAGTACACCCCTTTTTCAGACTGTGTGAACCAGTTGTTGTCGGGAGGTGTATGTCCAAAAACATCGTCGTCGGAAGCCAGCACCGCGCCAGAATCGGCAATGGCTTTGATGGCCGCCTGCGAAACCCGCTGTGCCCAGGCTTCATTTTCCTGATCTTGTTGGTGACGCGCCGAAAGCCAATAGCGGTCCTCCATGAGTTGAGATTCGTGCAGATCGAATGTAATTCCGGGATTGATTTTTGCTATCAGCCGACGGACGCAACGGACTTCTATCGGGGCCCACGCTGTATCGTGGAAGCGGTTCAGGTGCAGGATCTCTCCATCCAGGCCGATGATCAGCGTATAGGCACGTCCGAAATTTCCCGTGCCTTCGACCCCCGGCTGACCGGGCGTCATATAGATTCGCCGGGCTTTGAATGGCTCCAGTATGTCGGGCTGTGTTTTATGCATTTCCTGGAGCTTAGTGTAGAAAGCCCACTGCGGATGGGGTCGTTGCGCCGACGGTCGGCTGCTGGCATAGCCGTAATCCCCAATCAGTGACAGCACCATATCGTCCTCATCGTAGAAAGTCTCGCCCGCATCCCGCAGGATGGCTTCCACCACGTCAAAGGTGTCAAACGCTGGTACTTCTCCCAAGCCCAGACTCAGAGCGCAGGCGTAGCCGTTGAGTCCGACGGGATCGCGGGTGGGTATGATATAGACTCGGTGTTCGGTATCAAGTTGCTCAATGAGGGCAACCGCAGCACTGACCCCGGCATGTTCCGTGGAGTGGCTCCCCGCCGTAATGAGTATGGCAGGTTCTTTCCCTCCCGCAGTTTTGACGGAGACGATGGGAGACCCGTCCGGCGTATATCCCAGCACGCGCGTCGGACAGCCGGTCTGCTCGACGCGGTCAAGCAGTTCAGTATATGTCGTGAATATCTGCATAATTTCCTCTCCTCTGAAACCTCTGCTGAACCTTGCGAAGGTTCCAAACCTTCGCAAGGTTGCGTGCATGCTATACTTTGCGCCGCCAGAAATTGAGTTTTTTAAGCACGGAAGGATCGCCCCAGTAGAACGAGCTGGCAGCACGTTCTACTGGGACGCTGTCCCAAAAACGCAATTAAGAGCGGCGTTGAGTATAACCCTTCGAGGATGATTTGGTCAATTTGAGGGTATCGAAGAGACGCCCCGTATCATCAATGGCGTGCAATTCCAGCGTATTGCCGGCAATGACGACCTGAACAAAGTGAGGAACAGCCAGAGACTGAGCGGTATGCCAGGCCCGCTTGTGGTGAAACCATTCCGGTTTTGCGCCAGCCCCACCAGCCACGATGTAGATGACGCCCCCTGCCGTATCCAACTGATTACCTCTGAGGGGCTGGCTGCGCTCATAGACGATGGTGTGGGAGTTGAACACCAGATCGACCCCGTAGGCTTCCAGAATCGGGCAGAGGGCACGCATCTCTTCCACCTGATAGTCCCCGGATACATAGGGCGGATAGTGAAAAAATACGAGTTTCCAGATCGCCTGCGTCGCTTTGAGGTCATCAATGAGAAATTCATACTGGGGAGCGCCGGGCTTGAGAGCTTCGGTCGGGACGGGTTTTCCGTCTTTGTAGTCTACCAGAGCAGTGCTGTCCAGGGCGATGAAATGTGCATTACCGTGGTCAAAGGCGTAATAGTTTTTGGGTTCTGGATAGGAGACGAACTGGTAGAACCACGGGGATTTTTCTTCGTGATTGCCGAGGCAGAGATAGAACGGGGTATTGCACAACAGGGCTTTGCCCGGTGCAAAGAACCACTTATCCCAGTCTTCGTACCGCGATCCGTGCGCAACGGCGTCGCCCACCATCAGCAGGAAATCTGGACGGTAGCGGCTAATCTGGCTGAATATCCGGCGATTGACCTCATCATCGCCGTAGCCGCCGGTTTCGCTCGTCACTGCAAAGGAGAATGGTGTATCCCCCTCGACAGCCGTCTTCAGCGGGTATACCTTGCTCTCGGCTGCCTCGCCCTGGCGACTGGTGGAATTCACCTTGTAGTGATAGGTTGTGTCCGGACGGAGACCTGTAAGCGTAACGGCATGTATACAACAGAGGTTAGCGTCCTCCACGATCTTTTCCGATGATTCTATAGTACGGAACTTGCCGTTCAACCCACTATGCACCCTCTCGGTTTGGTAATAGATGACGCGAGAGGAAGCCTCGTCGGAAGTCTCCCACATGATGATGATGGAATCACGGGTGGGCCACTGGAGGTAGGGTCCTTTGATGATACGGGGCATGACGTACTCCTCAGCCTAACGACCAAAGTTCAGTTGCGGCGGGAGTTTGCCGAAAGACATCCGACAAACCAAAACCCACCGCACCATTAATAAAACCACAGAGCGCACCTGCAACAACTGGTTAGGTGGTTTCTACCTCTCCTGCGTCTAAGTACTTCAGTGGACTTTCCAAAAAGAAATAGCCAGAATCCTCCACAAACTGTTGAAGTAGCCGAACATGCCCAGATCCAATGATTAGCAAAATCCGTTCATCGTCGGATTCTGTGATTCGAGTCAGGTTGACGAAAATCTTGAGATTCCTCCCATACCAATACTGAACCCAATCCGCGCCCACGTATTGGTCTTGCAGACCGATTCAGGCAATCACGAGGTATATCTGATGGCCTGTGCGTATTGTTTCATCCTGGTTAATCCTTCTATACTCCTCGATCAGAGGTTCGTACCCTTCAGGCTCGATCCAGATTGTGTCTCCATCGGTGGTAGGAACGTGAGACTTACCGAAAGCTCCTTCCAGTAGGTGTTTTTGATTATTTGCTTCTGCAAACGCGACAAAGTCCACCTTTACCAGATCCACGGGAGGCGGCTTCTTCCAGTCGACGGGGTATACTTTGGAGTGCCCCATCTCTTTCGCCAATCGAAACCCGATTTGCTCCACCTCACTGCGCTCCAGTTGATAACTCTCTTGCAGATAGCCTTGATACTTTGTGTGGAGTTCAGCATCATCCTCTGGTTCTACCTCAACAGCCATCTTCGTCGGCTCGAATCGCTTAAGCAGCTTGACAAGTTGTTTAATCTCGCGTTGCCGCTTGGGAGTCCGTACATCATCCATTTTAAAATTGACTACATCTCTCCCATGTTCCGCCAAGTGACCACTGCCAAGAATCATTATCGTTGGCTTTTGTGTCATCTGCTTGTTGTCTCCTTCCACCTAACGATTTTTATGAATGAAGTAGAACATGCTCCCAAACCTGTCCCGATCTATCGGGGCTTGTTTCCATGACTTTGAAGGTTAAACAGGTGTTGGGAACGAGCAAGTCCGATTCTCGGACGAGCACTGCACGCTCTACAATGCTAATCAAGACACTCGTATTCATCTAGCCTTTTGAATCTGAAACAGGGGTTCTTTGATCCATGTCCCCTTACACTTGGGACATCTGGAGGGCGTTTGAATTTTGCGCCTGTCTTTGAAAGTGAATCCACATTTTCGACATTGAGCAGGCGTAATTATCAGTTTTTCCGCTGGTCGAACCGATTTTTCGATGTAGGGGATGTCGGAGAGAACCTCCTTGGGATGCGCCGGAAGCATTTCCGCCAAATCTTGTAAAGAAAGCGCCTCCGCTCTGAGAATCTTTATGATTTCTTGTCTTCTGGTCATGACTCAACCTCGGTTTTTTTCTGACACTCGGATACTAATTTCTGAAAGGAATCGACATAGTTTTGTCAGTCAACCAGGTAATGATAGACAAACTATCTTCCATCAGTCATCATACTAAAAAGCAGCAAATCTGTCAAACCCTTTTTTCTCAAATCCGTGCAAAAAAGGCGTTGACTCACCTGGCGATCTGAGGTAAAATGGGATTTGTCATCAGAAACAAATAACTTGTCAAGGAGTATACTATGAGCAATAACACAATTCGCGTAGGCGTTATCGGCGCAGGTGCAAACACGACCTCCCGCCACATTCCGGGGCTGCAAGCGATTGACGGCGTTGAGATTGTCAGCGTTTGCAACCGCAGCTACGAGTCGTCCGAACGGGTGGCGCAGCAGTTCGGTATCCCAACAATCTACGAGAACTGGCAGGAGTTGGTTGCTGCCTCGGATACCAATGCTATCGTCATCGGAACATGGCCCTATATGCACTGCCGCGTCACACTGGCGGCTTTGGCGGCGGACAAGCATGTGATGTGTGAGGCGCGGATGGCGATGAACGCACAGGAGGCGCACGCTATGCGTAGCGCCGCTCGTGAAAATACCCATCTGGTCACCCAAATTGTTCCCTCACCACTCTCCCTCCGTGTGGACAACACCATCAAGCGGCTCATGGCCGAAAGGTATCTCGGTGATATACTGGCAATCGAGGTGCGTGCAGGCGGCACATTCCTCGACCCTGATTCTCCCCTGCACTGGCGCGAGGACTTCAACTTGAGTGGATTTAACATCATGAGTATGGGAATCTGGTACGAGGCGTTATTGCGCTGGGTCGGTGAGGCGACGCGAGTGATGGCAATGGGAAAGACGTATGTCAAAATGCGCGAGGATGCCAACGGCGTCATGCGCCCTGTGCGGATTCCAGAGCACATCGACATTATTGCGGACATGACGTGTGGTGCGCAGGCGCACTATCAGATTTCCAATGTCGCCGGTTTGGTCGGCGAACCTGAAGTGTTCCTATTCGGCAGCGCAGGCACATTGCGATTTGCCAACAACAACCTCTACGGTGGACAGCGCGATGACACGGAACTTGCGGAAATTCCCATTCCCCCTGAAGAGGAAAGCGGTTGGCGGGTGGAAGAGGAATTCGTCAGTGCCATCCGTGGGGAGGAGGTCATCACGCACACCAACTTCGAGGACGGTGTGAAATATATGGAATTTACCGAAGCCGTGACCCGTAGTATGGAAACGGGAAGGGCGATTCCACTGCCGCTGTAATTGAAAAGTTCTCAAATCAAGGGACATCCCGCCCAACGATAAAGAGAACAAGACTTTAGGAACAGGCCATCATGCACTACGATCTGGGGTTTCTCAGAAAGTTCTCAATGTTAGAAAGGGGAAACTATGAATATCGTTACAACCGACTGGCGGGTGCTGTCGACGCCTGAACAGATTCGTCATCTTGAAGTCGAGGGGTATGTGGTGCTTCCCGATGCCCTCATGCCGGAGCAGTTGGAGCAACTGAGAGAGGAAACCACTCGCTTGCCCACCGAGCACAGCAGCTACCACGACCGGCAGGGCAACGCCACTTGTCAACCCCAGTGGCAGGGGGGCGCCCTGGGTGAGTTAATTGCTAACCCGCCGATTATTGAATTTCTTGAGCGTGTGATTGGTCCCGACATCATCTTCTTCAGCGGTAGCTACCGATACTACGAACCGGGCGCTATTGGCGTCGTTATCCACACCGACGGTTATCCCTATGGCTCCAATCGCGGCGGTTACCTCTGGACAGCACCGGTAATTGTCCGGGTCTCGTACTATCTTGACGACCTCACGGAGGACAACGGTCCCTTCCGCATCATCCCCCGCTCCCATATTTGTCTCCACCCCGATGCTCGGCCTTACATTCGCTACGACTCTCATCCGGAGGAGATCTCGCTCTTAGCGCGAGCGGGCGATGCGGTGCTTTTTGGACCTCGTATTTTTCACGGCGCCCATCCGCACAAGGGAGCAACCGGGTTACGTCGGGTCCTGCTTTACAGCTATCGTCCGGCGTGGGCGTCGCCCATCCAGCCGGTAGATGAGTGGGACTCAGCGGATTTGGCGAAAGCGCCCGAAATCGCACGGCGCCTCCTTGCCCCACTCAACACCAAAGGTTGGAGCTGGGAGCTCGACCATCGTCCTGACGACATGTGCGATCGACTCGGTCCAGGGGTAAATCCCAACCGCTGGGGCGATAAAGCGGACGTATAGTGGTTCATTGCTTAACGTAATTTTCAAAAACAAACTATCATCTTCTGTCATCTTGAGGGAAGCTAAGCGACCAAAAAATCTCTGACCGTGGGTCGTTGATGAGATTCTTCGCAAAGCCTCTATTTCAGAATGACAAATTTAATCCTGAAACTTGCTTAGATGCGTATAGGTGTAGGGCAAGGACAAACACAAAGAATCTACGATGAGAAAACTCGTTTTATTTGATATCGATGGAACCATATTGAACGCAGGCGAAACTGGACGGGAAGCCACCTATCAGGCGATTGAAGAGGTCTGCCGTCAAATGGAAGTGTTCGGGGAGAATTCGCCCGGTGAATTTCGTCAGGTTCGGATGTCGGGAAAAACGGACACGCAGATCGTGCATGAAATTCTGGATGGCGTTCTCTCTGAAAACGCCATCCACCGACTGCTGCCCTCAATTTTTGACCGTATTGCGGATATCCTGACGGCGGCTTGCCAAAAGGGAGCGAATGTTAAGCTGTTGGATGGCGCGCAAGAACTGATTTCAGCGGTAGCGAACTACAAGGCGTGCCTGCTCGGACTCTTAACCGGCAATAATAAGGGAGGCGCCGCTGCGAAGTTGGACTTTTTTCGGTTGAATCCCTTTTTCCAGTTGGGTGCATTTGGCGATGACGCACGCTCCCGGAATGCCTTGCCGGATATCGCTGTGCGTCGCGCTTTTGAGCAAACGGGTGAAAGGTTCAGCGGCAAAGACATCGTGATTATTGGCGACACGCCCCGCGACATCAAGTGCGCTCGTCACGCCGGGGCTTACGTCATCGCTGTGGCCACCGGTCGATATTCTCGTGAAGAACTGGAGAAGTATCAACCAGATGCCCTCTTTGACAATCTGAGCGATACCCAAAGCGTCATGAATGCCATTTTATCAACATTCTGTTGGCATACTAGCGACGAGCCCGGTTAAAAGAGACAATGGGAAAAGTCATCCCGAAGGCGCCGAGGTGATACTGACAAATTCCACACCCGATCGAACGTTTCAGTTGACACCGTCTTTTGAATGCGTATAATAACCGAAGTTGCTACCTTGCTGACAGTTTCGGTCTTTTCAACCAAACTTTTCAATGAGACTGCTATTTGCAAAAACTCTGTTTTTGCTGCGAAAACAAAGTTCTCGCACTCCGAAAGGGTGCTTTTCTGTCATTGAATTGAATAGGCAGCAACTCGGGGTACTAACCTTTTGTGCCAGAATGAATCGCAAACAAGGAAAAAATGCGACTGTTTCAGGGGGAGGGCAGCAGTTATAACGTGACAATCGCGTGCCCAAGATTGGCTTCGGTGGGACGGATACGTCATACTTGCTGATGGTGCTGCTGCGTGGCTTGGTGACGACGCAATTGATGACGGTAAATGCCGAAGTGATCGTGAAGCATCACGGCGAATTCTGCTTGCCAACCTTTTTTCAGATGTTGTTTGAAGAGCGCGCCCGGGTGGCAAAGTTCCGACATTTGATAGGATGGAGCGTTCAGTGCAAATGGGATGAATCGTTCATCATAGACATAACGAAGGTTTTGCCCACCACTGAACTCGACAATCACGAGTTCCTCAATCTTGAGGATAAGCGCGTTTTGCCTGGCATTCCCGTCGGTCAATTCTGCATAACGTCCCTGACCCGGCAACCGCTTGGCTCGCTCATTCGTTCCATTTCCGACGCTATCCAGATATTCGAGCCAAAATGTTTTCCATTCCTGATTCGCGGCAATCTGGTCGAAGGCAATCTGGTCGAAGAAGAAAGGTATGTCATCAACGATTACCCATCGTGCAAGGACAAGATGCGACTTCGTCGGCAAAATATCCGAAAGGAATCTCCACTGCTGATTATGGAGCTTTGACCAATCGAGTTTTGCCAGCATTTGACGCAGGGCAGCTCTGAATATTTTAAAGGCTGTACTTCCCGGTTTATACCCATGAAAAAAGGAATACCTCAGTCCGTGCAGATAGGAATGATGGTATCTTTGTTGAATCAATGCGAGCAGGAAGAAAGTTACATTCACATCATCGATAATTCGCCTGCCATTCTGCTCTAATGCAAAACACCAGGTAAGCTTGCCAATCTCGGTCCGCTTTAACTCGCTGTTCATCGGCTCAACGGCAGAATCGTATATCTGCCAGAAACGGTCTAAAACTTCCGCCGCATCAACGGGCGACATTGCGCCTGCTGAAAACAGCGTTGTCAGTTGTTGATTTTGGCGTCGCAAGGCTTTCGGGCTGCCAAAGTATGGGGCGTATTTCGGCAGTTCCTGGGGTTGAATCATTTCTCAGCTCCTTCATCATTTTATGTCAGCAATTGAAGTCTCGAATGCATTGATGTCCCTCAGACGAAATTTGAACTCAACCCGGTGACTGAGTTTAGAGGCCCCCTTGAGCTCGACCTTACTCCACCCATTCGCGCTCAGTTCCTGCTGGAGTGTCGTTTTATACGCAAAATTGGGCAATTCATCGGAATTAAAGATACACTCGACAACGCTGAGCGCACGCTGCAAACTGAGTCCCATACGGAAATTTCGTCAATCTAACGACGGAAAATTCAAAGTGGCTACGAAATTTATGCAATTATCAGCCTTGCTCACAATTGGGAAAAAGTTCATCATAGCGGTAGGCACCGAGCCGGCCCGGCCTGACTATATTCCCTTCACGCCGGAGCAGATTATCGATAGCGATGAGGTTCTCTGTCTGCCTACCATCCCGCGAACGATGGTGGTCGTCGGGGCTGGAGTCATTGGCTGTGAGTATAGCTCGATCTTCGCGACGCTAGGCGTCGAAGTAGCCCTGGTAGATCAGCGCGATAGGATCCTTGAACATGCCGATCAGAGATTATCGATACGCTGATCTATCATATGCGCAACCAAAATATAATCCTCCGCCTGGGAGAGGCGGTAACCCAGGTTTTCATCGATTCCAGAGATTTCCATGGTGGGAGAAACCGGGGAGAACCTAACCCAGGTGAAGGCGCCCTATGAGTTCCGCATTGCCCGCTACGGAGAACTCGCCAAGGGACAGATCCTCGGCGATCCAAACGGTATGCTCAAACTGCTTTTCCACCGGGAGTCGCTAAAACTGCTGGGCATCCACGCCATCGGTGAACGTGCAGCCGAGATTATCCATATTGGCCAGGCTGTCATGGCATACGAGGTCCAGATCGATTACTTTGTCAATACGGTCTTCAACTATCCGACCATGACTGAGGCATATAAGGTTGCGGCTTTCGATGGATTGGACAAATTGTAATCGTTCCAGGAGAAACTACATGTAAGCTGGCACTTATACCCGGGAACGAACTGATCATTTTTCGTGTCAAGCTGACCAAAAGGTTTGGACAAAAGGGGCGGATTATGCTATCATTTAAACTCGCCTGCGGATTATATGGAGGCGTACAATGAGTGATTCACTTGAAGGTATCACCAAACAAGTTGAAACTATCTATGAAACAGCCATATCAATATCAGAGATTGAACAGGAAGAAGTAGAAGATGTGGCGGTAATGTCCGCGGATGGAGGGAAAGAAAACCTTGAGGAAGATACAGCGGTCAAGCAATCGGGAATTCAAGGTGTTCCCTGCAGATTGTCAACCGAAGCCGAGCGATTGAAACAGGTCTTTGAATCAAAGCAGTCAGATACTGATGACGCAGACGAACTGAATTTGGACGCTGATGACCCGGCTGAAGATAACGGGGACTTTTCGGACATCAATCAGGCGGATATGGCTGAATCCGACAAGTTGCCCTCTCAAGCTGACCCGGAAGGACGTGAAACTGAAGAGGCGCCGTCAGGTATCGAAGATGAAACAAAAACATCAGACGAAGAAGGGGAAGGAGAGGCGCTTACACCGAAGACGGCAAAAACCCCTCGAAAACGTCGAAACTTACTCATGAGTTACCTGAGTAATAAAAAGTTTTTCTCCCTTATTTCTTGTGAATTCTGGGGATTTTCGTTTTATAATATCAATTGACAGATGACGGGTTTAGGCGGTCGGTCGGTTGTCTTGTAACCTCTCGCCGCAACTGAACTTTGGTCGTTAGGAAGCAACGGATAACTGCGCAACATCCTACATGAAAAGGGGAAGTAAAAATGAGTCTAGTTCAGAATCTCAAAGTTAACCTTATTGATCCTGATAGTGAAATCAATGTTCGTAGACAAGGCGTAGAACAGAATGTTGAGGAAGTCAAAGCCTCTATTCAGCAACACGGTTATTGGCCAGATTAGCCCATTATCGTTCGACCACATCCCGATCCTGCATCCGCATACGATTATCAGCATGTTACCGGGCAATGCAGGCTAAAGGCGTGTTTAGCAATCGGACTGGAAGAAATTCCCGCTTTTATACTCGAATTGAATGACGACGAAGCCATTCAGCGTTCATGGCTTGAAAACGAGGTGCGGGGAGATCTGACATATAGTGACCGGGCGTACTGGACAGAGAGAATATACAAGCGGTATAGCGGCGAAGGATATACGGGACAAGAGGCGCTCGAACTTGCAGCTAAGTATCTTGGTGTAACGCTCCAAACAGTTATGAGATATTTTAGGTTATCTGTATTGCCCGAAGACCTGAAGCAAATGGTAGATAAGGGAATCCTCACTACAGCAAATGCGAGCGCAATTGTGCTAAACACCTTCGATGCCTCACGTTTTGAACACTCACAGGAGGCGATGAGAGAGCGAGCCTCATGGATTCTTGATCTGGACAGAGACAGTCGGGAACATGCAGTTAAGGCTTTAGAACAGTTAAAGCACAAAGCCTCTATTGCAGACTTGACTGCGTATGTAACGGAAAAGGTTAGCGAATCGAGTCACGTTGTGCAATATGCAATTCCTAGTGACTTGCATGATGAGTTATTGCAATGGGGCCGATCACGAGGTTTGGAAGATGAATCTACAATTATTAGTCATATGGTAACGGACGTTCTCAAGAGGGGGGCAAGGTAATGGAGGAGAAGGCTGCAATAGAGTATCTAACTGCCCCTGAAGGGAAAAAACCATCTGAAATTGGGAAAGCTGTTGATGTTTTGTATCAAAAATATCATTCCTATAAAGCAATTGCACAGCAATTGAATGTGTCTCCCAATTTCTTGAATTCAAGAAATCGCATCTTCCAACTCCCGAAAGGTATTCAATGGAAAATCGATCAAGGGCAAATTGGAATTACGCAAGGCTATGAAATATCCCGCCTTAAGAATAAAGACGACCAATGGTTGTTAGCCCTTGCCATTATAGAGGAAAAACTGACGCTGGATGAATGTAAAAATGTCGTCAATAGGGTTTCTAAACAGAACGATTCAATCAGGGATGCCCTTAGCGTTTCAGCAGGTGTCCGATTTGATAAAATCCAAACATTGTTACTTCCTTTGGAATTTGATATCCGACTCGAAATATGCCGGTTAGCATGGGATCTATGCAAAAATTGGGAAGACCTTTGCTATCAACTAATCCATCAAGGCATAGATGTTGATATCAAAAAAGTCGGGAGCCAACTTGAAGCGCTTGCATCAAACTTGCGCGAGGCAGGTCGGGAAAAGACGAAATAATACTGGCGAAGTTACAACGACCGAACTCCCATGAAAACGTTGAATATCCCACACCCATTTCCATATCAGGGGAGTAAGCGAGGGATTGCGCGATATATTCTTCCGCATTTCCCAAGTGCTGTGCGTTGTCTTATTGAGCCATTCTGTAGTTCTGGTGCTGTTTCTATAGCCGTTGCTGCACACGGACTCGCAAAGCAGTTTTGGCTCAATGACTTAAATAAACCATTGATGGTGCTCTGGACAGAGATATTGGAGAGACTCAACGAGTTAGTAGAGGGTTATGAAAAACTTTGGAATGAACAACATCCGAATAAAAAAAATCAATAACGAATGGAGGTGAGTTGAATTGCCCACTAGAAAGTCTGGGATGAAGCATGTCCGCGCTGATAAAAAGAAGCGAGATCGGAACTCTCAGCGGAAGTCCGCGCTGAGAACGATGTTGAAGCAAACCGAATCAGCAATTGCAGATGGGGATGCGCAACAGGCGCAGGAATTGTATCGCCAAGCTGCCAGCCAACTTGACCGAGCTGTAGGGAAGGGCGTTATCAAAAAAGACATGGCAAATCGGACGAAGGCCCGCCTTGCGCTTGAGATCAATAAGATTGCGACTGCTTGATATGGAATAATACCGTTTCGGGTTTAAGTAATTTTCAGGATTAAACTATACATTCCGTTTGTAGTAGCGCAATTCATTGCGCGTTTGGGACAGTAATGAATCGCCTCACTACAAACCATTACTTTCTTTTTGAAAATTAATTAAACTGAGAATTGATATTAGATACCAGTCCAACTCTTAGAGATAACCTTCGGAGAACGCTTGGGGAATCTCATCAAATGTGGGGAGATGTTTGAGCAGGTAGATTCACTTCTCTATCGGAATCGAGAGTTGGGGAAGTGAAAGATGAAAGTTCGGCAGTTCAATAAAATAGGCATGTTAATCACTGCTTGCAAGGTTTGTCAGGCGAGTTACTGATATTAACGCCCGACCCCCATCTGTTCAAGCCTTCTGACTTCCGCCATCCATTCAGCCCGCATTTGGTGAGAATAGTCTTCTGGAAGTAACGATTTCCGTGTGCAGTTTATTAATGCTTGCAGCGTTTGATATCTTCTAACAGGACCAATGTCCGGGAGAATCCGGTCAGAAGCGATTTCAAGAATTTGCTCGATTGATAAGGGGACGCCTTCTGCACGCAAGTCAGAGCGAAGTGAGGCAAAACTTGCCGCAGAATATCCCTCCGTGATTTGCGACATTTTTTCAATAACCGCATCGCTGGCGGAGCCGTTAAAAACGTCACGAATTGCCCATTTAACAAACGCTTTCCGATCTTCACCGTTGGGATCAAGAACCGGTATGACCATATCACCGACCCTTCCCTCCCGTCGGAGATCGGGCGACAAATTGTAGATTCGGGCGGTCATCAGTAACCACGTAATATTGCCCCTGAGCTGCGGATCTGACATCATTGCCTGTATCTTTCCTGTTAACCGGCGCTCAGTGGCGTGAGCATCTCTGCCGATTTCACTGAATTGGGTATCCGCCTCGTCAACAAAGATCATTACTTTAACGAGTGCCGCGAGTAGACGCCTGAGGCGTTCAAAGATCACGTCTGTTTGGCCAAACCACATGCTTCTGATGTTTTTGAGGACCAAAACGGGAATGTCCAGATCCCCGGCCAGCCCCTCAAAGATGAATGTCTTTCCACTCCCAATGGGACCACCAACCGCAGCACCGGCAATTGCATCCGGACCGGTTGAGGTGAGACGCGGCAGAAGCCTAGTCTGAATGAAAGCAACCAATCGTTGATTTCCGACCACGTCTTTCAAGCCGTGAGCCGGTTTCTTAAATTCAACAACATCTTCGCCCATTTGTCCTTGAATAAAATCGCCAACTTTCTGAATCACATCTTGGGGCTGGAGTTTTTCCCCGGAATAACAAGCCGTGATGAGGAGTTGTCGCAACGCATGGATAGAAAGCCCCGCTGTCAGCATGGCGACTTGCTCCTGTGTACCCCAGAGACGCAACCCCTTCCCTTTGGGTTTTTGGGTTCTATTAAACCGGGAAATAAAATGTTTTCTCTCATCTACACCGGGCGACGGAATTTCAACGGTTGCTACTTGAGGAAGCCTCGTGATTCTTGAGTTCATCAAACTTTTGGATTCTGTGATAAAGATGACAACATCTTTCCCACTCATGAAATCCGGATCAAGAATCCAATCGTGCGCAATGCCTACCCTATGCCGATCCGCCTGGGAGAGTCTCGGGATTTCTCCCTCCGGCATTAACATATCAGCCGCCTCAACAATAATCAACAACTTTTCTTTCAACAATTTTGTGCCAAACTCATCAGTTCCTCGGGAAAGCAGACATAGTTGCCTGAGCAATTCAAGGGCAACAGTTGGGTTTCCAATAGAGTTCCTCAGATATGTGTCGAATTGCTCTTCTGCAGATTTTGTTCCCCTCCCCGGAATGAGATAACGAATGGTGTCTTTGGAGAGCAGGTTTTGATCGGTATCTTGTCTCCATAAACTGAACGTCTTTCTCAGCTTTTCCTTGTCGCTCGCTCCCAAAAATCTGATGGGACCGTTCAGTTCATAAACCATCAGGATAAACCCGGGCACATCCCAGGTGCGCGTCAGGAGTGAAACGAGTGGCACATAACCCTCATTTCCCCCTCCATCATCAAAAAAGAAAAGGTCATGAATATTTCCTGCAAGGATGATGCTTTTCGAGGTCCCTGCGTTTATTATCGTTCCCGCTTGAGACAGAAATTCATACTTCGGACTTTTGACAGCTATCGCTCAAACACCTCCTCTTCATTTTCATGTACCTGTCCCCAGAATTTATTGAAGTCATCCCGTTCCTGGCGATAATTCGGATCAAATGCCGCTGTCCGGATCTCTGTCCGTTGTTCAAGAAACTGTACGTAATTGATCTCATCAGTCGGCGCAAAAGCAGGCGCCATTTGGTCATACACGATTGTGGCACCGGGGAAGTTTTCAAATTCCTTTTCTCGCCAGTTCCAATACTGCGAAAGCGCAACCACTCGATCTGCAACGTAGATGGCTTCATTAAGTTCATGGGTGACAATAATGATCGTATACGGGGGTTGCTCTCCATTATTCATCGCCGCAAGGTTCTCTGCATAGAAAGTCAGCAGCATTTTCTGAAGTTCCTCGCGAGTTGCCTCATCAAGGGCACCAAAAGGTTCATCCAGAAGGAGAATCTGGGGTTTCATGATAACGGCCTGGGCGATTGCAACCCGCTGGCACATCCCTCCTGACATCTGATATGGATAAAGGTTCAGTGCATCACCAAGTCCTAATTTTTGAAGCAGCGCCGTAGCTTCGTCAAGGTGTCTTTTTTTCTCTTTCCTCCAGACAAAATACTTAACAAACCTGTCAAAAAGTGAATTCTGATCAAAAAGCAATCCCAGTGTCACATTTCTCTGCGCTGTCAGAAATGGAAAGAGTGAATAACGCTGGTAAACAATTCCCCTGTCCCTTCCGGCACCTTTGACGGACCTCCCACTGACCAATATTTCGCCTTTATGTGGCGGATGGGTTCCTAAGATTGCTCGAAGCAAAGTGGATTTCCCACAGCCGCTCGGTCCAACTAATGAGACGATCTCCCCTCTAACCACTTGAAGGTTGATGTCATGAAGCACCCGATTTTCACCAAAATAATGGGTAACCCCCTTGCATTCAAGTACAGTTTCCATAATTTGCCTTTTCTTAGTAGTAGACGATTACAAATCCCGAATCACGATGGATTCACCATCAAGGGGTGTCACCGGTTGATTGGATCTGAACCGGGTCGTCAAAATCAAACCAGATGCGTCAACCGCTTTAGCAACAGTTGGCGAGAGGTATCCATTGTCGGTGGCAAAATCAATGCCTTCTAAGCTCAACCCGGTATCTTTAACCTGTTGGTTCAGCCGCAATAGCGCAGCCGCCATTCGTTGGGGACGGGGCTGTTTTCTTTGGCTCGGTTGACGCCACAATTCCACCCAAAGTGGAAAGAAGAACGCTCCTGTCTTGGAACCGATGGTGATTCCCAAAACAATGAGATCATGTGCCTTGCGGTAGGTCTTATAAAGGGTACTCCAAATGTTGACCACATCGGGTTGATGGCTCTCTTCGGCATGGACCAAAAGTGAATCATCCCCACAAAGGACAATTCGCCATCGCGTTTTCTGCCAGGGTTGTTTTGCGAAAAAAATCGAGTGAGGTATTCCAAAAAGAGCAAGAAAGAGAGCCGACTCAATAGTCTCATTATTGGGATGGCATTTGTTCTCAACGCCTCACGCAACGTATCTAGTCGTTGGACGGCAACGGTTTCCACTTCGGCGATGTGGTCACTGACCAATGGGGCAATTAACAATGCTTCTAACACTACGGGCTCTATGCCTTGGGTTTGAACTTCATCAAGCAGATCGAAAAACTCTTGCTGAAAGGTGGGCGGTAGGTTATGATACTCACAATTCATTGGTATTCTCCTCTGTCTCAATTTTTGAGTTATCAATCCCAGGGAGCATACCGCTTTTCGGCCCAACTGTCCAATCCATCTGAGATTTTCGATGCCGACAACCGGTTCAAAGCCTTATCCCATCTGCTTTTGCACAAAGCCAACCCCCGTGATTCCCTGATGATGACTAAGTTTATCCGACATCTTGTAATCGTCTATTAGGGGTAAAGCATAGCGAAACGTAAGGCGTGAATGAACTTCTGTACTCCTGAACCAATGAACTTATTTACTATCAGCGCCCATACCAAGGGAAGAATTTCCCTTGTAGAAATCGCAGTCCATAATCAGCGGCATAACCGAACAATGCCAATAGCACAATATATGGATACACAACATTCATATTGAGAATTCTGTATTCAAGTCTGATTCTGTAGCCAAAGCCGACGTGTCCGACAACCATTTCGGCAGCAATAAGATAGACCAGCGCCGGACCAAGCTGGAGACGAATCGAATCGAGAATTCGTGGAAAAATCTGCCGAAAGATAACGCTCAGAATGACTTCAATGTGTGTTGCTCCCAACGTGTAGGCTTTGTGAATTAATTCTTCAGGGACATCATTCTTTGCCGCCAAATAAATGGTCTGCGCAAAAGTTGGCATCACGCCAAGAGCAATCATCGCAACATATAGCTCCGTGTCGGTACCGACCATGACGAAAAATACGGCAAGCATGGCGATTGGATTGAGTTTTGACGCAAATGACAATGGAAAAAGAAAAAACGCCTCCCCAACAGCAAAACACCCCATAATTAGCCCGACGACGACTCCAGAGATGATACCTGCTGAAAGCCCCAGAGCCAGCCTCAGACCTGTGGCTTTCAGATCTTCAAATAGCCATATCTCTTTTGAACGCCTGTGGGGTGTGGTAATCTTTTTGATTCCATCTTTCAGTTGAGAAAGACTTGGCATGGTGGTATCAGCGGGGTTTTTCAGGTGCTGCCGGTGGGACAGATAGAAGTAACCGCAGATTAGTATAGCAACGGAGAGGAAGCCAAAAAAAAACCGCAGTCTATTTGAAATTGGGTCTCTGATCATAACTCTTCACATATTTTTCAATGTACATCGGATCAAACCGTAAGTTAACATCTGGTGCCTGGCCTTTGGGGCCGTAAGCAATCGTCGGCTTTTGATCAACAATATCATGGCTGACGCAAAAACCCACGACCTTCTCCATAATCTTGGGAAGTTTGTCACTCACAAACAAGCCTTTTCCATCCTTCGGCGTTTTGTAAAACAGCGTTTGCCGCATCACCTTTCTCATATCCTTCAAGCCAAGATGGGAGAACTTCTCTCCAATCGCAATCAAGGTATCGTTTGCAAGTTCAGGGTCCGGATCGGCTAGCATCTCGTTAATTCTATAGAAAACCTCGATAACAACGGCGGCGAACTGATCGCCTCCGGGCTTATCCAGGGAAGCCTGAGCCATGACGACCATATCAATAATCTCCCCCTGAATAGCGGTTGAATCAAAAAGGACTCGCGCATCTTTTCTTTTATTCAGCGTCTCAAGCACAAATGGATTCCAGACGACAATGGCTTGATAGCCCTTTTGTCCCTGCTGCATTGCGAGTGCAGCGGCGGCTGGATCCATATTGGTAAACTTGTAGTCTCTTTCGTTTTGGTTGTTCACCTCAAGATTGCGTACAAAGCAGTACTCAGACACCGATTTTGCAAGACCGTAGACATCAACCCCTTTGAGTTGAATCATCTCCGTAATGCCACCGACGACAATGCAGGCATCAGCCCCATAGCTTGTACTCGTGGGAAGGATGGCAACTGACTGACGACTCAACGCTGGATTTAGCGAGTCCATATTTGTGAGACACACGGCATCGCAGCCGAGGCTTGCATAAAGCGCCATGCACGAATCATAATCGAGCTCTTCTAACTTAATATCAACGTCCCACTTTTTTTCGATTTCCTCCATCACCCCTTCTCTGCCGTCAATGAGTTTAAATTCATGAGCGACGCCGAAGACGCTCCATGACGGATATTCGCTCCAAGCAAGGCTGAACGTTGGTGCCTTCTGTGCCAAAGTCATCGGTGTTAGCATGAAAAAGCAAATCGTACAAAAAACGACTGAAATTGAAATGGACTTTCGGTAATTCCCCATTGCGATTCTCCTCTCCAATAGAACTATAGACATGAATTATCTTTTCGATAAATGCTTTGCGTTTGAGGTGGTGGATGGTGATGGGCGATTCTGTTGAAAATCAGATTCACTTTCACGTCCACTCACTCACCACCCACCAAATTAGACAGGAAGTTCAGAGTCCGAATCGGTTGGAGTTTTCTGGATTTCGACTTGATCGGTTTGTTCGGCGCCAAAGATCAAAGCGTCAAACTCATCCGTCGCCGCCGAGCCCCTGGCAGCCGCAAGAAACTGTTCCTCTTCCGCACGAGAATCGGTGCCAGCTAACTCTTGAGCGACTTGCGTTCTGCCCTTCGCCCTTTGCCGGATGTCTCGCATTCTGGCAAGTTCCGCCGATGTGCCATCAGTGCTTATGCCAGAAACCATGTCAGCAATCTGTTCCTGCTCCCTTGCAGTAATCAGATCGGCGACCGCTTCTGCCTGTTCTCCCTTGATTTTATCCAAATCTTTGCCCAATGCCGTAATCTGAACCTTATGATTGTCAATGTCCCCTTGAGCGTGTTGGATGTCCGCCTCAAGTTCTTCGATTCGAGCGTTCTTCTCTTCCAGCGTTGAACTAAAATCGTTGTAGGCGGCGACACAGTTCATATACTCTGGATTCATTTTAATATCCTCTTGAGTTTGTCCCTGCCTCTGAAGGTCGCCGGCGACACTCTTCGCTTTGGCTAAGGCGCCGGTTTTAAGCTGTTCCAGCCGCTCTACATCTCTCGTCAGCTTGTCAAGTGTTCCCTCCTTTTGCTTGACTAAGGCGATCAGTTGACCGATTGCATTCTTATAGCGCTGGATGTTCTCTTTCTTCTCTGCAATAATATCTTCATAAGCTCCCCGGACAGCTTCAGGGTTTTCCATCATGCTGTCAGCAAGCTCATGAGCACGTCCCGTGACTGTATACCAAATCGCTTTGAAGAATCTTCCAAACCCGCTTGCCATTTTGTCTTTCTCCTTTCAAGTAATCATGGGGTTAAATGAGGGTAGTGCATAATGCTGTGGGAGAGACATCACTGCCTCGATTCTTCTATCGCGAGCAGGATCTCGCTCCCACAGCAAAGCCACAACCCAACTGAGTCTCGTGATAATATTGCACCTCCCTCGGTTAAATGGACCATGTTGCATTATACCTTAACATAAACTGTGAAACCTGATGTGTAAAATGTGAATGAATCAATGAACTGCTGAACTGATAAGTTCCTTATTCCGATGGGGTTGAGGGGGCATTAGCAACCGCTGCAACGACTGCCAACGCCTCCTCAACCCGACGATTTTTCTCGGCGTCAATGGCATTTGGATGAATGGCAGAGATTGGACCATTCTGGTGAAGGTCACCGGCAATGACAGTGATCTGATCGACGGGAAACAGATCGAGTGTTTGGGCGAACGGTTCGATTAAATCCCTAAACTTCTCAATGATGTAGGTTGTCAGCCCTGGATCGCCTGCCGAACATAGAATCTCGATTGTCTGCTTGAGTTGTGTGAGTTCAGCTTGTGCCGGTCCGCGGATCGTCGCTGCTTGAGTTTCTGCCTCTTGAATCATTTTCTCTTTTGTCGCAGCAGCAGGAACGATGGTATCTGCCTCACATCTTGCCCGTACCATCTCAATACGCTGTTTTTCCGCCTCAATCTGCGCCTCGATACCCGCTACCTCAGAGTCCGCGTTGCGGGTTTCTTCCTGCTCATTGACGGCTCCACGCTGATTTTCTTCAGCGACCCTCACTTTAGTCTCTGCCTCAATTTCCTGATGCTCATTTTCAAGCTCACGAACCACGACTTCGGCGCGTCGTTCCTCCGCTTGCTCTTTTGCAGCGGAACGGGCATTTGCTTGCGCCTCGCGGGATTGTGCTTCGGCGTCGGCAGTTTGTATCCGCTTGAGCAGCGCGATGTACAGATCAGGTTCTTCAACCCCTTCGAGCCGATGGTCATCCACATCGGCGATATTCATTGTCGTGATTTCCATACCGATGCCTTCCAGATCGGATTTGCAGACTTTGATCATATTTTGGATAAGCTGGTCTTTTTGGCTCATCACCTCTTCGGGAGTCATTGCTGCAATCGAGTCTCGAAGATGCCCTTCAATGATAGAGGTGGCAATGGCTTGCAGTTCAGACCAGTTCTTGGTCATGTTCAAGATGCGTTTGACGGCATTGACGAGGCCTTTCTCCGTCTTTGCCACTGCATAACTGACGGTTGCTTTGACCGTCAAGGGGACAATTCCCTCGGCAATGGCCGACTCCACGACAACCGTCGTCGTTTGAGGCGTTAAATCCATTGTGTTAAAGCGGTTGATTAGTGGAAACACGAAAACGCGTCCCCCTCGGAAAGTACTGAAGCTACCGCCTTTACCGTGCACCACTCCAAGTTCGCTTGGGGGTATGAGCTTCATCTTCATCACAAGCTGAAGAATCAGCGTAACGACGATTAGTAGGCCTAGTATGATGAGGAAGAGTATCATGATACGCCTCCTTCCTGGATCTGGGCGGTGGCTGCTACCTCTTCAGTTGCGACGGAATTTTCCGTTTGCCTCCGGGTGATCAGATCTCTTATGCTAATACCAAACCCCTGCTCAAAGCATTTCAAGAAATCGACAAATGCCGATGGGCCTCGATTGACAGCGCTATTGAAGCCATCTTCTTCGTTGAGCACCAGCAGATTGTCGACCTTCAATGATTCCGCATGTGTACGGTACGAGTCAAAAAGATGTGGCAACTGCGTGATGAACAACGCAATTTTACCCGTATCTTCGGTGTTCTTGAGTAAATCCACTTTCTGTTGGAGGAGCTCATTCTGCGTCTGTTGAACAATTTCAACAGCTTTTGCTTCGCCCTCCGCCAGAATCTCCGCAGCACGGCGCTTGGCTTCAGCCTCCACAATAACTTCAGAACTGTTCCTCAGCTTTTGAAGTTCCGCTGTGATCTCTTCCTCCCGCCGCTGCCCTGCACTATGCGCCTTGACAATGGCACTATCGGCCTCAAGTTTAGCGCGGTGGATTGCTGCGTCACATTGGCGGCGAAATAGTTCAACGTCTTGTCGAGCTTGAAGAATTTTCTCGTTCGCGCGGTTTTCAGCCACTAACATCCGACGTTTTGAATCAGATTCCGCGCGCTCGGCACGCGCCTGCAATCGCGCTTCCTCGATCTCCACCTCCTGACGTTTGCGCGAAAGGGTTTTGTTCGCAAGATTTGCGATGTAGTTGGAAGTATCCCAGATGCGTTGGAGCGATACAGAGACCACATTCATACCAAAAGCGCTCAAGTCCTCGCGACAATCCGCAAGCAAAAGATTTCGGAAGATTGCCCGCTCGCCTTCGGCATCTATCGTTTGAGGCGTTTCACTCGGACGTTGATCACTCGCATCTCCTGCACCTTCCACGGTTTCCTCTGTTGAAGGAAGCCTACTCAGCGTGGCAGTGGTTTCAGTCAACTCCTGCTCATCTATGCCCTCCACGCTCTCGACCATCCCAATTGCCTGCAATGGTGTGGTTTTGTTGAGTGTGGCGCGGAAGTTGCCAATCATCGTCTGCTGAATCTGTTCTTGGATCTGCGCACGTGATTTGCCAAGCAGTTGTTGCACAGCACTGTAGAGCAGCACTTCATCCATGTCGTCAATGCAAACACACGCTGTTGCGTCGGATCCGACAGTGATGCCATTCGCAGAATTCACATTATCAACCTGTACGTTAATCGGGATGATTGTGAGATCAATGAATTGGACACTCTGAATGAATGGGATGACAAAAGTCCAGCCGCCTTTTTGGAGACGGAAGCCGTACTTTTTGCCTTCAACCACGGTTTCTGTTCCTCCGGTGACAACCAGAATATGATTTGAGGGACAGACACGAATAAACGCACGTAGAATCGCAATCAATACGAGGAATACGATGATTGCGAGAACACCACCGACAATCCCGCTGTACTGAGTAATTGCATCCATTTTCATCTACTCCTTTCCCATGTTTTCGTGCTCAACGTATACACACTCATCTGTGATATTGGTAACCCAAACCGTATCCCCTTTCTCAAACTGGGCATTCGGTTCGGTAGCAAGCGCGTATTGTTCGGTCACATTCATACCCACTTGCACGCGTACTTTGCCCATCGTGTTGTGTGTCAGTGGAACGATTACAGTTGCTTGCTGGAAGAGCAATTCTTCTGAATGCAGGGATGAATCCGTATCGGTGCGCTGGAAACGGAAGAACGCGCGTGCTAACACAAAGGTGACCACGCCAGCCGGCGCCGCCCAAATAAGGCTCTGTCCTGCACTATTTCCCATTGCCATAGCAACCCAACCTGTAGGTCCAAAACCGAGACAGAAATAGATGAAGCTGCGCAAGTAAGAAAGCACGGACAGCACCGCAACCCCACCAGCGGCATGAGAAACATCGTCCGACGCCGTTTCTCCGGCATGGTTGCCTTCGACGGAATGATCGCCGCCGAGGTCCATCTCGCCGCTATCAACCTCGCCGACGTGGGCGTCTCCATCACTACTATCGCCATCTTGCTTTCCGCCAAGAAATCCTAAGAAATCAAGCGCGGTAATTCCCACTGAAAACACTGTGCAGCCAATGTAAATTGCGTGTAGCCAGTCCATCTCATGCTCCTCCTTCGGGATGGTTCATTTTATGCTTCAGTTGGCTTGACGCCCTGAATGCCTTAAAACGAGCGAATAGCTCGGCTCACTTTTCAATATACTGATCATATTTACTCGGTTCATGGATATCGCGTGATTCAAGCTCACACATTGTCTGATCAACTTTTTTGGCAAACTCTATATTTTCATCAAGCTCATTTCTGAGTCTTGAGAGCTGCGTTTCATCACTATTGGTATCAAGTGTCAGTACCTCTCCGTAGATTTTGGAGAGTTGCGCGATGGTTTCCTGAACATCTGCGATCAGATGTTCTCGCTGTTGTAAGAGAGGCGATTTTGCTGTTTTCGTTGCGGTATTTCTCGCCTTTTCTCGAAGTGTGAGGGTTTCTTTTAAGCAATTTACCGATTCATGAAACAGGGCTTCAACTTTGTAGGCAAGCTCAAAGGCGACATTCGACGGGATAGATGATGACCATGTGTTTTCATTGACTTCTGCTTTAAAGGATTGATGCAACGTGCGAAGATCGGCAAGCATCCTTTCAGTTCTGGCATCCCCATCCGCTGTAAGCTGCTTGCGTAAAGCATCAAGTTGACGCTCCTGTTCCTTATGAACTTCCTCCTGCAACTCCCTTAATGCCTGCTTTGAGATGTTGTCTAAGCCCGTTGTCCATTTCGTAATCAACCCGCCTACGGGGCCCAGAATCCCCACGACGCCGCTGACAAACAGAAATAGAATACTCGGCTCAAGATTAAAAAACCACGTTACAAAGGCTAAGGTGGCTCCGCCGGCAAAGGGAAAGATCACGGCGGAGTTTCCTATGAGATTGAGGAGAATTTTTTTCCTTAACTTCTTCCGGTCGATCAATTGCCTCGCCTCCTGCTCTTCAACCCTGCGAAGGTTTGAAACCTCCGCAAGGTTCAGTACGGTTTCTCCAGAAGGACAAAAGTCACGCTTTGCGCTTTTCCCCCCACTGCGTTTTCAGGCGGCCGGTCACTTGCAACGAACTTCATGCGATGGGGGTTGATTCCTTTGCTCATCAGAAACGCCGCAACAACCTCCGCCCGCTGCTGGGCAAGAATGCGATTTGCCTCTGGGTCACCTTCGCGTCTGGTATGCCCGACGACCTTGAGATACCATTGCGGAAATGAGTCGAGGTCTTCGGCGAGTCTTGCCAACGCCCGTTGACTATTCCGCTGAATTCTGGCATTTCCCCGACCAAATTGGATGGGGTCAAACCTCATTGTGCCAACAGGAACGAGCCGACTCCATTCAGAATCCGAGAGATTGCTCAACGCTTTGGCGCTTGTCACCTCCGGGAGCGCGGTCGTCGTAGAATCGCCAAGAACAATATCATCTAAGCCACTTGAAGTCGCTACGCTTGGATGAAACTTATCACGGCGAAGCGATCGCAAGATGCCATCGTAGAAAATTTGCCCATAATCTCCCGCTAATGGATCGCCTGCAACGGCGCCCGTTTGAACCAGCACTCTGATAATTTTCGCAATCATATCTTCGAGATGATCTGTATTCTTTGCTTCCTGTCCGGAAATGACGCCGAAATGGGCGTAATTCTCCATGGTGTTTCGCCATTCGATTCCATTGACCAGATTTTCAGCTTCGTTTCTCCTCAGCGAGTCCCCGTATTTTTTGGCATCCTCCAGAACAAGGTTTATCAGACCATCCGGCTGATTGGCATAATCATAACGCGCCCGCAGATATGCCTGTACAACGGCCGTCACCAATTCAGGCTGCTCAGTCAGAAACTGTCGCTGGGCTATCAGCACATCGACGATGTATCCTTTGAGCTTTGAACTGTCCAGGAGGATATGAACGCCGTCGAGCGCCAATGCCTTTGTAACAAATGGCTCCCACAGCACATAAGCTCTCGGTTCATTTGGATTCCCAGCCTTTAGCTTCTTGTACACATCTTCGGCGCCGTCTACTTCCAATTCCCAGTCTCGCGGCAGGCTGGGGAAGCTCATCTTGTTTATCATAACTCTGGCAAGGGTTTCACTGGGGGAATCCGGCGTTAATACAATCTTTGCAGCGGGGTTGCTCAGTTTGGGGATTTGCGGGACGCCCTGCTTGTAAGCAACGATGGCATCCGCGCCTTTTGTCTCATCAATGACAAGCACGATCGAACCCGGAAACTCCCCAATCGCATCGCCTGCCTTTATATAAGCATCAATGGTAAAGACCGCCATTTGGATCTTGCCACTGCGTAGATTTTTCATTCTCTGAACGTAATCTGCCTTATCATCCAGGAAGGTCAGCTTAATTTCTTGGCGCTCCAGCAGATTCTGAACGGATGGGGACCGAAGAATTGCGTAACCAGAGAAGGAGTCATGGGCGATCTTGATCTCGTGCGTATATCGACTGGGCGTCCTAGTATTAGCTACAGTCTTCCCCTTCATTCTCGGTTCAATGACGAACTTATAGATAGCCCCCGCTATCCCAAGGATAACCAACCAGCTAAAGACCATGACGATTTTGCTGCGTGCCTTCTTTGAAGAGTCACTCCTCGAAGATTCATTCATCGTGCATTTTCCTTTCATATTGCTGGTGTGTTATCGCTTGAATCGGCAAGCGGCAATTGACAATAGTCGATCTCAGGCATGGGCATTAACTTCCATGACTCCTTCGACGTGATAGGCAGATGCCTGCAAACACCAAGATGCCGATCACGATGAGGACAAGAAGTCTCCACGGTTTTTTCCTTGGTGGAGGGTTATCAATAACTCCCTGCCCTGCGCTACTTGTGGGTTGTGTCGTCATCGCCTTTGACTTGGGTGCTATCGGTTGCTCGCCAATTGGGTTATTCTCGGGAACCTTTGTGATTGCTGTGATTAACGATAATGCAACCTCCTCCGTAAGGGGGGCAATATATTCAAACACATCCTCGCCACTTATGTCCATTCCGGTATCCGAGGTTTCAGCAAGGATTTCCGAAACCGCCTTGACTAACTGTCCCGGATTATCTGCTCGGCGGTAACTATCGACAACTGTCGCCAGCATGTGATCTTGTTTCATATCAACCCCGATGACATCAATCCTAATCTGCCTATCCATAACTTCTGGGGTATATGCCCCGACCTTTTCCGGGTCGGTTGCTTTTCCGTCTGTGACAGTCAGTAGCCGATAGCTTCCGTAATTGTACTGTTTTTCGCGTTGTTCCAAGAGACGATCTGCGCCAATCTTAATATACTTCCCAAGCGGCGTCCCTCCGCTAGGTCTGGGGAGATTGATCGCCTGCATCAGCCTCTCATCGTTTTTGGGACCAAGCGGATAAACCCATTCACTTCGGACATTGGAACCGCTAAAAACAAGCAGGCCTATGTTTGTGCCATCAGGGATTTTCAATAATACCTCCCGGAGCGCTTCTTTTGCTGCCTCCATCTTCGTCTTAGTCGGGTCGCTGCTGAATCTGTCGCCCATTGACCCCGAAGCATCCAGAATAATCACGATATTATCCGTGTGCACGCCTTCATCAGATGAGGCTGCTGGGACAAGAAGTATGGAAAGTAGAAGGATGATGAACAGGATGGATTTTGCGTTCTTCATGGTTTGACTTCCTTATTGAAATCTACAACAAGATCTGTGTCAATCCGTTTTCCCATTTTTGAGGTAATGATATGCATACGCTCAAAGACCATGCCATCGAAATCGTAATCGGTAAACTCAAGGTCTCCATGCTCGACATCGAACTCAGGGTTCATCTCTTTGGCGAAGGGGTAGTCAGGTTCTAAAATCAGTATCACTGCTAGGGTGAGAAACTTCTCGCGTTCAAGTCGAGATTGGATCTCTTTGGTAAAAATCCGATCCGCTTCCAGAGTTCTTGTATCCAGCCAGTCGACCGTGATAACAAGATCCCATGCTCGATGCGGTTGCCCCTCACGCAGGAAAATCCCAAAGAGTCTAAAACTCCCCTTCTCGTCAGAAATCTCTTTTTCTATGGAGATTAACTTTGGAAGCAATTTACGAATCATCTGATTTGTCACTTTCATCATTTCTTAGAAATCAAAATCAGTGGCGACAACAGCTTCAGCCGAAACCTTAATCAGGGCAAACTCCACACGCCGATTTTTCGCCGCTTCTGCTGGATTAGAGGGTTTGGCAATCAACGGCTCTCTGATGCCCACACCAACAGGGACAATCTGCTCAGGTTCAATTCGGACGTTTTTCTTACGGGCATAAACAACGATTGCCTGTTTGACGGTTTCCCCACGTTGTTCGGAGAGTTTTAACCCCGCTCTCATGATTTGATAGGGCCCCTCAAAATCACTCGCATCGCCAAACTTCTTCTGCTGGATTAATCGGATCAGATTTTTTGTATTTTCCAAGCTAAAGGATTTGCCGTTCATGAAATATTCGTAATTTCCTTTTGTTCCGGTGCGCCTTAAAATCCCTTGCCGCAATCCGGTTTTAACCGCTGCCATCAGGGTTCTTGACGGATCTGTATGTCCTTTGATGGCAATGGCTGCATTTCCATACTTTGACGCAAGTTCAACTATCCTGTCGAATTCTTCACGATATTCGGCTTCGCTAAATGTGTCCTGGTTTGGCTTAAACTGAATGGTAAACGAGATAAGCGTCTTCTCGTCAAGGACCTCCTCTTCGTTAAACAATTCGATCTCCGCTCTGACGGTTTCTTCCTTAAAACGCTTGCGCTGGACAGGAGCAGTAATCGTTGTCCCGAGAAGTTTCGTGAAAGCTGATGAACTATAATTCAGGTCGGAGGGGATCAGGTTATGTCTCACCCTGGCGAATCCCCAGCTCACTGCCATGTCCAATCCCGCTTTATTAAAGCCTTCAAATCCCGCAACCGTATTTGTTGGATCGTTAAAGAATGCAACGTTACCGGGTTGGCCGACAAATGTACAGTCTGCAATCAGACCGTGTGCATCTTCTTCAAGCGTTGGAAGCACGTCCTTTCCATAAATATCCTGCATCATCTGAAGCAGCGCCATATATTCCTTAGAACCTCTCGACTCATAAGCTTTCTTGAGTTGGATGACCTCCTCCACTCCTTTCAAGTATCCCGCAAAGAATTTCTCAATCAACCCCTTATTGGGGTCATAGAAATCCTTTCGGCAAGCATAGACGTCCGCGATTGAGCGTGAAAGCGTTGCTGTGCTGACAACCACATAAGCGCCTTTGATCGTTCCTTCCGCCCCACTGCCCGTGTTTTGATGCCCGCCGGTTAAACCGATCATGTCAGGCGTAATCACGAAGCAACCAGAGATTGTCGCATCCTGCCTGAACCGCTCTGCAGGTCCATTTGGCCCTGTCAGGTCATCAACCCAGACAATCGTCACATCAGACTTGGAAAGCCTTGCTGTCTGCAACATGTCGTAAAGCATACCGACATGGGGGCCGCCTTTTTGGATTGCAACTTTTTTCCCGCGCAAGTCTGAAATTCTTCTGATATTAGGCCTCCCAACGAAATGGTCGCCAGCAGACCACGTTAACTGACCAAATACAACCCCCTTCGTCCTCGCATCGCGCCCAATCACCTCACTTGCTTGAGCAATCATTCTAAATGTTCCGCGAAGGAGTGGGGATTTCCCGGATAAATAGTCTCTCACCTGCTGTGGAAAATTATCGCCGGGAACTAGCTTCAGATTTAATCCCTGGTTTGCCATGATCGACCCAGGTTTAGTGAGTAAGCCACCGTTAGCATAGAATAGGGCAGATTCGCCGCCCCATATAATGTAAGGAACAATCAGCGGCGTCGTAGAGGTGACCGCTTGAATAGAAACTGGCCCGACTGCTTCAGAGAACCGTTGCTGTGCGTTGGCTTGAGGGATAAGAAATATGACAGCAACGGTTAATAGAGCTCCGGTAAACATCCACTTTGAAGACATAACTGACCTCCTTATATTTTGGAAGACAAATTGGGATAGTGTTCTATCACTAAACCTTTGAGAAATCTGCGCCGTGACTTTCTCGTGCCATGAAAAGGAAAAAATAAACGCAATAAGTAGATTAAGGCTTAACATTTCGCAAGAGGAAACACAATAAATCTCCGATTTATTCGTTTCTTCATAAGTCGTAACACGCTTATTTAACGCGGAGAACGCAGAGAAGAATTAAAAAAACTCTGCGCCTCTGCGGTTGATTTAAGCCAGTAACTACTTATTCCCAAAATGAAACCCCGATAGATCGGGGCGGAGCCTACTCCGATCCTTCGGAGTCCAATTCTCGGACTCTCGGAACGGAGCTGTGATGCGTGAAACGTGAAGCCTCCTGCACAATATGCAGTACGCAATACGTTCTCGGCTGATCAAAGCACGACCGCCTCCAGAGCGCACCACGCATTTAGTACACCATGCCTCGCTATGTTAGTTAAGTGTATCAAAGATTTGTTCAAAAGTCTAGCAAAAATAGGCGGGAGCGTCCATTCTGGCCGCTGCATGTAGAACAACAAATAGGACTAGGTCTGGCACTCCTGCTATGGAATTCGGGACCAGAGGTCAGAAATGCGAAAGATCGCATATCTTCCGAACCTCATCCCCGTCCTGATGCCGTGGCTGCGATCTCTCGACAATCCCTGCCACAACTGTTGGACGCCATTCAGAAGGTGATTGCTGCCAATGACGTCGAGGGTGCGATCACACGGGTGGAAAAATATGGGGAGTTAGAATACGAACCGCGGGTTTTAATCACCATGTTCGCTAAAATCGTATGCCAGGATAACGCGACGGAGATGCATGCGCTGAAGCATCATCAGGCAACTATTGAAGAGTTTCAGACAACCCGTCCCTGCTCCGTTTTCGACACCTTGTCGCCTCAGCAAAAGCGACAGCTATCTCGTACGGGAAAGCCTAGGATGTGTATGAGCAGGTGAAGCAGTTTTTGAATAACTGAGAAATGGAAAGCGGGTATCCTCAGAATGGCAGGTGATAATATCAGGAGCATGCTTGCTTGTGCAGTATAACCTCAAGCCCTGTACGCCGTTGGATCCGCGACACCCGCTTCCGAAAACCCTTTCTTTCTTAACAGACAACTGTCGCATGTACCACACGCACTGCCTTGATCATCGGGCTCATAACAACTGAGGGTGAGCCCGTAGTCAACGCCGAGTTCTGTTCCTTTTTGTATGATTTGCGCTTTAGTCATTGAGATCAAGGGCGTTTGAATCTTGAGCTTCGTTTTGCCTTCAACCCCAGCCTTCGTTGCCAGATTTGCCATCGCCTGATAAGCCTCAATATATTCCGGCCTACAGTCCGGATACCCAGAATAGTCAAGCGCGTTGACGCCCATAAAGATCGTGTCGATTTCTAATGTTTCTGCCCAGGCGAGTGCGAATGACAGAAATATCGTATTCCGTGCAGGAACGTAGGTAATCGGGATGCCCGTTCCGATCTCCTCATCTGATCGATCTCTGGGCACATCAATGTCATCGGTTAAAGCCGACCCACCGAATGCACGCAGATTAATATCGACGATAGTATGCTTTTTGACGCCCATTTTCTCGGCGATTTGCTTTGCACGATCCAGCTCAAGGGAATGGCGTTGACCGTACCGGAAGCTCATCGTATACGCATCATAACTTTGAGATTGTGCGATCGCGAGCGTCGTTGTTGAATCAATCCCCCCACTCAAAAGCACAACAGCTTTTTTTTCCAACTTGAGTTCCTCCTCATAGTTATAGCTTTACAATATGTACGCTCACTTTATTCGATGGCGATTCTCTTTTGATCTTTTCATCTGTTATGACGATTTCAGTTATAGTATCGTTTGGTTTAAGTAATTTTCAAAAAGAAAGTAATGGTTTGTAGTGAGGCAATTCATCGCCGTCCCAAACGCGCAATTCATTGCGCTACTACAAACGGAATGTATAGTTTAATCCTGAAAATTACTTTCTGCCGTTGAAGTTCTTACCGATGTTGTATGGAGGGTCTGTAAAGATTAAATCAACTGAAGCACCCGGAATTTTGCTGGACAAAGCCTCGATTGCATCACCCCAGATGATAAGATGATTACCTTTTTTTGTAGATTTGTAGAGTAGAGACCGAGATTCCACATTGCTGTGGGGTGGCGTATCCCCCTCTCCGAACCGTGTGTGCGACTTTCACCGCACACGGTTCTCCAGTCAAATATAGTAGGACGTGTTGACATTTATGGCATAATAACGATATGTCAACACTTACCTTATCCGATAATCAATGGTCAAAAATAGCAGCATTCCTGCAAACCTGTTCCGATGTCTACACCGGACAGCAAGCGAACTTAAAACGTTTTGTCCAAGCAGTGCTTTGGATAACTCGTAGTGGTAGTCAATGGCGACTCCTACCAAAAGAGTACGGCAGTTGGAACAGCGTCTATAAACGATTCGCTTGCTGGTGCGATAGAGGCATCTTCCAACGGCTGCATCAACACTTTGTCAACGACCCAGATATGGTGACAGTACCATCTGCCGCGCTCACCCCTGTGCTGCAGGGGGTTTGAAAACAAGTGGCGGTCAAGCCTCACAGGCACTCGGACGTAATGCGGGTGGATTTTCAACCAAAATTCACATCACGGTTGATGGCTTAGGCAATCCATTACGTTTTGCGCTGACGGCTAGACAACGCCACGCCATGACTTGTGCAGAAGGGTATAGCAGTGAGTATGTGATAGCCGACTCAGCGTATGACGCAGATTCATTGGTGCAGTTGATAACCCGTATGGGTGCAGAGCTAGTGATTCGTCCCCGTATCAACCGCCGTGAGTCACGAGACTATGATACGCATCTGTACCGAGAGAGACATCGGGTGGAATGCTTCATCAACAAAATCAAGCACTATAGGCGTATCTTCAGTCGTTTTGATAAGTTGGCGGGTCGCTATTTGGGGTTTCTGAGTTTCGTTGCTGCGATTATCTGGTTACGATGAAATGTCAACAGAACCTAGTCACTTTTGAAAAACTAATGCCCCATTTGGTGGCTTTTCTTGGTGATATTGTATACTTGACCTATCGCCCTTCCCCCTTCTCCCCTTTCGCAATCATTACTGATTGCTTATACGTCTGGGATAGGTATTATTCTGCACCGAGCCTTTTTTTGACTCTGTACTTTGGGTAATACGGCGATTCCATTGGCATATTGGATAAATCCAACTTAGTCCATCCCATGTTTTCGGTAAGTCAAAGAAACGGTGTACTTAGAATCCCTTTTGCCCTTTTAATCCTGCTTCGCGCAGGCATGCCAGCGAAGTCAGACACATTCACAACCTTACAAAGTCCAATGTGTTCTCTGGTGCAACGTGCCTTCAATCAGATGTGAGCGATTACCTCACTTCTGCCATTATTAGATGAATCCATACGTTGCCGTCCATCGTAAAGCCATGAAGACTTAGGCTTCAAGCAACTCAGCTTTGTTCATATACACCTTACACTGACAGCCATCTAGTCTAGGATATTTCGACATCAACCGCCTTTTCCCGCGATGCTAAGTTTAGCCTTCTCTTTCGAGATTTCAGTCGGTTACCCGACGAACCTAACGCGGGTGTGTACAGGATATTCTGACAATCCTAGCCTGTTATACAGGCACTCCTACTTACCGCTTACATGGCGCACAAGGTTTCGATGACCTCCCTCATAGTTAGATAACTTTGCGAAGCATTGAGGATACTATAGCAAACCCTCATCCATCTGTCAATTGAAAAACCTGTGCAACTTATATGATGTGAATCGCGCGATCATGCGCCGCTTCCGCCGCTTCCATAACGGCTTCGGCGAGGGTTGGGTGTGCGTGGATCGTGTCCGCGAGATCTGCAACCGACGCCTCCAGACGGATGGCAACGGCAGCCTCATGGACGAGGTCTGAAGCGTGCGCCCCAAGGATGTGGACGCCGAGGATATCCCCGAATTCCTGATCCGAAACGACCTTGACGAACCCGTCGGTCTCACGCATGCCCAAAGCCTTACCGCTTGCTGCATAAGGGAATCGACCCACTTTGACCGCATAGCCTTCCGCCTTCGCTTCCTCCTCTGTCATGCCGACCCTGGCGACTTCGGGAATCGTGAAAACGCACCACGGAACCGTGCCGTAATCCATTTCGACGTTTCCACCCATGCAGTTTTGTGCGGCGACAATCCCTTCCGCTGATGCGACGTGCGCCAAAAGATACCGGCTCGCTACGTCGCCAACAGCATAAATCCCCGGAACGTTCGTCTCCATCCGCTCGTTGACGACAATCTTGCCGCGATCTGTGTGAACCCCGACTTTTTCCAATCCAATTCCTTCGGAGTTGAACGCCCTGCCGATGGAGATCAACATCTTTTCGGCGTTGAACTGCTCCCCGGATTCCAGCGTCGCCGTCACCCCGGATTCCGATTTTTCCAGCCGCATCACATTCACTTCCGTCTTGATTTCAATCCCTTTCCGTTTCATCAAGAGGCGAACCTGTCGGATGATCTGAACATCCTCTGTTGCGAGAATCGTTGGCAGCAGTTCAAGGACGGTGACTTCGCAGCCCAAGCCGTTGAAAATCGAGGCAAACTCGCAGCCGGAGACGCCGCCGCCGACAATGATGATGCTTCTGGGAAGTTTCGTCAATTCGAGGACGCCCGTCGTTGTCAACACCTGTTGTTCATCAATTTCAAAAACGGGAATATTCGCTGGCTCAGAACCGGTGGCGATGATAATCTGATTCGCGGTGACCTCTTCCTGTGTGCCATCCACTTTCGTCACTTCAATAGTGTTTCTTCCAGAAAGGGCGCCGGTTCCATTAATCGTGTAGACGCCGTTACTTTTGAGCAACTGTGCGATACCACTTGTCAACTTTTTGACGGTGGCGTCTTTGTGCGCCAACACCTGCGGATAATCGATCTCCGCGCCTTGAATCTTGAGCCCGAATCCCTCCGCTTCCCGCACTTGTGTAGCAAATTTGGCAACCGAAAATAGCGTTTTGGTTGGGATACACCCACGATTCAGGCATGTACCGCCCCAACCCCCTTTTTCAATTAAGCAGACGTTGCTCCCAAGCTGTGCGGCCTTGATCGCTGCGACATAGCCGCCCGGGCCGCCGCCGATGATACTGACATCAAATGTGGACATTCACGCCTCCCATTGGTGAAGAAATTCAAATAGAACGCTTGCGGGTTATTATGGAAAGTAAAATGATTTCTCTTCGCATCTGAAATCCTCCTTATCGTTTTTCGTCCGGTACTTCATCTGTATGATACTCCGGTTGAGATGCAGTATCAACATAAAAAAAGGGGGCGGGTTCTCCGCCACCTCTACATGTCTACTATAAAACTGTGCATTTCTTTACTCTAGTTGCCGTTGTCGTCCGTTTCGGTTGTATTGACAATCCGAAATCAATATTAGTGGATATCGATTCCATGTTCGGCGGCAATCCGTCGCACGTTTGCGTTTGCAAGTGGAATTTTTGACATCAGCAGGTGCTCAATCAGCCCATACCCATCGGGATAAAGTGCATCAAACCTGCTCAGCGCCAGGACGAGATCTATCTCGCCTTCGTCGGGGACTTCCTCATCAAGATGAAGCACCAGACCATTCGTCACCTTGATGTCTTTGATGTGCGCTACAGGAGCGATTGGCCCCATTATATCGAAGATATGGTTCAACCGCTCTGTGCTATTGTAAACCTGTTGTAGGGTTTGGAAGTGGTTGACATAGTCCATGACGATTCGCAGATTGTCCGATCCGACCGCATCGACAACCGCCTTGCAGGTCTCTGGGGAATCCATAATTGAGATCGCATGGGTCTCCACAATAATGGTCACGCCCTCTGCTTCAGCCTTGCGTGCAATCGATTTTAGCGTCCCAATCAGGCGTTCCATGCTTTCAGGGAGGTGGTTATCCCGGTGCGACGTCCATGATCCATCGGGATTCAGGCTTCCGGGACGGATGAGGTAAGCATGTGCGTTGATTTGCCGCGCGATTTCTGCCCCCCGGTTGATTCTTGACGTAATTGACTCCCTGACGGCTGGGTCTGGATCGAAGAGGCATTCCCTGTAGGTGATGGCAAACTGAACCGGATCCAGATCTTCTCCCACCATGAATTGATTGTACTTTTCACAGTCCTCCGTCATCACGTCGAAAACATCATCACTGCTGAAGTGAAATCCGAATCCGGTGAATTTCAGCGCCCGAATCGTTTCCATCTGTTTGTTTGTAAACCCCCGAAAGTCGCCCGGCAACATGCCGACAATTCCAAGTCTCATTTGAACCTCCACATAAAGGCAGAGCACATGTTTTAGTTTTGCAAATCAAATTTGTGAGATGGTATTTTAGCACAGTGGGGCAAGAATGGGAAGGGGAAACTTACGCAAGCAGCCGTCGCCTATATTTTCCGCCGGTTTTGACGTTTCACGATGAGGCAGCAAGTTCCTCTGCCAGGACTTGGCGGTCATATCCCTCCTTACGGATACGGAGGTCATAGTAGAGCATTGTCGTTGATGCAACTTTGAACGGTTCGATAAGGAGTGGTAGACAAACAGAAAGGAGCGAGAAAAGGGAGGGAAGACCGGGAAAGTTTCCGATGAGATGCGGGAGGGTAAGCAGAAAGACCGCCACAAAGGCTTGCACGAGTGTGAACGACACAACAACCAGGAATGCTTTGTTAAAGAATCCCTTGACAATCACGCGACTTCGCTTGAGTGCGCCGAGCCCGCCTTCTCCTTCAATCATGACGACCGGAGCAGTCAAACAGAACCAAACATAAGCAATGATTCCCAGTACGAACTGAATGCCAATGCCGACTATAATCGTAAAAAGAATCAACGCCCCGAGCAGGGGAAAGAGCGAACCCAAAACCCGTGAGTACGCACCCCCGACACTGATCGACCGCCCCAGAAGTTGTTCCGAAATTGCAATGACGCCTGCCGCCGTCACAATCAAAGACTGGAAGGCGGCAATCGCCATATACGGCAGTGCTATCTCCAGGATTTGCACCCGCCCGGTCACAGCATATAGATACATCCAAATGGACTGAATAGCCAAACCACTAATAATAGCACCGGGGACAGCAATGCCAACCAGCTTCAGAAAATTCCCTCGATAGAGAAGCATTGACCGGGAGAGGATTTCCCTAACTGTCATCGGCTGGAATCGGTGCGAGTCGGCGACTTTTCTACTTGAACTGATTGAGATATTGCTCAAGTTCTTTATCTCGCGGATCCAATCGGTACGCCTTTTGTAAATTATCAACTCCGACATCGCGGTGACCAATTTTCATGTACAGCGCTCCGAGGTTGCGGTAGGCAGGGCTGTAAGCGGGTTTGATGTCGATCGCGCGGATGTAATGGTCCCGCGCTTTCATGAAAAACTCTTTTGTCTTGCCGATCACAATGTTCATCGTTGCGTTTTCGCCGAACTGTTCGGTATATATATACGCGTCAGTCTCCTGGACTTTTTTCTGAATTTCCTCCGTGACTTCCGGTTGATCGGATTTCATCACAATATAACCAGAACCTGTTTCCTCCATAGCCATCTGGAGTTCCTGAAGGGCTTCGGTCAGTGTTTTACCCACTAGGTCACTCTCCCAGGAGGGCCAGTTCGGCCCAGCATATTCAAGCCCAAATCCGTAGTAGGTCGCCCCGAGATCATTATGGACTTCGGCGTTGTCTGGGCGCATTTTCAGGGCTTCCTTGTAAATCTGGATAGCTGCGGTATGTTTTTTGGCATTGCGAGAGATGGTGGCTTGTTCACGCAAGCTCTTAAACTCTTCACTTTCCAGATTGATGGCTTCCCGGCTCATTGCCTGATCACTTGTCTTCATATGGTAGATGAGGGAAACAATCACAACAAGAGATAAACACAGAAATATGATTGTTGGCAGTTGCACGCGCATGTTTATTTACCTTTTGTCTTAAAATATAGCGGTGAACTGGTCGATGAATTATGACCTATCACGTAATAATTACCGAGAGTCAAATATATACAAACACCCGGCAGCAGATGAAGTTGCGTTATGTCCACGGGATCATCGGATGATTAAGTTTGGCAGTGGAAACCGTTGCCCATCCCGCTCAAAGTAAAGATTAATCTGCTGGGGACGTCTTAACCTGTTTGTGATACGTTTGAAGTCTTCAAGCGAATTAATCCGGAAATCGTTAATGCGGTAGATCAGATCACCTCGTCTCAATCCTTGCCTTGCCAGTGTGCTTCTTCGATCAACCTTTGTAACAAGAACCCCGCGTTGCGCGTACTTCTGTGCTTGCTTTCGATGAAGTTGCTCAATTGTGATACCCCAACCGGGTACCACATACTTCCATTGAAGCTCTCGAATTTTTACGTGCAGGTTTTTTCGCTTTCCATCACGGAAAATGTGAAAGGTAGGTGTCTGATTTTTACGCAGCAATCGTGTGATTGCCCAGAATATCTCTGAATTAGAGACCGGCTCTTGGTCTATTGCTTCGATAAGATCACGGCGCTCAATGCCTGCTTCTTCCGCCGGACTCCCCTTCTCCACAGCCGCAACTAACACACCGATTCTTCTGTCCAAATTCAGCGTTTCTGCTAATTGCGGCGTCAAATTTTGCGGTTCGATTCCGATATATGGTGGAACAACGGCCCCATACGTAACAAGGCGATCAACAACATTGGCAGCAATATTTACCGGGATGGCGTAGCCGATGCCCTGTGAACCACCGCTCGTCGAGTAGATCGCCGTGTTAATACCAATTAACTGACCGTAGAGGTTGACAAGCGCCCCACCACTGTTGCCAGGGTTAATCGACGCGTTGGTTTGGATGAGGTGGCGGTAGAGCCGATTATCCATCTTCAGCGCGCGATCCGTAGCACTCACCACGCCGACGGTGACAGTGGTCCTCGGATCTCCAACCACCGCTGCGAAGGCATGCCCGATTGCGATTGCCCATTCACTAATCAGCAGTTCATCAGCGTTTCCGAACTCAATCTCTGTCAAATCCGGTGTGTTAATTTCTAACACGGCAAGATCTGTGGGAAAATCCTCACCAATAATCTTGGCTTCAACTTCTCGTCCGTCTGAAAGGAGAACCTTTGTAACTTCTGCCCCCTCAATGACGTGCTGATTTGTGATTACATAGCCTTTTTGGTCAATAATCACCCCAGATCCGAGCCCATGTAGTTCACGCCGCTGCGGGACCTTAAAAGGAAAATTGAAAAATGGCACCCAGAAATCTTCAAAAGATGGAGGGACATTGATTTCCTGTATCTGAATGGTACTGATATTGACGACCCCGGGGCTCGCGTGCTCAACCGCGTCGACAATGGCATTCCGTCGGGAAGTTGATACATTTTCCTGTAGTTCTGATTTTAATGGGTTTCCCCACGTTTGTGGGATGGAAACCAGCACACACAGGATTAAGAGTTGAAGCGCGGATCCCCAATAGATTGGGGATCCGCTCCTTTGGAGCCTGCGAAGCAAGACTTCGTTTCGGAGTTGTGAAGGGTGATGCATAATGCGTAATGCGTAATGCGTAAAATGTGAATAAGCTTTATTGCCTCATTGTTTCGTTTCCTCATTCGCCTATCTTCTCCCCTAAATTCCTAACACAAACCGCTCCAAAGCCTTTGCGACGCCATCCGCATCATTCGAGGCCGTCACGTAGAATCCCATCTGTTTGAGCGCCTTGTCCGCATTTTCCATGATAACGCCCAGTCCTACAAATTGTAACATATCCAGATCGTTATAGTTATCCCCAATTGCGAGGATGTCCGATTGGTTTATCCTCATCTGCTCGACAAGATAGTACAGCGGTTGATGTTTACCGACTTTTGCATTGGAAAGACTGAGGAAGGCGCGTTGCCCATTATTGAACATCACCGGAATTGGTTTAATCTGTCCATTCAGGCGTGCCTGAAAAGTTGCAGCGATCTCATGCATCGCATCCGCGGGGACAACGCAGATGACTTCAATCACGTCGCCCGGCAAATCTGCTGCGAGATCATCGACCCATTTCAGGTGTTCTTGATTCTCCCGAAGATACCGCTGTTGCCCGGCATCAATCCGATCTCCGTAGTCCTCAACGAGTATGTTTGCCGCGTCCTGTGTTCCCTCAAAAATGATCGGGCAGAGACCGAGTTCTCTGGCGACCTTCACGACATGCTGCGCAATGCTGCGGGAGAGCAATCGATGATAGATGAGATCGCCGTTGAGCCGCTTGAGGATGGCACCGTTATAGGCTGCGACGAGCACCCCCGGAAGTTCGAGTTGTAAGACCTTCAGCTTTGCTGTGAAGGAACGCCGCCCGGTTGCGACAACGATCGTCGCTCCCATTTGGGCGACGCGATGTACCGCTTTCTTCGTGCGCTCGGTAATCTTTCCATGAGAGTTGGTCAGTGTGCCGTCAATATCAAGGGCGATTAGTTTGTATTTTGTCATCATTGATTCGGGTCTATATTCCTTTCATCAGATTTTGTCACGACGTTATCGGTGCATCCCCAACTCAGGGAGAAAATAGAACGTGATTCCCAGGATGAGATACGCCGATAACTTCCAGCAGCTAGAAACCAAATCCATCGGCTTTCCGAATAAGTGTCCGGCAAACACCAAAACTCTCAGCTTCGTGCTTTTGATATCCTGCCTCGATCAGCTTCCGCCCGTAGAGTCGCGTTTGACATCGAGTGCAGCATCTTAATCCCACGAATCGGCTGAAATACGAAAGTGGGTAATCCACCAACGATGGCGTCGTTTGCTTTAATCAGAAAATAAGCAGGCGTTAGTTGCTTGAACCTATTTGCTAACGCATTACGCCATGCAATCGAGTGAAATGGAAGGCTATTTGGACAACCAGTAAGAATTTCCTCCCACAAGTTTGAACTTTCATGAGTCAGGGGTTCAAGTATATACATCATTTTAACGATAGCACGCTGTTCAAGGAGTCAGTTCCTTCTGCCTTGCCTGAACTTCCGCTTTTAGGCGTTCAAATACTTCTCCGCCAACTTCGGTTTTGAGTCGCTGAATATCTTCCTCGACCCACTCAACGATATGGGGAGTTTTGATAGAAACACCAATCGCCCTTAATGCGTTAAAGCAAGCAAGGGCAGTCTCGTTATCGCCAAGCCGTATGTGTCTTTTGTGCTACCGGCAGGTCACATTGTGCAGCTTGAAGTTGAAACCCATTTGTAGTTCTCAGCATCCAAAGCATGCGCAACAATTCGCGTTCATCTTCTGGCGAAATCCCGGAAGCCGTTTCAACTTGAGTTGTCATCATAATATGGCTCCCCCATTTTTACGTTTTCAGAAATGCGTATAACTCATTATATCCGAAATCACTAGATTTCGCAAGATTTGTATTGCGTGAACTTTTATCTTGTCATTGTTTCTCAGGTATGATAAGATGAATGAAATCTACCTCGCAAAAGGGAAGATTTCATAATCAATTGAGGCATTGACCATGGCAAAGCGTAATGGGTTTTCGGAATTAGCAAAACTGCTAATCCGGTACCCTACTCAAAGACAAAAAGAAGAACTGAAACAGGTTTTATTAAAGAATTACACTCAGGACACTCTCATTGAATTGTTAGCGCATGATGTCACGCCGACACGGTGGGCGGCGGCTTCTGCACTAAGTGTGATTGGCGACACGCAAGTTGTGTCCCCATTGGTAGAGGCGCTTCGGCACGACGATTCGGCTATGCGTTCCAATGCGGAACAGGCGCTGTGGGCAATCTGGTTTCGCTCCGGTGATGAATCCATTGATGAAATGCTTCGAGAAGGCGCAAAATATATCAAGAAAGAACAGTATGCAGAAGCGATTGATAAATTAACAGAAGTTATTCGGGTGGCCCCTGAGTTTGCTGAAGGATATAACCAGAGAGCAATCGCATATTTTATGTTGGAAGAATGGGAGCAATCTATTGATGATTGCAAAAAGGTGGTTATACTCAATCCGGTTCATTTTGGCGCGTTTGCGGGAATGGGACAATGCTATCTGAGGCTCGGAAATCTCAGAGAAGCACTAGAAGCCTTCCAGAAGGCGTTAGAGATTCATCCGGGCCTCTATGGCGTCGCACATACGATTTTGCAAATTCAGGATGCGTTGCGTGAGCAGTTTGGACAGAGGCGTTAAGAAATCGAATGTACCATATACGCCGCCTTGAAAATCTAGTCCTCAGCCAAGTGATACGCCAACAGTGGAAATTCAGCAAGATCTGTTTTGCCCTCATTGTACAGAGCGTTCTGTTACTGGTCATCTGTCAACTCCTATTTCGTGTAAAGCTGGGGCGGTTCACCGATCTCATCTTCCTGTCAGAAGCGTTGCTCGTCCTGATTGTTGCGCCATACCTAGCATGTAGCGGACTCAACAAACATTTTGCACCTCTCCCATCAACAGACTTACAATTGAGTCGAATAGACCCTCGATGGGTCTGGATGAGCGTCATATTGGGGAGCCAGATTTACACATTCTGCTTCCTTGCTCTCGCAACCCTTGTTTTTACGATTCTCATACCATCAATCAGCAATATCACCCACCTTGAAGTGGTTCAACTGCACCTAGTGTTTGGAATTTACATCATTGTGGCTGCCTCGACTGGCGGATTGTGCTGGTGCATCTTTCGCCATGAACTCTTTGCAACAGAGGCAACATATCTAGGGTGGAGTCTCCTGATTGGCGGTGTGTTTCTGTTAGCACCGTTAGATCGTTATCTGGAAAATCTCCAACCCATCATTCCACCATTTCTATACCTCAACCCACTGATTGCCGTGTGCCATCTGCTTAAACTTGATGTGTTTAGAACACCTCACTTATACGAACTAACACCGATCCCATCATATCTAGTTGTCTATCCGTCATGGCACATCGTTTGCAGCTGGCAGATACTGATTGGAACCTGTTGCGTTGCATTGTCATGGTGGAATCGCGTCTGAATTTTTAAACCGCAGGAGCTTGTACATTGAACGAAGTGAAATCCCACGCATCGGGAGAGGACCTAATCATCAGTGTCTCCGGCGTTAGAGGAACAGTTGGTAACGCGTTGGATCCAAGCCTATTAACCCGGTTTGCTGCGGCATTCGGAACGTTAATTGAGGGACAAACTGTTGTAGTTGGAAGAGATACGCGGACATCGGGTCCGATGGCACATCATGCCGTACTCGCCGGGCTGATTGCGACCGGTTGCAAAGTGATTGACGTTGGGGTGTGTCCAACGCCGACAGTTTTACTCATGTCGAAAGAATTGAATGCGGATGGAAGCCTCGTGATTACGGCAAGCCACAACCCGATTGATTGGAATGGCATCGAATTTGCGCCTGAATCCGGCAGACTCTTGAGTGAGGCAGAACGCACACACCTAATGAGGATTTACGAGTCGGGGGACTTTGAGCTAGCCGCCTGGGATAAACAGGGCAGTGTCGAGGTAATCGGCACTGCTATTGATCAACATATCGCCGGTGTACTCAGTTGTGATTGGGTTGTGCCAGATCAAACACGTTCTCACGGGCTAAAAGTCGTCATCGATTGCGGCAATGGCGCGGGGAGTGTGATTAGTCCTCGCTTGCTAAGAGCGTTGGGATGTGAAGTTGTCGAACTGAACTGCGTTCCCAATGGCTATTTTCCTCGTCCGGCGGAACCAACGCCAGATGCGTTAGGTCAACTCTGCAAAGCCATCAAATCGGAAGGCGCAGACCTCGGCTTCGCACACGATGGTGATGCGGACCGGCTGGTGCTCGTCTCTGAGGAGGGCACTCCGTTGAGCAGCGAATACACCTTCGCCCTCGCAGCGGAATTTCTGCTGAATAAACGAAAAGGGGATATAGTCGCTACTGTATCAACCAGCCGCATGTTGGATGACGTAGCGGATCGGTACGGCGTAAAACTGTACCGGACGCCGGTGGGTGTCGGATTCGTTGTCGAGAAAATGCGAGAAACAGGCGCAGTCATCGGCGGTGAAGGAACAGGCGGTGTGATTTATCCAGAACTTCAATATACGACCGACGGTATTGTGTCAATAGCTGCAATTATTCAACTCCTCGCTGAGTTAAGCCCCTCAACGATTTCGGAGGTTATTGCTTCCATCCCAAGCTATGCGATATGCAAGGAGAAATTGGAAGTGTCCTCGCAACAAATCGCTGATGTGGTTCTTCAACTTGCCATCGAAACTTATACAGATGAAACACTTGATCTGACTGATGGGATAAAACGAGTTTGGGAAGACCGATGGGTCAATATTCGGAAGTCCGGTACAGAGCCGGTCATTCGTGTTTTTAGCGAAGCACAGACCGCTGAAGAGGCTCAGGAACTTTGCGATTCAACGCTTGAGGCACTAAAATCTTTGATACAACGAGTCTCCAACTAACCACCAAACTCTCTTTCTTGGTCGTGAGGAGTTCCACGCACCACAATTTTCTTGAAACGCAAACGTACCCCCAGCGTCAATTTTAACAGGTTCTTTTTGTGCTGTATTGATGGAGGTTTATCATGGTAGATGCACTAAAACTGGTCTGCATAGGTGGCGGTACAGGCTTATCTTCCCTATTGAGCGGAATTAAACAACACACAAGCAACAGACGCGATCGCTCAGAAATTATTGATATGGATAATCTGGCGGCAATTGTTTCTGTGTCTGACGACGGCGGTAGTTCTGGACGATTGGTTGAAGAGTTTGATGTGATTCCACCGGGTGATATTCGTCAGCTACTGGTCGCCCTATCCAATGATGATGGGTTACTAGCTAAACTCTTTGAATATCGCTTTTCAAGTGACGGCGATCTCGGAGGGCATACAGTTGGAAACCTCCTCCTCATTGCACTCACTGAATTAAATAACGGCAGTTTTCCAAAAGCTATCCAAGAAGCATCCAAACTGCTCTCCACGCGAGGCAGGATTATACCGGTTAGCCTAGATGGAACCACACTGTGCGCTGAACTAGTCGATGGTGATGTTGTGTGCGGTGAGTCCAACATCCCGGAGCGAGTCAATCGAAAACCGATTGAGCGCGTCTTTCTGAAACCGCGTGAGAACGGCAAACAGCATCACGACGAACCTTATGAATGTACTGCACATACAGGGGCTGTGGAGGCTATCGCCAATGCCGATGCCATCATCATTGGTCCCGGAAGTTTATACACCAGTATCATGCCCAACCTTGTGATCAAGGAAATCACCGGAACAATCCAATCTTCAGATGCGATGAAAATCTATATCTGTAATGTGATGTCGCAGCCGGGCGAAACTGATGGGTACTCTGTTACCGACCACGTCGAAGCAATCCTGGCTCACGCCCCCGGCATATCGCTAGACTATGTCATCGTTAACAATCAACCGGCGCCGGAAAAGATCATCGAAAGGTATAGACAGATTACCAATGCGACAAAGCAAATGGCAGGACCAGCTAATGTGCAAATCTTCTATCACCCGGAACGAGATAATCTCGGTGATATGTGGATTGTAGAGGCGGAACTCATTCGGGATACCACCGAGGTCATCGATAGCGGTGGTCCACAAACCGTGATCCGCCACCATCCCGAAAAACTTGCACAAACACTGGTCAAGGTATTGAGTGACCATCCAAGGTTCCATGAATCCGTTTCGTAGAGGAGAGCCACCCCGTTTTCGCCCCTCCTCCAATCGATTACAGTTGAAAACACACCCTTGATAAAGGAATTGGGAAAGGAAAACTATGTGTGGGATTGTCGGATACATTGGAGATAAATACGCTGACTCTGTTTTGTGGACAGGACTGGAACGACTTCAGTACCGGGGATATGATTCAGCAGGTATGGCTGTCATCAGTGATGGCGAGTTAGATCTGCGAAAGCGGGCGGGAAAACTGCGTGAACTAGACGAAAGTCTTCGTCAGAATCCGATGCGTGGCGCGATTGGTATCGGGCACACCCGATGGGCAACACACGGGGAACCGAATGAACGCAATGCCCATCCGCATACCGACGAGGGTCGGACTTTGGCGGTCGTACACAACGGAATCATTGAGAACTATCTCCCGCTCAAGCGTGCCCTGCAAGGGCGGGGGCATCTATTTGAATCAGATACAGATACAGAAGTGCTGGCACACCTAGTTGAGGAAGCGGCGGAGGAAGATTTTGTCGATGCCGTTTGCAACGCACTTCAGCAGGTAGAGGGAACATTTTCAGCTACTTTTATTCACCAACAGTTTCCGGACTGCATCGTAGTTGCGCGACGCGGCAGCCCGTTCATCTTGGGACTTGGGGAGGGAGAGAACTTCGTCGCTTCAGATGTGCCGGCGTTGCTGCCGCACACCCAACGGATGGTCTATCTCGAAGATAATCAGGTTGCCCTTCTGACACGGGACCAGGTGGAGGTTCAAACCATGGAGGGCGAGCGGGTCGAACCGCGCATCCATCAGATCGGCTTGAGTCCCGACAGTGCCGATAAAGGCGACCATCCACACTTCATGCTTAAGGAGATCTACGAGCAGCCTAATGTCTTACAGCGCTTACACAATATATATATCACCGATGAGATGGAGGTCGATTTCGGGGAATTGGGATTGAACGACGAATTTCTCGCCTGTGTGAATCGGATCGTCATCCAAGCCTGTGGCACATCGTGGCATGCCGGACTGATCGGCAAGTATTTGCTGGAACAGTATGCGTACATCCACACCGAAGTGGACATCTCCTCAGAGTTTCGCTACCGTAACCCGGTTTTGGAGGGAGATACACTGGTAATCGCTATTTCCCAATCCGGTGAGACTGCTGATACGCTTGAGGGATTGCGTAAAGCAAAGAGCAAGTTCATGAGCGTATTAGCCTTATGCAACGAGATCAACAGCACCATTGCACGGGAGGCGGATGCGGTTATCGAACTTCACGCTGGACTTGAGATTGGCGTCGCTTCCACCAAAGCCTATGCCGCACAGATTGCAGTGCTTGGGTTACTCGCAATGCACCTAGGCAAGCTAAAAGGGGTATTAACACCCGGAGATATACAGAAATTTCTCCAAACTCTTAAAAAGGCGCCATCCCTTATGGAGCAAGCCATCCAGCAGCAACAAATCTGCACCTGTGCGGAGAAATATAGCGATGTCGGGGCATTCATGTTTATTGGGCGAAGCTACAATTATCCCAACGCTTTGGAAGGTGCTCTCAAACTCAAGGAAATCTCCTACATCCATGCCACCGGTCATCCAGCCGGCGAATTAAAACATGGTCCACTCGCGTTGATTAACGAAGATGTGCCTGTCGTGTGCATTGCTACCAATAGCAGCATTTATTCGAAGATTGTGAGTGCCATCCAGGAGATCCGCGCTCGAAACGGAATCGTCATCGCAATTGCTAGCGAAGGCAACACGGAAATCCAGGCACTTGCTCAGGAAGTCCTTTACGTTCCGGACATTGCGGAGGAGCTCTCCCCGCTATTGGTTGCAATTCCGCTTCAGTTGCTCGCTTATTACAGTGCTGTTCATCGCAGGTGTGATGTGGATCAACCCAGAAATCTTGCTAAAAGTGTCACCGTTGAATAAATGACTGCCGGGGATTTATTTGTACAGACAGTTCTTCCGACCACAACGTAAATGATGTGTTACCGGACGCATCGTATCGAAAGATGTGTAGATGCCCAGCAAATGAAGGCATATCAAGAAATCCATGTCGTGAAAGTCAGTCCCGATCTGATGTGCCTTAATTGTATTGAAGAAGCGAAGGCAGGAATTTAACTAACTGTTGTGTGAAAACGCCGATGTCAGATAACATTGATCTTATCGCTGATACATAATGTGCGTACTGTGGAGTCCCTTGCGCAGAACACAAGAGGTCATGAAAATGCCAGAACACTTTTTTGACTCAACTGACTCATTTTCACCCGAAGATGTTCCACGAGGCACCAAGATGGCGTATCGGCAACGGATGACGACACTTATCGATGGTCGGGAGATTGGATTCTCAATTCTGGTTGTGCGTGGGCAGAAGGATGGGAAAACCTTGATCGCTTGTGCAGGCATTCACGGAGATGAGTACGAAGGCATCGTTGCTATCCAGGAATGCTTTCGTGAACTGGATCCGGCGCAGATTCGCGGGACATTGATTGCAGTACCAACTGTCAACGAACCCGCGTTCTTCGGGCACCGGCGGGAGAGCCCAATTGATGAAAAAAATCTTGCGCGTGTCTTTCCGGGACATTCGGACGGCACAGTGAGCGAGCAGATCGCCTATCACCTGACGCATTCCGTCCTTAAACACGGAAATTTGTTTATCGATTTGCATAGTGCGGGAACGTATTATACCCTCAAGCCCTGGGTCGGGTATACGATGAAATCCGGACGTATTCAGCAGATACAGCGCGAAGCTGCAATCGCTTTCGGTCTCAACTTAATCTGGGGCAGCCCTTTCCTGCCGGGGCGGTCGAGCGCCGGTTCGTATCTTTACGAAGTGCCAACCTTATACGCTGAAATGCAAGGAAGCGGACTTTGTCACCGCGAGGATGTCGAGCAGTTGAAACAGGGAATTCAAAATTTGATGTGCTACCTGGGGATGCTCAAGGGAAATTATCCACGCACGCTGCCTCCCTACTTCCGCGAGAGCGATCAGGGTGAAGAGGGGCATTTACAGATCGAACATTTGAGCGAACACCACGGTTTATTTCTACCCAAGGCTTCTCTGTGGGAACAGGTAAGAGCTGGACAACCGATTGGCTGCATTTGCAACCCGGAAGGCGATATCCTTCAAATCGTTCATGCTGAACATTCCGGACGAATTGTCGTGTTACGCACCTGCCCGAGCGTCGTTCAGGGTGAATTTCTTGTCAGTATCATTCCGCTCTAGTAACCCGTTTCGTCCAGCCGGTTCGGATTCTATCTCCAATTTCTCCTCAAAGCGACGATGAAACCACTAGCATACGTCGCTAATTATTCATTCCATTCCTATTTTACTCCCTTATCAAACTCAATTTTCTGCTTGCGCTCCGCCTCTGAACGTGCTATGATTAGTTACCTAGCTTACCCACAAACTCATCACTGGAGGCAATACAATGGCAAGTATTAAAATCACCTTTATCGGTCATGCCTCGTTCCTGTTCGAAAATGAAGGCGAGAAGATTTACTTCGACCCGTGGCTGAAAGGTTCGTCGCTCGGCGACTGGCAGAATCCGGTCTCCCCGTGGAGCATTGATGACATTACCGAAGCAGACGTGGTCTGCGTCACGCACGGACATATTGACCATATCGGGCACTCCATTGAACTCGTCAAGAAGACCAACGCCTGCCTGATTTGCAGCCCAGAGGTTGGCATGTATGCCGATAAGCACGGTATCCCCTACGACACGGAGCCGACAGCTTACGCCCTCAACATCGGCGGCAGTGGGAAGATCGGCAAGGCGACCTATACGATGACGCCGTCGTGCCACTCGACCAACATGATGCTTTACGAATATCTCGAAGACAAGACGATGGGTGCTGATGGACAAACCTGCGGGTACGTCATCTCGTTTGACAACAGTATCGTCCTCTATGACAGCGGCGATACCGGTGTAAGTGCGGAGATGCAGGTTATCGGCAATATGTATGACCCCGAAATTGCGATTATGCCGGCCGGGGGGCAATATACCATGGGACTGCGCGAGTTCGCCTTTGCATGCCACATGCTGCGTCCCAAGGTCGCTATTCCGTGCCACTACGACACCTTCCCCAAGCAGGTAGCTGATATTGACAAGCTGCGCGAGATGGTCGCCGTGACCTCGCCGCGCACCGAAGTCGTCAAGTTGCAGCCGGGGGAGTCATACACGTATGAAAAATAACGATGGACACTTCAGGGGCGACGACACCACCGTCGTCCCTATTCCTCTCTTTCCCTTCTTCCTTCGCTACCAGTGCCACCTGCCCGGACACACTACACTACCCCACCTGGGATTCTTCTTCAGTTTTAACAGAATAGGAGTTACACACTTGGACAGAAAATAGGTTATAATCAAGGCTATGAATTGACCCAAATGCAATGAATGAACTGTTTCGACTCAAGTGTGACGAACTGCCTTGGACGATTGAACAATACCATCGAGGCATCAAGCAATTTTTCGGTGTTGAGCGGTCGATGGTTCGCAAGGGAGTTGCGCAACGCCATCATATTGGGCTGGCATTGCGAGCGTTTCTACGACTTGAGCGGCACTGTTTCTCGACCGGCGTCAGTTGGTTTGAAGCGAAAGTCTCGCTTATCAGAGAAGCGGTTCGTGCCTATCTAGCTCAACCGTTTTACACTTTAAACACCAACTGCGTAACTCCTACATCTTTCGGATGGGGGTGCAGTGCCACGACGTTTACTGGGATAACCTCAATCTTCAGCAGCTCTTCAAATTCCAACGCCGTCAGGTCTTGTGCCGCCTGAGCATGCTGGCACAACCGAGCATGATGCAAATCTTCTGGCATTTGCCAGCGTGGATACATCATCTGATCTACCCTCCGGTGCCCTGGATTGGGCGGGCTGCTTGTGATTTGTGTTGGGATTGCACATGGGGCGATTCCGAGCTGGACCTACTAGATCGTTTCCTTACTGAACCACATCCCCCTCAACCGGCTCAACCTGCACCTTCATGTTCTTGAGATGCTCAACAACCCGTTCAAGCTCGTCGGGCTCGCCCCGAATCTCCAGAACAACCCATCCTTGGTCGGACGTGACATCAGCGCGCCGAATGCTCGTGACCACATTGTACTGCTGACCGATGTTGTGGATGATGGGTTCAGTGATCAGATCCGGCGGGAAAGTCAAACGAAGTCTTAAAGATGCCATGTCTATCGCTCCTTTCTGAATTAACGAATCCTCTTACGCATCACGTTTTGCGTGTATCGGCACTTCTACAAAGTCCGTGTCAGCCTCACTCCAAGCGAAAGCCTTTGCGGTCGTACAACTTGACAGGGAGCGCAACCCCGATGCTGACAAGTACCTGATTCTTTCTCCCGATGACTTAGTGAGAGCATGTTTTCCGAAGGGATACGGCAGGAGAAGGCATGCAACATGCCTCAAACGGGCAAAGAAGGCGTGGAAGACGTTAGTATAGATGGAGACCACAATATAAGCTGCATCGGGATACATCGGTTCGTCCCAGGCCATTGCATCCGCTTTATCTTTCTCCGAAAAGTAGGCGTCGTGATTCGGGTGTGAATGATAAAATGCCTTGATCGGTTGATTTTCGGTTTCAGCCTCTTTATGCACGCGGATTAAGTCGTTCGGGTCTATCAGATAAGCGGTGCGTGCATCGCGGGGATACATTTCCGGGGCTTCGGCATGCCGTTCATTTTGTACATTCCGGCACTTCCGGACGAACTCCCGGGCCCCGTCGCTCAAGATGATGCCACAGCACTCTTCGGGAAATTCTGCCTTTGCGTGCGCGTAGATCTGATCCAAACTCTCGCTTTGTAACACTAACACTTCGATTCCCCTCACCATGCGTAAAACGTAAATATTTCCGTTCTACATTTTACATTTCACGCAACCAAATTAACCACGACTAGCCGCCCCGATAGCGCGGGATTCCCGTGCTCGTCCGATTGCTTTGAATCCTCGATGCTTCATTGAGATCTAATCGGACTACACTTCAACCTGCGATTGCAGGGATAACTGAGATCTCGTCGCCATCTTTAACTGCCGTTGCTTTTCCGTCTAAGAAGCGGATATCTTCGTCGTTGAGGTAGAAGTTGACAAAACGGCGAATATTACCGGATTCATCACAGATGCGTTCTTTAATCCCCGGGTAGTTTGCCTCAAGGTTTTCAATGAGACTTTCAATATTGTCTCCCTCCGCTTCAACTTCCGGCTGATTTTGCGTGAGTCTTCTCAGTGGAGTCGGAATACGTACTGTAACAGCCATTGTATAAGCTCCCTTCTTTGTAGGTCAAATAAAATTACTTTTATATTGCATAGTGAAGCCCGCATTCTTTCTTATTTTCATCTTCGGGCGAAGTTGTGTTTTGCCATCGCCACCGTCCCGCCCGTTTCGGCTCACCGGGCCGGATCCGGGTTGTACAGATGATGCATCCGATCGATTCATAGTAATGTCCGTGCTTCTGAGGCTTCATCAGTGGATTTACAGGCACATCGTTTTCGTGAATGAATTCCCAGACCCGTGCTTCGGGCCAATCTGCGAGTGGATTGACCTTCAGAACAGGACGTCCGTTATGATCAATCGTTTCCACTGTGGGTATGTATCGCCGATCACCGGATTGATCTCGCCGAAGCCCGGAAAACCAGACATCCAGGGTATCCAACAATCGCTGCATCGGCTTCACTTTCCTGATGTTGCAGCAATATTCCTGTTTCTGTTTGCTATCGAAAAACAGATGTTCTCCGTGATTTGCCACCATTCGATCTACCTCTCCCGTATCCGGCGTAATCCTTTCGATGGGAATGTTGTAATGCGCCTCGACGCGCTCGAGGAATTCGTAAGTTTCAGGGAACAGACGCAGGGTATCAATCGTACAGACCCGAAATGGCAGCTTATTTTCATGAGCCATCTGAATCAAAACCATTCCGGACAACTGTCCGCTCGTGACAATCGCCGCTCGCTCCTTGAAACGCTTAAAGAGGTAGAACAAAATCTCCCGCGGTTCTTCAAGCAAGCGTACTTGGTAACACAACTCTTCATTTATCAAATTTCGGTTTGTCAATTCATTCAATGAATAAGCCACCCCTTCTATAACCGCCGATTGTGATACAGAGATTCAGGGTGTAATCTGCGAAACTACTCAAAATCGACTTCTGGATCGATTTCCCGTTCAAAATACTGGGCGAGACTAAAATAACGGTCACCTGTATCCGGCAAGATCGTGACAACAGTCTTATCCTTGCCAAGATCTCGAGCCACTTCTAATGTGGCATGGACATTTGCCCCTGATGACATGCCGATAAGTAAACCTTCAGTCTTTGAAATCCGCCGCATCATCTGATAAGCTTCTTCGTCAGATACCGTGATCACTCGATCGATAATATCAACATTCAATACCTCTGGAATCCTGCCTGCTCCAATGCCATCAATGTGGGTCGGGCCCGGCTCTCCACCTGACAAAACTGGAGAGACGCTCGGCTCCACGGCAACTACCTGAGTTTTAGAGCGACGGGCTTTGAGGACTTCCCCAACGCCTGTTAATGTTCCCCCCGTCCCCACGCCGGCGACGAAAAAATCGACCTCCCGATCCAAGTCTTCCAAGATCTCACGCGCTGTCGTTTGTCGGTGAATCTCAGGATTCACCGGATTCTGAAACTGGTTCGGCATGAAATAACTCGGATTTCCTCTGACAATCTCCTCGGCTTCCCAGATTGCCCCACCCATTCCGGAATCTTCAGGCGTCAGTACGATTTCTGCGCCAAAAGAGGAAAGCAGCGTGTACTTCTCCCGGCTGACGTTTTCTGGCATGGTCAAGATGACGCGGTATCCCCTCGCAACCGCGACAATCGAAAGCCCGATTCCCGTATTACCAGCCGTCGGTTCAACGATCGTGTCACCCGGTTTGAGTAACCCCCGTTCTTCGGCGTCGGCTATCATGGCATAACCGATCCGGTCTTTGATGCTGCCGCCCGGGTTATACGATTCCAACTTTGCGAAGACTGTTGCGTCGTTTGGGCCGGGCAAATAGTTCAGGCAAACCAGTGGTGTATTGCCGATGAGGTCTATAAGGTTTTCAGCAATCTTCATTTCTTATGCAGTCCATCAAATTGAAAAAGAATGGGTGGGGTTGGGTTGGGCGAGACGTTGAAACTCTCGCTCTTTACTACACAGATCTTGTAAAGTCTTTGCGTTCAAGACTTTACAAATCCCTTCCTCGATTTCTTGAAGTATATATTCCATACAGTGATTGGTCGCTTCGGATTGGGAAGGCGAGTCAAAACAATCCGTGAAATCGACGGGACCTTCCATCACCTTGAAAATATCTCCAATGCGAATCTCAGCGGGGGGCCGTGCCAGACTGTACCCACCGTCGGGACCACGACGGCTGTCTGTCAAACCGGCGCGTTTAAGTTGCAGCAAGAGTTTCTCAAGAAACGGACGTGAAATGCCCTGCTTTTCTGAAATCTCTGTCACAGGAACAAATTTTCTGCGATATTGCAGTGCCAACTCAAGCATCGCTAAAACAGCATATTTCGATTTAGCAGATAACCGCATGGTTGCCTCCCAAATATTGATTACCAATTTGGTCGGATTTAATTATAATATATATGACCTTGTGAGTCAAGTTTATTTGTCTAAAAAATGGAGTGTACAGACTCTGTTTTCGCGGCCGCAACAGAGTCTGTACACTCCTTATTTTTTCGTTTCACACATCGCTGTCGGCCTCCGATGATGCTCTTCCTTCCTCTCTCGATTTCGCCGCATAGGACTCGCGGATCCACCGTTCAAGCACATCATCAGGGTTCTCCACCACCGCTTTGGTGAAGATAAACACAGACTGTTTCATATTTTGTCTGATGAGGTTCAGTCCGTGTTGATAACTCTGAAGCAGTTCCTCACAGATTTCCTTTGGCCCTCGTTCCTGATCTATCGCCTTTTGGCAGATGAGTTCTGTGGCCTCATCGTCAAATTGGATCTGCATCTGATGTTCACGTTGGAAGTTCTCTTCATAACGGCGAACTCGCTCGCGCATCACGATCTGGCGGTTGTAGTCTGGGTCTTCCATAATCCGCTTCAATTCACCTGCCGGATCATCGACGACGCTTGCCGTCACGACAAATTCTCGGACGCTGGAAGACGGCAGTTCGAACTTATACTCCCGCGACGTCTTTTCGCAAACCGTCATCAACGCCCGCGCGCCGGTCTTCTGAACATGCGCCTCCTTGGCAATTTGACGCAGCCCTTCATCCGAAAACAGGGCTTCAATCCCATAAGCGCGAAACGCCTGTTCGTACTGACGGATGATAGACCCCTCTGAGTGCTTCAGGATGTGGTAGAGATCATCGACGGAGAGATCCTGGCAAACAACGTGGACGGGCAGACGCCCGATGAATTCGGGTTCAAATCCAAACTCGATGAAATCCTGCGGTGTGACGTACTGAAAGTAATCCTTCTCCTCAGTCTGACTCTTCACTGTTGTGTTAAAGCCGATGCTTCTCTCGTTTAAGCGTTTTGGGATAATCTCTTTCAGCTCGTTGAACGCTCCACTGATAATGAAAAGGATATGGCGGGTATTAATGATTCGCCGTTCAACCTTGCCCTTCTGCTGGAGCTCCATCATGGCTTGCATTTGGGAAGCTACATCGCAACCTGCGCGAAGATCAACCTCCGTCTCCTCCATCAGTTTGAGCAGACCGATCTGCACACCCCGCCCGCTGACATCGCGTCCGATGATGTTCGGTGGGGTGGCGATCTTGTCCGCTTCATCGAGGTAAACGATGCCGTATTGAGCCAGTTCAATGTCTTCGTCCGCCTGCGTAACCAGATCACGAATCATGTCATCAGCGTTTGCGCCGACATAGCCGGTTTCGCTAAATCGGGTCGCGTCCGCTTTAACAAACGGCACACCGATTAGTTTGGCAATATGACGAATCAGGTAGGTTTTACCTACGCCTGTCGGTCCGAGCATGATGACATTCTGCTTTGAGTAATCGGTGTCAGCGACTTTCGGATTCTCATGGTATTCTCGCACATGATTGTAGTGATCGCACACGGCGATTGCGAGGGCTTTCTTCGCCTCATCCTGTTTGATAACATAACGGTCTAGATACTGCTTAACCTCCTTCGGTTTGAGGTCAAATTTCAGATTGAACAATTTTTCTTCTGACGTGGACGTTTTTGTATCATCCGCTGCGTTCGTAGACGGCTTCGCCTGTGACATCGTAAAGCTAACAGTACCGCCGTACTTCCGTTTGACAAAATCCTCAAACTCTTTCTGAATCTCTTCAAGCGTTGGTATTTTTTTGTTTGTTGTTTGGTTGGACATATTTTTCCTCCGTTAGCTTTTTATTTTTCGGTTGGAATAGGGATGCAGTAGCTCACGATCTCCTTTCCATCAACTGTGTCCTGCTCGTATCGCGCTTCGGGGTTGTGGCGGCGATCAAACACGACGTAATATCCGCGTTGAACGCCTTCTGTCTTCAGGTACGATGCCAATTGGCCTTTCCCTCGTTGATAACGCTTTTCCCCACGCCATAGTTTAGTTTCAACGATGTGCTTTTCTCCCCGGTAAAGCAAGATAACGTCCATCCGTCCATGTACCGTTGGGACTTCAGGATATAGATGCCCACCAATCTGTCACGCAAAGAGATCCAGATAAGTCAACAAAAGATACTGTCCCACAAATTCTTGAGGGGTTTTAGGAACTTCGAGGATGCGATATCCTATCCGCTCGATGAAATCGCAGAAGTTGTCCAATAGGACGTCCATCTGTACCTTCCCCTCCTCCGATAGGTAGTCGATGAAATCTTCTCCCGATTCAGGGAGATATTCATCCTCAATGCCGTTAATTGTGGGTGTAAAGGTTTTGATAATGATCTCTTGATAAATCGGATTGTCGATGACACAGATCCCCTCCTCGTTCTCGCGCACGATGCCGTAAGTGTTCAATTCGCTGATTAACACATCGTTGATGTTAAAGTCGAACTCGCGATCATCGAACATAATGCAGTTCAGGATGCGTTTGAATTCTGGCTTTCGATTGATGTTGCGTCTCAGGTGTTGAAAGTGCGTGTTATTGTCGTTGGGCAGTCGTCTGTAAACCTTACGAAAATGTTCCAACGTGATTGTTTCGGTTGTGTCAACCCCAAGTTCTACAGTCAAAATTTGCCCCAATTGATTGACCAGAAAAGGTTGTCCCGCTGTCTTATGATGGACAGCTTCAATCACTTCCGGTGCCAATGCTTGTCCCGTTTCTTCAGTGTACTGCTCATAGAGGTTCGCTGTCTGCTCCCGCGTGAAGTTTGGGAGGGCAAACCTGTCTTGGATATTGAACGGGGAAATACTGCGATCAAAATCCAACTGTGCGATGCTTTTGACACCGACGATGCCAACGCTGTGAAGGTAGTTGTTGGTATTGGATAATTTCTTGGCGTTGTAGATCTCCCGGAATGTGTAGAGGAAATTTCGCAAGGCATCCTTTGGGATGCCATCAAATTCGTCAATGATGATGCAGATTTTCGTTTCGGGAAGTTGAGCATGTAATCCACCAAAGAAATCTTGAAACGAAAGGTGATCGGTGACATTTTGTCCATCCATCCAATCAGCAACGTCAGTATACCGAGAAAGTTCAATCTCTTTAAGTCGACCTTTGATCATCAATCTGGCTCTTTGCATGAAGTGCCGATAAAACGTCTCTGACGCTGCCTCCGAGTAAATCTGGAAGTCGATCCAGATTGGAATATAAGACGCATCCTGCGCAAGTTGTTTGAGTGCACGAAAGAAAAAGGTGGTTTTCCCCGTCTGTTGTGGCGCAAAAATAACGATGTATTTTCCACTCCTAACTCGATCCAGAAAGTCAGCCAACTCCCGCTCTCTTGGAACGAGGTAGTTTTCCGAAGGTACGACGGGACCACCGGTAACGAAGGTTCGCCTTTGCATGAGAGTCCCCTACATATCTTTGGCTTGAGGTCATCTAGCTGAATGACAATGCTGCTCAGATTTGCCTTGATCTCATCAAGGTGAGCTTGCTTCTTTGAAATCGTGCACATCACGTTTCACAATAACCGTGGATCGAAGGTTGTTTTCACCAAACCGGATTTTCCGGTGTACAGCACAGCTTGGATCGCTTGTCGGTAATCCTTTAGCGAGAACGGCTTTCCAATTAAAGGGAGCAGCCTATCCCCCATCTGTCCCAGCAGTCGAATCCCAAGCGTGAAGGTGCGGATCTGTTTGCCTTTGTAGGTTTCGACTCCGTAAGTATATGCGCCGCTGACTTTCAATTCCTTGTACCAGATCGATGTCCAATCGATGTTTTTCGGAATGGCGGGCATACCCACTAGCATAACACGTCCCTGGGCTCTCGTGAAACGGAGGGCGTCGTCGATTGTCGTAGCGGAGGCAACACAGTCAAACGTCACACCGACGCCACCGAGCAGGACGGGTTTGCCAAGCTCAGGTTGATAGCTTGCCGCACCCGTCAAGCGGCAGAAATTTGCGTAGAGCCCTTTGTCAGGGGCGAGGATCTCATTGGCACCAAGTTCGCGTGCAAGTTTACCCTGGTGCGGGTATTTGGCGCCAATCAGAATTCGGTTCGATTTCCCAATGGCGCGGATTGCTGCAACCGTGAGAAGTCCGACCGTCCCCGCGCCAATGATCAAGATCTCGTCCGTGTCTTTGAGATTGGCCTTCAAAACAGCGTGTAACGCACATGCAAATGGTTCGATGAGAACGGCGATCTCGTCGGAGAGGTCATCTGGCACGGGATGAATCTGGCTTTTATGCGCCAGAAAGCAGGGACTCCAGCCCCCGCCTGTGTCACGACAGTAGCCTGTTTGGATGCCTGCGGAGATATTTCCTTGAGTAATATTTTCGCAGTTCGCAAACTGCCCGTGCTGGCACTGGTGACATTGCGGTTCAATGCCGCGAATCTCGCACGATAGCACGGGCTCAAGGACAACACGAGTCCCAATAGTATACCCTTCGACCCCCGATCCGATCTCCGCAATTTCTCCAACAACTTCGTGTCCGAGCACAAACGGACACGACGTAAAGGGCGAAAAATACGGGCTTCCTTTCGCGGTAATCGTCGCGAGATCTGAGCCACAGATCCCGCTGAGGTGTGCCTTGATTTTCACCCAATCTGGGGTGGGTAGTTTCGGTTCGTCGATCTCAACCAAACGGATACACGCAGCGCCAGAGGTGTAAAGCCAGTTCCAGTGTTCTCCCAAGAGACGCACGATCAGATAGCGCGGGATACTTTTGATGTATTGGATAGCTTGCATAGTTTAGTGAAACGTATACTACTCACCGCCCGAAACCGCGCTTTTCGGCTGTCATTCTGAGGCTTTGCGAAGAATCTCAGCGTAAGAAATCTTTCACTTCGTTCAGGATGACAGATGCCCTTAAAAGCGCAATTTGACGCGGTGTTGAGTATAGATTTACCTGAGCTCCTGTGGAATGAAGTTTTCTTTCCTGATTGCTTGAATCACGTTCTGAAAGATGGGGGAGAGATACTGGGTCTCATCCACCTGCTCATTGAACGAGTCATCAATTAGCTCTAACCACTGGGTTAATCTGAATTATTAGATAGGCTCTAAAGTAAATTATAAATAGTTTGTTCAACTTTCAGTCCAGGGACTCCGCTCCTGGCGCGGATCTATGTAGATGAAAGAAATTATAACTTACTAGGTTCTGTTGACATTTCAACGGGGCCATATAAGAGTGGAGACAAAGCTGAGAAATCCAAAATAACGGACAGCTAGCTTCTCAAACCGAGAGAAGATACGACGATACCATTTTATCTTGTTAATGAAACATTCAACCCGATGTCTCTCTTTGTATAAGTGTTTGTCATACATTCTTTGGTCAACACGATGACTTTTTGGCGGTATCACCGCAATTGCTCCATTCGCCTCAATAACGGCGATAAAAGCGTCCGAATCGTACCCCTTGTCTCCAATCACATATTCACTGTTATATCCGATTATCAACCCTTCTGCCTCAGTTATGTCATGTCTCTGACCGGGTGTCAGATGTATTCTTAGCGGATTGCCTAGTCCGTCAACTGTGATGTGATTTTTTGTACTGAAACCGCCCCGAGACCGACCTAATGCTTGGTTTTCAGTGCCACCCTTTTTTTTTCGGCGCCCGCCGCAGACGGGTGAGCGCGGCAGATTGTACTGTCCACAATAAGCGACTTGATATCGGGGTCAGAGGCGAAGTGGTGGTGCATCTGTGTGAAGATACCTTTGTCGCACCATCGAGCAAACCGCTTGTAGTGGGTGTTCCATTTGCCATAGGTGTCTGGTAGAAGTCTCCATTGAGCCCCACTACGAGTCACCCACAGAACCGCTTCGACGAAGCGGCGTGTAGCAGCTTCGTCGCCAACATAGATGGTGGGACAGCTTAGAAGAAACCGGTATATCTTATTCCATTGTTCATCAGGTAAGGTTATTGGCGTCATTCTTCTATTATGCCACAACCTTATACTCAAATGTCAACAGAACCTAATTCTTGTGGCATTTTTGTCTCCTTTGGTAATCCCAAACCCTTGCGAAGGTTTGAAACCTTCGCAAAGTTGAATATCCTTCAATTATTCAAGTTTCGCCCGATTCCGAATCAGCCTGACAAGTTCCCACGCCCGATCAAGATCTGCTTGCTTTCTCACAAAGATCTATGAAGGGCAAATACAACACATCTTCAGGTTCTTGAGGCGTGTAGACCAGTGAAGAAATCGCCACTGTCCGATCTTGATCTCGCAGAAGGCGCTTGATGCGAGTTCATAGAAATCTCCTTTCATTCTGCCCAAAATCGGCGAGATGCGCATAGAACCACAGATTAGGCAGGAGGACGCAGATGCAGCCGCGCAACCAACGCCGTCCTATCTACGAAATTTCTCACAATCTGCGATTGTAACTCTCGAAAAATTTCGTGGCGATAATTCATAAATACATTCAATGTCAATTTTTGCTTGAATCTTCTGCATTGAAGCAATTGCGATTAAATTGCGTTTCATGGCTTGACCTTTTCTGCGGTGTGTAGTGGTCAAATACATCCTGCACTGTGATAACTTGATAGGAGAAATTCACTGGTGATTATGGAGATTATGGCAGTGTGATTTCCCTATGATCTCATAATTTCCAGTGAATCTAGTGGTCTGTCAAGTTTAGCTTGATGGATAATGGTGCGCCATGTAAGCATAAATTAGAAGTGCCAATTTTATTCTTGGCTGGGATTGTCGGAATATCCCATACACACCTATCTTAGGTAGACTCGGTAAAAGAGTTGAGACGGGGAAACCCGATGCCAAACATAGCATGATAGGAAAAGGTGATTGATGTCAAAATATCCTAGACTAGACGGTCATCAGTGTAAGATATATATGAGTAAAGCTGTATTGCTTGAAAACCAAGTCCTCATGACCCCACATTAAGTAATAACACATGGATTCATGCTTTGCATGACAGCAGTGAGTATAATGGATCCCGAAATCTGTGCCACCAATTAAGTCAGAAATTCGTCGAATGAATACTCATTCAAAATGGAGGGTCCAATATGTCTACGAAAAGAATTCGGCACACCGCCAAGTTCAAGTTTACTATTGCTATTGAGGCGATAAGGGCAGACAAAAGTATCAATCAACTGGCAAGTGAACACCAACTGCACCCCAGCCAAATCAGTCAGTGGAAAAAACAACCCCTTGACCAAGGGAGCCAAATTTTATCTAACATCGCTGCCAAACATCAACTCAAGCAGCACCAAAGGGAGTCAGACCTATATGAACAAATCGGTCGGCTGAATATGGAACTCGACTGGTTGAAAAAAAGCGACCCCATTGAGTTGAACAAAAACGCGCATGGATTGAAGCGAACCATCCTAAGCTGAGTATTCGTCGCCAGTGTGAGTTGCTTGGTTTTTCCCGCTCAACGCTCTACTACCAACCCGCACAAGAATCGGAGGAAAATCTCAGGTTGATGTAGCTGATTGATGAGCAGTATATGAAGACACCCTTTTACGGTAGCCGCCGAATGACCCAATATCTCAAACGCCTTGGCATAGATGTCAATCGCAAGCAGGTTCAGCGACTGATGAAGATACTGGGCATAGAAGCGATTTATCCCAAACTCAAGTCCTCAGCCATCAACAGCAAGCATCGGATTTACCCATACCTGTTGCGTGATTATGTGGTTGAAACTCCCAATGAGGTCTGGTTAGCAGACATCACATATCTACCGATGAATAAAGGGTTTATGTATCTGGTTGCGATACTCGACTGGTATAGTCGTTACGTCATTACTTGGGAGCTATCCAATCGTCTAGAAGGTCAGTTCTGCCTCGACGCCTTGCATCGCGTATTAGCTTGGGCAACCCCTACCATCTTCAATACCGACCAAGGCGTCCAGTTTACCGCCAATGCTTTCACCAATACTATTGAAATTGCTGGTATTGCGTATGAGTATGGATGGCGTGGGTCGAGCCATTGACAACATTTACATCGAGCGGTTTTCGTGCTCCGTCAAGTACGAAGATGTTTACCAGAAACTCTACCAGACGGGACAAGCCCTTTTTGATGGATTAGCTAACTATATCCGTTTCTATAATGAGCAACGACCGCACCAGAGTCTTGATTATGCAACGCCGGCTGAGGTGTATCTCGGCTAAAACAGCGTCGGTATATCTCAAACATCTTACTTATTTTTCCATTACTTTGGCCTTGAGCATAGGGTCCACTTTAGACTGTAAAAGTTCCATTTTGAATAACAGTGATAGCATAAACCCTTTTACTTACGGAAGTTATATTGAGTAAAACATTAAAGATGTGGTAAAATAGAGAAAGGAAGGGAGATAATTTATGTCCCAAAATTTCCACTTTGGATACTCATTCACTTTATGAAAGTATTATATGGAACACGAAGATCAAAAGCAACAGAAATACAACAGTATTCCCAAGCAAGTTTCTCCTAAGGAGTTTAACCGCTATATCTTACCACATTGTTTCCAAGAATCCGTATGGATAGGTAGAACCCTTACGGGTTTTCCCCCCCATCTAAACTGTACGTGCGACTTTCACCGCATACGGCTTGCCCAGTCATAAGTGGTGATTAAACTGTAGAAGGTTTGAGGGTTCTAAGGTTGCGATAGGTTGCGTTGCCCTTAGACTTCCTTTACAGGTTATATATCACTACCTGCAACCGCTTTGTCGGGATTCCTTTAGGTTCTTAGATGAAATATCTAATCCGCTCGGTGGACAGGTTTTTATGCCTGATTATCTCCGTAGCGGTAAACTGAAGTACCAACGTTAATTTAGACCAGAAATCATCAAAGTTAAGACAAGTGTTTTTGCTCAAATTCAACTGGCGTCAAATACCCTAACGCCGAGTGAGGTCGTTTCTGGTTATAAACCTGTCCAATAAAATGACCGATTCGCGCTCTGGCATCCATTATATCATCGTAGTCATTGAGATGGACCTCTTCCTCCTTGAGGGTTCTTATCAGCCTCTCAGCATAGCCGTTCTCCCACGGACGCCCCCAATGCGCTAAGGAAATCTCAACCCCATGACCAATAAGCGTGGAAATATAGGCTGTCGGAAGATACTCAACTCCCTGGTCGCTATGATGAATTTCTGGAATGCTTTGGCTTAATGCCTGTTGCAACGGTCTTAATGTGAGAGGTTGTGTCAAGTGCCGACTCATCTGCCAACCTCTTATCATTCGGGTCAAGACATCGATTAACACCGAAACATAGACGAATTGTCCTTTGAGTCGGACATAGGTGATATCACCGACCCAAACTTGATTGCTTCGACAGATGTCAAGATTCTCAACCCGATTGACCGATTGACCAACACAGTCAAACGATTGGGTGGTTTGACTGCCACATTTTACGGCGACCCACAGATTATCCGCTTTCATCAATCGGGCGATGCGTCGGTAACCGACCGTGTATCCCATACGCAACAGCAACTGCGTGATACGCCTATAGCCATATTTCGGATAACGGGCAGATAGTTTTTCGATTTCATCTCGTAGCACTAGCTCTAAGGGGTCGCTTTTAGATTGATAATAGAGACTGCTCTGATTGAAGCCGAGAACCTCACAAATGTGTCGAACCGAGTAATCGGTCTGTAAAGCCTCAACCATCTGTCGCTTTTGAAACCGATTCAAGTCAGCCAAGTCGAGGCTTTTTTTGGATGTCTAATGCTAGGGTCAATCGACCGAGGAGTTGCTCCAGTTGAGCAATCCGCTCTTTAGAGTCGTTGGATTGCTTATCAGTGGATTCAAAGAGAATCGCTGCGTTGTCAAGGAGTTGGTGTTTCCACTTTGATAGTTGTTCTTCGCTGAGGTTATGCTGTCGACAGAGTTGCGCTTGTGAACTTTGGTTGGTAAGTGCCTCAATAACGACTTCCGCCTTAAATTGGGGTGTGAATCTTCTTCGTTTTGCCATCGGATTCTCCTTTCAATCTGACTGTCATTGTATCACAATCTTGGTTTAGACAATGGGCTAAATTTCCGATGGCAGTACAAATACTGGGCAACGAGCGACGCACTGTTTCGGCTCAAGTATGACGAACTGTCTTGGGCGATTGAACAATACCATCAAGGCATCAAGAATTTGTCGGTGTTGAGAGGTGCATAGTTCGCAAGGAAGCTGCGCAACGCCATCATATTGGGCTGGCATTGCGAGCGTTTCTACGCCTAGAGCGGCACTGTTTTTCGACCGGCATCAGTTGGTTTGAAGCGAAAGTCTCGCTTATCAGAGAAGCGGTTCGTGCCTATCTGGCTCAACCGCTTTACACTTTAACACCAACTGCGTAACTCCTATATTTTATAAATAGTTTGTTTAACTTTCAGTCCAGGGACTCCGCTCCTGGCGCGGATCCATGTAGATGAAAGAAATTATAATTTACTTAGCAACTTGAGTTGTTATACAAGTGAGGAGTACAATGGGAGCAGATGAATCAAAAGGATATGTGGTCGAACCAGAAAAGCAGGTACCGATTGCCTACGACGTAGATGTGGTAGTGGTCGGAGCAGGGTTGCCGGGCTGTTTGCAGCGCTCGCTGCGGGGAAGCAGGGGGCAAAGACCCTCCTAATTGATCGCTTTGCCAGTCTGGGCGGCAATATTGGGACAGCGATGATCGCCGCTGGAGGACTGTATAACGAGGCGGAAGGCTCGCTAGTCGGCGGCTTATCCGGTATCCCCAAAGCGCTGATTGACCGGGTGGAGGCGATGCGCGCTGTCCCAGCGCCCAACTACGCGGATGAAACCAGCCTTGTCTCATACCTCGGAGTCAAGATGGCCGAAGAATTTGGCGTAGAACTGCTGTTGGCGGTGTGGGCGGCGGACCCGATTATTGAAGGCGACCGGGTCAGCGGGCTGTTCGTCGAAGGGAAGTCGGGGCGGGTCGCGGTGAAAGCCAAGGTGGTCGTCGATGCTTCGGCTGACGCGGACATTGCCCGCCGAGCCGGGGTGCCGGTCATCACTGAATTGCTGCCTGACCCGTCGTATGCGCCGCTCATCCGGCCCCATCAGTCCATGCCTGGGTTCAACAGTCCCGAATACCGTACATGGAATGATACGGCGCTGTTCTACCTCGTCGCCAATATTGACTTTGAGGCTTACGAAGCGTTCACGGCGAGTCAGGTGACACTCAGTGAAGCAGATCGAGCCTGGTTAAGACAGCACCGGAATACGGGCGGGTTTCCCCCGCCGCTGTTGCCGAGTTTGCGCCAGGCGTGGGAGCGCGGGGAATTTCGGCACACGAGAGATCCGGAGCCAAGAGTTCATATAGCGAGTGCCGGAATTGGGCGATTTGGGCAGAGCGCCGTGACAGGTCAATCTGGTGATGGGCTTGGAAGTAGCCGAATAAACGCCCATGGCGAGATTCGCCGTGAGGACATGAAGCGACACTCTCGGCTGGAAGCAGCGGTGCGAGTGCAGGCTTACGAAACCGTGCAGTTCTTCCGCAACAACGCGCCGGGGTTCGAGGGCGCTTACTTGCTGTTCACGGCACCTTACTTTGGGGCACGGGGCGGTCCCTGCATTGATGCAGAATACACCATCACCCCCTCGGAAGCCTACACCGGTCAGAAACTCGATGATGTGATGTTTCGGAACATCCACGAGGGGCAGCCGGTGCATGGGGGCGACCCATCCGGGTTTGATGCCCCCTATCGGATGATCCTCCCCAAAGGACTAGATGGACTGCTGGTCACCGGGCGATGCTCGGGCTACCTTCGCCGTGGCCATGACCCGACGGGAATGCGAGCCCGGCCCGCCATTATGGCCTTAGGAGAAGTGACTGGTATTGCTGCCGCTGTGGCCACGAAGCTGAGGGTCACACCAAAGACCCTTAATGTCAAGATCTTGCAGCAGGAACTGCTGCGGCAGGGGGCTTTTCTGGGCGACGAAGCGCGACTCACAGAGATTGGCTTGCGCTAATGCTCATTTTCCGGTGAGCAAAGTACGGGATGGCATGCATCACTAAATGTGTGAGAAAACCTGTTCCAGTTGGCGTATTGAGAACACAACACGGAATTTGAGTTCAAAAGTTCAAAGGTTCAATGAACCCCTGAACTGATGAACTCATGAACTGTAGCGATTTTAATTTCCAGTTCCGATGTGGCTTCTCAAAGATTTAGTGATATGTATCCAGACAGAAGTTTCTGTATATTTGATCGTATTCGCCCTGCCCTGAAAAAGCACGAAAATTTATGGGCAGGTACTTAGAGCCTATCTAATAATTCAGATCAACCCAGTGTTTACGGGCATTGACGAAAAATTCATCATTTCGGACACCAACGTCGTCCTAATCAGGGTTGGTTTGATGTTTGCCCCCAGACTTTTTAAATAGGTTCTTAGTACACAAACAAGAAAGGAATCACCATGTTAAAAGCAGGATTTATCGGCGCCGGCGGTCGAAGTCAAGGCGCGCACTATCCAAACGTGAATCGTCTTGAGGATGATATCGAGATGGTCGCGGTATGCGAGCTTGACGAGGAACGACTCAATCAGGTCGCCAAGAAATATGAATTTCCACATACGTTCACAGATCACCGCAAAATGCTCAATACGGTGGATCTGGATGTCATCTACTGCGTGATGCGCGAGGAGTGGATATTGCAACCTGCGCTCGACTGCCTGAATGCGGGGAAACATATCTTCATCGAGAAGCCGCCGGGTGCCACCAGTGATGAGACACAGCAGATGCTCGACGCGGCAGTCGCAAACGATGTCTATGCGATGGTCGGATTTCAACGGCGCCATGCTGCGGTGACTCGCGAAGCAATGCGCCGCTTGGCGGAGAAAGGTCCCGTCTCCACGGCTGTAACCACATTCAATAAGCAGAGACTCGGCGGCGACGGCAAGGAGTTCTCGACAACGCTCTGGAACGATGTGTGTCATGTTGTGGACCTTCTGCGGTATATGGCAGGTGGAGAGCCTGTAGAGGTGACAGCGTATCGAGACAAGTTCGGCGGTCAGAGCCGAAACTGCTATACCGCGCTGGTTCGCTTTGATAACAATGCGACAGGTGTCGTGCTTGGAAATCGGGCGTCCGGCGGGCGTGTCCTTCGCTCAGAACTTCACGGGGTAGGAATCGGGTGTTACATGAAAATCCCACAGGAGATCGAAATCTATGAGGATGACCAGAGCCATACAATGGGCGGCTGGGAGGTTGATGGCGTGGATGAGCAGGATGCGCGTCGGTATGACGGCACCCTGACGATGCACGAACATTTCCTGGACTGCGTGCGTAACAAAAAAGTCCCGACCAGTGATCTCCGCGACGTGATTCATTCGATTCATCTCGTGGATCAGATCGAGGGGACTTTGCCAGAATAGCGACCGAATCACCATCCCAATACGAGTTTTTCACTTATATACCTGTTTGGGTTTGAAATGATGGATTGAGATCCTGCCATAACTGAAAAAGTCGTACCCTTAGATCCGAATTGGTATCTGTGTGAATTTCCTAAAGAGATCTCAAGTGCGCTTTGTTGGGGTGAAGTCGGCTTATCTGTCAAACGCTTTGGAAATTTCTGCGATTTTACGCTTGACTCGGTTTATGGGTCGTGATATAGTCATTTTACGAGTTTTTCAGTTAGCGAACGTCGGTTGAGTAGCGAAACGTATCGAAACCACGTGAGCGTTGGTATGATTAGTCTTGATATGTCGTAAACTCCTACTCGATCCCGATAAATCGGGACAGGCTCGGCGTAATTGCGCTTTAAGTGAAAAACTCGTATCATTTTGCTTTCTATCGTATCGGGTTTTAGAAATTTGTTCGATAGGAATACCGATACAGAAGGTATGCTTAATCTGGGCATAAGGCCCGAGGAGAACAGACGATGGAGTTCTGGCAAGCACTATATGAATTGGGCGTTCGTGATGACACACTCACCATTACGGAGAAGGAAAAGTTAGACCGGGACGGTTATTTGCCGCTAGAAGGCATCTACACACGCGAACAAGCGGCGCGGATACTCGCGGCAAACGAGCAGTTGTGGGAGCTCGAACGAACGGGCCAGGAGGGCGCGCCGACCACAGTCGAGAACACGCAGAACAAGTGCAGGTCGGACGTGTACGACGTCTGTTTGACTCGTCTGCGCGTGTTGGCTGCGGTGGCCCATGTGTTTCAAGTGGAGTTCTTTTCGATGGGAGTCCACGCATCAGGTCCCCACTGGCCGCCCGCCGATGAGAACTAGGACCTGCATACGGATGGCTGCGCCAAGGATGCTGCAGGTGCATTCTACTTCTGTAACTCGATGTGGCCGCTGATGAACTTCACTGAGGACAACGGCCCAACGCGCGTAGTGCCTAGCAGCCACCTGTCCGGCAAGAGGCCGTACGAGGTGCTCGACGAGCCCAAAGCCCCGCATCCGGACTTGGTATATTTCGGTAGTATTAACCCAAGTTGCGACCTATTCATCGAATATGTGAGTGAACTGAATATGTGAGTGAACTCAGAGCTGATTGATACTGCTAGCCAATACAAACAAGACCACTTTCAATTCAAATCCGTGTTGCGTTACTGCATGGATTGAACGTGGAAGCAGTTTGTTAATCAAACTGCCAGCCGTCTCAACAGACTTACGATGGTAATTAGCCAAGTAGGTCTCCCATGGTGGATACAGCCGCTTGGAATTCTTCTTGCGTACTGGCTTTAATTCGACTCCGACTGATGTAACAATATCTTCTATCTCATAATTATTGTATGCTTTGTCACCATAGCCCGGTGGCAAGTTGAAGTCAAACCACTGTAACCCTTCAACGTCCCCTGTACTGGCTGGGGTCACAAAAAATTCAACAGGGTGTCGACTCGCAGTCACTAGCAGATGAACTTTCAAGCCATAGAAATACCGACGTTTGGACGCTTGATAGCCTCGATATGCCTTATCGGTGTAGATTTTTGACCGACGAATGCGGAACAAACAGCAATTGGTATGGTATCCAGTGCATAGATTTTCTGTTGATTAAGTTGCACATAGCTTCGTCCCAAGATTTTGAACAATGTGGTGAACATCGGTTTAATCGACTTTTTGAAAGCATCTTGGGTATATAGCCATGAGTCTTTAGAAAGTCACAAGTGGTTTGCAAGTTTGCCCCGAAGAACAACGCAGCGACGATGCCGGTGGTCATCACTTCGGCATCAGACATCTGCGTTTGTGGGTGTGGTTTTGAGTTGAGTGCTTCTAAGCGCTTGTCACAGAGATAGAAAATGGTTGCAATTTGGATGTCCATGGGTTTCTCCTTTGAGGTATTATGGTTTGGATTACCTCTACTTTAACGGAAAACCCATGGATTTTCAATTACTAGGTTCTGTTGACATTTGAGTATAAGGTTGTGGCATAATAGAAGAATGACGCCAATAACCTTACCTGATGAACAATGGAATAAGATATACCGGTTTCTTCTAAGCTGTCCCACCATCTATGTTGGCGACGAAGCTGCTACACGCCGCTTCGTCGAAGCCGTCCTGTGGGTGACTCGTAGTGGGGCTCAATGGCGGATTCTACCAGACACCTATGGCAAATGGAACACCCGCTACAAGCGGTTTGCTCGATGGTGCGACAAAGGGGGCTTCACACAGATGCACCACCACTTCGCCTCTGACCCCGATATCGAGTCGCTTATTGTGGACAGTACCATCTGCCGCGCTCACCCGTCTGCGGCGGGCACCTTAAAAAAAAGGGTGGCACTGAAAACCAAGCATTAGGTCGCTCTCGGGGCGGTTTCAGTACAAAAAATCACATCACAGTTGACGGACTAGGCAATCCCCTAAGAATTCATCTGACCCCCGGTCAGAGACATGACATAACTGAGGCGGAAGGGTTGATAATCGGATATAACAGTGAATATGTGATTGGAGACAAGGGGTACGATTCGGACGCTTTTATCGCGGTTATTGAGGCGAATGGAGCAATTGCGGTGATACCGCCAAAAAGTCATCGTGTTGACCAAAGAATGTATGACAAACACTTATACAAAGAGAGACATCGGGTTGAATGTTTCATCAACAAGATAAAATGGTATCGTCGTATCTTCTCTCGGTTTGAGAAGCTAGCTGTCCGTTATTTTGGATTTCTCAGCTTTGTCTCCACTCTTATATGGCTCCCTTGAAATGTCAACAGAACCTAGCAACTTGGGTTATCAATAAGTTACTCAACCCCAAAGCTATTAAATTTGACAATTGCGGGGCTACTGTCTCCGTGTTGAGATTTTCCGTACACGCCCACCTTGCCCGGTTTTAGCGATCGCTCGTGAAAGCGTCCGATATTCTCGTCGTTAATCGAAAGCGTCACATTTTGGCCAAGGTGGCGTATGGAAAGCTTGATTGGGGCATCCTTTTGAAAGCTAACTTCGCGTACACGAATATCCGGCGCACGCATTTTCCTTCCACCAACATACCCCTCCACTCCGACGTTACACCGCTTGCCGAACGGATCTGCTCCCGCCGGTCGGTATACATAAAACAGAATACGTGAATTTTCGCCCCGGACAGCAAAGGCTAACCCAACGTATTCACCAACGCTTGGCGGCATGACTTTGACCGATACGTTGTATTCCTTCGGTGATAGACTTTCCGCAGATGATAGCAGAACCGCACCTTCCTGTGAGGCTTGTAGATGCAACTGCCCACCTTCAATTTTGTTTGGCTCTTTAATTTCAAACAGGGAGCCATCTGGTTGGTCAAAATTATCCAGTTTCGGGGTATCGGTGGATAAAGATTCCGCTGCTGCTGATTCATCAGTTGGGGCTTGGGAGGCTTCTGGGGAGCTCGCCGGGGGGGCACACCCAATGCCAACCGCTACAACGACAACAATGGCCAATTGTAAAGCCTGATTCCAGTATTTCATAAAATCCTCCTCTCTTTCAGTCAGCTTCGTACTGTTCTAACCCAAGCTTTGTATACGATTCGGCAGTTGGGAAAATTTTGCCGGGGTTGCATAATCCCAACGGGTTGAAAATCTCTTTAATGGTTGCCATCACTGCCAGATCTTCTGGGCTGAAAATCAATGGCATGTAGTCCATTTTTTCCACCCCGATGCCGTGTTCACCGGTGATGGTTCCGCCGGCTTCAGCGCAAGCGACGAGAATCTCTGTGTTCACCGCATCGACACGCTCGCACTGGACTGGATCGCGTTCGTCAAACAGCACAATTGGGTGGATATTGCCATCACCGGCGTGGAAAACATTCGCGATCGGAATGTCGTACTTTTCGGAAATTTCCGCGACCCTTCTGAGGACTTTGGGAAGCTGAGTGCGAGGCACCACGCCATCTTGCGTAATATAGTTTGGCGCAAGCCGCCCAAACGACCCGAACGCACTTTTGCGCGATTTCCAAATCTTCTGTCGATCGGCATCGTCTTTGGCATAGCGGACTTCCCGGCAGTTGTAGTTATTGAAGATTTCAGTAATCTGCTCGGCTTGACTCTGCATTCCTGCCTTGATACCATCTAATTCAACGATGAGAACTGCACCCGCATCAAGCGGAAATCCCCAGTGAAATGCCTCTTCAACCGCTTTGATAACAAGATGATCCATCATCTCTAAAGCGCTGGGAATGATGCCCGCGCCAATAATGCTGGAAACCGCATTCGATGCATCGTCGATGGTTTCAAACACACCAAGCAGGGTTTGATAACCTTCAGGCTGGCGTGAGAGCCGGACAATTGCCTTTGTCACGATGCCGAATGTCCCTTCGGAGCCAATCATGACGCCACGAATGTCATAGCCGGGGGTCTCTTCAACGGCGCCGCCGAATTCGACTATCTCGCCATCGGTCAACACCACTTCTAGCCCCAATATGTGGTTTGAGGTGACGCCATATTTGAGGGTGTGGGGGCCACCCGAATTCTCAGCGATGTTCCCGCCGATGCTGCACGCCTGCTGGCTAGAAGGATCTGGCGCGTAATAGTAACCATCATCCTGAACGGCTTGCGTCAACCAGAGGTTTACAACGCCTGGCTCGACCACTGCCCGCTGGTTTGCCAAGTCGATTTCGAGGATACGATTCATTCGGTTTAAGGCAATAATGATGCCACCCTCGACAGGAAGCATGCCCCCACTCAAGCCGGTCCCTGCACCCCGCGCAATGAAAGGCACGTTGTGCTTGTTCGCCAGCTTAACAATCGCTGAGACCTCTTGCGCCGTTGTGGCAAAAACGACAGCATCGGGGGTTGCTTTGAACAGTGTTGCACCATCGCACTCGTAAACGGAAAGCGAGGTTGGATCGGTGATCACATACGTGGATGCGACGATATCTGAAAGTTCGGCAATGAATTGATCGTTTTCTTTCATCGGAAATACCTCATAAGTATAAAACGTAAGATAAAACCACAAAAGCCGAGATTTCTTCAGCAGACAATATCAGAAAACTCGGCTTGAGCGATTGGTGTGAAATATAGGAACGGATAGGGAAAGGGGATTCTAAATAATCGTTAATTCCCCTTCTAAGTCCTGATTACGGAGCTCTTCCACAAGCAGATTGGCTACATTACGGAACGCTTCGGATTGCGGCGAATCCGGGTGAGATGCGACGATTGGCACGCCAAGGTCGCCAGCAGTACAAACTTCAGGATCGAGAGGAATCTGCCCCAAGAATGAAACCCCCAGTTTTTCACTGGTTTTTACCCCGCCATCTGCCCTGAAGATGGCGGTTCTCTCTCCACAATAAGGACATGCGAAATAGCTCATATTTTCAATGACCCCCAGAATCGGTACACCCAGTTTTTCAAACATAGCGACGCCGCGTCTTACATCAGCCAACGCGACATCCTGTGGCGTCGTCACAATCACACCGCCCGTTAACGGAACCGACTGCGTTAAGGAGAGGGCGACATCTCCTGTGCCGGGGGGTAGATCGATGATGAGATAATCCAGTTCGCCCCAATTTACATCACCAAGAAATTGACGGACGGCACTATGTAACATAGGTCCTCGCCAGATCATCGCTTGTTCATCAGGCACCAGAAAGCCGATTGACATCAGCTTGATGCCGTGCCTGACGATCGGGATGAGTTTCTTTTCTGGACTTGTCTGCGGTTGTTCTTTCGCCCCCATCATGGTGGGGATGCTTGGCCCGTATGCATCTGCATCCATCAGCCCGACCTTTGTACCCTTTTGCGCCAAAGCGATCGCTAGATTTGTAGCAACCGTCGATTTACCAACGCCGCCCTTTCCACTCGCCACGGCAATCTTATACTGGACATCCGGGATGAGGATATTTTGCGGTTGCCCCTGTGGTGGCATTCCCATCTGTGGGGTGGTGGGTCTGCCAGCCGGTGGTGTATTTGCCATTTTGAGCTCTGGATGGCTCGCCACGCGCGGACGAGCAGGTGCTTGATCTTTTGTATCTACATTCTTACCTTTTTTGAACAGATTCATTTACTTCCTCTCGATTTTATTATGCTGTTGCTTTGTAGCTTCTACCCTGCGCCATCTCATAGAGCGGAGACAATTCGCGCAAACGGGTGACCTGTTTCGCCACGCGATCAACGACCTCATCGACTTCCTCTGCCGTGTTGGAGCGTCCCAATCCGAAACGGATAGCGGCGAGGGCAAGTTCGTCTTTGACGCCCATCGCGCGTAAGACATAAGATGGCTCAACGGAATCAGAGTTACAAGCGGACCCTGATGAAAGCGCAATCTCTTTCAAGCCTAACAATACAGATTGGCTTTCAACAAACTCAAAGCTGAGATTGAGATTGCCGGGGTGGCGTTTTTTCGGGTGTCCGTTGAGGTGGATGAAATCGATTCGTTTGGATAACCCGTGATGAAGCCGCCCGCGTAAAGCCGCAATTCGTTTCGCTTCTTCCGCCATCGCCTCTTTGCAAAGTTCACAAGCCGCCCCGAAACCGACGATGCCGGGAACGTTGAGTGTCCCGGATCTGATGTTATTTTCCTGACCGCCACCGTGAAGGAGTGGATACAATTGAATCGGTGGATGTTTCTTGCGGACATAAAGCGCGCCGATGCCTTTGGGACCGTATATCTTGTGAGCAGTGAACGACATCAGATCCACTTTCAGTTTATTGACGCCCGATTCAACTTTGCCGACCCCCTGCGTTGCATCAGAATGGAAAAGTATATCATGTCGCTCGGCGATCTCGCCAACTTCTGAGATGGGGTTGATTGTACCGACCTCACCGTTCCCGTAAATCAGGCTAATTAGTATCGTCTGATCTGTGATAGCATCTTCGACCTGCTGCGGGTGAACCATACCATACTTATCAATGGGAAGATAGGTCACATCAAAGCCTGCCTCCTCCAATGCCTTGCACGAATCTAAAACCGCGTGGTGTTCGACGGTGCTGGTAACAATATGACTCCCTTTATGTCTGTGTTGATACGCAACTCCCTTGACAGCAAGGTTATCAGATTCCGTTGCACCGCTAGTGAATACAATCTCCTCTGGGGAACAGTCGATTAGATCTGCGACCTGTTGTCGAGCGTGATCCACCGCTTCCTTTGCTTTTTGACCAAAGACGTGTGTGCTACTGGCGGCGTTGCCGAAATGGGTGGTCAGGTACGGCATTATCGCTTCTAGCACCTGCGGGTCAAGGGGCGTGGTGGCATGGCAGTCCATATAGATGAAACGTGCTGGGGCTACCCTCATTTGTTCACCGATTTTAGTCCCAAATTGTTGTGACATAGTTCCCATCCTCCATTTCCCGTTCCCATCACCCCGTCAAGACGGAATCGTTTCACGCTCAAGTGATGAGACTGATAAACGATAACCCAAAGCATGGAGTATCGCACCTATGGTCTCCAGTCTTGGATTGTCTTCCTTAGACAGCAGTTTGTGAAGATTGGGTCGGTTCAGATTGGTCTCTGCAGCTAAATGAGAAATTCCTCCTTGTACTTCAGCAACATACCGGAGCGCCCGTAAAAATGCCTTCTTGTTTCCATCTTTCTCGTATTCTTCAAGAGAAACATCAAGAAAATCCCTTGCATATTCTGGGTCAGTAAGTCTTTCTTTGGGGATTTATCATCAGATTCAACTTGACGGAGCAGTAGGCTTGTAGGTTGTTGGTAGAATAATCTAAGATAACGGGAAAGCCGGCTGATACGATGTCGTTCAAATGGCAGGGGGCTTGGCAGGAAACAATGGTTGGCTGAAAAATGGAAAGGGGCTTTGCAAACCAAAACTGTTCCTTCACTCTCGCTGCCCCGCGATGGGTTAATAGAACAACCTTCAACTATTTAAATATTTTACACAAATTTTCGGTTTATGTCAAGCACAACCCTCACTTTTGGGCTGCTCTCTACCGCAGATCTGTGATAAACTTTACCAACCTGACGTGAGGGAATTTATTGCAATTCGTTAGAAGATCGGAAAATCGAGGCATTTTTGCGATATCTGAAGAAGGTTGAAACAAAAGTCAGAGTTGAGCGCCTTGTCAAGAATTTCTAATTGAAGGAGAGGCTTTATGCCTATTGTTGATATTCCTGAGTTCAACAAAGAAAAACCGGATGAAGCGCAACTTGCCGAGTGGGAAGCCACGCTGTGGGAAAAAGGCTATTTAATTATACCAAACGCGCTCCCTCGTTGGGCTGACCCGTCCGACCGAGGGTAACCCATCATCTCCAGATTCGCCTCTGGGTCGGTCTGCTGGTCTGGACGGGCCATGAAGATCTTCAGCATTGGCGTCTCGATTGGCTCCGGACAGACCGAATTCACACGGCCTCGACTACCCGAATGACATCTTCGTCTTGCAGCAGATCGCCGATAACTGCCTTTGCTTTCCCGCCCGCTTTGCCGATCTCATTGGCGACTGCCTCCGCACTTGCCGCGTCAATATCCACAACGCCAACAGCCGTCCCTTCGCTAACAAACCGCATCACCTCCTCGTGTCGACTAGCGGCCCCAGGTGACCGGCGCTGCTACGGCGAAGTCGAGCACTACAAAGGCGGCAATTTCCATCGTATGGCCTGAAGCGGCGTGCCCTCGTGCGTCGACGAAATGGTCAGAATCGTCCCGTCGTCCATCACCATACTGGACGGATAGACGCCAGAGTTCTCGCCCTCTATCTGGCGCACTAGGTAGATTGGCCCGTTCCAGGTTCGGCCCTCATCATGCGAAACTCTGGCCACGATGGCGGCCGGTGTGTACCACTTCAGAAAAACTACCCGACCATCGGGCAGGGAAATGAACTCGCCTGGGCAGTCTCCGAGTTCGGTCGTGAGCATCACACGGTCGCTCCAAGTGTAGCCGTTTAGCCGTTATCGTCGGAGGCGATCATGGTCGTGCGCTTGTTCCGCGAATCTTCGTATTGTGGGTAAACTGTACGGACCACGCCCAACAACCAGCCGGATGGAAGTTGCTTGATATGGGTCTCGGCCGAGTGATGGGTGATGGGATTGCTCAGATTGAAGGACTTACCGCTGTCGGTGGACCGCCAGATGTGATCGATATGATACTCGTCGGTCATACAGAACGTGGCTGTGGCAATGTCGTCTGTCAGCGTCTTGACCTGCCCGAGGCCTTGCACGTGCGGGCTTCACCTTTGTCGACCGCATACATGTAGTGTCACGTCACGCCGCCGTCTTGGGACCGCGCGAAATGCGTCCATCCCTTGTCGGCAAACTCGGTCCAGACCGGATCCGACTCCGGCACATCCCACCGCGGCGAAGGCGTCAGTCGCCCGCTGTACATTATCGAACTTCTTATCGCCTCATCAAGGGAACGGCCGACTACCTGAAGGTTCCATCACGTCTCTCTGTTCTTCCGTTGAGATTGAACCAGCCCAGTGATAGAGGGGGTTACGGCATTTCATGTGTCCTTAAGTCCGCGCCATTCATTCATGAACTACAACTGAATTTATTCTTGACTTGACTTACCCTTTGTACTACAATAATCAAGTCGTTTTAAGTTTGAAAAGAACAAAAAAGCTGCAAGGAGGCTGTAAATGGCAACTGAAACGATCGACCGAATTGGTGATGGTTGGTTGAGCGGACAGCCTAACTATCGGACGGATTTGGATCGCTGCACGCCTGCAGACGCGCTATCCGGCGTGATGTTGCTGGCCGGGCCGGAGACGGCGGCCCCCACTATCACCTATCTGTTAGGCGTTCGCGGTCTGCACGCGGTGTCTATTGGGGTCTTGCCAATTTCCCGAGGAAGGTCACCAGCTCTAGTGGTTCTCCTCAAGCGCAGTGGAGACGAGACCTTCACGGTGGTCTCGCTGCCGCCGCAAAGCGGCGGTGGGCATCATGGTCAGCAGATCGTCGAGATGTTCTGGCGGATCACCGACCTGACGGGTCATGATTTGAACATTGGGCAGATCTGCGCCCGGGTGGCGCCGCTGGCTCGTTCGAGTGCTCGCCGGCACGGGTGGCTTACCTCAAGGTTGTGCCGCTGACAGATGCAGAGGCCCGTGTCTTTCAAGCAGACAATCAGCAGTCCGACACCCGGCGATTGTTTGCTCACAACGACGCCCGCGGGCCACACTACCAGTACCGTTTGACCACTCCTGAGCACGTTCGGCGCGAGATCGAGCCATATCGTGACACAGATTTCTCGCGCATGTACTGGGAAGCGGGTGGTGGCAACCAGACCTCATATTTCAGTCAGATTGGGCGGAGGCACACGCTTGATGTCACCGATTTCGGCCGTCGCGGAGACCGTTTACACGTCGAAAGCTGGCGCGAGTTCCGGCAACAGACGATCGATCCATTCGATGTTGCGCTTGAGTATGCGCACGAGATCGGACTCCAGTTTCACGCTTGCTATCGGGTAGCCGGTTTTCATTACCCACCGCTACTTAACCATTCGAATTCGGGAGATACCTTCTACAAGGCGCATCCAGAGTGGCGGTGCGAGGACCGGGCCGGCCGGTGCACGCCGCGAATGGCCTACAGTTTTCTGGAGGTCCGCTAGTTCGTCATCTCGCTACTTCGCGAGATGGCCCAGCGGCCGATCGACGGCGTCTGCTTGCTCTACAACCGCCGAATGCCGTTGGTGGAGTACGAGCCGCCAGTCGTCGCGGGATTCAAGCAAGAGTTCGGCGACAATCCGCGCGAACTAGACGTGCATGATCCGCGTTGGCTGTCGTATCGGGTGGGCGTTCTGACGACGTTCATGCGAGAGGTTCGCGACGCGATGGACCAGGAGACACACACACAGGGGCGGGCCAAGCGTATCGAGGTATCAGCGGTCGTGGGTGGTACCGGGCAGGAGAATCTGGTCAACGGGATGGACCTGGCGGTATGGGTGGGCGAAGCTTTGGTGGACACGCTTATCCCCTATACGTCGGGGGCGAACTATGACAGCAACACGATGGCCTGGACCGATCCGAAGCAACTTGAGTTCTTCGTTGAACTAGTTCGCGGAACGTCATGCATTCTGGCCCCGAATCTCATGCTGCGCCACATGACCCCGGATGCGTTTCGGCGCCGTGCGGCGACCGTCTATAGCGCCGGCGTCGAGCACATGTTCTTTTGGGATTGCGCCGGGGGCTCGGGGCGCGCTAACTGTCGCGCCATGTGGAACGCGCTACGGCGGCTGGGACATCGTGACGAGATCGACGCGTGGCGGGCGTCGGGTGAGTCCGACTTGTCGGGCTCACGCATGGATCTACGTAAACTCGGCGATTGGGACTTGTCGTACGTGACGCCTGGATAGTTCGGATGACACGCATGGCTGACCTCAAGCGGCAAGGCACATCAGTGTGCTGCACCCATTCGTGTGAAAATATATAGGACTTACGCAGTTACGATAAGAAATCTACATGTTTTCTGTATCTGGCCTCATGTATCTTGTGTCAGTGTTGGATTCAAGATTCAAGAGACAGCAAGGATTTGAGGCGAACCTGCAACCTTAAAATGCGTAAGTCCTGATATATACGAAGAAAATCTTCGTTCGATCCGATGGACACTTTGGGTCGCAAGCCTGAGCGGACCTAACCCAGTGGGGTCGCCATAACCCAGAACGGCTGCTTACCAACGGCGTAGTCTGCCAACGCATGCAACTCGCCGCTTGCCGTATCCACACGATAGCAAGTCATTATGTTGGCAGCCTCCCCAGCGCAGTACAAATATTCACCGGTCGGATCAATATTGAATGACCGCGGACTCGCCGGGACCGAAACGTGCCCAAACGGGTTGAGCGCGCCGCCTGGGTCGATATTGAACCCGACAATGCTGTCGTGACCACGATTGGACGCATAAACCCACTTGCCGTTCGGATGCACTTCCACATGGGCCGTGGCCCCGCCTTCTGTATAATCCAATGGCAAGGTCGAGATATTTTGGAAGATCTCAAGCGTGCCGTGTTCTGCGTCGAAGCGGTGGGCAGTCACCGTGTTCCCCTGTTCGTTGACGATGTAGGCCACATCTCCTTGGGGCCTAAAACAGATATGGCGAGGGCCGGTTTGTTCAGTGGGTGGTGAAAGTTCGGCGGGGTCATTGGACACTAGCAGGCCAGACTCGCTATCAAAGCGAAATTGACAGGTCTTGTTGGTTGGACAAACATGTGGTACAAAGACGAAGCGATCTGCGGCTGCCAAGAGAATGGCGTGGGCCTTCTCGCCGGTATTGATATACTGCACGAGTTGTTCGATAGCGCCATCATCGCCCAGCCGATGCACGGTCACACCGCCCCCACCGTAGTACGCGGTGAGCAGAAAGCGACCTCTGCCATCAGTGATTAGATGGGCCGGAATGCCGATGCCCGTGTCCACCCTGTTGATGAGCGTAAGCTCACCTGAGTTTACGTCGAGACGAAAACTGGCCAACGTCGTTGACCCCACATGGGCTGCTAGCACCACCTTTTTTGATGGGTGCAGACAGAGGGCACCTGAGGGGCCATGGGCGTTGCTGGTCGACCGCAGTTGTAGTGCGCCCGAATTGGGGTCCAGGTCGTAAAGTTTGATTTGTTGGTCTCCGGTAAGCGAGACAAAGACGACGCAGCAGCTCTTATTGGTTTTCATCATAGAACTCAGCTCCTGTCTTTTGGCGATTTACTGCAATCTATGCGAACCTGCTCAGGTCAGCAAATTCAGCACATCAACGGCCTTGCCCGTTGTTATGGGTGTCGGGTGGGACCTCGCCCACGCCGATTTCGCACCCGAATGGCTTCAATTCTACCATTTTGGATCAACCGAATGCCAATCAAATTTCGGAACTCCGCTCTTCGTCCGAAAATTTCGGTATGAAACACTCTTGTTCATAGCGTTTCAAATCACGCGGGAAATTGATAGAGGTCGCTTAAAAATGTAGAAATTGCGTTGAAGATCTGGCGAAAACGAAACTACTCTGGACGGAAAGTCCTTTTGTCCGGCACAACGTGCTTAATACCATCGACCGACCGGGGCTATGCAAAGTTGAGAATCAACTCCACTTTCTTTTGGCTGGCACTCAAATAGGAGGACAAGGGAGATAGGAGGACAAGGGAGATGCCCAAAACAAAGTACCGTGTCGGAATTATCGGTTGTGGGAGCATCGGTGGAAACTACGCTGCCGCGTTTCAGCAGCTCCACGATCGCGTGGAGATTGTCGCTGCTTGCGACATCATTGAAGAGAAGGTGAGAGGATTCGTCGAGAAGTGGGGGATTCCAGCGGTGTACACGGACATGCACGAAATGCTATCTAAAGAAGTGCTCGACATCATCGGTGTGACAACACACAACCGCGAGCATGTCGAGCCGACGATCGCGGCAGCGGAGGCTGGCGTCAGAGCGATTCTCTGCGAAAAGCCGATGGCGTTGAGCATGGGGGACGCGGATCGGGTCATCGAAGCGTGTGAGCGGTCTGGCGCCAAACTGGCAATTGACCACACAATGCGGTTTGAACCAAACTGGCGTCGTGTCAAACAGATGGTCGACGCAGGCGAGATTGGGGATCTCTTACACATCGAGGTGCAGAACTACGGTGATACAAGCACACTCCTGCACAACGGCACACACAGTTGTGACGCCATTCGCTTTTTCGGCGGGGATGCCGAGTGGGTGATCGCGACTGTCAATCGAAGTAATGAACGTGAGAGGGTCACGAGTTTCTTCGGTCTCAAAAGCGGTACAACTGCCTTGTTCCAAAGTGGGGGGCACTGGAATTACCGGCTGGACGGGTGCTTGTTCCTTGAGGGAAGCGAAGGCAAGATAGAGATTCGTCCGCATCGTGGCTGGCAACCGCTGATCCGGCTCTGGAGGAAAGACGGTGGTTTGGGAGATTTCCGCGAAGGAGAGCAAATTGAGGCGGTAGGAAGCGAGATCATTGGTGAAGCGACGGGAAATCCACCGAGCGAAGGAGCGTGGGAGATGGTCGCCTGTCTCGACGCGGATCAGGAGGAGCTACCCTCCAGCGGATACGATGGTCGAGCGGCTCTGGAGATGTGCCTTGCCGCCTACGAATCGGAACGACTTGGGCGAGCGAAGGTCTCGTTTCCGCTAACCCAAAAGGAGTCGCCACTTGAGTTAATGCTCAAGAGCGGACAACTTCCTTATGTCGCCGCAAGGGAGTATGGTTGGGAGTTGGCTTGAGAGAGTATCAAGTTTGAAAGGAAGGGAAAGGGTTTTTAGTTAATTTGGGTTTGGGGTGCACAGCACTAGGGGAAAGCTTTGTCAAAGCGGGTATTATCACCGGGACAATACATACCTGCAGGGCTGCCCAATGACAAACCCAAGGCTTTGACTAAATCAATGATAGCTGTTGCGAATGCAGATGAAAACTAGATATAATCTTGTTTATCAATACATGTCTGCCATGGACCGCCAGCAAACAGAAAGTTGCTGCCATTGGTTGTCAATTCGAGGTCGGTTCCATCTTTAAACCTACCTTTCGCGTAATCCCGAGGAAGTTTTTTTAATTTCGGAGTACGAACCCGCACGTAGCACAGATCTAATAATCGGCCGTTTCACTTGAGAAACACGACCTTTGCAGTGATGTGGCAATCCATCGAATCAGGCTGTTGGGAACCCTTGCTACGACTGGATCTAAAAATTAGAAAAACTGTTCCGAAATAATGCGAAAGGTAAGTTAGGAAATTGCATAAACCCACAAAAAGGAGCAGTCCAATGAAGATACTCACACAATGTTCAATCATACTATCGGTGTTATTCGTGTTGACGAACACAGACGTTTCAACGGTTCTGGCAAATGGAGAAACCGCTGGATCCGAACAAGAATCAACTCGTCCTGACAGTCATGCACCCCTAGGGGTTATGGGCGACCATACCCATGAAAAGGGTGAATGGATGTTGTCATACCGTTTTATGGGGATGGGAATGGATGGACTCAGAGTCGGTACCGAGCCAATCTCATCAGATGAGGTCCTAGAAGAATTTGCGATAACTCCCACTCACATGAGCATGCAGATGCACATGTTCGGGGTGATGTTCGCACCACATAACCGCATCACCCTCATGACCATGACGAGCTATCGGAACAATTTCATGAAAATGGAAGGAGATGCAACACACACGCATGCTCATGGAGACCACGACCATCCGGTCGGACCTCATGAGATGGAAAGTGCCGGGCTAAGTGATTTAAAACTTTCCGCCCTGATTCCCCTTCTCCGGACACAAGATGCGGCCTTCATCTTCAATGCCGGGTTCTCTATTCCCACAGGCTCCATTGAGGAGGCGGGTAAAAACGGTCTCCTACCGTACCCCATGCAATTAGGCTCCGGCTCTTTTGAGCTGATGCCAAGCGTAACGTTTACCGCAACGCTAGGCAATTGGTCTTTTGGAGGCCAAACGCGCGCAGCGGTCCCATTGAATGAAAACAGCCGAGGCTACCGTCTCGGCCCAGCCACTGCGTCGACGATATGGGGTGCGCGCCGCTTGAACGACTGGGTTAGCGTTTCAGTTCGCGCACTTTTTGAAAATTGGGGAAATATAGCCGGAAGCGATGAAGCCCTCAAGCCGGAAATGGCCCCCACAATGGCTCCGCATCTTCGCGGCGGCACATGTGGAAGCCTTCTCGCGGGTACCAACTTAATCTTCCCTGACCGGCTCGGTGGTTTTTTAGCAGGACAACGTTTCGCACTCGAGCTCTGGGTTCCGGTCTATCAGCACCTAGACGGTCCTCAAATGGAGCTTGACTAGGGGTTCGTTGCCGGTTGGCAATATGCTTTCACATTGTGGTAACATTCAACGACATTAACTCACCGAAAAAACGCTCACCCCACCCGCACCGTTTGGAGCCTACCCTCCGGCATCGCAGACTCAGTGATCAGCCGGTTCCAGATTCCATACCAGAACCGTCCCCTCGAATGACCCCGAAGCGAGTTTTGTGCCATCGGGCGAGAATGCCACAGCGTGCATCCAACCCGAATGCCCGGTGGGGAGCGCGACTTCACGAGTCGTCTTCACGTTATAAAGCCAGACGCCAATGGTACTTGCTACACCGAGGCGTCTCCCATCGGGCGAAAAGGCGACCACTCTGTCGCCTTGACTAATGTCCTCTTTTCCCAAGCGGGCAATCGCATCGTCGGGTAAATTCCACGTCTGATAATCCTGATAATTTTGGGAAACAGAAACCCGGTTGAGCGTGGAGAAGCAGAGGCAAATCCACACGAAAAGAGTCAAACGAAGTGCTTCGGTTTTCATCGATTGATTCTCATTTGCCCCGATTGACTCAGGGATAAGCATTTTGGGTTGATTCGTAGTTCAACGTAATACAACCCACTTTATACTTGATACTAATCCCCGGCGGACCTGGGAATCATCCGCGGTTTCGGAATTATATAATTCCAATTTGATTTTTAACCTTTGCTCTGTTTGAATCAACTCGTTTTGGCCAATTGTAATCTAGCAGATTTCTTTAATCAACAAGTTTGATGAACTTTTGGAAAGGTGGGCAATAATGCAATGTCGCCGTTTCTGAAACCGATGCTTTGCACAATGCGCCGGTGTTTTCACTTTAATCTATTGACATTCCGCTTCTAATGATGTATTCTAAGTGTAAACCCAAATGCACCGCTCACATATCGAAAGGATTCATCATGAAAACAACTCCTTTCCAACTGCTTCATCGTATCATGCAGTTTGTCACAATCATCAGCATGATATATTGCATCGGTTGCTCGAACGTCATTGATGATATGCTCAATGATACCAGTGAACCACCAGATACCGGTGAACCATCGAACAGAGACAGTGATGTTGTTGGTGATCAGTGGATTATTGCAGATCTGTCCATCAAAGAGATTGAACTACTAATCACGGAGAGTAAACCCGTTCAAGTTACCGTTGAGGTCATTGGGTATCTACCGGATAGTTGTACCGTACACCATGAGACACATCAAGCGCGGGAAGGAAACACTATCACCATCCAGATGACAACCAAACGTCCGAAAGATAGTGTTTGCGCGACGGTCGTAACGGAGTATCAAGAGCAGGTTTTTATTGGGACTTTCCCGGCGGGTGATTATAAAGTTGTTGTCAACGGTGTGGAGCAGAAATTCCGTGTTGACTGATCTGACGTTCTCCCGACTTTCATTGCCAACCTTTAAAAATTCAGCCGATATAAAAATTTCACGTTCCGTCCCGGCTCCGGCATTACTGATTTGATTCTCGAAAGGTGCTGACGGTATTCGGTGTCGAAGATATTCTCGACCGCGACAACCATCTGATGCTGAAGTCGCCACATCGGAAACGCCAACTGCAAGCCCACATCGTAGACGATGTACCCGTCGGTCGCCTCTTCAAATTCGCCGAGCCGATGCTGGTCGTCTGAAAATCGCGCCGTGAAGTGAAAGTTTAGCGGCTGCGTTACGTATCGCAGCGCCACTTTTCCGTTGAGCGGCGGGATGCGTTCAAGCGGTGATCCACTGGTTGTCAAAGTCCCTTTGACGTAACTCATGCGCACCTGTGCCTGAAATCGTGGGACGATTTCAGTGTCAATGCTAAATTCGGCTCCGTCAAGGATGGCTTCTTGTCCCCGGTATTGATATATCCACAGCCACCCCGCCGCACCACTCCCCCACTCCTTTTCGCCTGTGTTGGTCGGAATCAGATAACTGTAAATCTGGTTGCGAAAAACGGTGAGATTTAGTTTCACGCGCTCGGCAGCATAGCGCAGAAATGCCTCTGTCCCGAAGCCATCCTCCGAACCGAGTTCGGCATTACCAATTTCGTAGGAGTAGGCTGCGAGATGCGGACCATCTGAAAAGAGTTCCTCGATTCCCGGTGTGCGAAACGTCTTCATCAAGGTAGCACCAGTTCCCAAGTTGTCGTTCCAATGATAGATACTCGAAACCGCACTCGACATGCCGCCGAAGTCCCGTCGTTGCACCGTTCCTGCGCGGATGACAGCACCTTCCACAAATGGCTCAACCCGTCTGATGTTGTAGCGAATTGCACCTTGTAACGTAAAGGAGGCGTTGAGCCGCTTCTGTTTGAAATAGAAACCCGCCAAGGACATCTCCCGCGTGTGCGGCGTCCAGTAAAACCCGCCCGTCGCATGGTCACGGTACTCGCCCCAAACCCCGGCAACTGCATCGCCGTGCAGATAAGCCAATGCGGACGCGTTGTATGTCAATAGGCCGAACTCAACACCGAGCGTGCTGTTTGATTCAATCTCCTGATGCTGATAGCGTGTGTAGGTCGAGTGCAGTTTCAGTTTCTCAAGAAACGACTGCTGAAACCCATACTCAAAATTACCTTCATACCGTTGGCGGTCGAGGTCGATAGTGACGCCTTGGATGTGTCCTTCCGGCGAACCGGGAATCCCGTAATCTGAACGGTAATTACCGCCTGAAATCCCAATGTGTCCCCAATCCTTGACCATTGAGATACCGGTCGCAAAATTAGTTTGCGATAGCGACGTGTTTTCTAAAATACCGATGGGGGTATGTGTATCGTCGGTGTGGCGGCGGTTCAACTCCAGCCTCCACGCAAGGTTACCAATCGGAATCGTCAGCTCTGTCGTTCCGGTCAGCCCTGAATTGACCGACTCACTCTGAAATGTGAGATTCATCGTTGGACGATGGGGCAGGGTTTGCGGGATGGTCTCGCGCTTGACATTGACGACACCGCCGAGTGTGCTTGAGCCATAAATTAGCGACGCCGGTCCGCGCGTAATCTCGATATTTGTCGCGGTGGTTGGGTCAATTGCAACCGCGTGATCTGCTGAGGACGCTGATTTATCGCCGGTGCGCCCGCCATTTTCGAGGATAAGCAGCCGATCACCGCCCATGCCCCGGATGACCGGACGCGCGGTTGCTCGCCCCATCGTCCGCTGGGCGATCCCTACCTCTCCGCTAAGCGTCTCGGCTATGGTTACTCCCATTTGCTGATCAAGCTGCTGCGCTGAAAGGTTGAGGTCGGTGGTTTTCTCAAAATGAGCGTGCTCCTCGTCACCGGGTGTAACAACAATCTCTCCAAGTTGGAGCGGACTGCGTTTCAATTTCACTGCCATCGTTGTCGAGTCCGCCTTGACAACGATTTCTTGATCTAACGTTTCATAGCCAACGTGATTGAATCGAAGTGTATACGTTCCCACCGCAATTCCATCAAACCGAAACTGTCCAGTCCTATCGGTTTGGAACACAGATGCGCCTTCTGCTTTGCGTAACAGGGATACATGGACATCCACAAGGGGAGTTTCCGCTTCAGCATCAATCACCTGCCCTGAAACGGAAACGGGGCGGGACAAGGATACCCCGTCTACATTATGAGTCAGGAGAATGGTGAATAGACAAAAGATTAAGCGTTTCATCGGAAGCCTCTGATCTTAGAGTTGTGTCAAAATCTACTCAGTTCGGGTAGTTCCACTTTCACTTTGCTCTGTCTGGATTGCCAACTCTAGACCAACTGTTGGATTTGGCAATCCGACAAAACAATCTCCCAAGCAAATGCTCCCTACGGTGTAACCGTTACGGGAGTCGAGAACGCCGCCGTGAAATCAGGATGGTCGCCGTGCAATAGCTGGAGTTTGAACTCTGTTTTTCCGGCTTTAAGCCCTTTCACCTCAAAGGTAAATTTTTCGGCGAGCTCATCGTCGTGGTCTTCGCCTTCTTCAGCGTGATCATCTTCATGGTCGTCCTCCTCACTTTCGTAAAGGTGTACTTCAATGGTTGATGAATCAAATCCGCTGAGAGCTAAGGCAAACACCTCTTCCTCACCATGATCGTCGTGGTCGTGATCTTCGCCCTCTTCCGGGGCTTCAGGGAAAAATTCCTCTTCATGCTGGTTAAGGAACACGGCGAGAACATCCAGTTCCTCCCCGACTTTGAGGGTGATACCTCCCGTATGCGTCCCCTGAAATTGGCGGTAGATCTCGTTCCCGTCAACCTTGAGGATAAAACCGTCGGCATCGGCATGAAATGGTTCGTCGTCATGGTCAACAATGGGATTATCATCTTCGCTACAAGCGGCGAACAGCACAGCAAATGCGAGTAGTAACAGAGTGAATCTAAAAAAACAGGTAAACATCATGTCCTCCAAAATATAGATAAATTGTTTTTCCCGGCATCACGACTTAGGCAGACTACCGCCAAAGTCAGATACAGATCAGCCAGGGAAAAGATAGAAATTGATTGGGTCAAAAAAGCAGAGATATGGGTTAGATTAGGAGATTAAATGGAGAACGCTGGTGGGGCACGACTTTGGATATTGTTGACAGGTGTCGTGAAGATGAAAGTAAGGTCGAAAGGGGAGTGAATTGAGATGCAGGTATCGAGATTGGTGAAGTCAACAGCATGGAGCTCAATACCGAGGTGGTTGGCACTGAAGAAGCAAGCAGAACAATCAGTCGAACCGAGGATATTGTGGTCGTGTTCATATGTGAGCCCGACAAGGCTTATTGCCATCAGAGAATAAAAAATCCCAATTGCAATTACCCAGCCGGTTGGATTGATGTGGGTTCGATTGTTCTGCAAGAACCTTTACCTCTTTCAAACGTGAGATACTTGAAAATTAGAGATGATATTATAGCACAAGCGGATTGACTTTGACAAATTTTTTGTCGCAATTTAGGGGCGTTTAGTTTTCCTTTGCTTTTTTCTTGCAAAGATCGGGAGCACTTTTTTATAATAAGATTAGCAAGGCGCGGTTTTCATCCTTTTTCAACTCAAAAGGTTTCGGGGTCACTCTCTTATGGTTATCCTGAAGTAGCTGCGAGTAAAGTGATTTATAGTAAAAACACTCAAGTTGTCACCTAAAGCCCTAGCGGGGCGATAGGTGGCAACCTGAGTTAACTATTTGACGATAACCATTTTGCGGGTCGCAGAAAACGCACCCGCCCGGATCTGATAAAAATATAAGCCGCTCGCAACCTGCTCACCATACATGTCTTCTCCATCCCAGTAGGCCGCCCTACCGCGAGTAATGTATGTCCCAACGTGCTGATAGCCGAGGTCAAATTGACGGACACGCTCACCGTTTGTATCGTAAATTGAGATAACCACCTCTGAATCGGTAGAGAGTTGATACGGAATCCATGTTTCCGGGTTAAACGGGTTCGGGTGGTTTTGCAGCAACATCGGTTTCTCAGGGAATAGCTCTGTCATTGACACTCGCTCACCGACCACGTGCACCGGAATCGCTCTTGTCAGCGAATCCGCCAGTTGCAGGTCAACGAGCCGGATGGGGGGCTGCGACGACGGGGGCACCGTCTTTTTGACATGAAAAACAAGCATAGCCAGTGAACCCTCTGCTGTCACACCTTTCAGCGTTGCTTGACGTGTCTGTGTGAACTTCAGTTGTGTCCCTTGCTGGGAGATATGCCAGTAACTTTGGGGCAGCGCAGCGGCTAAAACCGGGCTTGGTGATGCAGTAAGGAACTCTAATATCGCCGGATCGTACTGGATTGAAAAATGGTAGCCGTAAAGATCGGCAATCGCTGTGGTGTGGATTGAGACGGTCAATTGTCGTGTATCCGTCACACTCGGGGTCATCAGGAGCCGCAACTCCCCTTCGGGCGATACCGAACGGAACTGTCCAAAATCTGCAGTTGGCGTGGCGTTAATGAATTTTTCGCCGAAATGTTGACCGACAAGCACGAGATCAAAAATGTCCACCTTGCCATCTTGGTTGACATCATAAGGGGGAAATTTACGCTCAACATCTCCCTCTTCGATTGTCAGGGTCAGTGTGTAGGAAAAATTCGCTTCACTTCCTCCGAACATATCTCTAATCTCGGCATAGTGAATTCCGTCCACAGGAATTTCAAATCCTTCTAGCATCGAATCAATACCTTCTATAAAGAGCGGAACCTCGGCTAAACGCTGTAAATCGCTATTATACAGGGTCAAAACTAAACGAGAGAACGGAGTGGCGGGTTGCCCGTCCACCGCTAACGTAATGATTTGTCCCGCTGTAGCAGTAAACTGAAACGCATCGGCATCCCCGACAAAACTGATCGCTCCCTCGACAGGAACACCCACCGTTAAGGGGGTTGGATTCCCTTTCAGATCTTCGTGATCATCTTCGGGCAGTTCGCCCTCAGATAACGTCAGCGTATAGGTATAAGTGGAACCAACCGCACCTCCTATGAAACCGGCAACATCAACACAATACTCGCCATCGGCAGGGATGAGAAATCCATCAATCCGCACCTCTAAGCCATTAGGAGCGCCACGAGTAGATACCAACGTTTCTCCAGATGCATCCAAAAGACTGAGGAGGGTCACCATAAATATTACCTCGCGTGCAGGCGTTTCTACCTCAACGTGTAGGGCAATGACAGTGCCCTCTGACGCTTCAAAGCGGAAACCGTCCGAGTCATGAAGATCGGGTTCCGAGTCTTGAGGATCCGGTGATGTAGGATCACCGCTAAGGGTGCTAAGGGTAATGATACCTGTTATAGGTGCATCGAAGGTCAATGGCGTTTCCTCGCCACTACCGCACGCTGCATGGTCATCGGTCTTCCCACTGATCGTCAGTGTGTAAGAGTAGTTTAGACCGCCAAAGGGGGCATTCAGATTGGGAAGTGCAATGTTGCTGACAGCGAGCAGGTACGTTCCATTGGCTGGTAGTTTTTCACTCACGCGGGAATCAATCCCACGCGGATTTAGTTCGGGAATCGGCTCCGGACCGATGGTCGGCAAGACATCATCACTTTTAGCAAAGAGCTCACCATCTGGTCCATAGACAACGAGCAGAGAGTCGAGGTCGGAGTTCTTTGTCGTAATAGTGATTTCAATGCGCTGCCCCTTCTCACCTTCAATCGCGAAGAAATCCGTATCTCCGTTGAAGTCGATGAAACTTTCTATCGTGTCGCCGATCGCCACAGATGTCGCTGTGTCAGGCGTATCGCCGTGGTTGTCAACGATAAGCGCTAGTTTATAATCGTTAGTCGCACCGTTGATGCCCGAAACTGCAACGACATAATCGCCCGGCACTAATTCAAGCGATGTAACATCCTTCGTCTCGAAGGTAACAAGCTCGATACCATTAGGTCCCATCAATGTTAGCATCAACTCCCCGTAAATGGGTTGAAAATCAATTCCCAACCCAACCTGCATTGTCTCATCCAAACGGAATCTATAGTAATCATCATTGTCCGCTGTGTGGACGGACAGTTCTCCGTTGACAAACGGGAGCTCAATCGCGGCTGCGGTCTCCGCTGTATCGTTCTCCTCAAAGGCATCCGATGCCAATTTGGGCAGCGTAAAGAATCCACGGTTCTCCATAATTCCCAAAATTAGGTCGAAATTTACTCCACCATTCAGTTCCTGATCCGCCATAAAAATCGCTGATGCCCCATCGACAAGTTCCGTGTCGGGTGAGAGGAAGAAATGGCTCTCGACAATCAAGCGGATCGACGCATCGCGTCCAATCGCCTCAAAAATCTCCCATAGTGCCGCAGACCAAATCTCTCCATCGGTGTGTGGCTCACCCACAATGTCTTCGGGATAACGCTTGTTACCAGTTACGGGACGAGTGTAAATCTCAGGGTCACCTGAACCAGCCCATTCAAAAACGATCGAGTCACTAAAACCATCGCTCACGGCACTGAAAAAACTGGCTGCGAGAAAATCACTAAACCCTTCGTGTATCGCGCCACCTTCGCCCTTGTTAATGTTAGGGACCTGTCGATCAAGGATCGCGTGACCATATTCATGGATAATCACTTCAGCATCTTCGGCAACATCAACACCGGCATCTCCGAAATTAATCGATCCCTCACTATCGTTATAGAAACCAGCCCTCGTCATACCGAAATGCACATTCGCAGGAATCTGCCAATTGTCCACGAAATCGAAGCCGAGTCCTTTCAAATAACGCCCAACGGCATCAACGTGATAATAGACCATCACCTCCTCAAATCGGGGATCATCTCGGAGATAGTTGAACCCCAGCGTCGGCTCGTTGGCACGATTTTCGGTCAATCTCGTACTCGCGTAAGGCCCATCAAGAAAACCACTCCCGTCCAACTCAGGTAGCATCACATCCGTATACGCTGCTTCTGGTATCGCGTCAGGAGAATCATCTTGGTCCATGAGCGTGAAATCTTTAAGGGCGACAACAGGATTCGGGTTAAAGACGCGCCCTTGTCCGTCAGCAAACCTGAGCAGGTTCCGTCGGTGCAACAGCTCGCCGGTGTTGGTGTCAATGATATACTCCCAACTTGCGAGTGGTTGACGGGAGTGCACGATTGTGCGGTGAGCGAGGCGATACGCATTAGCATAGTCGCCTATCTGTCCCGTATTACGATCCGGGAAAATTACCAAGTTGACACGCGGCGGCTTGCGCAAATCGAATGCACCGGACTCGGCAATGGCGATACTGATTGCTTGTTCCGGGGAGAGCGATGCCGCTGTACTGATGTTGATCTGTGGGAAGTAGTTGTTGTGGATGACTCGTATCTGCCCAGAGCGGTTGGTGTGGACCGAGGTCACTGCACCGTAAACTTCGATACCGTTGTAGTATTGATGGAATCGAACATGTCTGCCCGTTAAGCTGTTTTGGATATCCGTGAGACGCAACTCGATGTTTGGATCAGTCATCGCAAAAAGGTCACAATAGTCGGTAAGGCATTGACGCACTGATGTTTCCAGCGTTCCTATCGGGGCAGGCAGTGTCAAATTGTAAAGGTTGCGGACTGTCCCCCGGTTCTGATGCCATCGTGCACGGACAGGGGTTTCTGAATCGGATTTGATCCGCTGCAACGCCGCGCCTGCTTTCAGTTGAATCTGCTGTCTTACCCCCTTTTTGGCATATACCGAAGATGGAATACATATTAGGATTGTATAGAGTGCTAGCACAATAGGTATTGAGGTAATCCGCTTATTCAAAACGTTCTCCGTTCAATTTGATACCCAAATGGGTATATGATAATCTAAGTTGCTGCCTATTGAAAATTCATCGGTTTTTCGTTAAAGTCGAGGTGCTCAACCTTTCGCAATGACCCAGCAATGGGCGGCGCAGCGTGCCGGGTCATATGGAGCGATATGTCTATAGCACGTAGGTTGGGTTGAACGGAACCAATGAAAAATACCAAACATTACACTTGGATTGCGGGATTCGATTCTGCTTGAAATCTCACAAATAGAGTGAAACCCAACACTTGATAATCAGCGCGTCGGTTGGATGGAGAGGTTGGGTTTCACTATAAGACCGTGTTGTTGAAAGGCAGCACCTCTATTTGTCCTTGATAGGGATTCGCTTTTAACCGTTCAACCTAACCTACACTGAACGTTCTGCACAAATAATGTTTTTTCCAGTTTAGGTGAGGGGTGTGCATAAATATAGTTGACATAATCAAGCCAAAAGGGTTTCCTATTGTTATCATAGCAAAAGGAGCCCCAATATGGTACAAAGACCAATGTTGGCTGATTATGTCACTCTTATTATGCAACTCTTTGAGCAGTTTATGCAACACCGTATTGACAAACCAGGTGTCACACACGCAAAACCATTGACATATTCAACCACCTCGTTTATCATTTTCTTCATGTTGATGCAGTTTCACGGCATCTATGGCTTCAAAACGCAATGGCGGTGGCTAATCAATCACCCAGAAGTGTTACAAATGCTGGGGTGGCAACAGCCCCCTCATCGAACCACGATTGCACGTCGCTATAAGGCATTATATGAAGTGATAGAGGCATTTGTATTGTTTATCGGTCAGTATGCCACTGACTTGTCCCAACAATTCAACTTGGCTCATCTGGTAGCCGACAAAAGTTTATTTAAGGCACGAGGACCCGTCTGGCATCAAACTGACCGCAAAGCAGGAAAAGCACCTAAACATCTACGCAACCTCGACACCGATGCCACGTGGAGCAAGAGTGGTTATCATGGCTGGGTCTATGGCTACGGACTTCACATTATCTGCACACAAGGTGCGTTCCCAACACTGATAACTGTGCACCGTGCGTCGGTCTCCGAAAGTTGGGCGATAGATGCTAAAGCGTCTGAGATTCTGACACAACTTTCACCGCAGACACTCACTGCCGATGATGCCTATACCCAAGCAGACCGTATCCGTCGTTGGGCGAAGGCACAAGTCGCTTTGATTACCCCGGCACTTAGATGGACAAAGGGACGGTTTGCCAAGGCGTATCATCGATTTATCAACCAACCCAAGCAGCGTCTCTGTTTAAGCAAACGTCGCAGTTCGGTTGAACCGTTGTTTGACTTGATTGCTAAAGTGATAGGCACCACTCCTCAACAGAAGCAGTTACCGGTCAAGGGGTTTTTCAATGTACGCTGTTGTTTAGCTATCGGGGTGTTATCAGTGCAAGTGGCTATGATTGCCAATGCCATATGGAAGTTACCTGCTCGCAATATCTCTCATATGGCGGCTGTTTTCCAATGAACTACTATGCACACCCCTCAGTTTAGGTAGCAATTTGGGTTATTGTAGCACAAGCGGATTGACTTTGACAAATTTTTTAATTTCAAAAATCGGCTGCCAAGGGTATAATTGAGGAGCGGGGCAAGAATACTCCGCCTACGGTATTGAGGTTCTAAAGGCATAATCCTAGTCTATTACAAGAAAGGATATAAAGCAAAATGTATAGATTCACCCATGTTTTGATAATCGTTTGTATCGTGACCGTTGGGAGTAGTTCAGTCTGGGCAGAGAGCGATGAAAGTGAAGCGGCAGCCGAAAAAACCCGCATTCCCGGCTGGTTCCGCGTCGATACCGATACCTTAGGAACGCATTTCCTAATCGGGGCAACCCATTCCGTTGGCGGCATCTCGCTCGATTCTAATATTTACATCAACGATACCATCGGAGAGTTTGACCTTGGTGTTTCCATCCCCGCTGTTAAGGGTGACAGTTTCAGTCTCGTAGTCGGTCCGCGAATCAACATCGGCTACGGCGAAAATAACACTCTCGGCATACTTGTTGGGTATGACACCAAAAAAGCGGAAGAGCAAACCGGGCTGACCGGAAGGTTAAGTTTCACTCGTACTTGGTAGTGTCATTCCGCCTTTCAATTGACGATTGTTGCAACAACCAACCCAAGGCTACTTCACAATAACCATCCGCTTCATCCGATAGAAAGATGGGGTGGACAATTGGTAAAAATAGACCCCGCTTGAAACCCGTTCACCCAAGTCGTTGCACCCATCCCAATAGGCAGCGCGTGGACGGCTTTGATAGAAGCCTGCTAACTGGAATCCAAGCGAAAGCGTCCGTATCCGTTGTCCGGTCGTGTCGTAAATTGATAGGGTTACAGGAGCAGCTTCCGAAAGGTGATACGGAATCCACGTTTCAGGGTTGAACGGGTTGAGATAGTTCTGCAACAGAAGGGTCTGCTTCGGCGTGCCAACCCCATCAAGCCTTACTGGCAGAACTGCGTTTGCAAGGGCGTTGGGTGTTACTGTGAAATCGAACTCCTCCGAAACAATCTCCCCGGTTGTAAGCGAAGCGCAAATCCCGAAGTGGCTGTCTGCGTTGAGCGAAGGAGATCTTCACTTCATCAAACGATTTATCTTAGCTTCCGGGTCTCTCAAAGAGTTGGCAAAACCTGTCTGTCCCGGCATCGATAGGCTTCATTGCGCTCTTCGGGATTGCTCTCGCCAATGGCATGGTTTTGGTGACCTGCCTCAACCAGCTCCTACAGGAGGGAATTCCCATGACCGACGCATGTATTCGCAGCGCCTGCTTGAGGCTACGTCCCGTGCTGATAACAGCATCCGCGGCTGGGCTTAGGCTCGTCCCCATTGTCTTGTCCCATGGTACTGGCAGCGAGGTACAACGTCCTTTGGCAACGGTGGTGATCGGTGGTTTGGTCACATCAACCATTTTGACGTTGTTAGTGATTCCGGCGCTGTATAGGTGGTTCTCGATTGCGGTTGAACAGGAAGAGGCGGTTATGGGTTAGTCTCTGCAAGAGTTTGGAAGTTTTTTCTGAGCGAAAATTTAGGGTCGTTTAATTCTCCGAACCTCATCTCCTCACCCCCTCTCCGCTGCAAAGAAGGGAAGACAAATCTCGCGCCAGACGGTGTTTTCGGGAGGCCTTTGCTCCCCTCTGCCCGAGAAATCGGGGGGAGGGGCCGGGGGAGAGGTCAAAGCCGAGAATTAAATGCCCCTGGCGAAAAATTTGACTTCCATACGCAAAGCCGGGTATAATTATTATTATTGCGTAGAAGTATTATTGCATGGGAGGCGGTAATTTGATGAAATTCAAGGACGTTTACGCGCTGGTTTTACTCTCGATATCTTCAGTTTATTTTCTTTGCCCGGTGCTATGTCCAGCACTCCGAGAAGCAGACTGTGGAGACGCCGAATCCGATAAAGCCTCGATCTATCGGCAGTCTCTGACCTTGTCACAAACCACCGCTGAAACAGACAATCCAACTTGCTGTCATGCTGAAAATCAACCAGCCCGCCCCCACGAAAGCCAAAACGATGGAGACGACAATTGTTGCTTAAACCGGTGGGAATTGCTCGGAGCCAGCGAACCTCAGCTCGTCTCACAAATACAAAAAGGCAAGTTCTCATTTGTTGCGCTAATCCCTGCAATTCCTAAGATTTCTTCCGACTCCGTTTCTTTCACTTCCTATCTTCAATTCGCCTACAAACCCTACAAAGATTCTCCTACTCAGCAGATTTCCCCCCGCGCCCCTCCGTTTCCTTTCACCTGATTTTCTCCTCCACGCTTTCCCAAATCTGAAAGACTCAAAATCTATTGATCGATCGGCGTTTCTGCGCGTCTATGTTGAAACGCCCAAAACCTATCTTTGATCATTTTTTACCCAAAACGGAGGCTATGCTCATGTTATCCAGGGTTTTCAACTTCCATAAACGAACCGTATCTACACTTATCCTTGGACTCATCATTGTATCGTCGCTTGTCGTTGGATGCGGCGGCAAAACAGTCGAAGTTGCTACTCCACAGGACCATCCGGCGCATCCTGGTGCGCCGCAGACTGTCTTTGGAATTCCACCAGACACGCTAAAGGAAGAGATGGCGATGACTGAAGAAGGCGTCGCAGCGCATCACAGGGCTGCGTCGTTGTCGGAGGAAGGCGAAGAAGCGCTGGCGATGATGCTAGACGCCTATTTCGTCATCGGCGACCAACTCGCTTCCGACACGATGGAAGATGTCAACGCGCAGGCGCACGCGATGCTCGAAGCCCTCCATACGCTTGAACACGAAGTGCCCGCCGAGTTGTGGCATTCTTACGAAGCCCATACCGAGGCCATCCATGACCATGGACATGAAGTCGGCGATCTCTCGGACATCAAAGCTGCGCGTGTCGCCTACGGTTCGTTGAGCGATGTCCTCAATCACTTCGTTGCCGCTGTCAGTGTGCCAGCAAGTTACGAGAGTCCGGTCTACAGCTACGTGTGCGGTATGGCGTCCGATGTCCCGCAAGGGGGTATCTGGCTGCAAGTCGGCGAGGACGTCCGCAACCCGTATTTCGGAAGCGCGATGCTCAAGTGCCACAGCGCGAAAATGCAGATGCCCGTCTCAAGCACCGATATGTCTGGACACGAGGACATGAAGTCTCACGAGCATAAGCAGGAAAAAGGTGGACACGAGCATCACCATCATGACATGCACAAAACACAGGAGCACGAGGAGATGGAGCATCACGAGGATGAATCGGAAGACCCTCATGGACACGATGCACACGAACATAACTATTAAAACAGACGAGGAGTTTACTAGATGAACGAAAAAATGAGATGCGCCGTGTTGTTCTTCGCGGCGTCATTCGTCCTGATCGGTTGCGCCGGTGTGTCGAAAAAAACGGGTTTCAGCGAAGTCCAGCGGCAGGTGGATGACCGTATTGGCTACCGTATTCACTGGAATGCGGACACGGCTGCGGATGATGAAGCGGCTCAGGCAATTAGAGAATTGTTGGATAAGCCGCTGACCGTCGATGCTGCCGTTCAAATTGCGCTGTTGAATAACCATCGTCTGCAAGCGACCTATGAGGAATTGGGGATTGCCCACGCTGCCATTGTTGACGCTGGCTTGTTCTCGAATCCGGTTTTTCACGGCGCAACGACCTTCGGCCCCTCTGATTCCGACGAGGAGATGGTGGACAAACTCCGTGACAACAGCACGTACACCTTTGAAGTCGAAATGGATTTCCTCTCCATGCTGTACGCGCCGATGCGCAAATCGGTAGCGAAATCCCAGTTCGAGGCAGCGAAACTGCGCATGACGGCTGCCGTGGTGGATTTGGCAGGGGAAACGCGAATGGCATTCTACCGCGTTCAAGCTGATGAGCAGATGTTGGAAATGTTCCAGCAGATCGTCTTGGCAACGCAGGCGGGTTACGAGTTCGCCCAACAGCTTGTCGAAGCGGGGAATGTCCCGGAGCTAGACCTACTGCTTCAAAAAACGTCCTATGAGCGATCGAAGTTAGAACTCGCTGCTGCGGAGGTCACGCTTGCTGAAAACCGTGAGCAACTCAACGCTTTGATGGGGTTGTGGGGAGAGGATACGGCGTGGAGAGTCGAATCTCGACTCCGCGACATTCCTGCTGAAGCAATAGGACTCGACAACCTCGAAAAGCGGGCGATTGAAAACAGCATCAACCTTGCCATTGCACGGCGGGGCATCGTTTCCATCGGGAAACAACTCGGCGTGGCAAAAGCGATGTCTCTCGTGCCGAATTTGGAAATCGGTGGGGAGATTGAGCAGGAAGCAGGAGCGTGGGCAGCGGGACCCGCACTGGGGTTTGAGATTCCACTTTTCGATCGAAATCAGGGGCAGCGAGCGGCGGCAGCGGCAGAGTTACGCCGACAGCAGGGTGAATACCACGCACTGGCGGTTGAGATCCGCTCCGCGGTTCGCGCCGCGCGACGTCGCCTATTGACCGCTCGACAGACCGCACTGTCTTATCAGAATGAAATACTTCCACTCCAAGAGAAGATTCTCGAACAGGTCCAACTACAGTACAATGCAATGCAGGTCGGTGCGTTACGCCTGTTACTCGCAAAACAGCGCGAGATTGACGCCGGTCGGGAATATATCCAGTCGCTCTACAATTATCATGTCGCACGAGCGGAACTGGAACAGATTCTCAACGGTCGGCTAGTGGGATTCACTTTTCGACCCTACCGGCTTCACCGCATGGCTGAACTGTCATTGACAAACCAGGAAGGAGGACATTGAGATGAACCGAAGGGATCTTTTGAAAACGAGTGCTCTCGTTGGCGGGGCTTTCGCTTTCGGGGCTTCGGGAGGTGTAGAAGCCGCCCAATCCCAATGGCAGAAATCCTACGCAGGCAATTCAAATCGTCCGGCGATGGACCCGGGTATCCCTGATAAAGACTACACGCCGGTCGTCACACCGAACGGTGCACCGCTACCGTGGAAGATTGTTGATGGGGTAAAAGTCTTTCACCTTATCGCTGAAGAAGTCTGGCATGAATTTGCCCCTGGTCTGAAAGCGAAGTGCTGGGGTTACAACGAGCAGGTGCACGGACCGACCATTGAAGCCGTGGAAGGCGATCGCGTCCGCATCTATGTGACCAACCGGCTCAAGGCACCAACCGCTGTTCACTGGCACGGCGTCTTTCTACCGAATGGGATGGACGGTGTGGGTGGGTTGACCCAGCGAGCTATCCAGCCGGGGGAGACCTTCAAATACGAGTGGACAATTCGACAATCAGGCACGTATATGTACCATTCCCACCACGACGAGATGACCCAGATGGCGATGGGGATGCTCGGCATGATGGTTTTCCACCCCAGAAAACCTGACCCCCATTACCAAGTAGATCGGGACTTTGCCATCATGTTAAGCGAGTGGCGGATCGATCCGGGGACGTCCACGCCAAACCCTAACGAGATGAACGATTTCAATATCCTAACCATGAACGCGAAGTGTTACCCCGGAACCGAGCCGCTGGTCGCCAAACTGGGCGACCGGGTGCGGATTCGCTTCGGCAATCTTTCGGCGATGGACCATCACCCGATTCACCTGCACGGGCACTACTTCAAAATCACCGCTACAGAAGGTGGGCGAATCCCGACTTCAGGACAATGGCCAGAAACAACAGTTCTCGTTCCGGTGGGGACAACCCGCGATGTTGAGTTCGTTGCCAGCGATCCGGGGGATTGGGCGATGCACTGCCACATGACGCATCATGTCATGAACCAGATGGGGCACGAATTTTTAAACGTGGTCGGCATCAAAAAGGGCAACATTGACCAGAAAATCCGCCAACTTCTGCCTGCGTATATGACGATGGGCGAGCACGGCATGGGTGAACATGGGATTCACGTCGAATCGGGGCACATGGCTGTGCCGAAAAACAGCATTCCCATGGTCGGGGCATACGGTCCGTTTGACTACATTACGATGGGCGGGATGTTTACCATCGTCAAAATCCGCGAAAATCTCACCAGTTATGACGACCCCGGCTGGTATAAGCATCCGCCGGGGACGGTCGCGGACTTGGCATCGGAAGCGGAACTTCGCCGCGATCTGGGATAAAGTGCTCATGATGAGGTTTAGGGAATGTGGTTGAAAAATAAAGGTGAAATTGCTAGAATAACCCAAGTTGCTAGTAATTGAAAATCCATGGGTTTTCCGTTAAAGTAGAGGTAATCCAAACCATAATACCTCAAAGGAGAAACCCATGGACATCCAAATTGTAACCATTTTCTATCTCTGTGACAAGCTCTTAGAAGCACTCAACTCAAAACCACACCCACAAACGCAGATGTCTGATGCCGAAGTGATGACCACCGGCATCGTCGCTGCGTTGTTCTTCGGGGCAAACTTGCAAACCACTTGTGACTTTCTAAAGACTCATGGCTATATACCCAAGATGCTTTCAAAAAGTCGATTAAACCGACGACTTCATCGAATTAAACCGATGTTCACCACATTGTTCAAAATCTTGGGACGAAGCTATGTGCAACTTAATCAACAGAAAATCTATGCACTGGATACCATACCAATTGCTGTTTGTTCCGCATTCGTCGGTCAAAAATCTATACCGATAAGGCATATCGAGGCTATCAAGCGTCCAAACGTCGGTATTTCTATGGCTTGAAAGTTCATCTGCTAGTGACTGCGAGTCGACACCCTGTTGAATTTTTTGTGACCCCAGCCAGTACAGGGGACGTTGAAGGGTTACAGTGGTTTGACTTCGACTTGCCACCGGGCTATGGTGACAAAGCATACAATAATTATGAGATAGAAGATATTGTTACATCAGTCGTTAAAGCCAGTACGCAAGAAGAATTCCAAGCGGCTGTATCCACCATGGGAGACCTACTTGGCTAATTACCATCGTAAGTCTGTTGAGACGGCTGGCAGTTTGATTAACAAACTGCTTCCACGTTCAATCCATGCAGTAACGCAACACGGATTTGAATTGAAAGTGGTCTTGTTTGTATTGGCTAGCAGTATCAATCAGCTCTGAGTTCACTCACATATTCAGTTCACTCACATATTCGATGAATAGGTCGCAACTTGGGTTAGAATAGTTGGGAGCAAATCAATTTTCAATCATTTAAGGAAGGAAAAACCGATGAAATCCAAAGCAGTTGCACTTTGCCTAATCGCTCTTTTAAGCATACTAACTGTCTTACCAGTAACCGTCACATGGGCGCAAGAGAAAACCTGGCCCGGCAAAAAATTAGCTTCCATTTTTCCGAAGGCAAAGGAATTTGTTGAAAAAAAAGCTGTCTTAACAGCAGATCAAGTCGCATCGATCGAAAGAGAGATCGGAACCAAGCTGCGTTCTGAAGACCTCAAGCCAACCTTTTACGTCGCAGTGAACGACAATAAGAAACCGCTAGGTCTTATCTTGTTTGTGGATGTCAAAGGACCACATGGCGTCATTGATGGCGGCGTTGGACTCGACATGAATGGAAAGGTCGTCAAAGTCGAGGTCTATAAACATAAAGAAGCCTCCGACATTGGCGACGACAAATTCCTCAAGCAGTTTATCGGCAAGAGGATTGAAGATAAATTCAAAGTCGGGGAAAATGTCGAACCGGTCGCCGGTCAAGAGGAAGCCTCTCAAGCGGTTGCGCTCATGCCGAAAAAGATGCTCGCGATGAGTTACACACTCTTTCTCAAAAAGAAGGAGCAGCCAAAGGCGGAAACAGATGCACACGACCACAGTCATGGACACGGGGATGACGCCGATGAGTTTGAAGACCTCAAAGCGTTGATGCACACCATGCACGAGTCTTACATCGTCATTCGGGAATACTTCAAAACAGGAGAAAGTAAAGCCGACGTGGTTAAGGCGGCGAAACAGCTTGGGGAGTACGCCGAGTTAATCCCCGTGTTTGTGCCACCAAAGAATCCGAATAACGAGGAAGAATACGCCTATCTGCAGAAACAGGTCCATGATGCGCTCCATGAGCTTGCAGAATCCCTCGAAAAAGAGGGGATTTCTGATAAGACCCAAAAGCAGTGGCAGGACATCATCGATTTAGTCAACAAAGTGCATCTCCGCTTTAGTGTAGAGGAAGTCGACCTAGACGAAGATCTGAAGGAAGGGCAATAACGGAGAAAGTGGGAAAGTGAGACAGTGAGAATTGGAGGAGCGAATGAGCGAGAGGATTCAATATCATTGGCAACTTGATGTCTATAAACTTTCCGTCGAAGCTGCGATGGAGATCTATGAACTCTCGAAATCGTTTCCCGTAGAGGAGAGATACAGCCTAACCGATCAGATTCGTCGTTCATCACGGTCTGTCTCGGGTCAGATTGCTGAGGGCTGGAGACGTCGGAAATATGAAGCCGCTTTCGTCAATAAGATGAACGAGGCGGAAGGCGAAGCGGCTGAAACCCAGGTTTGGCTCGAATATAGTGAAAAATGTGGCTACATCAGCCGGGAAGGCTACAGCCGTCTATTCAGAAAGTACGATCAGATTATCGGCAAACTGGTTTCAATGGGGAATCAACCAGAGAAGTGGCTACTCAGCCGAACCAAGCGAGACTAAAGCCCACTTTCTCACTTTCCCACCTGCTCATTCGGAGGAAGTAAAAATGGCTTCTGAAACACATGTTGGACAATCCAAACGGCGCGCCTTCTTCAAAGCCGGCATCGCTTTCATCGGTGGTCTCATCAGCCTAGCGATGGGCGTGCCGCTGGTCGGGTTTGCGATTTCGCCAGCCCTCAAAAAAGTCTCGAAAAAATGGGTAGACCTCGGTATCGTCGATTTGCTCAAAGATAGCCACTATAAAAAAATCAACTACACTTTTCAATCCAAAGATGGCTGGGTTGAGATAAATAAAAAACGCTCCGTCTATGTAACGGATGGAGGGGATGGAAACTTTGTGGTCTTCTCGCGTGTCTGTACCCATCTCGGATGCCTTGTCCGCTGGGACGAAAAGAAAGGTCAGTTCCTCTGTCCCTGTCACGGGGGCGTGTTTGACAAAGCGGGGAATGTCGTTGCTGGACCACCGCCGCGTCCGCTGGAGAAACTGCCGGTCAAGGTGGAAGACGGAGTTGTGTATGTCAAGGAGGCTTAACAGATGCAACGCAAAATTGCCGCATTCCTGAGAGATCGACTTCCGTTGAAAGACATGGAAAACCATCTCAAAAAGCCGCTGCCGAAGCATATCAACTGGCTGTTTTCTTTGGGGAGCATAGCAGCTTTTTTGCTGATTCTTCAAGCCGTTACCGGGGCGTTTCTGGCGTTTTATTATTCGCCCTCACCCGACCACGCTTATGATGCTGTAAACTACATCAGTAAGGAAGTTCCCTTTGGCGGCTTTGTGCGTGGGTTGCATCATTGGGGGTCTAGTGCGATGGTGATTGTCGTGTTTTTGCACTTGCTGCGGGTCGTGATTTACGGATCCTACAAAGCCCCAAGAGAGATGACATGGGTAGTTGGGGTGATTCTGCTGCTGGTGGTTTTGGGATTTGGTTTCACAGGCTATCTGCTACCTTGGGACCAAAAGGCTTACTGGGCAACTGTAGTCGGTGTGAAGATTGCGGGTACGGTGCCTTTCGTGGGGGATTTCGTTGGCAAGATTCTCCGTGGCGGGGAAGAGGTTGGTGCAGTCACCTTAACTCGATTTTACGCCCTCCACACCATTTGGTTACCCTGGCTTGCCTTTGGGCTCGTTGGGGTTCATCTGTTTTTCGTGCGCTATTACGGCTCATCGGGATTGCCCCAAAATAAGCCAGAGGAAATGCAGGGGGGCAAACCCTTTTATCCAGATCAGCTTTTTGAAGACGCCGTCGCGATCCTCGTGCTATTGATCATCCTCGCGGCGATGGCGATCTTTGTCCCTGTGCCGCTCGAAAAGCTCGCCGATCCGACCGATGCCAGCTACGACCCACGTCCAGAGTGGTATTTCCTGTTTTTGTTTCAATTGCTCAAATATTTCGAGGGACCGCTTGAAGTGATCGGCGCCTTTGTGATTCCCACCCTTGCTATCCTCCTGCTCCTGTGCTTGCCCTTTTTAGACAAGCGAGGACGAGTCCCCTTGCGAAAACGCCCGATCGCGCTGACGGTCACCAGTCTCTCCGTGCTGCTAATCGTCCTGCTTACCATCCTCGGCGGGCGGTCTCCCAAACTGGAGACTTCCCCTGAACAAGCTGTCACGGCTGAACAAGCAAAACAGGCCGAAAGTCAGACTCAAGAAGAAGCCTCGGAGGATACAGGGGTTTTTGATCTTGATTTGAACGAAAAATGAGAAAACCATCCAGATTTTCTCAAAACCACCAGGGCGCAAAGGCACAAAAGAAAAGTGATGTCGAAGAGATTGATTCCGCCCAGCGTGAGAAGGATTCAGGATGTAAGATTCACTTCCATCTTGTATCCTGTATTTTGCATCTTGTATTGCTGTTCAAGCTGCCCCAGTCAATCCAGCCAGTTCACTAGAATGAATCGCCGTGACTCCCATTCTCCTTCATACGCATCAACGCTGGATTTCTTGAACCGTAGTTCATAACCTACCTAGAAGTGAGGAATTTCGTCGAGCAGTTTCCACATTGTGTCAGGCGCGATTTGAACATAAGCGGCGACCTCTTCCAGTGTTATAATCTCTTTCGCCTGTCTGACCTGACTCGCTGCCATCCACCCGATCTTCCAGACGCACAACAGATTCACGCAGTTCACGGAGTTCAGACACAACGTCGGATTCGGTCACATGAATCCGTTCCCGCAATTTCTCCCACCAATCTTCTGCGGGTTGGATAGGCGCTGCCTGATGGATCGATTCGACTGCTTCTCTCAGTTTTTCGCATTCGGTAGCACACTCCTTACAATTACCGAGATGCGCCTTGATTGCATGCCTTCCCATTGATGAAAGTTCGCCATCAATATAGGCGACAAATTTTTCACGGACATCATTACACTTCATTTTTCAATCCTCCTTTCGATTTCGTGAGCTCTCTCAGAAACTCGGAAAGCCTGAAATCACTGGATTCAGAGGCCTGCCAAATGATGGCAGTCCCCCATTTCGGATGGGCTTTCTGAGAAAGCTCTTTCGTAATGCGTAAAACGTAATAAATCATGAGTGAAGATTCGGTCTATTCTTTACTCATGACGCTATTACTCGTTACTTCCCAGACGTGTCATGCCCTGTATCACCATTTCTTCTTCGGAAATGGACTCTTCTCTACCGTTGGCATATTCTGTCTCGACCCAACGATGAATGGCGTCAACGGCGGGCTGGTCCTCGCTCACAGGGGCTTCGTCTTGCAGGGTGAGAAAACCGTTAATCCAAGACAGAATCCTCAATTTTCCAGAGGTTTTGGTGACTATCACATCAATCGATTGGGGCTGACCTTTGGAAACCCTGCGATCTTCCATTTGTTGTACTGAAAGATCGCGTAAACATTTCGCAACTGACATTCTTCGTACAGGAAAGCCAGTACGTCATCTCGATTGTAATACGCCTTCATCTCCCCCAAGGTAGAGTATCGTCCAAAGGTTCTAACCGCCGCCATCCTGTCCTCCAAATCTCATGGGACCATCATTGCTTCCGCTGATATGTAAAACCAAGTTACAGCCGAATTCTTCGCTAAAAATTAAAAGACTTTCACTTCTGCCACTTTTCATAAATATCCGCAATCACATCGTCAATCGATGCCCGGTGCGTTTCAACATCCAAGATCTGCGTTTGTGCTGCTGCCTGCTCTAACAAAACAGGAATCTTCACCTGAGATGCGTCAAAGATGTAATTGTGCCGGTTCGCTTTGCTCTTGATCAGGGCTGCGCCTTTCAGATCCGGTGGGAAAGCATCCACCGTTTCAATCAGCAGGCGACGGCGATCGCCGAATTCACGCCGAAGCCGATCAAAATCGCCGTCAAACGTGATTTGGCCGCGATCTATCAGGACAATCCGCCCAGCGAGTTGTTCAAGCTCCGACATATCGTGACTCGTCAGCATGACTGTGACGCTTTGTTCCCGGTTGAGGTCTTTGATAAATTCAAGGATATTGCGCTTTACCAGCACATCCACACCAATTGTTGGTTCGTCGAGGAAGAGGATCTCCGGCTCATGCAGCAGCGCTAGCCCGAGATCTGCACGCATCCGTTGACCCAAACTCAGTTCGCGGGCTAAGCTGTTGAAGAGTTCACCCAATCCCAACAACTCCTTCACAAGATCGAGCATTCGATTGTAGCGATCTCGCGGGATGTTCCACACCACACGCTTCCACTCGAAACTCGATGCAATTGGCTGATCCCACCAAAGCTCCGTCCGCTGACCAAACACCACACCAATCCTGCCGACATAGCGGACCCGATCACGCGCCGGATCCATTCCTAAAACACAGGCTGTTCCTGCGTCAGGGACCAACAGACTCGATAGGATTTTCACCGTCGAGCTTTTCCCCGCGCCATTGGGGCCCGCATAGGCGACAATCTCCCCGCGCCGAATGCGTAGGTTGACATCGCGCAACGCATGAACCTCACGAATCTGCGGACGAAACAGATTGTGAAGGACATCCCTCAACCGTTCAGAACGCTGCTTTTGTCGGAACGTCTTGCAGACGCCCGAAAGTTCAATTACGATGTCCGAATCTGAGGTATCGTTGTGATCCGGTTTGACCATAATGTTTCAATCCCTTCAGAAAAAAGAACACTGTAGCTGCGCCAAAAAAAATCGCAGCCAATGGGGTTACCCAACCGCTCCAAGCGCGGACGTCTAGCCCCAAAAGATAACGGCACGGATACCACGCGACAAAGCCCACCGGACAAACCGTGAGCATTCCCCCTAATAGGGAAGGTGCCAGTCCATCGAGCGGAAAAGGACTGAGTTGGTTCATCAACCGATTCGTTGAACTGCTGATTTCCTCCGCTCCACGCGGTGCCCAGAATGCCAAACTCCCCCACAAAAACGAAAACGATAGCATGATGGCTGAAGATGCTACAAGATTCAGGAGACTCATTGCGAACCAACCGAGGGATACGGTGAATGACAGTTTAACCCCCGCCCAAACTATCAACCCGAAGCCAGAAAAGAGAATCGCCGACCCCGAAAATGGGTTGAATCCCTCCGTCAGCAGGCAAATCCAGATGGGCTGCGGCTGAATCAACGTGTGATCTAACTGCCCGCGCCCCAAACGCCGACTGATGGTGGCGACATTGTAACCAAAGAAAGTGTACACGATTCCACCCACGGCTATTCCGTAGCCGAGCATGAAGGTGACCTGAAACTTTGTCCACGATCCAATGCCTTCAAATCGCTCGGCAAGCAACAAGGTTCCCGTGACTCTAGCGATATTTAAGATGACGTCTGACAGGTAGTAGATAATCACATTTCTCAAATCGCGCATCACCCATATCAGATCCAAGTAGGCGTGGACGCGCCAAAGTTGGAAGATGCGTGAAACGTAAAACGTGAATGAACGCCTGAACTGATGAACTCCTGAACCCATTGACTTTTGTTACCCTCCATGAGACACCAGCTTTTCACGATATTTCCGCCACAACCCATACGCGGCAGGCCATAGGAGAATCGACCAACCTATCTGCACTACGATTAGCCGAAAGGTATTGCCTGTCCCAACGTAGATCTGCAGCGGTGCGGATGCCATTGAAGCGAAAGGCAGCCACGCGAAGATCTCTCCGAGTCGCCATGGCAGCAGCGCGAGCGGCAACAGCGCCCCTGAAAGCACGGCACCGATGGCGTTGCGTACCATGTCGAGCGTGTAGAGATTGTGTTCCAGTGCGACCATCAGCGCACCGTAAGCGAACTCCAACGCCAGTCCAACCGAAATCGCCAACGCCAAACTCAGCACAAACAGCCCGGCGGCTTCTGCACTTGCAGGCAAAGAGTTTACACCCAATATTGGCGCAACGAGTAACAGAGGGGCTGAGAACAGGCAGAATCCAAAGATCCACCTACCAACCATCTCCGAAATGAATTGCCCGAAGACGCCAATCGGGCGCAGGAAGCGGGTCGCGATGGAACCCTCCCAGAGTGCGGTATCTAACTTGACACGGAGCGCAAGCTGTTCCCTGAAAACCTCCGAGACCAATGTGTAGGTCAGCACAGATTCCAGCGTCATGCCCGAAACCTCGTCTTTGCCTTCAAGGATAACGCGCCAAATGGAGAGCAGCACCGCTACCCGCAGAAAGCGCAGCAGATAGTCCATCAAGAACAACAGGTTATTGCCCGCATAGCCCGCCGCGGCGATGGTTGTGGTTTTCCAGTACTTGTGAAGTGTGTTTGGGTGCATTTGTCTTGTAGACAGCATAATACTGCGCTTAAAATTAGTCTTGATGCGTAGCCGAACTTGTGAAAGTTCGGATTGAACACCTGACCGAGTGGATCGAACACGGAAACCGGATGCGGGCTGAACAGGCGAAGAATCCGGATCCAACAACGCTCAGATTACGCAAAATTTGCAAAAAATACGGAAGCGCACGCAATTATCTTGAAGCCAAAAAACGCCATGAACTCACGCAAATACCTTATCCAGCCAACCTTCTCGCTCACATACCTCGCAGAGACAGCGAAGATTTGGTGGAGGATCGCCACGCCCATAAAAATGAACGCCGCTATGACCAGCTTTCCAAGCGGACTTCCCGTCACCGCCGCGTCGATAAAATACCGCATCATCTGTGGATTGAAGGTTTGGGCACCGATACCGCCAAGCAATAGCAGGGATAGCAAAATGACTCTGGGCCATTGTGGCTTGAGATAATCAGCAAGGAGTTCTTGATATTGTTTGATTGGTATTTTCATCGTGCGTAACTTGACTTTGAGTGCGCAAGCCGGTAGACCTCGATTGCATCGAGGGCAGGCTATGCGCTACTAGTTCGCGCAAAAAAAGGGTTTCGGGTGCGGCGGCAGGCGCTTCACTGATGTTCCTGGCGAGAGATAACATCCCGCCAACGGCACAATTACCCGAAACCCAAAACTGTGATTTCAATCCAAAATCTGCGATTGAAGCGGAAAGTGTAATGATCAATAGGATGATAGACACTTTTGTTCACCAAATCTAAGCGACAAATCGTAGGGTGGGCACTGCCCACCGCGTGCTTCGGTGCTTTTGGTGGGCGGTGCCCACCCTACAAGGAATGATGTCTACCATCTTCCTGACCACTACAGATTGAAGCAGAAAGCTGATTAATCTATGCTCTTGATGTATCGTGTCAAACTTCTCTGAAGTTGCCTGACCGCTGCATTCTTCCGAGAAGCGACCGTACCAATAGGACACCGAGCAATCTCAGCGACCTCCTGATACGACAATCCTTGTAACTCTGTCAAAACGAAAACCAACCGATGCTCTTCCGAGAGGTCACCGATCGCCGAACGGATGGCTTCATCCGCCTCTTTGGCAATCGTCGTTTCCTCCGGCAAGTACCGGTTATCCTCAATCTCCTCTGAGAGATTGTAGTCACTGTTACACTCGTTAAAAAGTGGTTCGTCGAGCGATGACAACTTGGGAATACGCTGGTCTTTCGCAAGCTGCTTCAAACATACATTCTTTGCGATATGGTAAAGGAAAGTGGTAAATTTCGCAAGCGGCTGATAGGTCGGTGTGCTACGCCAAAGGCGCAGGAACGTTTCCTGGCACAAATCCTCCGCAAGCATGCGATTGTTCACGAAACGATAAATAAAGTTCAAGGTATTTACATAGTGACGCTTAGTTAAAGTTTCAAATGCCGCGCTATCTCCATCTTTAACGGAAAACATAAGGTCTTCATCGGATCGTCTCATGCTCACCTCCTTCGGCTGTGCCGTCGTCGAAAGGCAGGCAATCCAACCAGGGCCCTTCCCCCTGGGGACGCCTGCCAATTTAGCCGGAATCTTCTCGTGGCCTATGCCTTTCTCGTAATCGTGCTCTTGTCCAAAATCGGACGCTAAAGTACCTCCCATTTCCTGCCTCCTTTGGCGATGAAAAAGTTGTTTCGCAAATCAATGAGGAGCGCTTGTATGTCTCCCTAAAACCGAAACCTGTGTTTCTCTGAATGACTGAAAGTTGGGCCAAACAAAAGCCCCTCGCAAGATCAGGGCTCTGATCCTTCGGAGTCCGGTCTGCGGACTCTCGGAACGGAGTTGTGCAACGGGATGGATTTTGTGGCGTTTCCGTCCATTCCTCAAATCCGACGCCTGTGTGTGCAACTGCAATGTGGTGCACGGGGGATGTGAGGAGGTTTCCAGATATTGATTCACTTACTTGCTCTGTAAGAGTGTTCAACACTGGTGTGCGTGTTTGTCGTCTATGGTTAACCATCATGTTAATGGTCTCCTTTCTTGTTTTGGGATAATTTGACAAATTGAACATAGAAATCCAGGGAAAATGTAATCCCATCGGCTTCTGTGCCTCTGAACTTCATTATTGACAAATTTAATATAACTCCAATACCGCGAAAAACTTCATCAAAAAATTGCAGCTTACTAAGTTTATACTTCACGCCGCCAGAAATTGTGCTTGCACAGTTTACTATCTCGTGCTATACTCATTCAGCGTTACACCCAAAGAGCAAGACCAATTCAAGCCGGGTCACGAAGGTTTGGAGGAACGTTATGAAGATTGTCGAGATAAAAACAATTCCGGTTGACAGTTACCTTTTTGTGCAGGCGATCACTGACGAAGGAATTACCGGTTTAGGAGAATCGGGGGCCTGGGGATACTTGGAGGCATCTGAAAAAGCAGTCGACACCTTCAAACGCCACCTGATTGGGCAGAATCCCCTTCGGATTGAACATCACTGCAATATCTGTACCGGTGAGTCATTTTCTCGGGGGGCGGCAATTATGGGGGCGCTCAGTGCCATTGACATCGCCCTGTGGGATATTCTAGGCAAATATCTGGGCGTGCCATGCTATTAGCTCCTGGGCGGCAAATGCCGAGATAAAGCCAGGGTCTATTAACCTTTGGTGCTAGTTGGTGAGGATGTAGTAGTCTCCACAAGGAGTGTAGAATTTACACATTCGACCTCGCAAAGAATAGATTGTTGCTATAACTAGATCTTGGATTTCAAACTAGGTTCTGTTGACATTTGAGTATAAGGTTGTGGCATAATAGAAGAATGACGCCAATAACCTTACCTGATGAACAATGGAATAAGATATACCGGTTTCTTCTTAGCTGTCTCACCATCTATGTTGGCGACGAAGCTGCTACACGCCGCTTCGTCGAAGCCGTCCTGTGGGTGACTCGTAGCGGGGCTCAATGGAGACTTCTACCAGACACCTATGGCAAATGGAACACCCGCTACAAGCGGTTTGCTCGATGGTGCGACAAAGGTATCTTCACACAGATGCACCCCCACTTCGCCGCCGACCCCGATATCGAGTCGCTTATTGTGGACAGTACAATCATTCGAGCGCACCCGTGTGTGGCGGGTGCCTTAAAAAAAAGGGTGGCACTGAAAACCAAGCGTTAGGTCGCTCTCGCGGGGGATTCAGTACAAAAATTCACATCATCGTTGACGGCCTGGGTAATCCACTAAGAATACATCTGACGCCCGGTCAAAGAAACGACATAGCAGAAGCAGAAGCGTTGATACTTGGATATAAAAGCGAGTATGTGATTGGAGACAAGGGATATGACTCTGACAATTTTATCGCGGTTATTGAGGCGAATGGAGCGATTGCGGTGATACCGCCCAAAAGTCATCGTGTGGATCAAAGAGATTACGACAAACATCTGTACAAAGAGAGACATCGGGTTGAATGTTTCATTAACAAGATAAAATGGTATCGCCGCATCTTCTCTCGGTTCGAGAAGTTAGCTATCCGTTATTTTGGATTTCTCAGCTTTGTCTCCACTCTTATATGGCTCCCTTGAAATGTCAACAGAACCTAGGAGGTTGACATGAAAATTGGCGTTTTTTCGGACAGTCACGACAACGTTCCAATGATCAAGAAAGCCGTTGAGTTGTTCAACGGCGAAGGGGTTGAATTGGTCATACATGCCGGCGATTTCATTGCGCCATTTGCGGTGGCGGCGATGGGTGACTTGAAGTGTCGGGTTGTGGGTGTCTTCGGCAACAACGACGGGGAGCGCATCATGGTCGCCAAGCGATTTGAGGAAGTTGGAGAGATTCATCCCAACCTTGCAAGCGTGGAGGTTGGTGGACGCAAGATCGCCGCGATGCACTACCCCGAACTTGCCGAGCCCATCGCCAAAAGCGGCGAGTACGACATCGTGATCTACGGGCATACGCATGAGATTGATGTTCGCAAGGAGAAATCGGTCATCGTCAATCCTGGCGAAACAGGCGGTTGGACAACCGGCAGGTCCACGGTTGCCATTGTGGATCTGGATTCACTGGAGGTTGAGATTCGGGAATTGTGATAGCTCCCCAAAAGTTGGAGGAGATTCATCCTTATGTCGGCAGGAATCCTAACAATCCTGGTTTTGGCTAGCATCGGTCCCTCTATTTGCTTGAGCTTTTGGAACAAAAGACAGATGGGCGCCGTGCTGTTTCATCTGATTAAACCGAAACGGCGAAAGGCAGCAGTTGTCGGGGCCGCCTTTTTTGGCATCGCGCTCAGTGCCTACGGAATATTGATCGTTAAATATGGCCATTGGAATTCGACTCACTTGTCAACATTTTTCGTTATGCTAGTTCTTGGGCTCCACTGCTTCAATACATTTCGAGGGCTTCGCCGCTTGGAGATTGGAGAGAACGAGATCTGCTGGGGCAGCAATTATCGGCCTTTTTGGCTATCGCTGGCGACGCCGAAAGAAGTGAGGCACCTTTTTAGAGAGTGGGTGAAAAGTACATGGAGTAAATGACCCCGTTTACACATTTTCGCCCACCCGCCAATCTGTGATCTATTTCGTTTCCTTGTCCTCTGTATCATCAAGAGATCGACACGATTTCGCCTGTTTTGACCGACTCAGCCTCTTTATAGCAAAGCAGAAGCGCATCCCTTGCACCCGTTCCTGAGAGTGCAGTTGGTTCGCTCCCCTGATTGATGGCATCAACGGCATACTGGATCTCGCCGGTAAAGGCGTCAATGGAGTCTACCTCACCGAGCTCAACTTTGTGAACCTCTCCATTGTCAGTCAACAGAGCCAACGGGGTTGAGGTGACCGGTTCACCGCCAAGCGTTGCGAACTCATACAGCAGCGTTGCTTTCTCTAGATAGAGCTCGAAGCCGTGCGAAAACGCTCGCCCCTGTTGAGACACCGCTCCCGATGAGCAACTGATTGAGAGATTTTTGTCCTTGTAGATATACTGCGTCGTGAGGTACTCTACAAAATCACCGCTAGCGAGTTTCCCTTGGGAAAATACGGCATCAGGGACGCCACAAAGCAATCGGATGAAATGGGTGTCATGGATGTGCAGATCGATCCCCGGCCCGCCGCTTTTTTCCAGGTCGGTGAAATCTTGAGGCCATGTCGGCTGAGAGATAACTCGCTTGAAATGCCCACCGAGCAGATTCCCGTATTCCCCACCTTCGACCGCCTGTTTCGCATAAGCGAATTCCGCGAAAAACGGCAGTACATGTGCCACCATAAACTGGCGGCCGCTTTCCGCACCGACCTGTACTATCTCGTTTGCACCGTCGGGCCGAATCTCAATCGGTTTTTCGACAAGGACGTGCTTTCCGGCTTTGAGCGCGGCGATGCTAGCCTCTTTATGCAGATGCGTCGGCAAGCAGATGTCCACCATGTCGATGTCGTTATCCGCGAGAAGATCTTCGATCCGATTGTACTTCCGGAGGTGGGAGAGATCTTCGATACCACCGCGCGGACCGAAATTCCCTTGAATGTTCGTCCAATCGCCAGCCAGCTTTTTCTGATCGCGCGTGCAGATAGCGACAACTTCGCCGCCAGAGATTTTCTTCGTTCCGTAGTAGTGAATCATCCCCATAAAACCGATGCCGATAATTCCGATTCTGACCATTGTTGTTCTCCTGATTCTCATCAATTCTGATGTGCTTCCATCAGCTTTTCTTGCAGCCAGAGATTGACGGGCGTTTCCAAAACCAGTTCTTGTTTCTTCGCAATTGCCCGAATCTCTTCCGCCAGTTTTCCCTCAATCGGCGCAAGAAAAATACGGCGCTGAATATCTACATCGATTGGTATACACGTTCACGTACTTGAACATATTCGCCTGGAATTTACAATTCGTTGTGATTAGGTTACACAAGCCCAGCACTTGCCCGTGCAGGAATGGGGGCATACGCATCAGTGTCAATTCGCTACAATACAGAATTTTACGCCCCTTGTGATTCCGTAGTCCATGAATCAATCTTTCAACACTTTCATATTCTCTGTCGCCATAGCCTTCCGTTGGCAGGGTGAAACGCAGCGGCTCTATCAGTACCGTATCCGCCGTAATCTCACTCAAATCGCATATCCTCCGCGTTCGCGGATAAACGTCCGACAATGCCTCGAGGACGCGATGTGTTTTCACCCCCATCCCGCCGCCACCACCTTGGCTAGACGGCAGGATAGATGGATCACAATTCAAAAACTTCGGATGTGTCAGATAATCTATCATCAAAACTCCTTAAAAAGCCCCAGCGGGGCGACACGTGTATAGCCGGCGACAACAATTCTTTCTTCGTAGGATCGGGGATCGTCAAATCCCCGATTTCCTCTCTTATCGTCGTTCCCTCCCTCAACAAACATAAGCCCCAGCGGGGCGACAGGTGTTTGGTCATAAATCCACAAGCGAGCAAAAACAAAAGATTCCGCTTTTAACTCTCCACCAATCACTGTCTTTATCAAAATTGGTTCGCTATGAACACAAGGTCAAACACATTGACGACCCCATCCCCATTCACGTCCACACCAGATTTATCTGTGCCGAAGCCTTGGGCAACCAGCGTCAAGTCTAGGATATTCACCACTCCATCGCCATTGACATCCGCGCGATTCTTCGGCTTAATGCGAAAGTACATCTCGCCGTCGAGGTTAGGGAGGGCGTGCTCGGTGTTCACCAAACCGCTTGCTACAGCTTGCACTTTTTCTGGCAAGGTTATTATCTGCGGCTTGCCGCTGTGGTTGTACACCGCCCACCCGTTCGTGAATTCGCGAATATAGAGACCGGGGCAGTTGTCGTACAATTGGGCTTTTGGACCGACAGGGCGACCGAGGTCGGCGTCCCAAAAGTCGTACCAATAGTGGGTGTATTTTATGCTTTCGGTGAAAAGAACATAGCCATCGGAATACGTGAGGCTCAAGGTTGTGATAGCTCGCATCCACCGAAGATTGGTTTAGCTATCTGGTGGCTCAGTGAGAACACTCAAACCTTCCAGTCCGTTTATTTGTGGTTCTCGTAGATTTTGATCTAGCCAAAGCAGCGAGTCTTCAACCTCGTTCAGGTGTTGTTCGAGGACTGCGCCAATTCTATCATGAGGTACGACGGTTTCCATAAAGCCGCCGTTGATGTAAGGCCCTGTACGTGGGATTTTGGTTCGATTGGTGTTGCCCATTATCAAAAAGTCGGGTCGAGTTGCAGCCCGGATGCCGCGTACGATGTTGTCTCGAGCGCGTTGTTCGGCTTCATTTCCGCGATATTTATCTTCCCAATTCCCATCAAAATCGGCAAGAACGGCACCATGCTCGTTCCACCAATCGAAGATAATACCGTCATATAAGCCACACCTTGATACCGTTATAGCCTGTTGAACAATTCTATCCTGGATGTCCGGGTGCGTAAAATCAACTAATCCTTCGCGCTGGATGTTCCCCTGTGCGTCCCTTATCCAATATGGCCAGTCTTCCGGAAAAGCATTGAGTGAGTACGTTCTCATAGCAATCGTAACAAGAAAAACCATATTGGGATTGAGGGCAAGAAATTCATCTCGCCGGCGTATCGCCTTGTCAATCTCGCCCGACATCTTAAATCCGTCAGGCGTTTCGAAGAAGGTTAATCCAAACATGTTGACGCTGAACCATAAATCATGACGTGCTACATTTTCCATATCTGATAGTTCGGGACGATTGCTAATAGGAACCCAACCTAATCCACTCCATCTCGCGAATATGGACGGGTAGTTTCTATTATGAATCCTGTCGCGTACGGGAAGCGGCAGGTGTTCGCAAAATTCGTCGTATAAAAAATGGGTTAAAGCGAGTCCATCAAGCGGGGTGTAGTCAGTAACGGGGTTACGTCGAATGTCTAGCGAATCCAATTTTGTTAAACTTGCAGGCGGGCTAATATCTGCAATGCGATTATCGCTCAGGTACAATTCGGTGAGTTGTGTGAGATTTGCTAGTGGCGTAACACAGCGAAACTAGGTCTGTCAGGTTGGCGAGCGGGCTAATATCGACAATCTGGTTAAACCTAACGTTTAGAGTGGTTAAACTAACGAGGTTTGATACCACGCTTATATCTGAAATGGAGCAGGCAGCCGTATCAAGGTATGTCAATCTTCGGAGGTTGGCTATCGGTGTTAGTTCGGCGAGTTGATTTCCCCATAAGGACAAACTTGCCAGATTAGTTGCGTGTTCTAAGCCCATAAGGTCAATTATATCGTGGCGGGCTGCGTTTAGCCTTTCTAGCCACAGCATGTCTTCTTTTGTAATCCTACTGCCGGGGAGTAGTTGGAGTTCTTGACGGATTGCAACTTGGAGGTTGGGGGCGGGGATGTCGACGACTTGCGCGAATGCAGCGCTGCACAGAGCGATATAGAGCAAAAGATGTAGTGTGATTTTCTGTCGGAAATTCATCGATTTCCCCTTGTAATCATGAGTGTTCCTTCGCTTTAACAGAATTAAACAAATCACCATAAATAGGAGTAAGTTTAACACACAATTTCTTTAACATCTACACAAATGACGTCCTTGTGCTGACAGTGGCAACCCCGGGTTGTACCTGACAAACTCAGGGTGTGTCAGGTAATCGATCATGAAGGAAAACCTGTGATATATGCAGATTTGATGTCGTGTTTCAAAATATCGGTAATGGCAAGAGTTCCTGCCACAGGACCCGTGCCGACTGCTGTCATCGTGTTGTGATAATGATCGACCGTCGTATATCGCACGGGGTGAAGCTTCTTAATGATAAGTGATCCAAGGGCATCCGCATTGCTGAGTTGTTCGGTACAAAGAAACTTACCGCCCGAATTTTGAAATGCCTCGACAAAACTTTTTATCCACCACACCGCCCCGCCAAATGTCGTAGGAAATCGAAGTCTTTCCTCGTCTCATGCTCGTGCAGGCTCACACCTTCAGGTTGCTTTTCTGACACGTAATTTGGAAAACCCGTGATATACACAGTTTTGATGTCATGACGCAAAATATCCGCAATTACCATACTTCCGATCGTCGGCCTTGAGCCAACCTCTCCCATTGTGTTCTGATAATGATAAAAATTGTGACGTTTTCATCATCACAGGCATAGCCGTGTCGGCAGGAATCCAACCGACTGTCGTCGCGAGCTTTAGAGCCTGTTTGAAAAAGAGAGGAATTGCCCCAAAGGTTGATTATTTCCTGAAGTGTGTATTCTTCTTTTCTTTGTTTGGTAGTCATAGAGGATTCCCTTTAATTTCCTTCGGTGTGACGCCGTTCATTAGCCCAAAACCGACGGGGCTACCTTGAGGAAGAAGATGTTGAATTTGTGTTGGCGGATCGGATTAGGCCGCATTTCGCCAACTTTGTCGCACCTGTGTTTGAGTCGGTCTGTTTGCAGTTTCTGAAGCGGTTAAATCGAAATGGTAAACTCCCTTTCAAGGCGGTAAACTTTGGCGCGTGGTGGACGCGTAATGTGGAGATCAATCTGGTCGCTTTGAGTGGTAATGGTATACACGCTTTAGTCGGTGAGTGCAAATGGACAAATCGCTCTGTCGGAACAAATATTCTGGATTCGCTGAAATCCAAGGCGCAGGTGCTCATGGCTCAATCGGAAGTTCAGCACATCAATTATACGTTCTTTGCTCGATCCGGTTATACGGACGCGCTTTGGCAAACCGCTGAACGCGAAGGGGTTGTGTTATATTCAACAGACACGATACATGAAACCTGATTAGAGCAGCGGATTTGGAAGATTTGTTCATTTTGTCAAGCCATGTTCTAACCGTACCTTCTATTCATCCCCTCCATTCCTGAACACTATCGACGACGAATATGTGGCGCCTCCATCACCGCACGCTGCTCCGGCGTCATCTCCTCAATATAATCAGGATACGCAATCTGATGCGCGCCCCCGCTGTAAGCCTGAAATCCCGGACTGAACTTATAAAGCAGCACACGACGCTGATGCTTACCCTTCCACGGCAGCGTTCCGTGCGTCAAGGTCTCGGTGAAAATGACTGCGTCCCCTGCTTTTGCATGGACTTCAACCACATGCTCCTGATGCTTCTCATACCACCTCATGCTGCGTGGGCAGGGCAGGTTTGCCTTGTGGCTCCCCGGAATGACCACTAGCCCGCCATCGCCGGGACCTTCGTCCGCCAGCATGTACTCTACCACCGTGAGTCCGGTGTAGATGCGTCCGTTCTTGAAGAAGTAGGCTTCGGAGAAATTGGGACGCTCGACGCCGCCACCGTGCAATGTGCCGCCTTCTGTTCCGTCCTCCATCGCAATCAAGCCTGGGCCATGATCTAGCCGATAGCCCTCTTCCAAGATGCCGTCGAGGTAGGGTTTAATTCGTGGGTGCACTAACAACTCTCGAAACGACTCACACCACGGACGTTCCCACGCTAACATCCCGCCCATATCCCTCCGGTGGGATGTGCCCGCTAACGCCTTCGATCCGCCTGACAATGACCTGTCCATCTCTTTGAGTTGGTCAATTGCCGCGTTACAGCGTGCGACCTCTTCAGGTGTGAGTGCATCTTTGATAATAAGATAGCCTGTCAGGTCGAACACATATTTTTCGTCCTCGTTCATTATATGCGAGTCTCCTTTGTAATGCACGTATTGTCTATCACAGTTTCATTTGTGCCGATTTGGATGTGGAATTTTGGATGCACAACAGAGTTCAGAACCCCTGAACCTTTGAGCTCCTGCATCACCCAATGCGCTCTTTATGAATGAATGTCAGCATGTATATGTAGATTCAGTAGGACATGAAAATTAACCATTCCCCGCCCATTCGACAGCCTGTCCAACCAGCTTCTGCATCGCAGGTCGCTCAAATGTGCCGGGCCCATGTCCCAGCGCGGTGTAGAACACACGCCCTTCCCCGTAGGATTTCACCCACGCCATCGGGTGCGGGCGGTCTGACCACTCCGCTGACGCGAGGATGTGGAGGTAGGGGTCATAGGCAGACATGTAGATCTCATCTTCAACCTCGAAGTCCTCGACGCCCTGCGTAATTGGGTGGTTGGACTCTTCGATATGCACCGTGAAGGTTGAAGCGGGGGGATGCCAGTTGGCATGCCCACCGATGAGATCAACGGCGCGACCGCCAATCCACCACGCTGTTCCGTGAATGCCGACCAGCCCTTTGCCACTGCCGACGAATTGGAGCAGACCGTCTTCCTGTTCCCGCGTCAAATCCGGTTCCCGTTTCACTGTGTCGTCAGGCTGACGGACAGTACGGGTAAACCCGGTGCCGAACACACAGACATCAAATTTGTCCAATTGGGACGACGCCAAAATCCCCTTGTCGCCGGTGAGCTCCACTGACATATCGCCCTGCGCCGCGAGAAAATCGTGGATGATAGATGCGCTATCCGCAAACCGATGATTTTCGCCAGATAAAACCAAAATTTTCAATGTGGATGCCTCCCTTGTTTTTTTCTCGTTGATGTAATCGAAGCGAATCTCCTTACGTCAACGAATAATTAAAGTCGAACTGCGCCCCATCTGCGCTTGCTTATGGAAGCACAGCATGTTAGACGTGGTGCTCAGTATAGAGGAAAATAGAAACCTTGTCAAGACAATTTCTTTAATCCACAGGCTTGAAGGTTTGATAACTTGGCTACACATGGTGTATAATAAAGCAAGCTGGGAAGGGTGAACGTGGACTGGAATGAGACGCTGTTCACTCCAGTCCGAAACGAATGACGAGAAATGGAGGGAAGCTATGACACAAAAGAAGGTCCTCATCACCGGCATGAGCGGATTAATTGGGGGCGTCGTGCGGGAGCAATTAGAAAGCAAGTATACCTTGCGCGCGCTCAACCGCCATCCTGTGCCAGGGGTCGAGTGCCATCAGGCGGATATTGCCGACCTAGATGCCATCCAATCCACATTCGAGGGGGTAGATGTGGTGGTACATCTAGCGGCAATGGCCCGAGGAAACGCAACGTGGGAAGATCTGCTGAATCCTAATATCGTTGGGACTTACAACGTCTTCGAGGCGTCACGGCGGGCAGGGGTTAAGCGGGTTATCTACGCCAGCAGCGGATCAACTGTCAGCAATTGGGAGCGAGAGTTTCCTTACAACGCGCTCACCGAAGGGCGTTACAATGAAGTCCCCGAAACGTGGGATAAACTGAACCACAAATCGCCGACGCGACCGAGCGGGCTCTATGGGTGTACCAAGGTCTTCGGCGAGGCATTGGCAATGCACTTTTCAGATACTTATGACATCTCGATGATCTGCCTGCGCATTGGCGGCGTCACTCGTGACAACCATCCCTCGCAGCCACGCCATTTTTCAATCTGGTGCAGCCAGCGCGACATTGCACAGATGGTTGAAAAGTGCATTGAAGCCCCCGATAGCGTGCGTTTCGATATCTTCTTCGCGGTGTCGAATAACAAGTGGGGTTACCGCGACGTTTCACACGCCCGTGAGGTCGTTGGATTTGAACCTCAAGATGCAGCGGAGGAACACCGTTGATTGGTTTGATTGACTCAATTGAACAAACTTTTAAGGAGAGTGCATAATGACTCAAGATTATCTTTCACATTGCTTAACGGACGAACAACACCGCCATTTCGAGGAACAAGGCTACCTCATCGTTGAAAATGCCTTGTCCGAAGAAATGATTGACCGTTTGACCGCCGCCGTGGATAGTCTTCACAAAAAGGCGATTGAAGCGGAGCCGACTGAACATGGCAAGGCGTGGAGCTCTTCAAACTTTCTCGGTGAGGACGACGCTTTTTTAGACCTACTTGACTATCCCACCACCTTACCAAAAATTTGGGGTATTTTAGGGTGGAACATTTACCTGTATCACGCACACATGCACATTAAGCCCCCTGCTGAGCCCAATGCACCACAGGAGGAAGGTTGGTTGGAGTGGCACCAGGATAGTGGGCGAGCCAACATTGAGATGATGGAATCGCATCCGCGTCCCCGTTTGTCGCTTAAAGTTGGCTACTTTCTCACCGACGTCTCAGAGCCCGGACGGGGCAACTTTTACATTATCCCCGGCAGTCACCTTTCGGATGATATACCCACTTTCTCAGAGGTGGGCCGCAACCCCCGCGAGGGAACTACCGATAGTGTGCCTGATGCAGCAATCCCCATGTGTGCGAGGCCGGGGACGGCGGTGTTTTTTGACCGTCGGCTCTGGCACTCCCGCAGCCCAAATCGTTCTGCATTCACCCGCAAAGTATTGTTCTACGGCTATGGCTACCGCTGGATTCGGCCTAAGGACAACATGGTCGTGGAACACCTGTATGACCGTTGCAATCCGATTCGCAGGCAGTTGCTCGGCGCCGCGGTCAGGAACGACGGACGGTATGTGCCGACAGACGACGACGTGCCGCTGAAGATGTGGCTCATCGAGCACCTGGGCGAAGAGACAATCGTAGCAATGGATCGACGACGATAAAGATATTGCTGTGTCCTATCACTAAACCCTTGAGAAGGTCGGTCAACTCTGCATCAGTGATCTGGCGTCTGGTCCCGATGATTCGTATTGAGGATTCCCGATTTTTGATCCGGGACGTGAGAAGTCATCGTTGAGGTGAGAATCACTCGTCACTCATCACTTGTTGCGGATGACGAAAAGGTAAAGATCCTGTCACGGTGCGGTTGTTCAAACATTTAGTGATAGTGTACATCCCAATAGCTGAAAGGAATTTATAAAATGCTAAAAAAACATCGAATTTCACTTACCTTATGCCTCATTTTCATTGGCTTGCTGTTTTCCTCACAAGCAAGGGGGTTTATTGAGCGAGAATATACAATCCATGAAGTTTCAGATGCCTGCACCAACATCGTCTTTGGGAAAATTAGAAGCGTAAATGCTAAACGGTTGAGAAGCATTGTTGCAGTCGAAGAGGACGCCAAAGGGGTAAGCAATGTAGATGAGATTAAAATGAACTTCGCCACCGGACAGTATCGCCGTGGAAGCTCTCCCCCCCAAATGGTTAAACTGCTTAAAGTCGGCATGCCGATCATCGTGTTTTATCAACGGAACCAATGGGGAATTCAAAGTCTCTCATATATAGATGGCATGTGGTTTCAAACCTATGGACCGGGTGAAGATTTCCCCGACGGGTGGTGGTCGTTTCCCCACACGGACCCATATTTGTTGCGAACATTTGATGGTTCAACAATGGAATTTCAGAAGATTGTCCGAGCCATCCTCGCAGGTGAAAAGTGGCCCGCCGCTCCCAAAGACGCGGTGAAGGTGCTGGTCTTGACGGGTAACAGCACGAAGCCTATGTACAGCCAGGTTCCCGTGGAGACAAACACAGTTGGCTATGAATATAACGCGATACGAAAGGTTAAAAGGGCAGATGATAAGCCCCTGGCTTATGAGTCAACCCAAGATCGTTCGCTCTCCGACTTAGACGAAGCAGACATTTTGTGGCCCGGTCATGGAGAGATTGCTTATGGCGGTTACTTGCTCAACAAAGAAATAGAGGAAAAAATCAAAACGTTTGTGGCAAATGGCGGGATTGTCATCGTCAGCGGTCAAGATAGTGATCAGAAACGTCCCTGTGAAATCGGCTGGCTGGTAGGAAGTTTGACTGGCGTCGAACGTCCACCAACTCAGGATTTCAAGATTACTGACCAGAGGGAGAAGCTGTTTGCGGCGCCCCATCTGATTGAGCCGGGGGAAATCTATATTGATGATGCCTGGACAGATTGGGATCAAGATTTCGAAGTTTTTGCAACCACCAACGATGGCAAACATCTCGTTGTTGGCGTGCGGAAACACAGCAGGGGTTTGTACATTTTCACCAGCTTGCGCAATGATGGGCAGGAGACTGTCAAGGCGAATGAGAAACTGATGGAAAATATCCTCCATTACGCGGCGCACTGGTCGCCCGAGTAATTTAACTTTGAAAAGTCTCCCTCTATATGTCCCCTCAAAGTTGCTATCTATTACCCACATCTTTTCGCTCGGCGATGAAGTCGCCGAGTTACAGAAAAAGAAGCCCGATTCATCGGGCTTTCGAGCGATCTTCTCAGTTCAATTCAGGAGAAACTAATAAACTTCGTTTATCGGTTTCTTCATCGGACGCAGCCGTGTAGCCCGCTGATTCATCGGCGGGCAGAATCCCTATACCACAAGGGTTTGCAGACTTATGGGTAATAGTAAGCCTGATAAGGGGGGTGTCCTGACAATCGAGGCACAAATGCCTCTCACACATTTCCAACCTCAAAGGAAATAAACATAGCGATGAAAACACAATTTTTTCGTTTCACCTTATACTCTCTAATAATCTATCTCACCGGCGGCACACTCAACCTAGCGATTGCCGCCTCCCAGCTATCTGCCGGAAACGGGACACTTTTTTGCGGCGTTATTGATAATCAATGGAGCAAACGGTATTCGGACCAATATCCCAATCGTCGCTACGCCCAATCCTTTACAGCGAATTTGAACGTCGGTGAACCACGCACGGTACGGATAATCTACCTCTTACCCAATGACCGCCCGTATCGCGCCGACGTCGTTCAGCGGATGAAGGAGGAGATTCTCAAGGTCCAGACCTTCTTTGCCGAGCAGATGGGTGCACACGGTTACGGGGCAGTCCCCTTCCGCATCGAAACCGACCCCCAAGGCGAGCCGATGGTGCATCACGTGGACGGGCGACACCCCGATAGCCACTACCTTGATAACACCGCTGGTGCTGTATTCGACGAGATAAACCTAGCGTTTAATCTTGAGGCAAACGTTTACCTAATCGTCATTGATAATAGCACAGATCTAATTGGTCTTGGTGATGGACGTAACGTCGGAGGTGTCGGAGGCAGATGGGGGAAAAATGGTGGAGATGCGTTAGTTCCTGGCGAATTTAGCTTCGGAACAGCAGCACATGAACTGGGACACGCCTTCGGACTGAATCACGATTTTCACGATGGTGCGTACATCATGTCGTATGGTGGTCCAGGACGGGATCAGTTATCCGCGTGCCATGCCGAATATTTGTCCGTGCATCCCTACTTCAATCTCAATACCCCAACTGAAGAGGGGGAGCGACCCACCATTGAACTTACCTCGCCGCGTACTTATCCGGCAGGCTCGCAGAGCGTCCCGGTTCAACTCAAAGTCAGCGATTCAGAGGGGCTCCATCAAGTGCTCCTGTCTGGTTCTGATGGACTGATAGCGTGTCGTGGATTAGCGGGAGAAAAAGATGCCCCCATTAAATTCGACTATAACGGTGCTTTTACAGCGGAGGGCTTTACGAATCTGTCTGATTCTATGGTACATACCGTTCATGTCAAGGTTGTTGATACGGATGGGAATGCAGGCTATGCCTCCTTTTGGCTTGTGGAAATTTCGCCACACCATATCGCCACCTTTGATGAGCATACATCTGGAGTCCATTCTGTGGCATTTTTGTCCGATGGCGTGACTCTCGCAACCGGCTCATGGGATGGGACAGTCAAACTGTGGGACGTAGTATCGCAACAAGATATCGCGACCCTTAAGGTGCATACATATACATCTGCTATGACGTTTTCGTCCGATAAGAGGACCCTCGCTGCCGGCTCATGGGATGGGACGGTTAAGCTGTGGGACGTAGAGACAGAACGAGATATCGCCACTTTTAGACATACGGATGAGGTCACTTCTGTGTCGTTTTCGCCCGATGGGGCAATTCTCGCTACCGGGTCGCGGGATGGGACGGTCAAGCTGTGGGACGTGGCGACGCACCGAGATATCGGCACTTTTGAGGATTACACGAGTAGGGTCACTTCTGTGGCATTTTCGCCTGTTGATGCGACCCTCCTCGCTACCGGGTCGTGGGATAGGACGGTCAAGCTGTGGGATGTTGAGACACAGCAAAATATCGGCACTTTTGAAGAGCATACGGGTGGGGTCACTTCTGTGGCATTTTCGCGCGATGGGAGTACCCTCGCTACCGGGTCGTGGGACAGGACGGTCAAGCTGTGGGACATAACGACGCGAGTAAATTTCGTCACTCTCGGGCATGGGGATCATGTACTTTCTGTGGCATTTTCAAGCGATGATACAACCCTTGCCTCCGGGACGGTGGCTGGCACGGTCGAACTGTGGGATATGTCTGGGTTAATGGGGGTTCGTCTTGAGGCAGTGGCTGAGATTGACATCCCCGACCCCAACCTCCGCGCTGCGATTGCAGAAGCGATCGGGCTGCCACCAAGTACTCCCATTTTCCGAGGGCACCTAGAAAATTTGACCCGCCTTGACGCAAGAAACGCCAACATAAGCGATTTGACCGGGCTTGAAGGTGCAACCAACCTGAGAACACTGGATCTTAGTGCGGAGTATGTGGAGGCAGAGAATCGTTCGATTAACAGTAACTCGGTATCGGATTTCTCGCCTTTAACGGGTTTAACCAAACTAAGGTCGCTGTCTCTTGGGGGCAGTAACATCTCGGACATCTCGACGATGTCCGGCTTAACCAGCTTGACAGGACTGTTTCTTGGGGACAACAACATCTCGAACATCTCAGCAGTGGCAGGATTAACCAATTTGACAGATCTAAATCTTCACAACAACTCAGTATCGGATATCTCGCCTGTGTCGGGATTAACCAATCTGACAGAGCTGTATCTTTGGGGCAACCCGATATCGGACATCTCGCCTGTGTCGGGATTAACCAATCTGACACGGCTGTTTCTTGACAGGAACTCGATATCGGACATCTCGCCTGTGTCGGGATTAACCAATCTGACATGGCTGGGGCTTGGCGGGAACTCGATATCGGACATCTTGCCTGTGTCGGGATTAACCAATCTGACATGGCTGGGGCTTGGCGGGAACTCGATATCGGACATCTCGCCTGTGTCGGGATTAACCAATCTGACATGGCTGGAGCTTTCGGACAACTCGATATCGGACATCTCGCCCCTGGTGGCAAACACGGGATTGGGGGGTGGAGACACGGTTGATGTGACGGGAAACCTCCTGAGCTACACATCCATCCACACCCACATTCCAACCCTCCAAAGCAGAAGGGTTATGGTAGGCTTTGACGACCAAGCGCATCCCGCCCTTTTGAAAATCTCAGGCGATAACCAGAAAGGCGTGTCCGGTGCGGCCCCGGCGAACCCGTTTGTCGTTGAAGTACAGGATGAGAATGGTTCAGTGCTTGAGGGGGTTCCGGTCACGTTTACCGTGACCACGGGCGGTGGAACGCTCAATGCCACACGCACAATGACCGATGAAAACGGCAGAGCAGAGAGTACGCTCACGCTGGGTCCGAACCCGGGAACGAACACCGTCTCTGTGTCTGCCGCTGGATTTGAGCAAACGGTGACCTTTAAGGTCGTCTCCGACACTGAGCCGCCACCGATTGCGGGGGATGTGAATAGTGACGGTGGCGTGAATATCCTAGATCTGGTGTTGGTTGCGGGCGCGTTTGGGAATGCGGCATCCGCGCCTTCAGCGCATCCACAAGCATTTGAGATGCTCACGGCGGCAGACGTTCAACAGTGGCTGACCGACGCGAGGTCGCTTGAGGTTAAGGATGCCACGATGGTGAGGGGGATTGTGGTGCTTGAACAGCTCTTGGCATCCCTGACACCAACAGAGATAGCCCTGTTGCCAAACTACCCGAATCCATTCAACCCGGAGACATGGATGCCGTATCATCTCGCCAACGATGCCGATGTGCAGATCACGATTTATGACACAAAGGGCGCGTTGGTGCGTCGGTTGGATTTAGGTCATCAGATAGCTGGCTATTACACGAATCGGAGCCGAGCCGCGTATTGGGATGGACGCTCTGAAACGGGAGAGCGGGTCTCAAGTGGACTCTATTTCTACCAATTGTCTACGCCATCTTTCCGTCAGATGAGGCGGATGGTCATTTTGAAGTAATATAATTTTCAAATATTCGCTACGTGCAGTGCCAATAGAATGCCCTGATGTCCTAACGCCTCACTTGAGGCGCTTGATTCATCTAGCGCGGGGCGATTCATTTGGATAAATGATGCTGTGGTATGATCGGCCCGGGTTTCTGTAGCGAGGCATCTCTGCCTCTCCCCCTGATAAGGCTTACTATTACCCACATCTTTTCGCTCGGCGATGAAGTCGCCGAGTTACAGAAAAAGAAGCCCGATTCATCGGGCTTTCGAGCGATCTTCTAAACTCGATTCAGGAGAAACTAATAAACTTCGTTTATCGGTTTCTTCATCGGACGCAGCTGTGTAGCTCGCTGATTCATCAGCGGGCAGAATCCCTATACCACAACAAGGGTTTGCAGACTTATGGGTAATAGTAAGTCCAAAGTTGGGGGGAGACATAGAGGGGGGCGTCAAGAGTGGCTGTCAAAAAGGAGAGATCCTCATGATTCACAAAGTGTTATTCCTCAACATCCTGATGTTTTATTGAACGAGACGAGTTGCTCACACAAATTAACCCGTTGATTTTCGCCAATGAGCCCTCAACGGTTGCAATGAGGCATAAGAAGTAAGCAGATAGCACTCATGTACATTTACACTCAGGAAGCCGGATTGCTAAAGCGTAGAAGTCGTAGCGGGATGATAATATGAAAGACGAAACAAATCGTCTGATCACAAGGGCAGAAGCACACATGAATAAAAGAGAATTTACTGATGCTGGCAGATGACAAAAGAGAAGCCGTAGCGTTTTTGAAAAAGGCATCTATTGAGCTGGAGTGGCGGCTGCACATATCTCTCCCACAAGCGGTTTGGGCGGAAGCACAGCGGCTGATGGCAGAAAGTGATGAAGATACCGAGTTGTGTATCCGTCTGAAGATGGCCATGTCACGATATCAAAAACAATCTCCCACTCCTGATTAGGCAGCAAATCTGTTAATTCAGTTCAATCCAAATAGGAGGGAACCAAAATGCTGGTAACCGTTGTAGAGAAGCCCGATGTAAGTAAATCAAATTCCTTCTATACGACAAATCGACCTCCCCTTCTTCCAAATCCACTTGTCAAACTCCCGCTTGGGTGCATACGCCCGGGTGGGTGGCTTAAAGTTCAGCTTGAGCTGATGGCCGATGGGATGGTGGGCCACCTGGACGAGTTGAGCGACTTCCTTAAACCCAACAACGGTTGGCTAGGGGGTGAGGAGGTCAGTGGGGCAGAGGAGGCGCCGTACTGGTTGCGGGGCTTCCACGACCTCGTAGTACTGAGGGGAGATAAAAATTTATTGGAGGAATCCCAAAGATGGATCGAGGCTGCCTTTGCCAGCCAGGAGGGGAACGGTTATTTCGGTCCCGGCAACCTCGCACCTGTTGAAGGGGAATTCGGTGAGAAGTTTACGGGCCTCTGGGCCCACGCCGTTATGCTCGACCCGATCATCCACCATTACGAATATACTGGGGACGCCCGCGTTATCCCATTTATGACCCACTTTTTCCAGTACTGCCGTGATATACCCGATGAGGTGTTCATCCCTGATGAGCCGATTGTCGACAAGCGCCGTCCTTGCGAGATGATCCCTCACCTCCACTGGCTTTACAACCAAACAGGGGAGTTGTGGCTGCTGGAGCTTGCGACGCGCTTTTTCAAACACTTTCCGCACACAACCGATCAATGGCCTGGACGTGAGGGGATGTTAAACGCTGGTGATAACGACACAATGAGACGCTACAGAACGGACGAATGGTTGGCCCACCATGTGGTGGATTTCACCCATCGCTTCCGCTATCCGGGCAGTTACTACCCCCAATCGAAAGCATCATGGCATCTGGCTGCCTCAGAATACTGGTACAATCAGCATATGGGCACCTGGGGTCAGCAGCCCAGGGGCATCTTCGGGGCAGACGAGGTCCTTCGTTCCACGTATACTGATCCAAGACAGGGTTGCGAGACCTGTGCCATGATTGAGTTCAACAAGAGTTTCTACATCCTGGGACGAATCACGGGCCATCCAAAGTACGCAGACCGCTGTGAAGACATCACTCTAAACCATTTCCCCGCTTCCCAGACGCCCGACCTCAAAGGGCTGCATTACCTTACAGCATCTAATCAGCCGCAACTCGATGCTTCAGGCAACCATGAGTATGCCAATAAAGCATGCATGATCTCCTATTCCCCTTATCTCTACCGTTGCTGTCAGCACAATGTGGCGATGGGTTGGCCCTGGTACGTGGAGAACCTGTGGCAGGGAACGGCCGATGGCGGTTTGGCTGCCTGGATGTATGCGGCTTCAGAGGTAACTGCAAAGGTCGGCCGGGAGGGGAGAGAGGTCACGATTCATGCGGAGACCCATTATCCCTTCAGAGATACGGTGCATATGGAGGTCGCGACTTCTCAGTCAGTAGAGTTTCCGCTTTATCTGCGCGTGCCGAAGTGGTGCAAGGGTTTGTGTGTTTCCCTAAACGGTAAAAGGTTGGATGTGGAAGCAGGGCCTCAAACATACCTTCGGATCGAGCGGGAGTGGATTGACGGCGATAGGGTAGACATCGTGATGCCGATGGAGCTTGCTTTGACAGATTGGCCGCGCAACGGTAGTGTGACAGTGGACCGGGGGCCGTTGAGCTACTCGATTCGGATTGAGGAAGAATGGAGCCGGTGCGGGGGTACGGCGGGTTGGCCTGAGTGGGCGGTGCTACCCAAAAGCCCATGGAACTACGGCCTGGTGATAGACTGCGATAAACCAGCCTCCTCCCTGACGGTAGAGGAGAAAAATAGGTTGGCAGTTCAACCGTGGACGGTCGAGGGCGCGCCCGTGGAGATCAAGGTGAAGGCAAAGCGCATTCCCAACTGGAATCTGGAGAACGAGACCGTTGAGGAACTTCGGCCAAGTCCAATCAAGTCGGACGCGCCCGAAGAAACGATTAGAATGATTCCACTAGGTTGTGCTAGATTGCGGATGTCATGCCTGCCGACCATAGGTGAGGGGCTAGACGCACGTGAGTGGAAATGACATTAATGACAAGTGGATATTGATACAACTTTTTCAGTTAGCGAGCGCCGGTTGAGTAGCGAAGCGTCGGTGGTTGAGCGGTAGGTTGAGTAGCTGAAGGTGTATCGAAACCAAGAAACCAAGTGAGCGGTGGTTTGCTTGGTCTCGATACGTCGCAGTGCTCCTACTCGACCGGCGCAATCAGACTTTAAGTAAAAAACTCGTAATATTGATTTCTCTAAGACCCAAGCGGGCAATGTTGAAAGGAGAGGAATGCAATGGCAGAAACACGCGAAGAAAGAGCACAAAAGGAATTAGAACCGCGGACGCAACACGACAAAGCCACTGACGAGAGAACAGGCGTCTGGGACATAATAGCCAACTGGGTTTTCACGGGATTCATCGCAACAACTATCCTCGGGACAATCGCCGCCGGATCAGTCATCCAAGCGATTCTAAGGATTATGGGGAAGGTGAATAGGAAACAAAGGGAGAAAAACGAAATGGTCAACGAAGATATTCTCGTTTATGTGAACCCCGCCGGGAAAAGGTATCATAGAGAGGGATGCCAGTTCCTCGGGGAAAACCAAAAGCCGATGAAATTGGAAAATGCCAGGGAACGCTACGAACCATGTCGCATTTGCGATCCGCCGAAATGAGGTAAACCAATGAACAGACACGGACTGGCGTTAATATGCCCCCAAAATACAAAACGCGCTTATAAGGTTTAGGCTTGCAAGTTTTGTGTAAATTTGATACAATATAGGCATCAAACCCTTATGAATAAAGGAGTTGAGATGAATGAACTTGTTTGATGCTGTAGAACGATTTTCTGACCAAGAGAGTTGTATTAAACACTTAGAAACTATCCGCTGGGGTGGCAAACCTGAGTGTCCATATTGCGAAAGTAAAAAGGTTGCACCGAAGAATGAAGCTAGCATAATTGGTCGTTGGAATTGCCATACTTGTAAGTCAAGTTTCAATGTGTTACAGGGAACGATATTTCAAGGAACACAGATTCCACTTCAGAAGTGGTTTATGGCTATCCTGTTAATGAACGATGCGAAGAAAAGCCTATCAAGTTGTCAAATGGCTCGTCATTTGGACTTAACGCAACCCTCAGCTTGGTTCATGATGAAACGAATCAGGTCTGAGATGGGTAGAAAGGGCAAGGTTTTACTGAGAGGAATTATTGAATGCGATGAAACCTACGTGGGCGGTAAGCCCCGACGACGAAAAGACAAGGACGGGAACTTGCCTCCACCGAGCAAGCGAGGTAGAGGCACGAAGAAAACGCCCGTTATCGGTGCTGTTGAACGGGCTGGGAATGTTGTGGCGCGTGTGGCTACGAGTTTGAGTCGTAAGGGCGTTTTGGGGTTCATCAAAGGCGTTATTGAGAAGCCGAAGGATTCAGTTCTAATGACAGATGAGTTCTCATCGTATGAGGCGGTTGATGGGCTCATGCCTCACCATGTCATCAGACACAAGAACTGGCAGTACGTGGACGGTAATACCCACACAAACACGATTGAAGGGTTCTGGTCGCTGGTGAAACGTGCGTTTCATGGTACACATCACCACTACAAGCATGTTTCGCTCTACATCGCTGAGGCGTGTTACAAGTACAACAACCGGAAGAACCGGAACATCTTCAAGAAGTTTATCAGGGAATGCTTTGTGTAGGGTGGGAAAACCTCTGGAGACTCCATAGAAGGATTAGATTACACTATTTCCAACCTTTTGAAAATGGTTGTAATTAGTGTGTAGTCATTTTTAAGTAACTGAATTGCAACTCTTAAATCTTCTACGGTTGCAGTAGAGGTAAATAACCTCTCTTCAATTCGGTGGGTTTTATCAGCATGTTTTTGTAGATGTTCTTTAACACGTTGAATATCCACCTTCCTTTGTGATGACATAACATCTGCCTCCTTTCTGAGTCATATTTTCAGAGGTTTTCCCATAAGGGAGTGTCCGGTGGGAGCCGGACACTCTAGCAACAAAATATCAGGGAGTGCTTTGTGTAGCACCCCCTGATATTGCCTAAGAGTTATTGCTTAGGCGTAGCCGTATAAGGACTGCTATACGGCGTTTGATTACCCTTACGTTTAGCGATTTTGAGTACGATAAACGTAAAGGTTTTGCGTATTTTTATAAACACGATAATCCCTCCTTTCATTGGAATAAGTCGTGATGCAGAGGGTGTTATCAGCAGTTGTCCGTATATGTGGACTTACAAGCGTGCCGTCTTTACGCCTGTAAGACTTGATGTATTTGATGCGTGGCATGGGGGGTCTCCTTTGCCATGTTGTGGCGGTGGGGGTGCTATAACACCCCCTCGCCTGTTTTATGTCTATCTCATGTGCAATCTTCTAGCAACATTTCGGAGGGTTGTTTCGGTTTGCCCAAATCGTTCCTCCATTTGGGCATAACGCCCCTCTATACTATCTATTGACTTGATGACTGCTACATGAGTTGCAAGGGTAGTTGTCATGTACCTGTCCATTCTCGTTACTGACTGTTGAAAAGAATCAAGTTTCTTGTCAATATCTTCAACAGGTACGGTTTTCTTCGCAGTTGCATCTCTAGTTTTCAGATTCTCTGCGATGTTGGTAAGCTCTACCCTTCTTAAATTGACGACTTCTTCTTTCAGTTGTTTTGCTTCATCTCTGAAGTCTATGAAGGACTTTCTGATACTATACAAATCGTCACTACTGGGAATGTGTTTCCAAATGAACTTTCCAGCAGCAATGATAATGAGTATATCCGCTACTACACTAAGAAAATCACTCATTGGGGTGTCCTTTACTTTGGCGAGGAAAGGTAAAACAAGCCAACGATTTAATAAACTTCAGAATCACAGGCTTGTAACACCCCAATAATATCACATATTCAAAGAATCTGCAAGCCAATTATTTATAAATGCGATACAAAATAGAGGTTACGCCTTGCATTTCACTTTTCACACATGGAGGTACTCCGATGACTAACAGGAATCACGTTTTACGCTTCGGCGATGGGAGCGGGTGGAGCTTTATCAACGGCGCATGGTGCGACGGTCCCGAAAATGCCCTCATCCGTGCCTGACGAAACTCTCAGACAAGATGGGGTCGGCATTCAGGGAAGTCACTACGCTTTCTTTCAAGACGAAGTTTACAGCGACCTGCACGCCCGCTTCCAGTTTCGGCTGACTCCTCACTCGGATGCAGGCATCATCCTTCGTGCAGCGGACCCCAGTCATTTCTATCTGCTGCATTTCCCCAACTGCGGTCAAGCCAGCCGCGCCCAACATTTCTGGGCGGCATTGTCCCGCATGGATGACAGCGGGTATCTACGGATAGTCAAACTGGAATTGGTGCGGCGTGTGCCGAGTACAAGCGGTCTCTGGCTGGACGTGGACGTTCATCTCATCGGGGACAAACTGGTCGCACGCATCGGTAGCACTGGTATCTTTGATGCATCGGACGTGACCTTCCGTGGTCCCAGCAGGATCGGCGTTTACCTTTTCGGTAGAGCCGGCATTCGCAACCTCTCGATTGATGGCACAGAATTGCCAGCCGGTCCCTGGAACGACCGCCCACAGCCGCCCACGAACTGGTTTCACCCCTGTCCTGATACAGAATACGGGCAGTGGCAACGCCCCGGACAATTGGTGCGTACACCCGGTGGACATCTGCTGCTGAACTACACTGTACAGGAACAGGCTTATCGAGGTACGGTTACGCCGCTGATGACCCATTCAACGGACAACGGCAGAACCTGGTCGAAGCCAGAGCCGGTAGCAGGATTGAAGGTCGGCGAGTGGGAGGGCTGGGGAGTCATCCATGTTTTTCCCGACGGCAAGCTCCGGCTATTGATTCCTGGCGAGGATGCATATCGTCTGGCGGAGTCGCTGGACGATGGACACACTTGGTCGACGTCGGAGCCGGTCATGGTTGCGCCGCCTCCACCGGGGGTAAAGCGTCTCGGGACCGGTCCACAAGTGTTTGTAAACCTCGCCGATGCTTCGGTGGTGATGTTCGGCTATGGTGAACACGACTCGACCGTGCCTGAAACTGCGCTTCACACGTGGAGTTCACATCACTGTCAGGCGTATGCGTGCCGCTCCACCAACAACGGCAAAACGTGGTCGGCATGGGTAAATGTGGACGGTGCGCGGAACAGCAAGGGGAATCCTGTGGACGGCAACTTCGATCTCACAGAAGTCTGCGGTGTACAGACCGGCGACGGACGCATCCTCGCGTTGATTCGTCCGATTTACTCGCCCTGGATGTGGGAAACATGGTCTGCGGACGCCGGCGCGACCTGGACCCCTTGTGTGCGTGGTCCATTCCCCGGCTACGCGACCGCGAACATGCTTCGCACTGCGTCGGGGGCAATTCTCGTATCACACCGTCTGCCCGGCTGCACCATCCACACCAGCTTGGACGACGGGGGCATTTGGGACCGGGGCACCCTCATTGATTCCGCCGTATGGGTGATGGGGAGCATGATCGAGGTTGAACCGGATGTGGTGTTGTATGTCTCCTGGGATTCCTTCGAGTCGCTGATGCGGGCGCAGTTCATCCGGGTTACACCTGAAGGGTTGGTTGCTCAATCTCGTTAGAATCGCAGATTTGCTCTGGGCGACTGACTGGGTAGGAGTTCATGGATTAGGAAAAGCGCAAATCCGCGTAAGCCTCACTGTGTGATTATTTGAAGGGCGCATTATGATTGCCGAGTTCAGTTTTCATCGGATCCTTCCGAAGGTGTGGAACCTGCGGAAGATTAAAATGTGCCATGCCCTCCTACCCGATCATCCACGGAACGGGCTGGCCCTCAACGGCGATCGACCGCATCGTCAGCGAAGCGCGCCAGCTGGGGCAGAACGGCATCGCGGGGCAGGGAACCGATGAACTGATGGAATACGACTTCAACCACTAAACGAAGGCGTTGGGGCGTGTGGGTGGCGCGCAATGGCGGCGAGTTGGATCTCCGATGGGTTTTGTGTTTTTGCTTGCCGGCAAAAATGCCGAAGAACGACTAATGACGATCGGTTACCGATTGTTTCTGTCTGTTGAAAATGTTACAATTTGGGCCGTTATGGAATTGGCGGTGCGACACGACTTAACAAAGTGCATGATGCTGCACTCAAAGCAATTTCCGAAAGCCGGTTTCACCAAGGTAGAAATGGCAGTAGGGCATCCCGAAGAAATGATTGGGCTCGACGAAAAGGTAGTTGTGATTGACCACGCTATCCGTGGTAGACGACAGTTTCTAAAACCATAACCAGGATTCACTTTAGATCCTAAGATTCATCTCCCAAAGCGAGTCCGGTAAAACCGGAGGTGTTTATGTTACTTCTTGATTAGGTTTGAACATTCGGTCTTTTGTGAAGTAGATGGAGCAATACAGTGCGAATTAAGGGTCAAGAAGCGACGGATGTCACATTGGCGAAGAAAACCGGACACATTTCAGCGAGTGTCGCAATAAAATTTCTGGCGAGTGCAACACTTCGGGCATTCGGTATCAATCAGAAAATCTGACGTTTTCCAAGATAACCCCTGCTTCATGCGAGGGTTTCTTTTGCCACCCGTTGCTTCACAAACATGTCCAATGGATAGCGCCCTCAATCAACTGCAACAGTCAAACGAAAAAGGAGAAGACAAAGCAATGAAAGTAAGCCGAGACCAATTCCTGGAGCAGGGATACGTCATTCTGCGCGAAGTTATACCGCCGGATCAGCTCGAAGAGCTGCGACGGAGCCATGAGCTCCTAGTGAAACGGCAAAGAGTGGTCTGGGCGAGGGAACGTGGCCCAGACGCTCCGCCTGGGGGCGTGTGGGAATCGGGTGCGCAACCGAGGTTGTCGGTGGCAACGATGGGTGCCGAGCACGACGAACAGACAGCCAGTGCAATCGAATTCTGGCTGCACGAGAATATACAGGACGTCAGCAGCGAGCTTCTGGCGGAAGAAGATGCACCGGTGACGGAGATGATGTTGATGTGCAATCCGGTGAGAGACCGTGGCCCCGCGGCGTGGCACCGCGATTTCTATTCGCCGTTGAACGCGCCGTTGCAAGCTTATACCGACGACATTCTTGAGACAGGTCCGCGGTACGTGCAATGGAATTTGCCCCTCTACGATGACGATGTGCTATATGTAGTTCCGGGCAGTCACCTCCGTCCAAATACCGATGAAGAAAACGAATCCATCGGGCGCAATCCGCGAGCGCCCGTACCGGGTTGTGTGCAAACCTACCTCGCCGCCGGCGACGGCGTCGCCTATATCCTGCCTATCCTGCACTGGGGCAGCAACTACTCCACCAAGATGCGGCGCACCATGCACGGCGGCTTCGCTAGGCTCACACACTATTCTGACCTGCGTTGGCTCCCATACCTCTCAGCTTCGGCCCAGGAGACTTTCACACGGTGGCACCGGCGCAGCGAAGGATACATGGAGGTTGCCGTGGCGGTGCTACGGGCGGTACTCGACAAAGATGGAACAGCTTACCATGCCACGCTGAACAAGTTGCACCCCGGACGCGGCGTGAAGGGTATGTTGAAGTCGACAATCTGCTTCAGCAAAACGGCCCGGCACATCTACAACCAGAGATGTCGTGACGTTGCCAGTTTGACCGAAGCGGAGCGGAAGGGAGTCTCTCAGATTCATCCGATGACGATGCAGTGGGGCGAGCCGCTAGGAGCGCGTTTCTCGCCACAGGAAGCCGAGTGCTTGTGGCAGCGCTTCAAACCCGTCGACGATGCGATGCGGTGCGAAGAGAGACAGTTTTTGCCCGGCTTTCAGGGAGGGCCGACCCACTACCGCTTTGAGGACGTGCCGGACGACCTGACGGTGGAAGGCTGGATGGCGGGGTGGGGCTGATTGACTGATAAACGTGGCGTCGGTATAAACGCTGTGGGAATTAACAATGAATTGAATTTTCTTACAGACGAAAATGTGAAAGTGAGAAAGTGGAAAAACGGGCCAGCAAGAAAAGCCTGCCACACTGCATTTGGCCCAGGCAAGTGACTGACAGGACAAATGAGGGAACAAATGAATGAACTGTGACGGCGGATGACCAATGAAAAATCCTCTCAGAAAGTCAGGAGGTACAGTAGACATGGATAAGGTGGATGCACATGTACACATATTCGCTAGGTTGAGCAACGAGTTTCCACGCGAAGTCAGCAGCCTGGCACCGGCGGACAAAGAAGCCACCGCCGAGCAACTCCTGCGGGAAATGGACGCGGCGGGTATAGATCGGACGGTGTTGATCGATATGGGAGGCACCCGGATCGAAGACCATAGGTACGTGACCCACTGTGTCCAGAAGTGGCCCGACCGCTTCACCGCCACCGGGCTGGTGGATGGAAACGATCCGGATGCGCCCGCCCGCCTCAAAGAATTGGTCGAGGCCACTGGCATTGAGGGCATCCGGATCGGCGACTTGGGCGATCCGGATGCCGCAGGCGCCGAAGACTTGAAGGCCTACACCCTGTTTCAGTGTGTCGACGACCTAGGTATCAACATCAATATCTACACCGGTAGCGCTAATATTGCCTGTGTTGAGATGCTGGCCGGTGCCTTCCCCAATGTCAACATCTCTCTGGACCACCTCGGTGTGATGCCGACCACCCCTAGTGTGGTAGACCGTTGGGGACGGCCCCGCTTCGACAACGAGTCGTTGCCGCCTGCGACCTATCCACGCATCTTCGACATGGCACGATTCCCCAATGTGTACATCAAGGTTTCCGGAGAATACGCCTTTTCCAAGAAGCCCTGGCCCTACGAAGACATGAAACCGATGGTCGATCAGATCTACCAGGCCTACGGCCCGGAACGCATGATGTGGTGCACGGATTCTCCGTGGATCCTTGAAGAGCCGGGCTATCGGAAACTGGTGGACCTGATTGATTTTCACCTGCCTCCCATCAGCAAAGACGAAAAAGACAAAATCATGGGTGGCACCGCGCTCAAGATCTGGTTCAAACGATAAGAAAGAGGACTAAGGATGCAAGAAGGGCCAATGAAAGTAATCATCGAGCCGAAACTGCGCACAGATCGACTCGGCGGGGTTGACGTGCCATCGGCTGAAACACTCAAGCAGATGCACGACAGCCAGTACATCCTGCACGCCGCCGGAGGCAAGCTGACCCAGGTTCCGGTGGAAAAGGCACTTTTGCCGCACAGCAATGACATGAGCCCGCAGGGCGTACACGTAGACCTGGGACCGGACGACACGGTGTACGTGCGACAGTCGCAGGTCTTGTGCAAATCCACGGATGGGGGGTGCACTTGGACGTCGCGGTCCCTGGCGATTTTGGAGGGAGCTCTGGGCTGGCGCTGGAAGGTGTTGCGCGACGGCGCTTTCATCAGCGTCAACTGCTCAACGGGGCGAGATGCGCGGGAGCCGGCCATTGTGTCGGTCTCCCAGGACAAGGGCATGACGTGGACGAAGCGGGCTGAGATTCCTATCGAGATGAATCTGCCCGACGGCCGACTCTACACCGAACGCTACACACACCGCGGGCTGAACCGACTCCAGGATGACACGCTGCTATGGACAGTGGACATCCGCGACACACCAATCACCCTGAACGGCTGTTACACTTTCCGCTCAACGGATGCCGGCTATACTTGGCAGGGGCCCATTCTGATGACTGACTGGGGTTCGGAGGGCACGGCGACGCTGACGCCGTCCAGTCGCGTATTTGCAACGATGCGATATCAGCGTCCGCCCCTGCCATCTGATACCGAGGAAATGGTCGGCCATCTGAACGGCACTGACCAGGGCCGGGGCTTCAAGAATGTGTTTGTAATGGACTCAGAGGATGGCGGCCTAACGTGGAATCCACCGCGTATGCTGTGCACAGTGTACGGCCAGACTTTTGGCTATCCTGCCGCCCAGAGCGACGGGACAGTAATCGTTATTCACGACACACGGTACGGGCCCGGACCGCCCGGCTCCCGAGCGATGATCAGCCGGAACGAAGGCAGGACCTGGCTGGACGAAGTCTATTACCTCGATTCCACGACCTTCACCGGCAGTTACAGCGCCAGTGTGGTGTTCGCGGACGACACGATCCTGTCGATCTGCGGCTCAAGCCAGGCTCCCGGATCGTGGGACGCGGTCAGAGACAACACCGATATGTACGCCATTCGCTGGAAGCCGGTGAAGAAGTAGAGGGCCCCACAGCGGCACCCGCCGTAGGAACTGTGCAGGAATTTGGGCAAAATCTAGGTGCTTATAACTTCCCAGGTACGGTGTTCAGTTTGACGCTACAAAATTGTCATTTCTCGACACCTAACTCACCACGTGCTCGGAGGGACCGAGTTTATGGGCGGTTGATACATATAGATGAGTGGGTAACGTGCATCATGGTCGAACATTATACGCGGCTTTGGCATCGCTTATGTGTCTTCGTGATTCCAACCGTACCAGGCGCCCGGGGTGCCGTCCTCATCCGCTCTGAAATCCTTCTTATCAATGATCGGCTCGTTGTGGGAGCCGAGTTGGATATGGATGCTTCCGTTCCATGCGCCGATCTCCTGAAGGGCGATCCATGCCGACATGCAGCCTGGGAGATGGCACGCATCCTAATGCCGATGCTGTTCCGAGCCTTTGTAGAAATACATACTCTGCACCGCATCGGGCTCATCACCGAGGAAGGTGCGCAGTAGCTGGCGCAGTCTAGGAGAAAGCATCCAAGCCATGCCCACAGGCTCGTGAAGGGACCGATTATGCGTCCGACTCCAGTCGTCCGGATCGCGGGGGCCGTAGCCTTCGACTGTCTTGCGCCCCGCATGCAGATCCATCATGCAGATCCATCATGTAGTCGATAAACCAATTACACTCATCGGAACCGAAGACGCCTTTAATTATCGTATAATCATCGCGCTGATACGCTTCCTTTTGAACTGATGTTAGTTGTATATCCATTAGAATCTCGCTCAACAGTCTCAATCTCGCAGCCGAATTCGGTGGGGCACCACGCCATCCATACCGTCTCATTTTGATAAGAAAAGAAGTTCCAGAGATTTCTGTTGATCCCAAAGTCAAGAATGGGTAAAGTGGCTTACCAATAGGTTGCCAACTGCTTACTACTCAGGAGAAAATAACGATGAAAGTCAGTCCAGAACAGTTGCTGGACGAGGGTTTTATTATTTTGCGCGAGGTTGTCCCTCCGGCGCAGTTGGATGAACTACGCGCCAGCGTTGAAACGCTTGTCGACCGGCAGAAAGCTATCTCGGCGCGGGATCGAAAACCGGATGAGCCGCCGGGTGGGGCGTGGGAGGTCTCCGCACAACCCCGCGTGAATATCGACGCCGTTGTTGACGAAGCCACAGCCAACACCGTGGAATTCTGCCTGCACGAAAACACGTTGGGCGTCAGCCGTCAACTGATGCAGTGTGAAGAAACGACGCTCACAAATATGCAGGTTTTATGCAGCGGGGTGCATGACTACGGGGCGACCGACTGGCATCGCGATATTGACTGCATGGAACAGGCGCCGTTGTGCGGCTTGCAGATGGACCTCGTCGAAAATATGCCGGGCTATGTCCAATGGAACATTGCGCTCTACGATGACGATGTGTTGTGGGTCGTGCCGGGCAGTCATCGACGTCCCGACGACGATGCGCAAAACCGCCAGTTGCTCATCGATCCGTGCGTTCCGTTGCCGGGCGGTGTCCAAGTGAAACTCAAAGCGGGCGACGGCGTCGTGTATCCCAACATCATCATGCATTGGGGCAGCAACTATACCACGAAACTGCGGCGGACGATCCATTTGGGGTATCGCGCTTTCGGCACCGACATCTTTCCCTACGTGCACCACTTTCACTGGGCTAGGAATCTGAATTTCACAAAGTGCTTATCGCCGAAAGTGCGCGCCAAATTTGAGCGGTTCGTCGAACTGCATACCCAGGAGCGTGACCAGATTGAAGCCGTCTTCCGCGCCATCCTGAGCAAAGACGTGGCTCCCTTTCGGACCGGCCTGGCTACACTCCACCCCGGTGAACGCGGGCGGATGGTGTGCGTCATGCTGCTGGCCAGGTTAGCGAACAAAATCTACAAACTGAAAAATCCTGAGATTGCCGCCTTGCCGCAGACTGAACGCGCTCGCGTTGTCGCAGGGACGGCGGATTACCAATTTTACGAGGATTTCGGGCATCGCTTCTCGTTTGAGGAAGCCGATACCCTCCGCCAGCGTTTATCAAAGCTGTCCGATAGGCTTGAAGGGGGCGCAGCGCGCTGTCACGAGCATTATGCAAAGCTGTTTGCCGAACTGAAACCGAATGCGGAGGCGAGCGTCCCAAACTTCCATTCTCGCTCCCTGAGAACGCTCTACACCGACATGCCCGCTGATTTCGATGTTGATGACTTCATCGCCAGTTGGCGACCATAAACAGCCACGCTGCGCGCTATTCAAACCGCCCGATGCGATCGCGGTGCAGCGAAAGTCTTTGACAGTCAGTTTTCGTCAGAAGCAATGGGAGAAGCTACGGCATGACTACCGGCGGGTGTGAAACACTATGGGCTATTTTGTTACATCATTTCAAATGAAGAACGGCTCAAACCCTGATGTAAACTAGATTTGAACCGTTTTCTTGGAGTGTCTGCTAAACGCTCATTTTCTAGTTGATTCTTGGACGGAGTTTATGGACGCTGGAAGTGAGGATTTGCGGTTGATTTTGGAAAAGGATATCCGAGTCCAAGAAACGACCGTTTGTTGGGCTATACGATATTAGGGTGAAGGTGCAAGATGGAAAATTCGCAGTGAGAAACAGTTACTGAAAGCTGGATTTGGGTTGAGGTGCGGATTTAGTCGAATTGATGTTTACTTTGATTGCACGCTTTGCCTTTGCCCCGAATGATATCACCTCGGCGCCAGGTGTGAATCGCGTGACAGATATAGTCATCGTCCCCAAGCGTCTGTTGCAGGCGGTCTTTCGTGAACCAGTCGTGACCGTTGGGAAGTGAGTCAGCGGTCAGAATTTCATCTGAGAAACCATAAACACGGCAGATGCCGTTTTCGTTTTCAACATCTTCGATATAGGACATCCATGGAACGTCTATACCGAGTTGTGCTTGAATGAGCGCTTGCAAAGAACCGATCCGTGCGCCGACGTCCCAGCCGACCCCCTCTTCTTCTTCCCATCCCTCTCCCCCCGGCAAGTCCCAGCGAGCATTTTCATCGTCGTGTAGAAGCAGGAATTTCGATTCCTCGCCAGACGGACGCTCGATGAGCAAGCGTGTCGTCGTGATAGGCTTGTCAAAACAAACAGGGATGAGGCGTTTGCCAGTGTCGCTCAATGTGCTAAGGGCTGCGGGATTGTATGGATAGTATCCCGCGGCAGGGGGCGCGTTGACCGCACAATATTTATGGAAAATACCGCAACGGTCTTCCGTGGACGTACCGGCTGGCGCTTTATGCCACGTATGCCCGTTCACAACCAGTAAGTCGCCTGCCTTGAGTTCCGGATCGATAAAAGGAGGCAGTTGGGCGGCGTCAGGACAGATGAGATCCAGTATGTGCGCCTCCTCGTCGATAACCCGGGTCAGCTTATGAGATCCGGGGGACACCAGAAATGGGCCATACACTGAATCGAAATCGGTCAGTGGAATGATCGCGAACACCCAGTTCATGGATGAGCCCACCGGGCGCCACCGTTTGTAGTCACAGTGCGCTCCAGAACCTTTATTGCCCGGGGTCCGCAGATATGCAACGAAGGCAGTCAGATGCGCTGGCTGACCGAGCACGCACTCAACAGCATCCACAACTGCCGGATGTTCAGCAATGGGGGCCAGTCCGGACTCCGCCATCTTATTGCCGCTGATCGTGTACTTCCCTGGCTCAGGATACTTGAGCGAGGGTGGGTACGCATTGGATTGCGCTTGTTGTTGGACGATACGACGAAGCTCATCTGCTTCGTCAGGGGACAGTACATTGCGAACAATCGCATAGCCGTTCTCATGGTAGTCAGCTATCTGTTGATCGCTGAGAGCCATGGTGTTAATCATAGTCATAATGGTACCTCCATAACAAAAAAGTGGTGAGCGGCAAGGCCGATCGCCATCTTCTTTAGATTGAACATCGCTTCTCCTCGTAGGAGTCTACAGAGTAGAAGTCTACAGACATTTTCGCGAAATTGGACATAATGCAATATGTGAATCTTTGGTGCTAGTTTTGAAATGCCGAGCCAAGCATGGATGGGCATAAAGCCCTAAACCACGACTTCTAACTGCTTGGTAATGGCAGCATAACTTATCTCCGAGCGAAAAAACGGCCAGATGCCCTGGCGATCTAATTGGTGCCCGAGGGGCAATAAAAGCATGGGAACCGAGTCGGAAAAAGCGATCGCCACACCGACGAAACTGTTTTCGGTCCCCAGGCCATATTGCATGGCAAAGACACCGGGCCGGGACCCATTTGTGACCCTTGAGAATCCGTCTGTAATACGAACGCCTACCCGCTCCTAGCGGCAGACGATGGGGCGGGTGCCCACCTGCGCGGCGGCTTCAATAATAGGTGTTGTGGGGAAACAGTTCAGATGCTCGATTCCTTCAACTTTCAACATCCTGACAATCGCGTCTATCGTGTTCATAATAATTTGACTTTGTTACATTCGCCCCCCGGCCCCCAATTCTGGGGAAGTTTGTGTGATTCTCCCCCCAGCATTGGGGGGCCGGGGGGGCGAGCCAGCAGTGGATTTGCCGATAAGCTCTTTTAATCTAACAGAGACATAATGATCCTTTCCTTGATTAGTTGGTTGGGACTATGTCGCCAAGCCGCCCAATCGATACACCGGTTACCGGCTCACGGCAATCCGTGGATTGTACCAGCTTGAGGGGGCGAAGCCGCCGTGTTCGCCGTCGACTGCAAACTCCAGGAAGACGTGCTTTCCGGCGAAGGTCGAGACGTCCACGTCGAAGCTTTGTAGCTGGTATGGTTTCGGGCCGGTGGGTAGCCGCACGACCTCCTGGCCGTTGATCCTGACCACGGCGTCCCCGACCCCTCGGGGTCGATCGCCCATCTGCCAGGAACCCTGAAGCCGGATGCTGGTGGCATCCGGCAGGCGGCCGATGATTTTGGCCTCTGCCCCAACGTGATTGAAGAACCCACTACCCTCGGCCAAAATCATCCCGGGGTCTTGCTTAATCGATGTCTGCCAGGGAAGACTAACCCATTCACCTGCAAGCTCGGTGTCCGATACGCGGTAAGCCATAAGCGTCGTAGGGTTTTCAACCGACGCCATCACGTGACCCCGGGCTGCTCTTGTGGCCGGGTCAGCGGGTACTTCTTCGCCGTCAAGAAACGCATGTACATCATCCGGGACAAACATTTCGATCTCACCAGTTCCCGTGAATGTCAGCTTGTGAAAAGAGCCGTTGGGCCCCACCTCCTGGCCCCCAAAAAGATCAATCGACTTTGTGTGCACCGCGAAGTCGGGGGGCAGGCGGGTCACATGGAAACTGTCTTGGAGCAGTGTTACAGTTTCATCGAACACGTACGTCTGCTTGGGATTGAGTCCCAGCAGAGTCGCGCCGTCGTAGAGGAACCAGTCGCGCAGCCCGCCGGGCCCCGCCCAGGTCTTCACGCCGGTTACCCGGGTGCCGAACCACCTGGGTGCCTTAGCGGGTACGTAGACTACGAGGCCACGCTTCCGGGGATGCTTTTCATAGTACGCGACGACGCCCTCGGGTCCTCGGAAGCCAGAGAGCTGGTAGAACTTCCGCGGGAGGCGGGAGACGGGAGCAAGGTCAAAATCCTGGAAGGCATTAGCAATATCCATCCAAGACCGCTCCTTGTTCGCCCCGGGAAGCAGGAAGCCGAAGGATTGGAATTCGTTGAGGTGCTTCTCGTTCTGGGGCTCGTAGAAATAACCCTCCGGGACGAACTTCACGAAGCGGCTGTAGATGTATCCGCCCAGGGGATGGCCAAGGTCGAGAGTGGTGAGGGCAAAGCTGCTCCAGCGCGCGTTCATCAGATTAATCTGTTCGGTCTCGATAACCACATGCGGGTAGGCTTCCAAGATTTCCTTTTCCAGTGCCATGACGCCCTGGATTGCGGTCGTGCCATCCACGATGAATTTGCCGGTCGGGGCCATCGACTCATCTAAGTAGATCATGTCCACGCCGGCTTCCACCAGTGGCCGAAGCCGTCCGATCAGGTGGTCACGCCAGTCCTTATTGGCCGTTGAGGTGTACAAGACGGTGGGAGGGGCACCCCAGTAGGTACGCTTCCCGTCTTTGGTTTCTACCTCGATGCGGCCAGAATGCATCGGCGGCGGGTCCGTGAACGTCTCGTTCCCCTCGGAGTCGAGCGAGATCTCCATAAAACCCCGCCGGAAACGTTCGACGAGTTCCGAGTAGGAGGGGTCAAGGCCGGCGGTGTTGACGTGGGCTCCCACGTGGAAGCCAAGTTCCCGGGCCCGCTTGAACCACCGCACAGCGTCCTCGGAGGGTGTATAGTCCGGAAAGTTGTGATCCCAGGCATAGGGACGGTACCCCCCCATTCGGCCCAGGAGGGTCTTGGCCGGGTCCAGCCGCCTGGCCAGGACTTGCAGGCCTTCGAAATCGCCGACATTGACATAGGCCTGACTGCGAATGTTTTGAACCCACTTCTGAGGCTTCTTATCAAGAGGCACAAAGCCGACCTTGCGTTCCATCCAGTCCACGTACGGATCGACTGCGTCCTGCCAGTCGCCCTGGTATGCGCGTATCCGGATTTCAAACAGCCGGGGTGTCCGGGTCGCCGACGGAAAACCTCGGACCGGAACCAGCGTGGCGGTCTGGCCCTTCCCCTGGTTGAGCAGATTGGCTGGCCCAATGCGCAAGTCACGCCCCTCCAGAAACCAGCCTGAATTCTCGCCCTGAAACAGGGCGACCAACGGGTGAACATATCTCGGACTGAAGCCGAATTCAGGGAGCGCAGCGTCGTGAAATCCTCCTTCCCAGGGAGCGTCCAACTTCTGGGCGTTGCCGTTGCCATCCACCACGACCAAGCTGTGGTCGGCTATGTCGCAGCCAGCGAGCACCAACTGGATTCGATCCACCGGTTCGGCACTTCGGGCCGCAGTCTGTAAGACCAGGTCACCCCGGCCCGGCTCGATCGACCAGTGTAGATCCCACTCTGTCCCGCCCGGGGACCGAAATCGGCTGACTACTGAATCCGCCGTGACCTCCACGGACACCTGGCACGCATCCAGGTCAATTCCCACGCGGCCGAAAAGCGGTGCCTCCGCCGGCAAACTCTCAGGATCGAGATCGAGGAGGGACTTTCCCGTGGTACCGTCTTCCAACCGGTAGAGAAGGCCCGATTGAAACCACGCCACCAGTGCCTCGTTCTTGAGCTCATTACGCCGGGAGGCGTCTCGCCATGATCCGCTATCATCCGCGAGTGCACCGACCCCGCTGCCGGCCAGGGCCAGGCAAAAGAACATAACACCCATATTCAGCATAGTGATTTTCTCCATTCGTGTTCCTTTCAAGGCGCCTAATTCCTGTCACTCATCGAAGTTGTAGAAGTAACGGAATGGAAAATCGCAGCCATGGACAATGCTTTGTTTCGCGGTGGAGAATTTCTATTGCGTTAAAATTCTGTGGCAATTTCTGCGGAAGTATAGTATCCTTATTGACGATATGTTAAGGACAAATGGCGCCAGTTTGAAAACAAAGATCCAGTCATAGCAAGGATTCATTTTTAGCTGCGCTAAAAACTAGCATTTTGAAACCTGTGTCGTGGCTATATTCTTGCCAACTAATTCCCCATAAATAATTTTCACTCCGCTGCACGGTCGCCGATTGGCGCACAACGCCAATCTCACACAAATGCGCCAAAGCCACTTTCGGTTTTGGAGGAATCCTGATGATCCATACATCAGTCGATGCAGTACCGTCGTGTTAAAAATCGAAGGAGTTTGTTGTTATGAACGCAAGTTCTAGTAAGCTGACAGGCGACGAGAAAACGAATCGTGGGTTGGGTCGGCGAATCGTCGCCTTGTTTCGTCCTTATCGGAGACGGCTCGCCATCATCGGGCTACTCGTTCTGGTTGCTGCCGCGCTTGGTATTGTCAACCCGTTGATGATTCGGGACGTGTTTGACCACGGCCTCTTCCCTAAAAACGGCGATCCCAACCTCAAGTTGTTGTGGTTAATCGCTGGAGTCATGGTGGGAATTACGGTTGTCAGCGGTGGACTGCAAATCTGGCAGAGCTTGCTTGCCAACAGAATGGGGCAGCGTGTCATGCGGGATCTCCGGGATAAACTGTACCGGCATCTACACCGTCAGTCGCTCGGTTTCTTCACCGGTGCCCGCATAGGTGAGTTGCAGTCGCGCATTGCCAACGATGTCGGAGACCTTCAAATGGTTGTCACCACGACAGTCACGGATGTCATCTACGACAGCGTTGGTATCATCAGCACCTTAATTGCCATGTCCATCCTCTCGTGGCGCCTGACGTTGGTGGCAGTCGGTATCGTGCCGCTGTTTATCTGGTTAAACAAGATCGTTGGCGACCGACGCCGTGCGGTGACCGCTGAGGCACAAGACGCAAAGGCGGAAATGACAGCAATTACTCAAGAAACTTTATCGGTTTCTGGAGTCATGTTGGCAAAATTGTTTGGTCGACAGAATGATGAAATACAACGATTCCACAGCGAAAATCAACGACTCTCAGATATTGTCGTCCGTCAGGAAATGATCGGCGAGGCGTTCTGGGCGTTGATACAGACCACCTTCACGATTTCTCCGGTGGTCATCTATGTCCTTGCAGGCTATCTGATTTCCGGCAGATGGTCAATTGAAATCTCTTCTGGTACAATCGTCGCGTTTACCACCTTGCAGGTAAGATTCTACTTTCCGATCGGTTCACTTCTGCGGAACGCGATCGAACTCCAATCATCAATGGCACTGTTCGAGCGGATTTTTGGATATCTCGACCTAAAACCGGAGATTGTCGATACCCCAAACGCCATCGACTTGACACCCAAACAAGTCAACGGCATAGTGACGTTCGAGTCCGTCCGTCTCAGTTATGGGTTAAGCGCTCAAGAACGGCTTGAAGGAAAAGAGCTCAGCGGTACGTCGGAGCGATGGGCGCTTGATGGGGTCAGCTTTGAGATCCAACAGGGTCAGCTCGCGGCTTTCGTGGGACCAAGCGGCGCGGGCAAATCAACGATTTCATACCTCATTGCGCGGCTTTATGATCCGACAGAGGGAACAGTTTGCATTGATGGAATCGACGTTCGACAAATGAGCCTCGCATCGCTCGCTGGGCTCATCGGTTATGTGACACAGGAAAGCTATCTCTTCCATGGCAGCCTCCGTAGCAATCTTCTCTATGGGAATCCGAACGCAACACAACAAGAACTCGAAGCCGCAGCAAAAGCGGCCCACATCCACGACCGCATCATGGAGTTCCCGGGCGGATACGACACGATTGTCGGGGAACGCGGCTATCAGCTCTCAGGTGGAGAACGTCAGCGGCTCTCAATCGCTCGAATGATTCTGCACCAGCCGCGATTGTTAATTCTGGATGAGGCGACTTCTGCGCTGGATACCGCGAGCGAACGTTATGTCCAAGCCGCGTTAGAACCGCTGATGAAAGGACGTACAACCATTGCCATCGCCCACCGGCTCTCAACGATTCTGGCTGCGGACGTAATTTATGTCATTGACCACGGTCGAATCGTCGAACACGGTACGCATGATGAGCTACTCGCCAAGGATGGTTTATATGCCCGGCTTTATGAGGAACAGTTTGAGGGCGGGCAAATCGAGTCTCACTGTGAGAATGGTATTGTTCTTACCAACGGGACGGCCGTTGCTGCTGGAGAAGAGCCATCTCGTATCATCTGACAAGTCAATCGCTAAGGGTAACCGTTCAGGGGGTAGCTACTCAATCAGCGCTCGCTACGGCTAGTGGTGAACAGTTACCTTGTTTGAATAACCACATCTAATCCGCCATGAACCGCCTATCAAAATTTTGGTGATGGGCATTGATTGGTGGAGAACCGAACACGAGTGGCCTTTAGCGCAGACGAGATTTACCAATTTCCACCTATTCTGATTTGAATATGCCGAATGCGAATGCCTCTGGCAACTCTTCGAAAATAATATTGCCCTCGTCGTTGGTTTCGAGGAATGTCGCCATGTAGTCAGACCACCGTTCCAGCTCAGGGTCCTCTCGGCTCTGGAGCCAGTCCTGCTCGGAAGGCGCAACCGCGTGCAAGACGAGATGAGCTCCGAAGCGGTAGATTGCCATACTCACGTTGTTGTCTTCCATGCCTTTTCCGAGTTCGGGCCAGAGGTTGTCATGAGCCTCTTTGTATTCCTCGTAACAACCCGGCCGCAGCTTCATGGCCAAACCGATTGAGTACATTTTTGTTCTCCTCTCAGAATTATCTATTTTTTTGATTCCCTTATGATGTCCTTGGTAGTTTGCAGGGCATGGCTATAACCGTTGATAAGGGCAGTGACATCGTGACAACAGTTAAGCCAGCGAGTTCCTTTCTTGACGACAGCGCGCATTGGCTCGCCTGGATCGACCGCTGTGCCCATTGCTACCCCGTGAGCGCGACAGGCCTCACCCACTTTGTCGAAAGCCTCAAGAACTATCTTCTGAGTAATCGGGTGACCCGCATCGCGTTCCACGCCATAGCTGTGCGAGAGGTCTCCGGGGCCAACAAACAACAGGTCAATTCCTTCAACTGCGGCGATGGCTTCGACATCGTCTACCCCTTCTTCATCTTCGATCATCACGCCGAGCAAAGTGTGTTCGTTGGCTTGGTCCAAATACTCTTTACGCGCGAGCTTGCCGAATTGAGAATCTCTACCCCCACCCATACCACGCAAGCCGAGCGGTCGAAACTTTGCCATGCGGACAAACTGACGTGCCTCATCTGCGCTTTTGCAGTGTGGCCAAATCAGACCGCTGGCTCCCAGTTCTAGTGTTTTGATAACCTGGTTGTAGGGCCCATGGGGAATACGAACAATGACATCGAGGTCAACCGTTCGCGCAGCCAAAATCATATTGGATAGACCATCCAAATCAAGGTGGCTATGCTCCATGTCTATCCACACGCAGGTGTATCCGGTTTGAGCAAGCACTTCAACAACGATAGAGTTAGATACCCGATTAATTTCTGGGACCGTGACGGTTTCACCCCTGAGAAGCGCAGCTTTTGTATGATTAGTTTTGTATCGATTTATCATGTAGATCCTTTTGTTCGTAATGGTTGCGGTTCAAGACGTAGCGGCCGATGCACCCTGAAACTTCGGCAATACCTCTTTGCCGAACCACTCGATATCCTGCCGGATGACGCTGGGAGGGATCGCTAGAGCACCGGCTCCTATAGTCACGCGCTCCAGTCCGGGTAATCTTTCTTGGATTTCTGAAATCTTTTCAAAAACGTGCGCCGGCGGTCCGCATATCCATCCACCGCCACGAACCAAATCGTGAACGGTCGGAAGCCCGGCCAGCGGTGCCTTTTCCGGGTTGAAAGTCGCTTGAATCTGCTCCTCGGTAAGCGTGGGCATCCTTCCCAATGGTGCTAGCACTTTGAGTTGCTCCTCAAACCAGATAGACGCCTCCTGAATGGCTTTCTCCTGGGTGTCGGCGATATGTATTTGTAGGACGAGAGCCAAGTCCTCTCCGAGTTCAGTGTCACGCCCGGAACGCAACTGCGCTTCTCTCCACTTTGCAGCAATCTCATCAACGCGGGTGCCTCCGGGGACGACACCTTTGATACCGTGCTTGACCATGAAGTCAATGCCTCGCGGACTGGCGCTGAAGATGGGCTGCCAGCACTCCACGGGCCGCTTGAAGGGACGGGGCACAAGCGTGATCTCCTTCAGTTCCCGCCCCCGGTTTAGAACCCTGGCCGGGAGGTCGTAGTGCACCCCGCGATGGGAGAAAGATTGCTCGTTCCAAGCCTTGAAAATGATCTCGACCTGCTCCTCGAATAACCCCCGGTTTGCCGCGTCATCATCAAGCGGCGACCCCAGCGTCTCTACCTCTCGCGCGATGTAACCCCGGCCAATGCCGAACCTGACACGGCCTTGCGTAAGGACGTCTGCTACGGCGAAATCTTCAGCCAACCGAAGCGGGTGCCATGTGGGAACGGTATTAAAAAAGCCACCGAACTTGAGTCTCTCGGTAATCTGTGCGAGATAGACACTGAGCATGGGTATATTCGGGATGCCGCCGTATCCCTCGCGCTGAAAGTGGTGCTCCGCAAGCCAGAGGGTGTCAAAGTTCAACTGGTCCATTAACTGAGCGATCGCCCGAGCTTCGTCGAACACAGAGGCCAGGTGCTCGTCCGCCTCCGTCCTATCATCAACACGGATGCCCTGGAAACCCATGTTCTCCATTTCCACATGGCCTCCGTAGAAGTAGTCAAAATTGGTTATCGTTCATCCCCCCAGTTCCTTGGTAATTTTTATAAAGCGCCTGCTTGTGTACAGTCAGCCAGCGATCGGGCAAAGTTCCGGAAGAGAATCGTCTCAGACAGATTGTCGCACTCGTTGCAGTTCTCCCATTCGGTCCAGACATACTCAATCCCGAACCAGCCACCGTATCCGCCGGCATGCGCGAACTCGAAAATCCGTTTGAAATCGATTGTGTTGCGGGCAAAGGTTTCTTGCAATCGTCCCTGACGAGCACCGCGAACGTGGAAGTGAGTTGCGTATTTAACCAACGGCTCCACGACCTTATCCGGTAGGCCGATTCGCGTGAAGTGTGCGTAGTCTAAGGTCAGCGTCAGGCCAGGGACATGCTGCACCAGTTTCTCGGCGGGTTCCGGTCGGGGAACGATGGAGCCAATGTGGGCCTCAACGCCGAAGATGATGCCGTACCCCTTGGCTTGGTCAACGCGCCAGTTCAGTTCGTCAACCGCGCGGGCATAGGAGTCATCGTACGACTCCGTCTCGAAGTGCGCGCCGGGCAAGCCTGTCACATGCTTGCACTCGCACTCGGCAGCGTAGTCGAGCGTCTTGAGGAACCAGGTGCGAGCCTTCTCCCGTCGCGACGCTTCGGGGTGGTTGATGGCATAGGGCCTGAAGTCCAACCCCATTTGAAGAAAAACATCGGCCGCCTCCAACCCCTGGTCGGCCAGCTTCTTTTTCAGTCGTCGCGCGGATTGGCTTAGGTTGTCGAACTCGCGGGACGGCCAGAGGTGGGAGCGTTCCTCGAACAGACCGATATCCACACCTGTGAACTCCAGCATGGCAATCAGTTGAAAGACTTGATCATGAGGCAATAACGGGAAGGTAAAGTCAGCACAAGCAAGTTTGAGTGTCATAGCGGCTCCATGAATTTCGTTTGCCCCGAGGTTTCCCACTCAGCGGGTGTGATATAGCCGCCATCAACCACCAACGACGTGCCGGTAACGCCGGCGGAGTCTTCACAGGAGAGGTAGCGTACCGCTCTGGCAATGTCCATCGGTGTGATGGCGACGCCTATCGGCACACGGCGGAGGCGGTTAGCCAGCGTGGTCTGGGGGTCGGGCGTCGTGTTCAGGTGGAAGCGCAACATTGGGGTGTCGGTGATACCTGGGCAAACACAGTTGCAACGCAGCCCGTCAGCGGCGTAGTCCAGTGCGATAGATCGGCTTAACCCGAGCACGGCGTGCTTGGAAGTGATGTAGGCCGGAGTTTGGGCTTGTCCGATGAAGCTGCCGACCGAACCGATGTTCACCATGTAACTGCGTGGGTTCTTGCGCAGGTGGGAAAGTCCATGTTTGATAGAGAAGAAGATGGATTTGACGTTAACGTCCATCAGGTGGTCCCACTCCTGATCGGAGTATTCATGCAGAGGTGCAACATGGACAACGCCAGCACAATTCACGATAATCTGCAAGCCGCCAAAGTCCTCAACCGTCTTCTCGATGGATTGGCGCACCGCATCCTCCTGGGCAACGTCGTATTCGAGGAAAATGGCCTGACCGCCATGACCGGCGATTGCCTCGACAACCTTCTGACCGCGCTCGGCCTGTATGTCTACCACAGCGACCTTTGCCCCCTCCTCCGCGAAGAGCTCGGCGGTGGCTTGACCCATACCCGAAGCGCCACCGCTGATCCAGGCGATTTGTCCATCCAGTCGTTTCCGGTTCATAAGATCTTCCATGTTTGTGAATCTCAGACTCCCTTAACGGGCATACTAAGCGGTCTTTCCCATCTCGTCCATGAGGCGACGCAATGTTTCACGACTCTGTTCGGGGTTAAACTCTTTTAGAGTCCTCTGGGGAAGGTGGACAAAGAAAGATACCTCTATCTCTCAGCTCGATTTTCAGATAATCCCCATCTTTGATATTAAGTTCTCTAAGGGGCTTAGTGGGAATGGCAACGAGGCCATTTTGGTTAACTAAGGTAAGCATCATAATATTCATTCCTTCCATCGAACGTCAGGGGTGATTTGCAATCGACATTATAGCAGAAGTTCGCAAAAAAGTCAATTCCTTTCACGGTTTCTGTTCAACCCGAATTTGACGTTTGGGGGCTTTTGTCACACTCAAGTGCACATCGGCATATACTCACATAGGCCATAAACTGAGGTTTTATCATGACTCGGTGTCAAGTCGGGAAGGGAAGGAACAGAAGACGTTTCCCTCCATTCTTCCCTTCCTTCCCTTTCTTCCCTGATAAATCAGAACAGGCTCTGCCGTGCTCGTCCGAGAATCGGATCCACTCTACGGGGAATCGTCACCTGGTTACGAACTTCTACCGCTATGTACTAGCAAATTACTCTTTCTTGTGATATAATGCAGAAGCCTATACTCTTGTCAGGCGCGCAAAAATAGAGCCTGGTCAAAATGTCTTAAATCGCGCTCTGACAAGTTTTCTTGCGAAAAACTGACAGGGAACCGGTTGAAACTTTTCACGCTTTACTAGCGTGAAAAGTTTCAACCGGTTCATAATGTGTCGCATGGGTGCGCTTCAGGATTGGTAGATTATCCGCTCTCTTGTCGAGGTCAACGTTTGGAAAAGCTGAATTCTAAAAAGAATTAATATACCAGGAGGCATGTATGGACACGGCGTGTTTGAATTATTGCCTGATGGAAAACGAACGCGAAGAATTCGAGCAGAACGGTTTCTTAATCGTCCCTGATGCCCTACCGCCACAGATGGTCTCTGACCTTGAGGCGGTAGTGGACCAGATTGACGCCCAAACCCGGGCAGAGGAGAAGATGGCTGCCCACGATTGGCTGCACCAGTTGGACTTGGTGGGAAAGGATGAAATCTTTCTGGAACTGCTCGATTGGCCCAGGACATTCCCCAAAGTGTGTGGGATACTCGGATGGAACATCCAACTCTACCTCACCCACATAGATGTCACACCCCCGCCGGCGCCCGACGCAGAGCAGGAGGAGCAGCGGCTAAGTTGGCATCAGGACAGCGGGCGTTTGAACACCGAGTTGGAAACCGATCCCCGACCGCGAATCTCCGTCAAAGTCGCCTACTTTCTTTCCGATACGACTGAGCCGGGCAGGGGAAATTTCTACGTCATTCCCGGAACCCATCTGCAGAGCAAGCTGGAGTTTCCCCCCGATGACGTTTTGGATCCGGAAGCGGCAACCCCCGTTTGTGTGCCGCCCGGCACGGCGGTTATTTTCGATCGGCGACTCTGGCACTCCCGGAGTCCAAATTACTCGGACATTACGCGCAAGGTGCTTTTCTACGGATACAGCTACCGGTGGTTGCGGCCGAGAGACAACATGACCGTAGACCACATTATGGACCACTGTGACCCGATTCGACAGCAGTTGCTGGGTGCCAGCACCGGTGGGCACGGCTATACGTCCCCGACCGATGGAGACGTGCCGCTGAAGCTCTGGATCAAGAAGCACCTCGGAGAAGAGGCGGTTATGCCTTGAGACTTCATCGGTTTTTATCTGAATTTCCGAGAAGTGTTCACGGATTCCGGTGAGTCTTTAAACCGAATCCGTGGGGGATGAGGTCTGCGAAATGGGGTGCGGGTCGATCCGCCGTTGAAGGGGAGCAAGTCCGAAGGACTCCGGACTCCTTCGGAGCTACGCTTACAACGAGACCATCTGCCGAGACAGCCAAAGTTTAGGCTATGATGCAGCAGGGAGGAACATAATGCTCACAGAACAGCAAGTCAGCCACTTTAAAATCTTCGGATTTCTGATTCTCCAGCAAGTGTTCAGTCCGGAGGAACTGAAAACCATCAATGCTGAGTTTAAACTGAGATTTGCGTCTACGAAACGCTATACTTTACCTGACGACCGCCGCACATATATGAGTTGGCCCAATCTGGGACCGGAGACCCCCTTCTTAGCTCGGTTGCCGGAAAACTTGCGCATCCGCGGGGTGGCAGAGCAACTTTACGGGGAAAATGCCATTGGACTTTCTTGCAATGCCGGTAGTTATGTTAATGAGACTCGCTGGCATCCTGATGCATCTGACTTCCATATACACGGTCTCAAATTTGCCTGTTACCTGCAACCCCTTGGTGCGAACAACGGCGCACTGCGGTTCATTCCGGGGTCGCATAAGCGGTCCTTTCACGATGAAGTGCACCAAAATCTAAGCAAATCTGGGGGCGGCATTTGTGATGTTCCCGCCTATATCTGCGAGACGGAGCCAGGCGATGTGGTCGCCTTCGACTTTCACCTCTGGCATGCCAGTTGGGGTGGTTCGACGGACCGCCAGATGGTTTCGATTATTTTCGACAAGAATCCCCAGACCCCTGAGGAGGAGAAGGCGACCCAAAAAGCGGCGGTCGAAAATGTCCAACTCCGAGCGAGGCTGGCACAGAATACTTTTGACGTGCCCGGACCGGAATACCACCCGCATTGGCTTGCAAATCCTGAAAAAAGTCCCAAACGCCAACACTGGATAGATCGGATGCGGGAACTGGGCTATCTTGAGGTGCCTCAAACTTAACCGTTCATGACCGGATTCTGAGTAACTAATTTTATACTACAGGAGACACCCTATGTTGTTTCCCCATCTTTTTTCTCCCATAAAGATTGATTCAGTGGAATTAAAGAATCGTGTCGTTTTAGCGCCTCTCGATGTGGGGCTGCATGGACCGGAAGGGCAAGTTACAGACCGTTATATCGATTTTCTCGTTGAACGGGCAAAAGGCGAAACAGCCCTGATTATCACTGAATTTACTTCGGTGTGGCCCGAACAGCGTGTGATTACCACATCGGTTTGGGATGATAAATTTATTCCAGGGATCGCGCGCCTGGCAGAAGCGGTGAAGACTGCCGGATCCAAAATATTCATGCAAATCGCCGTACTGGGCGGGAAATCTTATGTTGCGCCGTTCGCGCCGTCGGCTATCGAAAGCGAACTCTATACCGAAATTCCCCGCGAAATGACCGTTGATGATATTAAAAAGGTTATCGAAGCATTCATAAAGGGGGCAGTACGGGCGAAGAAGGCCGGCTTCGACGGGGTGGAGTATCACTGTGCGCATTCTTATCTCGGCGGACAGTTTATGTCTCCCCACACAAACAGGCGGGATGATGCCTACGGCGGCGATTTTGAACGTCGTATGCGTTTTGGTACTGAGATTGTTACAGGGATCAAGGGTGTCTGTGGTGAAGATTTTCCGGTCGGTTTTAAGTTCAGTGCGCATGAGCATCTCCACGGCGGCGTGAATGACCGGTACGACGAAAACGTGACAGATGACCTCCATCTACAGATCGCGAAGTACATGGAGAATCTCGGCGTCGCCTACCTGCATGTGGCGACCACTTCTTCAACGATTATGCAGGTCAAGGGATTTGTAGAATGTACCCATCCATCTGTGCCGCCGCTTTATATCAAACCCAATACACTGGTCGATCTGGCGGAAGAGATCAAACGGGATGGCGCTCAAGTGCCTGTTATCGCCACGGGTGGCATTACCGATCCGGTGCATGCAGAAGAAATCATCTCACAAGGGTGTGCCGATATGGTTGCCCTCGGCCGCACGCTGATTGCTGATCCGCATTGGGCAAAGAAAGCGCATGCGGGAGAGAATATCATTCCCTGTATTCGGTGCAATTTTTGCCACACGTTTGTGGTCATGGATCGGGGCGGCGTGCAGTGCACGACGAATCCCATCGTGGGCAGAGAGAAACTGATTGAATTCAAGAAAACGGATTCGCCCAGGCAAGTGGTTGTCGTCGGAGCGGGGCCGGGCGGTCTTGAGGCCGGCTTGCGCGCCAAAGAGATGGGGCATGATGTGGTGGTGTACGAAAAACACGATATGATTGGTGGGGAGATGATTTCAGCGTCGATTCCCGATTTCAAGTGGGATATTAAACGCCTTCTCCGTTATTATATAGCGGAAATTCAGAAGGTTGGTCTGGAGGTTCGGACCGGCACGACCGTTACGCTGGATATATTAAAAGATGATAACCCGGATGTGGTTATCCTTGCGACGGGCAGCGAGGCAATTATTCCTGATGTTCCCGGGATTGGCAGAGACAATGCTGTCACCGCAATTGATGCAATAGTGCGTTGGGACGAGATGAACATCGGCAAACGGGTTATGGTGCTAGGAGCGGGACTCGTCGGATATGAAGTGGCGTGGTTTGCCGCACAGCACGGACGGGATGTCGTTCTGGTTTCCCGCCGAAGCGAAGCCGATGTCATCAATTTAAAGGAACACGGCACCAACTTGGCGATGCTCATCAAAGGGGTTCGGGATGCCGGCGCCAAAGTGCTGGGCAGTCATGAACTGAAGCGGGTTAACGAAAAGGGCGTCGTTCTTGTTACGAACAACGGGGTGGAGGAGTCTCACCACATTGATAGTTTGATAATCAGTCGTGGTTATACGCCACGAAAGGAACTCAAGCGGGATATTGAAGCTGCTGACCTGCGGTGTGAGGTTTACGAGGTGGGAGACTGTGTTAATGTCCGGAATTTCTTTGATGCGATTAACGAAGGCGCTCATGTCGTCCGGGAGAAAATCGCGTAATTGACGCCGCATCATACGATCTTTACCGAATGTACTGTCACTAAACTCGTGAGAAAATTAGAAATTCCCCACGCTCCCGTTGGATTGGCAAATCAAACGGCCGATCTGGATTTGCCAATCCAGATCGATCAGGAATTTGTATGAGAAAATCTGTCCCATTTGGCGTATCGATCCAACGACCAAGGATCTGAGTTCAAGAGTTCAATGAACCCATGAATTCCCCAATGGATCGGGGACACTTTTGCAATGTTAATTTTCCAGTTCCGATGCGAGGTCTCAAAGATTTATACTTAGAGCCTATCTAATAATTCAAATTAACTCAGTGTTTATGGGCATTGCCGAAAAATTCATCATTTTGGACACCAACGCTGTCCTAATCGGGGTTGGTTTGATGTTTGCCCCCAGACTTTTTAGATAGGCTCTTAGTATCGCATGAAATTGCGCTTTGAGACCTTGCGAAGGTTTGAAACCTTCGCAAGGATCGGCTCTCCAAAAAATTCAATTTCTGGCGGTGGACGGTATATAGTACAGTTTGATCCACTCAATTGAAGAAAGGGAGGAAATCATGGAAATTCTGATGGTGAGAATACGCGTCAAACCGCAACACCTGGAGGATTATATTCGCGAAATGATTGCCGATGCTGAAGGTTCGGTTTTGCATGAGCCCGGCTGTCGGCGCTTTGACATCATTCAAGATGTGGATGAACCGACAAAGCTTGGTCTGTGCGAAGTCTATAATGATGCCGCCGCGGTGGAAGATCACTTGAGCCGGCCGCATTTTCTCAAATGGCGGGAGACCAGCGCGGATTGGGTCGCAGAGGGGATTGGGGTCTCAAAGTGCAGGCTCATCTTCCCCGCAGGCGACGCCAGTTGGGATGCTGCGCGTTCATCTGCCGCGGAGAGTGCGGCGTTCAACGGAGGGTTATTCGTCATACATGCGCCATTGCTGGTCAACACCGATTGGGTGCAGGATTTTATAGACGCCCTGTGTCTGGATGCAATTGGCTCGGTCAACGAAGAGCCCGGCTGTCTGCGGTTTGACGTCTTCCAAAACCAGGAGAATCCTAGCGAACTCTACCTGTACGAGGTCTACGTCAATAGAGCGGCTTTCGACTACCATCTCCGAACCCCGCATTTTGAGCGGTGGCTTGAGACGGTTAAAGACTGGTATGCCCCCGGCTTTTCTCTAGAGGACAACGCTGATATTATCACAGGCGCCAATGTCTGGCCGCCCGACAATTGGAATTGGAGTTCGGGGAAACCCGCCTGGTGAGCTACAACGTTACCCTGGCGCAATGACGGTCATGTCCCAATTGCCGAGCCTCAGCAGCGGTTTCGTCCAATCGCCAAAGTCTGGCTCGTCCGCCTGTACCCACGCCGCAATTTCTTCGCGATAGCCGAGCTATCAGAGCGCGTTCCACATCGGCTGGTAGTTTGCTCGACCGCCTGGGCCCGCGCAGTCCCAGAAAAAGAGATGCTCCGCGCCTGCGCCATAGAGCATGTCAGCGTTTCGCCGGAAGTCTTCGGGGCTCATGTGGCGGGGCATGACATTTGGTGCCAGCACGCACTCCGTGCCCTCAGTCGCCCGCACGAAGGGCACAAGCTGGGACGGACTCGACAAGGTATCCTCTTCGGTTGGCATTGCCAACAGCGCCAGTCGGTTCTCGCTTCCTTTGTTTACTTGCTTGAACGTGGACGACGGTTCAAACACCCCTCACGGCAACTGAGGAATGACCTCCTTTGCCATCAGTTCCATTGACCGGCGCATCTTCGCCTTGTTGTCCCAGTCGTGGCCAATCATCAACACCGTGCCGAAACCGCCGGTAACATCGTAGAGCTCCTGAAGCTTCCGCGTTACCGTGTCGACGCCTCCGACGATGGCGATGTTGTCAATGATGTACTCGGCGTCAACCGCTTCGTCGGGCATCTCCGAATCCTGTTTCAGCAGGTCTTGCATACCGGCAAGCGTGAGCATACCGCGCAGGTACACGAGCGATCCGGCGAAGGGGCCGTTCAAGGCGTGCGCTCTGGCTTCCGCATCCGATTCCCCGACGAAGATGCTGCGGGAGATACGCCATTCGGAACGGTCAGGTTCGCGTCCGGCTTCGGCGGCGCCTTCGCAGTAGAGCTCCCACTGCCGCTTCACCTTGTGAGGCGGTGCCATGTTGATGCTGATTGGAATGAACCCCCGCTGCCCACCCGTCGTGGCAGCCATCGACTCTTCCCTGACGATACTCATCGCGATTGGCGGGTGCGGTTTCTGGTACGGTTTCAGCACCTGTCCCAACCCGAGTTCGGGCACCTTCTCGTCGAGCTTAACGTTCCAGTAATCGCCCTTGAACTCGAAGGGTCCATCTTCCTGCCAGAGTTTGAGGACGATGTCCATCGCCTCAAGGGTCATCAACCCCTGCGTCCGCGGGTCGGGTAGGTCAAACAACGCCCAATCGGTCGGAACGCCGCCCTGCCCAAAACCGACGTTGAGCCTGCCTTTCGCTAGGTGGTCGAGATAGGCGAGTCTGACGGCAACGTTGGCAGGGTGGTGCTGAGTGATGATAGTCACGCCGGTGCCCAAGCGAATATTTTTTGTCTGCGGCAACATGTTGGCGATGAAGACGTCGTTGGAGGGAATCGGCTCCCACCCCGCGGTATGGTGCTGGCCAATCCAAGCTTCACTGAAGCCCAGTTCATCTGCCCAAATGACGCACTCCGCGTCCTCTTCGAAAGTCTGCGTCCGATCCTTTTCCGGCGGATGCAGCGGCATCATAAATGTACCAATCTTCATAATTCACCTCGTATAACTCAAGTCTTTTTCGCAATATCAAGTCGGGATGGTGTCCTATAGCTAATATCCTTGAGAATTCTTACTGTAACTCCATCCATGTGTGAAACCCTGACGCATTGAGGTCAGGCTGTGAAACGTAAAAAAATCGCCCGGCTTACGTTTTACGCCACATACCGAGTGGTTTCAATCGCCAACAGATGGATTTCTCATGCATTGTGTGATAGCACACCATCCCCACGGTCACACGCGAATCTCTACGTCTGCCCGCTCTTCCTGAAGACGCGCCACCGATACCGCCGAAAGTTGTCCCCAACCTCGGTTTCTCGCTTCGATGAAACGCTGTTCGATGATGTTGGCTAACTCCATTGGTAGGCGCAATTGGCGCCCCATCTCTGTCGCCAAGCCGATGTCTTTCGCACCCAGGTCTAACTGAAATCCCGGCTCAAATTTGCCTTGAAACAGCCCTGTAGGGAATTCCTGCATACACTCGGTATTACCGGAGCTGTGAGAGATTGCTTCAAACAGGGTCTCCGTCTCGACGCCGGCTTTGATACCTAGCGTCAACGCTTCGGATACTAAGATGTAATTGCCGAGGTTGATCAGGTTATTGGCGATCTTGCATACCGCCCCGGCACCCAATTCTCCACAGTAAATGACCTTCTCCCCAATCAGTTCAAGGACAGGCTTGTAATGCTCATAGACGGACCGGTTGCCCCCAACCATGACACACAACGTCGCCTGCTCGGCGCCGATTACGCCACCGCTAACCGGCGCGTCCATCACATGGATGCCTTTGGGCGCTGCGGTGGCGGCTATCCGGTGGATGGTATCCGGATCAGTGGTGCTCAGGTCGAAGAAAGCCGAGTCAGGCGCCGCGCCGCTGAAGATACCGCAATCGCCTCTGGCGACCACCTCCACATCTTGGGGTCGAGGCAACGCGGTAAAGACGACCTGACTCGCTTCTGCCACGGCAGCCGGGCTATCCGCCCATGACGCTCCCTGTGCCAACAATTCTTCAGCCGCTGCCTTGTGTGCGTCAAACACGGTCAAATCGTGGCCGCCTTTTACCAGATTTCGTGCCATAAAGCGTCCCATGCGTCCAATACCGATAAACCCGATTTTCATAGCTGTGCCTCCGAATATCGGCGGAGTCCTCTCGGCAACCCCTCTTGGTCGCACGGCGGTTTGACCGGGGCTTCACATGGCCAGCCCGAACCGCCGGTGTGTTGGTAGTCTTCGCTGCACAGCCAGCAGAACATTTCAGCCGCGGCGATGCCACACTTGAACTGTTCGAAGTGGGGTTCGCCGTGAAAGCTGGGCCAGGAAAAGTCGAAATCGGGGTCGACTATCCAATCACGGCACGGTTCGGCCGTCCGCCAGTAGTTGTATTTGAACAGGTTACGGAAGCCCTGAACGGTGCTCCTGCCTTTGCGGTGCCATATTGAATAAACAGTGATGAAGATAGAGCCCGCCGGTGCGGTGGTCGATTCGGCGAGCTTCACACTGCGTAGGTGCCCCATGTAGTTGGCTTTGGTACGAATAAAGTGCGAACCGGGAATCACCTCGGTCGGGCCCGTCTCCTTCGGCGTGTCCTGTGGATAATAGAACACTTGCAGGTAGTCCAAGCGTGGGGTGTAAATTGATCCGCCATCGCGATGCCACCCTTGGGGCGGTGCCGGACATTGGGCACGGTGATTACACAGCGTCTGGGGCAGCTTGAAGTTTTTGCCGAGCAACGATCTGACGGCGCCCGCCGCCTGCGGGTTTTTGAATACGCCATCGACAAACCAGTCTTCGGTCAGCAGTTCGAGTGGTTGGTGTTCCGGGTGCTCTCCAACGAACTCCATCATGCGCTGATTGACCTCGTTTTCGACCACGCCTTCGAGCAGCATGTAACCGTTGCGGCAAAATTCGAACACCTGCTGGTCGGTCAGCGTCGGTTCACAATCGTAGGTCTGTCCTATCGTTGTCTCGCTGCGTGGGATTCCGACTGGCTCAACCGGCGACAACGTCATTGTGTTCATAAGTGCAATTCCTTATGCGCGACCCACGGTCGCGGTTTCAGGTTAATTTTTCGAGGATAAATTCGCAGCCGAGGCCAAACGTCTTGTCTTCTTGGAGCAGCAGTGCCATTTCCGGGAACTTGATCACCCGCCAGCCATCGTTCATCGCTTCGAGTACGGAATCGTACGGCCATTCGTCCGGATCCTTTGGACCTTCGAGGACCTGACCGTTTTCTACTAGCGCCATGCCGAGGACCTCGGAGTCTACGCCCGTGGTGCGCGTGTGCAAATACAGCAATCGCTGTCGCTTCACCTCGTCGCTGTCCGAACTCTGGCAACTTCGGCTACTGAGATGGTTCAACGCCTGCTGGAAATCTTCCTCCACCAGCGTTCCGGCGCGTAGCTTGTCCAGCCACTGCTGGATTTGTTGTTTGTCATCCATCGTGAACCCCCTCCATCGTTGGGCGTAGCCGTACAGCCCCTCGCCTCCGATACGGACGACCAGTTGCTGCCTATTTCAGTTAGTAGGTCGAGATTCATATCTCGACATTAGCATGTCAATTTTGGGAAATCGACCTACTCGAAATAACTTCAAATCACCCGCGCCCAATGTAGGGCATCTTCGTTGCCATGACGGTTATGAACTGCACATTTGCCTCCAGTGGGAGACTCGCCATGAACACGACAGAGCGCGCAATATCATCTGTGTCCATTCGTGCCTCAACCATGAGAGATCCATCCGGCTGGAGGCTGCCGCCATCCGTTTTCTGGGCGGCGTCGATCGACGCATTGCCGATGTCAATTTGTCCACACGCGATATCGTATTTGCGTCCATCAAGAGATGTCGCCTTCGTTAGCCCGGTCAGCGCGTGTTTGGTGGAGGCGTAGGGGGCGGAGTTGACGCGCGGTGCATGTGCTGATACGGAGCCGTTATTGATGATGCGTCCCCCTCTGGGGTCTTGGCTCTTCATAATCTTGAACGCTTCTTGCGTGCACAGAAATGAGCCGGTCAGGTTGGTGTCCACGACTGCTTTCCACTGCTCGTAGGTCAAGTCTTCCAGGGGGATGCCCGGTGCACCGATTCCTGCATTATTAAACAGCACGTCGAGCCTGCCAAAGGTCTCCTTCGTCTTGGCGAACAAGGCTCGAATGGAAGCGGGATCTGTCACATCTGTGGGCACAACTAATGTTCGTGAGCGGGCTTCCCTCGCTTCCTTAGCCGTTTCCTCTAAAGCTTCCGCCCGACGTCCAGCCAGCGCAACGGAATACCCTTCGCGTAGCAGCGCGAGCGCCGTTCGCTGGCCAATGTTAGAACCCGCTCCTGTAACGATAGCAACCTTTGTACTCATCTGTCATATCTCCTAATTCTATTATATGGATTGGATACCCCGTCTTGGGGTTGGTCTAAATCAGACACCGGCAGCATGACGAACTGTGCTCGCACTGTCCTTCACACTTGAAAATATCGGATATTGTGTTTCTATCATAGCACTGGAGGAAAAGTAGGTCAAGTGAAAATTTAGGGGAAGTTGAAAAGATTGGGAAATTGTCTGAATCAGGATTCACTGGATTAAAGGATTCTCAGGATAACAGATTGCGCGGAAACGTAGGAGCGGGGGGCTTGGTGCGGGTTACATCAGAACTGTGCATCTAAACAGCCCCCTCCCACCCAAATTATGGAGAGACAAGTCACTCCAACAAAAAGGGTTGAAGTTCAAATTGTACGAGAGTATAATATGCAATTAACAAAGCATGAACGAAAATGATATCTTGTTGATTGTGAAAGTGCATGTCAGAACCTTGATTTTTATGACATTTTATCCGATAAATCAAAGTTGAGGCAAATGGATTGATATGGTAGAGAACACATACGAATACTCATCATGGGGTTTGCCCGAAGGTGCCAAAGCACGCCTCGGTGAAAATGAGATATCTGGTAATATCGCGTATTCGCCAGATGGCGCTCAGCTTGCGGTGGCAAGTAATATTGGCATTTGGCTCTATGATGTGCACACCGGCCGATACAAGTGGACTCTTGGAGGACATAGGGGTAATGTCAGTTTCGTCGCGTTTTCTCCGGATGGCAACACGCTTGCCAGTAGGAGTACGGGCGGCACGATTCGGTTGTGGGATGCAAGCACCGGCAGACACAAGGCAACTCTTGAAGGACATATGGATGATGTCCTATCGATAGCGTTTTCTCCGGATGGTAAAACGCTTGCCACTGGGAATAGTAAAGAAATTTGGTTGTGGGACGCAGACACCGGCAAACACAAGGCAACCCTTGAGGGACATACGAGGAAGATCAATTCTCTAGCGTTTTCCCCGGCCGGCAACACGCTTGCCAGTGGGGATAGTAGAGAGATTCTATTGTGGGACACGGACACCGGCAAACACAAGGCAACCCTTGAGGGACATACGGAGGATGTCAATTCTCTAGCGTTTTCCCCGGCCGGCAACACGCTTGCCAGTGGGGATAGTAGAGAGATTCTATTGTGGGACACGGACACCGGCAAACACAAGGCAACCCTTGAGGGACATACGGAGGAGGTCAATTCCTTGGCGTTTTCCCCGGATGGTAAAACGCTTGCTAGTAAGAGTTGGTACGAGCTTCAGTTGTGGGACGCGGACGCCGGCAAACACAAGGCAACCCTTGAGGGGCATACGAGGGAGATTAATTCTCTAGCGTTTTCCCCGGCCGGCAACATGCTTGCCAGTGGGAGTGAGGACGGCACGATTCGGTTGTGGGACGCGGACACCGGCAAACACAAGGTAACCCTTGAGGGACATACGGAGAAGGTCAATTCCCTGGTGTTTTCTCCGGATGGCAACACGCTTGCCAGTGGGGATAGTAGAGAGATTCTATTGTGGGATGCGGACAATGGACAGCACAAGCTAACCCTTGAGGGGCATATGGATGATGTCTTGTCGGTAGCATTTTCTCCGGATGGCAAAACGCTTGCTAGTGGCAGTTGGGACAAGATTCGGTTATGGGACGCGAGAACCGGAGGACACAAGGCAATCCTTGAAGGGTATACGAGTGCAGTGTTTTCTCCGGATGGCAAAATGCTTGCCAGTAGGGATAGTGAACAGATTCAGTTATGGGACGCGGGCACCGGCCAACATAAGGGAACACTTAGAGTGTGTATAGGGCGTGTCAGTTCTGTCGCGTACTCACCGGATGGTAAAACGCTAGTGAGTGGGAGCCAAAACGGCACAATTTGGTTGTGGGACGCGGACACCGGACAGCACAAGGCGACCCTTGAGGGGCATATGGATGATGTCTTGTCGGTAGCATTTTCTCCGGATGGCAAAACGCTTGCTAGTGGCAGTTGGGACGAGATTCGGTTGTGGGACGCAGGCACTGGACATCATAAGGGAACCCTTTTCGGGCATATGGGTGCCAGTTCCCTGGTGTTCTCTCCGGATGGCAAAATGCTTGCTAGTGGCAGTCGGGACGAGATTCAGTTGTGGGACGCAGGCACTGGACATCGTAAGGGAACCCTTTTCGGGCATATGAGTGCCAGTTCCCTGGCGTTCTCTCCGGATGGCAAAATGCTTGCTAGTGGGAGTGAAGACGGCACCATTCGGTTGTGGAAGGTTGGGCGGGCTGGCATCGGATGGCGTCAACGGCCCAAGGCAATCCTTGAGGGACATACGGGTGATGTCAGTTCCCTGGCGTTCTCTCCGGATAGCAAAACGCTTGCTAGTGGGAGTGAAGACAGCACTACTCGATTGTGGGAGGTTGTCATCGAGTGGTGGCGGGTTGGGAGCCAACGGCGCAAGGCAACCCTTGAGGGACATACGGATGGTGTCTTGTCGGTAGCATTTTCTCCGGATGGCAACACGCTTGCCAGTGGGAGTTGGGACGAGACGATTCGGTTGTGGGGGGTTAGGGTTATCGGGTTGTGGAGTGCCGGATGGCACAAGGCAACCCTTGAGGGGCATACGGGAGGGGTCCTGTCGGTAGCATTTTCTCCGGATGGCAGCACACTTGCCAGTGGGAGTTGGGACGAGACGATTCGGTTGTGGGGGGTTATCGGGTTGTGGAGTGCCGGCCGACACAAGGCAACCCTTGAGGGACATACCGATGATATCCGCTCCATGGCGTACTCACCGGATGGCAAAACACTAGCAATTGGGAGTGAGGACAGCACGATTCGGTTGTGGGACGCGGGCACCGGCCGACACAAGGCAACCCTTGAGGGACATACCGATGATATCTGCTCCATGGCGTACTCACCGGATGGCAAAACACTAGCGAGTGGAAGTCAGGACGAGACGATTCGGTTGTGGGACGCGGGCACTGGACAGCATAAAGGAACCCTTTTCGGGCATATGGGTAATATCCGCTTCCTGGCGTTTTCTCCGGATGGCAAAACGCTTGCTAGTGAGAGAGGGGAGGAGATTTGGTTGTGGGAGATCAGCACTGGCAAACACAAGCAGACTCTTGAGGGACATACGGATTGGGTTAATTCCGTCGCGTTCTCCCCGGATGGAAGCACACTAGCGAGTGGAAGTAAGGACAATACAATTCGGTTATGGGATGCAGCCACCGGCAAACACAAAGTAACCCTTGAAGGACATACGGGTGAGGTCAATTCTGTCGCGTTTTCACCGAATGCCCGCACGTTGGCAAGTGGGAGTAAGGACGGCACGATTCTGCTGTGGGAGTTCACACCCTCCACGAATGCAGTTATGAGGTTTTTGCCTAAATAACCTAATCGGCCTACCTTCTCATCAAAGCGACCAGTAGCCAGTCTATCGATCGCTTGTCAAGCTAACGACACATCGCAGTTCTGCCCAATTTACCCAGGATAGGGATGACCTCTTCATCCGACCCGTGCACTCAAGCCGCCATCAACGGGTAAAAGGACCCCTGTAATGTACCGCGCCTCATCGGACGCGAGGAATGCAGCCGCAGCCGCGACATCCCAGCCGGTGCCCATCTTTCGGCCAAGCGGCACCTCTGCGTCCCGCTCCCGACGAACGGTTTCCCGGTCAACGCCCCGCTCTTTCGCCCGTCGTTCAATCGCCATGGGCGTATCCATTAATCCGGGTAAAATCGCGTTGATGCGTACACCATATTCACCATTTTCAATAGCGAGGTTTTGCGTCATCGCATTGACCCCAGCCTTGGCGGTTTTGTAAGCGATCATGGTCGGTCGCGTGCAGAGAGACGCGGTTGAGGAGATATTGATAATCACCCCGGACCTCTGGGCTCGCATCACGGGCAGGACATGCTTGATTGTGAGAAACATGCCTTTGAGGTTGAGGTCCATCAACCGCTGCCAATTTTCCAAGGTCAAATCGACCGCGCCAGCATCACCTGCTGAGACCCCAACGTTGTTATGCAAGATATCGACGCGCCCGTAGAGAGAAACGCAGGTTTTGACAATGACCTGACAATCCTTCTCAACGGTTATATCTGCACCGAGGACCGAGGCTTCACCGGAGGCTTCTTTTACCATCCGGGCGGTATCTTCTGCCGAATCGGGTCGTTTGTCAACGAGAAGCACCCGCGCTCCCTCCTTTGCGAAGCGAATCGCGGTTGCCCTGCCGTTGCCGATGGTTTCCCCCGGCGTCTGACCGGCTCCAACGATGATTGCGACCTTACCACTGAGCCACATAAACAATCTCCTTTTGTCCTTCACATCCCTGTTAGGCATCCGCGCGATCTTTTCCCGCTTCAGTGCTAACGAAGGGCGCTTTCTCACCGGCGGGCACCGGCACCTCGAATACGTTCAGCGTCATTGACACCAACGTGTAGTAACCGAGCAGGACCACTAGCTCCACAACCCCTGCTTCACTGAGCAGTTCGACTGCCTCATCGTATAGATGCCCCGATACCCGATGTACCTCAAGCAATTCTCGGGCAAAGTTATAGACCACCGCCTCGGTTGGATTGGAGAAATCTGGGAGCACCTCCGCCTTGAGGCTTTCTATTATCCGTTCGTCCAGGCCCTCCTGTCTCGCAATTCTCTCATGCGCCCACCACTCATATTGCGCCTTCCATTTGGCCGCAACCGTTAAGATTGCCAGTTCTCGAAGCTGCGGCGGGATAGCGCTTTCAAAACGGACCGTCTCGCCGAGCCGTTGTGCCGCTTCACCTAACACGGGGCTTTTGAGCCACGCGTTGAAGGGACCGCTCATCCCCCCTTCTGAGTTGAGGAGATCTTCGGGAGCCCGTCCTTCACTACGCTTGCCGCCGGTGATACTTTTGAAGAGACGCTGTTGCGCTTCAGTAAAGCTTTCGGACGTGATGTATGGTATTCGACTCATTTCTCAATTCCTTTTTGCCCACGTTAACGGGGCATAACTATCTGAGTGAGTTTCGATAAACTGATACAAGAAAAAGCAAAATTACTGTACCACGCCCCCTACACGGAGTCAAGCATAAAGTTGATAGCCAATATAGTAAGTCGAGATTCATATCTCGACACAAAAATGTCGATTTTGGAAAATCGACCGATAGCATGGCAACCACAAGTTGCTTTGAATCCCGATCCATCGGGGGGTTGCTCCTACAGGAATCAACCAAATGTAGGGGCAGGTCTTGTGCCTGCCCAAAATGCTGACTCCCGGAACGGAGATGGGTTCAATCTGTCAAATGTCAACAGAACCTACAATATAGGCTGAAGTTTTTCATAGCCTCCCACCTGTATTTGTGATAACATCCGAGCGGTTAAAGATACACCGTGCAACACCTTTGCACATTTTCATAGTTTATACGTGGAGGAAGATACAATGAAGACCTACCGAGTAGTGATTGTGGGGCTAGGGCGTATGGGCAGTACACTTGACCAATCGATTGCGTCGGCGTCCCAGGCGAGTGAACGGCTTCAAGTCGTGGCGGGGGCGGAGACCCTCCCGGAGCGGCGGGAGGCATTCCAAGAAAAATGGGGCATAGCGGCGGTTTACGAAGACTACCAGGAAATGATCGAGCAGGAGCAGCCAGATCTAGTGGCGGTGTGTACGACCGCAACCGGCTTGCCCAAACCTGGCAGTCGAGCGCCATCAACAGCCTTTCGAGACGATGCACACGCAGATATGGCGGTCCATGCGGCGAACGCCGGGGCGCCGATGCTTTTCGTTGAGAAGGCAATGTCCTGTTCCGTGCAGAAGGCTGATGAAGTCCTTGAAGCCTGTCGCAAACATGGAACTGTGTTCAATACCGGCGTGTTGAGGCGGTTTAGCGAACAGTACAAAATAATACGACAGATGATTGCGCGAGGAGACATAGGTGAACCTCAAGCGGCGGTAGTTTATGGGGCTGCGAGTCTGATGCATGTGCACATTCATTGGATGGATACCCTTTCTTACTTGCTGGGCGATCCACGGATTGCGACGGTACGCGGAGATCTGCTACCCCGAAATCTGAAGATTGAGGACAACCGGCTTGAGGAAGATCCGCAGGGAATGTTTCAACTCTCCTTTGCCAACGGAATAGAGGCGTGGTCGGCGCCAGCGGGTGGACGGGAGTATGAGGTCGTTGGGACGGAAGGAACTATCCGATCGATGCGCGATGGCGCGGCGGTGACGTTCCGGAAGGGAAATACGACCGAAGGCTGGCCGCTGCAATGGGAGGGGCAGTCATTTCCAGAGGTCGCACCGGTGCGCACGGTCGTTTCTTGCTTGGAAGACCTAATAGACTCGTATGAGTCGGGACGACCATCACTCGGCAATATTGAAGTCACACACCATATCACAGAGGCGTGCATCACAGTGGCGGAGAGCCATCGGCAGGGCGGCCGGTGGGTCGAGTTGCCGATGCAGAATCGGGATTTGTATGTATTTCATGTGTAGAGAGAACGGATGCTTTTTAAAATCGAAAGGAGATTGACAATGATTTACGAACTCCGAACCTATAAAATTCCCGAAGGTCGGATGCCGGACATCCTCAACCGGTTTGAAACTATCACCTTCAACCTCTTCGAGAAGCACGGTATCGAAGTCGTCGGCTTCTGGACTCGCTCGGATGCCAACGACCTGGTCTACATCTGCAGATTTGAAAACGAAGCGGCGATGGACAAGGCATGGGATGCTTTTCGGGCGGATCCGGAATGGATAAAAGCCAAGGAACAGACCGAAGCCAATGGTCCCATCGTCGAGGAAATCATCTCACACCTGCTCGTTCCGACCTCTTTCTCACCAATGCAATAGGGCGATTGGGGGAGTTATCCTGATAAAGTTGGCTTATATTAAAGGCTTGGTGCAAGTTGGGCAGACGATCCTGCCCCGATCTAATGGTCTCTCTTTTCAGCTTCTATAAGGTTTAGCTAACGCGCTCAACTCACGACGCCGTCAGAACATGCCTTCAGGTTCCAAACCCAGGAAGAACTGCCCTGCCGTGTCATAGTGGGCCATACGCCCCTGAATCTGCTGCGTGATGACGTGTACGTCCTGAAATCGGCGTTGAATCGGATTGCTCTCGAAAATGGCGTCGGAACCGCACACGTTGTAGGCAATATCAACCACCTCGGCCGCCATGCGGATGGCGTGGGTCGAAGCCAGTCGTAATCGAATGCGCTCCTCAAGCGTCAAGGCGTGAATCTGACACGCGCTCTCCCACGCTGCGGATGCGGTATCGAGAAGAAACACTCGCGCCGAGCCCCAGACTGCCTCTGCTTTGCCTATCTCCCGCTGGACGACAGGTTTGTCTCGCAGCAGGTCTCGATCCAAGCGGGGCCGCTTACCACCAGCGAGTTCAATGGCGCCATCAAGAGCCGTACGGGCGACACCGAGTGCCACGCATGCAAATCCCGAAGCGAAAAGTAGCAACATTGGCATCACATACAGTGCGCCACCTTCGCGAGGGGTGTCGGACGGGTTGAACGTCCGGAGGCCGGGGACGAAGACATCCTCGACCTCGAAGCTGAAAGTCCCAGTCCCACGAAGCCCATTGACCTGCCAAACGTCTACGAGGTCCACATCTTTCTTCGGCATGATCAGCATCCGGACATCCGTCTTGTCCGTCGAAGCGTCTGTGTCAGGGGTGGGGTGCCTGATGGGAGCGACCGCAGCCATCCAGGTCGCATGGCGGCATCCACTGCTAAAATTCCACCGCCCCGTCAGACGGTAACCCCCACTGACAGGAACGGCAAAGGCATTTGTCGAGGGACCATTTGCGACCACCGCATGTTGGTTACCCCAGATCTCTTGCGCTAGCCGCTCGGGCATTTTGGCAGAGACGGTCGCAAAGACATTATTCTGGTTGATACACCAAGCGGTACTACCGTCGGCTTCAGCAAAGGTATGAATGATGCGAAGATACTCCAGATAGTCGATCTCCCCACCACCGAGGGAGCGAGGCACGAGCAGGCGGAAAAAATCCTTGTCCGCAATCTCCATAAAAAGCTCTGGCGGCAGCGCTCGCTCCCGATCGATGCGGTCTGCAGCAGCCGCCACACGGGGCGCCAGTTCACGAGCTGCCGTGAGATAAGAGTCGAGATTGTTTTGGGCGACTGCCATTTCTCTCATCCTCTCTTTTTAAGGCGATTAGCTCTTTGACTTTGGTAAATAGCCTTCGCATCATCAGCCAGATCGCGCCGTCTGGACCGATGATCATGTTGTTGGCGTAGCCCCTGTTGTCGAGCGGCGCAATGACGACCTCGCCGTCCATGACGATCCGAAGATGTTCGGGCGAGAATCTGTCCCTTGCGAGCATCTGATCACTCTAATTCGCTTCACGGATGACGAGGTTTGTACCATCCTTTTGCCGTCACTGTTTTTTTATATACATACCAAGAATGTACAAATATCAAGAAACGGGATGGGGTTTTGACCAGTGCTTCTGTTAAGACGCAATCCCCTTCGTGCGGGTGTCGAGTCGGCCATGTGCGTATCGTCCAAGGGCTGATAGGGCTTCAAGCTTCAAGGGATACTGAGGCGAGGTAGACGTTGGAACCGGTTGATTCGGGATATTCATGGCTTGAGTAATAAGCAATGAGAGCTTCGTTATCACTGAGTGGGAGAATCCCGGCGTAACCTGTGTCTTTTCCGCTAGGGAGCAGCGTTTGCAGCCTAATATCTCCATCCTCGTACAGGTGGACTCCGGTCGCTGCGCCATCAACTTCTAGTGAAGCGTCAGCTTCATCCTGGAAGTATCGGCCGGTCACCACGATATGAGCACCAACTTTTGCTATTGTAGCGCCGTAGCAACGTGAGGTTTCAGAGAGGTGATACTCCCACCTTTCATAGGGTGGGTCTGAAGTGGAAAACAAAGCACAACATCCCCTTGCCCGTGTGACTGCTAACACGCGGCCGTCGTCAAAGAAGCAGAGTGCTGTTTCACTTGGCATCGGCGTGCCAAAATAGCGTGATCTCTCTATATCATAATGCTCAGGTTCCTCAGTCCCATGGACTATTTCTGAGACCCAACTCCACCGCTCACCATCCTCTGAAGTGAGAAGGTCAACCTTAGCATGAATGCCTGTTGGCACATGCCCAGCATTATCACATGCCACATAATAGCGGCCTCCATATGCTGTTGGGTGCCAAAAGTCATGGTTCATCGAGAAGCATCTTTTCGGTTTAGTCCAGGTCATCCCATCTTCTGTTGATGCAACTACTTCCCATGATGGAAACCCGAAATCAGATTCTGTTTTCTGATCAAGTGTTACCGCATAATCAAGTGTTACCGCATAGAGGAAGAGCTCATCTCCAATAGGTAGAAGCTGCGGGTCGATACTTGTCTTTCCAATTGCAATTTGAGATGTCCAATTCTCCAGGTCGATTGAGCCACTTATCCTGATTTGGGAGTCCTCAGTCCCGTGGCCGGTGCCATCAACGAAACAAATGTAGTAGGCGCCTTTCCACTTGACCATACTCCCGACGTGCCAACCTCTACCGTTAGCATAGACCTTTCTAACCCAATTCACTTTCATATGTAGACCTTTCTATTCGGATGATTCAGAGGCTCCTCAAATCTTCTCCGCTCTATGTGTGGCAATGACAGGTGTTTATAGCCGGTCGCATCGGAAACAGGAGTTCGGATGACCCGAAGCCTAGCAGATCGGCACCATCTCGTAGTTATGCGAGACTCGGTCCTTGGCCAGCCGCAGACACCTTGCCGGCTCATGGATATCTCACATTACGACAATATATCAATAATCACCGTTTGTGCCTTATGTAAGACTAAAATCTCAAATCCGCGCTACATCCGTGTCACTAAAGTGAAATTCAGGATAATTCATGTCCGATAACCGATTCGTATTTTCATTCCATCAAAATCGGACAAGGGCAGATTAACAGAACTGATGTCGGTTGATAGTGCAGTCCCTATGGTTAATTTTCTGACCGTTGATTTCATTTCAAAGCCCTTCCTTTTTGAGGATTGCTTTCAATCTGCCATATATTACGACTTTTGGTGCTAGTTTAGTTCGTAGTAGCGCAATTCATTGCGCATTTCGCCAGACGGCGTCTAGGATCATACGGCAGGGCACAGCAATACCCAATACACCATCACTCCAAGACCTGAACACTTCAAGGCTCGAATGCCCCAATCCTTCGCGGCTGAACGCTTCAGAGCGGTTTGCCCCGAAGCGCCTCCCGACACTGAGTCACGCCGTTGCCCGTGACATTATAAGCGAGGGTATTCATCCGTCGGGAGCGCGTTGATGTGTTGGCAGCAGAGCCATGAATAATCAGCGCATTGAAAAAAACGCCATCACCCGTCTCCATCTCCACTGTGACCGCATCATCACGTTCATAGTAGTGTCCCGGCAGAAACAGGCGAAACTTCTGTTGTCCCCACTCGTGCTCCTGCAACCCCCATTTGTGACTGCCAGGGACAAACTGTATGCATCCATTTTCCCGTGTTGTTGCGTCAATTGCCAATTGGCAGTTCACCATCAGCGGGCGGTTATCGTCCTGATTCCAGTAGGCATAATCCTGATGCCAGGGAATCGCCGTGCCGTCTTTGGCGTCTTTGGGGAGCAGCTTGGTGTGAAACAATGAAATGTCGGGCCCAATCAGTTGTTCGAGAATATCCAGCATTGCATCAGAGCGCAAGATTTTGTTCAGGGTCGGACTGACCAGGTCGCTTCGCATCAGTTGCTTGATCCGCGGCGGCGTGTTTGGGTCATCGAATTCCTCCCACGAGACTTCGACCCCCTCAATCGGTTGTTTTGCCATGCGGTTGTGGATGTTGTTGATTTCCTCTCGGATCTTTTCTATCTCCTCAAACGAGACAAGTCCTTGCTTCAGAATATAACCGTTCTCGTCGTAGAATTGCTTTTCGTCAGGTGTAAGCATAAGCACCACTCCTCCTTGATCCTAATTCTCAGCAAGATGGAGATTCCAATGATTCGATTCCTCATCAAAATCTATATTCAACCTTGTTAAACCTGTACCACCGCATCGTTTCCAATACCGCAGTTGAGGTAAAACACATGGGGACAGGCGCCCCATTCATTGATATTGACGGGGGGTATCAATGATTACAACTTTCGCTGCGGGTGAGAATTAAACTCATATTTCTCCATTGTCTGAAATCTCTTCAGAGCGCACGGTGCAACGAAAACCGTAGTCGAAGAACATGAACGCTGGTTCGAGGCATCCGCGGTTCGCTACGCGGAGGATGTTCGGATCGTTGTACCACAACCCACCGCGAAGGACGCGAACAGTTTTGGCATTTGTAAGATTATTATTCACGAAAGATATTAAGCCGCCTGCCACCGGATTCTTTTTCGGACTGCTGGCATAAAAGCCAGGATCGTATTCGTCCATGCACCACTCCCAGATGTTCCCCGTCATGTCGTACAGGCCATATCCGTTGGGTGGAAAGCTACCGACAGGGGAACTTCGTCCCCATTTATTGCGCCCCCAGCGCCTAAATAATTGGCGTCGTCATGAGAGATTTCATCGCCCCACGGGTAACGCTTTCCAACCAGGCCGCCGCGGGCGGATTTCTCCCACTCCGCTTCCGTGGGGAGACGTTTGCCGGCCCATTGGGCGTAGGCCGCTGAACCGTACCAACTCACTCTAATCACAGGATGATCTTCAAACCCCGCCTTCGGACGGTACCGGCCGCCAACCAATTCAATCAGCGTATTGACGTCGCCTATGTCTAACCATGCCTCCCCGCCATCCCCTACATGCCGCCCAACGGAGTTGAGGAACTTTGCGTACATTGTGCCGGTCACTTCATACACATCAATGTAGAACGCATCAAGGAAGATGGTGTGGACGGGTTTGTCGTCGCTGTCGCTTTCGTTGGGATGCTCGCCCATCGCAAACGCATCGTCGGGGATAAGACGCATCGTCGCACCGTCTTTACCAACATCTGTTGAGAGCGTCTACCTGATTCAGGTCTTCTTCATTATCTGCTGGCGGAAGCTTGCCACGTCGTTGTCGAGCGATTGGGCACCGGGGACAAAGATGTCGCCCAAGTGTTCTCGCGCCCACGTTTCCAGATCGAGGCCATCTATCTTGGCCCCTTCCACATGGTCCGGCACCCTCGCTGCCAGCAACAACGGCCGACCGCGTTTCTCCTCGAGCTCCAGCAACATAAAGCGCACGGAGCGAACGAAGTCCGTCAGTCGGTCGCGGTTCTCCCATTGGTGGCCCACGGGTAGAAAGGGAATCCCTCGACAAAAGTCCAACTCGAACCCATCCAGATCATAGTTTTCCGCCACCTCTCGAAGACAACGCAACCGGTATTTGTGTGCGCCCGGTACGGCGTAGTTCCAAAAGTGCATCCCCTGCTAGACCTCCATAAGTCAGTCGGGATGGGCTTTCTTTTGTGGCTCCATCTCATCTCGGTCCAGATCGCCGGCTATCGGGTAGTCTACGATAAACTTGTTTGTCCACAGGGCGGAGGCGGGCCCCCCGTTCATGTGCCAAGAGATAAACACCTCCAGCCCACGTTTTTGGGTCTGTTCGATGTAGAGGCGCACGATGTCGACGCCCGCTTCGATCCATTTTTTATATTTCGCTGCTTTGTAAGTGGGCAATACCTTGCTCGGATAGGCTGCCTCGTCCCCCGGGCCAAAACACCACCACATGGCATCAATGCCGTGCTCGCCGGTGTCGATTAGGCTGAACGAAAACTCGACGAGCTGTTGAGGCTCCACGCCCTCGCAGATGAACGGAGGCGCATGGCACTGGCTATCGTAGTTGACCACGGTCCGTCTGCGACGGTTAAGGTCCGCAATGTGCTGATTTGAGAGCTTGATAGTGGACATGATTGAACCTTCCACTAAATCTGGTCAGATACCCCCTAATGCGTATCTCAAAACAGACGCTTTACACCGACCTTAAGAGCGCCAATGTGAAGTGACCCCATTCGTACAAAAACTCACCGCAAACGTTCAAATCTCCGAGTTTTTGCCCTTTTCCTTTTTGCTTCTTTTTGTTTTCGATTCCTTTTTTCGGAAGGTTTTTCATAGAAACGTCTGTTCCTGAGTTCTTTGATAAAACCGTCCCTCTGGAGTTTTCGTTTCAAGTCTCTAAGTGCTTTTTCGACGTTATTATTGTGAACTTTTATCTCCACGTTTTCTCTCCTTTCTGTCGTCAGGCTGGTCAGCCATCGCTTCTCAAAGAATCCCATTACGTGAAAACGCCATTAGTGTCGCATTTTTACGCATCAATCGTCAATTTTTCTGACTGACAGGTTGTGTATGTCACTGCCCGTGTTCACATCCCCGTGTGCTCATGTGGCCCTAAGTCCGGGTCGGTGTTGTGGAGACCTCGATAGTAGCTCTTGCCTCGAAGGTACTTGAGCTCCAGTTCCACATCCCGGACGAAGATTCGTGGGGTTGCCTCCGGGTCTCGGCCGTGCAATGTTACCGTCACGGTGTTATCTCCATTGTTGGGCCGGTGGTTGCTATCCAGCTTAAAGATGAACCAGTAGCTGGAGTGCAACCGGTAGCGTGGCGCGTTCATCATGTACACGTGATTGATCTTTCGCATGAGCTTGGTGGGTAGTTCGCTTCCATTCAGCTTGAAGCTGAAGCTGTCTCGCTCGGTTGCGCGCATCACGCGGATGCGAAGGAGCACCTCGTGTACCCGGCCCACCTGGTCCCACCGGGGAAGGTCATCGCTGATGGGAAGATTCAGTTGAACGGGTTTGTCTTTCTCTAGGTCGACTGGAAGCTGCATCGTCAGTCCTGGTTCCATTATCGGCTGTTCGATGTGGCGTCCAGGTGGGGTTGGGATAGAGTAGAACTTGTCCTTAACTGCCATGACTTGCGGATACGGCAGTTCGCGGAGTTGCTCATAGAATGATGGACCGTAAGGCCAGTTTCCGTACCAATGAACGAGACACAGCCCATCAACGCCTTGTGCCCAGTAATTGCAAGCTGTTCCGCGGATCATTTCGATCGGCGCCGTTCCTAATCGGTCCGAGTCCACATTATTCCGGATAACCGCATGGACGCGGCAGTCAGCGCCCTTGGCAGCCTCTACCAGGGGACGGAAATCGGCGGTCGGGTCCACGAGTGACATCAGGCCGAAGTTCTCACCTATCAGGACATCCACGAGGCCCCGTCTGACCCATTCCTCCGGATCTAGCCCAACCGACCGGCAGCCTGCTATGCTTGTCGGGATACGGACGGCCAGCTCTCTTTCAGGGTCGTTCTGCTTGACAGCATCGTAGACACGGCCGATCCAGTCCGTCATAATTCTGCGTCCGGCTTCGACTTCATTGGGATGGAAGAAGTGGTTCCCGGCGTAGTGGTTGAAGTTGAGCTCAAAGCCGTTGATGGAGTAGTTCATCAGCACCTCCTCGATTAGGGCGAACCGCTGGTCCCGGACTTCCTTGTGCTTGAAGTCAGCACCTGCAAACCCCGGAAAATTAGGAAGGACATCGCCCCCGGCACCAATGCTCAGGTGTTGGTCGCCGCTTGCCTGTACCTGAAGGGACGGGTACACTAGCAAGCCATTGGCGCGCGCCCGATCACAGATGATACGCAGTGGGTCGTTCCCTTCGTCAATGAGCTTTTTGGCATTCCGATAAGCGCGTTGGAACACGATATGCTCCCACTGACGTCCTCTGTCCGGGCGAAACGGCTCTGTGGCCGCTGCGTCCGGCCCCCACCGGTCACCAACGTTGGTGGCGTGAAGGAATGCGTTTCCGTATCCAAGGTTGAACACCAATGCCTCCATCGGCGTTCCCAGCAACTCATCTACGGCCGCTTCGTGCTCCTCCTGCTGTATGGGTGGCTCATACATGTAGATCAGTGTGTGACGCGAATCGTTTTCAAACATCATGCGTGGTTTCGGCATAGGCTGTCCCTCCGCTGTCCTGTGAAACAAGTATTTGGCAGTCATCCTTGCCTGTCACTCCGCCACAGCTCATCCAGTATGGTGTGATGTACATGATACGCTCCCAGGTGGTAAGTCTTATCTTTACCCACATCTTTTCACTCGGCGATGAAGCGCCGAGCTAGAGGTACAGGCGCCCGATAAATCGGGCTTTCGGCCGATCCGAAAAGTCCGATTCATCGAACGCAGCCCTGTAGCCTGACGATTCATCGTCGGGCGCAAACCTACGCCCCACAAGGCGTTGCAAATCTGTGGGTAAGGATTAGAATGGTAAGTGCAGTATTGTCTCCTTAAGCCAATATTTTCCATCTGGTTCTTCTCTACCCGTAAAGTCAAGGATATAATTTAGTTTCCCTGTTTCTTCTGTCCATCGGCGCATTTCGACTTGTTGATTCTGCTCTGTGTCCCTCATCTTGATCGTCCGGTACCCCCAATGTTGACCGGTGCTTAGCACGGCTTGTCGCCGGCCAGCGTGACGCGATGCATTATGCGCCTGAATCCTTGATAGTCATTCACCGGGTTGTGCTGGGCGCAGCGATTATCCCAGAAGGTGAGCGAGCCTTGCCCCCAGCCAAAGCGGCAGGTGAACTCTGGCCTGACTTGGTGCTCGAACAGGTAATCGAGCAGAGACCGGCTCTCCTGCTCTGTCCAACCCTCGAAGTGCGTCGTGTGGGCGGTGTTGACGTAAAGCGCCTTGCGCCCAGTCTCCGGATGCGTGCGAACCACAGGATGCGTTGCACCCAGCACTTTCAGTTCCGCGCCTGCCTCGCGTAAGCGATCCTCCCGCGTCCTGGCGACCTCGGGTTTCGTCGAGGTGTTGACGCCGACCAGGCCGTCGAGCGTCTTCTTAAGACCCTCCGAGAGGGTCTGGTAGGCCATGTACTGGTTGGCGAAAAGGGTGTCGCCGCCGTAGGGCGGAATCTCGACCGCATAGAGCATGCTCGCCATCGGTGGACGCTCCAGATACGTGGTGTCAGAATGCCAGACGCCGCCGAAGTTCACCCGCTCGTGCTCCAGCTTGATCACCGCTGTGATCAGCGGACATTCGGGCAGTCCCTTCATCTGTGGGTATTCCATTGGCTGGCCGAAGTGCTGGGCGAAGGCGAGCTGCTCCTGTGGGGTGAGTTGTTGGTTGCGGAAGCAGATCGCCAGATAGTCGAGGAAGGCCTGGCGGATCTCTGAAACGACTTCAGGTTCCAGGAGCCGCGCGATATCCACGCCTTGGATCTCGGCACCGAGCGCACCGGCGATCGGGCGCACCTTGATGTAGCGATAGTTGCGGCGTACTGCGTTATCCATTGTTTTCCCTTTTGCCATTCCACGGCGGTCTAACGTCATGTGGTCGGCTCCAACCGCTGGTTAAGCTTCATCGTATTGCTTCGTCATTGCTAGATTTCGGAGTTCCCGTACCGGATCTGAGCCGTCCCATTGCCGTGTGGCCTCTGCAATCATTTGATGGAGCGGGTAGGTCTCCGGCTGGATCAGATCTGCAATTTCGTACATGAGGCTACCGGGAACATCAGTTGCGAAATAGGCAAAGCGTACGCCACGACCGGGAATCCTTCCCTCGTGCGCCACGGGTACGCTAGCCGCGAGCAGCCGCGTCATAGTCGTCAGGGTTCAGCCATGCCGACATATGCTGGAACCCTTCCTGACCCGCCTCCAGGAAGTCTCGATACGCACTAGGACGGTCATCGTGCTGATGGATTAGTTCCACCTGCACGTCGCCAGAATTACCGAGCGCAATGCTTAGTACCGGTGGGGGAGATGGGTTTCCGCAGTAGTGGTAGTTCTCGGGCGAGAAATTCGGCAAGACGAAGAATGGGCCAACACCCAGAACCTCCGTCCAGTATCGTAACGCGACGTCGAGGTCACGAACCACGAACGCGATTTGTCGCATCGGGCCGAAAAGGCGACTCATCCTATGTTCCTCCTCCTAAGTTCGAGACAGCAAGTGTGAACTGAGAATAAAGGCTAGGACGAAAACTGTACGTTGCATGTGACAGCCTCCAAACTTGTAATTAGACGGAATTTTGTTTTTAGCCATCGGTTTTACGCAATTTTTCAGCCTCAACTACGGCTGCTAGCCCTTCACATGAGAAGCAGGTCGTCAATCTGATCAACAGCGGGGCCCCACTGTCCAAATCCTGTTTTCGCGAGCCTCGCCATTCTCACGCCGTTGTCACTCGTTTGTTGTCCGCCAGGGCGAGCGGCGAACGCGCTGCTCGTAAAACCACGAAATCGGAAGCCGTCGGTAGATGAGGTCAAACATGCTACCTGTCTCCGGGTGTGAGTGGCACTCGTACCAGGTCATGTGCGCGTAACCATTCATGAAGGCCAGGCTCGGATACGCATGGGGCCGAAGGACAGGCCAGCCTTCCTGCTCCTCGAGCAACCGGTAGTTTGTCCAGGTCTGACCGTTGTCGCGGCTGACGGCCGCCGTGAGGTTGGTACGCTGGGTGTGATTGTCCCAGATGAGCAGAAGGTCGGGCGAGTCCGGAATTCGGCGAACCATGACAGGCGCCGGACACGGCACCGGACCCGATTCGCTGACAAGAGTCCATGTATCGCCGCCATCGCTGCTGTGGGCGACGTGGATGCTGCTGGTGGAGTTCACAAGGAACATGGCAACAGTGCCGTCGGCCAGTTCTGCAGCCATCGGATAGCCATAAGTCACCCCGTCGGCCGCTTGAATAGACCCGGCGCCTGCTCGCCAGGTCATTCCTTCGTCATCGGTGAGCCACGCACGAACACTAGTCATTGCTGGGGCGGTGAGCACCGGAAGGATGATTCGGCCCATGCCCAGGGACACGAGGCGATCATTCGTAGAGAAATAGATGTTCTCGCCCCCGGTAATGCGCCTCGGCTCCGACCAGGTCTTACATTCATCGTCCGAGCAGGTGATCATGGGATACAGGTCACCGAAGAACTCACCGTCCGGAAGATAGCCGTCCCTCCGCATATAAGCCTGAAGGATCCGTCCGGAGAGTAAGCGCAGGAACGAGGGTTCCATGACGTTGGGTTTGCCGGCGCACTCCCGAATGAGGAACGGCTTCGACCACGATTCACCTTCGTCATGTGACCACCTTCCCATGATACGTATCTCGCCATCCGCAAAGCTGGCGCGCTCACCGGCGCTGTAAGCGAGATAAAGCCGCCCGTCATCAAACGGCAGAATCGCCGCTTCAACCATTCGACAGGTTTCGAGCGATGCAGGGCAGACGACCGTGCTGATTTCGTTGGAGTTCATGTTGTGCTCTTTTCCGTGGTTTCGCAGACTTCCGACTGCAACTATGAGTAAAAGGCGCGCTCGAAGTCCAACCCGCTTTTCAGAATACCATGGAACGCTATCGCGTCAGCTCTAGCTGCTTGTTATGTGCCGTACCAACCTAGAATCCGCACAACGAAGGTGGTACTCGGATTTTCGCTAGTAACTTGCCACCTGACGCTCGGTATGCGATAACCAAAGTGCCCCCTGCTCGGAGGAATTTTACGTAGTTGTGTTGGCCACACGCGTTCGAAGTCAGTCGGTCACGCATCTCTAGAGAAAACTCGTCTTGGTCAACGTCTGATGCGTTCAGGTTCACAAGTTTCATGTGATAAATCAGATCCATCCCACTGCTGCTTCTACGGCATCTGGAGAAATTTCATCTTGCCGAGATCGAGAGCAAGATATCACAAAGGCAAGAATAATGATTAGGATAGTTAATTTCATACTATTCAAGCCGTCTAACGACTGGTTAGGCGATACCGTTGCGTTTACGACTCAATATCTTCCGAGGAAAACTCCCAAGATGACCCCAGCGAGTACACCTCCGATTCCTCCGCTGGATACGCCAGTGATAATCCATTGAATGAGACTCATGAAATCCTCTCGTATTCACAACTGACCAATCAAAGGCTTGTACTTAACCCGCATTCCCAGCATAGCCTCTCTCTCCTTGCTGCTAACGACAAAGTCCAGCTACGGCGGGAATTTGCCGAAAAACGTCCGACAAACCAAAACCCACCACAACCCCAAAAACAGTCATAAAACCACAAAATCCCGCCGTCACCCCGATAGATCGGGACTAAGAAGATTGCACAAACGACTTACTTGGTTTCTGTATCGCCCTGCCAGCGTCCACAGGCAGCTTGAATATATAAACGTACAGGCGGATCAGAGTGTATGACGCACTTTCTCAGCATCATTGAAAAGGATCTCGCGAACGGCATTGGTTGCCTTCTCGTGAAACTGAACCGCAGCAGGATCCAGGTCCCTGACTGGGCGGGGGGTGTCCTTAAAGTGACCGAACCGGTCAGAGCCGCGGACAAGCGCTGCGCTGTCCCATTCACCGACGATTTGCTTGGTGCGGGTGGGCATGTAATGCATCGAAAGCCCAATACGACGACCCTTTGACCGGTTGGGACCCGACGCGTGCGCCAACCGCACATTGTGAAGCGAAATTTCACCGGGGTGCAGCGGCATGGCCACAGCCTTCGCTTCATCAACCTGCACTGCAATTTCCTGCCCCCGGGTCAAGAGACTGTTCGGCTTATACTCATCCTTGTGAGGCAGGAGATCGCCGTTGTGACTGCCCGGTAGAACCCGCATACAGCCGGTTTCGAGTGTTGCCGGTGAAAGCGCCAACCATACGCTGACCAGGTCGTTGGTATCGAGGCCCCAATAACGCAGATCCTGATGCCACGAGACGAAACTCTCGCTTCGCGGCTCCTTGATCCAGAAGAACGTATTCCAGCAAAGGATATCCGGGCCAATCAGATCCTCGACCGCATCAAGAATCTTTGTATGGTGCATCAGATCGTCAACCCATGTGAAGAGCAAATGAGACTTGCTCCGCTGTGCTCCCTCAATTGGTTTGCCTTGAGTAGTTTCGAAATTCTCGAGCAATGTTCGGTTGGCTGCCACTTGGTCGTCGTCTAGTATCCTGACCGGGAAATAGTATCCATCCCGATTGTATTGTGCGATGGCATTTTCATTCAGAAGTTTCGACATTTTAGCCTCCTCTCGAATCGCTAGCATAGACCTCCAGCCACTGATCGTAGCCGTAAACCGCCTGAAGGCAGACTAACTTGTAATTAGAATGAACATAACCCCATATCCGAGGAATGGCACGGATTTAAGGATTTCGTTGTAGAAAAGTCGCTAAAAACTAATCCTCCCTCCCTCGCCTGATAAGGGTCAGGCCGCTGACGCCCTTTGGACCGTAATGCCTCTCAGCCAGGTCGTAGAGCAATCCTGTCCATCCCAGGCCAAAATTCCACCCCGATACCTCGCCATTTCACTTCCCTTTCTATATCTGTCCCTGCACTCTCACAGGCGGCTCTACATAGGATATTCGGACTCGACCTGGAGGAGCACGTGATCATCAGTCAGTGCCTTGAAGTGGTGGTCCATAGTTATCTCAAACTCGTTCTCACCCTCGCGCGCCAGGTCCGGCGGCAGGTCAAAATCGAACAGGTAGTAGGTGTCTATACGCTGAGGCAGCTATCCTCGATGCGCCACGTACGGGACGATCCCGCCATAGTGGGTTGTGATTCGCGCATCATCCAGAGGCAGTTTCTGGCCGTTGAAGCGGAACGTGAAGCGATCCTCGGGGCAGGTTGCCATTATCCGTACCCCCAGCGTTACCCGCTCCAGCTCACTGTCCGCTCGCGCTGCGTCCAGCGCATCGCCGAGGAAGATGGGTACGCGTGCCGGCGCCCCTTCCTCCAACGTTATGGGAAGATGTCGTCCCAGCGGGGCGTTGTCTGGGCCCGAACTGCCAGGGGCTAGTATGTAATGTTTCGCCTTCCGTTCGTAGATGTCCCGGTCGCCCAACTCACGCAAAACCTGGTACTCCCTCTCGGTGTGCGGCCAAGGAAGGTCCTGAAGGTAGAGCCCGTCGGCGCCCCGTGCCCGGGCGTTGGTCGCGGCGGACCGGTACATCTCGGTCGTGGCGGTGTCGTATCGATCGTCGTAAGGTACGTTTCCCACAGGGGTGTAGACCCAGGCCCCTGCCTAGTGGGCGGACTCTACGAGCCACCCGGACGACTGCTGAGAGTCAACTAGCTTGTCTTCCATTCCGCCGAGGAACGGAATTACTAGGTTCTGTTGACATTTCAAGGGAGCCATATAAGAGTGGAGACAAAGCTGAGAAATCCAAAATAACGGACAGCTAGCTTCTCAAACCGAGAGAAGATACGACGATACCATTTTATCTTGTTGATGAAACATTCAACCTGATGTCTCTCTTTGTATAAGCGTTTGTCATACGTTCTTTGGTCAACACGATGACTTTTTGGCGGTATCACCGCAATCACTCCATTCGCCTCAATAACCGCGATAAAAGCGTCCGAATCGTACCCCTTGTCTCCAATCACATATTCACTGTTATATCCGATTATCAACCCTTCCGCCTCAGTTATGTCATGTCTCTGACCGGGTGTCAGATGTATTCTTAGCGGATTGCCTAGTCCGTCAACTGTGATGTGATTTTTTGTACTGAAACCGCCCCGAGACCGACCTAATGCTTGGTTTTCAGTGCCACCCTTTTTTTTCGGCGCCCGCCGCAGACGGGTGAGCGCGGCAGATGGTACTGTCCACAATAAGCGACTCGATATCGGGGTCAGAGGCGAAGTGGTGGTGCATCTGTGTGAAGATACCTTTGTCGCACCATCGAGCAAACCGCTTGTAGCGGGTGTTCCATTTGCCATAGGTGTCTGGTAGAAGTCTCCATTGAGCCCCGCTACGAGTCACCCACAGGACGGCTTCGACGAAGCGGCGTGTAAGATGGTGGGACAGCTTAGAAGAAACCGGTATATCTTATTCCATTGTTCATTAGGTAAGGTTATTGGCGTCATTCTTCTATTATGCCACAACCTTATACTCAAATGTCAACAGAACCTAGATTCACCAGTCCCTCGGACAGCCAGGTCCGCACATCCATCCCAACTGCCAAGTTCGCGTCTTCCACCGGGTGCACGCGCGTTGCCAGACATAACTGCTCCCCCCTCTTGTCGCCGATTCTGTCGAGCAGCATCCGGACCTGTCGCACAAAGTCAGTCAGAATCGGGGCGTTCTGGCGGGCCTCTGAGAGCTTGAAGAATACCCGCGATGGGCTGTCCTTGAGACAGTCGTCCATCTCCAGTCTGTCGGCGCCGTATCGGTCGCACACCTCTTCGATAACGTCCAGACGCTCCTGTCGGACCTCGGGGCGGGCGTAGTCGGAGCAGGCGGCCGCACGCTCAGGGATATTAGGATTCTCCTCCCCGATCATCACCTCAGGGCGATCCCACTTGAGCCGGCCCAACCAGTAGAGTCTCTCTCCGCCCGGATAGCTTGCGTCATTCATTTTCAGGCTGCAAAAGACCTGGATTCCCTTTTCGTGCGCACGGTCCACCACCGGCTTCAGCGGGTCAATGCCTGCCTTGAGCGCATGGTTCAAGTTCTCGCCGGCGCGCCACCACATGACGCCGTTGTTATGCCTCTCGATTCTCTCTCCCCACTTTTGTGTCGTGCCAGAACGTCTGCCCAGAGGCCAAGCCGAAGGATAGCGTATTGACGCCGGTGCCCAGGATCTCGTCCACTGGCTGCCGGAGGCGGTAGGGACTCATCGGTGGGTCGAACCGGTACATGAGGTAATGGCGGGCGTCGTTGTAATAGATCAGCCTTGGTTTGCGCATTATTCTCCTGAGCTCCATATCTGTTCTGTAGCGAGGCCACAAGCGGCTCAGCAAGTGACGTCCCGCTGGTTTCTTCCTTGTAGTAAAAGGATTTTTGCCACAGGTGACATTCACCATCTGCACAGCGGGTCAATACAACCTACGCCCCCAATGATTGTCTCAAGGCTAAAAACCGACGAGGGATGCTTCGACGGTATAAAATAGAACAGATGGCTTTCATAGGAACATTTAGGGATCCGCAAACGCCGATTGAGTAAAATTAGTGATTGCGGTGTCTCGCTCAAGAATACGAATTTTTCCACCAATGTTATCACTGTGCCTGAACTTTGTCAAGCGAATTTGTATCAAGGTAGAAATTGTCGGCGACCTTTCTAGCTGGATTTTCATTCCTCCTAATCATTCGTCCTCCTTACCCGCGTCCAGAATGGCTCTGACTTCCCTGCTCAACCGGGCGTAAACCTCAGACGAAATGGTATTCCTGTAATCCTGCTGTGGCGGCTGATCGCTACGGCAGAAATAGGCCAATACCGCGCGGCGGGGGGCGTCGGTGCCGTTGTGGGCGCCGCCGTGCCAGGTGTGACCGGTGAATACCCCCACCGTCCCCACCCTCCCTGTCAGTTGAATTTCGTTCGGGTGCGGCTGCTTGGGATCATCCATTTCGTCTTCGGGAAACGTTAATCTGTTGTGCGACCCCGGCACGATCCGCGTGCCGCCGTTCTCGGTGGTGAAGTCGTCCAGCATCCAGATAGAATTGCAGGAAAACCGATCGGACGGCGTCTTGCGGTCTCGCCACCACTCCGGGTGCCAATCCGGATGCAACTCCTGCTGGCCTGCCGCGGGGAGTACCGAGCGAAAGACTAGTGAGGAGAGTTTGAAGTCGTCGCCGATGACGTGTTTTATGCAGGCGAGAATGCGAGCATCGGTGAAGCAGACGTTGAAGAGGGTGTCTTTGGAGACCAAATCTCTGATGATTTGGGTTCCCTCCTGAAATTCCGTGGGCTCCTCTACGCTGCCCTGCTCTTCGACAAGCTTCTGCAGCTGTCCGTTGAAGGACCGCACCTGCTCCTCCGCTAGTATCCCGGGAAGCGGCAAATATCCGTTCTCGTCGAGAAACTCCTTCTGTTCTGGCGACAGGGTGTCATCGCGGACGCCCAGGTTCCTGAGGGCTTCGTTGACCGTCATGATCAGGAATCCTTTCTATTTCCGCGCGGCCACGACGCGGCCGTGTACGCCCACATTTCCGGTTCCATACGACCACAGGTGTTTGCACTCTCGCGTAGCGGAGACGTACCGGACGAACAGCGACAGCATTTCTCGTATGGCTGCGCTCATCTGTGCTTTGAATTCAGTGTTCATCGTTTGTCGTCATTTGTATTTTCACACAAAAATTGTTCTGCTCACTGATTCAAGACGCTTTTCTGAACTATATTGAATCTCCGATTATAGGTCGCCATGCAGTCGCTACTTGGTAGCGGCTGCATGGGCCATCCCATCACTGCCGGTGATGTAATAAACCGTAAAGATCGCGCCGTCAAGATGTACATGAACTTCCACTTCACCAGCTCCGCGACCTCCTTGGTGGTGAAGCTTTCAGCGTCCCCGATGATCGCGTCGAAGTTGACGACCACCCGCCATTGGCGATCGACGGCCTCGATATGTTCCTGGGAGAGTTGCACTTCCATTGGTTGCCTTCCTTCATCTGATGAGGATGCGAGTGTGTGAGGCTTCTTAGTCCCAATCTATCGGGGGAGGCTCTTCCTCGCTCCCTCGCTAGCGCAGAATTCTCATGTTAATTATCAATCTATTATTATGGCGTTAATTTGTTGGCTTGCTGCGTATGGGGTTGTATCCTTCACACATCCGATTCGAAAGGTACTGTGCTTGCCCCGTGCGGCCTGGGAGCGTACGGGCGAATGGGTGCCCTTTCAGGGGCCCGGTAAACCACGTTCAGATGGGGTGTCTCCAGGCGTACATTCCCGCGATACATCGAGTCCATGGCTGCGTCCAGCGCCCCGCTTACCAACAGTGTACGCTCCACCGGGTACTGGGGCACCCCGGTCAGAAACATTTCCTGAATGTTCAGTCCCAGATAGCTGAAGCTGGGGTCTGGTCGGCCATAGGTGTTCATCGCTGTGGCCTGCACCCTGCCGTCAACCCGGGCGGCATACCCCCACTCGCTGATGTAGTCTTTCAGCAGCAGCATGGCCGCCCTGAAGCCGTGGTTGTATTCGAGGAGGAGGACGACGGGATGGCCGCAGCCCTCTTCCATAACGCCCTGTTTCTCCTTCTTTACCAACGCCAAAGCGGCTTCGGCCAGATCCCGCGACCACAGACCGTCGTCGCCGGCCTGCCAAACCGCATCTCCCTCCAGTACCTGGAGGGCCGCGATCCCCTGCTCCCCTCCACGGCGGCGTTCCACCATCGCCTGCAAGGCCTCGAAGCCGTGGAAACCGTATCCGTCCATCCCCTTGAAGCCCAGCACGATGGCCTCCTCAATGGGCGAGTCGAGTTCGTGCTCAAGCCGGGGGTCGCGCCAGAACAGGGGCACCGAAGAGCCGGCCATAAAAGGAATGTTCAGCTCGGCCACCCGGTCGTACATCCATTTGGTGTCGCGCCAGTTGTAGGACAGGTGCTTGTCATTGAACACGGGGACCGGGCGACCCGAGGTGGCGATGACGCCGCAGATCTGCTCGAAGAAAAAGCGCCTCGGATACAGATGCTGCCCTTTCTCGTTGAAGGCATAACTGCCGTGTTCGCCGATGGCGAGAACCCCGTCGACGGCCAGTTCATCACCACCAAGACACAGGGCCAGCCGAATACTGCGATACACGGGTATGCCGTATTTTTCGGACACCGTCAGGCCGATGTCGTTCTCGGGGATCTGATCCAGGTACATGGAAACGATGTCCACGCGGGGTTCGAGCAGCCCGTCGTCGGTTGGAAAGCCTTTGATGAACTTTCCGACGATGACGTCGGCGTGGGCCGGCACCCGGTACTCGGTGATGATGGCAGCGATTTTCTTCCGTTCTGACATGATTTTGCCTCAGTGTCGGTGTTTTGATTTGATCTTAGACGTATTCGCCCCGGTAAACACGCCACGCACATGTCCAAGGAGGGTAGACTCTGCCGGTTCTTTGGGGATAGCAGAGCAGTTGGGTATCGGATCTGGAGCGGACAGTCCTCGCGCTCTCGACCGACCAGAACGCTGCGGCGGGTGGAATGAAGTCATTCAATGCCTCGGCAATCTCCACAGCACGCGCAGACCGCCGGCGTCTTCCAACACCATAGCTTGGACGGTTAATGGATCTGGCCAAGCGCCCTGGTATTATACCTTCAGGGGTGTCTAATTCGACTTATAGTTTGAAATCAGACTTTTATCACCCCCATCCCAACCTTCCCCCATCAAGTTGCTTTGAATCCCGATCCATGGGGGGGGAGAAGGCACACCAACTCTCCTTCCCCCTGGTGGGCTTATCTTTACCCACATCTTTTTGCTCGGCGATGAAGTCGCCGAGTTAGAGGTACAGACGCCCGATAAATCGGGCTTTCAGCCGGTCCGAAAAGTCCGATTCATCGGACGCAGCCCTGTAGCCCGACGATTCATCGTCGGGCGCAAACCCACGCCCCACAAGGCGTTGCAAATTTGTGGATAAGGATTAGCCCGGTGGGAGAGGCCGGGTGAGGGGGAACGAAAAGGCGTATTTCTAAGAGGGTGGTATTACAGCGTACTCCTTATCCGCCCGCCTCCACCTGTTCGATGAGCGGCTTGAGATTGGCAAAGTTGATTCGCATTGCGTCTGCACCAGAACCGCTAGGTGGTAGGAAATGCGTGGCGACTGCAAAAATGACATCACAGCGGTGGTCACGAAGATTTCGCAGCACAGTCAGGTAATCAACGTCACCTTCGCCCAAGGGGCAGTACTCGAAATTGAGCTTCAGACCGTCAATGACGCGCAAATCTTTCACATGGAGCGAATAGAGGTAAGGACGCACGTTAATGAAGCCCGCCGTCGCTGAATCCGACTCACCGGCGGTCAGGTTATTGGACGGGTGCCACATAATTTTAATCTGCTTGGAGCCGACCCGCTCAACCAGAGCGCGACAATGGCTAGTGGTGTTGGTATAGTGCCACGGCAGATTGGCGAGGACGACATCAATGTTGTATTTTTCAGCCTGCTCTGCCACGAGGGAGAACACTTTGACCAGTTTCTCCATGTCAACGTCGGCGATGGCGCCGCCCCGGGTCAGCCAACGCATTGGCCAAGTCGGCTTGCCGGCAAAGTATTCGCCAGGCCAGGCGAAAGTGTAAGCCAACACCGAATCCGAGCCGAGACGGTTGGCAGCTTGCATGCTCTGAATGAGGCGGTTGAAATCTGTGCAAAACTCTGGATGGTCCTGCAGCGTCTCCAATTCCAGATCGGCCAGGTGAAGTTTACTAAAGGTGCCGCCAGTGCCAATCGTAAACGGCTTGACCCCATGCCGGGCAGCTCGTTCGCCAAGCCTATCAACATATCTCGCCGCCGATTGCCCAGTCGAGGTCAGTGAACCAACCATACCCCGCGCCGAGCTCCTCCGCGAGGGCAAGCTCCTCGTCAAAAGATAAGCCCGTCATTTGAAGAAACATCCCAATTTTGAAACGGTAGTCAGTCATCGTTATTACCTCCTCTTTACGTTGTAGTAATAGGTTCTATTGACATTTCAAGGGAGCCATATAAGAGTGGAGACAAAGCTGAGAAATCCAAAATAACGGACAGCTAGCTCCTCAAACCGAGAGAAGATACGACGATACCATTTTATCTTGTTGATGAAACATTCAACCCGATGTCTCTCTTTGTATAAATGTTTGTCATACGTTCTTTGGTCGAGACGATGACTTTTGGGCGGTATCACCGCAATCGCTCCATTCGTCTTGATAACCGCGATAAAAGCGTCTGAATCGTATCCCTTGTCTCCAATTACATCTCGCTGTTATATCCGATTATCAACCCTTCCGCCTCAACTATGTCGTGTCTCTGACCGGGTGTCAGATGAATTCTTAGGGGATTGCCTAGTCCGTCAACTGCGATGTGAATTTTTGTACTGAAGCCACCTTGAGAGCGACCTAATGCTTGGTTTTCAGTCCCACCCTTTTTTTTAAGGCGCCCGCCGCACACGGGTGAGATGGTACTGTCAATAATAATCGACTCGCAGAGGCGAAGTGGTGGTGCATCTGTGTCAAGACATCTTTGTCGCACCATCGAGCAAACTGCTTGTAGCGGGTGTTCCATTTACCATAGGTGTCTGGCAGAAGCCGCCATTGAGCGCCGCTACGAGTCACCCACAGAACCGCTTCGACAAAGCGGCGCGTTGTCGCTTCGTTGCCAACATAGATGTTGGGGCAACTTAGAAGAAATCTGTATATCTTTTTCCATGGGTCATCGGGTAAAGTTATTGGCATCATTCTTCTATTATGCCACAACCTTATACTCAAATGTCAACAGAACCTAGTATCCATTGATCACTATTCAACTCTAAAACCTGAGAATCTTTGGTAGGTGCACTTATATATCTTTCTAGCTCATGTATTCTCACACCACCGGAAATACCAACTACATAAGCAGCAAATTTCACATACTTATGCCACGCACTGCTGATCTCGTCCTGAATGATGCGCCTAAAGATGGTGGATATTGGCTTATTAAAGACCTTCACAACCCAAAATGAGACAACAGCCGCTAAGACGAATGTGACTAACAGTAATGTAAAAAACATATATCCTCCATTTACACGCTAACGACCCAAGTTCAGTTTGAGTACAGGGCACTTCACATCTTTCACCGCGCCGAGTTCGGGGTCGTAAACCGTGTCTGTAACTTCCTGCTCATGGATAAAACTGTTGATTAACTCCATCAGGTTATCAGGCTGTAGGATGTCTTCCCACAGGTAGGAGACCTTTAGCCCGACGGGTTCAACTGCGCTTCGATGTGGTTTTCAAAGTCTGTTTCGGTATACGTGGGCATGGTCTAAACCTCGCTTCGGACATCTATCTTGCCGGTGACAACTTCGGAGATGAGGGATTGACGGTATTCTTTGAGGAGTTCAACTTTTCGCTGTTCTGCGGATATCAGTTCGTCGATCTGCTCGGTTTTGCGGTCAAGGAAGCTGGCGATTTTATCCTGTTCGTCAACTGATGGAAACACTAAAGGGATTTGACCAAATTGATCAAAATACAATCTTAATCTGACTTCCATAATACCTTTTGACCGTTTCTTAAATTCTGTGAAATAAAGTCCACACCGAAATAGATATTCATAGAAACGTTCATTTAGGGGACGAATCTTTCTTAAAATGTCGTAAGCAGGGCTTGTTACGCCTTCATAATTAGATAAGCCAATCGCACCCATCCATGCGAGAAGTTTATTGACGATGAAATCGCCTTTTTTGACTAACCAATATCCGTCCGTTGTGGTAGCTCTGTTCCCCCTTTCCTCAAGTTCTTTTCTGGGTTTAACACCAATCTCTGTATAAATTGATAAAAGTTCATAGTCATTGTTTTGGGGTGCCGGTTCTGTAACCAGCCGAAATAGGTACTTTGTTTTTATCATTTCCCAATGTGCCGGTATCTCCTCAATCCACTCGACCCCCGATGGTTTCATTTCCACATTCGGGTCAAGCCCCTTCGTCACTACCTGATTTATCAGGACGGTTCGTTGTTCGTGCAGCAGTTCTATCTTTCGTTCTTTGATGCGGATGAGTTCGTCAATCTGTCGCGTCTTGCGGTCGAGGAAGTTGGCGATTTGGGTTTGTTCCTGATGTGAAGTAATGGGGATTTGTGCATTCAGAATGTCATTAACGTCTGTTCGTGGCATTTTCACCCCCTCGGATATAGAGTTGCAGTATTCAATGAAACGACAGGATAGCATCAGATAGAAGAGATGTTTACCTGTGTCTTGTAAAAAGGGTCTTATTACTATCATTTCACCGAGGGAGTAACCACTATATTCTGCAAAGACCACCTTGCTGAGGTAGACGCGAAGTTTGTTGAATAACACATCCCCAGCTTGGAATTTCACGCCAACTGAATCATAGGAACTGTAAAAATCGAGAACTTTGCCTGTTTCCGATTCAATATTTTCAGGTGAAATTTTTATAGCATCTGTCTCAGGAGTCGATTTCTGACTTACAAAAGTTGCGATGTGTTTTATTTCCCCTATTTCCCAATGCGCTGGTATCTCCCTAATCCACTCCACACCACTCTCTTTATATTCAGGATAACGCCTCATAACTCCAACACCTCACTCAGCTTCCATTGGTCATCGGAAAAGTTATTGGCATCATTCTTCTATTATGCGACAACCTTTCACGCAAATGTCAATAGAACCTAGTGTCTTGTCAATCAAAACAAAAGTATTCCGCCGCATGCTCCTTGAGCCAGTCAATACTCAGGCGCATCCAATGGTCTGGGTCGTATGGTGGAGGGGGCGGCACCTCAAGGCACTGTGGCAGGTTTTCCGAGGTGGGGGCATTTCGCTGGAGGATGTCCATGATCTCAAGGATCTCCACGCTTCCATAGCCGATTGGGGCATGAAAAAAGGTGGGCTCACCGATGGTGGTGGTAGACTGCGCTCGCATGTCCTTGATATGCGTCATTACCGTGTATGGCGCTGCCAGATGCGCAGCGTCCACCGCATCCTCAATGACGGACCAGGAGTTGGCGAAGTCGTAGTTGATGCGCAAGCAAGGCGAGTTGACGCGTTCGACCACTTGAACGATCTCGCTGATGCGATAGTCCATGTGGTTTTCAAAGGCGAGGATGATCTCGAAATCTTCGCATATCGACATGATCTGTCCGAAATTGCAGACCATGTGGTCGATCTGCTCTTCGATAGGGCATCGTTTGGAGACGTGACCGTAGAAATTTCCGCCGTTGGGCAGCGGTTGGCCTGCTTCGCCGGGGGCATCCTGGTTGACGGCAGCTACGATATTAGCGCCGGCGGCTTTGGCAAGCTTAATCTCGCGAATAAACTTCTCACTGTCTTGTTTCCACTCTTCGGCCGTGCCGGCAAAGCGTCCACCGCCGCTGCCAATATATTCCAAACCCAGATCGGCAACTTTCTCGCCAAACGATCTGGCGTCAGCCTCGTCACACATTTCCTTCGTCGTGGCATAAAGTGGGGACAAACCAAGTGAAACGCACTTATCAAGCAACCAATCGACCCAGCCATGAATCTCCTGCGGCGGGGTCACGCTGGTGCCATAGGGCAGCGGCATGCCACGGCAACCATAGTGCGGCCCATCCCAGCGAAGTCCGGGATAAATTGTCCAGCGATAGCACGCCTGCGACATGCCAAGTTTCATAGCTTGAGACTCCGATTTTCGTCCGTCGCGATGCCTCTAAGGTATCACTCCTCCGCATACACCACGCCCTCTATGTCGCACGTCTCTAATCCCTGGCTACCACCCCAGGACATCCAGTAGAGAATCATAAAGCGGTCACCATCAAGCGGGATGATGCTAGAGTAGCCGCCGATTGTACGGCCGAAGGGTTGCGGCTCGTGGACAGAGCACGTTGACCACACGAGCGTCGGTGAGTTGCGCCAGGTACCGTTCCAATCGCCTTCGTGGGAATAATCGCTGAGTCCGACACCGCACTATCCTTGATCTATATCGCCAACCCAGCGGTATGAGCACAACAGTATGCCTTTGCGCGTGAGAAACAGCGCTGGCGAATGAGCATAGATGGGATACATGGTCAGTTCCAGGTCAGACCATGTGCGTCCCTTGTCTTCTGAAAAAGTTCAGTAGAGGGGCATCATCCCGCCTCCGCCGGGGGAGTCGTCGCTTGCAACGATTGCCATCAGGCGGCCGTCGGGCAATTCTATCACCTCGTTTTGGGCGATGACGCCGCGACAGAGGAGGACTCCCTCATCCCAGGTGCGCCCGCCATCAACTGACCGGAGTTGGACGCTAACCGCAACCCGTTCACCTCGGAAGCGTCCCCACACCGGCATGAGCAATGTACCGTCCGACAACTCACGGATCTTGCCGTAGGTATACAGCCCTGACCAATCAAAGCCAGCAATCTCTTTGCCCACAGGTTCAGGATCTGACCAGGATTCGCCGTTGTCTGTAGACTGGCACAGGTACACACCCTGATGGGGACCGCCCCTGCCAGAAAGAGGCGCCAGTATCGTTCCGTCGCTGATCTGCGCCATGCCATGATAAGCCCGAAACGATGTCGGATGGTCAGGGCGTGACGGGATGAACTGATGGATGGGGCCTTCCCAGGTCCGTACTCTGTCGCGGGAACGTTTTACCCCTGAGATGATCCGCGGTTGTTCTAAAGTGATGTCCGGGTAACACGCTGTCACCAAAATATCGCCGTTCTGCAAACGCTCCCCGCCCGGCGTGGCGACATTCGCTGTCCAGACAACGACGCGGTTCTCACGGTGAAACCGTGGCATGTGTACCTCATTTTTTGAGCGATTAAATCACCGCTACAAACATATCAAGACTTAGTTTTGACGGTTAAAGTAGAGCAGGTCTAGACGACCCCGTCCGATTCTCGGACGAGCATCCCGATCCATTGCCCCCTCCCATTCATTCTACTGCGGCCGCCTATGAACCAGCTAGTGGCAATTCTGATTTTTCCCCGACCAAATGAGCCAAAGATAGGTTGATAGCGCAGTCTTCACCTTCACCCTATTCGTAGACTCCGGTCTTCCAGCGGCAGATCTACTCGCACATTGCCGCGTCGATGCGATTCGCGCATGCCAATGGCAAGCTCCAAAGCCTCTCTCCCAAATTCTCCCGGACAGATCTGCTCTTCCCCCAGCTCGATAGATCTGCAAACCCCTTCGATCGCGTCCACCATTGAACTCCGTGGATGCCAGGGATTGGGGAATTGACACTGAATGGGACCACCCGTTTCTGGATGCGTACTCCAGAGTTCAAACTGTGCGTGGCGATTACGCGAGATGATACGCCCCTTCTCACCAATAAATTCTAGTGTCCACGTCATCCCTGAAGTCTCAGCTTGGCTGTTCATGTATGCACGAACACCGTTCTCGTAGACGATGTATCCGGATCCGGAGAGATCACTGTCTCCTGCTGCACCTTCGTTGCTATCCATCACGCCGAAAACCCACTTGGCGGGTGCACCGGCAAAGAGACGGAGGAGGGCAAAGATATGGCTGTGCTATGACAGATTATCGATCTCAATCCGCCGATTGCCCCGTCAGCAATCGCCTGGCGAGCGTTTGTGACCAGTTGAGGTGGCAAGCAATGGCAAAAATCACTCCGTGCTTTCGGCACGCCTCGATCATCGCCGGGGCATGCGCCCACGGCCAGGGATAATGTGGCATGCCGATGTGCTCATCATCAATTGTACTGCCCATCCTGCCGCAACCGACAACCGTGCCGCGATAGGTGTTTTTGGCTTACTTTCGTTGATAATCCGAAATGCTTCACCTCTCGGTTGAGCCATAGGATTCTCCTATTTGTCATCAGGTTGGTTGTGGTTAAGAGTTACACCGCCTTATCATCGTGTCAACAAATACGGGCATGCTCACGGACTTCACGCCAACATCTTCAAGCGCCGGTCAGCCAGCGGAAGTTCGATTTTCTCCCCTCCCCGCCGATGTGACTCTCGCAAACCAATTGCAATTTCCAGAGCTTCACGTCCGTATTCCCCCGGACAAAGGGGGGCTGTGCCGTCGTCGAGATTTTTCACCAGCCCCTCGATAGCGGCTTGCTGAGAGCTTTTGGGACGCTTGGGGTTGGGAAACTGTCGCCGGACAGGTTCTCCGGTTGTCGGCAGACGACTCCACATCTCGAAATCAGCGTGTTCGTTCCGGACAGAGATCCAGCCTTCACTGCCGATGAAATCAATGTTTAACCAGCCACCGGTGTTTAAAAACCCCCGGATGCCATTCTCATAGAGAATCATGCCGGTGCCCAACAGATCGACATCTCCCGCTGCCTCTGCGTCACTGTTCATGTGTCCGAAGACCTACTTGGCTGGGGCACCCGCAAACAGGCTGAATAGTGCGAGCGTGTGGCTATGCCCCCGAGAAAGGGTCCAACTGTAATTGCAAACCATTGAGGAAAACGCTCCAATCTCTTCCGCCTTGATAGCTTGCAAACAGGCCGAAAACCAGGGACTCCAGTTCTTGTGACAGGCAATTGCCAGGAGAACGCCGTGCTTCCGGCAGGTATCGATCATTGCGTCAGCTTCCGCAAGACTTCGGCACATCGGCTTGGTCGCATAGATCGCCTTCACCCTCGCCTCCGCCACACCGATGACAACCCCCGCTCTCTCCTCGGCTCGGGTCGTCACACACACGATGTCCGGCTGCTCTTTGGCAATCATCTGTCGATAGTCGGTGTAAAGCGCCGTGACGCCCCACCGCCGTTTGAAATCTGCTAACTGCTCCTTTACTAAATCTGAAGCGGTGACTAATTCCACGCCCTTGGCTTCGATTATCGCGGGCGCATGCGCCCAGGGATACCGAAACTGCGGCTGATTTACATGTTCATCGTCAATGGTGCTCCCAATCCGTCCGCAACCAATAACGGCGCCACGATAGTTTGTCATCAATTTTCTCCTTCATTACTCCCAAGAGAAACCAGTGGCTCCGGTCTCCGACCGAGAGTCCTAGACTTGCTCCCCAGCCCCCCAATTCTGCTGATAGGGGCTATTTACCAAAGTCATCATTCATTACCCCATCATCATTCATTACCCCAGGGGAATGATTCAATGCGGAACGATCTTTCGTCCATAGGCAGGTCAACCTTCGCGCCGGCAGCTGCTGATGACGCATGGATGGCGAAGCCGATCTCTGTTGTACGACGGGCACGGTCGATATCTAAGGATGTTCGCCCCCCTGTCTGCACGGCCTGGACCAGATCCCTCACCATTGCCGGCCCGGCGGGCCAGGCAGTTGTCTCCTCCGGCATATCCAGGGGACGCACACCCGATTCATCATCCACTAACCAGATGAAGCTGTCATTGCCATCGTTGAGGATAAACAAACGTCCCCTTTCACCCAGGACCTCAAAGCTCATCTGCTGACCGTCTGCAGTGATATAAAGCACCATTCCATTCGCCAGTCCAATCTGGCCACATCCTGATGGGTCCATGCGGCGCCGAGAATCCTCTGGCTCCCCCGAAACGTCGTTCACCAAGCCGCTGACACAGGCGAGCTCGATGTCACCAGCCAACAGCAGCAGCGTGTCATACCAGTGACAACCATGGTTAATCAAGTTAGGCAGCCCATAGGCGACGATACTCGTAACTAGTCCAATCGTCCCTTCGGCAATCAGCTTTCGCAGAGACTGGTAACGAGGGTACCAGCGCTTCTCCAACCCCAAAAGCAGCAGCACGTTCTCGCACGCAGCGATGATCCGGTCCATCTCTGCCAAAGTTGTGACGAGGGGCTTGTCAGACAAGATGCCGCGTACTCCCGCTTGGACGGCTAGCTCAATCTGATCCGCGTGCATGGTTTGGCGCGTGGCGATGCATAGCAGGTCCGGCTTGATTTCCGAAAGCATCTGTGGATAGTCGTCATAGGTCGGGATGTTTCTCCAAACATCGCGCCAGCAATCCACGAGTTTGGATCGTGTGTCTGTGCCAAGATCAAAGATGCCCACCACTTCGGTTTCTGGCACTGCATGAAAAGCGGTCGCGAAATTGTGGCCTCCCGGCGTGCGCGTCACCTAGCGGTGACATCCCGCGATGGCGACACGAAGTTTGTTCTGTGTTTGCTTCATGTAAGGATAGGTAGATTCCTTGCGGAATTTTCCCCCCTTCCAAACCGGGCGTGCGACTTTCACCGCACCCGGCTTTCCGAGTTATAAATGATGACCGCGATAAGATTAAACCTCACCCATTTTTGGTCGTCATACAATGATCAAAAACTGTTAAGAGGAGGTGAGAGAGTGTGATTTCTGTTCGGTATTTTGTAGTGGCTTGCTCCCTGTTCTGTGCTTTCCCTTCAGCTTCTATAGAACCTTTACCAGATGTGAGGGTAAAATTGGTTTTGAGTATACAAGCGGAGGCGTTAAGTCCTAGTGCGTTAAGAGGTTACCTAAGCAGAGAGTTTCGTAAGATACCAGAAGTTGTTCTAGTTAGTCAGGATTCTCTTTTTACTGTAAATATACGGATATTTGAATCCCATCTTGTTTCTGGTTCTCTATTAGGTTATGTTTACACCATAGTTGTTGCCTACCACCCGAAGGTTGTGATGGATATACCCTCTTGGTTATCTCCCCTGTTGGAACATTTTGGAGTGTTAGTGTATTACGGTTCTAGTCTAACTGACTCTAACATGTCCAGCGTTCACTCCCGGCTTGCTGATATTGCTTTGGAGTTTGACGCACATATTGAGGGTTTTAGAGAGATTCATTATGATTCTCAACGTTAGGATAGCACTTTCTGCGCAGTCTTGCGCAGCTCCCCCTTGACTCCATATTGTCGCTATGTTATACTAACATAATTACACCAGTTATACATAGATTACACCAGTTATACATAGATAGATACCTATAGAGTTTTTGGAGGGAGTTATGCCTGAGCATGCAGTTCCTGCTGATTTAGAGATTCTACAGCGAGTTTCTGCGCTTGAGACTGAAGTTATATTGTTGAAGGCTGGTCGCCGTCCAATTGTAGCTTCTATAGATAACCTCAAGGCTGATATGGATTTTGTCAAAGCAGATTTGCAGATTATTAAGGATACTCTTGCATCTCTTGTTGAAAATGTTACGTTTATTGTTGAGAGTATCCCCAAAGTTTAGCATTTTGAGGAATAAGTAACTTATCGCATTATGTCATGGCTGGCTTCATTAGTCGAAGGTAATCAATACTTTTGCTGATGAGGCTTGCCATTTCTTTCCGTGAATACGTGCTGTGAAGTGTTCGGTGGCATTCGGTGTGTAGTAATCGTAGGTTGCCTGATTTCCAGTCACCGCCCTCACTTCGTGGCTTTAAGTGGTGCTTGTGTATTGTGGTCTCCCTAACTTGTGTATCGGTTATGGATTGACTACAATACTCACAGCACCCCTTCTGCATTCTAAACAGTTTCGACAGGATTGGACTCCCGTTGATACTGTTTCGTGCGTTGATGTATTCACGTTTATCCCAATATGCTCTGGCGTTATACCATTTCATCTTGGTTCTATCATCACTTGCAACCGCATGGTCAAGTTTTTGTTAGATACACATAATATCTCCACTCAATCTTTGTATATTTTCCTGAGTGAATATATTTGTGCCACTCGGCGTGTATTGCTTTCTTCCGATTGTGGTTAAATCCATTATCATAAACCTTTCCTTGCCTTGACTCTGATTGTGCTTGGGTTTTTACGCCCTGTCCAATCTCCTCTCCCTTATCGTCTCATAAAGACGACTTAGGGACTTTCCTGCTCTCACATAATGCACGTTCTGAACGGTTTAGGCTCTGACTATACCCCGAAGCTGTATGGCTTACCAATGGTATGAAAGATTTACATACCATCTTTGAGTGATATAAGAATAAGGTATCACTCCTTAGCTCGCACTGGCTTAGTTATAGGCTGGTAACAGAAGGGTTCTCAATCCTTCCCCCGCAGATTCACCTACTCAAAGGTTACGAGGTTTCAATCATCAGTTCAACTTTCGTTTTAGCCTTGCCGTTCTTAGCCTGACGTATCAGTTTATAGGGTCTGCATTCCCCACGAGATATGCGCCATTTCCCTTTGCTTCCCACCCTGCCGTTTCCAGCAACGCAGTTAAGGTTAGGCTTGCAGTTGTAAGCTACTGTAGATGGAATCTCACCATCATTGCATTATGCTACGCAGAAACGCACAATCTTCTCCTTTTTGTGTGTAACCGAATTCGTGAGAATTTGGAGAGTTGTCCGAACTCTCACGAGTTCGGCTACTGCTCTGTGAAATAACCCTGCTCGCGGTGAGAGACTTGCCAAAACTAATCCGACAGTGAACTACTACGGATGGACTTTCTAAGAAGTGAAAGATTCAAATTGGTTGAGTGTAGGCGTTATCATCTTCACCAATTGGATCTTTGATGGTAATACTGCTTGTTCCAAACTTTGCGGTAACAGGTGTTCCTTCGCCCATCACAAGGTACTTTGTATTGAGCTCCATCACTTGCCGAGCCGCTGCATAAATTATCACTGAAATTCTTGATGCCTCGGGTGTCGTATGCATCGGAGCCAGTTTATCGAGTGTTGTGGAACAGAACATTTTTCTAGAAATTGTGAGCAAGCAGTTGATGAGGCTGATCTGTCCATAACCGGCAAGTGAGTATGAACCATCTGGGCGTGGGATATCCAATGTAAAGTGCGGATTCACAGTATGGCTTCCACTTCCTTCAAGACAATAGCTTAAGCCAATTCTTTGTAAGTCAGCGATAATGAAACCCTTTTCAAAGAGAATCTCCATACCTTGCTTTACAGGTGCTTCGAAGGCATCGGACATAATCCAGTTTGCATGATAGCTGATCGTCATCCCGTTGTCATACGTCACGGTGACGATTGTTGAATCATAGGTGTCTTGTAGAAGGCCCTTTTGTCCAATAGCGTGCAGCGATACTGGCTTTGCTCCAAAGAACCAGTGAATGAGGTCTGTCCAATGGTATCCTAACAAGGCGGTTGGATCTGAAATTTTCGCCAGTTGAATCCCTGTGCGAGTTTGAGGGGAGCCCCCATAAAAGTGACACCAGAGCGTGGCGTACCCATCTGTGGTAAAATTCGTTTTTGACATGTTTGACATGGATGTGTTTGGGGCCGAAGTGTTTGTGCGTATCAATGGTGACCACACAATCTTTTTTATTCGCTAAAGCAATGATGTGATCCGCCTCGGCTGGCTTCAGCGTCATGGGCTTTTGCATGATAACATGCATGTTTTTTTCAAGCGCATAGACTGTAGGTTGATAATGTAGATGGTCTGGAGTGGTTACCACCAGCACATCAATTTCTGGATGCTCGTCGAGCATGTCCTCCCATGGCACATCGCCCCAAAAAAAGGAGGGAGATGTTCCGGTTCCAGCCTCGTATTCGCTTTGCATGCGTAATCCAGAATTTTCATTTCGGGTTCCAATTGCAACGATGTTGAATGTGATCTCCGGGAGATCAGTGGCATACCTTTCCATACCTAGATTGCCAAGCCACGGTTTAATCCCGAAATTTGCCACCTGGACAAATGTTCGTTTTATTACTCCTTGGCCGTACATACCACTGGCGCCGACTATACCAAGATTAATTTCTCCAGGAGTCATTTTTACTCTCCTTAAAATTGTGATGCGAATGTGAACATTATATCCTATTCAGACGTTAGCTTAGACGTAACACTGTGCACAACAGCATCGTGAAATGGCGGCAATCAACAGTCAGACATTTCTCTCAAAGCAACATCACGTTGATTCCCGTCCAGCCGCTTCCTCCACGCTCTGGGGCCTGCCGGTAACGTCCCCGCCAAGCCACCGGTAGGAACGAGGGAGCAGTCCAAGCGACCGGTCCTCCAGCGGCAACCGTACCGGCACACTACCTAGACTGGCGGAGTGTTTGGCAGCGATGGCGACTTCCAGCGCCTGCCGGAGGTCGTGGCCCGTAATCCAGGGCTCACCCTCTCCCGCCACAGCGGCGAGGAAGGACCGGATGGAACCCGTCAGGTACCCGAACTCGCTCCACGGGTAGACAGCGTATCCGGGATCTATACGGACACGCGCTCCTTTTGCGTCGCAGCCACAGAAGATCTCCGGCGGTGCCCAATCCCACCGGACGAGCGTATCCTCGCTCCACACGTCCACCCCTCGGCAGGTTGTCTGCGTGCCGAAGACCGCGCAGTCGATACCAGAGGTAAAGTGGAACTGTCCGTGGATAATCAGGCCTTCGTCCGTGTCACCTGCGAGTGCCTCCGTCGGCGTGCCCCAAGTGATGACTTCGTCCACCTCTGCGCCCGTGAACAGCCGTAAAACTGAGATATGCTGGCAGCCACCGCCGGAAATCTCGCCGCCGAACCCGTGGACACTGGCGCCCGCCAACTCTCCAAACTCCCCGGCATGGATGCGCCGCGTGGCTTCCTGGACCTCGTTCATCGCACGCTGGAGGTTGCCCCCGGCAAACACGACACCGCGTTTAGCACAGGTTTCCACCATTTCGTCTGCGTCTGCAAGGACGCCCGCAATCGGCTTGTCTGTGGACACCCCCTTTACACTGGCTTCAGCGCAGGCGATTACAGCATCTTTCATGTACTTCGTGGGCGTCACCACCGCCGCGATGTCCGGGACGACTTCGCGCAGTAGGCTTTCCGCGTCCGGATAGAGCGCGCGCACGCCGAAGCGTTCACCGAGGGCCTTGCGTCGGTCGGGATTGTAGTCCGCGATGGCAACGAGCTCGGTGTCGGGATAGGTGGAGTAGGCCTGGGCATAATGCTGTCCCAGCCGCCCACAGCCGATGATAGCGACATGGTATTTGACTGTGCTCATGATTTTTTCTCCTTTCAACTTATGCTCCCCAAAACACGGGAATGCCCAGTTTAGCTGCTAAATCCGCCAATCCCTTTAAGTGATCGCGGTGGAGCGGGAGTCCGTTTTGGCTCCACTGTTCGTACTTCAGCGCTTCCAACTCACCAGGGAAATAAACCTGATCAAACCCCTCGGCGGGCGGACTTGAACGAAGCTCGTGGATTTCCCGATCAATCTCCTCAGTGAATTCATCGAGCGGGACGAAGCTGTCGATGTTGATCGCATAGAAGAAAAGCCCCGAGCCCTGTTTGTCAGAGGGAAGGCCACCTTTCTTATTGACGGTTGCGAGCATACCCGTCAACGGACCTGCCAATGCGTCCACCGATAATGCGAGGGCGTACCCCTTTGCGCCACCTATTGGCAACAGGACATGCGCTTTATTGGGGTCATCCGTTTCTTTGCCATTTTCATCCAACACCCAACCGGGGCCTAGCTTTTGTCCATATAACCGCATTGTGTCAACACGTCCCCATGCCGAAACGCCGCACGCCATATCAAGAACAATGGGAGGTTCGGTTTTCGCAGGGATGGCATAAGCGAATGGGTTATTCCCAACGACCCCTGTTTTCCCACCATACGGTGCAACTCCTCGACCACTCGTTGATGTGCTGAACCCAATCATTCCGTGTTCGAGGGCGAGCATGGCAGTGGCGCTGGCGGCGCCAAAGTGATTGGTGGTGTATGCTCCCGCCGCACCAATGCCAGCGACCTTCGCCTTTTCAATCGCTAATTCCATTGAGAACTTGCCGGCGACATGCCCCAACGCTCGATCGCCGTCAACCCGCGCAAACGCTGGACCTTCGCGGGTAATCGTGAGGTTTGGGGTTGGATTAGTGTTTCCAGCCAGAATGCCTCGGATGTAGCCTGGCAGGTGGCGAGTGCCGTGTGAATGAATGCCTCGCAGATCTGTTTCGACTTGCAACTGAGCAACCGCATCGGCATCGGTTTTGGGAACGCCGCCTTTCTGATACAATTGGCTGGCGAATTCTCTCAATTCATCAGCACTGACAACAATATCTTGATCTGTTGGATCAAAGTTCACTTTAACGCCCCCTAGGATTGTGTGAAACGCGGTGCGAGAAACGTAAGTTCATGAGGGCAAGTTGAGCGTAGTGGAATCCCGTTCCTGTTTACGGGAAATTCAAAGCTCGTCAGCTATCTTACCAATTCGTCAACTTATCTTACCAATTCGTCAACTTCAGGTCAACAGAAATTTCCTTTCTGAAATCTCCTCTCACAGATCTCTAACCCTATCTTTAATCAGGATAGGAGTTACGCACTTCAAATTGAACAAACCGTGTTGTGCCTGCATTTTGAATCCTGAATCCAGAACAAGATGCAAGATACAGGATGCAGATATAGCTTGAGTCCGTAGAATCAACTGCGTAAGTCCTGCGGGATTTCACCGACGCTTCTGTTAAATTGCTCAATCTGTCCTTCGGAGAGTTTTATGCAAGACCGCCCGGATATGCGCTATACTCGATGATAATTTCCACATCTTCGACCGTCACCCCACCTGCAAAACCGGCGGGTCGTGCTTTCAGTGCGACCTCCAGCACGTTTCGCCCCTTCTGTGGACGCACTTGTTCCAAGTGCAATTCCAGCCACTGACCGGCATACGGATCGATTGTTCTGATAGTGCTGCGCTTGCAGTTTTCTCCAGCCAGCGACTTCCCGTTCAACAGGATCTCAAATGTGTCCGCCGTCACCAGGTTGCTCACGATAAGCCGGAGTTGGATAGCCTGCACACGGTCATTCTCAGTATCATCGGCGATGGAAAAGGGAATCTGATAGCGTTTGCTCGCATCCGCCGAGGGGATTTCGACCGGCAGGAACGCTTCGTAATCGTGCCCGCTAGTCGCGTCGGAACGCCGGCGCAAAAAGTAGTGCTTATCCCCTTCCTTCGCCAGCTCAGGATCGCCCAACTCCGTGAGGATACGGCGTTCCCTATTGCCCAAAGGCCAGGACAGAAACCACGTGTAAAGCCCATCGACGCCAAGTTCCCAGAAATTGGTGGCTGCCGCCCGCATCATAGCCGGAGAGGCATTCTCCACCGAATGGAACTGACGGCTCTCTTCACTATAATAAGGCTGCATCATGGCGTATACCGAGATGTTGTTTTCGTGGGCAGCCTGCACCAGCCAGTCAATGGGCATGTTGGCGTCGAGGACAAAAAACACATAGACCATAGGCACCACAAAATCAATCAGCCCCTCTTCAAGCCAAGTGTGTACATCCAATCCCGTCTTCCGATTCAGTTCCTCAGTCGGATAGACACGCGCTCCTATCTGGCCAGGCTCGCCCGGTCGGTTCCGCACCACATCAGCGACTTTCCGGACAAAATCGGTCATCACCGGCGTATATTCCGGTGCGTCTTCAGGTTTCAGCCAGAATGGACTTCCACCTGGAGCCGCGGCGAAGTCCATTTCGACACCCTCGACCGGGTACCGCGTGGCAAGCTCCTCCAGCACAGCAAACTGGTGGTCGCGGACTTCGGGGTGCACGAATCCCCGCCCGCCGGCAGCGATTGCGTGCTGCGGGGCCATGCCGCCGTAGCCGCCCATGCGCAGGCTGGCAAAAAAGTCCATACCTTTCTGGTGGGCCCGGTCAATCAGAACAGTCAACGGATCGAGCCCACGGTCGATCAAACTCTGCATATTCTCCCAGACGCGCCAGTAGGCTGAGAAGTCAAAGGGACGCATGTCTTCCCCAAAGCGAAGACCAATTTTGGAGGGATAGAATAGCCCATCCGTGCGCGATACCCCGTAGATGAAGGTATCGACAGCTGTGCCAGCTACCTCGTCGACAGGGCGCCAGGCATCTTCCAACCGCATCGGCGGCTCGAAGACAAACAGGTAGTAGTGGCGTGCGTCATTAAAGTAGATCGTTCGATGTTGTCTCATAATGAGTATCCCTTCTTTTAGGCGATTTAGAGTTAAGGAATAGCGATTCAAGCAGGTTTTAATAAAGTTTGGACACTATTCCAATGATTTTCATGGGGACTTCATCCTTCCCCAAAGCGTTTCCACTTACCTTCAGATGATATGGCAAGGTTTGAGCCAAACTAGGCAGGTCCTCGCCCATCACCGGTGTAGTGCGTCTCATTGTAGGTTGCGTATCCTTCCGTGAACAGTGAAGAGACGAATCCTTTCGGAAACCAGATCTTTCCAAAAACTGACTGCATCCCTTTTGCGAAGCCATCGACTCGCCCGATGTCCAGGGTGTGCGTGTACTCGTGGATGAGCAGCTACTCCAGCCAATCCTCAAAATGCCCAAGCCCTAAAAGGGGCTGTGTGGGATAGTTGAAGATTTGAGATTTGGTTGTAGAGTAAGGGGGTTGCAACCCCGTTCACAACGTCAATGCTATCATTAATCACGATTTGGGTTTTCCCATGAGGCTGCCAACTCATCTCATGGGTCAGTCGCAGATGGATTTTTTCGGTGAGAAAGGCCGTCTGGCGGGCGAGGTACGCTCCACCTTGATGGAAGTGGATGAAAAAACGCTCAGTTTCCAGCGCAAACGCGGATCCACTTTGGCGCGACCAATTGGGATAGGGGAGGAGGCATAAGCAGAGGACAAGAGGACAAGAGGACAAGGAAACACGAGGACAAGAAGCAACATCTGATATCAGTCTTTTTTATTTTCATTATGCCCCTTAAAATCCTGGCGCCTTGTGAAATAAATTTTGAACGTAAACGATTCGCTAAATCGTTTAGCGATCGGACTGATCGCTGTACAACATCCATCAGAATTTATTTCACAGATCACAAATCGGGAGACATGTGTTACTAATGTTACTCATTGAAACGCAAAATGGTATAACAAAGGCAAGGCTAATAAGTTTTGTGGTCAGACTTATTCAAGGCTACTTGCCCATCACTTGAGCATCATTTATATCACAATCCTATATTTATGTCAACATCTTCCTTAAAGTTTTACTGATTATGATGTAAACATTCAGTATAATGGTAACTGTTGAAAACAAGTGACGCGGTATTGCACGCGGACGTTTAGGAAAAGAAAGGAGACAAATATGTTGTTGCATCGGTACTTTTCAGTATGTCTGCTTGTGCTTTTGGTACTGTCCATTCAAGGGAACTATACCCTGAATCAAAGCCGGTTGAAACTTTTAACAGATGTGGCTTCTCAAAGATTTAGTGATAGTACACACCCCCTATTGTTAAACTCGTTAACCTGAGCCGGCCACCTGCTCGACCAGTTCTTTCACGCGCTTAGATATATCGCAATCCGCTTTGGGACTCGGACCTTCTAGACGCATAGTTTCCCACACTTTTTCGTATACCCCCGTTTTCACGCCGAGTTCATCCAGAGTTTTCAAGATTTCGCCGAAGTATCTCGACGATTCGACCATGGGTGTGTGGGATTCCCAATTCGTTTGGGTCCCTTTCCGCTGGTACCTGAAATCGGTCGAAAGTCTCACTTTGTCGGAATTGTTTGCCACGCCTGTGTGCATCATCAGCGGATGAAAGATGAGGACATCTCCAAGCCGATAATCCGATCTCAGCCAGACTCTATCCCCGGTAAGAGGCTTTGTCGTACCGGCAACGACGACAGCCTCTTCCTCTCGCCATGCCCCGGCTTGTTCAAGACTTTCAGCCACGCCAAGATACTCTTTGCCCTTCCACCAAACCTCATGTAAACCCTCTTTATGGGAATCAGCCCCGATCGCCAACCCACCGAGGGACGCATCGATCTCCATCAGGGGTATCCAGACGGTACAGAATTGCACCGGTCGAAAAAAATAGTAATCTTGATGGGGTGGGGTCGTAAAAGAAAATTTGGGACCATCTGCGACTTGCATGCTCTTTTTACCACTGAGCATCATTCTGAGTCTACCTTTGTTGTCTTCCCAACAGAAAACCTCTCCTCCCAGCACCCGTCCCAGAACTTCTATGAGTTCTTGCGCCACAGCCAGTTCGCCCAGAACCTCCAGCTTGACGATGTCTTTTGTGACGACGCCGTCAGGTGACAACTCATTTGTCTCGGGCCATTTGCCTGACCAGATTGGGTCTGAGATCGCGTTTTGATCGACAAAACCATGTTCCTTGAGGACATCAATGATACTGTCCCTTACGGTCTCAACCCTTTGCCTATCAAGCAAATTTCTGAAGAAGAGATAGCCGTCATCGGAAAACCTTGCGGCTAAGGTCTGCGCATCGTTTATGTAAGGGTTTGCCTCTTTAAACGGAATAAACTTTGAAGTGGACATGAGTTATTTCCTCCTCTGCTAAATTAGATTTTGGCCTTAACGGGGTTCAGGGGAGAATATTTGTAGACTGGCTCAAAGGTATCTGGAATACGTCTGATCTGCCTCTCCACATAACCAAGATTCTGTGGATCTAGCTTGAATTCCTCCAGGGTCGGGTTGTACTCAAAGGGCACCTCATCGGCGGTTTCGGGTAGCTTGGCGCGGCTCTCAATTGCCTCAAGCATGACGCTGATCCATGAGCGCACGTAGTCCGCATCCCACTTCCCACCTCGACTGAGCATCTCTTCAATGGTGAAGAAGGCAAAGTAAATTACCCGCCGGACCTTCTTGCCCCGAGTCACTCGTGAGCCGTGGAGCAGGTTAGGACTATGTAACAGGACATCCCCCGGTTCAGTGACGACTGGGATGGCTCCGGGTAAATTAAACCCATGATTATCGAGCATATCCTGTAAGTCAAAGCCCTGCCACAGGTGGCTTCCCGGCACGACGTAGAGACACCCGTTTTCCGGTGTAGCAGCATCGAGGTAGACATCGATATCGAAAGGAGGCTGGACACGGGCATTTCCTGGGTCGCGATGCCATGGAACGGGTACGCCATACTCGGGCAATTTGACGACCATCGTGTCCTGCCAGGTAACGATGTTGGGACCGTGGATAGATTCGACAATCCTCAGGAGACGGGGGTGGCCGTATAAGGCGAAAAAGACATTGCCCTTTGTGAACATACTATTAATACGCCGCAAGACCATGGCGCCTGTCACCGGATCCATACTATACATGTACTCCTCATTTGGCACAATAGCTTTCCTACAGGACTTGATTATCTGCATCGTCTCCACATCCAAGCGCTCAAGTTCCCAAGAGTCCATCACATTCTTGACATGGAGGTACCCGTTCTCCTTAAAGAAGTTGACCTGCTCTTGGGTGAGCCCACTATCGTGTTGTTTCGACATATTAGATCTCCTTTCTTCATCACTTTACAGAATTTTCAGCGCGACAGACACAACTCCGCCTCGCTCAATTCATCCGCTGCGCCAAGAACCTCGACCACATCGCCCGCCTGAAGAACCGTATCACCTTTCCCAATGCGCCCATAAATCCTGGTGATGTGGATTTTGTCCATCATAAATCCGATAACCGTCCTTAAAATAAAATCGAATCAGACAAAGCGGGCCGATATGAAGGCTGTATGTATTATGAGGATAAAACATCGCCAGCCAAATCCCTGGAAAATATCCTTTTGAAATCCATTCTGGTGGGACCTTTTTTTCTCGGGAAAAGTCTTGCTTCATTTGCTCATTTGCAAATTTCTACAATCACGTATCACCTTCACTCTTGATCTCTTTTATTCAGCCAGCCATAAGATTCGAGTTTACGGTAAAGCGTCCGCAGACCGATTCCCAACATCTCCGCCGCTCGCTTCTTATTGCCGTTCGTCTCCTCCAGCGTTTTGCCGATAGCCTCTTTCTCGATTTCTTCCATTGTCATTCCAACTTTTCCCACGGTCTCATCGGAGATGAGCAACGATGTGGAAACTTCATTTTGAAACTCAGATGAGAGATCGCTGAGCTTAATGGTTAGCGTTGTCGCTAAAATGACCGCGGTTTCGATGACATTGCGTAGCTCACGGACGTTGCCGGGCCAATCAGCGTTTTTCAGATAATTCATCGCTTCGGGGGTGATCTCCGTGACAGGTCGATCATGTTCTTTGCTGAACTCTTTGATGAACGCACTGATAAGGAGGGGGATATCCTCTCGCCTCTCTCTTAGCGGCGGAACCCGTAGCCGAAATCGGTTGATTCGGTAGTAAAGATCAGCTCGGAACTCTTTGTTTTGTACCGCTTCTTCGAGGTCTTTATTCGATGCAGCGATGACCCGGACATCAACTCGATTGGTCTGATCGCCCCCGAGTCGCGTGAATTCACGCTCTTCTAAAACACGTAGGAATTTCACCTGCGTTTCCGGACCCATTTCTCCAATCTCGTCGAGAAACAGCGTGCCTCCATCTGCCTGTTCAAACACGCCCAGTTTACGGGCAGTCGCGCCCGTGAAAGCACCACGTTCATGGCCGAACAACTCACTTTCGAGAAGTTCTCGATAAAGTGCGCCACAATTGATAGCTTTGTACGGTTTGTGTCTCCGAGGACTGTGATTGTGAATGGCCTTCGCAATCAATTCCTTGCCAACCCCACTCTCTCCGGTAATCAAGACCGTTGCATTCGTCGGCGCAACAAGCCGGATCATGCGGAAAAGCTCCTGCATCGGTTTTGATGTGCCGATAATGTTTGCAAACCCAAACTTCTCATCGATTTGCTCTCTGAGATTGACGTTTTGAAGGAAGAGCGACTGCTTTTCGAGGGCGTTTTTGACCCAATGGCGCAGGATGTTAATTTTTATCGGCTTCTCAAGGTAAGAGACCGCTCCGGTGCTTATGGCTTCGACTGCGCTATCAACCGTGCCGTAGCCAGTTAAGATGATAACCTGCGTGTAGGGATTGTTGTGGTGGATATACTTAAGCAGATCAATCCCACTCAGATCTGGCATTTTGATGTCTGTGATCACCACATCGACATTTTCCGCGTTTAAAATCTTCAGGGCTTCACGTCCACCCGACGCAGAAAACAGATCATAGCCTTCACGTTTGAGCGCTTCGACGGTCGCCTCGACACTTGCTGGGTCATCATCCACAACAAGAATTTTTGGGTTCATCTCATCACCTGACTTGCGTAAAACGTAAATGAACTCCCCGACAGATCGGCCTGTCCCGATCACGGATCGGGGGGTTTCCACTTCGCTCCAATCTGAACTTTTGAACCCTTGAACGCCCTACTTGGCAGGCAGCAAGATAGAGAATTTCGTGCCTTGATCAGGGACGCTTTCTACGCTTACATACCCGTCGTGCCCTTCGATAACCTGTTTCACAATCGTGAGTCCGACCCCAGTCCCATCTTCTTTCGTGGAAAAGAACAGATCAAAGATCTTGTCAATACGGTCTGGCTGAATGCCCCGGCCTGTATCCTCTACGTCAATCTGTATCTGACCATTCAGGGGTTTTGCACGAACTGTTAATTGACCGCCATCCTCCATTGCCTGATTCGCGTTGAGAATTAAATTGAGCAGCGCCTGCTTGAACTGTTCTCGATCAAGTTCAATGGAGGGAAGTTCTTGAATCTCATGAATAACCTGGATATTTTGTCTTTGCGCTTCTGGCTCATTGAAGTCCAAAACTTCTTCGATGAGCATGGCGAGGTCGCAGGTTTCAACCGTTACAGGTGCTAATTGCGCGTAGCGCCGGAAATCGGTTAATATTCGATCTAAGTGCTCAACTTCCCCACGAATACGGCGAACGCGCTGTTGCAGATCGTCCGCGTTCCCCTGACCTTCCGTCAGGTCTTCTTCCAGGAGTTGGAGGTTCAGGTTAATACTATTTAATGGATTGCGAATCTCATGGACTAATTCTTGGGCGAGGACATTAACCTGATTTAAATTCTTATCATGGTTCGATTTTCCGGCATGAACAAACCTCTGTCTTCGGGCGGCGATGATCACAACGCCAACCGCAAGAATAAGAATAAATCCACTCAGAACAAACCACCAGAAGCTATTCATACGATTTGACGGGATAAATTTCAGGGAAAGGAGGTTTCGTCAGGCGGAGAGTGGCCTTATACCAATTTGCAACTGATGAGGTAACATCTTGTAGGGGCAATCCGCGTTAGGTTTCCGCAAGTACTAGGCGGTACCTCGTTGGGTTTGTAGATGTTGGGTTTTTAGATGCCAGATATATACAATTGGGCTGGCAATGAAAACTGATGAATAAGTTCCGACGATGACGCCAACAATGAGTGCAAATGCGAATGTATTAATCTCCCCGAAAGTCAGAGCGAAAATTGTGAGGACGACAAAGAAGGTTGTCAAGGAAGTGATCACAGTGCGGCTCAGAGATCGATTGATGCTTCTGTTGATAATATCGGCATAACTTGTCCCTTTAAGGAGATTGGTGTTTTCACGGATGCGATCAAACACAACGATCGTATCGTTTAAGGAATAACCGATAATTGTCAGAAACGCCGCCACTGTCGGCAAGTTAATTTCCTTTGCAAACACCGAAAAAACCCCCAATGTAATTAGAACATCGTGAATCAAGGCAGCAATGGCGCCAATGGCAAAACGAAATTCAAACCGCCAGGAAATATACAAAAGCAAAATAACGATTGACCAGAATATTGACCACAGCGCATCCCATTTGAGATCTTTGCCAACGCTCGCTCCGACATTATCTACATTCACTGCTCCTGACATCGCGTGCCAGCCACCGCCCCCTTGCAAAAGCGCGTCGGAGAGGATTCGACGGACACTTGCCTGTATCTGTACTTCAGCTTCTTGTGTCAAGTCAACGCCAATCTCGTTGGCGAGCGCAAACGTGATTATGTTATCTTGTTGTACAATTTCGCGAATCTCATTTCTGAGTCGATGTTCTCCTTCGATTAACTGAATCGCATCTCCGGGTTGAAATACATGAACTCTTTCTGCCGTGCTGCTGACCGGAATGCTCGTCGCCGTTGAATCCCCCGGATCTTCAATCAGCGGAACGACAACCTTCTGGTTTTCAAGGCTCTTACTGTAACCAATGTCAATCGATGCTTCCTGTTTCTCCGCATTTACTTGAATTTTTGCGCGTTCATAGCCAAGTTGTCTGAGTTTAGAATTGAGCTCCGATTGCGTAACAGCGCGGTTGAATTTAGCGTGGATTTTAACGCCGCCGCGAAAGTCAATACCAAAATTCGGTCCATTGCGAAGAATGAGCGAAACCCCGCCAATAATAATGAGAATCGCGGATAAGAGAAAACCTGTCCGCCTTTTGCTGAGAAAATCGAAATTTGTATTTTTGATTAATTCCAACCTGTTATCTCCCTTTTGTTCTAAGTTCTGTCAGAAAATTGGAAAGCCTGAAATCACTGGATTCGGTGGTCGTTGTTGACGCCTTCCCCCCATTTTCGTAGCCGAATTCGGGCCAAATACCTGAGCTCTCACAAGTTCGGCTACGGATGGACTTTCTGAGAGACCTCTTAAATGCTCAAGGTCTTAACATCACGATTGCCGAGTATCCAGCCGTAGATTTCTCGCGTGACGATAATTGCCGTGAACATACTCGCACCAATACCGATTCCCAGCGTGACAGCAAACCCCCTGATGGGCCCCGTTCCAAAATGGTAGAGTACCAGCGCAACAGCTAACGTGGTTACATTCGCATCAAGGATGGTCCAAAAGGCTTTTTGGTAACCGGTACCAATTGCAGACCATACGGTTTTGCCGGTACACAGTTCCTCACGAATTCGCTCAAAAATGAGAACATTTGCATCAACTGCTATGCCGATGGTTAAAACAAGCGCTGCAAGTCCAGGCAGCGTCAAAGCCGCACCGAATCCGGCAAGCGCCCCCAAAATGATGAGCATATTAAAGAACAGTGCGGTAATCGCGATGAAGCCTGAATACTTATAGTAAATTATCATGAAGACCAGGACGATTCCCATGCCAATAATCGCGGCCCAGATCCCGTTGTTAATTGCTTCCTGACCGAGCGTTGGACCAACAGTACGTTCTTCGGCAGGTTTTACCCCGACAGGAAAAGCGCCGGCTTTGAGGATATTCGCAAGGTAATTGGCTTCCTCAAAAGTAAAGTCTCCGGAGATTTGCGCGTTGCCTTGCAGGATGGGTTCATTAATCCTCGGCGCCGATTGGATTTTTCCATCGAGCAGGATGGCTAGAAGTTCACCGACGTGGTTACTGGTAATTTCAGCGAATTTCCGACGCCCTTGGGAGTCGAAACTCATAGACACGACAACCTCGAAACTCGTATTACCCTGGGTGGGACGCGCATTCGTGATTCGATCGCCTCTCAGCAGGACTGGACTCTGCAACACATACCAGCTATTTGCTAACTGTGTTCCATCATCGTGGTGGCCTCGGACTTCCGTGCCCTCGGGAATATCATCGGGAGGCGGCGTGTCAGCCGATCCGGACCAGGCAATTGCACCGCTTGGACTTTTTTGCACCAGCTTAAATTCCAGCCGTCCCATCGTTTTGACAATCTGGAGTGGTTTTGAAGAATTCTTTGCGCCGGGCAATTCGACGATGATCCGTGGTCGGTTGGCTTCGCGACGAATCGACGGTTCAGCAACGCCAAAGGCATCAACACGGTTTCGTAAGACCACCATGACCTGCTCGATCGCTTGTTCACCATACTGCTTCAGTCCGGATTCGTCGAGGCGAATCTGGTAGGTGACTTGGGTCCCGGGGTAAATGTTGAGTTTGTTCTCATCTTTCCTAACGGCGTAAGTTTGATTGTTGCCTTCATCAGTTATCAGCCACTTACCCCCTCTCTTTTCAATCGAAATCATAACATTTTGAGAGAGTGAGATTGCTTGATTGTCAAAGGCTTTTCGTAAATCCTGTGAGATATTACCTTTGTCTAAATCCGTTTGAAACTTTAATTCGGTGCTAAACAACAACGTATCGGGTTCATCCTCTTGCGGGTCATCAAAGAACTCTAACGCTTGAAGGTTATCCTGTGCCTTTTTCAGGTATTCCGCCCGCTCATTTGGGGCCGAGAGCCGTTTAGGGATGCCCACGACAACGTTCAACGCATTTTTCTCTAAGACAATTTCCGCTTCTCTGCAATGAATTTTATCTGTCCGTAATCGTTCAGGAATAGAAGTCGCACGTTCCTTCAGTAACTCGATCTTCGACTCATCGAGATCGACTTCAAGAACGAGATGCACGCCCCCTTTCAGATCGAGACCGAGCTTCAAGCGATTATCCGGTATAAGTCGACGTACGATCGTCGGGATACTGCCGTAAAGATGGAGATTTACTAAAACCGTTTCTAGTTCCGCTTTGCTCTTTTCTGGGGTAAACTTGAGGCGAAACTCACGGTCTGCTGTCGAATTAAATTCATAATCTTTTTCTAGCTCAAAACCATTTTTATCCAGCCGTGCCTTCAAGACTTCCTGAAGCTGCGTTGTTGCCTCATTAAAATTGACGCCTTCTGGAAATTCAACCCCTTGCAGATTCATCTTTAACGAACTCTCATCGGTCGCTTCAAATTTGGGGAGTTTCTCTTGCATCCAGAGGGGAAGGTTCCCGTATAAGGGATTGTAGAGGCTATCGGGGGTGGGGATCAGGTACAACCCTGAGAATACCAATACTGTGATGATTAAAACGAGTTTCCACACACTGACTTTGTACATCAATTTCTCCTAAAAGTAAATGGTGCACCTGGGAGGATTCGAACCCCCGACACGAGGCTTAGGAAGCCCCTGCTCTATCCCCTGAGCTACAGGCGCATCTATCCTACAACGAGGGTATAGTATAGCATATCAAGGGTTAAAATTCAATTAGAGAAAAAATATCGTGAACTGCAAATTTTTCACGCCCCTTCAGGAAGGTTAGCTCAATGAGGACGGCGATTCCGATAACTTGACTCCCGAGCTTCTCCACGAGATCGATAGAGGCAGCGATTGTACCGCCGGTCGCAATAACATCATCGCAGATGAGGACTCGACTCCCTGCCGGACAAGCATCCTGATGAATTGCCAGCGTATCGGTCCCGTACTCAAGGTCATAACTGGCTTCGTGCGTATGGTAGGGGAGTTTTCCGCTTTTGCGGATGGGAACGAAACCTACACCCAGGCGATAGGCAAGTGCGCCGCCGAAAATAAAGCCTCGTGCGTCAATCCCCACAATAGTGTCAACATTTTTCGGCTCGTAGTAAGCCGCCATCGTATCCACCGCATCGCGGAAGACACGTTGATCTTTGAGTAGTGGGGTAATATCTTTGAAAACGACCCCTGGTTTCGGGAAACCGGGAATATCTCGAATAAATTTGGAAAAATCGGTCATATATTCGCTCCGATCTATATGTATACTACCCACCGCCAGAAACTGCGCTTTTCGGCTGTCATTCTGAGGCTTTGCGAAGAATCTCAGCGTCAGAGATCCTTCACTTCGTTCAGGATGACAGATGCCCTTAAAAGCGCATCTTGACGCAGTGTTGAATATAATTGAAAGACGATAAAAGGATAGAAATGGTACCCCGGCATCATAAACCGAATGTTAAGAGTATTCTGTCCAAAGATGTGCTGTCAGACAAGATTTAGTATACCAGAGATCGCTGTTTAGAGCAATGATAAAGATGTTGTTGGCAAGTTCATTCTATGGTTCATTTTTGGTGGGTGGTAGAATGGTGAGCGTAAGGTGTCGGATACCTCGAGAATGACATAAAATTAGAGAATCAACCTATGGACTTACACCGCTGGCCCAAAAGTGTATAAAATCCGGCACTCAATCATAGGACGCGCAGCCTTGTGCGGTGCGGGATGGCACGCTTCTTCGCGCGGAGTCTTCGCGCGGAGGCGCTCAAGGGGGTGCCGGATTCTATACATTTTGCGCCAACTAGCACCAAAGGTTTATAGCATATCCGTGTTTAATTAGCCACCTAATATTTGCGCAATACTTTGGACATTTTGGCGCCAGGAATAAAGATCTCTGTTCCCGCTTGAATCATATTGGTATGTGTGATCGTGTTCGCATCGATTATTCTTTGTAAAGGAACATCGTATTTCAAGGCGATACCTTGCAGGGTTTTCCCCCTCTGGACTGGGTACAGGACGCCCCGTTACCTCGGGATTTTAATCGCCTGCCCAGGACGGATGAGGTTTGGGTTCTCCAGTTTGTTGATGCTTAACAAAGTATACAGGTCAAGGTTGTGTGCCCGTGAGATTTCCCAGAGCGTGTCATGTTCGCGTGCGTAGTAAACGTTCATTGAAACGTCGGAGATACTTCGATAAAGCGAAGAAGATTCCGGTTGCGCTCTGGATTTCTCTGTTGTAACTTCACTGAATCGTCTTTTGTACGGCAATTCTTCACTGAAATTCATGTATGAAGTGAAGGCGTTCGATTCAAAAAGACTTGTGAGATCTATTTGTGCCATATCCGGTTGCGCTTCACCATCGAACGCATCCACATTTACTGAGTTGTCACGTAACCTATCCCACAATACCAAATTCAACACTAAAATCACTAAGGCCCACATTAATAGCTGACGGCGTGCTTGCATCACATTCTCCTTTGATTGAATGAATTAAGTTTTAGCAGTTCAAAGCAAATAACGTCATCAATTATCAACATGATTCAGAAAAATGATTCAGAAAATTCGTTACGCCGAAATGTGGGACCATGTGATGCTTGATGTCCTCATAGAAACGTGGTATACGTCTCTGCCGTTTATGGATTTTCGCCGAGTTCACTACCAACTGCAATCCTACGTTCCCTTTTTGGCTTGACGATCTGATTAGGTTTGTGTAGAATATTACTATTGAAAGGTGGGATTAAATTTGTCAACCCGTCTCTTATTACTCCTGCTGGTTTTTCCCTTTGTGGTATTTGCGTGTGCTACCTTACAGAATCAGCCGACAATTGAACAGTACAATGAATTCGCGATTAAATCCGCCGAATTACAGCTCTGGAACGAAGCCATTTTCCGCTGGCAGCACATCTTAGAAATCCACCCACAAAATGCTCAGGCATACAATAATTTAGGGGTCGCTTACGAAGCATTGGGAAAAATTGATGAAGCCATCGAAGCATACAAGCATGCGACAGAGCTGGATCCAAGTAATAAGTTCTATCGCTTCAACTATAGAAAATGTCGTCTTCATGTCCGTCGCAATCGCATGAAGCCGCCTTCTGTGGATGGAGCGGAGGCCACAGATAAATCTGAATCTTAAATCTACGACTGAGATTTTCTATTTGGTGAACGCGCCCAGATGATAACTGGCATCGACGTCTGAGGCGCAATCGCTCATCAGTTCTAGCGTCACACCAGGTTGCGAAAATCTCAGTACTCTTTCTCCTTCCATTGTTTGCTGATATGCTGTACGAGCGAGAATTGGCAATTCGCCCGGAATGTTTCAAAGGCGAAGATCCTCACTTTTAGGAGAAAAATTTATGAACGGGCTTTTCAAGCAACGACTGTTTTATGTAATTGCCGCAATGGTTTTAGTAACGCCCTGGTATGCCTTTTCCCAAAGTCGGGTGGCGGATAGTGATCGGGAACAGGAACGCTTTCAACTCTTTCAACGGACACTGAGGGTGACGCCCGGCGAAGAAGAAGCTAAACTGAAAATAGAGCGGCTACTCGCTTGGCTGACGGCGCAAGAAAAAGCAGGAACAATCCCATCGGATAGGGTGATTGAACTAAAAGAAGGACTCCTCGATAGGTGGTCTGAAAATGCGGTGAAGTTCGCGGTACAAGGTGCTCTAAAGACCGATAGAGAGGCCCTGTGGGCAGAGTTGAGTGAGTTGCCGCTGGCGGTGCGATCCGGATTGAATATGGTAACAAGTAATTCGATGCCCAATTTGCAATTAGTTAAAATGTAGTTGGTTGTAAATGCTTGGCAACTCGATCAAAAGAGCAATGATGCAAATTACAATATCACCAAAGCGACCTTGGCGAAGTTGGTAAAGGACAAGAGCGACAACTGGGAGCGGAAGAAGGCGGTCGGTCGAGAAAAGACGCTAGTCGCGCTTGGCGTCATCGAGAAGCAGGTGGACATTTTGCTTAAAGCCGGTATCGACACGAGCGTTTTTATCGGTACGATTGAGCAAATTGATCAAAAGCTCGGCACGACGCAATGCCCCGAACTCGCAGAAGCAGTTGCTGTATTACGGATAGCGATTATTGAATATGGGAGTGCGATATCGGACGTATTTCCCACACCTGCATGGAATTATCAAGATCTGTTTCCGTTTCCGAAGGTTGGCTCTACACGCGAAGCCAACCTCATGAGAATTGAGGGGACGATTAAGGGGACACGTCCAATTATAGCAATGAACCAAGGACTTTTTTATGTGCGTTATCTCGGCTGCGATGGCGCGAAATTCATAGCCAATCGCGAATTCGAGTTGCCATACTTGATTACAGATCCCATCGAATTCGTAATCAAGAAATTGCCGGGAGAGGGTTATGCACAGCAAGGCCAACGCTATCTGGACAAACTTTTCCGAGGGAGAGGCAGGTAAGGGTAAGAGTGGCACTGGAAAATCAATAAATCTATTGAAAAAAATCAATAATCAGAGATTATTAGTTTTTTCATATCTTTCCGCAATCTAGGTGTTTTACGGTGTGAAGTACTTCCGAAAATTCGGCGGATATCCGACTTTTTAAAGAGTTGGGAAACTTCCGCCGGCGCTAAGTGACTTATCATGCAGACTTGCACGCGTGTTCTCCGCTTTCCTAATCAGACCGGGCCCATCCACTTGAGAAAGTTGGCTAAAAGTGCCCCAAAGTTTACCCTCCTCCTGTCGTCTCAATGGCAGTGCAGGGGAGATCGAGCAGTTAAAGTTCTGATGATCATGATCTGTCTAAGCGTCTATTGGGGTTGTGGGCGTTCAGTCACGCGGGTACCAATTCAAATTCAAGTTGAATCTACAGTTGATGTCACGAAGTATTCCGGTTTCGCTGTGCTGCCATTTATTGAGGAGCAACATTCAGATCATCGCCGGATCGAAGTTGCCGAAGAGACAGGGCAGGAAATTGCTTCCTTGATGCGGATTGGATTGGGGCGACATCAGAACCTGGGTGTCGTGAGTACACAGGAAACGATGCGGATGCTGACTGGTGAAGCCGTTGATGATAACCTGTTATCGGATGTGGATGGTCTCGTCCACCTTGGTCAGTATTTCGAAGCTGATGCCGTCATTGCAGGAAGTTATACCTTCTTTTCAATGAGTGAGCCGAGACCTTACTATGGCGAACGTTATTCGAGAACACTTCAACGGTATGTCACTGACTACCAGTATTACCTTGAGAAGGTCTACATCCTCTCGCTGAGAATCGTGATTGCTGCAGTAGACGCAAGAGAAATCATACGGGACGATCGGTATGAACGGCGTGCTGTTCAGGCACATACGGCCAGTTCATTCCTCGTCTCAGAAGTCACACCGCATGCGGGTATCTTAAAAAGTTTGGCGAAACAAGCAATCTCGGAATTCACGCGACAAATTGCACCGCACTATGAAATAGAAGAAAGGTTCTTGGCGAAATAATGACAGCCCAACAAAGTGGATTGACCAAACGGATTCAATGGCGTCCTGCTGCTATCCGAGGGAGCAAGATCTCGAATTGTGTGTCGCATATCACCGCTGACTCACCCACCGGCTCACTCTCTTACCCGTTCGTGTTCTTCTTTTTTGTTGTCTCCCTGTTTCTTCTGGTCACAAGCAGTTGGGGGCAGGGCTTCGGCAAAAATAAGGTCACCGATCAGCAGTTCGATTGGCTCATCCATCAAACGGATCATTTTGACATCCATTATTACCCCAGTGAAGAGCGGCTTGTCTCCATTATGGCAGACATTGCTGAAGAAGCTTATGAGAAGCATAGTGAGGACTTTCAGCACGAGCTCAAGGATCAGACCCCGCTAATCTTATACCGCTCCCACAAAGACTTTCAAGAGACCAATATTATTTTGCAGGAAGTTCATGAGGGAATCGGTGGATTTGCAGAGATTTTCAAGCGGCGTATTGTCATCCCTTTTACTGGCTCGATGGAGACGTTTCGTGAGGTGATCTTTCACGAGCTTGTGCATATCTTTCAGTATGACATCATCTATCAGAAACCCGCCGGACATATTTATAGCGGTGAGTTTCTCTATAGTCCCCCGGTCTGGTTTATCGAGGGGATGGCGGATTATTTCGGCGAAGACAATAATGCGACCGGGGAAATGGTTTTAAGAGACGCAAGTATCTCAGATCAGATTATTCCCCTGACCCACCTTCAGGATTTTCGTATCCTGGGTTCACAGGTCTTTTTGGGATATAAGCTTGGTCAGTCCGCAATCGGGTACCTGGTTGACGCTTACGGCCGGGACAAAGTGGGACAACTCATGCACGAACTACGACACATCCGGACCAAAGATCTCGATGAGGCGTTTCAGAATGTACTTGGAGTTAGCCTTGAGCAATTTGATAAAGAATGGCGCCTGATCGTTCAGAAGAAGTATTGGCCCATGATTGAGCGTAAGGATATACCTGACTCGATTGCTAGGCATCTCACGAAAAAGTCACGCTACTCCCATAATGCGAAACCCATTTGGTCCCCTAGCGGTGACATCATCGCATACGTGACGGGTAACGATGGATTTGGTGAAATTGTTCTCATGTCTGTCAAGGATGGAAACCGATTAGATCGCATCAGCAAATCTTTTTTCCGAAGTAAATACGAAGAGATTCGGACGGAGGGTAATGGGCTGGCCTGGTCCCCCGACGGAGATTGCATCGCCTTCATTGCGAAATATCGTGGCTCAGATTATCTCCTTGAGGTTAACATTATCACCAAAAAGCTAACACGCCGCATCAAACTCGACTTTGACGCCACTCATTCGCCAAGCTACGATGGAAGCGGTGAACGCATTGTTTTTGCTGCGCTGAAAAACGGACAAACTGATCTGTTTATTATATCCCTGGCGACAGAAGATATTACCCGTTTAACAGATGACACCTTTGATGATAGCTACCCCTCATGGCATCCGACAGAGGAAGAAATTGTTTACGCCTCGGAGCGAGAAGGCAGGTATAGGCTGATCATCATTGATGTTAACCGTCGCACGCAGCGGCAATTGACTTATGGAGAGCACAATGCCATCAGCCCACATTGGACTTGGACTGCCGACGGTGAACAACTGGCTTTCTGCTCAGATCTGCATGGCGTTTATGACCTGTACACAGTGAGACCGGACGGGACAGAGCTCACCCGCCTGACCAATATCATAACCGGCTGTTTCAATCCCAGTTTTTCGCCGGATCGGAAACAGATCGTATTTGGCGCCTACCAATCGGGCAAGCAAGACATTTATGTCATGGAAACAGAGAAGGCGATTAATGAAAAGATTGACATGCTGCCTCTGGATTTCCAGCCGGTTTCCATGGAATCTACACAGAAATCACCACATCGAATCGCCCGCCGGAAGTATAGTACGAAGATCGGTTTAGATGCGATCTTCACGAACTTTAGCCTTGGTGCTGATGGTTTACTGCGCAACTCAACGGAGCTCGTCGCCAGCGATATGATGGGAAATCATCGTCTGGGGTTAAGTGTCGTGAATCAGTCCGGTTTTCTAGCTCCGGATTTTGTGGCTCGATACGGTTATCTTTTGCGTCGTGCGGATTTTGGCGCGGCACTCTTCAACTATCATGAGTATCACCTGTTAGGGACGACACGCAATCGTCGCCGCGTCTTGCAGCGCTTAACGGGAATGGTAGGATTTCTCAACTATCCGTTCAATCGTTATCGCCGCTTTGAGTTACAACTGATGATGTACTCTACCCCCTTCGCCTTTCGGTTTGAAACCGATCGCGAAGATGATCGGGGATTCCTGATGCTCGGGGTGTTTTCTCTGGTTGGCGATACGACAATGTGGAGAGAGTTTGGGCCCTACACGGGTACACGTTATAATCTCAGCTTTGAGAAGTCGTTCCGTGGGTTAGGGAGCGATCTCGAGTTGACCAATGCTATTCTGGACGTCCGTCGATACTTTAAGCTCGGCAGACGTTCAACATTTGCAACCCGTCTGCTTTTGGGTGGGAGTTTCGGACAAGACCACTCCCTCTTCTATCTCGGTGGAATTGATACTTTGCGAGGCTATCGTTATGAAGAACTCATCGGTACACAGATGGGGCTGCTGAACTTTGAGATCCGGATTCCATTTATTGACGAACTGCGTTTCGGTTGGCCCTTCGCATGGGCGATTGGAGGCATTCGTGGCATCATCTTCGCTGATTTCGGCACAGTTTGGTCGGAGGAAGAGTTTAATGCCGATAACCCGTATCACGTTTTTAAGCGTGACGGAAATCGGTATCGCCTTGATGATGTCAAAGGTTCAATCGGCATTGGGCTTCGATTACAGCTTGGACTTTTTTCGCTCGATTTCGATGTAGCCCGTCGCACAGACCTTGTGCGTGTCGATCCGGATGTAATGTTCCACTTTGGCTTGGGACAAGCGTTTTAGGTAACAAAATAAGGAGAACAAAAATGGAAACCATACCATTTCAGGCACAATATGTAGTTGATGCAGCAGGCAAACGGACACATGTAATCGTACCAACTGAGTTTTTCGAGAAACAACTGTCCAAGGAATCTGTCTTCGTTGATGTTGAAGAAGCCGCGCAATAGCTCAAGGAAGAGTTAGCTGAAGATGTAAATTTCAGGATTCCATTTCTCAAATCAAATCGCACAAAACCGATGCTCCGGCGGATTTATCCGAGTGATTGGATGACTACCTCTATGGGAAAGGCAAACAAAACACTTATGAACCAACGAGCCTTTATTGACGCGCAAGGTTGGGTGGCATTGAAATACCAATCGTCATTTTGATGTCGCCCAGCAGATCCATCAGTCCTTAATCGCAGCGCAGCACAGACGCGATTCATTACAACCAATTTTGTCCTCAATGAGGCTTATACCGTTTTGAGACGTGAATCGCTGTCGAGTTAGGTGAGGAAGTGAGAGTTTCTCAAATTCTTCGCGTTGTCTATATTGGTTAAAATCTCCAGGAAGAAGCCTGGGAACTGTTCAAAATCGAGATAGCAACCTTAAATGGAGTTTCATTGTCATGTGGCAGTTTCATTGTCATGTGGCGGTTTCAGATTCAACAGGTAGGTTTTGTCGCATTGTTGCGGCGCTGAGTTTTTAGCGGTTTTCCGAATGGGTATTCTGTCAACATGTGGTACCCTTCATAAAAAGAAAAGAGGAAATAAATGCAACTATCTTTGACTCGACTTATTATTTTTGTTGTGCTTTTAGCAGTAATCATTGGAGTGGGAACGATCCTCGTAAAAATCTATCCCGACCTCCTCTGGTTTGATATGGTCGGTTATGTCGCGATTTATAAGAAGATTCTATTGACGCAAATTGGCTTGGGGATTATTGTCGCTGGTTTCTTGCTTGTCGTGACCCTTACCAACCTCTATCTCCTCCATCGTTTCACCCCCTCTCGACTGAGTCCAACCCTTATGGAATCAATCCCACTTGAGGGAGTGCTTGATTTTGACCTCCGGAAGGCGGTCTATGTTGTACTCACACTCTTGGCTGTCGGGGGCAGCCTCTTAGGCGGTTATACTGCGACAAACTACTGGGAACGCTTTCTCCGCTATTCCAAGGCCAGCGGACTTTCCTTCCAATCAGCAACGTCGCTCGCTGCACCAGCAAATCAGGACACTACCGAAATTGTCATCTCTCAGTTGGAGCTCAATGCCAAAGGACTTCAAAGAGGTGATGATGTCACAATCGAAGAAGGAGATAACCGCCACGCGGCAGAAATTCAATCGATTGTCCCTGGCACGAATGGGCAAGCGAAAATTCAATTGAGCCAGGGCCTTAAGTTCGATGCGTCACAAAAAGCGATTTTGGTTGCGGCTGCGCGCGACCCAATCTTCCATAAGGACGTCAGCTACTATGTCTTTCGAATGCCCCTGGAACGCTTAATCTGCGGTTATCTATTTGGTCTGTTCATGCTAATCACCCTGTTTACGGCTGTCATCTACTTTTTTCACGGGCTACTGATCAGTGAGAACAATCGCTTTGAGCCGCCGCAGCGTGTTAAGACACACCTATTTGTGCTGATCGGGTTAATACTGCTGTTTCGCGCCTGGAATTATCGGTTTGTGATGTATGACCTCCTCTACACGATGAACGATATTGTTCGTGGTGGGGGTGGCTATGCAGCAATTCAGGCCCGGTTACCGGTATTAATGATTTTAATGTGGCTTTCGGTTATATGCGCGCTGATTTTCTTCGTCAGCATCTTTTTACGCCGCATCTCTTTCGCGGTTGGGGGCGTCGTCGTTCTTTTGCTTGTTGCTTTTATTGGGCAGGCCTATCCTCGTCTTGTTCAAAATCTGAAAGTTGAGCCCAGCAAGCAGGAACTTGAGGCGAAATACATCAACTATAACGTCAGGGCGACACTGCATGCTTATGATCTAGAGGACAACACCGTGACGGAGACACAGTATCCCTTGACAGGAGAGTTGTCTTATGAGAGTATCATGGGGCAGGAAAATGCACCGGTGATTAATAGCATTCGGCTATGGGATGAGCGACCGCTACGGCGTACTTTCCGCCAACTCCAGGAGTTGCGCTCACAATACGATTTTTCTGGCGTTGACATCGATCGCTATCCAATGGAAAACAATGAACTACGGCAGGTGATGCTTTCTGGGCGTGAACTGAATATCGATGATCTGCCGCGTGAGGTACGTAACGATTGGTTTAAGCGAACTTACGTTTTCACCCATGGCTATGGGGCGGTGATGAGTCCGGTCAACGAGGCTCTCGACGGAAAGCCGAAAATGTACATACGGGACATTGATCCAATTAACTACGAGCCCGAATGGTCGTATCGGTTTAACGAAAATCCAGGTCCTCGGATTTACTACGGGGAACGCACGAACCATTATGTCATTGTCCATCCAGACCGCCCGGTGAGCCTTGAGTTTGATTACCCTGAAACATTCGGACAAGATTTCGCCAAATATTCGTATCAAGGCAAAGGAGGCGTCCGCCTTTCCTCTTTCTTACGCAAATTCGTGTATATGCTGAAATTTAGAAACGAGCTCAAGTTCATCCTGCCGGGCGAAATCAAATCAACAAGCCGTGTTCTCTACCATCGGCACATTAAAGAGCGTGTTGAAAAAATTGCCCCATTCCTGCGCTACGATGACGATCCTTACCTTGTTATTTACAATGGTAGGCTCATCTGGATGGTTGATGCTTACACAACGACTGCACGTTACCCTTATTCCGCACCGATGCAAGACGTTACCCGCGCGAGAATTGCTGAACGTGGTGGTAGACGTGTTGCCGGCCGTATCATGGGGGGTGAAAGTCCGTGGGGCAATTATATCCGAAACGCCGTCAAGGTGACAATTGACCCCTACGATGGTACTGTGAATTTCTACCTGATGGAACGAGAAAAGGATCCAATTGTCGAGTGTTACCGCCGTATCTTCCCAGCCCTATTCAAACCGTTCGACGAGATGCCCGAAGAACTCAAAAAGCATATCCGATACCCCACCACAATGTTTCTCATACAGGCACGGGCGTACCAAGATTATCACATGAAGGATCCAATTACTTTCTACGCAAGCGAAGATCAGTGGCAGATCGGCGAGGAACTTTACGACAACACGGAACGCCTGCGTCCTCAAACGCCACCCACCAGCCCATTCGCCCCGCGCCAGCAGAGCTTGCCGGGGACCATCTCGAATGTGCAAGAGGTCGCCCCTTACTATGTAGTCGTCAAAATTCCGGGAGAGGAACGTGCGGAATTTGTACTGATGTTGCCTTTCACGCCGAAAAATAAGCCAAATCTCAGGGCTTGGATCGCGGCAAGATGTGATTTGCCGCAATATGGTCAACTGTTAGTTTATGGCTTCGCAAAAGGGAAACTTGCCCCCGGTCCGATGCAGGTCGAAAATTTCATCACCCAGGAACCTGAAATTTCCCAGCAGATTAGTTTGTGGAATACGCAAGGATCGCGCGTACTGCGTGGCAACTTGCTGATCATCCCGATGAATGATTCCATCCTGTATGTTGAGCCAATCTACATCCAGGCAGAGAACGAAGAATCTGCAATTCCTGAACTGCGTCGTGTTGTCGTCGGTTATAAAGAAAACGTTGCATGGGGCGCAAGTCTTGATGAAGCGTTGATTAATATGTTCGGTAGACGTTTGGCAGTAGCAGAAGCACAAGATGGTCTTGAGACTGAGGAAACTCCCACTATTTCAGCGATGATGGGTGAACAGGGAGAAACACTCCTCTTGAACCAGATGCCAATTTCCCAACTTGTGAAGCAGGCACGACAACATTATGACGGAGCCCAAGCGGCGCAACGGGCGGGAAATTGGACGGAATATGGACGCTATCTAGATCTCTTGGAGAAAACCTTGAAGCAGCTTGAGGCGAGTGTACAATAAAAGTAGGTGTTAGGTATTAGGTACTTAGGAGGCGTTTTACCCTAATGCCTTGTAATGATAAGGCGGGAGCCAGAGACAGTATTCGCCTTACCCGTCAGTCTCAAACAGATTGCGGCTTTGATTAAACAGATGAGTTCCGAAGATCGACAGCAACTGCTCAAGCTGGCGCCGGAGTTACAGAAGGACGTAATCCAAACGGAGAGAACGATAGAAAACGCTCGTGGGACCGTCAAATCTCTGAAAGAGGAGGTTTTGCAAGCCATTGGGGCCAACCGCTCAGTCTCGACGAGCCGTTCTTAGATGGTTTGACATTAGGGGAATATCTTGATCTTCCCGAATCTGAGCAGACTAAACTGTGGGAGAAATGGACAGAAACTGACCTCGAAGACCTTGAGGAAGTGGAGGTTTCACCGGAGGCAGTGCCTGCTCGATAAAGTCACAGCGTAATACATCTTGCAAGGATTGTTAAAACTGACAAACTGATGCGAAGTTGCTGGCATTCGACTTATTAAGCCGCGCAAATGCTCAAGGCATTGATCTGTTTGTTGTGCCGCAAACGGAGAAGCTATTGCGACGTTTGGAACACTTTCTACGCTATGCTGCACTCATTCGCCTCTTTCGCAGTCGCGTACAAGTCGCACAGCCGATGCGGTACTTTAAGAGGTGGGCGAGACGGTTGCGCAACTATAGGTTTACGTCCGAAGATGCGAGCGTGTTAGCCCTTGCCACTTTCGGGAAAGGTTTAAATCCGTTAATCTTGGGCATGCACGTTGTAGTGATGTTCGATTAGCCGATGATCAACCTGTGGAACGCACGACAGACGGCAATCCAACAGCGGCTTGCGGACATGCAGTAAAATCTGCATCCGCCTTTCACGATATGCTGCTGCCTCAAGTTCAACGCCCCGAAGAAATTCTTGGTTTGCCGTAGTGCATACCTTACGCATCTCAGATAGCGATGAATTGTCTCATTACAAACGTCTTGAGCTTTCTCAGCAAGTCGGATCGTAAGTGGGGGGAAGGAATCATTTGACAGTTCGACAAATTCAGTGTTTTCAGGCTTTTCCATTTTCTGAGAGAACTTAATACCTGATAAAGGAGGTGAATTAAATGGGACTCGATTGGAAACCACGGCATCGGGATATGCTCATTGGAGGGTACTGGTGGTTGGCGCGGGTTACCGATAAGGCGCGCGCCAAGTTGAACGGTACTATCGGTGAATACATCTACCCGTGACCGCAGGACAAAAAGTTCCTGGAGGAACACAAGCTAGACGCTGACGAGTTTGTTGAGATGGTGAAAAGCAACCCGTCAGACGACGACATGATTGCCGCGATGAAAACACTCAATCGATAAGTATCGAAAAAGCGAGCAGGGGAGCGGGTGCGCTGCTTCCTTCCCTGCTCTGACTCCTAAGAATATACCTCAGAACCAACGACTCAAAACGGAGAATGAATCTCAATGAAAAAGAGGATGTTTTTTACCTTTACCCTATTGTTAGTCTCTGCTCTATTTCTATCAAACAGCTTTGCCCAAGATAACCCTCAGTGGCAGTTACCCGAAGGTGCCACTGCGCGATTTGGTAAAGGGTGGATATCTGGGCTTCAGTATTCGCCTCCGGACGGCACTCGGCTCGCGGTCGCCAGTTCCATCGGTATTTGGCTCTATGATGCGGCGACCCTTCAAGAGGTTGACTTGCTCACTGGGCATACGGAAACGATTTCTGCTATGGCGTATTCCCCGGATGGGGGTACACTTGCCAGTGGGAGTTGGGACGATACTGTTCGCTTGTGGGATGTTACAACGGGCGAGACTATCAAAACCCTTACCGGGCATGAGAGTGGTGTCCGGAGCGTTGCTTTCAGCTCGGATGGGGGCATGCTTGCCAGCGGGAGTTACGACGCGACAGTTCGCCTGTGGGATGCTACCACGGGCGAGCCCATCAAAACTCTTACCGGACATGCGGATTGGGTCACTAGCGTTGCTTTCAGCTCGGATGGGGGTACGCTCGCCAGTGGGAGTTGGGACCAAACCGTCCGTCTGTGGGATGTTGACACCGGCGAGCCCATCAAAACTCTTACCGGGCATACGTCTCTTGTCCGGACGGTTGCTTTCAGTCGGGGAGGCACGCTCGCCAGTGGAGATTACGACGCGGCCATCCGTCTGTGGGATGTTGACACCGGCGAGCCCATCGAAACCCTTACCGGGCATACCTCCATTGTCTACAAACTCGCTTTTTCTCCGGATGGCCGCACGCTGGCGAGTGCGAGTGAGGACGATACCATCCGCTTGTGGGATGCTGTCACGGGCGAGCCCGTCAAAACCCTTACCGGACATACGGCTGATGTCTACAGAGTTGCGTTTAGTCGGGATAGCCGCACACTCGCAAGTGGGGGGGGGGATGCGACTGTCCGCCTGTGGGATGTTGATACGGGTGAGCCCATCGAAACCATTACTGGGCATGAGAGTGGTGTCCTGAGCGTTGCTTTCAGTCCGGATGACCGCCCGCTCATCGGTAGGAGCTGGGACCAAACCATCCGCGTGTGGAATACCGAAACAGGACAACTCCAGCACGTCCTCGTCGGGCACACGGATGATGTGGACATCGTTGTTTTCAGCCCGGATGGGGGCACAATCGCTAGTGGAAGTCAGGACAATACCGTTCGCCTGTGGAATGCTGACACCGGGGCGCACCTGAAAACCCTCGTCGCGCATAGCGCTTATCTGATAACCATTGCTTTCAGTCCCGATGGCAGCAGGTTGGCGAGTGGAAGTGAGGACGATACCATCCGCTTGTGGGATGTCGCCACCGGGGCACGCCTGGGAACCCTCTACGGACACGGTGCTGGCGTCGAGAATGTCGCTTTCAGCCCCAATGGAAAGATCCTCGCAAGCGGGGGGCGAGACTCTGCCGTTGTCCTGTGGGATGTTGCCACCGGGGATGTCCTGAAACCCCTCTTCGGCCATAGAGGTCATGTCCTCAGCGTTACTTTCAGTCGCGATGGCAAGACCCTCGCAAGTGGGGGGTGGGACAATACCATTCGCCTGTGGGATGTTACCACCGGTGAGGAAGTGAGAACCATCCACGGGAGTCAGTATGGCGTCGAAAGCGTTATTGAAAGCGTTGCTTTCAGTCGCGATGGCAAGACCCTCGCAGGTGGGGGGTGGGATAATACGATTGGCTTGTGGGATGTTGGCACGGGCAAGCACATCAAAACCCTTACCGGACATACGTCTAGGGTCAATAGCGTTGCTTTCAGCTCCGATGGCAGAACCCTCGCAAGTGGGAGTGTGGACGGCACGGTGCTTCTGTGGGATATTGCACCGCCACCGGACACCGGGGAAAAACCGCCGACACTTGCTGAGGATGTCAACAGGAATGGGGCGGTGAACATCTTGGATTTAGCCCTGGTTGCATTGCGTTTGGGACAGACGGGACAAAATGAGGCGGATGTCAACCGGGATGGCGTTGTGGATATTGCAGACTTGGTTCAGGTTGCCGGCGCAATAGGCAACGCGGCAGCCGCACCTTCGGCGCATCCACAGGCACTGGCGATGATCACTCCTGCCGATGTAGAGGGCTGGCTCACCCAAGCACAGGGCCTAGATCTGACGGATCTACGCTCGCAAAGGGGCATTATCTTCCTTGAACACCTTCTCGCAGCGTTGGCTCCGAAAGAGACGGCACTGTTGCCTAACTACCCAAATCCGTTCAATCCGGAGACGTGGATTCCTTATCAACTCGCTCACGATGCCGATGTCACACTCACGGTTTACGACACAAAAGGGACGCCGGTGTGGCAATTAGAATTGGGGAATCAACCCGCAGGATTCTATACCACCCGGACGAAAGCAGCCTATTGGGACGGACGCAACGATAGGGGGGAATCGGTCGCAAGCGGAGTCTATTTCTATCAACTCCAAGCAGGGGATTATACCGACTTACGACGGATGGTGATCCTCAAGTAGCACTAACTCCGCAAAACTGACAACTCAAAAAGGAGAATCAATGTCAATGAAAAAGATGATATTTTTTAGCCTTACTTTATTATTAGTCTCTGCTCTATTTCTATCAAACAGCTTCGCCCAAGATAACCCCCAATGGCAGTTACCCGATGATGCCATTGCGCGATTCGGTAAAGGCTGGATAGGTGAACTTGAGTATTCACTTGATGGTACTCAACTCGCAGTCGCCAGTGCCATCGGTATTTGGCTCTACGATGCGGAAACCCTTCAAGAGATGGACCTGCTCACCGGGCATACGGAAACAATTTCTGCTATGGCGTATTCCCCTGATGAAAAGACGCTTGCCAGTGGGAGTTGGGACCAAACCATCCGATTGTGGGATGTTGAGACGGGTGAGAATATCAAGATCATCACCGGGCATAGGAATGGTGTCCGGAGCCTTGCTTTCAGCCCGGATGGAGGCACACTTGTCAGTGGAAGTTGGGACCGAACCGTCCGATTGTGGGATGTTGAGACGGGCGAGAACATCCATACCCTTACCGAACATGGGGATCGGGTCACTAGCGTGGCTTTCAGCTCGGATAGAAAAACTGTCGCTAGTGGGAGTTGGGACCAAACCGTCCGTCTGTGGGATGTTGAGACGGGTGAGAATATCAAGACCATCACCGGGCATACGTCTCTTGTGCAGACGGTTGCTTTCAGCCCGGATGGGGGCACACTCGTGAGTGGGGATTACGACGCGGCCATCCGTCTGTGGGATGTTGACACCGGCGAGCCCATCGAAACCCTTACCGGGCATACATCCATTGTCTACAAACTCGCTTTTTCTCCGGATGGCCGCACGCTGGCGAGTGCGAGTGAGGACGATACCATCCGCTTGTGGGATGCTGTCACGGGCGAGCCCATCGAAACCCTTACCGGACATACGGCTGATGTCTACAGAGTTGCGTTTAGTCGGGATAGCCGCACTGTCGCAAGCGGTGCGTGGGATGCGACCTTCCGCCTGTGGGATGTTGATACGGGTGAACACATCGAAACTGTCACCGGGTTCGCGGATGTTGTCTTGAACGTTGCGTTCAGTCCGGATGGCCGCACGCTCATTGGTAGGAGCTGGGACCAAACCATCCGCCTGTGGAACACCGACACAGGACAGCTCCAGCACGTCCTCGTCGGGCATACGGATGATGTGGACATCGTTGTTTTCAGCCCGGATGGGGGCACAATCGCCAGTGGAAGTCAGGACGATACGGTCCGCTTGTGGAATGCTGACACCGGAGCGCACCTGAAAACCCTCGTCGGGCATAGGGCTTATCTGATAAGCGTTGCTTTCAGTCCCGATGGCAGCATGCTGGCGAGTGGAAGTGAGGATGATGACATCCGCTTGTGGGATGTCGCCACCGGGGCACGCCTGAGAACCCTCGTCGGACATGCGGCCGGTGTCGAGAGCATCGCTTTCAGTCGAGATGGCAAGACCCTCGCAAGTGGGAGTCGAGACAATACCATTCGCCTGTGGGATGTCGCCACTGGGGCCCCCCTAAAAGTCCTTGACGGCCATAGGGGTCATGTCCTCAGCGTTACTTTCAGTCGCGATGGCAAGACCCTCGCAAGTGGGGGGTGGGATAATGCCATTCGCCTGTGGGATGTTACCACCGGTGAGGAGGTGACAACCATCCACAGGGATACGTATGGTGTCGAAAGCGTTGCTTTCAGTCGCGATAGCAAGACCCTCGCAAGTGGGGGGTGGGACAATACGATCGGCTTGTGGGATGCTACCACAGGTGAGGCGTTGAAAACCCTCGTCGGGCATACCTCTAGTGTCGAGAGCGTTGCTTTCAGCTCCGATGGCAGGACCCTCGCAAGTGGGAGTGTGGACGGCACGGTGCTTCTGTGGGATATTGCACCGCCACCGGACACCGGGGAAAAACCGCCGACACTCGCTGAGGATGTCAACAGGAATGGGGCGGTGAACATCTTGGATTTAGCCCTAGTTGCATTGCGTTTGGGACAGATGGGACAAAATGAGGCGGATGTCAACCGGGATGGCGTTGTGGATATTGCAGACTTGGTTCAGGTTGCCAGCGCAATAGGCAACGCGGCAGCCGCGCCTTCGGCGCATCCACAGGCACTGGCGATGATCACTCCTGCCGATGTAGAGGGCTGGCTCACTCAAGCACAGCAACTACACCTCACGGATGTCCGCTCGCAAAGAGGGATTATCTTCCTTGAACACCTTCTCGTAGCGTTGGCTCCGAAAGAAACGGCACTGTTGCCAAACTACCCCAATCCGTTTAATCCAGAAACATGGATGCCGTATGTGTTAGCCGCCGATGCCAAAGTGACCATTCGTATCTACGATGTGCAAGGACAACTTGTCCGTCAGTTAGCGCCCGGTTTGCGACAAGCGGGCAGTTATCTCAGCCGAGAAACCGCGGCGTATTGGGATGGCAAAGACCGATTCGGAGAGGCGGTTTCGAGTGGCATCTATTTCTACACGCTTAAGGCTGGCGCTTTCCAAGCCACCCGACGAATGGTCATTGTCAAATAGTCGGGGCGTATTGTAACGCGCACCGATTGTTTTGATTTGGCCCGCATCTCAGTGATGCAGGCTTTTTTCATAGAAAATTCGTGACCCCCCATCAAGGGGAACTATTTGCTATTGTGGAGAGCACGAAGCCAGATATCGCTATCTACACGAACGTAAGCGCAAGAAGTCGTATGGGCAACGGGTAGCGATCGGGATTCAAATCCGGTCAATGGAGTCGGCGCAGCCGTATGAAGCTAATCGCTACCATCCTAACCGTAAATTGTCTTCGCGCCTTAAGGAGGTTTCTCATGTCTATGACACTCTACGCCGATACCTTTGGTTCTGACGACCCTACTCGGGCTACCATCTCTTTCGTGGCAGCGCAGGGGGCGATAGAGGCTGGTCATCAACTACAAATTCCCTGCTAGGCTAAGCGGCCTATCTGATGAAAGACGTTGTCGCCGAGCAGGTTTTCGCGGTAGTAGGCTTGCCACCTCTTAAGAATCTGCTGACTCAGCTCATTGACCACGGTGTGCTCATTTATGTCTGAGGACTCTGCAGCAGGGTCCGTGGGGTCTCAGACGAAGATTTGCAGGGCAAGAACGCTAAGTTTATCACCTCCAAGGACTTCGCCGATCTGGCAGTCGGTGTAGACCGGGTGGTGAGCGTCTAAATCATACCATTTGCAGCGAATCCAGACTTCGGAAGTTTTCCGCAGGATCGTTTCGATTCAAACCATGCGCAAAACTTCTGAAGGCTTAAACAGTGAAGGAACTCGCCCTTCCAGTGGTGCCTGAGCTGCTCACGGATTTGACGTGTCGCTTTATCGATTCCCTGTTTTTGATGCAGCGTCAAAAACCTCCAGTCAATAGATTGGTGGCATGCATGAATTTTAGGAAGCAAAGTTGTTCTTACCTTTCGCGTAATCCCGAGGAAGTTTTTTTAATTTCGGAGTCCGAACCCGCACGTAGCACGGATCTAATAATCAGCCGTTTCACTTGAGAAACACGACCTTTGCGGTGATGTGGCAATCCATCGAATCGGGAGGGAACTCCTGCTACGACTGAATCTAAAAATTAGAAAAATTGTTCCGAAATAATGCGAAAGGTCAGTAGAAGTCAACAGATTTTCTAAAAATCTGGAAATTCCCCACGCTTAAAAAATGGTTAAATTTTGGTTTGATAGCTTATAAACTTTGGCATCTATTTTGTCCTGATGTATGGGGCCGAACGGCTTCAACACGCCGTAATGCACATCGATTCAACGATGAATGCAGAGAGAATCCTTGAAACCCTTTTGGGTGATACCACTGATTTTGTGGGTTCAGCCGAACAATATGACGATATGATTGTTGTTGTGGTGAAAAAGCGTTGAACCTGACCCAGGCGCCTCGTCGGGTTCTATCGCATGTTTCCTGAATTTGTAAGCGTTCAATAAGAAGAAAGGAGCATCTTTATGAGTCTTGCTACGAAGTATGACATTGACCAACTTATGCAGGAATGGCGGATTAACGGGTTCGTTGTCTTTGAAGACCTCATCCCGTTGGAGACGATTGACCGGATTCGCGAGGTCTGGATACCGATTCGAGACCGCGACATCGAGCGGCAGGGGGAGTATCCGAGCCGCGGCCGTCTTCGCTATAACGTCCGGGTGCCATTCGAGCAACCGTTTGTCGATCCGGGGATCTTCGAGCACCCTGCCCTGGTCGAGTTCTTTGAACGAGTGCTGGGACCGGACTACATCTGGTCACACTTTGACTCAAACATCCCACTGCCGGGAACGGACTATCAGAAATGGCATCGGGACGACGGCGCCGCGCTGTTCCCGGGTGTACCAACGCCGGCCTATGCCGTAGGAGTGAAATTTCCACTGGTTGACACGAGCGAAGAGAATGGTAGTACCGAAATAATTCCATGTACACAATATATCGCCGACAAGGACTTACTCACTGATTTGGATACCGTCTTTGGCGCTGGGGCCAACCGCCGCGGCCGGTATTATCCCATTCGGCTCAACCTCCAAAAAGGCTCGCTCTCGGTGCAGGATGGGCGCCCCTTCCATCGCGGCACCCCCAATCGGTCAGATCAGCCGCGTGACGAACTGTGTATGGGGTTTTGTCGCCCCTGGCTCTTCAGCCGGTGGCAGCATGAGTACACCGAGAAGCACTTCCCCCGAGATCTTTGGGAGAGCCTGTCAGAACACGCCCGACAGGTGCTGCGATGGCACCGCGTGAAAGATTAGGCTCTAACGATAAATACTTGTATACCGATAAGAGCCTGTTTGAAAAGTCATCTTCTCCTATGAAAGTAGTGTAAATTTAATATTGAAAACTGATTAAGGTGGCAACTTGGGTTTCTGAGTACTTTTCCGAGTACCCTTCCTGTGCAAACCGCCCAAAAATGAGTCCTAGCGTGAGTTCTCACCCTTTTTTGTCTCTATCAAATTCTCCCGTTTCCTCGGAAAAGTATGAAAAGTATGCAACTTCCGAGCATTTCTCAACGGTGTTTTTCAAGTAGCAACTTGGGTTTTTAAAACAGGTTCTAAGCACAGAAGTGTTGGCTAATATTATGTTAGCCATACAAGGATATAAATATGAAAATTGTAAAATTAGTTACAGTGATTTTTTCGCTCTTACAACTTGGAGCATTAAATGTATTTGCACAGGGAGCTGGCATAGAATGGGATATTCTGAACCAAGAAGCTGTTAAACTCTATCGTGCAGGCAAATATGAGCGTGCTGTTATTGTTGCTCAAGAAGCTTACAAAGTCGCTGAGAATAATGTCGGTCCCGACCACCCCGATGTGGCGACAAGCCTGAACATTCTTGCATCACTCTATAAAACCCAAGGCAATTACGCCAAAGCCGAACCGCTCTACAAGCGTGCCCTCTCAATAAGGGAAAAAGCACTCGGTCCCAACCACCCCAATGTGGCGACAAGCCTGAACAATCTTGCATTACTCTATTACACCCAAGGCAATTACACCAAAGCCGAACCACTCCTCAAGCGTTCCCTCTCAATCTGGGAAAAAGCACTCGGCTCCGACCACCCCGATGTAGCGACAAGCCTGAACAATCTTGCATCACTCTATAAAACCCAAGGCAATTACGCCAAAGCCGAACCGCTCCTCAAGCGTGCACTCTCAATACACGAAAAAGCACTCGGTCCCGACCATCCCAATGTGGCGACAAGCCTGAACAATCTTGCATCACTCTATTACACCCAAGGCAATTACGCCAAAGCCGAACCGCTCTACAAACGTTCCCTCTCAATAAGGGAAAAAGCACTCGGCTCCGACCACCCCGATGTGGCTATAAGCCTCAACAATCTTGCATTCCTCTATAAAACCCAAGGCAATTACGCCAAAGCCGAACCACTCCTCAAGCGTTCCCTCTCAATACACGAAAAAGCACTCGGCTACGACCACCCCGATGTGGCGACAAGCCTCAACAATCTTGCAGAACTCTATAGAGCAACGGACCGTAGCGAAAAAGCTAAAAAACTAGAGAAGCGTGCCGCTCAGATTGATGCGATAAAACGGTGATACAAATGGCTAACAAAACGCTGCACCGGGCGGCAATTCCGTTGCGCTCCATTGCCGCCGGTGAGCTTGATCGTTCGGCGCCAAAAGAAACCATCATCATTGAAAAAGAGGAAATATTTGAAGAATGCAAGTTGAAGCTATCCAAGAGATTAAGCGAACCGAAGATACCAAAATTGAGTGCAGGGAAAGGAGGTAAACCGTGAGTTTATCGAAGATTGTTGCTATGGGCACGGTGTCTTACCATCATTATAGCCTGGAGGATGCATTGAAAGGCATCAGTGGGGCTGGGTTCCAGTACGTTGAACTGGCAGCCTGTCCAGGTATGATTGAGCACGTTTCCCTCGACATGGATGACACCGGAGTCGAGGACTTACTGGCAAAGCTTGACCAGTACAATCTCAAGGCCTCGGGTATGAACTCAAACACCGGTCTGATGACGAAAACCGGCGCTGAGCTCGCAAAAAAGGCCATCAGCCTCGCGCCGAAGCTTGGTGCGCGAATCGTCGTTAACACAATCGGCGGGTCCAGCCATCAAGAAGATATGTCCATGTTTATGGCAAATATCAATGAGGTGGCGGAGCATGCCAGGCAAGCAGGTGTGACGCTCGGGCTTGAGGTGCATGGCGACCACACCGCCAACGGCAGACTCATTTTGGATACGATTCGTAAGGTCAACCATCCCAATGTGAAGATCAACTATGATACGGCTAACTGCGTGTATTTCGGCGATACTTTGCCCTACGAAGACTTGCAGGTTGCTGTGCCCGAGATGGTGCATATTCATCTAAAGGATAAGATCGACGGGAAAGGCGTATGGAACTTTCCACCTATAGGGATGGGCGAGATTGATTTTGAGAGAGTGTTAAACATTCTGGATGACGGGGGCTACCGCGGTCCCTTGAGCGTTGAGATCGAGTTCGACGATCGGGGCTGGCCCCCCATCCCCGAGGTGGACCAGGCTGCAATTTCTGCCTATCGCAACCTGATGCATCTGCTCAAGCCACACTGGTAGGCGTCGCGCATTAATGATTTCTAATTGTTCGATCACACTGTTGGCTGATGTTCCCACCCGCTGAAGAAGCCAAAGTGCGGGAGTTGGAAAAGAAGCACCGTGTTCTGGACTTGCGTGACCGTACCTCCCTCGGCTTTGCGGTGATGGATGGGATTTACTTCACTCGCTCTGACGATAACGGACACACTTTTCACGAACCGACGAAGATGGACATGCCTCTACCTCGCTACTATTTCCACGATGCCGAGGGCGTTCGTTTCATTGCAAGAAGTGTGTACAGCGAATAGGCGAATAGGTATGGTAGGACTTACGCAGCCGATGTGCAGACTGCGATTTGACCGTCTGTGCATCTTGAATCCCCAATGGATCGGGGCAGGCTCTGAATCCGATACAAGATGCACAGGCAGTTGGCGGTCTAATCATCCGATTCAATTGCGTAAGTCCTGTATGGAATAAAAACCAATAGAATCTTCCAATCGCAAATTCGCAGATTGTAGAACGGAAAAGGAGGTTGAAGTCGTATGTCTGCACCGATTAGCAAACCACAGGAGGGCCAGGGTGAAATCTTCTGCAAGCCGCCTCCGGGGGGCGTGATTGAGGTGGTAGGCTTGGGTATAAACACCCTGGTGGAGCGGAAAGATGGCTCTCTGTTGGCGAACAATGGCCGCGTCTCAACCGATGGGGGTGTGACCTAGAGCGAACCTCAGTCCTTGGGCGAGGGGATGTCGGGTAACGGCCTGGTGCGCCTCAAGTCTGGAGCATTGGCCTTAGCGAGCGGCTCCCATATTCGCCTGTCCCAAGATGAGGGGAAGACTTGGAGCGAAGCGGTGGAGGTCTTTCCTAAGATGGTAGGCGGCCCTTATCATTTCGGTGATGAGATGATTCAACTCAACAGTGGGCGTTTACTCTACCCCGCTTATGTCAGCTTCTCGGGAATGCACCCTGAGTTGAAGTACAAAGAGGTTTTATCCTGTGGTACTTGGAAAGGCGAGTGCATTGAAGTAGAAGGACACGGCCATGTGCCCGAGATTTATGTCACCTACATCGCCATCTCCGACAACGAAGGGAAGACGTGGCGTCTAACTGAAGGGAATTTTGGCCGTCCTAACGCCCTCATGGGTTGGTTCAACGAAGAAGGCATTCCAGATGGGCACCGAGGAGTAACCGGTTTTGGTGAAGTCACTGCAGCCGAAACCAAAGATGGACGCGTTTTGCTCTTCGGTCGCCCCTTGGTGAACCGGGTTGTCTACAGCTACAGTAGCGATGGGGGCGAAAGTTGGTCGCCGGTGCTGCCCACAGAATTGGCGAACTCCATCTCTCCACCCCGGTTGAGACGTATCCCCAAGACCGGCGACTTGATGTGTGTGTGGAATCAGGTGTCGAAGGAAGAAATACATCGAGGCTACCGGCGAGGGCGACTCTCAGTGGCAATCTCCCAAAACAACGGGGAGACTTGGGAACATTTTAAGACCATTGAGGTCAGCGAGGGACTATCAGAGGTCGAGTATATCCCTCCAGAGTATCTGATTAAGATGGTTCGTGCCTGTGATGATGTGGGCCAACTGCCCGAAGGATGGGCTTACTTTCACTATGCCAACGTACGCTTTGCGGGAGATAAAGTATACCTGATGTATCTCCGTGGAAGTCTCCTCTTGGGCGTCGCGGAACAGAACCTGAATAAGCAGGAGCAAATTCTGCGCATCTACCCCTTGGAGTGGTTCTATAATACCAATTCCTCACTGTGAAAATAAAGAGATAGTTTATTTTTCAGGGAAGTTAAACGCTTGGTGTGAATTGTTCTCTGGATATTGAGCCTTTAGACGGATTAATTCCGTCGGAGTACCGGCTCATATGTTAGAAAGCGAGGAAAATCATGGTCAATCTGAAAGGCAAAGTGGCCCTCATCACCGGTTCCTCCCGCGGTATCGGGCGGGGGTGTGCGCTCGAAATGGCACGTGCCGGTGCAGACATTACCGTCAACTACCGAAGCCACGCAGAAGAGGCAGAGGCAGTAGCAGAGGAAATTCGCGCCCTGCATCGGCAGGCTCTGGTCGTCCAGGCCGACGTTTCCAATCGTTCAGCCGTGGACCGGATGGTGGCGGCAACCATTGAACGCTTCGGCCACCTCGACATCCTCGTCTGCAATGCCTACTACAGCAAGCGGGAGCCATTTCTGGAGATGTCCATCGAAGAGATGCAGCGCACCTTGGACGTCACCCTATGGGGGACCTTCCACGCTGCCCAGGCATCCGCCCGCCAGATGGTCGCCCAAGGGCGAGGAGGCAGCATGGTCTTCATCAGTTCCCTCTATGCCTTCATCCCCTTTCCAACCTCCCTCGCCTACAACACAGCCAAGGCCGGCATCAACCACATGGCGGCCACCATCGCTAACGAGCTCACTGCCGATCGTATCCGCGTCAATGCCATCCAACCCGGATGGACTGACACTCCCGGCGAACGGCAATATGCTACCGAGGAGGAAATCCGAGAAGGGGGCAATAAGCTGCCCTGGGGCCGGCTGGGTACCATAGAAGACATCGGCCGGGCTGCCACTTTCCTCTGCTCCGATGCAGCCGACTACATCACCGGCGCCGTTCTCCGGATCGACGGCGGGTTATCGCTCCAGCAATAGGCATCTTTTGCTTTGATGAGATGATTTTCGTGCCTTTGGATTTGTTAGTTGATGTAATCGTTAAGAATTGAAAGAAGAAAGGAACAGCCAATGTCAACAACTGACCTTCAAACACTCGAAGCATACGAGCGGTTTTGCAACGGCCGACTGGCAGACCCGTATCCGCTTTTTCATCGGCTTCGGCGGGAGGACCCCGTCCATTGGAATGAGCGGCTCAACAGTTGGATGCTCACCCGCTATGACGACGTGCTTGCCGCTAGTCGCGACCCACGTATGGCATCGGACCGGGCTTCGGTGAACATGAGTGCCCTGCCTGAGCCGCAGCGAACGAAGTTCAGCACACTGGGCGAACACGTGTCAAACTGGCTGGGATTTACCGATCCCCCCAAACATACGCGCATGCGTAAACTGGTGATGAAGGACTTTACCCCCAAGCTTGCCGAGGATATGCGCGAGCGTATTCAGCAGATCGTCGACACGTTGCTCGACAAGGTCGAGAGAAAGGGGCAAATGGATCTGGTCAACGATTTTGCCTATCCCCTGCCGGCCACGGTGATTTGTGAGATCCTGGGAATTCCTGGGGAGAACCAGGAACAGTTCAGAAGATGGACGGAAGATATAACAATGTTTGTGGGTGGGGTCGGTCCTTCTCTCGTGAGGGTCGCCGATCAAGCCGAAAAGAGCCGGCAGGAACTGACCCGCTTGTTCCGCGAACTAACGTTGCAGCGTCGCCGGGAACCGCGTCAAGACCTACTCAGCGCGTTGGCAGCTGTTGAGGGTAAGGACGAAGGGCTGACGGAGCAGGAGTTGATGGGCTTGTTGGTGTTCCTGTTCGTGGCAGGCCATGAGACCACGGTGGGCCTGATTGCCAACGGGATGCTATTGCTGCTGCAAAATCGGAGTGAACTAGAAAGGCTCAAGCGTGATCCGTCGTTAATGGAAACCGCCATTGAGGAGTTTCTCCGTTACGAGAGCCCGATCCAGATTGACACCCGCCTGCCAAATGATGATATTGAGATGAGAGGACGGCACATCCACAAGGGGCAGGCGGTTATGATAGTTCGCGCCGCGGCCAACCGGGACCCGGCCCAGTTCCCTGATCCGGACCGCCTCGATGTGGGCAGACAGAACAATAAACACCTCGCGTTTGGCTGGGGGATTCATTTCTGCCTGGGTGCGCCGCTGGCGTGCATTGAAGCTCAAACTGCTGTCAAAACCATACTGGATCGATTGCCTGAGATTCGTCTTCGAAGCGAGGACGTGGTTTGGTGGGAAAACATGGTCTTACGTTGCCCCCAATCACTGCCGGTCGTGTTTTGATCAGGAGCAATATGTGAGCTTGCATAACTGCCTCAATCTTCAACCTTTTTTATCGTCAAATCGTTTTCACAATCGGGATTTGTCCAGAGTCCAACCTCTGATAGGAGCGAATAACAATGGAAATGAAAGATCAAGTCGTCATCGTCACCGGGAGTGGCCAAGGCATCGGCGAAGCAACCGCCATGCGTTTTTCAAGGGAAGGGGCGTCTGTTGTTGTGGTGGACATTCAAGAAACTGGCGGCAACGGGACGGTCCAGGAGATTCAGCGTCAAGGCGGCAAAGCGTGTTTTGTCAGGGCTGATGTGTCAAACTCCAGCGATGTGCGCAATATGGTGGAACAAGCCGTGGCAGCGTTTGGAAAGATCAATGTCCTTGTCAATGTAGCCGGCGTTCAGGGCATGGTCGCCGATATCGTTGAGTTGCCCGAAGATGAATGGTATCATGTTCTGAACGTAAATCTCACAAGCGTCTACCTCTGTTCAAAATATTGCATTCCTTACATGCTCGAACAGGGCGGCGGCTGCATCGTCAATATAGCGTCGATGCAGAGTTTTTTTAACATGCCCGGATCATCGGCGTATGCCGCCGCGAAGGGGGGAATCGTCTCATTAACACGAAGCATGGCTCTGGATTTTGCCCCCAAAAATATCCGCATCAACGCTGTCGCACCCGGCTATATCGATACTCCCTTGCTGCGTGGATTTGCGGAGGCGACTGGTGATATGGAAGGCGCCATTGAGAAATGGTGCAGCCGGATACCGATTCGACGGTTACAACAACCCGCGGAGGTTGCGGAAGTGATTCTGTTCCTTGCTAGTTCAAGAGCCTCCGCGGTGACCGGCGTCACCTATCCTGTTGATGGCGGCATCTTAACGGCTCAACCGTTCATCGGAGATTAGATTTCAATTATCATGGAAGTTACGCAGTGGGTCTCAATGAGTCCACGATTCATTCTGATAGATTGGAATTTCCGTGCTCGTCTGATTGCTCTGAATCCTCAATGCTTCACCGGGATCTGATCGGACTTCGCTCCAATCTGCATCCGGTATCTTGTATCTTGATCAGGATTCAAGATGCAGTGCTCCGCTGCGCAGAATGTAAACACCTGCCCCAATCCATTGGGGATTCAGGTAGCGGGTTACTTTTTCAATATGAAGTGCGTAATCCCTATATCAAATACTTGTATACCGATAAGGAAGAACCAATGACATCTGCTTTATCCAACTATGACCTGGATCTGAAACTTGCCGAGTTGAAGATCAACGGTTACATTACCTTTGAAGACTTGATACCTGTTGAGACAATCGATCGGATACGTGAAGCTTTTCTGCCATTTTTGGAAACGGTGAGGGCTCACAGCGATCCCGCAAGCGGCGTAAAGGTGCATGGGCACAGCGATGACCGTCTTGTCGTAGAAGGCCGTTTGGGGCAGGTCAATCGTTACACGATGTACGTCCCCTGGGAGCCGCCGTTTGCCGATCCCGAGATTTACGAGAATCCCGCGTTGCTGGCGTTTCTCGACCGGTATTGGGGCAGGAGCGACTATCTGATTACCTGCTATCATTCAAACACTCCGTACCCCGGCAGCGAGTACCAGCGGTGGCATCGAGATGGTGGGGTTTCACGCTTAGTTCCGCATGTCGGCTTGGAGGTCTGTCCGCATTTCGGCGTCAAATTCCCATTGGTGGACACCTTTGAAGAAAATGGGAGCTTCGAGGTATTGCCATCCACTCAATACCTTGCTGACCCGGAGTTGGAGGCGCGGTACGACGAGGTTCTGGAGAAGGGTGACTTTCCCACTAGGCGTCGTCTCAACCTGAAGAAAGGAATGCTGTGGATTCAGGATCCACGCACGCTCCACCGTGGGACGCCCAACCGCGCGGACCATCCTAGACCGGAGTTGGTGATTTGCTATTCCCTGCCCTGGTTCGCGATGCGCAATCCTATCGAAATGACTCAGGCAGAATTCGACAAACTCTCGGAGCGAGGCAGGCAGATGCTCACCAGGTGCCAAATACTTGAATAAAGCCCTGGTGGCGTTGCTCACCCTACAAAAAGATGACTGAGTAAGTGTAAGACGTAATGCGTAGTCGTTGACTTGCTTATTTTCAGAACCGCACAGTAGAAGCAAAAAGGTGAGTGGCTTGACTCAATGGTTGGTCTCGAAAGCGTTTGCTTATGGTGTATTTCCAATGCGAACTACCGAGCGCCAATGAGACACCGATTGAGAATGTCTCTACGGTATCAACACGGCTGAGTCCACCCCGCAGAGCTGCGGAACCGGTGAATCTCCGTTCCCAGGCGTCGCGCAATTCCCAACCGATGGCAAAGTCAAGTCCACGATGTATTCGGATCGCGTTGCTTCAACTTCAAATTCGGCGACGTTTTCTATCGTCGCTGCATATCCTATGCTGAACCCCCACTCACCGTAGGCTCTGGAGTAGTAGATTGAAGGATGGGAATCTAAAGTCAACGCGGAGGGCAAACTGGATGGCAGGTGTTTCGGGAAGTTCTTCATAGCGGTAATTTTCGACTGACAAAGCAATCGACAAATTATTTGCCTCAACGTCAAGGAGAGCAGCAGGATTCCCAAAGAGCCCCGCATCCGGCACGTTCATACCGATTTTGACCCCTCCCATACCGGCAATTCTCACTTTTTCGTCTGCCAGCCCTATCGAGCCAATTAAGGTTGAAAGCAGAATAACGTGATACGTGATGCGTACTGCGTAAAATACTCTCCTTTGTCTTCCTTCCTTCCACGATGCTGTAATGTTTCGATTCTCGAAACGAACAGCATCGGGAGTTTCGACCGAGAGTCCGAGGCCTGGACCGAAGGTCGGGATCTCCGAGAGTCCAAGACCTTCCTTCCCTTTGAATGCTTACAAACGTAAAACATAAGAATCGCTCGTTCAACGTTCAATGAACTCATTGCAGGTAGTTTCTTGGAAATCTAATAGAGCACAGCGAAGAATCTCCTCGTTAAGGTGCAAGAGATCCTTCATTTCGTTGAGGATAAGGGGAGAAGCGCGCGTTTTACTCGCTATAAGTTCAATAATAAAGCGTCACAGAAAATAGCGATGTTTGGGAGTGATAGTAACCACCGACGAAACCGTAGTCGAATTGCAAGTCCCCAAGCCGATAGCCCAAACCTGCCGTTATGCCTCTGGGAATCCCCTCCGTCAGTCGCCAATACTGATTGAAATCCCTACTTTAACGCCATTCAGGGTAATTCTCCCCCACGTCTGGGGTATTTGTGATGTTAACGACATTCGTGCCATCGGCGTTCATGGTAAAAATATCGCCCTCAGAAGTAAAGGCAATTTTAGTGCCGTCAGACGACCACGTTGGTTTACGACTATCGAATTGAGGGGTCAAGACAATATCGTTCTGACCATCAGCATCAATAACACAGACCGCCCACTGACCGTCGCGATGAGATTGAAAAGCGATCTGCCTGCTATCAGGGGACCAATCTGGTCTTTCATCGCTACCTATAGAATGACCAGTCAATAACTTTTGAGCGTCGCCTCTGGGACTCATGGTCATAATATCGTCATCATTACCATGCCCTCCAACGAAAGCGATACGCCTACCATCTGGCGACCAATCGGGATGCATGCCGCCGCGACGGATGAGAATGGAATTTCTGCCGTTACTATCCATGACGACGATACCGTGATGGGTATGGAAAACAATCCTTCTTCCATCAGGTGACCAAGACGGGTTGCCTATATCGTGTATACTCTGGTCAAGGAAAAGGCGTGATTGGTGAACCCCATCCAAGCTCATTGTATAGATGCCACCCGCATTCGCGTCAGGAGAAGAATAGTAAGCCAATTTATCCTCTACTGGCGACCATGCAGGCTCCATACAGTCTCGATCGCTAAATGTGATTTGTGTAATGAACCCGCCATGTTCGTCTATAACGAACAGATTTTCCGCATCATCCGCTCGCTTGGAAAAAGCGATTAAAGAACCGACTATCCCCCCAGTATCAGGAACGACGGGATTGCGGATAGGGAAATCGGGGGCGACAACTTCCGTCTTTACAGGCGTTTCGGGTCTATCGCCAGTAAGTACTGGGTTCTTGATGCTATTAGTTAAAGTGGTAATGGCAGAATTTATCTGCTCTAAATCCCCTTTAATACTATCTATATCGCTCTCTAAGGAGTCGATGTCGCGATCCAACCGATCAAAATCATCTTCATCATCTCCGCCACACCCAAATAGTAAGATAACGATGGAAACAATAACAGTGAAGCGTGTGGTGAAAATCAATCGTTCCATGGATGGTTTCCTCCCTGTAGTGAGGATTAGAAGAAAAGCCTATGACTGATCATAATCATCGGCTTAAACCATCCCTATAATACGATAAATAAGGATAGTTGTCAAGTGTCGGTTGTGGGCTTTCTCTGGATTGTTCAATATTTTGGATTGTTCCAATATTTTTTCGGTTTCGGGATAAAACGCCTAGTGGGAAATTTTCCTGCCGGGCGTTTTTTGTACCCGTGCTTCAGTCCCCTTCAGTCGGGGAGGGGTGCTGCAAGGGGCAGCCTCCGGAGACCTTGCTACGACTGGCTTTGAGACCCCATTTTGGGCGGTGCAGCTATTGACCCCGTTGAAAACAAGTAAAATTGTACAGAATCCGGCTGTTTTGCCAAGCGCCAATTCAATCTGAGATTACCCTCCCCAAAAAGTCAGATACGGCTTCTTCTCCGATTCCCGCAGCAAGAGCAGTCCGAGCTCTCGTGCATGGTAATCTCCCCACATCGACGATTCACCGCAGGGGATGGCTCTGCCTTCGGGGATATAATCCCAGCCGTTTGGACAGTGGTAGATCGAATGCAAAATCAAGCCCTGATGTTCGTCCGATTCCGAAAGATACCGTTCAGAAAAGAGTGCATCGGCGACCGTTAAACCTGCCTGATAGTATTGCGCTCCATTTTCCGCATCGCCTTGTTCTTTGAGGTAATTCCCCAATCGAATCAGTCCCTGCGCGGCGATTGTTGCTGCAGAGCTATCCACAGGTTCGATGTCGTTGAACGGTTCCGCTGGTCTTTCAAGATACCGACCAAGTTTGGTCAACCCCGGCGCGCCGGTGTCCCAATACGGAATGCCATCGCTGGCTGTGTTCTCGATGTAAAAATCGGATGTCGCTTTCGCGGCTTTCAGTATATGGGCAATTGCACCCGCTTTCCCGCCGTAAGGGGCGAGGTCATCATCAGTCACCGTTTCAAAGAACTCAAGCTGTTCAGCGTAGCCCGTGATAATCCACGCGAGCCCTCGCGTCCACGTCGTGAACGGTGAATAGCCCTGCTGCGTGCCTGGACATCGGTAGTTCCCATCGTTCATGTTAAAGATCGACTCGTGCGCGACTCGTCCACGCACGTCAAACACATCGCGCCCTTCGCCATAGTAGACATTGTAAGCTGCGGTGGTCTCGGAGTGATGCAGCAGTCGTTCCAGCAAAGAAATCGGCTGATCATTCTCGCCCATCAGCACATGCCCTAAACGGTATCCCAACGCCAGTACACGCAACGAGCGTATAGTGTCCGCAAAAAGTGAGTGGGGGCCATTGAAGGAGGGGATGTAGCCCTTCTCGTCCTTTATCTTCGACCAGCGACTCGCCTGAACCCCCGCCGAGGCTTTCAGGGCAAGTTGGCAGAAATGGAGTTCCCAATCGTTGTGTGGAATCCGCCCTTCAAGTATTAAACGCCGCAGGCTACCGTAGGTGGATACGTTATTGAACCCGTGGTCGTGGACACCGATATGTGTCAGGTGGGGCGCCATCTTTTCGACTGTGTTCTTCCGCCCGATTTCGAGGAACTGTTCATCATCGGCAGCGTCGAATTGCAGAAGGGCGGAACCGAATTGGAATCCCTGTGTCCACTCTGTCCATCCCCGCATGGTGTACTTTCCGGCAGCGGTGAAAACGGGCGTGCCCTTCGAGGGGTCCCATCTGTCTTCGATTGCCAGGATCTTCTTTCCAGAGACTTTAAAGAGATGTTGGAGTTTCGGCTTGAGTTGCTCGACGGTAATTGAATCGTTGATATGCATGGCGATTCTGTGTCCTCCAAATTTTATGATTTTTATTCACTCACCTTTATTATCTGAGACTATCCACAAACCTTCGCCCACATTTCATCAGAGAGTTCTGCCCTGATCTTCTCCGATTGATCTGGCATGACCGGCAATCCCAACTTCTCAAAGATCTGACGCCAGCGTTCTGGTTGATCCGCATCAACATAGACCGGTAAGAAACCAAGATTCAGATATGTCTTGACCGCAGGCAAACGAAACTCGTCGGTATTGAGGATAACGCACTTGAAACCATGTTTTTGTAGATGCAACAACACACAAAGTGACACACATTTTCCGAGCTTATGTCCCGTGTGTTCGGAATCAACGCCCACCATGTGGACAATCCCAACCGCTGTCTCATCAGACGTATTTTTCCATGCGCACGCCGTGCCAACCGGCATTCCTTGATAGGTCGCAAAATAGAGCCCTGTCGGGTCAAATACGTCGCGATCGATGATATCGCGGTGTGTGTCCTCAACCGTGCGCTCGCCCCCAAACGACGCATTGATTACGTTTGCCCAATGCACATCGTCGCCCTCCTGATAGGTGCGGATCTCATAGCCTTGCGGGATTTCAAGTTCTGGTAATCCGTCCAGATTTAGCCGAACCATTCTCAGTTGCCTTGCCATCTCATCCCTCCTTCTTTGATAAGACGTGAAACGTAATGCGTAAATGAACTCTTGAACTTTTGAACGGAATAGCGACTTGACTACAACTCTAATCGTACACTTTCGACCTTCCCGCTCCTTGCGGATCGCTCGCACACATCTAAAACAGCGATCACTTTCGCACCTACCTCTGCATCGATTAGTGGCTGTTTATCATGCTTGAGGCAATCTTCAAAATGGAGCATATACCGCACAACCTCGCCAACATGCCCAGTGTTGGCGAGGTAATCGGTATCCAAGCCAATGGCTTCGCTGACAGGAATAATCTTGTGATAGTTGTCATCGAAAACAGCTTGCCCATTGACAACGCTGCCAGTCGTTCCGTAAACGGACAGTCCCAACATTGGCATCGGCGGGTGACAAAGACCATACACCCCAAGCCGTCCATCCGCATAGATTAGATTGACCATCCAGTTGCCATTGAAACGTCCTTTGCCCGAAGGATACCGCTCATCGATCCCGCTTTCGTGGGCGATTGCATGCACCGCGCAGGGAAATCCGAGAAACCAAACGACCAGATCTATTGGGTGACACAGTCCACCGTAGAGCAGTTTCTGAGGCATCTGGTATCTCCAATCTCCAGGGCGTCGCCGTGAGTACACTACGCATATCATGTACATAATGGGCTTCGACTGCGACGACGTGCCCGAGCCTGCCGGATTCCGTCGATCGATAGGTGTGCATAAAATCTGGGACAAAGCGACAAGTCTGCCCAACCAGCAGCTTCAAGCCGGTCTCTCGCGTCCGTTGTAATACACGAATTGCATCGTCGAGATTGTCAACAAAGCCTTTTGTGCAGATAACATGCTTACCACAGTCAAGCGCGTCGAGGCAGTGCCGCGCATGCAACGGATCGGGCGTGTAGATGCCAACGATGTTGATTTCATCCTGCCGGATTAGTTCCCGATAATCTGTCGTTGCAAACGGGGGTTGATATTGTGTGCGGACGCTTTCAAGCCGATTCACGTTCGTATCGCAAATCCCCCGAATCTCCAGATCGGTATTGGAAATCTGCCGAATTCCCAACATCAATTCACCCAGCCCCAACTCGATAATACCAATGCCAATTTTCCCCATTTTTAATTCCCTATAGCCGGTGTGAACAAAATGATTGCGCCTATCTGCTTTTTATTCCTCAATATTATACAATTGACAATGGACAATTGCCAATCGGCAAACACACATTTCGATATGGCAGACCGGGTTGCTAAGAGAATTTTTCTTGTATAAAAATTCGGTTTGTGCTACAATATGCTGAAATCTGAGAGAGTATCAGATGCCCATAAACCGGATTCATTCACTTTCAATGAATGAATCCTCTTTTTTAGGAGGTAACAATGAAAAATGTAGCAGGGCTGGCAATCGTTAGCATTTTTGTTTTCAGCATTGTTCTAAGCGGTTGCAGCAAACTGGGTAAAAAAGATTTCGAGACGTGGCGGGACGGTTATGTTCAAGAAAGTGCCAACGAACACTCTAAGTTGGGAAACCAAGTCTCTGAGGTTAGCGGCAAAGTAGATGCACAGGGTGATGCCTTGAGGACAGGGATTTCTACGGCGAAAGAGGAAGCCGTGGCAACGAGTGAACAAGGCGATGCCGACACCATCGAAACCGCCAAAAATTTTGCTAAAAGTGAAGATGCACAACTGCGTGAAGATCTCACTCAAACCGCAAATATGGCTGGTCAAAAAGTGCAAGATTTTGCCATGTCTGGCGATCAGAAACTTCGTGACCAGCTCGACCAACTTGAAAAGCAGACGCAAAGTCAAGCGCAAACCCTGTCAAAGGTGCAAACTTCCCTCATGGATACAAAAGCAGATGTGACTGCGACAAAAGCCGCAGCCTCTGCCAAGCCAATGATAGCGGCTACTGTTCAGTTCGCTGGCGGGAAAACTGGTCTGAGCCAGGCTGCAAAGGAAGAGCTGGACAAAGCGGTCACAGCGGTTCAACAACAGCCTGATGCAATGATAGTTGTTAAAGGTCATGCGGATGGCAGCCCCGTGTTAGGTGGAAGATACCGCAGCAATTGGGATCTTTCCCAAGCCCGAGCGGAGTCGGTTGTAAAATATCTCAAAGACAAAGGGGTAGCGAACATGATCGAGTCTCGTGCGCTTGGCCACACAGAACCGATTGCTCCAGTGAATACAACAGCGGGTCGCGCCAAAAACCGGCGCGCTGAAGTGATTATCTATCCTGCTGGCACGATGATGTAGCTTTTCGGATTGCATCCATTTTAAGGGAAATTGGGAGAATCGGCTTCATCCCAATTTCCCTTTTTTTATGATATGACCTACATTTTTCTCATTAGACAATGGTCCAATATCGGTTTTTTACACCGAAGTCCTGGATTTTCCCGTTTGGGCAAAAAATATGCCAGATATATCAGATTTCTTTGACATAAGGGTTGCTCAATGTAGGATATGAATAGGACTTACGCAGTTACGATAAGAAATTTGCGTGTTTTCTGTATCTGGCATCATGTATCTTGTGTCAGTGTTGGATTCAAGATTCAAGAGACAGCAAGGATTTGAGGCGAACCTGCGCCTTAAAATGCGTAAGTCCTGATGAACTTACGAGACAGGCCACGAGGAGTGATCGCATGTCTATCAGCCCCAATCAAGTTCCAAACTTTACGCCGTTTCTGCCTAAAATTTGTGAATCGCTTCTCAAAGCCGGCCCGGACATCCTCGCCATTGTCCAATTTGGGGCTTCGATCTACGCGCTGGAGTCTGTCCGCGATCTAGACCTGCTGATTTTGACTCGCCATCGTAAGGCATACGATGTCTACGACGACGCCATCATCGATTTTCCCGTGCCGATTGATGTGGTGCCTCGTGCAATTGACCGTCCGCTCGGAGGCTACCTTGCTGCAAGCGTGGTCACGTGGGGGCAGCTATTATATGGGAATGCAAAAACTATCGAAAGGATCACTAAGAAGATGCTAGTACCAACTTACGAAGAAGCACATCAGGAAGTAAAGATTGCTGATGATTACGTCAAATTGGCGGAGTGAGTCTCACGATTTTCGCCGTGAAGCACATTATCGTACTGCATTTAACACCTTGATCATTGGCAAGAATTGACAGAATGCAGTGATACTAAGGATTATCTCCCCCGATTTTGAGAATCTTGTCTACACTTTATCAGCAGGAGCCCCTCTGAAGTTGGTTGTGGGGAGAATAAGCTGAAATGCTTACCAATACTGGTCAATCAGTTCAAAAAAGGATGGACAATACCCCCGATTTTTGGTACAATGCCCCCCAAACAGACTGTGATTTTGTAGGTGTCAAAGAATCTCGAATGCCATTTAGCAGCGATGGCGTATCTGAATACCGATCAAACCCGTTGGGGGCAACTCCGTCACCAACTGCTAGAACCGTATCAAGAACAATTCCGACAGATCATCAATAACTTGCATGTCGATTTCTTTTACGCAATAAGTAGATTAAGGCTTGATATTTCGCAATAAGTCCTAACACGCTTATTTAACGCAGAGAAGAATTAAAAAAACTCTGCGCCTCTGCGGTTGATTTAAGCCAGTAACTACTTATTCCCTTCTTTTATGACCGCGCCTTACCGACGCCAATCGAGGCAGAATACCAGAAGTGGTGTCAGTCCGTGATGCAGTTTATCAATGATCTTGAGCAGTTAGCAACTCAATCAACGGATTCAGAAGCGGAAAATAAAGAATGAACGTTCCCAAGCATTGATGTGCCCAAGCTATCGGTTTGGAGGTTCCATGGCAAGCAAGAACCAACTATTTGAGACCAAAACAGAATTTATCAGCACACGCGGCGTTAAGGAGTACCGCGAGACCATCCCCGTTTGGGTGAATGCCGATGATGTTGTGCTAGAGATCGGATGTGAGTGGGGAACAACAACCACTTTGATTGCCCCGCATTGTAAGGAGGTCATTGGTACTGACATTAGCCCTAAGTGTATTGATCGCGCACGAGAAATGCATCCGGGTCTGCACTTTGAAGTCATGGACGGATTCGATGTCAAGGCGGCACTTGAGCTCGGTGAACCGTTCAGCAAGATTTATATCGATATATCAGGCTTGTCTGGCTACCGGTCACTGCTTGATACGATTTCATTGCTCATGATGTACGCAACGGTGCTACGACCCGAAGCAATTATTGTTAAGAGTGGCGCGCTCAAACGTTTTGTTGCACACTGTATCGCTTGGAGGCCTGACTCATCCGTTAATAGTTAATAGAAACCCCCTAAAATGGAGGCCAGATGCGATGAAGAAATTTGTAGAAAAACCGATTACGATCAATGGCGTCACACTCAATTCGTTTGAGGAATTCTGTGATTATATACTCAGCAACGGCATGACTGCGCTTTATAACCGTCATTCTGAGTGAAGCGAAGAATCTCAGGACGAGAGATCCTTCGCTCCGCTCAGGATGACAATCACACAGCAAAACGTAATTTGAGGCAGCGTTGGGTATAGTCCTATCATCTGTAAGTATAACAACGCCCCTCATCATACCAACGTTAAGACGTTTCCCCACCATAAACATCGTTATCCCAAAGATTAATTCCACCCGACTGAATTTTCAGGGCAATTTGTCGATTTTCTCGAAGAGGTTGTTTACGAGATTCAAAGACAGGAATGAAGTACAAAAACTAACACGAAGGAGAAACTGACATGCTCAAACGAAATTGGAGAGATCAAACGCCTCACGTCGGTCATGAAAGCGCAGTTGTTTGGATGCTGATGACAGCTGACTACGACGAAAGCTGGCGAGGTGAGCCCTCTGTTTTGAAAGCTATCGAAGCCCTTGCCAAACAATCTATCCAGGGGCGCAAACAGTCCGACTACCACGCGCATGAAGACATGGAACAACTGTTTTACGTCCTGTCTGGAGCCGGAATTATGCGGATCGATGATGTCGAACACGAAGTGCGAGAGGGTGAAGTGATCTATCTTCCTCCCACTGTGAAACACCAATTTATCAACAACACGGAGGATTGGGCGCAGTTCTTGATTATCAGTTGTATGGTTAATGATACAAACCCCTCCGAAGCCGTGATACGCAATTGGCGAGATCAGCGCCCTTTAATTGGTCACGACAACGCAAGTATCTGGGCGGTGTACCGCTCCCGAGGCACGCAAACCAGTCACGGCGAGGTAGCTTGTATGCGCACGTTGACAGGGTTCACGAAGCACGCTATGCAGGGGCGTAAGCACTCTGACTACCATGTTCATGAGGACATGGAGCAGATCTACTACATGCTCAAAGGACAGGTAACACTGCGTCACAACGATGAGAAACACACCCTCGTCGAAGGGGATATTGTACAACTGCTGCCGGGAGATTGGCACCAAGTAATCAACGAAGGTGATGATTGGGGCGAATATCTGATCCTCAGCGCAGATTTTTGGAGATAACCCAAGGTTCAGGAGTTCAGGGGAGCATTTACGCTTTACGTTCTACGCATTACGCAATACGCACCACCTCTCACGCATTATGCACCGTTCACAAGGTCCCGTTACTTATAAATATATCGAGGTTGGAAAGACACTCTATCAAGCCCTGTCAACGCGGACGCCGCGATTTCCACCTCGCGTTGCCCACATGATGCTCAACTTACTGTTTGAGGATCGGGAAGATGTGATTACGCTCTATGACCCGTTTTGCGGTCATGGGGTCATCCTCTGCACGGCGTATCTCCTTTTCTCGCAGAAAATTAAAAAGCTGCTGGGGTCAGACATCGATCCACTTGTACTGGATACCGCACGGCGAAATTTTCAGTGGATGAAGGACCAAAACGCGCTTGCAGAACGATTGCGAGCAATTAGGGCGTACAAGACCGAGGATGATGGTCTGAAGGCGGTTTATCAAGAGCGGTGTCGGTTGATGTTCAACCATGCGCAGCAGATTCACCTCGAAGTGGAATTATTCCAGCACGACGCGACCCAGATTCATGAAATCCTGACTTCGATTGATGGCGAGGTTGCCCTCATTGCAGATCCACCATACGCCCACAACGACCACTGGGACCCGATGGGTGGGCTCGAATCGGCTGATTTTGGTCCCCTTGAACCGTTTCTCCAACAAGCCGCAAAAGCAGCAAACGTATCTTCGCTGCTGATCTGTTACCGAACAGGTCAACCAATCTGCCCACTTCTGGAAACGTATTTTGCGGTGACTCAGCTTGGCGGGACAAAAGGCAGAGCCATATACCGATGTCGGCCGAAAAGGTGGTATTATGTTCAAAAATTCACAGACGCTAACGAGTTTCTCGACAAGCCAAAATCAGTGCTTGAGAAAAGCGGCGAATTAGACTCCCGTTAACCTTGAAAAGGTTTAAAACCCTTTCAAGGTTTGATTATTACCGAATTATTTTCTTAATCTTCGTCAGACTTCAGAAGCCTACGAATTCCAAATGTTAGATTTCTCCAACTAATGAAAATAGATTGTGTGTGTTGATTCGGCCAGGAGTTGAACATGGCATCCTTCAGAAACAGAAAAATACAAAGGCTTTTTCACTGGCTTGGCTGGGGATTCTTGATTGCGATATTGGGTTGTAGCACCGGTGAAATACAAAATTTCGCCGCGATTAAAGTTGAATCAGATTTCCGGACCAACCGTCTTGATTTCCGGATTCTTCTGCTTAACAATAAGGGCAATCCATTGATCCTGAGCGAAAGTATATTGACCCCGCAAATCGGTGTAAGTCTTCTCCCTGAATCCAAATTTACCACAAACGCCAAAATCTACTCGATGCGACAAGGTGTCAAAAGCGCAAAAGTCTACGATGGGCGCCTCATAGATCTGAGTTGGGGAGTGATCGGAGGAACCCACAAGCGAATCCTTTTTGCAGAAATTCCACATGCGCTGATTAGCGAAGATCCGCAGCGAGACACAGAAATGGGCATTATCACCGTCACAATACAAACAGATAAGCAGGGGCCATTTTCGGACACCGTGGAAAACACGCGAATCTATGGACGGGCTCCCTGAACGCTCAGTAATGACAGAGTTTTCCCTTGTGGACACATTTCGTCTCATTCGGGTCATTCGACAAACCCCTCAACCTTATGTTACCAGCCCCTGTCCGAGATAAGCTCCAAACTGGGACATGGGTTTCGCGAGGGCCGCCTCAATCTAGCTGACTTCCTCCCCCACAACCGTAAAGAAAAAAAGCGCTTGACCGGAATAACTCGCTGGGCAATCCCCCCGTCCCACGCTTACTTTTACCCAGATCTTTTCATCCGAGCCATATCAGGCAGAGGAGCATGGAAGCGGGTTTCCACTTTCCCCTTTCGCATTCAAGGATCTCCAGAAGCCGCGTCCCACAAGGCGTTGAAAACTTAATGTCTGCCATCTTTCCGACCAATACATCTTTTGCCAAAAACAGACCGAATTAGAAAGGAATTCCATGAGCGAATCCACACGACGTCCCAACATCGTCCTCCTCATGTCTGACCAGCACAACCCCGCTGTCATGGGCTGCGCTGGCAACTCCATCGTGCAGACGCCTCACCTTGATGCGCTGGTAGAGGGGGGCATTCGCTTCACCAACGCCTACTGTTCCTACCTACTGTGTGCGCCGTCCAGAGCAGCGTTTATGGCGGCGCAGTATCCCAGCGACATTGGTGTTTATGACAACGCTGGGAGTTTCTTTTTCTGTTCCCAGACGCCGACGTTTGCCCATGCACTCGGCGCAGCCGGATACGAAGCGGTCCTCTGCGGCAGAATGCACTTTGGGACGACGGGACGACTGACCCGTTCCACGGGTTCGAGCGGTGCATCCACGGAGATGTGAGCGGAAACATGCTGACTCCCGAGATCCTTGGTTCGGGTTATTACAAAACCGCTGGGCAAACGAAATACGCTGTTGAGGTGTCGGGATACGGGAAGACAGGGTATCAGGCTTTCGACCATTCGGTCACGGATACCGCATGCGAGTTTATCCGCTCTCGACGTGATTCTGACCGCCCCTATGCGTTGGTTGTGGGATTAATACTGCCGCACAACCCACTGATTTGCGCCAAAGATCTCTTCGAGTATTACATGGAGCAGATTCCACCGTTGGAACTGCAGTCGCAGGAGTACCTCAACAACCTGCATCCGGCGCTGAAAAAGTGGCGACAGCGTCGAGGCGTGGATGATTTGACTCCCGAACAGAATCGCCGGGGGCTGGCAGCCTACTCAGGTCTCGTCACCGAAATGGACCGCAACGTCGGGAGAATCATCAAGGCTATCAGAACACAGCCTTCAGTCGACAACACGGTCATCATCTACACCTCCGACCACGGCGATATGGCGTGCGAACATGGTATGTGGTGGAAAAGCAGTTTTTACGAAGGGTCAGTTTCTGTGCCGCTGATCTTCTCATGGCCGGGGCATTTCCAGAAGAACAAAACGGAGAATTCAATCGTCAGCCTCATTGACGTGGGGCCTACTGTGTTGGATATCGCCTCTGCCGCTCCCTTGCCAGACGTTTCGGGTAAAAGCTTCGCCGGCTTCCTTACCGGTGAGGACATCCCAGACTGGTCTAACGAGGTCTTCGCCGAATACTGCGGTCTGTGGGGCGATCAACCGTCGTGCATGATTCGCACCGGTCCATGGAAGCTGAACTACTACCACGAATTTTTATCCTGTCAGCTCTTCAACATCAAGGTTGACCCAGACGAGCGGCACGACCGGGCAAATGACCCGGACTGTGCGGAAGTGGTGAAATTCTGTCTTCAGAAGATTCACGCCCGATGGTCTGCCGAAGCCTTGCTTGAAAACTTTGCCAAACAAGAGCGGGCGAGAGAAGTCCTCCAGAGTTGCGGGCACGCCGCTGTCCCACACGAAGTCGGGCGTTTTACTACCCCCGAAGGTTGCAATGAATTTGACTTTTCCCAGCTCCCCAAGGTGCCTTCATCGTCCGCCGTCAAATAGGAGATCTAAAAAATGTCCGTTAGTGTGTAAAATCGTGTTTATGAACGAAGCCGAATCGAATGTCACGGGCTTTAAGGATTTTGTAGCACAGAAAATCGTTGCAAACCAATAGGCATTACGGTTCGTCCAAGAATTAAAAAGGAGACAAACTCTATCCCATGTTACTATCTGCATACGTTGGAATGCGCAGCGTGTGCAACATGAGCCTGTACCAAGTTACCCGTCAATGTCTCCCGCGTTGCCTTTGGCCCCGTGTGCAAGGGTTGGTTGATACCACCCTTGAGAGGGAACGAAAGAATTTCAGCATGACGGTATGGAAATTGCGCAGTTTTCTCAAGTTCTTTGTGATGTTTTGTCTGTTTTTCAATCGACCGACGAGGTAAACTTTGGTTCATTGCCCGGGCTTCAACCCTACCGCTGTATCACGATCTGCTAAGATTGCCGAAGAACGAACAATGCTCCCGAGTATGATGGTATTATCGCGTGACAAATCTCGCTACGCAGGAGTCAATTGAGCGTCTGTTGGTGCCAAAGCCGTTTGGCTTTTGAGTTCAGATCTCCGACTCCATTCTGTTCATCCGGCGCTCGGGTGTTGATGAGGGAGGATCAGAACCAAGGGATTGACGATTTCAATTTTGGACCGGCACCCGGCGTCACCTACGGCGGAACATACCTTCCTAGAGGAAAAGTATTTTAGCGCTTTCTGCAACCGGGTATTGGTATCAACGCGTCATTTATGGACTGGGATGACAATCGAATGAATCGCAATGATATTGAAATCGGCAGGGGACTTCAGCTATCTCTGATGGACAATGTGCCGCAGCTTACACTGGGTTCAGATCTGCAAGCAGAGAGTCATTGACGTTACTTCGCTGCGGGCTGAGCTTTGTCAACCTGACAACTCGCTTGCAAGTGCTCATCGCACAGTGAAACGCAGACTTGCTGTGGCAGGTGATAGGCTTTGAGTCGGATTGGAAAAGAGAGTTGTGGACATTCCCAAGCCCCACACGAAGTCGCGTGTTTCGCTGCCCCCGACGAAGGTTGCAAGAAGCAAAGTGATGAGTCAGAAAGACATAACACGGAGAAACTTTCTATAGTTCAAGGCGGCAATTGCGGTTAACGTCTGATTTTGGAAAAACTGTCGCCCCTGAACTATCAATTGTGGGAGCTGTCCGGACGGCTTCGACCCAACAGGTTCAGGAGCCGATCGCTCGTGGTTTCGAGTGCATGTTCGGGAACGGGAACACGGTTGCACAAGCTAAACCGCCAGTATGCCCATTGGGCGGCGTACTGGGATTGTAAAAGATAGCGTGTGCGATTGGATCTATTTGGGGCACCCCGGTGCCAGCACTGGGGGTCTTGCAAGTAGATGTCGCCGGCTTTGCAGAGAACCGACGTGGGACCGCGACCTTCAAACTCCGGGTGGACCTGATCGTTCGGATTGCGACCGGAATAATGACTGCCAGGAACGTACTGCGTTGGGCCCTGCTCGATTGACTCAATGTCAGTCAATGCCATCTGTATGGTAAGCCATAAAGCTGGCATCCGAATCTGTGGGTCGTGGCGAGCCACATTCTCGGGCAATGGGAAATGAACCTGCCCATCAACGTGCCATCGCTCAATTGCCAGACCGGGAAGATTGCGCAGGATGTTTTGACCGCAGAATTTACAGTCTTGTCCTACAACCGCTTCAGCCAAACTGAGAATCGGCTCCCGAAGGAGCATATCCCGAAAGATCCGATCGAGTTCGATGGTATTCCTCAAAATGAACGGGAGTTCTTCCCCGGATTCTTCATGTTTCCTCAATTGGATGTATCTTGTGTCGGCGAGTTCCGGATTCGTTCTTTCAGCGAGGATAGGGTCAGCAAATAGTTCGTCGGTTTTGTCGCGTAGGGCGGTGACTTCCTCGGAGGTCAGCACCCCCGGGATGTGCACGAAACCATCGCGATAGAACTGTTCAACAATCGGCTGCGTTTTTTCCTCGCTGAGTGGTTCGCCAGAGATAATTGGACTGATGGTCATGGTGCTCCTTTCTTGATGTACGTTTGGGTAGTCGTTCTTTGCAGAACGGCGTGGAGCGCTTCCAGTTGTGGTTATCATCCCCATAATCGTTCAGGTAGTGACAACGAAGGCAGGCCGCAATCCTTCGACAAGCTCAGAGCTTGCCCCGATCTATCGGAGGATCCTCACGGATTTCTTCCGATGGCAGATTCTGCGTATCGGCGGGCTAACGGATTTTTGGCTCACAGATTAACAATGAGAGACAATCAGTTTTTTCTCTCGCTTCCTAACGCCCCCGGTGAACGGCGGCCCACACACACAATCTCAGGAAGGACAAAAGCGTCTTGTGTGGGCTGTCCGCCCTCCTAGTCGAAGCACCTGTAGAATCTCCCTGAATGATGTATCCTTCCGAGGTGAAAGATTCAGGACGCCGTTGGAAGTAACCATGCCGAAGGTGGCACTCTCACATGGGATTGACTCCGACGTTGCTTGGCGAACCTCTGCGTTTGCAACGCCTGCCTTGGCCAGATTCTTCTGTGCACACCTCACCATTTCCGGCGTAAGGTCGATCCCGTATACCCGCCCCGATGGCCCAACCAACTGACTGGCAAAGAAGACGTCAAATCCTGCGCCGCATCCTACGTCCAGGACAGTCCGTCCCCTCCCAACTGCTGTGAATGCAAAGGGATTGCCAACCCCACAGAACGACTTGAGCACGTCACTTAGGACACTGGATATCAAAGCCTAATCATAACCCAAGGTCTCCGCACCTTCCTGTCCGGTGGGATACGTGAACTTGTCTTCTGCCGTATGGGAGACCTCCTTGTACTTCCTCTGAATCGCCTTCTGGATATCTCTTGCCTGATTCCCTGTGACTATCCTCAATGTCCTCCCAGAACTGACAGCTAACTCTTGATTATACGGAAAAAATTCCGTATAATCCTTTATGCCAGAATTTTTTCCGTATAAAAAATTTATCCAGAATTTCCCACTTGAATCAATTTCCAAAACCTGATAAAATAGAAATCAAACGGTTGACGAAATTATACAATCTTTCTAAACCGTAGTCAACGGAAAGTTGTGAAGGCAAAAAGTGCAACGACGCCCCAAAAAACTCCTTGATCGGGGCCGCCAAAAAAACGACTGAAGCATTACTCAATCCGAACCGAAGAAGCCTACGTTAACTGGATTCGACGATATATTCTGTTTCATGATAAACAGCACCCGGGAGAGATGGGGCCCGACGAAATTGAAGCGTTTCTCACCCATCTGGCGGTCAATGAAAACGTTACTGCGTCAACACAAAATCAAGCGTTGATCGCGTTGCTGTTCCTGTATCGTGAGGTGCTCAAAATGCCGCTCAATGATCCAATCGATGCGGTGTGAGCGAAAAATCCGAAACATCTATCGACGGTCTTGACGAAAGACGAGGTCCGTTAGATTTTAGATGCAACGTCCGGTTCCCATCAGTTGATGGCAAAGTTACTTTATGGCTATGGTTTAAGGTTAATCGAGTGCGTCCGACTCCGCGTCAAGGACATCGATTTTGAGGGCGCCCAGATTCTTGTTCGTGATGCGAAGGGGATGGAAGACCATGTGACCGCCTTACCAGAAGCCTTAAAGCCCCCCTGCAGGAACACCTCAACCGTGTGAAACTGACCCATGACGACGATTTGGCAAAGGGCTATGACTGTGTCTATCTGCCATTTGCTTTGGAAAGGAAGTATCCGAGCGCGAACCGAGAGTGGGGCTGGCAGTAGTTTTTCCTGCGAAAAGCCTGTCCACAGACCCGCGAAGCGGCGAAGTGCGATGGCATCATATTAATGAGAGTAGCTTGCAGAAAACTGTGAATCTAGCTGGAATCAGCAAGCCTGTCAATTGTCACACATTCCAACACAGTTTTCGACGCATCTGATCGAAGGTGGATACGATATCCGAGACTCGAAAGGTCGTCCATCAATCCTCAAAACAAGGTGTGACCTTTCGAGTCTCCGTTCAGGAGTTGCTTGGTCATCAGGCTGTGAGTACCACGATGATCTATACCCATGTGCTTAACAAAGGTGGCATAGTGGTCTGCAGCCCACTGGATTAGCTCAGGAGTCAAAGAAACCTTCGCAGGGTTCATGAAAAATGGCATCGACACAAAAACGGACATTTGACGCCGAAAATCCTCGCCAGCCGACCCTGTAACCTTCCGAAGGTTAGTGAGTCTTGATTTTCCGGAGTTCATTACATGGCAAAACCGATTATCACCGCAGAAGAAGCCGCGCAGATAGTACAAAATGGCGATACCCTCGTCATCGGTGGGAGCGGCGCGGGACACGCCATCCCCGAAATGCTGATCGAAGCGTTGGGGCGGCGCTTCCGGTCAACGCTTCAGCCGCGAGACCTCACGGTCGTTCACATCAGCGGCATGGGTAATCAGGGAAAACTCGGTCTGGGGCGCCTCGCCGATCCACGCCTGATTAAGCGAGACATCGGTGGACATTGGGGGATGTCGCCGCCGATGGCAGAACTCGCAATTGAGAACAAGATCGAGGCGTACAATCTCCCACAAGGTGCGTTGTCTTGCCTCATGCGGAGCATCGCCGCCGGCACGCCGGGCTATGTGACGCATGTTGGCTTACACACCTTTGCGGATCCCCGAATCGAGGGCGGCAAGCTCAACGCACGGACGACGGAAGATCTGGTAGAAGTGGTTACGCTACGGGGGAAGGAATATCTCCTGTATCACAGTTTTCCTGTGAACATTGCCTTTGTCCGTGGTACTACTGCCGACCCCGATGGCGCCATCTCGATGGAAGATGAGGTTGCGTATTTCGAGATGTTGTCGGTGGCGCAGGCAGCGAGGAATTCCGGGGGAAAAGTGATCGCGCAGGTCAAGCGGACGGTTGGTAAGCGCGGCATCGACCCGCGGATGGTGAAGATTCCCGGCATTTTCGTTGATGCTCTTGTCCTTGATCCGAATCAGAAGCAGACTTATCAGATCGATTATGATCCGGCGCTGTGCGGAGATGCCCGCGGAGGCGACCTTAGTATGGGCACGCTTCCGTTTGATGAGCGCAAAGTCATTGTCAAGCGGGCAGCACAGGAATTACATCCAGATTCCGTTGTGAATCTGGGGTTTGGCATGCCCTTTGGGGTTGGAATGATCGCCGAGGAGAGCGGAATCAAAGATCAGATTACCCTAAGTATTGAGCAAGGAAGTTTGGGCGGTATCCCTGCGGGCAGGCTGGATTCCGGGGCGATGTACTATCCGATGGCGATCTTGGATCAGCCGTACCAGTTTGATTCGTATCAGGGCGGGGGAATTGACATTGCGTTTCTGTCGCATGCCCAGGTGGACCGGCACGGTAATGTGAATGTCAGCAAGTTCGGGGACCGTCTCCCCGGCTGCGGTGGTTTCATCGACATTTCGCAGAACGCGAAGAAGGTGGTTTTCTGCGGTACGCTTTCTGTGAAGGCGGAGGTCGAGATCCGAGATAGGCAGGTTAGGGTTGTTAAGGAAGGCGTTGCCTCGAAGTTTGTCAATCAGGTTGAGCAGATTACGTTTAGCGGCAGATATGCTCGTGAGACGGGACAGGAAGTTCTATATGTCACTGAGCGTGCTGTTTTCCAACTGATCGATCGGGGCATCGTATTGAAGGAAGTTGCACCGGGGATCGACATTGAGCGCGATCTCCTTAATGCGATGGGGTTCAAACCAATTGTTGAGGGAGTTTTGACGATTGATGAAAAGGTGTTTACTGATATGCCGTTGACCTTCCCGAATTTCCAGTGAACCAACCTTTGAAAAGTTCAAAACCGTTCAAAGGTTAAAGTCCATCATCGGCTAAATACCCCCGTCAGTTGTGCAAAAGCGATAATGTGGTCGTTGATGGCATCCAAAAAATCGGTGCGTGATGCCTCAGGCGGAAGATTGGGTTTGGCATCAAGGGCAAACAGGCGAAAGCGATACCGGTGCCTTGAACCACTCGGCGGGCAAGGTCCACCATAACCGACTTCGTCACGACTAAAGTCTGTCTTGCCCTGATTCGCCCTGTTAAGTTCATCGACTGCTGGTCCTTGCCGGATATTCTCGTCGAGCTTGCGAAGCTCCGTTGAAAGATTATACAAAATCCAATGCGTAAAATTGCCCGCGTTGAGATCGTCCATCAGCAGCGCTAGGCTTTGGGTCCGCGCAGGTGAGTCTGCCCAGGAAAGCGCCGGTGAAATGTCCTCACCTTCGCAAGAAAAGCGCTGGGGTATCTCTCCTCCTTCTACGAATGCGCTGCTCTGAATTTGCCAATCCGGATCAAGCTTTGATTCAAAGGAATCATCATCGCCGTTTCCGCAGCCGAAGATACAAAGCGTAAGGAAAATCATGCAGTAGTAGACGAGGTTCATAGCCGTTAGTAACTTTGGATATGCCATCTTGAAAACATTTCCTATGCGTAAAACGTGAAACGTAATGCGTAGATTCACAGGTCTGCTGATTCACCTAACATCGCACAGATGAAACGCTGCTCGCAGCCCTTCAATCGGATCACCTTTCGGGATAAATTCGTGTCCAACATAGAGTTCGTAGCCCGTTTCCACGATGGCTCGCATTACAGGTGGATAAAGGATCTCCTGCGTTACATCTAGCTCGTGGCGACCGGGATTGCCCCCGGTGTGAAAGTGTGCGATATATTCAATATTCTCCTGGATTGTTCGGATGATGTCGCCTTCCATAATTTGCATGTGGTAGATGTCGTAGAGCAGTTTCACACGCGGCGAATTCACGCGCTTACACACCTCCACTCCCCATGCGGTGTGATCACACTGATAATCGGGGTGATCGACCTTGCTGTTGAGCAACTCCAGGCAGAGATTAATTCCTTTCTCCTCTGCGGCTTTCGTCACTCGGTTCAACCCTTCCGCCGTGATGTCAATTCCTTCTTCATCGGACACGCCTTCATAACGATTGCCGGAGAAGACGATCACGCCGGGGATGTCATTAGCGATGGCAAGTTCAATGCTTGCGAGAAGTTCATTTTCGATACGGTCGTGGTTTTCGCGCTTGTTGAGTCCATCGGTCAGCGTGTCGTGTCCACCAAAGGTCGCAATCTTGAGTCCCAATTCCTGCGCAAGCGGCCAATACTTTTGATCAATCAGTTCGACTGCCGATAAGCCGATTTTGGCTGCGCCCCTGATAAACTCTTCGGGGGTAAAGTCCTCTCGAATGAAACTCCATCCTGTTGCGGATTGTTTAATTCGTGCCATATTATTCTCCTCCTTGTTTGAGATGTTGTTCAGGCTTGTGAAACAGTGTAACGTTCTTCCGCGGATACTCGACCTCCCAGGCATATCGCTCGGCGATCCACGCCATCGTTTCTCGCTTATAGAAGCACACATGCGTGGGCTCGCGATGATACCACCCGGGAAAACCCTCGTCCGATTCCAGTATCTCCGTCATGCTGCCCAACCACCCACCGCGCCGGAGCAGGTGATCCAGCCGTTGAAATTCTTTGGCTGGCTGATAGAAGTGCTCGACGGTTTCCGTGCATGTGATAAAATCATACATCCGCTCAAGCACGTCTGTGTTCGGGGCAAAAAAGGGATCATAAATGCTCATGGGAAACCCCTGTTCTTCGAGCATCACTGAGAGTGTCGGTCCGGGACCAGCGCCGTAATCGAGACCTTCTGCGCCCGGAAAGAGCTTGGGTACAAGATAGTCGGTCAGTCGGCTGAGAAATTTGCGGTAGTGGGCATCTTCAGGGTTGTTTTCGTGCAACTGATACTGGGCGAGTTCAGCTTCTGGAGAAAGGTGATGTTCTGGCGAAAGAAACGTTAGGCAGCATACGTCGCAACGCCAGTAGGTCTTGGTGTCAACGGCGGCAAGTTGATGAAGATGTTCAGAGAAGCAAAGTGGACACATTCCCGGATCTACGCTTTCGTCTTCTGATCGAATTGGGCAAACTGCGTGGTCTATTTCTTAAATTCATATAGGGTTTGCCCCCAGACCTGACAGGTTTCAAAAACCTGTCAGGTCAACCCTATACGGACTTATGAAACCACTGAGTTGTTATCCAGTTGGCCACCTTCTCGACTATAAGGGGAGTAAATTCATCACTGAATACGTGGTTTGCGCCTTTAATTTCAATGAATTGTTTGGGCTCGTTTGCCTCGTCGAAGATGTCGTAGGAATCTTGAATCGGCACAACGTCATCATCGGCGCCATGAACGAAAAGCCACGGCACGGCGATCTGCGGTGCGAGCTCAACAACCGTGTCAATCTGCGTCAAATCATCCATGTAGGCTTGCGAGAGCGGGCAATTGGGTTCGTCCCACATGAAGCCTTCTCCGGGGGTGACATCGCCGAATTCAGTTTGCGCGAAAGTCTTGGTGTGGACCATGCCTGCCAAAGAAACGAGTAACTTAATGCGATCGTCTACCCCTGCCCGAAGCACACCCACAGCTCCACCCATGCTGTGACCGACGTAACAGACGGTGTAACCGTTCACGGCGTCGAGTACAGCTCCCAGATCCTCAACCTCTTTGGAAATGGTTGAATCGGTAAATTTGCCCTCCGAGTCGCCATTGCCGGAGAAGGAGATGCGTAAGGCTGGAATGCCTGCCGCCGCCAAGCCTTCCGCCAACGCCGCGATGAAAGGCCGGTCTTTGTTGCCGGTCACGCCGTGACCAAGGACGACAATGTTTTTGGATTCTTCTTTACCCGTATGGAAGCTGTAGTCTAGCAGTTCGCCAAGCGCGTTTTTAATTTCGCCAAACATAGATGTTTCTCTATCTGCCACTCTTTTGGGAGAGGCAGTGTAAAGCATCTTGTTAAGATCTTTTGTCTGGGAGAAATCTAATCACCGTGCCAAGTCCGGCAAGAAAAGAGAAACAATCTCCGCTAGAAAGTCAACGGCGAGTTCTTTCATGAACTGATCAAATTCCACATGCCTTTTCTCGATGTGATTTTTCTAATCGTATCTGTTTTTATAGATCTTTAATGTGTGCTCTCATTGAGAGCATACACTAATCCCATCCCCTCCCGATAGAGGAGGAGATGGGAAAAGCGTGAGTTACTTCCCGTTGCTATGCAACGTTTCGACAACCTTTTCCGGCTTCATCGGGAGTTCTGTAATCCGGACGTCAACCGCATCGGCGACGGCGTTTGCCATCGTTGCCAGCGTTGGTGTGATCGGCGGTTCACCGACACCCTTTGCGCCAAAGGGGCCATGGGGTGATTCAACCTCAACAATAACCGACTCTACCGTGGGGAGGTCTGCGGTGGTCGGCACACGGTAATCGACGAAGCCCGGATTCACGTTGCCGTTCTCGTTATACTGCATCTCCTCCATGGTCGCCCAGGCGTAGCCCTGCACTGTTCCGCCTTCAATCTGCCCCTCAACCGCCATTGGGTTAATCGCAAAGCCGACATCCTGTGATGATGCCATCTTCAGTACCTTGATTCTACCAGTGTCCGGATCGACCTCGACCTTTGCAATTTGTGCAGCGAGAGCGGGCGTGCTCGGCTTACGTGCAAACGAACCTTTGCCAATGATGGGTCCCCCTGTTGTTGAAAGACTGTAGGCTGCCAACTCACCGAATCCAATAGATTTCGGTGGATCTCCAACAACCGTTGAAACCTTTCCATCTTTGAGTTCGAGGTCATCAATCGACATGTTCAGCCTTTCAGCGGCGAGCTCAAGGAGACGTTGTCGCGTGTCTTCAGCCGCGAGCTTGGCGGTATTGCCCATCGTAAAGGTCACGACACTGCCGCCAGAACCGGTTGCATAGGGCGCAGAATCGGTGTCGCCGCGAGTGATGGTGACCTCATCATAAGGAAGGGTCAAGACTTCAGCAACGATCTGGGCAAGTGCCGTATCCGTGCCGGTGATGTCTATCGAGCCGTGGAAGATTCGGGCGCTGCCATCCTCGTGGATAGAGACGTACATCCCACCGGGGCCACAGCCATTTGTCCAATCGCCAATTGCTACGCCCCAACCTTGGTTCGGTCCTTTCGTCCGATTCTTCCAGTCAACTGCATCAGCGACAGCTTGCAGGGTTTCCTTATAGCCGACTTTCGGCTCTTTCGCGCCTGCAGGCACCGGATCGCCTTCGACCCGCATATTCTTGAGGCGGAATTCGACTGGATCCAGGTTGAGTCTGCGTGCGATCTCGTCAAGCTGAGATTCGCCGGCGAAAGCGACTTGCGGCGTCCCCGGCGCGCGATAGGCGGCTGTCCCAGACTTGTTGGTGTAAACGCCGTACGCGTCAACCCTCAGGTGCGGGAATTTATAGACGCCACGCAGGCGAATAGTGCTACCGATCGAGGCGCCAGATATGGAGCCGGAATCCCAGAAAGCAAGGCCTTCACGAGCGAGGATTGTGCCATCGTTCTTCACACCGGTCTTCAGCTTGATGACACATCCCGGCGCCGGACGGCCATCGGTAAACTCCTCTTCGCGGGTCATCTGAATCTTCACCGGACGTCCTGTCTTCTGGGAAAGGAGGACAGCAGGCACATGCGTGAGCACAACGCCGAACCGTCCACCAAATCCACCGCCCATTGTTGTCGGGATGACGTTAATCTGGTTAAGCGGAATACCAAGCGTTCCAGCGATGCCGGATCGGATGGCAAAGGGGCCCTGTGTGCTTGCCCACACCGTAACTTTTCCGGTGGACTCGACATCAGCAACGGAGACATGCGGCTCCATGTAGGTCTGATGGACCCGGGGAATGATGTATGTGTCTTCGACAACAAGATCTGATTCCGCGAAGCCTTGTTCGATATCGCCAGCCGCAGAGTGTGTTTCAGCGGAGATGTTGTAATAGAGCTCATCTTCAAGGTCTTTCAACTGCGCATTTAACTCGTCAATCTCCGTGCTGTGATCTTGCGAACTGTCATCTTCGAACTTTTTCAATTTCGCTTTAATCGCTCGGCGGGTCGGACCATCTTTTGTATCACCGCTGTGCAAGTGCGGCGCCGAAGGCTTAATGGCTTCCATCACGTCCTGAACGACGGGTAGCACTTCATATTCGACTTTGATGAGATCGATGGCTTCCTCTGCGATGTCCGGATCGGTTGCCGCAACTGCCGCAATGGGTTCACCGAGGTACAGGACTTTGTCAGTAGCAAAGACCCGTCGCCCACTCTCGACATCCTCCTGCGTAATAATAGCACGCACACCAGGCAGCTTTTCCGCTTCACTTGTATTGATATGAAGAATCTTCGCATGGGGGTGTTTGCTGCGAACAAACTTCCCATAAAGCATACCGGGCAGTAGAACATCTGCCCCGTACTGCGCCGCACCCGTCACTTTTTCAAGTGCATCAACTCTAGGTAGACTTTTGCCAATCACTGAATATTCTGACATGAAAAATACTCCTTTTTCGAATTCTGGAATGAAACGTGAAGCGTGATGAGTATACTCAACACCGCATTAAATTGCACTTTTCGGTTATCGGCCTCGCTCAGGGTAGCTTCCTGACAAAGGATCTCTGAATAACAAAATCCTTCGCTTCGCTGAGAATGACAACAGAAAAACATAGTTTATGCCGTTGCACAGTATAAAATGTAGGGTCACCACAATACGCAATATGTAATGTAATACGCATCACGCGTTACTACGCATAACTTCAGCCGCACTCATCACCGCTTCGATAATCTTCGTATACCCCGTGCATCGGCAAATATTGTTACCGAGTGCATGTCTCAATTCGGCTTCTGTTGCATTCAGGTTTTCATCAAGGTATGCTTTGGACGCGACGATGAACCCCGGCGTGCAGAAGCCACACTGATACCCACCTTTATCCATGAATGCTTGCTGGATGGGGTGCAATTGATCGCGGCTCGCAAGTCCTTCGATTGTTGTGATCTCTTTGCCATTGGCGCTCACACCAAGCACCATACAAGATGTCACGGATTTCCCGTCCACAATAACTGTGCAAGCCCCACAGTCACCAGTGCTACAGCCTTCCTTTGTACCCGTTAAACCAATCGTATCACGAAGGGTCGCCAACAGTGTTTTTCTAGGTTCGATCAGCAGGTCATACTGATCATCGTTGACTGTCAAACTGACTGGATACTTCTTCATCTGATTTCTCCTCGTTTAATCTCTAACCTTTCAAAGGTTTTGAACCTTTGGAAGATTGAACTAGCCTTGTGCGCGGTTAGTCGCGGTCTGAATAGTCCGCCGGGTTAAGACGCCGACCATCTCTCGACGATATTTGGCTGAACACCGCAGATCTGAAATTGGACGTGATTGAGCCGAGGCGGCAACTGCCACTTGTTCCAACAGATCCGCTGTTAGGAAGTGCCCATTAATGATCGCCTCGGCATCGGTCGCTCGAATGGGAGTGGGCGCCACGGCTGCAAGCCCAATCTTCGTATCTTCTACGGCGCCATTATTCAGTTTTACAGATGTTGCCACGCCAACGAAGGCGAGATCCATCACTTCTCTGATTTTTTGTTTGATATACTGCGAACCTTCATTTGCTTGAGGCGGCGGACATTCAAACGCCGTAACAATCTCCCCTGTCTTTAGCACAGTTTCTCCCGGTCCCAGGAAGAATTCTTCGATTGGCACCGTGCGCTCACCATCTGTGCTAGCAATGTTGACCTGTGTTCCGAATACCAACAACGGCGCAGCAGTATCTGCAGCAGGCGACCCATGACTGATGTTACCACCTATCGTTGCAAGGTTGCGAATGTGGATGCCACCAACCTCTTCCGCCCCTTCCGCAATGGCTGCGTACCGGTCACGGATGATTGGATCTAGTTCCAATGTCCGCATCTTTGTCATGGCGCCGATTCGCAGACCGTTGCCCTCATCATATGTGACGCCATCTAATTCAGGAATTTTTTCCAAACTGATAACGTATTCAGGCGTCATCGCCCGATCTTTCATTGCGATAATAAGATCTGTTCCGCCGGCTAAAAGTTGAGCTTTACCATTGTATTGGGTAAGCAGGGATGACGCTTCTTCAATTGTTGTGGGTTCAAAAAACTCAAAATTTCTCAATGTTAAAACCTCCCTGAAAGGACGGGGCATTCCCGTGCCCCGCAGGATATTTGACATCTCCTTGAATGTTAAAGCATACCAAATCTGATTGGGCTTGTCAACACTTAAATGATTTCAGTTTTCTTTAGATTGAATTGAATGTTTTGTGTTGACAGATTTTTGAGTTTAGTGTATAGTAGAAAGTAGCAAATTAACGAAACCCTTCACGTTTCACGCCTCACGTTTCACGCCTCACGTTTCACGCCTCACGTTTCACGCCTCTATTCAATGATTAGCCGATGACGGTCTTTCGGTGATTCGCCGGGGCAATCCGCGTCGGACAACTGAACTGAACGCCCGTCAAACTGGACGTGTCGCTGTGTTGCGAACACAGCACATTGATCATCGCGCTTTAACAGGTGGACGTGACAGCATCCGGAAATGCCGTAGATATTGATGAAATCATAGACGATTTTGGGAAGTTGATCCAGTTCGCTATGTTGATAGGGGCGATAGGGGGTCATCAAGACCGATGAACGTCGCTTGAATGTTCCAAGTAACGACCTGGAGCGAGAATGGTGAAAAAGGTGTAACACACTTTTATTGGGAGATTTGAACAGTTTATCCCATGCTCTTTTTAAGACGCGAAACGATCCGGTCGGCGGTGCAACGTAGGTGGAAAATTGCAGGGCATCGGCCGCAAAGTTTGCTGCACTGGAATCAAGTGGGATATACCGGCAAATGAGAAGCGGTTTTGATTCGAATGGCGCTAAAAAGTAAGCGTAGCGACCATGCCTTGCAGCGAGCAAATCGAGAAATTCCGAAAAGTTTGGGATTTCGCGTGAGGTCTTTCCCTCACTCCGATTTCCAGATTGAAATGTGTGCAGCCAGAACGTGAAGCGAGCGTTAAGGCTTTCGTGGGTTTCACCGATTGCATTTTCCAGTTCAATTGTCTGTCGGTAGATATCTTCGAGGACGTCGGCGAGATATTGGTAATTTTCAACTGACCGCTCCGTGACGGTTTTAAGGCTTTCGATGAGATGTATGACCTTTCTCTGAAGCACATCAAACGCCAGCGGGGCTGAAATAAAATGTTCGATTTGATTCACAAAACTATCAGATTTTTCAAAGTCCTCCACCAATAAATCTAACCCTAACAACACCTGTTTCAGGGATTCTGAGGGTAGACGATCCGCTGAAGCCTCATGCTTCATTAGTTGCTGAGGATTTTCCACTGTAGTGAGATTCTTCTTTTCTTCCATGAGAAGTTGTGCTATAATAAATTAGTTGTCTGATAAAGAACTGAGGATTCAATAAGTTCACAAGTAATTATGAATTCGGACTTTTGGAAATTATACACTAGATTGCTCAAAAATGAAACAACTATTTCAGCAAAAGCGTTCCACATAGTGGTGGATATAGACTACAGATTAGACTAGTGGCGATCGTACGCCAAAATTCTAAGGAGATGAGTATGACAAATTGGAGTAAATATATTGAGAACACACTCACGCACCTTTCAGGAAAGAAAAAGACTTCGACGCTCCCGCAACTCAGCCTGCAAGCGCCTGAGGCCACTGAGGAAATTGCCATCTATGAGGAAACGGCAACACGACGTGAAAGGCAAGTCAAGGAGCGTTTGTCGTATCAGTTGTTTGAGAAAATGAGACGGCGCTCCTTGAGTTGGAAATCTTATTACTACTACGATGCGTATGACATCCCGCGGCTTGCAATTACGAATGAAAACGCCACAGGAACACATATCATCGAACGACGTCATTTTCTTCCAGAAGACCGGATCATTGAAGCAAACTTTTATACGGACGACAATTCTTCTGCCATCCTTGTTGATGCAAATGATCTGGCTCACGTCAATCAGGGGCTGTTTAATCAACTCAAAACCAGAGCGATCAATTTCCAGGTTTATAACAAGACCTATCCGCTGGAGATCTGGTTCGATAGTGATCGGAAGCCTGTCGAACAGTTTTTTCCACTCGGGCAACATAAAATCTGTATTGACGGTCAACGGGCATATTTGCTGCGCCCCTTCCGGAATTTGGGGGCCGATGGGTTTGCCGCCCTGTCGAATCGATTACTCGCCCAGGAAGGTATCGTCATCGATCCGAAGAATACTATTGAGTCCTTACTGATCGAACTCGGCAATGAGGAGCTGCTCCAACACTACCAGGAGGCACTCAACCTATACAACCAACGAACTTCTATGCGCCGATCTACCAGCTTTCCAGAAGATGAAGAGCGCCCCTTAATTATCACAAAAGCACGTCAACCCGCGCGTGGGGGACACCCCGGTCAGCGTCCAACCCTCGATCAAACCCGCCCCGAACCCGTTCCGGACGAAATGTATGAGATGCTAGCCTTTGTCTTTGAGAAACACTTCTCAGAAATTGAGGAGGATTTGATGCATATCAGCCTCGCAGCGTTGAGCCTGGACCGGGGGGCAGTCACTGATGGTTGTGCAATTTTGAAGGATAAACTCTGCTTCTATACAGAGACCTCTTTGCTACAAGAGCACCAACTTGAATATCTCTATCAATTTGTGCAAAGGTTATTAGACGAAGAAGAAGATGTGGAACAAGAAGAAGTGGAGTACTCGCCTCTCGAAGATCAAGCGTATGAAGAGATCCTTGTCGAGTTGTTAGAGGGGATTCGCGACATTACGACAGATTTCCGCTACACCCACTATCCGCCCATCCGCGTCCAGGTTGATGCGCTTCAAGAGCCTGTCCAATCGCTTGCACAAGCCCTTGAAGATGCGGAAGATAAGCAACGCCATCGTGAAATCAATGACAGACGTGAGATCCTCACGAAGAAAGCGTTTGAAGTGCCTAACTCCCGCACCTACACCCTTGACAAAACAGAGGGACAAATGAGCTTTTACGAGCGGTTGCTGGAGGTCCAAAAAGCCATTCAGCATATTCAAGAACAAGCCAACGACTCCGCGCTTGATGTTGCTTTTGGTCTGGCAAAATCTGCTTACATCTTAGTTCAACTTCATTTGAAGGAGTTTCCCGACTTGCGCGATATTTCTAATCAACTGATTGAACTGATGCAGCGGGAATCGGATGAGAATTATAAGGAATTTGAGCTTGAATTCCTTAGAACACTTGCCCCGCTGATCACTACCCTTCATGACGACATCAACATGGCTTTATCGAATCGGCTAACGAAGATTACGAAAAAGTTGGAAGAGTTTTGCACCGCTAACGAGCAATTCAATGAAAATAATTGGAATACTACTTATACGGAGTTTGTCCATCGTGATGTCGCAGGGTTCAATGATCAGGTGCGTGAGTCTGCAATTGAGAAATACGAGCAAATCGCCGAACAGATTGACTACCAATTGGAGCTGATTGAGATCTTTATCAGCGGAATTAATGTTCCCGCATTGCTGCCGGCACAATTGCACGAATCTGGGAAAGGGTTGCAGACCTTCCTCGTAGAGCAACTGAAGAAATACTTGAACACGCAAAATCTGCAACTTCAGAGCGTCCCAGGGCGTGAAAATCAACTTCGATCGCTTATTAACGAGTTGATGCCAATGCAGTTGGACACCCCGCTTGAGCAGTTGGAATACTTCTTCAGGAGCACCGCTTAACACCGACCTAAGAGGCCTAAAGTGTGAAACGTAAGCCGGACAATTTTTTACGTTTTACGTTTCACGCATGGATGGAGTCACAGCATGGGCCCTCAAGGGGTTAATGATAGAACACCAGCCCGGTCTCCAAACCACTGAAATCTTTACTTTATCCTATGGAGATGAGGACCATGAATGGAGATGAGGACCATGAACACATTACCGAAGACATTAGAGTCTTATCCTACTGAGACACATTCCTCTGAACAGCAAGAAATAAATGAACGTCTGAGTGAAATTCTCCCGCCGTATATTCCAGAAACTTCTCTCACCGCACGGGCGAAGCACTTTTTTCGGATGTTTGTCCGAGCTACTCTCACCATTTGCCTCCTGCTTCCGCTGGGGCTTGGTGCCTTTCTAGCCTATCGCGTGGTGAGGGAGCGAGAGACGTTCTGGCACTATCTTAAAAACAATCAGACCGTTACCTTCACGCTCACAAACCAGAAGAAAGTACAGGACGCTGCAATTGATGATGTTCTGGAGCAACTCACGAAACCGGGTCAAACTTTCCAAGAGAAGTTGATTCAGCTCACTATAGACGGATATGCTCGAAGCGATTGGGATGGGCAGCACGTTATCGTTTACGACCAGAAAGTGCGCTCCGATTACCAAATGATCTTTAATCAACGGATTCAACCAGCGATCGATCAAGCATATAGTATCTATAACAATTTTGATCCGGAAACTGAGCAGAAAGTATATGGGATTACCACGAACGAACTGGTATACCAAAAACGATTAAACGTGCCGAGATATTCCACGATGGCGTTAAGCAGAACGCTGTTTGAGGGACGACGTTACTTTCCATTCGCGCTTATTGCGGGACAGGTTGCCGGCGTAGACCCGTTGCGGCTATTGAAGATTTTTGAAATTGAGACCGATTTCAATGAAACCACAGTCGGCCGCAATACGAATGCCATTGGCAACGATGATATTGGCATCGCTCAGAATAATCTTGCAGTCTTACCCAACTTGATTCGCCACATTTTAGATCCAAGTACGCCTGTGTATAGTCCTTTTTTTGAGTTTCTCAGCCCTGGCGAGGATTGGACGGGGACGCGACTGACCTGGGCGGACTATCTCGTCCGATTGGAAGAGGAGCTAAAGGGCACCTACAATCGCCAAGAAAATCCGACCGGGCAATATTACATCAATCTTCTGAAAGCCCCTCACATTGGTGCTTTCCTGGCGGCCTATCATATCAAGCGGGATGGGGCCTATCGCTTCGATGAGTGTCTGGATTTTTACAGCAAGAATGCCAAAATCCTCAAAGATGAACTCAACCTCGCGCAAGATCCAGATCCGTATCACTGGACGGATTATAGCTTTTATAACGGCGGTCCCAAGCGTTGGCATGTGATGAAGAAATATCTACAGATGCGTCGAAATCACGAGCCGATCCCACCTGAACTTCAGGAAGCCGTACAAATTACAAAACGGCGGAACATGGATGTACAAAGGATCGGGCACAAGAATGTATATTTGCAACGTCTGGTTTTCGATCCTGTTGAAGATGAGATTGTTGCAAATGATGGGTTGCTTCACTACGGGCTGTACGATTTCTCGCCAAATTTCAAATCTCGAGAGCTCATGTGTGGCCTTCATCGAAACCTCGCTATCGCGCAAAAGTAGGGGATTGCTCTCATGTCCCTACGTCATAAGTAACCGGACATAATTATTTCGATAATCGTATGCTTACCTTGGATGCCGGTCCTCGCATCCCCTGATGGGATCGGGACAGGCGATCTATCAGGCGGCTTTAGCCGGGTCTTTGCGAAAGAGCGACCGGCTAAAGCCGTCGCTTGCCCTAGAGCCCTGTACTGCGTTCGAGGGGAAACGACGCGAAGGGATATCCAGAAATCTATCAAATTAAAAGTTCCGGGTAATTACTACACTGTAAAGTAAGTTTTGACATGTACAACAATCTGCGTCAGAAAGGGGGTCGTGAAACGTAATGCGTAAAACGTAATGCGTCATAAGAGAGTTCTTCTGACCTGTCACGTTTTACGACCCGTTCTTGCCTCGTTCTTCCTCCCCCCCCCTTTATTCCCCCCGCAGGCGGGGGGGGTCAGCAAGCATCTGCTCACTGGACTTCAGCTCTCATAATTTATGTTACAGAGTATTACCTATCGAATCTATGCTGAGAAAATACGATTTAACGCCCTCTGTCCCGCTGCTTCTCCTGCCGATTATCTTCTTCTTCTTCGCATTTCTGATATATCCACTCCTGTACATTTTCAAAGAATCCTTCTGGATTAACGACCGTCTGAGCATTGAGTATTTCAAGCTGATGATTACGGATGAGAGTATCCGTGAGCTCGTCATCAATAGCTTCAAGATCGGGGTGGTGGTGACACTGATGACGACGTTCGTTAGCCTGCCGCTCGCCTATTTCCTCACCCGTTATTGCTTCCCCGGACGTGGCGCCTTGCAGGGGGTGATCCTCATCCCAATTATTATGCCACCCTTTGTCGGAGCAATTGGCATGAAGCAGCTTTTTGGCTTGTACGGCAGCGTGAACATCTTCCTGAACAAGATTGGACTCATGGATTTGGCAGAACCGATCGACTGGTTCGGCAGCGGATTTTGGGGCGTGGCCCTGCTGGCAACCCTGCACCTCTACCCAATCATGTATCTCAACGTTGTCGCGGCGCTGGCAAACGTTGATCCGAGTCTGGAGGAAGCCGCCGAAAACATGGGGGCATCGCGCTTGAAACTTTTCTGGACGGTGATATTACCGCTCATGCTTCCCGGATATTTCGCTGGGGCAATCCTGGTTTTCATCTGGGCATTCACCGATCTGGGCACGCCGCTGATATTCGATTACAATGAAGTCATCGCCGTACGGATTTTCCGTCAAGTTACTGACGCCAACGTCAACCCGATGGGGTACGCGCTCGTCGTCCTGATTATTGTGCTGACAGCCCTTGCGTTCTACATCTCTAAGCGTTGGGCTGGAACGAAACAGTATGCGATGCTCGGACGCGGACATGTTGGTTCACGTGAGGTTCAGGCAAGCCGCTGGATGTGCGCCGCGATCTATTTTTTCGTGGGAGCGATCATCTTCATGGCGCTGTTGCCGCATATCAGCATTATCTTGACTTCGCTCACTCCTGACGCAAGTCAGTGGCGGTTGAGTGTGCTGCCCAAGAGCTACACATTGAAACATTATGCGACGGTATTTACCCACGATGACACATGGCCGAGCATAAAAAACAGTTTGTTATACAGTGTTTTCAGCACGCTACTCGGGCTCATCCTTGGGATTATTATCTCATATCTCCTCACCCGTAAGCGCATCCCCTTCAAGAATCTGCTTGATGCAATCGCGATGCTGCCCTTAGCACTCCCCGGCGTCGCGCTCGCTTTTGGCTATGTCGGTAGCTTTGCGGACACGACGCTGCTGCTTCGTCATCTGCCCCAATCCATCGTATCCGTCTTAGATCCCCGTCAAAACCCAATTGCCCTCTTAATCATCAGCTATGCCGTGAGGCGTCTGCCGTATATGCTCCGGTCAATTTATGCAGGCCTTCAGCAGACCAGCATTACTTACGAAGAAGCTTCACAGAATCTCGGCGCAAATTCGGTGCGGACGCTCTATAAGATTACGCTGCCCCTTGTGATTGCCAATATCATTGCCGGATCGATTCTCGTGTTCTCATTCTCCATGCTAGAAGTGAGTGATAGCTTAATCCTTGCGATGCGCGATCAGTACAACCCAATTACCAAGGCAATCTGGAGCCTCTCACAACGTCCTGTTGGCGGCGCGTATGTTGCCTGTGCGTTAGGCGTCGTGGGAATGTTCATTTTAACAGCGTGCCTTCTTGCCTCTGGGCGCGTGCTGGGTAGTCGTTTGGGAGAGATTTTCAAGATTTAGGGTGTGAAACGTCTGTCGTCATTTGGATTTGACAGAACCTGATTCTGCTGATAGAATATAGATGATTAGGAGTTACGCACTTCATATTAAACAAGTCCTGCCGTACCTGAATCTTGCATCGTGAATCCCGATCAAGATTCAAGATGTAGGAATAGTGGAATAATTAGGGGCAACTATGTAATTCCTAAGATGATGTTGTATCTTCTTGACACGAACATCATTAGCGCCCGAATCAACAAGAATGAAATGGTAGTTGCAAAATGGGACGAAGCCAATTTTTCTAAGGGGCCTCATGCTACGAGTGCGGTCAGCTACTATGAGATTAAACGTGGCCTTTTAGCCGTAAACGCCACAAGAAAGTTCAGGGACTTTGAGGCAATCCGCCAAAATTTCCAAATGCTATTTTGGGACGGTCAGGAAGTTTTCGATAAAGCGGTGGACATCCATGTAGACCTGAGACGGAGAGGGAGACCCATACCAGATGCAGATATCCTGATTGCTGCCACGGCACTGACCCGAAACTTGATTCTTGTCCCAGATGATTCGCATTTTCAATGGGTTGAAGATCTCACCGTAGAAAATTGGTTGAGAGAGTAAAAAACACTTTTCACAGAATTGCCACCGGGCGTACAGATAACCCTCTTGACATCAGGAGAAATCAGCCATGATAGGGCTACTCATTATGAAGTAGCCTTTTTTATTTGTGCATTGTTACGTGTATTGCCTCTTATACCGTTAGGAGTTATGCACTTGGACAGAAAATAGATTATAATAAAGGCTATGAATCGACCCCAATGCAATGAATATGACTATATCAACTTTCTAATTGCGACTCCCAGATACTACAGTTGTACCGAGGCTGCCAGAGTCCAACCTCAACAGAACACCCCGGCAGCGCATGACTCGCTGAATCGATTCCTCTATCGGCTTACACCCAATCCACAACAATTGTGGCAAGAGTCACAGGCTTATGTCACCCAAGACCGGGGGATTTTGGTCATAGACGACTCAACCCTTGACAAACCCTATGCACAAAAAATAGAGCGGGTGACCCGCCATTGGTCAGGCAAACACAAAAAAGTGGTCTCAGGGATTAACCTCATTACTCTGATGTGGACTGATGGCGACAGTCACATTCCCTGCGATTACCGCCTCTATAATAAACGCAATGATAGCTTGACCAAAAATAATCACTTTCAAGCTCTAATCTCCAATGCTCATGCGAGAGGCTTTTCTCCGGAGTGTGTGGTCTTTGACAGTTGGTACAGCAGTTTGAAGAATCTTTTGACGATTCGGAACTATCGATGGCATTGGCTCACCCAATTGAAGTCCAATCGACGGGTCAAACTAGATAACCGGGGCAATCAGCGGGTCTGCGAACTGGCTATTAGTGAGAGAGGAAGCATCGTTCATCTAAAGGGATATGGATTGATTAAGGTTTTCAAGATAGTCTCCCCACACGGTGACATTGAATACTAGGCAACGAGCGACGCACTGTTTTGACTCAAGTATGACGAACTGTTTTGGGCAATTGAACAATACCATCAAGGCATCAAGAATTTGTCGGTGTTGAGAGGTGCATGGTTCGCAAGGAAGTTGCGCAACGCCATCATATTGGGCTGGCATTGCGAGCGTTTCTATGCCTAGAGCGGCACTGTTTTTTGACCGGCATCAGTTGGTTTGAAGCGAAAGTCTCGCTTATCAGAGAAGCGGTTCGTGCCTATCTGGCTCAACCGCTTTACACTTTAACACCAACTGCGTAACTCCTAACCGTTTTCAGTTTTAAATGATAGTTTTCAATCTCAAGTCGAGCACCTCAACCAGCTTGATACGAAAATCTGAAAAAGCTCATTTTAAGCTGTATTTGGTATTATGTCACAGATTGCTTCCTGCAATTCTCCGATTTTTTCCCTCAATTTTCCATTTGACAAACGCCCTCCTTTTTGCTAAACTCCGTGCGAGTGTTGGGGTGAGTTGTCCCAAAGGCTATCAGAAAAATCACAAGCATTCTTTAAGAGAAAGGGAACAAAAGTGGAAAAAGCAGTATTTTGGGTATGGTTTGGCGTGACCCTATACTGGATCTACTGTATTTTCTGGGGCGTCAAAGGATTCCGTCGAACCAGAACCGCCTCTGACTATTTCATCGCAGGTAGGCAACTGCCGCTCTGGGTGTTTGTCCTCGCTGCCACAGCGACATCGTTCAGCGGTTGGACATTTGTTGGACATCCGGCGACGCTTCTCAAATCGGGGTTGGCGTATGCCTTTGCGTCGTTTTATGCGATTACGATTCCGTTTTCCGGCGTGCTCTTCTTAAAACGGCAATGGCTTGTCGGCAAGAAATATGAGTTTATTACCCCCGGAGAGATGTTCCGATATTACTATGGTAGTGAAGCCATGCGAATTTTGACGGTTATCGTCGCGCTCGTATTCAGCATCCCGTACCTGGCGGTACAGTTGAAGGCGTGCGGATTGCTCTTTAACTGACTGACGGGCCTTCCGATATACGGAGGCGCAATCTTACTTTCAGCCGTCGTCGTATTCTATGTTGCTGCAGGCGGCTTGAGGTCTGTGGCATGGGTTGATTGCCTGCAATGCCTTTTACTGATTGCTGGAATTGTTATCATCGGGATTTCCACAGTCGTTGCAATCGGCGGCTGGTCAGCATTCACGGCAAAACTGCATGGACTTGACGCAAAATTCCTGGAAGTCCCTGGCATCATGAAATTCAAAGCGCCAGGTCCTGAGTGGACAGGCATCAAAACGCTCACGTATATGTTCGCCTTGATGGGCATCCAAGCTGCACCGGCATTTTCCATGTGGGCGTTCAGCAACAAAGACACACGTCCTTTTCCCTGGCAACAGGTTTTTGCCTCATCACTGATTGTTGGCGCCGTTCTCATCTTTTTCACAGCATTCCAGGGACTCGGTGGACAGATTTTGCATCAAGCGGGCGAGATCAATCTGAGAACACCCGACGGCAAGTTAGCCACTGACGCGCTCGTTCCAACTTTGATGAAAAAGACATTGCCAACGCCACTTCTGGTGTTTACGGCAATCGCTGCGCTGGCTGCGATGCAATCGACAGGCGCGGCGTACATGTCCACAGGCGGCGGCATGGTGACCCGTGACCTGTTTGTGCGATATATCAAGCCGGATACCAGTCACACCGCGCAGATCTGGTTTGGACGTTTGAGCGTCATCTGTATTACGATGCTTGCTTTTATTGTGGCTTTCATTTCCGGTGATCAACTGGTCTTGCTTGGCGGACTTGCTGTTTCTTATGGATTTCAAATGTATCCTGCATTAATCGGTGCACTTTTCTGGAAACGCTTGACGCGACCAGGGATTGTTGCCGGTTTGATTGCCGGACTCATTGCTGTAAATGTAACGTATATGATTCAAGGTTTTCGCTACCCGTTGACCATCCACAGCGCTGGTTGGGGCATTCTATTGAATCTGCCAATCGCGGTGCTAGTCAGCTATCTGGGCCCACAGCCCAAAGCGGAAGATCTGAAACGCATATCGGAGTTTCACGGCTATCTCCATGAGACAGCAAGCGTTCCGCCAGAAAAGCAGGGCCTCAAAAGGCTGATGTGGATTCTAACGCCAATCTGGTTCATTTTCGCAATTGGTCCTGGCGTAGTTTTGGGCAGCGATGCAAAGGCATTTATTTTCGGTCTGCCGAAACTCTGGGTGTGGCAGATTGTTTGGTGGGCTTTGGGTGTGGTGATGATGTACATGCTCGCCTTCAAGCTCGAAATGTCAACCCCACCGCGCACGGCAGCGGAAGAGGAGATTGCGGAGGGCGCACTTAGCCAAGCTAATGATTGAGTATTAAAGAAGAAAAACTCATGCGTAATCACTCACTCACTCATCACTCATTGCGTTTCACGTTTTACGTTTTACTATCCATTAACTCAATCGGGCATTCCCAGGATCTAACATTATCAGAGATGATATTTATCTCTGCCGGTCAATTCCAGATGGGAAGTGATAAAGGCAGACCCGATGAAACGCCTGTGCATCAAGTATCAGTGGATGCGTTCTCTATCGACCGATACGAAGTCACCAACGCCGATTATCAGGTGTTCGTTCTGGCAAATCCTCAATGGCAAAAGTCAGCCATCAAGGTTCGGGATTATCTCAAGCATTGGGACGGAAACGATTTTCCTCCTAGCATGGAGCGGTATTCTGTGACGTATGTCACCTATGAAGCGGCGCAGGCATATTGCAAATGGCGTGGGAAACGTTTACCATCGGAGGCGGAATGGGAGAAAGCAGCGCGGGGTAGGACGCCGAATCTGCTCTATCCGTGGGGGAACCAGGTTGACGAGGAGGCGGCAAACTACGATGTGAGAAGCATCCGCAGTGGTGGGGTTAAAAATATGCGGCGATACCTGAAACCTGTCGGCGCCTTCCAACTGAACGGCTATACCCTCTATGACATGGGAGGCAACGTCGCGGAATGGTGTGCAGATAGCTATCTGCCGCATTATCGCAGGCGTGATGTGAATCGTCTGACGCTTCCTGCGAAGGGACCGTTTGTCGTTCGGGGCGGGAGTTGGTTTGATGCGATATTCGACCTCCGCTGCGCTGCACGTGCTTACGCCCTGTCAGGGGCATACTACCACATCGGCTTCCGATGCACCAAATGCGAAAGCCAACCAATCGGAAAATGAGAAGGGTACCTATCAGACGATGGCTGCCGCCTTGTCGCCCAAATCCTAGCCAAAGAGATTCTTCATAAACAAACACCTTAACAGATTTATAGCTAGGTTCTGTTGACATTTCAAGGGAGCCATATAAGAGTGGCGACAAAGCTGAGAAATCCAAAATAACGGACAGCTAGCTTCTCAAACCGAGAGAAGATACGACGATACCATTTTATCTTGTTGATGAAACATTCAACCCGATGTCTCTCTTTGTATAAGTGTTTGTCATACGTTCTTTGGTCAACACGATGACTTTTTGGTGGTATCACCGCAATCGCTCCATTCGCCTCAATAACCGCGATAAAAGCGTCCGAATCGTACCCCTTGTCTCCAATCACATATTCACTGTTATATCCGATTATCAACCCTTCCGCCTCAGTTATGTCATGTCTCTGACCGGGTGTCAGATGAATTCTTAGGGGATTGCCTAGTCCGTCAACTGTGATGTGATTTTTTGTACTGAAACCGCCCCGAGAGCAACCTAATGCTTGGTTTTCAGTCCCACCGTTTTTTTTAAGGCGCCAGCTTTTTAAGGTGCCCGCCGCAGACGGGTGAGCGCGGCAGATTGTACTGTCCACAATAAGCGACTCGATATCGGGGTCAGAGGCGAAGTGGGGGTGCATCTGTGTGAAGATACCTTTGTCGCACCATCGAGCAAACCGCTTGTAGCGGGTGTTCGATTTGCCATAGGTGTCTGGTAGAAGTCTCCATTGAGCGCCGCTACGAGTCACCCACAGGACGGCTTCGACGAAGCGGCGTGTAGCAGCTTCGTCGCCAACATAGATGGTGGGACAGCTTAGAAGAAACCGGTATATCTTATTCCATTGTTCATCAGGTAAGGTTATTGGCGTCATTCTTCTATTATGCCACAACCTTATACTCAAATGTCAACAGAACCTAGCACCATTGGTTAATATGAGCGCCGATGATGCCGAATACTGTGCCGGAAGCACCCACTGATATGATATTCGGCGGTCCAAAGGCGAGGAACAGGAGGCTACCAAAATATCCAGTGAGGAGGTAAATCGCCAGGAACCTGTATCTGCCATACAGCGATTCCAATACCTTTCCAAGAAAAAAGAGGGCCAGGCAGTTAAAAAGGAAGTGTTCAATCCGAATATGCAGGAACATCCCGCTAAAAAGTCGCCAATACTCTCCAGCGACAATGGCGCTGTTCAACTGAACCCCGAAACGGATAAGGACGGAAATTTTTGTTGAACTACCTGTGACGCGGTAACTCCCCAGATGAATGTGTTAATGACCAGAAGAATCACGGGGAGTGAGCAGCCAGATCATGAATAATGGATAGCTTTATTTTCGCAGAAACCTGTGAAGGAATCAAGTAGAAAATTTGGTGACCAATTCTGAATTGAAACCTGACACGAAATCATGGTAGACTTTCTTATCAGTAGATCTCGCATTACCAGAATTGATATAATTGTTTAACGGAGGCACTAGATATGTCAGATCAGAAATTGTTGAAACAACGCATCCACGAAAGGGAAACTATTCAAGTCGCAAACGCGCCCATGGATGTCTCAAAAAGTCAACTTGAAGACATCCTCAGTCAGGATTCCTACGATCTTGTTGGCGTTGACGCCCAGCACGCGGCGTTCAGTGAAAGGAACCTGGTCGCGTTTTGCGCCATAGCAGCGGAATTGGGGGTACCCGTCCAGCTTCGCATCAAACACACGCGGAACGCTTACCTCATCGGCAACTACCTCGACCTGGGTCCTTTTGCTATTGTGGTGCCACAGGTTGAGGATGAAGCAACGGTTGATGAAGCGATCAATGCGTTCTACTATCCCCCAATCGGCAAAAGGAGTTGGGGACCCAGCTCAGGGTACGGGGTCAAGGAACGTCGTGACCGCCTGGAGTACGCCGAATGGTGGAACAACAACGGCATCCTTTGCTTGCAACTAGAATCTGTCAACGCGGTCACCAACGCACGCCAGCTTGGCAAACCCGGCGTTGACATGTTCGCGTTTGGCGCGAATGACTTGAATTTTAGTCTGGAAACGTATCCGCATCCCCCGTTCAAGACGGTTGACGAGTGTATCCAGCATGTTGTGAAGCAGATGGAGGGAACTCACGTCAAGGTCGGTACCGGCGATTCACCAGGCGGACGATTATGAGCTAGCACACCCAACGACAGATACATCGAAATGAGAGTGATGGTGTTGCAACGCTAAAATTTTGCTTTTCTCTGGGTGCAGCGGAGGGTCTCTATAACGAGATTTTTCGTTGCGCTCAATATAACATTTATGGATAGGTGTCCTTACCGATTCAAAAGCGGCCAAGTACCTCCCGGAACGTTTCAAAAATTCGATCTGCCTCCGCAACCGTGAGAATCAAGGGTGGAGCAATAAAAATGATATTTTCAGGCTCGTCCACGGTCTGCCCAATTCGCCCAACAATGATACCTCTCTCCAGGATGGCCCCGCAGATCTTTTTCGTTGTAGCGGTGTCCAGTGGTGTCTTGTGGTTATCCTTGACCAACTCAACACCGATCATCAGCCCTTTGCCCCTAACGTCTCCGACAATCGGGAAATCTTGCAGCGTATTCAGTTTTTCAATCAGATAGCTTCCGACGCGCTCGGCATTTTCCCATAACCGCTCCTCTGTGAGGATCTTCAAGTTTGCCACGCCCGCCGCGCAAGCAACGGGATGTCCACCGTAGGTGCAAACTTGTGCAAATTCTCGATGCTCATCAGGCTCGCCGAGGAATTCTTCAAAGACTGCATCGCTTGCGACACAAGCGCCGAGTGGAAGATAACCACTTGTTAGCCCTTTGGCGAGGCTGATGATGTCGGGCTGCACGCCCCATTGCTCACAGGCAAACATCTTTCCAGTCCTGCCGAAGCCGGTGATCACTTCGTCAAGGATCAGCAGGATGCCGTACTTATCGCAGATTTCTCTTACCCTCGGAAGATAGTTGTCTGGTGGCACGATAACCCCACCGCCGCCGATGATCGGTTCCGCAATAACGGCGATGACGGTTTCCTGCCCTTCCCACCGAATAACCTGTTCAATTTCATCGGCGCAGACGAGTCCAAACTCCGATTCGCTGCGTCCCGCGGCATGTCGATAGGTGTAAGGCGGCTGGGCGTGGATGAAACCGGGAACAAGTGGCTCAAAGGCTTTCCGCCGACGGGTTTGGCCCGTTGCGGACATTGCCCCATAAGTGAAGCCGTGATACCCACGATAGCGACTGATGATCTTGTAGCGATTATCGCCGGGGTATTTCTGTCGTCCGTACTGTCGCGCAATTTTGATCGCGGTGTCATTGGCTTCAGAACCACCATTGCAGAAGAAAACGTGGTTCAGATTCCCCGGCAAAATCTCGGTGAGTTTCTCAGCCAGCAGGGTTGCGGGAATGTTGATCTGTGCATGCGGATAGTACGGCAACGTCTGGATCTGCTCATAGACAGCATCAGCAATCTCCTGTCGTCCGTATCCGACGTTGACATTCCATAGCGCCGAGTAGGCATCCAGATATTCGCGCCCCTCCGCGTCGATGACGGTTGTTCCGCGAGCTTCTTTGAACACAATCAGGTCCGTCTGATCCAAGGTTTGATGCTGAAAGAGTGGGTGCCAGACGTGCGCCTGATCGATTTTTCGGTAATCCTGTGTGGATAGTTCTTTTTCGGTATTTGTCATCATTGTTTTACCTTTTCAAAATGGGTTATTGTATGGATAGGTAGATTCGGTAATACTTTTCTGAATGCGGAAATTTCTCGCATGATTCAGCCCATGCAAATCTAGCTATAGTGCAGTTTTCCAACAGGCCGCTTTTCCGCATTAATCCTGTTTTTTCAAAAGTGTAATCTACTGAGTGCCTGAACATAAGTTTTTGGATGTTTAGAAACCAAGTTTTTCGGAAAACTTGGTTTCTTACCGCCGAAAAATATGCAGAAATTTGTGTCCACATATGTCAATTATCAATTTTTTGACTTGCCTCTGCCATTGTGACCCATTCGGCTTCCGGCGTCGTCGGCAGCAACCGATAGCGCACTATCGCTTCGACCTGCGCTTTTGCACTGATCTCATACGCAAACTGCCATGTGTCGCCGGGGGGTATACGATTATCGCTTTCCTCCTCACCCGATGAAGCGGAGATGAAAACTTGCTCATGCCGGGTGACATCGCCCTTGGCATCTGAGATCTTCACATCAAGGATGACAGCGCGTAACGCTTCGCCGGGGAGGATATGCCCAGCTTTGTTGGTCAGACGAATAATCGCTTTACCTCCCGTAAGTACAATCTTCAAATCCGCCGCACTTTTGAGCATGTGGACACTGCGACTACCAATCCATGTGTGTCGTCTGCCTGGGATTGCCTCGTAACTGAAGGTGCTTTGCACCCGCTTGATGCCGGGCATGTGGCAGGTTGCACAGGTTTTGCCCGATTCTGCCGCGGGACCAGTCTTGAAGCTGATAAGTTGATTGTGCTCAGGAACGCTCGGCTGTCCGTGACAGGTGCCACACAACTCAGTTGGATTCATGTGGGTTTCGGAAGTCACGTTTGCGTGGTACATCGCATCAACGCTGGCGGGCGGCCCATGCATTGCACCGTGCGCATCAATATGACACACGAGGCAGGAGACGCCAAATTTCCGATCCGCCGCACGCAGCTTCGGCATCTTGCCGATGCCGGTGATCAGAATTGGTTCGGGAGCGTGGCACGGGTCACAACTTTTTTCGCGATCTGGGACTTGACTTGCCGCTTCTTGAAAGATTGGATCGTTCCACGCTTGTCCGTGCATCGATTTCTCCCACTCCCGCCAGATCGCTGGATGACAACTTTTACACTTTTTCCGCTTTGTGAACTCTCGGTAAATGTCATCGTACCCAAGATAGCTGGGCTCAAAGGGAGGTTCTTCTTCACCCTCGATTTCATTGGGAGGTCCCACTTGTGCAATGAGAACAACGATTAAGCTGATTGGTATTAAACAGAATAAGGCAAGACGCCATCTTGTCTCACAAATGTCAAGCATGAAACGTGAAATGAGTCCTTTTCCCCTTGCCATTCTTCCATCCTTTCAATTTCCATATCTCATAAGTCTATCCTACCAACAATCGAATCAAAGCGAGATCTGTGAGTTGCGCGTTTTCTGTAACCACTTGATCATAAATCTGGCACAGGAAAAAGCGAATCGTAAAGAAGAAATCCTTTTGTGGTACTTTGACATTGTAATACACTGTAAACGTTCCGTGGGAAATTCTGAGTGGAAAATATTACCCGTTCAAAATGGACTGATCTTAATGCCTTCCTTTGATGTGTGCCCACCTACCGTCTTTCCCACGGACACCGGTCGGAATGATTGGTTTCCCCGACACTAAAAGAGGACGGGGCGAACCTGCCGCTGTATTCATCGTTTTTGGCTAGTTTGCTCTTTCTATGCCATTATTTCCAACAAGGTTGTCCAAGAGAAGATATGCAGCCTTCTCCCCACTGTGGATACAATCGGGAATGCCGACTCCGTGATAGGCGTTACCCGCAAGCGCAAATCCGGGGAGTTTTTTCACCTGCGCCTCGATTTCCTCCACCTTGTCCAGATGTCCCAAATGATATTGCGCCATCGCGCTGGGGTGTTTGCTCACAACGACCAGTATTGGATCCCCCTTGACCCCGAGCAACTCACGCAGTTCTCTAAGGACCGATTCGATTATCTCGGATTCCGATTGGTGAAAATGATCTTTCTGCACCGCCCCGCCCACGTAAGTCCGCAACAGGGCATGATCGGCGGGGGCCCGTTCCTCAAACTTGACGCTGCTGAATGTGCATCCAAGAATCGACCGTCCTTCAATGGCAGGTACAACGAAGCCCATGCCGTTGAGTGGGTGTTCAATGACATCGCGACGGAAAGCGAAGTTTACGGTAGCGGAGGAGGCATAAGAAATGGCGGCAAGGTGTTCTGACAACTCCGGCGCAACCGTTTGGGTGAGTCTCGCGGCGTGGTGTGCGGGAAGCGCAACGCAGACGAGATCGGCGCACATTTGCTGTCCATCCTCCAGATGAATACGCCACCTTTCCTGTTCATTGCGGTAATCCACACGACTGACTTTTGCACCAAGCTGTATACAATCGTCGGGCAAACGCTCGGCGAGGGTATCGATCAGGGTTTGCATCCCAGATTTGAAGGACAAAAACAGGCTGTAACGCGGGCCGCTTGTGCCGCTAGAACTCTGCTTCGATTGTTTTTTACGGACGATTAGCGCCTTGATGATGCTGCCGTACTTCTGCTCCATCTCAAGGAATTGGGGCATTGTGGCTTTCAGGCTTAAATCCTTCGCGTCCGCAGTGTAGATGCCCCCGAGCATCGGCTGCGCTATCCGAGTGAACGCTTCTCTCCCCAAGCGACGTGTGACGAAATCTTCCAGCGACTCATCTTCACCGCTTCGGCGGCGCGGTATGACCAGATCTAACCCCATTCTCAGTTTCCCCGCCCAACTGAAAATGGACGTCTTCACAAATGGGCCAAAAGAAGCGGGTGCCATCATGTAAAAACCTTCAGGGACGGGGTGTAGTGAGCCTTTGTGGAGGACAAAACTGCGCCGTTCCTTTGCATTTGTGTTGATGAACTGATCGGTGAGTCCTAAGTTTTCGCACAGAGCTTTTGCCCACGGCTTCGTAGAGAGAAAAACATCGGGGCCGTGCTCGATGATAAAGCCGTCCTGCTCTGACGTGCGGATAACACCCCCAACGCGATCGCTGGCTTCGAGCAACTTGACATCGAGCGGGAGGCCGCGTCTGGCCGACTCGGTGATCAGGCGGTAGCATGCTGTCAGTCCCGTGATGCCCCCGCCGATGACGATAGCCCCGCTGCGTGGGATTTCGCGCAGTTTATCCCGATCTGTAGATCGGGGCTTAACTTGTTTTGGTTCTGAAGTGTTTGGCACTGGAATCTCCTGTAATGTGTTACCTCTCTTATCAGCAAGTTTTTTTCTATGGCGATTAATTTTTCAATGGGTTTTCTCTTCATATTAGTTTCAGTTACAGATCCAGTCCTGGTGCAGATTCTCACAAATTCAGTGATAGCGTGGTATCAATCAGAATTTGAGGGGTTATACGATTCATCGGTCCAGACTTTGGGGTTGCCTTCATCATCAAAACCATCAAGTCTTAATTTTCCTCTGATTTGTGACGTGAAGTATGCTACTGTCACCTAATCGATTGTATATTGGAGCGCGGTGATTGGGTCGTCTGTCTCAAAATCTTTCATCAGAAGTTGAAGTCCTTCTTCATCAACATCAAAACTGACCTCAATCAAATCATCATCATTCTTAACTTCGTGGTAAAATCTTGGTGCTTCTGGGGCCCAGCCATCGTCCGTCTTAAAATCCTCCATCAAACTTTCTATAATTGCCTATCTGACATGAAATTTTGCATGAAACACTTTTGATTTTGACTTGGCCATTTTCTTTCTCCTGATGTTTAATTCTCCTGATGTTTAATTCAACGTTTTGAACCGCTCGCAAACCAGATCTGCCAGCATGCCGATAAATTCCGGGTGATCGCCGACGGTTCCAGCACGAATAAAGCTCATGCCGCACGTTTCGGCTGTTGCTCTTGCTTCCATGTCGAGGTCGTATAGCACTTCGACGTGATCGCAGAGGAAGCCAATCGGCGAGACGATGACGTCTTGAATGCCCACCTTCTTTTTTTCTTGAATCAGATTATTGATGTCGGGACCTGTCCACGGCGCCGTTGGGTTATCGGGTGAACTCTGGTAAGCAATACCGAAATCTTTCCCGAGAACCGACGCCACGGCTGACGCGGTTTGTCGAAACTGCTTTGTATATGGCGAAGACTTCGCTGCGGGTCGCGGGATTGCGTGGGCTGTAAAAATCAAAGCGGCTTTCTCGAAGCGATTATCCTCCATTTCTCCGCACGCGACACGAATCTGATCCGCAATGGCGTTAATAAAGCCAGAGCGTATATGCCACGCGTCCTCTAAATAGCTGACATTTGGTGTCACTCCATTTAGCCTTTCGATTGCAGCCGTGACATCGTTCTGATAACGCTCCCAACTGGATTTGGACTGATAGGCGGACATGATAATACCAAGTATGTTGCGATGTCCTTTCTCGACCATCAGCGCAAGCGTCTCGTGCAGGTACGGCATCCAATTTCGCATCCCCGCGTAGATAGGGGCATCAACACCTCTATCTTTCAATGTGGTTTCGAGTGCATCCGCTTGTCTGAACGTTAGTTCATTAAACGACGAAAAGCCACCGAGCGCCACATAGTGGTGCGCAACTTCTTGTACCCGCTCGGCATGCAACGGCGCCGTGCCGACAATCCCTTCGACGAAACAGTACGCCTCACCGGGACATGAATCGTATTGCTTGCAGCAACCAGGTGTTGGCCCCCCAAATCCGACGAGTAGAATGCTGTCGTATGCGTTGGTATCGTTCTTCATGAGCTGTTACCTTCTTTGACTGGAGGAGCCCGTAGTTGAATTCGTGAGAATTCGGATACCACGAGTTCGGCTACGGAGGGACGGGGTCGCCTAGACTTTCTGAGAAAACTCTGGGGATATAGGACTCTGGCGGCCCACTCGGCGCGATACATTACTTACCCAAACATATTCTTTTGCAACTTTCACAAAGTGCTTCACATTCTCAAACGGCGTATCAGGGTAAAGCCCGTGACTCAGGTTCAGAATATGCCCAACCTTACCGCCGCCCTGCAAGCAGCGATTGACGGCTGCTGTAATATCATCACGAGCGCCATCTCGTAAAAGCTCATTGTCCACGTTGCCCTGAAAGGCGACTCTGCCTTTTGCTTCTGCTTGTGCTTTTGCCAGATCTACACATTTTCCAATACTCAGAACGTTGGCGCCACTTTTTAACATGAGATCTAAGTGAGGGCACTCTTTGGCAAACAGAATGGACGGTACGCTCGGATTTAACGCTGCAAAAATCTGTTCGTGATACGGTTGAACAAAAGTTTCATAGGTCGGTCGGTCAATCTGATTAGCGATAGATTCAAAGAGTTGCACGATTTGGGCGCCTTCTGAAATTTGGTAATCGAGATAATTAATCGTCAGCCGGGTCAGACGTCGCAACAGTTCGTGAAACAGGTGCGGTTCCTCGTACATCATCTGAAAAACAATCTCGCCTGCATCTGAAATGCCGCCTCCCTTTACCATAGGGCTTTTCCCTGCGACCATAAAAAAAGCAAGGGTCAGCGGTAATCCAGCAAAACCGACCAGTGGCAATTCTCGATCTAATGCCTGACGGAGACCACTGATCACTTTTCCGGTAAACACCAACTGTGCATGGGGGTCATCAAGAGGGTGTAGCGCTTCAATCTGTTTCCGCGTACGAATGGGAGATTCTAGGACAGGGCCTGGGGCAAAGCGAAAATGTGCGCCCATCGGGCAAAGCGGGGTGAGAATATCCATGTACACAATAATGGCATCAACCCCGATGTGTTTGGGTAAGAGCGAAATTTCAATCGCCCATTCAATTTCTTCGGGAGTGAACGGACTTGGGACGGTCCGAAATAAGCGTTCTAAAGGGAGGTTAATCTTTGCTCTGAGTGCTCGGTAGGCTGGATCTGAACGCCCGGCCTGACGCATCATCCACACAGGTACACGTTCCACCGGAAGCCGACGCGCTGCACGAAGCAGAAGATCATTTTTAAGCATAGGAGTCGTCTATCCTTTTTGAGGCAAATTGGATTATTTTCTCATTTCCTCTTTTTGACGCCGTTCAAGAAATTCTCGGAGTTTCACGAAACTTTTAATGTTCTTCATAATCCGACCACTCTCCCGCTCTTCGAGATAGAGGAAGAATCCCATCAGATACAAACTAACGAAAAATAGCAGAAAGCCAAGAGAACATTGAAAGATGGCAAAATAGTTCGCTTCAAATGCTAGCTTAGGCAGCCCACTATCCCATGTGATGGAGATAAAATCTCGCCATCCCGTGACGCCCACAGATAAGAAAGCAATTGAGAGTACAAACACAATAAAAAATTGTAGGCCCATGGCGGTCTTATATGCTATGCGGAAAACGGTTGAAGTTTTGAGTTGTTCAATAAATTCGACACTCTGAATTTGCTGAAGGTTATTGGAACGGTATTATAGCATATCGGACAAGTCCTGGTAAACCCTATCCTTGAACGAATACCTTTTGACAATTTGGAAAGGCCGGTATATAATGGCTTCAGCTCGGAAATTGACCTAAGCACCTTACGAAGGTTCCAAACCTTCACAAGGTGAACTTGCATAAAAGACGGAGGGAGCTTATGTTCAGTTTTAGTGGTGCGTGGCCTGCTTTAGTCACACCCTTTACTGCAGAAGATAAAGTCAATGTGTCGGTGTTACAGGACCTGGTTGAGTATCTGATCGGCAAGGGCGTAGGAGGTTTTTACGTCTGCGGTGGTACCGGAGACGGACTCTTCATGTCCCTGGATGAGCGTAAACTGGTGACTGAAACCGCGATTGAGCAAGTCGATGGACGTGTCCCAGTCATCGTACATGTAGGCTGCATGGTTGTGCGCGATGCAGCGGAATTGGCACAACATGCAGGGCAGGTCGGCGCCGCTGGAGTCAGCAGCGTAATTCCTCCGCTGTACGGTAACGCTCAGAGCCTATATACCTACTTTGCGACGATTGGGGCAGCCGCGCCCAACCGGCCTCTGCTGACTTATATATTTGGTGGGCCGACAGATGCCGTTGCGCTGATGCGCCAACTGATGGAAATTCCCAATGTTGCCGGCTCTAAGTACACAGGTCCAAATATGGATGAATTCAGGCAGGTTGTAGAGCTGCGTCGTGAGAATTGGACGATTTTCTCTGGCATGGACGAACAATGCATCTATGCCGCCATGCAGGGCTCTTGCGGCAACATTGGCTTAACGCTGAACTTTATTCCAGGGGTATATCGGGAGATACACAACAGTTACAAGGCGGGCGACCTTGCTCAAGGGCAGGAACTCCAGGTTCGCGCGAATCGGGTGACTCATGTCGTGCTTTCCGCTGGTGTCATGGGTGCGCTCCGGGAAGTTATGAGGATACTGGGCTTTGACTGTGGAAATCCCCGTCTCCCCAACCTTCCGTTACCTGAAGATAGACGGAACAGTTTGCGTAATCAATTGGAAGCCGTTGATTTCTTTACAGTGGCGGAAATGTAATCATTCGATGAACCTCCACCACTTATACATACTGACGTGAACGATACCCTGTAGGAATTACGCAGTTGGTGTTAAAGTGTAAAGCGGTTGAGCCAGATAGGCACGAACCGCTTCTCTGATAAGCGAGACTTTCGCTTCAAACCAACTGATGCCGGTCGAAAAACAGTGCCGCTCTAGGCGTAGAAACGCTCGCAATGCCAGCCCAATATGATGGCGTTGCGCAACTTCCTTGCGAACCATGCACCTCTCAACACCGACAAATTGCTTGATGCCTTGATGGTATTGTTCAATCGCCCAAGACAGTTCGTCATTCGTCATACTTGAGTCAAAACAGTGCGTCGCTCGTTGCCTAGTATTCAATGTCACCGTGTGGGGAAACTATCTTGAAAACCTTAATCAATCCATATCCCTTTAGATGAACGATGCTTCCTCTCTCACTAATAGCCAGTTCGCAGACCCGCTGATTGCCCCGGTTATCTAGGTTCTGTTGACATTTGAGTATAAGGTTGTGGCATAATAGAAGAATGACGCCAATAACCTTACCTGATGAACAATGGAATAAGATATACCGGTTTCTTCTAAGCTGTCCCACCATCTATCTATGTTGGCGACGAAGCTGCTACACGCCGCTTCGTCGAAGCCGTCCTGTGGGTGACTCGTAGCGGGGCTCAATGGAGACTTCTACCAGACACCTATGGCAAACCTCTATAAGCGGTTTGCTTGATGGTGCGACAAAGGTATCTTCACACAGATGCACCACCACTTCGCCTCTGACCCCGGTATTAAGTCGCTTATTGTGGACAGTACCATCTCCCGTGTGCGGCGGGCGCCTTAAAAAGCTGGCGCCTTAAAAAAAAGGGTGGCACTGAAAACCAAGCATTAGGTCGGTCTCGGGGCGGTTTCAGTACAAAAAATCACATCACAGTTAACGGACTAGGCAATCCCCTAAGAATTCATCTGACCCCTGGTCAGAGACATGACATAACTGAGGCGGAAGGGTTGATAATCGGATATAACAGTGAATATGTGATTGGAGACAAGGGGTACGATTCAGACGCTTTTATCGCGGTTATTGAGGCGAATGGAGCGATTGCGGTGATACCGCCCAAAAGTCATCGTGTTGACCAAAGAACGTATGACAAACACTTATACAAAGAGAGACATCGGGTTGAATGTTTCATCAACAAGATAAAATGGTATCGTCGTGTCTTCTCTTGGTTTGTCTCTCGGTTTGAGAAGCTAGCTGTCCGTTATTTTGGATTTCTCAGCTTTGTCTCCACTCTTATATGGCTCCCTTGAAATGTCAACAGAACCTAGTTTGACCCGTCGATTGGACTTCAATTGGGTGAGCCAATGCCATCGATAGTTCCGAATCGTCAAAAGATTCTTCAAACTGCTGTACCAACTGTCAAAGACCACACACTCCGGAGAAAAGCCTCTCGCATGAGCATTGGAGATTAGAGCTTGAAAGTGATTATTTTTGGTCAAGCTATCATTGCGTTTATTATAGAGGCGGTAATCGCAGGGAATGTGACTGTCGCCATCAGTCCACATCAGAGTAATGAGGTTAATCCCTGAGACCACTTTTTTGTGTTTGCCTGACCAATGGCGGGTCACCCGCTCTATTTTTTGTGCATAGGGTTTGTCAAGGGTTGAGTCGTCTATGACCAAAATCCCCCGGTCTTGGGTGACATAAGCCTGTGACTCTTGCCACAATTGTTGTGGATTGGGTGTAAGCCGATAGAGGAATCGATTCAGCGAGTCATGCGCTGCCGGGGTGTTCTGTTGAGGTTGGACTCTGGCAGCCTCGGTACAACTGTAGTATCTGGGAGTCGCAATTAGAAAGTTGATATAGTCATATTCATTGCATTGGGGTCGATTCATAGCCTTTATTATAATCTATTTTCTGTCCAAGTGCGTAACTCCTAACCCTGTATAACTTACACCACTACCGTTTTGCATCTTGAATCCCCGATAATCGGTGCAGGCTCTGTATCAACGCCAGATACAAGATTCATGATTCAGGCGCCGAAAGCGTCATTTGTGATCGTTACCAGTATATATGCCTGCTTGAGGAGGCTCCCATCATGAGTGAACCCCCAATAATAGATGAGAAGCGAACGGAAATTCTCATCGTTGATAATATTCCAGCCAATCTCAACGTTTTGCGGTAAGCCCTGGAATCGGAAAGGCTATAGTGTCATTGCGGCTCCCAGCGGGACGGTTGCGCTCCAGATTGCGGCGCGCGCCCAGCCGGACCTGATCCTTCTGGACATCCTGATGCCGGGGATAGACGGTTTTGAGACCTGCCGAAGACTCAAGTTAGATGAAACCACCGCAGATATTCCCGCCATCTTCATCACCGCTCAAGACGAGACAAAGAGTGTCGTTGAAGGCTTTGGTGTAGGCGGCATCGATTACATCACCAAGCCGTTCCAACATGAGGAGGTTCGTATTAGGGTACAGACCCATTTGACCATCAAACAGCTTCAGGATGGATTGAGAGCAGCAAACAAAAAATTTCAAGAGAAAAACGCTGAACTCGAAAATTCCTAAAAACAGGTCAAGCGGTAAGCGATAGAATTGTAGAAACGAAATGAATTTATCCGTAAGGTCTTCGGTCATTATCTCACCGATTAAGTGGTCGAGAACCTGCTGCAATCCCCACAAGGCTTAAAGGTCGGTAGGGACACACGCAAAGTGACCATCATGGAATCCGATCTCAAGGGATTTACCGCCTTATCGGAGGGCTTGCCGCCGCCAGAAGTGGTGGTCGGCGGATCTGAGTCGATGCAAACGGGGAACTCCGTGAAATGCTACGCTCGAAGTTGGAATTCATGAATTTTTCAGAAAACCGCTTGGTTGGTAATCTAGTTGGTCGGGGATAAATCGCACGAGTTGAGTAATCGCTCCAAACCCTTCCCTATCGCTCCGGAAATTTTACGCTTCATCACTCACGACATCTCTTTATCTTCTTTCACGACCACCGCAGGCTCAACGGCTCGGAGCGTCACTCGATCACCAACTTGAAGTGGACAACGGTAGTCGGTCTGCACAACATAGTTCTCCGTTCCAACCTTCACTCGATAGGTCAGATCGTGTCCCTTAAACTCACGCATGATGATTTCGCCAACACTACCACTTCGATCTGCCGTTTCAGGCTGAACCATCAGTAGATGCTCTGGACGGATCGAGAGGAGCACCTTGCCCTGGGCGGCTTGATCAATCTCAAACCTTCCCAAGGGCGTGTCAGCGTAGCCTTCACTGGCGTGACTAGGAATCAGGTTAGTCCTGCCTAGAAAGTCCGCTGCGAATGAGGTCTGCGGACGGTGGTAGACCGCTTCGGGCGTGTCGATCTGTTCAATGTGTCCGTTCTGCATCACCGCTAGCTGGTCTGCGAAGCAGAGGGCTCCTTCCTGATCATGCGTGACCAGCACCGCGCTCATCCCTGTATCCTTCAACAGCGTCCGAACCTCTTCTCGCGTAGAATGGTGCAAACCGGCATCGAGGTTGGAAAATGGTTCGTCCAACAGGATGAGCTTGGGACCTGGGGCAATCGAGCGAGCCAGCGCCACCCGCTGCTGCTGTCCGCCGGAGAGCTCGTGTGGCTTCCGATCTTTGAAGGCGGTCAGTCCCACCATTTCCAGAACCTCCATGGCACGCTCATGGCGTGATTTCGCGGACAGTTTTTTGAGTCCGAAGGCGACATTCCCCAGCACGTTGAGGTGCGGAAAAAGAGCGTACTCCTGGAATACAATTCCAACGTCTCGTACTTCAGGCGGTTGGTGAACTTTTTGTCCTGCAAAGCATTGTCCATCCAGGCAAATCTCTCCTGCATCAGCACGCTCGAATCCAGCGATCAGGCGCAGAGTCGTTGTCTTCCCACAGCCGCTCGGGCCCAAGAGCGCAAAGATTTCGCCGGGGTAGACCTCGAAACTCACGCTATCGACGACCGGCGGGAGGTGGCGACCGAATCGCTTGGTGATGTTGCGGAGACTAAGCAGGGGATTCATAACGGTTCCTTTCCTGGATCAGCAACAAGCCCACGAATAGAGCAGAAAAGAGCACAATGGCAAGTGCATACGGCGCCGCCTTCGCGAACATTGCTTCTGTTGTGTAGCTCCAGACGTTCATCGCTAATGTCTCATATCCCATAGGCGAAAGTAGAAAGGTGAGCGGAAGTTCTTTCATCGCCGACAGAAAAACGAAAGCGATGCTGACGGTAAGCCCGCCGTGCAACAGTGGAAAAGTGGCTTTGAGAAACGTCTTGAGGGGCGGATAGCCGAGAGACCGGGCAGCTTCCTCTAAGCGAGGCGACACCTGATAAAGCGCACTGCGGACGGGGCCGATTGCCTCGGCGAGGAAGTGCAAGGTATAGGCGTAGATCAAGATCCAAAGGGTCTGATAGACTCCCGACGCCGCCCGGCGCGTGAAGAAGATCAGGGCAAGCGCAAATGCCAAGGGCGGCGTGGCGTAGCCGATATACGCGCCACGTTCCAGCACCCGGCAGATCGGAGATGAATACCGTACCCCCAAGTACGCCAGGGGGATAGCTAAACCAGCGGTGAGAAAAGCGGCCGGTATCGATGCCAAGAGAGAGCCGGAAAGGGCACCAAGAAAATCTTGCAGATGTGACACCTTAAATCCTTTGAGCATCCAGAAGCCAACGGTCACGGTTGGGGCGACCACGCTAGCGAGCCCCAGAACCCCGATGTAAAAATAGGCAGGGATACTCCAAACCCCCAAGGCGATTGGGTTGGCTTGACGGGTGGTCCCGCTGCCAGCACGGTGAAACTTGCTTCCACGCAGCAGTCTTGCTTCGAGATAGAGCAGGCTTCCCGTGAGGGCGAGAAGCATCAGGGCAAGCCACGCGGCGTAGATGCGGTCATAGGAGGCGATGTACTGCGTGTAGAGGGCATAACTAAAGGTCTCGTAGCGCATTAGGGATACCACACCGAAGTCGCCCAGCACATGCAGTCCGACGAGAAGCCCGCCAGCATAGAAGGCTGGACGAAGTTGCGGCAAAATCACGCGCAGGAAAACCTCTGGGGATTGACTGCCGAGGCTACGTGCGGATTCCTCAATGGCAGGATCTAACCCCAATAGCGCCGCACGCAGGTTGAGAAAGAGGTAAGGAAAGGTGTAGAAACTAAGGGCGATGAGGGCCCCCCAGTATCCGCTAAGACGCGGTAAACTTGGACCGAACAGACTCGCGAAAGTTCCGTTGGAACCACCTAAACCCAACAAGGCGTAAGCCATTACGTAGCCGGGGATCGCCAGTGGCAATACGCCCAGCAGCGTGAAAAATCGTCTGCCATTGAGATCAGTGCGTGTTGTAAGCCATGCGAGGGGTGCCGCCAAAAGCACACCGGTAGCCATAACCCCGGCGGTGAGAAGAAGGGTGGTGCCGAGGAGGTGCAGGGTTCTGGCGCGAAAGACGATTTGGATTAGTTCTGGGGTTACCGCCTTGAATGCTCGGACGAGGAGGTAAATCAACGGTAAAAGTACTCCAGTCCCAACGACAACCGCCGGGACAAAGAAATACCATGGCGGGAGTGGTCGTGTCTCCGAATAGATCACAGGATACCTGCCTTCCGCAGCAGTTTCAATGTGTCTTCTAAGTCGTCCAGATCTTCCAGGTCGAACCGGGGCGTGAGCTTCAAGAGCTCATCCAGCGCCAGCAACTTCTCACTGGGAATGACCTCATCAGTGACAGGATACTCGAAGACCTCGCTGACGAAGAACTGCTGGGCTTTGGGGGAGAGCAGGAATTGGATGAAGGTTGTCACCTCATCAGCGTGTTGGCTGCTTTTCAGGATACCGATTCCAGCCACATTCACGAGATTCCCCGGGTCACCGGACGTAAAGAAGGTCTGCTCAACTGGAAACTTGGAGTTGCTCTTTTTGAAGCGCAACAGGTAATAGTGATTCGGCAAGCCGAGGTCGATCTCCCCGGCGGCGAGCGCCTGAATGATAGGCGTGTTTTTGGGGTAGCTTTTCGCGCGATTTGCCTTCATACCACGCAGCCACTCTTCCGCTTTGTCTTCTCCTTCGATTACCCGCATCGCCGTCACAAAGGCCTGGAATGAGGCATTCTGGGGCGCCCAACCGACTCGCCCTTTCCATTTCGGATCGGTCAGATCGAAGATACTATCGGGCAATGCCTCCGCTTTGACACGTTTAGGCGAGTATGCGAGGACACGCGCACGACCGCTGATGGCGATCCATGTTCCCGTACGGAAACTCTCAGGCACCTTTGACAGCATGGATTCGGGCAGCGGTTTAAACAGCCCCTGCTTGCTGACTGCACCAAGCGCCCCGGCATCTTGCGCCCAGAAAAGGTCCGCAGAACTTTTTGCCCCTTCTTCCAATAAGGCAACCGCAAGTTGGGCAGTATCTCCGTAACGCACCTTAACTTTGATGCCGGTCTCCCTTTCAAACTGTTTGATAATTGGCTGCACCAAGCCTTTGCTTCGTCCTGAATAGATCGCCAATTCTTTGTCATCTTCACCACACGCGGCGAATAGTGTAGCAAGGGTGAGTAGCAACAGCGTAAATCTGAAAAACTTACTTAAGAATAAACTTAGAATTTTGGCAAAACCTTTTAACATGGTAACCTCCAATTAGTGGATATTGAATGGGCCGCCATGTGGCTCCTCCTCAGGATCGGGACGGCTCGAATCGAGAAAGACTTCATGAAGTTCGAGTTTGTTCGAGCCGGTGAAGGCGTCCTTCGGCAGCGTCCCGGATTGGGCGTGCCTCCTGAATTCCTCCGACTTGATCCACGCCTCAAAGTGCTTCCGCGATTCCCACAGAGTGAACACAACATAAGAATCCCCTTTCATTGACAGGTCGCAGTACCTGGTTTGAGATAAAGCCGGGCGTGCCACCCACAAGTCTGGCGCGTTTGCGAAATCGTTCTTCAAAGGCTTCGGCATACTTCGGTGCGGCAAATATACGATTTGCAACAGTGATCATCTCCCTTCTTCTCTTGAAAATTATGGTATAATCTTCCATCGCGTCACCATCCCTGCGGTAATGTGATCGGTGACATGGCAATGATACAACCAATTTCCAAGCGTTTCCGCTTTCATATCGACAGTCACCATGCTACCGGGAAGCAATTCGACGACATCGGTCGATCTACCATGATCTAATACGGTTTGACCGTGCCAGTGAGCGGAATGCAGGTCAACTTCCGTTCCCATGCCAATCAGATGCCAACGCACTCGATCTCCCTTCTTAACTTCCAGCCCCTGTAGATTACCGAAAATGAATCCGTTAATCGCGTGTTTCAGATGCGCTTCCTCCTCCTCTTCAGGAGACTCATATTTAGCATCCTCTACTTTTTCTCGGCCGTTTTCGTCAAAGACCATGAACAGCGTGGTAAACGCTTTGTCCACATCCTTTGGGCGAAGGTCATCCGCGGAGAGCTCCATTGCTTTTTTAGTGATTACAATTGTCCCAATTAAGCCATCATACACTTCCGTCACTGGATCGACGTGGGAGTGATAGAGCCAGACGATGGAAGATGGATCATTTGGGCCGGGGCCGGCACCACTATTGACTTCCCAGATATAGGTAAATGAACCACCCGGTATCACGAAAGCCCCAGAATCCTTCATGTCGGCGCCTTCGTTTGCCTCATCATACTGAACGCCGTGCGGGGGCATACTGAGTGGCTTGTCAGCGCGATTGAGGAAATGCACCTTGAGGGTGTCCCCCTCCACCGCTCGGAGTTGGGGACCGAGGATGCCCATCCACTCGGGCTGTTCAACCCGTTGCGTATAACTCCCATCGGCATACTGGATGTAGCGATATTTTCGATAGACGAGATCTTTTCCCCAAACGTCCATTCCCATCTCAGGACGGATCAGATTTTCACCGCTAGGGGCGTAATTCCAATGGATCTTCTCAGCGGCGATCCAATATTCGCGGACGGCGGCATGGGCCTCCGTCCCTACCAGAAAGATCATCATTGCAAACGACGGTACACATTTCCAAAAGCTGCTAGATTTCATCTTCTGCCACCTTAGAACCTCGATTCAAACGAAGAAGTTGGTGTGGGGAGTTATCTCCTGACCTGAAAGGAAATTTTAGAATCTTGTTTCAATGCCAAGGGTGGCGCTGAAGGGTTTCCCAGGACGGGGGCCGATGGGATGACGTGAGACAATGTACGCCTCATCCGTAATGTTGTGGAGGTTGATGACTGCATTGAGGCCATCAGTAATTTTGTACTTCCCTGAGACATCGATCACCAGGTAAGCATCCGTTTTGCCAAAATTGGCATTGGGTACACGTTTAGTTTGCTCTGGGTTTTCTTCGTTCGGTATGACCTGGATTTGATCGGCGGTATTGCTGGCTGTGGTGAAGGTTTCATCCACATAGGTCGTGTCGACAAAGAGCCCCCACTTGTCAAACTCAATCCCTGTACCAACCGAGAGTTGGATTTCAGGGACGTAGGGAACCCTGGCGCCATCTTTACCACCGGCGAAGATCGATTCCTCGTCAAGGGAGTTTGCATCGCCATCCAACGTTGCGTCGCTGTAAGTGAATGCAATGTGGTAGGGATTGAGGAATCCCCAGTTATTTGCAATCCCGGCATTATATCCAACTGAAAGTTCGACGCCGGAGCTAATGACATTTCCAACGTTTTCGGTTACCCCTTCGACGCCCCCACCACCAATATTATCAGTAACAAGCAGGTCATTGAAGTCTGTGTAGAAGAAAATGGTTTCAGCGCGCAAGCCCTTGCCGTTGTAGCGGATACCCAGTTCACTGCCGAGGCTGGTCTCCTCGGTCAATCCATCTTTGGCGTTGGCGCGGGGACCGGGGAGGGAAAAACCACTGTGGACGCTCGCAAAAGCTGACAGTTGATCTGAAACGTTGTAGTTGACTCCAATCCCCGGCGTGAGGACATCGATTGATGAAGGCTCTCCTTCAAGGACGACTTTATCCGGGGCGTCTCCTGTGTCGAACTCCGTGAAATCGTAGGCTGCATGCTCGAAGCGAACCCCCGGCGTGATCTGCAAGTCGCCGACGCCAATGTTATCCTGTAAGGAGAGGGCAATCGCGGTGGTCTCTTGGAGACGATTCCCGCCAGATCCCGGGCCCTTATCCGTCCGGTTGATGATGTTGCCGCTGTCGTCCTGCTCAAACTCCACATCGCTCTGGAATCGACGAATTTGGTCGAGATGGAAGCGGGTGCCGAGGTCAAAAGCGTGGGAAATATCGCCGGTATTTAGGTTGAAGTTGAGATTGGACTGGACGCCGCCAAGGTAATAATCACGGTTATTGTTTCGATATTTCAGTGTGCCAGCCGCGTTGCCTTTAAACACAGCAAGCGCTTCAGGATCCAGCAGATCTGCGCCACTGCCGCGAAGTTTAAACCAGTTTCGGTGGAAATCGTTGTAATATCCGGTCACTGAGAGGTTCAGGCTTCGGGTAAAAGCAGCGGTATAGCGCAGGTAACTTCGCAGTTGGTTGGTTTCGATATTATCGAATCGAGAAGCGGCATAGCGCCGATACGGGTCTTTCTCGAAATCTTTGTCGGTAAGCCCCAAGTAGGTCTCGTCCGCGTTTTTATTCAGATAACCGACCTTCGCTTCAATCCGTTGGGCGACAGACGTGTTCGGCTCGAAAGAGAGCTTGAGCATCATGTCATGCTTCCGGAAGCCGGTGCGGTCGACATCCTGAAAGTCATCCTCAAAATCAATCGTCTTAAAACCACCCGTTTCCCGATAGTAATTTTCGACCAAGAAGCCGAATCGGCCGGCATCGGTCTGAATCTTGTTACCGTAATGGGTATGAGAACGGATTTCGTTATCCGTCCCAATGAGGTTTTTCGTATAGAACGCGGCTTTTTTCGGAATCTGGGTGGAGAGATAGTTGATAACACCCCCTGTGGTATGGGGACCGTATTTAATCTGGCTGGAGCCTTTGAGAAGTTCAATGCCACGCATGCGACCGGTCGTCGGCGAATAGTAGGCGGCGGGAGCCGAGTACGGCGCGGGAGCCGTCAGGATGCCATCTTCCATCATTGAGACTTTCCCACTACGTCCAGGATCGACGCCACGCAGGCTAATGTTTGGGAAGAGTCCATAACCATCTTCTTCACGGAGATAGACGCCGGGGACTTTGCGAAGAACTCTGTTAATATCACCATAGCTATGGGTGCGAATATCGCGGGCATCAAGGTAAGCCCCGGAGCCCGGAAGGTTTCTTGTATTTTCTTTGGAACCAACGACAGTAATTTCCTTGAGCTGGATGGTTTGATCTGTGTCCGTTTGAGCATTTGTATCTTCAGTCTCAACGGATGACTGATCTGCCATTACAAATTGACTGGCAGTAAAACCGATTAAAATCGCCATTACAGCGATTAAAGTGTTAAAATTCATAAAAACTCCTCATACATTAATTGTGTTGAAATTGAGACTCAGTATCATTTATGATTCTAAAAAAATAAGCAAGTTGCTTTTTCAGCTTTCTTGCTTGCCAGATGATATTGAGACTCAGCTTCAATTGCTGATTTGAAAAAAGTATAATCCAGCGGAAGACATTTGTCAAGAGGTTTTTCGCAGAAAATTAGAAATCGTGTCATGCACCTTACATTTTATTCTGAAAATCTGTTGTCCAACGACTCAAGATCTGATAAATGAATTGGGTTGACCACATGAGTACGTTATGATATTATACTGTCTACATTAATGAAATCGATGAAGTAAAGGAGTCATCCAATGCAAGTTGTTGATTTTGGCAGGACAGGACTGCGCGTTGCGCGGCTTTCGATTGGTACAGGCACACAGGGCTGGGGCGGCAAATCAGATCAGACAGCGTTGGGATTGAAAGGATTGGCAGATCTGCTTCGGTTTGCCCATGATCAAGGCGTGACATTTTGGGACGTAGCGGATCAATATGGAAGCCATCCCCACGTCAAAGAAGCCCTCCAGGGATTAGATCGGTCTTCAGTCGTTATCACGACCAAGACCGTTTCACGCACAAGGGAATCGGTTGAAAACGATGTCAAGCGATTCTTGAGGGAGATTGGATCGGACTATGTGGATATTGTGCTGTTGCACTGCCTCACAAATCCCGATTGGACAACACGCTATCCTGATGCGATGGAAGCCCTGACGCGATGCAAAGAACAGGGACTCCTGCGTGCCCATGGTGTTTCGTGTCACGACTATGGCGCGTTTCAGACCGCGGCCATGACCAAATGGGTCGAAGTCGTATTAGCCCGGATTAACTATGCAGGGGTCAACATGGATGCGTCCCCCGCAGATGTGATCCGAACGATGGAGCAGATGGCAGCATTTGGCAAGGGTATCTACGGTATGAAAGTGCTTGGACAGGGGAAGTTAGCCAAAGAGGATGGTCCGAGGAAAGCCATCGAATTCGTCATAGAATTGCCTTGTGTTCACGCAATGACAATTGGTATGACGAGCCGGCGAGAAGTCAAAGAGAATGTTTCAATTGTCAATGAACTGACGCGGCAACAGATTAAGCATTAAACATCAGTCGAGTTTGGATCCAGACAAAGGCAGGGTCGAAGATGCAACGTTCTACATTTAATAAGACCTCAACTCCTACACCAATCCAGTGGTGGTTAGCCAGGTCATGACCTACAACGACCCCAACTGGTCGGTCTTTGGAGCCGGAGCGAATCATCTGCAGTCACGCCACCGAATGCCAGCCTGAAGGTTGGCAAGCATGTGAGTGAATACCCCAATCAGACGCAGGCGGACGAAACGATTGAGTATATCGTCATTGAGGCAGGTGTTAGCACGATAGACACGATAAACTGCGTCATGGGGCTCGGTTCGGACATGATTCGCGGGGTGAGCGATTCTCTGCTACAGCTACTTCCTGAATGGACTTTCCGATGCGTCTGTGGTAATCGTCAGCCAATCGGCGATGGATGGCAACAATGGGGGGGGGCTGGGTTGTGCTTTACGGCTCGAACTCGGTTTCGGTTGGCTTCAACTGGCAATCGACGAAGACCAGCAGGGAGACACCGAGCGCAACCACATCACCGAGCACGTCGCCTACATCGTCTTCGATAGTCCAATTAACGCAGCTCCGCTGGCACAAGTTAATTTAGAGCCGACTGCCCCGGCGGTTTCCGTTCTCTTGCAGTCCTTCCCTAATCCAGGAAACCCTGGGACATGGATACCGTTTAGACTAAGTAAAGCCGGTGATGTGACAATCAGGGTATACAATGCCACAGGCCGATTGGTGCGGACTTTAAATTTAGGTTACACGCCTCCCGGTGTTTACGTTTCTCGAAGCCGGGCAGCCTACTGGGATGTCAGAAACGCCTATGGTGATAAGGTTGAAGCGGCATCTATTTCTACGAGATGCAAGCCGCCTCATTCAGGGCAATTAAGAAAACAGTCATACTCAAGTAGAGAGGACAGAATTTTTGAAACTGTTCGGATTGAAAATCGTTGTCTTACTATTTTGCATCATTGCCGTGGTTTCCCTCCAGGCGCAATCACAACTTCCTTCGCAGGCCTCTGAACAGGTGGAACAGTGGCAGCAGGAACGTCAAAAGAAACTGACGGAAAAGCACACTGTTGAAAAACAGAGAAACTTGATCGTCAAGAAAGAACGAGGAGTCTTACAAAAACTACAGCAGATCGAATCCGACTTAGCTGCCAACGAAAAAGAACTCGATCGGTACCGCAAAGAGATTGAACGCCACCAATTAAAAGCAGGGGAACTTCAGATTGAATTGCGGAGATTGATTTCTCAAGACAAGCGATACAAGAAGCTGGTTGCAAAGCGGGTTCGCGCAATCTATAAGATTGGCTATAACGGGCATCATCTGCATACGCTGGAGATATTGCTGGGTGCTCAGAATATGATAGATCTGCTGCAAAAATATAAGTACATGAGCGTTATTGCCGGGGCCGATCAAGCCGTGTTAGGTCAACTACAGAGCCAGCAGGACGAGATCTTACAAATGCACCTTGAGCTTGTTCAGCGGATTAAAACGATAGAGGCTATCTCGAAAGCGGCTCAAGCGAAACATGCGCGCATCCTTAGTCAGAAAGAGCAGCGTGAACAACTCCTGCATCGGTACCAAACGCGGAAAGAGATTTATAATCAGACGTTAGAAGAATTGAGAGCCGCCGTTGTACAGTTCGAGAATCTACTCGGAATCGTTAGCGAGGAAGGTATCGAAGAGAAAGCGAAGGCAATTGGAGGCATTCGTCCGGATCTGTTGGGTAAACTCCCCTGGCCCGTTGTCGGCAAAGTTGTGTCGAACCAAACAGCCATTGATCGCGGTATCACAATTCAAGCCCAAAAAGGAAGTCCCGTACGCTGCGTTGCAGATGGCGTTGTTGCCAGAACAGTCGAATCGATTGTCGGCTACGGCAACACGATCCTCATTATACACGGTAACGGATACATCTCTGTTTACGCGCATCTTTCAGATATGCTCGTTAAAAAGGGAGACGCTGTCCGAGCGAAAAAGATAATTGGGACGGTCGGCGAAACCGGATCGCTAATTGGTGAGGTTCTCTACTTTGAGCTTTGGCACAATTATAACCGTTTGAATACGCAAAGATGGCTGACGCGACGCCCTTGAGGGACGTTTCACGCATTACGTTTCATGCTTCACGTTTTGGAGAGTCAAATATGGCAAATAAATACGAAACCGTAATTGGCCTGGAGATCCACGCCGAATTATCGACAAACAGTAAACTCTTTTGTAATTGCGAAGTTAAGTTTGGATCAGAGGCGAATACGCAAACATGCCCCATCTGTTTAGGCATGCCGGGTGTGCTGCCCGTAATGAATGAGCGCGCGATAGAGTTTGCGATCCGCGCCGCCTTAGCAATGAATTGTAAGATCGCGTCTTATAGCAAGTTCGATCGGAAAAACTACTTCTATCCAGATCTGCCGAAGGGCTACCAGATCTCACAATACGATCTGCCTTTGAGCTACGATGGCTACGTCGATTTTGAATTTGAAGGCGAGATAAAGCGTGTCCGCATCCATCGCATTCACCTGGAGGAGGATGCTGGCAAACTCGTCCATGTGGACGTGACCGGAAACCCGAATCGGAGTTATGTGGATTTCAACCGTTCATGTGTACCGCTGCTTGAGATTGTGAGTGAGCCCGATCTGCGATCACCGGCCGAAGCGATCGTCTACTGGCGCGCCGTCAAAGAGATCATGGAATATGTGGACGTCAGCGATTGCAACATGGAAGAGGGCAGTTTTCGATGTGATGCAAACATCTCTCTGCGCCTCGTTGGCAGCGAGGCATTTGGGACTCGGACAGAGTTAAAAAATAAGAATTCATTTCAACATGTTCTGACTGCCCTGGAATACGAAGAAAAACGTCAAGCGAGAATGCTCGATGAAGGTCGGGAAGTCGAGCAGGTCACCCTGCTGTTTGACCTCGACACCGGTAGGACTTCGCCCATGCGGAGTAAGGAGGAAGCCCACGACTACCGCTACTTCCCGGAACCAGATCTTGTTCCTTTTGAGGTCGAGCCGGAAAAGGTTGAGCGCATCCGATCGTCCTTGCCGAAGCTGCCCGCTGATCGGCGCGAGCGTTTCGTGGAAGAGTACGACATTCCCACCTACAATGCGGGCTTCCTCACGACTACGCGGCAGATGGCGGATTTTTTCGACCAAACCGCGCGTCTGAGTAGCGATCCCAAGGCGAGCAGTAACTGGATCATGGGGGATCTTTCGGGCCTGTTAAACAGTGAAGGAATGGAGATTCAGGATTCCAAAGTGACGCCCGCCCATCTTAGCGAATTGATTAAGCTGATCAAGGATGGGACAATCAGCGGCAAAATCGCGAAATCCGTACTCCCCGATGTCTTTGAAACCGGCAAAACGCCAAGCCAGATCGTCGAGGAAAAAGGGCTTTCACAAATTTCCGATGCGTCGGCGATCGAGGTAGTCATTGATCAGGTTATCACAGAAAATCCGGGACCCGCGCAAGATTACCGAGATGGGAAAAAGAAAGCAATCGGTTTCCTGGTTGGTCAGGTGATGAAAGCCACCAAAGGCAAAGCCAATCCACAAATGGTCAATCAACTTCTGCAGCAGAAACTCGATGGATGAGGGAATCCGCGAATCCGTGAACCAACAAACGATGACTGAAATTGCCAACATTTTGCAAGCAGACACACCAGTAGATAGATCGGGATCTCGCTACGCTAGAGACTTCACTACAAACCATTACTTTCTTTTTGAAAATTACTTTGATTGAAAGGCTGGAAGGAGAAATTAAGACGGTAGATTTCCCCTCTCCAGCCTTTTTATTTGTCTATTAAACGCATGTAGGAGATTTCCTGATAGAATTTATAACGGAATCGTGCTCAATTAGTTAATAGCGCTATTGCCTACGCTAGCGTCCACAACCTTTCAGGTTGTATAAAACACCAATTGAAAAATGGATTCAATGTAGGCTATAATAGCGGAACATGCTTCTCAATTCGCCTAAAGACAGGTAATTCAGGGAAACAGGCAGATGAGAACCCGTTATTCGCCACAATCTACAATCCACAATTCGCGCTACACGCTCATCCTTTTATCCCTTTTTCTGATCGGGTGGATAGGAAGTTGGTCCCGCCTCATCAAGGATGGGAACAAACATTATGAAGCGGGAGAGTACAATGCCGCCCTCGAAGCGTACCAATCGGCAGTGGTAGATCGACCTGAAGATACGATTTCCCACTATAACCTGGGCACAGTCCTTTACCAAAACAAACGGTTTGAAAAAGCCGCAGATGAATTCAGACAATCACTCGACGCAAAAGATCCGATTCGTCGGTCAAAAGGATATTACAACCTGGGGAATGCTCAAGTCCAATCAGGTGATTTGGAGGGGGCAATCCGATCCTACAAAAGCGCACTACGCCTGAACCCGACCGATCTAGATGCCAAGCATAACCTTGAGCTCGCGTTTGAGAAGTTGACGCAACAACAATCACGGCACCAGAACCAATCAGATTCCGAGGATGGGGAGAGCGATCAACAAAAACAGAGCCAACAGAACGCCGAAGAAAATCAACAAAATGAGAGAGAACAAGCGCAAAATCAGCAGAATGCGGAAAAATCAGAGCCACAGCAGCAAAATCAACAGAACCAGAAATCATCTGAACAGGTAGCCGAATCCGAAGAATCCCCTTCACAACCTGAACAAGACTCAGCCCAACAGCCAGATGGAATATCCAGGGAAGATGCAATTCGACTCCTGGAGGCCGTCAAAGATGACGAAAAGGAAATTCAGAAGAAGATATTACGAAAGCGATTTTCGAGGCGCCAGAGACCTGAGAAGGATTGGTAGGGGGATGCGCGAATGGGCAAATCAATGAATCATATTCTTACGCAATACGCATCACGCATCACGCATCACGTTTCACGTTTCACGCTTCCTGGGCTCTTTGTTTACGCTCTCTTTGCCGGGGTTGCTTACAGCCAGGACATTACGGTATCAGCAGGTGTCACCCCGAAAATTATCAATCTCAACGAGATGGCAACTCTGCGCGTGACGCTTTCTGGCAACACACAATTCAGCCAGATTGCGCCACCAAGGCTGAAATCGTTGCCAGCGTTCGAGGTCTCTTATAGCGGCTCATCCAGTCAATATAATCTCATCGGCAATCAGATTTCTGTCTCAATGACCTGGTCTTATCTGTTGAGACCTGAGAAAGTAGGCCGATTTACAGTGCCGGAAATTCATATTACCTATGGCCGCAAAACCTACACAACTGATCCGATCACCATCAAAGTATTACCAAAATCGCAGAAGCCCTCCCGAAGGGAATCGAGTCCGAATGCTTTCACGGATACATTTTCCGGTGGCGCCCATAAAGTTGAAGCCTCTGTCGATAATTCACGTCCCTATGTCAATGAACAGATCACATATGCCTTTCGGTATCTCTATAACGCCCGGATTCCAGGTTTCAACTCGCCCAAATATGCCCCACCGCCTTTGACGCGCTTTTGGGAAAAGGATTTGGAAAGAAAACGGCGTCAAAGACAGGTGATTGACGGAACGCCCTATTGGGTTGAGGAGATTCAGGTTGCGCTGTTTCCAATTACCGCCGGCAAGGTGACAATCGAACCGGCGAAACTTTCTCTTCCCATTTCCAGGGGTTTTGGTCGCATCAATTCGCCCAGTGTATTGGTCGCGGATGCAATCGAAGTCGATGTTCGCCCACTTCCTCAAGCGGGGAAACCCGCGAACTTCACGGGCACCGTCGGTCAATATCAGATTCATACGCAAGCACATCCGCAGACGATCAAAGCGGGAGATGGATTTACCCTGCGGTTACAAGTCTCAGGACAAGGGAATATCGAGACGTTGACACCGCCGGTTATTCCCACCATCCCCAATATGACGATATATGACCCCAAGATTACGGATGCCATTGGCGAAGTGGACTCAAAAATTCAGGGGAATCGCACGTATGAATATGTCATCATTCCATCAGAAGAAGGGAATTGGACGATTCCTGCAATTGAGTACTCTTATTTCCATCCACAAAAGGAGAGTTACCATATTGCACGTACGGTTCCAATTACTATCACTGTGCGTCCTAACCCGGATGGAGCAACCAGAACAACAACCACACAAGTGACGCATTCCGAGATGCACCTCCTCAAACAGGATATTCGATATATCAAGCCGGATTCGCTGAAATTGACGGATAGAAGTGCTTATCCCTATAGACGTGCATCGTTCTGGATTGCCCAGATCTTGCCAGTCATCGTTGTTTTGTTTGTATGGTTCTATCAGCAGCAGCAAGCCAGGCGCGACCCCAAACAGCTTCGACAGCAGAACGCTGCAAAACGAGCTCTCAAAACCCTTGAAGAAGCTGAGAAGCAGATCGAGAATGGACCGGCGGCGTTTTTCGCTGCCCTCGCCACCGGATTGTACCAGTATGTTGGAGACATCTTTGATATTTCGCCAGGTGGACTCAATCCCGAACTTGCACGTCAGCGATGTGAGGCAGGGGACATCCCTGAATCTTCGACGACGCGGTTCGTTGATATGCTGACGCGGTGCGACTATGTGCGCTTTGCCCCAGTTGCTGCGAATCCAAAAGATATGGAGAATGCCCTCAATCATGCCAGGGGAGCGATTCACGAAATTGAGAAGGAACGGCAGTTGAAGACATGATGTGCATTATGTATGATGAGGTAAGGAGATTGGAAGGATGGAAGAATAGAAGGATAGGAGATAAGGAAGGATTCGTCTCACGTTTTACGTTTTTCGTCTCTTTTCTTTTTTTCACCTTCTGGGAGGGGTACGCCTATTCCCAATCCCAATCAAGTTTGGAAGCTAACTATCGGCGTGCAAACGCTTTATATGCCGGTGGGCAGTACCAACAGGCGGTTGACAAGTACGAACAGATTGCAGCTTCGATTCAAAATGGCGTTATTTATTATAATCTCGGCAACACCTATTTTCGTCTTGGAAATAGGGGAAAGGCAATCTTGAACTACGAGCGTGCGAAGCAATTGATGCCAAGGGACAAAGATACTAGCTTCAATCTCAAAGTCGCCGGGGCACGGAATATCGATCAATTTGATCTCGTTAAACTACCATCCGGCTTTTCGCTCCTGTATGGCGCTTTACACCCAAACCAGATCGCGTGGTCAGGGCTTGTTCCTTATTGGATCGCAGCCGTAAGTATCGTCGCAATCCAATTCATTCAGAATCTTCGTCTCCAACAGGCACTGCGCTATGTCGCCCTGATCGGGTGCTTTGCATGGCTGTTTTCCCTGTTGCTCTTGGGCTTGAAAATTCGAGATCTCAACGTTCCGTATGCAATTGTCATCGCAAACGAAGTCATGGTGCAGAGTGAACCCGATTCGGGGGCAGAGACAATCGCTCTTCCCTTACATGAGGGAACCAAGGTCCAACTTCAGGAGGAACGCAGTGATTGGGTAAAAATCTATCTACCCGATGAAAATTCGGGCTGGCTAACCGCGGAGGCGATTGAAAAAATTTAGCACTTCCAAGCAGAGTCTGTGGTAACTTCACAACGATCTGAGACGTTTTACCTGTCAGTAAGAGTCAGGTTTTTTCTGGTGCGGCTGAGGTCCTGAGAAAGATACAAACACCCGAAGCGATGGAAGCGGTGAAAAGATACGAAAATAGGAAGTGACCAATAAACGCACCCGATCACTCATCATTTCGCCACTTTTCGGGAATCTCGAAAAAAGAAATCCAGTCATAGCACGAATATCTAATTTAGACAAAAGACAATTCGTGTCCGATAACTATGGACGCCAACGACTGAAAAAGTATACCTGTGATCAAATAGAAAGTCGTTGGCGTATAAATCTTACCGAATCCATGTTCTGAAATAAAGGAGATCTTATGGAAATACTCGGTGTATTGGTTTTATGGTTACATGTCACCGCTGCTGCAATTTGGGTCGGCGGCAATCTGATGATGGCAATGGTGATTGTGCCTCACTTCAAACGATCTGTTTCCCCTGTGGAACGGATCAAGATCCTGACACAGATCGGCAAAGGCTTTGAACCGATTGGGTGGGCATGCGTGCTCATTCTCATCTTCTCCGGGCTATTTAACATCTTTACCGCTGGCGTGTTAGAAAATTCGGATTTGATCGTTCCCTTCATGCGGATGCTTGGCATCAAAGTGATTCTCGTCCTCATCCTGATTGTCTTAACCGCAATTCACGGCTTCATCATGGCCCCGCGGTTGGCGAAAGCCGTCGAGGAGCTTGAACCGGATGCTCAAGAACTCCCCGGACATATTGACAAAATGCGCGGTCAGATGACAGTCGTATCCAGCCTCATGGGTGTGTTTGCCCTGCTCATCCTGCTTGCCGCGGTTGCCATGCGGATGGGAATTTAATATCGATGACACGGACTTCTTGCACTCCGCTGTATCACTCCCGAAAAGTTGGAGGTTCAGCCAAAATACTGCCCACGCTTTGCTATTCCGTCGGATTTTGACTTGCCAAGCTGTTTAACAGATAAGCAGTCCTATCCGCCGCACGCCGTTGTGCTTCCGCTTCATAATGCCGAGACATAAATCGTCAAATCGTCAAATCGTCGTCCTTCAATGGTGATGACGATTGGAATGATGGTCGTGATCAAAAGTTGACAGATCGGCGCCAAATCAATGGATGCTGCGAAGTGCCGCCTATCGGGGCGAATGCAACATACATGGGGAACTACTGCCGGACGGGCGTCAACCCGATTATCATGCCGGGAAAGAAGATTGGATCTTACAGCGTCGGTGGGCTAAGGGGCATCTTGTATGAGGACGTACCAAGCAAAACGGTGCTGATGGCAAACCAGGAGCAAGAAACCGTGGGGAAAACCGTGGGGACCAAATCGATATGGTTGGTAGGTCAAACGATGTCTCAGTACTGCGGGAATGACCAAAGGAGCGATAGGGCTTCACACACTATTATCTGAAGTCGCTGGCTGTTTTCATTACTCGATCCGTATCTGCCCGACCATCCCTTTTCCAGCGTGCCCTTCGATGGTGCATAGAAGCTCATAGCTACCTTGTCTGATAGGTATGAAGTACAGGTCCAAGGAACGGCCGGGAAAAATCTCAATCGCCGTAAAATAGGGCGCTTTAATCTCACCATCGGTGTTCGATTGAAGTTTTCGCGTGGCAATTGCCTTGAAGAACCCCTCAGCCGTGAAGTAGTGCTTCATCGTCCCTTTGTTCATTATCTCTAACTTGTACGGAACACCTTCCTGAAACACTAACGTTGACGGCGAAAAAGTATACTCGGTGAGAGAGGCCTGAACGGTTTCCATTTTGGCCCAATCCGCCGCCTTCACTCGCTCAGGTGCATCTCGAATGTAGTCTACACCCGCACAGCCGACCCAACCCAAAATCACAATGGTGCCCATGGCAACATAAATTCTAATACGCATAATCCCCTCTCTCATTCGCGCTGAGACGGTGAGTAATTGGTAGGAAGGCACTGTACAGCCTGAAATGGTTGGTAGGCTGAGATTTTCGGAAATCCAGTGACGGTCAATCCAGCTTTTGGGTTATTCGACTATCACTTTGCCCACCATCATTCGTGGATGGAACGGGCATGTATAGGTAAATATCCCCTCACGATTTGCGGTGAAGTTAAGCGTTTCAGCCTCACCGGGTTCCAGGAGCTGTGTTTTCACTCTCAATGCCGAGATCTCGAAATCGTGATACACGCCCGACTCTTCCTCATTCTTCACAGTGAGATGAATCGTTTGACCTTTTTTAATAACAATAGGCGGGTTATTTTCGTTGAAGCTCATTTCCCTAGCGATGACCTCAATATTAACGGGGGGCAGGCTATTGGACGCCCTACTGAAGTTGAATCCCCATAAGGATCCCCCTACCACTGCTACGATCACTACAAAAGCCAATGGGTAGATAATTCTTCTCATCTGATATGCTCCTGTGCAATTTCAGGCCGCTACAAATAAGCCTGTCACATACATGATTAATAATCCGGCTAAAAATCCAGCTACGTTTGAAAAAGAAACTAATGATTGAACGGATTGAGCCGCCATTCCTTTAACAATCTGATAGCCGACTTGGAAGACGGCGCCGGCACCGATCGCCAAAAACAGTACCGACCAGACGTCAGAATATGTAAACCCGCCCACCCATGTGCCGATGATGGTGGGCCCCCCTGCCAGGAGTCCCATCCAGACCAAATGGATCCATTTGAACTTCGAGCGGGTTATGGGAGCGACAATGGCGATACCTTCTGTGGTATTATGAATGGTAAACCCCAGAACTAACAATGTTCCCACCGCTATCTCGCCCACGGCGTATGCGGCACCGATAGCAAGCCCTTCGCCGAGGTTATGGACGCCGATGCCAAATGCAACCAGATAAGCTAAGACCAACGCGCCGTATGATTCGCCTCTTTGTGCGGAGGCAGCTCTAGCGTACCGGCTGATGGCAGTGAGTATGAGGATAGTCAAAAGCAGACCGATGGTGATAATTGCCACCCCCTGGTAGGAACTGGGCACCCTTTCACTCAATTCAATGGACTCCGCAAATGCGTCTATACCTAAAAAGACCAGCAAGCCCACAGTTAAGCTGATCAAAAAGTCAAACCATCCGCCAGACAGTTGCCTCAAAAAAGGAAACCATAAAAGCCCGAGGCAAACCGGTATAACCCCTACATAAATGCCAAGCATCGCAAAAGTCGCAAGGAGCCTTAGCGACGGCCGAGGAGACACCACTGCAACTGGAATCTCACCACTGAAAGTTAAACCGGTGCTCGTTATCAAGGTCACTTCATGCGTTTCATTTTTGACCCAGGGGTAGGAAAACGTGATGGTCGCCTTTTCAAGATGTTTGAGCGTACTGCTCGGCTCGATAGTAATATCCCTCCAGATTGCCTCGTCAACCGTGGCTTGAGCTATCGTGACGGGACTGGGACCGTCGTTGATCACATGGACGACGATCTTACCGGGCTCTGGCAAGACGATGCGCTGAATACTCAACTCCTCAACGGGCGGAAAAACGTCTCGGAAGGTCCCTAAAGTCCCGTTGACGATAAGGTATAGCAAAATGCCAAGCAAGATAATCGGCAGAATCGCGTTGAGCCAAATTGGCATCCGAAACCTATCGCTTGAATCGGAATCGGGCTGTTCAGGATGTGAACTGTTTTTATCAAGATCAGACATGGGTTTCCTCCTTTACGTCGAAGAAGCCCATCCAGCCCAATTCGGCAAACTCGGCTTGATGTGCGTGAAACATGAACATACCAGGATAATTATAGGTAAACTCCACGACGCACCGCTCACCCTGACAGAGCATGACGGTGTCCGTAAACTCATAAAAATCAAGGTTCGTGCCTGTGCGGAAAAGCTTGAAGAAACCGGCATGAATGTGAAGCGAATTGATCAGGTCAAATTCTAACACGTTGACGAGATATATCCGGACTAACTCCCCGACTTTAAGCGGAATAGGGTGATCTTGATAATAGAACCCGACCGTATTTACCGCATAAAATTCATTCTCGGCATCGAAATTCGTATCAAAGCCGTTCATCACCATGACCAACTCTTTGGCCTCCGGGCGGCGCTGCTTGGGGTCGATAATAAATGCCCCATAAAGTCCTTTATGGAGGTGACGCTTCAAAGGTATTGTGTGACAATGATAAAGGTGCAACCCAAAAGGCTCCGCGTCAAACTCATAGGTGTAGCTGGCTCCAGGTGGAATCTGCTCAAAAACGCCGTCCATATTCGCAGGGTGGAAGCCGTGAAAATGGATGGTGTGCGGATGAGTTGCGTTGTTCTTAAAATAGACGCGAACACGATCGCCCTCTGTACAACGCAACGTAGGGCCAGGCACGGTGCCATTATATGTCCACGCCGGAAACATCACCCCGGGTGCAATTTCTATCTCCTTTTCTATCGCGGTTATACTATATTCTCTCAGGGTTCTGCCATCTGGAAGTGTGCTCACTTTGCCATAGTCGAAGTGAGTGAGATATTTGTTCGGGTTAAATCCGTCAGATGTTGTTTTCCCGATAGAGCCGAACATGCCAGTTTGACCATGCCCTGGACCTCCCATACTCATATCCGCTGAATCTGACGAATCATACGAAGGTTTTGCGGCATCTTGAGCGCGACTTGACGTCAGAATCGCTCCAGTGGCGGTAAGCCCGGCCGCCCCTGCCGCGCTTACCCGTAGAAAATCCCGTCTTGATAAAAACTCCTTAGTTCTCTTTACTATTCCCATATTCAACTCCCCCATAAAAGTAAAATTTAGAATTTACCTTTTCTGTGAACTCATTGCAGGTAGTTTCTTGGAAGTCTAATAGAGCGCAGTGAAGAATCCCCTCATTAAGGTGCAAGAGATCCCTTCGTTGAGGCTGACGGGAGAAGCGCGCGTTTTACTCGCTATAAGTTCTGTGTTTTCCGTCAATGTGCCTTCTTTCGAGACACTTCTACGAACACGTTTCCTGCGACTTCACGGCCAACAAAGTGTTCGGTTTGGTCAATCCTCAAACGCAACGGACCGTTAAAAGGTTCTTTCGCCACAACTTGAACAACGGTGCCCGGCAGGATGCCCAACTGATCGAGATAACGCAGCATATCGGGATTACTATCATTGACATGCTGAACGGTGGCAGAACTCCCTGCATCGACTTCCACTAGCGTTTCATGAGCGACTTCTTGGAGCGCTCCATCCTTTGCTGGGATGGCGTGTCCATGTGGGTCGGTTGTCGGATGCCCCAACGCCTCGCTCATCTTTTCCTCAAACTCCTCGGAAATAACATGTTCCAGTTTATCTGCCTCATCGTGCACTTTGTCCCAGGTAAATCCCATGATTTCAACGAGATAAAGTTCCAGTAACCGGTGATGGCGAATAATCTCTTGAGCGATTTTTTTCCCACCTTTTGTCAATTCAACGCCTTGATAAGATGTGTAATTGAGCAGTCCCATCGATCCCAGCTTTCTGATCATGCCCGTGACAGATGCGGCTGAGACGTTCATTTGTTGGGCAATCGCAGTGGTAGAAACTTTCTCCTGATCTTTTTGCAGAAGATAGATCGTCTTTAGATAATCTTCCATCGCATAGGTTATCATTCTTGGCTATCCAAAATTTATATTTAGTCACTCCTAAATTTATAATTAGTATATGGTAATCTATTTTTTGCAGTTTGTCAACTTCATTTTTAAGGAAGGGCAAAGATACGAAAGGAAGCAAGTGTGGGTTGAATCACTGGTATGAGCAGGAACAAGGCTTAAGTCAAGAAACTAATTCAAATAGAAGGGGCTAACCATTGACTACTGCGGTCTTTGGTTGGGGGACCTGCAGCCCGAAGGTCGAGGATGCTCGGTGCGAAGCGCCAGCACCGGAGCCAGCAGTGGATCTGCCGATTATCTCATACAAAGTCAAATTATAACATGCCTTTCAAAATAGTGCACATTTTTCATCTCACGCATCACGTTCCGCGCACAACAAATCCATTCTCTTTGACGGCGCGAGCGTAGATCGCCTCATCAAGGCTGAGACCAAAGCCGGGCAGCTTGGAGACCTTGACATAACCATCGGAAATCGAATACCCAGAGGCGTCCAAACCGGGCGTTTCGGCTTCGTCCCATTCGACAAACTCAAAGCCTTGGATTGCCGCAGCAAGATGGCATGCCGCATAATTGCCGTAATGCCCGCCATAATGGTGTGGCGCTGAACCGACGTTCCACTCGTCGAGCTGCGGCCCAAGCTCAAGCCAGCGGGAGAAGCCGGGGTGGAAGATGTCATATTGCACAATATCGATCAACCCCTCCTCTGCCCAATCGAGCAGCCGGAGTGAGGCGCCGCCTTCCCCATCGGCGATCCGGGTCTTTAACCCCTCCGAATTGAGCCATTCTTTCAGATTGGCGTAGAAGCTCGCATCCTCGTGGAATGCCTCCTCCATCCAGTAGACGCCCACATCGGCGGTTTCGCTCAACACTCGCTTTGTAAGGTTCAAGTTGTAGCCGTTATTGGCATCGATTAGAATCGTTGCATCGGGGCCAACAGCTTCCCGGACGGCACGAATCACGAGAACATCTCGATGCGTTCCTTTTTCGAGTGGCACGTGCATCGCCCCGCGTCCTACCTTAATTTTGAATGCCGTATGACCCCGCGCCGCACCTTCCAGCGCTTCGGAGGCAATGAGTGCGGCTGCCTCACCGTCATCTTCGAGATGCAGGTCATCAATGTACAGCGAGGTGTCGTAACAGCGGGCGCGAAAAACACCATCATCGCCTACCTGACCACCGAGCAGCGCATATACCGGCTTTCCGGCGAGTTGCCCTGCGAGGTCCCAAATCGGGTATTCAAGCACGCGGAATTGTTCACTGACGCCATCCGCCGAATCGAAAGCCTCGCTCAAGTTCAAGCCGACAAGCGCTTTGGCTTGAGCCTCGGTGATGCGTGACCAACCAAAGCCCATCGCACCGTCGTCGGTGGTGACACGGGCAATGGGGGGCCTGACATGCAGTCCGTGTACCTTAAGACGTGAGTTGCACCCAGCTTCCCGCGGACGTTGACCGGTAAGCTGTGCCCATTCAATGCAATCTATTTTTGAGTTTTTCATACTTGCTCCTTCCTGTTAGTCCAGTTTGTTTGGGATTAATGAGATGTGTTTGATGCCGTAGCAAGTCCCTCCTTTCTCTGGGCTACAACGGAAACCGATGTAATCCCGCCGTGAGTCCACCGTCAATCACGAATGTTGCCCCGGTTGCAAACGAAGATTCGTCAGACGCAAGGAACAGCGCGGCATTCGCAATGTCAATCGGCTTCCCGATCCGACCAAGTGGATACCAGGGCGTGATTTCGTCGAAGATCTGCGGATTCTTTGCGATGATTGGCTCCCACACTTCCGTTTGAATGGTGCCGGGGCAGATACAGTTGACACGGATATTGTCTCTGCCATGCCACACCGCCAGTGATCGGGTCAGCGAAATGACCCCACCTTTGGCGGCGGCGTAGGCGTGGATGCCTTGCAAGCCGATTAACCCATTGACCGACGCGATATTGATGATGCTTCCGCCACCAATCTTTTGCATCTCTAGAATCACGGCCTGCGAGCATAAATCTGTGCCGCGAAGCGCAACGTTCAAGTTAGCGTCCCAATTGTTGTTGACAACATCCTCCGTCGAGCAGAGCGCGTTGTTGACTAGAACATTCACCTGCCCAAAGGTTTCGATTGTCCCCGAAACAAGCGCCGCCACTTCCTCCTGAGACGAGACATCTGCACGAACAAAAATCGCCTCTCCACCTGTGGAATGATTTGCTCGACAGTTGCGTTTCCAATCTCTGGGTTCACGTCATCAACGACAACCTTCGCCCCTTCCTCCGCAAAGCGAATTGCGGTTGTTTTACCGATGCCTCTACCTGCACCGGTGATAATGGCTGCCTTATCTTTCAGCCGCATAAAATCACTCCTTCCTTGCGAATTGAAGCTTTGCTAATTTTGCTTATTCGCCGATTTACCTATTTGGATTTCGCGCGCTCCAAAGGTGAACTCCAAAACGGTTCATAGGCGTCTGAACGACGGTTAACCAGGCGGGCAAGGACAAACAGCAGATCGGAAAGCCGATTCAGGTAGCGCAAGATCTCTGGATTAACCGTCTCTGTTTTGGCAAGACGGACAACACACCGCTCACCACGACGACAGACAGCTCGGGTGAGGTGCAGTGCCGCCGCCCCCGGCGAACCACTGGGCAAAATGAAATGGGTCATCGCCGGGAGTTCTGCTTGAAACTGATCAATCTCTCTTTCGAGTGAAGCGGTCGAATCGGATGTGAGTCTCAGATTATCCGCTTTCGGATGCGCATCCAGTGTCGCGAGGTCTGCCCCGAGATCAAAGAGTTCATTCTGAATACGGTGGAGAATTGCGCAGAGCTCCGCATCTTGGATCTGTGATTGCGCCAATCCAATGCAGGCGTTGAGCTCATCAATCGTTCCGTAAGCCTCAACACGCATAGAATCCTTGGGAATCCGTGTTCCGCCATAAAGTCCTGTTTCGCCGCCATCGCCGGTTTTGGTATAGATTTTCATTCTGCAGCTTCCACCTCCTTGGTATTTCATTATAGCAAGCCCGACTGAATCTTGCAAACCTAAAGATGCGTACTTCTCTGTTTGCCCTTGACACAAATTGAAGTTCGTGATATTTTTTAACTGCATGACTGCAATGTACCTATCCCACACCTACAGGAGAAAAACATGACCTACTTGGAGAAAGCACTTAAAAATGGAGATGCACATCTTTCGGGCAAGGGGAACGCTGAAAAGATTACCTATGTTGCGATTAACCGCACAGAAAAATACGCTGACCCCGAAGAGAAAGTTAGAGCGGAATATTGGGCGGAACTAATCTACCGCTACGGCTATGAACCGAACCGTATCCGGGTTGAAGTAACGGTGCCTGACCGGACCCCGAGGGACATCGCTGATCTGGTCGTTTTTCGCGATGACGAACGGAAGCGTCCCTATGCCGTGATTGAGTGCAAGCGCGATGACATCACCGATTCGGAATTCGATCAAGCGGTTGAGCAGGCTTGTGGCAACGGCGCATGGGCCAAGTTTCGTGCAAACTTTGTTGGGGTGGTCGCCGGTCAGACACGGCGATTCCTCGATTTCTCTCCGAAATATGGGATTCTTGAACGCGAGGCGAATATCGTCGCAGACCTTCCCCAACAGTATGGTAAACCGGAGAAATTCCGTTTTTGGAAAGGAACCCAAAACGATATTTCCGATGTCACCAAAGAGGTGCTCATTGCTACGATCAAGAAATGCCATCAGACCCTTTGGGGAGGCGGTAGACTCTCGCCTCCCGAGGCTTTCGGCGAGCTGTGTAAAATTATCTTCGTCAAAATCAATGACGAAGTAAATAAGAAAAAGGGCGAACCTTACGAATTTCAGATTAAGACACATGAGCCGAGTAGCAAACTCTACGAGCGCATCCGGTCAATCTATGAGGTGCAGCAGCGGAGGGAACCTGATGTTTTCACCGATACCATCAAGATCGACGCCCCAACACTCCGCACCATTGTCTCCCACATTGAGGGGATTAACCTCTCCGACACAGATCTTGATACAAAAGGGTTGGCATTTGAAACGTTTATGGACGGCTTTTTCAAGGGCCATTTCGGTCAGTATTTCACCCCGCGGGAAATCATTGATTTTGCGGTCCAGATGATGCAGCCCCAACACTATGAACGCGTATTGGATCCAGCTTGCGGTTCGGGTGGATTCCTACTCCATGCACTCAACGATGTTCGCAAAGGAGCAAAGGATTATCACGACGATCAAGGAAAACGTTCTAAGCATTGGCATGATTTCGCTAAAGATCAGCTTTTCGGGATTGAGGTCAACGAAGAGATTGCACGCGTTGCTAAAATGAACATGATTCTCCACGACGACGGTCACACCAACGTCATCAGCGCAGACGCACTGCAAGAGTTCGACCGCATCCGTGAGAGAACAGGTAACAACGAGTTCAAAGAAGGGTACTTTGACCTGATTTTGACAAACCCACCTTTCGGGGCAAAGGTGTCACTGTCTGAACACCCCTATCTTGAGGACTATGAGTTGGGGAATCAGATGAATAAAGCCGGGCACAAGAGACCTCGCAAAAACCAGCGGACCGAGATCCTCTTTATTGAACGTATCTGGGATTTTCTCAAACCCGGCACCGGACGTGCAGCCGTCATCATACCCGACGGAATTTTAACTAACTCCTCGCTGCAAGAGGTACGCGACTTTCTGTTGGAACGTTTCCAGATTAACGCCATCGTAAGCCTACCACAAATGACCTTTGCCCATTTCGGGGCGGGCGTAAAAGCGAGCATCGTTTTTCTCCGCAGACGCGACGACGGTGAGAAGCTGAGCGACGACGAAGCCATTTTCATGGCAGCACCGGAGTTGATTGGCTATAACGCCACCGGACGTGAAACTGAGAATCAACTCCCGGAGGTGGTGAGGCAGTACCGGGTATTTGAAAAGAATCCCGAACCTTTTTTCGTCTAAGCCCCGCCGCTGAGGGAGAGCTACAGCACTTTGCGGTTCGGCGGGGCGAAGTAACAAAACGGGCAGATTACCATTACCATCTTCCAAAATATCAGATCTTGATAAACAAGATTCGGAGACGCTTTCCAGACATCCAACGCCTTGATTTTTATTCGGAAGTTATATGCGGTCCATTTGGGTCAGCTATCACTTCCGCCGAATATCAGGAGACTGGCATTCCTCTTGTCCGTATTTCAAACATCACAATGGAAGGCACGATCGATGAAAAAGCACTCATTTTTCTTTCGGAGAAAAAAGCGAATTCACTAAATTCAACGCAGGTCAAACCAGGTGATCTCGTAATATCCCAGCGGGGTACACTTGGAATCTCTGCTGTTATTCCTTCAACCTATCCAGTTTGGAACATATCAGCGAATCTGATTGCGATTCGACGGGTTGCTGATCTTGATCCAACCTATATCCAGTTCTTCCTGTCCAGTACTCTAGGAGCACTTCAACTTGAGAGAAACCAAAGCGGACAGGTCCAGGGTAAAATTATAACTGAAGATGTTGCTTCGGTTCAAATCCCCAAGGTAGAATTTGAGCACGCTCTTGTTTCACAGATGCAAGAGGCACGAAAAGCACGAGAGCAGAAACTAAAAGAGGCGGACACGCTTTTGAATTCAATTGATGGTTATGTGCTGGCGGAATTGGGGATTGAGATGCCGGTTGTTGAGGAAAAGAAGTGCTTTGCGGTTCGCGCCAATGAAACGGTGGGGAGGCGGGTTGATTCGTATTACTACCAATCCAAATTTAGAACCATTGACCAAATCGTTGAAAGTGCACGGTCTGATGTTTTCAATTTGGGCATGTTGATAAGAGACATCTCTACTGGAGTCACTCCAAAGGTGGACGAAGATTATTACACAGATTCATCTGGTATCCCGTTTTTGAGAGTCCAAAATGTTACAAGTCAGGGAATTGATTTGAGTGATGCAAAGTTCATCAAGAGAGAAGTTCATGAGGGAATGCTTTGTCGTTCGCAACTTAAAAAAGATGATCTGGTGTTTACGATAACAGGGCGAATCGGGAGCGTCTCGGTTGTACCGGATAACTTTGAAGGGAATATAAATCAGCACTCTGTTCGATTCCATCTTAAAGAACAAATTGCAAACGTCAATATCAACCCGCATTATGTTGCGGCTTTTCTTAACTCTGAACTTGGTAGATCTCTGGCAATTAGGGAAGTGACGGGTGGAACTCGCCCCGCTCTGGACTATAAAGCCTTGAAATCCCTAAAGGTTATTCTTCCACCGATTGAGGTTCAAAACGAAATCGTTGCAGACGTCAAACAACGCCTCACGAAAGCGGAAAAACTCAAACAAGAAGCCACGGAGGAATGGGAAGCCGCGAAGGCACAATTTGAAGCACAGCTTTTGAGCAGGGAGGTATCCTGAGATGTCCGTGACGGTAGATTACCTTGTTGTATGTTCTAGCGAGATCGGTCTATCTGGTGAGATGGGGTTGATAGAACTTTTAACGGAAATGTTAAAGAGTGCGTTGGCAGCTATCGACGATGAACCGCCGGGAGTCGAGGAACTAGAGCAGCATATTACTATCCGCCACACCACGACACGAGAAGATGGTCGCTGGACCTGCGGATTTTCGATAACATTTGATAGCGCAGAGGAACAAATGGAAGATTTAATCAACAACTTCAGCGAATTCGTAGCAGATTGCACTGCGGATTGCACTGACGAAAGGATCAAGCATCTGCTGAAACTGAATGATCCACAATTGCAGCGCACGCTTCGTGATTACGGAAAAGAAATCTTTGAAATCGAAATGAAACTACGAGAAGCCCTTTCCCTGATTTTCATTGATACCTATGGCAAAGATTTTTACGACTTCTTAAACGAGACCAATATTGATCCTGTTACCCCCCCTCCACGACGTACTGCAAAACTGATGAATGAGTCTTATGAAAATGAGTTCTTTCATTTAGTGTTCAGGCAGTATAAAAAGCTCAACGATTGCAATCCGATCATAGGAAAGCAATACATTGATTTTTTGGCAAGTTTAGAGAATCAAGTCGAGTGGATTGAGCAGTTGAGAAATTGCGTGGCACATAACAGATCAATCCCGGAGGACATCATCGCCAATTATGAAACGGAGAAGACGACGTTATTGAAAGAAATTGACAACTTCCTTAACTCACAGGCAAATGGTGAGGGGGAGCTATGAGAAGAAACCTAGAATTGAAATCATCCAGTTCTATCAAGAGGGGGAAACCGAAAGCAAAAAATGGCAGACTATACAATCAGTTCAGGAAACATCTTTAAGGACTTAGGTTTCCCCAATCCTGATGAAGAATTGGCTAAAGTCAAACTAGCATCAAAGATCAATCGCCTGATTGAAAATCGGGGAATGACTCGATCCAAAATGACGGATTTGAGAAATGGTAGATTAACCCAAGTTGCCACCTTAGAAAGGAAATAACTTGATGGAGACAGCAAGGATAAAAAGCCGCACTTTTAACTCAAAGCCTGCCGGTGTCACAATATATCACATTGATGTGACGATTTGTGATATATTGTGACATCGTAATTATCAAAACTGTCTGCTAGAGGCACAGTTGCAGCAAGCGGAAAGTTTGACCGGGGTTAGCTTCTCCCCGTAGGTTGTGGAAAAGGCATCCTTGCCTCAACGACCGCATCCGATAAAATATGTGACAATTTGTGACATCGTGATTATCATAACCGTCTAGTGGGGGTTAGGTCGGCTGTGAGAGAGGCATTCTTGCCTCGACGCTTTGTCCACGCATCGGTAAGCAAGTTTCAAGAACAGGACTTACGCACTTCAGGGGGTTCGCTAGGTAAATCAAAAATTTACCCCGATGCAAGATCGGGATTAAGAAACATGCGCTCACCCCAAATTGTAGTTGCCCGATTCATCGGGCACCAGGCGTTATACTGCCCGGGGATGAACCGCCGAACTACCCCCCTGATAAGGGGGACAGGGGGGTTGGCTTTGAGCGTTCAACTGCGTAAGTCCTAAAAAATAAACTTTACATTTTAAGGGAGGCGTCGAAGGGAAAAAGGCTAGAAGGCTGGAAGGGATAAACTCTTCTAGTCTTCCAATCTTCCAGTCTTCCAATTCTTTAGGTGGCAACGTGGGTTTCCGAGTAACTTTCCGAGAACCTTCCCGTGCGAACCACCCAGAACTCAGTCCTAGCGTGAGTTCTGAACCTGTTTTTGTCTCTATCCAATTCTCGCATTTCCTCGGAAAACTATGAAAACTATGAAACTTCCGAACATCTCTCAATAGAATTTACCACTGCCGCCCGCTCTTTTTTAGATAGTTATTTCGAGTAGGTCGATTTTCCAAAATCGACATTCTGGAATAGATAGCAACTTAGGTTAATAATAATGAAAGATGAAATAGCGAAAGAGCCATTATTGGAGGAAATCGACGAACTCATCAACGAGGGGAGCTATGAGACCGAAACCCGGAATTGAAACCATCCAGCCCTATCAAGGGGGGAAACCGATTGAAGAGGTCCAGCGTGAGTTGGGAATCACGGATATTATCAAGCTGGCATCGAATGAGAACCTGCTGGGCCCTTCGCCCATGGCGATGGGTGCCATCCAGGGTGCAGCAACGGAGGTGAACCTTTACCCCGACGGGAATGCGTACTACCTGAAACAAGATCTGGCGGCGCACCTCGGCGTTACGCCCGAAAATCTGATCTTAGGGAACGGCTCCAACGAAGTGCTGCAACTGGTCGGGGAGACCTACATATCGCCGGACGACGAGGTCATCTATTCGGAAAGCGCTTTCGTCGTTTACATGCTGGTTGCCAAAATTTTCAGTGCGAAATCAATCATCACGCCGATGTGCGGTTACACGCAGGACTTGGAAGCGATGGCGGATGCAATCACCGATCAGACCCGCGTCATCTTCATCGCCAATCCGAACAACCCGACCGGGACAATGGTTACGAAAACGGAGACCGAAAAATTGATGGCGCGTGTGCCGGATGATGTCCTCGTTGTCTTTGACGAAGCGTACTATGAATATGTCGATCGACCCGACTATCCGCAGACCCTCGCTTACATCTACGAGGGGCGCAACGTCATCATCACGCGGACGTTCTCCAAGATTTACGGGCTTGCAGGGATGCGAATCGGATACGGGCTCGCCAAGCCCGATATTATTGAAACGATGAATCGCGTGCGTCAGCCATTCAACTGCAACTTAGTTGCGCAGGCGGCGGCGCGGGCAGTGCTGAAAGATGTCGAGCACGTCCGTCGTAGCCAAGAGGTCAACGCCGCCGGCAAAGCCGCTCTCTACGAAGCCTTGGATCAGATGGGGCTGGCGTATGTCGAATCCGAAGGGAATTTCATTCTGGTCCATTTTGACCAATCTGGACAGGAAGTCTCCGACGCCCTCATGCGAAAAGGCGTGATTGTTCGTCCTGTGGCTGGATACGGTTTCCCCAATTCAATCCGGGTGACGATTGGTAAACCTGAAGATAATGAGCGGTTTGTAAGGGGATTGAAAGAGGTGCTAGGGATCACATAGAATTAACGACCCCGCCCTAAAGGACGGGGCTTGTAGGAGCAGGTCTTGTGCCTGCCCTTCTTGTCTCTTTGAGACTTAGCACGACAGGCAATAGAAAGGGGGGAAGTCTTTTATGAACATGGAAAATTTACTACAAATCAGCAATCGAAAACCCACGCGACAAATCAACGTCGGAAACGTACCAATCGGCGATGGAAACCCGATCTCGATCCAAACAATGACGACCACCCTGACCCATGATGTTGACGCCACACTGCGCCAAACCGAAAAGTGTGTAGAAGCCGGCGCCCAAATTGTGCGCGTCGCCGTGCCGGAAGAAAAGGACGCGAGTGCATTGTCGGAACTTGTCAAACGTGCATCTGTGCCGATTGTCGCGGACATTCACTTTAACTATCGGTATGCCCTTGCCGCTGTTGACGCCTGCGTTGCGAAAGTGCGAATCAATCCCGGCAACATCGGCCATGAAAAGCGAATCACCGAAGTCCTCTCCGCAGCGAAAGCCGCGAACATCCCAATTCGTATCGGCGTCAACGAAGGGTCTTTGGAGAAAGATCTGTTAGAAAAATACCCTTCGCCGACAGCGGAAGCCCTCGTTGAAAGTGCGATGCGCCACGTCAAAATCTGCGAGGACCACGAGTTTACAGACATTGCAATCTCGGTCAAATCCAGTGATCCACTGCGGATGATCAAGGCGAATCGACTGCTCTCCGCAAAAGTGCGCTATCCGCTCCACCTCGGCGTGACGGAGGCAGGGACGCCCCGCCGGGCGCATGTCAAATCCACAATCGGCATCGGCACACTGTTGATGGAAGGCATTGGTGACACAATCCGAATCTCGATCACCGGCAATCCGGTCGAGGAGGTCTTGACAGCGAAGGAGTTGCTTCGGACGTTGAGCTTGGCGGATAATATCCTGGATGTCGTCTCCTGTCCGTTTTGTGGACGAGGAGATCCTGCGGCCGATTACGAAGGCATCGTTGCCGCCGCTGAAGAATTGTTGGAAAAGCATGGCATCAAGATTCCCGTTGCCGTCATGGGCTGCGAGGTGAATGGTCCGGGCGAAACCCGTAATGCAGAGGTCGGCATCCATTTAGGCGGCAAGGAGTTGGCAGTGCTGAAGATCGGTGGCGAGCGGGTCCGGACGTTTCGTGGAAAAGACGAGGTCAATCCACAGTTTCTGGCAACCGCGCTGTTGGAAGCCGCACAACAGGTACAAAAGCAAGCGAGGACTGAATAGATGACCGAAACAGGTGCCAAGATCTTTGTGCATCAAACGGATGGAATAGCCACAATCCAATTAAACCGTCCAGAAAAACTCAACGCTGTCGACCGCGAAATGCTGGATGCACTCGACGCAGAAGTCGCTCGCCTTCACCGTGATGCGTCGGGGCGTGTGGTTGTCCTCACAGGAAGTGGAGACCGCGCCTTCTGCGTGGGGGCTGATCTCAACCAAATTGCGACCTTTGGCCCCGCAGATATCCGCACCTGGGTTATCGATGGAAATCGTGTCCTCAGTCGGCTGGCGAGTCTGCCGGTCCCCGTGATTGCCGCGATCAATGGTTACGCAGTTGGCGGCGGACTTGAGTTTGCACTGGCGTGTGATTTGCGGATCACGTCGGAGGGGTCGAGCTTCGGCGTCCCAGAGATTACGCACGGCTGGTTTCCCGGGTGGGGCGGCACGCATCGCCTGCTGCACCTCATCGGCGAAGCAAAGGCGAAGGAGATGGTTTTTCTGGGTGAACGGATTGATGCGCGAACTGCCCTCAACGTGGGATTGGTGAATCGCGTTGTCCCGAAGGAAGCCTTGATAGATGAAGTGAGGAAGATTGCCGAGTCGCTGGCGAAGAAAAGCTCTGTCGCTGTGAGAGCCGCCAAAGCCGCGCTGACCCGAAATCCGGTGCCGGAGAACGGATTCGAGATCTCCTACGAAGCGTTGGCGTTATCGACCTGTTTCACGACACCGGAGGTTCAACAGGGGCTGGAGGCGTTTCTGAATCGGAAGCGTGAGGAAATGGGAAATGAAGGCATTTGACATTCAATACCTAGATCCAAAAGATCTGATTGCCTTTCTGCCCTGTTAGTAAGTCTACGAAAATCCAAAAACCGTTGCAAGTGAACTGCCCCAAGATCAATCCAAGAAACATTGGACGTGCCTGACGGTAGTGTTTAAAGCCGCCATACTTGAGAATACAAAGCTTGAGAAGCCACGCCAGAAAAACAGTGAACCAGATCTGATCCATCATCCAAATCGGTCCAATGGCAAATCCGATTGGGTGCATCGGCCACCATAACAGACGGGATCGCAAAAACATGAGCAAACCCATAATCCCTGCGCCGATCCCTTTGATCCACCAGCCGAGCCAATTCACGTCCGTCGGCTGCATCAGTAGTGTGATAATATAGTTATAAGGCGCTCTCGCACCGCCGCCATAAAACCAGCGATTCCCATTCAGCCCACCATGAACGTAAGATAGCCGAAGCAGCATCCAGATCGATGAAATCATGCAGACGAGCACGGCTAACATCATCGCCCAGAACAACGGGCGTTTGTGTCCCCCCTCATCGTTGATGACTTTCAGCCCGTTTGCTGCGGATGCCATCACGAATGTGCGGACGTCCGCCGACCAGACGTAAGTCAGCCCCAACCCCGTCAAGCCTTCTGCTCCCAGCCGATTCACACCAAAACTTGAAACCACAAAAGAAGATCCGATTGTTGAAGCCACCGCTTCTGCCATACCGCTTTCGGCGACCATCCGCGTCAGCCCAATGAAAATCACAAATGTGGCAAGCAGGAAAACAACAACCATCACCGGCGGAATTCCGGTTGCGTTCAACCACAATCCCATGTAAATTAGCCCACAGATCATGCCCCAGGCGGCGGCGCGGTAAGAAAGCATTTCATCGGAATCGTCAATGGACGAATCGTTGAGAAATACTTTGCGAAGCACCGCTTTGATATGTTCCTGTCCCGTCCAAAATCCAGCCACGACCAGTACGGTGATTGCTCCCATTCCCAGATGCGCAAAGAGCGGCGAAGGCGAGCCATAAATGCCCAGATTTTCGGTCATCCGATAACCGAAATAGACCATAAATCCGCGTACCATCAAGCTCAACCAACTGAAAAACCACATACTAAATGCGACATCAAGATTCACGAGATAGAAGAAGCCGAGCATTGGGAAACTCAGGCGGAAGATGAGATGGGTTGTATCTCGGAAGATGAGATGGCTCTGTACCATGTTGAAGGACGGGATAAGGGGATTGTAAAAGTGAAGCCCTTTCAGGCTGCTCACGCCAAAAGCAATGCCGAACCCCAGCCACATCAGACGGCTTCTGAAGAAGGGGTTGAGCAGCAACCCATTTTCTCGATATGCCATCTCCAGCGGGAGCTGCGCAAGTGGGTAGACAAGCCTTTCTCGCTCCAGCCACTGCCGCCGCAAGATGACCATCATACAGATCATCACGAAGTAGAGCACGGTCAGGAAACTGCCCCAGATCAGCAGCGGCCTGATCCAGAGCCCCCAGGGAATGCGACTTTCCCAACGCGGTAGCCCTTCGTAGAAGTATTTGATCCCTGACTCGCCATGTGGAATGAGCCACGGCTTGATGTGCGGTTGGATCATTTCCGCCCAACTATTTTCCGGCGTGGCAAAGTAGAACGGCGCCGTTACGATTGGGAGGAGTTGGGCGCTGAGCCCCATCGTTGGAATCGCACAGGCAACCAGCAGCATGACGTAGATCGTTTTGAGTTCTCCGGTTCTGAGCGCCGACGTAGCTTTCACACGATTAAGCGTCGGATTGACGATAAACGTCAGGACAAAGAACAGGAAAATTGCCGCCGCCGCGCTGAAGTCGATTGCCATGTAGGAGCCGTGAATCACCATCAGGTTATAGGTGGTTCCGATGCTGATGATCAACGACCCAATCACACCGATGGTGATTGCACGAAGGGTGAATGGATTCTGAGGGGATTGAAATGCGCTGCTCATACGACTTATGGAGTCAATCCGTGGGTTGTTGAATCTCCCCCATGTCGGCGCCAGCACATCCGGCAGAGGCGCCACTGTTAGTTCCCTTTGGGTGCATAGTTGAGAGGCGGCGGTAGGTCATCTCATTTGATTTCGCAGGTTTGCCCTCGTTCCCAAGTTCCTGCCCCGATGGGATCGGGATTCAAAGCAACTTGACGGGAGAGGGGCCGGGGGGGAGGGTGAAAACGTAAAAGGAAATAATGCGAAAGGTAAGTACTATTGTATTCGTTATTTCTTTTTCATACCATCATTTTCTTCAATGATTTGTGCTGCCATTTTCCTTTTCAATCTGAGCGTCATCAAACCTTGAAAAGGTTTTGAACCTTTTCAAGGTCTCCGAAGCAGAAGGGATTTGACCAAATCCACCAACACCTCCGCGGCGTACAGCACGTCCTCACGACTCACATCGTGGTTTGCCACCATTCGGACGGTCGTTGGTCCATAAACAGAGACTTTAAGTCCGTGTTGGAGGACGCGATCAGCAAAATCCGCGGCGGAGATGCCCAGTGGTTTTGTTTTGACAAAAACCATGTTGGTATGAACGTCCGCTGGGCCCAAATCCAGTTCGTCAAATTGGGATAACGCTTTCGCCAAGAGTTTTGCGTTGGCGTGATCTTCGCCGAGTCGATTGGTCATCTCCGTTAGCGCAACAATACCGGCGGCGGCAAGCACGCCCGACTGTCGCATGCCACCGCCGAGCCGTTTCCGAGCATGTCGCGCCTTCTGGATAAAATCCGCCTCTCCAGCGAGCATGGATCCAACCGGAGCGCACAACCCTTTTGATAGGCAGAACATCACTGAATCGACGTGGCTTGCAATCTCCCGGGCTTCGACGCCCAGTGCGTGTGCAGCATTGAAAATCCGGGCGCCATCTAAGTGAACCGGGACATCATATCTTTGCGCCAATTGATGCATCGCCCCCATCCGATCCAATGTGACAGCTCGACCGCCGCGACGGTTATGCGTGTTTTCCAAACAGATCAGCCTCGTTTTAGGAAATTTGGCAGGATCGCGCTGCAGATAGGGTTCAACTTCATCAGGTTCAGGAACGCCATCCACGCTGTCGAGCACAATCGGCATGACCCCTGCCAACGACGACAAACTGCCATGTTCGTAGTAGTAGATATGGCATTCTGCATCCACAATGGCATAATCACCGGCATGAGTGTGCGCGAGAATGGCGGCGGTATTTCCCATTGTGCCGGTAGGGACATACATCGCAGCTTCTTTGCCGACCTTCTCAGCCACCAGTGCTTCGAGACGCTGAACGGTCGGATCTTCTCCATAGCAATCATCGCCGACCTCTGAATTCAGCATGGCTTCGCGCATCTTTCGGGTGGGTTTGGTAACCGTATCACTTCGCAGGTCAATTATCCTGTCCATCACACAGACTCACTTCCTTCACGAAAAGTCGGATTATCTGCGTTGAGTGTGGCGACTCGTCGTTGAGCCGCTATCCCAAGATAGTGTTCACTCAAGTTACTTGCTAACTGCTCAAACGTCTTAAGTGCCGGGTTAGTTTGGTTTGTTTTTACATAAGACTCCCCTAGCCAGTACATGGATTTGGCGATCACGTCGTTTGGTTCTTTTTCCTGTGTTTTCTCTTCTGAATCCTCCGACGAGTCTGCCAGCTTCAGGGAATCCTGGGACTGTGATTTTTCATATTCGATGGCGGCTTGATATTTCTCGATTGCTTCCTCGTAGTTTTGATCTTCATAGTATGCTTTGGAAGCCAGATAAAAACTCATGTTGTCGCCACGTAGGAACAGTAAATCATCGCCAAGGGCTTCTAAGGAAGAACTCTCCGCTTCTTCTGTCGTTTCTTCCGATTCGTCCATTTCCTCTATTGTTTCCTCTATTGTTTCTTCTATTGTTTCTTCCGATTCGTCCATTGTTACTTCATCATCCGTAATATCAGCCATTTCAAACAAACCTCCTTCGGATATAGTTGATTCGCTCATGGTCGATGAACCAAGAACCGTGAGCGATTTGTTGATTTACCCATGTTTCGATGCTTGAAGGTCTAGAGAAATTCTTTGGTTCCGGCGTGAGCACATTTGCGGAAACATACGCTCAAACGAGATGCTTAATTAGCAAACCACCAGCAACAGATTATAGTATACCAAACATTGAGCTTTATGGCAAAGTGAAACGTAAAGCGTAGAAACTTGATATATCGCTTCCGTAAAGCCCCATCAGGTCCAAAAATTCGCAGCATCAAGCTGTCACCGCACATTTCTGGTGAAAAACAGATACATTTATGCTAAGATATAATCGTGAAACGTGGGAAATTTTATGCGATATGCATCACGCATTACATGCTATGCATTACACAACATGCATCACTATTTGTTGAAGGAGGGTAACAATGCGAGTGCTTATCATGTGCGACATGGAAGGTGTGAGTGGTATCGTTGTGTGGGAGCAGGTCGGCGGCGGGGCGGACATGTTTGAAGAAGGACGCAAACTCTATACTGAGGAGATCAACGCCGCTGTTCGAGGCGCGAAGGCCGCAGGCGCCACGCAGATCGTTGTGGTTGATTGCCATGGCGCCGGGAAGGGATGGACGTTTAACTCATTGATTCCCGATATGCTCGACCCCGATTGCGAATGGGTCGCCCATCATGAATGGGGTCGCTATACTGAGATGTGGGAGAACGGATGCGACGCTTGTTTGCTCATTGGGATGCATGCCCGCAGCGGCACGCCGGATGGGGTTCTGTGTCATACCATCTCGGGCGTTCAATACAGGAACCTCTGGTTCAACGACGATCTGGTCGGTGAGACCGGCGTCAATGCCGCGCTTAATGGCCACTACGGTGTCCCCGTGGTGTTGGTGACGGGCGATGAGGCGGTTTGTCGGGAGGCGAAGGAACTCCTCGGCGAGGACCTTCCCACTGTGGCGGTGAAGAAAGGCCTCAGCCGATTCAGCGCCCGGCAAATTGCGCCGGTTCGCGCTCGGCAGATGATTGAAAACGCTGCCCAGAACGCCCTGAAGGATCTTACCGTAACTGGGCCTTATGTGCCGGACTGGCCAACGACGATCAAGATTGAAGTGGTAAGCGTCGATAAGCTCGCCGAGTTTAAGGGACGCCCCGGTGTCGAGATTACGGGCCCACTGACTGTTGAAAGCAAGGCAAAGAATTGGATGACCGCGTGGAATCAGTTCTGGCCACATGCCTGAAAGAGATGACCAAGCGCTAGAGATGGAGTGTTGCGACTTTTTGTATGCGGTTCGTGACCGCCGCTCGCCGGAAGTGGACGGATGGGCAGGGTTAAAGGCGCACATGCAGCTAGTACACGAGAAGTGATCCCTCCCAGCCTCCCCTACGAAGGGATGAGAAATCGGTTCTCCCCCTTCCAGGGAGAGTTAGAGGGGGTCAAGAACTTACGCCACCATGCTCTAGGCCATCACAAATTTGGGATTGCGGTGAATTACGAAACTCGGAATGAAGGAGGTATTTTTATGGCTTTACCCAAAACTAATGCCGATAACAAACTGTCAATCGAATTTACCGAGGATCAGAAGTTCATTTTCGATACGCGAGGTTGGATCGCGATCCCCGGCGTGTTGACTGATGACGAGATCAGCGAGATGCGTGACTTTTGTTACCGCTTGCAACAAGATCAAGATTCGATCCCGGAGCATCAGCGATCATCAATCGGTGGTCCACTCGAAAAGTTGACCGATCACCCGATTGTCCTCGGCTTCATGAACGAGTTTGTTGCGTCTGGTTACGCGAGCGAGGACTGCTACGGTTTCCGCTTTGAGGGCACTTTCCTGACGATCAGATCAAAAGGGCATGACAATTTCAACCCCCACGGTGGACGTGGAATGTTGAATTTTCCCGGCAATTCACACACCTATCATCTGCGTTACGATAAGGCTCACAGTGGATTGACGCGGGTTGTGTGGGAACTGAATCCAGTCAAAAAAGGCGGCGGTGGAACGCTATTTCTGACCGGCAGCCACAAAGGCGCTTTCCCACCGCCAAAGTCGACGCAAAATCGGGATTGTCTGCTCTGGGAAGATTATTCCTGCCCAGCGGGCTCGGTGCTGTTTTTCACGGAAGCGATCACCCACACCGGCGCACGGTGGGAGGACGATGCGCTTGATCGGGTCGCCATCTTCAATTGCTACAACGGTGTCGGCGCCAAGTGGCACAAGTGGGAACCTCATCCGAAACATCTCGCCGAGATGCCGTTCAAACGCCAAACCCTTTTCCGCCCAGTCTACTGTCAAGATAATGTACCTTCTCCGCCTGACGATGTTTAAGGGGTTTCGAGACTTGAAATGATTGGATAACGATTGCGCGAAAAAAGGAGTTAGTCCTCTCAACCGCTCGACGAACTCACCTCAAAATGAACCTTCCGACGGGTTCCGTCGGAAGGTTCACACACGCTCTTAACGGGTGTTTCAATTTGTAATATCAATTTTCGATCAACCGACTACTAACCCAATTGGCAGTCGCAGTCAAAGGATAGCTGCCACTGCTTCTGCCGCTGCCACTTCTGTTTGTAGCTGTGAACAATTCCAATACTGAGATTAAAGCGTGTAGATATGGACGCGGTATAAGATATTGGGCCGGTTGAAAAGCCAAGAACTACATGACACCCGTTGCAAGATTGCGTATACCCCCACTCTCTGCGGGGGTTTCAACCATCTCAAAAACGTTCATAAGATGTCGGGTTACTGAAAACTGTGAACCTTCATGAATGTTGATTCACAGGGGTGAAATCGGACAGCAATTACTTTCGATAAACAGTCATCCGGATTCTCACAAAGAGATACAAGACCTACGACGCTGCATGCTCACAAGGGCCCAGGTCTGCATCCACATACCCGCGGTGGAAGTTCTTGCCCATCAAGTATTTGACTTCCAGTTCGACATCGCGGAGGGACACGCCGGGAAGCACATCCGGATCGCGCTCAAGCAGCGAAACTTCCAGCACGTTTTCCCCTTGCCGGGGCCAGCGCTCTCGATCAAGTCGAAAGACGAACCAGTAGGTTGGCCCCGAGCGGTTGCGCGGTCCGCTCATCCGGTACATCTGATTAATCTTGCGCAGAATATTCTCTGGCAAAACCTTCCCGTTGAGCTTGAAGCCGATGCGATCTAACTCCGTGGTGCCGGCGATTCCTACCCTCAGTAATACTTCGTGCACCCGGCCTACCCGGTCCCAGCGCGGCAGATTGTCGCTGATGGCAAACTCTACCGTGACTGGCTCATCCACTGCTATCTTGACCGGCAGTTGCGTGGGTGCCCAGGGCTCGAGGGAACGGGCGTTCTCGGTAGGGATATAGTAGTACTTGTCCTTTGCCGCCATGATGTCGGGATGCGGTATCTCGCGTAGCCTTTCATAGAAGTCCGCCTGATAGGGCCAGTGGGGAAACCACTGTGCTAGATAGAGCCCATCGATATCCTGATCCCAGTAATTGCAGACGGCCGCCCGGACCATAGAAATAGGCGCTTCAGCCAGCCGGTCGGAGTCTACATGGCTGTGAATGGCGGCGAGAAAGCGACACGCCGAGCCCTTTATCGCCGCTGCCAGCGGACGAAAATCGGTATTCGGATCTATCCGGTGCGGGCCCGAGAACGGTTCGCCGATGAGGACGTCCACAATTTCCCGCCGTATCCACTCTTGCAGATCTAGTCCGACAGACAACGCATCCTCCAGGCTGCACGGGACGCGGATAGCCAATTCCCGTTCCGCGCCGCTCTTTTTGACCGCCTCGTACACCCGCCCAATCCAGTCGGTCATCACGCCGATTCCCGCCTCTACCTCGTCGGGGTGGAAGAAACGTGGATAGTTATTCATCTGCAATTCAAATCCGTCAACCGGATACTCGTTCAGCGTTTCTTCGATCAGGGCAAAACGCTCGTCTTGGACTTCCCGGTGCTTGAAGTCGAGTCCGTCGATCCACGGCATTTCGGGGTCGAGATCCCCGTGGACGCGGATTTCCATCTGTGGGTTCTCCAGACGAAAATTCGAACAGCGCACCGACGCGGTCTCCGGTCCAAAATTCTGCACAAGCAAAGTGGGGTAGAGCAGAATGCCCTTTTTGTGCGCCCGCTCGCACACGATCCGCAGGGGGTCGTTCCCCTCCTCGATTAGGCATCTAGCGTTCTGGTGGGCGCGTCGGAAGACGAGGTGGTCCCACTGGTCCACATTGTGGCCCAGCAACTCGCCCACCTTCGTGTCGTGCAGAACCGTACGTCCTTCTCCCAGGCAGAACATCACAGCTTCAATCGGTGTGCCCACCAACTCGTCAATGCAAGCCTGGTACTCTTCCTTCTGCATGGGCGGCTCGTAGCGGTAGATGTGCGGGTGGCGTCCGTCGTGGTAGAACATGATGCGTGGTTCTGGCATGGGATAATTCCTCCTGTCTGTGGTTGGGAAAGGTATGCTAGTCTGTAGTCTAACGGTGGTATTAGGGGATTGGAGAACTGGTAATGGGGCAATGGGGTGTTGGGGGATATGTCCTTCAACGTCTCAACACTCTGCTGCTCCAACGCCCTCTTACAGTGGAACATTGGGATTTCAATGACCTTCCCGAGTTGCAGTTCTTCTCGTTATCTATGCCAGTCGTACTCAAGGCCCAGGGAACGGTCTTCTAACGGCAGGTCGATCCGCTTGCCGCCTTGAGCTGAAGACAACTTTATAGCGATCTCGACTTCGAGTGCGACGGCGACGCTACGTCCCGAATTCTTCGGTTCGTCGAGCGTGCCCGCCAAGCAGTCCATGACATCCGCCAGTCCGTAAATCGACCCACCGCCGGGCCGCTGCACCTGCGGGCCCGGCCAAGGCATTTCCACCCGACACTGACCGGCGGGGGTGTCCATATCCTGAAACAGCAGCCATTCGCTGTAATGCTCTGGGTGGAGAAGCTCACCATCCACGCCAGTAATGCGCACCGCCGGCGCCCCCTTCCTGAAGTGCACGACAAGGCTCGTGTTAGTCACCATCATGCCCTGACCGCGAAACTCGTTGCTACCCGACTCGCGCCTGGGCAGGTCTCCCGAGCCGATGACCCAGGCCGGATGGCTGTCGACAAAATACGACCAGTTCTGGTGCTGAGATAGATTCTTGTCCGACTCGGCCTCAATAGAGAGCACCTCGCCGATGGCCCCGCTCATTATCAAATCTTTGGCCGTGCCAAAGGCGGGATGGCTTGTCGAGATAGCACCACAGCAAAGCGGTACGGCCGCATCGGCGCACGCTTTGACCATGTGATCTGCCTCTTCGAGGGTGTAGGCCATTGGCTTCTCCGTCACAATGCCTTTGGCGCCGCACTCGACGGCGCAGCAGGTCAGGTCCGCCCGCCCCTTGGTGTTAGTGGAAATTGCTACGATGTCAGGCTTTTCCTGGCGCAGCATTTCCCTCGCATTAGTGTACAGCGCCTGGACGCCGTATCGCTCTCCGAAAGCTGCGAGCCGCTTGCGATCCCGCTCGGCGCCGGCGACCAATTCGATTTCCGGTCGGTCCCACAGCGCCTCCGCGTAGCTGCTCGGCATCGCTTTTCTGGTCAAGTGCTGCTCGTGGTAGTGGAATTTGCGGTGGATGTCCAGTTCGGGTGTGGGACGGTCGATATCGTCGACGTGCCATACCCCCATGCGTTGGGCCAGATCGTAGAGCATCCCCATCCACCCCAATCCGATGATCGCGCCGCGGTATTTCGCCATTCCCTTCTCCTTGTCTTGGTCAGGGGTTAAGTATTTGCGTGGGAATGTGTCAGAATGTAACATGTGGTGATTACACTTACATCTTAAGCCCTCGTACACTGATACGCCACCGTAACTTCCACACCCTCCAGCACCACTGGCTCGCGCCCCTGGCGGTTTTGTGACGCCAGATGGATTTCCAGTTCGTTTTCCCCCTGCCGCAACGGCGGAGCAAGCAAGTCAAACTCGACGCTGACCCCAGACTGCCTCACAGCCACAGGCTGCGTCGGGTAGTGCATCCAGAACTGCGGCTCCAACTGCAACCGACTCCATCCGTCAAAGGAAACCCTGCCCGAACCCCACGGGATAAGCGCCCCATTGAGCCGCACCTCAAGTGCGTCTTCGGGGGTGAAGTTTTGGAGCCGCAACGCCAGACCGCAGTCGCCAAGTGTACCCTCGGCTTGGGCACACCCAAGGTCATCGGCAATTCGGAACTGAAGCAAGGGACCTGTTCCTGTATAACCCGGGTGAAGCACTACCGGTAACTGAGCGCACGGACTCGCATAACGAAATGCGGCGCTGTGGCCTTCAGTGGGGCTGAAAGGACCGGTACGGTCTAGTTCGTAGCGTTTGTCGAGACATCTCAACGCAGCGGGGTCGGAAAGTTGCTGGTAAATGCGCTGATTCCACTTGGCTGACATAGTGTAGAAATTGTAAAGGTAAATCCCCGACGCTCCGTCTTCCCACCAGCGGCTGGCCAACGCTCTAAGATTCTTCTCGTCGATATAGCGCGTTGCCTCGATGCATCCGTACACCCGGCAGTCTGTCCTTCGTGCCGCTTCGACGAACTCGCCGACCGGCGTCTCGAAGGGAATGAAGCCCCCGCCGACCACGACGATATCCACCAATTCCTGCGCTATCCACCGCGGTACGTCGAGACCAATCCGGACCGAGTCTGCCAGCGTGGGCGGTACCCGCACTGCTAGTAGCAGATCTTTGTCTCTTTCCGCGCTTACTACTCTCAACCGCTCTCGCAAACACCGCACCATGTCGGTTATGAGGTAGCGATTGGCGTAGGCTTCCTCCATCCGGAAGAAGGCCGGGTGACGCATGAAGTCCAACTCCACCCCGTCCACATCGAAACGCTCGAACACCTCGAAAATAATCCGAGTCATGTGTGCCCGAACCTCGGGAAAGGCGTAGTTGAGACCCGTCCTGATCGCCCACTCGATCGAGCCTTCAGGCGCCGTCTCGCCGGGCCTGCCGATGAGCAGTTCGGGATGTTCCCGTCGGAACCTTCCGTAACCCGGATGCTGCGGATCGAGGACGTAGTGGCTGTTCATCCGCACCCGTGGAAAGAACACCACACCCGCATCACGGCAGAGACTTGCCAGCGCTGACAGCGGTCCCCCGCTGGATTTCACCAGGCCCCTCAAGTTCTCAGCGATCCGTGGCACGACGCCGGGCGTCCCTGAATGTACGAAGGAGGAGGCTGTCTCGTCTAGATGCTCGTATCCCTTGCCGAACATCTCCCCCACCTGCGTTTCATAATGGTATACTTCATGGTCCCCAACGCTCCACCATAGGGCGCCCCCCGTCCCGGTATAGCTTCCCACCACCTTCTCTCGCAAATCCTCGACCGTCACCGGAGGCTCGGTCGCGCTGAGAATCCACGCATCGTCGGTGAAAATCACCGGCGGAAATTCGCTCCTTATTTTCATATCTGTACCTTTCACCTTCTGGCACCTGTATTGGTCAGCCTCACACAAACCAGTTCTTCGTCGCTCCGTGCGTAGATTCGGTCACCGGCGTACGCCGGGTGCGCCCATGTGTGACCGATAATCCGGGTGCGAGACTGCTCACGGTAACCTTCGGGCGTGAACCGCGCCAGAATCAATTCGCCATCGGAATTCAGAACCAGCACCCGATCCGTATTACCTACCCACACCATGGTTGCCTGTGGATTACGCCCCTTGGGGGTCATCCGGTTATTGTCGTCCCAGACCTTCTCACCCGTCTGCAACTTGAAGCAGATCAGACCATGGAACTTGTCCAGTAGGTAAACATACCCGTTCCGGTAAAGTGGCTGTGACATCAAGGCGCGAAGGTATCGAGTCTCGGCCCAAATCAGCTTCGCATCATGCGGATGTTCCCCGAGGCGGATGGCCTTCGAGCCTTCCCAGTAACCGCTGACGAACACGAGACCTTCGTGGAAAATCGGCGTGGCAATCGAGACACCGTTGGTCACCTGATACGGAACTGACCAGTAGACCTCGCCTGTGCTCGGTGAGACGCCAAGGACGTTCTCCGGCGTCCAGCAGATGAGTTGTTCGTGTTCCCCGTGGTTGATGATAATCGGCGTGCAATAGCCCGCCGGGGCGTCCGAGCTACGCCAAACCTCCTCTCCGCTGATGCGATTAAACGCGACCAGACAGCCCCTAGGCTTGGCGGCGATGTGCACAATTACAAGGTGCTTCCAGATCGCCGGCGAGGCGGCGAAGCCCCATTGCGGACGCTCGGCATCGAGCTCGGCTTCCGTGTCCTTCACCCAGATGACCTGGCCTGATTCGGCATCCAAGCAGTGCAGGTGTCCAACCGCACCAAGTGTATAAACACGTCCCTTAAAAACTGTGGGCGTCGCACGGGGCCCACTACCGTAATCGAGGTCTCCGTACGGCGCCTCATAAGAATGCCTCCACAGCCGCTCCCCAGTTCCTGAATCGAAACAGAGGACACCCTCAACCTCCCCCGGCTCGGTCTGTCGATCCATTGTATACACGCGCCCATCAGCCACCACGACACCCGAATACCCGCCCCCGATTTGCCGACGCCAGATGACGGGCAACCCATCGTTAGGCCATTCGCTTGGCAACGGCGGCCCATTCCAACTACCATCGCCGCGTGGGCCTCGCCAGGTGGGCCACTCTTCACCCTGAACCTGTAGCATGGTACAGCCGACCGCCAAAGCGAAATACAGGATCAGCACCAGAACGATGCTGGCAGGTCTTTGATTTGAAAACACCAGATAGCCGCAAAGTATATTAGATAACCAATTCTTCAACAAGAAACCCTATCGTCGTTGATTTTTAATCTGTGAGAATCCATTAAATCCACATCATCAATGTTTTATGTTGTTCGTTTTCCACGATCTTGAACATTACACATTATGCGAGAGTTTAGCAGATTTCACCGCATTCGTCAACACTTTTTCGTTGACACAAAGGGGGCGAATGGGCATAGTGGAATTTGTGGGCAGCCGCGAAATCGTCGCACGCGATGCGGACTTTGGGACGGTATGGGATAAGTTTTGGCGCCACGATTAGTGCGGTCCGTGGGGAATAAGCTTGACAGCCTGTTGGGTGTGTCATATAATCAGTACGTGAAATTTTAGTCAGAAACTAACTCTGCGAAGGTTTGAAACTTTCGCGAGGTTTAGGGGGATTCTGCTTTTGGGGAGTTTCGGAATATGAGAGGAAGACCTGTAGCGGTATATCTGGCGGCAACGATCTTCAATACACTGTTGGCGCTTGGGATAGCGTGGGTTATTTTTAGATAATAGCGGGGTGGTGTGCTGCGATGGTGTGCTATCACTAAACCCTTGAGAACTCGTATCGAAACTGCAACACTCACGTCGCAAAAGTGCAGAGGTTCATGAGTACAAGGGTTCATTGAACCTCTGAATCCTTGTACTCAAATCCCTGGTCGTCTCCTCAATGTGCCAACTGAAACAGATTTTCTCACGGATTTAGTAATAGTACAGTTGAGGTGTTTCTATGCGGAATCAGAACTGGATCATTTATGGTTTACTCATCCTACTGTTTGGATTTAGCAGCGGGATAGCCGACGCGGCTAAATTCAAGGTTGCGCTGCTGACACCCGGCTCGATTAGTGACGCGGGCTGGAATGCGCTGGCATACGACGGACTCAAGCGAATCGAAAAGGAACTTGGGGCGGAGGTCAGCCATGTCGAAAGCAAAACCCCATCGCAGTGGGAAGAACATTTTCGATTCTACGCAACTCGGGGATATGATCTAATCTTTGGACACGGATTTGAGTATCAGGAACCCGCAAAAGCCGTTGCACCAGATTTCCCGGATACGGTGTTTATCACTACTTCTGGGAATACGGTTCTGGATAATGTATCCCCAATCGTTTTTGAACTTGAGGAGGTAACCTATCTGCTGGGGGTCATTTCCGGCATGATGACCAGGACCGGAAAGATCGGGCTTGTAGGGGGCATGAACATCCCACCGATCAACAGCACCTTCTTTGCCTTTGAAGAAGGTGCAAAATCCGTCAATCCAAATATCAACGTTTCCCGCTCCTATGTCGGGGACTGGGAGAATATCGGAAAAGCGAAGGAATTGACGTTGTCTCAAATTACGGAGGGTGCGGATTTCATCTTCCATAACGCCGATGCGGCGGGGCGCGGGGTTTTCCATGCCGTCGAAGATAGCCGTAAAGCCGGGGTAGATGTCTATGCTTTCGGTTCTAACCGCGATCAGAACGACATCGCTCCCGATGCGATTCTTGCGAGCGCTGCTATTGATACGAAAGCCTTTGTTTACATAGCAAATCTGGTGAAAGCGGGCAAGTTTGAACCCAAGATTATGTGGATGGGGATGTCGCTTAATGAGACCGTGAAGCTAATTTACAATCCGGAACTTAAAGATCGTATCCCGGCAGATGTACAAGCAAAGGTCAAGGAAATCCATCAAAAGATTCTCGTGGGTGAATTCAAGGCACCTCGAGTGAAATTTTAGTAGTAGACGGGGATTTGGAGGTAAAGGATGATCATATTACATGACAATCCAAACAGCGACTTAACGCATATTCAGGCAATGGGACGAATGGAGGAAGAGTTTGCTTTGTTTGATTATGTCCGTATGGATCAAGGTGATAAATCTTGGATTGGACAGGTTGTCCAACCTAACCGAAATATCTCGATTGTGGGTAATCCCCTTGATCCAACGATTCTTCATGGACTCAAACTTATGGAGTCCTGCGACGATGTGCAATCCGTAGAGTCAGTACAGGTATTTGATATATTGATATTAGGAGAATATGACGGGCATCAGATGCTCACACCCCGGATACGTCCCTTGCCGGGTGCTCCCGTGACTGAGCTGGATATAGAAACGATAAACCGAGTTATTGGAATCCCTCAGAAAGCAACGCATACAGATGGAAGTTTTAATGTCATCGGTGAACTTCTCAATGCAAACGGTGTGCCGCTCTGCATTGATGCGCGAACGTTTAACCACCACATCATGATTGCAGGTGGGACAGGTTCGGGAAAATCAAACATTGCCGGGAATTTAATCAATCAGGCAATGAAATTTAACAAATGCGTTTTGGTTCATGACGCAAAGCCTGACTATGAGTTGATTAAGTCTCAAAATAGCGACCCAAATGTAGGAACCATCTGGAAACGCTTTGAAAAATATGAATTGAAACCTCGTTCAGCTAATCGCGTAACTCGTGTTGGATTCCACGGCAAGTGCGATCCAAACCGTGTAGATATTGTCGCTGGGTGCAGGGCATCAGATTTATCACCACCTATGTTGGCGGGTTTCTTCTTTCCTAGAACAGAGGAAGAACTACAATTTGAAGGATTTGCGAGTGCCGCCGATTCTATTGAGACGAAGTCATATTCACTTGATGACATCTTGAAAGTTGTCCAAAATCGCATGGAGTCCGTAGATCCGGGAGAACGGATTCATGGTGGAACGGGGAACACCATATTGCGAAAAGTCCGAGCCCGCAGGGAGGAAATGCCATGGCTTGATGCTGTTGACGGCGAGACAATACGCCAATTTGATTTTGATGTAAGTAAAGGGCGGATTTTGGTCATTGATTATTCACAGATGGACGATTCATCCTATGCCTTACTCTTGTCTTACGTCTTGGATGGTTGCCAATCGCATCGCAGTAAGGGAGAAGGAATGGGCATTGTTCACATGGTAGATGAAGCACATCGCATTTTTGATAATGAGTCACGTTACAGCGATACACTCGCTGGTTCATTCAACCGCATTATGCGTGAAGGGCGAACTCTTGATCACTCAATTATTCTTAGTCTTCAAAACGCTTCACAAATCCCTCAGCTTGTGATGAATAATCTCAACACGCATATAGTGATGCATCAGAACAGCAAGGATGAAGCGGACTCTGCAACGCAGACAATGGGAAGAGGGTTTTCTGTAGAGGCGTTAGGACTTGGTACGGGTCATGCCCTTGTTAAGATGTTTGAATCGTTCGCTGTTGTTCTGGTACAGATGGCGCCATCTCCATTTGAACTCATGCGTAGCGATAACACGGTCCCGAATAGCAGCTAATAAGAAGTGAGAAATTTCAAATGTTCAGAAGGATTTGGGAACTCTTCAACCCATCGAAACGCAAGCGACAGGTTGAAATGTTTCACGAACTCCTCCGTGGATCGAGACGTGTATTGAGAAATGAGTTCGCCTCTAATTTCGGTGGGATCGCCGACGATGTTGTAGAAATGCTCAACAGCGATCAGGTAAATCGGGCAATACAGGAAGCGCGCGAGACTATGGAAGATGATCCAGCTAATCCCCGTTTACCCCCGTTGCGTAAGGTGGAGTTTGGTTTATTCAGTGAAGCGAGAGAATTAGAGAAAGGGGAGGTCGCCGCTATAGACGGAACCTTCGCCCTTCCGATGCAGAAATATTCAGCAGGGCAAGCGATTTGCGTTGGCATTGGTAGCCTCTCACATTGTCGGCCGATGCAAGACTCGTTACACTATGTGGTCAAGCAAGGTTTTGCTCTCTGATGCAGCCGATACGGATGATTTCATTGCACGCGAAAAACGAGGTCTTTTCGGCATATATCCGACAGCATACTTACGATACTATGAGGTTGAGCACTGCCTTGAAATTAATGAGCCATATCTGTTCTTGGATGGTCCTTTGGTCGATGAATACCTTGTATCAAGTCAAGAAGGGGTGCAATTGTATAACAGGTTGTTTGCAAGTAAAAAAAAGCAAGTTCTGGGTGTCATCAAAAATATAGCGAATCCTGTATTTACCAAATTCGCTCGCGCCCTTAAATCCGGTGAAATTTATGTGATTGAAACTTTAGAAAACCACTTAAATCAGAGCAACGCGCCAAACAGAAATCCCGGCGAAACTCGGAACCGCTATGTATTAGATGATTTTAAAAATGGTATTGCCCGTGATATATTCAGAGGTGTTTTTAAGCCTCGGCAAAAAGCATTCGGTTTTGAGGTACACAAAGATCATTTGGAGGATATGCTACGCATCATGGTAGCTGATTGTCAAATGAACAATCCCGGCCACGAGATCCCATATTTACTGGACCGAGTTGATGAAGAAGTTCGCACAAATTTCAGTCCACGAATCTTAAAAGATCGAATTGCTATTCAAATGGTAACTCAAAGTGAAGAGTTGTTTTTTGGGGAGACGGATGAGCGTTCTTTTCGTTCCCGTTCGTGAGGGTTCTTAACCGGCTAATGAACTCTATCAAATCGTCTTTCGCACTTGAACTGCACGGCATCACCAAAGCATTCGGGAACAACCTCGCCGTGGATGGCGTGGATTTCGCGTTGCGGCAGGGGGAGATTCACACGCTACTCGGTGAAAACGGGGCGGGTAAGTCCACACTGATGAACCTGATCTACGGCTTGTATCAACCCGATGCCGGGGAGATTCTGATCGACGGGAAGCCGATCGTTATTGATTCACCGAAGACCGCGATTGCTCACGGGATTGGCATGGTGCATCAGCACTTTACGCTTGTGCCTTCGCTGAGCGTGGCTGAAAATATTGCCCTCAGTTCTGGATGTGGCAAATTTCGGTTTCGGCGGAACGAAGCCGAGGAAAATGTCCAGCAGCTTTCCACCCGTTACAGTCTGTCCATCTCACCGCACATGAAGGTCTGGCAGCTTTCGGTCGGGCTTCAGCAACGGGTTGAGATCCTCAAAGCGCTTTCAGCGGATGCACGAATCCTTATCCTCGATGAGCCGACCGCGGTTCTGTCTCCACAAGAGATTACGGAACTGTTCGCCATCCTTCGTCGTCTCAAATCCGATGGGCATTCCATTATCTTCATCAGCCATAAGCTGAAAGAGGTGATGAAAATCAGCGATCGGATTACCGTGTTGCGTCGCGGTAAGCGTGTTGCGACTACGAAAGTCGCTGACACCTCTCCCGCCCATTTAGCGAAACAGATGATCGGACACGAGTTACTACAGATTCAGCGAAGCGCCCAAGCCCCCGGCCCGCCAATCCTTGAAATCCGCGATTTAACCGTTGTCGGACACCGTGATCAGGTTGCGGTTGATAGCTGCCCATTTGATGTCTGCGCCGGCGAAATCGTGGGCATCGCTGGCATTGATGGTAATGGACAAATCGAACTGATGGAAGCAATTGTTGGGCTGCGCAGGTCTCAGAGCGGTACCATCCGTTTTAACGGACAGTCAATCACCAATCTCCCAACGAGCAAGAGTCGCCAATTGGGATATGGCTATATTCCCGAAGACCGACAGATAGCTGGACTCATTCTGAGTTTCACAATCGCGGAGAATCTGATTCTCAACGTTCATCGACTCAAGGGATATCAGTCAAAACCTTTGAAAGGTTTCAAACCTTTCAAAGGTTGGAAGGCGTTCTTAGATCTCAAACGGATTGACGCCGATGCCGAGGCACTAATCCAACGCTATGACGTGCGGACGACCCATCCGCATGCACCGGCGAAGTCGTTATCCGGGGGAAATCAGCAGAAGGTTGTTGTTGCGCGGGAGCTTTCACAAGAGCCACAACTGCTGCTGGCTGTCAATCCAACCCGCGGATTGGATATCGGGGCGACCGACTATGTGCATCAACAGCTTCTCGAACAGCGTCAGGGGCAACGCGCCGTGCTGCTAATCTCCACAGAACTTGATGAGGTACTGGCGTTGAGCGACCGAATCTTTGTCATGTACAAGGGGGTGCTGACGGAGGCAACGCAGTTTCGGGATGACCTGTCCAAAATCGGGCTATTGATGACTGGGGGATTTGCGGACTAATTAGCAATCTCTTTTATCTTTTTGCGATGCGCACACAAGAAGGACACTAGGTTCTGTTGACATTTCAAGGGAGCCATATAAGAGTGGCGACAAAGCTGAGAAATCCAAAATAACGGACAGCTAGCTTCTCAAACCGAGAGACAAACCGAGAGAAGATACGACGATACCATTTTATCTTGTTGATGAAACATTCAACCCGATGTCTCTCTTTGTAGTAAGTGTTTGTCATACGTTCTTTGGTCAACACGATGACTTTTTGGCGGTATCACCGCAATCGCTCCATTCGCCTCAATAACCGCGATAAAAGCGTCCGAATCGTACCCCTTAGTCTCCAATCACATATTCACTGTTATATCCGATTATCAACCCTTCCGCCTCAGTTATGTCATGTCTCTGACCGGGTGTCAGATGAATTCTTAGGGGATTGCCTAGTCCGTCAACGGTGATGTGAATTTTTGTACTGAAACCGCCCCGAGAGCGACCTAATGCTTGGTTTTCAGTGCCACCGGTTTTTTAAGGCGCCAGCTTTTTAAGGTGCCCGCCGCAGACGGGTGAGCGCGGCAGATGGTACTGTCCACAATAAGCGACTTAATATCGGGGTCAGAGGCGAAGTGGTGGTGCATCTGTGTGAAGATACCTTTGTCGCACCATCGAGCAAACCGCTTGTAGCGGGTGTTCCATTTGCCATAGGTGTCTGGTAGAAGTCTCCATTGAGCGCCACTACGAGTCACCCACAGGACGGCTTCGACGAAGCGGCGTGTAGCAGCTTCGTCGCCAACATAGATGGTGGGACAGCTAAGAAGAAACCGGTATATCTTATTCCATTGTTCATCAGGTAAGGTTATTGGCGTCATTCTTCTATTATGCCACAACCTTATACTCAAATGTCAACAGAACCTAATATGTGATGCAATTGCCTGACAACAACACGCAAACTTTGAAAGAAAGCTAGTGGGGAAACAATGAATGAGCTCACAGAAATTCTAACGACAATCCGACGCCCGTTTCAGCAGGAAATCCGGAGCGGTTGCCGAGACAGCGTGGTGATTAACGGCTTAGGCGTCTATGTCCAACTCTGGATTAAGAACGCCCGACGGTTGACGCTGAGTCTCTCAGAAAAACAGTCGCTCAGTACGCTGGCAGATCTGTTCACAGATTATGAGGCGTTGTCACCGATGGAACGGCTGAATGTAGTACAAGCCGCTGTGAAGCAGATCGACGAGATGACACCGGAAAGCCTGAAAACACCACCTACTAAAAAATCTGTGCCGCGCGAGGCTGTTAACGACCTGCCCTTGTTTCAATCGCTGTCCAGCGGACCAGCGAAAGTTTCTTCCCCCTCGGAAGGAAGTGGCGGAGAAAGTCAGGAATTAGTGAATCAGCCCAGCCCTAATGGTTTTGATAGACAATGTGACACAATTGCCCCAACCGGCACATCCGAAATCCGCAATCAAGAGTCCGAAATCGAACAAGAAGTACCAATCGAGGATATCCCCGCTTCAACCAACCCGGCGTCGCTGAAGTTTCTAGAGACGCAGATTCAGTATGCAAATGGAATTGGACCACGCCGCGCGGTGAAGCTCACGGTAGAACTCAATATCCACACAGTTGGCGATTTGCTGGAATACTACCCGCGTGACTACCTTGATCGCGGGCATTTTCGGTCGATTTATGAAGTCGGACGTAGCGGTGAGTATGAAACGATTCAGGGCAAGGTTGTCAATCAAACCCAATTTACGCCGCGTCGCCGGGGGGCGAAACCCGTCGGCAAGATTGCGGTCTACGATGAAACTGGCGTTGCGCAGCTTGTCAGCTTTGGGCGTCGTGTCGGCTATCTCAAAAGCCTGCTGAAGATCGGTGCCCAGGTTGTCGTGAGCGGGAAGTTCACCCGTCACAACAACGAGATTCAAACGACCGACTTTGAATTCGAGATCCTTGAAGAGGAGGACGCCGATCTCATCCACACAGGTCGGATTGTACCCAAGTATCCGTTGACAGCGAAGCTTACCCAACGGATGCTCCGTCAGTGGGTCAAAGTGGTGCTCGATGAGTACGCCGAGCAGTACCCCGAAATCTTGCCGCTAGACATCCGACAGAAACATCAGTTGATAGATCGGCGCACCGCGATAGGTGAGATTCACTTTCCAAGATCGGAAGCGTACCTTGAAGCGGCGCGGAGGCGGCTTGCGTTTGATGAATTTTTCCTGCTAGAGTTGGGACTTGAACTCAAAAAGCAGCGGTGGAAAACAGAGGAGAAAGGGCTCGCCTTTCAAGTCGAGGGAGAACTGCTAGATCGGTTTATCAGCGCGCTGCCATTTCGACTGACAAATGCGCAAGAACGGGTCTTCGAGGAGATTAAGGCGGACATGGCGAGCGTACAGGCAATGAATCGACTGCTCCAAGGTGATGTCGGATCCGGCAAGACAATCGTTGGGGCGATGGCATTGCTGTGTGCCATCCAAAGCGGGTATCAAGGGGCACTGATGGTTCCCACAGAGATTCTCGCCGAGCAACATACCTATAATCTGTCAGAACTGGTCGCCCCGTTGAACTTGAACGTTGTCTTACTCAAGAGCGATCTCCCCAAGAAGGAACGTAATGAGGTGCTCGCTGCTATCGCCGACGGGGCGGCGCATGTCATTGTTGGGACACACGCCCTGATCCAAGAGGGGGTAGAATTTCACCAGCTTGGACTGGTGATTATTGACGAACAACACCGGTTCGGCGTAATGCAGCGGGCAACCCTCAGAGACAAAGGGAACACACCAGATGTCCTCGTCATGACAGCGACTCCTATCCCGCGGACACTCGCCTTGACGGTTTACGGCGACCTGAATGTGTCCGTGATTGATGAACTCCCACCGGGACGGCGGAAGATCACGACCAAATGGGTGAAAGAGGCAGATCGCGGCAAACTGTACGCGCAGATTGAAGGACAGATCCAACGTGGGCGACAGGCTTACATCGTCTACCCACTCGTTGAAGAATCCGAGAAGTTGGAAGAGATTAAAGCTGCAACGGAGATGGCAGACCACTTTCAGAGCGATGTATTTCCACACTTGCGGGTTGGATTGCTGCACGGACGGATGCGATCCGTGGAAAAACAGGACGTGATGTCCCGCCTCAAAAATCGAGAAATTGATGTTCTGGTTTCAACCACAGTGATTGAAGTGGGAATCGACGTGCCGAACGCCTCGATCATGGTGATTGAAAACGCCGAGCGGTTTGGACTGTCGCAACTGCATCAGTTACGTGGACGTGTGGGGCGCGGCAGACACAAATCTTCCTGCCATCTCATCGGCAACCCAACGACCGACGATGGGATACGCCGAATCAAAGTGATGACGCGAACCAATGACGGCTTCGAGCTTGCAGAGGCAGATTTAGAAATTCGGGGTCCTGGCGAATTCTTTGGGACCCGGCAAGCGGGGCTTCCGGACTTCAAAATCGCCAATATTATCAAAGATGCCTTGCTGCTTGAGGTTGCTAAATCTGAAGCAAACCAGCTCGCTAAGGCGGACCCAGGCCTGCGTCAGTCAATGCATCAAGTATTGAAAGAGATATTACAGACGCAGTGGAAGGAGCATCTGGAAATAGCGTCGATTGGGTGATTGGATCGACGCATCATCAATCTACAACACGAAGGATTTGATAATATGTTAATGACCTATACCGCAAAATATTCAAAAATAGATTCCGGCTATATGGGACAATTAGTAGAATGGCCAGAGGTAATCACGGAAGGGAACACATTAGAAGGGTGCCGGGAAATGCTTCAAGATGCACTACATGAAATAATAATTGCTTATCATCAGCAGAATTAAGACATCCCTATTGGGGGAGCACTACTTGAGCAGATACCTGTTGAGATAGGAAATGTCAGTCAAACGGCGCGATCTCATCAAATATCTTGAGGGAAACGGTTTTATCTGTTACGTGAAGGTAGCAAACACTCTATCGTAACCGTTCAGGTAGTCGCACAAACTGACAGTTTGCATTACAAGTTGAGCGAAGCGAAATCCCGATCTATCGGGGCGTGATTTGCCCCCTTGTAATGTGACCCTGATAAATCGGATGCGAGCATCTGTTAGATCGCGCTGATTTCCAATTCTTCTTCGTTTTACCACCTGAATAGTATACACAAGGAGAAGCACATGAGAATTACAGATGTGAAGGCCTATCCGGTCTGGGCAGGATTGAGAAATCTCTTCGTCCTCAAGATTGAAACCGATGAGGGATATTACGGCTGGGGTGAGTCCGGAGTTTCCGGACGAGAACTTGCGGTGCAGGGAACAGTGCGGCATTTCCGTGAATTTTTGATTGGCAAAGAGCCCATGCGTATCGGGGCACTTTGGCAGGAGATGTACCGCAGCCAGTACTTTGAAGGGGGACGGATTCTTACCGGGGCAATCTCCGCCATTGATACTGCCCTACACGACCTGGTTGCCAGGAAACTGGACGTGCCGGTCTACCAACTTCTGGGTGGGGCGCATCGGGAGACGGTGCCTTGTTTTGTAACTTCAGGTTCCCTGGCCGGACCGGAGGTAGTGGAGGATGCTAAAGTCCTGGTCGAGGAAGGCTGGGATGTCATACGGTTTGTGCCTGGGCATCCGGATACAGGCGGCGATGAGAATCTGTTTGAACCACGTGCGTCCATTGCCCTTACAGCGGAATGGATGAACAAGGTTCGGGAAGCTGTCGGGCTAGCCCCGGCGCTTGGAATTGATTATCACCACCGCCTGAGTGTGGCGGAAGCGGCTTCCTTCTGCCAGAGGCTGCCGTCCGGCACCCTCGATTTTCTGGAAGAGCCGATTCGCAATGAATGCCCCGAAGCCTACGCCGTGCTACGACAGATGACCCCAGTGCCTCTGGCAATTGGCGAGGAGTTTTCAAACAAATGGACATTTATGCCGTATATTGAACGTGGGTTGACCAATTTTGCCCGAATCGATGTCTGTAATGTGGGTGGCTTGACCGAAGCCATGAAAGTGGCTGGCTGGTGTGAAGCACACTACATTGACCTGATGCCGCATAACCCGTTGGGGCCAATCAGCACGGCGGCTCACGTCCATTTTGGCGCAGCCGTGCCGAATTTTGCTTGGCTGGAAGTGCGCGCCCGAGAGTTCGCTTTTAATGCGGACCTGTTCCCGGTGCAGCATGAGCTTGAAGGGACGAGTTTCCCTCTGCCTCAAGAGCCGGGGCTGGGTGTGGAGTTCAACGAGGAAATGGCAAGTCAGGAATTCCGGTTCTGGGAAGCCCCTCACCTACATAGACGAGATGGTTCTTACACCAACTGGTAAATTTTGCCTGCCAATCAATCTGTAGGCAAAACTTGCAAAGGATTATTATGAACGAACCGCGTGTTTACCTTAACGGAGAGTGGCCCCCCGTGTCGCAAGCCGCTATTCCTATCTACGACAAGGGAATCGTCATAGGCGCGACTGTCACTGAAATGACGCGGACCTACCGCCAGGAACTGTTCCGGTTGGACGATCATCTAGATCGGCTCTATGCGTCGTTAGCTTATACAGGCATCGATCCAGGGCTGGAAAAGCTGGAGATGGCTCAGATTTCCAGGAGACTTGCAGCGGAAAACAGACAGGGGGTAGCTCCCGATGGAGAGCTGGGTCTCATCCACTTTGTCACGGCAGGGAAAGTCCCCCTCTATGCTGGACGGCCACTCACTGAAGCCGAAAACCGCCCGACGGTGTGCATCCACACGTTTCCGCTGGATTTTTCATACTATACTGAACCGATGCGAGATGGCTACCATCTGATCACGCCAAGCATTCGGCATATTCCTCCGCAGTGTCTCGACCCGAAGATTAAGTATCGAAGCCGCCTGCATTGGCACCTGGCAGACCGCGAAACCCACTTGGTGGACCCCAAAGCCACTTCACTTCTTCTGGACCTTGAGGGAAACATCACCGAGTGCTCGGGCGCGAACATCCTGATCTGCAAAGAAGGGGCGATTTACTCGCCGACGCTCCGCAATATTCTTCCCGGCGTCAGTCGAAAGGTGGTTATTGAACTCGCCAAACAGCTTGGGATGCCATTTCGAGAGCAAGAGCTGCAGGTTTACGACGTCATCAACGCGGACGAAGCTTTCCTTTCCAGCACCCCATTCGGCATCTGTCCCGCGACGCGCGTCAACGGACTGCCCATCGGGAATGGCGAGCCGGGCCCGCTGTGGAAACGCCTAACTAAAGCCTGGAGCGAACAGGTGGGATTGAACATCGCGGCACAGGTGCTTGAGGCGCTTCCGAAGGCTTGAAAGCCGGAAATTCGTTCTTCTCCAAAGCGGATTCAGAAGTGAAAAGGTAACCGCTCAGGTAGGAAGAATACAGAAGGAGACCACCTAACGGTTACAGCGATACGTTCAATATAGACGAGTTGAAACACTGAATCACCCCACACTAAACATATTACGATGAACGGAGGCATAGAATGATTATCGATACACATACACATTTTTACGCCCCGGATCGGCCCGAGGGCGTACCCTGGCCAAGCCCCGACGACGAACTGCTCTACCGATGTGTGCTCCCGGAACACCACAAAGCGCTTGCCATCCCCGAAGGCGTGACTGGGACCGTCATCGTTGAGGCAAGCGAATGGGTTGAAGATAACCAGTGGATACTCGACCTCGCAGCAAGCGAACCGTTTATCGTAGGCTTCGTCGGACATCTGAAAATTGAATGGGAGGATTTCGAGGCGCGTCTGAATCGCTTTGCCGCGAATCCACTCTTTTGTGGCATACGACTCAGGGGAAATATCAGTCAAGCGATCAAAAATGGCGATTTCTCTCAGATTGAAAAGTTGGCCGGGAAGGACCTGGCGTTAGATCTCCTGTTGGGGATGGAAGGGCTGCCCGATGTAGCGTCGATAGCAGAACGTATTCCTGAGTTGCGTATCGTCATCAACCATGTTGCTCACGTCCGCATCAACGGCAAGGTGCCGGATGCGGCCTGGGTCAAGGGCATACAAAAAGCCGCAGCGCATCCCAATGTCTACATGAAGGTGTCAGGATTGGTGGAAAACACACAGGACAACCCCGCCCCTACCGATGTGGTGTACTACACACCGACGGTGGATGTGCTGTGGAACGCATTCGGGGAGGATCGGTTGGTCTACGGAAGCAATTGGCCCGTATCCGAACGCTTTGCAGACTATGCAACCGTGCAACGCATCGTGACAGAATACTTCAATGCTAAAGGAGAGGTCGCCGCCGAGAAGTACTTCTGGAAGAATGCAATGGCAGCATACAAGTGGATTGATCGCGGGCAATTGAAAGCTTCGTTGTAACAAGGAAGTTTACTGATGAATATTCTTGCACTGGATCAACCGGACTTATTGGGTCAGCCCTGGTGTCCTCTCTTGCCGCCGATGGACACCACATAACCCGGCTTGTCCGGTCGAAACCGACTTCTGGAGAGACAGCAGTCCGTTGGGATGTGGAAGCAGGGGAGATAGATACTGAAAGCCTCGAAGGACTGGACGCTGTGGTACATCTCGCTGGAGAGAATATCGGCGCCGGCAAGTGGACGCCTGAGAGAAAGGCGCGCATCCGCGACAGCCGGGTTAAGGGAACTCGGCTGCTATGTGAATCCCTCGCAGGGCTTACGCAGTCCCCCCGAGTTTTAGAGTGTGCGTCGGCTACTATGGCAATCGCGGCGAAGACATCCTCAACGAAGATCGGGCATGGGGAGGAGGTTTTCTCGCTCAGGTCTGCTGGGAATGGGAGAAGGCAGTGGATGCGGCGGTGATTTACGGCAGCATTCGCGTGGTGAATCTCCGTATCGGGGTTGTGCTCAGTACAGCCGGCGGGGCGCTGGCGAAGGTGCTCCCACCGTTCCGCAAAGGTGTCGGTGGGCGGATAGGAAGCGGTCGGCAATACATGAGTTGGATTGCATTGGATGACGTCATTGGCGCGATTCACCACGTCCTCACCACCGACTCGCTCAACGGCCCGGTCAATGCGGTCGCTCCCCAACCCGTCACCAATCGTGAATTCACAAGGACCCTCGGTCGAGTCCTCAGACGTCCAACACTGTTTCCCTTGCCCGCCTCTGCCGTACATCTTGCCTTCGGAGAGATGGGGAAGAATTGTTGCCTGCCAGTACCCGTGTGGAGCCAACCCGACTCTTATCGACGGAATACGCTTTCCGTTATCCGACGGTTGAGGGCGCGCCCCGGTAGCTGATCCAAAAATAGGCAGCCGCTTTCGGGTTTCAGATTACCCTCCGCGATCCGCTGGGGGATACTACGCTGCCGTGTCGCGAGACTTAATCCGTAGTATCTGCAACAACTTTTTATCCCGATCGGTAATGAGCCCCTGTGTCTTCCCTGATGAATAATCGTAAAAGCCAGATCCACTCTTTGCGCCCAGCTTTCCTTCCGCCACCAAATCTCGCAATACTTTCGGAGAACCTTTTGCATCGCTTAATGCCTTCAACAGATAGGCGCCAATTGTGTTGAAAACATCAAGCCCACCCAAATCTGCAATCTCTAGCGGACCAAGCAATGCCCAACGCAACCCCAATCCATGCTTCATCACCGTGTCAATGTCAGCAGGTGATGCGACGCCTTCTTCAACAAGATGTAACGCCTCACGAATCACCGCAAACTGAATACGGTTGGCGACAAATCCAGGAACATCTTTCTGTACAAGAACGGGTTGCTTCCCAATCTGCTTCGCTAGGTCGATCAAAAGATCACAGGCAGCATCCGAGGTCTCGTCGCCCTTGATGATTTCCACAGCCGGAACGATGTGAGGTGGATTGATGTAATGCATCCCCGCAAACCGCTCGGGATATGAAACTACCGTTGCAATCTGCGAGATGCTTAAACCCGAAGTATTGGTTGTGAAGATTGCCTTTGAGCTACAGATCTGATCGAGCTTTCTGAAGATCTCCGCTTTCACTTCGAGATTCTCAGCAATGGATTCCGAGATCACGTCAACTGCTGCGAGAGTCCCCAGATCGTGGGTTGTGTGAATCTTCGCCCATGCAGCATCTGCCTCTGTTTGTGTGAGGGTGCCGTTCTGGATGAGCGTTGCCTGGTTAAATCGGATGTGATTAAGCCCGCGTTGCGTCCCTTCCTTAGATTTGTTGTACCAGATGACGTCGTAGCCGAATTCCGCGAAGACCTCTGCGATGCCCGCGCCCATTGTGCCTGCACCAACGACACCGATCTGTTTGATGTCTGAAATGTCCATCATTTCTCCTCAAAAAAGGTTCCCATTCTTTATTAACCGGATCTGCCGTGATTCGCACGTTTTTAAGTTCGTTGAATCCGGTATATCGATTCGCCATCTTAATCACATTGGGGACAACTTCTATCTCCATGAGTCGCTGTTGCCCGGAGATGCTTTGGCGCCACACAGATAGTCCGTATGGAAGAATCACGAGAGCAATAACAACTACCGGCAACGCCAAGGATAGAATTAAGACTTTCTTTGTCATGGGATGACTCCTTGCTACCCTATTTCTCTTTGTCTTTGTTTCTTACGCTGCCGCCAGCACGTTTTCTACCTCCTGCAACTCCGCATCAGTCAACATCCACCCTTGCCCACCGACATGCTCCGTGACCTGCTCAGGATTTTTCGCGCCGACGAGGACACAGGTGATTCCCGACAGTCGTAATTGCCAGCCAATCGCCAATTGAACCAGCGTGAGATTCCATCGTTGCGCGATGGCTTTCAACTTTCCTGCCTTCGCTAGATTGCGTCGAAATTCCTCACCTTGAAACCGGGGCATTCCTAAGCGTTCATCATCTGCCGGAAATTGGTAGTCTGGCGTGTATTTGCCGGTAAGTAATCCTTTGGCTAACGGACTATGCGGGAGGATGCCGATGCCTTCCGCTTCGCAGTGGGGGAGTATATCCACCTCAATCTCGCGGTCCAGCAGATTATAACGCGGTTGAAGCGAGTGAAAAGAAGCAGTTTGCGCGGCGAGTTTCATCTGATCGACGTTAAAGTTCGAGACGCCGATGCAGCGTGTTTTCCCTTCCTGACGCAATCTTTCCATCGTTTCCATGCTCTCGTTGATGGAGTACTGCGGATTCCATCCGTGGATTTGATAGAGGTCTACATGGTCTGTTTGTAAATCACGCAGGCTATTCTCCATCGCACTGCGGATGGCTGTCCGTGAGTATTCCCCGCTGACCTTTGTGGCGAGAAAAACTCGCTCCCGGCGACCTCCCTTCAACGCTTTGCCGAGGATTGTCTCCGAAGTGCGGTACGCTTGTGCGGTGTCAATGAGCGTGATGCCGTAGTCAAGCGCCGCATGCACCGTCGAAATTGCAGATCCCTCATCGACAGCCCCCATTGCCCCACCAATGGGCCATGCCCCGAAACCAATCACGGAAACGAAATCACCGTTTTTTCCTAACTGTCGCTTTTCCATCTTGTTTGCCTCCTTGCCCGATAATGTTCAACAGTATAGCACAATCAATTTGGGATGAAAAGAGGTTTTGTTTTGTTTTCAGATCTGCATTGAGGTATAATATCAACGATTTTTCCACCTCTATTCTGAAATCCTTTTCCGTAGGAGAAATAATGAAAGTTAAAGTCAAATATTTCGCAGTATTACATGAAGAGTTAGGTAGAGACGAAGAAGATATGGAACTTCCGGATGAGGCAACCTTGGGGAATATTTTGGAACGCCTTGAGGCGGAGTGGCCCGAAATTGCAGAATACTACGATGTCATGCAAATGTCTGTGAATTGGGAGTATGCCACACCAGATACCCAGCTTTCGGAGGGCGATGAGGTCGCCTTGATTCCACCGGTGACGGGAGGTCAAGATGTTTAAGATTACCAGGAAAGTTATCAAAGTGGAAGATGTGATTCGCGCTGTCGAAACAGATGATGCGGGGGCGATTGTCCATTTTTTAGGCACTGTGCGCAACAACACGGAAGGTCGGGAGGTCTCCTATCTCGAATACGAAGCCTATCTACCAATGGCCGAAAAGAAGCTGGCAGAAATTGCTCAGGAGATTTACAAAAAGTGGGGACTAGACCGTGTCGCCGTGATTCATCGTGTGGGACGGCTGGAAATTGGTGAGGTTAGCGTTGCCGTTGCGGTCGCTTCTCCGCATCGTAAGGATGCTTTTGAGGCGTGCCATTACGCGATGAACCGGCTCAAGCAAATCGTGCCAATCTGGAAACGCGAAGTCTGGGTAGATGGCGAAGAAGAGTGGGTCGAACCGGATCCGGTTTACTTCGAATCAAAGTCCTGAGGTTTGTACTTGAAAATCAAACGCCATTATCAAAAAGCGGCTTGCCTTATAAAAAACTTCAAAATCCTTATGGTGTAAACCAAAAAATATAGAAAATCACTTGACATCCAATCATAGTTTTGGTATAATTCACCCTTCGACAGTGCCGTTAGATATATGCCTTGAATTAGGCAGAAGGGGGGGGATTTTCAGTCCCGAAGCACTTTGGTGTGTTTTTTCAAAGTTTTTACTCCATTATTGAGTCCGACTTTGTGAGCCCCTATGGGGCTTTATTTTTGTCTGCACACAGTTATTCGAGGTAAATATGCCAACAATTAGTTATTCGAGGTAAATATGCCAACAATTAGTCAATTAGTCAGAAAGTCTCGTAAAAGGCCACGTAAGAAAAGTAAATCTCCCGTTTTGGAAAATTGTCCCCAACGGCGAGGCATCTGTTTACAGGTCAGGACCGTAACACCCACGAAGCCGAATTCAGCCCTCCGGAAGGTAGCTCGTGTCCGTTTTACGAATGGTCAGGAAGCAACTTGCTATATCCCCGGCATAGATCATAATCTTCAAGAGCACTCTGTTGTGCTTGTGCGTGGTGGAAGAGTCAAAGATTTACCCAATGTCAGATATCACATTGTCCGGGGCACATTGGACACAGCAGGTGTTGAAAATCGAAGACAGGGCAGATCAAAATATGGAGCAAAGCGCCCCAGGTAGAGGAGGAGTAAGAGATGCCACGACGCGCAGAGATTGTTAAACGGGAAATCCTCTCAGATCCCAAATATGGCAGTACGCTTGTTGCGAAGTTTATAAACTTCTTGATGGTTTGTGGGAAGAAAAGCGTTGCCCGGAAAATTCTATATGATAGTATAGACATTGTTGAGAAGCGCAGTAACCAGGAGGAGGGGCTTACAGTTTTCCGTCAGGCGATTAACAACGTTAAACCGGTCCTTGAAATTCGATCTCGGCGTGTTGGAGGTACAACTTACCAGGTTCCAGTTGATGTCAAGGCGGAGCGTCGCACAACGCTGGCACTCCGTTGGATTATCCAATCTGCAAGAGATCGTGGTGAGAAAACCATATCAGAGCGGTTGGCGGGAGAGTTGCTCGATGCTTCGAGGAATGAAGGAGCTTCAATTCGTAAAAAACTCGATCAACATCGCATGGCAGAGGCAAACAGAGCATTTGCCCATTACCGTTGGTAGCGAAGAATGCACTCAATGTCCTTATCATGTCGTGGGTGATTTAGAAAATGAGACTTGCAAAGCAGCATCAAATCACATCTGAAAACCGGCGGACTATAGATCAACGCCGATTTCCTTCGACCCATACGCGGAATATTGGCATCATGGCACACATTGATGCCGGGAAAACAACTGTAACCGAGCGCATATTATACTATACAGGGCGGGTACATCGCATGGGTGACGTCGACGATGGGACTACGACAATGGATTGGATGGTCCAGGAGCAAGAGCGTGGCATTACCATCACCGCTGCTGCAACGACATGCCAATGGAATGGGCATTGTATCAATATTATTGATACCCCTGGACATATCGATTTTACGGTTGAAGTTGAGCGATCGCTACGAATTCTTGATGGGGCAGTTGCTGTATTCTGTGCAGTTGGTGGTGTTGAACCCCAGTCCGAAACTGTATGGCGACAAGCGGATAAATATCAGGTGCCACGTATTGCCTTCGTCAATAAAATGGATCGAACCGGTGCAGACTTTTTCCGGACGCTCGAAATGATGATTGAGCGGCTCGGCGTCCGGGTAATACCAATCCAATTACCGATTGGCTCATCGGAGAGATTCAGCGGCATTGTGGATCTGATTTCGTTACAAGGACTTGGATGGGACGAAACAAGTTTCGGATCTATTATGCACGAAATAGATATTCCAGAAGAAGTAATGGAAAGCGTGCTGGAATATCGTGAACAGATGTTGGAAGCAATTGCTGAATATGATGGTGAGCTCTTGATTAAATATATTGATGGGATTGAGTTATCAGACGAAGAAATCAAAGCCGGCTTGAGAGGCGCAACGTTAAATGGGAAGATAATTCCTGTCTTGTGTGGCGCGGCAATCAAGAATAAGGGTGTCCAACCTCTGTTAGATGCGATTGTTGATTATTTGCCTGCCCCGATAGACGTGCCGCCGGTGATCGGTTTGAACCCAAATACCCAAGAAGAAGACAAGCGTTTAGCAAGCGACGACGCACCTTTTTCCGCATTAGCCTTCAAAATCACGACGGATGCGCACATTGGAAAGCTTACATTTCTCCGTGTTTACTCTGGCGTTTTAGTCAAAGGGGATACTGTGTACAATAGTACACGTCACGGATTTGAAAAGATTGGGAGGCTGATGCAGATGCACGCAAATAAGCGTGAGGAGCGTCAAGCTGTGTATGCGGGTGATATTGCCACAGTCATTGGTCTCAAATCCGTCACGACCGGCGACACAATTTGCCATCCAAATGCCCCAATCGCTTTGGAGTCGATGGTGTTTCCATCTCCGGTGATGTCTATTGCAATTGAACCCCAGACAAAGTCGGATATAGAGAAGATGAACTTGGCGTTATCAAAGTTGGCTGAAGAAGATCCAACTTTTAAGGTTCATCAAGACAAAGAAACAGGGCAAACCCTTCTCTCCGGTATGGGAGAGTTACATCTGGAGGTTATTGTTGACCGATTGATTCGAGAATTTAAGGTGTCTGCGGATATTGGGAAGCCCCAGGTAGCGTATCGTGAAACGGTCCGTCGGTCGGCGAAAGTTGAAGGACGCTTTGTCAAGCAATCCGGTGGGCGCGGTCAGTACGGACATGTGCAGATTGAAGTTTACCCTTTAGAACAGGGATGCGGTTTTGAGTTCGTCGATGAGATCAAGGGCGGCGCCATCCCCCAGGAATATATACGCGCTATCCGTAAAGGTATCGAAGATGCAATGAATGTTGGGGTTTTAAGTGGGTATCCCGTTGTTGATGTCGGCGTCAGATTGTACGACGGTTCCTATCATCCCGTTGATTCTTCAGAAATGGCGTTTTCAATCGCTGCCTCGATTGCGTTCAAAGAAGCGATGAAGAAAGCAGGTTCAAACCTGCTTGAACCAATCATGGAAATCGAAGTCATTGTCCCTGAGGCGTATTTAGGAAAGGTGATGGGTGATCTAAATGCACGTCGCGCACGGATTCTCCAGACGGATATGCAGTCAAAGTCTGGGATACAAGTGATTAGCGCCTATGTTCCACTGGCTGAAATGTTTGGCTATGTTAAAATCCTCCGGTCTTTAACGCAGGGGCGGGCGACTTATTCGATGGAGTTTGCACACTACAGTGATGTTCCACAGAGCATTGCTCAGGAAATTATCTCATCAAAAGGACTTTCTGCTTAGCTGCTCTCACTGCTGATGTCGTTTGCTGCAAATCTTCAGCAGTAAAACTGATGGGTGAGCAGATGATGGCTGTATTAAATTACTATAGAATGTGAGGAGATCTATACATGGCAAAACCAAAATTTGAACGGACGAAGCCCCATGTCAATGTTGGCACAATTGGACACGTCGATCACGGTAAGACCACGTTAACTGCCGCGATTACTATGGTGTTGTCAAAATTGGGTAACCAAGACTACATAAGAACTTACGATGAGATCGACGCCGCTCCTGAAGAAAAGGAGCGCGGTATTACGATTAACACGGCGCATGTTGAGTACGAAACTGAGAATCGGCACTATGCTCACGTTGACTGCCCCGGGCATGCTGACTATATCAAAAACATGATTACCGGTGCGGCGCAGATGGATGGGGCAATCTTGGTTGTTTCTGCGGCTGATGGTCCCATGCCCCAAACCCGTGAGCATGTCCTTCTCGCGCGGCAGGTTAACGTGCCGAGTATCGTTGTTTATCTGAATAAAGCGGACATGGTTGACGACCCGGAGCTTCTGGAGTTGGTAGAACTCGAAGTCCGAGAACTCCTGACAGAATACGAGTTCCCAGGCGATGATATCCCGGTTATTAGCGGTTCCGCCCTCCAGGCCATGGAAGGTGGTGGCGATCCGAATGCTCCTGAATGTGCTTCGATTCTAGAGCTCATGCAGACATGCGACGATCATATTCCTGAGCCAATACGGGACGTTGATAGACCCTACCTTATGCCTGTGGAAGATATCTTTTCAATCACCGGGCGGGGTACTGTTGTGACAGGTCGTATCGAACGCGGAATCGTGCATGTTGGCGATACGGTTGAGATCGTTGGGCTTGCTGACACTCGCAGCACTGTTGCGACCGGCGTCGAGATGTTCCGTAAACTCCTTGACGAAGGGCGTGCAGGCGACAACGTTGGCGTGCTGCTGCGTGGTATTGAACGTCAAGATGTTCAGCGTGGTCAAGTGCTAGCGGCCCCTGGTAGTATTACGCCGCACACAAGCTTTGAAGCTGAAACCTACATTCTGACCAAAGAGGAAGGTGGTCGCTGGACGCCATTTTTCAGTGGCTATCGTCCTCAGTTCTACTTCCGTACAACAGATGTGACTGGCGTCATGAATCTGCCTGAAGGCGTTGAGATGATCATGCCTGGAGATAATATCCATATTACTGTTGAGCTTACCAAGCCGATTGCTTTGGAAGAGGAACTCAGGTTCGCAATTCGTGAAGGTGGACACACTGTTGGAGCAGGCGTCGTTTCAAAAGTTGTTGAGTGATGCTGCATATCATTAAATGTTAAACATGAAAATCGGTTTTTTGGCTTCCTTTTCCGGGTTCCTAGGACGCAAAAAAATTAAAATTTGGGGCTTTCAAGCGCGATACGTGGCGTAATTGGAGATGTTGATGGACAATCAGAGAATCAGGATTCGTTTGAAAGCGTTTGATCACCGTTTGCTAGATCAATCTGCAAGTCAAATTGCGGATACCGCAAAGCGGACAGGAGCGTTAGTATCAGGTCCCATCCCGCTCCCGACGACGAAACATATTTATACCGTACAGCGGTCAACATTCAAAGATAAAAAATCCCGTGAGCAGTTTGAAATGCGAATTCACAAGCGGCTGTTAGACATTTTACAGACAACCCCGAAGACAGTCGATGCGCTAATGCGCTTAGATTTGCCTGCCGGTGTTGACGTAAAAATTACGCTGTTGTAGATACGCGCTGTTTCTACGATTCCATTGGAACGAAACGCCGTTGTTTCGGAGATGTGACAAATGAATGATGGCATATTAGGAAAGAAGATTGGCATGACACAAATCTTCGACGATTCCGGCGCCGCGATTCCGGTCACGGTTGTCGAAGCGGGACCCTGTCCGATTGTACAGATAAAAACCGAGGATCGGGAAGGGTATAATGCGATCCAGTTGGGCTTCGGCAATCGAAGCGAGAACAAGGTCAATCGCCCTGAAAGTGGACATTTCAAAAAAGCCGCCGTCAACCCCCATCGGTTTTTGAGAGAGTTGTGCGTCAATGGCACCGAAGGTTTATCCATCGGCGCAACCATCAACGCAGACATTTTTTCTCCAGGAGATTTTGTCGATGTAACGGGCGTCTCCAAAGGGCGCGGATTTACCGGTGTGGTTAAGCGGTGGGGCTTCTCTGGTATGAAGAAGAGCCATGGCAGCGAGAAAAATCATCGACGACCGGGTTCTATTGGACATAGTGCTTCGCCCTCGCGGGTTTTCAAAGGCAAGAAAATGCCTGGACGACATGGAGGTAAGCAGGTAACTACCCAGAACCTGCAGGTTGTCCAGGCGGATGCGGAAAGGAATCTGTTAGTCATTAAAGGCGCTGTTCCGGGTCCCCGCAATGGTTTCCTTGTAATCAAGAAGGCAGTGAAGGGTGGAAGATAAATAGATACAGGATTATCGAATATGGCAGCTTTAGATGTATACAACCGTTCAGGAGATATCCTGCGGCAAAGAGAGTTATCTGATGTGTTCATCAATGCAACCGTTAATGAAGCGGTTATACATCAGTGTGTTGTTGCATATCTTGCGAATCAACGTCGAGGAACCGCTTCTACCAAAACACGCGCAGAAGTCCGAGGAAGTGGAAAAAAAATACATCGTCAAAAAGGAACAGGCCGCGCCCGAATGGGGGATAATCGATCGCCCATCCGTGTACATGGTGGTGTGACATTTGGTCCGAAACCGCGTAGTTTTCGCCAATATACCCCCAGGAAAGTACGCCGGTTCGGGTTACACTCGGCTTTAGCAGGTAAATTTCAAAGTGGTGATTGTATTTTGATTGAGGACTTTTCCTTAGATTGTCCAAAAACAAAGGACATGGCCCAGGTTTTGGATGGTTTAGGACTTGTGGGTAAAGTCCTTTTCGTCCTCGGTCAGCCTGAATCGAACGTCTATTTATCTGTGAGGAATATCCCCCGCGTAAACATTTGTGTTTGGAATACCCTTAATATTTATGATGTTCTCTGGCATGATAAGATTGTTCTTACCGAAAGTGCGGCTGAGAAACTCGAAGACAAATTTGTTCAGCCAACAAACGGTTCATTGATTGAGGAATTGTAGATGACAGATCCATATCAGATTATCAGGCAACCATTAATTACAGAAAAGAGCACAATCCTTCGAGAGTCGAACAAGTATTCTTTTGTCGTTGATGTGAAAGCCAGTAAACCGGAGATTCGTAAAGCGGCTGAAGAACTCTTCGAGCTCAAGGGTAAGATTCTTGAGATTAATACCATGCAAGTTCGAGGGAAGTCTAAAGGACAATTCTGGCGGCATCGACGCGGTAGGCGACCGAACAGGAAAAAAGCAATTATTACCGTTGCTGAAGGAACAACTATCCAGGTTTTTGAGAGTATTTAGTGGTGCATTTTTCAAGACTGATTAGGAGGCGTTCAGCGTGGCAGTTAAAACATATTCACCGGTAACACCAAGTCGCCGATTTATGACAGGACACGCTTTTGAGGAGACGACGCGTCGAAAGCCCGAAAAATCCCTGGTGAAGGGATTAAAGAAAAAGGCTGGACGTAATGCGTTAGGACGTATGACTGTTCGGAGGCGTGGAGGCGGGCATAAACGGCGATACCGAAGCATTGAATTTAAACGCGATAAATTTGGCATCCCTGCTAAGGTTGCCTCGATTGAGTATGACCCCAGTCGATCTGCCTGTATTGCGCTCCTTCATTACGCCGATGGCGAGAAGCGCTATATCATTGCACCTCTGGGGTTACAGGTTGGTGATGTATTAAATTCTGGCCCGGATGCGGCTATCAAGGTTGGCAACGCTTTGCCTCTTGAAAAGATTCCCTTAGGAACCTCGATACATAACATAGAAATGCAGCCGGATAAAGGGGGACAACTGGTACGAAGCGCAGGCGCTGTCGCCCAATTAGTTGATCGCGAAGGAAAAAACGCGCGAATTCAAATGCCTTCCGGTGAAGTTCGTTTGCTTCCAGTGAAGTGCATGGCGACAATTGGACAAGTGGGTAGTGTTGACCATGCAAATATATCTATTGGTAAAGCAGGGCGGTCCCGATGGAAGGGCCGTCGTCCCAAGGTTCGCGGCGTGGCGATGAATCCGCATGATCACCCGCACGGCGGTGGTGAAGGGAAAAGCGCCGGCGGGAGACATCCTGTGACCCCCTGGGGAGTTCCAACCAAAGGATACAAAACAAGAAATCCGAAAAAGAGATCAAGCCAGTATATTGTCAGCCGTCGGAAGTAATTTGGCTTCATTGACGTAGCGTCCAGGTATTTTTTCTCATCATCCGCAGGAGGTGCTTTATGCCGCGCTCTGTAAAGAAAGGGCCTTACATAGATCCGAAACTTCTGAAAAAAATCGAAGTGATGAATCGATCTGGGACGAAGCGTGTGATTCGTACCTGGTCGCGTAGATCTACAGTGACTCCGGACCTGATTGGTCATACCCTTGCTATTCATAATGGGAAGAAATTCTTCCCTGTATATATGACAGAAAACATGGTAGGGCATAAACTTGGAGAATTTGCTCCTACTCGAACATTTAGATCACATACTAGTGGAAGATAAACAGGAGTTACGCAGTTGGTCCCAATCATTCCATGACTCATGCCGATTCTCGGAATAAGCGCAGGTGCTTGCATCCTGATCTATCGGGGGTGCAGGTGCAGAGAAATTTGCTTAATATGAAGTACGTGACTCCTAATAAGATTAAAAATGCTCTGCTGATTCAGGAGATTCTTATCATGGAAGCTACAGCGAGCATCCGTAACGTGCCTATTGCTCCGCGCAAAGCGCGTCTGGTTGCTGATTTGGTTAGACATCAATATGTTGAAGAAGCTCTAAATCAATTAACATTTACGCATAAAGCGGCTTCTCCGGTGATTCGCAAATTGATTCAATCTGCTGCGGCGAATGCACGGGAAAACGCACAACGGCAGGGCGCCGCCATTGATGAAACTAATTTGTTTGTCAAACAGATTTTCATCAACGATGGGGTTACCCGGAAATGGTTTCGGCCAAGGGCACGAGGCATGGTAAACAGGATTTTGCGCCGAAGATGTCATATTACGGTCGTACTGGGTGAGGAAAGGGAGGAAAGGGAGGAAAATGGACACTGAAAATCCTGCAGACCTGCTGCATAGACTGATATATGTCCTTTTACCTCTCTTGAGCAGCAGTCTTTGCCGTGCTGAATTCTGATGAGGAGGTTTTAGTGGGACAGAAAACGCATCCGCGTGGATTACGCTTGGGGATCATTGAGACCTGGGACTCAAAATGGTACACTGAAAAAGAGTATGCCCAATGGCTTCATGAAGATTTGAAGATCCAGTCCTTTATTAAGGAAAGGTTGTCACGTGCTGGTATTTCCCGGATTGAAATCGAAAGAGTTGGAGATCGGTGTAATATTCATATACATACAGCGCGTCCCGGTATTGTCATTGGGCGACGTGGAGTTGAAGCAGAAAAATTACAAGCAGATTTAGAGCACATCCTGCAGGTAGATTCAGCGCCGCGAACCGAACGGACCATTCGGATCAATGTGAGTGAGATTAAGCGTCCTGAATTAGATGCTCAACTTGTTGCTGAAGCTGTCGCGCTGCAAATTGGGCGTCGGTCAAATTTCAGACGGGCAATGAAGAAAAGTATTGCGGCTTCAATGAAAGCCGGTGCCCAAGGGGTTAAAATCACTATCAGTGGTCGCCTTGGTGGTGCCGAAATGGCACGTTCGGAATCGAATATTGAAGGTAGGGTTCCTCTGCATACGCTTAGGGCGAACATCGATTATGGATTCACTGAAGCCAATACGACCTACGGTAAGATTGGCGTCAAAACATGGATTTTCAAGGGAGAGATTATTGGTACACCCGCCCTTCCAGAAATCACTGCTCCTTCTAGCCGCACGAGGCAGGTGCCAACTGACTCCTCTCAAAGACGCCAACCACGCCGTTCGCCTGCTGGACGTTTCGGCGGCAGGGGGGAAGGAGACTCGACTTTACCCGCTGATAGGAAACCAAAACGACGCAGATCTCGCCAGGGTCAAGGAAGGTAAGATTTTCTTTAAAGCAAGTACGGGTTATAAGGAGGTCACAAAATGTTGATGCCAAAACGGGTCTTGCACCGTAAAGTGCAACGGGGCAAACGCCGTGGTAAACCTTATCGGGGTTCACGAATAGACTACGGTGAGTATGGTTTAAAAGCGCTGGAGCCCGGTTGGATTACGAGCCGTCAAATTGAAGCTGCACGTATCGCGATAACACGCTATGTGCGCCGTGGTGGCAAGGTTTGGATTAAGATCTTTCCGCATAAACCGGTAACCAAAAAACCCGCTGAAACGAGAATGGGAAGTGGGAAAGGATCTCCCGAGTTTTGGGTTGCTGTCGTCAAACCGGGACGTGTCCTGTACGAGTTGAGCAGTGTTTCACCGGAAGAAGCAAAGGAAGCGATGAAGAGAGCGGCCCACAAATTGCCGATTCAAACGAAATTTATTAGCCGAATAGGAGAATAATCGGGCGATGACTGCTAATGAATTACGCAGTAAATCATCTGAAGAATTAGCGAGCGAACTTCGGGATCTCAAGGAAGCCCTATTTAACACTAAATTCCGAAGAATACTTGGACAGCTTGAAGATACGTCCCAGTTTAAAAAAGTTAAGAAGGATATCGCACGTATTCATACAATTCTTCGCATACGTGAACTTGGGATTGAGAAGGCGCCATAGATTTCGATACGGTATGCTGCTCAATCTCAAGGATTCTGTTAAGAGAGGAAGTAAGTGAGTAAGAAAAGGCGAGGTAGTCGCAAGCTCAGGACAGGCATTGTAACAAGTGATCGGATGGACAAGACAGTTGCTGTTGCAATTGTCCGAGCTTATCAGCATCCATTTTATAAGAAAATCGTGAGAAGTACAACCAAAGTGCTTGCTCACGATGAACAGAATGTGTGTCGTGCTGGCGATCTTGTTCAAGTCGTTGAAACTCGTCCACTCAGTTGTCGTAAACGGTGGAGAGTTCGTCAGATTATTTCTAAAGCTGAACCTGTCACCCCGTGAGGCGAAGATTTTTAGAAAGCAATCGGGAAGGATACAGTAATGGTCCAAGCATACACCATATTGACCTGCGCCGATAATACAGGGGCAAAGCGACTCATGTGTATTCGGGTGCTTGGTGGGAGTCGGAGACGTTACGCACGAATCGGCGATGTGATTGTAGCAAGTGTGAAAGAAGCCAGCCCAAATGGCCAGGTTAAGAAGGGAGACGTCGTACGAGCTGTCGTGGTGCGTGCGACCAAAGAATATCGCAGACCTGATGGTTCTTATATCAAATTCGATAAGAATGCTGCCGTTTTAATCGATCTGCAAAACCAGCCTCGTGGAACACGTATTTTTGGTCCTGTTGCTCGTGAGCTCAGAGAAAAGGAATTTACACGAATCGTCTCCCTGGCGCCTGAGGTCATTTAGGCATAACTGGAGGTGGCACCGTTGCAGAGAAAATTGCATGTCAGAAAGAACGACCTCGTGTTAGTCTTAAGTGGAAAGGATAAGGGCAAAAGCGGAGTCATTCTGGAAATCCTTCCGCGAAAAAATCGCGCAATTGTTGAAGGAATCAACATGATTAAGAGGCACGCACGTCCAAATCCTCAGATACCGCAGGGTGGCATTGTCGAAAAGGAAGGGACTATTCACATTTCCAACTTAAAGCTCATTTGCCCGAGATGTAACACTCCTACTCGAATAAGACGTCGAGTCATTGAAAAGGAAGTTGGGACCCGAACGAAGAAATACCGTGGGCGCGTGTGCAAGAAATGTGGTGAGGATGCCGAGCGCGATTAATTGAGAATGGGTTGGGCGTGACTCCGATTTCAACAGAATTCTACTATATGGTTAGGTAAGGATTAATGAGCCCATTTAAAACTCTCTATCAAGAAGAGGTATTCCCTGCATTGCGACAACGTTTCAATTATCCGAATGTCATGCAGGTTCCAAAACTTGAAAAGATAACCCTGAATATAGGAGTCGGTGCGGCAACACAAGATTCGAAACTTTTGGATAATGCAGTTGACGAACTGACGCAAATAGCTGGTCAACGTGCCGTTATTACTCGCGCCAAAAAATCTGTGGCCGCCTTTAAGGTTCGCGCCGGTATGGCTATCGGTTGTAAAGCAACTTTGCGGCAGGACCAACTGTATGAATTTTTTAATAAACTAGTCAATGCTGTTCTTCCGCAGATTCGTGACTTTCGTGGTCTTTCCCCTGATGCTTTTGATGGCCGTGGTAATTATTCCTTAGGCCTGCAGGAACAGGTAATTTTCCCGGAGATTGATTACGATACAATGAGCGAAGTTCGGGGATTAAATGTTACTATCGTAACAACGGCCCCAACTGATGAGGAAGGGCGAGAGTTATTACGTCTCATGGGAATGCCGTTCAGAGAATAGACCGACTCACCTCCGATTTTCCTGCTTTTTCCTTAACTAGTAGAAGGAAAGGAGAAATTAAGTTGGCAACAAAAGCACTCATTGCTAAACAGAAGAGAACTCCGAAATTTCGGACACGAAAATATAATCGTTGTCGCCACTGTGGACGTGCCCGCAGTTACCTGCGTCAATTTCAGCTTTGCCGGATTTGTTTTCGTCTATTCGCCAGAAGCGGGAAAATTCCCGGAGTAACAAAGGCAAGTTGGTAAAGGAGAAGAATTACATGTCTATGACAGATCCGATTGCAGATATGTTAACCCGCATCCGCAACGCGAATATGGTTGGACATGAGCGTGTTGAAATACCCGCATCAAAATTAAAAATGGAGCTCACTCGTACCTTACATGAAGAGGGGTATATCCGCAACTATCGCTGGATTGATGATCGGAAACAAGGTATCTTGCGGATTTATTTGAAGTATGGAGAAAACAGAGAACGGGTTATTACCGGACTGAAGCGAATTAGCAAGCCGGGACGGCGGGTATACGTGAGAGCGGATCAGTTACCTCGCGTGTATGGCAATTTAGGAATTGCTCTGTTGTCAACCTCTCGAGGTGTGAAAACGGCATCTGAATGTCGAAAAGCCAACATAGGCGGTGAGGTCCTCTGTTATGTTTGGTAATCTCAACTTTTGTTGAATTCCGGAGACGAGTACAATGTCGCGAATAGGACAGATGCCGATTAAGGTGCCTTCAAACGCTAAGGTGGTTCTGGACGAAAGAGATATTACTGTTGAAGGTCCCAAGGGCCGTTTGAATTGGACCATTCCCGGCGGGATAGAGGTTAACTTAGCTGGCGGATTGGTCACGATTGAAAGGTTGAGCAATCAAAAGTCACATAGATCGCTACATGGGCTGACTCGAAGCCTTATTGCGAATATGGTGACGGGCGTTACTGAAGGTTTTGAAAAAAAGCTCATCCTTGTTGGAATGGGATATCGCGCACAAATAGATCCCCAGAGTCGTTTGGTCTTAAATGTCGGATATTCTCATCCTGTAACTTATCCGCCGCCCGATGGCATCACACTGAGTGTTGGGAATTCTGAAACTGTGGGTGGACAACCTCATACCCCAATAACCGTTAGTGGCATTGACAAAGCACTTGTTGGGCAAGTCGCCGCTTCAATTCGTCAGATCAAAAAACCTGAAGTCTACGAACCTTCTAAAGGCATCCGTTACGAAGATGAGCGCGTCCGTATGAAGGAAGGTAAAACTGGCGTGTAATGCGGTGATTTAATAGGTCGGCAAGCCGGAATTGACCATGATTTTATTTGTTAATTCTTTTTCTATCATCTGTTGGAGGGCAATCGTTGGATCGATTAAAGAGGAAATCTATTGCTCGGAATAAGCGAAAAAAGCGAATCCGCAAAAAAATTACAGGTACAAATCAAAGCCCAAGACTTTCTGTTTATAGAAGTCTAAAGCATATTTACGCGCAGATTATTGATGACGAAACAGGTAACACGCTTGCTGCGGCATCAACCTTATCGCCAGAGTTGAAAAGCAGCCTTCCAACAGGAGGCAATGCCAACGCGGCTCAACAAGTGGGAACACTGATTGGTCGCAAAGCAAAAGAACATCGGATTGAATCAGTTGTATTTGATCGTGGTGGAAACCTCTATCATGGAAGAATTAAAGCACTTGCGGAGGCTGTCAGGGAAGAGGGCCTCCGGTTTTGAAACAGCTAGCTATTTGAGGGGTTATATGATAAGCGCGTTTGGAAATAAACTGGGCATTTCATCGTGAAGGAGACTTGCTTTTGAGGGAAAGAATTAACCCGGACGAGTTTGAATTTGAGGAACGTCCAATCGATATCAACCGCGTGATGCGTGTGCGCAAAGGGGGACGAACACCAAGCTTTAATGCACTTTCCGTCGTCGGAGACCGAGCAGGGATTGTTGGGCTTGGATTTGGAAGCGCAAACGAGATTCCATCAGCAATCGGTAAAAGTATTGCTGATGCGAAAAAAAACCTGATTCGTATCCCTTTATCAGGAAATACAATTCCCCATGAAATGATAGGTAAATATGGAGGGGCAAAGGTTCTGCTTAAGCCTGCTAGTCCTGGCACAGGGATTATCGCTGGAATTGCAACAAGAGTAATTCTGGAGTTTGCCGGTGTTCAAGATGTATTGACCAAACGACTTGGATCCAGAAATGTAAAAAATACAGCAGAAGCTACCATGAAAGCCCTGAGAGATCTAAAAGACATTAACGAAGTGGCTCGCCTCCGCGGAAAAACAGTTGAGGAACTGTTAAACTGAGAAGGCGACATTCTCAGTTTCAGACCCAGTTTCCATCGAATCCTTTCGAAGGTTTAAAACCTTCGGAAGGTTAAAAATCATCGCCAATTGACAGTGGATAAAATGGAGTAGAATACTGATGAAACTAAACGAACTCAAGCCTGCAAAAAACTCAACGCACGCCAAGAAGCGGGTTGGACGTGGGGAGAGTTCAGGTTGGGGCAAAACCTGTGGTCGTGGTCACAAGGGGCAGAAATCCAGGTCTGGCAGGTCGATTCCCGCCTGGTTTGAAGGGGGACAGATGCCATTAGTAAGGCGCTTGCCCAAGCGTGGTCCGAGAAGAATCGCACATAAACGGATCGAGTATGATGTGGTGAACATCAAGACGCTGAATCGTTTTGACAGTGGGACGACAATTACCCCTGAGATTTTACGAGAAGCTGGAATTATAAAAAAGAAAAATGCGAAGATCAAGATTCTTGGAGAAGGTAATCTCGAAAAACAATTAACGGTACAGGGACACCGATTTTCAAACTCCGCTGTTGAAAAGATAGAATCGATAGGTGGTAAAGCTGAGGTAATCTAAGTGATTAAGGCATTTCAGAACGCTTTCAAAATTCCAGAGCTGCGGCAGAGAATTATCTTTACGGCTATGTTGTTGATTGTTTATCGATTGGGTGCACATATCACAATCCCCGGAATTGATGATGTCGCCTTAGAACAATTCTTTGACACGTTAAAAGATCGGCCCGGCGGAAACATGATTGATTTTGTCAATCTCTTCTCGGGTGGCGCATTCAAAAACATGACGATCTTTGCACTCGGTATCCAGCCGTATATCAGCGCTTCGATCATCATGCAGCTCATGGCGGTTGTTATCCCCTACCTTGAGAAACTTTCTAAAGAGCCAGACGGCCGGAAAAAGATTACGCAATACACCCGCTACGCCACCGTTATTCTCAGTGCTGTCCAGGGACTCGGGATTAGTTTTCTGCTGCGCAATCCCAGAAACCTTGGGGTTGATGTAGACATTGTTCCGGCTCATCTGTCAAACATTTGGTGGACCTTGCTAACCATGCTCACCCTGATGGCCGGAACATCTTTCGTGATGTGGCTTGGTGAACAGATTACAGAACGGGGGATCGGTCAGGGGATTTCGTTGATCATTACCGTGGGCATCCTCGCAGGTATGCCGGGCGGCGTTTCTACGCTATTCAACCGTTTACTCAGTGATCCCAGCTTGGGACTTCCACAATTGGTTGTCTTCGTGGCTTTAGGTGTTGTGGCTATTATGGGAACGGTGTATATTACCCTTTCTGTTCGCAAGCTGCCCGTTCAATATGCACGGCGAGTTGTCGGGCGTAAAGTGCTTGGTGGACAAGCAACGCATATTCCTTTACGTGTCAATGCAGCCGGTATGATTCCGATTATTTTTGCTGTCACGTTGATGCAATTTCCTTCAACAGTTTTAGGCTTTTTGCCGCAAACGTGGGGATGGGTTTTGGGCCTACAAGCCGCTATCAGCCCGGGCAGTCCCTTATACTGGGTGACCTACGCACTTTTGATTATAGGCTTCACCTACTTCTATACCGCCGTTCAGATTAATCCTGTACAGATGGCTGACGATCTGAGGAAATACGGCGGTTTTATTCCGGGAATTCGTCCCGGCAAGAAGACCGCAGACTACATCAATGATACTTTAACTAGGATTACTTTACCTGGCGCACTTTTCCTTGCTGGAATTGCTGTTTTCCCTTTACTTTTGCAGGGATGGCTGGGTACCGGCGCATTGATTAGCGGCGCTTCTATCTTAATTGTTGTCGGGGTCGTATTAGATACAGTATCGCAAATTGAATCCTATTTGACGATGCGGCATTATGAAGGATTTCTGAAGGATAGGCGTGTGAAGGGGCGCCGTTCAAGATAGATTTTTCGACAACTACTGCGTTCTCCCATAGTCCCTGGGAATGCGAGGAGAAATGATGAAAGTTCGTGCCTCAGTTAAGAAAATGTGTAACCGATGTAAGATCATCAAAAGAAAAGGCGTCGTCCGTGTCATTTGTCCGGCGAGTCCAAAACATAAGCAAAGACAAGGATAGGTGATTTATTTGTTTTCACGCACAATATGAGAAGTTAGGAGGAAAAGGCATGGCAAGAATTGCTGGTGTTGATTTACCCCGAAATAAAAGAATCGATATTGCCCTGACATATATTGATGGGATCGGGCGATATAACGCATCGAAGATGGTGGAAGATTTACAAATCGATTCCGCCAAAAAAGCGCAAGATCTAGATGAGGCGGAAATCAGCCGATTAAGAGAGACAATCAACCGAGACTACAAAGTTGAAGGGGATTTAAGGCGCGAAGTTGAGTTGAATCTCAAACGGTTGATGGACATCAATAGTTATCGTGGGTTTCGCCATCGTCGGCAGTTGCCTGCCCGCGGGCAACGAACGAGCACTAATGCCCGAACGCGCAAAGGAAAAGCCAAAACCATTTCAGTTGGAAGAAAGGCAAAAGAAGCTGCGCGTAAAGGTGGGTAATACTGTTTGTGTCATTAGAAAGGAGATTGCTCTTGCAAGGATCTAGTGCTTCTAGTCGACCGAAGAGAAGAGAAAAAAAGGATGTCCCCGAGGGGATCGCTCACATTCAAGCGACTTTTAACAATACGATTGTTACCATCACTGATCCAAACGGGGATGTGATTGCGTGGGTGAGCGCCGGAACGAATTTCCGTGGTTCACGAAAATCTACGCCATTTGCGGCACAGCAGACCGCAGAAGTGTGTGCAAAGAAAGCGATGGAGCGTGGGATGAGGCGTGTTGAGGTAAGGGTCAAGGGACCAGGCTCTGGAAGAGAGTCGGCAATTCGATCTCTCTCTGCTGCTGGACTGGAAATTACCTCAATGAAAGATGTAACTCCAATTCCTCATAATGGTTGTCGACCACCCAAACGTCGTCGTGTTTGATTTTTAGAGATTGGTTAGTTTGAGAAAGGAGGAAATGGTCCAGATTTAACCAGAAAAGCATGAGCAAATATTTAGGATCTGTGTGCAAGCTATGCCGAAGAGAAGGGGAAAAGCTCTTTTTGAAGGGACAACGTTGTGATTCCCCGAAGTGTTCATTTGAGCGTCGGAGTTATCCGCCTGGTCAACATGGTCAAAAACTGCCGAAAGTAAAAGACTATGGGTGCCAATTGCGTGCAAAGCAGAAATCAAAGCGTATCTATAGCGTTTTTGAAAAGCCATTTAAAAATTACTATACGATGGCGGCGCGCCAAAAAGGGGTTGTGAGGGAAAATCTGCTTATATTATTGGAGCGTCGGTTGGATAACGCGGTGTACCGTTTAGGGTTCGCCAATTCACGCCGGCAGGCTCGACAACTCGTGACACACAACCACTTCCTTGTAAATGGAAAACGAGTCAACATTCCCTCTTTTCTGATAAAAATTGGTGATGTTATTCAAACGCGAGAGAAAAGTCGCAACGCGGCAGTTATCCAAGAAGCCTTAGAACGTTCTCAGCACAGGGGCACGCCAGAGTGGCTTGAGCTGAACACCGACAAACAAGAGGGAGTTGTTCGGGCATTTCCAAACGTAGAGCGACTGGCTACAGACCTCGAAACGCAGTTAATCGTTGAACTTTACTCCAGATAACACAGCCATTTTGATGTAGGGAGATAAGATCGATGACAGAGTGGGAAATCACCAAACCAAAGCGTCTTGTTGCGGATTTGGATACCTTAAAGCCGGATTACGGGAAATTCATTGCTGAACCGCTTGCACAAGGGTTTGGAATTACAATCGGTAACTCCCTTCGGCGCGTTCTGCTTTCTTCAATTCAGGGGGCCGCTGTTATCTCCATCGCTATTGATGGTGTGAAGCATGAGTTTTCAACAATTGATGGCGTGAGGGAGGATGTCACTCAGATCCTCCTTAACCTCAAAGAGATTCGGTTCAGAGTGCATACTGACGAAATCATTACCTTGCGCTTATTCGGGGAGGGCTCTGGTAAGATTACAGCGGCAGATATTCAACCCAATGGACAGGTTGATGTCATTAATCCAGACCTACATATTGCAACACTTGATAAGTGTGATGGATGGAACATCGAAATGCAGGTTCGTCGAGGACGGGGGTATGAACTTGCAGAGGAACATATGCCTCCCGATCAACCAATCGGAGTTATTCCTCTCGATTCCAAGTTTTCACCGGTCAAAAAAGTCAATTTCCTGGTCGAAGAGACACGGGTTGGACACATGACGAACTACGACCGGCTTATCTTAGAAGTGTGGACGGATGCGAGCATCACAGCGAAAGATGCAATTACACAAGCCGCAGATATTCTGTTAGATCAGTTACGGCTATTTAGCGATTTCGATGAAACTTATGTTGAGCCTATCGAAGAGATTGATGAAGAAAAACTCCAGCGCGAGAAATATTTATCGAAACCGGTTGCGGAGCTCGAACTTTCGGTACGTTCCGCAAATTGTCTGGAAGCCGCGAAGATTACGACCATCCGGGACCTCGTGATCAAAACCGAACAGGAGATGCTCAAGTTTCGCAACTTCGGCAGGAAATCCCTGAACGAAATCAAGGATATTCTTGCGAGTATGGGACTTTCTTTAGGAATGACCCTCAATGGTGATGAAAAGGTTGCTTAAAATTTGATAAGGACGAGCAGTAATGCGTCATAGAAAAGCGGGAAAAAAACTTAACAGAACCAGCAGCCATCGTCAGGCATTGTTCAGCAACCAAGCGATAGCTCTATTTGAACATGGACAGATTCGCACAACGCTGCCGAAGTGCAAAGAACTGAGGCGTGTTGCTGAAAAGCTGATCACGCTTGCAAAACGAGGCGATTTACACGCGCGACGGCAGGCAGCTCGAATCATCCACGATCCTTATGTGTTGCAGGAATTGTTTGATGAACTTGGCCCACGCTATCGGGATCGGAATGGCGGGTATACGCGCATCATCAGGGGGGAGTTGAGACGTGGTGATGGCGCTCAGATGGCTTATATCCAGTTGGTGGAATAGGCGCGGACGTTCATAGAAGTTGATTAAAAAAGGCGTTGATTGAGAGAATCCTCATCAACGCCTTTTTTATTTCTAAGAGAGACGTAAAAAAACTCGTACACGCCGGCAGAATTGGCATCAATATCGATATGCCGCAGACAGAAACACACGATGGGAAGTCTGATCTTCTGTCAGTGAATTGCTTGATCGTTCCCATGAACCACGCATGTAGGCAATATCAAATTTGATAACCCGATCAAAGATCTTGCCTACGCCGATGGTCAAAAAGTCCCGATCGCTATCGATTTCCTTATTCTGGAACGGAATCGGATCACGGAAGTAGCCGACGCGCACGCTGGTTTCGATCTCCGGTATGCGATACTCTGCACCGAGGCGGATCTGGATAGTGCTGTCATAAAACCGATCGAAGTTGTTCTTGGGGACATCTTCTGCTGGTCGTGGATCATATTCGGATTGCGTCCAGTCTGTGAACTGAACATCGCCTGCAAGGGTCAGGCGTTTCTCCAGGAGCTTGAGGGCAATCCCACCACCAAACTCAAACGGACGTTCAATGTCGAATAAAGGGGTTGACCCTTCATCCGCATCCACTTCGACTTCACTATCGTCGAAGGTCACTTCCGTTTCCTGGCGCCACACTTCGTCAACTTCAAGATTGATTGGGAGCGTGACAGTCAACCCAAATGTAACATTTTCCCCGGCGAAAGCAAGCATGCCTGCCCTACCGCCGAGCCCCATATATTCCCGATCTACGGTATCGTGGAAGGCGAACCGTTTCACTTCTGCATCGATGTTGTTGATGTCCCTCGCAGTATTATTCAACTCGTTGAAACTCGTCCCATACCAGAAATCGAGTGAACCACCCAGCAGGATATTCTCTGATATAAATACACCGGCACCAAAACTCCAGGCACCAATTCCGCCTTTGTCGATGGTCGTTTCATCCACATCAAATCCACCAAATACAGGGTCAGAAGAAGGATCAAGCCCTTTAATGGCAATCTCCGAATCAAAATTTTGCGGCCGATTATATCCCAGTGCGAGTGCAACCCCGCCACGAGCTGCGTATAAAGGGTAGACTAAACCGATCGCGTTGGGACGAGTCTTTGATCTGTCTGCTTTTGTAACACGGTCGCTGGTGAACTGCGTTTCTACATCTGTCTCGCTGTGCGAAAAGCCGCCAAATAACTCGAACTTCTTAATCTGGGCAAGCCCCGCCGGATTCCAGTAGAGCGCCGTGAAATCATCTGCGATGCCGAGAAACGCTCCACCCATCCCCATTGCCCTTGCGCCAAGACCGAAAGTATTGCCGAGGGCAATTTCCTCTATCTGTGCAAATCCGACTTTGCTTCCAAACACAAAGCAGGTGAACATCAACGCCAAAGCAATGGTAATTCTCATCAATCTTCTCATTTGCGTCTTACCTCCTCCTAGATCTCCGTGATCTGTCGTACCGTGACCCCGATGAACTGCGAGCGGGGGCAGGGCTGGATTCTCTATTTACTGCTGATTTGCTCGGACGCCTCAACGATGGCTGACCGGATCTGACCCCCCGATGGCTTTGCGAGCGTTGACGTCCAAAATGCAAATCACCAATCTTGGAGCGGGGCCGTGAGTAGTGATGCCGATGATAACGGTATCTGTGATGTCCATAAGGATAGTCGTGTCCATAATACGAATAATATGAATCGTGGTAATACCCGTAATAGGGATAGCGGGAGTGATAGCCGCCATAATATGGATAGGGGGGATAGTAGTCGTAGTAGTAAGGGCGGTAATAAAGGTCGTGATCGCCATAGGTGGGGTTGTGGTGTCCGTAATACCCTTCGTCCTCCGCTTCGGACTGCTCGCCCTCTGCTTTAACTTGCGCCTCTTCCTCTTCTTCAGCCTCGATCTCTTTGGTTTCCTCTTGGTGATGCTGATCATCTTGACGATGATAGGAAGTTTTTCGAGTTGGATGTGGTGGTTCATAGTAGCCAATCTGCGTGTAACACCCTACGAATATAATTGCAATTAGCAGGGATGCGATAGTGAGAGCAAGTCTGTTCATGGTTCTCCTTCCTTTCGTGATTTATTTTGCTTACTGTGTAAGATATTCAGAGTATATCACAGGACAAACCAGATGCCAAGCTAAAAATCAAATTCTGCGAATTCCGCAACATACCCACTATTATAGATTGTGGTTGACAGATTCGTGGATTTATCATAAAATCTTGCTCTGCAACGGTTCTCTGAAATGCGCAATTAAGATGCCAGAACCAGGTCACACAATTATCTAACCTAAACGGAGGGGAAAGAAAATTGGACTTGAAAAAGCTGTGGTAACAATGATACAACTTTGTATCGCGAGTGCTACAATTGGATAATGTTCAAAGTGCCGATGGAAAAGGAGAATACGATGATAAGAGAGGTGCGTTGGGAACGGATGTTTCCCGATGACTTAGAAGCCGTTTCCCAGGGATGTCCCCTTGTTTACTTCTGCTATAGTCTATGCGAACCGCACGGTCCCCAAAACACGGTTGGGCTTGATGCTTTGAAGGCATATGCGATTGCGTAAGGAAACCTTCTTTGAGGATACCTATCAAGACGCGAAAGAACAAGCGATGGCAAAGTATCCAGATCGACGTTTTATTGTTCACTACATTCCGTCCAGACGGGGGAAAAGAATATGATCTTTAAGCACTAATATCTGAGACGCATCACATATCATTGAAGTGCCAACGTTAATTTAGACCAGAAATCATCAAAGTTAAGACAAGTGTTTTTGCTCAAATTCAACTGGCGTCAAATACCCTAACGCCGAGTGAGGTCGTTTCTGGTTATAAACCTGTCCAATAAAATGACCGATTCGCGCTCTGGCATCCATTATATCATCGTAGTCGTTGAGATGGACCTCTTCCTCCTTGAGGGTTCTTATTAGCTTCTCAGCATAGCCGTTCTCCCACGGATGCCCCCGATGCGCTAAGGAAATCTCAACCCCATGACCGATAAGCGTGGAAATATAGGCTGTCGGAAGATACTCAACTCCCTGGTCGCTATGATGAATTTCTGGAATGCTTTGGCTTAATGCCTGTTGCAACGGTCTTAATGTGAGAGGTTGTGTCAAGTGCCGACTCATCTGCCAACCTCTTATCATTCGGGTCAAGACATCGATTAACACCGAAACATAGACGAATTGTCCTTTGAGTCGGACATAGGTAATATCACCGACCCAAACTTGATTGCTTCGACAGATGTCAAGATTCTCAACCCGATTGACCGATTGACCAACACAGTCAAACGATTGGGTGGTTTGACTGCCACGTTTTACGGCGACCCGCAGATTATCCGCTTTCATCAATCGGGCGACGCGTCGGTAACCGACCATGTATCCCATACGCAACAGCAACTGCGTGATACGCCTATAGCCATATTTCGGATAACGGGCAGATAGTTTTTCGATTTCATCTCGTAGCACTGGCTCTAAGGGGTCGCTTTTGGGTTGATAATAGAGACTGCTCCGATTGAAGCCGAGAACCTCACAAATGTGTCGAACCGAGTAATTGGTCTGTAAAGCCTCAACCATCTGTCGCTTTTGAGACCGATTCAAGTCAGCCAAGTCGAGGCTTTTTTGGGGATGTCTAATGCCAGGGTCAATCGATCGACGAGTTGCTCCAGTTGAGCAATCCGCTCTTTAGAGTCGTTGGATTGCTTATCAGTGGATTCAAAGAGAATCGCTGCGTTGTCAAGGAGTTGGTGTTTCCACTTTGATAGTTGTTCTTCGCTGAGGTTATGCTGTCGACAGAGTTGCGCTTGTGAACTTTGGTTGATAAGTGCCTCAATAACGACTTCCGCCTTAAATTGGGGTGTGAATCTTCTTCGTTTTGCCATCGGAAATCTCCTTTCAATCTGATTGTCATTGTATCACAATCTTGGTTTAGACAATGGGCTAAATTTCCGATGGCAGTACACACCCAAAATCAAGAAAGGAGCGAAAAATGTCCCTAACCAAACAACAAGTCAAGGCTTATGAAACGAGCGGTTTCGTTCCGAAAATTCAGATTTCCGATGAAGCAGAGACCGCCCGACACCGAGAATTATTTGACGAATTAGAAGCTGGAGAGGGCCGCGAGAAATGCCAGATCGGGTTGCTCGATCGGCATTTTGATGAGGAATTTATCTGGGAGATCGCAACGCATCCGAGGGTTGTGGACTGTATCGAAGCCTTGATAGGCCCCGATGTCATGATGCTGGGGACGCACTTCTTTTGCAAATATGGTCCCGATGAGAATAAGTTTGTGGCATGGCACCAAGATGTGACCTACTGAGGACTCGAACCGCCCGAAACGATTGCCGCGTGGTACGCTATCGACGATAGCGAGCGCGAGAACGGTTGCATGCGAGTTATTCCCGGCACCCACCGCTCCGGCATTCGGGAGCATGGAAAATCCGAACTAGAAGGAAATCTGTTGAGCATCAATCAAGAAGTTCCAGTCAGCGAGGAAGAGGAGAAAAACGCTGTGGGCCTGATTCTGAAAGCGGGCGAGATCTCCATTCATCACGGCACATTGATTCACGAGAGTCTGCCAAATCAATCAACGCGGCGGCGTTGTGGCTTGACAGTTCGTTATGTTCCACCCCGGGTCAAGCAAGTTGAAATAAATTCTCTCGGACACACCTAGTCGGCGATCTTGCTGCGCGGTGAGAATAAAGAGCAGAATTTTGACGAAATGCCAAACCGTTTCCGATGAAGTAGGTCTTAGAAGAGGTTGCCTTGAGTGAAAAAATGTACGACGCAGTCATTATCGGAGCGGGGAGTATGGGAAGTGCAGCGGCATATCACCTCGCAAAATTGGGAGCGAGAACGCTAGTGTTGGAACAATTCTCCCGTGGACATACCTTTGGCAGTTCTCACGGAGATACCCGCGTCATCCGCCTGGTCTACGACAAGCAATTTTACACAGAGTTGATGAAGTTTGCCTACGCGGAATGGCGGGGTCTGGAAAAGGCTTCGGGAACAGATCTGTTGTTCACGACGGGCAGCGTAGTGATTGCACCCGAAGGACACTATTATCCCCGTAATATGCGTGCGAGCCTAGATGCCGCTAGAATCGAATCGGAATGGTGGAGCCAACGGCAACTAGCCGCACGCTTCCCGCAGTTCAGAATCGAGGACGGCATGAGCGTCCTCTGGCAAAAGGACACCGGTTTCCTTCATGCTTCAGCGTGCGTCTCGACCCACTTGCAACTCGCCGAAGAGCACGGGGCGGAGGTTAGGGAGGAGACTCCCGTTATGAACATCGATTGGCAGGGAGATAACCCCGAAGTGATTGTAAAAGGGGAACGCTTTCGAGGGAGGAAAGTGATTGTGACCTCTGGCGCATGGACAGGGCAAATTCTCAGTGAACTGAGTCTCCCGTTAATCGTGACGCGGCAACAGATGGTTTATTATCAGCCAACGGCTGCGAGTCTGTTTCAGCCAGACAGCTTTCCGGTTTTCATTGATGTAACGTGGGGTGAATTCTTCTACGGATTTCCCGTGTTCGGCAGTGAAGGTGTGAAAGTTGCGCGACACGGTCTGGGGCAGCCGGTGTCTCCGGATGCGTGTAATCGCACACCTGATGCCGAATATATCGAGCACTTGAGTGCCTTTATGCGTAAGCGCATTCCCGATGCTGCTGGCGAGGCCCTTTACGCCCAGGTTTGCCTCTACACTGAAACACCTGATGAAGATTTTATTATCGACATACACCCGAATTGCCCCGATCTCATTTTGGCTACTGGATTTTCCGGTCACGGATTCAAGTTCTCCAGCCTTGTCGGGCGAATACTTGCGGAAATGGCGCTTCAGGAGGAGACAGGCTTTGACATCAACCCATTTCGGTTGGCGCGGTTTGGGAAATAAGCAAATAGGCGAATCATCGAATCGGCTGATTATCCCCTAACCTCCTGTGCATCTTGCATCTTGTGTCGGATTCAGGATTCAAGATGCAGGATGCGGTGAAATTGCAGGTTCTGCACATCGGCTGCGTAAGTCCTATTTATGTGATGCTATGCTCAGGATCCTGAGCGAGACAAATGCTCCCGCCGCGTCGTGATGACACCGGAAATCACTATTGAATGGAACAAACATCCAGATAGGACAAAAGAAGCACAACCCATCCGCTAGCTACTGATTCATTTCGTAAGTTCGCATAAGGTTCTGACCTGAGTTGTGTCGGCACAACGGATACGAACTTATCAAATATCTTCTGGAACCTGCACCTTTTCAATCTGATTCGAAACGAGCCAATCCAAAAAATCCTCTTGCTCTTCCGTGATCTCAATTTCTGCTTGATTCTGATCATCCAACGGAGAGGTCACATAGAACACCCCCTCCTCGAACAGTTCAGAAGTTCGTTCAAGCGGAAAGAAGAATTCGTCGGGATTTTCGCTATCGTTCCATCGACGACTGCTGGTGCCTTCGGTGAAGTAGTGGAGTTGCCCCCGCAGGGTGCGCGAAATTTCGTAAGGTTCGAGGTCAGGTTTGTCTACAGCAAAAGCGAAATATCTAGCCATTTTATCTTCTACCTATTCGTTTTGACAGTTCTAGACTTGTGAGTTTTGATAAAAGCCAGCACGGCAACTTAAGTAATTTTCAGATTAAACTATACATTCCGTTTGTAGTCGTGCAATGAATTGCGCGTTTGGGATGGCGATGAATCGCCTCACTACAATGCCAAGTTATAGTGTATCATAGGACAGGCATTAAGACAAGTCATACGTTTCAAGGTTTGTTCTTGACTATCCGTTCTCTCGCCATTATAATTCTCAACACGAAAGGATAGTTTTCATGCAAGACCGTGATGTCAATCAACCTGAGTTTTGGGAGAACATCTACGATAACCAGGAATCCCCCGACTGGGATCTCGGTCAGCCGGCGCCGCCATTTGTGTCTCTTCTGACGAGTGATTCACCACCTCCACCGGGAAAGATTGCGGTTCTCGGCTGCGGGACGGGATATGAGGTTGTGCTTTTCGCGGCACACGGGTTTGACGTGGTCGGTGTGGATTTTGTGCCTTCAGCCATTCGGGGCGCGGGAAAGCGTTTGCAAGGCGCAAATTTGAAGGCGGAACTCCTCAAGCGGGACATGTTTGACCTGCTGAATGAATATCAATCCCATTTCGATTACGCCCTCGAACACACTTGCTTTTGTGCCATTAATCCGGTTCGTCGTGCAGAGTACGTACAGTTGGTACAAACCATCCTGAAACCGACAGGCACCTTCATCGCACTGTTTTTCGCTTTACCTCCGGACGGGCGTCCACCGTTTGGTACGACGGAAGGGGAAATCCACTCGCTGTTTGAACCCGCCTTTGAGATTTCCGAACTTCATATCCCGCTGAATTCGGTGGAACGCCGTCAGGGGAAAGAACTGTTCGCGGTGATGAAGCCGCGCCTATTGATGATTGATGATTTTTGACGCTATTCAACTAGGAAGGAGTCATGAAAGAACAGTTAGAATTTTTCAAGGAAAACAGTTGCCTCGTCGTTCCTGATGCCTTGTCCGCCTCAAGAAAAATTCCAAAACCTACTTCCCCGGCGATAGAAACGTGGTATAATTTAGCGGCACGAAAAAACAAGCAAACCAGCCCAATTTGGGATAAACTGTAATGGTCAAATACATCTTGCAGGAAAGTGAACTGATAAACTCAATTCACTGCAGATTATGGGAATAATGGAAATGTCACGCTCTCCATAATTCGTATAATTTCCAGTGAATCTCGCCGTATTCAACATGTTATTGACCAATACACAATTTGGGATAAACCACCAGACAAAATACGCAATACGCAATACGCAATACGCAATACGTTTAGGAGATATTATGGAACTTTACGAAGCAGTCAGTCCACTCGATTTCAGATACTACGGCGGCAGCGAAGCTTTTATGAAGAAACTACTCCCTTACGTTTCTGAAGGTGCCTACGTCAAATATCAAGCTAAAGTCGAAGCCGCATTGGTGCGGACGCTTGCCAAACACAGAATCTGCTCCCACGAGATCGCTGATGAAGTTGAACGGGTGGCGCACGAAGTAACAGCGGTGGAGGTCTATAAAGAGCAATCACGCATCCGCCACAACATCCGTTCACTTGTCAATGTGATTCAGCGGAAAATCAGTCCCAAAGCGCGTCCGTATGTTCACCTCTTTGCTACGTCGGCGGACATCCTTGATACCGCAACGGCGCTGCGCTTCAAAGATCTGACCCGAAAGGTAATCTTGCCAGATCTAATCCAACTTGAGGATCGGTTGATTCAGTTGGCGCGAAACCACGCAGAAACGGTGCAGATCGGACGGACGCATGGACAGCACGCAGAACCAATTACCTTCGGTTACGCTGTCGCGCTTTACGTCAGCCGAATCGGAAATCGGATGCAACTGATAGATCGGACGAGTCAAGAGCTTCGCGGACAATTCTCAGGCGCGGTAGGAGCATTCAACGGGCTTTCGCTGATCACGGAGCATCCGGAGCGGATCGAGGCAGATCTCCTTGCTGAACTTGGGCTGAAACCATCGGATACGCATACTTCGACGCAGTGTGTTGAGCCGGAATTTATCACCGATCTGGCGCATGCGATTACATCTACCTACACCATCCTTGCGAATTTCGCGGATGACATCCGCCATCTCTATCGCACAGAGATCGCGGAAATTAGCAAGAAGTACGACCCACAATTGGTCGGATCTTCGACCATGCCGCATAAGATCAATCCCGAAGATTTTGAAACGATCAAGAGCCTCTGGAAAGCCTTCGTGCCGCGCATGACAACAGTATACATGGACCAGATCTTGGAACATCAACGCGATCTCACCAACTCAGCGTCGATCCGTTTCCTGACGGAATTGTTCACGGCGTTTGATTACTCGATCTATCGCCTGATTCGTGCGTTAGACGAGATGAATGTGAAGGTGGATAATATGCGACGCAATCTTGAGATGAGTGCGGGCGATACGGTCACTGAACCGATCTATATTTTGATGGCGTATTATGGATTTCCCGATGCTTACGACCACACACGCAAACTCGTCGCCCAAGTCCATCAAACGGGACGGAAACTGACAGACCTCCTGTGGGAAGATGAGACATTGCGACCGTTTCTCGAAAAGTTGACGGAAAATCAGCGGGAAGTCCTTCACAATCCAACGAAGTACATCGGGGCATCTGTACAACGGACTCACGCAACCTGTGATGAGTGGGAAAAACGAGCACAGCAGGTCTTGACGAGCTGTGAATAGGCGAATAGGAAAGTCAACGAATGAACGAATCATTTTACGTTTTACGCTTTACGTTTTACGATTCACCAAACGGCATCGCCGCATCTTCATCGTTCTGGGTTGCCTGCTGATCTTTTGCAGGTGTCTGGACGGGGCGATCCGCTCGTGTCAGGCGAATAACTGCATTTGTCCGATCGTACATGGATCTGTCTCGGCATGATGTGACGGTTCAAGTGGCGTCGGGGATTCAGCATCGTCAGATTAAACGAGGCGTGCTCATGAATATCCTCGAACTCCCCCCTGATGCGGTGTTCATCCGTCCTTACCGCGCTGTGGATGCAGGAATTGGCAGGGAATCCCTCGTTTCGTTGGCGCGACAGCACAATGCCTTCGCAGCAATCAACGGTGGCTATTTCGAGATGACGGGGATGTTTCACGGTGAATCGGTCGGGGCGTTGAAGATTGATGGGGAATGGATCAGTGAACCTGAACAGGACCGTGCCGCAATTGGACTATCGCTGGTCGATGGGCGAATGAAAGCCGATTATTGATCGAATTGCACTCGAAGCGGAAATTGTGCTTCCAAGCGGCGAAACATTCATGATTGACGGTATCAATCAAGGGCGGATCGAGGATGAGTTGATCCTTTACCGTCCGATTTTCCACACCGTTACACTGACCGATACACTGACCGATCCGGATGGCGTGGAAGTGATTGTGCAAAATAACCGGGTCGTCGAGATCCGTGATGCAGCGGGCAGCAGCCCTATTCCTGACGATGGCTGCGTCCTCTCCGCAAATGGGTTAAAGCGCGATTGGCTGATTGCCCACATATCAGTCGGAGACAAAATCCGTGCTGCATTTGTTCTTCCACGTAATCTGCGAAACAGTTATCCCTGAACAGTCCGGGATCCAAAAACATTGGAGGCGGTTGAGCATATCATCAGCGGCGGTCCTTTGCTACTTCGTGATGGAATTCCCACGACACCGAAGGAACATGATGCAGAAGGATTTGAGCGCGCATTCCACGATTGGTGGTATCCCCGAACAGCAATAAGCGTTAAAGCCGATGGGACGTTGATCCTCGTAACAATCACCGGAAAATCCCCAAAGGTGAACTGGGGCGTTAAACTCTCCAAGCTCACAGAATTGTTGTTGGAATGGGGAGCAAAGGATGCGCTCAACCTCGACAGTGGTGGGTGGCTCGACGATGATGGTTATTGATGGCGAGGTGGTTAGCCACCGCGTACCGCCACCACGCAAGGAAAAAATGGCTCAAGGGAATCGCCGCATTCGACTGGTTCCTTCCAACTTCGGCAGACCAATTGCAGATGCGTTGCTGATCTTCGGAAAGGAAATAGGAAATTGAGGAAATGAAGTGTGTGAAACGTGATGTGGTTAAATTTGCACGAGGATTAAGCCTCCTTAGCTAACTGTTGGATTTCTTCCGCGGACAAGCCGGTATATTCTGACGGGGGGATGGGAAGTAGATAACGTGAGTTCGACGTAAAAATTCTGCGGTGGCAAGGAATTGGGCTTTGGAGTATGTGTGGGAGCGAGGGAACTCAGCACACTCGCCTCCTCGCCCCTTCACCCCATTACTCCGTGCCCCTAGGTGCCGTCTGCATCCTTATATCGAACTGACGTTAGATATGATGATTAATTAATGGGCTTTAACCGAAGGACAAGCGACTATGAGCGCTGCAGAAGGAACCTCAAAACCCCTCCCCATAATTGTGCTGGGTGTGGAGCGCAGTGGGACCTCCCTGGTGGCGGAAATGGTGCACAGATGGGGAGCTTACGCTGGAGAGTCCGAGAGACTGACGAAAGCGGATGGGCATAATCCGCAAGGGTACTGGGAGTATCTTCCCATCTGGGATTTTCTGGTTGAATTGGGAGACTTCGCAGCAGGAACCAGTTGGTGGGACGCTTCCTTCCAGCAGCGTGTCAGGGAAAAGATCTTCATACCACAATACAGAGACAAGGCCCTGGAGTTGGTCGCTGTTATGGAAAAGGAGGGCAAAACCTGGGTCTGGAAAGATCCGGCCCTGAACTTTTTTCTTCCTTTCTGGAAAGAGATTTGGGGCGATGCCGCTTACCTCATCACAGTGCGCAATCCTTATGATACGGTACTGTCTTGGCAAAAATTCATCCTGCCGGAAAAGCTAGAGGGGAAAGTGAGTCTCATCGCTGGCAACATACTATGTTGGCAATACATGATGTTGCTTATCCTTGAACACACAGAAGAAACTGAAAACAAAATTTTCATCCCCTACGAAGGACTTGTGCGAGAACCGTTCAGGCAAGCTAAAAGGCTCTATGAGTTCCTTAACCAGACCTGTGAGGTTCCGGTGTCAGACGATATGAAGATCCAGCTAATGGCCCAGACGGTCAATCCAAAACTATGGCGCAACCGAAGCCAGATCTCCTTTGGCCAAATTCACGAGGCAACAAACGAGCAAAAGGCTCTGTACCAGTTCATTGAGAGAAAAGTCAAAAATCCACTCAGGGAGTTTGAGATGGCAAAGTACCCAATGTATGCGAGGTGGCAGGAGTTTGTGAAAAATGAGGAATTTTGTGTCAAATTGGGAAAGTTGGATATTCTGAGAAATGTTGAATTTTCCAGTTTTGGCGAGTAACACGTTTTGCTCTTTCTGTTGCGTTTGGACGTTTCGATCATCTTGACCGCCTGCTGCATCTTCCGATAGCTGATGCCCAGATACTTCCGGGTGGTCTTGATGTTCTTATGCTCAAGCGGCACCTGCACTAAATAGATGTCACTCGTCGGTTAACCTGAGTCGTCATATAGAACTTGAGGGGCGGAAAGGGTTTGTATCGAATCTATAGTCATCACTTCGCATTTTACTTGTTTCTCATTACAACATACTGATCGGATCAATATCCACAATCAAATCGATGTTCGTGGGCGAGGACGCTTCAACGGCTCGCAGAATCAGTTCACGGAGATCCGTAACGTGCTGACTCCGCAGCAGAAAGTGCCATCGAAATTTGTTCTTAATTTTGGTGAGCAGTGCGGGGACGGGACCTCGAATCTCGACTGACGGGAAGGTGTCCGCTTTGATGGTTTCGAGTTGATCAAGGAGATTGTTTGCGGCTTGGATTACGTCCGTTTCGATTGCGCCACGGAGCAGGATGGTCGCGGCGTGGCTCAAAGGCGGGTACAGCAGCGCCTCTCGATAACCGATTTCTTCATGGTAGAAACGAAGATAGTCATGACCTTGCGCCGCCTGGATGCTATAATGTTCGGGCATGTAGGTCTGAACAATCACGTCGCCGCCAGCCTCACTGCGTCCGGATCGGCCGGCGACCTGTGTGAGCAAATTAAATGCCCGCTCGCCGGCGCGGAAGTCCGGCAGATTAAGTGCGGTATCGGCGGAGATTACGCCAACCAGGGTCACGTTTGGAAAGTCTAACCCCTTGGCGATCATCTGTGTTCCCACCAGAATATCAATTTCTCCGGCCTTGAAGGCATCCAGAATTTTCTGATGGGCATTTTTGCGTGTCGTCGAATCGGCGTCCATCCGCTTGACTTTTGCTTTGGGGAATGCCTTGGTGACCTCCTGCTCAACCTGCTCTGTGCCAAACCCAAAATAGCGGATGTACATACTGCCGCATTGCGGACAAAGTTCTGGTGTTGGGCGTTCATAGCCGCAGTGGTGACAACGCATCTGTTTGGTCTGAAAATGAAATGTCAGTGAGATCGAGCAGTTGTTGCACCGCTCGACATAGCCACAGGTTCGGCAGAATACGTAAGTGGAGTACCCTCGCCGATTCAGGAACAAGATGACCTGTTCTCTTCTGGAAAGCCGGTCTTCAATCGCTGTGCGAAGCGTCGCTGAAAAAATCGTACGATTGTCCTTTTTTAGCTCCTCGCGCATATCCACAATCTTGACAGGCGGCATCCCAATATTAGATACGCGGGAAGGAAGACTCAGGAGGTGGTATTCGCCGCATTGCGCACGATAAAAACTCTCCAGCGATGGCGTCGCGCTGCCAAGAATCAATGGGCAGTTGGCTAACTCAGATCTTTTCACGGCGACGTCACGGACGTGATAGAATGGCGGTGAGGTATCCTGCTTGTATGACGTTTCATGTTCCTCATCGATCACTATAAGGCCGAGATTTGGGATAGGCGCGAAGATTGCGGAACGGGGACCAACAACGATGTCCGCGTCTCCGCCTTTGATCCGCTGCCATTGATCGTACCGCTCCCCGTCTGAAAGGTTGCTATGTAATACTGCAACTCGCGCCCCAAAACGACCAACAAACTGAGAGACGGTCTGCGGCGTCAAGGAGATCTCGGGAACGAGAACGATTACCCCCTTGCCTTGCTCCAGCACGGAAGCCATTGCCTGCATGTAAACCTCTGTCTTGCCGCTTCCCGTAACACCGTGCAGGAGAAACACTTCTCGTTGAGTTGTATCGATTGCCGCTTGAATTGCTTCCAAGGCGGTTGCCTGATCTGCATTAAGAGTGAACGGCTGCGTGGGAGGAACTGGGTCCAAACTCAGAGGATTTCGCACAATCTGAACTGACCTGATGCCAATCAACCCTTTCTGCTCAAGAGATCGTAACGTCATCAGACTGGCGTTAGTGCGTATGGTGATCTCTGTGCTTACGACTGGCAATGCGCTTGACTCGTCAATCAGGAAACGTAGCACCGCCGCCTGTTTGGTGAATCGTTTTGGCAATGCTGAAATCTCACTCTCGATTTCAGCCAGTGACTTGGCTAAAGAAACTACAAGAGCTGTCTGAGGTTCAGATTTGGATTGGAAGTTCGACTGAAGTTCAATCAGTCCTTTCTGTCGCAGAGTTAGCAGCGCAGAACGCAGCTTTGAAGCGCCAATCCCCATGCGGCGCGCAATCTGATTGATGGTAAGTGTCTCGTTTCCCCTGAGTAGCGACAAGATCTCCTTCTGGCGGGATTTCCGCAGCTCTGCGATTTGCGCGTCGGTGGCGAGGGAACGTACAACCCGATTTTGTCGGCTTCTTACGGCTGACGGAGCCGCGCACTTGAACGCCTCACCCCACGATGACAAGTAATAGGCCGAGATCCATCTCGTCAAGACAAGGAGTTCATCGGAAAATGTGGGGGTATCATCAAGGCAATCGGTAAGGTTTTTGATTTCGATAGCGTCGTCGGGGAGGTCCGGTTCGTCCATCAGTTCGACGATGACCCCTTCCCGCCTACTTTCCCCTAACGGTGCGAGTACACGGGAGCCAGGCTGCGCAAGGGATTGGAGGCGATCCGGAATGGCGTAAGAAAAGGCAAGATCTTGGGGGAGTGGAAAAGCGACGCGGGCGTATTTCATAAGCGTGAAACGTGATGTGTATTACGTAAAACATAAGAAGTTCATTTGTACATGAGTTCAGACTTCTTAGTCCTGCGTAGCGGGAAGTTCAATGAACCAATGAACCTGTGAATGCTTTCGTGGTTCGCTTATTCGCCCATTCATTGACTCTTTAGTTCAGCCATGACTTTCTTCATATCTTCCCAGACATCTCGTTTCCGTTTCCCATGCGGATTCCGAAGGAGATAGGCGGGGTGATAGGTTGCCATGAGCTTGCAGCCATGATAATCGTGAAATTGCCCACGTAACATCGAAATCTTCTGATCGGTACGAAGTAACGTTTGGGCAGCGAAGGTGCCGAGGGCACAGACGACCTTGGGCTTGATTAACGCAATCTGTCTGAGTAGGAAGGGTTCACAGGTTTCGATCTCGATCTGTTTTGGGTTTCGATTGCCGGGCGGACGGCACTTGATGACATTCGCGATATAGACATCATCACGTGTCAACCCCATCGCTTCGATGATGCGCGTGAGTAGTTGGCCCGCTGGGCCGACGAAGGGTTCACCCTGACGGTCTTCATCAGCGCCGGGGGCTTCCCCAACGAACATGAGGTCAGCGTTTTCGTTTCCAACGCCGAAAACAACCGTGTTTCGCCCCTGATGCAACTCACATCGCTCACAGCCCATCGCTTCTTGACGCAACTTTCCCATATCAAAATCGGCAAATTCGGATTTCTGTTCTGGCTCAAGTAACTCTGTAAAGCCAAGCTGCATTTGTTCTTCCACGTATTCCCTCACTGTAGCGACAAGTTGTAAATATTCCTGGACAAGTTCATTTTGATCTGGCATGAAATGTAAAACGTGAAACGCAATGTGTCAGATCTTTACGTTTTACGCTTCCAATCGACGTTTGAGTTTCTCAATTCGTGTCACAGGCGTCGGATCTTGGGCGTACAAAATTGCAAGATAAAAGCTGGTCCAATCCCCAATCGTAATTAACGATAAGAGACGCGCCAATAGTGATTTGCCTTGCGGATGTACCTGCGTGATACCGGCGGCATGCGACTGAATCAGTTCCGCGGTTATGTCCATTCGACGCTGCGTCTGAGAAGGAGCGATCGAATCATGGAGTTGGATGATATGGCACTGTTGCGTTAAGGTTCGCGGATGCTTCCAACCTTCAATCTCATTGTGATTCATCTCTGGAAACACATTGTAATAGGAGAGTGATTTGCTGTTTTCGTTAATCTGCCCCATCCATCGCATCGCAACCGCCTCCAGTTCTTGGGGCGCATAGATGATAGGCAACTTCCCGTACAACTGCTGCGCCAGCCGCTTCGGCTGACTATCCAGTACATCCGGATGAAAATCCTCTGCCAGTTTCGACGTCAGGTCGATCGTCTCATCCAAATCGCCCCGGAGATTAAGGTTCGACGCAAATCCCAGCCGTACCAGGGTGGCTAAAATCGGTATAAACAGGTAGCCAAGCGAAGCTCTGGGTTGCTGCCCAGACGGGATGGTCACACCGGGAAGGTGATGCGCATCTGTGAATGCCTTTAACTTTCCACCGCTGGTAATTGTAACGATCTTTGCCCCTCTCGCAAATGCCGTCTCAATGGACTGCAAGGTTTCTTCCGTATTGCCGGAGTAACTGACAGCAATAAAGAGCGTCTGAGATGTAACAAATGCAGGGAGTGTATAGTTCCGGTGGACGATAATTGGGATTGGCGATTGGTCGTTGAGCACCGCCTTCACCAGGTCGCCGCTAATCGCAGAGCCACCCATCCCAGCGATGACGATATTGCTGGGCATTCGTTCATCATGTCTGTTAAACTGGAAATTCTCGGCAATTTCCTGAGCACGCTTGCACTGTTCAGAAAAGGCGTTCAATAAGTGAAGCATGTCCTCGGAATCATGTTGTTTGATTTGAGCGAGATTTAACATCGTTAGGCGTCTTGATTCGCTGGCTTTCTCATGTCCTATCCCCCAGTCTTCGGCATCAGACGAAAAAGACGCGCAAGAGGTCATAGAATGTGATATATAAGAATAGACCAGCGATTAGGACAATACTGACCTGCTGGATAATCGTCTGTTTACGAAGACTCAAGGGTTTGCCGCGTAATTTTTCAAGGGTGAAGAAAAGGATTTGACCACCATCAGCAATCGGAATGGGCAACAAATTCACAATACCTAGATTCACGCTGATGAAGCCCACGAAAAAGAGTAGGCTCATCACACCGATTTGTACAACCCGGCTTGTCGCATTCACAATCCCGATCGGGCCTGTGAGAAATTTAGGTGAAACCTCCCGAGTGATGAGACGTCTGAGGACCTTTGCGACCATCTCAAGGATGAACCAATTTGTTTGGATGCCTTTTCCGACTGCCGTGATGAGATCATATTTTGGGATTTGAATGGATGGTGCAGTGAACGCAAGCCCACTCATCGACATCTCCCAATGTAATCCTCGGAGATTGAGTCGATTTTCATCACCGACAATCTGAAGCGTCAGGGTTGCGGTCAGATGTTCACCATCGCGCCGGAGTCCGATTTCGACCGCCTGATCGGGATTCGCTTGAGTCAACTCATACAATCTCGGGTATAAATCGAAGCTCTCAATAGGTTCTCCATTGATTTCAACAATCTGGTCTCCAGATTGGATACCTGCCGTTTGCGTTGCGCTTCCTTCGTCAACCCTAGCGCGAACCGTCCAGTCGACAGGCAAGTTTAGAGCCAACGATTCTGTACCACGCCTGATTCCAATCGCAATCTCGCCGCCTCGCCTGTCTTTAATTCGCTTGTAAAATTTCTGATGTTCCAATCCAACCCACTCAGGAGTTTCCCAGATTCGGGAATCAAATTCAGGGATATGATAGATTTTTTCCTCATTGATGGTTTCAATCAAGTCGCCGGCTTGGATTCCAACCTTTGTTGCTGAACTTCCTTCAGCGACATTCCCAACCATGACCTCCTGCCGGGAAGAGACCTTAATCTGACCGATCTCACCAATGCCCTTCCTGTGCTTGCTTTCAGGCGTCACGTCGAGTGACTTCAACTGACCATCGCAGGAAACGACAATCTCAAGTTTCTTCTCGGGGCTGGTAAAGATTCTTGTGTGGAAATCCTGCCAATTCTTGACCTTTTGTCCGTTGATCGAAATGATCGTGTCACCCGGCTGTATGCCACCATCCTTCGCAGGACTATCATCAGCGACTAACCCAATCTGAGTCATTTGCGCAGACTTTCCGAAAGTCTCACCCGTCAACATCTCCATCAATCGAACAGTGTCATGATCCAACCCAATAAAATAGACCAGCGAAAATAGAACGATACCCAACACAAAGTTCATTGCGGGCCCGGTAATCGCTACAAAGATGCGGTGCCCAACGGGGGCTGAAGCAAATTCGCCTGTCGCACCTGTTTGTTCCTCAGGATTTTCTCCCGACATTTTTACAAATCCGCCAAACGGCAAAGCAGAGAAACAGTAGTCTGTTTCTCTGCGCCGAAAACCAAGCAGCTTGGGGCCAAAACCGATTGAAAATTTCTCAACGCGAATACCGCACCGCTTCGCTGCGAGAAAATGTCCGAGTTCATGAATAAAAATGAGAAAGCCAAGAGAGAAAATTGCAATAATAATTCCATTGGCCGATTGAAACATGAATATCACCTTCTTGTCTGAATTAATTTGTGCGCTGTTGATTTTGCCCATCGATCAGCGGCGAGAATATCATCGAGATTTGGCTGAAGCGTCACATCATGTTGGGTCATGACTTCCTTGAGGAACACTGGAATGTCTGTGAAGCGAATCTGCTGATTCAGAAATGCCTGCACAACGACTTCATCGGCACTGCTGAGAACAGTCGGCAGGGTCCCGCTAACTTTCGCGGCAGTGTAAGCGAGACCCAGGCAAGGGAATTTTTCAAAATCCACAGATTCCATGCGCAGAGAACGAATTTGGGACAGGTCAAGGCGTGGGGCGGGGGTAGGCAAGCGGCACGGATAAGTGAATGCGTATTGGATTGGCAGGCGCATATCTGAAACCCCTAATTGGGCGAGCAACGAACCATCGACAAATTCAACCATCGAATGAATAATACTTTCCGGGTGAATCACAACTTCGATCTGCGACAACTCCATATCAAAGAACCATTTCGACTCAATGACCTCAAATCCCTTATTCATCATCGTTGCTGAGTCAATTGTGACTTTTTCCCCCATCTGCCAGTTCGGATGCTTCAAAGCCTGTTGGAGTGTCACAGCGTGGAGCTGATGCAACGGGGTTTGGCGAAAGGGACCGCCGGAAGCGGTGAGAATGAGACGATGAATTTCGCTGCGTTTTCCGTTGTTACCGTCGTAGTTGGAAAGACACTGGAAGATGGCGCTAATCTCGCTGTCCACAGGCAAAAGGCGGACGTCGTATTCCTGGACTGCATCCATGATCAACGAACCGCACATGACCAGCACTTCTTTGTTGACAAATGCAAGGTCCTTTCCGGCTTGAATCGCTTCCAACGTTGGTAGTAGTCCCGCGCTACCACCGATCGCTTCGAGGACAAGATCAACCCCCTCCATCGTCGCAATCGCCAAAACTCCTTCGCGGCCTGAAAACACCTCAACCTTTTTGACATCCCTCAGGCGTTTCCTCAGTTGCTCAGCGGCTTCTCCATCCTTTAGTGCCACAAGTCGTGGGCGAAATTGACGAACCTGCTGCTCCATCAGATCGACCGAAGTGTTCGCAGCGAGCCCAGCAATGGCAAATTCATCGGAGTGCGTCTCCACGATCGAAAGTGCGTTTTGCCCAATTGACCCTGTGGAACCGAGAATGGCGAGATGTTTCATAACAAATAGACAAATCAGCGAATGAGCGGCAAAACAGGTTTTGCGCTCCATCATGCATCACGTATCAGATATTGAAAATAGTAGTAAAGTGCAGGCGCAGAAAAAATCAAACTGTCGCATCGATCCAGCAACCCGCCGTGTCCGGGGATTAATCGACCTGAATCTTTAACATCAGCACTGCGTTTGATAATAGACTCGCTCAAATCGCTCAGTTGACCGACAATTCCTAATAAAACGCCAAGGATCAGCGTGTGTGGGAGACTCAGTGTGTCCTTCAATAAAAGAGACCAAACCCCGAGCCCTCCGAGCACCCCAAAGCCTAAACCTGCAATCGTCCCTTCGACGGTTTTACCGGGACTAATTTGGGGCCTGAGTTTATGTTTGCCAAACCATTTGCCGAAGAGGTATGCCCCTGTATCACCCAGCCAGATAATCACAAGCAAGAAGAAAATTAATCCGCTGCCAACATCACTGATGTGGCGCAGCAAAATCAGATGATAGCCAAATGCCCAACCGATATAAACGGCACCCATCAACGTACTGGCAATAGAAAGGAATGCGACATTAACCTGATTGCGAAAAATTTGGCAGGAAAAAGGAAGAAGGAGTGTCAAGGCGAGCGCGAGTTGAACAGAGATCTTAAAATCCAGTAATTCAATTGCTGATAAACACAACAGTAAACCACATACAATGGTGAGAATCTGACTTCCTTTCGCCCTAATCGATTGAGAAAGTTGGCAGAACTCAATCAACATCACAACAGTGACGAGAACAATCAATGCTGAATAGAGGTGCTCTCCCCGCCAAACGAGGAAAATAATAACAGGAATTAAGATAATAGTACTGATGGCTCGCTTCCAAAACATTGGCCGCGGGGAGGATAAATTGGCAAATCAGCCCTGAAATTCCTTAAGATTCTGGTTTATTCAATCCGTGTTGATTTCATGAAGACGAGGCGTCTGTTTAGCAATTCAGCGATTCGACATTGATTAATTTCAATTGCTGATTACAATTCAAGTAATTCCTCTTCCTTTGATTTTAATAGCTCATTGACCTGATCACTGTATTTATCCGTGATCTCCTGGACCTGACTCCCATAAGTATGACGTTCATCCTTAGAGATCTCTTTTGATTTTGCTAACTTCTGTAGAGAATCATTTGCGTTACGCCTGATATTTCTTATCGCAATACGCCCTTCTTCAGCTAATGTACTGACATATTTGGTCATCTCTTTTCGACGTTCTGTCGTCAGTTCAGGGATTTGAATCCGGATCACATTTCCGTCACTGTTTGGGTTCAGCCCCAAATCAGATCGGGCGATGGCTTTTTCAACATCCTTAATAATTGTTTTATCCCAGGGTTGGATGACGATAAGACGCGATTCAGGGATGGTAATCGTTGCAACCTGATTAAGCGGGCTCTTGGTCCCGTAACACTCGACATGGATACCATCTAGTAAAGCGGACGAGGCTCTCCCAGTGCGTACATGCGCAAAGTCTTTTGCCGCGGCTTCCACCGCCTTTTTCATCCGCGTTTCTGTATTACGAAGAATTGTTTTGGGCATTTTGAAAACTCCTGTTATCGAATCTGCGAATCAACGAATTTGCAAACCTCATTTGCCCGTTCACCTATTCCCCTTGCCCTAAGACATAGAGGGAAAAATGCCTCACGACAATGTTTTCTCCAAGCTGTGCGATTGCCTCCTGGAGGAGTTGTTTAACAGTTTTATCGATTTCCCGAATATAAGGCTGTTCGAGTAAACACGCCTCAGCGTAAAATTTAGATAGTCTGCCTTCGACGATTTTCTCAACGATATGCTCCGGTTTCCCCTCACCAAGCGTTTGCTTTCTCAAAATCACTCTTTCCGATTCTAAGACGCTTTCAGGCACGTCCTCCTTGCTGGTATATTTCGGTTTTGCGGCGGCAATCTGCATCGCAATCTCTTTTGTCAGGGTTTGAAATTGTTCCGTCCGGGCGACAAAATCTGTTTCACAATTGACTTCAACCAACGACCCAATTCGATTACCGGGGTGAATATATGAGACTACCAACCCTTCAGAAGCGGTGCGCCCACCTCTAAGTTCCGAAGCTTTCAGTCCTTTTTCACGCAGATGTTGAATGGCCGCCTCCAAATCTCCGTTTGATTCGATCAGGGCTTTCTTACAATCCATAATTCCGGTGCCTGTGCGTATCCGCAACTCACCGACCATCTTCGCAGTAATTTCCATTAAATTGTGATCCTCCATTTTCGGTAGAACCGGGCGGTAAATGGCTAGCCCGACTCCATTCTAACCCTAACGATAAAACCTCTTAAATCTCAGTTTCAGATTGTCCATCCTCTTGAGGCTTGGCTTCTGGTTGTTCATCCGATGCTTGTTTCCTGCGAGTTCGTCTTCTTCTACGGGGAGTTTCCTCAACAGGAGTCGTAGAGTCTTCATCAAAAACTATAGAATTGTCATCGTCTGGGGGTGAAGCTTCTTCGCTCACCTCATTTTCATCGGTTGCTGACTCTGGTTGTGGTGCTTCCTGATCATCAGCCCCCTCCAGTGCACTTGCCCGCCCTTCGATGACTGCAGTCGCAAGTATGGAACAGATGAGCTTAATTGCCCGGATTGCATCATCATTTGCAGGGATTGGATAGTCAATCGGGTCCGGATCGCAGTTCGTATCAATAATTGCAACTACTGGAATACCGAGCTTATTCGCTTCCTTAACCGCGATATGTTCCTTTCGGATGTCAGTGATAATGACTGCCTCAGGAAGTTGCCCCATCGTCTTGATTCCAGCAAGATTATTGTTTAACTTCGTTTTTTCACGTCTGAGGCTCATGACTTCCTTTTTAGGTAGTTGCTCAAAGATTCCGCTTGCTTCGTCTCCCTCTATTTTCATCAATCGGTCGATACTACGTTTGATGGTTTCGTAGTTGGTCAACATACCACCTAGCCAACGATGGTTCACGTAAAACATCTGGCATTTTGTCGCTTCTTCCACAACCGTTTCCTGAGCTTGCTTTTTGGTGCCGACGAAAAGCACAACTCCTCCGCCTGCTGCAATGTCCTGCACAAATTCGTAAGCAGTCTGCAGTAGACGCAACGTTTTCTGAAGGTCTATAATGTAGATACCATTACGTTCAGCAAAGATATACTGCGCCATTTTTGGGTTCCATCGCCGCGACTGATGCCCAAAATGAACTCCCGCTTCAAGGAGTTCTTTCATTATAACTGTTCTCAAAAAAACCTCCTTTACCTAACTTTCAGGTTTTTACTTCCACTCCCGTCACATTTACATCAGACTCTCGAAACGGGAGAGACCCTCTGTGTAAATCAGGAAGTGTGTATTTATCCAAATATACGGTGCGAAAAACGAGAAAAATATAACATATCATCCAAAAGGGTGTCAAGCACAGAAATTGTTCCTGTGTTTCCTTGATCTGCCCCTAGATTTGTGGTAAACTGTTTTGACTGTTCATGAAAATTGTAAAGATATAGCCAGTGGGTTATAATTACCCCCAAAACCTAGACAGTTGAATAAGGTGGATTTCCGACTGGCAAAACGGTCATCATCTGTGCGAAAATATGGGTCAGAAACGCCCAGAAAAAGAAAGGAGTTTTCATGCCATGTTCCGTAGAAAACAGCAGAAAACAGTACGATGGCAGATTCAAAGCACAGGTGGCTATTGAGGCGATAAAAAATCAACAAACCGTCGCTCAGATTGCCAGTAAATATGGGGTCTACCCGACTCAAGTCAGCCAATGGAAAAAGCAGGTGCTTGAAGAATTACCGCAACTCTTTACAAACGGACGCTCAAAAGCAGCCACCGACAATGAACAGCTAGCATCTGAACTCTATCGCCAAATCGGACAGTTGAAGGTGGAACTCGACTGGCTTCAAAAAAACTCAACTCCTCCGTTGAACAGAATCGACAGCTATTGAAAAGACGTGCCGTTCACCGTCAGTTGTCAGACAATGCGAACTGCTGGGTCTGTGCCTCGTTCTATTACCGACCTGTAGGCGAGTCGCCACACAATCTGCTCTATATGCGTTTGATAGATGAGCAGTACACCTAGACACCGTTCTATGGAGTCCCTCGATTGACTGTATGGCTTCGTTCCCAAGGGCATGTCGTCAATCGGAAACGGGTGGCTCGGTTGATGCGAAAGATGGGATTGGCTGCCATCTATCCGAAGCCCAAGCCCTCGGGTATAGCCAAACCGTCGAAGATGTATCCCTATCTACTGAAGGGATTAAGTATCATCAGACCGAACCCGGTCTGGGCAACGGATATAACCTATATTCGCTTGAGTCATGGTTTTGTTTATCTGGTAGCGGTTATGGATTGGTTTTCCCGTTACGTGTTGTCGTGGGAACTTTCAAACTCACTAGACGTATGCTTTTGTCTGTCGGCTCTCGAACGGGCACTTACCCAATCGAGCCCCTTGATATTCAACAACGACCAAGGCAGTCAATTTACTTCTGATGCTTTTACAGCTCGACTTGAAGTGGTTCAGATTGCCATCAGTTGGGACAGCAGAGGCAGAGTTTTTGACAACATCTTCATTGAGCGTCTCTGGCGGAGTGTCAAGTATGAGGAGGTTTATCTCAACAACTATGACTCAGTTACCACATACTTGGCGTTGATTGAGAGACTATTTCAACTTTTACAATCAACAGCGGTTTCATCAATCGCTCGACTATCGAACACCGCACGGGGTGTATTTCCAGTAATTTCAGGCGTTTACACTTGACCGAGTTGACCCGATTGGCTATCTTAAATCTCATTCATTTCTGTCTAAAGGATGGGGGTAAGTTCAGGTATAAAATTATCGACTCATGGGAGATTACAATGCGTTTCTGGGTAACATAATGCAATATAGCTGAGGGGTGTGCATAGTAGTTCATTGGAAAACAGCCGCCATATGAGAGATATTGCGAGCAGGTAACTTCCATATGGCATTGGCAATCATAGCCACTTGCACTGATAACACCCCGATAGCTAAACAACAGCGTACATTGAAAAACCCCTTGACCGGTAACTGCTTCTGTTGAGGAGTGGTGCCTATCACTTTAGCAATCAAGTCAAACAACGGTTCAACCGAACTGCGACGTTTGCTTAAACAGAGACGCTGCTTGGGTTGGTTGATAAATCGATGATACGCCTTGGCAAACCGTCCCTTTGTCCATCTAAGTGCCGGGGTAATCAAAGCGACTTGTGCCTTCGCCCAACGACGGATACGGTCTGCTTGGGTATAGGCATCATCGGCAGTGAGTGTCTGCGGTGAAAGTTGTGTCAGAATCTCAGACGCTTTAGCATCTATCGCCCAACTTTCGGAGACCGACGCACGGTGCACAGTTATCAGTGTTGGGAACGCACCTTGTGTGCAGATAATGTGAAGTCCGTAGCCATAGACCCAGCCATGATAACCACTCTTGCTCCACGTGGCATCGGTGTCGAGGTTGCGTAGATGTTTAGGTACTTTTCCTGCTTTGCGGTCAGTTTGATGCCAGACGGGTCCTCGTGCCTTAAATAAACTTTTGTCGGCTACCAGATGAGCCAAGTTGAATTGTTGGGACAAGTCAGTGGCATACTGACCGATAAACAATACAAATGCCTCTATCACTTCATATAATGCCTTATAGCGACGTGCAATCGTGGTTCGATGAGGGGGCTGTTGCCACCCCAGCATTTGTAACACTTCTGGGTGATTGATTAGCCACCGCCATTGCGTTTTGAAGCCATAGATGCCGTGAAACTGCATCAACATGAAGAAAATGATAAACGAGGTGGTTGAATATGTCAATGGTTTTGCGTGTGTGACACCTGGTTTGTCAATACGGTGTTGCATAAACTGCTCAAAGAGTTGCATAATAAGAGTGACATAATCAGCCAACATTGGTCTTTGTACCATATTGGGGCTCCTTTTGCTATGATAACAATAGGAAACCCTTTTGGCTTGATTATGTCAACTATATTTATGCACACCCCTCATATAGCTAGACAGCCTATTTTACCAGAAGGTGAGCATTATCGGTATAGGATAATCAGTAATTGACAATGCGAGCTGTGTGCGATGAAAGTCGCACGCACGGTTCTGATGGGGAGAAAATTCCGCAAGGAATCTACCTATCCATACTGTGAAGAAAGCATTGAAAGAGATTATTTTCAAAAAGCGAGAAACCCGGCTTACTTAATATTATCCTTACCATATATCAACGAAAATGAAAAGGTTTTGGATTTTGGTTGTGGGACATTAACAGTTGCTGAAGAGATAGCGCAAACAAAAAGCGTTCAAGTTGAAGGTGTTGATGTCATCAATTTTAATACCGAACATCTGGTTTGACCAACCGTATCGCCTCCAACATCCGAGCCGCCCCAAGTCCCGTAATGTCCCCTGTCAGCAGGGGTTGATGAAAAGAGACATGGACGAAACTTTGGGCAGCGAGGTTGTAGACCTCATTCGGTTGTACCTCCGTCAAGACCCGTACCAGCGATGAGAGATCATGGAGGTCCCCACTGATGAGTTTAACCTAGTCTTCAATCCTCAGGTAGACCAACTGTTCGTCCGGTTCTGTGAAAGAGGTTCGGCGAGTCATGCCGTAGACTTTATAATCTTTAGCCAACAAAAACTGAGCAAGATATGCCCCGTCTTGACCGGTGATAAGTGCTGTTTTCATCCGCCTGCTCCTGTTACACCTCCTAATCGCGAATCCGCTCGTCGATCTGTAAAATGAAGTTTATCAGAACTATTTTCAAGCGATTCGTTGTCAAATAAATGTTGACAAGTTGCGCGAAAGTGAGTAGTAGAGTGAGGTCGCTTGGACTCCTACAACTGCCCACTTATTTAAGCCGTGAAGTTCTAAGGTCAGCTTCCCTTTACAAAATGTCCGCAACGCCAACTTTCGTGGGCGGGCACGTCGCTGGGTAAGATGATTTAACCCCATTCGCTGAGAGGCATTACCTAGCTAAAAATCGGTAAAGCATATTAATTGCCAGTTTCCAAACAGTACTTGCTACGATTGTCAGTCACAATTGTACCAAATATAAAAAGGTCATTGAGGTCGAGGGTAGGAAGCGCTTGGAAAGATTCCACACAACTACACAGGAAAAGAAATAGAATCAACCAGAGCATGCTTCGTTTCAGTTTGATGAAGAAGATATGTTGCAGTAAAATATATTGTTTCAATCGGATACTCTTGGCAAAATCCTAAAATTTTGGGTGTCTTGATTGACGTTCCACGAAAGTTAAAGTGGAGATTCTTCTTCAGGGTTTGTCACCTGCGATGCTGTCTATCTTTACAGAGAAGATATAATACATCCATTCCCTGTGTGTGTCAACAGAAAAAAGTTCCTTAGAGTCACCCCCAAACACCTTGATTGGCAGATCCATCACGACCGGCACGTTGCGTCGAACTCATTGCGAGTAGTTTCTTGGAAGTCTAATAGAGTGCAGCGAAGAATCTCCTTGTTAAGGTGCAAGAGATGCTTCACTTCGTTGAGGCTGACGGGAGAAACGCGCGTTTTACTCGCTATAAGTTCGTCTAAAGAAAAACCCTGGGGATTGACTCCATCCCCTTGTTTTCATCTCTTAAACACCCAACCCGTATGGGTTTGAATGAATCTTATCCCGGCCTTCAGATCGTTCAGGTTGATGACACTTGTCAGCAAAGGCACACAAACACAAATGCTGAAGATAAGTAACTTTTGAGATAGCCCTGACAAAAACGAAGACGGAGGCTTCAAAAAGAATCGGAATGTAATCAACACGATACCGAATCCCAGAAGCCAACACAGGCCAATTTTCAGATAGGAGTACGGAATTGGATACAGACGATGCGATATCCACAGCAATGCTGTCGCAAAAAAAAGATAGGAAATAATTGTCGCCAGCGCGCTCCCATACATTCCATACTTGGGAATAAGCACAATATTCAGCGTTATGTTCAGCCCCGACGCTGCAATCCCCACCCATAATCGATGATATGTCTTTTTAGAAATACCAATGCCTATTGGAAAGTAACCGCCGATGAAATACATCCCCAATCCAATGCAGATGAGGGGGACAACGCCGGCTGCTGCGTAATATTTCTCCGTTGCAAATACTTTTAACAATTCTTCCGAGAAGAGCCCTATCCCACATAAGATGAGAAATAGCCCTGTCGAATAGAAATCTAAGATTTTGGCGAATAACTGCTTACCATTGGGTTTTTGAAAGTTGGAATAGATGAAGGGTGGCCATGCTGCACCGAAACCCGCCGTAATTATGGTGACAATCTGCCCCAATCGGTATGCAATTCCATACAATCCGACTTCACGCATCCCCCGCATACTTCCGATGAAATATCGACCGGAATAATTCATCAGATACATCGCAAGGCTAGATGGGACCAGGGGAAGTCCAAATTGAATCAGATCTTTCAGAATTGAAAATGAAAAACAGTTGCGGATATAGTTTCTGGAATCAATTCCCATTACCAGGCTCATCAGCGAAAACGAAATCATCTGGCTCAAAAAAATGCCTGCTATGCCATATCGTAGGACGAGCACAAATGTTACAACCAATAAAACGTTAAGAAACAGTTGCCCCAGGGAGAACATAAGATATTTCTTAGGAAGTAAGCGGTAGCGGTAAAGACTCAGCATGTAGTGGTAGGTTACAGAGGGCAAACCACTGGAAAACGCTAGGACAACCAGGTTTCCCTGACGGACATCATGCAATAAAAATTGGCTGATATGCGTTCTGAGAAGGATAAGAACCATAATAAAGCCAGAAAAAACAACCCATAAGAAGATTAATCCCGTTGAAGCGATGCGCATCCTTTGTTCTTCATTATCTTCAGGACAGAAATAGCGCGACACTCCTTGTGTGGTTCCTAGACACAAAAAAAGCCCCAGAAACGAGTTGGTCAAAGTCAGTATATCCAATTGACCGTACTGCTCTAGAGCGAAAACCCTTGTATAAATCGGAAGCAAAAAAAAGGTCAGGAATCGGCTCATCCAACTGCCAATAGAATAGATGACGACGTGATTGGCGATCTGTTTCAATTGATTGATCATTGGCTGATTTGGTGAAACCTATTGCTCGCAACGTATTTGCTGATACAAATCGATGTATTTACCGATCAGGTTTTCCCAATGGTGATGACGCCAGACCCAGTGTCTGGTTTGTTCCCCCAATTGCCTCGCTGCTACGCGATTGTCGTAACACCAGCATAGTGCATGATATATATCTTCTTCGGTATGACAGTTCAGCACGGGTGGGACTTCCCCATATACCCTGTTAAAGTAATAACCATCTTTATATAGGTAGGTAATCAGAGGAACTTCGCAGGCAATCGCCTCTAAAGCGGCTGTCCCCATGCCACCAATCAGGAATTGATCAAAGACAACGTCTGCCCATGAGTACCAATCTACCAATTCGTGCCGGGGCATGTGCGGCAGCCACGTTACATTGGATTCAGCGCCAAGCGCCTCAATCAACCCTTTTGATTTCCAGACATGCCTGCCCGTTTCAACCATGAACAATCGCGCCTTTTCATCCTTCTCTCGAACAAAGCGTGCAAAGGCGTTTATCGCTCGATCATTCGCTTTCATGTCTCCCGTACTGAAATTATTTTTGGCGCCCCTGTATCCTGACTGTCCCCACACATGCCTTGTAGAAGAGAAAACCGTAAATTCTTTCTTACCAGTTAGACTGAGATTTTTGCCGTTATCTGCTCGCCTCCGAAATTTCTCGCAATCCATAATCAGCGGCAAATAGGCGACATTGCGAATGCCGAGCTTTTGTATGCTATAGTGACTCGAAACACTTGTGCCTGTGCAAACCATGGCGGACATCTTAATTGCTCTTCGCATGAGCAACCCCAACCACCCTGAATGAAGGCCCATCACACATCGTCCAAAAGCCTCACGTCTCCCTTTTCCCATTTTCAGTGATTGCATCAGATTCGACAAATTCCCTGCACGGAGATCTGGCTTAAAGCGCACAAAAGGGTAGTAATTCAGATCCGCCCCCGATACATGGAAAATAAATGGACGACGACAAAACTGGGCATAGGCGTGTCCCCAATCAAAAGAGTGAATAATATCGCAGTCTTCCAGCCGTTTCAAGAGGGAACGTTCATAGAATGGATGCCGAAGGAAAGGGTGCTCGCAACAGAAATGGCTCGCGTCTATGGTTTCGATCCATTCCGGATAGCTGTTCAACAGTTCCGGATCCTCCGATTCCGGCAGATATTGTCTATGATACGGCTTCAACACAAACAGACGTGCATCAACCCCCTTCTTTCTCAAGAACTTGGTGATGACATAAGCGTTGTTGCATACATTACCAATAAAGTTAATTTTCATTTTAATCTGCTAAGTCATTCCCAAAATAGCGTTGGACCGCCTCACGCAGCTTTTGAAAGTCCGCATCACTCACCCGCTGGACGTCCGTAGAATCGAATTGATCCGGAATTGTATCCGACTTCCAATCCGTGCGCTTTCCTAATCTTTCTACAACTTTAACAATTTTCCCTACCTGCGCTTGAGGCTCTCGGCATAAATCAGAATAGTGAACCTCCAACCACCGTCTCCGGTCTGCTTGAGCCAAATTCGTTTCGATGTCCTTGTATGTGTAGTAGATCTGTCCGGCGATTTGTTCCCAAACCGGCGAGCGAATGAGGCCTCGATATTCCTTTGGCCGCAAAGACCACCAATTCTGTTTGTCGCCCGCGATTTTTCGCCGAGCAATTAGGATTGACTGCGCCTGATATAGCACTTCTCTTCTGCACACAACAAAAACGGAATTCGGGAAGATTTTCAAGAGTAAGTCTATATTCAGACTATAGATGATGTTTCGGAGAAAGAGCGGTTTGCCATAAACCGCTTCTAACGCTGCGACTTCTTGAGCGAATCTGTTTGCCGTTTCTTGAGACAATGCTTCAAGCTCAACTTTGTGTGTTTCCCCAAAAGGCAGCCACCGCCGCAAAAAACACCCGAATTCGTGAGGTCCTGCCCAGCCTGTCGTTCTACCGTATTCGGAAGAATAGCTTTGTCCCTGCTGCTGTTCACATATGCCAAGAGCAAGTTCGATTTGGGCGCCGATCGCAGGCACCATCCAAAAACGCGCCACAAAATTGTTGATATATGCGAAGCCTCCACTTGCTGCAAGCAGTTGGGAAAGTAAGGTGTGTCCACAGCGTGGTGTGCCAATCACAAAAACGACGGGAAACTGTGGTTGTGTAAATTGGCTAACCTGCCATTCCTCAAGTGGGGCTAAGAAGTTATTGACTTCTTGCAGGAGTCGGTCACGGATATCGTCACGCAATAATCTCTCCTTCCCTGCTTCGTAAAAGATCAAACGGTACCACATAAAAAAATGGGTACTCAGCAAGTATCTCTTGCGGATGCATTTCCAAGAGATGGCCTATATCCCGATAAGTGATGATGTAGTAGTCATAAAGCATGTCTCGCGCCCCCCACCGCTTCTTAAAATGGTATACGCCATCTTGGGTGTTCCACGTACCGCCAAAGTTCCAATAGCGATACCCTCGATGGATTGCGTCCTTCATCGCTTCAAAGATAAGCAAGCTGTTGGGCTGAAGCGAACGATATTTTTCCACAGTTGCAGGGGTAAAATATTCGACCATGTTGTTGTAGTAAAAGACCAGTAATGCGCTGATTAGCTGCCCATCTAATGTGGCGACATAGACGTGATAGTCTGCATCATACGCAAAAATCTCTCGCGCGCTTCTGAAGAACCTCCAGTCCTTGGGGGCGCCCCCAATAGCCCGCATGTTTTCTCGATGCGTATCTGCCAGAAAACGGAGGATTTCTATATCTGAGGAATGTGTATACTCAATCCTGCGCTTACGGGCTTTGCGGATATCTCCGCGTCTTTTTGAGCCAATCATTGTCATTATTGCGTGTTCGATGTCGCCACCAAATTGAGGCAAGCAAGCAACCTGACCAACCCGGCTATCTCGAAAAGTGGGATTGAGATATGCCTCGTAAAGCCGGCGGTGCCGCTCGAAAGGGCTAGTAATCACCGTTGCAATGACAACATCCCTCTCGCGAACCAAGCGATGAAGCGCCTCGATCAAGGCCCTGATGACTGTCTCCAGATCCGTCACTCGTGGCGAGACGATCACGCCGCCATTGCTGCCGTAGAATGGAAGGGAGTTCAGAACGTTTCCGTAAGTCCTGTTCTTCTTCAGAAATAAAGGGAGCGCACCAATGACGCCGCGTTCTTGCTTGGCGATTAAGTAGCAGTCTTCCGCATCAAGATATCCCCGCAAAAGATTTCGGTACTTGAGGGAGGTGTAGAGCAGGGTATCCGCCTTCTCGTGGAGCATTGCCTCGTACGCCTGTTCATCAGCGGATGTCAGGATTTCAATATCCATGTTTGTAAGTCCATTTACTTTGTTTCTGCTACGAAGGAGGGCATATAAACTCACATTTTACGGAGGGTTGATCCAGGCCGACACGGCTTTATCCCAGAACTTCTCCCGTCCATCCCGCATCAGTATTACGTTCTGATTGCGGATGGCCCCCTCTGCTCTCGACGTTGCCTGTTCTCCGGCAGCGACGGGTAAAGCGGGATACCCGGTACGGCGAATCAGCCCTGCCCGTCGCCAGACCCGATCCATGTCGTCTCTATCTACCACAGACAAAATTTCGATCGCTAGCCAAATCTGAGGCGCCCCCGGAGGCTCTCGCAATTGCTCGGTAGCTATCAAGTCCAGACGGAAAACGTCTCGGAATTCGCCAGGAGCAAGGGGCGCTTCTAACGCTTCATCTATTGTGAACAGATCTACGACCTTCAGCCGGCGCATAAGATGCCCAAAATATCCATAGATTTTGTTGCGGTAGGTAAGCTCTAGCAGTTCGCCTTTTAGCCTGCCGGCTGTGTTATCTGTCTGTCGTTGGCTCTCGGTCAGCGCAGATACCTGCTCAATTAGGTGCTGTATTGCTGCTTCTAGCTGAGAGAGCCGTTCTTTAACGCCGGATAGCCTTTCTTCAGTGCGCTGCTGCGCCTAACTCCCTGACTATCTCTGATAAAGCGAGCAATTTATCAGAGAGCAACAAGTGTCATAACTCCGAGCGCCATTCTGAGCGTTCAGACAGCAATTGAACCAAATCGTGATAATCCTCTACAGTGAAAGCCATTTCATGTCTCCTCCTTGTAGATTGTTTAATGGATCGTCATCTCCAATCTTTAATCCTCAATCCATAAACTTCTTCAGCCACCACTCAAAGCTTAACAACGACCAGATTAGGAGCCGTTTGTTCTGTGCGCCGGAAGTATGGAGCTCGATAATCCTTCGCACATATTCGGGATTGAGATATTCGTTAATGCGTGCCCTATCATCCAGCAGGAGGTCCCGCACATATTTTTCGCTCCGGCCGCGAAACCACGATTCATCAGGTGCGCTGAAGCCCTGCTTTTTGGCTCGCGTAATCGACTCAGGAATAATCCTTTCCATCGTTTTGCGCAGCGCACTCTTACCGACATCCGTCCTGTCCATGTAAATTCGTTTCTTCCGCGGAACATTCTCATCGAATGATTTCAGGTTATGCAGATTCGCAATCTTGTGACGCACGGGGACTTGACAGGCGAAATCGACCAAATCATTGTCGAGAAACGGCACGCGTGTTTCGAGGGAGTGCGCCATCGAAATTTTGTCCTCAACCACAAGCAAGCCGTGTAGAAACGTCTTGCATTCAAAGTAGAGCGAGTGGTTGATCTGTTCCTCAATACTGTTGCATTGAATCTCTCTAGGATAGACGTTTCGGAAGGCCGTCATGGTATGGTTCTTGAAAGGAATCGCGCCATCAATATTCATTTTCCGCAATCGCTCTCCGACGCCCTGGTTGAAAAGTAGAGATTTCTCTTTATTGCGGACCAATCGCTGCCAGTAGTAGTAATAATTGTCGGTATAGCTTCCGAGGTTATTCCCAATTGCTGCTGCGTACCGCCAGGGATAGCCACCGAATAACTCATCTCCGCCTATTCCAGACATGACCACCTTGACAAACTTGCTCGCCAGGCGTGCGATATAGTAGTTCGGATAACACTGTCCCACACGCAAATCTTCCAGATGCCAGATCAGATTCGGCATGATTGCTTCCATATCCCCGGAGTGCAGCACACACTCGTAATGCTCCGTTTGAAACAGGTTCGCCATGTGCTCGGCTAACTCTCGTTCATCGAAACTCATCTCATGGGCGGCGGCTTCCGAGAGATCAAAGCCTGTTGTAAACGTGGAGATGCGCCCGAAGGCAGAGGCGGTAATGGCGGTCACACTGCCGGAATCCATGCCGCCGCTCAGGTAGCTGCCGATGGGGACGTCGCTGACGCACTGCCGTTTGACCGCTTGCGTCAACAGCCCGTAGAGTCGGTCTTCAATTTCGCCCTCAGAAACCTCCATCTCTTGACTGAAATCGAAATCCCAGTATCGTTTGCCGCGGATCGTCCCGCTCAATAGATCAATCTCCATATAACGCCCCGGCAGGAGCAACTTCACCCCGGCAAAGAGGGTGCGAGCACTGAAGATGTTTTGGAATGAAAAATATTCGTTGAGCGCCGCGAGGTCTACGACGGGGCAAGCGGGCAGATAGCTGAGAATCGACTTAATCTCGGAAGCGAATAGAAACGTACCGCCCTCCGTGACTGTGTAGTAGAGCGGCTTAACCCCATAGCGATCTCGGGTGAGCAGAACTTTTTTCGCCCGATCATCGTACAGGGCAAAGGCGAACATGCCGTTGAATCGCTGGATACAGTTGGCGCCCCACTCGCGGTAGGCGTGAATGATGACTTCTGTGTCGGACGTGCTGACGAAGTCATAACCGAGCCCCTTCAATTCTTGACGCAGTTCCTTGAAATTATAGATCTCCCCATTATAGGTCAGCCAAATTTCACGCAGCTTATCGCACATCGGTTGATGTCCACGCGGGGAAAGATCAATAATCGACAACCGCCGATGTCCGAAAAACAGATCCCATTTTTCGGAAGCCAACCTTTCCTGGCCCAACGGGGAATCAATGACAGGGGAGAGTGGACAAATATCTCGAAATTGGCTATCCGTGAAATCTTGGCTATGCGAGAACCCACGCAGGTGATGTACGCCCGTCTGCCAGACGAGATACCCGGCATCATCAGGGCCCCTGTGGGAGATAATGTCCACCATCGGTTTCAGACGATTCACTTCGAGGGGACTATGATTGAGGGATATTGCTCCGGTAATGCCGCACATAGAACGTATTGTTTATTTCGTACTAAGTGGTTCTTCTGCTAAACTCATAGGGAACGGTGAGATTCTCCGCCTTCGGCTCAGAATGACAAATTCTGTCATCTTGAGCGAAGTGAAAGATCTCAGCAGACCATACCGACTAAGCGAGAAGACCACTAAAAGCCTATCCGGGGAGTCCGTTTAACTGTAAAAACCTAACCCCGGCTCCCTACCCAGATCGGGAGAGGGGCCGGGGGTGAGGTTATTTTCCGGATAGACTCTAAATGCAAAGTCGGTGGATTCAACTATCTACCGCTGCTTGTTCCAGAAAATCAGCGAACGCGAGCAGTTCTTGCGAAACTTGCTCCATAATAATCTCAAACACACGCTCTATTCCAGCGTAAAAGCCGGGCAGGTTCAACGCCGTTGCGTCCACGTAATCATCAGAAGATTGTATTTCTTGCTGCCAGATGTTTATTGTCCGCTCAACGACTTGCGTTAACTCCTGTAACTCACGCCGAATGCGGCCTGCAACAGTTAGGTAGGTTTGCTTCATAGCAATTTTCCTTCCTGTATGATGACCTCCCTTAACGATGGTTTACAATGCTCCGTCGATACGAGATCAATCTTAAACTCCGGCGAGAGTCCTTGGAGTTTGGCGACAGCGACGAAGTAGTCTTCATATTTCAAGCCCCAGACGGATAAGTCGATGTCCGATGTCGGAGAAAACCAATGCCCATGAACAAGCGATCCAAATACTGCCACCTGAACGGCCCCAAACTTCTCCTTCAACAGCATTGTCGCAACAGCATTGTCGCCTGCTCCGCTATATTCCATGCACGCTCACGTCGTTTGGCCCACTCCCGCTTTGCTTTTTCCCCACGTTGTCGCACTGTCGCACGATATGCTTCCATGCTTCCGGCGTCAATTCCGAGCAAGTCCTCATGCTATTGGCCTCCTAAATCTTTGCCCTCTAAAATCGCTAGCAGATTATCAATGACGTGATCCTGCTCTGCCTCAGTCATTTGCGGGTAGAGAGGCAGCGTCATGCTCTGTTCATCCGCCTTCCATGCCATCGGAAAATCTTCCGGTTTCAGACCGTACTTGCTTTTGTAGTAGCCGAGCAGATGCACGGCGTGGGTGGCTTGTCGAGTAGCAATTCCTCTGGCTTGAAGTTTTGCGCACAGTTCATTTCGTGAAAGCACGCAGTCGTCCTTGACAGCGACCACATAGGATTGGTAGGTGTGGCGGCAATATTCGGGAACATGCGGCGGTGTGACGCCGGGAACTTTGTTGAAGACCTGGGTATATCGATCTGCGAGTTCATTTCGACGCGCGACAATCCAGTTCAGCTTTTTCATCTGCTGAACCCCAATCGCGCCTTGAAAATCGGTCATCCGGTAATTATATCCGACTATGTTGTGTTCCGGCATGAGATAAACGTCTTTCCTATGACGTTCCAGATCTGACACCGAACCCCCATGTGAACGCATGATTTCAACTTGATTTGCAAGATTTGAGTGATTGGTCGTCAGCATACCGCCTTCGCCGGTGCAGATAATTTTACGCGGGTGAAAGCTGAAACAACCGGCGTCCCCAAAAGTCCCGGCGTGCTTGCCTTTGTAGAGCGACCCAACCGCGCACGCGGCGTCCTCAATCACAGCCAACCCGTGTTTCTGAGCGACTTCCACGACCACGTCCATTTCGGCGCACAGACCGAACAGGTGCACGGGCATGATCGCTTTCGTTTTTGACGTGAGGGCCGCTTCTAATCTGTCCATATCGATATTAAAAGTTCTGAGGTCAATATCCACAAAAACCGGCGTCGCATTCTCGTATTCCACCACATTTGCGGAGGCGACATAGGTGAAGGCGGGGACGAGCACCTCGTCTCCTGCTGAAATCCCGCACGCAATTAGGACGAGATGGAGCGCTGTCGTGCAAGAGGTCGTCGCTTTGGCATAAGCCGCGCCTGTGTATGCAGCAAATAGATGCTCAAACTCCGCAACGCAGGGACCTTGAACGACCCACCCTGTTTCCAACGGTTTGGTGACCGCCTGCATTTCAGCTTCATCAAAATAAGGCTTTGTGATAGGGACGTTCATACGGGATAAACTCCTGTATCCGGTTGCGCATTCCGCCATTTAATTACGCTGATTAAGCCTTCCTGCAGGTCGGTTTCGGCTTTGAATCGAAGTTCACGCTCTGCTTTTTCCGTCGCGCCGATTCGATGGGTCACGAAAGTCAGACCGGCGGGTTCGTAATGGATGTCGAGCCCGCACTGCGTCAGGTCAAGCATTAACTCGGCCAACTCTCTGATTGTGGTCTTCACCCCGCGACCCACGTTGTAAAAATCGTCCGTTGCATCGCTCTTTAACGCGCAAACATTCGCCTTCGCAACATCGGTCACATGGACAAAGTCGTACGCCTGCGAGCCATCGCCGTAAACAATCGGCGGATCGTCTTGATCGATCCGGTCCAGCACTTTCATAATCACACCCGTGTATGTGGACTTGTAATCCTGACGGGGTCCATAGACATTCATGTAGCGCAAACCGACATAGTTCAGGCCATATCGGTCATAAAAAGCGCGACACATCTGCTCGCCGGCGATCTTCGTCGCGCCGTAGAAGGTTCGGTTGTTGTACGGATGGTTCTCTGTCATTGGAATCTCGACGGCGTCGCCGTAGACAGAAGCGGACGAGGAATAAATCAGTTTCTTGATTCCATTTTTGACGCATGCTTCTAGGACGTTGAAGGCGCCGCCGATATTGACCTCGAACGCCGCTCGTGGAAAATCATAACAGTGTCTCAGCCACAACGCCGCTAGATGGAAAACGTAATCCGCGCCTTTTAAGGCGTCATCCAGGATGTCGGTATGCGTGATGTCGCCTTCGTAAGGTTCGACACGCTCATCCTTGACGCCATCTCGAATGTTTTCGTGATTGCCTCTGGTGAAATTGTCGAAAATGACAATTCGCCCCACATTTTCTTCGATGAGCGCTTCAACAATGTGCGAACCGATGAAACCGGCGCCGCCAATGACAACGATTTTACTATCCTTGATCTTCAATCGAACACTTCCCTTCCAAAATCGCACACCCTTCTACCTTTTCCAGTACGTCTTTCGGCTTAATCCGCGTTTTGAAAAACAGCACCTCGCCGGCAATGTCCCGAAAATCGTCAGCCGAACAGTTCAACTGCTCCGACACAGCGATGATCATGTTGGGCATGCCCGCCTGTTTCAGTTTCCATAGCTTCTTCTGGAGGTAATCCGGCATCCAGAATCCGACGATCTCCATCAACGCCTGCCGCCCGTCGGGATGCGAGAACGCGAAATCCGGAATCATCACCGTATCCTTGAGATTGATGATGTCCGTCTCACGTTCTAATGTCCACTCTGTCTCGACTTGCTCAAACTGCGTTGCAAAACGTCGCTCAAGTTCACTGTCAAATTCGCCGGGGTCACGGTAGTGTGATCGCAGCCCGAATTCATCGGTTAGCCTGAACCGGAAATGGTTGCGCTTGCCCATGATGATTGTCGCGTCCATCCACCACCGCTCGCAGGGCAGCAGGGCAGGCAGAAACAGCGCCATCTGAACTCCAGACTTCTGCGGTTGAACTGGATACCGAGATCTTCCATGTACTCACTTGGCAAGTATGTTCCGTCCGCACCCAAATCTATCAGAAAAGATACATTAATCCATTTATCATCAGTAGTGTGGATATTTACATCAACGAATGGGGCAAGTGGATTATCCCACTTTCGATTTTACACCCTAACGGACGGGTAGCATACGACATCAGTTCAATCGAGTTTACCACAAGATCGGGTCAAGGTCAAGTCCTTTGCATCCCGATCTTATCGGGGAACGGTTTCCCTCCCGATCCGAATTCATTTGATCATGGCGTTAATCTTTGGTACACTAGGCGTGAAATGTAAAATGAAAGAGGGGATGCGATGAACGAAGAGTGTCTAAAAACCGTTCTGGAGGGATTTAGAGAGCGAAAAATCCTGGTTGTTGGAGATTTTTACCTCGACGCCTACTGGCTGATTGACAAAACGAAATCGACTCTATCGCTGGAAACCCCCTGGTACACAAATCCTGTCATGGGTCAACGCTATAGCCCTGGTGCGGCGGGGACAGTGACAAACAATCTCAGGGCGTTAGAGGTTGGAGAAGTTTACACACTGGGCGTGATCGGTGAGGATGGGTTTGGCAGAACTCTGCTTGACTGCTTGGAGGCGAATGGGTGCATCACGGAGTTTATGATCTCCGCGCCGGACTGCATTACGCCGACCTATCTCAAACCCATCCATCGTGGCTACGAAGGCGTGGAGACGGAGGGACCTCGATTCGACGTTGAAAACCAATCAGCGATGCGATCTGAGGTGGAGGACATGGCGATCAGATCTCTCCATCAATGTGTGCCGATGGTCGAAGGAGTCATCGTCGGGGATCAGATGCCGCACGACAATTGGGGGGTCATCACCGATCGGGTGCGCGAGGAGATCTGCCGACTTGCTGTGAAATATCCCGACAAGATCTTTTTTGCCGATTCTCGCAGCCGGATGGGAAAGTATTATCACGTTATTATCAAACCAAACCGATTTGAGGCAAAACAGGCGGTCAATCCGGATTGGACGGGTGAGGAAGTTGATATTGAGGAAGCAGAACAGTGTGGGGGGCTCTTGGCAGAGCGTACAGGAAAGCCGGTTTATGTAACTGTCGGTCAGCATGGAATTCTGGTGTTCTACGATGGGCGGGTTGAGCATGTGCCGGGAATTCCGCTCGATCAAGAGACAGATCCAGTCGGAGCGGGGGATAGCGTTTCGGCCGGCATTGTGCCGACGCTCTGCGGTTCCTCTCGGCGGGATGGGAGCATCTACGTTGAAGCGGCGCAGGTCGGAAACCTCGTCGCGTCAATTACGGTGACAAAGATTGGGACAACAGGCACGGCTTCGCACGCAGAGGTTATTGAGAGATTTCGTACGATAGCTTCCCAAGATCTCTGCTGCTTCGGCTAACATCTCACGAATTTCATCAAGTTCTGCTTTAACTTTCGCACCCATTTTAGACATCCCTATGTACATTGACACATTTGATACGATGATACCAAACTACTGCCATAGTGTCAAATTTATTTGGCATTCTAAATGCCAAAAAATGGCACTATTTGATATAATTCCCATAAAATATGCGGTAGATGCTGGCAAATTTTTTAGAAAAAGGCAAGATTAGGATAGACTCTAAGGATGGAGGGCACCCTCAGATGGTAAAGATCAGATTTACAGACGCTGCGAGGGAGAAGGTTTCGTCGCGCCGGCGAAACGAATGCGTGTCGTCCGCTTCGCTGACGAGACTTACGAAATCGCCAAATCGCACCTCAAGATTCTGGATGATTTGGACATCCCTTACGAAGTCATCACGGAAGGGGGGGGGGGGGGGCCAAAATGTAATCTGCCGGGGATAAGGTGTTTTTTTAGGGAATTATATCGGATAGTGCCGAAACTTACGGATAATCATAGATTTCGGCACTTCCATTTTTTCGCGATTTGGATTTAGGTTGGCGGGTGGACTTCATACCGAACAATGCTCTTGCCACATTCTCCGGCGTGTCCTTGATAGATTTGATAATCTTGTCTTTGGAAGAACGTTTGCGAAGGGTCTGTTTCTTTTTCATTGGAAATTGCTCTCCTTAAAGGATAAAATGGTGCTCGGAGTATCAAGCCTCTTGTCAAAATGGTTGCGAACATCTTTTACCTCTTGACGAACTCCCTCTACCATTTTCGCAAGGTTCGCATGGTCTGAATCCATCTTCGATTTCAAATCATCAATTCGTTTGTTAATCATCGTGGCGATATAAAGCATGACCGCCGGTGATACAATAATCGCTCCGATTTGGCCAAGGGTCATCCAAGTCATAATAGCCTCCTTTCACAATTAAGTCCCGACAGCCCCAACCGAGTGAAGCCAAAATTAAACCAGTTATCAGGACTAAGAGGGTTTCAACGATTTCTATCATTGGGAATTGTTTTCCTGCCCCGATCTGATCGGGATCGAAACCGATTTGGAAGCCACGTAGCCAATGGGTTGGGCTAACTCTTTATCACAGTTTCCCATCTAATTTCTCGATACATCTCTTAATCAAGTCTCGATTTGTCTCATCAACCGGATATTCACTGAGCATAGACAACAATTCTTCAAGCCGAGTTCGGAAGATAACTAATCGTGTTATCTCACCTTCATATCGGTTAATTTGTCCCTTATATCGAGATTTAATATCTTCGACTACACACAGTGTTGAGGCATCACCAACTTTCATGCCATCATAATTCGGTTCTAACTTGGCATCCTGCTCAATAATCTTAAACTTGATGCCATTTTCAACGGCATCTTTCCAAACCAGCTTTGCTTGACGACTTATCTGAATCATAGCCACTCAACTCCTTTATTTATGCGGATTTGAGACTATATTTTATCAGATTTTCAAACAAAGTTCAAGCCTTAATTTCAAGTCTAAATCTTATAAGTGCGTACTCTTTCGGTGCAGTTTCAAGTGTATCTATTAGTTCTTCGCGAGTCTGTTCTTGACAATTTACACCCGGAATTTCCTGAATCCAACCAATCCACCAGTTGCCTTTTTGCCTAACGACTGCATGATAAACAGATGAGGGCATTTTTCAAAACCTCCTATAGGTTAGTCTTTCAGGCTTTTAAGTGATTCTCCTTACCAATCTGCTACTCTGCTTTTCCACGTATCCGCCGTGATGAATAATTGTAGTCTTTATCACTAAAAATCCAAAACGCCGCGTAGCTAGGATCTTCCCTATCTTGGACAGAAAACCAAGAATAATCTTTTTTAGCCTCTAATCTAATTGCCTCTTTTTTCCAGTTTTCAGGCTCCTTATTTATCCCAGCAACATTTGCACGTTTTTGATGTGGTTCATAAATGATAATCTGATTTGATTTCTCATCTTCATTACTTTCTAAGACAATCGCATTTTTGCCTTCGTCATCAATAACAGTTAAACTTCTACAAACAATGTCCTCACCAAACCTATCCTTTTGGGCATTGAGCGAAGGGATGCGGCAAAGCATTACACCGGCGAGGCTAACCACCATAAGGATGATGAGTTTCTTGTTAGGCTGACGGTTTCGTAATGCACCGACCAGTAGAATGCAACCGAACAGAAGGAAGAACCCCATAGAAACGACAGCAAAGATAATCATGATACTGTTGGTTCGGTTATCCAGTGATTGATTAAATTGTGTTTGAAGCCGATTCTCCGATTCACGTATCTTCTCAATTAATCGGAGTTCAACTTCTGTTATGTCTTGCTTGATGGTATTCACTTCAGATTGAACGATTTTTCGGATTTTCTCTAAGTCTTTCTCGGTAAGTTCCGAGAATGTAAGAACAGGGAAAACAAACAAAATTGTCAAAACGAGCCCCGATAAGATCGGGATCGAAACCGACATGGTGCATTTCATGATAGATCCTCCGTAGGTTAAGCGTGTCCTTTCAGATGGTCAATGAAATTCTGGTTAAGTGCTTCGAGTTTCCTTTCTATCCGGTTAATATCATCTTTAGTAGCCAGTCCTCTGGTGAAGGTAAGAACGGCTACGACAGTGATTACGCCATTCAAGATGAGCAGAATCAACGCCATCAGAATTTGAGGGCTAGTCATGGTAAATCCTCCGTAGGTTAGGAATGATTCTCAAGATGACGGTCAATGTGTTGATTAACGTTATCAATCTTAGCACCTAATGTCTGGTTGATACCATCAATCTTTGCTTCTAATCTGTTAATGTCTTTCTCTACAGATTCAAACTTAGTATCAAACTTAGATTCTAATTTAGCAAGTTGAATCCGCATAGAAATAATTACTGATCCAACTGTAACAATAACCACGATACCACTCGTCACCAGACTTGGAATCCAAGTAACCATCGTAGATCCTCCGTGTAGATAAGGGTTTGGTGCTTATATTGTACCCAATTTTCGTAGAAAAAGTCTAGCTGCTTCGGCTAACATCTCACGAATTTCATCAAGTTCTGCTCTAATTTTCGCATCCATTTTAGACCTCCCTATGTACATTGACACATTTGGTGCGATGATACCAAACTACTGCTATAGTGTCAAATTTATTTGGCATTCTAAATGCCAAATAAATGGCACTATTCGATATAATTCCCTTTTTTTAATGCCTCGCCCTGGATTAAAAGTTTCCCCGAGCGGGGTAGAGATCTTTTCGGTTGACATTTCCGATGCTTTCGATTAAGATAAAGTGTGTAATAAACATTTGCCAAGTTTTTGGAGATGTTCATGTAAGGCTGTGAAGCTTGGCGAGTAACCCCTCTCATCTTGAAAGGAGATTGATGCTTTGCGAGCGTTTGAATATGTTCCCGCAAAAACCGTAGCTGAAGCGGCCTCCTTGCTCGCCGAAAAAGGCGATCAAGCAAAGCCCTTGGCCGGCGGAACAGATCTCATCGTTATGGTTCGGGAGAACCGGCGGCAGTTGGAACGGATGGTAGACATCAAAGACCTCTCTGAAACCAACGTGCTTTCATATTCCCCTGACACCGGTTTAAGCCTCGGTGCGGCTGTTCCCTGTTATAAAATCTATGCGGACGATGCAATCTCTGCCGCATACCCTGGACTGATTGATGCTGCTAAGATTATTGGTGGTACCGGAATTCAAGGTAGGGCAAGTGTTGGCGGTAATCTGTGTAATGCCTCTCCCGCTGCGGATACGATACCGCCGTTGATAGTGCTGGGAGCCATTTGTGTCATTGCCGGCCCAAATGGATCGCCGCGCGAAGTCTCTGTAGAGCAGTTCTGCACGGGACCGGGGCAAACTGTCCTGGAAAGGGGAGAATTTCTCGTATCATTCAAAGTTCCCCCACCGCAGAAAAATTCAAGTTCTTATTACCTCCGTTTTATCCCACGCAATGAAATGGACATTGCTGTTGTCGGCGCCGGTGCGGCAGTCGTTCTGGACGACGCGAAAACATCGTTTGTTTCGGCACGAATCTCGCTTGCCGCTGTCGCGCCAACACCGCTGTTTGCTGAAGAAGCCGGCGCATCGCTTGCTGGAAAGGAAGTTTCCGATGAAGCGATCAACAGTGCTGCTGAAGCGGCGCAGGCTATTGCGCGTCCAATCAGTGATATGCGTGGAACGGCGGAACAAAGAACGCATCTTGTCGGTGTGTTGACACGTCGCGCCTTAAACGGTGCAATTCAAAGAGTGAAGGAGGCATAAAAATAGATGCCTGGAAAAATCCACGTTCAAACAACAATTAATGGCGAAGCAGTTGAATTTTTGTGCGAACCTCGCCAGAGCCTGCTTGAAGTCTTGCGAGATGTACTTTATTTGACGGGCGCCAAAGAAGGCTGTAACAATGGCAACTGTGGCGCCTGCAGCGTGATTCTTGATGGACGCTTGGTCAATTCGTGTCTGGTACTCGGCGCTGAGATTGAAGGCAAAGAGCTAGAAACGGTTGAAGGTCTCGCCGAACCAGACAAGCTCCATCCGATCCAAGATGCGTTCTTAGAAAACGCTGCACTCCAGTGTGGTGTCTGCACGCCCGGCTTTATCGTGGCTGCAAAGGCGCTGTTGGATAAAAACCCGAACCCAACTGAACACGAAATCCGCTATTGGCTGGCGGGCAATTTGTGTCGCTGTACTGGATACGATAAGATTGTCCGTGCTGTACAAGATGCGGCTCAAATCATGTCATCGGAGGTAAGTGCATAATGGCAGACAAGAAAGAATACAAAGTCGTTGGGACTCGTCCCATTCGTCACGATGGTGTTGATAAGGTCACTGGTCGCGCCCTCTACGGCGCCGATTTTCAAATTGTGGGATTGCTACACGGCAGAGTCCTGCGCAGTCCCCACGCGCACGCGCGGATTAAATCGATCGATACCAGCCGCGCTGAAGCCTATCCAGGTGTGAAAGGGGTTGTAACTGCTAAAGATTTTCCTGGCGCCGGAGACACAATTGTTGACCTCGGAGAGGGAGCGGTCACCCTGAAACACCTTCAGGATAACGTACTGGCAAGCGATAAAGTCCTCTACAAAGGGCATCAGGTTGCAGCGGTTGCAGCGATTGACCCCCATACCGCTGAAGAAGCGCTTGAACTGATCGATGTTGACTATGAAGTGCTGCCGCCGGTAGTTGATGTGCGCGCAGCAATGAAGGAAGGCGCCCCCCTCTTGCACGAGGACCTGAGAACTGATGAAATGGGGGAAAAATCCGAAACGCCGAGCAACATCGCGAGCCACTTCCAGCACAAGAAGGGAGACCTCGACAAAGGCTTTGCGGAAGCCGATGTTGTCATTGAGGATGAGTTCACGACAGAGACCGTGCACCAAGGCTATATCGAGCCCCACAATGCGACTGCGCTGTACAATCCCGATGGACAACTCACAATCTGGTGTAGTACACAAGGTGCATTCACTGTTCGAGAACAGACGTCAAAAATTCTTCAGATGCCGGTTTCAAAGATTAAGGTCGTCCCGATGGAGATTGGCGGTGGCTTTGGTGGGAAGATCCAAGTTTACATTAAGCCTATTGCTGCCATACTTTCCATGAAAACGGGAAAACCGGTCAAGGTCTTAATGAGTCGGGCAGATGTTTTTGAGGGCACCGGTCCGACGCCCGGCTCCTACGTGCGGGTGAAGATCGGCGCGAACAAAGCGGGCCGCATTACCGCTGCGGAAGGCTACCTAGCTTATGAAGCGGGGGCGTATCCAGGCTCACCCGTTGGTGCTGGAGCGATGTGTATTTACTCGTGTTACAATATCGAAAACGCGCTCGTTGATGGATACGATGTTGTCGTCAATAAGCCGAAAACCTCTGCATATCGGGCACCCGGTGCGACAAACGCCGCATTCGCCGTCGAAACTATCATTGACGAGATCTGTGAGAAACTTGAGATAGACCCCCTCGAATTCCGAATCCTCAATAGCGCAAAAGAGGGAGATACTCGCGTCGATGGTCCCGTACTTCCACGCGTTGGTTTCATCGAAACGGTTGAAGCGACGAAGGAACATCCACACTACTCAGCGCCGCTTGAAGGGAAGAATAGAGGGCGTGGGGTTGCTTCCGGTTTCTGGCCCAACTTTGGCCTAAAATCGAGCGTCTCGATTAACGTGAATCCCGATGGGACGATAAGCCTTGTCGAGGGTTCGACAGATATCGGTGGCACCCGTGCATCGATTGCAATGCAAGCCGCGGAAGTTCTAGGTATTTCTGCCGAGTCGGTTACGCCCACTGTGGTTGACACCAATTCAGTTGGTTATACGGATGTGACGGGAGGAAGCCGCACTGCGTTTGCGACAGGATATGCCGCTTATGAAGCCGCTCAAGATGTCAAACGACAGCTAATCGAGCGCGCAGCGAAACTGTGGGAAGTTGATACGGGTGAAGTGGAATTTGCCGACGGCCTATTTCGGTGCGTCAACGGCAAAGAGGAGGAGATCGACTTCAAAGGTTTGGCAGGAAAGCTTGATGAGACCGGCGGACCAATTGTTGGACGTGCCTCCGCCGATCCAAACCAACCTGGCCCCTCGATTGGCACGCACCTCGTTGATGTCGAGGTCGATCCGGACACCGGCAAGGTCCAAATCCTGCGCTATACGACGGCCCAAGATGCTGGCAAAGCTGTCCACCCAAGCTATGTAGAAGGACAGATGCAGGGTGGGGCGGTTCAAGGCATCGGTTGGGCGCTAAACGAAGAATACATTTACAACGAAAAAGGTGAGATGACCAATGCGAGTTTCCTCGATTACCGTATACCCACCTGTCTTGACCTGCCGATGATTGATGCGGTGATTGTTGAAGTTCCTAACCCCGGCCATCCCTATGGCGTCAGGGGTGTCGGAGAAACGCCAATCGTCGCACCACCAGCCGCCATTGCGAATGCAATTTATCGCGCAGTCGGTGTTCGGATGAAAGAACTTCCGATGTCACCGGGGCGTATCCTCAAAGCAATGGGGAAGATCTAAACATCTTTTCACAATCAGGGATACAGGATTTTCTACAGCCTGTATTCCTGATTCACTGACATTAAGAGCCTGTTTTAAAATTGCACTGAAACCGCATAAAGGTTGCATCCCTTCGAGGAATTCCTTTCCGCGATAAAACGCAAGAATGTATACGCCGTAGCGGTTGCAGGAATTGAGGCTACGAATTTTCAAACAGGTTCTAAGCATGAATTCACGGAAGGTGATTTAGTTCCATGCCAACGGTAGCAATTCCTCCGCTTATGCAGAAACTCACAAATGGTACGGATAAAGTCGTCGTGGAAGGAACAACGTTGCGACAAGTTGTTGATAATCTGGAGGCGTCCTATCCCGGCTTCAAAGATCGGCTCTGTGATGGCGATCGAATTCGTCGAGGCATTTCGGTATACGTTGACGGCGTCATTTCACGGGAAGGGATGCGTAAACCTGTGAACGAAGAAACGGAAATTCATTTCCTACCGGCGATTAGCGGCGGCTTACCCAGTCGTGCCACACAAGATTTGCATTAAAATGGAAGGAAAAGTCTCCATTTTCTCTTGACAGGGTGAAAATCGTATGTTATAATTCCGCTTGCCTCCGTTAAGGAGGTCAAAAGATGCTCTTTGAAAGCTAAATAGTTTTTTGACATGTGTTGCTGTTTTTAGTGTGTTTTAGGGCTTGTTTTATAAGCCCTCTTGTCAACTTAGAATTTCTTGTTAATCCATAGCGATTAGCAAGTTTTTTCATGACTTTATTGGAGAGTATGATACCGGCTCAGGACGAACGCTAGCGGCGTAGATTAGGCATGCAAGTCGTACGAGAATCAGCGGCTTCGGCTGCTGAGGAAAGTGGCGAAAGGGTGAGTAACGCGTAGGTAATCTACCTTCGAGATAGGGATAACAGCGTCGTAAGACTACCGAAAGGGCTGCTAATACTGTATACGATTGGGAAATCTTCGGATCTCTCAATGAAAGGTGGGTCTTTACAGATCTGCCGCTCGGAGATGAGCCTGCGTCCTATTAGCTAGTTGGTGAGGTAATGGCTCACCAAGGCTTCAATGGGTAGCTAGTCTGAGAGGATGATTAGCCACATTGGGACTGAGACACTGCCCAAACTCCTGCGGGAGGCTGCAGTCGAGAATATTTCGCAATGGGGGCAACCCTGACGATGTGACGCCGCGTGGGGGATGAAGGTCTTCGGATTGTAAACCTCTGTGTTATGGGAAGAACTGTTAGCTGGTGATAAGCCAGCTATCTTGACGGTACCATAGTAGAAAGTCCCAGCTAACTCACGTGCCAGCAGCTGCGGTAAGACGTGGGGGGCTAGCGTTGTCCGGAATCACTGGGCGTAAAGCGTGTGTAGGCGGCCATATCAGTCAAGTGTGAAATCGCTTGGCTCAACCGAGCAACTGCGCTTGATACTGTATGGCTTGAGTACGGAAGAGGAAAGTGGAATGTAAGGTGTAGCGGTGAAATGCGTAGATATCTTATAGAACACCTATGGCGAAGGCAGCTTTCTGGTCCGATACTGACGCTGAGATACGAAAGCTTGGGGAGCGAACGGGATTAGATACCCCGGTAGTCCAAGCCGTAAACGATGGGTACTAAGTGTAGGAGGTATTGATTCCTCCTGTGCTGTAGCTAACGCATTAAGTACCCCGCCTGGGGAGTACGACCGCAAGGTTAAAACTCAAGGTAATTGACGGGGGGCCGCACAAGCGGTGGAGCATGTCGCTTAATTCGAAGCAACGCGAAGAACCTTATCCAGGGCTTGACATCGCTTTGACTGCCATAGAAATATGGTTTTCCTTTTAGGACGGAGTGACAGGTGCTGCATGGCTGTCGTCAGCTCGTGTCGTGAGATGTTGGGTTAAGTCCCGCAACGAGCGCAACCCCTGTCGTTAGTTACCATCAGGTAATGCTGGGGACTCTAGCGAGACCGCTGGTGACGAGCCAGAGGAAGGTGGGGATGACGTCAAGTCCGCATGGCCCTTATGCCCTGGGCTGCACACGTGCTACAATGGTCGGTACAGAGGGTAGCTAAACCGTGAGGTGGAGCGAATCCCAAAAAGCCGGCCTCAGTTCGGATTGTAGTCTGCAACTCGACTACATGAAGTTGGAATCGCTAGTAATCGCGAATCAGCAGGTCGCGGTGAATATGTTCCCGGCCCTTGTACACACCGCCCGTCACGCCATGGAAGTTGGTAGCATTCGAAGCCGGTGGGCTAACCTTCGGGAGGCAGCTGTCGAAAATGAGACCAATGACTGGGGCGAAGTCGTAACAAGGTAGCCGTAGGGGAACCTGCGGCTGGATCACCTCCTTTCTAAGGAGTGCAGGGTATATAGCTTTTAAGCGAAATTGATATACCCACGCTCGTTGATGTACATGTCAGAATTCTATTTAGCTTTCTAGCAAGCATCTTTAATTTATTATAGGGGCTTATAGCTCAGGTGGTTAGAGCGCGCGCCTGATAAGCGCGAGGTCTCTGGTTCGATTCCAGATAAGCCTACCATCTCTATGTGGGGGTGTAGCTCAGTTTGGGAGAGCACCCCGTTTGCAACGGGGAGGCCAGCGGTTCGACTCCGCTCATCTCCACTAAGCATGACAGCTTTAGATCTTTGACAATTGTATAGATTTGAATTATCGGCTTCTAAAGAACTTATCAAGCTACTAAGGGCTTGCGGTGGATGCCTTGGTGCCAGGTGGCGATGAAGGGCGTGACAAACTGCGAAAAGCTTCGGGTAGTTGTTTAGTAAGCATTGATCCGGAGATTCCCGAATCGGGAAACCGAGCAGGTTTTACCTGTTATTTGCATTTGTATGGATGCAAAGGCGAACCAGGAGAAGTGAAACATCTCAGTAACCTGAGGAAAAGAAAGAAAATTCGATTCCCCCAGTAGCGGCGAGCGAAAAGGGAAAAGCCTAAACTGAGTATATGTGAAAGCCCATACGTGTTGTATACTCAGGGTTGTGGGGTAATATCGGGCTTAAGTATGGTTAAGCCGGGAAGTTACAAACCAGGTCTTTAGCTTAAAGCTTCTGGAATAGGGCTACCAAAGAGGGTAACAGTCCCGTGAGCGAAAGAAACTTGGCTTCCTGAATATTATTCCCAAGTACTATGGGATAGCCTAACCTGTAGGAATCCAGGAGGACCACCTCCTAAGGCTAAATATGACCTGGCGACCGATAGTGAAGAAGTACTGTGAAGGAAAGGTGAAAAGTACCCCCGCTAGGGGAGTGAAATAGTTCCTGAAACCGTATAGCCTACAAGCTGTGGAAGTGCTAAGTCAAGTTTACTTGACATGCATGACTGCGTGCCTTTTGCATAATGAGCCGGTGACTTATTCTGTGTAGCAAGGTTAAGCTTCTCCGAAGCGTAGCCGTAGCGAAAGCGAGTCTGAATAGGGCGAAAAAGTTGCATGGAGTAGACCCGAAACTGGGTGATCTATCCATGGGCAAGGTGAAGCATACGTAAAAGTATGTGGAGGCCTGAACCCACCAAGGCTGAAAACTTGGGGGATGACCTGTGGATCGGAGTGAAAGGCTAATCAAACCCAGTGATAGCTGGTTCTCCCCGAAATAGCTTTAGGGCTAGCCTCATGTGTTTGGCAGTGGTGGTAGAGCACTGATTGGATTAGCGGCCCTACCAGGTTAGCAATTCCAGTTAAACTGCAAATGCCATTGTCTAAAGCATGGGAGTCAGTCAGTAGGGGATAAGCTCTACTGACAAAAGGGATAAAAGCCCAGATCGCCAGCTAAGGTCCCCAAATACAGGCTAAGTGGTAAAGGATGTGTCGTTGCCCAGACAGCCAGGATGTTGGCTTAGAAGCAGCCATTCATTTAAAGAGTGCGTAATAGCTCACTGGTCAAGTGGCTTTGCACCGAAAATTCTCGGGGCTCAAGCCTGTTACCGAAGCTGCGGATTATCCTTGGTTTCTATAAGTCAGGGATAGTGGTAGGGGAGCGTTCTATAATAGAGCGAAGGAAGATCGAAAGATATTCTGGACGAATTAGAAGTGATTATGCCGGCATGAGTAGCGATAAAACAAGTTAGAAGCTTGTTCGCCGAAAGCCTAAGGGTTCCTGGGCAAGGCAATTCCACCCAGGGTTAGTCGGACCCTAAGCTGAGGCCGAAAGGCGTAAGCGATGGGAAGCAGGTATAATATTCCTGCACCGCTTTTCAGACATTTGAGCGATGGGGGGACGCAGGCATTAGACTCCACCGGTGGATGGTAGTGCCGGACAAAGCCCGATGGAGGGCGTTCTAGGCAAATCCGGAACGTCTTAACTCCAGGGGGTGATAGGTAGGCCGCTAGGCCGTAAGCCGGGTTGACTGTCTGCCAAGAAAAGCCTCTAAGCGAGTCTGAAGGGTGTCCGTACCGCAAACCGACACAGGTAGGCGAGGAGAGAATCCTAAGGCGCTCGAGAGAACTCTCGCTAAGGAACTCGGCAAAATGACCCCGTAACTTCGGGAGAAGGGGTGCTTGAAGTAGGTGAACCATCTTGCATGGGGAGCCGAAAAAAGCCGCAGTGAAATGGCCCGTGCGACTGTTTACTAAAAACACAGGTCTCTGCAAAATCGTAAGATGATGTATAGGGACTGACGCCTGCCCGGTGCCATATGGTTAAGGGGAAGAGTCAAGGGTTCGCCCGGCAGCTCTGAACTGAAGCTTCAGGTAAACGGCGGCGGTAACTATAACCGTCCTAAGGTAGCGAAATTCCTCGTCGGGTAAAATCCGACCTGCACGAATGGCGTAACGACATGGGCACTGTCTCCGCGAGAGACTCGGCGAAATTGTAATACCGGTGAAGATGCCGGTTACCCGTAACAGGACGGAAAGACCCCGTGAACCTTTACTATAGCCTGATATTGGGTTTTAATGTAGCTTATGTAGGATAGGTGGGAGACTGTGAAACTGGGGCGCTAGCTTCAGTGGAGTCGTCCTTGAAATACCACTTCTGTTGTATTGAAATTCTAACTCTGGTTCGTCATCCGAATCGAAGACAGTGTCAGGTGGGTAGTTTGACTGGGGCGGTCGGCTCCTAAATTGTAACGGAGCCGCCCTAAGGTTCCCTCAGCGCGATTGGAAACCGCGCGTAGAGTGTAAAGGCAGAAGGGAGCTTGACTGCAAGACAGACATGTCGAGCAGGTGCGAAAGCAGGGCTTAGTGATCTTGCGGTACTGTGTGGAAAGGCCGTGACTCAACGGATAAAAGGTACTCCGGGGATAACAGGCTGGTAGCGCCCAAGCGCCCACAGCGACGGCGCTGTTCGGCACCTCGATGTCGGCTCATCACATCCTGGGGCTGCAGCAGGTCCCAAGGGTTGGGCTGTTCGCCCATTAAAGTGGTACGTGAGCTGGGTTTAGAACGTCGTAAGACAGTTCGGTCCCTATCCGTTACGGGCGTAGGATATTTGAGAGGACCTGCCGCTAGTATGAGAAGACCGTGGTGGACGAACCTCTAGTGTGCCAGTTGTCACGCCAGTGGCATCGCTGGGTAGCTATGTTCGGAAGAGATAAACGCTGAAAGCATCTAAGCGTGAAGCTCACCTCAAGATGAGATATCCTGAAGAGTTAATCTTATAAGGCTCCTTTAAGACTAAGAGGTTGATAGGCCAGAGGTGTAAGCGGTGTGAGCCGTTTAGCTGACTGGTACTAATAAGCCGAAGGCTTGATATCTTAATTACATATAGCTGTCATATTCAAATCTATATAATTGTCAAATATATTTCTTTTGGAAGAATTTAGCATATTTTTCCGGTGGCAATAGCGAAGGGGAAACACCCGTACTCATTCCGAACACGGCAGTTAAGCCCTTCAGCGCTGATGATACTTCGAGGGTAACTTCGTGGGAAAGTAGGTCGCTGCCGGGAAACTTAAATTGGCCCCGATCCTTAGATCGGGGCTTTTTTCATGTTGAGGCAAGTCTTTTATAAACAGCGAAACGATTTTCTTGCATCTCCTTTGCCCGTATGCTAAAATAGGCAAGACTATATGAATCAGGGAGGAACAAATGTCAGGTCATTCTAAATGGTCGTCAATTAAACACCGTAAGGCTGCTGTTGATGCCAAACGTGGAAAGCTCTTCGGGAAATTAATTAAAGAGATCACTGTTGCGGCACGAATCGGTGGCGCCGATACCGAAATAAATCCGCGTTTGAGGACTGCAGCGTTAGCTGCAAAATCAAAGAATGTGTCGAATGACACAATTGAAAAAGCAATTTTACGCGGGACTGGCGAACTTGATGGCGTGGATTATGAAGAAGTCCTGTATGAAGGATATGGCCCCGGTGGGGTCGCAATCATGATTGAGGTCTTGACCGACAACAAAAATCGAGCAATTGCTGATGTGAGACATATTTTGAGCAAACATGGAGGGAATATGGGCGCACGAGGTTGCGTCTCATGGCTGTTTGATAAGGGCGGATTGATTGTTGTCGAAAAAGATAGTATTGATGAAGATGAGCTTTTTATGATTGCTGTCGAATCGGGAGCAGGTGACATAACGTCCCTGGATGATCGTATTGAAATTATCACTTCTACTGACAACTTTGATGCAGTAAGAGAAGCCGTTGAAGCATCCGGCGCAATGATTCTTGATGCCGAAATCACCATGTTTCCTCAAAATACAGTGAAATTAGAAGGTAAGGAAGCTGGGCGGATGCTGCGGTTGATGGAAGCTTTAGAAGATAGTGACGACGTACAAAAAGTTTATGCGAACTTCGACATCCCCGACGAGATCTTAGAAGCGGCAGCCTAATTTATTGCTTGAGAATGATTATTCTTGGAATAGACCCCGGAATTGCACATACCGGCTATGGCTTCATTAAAGTCGATCACTCGACACTATCAGTCCTTGATTTTGGATCCATTCGGACAGAATCAAAGGAAGAATCCGCTTATCGTTTGAAAATCATCTATGACAAACTGAGTCAGTTAGTCTCTCAACACCAACCGGATTTATTTGTACTTGAGGACGTCTTTTTTAGCAAGAATGTAAGCAGCGCGTTTGCTGTGGGAGAGACAAGAGGCATCACTAAACTGGTAGCTGCAAATACAAATCGGCAAGTCTATAGTTATCCGCCAGCCCAGGTTAAGCAAGCGGTTGTTGGATACGGTAAAGCCAGTAAACGCCAGGTCCAGGAAATGGTTAAGATCTTGCTCAAGCTTAATGAGATTCCCCAACCCGATCATGCGGCGGATGCGCTTGCCCTAGCAATTTGTCACGCACGTTCCCATAAAGTGCTACAATTGCGCGAAAGGTACAAAAATTCATGATTTCGTTCGTAAAGGGCGTCTTAGCGATTAAGGATTCAAAGCAAGCTGTTATTGATGTCAATGGAGTCGGATACAGTGTTGAGGTTCCGCCGAGCACAAAAGATAAGTTGCCAGAAATTGGATCCGAAATCACATTTTACACGTATTATCACTGTCGAGAGAACGAAGTCAAGCTTTATGGGTTCACGTCAAGGGATGAACTCAAAGTCTTTGAAACAGCCCTCATGGTAAAAGGGGTTGGTCCCGCCTTAGCGTTAAATATTGTGTCAAAACTCTCTCCTGCCGAATTTCAACGTGCTGTCCGTGATGGCGATCACACCACTTTGATGCGAGTACCGCGCCTTAATAAAGAACTAGCACAACTCATCATCATCAAACTCAAGAACACAATTCGTAAAATTCAATTTGATGCCAAAGTTGATGCAGGTGAGATTCAAAAGTATACGGACGAGGGCGTGAAGGTTTTGGTTGGTTTGGGAGCTTCTGAGTTTGCTGCAGAGCGAGCAATTACAGAAGCGCAGAAAATCTTAGGACCTGTAGCAAAACGGGAAGAGTTGATTCGATTTGCTCTTGCTCGATTAAATTAGTGAGCTGCCCAATGGATAAACAGATGCAAAAACTTCTCAACGGTTCGGATAACGGCGGGTCGGATGGCAACCATTACAGCCTGAGGCCCCAGACCCTTGAGGAGTTTATTGGGCAGGAACAGGTTAAAGAGCAACTGCGCATCCATATCGAAGCCGCCAAAAGTCGAGGACAGGCATTAGCGCACATTCTCTTTGTCGGTCCCCCCGGACTGGGTAAGACAACGCTCGCTCGGATTGTTGCCAGTGAAATGGGAAGCGGCTTGAAGTCAGCAGTTGGCCCCGTGATGGAACGCCTGGACCTTGCGACGATCTTAACGAACCTGGAAGAACGGGAAATCCTTTTTGTCGATGAAATTCATCGAATGAAGGGCTATGTCCAGGAGTCTATGTATCCCGCAATGGAAGATTATAAATTGGATTTACCAATTGGGCAAGGACCTTCAGCGGATATTATTCCAGTGCCACTCGCCCGCTTTACCCTTGTGGGTGCGACCACTCGTGAAGGGTTGTTAGGGGGACCTTTTCGAGATCGATTTGGGATTCGCATTCATCTCGATTATTACACAGCCGATGAGACTCAGATTGCTATTAACCGAATGAGCCTTTGGTTGAATACCATCATTGAAGAAGAAGCGGAACGTGAACTGGCTCGCCGCTCACGAGGTACCATGCGGATTGCGGGAAACCTGTTGAAAAAAGTCCGGGATTATGCAACGGTTAAATCCGATGGAGTTATCACTTATGAAATCGCTCAAGAAGCGCTGGATTTTTTCAAAATTGACGAACTCGGCTTGGACGAAAGTGATAGATTTTATTTGCGGACACTCATTGAAAAGTTCAGTGGTCGGGCTGGGCTAAAATCAATTGCGGTTGCCGTGAGTGAAGATGAGCGGACTATTGAAGAAGTTTACGAACCATACTTAATCAAAATTGGGTTTTTGTCTTTGACTCCAATGGGACGTGCCGCAACAGATGCGGCTTATGAGCACCTGGGGTATGACCCACCTGGATATCCCACGCTTTTCTAAACCTGTTTTCTTTCCTTTGACGACCCCGATCTGTAATCGGGGTTTTGCCAATCCTCTCTTCCGGTTCCAAAAAATAACAAGCATGAAACTCACCGATTATGAATATGACCTGCCCGAAGCACTTATCGCCCAGTATCCTCTTCAGCAAAGGGATGGAAGCCGCCTAATGGTCATTGATCGGCAGACACGCGAAATTCACCACACGCAATTCTCACAAATCGGCGAGTTTCTCCCTTCTCCTTCCCTGCTTGTCATCAACAATACCAAAGTCATTCCAGCACGATTAATCGGGCGGAAACAGCCAACCGGCGGGAAGGTTGAATTTCTTTTAATCCATCCGAAACGGGCGAATGTCTGGGAGGCGTTAGTTAAGCCAGGCAGGCGCGTCACGCGAGGAACCTGTGTCGTGTTTGGTGATGAGTTGCTGACGGGACAGATTCTTGCCAAATCAAAGGATGGTATCTATACTGTACGATTCAAATACAACGGAGATTTTCAGCCAATTCTCGCACAAATCGGTCAAATTCCCCTGCCGCTTTATATCAAACGTGAACCGAACCCCACCGATCAAGAGGGGTATCAATGTGTTTATGCGAAGGTGGAAGGAGCAATCGCTGCGCCAACGGCGGGGTTACATTTTACGCAGGGGTTGCTGGCAGGACTCAAGCGAGGTGGTGTTGACCTTGTTACTCTTACACTGCATGTTGGACTCGGCACTTTCCAACCCGTCAAAGTGGAAGATATTGGAGCACACAAGATGCACGCAGAATATTTTGAGATCTCTCAGGCAACTGCTAATCAGATTAACGTCGCAAAACAGCGGGGGCGAAAAGTCGTTACGGTCGGGACAACCTCAGTTCGAGCACTCGAAACGGTTGCCTCAGACTGGGGAATCGTTCCTTATAAAGGATATACGGATATTTTTATCTATCCCGGTTATCAGTTCAAAGTTGTTGACGCTTTGATTACTAATTTTCATTTGCCGAAATCAACTTTGCTTATGCTCGTCAGCGCATTTGCCGGGCGTGAATTTATTTTTGCGGCTTACCAGGAAGCTATTGTACAAAAGTATCGCTTTTATAGCTATGGCGATGCAATGCTCATTCTTTAATCTGGAGGACATAAACTATGGAGGCTTTCATTCCGATTCTTCTGATGATACCAATCTTCTACTTTCTGATCTTGCGCCCTGAACAGCTTAAACGGAAAAAACATCAGAACATGCTGAGCAATCTGTCAAAGGCAGATGAAGTCGTCACGACGGGTGGCTTACATGGAAAAATTGTGGGCGTGGACAAAGATATTGTCGTGCTAATAATCGCAGAAAATGTGAAAGTCGAGGTTTCACGAAGCGCGATTGCCTTCAAAAAGAAGGCCGGTGAACTTATCGAGGGGGAATAGGCAATTTGGCCAGCCTCGCTTCCACAGGAGAAATCTGACCATTTCAAACGGAAAGGCGAAATGTGGCGGTGTTATCCTCGCCACTCCCACAGCCCGACTTACAAACCAACTAAGATACTTGACAGGATTCCTCGTGTCCGTCGTGGAAATCTTGGAGACCATCGGCATCTTGATGGGGGACTCTATGAATTGAGCATTCATTACGGTGCGGGCTATCCTTATGCGTGTTGCGGGAAATTCTTCCTCTCCTTCCATTCTACCATCCCTTCCCTTTCCTACCTTCTTCCTGTCCTACCTTCTTCCTGTCCTTGTCTCACCCCTTTGCCCACTCGCTCAACCTTTTAGGTAAGGTAATGATATATTCAAACTGGCTTTTCGTAAATGCACCTACCACCCATGTCAGCTTGATTAAAACTGTAGCTTGCTTTCCCCCGTGAGCGAGGAAAACCAGATACCCCTCCGCCAACCCTTCGTGAATCAGGTAGTCGGCTAACTGATTCCGTCCGTTTTGCCGATAAGCAGGCCCGCGCCAGATTTTGTATTCGATCACCTGCTTCCGTCCCGCCGTCTCAAAGAGAACCAGATCCATCCGTTTGCTGCCTTGATGCACTTCGGCGCAGACGTGTCCACCAGTGTAGGCGCAGAGCACCTCCAATTGGCTGAACAGAAAGTATTGTGGAACAATTTCCACCGGCGTCTGGTTGGGAAAGTAGAAAGCGGGATCGACCTTCGGCAGGAAATACTGGAATTGCTCAATGACCGTGTGGAGGTTGATGAATCCATCCGCATCAATGACCTGCTGATGGCCGTCGGGGAAGTATTCCTCCACGGAACCATTGTGTCACGGCATGTACAACGTGATAATCGTGTGCGCGTAGGCAGGATTGCTGATGGCACAGTAGCTACTTTGATCGCTGATAACGCCGAAGGTGATCAACTCCTCCAGAATGGGGTCATTCAAATTATAGCGGACATTCCCTTGTGTCAGGATCGTCATCAGCCGCTCACGATGTTCCGCCGGTTGAATTCGCTTGCGAATGGAATCCAGATTGGTGTTGCCGCGCATGTTGAGTATCTTCATGTAAGCTGCTTCGGCGTCGGCAAGGATGATGGATCGGGAGTCGGTGTAGGGTTTAATCTCCGTGACCAGAATTTTGACGGCCAGATCAGATACGGTTGTCCTCCCGTCTTATCGGCGATGAAATCCATCACGTCATCGGGGATCTGTTGTTCGGGCAAGTTTATCAATCTGGCGACTATTCCGAGTTGTTATTTCGAGAGCCTCTTTCAACATCTCTCGAAGTTCTTCGTTAGGGTTTAGCATAGGGTAAGGGTTGCTTGATATTGTTAGATCCGCCGTAGGTTAAGTGTTTCTATCGGTAAAATTTCCAAGTTTTCAAAATTAAGTCCCAACAGCCCCAACCGAGTGAAGCCAAAATCAAGCCGATTATCAGGGCTAAGAGGGTTCCAACGATTTCTATCATTTGAGACGATACCCGTTCTTGTCCCATTTTGCTATTACGCCGTTTCCATCTTCATCTACCCCTATGAACATTCTTTCATGTCCTCGTGGGTCTACTAGCCGCAAATCCCCAGGTTCATTTATACCATCTAGTATGCCCTGTTCGCGACTTATTTTACTTGTTTGACTAAGACTAATGCTTCCACCATACTCATTGATTAGCATGGTAGCTTTCCCAGACTTACTAGAGGAAATATTAAGTCGTCCACCCTGTCCATCGGTGTATATGCTAACATCACCATGCTTGCCTCTAAGTAAGACCTGTCCGCCATCCCCATCGGTGCCCATGACAGCGCGTTGTCCCGGCTTCCCGTGAATCTGAATACTTCCACCATCATCCCCATAGGGAAATATGCTCACGACTTCTCTTTGATTTCGATTCAAGACAGTTAACCGAGTACAGACAATATCTCCAAAAAACCTATCTGGCTGTGCATTGATGGGAGGTACTCGACATAGCAACGCACCGGCGAGGCTAATCATCATAAGAATGATAAGTTTCTTGTTAGGCTGACGGTTTCGCAATTTAGGCTGACGGTTTCGCAATGCGCCAACTAGTAGGATGCAACCGAACAGAAGGAAGAACCCCATAGAAACTACGGCAAAGATTATCATGATGTCGTTGGTTCGGTTATCCAGAGCAACGTTAAATTGAGATTGAAGCCGATTCTCCGATTCACGTATCTTCTCAATTAATCGGAGTTCAACTTCTGTTATGTCTTGCTTGATGGTATTCACTTCAGATTGAACGATTTGTTGGATTTTCTCTAAGTCTTTCTCGGTAAGTTCCGAGAACCCAATCACAGGGAAAACAAACAGAATTGTCAAAACGAGCCCCGATAAGATCGGGATCGAAACCGACATGGTGCATTTCATGGTAAATCCTCCGTAAGGTCCCGATAAATCGGGATCTCACTTCGTTAGAGAGTTAGGGGTGTCCTTTCAAATGGTCAATAAAATTCTGATTAAGTGCTTCTAGTTTTGTTTCTATTCGGTTAATATCATCTTTAGTGGCAAGCCCTTTTAATTAGAGTTTCCTGATACTCTTCTTGGTTAAACCAATCTCGATTTCAAACAACATCTCCTTTGCAAGAATCTGATAGAATCGCTGCTCATTGAGCTCAGAGCTTGACATTGGAGATATAAAACCAGATAGGTTTCATCGGGTTCAAGCTTCTCGACAACCTCCTGAATCAACGGGGTTTTGCCCACTTGTCTCGACGCATAGATAACGAAATATCGTCCTAATTTAACTTCCTCGATAATTTCTCGGATTTCGGGGCGATTTCGGATGGCATACGCGCCTTCACGCGGCATCGGTCTTCCAGCTTAGAACTGTCTCGGGGGCGATCGATGACTCACATTTTTTCAAAATTCTTTCCCAACAAAAGAAATCGAGAGGCAATACAGCCGATCCTTCGATTCCACAAGTTCTGCATGATAACTTTTGGGCAACGCGAACACATCATTGTGGCCAATCCGCATGGTTTGATCATATGAATCGCTATTGCTGTAGATGCGTAGAAATGCACCACCCGTCGCGGAATCGAAGCGATAGAAGCAGACTGCTTCACCAGAAATCAAGTGAACGGATGTTTCGCTGATAATCGACGCGTGTTCGCTATCGTTGAAATCGTCGCCCGGTTCGAGGATGACGGCTGCTGTTTCGAGATGAGAGGGAGTTTTGCAGACTGCAACCTCGGCAGACTCGTCGTGCGCAAAGAGCTCATATGTCGTCCGATAAGGGATATACGCACGATGCGCTTCGTCGCCAAAGACGTTTGGACGTTCACCGATGAGGCCGTGCGCCTTATTCCCATTGTGCCCAACAAGCAGTTCGCATCTGCCACCTAGCACAATCAGCGAAACTTCGTTATCTGCAGTGTCTTCAAAGAAAAATCCACCGACGCCGAGATTGACGATGCCAAAATCGAGATGCGCTATTCCCATTTCGCCGCGCTCAATAATCCGCGTATATCCTTCATTCGGTTCGTATTTTTTATACAGATTCATTTTACTGAAACAGATCTGTGACAGGATAACAAATTTCAAACCTGTCTTGACTATCGTATTCGTTTAGGATTACAGGTACTTAGATCCACATTCCTATCAAGATAATATTCTTTCTCCTTGATAATGGGGTTAAATTGGACTTGCAGTTCATCAGAATAAACCTCGAAAGGGTATCCGCATTATACCACCAAAGCAACATCTTAGCAATCCAAAATAGAATTGACGATTGACAATTCTCGTATGACTCGCTATAATTGACGCACCAATTAGTAATAGGATACAGTGGGATACAGGGAAAGTGGGATACAGGGAAATTGAACCTTTACCCGATGGAGAGTTTTGATGAAACAGATCGACGGCGGAATCACGGCGGTGCCGGGAATAAACGCCGCAGGCGTCCATGCAGGACTGAAACCGAATAACGAAAAGGATGTTGCGCTGATCACGGCGGATGCGCCGGCGGTTGCGGCAGGCGTTTTCACACGGAATCGTGTTTGTGCGCCGGTCGTTTTGGTTTGCCGCGAACATCTCAGTGACCATACGGCGCAAGCGATTGTCGTCAACAGCAAGAACGCCAACGCATGCACAGGCGAACAAGGCATAGCGAATGCCCGTCAGATGACCTCGCTCGCAGGGGAGGCGCTCGGTATCGATCCGTGTCTTGTGTTAGTGGCTTCGACGGGCGTCATCGGACAGCAATTACCGATGGATACGATTGCTCACGGCATCCGTCTCGCCGCCGATGCCTTGCAAACGGAAGGCGACCATGATGCCGCGCTCGCAATCATGACGACGGATACTGTCCCCAAAGAGATCGCGGTTGAGCTTGAGATTGGGGGCAAAACGGTGAGAATTGGTGGCATGACGAAAGGTGCTGGGATGATCGCCCCAAATATGGCAACGATGCTCGCTTTTCTGGCGACGGACGCGAACATCACCAGTGAGGCGCTACAAACTGTATTACGCGAGTCCGTTGTGAAGTCCTTCAATCGCATGACGGTCGATTCGGATAGAAGCACAAACGACACTGTGTTAATCTTGGCGACAGGCGCCGCAGGGAATCCGGAGATTACCGAAACAGCAGGCGATGATTGTGAGGCGTTCCATGAGGGGCTGAATTTTGTCTGCGTTGAGTTGGCGAAGATGATCGCGCAGGATGGAGAGGGCGCGACGAAGCTGATCGAAGTCATCGTGAAGGGTGCAAAGAACGAAGCGGAAGGAGAGATGGCAGCCCGTGCAATCGCGGAATCGCCACTTGTGAAGACTGCTGTCTTTGGGGCAGACGCAAATTGGGGGCGCATCATGATGGCGGTCGGAAAATCGGAAGCGGAGTTCGACCCGTATCAGGTGGATGTCTGGCTCGGCGGCTATCAGCTCGTCAAAGACGGAATGGACGCGGGTTTTGATGAGGATAAAGCAACTGACCTCTTTTCCAAAGATACCGTGACAATCACGGTTGACCTGAATGCCGGCGATGCAGAGGTCACGATGTGGACGTGCGACTATTCTTACGATTATATTCGGATCAATGCGGACTATCGGACGTAATATCAGCTACCCATCGAATTCCGTTTCAGCTTGGCGAGGAAGCGCGTGTCACCATCCACATCTACCATTCCGGCGGCAGCCTGATTCGTACCTTTTATCTGGGGCGCTTGCCGGCCGGCAATTATCTGACCCAAGACCGCGCCGCGTATTGGGAGGGATTAAATGCTCAAGGTGAACCTGTTACCAGTGGAATTTATTTCTACGGATTGAGGGCCGGTGAATTCACCGCTAAACGGAAAATGTTGATTCTGAAGTAGCACCGAAATCAAAAAACCGGAGGTCATGAATGGATGAACTCGTCAAAAAAGCAGATATTCTAATTGAGGCGTTGCCGTACATTCGGAGTTTTTCGGGCAAAACAATCGTGATTAAGTACGGGGGCTCTGCGATGAAGCAGGAATCGCTCAAGCACAGCGTGATGCAGGATGTCGTGTTGATGAAGTATGTCGGTATGCACCCTGTTGTGGTGCATGGCGGCGGAGAGCAGATCAGCGAATGGATGCAGCGAGTCGGCAAGGAGGCGGAGTTTGTACAAGGCTTGCGAGTCACCGATTCGGAGACGGTTGAGATCGCTGAAATGGTCCTCGCGGGGGTAATCAACAAAGAAATTGTCTCACTGATTAACCTGCACGGCGGAAAAGCGGTTGGGCTTTGTGGGAAGGATGCGAACCTCATCCGTGTGCAGAAACACCGCCCGCAGGTCATCGATGAACACGGAAGGACAACCTCCGTGGATATAGGTTTTGTCGGAGAGATTGTTGATGTTAAGCCAGAGGTACTCATCACCCTGGATCGAGAAGGTTATATCCCGGTGCTCGCACCAAACGGTGTGGGAGATGATGATTGCACGTATAACATCAACGCGGATACAATGGCAGGAGAAATAGCTGCTGCCCTCAACGCAGAAAAGCTGATTCTGTTGACAGATCAACGCGGCATCTTACGAGATTTGCACGATGAATCCACGCTGATATCGAGAATAAGAACCAATGAAATTGAAGGGTTGATTGCCGATGGAGTGATTGGCACAGGGATGTTACCGAAAGTCGAAGCGTGTGTGACTGCACTCCAGGGCGGGGTCTGGAAAACGCATATTATTGACGGTCGAATTAGCCATGCGATTTTGCTAGAGGTTTTTACGCAATTGGGCATCGGGACTGAGATTGTCATATAGCTGGATGGTCAACTACCCCATCCTGAACGGCGAGGTTTGTAACCCCCAGGGGCGGTACAGGGGGACGCCCGAAGCTTAGGAGACTTTAACCTGTGCTCCAACGTTGTTTGCATTCGTGATAAAGCAGGTTCCACTTTCCGGCAACGTTTGGAGGAACGCCTCTGTCTTTCCTTTTAAGGTGAGGAGGTCATCCCCAACGGCGAAGATCGCCGGTCCCCAACTGCTCACACCCGCACCAATTGCGCCGTTGTCATGTAAAAAGTCAAGCGTCCGTTGCAGAATGCCGCCTTGGGCATCAATTTCAACCTTTTTCCAGCCAAAGGTCTGAATGTCGTTAATCGCGGATCCAAAGGCATGGCGGTCCTTTTCAAAGATTGCCGGCAATAACTTGAGGAGGATGAGGTGGGAGAGTTGTTCGGCGGTGGCTCTAGGTTGGGGACAGAGGGTTTTGAAGAGTTGAATCTCTGTCTTGCCAGAGATATGCGTGCAACGCGGAATCACGATGAGCAATTCCCAATCCGGGAAGGGATGACAGAGGAGAAGCGGGGGCGCGGGAACGTTACCCGCTGCGGAGGAGGGTGAGAAAGAAGATTTTTGATTGGGGAAGCGGTGACCGCCATCAAGGATGAACCCGCCCCGTTCAAATGCGGTAATGCCGATGCCTGATGTACCGCCGCGCCCGACGGTACATGCCAAATCTGCTACACTCAAGTTCAAATCGTAAAGCATATTTACCGCTTGGGCGATGCCTAAAGCCAATTGTGTCCCGGAGCCAAATCCGGAATGCGGTGGGATTTCAGAGACAAGCTGAAGGTGGATGCCCGGAAAGCTGTATTTTGCTCGAAGCTTTTCGACAACAGCACGCGCTCGCACCTCGTATTGGGTAGACGCAATCCGAATCTGATTTGCCGGTTCGGCAATAATTTCAAAATGCGGGCCATTGATTGCGAGACCAATGCTCCCGTCAATCCTGCCCAGTGAGCCGTTGAGATCAATGAGGGCAAAGTGGAGCCGGGCGGGTGTCGTGATTGTGACCGAGGGGCAGCCGCTAGCGTTCATTCGTCTCCGGAAGGTATGTGCCAATTCGCTGATTACCCGATCTTTTCATCTCTCTCAATCAATCCATCCCGAATGTGGAGGATGCGTTGGGCATGTGCTGCGATTTCGGGTTCGTGTGTGACCATGATAATCGTGTTGCCTGCTTCATTTAGCTGCTCGAAAATTGCCATAATTTCGCTGCCGGACCGGGTATCCAAATTTCCCGTTGGCTCATCGGCAAAGATCATTGACGGGTTATTCACGAGCGCACGCGCAATTGCAACGCGCTGGATCTGTCCACCGGACAGCTCAGTGGATTTATGACTGACCCGATCGGCTAACCCCACCGCTTCCAACGCTTCAAAAGCTCTGCGTCGCCGTTCCTTACGCCCCGCCCCACTGTAGATGAGCGGCAATTCAACATTGTGCAAGGCGCTCGTTCGCGGTAGAAGATTATACGACTGAAAAACAAAACCAATCTTTCGATTGCGAATCTCGGCAAGACGGTTATCCGATAGTTGACCAACTTCTTCTCCTTCGAGATAGTATTCCCCTTCCGTCGGCTTTGCAAGGCAGCCGAGGATGTCCATCAGTGTAGACTTTCCTGAACCAGACGGGCCCATGACCGCAATAAACTCACCGTTTTCGGCGGTAAATGAGACGCCTCTCAGCGCGTGAACCCTTACATCTCCCATTTCATACACTTTTGTCAGGTTACGAACATCAATTAGTATTTTACGAACATCAGTTAGCATTGGTACCTCGCGACTCCTAACTCCGATCTTTTTGTGTGAGTTGTTGCATGGAAGGCACGAATACGCGATCGCCTTCGATAAGACCGCTGATGAGCTCAAAGTGAGTGTTATTCCGCTGCCCAACTTCGATCCGGGTCCGAACCCCCTTTTCTTTGTTCTTTTTACCCTTTTTCTTTTTTGGGGTATTTTTTTGTGGGGCTTCTTTATCAAGCAGGACGAAATACTTCTTTTCACTTTCAATTTCAGCTTCAATCCCTTTGATCTTATCCGTGTCAGAGAATAAGATGTGAACCTCAGTCGGTCCCGTTCGCAAACCACGAGGCGTTCCATCGAGCAAGATTTCGACATTGCCGCGCGTTTTGTCCGACGAGATTTTACCAACTTTGCCGGGAAACTTCTTCCCAATGAGGTTCTGTACCTCTACTTCCTGATCGGATTTGAAACGACTTATCGATTCGGCTGGCACATTTGCCTTGATCGTCAACACTTCAGAATCGATCACCGAATCGATAGGAAGTTGAAGGACGCCCTCCTGCTGCATGACGATAATATCTACGTCTGCCGACATGCCGGGCAGCAGTTCGAGGGGCGATCCAATCACTTCAATAATCACCTCGAAAGTGATCGTGCCATCCGCTGGTTGGTTTCCTTGTTGGGGTGTATATGCACTTGGGGCAATTTCGCTCACCCTGCCTTCAAAGACTTTATCGCGGTAAGCGTCAACACGGATCTCCACCCTTTGTCCTAGTTCAATCTTGGCGATGTCCACCTCGTTGATCCGCGTTTTGACAACCATTCTGGAGAGATCTGCGATGGTCAGGATTGCGGGCCCGCCGCGAGAAAATGCGGAACGTCCAGAGGTGACAATTTCGCCCTCCTCGACGTTGAGTAGCGTAACCGTTCCTGACATCGGCGCGACAACAGTTGTCCAATCAACAAGTTCTTCCTGGGCTTTTAGGGTGCTTTCAGCTTCTAGCAGCCCCGCTTGTGCGCCAACCTCTGCGTGAATGGTGAGTTTCCTCTCTTCATCTGTTGTCTCCAGAATCTGTTGGAGACGTGTCTTCGCATTTTCCAACTCTGCGAGGCGTTGTCTTTTTTGCGCTGCCTGTGATTCTCTGATTGTGGTTAGGTTCCGTTGGTGAAGCTGAAAGGTTGCCTTACGGCTTGCAATCGCCTCTTTTCTTGCATCAATGGTTTGGGTTTGGGATTCAACTGCCTTGATCTGAGACTCGACATCTTTTTGAGCGGTTTCATATTGGGAAAGGGCGTTTGCGCGGCGTGTTTCAGCTTCCTCAAGCGCCCGCTTCGAGACCAACTTTTTCTCGAAAAGTTCCTGATTTCGTTTCAATTCGGATTCGGCTGTTTCAGAAGCAACCGTCGCCGATTCTTCTGCCGCCCGAGCTCGCTCAAGGGTGAGGTTTGCTTGCTGTCGCCCAATTTCAGACTGACGTAGCGCGATCTCGTCCTGCTGAGGCAAGTTTTTGGTTGTAGAAATTTGGGTCTCAGCTTCAGTAATCCGTTGGCGTGTGTTTGCCTCCAGCAACTCGAGGACCGCCTCTGCGGCTTTAACGGCGTTTTGGGCTTGCGTAATTTGGCTCTCCTGCTGCTTCTCTGTCATCTCAATGCGCAGTTTTGCCTGTTCCAGTTGTGCCTTTCGCGCATTTCGATTCGCCTCGGCCTGTTTCCGCTGTTCAATGATTTGCTCGTCGTTGATCTGGAGCAGCGCCTGCTCTTTTTCCACGACATCGCCTTCTTTGATATAGAGCGCCTCGATCTCCCCTTCGACATTCGAGCGAACGTCAACGGAGACAAGGGGTTCGAGGTTGCCGGATTCTCTAACTTTGACGATAAATTCACCGTGTCGGACAACCTCCTTTTTTTCGTTTACATCGTCTTTGTCCTTTTGACCTCGTGTTATGGTTGCACGGATGGCAACCACAGCAACGAGGACCAGAATGCCGATAATAAGAATAATTGTCCGTTTGCGTTTCATTGGATAACTCCCATCCCCCGCTGCAAAGCGGCTTGCGCGATTTTATAGTCATAAAAAGCGCGAACTTGATTGGTCAAGGCTTGCGCAAACTCAGTTTGGGCATTGAGAAGTTCCAGCAGGATGGAGAGTTCTTGCTCAAAACGGCCTCTGATTACCTTAAGGCTCAACTCAGCGTTTCGGACTTGAGTGTTGGAAATCTGCACCGCTGTTTCCGCCCGCTTCCGGTTGAGGTAGGCTTGGCGCACCTCTAACGCGATAGATCGCTCCAGATCACTGGCATCTTCACGGGCCTGTTCAAGAGTCAACTCTGCCTCTTGGACACGCCGCTTGGTAACGCCGCCATCAAAGATTGGGAAACTCAATGTGGTTGTGACATCCCAACTCCGGAAATTCGTGAAATTCTCGCGTTTATAGAGGTAATCATCAAGATTGATATTGTAACTGTATGTCGCATTTAATTGGGGCCAACGTTCCAATTTTATCAGTGTCAAGTCCCATTCTCGCTGCTTGATTCTGGCTTGGAGTTCCTTAAATTCGGGACGAGTTTCAAAAGCCCTCTGGATGGTTTCTTCGATGGACATCTCTATCACTTCAATTTGTCCCTTTTGGCGGTACAGTTGATAACTGCTGTCTTCAGTGACAGTAACCAACGTGCCCGAATCTAGCCCCATCAGCCTGGGTAGGCTTGCCATCGCAATCTCAAGGGCGTTTTGATCATTCAGCAGGCTGAATTCATCGTTTGCCTCCCTGACCAGAGCGGTCGCAATGTCAGCTTCAATTTGGCTGCCCACCTCTACAAAAGCCCTGACCCGATCGGTATTCTCCCGGGATCTCGCCAGGATTTCCCAATCGACTTTCACCAGTTCTTGTGCTTTGAGGACGTTATAATATGCTTGCGTGACCTGAAAAATCAGGTTCTGTTTCGTCTGTTCGTTACGACTTGTTGTCGCGTTGCGGCTCTCCTTTGTCTGCGAGAAATTTGCCTCTCTTTGTCCGTTGTCCCACAGCGTATACCGTCCAGTGACGCCTAGGTCATAGTTTTCACGCTCAAATCCAAAATCAATTTGATCCGAAAAATGATACCGACCATTGAGGAAGATATCTGGATAATAGCGAGCACGCACATTCTTGACACGTAAGTCTTGAATCACCGTATCGATTCGTGCGTTCCGCATATCGGTTGAATTTTCAATTGCCAGTTGAATACACTGCTGCAGGGTAAGTGACTGAGAGAGATCGATTTCTTGTCCTTCTTGGGCGTTTCCTGTGAGAGAGCCAAGGGTTAGCGCACAAACAACAACGAGCCGGATTCTCCTTCTGATCATTCATCATCTCCTAACGGTTATTGCGCATTCGTCTAGGGTCAATTCGACAGAGGTTTTTGACGGAATTGGGAATCGAAAGTTTAAACTGAAGGCTGGACGATAGGAAGGAAAAACAATGAGCATGGGATGTGATGCGTGATGCGTAAGATGCGAATGAACGCATCAACTCATGAACTGATTTGCCTATTCATTTGTTTGATGATTCGCTGATTTACTATTCATGCTGCAGCTTAATACTACTACTACTAGAGTTTGGACAATTCTTGATAAAACGGAATCTTATTAGGACGGGATTGTGCCGCCAAATCTAAAGTGTCTAAAATGTTCTAAAGTTGAAAAACAAGATGCACTTTCTCCCTATCTTCTCTGGTCTGAATCGCCGATTTTTATCGGAAGGTTCAATCGGTTCTGAATCCGCGTCGTGTGTTTAATCCGTGATTCAGACAACAATTATGTCTCCCCTTCATTTATTTTCGGGGATAAATCAGAGTGTGTGAAAGGGGGAAAGTGAGATTTAATCTCCTTCTCACTTTCACACTTTCCCCCTTGTGGGTTGACTCACTTTAGACACTTTAGCACACTTGTCCAAATTTTAGTATTTGTGCCGATTGAAGAAAAACGCTAATGGGGTTACATACTCCAAAGCTCCGATTCCAACCGGATTTCATCGGCTTTACCGCGCAGCCAGTCCAGGCCGTAGACATTAAGTCCGATGAGCGAACCGAGGTCGGAGGCGTCGCGCACGGTATCGGCCCAGACGTGAGTGGCCTGCTCCAAAGTGCCAAGAGCTTCGTCCAAGCTTTGGACGGCCTCTTCGTAGTGCTGGTTGCAAATGTCCATATCAAAGGGCTCTTTTCTGTCCCAGTTGCGCTTCATTTCGTGCACGGCACTGTAGCTTCTGCCGGCCTGGAGAACGCACAAAGCCATCTCAAGATACAATTGAGCAAACCGCACAAAAGCCAGCATGTCGCCCGCGTATTGTTTGCCCCGTGGCTCGCTGAGCTCGACCCCCTGTTCAAGGAGAGGCGCAATCGCGCCAAACTTTTTAATCAATCTCTTCCAGGCTTCGGATTTATCAAAGCCATGCCAGAAACGAGTCATCAATGTGGGCATCATGAAGCCTGTGCCAAAGCTGGCATCAACGTCATCCATACAGTTTTCAAGCATCATGTAAGCCTTGCGAATGGGCTCTACAGCGGCTTCGCCGCAGATGCGCTCGATTTGTCGGGTGTAAGTCTTCTTCGGTGTCGCTGTCCGGTCCCAGCTAGTTTCGGCCATGTAGCCCATTATCGGCTCATACTTGCTCATATCGTAGAGCCGAAACCGGTATCCAACAAGACCATACTTTCGCATCGCCCGGACCGTTTTGTGAAGAATCTTCGTTGTGAACTGGGGTATGAATCCGGTGTTATCGTCGTTGATGACCGTGACTAGGTGTGTCTTGAAGCCAGTATTGGCTGCAAACGCGAGGGACTCGGAGCGGCGTTCCACATCCGAAGGTAACACATCCATTGATGCGACGAACTCCAGCCGCTCGCTGTCAAAAATGCGCGGCAGAACAGGCATCAGGGTCTCATTTAAACCTCCATAGAGTTTTACGTTTGGCGAAAGTATTCTGCTGATAACTTTGCGCTCGTTGAGGATGAGGTCGAGCAGCCGGCTGGTCGCGATGGCACCCTGTGCTGCATGAACGGCTCGGTCGGCGCTCCCACTGATTTTCAAACGCGAGGCTTTTTTTATCAGCTTTTCGTAAGTGAACTCTGGACTGAGCCCATGACGCCGATCCAGTTGGTGCCAGCATTCTTCGATGCCTCCGGCGCCGGGCGGCCACTCATGACCGGTCAGGGACCAGCCATCCATCTCCGGATACTCCCCTATAAACGCGGACAGGATGGATTCGACCATGTCCACATACACCGGATTCAGCGGCGTCATCAGATGGCCGAATCGATAAGCGGTGCCATCTCGCTGCAGTCCGAGCGTATGGAAGTGATCCCGCGTCATACTAGTGGGGGGGATGCAATGTTTCTGACTCCAGCGTGGCAGGTTAACTTGTATTTCCTCCGGGAAGTCGCTGAGGGTGTGTGAAACAATGACGCGGATACCCCGCTTGTGCGCCGCCTCAATGATGCCGTGCAGCAGTCGCTTGCCCGCTGCCAGTTTTTCTTCGTAAGTCTCGGCGCCCTGAAGGTCGGGGTTTGTGTAGTGGCCGAGACGGCCGATAACTTCCCTGCCGATGGAACGCTGGTGTATGACGTGCCGAAAACCGTAGGTGATGTCCGCTGTTTTCTTATCAAGACCACGGTACGACCAGTGATACCAGGGGTTGAAAGAGTTCCCGCCAGCCACCACTGCGTTGAAGCGCAACTTGCAGAGCTGATCGAAAAGTCTTTCATGGTCTGCCAGGCTGCCCAGGGCCATGGTGTTGATCATGTCGCCGAGGATGCGGGCGGCGCGAGTTTCGAAGACCGGCTTGCGATGCACATCCAGCTTCGGGAAACGAAATGGCCCGACTTTCTCCATGTCAGGAAGAACATCGCCCTGCACCAGATAACTGACGCCCCAATGCTCAATGACTTCGTAGGCGCCCCAGAGAACGGCCACTGGTGAACCACCACAGATATCGAGGCGGTGAGCGGACCTGCGGCGAATGATGTACTCCTGCTCAGCAAGGGGTTTGAAGGACGCGAAGGCTGAATTGGATTGACGAGTGCCGAGCACGATGGCATGTCCGGCGCGGGTGCGTTCCCCTTTCAACGGACACCTGGAAACTTCCGGCACGCAGCCGAACAACGTCCGGCTGTAGTGCTGAAGTTCTTTGACCGCACGTTGTTCAAGTGGATTGAGGCGTTTGCCGATGTGGATGGTTACACTGGGCATATTGATTTACCTTATGCAATAAAGATTTAGAATTGGAAATGTAGACATTGTCCCCCGGGGCACGATCGTTTTTGCGGCGTGCGTCTAGGTACTCCAGAAAGCACGGGGCAGAGTTTAGCAAAATTCCACTTTTGTGTCAAGTCCAAATTGAGCGGTTTCGCAGATGTATTAGACATTCTGAAGTCAAAAGATGTTCGTGAAATTCAATGGATGCGGCCAAAATCTTCGACTGGTTTATGGGAGCGCCAATTTTTACTTGCAACACTTCACAGTTTCTGCTACACTTAACTCTATAGTCCAATTCCTGTAAGAGGAAGGTTGGGAAATGAGCAGTAGAAAACAGAATGATAAGCACCGAAAGGCAGTGGAAGCAGCAGCACAGGAGTGCGTACATGTGCTGACGGAGCAGTTTCTTTCCGAGATCCATGAAGATATGAAGCAAACGAGGAAATGAGGAAATAGGGAAATTGGAAGAAAAGGAAGGATGAAGGAAGAAAGTGAGTTCAGGGGGAACCGGTTGAAACTTTTCTGGGTTATCTGCGCATGTGTCAATGGGCAATTGCTTCGATTGACAGCCGGTGTATAGCAGGTAGCAGGTAGAGGATATAGTTAAAGATTTTGTACAGTGGAATTAGGGAAATGAAGCTGCGTTTGGCAGTCGACAGATGGGGCAATATGTGAGATTCGAACTGTTGTTGCGTCAATTGTACCGGTATCACGTTTTACGTTTCAAGTATTATGGCTCAAATGATGAAACAAATTCCAGTATTTATCGTACTTTTCATTGGGTTTTCGCTTATCACGGCTTCGCCGATACAAGCTCAACTTGTCGATACAACAGCCTGGTGGTTGATTGTTAGTCCTGATACTGACGCTCGCGCTCAAAGCAATCTCGATTCACTGGTCAGCGTTCTGAAAGAACGCGGGAGCATCCCGCCGAAGCAAATCCATCGGATCGAAGGGAATGAATGCACCCACAACGGCATTAAAATTGCCCTGGATAGCTTTGCCCGCAGGATGGGACAGGGAGATCGGCTCATTTTCTACTTCCGCGGTTTTGTCACCAAACCCAAGAGATCGAATTCAATCTTCTTTCTAACATACGGGGCGCCATCGGAGAACTTAGCGAATGCGCTCAAAGACCGACAACTGAATCGTTGGTTCCATGAATTGTCCCGCAATTCAGTGATTGTCATTCTTGATACCTACACAAGAGATCGGAATTTGATGGCTTTTTACGCCAATCGCGAACTGCTTGGGGCCGGAGCGTTCATATCGATTCAGCGTGCAGCTTTAAGCGATGAAGATCTGTTTGCGCAAAATCTATTGGCGATGCTCAAAAACGATGCAACCGATCTTGATGATAATCGGCAAATCTCCATTGCAGAACTCCACAGGCGCCTCAATTTGACAATTTCTGAAGATAGCGCTTCACGACTCACGGAGGGCATTTTAGTGCCGACGGGGGAGTTTGAATCAACCGTCCTGAAATTAAGCCCAATGCTCAAGGTTGTTAGCGTGCCTGATGGCGCATCAGTTTTTCTCAGCAAGCAAGAGATTGGGACAACGCCGCAGCGCCTTATTGATAACCTCGACCGTGGAACATACCAAGTAGAAGTCAGAAAGCCGGGATACCTCATCCCACGCGCTCGTTCTGTACAAATTGAACTGGTTCAGGGGGAGGCAATTAATCTCTCGTGGGATTTGGAATCCATCGTCGTTTACGGCAGGGTCAAAGTCTCCGATGGCGTCCCCCTTGAAGGGGCGACGGTGTCGGTTGATGGAACGGAATATGAACGGAATAGCCGGCGCCTTGGGGCGGACGCTCAATATCGACTTCCTGCCAACATCACTCGTGTTGTATTTGGTGAAGGTCGATCTGATACAAAAGTGTTAGCGCCGGGTAAAGCATACACGCTGCGTGCTGAAAGCGGCGACCTCTATTACGCAGCGGCAGTTTTTACGCTCGCTCCACACGAATCCCTCCAGCGAGATTTGATCCTTACCAAAAAAACGTGGTTCGAGGTTGCCCAGATGCGGTTTAATCGGAAAGCACACGAAGGAGCAATCGCCGCTTTTCAAAATGGTATTGAGGAAACCACTGACTTCCCACCGATGTCTCCTGAGTTTACGAAAATGCTTTTCGATTCTTTTTCGGCAGTCGTCAAGAGAGTGGATGTGCAAAATATCGCGTATATTGTCACAACAGCAAAACTGGCAGATACACTTAATCTGTGGGAAGAATCTAAAGTGTACTGGACGCAGGTGAAATTGAAGGCAGCGAAAGGTTCCCCAGAATATCAACTGGCGACAAAAAGATTAGGGAAACTCAATTTTGGGAATCGCTTGATTAACATCGGTGTCTTCGTCGTATTAATTGGAGTACTAGTTTCCGGAGCATATCTGTTTCAGAAAGCGCGCAAGGCGAGGGAGCAAATAGATTAGCGGTTCAATATTCAACCAAATCGGTAAAAGGAGATGAGTAGATGTTTAAGATTTTAAGCCGAAGACGATACCAACGAATGCTTAATGAACAGCAATCCCTACGTCACCAACGTGAACAGCTTGAGAATAACTTCAAGAATCTGGAAAAAGAAAAAAACCGCCGCGAAGCGGAGTACGCAAGAGAAACCTCAGAGCTCAAGCAGCAATTGGAAGCGCTTGAACAAACTTCTAAGAGATTTGAACAGCTGCAGCAACACATCTCTGAAGGTATAGACGGACTCGCCGATGAGCTCGGCATCAGCCGAGCGCAAATTGAAAAACTCTGGGCAGACCGATTAGACCTCATTGGGTTGTATATCGATAAACTGTACGCATTGGCAAAACACTTCGCCCGGGCAAACAAGAAGATGAGAGAGAATCGTGGACTTTTTTTGTTGCTTGTTGATCGCCGAAATATGGTCGATGCAAATTTCTCGGAATTCTACGAGGGGCAGACTGAACACCTGATGCAAAGCCAATATCAAGACACGGATCAGGCGCCTCAGATTTTTTCTTCTAAAATCGATGAAGTGTTTAGTTATATGGGAGAAAAGGTGATTTTGAAAGATGAAGGCGGCAAGATCACTGGGCACGAGGAACGGGATGGCGTGCTGCTTGTCGATTTGAGGGGAATGGCTTTTAGATCTCGTATTATGGTGGAGGGCGTGCGAACCCATCGAGTATACGACAAAGTGGAGCCTCTGCAGAAAGGAAGTGCGAGACACAATGCTGCGATCTACGCTTCATCGCTTGATGAAATAATGGCGGCAATTGTGGTTAGCGAGGAAACCAGTGAGGTAACGCTGTTCCGCGATGGGCGCTTTGTAGAGAGTTATGACCCCTACACCGATATGGAGACATTGCGCGAAGAAAAAGTCGTGCCCATGAAACGTAAAAAGCATCCACTCGAAACCTTAAAAGAGGAGATCCAGCAAGAAGCCACGGAGAATCAGGAAACCAGTGATTCGGCGAATGAACGTATCGGCGATTCGGCAAGTTAGCGAATTGACGAATATACCGATGGATTCACCGGTTCACTGAACTTCCCGCTGCGTGCATTCCGACCGATCAGAATCTCGCTTCACTCAACCTGAACGAATGAACACTTGACCTGATCACTAGGTTTTGTTGACATTTGGTTTGAAATTTCCCATTTGTTGGAGAGGCGATAGAGAATTGGATTGCAAGCCTTGGTAGTGCCAACGGCTTCTCCTTCCTTTCCTTCCGTCGGGCGGAGCGTAACGTGAACACAGTCACGTTACGCTCCACCCAACTCCATTTCTTCCTTTCGATCCAGGGGAAAAACCAATCCGAATTCGGTATAAGAACTCCCTTCACATTCTCCTCTTACCTTCTATCCCTGTCAAACCCTTTCTCCGGTGCGTTTTGAGATTCCTAAAAAAGGCTTGAAAACAGTAGTAGACAATGATATAATAGCCCTTTGGAAAGCCAGTCAAGGTCTGGGAGGTGGGGCAGTGACACGTCAAACAGTGTCCTCATTTTGCAAAATACTAGTCATCATTTCAACGATCAGATGCGCAATTTCCCCTGCGGTTGCGGGAGAGCGTGAAGAATATGCTTTTGCTTACAATCTATTCCAAACTGGCGCCTACTTCATTGCAAAAGATCCGCTTAAGGCATTCATCCAAAACTACCCGCAGAGCGAAGATGCCGACGATGCACGTTTTCTCATAGGTGAATGCGCACTGCAACTCAAGGAATATGACGAGGCAATCCAGCACTACAAACAGATCCAAATCGACTATCCGGACAGTCCACTGCGTTTAGACGCTGTTCGCGGCACGGCGACTGCCTGGTTCCATCAGGGCAGGTATGAAGAAGCAATCAAAGCCTACGAAAAAATAGTTCAACAGTCAGATGACGCCTGCGTCACCTCCCACAGCCTTTATCTGATCGGCGAGTCTTACGACAACCTGGGACTCTACCAGAAATCCGGCGAATACTACGATCAGGTCCTCACGAAATACCCCCAATCCAGCGAAGCGCCAGACGCCCTGTATGCAAAGGGGTGGAGCCTTTACCGACTAAAAAAATATCAAGCGGCTCACGATGGACTCACCAAATTCGTCGAAGTCCATCCCACCCACTACGCGGTTCCAGAAGCTTTCTACCGTGCCGCCGAATCCTTGTTCAATCTTGGCAATTGGGCGAAAGCGCAAGACGCTTATCAGAAAGTTATCAATGCCTACCAGAACGACAGCCAGCATCAGCAATTTGCCATAGATGCGCAATTCAGGCTCGGTGAGTGTTATTTTCAGCAAAAGCTCATGGAGGAGGCAAAGAACGCTTTCGATCTTCTACTGCGGCAGCATGGGACCTCTCCCATCGCCGCGGAAGCGCAATATTGGATTGGCGAAGTCCTGCTGGAGCAGAAGAAATATCCTGAAGCGATTCATGAATATCAAAAGGTCGTCAATCTCTATCCGCGAAGCGAAGTTGTCGATGATGCCCAATACGGCATTGCTATGGTGAATTTTCTGCAAGGAGATTACGCAAAAGCGCGAGTCGAATTCAAGGTGGTTGCAGACAACCGGCGCTCCGATCTCGCGGACGCAGCGCGCTTTCGTATGGGGGAATGCTTCCGTTTGCAGCGCGAATTTAACTCAGCCATTCTCAACTATAAGAAAGTCAAACCGAAATCAGCGTATGGGGATGATGCGCTCTATGGGAAAGCAACGAGCGCATTTGAATTGAAAGACTATCCTCAAACCATCGATGCTTTGAATGAACTGCTGCAATCTCACCCCGCCAGCTCACTTAAACCTTATGCCTTTTACCAGCTTGGATTCGCTTATTTCAACCAGAAAGCATATCAAAAAAGTTCGCAGGCTTTTGATCGCTTCTTGGCAGAAAACCGTAACGCTAACCGGGAAACCGCTCCTGTTGATGAGGCACTGTTTTGGAAGGCACGTGCCCGGTTTGAGCTAGAAGATTATCCGGGAACCCTCCAAACCTGTGAGCAACTGCTTCAGGGTTTTCCAAATAGCCGTTTGCGATATCGGGCGAAATTCTTTATCGCCGAAAGTACTTATTGGAGCGAGCAAACCTCGGAAGTCTTTCAATCCGCTCGTAGAAAATATCAAGCCTTGCTGAGTGAGCAACCACGGGGAGCATGGGCGGAGAAATGCCGCTATGGAATCGGTTGGACCCATTTCTCTGAAGCAACGCTCTCGAAGAACAGCCCCGATCAGCAAAAGCACTACCGAGAGGCGGTCAAAGCCTGGAAGGAAGTTCTCGCGAATCACCAACAAGGCGATCTGGCAGACAAGACGCAATACCATATCGGGATTGCTTATGTCAACCTCAAGCACTATGACAATGGAATTGGTGCTTTCGATCAGGTTATCTCCGGCTATCCCGGCAGCAGTTGGCAAGATAATGCGCGGTATCAGATTGGGTGGACGCTTTATAAACAAGAGAAATATCCTGAAGCCATCACAGCCTTCAATAAAATGCTTAACAAACACCCTGGATCGCAGCTTGTGCCTAAAGCCATTTTTGGCGTCGCCAACGCCTATTTTAAGCAGGGTAAATTTGCACAATCGATTAAAGAGTATCAGAGGGTCGTTGACAAATATCCCAACCCTATTCGGGAGGCGGGCGCTGAAAAGGTGGTCGATCTCCGTCCTGAAGCTCAATACTACATTGCCGAGAGCTTTTATAACCTCCAAAACTACACCGAAGCGATTCGCGCCTACGAAAAGGTCATCCAGCATCATCCAAAAAGCGAGTGGGCGGACGATGCTCAGCACGGCATCGCAACGGCATACGAGAATTCAGGTCAAAAAGAGAAAGCGATAGAGATGTATCGCACACTGATTCAGAAGTACCCTAACCGTGAGCTTACGCCAGATGTCCAGATCCAGATTGGTCGTTTCTATTACGAGGATAAGGACTATAAACGTGCTATCGCTGAATTCCAGAACGCGATTAACCAGTATCCCAATACCCCATCCGCATGGCTGGCTCAGTACAATATCGGTAAATGCTACATTGCTTTAGGGTCTTATCGACAAGCGATTGCGGCGTTTGAACGGATTGACCCCAGAAGTGAATTTGCTCCCACCGCAGCGTATGAGATCGGTTATGCCTGGTATGATACAAATAATCCGAACCGAAACCTTGGTAACGCGGTGAAGGCGCTCCTTGAAGTTCCTGAGAAGTATCCGAAAAGTTCTGATGTCCTCCGGGCGCTCATACTTGCAGGCTTGTGCTACCAAGAGCTCGTCCAATGGGACAAAGCTATTGAGGTATACCGTCGAATTCTTGACGACCACCCGGATTCAAAGCAGGCGGAGTTTGCACAGCTGGCTTTGGGTGATACCTATCGCGCTCAGAAAAAATACCCGGAGGCGATTAAGGCTTACGATGTCATTCGCGAGAAGGGCACGGAGCGATACCCTGTTGATGTTGTCATCGACGGAGTAATTCGTTTGGCAGAAACGCAAGCACTCATGGGGAAGCATAATGACGCCGGTGCAACGTATTTGCGTGTCCGCATCCTGTACAAGGACCATGATCCGTTCAGGGCGCTCCAGGCAACGGTTTACGCCGCTGATGCCTTTGCCAAGGCCGGTGACACCTTAGCTCAAGCGGCATACACCCACCAGGCGAAGGATGAGTATGAGAACGCAATTAAGTTTTATGAATCGAATGTCCAACAAATCGAGGATGCAGGGGAGCGGAAGAAATGGGATCGGCTGCACGAAGTTGCGAAGAGCAAACTTCAACAGCTCTTTAAGTAAGTAAACTCGGGCAAAAGGGTTGAAGGGAAGGGTGAGACAAGGGGAAATGAGTTCATTCGTTCATTGGTTCATCTACGTTTCACAGCCTGCCCCGATCCATCGGGGTTTCACGTTTCACGTCTCATGCCTCATATTTTACGTTTTACTCATCCTTCTGGGCTTCGGGTTATCGCGAGCCCACGCCCAAACGCGGCAGCAATCGGGGGAGCAGCTCGAAGCAGATTTGCCGGAAGTCATACGCGCGGAAATTATTGACACAACCCGAATCGTCCTTGAACCGCGCAGCCGTTTCAACGACCCGTCAGCGCCCCAATTGGTTCACGCGATTGCGCTGTATGCCAAGGAACGCCTGTGGAACCTGCCGCCCATTGTCACGCCGCAAAAAGCGGTCAAACCCGAACCGCCTCCCCCCAAAAACTACACTGTTCACCTCACCGCCTATCCGAGCTTGCCGGCATCGCTTTTCTATCAGGTGCTTTTCGCGGGGCATTTGGAGCAAATGCGCGGTTTTCTTCACTTGAAGCGGCGGCAACTTCGTGATGCGCGTACCAAAGAACGGGGGGACTATAACCTTGACGGTTTTCGCGGCGGAGGAAGTCATCAGTATCAGGAACTTAGCGAGATCTCCTTCGATCTTGGGCTGCACCTTAAAACCCTTGAGTGGCTGCCTTCGCCAGTTGAGGGGATTAAAGGGGGCAGTCCAAACCCCCAGAAGGACTTGTTACTTTTTCGTTCCGATCTGAATTGGAAGCAGCAGATTTCCGAAACAACGTGGTCAACGTTGAACCTTGATACGGCGTTACTTCGCCTTGAACACGGTGAATTCGATCTGCAGGATGGGGCGACAGATCTCCGCCTCAATTTCGACATGGTGATTTCGTGGCCCTTCCTGAACCCGATTCATACCGGCGGTCACGTCGAATACTTCTCCGCAACAGCAACAGATGAGCGGTTCAATCGAGATATTTGGGCGACGATCTTTCGGCTGTACGTCCGTGATCAGTTCACTTCATTTGGTCCGTTTGTTCTCAGCACAGAGGCGGAAGGGGTGAGCCTCCGTGAGCGTGATGATGCCGGTAAAGATAAAACACGATTACAATTGAATCCGTCCTTTGCACTTACGACCAATCTTCATAAGCGTTGGTTAATTCAACTTGAGGGAATGCGGACAACATCGAGACCCGGTTTGTCATCGCTTTACTTTGACACAGATTACATCAGCCTGAACCCTTTCCTTCGACCAGAAAAGACCTGGAACGGGGGGATATTGTTGAAGTATCATCAGGGCGGGAAATTTGAGGTGAACCTGTCGGGCTTTGCAAAGCGGATTGATGATCTCGCTGTTTTAACTTCGCAGGAGGAACATTTTGATAAAACGGGGGTGAAACCTTCTGCTGAAATCGGAGCGGAACGAACATGGACACCGACGAACATTGATGCGTCAATTTATGGGGGGCAGCTTCATTTTTCCGCTCGCATCATTGACCGACTGGATCTCCGGTTTCAGTACATCCATGAAGTTCATAAGCCGGAGGTGGGTGAACAGATTCCTTACAGACCGACGGATCTGATAGATTTGGATCTGGTATATCATCTCCCAACGGATTTCCGTGTAACACTTGGCGCGGAATTTCAGGGCGCCAAGCATGTGGATGGGACGACTGATGAAACGCTGGGAAGCTACCTCCTGTTAAAGCCGAAACTGAGTAAGACTATTGGAAACTATGTTGATGCCTTTGTTGGCGGGGCGTTTGCTATCGGTGATTATCTTTTGCTGCAAGGGTATGAGCTATCGCAGGGTAACTTCGATTTTGGAATTGAACTGAGATTTTAAGCCTTTGGAGCAGTTCCCTTGCATGAATGCTGACGGCAGCAGTGAGGAAGAAGTCTCCTGTCATTTCCCCTTCGCTGTCGTACAGTGCCCTTATTGTATCTTGGGTGTTGACCAATTGAGCGCAACAAGGACCAGCTCGACCTTTAGCCCGACAAAGGGGAAAGGCGATTTGAGTGATGACTTTTGACGGAGGTTTGCGAATTCACTATGAACCATCTGATTGAAATGATCGTTTCAGGATTAGAACAGTTGAGCAAAGGGGGACTCATTCTCATCCCGATTCTCATCTATTCAATCTGGGCGCATACAATTATTCTGGAACGCACTTATCATCTGCGTCGCAAGCGAATTATCCCGTCACACTTTGTGACCCGCAGCATCTACCGTGAGCTTGTGCAGGGAAATCCCGATATCGCCATCAAGATGTGTGAAAAGAAGCCTGGCCCGTTGACGAACATCCTCCGCGCCGGCATCGAGCGTCGGGAGGCCGACGAAGAAACGCTCAAACGGGTTATCCGTTTAACCATGAACGTCGAAAAGCCTGTTTTGACGCGATACCTCCGCACCCTGGGAATGCTTTCCGCCATTGCAATATACACCGGTTTACTTGGCACATTTCTCGGCATGATAATTTCATTTGGGAGTCTCTATGAGCCGGAAGGACAGGTGGGGCAATCGATGAATATCGCCAATGGCATCTCCCAGGCCCTAATCACGACAGCCGCCGGTTTAATTGTCGCTTTACCGACCTATGTTGCATATCACTATTTTAGCAGTAAAGCGCAAAGCTTTTTAACGGAGCTAGAAAGACATGGAATGTCTTTGGTTCGTTTCCTTACAGCGGAAGAATATAAGTTGTTCCAAGGGGAGTTTGAAGATATTCGGAGCTTAATCAAAGAGGAGACTGGTTGATGAGAGTACGAGGCGAAGTTAGAATCAGTGCTTTTCTTGCGATCGCAATCGTTGAGCATCTCATTTTTATCCTCGCGTTAGCCGTGGCAGCCTATACAAAACCAGTGTTGAAGCCGGATGACACGCCCATAACTGTGGACATCCTCACGAACAAACCAGAACAGAAGAGAATCGAAGAAGAAATTCCTATCGCAGCTCGGCTTCGACGGGCTCAAATACCTGATGAGTTACCGCCGATTCACTCCATCCATAATGTTCAACGCTATCTAAATCCTACTGCATCTACAGGCGGCTTACCCAATCTCCCCCTGGCGCGCACCACCAATCAAAATCCTGATCGCCTGTCATTAGGGGCAGTCCCTTCCGAGGGGCGAAATCAGGCGCTGGTCGATGATTTGGAGGCAACGAATGCAACGGTTCGGGAGAAACCGCTGGCTGACCAGGCCGGACATCACGGAACTTTGGGACGTCGAGGGGTGCCCGATGTGGGGAAGCGGCAGCAACCCAGAGGGAAGCGCGGGTACAACTTAACAGGGAACGTATCTACAGCAAGCGTGATCAACACCGGGAAGAGTCGCGTTACAAGCGGTGTTGGATTCGAGTTTGAAATCTCCGGTGAAGTCAGTGGGCGGGGGTATCATTTAGGCAAACTTATTCAGACGAAAGGCAAACAAGGGGGAGGCGTCCAACTCAGCTTCAAGGTGAGACCAGACGGAACCGTGTATGAAGTGCGAATCAAGCCCGGATCACGGACAACAGTTGGTGAGGTCAGGCTAAAGGAGCAGGCCAGGCGGTACGTCGAAAGAATTCGATTCCATGACTTGCCCAGGAATGTGCCACAGGTCGATCAGTCCGGTGAGATCTTCATCAACTTCACGACACAGTTAGGTCAATAAAATTTTCTGGCGTGGGCCGTGATTATAAGGCAATGCCGGCAATCTTGACTGATTTTGAACGTGAATAATACAAAATGATTGTTGACAATTTTTGGGAAAACGATTATAATGAATTAGCATCCATACAAATATATTGAATTTGTTGGATTAGCCATTTTTACCTTTATCTCAACTGCTGAGAAGGCTCCTTCCAAATCCAGTTTTGCGAGGTCTGAGAAGTCCCTGGCTTCGATACAGGTCTCGATACGGCTTCGCCACTCGACCCGAGTTGCGGCTCAATCCGACGGATTTGGTGGGAGATGAACCGGTTATTCGCTGAGTCAAGATTTTGGAGGGTCAAAGCGTTCCCAATCTACAACGGGGATACACAAACCTCCCAAGATCCCGATTCACTGATTCTAATTTAGGAGGAATAACGATGAATCGCTTTGTACGTCTTTCCTACTGTTTTGCACTTGTAATCGTGATTGCAATGATTACCGGCTGCGCGAGTATTATGCCATCAAGTGTAAAGATACAAAATGCAGACCGTAAATTTGAGGCTGCTGAAGGCATGCGAATTGGCACAGACACCAAAGAACAGGAACAGCAGAATCTTGCCAAGCAGAAAAAATTGTATGATGGTGCACTTGCAGGGTACCTCGGAATCATCGAGCAGAATCCGACAGGGAAATATGCCCTGTGGTCACATTTTCAATCGGCGGAAATCTACAAAAAGCGTTACGAATGGGATCAGGCTACCGAGCATTATCAAGCCATTGTAGATGTTGCCCCTACCGGCTACTTGGGTGGTAAAGCAAAGAGTGGTATTGCTGATATCCGCCAAAATCGTCAACTCATCCAGGAGAAGAAGCGTGTTTATCAAAACCGTCGTCTCCTTGAAGATGAGGAGAGTCAGGACATGGCTATGCAAGCGTTGTATGACGTTGCAAGAGCCTACCAAGCGCTTGGGAACTATCCAGAAGCAATTAAACATTACGAGAGAGTGGTCGAACAGTTTTCTGAACATGAAAAGGCGCCCCAAGCGCAATTCCAGATCGGCAATATCTATTTCTATAAACTCTATGACTATTCCAACAATGGCGGTTGGGGTGCATTTGTCAAAGTCGTTGAGAAGTTTCCGGAGTCTTACGAAGCCTCTGAGGCGACAACCTTGCTGAAGAGGTCGGTGGACATCCTGAGAGAGATTGCGCAAGACCAGGATGACATCCGTAAGTTTACGAATAGGTTAGCGTTACAATATGAGGAAGCCGGTCGGAAAGTAACTCCGAGTGATCGGTACGTCGCCGGTTACGATGATCGCGTCGCCCAGGATTTCCAGAGTATTGCGGGGGGTTGGGTCCAGATGAAAAACTATCCGTTTGCAATTGCCGCTTACCGAAGCCTAGCGACAAACATGTCATACAAAAAGTTTGCTGCCGCAGACGCTCTGTATTGGATAGGGAACCTGTATCAAAAAGACGGACAATATCAGCGTGCAATTGCTGCGTTTGACGATCTGTTTGAAGCCGCGCCCGAATCAACTTGGCGAGATCAGGCGGTTTATCAGCAAGCTGTCTGTTATCGCGCAATTCGTGAGTTTCGCGAAGCTTACAGAGGTTTCAAGGCGTACATGAGTCTAGGCAGAGAAGGAAATTTTTACCGTGAAGCTGAACAGATTGTCCGTCAATTTGAACTTGATCAGGATGGGGATGGCGCCCTGTTTTATCAAGAGCAGGAAGCTGCGACCTCCGATAAAGATCCAAACGATAATCCTGATGCGAAGAGACGACAAGCTGAAGCCGAAAAGGCGCAAGTTGGTGGCATGTAGACGGCAATGTATTTAGGTATCAATCGGCAAAAAAGCAGGGAAGAAGATTCCCTGCTTTTTTATTTTCTACTAATGTCGAAAGTAGAGACATATCGCTTGCTTTAATCAGCTCGATTTAACCCCGATTTTCGGGGGTTTGGCTACGCGATAATGAGGTTATTTTAGCCACTGAGTCTAAGATGACTTTGTTACATTCTGGGAATGGGTCTGGCGGCAACTTTTGGGACGGCCCCTTTCTGCAAGTCCGCTTATCATGCGGAATTGAAGAAATGTCATGTTGTCATTCGATGCGCCGAACCCTCAACTTTAGCTCACTTAAGGCACTTCACAGGTGTTAAAATGTCGCCCTGAAAAATGCGGAAGTATAGATCTAACAAAGTCAAAATAAGATGTTACGTTTCTTCTACACTCAGATCAGCAACTGAACACGCGATCGGTTTTCTGGTGAAAGCGCGGCATTAATCCGTTGAGTGATGGTTTCAGGGGTATACCGCCGCGAGAAATGGGTTAAGACAATGTGTTCGCTCTCAAACGCTTCTAGCAATGCCGGCAGGGTATCAAGATGTAAATGCATTGTCTTCTCTGCTCGCTCCCGATGTTCAGGAAATAGGAATGTACACTCACAGATCAGAACCCGACATTGGTTGAGTAGCAGGTGAGCGTCAACCGGAACAGTGCGGGTGTCTCCCAGGTAGGCGATTAACGGCAGTTCAACCCGGCTCGTAACTTCTACGCCGGTGCGTCGCAACTGAGCAATCTCCGTTCCCGGCAAACCGAAAAACTCCGGTTTGAGCTTGTCCCGTTTTTCACAAACGAGGTAGCCTACTGCTGGCACACGGTGATCGAGCGGTAGGACGTGTGCAACAAGATTACCACGAAATGAAATTTCATCGCCCGCTTGCACCGGTGTGAGATGATAATCCCACATTTTCCCACAATCCAACAACGAAATCCGTTCAATAATCTCTCGTAACTGATCTTCGCCCGCTTTCGGAACATAGATGTTCCCTGGTGGCATGCCATTCAGACACCGCTGGCTGACATAAATCGGTATCCCAAAATAGTGATCTAAATGGAAGTGGGAGATGAAAACGTGTTCTGTTCCGATGAAACTCATCGGACATCGACCTAAGTCAAAGATGAGATCCAGTTCTTTCACCCGCAGATAAGTCGCCACCGCTGAACTCGATTCGCCTTCAATCGTTAAATTCTCACAATGTAATAATACCATCTGACCTGAATATCCTTAACAAACCTGCTCTGAAAATGAGCGAATCGGCAATCAATAGATCACGAGGCGCCGATCCGATCAGTGTTTCATAAGGGACCTCAATTCATTGGACTAATGCACCGCCGCAGGATGACCCGCTCCCTGCTGTGCATCCGAAACAGTGAAATCCTGTCATCAATCTTCGGCGAGCAAACAGGTCAGGGTCGAAATCCTTGATATGCTGCGGGAGATGCCTTTCCACAGGCAGCTTGAGCGCTAAATTGAAATCACAATCGTACAATTTCCCATCCCACCCAATATTAATCTGGTGACGACACATCAGCCCATCCAACGTCGCTGAATTGAGCGAATCGCGGAGAAGTTGGTTATATACTTCAAGCTGATCTGCTCGTTTCAAGTCACTGCGAAATCGGCCGATAGGCATGTTAGCGACTGTCAGCAGATGGGTAAATTCGATTCCATATTTTGATTTCAATTCCTGTTTGTAATCCTCCTCAAGTTCAGATTGGTCTGGTGGAAGCGTTGGTCCGACCGGGTTGTATACAAGATTCAGGGGGAGATGGGGTTCTATCCCATATCCGCAGTTGTTGAGCAACTTTAATGCTTTTATACTTCCCTCAAAAACGCCCGTGCCGCGTTGTTTATCGACATTTTCTTCCAGGTAACAGGGTAAAGATGCACAAAGCTGGGCCGCTTGCTCCCGAAAGAAATCAGGCATTGTCTCGAATCCCGGTTCAAGTAAAATCGTGAGATTTGTTCTCACCAGAACAAGGAACCCTTTTTCCCGCAATGTCCTTACAAACTGGCGAAACAGCGGGTGCATTTCTGGCGCCCCACCTGTAATATCCACGAGTTTCGCCTGTGCCTTCTCCGCGGCAGCTATCACGTGTTCCATTGTTTCCCAATCCATCATTTCTTTCCGACGCAGCGAAGAAACTACGTGACAGTGGGCACACTCCAGATTACACTTGAGCCCGATGTTCACCTGGATTGTTTCGATATCCAGACCGTGTAATCCTTCTCCATTGTATTTGGCGATCGCCCTTTCAAATGCATTCATAACTTTAATCTCTTCTCTCGGGTTTCTTATTTGCTTTGCTGAAAACCCATTGAAAAAAATGTGGCAATTTGATAAAATAGTCCAGCAGCTCGTCCCTCATTCGCATTTTCATTTTATCGCTTATATTCGGGAAACGTCAATCGTAATGCCGTAGGGCGTTGTGCGTTCAGCAAACATTACACCAGAGTCTGAAACCGGCATTGGAGAGTTAGGATAACCGGCGTTTATTGAGCGTTTTAAGGAATATATCTCCCCAGATGTGCGGCGAATCCCTGTTACGCAGTAATTTAACATTGTCAAAATAGGATATATATCAACTTGAATGGGCAATGTGATACTGTTCACATTTTATCCATTTAATCGAATGCCATTCTGGAATGGAGAACTCATGAACGTTAAAATTGGAGTGATTGGCGGTTCAGGATTTTATCAAATGGAGAAATTAACGGACATTGAAGAGATTGACGTCGATACCCCCTTTGGAAAACCGAGCGATCCGTTAACTCTAGGCACAATCGAAGGAACGCGCGTCGCATTTCTGCCACGTCACAGCGTTGGACATCGGCTGCTCCCATCAGAGATCAATGTGCGCGCTAACATCTACGCTCTGAAAGACCTGGGGGTTGAGTGGATTATCTCCGCGAGCGCGGTCGGTAGCCTCAAGGCTGAGATTGAGCCACGCCACTTCGTTATCCCCGATCAACTCTATGATCACACCAAGAATCGGATGAATACCTTTTTCGGTGAAGGAATCTCTGCCCACGTCAGCCTTGCCCATCCGTTTTGCCCCATCCTCAGTCAACTTCTGTATGACAATGCCACCGAAGTTGGCGCGACGGTTCACATAGGCGGCACATATATCTGTATGGAGGGCCCTGCCTTCTCCACCCAGGCTGAATCGAATGTTTATAGACAGCTTGGGTTCGACGTGATCGGTATGACGGCTGCCCCTGAAGCAAAACTCGCTCGTGAAGCAGAGATCTGTTACGCCGTTCTCGCTTGTTCAACTGATTACGACTGCTGGCATCCAGAACACGATTTCGTCACGGCGGAGATGATCTTCCAGAATCTAGCGGCGAATGTAGAGATTGCAAAGCGTACTGTCAAAGCTATTATTCCTAAAATTCCGGATAGACGCGAAGGGTGTCCTTGCCCCCGGGCGCTTGAGAAGTCGATTGCAACAGATTCGGCACATATCCCCGAAGCAACAAAGCATCGGCTTAATCTGTTAACCGGTAAATATTTGACGTGAAGCGTGAAGCGTGAAGCGTATTGCGTAAAACGTCTTACGTGAAATTTCTCATCTTCTTCCATTCTTCCTTTTCTAATCTCCCTGTACCTTCTTCTCGTTTTCTTCGTGTTCGCCTATCTTACACTTCTATCCACCGGCACCCCTGATAGCTGTCTTCGGTCGGAAAAGTTGCTCACACCTTCAACAGGTGGGCCCCGCATGGCAGGTTTTCCGTGCGGACAGTTGCTTTCCAGTAGTGAGGACAGGATCGCGTTGTATAGGTAAGGTGGGTCGAGCTGAAGGCCATCGGTTGCCACTCCCCCTGGTTGATGGCGTATTCCACCCGCGTCTCCGCTGTGCCATCGAACACATTGACCCCAATCGGTATCTTCGGGCTTTCGGCTTGTCTACTTCTGGCGCCTCAATTCGGAGTTGATGATTGAGGGGAAATCCAGTCGATTTGTAGAGCGATGTCACCTCATCTTCGACGACTGATACGATCTGATACCCTCGTGGGCTGCCATCGAAATTGAGCACATCCCGCCACCAACTGCCGCACACTGCCCCCGATGTGATGAAGTCAATTCCCCGGTAGTGGATGCGTTCGTTCTCGTGCAGGTGCCCTTGTAAGATGAGCTTGGTGTTGTGCTCGGCGAAGACATCGATTACCGCATCGTAGTTGACGACCTCCCACCAGGGCGCACTCAGCGGGTGCTCCCCTCGACGTTCAGTAAAGGTACTGACAAGCGGTATGTGAATGAACCCGATGATAGGCATCCCCGGTTCGATGTGTTGCAGGTCTGCACGCAGCCAATCTAGCTCGCAGTCACTGACGGAGCCAATTACATTCTTCCACCCTTCCTGCCTCGGATTAGCCTGGTGCCCATCCATAACGACAAAATGTACACCGCTATATTGAATGAGTAGTAGGTTGGACCGAAAAGCGTTTTGTATGCAGCCTTCGGATCAGGTTGTCCTACGAGCATCTCGTGGTTGCCCATCGCGTGGTAGACTGGAACGTTGAAAGCCTCGACCGCTTTGGCATACATCTCCCTCGCCCCACCCTGAAGGGTGATGTCGCCCGTCCCGGTTGCGAATGCCGGCGCTGGAGACATCCCATTAACCTCTGCGATGAATTCACGAAACCCTTCCACCGGATGGCGCCCATCCGTTAAGTGCATGTCGGTGTAATGGACGAAGGTAAAGGCAGAAAGTTGATTGTCGGGGACAAGTCCAAAGTTGAAACCATTTAAGCGGAAGGAATTGATGGGGTGATAAAACGGCGAAGTCAGGCGATAACCCCCCGGCGCGGAAATGAACACAAATTCTGCCTCTACGTCAGGGAGTTGATATCTGCCATCGTCATCGGTGGAGATCACATCATACCCATTTGATACCACAACGCGAGCAAGTCCTGGCTCATGAGGTTGATGGGCGCCATCTTCGTTCTGGTTAAGGTAGACTGTGCCTGTTATCATTTTCAAATCTTATTCTCTGTATACACCTTTTCCTACTTCATTCTCACTACCATCATAACCAACAATTTCCCCTGTGGTCGGATCAAAGATTACCCCGTAACATCCCGGTGCGGCGAAGTCCACATCGGTCTGCATGGCTAGTTGCGTATTCGCATCCACCAGGTAATAGTGCCCGCTGTATGGGTGAGCCATGTCCTCAATCCGTTTGACGTGGTAGCAGTGGCTGTGAAACTGAATTGTGTTATCGTAGATGATGATATATCTATCCGCGAACAGACTTTGCGCAATCTGGTGGATGATGAACGGTTCAATCTTTTGAGATGTGTCTTGATCTGGCACGCGCTTGTAAACCTCCGATGCGTACAATGTGATGCGTGAGTGAACTCTTGAACTCCACCTTCCTTTTCTCCCCTGCCTCCCTTGCTCCTTATCTCCTTTCTACTCCCGCGTCAGGATGATCGTGTCAATCCGCCGATTCTTATCTTGCCCCGCCTTAGATCTGTTGTCCACAATGGGATAGCCTTCGCCCAAACCAACAGGGGTCATCCGTTTCGCTGGGACATCGCATTTTTCGGCGAGGTATTTCGTAAAGGTGTTGGCGCGTTTCGCCGTCAACCTGAGATTGGCATCAGTTTCCCCACTGCTGTCACTATGCCCTTCGATCCGAACTTTGTAATCAAGGTACGCTTTGATAACTTCAGCGAGTTGGCAGATCTGCGGGAGGAATTTCAGATTGATTTCCGAACTCCCGGATTTGAAAAGTTCACCACTGAATCGGATGAGGACGCCTTTCGCCGTTTGATCCGTTTCTGCACCGGAAATGGCTTTCGCAGCATCGAGAATCTGCGTCTCAATCGCCTCGATCCGTCTGGCTTTCCCAATCGCACTCTCCAAGCGCCTATAGCTCAACTGCCCATCGCTAATCGCACGAGTGTAATTTTCATTTGCAAGGGCTTGCTTGGCGTCAGCGAACAAAGTTTTCGCCTGTTCGTAGAGTTTGGGGCTGAACGTTGTTACTGTCGCTGACGTCTCCTGATTTAGTGCTTCTTCCGCCTTGAAGATCGTGTCCTTGGCTTGAGCGATCTGTTCCTCTTTTGCTTCCTTTGCGCGGTGCTCCCGTTCAACGACTTCAGCAGTAGCGAAAGCGTCACGCGCGCTGCTTTCGGCTCGCGCAGCGAGTTGCAGTGCCTGATCATATGCCTCCCTTTTTAGCGCCATATTCGCCTGTTCGAGAGTTGTCACAGCGCGTTGAAAAAGGGCTTCTGCATGTTCAAACGCATTGACGCTTTCCGCCCGATCGAGCTCCAACTGCGCGCGTGTGATTCCGACTTTTGCATTTGTATATGCCTGGAGTTTTGCCGCTTGTGATTCGTTGGCGGCAGCGTTCGCCCCAGCAATGGCAGCGATCTTTGCCTCATTTGCGCGATCCTCGGCCTGGACAGCTATCGATTTGGCTTGATCGAACTTGTCCTGCGCGAGCAGGGAACGCGCTTGGACAATCAGGTTTTCAGCTTCTCGATAGTCGTCCGTTGCATAGGTGAGCGCTCCGGCCTCTTTGGCGGCATCGAATATCAGTTTCGCTTTAGCAATTGACTGTTGTGTTTGGGCTCGAAGAAGGGCTTTCTTCGCATTACTTCTAGCGACTTCTGATTCGGCTTGTGCTGCTGATGCACGCTGCTCTGCGCGAACGGCTCTTGCCAAAGCCCGCTTCGCTTGCTCCTCCGCAATCGCCTGACGCGCCTGGGCGATTTGAATCTTATACTCCATCTTCTGAACCATCGCCCTCAATGTCTCAGCACGAGCTTCCTCAATGCGGTTTTGAGCAATGCGTTGACGTGCCTGTGCGCCCCCAATCTGTGACTCCATCTGTGCCTGAAATGCCAACTCCAGGCTTTGAATTCCGTTCCCAGCACGTTGCGCTTGTTGCGCCTCGTCGAGTAGCCTCGTTGCTTTAGCCAAAGTTTCAGTCGCATGTTCTTTGGCGCCCAAATGCCGTGCGTCGGAAATGGCATTCTGGGTGTCGTTCAGGCTTGATTCAAGCAGGATTGGATCCACTTTTCCGGCGCAGCCCACAAAGCCGAATATCACTAGCAGTAGGGTGAGCGACGACCACCAAGACTGGATCCAATAGGGGACAGCGCTCACCCTCCTACAGTATCTGTTCATGCATCCTTGTATTGTATATTGTGTGTTGCGTATTGCGTGTCGTATGAATCGGTTCAATTGGGACATATATCGTTCCTCTGACGGTTGATGATTATTCTTCCCCGATAGGATCGAGATTTTCAACAGGCGTTGATCATAACTGTGCTAACTCCCTTTCCGCCTGTCCGAGCGCACGGCGTGTGGCTTCCACAGCTTGTACTTTCAACTCCAACTCCTGTTCTGCTGTGCGAGCTTTCGCCTCTATTCGATTGGCGATGGCGATGGCTTCCGCAACTTTGGATTTCAGGTAGGCACGCATCCCTAGACGATACGACTCTTTCTCTTTTCCAGCGCTCAGTGCATCTTCTGCCCTGGAGAGCATCTGTTCCGCATCCGCCAATTCTTGACTTGCTAAACTTTGAGCCTCCACTTCTTTGGCTGAATTTACCTGTGCTCTGGCATCGTAGACGATTTCCGCCGCAAGCTGATTCGATGTCCCACATCCAAGACTAATCAGAGCAACGATCAAACCGAAACCTACAAATATTATCGATTGTTTCATCAAACTTCTCCTGAATGGTGTATACTGCCCGCCGCCAGAAATTGAGCTTTTTTGGGGGCCAACCCTTGCGAAGATTTCAAACCTTCGCAAGATTTCAAAGCGCAATTTCATGCGGTGCTAAGTATATGTCGCATTTTGTTTGAAAGTATATCACACGCTGCAAAATTTGACAATGATGGATGTTCAGGAAACCGGAAATAAAGATCTTGACTTTTTCACACGGTGGGTTATAATTCAGGATTATAGTAGGAGGACAAAGTATGGATGCAAGTCTTTAGAACATTGGCTTGAAAGTTGGCGATCTGGATGGAGAAATTGGCCTTCTCGAAGAACTGGGCACCAAACTTTTGTTGCGTGGAACACGCTCCAGACCCGATGGGGAATATGCGTATGCGCTGCTGGAGTTTGGCGGAACCCGTCTCTTTTTGACTCCAAAACCGGTCTTTGAAGACAAGCTCAACCATTGGCTCATGCCCGGTCTGACCCATGGGGTATTTGAAGTCGACGACCTGGATGGGGCGTGCCAACAGATCACACGGCTGGGTACGGAAGCGCTTATCGAACCGGTAGAAATCAGTGCCGATTTTGGATCGCGCCGCATAGCCTTTTTCCGTTCACCCAATGCCTTGTCTTCGAGGTGATGCAGATTCTGGAATCGAAGGTGTAACCTGAGTCCAGAACCTCCGGTAGCGACTGCCTCGAAAACGCGGCGGGCAGTAAAAATGCCGTTTCAAAAGTGGGAAGAATGGATGAGGGGCATCTGTTTACTTCGACACAAATCTTTTTGGAACTCGTTAGCCCGAAAGGTTTTTGAAACCTTTCGGGCTAACGAGAATTTAACAGGTAATTATCTTGACTTTGGATTAAAAGATCTCATCGGCAGATCCACTGGTGGCTTGCCCCCTCGGCCCCCCAATGCTGGGGGAGAATAGCGAAAATCCCACAAACTCCCCCAAAATTGGAGGCCGGGGGGCGAATGTAGGTTATATGACAGTAAATATAAAGCAATGGAGTCTTCGCTTGATGAGAATTGGATAGACTTGATACACAAGGAGTGTTGAGTATGAAGAACGATGCTGAGGGAAAGCGCTGGATCGATCCGCGGTTCGAGCTGCTTTCGATAGACAAAAGCGGTCCATTCGTCAGATTGAACGATAGCCGTCTGATGATTGTGGAAGGCAACGCTGTCCGCATCAGCAACGATCAAGGCAAAAGTTGGTCTGAGGCACGGACGATTTACGCGGGGTCAGGGCCAGGCATACCGAGTAGTGCCAGGCAGATTTTCAAAACTGTTGATGGTGTGATTATCGTGGTCTGGATGGATGAACGAGTCTTGAATTGGGATGATGCCACCGGAGAACCAGGCGAAGATGACCACGGCGACCTGTGGGCAATACGTAGTCTGGACGAGGGGCAGACGTGGGTTGATCGACAACGGCTCTTTAAGGGAATTATTGGCCATCCCCCCATAAATATAATCCAGACAAAAATCGGGCGGATCGTGGCGCCAGTACAGTTTTATATGCGTAACCCTGGTCGCAACGTTATCTGTACCTGTTCTTCAGCCGATAACGGGACGACCTGGAAGAGAAGTAATATCATCGATCTCGGTGGTCATGGACACCACGACGGAGCCGTTGAACCCACGTTGGTCGAGTTGAAAGATGGCCGGCTGTGGATGTTAATCCGCACCAATTGGGATCGGTTCTGGGAGGCCTATTCGGACAACCAAGGATTATCATGGCGGGTGATTCAACCGAGCGCAATCGAAGCCAGCACCTCGCCGGGCTACCTCACTCGGCTGGCTAGTGGACGATTGGTGCTGGTATGGAACCGCTTATACCCGGAGGGACAGAACAGTTTTCCGCGGCGCAGCGGACAATTTTCTGAAGCCAAGGCGAGTTGGCATCGGGAGGAGCTCTCGATTGCCTTTTCGGAGGACGAAGGGGCGACATGGACCAAACCCGCTGTGATTGTCCGAGAGAAAGATGCTTGGCTGTCTTATGCGTGCCTTTATGAAATTGAGCCGGGCTTGCTGTGGCTCTTCACCGGTCAGGGCGACCTGAAGGTCAGCGTCCGGGAGGCAGATCTGGTGAAATAGAGATTTAGAAGTGGACATGCGGTGAGACGATTAACGGAAGGAGAACCAAATATGGAAGTCAACCCGCAACAACTTCTTGACGATGGGTATATCATTTTGCGGGAGGTCATCCCGCCGGAACAGTTAGACGAACTGCGTGAGAGCTTTGAGATTCTCGTCGAGCGGCAGAAGGCCATTTGGGAGTGGGCGCGGAACCTTGATGACCCGCCAGGCGGTGTCTGGGAAACCAGCGTACAGCCGCGAGTGTTTTTCGACGGTGTCGTTGATGAAGAAACCGCCAACACGGCGGAGTTCTGCCTTCACGAAAATATACTCGGCGTTAGTCAACAACTCATGAAGGCACCGGAGGTAGCCATCCTCCTGATAGCGCTCATGTGCAGCCCTGTGCGAGATCATGGACCCGCTGCCTGGCATCGTGACATCGATCCCATTGAACAAGCGCTGTTGAAGGGTATACAGTCGGACGTGGAGCGGTCTGTTCCTGACCTGGGGTCTCGGCCGATGCGGTACTTGCTTACCGAAATGTCTGCCGATTTCGATGTCGAAGACTTCATCGCCAGTTGGGATGGGTGAGGTGTTTCTAAGCTCATTTTCAACATCTCGTCAATTTTTATTCAATTCCCCGAGGTTTACGGTCGAATCATTGGCCATTTGGGAACCAGTGAGTGGTGATTAGTAAGTGGTGATTAGGGATTTACCCCTTCCTACTCACCACTCCACCACTCAGTTCTGTGAGGGTGAGATACGAATGACAACGAATGGAGGTGTGGCAAATGGCGGCGATCTGGCCTACAGCAACATGACGGTGTGCGAGCTGGGCGAAAGACCTACGGGACCAGTACCACTTTCCCAATTGACTTTCGTTCCTCGATCAGGCGGTGCGCCTGAGATGCCTCCTCAAATCGGTACACATGGCTTACCACCGGCTGGAGTTTGCCAGCCTCGGCAAGGGCGATCAGCTCCTCCATAATCTCGGGTGCGCGAGCTTGTGCATTGCCTATACCACCCCACCCAATGAGCTTCAGCTCCTTCACCCAAAACGGCCAGAAATCGATCTGACCTGTACCTGTGAAGGAGTTTGAGCCGAAACTCACCATCCGACCACCTTCGGCCATGCAATCGAGGCTTCGGGTGAAGACCTCGCCGCCCACCAGTTCCCACACGACATCCACACCACGTCCATCTGTAGCCGCTAACGCAGCAGCCACGAAGTCATCAGTTTGATAGTTGATCGCGACATCGGCGCCCAGTTCTCGCACCAATTCGAGTTTTTCTTCGCTTCCCGCTGTTGCTATGACCAACGCGTCGAAGCACTTGGCAAGCTGGACAGCTAGGACTCCTGTGCCGCCCGCGGCGGCGTGAATGAGCACGGTCTCCTCCGCCTGTAAACCCGCCGCGATTTTCAGTGTGTGATACGCAACCGGCGCATAGTCGAAGGCGGCCGCCTGCGCCGGTGTGAAGGATGTCGGATAGGCTGTCGGGCCAGGTCTGCCGTCAGAACGGGGCTGTAAAGCCCTGTCATTAACCATGCCAAACTCGACGCATGAACCCGGTCGCAACCCACCGATCAGATGGCGTGTGCCGATTTCGACGCCTTCAGTGTCAGAGCCGACTGCCACAACTTCCACGCAGGCCATTCCACCGGGAACGTACGGCGGATGCTTGATGCCGTAGCTCGGCTCTCGCGCTGATCCGATGCGACCGCTGCCACCATGCCGGATGTGAAGTTGGATATAATCAATAGCAACAGCGAGCACTTTGACTAGCACTTCGCCTTCTCCCGGCTCGGGCGTCGGTATTTCCTCGTAGCACAGAACCTCTGGCCCACCAAATTCGTGGTACACAACGGCCTTCATTATTGAGGGAATTTTAACTTGAGGGGTATTTTTGCTAGACATATCTGATTTCACCTCTATTATATTTTGCGTTGAACCCGTTGGATCAATATCAAAATCTGGACGTTCACGCGTACACAATCTAAAATATTCACAGGTTATACGCCCATGTTGTTCAAACTGTTACTTTTATTTACCGTCACGCACGCTACCTCCAATATATCACGCCGTTCTGGCAGCAGGACGTTCAGCCCCGCTTCCGCCAGATAGCCTGCTGCAACCAGTCCGTTATGACCACCGCCAACAATCAAGACATTATACTGTGTCACTATCTTCGCCCTCCTTCAAGAATTCGCTAACGGATTCGTGTGTTTCCAAAGTAGTCTGCATTCGCACCGAGTTTCTGTAGCAGGGGAGTGGTCAACGCATCCAGTTGCGCGATTGTCTCAGGAGAAAGGGAAAGCGAGGCGACCTGAAGGTTCTCCTGGAGTTCCGACACGTTGCGGGTTCCGACCAATTCACATTTAATTCCGGGCTTTGCGATTGTCCAGGCTATCGCGAGCTGACTCATCGGAACCCCCTCTGCTGCTGCGATTTCTCTTATGCCGTCAATCGTCTGGAACACCTCCTCCGCTGCTCCTGCCTCACTATGCGCTACATCCGGGCGATTGCTGTGAAAGTGCGGGAAGCGCGCCTGGAGAGGCGGAATCTCATCAACCGTCCGATACATACCGGTCAGGATGCCTTGCAGCAGCGACATGTAGCCTAAAATGCCGATCTCGTGTTTCAGGCACAACGGCAAAATCTCTACCTCAATCGCCCGCGACAGGAGATTATAGCAGAGCTGGTTCACGTCGATCTGAGTGCCTGTGGCGAGGGCTTCGGACAACTGCTGGACGCCGAAGTTGCTGACGCCAATTGAGCGGATTTTACCTTCCGTCTTCAACGCAGTCAAAGTCCCAAATGCAGCCTCGACGGAGTGTTCTATGATTGGCCAGTGCACGATGTAAATATCGATATAATCGGTCTGCAATCGACGTAGGCTGGCTTCACAATGCTTGCGCAAAACAGTAGGTTCGGTGTTGTTCGCACTAATCTTGGTGGCAATCACCGCTTCATGTCGTCGCCCTTTCAACGCTTTGCCCAGCGATTCCTCACTGCGTCCTTCATTATATCCCTCCGCCGTGTCAAAGAGGTTGATGCTGTTGTCCAACGCGGATTGAACCACAGCATCCACATCCGCTTGCGCCTGTGGGCCCCAGTAATCGCCCCCGCCATAAGACCAACAGCCAATTCCTAGCACAGAGATTTCGATGCCAGATCTGCCGCATCTTCGTTTTTCCATGTTCTGATTCCTTTTTTTAGTCCGTATGGATTTGGTAGACCTGTCAGGTCTGGGAGTCTCTTTGACTTTAGTCTTCCCATCGATCAAGCCCCAACAGTTTCCGTCTCAGGGGAGACAACTGCGCTGTCTGACCTGTTTCGTGTTCCCTGTTCCTCATGTTCGCTTTAAGGAAAAAGGTTATATAGCGGGGTGGTGGTCAAAATAGCCGCAATGCTCCAAATACTACCGCAAATATAATCTCCCAATATAACTCCCAAAAAGAAAGGAACAGCACGTCGATACGGTCCGAGTCCACCATAACGCAGAATGACAGTTTTGATTACCCAGGCAACAAAGAAACAGCACCATAGAACACCCATTCCCCAACTACTTGCTGTTACATAGCCGAGTGGGTGGAGGGGCCACCACAGAAAGCGCGTTCGCAAAAACATCAACAGGACAGTCAACCCAAGTCCACCTCCCATAAACGCAAGCGCTGGGCTATCGGTCTCCTTCGGATAGGTCAGCCAATTTTCAAGCTGACCATAGACCATCAACCCGTACCACAGTGAATGTGGGTGATAGTATCCAGATTCATGGCCATTTCGATAGATGCTATCCAAAAATAGCCAAAAAGTCATAATCGATCCGATCAATGTTGCCAGCAAAATGGCAACCGCCGTATGACGCAGATTGATATGCCCCCTTTCCGCCATTTTGAAGGCTTCCAATTGCTCCGGCATCGGATTCACCCAATGGGCGCGATTGAAAAACATATACAGCGAAAAAACGGTGAGGGTGCTCGTACCAAGTCGACGTGTACCAACACCGGCAATAATTATCTTGTGTGTCTGGATACCCGGAAGAAAACCATGCCCGTGTATTAAAATGCCCAACTCCGCACGCAGCCGGGCAACCGCTATCCCCAATAAGAAGTAAATTCCAAAAAAAATTGGAATCACCCACCACGACATTCCGGCTTTGTAGGAGAAGAACGCCAGGAAGGTCATACCGGTCAGGATGCCTGCGACCGCAAGGCGATAGGACATCGGTTCGCGGGTGTCATCCAGTCGCCACGGGGATGTCCGGGAACTGAACAGATGACGCACCAATCCTTTGAAATGCAATCTGCCGGTCCACAGGGCGAATCCTAACAGCCCCATATATACACCGAAGCCCTGTTCGCCGGCATAAGGGAAACGTGGAAGACTTCGCCAACCCATGAGGTCCCCGACCATCAGTTCGATCTTGTACAGCCAGTAAAACGCCCAGCATGAAAACAGGAGATGCAGCGGCATGAGAAATCCAATGCCAATTGCGAACGGATAGAATGCAAGCCATACCGGCCCCACCCTCATCCGTTTGATGGGGATATAGGGAACGACAGGGTAGATTGAGTTGAGCAGGTTGATGATACTTATCAACGCGGTGATGCCGAAACCGAACCACATCAGTCTATTTTTGAAGAACCCCACTCTGGGATTGGTCATCTCTAGCGGGAGTTGAATGAGGGGGTAAGTCAACCGTTCACGTTCTGCCCACTGGATGCGTAACAACGTGTTAATGCATAACATCACAACCATCAACACAAAGATGAACGAACTCCATGAAACGGCGGGGACAAGCCATGCCTTAAAATAGCCCCCGGTGTAGAGGTTTAAACCCCCTTCGTAGTAACCAATCAGGGCTTTTCCGTCTCGCACGGTGAGCCACTGTGGAAGGTGCTTCCAAAACAATTGCTGCCAGTCGTTTTCAGGGGTGTCAAACCGAAACGCATAACTCATGACCGGCACTAAGATTTGCATCATGTCCCACGAACAAAGGCAGGAAATAATACACAACATGAAATAGATGGTGAGGAGCTCCTGCTGAGAAATGCCGAGTGTCGGGGAGATTTTGCCGAGTGTGTACCCAATCAAAAGGAACAAAAAGACACTAAAAATAGCGTTAAATTGCGGATGGATAAGCGTTGGGTAGTTAGCCCGAACTACTTCAAGCTCGATGATCCAATAAATATTGATCGGAATGAGCAACAGGCTAATGAGAAAGGACTTCCATGTTAAACCGCTTTGAAAGGTGATAGACGTGTTTTTCATCGATTTGTTCCCTGTCCGTGACTATCCCGCATTCGCTGCGTGGTTTCCTCATCTACTTGCCACGTCTGCGGGTTAATCATCACGCCGTAGGCATCACGTGCGTGCGCCAGCGTAACCTTCTCTTCCATCACATCTGCTAGCACCGCTTGCGGATCGCGCTCGAAGGGCACCCCCCATCCCCCTGCACCGGCTGCGATGTGGCGGAAGAGATCGCCACGCTGGATGGTCAGCGTGGGCTTAGGAGGCAGTTCACGCGCTTCGCCATCGGGGTTCAAGATGTTCTGTGACGGTGCGCCCGCCACCCCACCGTGCAGGCCATAGGGCGGATACTTTGTGCGGTCGGCGCGAATTTGCAGTGTGGCCTCTTCAGCAAGCAGGCGGAAGTCGCGCACCAAACTCAGCCCGCCGCGATGCACCCCCGCGCCGCCGGTGTCAGGGAGGTAGCCGTAACCCTCAATGCGCAGCGGTGCCTCGGCTTCCAGCACTTCGGTGGGATTGTTGGCAAAATTCACGACTGCGCTTGCCACACCATCAATCCCATCCTGATTCGGACGCCCACCCCACGAGCCGTAGAGAAATTCGAGGAAGACGAATCCCCGCAATTCGGTCTTTCCGTCCCGTACGATGCGCTCATAGCCGCCGATGCTCACGCCGGTATCGCCGCCGATTTCGCACGCCGGAACACGGTCTGGGGCAGCGTGAGCGAGCGCCCCAAACACGGTGTTGGCAATGCGAAAGCCCGTCAAGCCTCGCGCTGCAACCGGTGCCGGCGGCAGTGGATTAACAATCGTGCCTTCCGGTGCGATAACAGTAATCGGGCGGAAATAGCCGCTATTGTTCGGCACGTCTGCACCCATCAAGCAGCGCACGCAGGCATAGGTGGTCGATTGCGTGAACGAGAGCGGACAGTTGATACCGCCTCTGACCTGCAACGATGTGCCTGTAAAGTCAGCCGTCAGTTGGTCGCCGCGAACCGTGACCGTCACCGTAATCGGAATCGGGTCGGGATCGATACCGTCGTCATCAAGATGGTCGGTGAACGCATAAACGCCATCGGGCAGCGCGGCGATCTCCGACCGCGCGATTCGCTCGGCGTAGTTGAGCAGTTCAGCAAAGTAGGCTGACAGTTGCTCCAGTCTGTAGTTCTCGAACAGGGCGCGCAACCCCTGCTCGCCGACGTGCAAGCACGCTAGTTCCGCCCGTAAATCGCCGAGGACCTGTCGCGGAATGCGCACGTTGCGAGCGATGAAGTCGAAGATAGTTTGGTTCGCCACGCCTGCGTCGTAGAGTTTAAGCAGTGGGATGCACAAGCCTTCCTGATAGAGTTCCGTTGCGTCGCAGCCATTGCCGCCCGGTGTCTTGCCGCCAATGTCCGTGTGATGGGCAATGCAAACGACGAAGGCGATGGGCGCTGAATCGTCGAGAAAGATCGGTTTGCACAAATACATGTCTGGCAGATGCGATCCACCTTCATACGGGTCATTGGTGATATAGATGTCACCATCACGTATCTGCTCACCAAACTTGGAGATGACCGCTCGCATATACTCGGGCACCGAGCCGAGATGCAATGGCAGCGTCAAGCCTTGTGCGATGAGTTGCCCGTATATGTCACACACCGCCGCCGACAGATCCATCGAGTTTTTTAGATTGGACGAATACGCCGTGCGCACCAGCGTCAGCGCCATCTCATCCACTAGCGCATCGAGCGCGTTCTTGATCAGTTCCACTGTAATGGGGTCAATCGATTTCGGATTGTCTGATTGACGATGAGGCCCCGCAAATGAAGTTGAGGGTTGGTCTTTTCCTCTGTCAGAGTGATTCGCCATGAATTTTGCCTTCTGAGTAGATCGCTTTCTTGTCTTTCTTTATTGACATTATTCCCTAATGATGCTACACTGTACCGCAAAATCAGGGAAAAATCAAGCGGAAAATCTCAGACAGGATAGAAAGATTTTCCGATGCCCGGGATATGCCCCATCTTAATGAGTCAGCACATCAGGGAGCAAGTCACAGCCTTCGTTGAGCTTCGTGGATTCGCTTGAGACTTACGATACGGGGAGAGACCCAGAATGAAACACTTGTTTGCGATTTACCTCATCGGGGTGAGTTTCTTTCTCATTTCCTGCCGTGATGAAGAAGCGATAGCGCATTATAATCAAGGAAATACTTATCGGGAGCAAGGCAGATTTACTGAAGCGATTTTAGCGTACAAAAAGGCGATTGACATCGATTCAGGCTTTGCGGAGGTATATTACGATCTGGGGATTACCTATTATCGCCAGGGTCAAATTGATAAAGCGATGCTCGCGTACAAAAAGGCGATTCGCATCAACCCGGGCTTTGTAGAAGCACATAATAGTCTCGGGCTTGCCTATCTTGTAGAAGGCAATCATGAAGCTGCTATAGTGGTGTTCAAAAAGGCAGTCAGCATCGACCCAGACGATCCACGAGTACATAACAATCTGGGATACACCTACAGGAGTCAAGGCGAACTCGACCAGGCCATTGCCCACTTCAAAGAGACGATTCGTCTCAATCCTGACGATGCGCGAGCATACTACAATCTGGGGAGGGCCTATGATAGTCGAGGCAGACTTGATGAAGCCGTTGCAGCATTCAAAGAAGCAATTCACCTCCTTCCGGATTCCGCACGAGTCCATCATAATCTGGGCATGACCCTCTACAATCAAGGCAAGCTCGATGAGGCGATTGTTCACTTCAAAAAGGCGATTGCCATCAGCCCGGATTTGGCACAGGTGTATAGCAATCTAGGAAGTACCTACAGGGAGCAAGGCAAACTCGACCAGGCCATGGCAGAATTGAAGAAGGCAGTCGACATCAATCCGAACAATGCGTCAGCCCATTACAATTTGGGAATGGTCTATGATGAACAGGGCAACGATGAGCAAGCCAGGACTCAGTACAAAAAGGCTATCTACCTTGCTCGTACCAACCCTGTCCTGCGAGATCTCATACCCAAAGTAGAAGGTCGTATGAAAAAGTTGAAATGAGGTTTGGGCTGGCTACAGGAGCTTACGATTCATGTTCAAGCAGTTTGCAACAGACCAAAGAGGGTTTACCCTCATGGAGCTCCTGATTGCTGTAGCCATTGTGGTCATTCTCGCTGGGGTCAGCATCCTAGTCTACCTGAAGTTCTAGGCGGGTGCCAGGCACTCTGAGGCGAGCACCAACCTCAATGGCATCAAGCTCTCCGAAGAGAGCTATAAGTTGACTAACGGATACTATGTACGGCCTCGCCCCGGGCCGCGGGGTCCGTGGACGAACAGTCCGTACCGTGGACGGTGATAGGCCCAGCTCCTACAAACTTCGACGGTATTGGTTTTTCCACAAACGCCGATGTCCGCTTTGCGTATGAGGTGACGGCTGCTACCGCATCGACATTTTTTGCCGAAGCGTTGGGCGACACCAATGGGGATGGCAACAGAATCCTGTATGTTTGCAATGAGGGCGAAGGCCCACGCGCGGTTCTGGGTACTGATAGCCCAGGCCTGGGAGCCACAACTGACATCAAAGATTAGGCGTTGTGTGTGACATTGGGAAACAGGTAGACTGGGTAGTATATTGCTATCAGTCTGCTTTGATTCGTTTTATTCCAGAGGAAGCCGCCTGTGTCTGGCAAATGTTGGATGCGGGTATTTCTTTTTTGATGACACTGTACAAATTCCCCACGAGAAAAAACAGAAAAACAGGTTGAATTTCGGTGTTATTGGTCGTAAACTTTGCGATGAAATGATTCGGCGATACATTCACCCCAAAACTACGAATCGAAAGGAGGTGGCTCTACTCAGTCGTCGGCAAAACCGTGAGCATTTGCCGACGACTCATACTTGAAGTCTGTCTGTACCTGTTTTTTCTGGGTCAGCCCCTCGGTAAACTCGATTGAGCCCATGCGTGGGGAATTTGTAATGACACTGTAACAGATTTGCAATAACTTCGCTTGTTAAGTCAGTGATATTCCCTCAGATTTGACGCCGGATGGGTTCCTTCAGAAGCAGAACAGTCGCATGGAACTACATCCCCGAAAGCAATTTATAGATGAACCGATTGAAACTTTTCATTCTTGGCAGGGGGCTGGGCAGATAACAAAACTCGTCTTACAAATCATCAGTGCACACGTGAGCGACATGCAAGGGGCGGAAATCGCACGGTCAGATGTCAAAATATCTCTTGACAACGATTCTGGAAATTGATAGAATCCTCCATCAGAATTGAGGTTTTGCCCCTCCACAATCTTGATAATCCTTGAATCTTGGTGTGGATTTACAGGATTGTAGAAAGATAAACCCTTCACGATGTGACAAAATGGTCTAAATCCTAGCGTCTTCCGTCCTTTAGTGCGGGGTAGCTGACTCACGAAACACTGTTAATAATAGATACCGCCCCATGTTAACGCACGCAGATTCTGTCCCCGGATGATGAGCACAATTGTGCAGAAGGAAAAACCTGCCCATTGCAAGCAGGGACAGTAAGCAGTTACGCACGAACGCGAATGACCCTTGTGCTATTCTTTCTTGAAAACAATCCGTGTTAGCGGTTGGGGAGCGAATGAATTTGACGGAGGTTGAATGCCCTCTCATGTCTAAAACCGACCTGAAAAACTTACCCGCCGTGTTGGGCGGAACGCCCATCTTTGAATCAGCGACTGCCTCCGCCTATCCGAAACTTGAACAGTGGCACCAAATCACGGAAGCCGAGGCACGAATCGCCTATCAAATGACCCTTCGCAACGAGCTTTCGGGTGCATCTCCGGTTGTTCAAGCGTTTGAGCAGATGTGGTGTGAACGGTATCACACCGAATTTGCGATAAGCCTTATCAACGGCACCGCGGCGATACATAGTGCAATGTTCGGTCTCGGGGTTGGTCCGGGAGATGAAGTCATCTGCCCAACCTATACGTGGATATGTTCGATTACGCCTGCGCTGATGCTGATGGCGAAACCGGTCTTTTGCGAAATTGATCCGCGAACCTTGCTAATTGATGTGGCTGACGTTCGGCGGCGCATCACAGAGCGGACGAAGGCGATTGTGGCTGTCCATCTGTGGGGGAACGTCTGTGATATGGATGCGCTGATGGCGTTGAGCAAGGAGACCGGTGTCCCTGTGATAGAAGATTGCTCGCACGCGCATGGCGCAAGCTACAAAGGCGAGCCGTGCGGAAGCATCGGACACGTTGGTGCCTGGAGTTTACAAGGTAGCAAACCGGTTAGCGGTGGCGAAGGCGGTGTACTGGCGACCAACGATGCTGCGGTTTTTGAACGCGCCTGTTTACTCGGGCAGGTGAACCGCTCGGTCAAAATTGAGGGGGGGAACCCCAAATACAAGCATCTCCCCCCTATGGGGCTTGGGGTTAAATATCGCGCACACCCGCTCGCAATCGGCATTGCATCGGTGCAGATGGAGAAACTGGATGCACTGAACGCGAAGCGTCGCACCTACATTCGAGAGGTGTCAAACGGATTGCGGGCGGTTCCGGGGGTCAGTGCTGTTGAGACATACGCGGGGGTAGAGCCGGCTGGTTTCTTTGGGTTCCCTATCCATTACCACCCGGCAGAAATGAGCGGGCTACCGGCACCTGTGTTCGCTGATGCACTCCGAAAAGAAGGAGTTCTTGCAAATAATAACCCATATCCACTCTTGGTCGGCGATGGGGTGCCGCTCTTCTCAGGAAGCTTGCCAACGAATGACAACCCGTATCCGCTTCTCCATAGCCTGCCACTGTTTACGGAGGGGCTTGACATTTATACGAACGGGCGGGGGGCCCTCTGTACACCTGAAATGGGGGGAGATTACCACGGCTACGTCGAAGGTGACCTGCCCGTAAGCGAAAAAGCCTGTTCGCGGCTGGTGTTCCTGCCTGTCTTGACCGATCCGATTCCCCACGCCGCAGAAGGCGTCCTCGCTGCTATCGGCAAAATTGCTCGTCATGCCGAAATGCTCGCAGAAAGTGATGCTGTTTGACATGCCATACGAATTCTCGGCCCGAACTCGGGCACAGAATATTAAAAGCTTAAAGAGCGAGCCGTTGGATGTTTTGGTCATCGGTGGCGGCATCGTGGGGGCGGGGCTGATTCGTGACCTCGCGTTAAACGGGCATTTCAAAGCCGGGTTAATTGAGAAGGGCGACTTTGCCAATGGTACAAGCAGTGCTACCTCGCAACTCATCCATGGCGGTTTTCGGTATCTCATCAAGTGTAACTTTGCGCTGGTAAAAGAGGCGCGTCGTGAACGAGAGATTCTATTGCGCATCGCGCCGAACCTCGTCAAACCGGTGCCAATTGCCATACTCAATTATAAGGGAGATCCGTATCCACTCGCCGGTATGCGTGTCGCGGCGCAGTACTATAATTATCTCTCTAAAGCAGATAAGGCTGAGAGCGCGTATACGTTCCGTGATGCAGCGCAGATTCGGCATTTGGTCGGGCCAATTGAGACGAAATCGTTAAAAGGGTGCATCGTCGTTTGGGATAGTATGGTCGATGATGCACGGTTGACCTTACTGACACTTAAGGATGCGCATCAGCACGGGGCGGTTATTGCCAACTACGTCCGGTTTCTCGAATCCATTGCTCAGCCCGATCGAGCCAACCACGCATACACAGTCCGGGTTGAAGATGTAATCTCTGGCGAACAGTTTGAGATTGTCGCACAGAAAATTGTGTCGGCAACGGGGCCCTGGACAGACCAGCTTTGGGCGAAAGACCCAGCCTACAACGGTGTGCCAAGGTTGACAAACCGAAAGGCAAAGGGGATTCACCTCCTATTGCCCCGCTTGAACCGAAGCCACTATGGCATCGCTGCGTTCACACAGACGGAAAAACGACAGAATGAGAAGCCTCGCATTGTTTTTTCGCTTCGCTACGACGCTAATTTATCCGCGGTCGGCACTACCGAATCCAATCCTGAGGCTGACCTTGATTCCGTTCGTCCCTCTACCGATGAGGTGGACTATCTGCTCTCGGAAATGGCTCGAATTTTTCCGACGGCAACCTTAAACCGGGCAAGCATCGTTTCCGCATATGCTGGCGTGCGCCCCCTCATTGCCCCTAAAAACGGCGGTTTTGCCTCACGGGAGCACTTGATAACCGAGAGTCAAAGTGGCGTGATGTATATCTATGGTGGAAAGTTGACCACGCACCGAAAGATTGCTGAGGAAGCTGTCAACCGCATTGCAGAAGGACTTCAGCGCCCACGTTGCTGTAAAACAGCGACGAACCCGTTGCGAAATGCTGGCGGACAAGAGTTGGCGCGGCACGCTAACCTGCTTACCACTGCTGAGAGAGAACGGCTCATCCAACGCTATGGTCAAGGTGCGAAAGTGATTCAAAAGTTCATAGACCAGGATCCAGCACTTGCGGAGCCGATGGCGGAATCGTTGGTGTTTTTGAAAGCAGAGGTGCTTTATGCCTTTTGGGGTGAAATGGCGATGACACTCGACGACCTGCTCTGGCGGCGCATGCGAGTCGGTTTGACAGCAGGTCAAGGCGTTGACATAGCACCGAAAATCGCACGATTTCTCGCTGAGAGAGGACACTGGAACGAAGCCAGGATAACAGCTGAAGTGGCAGCTTATACGCAACGAATCCTTTGGCTGAATGCTGAATTTAAGGAGGGTGGTTCATAAATTATCGAAGAGCCCGTGGAGACGCACACTTCTGTGGAAGAGTCCTCCTGGACTAGATGAGGCTTAGTCATCTGAAGTAGTGAAAGGGTGGTGGTGTTCCTTGATGGCATAAAGGACGACGCCACGCAGCTTATCATTCCACCCTAATCGATGATCAGGGATGCAGCGGTCGCCATCACGCGGGCTGCGGAGGTCCTGCCGGCGGCTGCCGATCCCGAGATTCCGTCCGACGTGGTTGCGCCGCTTATCGCGTACCGTATTACCTTGAGAGATCCGGAAATTCAAGCGGAAGTCCCCGGTATGCTCAAGGAACCTGCGGCCCTCATTCTGGAATTTCCCACTGACGGCACAACAAGTGATGACTCGACCAATAGACTGTTAAGTGTCTTCAAGTGAGACGGCGTGCGATGGAATAATTTCGGCGGGCCCCTCGACAAGACAGACAATACTGTGGAGATAAAAACTGCCAATATCACTACTGGTTTGTTTGCCATCTTCCCCATTTCCGCGGCGCCTCGGACGTTCAAGATGAGGCCACCGTTTCCCAACCCCTTTACCCCTAACGGTAGCGATAACAGGTATAATACCACGTGCCTTACCCTACCCTTTGATAACCCTTCAAGTTTATCAGCAACCGTTCGTATTTATGATATGCGAGGGATTTTGGTTCGAGAACTTCAGAGCAATGAAGTTGGATCGACACAGTCCGTCTGGGATGGGACCGATGACATGGGTAGACCAATGCCGCGTTAGCGGTGGGTGCCTGGGATCTGATTCGATTTGGGCCTCTTCAGTTTGCCATTTTCATTATACTGTCCAACGGTAGAAACTGTGCTTTTTAAATCATCATCTGCGAATAATGCGAATTGACGCGAATTTTTAATTCCTATTCGTGAAGATTGGCAAAGATTCGCGGATAAAAAAAACACAATTTCACGCGGTGTTGAGTATACACATACTTCCGTTACAAGCATGTCGCCGAAAGGAGACGATATGCACGAAGGGCAAGATACTATGACAACTTCCCCAACACGGGCTATCCTTGTTGGTGTAAAGCTGAAGGATGAGCTGCGGAGCGAGGTGGAAAGTTCACTGGAAGAGCTAAGACGGCTCGCAGAGACAGCGGGGATGGAAGTGTTTGCTGAAACCATACAGCCGAAAGAGACGCCTGACCCCGCCTATTTTATTGGGCGGGGAAAGATAGAGGAATTGGAAGCGGTGATCGGTGAACTCAAGGTGGAAGCAATTATTTTTGATAACGACCTCACGCCAGCGCAAACGCGCAACCTAGAAAAAGGCCTCGATATCATCGCAATCGACCGAACGAGCCTGATTCTACAGATCTTCGCGCAACGTGCGCAAACGAAAGCTGCAAAATTACAGGTGGATCTGGCGCAACTGCAATATGCCTTGCCGCGTTTGACGCGAATGTGGACGCACCTCTCCCGGCTTGGCACAGGCGCGGGCGGAACGGCAGGAGTCAGTGCCGGACGTGCTGGCGGAATAGTCCGCGGTCCCGGTGAGACCCAGCTTCAGATCGACCGAAGGTTGATTCGCTCACAAATTTCACGCCTCAAAAAGGCGCTCAAAGGTATTGAGAAGCATCGCCGTGTGCAGCGAAGCAACCGTCAGGAGATGATTAACGTTTCAATTGTCGGTTATACCAACGCCGGGAAATCAACGCTCTTCAATGCTTTGACGAGCGAGAACCGCTTGGCTGAAGATAAGTTGTTCGCAACCTTGGACCCAACAACCCGCCTTGTTGATTTGCTAGACAACCAACGGGTTCTGTTGAGTGATACGGTTGGTTTTCTCAAAAAGCTCCCACACCATCTGGTGGCTGCATTCAAGGCAACGCTGGAGGAGGTTGCGGAGGCAGTTCTGCTGCTCCATGTGGTAGATGTGAGCCATCCACAGGCGGAAAGTCAGATCGATGCCGTTGATGAGGTGCTTAAAGAGTTGGGCGCCTTCGAGTTACCAACAATTATGCTGCTCAACAAGGTTGATCTGCTGGAAGATGAGGGACAAATCCAACTGTTCCGAAGCAAATATCCTGATAGCCTCGCAATCTCGGCGCAGAATGGAACAGGGTTAGAAGAACTGAAAGACCTTCTCGCAGAACGCTTCTCAACATACAACATTGATGTGTCGCTTACGCTTTCTTATCGGGATGGGAAGGCGTTGGATTATCTGTATAAACACGGTGAGGTTTTGGACACTGACTATCAAGGTGACTCAATCCAGGTCAAAGCCAGAATCCCCCATCGCTACCTCAAGGCTTTGGATCGCCTCATGACAAATTCAACCTACGTGACAGGCCAGGTGAAACCTTGCTTTCAGAGGAGAGGAGCCAATAAACCCCTATCCAATGGCACGATTTCGGCTTAACTTAATCCCTATGGGGGAAGACACAGAGGTGGTCAAGGAGGCGTCAGCGCTGCCAGTGTGCGCCACAGCCGGGCAGTGTTATCCATCAACGCGGTAGCCAGGAATTTTCCATCTGGGCTGAACGCCACACCCATAACCCTATCCCAATGCCGCAATGGTTGTCCACGGAACTTTCCGGTCGCCACGTCCCGGATCTGCGCGGTTTTGTCCCTTGACGGAGTGCTCCTGCGGTGTGCTCATCGTTCCCCAGTCCTCTCGCCAGGGGAACCGCTTCAGCGGCGGTGAAGTCGTCCAACACAATGTGCCGACCGGTGTTGAAGAGCCCCGCGTCGGCGTCGTGAATCAAATCTGATGGATGGGCAACGCCGAGTAGGCAGAAAGTCAGCCGAGCAAATTCCGGATCTTCCGCCCGATGATTGTAACATTCACTTCAGGCGCGATAGTATTCCAGATAAGTCGCTTCAGCGGTAGGGTAATCCCCGGCTTCCACGGCGTCTCTGACCTTCTCCAAACCCGGATATTCAAGGTTCATGCGATTAAACATCTCGACTATTTTGCCATTGTCAACTTCCATCAAAGTTTAGCTCCTTGCATGGGCGAAGAATTAACCGTAGGCCCCCTTGGAGTGTTTCCCCAGCACGCGCAGCAGACGTTCTCCTGCGCCATCGTGGACATGATCGGGCATCCGGTAGTTTAGAAAGGGATAAAACCGCTGTGACACCCAGCGCGGGCCATACGCCATCTGGTAGAGGTAGCGTGTCCGATCGGAGGTGTTGGGCGCGCCCCGGTGCCAACACTGGCCAGTCTGGAGATAGATGTCGCCAGGCTTACACAAAATAGATACCGGCCCCTTCCCCTCGAAACTCGGGTTTTCTTTGTCGTCAGGGTGTCGGCCCGAGTAATGACTTCCAGGGACAAACTGCGTTGGTCCGTATTCAATCGACCGGATGTCGGTCAGCGGTATCTGAACCGTCAACTGGAACACCGGCAACGGGATACGAGGGTCGTGCCGGGGGACGTCATCCGGCAGCGGGAAAAACACAGTGTCGTCAACATGAAAGTTGGAAATGGCCTCGCCTGGCCGGTTCCGTATCGCACCGTCGGCAATCAGATGGCAGTCTTTTCCGCAGACTGCCTCAACAAGGCTGATGATCGGTTCGCGCACCAGCATGTTACGGAACATCGTATCCGTCTCGAACAAGCGGACGCCAATCCAGTCGCTATAGAGATTGTCCGTTTCAAAGTGCTTTGGATCGGCGAAAAATTGGTCGAAACGCACCTTCAGGTTTTCAACCTCCTCAGATGTCAGAACGTTTGGGATCAATACAAACCCTTCCCGGCCAAGTTCTTCAATGAGTTCCGTCGTCTTCTGGGCTGAAAATGGCTCGCCGGCGTGTACCAAACTGGACATTGCTATTGTTGGCATGGTTACCCCTTTCTTTTTATGCCATCTTGATTTCGAGCCGCTGCTGTTCACGCCCCCACATTGGCCGGCTGGCACTGAATCCGGTCGTGCCAACCCCGCAACTCAGTAACTTTTTTAATTATACCATTTCTGAATTAAAAACTCTGAATTAAAAACACATAAAATTCTGGTAAACCCCTCTGCCGGACTATCAAGTTAAGTGCAGGGCTGTTTGTTACTTCCGCAATTTTTTTATTGACAGCGCGTTAGATATTTGGTAAAACTCTCGACAAGCCCGCCTTTCCTATTAGGCTGTTTGTGACAACGTTGGGTTGGGTGAAGTTGGATCCACTCAAGCGGACGACGCTGTTTCCAAACTTTCCGAATCCATTCAATGCTGACGCACTGCTCGGAATCGTCGTGAATGCGAGCTGAATCTGGTAATTATTCACCAGTAGCAGACACACAGATCTGCCCACTCTGAGGTGGTTCTCGTAGGCGCATCCCTGTGTATGCCCTCTCAGGAAAACTCTCATACCCGCTAAAGTGGAATATCCATTGAGGCATCCAGGATTTAGAGTTTTTGATATGATGAAAAAAGAACCATCTGCCAGAATTACTAAGCGTGCAGTGCTGATCGGTGCGGTGTTGATCACTGCCAACAGTTACTGGATTGCCTACGTGGAAATGTTATGGCATACAGCGCACCTGACGACTGTTACGCTGTCGGTCAACGTCATGTTTGCCCTCCTAGTGATAACGTGGTTGAACATAGTTGTCCGTCACATCTCTCCAAAAGCCGCACTTAGCCGGCAAGACCTTATCGTGATCTACGGCATGCTCGCTGTAGGAAGCGCCTTCTCAGAGCACGACTGTATGCCTCGTGTATGCCTCGCTTGATGGGACTGATACCGTATGCCTTCCGTTTTGCAACCCCTGAAAACGACTGGGAAGCGCTGCTATTTCGCCACCTGCCAAAATGGCTTGTTGTCTCCCACCCCAAAGCCATCACCGATTTTTTCGAGGGAGAGGTAAATTTCTTCAAAGACGGCTACATGCGGTATTGGTTGACGCCAATCTTATCGTGGTCGATTGTCATCTTCTCGCTGATGCTGATTTTCCTCTGTCTCACCTCAATTCTCAGAAGGCAATGGGTGGCGCATGAAAAATTGGCGTATCCGGTTATCCAGATCCCTTTCGAGATCACGACGCAATCCGGAGCAATTTTCAGAAACCGCTTGCTCTGGATTGGCTTTGGGATTGCCGCTGGCATCAACCTGCTGAATGGGCTTCAGTATTTTTTTCCGACCTTGCCTTCAATTCCCGTGAAGAAATATGACCTCAACATCTACTTCACACACAAACCGTGGAATGTACTGGGGAGCATGCCGCTGCGTCTCCACCCTTACCTGATTGGTCTCGGCTTTATCCTCCCTTTGGATCTCTCCTTTTCCTGCGCATTTTTCTACATGATGAGAAAGGGACAACTGCTGTTCGGAAGCATGGCTGGTATTGTAAACCTGCCGGGGTATCCATTTTTCGGGGAACAAGGTGCCGGTGCGCTCCTCGCTCTGCTTGTCGTCACCTGCTGGAGTGGCAGAAAGCATTTTGCGCAAGTCATCGCTCGCGTCATTCGTCCGGATCAGGCGGATGAAGCAGACGAGCCAGTTTCTTATCATACCACAGTGATTACATTGTGTATCTGCCTTTTGGTATTGATGGGCTTTTGTATAAAAGGGGGCATGTCGATCCGGGGTTATGCGATCTTTATCACGATCTATCTGCTGATCGTTGTTGGATTGACGCGCATGCGAGCGGAGTTGGGCCCTCCCATTCAGTCCGTTGGTTACGTCACCCCACAATACCTGACAATCTCCATGTTCGGCACGCGCCGGCTCCGGGCGGGGAATTTGACAGTACTTTCCATGATGAATTGGTTGAGCGGGGCAAGTTACGCATCGTTTCGGACGCACCCAATGCCCGATCAGATGGAAGCCTTCAAACTGGCTGATCGAGCGGGAATCCGAAACCGCACCATGCTAATTGTGCTGGTAATTGCCAGTGTCGTTGGGATTGAATCGAGCCTCATTCTCTATCCATACACGATTTACAAGGAAGGGGTCGCGGCGGATTCTGAGCAGATCCACTCAGGCGGTGCGGAGGCATACAATTTTCTGTCATCTTGGTTGATTAATCCCAAGCCGACGGATTGGTTGGCGATGACGGTTCTCGGATTGGGCTTTGTCTTGAACCTTGGCATTATGTTTCTCCGCACCCGGTTCGTCTGGTGTCCGCTTCACCCCGCAGGCTACGTGGTCGGTGTCGCCCCCGGTACAATGAATCTGGTCTGGTTTCCCCTGCTGTTCGGGATGAGCGCCAAGTGGCTCATACTCAAACATGGCAGTATTAGCGCCTATCGTCGAGCGATGCCTTTCTTTATCGGACTGGTACTCGGCGAAGCGTTGATAGGGTGCTTCTGGCCAATTCTGAGCCTTGTTCTGCGTTCTGCTGTGTATAGCTGGATTTAAGCAACTTTCAATGGCAACCGACCAAAAAATGGAGACCGTTGCATCCGCGACCAGCATTCATGGAGGTTTGAACCTTCAGGTTGACACGAAAATTTGCCACATCCAGGGCAAAATTGCCCCGACAACGTGTCAAGCCGGACGCGGCTTTGCGCCCGATGTCAACTTGGGAGGGAACCCCCGGTTTTACTTTCTCTCCTGCATGGATCCCCGTCAAATCGGGGGTCGGTCTATGCAACAGTCTCAAAATGTTGCCGAACTCCCTTCGGTAAAACTCCTTGACAACTTTACTAACTCAGATTATACTTCGTTCTGCCAACATAAGCAATTTTTTTGGAACCTTCTGTAGACCGTAGGAATTTCCGAATCCTCTTTTTTTCTCCTCAAAATCAATGAACACCCTCGACCAACAATATCAAAAAGTCCTCATTTTCCTGATCGTTGTGATATTGGCAGGAAGTGGATATTGGATCCTAAAGCATTTTCGCCCGGCGCTTTTTCTCGGTGAGCCAGATCTCGTCGTTGGTGCGGAGGCAGATCACCTCTCACCAAGCCAACCGACAAAATCCGCGCCGAAATCACAACAACTGTCCCCACTGCCAGAAATCGTTGTCCATGTGACAGGCGCAGTGCAATCGCCGGGGGTTTATCGCCTTTCTCCCGGTGTGCGTGTACAAGATGCCATCGAAAAGGCGGGTGGGGGAACAGATCAGGCTGATGTTCACCGTCTGAATCTCGCTGCTAAGGTCCGCGATGAGCAGCAGATCTACGTCCCAGAAATTCCCCAAGCTATATCTCCTGCCAGCGATGTGCAGCGGACGAATCCACACATCAATCCTGCCTCCTCCGCTCCTCCTGTGCTTCCCCTTCAACTTTGGTACCCGCGCCCACGTTAACGGATAGCCCGCTCATCAACCTTAACACCGCGACATCGGAACAGTTGCAAACGCTTCCTCGCATTGGTCCCGCGATGGCACGACGCATTATTGAGTACCGCGAAACCTACGGCGGATTTTCTAGCGTCGATGATCTCACGAATGTCAAAGGTATCGGGGAGAAAACACTGGAGAAGATTCGACATCTGGTTATCGTGTATTAACGGAGGCGAGGACAACGCTAGTGACTTGGTGCACTGTGGAATTATTTCCGCTGAGCAGCCCTAGTTTGGCGCAGACGGTTGCACAGGACGTGTTCGATCCTGCGGCACGAGCGGGCGACTGCCATCTGCTGTAATGACGAACGAAACCTCAATATGCAGCGAGCCGACGCCTGGCAGGGAGATCATCGCCTCCAGATTGATGACCATGTCCGTTTCGAGCAGCAGGTCTGATGGTACGTCCACGCAACCATCACGGATGCGGAGCCCGTTGTCAGCAACGATGATTGGGTAATCGCGAACTTCCAGCCCCAAACCATGTCCATGAGGAAACGAGGCTGTGATGCCGTGCGCACTAAGGGCACCCCACATGGCGGCTTGAACCTCCGATGCTTTCGCTCCCGGCCGAATTGCGTCCACCCCTGCTGTAACACACTCACGCAACGCCGCGTGCCTATCGAGCAGCGTCGCCGACGGTTCGCGCATCGTCAACGTCGTGCCGCTATCCGAGAAGCACCCCTGATAAATGCAGCCATAATCCACGTAGAGCAGATCGTCATCAGTCAGGAGGTAGTTCGGCTCCGTGGCGAGGCCTAGACCCCGTATGCCGAATGCAAAGTGATCGAAATTTGCCCCGTGCTCGGCTATCCGCGCACGGTAGTGTTGGACGACATCGGCGATCGGGTGACCCGGCCGAGCCAGATCCAGGCCTTCCAAGGCTGCCCCCTCGCTGATTTCGGCAGCGCGGGTCAGTCGCGACAGTTCATCTTCGGTTTTGACCATCCGAATGAGGCGAATGAGATTCGAGCAGTCCTTAATCGTCGCTCTCGGCAACGCCCCCTCAATTGTCGCCCTCGATGCCAGTGACAACCCTTCCATCTCCAGTCCGATCCGAGCGTCAATCAGCCCCCGCGCCTTCAGGATGCTCAAAAACGCGTCAGTTGGCGTTGCATTCGACTGCGACGCATCGAGCAGATCAAAGATGCGCTGCTCTGCGTCGGACAACGTGGCAGGCGGCAGCGAGTCGTCCAAGCCGGGGCCGCCGAAGATATGCAGGTCACGCACCCATAGCTCGGAGGCATTTACTGCAAACGCCGGATTGACGACGAGCGCCGGTTCACCTTCCAGCGGGAAGACCGCGTATGCACCGGTCGAATCGAGGTCGCTTGATGCGCCCGGTACCATCATATATCCTTTGAATAGCGGATCAATCCAGCAGAGATAATCCGAAAAATAGGTAATGTTGACCGGCGAGGTCGCTACTAGCACATCTACACTGCAGCGACGCATGTACTCCATTGCCCGGGCTTTGTTGAAAAGCATAGTGTCACTCCTTTCAGAAGCCTGTCTACATGAGCGTTTGTTCGTTAATTCGCCTCAACGGAACGCACCAGCAATTCCTGCAACCGAGAAGGGAATGTGTCGTAGATCTCACGCTTCACCAGCGGCCAGGTTTCTTTCGGCCTGTTGACAAACCAGGGGAGATAGAAGATGTTGGCCGCCATGTGATGCCGGTCATGGGTTGTATCCGCGCCGCTCCGATGCCAAATCCCGTTGTGGAAGAGCAATACTGATCCCTCTTTCCCAACAATTGGTATTTCCTGTGGATAGGTTCGGTTGGGTGTCGGGGGACGTCGTGTGTGGTGGCTAAAAGGCACAACCACGGTGGTGCCGTTCTCGGGCGTGAAGTCTGTGAGCATCCAAAAGATCTGAAATCCCGTGGGAAACTGAGCCCACGGCTGCGGCACATCCCATAACGGCCAGTCCGCATGTAAGCCTCCGGCCTTTGCGCCGGGTTTACACCACTTCATAGCGACATTGTTTGCCTGGATAAAATTCTCCCCAAGCACCGCTTCCGCGAGCTCAAGGATGGGGGGATGGATGCACAGCGGTGCAAGCTCTGGGATTTGATTGAGCGCCCCCTCCATACTGATATATCCTTCCTGATGTTCCATGAAACGGCGTGCTATCGCATCAAGGCGTTCCGCTTCACATGGATCGAACTGATCTTCTAACAGACAGTAGCCTTCATCAGCTAAATGCACTTTGGCTTCATTTAGATCCACTGTTTTGCTCCTTTTCGCAGAGCCGTCGTCAACCCCGCGACGGTTCTTCCATCGTCTTTTTGAACTGCTGGTGTAACGCAGCGAGATGTGTGTCATTTTCCATGACCTGCTTCAGGTGTACCATCCGCTCTGGCCCAGCGGTGTGAATCATCGCTTCACCGTGGATGCGATCGATCCAAAATCGCGCCAACCTGCCCAGTTTTTCGCGCAACTCCTCAAGTCGATCCTCGGGATATCGACAGCAGAAGTTCATCGTGTACATCCGTCTGCGCATTGCCCCGCCAAAAGCAGCGTGCTTGAGGTTGTGGTTGAAGACGACGATGTCGCCAGGTGTTGTCTCCAGGACTAGGGCGGGAATTTTGCTGCCGGGCAAGCCCCAGATCTTTCCGCTTTCTCGGATGTTGCGTTCAACGGCGTCGGCATAAGCGTCCCCAACGCGATGGCTGCCAGGAATGACGCGCAGGGCGCCGGTGTCGCCCGTCAGTGGATCGAGGTAGAAAGCGATCTTGATACTCATCAGCCGGTTTCTGTCGTAGCCATCGGAGTGCCAGCGGGTATCGCCGGCGTAGAAGTTGCCATCGCCGCCCGTGTAATTGAAGTCGTCGCCACAGATGCTGGCAGCGATGTCGTGGATGCGCGGGTTGTCCAGCAGGGAACTGAGGAACTCACTCTGATCGGGGAACGGAAAGATGCAGGAACGACTCACCCCGTCATGCAGCTTGCCGTGGTGCCCACCGCCGTGGGTTGCCCAGATGGATTCAAACTCATCAACGATTTTGTTGGCGCAATCAGCTAGCAGCCCGGGAAAGTACAAGAAGCCAAACGTGTCGAAGAATGCCATCTGCTGGTCATTGAGTTGTGTTGATGTCATTATTGTATCTCCTTGAGATTTAGGAATTTGAGATTGCGCTTTGGAAGAAAAGAAAGATGAATATCTGATTCAACCTCACGAATGATAGCATGTCTTTGACAAGTCGTCAAGTACCGCTTTGGAATTTTTTGTTGTGTTTTTTGCCAATTGTGTATTAATCAGAGATATGTTGCAGTAGAAAAGCTATGCCCAAAATTGCCCTCTTCAGCGGTTCATGGGGATCAAATCGTTCAAAACGCTGTCTTTTGAACTGCAGCATTTGATTGGGAAGCGCCGCAAGAAAAATTCATCAGATGAGGAATTTCTAAAGGCGTTCAATGGTTCTTGACAACAGCCCTTTTTTTTGGTACAATAAAGACACTTTTTTGGTGGGATGGCTGAGTGGTCGAAAGCGGCGGTCTTGAAAACCGTTGTGGCGCAAGCCACCGTGGGTTCGAATCCTACTCCCACCGCCATTACAACTATACGGAGAGGTGCAGGAGTGGTTGAACTGGGCTGCCTGCTAAGCAGTTATGGCGCAAGCCATCGTGGGTTCGAATCCCACCCTCTCCGCCATTTTTTGATGCGCCTTTTGATGCGCCTGTAGCTCAGTGGAATAGAGCATCTGACTACGGATCAGAAGGTCGGGGGTTCGAATCCTCTCAGGCGCTTAAAGAAATATCCTTTTCAGTCCCGTGGTTTTGTGGCGGGACTGAAAACGCTCATTGGGGCGATTGCCCCTTTTTGATTTTCTGTATATGTCAGATCAGTTCTGGATGCGCGAAGCCCTTGAAATCGCGCGTAAAGGCGCTTCACTCGGTGAAGTTCCCGTTGGAGCGATTATCGTTAAGGATGGCATTGCCCTTGCTCGCGCCCACAACCAGCGGGAGCAGACCGGGGATCCAACTGCCCACGCAGAACTGATTGCGATTCGATTGGCTGCTTCATCTATCGGTGATTGGCGTTTGACAAATACGACGCTTTATGTGACTTTGGAACCATGTCCGATGTGTTGTGGGGCGATTGTCTTGGCTCGCATCCCTCGGGTTGTTTACGCAACTTCAGATCCAAAGGCTGGGGCTGCGGGAACGTTGTTCAATCTGTTGCAGGACAAACGGCTCAATCACCAGGTGGAGGTCACGCAAGGCGTTCTAGCGGAGGAGAGCAGCCATCTACTCAAATCTTTTTTCCGCGATCGGCGAATCTAAACTTTCGGAGAGATGCGAGAGTTAGGTTTAATCGGGCAGTCTCGAAAACTGCTGTGGCGTAAGTCACCGTGGGTTCGAATCCCACTCTCTCCGCCTTATGGGGCAGTGGCTCAGTTGGGAGAGCGCATCCCTCGCACGGATGAGGTCACGGGTTCAAATCCCGTCTGCTCCATCATATATTTTTCTGATCGTCAATGATTTTGTGGACTTTTAGAATAGCATAGGAAAGACTTGCTCCTACGCAGTGACAGCGGCGATTTTTGTTATTCTGATTTTTCGGAGAGATGCAGGAGTTGGTTGAACTGGCATGACTGGAAATCATGTGTGCGGGAAACCGTACCGTGGGTTCGAATCCCACTCTCTCCGCCACCATCACCTCTATCAAGACTTGGCTATGCTAAGCGGGGAGGTAGCGGTGCCCTGAACCTGCAATCCGCTATAGCAGGGCTGAATTCCTATTGTGCGGTGATCTTCTCTTGAGGACTGGCCCAAGTAAGTGGCGATGAAGATTGGGTCCTGAGCAACTTGAAATTATCAAACCCCGTCAGGTCTGGAAAGAAGCAGCGGTAGATAAGCTGAGAGTGTGACGCAGGGAAGCCTAGTTGGAGTTAACTGCTTGGGTAACGCTTAGGGGAACTCGTCAAGCTTTAGGTGCATAGCCAGGATTTTCCATCCCCGTCCCCTTTCTCTTTCATCAGCTACAGTACTTGAGTGTTTTTAATCAGCCCTGCCTCGCCTGATGGGGGAAATTATGTCTTATGAGGTTTTAGCGCAGAAATGGCGTCCCCAATCGTTCCAAGATGTCGTTGGGCAAACGCATGTGATAACAACCCTGAAAAATCAAATCTTATCCGATCGGATTGGGCATGCCTATCTGTTCTGGGGACCAAGAGGAACCGGGAAGACAACAGTCGCCCGCATTCTTGCGAAAGCAGTCAATTGTCCCGACCGTTACCGAGAAACTGAGTTTAGCCAAGAATTGACGGCTGAACCTTGCAATGGTTGCCAATTCTGTCTGGAAATCTCTCAGGGGCAATCTTTTGATGTCATTGAAATGGACGCTGCCTCTAATCGAGGTATCGACCCCATCCGCGAATTGCGCGAGAATACCAGACTCGCCCCAGCTTCCTGCCGTTATAAAATCTACATCATTGATGAAGCCCACATGCTGACTCAAGAGGCGTTTAATGCCCTTTTGAAAACGCTTGAGGAACCCCCGCCGCACGTCATTTTCATCCTCGCGACAACCGAACGCCACAAAGTCCCTAAGACAATCATATCGCGCTGTCAAGATTTTGATTTTCGCTACATGGAGCAAAATCAAATCACAGTCCGTCTGCAAGCCATCTGTGAGGCAGAAGATGTCGACATTGATGCACAGGGACTATCTCTGATCGCACAGGAATCAGAAGGTTGTCTGAGGGACGCAGAGAACTTGTTAGAACGACTAACCGCGTCACCAGGGAAGAACCTCAATTTGGAGCAAATTAACCAGATCCTGGGGTTTGGTTCAAGTCATCTGACAAGTGAACTGATTGATGCGATTTTGCAATGTAATCTGCCGAAGTCGCTCCAGGCGCTTGACCAGTTAGTAAAAAATGGGACAGACTTGACGCAATGCCTTCATCAACTGATTACCTGCTTCAGAAACTTGAGGCTCTTAGCCATTGGGTCGAACTTAGAGAATTTAATCCAGAGTTCCAGGTCAGAACTGCAATTGATGAAGGAGAAAGCGAACCTTGCTTCCCCAGAGCGTTTATCAAGAATTATCAAAATCCTGATGCGAACAAGCAGCGAAATTAAGCAGCATGGTTATGCACAAATCCAGTTTGAATCCGCTCTGATTGACGCCTGCTCAATCCAGGAAGGCATCCAGCTTACCAGGATTTTGAAACGACTATCGGAGATTGAGGACAAGATTGACAGGAGCGATGCTCCAGGCAGACAATTTCTATCCCAAGCGCTCCCGGTGGCTTCCGAATCAACTGTGGATGAACAGACGCTTCCACCGAGACCATCTGCTTCTGCTTCGATTTCAGAAGCCAACACAGATTCAGAATTAGCGCCACATCAAACCTTCGCGCATGCAGCAAACCCATCTTCGGGCAATCGTACCGGGTCTGAGCAAATTTCTGCCGGCGTCGATATAAACAAAAATCGTGAGAGTGATGCCCGCTTCAGGTCGGGTCCCTCAGATGTACAGAACCTGATTCGTGATTCAAATGAGCTGGCGAAGGTTTGGGAAAAATTCTTAGAAAGGCTTCAAAACAAAGGGAAAACGATATTAAACAGATACTTGAAGAACGCGACCCTGTCACCGGATAACGAAGGAGGAACAGCTTCGTCAGCCAGTCTGGAACTGAAAATTGCTTGTCCTCCCGCCTATACGGAGTTAATTGATGATGATGAAAAGGCTTTGTTCAGGGAGATACTTACCGATTTGCTTGGGCGTCCCGTTCAAATTAACTTTGTTGCTTCGAGCGCGACTCCTGATATCAACACAACGGCTTCTCCCAAGAGGAGGACACAGGAAACAACACCAATGATGCTTCAGCATGAGGCTGAACGTGATCTGCAGCTTGCTCCTACTCTCAATCTCTTTGAAGCAAAAATTCTTAAAATCGAACCCAAATAAACCTTTATTTGGATGTCAACTATTTTGACAAACTTTATGAGAGGTCATTGAAATGAATATGAACAATCTTATGAAACAGGCCCAAAAGATGCAAAAGCGCATGCTTGAGATTCAAGAAGAGCTTGCCAGCCGCACTGTCGAAGCAACCGTTGGTGGAGGCATGGTAACAGCCGTTGCCAATGGTCAGCAAGAACTCGTGTCACTTACAATCTCACCCGAGGTGGTAGATCCAGATGACGTTGAAATGCTCGAGGATCTCATTGTTGCCGCTGTCAATGAAGCACACCATCAGGCTCAAGAATTGATGACTCAAGAGATGAGCAAGTTGACCGGGGGCGTTAAAATCCCAGGGCTGATGTAAATACTGCGGACTATAGATTTCCGATTGCTGATTTTTCCCTTTGGCAATCCAATATCCACAATCCGAATCCGAAAAATGCTCCATTATCCTGAACCGCTGGCACGTTTAATTAACGAGTTACAAAAACTGCCGACAATCGGTCCTAAAACAGCACAACGTTTGGCATTTTATATGTTAAAAATGCCTGAATCGGAAACCGCCAAACTGGCACAAGCGATTTCCGATATGAAAACTCACCTCTCCTACTGCACAATCTGTGGAAATATCACAGATCGGAGCCCATGCTATATCTGTGCAGATCCCGAGCGTGACCGTCAAACGATTTGTGTTATTGAAGAGCCTGATGATCTTTTAGCAATTGAGCGAACAAAGGAGTATAAAGGCTTATATCATGCGCTCATGGGTGTTTTATCGCCGTTGGACGGTGTGGGCCCGAAGGATCTAAGAATTGACACGCTCTTTGAACGGATCAGCTATGAAGACATTAAAGAAGTAATCCTTGCGACAAATTATACCACTGAGGGACAGGCGACTGCGCTGTATTTGACAAAACGCCTCGAAAATCTTGGAATCGCCATCACTCGAATTGCTTATGGCATTCCGGTTGGAGGCGACCTTGAGTATATTGATGAAGTTACACTCGCCAAAGCGTTGGAAGGACGCCGACAAGTTTAAGCGAAAACATAAAATGAACCCATGAACCGATTTCCTCGCGAACTCAGGTTGCCCCGATCCATCGGGATGCTGTTGTGGAGTGTGTTATGCATGATTATCCTCGGCTCCGATGGATTGTTGGTTTGCACCCCTTCCGACTCCGATTCGTCTCCGTCTGTTTTGGCAGAGGAGCCAATCGGTGATGGCGCCTTTAACGCCGAACGTGCATTTGCCTACTTGGAGAAGCAGTGTGAGTTTGGAGCGCGTGTTCCGGGCACACCTGTCCACCGGGAGACGAGTGCATATCTGTTTGCAGAACTTGAAAAGTTTGCTGCCGAAGTCGTGCTTCAGCCTTTTGAATTTCGCTGCCAAGACGAGACGCTTCAGATGAATAATATCTTGGCGCGCTTCGGGGAAGATGAGGGTGGAAAGATTCTCCTCGCCGCACATTGGGATACCCGCCCATTCGCCGACCAGGATGCCGATCCATCCAATCGAAACGATCCAATCCTTGGCGCAAACGATGGCGCTTCGGGCGTGGCAGTGCTGCTGGAGGTTGCACGGGTTCTGAAATCCAAACCGCCTCCGACCCAAGTGATTATCGTCCTGTTTGACGGTGAAGATTATGGCAGAACGATTTCCAATATGTTTCTCGGATCCACGCACTTTGCCCGGAATATGGGAAGATGGCAGGCAGATTTTGGTATCTTGCTGGACATGGTGGGCGATCAAAACCTAGAATTGCCGATGGAGCGATATTCGTGGAACGCGGCACGAGAATTAACAGAGGCAATTTGGCGACGGGCTGAAGAGATGGGACTATCGGCGTTTCAACGCCGGCTGGGGCCTCCGATTATGGATGATCACCTGCCCCTCATCCGAGCAGGCCTCCCGACAATCGATATCATCGACTTCGATTACCCCTATTGGCACACGGTTGAAGATACTCCCGATAAATGTAGTGCAGAGAGTTTGGATGTTGTTGGACAGTTGGTGTTGAGTGTCATCTATTCGGGGTTGTAAGCCAACCTGATGGCAAGGTGATTCCCTTTGCCCCAGCGCGATATTTACCATGATACTGTGAGGAATGCCCTCATCGAAGACGGATGGACAATTACGCAGGATGGACCCTCGGAGCCGCGTTCATGGCGCAGTGATTCATATGGTGTTTCTGATCAAGAATGCTATGCTAAGAAAGCCCGAAATTAACAAGTCAGAAAGCGTGTGATAAAAATGAATACCTATCACAAACAATATGATGTCCTTGTTGTGGGTGCAGGACACGCCGGGTGTGAAGCTGCACTCGCCGCTGCGCGGATGGGCTGCGAGGCATTGATTGTCACAATTAACCTCGACACAATCGCGAAAATGTCCTGCAACCCGGCAATCGGTGGACTTGCAAAAGGGCATCTCGTCAAGGAGATCGATGCACTCGGTGGCGAGATGGCGAAGAATATCGACAAAACGGGCATCCAGTTTCGCCAACTGAATACGAAGAAAGGTCCGGCTGTCCGCTCAAGTCGTGCGCAGGCGGACAAAAAGGCGTATCAGTATGAGATGAAGCGAGTGCTGGAGCGGCAACCGCATCTCGATATTAAGCAGATGTTGGTCAATGCCCTGTTGACCGAGCGGGGTAAGTGCATCGGGATATTAAGCTACACCCAAACCGCCTATCTTGCCAAAACGGTAATCCTGACCACAGGCACGTTTCTCAAGGGATTGGTGCATCTCGGCAATGTATCCTACAGCGCAGGACGTGCCGGAGAATCGTCGGCGGAAAAACTATCAGAGAGTTTTTTGAATCTCGGATTTGAAATTGGTCGTTTGAAAACCGGAACGCCGCCTCGCGTCAATGCGCATACCGTGGCTTTTGGTGTGATGGAGATTCAACCCGGCGATGCGCATCCACGTCCTTTTTCGTTCTCAACAGAAAAGATTACGCAATCCCAGATGCCTTGCCACCTGACTTACACGAACGAAAAGACGCATCAGATTATTCGCGACAATCTTCATAGATCTGCAATGTACAGCGGCCGGATCGCCGGCATTGGGCCCAGGTATTGCCCTTCGATTGAGGACAAAGTGGTGCGTTTCGCCGACAAAAATCGACATCAGGTCTTCGTCGAACCTGAAGGCAGAGATACAGACGAGATTTACCTAAATGGAATCTCCGCCAGTTTGCCGGAAGACGTTCAAGTAGATATGGTACACAGCATCAAAGGACTGGAAGACGCCGAGATTATGCGCTTCGCTTATGCGGTGGAGTACGATTTTGCCCCGGCGACGCAACTCTACCCGATGCTCGAAACCAAGCAGGTGAAGAACCTTTACTTTGCGGGACAACTCAACGGTACTACCGGCTATGAGGAAGCCGCCGCACAGGGATTGATGGCAGGGATTAATGCCGCCTTGAAGGTGCGCAGTGAGGAGCCGCTGATTCTAGACCGGTCCCAGGCATACATTGGCGTCCTCATCGATGACCTCGTCACGAAGGACATCCGCGAACCGTATCGCATGTTTACATCGCGGGCGGAGTATCGGCTGGAGTTGCGTGAGGATAACGCAGACCTACGATTGACGGAGATTGGTCGCCAGATTGGGTTGGTCAATGATGACGGTTACAATCGTTTCCAAATCAAGCGGAAACTCGTGGGTGAAGAATTAAATCGCTTAAATCAAACATACCTGAAACCATCACCGGGCACGCAAGATCTTTTGAAACAGGTCAATATTGGCGAACTTAGCAAGCCAACATCCCTGGCAGATCTGCTCAAACGCCCAGAAATTCATTACGACCAAATCCAGCAGCTTGCGCCGAATCTTCGATCACTGCCCAAAGCGGTTGAGAAACAGGTCGAAATTCAAATCAAATACGAGGGATACATTCACCGTCAAGCTGTGCAAATCGAACAGTTCAAAAAGATGGAACACTTTCGGATTCCGGATGATTTTGAATACGATTCAATCAGTGGCTTAAAAACGGAAGCGCGCGAAAAACTCGCAACGATTCGTCCAATCTCCATTGGACAAGCATCGCGTATCCCTGGTGTTTCGCCTGCGGATAGCTCGATACTTATGGTCTGGGTCGAACAGTACAAGCGAAAAGAACGGGAAATGAGTCAATGAGTCAATGGGTAAGTGGGGAAATAGATCACCTAAAAAGCATCACGCAGTACACAATACGCAGAAGGAATTTCGAGATCTCCTGAAGCAGACACTTCTTCAGCACGGCTTTCCGTTGGGGCCGGTACAGCTCGATCAATTTGTCACTTACTGGCTTGAGCTCAAACGCTGGAATTCACAACTAAACCTGACATCGATTTGCGCTGATCGAGAAATCATTATGAAGCATTTCCTCGATTCGTTAAGCGTCCTTCGACATTTTTCCATCAAGCTAGGAGATTCAGTGATTGATATTGGGACGGGGGCAGGTTTCCCCGGCATACCAATCAAAATTTATATCCCTGGGGTTCAGTTAGTCTTGCTTGAATCCTCATCAAAGAAGGCAAGTTTTCTACGGTTCCTTATCTCTCAACTGAGTCGGAACGCTCAATCGAACGCTGCCGCGTCGTGGACGCATGTCCGCATCATCACTCAACGTGCTGAAGAATGTACCGAACAAAACGCTTATGATTGGGTCTTGACCCGTTATGTCGCTTCTTTAGAGGATTCGCTGACTTACTGCCTTCCACTATTGAAGCGAGATGGCACATGGATTGCTTACAAGTCGTGCAATGTTGAACCGGAGATTCAATCAGTGACCCCTAAATTGCGATCACTGGGTGGCCATGTCCAATCTGTTATCAACAGCCATATCCCCGAGCTAAATCGGACCTATGTCGCTATACGAATTAAGGAGCTTTATTAGATGTTTGAGACAACCATCAGTAAGAACAACATTCCAATTCTCCGAGTTGATGGTAAAATCATTGGGAATACGGTCAATGCGCTTAAACGTGAAATGGATATGCAGATTGAGCAGAGCGGAGGACGTTTAATCTTAGACCTGACGAAGGTACCTCTGTTAGATAGTTCTGCGTTGGGAACAATTATAGCCACCTTGCAGTCCCTCAAGAATATGGCTGGAAAACTCGTCTTGCTCAACCCGCAAAAAACTGTCATGAATGTCTTACAGGTTACACGGCTAAACACAATTCTTGAAATTTATCAAGATGAAGAATCCGCAACGAACGCTTTTGATTCGTAGAAACATAAATGTATGATGATTGAACGCCTTTGTCTCAGAATAGGCTTGCGCGGGCAGCTTGTGTTGCTCTTCCTGCTGGTCTCGCTCATTCCTTTACTTGTCGTTTCCGCTTTGGCCTATTGGTCCGGGAAGATTGCGTTGAAAAACACAATCGGCGAAAGCTTGGTACGACTGGCTCAAGAGAAGATTGATCAAGCGGATCGCACGATTCTCAGGCTGTTGATACCAATTGAAGCGCTGGTGTGGCGCATCGGCCCAGCGGTCGCCGTCACCAATGTAGACAACGTATCATCGACATTGGATCAAATCTCTACGCACTTGTGGGATGACGTCAAAAGGCTTGAAAGGCGTCTGGGTCCTGATAGCAAGATAATTATTACCAACCTGCACCAGGAGGTTATTATCGCAACTGATGAACGTTTACGTTCTCAAAAGATCGATGAAGACTGGTGGAGCAGGGCTTATAATAATGGGTTCGGGTATAAGTTTATTAGCGATGTCCAATATGATGCCCAAAAACAACATCACTATCTGTCAATCGCTTTGCCAATTCCTGATAAAACCTCTGACTCGAAAGTGGTCGGTGTGTTGAAAGCTGTTAGCCCACTACCTGAACTTTCTGAACTGGTCAAGTCGCCTTCCGATGAAGATAAGCAGATTCAGGTAACAGAAATTTGTCTCATTGATGAGCACGGGCGAGTCATCGCTTCTTCCCCGGGTGGCGGTTACGATTTCTTGGATCGTGTTGAAATGAGCGATGCGGCGATGGCGGCAATTAGTGCGCGCGATGAGTATTATGGCTATGAAATGGATGGGGAAACCGATGTACGAGGGGAAAAAAGGGTATATGGTTGGGCACGCACCCAGCGATGGAGGAAACAAAGTCATGATAAGCAAAACTTCGAAAACTGGACAGTTCTGGTTTCGCAGCCCACCTCATTGGCTTTCTACGAAGTGACAAAACTCACCAAGCGAATCCTGACTTGCACGCTGATCTCTTGCCTGGTTGTGATTCTGATTGCACTTGTTTTCTCCCGACGCATTGTCACACCGATTATGCAGGTGGCAAGTGCGGCGCGAGCCATCGGGCATGGGGAATTCGATCAGGAGATTCCCGTCACCAGTAGCAGTGAAGTCGGCATTCTGGCAGGCGAATTCAATTCAATGCGGTGGAACCTCAAAAATGCGGTCGAAAAGTTGACAAAAGAAGAGAAGAAGATGACCGCTATCGTGAATAGTCTCGCAGAAGGGTTAATCCTTGTGGACTCGAATAACCGTGTGCTTCACATCAACCCTGCTGCTAAATACCTGCTGAACGTCAGCACAGATGGAATCGGTAAGGATTTCACCCAGATTATCCAAAATGAAGAATTAATTAACATCTTCAAGGAGAATCAACGCCAAATCTCTCTGAATAAACCGGTAATATCTGAAGTCACTTTAGTTCACAATGATGAGAAGCTGGTTCTGCGGATCATTTCCAGCCCATTCCTTGACGAAAACGGCTTTGCACTCGGCACGGTCTACCTTTTCGATGATATTACACGAGAAAAAGAGATTGACCAGATGAAATCCGATTTCATCTCCTTGGTCTCTCATGAATTGCGTACACCGCTGACTTCCATCATCGGTTTCGTTTCTTTCATTCTAGACGGCAAGGCTGGTCCAATTAACGACAAACAGCGGAATAGCCTCGCGCGGGTCCAACGCCAATCGAAGCGGCTTGCCGCTCTGATTAGCGATCTGCTCGATATTTCACGGATTGAGTCCGGGCGGATACAAATGAGAGAGACGCCGATTTCGCTTCTGGAAATTGCAACCCAGCGGATTGAGGAGATTCGCCCGCAAGCCGATGAGAAATCAATTCAGTTGAAGTTCATCGCTCCTGAATCAATTCCCGAGATTATCGGAGACGAAGAGCGCATGGGCCAAGTCTTTACAAATCTGATTGGCAATGCGATTAAGTTTACGCCGAATAACGGTGAAGTTGTCGTTAAACTTAAAGTTGATGGCAATCTCTTGCACGTTGAGGTGATTGATACAGGGCCAGGCATTCCAGTCGAAGAACGCCCAAAGGTGTTCGACAAATTTTATCAGCTCAGTGATATTCACACACGTCAGCAAGGCGGTTCCGGTTTGGGATTATCGATTACCAAAAGTATTATTGAGGCGCATGGTGGAACCTTGTGGATTGACGACGGAGATCGAGGAAAAGGCAGCAATTTTCAGTTTGTATTATCTCTGGTTGGAAAAGATCAGGACGTGAAATGTGATGCGCGATACGTAATGCGTAAAACGTAAGAAGTTCATTCGTACATGAGTTCAGGATTTCAATGAACCCATGAACCGATTCACGATTCGCTGATTTGCTCATTAGCCCACTTGCGGAGTTCTTTAATTCAAGGAGTATCTCTAAATAATGGCTGAGACAATCCTCACTGTGGATGATGATATCGATATTCTTGAGTTGGTTGAGATGAGTCTGACTGCTGATGGATTCGATGTTATCACTGCAAATGATGGCATAAGTGCGTTAGAACAAGCGAAAACGCATTTGCCCGATCTTATCCTCCTCGATCTGATGATGCCGGTGGTGGATGGGTTTGAGGTTTTGGAAAAACTCAAAGTGGATGCACAAACCCGTACCATTCCCGTCATTATGCTTACGGCGCGAGCCCAAACTCACGAGAAGGTTCGAGGGCTGAACGCCGGTGCAGACGATTACATCACAAAACCCTTTGACCTTGGTGAGTTGACGGCCCGAATTGAAGCCGTACTTGGGCGAACGCGCCCGACAAAATATATCAATCCGCTCATTGGGGCAATGGGAGATTGGTTCAGTGAAGCAGGAATTGAACAGCTTGCCTCACACCTCCAAACGGCGGCAATGATTCAGCAAAAGCTGTTACCTCAAGGCGCCCCTGACCTGCCAGGATTTGATATTGCCGGCATGCTGCGGAGTTCAATGACAGTTTCGGGGGATTTCTACGACTTTATTCCGTTAGCGGACAATCGTTTAGGCATCGCAATCGCCGATGTCCGCGGCAAAGGCATTCCTGCAGCTTTGCTGATGGTAATGATTCGTACCACCCTTCGGCTCGTTTGTCGTGAAGAAGCCTCGCCGGCAGCCATTCTCAAGCGGATCAATGACCTACTTGTAATTGACACCGATCCGGATCTTTTCGCCACGATGATCTACGGAATTTTGGATCCCGTTGCGATGACTTTTACTTATTCAAATGCAGGACACTGTTACCCGCTGTATCTGAAAAATCAAGGCACTGATGTTGATCAACTGAAAGTCGGTGGCATAGTGTTGGGTAGTTTCGACTTTGCCGAATTCGAACCTGAGGCGATTCACTGTGAGCCCGGCGGTGAGATTCTGCTCTATACGGATGGAGTCACGGAAACAGAGCGTGAGTCTGATGGAACGTTTTACAGTGAAGAAAAGCTCTCTGAAATCTTTCAGTCGAGCCGAAATCTATCCGCTGAAATGCTTTGCCAGGCGATTGAGACGGATCTCTTGAATTTTAGCGGAACAAATCATCGGAACGATGATATCACAATTGTCGTTATAAAAATTAAACACGGAAAGGAATAGCCAGGTGGGACAGACAACCGAGCAAGTCATTCACCTTGATCTCCCGAGCTCAATGCAGCTTGTTTACCTGTTAGACGTGCTTATCTCCGAAATTCTTAGAGAGATGGGGTTCGATGAGGAAACATGCGAACAGGTGAATCTGGCAGTGATTGAAGCCGGGACGAATGCAATTAAACATGGGAATAATGAGGATGTGAATAAGCGAACTCACTTTGAGTTCGTTGTTCATCCAGATAAGCTCACAGTTGTCGTCCGGGATGGGGGGCAAGGTTTCGATCGGGAAAAAGTGGCAGATCCGTTGGATCCGGCAAACCTTTTAAAGAGTAGTGGCAGAGGACTTTTTCTGATGGAATCGTGTATGGATGTCGTCACTTACGAAAAGTCAGGCACAGTTGTCAGAATGGTTAAACATAAAGAGTCGGATGATAAGCGATAAGCGTCGTCCCGACTCAATTTCTTGACAAACTCAGGGCAACCCAATAGGCTGCCATCACTTCAATCCAAGGAGGCCGCCAAATGAATGTAAATATTCGCAAAAGAGAAGGTGTCACGATTTTAGATATTGAGGGCAGGGTTATCGGTTCCGATAGCTTAGTTCTCAAGCATATCATTGATGAACAGATTAATGCTGCTGAGGAGGGCGAGGTTAAAATCCTGTTGAATCTCGAAAAAGTCCGCATGGTGGATAGCTCCGGTCTTGGTGTCATTGTTGCCGGCTATACATCAGTTCAAAGAAAAAGCGGGTGGATTGCTCTACTCCAGGTCAGTGGAAACATCAAGAGCTTGATTGTCATGGCCAAGCTTGTCACTCTCTTCGATCGATATGAGGATGAAAATGAGGCTATAGCCAGTTTTCAAAAAGATAGGCGCAGTGGGCTGTGGAATAAGTGTACATTCTGTAATGAGTTTGTATTCAAACAGACATTGGAACGGAATTTTTATGTTTGTCCACACTGTAATTATTATTCTCCGATGCCTGCTGATGTACGTCTCCGCTATCTGTTCGATTCGGATGCGATATCCGATCTCTACCCGCCTTCAATCGACAAAAAGTTATCGGCTGCTATTAGACTTACAGATCTCGTTAATCGAAACACGGCGCCGAATCAGGTCCGATGGCAAATCGCAGCAGGAGAAGGAACAATTTCGAGTCATCCGGCGATCCTCGTCGTTGTTGACCCCTATGCTGTCCCTCAACGGGTCCATTTCGTAACGCTGCTCGCTGCAATTCGTACAGCGTTGGAGAGAAAACTCCCTCTTATCACTGTTTATCCAGGTGATGCGCTTCCTAAGAGAAAATCCAATCAACCCGGACAGCCTGAACTTTTATCCGCCGAAATTACATATCTGACAGTTGAAATGGACAACTTGTCACAAGCCTGTCTGCCACAGATTACGCTTCTAACCGATCAAAATTCCCTGGGAGGATTCTCAACAAAGTTCCCGCTGGGGGATCTCGTACTTGTGGAACAGAACCACGTGTGTCAAGGTGGACCCGGCGAACAGACTAACGCCTCTCGCGGGGCTGACTTACAATCCACGCCTTCATCCAGCTATGCACAACGTGACGTGATTATAGATCACTACGTGCAGCGTCAAGACCTACCGGCAACACTTAGTAAGTTGCTCGCTTTTTTCGCCGAAGGAAAATGAAAAAATACATACAACTGAGCCTACAATTACTTACCATATTACTCCTCGCAAATCTGGGCTGTTCCGCCTTTCAACCGATCCGCATTGTTCCTGTTTTTGATCCGGAGGCAACCATCCTCCCCCGGTCAGGGGCAGTTGTCCATGTCAAAAACGGTGTCACAGTGATGGCAGTCCCCTTGAATGATGTAAAAGAGGTGGATGCATTCGGAATTATAGTCTTCAATAGTACGAATCACTGGATTTCGCTTAAACAGAAGAATTGTTCGATGCTCGATCAGTCCGGCAATGTCGCAAAGCCCATCCACAGGTCTCAGCTTTCATTTCATCTCGGCAAAAACTTTAAACCCAAGTTGCCCCCTGAATTCCGCCAGGATTTTAGAGAAAATAGGGCGCTTCGCGTAATGGGTGATCCCGTAGCGTTGCCGCGCGAAGACATTGAGAGAACAACGATTATGCCAAAACGTCGTGTTCAATTCTTCCTATATTTCCACAAGCGCAGTATTAAATCTTCAAGTTTACGTATTATTGTTCCCAAAGTCCACAGCGAATTCACCGAAACAGAAACCACCTTTGTATTTAAGTTTCGAGTCCAAAAGGGGTAAGCGATGCAGGCGAGATGCGTTTTCCTGCACATTCTGATCTTTCTCTCCTTTGGTTTGAGTTGTGCTTCCCTGCGCCCCGCTGTTGATCAAGCTGTCGAAGCAGAGCCTGAGCTTTTCCTAACAAAAAAGATTACGCCGCCCCAGATTGTTCCATCCATTCATGACCACCCTGCTCCGCACATACTGAGCGTCAACTATATCGAAACGATTGGTCGTCCCGGTCAGGGGGCGGGTCAATTCCTGCGTCCGGCTGGGCTTGATTTCGATCGTCTTGGGCGCCTCTACGTCGCCGATTCGGGAAACAACCGCGTCCAGGTCGTCGACCCCGAAGGGAATTTCGTCGCGGAATTTGGGGTGCGTGGTTGGCGGCGGGGGGAATTTGATAATCCGAGCGATGTTGCCATCAATTTTCAGCGGACCGAACTCCTCTATGTTGCGGACACAGATAACAACCGCATCCAATACTGCGACCTCGTAGACCGGATCTTCCACGTCATGGTTGGAAGCCGATCGGACACCGGCTATGAGGATAGAGATGGGGATGCTGTAATAGATCTCGATCTGCCAAGCGGCATTGGCATCGGGCGCAATGGGGAGGTCTACATCGTCGATACGGGAAACAACCGATTCGTCCAGTTTAACACTGAAGGCCTCCCCGTGCTGACACGAGGAGGTTTTGGTGGGGCAAGGGAACAGTTTCGCGATCCAACAGATCTCGTCGCAGACGCCCGTGGGAATGTCTACATTGTCGATTCAGGCAACCATCGGATCAAGAAATACGACTTCAGCGGCAACCTCGTCAAAATATGGGGGACTGAAGGAGAAGGGCTGGGGCAATTTCGAGAACCGAGTCACATCGAACTGGATCGCTGGGGTTATCTCTATGTAACAGATCGAGGAAATCAGCGCATCCAGGTCTTCACGAAAGATGGACAGCTTGTGATGGCATTTGACAATGAGGTGCTTGTAGACCCCTTAGGCATTGCAGTTTCCAAAGCGAATTTCGTTTTCGTGAGTGATTTCGCAATGAATGACATTAAGGTTTTTCAGATTATTTATCGTCCCTAACTTGTCAATGATCGGTTGACAATTGTAAGCGCCTCACCTCACGAGAATGTTTTTGTACACTCAAATTCGTGTCGAGAGAACCTTGATGGAGTGATATTAACGAAATCGGAAATTTTATTATGTTCATTGATTCACATGCCCACATTCAACTCAATCAGTTCGATGCCGATCGGGAGGCAATGATAGAACGCGCCCGACAAGCTGGTGTTCATGCGATTTTGGCGATCGGATTCGATCCGGAGACCAGCCGTGGGGCGATCAATCTTGCAGAACAATATGATCAGGTCTATGCCACTGTCGGCATCCATCCACACGATGCGAAAGACCTGGATGACGAAACCATACGAATTTTTCGTGAACTTGCTGCCCATCCGAAGGTGCTCGCGCTTGGCGAGATGGGACTCGATTACTATCGCGATCTCTCGCCGCGTCCAATCCAAAAGATGGCGTTTGAACGACAATTGGATCTGGCAGAGGAATTAGATCTCCCAATCGTCATTCACAACCGCGAGGCATATCACGACATCCTCCCAATTTTGCGAGCGCGGCTCGGAAAGGTGTGCGGCGTGATGCACTGCTTTTCAGGCGACGTGGAGCTCGTGAGACAGAGCCTCGATCTCGGATTTTACATCGGCATCGGCGGACCGGTAACCTACCGCAAATCGAAGGCACTGCAAGACGCAGCACGGGAAGTGCCCGCAGACCGTTTGCTTGTGGAGACGGATTGCCCATGGTTGGCGCCACAGTTTCGGCGCGGCAAACGCAACGAACCGGCTTATGTTCGCACCATAGCAGAAAAAATCGCTGAACTCCGCGGTGTTTCACTAAAGAAAATTGGGGAGATGACGACACGAAATTTTGAAGTGCTGTTCATGAGTTCATTTTATACAAGGAAAGGAAGGAAGGGGAAGGCTGGGAAGGTTGTTTTACGCAATACGCAATACGTATTACTTTTTTAGGAGGAAAAATCGATGAATTCAGCAAAAAGCACCCTGCTGGTATCACTCTTTTTCTTGATGATAGTCAGCAACACCTCTGCACAGTGGTTACTTGTGCCGATGGATAATACACAAATTAATCACTTGAAGGCTTATGGATTGACATATTGGGCGCTGGAAGGTCCACGGCAGTATGGTGCAAAGTGGCTGTTGAATTATCGGGGAGGCTCCTTTCTTCTGAGAGACACTCCGGAGGTGCAACTCAAGGCGCAGGTGATGGGCGTCAGTTTTCAGCCGATCTCCGTTTCCGATTATGGTGCTATCCAGTCCGAAATGGATAATAGCAATATGGATGAGATCTTGCTGGAAAAAGCACCCAAGATCGCTGTTTATGCGCCACCGGAGGATACGCCCTACCGAGATCCATGGGATGATGCCGTAAAAATCGCTTTGGAGTACGCAGAGATTCCCTATGACACAATCTGGGATAAGCAGGTTGCAGCGGGGGTCCTGTTCACGAAAGAGTACGATTGGCTGCACTTGCACCATGAGGATTTCACGGGGCAGCACGGAAAATTCTACAGTGCTTATAAGGGGCAAGTATGGTATCAGCAGCGCAAGCACCTGTTTGAACAGGCTGCGGCAGAAGCGGGATTTGATGGCGTGCCGAAACACAAGGTGGATATTGCCCAGCAGATCCAGGATTACATCGTCAAGGGTGGATTTCTGTTTGCCATGTGTTCGGCGCCAGAAACATTGGACATCGCGCTCTCGACAGGGGGCGGAAGCGTAGATATCGTTGCGCCTGAACTCGACGGGACACCACTCGACCTAGACTATCAGTCCAAACTTAATTTTGATAGAACCTTCGGCTTTGAGAATTTTACGCTCTACCCAAATCCGAATCGGTATGAATTTTCAAATATCGATAACCCGCGCCCGGATCTCAACCCGCTATCAGGCGTGGAGGATTTCGTGTTATTTGAGTTTGCTGCAAAGCATGATCCCATCCCGACGATGCTCACTCAGAATCATGTGAGTCGGGTACGCGGATTTCTCGGACAGACGACTTCGTTTAACAAGGACACCATCCGCGACACTGTGACAATCATGGGTGACATTGAGGGAAGCCGTTACGCCAAGTACATCCATGGCAAGTTGGTCAGGGGGACGTTTACGTTCCTCGGCGGACATGATCCGGAGGACTATCGCCACCTCGTCGGAGAAGGAAAAGTGCCAACCAACCTGGATCTCCACAAACACTCACCGGGTTACCGGCTCATCCTGAACAACATCCTGTTCCCCGCGGCGAAGAAAAAGCCGCAGAAGACGTAATGCGTGAAACGTAAAACGTGAAATATCGACCTCACAAAAAGAGATTTTACATTTCTGGGAGTTTCCTGCACCAATAGAAATCAAAAGATAGACTTTTATCAATGTACACAGAGAAAGGAAGATACGATGACATATTTTTTCCACAAAGAAGACGCTGAAGTCGTTCGGATTGAAGGGGAAACCCCGCGCACATTATACACCTGCATCGAACCGAACACCGTTGAAACAGAACGCTTTGCCGCGGGGCTGGAGGAGATCGATACCCATAGCGAGATCCCAATGCACGCCCATGACGAAGCTGAAGAGATCATATTTATCTTTGGCGGTCAAGGGAAAGGGTTCGTCGGGGATGAGGTCGCGGACCTGAAACCGGGGACGGTGATTTTTATCCCACCGAAGGTTGAACACCGTTTTGTCAACACCGGTGATGCGCCACTTTGGCTCACATGGACGTTTTCACCGTCTGGCTTTGAAAAGCAGATTCGGAAGATTGCAGATGGGTCTGCGGGGATGGGGCTCTTTAGTGGCGAGTGAAGCGTGATATGTGATGCGTAACATGTAAGCCACTGTAGAGATCAGATCCAGCTCTATTAATCAGGACGATCTGACGATCTTTTTCTGACAACCTCCGTGTGATGGACAACGCGCAAACAGACCTGACCATTCCCTTGCCCGATCATACCGACAACAGGTGGCCTGTAATCAGCATCGGTGCCATGTCCGTGCTTCTTGTTGGCTCGCCACCTCGGTGGATCTGCCGGATTAAGGTGGAGATCGATAGCCGGAGAAATTAATGACAAATCAACAACAGGTTGAACAGGCAAATCTCAACTTTTATCAAGCGATGCAAAATTTGAGCATTGACATGATGGACGACGTATGGCTACAAGCGGATTGGGTGCAATGTATTCATCCGAACTGGGAGACGCTCACCGGCTGGGAGGAAATTCGCCAGAGTTGGGTCAATATCTTCCAGAATACACATCGGATGCACATCCACCCCAGTGAGGTTTCGATTCATGTCGATAAACAGTTTGCATGGGTAACGTGTGTAGAATCGATCCATACCTTCGCTGGCGGGAGGATGGGCATATCGTTCGCTCAAGCGACGAACGTCTTCAAACGCGAAGGCGAGGATTGGAAGATGGTGCATCACCACGCCTCTCCATTGCCGAGAGAGATGGCGCTTTCTGGTACCGCAGCAGTACCATCGCTGAACTAAATCGCCACATCTTCAGCCGACTGAAGTTTTCGTTGGTACTGTTTCGGACGGTGTGGTATAATCACGTTGTCTTTAATAGGGATTACGCATTTCATATTGAGTTAAATGTCACCCTCCTGGATCTTGTTGAATCCTGACCCAGATGATACAAGATGCAGATGAATCGTGGATGGGACAAAACCAGCTGCGTAACTCCTGATTTAAATCTATCAACAGGAGGTATCATTTTGTTATTTCGATTGTTGAAAAACCAGCCTTTCAAGATTGGAGCGTTAAGTCTGGGAGTCATTGCTGTGTTGATTGCGATTCCCGTTGTTGCAAATCAACTTGAGCAGGTTTTTGACGAAGATGTAATCGGCGATTTCAAACACATCAAAACAGAGCACGATGCGAAACATACACCGAAAATTGAGTGTCCAGGTGAGGTTCGTGCCGGTGAATGGTTTGATGTAACTGTAACTATCGGTGCCGATGCAATCCATCCAACCCTCTATGAGCACTATGTCAACTGGATTGCGATCTACAAAAATGATGTCGAGTTAGCGCGGGCTTATCTGCATCCGATTCATACAATGCCTAAGGTCACTTTTACGATTGCGTTGGAAGAGAGCACCACGTTAGTGGCAATGGAACAACCCAACCATACCGCACCGTGGAAGGCATCGAAAGAGATTAAGGTCGTTAAAAAATGACCGGGAATCAAAAGCAGATATGTTGACCGTGAACATTGGTAAGGGGTGGGGCAATGCCCCGCCTACTTATTTTTCTGGAAAAGTTTGAGGAGGGAAGACATGCCGTTTATAGCTTCCGAGGAACTGCCCCGAATGGAATTATTCCCGGGGGCGCTCAGTAGTATTATCTCCGGGGAACATCTGATGCTCTCCTTTTTGGAAATGACGGAAGGTAGTGAAGTTCCGGAACACAGCCATCCACACGAGCAGGCAGGCCTGGTATTGTCGGGAAAGTTGAAGTTCAGGATTGGTTCAGAGGAAAAGGTCTTGGGAATAGGAGACGCCTTCATTGTTCCTTCGGATGTGGTGCATTCGGGAGTTGTGGTTGAGGGACCGGCGTGCGTCCTGGATATCTTCAGCCCACCCCGGGGAGACTATATCGACAGATACAACAGGCATACAGGCACTTCGGCACAGACCAGATGGGAATAGAAACTTAGTGGTCCTACTCCCATAAATTCATATCGGTTTGACACCAGACCTGACAGGTTTCAAAAACCTGTCAGGTCCAACCCTATACGGACATGGCGCACTGAACCACTTAGAAACGCCTCAAACCGATTCTGTTATGGTTGACTAAACTCGAAATCAATACCTGTATCTTGATTGACTTTCACTGTGACCTTTTGAATCTGCTCACCCAGTTCCTCATGCCACGCCTTAATCTGGTAGCTCCCTTCTGGTACATTTTCCAACCGAAACTGACCTTCTGCATTTGTGAGTGTGTAGTAGGGGTGTTCCGCGACAATAATCCACGCCTTCATCCAGCTATGCACATCACAGATCACCATGACTGTGTCAGGTTCAGGAAACATCACAGGTAGCCGCCTCCTTTTCGTCTTGGTCTGCGTGACATTGATCTCTTTATTATGATTTCCAATGGCATGGAAGTTATGCAGTACCGGATCGCTGCTTAAAGCTTCAAATTCTGTGCCGGCACGGACGATCAGCACATGCGGGATAAAAACGCATCTTTGCTGATCCATTTTGACCAAAGATTCAGAAGTCTCGATTGGCAGTCCTTCAGGGATTCTCAGCAGCGACACGACGACATTCTGAATCCCTCCCTTTCCAGAGATGAGGAGACTTTCGGATTGATATGTATGCCCACATGTGCGCTTGTTTAGCGTCACACGGAGTTCCTTCGGTGTGGGGGGGGCGCCTTTGAATAACGCGCTTCCGCTGATTGTTCCTACCTGTCTAGCTTCAATTGCGCTTTGGAACGCTTCCAGGGTCCTCGGCGCACGTTTTGGCGTCGCCGGTTGGGAAGTCTGATCCGGTTTTGGGGTCGAACCAGCCGGTGACTCCTCTTTGGGACGATCACATCCTCCCACACAAATGAAGCAACACAACACAATCCATTGGAATAGAATACACCAGCGGTAAATGATCATCAATTTTCCTTTCTATTTCCAAGAGTCAAGTATAACAATTATCAGGCATTATATCAACCCGTCTAAACCACGTCAAGCAAAATTGCGAATCGTCCAAACGCGTCAGCAAAAGGAAAATGTCATGAAAACCGCATGGGTTGGCTTCAGTCTTCTACTGTTCATATTCGCTTGTTCAGATAGAAACACGTCTGATGGCGTCGCTGAAGACTTTGTTTATAACTATTACCTGCACGCCAATCAGGGAATGGCGTTGCGCTTGAGTGATGGCCTTGCCAAGGAAAAACTGGAGGAGGAAATTGAGTTATTACGGGAAGTCCGCAATGGAAGTGAGGAGTCGAAAGTGCACCCACAAATTGCGTATGAAAAGGTCGGGAAAAAAGTGAAGGCTGAAAATCAGGTCGTCTTCAGGTATCAGCTAACCATTAAAAACACAAGCATCTCAAACAGCGTGCGCAACACCGTGATTCTGACTGAACGGGTTGGCGGACAGTGGAAGGTGATTAATTTCGACGAATACGCGGAATAAGAAATTGACGCCTTACGTTTCACGTCTCACGCACAGGAGGAGCTCACAATGAAAACAGGACAGGTTGCCATTTTTACGCAGCCACAAACACCGATGGAATTCCGAGAGTATCCCGTGCCATCAACGGGAACGGATGATCTCCTGGTCAAAATGCGGATGGCGAATATCTGCGGGTCAGATCTGCACTTTTGGCGAGGACACGGCCCCAAGATTGCCAGCGGCATCCCGCAAATTCTCGGTCATGAAATGATTGGCACAATCGAAGAACTAGGGAAAAATATTCAAACCGACAGCATGGGGCGGTCGTTGGAGGAGGGAGATCGGATTACCTATTCCTATTTCAAGCCGTGTCATCACTGCTGGATGTGCCTCAACGGAAAGCCCGGCTGTCCCAACCGCTATCGGGATTGGCTCGGTGTGCCAAGCGATCAGCCCCCGCATTTTCACGGGGCTTACGGCGAATATTACTACATGAAGCCCGGACACTGGATCTTCAAGGTCCCTGATGAACTGCCTGACGCGCTCGTTTCACCGGTGAATTGTGCGCTGTCGGAAGTGATCTATGGGCTCAACCAAATCGGTGTCACGCTCGGCGATACGGTGGTGATTCAGGGCGCGGGTGGGCTCGGACTCTACGCGATGGCTGTGGCGAAAGAGATGGGCGCCGGACAGATCGTCGTGTTGGATCGCCTGCGGACGCGGCTTGAGCTTGCCCGTGAATTTGGCGCAGACCACCTCATCAACGTCGATGAACTTTCCGTAAAAGACCGTGTTGAATACATCCTTGATCACACACAGGGGGCCGGCGCAGACCTCGTCGCTGAATTTGTTGGCTCGCCGCGCGTCCTATCCGAAGGGATTGAGATGCTCCGTTGGGGCGGGCGTTATCTCTGGATTGGGAATATCAATCTCGGGATGCCCACCGAAATCGATCCGGGCAGTATTGTGCGGTGCAGCAGGACTATCCGGGGCATCATCGTTTATGAGGGTTGGGTCATCGCCCGTGCGCTGGACTTCCTGAAACGCACACAGGGTAAATATCCGTTCCACAAGATCATCTCCCATACTTTCCCATTCGGTCAGATCAACGAAGCCTTTGCGTTGGCCGAACAGGGTGGAGCGATTCGGGTTGGATTGGAGTTTGAGTCGGAAACCTCCTGATACCGGTTGAGACCTGGAATTGCTTTAGACGCCAACTGCGTCAGTCCTAAACCCATTAAAATCGACATATCTTCGTCAAATTGTGAAAAGGGAGTTTGTTATGTATCAGAATCCTGATGTATCGAATATATCTCCGGCGAAACGTGCAATTGTCATTGGCATAGATGGCGCCAGTATGGAACTGGTCAAAAACATGATTGACTGGGGGCATGCGCCGAATATGGCTCGGTTGATGCAACAGGGGGTTTATCGACACATGATCGGCGTTTTCCCAACCCTGACCCCGCCGGGCTGGACGGCGCTTTCCACCGGTTCATGGCCCGGCACCCACCGGGTGATGGATTTTAACATCCGCGCTTTGGGCGAACGGTTAGATCAGACCGTTTGGGGCATCAACACGAAGTTGTGTCAGTCGGAATACCTCTGGAATCTCGTCGAGCGCGTCGGACGCAAACCGATCCTTGTCAAGTGGGAGATGTCCTGGCCCCCCACAGTGATGACCGGTATTCAGGTGGAAGGCACGGGCCCCGGTGTATCAAATCACCATCAAGTTGCTGGCTATCACCTCTTCGCTGGTGGAAAGTGGGCGCCACGCCCGATTGGTGGACAGCGCGACCCGGAGACGCTGGATCCAAGTGCGTTGCAAACGGTTCGCAATATCGATCCGGTGACGATTGAAGACGCTCAAGGGAAGGATTGGACAGAGCTCCCCGATTCAACGCAACCGCCACACGAGGTTGAATTGACAATTCAGCCGCTGACGCGAGGTCGGGAGGACATGAATCGGGGAAAACAGGGTACGCCAAAATCCTTTTTCTGTTTAATCTACGCCACCGGTGATAACGGCTATGATCGGGTACGGGTCTGCCGAAGTCGGTCTGGAAGTGATACTGTCTCAGAGCTTGGCGTGGGTGATTGGAGCGATTGGTGGCTTGACGCCTTCGAGATTGACGGGGCTGATGTGGAGGGGTATGTGCGTATGAAACTGATTACCCTCACCCCGAATGCCGATGCATTTGAACTGTTCGTCCCGCAGATCTGGCCCCGCGAAGGCTACACCGTCCCTGCAGAAATCGCGGGAGAGATCGATCAGGAAATCGGTTCATTTCTTCAGAACCCCGGTCGGGATGCGTTGGGCGTAATAGATGATGACACCTACTTCGAGTCCTTAGAATACCACCACCAGCGACTCGCCGATGTCGCGCAGCACTTGACGAAGACGGGCGAGTGGGATGTCCTCATGGTCGAAACCCATGCGCCGGATTACACGAGCCACTTCTTCTTGAGTCAGGCCGATGAAGTGAGCGGTGCCGCTCCTGAGACAATCCAGCGGTGCCGTGATGGAGTCATTCGGACTTACGCTTCGACCGATCGGATGATCGGGCGCGTGATGGAGCTCGCCGACGATGACACGGTTATCCTCGTGTGCTCAGATCACGGCGGAACCCCCAACCAATTTCGTGTGGTGGACATCGCTCAGGTGTTGGAGGAGGCCGGTTTCATTATGTACAAAGAGGGAACACGGGAAATCGATTGGTCGAAAACCCGTGCGGTCAACGTTGGCTTGGTGCATATCTTCATCAATCTCAAAGGCCGTGAACCGGACGGTATGGTCGATTCCGCAGACTATGAAGCCACGCAGCAGGAGCTCATCGCCGCCCTTCACGCCTATCAGGACTCAGAGACCGGCAGGCACCCCTTTTCGCTTGCACTCACCCGCGCTGACGCTGAGATGGTCAACCTCACGAGCAATCTGGTGGGCGATGTGGTTTACGCACTGCACCCAGAGTTTGACGGCGCACACGGCAAACAACTCCCCTCCGTCAGTTTCGGTATCGGCGGGCAGCACTCGACGTTCATTCTATCCGGTGCTGGTGTCCGTAAAGGCGTAGCGCTTCAGCGGCAGGTGCGGGTAATCGATGTCGCACCGACGCTCTGCTACCTGTTGGGACTCCCCACACCTCGGAATGTCGAGGGTGGCGTTGTGTATGAAGCATTGGAAGATCCGAACTGGCACTTGACAGCCATCGACAACCTGATGAAAGCGTGATCTGAACTTACCTCTAACCTTTCAGGCATTTATTCTTGAATGCAATTAGGTTCTGTTGACATTTGAGTATAAGGTTGTGGCATAATAGAAGAATGACGCCAATAACCTTACCTGATGAACAATGGAATAAGATATACCGGTTTCTTCTTAGCTGTCCCACCATCTCCACCATCTCACGCCGCTTCGTCGAAGCCGTCCTGTGGGTGACTCGTAGTGGGGCTCAATGGAGACTTCTACCAGACACCTATGGTAAATGGAACACCCGCTACAAGCGGTTTGCTCGATGGTGCGACAAAGGTATCTTCACACAGATGCACCCCCACTTCGCCTCTGACCCCGATATCGAGTCGCTTATTGTGGACAGTACCATCTGCCGCGCTCACCCGTGTGCGGCGGGCGCCTTAAAAAGCTGGCGCCTTAAAAAAAAGGGTGGCACTGAAAACCAAGCATTAGGTCGGTCTCGGGGCGGTTTCAGTACAAAAAATCACATCACAGTTGACGGACTAGGCAATCCCCTAAGAATTCATCTGACCCCCGGTCAGAGACATGACATAACTGAGGCGGAAGGGTTGATAATCGGATATAACAGTGAATATGTGATTGGAGACAAGGGGTACGATTCGGACGCTTTTATCGCGGTTATCAAGGCGAATGGAGCGATTGCGGTGATACCGCCCAAAAGTCATCGTGTTGGCCAAAGAACGTATGACAAACACTTATACAAAGAGAGACATCGGGTTAAATGTTTCATCAACAAGATAAAATGGTATCGTCGTATCTTCTCTCGGTTTGAGAAGCTAGCTGTCCGTTATTTTGGATTTCTCAGCTTTGTCCCCACTCTTATATGGCTCCCTTGAAATGTCAACAGAACCTAGCACCATTGTAGCCCTCCTGAACAGCTTTCTTCTCTAAAACACTCAATAAAACTTCTATTAATTGAGGGGTGTGCATAAATATAGTTGACATAATCAAGCCAAAAGGGTTTCCTATTGTTATCATAGCAAAAGGAGCCCCAATATGGTACAAAGACCAATGTTGGCTGATTATGTCACTCTTATTATGCAACTCTTTGAGCAGTTTATGCAACACCGTATTGACAAACCAGGTGTCACACACGCAAAACCATTGACATATTCAACCACCTCGTTTATCATTTTCTTCATGTTGATGCAGTTTCACGGCATCTATGGCTTCAAAACGCAATGGCGGTGGCTAATCAATCACCCAGAAGTGTTACAAATGCTGGGGTGGCAACAGCCCCCTCATCGAACCACGATTGCACGTCGCTATAAGGCATTATATGAAGTGATAGAGGCATTTGTATTGTTTATCGGTCAGTATGCCACTGACTTGTCCCAACAATTCAACTTGGCTCATCTGGTAGCCGACAAAAGTTTATTTAAGGCACGAGGACCCGTCTGGCATCAAACTGACCGCAAAGCAGGAAAAGTACCTAAACATCTACGCAACCTCGACACCGATGCCACGTGGAGCAAGAGTGGTTATCATGGCTGGGTCTATGGCTACGGACTTCACATTATCTGCACACAAGGTGCGTTCCCAACACTGATAACTGTGCACCGTGCGTCGGTCTCCGAAAGTTGGGCGATAGATGCTAAAGCGTCTGAGATTCTGACACAACTTTCACCGCAGACACTCACTGCCGATGATGCCTATACCCAAGCAGACCGTATCCGTCGTTGGGCGAAGGCACAAGTCGCTTTGATTACCCCGGCACTTAGATGGACAAAGGGACGGTTTGCCAAGGCGTATCATCGATTTATCAACCAACCCAAGCAGCGTCTCTGTTTAAGCAAACGTCGCAGTTCGGTTGAACCGTTGTTTGACTTGATTGCTAAAGTGATAGGCACCACTCCTCAACAGAAGCAGTTACCGGTCAAGGGGTTTTTCAATGTACGCTGTTGTTTAGCTATCGGGGTGTTATCAGTGCAAGTGGCTATGATTGCCAATGCCATATGGAAGTTACCTGCTCGCAATATCTCTCATATGGCGGCTGTTTTCCAATGAACTACTATGCACACCCCTCTATTAATTCATCAAGGTGGATATGTCGGAAGAACTCGGAGAGTCGTTTCTGCTTCGGTTTTGTGGGGAGCAGGATAAAATCTGGTCGATGCTTTTGGATGCGCTCAAAGACTTCGCGATAGGCACGACTTGTGGCATATCCGACGATGAGTTCATAGTGTTCCCCCTGTTCGTCGAGGTAGGTAGGTATTGAACCGATCCGCGCAAAGCTGTATCTGGTCGGTATGTCGGGGCGACAATTGGAATTCATAGCGTATCACAGCCTCCTCTGATTCAAATTCTTCAGGAACGGGCCCGTATAAGCCCGAAAAGGTGATCTTGTGAATCGCTCGCTGATTTTCTCCGAAGGCGGTTTGAAGTTTGGCGTCGACAATCGAGTGGGTACGCGAAAGGGAATACGGCTTCTTCCCTGCGCAGGGAATCGTTAAAAGGATCCGCTTCCCGTTGGGCGGCTGATAGTCTGGCGGAATGGAAAATGAGTCGGGGGTATAATTCAGCGAAATCGTCGGTTGTTCTTCGTGAAGGAACAGATCGGTTTGAGGTGGGGCTGCGCAGGTGAAGAGTTCTAACTGATAGGAGTTTGTTTGATAAGTACGCCGACTTGTCAAACGTTTGGGAACAACCACAGCCGTTCTTGACATTTGAACTGCGAATTCATCGTCATTTTCAGCCAGCTAGTCTACTGCCTCTCGAACACCGCGAGCCGTCGAGGCATGGCGAACTAACGCCTCAAGCGTGTCATCGCCTGTAATCGCGTCCTTCATATCTCTCAGCGTTTCGGCTTCCATCTCGAAGTTATGCAGCGCAATTGCGGCGTAATATTCGCTTTTGTACTTCCCTGTTGATGTTCGCCGATAGCTTTCGGCTTCCATAAATGCCTGCTGCATTTCTTCAAGGGAAGTTTCCCGGCAGACACGACAAGTACAATCCATCGTATCCAATTCCATGACCTTTAATTTTCTTTGCGTCTCGGGCTCGGAATAGCCAAGATTCCGCGCCGATTGGATGTAGCTTGTACTGTCAAAACTATCGACTCCCAGGTAGGCTAATATAGGCGTCAGATTACCAGAAATCCCAAAAGCATGGATAGGCGTTAGATCTCGCTCTGATTCAGAAATTGCGTCGAGGACACCGCAAATTCGTAAGAGCACCTCCGAATCATTGCCGCCCTGCAGCGGCACCAGTGAACCGACTGCAAGACCGAAAGAGGGAAGTACACCCTTTAACCGATCAAAAATCTGATCGACATAATTTTGAATATCTGCTCTCGATTGTCCATGACAGCAGATATACAGGTAAGGTGGTTTGTCCATCTCTGCGAGTCGCTCTGCAACCCGAAATGCGTTCTGGTGGCTTCGATTCATGCGGGCTTCCGCTTCGGGGCGGGCAAGTCCGGGAGGAAGTGGATAATCCAGCGATGCGATGATGTCCCCTCCGACATCGAGTTGAAACGCAAGAATATCATCCGCCTCTGTCTCTCTATGAATCCCAAACTCTGAGAGATCGAGTCCGGCATTGTAAAGCAATTTGAACCCGCCGGAATCCAGGACAAGTGGTGCATGATACAATCCATTTACCCCTCGGTACCATTCACGCATCGACTTATTTCGCCAGCGTTTAATGTGCTTGCCGGTGAGATTGAAGTCCAGAAAATGCAGCACTTGCGAGAGGATCGGCACGTTGTGCTTCATGAAATCTCTCAACAGGTATTTCCAAATCCCACCGCCGCGTGGACTTGTACCGGTCATGAATGAGAGGACAGGGTACAAAATGGGTGTTGATAACGGGTGGAGCCCTTTACTGTTACGCTTTAGGTGAAACTCACCGATCCTGCCACCCTTCCTTCGGATTTTGGTTTGATAAGTCGGAGCGTCAGTCATTTTAATCCGCTTCGAGTCGTGCCGCACCCCATTCCTTCCCTTCAAGTTCACGTAATTCAACCTCGACGGCTTTGAGTTCAGCATCGAACCCCTCCAGGGCTTGGGAGACATGCTCATAGAAATAGGCAGCAAGCATTTCACAAGTTGGGCAAGCCGCCTGTTCTTCGGTCAGGGCGGGATTGTCATTCAGGTAAGTATCTACAAGCTTTTCGACATACGGATCTGTGAGTTGTCGCAGCTTGAGAATGTCAATAACCATGCCATTTTTCGGGATGCCTTTCACAAACAGCTTCAGTGTCCAATAGTGATTATGCGGCTTTTCCCGAACAGACAGGCTGTGACTTGCATAGAATTCAAATGGGACGATGACGGTTGTATACAAGGGGCAATTCCTTTCTTTCAACGCACTTCAGGATAGTTTTATGATATGCGATTTGGGAAAGTTTGTCAAGCTTATAAGCAAAATTTCTCTTGATTCTCAGCGCTAGTGGTGCTGCTCTAAAGGGAATGTCGTTGACATAAGCGATGAGAGTAGTTAAAATTAGTTTTGACTGTCAGGATTTATCAGTGTAGTAGGGCATCACGGCAGAAATGTGGAACCCTTGAAAAGGTTGCGAACCTTTTCAAGGATCATGGTCTAACAGGAGTTTGATTGTGGGAGACATTCAAACATTCAAACAGTCCGATGAATATCGTCGCCTAGAGAGGCTTGTTGATCAGCTAGATCCAGATGGCGAACCAGAGATTTGCTGGGTTTATCGTGCCCCTCAACGTATCAAAGACAGCGGAAGAAGGCTTGGTATTTTCTCCGGTTCCTTCAATCCGCTCACCGTCGCCCACATCAAAATGATCGAAGAGGCGCACAAGCAATACAATCTGGATGAGATTTTGCTAATCTTGGCGAGAGTAAACGTCGATAAAGGCGTGTTCGGGCTTTCTCTCGCAGATCGGCTGTTGATGCTCAGGCTGTACGCTGTAAGCCGGAAGAATTTCTCTGTGGCAGCTTGTAGTCACGGCAGGTTCATCGAGAAAATTGAAGCCTTAAAGCCAGCGTATCCATCCGGCACGCACTTTTCGTTTATCCTCGGCTACGATACGCTGGTTCGCATCTTCAACGCGAAATATTATACCAATCTGCACGGCGCATTGGAAGCCCTCCTCGGTCAGTGTTGCCTCATCGTTGCAAACCGTCAAGAACATAATGCCGACGCCATGAGGCAATTGCTGGCACAGCCGGATTTCCAACGTTACGCAAGCTGCATCGATCTAATCGGATTGCCAAATTTTTATGCCGAGATTTCTTCAACGGACATTCGTACACAGATCCAACAGGGAAATTCGATTGATCATCTTGTGCCATCTGAAGTACAAGCATTCCTCAAAACCAGTCATGCGTATCAGGCTTGAGGACCGAACCGGAGCAGCGTCGTCCACTCGTAATGGATGACGACCTGCCGGGTCATAGGACACATATAGGCCTGTTGATCTAAATGCTTACAGACTTGGCAGGTTCGCCGCCGGCTGCGTGGCTGTCCGGACGAAAAAAATTCACATTTCGCAGCGATTTCCTCCATTCGCTGTCGATCTACCTTAGTCAGTTGTGTATCCCCAATCGGTTCTCGCGCGCTTTGTCCTGCTCTCTCGTTTCCAGATTTTGCCAATCTCTTGAGTCGGCTTTTGTCGTCCTTGCGATACTCCGCTCGCATTTCGTCAATGAATCGCTGCCAAAAGTCTTCCCAGTCAATCTTTTCTGATTGCCACTGTGCCAGAAGTTCCTTTGACGGCGCCAATTCCGTAATGTTTTGCATAAGGGGAACCTTTTCGTGACAGATCGCGTATCTTTTCTCCGTTTTGCTGGCGGTAGCATTCCCAACTGAATTCAAATATAACATAATACAATCCCCTTTCTGTTAAAATTTTCCTTATTCAGTTTGCCTTACTGTTAAAGAAAATGCAAGTTTTTCATTAGGTTCTGTTGACATTTGAGTATAAGGTTGTGGCATAATAGAAGAATGACGCCAATAACCTTACCTGATGAACAATGGAATAAGATATACCGGTTTCTTCTAAGCTGTCCCACCATCTATGTTGGCGACGAAGCTGCTACACGCCGCTTCGTCGAAGCAGTTCTGTGGGTGACTCGTAGCGGCGCTCAATGGAGACTTCTACCAGACACCTATGGCAAATGGAACACCCGCTACAAGCGGTTTGCTCGATGGTGCGACAAAGGTATCTTCACACAGATCCACTACCACTTCGCCTCTGACCCCGATATCGAGTCGCTTATTGTGGACAGTACCATCTGCTGCGCTCACCCGTCTGCGGCGGGCGCCTTAAAAAGCTGGCGCCTTAAAAAAAAGGGTGGCACTGAAAACCAAGCATTAGGTCGGTCTCGGGGCGGTTTCAGTACAAAAAATCACATCACCGTTGACGGACTAGGCAATCCGCTAAGAATTCATCTGACCCCCGGTCAGAGACATGACATAACTGAGGCGGAAGGGTTGATAATCGGATATAACAGTGAATATGTGATTGGAGACAAGGAGTACGATTCGGACGCTTTTATCGCGGTTATTGAGGCGAATGGAGCGATTGCGGTGATACCGCCAAAAAGTCATCGTGTTGACCAAAGAACGTATGACAAACACTTATACAAAGAGAGACATCGGGTTGAATGTTTCATCAACAAGATAAAATGGTATCGTCGTATCTTCTCTCGGTTTGAGAAGCTAGTTGTCCGTTATTTTGGATTTCTCAGCTTTGTCGCCACTCTTATATGGCTCGCTTGAAATGTCAACAGAACCTAGACATCTTTCTAATTCAGGATTATTTAGTGTTCTCGGAGGGCCAGTCGAGTAGGAGCCCCGATAGGATCGGGATAACCCCGATCTTCATTCGGGATGCAAGTCGAAGCGAAGTCCGATAGATCGGCCGAGCACGGAGATTCCTCAATCCGTGCTCGGGATAAACTACGCGAAATCCCGTGTGGCAAAGCAACTGAGTGGTTCATTTCTTAATTTCGGCCAGGACGGTCTTTGTCTTTGAGGAGGACTCTCTTCTTGAATTCAAAAGATCGTTGGGAAGGGCATCCCTTATGCACGCTGATCAGGGAAAGTGAGATACACCTCCCGTCGAAGGTAGTTGGAATACAATTCAACATCTGTAGGACCTACGCAGCCGATGTGCAGAACCTGCGATTTCACCATATCTTGAGTCCTGAACCGGATACAAGATGCACAGGAGGTTGGGGGTATAATCCGCTGGTTCAATTGCGTAAGTCCTGATCATTATACCATAGCATCCCCGCTTCGTTCTCACTTTTGATATTGACACAGTGTCTACACCGTGCTAAAATCGCCTATCAATCTGTTAGCAGGTCTCATCATTCTGACTGATTGGACAAGGAGAAGACAATGCGTAAATTTTCATCTTACGGACCCGTTGATACAGATTTGCATTATTATGTGCCTCGCACAGCCTCGATTGAATACGTCTTAAACCAACTCGTCGGCGACCGAATAAAGGCGGGTACTACATGACCATCTGGGCGCCTTGATAGCGCGGCAAAACGTGGATTATGACGCAGGTGGTGCAAAAGAAAAGTTACTGCATGAATCGCAATACAAGGATTTCGATATGGTTGTCCTCAGTTTGCAACATTTCATGATGCAGACCTGCGTTGAACCTATCGTCTAGTTTATTGCTCGTGAAATCGTAAAGAAACTTGAAGTTGAAGATGTACCCGTTAATGACTTGGAAGAATTTTATGTTATCTTTGAAAAAACAACTCTCAAGAAACCACTGATTTTAATTCTTGATGAATTCGATGCCTCGCCTGAAAATGCGATCAATGGTATTGCTGGCGTCTTTCGGAATATCTATGGCAACAGACGGTACCAAGCCGATAAACCTTCTGCTGAAAAAGACTATTTCCTGCACGGCGTCGCGCTCATCGGGGTGCGGAGCATACTCGGCGTCGAGAACGTGAGCGGCTCGCCTTTTAATGTCCAGCGGAGTTTGCACGTCCCCAACCTGACCTTTGACGAAATCCAAAGCATATTCCATTGGTACGAGCGGGAGAGCGGTCAAACGGTGGAATCCGCCGTCATCGAGCAGGTTTTCTATGAAACCCAAGGGCAACTGGGATTGACTTCATGGTTGGGTGAACTGCTCACCAAGACGTACAACGAACCCAAGCCGACTATCACCATACAAGATTTCGAGACGGCCTACGCGGCGGCGATCGATGCCCTACCGAATGCGAACATTATGAATATCATCAGCAAAGCGAAACAGGAGCCTTATCGTGGACTGGTCTTGGATATGTTTCAAACTGATGAGAAGATTCCATTTCGTTTCAATGAGCCACATACCAGTTTCCTGTATACAAATGGCGTGGTCGACATGGAAATTGCTGACGACAACCGACGTTATCTGAAGTTTTCCTCTCCCTTCGTTCAGAAAGGGCTTTTCAATTATTTTTCGTTCACGCACTTCTGCTACATGGGGAAATTATATGAGCCATTTGAAGACCTGTCGGATACCATCACGGTGGATGGGCTAACTGTTAAGAACTTGATTCGATGGTTTGAGAGCCACTTGAGAAACAATCGCGATTGATTACTCAAAGGGGCACCGCGTCGAACTGATTTGCGGATTTATGAAGCGGTCTACCATTTCACATTGTACATGTACTTAGCGAACTTTCTCCAACACCGCAAAGGATACGTCTTCCCTGAATTCCCGACGGGAAATGGCAAAATCGACCTCATCATCAGGTACGCTGGGCAGATCTATGGGCTTGAATTAAAGAGTTTTACCGATGAGTTTGGGTATCAAGAAGCCCTCGCGCAAGCCGCACGTTATGGTCAGCAACTGGGTTTGAGCGAGATTTTGCTGATCTGTTTCGTCGAAACGATTAATAAAACCAACTGGACAAAGTATGAAACGGTCTCCGAAGATCCGCAAACCTCGGTGACCGTTGTGCCGATTTTTGTTGAAACCTCGGTTTTGGGTGCGAATGGGTGAAATTCTTGGCCGTTTTTGGGGCCTCCCCCAAGTTTTATATGCACCCGGATGCAGCAGCGGCAAACCAAATTATGGGAAGAAAAGGCACAACTCGAAGCGAACGTTGAACAGTTGGAACACATCATCCGCGAACAGGAACAACTGCTTGCCGACGCCTGCTTATATCTTGATAGGCTGCGTGCGGAGCGAAATTGAGCGGGAAAGTCTATCATAGGTAGCAAGGAGAAGAGACTGCCCGCTGAAAGATAGACAACAAGGGTTCAGTTTCTTAAGCACTACGCTTACGTTTTACGAATTATGTCAAAAGAAAAAACCTATCAACGCGATCAACTCGCCGAGATTGTTCACCGCGCGAAAGAACACGGCAAAATCGTCGTGACGACCAACGGCTGTTTCGATGTGCTGCACGTCGGTCATCTGCGGTACTTGGAGGCAGCGCGGGCGCTCGGAGATCTTCTCGTCGTCTGCGTCAATAGTGATGACTCGGTTCGCGTCCTCAAAGGGGAAAACCGTCCCCTCGTTCCCGACGACGAACGCGCGGAAATGCTGGCAGGCCTGGCATGTGTGGATTACGTCACGATCTTCCCGGAACTAAATCCGATTGAACTGTTATCTGCCCTCAAGCCGAGCATCCACGTCAAGGGTGGTGACTACACGATCGAGCAGGTCATTGAGCGAGAGATTGTCGAATCCAACGGTGGTCGGGTAATTGTTGGGTTGAACGTTTCGGGCAAATCGACAACCGATCTCATCAAAACAATCTGCGAAAGGTACAATGTCAAAAATGAGTGAACGAATAAAATTTCAGCAAAGTTCAGTAAAGAACAAGAGATGGGACTGGGGGAAAAAACTAGGCAATTCCTTTCCTTCCATTTTTCGCTTGCAGCGGCAAGACGACACCGCTCCTCGAAACTCCCAATGTAGCATCTCAAACCGAGACACTTGATGAACTACCTTATTGGGTCAAGCAGCAGCCAATCGACCCACAATTCTACTACGGCGTTGGTGCCGCCCCGAAACTTGAGGCGGCTGAGACAAACGCGCGTGGGATGTTAAGTCGAGAAGTGGAGGTCAAAATCGAAGCTGAGATTACCATGTTTACCTGCTGTCTATCCTTGCCGATGGACATTTCGGGTATCAGCAATCTATCCAGGTGAATCGTGAGTATCACGGGGATGGCTGGCGCATTGTGCCGAAAGCACTGGGGTGGGTGGCCCAAATTGATAATGTGGCTGTCACAGCGGAGCGAGGACTTGGCTTGGAAACGCTGCTCGTCATCACGAAGGAGAAAACGTGGCAGCCGGCTGGGGAAACGTTGACGACGGATGGCTTACTTTGTCAGTTGGATGAATCGGTTGCTCCTGATAATTGGCGAGCGGGTTGGGTGAATTATCGCGTGAAACGGAAAGATGAGAACTGAAGCAGGAAGAATGGAAGGAGTGGAAGGAAGATTGGAAGTTTATCACTTATCCTTCCGTCCCTTCCTGCCTCCTTCCGGAGCCGGAACTATAGGTCATAATCAGCAGCGCTAAACAAGGAGATTCCAAATCAGAAAGGATAGCTTATTATGCAAATTAACGTCAAAATTGGAGATTTCAGGACAGAAGCAGCCGATGCGGTCATATTCGGCGTTTTTGAAGAAAAAGAACTCATCAGTGGTCCTCAAGCCGCTGATGAGGCAATCAATGGTGCGATTAGCGAATTGCTGGAATCAGGCGACTTCAAAGGCGAACTCAAACAGACTAGCTTACTCTACACAAGAGGTGGGCTCACCGCTCCACGGATTGGGCTGGTAGGCCTCGGCAAAAACGAGGATTTTGATTCAGAGAAAGCGCGTCAGGCAGTGGGCAAAATTGTCCAGGAACTCCGTAATCTGAGGATCAAAACCGTCGCTATTCCGTTGCCGCCTGAAGCACCGCAAGAGATGGTACAAGCCGCTGCTGAAGCCTGCCTGCTTTCGCTCTACCAATTCAATCAGCACAAGACGCAAGACCTCGACAAGATTAGGGCGCTTGAATCCATCACGTTTCTTGTGGAGAATGAAGAAAGCAAATCGGCGGTCGAAGGCAGCGTTGTGGTCGCCGAAGCGATTGCGAATGGGACGAACCTGGCACGGGATCTGAGCAATCAACCGCCGAATCACCTGACGCCAACGATGCTCGCTGAAAAGGCGGGTGCGGTCGCAAATGAAACAGGGCTAAAATGTGAGGTCTTTGATCTCGCGCAACTCAAGGAGAAAGGTTTCCGCACGTTAGTCGGTGTATCTCAGGGAAGCAGCGAGGAACCGAGATTTATTATCCTGGAACATACCCCCAACGGTGAGGGAAAAGACACCGTCGTGTTTGTTGGAAAAGGCATCACCTTCGATAGCGGTGGACTGTCGCTCAAGTCCGGTTCAGGGATGATGGATATGAAGCATGATATGTCCGGCGCGGCAGCCGTGCTTGGTGCCATGCAGGTCGTCGGCCATCTCAAACCCGATCTGCACGTCGTCGGCTTGATCGCCGCGAGCGAAAACCTGCCGAGCGCCACCGCTCAGAGGCCGGGAGATGTCGTCAAAACCTACGGTGGCAAAACGATCGAGATCCTCAACACGGACGCGGAAGGACGGTTGGTACTGGCAGATGCGTTGGGCTACGCCACCCAGTATGACCCAAAAGCTGTCATCGATCTGGCAACGTTGACCGGCGCAGTCGTCACGGCGCTAGGGCACTTCGCCTGTGGAATGTTGGGGACGGATGACGACCTGATGGATAAGATCCAAGCCGCCGCTGAGAAAACGCATGAACGAGTGTGGCGCCTGCCGCTTTGGGACGATTACGATGAATTAATTAAAAGCGATGTGGCTGATGTGAAAAATATCGGCGATGGAACGGCGGGGACAATCGTCGGGGCTGCGGTCCTGAAAAAATTTGCGGGGGGCTATCCCTGGGTTCATCTGGACATTGCCGGCACGGCGTGGGGCATCAAAGGCTCATCGTACATTCCCACGGGTGCGTCTGGCTACGGTGTGCGCCTGCTGGTACAACTCGTGCGGGATTGGATCTCGTGATGCGTAACAGAAAATAACCTTCCGAAGGTTACAAACCTTCGGAAGGTTGCAGCCCTACTCTCCGTTCTCCCCCTGCAGCCGTACCATCTTCATCACATCCCCCGCCTGAAGCTGATCGACGACCTCGATTCCAGCAATGACTTTCCCGAAGGTCGTATATTGCCCGTTCAGACTAAGATAACGAGATCTGTTTTTATCCAGACAGATGTAAAACTGGCTTCCTGCGGAGTCCGGATCGCCGGTCCGTGCCATAGCAACGATCCCTTTTGCATGTCGAGGCATCTTTGCGCGGAGCTTCGGATTTTGAAACTCGCCCTCGATTGTCCAACCTGGCCCACCGGTGCCATCACCGCTCGGATCGCCGCCCTGAATCACAAAGTTCTCGACATAACGGTGGAAGGTCAGCCCATCGTAAAATTTATCTTCGACAAGCCTGAGAAAATTGGCAACAGTTTTCGGCGCAACGCTTGGGTAGAGCTCGATTTCGATTGTGCCTTTGTCTGTTTCAATCGCGACGACGGGCTGGACAATCCGCAATCGCGCGATAATTGCCCGGCGATCTGATAGCTTACCGACATCGATAATTTCACACCGCTTCCCTTCTTCAACATTGCGAAACTCGTTCCACAGACTTGGACTGATGAGAATGTGATCGAGCAGGTTTTTCTGACCTTCGTAGACGTAGGTATACCGCTCATTCGCCTCGACCACATTGGCGGTCTGAAGAAGGTCGCCCCAGATGTCATCGAACCCCCGCAGCCGATTGATGACCGGCGTCCCCGGCGTGTCGTTCATGTTGCCCATGACGATGGCGTTTTTGTCGTTGATCATTGCCTTGGCGGCTTGACGACGTACGACGGTCGCTTGAGCGAGTCGCTTGGCGTCATTTGCGGGGTTGCGGTGAGATATGAGGTGGGTAATCAGGATATAGAAGGGATCATCGGCGATTTTCAATTCGACGCCGAGAATCTTTGAGGGGTTTACATCTTGTTCTTTGTCACCCACGAAGAATATTCCACGCTCCTCTGGGAAGTTCGTCACACTTCCCGGCACGATCCCAAATTTCGTGAGGATGGTGACATCTTGGCCAGTAAAAGTATCTCTCCCTTCATTAAAGGCGATTTTCCATTCGTCAGGGCTTGTGAGGTAAGATCTGACCTTTTCGACAACGTCTCGATTTTCCACTTCGACGAGCCCAACGAGATTTGCTTGATGTCCGTCGATTAATTCGGCAATGGCTTTGGCTTCATATTCTTCCGGTGTTGGGATGGGCGCCGAATCGCCAACCACTTTGCCGTGGGGTTCTTCATTATCGAAAAAGAACTCCGTATTCAATAGAAAAATATTGATTTCAACATCTGCAATTGCGCTACCGATTAGGCAAAACACAAAGAGAAATGTTACGATAGGATAAACTCGTTTGTAAGGTATCAAATTCCCTCCTATGAATTGAGAATCAAGGAGTCAAGGATTCACTTATGACTCATCACGTTTCATTCTTCCACCTTTTCCCAGTCAAGCTTGCCCTCATTCCACTCGAACACTTCGGGCGGACCAAACTTCAGATTGATTGTCAAACTTCTGGGCGTTGGTGAGCTGTCAAACAGGTTGAAGTCGCGGATGACTACGTATGTATGCTGTCCATCTGAAATCTCGGTACAGGCACCGATAAAATCGTCCAGATTCTTAATCGCTCGCCCGTTGATCTCCAAAATCACCACTTTTGAATTTCCATTATGCTCGCGCATGCCGACACGGGAAAAGCTACTCCCAGCAACCGCATGCGGCAGGTAAACCCCATCTGCCTCAAAGTAAAGCATCTGTCTGAGATTGGGGGTTATATCGTGAAAGATTGAACCCGCAAAGCGGACAAACCGACGAACTTTTTTCATCTCAAGATCTTCTGTCGGCACTTCAACGGTTAACCCCTTCCCGTTGCGATAGATGTCTAGCGCAACACTTCGTTCCACGCTTTCATTGAGTATTGCATCGAAGGTGTATAGATCGTCGCGGATCAGCTTCTCGTTAATCCGATAGATAATATCGGAAGCGCGAAGGTTCGCTCCGCCTGTCGTTTTGGGGATGATGGATTCGATCTGGATCACTTTCGGCGTCCCTGCTTCCGAGGGGCCAATCTCCGCACGCGAGGCTTCGGGAAGCCCGAAGTGCTTGATTGCCTCTCCGATTGAAATCAACTCCAGATCTACGCCAATTTCTCCGCGTTGAATTGGCGTGCCGCTCTGGATCTGCTTCAAGGCATCGATCACATAATTGATAGGTAACTCAAAACTGGAAGTGTCGGTGCCGCGCGCATGGATGGCGATGACCTCTCCCTTTGTGTTCCAGACAGGGCTGCCGCTTGAGCCGCCCGTGCGATCAAACGTCGTGTGGATGTAGCTCGAATGCCGATCTCCCTTGTTCACGTTGAGATTGGCGACTGTGCCAAATTTGATTGAATACTCCTCTTTTTCATTGTTGCCGATCAGGAGCAGTTCATCTCCCAAGGCCAGGTCGCGCCACGAACCGAGTTGCACCGCCTGAAGTTCAAACAGAACTTCGTCCGGATCGATTTTGTAAAAACCGAAATCGTGTGTCGGATCATAGTAAAGCATCTTCGCTTCTGTAAAGCTGCCGTTATAGAAATTGATCTTGACATAAGACGGGCTACTGCCAGTCACATGTCGGTTGGTTACGATGAGGCCACGTTCTGCGTCAACGATGAAGCCGGTGGCGAAATTTGTTCCCTTCGATTCCGTTTCAAACACAACCTCCGAAGAGGTCTCCACGTTCACAACCATCGGTTTGAAGACTGCGATTTGTTCCGTCCAGTTGTGTTCTGCCGAGCTTTCGGGGACGATTCCTCCGCCTCCGAAAATAATCACGAGGGTCCAAATGAAGATCCCTTCGCTAACTCTTGATTGACCAGACCTTTGTCTTAAACACATCATTCATTCCTCCATGACTGCAATAGATTTCAACACCGTCAACGATTATAACATCTATTCATTAACCTGTCAAAATGGATCTTCAAGATTTGCCGGTAAGATTGAAACTGATACCAGGTCGAAATCTAAAGGTTACTAACGGATCCCATGCCCGATCTTTGATCGGGATTTTTAGCAGCAGATTGTCAACAACTGATATGAGAAAAGGATTGAGCCAGACGCAAAACTCTGGTACACTATTAGCCAAGAAAAATCTGCTTGAAACAGGAAGGACCACATGGCTTTTCGATTTGCATTCATCACGGACACACATTTTTTTCCAGATGCTCCACAGAATTTTGGGGATGGCACGCAATAGCAAGAGAGTAGCATTGAAATTTACACGGAATTGATCCGACAATTAAATGATTTTCAGCCGGCATTTGTCATTCATGGCGGCGATATTGTCTGTGGTGGGGATAGTTTTGGTACGACCGTTGATCAGCATGAAGCAGCGTTAGCGCAAGCAAAGGGTTTCGAGGAACAATTGCACGCTGCGTGCTACTACATACCTAGCAACCACGATCTTGACCCCGTGACTGGATCTAAGGCTGCGTACCTGAATCACTTTGGCGTAGACGGACTCGCCTACACCAGCTTCGTCCACGAGGATCTTCGGTTTATCCTCCTCGATTCACAGGAGGTCCCCACAGATTTGACGCACGGGCATATCGGCGAACGCCAGCTTGAATGGCTGTGGAACGAATTACAAGCCGCCGCTGATGCTGATCAGGAGGCCCTTCTGTTCTCTCATCAACTCATCTGTCCACCTCCTCAAGAGTTTCAGGGGCTCGGCGCACGAATCGATAATTCAGAGACGGTGCTGGACATCCTCAATAGCTTTGATCATCTCTTGGTAACATTTCATGGACACCTGCATCTCAACCGTGTTTACGAGCGAAACGGTGTGTTACACACCATCACGGTGGCAGCGATCTGCTATCCAATGATGTGGCGTCAAGTCGTCGTCGAGGCTGATCAGATTTGCATTACATCGTGTCAACTTGATCTCCCGGATGTCGTTGCCAAATCTACCGCCGCCAATCCCGATCAGCGCAAGATGTATTTGGGGAGTGAAGGGGATCGGGTGTTTGTCATTCGTAGAAGACGTAAATAGCAGATTGACATCTACGTTGTGTTAGGGTATGCTATTATTGATGACGTTACTGCTGTGTGGACGAGGCTGATCATGGCTGAAGTGTATGGCATCTTTGAAGGCGGGAGGGTGCGCGGTATCGCCTTAGTGGGCGCGGTTGCCGCCGCCGAAGAGAGACAGATCACGTTTCGTGCGACAGCGGGAAGTTCCGCGGGGGCGATTGTGGCTTCGTTGCTTGCGGCAGACGACAGCACAGACGAAATGCGAAGGTTGCTGACCGAGACGAACTTCAAGAATTTTAAAGATTCCATCACGCGGATTCTCGGGCTTCAAAAAATAGTGTCCTGGTGGAAATTGGGTTTGCTGACCTTGACTTTTGATGTCATTTGATTCCCTTTCTGACCAAGTAAATTTTAATTTTGCTTGGTGAATTATACTGAAGATTAGATCAAATATCAAACCGTTTTAACCATCCGGAGAAAGTGATAAATGAGAAATGATCGAAGTTGAAAACCTCACAAAAAATTATGGATTGGTTCAAGCCTTGAGAGGTATTTCCTTTCGCATCAACCAAGGCGAAGTGGTCGGTTTTCTGGGACCAAACGGCGCCGGCAAAACAACTGCGATGCGGATTCTGACCTGCTTTATGCCGGCGAGCAGTGGAAAAGCGACCGTCGCAGGATACGATGTTTTCAAGGAATCTCTGGAGGTTCGTAAGCACATCGGGTATCTCCCCGAAAGTGTACCGCTCTACCCTGAGATGACCGTCACCGGCTACCTCAAATTTGTTTCAAAGATCAAAGGGCTGCAGCGCAGCAAGCGCGCTGAGCGATTGGATATGGCCATTGAATCCTGTGGTTTGACAGAGCGACGGGTTCAGATTATCGGTCAGTTGTCTAAAGGGTATCGTCAGCGTGTTGGCTTGGCACAGGCGCTGATTCACGATCCGGACGTCATCATCCTTGATGAACCTACAGCGGGACTAGATCCGCGGCAGATTATCGAAATCCGCGAACTGATTAAGGAACTCGGGGTGGAACACACTATCATCCTCAGCACGCACATCCTCCCTGAAGCGAGTATGACTTGTGAGCGGCTGATCGTGATCAATGAAGGGCGGATCACCGGCGATGTGAAGCTATTGGAGGGGCGTGCAGTTTCTATTGACGCAGGTGATGGTGGGCGCACAGAGCTTGGCGATACCAAAGCGCTCTATCTTGAGGTATCGGGTCCAGCGGATGACGTGAGGATCGCCCTGGGGAACATTCCAGGTGTCAATCATGTTGAAAGCCGCGGCTCGAGCGATGGCGACAACCCAGCTTTCCATCTGAATTGTGATCTGAGTGCGGATATTCGCGCACACGTCTCGTTAACCATCATCCAAAACGGTTGGAGCTTGCTTGAAATGCGTTCTGTCGAAATAACGCTTGAGGAGGTCTTCTTACAGTTGACGACGAATGTGGAAGGTGAAACACAGGTTCACGATGAAGAGGATGGGGAGATGGAGGGTTCTGCCCATTGAGCAGGTCTTGGGCTCTCGGTTTACCAAGGGAGAGTTAGAGGGAGTCAAATCAGCAAATCGACGAATCTCGTTTCACACATCACACACCACGTTTCAGGCACAGGAGGCAACATCATGACATGTCAAGAAGCGCTTTATGCGCTTGGCGTTAGAGAAAATACCCTCTCCGAGGAGGAGAAACTCAAGTTGGATAGAGACGGTTTTCTACCACTGCCTGGTATTCTCTCCTCCGAGCAGATCGCCCAGATGCGTACCGCGATAGAGAATTTGTTTGCCCTCGAAAAGACAGGTGAAGAGGGAGGACCATCGGAGTGTGGAAACATGCAAAACAAAGCCCCCGATTTTGATATTTGCTTGACGCACCCACGCGTGCTTGCCGCAATCGCTCATGTGCTAAGGGAAGATTTCATATCTTTAGGCATCCATTCGCGGCCGAATCCGCCGGGGTGTGGTCACCAGGCATTTCATGTTGACTATCCGTATGATGCTTTCAAGAGTGGGCCACCCACCAAACCGGGAGCGTATTGTGTGTGTAACTCGATATGGCTTCTAACGGATTTCACTGAAGATAATGGCGCGACGCGTGTGGTTCCCGGTAGTCATCTCAGTGGCAAACACCCAAAAGATGCGATAGATGATCTGAATGCCCCGCACCCACGGGAAATTAAATTGCTCGGTTCTGCCGGCACGGTCATCGTCTTCAATAGCCACCTTTGGCACGGCGCCACGCTCAATCGCAGTGTGGACGACCGGCCAGCCGTCACGAGTTTTTGGCGCCGCCGTGATGATCCCTATATGGCCAATTCTTTCTCTCCGAGTGCTCTCAGCGTCGAAGCCTTTGCCCGTGTCAGCGAAGCGGTCCGCTGCCTGTTTGAGACTCATGATGCCTAACAGCAGAGGAAATGACGAGACTTTTTCCGAGAGCAAATATATTTGCTCTATCAACAATCCCTACAATGCCGATTACGGCTTTGGGTGGCACCGGGATTTCGGCAAAAATGAACGGGACAGCACAGAAGAGGTTGAACTTGAGATCCTGAACCGGCCCATGACCCGGCTCAAATAGCACTTGACGCTGATAAACGATGCCCGCCTTATGGTCGTCCCCGGCAGCCAACGGCGCTACCGGACAGACCACGAGCGGGAGTGCCTGCTCAACACGCGCCACGAGGATATCCCGGGGCAGAAGGCAATCGAGTTGAAGACAGGTCAAAGACTCTCGGTCGGAGACCGGAGCCACCAGTGGATCTGCCGATTACCTCTTTTAATCTCATACAAAGTCAAGTTAGATTGGAACTTGAATCAAGTAAAACGTAAGAAGAACGACTTCTTTTATGTTCTACGCAATACGAAATATACACAAATTGGCAAGTGTGAAATTAACCGGTTCAGAACCATCCCAAGAAGTTGTGTATCTCTTACACCAGGAAGCTAACAAATCATGTTCAAAACTCCGCTCAAAAATCCACCGTTTTACATTCTGCTCTGGTTGCTAATCACTCTGGCCTCGCAGCCTGCTGCCCTGGCGCAGGGGAGCAAGCTGGTTTGGTGGCAGCGCACCTGGGATGCATTGAAGGACAATCTCATCGGCGATTCGGGAGCCAAATCGACAGGGATTTATCTGCCGCCAAGCTATGAGTTCAGCCAAAAGCGATATCCCGTAATCTATGTGCTTCATGGATTCGGCGGAAACGCGAAGAGCCTGACGAACAAAGTCAAATCAGCGATGGACCGGATGATCCAAAATGAGGAAATTGGGGAAATGATTGCCGTTTTCGTTGATGGCTCGAACAGGTTTGACGGCAGTCAATATATCAGTTCTCCAACGATCGGAGATTATGAAACGTACATTGTGAGGGATGTGGTCAATTTTATCGACGCCAATTATCGGACAATCCCCCACCGGGACAGTCGAGGGATTACCGGCTTTTCGATGGGGGGATACGGTTCGATGCACCTTGCCCTGAAATATCCCGATGTATTCAGTGTGGTCGTCGCTCAGGCAGGTACTTACAATTTCAGTGATTATTGGGTTGAGAATTTCGTAGAGGTTGTGGGCGCTATCGTCTCGCTCGGTTTGGAGATATTGCCTGAAGACCAGGCTTGGGAGCTCTTCGATAAATTGCCCCTGCCGGCACGAAACGGCCTCGCGTATCTGGCGGCGGTCGCCCCCAACCCTGACAAGCCGCCCTTCTATTTGGATATGCCGTATGAAGTGGACGGCCTCTGGTTTCGGCGCGTGGATGAAGTCTGGGAGCGCATTATTGAGAATGACATCATCCATGAATTGGATCGGGCGCTCGATCTGCCGGTGAAGTTGAATGGAATTAAGCTCGTCCATGGTACTAAGGACGAAACTGCATTCCTTCGCCAGGGGAGAGCGCTGGATCGCGCTATGACTAATCTCGGGATCAATCACGAATACGAGGAGCATAACGATGGACACACATTCATCGCCGAAAAATCGCTGGAGTTTTTGTCGAATCATCTGGCGTTTGAGGCGCCGCCTGACACCCCAGACGGATCTGGGGCGGCTTCTGTTTCGCCGGCTTCTGTCGCTGCACATAGCGATGGCACCGAAATGGTTATTACCTATACCGCCGAAGGCAGGATGCGTGGAGGGGCGATTACGGTCCACGTTGCGTCAGGTTGGACACCGCCACAGGGGATTCAAGGCCTACCGGGATACACGACCGTTACCTCAACCGGAATGCTTGGTGATGTAACGTTCACCAAGCATAAGATTCAAGTCGATATTCAGACCCTGATGCCCGGTGATACAATCACTGTTACTTATGGCAGTGGCGGCGGTAATTCGGGAGCAACTACCTCCGCGGCTCGCATTGCTACCTTCATCGTTAGCTCCGCGTCACGTTCGGATAGAACCTTGAAATTGATCGGACAAAGCCCGTTAGTTACTGTCGTTGATCCCGATGTGAACAGCGATGGAGTCGTAAATATCTTGGATTTGGTGTTGGTGGCGTCAGATCTCGGGGATGAGGGTCTAGATCTGGTGGCGGACGTAAACGGCGATGGGATTGTGAACATCCAGGATTTGGTGTTGGTAGCGGGGGCGTTTGGGAATGTGGCAGCCGCGCCGTCCTCAAATCCACGGGCACTGACGATGCTGACGGCAACAGACGTGGGGCAGTGGTTGGCTCAAACGCAAACACTAAACTTGACGGATGCAACGTCGCAGCGGGGCGTTCTTTTCTTGGAGCGACTTCTGGCAACGCTGGCTCCTAAAGAGACGGTACTCCTGCCAAACTACCCGAATCCATTCAACCCAGAGACGTGGATTCCGTATCGGTTGGCAGAGGATGCTTTTGTAACGCTGACCATCTATGACCAGAGTGGACGGATTGTTCGTACGCTTGAAGTTGGGCATCGGATGGCGGCGTTCTACGAAAGTCGGTCGAAAGCGATTTACTGGGATGGTCGTAACGAGTTCGGTGAGCAGATGGCAAGCGGCGTGTATTTCTATCATCTGTCTGCCGGGGACTATTCTGCTACGCGGAAGATGCTCATCATCAAATAGGGAAGGAGTGAATTTCTCTTATCACTTTCCATGGAGCGGGGCAAGAGGATCTCTATCGCACAGGATTTACTATCGGGATCTTCTATCGCCTTCACTATTCGCTCAGTTGATCACTCCTTGTTCAGTCGCTTGATCCTAGCGCGCAGCAGAAGGTCATCGTCAAGTGCCAAACAAGGGTTGACTTAGAACCTAGTATTGTAGGATGATAGTCGCAGAAGATGTAGGCGAGCGGCTACCAACTTCCAATCCATTACAAATTCGGCAGGCCTCGTAGGGATGAACGGAACCGGAGCTAACTCAACACTCGTTTTGTCAAGACGCACAACGAATTGCACGACTGCTTAATCGTAAAGGAGTCAAAAATCATGAAAAGGCAACTTCTTCGCTTTGCCTCTCGTGGTCATAAGGAAAACACAATCATGGAAACGGATCGCCCCTCAAGCAGCGGAAGAAAATCGTCGCCTGAGTTGTTTATACACAATTTGACCTTAGCACACATGAAACAATCAAGGCGAATGTCCCGTCTTTCCCGGTCAATCAGTCTATTGGTCCGCTGCGCTTTCGTTGTCTTGATGGGGGTCGCGGTCCTCGGTGCGGTCGACAGCGCGCATGCACAACAGCTGCTCGTGAGCAACTTCGATCAACCAGACAAATTCTTCCTTGCTCGCGTAGGTGTACCTTTTGACGACCATCACCGGGTGAGCTTTGGAGCTTGGACCCCCTTGACTCAAGGATTCCGGACTGGAGTCCATGGAAATGGCTACAGAATTAGTGGTGTTAATCTTCATGTACGGTTTGCAAATGATCCTTCAACGCCACTTAATCTTTCCGTAAGTATCTGGGTTGGACACGCATCGGGTGGATTTTTTCGGATTGATTCGCTTCTATACACATTAGGTCGTTCGCAAAACACAGGTACAGGAGTCCAAGTATTCAGTGGGAATAATAGCGTTATACTTGCCCCTGATACGGAATACTTTATTAAAGTTAAAGCGACTGATGCCAACAGTTCCGTGTTATCCCTCACCTATGAGGACGACGAGGATACTGGCTCCGCGCCGGGGTGGTCTATTCGTGATCGAGTCTATAATAGATCAATCGCGTCCATCCTTCCAGGTTGGCAGAGGGCCCGAGATGACAATGGGGATAGTTTAGCCCCAGGTATTTCATCTGATTCATTTAGGGCATATCCGTTGAAAATCAGAATTTGGGGCGAACCACGTAACAGTCCGACCGCATTTGTCTCGCTGACGCAAGTCAGCGAAGGTCAGTTCAAAGCCACAGCAACCGCGAGTGCGCCATCTGACATCGTCCTGCCAATCACAATCATCAACGGAGTGGGAGCGGCAACTGTCACGATTCCGGCAGGCAGCACAGAAAGTGATGTTATCAACGTATCCCGCATACCCGGCACGACGTTTCCGGTTATTGTTAATATCGGGAACCTACCGAATCCGCCCGCAGGCTACGAACTGTTCAAAACACCCACACGGCTGCCGATACAGGTGCTTGAAGGCTTGTCGGGGGGTCCTACACCAGTCGGTGAACGCACGCCACAGGTGCGCGATGCAATTGTGCGAGCAGCGGGTGTAAGTGCTGACTACGAAGTGACAGAGGCACACCTCGCAGGGATTAGGGGGCTCCCATCAGGGACACCCCTGAGTAGCACACCCATTCAATTTCAGATAGGCGATTTTTCGGGGTTGACCGCACTGGCAACCCTTGAGATGAATGGGCATGCGGGTATCATCCTACCAGATGGTATTTTTGACGATCTGACCTCACTGGAAAGACTCAGCCTTTACAACTCAAAATTCACTACCATCCCTAACGCGGTCCTCGGTCTAACCTCACTGAAGATTCTAAATATGGGTTACCACCGAATCGCTTCCATCCCTGCCGGAGCTTTTGACCAGTTGACCCAGCTAAACACACTTATTTTGGATGGTGCTGCCTATGCTAATACGTTTACCTCCCTGCCGGATGGCGTATTTGACAATTTGACATCACTGACAACGCTTGACCTAGCCCAAAACAAAATTACTTCCCTGCCGGATGGTGTGTTTGACCATCTGACATCGTTGGAGCGTCTCAACTTGGAGCGTAATAGTCTTCTTTCTTCCCTGCCGGATGGCGTATTTGACAATCTAACATCTTTGATTTCGCTCAACTTGTCCGGAGTGAAACTCACCTCCCTACCGGATGGTGTGTTTGACAATCTAACATCACTAACAAGTCTTACGATACGTGGCAGGCTCAGTAGTTTATCGGCAGACGATTTTTCTGGGCTATCGTCGCTGACATCGCTTGATTTGTCCGGTAATCAGTTAACCAGCTTACCTGCAGGTATCTTTTCTCAGTTGCCGTCGTTGACATCACTACGCTTAGGGCGTAACGCTGTTGACCCACTGCCCCTTACTGTGTCGCTGGAAAAGGTTGGAGAGGGTCAGTTCAAGGCTATAGCACCCACAGGCGCGCCGTTTGATATTGTGCTGCCGGTCAGTGCTAGGAACGGGAGCATCAGCGGTGGGGCGAACACCCTCACGATTCCCAAGGGCAGCGTGGAAAGCACATCCCTCACTGTGACCCGTACGCTTGGCACGACCGCAGCTATCACCGTGGATATCGGAACGTTGCCGGGGCTGCCTACCGATGTGAATCGGTATGGAACTCCTCTTCATCAAGGTTACACCCTTGTCAAATCCGACGACTTACCACTGTTCGTCATCAGTCGTTTGGTAAGCGGATTTATCCCAGTTAGCGAACGCACCCCACAGGTACGTGATGCTATCGTCGCCGCGGTGCCGGGTGTTAATTCTGCCAACGAAGTGACAGAGGCACACCTTGCAGCGATTACGTACCTAGATCTATCTGGTCAGTCAATTACCTCGCTAAAAGTCGGCGATTTCGAGGGACTCACCGGCTTAGAGGAACTCCACTTGGGCTCCAACCAGTTAACGATACTGCCGGAAGACATCTTTGACGGACTCACTGTATTGACAACCCTCCGCCTATATGGCAACCAATTAAGCAGCTTGCCGGAGGACATCTTTGATGAACTTACCTCGCTGACATGGATCCAACTCGGTTACAACCGGTTTACTACTCTGCCCAGCAGCATCTTTGACGGGCTAACTAAGCTGACGGTTCTGGCTATGAGGGGCAATCAGTTCACCACTTTGCCAGATGGCATTTTTGAAGGGTTGACCGGACTGACAAGGCTCCATTTAGAGGAAAATGCAGCTTATCCCCTGCCCCTAACTGTTTCCCTTGAGAAGGTTGGTGACAATCAGTTCAAGGCGGTAGCACCGACCGGCGCACCCTTTGATATTGTGCTGCCTCTCAACATCGCCAACGGCACCATTTACAGTGGCGCAACAACCATCACGATTCCTGCCGGCAGCTTGGAAAGTGAACCGCTCACGGTATTGCGCACCTCCGATAGGACCTCCACCGTTACCGTGAATATCGGAACATTGCCGGGGTTACCCACAAATCATTCCGGCTACTCCCTTGTCAAATCAGACGACCTGCCGCTGACATTCACCGGGCTGGATCCCGTATTCACCCCGGTCAGCGAGCGTACCCCGCAGGTGCGCGATCAAATAGTGCTCCTTACTCGCGCTAGGTTTCAGCAAGGGATTTCTGCCAACAATGTGACACCGGTGCACGTAAGATCAATAACCTACCTTTCTCTACGCAATAAATCAATTACCTCACTGAAAACTGGCGATTTTTCCGGAATGCCGTCTCTGGAAACGCTTATCCTAGATAACAATTCCATAACCAGTTTGCCGGAGGACGTGTTTGATGGGTTATCAGCATTGAAAGAACTCTGGCTGCAATCAAATGCGCTAACGAGCCTGCCTGTGGACGTGTTTGAAGATTTGTCGGCACTTGAAAAACTCCAGTTGGCTTCAAATTCCTTAACGAGTCTACCAGAGGAAGTGTTTGATGGGCTTTCAAAATTGGCTACAATCGACTTATATAACAATTCGCTAAGTAGTCTGCCGGAGGAGGTGTTTGATGGGCTGTCGGCATTGAAAACTCTCTTTTTGCGTAACAATTCGCTAAGTAGTCTGCCGGAGGAGGTGTTTGATGGGCTTTCAAATCTGACATCACTTTATCTGGCACACAATTCGCTGACGAGTCTACCTGGAGATGTTTTTGAAGGACTTTCAAATCTGACATCACTTAGGTTGTCTGACAATGATCTTACGAATCTGCCAGAGGGTATATTTGAAGGACTTTCAAACCTGACATCGCTTTCGATGTATAATAATCCAGGCAGGTTGCGCGTTACCTTATCACTACAGAAGTTTGGAGAAGGGCAATTCAAGGCGGTAGCACCCACGGGCGCGCCGTTTGAAATGGTGTTACCACTCACTGTTACCAATGGGAGTATCAACGGTGGTGCAACGAGCATCACGATTCCTGCGGGTAGTGTGGAAAGCGAAATTCTTACCGTGACCCGTGCTTCCGACACGACCAATGCTGTTGCCGTGGATATCGGAACGTTGCCGGGGTTGCCCTCTGGTCATTCTGACTATAGGCTCGTTAAATCACCTGGCTGGCCACTGGAGTTCACAGAACTGGGTGGGACAACATTAATCCGGGTAAGTGAACGTACGCCTCAGGTACGGGACGCGATTATGGCTAATTTAAATTCCGTTCGCGTTAACGATATGTCCATTGACGATGTGTCCTTGGCACACCTCAAAGCAATTACATACCTCGACCTGCAAGTAAAGTCAATAACTTCATTGAAATCTAGTGATTTCGAGGGTCTCACTTCGCTGCGATCAATCGGCTTGTGGAACAACGATTTGACGACGTTGCCTGCCGGCATATTTGAGGGGCTCACCGCACTGACAAGGATCCCCTTGTATGGCAACGATTTGACGACGTTACCCGCCGGTATATTTGAGGGGCTCACCTCACTGACAACCATCGAGTTGCAGAGTAACAATTTGACGACGTTACCTGCCGGCATATTTGAGGGGCTCACCTCACTGACAACGATCAGCTTGAGTAGAAACGATTTGACGACGTTGCCGGATGGCATATTTGATGGGCTCACCGCGCTGACAGCGATCAGCTTGTGGGGCAACGATTTGACGACGTTGCCGGATGGCATATTTGATGGGCTCACCGCACTGGCAACGATTGACTTGAGTAGAAACGATTTGACGACGTTGCCGGATGGCATATTTGAAGGGCTCACCTCACTGACAACACTCAAACTGCGTCAGGAGACAACGGATCTGTCACTTACCGTTTCGTTGGAGAAGGTTGCAGATGGGCAGTTTAAGGCAGTCGCACCCACAGGCGCTCCGTTTAATATAGTGCTGCCCCTCACCGTTACGAACGGTAGTATCAGTGGGGACGTAACAAGTATCATGATCCCCATCGGCAGTGTGGAAAGCGACGTGCTTACTGTGAACCGCCCCGCAGGCTCAACCGCTGCTGTAACCGTAGATATTGGGACGTTGCCGGGGTTACCGACTGATGCGGACCAACGCGGTAGTGCTCTTCACCAGGGTTATGAACTCGCCAAATCTCCCGACCTACCACTTGAAGTCATCAGTGCAGGACCTACCGTTGTTGATACACAGAGAACATCAGTAAACATCCCCGACCCCAACCTCCGCGCCAAAATTGAGGACGCGCTCGGCAAAACATCCGGTGCCCCAATCTCCACAGCGGAGATGGCAACGTTAACTTCACTTACCGCACAAGATGCAAGAATCTCCGATTTGACAGGGCTTGAGACAGCGACAAACCTCACCACGCTCAAACTTGGAAACAACTCGGTATCGGATATCTCTGCACTTGCAGGATTGACAAGCCTAACAGAGTTGCAGCTTTGGGATAACCCATTCTCTAACCTATCTATCCTTGCAAGCCTAACCAACCTCACAAAACTGTATATCTGGAGGAACGGCATCTCAGATATATCTGTGTTGGCAGGCTTGACAAGTCTCACGCAGCTGAAGATCAATGAAAATACAATTTCAAATATATCTATCCTGTCAAGATTGACGAATCTGACAGAACTCAGTCTTAAAGACAACGCCATCTCAGATATATCGGCGTTGGCAGGCTTGACAAACCTGACAGAACTGCAAATCGGAAACAACACCATCACAAACATAACGCCTGTTCAGAACCTCACCAAACTGGTGTGGTTGGATATGCCGAACAACAGCATTTCAGATATATCTGTTGTCCAAAATCTCACCAAACTGGCAGAGTTATATTTTCAGAATAACGCCGTCTCTGACCTCTCACCGTTAGTTGCAAACACAGGATTTGGTGAGTTCACCGAGCTCAATGCGTCGGGAAATCCGTTGAATTATCCATCTATCTATACGCACATACCCGCCCTGCAGGCGAAAAATGTGTATATAGAATTTGATAACCGCGTAGCGACCACACCTGTGAAAATATCGGGCGATACGCAATCGGGCAACACCGGCACAACGCTTGCACAGCCGTTTGTTGTGGAAGTGCAAGATGCAAGCCGTGTCGCGTTTGCAGGGGTGCCGGTGACGTTTGCTGTTACCGCGGGCGGGGGCACATTGAGTGCAACAAACACCACAACCAACACTAACGGCAGGGCAGAGAGCACGCTGACGCTTGGAAACAGCGCTGGCACAAATACGGTTCGCGTCAGTGTCCAAGGGGTTTCCCAGACGGCAACCTTTACCGCCACAGCAGCGACGACGAATACCGCACCGACATTCACCGATGGCACTTCCACCACCCGCACAATAGCAGAGAATACCGCAGCAGATGTAAACATCGGCAACGCAGTAGCCGCTACGGACGCAGACAACGACACCCTCACCTACACTCTCAGCGGCACCGACGCGGCTTTGTTTGATATCAATAGTACCACTGGGCAGTTGAAAACACAAACAGCACTAGATTATGAAACGAAGTCATCCTATTCTGTCACAGTCTCCGTCTCGGATGGGAATGGCGGTAGTGACAGCATTACCGTCACCATCAATGTCACAGATGTCGATGAGCAACAAACCGACATGGCTACTTACGAGGTCGGTGATGATATTCCATTACCCAGTGGATTTAATACACCCCGTCTTACAATGGGCCCTGGACGAAGTCTAACTGCGGATAACGGAACATATACCTGTGTCTCTGCGGATAATTGTATAATTCAAAACGGCCAAGTCACACAAGGCACGATTGAAGTCACAACGGTGGCGGCAAACACCGCCCCAGTGTTCACCGATGACACTTCTACCACTCGCTCAATCGCAGAAAACACTGCGGCAGGCGTAAACATTGGGGCTGCTATAGCCGCCACGGATGCTGACAACGACACCCTCACCTATACACTCGGTGGTACTGATGCAGCATCGTTTAGCATTAATAGCAGCACCGGGCAGTTGCAAACCAAATCCGCGCTCGACTATGAAACCAAAACCGTCTATACCGTAACAATCACCGTCTCCGATGGTAGTCTCACAGATACCATTACTGTTACTATCAACGTCACCGACATAGACGATACCGCTAAAGTGGTGGCAGCAGTAAACATCCCAGACCCCAATCTACGCGCCGAAATTGAAGCCGCTCTCGGTAAAAAATCAGGAGACCCAATCACTCCCACAGAGATGGCAACGCTCACCTCGCTTACCGCACAAGATGCAAGTATATCCAATTTGACCGGACTTGAGACAGCGACAAACCTCACAACACTCAAACTGGGAGACAACAGCATCTCGGATATATCCGCACTTGCGGGGTTGACCAACCTGACAGAGTTGCAGCTATGGGATAACCAAATCTCAAACCTATCTATACTGGCAAGCCTAACCAACCTCACAAAACTGTATATCTGGGGGAACAGCATCTCAGATATATCGGCGTTGGCAGGATTGACAAGTCTCACGCAGCTGAAGATCAGTGAAAATACAATTTCAAATATATCTATCCTGTCAAGATTGACGAACCTGACCGAACTCAGTCTGAAAGCCAACGCCATCTCAGATATATCGGCGTTGGCAGGCTTGACAAACCTGACAGAACTGCAAATCGGAAACAACACCATCACAAACATAACGCCTGTTCAGAACCTCACCAAACTGGTGTGGTTGGATATGCCGAACAACAGCATTTCAGATATATCTGTTGTCCAAAATCTCACCAAACTGGCAGAGTTATATTTTCAGAATAACGCCGTTTCTGACCTCTCACCGTTAGTCGCTAATACAGGATTTGGAGAGTTCACCGAGCTCAATGCGTCGGGAAATCCGTTGAATTATCCATCTATCTATACGCACATACCCGCCCTGCAGGCGAAAAATGTGTATATAGAATTTGATAACCGCGTAGCGACCACACCTGTGAAAATATCGGGAGATACGCAATCGGGCAACACCGGCACAACGCTTGCACAGCCGTTTGTTGTGGAAGTGCAAGATGCAAGCCGTGTCGCGTTTGCAGGGGTGCCGGTGACGTTTGCTGTCACAGCAGGCGGTGGCACGCTCAATGTGTCTAACACTACTACCAATGCGAACGGCAGAGCAGAAAGCACGTTGACGCTCGGCAATACCGCTGGCACAAATACGGTTCACGTAAGTGTCCAAGGTATTTCTACATCAGTGACCTTCACCGCTACAGCAACGACGACGAATACCGCACCGACATTCACCGATGGCACTTCCACCACCCGCACAATTGCAGAGAATACCGCAGCAGATGTAAACATCGGCAACGCAGTAGCCGCTACGGATGCAGACAACGACACCCTCACCTACACTCTCAGCGGCACCGATGCGGCATCGTTTAGTATTAATAGCAGCACGGGGCAGTTGCAAACCAAGTCCGCACTCGACTACGAAACCAAAACCACCTATACTGCAACAGTCACCGTCTCCGATGGTAGCCTCTCCGACACAATTACTGTTACTATCAGCGTCACTGACATAGACGAGACACCCGCGGCACAGGACTATATACAAGGTCCCTGGCTCTGGATGATTGCTAGCGGGGCAGACATAGACATGGATTATCTCGCCGAAGAAAGTAACGGCACGATTACGGAGCCTCAGGTTGCCCAAAATGGGGTAAACGAAGGAGATAACTTAGGTGAGCTGCAATGGACGCGCGGGCAGATCTATCCATCAACTTATTGTACGTTCTGGACGGGCTGCTATTCGGATAATGTCAACCACGTGGTCAATGCGATTGGACTGAGCGAAAATCATAATCTCAATCTCTATTCTGCGTATGCCTTGATTAACATTATCTCTACGCGTGATCAAAACGGTGTTTCGATGGGCGTGGGGAGCGATGATGCCGTCAAAGTTTGGCTCAATGGCACGGTGGTTCACAGAAATAACGTTGATAGAAGAACTACGGGCATCCAGGACCGGTTCAGCGTAAATCTGAAAGCGGGGGACAATCTCTTGTTAGTTAAAGTCAGCGACAACTTCGGTGATTGGGGGATGTTCTTTAAAATCTATCTTGATGAGGCAGATTTCACCACAGCAATTCCAAACGTGGATACCGATGGTCAGCCCCCTGATACACCGCAACCACCGGTCACAACAAACACCGCACCCGTATTCACTGACGGTGCCAGCACCGCTCGCACAATAGCGGAGAATACCGCAGCAGGACGAAACATCGGTAGTCCCGTGTCTGCTACGGATGCAGACAACGACACCCTCACCTACACTCTCAGCGGCACCGATGCAGCATCGTTTAGCATTAATAGCAGCACCGGGCAGTTGCAAACCAAAGCAGCACTCGACTACGAAACCAAAACCACCTATACCGTAACGGTTACCGTCTCCGATGGTAGTTTGACTGACACAATCACTGTCACTATAAATGTCAACGATGTAGCCGATACCCCAGTAGTCTCTACGTTGACCCCAGTCTGCGACCGCACACCGCAGGTGCGCGATGCTATCGTGGCTGCAGTCCCAGGTGTGAGCGATTGCAGCAATGTGACCGAAACGCACCTCGCGGCGATACGCGACCTGCTAGACCTGAGAGATAAGAATATATCCGCACTGAAACCTGGTGATTTTGAGGGACTGTCGTCACTGCAAGAACTCCGATTGGAGAGCAATCAACTGCGTGCCCTGCCGGCAGACATATTTTCCGGACTGTCATCTCTGAGAAGGCTCTATCTAGGTAACAATCAACTAACGAGCCTGCCCCCAGACGTGTTCTCCGAATTAACAGCACTACACGATCTTTACCTGCATAACAATCAGCTGACGAGCCTACCCGTAGATCTGTTTGCCGGACTGTCGTCTCTGAGACAAATCAACCTGCATACCAGCCGCCTGACGAACCTACCAGCAGATATATTTTCCGGATTGTCGTCGCTCACACAACTCTTCCTGCGTAACAACAAGTTGACGAGCCTACCCGCAGACCTGTTTTCTGGATTGTCGTCCCTGCAATACCTCTATCTGGATGGCAACCGCCTGACGAGCCTACCAGCAGACCTGTTTTCGGGATTACCGTCCCTGACACAACTCCTCCTAAATAAAAACCAAATGTCTACTTTATCAGTGGGAATGTTTCGTGGATTGACGGCATCAACGCAGCTCTGGCTACAAGGCAACACAGTTGACCCCTTACCCCTTACTATATCATTAGAGAAAGTTGGGGACAACCAGTTCAAAGCCTCCGTGCCTGCAGGGGCACCGTTCACTATCACCATACCGATCAACGTTGCCAACGGGACTATCAGCAGTGGGGTAAGTACCCTCACGATTCCGCAAGGCAGCGTGGAAAGCGGACGCCTCACGGTGACACGCACAGCCGGCACGACCGCCGCTGTCACCGTGGATATCGGCACGTTGCCGGGGCTACCCACAAACCATCAAGGCTATCAACTCACCAGATCCGCTAACCTACCGTTGGAAATCTTTAGCTCTGCTGCGAACAGGGCACCGACGTTCACTGAAGGTGCCAGTACCACCCGCGCTGTGGCGGAGAATACGGCACCCGGCGTAAACATTGGGGCGGCAATCGCTGCCACGGACGCTGACAACGACACACTGACTTACACTCTCAGCGGCACCGATGCGGCATCGTTTAGTATTAATAGCAGCACGGGGCAGTTGCAAACCAAGTCCGCACTCGACTACGAAACCAAAACCACCTATACTGCAACAGTCACCGTCTCCGATGGCAGCCTCACCGACACAATCACTGTTACTATCAATGTTACCGACGTAGATGAAGCACCCACGGACATCGGGGTTTGTAAAGTTGGGGATATACTCGCTCCCGGGGAGAGCTGTACCTACCCCGGCACCGATGCCACGTTTTCTGTGCTTGATAATGGGCATTCGCAATGGAACATCCCCGATTTACCCTCGTGGCTCGCGTGGATTAACCAAACATCTATTGGCGGTTCAATGCGCATCTCTGCAACTATCAATAATCAAGACTATCATTTCGTCGCTGAAGAAGTTTCCAATGACTCTTGGGAAATCAAAGAAATTGGAGAAGACAGACCCGAACAACCTGAGACACCTGAACAGCCGGAACAACCCGGAGATGTGGGGGAAACTCCGACGCTAACTGTATCAACGGCATCCTCATTGACAGAAGCAACGTTGCATGGAGGGGTCGCAACACTCACCCTCAGCGGTGGAACTTATGAAAGCACTGTATTCGATATCAGACGTTCCCTAACAGTTTCTGGTATCACGGGTGCTGACTTTGAGACTTTTAGCGTGGTTCGTGTCAGCGATACACAAGCCACTGTTGAACTTGAGTTTGATGGCAACATTAGCACGAGTGGCACATTAACTTTCAACTTGGAATCCGATGCTATCGCGAACTATGAAGGGGCTGCGTTGACTTCGCAAATATCTGTGCCTGCTGTCACTGAGTCGGTCACTGCATCAACTGCTGCACCTTTGACAGAAGCAACACTCGATGAAAGTGTTGTCACACTCACCCTTAGCGGTAGAAAGTTTGAGCGAAACGATTCTACAGTCAGAACAGCGGTATCGGTCTCCGGCATTGCAGGGGTCACCGTTCAGAATTATAATATAGACCGCGAAAGCGACACGGAAGTCACTGTTGAACTGACATTCAACGGGAACATCAACACTAATAGCACATTGACCTTTACCGTCGGCGCAGATGCCATCGCAGGATATGACGGTGCCGCACTCACTGCACAAGTTCCTGTCTCCGCAGGAACAGAGTCATTAGACGCTTCAACTCCACGACCATTGACTGAGGCAACACTCAATGAAAGTGTCGTCACACTCACGCTTAACGGCGGGAAATTTGAGCGAAACGATTCTACAGTCAGAACAGCGGTATCGGTCTCCGGCATTGCAGGGGTCACCGTTCAGAATTATAATATAGACCGCGAAAGCGACACGGAAGTCACTGTTGAACTGACATTCAACGGGAACATCAACACTAATAGCACACTGACCTTTACCGTCGGCGCAGAGGCTATCGCTGGATATAACGGTCCCGCTCTCACCGCACAAGTTCCTGTCTCCGCAGGAACAGAGTCATTAGACGCTTCAACTCCACAACCACTGACTGAGGCAACACTCAATGAGAGTGTCGTCACACTCACGCTCAACGGCAGGAAATTTGAGCGAAACGATTCTACAGTCAGAACAGCGGTATCGGTCTCCGGCATTGCAGGGGTCACCGTTCAGAATTATAATATAGACCGCGAAAGCGACACGGAAGTCACTGTTGAACTGACATTCAACGGGAACATCAACACAGATGGCACGCTGACCTTCACTGTAGGAGCAGATGCCATCGCAGGATATGACGGTGCCGCACTCACTGCACAAGTCTCTGTTTCTGCCTCAGAGGAACCCGTAGAAATTGGCGGTGGCACGCCGACCCTACGTGCATCAACTCCGTCACCACTAACTGAGGCAACGCTAAATGAAAGCGTCGTCACGCTCACACTTACCGGCGGCACTTATGAAAGCACTACATTCGATATCAGACGTTCTCTAACAGTGTCTGATATCACAGGTGCCGACTTTGAGCCGTTCAGCGTGGTTCGTGTCAGCGATACACAAGCCACTGTTGAACTTGAGTTTGATGGCAACATTAGCACGAATAGCACGTTAACTTTCACCTTGAGATCAGACGCTATTGCGAACTATGATGGGGATGCGCTTACTTCGCAAATATCTGTGTCTGCTCTCCCTGAGTCAGTTGTCGCCTCAACGGCATCTCCGTTGACAGAAGCAACACTCGATGAAAGCGTTGTCACACTCACTCTCACCGGTGCTACTTACGAGAGAGCCGTCTCCAAAATCAGAGATGCTGTGACGGTATCCGGCATCAATGGCGTAACAATGCCGTGGCATGAGCCTGATCGAGAAAGTAATACTGAAATTACTCTTGAACTCGAATTTGATGGCACCGACTTTGACACAAATTCCACATTGACCTTTATTGTCGGTGCAGGTGCCATCGCTGGATACAACGGACCGGCTCTCACCGCACAACTATCTGTCTCTGCTAGCACGGAAACACCCGTCGTTACCGATGTAACCGATGGACAAACCCCTGTCACACCACAACAACCTCAACAACAAGGAGGTGGCGATAGCACCTTGACCCTACGTGCATCAACTCCGGCCCCGTTGACGGAGGCAACGCTGCATGAAAGCGTCGTCACACTCACTCTCACCGGCAGACATTACGTACCCAGTTACCGGGACATTAGAAGTGCTTTGACTATAACCGGTATTGACGGTGCTACTTACGAACGGTATGGGGTAGACCGCATTAGTGATACGGAAGCCACTGTTGAACTGGAATTTAATGGTGATTTTGATACTAATGCTACACTCACCTTCACTGTGAGAGCAGGAGCAATCGCAGATTATAAGGGGCCCGCGCTCACTACACAACTGCCTGTCACCGCAAGCACAGAATCAATAGTTGCTTCAACTGACGCTCCGCTAACTGAGATGACGCTCAATGGAAGCATCGTCACACTCACACTCACCGGCAGACATTACGTACCCAGTTACCGGGACATTAGAAGTGCTTTGACTATAACCGGTATTGACGGTGCTACTTACGAACGGTATGGGGTAGACCGCATTAGTGATACGGAAGCCACTGTTGAACTGGAATTTAATGGTGATTTTGATACTAATGCTACACTCACCTTCACTGTGAGAGCAGGAGCAATCGCAGATTATAAGGGGCCCGCGCTCACTACACAACTGCCTGTCACCGCAAGCACAGAATCAATAGTTGCTTCAACTGACGCTCCGCTAACTGAGATGACGCTCAATGGAAGCATCGTCACACTCACACTCACCGGCAGACATTACGTACCCAGTTACCGGGACATTAGAAGTGCTTTGACTATAACCGGTATTGACGGTGCTACTTACGAACGGTATGGGGTAGACCGCATTAGTGATACGGAAGCCACTGTTGAACTGGAATTTAATGGTGATTTTGATACTGATGCTACACTCACCTTCACCGTAGGAGCAGGGGCTATAGCTGACTACAACGGTCCCGCACTCACCGTGCAAGTCTCTGTCACCGCAAGCACAGAATCCATAGTAGCCACGACTGCCTCTCCATTGACAGAGGCAACGTTAGATGAAAGCGTTGTCACACTCACACTTACCGGCAGGAATTACGCACGCTCTATCTTTGACATCAGAGATGCTGTGACCGTATCCGGCATTAACGGTGTAACAATCCCTTGGCACGACCCTGACCGAGAAAGTGATACTGAACTTACTCTTGAACTCGAATTTGATGGCACCAACTTTGACTCCACCTCTACGTTAATCTTCACAGTCGGCGCAGATGCTATAGCAGATTACAACGGTCCCGCGCTCACAGCGCAAATAACTGTCACCGCGACAGAGCAGGTTTTGAGGGCACCAAGCGGCATTAGCTTAATTCACGTCCCCCTGCGGGTGACAGCCGTTGACGGGGTGGCACAGACCATCGAATCGGTCAGTGCCCTTTACGACGTACTCGGTGGTGCGGATACTGTTAACCTTCTCATCACTTATGATCCCGCAACTCAGAGTTGGCGCAGTTATCTGGGAGAAGCTAGTCGAGGCACTATCGCTGATACTGTTCTGGCTGATCACCAAGGTATTATTGCCGACATGAAAACGCCAGTCTCGCTGCAACTGGATGGCGACGCGCTAGGTAGCAACGGAAATAGTGTAATTACATTGCACCCGGGCACAAACTTGGTAGGAATGTCGCTGAAAGACCCAAGAATAACCCACGTCAGCGACCTATTCGCGCTCGAAGGGATTAGGGCCAACGTCTCCACCATTACGGTTTTGAATAACGGGATATTCCAAACAGTCGAACAGGCGGGCAATGCCGGTGATATTCCCATCACGGGGGGACAATCCTTTATCCTGAACGCGCGGGAAGAAACAACGGTTGCTATCTCCGGTCAGGGATGGGATAATGTATCAGGGGTAGCTGCCGCCGCACCGGTGGCACTGACGGGGATTGAAGTGGGAAATACTACTCCTGTTTTGGCGTTGACGGGTTCAATCGTTTCCCCCGTAGGTGAGTGGGGCAGGATGCCCCATCTACGGTCAGGGTCGGGCTTCCGCGTTATCGTCAAGAACCTCTCAACCCGCAAATCAGTCGCCACTGTGACCGGAGATACAGGGGGCAGTTATCAACTTACGGTTGTTGACACGGAGACAGGCGGGGCAGCGCAGATTGGGGATATCCTTGAAATCTCGGTGCGATCCCCAGACCCACGAATCGGTGTACGACCGTTGCGTCATACGGTTACTGCTGAAGATGTGAAGTGGAGTCGGATTGAGTTAGATAATTTGATTGCCTATGAAATACCAACAGAAACGGAACTGCTCCCAAACTACCCGAATCCGTTCAACCCAGAGACGTGGATACCGTATCGGTTGGCAGAAGATGCTGTCGTCAACTTGACCATCTACGATACAGCCGGACGGGTTGTACGAAGCATAGATGTGGGCTACAAACCGGCAGCGGTGTACGAATCTCGAGCGAAAGCAATCCACTGGGATGGTCGTAACGATTTCGGTGAACAGGTGGCAAGTGGTGTGTACTTCTATCACCTGTCCACAGGCGACTTTTCCGCTACTCGGAAGATGCTCATCATCAAGTAGGAAAGGAGTTGATATCTTTACTAAGAGCCCGTTTGTAGGCGGGGCATCCCTGATAAATCGGGCCTGTCCCGATTCATCGGGGATTTCGCTACACTCAACTTCCTCCGTGGTTAATGGAATCCATCTCCCGTAGGCGGGGCATCTTGCCCCGCCCTATCTGGACATCAGTTTTATGAGTAGGCAGGGCTTCCTGCCCTACCACGCGGAAAATACTCATTTTGAAGTCGAAATGGGATCTAACCTACTCTTGAGGCAAATCTTCGGCGTAACCTTATCAATCCTTCTGTTCACATCATTTTTCTTCGTTGGCTGCGGTGCCTCTGAAGAGGATAACAGCCAACCGTTCATTGAAACAATAAGCGATAAAACGCTTAATGTTGGAGATGAAACGACGGTGGAAGTCAACATCACTGATGCGGATGTGGACGACACACATATTATCAGTGCATTCACTGACGATACTATCATTGCCACCGTTTCAGTGAGGGATACAACTCTTACCATCATGGCTATGGAGGCAGGCACCGCGACTGTCACCGTCACCGCCACAGATGACAGCGGACAAGATAATGTAGCATCAGTACCGGTAACATTTGAGGTTACGGTCAATGAACCGCCACCATCGGTGCAGATTGGGATTGGGATTAATCAACCACCATCATCTTTTATTGACAAAGGAGCTTGCACCGTTGGAATGACATTGAAGCCGGGGAAGGGTTGTAGTTACGACAGTAATGAGCCGTTTGCGGAAATTATCTTTTCTGTCCTTCAGGATGGCACCGTGTGTCGAGAACAAGTACCTCTCCGTAGAGTCCAGATAGAGATACCAGAGCAATTTCAGGTTCGCAACACAAAGTTCTGTGTAGAGTGGAATATAGAAAGAGATAACTTCTTTGGGACTAGTTTTTCTGCCAGCAAAAACCCCGACGGAAGTTGGACTATTGAGAATGTTCCCTAGTGGTAGTCTCTACCTTTTAGGATTAGTGAGCGTAAATTCCGATTTATCGTGACGCCTCCCTTGGAGTGAATTGTCATAGGGCGATTCATTGCTCAGCCGGACGCGCAATCAACTACGCTATTATAAATTTCTGATTAAAGAAACAAATGAAAACGGAAAAATCAATCGACAGCGTCACACTCACTATCATCAACAACTACCTTGTCAACACCTGTCGTGAGATGGGTTTGGCAATGATGAAAACCTCATACTCCTCTATCTTTAACGAAGGACTGGATTTCTCCTGTGTCATCTTCGATCGTGACGGCGAGATGGTGGCTTACGCGGAGTTTTGTCCCGCCCAGATCGGCGCGATATTCTACACCATGCAGTGGACAATCGCCGAAATCGGCCTGGAGAATTTTAAGCCCGGCGATGTGGTGATGCACAACGACCCCTATCGCGGCGGCTGTCACATGCCGGAACATACAGTGATCAAGGCGGTCTACCACAACGGCGAGTTATACGGGTTCATCGGCAATATTGCCCATGTCACGGAGATCGGTGGGAAGGCGGTCGGCGGTTTTGCGGCAGATGCCAAGGAGGTGTACCAAGAAGGTCTCCGATTGCCGCCGGTAAAGATTATCCGAGAAGGGGAGCCCGTTGAGGACATCTGGAAAATTATCCTCGAAAACCACCGGACACCGCGCACCCCCTGAAATCTACTGGGGTGAAGAATTGGTGGAGGGCATGACGGAAGAACAGCGTGTTGTAATGCATGGCCCCTGTTCTGGGATCCAAAGATCTTGCTTCACCGTAGACGCGGACGGCACCGTCCATGTTGAAAAGTGAAGCGATGACGGAAATGCCGCAGATCTGGGATGGAGCCGGCATTTACCAGAACCGCTATGTCATAAAGAGGATTGTTGATGTGAGATACTCGGTGAAATTGGATAATTCATTTGAAAAAATGCACATAAATGTGTTATTCTTATGTCTATGTTTTCCAAGATTTCCTACCTACCATTGAGCCTTATAGGAACAATATCTTTCTATGCCCCGATCTAAGTTAAGCAGAATTTCCGTAGCGCAATCGCTCACCCGCTCATCGGAAAGCTCAGTTGATCTAGTGAATCGCATAACTCATTTCGGTCGGTAGTAAAATTGCCAACGGATTTTTTCATCGAATCCAAGAAACGGGCGGTTTTCAAAAGGATTAGGTAAAACTGAAAAGGCATGAATTTTTGAAGTTACGTCAGACTATCGAAATTCAATGAGAAAGGATATAAAATGGCAAAATTCGATTTTGCGATTGCTATGGGTGGGGCGCCCGGTCAGGGGCTTGAAAGTGCTGGGCCCGTTCTAGTGAGAATCTGCGCCCGTCGGGGTCTTCATGTTTTCACTTATAGTGCCTATCAATCCCTGATCCGTGGTGGTCACACCTTTTTAACAATGCGAATCAATTCAGAGCCTGTTGCAAATCATGGTGACAAAATGGATCTGGTAATCGCATTGAACCAGGACGCAATGGATAAACACCTTCGGAATGTTGTTTCGGGTGGGGCAATTATCTATAATAGTGATGATACTACACCCGGAGATGATGCCCCAGAGGGTGTCCAGTTGTGTCCGCTCTCCTTCAAAGAGTTATCCAACAACAGTCGAAATAAGGTCATGCTCAATACCTTGTTACTTGGGGCTACGCTTAACATGACCGGTGCAGGTTTGGAACAGTTTGAGAATATTTTAACGATCCAGTTCAAGCGGAAAGGGCAGGCGGTTGTTGATGAAAACGTCGGTATTGCTCGAGCAGGCTATAATCATGCCGCTGAACATTTCACACCGTTCGCCACACCTTTGCCGGAACAAGATAAGCCGCTTGCAGTGACGACTGGCAACGAAGCGATGGCGATGGGGGGCGCGGCAGCCGGTGTGAAATTCTACTGTGCCTATCCAATGAGTCCATCCACCGGTGTTCTGCACTGGATGGCTACAAACGCACGCGATTTGGGCATCATGGTTCGGCAAGTTGAAGACGAAATCGGCGTGATCAATATGACCATTGGCGCCGCCCATGCGGGTTGTCGTGCAATGTGCGCGACCTCCGGTGGTGGCTTTGCCCTGATGACCGAAGCTATCGGCAGTGCAGGGATGATGGAAATACCGATGGTTGTTATCAATGTCCAGCGTGGCGGACCCTCCACAGGGTTGCCGACAAAGACCGAGCAAGGTGATCTATGGCAGGCCCTCGGCGCCAGTCAAGGTGATTTCCCAAAGATTATTGTGGCGCCAACTAGTATTGCCGATGGTTTTCACACGATTCCTGAGCTTTTCAATTTGGTCGATAAATATCAGTGCCCAGGAATGGTGGTTTCCGATCTCACACTCTCCATGGGATATTCGACGATCGATCCGGACGAGATTAACTGGTCTCAGGAGATTAATCGTGGCGAACTGATCGCCAAAGATAAAGGCACGGGTGAGCCATATCTGCGTTACAAGATCACCGAGAGTGGAATCTCTCCTCGGGCTATACCGGGAACGCCGGGACATGTCCACGTTGTGGCAACTGACGAACACGATGAGGACGGCGTGCTGATTAGTGACGAATTCACAAACCCACATAAGCGACGCGACATGATCGAAAAACGGCAGCGCAAGATGGACGGTATCATCGATGAATTACCACTGCCTTCGGTCGACGGTCCTGAAGATGCCGACATCACCTTGATTGGCTGGGGGTCTACGCAGAGTGTCATTGGTGAAGCCGCTAGTCTGTTGAGAGCAGCAGGCCATCATGTCAATCATATTCACTTCAAATGGCTCTACCCAATGTCTGAAGATGGGGTCAGTGAGATTCTCTCGATCTGTAAGAACTCAATCATCGTCGAGTGCAACTACACGGGCCAGTTCGCCCGTTTCCTGCGGAGTGAAACTAGCTTCAAGGCTAACGGTCACATCCGAAAATACGATGGCGAACCATTCATGCCGCATCATATCGTTGATGGTGTCGAGAAGATACTGGCGGGTGCAGAGCTCTATGTACCATACCAAGAAATTGTAGTCTAAGGAGGGATAACATGGCGAGGAAAAGAAGAGAAAATGTGCCAAACGATGCATCCATTAAAGCAGCCCCAACAGCAAAAGATTTTAGGGGCAGCGTATCCCCGGATTGGTGTCCCGGTTGTGGCGATTTTGGCGTATTGAGAGCCCTTGAGATGGCTTGCGCGAAGACCGGCTGTGAACAGCACGAATTTATCACAGTCAGCGGAATCGGCTGTTCGTCCAACCTGCCTGGATTTTTCAACGCCTATGGCATGCACACGCTTCACGGGCGTTCGCTTGCTGTGGCGACCGGCGTGAAACTCGCTAACCACGATCTAAAAGTGATTGTCACGGGAGGCGATGGCGATGGCTTTGGTATTGGCGGGAATCACTTCATGCACACCATGCGCCGCAACATTGATCTACTGTATATTGTGATGGACAACCAGATCTACGGATTGACAATCGGTCAAGCTTCACCCACCAGCGTAATGGGGATGAAGACCAAAAGTACACCCTTTGGCAGCGTCGAACAACCGCTCAATCCACTGGCTTTAGCAATCGTCTCAGGCGCGACCTACGTTGCCAGAGGGTTTAGCGGCGATACGCGGGGCCTTGCTGAACTGATGTACAGAGGGATCGAACACAATGGATTCGCATTCGTGGATGTCTTCAGCCCTTGTATTACCTTTAACAAGGACAATACGTTTGCCTTCTTCAAACAGCGTGTGAAGAAACTCGAAGAAACGGAACACGATCCCACCAATGTGCAGGCAGCCCTTGAGCAAGCTATGGTGTGGGGTGATGAAATCCCCGTCGGGCTGTTTTATGAAGATACGAGTCGTCCTGCGCTTGAAGACCTTGAACCGGTCCTGCATGAGGGCGTCCCGCTCGCGCGTCAGGAACTTGGAGTTCCAAAGGAACAGGGCGAGGCAATCATCAAAAAGATGATGTAGCAGATATCAGCTGAACGAAATGTTTTTTCGTTTGGTCTCAATTATTAAGCCCAAAAACAGCCTGGAATCCAAAATTGATTTCAGGCTGTTTTTCTTTTTCTGACAATAGAAAAGGTTATCGTCAATGACTCTCGGTGCCCATGTCTCCGCCGCTGGCGGTTTACACAATTCAATTCATAACGGGGAAAAGCTGGCGTGTGAAGCCGTCCAGATTTTCCTGAAAAATCCAAACCGCTGGGTTGGCAAAGAACCGACTGAGGCTGAAATAGATCGATTCAGGGCGGACTGGCGCGCATCTTCCATCCAAGAGATTCTCGTCCACGACATTCACTTGACCAACCTCGCGTCCCCTAAGATGGATGTCCTCGCAAACTCCCACAAACAGTTTCTCGCGCAGATGCAACTCGCGGATCTCTGTGGGATTCCGTATATCGTGACGCACATGGGCGCACATCTCGATTCAGGCGAAGCGCAGGGCTTGAAACTATTAAGCCGCAGCCTCGATCAGCTCTTTGAGCAAACGGAAGGCGAAAAGGTCATTATCTTGCTCGAAACAACAGCAGGGCAAGGGACGAATCTGGGTTACTGTTTTGAGCATCTACATCAGATTATTGATGGATCACGGTATCCCGAAAGACTGGGGGTCTGTTTTGATACCTGTCATGTCTTCGTGGCGGGATACGACCTGCGCACGGAAGATGACTATTACCAAACTCTTGACCGATTTAATCGGATTATTGGGTTAGACCGGTTGCTTGCGTTTCACCTCAACGATGCGAAGTCGGCATATAACAGCCGGGTCGACCGCCACGACCACATCGGCGCGGGCAACATCAGCATAATCCCCTTCAAACTGCTCCTCAACGATTCACGCTTCGAGAAAGTCCCAATGATTATCGAAACACCGAAGATGGAAACGATGCACGCGGCCAATCTTGCTGTGTTGAGGGGGTTGATAGAGAATAGGTGAATGGATAGAAGACGGGAAGGAAGAAGGAGGCAAGGCATTCAAAAGTTCAGTAGTTCACGGATTGATGAGTTGATTTACGTTTTACGCATCACGTTTCAGGCATAGGAGGGATGCAAAATGTCCATCGGTTTTTGGGAAGTCATGATTGTGCTTATCATTTTTCTGGGCGTAATTCTGATTTCTCGGCATCGGACCAAACGAATTTGTCCCAGATGCGGCTTCGCAATCCGGTCATATACTGCCGCGTGTCCAGAATGCGGAGTAGTTTTCCCGAAGAAGAAAAGGTTGCAGGAGCATCCATGAAGATTACGTTTCTTGGTACAGGCACATCGCACGGCGTCCCGGTGATTGCTTGCCACTGTTCGGTGTGCCAATCAAAAGATCCCAAAAATCATCGTACCCGCCCTTCCATCGTCATCACGCTCGACGACAAAAATATCCTCGTTGACACCTCGCCGGAACTTCGACTTCAGGTTATCAGATGCGGCATCGAAGACATTGATGCCATCCTGTTTACCCATGACCACGCTGACCACCTGCACGGGCTTGATGATGTTCGCGCCTTTTCTGCAATTCAAGGGTTTTCCATCCCCTGCTACGGCAGCCCTGCGACCCTTGACCGCATCCGCACCGTTTTTAATTACGCCTTTCAACTTCAGCATCTCGGTGGCGGCATCCCGCAACTCGAGCTTGTGACAATTGATGGGCCATTTCAGCTATTTAGCGTTGAAATCGTTCCAATCGACCTGTTGCATGGAAATACGCAGGTTCTGGGATTTCGGATCGGCAATTTCGCTTATGTAACGGACTGCAACTTGATTCCGCCCTCCTCAATGGATCTGCTGCGCGCTCTAGACCTCCTGGTGCTCGATGCACTTCGATGGCAGCCACCGCATCCGACCCACTTCATCATTCCAGAGTCGTTAGAAATTGTGGAACAACTCAGATCCAAACAAACCTATTTCACCCACATGACCCATGATGTCGAACATCATTCGACGAATGCGCGACTTCCTAAAAACGTTCAACTCGCTTATGACGGCTTGGTTGTGGATGTGTAAAAATGGCAAAAGCGACCCTTAAGGTTAAATGCAAAATCGTATAAGAATCACGTTCTCACCGCATCACAATACTGACGTTGATTCTCCTTCTCCAGCTTCTCATCCCACCTCTGGCGCGGCCTCCACCTCCTTAGACATATCCCGGTGCATGGTCGGCCTAATGACCAGCGAGGGAATGTTGGTTCGCTGCGGAAGACTGGCAATGAGACAAATCACTTCCGAAGTTTCCTCAACGTCCACCATCATGGCGCGAGTCTCGTCGGAGGGAGGAATGGGACGTTCGCCGAGGATAGGCGTATCCACCTCACCAGGAATAACCACGCTTGCCCGGATGCCGGTGTTCCTGAGATCAACATTGAGGAATTCGGTGAAATTGATGACCGCCGCCTTAGCGGGACCATAAGCCAAACCGCTAAAGGGTCCAGGGGTCACGCCAGCCAGCGATGATACATTGATAATCGTGCCCTGCTTCGTTTCCAACATGGCGGGGGCCACCGCCTGTGTGCAGTAAATCGTGCCAATCAGGTTGGAATCAATGACGCTGCGGATTTCCTCTGGCGTTATAGTCAGCAGTCTTCGATGGTGGGAACTGTGACCGGCGTTGTTCACCAGAACATCAATATGACCGAAGGCGTCGAGGACATCCTTTGCCATCTTCTGAACTGCGTCGTAGTCGGCAACATCCAGTGCAAATGCTAAGGCTGTGCCGCCGCCAGCGATAATCTCGTCTCTGACCGCTTCCACTTTTGCCGCCGTCCTGCCTACCAGCGCCACCTTGGCGCCATTTTGTGCCATCATTATCGCCACACCACGACCGATACCGCTACCGCCGCCGGTGATTATACAAACTTTGTTTTGTAAACTCATCTGTGACCTCGTAAATCATTGAATAGATGCTTGCAAAAGGTCTTTCACCTCTCCGGTTGCCAGCGTTGCTAGCGGGATGACCATCACATGGTCGGCTAAACATACGCTTGCCGGGGTAGATCGCCGTGAGGCGGTCAAGTTTCAGATCTTCCATGGCAATATGTATGGAACGTCTGATGCTCCTTGGGCAAGGAAGCTAGTAACTCTCCGGCTTTCCGCCCGATTGCCTCCGAGGCGAGCTTCGCGCAATGTTGACCGGCTTCGGGTGAAGCATGTTCTCTTGGATCAAGCCCACCAATGCCGGAGGGCGCCTTCATGTCAAGGTTGATAGGTTTTTCCCCCAATGCCGAAAGGTCAACCCAATCCCAGATTCAGGAAGCGTTCGATCAGGCCCTAAAAATCCGGCACCGGCGCATAGATATTAAAGCCATCCGTCCGATCCTCGCCACGCAGAAGATAGATGCGATGACTCGGTTTCAACGAAGGGTCATTACAGTGGACGGTCGCTGGCATATAACGCATCGTGTAGCCACAGCGGCGTTTCTGCGAGGTGTTGGGATTCGAGCCGTGGATGGTGAACGCATCATGGAAGTGGCATTCGCCAACCTTCAGATCCAGATCCACAATCTTCGACGAATCGATGTCCTCGGAGATGATCTCACTGCCAAACAGGTGCTTTTCCCTATCGACCGCCTCGTAACGCCGATTCCTGAATTTATGACTACCGGCAATCACGCGCATACAACCGTTTTCGACCATTGACTCGTCCACGGCTAACCACATTGTGATGACGCGCATCGGTTGCAGCCGGTCGCCCCAGTAGACACCGTCCTGATGCCACGGTACCGCCAGGCCATCGCTCGTGCGTTTGCTGATAAAATGACTTGACCAGAGGGCAATATCGGGCCCAATGAATTGCTTGATAACATCCAGCACATGCGGGTGCGCGAGGTATTTGAACAAATACGGATGCTCGAAGTGCGGGACGTCCATCTGTTCAGGGCGTTTACCTTCGGGGAGCGATGCAATCATATCATCAACGTAATCGCGTAATTCGTCTAACTCCGCTTTGGTAAAGATTCTGCCGAATTTGAGATAGCTGTTCTCATTGTAGAAAGCTACCTGTTCATCGGTGACCCCCGTTTCAATTTCCCAACTTTCATTTGTGTTTGCGTGACTCATTTTGTTTCTCCCTTAGCCAAAGAAGATTTGCCACAGCAGGAACGCGATTGCGACAATCGCCATTATCCCTGTCACCACAAGATACCATTTCATCGTAGAGGTGAACCGCCCTACTGTGTCTTCGAGTTGATCCATCGATTCGTTGAGGGAATCACTTAACTGAGGGGTGCTCATAAGTAGACTTGAGTCAGGATAACGGTTATAATCTAATCTAACGTGCAAGAAAGAGAGGATTATAACATGGGTTATCCTGACAGTACGTATTATATCACATTTTTGTTTGAACAACTTGACCATTTCAACGCTTCCAGCCATGCACCGCCACCTGAGAGCCATGGACGTCCGAAATCGTATACAGACGACTGCTTGATTGTCCTTTTTGCCATCTTAACGCTCAAAGGCCTCCATCGCTTTAAGGCACAACACAGATGGCTCAAGCTACACCCGCAGTGGCTGTGTCGTCTTAAACTGGCATGTGTTCCGTCTCGGGCAACCCTTTGCCGACGCTACAAACAACTCGCTTACCAGCTAGAGGCGTTCATCGGGTATCTCGGTGATGTGGGAATGACTTTGATACCTGACTCACCTCCAGAGGTGGTTTACCAAGACAAAAGTCTGTTTAAGGCAAAAGGAAGCGTCTGGCATCAGAAGGATAGAAATGCCAATCGCATCCCAACTGGCATCCGTGCCATTGACACAGACGCCAGTTGGTCAAAGAGTCACTATCACGGTTGGGTTTACGGCTATGGGCTTCATCTGACCGTCTCTATAGAGGGATTGCCTCGTATGAGTGCCATTGACACCGCGTGTGTGAGTGAAAAAGCCGTCCTTGACCGACAACTCGACACACTGCTTGAACAGAACATCGGGTATTTAGTCGCTGATGCCGGCTATACCGACTTGAAACGTACCCAACACTTGGCGAACCAGGGACTGTTGCTAATCACTCCCGTCAGAGGCGCAAAGAGTCAGCGGGCACGGCGTTATGTTGAAGCGGTGAATCAATCGGCGCAGTTGCAGACCTATCAACACAAGCGCAAGGTTGCTATTGAACCTATCTTTGGATTGTTGAGCCAATTACTATCGACCCATACCAATCATAAGCAATTGCCGGTGAGTCGAAAAGCGAATGTCTCTACCTTTTTGATGCTGGGGGTGGTTTTACTGCAACTGGCTATGTTAGTCAATTCTATTTGGGGAAGACCCCTGAGAAATGTAACACATCTGATTACACTCTTTCGATAAGGGGACTTATGAGCACCCCTCACTTAAATCCGAGATATCGCCGTGCAATCCTGAAAATCCACTATCTATTTCTGATTGCATCGTCCCCAACTCGTGGGAGAATCTCGATTCCATTTCCAAGATGCGATGCTCAAGTACGCTAGAAATGACCTTCAAATTTGACGAATCCTGTTCACTTCTATGTTCGATTTGATTAGGCGGTGCTCGCTGCGGAAGCTGCGAAGTAGATTGGCTTGGCGACTCATCGGTGTGGGAAGTTTCCGATCGGCTGTCTTCTTTTTTTCGACCTGGGTTTTCCACGTTTATCAAACCTCCCTTTGTAAGTAGATTGTTCATAATGGTAACATGAAGGCATGGATTGTCGCAATAACGAAGTTAGCATTTGCAAAATTTCTCGAATTCCGATACAATAAACGGTAACAATTCCGGCCGTTGGCAACCGTGTTTGGGCTGACGGCTGGCTTTGAGGAGATTCCCATTATGACAGATTCTCCAGTCCCGAAATTTCTTGCTGATGAGAACGTCGGCAAACTCGGCAAGTGGCTACGAATTTTAGGATATGACGTCTCTTACCAATCTCCCGCGACCGATGCACAGCTTGCCCTCAAAGCACTGCGTGAGAATCGGGTCATCCTCACCCGAGATCGTGACTTCTTGGAACGCTGCATGGTTGAACAATGTCTCCTGCTCGCCAGCCAAGATCCGGTTGAGCAACTCAAGCAGGTCATTCGGGCATTCAACTTAAAACTCAACCACGACTCCTTTTTTACGCGATGTCTTGATTGCAACACCGTCATTCAGCCTGTTCCCAAAGCGCAGGTGCGGTCTGCGGTTCCAGCTTATGTTTATCGCGCACAAGATCAGTTTCACCAATGTCCGACCTGTAACAAGCTGTTTTGGCGAGGGAGTCATACGCGGAATTTTCAGAAATGGCTGTGGGAAATTCAGGAAATTGGGCAATGAATTCAGGAGTGCATAGGTTCAAGGGTTCAGGTTGAGGGTAGCGAAATCCCGCATAGCGAGGAGTTTCTTCACGCATCACGTTTCAATCTTATGAAAAAGTTCATCTGCTACTTACTACTAGTCGTTTTCTTATTGACCCCCACTTCAATAGCGTATAGCATCAGTGTGAAAACGCGGGGGAAATTGGTGTTGGTAGCGATCTTAGCCGGGGTTGCGATGCTGACAAAGCACCTCATTGGACACGACCAACACACCGTCGAGGCGCTCCATGCCAAACTCGGTGAACCGGATCGCGTCATCGAGTTTGAGCGTGGATTTGATCGCTGGCGTATCGAGTGGTATGGGGACCAAAGATATGTTTTCCGAAATAATGTTTTGCAGAAAAACGAACTTACGAAACCGGCTGAAACCGTTGAAAGGGAATGAACCTTTCAACGGTTGGCCCCGGCTGGCGCCGATCTTCATCTCAGTTTTAATACTAATTGGCTGCGGCGACGATGAAAACCCAATTCGTCCGATGCGGCATATCATCGAAATAAATGAATTGAACATTACAAGTCAGATGCTGAACACGGGTAGTACTGCGACCGTTGCTGCGCTGTTCGATTATTCGGGGGATAAAGCAGATCTCATCTATACATGGGAGGCAAACGGCGGACGGATTGTCGGGGGCATGGCGAGTGTGACCTATCTTGCGCCGGATGCGCCTGGCGTGTACACAATTACGCTAGAGTTGACCGATGGATTTGAGGTTGACCAGGGTTCGATTACAGTCGAGGTTGTTGTCCTCCAATCGCTCCGGATCGATTCTAACACCTATTGGTCAGGTGAAGATGAAACACCCGTATTGAAATATCAGGTCAATGTCACGCAACTCTTGCGTCCGGCTGTGACGCTGCGATATGAGATCCTTCAGGATGGGGCAAAGACTGGAGCGTTTTTGAGTATTGGTGTCAATGGGAATCTGTTTGTCGAAGAAGAAGCGATTGGAGAGGTGCGGCCTGTTGAAAAACCGGTCATCACGGGTGGGGTTGATGTATCGAGAATTATCACGGGGCCGGGGGCGTATGACTTGACACTGACTTTGGCTGTCGTGAACGCCGTTGAGCGTGGGTGGCTGCTGCAAAAGGCGGAACTGATTGGGGTAGAGGGATCGGCGGTTCGACGGTGATAGAGCCAGAAAAAGTCGGCAGAACTATTCCCGATTGAACAGACAAAGGTAGCCTGTTCATCCCTGTTGTGTATAAGCCTGATGGCTCAAGTGTTCAAAATCAAAGGACCAATCGGGGTAATCATCTGGTTTTGTCAACTTTTTTGTGCAATAAGGGCATTATGAAAACAATTCATGTGCCAACTAAATAATTCCACTGATTTTTTTACACTTTGCAGCCGTTGTGGCGGTTGATTGAAATTAACAATCGTCGACAAATGGTGCAGTAACTCGATTAAGTCGTCGGACTCAATCGCACTAGCTCACTCCCTCGTGACGCTGACAGGTTGTTGAAAGTGAAAAGAATTTGCGCGGGATTATTTAGTTTGCGGCTGCCTGGGCTTCGGCAAGTATATGCGCTATTTCCTGCCCCCAGGCACCTTCGAGCTTGACGCCATATTCCTTTAGCCCGCCGGTTGCTTCTGGACCTGCCAGGTAGGGTCGGGTCGTTCGATTTTCCTCGACCAGGGACGGTTTGGCATAGTCAGTATGGAGAAAGTGAATCGCCAAACCGGCACGGGGTTTGTTTGTCTTGTTGGGCCCGGTGGCGTGAGCCGTACCGTAACAGAAGAAAGCTGCGCCACCTGCGGCAATTCGATAGGTACAGCCCGTTCTTCGGGCGGGTAACATCGGATGTGATGGTCGCTGTCGGGGTCTCGGGCATGTTCATACGCCTCCCGAACCGGGGATAACGCGGAGGGTTCCATTGATGACCGTCGCATCATGGATAGCTGTCCACATCGCTGTGCCGCGCAGAGGGTCATCAATCTTGAAGTAGGCGTTGTCTTGATGCCAGTTGGTGGGTGCACCTGTGTGGGCGGGTCTAAGAAAAATCTGATCGAGATGTTCGATAATCCGGTCGCCGATGAGTTGCGTCACAACTTCGATAATCCTGGGGTCAAAAGGCATCGCCCTGAAGAAGTCACTCTTGTGATAGATTGGACAGATCTGGAAATTAAAACTCGTAGTTGAATGAGTTTTCCCATCACCGTCGGTCGCAACGTTGCGCAGCTTCCCTCCTCGAAATAGCCAATCAAGTTCAGCCTGCATCGCCTTTACCTCGCATTCAGAGAAGAAGTCGGGGATTGCGATATATCCCTCATCCCGAAACTGATAAATGTGCTCTTGCGTTAAACGCATTGTTCTGTTCCCTGCTAATGACTGTATGATGGATTCGGCCAGTAATTAGAAACGCTTCGATTTTCGTGGGTGCTCTTATTTTTCGGGCACCGCTTATTGTGAAACTGAATGTAGTCCCGAACCCAGTTGACGTAGGCTTCTTCAGTCCGGCTGGGGTTGTGTTTCACTGACATCTTTTCACGGACTTGATCGAGGAGTTTCTTGGGGCGTCGCTGCATTTTTCTCTCCGCAACTTTCCGTTGACTGTGGTTTAGAAAGGTTGTATAATTTCGTCAACCGTTTGATTTCTATTTTATCAGGTTTTGGAAATTGATTCAGGTGGAAATTCTGGATAAAATTTGGGGATGTGTAGATATAGGCTTTTTCATCTACGAATGAAGGAGAAAACCCAATGAAAAATTGTATTGATGAAAGAAAGGTGATGATACACCTTTACGAACTATCAGGGCGCGCTGGCACTATCTGCGTGCCCAGACAAATCAAGTCGAACCCAAATATACTAGATCGCAATCTTTGTACTCCAGAATATTATAAGGCTCAATGGCTGTATTTAACATTGTCAGACAAAGAACTACAATCTCGTCTTGAATCTACGCCTGAGAATATCATACATCCATGTGGCAGTGTGATCCAGTGGGGTCCGTATTGTCGAATGGATGAACGAGCGTATAAGCGTGAGTATCTAAAATCTGATGAGTGGAAACGTAAAAGGGATGCGGTGATGTCATTTGCGTGGTCTATTTGTGAAAATGAGGGATGTACAAACGAAGCGAAACAAGTGCATCATCTTAATTATGAGCGGATAGGTGAAGAAGGGTTAGAGGACTTGCAAGCATTATGTCCCAAATGTCACATGCAGAAGCATGGCATTAGCGTAGACTAAAAGCCTGTATCTATACAATGCCTAAAATTTTTATACGGAAAAAATTCTGGCATAAAGGATTATACGGAATTTTTTCCGCATAATCAAGAGTTAGATCGGCAGCTCGCGGTGGGAGTTTATCGACCGGCGCACGGTGCCTGGCGCGTGTGGAGTCTAACCATCGTTGGAGTTGACGTTGAGCCAGCAGTGGATGAAAGTGGTTCTGCCATTCGATTCATGTCAGTGATTGCAACGTACCTCAACTCGGTTGTTAGGAAGCAGGGGAAGAAAAGGGGGGACAAAGTGCACGACGTATTGAATAGGAATATTTTCCTCATCAAAGAACATGTTGGAATGTTCAAGGCAGCTAATAATTACGACATTTATGATCCGGAAACGGGTCACATTATCATGGAGTGTCGTGAAGAACGATTGGGAATCTTCACCAAGGTTCTCAGGTTCACGAACTTCAAAAGAATGACACCTTTTGATATTCAGATCAGAACTCCTGATGGACATCAGATCGTTCGTATTACGAGAGGAATTTCTGTCTTTCTTTCTGAAGTGAACGTTCTTGACGGAAACGATCAGTGTATAGGTGGGTTCAAGCAGAATTTTTCGATAGGTGGTGCTTTTAGTGTCCTTGATGCAAGCGAGAGACCCGTTTGCCAACTCAAAGGCAAGTGGACAGGATGGGATTTTAAGTTCATGGCAGATGAGACTGAATTGGCTCATGTAACGAAGAAATGGGCAGGGATTGGCAAGGAACTCTTTACAAGTGCAGACAATTATGTACTTGAGATTGGTGAATCTGTGCCCCATGAGAATGTAGTCCGTCAGTTAATCCTTGCAGCCGTGATGTGTGTCGATATGGTTCTCAAAGAATAAAAACTTCACCAGTCGTTAGGCAGGGGAAAAAAGAGATTTCGCTGTGTCGTCAAAGTAGAACAACAAATCAGAAATAACAACTCGTAAAACACTTACTCAACATAGAATTTGAATGGGATCCCAACAAAGCAGCAAGTAATCTCACCAAACATAATGTGTTTTTTCACGAAGCATCAACTGTGTTTGGCGATCCACTATCACTTACATTTTCCGATCCGGATCACTCAGATGATGAGGGTTGATACATCACAATTGGTAAGTCAACGCAAAGACATCTGCTCATTATTTCCCACACAGGTCGTGGTAACGAATCCGAATTATCAATGCCCGCGAAGTCACACGTCGAGAAAGGAAAATATACGAAAATGGATAATATAATTGCACTTGATGATGAATTGCACCCCGAGTACGAGAAGTATTGCTGAAAATGGCGTCGTCGTGTGGCACGCAGAGCCCGGCAACGGTTACATTCGGGGCCTGGGATTTTCTGCTGATGGCAAATACATCGTCGCGGGGGGTGTCGTCAGTGGCGTAATTTTGATAGACGCGGCAACCGGAAACCAGGTATGGCAAGCTGAAGGACATTGACCCACGCAACCGCCGTACGAAAATTCTGCCTACGACATGTGCATTACGCCCGATAGAAAACAAGTTGCTAGTATTCCCTGGGATGAGGATCCTGTGCGATTCTGGTCAATGGCTGATGGGTCTCCCGGTAAAATGATCAATCCACAATTCCGGAAGTATCCGGCGAGTAATGCGCTGGCGATCTCACCGGATGGACTTTACCTTGCGGTGCAGGGCAGCGGCGGGGAGGTGGTGGTTTATCGTCTAAGCGACCTGGGGGCGGTCTGGGGGAAACAATTCGACACTTTGGAACACTGCCTGGCATTTTCACCCGATAACAAGTGTCTGGCGGTGGCGACTGTGAGGCGGATGTAGGTGTTGATAATGTGGTGGTATTGGGATTGAACGATACTGTTGTCGCAATTGCGGGCGATGATGATAAGATGGTGATATTGCGGCTGCCGTAATCATATGGGAATATTGATTGTGTTGGGCGGCTAACATTTGTTTGCGGTGAGAGAATGATTCGCAATGATAAAGAACTAAAAACCACTCAGGAACGTATTGAGTATTTTCAAAACCTACTTTTACAATTGCGTGTCAAAGCAACACCTGAAGGATTTCCCCTCATTTCAAGTGGGTTTCGGACGGAGATCGAAAAGATGTAAGGGGAAGTTCTTGAATATCTGACACGACATTCAAGTGAGCTAACCCCAACAAAGGTTGGTTCAATAGAAGTATCTACGGTGTCAAGCAACACCTAACCAGTCTAGAAGTTTACAAAGCTAAGGTTTTGAAGCGATTCTATGAATATCTATCTTGTAATTATACTCACCGCGCTGACTGGCGAGTTTACCCTTCGCAGCGTTGCGCGTTATTTAAACTTAAAAGCACTAAATCCGAAGCTGCCCGATGAATTTCAGGGATTTTATGACGAAGACAAATACCGCCAATCTCAAGAATACACCAGAGTATACGCAAAGTTTGCTTATGTTTCGTCCACATTTGATCTGTCCTTAATTTTGGCTTTCATCCTACTCGGCGGATTTAATTATGTCGATAACTTCGTTCGCAGCCTGGATCTGTCACCAATCCCAACGGGCCTAATCTTCTTTAGTATACTCTATTTTGTGAGAGAAATCATCTCTATACCCTTTTCTCTCTATACCGATTTTGGCATTGAAGAAAGATTCGGCTTCAACAAAATGACAGTCAAAACGTTTGTTTTGGACAGGATTAAAACCTACGTTTTGGTCATCATCTTAGGCTCCATTTTGCTCGGTGGGCTGCTGTACTTCTTTGAGAAAACCGGCGCCTACGCTTGGATGTATGCCTGGGGGCTGGTATCCCTGTTCATCATCATCGCGCCGCTACTATTTACGACTGTAATCGCACCGCTGTTCAACAAGTTTACCCCTGTAGAAGATGGTGAACTTAAAGATGCCCTTCAGCAGTATGCTGCAAAAGCGAAATTCCTGCTCACAGAAATTTCTGTTATGGACGGCTCCAAACGTTCAACCCATTCCAACGCCTATTTCAGCGGTTTCGGCAAGAAAAAGCGGATTGCGCTGTTTGATACTTTGATTGACAAGCATTCTGTTGAGGAACTCGTCTCGGTCATCGCTCACGAGGTGGGACATTACAAGAAAAAGCATGTTCTGAAAGGCACGGTTTTATCCGTTCTTCATGCGGGGATACTGCTGTTTCTCCTCTCTCGCTTTGTTGACAACGGAGCGCTTTTTGATGCCTTTCGGATGGAGCAGATCTCGATCTATGCTGGGTTCGTTTTCTTCTCAATCCTCTACTCTCCAATTGAACTCGTGCTTTCAATTGGTGTGAACTATATGTCCCGCAAGCACGAATATGAAGCAGATACCTTTGCCGCCGAGACCGTCACCTCCCCAGAGCCGCTAATCTCTGGTTTGAAAACCCTGTCTGTTTCCAATCTCGGTAATCTGACGCCGCATCCCTTGACCGTATTTCTCAATTACAGCCATCCGCCGGTGCTTCAGCGGATTGCGGCTTTACGTCGATATTGAAGTCAGAATATGATTGCAATTCCTCACGTTTCTGTGTTAAACTATAGCTGTTTCAAAAGAAGTTCGAGTCTTCTTGAGAAACCCCAATATTGCGTTATCCACCAATGCTGACAAGTTAGCGTATAATTAATGCGGGATTAGGTGTTGGGTGTTATACCAAATACCTGATGCCTAAACCCTGATACCCAATCTTGAAGGAGTAAATCAAAATGATGTACCGAAAGTTCCTGGGCGTCTTTGCCCTTATCACGGCAATCAGCATTTTGGTGGGATGTGCGCCAAAGCCATACGTTGAGATGTATATGGAGCCTGTCCCAGGCAGGGAACAGGCGCAAATTGATGCACAGACGGGGTCGATTTCTGTAGAACAGCGGGGTGTGCAGATTACGCTCGAACCGCTCGATGAAGTGGAACTGTTTGAACTTACGGAGGACGCGCGGATTAATCCTTATGTCAGGATTGACCGTTGGGGAAATGTCGAGCCATTGTATACCGTTTTCGGCATCCGCATCGAAAATACAGGCAATCCGAGGGTTATCGTCGATCCGATGGCAATCTTAGTCGATCAGAACGGCGAGCAGTATGCCTCGTTCCCTTATGATTACTTCAAAGAGCTCTACGAGAACGCGAGGCCACGCACAGTGGCTTTCCACGACATCGGATATCGATACTCTTACCCCATCCCCAGGTCTTACTACCGCAGTCTCTACCGTTATCATTACGGTTATCCGTACCGTTACCCACCGTACCGGGTATACGACTACTATCCAGATCCGAACGCTGTGAATCATGAGCGTATGGTTGCTCGTGAGACGGTATTCGATGGAGGCAGGCTTTTCTCAGGAGCGAAGCGTGACGGGCTTCTGGTTTTTGATCGGCTTGACGTTGCCGCAACGGATGTGAAAGTCATCTTGCCGGAAGTCCTGATCATCGATAAGGATAAAAAGCGGTCAAAAGTCGATTTTGAGTTCGATTTTCGGCAAGTTGTGAACGTAAAAGAATAAATTACTGTCATGTCCGTTATCCAGTTTTTATCTCATTGCCAGCAATGAAAGGTTAATTTCGGTTTCGTTGCTGGCAATTTTTTACCTAGAGAAGAATTTCTAAGGATGGACGAAAAAAATGAAAACCAAAGTACAGATTATAGCACTTTTTTTCATAACCCTCATCGCCGTTTTCGGTTCTACTCTTGAGAGCTATGGGGCGAAGACTATTAAGATCGCTGTTGCCGGTCCGTTTACGGGGAATACTGCCGCTTTCGGAGAGATGATTAAACGCGGTGCTGAACTCAGGGCAAAAGAAATTAACGCCGCTGGAGGCGTCAATGACAAAACGCTCACGCTCATGTTTGAGGATGACGCTGGCAAAGACAAAGAGGCAAGTTTGGTTGCAACGCGAATTGCGACTAATCGGAGCATCCTTGCAGTCGTTGGACACTTTAATAGCTCCTGTTCACTGGCAGGGAAACCGATCTATAAACGAGCGAGGATTGTCCAGCTTTCACCCGGCTCCACCAATGTCCGTGTTTGTGAGGGGAGCGATTGGACATTCAGAAATTTGTATCGTGACGATTTTCAGGGCGAGTTTGTGGCAAAGTATATCAAGAATGTCTTGAAAACATCCCAGACAATCGCGATTTTCTTTGATAACGACGATTACGGGCGAGGTCTCAAAGACGGTTTTACAAACGCCGCCAAAAAAATTGGGATCGAAATCGTTGCGACAGAGGCGTATGATCGGGATAACACCGACTTTAAGGCGCAATTGACAAGCATTAAGGCGAAAAATCCGGATCTGATTTTTATCTCCGGTTTATACAGTCAAGCTGGATTGATCGCTTCACAAGCTCGTGAGACGGGCATCACCGCCCAACTCTTCGGCGCCGATGGTGTGGATTCCCCAGATTTCCTTCAGATCGCCGGCAATGCTGCCGAAGGTACGTATGTTTCGACCCCGTTTGTGTTTGAACTTGGAGGAGCCGAAGCTCAAAGGGTCGCAAAGGTGTTTGAGGAAGAATACGGCGTTGCGCCCGATACCTGGGCGGCGTTGAGTTATGATGCGGTTGGCATGATTGTCGAAGCGATTGAAAAGGGCGGTGAGAACCGCAAAGCCATCCAGAAACATTTGGCCTCGATAACCACCCCCGAAAAAGGATACGAAGGCATCACGGGCTTAACCTACTTCGATAAGAACGGCGACTGCATCAAGCCGGCTTATGTCAAGGTAGTACGTGATGGCAAATTTGTCCCTGCCGAAAACCAGATGCTTGATACGGACATGTAGCGTGAAACGTGATGTGTAACGGGGCAGCGAGGATTCAACACCCCAATATGTTCTTGTATCCCCATGTGATGAGAGGATAATATTATGACAGCTTACGCATTCTGGAACAACAAAGGGGGAGTTGGTAAGAGTTTCCTGTGTTTCGTTGCAGCGACCGATAAGCGTCTTAGACCAATTTCGCATGATCAGATACAGGTTTACTACCACGCCTCACTTGCAGCTTATGTTGTAGCTTGGTACGCATACATTAACGCACTTATGCGCGATTTCTACAATGTGATAGAAAATCCATTAGACACAAAGTTCCACGCCGTCTACACGACTGCTCAAGTGTTGGCCGAAAGGTCACTGGAGAGATTCAATACCCCGAACGCAGAAAACACGCGCAACCTTTTTGTGCACCGGGTATGATCCCATCAACGACTGGGTTTAGAGTCGACGTGGGATGGAAGGTTTGGACGTGCGGAATCGGTTAAATGAAACATTGAGGGTGCGTCATAGCTTCGCTCACGGTTTCGGAATGCCAGCATACGACTGGACTCAGGTGCCCAGTGGAAGGGTACGCCTGACGAGCAAAGCACTCCAAGATGTTAAGGCGTTCTTCAAAAATCTCGTTAATGCCACGGATCGCGGCATGAAACTTCATACGGTCGCATCAGCGCTCATCCAATAAGAAGAGCATGCAACGAGGAGAGCTAACAAAACTGCATGACACAACTGCTAGAGCAAATCATTAACGGCCTTGTACTTGGCGGCATCTACGCCCTGATCGCTGTGGGCTATACCATGGTCTATGGCATCATCCAACTGATTAACTTCGCGCACGGAGAAATCTTCATGTTCGGTGCGTATTTTGCCTTTTTTTGTGTCACGACGCTGGGGCTCTCCTTTTGGCTTGCCCTACCAATTAGCATGCTCCTGTGCGCCTTGATGGGGATGCTCATCGACTTCGTCGCCTACCGTCCGCTCCGTAATGCGCCACGCCTCTCCGCACTGATTACCGCCATTGGTATATCCCTAATGCTACAAAATCTCGCTCGATTGATTTGGGGGGCAAGATGGCGTCCATTCCCTACTGAAGCAACGCCTGCGTTTTTGACAGCAAATGCTATCCCGCTGCCCGGTGGGGCGCACATCTCGTTTTTGGATCTCTTCATCATCCTGCTCGCCGTGGGCTTAATGATTGGATTAAACCGGTTGATTTACTTAACGAAAATTGGCAAAGCGATGCGAGCATGCGCCCAGGACCAAGTCGCCGCGAACTTGATGGGCATTAACGTGAATCACATCATTGCTGTAACGTTTGCAATCGGATCTGCCCTGGGTGCGGTCGCTGGCGTTATGGTTGGCTTGCGCGAAGTCACCGAACCTACAATGGGCTACTACAAAGGCGTTGCAGCATTTGCTGCTGCTGTGCTTGGAGGGATTGGCAATGTTACCGGCGCGATGCTTGGTGGTGTGATACTCGGCGTCGCTGAAGTCCTCGGCGCCGGCTACATCTCCTCCGGATACCGCCTAGCGATCGCTTATATCATCATGATTCTCGTGATCATCTTTCGCCCATCCGGCTTACTTGGGAAATCAACGGCGACACGAGCTTAATGCGGAAATTGGTTCATGCGTTCATTGGTTTAATGGTTCATTTAGGTTTTACGCATTACGCAAGATAAACCACCATGCGAAATAAGTTATCAGCCAAAGCCGTTATTTTTGTTGCAGTCGTGTGCCTCTTTCCGCTGTTGACCTATAGCTGGGATCTTATCATCCAATGGATATTAGGCCAAGGAATTACTGTGCCTGATGAGATACCAGGTGGAGACTACCTCCTCCGCATCCTCGTGCAGGCTTGCCTTTACATGCTACTGGCTTTGGGGCTTAACATTGTACCGGGATTTACCGGGTTGCTTGATCTGGGATATGTGGGGTTTTACCTCGTCGGCGGGTATACAGCGGGGTTGTTGATGGCGAGGCTCGGTTGGAGTTACTGGGTTGCTCTGCCAATTGCTGCGCTCCACGGAGCACTTTGGGGATTACTGCGTGGAGCGCCAACTTTGCGACTCACGGGAGACTATTTTGCTATTGTAACATTTGGGTTTGCAGAGTTGCTTTTCCGCGTCGTGAAAAATGAGGAGTGGCTGATTGGTGGGCCCAACGGGTTTGTAAACGACATCCCCGCCCCAACGCTCTTTGGGCATGAGCTTTACAAGTACTGGCAACAGTATTACCATATCCTGATCTTGTTGATTCTCACAATTATCGCTGTTTATCGTTTGCAGAATTCGCGTGTGGGGAGGGCGTGGGCGGCGATTCGAGAGGATGAGCGTGCAGCGGAGAGCATGGGGATTAATCTGCGCGAATACAAATCCCTCGCCTTCGCGGTTAGCGCGGCGATTGGTGCCGTCGGTGGGGCGTTTTTCGCACAGTTTCAGGTCAACATCAGCGCAGGGGCGTTTGAATTTTGGGAATCGATTTTCATCCTGTGCATGATCGTGCTTGGCGGGATGGGAAGCATCAAGGGGGCGGTTATCGGCGCCGGCATCCTGGTGTCTTTAGGGGAACTCCTGCGTCCATTCGGCGAAGCGCGCTATCTCATCTTCGGCGTCATCCTGATTCTCATGATGCGCTTCCGTCCAGCAGGATTGATATCGATAAAGCAGCAAGGCTAACAACGCCCTCGGATGTGGAATGGCAGTCAGCCAAAACAGACCTTGTGGTATTTTCAGAGTGCAGAACCGGCTTGACTTTCCCATCACAGAGCAAGCTCTGCACTTCTATGAGTTTTCTGATTCATCCCCCAAACGATATACCTGCCCAATAACCATACCACCTAACCTTCCAACAAGGGCAATTTCACCGGTTGCCCCGTTTCGTAACACTGCAAGGCGGCGAAAGCGATTTCGTGTGTTTTAATCGCGTCCTCCAAGTTGCAGTGCGATTCTTGATTATTCAGGATGCAATCGACGAAATGATCCATCTGCCCCTGGAATGGGTGATGCGTGACATCTGCGCTGTCCGGCAGGATGGCTGGAATTTCGACCCATCCATTCTGTCCGGGATACTTATGCGACCAGATTCGGTTGTCCTTGATTGATCCCCGGTTGCCGAAAATCTCAAGTGGAAAGGTGTAGGGCATGATGCAGCCGTAATTCACGGAGACTTTTCCCAATGTGCCGTTCGCAAATTTGACGAGACAGATCTCGAAATCGTCATATTCCAGGGGCGGCGCCTCGCGCCATTGGGAGGTGAAGTAATCATACTTCTCCGAAAGCCCTTTGCGATAGCCTCCGGAGTAGGCAAACACTTCGACAGGGTCCGCAGCTTCATACTGCCCTTTGGCAGCGAACCAACGGATTGCATCGGCGGCGTGGCAGCCCCCCGTGATCAATGCGCTGACGCCCGTTGATTTTTTCCGCGCATCTTCGTAGCCCGTCCACCAACTGGCGATGTCGTGCTGATAGTCTGCCTCGACAAAGTAGATGTCGCCCACTGCATTCTCAGCGATCATCGCCTTGAGGGTTTCAAATAGCGGATTCCAGCGCAGCACAAAGCTGACAAGCGTTTTTACGCCCGCGGCTCGCACCGCATCGCGCATCGCTTTCATCTTCTTAATGCTGTTGGCGATTGGTTTTTCGATAACAACGTGCACCCTAGCCTCCGCTGCGGTGATTGTGTTTTCTGGGTGTAACTGTTGAGGCGTGCAGACAGAAACGATGTCTATCCCGTCGTGTTTGAGGGCTTGCTCATAGTTATCGTAGAGCCCAATGCCCTCCAATCCTGCCTCCTCCGCGCGGGCTTGACAGCTTGTCAGTTTGCGGCTGGAGATCGCCACTACTTCCGTGTGTGGATTCGTCGCAAAGGCTTTGATATGCTGTGTCGAAACCCATCCTGCGCCATGTATTAACACACCCAACTTTTTCTCAGCCATGGTAACCTCCTCATTCTGGATTTCACACCGTTGTAAGCGCCCCACAGTGTCCACGCTCAATGGCTTCGCACAATTCCATCGTTTTCACCGCATCCTCCAGCGGACTCCACGGCGTGGTGTCATTGAGGATACAGTCCGCGAAATGGCTGGTTTCGTTGAAGTCTGGCCCACCGACAGCGTCGAGGTCAAGCGGCTCCTCACACAGTTTTCCGTCAAGGTAGACTGTGATCTTTGGTGTCCGCGTCAGATCTAAGTATGCTGACATATTTTCAGCGTGGACTTCCGCTGTCTGAATCCGATAGCCGACCCCGTAGTGGCTCATCATTGTGCCGTGACAGCCGTTGTCGAAGGCGATGACGGCGTTGTAGCGGGACGTGCCTTCTCGCTCACCAGCCCATGAATGGCCGTAAACTTCGACTGCGCTTGCCGCTTCGGTCGGCGCGCGCCCTGCCATCCAGCGGAGCAGGTCCACGTGGTGAATGGAGTCGCAGATAATCTCCGGCGGCGCAACCTCTCGTAGGCCCGGACGCTGCAACCCCGATGGCAGTTTGTGGTAATCCGCAGCCACTTGAACTGCCCCACCCCGTTCTTGCAGCAACTTCCGTACCGCCAAAACCTCTGGCTTGTAGCGGCGATTGACGGACAGAATCGCTTTGCCTTTGCTATTTTGGGCGGTATCAAGCATCTGCCGCGTTTCTCCGACGTTCATCCCCGGCGATTTTTCGACCGACGTGTTCAGATCGCGCCCCAAACACTCCACCACAATCGGCAGCAGATGACCGGGCATGGTGACGACATAGACAACATCTAGGCCGACTCGATCCAGCATCTCGCGGTAATCGCGGAACGCAGATTCGGGTTTATGGGCGAGCTTTGCCTGCTGCAGCCGTTGGTCGTCGATCTCTGCGACTGAGATAAGTTCCATCCGGGGTTCATCTTTAATCATCGCAAAGTGCCCCTGCGCGTGCCCACCACAACCAATAACACCGACTCTCAGATCCGCCATTGTACAACTTCCTCCTCTTTTGCTAAATTTTATCCAACGTGAATTTCCATAGGGCTGCTAATCATGGCTTTGAGACCCTCATCGCCGGTCTGCTCCGCGAGTGCCAATGCAGTTTGGAAATCCTGCGCCGCTTCCGAGACACGACCTATATTAGTCTTCGCACTTCCCCGATTGTAGTAAGCCATGGCATAATCCGGATTGAGGCGAATCGCCTCGTCATAGTCGGTTATCGCAGCATCATATTGTTCCAAAGCGAACTTCACACTTCCCCGATTGTTATAGGCCATCGCATAATCGGTTTTGAGGTTAATCGCCTTGTCATAGTCTTCAATCGCAGCCTTATATTGCTTCAGAGTAGACTTGGCATTTCCCCGATTATAGTAGGCATCAGCATAATCCGGTGCAAGGTCAATTGCTATGTTATAGTCTTCAATCGCAGCCTCATGTTGCCTCAAGGCAGACTTCGCCACGCCTCGATCGTTATAGGCAATAGAATAATCGATTTTGAGGTTAATTGCCTTGTCATAATCTTCAATCGCAGCCTTATATTGCTTCAGAGTAGACTTGGCATTTCCCCGATTATAGTAGGCATCAGCGTAATCCGGTGCAAGGTCAATTGCTATGTTATAGTCTTCAATCGCAGCAGAGCCTTGTTCCAGTTGATCTTTGGTGCGGCCTCGATTGTAGTAGGCTACGGCACAATCGGGTTTGAGGCGAACTGCTTCGTCATAATCTTCAATGGCAGCCTTATATTCACCCCGCTTACCCTTGACAACCCCCCGATCATTATAGGCTATTGCATAATCTGGTCTGAGTTGAATCGCCATGTCATAATCCGCAATAGCGGATTCATACTGACCCAACTCGGATTTTGTATAACCCCACCTGAAGTAAGTCTCAGCAGATACCAATGGTTCCCCTTGGGACAAAGGTCTCGCCGGCTCTGTCCGAGTGAGCAATGTTTTGAAATAATTGACCGGAATAATAAAATTAGGATTCTGCTCACCTGCAACGGTCATTACTGAAATACCTATGACTTCCCCCTTTTCGTTTAGCACCGGTATTCCACTGCTCCACGGAGGAGGCATTGCCGTCATCTGGAACCGTCTGTCAGTAGAACTTCCTCGGATACTACTGATGATACCGTAGGAGAAAGCCTCTGTCGATTCTTTTGGATTACCCGCGACATACACAATTTCGCTAATCTCGACCGTATCACTATTACCGAGGGAAAGGGGGGGAATTCCAAAATTTGGCACTTGTAAAATTGCCAGATCGTGTTTTTCATTCTTCGCGGTGATTCCCTCAATGTTATACGTTGTTGAGTTTCCCAGCAGCTTGACGGCACCACGCTTGGCTCCCTCAATAACGTGAAAACTGGTTACAATCTGGTTACTTTGTATGAAGAATCCACTACCAATTCCGAGGAGCCGGCCTGTGGCATCTTCCATTTCCAAGAGCACCATAGAGGCTAAGGTTTCTTTGGCAATCTGCTGTGTGATTTGAGTATGCGCCATAGCTATAGCTTTCTCGCGTGCTTCAATTTGGCGAATCTCGTTCAGAAATGTTTCCTCATCAAGCGTCTCCATCCATTTGTGTCGATCCACGGAATAATCGCCTTTGCCATCTTTGTACTGAAAAATTCTCTCCAAAAGCGCGTGAACCTCTGGATTCAGACGACGGAGTTTATTCATCTCAGCTTCTAGCAGATCTCGTATGTTCATCTTCAGCGATCTCCTCTAACCATGTGCAAGGGTTTTCAACACGAACGCGAAGTTGCGAATGGAAGCGTTTCGCCCTTCTAAGCATCCGATCGTCTGTAGTTAGAAGGATATCCGTTCCACCGCTTTCGGCACAGGCAATATGCAAAGCATCCAACCACTTAAATCCCAACGATTTAAGTGGTGTGCATCGCGTTTGTTCCGACGCACCAACCGAGACATTTTGATGTGCAAGACTTAGTAAGGCTTCCATATCATCGCGTAGTGCTGCACCAGGGGTTTTGCTGATTTCATTCACTAGAACCGTGCTAGTAACCCACTGCCAGTCACTTGTGAAAAACCGAGCGAGAATTGTCTGAACGGCTTCAGTTTCACGGCGAATCCGCGCTTGCGTCTGATCATTAAAAGGACGATTCAAACAACAAGTATCAAGATATATTTTCCAGATTTGAAGAAGAGTTTGCACAAGCTTCACTCTATTAGACAGACCTGTTTTTGTAGACTTGGTATCCCTCCATGCCTTACCTGTCAATTTGCAGGTGCTGTAAGGTAGTGCAGGTTTGAAACCTGTTCCTACAAAGAGAAGTCACTCTTTACCCTGTATCGCCTTTGACAGTTCCCTGATTCTATCCAGCGTGAATTTCCACAAAACTTTTGGACTCTGCAGGATAACGGGTGCCAAATGTGGGTAGCCGAACGTATTGCGAAAATCTGCTAAACATGCCGTTAAGCTTACAGAGATCAGTACCCCCCAAGCTAACGCCACCACATTTGTCCTCAAAGGGTGCTCTTGTCGTTCCGATATGAGTTCCTCCGCAACTCGAAACGGGCTCGTAATCATGGACAAGCCTATCTTGCCTAACCCTTTCGGGATGCCCGTTTGCTCAAAGTACTGTTTGGTCGTATCCCAAACAATCAACGGATCACGGACCGCACGGCTGATATCGTGGACATCACGCGAAAACCGGGCGTTGAAATCGTTATTAATTGCACGTTTCAACGTACCTTCCCGTTGGGGGTCACGGCGCATCCGGCGGATAATCATCGGGAAATCTTCCTCCGAGATTCGCCTCGTCGCAAGATTCTTGTTGAGGTATTCTTCTTCCGCGGGTGTCAGTGAAGATAGGTTTCGTGGCATGGGCATGACTAATGCTCCCACGGACACAATAAAGAGAACTCCCACGGCCACCACACTTGAGATAATGGGCATCGTCTTACTATAGGATTTCATATTGCCAATTCTCCTACAAGACGGGACATCGCCGGACAACAAGCGAACAGACACAGGGAATTGTCTCTACAATACTAACAGCGGGCAAAAGGGCGATTGCCTGTCCACGCCTATTTTGGGAGCGGGAGGCAATCGCCGGTACTTGTTAAACGTTGCTCACCTTTCTCAGTATTGACAGTGAGATTCTTTGGACATGCTCTGGCACGTCATTTACAGATTGAGCTTAAAAGAAAAACGGATTTGACCACGCCTTCTTGCCGGTCTCATCGGTAATCTCGACGCGGACGTACTTGACGCTGCTCGGCACTTCATACATTGCCTCAGTCAGAGTCTCCCCTTCGGGGGCAACGATGCGCTTGCCACGACTGCGCTGGGCTTTGAAAACGATGGACTGTGCAGGTGAACACTTGACGCTGACGCTCCTTTTCTCTTCGCTTTCGTCCACCAGCTCCAGGTCGATCAGCTCCGGCCCGAGGGTTGAATAGAAAGCTCCGGTGCGAAACGCTGTCATAATAGCATCGGTGGTGAGCTCGGGCACCTTCACCATGACCCACCCGTGAAAACAGTCGTGCTCCGTGCCGTGTGCATCGTCAGAAGCGATACCGAAGACGGGGCCGCCGCGATCCAATAAGTCATCCCAAGCCTGTTCGGAAAAGCCCTTGCCGATGCCCATGCAGGTGTCGTTATAGACTTCAACCGCGAAGTATCCACTCAGCGGCAGATAGTCCAGCAGCGTGTGTCCACACCAGTAGGGGTGGCAGAGCACCGCCTCGCCGCCCTGCCGCTTAATCTCCTCGATCACGGCGTTAGGATGTAGCTCGGCGCAGTTGATGCGTTCGTGGAGGTTTATACCGACAATATGATATGTGTCGCCGCCGTAAGGGTTGTTGGGGTGTACTTCGCTGCCAGAAATTGCTAGGAAACCGTCATCACTGTAGGTGGAAACATCATTGACCTTTCGATGGTCGGTCAGCACCAAAAAGTCGTAACCTGCCTCACGGTAAGCCGCAAAGCGTTCCGCCATCGGCAGCTTTCCGTCGGACTCTGTGCTGTGGCTGTGGGTGTTGCCGCGATACCATTGACCGGGATGTTTGAAAGGATTAGCGTTTGACATAAAAAATCTCCTTACTTATCGTCTTGTTCGACCGGTAACCTTCTATCAATATAAGTGCAAAACTTGCTCCTATACTAGTGGTTCATTCTAGCACAACTTCCCAGAAATGAGAAGGGAAAAATCGTAGTATCCGGAGATTCTTAAGGCAAAATCCGATAAAAAAGGTTTACGATCTGCTTGTACTTGTGTAAAATATAAGTAGTTTCAGATTAAAGAAAGACATCTAGACAATGAAAGCGATTATCATTGGTGCGGGGCGAGGCAGGCGGCTCATGCCCCTTACAGAGAACACGCCGAAATGTTTCGCGGAGATCAGAGGTAAACGCATCCTCGATTGGATACTCGAAGCGTGGCGTGCAGCAGATGTGGAGGATATTGTCTTTGTCGGCGGATATCAGATTCAACGCATCCAGAACGATTATCCTACCTTCCACTTTTACCATAACGCCAACTGGCAGAATAATAATATCTTGACCTCTCTCCTTTGCGCCGAAGCTGAAATGAATGAACCTTTTGCCTGCACCTATGCGGACATTATCTGCCGTCCTTGGGTGACGCAGCAGTTGATGGACACCCCTTACGACATCACGCTTGTCGTTGATACTGCTTGGCGAGAGCGTTACGCAGCGCGTACACTCCACCCCGAAGATGATGGTGAAAAAATCCTCGCAGATGGAGCGCGAGTCACAAGAATCAGCCGCGATATAGCACCCGAAGCTGCGCACGGAGAGTATATCGGCGTCGCTAAGTTTAGCCCGTGTGGGGCGAAAATCCTACGGGAGCACTATCACCGCGTTTGTCGCCAATACGATGGCATGCCCTTTCAAGGAGCGGCATCGGTGCAGAAAGCGTATCTAATCCAACTCTTTCAGGAAATGATTGAGCACGGTGTAGAAATTCACAAAGTGGATGTTGCGGGCGGGTATTATGAGATCGACACCACGCAGGATTACGAGATTGCGAACGAAGTCTGGTAAGGAAAACCAGCGAATTTGCGAACCGACCCCACAGAAGGATGAGAGGACAAACTCATGTTTCCGATTAGAGATAGCGTACGACCTCGCAGTGTGCCTTTTGTCAACTGGCTGATCATCGCTGTTAACGTCTTCATTTTTATGTTTGAGGTATCGCTTACACCGGGCCAATTAGATCGCTTGGTTCAAATAGTTGGGCTGACGCCGCAGCACCTGGTCCGAAATTGGATGCTAGAGTCTCATACCATCTTTACCTCTATGTTTCTGCACGGCGGCTGGTTTCACCTGATTAGCAATATGTGGGCGCTCTATCTCTTCGGCAACAATATCGAAGATCGGATGGGACATTTCCGCTATTTCGTGTTTTATCTCCTGTGCGGTGTTGCCGCAGGGCTCACGCAGGTTTTCATTGCGCCGCGCTCACTTATTCCGATGGTCGGTGCAAGCGGAGCCATTTCTGGCATATCGGGCGCCTACCTCCTCCTGTTTCCCCGTGCTCGCATCCTCGCGTTAGTTCCGCTCTTCTTTTTGCCCTGGTTCATTGAAATCCCAGCCTTGCTGTATCTTGGATTTTGGTTTCTGTCTCAATTGTTCAACGGTCTGTTTGTACTGGCTGTGGTTGGTAGTTTGGGGACTTCCGGCGGGGTGGCATGGTGGGCGCACATCGGCGGTTTCGTCGCCGGGTTGATTCTGGTCAAGTTCTTTGAGCGGCGACGGCGGCACAGTTACTATTCCCGGTATTTTGATGATTATTGATTATTGGTCTTAAGCGGGTTCAATTATGATACAGTATGAATGGGACGAACAGAAGAACTGAGAAAATCAGCAGAAGCACAAAGTGAACGTCTCAAGGGCGACACAGATTTTCGATAGCGACTTTTTGGAATGGGAGGATACTCGGAGGGGTAAAGACTACCCAAGAGAAATCAACGCTTGGTGTGAGAGACGTGATCTTTCTCAAGCCTGAAGAGACGTTCTCGCTATCACAGGTCGGCGGCGAGCCAGCCACGCTGCTTCACTGCTGGGCGTTAGGAAAGTAAATTTAGGGGGTTATCATTCCTGAGCCTAATACCCAAACGACCTGACGCATTACATTTTACGCTTCACGTTTTACGCATCACGCATCACGGTTCAGTCGTTATACTGCCCACCGCCAGAAACTGCGCTTTTCGGCTGTCATTCTGAGGTTTTGCGAAGAATCTCAACGTAAGAGATTCTTCACTTCGTTCAGGATGACGGATGCCACCAAAACCGCAATTTGATACGGCGTTGGGTATAATTCAGATGGAGGAATATTGCGCATGAGACAAGAAGCTGGCGACCTGACTGTTATCCGACGAGGCAACCAAGTCATAGCGAAAAATAATCTGCTCCGAGTCAATTTCAACCTTTCAAAAGGGACTTGGAGCTACATTGATAGAACAGATTATAGTGTTATCAGGGATGCATATATAAAGGTTGTTTTACAAGATGGAACAGTTCTAGCAACACTAGACCAGGGAAATTCGGAGTTTATAACGCACCCTACCACAGAAGATGAGTTCGGTATCTACCAGCCAATTACATTTTCTCACCAGGCGGAAGGCTATGGGCTGCGGACCCACCTCTACTTGAAATGTTATCACAGGAAGCCTTATCTCGTATTCACCGTCGGTGTTGAAAACTTGAACGAGGCGCCCGTTGCATTAGAACAGATCGCCTTGATTGATGTCTCGCCCCACAACGGCAAAGCCGAAGGCGGCGTCTATTTAGGAGGGGCGCCCTCCGGTTATCACACCTTTCTGGATATGGATACGCCGATTGCGTATAGCGTTAGGGAACTCCACGACGGTTTTCGCATTAATCAGGATGCTTCCACAGAATCCTGTTACAATGGTGTTTTCTACGATACAGAGACTCGGAGATCGCTTGTTTTCGGTTTTTTGAACTTTCAAAAATGGCGGTCAGCTATCCAGGTCGGATATGACGTACAAGCGCAATCGAGTAACGAAGAAAATCATGGCGTGAATCACTGGGCGCTTTACCATAAGTGCGAGAACCATCTCTGTCATCAAGGTGAGGAGGTACGCTCTGAACCCGTTTACTTGAATTTTGCAAATCAGGCAACGGAGGCATATCAGCTCTACGCAGAGATGGTCGCGAAGCACATGAAGCCGAAATCGCTAGATCGTGTCTTCTCAGGCTGGTGCGCGCACACAGGCGAACACGAATCGATCAATGCAACCCAGATCTCTCAGCAAATTAATCAGATTACCAAAAGCCAATCATTTTACCCCTTGATTCCAGGTGGACTGGAGTACATCCAGATTGGAAGTCGTTGGGCAGAATCAATCGGAAGTCACGAAGCGAATCCGCAGAAATTCCCGAGTGGCATGAAGTGGGTTGCAGATAGCATCCATTCAAAGGGACTAAAAGCGGGAATTCAATTTTCGCCGTTCTGCGTAGACATCAGCTCCAAACTACTGGAGACGCACCCGGAGTATTTCCTGCAAGATCGCAGTGAAAAGAAGCCGGCTTCCCTCGTTTTGCCTGAAGCTGGGGCGGAGGTTGTCTTGCTCGATGTATCCCATCCGGGCGCGCAAGCACACATTCGTGAACGAACCCAACAACTTATCGATGAATGGGGATACGATCTGGTCAAAGCTGATCTGCTCGCTTACACGATGGGACCGATGGCGGATGTGGACAACTTTGTGTGGCATGACCAATCGCTTACCAGCGTCGAGCTCTACCGTCTCGGCATCCAGTTGTTGAATCAGGTGATTCAAGAAAGCAAAAAGGAGGTCATCTTAGCTGCGTGCAATACGTGCAGCGGACCGAGCATTGGGGGCTTTGCATTGAATGGTGTGCTTTCGGGTGATAGAAGCTATATCGGGGAAGCACTCTGGGATGAGCGGCGAGGGCTAAAGCAAATTGCCAATGCTTACGCAGCGCATCTCCCGATGCATAGCGCATCATGGACAAATGAGTTTGGCGCGCTGGTCATTGATGAACCCCTTCCCTTGAATGAAGCGCTTGTTGCGATTACAGTCGCAGCCCTCAGTGGCGGCGTAGTGACTTGCGCAGATGACCTCACGACACTCAAGCCGGCGCGGGCAGAATTGCTTGCCAAAGTGTTTCCACTGATCGGAGATGCTGCAATGCCTGTCGATCTCTACGAAAAGATACTTCCACAGATCTGGAATCTCAAGGTTAGATCCGCCTACGAGTCCTGGAATGTGGTCGGTGTGTTCAACTGGGGGGATGGAAGGGAAGATGCCGAGTTTACTTTGGATTCGCTCGGCCTGAGTCGATCGAAATACTACCTCGTGCACGATTTCTGGAATCGTGAATTTCTCGGGAGCGTCCGGGATACGGTAACGCTGTTCGATACACCATCCCGTTCAGTCAGGCTGTTGTGTCTTCGCGCAGAAAAGGACATCCCCCAACTGCTCGCAACGGATATTCATTTCACACAGGGCAGCGTCGAGATTCTGTCCGCTGGCTGGGATGGGCGAAGTCAGAGTTTTTTAGTGGTTTGCAAGCCCCCCACGCGCAGCAAAGGAACATTGTTCATTCATGTACCTGAAGGCTATGTTCCCGCTGCAACTGCGTGCCACGGCTCTAATTACCACTTTCGCTGGAAAAGGCCCATCTATGAGTTTGAATTCGATTCAACCACAGAGCTGGTACAGGTCAGCATTCACTTCGCTAGAGCATCGGGCTAGGAGTCAATGAATCACGCATCACGCAATAGGAGATATCTATGAACTACTCTCAAGTATTAAACGAACTTGAAAATCTCGTCACCGAAACCTACAGCCTATGGGATCACAACCGTGTTGGATTCCAATGGCGGTACTACACATGGAACCACACGATGCGGGTCCGCGCCATGAGCATGGAGCTCGGTAGGCGCGAGGGAGGCGACGTCACCAAACTCGAAGTCGCAGGAACACTCCACGACATTACCAAGCGGTATGACGGTGAAATTTTGGCGGATGAGAATGGCAAACGGCTCGTTAATCCGGATGGACTCTGGCTGAATGAACCGCTCACGCCGAACCGAGAGAACATCGTCACCCGGCTCTATGATGAAAACAACCTTGGCGGCACGGTTCACCATGAGTCCGGAGCAGTTATCACCGAGAAGATACTGGCGATGTATGATTTCGATCAGGATTTTGTTGACGCTGTCCGTGCCATTGTGCTGGCACACCTGAAGCCGATGAACCTCACCGAGGAACGGTTCGATTTTCTCTACGGGAATGTCGAAAATCAGATCCTATACGATGCTGACACGATGGACCCGAATGTCGGCTATACCGCATTTTTCCGAAATGTCCATATCCACAGTTATTCCGCTATCCGGCGCAACGGCAAGTTCGATCTTGAGGAGTATGTCCAGAGTCTACCTCGCTGGGTCAATTCCAAGCAGGCCTTCGTCGAAAGTTTATTGACAGAATCGGCGAAGGAGGTCGGGCAGGCGCGGCAGGATCGAAACCAGCAGTTGGCTGGTCAAATTGCGTCGGAAATGAATGACATGCCGACGAACCGAAAGTACGGGTTGCTCAGTGTTATTGAATATTTCGTCAGTGACACTGAAGACCCTCACTTTATGAACCAATTGACCTATCTCAAGGAGCATTGGATTCCGGAGCGGCAGAAATGGCTCGCCGATGAAGAAACCACGGGTGTGGCTTGTGACCGTGCGAGTGAGGCGTTAGATCGGGTGATTGATTTCACCAATACCCTTGAGCGGGAGTATCGGGGGGAAATTTAAGGGGATGCGGGCGAGGGGAGAACAGAGTGATTTTTTCTTGACAAACGCACTCACCACTGATAAGATGGGCTTGTTGTTTACATTGGAAAATTTGTTGTATTCTTCACAGCAAATAGCCTATATTGGAAGGCGATGTAGTCATCCTATAACCACTCGAAAGAAGTAAATGGATCAATGGCTTGGGGGATATTTTTTGTCCAGATTTGGATTTTGATATTCCCGAACCGTTGACGGCAAAACATTTTGGATTAGCAGTGACTGATGTACTCGTTCGACATGAACATTGTCAATTACCAGATGTATGGAATTTAAGGTTACAGGACAATGTTCAACGAGCTTATCAAAGCATTCAAAAAAGGTTATAAGGCAATGTTCAAGAAGTTTGTTAAAATACTCATCAAAGTCAAAGCCATTTGGCACCGGTTTTCGATCAAGAACAACAGCACAAACCGTGATTCAGTCTCCAAAATAGATTCACAAGAAAGCGAAAAACCTGATGTAGTAGCTGCTGATGAGAAAACAGCAAATCAGCGTGAAAACGGGACAGTAGAAGAACATCCTACGACTTCAGATGAATCCCAGGATCAGGAGAATACGGGTGCGGAATCTGACTCCCAGACAGATTCCGAAGCACCGGACGAAGACAAGCCAGATAACAAGGCAACCGAAACCAAGCCCCAGTCCGATTCCCGGACAGATTCCGTAGAACAGGGAGAAGAAAAGTCAGATGACCAAGCATCGGCAGAGCAACCAGAAACACAAGAAACAGAAGAAAACCTCACAGATTCCGATGAACCCCAGAGTCAGGAGAATACGGGTGCGGAATCTGACTCCCAGACAGATTCCGCAGCACCGGGCGAAGATGAGTCAGGTAATAAGGCAACTGAAACCAATTCATGCTTGAACGCAGAATCAACCGCGTTATACGCTTGATATTCATCAGTCATCAGCACGGCCCCGTCTGGGTTGACGTAATTCCTGATAAACTTCAGGACACCTCTCCCCGTCAGGTCCTTGGCTACAACCTTGCCACCGCGTTCCACAGCCCCAATGATCGGCGTTTTCTTCGTGCCACGCCCGCGTGGGTTCTTCGGTTCATCATCCTTACGTTTGTTTCCCTTTCTCGGCTTACCACCAACGTAGGTTTCATCAGTTTCAACAATGCCTTTCAGGAGACCGCCCCCCTTCGATGCCATTTCAGCACGAATACGGACTTGCATATACCATGCGGTCTTCTGATTGATTCCCAAATCGCGGGCAAGCTGACAACTGGATAGGCTCTTCTTCGCATTCATCATCAGACTGATGGCGAGAAACCACTCTGATGGCGAGAAACCACTTCTGAAGCGGAACATGAGTTCCCTGAAACAACGTCTTGGCTAAGACATTAAAACTTGCATGGCAATCCTTACAATGCCAGCGTCCTACACGGGTGCCATCTAACTTTTGATACACGTCTACACTTCCACAATGTGGGCAATATGGATTATCACCCCAGCGGATATTTTCAAGATATTCTATGCAAGATTTATGGTCTGGAAATCGTTCCATAGTGTCAAACAAATTCATGGCTGAACTCCTTTGATAATGCGGGTTTGAACACCTTTATTATACCCGATTTATCACAGAAATTCAACCCTAAACTACTGATTGCGTAAAAGAATTATTTTACGGCATATCACCGCCGTGGCGTTGTCCGCATTTTTCAAAAAAAGAGATAACGTGGAGCGGTTCAAGAATGTGCAGGATCTTATCAACGATTGGGATAATCCTCGCGCTGTTTCTGACTTTGAGGATTTTTGCCGGAATAATGACGAGTTACATAAGTCTATGCGCTTCGTGGTCCCGTCGGATATGCACGTCGAAACGGGGCTAAACAACGGGAAATGGGTGGAAGAAATCGCGGGACCGGAAAGCCGTTTCGCCTATGCCGAGCAGGAAATTTGCGATGACTATCGCAAGATGCGGGAAATGATAGAAGAATGCTATCAAAAGGGAGATTACTCGCATGTCAATCAAATGGATAGACGCATGAAAACCATCGCCGAGGAAAGGACGCTGACCTTCTTATCACGCAAGGCTATTATTCCTGAATATGGTTTTCCAGTAGACGTTGTGGAACTAGACACTCGTCCGAAAAGCAGGGCAGATGCAGCAAAAGTTTCTTTACAGCGGGATTTGCAGCAGGCCATTGCCGAATACGCACCGGGAGGTAAGGTTGTCGCAGACAAAAGGGAATGGATTTCCCACGGAGTAAAAAAAATTATCGGTAAGGAATTTCGAGTGATGTGCTATGATTACGATGATGCACGTAATTTCAAGCAATGGAACGAAACCAACGGTCCCTCTAAAAGAAAACACTCTCAAAAGAAAGGAACACCCTAAAATGAGACGTTTTGTTTTTGCTGTTTGTTTATTCGTCTTTGCTGTGACTTCTGCCTTTGCACAGCAATCTTCTCAAACCGCTTCGATTCGAGACAGAATCGACAATCGAAGCCTTCCATCTATTGCACTACCATGGGACGATGGAATCTTGAATCGTGGTGGTAACTGGTGGGATGATTCGATACCTTATAATGAACGTATTGCTACTCATGATCTTTGGTGGCATTACTTGAGTAAGGGGCTTCAACTGACCCCGGAAGGGTATCAATTAATTGGTGATTTACCAAGAATGATAGCCATACGGGATGAACTGCTCTCCATAAACCCCAATCTGATATTACTCTTCGATCTTCGACAAAGTTATGCCTCCCCCGATCGTTATTCCGAAGATTGGTTTGGTTGGCTAAGAGACGCCAACGGAAATCCTGTTCGCAGGGGTAATGATTATCTAATTGATTTTAGATTGCCAGAAGTTCAAGACGTTATTGCTCAACGGGCGGGTGCTATCGCAAAAAGTGGCTTGTATGACGGCATCGTATTCGACGCATGGGCGGAAAACTACGTCGTGCTTTATGATGAGACTACGGTCCCATATTATGAATATGAAAGAACGCCGCAATACCAGCTCGATCTTGAGGTGGAACGACAGGCACTCATCTCAATTCTCCAGAAAATTCGTGCAGTTGTGCCGGACGATTTTCTCATTCTATGTAATAACAATCGGAACCCACTTCCGCTTTCAGCCCCTTACATCAATGGCGGTTTCATGGAAACTTTCCCGAATACGCGCGAAGAAGGGTACACACGCGCGGATATTATTGATATTGAAAACAATCTTATCTGGTATGAAGCAAACGTCCGAGAACCCAAAATCAACCTTTTAAGAGGTTTCGGCATCGGTGCTGAACCACCAGATAGCCCAAGAAATAGACAGTGGATGCGCTTATTCACAACAATGAGCCTCACCCTGTCTAATGGATATTCGCTCTATACTATTGGAACAAAAAACGGACAAAAAGGTTACCAGAAACACATCTGGCACCCTTTTTGGGACGCTGACCTCGGACAACCTATCGGTCCCATTACCCAACGGTATCAAGATATCGAGGGTTTGTATATCCGAGAGTTTACTAACGGCTGGGCAGTCTACAACCGGAGTAGGACTGAGCAGGCAATTTTATTGCCTCAACCAACGATTGCCATGTCTAGCAACAAGAAGGATATGATCCATATCCTTCCCGATTTAGATGGCGAAATCTACCTCAAAACCCCTAACCCGGCTGATGTCAACGGTGATGGTAGAATCAATATCTTGGATCTGGTATTGGTTGCAAAAAACTTCGGCAAAACAAAGCCCGATCTCAACGGTGATGGCATTGTAAACATTTTTGATTTAGTGCTTGTTGCCAAACAGTTTGACTAGTGAAAATAGCAGAGGGTGCTATCAATCCTGTCTCGGAACGGACACCTTCTGCTACCACTCGCTACGTTTCGTCAACTTCATTGACATACTCCCAAAACTAAAGTATTGGGTTTTAGCCCTGAAGTGGTTTCTCGATAATGTCTCTCAGCAAGTGCCGCAAGGCGAGCATTCCGCGTCCCGCGGAACCCGCTTCCGAGGATTCCGATTCCATCGGAACTTTACCTTTTCTGCCCATCTCAGACCGTATTCGTTGCATCATATACCATGCGGAAGGCTGGGTTAAGTCTAAATGTCGGGCAAGTTGACAACTGGATAGGCTTTTCTTCGCATTATTCATAAGCAAGATAGCCAGAAACCACTTCTGAAGCGGAACCTGTGTACCTTGAAACAAGGTGCCGGATAAAACATTGAAACTCGACTTGCAACAATGGCAATTCCACCGTCCAACTTTATCGCCTTCCTGTTTCGGTGCTACATGATCACTTTCGCAATACGGACACTTAGGTTTACCCCCCCAGCGGATGGTTTCTAAGTGTTTAATACAACTCTCTTGATCCGAAAATCTTTCTACAGCATCAAATACATTCATCGTTCTTAACTCCTTTCAGATTTTCAAGGAAAAATCAAGTCTAAAACTTATGAGCGCGAAAGAAAATACCTGTGGCCCGAATTCGGTTTCGTGACCTCGCTGCTGGATCAACCCAAAGAGCCGCATGGGAGGTCACACCGTTTGTATACCACGCGCCCGTTCTTCCGTGGGTTTGATGACGACACCCAACTGGAGAATGCGTCAAAGGATTTGTTCGGTATCAGGATTACCCAAGCGTTGCAAGGAGGCCTAGTTGTTCTATGCGAAGGAAAAAACGGTAATGGGTTTTATATTTGTCGCTCCTGCGGCGCGCATTACACTGAGCCAGATAGTTCGCATAAAACACCCGAAGGTCGTGATTGTAACAGACCTCTGGAACCTCTGTCTCTCGGACATGAATTCATCACTGATGTAGTCCGTTTGCAATTTCCTAGATTGGTCGATCAATGGGAGGCGTATTCTCTCGCATACGCCGTTTTATTGGGTGCGGTCGAGGCACTGGATGTGCCGGATACCGACTTGAACGTCACCATTACTGGCGGGGATACTGCGGACGATGCGGCGATTGTGTTGTATGATAACGTTCCGGGTGGCGCCGGGTTAGTGGCACATTTAGAAAATAAGAAAATTTTTTTGGAAATGCTTCGCAACGCAAGAACACGGGTTGAAGGTGGTTGTGGTTGTGACGAAAGTTGCTACGGCTGCCTACGCGGTTATCGGAATCAGTTCGCCCACCCATACTTACGCCGCACGGCAGCCTTGGAGTTTTTAAGTGCGGCATTAAAAAAGGCAGGTTCTGTTTCTTAGGGTTTAATTTGCTGGTGGAGTTTGCTACAACTCTGAAGTGGTTTCCCGATGGGGAACGTATTATCTTTGAAGAGAGTATAGAAGAGGGCCGACAGGTGTATGAGATTAACGTCTATGGCTGGCAGGTGGACCGGGTGCCATTAGACCGAGATTGGGTTGCCTTAATCCCTTAAACCCTGTAGACACTGCCCCGATAGATCGGTTCCGACTCGGTTTGTTCGGAGCGAACATTACCGAGCCGTGAATCCCGATAGAATCGGGAGATTTTGCTGCGCTTAACTTTACTCTTCAATCAACTGTCTTCCGGCAAATCCGGCATCAACCTCGTGCCAGTACAAGACCGCTTCTTCCCCAGCCCTCCAGCAGAGGTGAACCTCCCTACCCTCCCGAAGGTGAGGGAAGTCGATTAATCCCGGATTTATATCTTTTATCGTGCACCCATAGGACTGAATCTCCTCAATGGCGTCCCGGAATTTTCCTGTCAATTCGAGAAACTGCGGTGTTTTTCGATGCCCACCGTTGTGACGAATGACTTCAAAGAATGGGGTCAATTCCGCCCCGAGTGCTTCGAGTTCCTGCCGAAGTCCCTTCAATTCTGAGAGTTCTTGTTCCAAAATGGGAATCAGCCGGTTTGCTTCTTCTACAGTAAAATATCGTTTTTGTCGCATGGTTCAACAAACCTCACTATTGTAGGTTATGTGCAACCTTGCCTCTGGTTACATCTCCTGCGTGAAGATAAGTGTACCTCACATTCGGTAAAATGTCAAAAGAGTTGATCGCAAAATGGCAAACGAAATCCATACCGCCCCAACTTCAATCAACGGAGACCAGAAGCACGTAACCCGATCTGCGGGAATTGTCAGCATCGCCGTAATGGGTTCACGTATTCTTGGGCTTGTCCGCGAAAAAGCGATTGCTCACTATTTTGCCGCCGGAATCGGTGGAGATGCGTTTTATGCGGCATTCCGCATCCCCAATTTAATGCGCGATCTGTTTGGTGAAGGGGTGTTAAGCAAGGCATTTGTGACGACGTTTACGGCGACGGAATTGGAGGATGGCGGAGAAGTTGCATGGCGTTTGGCGAGTCGAATCTTCAACGCGATTGCTTTGGCGCTTACGCTGCTCACGCTAATCGGTATTCTCGCAGCCCCCCTTATCGTCGATTTGATGTTCATGGGCAAAGGGTTTCAAGATGTTGATCTCGATTCGTCAGAACACTTTGGATTCAGCACCAAACGCGATCTGACAGTCTATCTCACGCGGATCATGTTCCCGTTCCTGATGCTGGTTTCACTTGCAGCAGTTGCAATGGGGCTTCTCAACAGCAAGGGGAAATTTGGAGTCCCCGCCTGCGCGTCCTCTTTTTTCAACCTTGGATCGCTACTCGTTGGTGTGGGGGGGTACTACGTCGCACCGCGCTTTGACTTACACCCGACAACAGGGATGGCAGTTGGAGTGCTCGTCGGCGGTGCATCGCAGTTCTTGATCCAGGCACCTTCAATGTGGCGCGTTGGATTTCGCTACCGACCACTCATCAGTTTTCGCGATGAGCGAGTGCGACAGGTCATGCGCCTGATTGGTCCCGCGATTCTTGGAGTCGCTACGCTGCAGGTGAACCTGTTTGTCAACTCGATGTTCGCGTCAAAGGGAGAGGGCTGGCTGACATGGATCAGCCGCGCTTTCCGCCTGATGCACCTGCCGATTGGGGTCTTTGGCGTGGCAATTTCCACTGCCGCCTTGCCAAACCTTGCCAGATTGGTCGCACAGGGAGAAATGGAGGCGTATCGCAGATCTTTTTCGCATGCCCTCCGCCTGATGTTTCTGCTGACATTGCCTGCATCAATCGGATTGATGATACTCGCTGAACCGATCTGCCGCTTGATCTTTGAGGGCGGAAAAGCGGGAGCTTTGGACACGCAGCAAACAGCAGGCACCCTAATCTTTTTCGCCTTCGGACTGTGCGGCTTTTCGGCGGTCAAGATTGCGACGGATGGGTTTTACGCTCTCAACGACACACGCACGCCGGTCAAAGTTAGCTTGTGCACTGTCGCACTCAATATTCTTTTGAACTACCTTTTTATCCATAAACTCCGTCTTGATCACCGATTCCTTGCCCTTTCGACCTCCTGCACGATCACCTTGAATTTTCTGGCACTCCTGTTTCTCCTGCGACGAAAAGTTGGAAGATTGGGATTGAGCGGCATCTGGAGGCTGCTGATGAAGATAGGTGTTGCTGCCGGCGTCATGGGTTGGGTCTGCTGGTGGGCAAACTCGCAAATCGAGCGTTGGATCGGCATAGAGGATTTAATCGCCCGGCTCATCAGTGCGTTTGTTCCAATTGGACTCGGAGTGGCTGTCTTAATCGGGGCATGCAAGTTGCTGAAGATTCGAGAGTTAGACCAGTTATTGGGCGCAATCGCTCCACGGTGATTAAGCGCAACGGATTAAAAGCAAGCGAACGAGTCCATCCGTCGCTATCCACGGACCCGTGCTGCAGCAGACAAGCTCGGATATTCTCGATCCGGTTGGCTAAGATCCCGATACGTGATAATCAATGCCCGCCGGTCCTCTGCTGTGCGGTTGGGGAGCGAGGCGTGCAGCGTCAAGTCGTGGAAATAGATTGCATCGCCTGGCTCGACAGGCGCCGTCACGACTTTCGACGGGTCGAAGCCGCGTTCTGCCAAATCCAGTTGATGCCCGAACCCCTCAGCCGATCTGACATTGTCGTGGTCTATCGGCTTTTGATGAGAGCCTGGCAGAATTTGTAGACAGCCGTTGTCCGGCGTCGCCCCGTCCAGCGCCACCCATACAGAAATCTTGTGACTCCCGCCCCAATACGACCAATCCTGGTGCCACGGGGAATTGAATGTAACCCCCTTACCTTTGAAAGCAACCTTATCGCTGAGGAAGCCGATATCCTTCCCTATCAGAGCTTCGAGGTCATCGAGCAGGCGTGGGGCACGAGCGGTCTTTCGGAAGATCTCACGCCGCAGCGATAGTCCGACATAAACGCCGCTGCTGAAGATACCCTCGGGATTTCTCCCGGCGGCGATAGCTTCCTGATGTACCTCTTCCAACACGTCGTCCACAGCGACACGAAAGGGTTCGATTTCTGCTTCGGAAAAGAGGCGATCGACGACGAGGAAGCCATCGCGTTCATACTGTTCGACCTGTTTATGGGTTAAGCTCATTTGTGACCCCTTTCAAAAACCAACGACTCATCTTGTGCAATAGGCATCACGTCACATATCACGCATCACGTTTGACATATCATGCTTACAGAAGGTCGGACAACTCATAGAGGTTACGGATAGCCTCTCCCCAACGCCTATCCTGTGTTCCCGCTCGATCCAGCAGAATCGCGCGGAGGCCTGCGGATTGGGCGCCCACGATGTCCGACTCGTAAGAGTCCCCAACGTGAACCACTTCGTCTGCAGAAGCGCCAACAACATTCAGCGCATGTTCAAAAATTGCCGCATCCGGCTTCGCGCTTTGCACCCGCTGATCATGAGAAGCGACGATTGCCTCAAAATATCGATCAATGCCAAGCACCTCGACGGTATTGTGTAAAGGCGTATCCCAATTAGAAACAATCGCCATCTTCAGTCCCGCCCGCTGCAACCGATCCAATGTCGGCAGCACGTCGTCATAGAGCGTCGCATTGTTGCGGGAGAACATAGCGTGTTCATACTGCAAAACCTCCCACGCGATTTGTTCTACATGTTCACACACCCCCAACTTCCTCAGAAACGCGCAGCATCCGTCAATCTGTCGCGCCATTGTCTCCAGGATGTTATCCGTCGGCTTTGATGCCTGATATGCTTGGGTCATAATCGCTCGCGCCTCGTCGTATGCAGCCCAATCCAGATCAAGCTGATACCGGTCGGCGATCTTGCGAATGGTTACGTGGAGGGGCTGCGTCCAGAAGATAAGTGTGTCGAAGAAATCGAAGAAAACGGCTTTTGTCATCGGGATTCCTTAGCAAGAGGGGATATATTTCTCCAAGGCTGTCATTCGCCTCGCCTAGCGTTCTCGGCGCGGCTCATGAATTCGGCCGACGAGGCCGCAAGCCAATATCTAATCTGGGTCAGGAAGAATCGGACACCTGCCGCGACGTACTTTGCAACGTTTTCGTTGTTGGCAAGCGCACCGGCGATACGCCCCGCGGCCTGAATACGCGCCAGTGCGTCATCAATTGTGTGTTGAACTTCCGGGTGTTGAATGTCACCGATGTGCCCCATCGAAGCCGCCAAGTCTGACGGTGCGACAGAGAACACGTCGATGTGATCCACTGTCAGGATCTCGTCAAGATTCCTGATGCCGACGATGTCTTCGATCAGTACGACCAGAAGCGTCTCATCGTTTGCAACATGGAAGTAATCGGGGACGCCGTAGCCCTGGCGACTCGTGAACATGCCCCGATGACCGACAGGGGCGAACTTGCCGCCGGCGACCACATTTTGCGCCTCTTTCTTCGTGTTGACGTGTGGAACGACGATGCCCTGGGCGCCGCGGTCGAGCGTGCGGTAAATGAGGCTCTGCTCGTTCCGGTTGACGCGAACCACGGAGGTCATGCCCCAGATGTCGCAGGCGCGGGTGAGGTTGCCGAGTTCAGCGGCGTCCACTGCGCCGTGCTCGCCCTCCAGCCACACCCCGTCGAACCCGTTCGGGCCGAAGGCATCAATGTCGTCAGGGTGTGTAATGCCACCGATTACGTATGCGAGACCGCCCTCGACCAGCTTGTGCTTGATTCGGTTTAGTCTGATTTTCATTTTTTGTCCTCCTGTTAGGGATTGGAAGGAAATTGAATGGAAGGTGGAAGCACACTTGTCCAATGTCCAATTACTTATCCGAAACCACTTAGAGTTAGCGTGCGAAATCGTGTGGATGGATAGCCAGTCGAAGTATAATCCAAGTTGCCACCTATTCCATTTCGGTTTGGAACTATGGAACGAGAGGAAGAAAGGGAAGCAACCCGCTCGTTTCATTCTTCATCTTCTTCCAGCCACACTGAAGGAAGATGTCTATAATCACTGAAAACAGGCAAATGGAGTGAAAGGTAGCAACTCGGGTTAAATATAACTCAAATTACCCAATACTTCCAGAGATCTTTCGGAATTTCATATCTAATTTCATCCTTGCATTTGTGGGTGTAACGAGCAAATAACCCGAAGCGCGGAATAGACCTCACATTGCCTGAACCGGTGTGGCAGAGAAAAGCGTGCCACAGGACAACACTTCCCGCGACGGCTGTGAATTCCCGCGGTCCCTCTAGTAATAGATCTGAAAATACATGCCAGCCCCAACCTTCGACATTTCTGAAACTCCCGTCAATCTGTTCGGGATATTGAAGGAAATATCTGTGTGTCGTATGATGGCTTTCGGGCCAATAAACGAAGGCGCCTCCTCCTGGCTCAACATCGTAGAGATAGGTCGTCGCGCCCAACATGAAGGGACTCCAACCACCGGGGCCATAAGCATCGATATGTCCACTGCCCGGCATTGACCACTCGCCATCCGGATTGGGCCATTTGACCAACGACGACCCACCGCCGCCTGTAAACTTACCACCACCGAGCTGTTCGACAATCGCTTGCATTGCTGGGAGTTTCCCGAAGAGGGGTGAGAAGTTCAAATCTTTCACAACATAGTCGTCGGGCCACGTATCCGGTTCTTCCAGGCTAGAACCGAAATGCGTCCAGATCTGCTCTCGCCAGCTTTCAATGATAGCTGGTTCAATTAAGTCTTCAAGGATCAGGTATCCGCTTGCTTTGAAAAACTCGATCTGATTGGTTGTCAAGATATCTGGTTTCGACATTCTTTCTTCTCCTGCTTCCTGAATTTCATTGTTGCCTTTCCCAGGGGATGTGTACCCCTAACTCATCTGCAACTTCTTCGAGGGATTGTAACTGGGACTTGTGGAGGGGAATCCCGTTCACACGACGTTCCTGGGTCAACTCCCATTCGATTTCGCCGGGGAGGGTTACGCGATCAAATCCCTTGCGGGGCTTGGCTTGGCGCGTCATGCAGATCTGCCGATCAATTTCCGCTTTGAACTCATCGACGGAGGTCAGACTAGCGATGTTAATCGCGAGAAAAAAGTGCGCAGTTGCGACTTTTTCAGGCGGTGCATCTTCCGGCTGGAATTTTTTATTGATGCCCATGAGTCCACCGCTCAACGGACCGCATAACACATCCATGACGATTGCGAGCGCGGAACCCTTCGGGCCTCCCGCAGGAAGGATAGCAGCCACCTTTGACGGATCATCGGTCTCCTCCCCATTTTCGTCGAGTCCCCAACCCGGAGGGATCTTTTCATTATACATCCGCGCCGTCCCAATTCTGCCGGCAGCCGCCGCACCACAAGCCATATCCAACACGATTGGTGGTTCTTCTCCTGCGGGAATGGCAAAAGCAAGGGCGTTGTTGCCGATTGAGTTTGTCCCAGCGCCAAAAACTGCTACATTCACACCGGTACCGTTCGTTGTTGCAAAGCCGATCATATCGTGTTCAAGCGCTCGCATCGCATGGCTGGATGCCGCGCCGAAGTGTTCGCTGTTGCGCACAACAACCATCCCAATCGATGCGACCTTCGCCTTTTCAATCGCTATGTTCATGGCGCGGATGCCGACGAGGTGTCCCAATCCGCGATCTCCGTCTAATAGGGCGGAAGCGGGATTATCCGCAAGCACCTTGATCTGGGGGGCTGGATTCGTGTCGCTGCTCATCACGCTGTGCACATAGCGCGGTATCCCCCGTGTGGCATGCGAATGAACGCCGCGCAAGTCCATCGACACCTGCATCTCTGCTATGGTCTCGGCATCTGCTTTGGCAACCCCAACTTTTTGGTAAAGCTGGCTGCAGACCTGTTGCAGATTGTCTGCATTGACAATTGATTCCTGTTTGTGTCGATTCATGGAAATCTCCTGATGCGTAAAACGTGAAACGTGATGCGCGAGTGAAGTCCTGAACTTCTGAAGTCCTGAACCCATTTCCTGATCGCCTAATTTTCTTTTCGGACAAGCGTTACCGTTCAAGGACAAATGTAAAGGTTATAGGGGCGCTTGAGCCCATCCGGATCGCCTTGATCTAGCAGCATATTTGGTGCGCCACCGAGGACACACCGCGCTACCCACTGATTAAGCGCCGGGATTTCTTCTGCCGAGAATGCTCCAATCTCTTTGAGCGTGAAGTACTTCGCTGCATCGACCTCGCGTCCATCAGGGATTGGATCGCTGGACTGAAGTGGCTTCATTTTGAAAATGAGGTAGGTGGAATTATCGCCTTCCTTCACACAGTGTCTCACGCCAAGAAGCCCATCGACTTCAGCGCGGATGTGGGTTTCTTCGTAGACCTCCCGCACGACCCCCTCATGCGCGCATTCCTCAGGTTTGACGTATCCCCCCGGAATCTGCCATTTCTTCGCGCCGTAGGTGTGGTGAACGAGCAACAGCCCCCCATCGCGGACAACCGCGCCGCCAACACCGAGTGTAAATCTCCAGTCCATGCGCTTCCTCTTTTAATTTTATCTCAGGCTTTAGAGCCCCCACCGTTGATTGATCTCGTCTTGATAACCTGTTACTTTATCATTGTAGACATCTTCAAATTTCACTGCCTGTCCACACCAGCCTGACTCGTAGATTGCGTTGCAGATGGCTTGTGCTTTCAGCCCATCCGTGCCGTCGAGTTCCGGGCGACGACGTGTGCGAACCGCATCCAGAAAATCGTAGACTTCAAGCATTACCCCTTCGGTGATGCCGTACGGGAACAATCGCTGTTTTTCCGACTCGCTGAGGCTTTCCATGTAAGCGCTTTGCAGTGTGTCTGAATTTTGCTTGGTCCCATCCCACAGTTGCAACTCAGGAGATTGCGGATAGCTGCCACTGCTGTAGATCGAGCCGAGACTTCCGTGATAGCTATTGTAACTCGTGCCATGTCCCGGCGCGGCGCTGGTGCTTGTCCATTGACCATTCACCCCGTTCTTAAATGTAATCGTTGCAAGCGCCGTGTCCTCAACCGTCTGTGGAACGTAGTTGCCATCTGCATCTTTGAACTGGAATTGGTTAAGATTTTCCGATCTGGCGTAGATCTCATCAGGTTCACCGAAGAAATAGATCAGCAGATCTACATAGTGTACCCCACTATCAATGATGCTGTTTCCTCCGCTGGTGAGCTTGTTTTTCCGCCATACCATTGGGTCATCGCGCAAGCGATTCTCTGGGTCTTTGTTGGGGCTGCCGATACCCTGCCGGAAAAACATACGCGGCTGCCCAATCAACTTCTCCTTGTGAATCATCCATTCGACCGTGCGCGAGCTAACCCAGCGACGGACCTGTTCAGCAATGGCAAGGATACGATTGTGGGCTGCTGCACTTTCGATCATCCTTCTTCCCGCACGGACTGTCACCGCAAGTGGCTTTTCGACAATGACATCGAGTCCTGCCTCGAAGCAGGCAATCGCAAGCGTGTGATGAAGAAAATGCGGACCACAGATGTCAGCTGCGTCTAATACCTCCCCATCCAGCATTTCGTTGATGTCTGTGTAGACTTTTGGATGTGTTCCCTCTTGAGCTTCGGCAGCTTTGACGGCAAACGCATTCGCCCGATCCGAATCAACGTCGCACATCGCTGTAAAATCGAAGATGTCAATGCCTTGTTGCTTGAGCCCAACGTAGGCGTTCAGGTGTGCGCCTGCCATTCCACCGCAACCAATGATAGCCAATCTCACCTTATCCGTTTTCATAAAATTCTCCCTATCCGAAATCGCGCCTTGACTTCTCGCTTGTCAATCATATCACGATGTGGGAAAAAGGTCAATGTCAATGAACAGCGACAAGAACATAGCAACTTCATTTGAATCAATAGTCCGCTAACAGGACACCGCGTCCAGATACGGGCACCTTCACTCCAGCCAGACGTAAACCCGCCCAGATGCTCACCGCTGGCGCGCTCACTACCGGTTTTCCCAGGTCGCTTTCCAAGGGTTCCATAATTGCCGCGGTGCGGATGCCGCTGCAAGCTAGCAACACGCACTCGGCTTCCGGCGAGTCTACCTCGCATGCGAGGTTGTACCACACCGAGGGTGGGGAGTTGCCAATCTGCCACTCGGTTTCTAGTCCCGCGCTCTGGCTGCCTGTCACGTCGAAGCCGTGCCCTTCGAGGATTTTACAAGGAACTGCGTCACCTCTGCCGGGTAGAGGGCAGCCACAGCCACGCGATGCATTCCCAACGTCCGCAGCGCCTGGACCTGGGCGGTGCTGATGGTCGTCGCCGGGATATTTACTGCACGCTGGATGGCTTCGGCGGTTTCCAGATCGCCTCCCACGCTACGTACAAAGTTGCCCGAATTACAGAGGAAAACAATAGCTTTGGGACGGGTGATGCGCAGAGTCTCCGCCGCATCCAGAATGGAGTTGAGATCGGCATAGCTATCTACCATGCTGAGACTAATAGGATCGGAGCGCGTCTCCGTCCGGTAGCGCGTAAAAATCAGCGAGACGCCTTCTGGCAAATACTGCCAGTATTCGTCGTCATTTATTCCATCGTCGGAGGTCAGGAGGCCAAGCCGCGCCCGCCAGCCTCCGACACCACTACTGAGATTCTCAAGCATAGCCTCCTCCTGTAAAGAATGGTGGAATTATAGCAGTTTTGTGGGGTGACAGCAAGATTTTTTATCTCAGTAAATTCACGCCCTATCCCAAATTGCCTTCCTCTGGAGGAAACGCTTATCAAAGTGATAAAAACGCTTATCACTTTGATAAGCTGCCCTCTCCCTTTACCCTTCCCATCTTTCCTCTCTTTTTCTCCATCCTGACTGTGTTTGGCTAGACGTGGTGCGGGTTTGCGCCATTGTTGGTTCATGGCGATCGATCTTGGTACGCTTCCTGCGCTAAGGAACAGCGTCAACAGACGATTATACATTTTTCCCTTGACACCAACAACAGTTTTTGCCACAATTATATCTACGGAGGTTCATCATGCGCACACATCACACACTTCATTACCTGCATGGGCTCATCCTTGGTCCATTCAAGGAAGTCGACCTGCGGAAGGATTTGCTGTCTGATGTGGGTGGAGAGGCTTCGATCAATCCAAAGGAAGGGGATACACCGACCCAACCTTAACTAGCTCATCAAACGGTTAAACGTTGATAGTAGCCACACCTGATCAGCCCCAGCCGGAAACGCTGACTCACTTGGTGTCTTCTTACCATGGTGTACGCTTGGCAAGGAGAGGTCCGGAATCGCAGAAGAAACCGACACCTGCTGTGGCATGTTGTGTGTCTTCATCGTGGCTCAATGGCAACCGCTTACCGAGATGCTTTGGCTATTGGTAGTCATTTGAAAAGGCAAAAACTATACCGGACATTACTGCCAAAGACCCAGGGAGGAACGGAAAATGTTGAATATTGTAGGAAAGCGCGTTTGTGAAACTTTCGCCGAAGTGGTTGCTCCAGAGCGTGCAGCCTTGGCGGTTATCGATATCCAAAATACGAGGATGTGGGAACAGGGTGCCGATTGGGTAATTTTTGATAAAGTAAAGAATCTAACATGTGTAGCTAGGTCTGCGGGTCTGCCCGTCTTTTTCTTCTACAACACGCGCGGACCCGGTTTGCGGAACATTTCGGCTGCTTATATCCGCGTGTTGATGAATCTCGGTCACGCCCCGGAACAGTTCAGTTCCCGGTTTGACCCCGCCGACGAAAGCATGCAGGTGCACCCCGGCTTGGAGCCTCAGCCCGAAGATTGCATCATACCCAAGGACCGTGGCAGCGCGTTTGAAGGGACAGATTTTCAACTGCTTCTCCGTTCGCTTCAGCGGGAAACCGTCATTCTCGTCGGCTGTTCGACGGACTGGTGTGTCGAGGCGACCGCCTGGGATGCGACGAATAAGGATTATTACGTGGTGGTCGTTGAAGACTGTGTCCGTTCCCCTCGCCCCGGTGGGCATGAGGCTGCGCTGCGGCAATTTCGCGCCATAGGCCTCGACGTGATATCTTCCCAGAAATTGCTGGCGTTGTGGGCGGGTGGAGCATCATGAAAAGTATCGTCGGCGTAAGTCCATATAGAGTTTCTGGAGAATCCACTGCCCTACCCTATACGCATTTAAGAATCGCTAAATCATCAAGAAAAAAACATGAGATGAAAAACCCAAATGGAGGGGTGCCATGAAAATCACCGAGATCGAAGTCCACGGAATCACCCTTGAATACGAGGACTGGATCGCCTACCAACTCAATCACTTCTACGGCCCCGTAGGGCGCAGCGTGTACGTTGTTCACACGGAGGACGGACTGGTAGGACTAGGAGAGGGAGGCTCGACAGAACCAGAGGAGGTCATTGACCAGTACATCGGGACCAATCCCTTCGACTGGATAGGGGACGAGACATCCTTGGGGCTGGGAACGGCGATGTACGACTTAATGGGAAAGTTTGCGGGTGTGCCGGCCTACAAGTTGTTTGGACAGAAGTATCGCTCCTGGGTACCGGTGGGGAGTTGGACGGTCTCCACGCATCCTCGACGCATGGCTGAGACGGTTGAGCAGTATGCGGCACAGGGGTACACATGGCTGAAATTTCACCTCTCCCCCTTTGAGAACATCATCGATCAGACCGAGGCAATGCAGGCGGTGACGCCAGAAGGGTTCAAGATCCACTACGACTTCACCATGCACGGTACCGACGATCATATGTTCACGTTGCTCGACAAACTGGCTCAATACCCTATCGCTGGCTGCTTTGAGGACCCCCTTCCAGGGGAGGATATTCAGGGGTATATCGAGTTGCGCAAGCGTTGTCGGTTGCCCGTTGTCCTCCACCATTTTCCTATGGGCGCGACCTACGAAGTGTTGATGAAGCCAGCCGATGCGTACATGCTGGGACATGCCAGAATCGGGGACGCTATTCGCCGCGCTGGACTCTTTGCCGCGAACAATAGTCCTTTCATGCTCCAGAACGTCGGCGGGAACATCACCCGCGCCATGACGACACACATGATGGCTGCGTTTCCCACGGCGACCTTCCACTTCTTCGCCGACACTGAAACGTGGAAGAGTGATGTCGTGAAGGAGCGACTGGAGCCAATTAACGGCTTTTTGCGCGTACCGGAAAAACCGGGCCTGGGGGTCACGCTTGACCGCGACGAACTAGAGCGCCTGGAGAAACTGAAGTTGCCCGAACAGAAAAAGTGGATCATCAAGTCCCAGTTCAAAAACGGGACGAAGATGTACAATATCGCAGATCCCAAGAATTCCCTGTTTATGGTGCGGCCGGATCGGAGTCGTCTTATCCCGATGAGCTATGACGCACCCATCTCCACCGAATACTGGGACGACGACGGAACGCCGGCGTACCGGGAAATGTTCGCGCGGATTGAGCGGGAAGGGATGGTGCTGGAGAGATTATGAAATAGAGCCAGGAATCAATACATCGGAAAGGAGACATAAAAAATGGCTGAATCCTTACGCCTACTCTCAATCGGAGCGCACCCGGCTGATATTTTTGACCAGTCCGGGGGTGCCATGGCCCACCACACCAGCCGGGGGGATTATGTCGGCTGTGTTGTCTTGACCCACGGGGCTCGGGTACATGATACCGTGATCAGTGACTCGATGTTTCATCGTAAAGAAGTTCCGGACGGTTCTGAACTGCTAGCACTTATGCAGGAACGTTCGGATGTCAAGACGGATGAAGTCCGTGCGGCTTGCAAGATCTTGGGGATCGAAGACATCTACTTTTTCGGCGCAGATGACGCGGTACTCCTCGTTACAGAAGACACGGTAAAACGCCTTGCGCGATTATTGCGTGAGTTGCGTCCAGACATCATCCTGACTCATTTTCCCAAGGAGAGCGATGGGCTCACAAACCCGCACGCAATTGCCGGGCAGATTGTAATGCACGCGATCTCGTTTGCAGGCGGTGTTGATCCGGGAGATCGGAACCCGCCTCACAAGACCGTGCAGGTCTTTTTCTTCGGCACGGGTGCAGCGAGCGTGCCGCGAAACGTATGGCAGTCCGAGGGCGGCTACTATAACGATGTATTCATTGACATCACGGATGTGGCAGATAAAAAGCTGGCGGCTCTGGATTATCTGGTGAGTCAGGGATACGGTGGTGCCTATGCCCGCAAGCGAATCGAAACTAGCGATGGGGCGTTTGGCATTGCGGGAGGCTGCGCGTATGCAGAAGGCTTTATCTCACTAAACGCTGAGACACATTACTATTTGCCGGTTACCGATCATGCGCTCAAGAAGGCTCGCTCATCAGACCATGAGATTATCGACCGCAACTCCTATCGTATTTCGGTTGATTGAGAAATCTTGAAAAGATCTGATTAGTTACCTAGATTTCGTTCAATATCACCCGGATGTTATACGGCTTTAGCAAGACTTGTAACGCAGTTGTGATGCGATCTATCAAGGGATATAAAGGGGTCAGTGCAATCCCTATGACCCTTTTCCCGCAAAACACGACCTGACAGACAAAAAGAGAATTTGGCGCAGGAAACGCTTTATCCCACGCGATTTTAGGGTTTGGAGGCTTAACCCGATTAACTCAACAGTTTGTGCCGGTGGGGCGTCTTCCCCCATCAGCAGGGCGGCCTCCAAGGCGCCATATAGCCACGCTTTGAACCACCCGCAAAAATGAACGACGTGATAGAAAGGCTTCCTGAGATACCAAAACTAACCATAGGATCCATCTTTTGACCATTTTGCACCGCACTACCACTGGGCTGATTAGCCCTCGGCAGATCAATGGAACCTCCACTTCTTTGGACGAAATCCAGGTACTTACTTGAGTTGAAAGTGGGATGGTAGAGTATACTGCCAGCTTATTTTGGCGATTTACTCTCAGGCGGAACAAGCGATCCGCTCGCTCTACTATGCTAACCGAAAAGCTTGTGCCTGAAAAAGGAGTCGGGTATTGATTTTGAAAGGGGTAGATAAGAGATGTTGAAAATTGTTGATAGCGGTATCCTTTCCCACCAAAAAGGACGGGGTGCCTATATGCCTGTGATCACGCCCTTCGCAGATGGGAGTTTCATTGCCTGCCAGCATGTGGGGCAGGGCTTAGGCACGCCGGATAATCATATTGAGGTGCTCCGCTCAATGGATGGGGGCGTGACGTGGATTAATGAAGGCAGTATTCATGGTAGAGGCGCGCCGACGGACGGATGGTCCTACCGGGGACCGAAGATAAACGAGGCGCCGGACGGGCGCTTGGTGATGACTGCAACCCGCTTTGAGACCAGCAGTGAAAAGCTCTTTGATTCGGAATCGGAAGCCCTGCAGCGTCCGGAGATGCTGCTGTTCTGGTCAGGGGATGGAGGGAAGACTTGGTCGGCGCCACAGGTTGTGCCGGTGGATCTGCCGCCCGAGAAGTACACTTGGAATGGGGCTGGCGTCCTGTTGCAACTGGCGCCAGATCGGTGGATGTACCCCCTGGAAACGTGGAAACCGGAAGGCTATGAAGGTCCCCCCGATCAGAAAGCGGCGGTGGTATTCTCCGCGGACCAGGCGCAGACTTGGGGAGAGTTCACTGTAGTTGCAGATGACCCCACGGGCGCACTACTCTGGTGGGATCAGATGTGTACGGTCTTGCCGGATAGCAGGATCTATACCATGATATGGACCCATCAGTACGGTGCCTCCGAGGACTTGACGAATCATTGGGTCATCTCAGAAGACCAGGGACGTACTTGGTCTGAACCCCGGCCAACGAATCTGCGTGGTCAGGTTTGCACTCCTATCTCTTTGCCCGACGGTCGGTTGGCGGCAATATACAATTTCCGACATGAGCCTCAGGGCATCCATGTAGCTTTGACCGAAGATTTGGAGCATTTTGATGTGGAGAATGAAATTGTGGTTTTCGATGCAGGCAAGGAAGTTAGCTTGGGGGAACCTGAAAACGAGAATTTCCTGGCAGAACACATGCAAATCGCTTTTGGCAAGCCTGGCGGGGTGCTCTTGCCGGACAGCGATCTGATGACCTATTTCTGGTGTACTGTGGAGGGAGTTACCCACACTCGTTGGGTAAAGTTGAGGGTGGAAGAATAATGCACCACAACACACGGAGGAGATAGAAGGAATGGAAGGAGTTAAATTCCTTTCTTTCTGTGGATGATTCATCCCCATTTGGATAACATAGCTGCGCCCTAACGGAAAGGAGTTCAGATGGATTGGCAGAATAATTCACAGCAACTCAAGGAAGCCTTTGACCGCGATGGGTATGTGGTCATTCGAAGCTTTTACGCCCCTGCAGAGGTAGAGGCGTTGAACACGCATATTGACTGGTACATAACGGAGTTACTGCCGCAATTACCGTCTGATGCCGCTTTTTACGAAGTCAAAGGTCAGCCCGAAACTATCATGCGGCTGCAAGCCATGGCTGATTACGATAACCATTTTAAGGAACTCTATTCCAGCGACCGCTTCGTCAAACTGGCGGAATTGCTGCTGGACGATGGGGTTGTGACTAAGAACATGCAGTGGTTCACCAAGCCGGCCCGAATCGGGGTGGAGACGCCGCCCCATCAGGATGGATTCTACTTCATGCTCGAGCCGAATGAGGCGCTAACTTTGTGGTTGGCTCTGGATACAGTGAATGACGAGAACGGCTGCGTGTGTTATGTGCGAGGCTCCCACCGGTGGGGTATGCGGCCACACCGCCAGACAGCCGTGCTGGGGTTTTCCCAGGGGGTTACAGACTATGGTGAGGCGGATTACGCGGCGGAGGCGCCGATTCATGCGGTGCCGGGAGATCTGATCGCGCATCACTGTATGACGATTCACCGGGCGGATGCAAATCCTAGCGAGCGACCGCGGCGGGCGTTAGGGTTTGTCTACTTTGCCCAACGCGCTAGGGAGAATAAAGAACGTCAGGCGGCGTACAGGAAGGAACTGATGGAGCAGTGGACAAAAGAGGGGAAGATTTAAGCCATTTCATACGGATTAAGTTAAGCGCGGTGATGAAGTCACCGCACTAAAGAACCGCGCCCGATAAATCAGGCTCTTAGGCCCTCGAAAGTCCGATTCATCGGACGCCGCTTGGTAGCTCGCTGATTCGTCGGCGGGTGTAGAGGTGTGCTAGATCCGTTAAGTTGATCCCTATGGGGCAAGATTTAAGCTATTCCCCCTTGCCTTGTATCGAGAACGATAACCAATAACTATCAACCATCAACAGGAGTTAGCTATGCTGACTAACGCGCAACTCCATCATTTCGCTGTTCATGGCTGGGTTCTTCAGGAGAACGTCTTCAGTCTTGAAGAAATCGAAGCGTTCAAGGACGCCCTGGACCGGCTCTATGAAAGCAAGGTCTCGACTATGGTTCATAAGGATACTGGGGACATCAAGAACATCGACAATATGGTGAATTACGACCAGATTTTTCGGGACTGGATGATGTCCCCGAAGATTCTGCCGGTCCTGAAACAGCTTTTGGGAACGCCGCCACGTTTTGAATGCTGCCATGCAATGATCAAACTCCCACACCCGGACCGGAAAACAAAGCGCGATGAACTGCGCGATCGGGCCAAAATGGGCTGGCATCGCGGCATTCGACCGAAATACGGTATCGTGCCGGCGAACAACCATCCCTACATCAACACGACGTTTCTCAATAACGCTACCTACTTGACGGACGTCAGCCCCCAAGATGGCGGGACAATGATCCTCAATGCCTCACATCGAATGGAGGCAAAGGACTGGCGGGAGATCTTCGATCCGGCGATGGTGGTTCAGGTTGAGGCAAAGGCCGGATCGGTGATGCACTTCACAGAGGCGTTGATTCATACCGGCGTGCCGATCCTCTCCGAGCGAACTCGTTATACCATGTTCTACGGTTTCACTCCGCCCTGGATGCAGTGCTGGCCCGGATGCAGTCCGGCGCAGGAAGTCATTGACGCAAGCGAAGGTGAGCTCAAGGAAATCCTCGGTGCCCGTACCGGATATATGGGGCAATATGGGCCGGCGTGAGTAAAACCCTGCGAATCATTTGTGATTTTCCAAATTCAGATCAATCGTGATTTGGAAGAAAGTCACTAGGGAATTATATAGGAGAAACCATTGAAAACGTATCAGATTGTTTTTACCGAAATGAATAAGGCTGAATTGTTTGAACGCGAGATTGATGGCAAACTGGCGCCAAACCAGGCACTGGTGCGGGCGGAATACTCCATCGTCAGTGCAGGGACCGAGGGTGCCGGATTCACCGGGCTGGTGGTGGAGATGCCGTTCAGAAAGGAGCGCCATCCGTATCCCACGAACACCGGGTATGGTCACCTGGGCGAAGTACTCGACATCGGGTCGGATGTAACCATGTGCAAGCCCGGAGACCGGGTGTTGAGTTTCTCCAATCACGCCTCCCTGGTCAAAGCGGACGCCGTCCAATGTGCGTTGCCGACGCCGAAGGACGCGCCTGGGGAGAAAATCGTTTTTGCCCGAATGGCAGGAGTGAGTATCAGCGCGGTCAGATCCTCCTCAGTTCAACCTGGCGATACTGTTTTGGTGATTGGGCTTGGTTTGGTAGGGAACTTCGCCGCCCAATTATTTCAACTGGCAGGCGCTGATGTTCTCGCTTCAGAACTTAGCCCGATTCGGATTGAAAAAGCGAAACAATGCGGCATAAAGCGGGTAGTGAATCCGAATGAGACTGACCTGAAAGAGTACGTCATGGACTGGACCGGCGGCAAAGGCGTTCACATCGCAGTGGAGGCGATTGGCGTCAGTGAACTGGTTGCAGAGGCGGTCATGCTCACGCGCGGTTACGGTGAAACGATTCTGCTCGGCAGCCCTCGGGCGAAGGCGGTCTTCGACGCGACCCCTATGCTGTTGAGAATCCACCTCGAAGCCATCCGAATGATTGGTTCGCTGGAATGGCGGTGGCCACCCCACGAAGTGGATCGGTGTCGCCACAACATCGTGGAAAACTACCGGCAACTTGTGAACTGGATCGTTGAAGACCGTATTATCGTCGAACCCCTGCTTACCCATCTCGCTTCGCCGACGGACTGTCAGGAAATCTACACGGGCCTGACTTCAAAGAAGGATGAGTATCTCTCGGCGGTTTTTGATTGGAGCCGCCTGGATTCGTAGCTTACCACTCTACCACCTGCCACACCGGCATTGATGCCTTACCCATTTGCTTTAGAGGAGAAAAACGTGTTTCGAGAAACCATCGGTCAATTTGTCCCTGAACCAAGGGCGACACTCTATATTCCGAAAAACAGGGGCTTGAGTGAATATGTGAACAGTCTCCTCAGAGAAATCGGTGTCCGCGATACAGGCGAGTTCGATCAGGCTGACCGGAGCAAAGGAATCCTTGACATCGTGTCAGCACGGGGAGAGGATGTGCCTCAACGTGTCAATGATTGCATCCAACGTGGAGAAGTCGCCTATGGCCTTACCGGAGACGATTTGTTCGATGAGTACATATTGGGGGCTAGCAATTCTCCGCTTGGGGTTCTCAATACTTACGATTGGTTCGACCCGAATGCTCAGTTCAAACGGCCTGCTCTCTGTTTGTTGAACCGAGAAGGACTAATTCCTGAATCTTCGCCACCCGTGTCTATTGCCATAAACAAGAAATATGAACGAACATCTTGTCAATACCTTTCGCAACAACTCCAATTAAGAGATTTGCAATTCAGCGTCGTTGCCTATGCTGGTGACACTGAGAACACTGTAGCGGAAGGCACCCACGATTGGTGTGTCGAGGTCGTATATCGCGGAGACAAATCGCCCGATAGTGCAATGTCTAGAACAGGCCTTAGGGTGGCTGAGGTTGTACGGTTTAGCGACATCTCGTTGATTGGACGGAAAATCACCAATCCATGGGAGGAAGAGTACCGCAGAATTGTTGCAGTCGCTCAAAACCCAATGGGTTCGTCTACTTCAAAACTCTTAGGGGACAAAAACGAGATTTGTAAAAAAGTAGGTGAAGAATCCGCTGAGTTTGTGAGGGCATTTACCCACGAAACGGGGATCCCAGAGGAGTTTAACGATGTTGTGTATGCCTTGATGGTCGGAGCAGCAAAACTGCAAGTAGCTTGGCCGGAGATTGAAGCGGACCTGAAGTCTAGGTGGAGATAACCTGTCTGTAGATTGGCACAGGAGTAAGCAGCGCGATGTCGCATTTCGGTACTATTGCTTCTTCGCTCTTAAGAGAGTCGGGATGTATAGGCGACATCGCCTTCAACATGGAGTTTGTTACGGGCCTTCATCAAACCCAAAGTATTGCCCTGCACTTGGTGCCGTCATTGTGTCTGCACTATAGCGGCTCCGCGGGACTTAGCCTTCGGCAACCCGCTTCGCGGGTTCGCAAACCGGAGAACGTTATGCGAATATGCGCGCAGGAGAATTCTGGATGCTCAATCACTTGTTGAACCGACTGGGAACAACATGTCCATACTTTTGCTACGGCCGCCTCCCCCAAATCAGTGAGCACCTTGAATACCCCGATTGCGATGGCGAAAACTGGAGGGTAGCCTAGCGGATGCAAGTGACCTTTCTCGGAACAGCGGCAGCGCCATCAATGCCGATTCCTTTCTGCACCTGCCAAGTATGCACGGATGCCAGAAGGGTTGGCGGAAAGAACCTGCGCCGGCGATCTTCAATCATCATCAACGATGATTTGCTTGTTGACATTGGGCCCGACGTAGCAGTCGCGTCGTTCGAACACAATCTCTCTCTCGCCGGCATCAGCGTCTGTCTACAAACGCACTCTCACGAAGACCATTTAGATACCGAGTTCATCATCTCTAGACACGCAGAATACGGAACAGTGGTCTCCAGTGATTTGCTCTTTGTTGGCTCCAGTGAAACCCTGAGAGCTGTCGATGAGATTGTGTGTCGAAGATGTGAATACGGGAGCATTTTCGACCCAGACACACAGGCCGCACTGAAGATGAATGTGTTATCCGTTACGCTGTACCCGGTAACGCGGTAGGGAACTACCGCGTTACCGGGTACCCTGCTAACCACGGCACTGATCAAGGATATCTACTATATTCAATAGAGCAAGGGTACCATGCAGTATTCTATGGCACCGACACGTCGGTTCTGTCCGAGGAGGTCTGGGAGCATCTTCTACTCCACCGCACACGGTATGACTTGCTTGTCCTCGATCACACCTATGGAATTGGTCTTGACTCAAGGCCGGCAGACCATCTGGGATCACGAGACGTCATCGCTCACGCTGATCGATTTCGCGAAGTTGGATTGCTCAAGGACAATGGAATAGTCTATGCGACTCACATATCTCACGAGGGGAATTTGGAGCATGATGAGCTTGATGAGTATGCTGGGAAACACGGCTACCGGGTGGCCTTTGACGGGCTGAGATTACTTGACTGAGGGAGCCGTGGGCTACGCAAGTTACGCATAACAGCACGGTTTGCGCTGCAAGGTTGTCGGTATTGGCCTTCGGCAACTCCTTGACATGCTTCGACGGGCTCAACCGAGGAGCTAGGGCTCACAAACCGGCGATACGTTAGGCAACATAGGAAATCGAAAGCTATTCATTTCAGTGTTGGAGCGGATAAACGCCCAATCTAGGAGAAATCGATAATGGATTCGAAGATGGTCAGACACTACGAGACTGTCAAAGGAGAGGCAACTCGTCTTGCCAAGGGGCCTTCCCGTGTGGAATTTGAAAGAACAAAGGAAATCCTGCTGAGGTATTTGCCGCCTCCGCCTGCCCAGATTCTTGATGTCGGAGGCGGATCAGGAGCCTACGCCTTCTGGCTTGCGAAGGGATCGTATAAAGTGCATCTGGTCGACATTGTTCCCTTGCATGTGGAGCAGGCAAAGGCTACGGACAGTGAGGGTATCCTTGCAAGCATCTGCCAAGGAGATGCCAGAAGTCTTGATTTCGAGTTCGACTCTATGGAGGCGGTGCTATTGCTAGGACCGCTCTATCACCTTCAGGACCGGTCGGATCGAATTCGGGTACTGAAAGAAACTCGTCGAGTCTTAAAAAAGGGTGGCTTGGCTTTCTGTGCTGTCATATCGAGGTTCGTGCCCCTTCTTGATGGATTGAGGCAGGGATTGTTGTCTGACCCCGAGTTTCGTGAAACTGTACAAAAAGACTTGCGAGATGGAAAACACCTCAATCCGAAGGAAGTCCCCCACTATTTCACGACAGCATACTTGCACAGACCGGATGAATTGCCAGAGGAAATCGAAGAGGCAGGACTTCGCCATCTGAAAACAATGGGACTGGAAGGACCAGCATGGCTTTTGGGAGATCTTGAGGAGCGGTGGGCGGACATTGAACGGAGAGAGATTATTCTTGACGCGCTGCGCTTAATAGAAGATGAAACAACGCTTATAGGTGTCAGCGCACATATCCTGGGGGTGGGAAAGAAGGGCTAGAGAGTTGAAGCTCTCTAGCCCTTCTTATCACATGGTTGGTAGTAGTGATCTTCGATTATCAAATCCCCGATTTCCCGTTTTCTCTTATCCCATTCATTGCGCGTTTCCGCGCAGAAATAGGATCTAGATGTTGACATCGCAAGAAATGCCCGTAAAAGTATCCGTCTACATTGCAACCAGCTTGGATGGGTTCATCGCTGGGAAGGATGGTGAACTTGACTGGTTGAACGAATCAAACGCCACTGTTCCGCGTGGCGAAGATTGCGGCTTTAAGGCGTTCTTGGACTCAGTCGACACAATCGTCATGGGGCGAAAGACCTATGAAACTGTATTGTCTTTCGGCGAGTGGCCTTATGAGGGAAAGCCAATTGTCGTTCTGAGTCGCAACGCGATTTCTTTTCCGCCAAATGTGCCGAATACTGTCACCCATTCATCGGACGCGCCACAGGATCTTCTCGAGAGGCTCGCAGACGAAGGGGCAGAGCGTGTGTACGTTGATGGTGGAATTACAATTCAACGATTTCTTTCCGAGGGTTTGGTCGATGAGTTTACAGTGACGACAATCCCCGTCATACTTGGAGACGGGATACCGCTCTTCGGTTCTTTAGAGAAAAGCATTAACTTGACCCACATGCGTACGACCATTTTCGACTTTGGATTTGTGCAGACGAAATACATGGTAAAGAAGAATGACTAACTTCTGAGTATCGGCAAAAATTGGAAAAACGCAGTGATAACGGGGGATTCCCACTGATTTCGTGAAATCCGCCTACAATTTACTAGCAAAGGGGCTTTGAGCGTGGTTGTGTGTGGATGGACGTAGAAAGCCCATGAATACTTGACATTCAGGTTACTTTAAGCTACAATGTCGGAACTCATGCTTCAGATTCGATACTAATCTTCGATCACCTGTCCCGAACTGAGTGCCCCAATTGCACAGAAATCCTTGCCCAAAAAGCATTTGGGGAAACTCTTCCTGGCATCAAGCCGAAAGAAAAAAGGTCTAATGCGCCAGATATTTAACCGGAACACCAGTGTCTTAACACTCTCGTTGATGGCGTTCTTGCCAACGCTCCTGTTTGCTCAGGGGACGGGTCGTATCAATGGGTACTTGCATGACAAGGTCACCGGAGAACCATTGCCGTATACCAATGTAATGCTGCAAAACACTCAATTTGCCGCAACAACCGATGTGCATGGATATTATGTATTGAACGGCATACCGCCAGGTAAATACAAGTTAATCGTTTCAATGACACGATATGAGCGGGTTGAAAAGGAAATAGAAGTTCAACCCAACGGCGAGTTGAGATTTGATGTTGAGGTCGCGCCGGAAGCAATTCGACTTGATGAAGTGACGGTGACTGGCGAAAAAACGCGATTCAAAGAAGATGTGGAAATCAGTCGCACAAATATCAGTTCCAAAGAGATAGTCAGTACACCGTCATTTGTTGAAGCCGATGTTTTTCGGACAATACAGCAACTCCCGAGTGTCACTTCACAAAGCGACTTTAGCTCTGCGCTGGTCGTGCGTGGTGGAAGTCCTGATGAAAACCTAATTCTGGTTGATGGTGCAGAGATTTATAATCCGTATCATCTTGTCGGGTTATTCTCGACGTTTAACGCAGATACGATCGCCGATGCTAAATTCCTGGCTGGTGGCTATCCCGCAGAATACCCCGGTAGACTGTCATCTGTTTTGGACATTACATCAAGAGAAGGAAAGCAAATCAAGGGAAAGGGAGAAATCTCGCTCCTCAGTAGCAAAATGATGCTGGAAGGACCGTTCTACAAGGGCGCCTGGATTATCTCCGGTAGAAGAACCTATTTTGATCTCCTTGCTGCGCAATCCAATAGAGTAAGGGGAGAAGATCAGGACTGGAGGTATTACTTCTGGGACGGTCAAATCAAAATCTTCAGCGATCTGAATTCAGAAAACAGGTTGACGTTTTCGACCTTCGATGGACGCGATGTCTTGAGGTTCTTCTTTGATGAGGAGGATTCTGATGACAAAACAGATTTTAACTGGGATTGGGGAAATAACGCCCCCAGTCTGAAGTGGCGATTTGTTCCTAACGCAAGGTTCTTCTCAGAATTTGTCCTGACGCGCTCCAATTTTGATTTTGATGTGGATCTGAAACACACAGAAATTGACAGCAGTGGAAACCAAGACGAAACAATCGCCAACGCAACCAATCAAATTCAGGACGTTTCAGTCTCGGAACGATTAACATGGTACCTATCTCCTCGGCATACCCTGAAACTGGGAGCCGCGCTAAAGAAACTGAGCATGGAATTTAACTTTCATGTGGATAACGTCAATTTCTTTGACATCAAGCAAAACCCCTACGTCTTCAGCGCTTTTGTTCAGGATAGATGGAAAGTCAATAACCTGCTCTCACTTCAATTGGGGTTGCGAGGTTCCAAATATGAGTTACATGATAACATCTATCTTGATCCACGGCTCGGATTCAAATACCTGTTAACGGAAAACTTGACATTTAAGGGAAGTTGGGGCGGGTTCAATCAATTCCTTTTCACTGTCAATGATGAAGATCAAGTTCTGCAGCTTGTCGATTTCTGGCTACCAGTACCCGAAGAATTTGATGCAATAAAGAATCAGCATTTCATTCTTGGAATAGAACGATGGTTCAATCCGGGGTTTACCGGATCCATTGAAACCTATTATAAACCCTATAGCAATGTCCTCACCAACAATCCGGATAATGACCCCGGCATTGAGTTTGATGAGTTCATAGCTGGCACAGGGCGTGTTTGGGGATTGGAGTTTTTTCTGAAGAAAACCACTGGAAAAGTTTCAGGCTGGCTCGGCTATTCATATTCGAATATTGAAAGACGATTCGATTTCAATGGTGATGGCAAGATCGAAAAAACTGAGAATCAAGCGTCTGAGGTTTATACGCCCAAATACTCAAGACTGCATTCACTCAACTTGGTTGCCAGTTATCAGGTGAGCATGAGAAATCGGGTATCGCTGTCCTGGACTATGTCAAGCGGTCAACCGTATACGCCGGTCGTCGGCAAAGTCTATCATGAGGGCGACGCGCTGGATAATCCCTATGCGAGAGTTATCAGTATCCAGGGCAGAAGGAATTCATCCCGTTATCCACCCTATGTTCGGGGAGATATCGCCTGGATTAGAGACATCTCACCCTTTGGGGTGAATGGGAAATTCAAGCTTCAGGTCATCAATTTTACGAATCATTACAACTATCTCATCTATCTTTGGAATCACGATAGTTCACCTTCAGAAGTTAGAGCGATCAGTATGTTCCCAATTATCCCGTCCTTTGGATTGGAATTCGAGTTCTAGGAGCAAAACAGTGCAGATGATAAGAATTTCGCTGATTGTGCTTTTGTCAACGGTTTGTCTCTCATGTGAACGAGAACTGGATGTTGCCGATTTCAGAGATGATTTTGGAAATTACCAACCGGAATTAAAAGTTTTGGGACGGCTTCAACACGATAACCCGCAAGATTCTATCATCCGGATAATCAGAACCGAGGCGATTACGGATTCTGATGTATACGACGGAATTGATAATGACGGAGATGGCGAGATCGATGAATACGACGAAACCCTCCCGCTTGTCCAGGATACGACGGCTATCGTCACAGTGACAAATTTGAATTCAGGCGAAGAATACGAATTTCAGTATGTTGAGCTAGCTGATAGGGTCGTCATTCGGTATCATGAAGGTTTCAACGGCGAAGATGCCAGAAATGTAATCCCCGATGGAGGCTACAAACCAAAATCAAACCGTTTTCAGGTAAAACTCTATGCCCAATATCGAATAGAAATCTATTCCAGAGCGTTCGATAAAACGATTACCGGTGTGACAACGGTGTATCCTCCGGTTGAATTCATCGATATTGATACACTTTCGACCTTTGATGACGACCTCATAACACTGAAGATCAATGATGAAAAGGCAATTTTTTGGAAATCAGATTTGGATGTGACTTCATACCTCGTTACCGTTGAAGTACCAGCACGCATCCGTGAAGATAAACCAGAATCTAGATTCCTCACTTCATATTCATCGTCCAGGGATAAAGATCTGACAGAAAAGCACGGTGTTTCTATCGGAAAAGAAGATTTCTATGTGAGTCGAAAATCAAATGCTGGCAAAGTTCTGAGAATCACGGTTGAAGCGCTCAGCCCGGAATATGGGCGTTATATCTTTTCATCATTGCCATTGAATGATGCGCGAAGATCGAATCTTCGGGATCAAGATGGGAAACCCGTGATGGGCGCTTTTGGGGCAACCGCAGCAAAAAGTATACATGTAGCAATAGAAGAATCAAGATGAGACTTACCGTTCCCATAATCTAAAGGGAATGTCGCAAACCTTCCCTCACAAAGATTTCTTCCCCTTAAGAAGCTTACTATTACCCACAAGTCCCCGGAGGTAGGCGCCGTCTATGTTAAAGCTAACAACTATCGTTCATTTCAGCAGCGTGTAAAAGGAAAAAGGTGTCAGAAATATCTCTCAACCGCTGCCATCCTCCCCAGATGACGGCCGTCCCGGGCTCTCTATCTGACTTGGGAGCAAAGAACCGCCGACTTTCTCAACTTGCACGTAAGGGTTAAGTCAAGCAAGACGCGGGTGAAGCCGTTCCCCGTCCGACTTTGCAGACTTGTGGGTAATAGTAAGCCCGCTTGCGGGGGGCTAGGGGGGGGCTTCTCATTAAACACAGAACATAAAGAAACGTCTAACAGCTAGGGAGGTTCCGATATGAAATTCACCGCAGTTTTCAAAAAAGTCCCAGAAGGATACATCGGATTTGTTGAAGAACTACCCGGCGCCAATCAACCCTTAAAGCCCTAATCTACTTATTGCGTTCTTTTTTCATGATTCTTTGCCTCCTGCGCATTGATTATGCGGATTTTGCGTCCGCGTAAAGTATGCGTGATCCGAAGAAAAATCCTTCGGTGTGGCCGATGCCAATCCTTCGGGTTTCCCCATAATCCCGTCTGTCATCAACCCATCGAATGACAGGATCTCTAAAGTCTTCGCAGAAAGTAGAACTGTGTCAGTAAAGTAGGTCAGGCTGTGCCCCGATAAATCGGGATTAAGAAACCTAACGATGAACTGTAATCTCGTCACTTCGGCAGAATGGTTTGGCTGTGCAGCGCCGCCTTCTCAACACGCTCCAACACCGGCTTATATGGCGTCCCGGGCGTCCGCGATGGCGTAAAGGTGCAGTCATCATTCAACACTAGTTCCAGTTCTGTCAAATCCTGTCGGTAGAAAAAATTACTGGGAAAGATGTCACCGGGGTAAGTGAAATTGTCGAGCGTCGCCAACTCGATTAAGATGCCACCGCCGATGCCGCTCTCCAACATGCTGCCCACCCAGCATGGGATGCCGGCGTCACGCGCCATGTTGTGCAGCTTCACCGCCACCGACAAACCACCGACGCGGCCGGTCTTGAGGTTGAGGATCTGACACGACTTCAGCTTCAATGCCCATTCAAAAGCGCGCACCGATGTAATTGACTCGTCCAAACAAACCGGCGTCTCGATCCGCTTCTGCAACTCGGCGTGCTCCAGCAGGTCGTTGTGATACAATGGCTGCTCAATCATCGCCAATCCCAACTTATCTACCCCCTTAAAGAAGCCAATATCGTCCAGCGTATATCCAGAGTTACAATCAATATGGAAGGTTTGCTGGGGGAAACTCGCACGGGCCGCCTGCAACATCTCCAGATCCCAACCTGGCCGCACCTTGAGCTTAACCCGTTTGAAGCCATTGTCAACAGCTCCCTGAATCTTCTCCAACAGCATGTCAATGGAATCCTGTATGCCAAAATCGGCGCCTGCATCTACCTTTCTGAAGGTGCCGCCTAGCAGTTTGTGCAGCGGCGCACCTTCCATGCTCGCTTTGAGCATCCACCAGGCAATTTCGGGACCCGCCTTGGCAAACGGGTTACCCTTGATCCAATTATATACCGCTAGCAGTTCGTCGGCGGTGTCAAACGTTTGACCCACCAGCACCGGTGCGATAAACTCAGCTATCGTGTGGTATGCCGACATCGTGCTTTCGGGCGAGTACGCCGGGGCTTTGAGCGGCGTGGTCTCGCCCCATCCCACGTATTCATCCGATCCCATGCGCACGAGCACCGAATGTACAGCAGCATCCTCGCCATAGGCCGTGCGCCAGGGGTAAATGAGCGGCAGGCTAACATAATACACATCAATGCGATCGATTCTCATAATTCATTCCTCTCTATCCACCTATTGGTGCACGGCAGAAGTATTTGAACAGTTAGATAATCAATGGTAGACCCCGATCGAAGATCGACCAAATGGTTGGTACAATGGGTTTTGGTAGCTGCCCGAGCATTTACGCTTCAAAGTGTACAAGTTTGACGGTCATCCCTATCGGATTCGCCACTTTTTCTTGTTGACATAGATCTGCAAATGCTTATAATAACCAATGGTGCTAGTTCGTACCAAACTCAACGCCCACAAGGGGCCAGGCTATCATACAATTCTCCGTAGTCCAGGGCTTTATACCCGTCGTTATTGAATCCACATTCCAAAACTACCAAAGGTTAATAGCTGTAATCCCTTCTGGAGGCGCCCCGTCGGGAATCATGTAAAAAAACTCAATGATAGACTGACATAATTTTACCATATTACCGATTAACTAGAAAGGATAATACAATGAAGGTCGTAGATGTAGAACGCATTATCGTGGATGTGCCATTTACCCTTCGGCAGCAGAAGATCACTGAGCGGGAGGTATACAACTGGGCGATTTTAGAGTTGTGCAAGGTGACAACAGATACCGGGCACATAGGCTGGGGCGAGACTGTGATTCATTATACCTGGGCGCGGGTGACGAACGATACCGTAAAAAAGGTGAAAGGACAGAGCCCGGCAAAACTGATGAACGATGATTCCCTGGGCGCCGGACTACAGATGGCGTTATTCGACGTGGTCGGGAAGGTGTTGGAAGTACCGGTTTACGAATTGATGGGGGCCAAGGTGCGGGATTCGGTTCCGATTTCCTGGTGGTCTATCGATGCCTCCCCCGAAGATTGGGCTGCCGAAGCTAAGGAGGCAGTGGCGAAGGGCTACACCAGTTTCAAGCTCAAGGCCCGACCTTGGTGGGACATCGCAGCGCAGGTCGATGCCATCGCCCAGGTCGTGCCGTCGCATTTTAAGCTAGACCTCGACGCCAACGCTACCTGGCAGAATGCGGCAGCGGCGATTCCTATCATTAAAAAACTGGAAAGGTACGACAATGTGGCAATGTTTGAGACGCCCATTCCCCAAGACGATGTGCTCGGGAATATCCAGATTCGTCAGGCGATTAACCGGCCGATTGCTATGCATTTCGGATTTCCGCCTTATATTACGAATATCCGCGAGGGGGTCTGCGATGGGTACGTCATTTGTGCTGGAAAGTCTACAGTTATAAAACAAGGGATTCTAAGCGCTGAAGCACGCATGCCTTTTTGGTTGCAGTTGGTGGGGAATGGCCTGACGACGACCTGGGCCGCCCATCTCGGCGCGGTCTTGACCCATGCCACCTGGCCAGCGATTACCTGCATAAACCTTTACAGCCACCAGTTGTTGAAAAAGGAGATCGAGGTTGTCGGCGGGTACCACAAGGTGCCGGATGGACCTGGGCTGGGCGTTGAGGTAGACGAGGAGACCATTGAAAGGTATCGCGTCCCTGAAGATACACTCAGAGAATTCAGAGAGAGAGGCGAGCTCTATGACCGCCCAAAACCACGGATCATCAATACCATTGTCTACCCGGATGGCAGTTGCATCCGCATGGGCAGTAGTAGACAGGGGTATGGCTACTTCGGCGCCGGGCATGGGCCAGCCTACGTCGAAGGCGTGCGGTTAGAACCCCAGCCGGATGATGGCTCCAGGGAATGGGCAGACTTGTTCGAGCGAGCCCAGAAGCACCCAGTGCGCGGGCGCTGGCAGGGGCGGTGATTAAAATTGGCCAATATGCGAATGGGATTCTGGAAGGTTTCAGACTGCGTACAAATCAATGCGAAATATGAAATTTACAGGCGACGGGATTTTTCAAAGCGTGTAAACAGTGTGAACCGAACTTTTCACCATCCCCCAACTCAAATGTTTAGGAGGACAAATCATGCCACAGCTTTTTGGACGAAAGTACACAAAAAAGCAACTCCTGGAAATGGTCGGAGATATGACCCAACTGGCTTCAGCCCGTCGGGCGGAACTGGTAGAAGGGAATGAACAGGGCGCTGATCTGATTGAAGTCTTCAATGCCTCCGGACTCTGTTTTTCCATCCTACCGGGCCGCTCCCTGGATATCGCCTTCGCCCACTATAAGGGGATGTCCCTGTGTTTCCGCGGCAATACCGGGGATGTGGGACCAGCCTTTTACGAGCCCCAGGGCTATGGCTGGATGCGCGGCTTTTTTGGCGGTCTCGTGACCAGTTGCGGCATGATCTTCACCGGCCATCCGGAAGTGGACCCCGACGAAGAAAATGAGGAACTGGGCCTGCACGGCCGCCTCTCCTTTATCCCAGCCAAAGGTGTCGTAGCCGATTGTGGCTGGGAAGGAGAGGATTACGTGGTGCGAGTACGCGGCAGGATGCGCGAGGCGGTAGTCTTCGGCACGAACTTGGAACTCACCCGAGCGATCTCCACAGTGCTGGGCGAGAAATGCCTGCGCATCCACGACCGTATCGAGAATCTTAGTGTGGATGGCTCGCCGCTGATGTTCGTCTACCATACCAATCCGGGCTTCCCGCTCCTTGATGCCGGCGCCCGCCTGGTTCTCAACAGCGAGAAGACCACGGAATGGCTGGAAGACCGGGAAGTAAGTCCCGACGATTACGAAGTAGCTCTCATGCCGCAGACAGAAGCGCACGACGATGTGTACATACACCGTCCCGTCGCCGATGCTGAGGGCAACGTGCATGTGGGCTTAATTAACGACAACCTGCAACTGGGACTGTACTGGAAATTCCCCATTCAGGAGATGCCTGTCGTCACCCATTGGCAGCACTTCCACAGAGGGACTTATGTAACGGGGATCGAACCCGGCAATGTCAGTATGCTGGGTCGCGCCTGGAACCGCAAGCATGACTACCTTCAGTACATCCAGCCCGGCGAAGTCCGGGAGTTTCACCTAGAAATAGGCGTTCTGGAGGGCGGGGAAGAAATTCGTGCTTTCGAGCGCCGGATTAGACAAGAATAACAAGGGTGATTTATGAGTTTTGAGCTTCCTTTTGAATTTGACGCGGATCATCTCCGTGCCGACCTTGATCAAATTTCATCAAATGAATGGAGGCCCCACTTTAATACCGCCATTTACGAAGGTGAGTGGAGTGAGGTTGTTTTACGTTCTATCGGCGGTATTTCAAACCAAATATACCCTGATCCGGCTGCCCAGTAACCATTTGCTGATACAGAGATCTTGTCCTACTGTGCTTACACCCGGCAAGTGCTAGGAACTTTTAAGTGTCTTCTCACATCAGTCAAATTTCTTAAATTCAGCGCTGGATCTATCATCCGCGAACATGAGAATTTTAATCTCGGTTACGAAGATGGTGAAGTGCGTGTACATATTCCGGTCGTTACCAACCCCGACGTTGAATTTTACCTTGATAGGAGGTGAATTGTAGTAAACCTTTCAAAGGCAGGACACGTCTTCTTGACGACGCAAGCAGCAGCCCAATCCGAAGGGTCGCTCATCACGCACAAACCATTCCGTCCGCCTCTTTTTCAGGATGTCGATGAAGGTTAAGGCCGAGGCTAAGACTAAGGGATGTGGAAATAATAAAATATTGGCTTCATGTTAAGACTTCCAAAACTTGATACCTTTACCACTTGGGGATACCTCAGCGTAGGCAATAGGCGTTAGCATATCAACAATCGGCTGTGCCCAGGGCTTAATCTGAATCTTCCCGTTTTCATCGCGGTAGAGGCAATCGTCGAGGTCTATTCCGCAGTATGGGTCATCTTTTCTAAACACGAAGCCAATCCCTGAAAAAACGCAGCCGCATTCTGTTCCCCGATCGTCATAATCTTCAGGTAGCACACCGAAGCAAGGTGTATCAGAGAGTTGCGGTTTGTACACCGACTGAAAATCCGTCCACGTATATGGATCATTGTTCTTGGCTTTCTGGCGATTGAGAAATCGACTAGTGGGCTTATATGGCGGTTTTGTGGGCTTGTCCTCGTCCTCCCGTTTTGTCCATCTCCACATGACCCACTGGCGACGTTCTTTCAGTTCCTGTGGCACGGCGGAGTAAATATCGACATGACGTCGTTGATCGTTCATCTTCGGTTGCCTCCAGTTGTGATTGGAGCTGTTGATTTTCTTTATCAATGGTTTCGGGTTCAAAGACATCATTTTCCGTGATCAGACCTCAATTTTAGGTTTAACGCCTTTGAGATAATGCTTTGGTTTCAATTGTCGTTGCGACTTGAGCCATCTGTTCCGTTTCATCCAGTCGAGGATAGCGATTGCATCATCGTTCCCGTCCTTTGCTTCTTGGGCGAGTGTTTCCTCCTACCCCTGAAGCGTTTTCTTGATGTTCATATTCAGCTCCTGTCCTATAAATTGTCCGGGGTCTAAAAAACTGCCCGGCTCAGTGTTGGCGTGGGTTTTACGAGTTATCGTTTTGCTGTGTCCTACGTTTTGTCCGTTTGGTTTCACGGTCGATGAGCCGGGAGAGTTCAACCTCTACACATTCGCGCACAACATCAGAAACATTCCAATCCAACTTAGCGGCAGCGTTCTTGATTTTGTCTTTCAAAGTTTCTGTCAGGTTGATGGTAAGTCTTTCGGTGTAGCGTTCCCTCACAATCCTCCCTCCCTCCCTGTGTTTTGGGATATTCAGAACAATATTCTGCGTTCCTTTTATTATAATATCCCATGCAATATATTACAAGATAAAAAGCACGCTGTATGGCAGGGTTTCCCGTTGCAATCTGGGCATCGCATCGGTTATAATAGATTTATGTAAATCATTTTACCGAACATTAACGCCGATTGTGCGACATCCCCAGTCAATCGGTGCCCATCCAAGGGGATAGTAGGAGCAGGGCATGAAACGAAGAATCTGTGTCAGATCTATGGGGTTAGGGGCAGTAATCATGTTAATTGGGCTTGCGGTCGGGGCGATTGTTTCACCGCCGTTGATTGCACAGCGAAGTGGGGTATTTGATGATATTGTGTGTTCCCGGCTCACAGTGGTCAATCACGCGGGGGAACACATGATTGATCTGATTAGTGGTGAGGATGGGAATATGATAAGACTGTCGGATAAGGCAGGCACTCCACAGATGGCGTTAAGTGTCCACGATGACGCGAATTCTATCATGATAAGCAATAAGAATAATCGTGGTATTGGGGTTTGGTTACTAAGCGAAGAGGAGAAGGGCAATCAGGTGTTACTATGTGATCCAGCGGACGCGGCATTCACGCAACGGTTGGCTCTACGAAGCCACGATAGGCACAGCTTTGTAACGTTGGGACGCAGGGGAAGTGCCGATGGCAGAGGGATTACGTTGGTCAGTTCGGATGACCATATGAATATGGTGGAAGTAGAGGACAACGGGGCAGGCGCAGCGGTCATCGTCGAAGATGCGATGGGGAATATCAAGTGGAGCGCACCTTAACAGGATGATTGATCATGAACAAAATCGGAGGACAGCCCCATGCAAATAGATCCAATTAGAATAAGCCAGGAAGTTCAAGTCAATGTCGAGGAAGTCTTTGAAATCACCGGCACTAGCTATGCAGATTTGAATATTACCCTCATGAATCAGCCCCTTGCCATTAGGGGTGAGCATGGATACGCATTCATTAACACGATTGTTCAGTTGATTGCCAAGAACCAACACCAGCAACTCACCGGCTCAATTGACATGAATTGCCTCGCTACCCAAGAGCCAACGCTAGTTGAAGTCCTTTATGATCGCGAACAGAGGTGCTGGCATCTCACCGACCGGGGCGAGGCTCAATTGAGAGGAGTGAATACATGAACGAATTGGTAACACGGCAACAGAAAACAGAACTCGCTATCCGCCAAGAGACGAAAGAGTTGATTCAATCGAGTATCGCAGATAGCACGCTCAAGCGATACCAGAGACTATCGAGGGAGCTTGAAGCATGGCTCAGTGGTCAGATCTTAACCGACGGGCGACTGGCGGATTACATCACCGAGCTTCACACTGAGGGCAAATCCCCCTCGACGATCGCACAGGTGGTTGCCGCGGCGAAGTGGTTGGCAAAGAATCATGGCATTGAGATCGTTGGTGAAGTTACCAGTAAGACATTGGCAGGTATCCGCCGTGAAGGGAAGGAACGCGGCAAAGGGCAGGTGGACGGCGTGGAGCGCGAGGAGATGTTGAGGGTTGTTACCCTTGCCGAAGCCGATAAAACGATCGCAGGGCTTCGAGACGCAGCGCTTATCAGGCTCATGAGCGATTGTCTGTTGAGAATTTCGGAAGCCGTCGCGGTCAATGTCGGAGATCTGCACAAGAACACACTGAGGATAAGATCGTCCAAGACCGATCAGGAGGGTCGGGGCGAGGTATTGTATGTTGGCGGTCCCACACTGAAGTTGATAGATCGTTACTGCACAAGCGCTGAGATTCAAAGCGGGGCGTTGTTCAGGCATATCAGACGCGGGGATCATGTCCAAAGCGGGAGGCTCACCACCGTCTCAGCTCGGCGTATCATCCAAGCCCGTGCCAAAACTGCGGGTGTCGAAGGATTTATCTCTGGTCATTCGCTCAGGGTCGGCAGTGCTGTCTCGCTCGCTCAGGCTGGGGCTTCGGTCGTCGATATGCAGAACGCAGGCAGGTGGAAGTCGCCACAGATGCCGGCGCATTATGCCAAAGCGGAGCTCGCGGAACGGGGCGCGGTCGCAAGGTTCTTCTATGGGAAGGGGAAGTGATAACTATGCGATGGCTCAACAAGTATCACAGGGGATTCAACCGCTTGTGGCTGGTAGCTTCTATTATTGGGGCTTTTGCCACTGTCGGCTTTATTGGGTTGATAGGGGGATATCAAGCGTCCCACAAACCGCCGGAACACTTGGATTTCTATTTTCACACATCCACTTATCGCCCTCGGTCAATTCAGGGTGAGATAAAAAAACTTGTGATAAAGAGTTGGGATCAATTGCTTGAATATGAAAAAGAGATCGCAGCATATAAAAAAAAACGAGCCGCAAAGGACAAAGACAAGCAGAGCGCAAGGAAATTGAGAAACGAAGGCATGAAAATCAAGGACATCGCATCACAACTCAATCTGCCTCCGTCACTTGTTCGCCACTGGTGTAAAGAAGATCTGACAAGCGATGAAAGGTTGGAAGCGTTCGGTATAGACCTTCATCCTATTCCCCCCCCTTTTTCCCCGAAGGAAAAGATTTTGGCAGATGTCCAGTCGATGGCAGCAGCAAGGTCTTTCAAGAAGGGTCAACTCGAAAAAATGATTGATAACGCGATAGAGAAAGAGAAGCAATATCAAGAATGGGAAAACAAACATCCACAAAGGGTATGGAAAGCACGGGCGAAAGCGGTGAGAGATCTGCTTGGGGCTTTCATCGTTACCTTTGCCATGGGGCATGGCGTGTTCTTAGTTGTGTGGTGGATTATTCGGGGCTTCCGATGAGCCGGGTAAAAAAACTGCGAATCTGGTTAGTGAACGAAGGGCGGGGCTTTGGTAGCTGTGCGATGAGGTTGCTGTTCTGCTGGGTCTGCATGGCGAGCAGACTGGTGAGTTTATCCACCTGTTCTCGGAGGTGATTGATCTCGGACTGCTGCAGCTTGATAGTTTCATCAGGTGAGTGCACATTTTGAGCATTTTGTCTAGACGCGGTGTCTAGTTCGATGTGCACATAGATACGCTTGCCTTTGCGCGTGGCTTTGAACTTTCCCGCCTTTATCCGTCGGCGAATTGTGGTTTCGGTTACTCCGAAATGTGCGGCGGCTTGTTTAATAGACATTTGTCTATACATTTGAGTAGACATAATGTCTATTCTACGATAGATTCAGGTTTCAGTTTTTGCTGCATTTACGCCATCCGCGCTTTCCTCTTGTGTGTCGGTGTTCACAAGAGGAAGGATACAAGAGGATTAAGATGAATGATAGTTGAGAAGGGGAGATGTTATCAGATGTTAGCAGAGACAGTCGAAAGGTTACAAGCGAGAATAGACCAGTTGGAACAGAAAGCGAGCCGACTCGAAAAAGAGATAGCAAAACTGACCAACCCCCTGGTGATGCTACTCAAACCGCCGTGAATCGAGTATACCATTCCTCAGAAAATGAGGGAGAAATCGCCGGAGCGGAGGTTTTGATTCAAATAGCAAAATATGGTATAATTGTATTGGCTTTCGTGGGAGACGCCACTGCACAGTGGCGTCTCCCACACCCATTGACCGGGCATGAAGGCTAGAAAGCCGAATCCCATGAAGAAAATTGCAAATTCAATAGGAGATTTCCATGTCTGTTAGGCGTCGTCTAGTTTTGTCCCCTAATGTAGTGGTTTTCACGCGGGGCGATAATGGTTCGTTTTAGGCAAGAGAGTGAGACAAATGGATTTTGGTTCATTGTAAAAAAGAAATATCAAACTTCATTAACATGGAACGGTTGATAAGTTCTCTTATCGGATATTGCATTTGACTGGAATATAGAAGTTGTGATCAACGTAATCCATGACAAACATAAAACAGCTCACGGCGGAGGAGTTTGAAAGATGCCGTGACAAGTGACAAATGCCACTAAGGAGGAACGTATCTTTTGGTAAAACTTCAAGAGATTGAGAGAGGAGAAAATACTATGCAAGACTACCCTTACAAGAACAAACCTTTAACAGCGAAAGTTGCGGCTAATCTGATCTTAGAATTTTTTGATAAACAGACGGCTGTTCCCTATCGGAACATCGAAGAAAAAGTAACAGAAGTTCACCTTAGCTGTGGAGGTTTACCGCAGACCTCCACGATAATAGGCCCTACTGTGCACGGTTTGAGTAGACTAAAAAACGACGGTAAGGCAAATAATCCGACACGCGGGCTATGGAGCATTGATAGCGACGGATTAAAAGAGGAATTGATGGTCGGGGATCTGAAAATAGAGTTAGAAAATTTTGGTGTCTTAAAACAGGCAGAATTTACGCTAGGAGATTTAACCGCTCTTTGCGGCAAGAATAACACCGGTAAAACCTACGCAACCTATGCACTCTACGGTTTCTTGAAGTCTTGGGCGGTACTGGCAGATTTCAAGATGACGGACAGTCAAATCCGACTATTGTCTACAGAAGGTGGCGTCAAAGTTGAATTGACAGAATATGTTAAACAGGCAGATCAACTGCTTGCAGAAGTAAACAAACGGTATATCGATCACCTGCTGGAGCGGAAGGTTTTTGCAGCAACTGATGGACTATTTAGCGACAGTAAATTTGACATCAAAATAGGACCAATTGACATATTTGATAAAAGATGGGCAGGCGAAATAAGATACGGTTCTGAGAGAGGCATTACCTTTGCCAAGGAAACGAGGAGCAACGAGTTAATAATTAGATCGACATTGGAGGGAAGCCTAAATGACACCCCTTTCATGATAGAAGACCTCATTAACGCCGCTATCGGCACCGTTATTTTTTCCGATTATTTTCCGTCTCCTTTTATATCTTCAGTCGAACGCACCGGAGCCTCTATTTTCCACAGAGAACTTGATTTTGCTCGACACCGTTTACTAGAGCAGATCGTGCAAGCGGACCAAGAGGTTAGGCCGCAACCGTTAATCTCAGATTCTTACCCGAGGTATCCTATGCCGATAGAGGAAAATGTGGACTTTATACGCAAACTTGGAGACATTACGAAGATGCAGAGTTTTATTGCCAAAGAACACCCTGAAGTGTTAGCAAACTTCGCTGATATTATCGGTGGCGAGTATAAAATAACACAAGACAATCAACGCTCCTATATTCCCAAAGGGGCAGAGATTGAATTGAAGATGGCTGAAAGTTCAAGTAGCGTTCGTTCGCTATTCGATATGGGTTTTTATCTGCGTCATGTTGCTCAAAAAGGGCATCTGCTTATGGTAGATGAGCCAGAGTTAAACCTACATCCGGAAAATCAGTGTCGCATTGCTAGGCTTTTTGCGCAATTGGTAAACTTAGGTGTCAAAATCTTTATCACAACCCACAGCGATTACATCATCAAAGAGTTAAACACCCTCATCATGCTCAACCACGATAAACCACACCTGAAAAGGATTGCTAAAGAAAACGGTTATCAGGATTCGGAGTTAATCCGATCCGACCAAGTCAAGGTCTATATGGCTCTGCCATTAGAGAAGGAGCAAAAGGAAAGCCAAAGCGGATTTACTTTCGTAGAGGCTAAGATCGATCCCGTGCTTGGCATTGAAGCCTCCAGTTTTGATGAGACAATAGATAGAATGAATCGCATTCAGGAAGACATTATATGGGGGGCAGAATAAAACCTATGAATGATATTGAAATATTGAGAGAAATGCTTGTTTGTAATAATGATGTCCAAGTGCCGTTACAGCAGGGACAAGGTAGATCTCTTTCTGTTGAACTAACAGATAAGCAGGCAGATACAACTGTAAGAATAACTGGGCTGCCTGACGACTCAATTGTTATAGGGGCGGAAACTTTTAAGACACCCGTTTATGTTTTTAAGGGATTAAAAGGCGAGCGTAAGCGTGCTGATTTTGTGATTGTATCTCACGATAAAAAGGGGAGGAAGTGGATTATCTGTATCGAAATTCAAACCCAGGATTCTAAAACGGCAAGGCATGTCACGGAGCAATTAAAAGGAGCGGCATGTGTTGTGAAGTATTGCCAATGTATCGGGAAAAAATTCTGGAAAGAAAACGACTTTCTTAATGATTATAAGTTCCGATTTATCAGTATGGTTCACACCAGTATAAATAAGAAAGGCACACAATACAAGGTGCCGAATTCATTATGGGACAGCCCTGAAGAGTTTTGGAAAATTCCTGGTAATTATCACCGTTTTAGAAAATTAACTAATGGACAGCCCTAAATTCCTTAAAATATCCGATAATTAAACTTACCGGATATTCTAACTATCAATAGCCGGGATGCCGCGCTCCCGGCACAGCAGCAGAAAGGAAGACAATGAGTATTATAGAATTTTTGATTGAATACAAGGACACAATAGGACTCATAGCAGGAATATTGGGAGCAATAGGAGCAATAGGAGCAATAGCAGTGGGCATTTGGGCAGCCAAAAGAAAACCAGATAAACCAGAGTCAGAAAAGATAAGACATAAACTAAAAATCAAAATACGAGACTTAGGCTGGAAGATTGAAAAAATATCACAAATACTAGGAAGAAGACAAACAAGAGCCGAGCTAGTAGACCTATCAGGAAGCATAAACGACTCACTCGAAGCAATCCGGCGTATTCTAGCCCTACACCACCAAAGCCTCATAGACCTGAAAGAGGACATAAATAAACCAATGACACAAGAACAAATAGAAACCTACTTTATATCATACGCAAAACCATTAAGAGATATGATAGACGAAGCACACATGAAAAAAAGCAAAATCGAAGGTAGAAGATGGGAAGGAATAGAACCACGCGGCAAAGACGAAAAGATTAGAAAACGAATATAACAATACAAACTCAGGCTCGTGTATCGTTAGAACAAGGACAACCTAGCCGATGAAGTTATTTTCAATGGAAGTCTTGAGGAGTGCGAAGTATTTATGCTGGCATTCAAGGAGAAGATGTTTGTTGCGGATCATACTTTTTCGTTTGATAATATCAAACGCTCTGTTGAGAAGATCAGAAATGTCCGATAACCTGAAATTGGCAGAGCAGGCGACTTAGAAAGTTATCGGAAAGTCATCACTTCTGTTTTGAATAGGGTCTATGATGTCGATACTACTAATAAACTCTCTAAGTTAATATTACTAAAGTTTGTACAATTCACAACACAGATGGCTGGTTGAGACCCCTTCTGGTGATGCGAAACAGCACTCAGAAATCATTCTCTTTTGACTTTACAGTATGTGGAGGCAAAAGGCTTCATCAACATTGAACATTTCCATCACATGGGCTTAAACTCCGTCGTGGCGCAGGTTGGCAACCTGCCAAGCGATTGCCACGTCCCATCGAATCCGGCGGTCATCTGCCAAAATGATGCCGATACGCAGTTGGAAAACAGACAGATTTTCGTTTTCAAGGTGCTTAGGTGCCACGAGAGGTGATTATTTTCTGCAACAATCCCTCAAGCCACTTAATTGCCGAATATTCACCCGATATTCAACAAACCCTTGATAACACTACATAAATTGCAAACAAATTGTCCAAACTTTAGTAAGACTTCGTGCAACGGCAAAATTCACACCAATGATTTCGTGGATTTTTTAACACTTTTGCACTTTCTTTTGACATGAGCCAAAATATTGAACTCGGAGGAATTGATCGATAAACTTAACCCTCTGCGAACAAGAAAAGTCACTAACATATACCGCTGCCCTTTCCAATGAAAGTCCCGGCTGCACTGCGTCAGCAATTTAGCGGCCACGCTGTTAAGAAAAAAAATTGAAGCTTGAAAACGCGGGAGAAAAAAATGAAACTACCTGACAATTGTACCCTGGTCATTTTTGGCGCATCTGGAGATTTAACCCAGCGAAAACTCGTGCCGGCGCTCTTTGATTTGTATCAGCAAAACGTGCTTCCAAAGCAATTTGCCGTGTTAGGAGTCAGTCGAACGACATTTTCGGATGAGGCATTTCAAAAACGGATGATCGAAGGCGTCAAATTGTATAGCAAGAGAAAGCCGGTCGAGATGAAATTGCTCAGGGTTTTTTCAAAAAGATTGTATTATCAATCCATCAATACCAATGATGGCGCAGAATATGAAAAAGTGAAAGCTAGGCTTTCTGAAATAGACCGGGAATTAAAGACCGGGGAGAATTATATTTTTTATGTGTCCACCCCACCCAGTATGTATGGAATTATCCCTCAACATCTTGGTGCACAGGGCCTGCAGCATCAGGGAAATGGGGACGGATGGAAACGCATCATTATCGAAAAACCATTTGGTTATAATCTCGACTCTGCCCGAGCTTTAAATGCCAAAATACAGCAGATCTTCCAGGGATGTCAAATTTATCGAATTGATCATTATTTAGGCAAGGAAACGGTGCAAAATATGCTGGCGTTTCGTTTCTCTAACGGCATTTTTGAACCGTTGTGGAATCAGAATTTTATTCATCATGTCGAAGTGACTGCCGCAGAATCTATCGGTGTGGAAAACCGTGGTGGGTATTATGATGAATGCGGGGCGTTGAGGGATATGGTGCAAAATCACCTGCTGCAGGTACTGGGGACTATCGCCATGGAGCCGCCCGCCAGTTTTGACGCCGATGGCGTGCGGAATGAAACCGTAAAAGTCTTCCAGTCTTTACGCCCGATTAACCCCGAAGACGTGGGGAAATATGTGGTACGTGGTCAGTACACAGAATCAATAATTCATGGCGAAAAAGTTTTGGCTTACCGCAGTGAAAAAAATGTCGCTCTGGATTCCCGGGCGGAAACTTATGTCGCACTGAAATTGTATATCGATAACTGGCGTTGGGGCGGCGTCCCCTTTTATATCCGTACTGGAAAACGCCTTCCCACCCGCGTGACGGAGGTAGTCATTTATTTCAAGCAAACTCCCCATCATTTATTTACCCAAAACAATCTCGGTCGTAATTGTAATCAGTTGATTATTTGGATTCAGCCCGATGAAGGGATTTTGCTGAAATTTGGGATGAAGATGCCGGGCGCCGGTTTTCAGATCGAAGATGTGAATATGGACTTCCATTATTCGGATCTGACAGATGCCTATCTTCCCTCCGCTTACGAACGTCTGCTGCTGGATTGCATGTTGGGTGATGCGACGCTCTACACCCGTGCCGACGCCGTAGAGGCCTGTTGGCGATTTGTGGACCCCATTTTAAAGGCCTGGAAAGAAAACCCGAACATCAACATTTATGGCTATCCAGCCGGCGCCTGGGGCCCGAAAGAGGCGCGTTATCTCTTCGATAATCCGGAGGAGGATTGGCGCTATCAGTGTAAAGATTTGGTGAGCGACGGGGTTTATTGCAGGTTGTGATGTTTTGTCCATTAATCTGTCATGCGCAGTAATGAGTGAGGCGGGATGGTCTACTATCACTAAGTTTGTGAGAAGATTCGTGGGAATGGTTCACGATTTGGCTGACGATTTTAGGAGAACAAGCTGCTAGCTTGTTCTCCGATTTTTCGGCGCTTTGAAAAATATCAACCTAACTCTGACGGAAAATGAACAGCGCCGATCCGTGTGATTGGGACCCTCAACTGCACGACGCCATATATGAAGCGTGATGCGTAAGCGGTTTCACGTTTCACGCATGGATCGGTCATCGTGCGGCTTATCAGATATTTAGCGATAGCACAGGAAAATGAACCATTCCTCCTAAATGTCATCAAATGGATACAGCTTCCGACCCAGATTGTGGAACGGCAATTCTCCCCCAGTTGGGTTATGTACTCCCGGTTCGGACACCGTGTAGATTGCCCTCGCCCACGACTCGAAGCCGGCCCGAAAATGCACGGTGGATTTGATGCCGATGTAACGCATCCGGCGTGGGTCTAAACCCATGGTTCGCGCAAAAGCGGTACCGTAAGGTTGCTCACGTTCGGTTACCAGCAGGACATGAATCCCACCCTGTCTGATATATGCCGAGGGGCCCATGCTGCCTTCCAGTCCGGCATTCCTCGGACCGTCGTAGCGGAAGCGACCATCTGAAAGCGCGACAATTTCCACCGTCATGCTGATGGGTTGTCCCTGGAGGGGGGTTGATTTCCCACCTACATCTAAGGTCAACGTCGCTCCCACGCCAGCCTGCTGGCATTGCGCCACCGCCTCCGGATCGACGATGTAGAGGAGACAGGCGTCCTCCAATCCAGCATCAATAAACGTCTGCAATACGCCGGTACTGTCCCCCGGTGAACCGCCGCCGGTGTTATCATTTCGATCGGCAAAAATCACCGGATATTTTCCTGCCGCTTCAGCTTGCGCGAGTGCCTCACGCGCCGGCGGCATGGATGTATGCCAATCCGCCCGGCGCTCCCAGATCCATTCCGCCAATTCATCCGCGTACTGCTGTGCTAACGCCTGATCGTTGTCGGTGACGATATAAACCGACGCGCCCAGGTCCGGGATGTCAGCCAATGGATAGCAGGTGGCAATCGAGCCACAAATTACCCCGGGCTGCGCCTCTATTCTGTGTAATTCAGCAATCGCTTCCCGCATCGGCGAGTGCGCCGTGACCTGATTCATCCCCCAGACCAGGGGAATCTGGTGCAGCGCCATGGTGGGGCGCAGGCCATCTCGGAGCATGCCCACCAGAACATCAGCGCATTCGCGGGCTCGCTCCGCCTGATCGATCTCCGGGTAGGTCTCCCGCCCGATCAACACATCAGCCATCTCGACCATGCGCTTGGAGACGTTGGAATGAATGTCTAACTCCGCCAAGATAGGGACCTGTGGTCCGACCAAATCTCGCACGGCCGTCAGGATATGACCTTCGCCGTCGTCGATGCCCTCCGCTACCATCGCGCCGTGCAGGTCAAGGAGGACGCCTTCAATCGGGCCTGCTTCAGCAATTCGGTCCAGCATATCCTTCAGAATGGCATCAAAGATATCCCGCGGCGTTGGCGCACTCGGATGCGCGTTGGCAAAGATCGTGGGGATAAGCTCAAATCCGTATGCCTCTGCTCCCTCAATGAATCCGCCAATGGTCGTGTTGGTGTCGCGGAACTTGCTGATGATTTCGTCTCCGATTAGATAGCCGAATCGCTCATTACGATAGCTTTCCCAGGTGGTGGCGACTGTGGTAAACGTGCTTGTCTCATGACCAATTGCGCCAGTAATCACTCTCATGCATTAACACTCCTTTTTCGTTGGCAACATCTGTTCACGCAGCGGGGAGCCACTGCTCATAAAATTGCTGCCAGTTGCGGTACATTACGTTGACGATATCCTCCTGCGCATACCCACGCCTCTCAAGGACCTCCGCAATCTTCTGGTAATCTGCCACTGTGTCGATTTCGTACGGGGCGCCGTCTTTCCCGCCCTGGCCATCTGTATCCCCGCCAATGGCGGCGTGCTGCGAATTCCCCGCCAACTGGCACACATGGTCCATGTTGTCCACCAGATTCTCCAGGGTGACAGCCTCTCTCGGGAAGCGGCTACGACGGGCTGGAAAAACCTTCCCACCCCAATCCAGGTTTCCTCTCGGGTAGAGCATCCAAGTATCCATTGATGCGCCAATCACCCCGCCGCGTTCCAGGATAACTTTGAGTTGTTCATCGGAAAACTGTCGTTCGCCGGGGACCAACGCCCGACAGTTTTGGTGGCTTGCCATCACCGGGCCGGAGAACAGATCCAGCGCCTGCCAGAAAGCTTCATCAGCGGTATGGGTGAGGTCGAGAATCATCCCCAGCCCGTCCATCTCACGCAGGAGCGGTTTGGCGGGAGGCAGCAGACCACCGGGTCTGCCTGTCCCGTGGGAATATGTGCTGACACCGTAATGTGCCAGGTTGATTGTTCGCAGTCCGCTTTCCCACCACTCGTGAACATGTTCGGGCCAGAGAATGGGGTCTGCCCCCTCCATACCGAGGACCATGCCGATTGGCAAATCGTTATAACTCTCAGCTTCCGACCAGGTCTGTATGTGGGCGTTGAAATCTTCACGAGTCTTCAGGATACGCGCCTCGCCTCTACGCTCCAGAATCCGATAGTAGGCAAGGCCCGCTTGGGCCGCGGCATAGGCAATATCACCACTCCTGTATCCCCAGATGGGGCTGCCTTTCCGCTGAATCCGTCCCGAGATTTTAACCAGCGCCGCTGCAATTTTTCCGCGTCGCATTTCCGGCAGGGACGCCATCGTTTCAGATGCGGGCCATCGTGCTGCTTCCCGCGAGCCTTCCTGCACCGCGCGGACTTCGTCAATCGGAAGGGTCAGATCCCGATTCAGGTCAACCGCGCCATGCGCCATGGGATAGTCGCCATCAATAATTAACATGATTTACCTCCGCCTTTTTCCGTTAGGATACTGTTTCTTGATCATTGAATGCCTAGGTTGAGTTTCGTCGATCAATACGTCTCCCGGCCCCCAGGTCCAGAACGATTGACTCGATCGTTGCTGCTATGTGCTCGTTGGGATCTATCGCTTCGTTTTCGATCTCGAAGACTTCTGGGTCGCCTTGAATATTTGGCGCAACTGGATCGCGATGTCTTGGATTCTCATATTCTGGCTTCGGCCCATGATATACGTTTTCCTTCCATGGCCGAGTTGGCTTCTCTATCAAATCTTCTGCTATATCCTCTATTTGTATGCTTGAGTTGATCTTTGAGCTCAAGATAGCACAGATTCGCACGGATTTTGAATCAAATCCGTGAAAATCCGCGTCATCAGCGTTCTATTCATAACATGTCAGGATTTATTAGACAATGTATTAGGCTCGGGACGGACGATTTCCCCCACCCGCACAGTGAGAATCGGCTCCCAGCAGCCTCCCGGACGCTCAGCGCCCGTGACGTCTCGCAGGAGCAGCGCATCCGGATTCCAGCGCAATACAGCGAGGTCAGCGCACGCACCGGGCGCTAACGTTCCAACCTCTCCAGACAGTCCTAACAATTCTGCTGGACGTGCCGTCACTCGCGCCAGGGCATCTGCCTCAGACATTCCGGCAGCCATTAGCTTGGAAAGGGTGCGAGGCAAGTCATGTTGAGGGCTGCTCCCTACATGTTGAAGGTACTGGTCCGTCGAGATCGTATCTGGCGGAAACCCATCCGCAATCGCCACCTCCGCTACGTCAAAGTTGAACGAATTCATGCCGTGCCCCACATCGAACAAGACGCCCCTCTCGCGGGCTTCCCAAACCTCGTCCCGGATATGACCCTCCTTCACAATGCAGTCAACATCGCTCTGGAAACAGTAGGTGACAATGTCGCCGGGCCGCAGCAACGCCAATTGCTCGTCCAAAGGGAACTCCGCCTGCCGATGTGTGCCGAAAAGCAGCGGACAGCCGGTTCGGTCGGCGACAGCCAGCGCTCGCCGCATCACCTCGTGGGGGGCTGTGTCGCCGCAGCAGGAGGCGCTGATGTTAACGGCGATGCCCCAGATTGCCTTGCCTCCATCTTCAATTGCTCCGACGCAGGCATCTACATCCACATCATCTAAATTCTCAAAGCAACCGCCCGGCATAGATTCGCCGCGGGCGGACAGGTTGATAGCCAGCCGGACGCGCGTGCGTGCGCCTTCGATGACAGATTCACGGTATTGGGTCCAGTTGGCGGCGCCCGCATCTCCCTGAGAAAGCACAGTGGTAACACCTCGGGGAAGGAAATGAACGTCGGGGTCAACCCCGTACTTTGAACCTTCGTGTGCGGGATGGGCGTGCATATCCACCAGCCCCGGAAGCAGCATGGCGTCCGGGAAATCCAGTGTCTCCTGTGCAGCCCCGTTGATGTTATCGCCGACAGCAGCGATTCGATCCCCCCGGACCGCCACGGCGCCTGGCCCAGCCAGCCCGGTCGCCGGACAAACAACGCGCCCGGCGCGGATAAGCAAATCGTATGTGTGGGTGTTAGTGTCAGACATGATGATTTACCCCCTATTTCAAGATGATTCAGGACGATTTTCTGCGAAAAAACGCTAATGAGGCGGGCCTCATGAGGATCCCAAAAACAACAACGTATAAAGCGATCTCCAGTATAAACATCGGCTGAAATCCATAACGAATTCAGGAGAGAACGAACGAAATAGGCACATACCACAGGTACAGCAGACGGCCCCAGTTGAGCCTCTTAAGCATGGCTATACCTGAGACTATCCCCGCCCCCCCATAGAAACCCTTACCGCTTGGTCAGGCGTGGTCGCTGCCCTAGCCCACCCTATTTCAGGCACTATGGGAATAAGCAGCATAACCGCAGTGCCCAGAGCTGCACCAAATATTAAGATGATGATCCACGCGACTACGGTTATACTAATTGGTCACCTCTTCTCTTGTACTATTAAGCGTGTTGGTCGCCTCACAAAGAAATAAATCGTACCGCCTATCAAAGGAACGAAAGCGACGAAAATAATCCAAACAACTTTGCCATTTCCCTCAACGAGTTTTTCAGTCACACAGTTAATAAGCATCCATATCCAGAAGATGCAGCTTGCGGAGAATACCAGGTTCATCGCTAATGGAATCAGTAATCTTCATTTAGATCGATTTTTCGCCATCTGTATTGGCACATAGTGCTCGCCTCCGGCGACAACCGTGACAGATCTGCCAAACCGATCTCCGTAGCTATCTCTATAAATACTCATTGGTTAATATCCTAGGTAGGCTTGAGAATTCATACTCCCCATGGCTATCCGTCGCTGTTTCGTATTCAGTTCCGTCAGTACGAACGATAACCACTCTGACACCAGCAATGGGATGTAACTCCGAGGGATCCATCTCAGTGATCCCACCGGGCTTCAACTCCTCAGCGGTCAGCGGGGGACGTCCTTTAATCTGACCATACACTCTACTAGTTGCGGTTGTGCCTTCATCTTAGGCAAACGTAATCACTCCAGATAAAATCAGGCAGCCGAAGATGAGAACGACGTTTAAATGTTTCATGTTGCTCTCCTGCTAAGAAGCGAACCGAGATTCTAACTTCTGAAAATGATGGTTTTGAACAATTACTTCGCCTGCTCGACAGCTTTTTCCACGGCGTCTATCAATCCCTCCACATGGCTGGTTTCCGTCGGCAGCGACAGCGCGTTCATTGACAGTCCGTGACTCAGGAAATACCCCTGCTCCAATAGCGAGAGGAAGACGCGATGCGCTATCGCCTTGTCGGTGCGGGCAAGGCTGCGATAGTTAATGAGATCTTCGCCGGTGAAGTGAATGCTGAACACCGAGCCCGTGTTCACCGCTTTCGCAGCTATATTGTTACGAGCGAACAGGTCGTTCAGCCCGGTGCGCAGCCGGTCGCCTAACCCGTTCAGGTAGGCAAAAGCGTCAGGCGTCAGTTGTCTCAGGGTCGCCAATCCCGCAGTCATCGTGATGGGGTGTGCGCTGAATGTGCCGCTCTGGAAGAAGCCCGTGCTTCCTCGCGTACTGTCCAATAAATCCATGATGTCCGCCTGCCCGCCAAACGCGCCGACAGGAAAGCCACCGCCGACAACCTTTCCATAAGTGGTCAAGTCAGGGGTAATGCCGTAGTACTCCTGCAACCCGCCCGTCCCGACTCGGAAGCCGACGATTTCATCAAGGATGAGCAGCAGGTCGTTTTCTCGAGTAATCTCTCGGACGAACTGGACGAACTCCTTACGCTGCGGCAGGATGCCAGCTTTGGTATCGAAGATGACGCAGGCAAGTTCATCACGATGCTGAACGACGAGTTTCTCAACGGAGGCTTCGTCGTTGTAAGGGAGTACGACGACCTCTTTAACCGCGTGAGGGGACATTCCGCCCGCCGAGGGGACGGGATTGGGCGCCGTTTCAGAACCCACTTTGTCCAGAGCGGGCGAGGAACTGACTTCGACGACATCGTGGCTGCCATGATAGCCGCCCTCGAACTTGGCGATTTTGGGGCGTCCACTGAAACCGCGCGCCAGTCGTATGGCGTGCAACGTCGCCTCGGTGCCGGAGTTGCAGAACCGTATACGGTCCAGCGATGCCACCCGACGACACATCTCCTCGCATAACTCTGTCTCAACACCAACAGGGCCCCCTAACGCAATGCCTCGCACCATCTGTTTTTGCACGGCTTCCACGACCGCCGGGTAGTTATGTCCCAGAACCTGCACCGTGTGGTGATTGGCAAAGTCTACATATTGCTGCCCTTCTACATCATACAGGTAACACCCCTCGCCACGCTCCATCGTGAGAGGGTACGGCTGGTGAAAGTAAGCGCCTTTTGCCCCACCTGGCATCACCTTTCGCGCCCGCTCAAAGAGTTCCTGCGAACGTGGACTGTCTGCACAGTAACTTTCCTCCAGTAAGGCCGCGACATCTCTCGTCGTTGTGTCTCCCACTGCTATCTCCTTATTGATGTGTAGGCCAATTTTCCAAAATCGACACAGGAACGTAGTTTCCACAATGTCGAGATCTGAATCTCGACCTACAATTCTGACCTTTCAGGTAAAAAGCCGATTCCAGTCGTAATGTGATTGCGCCACACTCTCAGGATTTCTGCGGCTGCGGGCGACAAAGCCGGGGACATTCGCACGACCGGTCGGAAGCCCAATTTGGTTGTACCGTGTATCGACGCTCCAGCGGACGGTATTTGACCGGTTGGGAATCGATCGATGCACCAACCGTTCTGTCGTCATCAAGACATCACCCACGCTGACTTCCCCGGTCATAACTTCACAGGTCGGCAGGTCGGTATCGGGGATACCTGTGCCCCCCTTATGGCCAGGTGTTGATATGAGACGGCTATGTGGCAGCAGTCCCAGACGATGTGACCCCCGCATGACCTCCATACAACCGTTGACGGCTGTGGCATTCACAAGCGGAATCCAGAAATTCACAACCAACGTGTCCCCCGCTTCTTCCGATTTCAGGTACGCTAGGTCCTGGTGCCAGGGGATGACTGTTATCTCCTGGTCCGGCATTTTGGTGCGGATGTTAAATTGCGGGTGCGCCAGAATTTCATCCCCAATCAGCGATTCCACCACGTCCAGTAAAGCGGGCGCCATTCTGAGCGTGAACATCCCGGCAGTTCTTGGTTTTTGACCAGAAAAATAGTGTTTCCACGGCCAGTTGCGCTCCGAGCAGGCTTGGCACACTAGCGCCAAACGGGTTTCAAAGGGCGTGTCCTCAAACCTGTACGCCGGATCGAGCAGCCCTCGCTGTACCGCTTCATTCGTTGCCTCATCGACCTGCTGCGCCAGTTCATCAATCAACGGCTGAAGCGCCTCGCGGGGGAGTAGATTGCGGATGATTAGAAAGCCATCATCCTTGAACTGTTGGATTTGCTGGGGCGTGAGCCCTCGCTGTATTGGCGATTCTTCAATGGAAGAATGTACTTCTGAAGACATTGTAGATCTCCTTTTCTGACAAATGTTTCGTCCATTCGTCGATTTTCAAAGTAGACGTGTCACATACACTGGACTGCTCCAGGCAATGGCTTGATCAACCTAGACAACCCGCACCCAATAGGGGAATACGCCGCCAACTTGCTTGGTATCCCAATAGGTGAGTTTAACTTTCCGAGGCCCGTTTTCTCTGAGCGTTGGGCCGACGGTGACGTGGCGTCCCACGCCCCCGGCATTGACCACCATTGGAGCCAGCGTCACCTGATTCAGCCTGAACTCAAATGAACACGGTCCCGACGAGAAGTGGCACACAGTCGCTGCGCCTCCTTGGACTTTGAGGGCCAATCCGGCGTTGTTTCCTGCCGCGGCGGACTGCCATGTTATGGTCTCAGAATTCTCCATCTGAACGACATCGCAGAATTGGCTGGGCGTCCAGAAAGCGCCCTCCTGACACGTGTAACGTGCCGTCCCACGTAACACGTTGGTCCCGGGCTGTCCCACGCTTCTCCGTTCCACCCCACAAAACACAAATCACGACATCAGTTCCCTTGCTTGGCAGCGCAATGTTCCAACGGCACAGGGCCGCTGTGCCGCGCAAGAGATCAATCCGCTCGGTGGGGGCTGCTCCCTCTACGAATACATTGATGAGCTGCCTGCCATCAGTCTCGTATTCGTCTCCCATTGGGTGACCATCTACGTCAACCCAGAGCAGGATTCTTGCCCCATTCGTGGCGTAGCAGCGTCGCTAAGGTCAAGGTCACAAATTCTCCGGCGACGACTGGCCACAGCGGTTCATAGTATCCTCGACCGTAAAGCCGCAAGCGCTGCTCAATCGACAAATCTGCCATGTGGCAAACATCCAGTCCGCCGGGCTTTCCACTCGTTAATAGCATATCTGTGCACGCCTTTTTATGTGACACTACTTGGACGTTTCGGGCAAATACTTGTTTAGTCCAATTAGATGGATAAATCGTCGCTCTCTCTGATGCTGATATGGTATAATTCTTGGTAATTTAACCTTGCGAAGGTTATGGAACCTTCGCAAGGATCCAGCGGCGACTGGATTTGAGACCCGACGGTTAGGAAAAGTTATGAAGACTGATCAATACGAGGCTCTCAGTTTTGATTGCTATGGAACGCTAATTGATTGGGAAAGTGGAATCCTCACCGCTGTAAGGCCGGTGCTTTCCTTCCATCGGATCGACCTGAGTGAAGTGCAGATTCTTGAACTTTATGCGCAACTAGAATCGGAAGCGGAGGCGGGAGAATATGTGAAGTGCCGTGAAATTCTGAGAAAAGTGATACAGGGGTTTGGTCAAAAACTGGGTTTTGTACCGATCTCCGCTGAACTCGATTGTCTCGCCGATTCGCTGAAGGATTGGCAACCGTTTCCAGATACGGTTGAGGCATTGCAAGCCCTGAAGAAATCCTTTCGACTGGCGGTCATCTCAAACGTCGATTTGGATCTCTTCGCCGAGTCCTTGAAATATCCCAAGGTGGCGTTTGACTTTATCATCCCCGCAGAACGGATCAAATCCTATAAGCCCGCGTTACGGAATTTCGAGTTTGCAATTGAGCGAATTGGGGTTCCTCCCCACAAGATTCTCCACATTGGGCAAAGCGTCTATCACGATATTATCCCGGCAAAGCAGATGGGGCTGTCCACTGTCTGGGTCAATCGGAGAAAGGGGAAACGAGGGTTTGGCGCAACTCCAAAAGCAAGCGCTCGCCCTGACTTCGAGGTGGTGGATTTGGGATCGCTGGTTTCGATGATTTGTGGGGATTCGCAGACATCGGTATCAGGGAAGATATGATTTGTGAATTCTGTGGCGATCGAACAGAAAAAAAGAAAGTGAAAAAGCAACACTGGCTTCATGGGAAATCGTACATCGTCGAAAATGTGGAGGCAGAGGTTCGCACTGAATGCGGAGAGCGATACTTTTACGCAAAAATCCTTTACTTAAACGCGATTTGCATGCCCTACTTGAAAAGGACCTCATTCAGAAGGTCGGACGCTCTCGGTCAACCCGATACAAAAGGATTTAGTGGGCTTTAACACAATCCGGTCTTTTCGGGGACATTATCGAGACTCAATATGCGGCTGGGGTCGGTCAAGTTCTTAGTAATTTTCAAAGTTGAAAGTTCGTGAATCAATAGTCCTGGGTAGATTCCATTAAGTTTTACGATGATTCGTTGATTTCAAAAGGAGATTTCTATGTCCAAAAAAATCTATGCCTACGGGATGGATGGTTTTATCGTCCCGATGATGAAGAAATTTGTTGCCGATGGCTGTCTGCCGAACTTTGAACGAATGCTCAAAGAAGGCACAGTAAACCAGACCTTTCCTTCCTTTCCGGTTTGGACGCCGACGAATTGGGCGACCCTTTCTACCGGCGCACACACCGGCACACACGGCGTCACCCGCTGGCGTGTGGAGGTCGCTCCCGGCAAACGCATCGATAGTTTCGACGGTCACGCTCCTAATGCCGAGCGGATCTGGAATGCACTGGAGCGTGAAGGCAAAACAAGCGTCGCTGTCCACTACCCTGCTGCTCACCCTTCAGGCGTCAAATCCGGGTTTGTGGTGGACGGCTTCGGTCACCCCGGCCACGCCAGCACCGCCTATGAGGTGGCCTCTTGTCAAGCCTACACCACCGGTAAGGATGTCGCCACCGTCCAGATGGACCATGACGGAACGGCTGTCCGTCGGGCGCAACGGAGCGTCCAGCCAATTCTGCCGCTGCGTCCCGCTGCTGGCTGGGAGAATCTACCACCGAGTCAGTCACCACCGCTTGAATCGATTATTGAGATTCATGCTCGTCTTGCCAGTGACGTCAACACCTTTCACCTGCTCACCCTTGATAGCCGCGGGGAAGGGTATGACCGCTTGCTGATCTGTCGGGGGAAAGATGGCGGTGCCCGAGTCGCCGAAGCTGAAGTCGGTCAGTGGAGCGATTGGGCAATTGAAACCTTCCGGATCGATGGTAGAGAGCAACGAGCGTCCGTCCGGTTTAAGGTCATCGAACTCTCGCCTGATGGGGAACACCTGAAACTCTACCGTTCACAGGTCACGTATGCCGACGGATTCACTTATCCGGACGACTTAGCCGCAGGCCTCATTGAACGCTTCGGCCCCTATCAAGAACATGCCTCCATGACGCCTTACACGTCGGGTATGGCGGACTTCGACACAGCGCTTGAGGAGTGCGAATATCAAGGACTCTGGTTCGCCGATGTCGCCAACTACATGCTCCATGAACGGGGCTGCTCCTTCTTTATCTGCCATTGGCACCTCTACGACTACCTGAACCACATCCACCTCAACGATGTAGACCCCGTCTGTCCGGGCTACGACCCAGGCAACGCAGACCAGGCGATGGACTACTTCCGTCGGGCGTATCAGGTTGGCGACCGGGTTCTGGGACGGATCTGGGAGGCGGTGGATGTGGAGGCTTATATCAGCGTCCTCGGTGATCACGGCGCTTACCCGGACGTTCGCATTGCCAACATTCGCAAGTTCCTCGTCGATCAGGGATTCACCGTCCTCAAGGACGGTGCGGAAGAGGTCGAGCGCGATGAGGTCCTGGAAAAGGACATCGATTGGGAGAAGACTCGCGCTTACCTCAAGGACGACAAAGGCTTCGACATCTTCATCAACGCGGATGTGGGCCCTGCGTTCGACGAAATCGAGCGCGAGCTCCTTTTGGCGCTGCGAACCTGGGTCGATGAAGGGATTGGTCGGACGCCCATCGCCATCGCCCTACCGAAGCGGGACGCCTACCTCCTCGGTCAATGGGGTGACCAGTGCGGCGATGTCGTCTTCGCCTGGGACCACGGCTATGTTAGTGGTTACTACGGTCAGTGGAAGGGAATCGTCGGTGGCGGGTCGGTCGGGGCTCCCGAAGTCTACGGCGCACACCACGGCGGCTTTATTCCCACCCGAAACGACCTTTCGTCCAGTTTTGGAACACTGCTGTTAGCTGGACCGGGGGTCAAAAAGGGTTACGAGCGTGACTATGATGCGCACGGCTACATCCACGCCGCCGATGTGGTACCGACCTTCTGTCATATTCTCGGCGCCTCTCCACCGGCGCAAAGTCAAGGGACGATTGCTTACGACCTGTTTGATGGTCATGAAATAGCTCGTCGGCGAGAAGGGAAATGAGTTCAGGGATTCATTGGTTCAGATCGGAGTTCATTCACGAAACATGCCACATCTCAGAAAATATCTGTCCATCCTCAAAAAACCAAACGACTGGATTATTCCGCGTCTTTTTAAGGCTCTGTATAATCTGAAGGAATTTGAACACCACGAACCAGAAGAGATCGAATTGGTCAAAGAGCCGGAGGATGGATACTACAAAGTTCGATCGACTCCGAGCTTGGTTGTAACAGACGATACACCGGAAGGGAGAAATTACGAGCACAAGAGTTTTCATCTCGATACCTATGCTTTTGACTCTACGCCCGAACGCGCGTTATTCTGGTCTCTATTGAGGGAAGGGAAAGTGAAAAGGTCTATTTCACGGGAATGTTGACGTATGGACAATCAGACTTCTACATCCAGTACATTGACCCTGAATCCCATGCCATCAGGCGGTATTACCCTGACTTCCTGATGCAGAAGGATGATGACTCGTGGGTAATCGTGGAGGTGAAGGGGAATAATAAGATTGAAGACCAGATAGTACAGGCAAAGGCGGAGGCCACGCAGCAGAGAGCGAATGCAAGTCGCATGTCATACAAGATCATTCCGAGCAGCGAAGCAGCGAAGCAGCGGAGGTACGGTATCGGTCGTTGTTAGAGTAGAATACCCGCATCGGAGTTTTCCAAGACACGAACGACTGCGGAGTCGTACAGGAAGGCTTACCCTTCTTTCACACCACGCCCTGCTACAATTCAAAGCCCCAACGGAAGCTCACCCAGCAGCCCGCTGATAAACGGCATCAGATACCACCACTTGATCAGATACCACGCCCCCTTGATCAGTTTTTTCAGAAGATCCTTTACAGAATCGCTATTTAGTACCGGGCTATAACGCCCCCGCTCTGGTTTCTCAACCCCAAATGCCATATCTGCATCCCCTTCGATTTGCCAATGCCCCTTGTCAAACGACATCGCTAACTCTCTTGATTCAAAGTCCCGTCCCGCAACACTGCACACGATGCCCCCGTTCTTCCTTCGCAACGTAATCAATGCGTTAGGTGCTGCTTGCATTCCGGTTAATCCGCTTATATCGTGAAATGGATTATCTTCATCTTTGCCTTGATGAACAACCAAAATAGCGATCCCTTTCTGAGTGGCGAAAGCCTGAAGCTTGCCGGGTAGCTCATAATCTTCCTCGTACAGCGTCAAATTGCTACCCTTGCCCGTTTTGGACGTTTTGACTCGTTGCCAAGTATCAACTATTACAAACTTAAAGCCATGTGCATCGATCTCCCGTTCAAGGAGAGACCAGCCAAGCTCATCAAGCACCGTCGGGAAACCGCCGAGCGGGAGAAAATACAAGTTTTCCGGGATGCCGTCAATTCCTAACATCCGCATCCGATCTTGCAGCTATCTTTCAGAGTCTTCCAGGGCACAATAAAGCACCTTGCTTGTAGTAGGGATGGGGATACTCCCCACAGCAAAGCCCCCACTAGCAACGGCCAACGCCATGTTCAAGCACAAAAACGATTTTCCAATCTTCGGGGGCCCCGCAAGGATGGTCAACCCCTCAGGAATGAAGTTAGGCACCGCAAAGCGGATCAGGTCAAACTCTTTTTGATCCAAGGCAGTAGCAGAAATCGGCGTGATTTTTGGTAGGACATCCTTAATCATTGCCTCAATGTCTGCTTCCGGCCAGCCCTGAACTGCCCACATGGCGTGGACTTGCTCTCGGATTTCCGGTATCGTTTTCCTTTCCGCAATCAGACTCTTAACACGTTCCGAAACTTTGCTTTTGAGTAAATGATGTTCACAAAATAGATCGTTATCATGAATACTAGGTTCTGTTGACATTTCAAGGGAGCCATATAAGAGTGGCGACAAAGCTGAGAAATCCAAAATAACGGATAGCTAACTTCTCGAACCGAGAGAAGATGCGGCGATACCATCTTTATCTTGTTAATGAAACATTCAACCCGATGTCTCTCTTTGTACAGATGTTTGTCGTAATCTCTTTGATCCACACGATGACTTTTTGGCGGTATCACCGCAATCGCTCCATTCGCCTCAATAACGGCGATAAAATTGTCGGAGTCATATCCCTTGTCTCCAATCACATACTCGCTTTTATATCCAAGTATCAACGCTTCTGCTTCCGCTATGTCGTTTCTTTGACCGGGCGTCAGATGAATTCTTAGGGGATTACCCAGGCCGTCAACGGTGATGTGAATTTTTGTACTGAATCCCCCGCGAGAGCAGCCTAACGCTTGGTTTTCAGTGCCACCCTTTTTTTTTCGGCACCCGCCGCAGACGGGTGCGCTCGAATGATTGTACTGTCCACAATAAGCGACTCGATATCGGGGTCGGCGGCGAAGTGGGGGTGCATCTGTGTGAAGATACCTTTGTCGCACCACCGAGCAAAACGCTTATAGCGGGTGTTCGATTTACCATAGGTGTCTGGCAGAATCCGCCATTGAGCCCCGCTACGGGTCGCCCAGAGAACAGTTTCGATAAAGCGGCGTGTTGTCGCTTCGTTGCCAACATAGATGGTGGGACAAGTTAGAAGAAACGAGTATATCTTATTCCATTGGTCATCGGGTAAGGTTATTGGCATCATTCTTCTATTATGCCACAACCTTATACTCAAATGTCAATAGAACCTAGGAGAAGAATATGGGAATTCACATTCTATTTCCTGACAAAGGAAGAATCCTATCAAGCATGAAAGCACTTTTGTGGCAATGCCGCTGTAGACCCCTTCTCGACCATCAAAACTCATCTTTGACAGCTTCAGCAGCGCCTTGAGTGAACGCCAGAATTGTTCTTAGACTGTATGTTGCTGCCAGACGGATATCCGATCTCCACCCAACTGTCTGATGACAGTCTCCACCCAACTGTCTGATGACAGTCTCCACCCAACTGTCTGATGACAGTCTCCACCCAACTGTCTGATGACAGTCTCCACCCAACTGTCTGATGACAGTCTCCACCCAACTGTCTGATGACAGTCTCCACCCAACTGTCTGATGACAGTCTCCACCCAACTGTCTGATGACAGTCTCCACCCAACTGTCTGATGACAGTCTCCACCCAACTGTCTGATGACAGTCTCCACCCAACTGTCTGATGACAGTATCCTGACGGCATATTACATCACGTTGGCGGGCAGTGTGACGCACATGTGACGCACTCAGCGGCGACACGCTAGAACGCTTAATTTTTCGCCGGAGCGGTACTGGCTGAGAAACCACTCCGACTCCCAAGGAAAAACCTGTTGCATTTAGCGTATCAACCCAACGACCAGAGATTTGAGTTCAAGAGTTCAATGAACCCATGAACTCTTGAACCTTTTGACCATTACAGTTTTTCACAGAATCAAGAAGCATCAACGAGAAAATGCCGATTGAACTGGAGGTGCTTATAATGACGATTCAAGAGCAACTTCCCTGGACTCACATTGATGACGATAACCTGAGTTTCTTCAAAGCCATCGGCGTGGATTATGTCACAATCAATCCCTCTCCACCGAACCTCAGAGACGGGGTCGACCGCACCGATTTCTGGAAGGAGATGAGCAAGCGGGTCGATTCTCACGGAATGAAGCTGGATAACGTGGGAATGAACTGCTGGGACGAGATTACTCTTGCCTTGCCTGACCGGGACGAGAAGATCGAGGCGTGGTGCACGATGATCAGAAACTTTGGCACCGTGGGAATTTGGACGCTGGGTTACAACTTCAAACCGATCGGGGATTTCAGGACGACATCAACGATTGGCCACGGCGGTGCTCGCTATAGCACCTTTGATTATGACGAGTTCATGAAAGATCCGGCGGACGTTCCCGAAAAGTACATTTCCGAAGAAAAGCTCCTGGAGAATTTGCAGTATTTCCTTGAACGCATTGTTCCGGTGGCTGAAGAAGCCGGCGTAAAACTCGCTATACACCCGGACGACCCACCGATTCCAGAACCGCTTGGCGGCGCCGCCCGGATTTTCTCGACCCTCGACCACTTTGAGCGCACGTTCAACACGGTTCCTAGCGACGCAAACGCTATGCTATTTTGCCAGGGGTGTGTCCGTGAAATGGGGGAGGACGTTCCCTCCGCTATCCGGCGCATCGCATCCCAAAACAAAATCGCTTACGTCCACTTCCGCAACATTCGAGGCACGCCAAGGAGTTTCCAGGAAGTTTTCGTGGATGAAGAAAACGTGGATATGTATGAGGCCATGCAGACCTATCGAGAAGTAGGCTTTGAGGAATCGTTCATGATGGATCACACGCCCGGCTTTTCGCAAGAAAATGCGCAATGGGCGGGTCGGGCGTTCGCTGTCGGTTATATCCGAGCGATGATCCAAGCAGTCTATCGGTAAACGACAAATCTGGGTTTGGCGCTTGAGGATAACGTAACAGAACCTAGATAACTTGAATGGAAGTTAGCCAGATGCCACTGATAAAATTACCAGAGGAACATTAATGGCGATTATTGATTCAGGAAGGCGGGACCACCAGAACTTCTAAAGACCATGTGTATCTCGTGTCAGATCGTCAAATGAAATTATTGCGGGAGAAACAGCTACCATTTGAGGTGCTTGATGACAAAGGTTGTGACTCAGTACGAAATCTATCTTCTTCTTCAGTATAGTGATGGCACATGGATCGAAAAATATGACCGCGTGCATTAACAACTGTTTGATAGATTTGGCGGCGTGACACATATCATATGAGATTTTCCATTGAGGGATTCATGGCGAGAAGATGGACAGGTTTATCATGATTATGTCATCGTGTACACAGTCATCAAGTTTGGCCAGGATACAAACTCTGCATACTTCTTCACTAACCTCAAAGAGGAACTGAAAGAGTTATTCCATCAGAAAGAAATCTTGATACCAGGCGTGGAGATTACCGTTTTTTAGCTAAGGGGGCCAGGGGATTTTCCTGCTCTCCCCATCCGCTGTGGTTCCTCCCACGAAAGCAGTCGGCAGTCAGCAAATGACGAACGGATACAGATCCCTGGTTAACACTGCACACTTCCACGCCAGGCGATAATCTTCTGTGCAACCGTCACCACAGGAGCGATCCAGATCTGATCGCGGTGGGTCGCAAGATACGCGCACAATTCGCGGAGGCTGTCGGCGGAAAGCGGTGAACCGTGGTAAGCGGCGCTCAGACTTCGACTAGAACTGGGATCCTGCTGAAACCTGTGAAAGGCCAGAATCATCCACCGGCTTTGTTCGGGCGCCACCCCCGCTAACCTACAGAGATTGGCTTCTGACATCCAACCCGCGACGACCGAAGCACTCAGATAGTGCAAATCTGTCAATGCAGGGTGATTCGGGGCCTCGCCCATACCCCGCGCCGCGGGAAAATGTTTTGCGATGATAGGAACGTAGCTTTGTCGTGTTGGGCCCTCGCCGACATAACTCTGATAACAGGGATAACAAAATGTGCGGACGGGGTGCTGAGGGATAAGCGCGTGAAGTCGTCTTTCCGCCTCCACAACGTCGGCTTCGATCTCCTCCAGCGTGGTATTTTCGAGGGATTTCCTGCGCCCTGAACCCAAATTGCGTGGGCAGATGTGTTGGATGGTGTGGTTCCCCACCTCATGCCCTGCAAGAGAGATCTCCCGCCACGGTTGAAGCCGCTCCTTCCAGTCATCGCCGCGCGGGTTGATGTAGAATGTGCCGAGCAAATCATATTCCTTGAGTATCGGTATCGCGATATCCAGTTGAGACTGACTGCCGTCATCGAAACTCATCGAGACCGCACCTTGACAGCCGTTGGGCCATGGAAAATTATCCGTGTTTGCCATCATCAGTTCTCCTTATTTCAAGCCCCCTATCTCCCCCCAACTTTGGGGAGAGACATAGAGGGAGCGAAAAGGTTAGCATTTGCTACGAAACTGCAATCGCCATCCCGCCACCGCCCGTGTCCGCGCCTTGGAAATCACCCATCCTAACGGCATAGCCGCAAATTGTGGGTCGCTGAGATGAGGATTCCGGTCTGCAAAGGCAGCTTTCATCGCCATCGAGACCCGATAAATGTATTCAGGCGAATTATGCTCAAGCGAACTGAGGTCATCGCCTTCCAGAATATTCAGGATAGCCAGCAGCGTCGGTCCACCGTGGGGAAGCAGGCAGGTTTTTATGGTATATCCGCGATAGGCGCCGACGACGATGGGTTTGTCGCAGAGTTGATAATCCCTCAGATCTGCAGCGGCGTCAACCGCATTGCCGCCTTCCATCAAAACTTTAGCCCCTTCTTCAACGGCAAGTGGTTAGGAAGCGACGATCATACTGGACATAAAGAGAACTCCTTTCGCCACACATTTGGAGCGTCTTTGTATATACGACCTGAAAAATTATTTGCTTTGATGAGATGGATTAGGGCTTCAAACTCAGGTGGGCATGAGCACGTCCAAGATTTGATTACAATCTTCGTCTTCAGCAAAAAGATTCCTGGCATGCTGCGATAGAGAGCGTAGAACTTCACGGGAGATCGCCAGGCGCGTACTCTTTCAATGTTTTCATCGCTTCAGGCGTGCCTATTCGAATTAAGGCGTCGATAACCTGATCACGGACAACCATATTCGTCTCACTCAATACCTCAGTCAATGCAGGCAGTGCCGGGTTGCCAATTTGCCCCAATGATACAACCGCCCATTCACGAACCTTTTCATCTTCGTCCTTCAATGCTTCAATCAACGCGGGCACGGCCACAGGTTCCCCAATAGCGCCCAATGCAGAAGCCGCTTTTTGGCGGACCCACCCATCTGCATCCCTTAATGCCTCTATCAATGTGGGGACAGCAGGTTCCCCAATCACGCATAATGCCATGGCTGCATATTCACGAATCCCCGCTTCCTCTTCCTCTATCAACGCTGACCACTGTCCGGTGATTGGATTAAATCGAAAAGGGGCAATAGATGATTTCCTGGATATGGAGGTATGGAACTGACGAGTCCGTTCGTCCTCCTCTTTGTCTGTCAATATCCTTACCAGGACAGGTACAGCAGCAGGATGCCCGATGTTGCCTAATGCATAAGCCGCGTTTCGACGAACCCACAGATCTTCTCCTACATCCTTCAGCACCTCTATCACTGTTGGCACGGCTTCCTTGGAAGACTTTCCAATCAGCCCTAACGTACCAGCCGCATATTCACGAACTTCCACTTCTTCATCGCTCATTGCCTTTATTAACGCGGGCACGGCAGGCTCCCCAATCTCCGCCAACGCATAAACAGCATTAGCACGAACTTCCTCATCTTGGTCCTTCAATAGCTTGACCAATGCAAGCACATCAGTCGATTGATCCGGTTCGCCAATGCGGATCGGGCTGTTCACTTCATTAGATTTATACTGATGCCCACTTTTAGATCTGGACTCACACAGATTCTTTTTATCTCTGATGTACGATCTGACCATCCATATAAGCAACTGCAACAAAATTGCTAACAAAATTGCTGACCCGATAATCATCAAGGCCTTCATTCTCGTTCCCTCCCTTCACCCTTCAAGTAAAATTCACGCCTTCAATGATGGCCGTCATTTTACAAGATTATCTTCTTTTGGGTGCCAACCTTCCATGTCGTTTTTTTCATAATTTCGATGTCGTTTCCGTTGAGATTGGTTCAGAGATTCAACCATGTTCATCGCCACATATTATACTGACCCGGAAAGCTGTGTCAACCGAAATCGGTGATCGGAATGAGGCCTCCGATATTCACATCTTGATACGACCTGGACGTCGATTTTAGAAAATCGACCTGCAATCAATAATGATCAATGCATCGTAAGCAGAGGTTTCACAATCCCATTGATCAATCTGAAATCAGGTGTTATAATACAACGCCAAATCTAAGAGCATGTGTGAGAAGTCCGACGAAACCCCGATCAAGGATCGGGGTTCATTTTCAGAGGGTGTGATCGAAATAATGACGACATTTCAGGGTCGAAATGGTTACAAAGCAGTGCTGTAACCTTCCGAAAGTTAGCCAACTAACAAACAACGGAGAAAAGTTATGAATGTACCGCCCAAAGAATTTATCCGTGTCATGCCAGATGTACTCCGAAGTTTCATCAGTGGAACTTTCCAGAAAGCGGGTGCCTCAGAACAGGATGCGGCGCACATCGCCAACCTGCTTGTCCTCACCGATCTGCGCGGGGTATTTAGTCACGGAACGCGCCAAACGCCGGGGTATGTGCAGATGATGCTCGACGGCAAGGTGAATCCGCGGCCAAACGTGCGTATTGTCGATGAGTCCCCGACAACAGCGGTCTTCGACGGTGACGGCGGCATGGGACATTTCGCTACGTATTCTGCCGCAAAGGCGGCGGCCAAGAAAGCCAAAGAGATGGGACTGGGAGCTGCAACGAGTCGCAACCATTTCCACTTTGGCAGCGCGGGCAAGTATTCGCGGCTTGCGCTTGAAGAAGATTGCGTCGGCTTCGCGGTTTCAGCCCACCGTTTTCGCCACCGTCCTGAGGACGTGATTGCGACTGCAACGGGTGCATCACCAATGAGTTTCGCTATTCCGGGCGGCAATCAACCGCCCATCGTCGTCGATATGGCGACCGGCGTTGATTTTCACGAACCGCTGGAACAGGCGTTTGAACGCATTCCTGGAACCTTCTTCAAGATGTTGGGGTTCGGTCATGTGAGTCATGCGCTCGGCGGTTTTATGGCGGGAATTTGGTTATTCGATAAGCCGCCAGACCCACCCACCATTTGGGAGGGAGCTGGTCAGGGGGCTTTTATTCTTGCGATTGATATTGCGCGGTTCCGACCGATTGACGAGTTCAAACAGGAGATGGATCGACACATCAGCGATGCCCGAAAGATGAAACCGGCTCCGGGTTACGACCGGGTAGATCTGCCGGGTGGCCTGGAATGGGAACGCGAACGAGAATGGTCGGAGATTGGCATTCCAGTTGGCAAGGAACATCAGGAAGCGTTGACTTCAGTCGCGAAGCTGGTCGGTATTCCTGTTCCATTCTAACACAACAGCGAAATTTGCCGTCGTAGAACATGCAGCCATCCCGATTTCTAACCTGGAGGCTGGTAACATGTTTTGGAGTCTCGTTGGGGAAATCCGCTTTATCCGGCAAACTTGTCGTAGACTGCTGTGGCGTATCTTTCTGCCGACGTGTCTTCAACTCTTCTTGACCAACTTCTGGAGTGAACGAGGCTCTCTCGGGGGATCCATCTTGCTGCCATAGTCGCTCCAGGACACTTCAGCGACATAGATGTTCCCCTTGGAGTCAACAGCAATTCCATGGGGCGAGTAAAACCGTCCCGGCTCATCTCCGTAAGACTCGTCGCTCAGTCGCGCTAACACATTTCCTTTGACGTCGAAGATAGAGACTCGAGGGCCCAGGCGCGTGCCTATTGCGTTTGAGGCGATGCCGCCGAAATACTCTCCGACATAAATCAACGGTTCATCCGTGTTGTCCAGACAAATGCAGGCCGCCCTGGATAAGTTCCCCCACTGTGTCTCGTACCTCCCATTCGGATCAAATACCTGTACGCGATGGTTCTCACGGTCAGCAATGTATACCCAACCCTCTCTGTCTGTCGCTATGTTATGGACAATATTGAACTGGCCTGGATCTGTGCCGGACTCTCCCCAGGAGAACAGGAGTTGTCCATCTGGAGAATACTTGTGTACGCGCGCATTGCTGTAGCCATCAGCCACATACAGGTCTCCACTGCGCGGATCAATGGCCAGATGAGTCGGCTTGTTGAATGGTTGACCGCTCATCGGCGCCGTAGATCGGTGAGGTTCGCCAAGCGTCATTAGGAGCTTCCCATCAGGGGTAAACTTGCGGACGGTATGGTCACCGTTGTCAACACAGTAGACCGTGCCGTCAGGACCGATGGTCACGCCGTGTGGATTGGCGAATATTCCATCGCCCCATGTCCGAAGCACATTACCGTCGGGATCGAAGACAATCATCGGGTGCGTACCGCGATTGAAGACATAGACGTTATCATCTGAGTCTACAGCCACGGCAGTGGCTTCTTTGTAGGTCCAGTCCTCCGGCAGGTTGCCCCAGTCTTCCCCGGACACTTCATAGATGAAGCGTCCAGCACCTAGATTTACCATTTCTTACCTCCAGTGTTTGAGCCCACGAGCCCAAAATTCTTCGCGAATCGAAGTTGAGTGTTTCTTATCTCACCGTTGGTCACTGAATCACAGATTCTCAGTGATTTCACACGCCTTCACGATGAATCTTTTATATGATTCTCCTGCTAGCTGTTTCCGCCTATTCTAACCCAAGTTGCTATCTATTCCAGTCGAGATTCATATCTCGACACCCGAATGTCGATTTTGGAAAATCGACCTACTCGAAATAACTATCTAAAAAAGAGCGACGGCAATGGTAAATTCTATTGAGAGATGTTCGGAAGTTTCAGAGTTTTCAGAGTAAATGCGAGAATTTGATAGAGACAAAAAAGGTTGAGAACCCAGTCTATGACTGAGTTCTGGGTGGTTTGCACGGGAAGGTTCTCGGAAAGTTACTCGGAAACCCACGTTGCCACCTAAAGAATTGGAAGAATGGAAGAGTTTATCCCTTCCAACCTTCCAACCTTCCCGTCTTTTTCCTTCCACACCTCGCTCAAAATGTAAAGTTTATTCTTGAAACTTGCTTACCGATGTGCAGGGGATGTTGTGTTTCGAGTGTGATTTGCCTGCGGGAGCGGATGTTTATGCGGACAAAGTTCGTCGAGGCAAGGATGCTTCTCCCACAGCCCACCTAACCCCCCGCTAGACGGTTTTGATAATCGCGATGTCACAAAATGTCACATATTTTATCGGATGCGGTCGTCGAAGCAAGGATGCCTCTCCCACAACCTACGGGGAGAAGCCAACCCCAGTCAAACTTTCCGCTTGCTGCAACTGTGCCTCTAGCAGACGGTTTTGATAATTACAAACCCAAGTTGCGACCTATTCATCGAATATGTGAGTGAACTGAATATGTGAGTGAACTCAGAGCTGATTGATACTGCTAGCCAATACAAACAAGACCACTTTCAATTCAAATCCGTGTTGCGTTACTGCATGGATTGAACGTGGAAGCAGTTTGTTAATCAAACTGCCAGCCGTCTCAACAGACTTACGATGGTAATTAGCCAAGTAGGTCTCCCATGGTGGATACAGCCGCTTGGAATTCTTCTTGCGTACTGGCTTTAACGACTGATGTAACAATATCTTCTATCTCATAATTATTGTATGCTTTGTCACCATAGCCCGGTGGCAAGTCGAAGTCAAACCACTGTAACCCTTCAACGTCCCCTGTACTGGCTGGGGTCACAAAAAATTCAACAGGGTGTCGACTCGCAGTCACTAGCAGATGAACTTTCAAGCCATAGAAATACCGACGTTTGGACGCTTGATAGCCTCGATATGCCTTATCGGTGTAGATTTTTGACCGACGAATGCGGAACAAACAGCAATTGGTATGGTATCCAGTGCATAGATTTTCTGTTGATTAAGTTGCACATAGCTTCGTCCCAAGATTTTGAACAATGTGGTGAACATCGGTTTAATCGACTTTTTGAAAGCATCTTGGGTATATAGCCATGAGTCTTTAGAAAGTCACAAGTGGTTTGCAAGTTTGCCCCGAAGAACAACGCAGCGACGATGCCGGTGGTCATCACTTCGGCATCAGACATCTGCGTTTGTGGGTGTGGTTTTGAGTTGAGTGCTTCTAAGCGCTTGTCACAGAGATAGAAAATGGTTGCAATTTGGATGTCCATGGGTTTCTCCTTTGGTTTCTCCTTTGAGGTATTATGGTTTGGATTACCTCTACTTTAACGGAAAACCCATGGATTTTCAATTACTAGCAACTTGGGTTAATTACAATGTCACAAAATATCACAAATCGTCACATCAATGTGATATATTGTGACACCGGCAGGCTTTGAGTTAAAAGTGCGGCTTTTTATCCTCGCTGTCTCCATCAAGTTATTTCCTTTCTAAGGTGGCAACTTGGGTTATTCTACTCAATTACCTCAGTTTCGTCAAGTCCATTTCCCATTGACGCCCTGCGCATCGGTTTCATAGAGTCGAGTGAATCATGTACACCTCCAGAGTATAGTGGTCAATCTATGGGGACGCATTGCGGCGCAGCAGGTGAGAAAGCAAGAAATCAGTCGTCCACTTCTTGATAATCGGCCACGTACCAAGCGCACAAACCTGCAACTGATCGATGAGTCCCGTCACATCAAGGACTCTCCGGTTTCTTTATAAAAAAACAATGTGGTCCCAAAAGATTATGGTGTTCTGATACGAGCAGAAGACGTTTTTATGAACACTGTAACAAAGCCAAAAATCGAACAAAAAAGTGGTGAAAAATCCGTAAATATAGTCATTGCTTTGATTGGCGTTTTGGGGTAAAATACAAAAAATAAAAAAGCCCGCGAGTGCCGGACAAGCAAAACGGGCTTTACACGAACTAGGTTCTGTTGACATTTGAGTATAAGGTTGTGGCATAATAGAAGAATGACGCCAATAACCTTACCCGATGAACAATGGAATAAGATATACCGGTTTCTTCTTAGCTGTCCCACCATCTATGTTGGCGACGAAGTTGCTACACGCCGCTTCGTCGAAGCGGTTCTGTGGGTGACTCGTAGTGGGGCTCAATGGAGACTTCTACCAGACACCTATGGCAAATGGAACACCCGCTACAAGCGGTTTGCTCGATGGTGCGACAAAGGTATCTTCACACAGATGCACCCCCACTTCGCCTCTGACCTCGATATCGAGTCGCTTATTGTGGACAGTACCATCTGCCGCGCTCACCCGTCTGCGGCGGGCGCCTTAAAAAGCTGGCGCCTTAAAAAAAAGGGTGGCACTGAAAACCAAGCATTAGGTCGGTCTCGGGGCGGTTTCAGCACAAAAATTCACATCACAGTTGACGGACTAGGCAATCCGCTAAGAATTCATCTGACCCCCGGTCAGAGACATGACATAACTGAGGCGGAAGGGTTGATAATCGGATATAACAGTGAATATGTGATTGGAGACAAGGGGTACGATTCGGACGCTTTTATCGCTGTTATTGAGGCGAATGGAGCGATTGCGGTGATACCGCCCAAAAGTCATCGTGTTGACCAAAGAACGTATGACAAACGCTTATACAAAGAGAGACATCGGGTTGAGTGTTTCATCAACAAGATAAAATGGTATTGTCGTATCTTCTCTCGGTTTGAGAAGCTAGCTGTCCGTTATTTTGGATTTCTCAGCTTTGTCTCCACTCTTATATGGCTCCCTTGAAATGTCAACAGAACCTAGTCACATTGCACGACATATTCGCATTATTACCTCGACCAACTTCGGTGCATATCCCCTCTGTCCGAAGTACATTAACCCAATCAGCCCGGCGATAGGAAGCATGATGGCAGTCAGTGGCAGCCACCATTGTTCATAAATTTTCGCTTTTCGATAAATGCCCACGCTCATCCCCACTACGACGCCGGCAAATCCCCAGGGTAGCAGCAACTCCCAAATCGCATTCCCCCACTCAACCCCGATGCCGATCTGCCGCAAAACCCAGATTAAGCCGTAGTAGCCATTGATAGCCCCCAAAATTAATCCGACGCTTATCCCTGCCCATAGGATGATGGTCAGTGGAATGATAAGATACCATCGAATCTTCTGAGCAACCTTGCTGAATGCGACGATGAGGGGTAACGCTGAAATGACGCCACTGACGGCGAACACCGGAATAGGAAGCAAAACAAGTTGCTTAATATGCCAGAAAGAAATTTCAACCAATCCAAAATATCGGTAACCGATGCCGCAAAGTCCGAGACGCAGCGAAGTCGTCAATAGGCCGATGATGCCTGCCCACATTCCGACGCTCAACAGGAGTTCCGTCCATGGATGTTCGACGCGAAAACGGATCGGCGCCTCGACTGTCCCACCGTTGCTTTCGATCTGCACGGTTGCTTGATACCGCTTCTTCGCCTTACACTGGCTCGTGTCGAGTCGAATCTGAATCTGGTCGTGAACCCCTTGAAATGTTTCACGTTCGAGTGTGAGGCCGGGTAGATCTGTCAGGAGACGAAGTTTTCCGAAAAGTCGTCCACGTGACAGGTTCTCCAGCGTAACGGTTTTTGTTTCAACGGTGTCCAGGGGGATCGACCCCCAATCCTCTTCCAACGTTGCCCCTAAACGTGGGCGTTTGACGAGCCCTGCTTTCTCCAGAAACGTCTCAAGGGCGATGTCTCGATCGTTAACCTGTTCCTTGATCTCTGCCTGAAGATCGATGAGATCTTGGCGCGCCCATGTCAGCAACCACCGCTCTATGTCGCGGCTATAAAAATGCTCCTTGAGGACAGTCCAGTGTTGATCACAGACATCTGCAAGGTCCGCCAAACGTCGAACCACCACACCGTCAGAGAACTTAAACGGCTTGTGCCGCGCCTTGACGAGATTCACTTCCTGGAGGAACAACTCAAGCGCGAAATTGGGGTCTTTCTCTTTCCGCTTGCATTGTTCCATGACCGCCTTGAGATCGCCACGCCCTTGTGCTGCCAGCCATGCCTCGAAATCACCATTTTTCAGATGGTGGACGGCATCACTCCAGTGGGCATCGCAGGTTCGTGCAAAATTCTCGATACCGACAATCGTTTCCCCGTTTCGCATCACGAAGGTTTCAAGCTTCCCAAACTGCGTCCCACATGAGACACACGCCCCCGTCCCTGGATCGTTCATTACCTTGCAGCGAGGACACTCGAACAGTTGACCCCTCACATGCCCCGCCAACGCTTCTTTGAAATCCCGCATTGACGGATAGCGGGCGTCAGCTTTCAGCGGCATCGCCTTGAGGATTGACTGTTCAAGCGTCTTGGAAATCTTCGGATTCAGTTTGCGGATTGGCTCCAGTTCTTGAATCTGCGCCGCACGCATACTGGAATCTACCGGGGACTCGTTTGTGAGGAGGTGATACATTGTCGCGCCCAAACCATAAACATCAGAACGGGTATCTGTTCTGCCTGTATATTGTTCTGGCGGCGCATATCCTTGACTGCCAAACCCGTGTGCGCTTGTGCGTGTTTTCGGATCGAGCGGATTATAAATCTTCGCGATTCCGAAGTCAATCAATTTGAGTTCGCCCGCCAGGGTGATTTTCACATTTTCGGGCTTGATATCGCGGTGAACAATCGCATGTTGGTGAAGTTCCTCCAACACATCGCACAGCTTCACGCCCCATGATAAAACCTCTGATTCTTTGAGGAACCCACCATTGGCAGCGGCGACACGAATCTTGGCATCAAGCGTTTCCCCTTCGATGAATTCCATCACGATGTAGCTGCGCTGTTCAGAGACTCCACTCCGCATATCAGCGATGGAAAAGCGCTCGAAAAACTCAGGCAGGTTCTCGTGAGAAAAAGATTCCATGATCTTCGCTTCAAAGTCGAACAAGCGCTGCGCTGAAGCGTCACGGATTGGAATTTCTTTGATGGCATAGGCGCCCCCAGCCTTTGTCGCCTGATACACTGCGCTGAAGCCGCCACAGCCGAGCACCTTCTCGATTCGATAGCCACGGATCTGTTTTCCACCCCCAAGCAGCCGTTGGAGTTCCGCGCCACAGACACGGCACTGTTTCGATGCAAGTGGGTTGTTCACACTGCAACTTGGACAGAGTTGAGCAGTTTCAGGTGTGAGCGATACAATCGATTCGACAGGAGTTGCGCAGTGACTACAAAACGCTTCACCAGATAGAATTTGATTTCCGCATGCGGGGCATTTCATACTGAGTGAAACGAAGAATCTCCACCAACGTTACAGAGATTCTTCACTTCGCCTTTTTACTTGACAACACACGCGGGCCTATTCAGTGTGTCAGCGCATAGACCACCGCATTGATTCCCATCCGGTAAGCCATGTCAGAGTATTTGCGTGGATAGAACTCTTGTGCTGAGTGCTCCCATGCATCCCCAAGGTCGGTGTTGAAATTGATCATTATCATTAAGCGGCCGTAATCATCGTAGATGCCACGGCAGTAGGCAGGGTAACCGTCAGGCCGCTCGTAGGTGCGACCATTGAACAAGGAGGCGAGTCCAGGGATCTGAATGAGCGTATCGATGTCGAAAAAACAGTGGAATAAAGGGTGGGAAATCGGTATATCTTCGGGTTCATAGTCGGGAAAGATCTTCTTGAGTTGATGGTAAAAATTGCGCCATTCCCGTCCACCGTGAAAATCATCAACCATGATAAATCCACCGCGCAACAGATATTCGCGGAGATTTTCTGCTTCTGCGTTAGTTAGCTTGAGTGTGCCAACTTCCAGGATGTAAGCAAAGGGATAGTTGAAAAGTTCTGGGGAGCCGACGGGGATGATCTTTTCGCGGAGGGCGATGGGTATGTTGGTTGCTTGTCTGAGGCGCCAGATAAAATTCCGATCGGAGGCGGGCCAATCTATATCCCAACCGTTGCCCAACCATCCAGATCCTGTGTACTTCAGTCGCACGAAGGTGAAAAGATCGCTATCGCTCGTTCCATTGGCGAGGCTTGATTGGGATATTCCTACGCAAAGTACAAGGAGAAGAAATAGGTAGACAAATGCGTTCATGAGTGTAGTGGTTCATGGGGCATGTATCACACATCAGAACCTCGTCATCAAAGAGATTCGATTGCTATTGCCTAGTTCATCGTTGCTCAAAAAAGCGTAATCGACGGAAAAAGCCGCGCCAGTCAGGAAAGAGAGCCGCAGCCCAGCCCCAGCTGTCATCAGGCGAATGGTGTTCAGGCCTTTGCGCTCCTGAACGCCAATTCTTAACGACAGGAGATCGGCAAAGACGTATTCCGCGCCGTAGTGCATCTCAAAGGAGTAGAGGCTATCGGTATCGACTGTCAATAACAAGCGACTGTTCAGGGGCGTGATGTCTTGCCCGTAAGAGAGACCGATCTTCAGGTTGGGTTGAATCGTGTCCGTATTCGCTGCTTCACCGGGGTTTTCTGGCGGTGTGTTCCAATATAGCTTTGTCTTGAAAAAATCTTGTGCGACAACGCCAATTGAGAATCGATGAGCTTGTTCAGGATTCGTGCTCCAGAGAACCCCAACATCTCCGCCGACGCCAATTGCATTCGTGTTTCTAAGCGCCGTGATGTAGACTAATTTGGCATTCCCGCCAACGAACAATTTCAGTGGCGTTGATTCCAGGTTCAAGCCGACTTGTCTGCCGTATGACAGGAAGAAGGCGTTGTCGGTGCTGCTAAAGGTTCCGATCTTTTCGGGGCGATTGGCTGGACTGACAGGGTTAGCAGGACGTCGTAGGCTCGTGATCGGGATGTCATCAATGCCGACACGCAGCCAACTCAACCCGAGGGATGCATTTTCGCCGATTGGGTGAATGTAGTTGACGAAATCGTAGCTATCCAGATCACCAAGGCTAGAATGCATAAAAGTAACTTCGGAACGCCTCAAACGGCCGAGTCCGGCAGGATTCCAGTAAGTCGCGGTGGAATCATCGGCAATAGCTGCAAAACTGCCGCCCATCCCCAAAGGTCGCGCTCCGACGCCGAGCGTCAAGAAATCGCCCGCATACTTTTCCGCAGCTTCAGCGGCAGTGTAACCGAGGAGAGCGATTAAAGTTAGAATGATAAAACGTAAAATGTGATGCGCGAAACATGATGCGTGAGACGTGATCAGCTTGTCCTGACCGAAGCTGAAGGGTGAAACGTGATGTGTATTGCTTACTGTGTGCTGTCGCTTAAGGATCTGTCCAAAGTTCAAAGATTCAGTTCTCCGTTTGAAGTTTCTATACTGCCGCGGCTTTTTGGAAATTAACTATAGAACCGCGGATTCTGTGGGATTTCGCGGATTGGATCATCGTTGTGTGCTCACGCTTCACACAACAATTGTCTCTTCGGGAAACTCCACGCAGAGGGTAATGTCGCGGCCAAGTTCCCACACACGGTAGTGCAAGCGGGCGTCTCGCCCCTCAAAATCGTCCGGTTCGTCATGGAGTGCGATGATAACATGGAACTCCTCGCCTTCATAGGGACCTGTGAATCGTATCCTTTTAAGACCGTCACCTAGCTCTTCTTGAATAATTCGAGCAACTGTTTCTCTTAAGTCCATTGAGCCACACCCCCAAGATTTGACAGCATTCTCCAGAAAATTGCGTGAATAATGATACAGCACGGTTGACATGCCTCAACCGTGCTCGCGTTGCCAATTCATAATCTGCCGTTTGGCGTAAGCCACGCAGTTGATCTAATGCGGTCCACGTCTCTACAGTCATATGCCCAGTTGTCACATACCGCTGATGCAACCCATTCAATACACGCTGATGCACATTCGCATGCCATTGATCCAGCTACAAACCCATTTCAATGAGCAGTCGTCTGCCAAGGTGATGGGCAGCGTAATACAGCCGTCCCAACAGCATCCGATATAACCAGATGTTTGTGACCCCTATATGCAAAAACGTTTGGGCAAATCTCAATGTCTCACGAACAAAATCCACTTCTTGCGTGTGCTCACCTCTTTCATTCCCATTGATTCAAATCGGCATCGGAATTCACAACTTACGCATCACGTTTCACTTCAGCTTCATCATCTTGATGTATTCCGTCAAATCCTTCTCTTCCGGCATCTTGACGCGGATCTTGCAGTAGTACACGCCATTTGCAACCTCCTCGCCGTCTCTGTCGCGCCCGTCCCAGGGCATCATCATGAAGCCGGCGGGAGCCGGTTCCGTGAACTTCCGTACCAAACGCCCTGATAGGCTGTAGATCTTGACCGTCATTTCGTCAGCAGCACCGGTAAGCTCGCAGGTAATCTCTGTATCTTCCTTGAATGGGTTTGGGTAGTTCATGGCTCTGAGTAGCTGAAGGATTTTATGGATACGGAATTCAACTTCCTCCTCAGATTCGTTTCCGTCGAGATCACTTGCAGTCAGGCGAACTTGATACGTGCCAGGTTCGAGCCTTGGAGACTGGTAGTTTAGAACAATCTGGTTAGAACCTGACCGATGACTGAGACGATACTCCGTTTCTGGGATTAACCGGAATTCACGATTGTTCCGACTGATTCCAAGATCGAGCGGACGAGTGATGTAGTCAATACCGTTGTCATCTGTAAGGGTCGCCTGGATGAGCGGTTCTGGGGAGACGGGATCGCCATCGACAAAATTCTGTTTGGCAATCGTCAATTGGAGGTCTGGCGGAACAGTATCGTTACTCCGCATCAGTGTCAACGTACCGAACATCGGCACTTCCGCACGTATCCGTCCAGCCTTCTTTGTCTTAAACCGGAAGTGGTCTCCTGCCTCAAATTCCCAATCGCCCGGTAACACTTTAAGACGCAAACCCAGTTCAGGGGAGACAAACGCTTCTCTAACTTTACCAATGATCGGCTGACCGTTCCGCGACAGGATACCACTCTTTTCTCCTTCTACTTGGAAGCGATCCGGATCGATAAACAGGATAGCCCACTGATCGGACACTATTGCTGAATTCTCCTCAAGACGAACGTATTGAAGGGAACCCGTCCCGTTATTCTCATTACGGAAACCTGATGTATAAAAGGTGAGAGCCTCGCCGTTAACTAGACCTTGAGCCGTCCGAAAGGTAAGCACATCTCCAAACCGAAATGCCTTCTTGCTGGGGCCGATTCCGATGGCAACGCCGTTTCTGAAAGTGCTTGGCGTGTCGGTGGATTGGTCAACAATGCGATTAACAACGCGATTCGACTCAATTTCCCTGAGCGGCTTTCCATCCTCATGAACCAGCACACGGAAAGTTTCGGGCGATGTAAAGAACAGTACCCATTTGCCAATACGTGTGCCGGCTAGGTCAATGTTAACTGTGTAGATCTCGCCATCACCGTAATTTGACTCGCTAACATCCGCCACTACAGATTGGGTTTGTATTGATCCGTTGGACGACGTAATCAATTCTGAATCGAGGCGTACCCATTTACTCAACGCTTCCACCCAAAGGTACATGCCGATCTCTTTCGCTTGCTGCTCTGCCCCTTCGTTGATTGCAACGATCTGATCAGGGACCGGCTCAGAGATCTCTGCCAAGCCTAATTCTGCCTTGACAGCCTCCTGCAATGCCGGGAGGTCGAATCGAAGTTCTGCTGTGATTGGCTGTTGTATAGACGTTGCATTCAAAGCTGCTAAATCCAGCGTTGCGCTGTAAGCCACTGCATCATCGCCGTTTGGCAGCGCAATCGATATTAGATTTGATTGATGCACCGCTTTAGGCTGCTGTTGGCCGTTAAACGGCATAATTGTCAAGACAGCGGGTTGTGGAACAGCCCGAGCGGGTATGCGGAAATCTATGATAGCATCTTGGCTAAAAACGTGCTGATCTTGCTTACCGATGAGGAAACTTTGAACCTGGATGATACGCGAATTGATGTTGTCTGTCTCATCCCCTTCGCGCAGTTTCCCATAAGGCAATTCGGCGGAATCAAATACGGGATCGACATACGCGAAGATCTCGTGGTTGCCAATCGGTAATTCATGCTGGAGCGTTGCGGTCGCGATCCAGTTGGTATTGAGAGGCGTCTCCTTAAAAGCACGTGGTCGAAGCAGATCATCATTCCCCTGGCTTTCCTTCAGTGAAGTTTTGTGGGGTTCTACTGGATTTTTACGCTGCCATGCGCTGGGACGAATCTGCGTCTTCCCAAGGAGCTTTGCATCCGCATCGATCACCAGATCGCTATCACGGTCCGGATTGCCTTCAAAGAAAGCGACCTCTAGATTCTCTTTTAGCTCGATATCTTCAATCTGCTCAATGTCTGCGTTAAGCGTCCAGCCTCCTTCGCCGCGGGAGTATCCGTAGTAGATTAGCGAACCTGAAAATCCGCCGCCGGCGATGACTCGTGCGTCAGGAAATATGAACGGACGGTACTCCAGCGCACCTGAATTTACCTGTTGATCGTCGATGTCGATGACAGTAATCTCATATCTCACTGCTTTGCGGTTGGTGGGCAGCGGTAAAGGTTTGGAAACAGTATACCAACCACTTCCGCGTGATGTGTCCCTGATCATCGTTTCTGTGAACCATTCCTTCTTTACCGGGTCGCGCCACTCCAGAATGACTGACTTGATGCCTTGGTCCTTCAATTCATCAGAAACCTGCGCTGAGATGCGGAACTGAGACGGTTGATTGGTGTTCCCTGTACTGCCGGTAACGAGCTCCGGCTGTATGTCGACGATCTTCGGTACAAGCACGGTGAAGGAGCTTCCACCGGCAGCGATTTGCCTCGTGTTCTCGGCATAAAACTCAACATGGGCGTTGCCAGCGCTGATCCCTTTGGGAACAGGGAGGGAAAACCCGGGGAATCTGCCATGACTCACCGTTGCTGCTTGGGCAACTATAACATTACCGGAGTAAACCTCGATTGTCTCTTCTTCCCCTTCAACGCTTGTAAATGTGCCGGGGAAAACTGCTTTCGCCTGAATCTTTCCATTGAAATTTGAAACGGGAGTAAACCGCTTCTGCTTAATCACCGGGTCGTAGGTCACATCGACAATCTGTCCGGGAGCAGTTTTGAGAAGTTGTCCCGACGCAACCGTTCTGGTTTGTATCTCTGCCTGAACTTCATAATCCGCCATTGCGAGCTTCATCGCCGGATCGCCAAAGAGGGTATACTCCATGACGATATTGACCTGCCCAAGCCCGTCCTGTATCAGTTGCTTCACTTTGGAATCGAAGCTGATTGGACCGAGTTGACGCTCGTTTCGTCTGAATATCGCATCAAAGATGATCCGGTTGAGGGTATCGTTACCGCTGCCGTAAGTCAAGCGTGTGGCACTCAACATCCCGATAATGCCACTTTTCTCCTTTCGGAGCATTTTTTCCGCTATGCTCGGTTGGCCGGGTGCATCAAAATAGCCGTTATAACAACTCAACACCAGCATGAATGGGAGATGGTCAGTTTGGTCCACCCGATCGACAGCGGCGTTATCATAGATTGCTTCATGCGCCCAAACAATACGCCCCCCGTGTCCGGCGTATTGCGCAATAACACTCCCCTTGCCCATTGCATCAATAATCATATCCTTTGCAACCCACTTCGGCAGCTTTCCAGGGTACACTGCCGGGTTCGCCTTGACCATCTTATTGATATCTTCGAGATAGATTGCTATTGTTTCATAACCGAGGAGCGTGTGGTTTTTCGCAATCTCAGTCAAGCTCCGTTTGAAGATAGAATCGCCAGAGTTATTGATTTCGTCGTCAGCCACCGAGATGATCCGACGACGCCAGCTTCCATTGGGGCGGTTTCCTTCATAGTTGAGAATCTTTTCGACAACACTGTTGGCTTGATCAACCGTTTCCACGCTCAACCTTCCAATGTAGAAATCCGGGAGCTCGTCAATGCCTTTGACTGTCGTATACCAGTGATCGATGGAAGTCTGCCCGAAGGAAGTTGTCCAGATGTAGGGGGTTGGGATATAGCCCGCCAATTCGGGAGGTTCCGGATAGAGCTCCTCATCAATTCCGCGATGATCAAATGTGCCATCCCCCAGAATTGTGACGTAAGAAAGCGCAGGAGGCGTCCAGTTTTCGTAAATGTACTTGAGGAAGGCTTTGATGGCTTTCGGATTAACCATACCGTTGCTGAAGAGATCATAGATCTGGGTCACATCAACGACTTTCGTTCGGTATCCACCACCCTTTTGTGTCGATCGCCACTGCGCCAATCTTTCTGCCGCCTCAAGGAATACAGGGTGACTGAGGATGATATAATCTGCACTATTGGAGGGAGAAAGTAAATCGCTCGGCGGTGCCATCTCGACGCGGACCGGTTCACGCACACCAGCGGCTGAGACAGCAATATACCTAGCGTCATGCGCATCACGAACCTGGAAGGTTGCGTTGTAAGCGATGCGCGGAATGTCCTGTAGGATTTGCCCGGATTCACCTTCGTCGTCACGTTCCGCGTTGAAACGGAGGATTTCGCGGAAACGAAGCCGCTCTGCTCGATTCAGATTTACGCGCTGTATCTTCGGATTTTGCAACTTTGAAACCAACACTTCACCATCGTGTTCAAAGAGCTCCACATCGGGAGAAAGGAAGGTCTGGATGGTATATTCCAGATTACGCCGTTTTCGGACGCCATGCAGCTCAGTACTGGCGGGAGAGGTAAATTCAAGGTAATCGTTGACAGCCTTCAGCAGGCGGGTATACTCAACATCGAAGGAATTAATATAAACGTGGTAAGGATAGGGGCGGGTACTTTCTTCTGTGGTGGTATCAACCCGGGTGAGGGTGATTACATTCTTCTCACCTTTGGCGGCATCTCGCAGGTTGTTCCAAACCCGTAATGTTCGCTCAACTGTGGTAATGTTTTGACTCGACCATTTGGCTTCATCAATCCGGACCCCGTTGATTGAAACAAGCACCTCGTGATCGGTTGGCGTTCCGCCTTGCAATGTGACGCGGATACCTGGTTGATCAAAGCTCTGAGTCAGGTCATAAAGCGGAAACTCCAAATCGACTTCATTCGCGTCAGCCAGATTTTTGATGCCCGTCCAGTACCAGAAGTCGAGCGCCTCGAACCAACCGTGCTTGTCCCTCGGTGAAACATCTTCGGGGTGAACCTGCCGCAAGGTACTATGGAGATGATCTTCCTCAAAGTGGAGTTTCGATCGAAAGCTGGGCACGAGCTTTGCTAAAGGATCATCAGGACTGGCATAGATTTCGGAAACACGCACCCCACGCGTTTGTTCTGCGCTCAACCAATAGACATTCCACCGCGTATACTGACTCTTCGCATCCAGGCCGAGAAATTCGATGTAGTCTCCACGATCGAAGCGTCCATCCGCTTCACCATGAATATACATCGGAATCTCCCGGTTATTCGTCTTCAGATGCAGACGGCGTGCATCCACGCCTCTCAGATCAATCCCCCATTTTCGACGCAGATCTTCGCTCGTCAGGCGGTAAATGCCAGTTTTATCGACGAGAATCTTATACCGTTTCCCGAGCGTCTGCCGTGACGCTGCGGGCGCTGCCGGGACAGTATTTCTGCTCGTTCTCGGGACGCGCCAACGTTTGGCGTCATCGTAGTTCAACAGAAAATTCTGGTACATCCGCTCAAACGGGGCGGGTTCTTCGACTGTGGCTCGGGAGGGCGAAAAACTGGATCCCTGAAATCCGGTATTTGATTGTCCCTGATTCACAAAGTGGACATGGACAATCATGCGAGGGTGAATCCGCAACGCTCTCGATTTCGTTTGATACTGGACCGGGTGAAGTTCCAGATAGATCACCCGCTGGGCTCGGATGTAGCCATCGTAAACAATTTGCGCAAGGGATTTGGGATAGTCGCTGCGTGTTCGGTAAGCGGGACCATCTTCGCGCCATTTTTCTGCGAGCGTCTGGAAGTTTTCAGAGCGCGAAGGAGAAATCGTGTCATCTCCACGGATCTGAGGCACACGATGTGGGACAGGTGGGATGCGGTAGCCGAGCCGTGTTTCATTTGTTGCATGGAGGGTTTCGACGTGAAAGTCGACGCCTGGTGGCACGCCGAGCACGACACGCGACACAGGAAGGCGTGGATTACCGACTTTATTAATAAACCCGCTTCCCTCGAAGCTGACCGCCTGATACCGGATACCATTACGTTCGATTGTCGAGACTTCAAGTTCTGGGAGATCAAACTCGACAGTAATTCCGTTTTGATCTAATCTGGCGTTTAAGATGGCGTGAGCCCCTGAAGCAAGAATGTTAAAAAGAAAGAAACAATACAATGCGTAAAACGTAAAACGTAAGAAGTCCATAACCCGATTTCTTGATTCGCTAGTCCGTCGATTTAGATGGTTCATGCAATCGTTACCTCCTCGTTACGGTTGCGGATAGCCGGTTAACCCTGTGCCATACATCACACCTTAGTAGATTTTCGAGATAAGATTCTTCACATCGTTTGAATGGTACGAATCTACGTTCCACGATTCCGTAACTTGGCTTACAAACCGTTTATCCATCGCTAAGCGTCAGATCTCAAAGCAGGTTAGTCTTTCTTGAGCATAAGCAGGTAAGCCTTGCACGGGTGGTTCATGCAGATAGCCAACCGGAGAGCAGATCGCGGTCACATCACCGATTTGCTGCTGCATTGGCGTGTGGGTATGACCAAAGAGGGTGTGCGTGACAAGCGGTTCTTCAAGGCAAATCTTGCCGAGCCCCTGACTGCCCATAAACGCACTAAAAAAGTCCCAGGGCAATTTTTCGCGATAGATTACGCACTCTCGGAAGGGAACGTGGTGAGTCGTCACGATAATCTGGGAAACGGACTCTCTAATCGAATGAATCTGGTGTTGCAGCCCCGCCTCAAAGCGATGCGCGATTTCTGGGTCTGTTCCATCCCACTTCGCGTAATTCAAATCATTCCAGATCGAGCCCAGGAATTGTTTCGACGCGTACCTCTCTTCTGAAAAGTTATACTCCTCGCGTCGAAACGAGTAGTCATACCAACCGATCGTACCGCAAAAACCGATGTCGTTCTCAACAAGAGGGTCAGCGTCCAGCGGATGGAATCCGCACTTTCGACAGATTGCCGCAATGGCATGGTATTTCTGTTCGCTCGTGACGTCGGGATGTTCGATAGCCCAGATATCGTGATTTCCCGGGACGTACAATTTTGGACAGTTCAGATTGGATTCGGTGAATGCGGCGAGGATATTGGCGAGTTCAAGGAGGTTGGGCGAGAGATCTCCGGCGAGGATGAAAATGTCTAGAGTTGCTTTTTCAGCTACTTCGACAATATACGGGAGAATCTGTTTATTCAGCGGGGTAACATCGGTATGCAGATCTGAGGTGACGCCAATTTTCATGAAGTTTGTGGGATGGAGTTTCGCCATAATTCTTGATGAGCAACGGGCACCATGTGGCAAGCGCTTCAAGCGGGTTTGGCTTGTTTATACAGGCATTCCAGCGAGACCAAGCATCTCCGGATGATGTGCCAGGATGTGTTCATCCCACCTCTGTCTTGTCAGAATAACACGATTGCCAAACACATCTACGACATCATGAAGGATTTCGTTCATTTGACTGTTCCCTCTTCCCCTAATTTTCCCGTTGTCTCAATAAAGGATCCAGTCATCGTAGGGATTGAACAGCGCAATCCAACATCCAGCCTCCGCAAATATGGCGCTCATGCGTTCCTTTTCGGTGATCCGTAAAGATAGCGCTTTAGGTTGATTGAGGCGTCATCGGGTGCTTTTGCCCACTCCTGATCAGGAATCCGTGCCCCAATCTCGACAACGATTTTCCGGATAGATTGCTGCGACTGGCATTGCATGGCGGGTGCTTGATTTGTCGAATCTATGGCTTTTTTATTATCTGATTGGTGAATATTCTTTGGGACAACAGAATTCTTGTCTGGGGCGACCTCTACATCGATTGGGTATCAAGCTGTTTGAGTAGCTCGTTGAGGAATGTCCTTAAGCCGCTTCCCTCTGGAAGCCGCTCCCTTTGGAGACGAAGCGCCTCAATCGAAGGGGGATCGCCGACTTTGGCAACGGCGTCTGCAACAGTCAGCTTAATTGTTGGATCATCTATCGTTTCCAGCGCTCTAATCAGGGTATTTCGCGCTTTATTCCCACCAATATTTCCGAGCGCAGAAGCGGCAATATCTTTAACACTCGCATCACCACGATCAAAGGTGGCAATGAGGGAATCGACAGATGGTCCGCCGATCTGACTCAGTGCAAGCCCAGCTTTGAAGCGGATGCCGGGAACTTCCATGCTATCCTCCATCACGGGAATCAGATCCGCGATGGCGGATGTCGGTTTGAGGTCTCCCAACATGGAGATACAAGCTCGCCGAATCTCTTGATCCGGTTCAATTTCACGTCTGATATATTTTCTTGCCAGTTCGACCATTTGTCCATCGGTTATCCTTTGGTATAAGGCTGCGGATCTGTGCCGAAATTGGGTGCCGAATGGATGGTTAAGCGTCGCGCGGTTGTTTTCAAAATCGACCGTGAGCAGACCTAGAATCTCTGCGGATTCACGTTTCTGCGGATGCAACTGATCGGCAGGTAAATCATCCGCATTTGCACCCTGGAATTGCTGGAAGAGATCGTTCAATTGGCTCAATGCAACGAGGCGTTCCAGCGCTTCAGCAGCCGGCTGACGCAGGGTGCTCCCCTCGCTTTCTACAATCGCCGTTAAGGGATCTACCGCTCGTACATCCCCCAGATTACCGAGTGCGTTTACAGTGGCAATCTTAATACCAACCAATTCGGTTGTGCGAAATGTGAGTTTAGAATCGTGCTTCGCAAATTCACGGATAGCTTTCTTATAGTCTTTGATCGTTTTGATATTCCGTTCATCGATAACGCTTTTAATCGTGTTGTCTACCTTGATGTTGCTCGTATCAGCCGGGCTGCCCGAGGTTACTTTGCTAATGCGGGCCCCGTCAACATCGAGTCCGACTTTATCGCCGCGCCTTCGGACAGCCAGTCGAATTTCTTGGCCATCTGTCAGCTTGAGAATAAAATTGTTGTCGTCCTTCATTGCCTGCTTGACAGCTTGTTTATAGTCGCTGCTGCTGTTGATTATTCGTTCGCCAATCACATAAGAAATCAGTTCCCCCTCTTCAAGTCCTGCCTGGCTTGCTGGACTATTTGCATTCACATCGATTACCACCACGCCAGTTGTTGACCAACGGTTGTCGAGATCGCTATCCAACTGTTGGATTGTCATTTGAAGTCGATCATCGCGATATTGGTTATCGCCGCACCCGCTGGCACATAAAATTACACAGATTAGGAGAAAACTAAGTTGCATTTTCCAAATCATAAGATTTCCTTTCAGACTGATTTTAGGGTTCAGAACTTGACGACGACCTCCCGGCTTCCCTGTTCGCTTAAAACCTCCAGCAGCGGTTTGACCGCCCTTTCGTCACCGAGCTGTTCTAAAGCCTGAATCGCGTCAACGCGCATTGAGGACCCTTTGTTTCGGACGATCTTGACCAATTCGTTTACAGCAGACCCACCAATTTTGCCCAACGCTTCGACTGCAAGTCCCCGTATCTCCGGGTCTGCTCTATCTTTCTTGCGTTTGGCCGAACCCGAGTTGACCACCTCGACCAATACGGGAATTGCGCTTTCATCGCCGATTCCACCGAGTGCTTTTATCGCATTCAAACGAGTTTCTCTGCGCTTGTATTCTAGCAGATCCACGAGGATGGGTACAATTGTATTCGCATCCTCCCTACCAAGCGCAGCCAGTACCCACTGTGAATCGTGTCGATCTCGATTATCCTTGGATTTAATCGCTTTTTTCAATGCTTTCAGTAATTTCTTCCGATCGCCCTGTTTGTAGATGCGTTTAAGCGCGTCCAATGCCGCCTCTTGAACGTCGGGCTCGCGATTCCTTAATGTCTCGAAAACAAGAACTTCGAGGTATTTGCGTTTATCATTCTGGTAAGCGAGGAACATGTGCTTGCCTCGTTCCTCGATCGAGGCTTCTTTCTTACGGGAGTCGTCATCTTCGTAGAACGTTTCAGAATCGTAGTAACCGAGGAGGTAGTGCGCTTCCGCATTATTCTGCTCAAGATTAACCGCTTTCTGAAACTGCTCGGCAGCACGTTCCTCTTTCCGACGTTTATCAGATTTAATCAGTTCTTTACCTTTAGAAAGGTATTCATTTTGGCTGCCGCAGCCGATAAAAAAGGCAGCAATGCCAATCACAGCAATACATAAATTGAGATATTTCTTCATTATTCACTCCAATCCGTGAAGTGTGAAACGTCAGGCGTAAAACGTAAAACTGTTCACGTTTTACGTTCTGAGATTTTTAAAATGTAGACTTATGCTGCTACTGATAAAGGATTGAGCCACCAACCAGAATGAAAATGCTCCCGAAAGAAAACTTCTGGATAAACTTCTCTTCGCAGAGCGATTTGGATTTGGTGTAATGTCTTGCCGGTTTCCTGACAAAGGAAGAGTTCCATCAAGCATGAAAGCACTTTTGTGGCAATGCTGCTGTAGACTCCTTCTCGGCAAGCACCTCACGTAACAGTTGCAACCCATACCACGAGTCAAAGGTGATGAGAAATTGGGGCAGATTGATCCCAGCCTCAGAAAAAAAGGCCAGGACATCAGTCAGCATTGCCTTGAGCAAATCCGGCTTTTACGTGTTAGCTTGTCCTTGTTTACTCACCGTCCGAATCGATAACGAAATGACGATTTGGCCGATGCGAATGGTGATGGCCAACAGGTTCTGCCCATCAAGGGTTCGATTGTATTGTCCACTCCACCAGGAGTAGACATAGCTGAGAAATTGACCACACCGTTTTAAGACGGTGTTATCGACACTAATGGTAATTCGGTTTCTCGATTGGGTTGAGGCACTCTTGGCCAGTGTCTCTCTAATGGGCTCCAACGCACAATGGCAGCCGGCCAATGTCAGCATCCGCTTCAACTAGGTTCTGTTGACATTTGAGTATAAGGTTGTGGCATAATAGAAGAATGATGCCAATAACCTTACCCGATGACCAATGGAAAAAGATATACTCGTTTCTTCTAACTTGTCCCACCATCTATGTTGGCAACGAAGCGACAACACGCCGCTTTATCGAAGCTGTTCTCTGGGCGACCCGTAGCGGTGCTCAATGGAGACTTCTGCCAGACACCTATGGTAAATGGAACACCCTCTATAAGCGGTTTGCTCGGTGGTGCGACAAAGGGGTCTTCACACAGATCCACCCCCACTTCGCCTCTGACCCCGATATCGAGTCGCTTATTGTTGACAGTACAATCATTCGAGCGCACCCGTCTGCGGCGGGTGCCTTAAAAAAAAGGGTGGCACTGAAAACCAAGCGTTAGGCTGCTCTCGCGGGGGATTCAGTACAAAAATTCACATCACCGTTGACGGCCTGGGTAATCCACTAAGAATACATCTGACACCCGGTCAAAGAAACGACATAGCGGAAGCAGAAGCGTTGATACTTGGATATAAAAGCGAGTATGTGATTGGAGACAAGGGGTACGATTCGGACGCTTTTATCGCGGTTATTGAGGCGAATGGAGCGATTGCGGTGATACCGCCAAAAAGTCATCGTGTGGATCAAAGAGATTACGACAAACATCTGTACAAAGAGAGACATCGGGTTGAATGTTTCATTAACAAGATAAAATGGTATCGCCGCATCTTCTCTCGGTTCGAGAAGTTAGCTATCCGTTATTTTGGATTTCTCAGCTTTGTCTCCACTCTTATATGGCTCCCTTGAAATGTCAACAGAACCTAATACCCATTCAATGTGAAAATGATGGTCGGTTTAGTCCACCCGATTTTTGTCCAAAGGTATAACGCAGTCAAATTAACAGTAAGAATGACTGGTATAAGCAGGTAAAGTCTTTTGCTTTTTAATATCATGGCGGAATTTTCTCCTTCACTTTCGTTGAGTCGGCGGAGACAGCAGGCTGCCTCCACCGACTGGTGTTCATGATAGGTCAATTATAGGCTGTCGTGTTATTGTGCCTGTCTTTGCAATTCCAATACGCCACCAATTTATCGGCCGCTTTCTGTGTTAGTCTCATGCACGCACCAACTGTAAGCGCACAAGCCCAGACTGCCCATCCACCTGACGCGATCGCCATTACACAACCAATGATTGATCCTGCACATGCCCATCCTGCCGCTTCCACCGCGTCCCAAAGCGCATCCAACTCCGATAACAGAAATTGTTCGGATAAAAGAAGTTGAAAGAACTTCAAACCAACGGTCAATTGTTGGAACATCGCGTCCTCCTTACGAGCATTTTCATCCAAGGATAGACGCTTATAGCTGTCCCTGTCAAGGTTTCTTTACATCTTTAAAAACCTCAGACGTTTTACGGCTTACTTACAACAGTTCTTGCTGTTCTCCCTCATTATCTGAATCCTCAGGGGATTCCTCTGATGGGGCATTTTTATCTGTGGACGTTTCTTGGTCAGGTGATTCGACTGTTTTTTGCAATGTCACGACAGGACGTTCAGCAAATCCCCACTCCGTGTAGGCGCTTATGATTGCCTTCTCAGACCGGGGTAATTCAATCTGAAGCGTCTTGATGCCATTTTCCTGAGCGATCTGCTCAGTAGCGTCGATCAATTTAGCCGCGATGTCAAACTGACGGAAAGGCGGAGAAACCGTCAACTGGCTTATTTCTCCAATCTCATTATCGACTTTGTTGCGTTCAAATCGGATGTTTCCGATTGCATGTCCGCTGGCTTCAGCGACAACTCGATAGATCTCTCCCTTCTTGTTCCGTGAGAGATCGTCTTTTAATTCCTTGTCGATTTCCTCTGCAGTTCTACCGGTAAAGCAATAGGCCTGCAAATCTTTCGCGTCCTTTGCCTCAGCTACTCGAATTCGCAATTGTGCGGTCAGTTCAAACTCTTGATCTGCCATGTTATCTCTCCATTGGTAGAGTTTTATTAGGAGTTACGTGGTTCAGCTACGTAAATCCTAACGTGAAAAGCACGTTGTTTCACATAACCATAAACAAATATTAACCATTGTAACACAACCTTAATCTGGGGGCAAGGGAAAAGTTCTCTAGCGCTCTTTAGTCGTTTCCCAGTAGCTCTTCCATATAATAAATCAGTGGCACGATATCCAGATCTCCATACCTAAGCTGTTGCACAAGCTCCCATGCTTTATACTTTTGTCCAACCGCCCAAATTTCCTTCAAAAACTCGCCCGCTTTCGGATTGGTGAACCATGGATCGCCGTGATTTTGTATCACGAACTCCTGGAGGTGGGCATAACACATAAACGCTTGCAGATAACCTGCATTGTTTAGCGAGGTAAAATTTTCTCGCTTCACTGCGAATTTCTTCCAAATTGAATTGAGTCTTCCTCATCACTTCCCTCATATCGGTTGCACGCGACTATTGGCTGATCGATGTGTCATCGGCGCCAGGTTCTTCTTGTCCAGCGTGTAATTGACGTTCGGCGTCCACCACATCCCGATTGATTTTATCAAGGCACCGATCTATCTTATCTAATAAAGCAGCGTGCTCGATCATTGCCCGACGCATCTGCCGAAGGAGATCAATAACGAGTCGAAACGCACGCACAAAGTCGCCATCAGCCAAATCGACATATTGGTGGAGCGCCTCAAACTCGCAACCTTGACTCCACGCAAGCATTGCTGTACTCAACTTTATTTCTAGCTTTGGGGTGGTTTCAGCAACCTGATACTGTTCTTCTAATGCTCGGACGAACTCAATCTCTCTGTCCGCTGCTCGTAGCAGTCTTCTAAGTCGTTTATCTTGCAGTTTTCTATAATGGCTCCAGTCCTTTCTGGGTTCGCAAACAATCGCCATTGCGAGGGCATTGAGGTCATCTTCACTTAATCCTTCATAAAAGCCTCTGAAAAGGAGTTGAGTCACCTGCATTTCATAGCCGTTGATCTGTGACGCAATCTGCCCTCTTGCCAGCAATCCGGATGCGTCGATATAGCCAAGTTCTTCCAGCACCTTCAGACGGGACGATATTTGCTCTCTCTGATAATCCTCAAAGTAGGCTTTCTGATCTTTAAGCGCCCGAATCCGATTTTCAGCTTGTTCGATTTTGCGGTAGCGTTGATAGCAGCGTTTGAATTGCTGACAGCCATGACAGAGATTCCTGTTTTGGGTAGATTGAAGCTGCCGAAGCTGCCGATCAATCTGTGCAAACTTCTGACGGCGCACCTTGTGCTTTTTTCGTCCACGTTCTTTCCATTTGGTTGCAAGACATTCTGCTTTTAAGCGTTTGGTCTGCTCTGCAATCTGATCCAGAAGGCGGCTATAGCTGCCAACCTGATCAGATCCATCAACGCCGTCATAGATACAAACGGGTCGGGGGAGTTCTTTTAGCGTTGCAGAAGCGCGTTTAATCTTTGCATTAGTTTTCCTAACCCGCTCATAATTTTGGAAATTGTTCAAGCTCTGGGTACACACATCATAGATGTTATCCCCATATTTTTCGTACAGATTCAGGATACTCGAATAGGAGAGATTGAACTGACTTTCAATTGGCTCGACTTTGTCGGAGACGATGCGGCGGACCTGCTCAACATCTGCAAATCGGGGAGTGACCCGCGCATATACATAACCAATCGGGTCAATACCACGCCGCCCGGCACGCCCCGACATCTGATGGTACTCACGGGCTTTCAAATAGCGGAAATTAACGCCATCATACTTCTCCAAGCTCTCGAAAACGACCGTGCACGCCGGCATATTGATGCCAACCGCAAAGGTCTCCGTCGTGAAGAGTAACTGAATCAGACCGGAAGTAAACAGGCGTTCAACTACCTCTTTTAAGGTTGGCAGCATCCCCGCGTGATGATAGGCAACACCTTTGGAAATAAGGCTGCGAAAGCCTTTGGTGTTGCGTTCGTCATGGATATTGTAACGTGTGCAGAGTGCGTCAAAAAGATGACGGATTTTCTCTCGTTGTTCTGACGTCAGGAAATTCTGGTTGGCGTAATACTCCGCATTTTGCTGACAGCCTTTTCGACTGAAGCAGAAGTAAAGACAGGGAAGTTGGTTTTGATTCTGAATGTGGCGAATGAGATCTGTGCGAATGAGGTTGGGCGGTGCCTTCTGAATCGTTTCATCGTCATTGGGGTCGTAGAAGTCCCCATCCATAAAGGACGCTTGAATCCGTTGCAGGCTCTCAAGATCACCGATGCCGTATCCCTCTAGGTAAAGGTGATGCTCCAGAGGAACAGGCCGTTCGAGCTCTTCGATAACGTCAATCTCAGTCTCTCGGACTGTCTGCATCCATTCAGCAAATTGGTTGATATTCGGGATTGTCGCACTCAAGCAGACAAATTTGATGTTCTGAGGCCCAAAAATGATGCTTTCTTCCCAAACAGTCCCGCGCTCAATATCGTTGATGTAGTGGATTTCGTCGAAGATGACGTACTCGACATCATCTAAACGGGTAATATCATCAAAGATCGTATTCCGAAAGATCTCGGTGGTCATGAGCAGCACTTGTGCAAACGGATTGAGCACCACGTCACCCGTGACAATGCCGACGCGATCGCCGTATTCCTGATAGAAATCGCGGTACTTTTGGTTGCTCAATGCCTTGATCGGCGCCGTATAAATCACGCGACGCCCCGTGTCAATGCACTTTTCGACAGCATACTCGGCAATCACCGTTTTGCCTGCTCCTGTCGGTGCGGTGACAATCACGGAATGATTTCGATCTATCGCATGAATCGTCTCCTCTTGGAACCGATCTAGTTGTAATCCTTTGTAAAACATTCAAATCTCCTCAAAAATAACAGTAAGATGATTATAACCGTTTCCGCCTTTTTTGTCAATTGGGAAATGGATACGTGATGCGTGATTTACTGATTCACCTATTTCTGCGAAATTCCGCTTGAAAACCATTTGAAACCGTGCTATGCTTTTGCAATATATAACAGGAAAGGAGCAAAATATGGCTCAAAAACAACGTGTTCTCATTACAGGTGCGGCAGGAAAAGTCGGCAGTGCATTGTGGGGTGCGTGGGAAAAGGAAGATAAATACACTTTGACATTGGTAGACCTCAAGGTGGTCGATGGCGCAAAATCTCGCGTCGAACAGGGAGATGTTCGTGACTACCAGCGTATGCGAGAGCTATGTGAAAATCAGGATGTCCTCGTTCACTTGGCGTTTGTTCCTCAAGTCCACCTTGGCAAGGTGCCGGGTGAGGTGACGGATATTGGCGCGTCAATGTTGTTGTTTGAGGCTGCACGCGAAGGCGGCGTCCAAAAAATTGTGTTCGCAGCCACAAACCATGTGACCGGCTGGAACGAAAACTTGAATTCTCCGCCGCGATTCTCCACAAGTGCTCAAGTTCGACCAGATAGTTGGTATGGGGCGATGAAAGGCATGACGGAGATTGCGGGGCGTTACCTTGTCGATGCTTACGACATGCGTTTTATCAGCATCCGCATTGGTACCTTCTCCGGCGGATACGAAGCGAATAGCTTACGCGCTTGTAGTACCCTCCTGACGCCGCGTGACTGTGCACAACTTTTTGGACTCGCTGTTGATTATGAGGGACCTGTGAAATACCTCATAACGTATGGCAGGTCGGGCAATGCGACAGATTACCAGTTAAGTTTTCTTGACATTAGCGCGGCTGTTGAAATCCTCGGTTACCAACCTCAAGATAATCTGATGAAAACGCATCTTCATCAATTCCTGCGTGATGAGTGAACGTGAAAGGAGATGTAACAATGGCAGAAAAAATCAAAATTGGCGTGGTTGGTTGCAGAGTTGGTCGTACCTGGGTGGCGGGCTCGAAAAACGGCGAAGATACAATCGCCTGGGCGGTTGCCGATCTGAATCAGGAGCTCGCTCGACAGGTCGCCGACGATAACGATGTCCCCAGAGTTTATGGCGACTATCGGGAATTGCTCGCGGATGACGAGGTGGAAGCGGTTGGGGTCGCCACACCTCCCGATGTGCGGAAGCCGATGGTCGTTGATGCGCTAAAGGCAGGCAAGGATGTGTTAGTTCAGAAGCCGCACGGGTGTAACGCGGCGGATGTCCAAGAAATTAACGCGGTCGCGGAAACCACCGGGAGAAGACTCGTGTACTCCTATTTTATGCGGCATGAGCGAGAGAACAAAAAGACCCGGCAGATGATTGCCGACGGTAAAATCGGGCAGGTCTATCATGCGCGAGTGCATTATCACTACCGGGAACGCGGGGTCAACCATAATCCACCCGAGCACAGACGCTGGCTATATGAATGGGGATTCAAAGGCGGGGCGTTGGGACAGCACGGCTCGCACTACCTCGATTAAGCGTGGTTTTTGATGGGCTGTCCACAACCCGAATGGGCGTTTGCCGCGAGTCATAGCGCGTTTCCGACAACAATGCAGGTCGAATCTCACTCCGAAGACTATCTCAGTTTTCTGGTCGGATTCAGCGGTGGAATCACGCTTCAGATGGATACCTCAGCCGTCATTGCCACCTGGGCAGACCGGGCATGGGATTTACGGCTACGCATCTTGGGGACAGCAGGCACAATCGAACAGGAATCAACTTCGCAACCTGCGGGAAAGAAGCATTCGGGAACGCGCCGCCTGCTTGGTGCCATCTACATCGAAGACGATGATTTCATCGACGAATTCGTGGAACACGATGACGGCGATTTCACTGCGGAGATTCGAGATTTCGCCGGCGCAATTCGTGGCACGAATCTGCCCGATGTTTCTCCTGCCGAGGCGCTGACGTTCATGAAACTGCTGGACGCGATCTATTTGAGCGCGGAGACGGAGGAGAAGGTGCAGATTGACAATTGAGGAATAAAGGAAATTGGGAAATCAGGGAAGGAAAGGAAGGAGGGGAAGGATTCGTTTTATGTTTCACACTCCAGGTTTCTACTCACCATGACTTCGACAGACTCAATTGAAGAGGTTCGGAAAGCATTTAAAAATGCCATTGGCCTTTTATCTTGAGCCACTTTTCATTGATGTAGATGATGCTTCTTTTGACTCGCTCAACCAGAAACGCGGTTTGTCGGCTGAATTGCGAACCCAACGCAGAAAAACGAGTACCAACTTTCGATTTGCCGGGATATCGGCTAACCAACCGAGAGAAATTCCTTGCCCGATAACCCAAAATCGGTTATCCTTTCGGATAATTTCTAACGCCATAGACTTTCTGAGAGAGCTCTTTTGTCAACTTGAACGTCTCTGGCATTTTCCCCGTTTGGCAAGTTTTAAGTGAATGTATCCTTCACCAACCAACGGTATCCCTCGACTCGATTTGCAACGGTCTCCGCAAACTCTGAGATAAATTTCAGGCTTTGGCGATACATCGACTTAATTCTTGCATTTCCATTGGGGGCGAAGTATAATATAGGCGTAACTGTACAATGGATTCAAGTAAGCTCTGTAAGTGGTGTGAGGGGCAAAACTGAGGTATCTTCCCCAGATTTGCTGTCATTTTGTACCTCGATGCTTCTTTAGCTATAAGTGAGCCGTTTGCAGTTAAACATTGGAAGTGGAAGGAGGTGCAAAACGATGGCAAGAGGTCGTGTAAAATGGTTCAGCGACCAAAAAGGTTACGGGTTCATAACCACCGATGAAGGGGAAGATGTGTTTGTGCATTATTCCGCCATTGACGGAGTTGGATTCAAATCCCTTGATGAGGGACAAGAGGTCGAACTTAACATCGTAAAAGGGCCCAAGGGCTATCAGGCAGAAGAAGTTGTGAAGGTTTAAGGTTGGTAAAGTCAAAATCGACCCGGTATCAGGCCATGCAAACAGGAAAGGCTCCCAAATTTATGGGAGCCTTTTTTATTGAGTAGCAACGAGTTGGTGGGAGGAGTTGGAGAATTGAATTCCCTGAAATCGCCCCGTATTGCCTTGTTATCGGATCTCACTGTTGTTATAATAACTGAGCCGCAGAATATGATGGATGCAGATCTGAGTGAAGGAGAGAAAATATGAGACAAAACGCTAACTTTGAAGTTGATTTTACGGAGGAGCAGATCACTTTCTTCGGTGAAAATGGGTTCTTGAGCATTGAGCGTATCACCACTGACGAGGAGGTGGGGCGGCTCAAGGGCGTCTACGATCAGCTCTTTGAGCGGCGGGTGGACGAGGAGAAAGGGCAATATTTTGACTTGGCGGGGCCACGGGCGCATGACGGGAGGGAGGTGCTCCCACAGGTGCTCCGTCCGGACGCGAAGTTTCCAGAACTCCGGGAAACCGTCTATTTCCGAAATGCGCGAAAGCTGGCTGCTCGACTGCTTGGGGTTGAAAAAGGAAAAGTCAGCGGTGGTGGACACATGATTTTGAAGCCTGCCCAATACGGCAGCGAGACCCCCTGGCATCAGGATGAAGCCTATTGGAATCCAGAAATTATCCCGCACAGCCTCAGCGTATGGTTGCCCTTGGATCCAGCGACGTTAGAGAGTGGCTGCCTGCAATTCATTCCAAGTTCGCACAAAGGCAACATCCGGTGGCATCACCACATTAACGACGACCCACTAGTTCATGGGTTAGTCACCGATGACGTCGATCCGTCGCAGGCGGTTGCATGCCCAATTCCGGTCGGCGGCGCCACATTCCACCACTGCCGAACCTTGCATTACTCCGCCCCCAATATAACCGATCAGCCACGTCGCGCGTACATTCTTGTACTCAGCGCCCCACCCCAAAAACGCGATAAACCGGCTTATCGGCCTTGGCAAATCGAGGCGCAGGAAGCGTTGGCAAAACTCAAATCTTTAGCGAGACCCCATCGGGGACAGAAAGATTGGAAGATGGGCGTTAATGAATAACCGCGCAAGTATCTGATGGTTTTGGATATGATTTTTAGCGAAATTACGTGAAGAGGTAATGACTCAATTCATTTTATAACGATTCTTATCGTTTTGTCTGCCGTTTTCACGATAACGATTCTTGTCAAATAAACCATCGTTTTTGTGATAATTTTACGGTCCAAACTTTACCTTCAACTCTCTCGCACTATAAAAAGAAATCAAAAGATTCGACAACAGCAATACAGAAATGAGGTCACTTCTTTACATGGTTCTGGTCATTAGGGATTTTTTTTGTTTCTTACGGGCACTGTTTGTAGCCTTTTTTACAAAACTTATCGTAGCATCACGCAATAAGAGATTTTCGATAATCCTCCCACGGCGCGTCGTCTTGGTCAATCTCCAGAATCATGTTGGGCACACGCACTAAGCGGGTGCTTTGACCCGGTCAAATGGAATCACCGCCACCGCCTCGATCTCAATCATCCACTCGGGCTTGACCAACTGACTGACCTTGACCAGTGTGCTTGCGGGGTACGGCGGATCGAAGAACTCCGCACGCACTGTGTGGACATCCACGAGCGTCGACATATCGGTCACGAAGACCGTGACCTTGACAATGTCCGACATTCTCCCGCCGACACTGGCAAGAACGTCCTGAATGTTTGTAAGCACCTGTTGAGTCTGGACTTTGATATCATCGACGCCCACCGTGTTGCCGTCGGGATCCTGGGCAACTTGGCCAGAAATGTGGAGGACTTTGCCCTCTGGCTGCCATGCTGCACTGGAGAAAATCCCAAAGGGCTTGACGACGCCCGGTGCATTGAATCCGTCGGCCATACCTTATTCGCCGCCTATCTCCAACTCATAAACGAAAAACCTCGTGTCAACATAGAAATTCCCTACGCTCTCGTTGGATTGTTTCAACGAGAGCGTAGGGAATCTGTAACCTCAACACTTTTCCATTGACACAACTGCTATACTCATCACGTTTCACGTTTTACGCACTCATCTCAAGCATCCGTTCAATGGGCATTCTTGCTTGCTCAATGACCTCGGGACTGAGTGTGATTTCACACCGACTCAAATCGTCACCCCGATCGAGTGCTTCCAGGCGACTCAGCACTTTATTGAGCGTCACCTTTGCCATGTGCGAGCATCGCACAGAACATGCTGTCCAAAATTCGACGGTTGGGAACTCTTGCGCCAGGTTGGAGGTCAACTCACATTCCGAAGCCACAAAAGCGCGCTCCAGTCGATTTTCTGCTACCCTTTTGGCGATGTCCCTCCCTATCTGGCTGGTGCTGCCATAAAAATCTGCTTCCTGGAGAACCTCAAGCCGACATTCCCAGTGTGCATAGAGTATTCTCTTGGGGTGGCCCTTGGGGATGTCAAACGATTCTCTGATTGCTAGAAGGTCTGAAAGTAAGAATCTTTCATGAACCTCACATACTGCGCCTTTCTCCTGGTTGCCTTTGCCAGGATAGATAACGGTCTTTGTTCCTTTGAGCTCCTCCTCTAAATTCTCTGCGAAGAAAATGTCAGGAACAAAAAGGATTTTGTCACCTGGCATGTCTTGCGCAATTTGGGCGGCATTTGCTGATGTACAGCAGATGTCCGATTCCGCTTTCGCGTCGGCGTAGCTGTTGATGTAAATCATGACGGGGACGCCGGGGTAAAGCGCCTTCAGCTTCCTGACCTCCTCCGCACCAAAATTATCCGCCAGCGAGCAGCCTGCTGTCTTATCAGCGACGAGGACGGTTTTTGAAGGGTTGAGGATTTTCGCTGTTTCTGCCATGAATGGCACGCCATTAAAAAGAATGTATGGCGCATCTGTCTTTGCGGCGTGCATGCTCAATCCAAGCGAGTCGCCTTGCTCCTTTTTCGTTGATAAACCAAACACAAGGGGTTCCATGTAGTTATGGCCGAGCATCAACACGTCGTGTTTTTTCTTCAGCTTCAAGATCTTATATACTATTTCTGCGTGTACCTCTATGTCGATAGGCGTTAAACTTGGATGGTTCCGTTCATAGAGTTCTTTCTTCACATCTTCAATACTGAAATCTACCGTATCCGCACTGTCCTGGGACGCTGTCGGTTGGGAATTCATGTTTTTTCACCCCTGAATCCTTCGGAGTGTATTTCACCTCATAATCTCTGATTTTTAAGTGTGTTCCTCTGAGGATGTTCTTGACACTCAGTCAATAAATACGCAAAATTTTTGTCATTTTTCTCAGTTGCCTTAGAGTGTACTAAAGTTTGGACAATTTCATAGGGCGCGGGGCGAACAATGGTCGGGTGGCTGCCATTTTGCGCCTGTCTTGCCAATCGGGATCACTCCCACCAAATTCAACGCGATTGCCCTCGGCCAATTGCCCCCCCTTTGACCAGGTCATGGTCGGACCGGTGTCGGACGCGCCGAAAAGGGTATACCCGTCAGTGGGTTCGGGAGATAATGGGCAAACGTACAACGCGACAAGATAACTTTAGACACTTTAGCACACTTGTCCAAACTTTAGTAGAGTGTACACCGTTTAGAAATCTTTGTCAAGTCTGATTGCAATGAATCCTTAAAATTTATTTAGAGGAAAGTCAAAGATCCCGGCGAGGTTCAGAACCTGTAGGGCGAACCGTCAGCGGCTGCGAAAAAACAGGAACGACTCGATGTCCTCCGAGAATGGCGCATCCGCAGTGGTTATCATCATACGCGACGTTGGTCAGAAGCATGGCGTTAGCATAGGAGTTCCAGATTCGAGTCATTCCAGATCCTTTTCCGTTATGATTTGTATCCCGTGTCTACGAAATAGCGCCGCAGTTACACCGACGCCATTGGTGAGGTTGCCGGAAAAAGAACCATCGTAAATCTGTCCACATCCACAGGACGGGCTTTTCGACTTGAGCATGGCATGCGTGGCGTCATGCGCCTGGGCGATTTCCAAGGCGCGATGCGCACCACACAAGAATGCTTCGGTTTTATCCTCACCATCTGCCGTGACCACACGAGCCTTCCCATCAAGTACATCATCCCCGTCTTCACCGACAATCTCAGCAGGCGGGCGGGGGGTCGGAAGCCCTCCCAGTTGTTCAGGACAGATCGGAATCAACTCATTCGCTCCAAATTCTTGCGTGACCTGTTCACTTTTGCTATTGAGGCCATTATAGCGGCACTGCACACCGATAAGACAAGCACTAATGACAATTTTTTTCATGGCCGTCTATTCCCTATTTCCCCGGTTTCAATTTCCTCATGTTACCGATGTCGCCGCTTTCATCGAGTGAATAAGGGAGACTGTCGGCGACCAGACCAAGGTGCTGCCCTTCACCGCTGGTATTGAATACGAACTTGAAATGCCTGCAAAGAAGGTGCTTTGGAAGTGGAATTGGTTCAATTCGTGGATGGCGCCGCCGTGGCGCGAGGAATAAGCAAATCTGCAAATTTGTTCAGGTGTCAGGTATGAGGATTGGGTGCGAATGCCTGATACCTGAGTCCTGATGCCTATCTCCACGAATCGCGCCTCACGTTTTAAACGATAATCCGTCCATCAATTTGGCGGGGAACGACGTCAACGAAATCCGTTTGGGCGCAAAACTCAAGATCGCCAGCTAACCCAATGCTGGTGAGGTTTCGACCGTGATAGCAATTCTTCAGCATACCGAGCAGGTTGTAGCGATGCCTTTGATAGAGGGTTTTGGCTGCTTCGGCGGAGTCAGTCAGTTGGGCGTCCTTCAGCACGTCTACACATGCGCCCGCAAAAACGGTGTCCTCCATACAGAAACCACCTTCTCGACCAGAGCAGGCAAAGATCACTTCCCCTTCAACTTGAACGAGCCGGTTGATGATTGCTCGAAGATTGAGGAAAGATCCGACGAGAACTTGTTCAGCAGAACGACACGCCTGTAAGGTCCGTGTGCCGTTTGTCGTGGTTAAAACGATCCGCTTGCGAGAAACAATCGCCTGGGTATACTCACGCGGCGAATTTCCGAGATCAAAACCCCGCACCTTTTTTCCACCCCGCTCGCCGCCGATTAGGGTATCCGGTTGATTCGCCGCGAGACGAAGTGCGTTCTCAGGAGTCAGGACAGGCGTGATGCTCGTCGTGCCGTTTGCCATTGCAAAGGTGATGGTGGTTGTGGCACGCAAAATATCGGCGACAACAACAATGTTGCCGGTGAGATCAGAAAAAGGAAGGAGATCGGGTGTAAAAACAACGTCAATAGAAAGGGGCATGGATAAACTTACTGACTGAGTGAATCCAAAAAATTTGTAGAGATCTGTCCATTTAGAAAACGTTCATCATTCATGGTTTTTTCGTGGAGCGGCAAAGAGGTTTTAATCCCCTCAAATATAAATTCTCCCAAAGCCCGCTTCATGCGAGCGATTGCTTCCTCTCGGTCTCTGCCGTGTGCAATTAGTTTTGCAACTAACGAATCGTAATAAGGCGGCACAACGTAGCCGGGATAGACGTAGCCATCCACCCGTATGCCGATTCCACCAGGCGGCAGGTACGCTTCAATCTTGCCGGGGGAAGGCGTGAAACCATTATCGGGATCTTCCGCGTTAATCCGGCACTCGATTGCATGCCCGTTCATCTGAACGCCTGATTGGCTGTATCCGAGTTCTTCGCCCCATGCGAGACGAATCTGTTCTTTGATTAGGTCAATTCCCGTGATCATCTCTGTTATCGTATGCTCGACCTGTATGCGTGTGTTCATCTCAAGGAAGTAGAAATTGTCTTCGGAGTCTACGACGAACTCGATCGTCCCGGCATTCGTAAAGCCAATCGCTTTCGCCGCTTTAGTGGCTGCCTTGCAAATCTCACTCCTTACCTTCGGGGGTAGCGATGGAGCAGGGGCTTCCTCAACTAACTTTTGGTGTTTCCGCTGGATGGAGCATTCCCGTTCACCGAGATGGATGGCGTTTCCGTGATTATCTGCCAGAATCTGCACCTCAATGTGGCGTGCATTCTCGATCCACTTCTCAATGTACACATCAGCGTTGCCAAATGCAGACTCAGCTTCTGCTTTCGCGGTGTGGAAGAGATTCCTCAGACTGATGCTGTTGTGTGCGATCCGGATGCCACGTCCACCGCCGCCGGCCGACGCTTTGATGCCAACCGGATAGCCGATCTTCTCCGAAAGTTCGACAGCTTCCTCAGCATTTTCAATCACACCTTTTTTAAGACTTCGCCGAAGACCGTGGCGGCTGCTGCGACTACCCGGTACTAAATCAAGCCCTGCTTTCGACATCGTTTCCCGCGCCTGTGCCTTGTCCCCCATTGTCCTCAAGTTGTCGACCGTCGGTCCGATGAACGCAATCTTGTGGGCTTGACAGATCTCGGCAAATTGGGCATCTTCTGCTAAAAACCCAGCGCCGGGGTGAATAGCATCCGCATTGGTTAGTTCAGCAACCGTAATGATATTGGGATGTTTGAGGTAACTTTCCGTTGAAGCGGGTGGACCGATACAGCAACCGTCATCTGCATACTTGACATGCAAAGAATCCTTGTCGGCGGTCGAATAGACAGCAACGGTCTTGATACCCATGTCCTGGCAGGCACGGATAATCCTGAGCGCAATTTCACCACGATTTGCAATTAAGATTTTCTTAAACATTTTTTGAACCTTTGGAGGTTAGCAGTTCGTCATCGCTTTGAGGTTTTTGATGATAATTGTAGCATTAAGGGGATCATATTCAACTTTTACGCTAAAGAGGATTCTCGTGTTGGTCATTCGGTTTTCATCTGTACCACGGAAGCCTCTCAGTGGACAGACACTTTACCAAGCTACCATGCTCTCCTTCGTTCATGATTTGCAATTGACTGCCCTTGTAGTCGTAGATGTTCTGTGAATTATATGGCGGTGAATGCCAGTAGATTTCAAGTGCCTCAGCATCTTTGAGGACCTTTGACGGAACGCGAGCAATTCGGATAGAAACCTTCCCCCACTCTTCATCATACCATAACCAATCCTTCCTGTGACCTTCGAGTCTTTCGCTGAAGGTCTGGTCTGTCATTCCAATGTAGAGCAGGGAATTTTCCCCGAAGATGATGTGCTTGCCATAGATTTGGTATAAACCATAGTCGTCCTTATTGTTCAGCTCTGCTATCACGTCATCAACAGAGAAGGGGCCTTCCCATTCAACCCTAACACAACACATCAGATTTGACATAGGATCTCCTTTTTCTGTCAGTTATATCTAAACAATCCATTAGGTGGATTGCCAGGTATCCATCTAGTTCTAAAGTGGACCCCATTGTCCATGCCAAAATAATTGATAAATAAGTAAGATGATTGAGAATCACCGACGACCGCAGGATTTCCACACAGTGAATCACCTTCCTCAGTATTCCTTGAGGTTCATCAAGCCCCAGTTCCTTCAACATTTGTCACCGCATCAACTCCACCGTTTGGGGATAAAACCATAACGGATGCCAAGGTCCTGAGAAACAATTTCATCAGCCCATCCCCAACAAGCCACCGATCACGGCACCGTATTTCGCAATTAATCCTGCGAATACCACGGACACCATCGACATCAGTTTGATCAAAATGTTGAGCGATGGCCCGGAGGTATCCTTGAACGGATCGCCGACAGTATCGCCGACAACCGTTGCGGCATGATTGTCAGAGCCCTTACCGCCGTATTCCCCGCCCTCAATGTACTTCTTTGCATTGTCCCACGCGCTGCCGGCATTCGCCATCATCACCGCCAGCACGAATCCGGTCACCAAACCGCCGGCAAGCAAGCCGAGGACACCCGCAACGTTAAATACCAAGCCAACGACCACCGGGACAATAATCGCAATCAGCGATGGAAGAATCATCTCTCTCTGCGCACCGACTGTTGAAATCGCCACACACCGGGCGTAGTCCGGCTTCTCTGTCCGCTCCATGATGCCCGGCCGCTCGTGGAATTGACGCCGGACCTCCAACACCATCGCGCCGGCAGCACGACCAACCGCTTTCATCGTCAAGGCACAGAAGTAGAACACCATCACCGCACCGATAAACAGACCAATCAACACTTTAGGATTCATCAGGGTCACATTGTAATAAGACATGAACTGGGCAATGCTGACCTTGACGGTATCAACCATCCCTTCACCAGGGATGGCGAGTTGATGTTGGTCTGCTAAGTGAATTAACCCATACCGGACCTCCTCAAGGTAAGCGGCAAGGAGTGCAAGCGCGGTGAGCGCAGCGGAACCGATGGCGAATCCTTTGCCGGTCGCGGCGGTGGTGTTACCGAGGGAATCGAGTTGGTCTGTACGTTGACGGACACTCGGATCCAGTTCAGACATTTCTGCGTTTCCGCCGGCGTTGTCCGCAATGGGCCCATACGCATCAGTGGCGAGTGTGATACCGAGTGTGGCGAGCATTCCAACGGCGGCAATGCCAACCCCGTAGAGCCCCATCAGCGTATCTTTGGCACCGCCCGGAAGATAGAAGCTAATTGCAACAGCCGCAATAACTGTTATCACAGGAATGGCGGTGGACTGCATCCCCACAGCAATGCCCTCAATGATAACCGTTGCCGGCCCCGTTTCAGCCTGCTTGGCGATACCCTGTGTTGGGCTATAATCGTGGGATGTAAACACTTCGGTCACCTTGCCGATAATCAGCCCAGCTAACAAACCCGCCACAATCGCGCCCCAAATTTGCCACTTGTTCGGGAGGTCTAGATACAGTAGCACCGGAATCGCCAGGATGGCAATGCCAATCGCACTCCCGTTGATGCCCAGGTTGAGTGAACCCATCAACTGCCTCATTGAGGCACCTTCTTTAGTCCGCACCATATAAATTCCCAAAATAGAGAGAACCACACCAATTCCTGCGATGACCATAGGGGCAGAGAGATACTTTAACTGTAGCGCAATGTTATCATGCTCTTTGGCGGCGATAGCGGCAACACCGAGTGCAGCGGTCGCCAAAATTGAGCCTGCATAAGACTCGTACAGGTCTGCCCCCATCCCCGCCACATCGCCAACATTATCGCCGACATTATCCGCAATCACGGCAGGGTTGCGTGGATCATCTTCAGGGATGCCGGCTTCCACTTTTCCTACCAGATCGGCACCGACATCGGCTGCCTTCGTGTAGATGCCACCCCCGACACGCGCAAAGAGTGCCTGTGTGGAGGCACCCATACCAAAACTCAACATGATCACGGTGATCTGGGGCAGTGGGTTTGTGCCCAAAAAGCCTGGGAAAATCTTGGGGAAAAGATAGTAAAGGATCAAGAACCAACCGGCGATGTCTAAAAGAGCGAAGCCAACAACTACCAGTCCCATCACAGCACCGGCGCGAAAGGCAACTCGCAAACCGGAGTTGAGGCCCTCCATCGCGGCACTCGTCGTGCGAGCCGATGCGTTGGTTGCGGTCTTCATGCCAAGAAAACCACAAAGCCCTGAAAAGAAACCACCCGTCAAAAACGCAAAAGGAACAACCTTGTTTTGGGCATTTAACCCGAAAGCCATGATGAGGAAGATAACGCATAGCACGACGAAAACAATCCCCACCACTTTATACTGCTGTCTCAGGTAAGCCATCGCCCCTTCGCGGACGGATTGGGCGATCTCACGCATCACCTCTGTGCCTTCACTCTGCTTCATGACGGATTTGTAGAAGAAAAATGCGAACGCCAAGGCGAACAATGAGCCAATTGGCGCAAGCCACCACGCGGCTGGCACCGAAGGGAGAGATTCGGTTTGTGCGAAGGCAGAATTTGTGGCTGCCACTCCCACCAATGAAGCGAGAAATACTAAACATTTACGGCTCCTTCCATGGAGCCAGTTGACAACTGTTTCGATCATAAAACTCCTCCTCTAAAAGTGAGTATAAGTAGGTACGTTCTTTACATTTTACGCATTACGTTTTACGTTTCACATATACCAAGTACCTTCATCGTTTCTCCGACGAGATAGATGGAGCCCGCGATACAGATCATATCCGCAGGTGTGGCAATGGATTGCGCGAACTGTATTGCCTCAGGGACTGTGGGGCAAACATGAAGAGCTACTCCGAAATCTAACCACGCCTGCGCGATCTCCTCAGCCGGGATAACGCGAGGGTTATCAAACGCCTGTGTTGTAATGATTTCATCGGCAAATGGACAGAACACCCGGCCGATGGCTTTCAGGGCTTTGTCCCGCATCAGCGCCACGACAAAAATCAAACGTCGGTAACGAAAGGTTTCACGGATGGCCTTGCACAACACCTTCGCCGAAGTCGGCGAGTGGGCTCCATCCAGCAACATAATCGGCAAGCGCCCCACGACTTGCATGCGTCCGGGCCAACGAATCTCCTTCAGCCCGTTGTAGATACTCGTCCTGGGAATCGAATATCCTTCCTTACGAATGCGCTCAATGCAAGCAATCGCAGTCGCTGCGTTAATCGCCTGATGTTCACCGAGCAACGGTAAAAAAAGGTCTGGATATGACGTTTGCTGTGTGTTGAGGTCAAACGTCTGCCCACCGATATTCCAGATTTTACGTTTCAGGTAGATGCCGCGTCCGACCTGATCGATCGGGGCGTCCCGGTCTGCGGCGACCCTTTCAAGCACGGCTTGCGCTCCAGGGGCTTGTGGGGCTAACACAAGCGGGCGGCCGGTTTTAATGATCTCGGCCTTTTCCTTCGCGATCTTTCCGCGTGTATTTCCAAGCACCGCTGTGTGCTCCAGGCTAATCGGCGTGATAACGCTCACAAGCGGATGGACAACATTTGTCGCATCCAGCCGCCCGCCAAGTCCCACTTCAACAACCGCAAAATCAACCGCATTGTCTGCAAAATAGTAGAAGGCAAGGGCTGTATAAATCTCAAAGAAGGAGATGGGCCCAATCGCTTCCATCCCTGCCACAGTCTCGATCGACGGTTTCATCCGATCGATATAATGCGCGAAGGCCTTCTCTGAAATCAGCCGCGAGTCAATGCGACAACGTTCACGGGGAGTAATCAGGTGCGGCTGTGAAAACAAGCCGGTCCTGTAGCCTCCGTGGGTGAGTATCGAAGCGATAAGTGCTGCTGTTGACCCCTTCCCCTTGCTGCCAGCGATATGGATAACCGTCAAATTGCGATGTGGATTTCCAAGGCGCTCTAAAAGGAGAGAGATGCGATTGAGATTATAGAGGCGTGCCTGTCGGGAGAAATCGGGACTTTTCTCAAAGTTGATGAATGTGTTAATATAGGCGAGAGCGGATTCGTAATTCAACGTGATTCATGTCCACAGATTCAGATCTTCATAGATTGGAAATTGCTGACACAGTTCCTGAACTTTTTCTCTAAAGCGCTGTTTGGCTTTTTTGTTTCTTCGTTCCTGGAGGACTTCGCTAATGAAATCAGCAATCGACTTCATCTCTGCCTCTTTCATTCCGCGTGCTGTCACCATTGGCGTGCCAAGTCGAATCCCACTCGTTGTGGTCGCAGACCGTTTATCAAACGGGATGGTATTCTTGTTGACAATAATCCCTGCCCCCTCAAGGTAGTCTGCGGCTTGCCGCCCACTCAACTGCTTGTATGTCGCGGTCAAATCGATCAGCATGAGGTGGTTGTCCGTGCCGCCGCTTACTAGGCGAAATCCATTTTCGGAGAGTGCTTTGGCAAGGGCCTTGGCGTTTTTCACGACCTGTCTTTGGTATTCCCTGAAGGCTGGCTCCATGGCTTCTTTGAAGGCAACCGCTTTCGCCGCAATGGTGTGCATGAAGGGACCGCCCTGTATACCCGGAAATACCGCCCGATCAATTGCTTCAGCGAGTTGATTTCTGGACATGATGATCCCTCCACGCGGACCACGCAGGGTCTTGTGAGTCGTTGTGGTGATTACATCACAGTAAGCCGCCGGATCCGGATGCGCATCTGCGGCAATAAGTCCCGCAATATGAGCGATGTCCGCCATGAGATATGCACCAACAGAATCTGCAACTTCTCGCCACTGCGAAAAATTGAACCAGCGTGGGTAAGCACTACCGCCAACGATAATTAGCTTGGGCTGGTGCACTTTCGCAAGTTCGGCTATCGCACTTATGTTAATCCGCTCTGTTTCCGTGTCAACACCGTAAGGGACGACGTTGTAATATTTACCTGAGAAATTCTGGGGAAGCCCATGACTCAGATGACCGCCGTGATCGAGTCTCATTGACAGAATCGTATCGCCCGGCTCAAGCAGCGCATGGTAAGCTGCCATATTGGCTAAATTCCCGGCGTGCGGCTGCACGTTGACATGCTCAACGCCGAAAAGCCGCTTCGCACGATCGATTGCGAGGCTTTCCACTCCGTCTACGAATGCACAGCCGTTGTAATAACGAGCACCAGGAGTGCCTTCGGCGTATTTACTGGTAAGAACACTCGCCTGCATCTGCATGACCGCTTTACTCACATAATTTTCCGAAGGAATCAATGTCAGGCAATTTTGCAGCCGGTCCAGATCTTGAAGCATAATCTGGACAATCTGTGGGTCAACTTCACTCAGTGATCTGTTCATTATGTAGTTATCCTCAGAATTTCTATATCCTCGTCATATGAAGCGAACTTCAGACCTTAGGTCTCTGTATTTATCGGCTTTATAAAATGGACATTCTTTTTTCTGAGAAATTTTAATCCAGATTCTCCACGGTAACGGTTGAATTGGGGACAGTCTGGAGCTAATTCATGAATCAGAATCCAGTACTGGTCATAGTCATAGTCATATTTTGATTTTGATGCGGAGTTAAATTTGTATCCAAGAAAATCAAAGACCTTTTCTTGATGTTGGTTTAAGGCGATGAGCATCCCCATTGACATACAATCTTCCGTCTCAATGATAGCTGTAGCAAGTTTGTCACTAACTGCTAGGCCGCAGATTCCCATGAAGTACAAACACCAACAAATAGCATCAGAACGCCGGAACTTAATAGATTGCTTCAGAACAGGTTCAATTGTCAATTTTGAACCCACGTTATGTTCCTTTGCTACTTGGCAAAGAATTGGAAGTACGCTAGGCGTGTGAACCGCTATCGCGATGAGGTATTCCAGAAAAAAACTAGCACTGTTTTTATCAAATTCCTTTTTCTTGGAGTTAGCAAGCGTACGTGCAGCATATTTCAAGACACTTCCTTCAGGATAACGCTTTTGTAAATCAACTGCAGAATCCAGAAAACTCATAATATCCCAAAGGGAGGGCTTCTTTTTAGAGGGTAAAGGATTTCTCAAAGCAATCACCCATTGTGCTTGAAACCCGAGAGGTAACTCCTCAGTCCGCACTTTCCCCGCGTTAAGATCTAAGAGATACTTCCGTAATTCCCGCTCAAGGTCCGGGATAAAGTTTTCTGCTTGTTCCCGGGTTTCGCAATAGCATTCATAATCATCAATATATCGCGTAAACTGATAGTTCTTTTTACGTAATACTTTATCAACTTCGTATAGGATAAGTTCGGATATAATATTTGAAGTAGCCGGCCCAATAGGTATTCCTCGTGTTTCTTTTCTTTTTAAGTTTTGCTGTACTTTATCAAGCTTATTATACCATTCGTTGGGATTCCAATTTGATTTTGCTTTCTGTTGTCCAACGAGTGCCCATGGGATTGAATGCGTATAAATGGAAGGAAAAAATGATGAAATATCCGCTTCAACCCGGTAAAATTTACCCGTCGAAATCTCTAATCGTAACCTTAGTCCTGGGAATTGTTCGTCCTCTATATGTTCATAATTCCTCATTATCAGTTTGCCATTATCATGTCGCGCAGGCTTCAAGCCGCTGTTGGGATTTTCACATATATGTGAGAGTTTATCCCAGTTGTCTGATAGGCATTTGCATAAGCGCGCATAGGGCAGTGGATGCGGAATATGCATAAGCCGCGTCACTTTATTAAAACGAGTTGCACGGTATTCTATCTGATCATATCCTTTCTTTTTTAGCTTTCCTCCATATTGTTTAAGCATTTCATCAGCTACTTTGGGCGTGAAATCTTCGGTAGAAAAGATTTTGGACGGTATCTCGTCCGGGCGTACTTTGCCGATAGGTAGGTAATTGTAGCGCAATAAAGCACTATAAACATAATTTTTGTCTGGAACTTGATTACTCATATTACCTGTTCTGTAACAAATCTCGATCCCAATTTCACCCCGAAAAACAACTGAATTTTAAGCACAGAACCTCCGGGAAACTTCCCTATGTTTCAGATCTTGCTAGGGCGTGTTGACATTTGCTGTCACGAATTCGGGAAACGCTGTAATCATCGGGTGCCCCACCAAAAACCGGGGCAGTTGTCCGAAATCACTGCAAGGTGCATCAGTAATGGTTCAATTCGTCAAATGTCAACAGAATCTAGTCGAACATCTTAAGCATTTTCTCGATTTCATCTTTGAGACCCTCATCGCCGGCCTGTTTCGCAAGCTGCAATGCAGTTCGGAGATCTTGCTTCCCTTCCCAAGTGTGCCCCAGTAGATCCTTTGTAATTCCCCGAATGCAATAAGCTCTGGCATTATTCGGTTCAAGTTGGATTGCCTTGTCACAGTCTGCGATGGCAGCGAGGTATTGTTCTAAAATAGCCTTCAATCTTCCCCGATTGATGTAGGCAGAGGCATCATCGGGTTCAAGCTGGATTGCCTTGTCGTAGTCTTCGATGGCGGCGGCGTGTTGTTTTAATGCAGCCTTCGCATTACCCCGATTGAGATAAGCATAGTCAGAATTGGGTCTGAGTCGTATAGCAGTATCATAATCGGTGATAGCGGTGAAGTATTGTCCTAAGCTATCCTTCGCCTGTCCCCGCTTGATGTAAGCCGTGACAGCTAGGGTAGAATCCGGGTTAAGTCGTATAACGGTATCGTAATCGGTGATAGCGGTGAAGTATTGTTTTAATGCAGCCTTCGCGCTACCCCGCCTGAGATAAGCATAGCCAAAATTGGGTCTGAGTCGTATAGCAGTATCATAATCGGTGATAGCGGTGAAGTATTGTCCTAATTTATCCTTCGCTTTTCCCCGCCCGGTGTAGACAAAGTCATAATCAAAGCCGAGACAGATTGCCTGTGTATAGGCTGCAACGGCTTCATTATAGTTACCTAGCTCGTTGTTTACACAACCTCTAATAAAATGGGTTTTGGTGGATATGGATTGTTCGTCCTGTGACAAAGGTTTTGTCTCCCCTGACCAAGCGAGTAACTCCTTGAGATAATTTGAAGGAATGGCCAACGTGTACGTGTGCATGTATATAGTGAACCGCAAAGAAACACCTATGACTTCGCCGCTTCCGTTTAGCACGGCCCCCCCATTACCCCCCGGAGAAATGGGCGCAGTTATTATGTAGGATTGTTCTGGAATCATATAGAACTTTGGGGCGACGAGGTCACTGATGATGCCATCTGAAAACGTACCTTCCAATCCTTTCGGATTGCCTGCGACGTAAACCGTTTGGTCAATTTTAACCGTATCGCTGTCGCCAAGGGGGAGTGGTTCACCCCCAAATCCCTTGACCTTTAGGATGGCGAGGTCATTTTTCTCATCAATTGCGGATATGCCTTCGATAGTATATTTCGTGGTTTTGCCAACCAGCTTTGCAGTTCCTTTTGCCGCTCCTTCGATAACGTGGAAGTTGGTTGCAATCTGGCTCTGGTCAACGACGAAGCCGCTGCCAAATCCAAGAGTTTTGCCGTTCCTATCAGTCATCTCTAAATACGCTGTAGCCGCTAACGCTCGCTCCGCAATCTGCTCGGCAGTCTGGGCAGATGCCGCAGTTGTTATGCAGAACGGGAGAAGCCCCAAAGCTGTGAAGCGCAGTAACGCTTTTCTCGAATTTCTCATAACAGTGTCGCTCATCAATGTGTTGGGTGATAATATCCATTGAGTAATTCGCACAACTTGTGATTTCAGGAAATTCAGATTGTAACACAGATGTCGGGGAGTTTCAAGAAAAAGATCTGATCTCAATGTGCTGCGTAATGCGTAATAGGGGCGTTTCTGTTTTCATCGATCAAGAGGGCGTCACAATTCTTCGGGATTTCAATTCCTCAATTTCCTGCTGCTGTTGTTCAACACGCTGGTTCAATTCTTCAACCATCTTCTGCATATCAACACGCTGTTCTTCGATCTGCGTTTGCAAATCGGCGCGCTCCCGCTTTCCTTGAAAATATCCTAAAACTTGAAGGCAATTACGGCTAAGACGATTCCGATTAACGCGCTCATTGCCCAAAACAACACGTCAATTCGGGTGGTCAGGCGTTTGTCTAGTGCTGCAATCTGACCGGTGAGGCGTTTACCCATCTCCGTCATCTGATTAGTCAGCTTCAATTCTAATGCTTGCAGATCGGCTTTTGTTGCCGGTTCCTGAGCAGAGGCAATCGCCGAGAGCGGCAGTAGAGAAAAAAGGAGTGAAAAGGTCGTGTGTTTAGGATGCATAATGCGTTCCTGTTTTCAGGCGGAATTTCGAGAAGGTAGATGCTCGATGTGGAGGAGTATAGCATACAGCTTTTCTCCTGTCAAGGAAAGGAATTCTACATCATTTACCAATCACATAGAACTGTGTTATAATACCAGGACTTACGCATATGCACATTGCAGGTTCACTTCAAATCCTTGCTGCTTCTTGAATCTTGAATCCAACACGAGTACAGGATACATGATGCCAGATACAGAAAACACGCTGGTTTCTTATCGTAACTGCGTAAGTCCTAAATACTTCTCAGAACCACCCAGAGGAGGGAAAAACCATGTACAAAAAACAATATCCAGATCCCAATGAAGATGTCCTAGAAGCCCAGGCGAGAGTTTGCACTGGGCCACACCAGACAAGACCATTGGGCGTAAAAGCAGCGGATGCAATCCAGCCAGCAGCGATTCTTGAGACCATCCTGAGATCGGTCAGGGGAGAGGCGCCCGATGATCAGACTGTTTCGGGAGCTCAAATGGGGGCGTTTTTCGCTGCGATGACGATTCGGAAGGACTTTCCGAAAGAAACACAGTGGAGCGAAGCGGAGATTGCGGCTTTCGACAAGTACGGCGCGGATTTAGAAAGATTTATGCCCCCAGAGATAAAGTTCATCATGCAGCCAGATTTGGAGTATAAACCCGCAAATATCGAGGAAGAGGTTGTCCTTAAAGCCCTCGAAAAGATTTTGCAGGGGGGGCACTTGACCTATGATGAAACGTTGCGAATGGGGAAAGCTATCCTGAATGGACACGTGAAGGAGGCACTGAAGGGGGCAGCCCTCATCGGGCAGCGTATGAACCTTGAAACCTACGACGAAGTGCGTGGATATTTAGACGCTGTTTTCAGCCCAGAGCAGGTGCGACCGGTTTCCGTCGATTCGCTGACACATTTTGGCGAACCGTTCGACGGTTCGACGCGATACTTTAGACCGACGCTGTTTATCGCAGCCGTGCGAGCGGCTCTAGGAGAGGCTTCGGTGCTGCATGGCGTCGATGAGATGCCGCCGAAAAATGGGGTCACAGAGGAGAAGGTCCTGCGGTCGCTTGGCGCCCGCACGGATCTCTCGCTTGAGGAAGCTGCAGCTTTAATCGAAGATCCGGAAGTTGGATTCGCCTATGTGAGCCAACGGGAATATTCTCCCGGCAGCTACGGTATCCGAGAACTGCGCGTTCATATCAAAAAGCGTCCGCCCTGGGCTGCGACGGAAAAAGCGCAGCAACTCTTTTCCGCTTCCAGAGCAAATTACATGGTCATCGGGTATTACCACCCTGGCTACGAAGAACCGCTGCTTCGTTTGATACGGGAGCGTGGCTTTCAAGCTGGACTCGTGGTAAAAGGGGAGGAAGGAACAAGCCATTACGCCTTGCGTTTGGGAAATCCCTCGACAGTAGTTCGACAAGCGGTGAATTATTCCCAGGGGTTTCGGCGGGTCGGCGAACAGCAAGACAATTTTGCTTTAGATCTAGATCCGAAAGCCTTCGGATTCAACTATGAGAAAAATCCGCGTCTGAAAACGGTGAATCCTGAAGCGTTTGCGGAGGTAGGGATGGGGGCGTTATCCGGTCAGAAAGGACAGATATACGATCGACTCGTGCTCAACACAGCGGTGACCGACTATCTGTTGGGACTTTGCCCCGATCCACGCGAAGCGATTGAACGAACAAGAGAAGCGATTGACAGTGGTCGTGCCGTGTCGCACCTGAAGGCGTATCTTGCCAGAAGTCATGCGTAATGTGTGAAACGAATAGCGTCATTCGTAAGATGATTCGTCGACGCTCCCATTCGGAGATTCACCCCTCGCCAAAGATCTGCTGGAGTTTATGGCGCCGATAATCAAAGATCTTTTTCAGATCAGGGGCAACGAGAAAATTTTGGATGAGGGCGCCGCCATATACGGCATATCTGGCCTTGTCTTCGATGAGCGTACCGCCATTGCACTGAACAAAAGTGTGCTTATGAATCCAAAGCCGATAAGGGCCACGGCGCTGCTCGTCCACGAAGTCGTGAGGCGGATTCCAGGACGTTATCTCACTTTGCCAGCGCATCGGCACACCATGCGGCCGCAGGCGATAGTTGATTAACGTCCCCTGTTTCATCTCAATTGGTGGAAGGGTGAGTAACTTAAAGTGCAGCCATGGTGGAGTGATGGCTTCCAAATTATGCGCGTTTGCGAAGAATAAGAATACCTCATCTAGCGGGCGAGGAAGCCACTGTTTGGTTTTCAAGGTATGCGTCTTCATCTTTCAGTTGAAGTTACGAGGCAAAAATCTTGCGTCAATCCTTTTAATTATCGCTTTCCTCATCCAAAAGTTCCTCTAACTCCTCCAGGAAATCCGCTTCATCTTCATCACCTTCGTGACGCGCCCGCTGTCTTTCTAATCCCTCTTCCACCGACTCAAGATCGGATCGAAACTCAATCAAGTTGCTCAGATAGCGTTCACGTGTGACGTTTTCCGCATCGCCGTAGCCCTCCCGTAAACATTCACCGCAGAATTGCCCGATGCGTTGGATTCCCGAATCTACTTGCTGCAATGCGCCTTGATGGTCGTTCTCCCTAAGGCAAAGTTCTGCATTCGCCATACTATTCATCATGAGCATATAGCCTTTGTATTGGTAGCTTTCCCATGCGATGTTGGGAGGTGCATATTTGCGTGCCATATTCGTGACTGCGAGATTCGTTTCGGTGTCCCGTTTGACATCAGCCCACCGTTTAATCCCCGCAAACAACAGGTACCGAGTATACCTGTCGTAAGATTCCTGAAATAAGACACGCCAATCTTCTGGCGTTAGCCCAAACCCTTCGTCGCTTTCGTGCTGCTGTTTATAGTCTTCAAGCTGTTCACGAAAGTACTCATAGTAGGAATCTCGCCCATGTGGTTTCTTGCCATCGGGACGCCCCGAGGTGTAGATGCGTGATATTGTGAACGCATTTGACTGCACAATAACCACTTCTTTCCCCTCCGCCAACCTCACAACCTTCACCGGGTGGGCGGCGTCAAACACCAAACTATCCAAAATCTCATCAAGCGCACGAACCAGGCGTGTGTTTCTTTCAACTTGATTTCTTGCCATTTTTATCTCCTTTCCATAAATATGTAATGTGTCATGTTATACCAGTTTTTGTCTGGTACATTCTGTTTTACGAATTCCCAAAAGGTTTCTTTAAGCGATTTCGAACTCATGAGGGTTGTGCAACGAATCCTTCCCTTTCTCCTCCTTTTTTTCTATCTCCTGAGTCCCTCTCATTTCCTCACGCCTCACGTTTCACGTTTCACGTAATAATCCTGTAATGGGGTCACAGTGATTTCTCCACGGCGGAGCGCATCAATGCCATTGATTGCGGCTGACGCACCTGCGATTGTAGAAAATAGGGTAATCCCATAATCAATTGCCATTTGCCGAATTAATTCCTCATTCGGACGATGTGCATATCCGGTCGGTGTATTGATAATCAGATTGACAGCGTGGTTTTTTACATAATCGTGGATTGTTGGACGCCCCTTGCCTATACTATGGACCAGTGTTACTTCAATGCCGTTACGACGAAGCACCTTCGCTGTGCCGTGCGTGGCGATCAGTTGAAAGCCCATATCAATCAGCTTTTTGGCGATGAAAATAATCGCACGCTTATCCTTATTTTTTACGCTGATGAAGGCTCGACCGTTAAGGGGCAATTGATACCCTACCGCCTGTTGCGCTTTGGCAAAGGCGATACTCAGGTCCGTATCGATCCCCATCACCTCGCCTGTCGATTTCATCTCAGGTCCAAGCTGAGAATTTGCCCCCGGAAAGCGGTTGAACGGAAACACGGGAGCCTTCACCGAAAAATAATCTGGCTCAATCTCCTTCGTAAATCCAAGTTCATCAAGGGTACGCCCCGTCATGATGCGGGCGGCGAGCTTTGCCAACGGCACCCCAATGGTCTTACTCACAAACGGTACGGTACGCGACGCCCGTGGGTTGACTTCCAACACATAAATCTCATCGTTTTTTATCGCATACTGTATATTCATCAACCCGCGCACGTTGAGTGCCTTTGCAAGCGCGTCAGTATACTCCTTGAGCGTATCGATCTGCTCCTCAACAAGCGTGTAAGGCGGCAGCACACAGTCGCTGTCTCCAGAGTGGATTCCTGCCTCCTCGATATGTTCCATGATCCCGCCAATGATGGTGCGGTTCCCGTCGGAAATCGCATCAACGTCAACTTCAATGGCATCCTCTAAATACTTGTCAATTAATACGGGATGTTCGGGGGAGGCTGCGACCGCCGAATCCATATACGCTTCCAGAGCATCTTGGTCATAGACAATCTGCATCGCCCGTCCCCCCAAAACGTACGAAGGACGTACTATAACCGGGTATCCAAGTGCAGCGGCAATTGGCGTGGCTTCTTTGACCGAAGTTGCCGTGCCATTTGGAGGCTGCATCAAGCCGAGCCCGTCAAGCAACTCTGTAAACTGCTTCCGATCCTCCGATCTCGCAATGTCCTCTGGGCTTGTTCCGATAATTGGAACGCCCGCCTTCTGGAGTCCGAGCGCAAGATTCAGTGGCGTTTGCCCGCCAAGCTGCACGATAACCCCCTCCGGCTTTTCCCGATCAACGATGTTCAACACATTTTCGTGCGTGAGTGGTTCAAAGTAGAGCCGATCCGACGTATCGTAATCCGTGCTCACGGTTTCGGGATTGCTGTTGACCATAATAGTCTCATAGTTATCCTCTTTAAGCGCGAGTGCCGCGTGAACACAACAGTAATCGAATTCAATTCCTTGACCAATCCGATTCGGACCGCTGCCCAAAATCAGAATCTTCTTCTTCTGGCTAGGTCGGACTTCATCCTCCATCCCGTAGGTAGAATAGTAGTAAGGCGTCTCCGCTTCAAACTCCGCAGCACATGTATCCACCGTCTTAAACGTGGCTTCAATCCCGTGCCCCTTCCTTAGCCCTCGGATACTCGCCTCGGAGGCGTTCCAAAGTTCCCCTATCTGACGGTCCGAAAACCCGTACTGCTTTGCTTTTCGGAGCAGGAAAATGGATGAATCAGGAAGCTGAGACATATCCAGAGCGTCTAGTTTGCTGTCGCTTCCGACTTTCCGAATTTCCTCCTCAAGATCGACAATCTCCTTCATATTATACAGGAAAAATGGGTCGATTTGTGTATATCCGTGAATCTGATCGATACTCATCCCGCGCTGCAGGGCTTGTTTTATGTAAAAGATTCGCTCCACATTGGGTATCGTCAATTTCCGGGGAAGTTCCGAGAACGGCAATTCATGGATGGGATGGTTGTCAAGTCCGGCCCAACCGTTTTCCAAAGACCGTAAGCCCTTCTGCAGGGATTCTTTGAACGTCCTTCCAATTGCCATTGCCTCACCGACCGATTTCATCATCGTGGTCAGCGTTTCATCGGTGCCAGCGAATTTCTCAAACGCCCAACGTGGAATCTTTGTCACAACGTAATCAATCGTCGGTTCAAACGACGCAGGGGTTTTGCGCGTAATATCATTGGGAAGCTCATCAAGCGTATATCCGACAGCCAACTTCGCTGCGATCTTCGCTATCGGAAACCCAGTTGCTTTCGAGGCAAGTGCAGAACTCCGAGAGACCCGCGGGTTCATTTCAATAACGACCTGTTTCCCTGTGTCCGGGTGAACGGCAAATTGAATATTTGAACCCCCTGTGTCCACACCGATTTCACGGATGATCTTTATCGCGGCGTCTCGCATCTGCTGATATTCTTTGTCTGTCAAGGTCTGAGCGGGCGCGATGGTAATGCTATCGCCGGTGTGAACGCCCATTGGATCGAAATTCTCGATTGAGCAAATGATCACGACATTATCGGCTTGATCGCGCATTACTTCAAGCTCAAACTCTTTCCAGCCAATCACCGACTCCTCGATTAACACTTCGTTGACCGGGCTTAACGCCAGGCCGTGTTCAACCATCTCCCGAAACTCTTCGATATTGTAGGCGATCCCCCCACCTGTGCCGCCGAGTGTAAACGCCGGTCGGATAATCGCAGGGTAGCTGATCATGGCGATGACAGCAATGGCGTCAACAAACGAACGGGCAATGCCGCTTTTAGGCACCGCCAAGCCGATCCCCTCCATCGCCTTTTTGAATAGCTCCCGGTCTTCCGCTTTTTGGATGGCATGGAGTTTCGCACCAATCAGTTCGACATCGTATTTGTCCAGCACGCCCGACTCAGCAAGTTCAACAGAAACATTCAGCCCCGTCTGTCCGCCCAACGTCGGGAGCAAGGCTTGTGGACGTTCCGCCGCAATAATTCTTTCGGCGACATCCGCACCAATCGGTTCGATATAAGTCCGATCTGCGAACTCCGGGTCTGTCATAATCGTTGCCGGATTACTGTTGATGAGAACAATTTCATAGCCTTCCTCCTTCAAGGCTTTACACGCCTGAGTTCCAGAATAGTCAAATTCACAGGCTTGACCGATAATAATCGGCCCAGAGCCGATAATCAAGATTTTTTCGATGTCCGTTCGTTTTGGCATGATTATCTATTGCGAATTGCGTGAAACGTATAGCAGCGAGTAACAAGTAAGGGGCAAGGTATAATCAGTTTTACTCATTACTGATTACGCATTACGTATCACACATTTCTCCCTTTCATAAGGTCGGCGAATTTTCTAAAAAGATAGCTCGCATCATGAGGTCCGGGAGAGGCTTCCGGATGGTACTGCACAGAGAAGATGGGATATTTGGTGTGCTCCATGCCTTCAAGGGTCTGATCGTTTAGATTAAGATGCGTAATCTTTACAGCGCCTGGTAGTGAATCGATGTCCACACAGAAACCGTGATTTTGCGCGGTGATCTCTACCTGTTCCGTGTCGAACCGCTTAACCGGCTGATTCGCGCCGCGATGTCCGAATTTGAGTTTGAAGGTCTTTCCGCCAAACGCAAGTCCTAACAACTGATGCCCCAAACAGATACCGAAGATTGGCTTTTTGCCGATGAGGCGCTGAATCGTCTTGATTCCATATTCAATCGGCTCCGGATCGCCGGGACCGTTTGACAAGAAGATACCATCTGCATCCGCGGCGAGAATATCCTCTGCGGAAGTGTGTGCTGGAACAATTTGCACCTGACAACCGTGTTGGGCAAGTTGGCGTAGGATGTTATATTTGACTCCGAAATCCATCGCAATGACGCGGAATTGAGGAGTTGACGGTGCCTCAATCTCCGCGGTGCCAAAGTCAATGGTGAGTTGGGAGTTTTTATCATCGGCGGCAGAGGTCAAGTCAGGAAGAGCGCTTGATTCGGAGTCGCGTGTCTCCCATAAGTAAGGATTGGGGCACGTCACGTACTGAACCATATCCACACCAACCAACCCATGCCATGCCTGCGCTTTGGCAACTAAGCTTTGAGGGTCAAGGTCTTCCGTCGAAAGTACACCATCCATAACGCCATGCACCCTGAGCCGCTTGGTCAATGCGCGCGTGTCAATACCGTGGATGCCGATAATCCCATTTTCCTCAAGGTAGCTACCGAGGTTCAATTGTGAACGCCAATTACTCTCGTACGCACTATATTCACGCACAACAAACCCTTCCGCTTGCGGTCGAATTGATTCGACATCGATCTCGTTGCAGCCGTAGTTTCCGATTAGCGGGTAGGTCATCGTGACGATCTGCCCCTTGTAGGAGGGATCGGTGAGGATTTCTTGGTAGCCTGTCATGCTGGTGTTGAAGACTACCTCACCTGAAGTTTCGCCGGTTGCACCAAAGTGTTCGCCTTCAAAGATTGTTCCATCTGCTAATGCGAGAATTGCTTTCATTGGTTAACCTCTATTTCAAGTTGCTGGCTTTGGAGGGCTGCTCGCTCTGCCCTGCGGAACGTGATATCAATAGGCGTCTGTGGATATTCAATACCGTGTCCCGCAAGCAGTTCCTCAATCGTCCGAATCTGAATTTTTGGATATATCGTGTGGTTGACGTGAAGCCATTGAAAACGACCCGCCGTAGCCGCTTCTTTAACCATCGGTTGGGTCGGCGGGTTCAGCGTGATAAAGACACCGATTACAGCGTCTTGGCTGTCGACAACCGATTTCAGTTCTCGTATGTCCTTGACAGAGACCTTCCCACTTTTGACCTGAACGACAATCTTCCGAGTCAACATCTTTTTTGGGTTGTCCGGGTCAACATCCTGATAATAGATCATCCCGTCCACACCTTCGTCTGCGCCCTTCTTTTTCTCCTGATAAGGTCTCGCCCGAATCAGACTTAACGCCCACCACTGGAATTGATACCGATCCTGAACCGCTAAAGCCTTCGCGCTCTCCGCATCTTTCGGCTCACCGATAACTTCATATTTCACATCATCACCGAAGGCATCAGCAAGACGATATTTCAATAAGGCAATGGCAAGATGTGTGATGTCAACCCCAATCCACCGGCGGTTAAGCCGTTGCGCAACAGCGACAGCTGTCCCACAACCACAGAAGGCGTCCAATACAACATCGCCTTCGTTGCTACTCGCTTTGATAATTCGCTCAAGCAATGCTTCAGGTTTTTGGGTCGGATAGCCGAGACGCTCTTTAGCCATCGGGTTTATTGGTGGTATATCCTGCCATAATTCCGGAACGGCTTGCCCATCAAGTTCATCTAAATATCTTTTAAGCTGCGGAATATCGCCACTCCTTGCACAATATATGCGTCCCTGCTTATCGAGCTCCTTCATTTTTTCTTCAGTATAACGCCATGGACGAGTAACGCCACGAAACTCATAGACTGGACCACGACCACCGGGCGGGTTCAAATCACTTAATCGGAAAACACCTCGCTCATCTTTATGAGTAAATTTCGAGCGAACATAGTCCTCTGAAAAGGGCATACGAGGTTGATTCCAGCAAAAATCACCACTCCGTGTATAAAACAACAATCTGTCTGTTATACGTCCGTAACGCTTTGCATCTGCGTGAAAGTTAAAACGTTTCCAAATTACCTCGTTTCTGAAATTCTCAACGCCAAAAACCTGATCTAAGATAATCTTCAGATAGTGCGATGCTGTCGGGTCACAATGGAGATAAAAGCTCCCTGTCGGTTTCAGGACGCGGTGGAGTTCCACCAATCGCAACCCCATCATCACGAGGTACGCCATCAGATTGTTTTCACCGAGGATTCCGCGAAAACTCTTGATTGTCTCAACCAGAAGGGGTGGCGCGGTCTCGACCAGCTCATAATATGCCTGCTCAGTGGTTTCGACCCAATGCCATGTATCCTCAAAGGCTTGAATCTGCGCCTGCGATGATGAGCCATCTGCCTCGCTGAAAATCACGTTGTACGCTTGGTTCGAGTTGAACGGCGGATCGATGTAAATGAGATCGACGCTTTCATCCGGGATGTGGGCTCGCAAAATGTCTAGATTGTCACCATAGTAGAGTTGATTCATATTCATCGGCTACCTTTTTATCTGTTTAATTCGGAAATTCTTGTATCCGCTGTTCGTGAAGCCCACCAAAATATTGTCTTGCTTTTTCGTACTCGTCTTCGGGGATGGAATTATATTCACATGCATCTTCTAGCGTCAATACAACTCTATCGAATATTGTACCGGTCACAATTGAGGACTTCCAAAATCCGTAGCCAAAGACAGAGAACTCAAACCCCCGATCTTCGATCTCTAAGAGTAACTTGTATTTGGTTAGTCTCTCAGTTTTCTCTATAAAACTCGAGATGTCACCTCCGGATCTGAAATCCATTCAAATATATCTTCAGCATCCTCCATCTTCAGCGTTCTTAAAAGCAACCTTTCGGTCTCTATCATAGGCAAATCGCTGAAGCGTTCATCCTGAGCCATATCCTACCTCACTTGGAAATGACTTATTCTGTTTTTTCTTACGCATTACCTATCACGCTTCACGTTTCAGGTAACAACACCGTCCCGGATAGTCATCACGGGCCACCCTTTCAATTTCCAAGCGTCGAAGGGGGTATTGCGGCTTTTGGAGGGAGATTGCGTCACATCCACCGTCGCAACCCTCTCCGGATCTATCAGCGTCACATCAGCAATCGCACCGATCGAGAGTGTCCCACGATCGATTTGTAGAATCTTTGCCGGAACGCAGGTCATTTTCGCTATCGCCTCCGATAAAGTGAGTTGACCCGTGTGGATAAGTCGGTCAAACACAAGCGGCACGCAGGTCTCCGATCCGATGATGCCAGGCGGGGCTTCAAGCATACCCTGCGCCTTTTCAAACGGGGCATGTGGCGCGTGATCTGTGGCAATCGCATCAAGAGTGCCGTCCTTGATCCCTTCGATGACGGCATCAACGTCAACCTGTGTACGCAAGGGCGGGTGCATCTTAACATTCACACCATGTTCTTCGACCGCTGCGTCAGTGAGCGTAAAGTGATGCGGCGTCGCTTCAGCGGTTACGTTGACCCCTCTGCGTTTACCCCAACGGACAAGCTCGACGGACCCCGCTGTGCTGACGTGGAGAACATGGAGGTGTCCACCGGTCAACTCGGCTAGCATAATGTCGCGGGCAACGATAATGTCTTCTGCAGCGTTGGGGCTTCCGGGTAGGTTCAACCGACGCGATGTTTCGCCGAGATTCATGACCGCTCCCACGTCAAGGTTATGCTCTTGGCAGTGAACCATAACGGGAAAAGCGTGTTTCGCGCTTAATACCAACACATCGCGCATCAACCCGGCATCCATGACCGTTTTGCCATCGTCCGATAGCCCAACGGCACTGGCTTCAAGCAACGCTGGTACATCTGTCAATACCTCGCCATCAAGATTTTTCGTGATACTGCCGATTGGAAACACATTCGTCGCACCATCTTTCCGTGCCTGCGACCGTATCAATTCGATGACCTCCGGCGAATCCGCCACCGGATTGGTATTTGCCATGCACGCAACGGACGTAAACCCACCAACCGCTGCCGCACAGGTGCCCGATGCGATTGTTTCCTTGTACTCAAACCCGGGCTCGCGGAGATGCACATGCATGTCAATCAAGCCGGGCGTGACAATCAGCCCCGTCGCGTCGATTACCTCATCCGCTTCCGTTTCGATTCGATTGCCGATCCGACTGATTTTCCCATCACAAATCAGGAGATCTTGGATGGCATCGATCCGGTTGGCAGGATCAACGATGTGTCCGCTACGGATGAGCATCTGACTCATAAATTGTCCTCCTCGTAAATCACCGCCTGATCGATGCCATCCTCTTCAACCAACTGAAGGCGAACAATCTCCTTGCGCGAGGTAGGAACATTTTTGCCAATGTAGTCCGCTGCAATTGGGAGTTCACGATGACCGCGATCAATGAGGACAGCCAACTGAATTGCGGCGGGGCGTCCGAAGTCCATGACTGCGTCCATGGCGGCGCGAGTCGTTCGCCCTGTGTAGATGACCTCATCTACTAAGATTACACGTTTTCCCGTCACGTCGAAGGGAAGATCTGTGCGATTCACCTTGAGTTCCTCATTGTATAGATTCACGTCGTCTCGATAGAGTCGCACATCAATGACGCCAACCGGAACTTTAATCCCTTCGATTCGCTCCAAATTTTCAGCAATTCGACGCGCCAGGTGATCGCCTCGACTTTTAACGCCGATAACTGCGAGGTCGGCAATTCCTTGGTGATTCCGCTCCAAAATCTCGTGTGAAATTCGGACCACTGCTCGTCGAATGTCCTCTGCCGTCATTACTTGCGTTTTTTCACGCATTTTCATAATACTTCCTCTGACCGACAATTGTCAGTTCAAACATTCCCTTCTTTCGATTAGGAGGTTCATGATTTCCCGGATCAGGGGATAATCGTCAAAGTTTTGATGATTCCAGGGATTAACCCAGAATTTATCTAGCGATCGATAGCCAATCTTTTCATATTCCAACACTTGAATCATTAATTCAAGTTTATCGGTGGCCCGCACCAATTTTCCTTCGAGAGATGTGCCACGCTCAAATTCATCCCAAAGTTCGACATACTTTTGTTGGAATGCGCCAAAGTTTTCAAACATTGATTCCACGGCAGTTCTTTCCCCCGCTTCCTTGACATCTTCGGGGATATATTCAAGGGCTGGGAACGGCACATCCCCAATTCGTGCTTCCGCAACTTCGTGCAACAATGCGAGCCGCATCACCTTTTCTACGTTCAGCGTAACCCCCTGCTCCGTCAACACATCCGCCAGAATCATCGACAAAAGTGATACACGATAGCAATGATCCGCGATGCTCTCGGCGTCCTTAATGCCGCGAAAACGCCAACCGGTGCGCGGCAGATTTTTCAGAACGCCGATTTCTTCAATAAAATCCAATACAGTTTGTGCATTCATAATCGAGCAGCTAACTTGACAATGTTAAATTGGGCGTCAAGCTAAATCTAGGCATAAAAAAAGCCTCTCCTATGAAAATAGGGAGGCGCGTATAAACTGATAGCCAAAGAAATAAAAGATCTCAAAAAAATGAGTGTCGTCGTAAATCATGTTCAACGCCCTTTCCTAACCTCACGGGATCAGATTAAAAGGGAAAGTGTCTCGTATTCACTCACACTAAAATCACCTAAGTATAACATAATTGACCCATTTCTGCAAGGAAATATGTGCTTAAAATTTGCGCTTGACTTTGATGGCGGCAATCTGCGGCCAACTCAACTTGCTTGAGGTTTGTATCATACCGTATTTACAAATCCTTTGTTCTGTGATGTAATGAACTATCTCGGCAGTTGAGGTTCTATCAATACGATCCCATACACCACGATGTTGCAATCTACTCAATTCACTAAAATCTGCAAATTTGCTCCTTTTTGTAAGGTAAATCATGGACATTATATCTACATCTTAGGACTTACGCAAGAGTCATTGGAATAGAAGGTGAAAGCAGTTGCTGACGCAGATAATCGTCAAGCAGTGACTCCTTGAGTTGGTAAATCATCTTGCCGGTCTGACGGGCGAGACGATTGAGTTTGACCCGGACTCACATCGAACACCCAATATGATTTCTCACCCCCCTCTGTTTGCGACACTGGCAGCGTTGAAGACCGGTGACCTGTTTGGCTTGTCGGTGAAATTGCTCAATCTTCCAACGAGTCGTCGAATCTTGAGTGAGGTTGTTGGTCACGACATATTCCGTGCGCTCGGTGGAGCGCACAAACTTCACTCGATGACCTTTGGGGAAATTCTTCAGGTGGATGGATTTTCCATGGGTCTGTTGGGTTTCACTCCAGTTGAGTTGGTCAATTCTTTGGTGTGGGTGTTTGCCATCCGAATCGTCAACACGACGGTTGCTCTTTAGCGGACAATAGTAGACCTTTTCAAGCCGTTGAATGTAAACAAGCACTTGACGGGAGGCATACCAACTGTCAACTAAAACGGTTGTAAAGGGAAGGTTTTTGTCAAAACTCGCATTGCGCAACATCTCAAGTTGCTTTGAATCCCGATCTTATCGGGGTAGATGGTCAATTTTACTTTTGCTATCGCGGTCGGGGTCATAGATACGATAATCAACAATCCAGAACGCATTCACATCTAGGTTAACATATATCATCGTGACTCTGCCGATACCCCGGATAACTCGCTTGGCATTACCACTCCCTTGCCGACGAGAAGGTTCGATTTTCGACGAATAGTTCTTATCAGCGGCGGTATCGTCAAACAACAGATAACCGTTATCCGAAAAGCGGATGTCGTCTTTGACGTTTTCCCAGACTTCTCTGGGGGTAATTCTCTCGTTTCTCAGGTAGCGGTTGATTTGGTCATGACTCCACTTTTGGGTGTGGTTAGCAAAGTAAGTCTGTGTGTAATTGATGTGGCTGACCAACAAGAACTGGCAATAATCCAATTGAAGGTTAGGCTGGTTTCCAGTGAATGTTATCATAAGGTCATATTATGAGGTCATATTATGCCATAATTGGCTGGGTTGCGTAAGTCCTAATCTAATGTGTGGCATTCTAACATTGTGTTACACTTTGGCATCACTCTCCTTTTTTTTGCACTTATCTTATTTCCCGCCTGTAAAGCAACACACACAGACACAAAGCAGCAGTCCGACAACGAACACACCTACCACCAACAGGCGCCAACGCATGTACGTTACGTCCGTTTGGTTGCAGCCTACGATCCCCTTGTAATGCTAGGGTGCTGAAGCTCCTCTGGTCTCAGTGCTGGACCATGAAGGTCCTATCTTGATGCCGAGGTAAAAATGGGCAAATGAGCAATCAAGCGATGGTAGATATGGTTGTATTCTGATCCATCGAGGAAAGCAAAGGGTCAGAAAAATGGAAGAATGGAAGGCTTGGCGCCCAATCTTCTATTCTTCCTCCCTTCCAATCCTGACACTCCTGACGCTCCTGATACTCCTAACGCTCAGTTACATTCCCCTGAGCGCCGCGTCTGCTTCAGACGCCGAATTGGGAAAGCGAATTTATCGTGAAGGTATCCTGCCCTCCGGCAAACCGATTCGCGCTACGCTGCTTGGGGGTATAACGATTGAAGGAACCCAGTTCAATTGCGCAAGTTGCTATCGGAGGAGTGGCTTTGGCTCGGGTAAGGGCGCAGCATTTGTACTGCCCGTGATAGATCCGTAGCTGTACCAAGACGGGTAGTTGCGGCGGGCCGATCTATTCGGAAAGCTATATCAGGATGTCCAGCCAAAACACGTCTCGGCGAAAGTAAGGGCGCTGCGAATGCGCCCGGCGTATACAAGTGTGCTTGCCCAAGCGTTTCGGCGAGCACTTCGAGACCACGGGATTACACATCTGCAGGACCGGATGATCAAAGGCCCCCAGAGACTTGCATCTGTCCTCTGGGAAAATCTGCTCAAAGACGCACAGCCCTCCGTGCTCGTTCTGTGGCTCGAAGATGTGGATTTGGAAGGGCTAGCGTTTGCACTGGACGCCACAGGGGGAATTCAACAGATCTATCTCTCATATAACTTGCTACAGGAGATGCCCCCGGCGTTACCAAAGGAATTTCACGACAAGGTCTACTTCACCTACCCCTTTGCTGCTCCCGAACAGGAGATACCCCGGCGTTATCGGGTCAGAGCCTGGCTGCGTTCCAGAGGGGGCAAGCGAACCCATGAACGTATACAGTTCAATACCCATCAATACCCATTTTGCACTCTCAATCGCTGATCACTCGCTTGTTTACCTTGTGGACAACTTCTCCAGAGACTATTTCATCGAGAGCATCGAACATGAAACGGAGAACGTGCTCAATCCTGGCGTCTTTCCACATTTGAGTCTTGGTCCTGGTCAACGGTTTGCATTGAAGGGGTGTTACATCGTCACATTCTCGGATGAAGCTAAAAATGGGGTAGAGGTTGTTAGCGATTGGATCGTGCCGTGACGCAGATGATTCTCGTTACATCTACAAGATTGAACCCCCGCTGTTCAGCCCTGCCTATTACGCAAGGATTTTTTTATGCTGCGAAAGAAAACCAAATTCCTCAAACTTCTCCCATTGACATCGCGCGAAAATTCTGCTAAACTTAGTCCATCCATAAAATTGTTTGCAGACCAAAAAATGCCACTTTGATTCAAACCAATAGGAGAAACCCTATGTCTATTGGCATCCCAACCCTTTTAGACGCTTTGGATTGCGTGACAGCCATTCCAATCCTCCCCTTTGATGGTGGCGAGATCGACTACGCGGGGCATGCGAAAAATATCAACTACCTGATGCAGAACAACTATCTGGAGGGCGATCGGGAGCGCGTGATTGCGATTGCGGGAACGAGCCTCGTCTATCACATCAGCGAGAAAGAGCAGATTCGTGTACTTGATGTGACTGGACGCCAGATGGGTCAAGATGGCATCCTGATGTCCGGTATTGTACCGAATCCGATTGCCACAGCAGGAAAACTCGTTGAATCACAATCCAATCTTCCGCGTCCGCCAGATGTGTATTTATTGATGCCTTTGACGGGGATCTCAAACCCTGAGGGCGTATACGAACAGTACATGAAGTTTGGCGAAAAGTATGGTGAATCCTGTAATGCGCGATTCCTCTACTACTTGCGCCAGAAACGCAATATTGATGCTGTAATCCGCCTGCTCAATGATTCGCCGCACTTCGTCGGCGTGAAGATTGGTACGGAAGTGGCGGATGTCAAGCCAATGGTCAACGGCGTGGGGAATAGCGGCATCGTAATCTGGGGCATCGGCGATCGATGCACGCGCCCGGCGGAGCTCGGTGCCAAGGGGCATACGTCAGGGCTCGCCGTGCTATGCGCTCGCGCCTCCGACGAGATTAACAATGCTCAACGTTGCAGCGACTACAAAACGTCGCGCCAGATCGAAGGAGATGTCTCGGCGCTCGAAGAGATTCGTTTCATGAACGAACGGATTTATAACTATTCAGCTGTAGTCGAAGCGATGAATCTCAGCGGCTTTAGTGATATTGAGGGCGGCACAGGAGGCCCATTTAATCCCCGTGTTCCGCCAGAAATTTCGGCGCAAGTGCAGGAAGCAATCAAGGAGCTCAAGAAGTACCATTGACGTGAGACATGAAACGTAAATGCGAAGATTTTACGCATGAGGTTTTACGTTTCACATGATCCTCACCATAAAAATAGGGAGGCCCGAAACAATGGAATAGGAGTTACGCAGTTAAAGTGTAAAGTGGTTGAGCCAAATAGGCACTCACCGCTTTTCTGATAATCGAAAATTTTGCTTCAAACCAACTGATGCCTGTCGAAAAACAGTGTTGCTCTATACGTAGAAGCGCTTGCAATGCTAGCTCAATATGATTCCGTTGTGCAACTGCCTTGCGATCCATGCACCTTTCAATTGCTTGACGCCTCGGTGATATGCTTCAATTGCCCAAGACAGTTCGGCATACTTGAGTCGATACAGTTCGTTCATTGATAGGTCGCTGGTTGCCCAGTATTCAATGTCGCCGTTTGGGGAAACTATCTTGAAAACTTTAATCCATCCGTATCCCTTCATCAGATGAACAATAATTAGATCCATGGGATTCTCCTGTTTAAGAGTTTTGTTGGGTGGCAAATACTCTAAAGAAAATCCCATGGATATTCAACTAGCAACTTGCGTTATTATAACCTATTTTCTAGCCAAGTGCGTAACTTCTATTTGTATTATTAAGATGAAAAATTACACTGAGGTACCTTCCCGAACTCAGAGCAGCAGGGAGATTGGAATACCATTAATAGTAAAGAATGTTCGTATCATCCCTGCTAGAGTGAGGCCAAAGGAGACGGTTCGTATAGAAATAGACATCCATAATCCCACGAACCAACGAGCATCTGAAGTTGTGCCAGTTTTCATGATTTGCCGCGATTTGATGGACATGCCGTCACTTGCAGCAAGAACCTTGTTGGAGTTGATGCCAAATGAAACACAAACATTTATTGTTGACACCATTAAAATTGCAAATCCGGGAAGCTGGAATGTTATTGTTTTAAGTCGCGAGGTGAAAGTGGAAGTGCAACCTAAGTTGCCAGACTTCAAACTTGAGTCCGTTGAGTCTGCCATAGCACATATTCAAGGACACCCGCAACACGCAATAAAATATTATCGGATATGCAATTTGTATGCTGGTCGTGTTTTTCGGCTAACCATCCAATCGAATTCAGAGGAGACAAGCCTTGTGGCGAAGGTCTACCACGGAGCCCCATCTGGAACATACCTTCGTGATTGTGCACCCTATAAATACTTGTCTAGTCAAAGTTTACATTTCCCCAAATATTACGCAGATGATAAATCTGAAACGTTGTACTTGGAAGATTTAGGCGAATCTTTTGAAACAAATCTGACAAAAACTGGTACAAATGTCTCAACTTATCTCGATTTGATTTTGGAAGCCCTAGTTGAATTTCATTTAACCGATCTCACCTACATCCCAGAGAATCTGATACGTCGGGTTGGAGTGGTTGAAATCAATCACATACGATGGATTGCACCAATTGGAACTTTACTTCAGGCCTTCGGCAAACTTCCAAAAAGACCAGAGAGCGATGCTTTCATCAATATATGGTATCAGCAAATTGAGGAACTTGAATCTGAGATTGATATAGGCATAGAAGGTTTGATCCATGGAGACCTCCATGGTCAGAATTTGTTTCTCCATGATGGAAAAATCAAATTCATAGACCTACCTGGGATCAATATCGGAGGACCAGAAATGGATCTGGTACATTTAATTATTAGAATGCCTAGGATGTGTTGGTCGGATGTTGTCTCAGTGACTAATCGTTACCTCGCAATACGAAAGTCAAGATGTGGAGATAAAATTACATCTGATGCTTTTATGCGCCGCTTCGTACTACGCTTGGTGGTAGAAGCAACGCATTACGTTGCTATGTCCCTCTTTTATCATGCACAGCCGTGGTTATTTCATACAAAGGTTGGCGGTAGTTTGGAGGATGTCCCTCAGACTTGTGCATTGATAGATGCTGCGTTGGAAGAAAACGCATTTTTCAAAAAGCTATTCCAGAGATGGCAAGGAATCTTTGATGGAGAAGTAGTGATAGATCCTCGAAATCCTCTAAACCTTTCTTCTCAACTTTCTTAGGACTTACGCAGTTGATTTCTCGGGTTCAAGGTCTGCCTGCATCTTGTATCTTACAGCTTGATCTGGATTCAGGATTCAAGATACAGTCAGGACGAGACTTTTTCAGTTTGAAGTGCGTAAGTTTTATGGAAATTGAAAAAGTTCTGGATCGATACAACAAGAAAACCGCGTCGGGCAGATCGGGGAGGAAATTCGCGCGCTGTCTAAACATCATCTGCCCGGTGCATCCGAAAAACCATTGGACCTCATAGAACTCGGTCGGCGGAACAAAGACATGCAGCGTAAAATCTTCGCTAGAGTGATGAGAGAGATGGGAATCGAGCCGCGAAAACTGATCGGTGCTAGAAAGCTGCAGCAACTCATGATCGACCAAGGAATTAATCCTGAAGATAACGAATTTAGTCGCGGCATTATTGCCATGCGAGAAGGGAGAGGCCCTTGAACCCCTTGATGTGAGTGGACTTGCCGATAAAGTTTCCAGGAAAGGAGAACGTTGTGAATACCCTAAAAAAGGGAAGTTTAAGTCTTATTTTCTCTGGAACGCTATTGACATTTACTGGAAATCAACAAATCACGTTTTCGATAAAATAAGGAGGACAACACCATGAACATAAGATTTGAAGGCATTTTGACACCGACGATAACTCCCCTGGACGAGAAAGAGCGCGTTGATGAATTGGGGTTTGTGAAGCATCTCAACCGTTTAATCGATAACGGGATACACGGTATCTACCTGTTAGGCACTTCAGGCGAGTTCACGACGCTGACAAATGCGGAGCGTCAACGTGCCATGGAGATCGCAGTCAACGTGGTTGGCGGGCGCGTCCCGATTATCTGCGGCGTGATGGATTCAAGTACCCAGCGGGTCATCCAAAATATTGAAATGGCGCAGGAGTTCAAGATTGATGCCGTTGCGGCAACGCCGCCCTACTACTACCCATCAAACAGCGACGCTGACATCATCGCTTTTTACAAGAGTATTGCTGAAAGCACCGATCTACCGGTGATTATCTACAATATTCCGGTGATGGTAAAGACCGCAATCCCACCGGAAGTTGTCCGCGATTTGGCGGAAGGGCAAGAAAATATCGTGGGGATCAAGGATAGCTCCGGGGATTGGACGAATTTCCTCAAAATGTTGACCTATCTTGGCGATGACGAGGACTTCTCAATCTTGCTTGGTTCCTACACGATGGCGGGCGCAGCGATCACGTTTGGGGCGGAAGGCGGCGTCATCTCGATCTCAAATGTCGATCCGAAAACGGCGGTTCAGTTGTACAATGCGGCGAAAGATCGAAAAATTGATGAAGTCCATCGTTTGCAGAAACAGATACTTGGACTGAGTAAACTCTACAGTTTTGGTGCCGCGCCGACTTGCTTGAAAGCCTGCATGGAAATTCTGGGCGTTTGCCGCGAGCACATGACGAGCCCCCTCCTGCCGGTCAGCGGTGCCGCAAAAAGTGAATTGCGGGATCTCTTGCTTGAACATGGATTAATCTAAAGCAGGAAATAGATTGACTTCCGCCACGCAAGCGTGCGACAAGCGAGAGAAGATAATGCCCGTAATAGAGATTGACTGGGACGATGCCAGCGTAAGTAAATTATGAATGGCAAGAATCCGCATGCCGATCGGGTTTTTCCAATTTATAATTGAGCATTCATAATTACTTGAGGGGTGCTCATAAGTCCCCTTATCGAAAGAGTGTAATCAGATGTGTTACATTTCTCAGGGGTCTTCCCCAAATAGAATTGACTAACATAGCCAGTTGCAGTAAAACCACCCCCAGCATCAAAAAGGTAGAGACATTCGCTTTTCGACTCACCGGCAATTGCTTATGATTGGTATGGGTCGATAGTAATTGGCTCAACAATCCAAAGATAGGTTCAATAGCAACCTTGCGCTTGTGTTGATAGGTCTGCAACTGCGCCGATTGATTCACCGCTTCAACATAACGCCGTGCCCGCTGACTCTTTGCGCCTCTGACGGGAGTGATTAGCAACAGTCCCTGGTTCGCCAAGTGTTGGGTACGTTTCAAGTCGGTATAGCCGGCATCAGCGACTAAATACCCGATGTTCTGTTCAAGCAGTGTGTCGAGTTGTCGGTCAAGGACGGCTTTTTCACTCACACACGCGGTGTCAATGGCACTCATACGAGGCAATCCCTCTATAGAGACGGTCAGATGAAGCCCATAGCCGTAAACCCAACCGTGATAGTGACTCTTTGACCAACTGGCGTCTGTGTCAATGGCACGGATGCCAGTTGGGATGCGATTGGCATTTCTATCCTTCTGATGCCAGACGCTTCCTTTTGCCTTAAACAGACTTTTGTCTTGGTAAACCACCTCTGGAGGTGAGTCAGGTATCAAAGTCATTCCCACATCACCGAGATACCCGATGAACGCCTCTAGCTGGTAAGCGAGTTGTTTGTAGCGTCGGCAAAGGGTTGCCCGAGACGGAACACATGCCAGTTTAAGACGACACAGCCACTGCGGGTGTAGCTTGAGCCATCTGTGTTGTGCCTTAAAGCGATGGAGGCCTTTGAGCGTTAAGATGGCAAAAAGGACAATCAAGCAGTCGTCTGTATACGATTTCGGACGTCCATGGCTCTCAGGTGGCGGTGCATGGCTGGAAGCGTTGAAATGGTCAAGTTGTTCAAACAAAAATGTGATATAATACGTACTGTCAGGATAACCCATGTTATAATCCTCTCTTTCTTGCACGTTAGATTAGATTATAACCGTTATCCTGACTCAAGTCTACTTATGAGCACCCCTCAATTACTTAGAACATATTAACCAATGGTGCTAGGTTCTGTTGACATTTGAGTATAAGGTTGTGGCATAATAGAAGAATGATGCCAATAACCTTACCCGATGACCAATGGAAAAAGATATACTCGTTTCTTCTAACTTGTCCCACCATCTATGTTGGCAACGAAGCGACAACACGCCGCTTTATCGAAGCTGTTCTCTGGGCGACCCGTAGCGGTGCTCAATGGAGACTTCTGCCAGACACCTATGGTAAATGGAACACCCGCTATAAGCGTTTTGCTCGGTGGTGCGACAAAGGGGGCTTCACACAGATGCACCACCACTTCGCCTCTGACCCCGATATCGAGTCGCTTATTGTGGACAGTACAATCATTCGAGCGCACCCGTCTGCGGCGGGTGCCGAAAAAAAAGGGTGGCACTGAAAACCAAGCGTTAGGCTGCTCTCGCGGGGGATTCAGTACAAAAATTCACATCACCGTTGACGGCCTGGGTAATCCACTAAGAATACATCTGATGCCCGGTCAAAGAAACGACATAGCGGAAGCAGAAGCGTTGATACTTGGATATAAAAGCGAGTATGTGATTGGAGACAAGGGATATGACTCCGACAATTTTATCGCGGTTATTGAGGCGAATGGAGCGATTGCGGTGATACCGCCCAAAAGTCATCGTGTGGATCAAAGAGATTACGACAAACATCTGTACAAAGAGAGACATCGGGTTGAATGTTTCATTAACAAGATAAAATGGTATCGCCGCATCTTCTCTCGGTTTGAGAAGTTATCTATCCGTTATTTTGGATTTCTCAGCTTTGTCTCCACTCTTATATGGCTCCCTTGAAATGTCAACAGAACCTAGTTTGGAATTTGGAAGTCAATGGACATAACAGAACACCTTGGCTTTGCTTTGGTTCTTGTTGGATTAGGGTCATGAGACGGTTTCCTCGATTCTACCGTTAATCTAAGTGTTAGACAATTCTTGATTAACGGGAGGAAATCCAAACTCATGACCATTATAGATTTTATCACACAATTGTTCTGTTGTGTAGATGATAAACTCACATAACACCAGAAAAACCAAAAGCATACCCAAGCCAATCTCTATCCTTCTGAAGGGGTTACCATCGCCTTACTCTTTGCACTCAAAGGCGTCGGCAACCGAGTGAAGTGCCAACGTTAATTTAGACCAGAAATCATCAAAGTTAAGACAAGTGTTTTTGCTCAAATTCAACTGGCGTCAAATACCCTAACGCCGAGTGAGGTCGTTTCTGGTTATAAACCTGTCCAATAAAATGACCGATTCGCGCTCTGGCATCCATTATATCATCGTAGTCATTGAGATGGACCTCTTCCTCCTTGAGGGTTCTTATCAGCCTCTCAGCATAGCCGTTCTCCCACGGACGCCCCCAATGCGCTAAGGAAATCTCAACCCCATGACCAATAAGCGTGGAAATATAGGCTGTCGGAAGATACTCAACTCCCTGGTCGCTATGATGAATTTCTGGAATGCTTTGGCTTAATGCCTGTTGCAACGGTCTTAATGTGAGAGGTTGTGTCAAGTGCCGACTCATCTGCCAACCTCTTATCATTCGGGTCAAGACATCGATTAACACCGAAACATAGACGAATTGTCCTTTGAGTCGGACATAGGTGATATCACCGACCCAAACTTGATTGCTTCGACAGATGTCAAGATTCTCAACCCGATTGACCGATTGACCAACACAGTCAAACGATTGGGTGGTTTGACTGCCACATTTTACGGCGACCCACAGATTATCCGCTTTCATCAATCGGGCGATGCGTCGGTAACCGACCGTGTATCCCATACGCAACAGCAACTGCGTGATACGCCTATAGCCATATTTCGGATAACGGGCAGATAGTTTTTCGATTTCATCTCGTAGCACTGGCTCTAAGGGGTCGCTTTTAGATTGATAATAGAGACTGCTCTGTAAAGTGGACCCATTGTCGAGGCCAAAATACAGGAAAAATAAGTAAGATATTTGAGATAAACTGACACTGCTTTAGCTCAGATAGACCTCAGCCGGGGTAGCATAATTTAGACTCTGGTGAGGTCGCTGTTGATTATAGAAACGGATATATTGAGTTAATCCATCAAACAGGGCTTGCCCTGTTTGGTAAAGTTTGTGATAAACATCTTCATACTTGACGCTTCGCCAAAACCGCTCAATGTAAATGTTGTCAATGGCTCTCCCCACGCTGTCCATACTCATAGCAATACTAGCGGCTTCGACCGTATCGGTGAAAGCATTGGCTGTAAACTGGACACCTTGGTCAGTATTGAAGATGATGGGGGTTGCCCCAGATAATGCGTGATGCAAAGCGTCGAGACAGAACTGCCCTGATAGACTATTGGATAACTCCCAAGTGATGACGTAACGACTATACCAGTCGAGTATCGCCACCAGATACATAAACCCTTTATCCATCGGGATATAGGTAATGTCAGCCGACCAGACCTCATTGGCAGCGGTCACCTCATAGTCCCGTAATAGGTATGGGTAAATCCGATGCTCGCTGTTGATGGCTGAGGGTTTGGGATAAATCGCTTCTATACCCATCAAACGCATCAGTCGCTGGATGCGTTTGCGGTTCACACGGTAGCCAAGCCGCTTAAGATGTTGTGTCATTCGACGACTCCCATAGAAAGGGGTTTGCAGATACTGCTCATCTATTTATCTCATCAGATGCAGATTGTCTGCTGACTCTGTAGCCGGTTGACAGTAGAGGGTTGACCGGGAAAAACCGAGTAATTCACACTGACGACGGATACTCAGTTTCAGGTGGTCGGGTTCAACGAGTGCCCGTCTCTGTTCAGCGGCTTGAGGCAGCTTTTTTTTTCAACCAGTCGAGTTCCATATTCAACCGCCCCATTTGCTCATACAGGCTCGACTCCCTGTCATTTTGCTCACGCTGTCGCTGGGTCGGGTTGGTAGCGAAAATATCGCTACCTTGTTCAAGCAACTGTTTCTTCCATTGGCTGATTTGGCTTGGGTGCAACTGATGCTCGCTTGCCAATTGGTTGATAGTTTTATCGGGCTTGATGGCTTCAACGGCTATTTGAAACTTGAATTTGGCAGTATGCCGAATCCGTTTGGTTGACATATTCAGACCTCCATTGGTGGACGGGAGTTAGACGTTATTTCTTACTTAACTCCTGGCCCGAATATTGGGGACCATTATACTGATTGAAGCCGAGAACCTCACAAATGTGTCGAACCGAGTAATCGGTCTGTAAAGCCTCAACCATCTGTCACTTTTGAAACCGATTCAAGTCAGCCAAGTCGAGGCTTTTTTTGGATGTCTAATGCCAGGGTCAATCGACCGAGGAGTTGCTCCAGTTGAGCAATCCGCTCTTTAGAGTCGTTGGATTGCTTATCAGTGGATTCAAAGAGAATCGCTGCGTTGTCAAGGAGTTGGTGTTTCCACTTTGATAGTTGTTCTTCGCTGAGGTTATGCTGTCGACAGAGTTGCGCTTGTGAACTTTGGTTGGTAAGTGCCTCAATAACGACTTCCGCCTTAAATTGGGGTGTGAATCTTCTTCGTTTTGCCATCGGATTCTCCTTTCAATCTGACTGTCATTGTATCACAATCTTGGTTTAGACAATGGGCTAAATTTCCGATGGCAGTACAAAATGTCCAGTGGTTTTGTTATCGTACGCTAACAGATGGCTCCCTTCGCGATGCCAATGTCTACTATGATCTGCTTTGCAACGAGTAAATTCGACTCAAGGAGGACCGACCAATGCAACAACTATACCTCTTTTCCTTAAATGAGCAGCAATCTCCTCAACCCCAACCTCCCCCAAGAAATGAGGAAGCTATTGATGCAATCAAAGGGTTCAAGTATATAGAAGACTACATCAGTGAAAGTGAGCATCGTTGGTTGTTAGCTCAGATTGACAAAGAACAGTGGCTCAAAGATCTAAGGCGGCGTGTTCAGCATTACGGTTTCAAGTACGACTACAGAGCGCGGAAGGTGAACCTTGATATGCGCATTGGTCATTTGCCAAAGTGGCTGCAAACACTTGGTCGAAGATTACATGAAGATGGTTACATGCTAGCAGATGCGGATTAAGTTATTGTCAATGAATACAAACCAGGGCAAGGGATTTCAAGTCATGTTGATTGTGAACCTTGTTTTGGGGATAGGATTGTCTCTTTGAGTTTAGGTTCAGATTGTATTATGGATTTCACAAACAAATTTGACAAGACAAAAAAGATTCCTGTCTGGCTTGCGCCAAGGAGTATTATTGTATTGAGTGATAAAGCTAGATATGAGTGGTTGCACGGTATTGCTCCCAGAAAATTAGATTAGTGGGCAGGCCAAACGCATGAGAGGCAGCGTAGGGTATCGCTAACATTTAGAACGGTGATTCTCTAATACTTTAATAAGTTGTTACGGGCGGATTCATCAGAATCAGATGGACAAGCGGTTTGCCGAAGTCATCTCACAAGTGAATCAGCAAATCACGGAAGTCCGCACCGAAATCGCTGGCATCCGATCTGAAATGAATCAACAAATCACAGGTGTCCGAGAGGAAATCAGTGAGGTTCGATCGGAAATCAGCAAACTCAATCAGAATCATATAAACCACTTAACGCATCACGAGCAATAAAAAAATATTGACGCGCACTCTCGATTTCTTTTATCCTAAAAATCTAGTAAATTCTGTTCGGATTTGACCTATGACCAATCAACAACCGCTCCTTCAAGAAATTACCGCCTTCTGCCGGTTGCTCAAGCAGATGGGCGTGAATGTTACCACAACGAATCAGATCAGTTTCTGCCGAAGTGTTGAATTAATCGATATTGGACAACAAAAAGATTTCTACGACGCCGCCAAAATGAACCTGATTGCCAATGAATCGGATCGGGCGTTATTTGATACCGCTTTTGACTGGTTCTGGCGATATCCGCGTCCTGACTTACAGGAGTTGGGGCTTGAGACGGACGACGAGCAAATGATGTCTCTCGAAGATCTGATCAATGCCGAAGAAACAGTGGTAAACCTAGACCAGTGGACAGAAATGGAGGACGATAAAGAGGAAGGGGAAGAGGATACAATTGCCTATAGTGCCGAGAGGGTTTTGACCCAAAAGGATTTCGGCCAGTTCACAGCGGAGGAGATGCAAAAAGCGCGAGAGGTTATCGCTAAACTTGTTCCATTGTTGGCAACAAAACTGAGCTGTCGGAAGAAGACCAGTACCAAAGGGAAGACAATCGATTTTCGACGGAGTTGGCGTAAAAACATCGCCTACGGCGGGGAGCTGCTGAAATTGATCCGGAAGCGTCAAAAGGTCAAGAAAAACAAGATCCTGTTGCTCTGCGATGTCAGTGGATCGATGGATTACTATTCCACCTTCCTGATTCAGTTTATCTACGGGATGCAACAGGCGATTGAGGAAGTCGAAATCGCGGTCTTTAGTACACAGCTCACGAACATTACCGGACTCCTCCGCCGAAAGGGAATCGAAGAGGGGCTCCGCGAAGTCGCTCAAGTTGTACCCGATTGGTCAGGAGGAACGAGAATCGGTGAAAGCATCGTCGCCTTCAACCGCGAGTTTGGACGGTCTTTCTCGGCGTACAGATCTGTGGTCATTTTAATCAGTGACGGTTGGGACCGGGGCGAAGCGGATGTTCTCCAGAAGGGGATGGAGGTGCTGCATCGCCAAGCATATAAGCTAATCTGGTTGAACCCTCTGCTCGGCAGTGAAGGGTATCAGCCGATTTGTCGCGGCATACGCACGGCGCTGCCGTATGTCGACTATTTTTTGCCGGCTCACAACCTGGACAGTTTACTTCAACTGATGAAAGTGTTAACACCCATTTGGTCTGATTAAGTGCAAATATTCTCACGCGATACCCAATACGCAATACATCTGTGGATTTGGTGTTTCCTGTTTGTTTTCTTCGCGTGTGGAACACCTTTCCTTATCGTCTCCGATCCCGGGACAATAGCAACCGATTTCACCCTCAAAGATCAGTACGATACCGAATTCCGGTTGCTTCAATTTCGAGGGGAAAATGTATTGCTGTTGGGGTTTGATAAGGATAACATTAGTCAAGGAGAGACGTGGCTTGATCCATTCCTTGACCGGTATACCGACAGCCTGCAGATTCTCCCTATCGCCAACGGATCGGGTCTCCCTTTCTTTGCACGCCTGTTTCTAAAAGAGAGAATTAAAGCCGAACTCCGCAATGATAGGGATAAGTCAAATTCGTCGAGCATCCTGCTGGATTGGGATGGCAAAGTCTCCAGACAGTATGGAATGGCTGCGAAACAGCTTACTCTTGTGCTGATTGGTCGATCGGGACGAATTCGATTGGTGCAGCCACTCAGACAGATGACTGAAGAGAAGATACAAGTGGTCTTCGATTTAATTGATCAGCAGATCTGCCAATAGCGTGATTTTGTTAGCCCCCTCCGTTCTGAATCTGTGGAAATTTTTCGCTGTACACCAAATGAACCGAAGCCCCTATCCCCTGGAAAAATTCCATCCGCCAGAAGCAGACCTCGGCGCTTTTTAATTTTCTTCTTGATGAGATTTTGGTATAATGTGTAGTGATCAAAAAGATAGTAGACCCCCGCTGCTCCAGATGGATTGCCAAATCCATCAGTTGTAGCGTGGATTCGTCAAACCCCAGTGTGACCAACAGACAAAAGTAAAGGAGATAGATTGATATGTTTTTTGAGCTTCGTCAGTACCGGATGAAACCGGGGCAGGAAGAAAATTGGGTAAAGTTTATGGAGGAGCAGATTATCCCCTTTCAGATCTCGAAAGGGATGGCGGTCTTGGGAAGCTTTGTCGGTGAGGAAGAAGAAGATTTGTACATCTGGATTCGCCGCTTTGAGAACGAGGAGCAGCGGGAACAACTGTATCAAGCGGTCTACGAAAGTGACTACTGGAAGGACGAAATCGCTCCCCACATTCCCGACATGATGGATCGTTCACAGATTAAAGTCACCCGCCTCGAAGCTACCCCCCGGTCGGTCATCCAGTAGAGACATACTCAACTATGATTCGTCGAGTGGAAGCAAAAAAGCATCGGGATGTCCCGGTGCTTTTTTATGATGTGCTATGACCAGATAAAACACTGCCCGATTTATTGTGCCAAGCGGGGCTATCAGCATACTGAAAAAGCGTAAGGAAGTTTGACTGTGGCTTCTGAAATCACACAACTCATCACCCAAGGGGAAAGCACGACAGAGAAGCTGTCGAGATGGCGGTTGCTTTTGCCGATACCAATGGCGGTGTCATCCTCATCAGCGTCGATGACGCGGGACAGGTCAAAGGTATCTCTGTCAGTAAAGAGACGCTTGTCAACTAGGTTCTGTTGACATTTCAAGGGAGCCATATAAGAGTGGCGACAAAGCTGAGAAATCCAAAATAACGGACAGCTAGCTTCTCAAACCGAGAGAAGATACGACGATACCATTTTATCTTGTTGATGAAACATTCAACCCGATGTCTCTCTTTGTATAAGCGTTTGTCATACGTTCTTTGGTCAACACGATGACTTTTTGGTGGTATCACCGCAATTGCTCCATTCGCCTCAATAACCGCGATAAAAGCGTCCGAATCGTACCCCTTGTCTCCAATCACATATTCACTATTATATCCGATTATCAACCCTTCCGCCTCAGTTATGTCATGTCTCTGACCGGGGGTCAGATGAATTCTTAGGGGATTGCCTAGTCCGTCAACTGTGATGTGATTTTTTGTACTGAAACCGCCCCGAGACCGACCTAATGCTTGGTTTTCAGTTCCACCGTTTTTTTTAAGGCGCCCGCCGCAGACGGGTGAGCGCGGCAGATTGTACTGTCCACAATAAGCGACTCGATATCGGGGTCAGAGGCGAAGTGGTGGTGGATCTGTGTGAAGATACCTTTGTCGCACCATCGAGCAAACCGCTTGTAGCGGGTGTTCCATTTGCCATAGGTGTCTGGTAGAAGTCTCCATTGAGCCCCGCTACGAGTCACCCACAGGACGGCTTCGACGAAGCGGCGTGTAGCAGCTTCGTCGCCAACATAGATGGTGGGACAGCTAAGAAGAAACCGGTATATCTTATTCCATTGTTCATCGGGTAAGGTTATTGGCGTCATTCTTCTATTATGCCACAACCTTATACTCAAATGTCAACAGAACCTAGTAAAATCAGATCTCCCAAACGACCAAACCGCGTGTCATTCCGGAGATAGAATCTGTGGCGCCCGACGAAAAACAGGTCGCGGTGATACGGATTAAGGAATTTCCGATGAAACCGGTCTCCGTTCGGGGACGGTGTTTTCGGCGCGTTCCGAAAGCAACCGAGTCATGACGCCACAGGAGATCGCACAAGTCCATCTGGCATCAACAGGCATGAGTCTCGACGTCTTCCTGTTTACAAGAGCGACGCTTGATGATATGGATTGGGAAAGCGTTCGCCGTTATATCGAAAAGGCGAATGCGACGGGGAGAAGGAAGATTCCATCAACCGATGACCCGCAAACAGTAACCATTCCTCAAAGCCGCACAATAAGTTGATTGCCCAAGAATATCTTCGTGAGCGCGGTCTCAATGAGCGGCAAATCAAGGGTGTGATGGTAACTGTTCACTTACCCTTTGTGGGTATGACAACGCATGAAAGGATTCATCGAATTTGGACTCAAAATCGTGCGCCGATTCGTTTAATCCTAAGATTCGCTGTTATATGCGGCCGAACAAACATGGGACCTGAACAGTTACCCTCGGAGTACCAGAAACAATTTAGGGTTCGGCATCCATCATTTCGCCAGCACACTCCGTTCAGGCACAAAGCCCAATTCTTGCTCGATTTGGCTAATCTCGTACACAGAATCTCTTTCATGGCCGGGGCGCTCGTAGTGGGTTAGATCAATCTTATCGGCGTCTTCCCCATACCAGGCGTGGATAATTTCGGGGACGGTATCTTCAGCACAAGCTTGCGTCCCCACCGCGTTCATGATGCGCACACCCGGTTTGTGGGGGACTTCGGCAGCCATCGTCAAACAGCGAACAGTATCGCTGAGGTACATGTATGAAAGAGACCCCATTGACTATTCCCCGACGGGCCCCGCCTTTCTGGGCGTCAGCTTGCGATCATCCCGGGCGATGCTCGCAAGGCGTATGTTGATGAAATTCAGGCCTTCATTCTGCCGCGACAGGTAACGCGTCAACTCTTCCATCATGTACTTGGAAAAGCCATACCCCATCCGATCCAGACAGGGATGTTCGTCGGGCATCGGCAAGTGCAACGGTCTGAACCTTGGTGACTGAAATCCGACAGCCGCAATCGAACTCGCCAAAACAAACTTTTTACAGCCCCGATTAATAAAATGTCGCAAGAGTTGGTACGTGCCCAGGACATTGACCCGCAATTGTTCCGCTTCGCTGCCCCGACCCGTTACTGCCGCAAGATGAATCACGACGTCGATTTTGTGAGGTTTCAGTTTTTGCAGGTCATCAGGTGACGTAAAATCCCCCCGGATTGCCGTCACGCTCTCCACTTCCGTTTTCCGCCTGGATAGACAGACAACTTCGTGGTTTTGAGCCATTGATTGGGCGAGTACGCGACCGATGAATCCGCTGGTTCCGGTAATCAGTATTTTGCTCATATCATATTCTTCCTACCTGAATCTGAAGAAGTCAAACAGTGCTGTTGTTTAGAGGTTCTCTATGGTCACTGGCTCCACGGAATCTGCAATCTCAAAGCCAAAGACCCTCGCGTAAAAATACAATTCCGCTTCGAGCGATCGCCGGATATTCTCGCTGCGACGGAATCCGTGCTGTTCGCCTTCAAACGGGATATAAGCGACTGGCAGCCCCTTCGCTCGCAACGCTTCGACCATCGACTCCGCCTGATTGGGGGGAACGACTTTATCCTCAAGCCCCTGAAAGAGAATCAGCGGACAGGAAAGGCGATCGGTAGAATGAATCGGTGAGCGTTCTCGGTAGCGATCGCGTTGTTCAGGATAGGGGCCGATCATGCTATCCAGATAGCGGGATTCAAACTTGTGCGTCTCCTTTGCCAGTGCCTCAAGGTCACTGATCCCGTAGTAGCTAGCACCCGCTTTGAAAACGTCACGAAAAGTCAGCGCCGAGAGTGTCGTGTAGCCGCCTGCGCTTCCTCCCCGAATTGCCAACTGATTGCCGTCCACCTCCCCACGCTCGACAAGATAGCGAGCACCGTTCACACAATCATTGACGTCAACGATACCCCACTGACCATTGAGCCGCTGTCGATAGGTGCGACCATAGCCGGTGCTACCGCCATAATTCACATCGAGGACTGCAATGCCGCGGCTCGTCCAATATTGAATCGACAAGTCGAGCGTGGTCGAAGTTGCTCCGGTTGGGCCACCGTGACTAGTCACGAGCAGTGACGGCCGCTCGCCAGCAGGCGCGATGTAATCACGATTGCATGGTGGATAGAAGAAGGCGTGGGCTGTCAGTCTACCCTCAGTTGGGAACTCAACCGCTTGCGGGATAGAGAAGTATCCTGCATCAATCACTATTTCGCTTGAGCGGTGCAAGATGTCGAATTGCCCTTTGGCAAGATCAAGACGGACAATTGACGACGGTTCTGTCGGGGAGTCGCCGCTGAAAACGATACCGCTGGGAACAGCTTGGAGACTTGTAATTGATGAGTAAGGGGTCTCAATCCGCTCCAGCTTCCGCGTCACAGTGTCCAGACTTGCCAGATGCCCGGTTCCGTTTTGGGTGTAGGTGCAGATGATGCGATTGGCGGACTCAAATGCGTAGGTGGACATTCCAAATCTCCATTGTGGGCTTCCGAACTCCCCCGCCATCCTGCATAGCGGCTCGACCATCCCATCGCGAAACCGGTAGAGATTCCACCAGCCCGTCCGATCGGAGACAAAATACAGCGTACCATCTGGCGACCACTCCGGCTGGAAGATCGATTCATCAACCCCGCCCGCCACTCGCTCGGTGTTATGAAGCAAGCTGTCCGCTTTGAACTCACCGACCCAAAGCTCGGTGCCGTCCCACGGCATATTCGGATGGTTCCAGGTAATCCACGCCAGACGCGCGCCATCGGGGCTGAGGCGCGGCGATGCGTAAAAATCGTTTCCGCTGACAAGAACCTGTCCGCCGTCGTTTCCTTCAAGCCCAAGGTTGACCAGCGTATTGACAGCTTCGCCTGCGGCGGCGGTATGGTCTTCGCGCACGCAGATAAGCCGCTTTCGGTGACGGTCAATCACGCCATCGGCATAGCGTAGATCTGATTCAGCGGTAATCGGCTGTGGTTCGGCGCCGGAAAGCTGACGATAGAGGCGTTGATCCGTGAAGTTTGAAAAGTAGGTGGTGCCATCGCCAACCACGAAAGCCCCGCCGCCATACTCGTGAACGCGGGTGCGAACATTGAAAGCGGCTGGCGTCATATCGATGGTATTCCCGTCCGGTGCCCGTCTAACGATGACGTTCCGCCCCCCTTCTGCCGGCCGCATCTCGGTCCAGTAGATGTCCACTCCATCGGATGCGATTTCTCCCAACCTGAGCGTTTCAGTCCCGATCAGGTCCGAGGTGATGGGCGATTTCCATGAGCCGTAAGGCGCCACTTGAGGTTGAGTCATATATCCGCTCCTTCAATCAATCCTAGGATTTTGATGTTGTGTGGGATCTGATGAAAGATATTGTAGCAGAAAACAGAGTGGGGATCAAGATGAAAAGATTCGCAAACTTCGTTCATCAGTCATCGACATCATGACCAAATTGTGTTATGATATTTGCACGGTCAATGGGAGCAATCTTGGAATTTCACGGAATTGGAGGAACATTATGGGTGACAATCAAGAACGTCAAAAACTGAAAACGCTTCAGCCAGAAAATATCGTCGCGATGAAAGTCCTCGGCCGGATAGTCATCTCGCCGGATAGCAAATGGGCGGTGTTTGTCCGAACCATCCCTGTTCTCGAAGCGGAAAAGAGCGAACACCGGGGCCATATCTGGCTTGTTTCAACTGATGGTGGCGATCCGTTCCAGTTGACGAACAGCCCCAGCGGAGACAGCTATCCGCAATGGTCGCCTGATAGTACGCAACTTGCCTTCGTCTCAAAACGGGAGGGCGACGAAAATCAGATCTGGATCATCCCGATTGCTGGCGGTGAGGCGAAACAACTGACCTATGCGAAAAACAGCGCGTCAAATCCGAGTTGGTCGCCTGACGGAAAGCGGATTGCATTTCTGATGGAGGAGAAGGACAGCAAGACAGAGGCGAAACGGAAGAAAGCCAGAGATGACCCGGTGGTCATCGGGGTGGATGATTTCAAGCAGACACATCTGTGGGTTATTGACCTCGAAACGACGGACGAGGAACCCGAACTGCTCTTTACTTTACCGGAGAAAGAAACAGGCGAAAATGCCAGGAAGGACAAATCTCAGCGATTGACGGAAGGGGATTTCCATGTCAGCGAGCCGCAATGGTCGCCGGATGGAAAACAGTTTGTCTTTGTCTCTGCGCCTTCGCCGAAAGCGGATGACACGATGTTCAACGCAACGGTTCACGTCGTCAATGTTGAGACGAAGGCGATCCGAAAGTTGACGCCGCACGATGGTGGTGAGAGTGCGCCGCATTGGTCATCGGATGGGGCGCAAATCGCATTTCTGCATAGCCCAGAGGGTTATGGTCAGAAAGACCTCCACATCATCTCAGCGGACGGCGGTATCTCAACAAACCTCACCGCCGCCGATTTTGATCGCAACGCAGATACACCGATCTGGTCGCCGGATGGAGAGACCATCTACTTCATCGCAATGGATGAGGTTCGCTGGCATTTTTATTCCGTCTCGAAAGCGAGTAGCGAGATTCGGCAGATCACCCACGGCGATTATGTCGTCGCCGGGGTTTCCCTCGCTGATGATGGCGACACGTTCCTGTGTACCCGGAGTGCGTCAGATGCGCCGGGGGACGTGTGGGTCGGGTCTATTCGCACAGAAAAGCTAAAACAGCTTACGAAACTGAATTCGCAGCTTGAGAACTTCGCGCTCGGTGAAGTGCAAGTGATTCAGTGGCAGAGCAGCGACGGGCTTAAGATTGAAGGCTTGCTCTGTTTACCCGCTGGCTATGAGGAGGGGAAAAGCTACCCGCTCATTGTCGAACCGCACGGTGGGCCACGCAGTACACGCGATTTAGGGTTCAAGCCGGCGTGGCACTATTTCAGCGGCGAGGGCTTTGCCTACTTCGCGCCGAACTTCCGCGGCGGCGATGGATATGGACGCAATTTCGCCACGGCAAACCTTAACGACTGGGGCGGCAGTGACTATCAGGATATTATGACAGGCGTTGATTTTCTGATTGAACAGGGGATCGCCGATCCGGATCGTCTGGTTGTCGGTGGCTCAAGTTACGGCGGCTATATGACGGCCTGGATGGTCACCCACACGGATCGGTTCAAAGCTGCTTGTGATGTCTGCGGTGTCATCAATCTGGTCAGCTTTTACGCGCAAACCGATATTCCCAGCTTTATGCGGCTTTACTTTGCTGGTGCACCGTCACAGCAATTGGAACTTTACCGCGAGCGGTCCCCGATAAATTATGTGCACTTTGCCAAAACTCCGACTCTTATCCTGCACGGTGAGGAAGACATCCGCGTCCCTCTGCCGCAATCGGAGGAATTCTATGCTAGTCTCAAAGCCGTTGGCGTCGAGACGGTATTTGTCAAATATCCTCGCGAAGGTCACAGCATTGGGGAGCCCCGCCACAAGTTAGATATGCTCAAATGTCAGTTGGCGTGGTACAAGAAGTATGTGAAGCGTGAGGCGTGAAAAATCTACGGAATACGCAGCACGCAACGCGCAATTAGCTCATTCGGGATAACGAAGGGGTTTCCTCAAGCATTTAGCGATGGCGCAGCAAAATCACCATCCGACTTCAGAGGAGGATACTATGCAATTAACCGACGAACAACTGTCAACCTGGAGGCGCGACAGCAGTCTGGTCGTGCCCAACGTCTTTTCCCCCGACGACCTTGCCCCGGCGCTCGAGGTGATCGAGCACAATGCATACGGTGGGGTACGCCGAATACCAGGCACAATGAGATGAGAATGCCACGGAGATTCGGCAGGTTTACGAACAGACCCCGCCCATGCAGCAATCAGCTAGACTGTTGGGAAAGGTGGCACATTTTCCGACCGGCTTAGATGTAGTGGATAGTTTCTTAGAGAACGACGACTATATCGACTTATCCGTTTTGTTTGATAGATACCCAGACGCACCCGCAAGCCGAAATTAGGACCTAACGACCCAAGTTCAGTTGCGGCGGGGGTTTGCCGAAAACCGTCCGACAAACCAAAACCTGCCTCCAAAAACTGATCAAAAAAACGCAGTTCCCCGCCATCAGCTGCAACAGCGGGTTAGAGGATGCTTGAAAAGAATAGCGCGCCAATTGCGAGGATAACCATGAAGCCCCCTGTGATCAGATAGAAAGCAAAGGGAATCATATTTGTACACACAGACGACGTGCAGAAATACCCGTTCATCGCGTTGGCGATTTCTGTGAGCAAGGGATAGTGCTGGTTCTGTTTGACCTTGAGATGGACTGTTCCCATCCACATAGACACCTGTAGGTCGGCCTCAACAGATGTCAGCCGTATGAGCCGTTTTGGGAGAACAGGTCTAAGCCTTCTTAAGGAAAGGGACTCTTCGTAGGGCAACTGTAGCTTTTCGAGCGTTGCCAGTAGTCCCTCACAAAGTGGCGTGTATGTCACGCCGAGTGCCATGTAACCCTTCATCGTGTAACATACTATCAGAAGGATACACACCGTCATCAGAAGGCCATACGCGGATAGAAGAAGAGGGGATAAACTCGTGAGGGTAATGGGTTGCGAAAACAAAAATAAGAAGGGCAGTAAGGGTAATGGAATGCAAAAAACGAGCATCATTGAAAGTGGCCACCTCGATGAGATCAGGAAAGTCCGCTGAGTCTTGAGACCCCGAAGCCCAGCAACAAGGAAAGGAATTGCCATCATCCCAAGCGTAATTGAAAACAACACCTTGATATAGAAATCTGGTCTCATGATTTTCTTCTCCTTATTCTGCCTAACTCTGATTAGACCGCAAAATTGCAGCCCTAAAATTTTATCCCTGCATTTTTGCAGGTCGTTAAAAATTGATAAAAACTCAAAAACATGCTAAAATAGAAAACGAATTGTTTTCTACCACTTTCAGTATCCTACCATAATCACACAAAGGGAATCAACGGCAAAATTGCCAGATGGAGGTCAGCCAAATGGAAAATGTCCCGAAGAAGAAACTCCTCGACCAGGTCCGAGATGCCATTCGCTTGAAACACTACTCAATTCGTACTGAAGAGGCCTATGTGAACTGGATTAAGCGCTACATCTTCTTTCATCACGTACGCCACCCCAAAGAGATGGGACCCCGCGAGATTGAAGAATTCCTCACACATTTGGCGGTCAACGAAAATGTCGCCGCGTCCACGCAGAATCAGGCGTTCAGCGCGTTACTATTTTCGTACCGCGAGGTGCTCAAGATACAACTGGGCGATTCGTCGATGTCGTCCGCGCTAAAAAACCCTGGCGCCTGCCCACCGTTCTGACAAATGGGGAAGTCCACTGTATTCTTGATGCAATGTCCGGTACTTATCAGTTGATGGCGAAACTCCTTTATGGCTGCGGGTTGCGACTCCCGCTAATAGGTAGCAATCAGCAACACTCAAGAGAAAGACTAAGGTCTCTACGGATTTAAAAAACTTGGTGTACTGAACCCATCAGCAGCGTTATCCCTCCAATACGTCGTACCACATATATCAGGAGAACGAAAAATGATGAAAATCGGAACCCGTATCAGCCCCGATTGGTTGGACCGTCCGAATGACCTGCGTTTTCTCAAGCAGATCGGCGTCGATTGCGTGGACATTACTTTGGACATCTGTCCCAGTTATTCAGAGGCTGGAGGTCGGGCAAACCGCGATGACTTGGAAAAAGTCGTGGAAACCATCGACAAAGCTGGCCTAAAAATCGAGCGGGCTAATACCTCCAACAGTCACTACATCAATACCTTTCTTGGTCAATCTGGCTCTGAACAGGAGATCGATAACCTGATTGTCAACGCGGAGCTTTGCGGCGAGTTCAAGCTGCCGATTATGGGCATACAGTGTTTCCAAGCTGGCCAATTCGGCCACTTTCCCGAGTCCATGCATAGCTATATTGAGGGCAGGGGCGGATATAAACATTTGAAAGTGAACTTGAGCAAAGCACTCGACCAGCCCCCTCCAGAAGGCGCGCCAACCCACGAAGAACTCTGGGAGCGCACCCTGAAAATTTTCAGCAGTGTTGTGCCCGTGGCTGAGAGCGTCGGCATCAAGATTGCCATGCACGGGAATGACCCGCCGGTCCCCAGCCTTTACGGCGTTCCGCAGATTCTCTACAACTTCGCTGCCTTTGATCGACTGTTTTCAGAAGTCCCCTCCCCAAACAATGGCATGACCTTCTGCGTGGGCACCCGCTACGAGTCGGGCGAAGACGTCTTTGAGGGCATCCGGCGCTTTGGGGAACAGAACAAGATCTTCCATGTCCACTTCCGCAATGTGCGAGGGACGATTCCCGAAAAGAAGGGCTACGAGGAGGTAATTCCCGACAGCGGCGACCTCAACATGTATCAGGTTGCTAAAGCCTTGCACGATGTGGGCTACGACGCGGTGATTGACTACGACCATATCATGAGACTCACGACCGGTGGTTCTGAGGGCCGGGAGTACATCGCTTACTGCGTCGGGCACATGCGCGGCCTGCTTCAAGCTATCAACGACAATACCTAACACTACAACGAAACTTCCAAGATCGGCACCGTTGGAGAATAAGCTGCCAGTTTGTTTTTAAAATCTGCCACAGAAACTGACAACAAGCAAGCTGCTTGTTCCCCTATTTTTGTAACTGGAGCTCGGACACATTGAGAAGTCTCAGAGTACTTATTCAACCCGTTTGTTGACAAGATAAATGCCATAAGCGACCAACCCGGCGCCGAAAATCAGGGCAAGACCAATCTCATCGCCCAAAAACAGATAGCTTAACAACACACCGAACAGCGGCGTCAAAAAAAATAGAACGACCAACCTGCTCGGGCTGTACTTCTCAAGTATCGATGTCCAGGTAACGAAGCAAAATCCTGCGATGACGATGCCTTGATAGAGAATCGCGGCGGCGCCGGAAATCGAGAACTGAAAATTTGCTTCTCTCTCGAAGAATAAGCTCGGGACAACGAAGCATGGGATGCTGAAAATCATTAACCAGATCAGCAGGCGATAGGGGTGGATGGATTGGACGATCCGTTTTGTTACCACCGTCCGCAGGCCTAACAAACCACCGCTCATCAGTACAATCAGGTCTCCGCGCAGGTAGCCGTACGTTTCAAGTTTCAGGCTCCCCGCAAAAGTCAGCAGCACACCGGCAAATGCGACGGAAATTCCAATTGTTTTCCGGATGGACAAGCGGTCGCCTGGCACCCAGAAATGGGCGAACAGCGCGGTGAAAAATGGGTAGGTGCTGATGAAAACCGTCGAACGTGACGCTTCTGTAATTTTTGTGCCGACGTTCAGGGTAATGATTTGCAAGGTAAAGATCGCTGATACGAAGAGCAGAGGGAGCAACTCGCCCGGATGCATTCGGATGCGAATACCGTGACGGAGAGACCAAAGCGTGATGGCGACAAGTCCTAGCAGAAAACGCATCCCGGCAAGCGCCAACGGTGGAATTCCTTGCAAGGCGATTTTGATGGAGACCGAGTTGCCGCCCCAGAGGAGTGCGAGCAGGAGGACCAGCGCGATAACGTTGGGGGTCGGCGATTCGTTGGCGACTTCAGGTTTTTTCATTCATCTCCTTCATTGTCTTGCGCCCTTCTCATTATCGGAGATTCAATCGTAATTGCTTGGCCGGTGGTCACCGAGCAATCGCTGCTGTCGAGGCGTTGCCTGGGCGAGAATCATCTCATCAAACTGAAACCTGTTGAGGTAAGGCGGAAATTTCTGGGTGATCATGCGATTGGCGTAATGCACCTGTAACAGATAACGGTTCTGGTTGCTCCGATTTGCCGATCCACGATGCCAGACCTCACTTCGGAAAACGACGACGTCGCCGGCGTTACACAAAATGCTTTGCTCTCCAACCCCTTTCCATTCGGTATCACCATCGGGGGGGTGCCCCGCGCGGTGGCTGACCGGGACAAATTTTGTGGGGCCCAACTCTTCGTACATATCATCCAGATAGAAATGGGCGGTGGTGATGAAAATCGGAACCTTCACCCGCGGATGCGCCAGCACATCTTCAGGCAAACCAATCGGCAGCCAATCGGTATGCAACGCCTGATCCGGATGTCCCGGCCCCGTCATCCACGCGGTCATCCCGATGATGTGACAATCGTCGCCGTGAACCGCCTCTTCCAATTCAATGATCCCTAGCTTGTCGAGGTACTGAAGAAAAAGGACATCCCGATTGAACGCATTATTGATGTGTTTGTTGAGGAAACCGCCGTTTTCAGGCGTACCGTGCCTATCGAAGCTCTCTGATATCGCCGTCAGGCGATCCATGGCGGCTCGCAGTTCAGCGATTTCCGTTGACTTGATGACACCGGGAAAATAGACAAAGCCCTCATTCTCTATGGCTTTCACCTGACTTTCCAGCTCTGGGGATGCAACGAGCGGTAGTGCTTTTGCCATCTGCTTGTTCCTCCCTTACTGACGAATGTAGCTGATTTTACCGACTCCGCTGATTTCTGTCAACGCATTTTTTCCGGGAGCGGTGGGTGATGATCTGGCCATAAAGACCGACGACTGTGCTGAAAAGACTCAGCCGATTGCCAACCACATCGCTAGTGCAGGTGACCAACTCACCGTCGTAGTTGGCAGGCGTCAGGGGGGAAAGTTCGTTGTAACCGAAAGTGAAGATCTTGTTGTTTTTGCCAGCGCCGGTGTCGTCTCGATTGGGGCTGGCGACATTTGAGAGAGGGTCATAGTCGCGGTCCAGTCCGCTCATTAGTGTGATGTCACTGAATTCGTACTGGAGAAAGAAGGCCTAACCGATTCAGCGGGTCGAGGGTGTGGTGAGCGGTTGTGCCGTTGGGGTAGGTGCCCATCTCCAAATCGCAGGTGCAGGTCACGTTGCACTCATCAATTGATGACGAGTGATGGGTGACGAGCAGTTATCACTTGTCACTCATCACTTCTCAGGTTGCATGGTTGAACGCTCACGGGTGGGTATGATTTCGATTATCGATTTAATTTTGTTCTGGTACTTAGAGCCTATCTAAAAAGTCTGGGGGCAAACATCAAACCAACCCCGATTAGGACGGCGTTGGTGTCCGAAATGATAAATTCAATGCCTGTAAATACTGGGTTAATCTGAATTATTAGCTGAGGGGTGTGCATAGTAGTTCATTGGAAAACAGCCGCCATATGAGAGATATTGCGAGCAGGTAACTTCCATATGGCATTGGCAATCATAGCCACTTGCACTGATAACACCCCGATAGCTAAACAACAGCGTACATTGAAAAACCCCTTGACCGGTAACTGCTTCTGTTGAGGAGTGGTGCCTATCACTTTAGCAATCAAGTCAAACAACGGTTCAACCGAACTGCGACGTTTGCTTAAACAGAGACGCTGCTTGGGTTGGTTGATAAATCGATGATACGCCTTGGCAAACCGTCCCTTTGTCCATCTAAGTGCCGGGGTAATCAAAGCGACTTGTGCCTTCGCCCAACAACGGATACGGTCTGCTTGGGTATAGGCATCATCGGCAGTGAGTGTCTGCGGTGAAAGTTGTGTCAGAATCTCAGACGCTTTAGCATCTATCGCCCAACTTTCGGAGACCGACGCACGGTGCACAGTTATCAGTGTTGGGAACGCACCTTGTGTGCAGATAATGTGAAGTCCGTAGCCATAGACCCAGCCATGATAACCACTCTTGCTCCACGTGGCATCGGTGTCGAGGTTGCGTAGATGTTTAGGTGCTTTTCCTGCTTTGCGGTCAGTTTGATGCTAGACGGGTCCTCGTGCCTTAAATAAACTTTTGTCGGCTACCAGATGAGCCAAGTTGAATTGTTGGGACAAGTCAGTGGCATACTGACCGATAAACAATACAAATGCCTCTATCACTTCATATAATGCCTTATAGCGACGTGCAATCGTGGTTCGATGAGGGGGCTGTTGCCACCCCAGCATTTGTAACACTTCTGGGTGATTGATTAGCCACCGCCATTGCGTTTTGAAGCCATAGATGCCGTGAAACTGCATCAACATGAAGAAAATGATAAACGAGGTGGTTGAATATGTCAATGGTTTTGCGTGTGTGACACCTGGTTTGTCAATACGGTGTTGCATAAACTGCTCAAAGAGTTGCATAATAAGAGTGACATAATCAGCCAACATTGGTCTTTGTACCATATTGGGGCTCCTTTTGCTATGATAACAATAGGAAACCCTTTTGGCTTGATTATGTCAACTATATTTATGCACACCCCTCAATTATTAGATAGGCTAGTAGATCTATCCAGTATATAAAAACCTTTTCGGATAACGTTTAAGGCTATCCCGCTGTGGTTGATGACTCGGCGCCGTTGTCCGCTGCACCCTTCTCTTTCCAGGCCTTGACGACCTTCTCGGGAGTGAGCGGTTGATCCCAGATGCGCACGCCAATCGTGTCGTAAATCGCGTTGCCGATCGCGGGCGAGGTCGGCACGACCACGATTTCGCCCGCGCCTTTGGCGCCATAAGGGCCCTTCTCGTGGGGGACCTCGACGATGATGGACTTCATATATTCGCTCAACGGCATCTCGGCGATAGAAGGAATTTTGTAGTCCATAAAGCTAGCGTTGGTCATCTGTCCACCTCCGTCGAAACACATGTCCTCGTGCAAAGCAATACCAATGCCCATGCACCCACCGCCGAAGTTCTGCATTTCGACCCCTTGCGGGTTCATCGCCTTGCCAACGTCAATTGCCGAGGCAAACTTTCGTATACGTACCTGCCCGGTCTCAACGTTGACTTCGACTTCCGCCGCCTGTGCGCCGTGTCCCATGTAAGCCATCGGCTCCTCGCCCTGACCAGTGTTCGGGTCATGTGCACTGGCGCTGACCTCCCAGGTTGCCTTGCCGATAACCTCGGCATCCGCCGGACGTTTGCCTGCCAGCATCTCAACCACGAACAGGTCTTCGACTTCGATGAACTTGTCGGGATAACCTTTCACGAAGATGCGCCCGCCAGAAACATCCAGGTCGTCAGGGTCAGCTTCCAACTTCGGTGCGGCGAGTTCCCGCATCTGGCGTTTAGCGTCGTCACACGCCATGAGCGTGGCGTTGCCGGTATGAAAGGTCTGTCTGCTGGAACCGGCGACATGGTCGAAGGGCGTAATCGCGGTGTCCGGCGTGACCAACTTGACCTTCTCGATATCGACACCGAACTCATTGGCGACGATTTGCGTGAGAACGGTATAGGCACCCTGCCCTAAATCGACCGCGCTGGTTCGCAGTTCACAGGAAGCATCCTCGTGGACTTTCAGCTCTGTGCTGGAGGCGGTTGGTGCGAAGGAATACTTATTGCCCAGGGCGATGCCCTTACCGCGATACCATGGGTGTCCGGGCTGCTCGGAAGGAGTTCCCCACTCGATTGCATCGGCGCACTTGGTCAAGCATTCATGCGCGCTAAATGCGTAGGCAGGCATCGTGATGGCGGTGCGCTCGCCTTCCGTCAGCAGATTTTTTATACGGAGTTCAACCGCGTCAATGTTGCATTTTTCCGCGATGATGTCCATCTGGGTTTCGACCGCCCACGCCGACTCCGCGCAGCCGTAGCCCCGCAAGGCGCCGCCGGAAATACGGTTGGTATAAACGCCGTAGGAATCCACCCAGAGCGCGGACAGACGGTAGGAGCCAGGGTAGAGATGCGTGGAGAAGATTGGTTTGAGGATGCCCTCACCGCTATAGCCTCCGCCCCAGAAAATCGACGTGATTTTACGTCCGATCAGGATGCCATCTTTGCTCACAGCGTCCTTCATGTAGAAGATGAACGGCGTGCGCGCCGCGGTGGCAGAGAGGTCTTCCTCGCGGGTCAAAATAATCTTGACCGGACGACGCGCCTTGCGGGCAAGGGCGGCAGCGATGGCGCCCTCTTTGACCGTCAACTTTCCGCCGAAGGCTCCACCGACAGACGGAACAATGACGCGGACTTTGGAGGGCGACAGATCGAGTGCCTTCGCCAAGCCGTCGCGTGCGATATAAGGCGACTGCCCGCCTGCCCAGAGGATCAGTGTGCCGTCGGGACTCCATTGTGCAACTGCCCCATGTGGCTCCATACACGCCGTGTGGACGTATCCGGTTGCGTAACGGTTTTCGATGATGAAGCCGCCCTCGTCGTCGGCTTTTTTGAACGTAGCGTCAATGTCGCCGTGGCGGATGCGGTAGGCTTGCCAGAGATTAGGTGGGCGCTCGTCCATTTCGGCGAGTTCGAGGAGTTTTTCGTAATCTTCATATTCCTCGTGGAGCACCACCGGCGGGTCTAATTTAATCGCTTTCTCTGGGTCGAAGAGGGTTGGGAGTTCCTCGTATTCGACCTCAATCCGTTCACATGCCGCCCGCGCAACCTCCGGCGTGTCCGCAGCGACCGCTGCAACTGGCTCACCGACAAGGCGTACCTTGTCGCGGGCGAGTAAATGTTCATCCAGGGTCAGGACGCCTAAACGCACATCAGGCAGGTCAGCAGCGGTGATGACCGCGCGGACGCCAGGCAGTTGTTCAGCTTGACTGGTATCAATGCGCACGACCTTCGCGTGCGCGACCGAACTCCGCTTAATCTTCCCATGAATCATACGCGGCAGCACAATGTCCGTCGTAAACTGTGCCGTTCCAGTTACTTTCTCTATGCCATCAATGCGCTTGGCAGAAGTTCCAACTACATTCATAGGTTATTGCCTCCACAGTGATGATTGATGATTGTCTATGGATCAGGACTTACGCAATTGAATCGGCTGATTATACCCCAACCTCCTGTGCATCTTGTATCGGATTCAGGATTCAAGATGCGGTCAAATCGCAGGTTCTGTACATCGGCTGCATAAGTCCTATGGATTCAAAGAAAGCCGACAAAGCAATCATCAATTGTTTCAATTTCTTTGTCAAGATAAGGTTAATCACCCAATGATTGGTAAATCTCTGGGTTTAGTCCGGCAAGGTCAAGGCTTGCAGGATTTTTGCGGCATGCCGACGATTCGACCGATCATTGAACTGTTTCGCTGCTTCGCCCGCGCGATATCGATTACCCAAATAATATCGTAGAAGGAGAAAAAACCCGGAAAAAACTGCATCTTGATAACGCTGATCAATTGCTGCATTGACTGAGATAGAACCGAGTAGTCCATTAAGAACAAGCGCATTCAGCCCATTTTTCCAATCTCCGACGTAAGTTTGCCCAGCTCCCGGCAAAATCGTCGAAAGCACTCTGGCAGCCACTATAGATTTTTGTGGCCGATGGATGGCTTCCTCAAATAGGGCGTTGATGGTTTCCCCTTTCGATTGTGATTCCGGGTTTGCAGCAAAATACGCTTTGAATGCCTGATGCGCATGCTCCCAATTGAAGGTGTACAGATGGGTAACCCCCTGAAGGTAGAGCGCACGTTGACGCAGCCGATTGGGTAAACGCTGGGTTGAAACCTTGAGTAATTCTAGCAGTGCAAGGTTGTAGTCGCCACGCGCAATCATTGTCACTGCCAGATCTATACTTCTTTCAGATTTCAACTCAGCATCTGCCGTTTGTTGGATCGCGGCTTCCATGGCTTCGATGGTTTCGGTCCAACGCCCCTCAGATCGGTATGCCATACCGATTTTGTGAAGCACATTGCTCACCTGCAAATCATCGGGATGGAAAAAGAGAAAACGTTTATACTCGGTAATCGCTTCATCGTAGCTTTGCAGCGAAAACAGGTAGTCGCCAAGATCTAAGACGGGGTCTGATGCAGAGGTTGGGGCGACGCGAAACAGCAAAAATGTCGTGATGAGGGCAGCAACACCGTGAAACGTGAAACGTAATGCGTAATTCGCTGATTCGTTGATTTGCTGATTTATCATGGAAATTCTATTTGAATTGTTGCTAGGAACTCCGCTTCCACCTGGCGATTGTAAATCTGGACGGCGACGGTAGAACCGTAGACATTTCCAAGGTAAAAGAATCCGCCGATTGTTCCAAATATCCAGCCCTTGGTCGATGAGACACCATCCCTGTGAAACCCGTCGTAAGCCTGCCATCCTGTCAAGCCTAGCACTAGCCAGGTGAAGAGTGCATCATTTGACCGTCCGGCATAGATTTTTCCTGTGCCTGGAACAATCGCAGAAAATAGTCCTGCGAAAATAGGGCTTTTGGCAGGGAGGTTTTTGCCATCTTCGGCGTATCCCTTGTAGGTTGACACCGTTTCCTGAAGGTCAGGAGGAATTATGTTCCGGTCAAATTGGTTAAATAAACGGCTGGCATCATCCCACCGTTTCTGCATGAGGTAGTTCAGTCCAATGAGTTGTTGAGATCTCCAACGGTAGTTCCGGTCATGAATCCGATGCTGCGTTTCGTTGAGAAAGCGAATCGATTGATCGTACTGTCCCATCAGAAGATAAGAGTACCCAATTTCGGTGTGTGCAATGTCGGCAAACTCGCTCTGTGGGTGTTCTCGGGGGATGGTTTCAAAAAACTGAAGGGCGCGATCCACTTGTCCGCCCAATCGATAACTCACGGCAATCTGGTACAAAATCTGATCTGCGTTCTGTGGTTTGTGGAAAAGGTATCGCTGATACTCACCTGCGGCACGCAAGTAATCTCCTTGCCGGTAGAGGGCATTGGCAAATTTGAGAACGTTCGCCGGGTGGTAATAATCAACCACTGTGTCATCTGCGCCCTCTGATACCGTTACGAGTACACAAAATACGTAAAACGTGAAATGTAAAATGTAATGTATGAAACGTGAAACGTGAAACGTGATGTGTAAGTGAACTCCTGAACCAATGGCTGTCTGAACCAATGAACTCTGAGTGAAGTATTTTGGTTCTATGGTTCCCTGGCTTTCTAGTTTCCTCATCTCTCCAGCGCTTCTGACGAATAGTCTTCAACGGGATCGAAATACCTTCCGGTATGTGGATGGATATGGTAGTGGGTATCCAGTATCATCCCATGGTCACGCAGAAGGCGATCTGCGGTCAGCAATACACCGCGAAAGAATCCATGTTTTTGGATAGCTCCCATCCCGAATCGAGAACAGCTTGGCGTAAAATTGCAGACAGGGCGATCTTGTGTCGAAATAAATTTCTGGTAGATCCGAATCAAGCGTGCCGAGAGGAATTTCAATTCGGACGTTTCTTCAAAATTCAAACGGATGACCTCACGTTGCTGAAGTGTTTCAATCGGATTGAATTTCAGGATAAACTCCAGGTCAGTGATTTCTTGAGCTGGTGCAGGAGATAAGCATAGGACCAAAATGATTAGACTTCCAGGTAAACATATCACCATTTGACCTCCTTGACTTTAATCCCTGATCTGCCTGTGTTGCATGCCGGATCGTCTCAATAAATGAAAGTAAACCCGCGTTCAGGTAAGTAGATCCTCACTTTTCACCTCCTGAGCAGACGTTTGCGAATAAACGGAGATATTTCAAAACATATCACGAACCTTATAGTGAAAGGTTCGATATGTTAGGTAGGTTGAATTGCATTTTACCAGATTATCTATTTTATGTCAACACGAATCGGAGTTCAAACGCCGGCTAACACTTTCCGTTTAGCATTGAGAAGACATTGGTTCACAGGACAGGTACAGGGATTCAGGCGCCCCGATGGATGGGGGCACCGACTGCTTCGCTCAACTTGCTTCTTTGTATCATTTGATACCGGATTTTTTGGTCACTTTGGAAAGTGTAACCAAACTTTCGTGAAAATGACCCATTGAGAGAATAAAAAAAATGGGTAGGACATGTCTTCAATCATTGACACACCCTACCCATCAATGTGTTGTGATTCTCAAGCGAAATTCGGCAGACAAGGGTCAACAACTTACGCCGCGATGCCTAGCGGTCTGCATCACCACCACGCGGACCTCCGCCGTGCCTTCCTTCGCCGCGACGCCCTCTGCCTCTGAACTCGCGTTCCATCCGTTTTTGTTGCGATTCCTTGAGTTGGGTCAACTGTTCTTCAGTCAAAACCTCTTTCAGACCCTCCATAAACTCTTTGTTGATTAACTTCATTTCGTCACGGATACCCTGGAAGTCACCGGTTTCGCGAGCCTCCACAGTTTTAGTGATGTCCTCCCAAGCCTTTTGATGGGTCGGACGGGGCTTCAGGAGGGTTTCATCGTCTGCTTTGATGGCAAACGTGAGTTCCGCCCATGAGTTTTCGATTAAACGAGTGGGATTCATTCTCCCGCGTCCACCAGGCCCACCGGGCCCGCCGCGCCTTTCTCCACGCTCCGGGCGCTCCGGGCGTTGTGCCTGGGTAACTTGATTTGTAATAAACATACTAACGGCTGCGATTGCGAGAATTGTGAATAGGACAAACAGTTTGCGTCTCATGATAAAACCTCCATTTTGTTAGTTTAGAACCAGCAGTTCTGTTCTACTGCTACGTTATTGTTGTGCAGGATTGATAATCAGCGACTCTGCAATCTGGATTATTTCAGATCGATTTAATTCACCAATCAAGGTAAAACCTACATCCTCTTGAAACCATCGGAGAATCTGGATCTGTCGGCGATCTATAATCTGAACCGGTGTGCCATGGATGCGTTTCATCCGAACTCCTCTATCCCCATGACTGCCCATGCGTCGTTCACGGGGCCGTTTTCCTGTTGGTTCCTCAAACAAGGAAAACACCATCAACCCATCGGTATAACGTAGATGTACAGTAGGTTTAGGACGAAACTTCATCAGAGTCACAATCTGTAATTCAAACCCTTGAGGGAGATAATCCGGAAGGATAAGCTGATGCTGAAATGCTTCTTGCGCCTCTGATAAGGAGACCTCTTCAATTGGCTTAGGTTTCTCGGTCGGCGGTTCTTTTCCTTCTCGGAACTCCGTTACTTGCTGCTGAACACGTTCCGGTTGGAAACTAATCTGTGTATACACCGACAAGAATCGCAGCTGTCCTTGTGCATCGATACCTTCGTGCCGCAGAATAATTCCCTTCTCTTTGGCGATCCAGATATGCTTCGTCGGTCGCCCTTCAAAACGGGACGAAATCGTCAGCAAATCTGTCTTATACCCTGCAATTTCCTCCGATGCGGTATGCTGGAAAGTATAATTTTGACTTAATCGCTCAATATCCGCTTGCGACAGCGATTCGATCGGTTGCTGACGTAGTTGTCCGGAGAAGATACTCCTCTCGAAGCGACGTTTGATAAAAGCTTCACGTTGCGAGAGTTTCCCCCGCCGTTCCTTACGCCACAGTGCCTCACGTCGCTTTCGCAATTCGTCTATATGTCCGGACCAGCGGTTTCCCTCTCGCGGCGTCAACACCTTAACGAAATGGGTCGAAGGCGGCTGATGCACAACGAGTTCCTCATGTGCAATACAATCGTTGGGCGCCCAGCTTATTGAGATACGTTTGCCAACATAACCAACCTCACGTTCCGCTGATGTGATCCGTTGAAGGATTTCAGTAAATGTGTTTTGGTCGCTTGATTCACCATTTGCAACCGCAACCAGCGTGAGTAGGGATGTTAGCAACAGGAGGCTATTGAGAACAATTCGTCGTTTCTGGTTTGAGGTCATCGCACGTTTAATCTCCGAAATAGGCATCTAAGTAAGTATCAAGAACAGTCTGCGTGTCATCAGGAAAAGCAGCGTCAGGGCTTTCCGCTTCGGATTCCTCCACAATGACAAACGAATCAACGACAGTATTTGATGTCAGTGGATTGTGGGCTACATATTCCGTGTGAACCATCAGATAAAAATCAAGCGAATCCTCGGATGGATTCTGTGTTGGATTGAGGTACACCAGTGCCAGGACCAGACACACCGTGACTAACGCGCTAATCCCTACAGGAACCGGACGAAAAATCCATTGACGCCAGATGTAACCGAAATCGAGGCGAAATTTACGTATGGCTTGCCGTTGATTCGGATTCGCCATCTGTGCTTGGACAGCTTCCCAGAGCCCTGTGGGCGCCGGCTGTCGTAGTTCTGCAATCCATTGGCGATTCTGTCTGAGATCTGAAAGGATTTCGGTACATTCATTACAAGTTTGTAAATGAAGTTCGATCCCTTCGCATTCCTGTGGACTTAACGCCTCATCTAAATATGCAGACAACTGTTTTTGGATCTGACTGTGTTGCATAGCAATCACTCATTGATCTTTCTGTTGCAAAATTTTTCTGAGCGCCATTCTTGCCTCGTGCAGGCGTGATTTGACACGTCCAATAGAGCACCTTAACACTTTCGATAATTCATCGTAAGACAGATTTTCCATCTCCCGGAGAATCAGAATCGTTCGATATTTATCCTTGAGTTGTGCAAGGGCAACTTGCAGTATCTCTTGCTGTTCTGCCAGCAAGACCTCTTTTTCCGGTGTCGTGGGATTGATGGGTGTCCATGCCTGGGAATCATCGATTTCCATTGGAACGGTTTGCCGCCGTCGCTGGCGATTTTTCTCATTGATGCACAGGTTCGTCACGATGCGATAAAGCCATGTTGAGAAACGGGACTTGAACTTGAATTGCCCGATTTTTTCCCAGACGGTTAAAAAAACGTCTTGTGCGAGATCTTGTGCATCTTCGTGGCTACCGAGTATTCGATAGGCAATATTGTAGACCCCATCCTGATACTGCCGCACAATCTGTTCTAGTGCCTGTGAATCCCCTTCCTGGCAACGTTTAACCAGATCTTGTTCCTGTTGGTTGCTAGTTTCTTCAAGGTTTTCAGAAGTGAGATCGGCAATGGGTAGATTTCTCATAGCAACTAAAACAGACTGTTGTGTTTCCATACTGATCCGTTAGACAAGCTATCTCGGAAAAGGTTCGCTTTTTTTCAGAAAAAAGTGTAATGGTCAATAGGATGATCGACACTTTTGCTCGCCAAATCCAAGCCGCAAATTGTAGGGTGGGCGGTGCCCACCCTACGGGAGATAATGTCTACCATCTTCCTGACCAATACAGTTTTCAGAAAAAAGTCGCAGGAGACCTATCCCAGTATCAGGGATTTCCTGCGACTGTTTTGGGGGTAGATGTCTAGTGAGCGGAGGCGTAGAACCTCTCACCTCACTCACGATTGGGGCGGCTGGATTCAATCTGGCTGCCCTTTAATTTTTGGGCATGCAGAGACTTAACTTTCTATAGTCAGACGCGCAATCTCTGAGCAAGTTTTCCATTCAATCTCATTTGCTAATCCCGTACTGGCCCGCACCCCGACTTCATCAAGCACAACTAATCCCGTCTCCAAACTGTTTAAGAAAAGCGATTGCCAATGGGTCAGCAGGATGGGCCAGCCGCTGGTGTCTAACACTTCGCGAATCTTGTCCCCACGTCCATCTCGCGTGATGATCAGATCCGCAATTTAATCGTAAACGTGGATCAGTGGACAACTATCATTAATTATGAGGGTAATTGGTACTGGCATAGAATGCTCCAAAGTGTGATGTAGTGCGTGAAACGTAAAACGTGTTGCGTGTAGGTATGTACTTGTTCCGAAGTTCTACGCCCTAATCTACCGAATTTGTCGGTACAACCTGGCCAGTTGATGTGGAGAAATTCCCAAGAAATAGAGGGCAGTGATGAACCAATTGGTGAGTGTCGTGCGGACGATGCCGTTCTTCTGCCAGCGGCGGGGAGAGATGTGAATCCCTGGTTCAACAAGCGTTGTCTTGCCGAGCCGACGCAGCTTTCGGGAAAATCCCATATCTTCCATAATTGGAATATCGGGAAAGCCTCCAATCTGATAAAAATCAGCGCGGCGAATGAAAATTCCACCGTCACCGTAGAAAACCCGCAGTCGCCTCGCCCTGAGATTCGCTCCCCGTTCAATCAGGCGATATAGAAAGTGCTTTCCCTCGATCCGTTGTTTGAATGCCCCGCCGGTATAACCTGCCGAGATCGCCCCTTCAACGCCTTCGATTATGCCGGGGTCTAGCCACACATCCGCATGCAGGAAAAGCAGTATATCTCCCGTTGCCGCAGCAGCGCCCGTATTTGACTGACGGGCTCTTCCACGTTCAGAAAAGATGACCTGCCCATACTTTTTCGCAATCAACGGTGTGTCATCTGTGCTCCCACCATCCACGATGATTAACTCGTGTCCATGCAGTTGTGTTTGCAGTCGAGATAGCGATTGGTCTAAAATTTTGGCTTCGTTGAGAACTGGAATAATGACGGAGATCATAATCAGAGATTCAGGATTCAAGATTCATTTGCATCATGCATCTTGCTTGATTCAGCGCAAACAGGGGGAAAACCGAGGCGTAAATCGGATCCGCATAACCGCCGATAACCTCCCAATAGATACCGACACAACTGGCATCCCACGAGCCGTCCGGTTTTTGGCGACTGCGGAGGAACTCTACTCCCTTTTGGGCGGCGCGATTTTCACGATCGGCAAGCAGCAGGGCATAAGTACACCACCCTGTTTGCTCGACAGTGCTATCGGTCAGGACGCCGAACATATCTTCGCCCCAACCGCCGTCGCTGTTTTGTACCGCTTCAAGCCAGTGAACCCCACGCTTAATTGCCGGAGATGCTTGCTTTCCAGCCTTGATTAGACCGATAATCGCACAAGCTGTTCCATACGTCCGTTTGGCGAGCCAAAGATCCGGCCAATACCCCTCTTTGGAGATCTGGCTTCCTAGCCACTGACTGGCTCGATCGATTGACGCTTCCATACCGGTCGCTTCGCACCAGGCTTCAATGACGTGGGCGGTAATGCTCACACACCCGACATCCCCCTGACCGGGAAGATACGTGCTACAGCTTCCGTCGAGACCTTGATGCGCTATCAGCCAATTAAGCCCACGCTGAATTGCTTGATCAGCATGAGGGGCTTTAGATCGCAGCAGGGCAAGCGTGGATAAAGCCGTGTCGTCGGCATCGCTCGGGAGGGCGCCGCTTCCTTCCATCCCAGAAAACGCCCAACCGCCATCGGGGTTCTGGTTTTCAATGAGCCACCTGCACGCGGTTTGAACCGCATTATGCCCGGCGGTTGCATCGCCAACATCTATAAGCGCAATCACACTTAACGCTGTATCCCAAACGTTGAGATTCAGTGCCTCCCGACAGCCGCCATCTGGATTTCGCGTTGATTGCAGCCATTCAACGCCGCGACGGATGGACGCCTTGATCTCCGCAGTCGGCCCGTGCCTCTTTTCAACCTCGATTAGCGCAAGCACCGACAACGCCGTGATGTAGTTGACACGAAACCAACTGCCATCTTTGAGAACATGACTCGCCAGCCAATTGGTCAGGGCATCGATCATTTCCAACCGTTTGGTCGTATTCAGTTCGATCAGGATGAAAACGGGGACGAGCGTATGTTGCTCCGCAATGAACAGCGTCTCAAACATCAGTGTGTTGAAGAAATCAACGGGAGGAAGGACATTGGTTGGTGGCTTGAGAAGCGATTGCAGGGAGGGAAATATCGTCAGTAGCTTTTTCGTAAGCGTCATCACGGGGAGCATGCGTTTCGGGATGGTCAGCTTGTTCCAATCAAACTCACCGAAAGCGGCGTAGGATAATTTGATCAGGGCAAGTTCAAACGGATATTCAGGAATGCGCGCGAGGGCCCCGGCAATTTGTGGGTTGGGCTTCCGTTTCCAGACCTGATCTAAAATGAGTTTTGCAAATAGCGTGGCTTCTCGGTTTGGTTGCTTGGCGGCATCGAGCCTCCACATTCCATCTTCGTTCTGGTTATTTAGCAACCAATCAATCAGGGCTTGATCAGGTAACTGATTCTGGGCAAGCTGCACCCAGGCGTAAGCGCAGGTTGGAAAGGTACTTGAGGAGAGTTGTCCTTCAAAATTTCCCCCCACGTTTTGTTGCTGCATTAAAAAAGCTGTGCTCCGATCCACAGCCGATTCGATGCTTTCGTTCATTCGTTCTGTCCCCAAAATTCGCCGCAATCCGACTCACTATTTTTGATCGCTTCCTTCCCCTGGTTCTTCGAGGAGTTGCTTGAATTTTTCTCGCTCTTCAGGAGTCAATCCACGCACGAGTTCTTCGGGAGTTAGTCCGAGCATCCATTCTTCTGGATTGAAATAGGGCAACAGATTAGTTCCGAAGCTCTTGGCAATGCGCTCAAGTTGCTTTTCGTATAAACTCTTCTTTCCGACCATTTGTAAAATCTCCTCTGTTAGTTCAGGATTCGCACGAGAAGCATAGTTGATGTAGACCAAATTTTTCTCAGTGATGCCCCTCCCCACATCTCACACTTCTCGTTTGGTCACTTCCAGCAAGGTCATCGTCACAAACAGTAGCGGCAAAATCACAAGCATAGATTGCCAAAGCGGAATTTGAACGCCGATAAGGCAGGGAAAAAATGTGATGGCGCCGACCATTGATCCCTTTAGGGCGCGATAGCCGTTCTTTTCGTTTGGATTTAGATAAAGGGGCAGACGGGTGACACTCGTCGCAATCAACGCAAGGACTACCCATAAGGTATAGTGCCAGCCAACCCCTTCGAGCCAGTGTGGCAACGCGGCGACGATAAAGGACAGTATGGTCGATGCGGCAGAACAGACGAGGGCTGGCTTGATTCCCAATTGCAAGGGAGTGGTGGTAATACCGAGTTTTTTATCCCGTTCAATATCTTTGAAGGTCGTCGTAATGTGCGTCCCACAATCGTAGAGCGTCGTCGCAGCGAACGCATACCAGACCAGGCGTGGCACTTGCCCGCTTACAGCCAGTGCACCAAACACGTTGAGCAGACCGATGCCAACGGGAAGGCTAATGCTTCCTGATATTCCGCGTTCCTTGAAGATGGCGTTGTATGAATGGGAAATCATCACGAGGGCAATCACCAGAAGCCCTGCTTTGATGTGGAGCGTGAATCCCAAGATGACGCAGATGATGTAAATGCTGCTTGCGGTAATCAATACCTGCCGCGGCGTGAGTCGGTGCGATGGGAGCGGACGATTCGGATTCACAACGGCATCCTGTTCACGGTGGAAGTAGTCATTCTTCATCATGCCCGCGAAGTAGCCGAGCAGCGCCGTCAACAATGTAACCCCCACGCGCCAGTTGAGTTGTCCTTCTGACGCAATTAACGTTCCCGGCAGCGTCGCAACGATCGGAATGGCAAAAAGAGGGTAGCGGATTAATTCAAGGTAGGCTTTTAATGTGTTCATGGTGACTTGCTTTCAAGTAAGAAAAGTTGTTTGGGCTTGACGGAGATCCGTTTTAGTAATGGAGCGTCAGGTAACGGCACTCGCGCAAGTTCTTTGGGTTCGATCTTGTTGAGTCCTCCGCCATACGTCCGTCCTTCGTAAAGCAGAGACTCATCTCTGGCACGTTTAATCAAATTGAACAACTCATCGAGAAGATCGAGGCCATCTTCACAAGCGTCTCGTACCGCTTGCGTTGGGTACAACATAAGATAGACGTTTGGAGCGGTCGCCTTCGAATAGTTTCGGAAGAACCGAAGCCCAGACTTCCCTGACTTCGTACGAGACATATAACTGCATAAAATGGGTGCCGCCGGTCGATTCTCCTGTTTGAACCATGGCTGTCGATGGCGCGTGATATACCGGTCGGCAAATCCTTGTGACTCACTCCAATCCAAATACGCCTGCAACGTCGGATAGTATCCAATTTCGCTTTCATCAAGCTCACAATCCAACAAGACCAAAGATGGCTGAACAAGTGGGAAGCCGTCGTCAGCGGTGTGCACTCTATCGTCATTTATGTACCTCGGACTCGGCAGAATTGGTCGCAGGAACTGTTCCGGCAGATCTTTACCGCTGGCGAGGTCACGATTTAAAATAAAAAACTCGTTTGCGCCTGTCGCTAACCCACGACGAATCTCAAAGAGGTCCCCGATTGTTGTCGTCGTGTTGAGCCGATGAACATCCCTCTCGGTGTAGAGCATCGGTTTGTTTGGAAGCGAAGTCCACTTGCTGATCTGTCGAATTTCTCGTTGCAGGATGTGCACAGAAACGTTTGGGGCTTTCAGCGTGCCGCCGAGAGAAAAAGTCACTTCATGGTCTTGCTCCGGCTTGCGTTTTTGAAAAATGAGCACGGTCGAGGAAACGAGGGCATCATCAAATTGCATATCTTCTGCATCAAAGCGATGTACATGCCGCAAGGAAACCTGTTCGATTAGATAGCGTTTGACAACCTCTCCATACTTCACATCCATAAACTCAGAAGGGATAAGCCAAACGCCAAATCCATCCTGAGCTAACCACCGATGGGCTATCAAAAGAAAATAGCAGTACAGTCCTGCCAGGCCGTTCAGGTTGAGCCCAACCGCCACTTTGATTTTCTCTTGGAGATGCCGCTTTGTCCCCGAATCGAGGTGGTGATGTCGAACATAAGGGGGATTGACAAGGTGCAAATTGAACATGGGGGTAACTGGAAAGGGTAATTGTGCGAAATCCGCTTCGACTACGTCCAGGCCCCATTCCCTCCATAAATGTTTGGTGATTGAAGCGATTTGCGAGTCAAGTTCGATTCCAACAGCGTTTTCAATCCGTGTCTTCGGAAAGGCATGAAGCAGTGCGGAAAAAAAAGCCCCCGTACCCGCGGCCGGATCTAAGAAACGAATTTTATTTGTTTCAGCAAAATATGTATCCTTGACAAATTCAACAATCTCGCGTGCAAGAGAGAAAGGGGTAGCGTATTGTCCCATTTTGTTGCGCTCAGAGGCACTTTTTAGACTATCTAGCTTTGTCTGTGCGCTCTGCCGGTCAGATTCGATCTGTTGGAGTGTTTTCATTTTCATATTCCAAGTAGCTTCATATCCTCAATTCGATGTTCCCAAATCCAATCTATTCCCTCGGCTGCTTCGTAGCCTAGGTAGCCAGCATCAAAATATCCACAGAGAAATAGAATAAATTGGAGGTCTTCTCCATAACGCACACGTAACTGATTGACTTTGGTTGCCTCTTCTTTTCGTCGCTTGTTCGTATTAGGTTCTGTTGACATTTGAGTATAAGGTTGTGGCATAATAGAAGAATGACGCCAATAACCTTACCTGATGAACAATGGAATAAGATATACCGGTTTCTTCTAAGCTGTCCCACCATCTATGTTGGCGACGAAGCTGCTACACGCCGCTTCGTCGAAGCCGTCCTGTGGGTGACTCGTAGTGGGGCTCAATGGAGACTTCTACCAGACACCTATGGCAAATGGAACACCCGCTACAAGCGGTTTGCTCGATGGTGCGACAAAGGTATCTTCACACAGATGCACCCTCACTTTGCCTCTGACCCCGATATCGAGTCGCTTATTGTGGACAGTACCATCTGCCGCGCTCACCCGTGTGCGGCGGGCGCCTTAAAAAGCTGGCGCCTTAAAAAAAAGGGTGGCACTGAAAACCAAGCATTAGGTCGGTCTCGGGGCGGTTTCAGTACAAAAATTCACATCACAGTTGACGGACTAGGCAATCCGCTAAGAATTCATCTGACCCCCGGTCAGAGACATGACATAACTGAGGCGGAAGGGTTGATAATCGGATATAACAGTGAATATGTGATTGGAGACAAGGGGTACGATTCGGACGCTTTTATCGCTGTTATTGAGGCGAATGGAGCGATTGCGGTGATACCGCCAAAAAGTCATCGTGTTGACCAAAGAACGTATGACAAACACTTATACAAAGAGAGACATCGGGTTGAATGTTTCATCAACAAGATAAAATGGTATCGTCGTATCTTCTCTCGGTTTGAGAAGCTAGCTGTCCGTTATTTTGGATTTCTCAGCTTTGTCTCCACTCTTATATGGCTCCCTTGAAATGTCAACAGAACCTAGTAAAATCGCCAGCGGATTTGGCTTCAATCAAGATTGGCAAATCACCTGAATGATGCCCATGTGGCTGAACGACAACATCAATAGGTACATTGACGGTTCTACCTCTACCAGCTAGTACATTCAAACGAAAAGCAAACGTGCCGGGCGGTAGATCTCTGAAAGAGAGTCCGAGTTTGTGGAGCTGCTCGGTATAGTTACGTTTCTTCAAATACGCCGCAATCAAGGCGAGTTGTCTTTGTTCTTGGGCGTTACGGATAATCGGATCAGAAACAGTACCACACAACCGATCCGCCACAATGGTAGCCGCCCGATGTTGTTCCAAATCCGTAGGAGCAGTTTTCCTTTCGAGCCAAGGGAGGATGTCGTAGTCGAGCAGCTTAGTCAAGATTTCGGCTATGGATAACAACCCCTCAATTAGTTTTTCTTTGTTCATGCGAGGTGGAATCTTCCCCTGTTCCATTGAGAGAACCAAGTGTTTACTCACATAAGCCAATCCTACCAACCGATCTCTTGCTATCGGTGGAGCAGTGCACATCCGCAGGGTTGGAAGTATTGACGGATTCTCCTTTAAGGCCTCCGGATTCAAAAGGGTGAGATCCTTCGTCAATTGAATTGTTTCTTGTACACGCTCGATTGTCTCTTTCCGTACCTCCCGATACGTTTTTGGTGCGAAACGCATGAACCAATCATTGTAGAGGTCTACTGACGCTGTAACATCATTTTTCCATAGATGCGGTTTATCGGCATTGACGGGCATACTCTCACTCATTGATAAAAATGACCAGATTTCAGGTTTAACATAAGCTCAGTGTCAGTAACTTGACGTATGTTCCTGCGTTCTATACTTGAAAATGAACCAATTTGTCTAACACGCTTTTATACGTTACACGATTTCGTGCATTTACCCGCCGACCAGAACGCTTTTCACACCGCGTTGTTGCCGGGCATTTTCAAACCCTTCAACCACTCCCTCAATCGGAAATCGATCTGTCAGTAAAGGCTTAAGGTTAATCTCGTCGTCAATAAGCACTTGACGGGATTCGTTCAAGCTCCAGCGCGAGAATGCCCACGACGCCATCAGTTTATGCCCCATATAATGAAAATGCTCAAGGTTAATCCGCAGCTCCTGCCCTCCCGGTGCCAGCCCGAAGAAATTCACACAGCCGCCTCGCCGCACAATCTTGAAGGCGAGATCAATCGCGCGTTGATTATTGACTGCCGCAGAGATGACGGTATCCACGCCGCCGTTAGTTGTCTCAATAAGTGCCTCCACCTGCTCCCCTGTAATATCAAACGTAGCGTCTGCACCAACTTCAGCCGCCACTCCCCGCCGATGTGCGAGCGGTTCAAGAACGAATGTCTGCAATCCCGCCTTTCTCGTCAGTTGGGCAAACATAAGCCCGATGGGCCCCGCGCCTAGAATAGCGACGCTTTTATCGAAGATTGTCTCACGCATCGCGTTGATACAGCATCCCAACGGCTCCAGAAAAATCAGTTCTTCCGGCGAAATCGTATCCGGTACGGAAATGAGCTTGCCCGTTTCAATTCCATGCTTCGGCATTCGAAGGTATTCCGCGTATCCACCGTCAATGTCATGTCCAATTCCCTCAATGTTTGAGCAATATTTGTCCAGATCGGCCCGGCAGTAATCGCAGTTTCCGCAGGAGAGCATTGGGTTGACCGTCACTTTCTCGCCGACTCTCACACTGGGATGTCGGCTTTCAACGACGACGCCAGCGAGTTCATGTCCCATCACGACAGGCGGGGAGTAATCTGTGATGTCTCCGTTGAGCGCTGCCAAGTCAGATGCGCAGATACCGCATAGATCGACTCTAATGAGGGCATCACCTGAATCGAGCGTTGGGATTGGCTTATCCTGTACGCTTAATTTCCCGGTTTCTTCAAAGACGGCTGCTTTCATGAATACAGGCCTCCTTTGTTTCGCACGAAACGAAGTTGTTCAAGCAGTTGGCCACCAACTCTCACAACAGAGATAGCGATATCGTCAGGGATTTCCATTCCATGTACCGCCTGATTGCAAACAGATGTAATTTCTTTCAAAGCTCCAAGCCAAGTCGCGGGTAAAATTTTTCGAGACAAAAGTTCTTGAGCGATTCCTGTAACCCCTAACGGACGAGAACTGATATCTATCTGGTTATTGTAAGCAATGTGTCTGAGTTCTCGTTCAAGCTCCATCCGCAATTTTGCTAATGCCAACGAGTTGTCTAAGCCAACTAGGTTCTGTTGACATTTCAAGGGAGCCATATAAGAGTGGCGACAAAGCTGAGAAATCCAAAATAACGGACAGCTAGCTTCTCAAACCGAGAGAAGATACGACGATACCATTTTATCTTGTTGATGAAACATTCAACCCGATGTCTCTCTTTGTATTAAGTGTTTGTCATACGTTCTTTGGTCAACACGATGACTTTTTGGCGGTATCACCGCAATCGCTCCATTCGCCTCAATAACGGCGATAAAAGCGTCCGAATCGTACCCCTTGTCTCCAATCACATATTCACTGTTATATCCGATTATCAACCCTTCCGCCTCAGTTATGTCATGTCTCTGACCGGGGGTCAGATGAATTCTTAGCGGATTGCCTAGTCCGTCAACTGTGATGTGAATTTTTGTACTGAAACCGCCCCGAGACCGACCTAATGCTTGGTTTTCAGTGCCACCCTTTTTTTTAAGGCGCCAGCTTTTTAAGGCGCCCGCCGCACACGGGTGAGCGCGGCAGATGGTACTGTCCACAATAAGCGACTCGATATCGGGGTCAGAGGCAAAGTGAGGGTGCATCTGTGTGAAGATACCTTTGTCGCACCATCGAGCAAACCGCTTGTAGCGGGTGTTCCATTTGCCATAGGTGTCTGGTAGAAGTCTCCATTGAGCCCCACTACGAGTCACCCACAGGACGGCTTCGACGAAGCGGCGTGTAGCAGCTTCGTCGCCAACATAGATGGTGGGACAGCTTAGAAGAAACCGGTATATCTTATTCCATTGTTCATCAGGTAAGGTTATTGGCGTCATTCTTCTATTATGCCACAACCTTATACTCAAATGTCAACAGAACCTAGCTGCCCGAGACTTAAATCCCAAGGTTCTGCAATCTCCTCTGCATCAACAGGGGTTGTATCAGGTGCTGTAAGTCCTTCAGAAAGACTCTTGCTCACGAAAACCTCATTAAAAGAGACATGAACAAAAGAAGGTGACGTACTATTCTCTACAGATTGTTGAAATGCTGTCAGTGCAGCAACTGTGGTCATCCCTGCAATAATCATCAATACCTGGTCTATTTCGGGTGCCATTCTATCTTGTGCAACCAGGGAAAGCAGACCGGCCGTAAGCAAGGCAAGAAAACCACCAACCGCTAGACTATAGACTGCTCTATTTTTCCGCATTTTCTCCTCCTTTACCTTTTTCTCTGAAAATTCTTAAAAACGCCTTCACATAGTTCGGGGCGAACCCGAAAAGTCCTGCACCCAATATGAAAAATCCTGGATGAGTCAAGCCACCAATAAGCAGGCCTATACTGACAACAAAAGCACTGACAGAAAATCCCATCTTATACCATAACTGCGCTTTTTCCAAGAAACGTTGGTGGTCTTGATTTTTCGATTCCTCATTCTGTCGTCTTATATTCTGTCGTCTTATCTCCTCGCGCACCTGAGTCTAGAGAACAATATCTTGGGGATTATCCGCTTGGGTGAGACGTTCCTCAATTAATGAAAGAACGGAGATCCCACCTGATTTGCCCTGAGTTTGAGCCGTAGATTCATTCGATGGGGTCGTACTATTTCTTTGTTCTTCTGACATCTTCGATCTCAGTGATTGGGTAGGTTGGGTCTCGTGCCTCACCCCAACCTACGGCTTAATTTCCCGGTTTCTTCAAAGACGGCTGCTTTCATGGTATTCTCCTTGGGGGAGCTTTATGTATCCTGTGATCTATTCAATTGGTCAGAAACTCGTCAAACTTCTTGAGCAACGCAGCCGGGCTTTCATCGATCAACATCAGTGAACGGTGATGCGCCTTGATCAATCCCTCCGAAACTGCGTAATCGAGGAAATCCGTTAACTTGGTGTAATACTGACATACGTTCAGAAGACCACACGGTTTTCGATGTAGACCGAGTTGCGTCCACGTTACCATCTCAAAAAATTCGTCGATCGTGCCGAGTCCGCCGGGGAGCGCGATAAAACCATCGGAAAGTTCAGCCATGAGCCCTTTTCGCTCGTGCATCGAGTCAACAATTCGCAGATCGGAAAGCGCGGCGTGGGCGATTTCCTTTTCGACGAATATCGTAGGCACGACGCCAATCACTTCGCCGCCGCCCTCAAGGGCAGCGTTGGCAAGCTCACCCATCGTGCCAACGTTTGTGCCGCCGTAGACAAGCCCCAGATTTCTGCTGGCCAGAGCGTGGCCTAACTGCCTTGCGGCTTTGGCATACGCCGGTTTCCTCCCCATACTTGATCCGCAGAATACGCACACGTGTTTCATTGCAACATACTTTCTTGATTAGGTCAGTTCGGTTTATTTTATAGATTTTATCAGAAACCCAAGTTGCAATGCAAGAGAATTATCAACTTCAACAGATTGGCGCCGACCAGACTTCAAATCTTTTTGGTATTGACATCAGCTCACGACTACCTTATAATGACCCCATTAAAATCCTGATAGCAATCCAAGGGGAGGAGAACAGTGAGCGAGAAAATTCGATTAGCCATTGTTGGCTGCGGCGGTATGGGGCATCGTCATTTGTACGGGCTTGCGGAACTTCACCGTGCGGGGTGGGAACGCTTTGACCTTGTTGGGGCGTGCGATCCGGTACAGGACAACGCCGAATACCTCGCCGATTAAGCGGCAGAGTATTTTGGAACCCGCCCAACCGTTGTCGGCGATCTGGAGGGGCTGGCTGCGCTTAGCGTTGAAGCGGTCGATGTGACCACGACGCCACGATACCATCACACAGTCGCCATCAAGACGCTGGAGTGGAGCTGGCACACGATGGTCGAAAAGCCGATGGGGTTGACCGTCCGTGCCTGCAATCTCATCCATCATGCAGCGAAGAAATCCGACGCCATTTTGAGCGTGGCGGAAAATTACCGTCGTGACCCCATCAACCGTTTGGCGAAAGCTCTGTTGAATGCGGGCGTCATCGGAATTCCACGCTTTCTCATCCATCACACGATTGGCGGCGGCGACGGGAGGTTGATCTCTGTGTGGCATCACTAGAAGGACCAAAGCGGCGTGCTACTTGATGTCGGCGTTCACTTCACAGATATGATGGAGTACCTGCTCGGCGAAATCGAAACGGTTTACGCAAAAACGCGGCTCTATGAGCCCATCCGCAAGAACCCTGCGGACAGCGGTGGAACAGCCGGATTAAATCCCGGCGGCGTCTACGGACGTTGGCAGAAGGAGATGCCAGCCGAATTTGAAGTCACAGCAGAGGACGCTGCTTATGCAACGTTGATCTTCAAAAACGGCGCAGTGGGTCAGTACATCGAAGATCACGCTGGACGTGGTCAGAGTGTGTGGTCACGGCAGATCTACGGTTCTCGCGGCTCAATGGACTTGCCCGGAGACCGTAGCGGTGGGAATATCACACTGCACATTGACGGCGAAGCCCCCATCAGTGATGAGAAGATACTTGAGCTCGTCCCCAACTTTCACCTGGATGCAGTGACAACAGACCTGTGGGGCGGAGATCGGTTGTGGCGTTACGAGTTCCCATTCCCTGAAACGGACCGAAAGATTATCGCCATCGAATACGGAGATTTTGCGCAGGCGATTTCCGGCGAGCACCCGGTTGAGGTGGACGCTGAACAGGGAACGCGATCTGTTGCCGTTTCTTATGGAATACTGGAATCGGGGGAAACTGGACACCTCGTCACTATCGACGACGTGCTTGCCGAGCAGGTTAACGACTATCAGCGGGAAATTAACGAAGGTTTGGGAATATAGGTACGTAGTGCGTGTTGCGTAATGCGTAAAACCTAAGACGATTCAGAGGAGACAATCTATGAAACTCGGTTATAGCACATGGGGGATGCCGACCGTCCCCATTGATACAGCAATTCGTCATATCGCACAGCTTGGGTTTGATGGGATGGAGTTAGCGGTTGGCCCACGTTTCATCACGGAGTTGAGCACGCTTGACACCGCTGAGCGGAAACGAATTGCGGGATTGTTGAAAGAATACGATTTGATGTTACCGGCGATTGCCGCACATTCGAGTCTGATAGAAATGGATGCCGAAGCACACGCGCAAAGCCTGTGGCGGTTGAAAGGTGCAGTCGATCTGGGACTGGAGCTCGTGCCAGAAGATACCCCACCGGCAATTAACACGACATCGGGTGGGCAGCCAGAAGACTGGGAAAATAGCAAGCAATTTCTCGCCGAACGGACGGGCGAGGTGGTTGAATACGCAGCCGCACACGCGGTGACGGTTGCTATGGAGCCTCACATTGGTGGCCTGATCGACACGCCTGATAAAGTACTTGAGCTCCTCAATTTGGTGGGCTCACCCTACCTCAAGGTCAATTTCGACATCAGTCACTTTGACATCATTGGCATACCAACCGAGGAAAGTGTCGCTGCCCTCGCACCGCATTCTGCCCATACGCACGTCAAAGATCAGCGCGGACTTGCTCCCGATTTTGAGTTCCTCATCCCCGGCGAGGGACCCTTCGATTACGTGAACTACCTGAAGTTAATGCAGCAGCACGGCTATGATGGGTTCATCACGGCTGAAGTGAGTTTTATGGTACAAGCCCGTGAAAACTATGATCCGTTGGCGGCGGCAACGCTGTCTTATGAAACTCTATCTCGCGCTTTCGTTGAGGCAGGGATTGATCGGTAGAAATAGTCCCAGTTCGTCATAAGCAGTAAAGACGCATGGCTGACTAACCCTTAACCTCTTTGTCTAGCCTAATCCGGGTACTCCTTCACCTGCTCGGCGACTTATCGGGCGTGAGGTTCTCGTAACATTCCCATCTGTTTACCCGGTGCCGTTCTGACCTCCAGTTGATCCGTTACTTTGCGTCAGACCACAACCCGGAGATCATCTGGATGTTTAGGTGGACGCTCGTTGCCGTAGAAAAGGATAATTCGTCCGGAGTAAGATTTTGGCTCATAGTCAGTGCTTGCATCAAAATTGGCGGTATCGGGCTTCGCGTGAGTGCTGGAAGGTTGAGGTTTTTTATCCCGATGGAAACGTCGTAGGTTTCGTTTAATCCTCCTGCTAATATCTCTCTTGGCTTCCTTCACCAAGTCGAGAAAAGAAAATAGGTCAGTTGCTCGGCGGGCCTGAGTCGCAAAAAGTTACGCGCGTGATCGATGAGACGTCGTCGGATATAATAGACTTAATGTTTGAAAGAGATACGAAACCTGGCCTGAAGTAAAATGAGCAACTCGACCTGCTTACCTCGCGTTTGCAACTGTTGAGCGATCTCAAGAGCCAAGATACCTCCGAAACAATAACCGTAGAAGTTACGCAGTTGGTGTTAAAGTGTAAAGCGGTTGAGCCAGATAGGCACGGTAAATGTACACTAACGTGTGAAAGCCTTTTGGGGTCTCCCTTTCCGCTTAGGCGGTTGCCAAAGCGGTGCTGGCATGGCATCACATAGCAGAACAGTTGTCTGACACGCCATTGATGATCTGTTATCTCGGCGGCCGTCGCCGGCGTGTGTTCACCCAGTGTCTGGTGTCTCCAACAGAAATTGTACATACAGCCCGAACAGCCCATGTTCTAACGTGGCTAACTTTCGGGCTAATCCTCGGTTACGTCTGACTAACGAAGCGATCGCGGATTCCTAATCGTTGCGTTTCGACCGGATTCGTTGGGAGACGCAGACCATTTTAAGTCGGAGGTCGAACGTATCATCGCTGCCAGTCGGGTGCTCCCACCGATGCCTGGCCAGGAAACCGCCGAATTAGCCGGGGCACTTGAATGGCGCCGGGAGCGAGACTGGGCGATTGAGGGTATCCCGTTGGGAGAGCAGCACCGGGCGCTATTGGAAGAGATCGCCGGAGACTTAAGAGTCGCGGCGCCTTGGTAGCTAAATCAAGGTCTTATCCAGACGAAAGGCAGTGACTGATGAAAGAAACTCACTTTCCAGATTTTCCGAGGCAAGAATACGAAGCCAGATGGCAGCGTTGTCGACAAATTCTCAAAGCGAGCAAAATCGATGTATTGTTGTTGACCAACCAGGAGAATCTCCGCTATTTCGCGGGGTTTAATCAGGGAGCGTGGTGTTGCAAGCATTTTTATTTCTTTATGGTGGTGCCATGCGATGAAAGCATCCCGCCCGCCCTGATTTTTGCTAACGGATTTCAGCACTTGGCAAAGGCGTCATGGGTGGAGGAGATACACTATTGGAATTGGCCCAAAGCCTTTTACATGAGCGATCAGACTAATGCGACACCGTTGATTGCGGCGGTTCTGAAAGAGAAAAAGCTGTTTGATGCGGTCGTCGGAATGGAGTTAGGGGCGAATATGCATGTGCATATGGGCGTGACCCATCTAGACCAACTGCGTCACGCGCTACCAAAAACCAACATTATCGACGCGACAGACGCAATCTGGCAAGTGCGTAGCATCAAATCCGAGCGTGAAATCGAGCGTTTGCGAACGGCGTGTGAAATCTCCTGCAAGGCTGTCAAAGCTGGCTTCGAGCGCCTCCGCCCGGGCGTGACCGAACGTGAAATTGCGCGTGTGATGCACACGGTTATGTTCGAGGGAGGTGCAACAGAAACGGGCTTGACCTGTGTTTACGCCGGGCCAAGACTGATGTGGGCGGATTCCACTCCCAGCGATTACGTTTTGAAAAAGGGTGACATCATCCAATTCGATGGCGGCTGCTTGTTCGAGGGGTACTGGTCGGACCTTAAGAGAATCGCGTGTATCGGAGAGCCGCGACCAGATCAACGCCAGTTTTTCGAGCTTGCCAAGGAGGGACTCGAGACCACCTTGAGCGTGATGAAACCGGGAATACGTTGCGGTGAGGTGTTGGAGGCCGCCTTTGAGGTCAACAATCGGGCTGGGTACAAGGACTTTTCCGATTGGTGTCTGGAAAATGGCTGGTCTGCTATCGGTCACGGGATTGGTCTCAACATTCATGAACATCCGGGGCTGTCTGCGGGTAACTCAACCCCACTGGAAGAGCATATGGTCTTGGCGGTTGAGCCGTACATCACCGGCGGGGGCGTTTTCCCCTTCTGGGAGGCGACAGAAAAATATGGTTTGGAAGACAATGTGTTAATCACGCACGACGGGATTGAGATCCTCACCAACGAGGAATTCATCCCTCACGACCTGTGGTTGGCTTGAGGAAGGGACTTGGGGTTGAGACGGATAACTTCAGACATTGTCATTTGCGGCGCGAGGGTGGCTGGCATCGCTGCGACATATCACCTGGTGGTACGGCAGCAGGTCAAGAATATTGTATCGGTAGATTTCAATCAGTTTTTTGAGCAGGATATCATTTGAACGGCATCAGGCGGGAAATCCGATGAAGCGGTAATCGCTTGGGTTCGTCAATACGTCCCTGGGGCGGTTAAGACAGAACAACGAGGGTAATAAAGAAGTGGTGTTTCATGAGCCCAACTCCCCGGCGGCGTTTAATGAATACAATAATGTTACTCGTTAGAACGCATTGTCCTAAACCCGCATCAATAAAAGGACCACTCAGCGCTGTGAAAGCCTCCGGGAACGGGAGAGCCGAGGAGCAGATCGGGGCGCTCCATCTGTTCATGCGATTTCTCCTTTCTTACCGCGACCACCGCAACGCAACAGCAGAAAGCTGGTTTGAAAAAATGAAACACACATCCAAATACATGCGTTTTTACGTGTGTTATTCCCTTTGTGAGGCTGCGTGGGAGATACATCTAAGGAACACAATGTTTAATTGACGAAATACGTGGGCAATTACGTGTGAAAGACACGCAAATGGAATCCCTTATGCAGCAACTCGACCACAGACAGCAGCGCCTCGCAGTGCAGACAAAAACCAACACCCGACTCACGCACCGTATAGAGATTGGCATGACGCAGAAACAAGTCGTCGAGATCTTGGGTGAACCCGACCATACCACGGCAGGCAAAGTCTTTGACCTTTGGGAATGGTGGAATGTCCCTGACGATGATGGTGACATTCAGGTGTCCGTCTCATTTCTCAAGGGTGTCGTCAGCGGGATTAAGATTACTGGCAGCTAACGTCCCTTCCCATGAAACGCGAAGTCTCGCCGATTTCCCCTTGCGCATTAGCAAGTTCTGCCGGTTGCGTTGCGTATGTCAGCATCAAGGAGATCGCCTCGGCGACCTCTTTTCGTCAATTGAGTTGAAGGCAAGATGAGACCCTTTCTGACATTAAGGAACTTTGGGCGACGACGTATCAACGATTTGGGCAAACGTTCACTTCTCTGCTGCTTTGAGTTGGACGATTCCCCGCTCAATGGCTCGCAATAAGTAGCCGGCTCGATTTTGGAGGCTACCTTTGGGCTGACTCTCAAGCAGGTGATCTTTTCCCGAATGTAAAAATATGAAAGCGCGGAAAATTTGCGTCCACAGACTTACTCATCACGTTTTACATTTCACGCATCACGTTTCACGCATCATGCCAAAATATCCAATCAATAAACTCATCACCGATTTTGACGGAACGGTATCGGAACAGGATACAATCAACTTGCTCGTGTATGCAGCGGCTGACAACTGCCAGCGTAGGAAGGCGCAGTTTCTCGCGGCGTGGCAGAAGATGGTGGGATGGTATTCAACGCGGTATAATCGAATCCGCGACGAATGGCTGGGGAATCGACAATCACTCGTTACTCGTCACTCGTCACTCGTTGATTTCCTGAAAGCTTTCGAGGAACTTGAGTCAGCGTCCATCCAAAAGGTGATGGATAAAGGGTTACTCGCGGGGCTCACAAGGGAAGGGTTGAGAGCAATAGGACGGAAGGTTGTCAAGAAGCCGGGGGTTGACCGAGTATTGTCCACCATGCGAGCGGACGGGGTCGAGACCGAAATTTTATCGGCCAACTGGTCGAAGGCATTAATCGAAGGAGCGATGGGCGAACTCTGCGATCAAGTGATTACCAACTGTTTGACGTATGATGCGGCGGGGTGTTCGACAGGGAGCATCCATCTGCACGTCGTTTCCGCACAGGACAAGTTGAGAAAGTTCAGAGAACGAAAATGCGTTCCCCTGCGTCAAGAATCTCACACACATAGGCAGGGAGAGGAGCCGAGCCGAACGCTGTACATTGGAGATTCGATCTCGGACTTCCTCGCTATCCTCGACGCGGATCTGGGAGTCCTGATTGGTCAGAATCGCACCGCGATGCAAACAAGCGAACGGTTCCATCTTCCGATGCAAGAACTTCGAGAGGGAATGCGATTCGATTCGGCCCGGCATTATCAGGGGACAATCCTGCGCGTCGATTCATGGGAGGCGTTGGATGGTTTCCTCTCGACGGCTTAGCAGGTATTAGGGCTCAGGTCTTAGAGCGTGTGTGAGAAGTCCGACAAGCCAAAAACCACTTTTCACACACGCTCTTAGGAATAAGCAAACACTTAAACCTAATACCTGACGCCGCGTTTCACGCTCAATCGGCCGCCTGTTCATCGATTGGCAACGGTGAAGCATCTGGAAGCTCTGGTTGTGGTTCCGTTGTGGGGAAAATCTGAATCTTCCGGAACTGCCCCACCCCCGTTCCTGCGGGGATAAGGTGTCCCATTATGACATTCTCCTTCAAACCCACCAGCCGATCGCGCTTGCCGATGACCGAAGCCTTCGTCAGGACATTGGTGGTCTGTTGGAACGATGCCGCGGAAATGAAGCTCTCAGTGGAAAGAGAGGCTTTTGTGATGCCCTGGAGAATCGGCTCCGCTGTGGCAGGCTGTCCGTCGTTTTCCTGAACACGGCGGTTTATTCGATTAAAGATCGACCGGTCCACTTCGTCCTCTTCGAGGAAATCCGTATCGCCTGGATGCTTAATCTTTACCTTATTCAGCATCTGCCGCACAATCACTTCAATGTGCTTGTCATTGATGCGTTCGCCCTGCTTCCGATACACGTCCTGCACCTCATCGACTAGGTAGTTCTGGACTGCCTCCCCCCCTTTCACTTCGAGGATATCGTGCGGGTTGATTGGTCCATCTGTCAACCGTTCTCCTGCTGCTACCCTGTCATTATTCTGCACAATTAGGTGTTTGCCCTGTGGAATGCGATGGCTCTCCTGAAAGTCTCCGTCCACCACGCGCAGGATGCGTACACCACGGCTAGGGCTCTCTAATTCGACATATCCTTCAATCTTGGAGATGACAGCGGTGTCCTTCGGCCGTCGCGCCTCAAAGAGTTCCGTGACCCGTGGCAACCCTGTCACGATGTCTCGGCTCTTTGCTGTCTCGCGAGGGAGACGGGCCAGGACCGTGCCCTTACTAACCTCTTCACCATCTGTGATAGAAAGGTGTGCACCTGTTGGCATCAGGTAACTGGCGAGGACTTCTCCAGCATCGTTGTGGATCTCAATTTGCGGTTGATCCTCCCCTTTATATTCAATAATAACCCACTCTGCCAAACCGGTGGCTTTGTCCTCGCGCATCGTTTTCCCTTCGATAATATCTTTGAACACGCCGTGCCCTTCTTCCTCCGTCAGAATCGGCACTCGATACGGATCCCATTCCAGCAGCAGGGTGGGTTGTACGCCGTTTTGGACATCCCCTTTGCTTACTACCTGTCCATCTTCGACACAGAGACGCGCTCCGACATCTACATTGTGCCGTTCCACTGTGCGTTCGTTCGCATCAACGATGCGGAGTTGCGCATTTCGAGAGATGATAGTTTTTTCAAAGACTTCCCCTTCTGATGGTTGAGCGTTGGTTGCTGATTGAGCCTGAACCGGTCGTTCAACGAACCTGACGTTGTTGTGGTACTGCACTATCCCGTCGTGCCGAGCTTCAACCCTCGATTGGAACCCGCCGCCACTGACGGTACCGCCCGTGTGGAACGTCCGCATTGTCAACTGCGTCCCCGGCTCCCCAATCGATTGTGCAGCAATGATACCAATTGCCTCCCCGACGTCCACGAGATGTCCGCTTGTCAAATCGGTCCCGTAACACCTCGCACACACACCATGCAGGGCTTCGCATGTCAGCACCGATCGGACGTGGACTTCGGGGATACCAACCGCCTCGATCTGCTGTGCTATTTGGTGGGTAATCCGATCATCCTTTGAGACAAGCAGTTCACCTGTATTCGGGTCGACATTGTCTTCCGCCGCTGTGCGTCCGAAAATCCGTTCAGCAAGTGTATTATCTTCCTCTTCGCCTGCCGTCTTGGTAACATCACCCAATGTTCCACAGTCGATCATCGTCACTATCACATCTTGCGCGACATCAACCAGTTTCCGCGTCAAGTATCCGCTGCTGGCGGTCTTAATCGCTGTGTCGGCAAGTCCCTTCCGCGCTCCGTGCGTAGAAATGAAGTATTCGAGAACTGACAACCCTTCGTGGAAGCAGGACTCGATTGGCTGCTCAATAATTTCTCCGGAGGGCTTGGTCATCAACCCGCGCAGTCCGCTCAACTGGCGAATTGAATCCCGCTTGCTTCGGGAAATCGCGCCGGAGTCCACCATGATATGGACGGGATTGAACCCTTCAACCTCATCATCCCGTCCCTGTGCCAGTCCATCAAACAAGGCGGTTTCGATTTGCGCAATCAGTTGATGCCAGATATCAATGACTTTGTTGTACCGTTCGCCTTCACTCATACCGCCACTTTGGAAATCGGCTTCAATCTGTTCCACCTGCTTCCGTGCAGTCGTTATCAACCCCTGCTTCTCGGGAGGGATGATCATGTCCTGCATGGCGATGGAGACCCCGGCCAGGGTTGCGTAATGAAAACCGAGCCGTTTTAACTCATCGATAAACTCAACGGTGCGGCGATTGCCCAGCTCCTCAAACGCACGGGACACCAGCTTGGAGAGATCTCCAGAGCGCATCTCCAGGTTGATAAAAGGTAGCGATTCTCTCGTTTCGGGGTCCGTAAATCGCAGTTCCGGCGGAACAATCTGGTTGAAGATGACTCGACCCACCGTTGTCTCAATTAGCTGCGTTGCTCCATCAAGGTAGAGCTTTACTGGATCGTGCAGCCCCAGTACACCGCACTCATGCGCAAGGATGATCTCACCCGTATCGCGATAGGTCCGTGGGATGGATACCCGGCACACCTCCTCCCGTCGATTTTCCGGAATCTCCTTCGTAAGGAAATTGCAACCGAGCGCGACATCCTTACTTGGTACCGCAATCGCGTCACCATGAGCAGGCTTCAGGAGGTTTCGTGTCGCCATCATCAGTAGTTTTGCCTCGATCTGTGCTTCGACGCTCAACGGGACGTGCACCGCCATCTGGTCCCCATCGAAGTCCGCATTGAATGCCTCACACACAAGCGGATTGATCCGGATTGCCTTTCCCTCCACCAAGAGGGGTTGAAACGCCTGAATCCCTAATCGGTGTAGTGTCGGGGCGCGGTTCAGCAAAACCGGATGTTCGTCAATCACCTCTTCCAGGACCTCCCACACCTCTGGCGAGACCTGTTCTGCCATGTTCTTCGCACGTTTGATGGTGTGGGCATAGCCCTTCGCTTGCAGCTTATGGATGATGAACGGCTTAAATAGCTCCAATGCCATCTTCTTCGGGAGGCCACACTGGTCCAACTGGAGCTCAGGACCGACCACGATGACCGTCCGTCCTGAGTAGTCTACACGCTTGCCAAGCAGGTTCTGACGAAATCGCCCCGGCTTCCCTTTGAGCATATCGGAAAGGGATTTCAGCGGACGATTGCCCGGCCCCCGCACCACGCGTCCATGTCGACCATTATCCAGCAGTGCATCTACAGCTTCCTGGAGCATTCGTTTCTCATTGCGGATAATTACCTCGGGCGCCCGGAGTTCCATCAGTCGCTTCAGGCGGTTATTCCGGTTAATCACCCGCCGGTAGAGATCATTCAGATCACTGGTGGCGAAGCGTCCCCCGTCGAGAGCAACCAGTGGACGTAAGTCCGGGGGGATGACCGGAATCACCGTAAGGATCATCCAGTGCGGCTGATTGCCTGATTTTTTGAAACCGAGCACCAGCTTCAACCGCTTGGAGAGTTTCCGAGCTTTCTGCTTGCTTGCGGTTTCGGCGAGTTCTGCACGCAGGGTTTCCACTTCTTGATCTAGATCAATCTGCTCCAGCAGTTCCCTAATCGCATCCGCCCCCATGCCGGCACGGAAGCCATCAGGAAACTGTGTTGTCAATTGGGTGTACTCCTCCTCTGTCAGGAGTTGCTTCACCTCCAGATCACAGTCAGGATCATTGACTTCCAGAACAATAAACGACTCGAAATAGATGACACGTTCTATATCACGAAATGGGAGATCTAAAAAGAGCCCGATCCGCGAGGGGAGTCCTTTGAAGAACCAGATATGCGAGACCGGCGCCGCTAACTGGATATACCCCATCCGTTCACGGCGCACCTTCTGCTGCGTGACTTCGACCCCGCATCGATCGCAAATCACCCCTTTATGTTTAATCCGTTTGTACTTACCGCAGCCACACTCCCAATCTTTCTGAGGCCCGAAGATCGCCTCACAGAACAAACCGTCTCGTTCGGGACGGAATGTGCGATAATTAATAGTCTCGGGCTTCTGGACTTCGCCGCATGTGCAGTTTCCTATTGTGCACGTACTGGCCCGTTGGTGGCATGCGGTCGGTTTTACCCATTCCTTGATCTGTTCCGGCGAAGCAATCCGGATTGAAATCGCGTCAAAATTGTTCAGGTTTTTCGACATCTGGCGTCTCCTTTTCTGTCGATCTGATGAGTCTTTGGAGCTATTTGTCAATACGCCCTAATTCCCTCTTACGCTTTACGTTTCACGCCTCATTCTTTTTCTGCCGTCCAATTCGTGACGTCAATGTCAAATGTCTCTGCGTCACCAGATGCTTGTTCTAATTTCACATCGAGGCAGAGGCTTTGTAATTCTTTTACCAGGACGTTAAACGATTCTGGAGTGCCCGGCGTAGGAGCATTCTCCCCTTTGACAATTGCTTCGTAGATCTTACTCCTTCCGACGACATCGTCGGATTTAATCGTGAGCAACTCCTGAAGGGTGTATGCGGCGCCATACGCCTCCAATGCCCACACCTCCATCTCGCCGAACCGTTGTCCGCCTTGTTGCGCCTTGCCGCCGAGCGGTTGCTGCGTCACCAACGAATAAGGGCCTGTGCTGCGAGCGTGGATTTTATCATCAACGAGATGATTCAGCTTGAGAACATACCCATGTCCGACGGTGACTTCCTGTGCAAAAGGTTCCCCCGTACGTCCATCATACAACTTCGCTTTTCCGCTTTCGGGCAGTCCGGCTTTGTGCAAGAGCTCACGAATCTCCTCCTCATTCGCGCCATCAAAGACCGGTGTAGTGATGTACAAGCCGAGTTTCTCCGCTGCCCGGCCCAAATGCGCCTCCAGAATCTGTCCGGCATTCATTCGTCCGGGGACGCCCAACGGGTTCATTACAATCTGAACTGGGGTTCCATCTTCCAGGTACGGCATGTCTTCTTGCGGGAGTATCTTCGCGACCACCCCCTTGTTGCCATGTCTCCCAGACATCTTGTCGCCGACAGCAATCTTGCGATGGTTCGCCACATAAACCTTCACCAGTTTGAGAACGCCGGGCTTCAACTCATCCCCCTTGCGAATCTTCTCAAGCTGATCTTCCTGCTCGGCGGTCAGGGCATCAATGCGCCCTTGCGCCAATTGTCGAATGCGCTGGATGCGGTCCATTGCATTAGCGTCCGTGACATGGAAGTGTTCGAGGGGCGCCCCTGCATCCAGCAACTCCTCTGTGACAACATCTCCCTGCTGGGCGTGAAGTTCTGCGCCATCAGAGACGCTACTAGCGAGCGTTTTGCCGAGCAGAGTGTTACGAATCTCTGTGTTCTTGCGCTGGTTGATTAACATGCACTTCGCCTGCCACTCTTTTTCGACTTCCTTCTCTTTAGCAAGCTCCCGCAACTCGGTCTGGCGATCGCGTTCTCGCTCTCTCCGGGAGAAGACCTTCACATCAACCACTACACCTTCTGTGCCGGGTCTGACGTACTTGGAAGCGTCACGCACCTCACCGACTTTCTCACCAAAAATAGCCCGAAGAAGTTTCTCCTCTGGACCCAGGTCGCTTTCCCCTTTCGGGGTAACCTTGCCGACCAGAATACTTCCGGGACGAACAATCGAACCGACATGAATAATTCCCTCTTCATCCAGTTGACTCAAGGCTTCCTCTGAGAGGTTCGGGATGTCCCGGGTGATCTCCTCCCTCCCCATCTTCGTATCCCGCGCTTCCACCTCAAACTCTTCGATGTGGATGGAGGTGTAGGTATCATCAGTTACCAGTGATTCGCTTATGAGGAGCGCATCCTCATAATTATATCCTTCCCAAGACATGAACGCAACCAGAACGTTGCTACCGAGGGCAAGTTCCCCATCTTCCGTCGAGGTGCCATCGGCAATCACCTGGCCTGCTTTCACCACTTCCTTGGCAGCCACACACGGGCGTTGATGAAGACCGGTGCCACTGTTCGATCGCTTGAAATTCACCAACCGGTAGACATCGTATCCCATCTCGCTGAATGACTGTTCTCCACCATCAATCCGAAAGGTGTCATCCGTGCGGATAATGATTTCGGAGGCAGAAACGCTCTCCACGACACCATCCCGCTTTGCCAACACAACTGCGCCAGAGTCATGGGCTGCCTTGTACTCCATACCGGTCCCAATACGCGGAGCTTGCGGGCGGAGCAGCGGTACCGCTTGCCTTTGCATGTTACTCCCCATCAAGGCGCGGTTTGCATCATCATGTTCGAGGAACGGAATAAGTGCGGCAGAGACGCCAACAATCTGCTTCGGCGAAACGTCAATGTAATCGACCTCCTGTGCGGGTTTCCGGGGGAAGTCGTCCTTGTGCCGCGTGACCATCAGATCATCTGCCATATTTCCATCCTTATCAAGGACAGCGTGCGCCTGCGCAATGGTGAATGCATCCTCCTTATCCGCTGTCAGGTAGTCAATCTGGTCAGTCGCTTGCCCATTCACCACCTTTCGATAAGGTGTTTCCATAAAGCCGTAGGCGTTTACTCGTGCGTAAGTGCTCAAGGAAACAATCAACCCAACCGAAGGACCTTCGGGCGTCTCGATTGGACACACCCGCCCATAGTGGGTACGGTGAACGTCTCGGACCTCAAAGGTTGCGCGTTCTCGATGCAGTCCGCCTGGACCCAACGCGCTCAAGCGGCGTTTGTGGGTTAATTCATCCAGTGGGTTGGCCTGCTGCATAAATTGGGAAAGTTGGCTGGAGCCAAAGAAATCTTTAATCGCAGCGGTCAGCGGTTTCGGATTGATTAAATCAGGAGGCGTCATACTCTCCAGTTCTTGAACCGTCAACCGCTCTCGGGTGGCACGCGTAACGCGCTGCATCCCCATTCGCACCTGATTTTGTAACAGTTCCCCGACTGCCCGCACGCGACGGTTGCCGAGGTGATCAATGTCGTCCATCTCCCCATTTCCATTCTGGACCTGGATCAGGTATTTGAGAACCGCGGCGATGTCCTCCTTACGCAGAATACGCACATGCTCACCCACCATTTCGTTCCCATTCCGATACAGGGAGAGATCACCGAGCTTCCTATTGAGCTTGTACCGACCTACCTCTGCAAGGTCATAGCGCACCGGGTCGAAGAACATCTTTTCAAAACGGTTGTATGCGCTTTCAATTGTGGGAGGATCGCCCGGTTGCAACTTACGGAAAATATCCACAACCGCCAGATCCTGGATACTCCCACGATAGACGTTGAGGGTATCCCCTGCTTTCTCAATGGTGAAGTTATCTCTACTGTTTTTGTTGGATATACGATAGCGCCCCTCTGCTTTTACCTGCACGGTTGCGGAAGGGGACAGAGAAGTACCATTGTCCTTAAACTTTCGGAGCCATGCATCTGACACCGGTGCATCATCCGTCAAATCGCCTTCGAGGTCTGACGGTAACGGTACTTGAAAAATCCGCGGCAGCGTGTAATCTAATTGAAGGTCACGCTCAAGCGTATTCCGCAGGAAACGAATCTCCTCTGCATCATCTGCGTCTAGAACCTCAACCTCACCGACGCCTGCCTCAAGCAAATCCGCAATCTGTTCTGCTGTCAATTCCGTATTCACTTCAAGTAAAACATCTGCAGTGACAAGGCGTTTGTATTCGACAGAAGCAGACGTCACCCGACCAATCAGGGAGTCATCCAGACTGACCCGCTCCGTCTTGTGAAAAACTTCAATCTCAAGATCTTGATAGACATTGAAGGTATCCCCTGCTTTCTCAATGGTAAAGTTACCTCTGCTGTTTTTGTTCGATACACGCCAGCGTCGACTTTCTGTCTTTACCTGTACGATTGCGGAAGGGGACAGAGAAGCACCATTGTCCTTAAACTGTCGGCACCATTCATCCGACACTGATGCACCATCCGTCAAATCGCTTTGGAGGACAGCAGACTTCCATTGGAGGATAGCAGACTTCCAGTTGTCACCGTATGAATCCATAAATTCTTTATAACGGTCCTCTTTTTTGAGGTGTTTATGTCTTTCATCCGGTTGTTGTTCCGCATGGCAACCAATACAGAGAGCCATAAGGTCTTCGAGATTGTTATGCTGGCTGCCTTTTACATGGTGGGTATCAAGATACTTGGGGTCATCGCTAAGATCGATACCACATTGCTCGCATTTCCAACCAGCCTTTTCCCGACACTGCCGTTTTAGCGATTGCCACTCCGGTGACTTATAATCGAAATCTGGATCAGGATCAAACTGTGTCGGTTCCGGCCTTGCAACGGAATTCAAATCAACTTGAAACAGCGGATCTCGCTTACGCAAATCATCAATCTGTTTTGCTGTCAATTCCGTATTCGCTTTAAGCGAGACATCTCCAGTGACAGAGTGTTTGACAGGAACAGACGTCACCCGACCAATCGGGGAGTCATCCAGACTGACCCGCTCCGTCTTCGTCTTGTGGAAAACTTCAACTTCGCTGATGCCTGCCTTAAGTAACTCATCAATCTGTTCTGCTGTTAATGCCGTATTCGCTTCAAGCGAGACATCTTCAGTGACAAGATGTTTGACAGGAGTAGCTATCACCCGGTCAATAAGTGAGTCGTTGAGGCTGACCCACTCTGTCTTAGCGTACATCTTGAGGATGGTTTCATCAGTTTCCCAGCCGAGCGCTCGAAGCAGAATCGTCACGAACATCTTTTTCCGTCGAGCTAGCCGGACATAGATCTGGTCTTTGATGTCATGTTCAAATTCGATCCATTCCCCGCGATACGGGATAATTCGCGCTATATGGAGTTTTTGTCCGCTGGTGTGGGTCTCCTCCCCAAACGTCGCGCCGGGAGATCGCTGCAACTGGCTGACAATCACCCGCTCAGAGCCGTTGATAATGAAGGTGCCATTTTCGGTCATCAGGGGGATTTCACCCATGTATACTTCGGACTCTTTGATGTCAATAAGCTGATTTTCACCGGTGTCGTTGTCTTGTTCCCTGAGAACCAATTGAACACAGATCTTGATTGGCATGGCGTAACTGAATCCGCGGGATTGGCATTCATTGATGTCGTACTTAGGGGTGCCGAGGGAATAACTAACGAACCTGAGTTCGGACGTTTCGCTGAAGTCGGGGATTGGAAAGATTTCCTTGAAAACGGCTTGGAGACCTTTATCTTTACGTTTTTCTGGAGGGATATTTCGTTGAAGGAATTCTTCGTAGGAAGATTTTTGAACCTCAATCAGATCCGGGAGATCCATAATCTCCGGAATTTTTGCAAAGGACAATCGTTCACGTTTGCCATACTTGACGACGTGGGGCATGCTTTCACCTTACCTTGAGATTAGAAATAAGGGCATATTTAATTTTCTGAATCCTGTTTTGACACAGGCGCAACGTAGTATTATATAGTAATCATTGCCTGATGTCAAGGAAATTTGTATTGTATTACAAATTCCCCACGCATAAGATAATGAGTTTCATGGGCAGAAAATTTATCCAATTGACAGCGTGCAGTAGGAGTGCTAGAATACGCATTCAACCGCTGTCGCAATCTCCACAAGTTTTAGAGTCCAATTCAATCTCATTTTGGGTAGACGTAGCTAAAAGCACATGAACAAACAGGTTATTCGCCTCGCTATTCCGAACATTATCAGCAATTTGTCGGTGCCAATTTTAAGTGCCGTTGACACTGCCTTAATGGGGCGACTAGAAGCGGAATACTATCTCGGGGCAATCGCCATCGGTGGGATGGTTTTTAGTTTTGTGTATTGGGGATTTGGATTTCTCAGGATGGGTACAACCGGGCTGACAGCTCAAGCTTATGGCGCGAACAACTTCAACGAGAGCATCCTGATTCTAAAAAGGGGTTTGCTGGTTGGGGGCTTGAGTGGTCTTTTGCTGATTGCCTTTCAACCTGTAATCGCAACAGCCAGTTTCTCTCTGATTGATGCCAGCACTGAAGTTGAGCAGCTTGCACGTCGCTACTTTCATATCCGTATCTATGCCGCACCCGCCACTCTGAGCCTTCATGTCTGTCATGGTTGGTTTTTGGGGATGCAAAACGCCAAATATCCCATGATAGTCACCATCATGGTGAACGTGTTGAATCTTGTGTTGAACCTTTTCTTTGTAAAGTTGCTTCTGATGACATCCGATGGCGTTGCTCTAGGAACCGTTATTGCCCAGTATCTTGGGCTTCTGTGCACCGTTATCCTGTTCTTGAAAAAATACAGTTATCTGTTGGCTGAGTGGCATCGAAAAAGTGTATTGCATCTTCCTGATTTGAAGAGATTTTTCGTACTTAGCCGTGATATCTTTATCCGTACCGTTTGCATACTTTTTAGCCACGCTTTTTTTACCGCAAAATCCGCGACGTTGAGTGATAGTCTACTCGCTATCAATGCAATCCTCTTACAGTTTATACACATCCTCGCTTACGGTATTGATGGATTTGCCTTTGCCGCGGAGAGTCTTGTCGGTAAATACAAAGGGGCGAAGGAGATACGCGGCTTGAAAAGCGTGGTACGATATTCATTTCTTTGGGCACTTTTCCTTGCGGGCGGGTTCAGCTTGATTTTCGGATACTTTGGGTCGAGACTGTTTTCCCTGTTCACGGACAAAGCAGACCTCTTGGCACAAGCCCGTCCCTATCTGATCTGGATAACCATAGCCCCAATCGTAAATGCTGTCGCGTACATCTGGGATGGTGTTTTTCTCGGTGCAACTGCTTCAAAGCCGATGCGCAATTCCATGATTGCCGCCACAGCTATCTTCTTTTGTGCATACTATCTCCTTAGACCTCATGGCAATCAAGGACTCTGGTTGGCACTGACATTGTTGTCAATCGCGCGCGGTTTAACGCTGACTGTCTTGGCGCCCAAGCACATCTTTTCGTGATGACGAACAACCCTATAGCCCGACCCGCCCTCAACACACTCATTCCCTACGCGCTCGGAATCTCTATCGCCGGATATTTGTCTATTCCCCTCCTTTGGATCTGGCTGATTATGCTGATCTGCCTCATCGGCAGCCTTGGACTACTGTATCTGCGAAAGCAGCGTTTTCGTATGCCAAAGATTCAACGCGCGCTGTTACTGATTGCAATTTTTGCCTGCGGCATGTTGCGTTTAGGCGCCGTCCTGACTTCGCCAATCCCCCCAGAACTCTATGATCACCGGGTGCGTTTCTCAGGACGAATGGCGTACCAACCTGATCGCGGCGAATTGTGGGAGCAGGGTTACGCAATCGGTACAATCCAATCCGTGACAACGCCGGATTTGGTCGTGGAGGCGAAGTTCCTGATCCGATTCCGTGAGCCGGCGCATTTGCGCTACGGGGATCACCTTGAGGTGGAAGGCGAGTTGCGCCAACCGAAAGGACAGCAGAATCCAGGGGGCTTCGATTACCGCGCCTATCTCGCCCGTCGTCAGGTCTTCGGAATACTTCATCCGCATCGAAATCAAAAGATTGCGCCGACGCATCGATCTGGCTTTTTTCTATTGCATTGGACGGAAAGGCTACGTCGGCGAGTGGAGTCGGTTATTGATAAGACATACCATGACAATTCCAATCACGTTCTGGTTCTCAAAGGGATGCTGCTTGGCCAACGAAGCGTACTTCCCCAACAGATCCTTGATACATTCCGGAATAGCGGCAGCCTACACATTCTTGCCGTGTCAGGATTGCACGTTGGCTTGATTGCTGCCGTCTGTTTTCTCGGTTTTTCCCTTCTGGGTTTATCAAGAAAAACGGTCTGTCTTCTGACAATTACCATTGTCATTCTTTATGCCTGCCTTGTCGGGTTTCGCGCTTCGGTGTTACGCGCTTCGCTCATGGCGATTCTGTTTCTGATTGCGATGATTATTGATCGAGATGCGGACCTATTTAACCTGCTAGCATTCGCTGCGCTCGTTCTGTTGTTGGTCAATCCCGCGCAACTATGGGATGTTGGATTCCAACTCTCCTTCGCTGCTGTGACATCTATCGTTTATTTTCTGCCGAAGTGGAACAGTTTGGCCGATACCATTCTACCAAATCTCATTAATCAGATAGGCGGGAGAAGATCTATCAGCGCATTTGGCGTAACCCTGATGGCACAAATTGGCACGGTGCCAATCATCGCACGACATTTCTATCGCGTGTATCCGATTGGATTAGCCGCGAGCCCTTTTGTCGTCGGACTCGCCGCACTTATCGTGAGCATCACTTTAATCTCGGTTCTTCTCGGCATAATCTGGCAACCCCTTGCGACTCCGTTTGTTTACGCCAACCACCTCATCCTTTTTATCTTTCTGGAGATTATCAAGTTTTTCGGTCAGCCGTGGGCCGTCATCAAAACAGCACCGCCAACTTTCGGTTTCATCGTCGTTTACATCGCCGGCTGTCTCGCGGTTGCCCACTGGCATTGGGTGTGGGAACATCGAAAGGAGGCTGTACTGATTGGGTTGGCGGTCACAGCAATCTGGATCTGGGATATGGCCTGGCAAGAAGAAGGCAATTTGCTAGAAGTCACCTTTCTCGATGTCAGACAGGGGGACGCGGCGTATATCCGATTTCCCGATGGGAAGGCAATGCTTATTGATGGTGGGCTCAATTCAACAAGAATCCACAAGGCAGAAGATGGCAGTAGCAAGTTGGTCGGTTACGACAGCGGCGAGCGCATCCTCGACCCATTCCTATGCAATGAGGGTGTCTTCAAGTTGGATCTGCTTCTCATGACTCATCCAGACAATGACCATGGCGGAGGCTTCGCGCACATTTTGCACCAGTTTGGCGTTGCACGTGTGCTTGGTGTGCCACACCTGGATCTGTCTCCACCGACACACCGCATCGTACATAAAATCGTCGATAAGCAGGGTATTCCCCATGAACTCGGTTATGCAGGGGAAATCGATCTAACCTCGACAGCACGGCTGGAATTGCTGCATCCATTCAATGAAGCCGCGACGAACCTAATGGATAAAGATGTAAACAACGATTCCCTTGTCCTGAAGATGACCTATGGTGATGTGCGCGTCCTGTTTACGGGGGACATTGAGCAGGAAGCTGAATTGAAGTTGGTTGAATCGGGACACGACCTCCGTGCAGAGATTATCAAGGTGCCACATCACGGGGGCAAGACCTCTAGCAGCGTAGCACTCCTTGATGCCGTGCGTCCGCAATACGCGATTTTCTCTCTCGGTGAGCGGAATCGGTACGGTTTTCCCTCCGAGATGGTTGTTAACCGTTACCGAGAGCGAGGGTGTCGTGTGCCGCGGACAGATCAACTCGGCGCGATTCGGTTGTTGACCGATGGGCGTCGGTGTTGGATAACACACCATATTGAAAATTGAATACTTTAACTGTATTCTTGAAACTTTACATTTTGAGCGTGGAGTGGAAGGAAAGGAAGGAGGGAACAAACACCTTGTTTTCTTTCTTCCAATCTTCCTATTTCCTAACCCGAAGGGTCTCTTCAGAAGATAAACTTGGCTCATGTTAAGACTTCGTGCAAAGGCAAAATTCACACCAATGATTTCGCGGCTTCTCTAACACTTTTGCACTTTCTTTTGACATGAGCCAATATTGGTTATAGGCTGGTCAATGGGATTTTGATGGGAACTGGTTTTACCGATGCGAGGGATTCGAGCCAATCGGTAAGGTTGAAATCAATGCGTTTTCAGATGCTATCAACAACCGATTTCTTATCATCGATTGATGGACAGAGACCGTCGGTGGCTGAGAAGGGCTTTTTTTGTTGACAGTAGCTATGTTTTTTGCTATGCTATATCACCAAATGACTTTACTGTTTCACGTAACGGTTATGTTTTCTGGTTAATTTGATATTTTCAACTGATGTGACGCAGACTGCTTCAGCCTGCGGACGAGTACTCGGCATGTGAAGTTCGGTGTTGATGTCGAGCCAACATTTAACTGGATAAAAGCGGAGGAAATACTTATGAGCCTGTTAAAGCGCTTTATAGCATGGTTCACAGGAGCGCAGGGACCACGTTCACTCGATGAAACGTCTCCAGTGGAGGAAGCACCTTCAGTAGACGAAGCACCGCTATCGGAAGCAGACGAAAGTCCTGCATCACCGAGCAGTGCGTCTACTCCAAGTCGTGCATTTTCCATATGGACAGAGTCAGAGACGCTCAAGGTTAATCCCATCTCCAAAACAGGAGGAAAATAGAGAAGATTAATCTGAATTGAACCGATTTGGTGGTGCTGGCAAAGCTTATGTTAGCACTACCCGGTGTCTGGGTGTGTCCCAGGAGGCAACTGTTCAGTGAATAGAATTTCAATCATCAGAATAAGGAGAAAATTGATACGTTCAAAATCACTAGGTCTAGCCGTGCTTACTTCTCTTTTTATTGTGTGTTGCTAATGCTGAGGAACTGAAAAATTTTATGGGCGACATGTGGGAGGACCTCGCCGAAATGGTTGACATGGAAGAAGCACCGAGCGTGTCTAACGCGAAAATAGCAGGAAAGGGTGAACGTATCATCGATCTAGCAACCATGATGATTTATTCAGAAACGGCGGAACACACAATCAAAATGACGATGACCGTCCCGGGTCAAGGAGCAGTCGAAATGACTTCGGTTGACAAACGGGGATATGGTTATGAGGAAACTGCTCCATAGTCCAAGCAGTTATATTATCTTGGATAGGTGGGGAGCTCACTCGGAAGTCATTTATGGGTTCGGGGATTCATTGGAACACCGGCACGTTCAGTGAAGGCTTGGCCACTTGTACGGGTGAGCTTGTAGGACACACGCGAGAACCTATGCCTCCTGTGAAATGAAGCGGAGGAAACTATGCCCAATCCGATTTCAAAATTGATTCTGGCAGGGCAGTTGGCAGATGGCCTCGGCGGTGCCTCCAAAACCAGCCAGGCGATTCTGGTAACAGATGGTCGCATCACCGCCGTGGGGCAAAAGGAGGCAATTCAACAGCAGACACCTCCTGATGCAGAAGTCATTGACTTGGGGCACGCTTGTATCACACCCGGCCTCGTTGATGGCCATACCCATCTCAGTTTGGCTGGCGATGGACGCAACTATGTTGAGATGTTCGCCGAGACCGACGAAATGATGGTGCTTACCGGTGCCATGAACCTGCAACGCCATCTGGCTGCCGGCATTACCACCATCCGAGAACACGGTGCACGCAACCGGGTGGGGTTTACGTTGAAGGAAGGGGTTGGTCGTGGGTATATTCCGGGGCCTCGTATGCTGGTGAGTGGCAGGCCAATTACCTGCACAGGCGGGCACTTTCACATGTGCAATGAAATTGCAGATGGTGAGACGGAGATGCGCCGATCCGTAAGACGCCTGGTGCACGAAGGCGTGGATTACATCAAGCTCATGGCTTCCGGGGGTGGCACCGAAGGCACCATTCCCGGCCGTGCAACCTACACGGTGGCGGAGCTCCACGCTGCGGTCCACGAAGCGCATCACTTCCATCGTCTGACAGCGGCGCACTGTCGTGCGAAGGAATCGATGCTCCGGGCGGTCAAAGCCGGCATCGATCTGATGGAACACGCCGAATTCCTCGACCCCGATGACCAACTCCGTTTCGATCCAAAACTGACCGAGATGATGGCGGAATCGGGTATTTGGATCAGCCCAACGCTGCAAGCCTGGACACGCTATCCGCAGATTGTCAAGCTCACCGAGCAACGCGATGCCGGAACTCTCTCCCCTGAAGGGGAAGTGGAATTGGGACAACTTGAGGGGAGAGCCGAGTTGCGCTTGGATGTCATGCGGCGTATGCTAGACTACGACTTGCGCGACCGAATTGTTCCGGGAACCGACTCCGGAGTTAGTGACCTCGCCTTTGGGCATCTCGATTACGACCTACAGTTGCTCGTCCGCGTCGGGTTTACGCCCGCGGAGGCACTCGTATCAGCCACACGCATCTCCGCCGAAGCGGTCGGCATTGGAGACGAAATCGGAAGCATTGAGCCAGGCAAGATCGCCGACCTCGTTGCCTTCGATGGCGACCCGGCGGACGATATTACCGCGTTCAGTCGGGTGGTCGCGGTGTTCCAGACCGGTCAACGAATCAAATAAATATTGGCACTGCATCCACACCGGGATGACGTTGCGTCTTCCGAGTTTTACGCGTCATTGGCAGGATTTGACCCGGATTCAGTATAATTTTCGTATTGGACAAACGTTGATGGACGCAAGCGGACAGATTTTCCGCTCGTTGAGTCTACATAGCCGAGTCTCAGCAAGGTAATGATTTCTCGTGAATCCGGGATGCTAAAGATTTTCCGAATTTTCTCTCGATCGGCATGACATTCGAGTGGCGCGCTGACAAACTGCGTACCGATTTGCAAACCCGTCGCTGCCAAGAGTAGATTTTGGATAGCCCCTCCCATACCTAGCCACATCCACCGGCGTCCGCCTTCACCGGGCGGGCGTCTTGTCGTATCCATTAGAACGAGGATGAGCAACGGCGATGTGCGAACAAGGTCGGCGATTTCCTTGGCGGGCATCTTACCGCCACCCAAATGTCCCAAAATGCTCAGGTGCTTCGCATTTTTCAGCAGCGGTTTGAGTTTATTTGGATCTTTGCGAAACACGGGTGGGAGGTCAATGTGATCGGTAAGTAGCACACCATCGCCGCGTTCATCCCACGCCGTCTCTGTCACCCGCATCCAGCGACTGTTATCGTCCAAAAAACGGGCATCCTTGAATTGTTCGACGATGCGCTGCGCCGTGACCTCGGCGATTACGTTTTTCCCGGCAGCTTCGCGGATGATGAGAAATTCCCAAGGCTGCGTGTTGAATGGTGAGGGTGCCCACCGAGCAGCTTCAATCAGTTGGTCAAGGTCCGCCTGAGAAATCGGGTCTTGACGGAATTCCTTGCGGTGGGTACGACGTTCGGTAATTGCGGCAAAAAGCTCCATGATGTCTGTACCTGCTATTGGTGTTTGGTAATCCGGGGGACGAGGAAAAGAAATGACACAACAAACAGAAATCGTAATCGTCGGTGGAGGCATCTGGGGACTGAGTACTGCCTATCATTTAGCGAAGTTTGGTGGTAAACACATCCGCCTCCTGGAACGTAATTCAGAAATCGCTGAGGAGACGACGCCCCAGGCAGCTGGCTTGGTCGGCCAAATTCGTTCTTCGGCCACCATGTTGCGAGCGATCCAATATGCGTTGGAACTGTTTTCGCAGTTTCCGGCGGAAACCGGACACCATCCGGGGTTCCGTCAGACTGGGAGCCTGATGGTGGCACTGACGCCGGAGCGTATGGAAGCCTACGCGCGTCAGATTGAACGCTCTCGTCAAAACGGAATCGCAGCAGACTTTGTCTCCCATGCGGAGATGGCTCGCCTCGCCCCTGCGTTGGATGTCTCCAAAGTTGAGGGTGGATATTTTGTCCCCAACGATGGGTATGTTGGGCCCCGGCAGTGCGCCCACGCATACGCAGCCGCCGCAAGGGATTTGGGTGTTCAAATCGAATTGGAGACCTCTGTGACCGGATTTCGGTTGCATGATGGTCAACTCCTTGGGGTGGAGACGGAAAGTGGTTTTATCGAATCCAACCAAGTCGTCATTACCGCTGGACCGTGGGGTGGTATCCTCGCCAAGAAAGTCGGCGCCACCGCAGCAATGCAACCGATTCGCCATCAACGTGCGCGGACAGTCCAGCTCCCCGGTATTCCCCCGCATCATCCGGCCGTGCGTGTCACGGACGTGAGTTGCTATCTGAGACCGGAAAAAGGTGGTTACCTCTACGGCTTTTTTGAACCGAACCCGCACAGCATTGATTTAGAGGAGATGCCGGATGACTACCGGACACGAGATATTGAACCGCCCGTAGCGGTGATGGCAGAAGCACAACGACGGCTCACCCCAATCTTTCCGGTCCTAAAAGATCTTGAAATTGCGGAGTACCGACGGGGAATAACTACATTCGCGCCCGATGGCTCGTATCTGATTGGGCCTGTACCGGGCATTGATGGGGTCTTCTTAGCCACCGGTTGCGCCGCCTTGGGAATTGCCGGATCCGCGGCGGTTGGACGTTGGCTGGCGAAATGGGTAATCAACGGTACCCCTGGCGAAGATTTGGCAGATTTCGCGCCCGAACGTTTTGGTGCTCACGCTGCCGATCGGGAGTGGTTACAGCGTGAGAGCGAACAGTTCTACGCAAGCTACTATGGCATACGGACGGAGACGTCGCACATAAGCAGGTCATCAAATGACAAAAGGTAACAACAACACAAACGAAGTGATCTCCCCGGTTGAGCCCGTCGAACATCAGCGAGCAATACAGATTGAGACACCCAAGAATCTGGAAAACATTCGGGTCGTCCTGTTCGAGCCACGCGAACCGGGCAACATCGGATCCGCTGCCCGTGCGTTGAAGGGAATGGGGCTATCACGGTTGTATCTCGTCAATCCCATCCCATTTTTCGAGGCAAAACCGACGTGGTATATGGCGCACGGTGCGGCGGACATCATTGAAAACTGCTGCGTTACGAAGACGCTGGCAGACGCCCTCAAAGGGGTTCAGTTTCTCGTCGGGACTACCCATCGACGACGGGACCCAAAACTGCCGCCCTCTGTTTCGGCGAGGGAAGCCGCCCGGGAGATCGCCTCCGTTTCACAGGACCAACAACAGGTCGCTCTGCTTTTTGGACGCGAGGATTTTGGCTTATCGACTACCCAGATTAGCCGCTGCCAGTTGATAGCGAGCATTCCGATGGCAACGAAAAATCCTTCCTTGAACTTGGCACAGGCGGTGCAGATCTTCGCCTACGAGATTTTCCTTGCGAGCGCAGGAGACATCCCGCCGGCAGAACTCAATTATGCCGATGTCAACGAAGTTGAGGCGTTTTACAGTCGCGTCACGGATCTGTTGCAAAAGATTGGCGTTTCGCCTTACAATCACGACTGGGAGACGTTCCTGAAGTCTCTGCGGCGTGTGTTTTCACGAACGCGTTTAGAGGAACGGGACATTGCCACGTTGGATATGATCTTTTCGACAACGAACCGATACATCACGCGGCTCAGAGACCAGTTTGAAGACCGGCAAAATACTGACCCTACGGATCGTTAATCAAAGCAATCGTTAGCAATTGTCCCTTACTTCATCGCTGCAGTTAAATATAATCTGAAGCATGTATCAGAGATTACGAAATTATACAAAGCCTATCAATATTTGTCAACGCGGTTCTGGACTTTGCCAGAAAAAGGCTTGACGTTAAGTGATAATCTATGGTACAACGAACTCTCTAAAGAAAACTGAGGAAATGTGGCAGTAATCCCAAAAAAGTTTTGGACGGAGAAAATCACTATGGGGAAAAAGAAGATAATTGACGAGAAGGGTAACAAGACCAATCGGCGTCTGTTCTTGGAGTATTCTGCCCGATTGATTACGGGAGGCTACGCGCTGGCGTTGATCGGTTGCGGAGACGCCGGCGACGATGAGGTAGGTAGCCCAATCAAGCCCGACAGCCCACCCGTAGCAAATCTACCGCCGCAAAAAGAGCCCCCACAAGGTGACCCACCGATCGCGGGGGTTGAAGTTAGGATGAGCAATGCCCTCAAGCAGGTCGGTGGAGGTCAGCAGGTGAGCGATTCAAAGGTCCTCACAGAGCTCGGTACGAAAGAAGCCATTGTCCTCGTGCGGGTGGATGAGAATACCGTCGCCGCAAACACGATTCTTTGCACGCATCAGCAATGCAAGCTCAACTACAATGACCGTGAGAAACGACTGGATTGCCCTTGCCACGGCTCACGTTTTGACCTAAACGGAAAGGTCATCCAAGGCCCCGCACACAAACCGCTCACCCACTTCAAGGCAACAATTCAGGCCAATTCGGTTTTTCTTGAGAAGGAATGAAATGGGATAAAACTCATGCTCATTTGCTCAATCGCGCATCAGCCCAAGCTTTGAGTGGAATGTCTGCATCCTGTGGTCGCCAATGCCTAGAAAGCGGGTGCACCCAGGCATCATCTCCCATGTAGTTGCGTTCTCCGGTCCCCAACTCGCCGAGTAGTTGTCGCTGGATTGGCGTGCAGCGGGCGATTAGATTCGCATCCTGATGGAGATAGTCAGCGGGCCGGATCCAACGGTAGTGATAGCCGTAGTACAAACACTTTCGGGCGTACGTCGACAGATTGGGAGTCAGACAGTGCCAGAGCGCAGTCCGCCAGAGCATCGCTGTCCCCGGACGGACATTGACTTCCACAACACGGTCTGGGGCGACCTCATAGGTGTCATCATGCAACAGTGCCGGTGACATTTTGTGGCTACCCCGCACCACGCAAATCGCGCCACTGTTGTGTTCCGTCAGGTCGGTCAAATAGTAGCCAACTTTGACTTCCATGAACGGCACCTGTCCGTTGGTAATCGGAAACCCAAAGTTTGGGGCATCTGAGTGCCAGGGGAAGAAACCGTCCCTCGCACCCAGTTTCTGTTGCGCATATTCAGGTGGACAAGGCGGACGCACGTCCAGATGAGAGGTCCTTATCTGGATGTTGAATCCGAGGATGTCCACCACCAGCGGCAGCGTCACCGGATGGTCAACCAGATGCAGCAATTGCTCGTGGTGAGCGAGAGCGTTCCGCACCTAGAGAGGCTCAGCCGGACCAATCCCCTTCTCCCGTCGGTATCGCCCGTCCAGTTTGTCCACCACTTCGATTAGCTCCTCAACCTCTACGGGACTGAGGGCATCCTCGATCAAGATGAACCCATCCTCATCGAACTGTTGTTGCTGCTCCTCAGTAATAGCGATAGATTTCAGCATCAGCATTATCCTCCTTCGCCAAATGGTTATTGAATGAAACTTGAGTAGGCGAGGACGCTGCGAACCTTCTCTTCATCCTACCTTGATGGAAGCTAACTCTGTTTCATTATTGCTTTCTCCTCCGTTTGCTTTAACGAATTCTCTCAATCGCATCGACCAACTTATCCGCCCCAAAGCGGATTACATCTGTGGCAGGCAAGCCCGTTTCCCGCTCCGCCGCTTTGATGGCTTCACAGGCTTGATCTTCGGTGAGGTCAAAGCAGTTAAGCGCGAGCCCGATTACTTTGACAGGTTTGATTGGCCTGGCGAGCATTTCATACTGACGGATCAGTTCCCCCAACGAGGGCAAAGGTATGGTATACCGAGCAACGATTTTCCGCGAAGGTTGATGGCAGAAGATTATCGCGTCAGGCATGGAACCGTGCAGGAGACTCAAGGTGACGCCCGAATAGCCAGGGTGGACGAGCGCCCCCTGCCCCTCGACGATGAGGAGGTCGCGTGCTTTTTCCGCCCCCTCAAGGACAATCCGTTCCGCTGCCCCTGCCGTGAAGTCGGATACCACCGCGTCAATGGCGATTCCCCAGCCGGAGATCATCATTCCGTTTTGACCAGTGGCACAGAATTCGGCGTCTAATCCGCGCTTCTTTGCGGCATCGGCAAGTTCGATGCCCGTCACCATTTTGCCGATCCGACAATCGGATCCGACGGTCAGGATGACGGTTGGATCAACCTCATCGGCTTTGCAGGTGGCGATCGGGAGGTCTTTCGGCGGTTTCCGCACATCCCACAGGATGACGTTGTGGCGTCTTGCCAAATCCGCAAGCTGTGGGTCATCACTCAAGAATCGGTGGAGTCCGCTCATGATATGCAAGCCGTTTCCGATTGCCTCCTTCAGAACGGCTATCCACGTTTCGGGTAATTCACCCCCCGGCGGCGCAATCCCGATTGCCAACATCGTCGATCCCAATTCCATCGCCTCCGCGAGGCTGCTAACAACCGGAATTCCCTTCCCAACGTCAATGACTTCGCTGACATCTTTTCCAGCCTTTTCGCTGTCGATAACGGCGACGACATTATCTGTATGGTAGCGCACCAACACCGTCGCCGCCTTCGATTCGAGAATGCTGAATGAACCTTCGGCGAGAATAACCATTTTATGTGCTTTGGGATTTAATTGCTGTTCCATAAGCATTTGATCCTGTTAGAGTTTTTCCTTTATCTAAGACAGACTCCATCGAAAACACGGGAACTTTTGTAACTCGGATTGGCTCTAATTCTTTGCGCCGCTCGATAATCTCCCCCAATTCAAGAGCTTGCTCCACTCTCTGCATTGAAATATCGCGTTCAACCATCACGATGCGTGCATGTCGTGTGATGCGGTAATTTTGAGCATGGATGCACTCAAGAATAAAACGCATATTCATAGCTGTTTTTATGAATCAGAAATTAACGCCTCTGCCGGACAATGCGCCATCCCAAACGCCTCCGCTACTGCTTGAAAACAGATCTTTCCGTCAGCAGTGTTCAAGCCCTTAGCCAAAGCGTCATCTTCACGCATCGCACCTTTCCAGCCTTTGTTAGCGAGCGCAAGAACATAAGGACGGGTCACATTTGCCAGTGCATACGTCGAAGTCCGTCCAACAGCGCCGGGCATATTCTCCACGCAGTAGTGGACGATGCCGTGTTTGATGAATGTCGGAGCCTGGTGCGTGGTGGGGTGCGTTGTTTCGATGCAGCCGCCCTGATCGACGGCGACATCAATAATCACCGCACCGGGTCTCATTGTGCTGACCATCTCCTCCGTGACGAGATGAGGCGCACGCCGCCCCGGGATCAATACCGCGCCAATCAGCAGATCGACCTCCCTGGCCTTTTCACGAATCGCGTGCGGATCGGACATTAAGGTTACGACGTTGGAGGGCATAATATCATCGAGATAGCGCAGGCGACGGAGGTTCACATCCATGATGATCACCTCTGCACCAAGTCCGGCTGCGACTTTAGCGGCGTTCGTGCCGACAATCCCACCGCCGACGATCAGGACTTTCGCGGGCGCAACGCCAGTAACCCCACCGAGCAAGATTCCCCGTCCCATCATCGGTCTTTCAAGGTACTTTGCGCCTTCTTGAATCGCCATCTTTCCAGCAACTTCACTCATCGGTGTGAGCAGCGGAAGTTCCCCGTCTGCTGTCTGAATCGTCTCGTACGCCACGCAGATGACCTTTCGGTCGAGCATCGCACGCATCAAATCTTCGTTTGCGGCGAAGTGGAGGTAGGTAAAAACAATCTGGCCTTCATGCAAATAATCGTATTCTTCTGGCAGTGGTTCTTTGACCTTGACGATGAGATCTGCGGCATCGAAGACTTCGGCGCTCGTTTCCAGTAACTCCGCGCCTGCCACAACGTAATCTTCATTCGGTATACCACTGCCGATGCCTGCATCAACTTCGACGCAGACGGTGTGGCCGGCTTGAACCAGTTGTTCAACGCCGACAGGTAGCATTGAGACGCGATATTCTGATGACTTAATCTCTTTCGGAATGCCAATAATCATGTTTGTCACGGGATAACTCTATGAAGATGAAAATGGTGATTTACACTATATCTCGCGAAATCGAGATGATTCACCCACTCTTCCTTGATGAAGGTCTCAAGCAGTTGACGAAATATCGTCCGATTTGAGAATAGCTTCCCCGATAGATCGAGACGAAGATGCTTGTATTCGCTATCGTGAATGTTCACCATTAACACCTTTTCAACGAATGGGTTTGCGTTGCGGAGCAACCTGCCAAGACTCTACTACAATACACGCATAAGAACGACCGTCAGATAGAGAGTTCATTCGGCGCGACAAATGCGCGAGACATCTGACTTCTCACCTCTCTCCTTCAACGACAAATGATTTGATTCTCGAATCATGCCTATTTGCCCATCTGTCGATTTGCTGGTTCGCCGATTCGTTTACTCCTGTGCCCGATTTTATATCTGTTGGGCGATGACTCTCACCGAGGTGCCTTTGGGCGGCACGATATCCGTATTGACGCGGTAGGTTCGATCGTCTTTACCACCGGGCAGCGGGTGATTGAAAATCGAGTCGGGGTCGCGGTAGACAGCAATGACATTGTGGAACAGTTGTGCGGTGAATTGGTTGCGGATGAAGCGCCCACCTGTGAAAACCCAATGGGTTTGCTGCATTGGGTGTCCTCCGATCGTGTTCCATACTAACTCTTCGGCGCGATGGCGGATGGTTTTCCCACTGCGTTCCCACTCCACCCAGATCTCAACCGGATCACCTTGAGGGGTGTGCGGATCACCTTCAACAGTCAGGTTCATGCCCGCATCCATGTTCAAGCGGAGTAATGCAACCTGTATATGCATGGGTTCGGCGTCAAGCATAATGAGGCTTTCATGTGTTTTGCCAAGTTTGCCAACCGCAAAAAACTCGATGATGGTATCGTCGCTGATGATATTGATTTCACCGGTCGTGATGACTTCACGATTATTGACATTGACGGTGACATTACCAATCTGGTATACGCCATCGCCGATTTTGCGGACAGCGGTATCGGAATCGATGGCATCAGCAGACTTTGGACGGATGGTTAGCTCCTGCGATATGATATTGTCGCTGCGGTTCAAATCCGCAACCTGCTCGTATGGATCAACTATGCTATAGATTTCATGTGTTCCAACCTCGGTTGCTACCCAGTTGATTGCAGTCGTCGTTTCGTCGAAATTGCTGCTAAAGAGGACTTCTTGAGAATAGATCTTTTTGCCACCCCCATCCGGATTCCCGTCATAAAAATCGACCTGAACGGTTGCATCGAGTGGAGTCCCTGTGTTTGTCAATGTCACACTGATCCGCACAGGTTCACCAACGCGCGGCGCGGGCGGAGAAAATCGAAGACTGCGATTAACGGCTCCCAGATCTGGGTGAGTCGGTCTCGGCAGGGCGCGAGTCAGAAACATCAGGGCAAAGCAGGTTGTCGGGAAATAGTCCTCGTGATCGATCCAGCGCCCATCAGGTTGTTGCTCGGTGACGAGCATACTGGCTATGTCCTCATACCAATTATGCCCGACAAGCATCTCTAGTTTGGGGGGAATGTCACAGAAGCGTTGTAGCGAGACGAGATAGTAATAGTGCCATGAAGTCGCTCCGGGATTGCGGGTAAGCGACCAATAATTTTTGATCCACTCTAGTCCCTTCTGAACCTGTGCATCTTCAACAGGTACGCCACAGGCGCGGAGCGCCCAAAGTCCTGTTCCTGTCATGCTGCCGTAGACGCCCTCCGCCCAAGGTGAACCTTCATCAATGAGATTGTAGAGCCATCCACCCGTCTCCGTTTGGTTCCCACGGACCCATTTTTCTGCACGCTCCCAGGTCTTTTTTGGTATCTCAAGTCCCCACTGTTTTGCAGCGTAAAGTGCGTAGATTACCATGTTCATATGCGCCCCGTCGGCGGTCGCACCATAGCCCCAACCGCCATCATCCCTTGGATCTGAGAATTCATCTCCGCCAACCGGCAATTGAGCCTTCACAAGCTGATTCACCGCAAACTGGGCGCGTTGCCGGTATTCCGGATCATTGGTAGCGATAAGCGCCGGCGTAAGAATGGCAAGCTGATAGATCTGGAAAATATTCCAGTCTTGAGACATGAGGAAATCCAGTCCTTGCTGCATAGCTGGATCTGAGACAGGAACACCAGCGGAGAGCAATGCAAGTAATGCGATCGCGGTTTCTTGCGTACTGTCTTCCCCGAAATCCCATGCAGGACCGGGCAGAAGATCTTCGGGTAAACCTTTGAGGGTTGCTCCGCAGATGACGCAAACTGAGATCAGTTGGTTTTTGGTGTCACATTGCAAACAGGTTCGGTTATGTTTCCCTCGCTGGGATTTCACCCACGCTACCCCCCGTTGAATAGCAGTTTGGATCTGTGCAGAAGTTGCCTTGGGGAATGTACGCGGCGCTGCTGTAATCGACGTGTGAGCAATGTTATTGCTGTGGTTGGCTTCCTGGATCTCCTTCTTGTTCCCGCGTGGATTGACGAGGGCATAAACTTCAGTTGTTCCGGGGGGTGGACGCCATTGCGCTTTGACTTTGTCGGACTTACCGGGCTGCAATCCCAAGATCACGTCTCTACACATAATCTGTAGTGGATTTGTTGCAGGGGCGCCCTCGTAAAGGTTGACGATCAGATCTTCATTAAGCGTCAGCGCCACTTGCCCAATGTTCTTGACAGTGACGTAAATCGTGATTTCCTCTCCTTCAAGAGGAGAAGGGTTGGAAAACGTAATACTTGTGCTATCCACCTCGAAATCGGGTGTATGTTGGGCGTGTGCGTGAAGTGCAACGAAAGCAAGTGTCAATAGGAAAAGGAAACAGGCTCTTCTATACATACGATCACCCCTTTTTGTGGGTTGTGTTCAGATGGATTGGGTAGGAAGAGAGGGAGAGAGACGGATCAACGAACAAGCGAACCAGCGAATCGACTAATGGCGCGATACGTAATACGTAATACGCATTTCACATCACGCATTACGCATTACGTTTCACAAATCACGGTCCGGACCAATTCCCAACAGAAACGAAAGAGGGGTTCGGGATCGCAACTTCAAACAACTGCTGTCCGTTGGCGGAAAATTTACTGACGGCGCCTGTAAAGGTCGATCCAACCTGATCCGCGGCCCAAACGCTTCCATCTTGGGAATTGACGCACATTGAGAGAATCGCCATCCCAGCAGGGACTTCCAGAAGTTTTTGGCCGTCCGCAGATAACTTAACGAGGGTATTGGAGTCGGCCACAACCCAAAGATTGCCATCTTTCTGGTTGACGCTCGGAGAGATGGGAAGCTTAATATCAATAATTCTGAGCACTTCCTGACCGCTTGGATTCAATTTTACGATAACATTGGCATGAGGATCAGTCACCCAAGCATTACCGGTTTTAGAATTCACCGCGACATACTTGGGTTCTTTGAGTTGCACAGGGGAGGCAGCGGCGACCGCACCGGTAGCACTATGCCGGGTAATTTTCCCCCTGGAGTCCGTCACCCAACAACTGCCGTCGGTCGTGTTGACCGCAACTTCGGGTTCGTATACATCAGTAATTGTCGCAAGTACCTGACTACCATCGGCTGAAAACTTCTGGACAATATCTTCCCCGCCTATCCAAACCGTACCATCAATCGGGTTGATTGAGACCGAATGAGGACGTTTGATTTCAGGAAGTTGCTTGAATGCCTGGTTTGGATCTTGGCTTGAAGGGTCATATCTGAAGACAACGTGCGCAGCGGACACTGCTATCCAAACGATGCCATCTTTAGGATTCACCACCGCGGCTTGCGCCTGCGTAAGATTAGGTATTATTGTTGGATCTAGCAAACCGTCGGCGTTAAGTTTACGAACGATATTACCGCGGCTGATGACCCAGCACTCGCCATTGTAAGCCGCATGAAGACGGCTCAGTAGAACTAAGGTAAGTACCATCATCGTTGAGAGTATCTGTAGTACTTTAGAAAAACGCTTTTCCATCTTAATTATCTCCTGTAAACTAAGGGCATAATCGTTGTGAGAACAAGTTGCTCGGAGGCAACAACGATGTCAATAGATTAACACATTCGTTCTTAATGTTCAAGCATTTTTGATAGCTTAGCAGCTTAACCTTGCTCATGTTATCAAGATCGGTTATAATGTTATGTAAACTCAATTTCTGCAACGACGATACAATTCCTTACGAGACTCTGTGGAGCCTGCAATAAACAGATGATCGCCCTGATTATTAAAGAGTTGCGATGTTATGCACACCAACCAAAGTATCGCCGTATTCAGCTTATTATTTTATGCACTCTTGCTTTTACGCTGTTTGCCACAGCATTCGAGCAATTTGCATCGAGCCGCGGGCGACCACAGATTCACGTTGGTGAAAGCATTTACGCCATATTAGTACCACTCTTTTTTTGTGTCTTACTTGGCCTTGCTGTCCCTCTGCAAGCCGTTGAGTCATGTCGGATTGAACGGCAAAGCTCCAATTGGAGCTTACTCAATCTCACACCCATCGGTTATCGGAAGTTCCTATTCGGTAAACTGATGGGGGCGCTCATCGCCACATCATGGTGTGTTTGGCTGGCGATTCCACTCTTTTGGTTGTCAGTCTATACAGGAGGATTGGCGCTCTATCAACTGCTTCAGTGTGGTCTGGTGTTTATTGTGGGGTTCACATTGTTTTTTTTACTCGGCAGCAGCCTCACCTTGCTTGGCTCATCTATTCACGCAATCTCGCGGAGTTACGCCGTTGTTCTATCGCTTACTTTTATACCGCTTATCACGCCAGCATTGGCGCCACTGATAGCTTTTCCGGCGGTTTTATTGGATCTGCTGCGCATGTTAAGCCCTTTGTGTGCGTTAATCGCTATTGTAAGATCTGAAACTGATGTTTTGCTGGGAATTGCACCGGTCTGGGCGTGGATGGTATTCTATCATATACTTCTATCTGCAATACTCTTTTGGATTTCCTGTCGGCGCCTTGAAAAACGCGATTATTCAATGTAAGACCTTCTGGTTTTAACAAAACAATATTTTATATTGACATATGTGATAAAATTTGTTACTATATCCTGACAAAATTAGGTATTCACAGGAATCCTTTCATATTCCTGTAAACAGATTGGAGGATAAAAATGGCTGAAGACACCAAAAATGAGCTTGTTCCGGTCGCCGAATATGAAGTTTTGGATCAGGTTGATGATCAAGCGATTGTTGAAATGATGACGGGGCAAGCGATTCGGGATTACGTCTACTCATTTAAGCAGGGCGGAAAGATTGTCGAAGGCTTAACCCTGGCGGGGATAAACGAAGCTGCGAATCGCCGGGGCGGAATTCAGGTCGATGACATTCAGTATGAGGAGCGTGAACAGTCCTGGCTTGTAATCGCCAAGGCGACAGATACAGTGACCGGATCTTCGCGTTACGGTGCTTATGAACAAGCTAAAAGAGTGAGCAATCGCACAGATCCCTTTGCGTTCACAAAAGCGGTTCATAAAGCGCAACGCAACGCCATTAAACAGTTGCTTCCGGTGCCGGTCATCAAAGAAGTGCTCAACTTCTACCTGCATCGACAAACACAACCCGATCAATCTCGGATGGAGTTACCCGCTGCATCCGGGACTGATAAAATCCCCAATGCACAGAAAGCCGCGTTTGTGGTGGCAGGCAAGCTTGAAGGGCGACTTGAACAGCGGGGCATCACGAAGCCTGATTTCTGGAGCTACGTGAGACGTCACTATGGCGTTGAATCCCGCAACGATATGACAGAGTTACAGTGGACACAACTCTCAGCAGAATTGCAAGCCGCTGAATCGTCACCAGAGCTTTTCAAGGGGTTGATAGATCGCCTCCGTCAACTTGACGCTGCCGTTAAATCAAGCGAAGTGCCCGAAAAGCCTGAATCGACCTCTGCTTCCGACCGCGATCAAACAAACTCGCCAGCACCTGAGACCGTGGCACAATCGGCGGAAGAGGATTCAGAAGGCGCAGGGAATATGCCATTTTGAATCAGTGAATCAAGGACGAGGCAATCTCTGAACGCTACTATCGAGAATCCTTTGAATGGACGCCAGCGAGAAAAAAGGAAGATTGCGCGTTCCATGTTGAGAGAGGGAATTGCGGCTGGCCTTATTGCCAAAGCAACAGGGCTCCTTCCGAAGGAGATCGCGAATCTCGGTGATTAGAATTTTGAAAGTTCCTGACCGGTCGACGGGACTACACACGAGATAGGAGGATTCTATGAAGAAAGTACGTATCGGCGTTATCGGCTGTGGGGCAATTGCTCAGGTTCATCATCTACCCAACTTGACGGCGCTCAGGGACGAATTTGAGGTCACGGTGGTCTGCGATAAGTCGCCAGGCGCCGCTGAGTATGCCGCCCAGGCGTTCCACATTCCTAACCATGTGACGGATTACCGCGAACTCCTCGAATCTGACGTAGACGCGGTCCTGCTCTGCCACACCGATCCAAAGACAAAGGTAGCGGTGGCAACCTTCAACGCAGGAAAGCATGTCTTCATTGAAAAACCGATGTGCTTCTCCCTTCAGGAAGCGGACGCCATCATCTCCGCATATCGGGAATCGGGGAAGGTCGGGCAGACAGGGTACATGAAAGTGCACGACCCCGCGTTTGAGGTTGCCAAGCGAGAAGTCGATCAGATGGACGACATCCGGTTCGTGCAGGCAAATCACCTGCATTGCGGTAATGACCTCCATCTCCGCAACTTTCGGATCACGCGATTCGATGATCTCCTGCCAGACGCAATGCGTGAAGCGGGTGAAGATCGAGACGCAGCGCTTCGCGATGCCATCGGAGACGCACCCGACGCTGCCAGGGCCGCCTTCTCCACGCTCTCCGGCAGCGGCATCCATGATCTCTACGGCTTCCGCATCATGCTCGGCGTGCCAACCAACGTCGTCAGCACGGAGATCTGGAATGGGGGGCGTGCAATCAACACGATACTTGAATACCCAAACGGGGTGCGCCTTGTTTATACATGGGCGGCCATCCCTGGACTGTGGGACTTCAAGGAGACGCTGGAGATTTACGGCGATACCAAGCGCGTGATCGTTAAGTACCCCACAGGCTTTTCGCGCGGCATCCTCTCTACGGTAACGGTACATGAGATAGACGCAGATGGTACAACGGTTCTCAAGGAGCCGGCGATAGAATGGGAGAGTGCTTTCAGCCGTGAAATCCGTCACTTCCACGCAAGCATCACCGAAGGTATCCCCAATCGGACATCGGTTGCCGACGCCCGCAACGACATCGGGCTGATTATCAATATTGTCAGGGCCTACACCGAACATGCGCGAATTCCGAGTGAATGGTAACTAATCTGATGGAACAGGAAATCTGAGCTGCGTCGGTCGAGATTCAGATACCGACATGAGTGCTTCAGGGGCGAGTGGCTTACGACAGAGATTTGAGCCGCTCGACCCATTTTTCCGATCTTGAGATACGCGAGACCATCTTCAAAGATCCAAGTCGCCCAAGTAGTCCGCGATCCGTTTCGGTTGTCCGTCAACCGTTGTTTCCATCGCCGCAATCACCAACGCGAAGCTCTTCATGTTGTCCTCAATTCGCGTCGAAGAAGGTTCGCCGCCATCAAGCCAGCTAATAAATTCGTCGAACAGATACTCATGACCGAAGCGGGGTATCTCCGGTGCTTCGTATATCTCCGACTCCTGACCGCCCCGGTGAATCGTGACCTGATCTTCACCGGCAATTTCGACACACCCCTCCTCAAATTCCGCGCGATAATGTTCATTATGCCAACAGTTGATGATGCCCGCAGCAGAGCTATTCCCCTCGTAACAGGTGTGAACCCCGTTGTCCATCTGCATCAGATATAACCCACTGGAAAAGTGCTTGAAACCCGACCACTCTGGATTCCAGCCGAAGCCGATCAGCGTCTCGCAGTCACCGCCGGAGAGGAAACGCAGCATGTCGAGATGGTGGACAGAACCCTCAAAGAGCAGACTGAAATCCATATCGTGCCGCCACGCCTTCCCCCACGATTCGTAGCGGCGATAGTCGCAGGCATACCGCCCCACGATATGCTGTAGCCGCCCCAGCCTCCCCTCATCCCGTATACGAATCAGTTCCTGCTTATTCGGCGCGTAACGATAATTTTGGATAATCGCGCAGGGAAGACCGGTTTTCTGGGAAGCCCCCACCATCGTCTTCGCCGCTTCGAGCGTGTCGGCGATCGGCTTTTCGCAGATCACCGGCATTCCGTTTTCCATCGCGGCGATGGCTGCAGGGCTATGGAATTGCGGGGGCGTCGCAACGCCGCAGAAGTCCGCTTTGACCGTCGCGCACGCTTCGTTAAAGTCGGTGAAAAGTTGATTTGCGCTGAGACCGAGTGCCACTCCCTGCTGTTCCAGCACCTCTGGCAGCACATCCACCAATCCAATAATCTTTATCCAATCGCTGAAGTTATCGACAAAGTTTCGGATCCATCTACCTGCCATACCGCTGCCACCAATCATCAAACAGGTTTTTAACGCCATCCAATCCCCCCGTAATTAAGATATGATGCCTCATACACAACTCAACAAATTACTAATGAATTCCCCTTCCAAATCAACTGTTCACCCTCGATCGTCCTATTCAATAGCGTCTAAAAGCTGGCGAGCAGGCAGATAATTGTTATCTATGTTTAAGGCTTTTCGAGCCACATTTATCGCCGCTTGACGGTGGCCCCGCCTAAGAAAAGCAAGAGCAAGGTTGTAGTGCGCTTCTTTAAATTTTGGGTCAAGAGCTACTGCTTGGTCAAGACAAATTATGGCATCAGCATACTCTGTTATTGCTAAGTAAGTGCAACCAAGGTTGTAGTGAACTATTGCAGATTTTGGATCGTTCTTTATGGCATCTTGGAAAAGTTTAATCGCTGTGCGATGCTGGTTCCTGTTAAAGTTAATGCATCCTTGATTATTTTTAGACATCGCAGCTAGTCTTACTCGAGGGCGGACGTTATGAGAAATCTCTTGGAGAGGTTCTGCACGAAGTTGATCGTAACTGGGGCTAGGGACTGACTCAACAGGACTCTGTGTCAGTTCGTCTAGTCGCTTCTGTAACGTGGTGTTATCGTTATGCAACCTTTGGTTATCGTTATGCAACATTCGGGTTTCGCTACGAAGCTTTTCGTTTTCATCTCGCAATCTTTGGTTTTGACTACGAAGTGCTACTGTTTCGTCGTGGGCTCTAGCAATTTGAGTCTGAATTTCCTCGTCCTGTTCAGTTCTCCCTTCGGTGAGTTGGTTTTGCAACTCTCGGTTTTGGCCGGGAAAACCTGTTTCGCTTGCCGGTCTGGGAGTGATAGGAATTGGATTTTCGGTGCCCTTTTCGTTCCCCGTTTGGGGGGTTGGCTCTATCGCCCCCGGCTTTGGAACGTGTTCTTGTTTTGCAACTTTTGGTTCTCGTCTCGCAACTTTTGGTTTCCGTTCTTCAGCGATATTGTTTCCGTTTGCAGTTTGGTGAATTGGTTTAGTAACTCCCGGTTTTCGGCGGAGCACTTCATCTTCCTCGCTCATCTGGATTACGAATGCCACAATCCAAATCACTAAGACAAAAGCTAAAGCACCAGTAATGTACTGCCAACGGTTTGAGGAAGTAGGTTGCGGCTTTGCCGGCTGAGAAGTTGGATTTGTGGGAGTCGGTCTTGGTGCTCCCGCGGACGGAGATGGCTGAGAAGCTGGATTTGTGGGAGTCGGTCTTGATGTTCCCGTGGACGGAGACGACTGAGAAGCTGGATTTGTGGGAGTCGGTCTTGGTGCTCCCGTAGACGGAGAGGGTTGAGAAGTTGGATTTGTGGAAACCGGTCTTGATATTCCTGTAGGCGGAGGCGGTGGAGTCACAACAGAAGAGGTACTAGATGATTTTATAGCATCCAAAAGTTGATGAGCAGGCTGATAGTACGGATCAATTCTTAAAGCTGCTTCCGCTGCCCTTTTCGCTTCCCCAAGACTACCCATCTTTAAGTGTGCAAGGCCCAGCCCATGGTGTGCCTCTTTATAATTCGGGTCAAGGACTATCGCCTTTTTGAACTCGTCAATCGCTGCTTTATATTGTTGAGCGTGAAGGTAAGTGACACCTAGGTCGTAAGCAACCTGGGCCGGCGAGATTTTTGGCAACACCGCTTCTAGTGGTTCCAATTGGTCAATGGATAGCTTACAAAATTCTTTTAATTTTGAAGCCAGTTGCTTCACATCCGGCGACAGGTTTTCAAGCTCTCGGAGAACGTCGGATTGGTCTGGATTTTTGAAATCCTCGGCTATGAACAACAACCCTTTTTCGGTTCGATCCCCAAACTGATTCCAGAGATCGGGTTTTTCCGCGAGGCTCAATAAGGAGAGATAGATCACCAACTCCGAAAAGTAGTCCACTTTTTCGTTTGCACCCCCACCGCCTGCTATTCTTTGAGGGTGTTGATACTCCGGAATCCCAACAATGTTATCAGGTTGCCCACGAAGTGCCGGAACGAACAAACTGTCGTAGTCTATCAACTTGATTTTGACATCAGTTCCGTTTCGCTTGAACAGGATATTTCCATCTTGAAGGTCCCCGTGTGAAATTTGGTGAGTATGGAGGGTTTCAACCATCTTTTGAAATTCCGCCGCAGCGGTTTTCAAGCACCTAGCATCCTGCAAATTTTGCTCGATAAAATCACAAAGTGTTTCCCCCTCTGCCCATTCCATGCGCGTGGTGGAATACTTAATACCATTCACCAGAATGCCTTTGGGAACATAGGCAAAATCGACAAAGTAGGGCAAACGGCGTTGTTCCAGATACTTTGATATTTTTTCATACCGAGTTTCGGCATCCCCAATGTCTGCAATCCAACACCGCAGCGCATAGGTGTTCGATAACACTTCAATCGGAAACACAATCGAAAAGCCGCCGGAGTAAGCTATCAAGTAGTTGTTAGAACCCCTCCGGGGGTTTCCACCTTTAAGTTTTGGGTCCAATATGCTGATATGAGGAAAATCGCGTACTGCCTGTGTATAATCGATCCGGCTTGGCCAAGGCATGAACTGCTCCAATTTAACGATTTCGCTACTTTTGATTGAGCAATACCAAGAGAAGAATGATAAACCCAACGAAGAACGCAAAAACCCCTGCGAGGATTCCCCAAAAGAGAGTACGCAATAAGACATCTTGTTGCTGTTGGGTTTGTGCTTCCGAGGGTGCTTCTGGTTCGGTCTCTTCCGGCTTTTGAGCCTCTTCAACCGAAATTAGCATAAGCGTTACGTCGTCATTAACGAGGCGGATGGCTTCGTTATGGCGCGCCTCATGGACAAATTGGTGGAAGTGTTCATCCGATTCTACCGCTTTGAGGGTATCAAGTGCCGCATCTAATTCCCCAACTTCCTTATGTTCGAGAATCCATTTCGCCAAAGCATCGGTTGCCAAGATAAAGGTATCACCGGGTTTGGCTTTACCAAGGATAAATGTCGGCTCAGAGTGATTGTCCTTCTCAAAACTAGCGAAAGCTTCGGGACGATTCGTAAAGTCTGCTGAATTCTCTATCAAGTAACTTTCAAACCCAGAATCGCTTTTATGAAACAGGCAACTATCACCCACAATCATAGCCTCCCACGCACCGTTATCTTTATTGAATTCAATGCCAATAAAAGTAGAAACGGCGGATTCTTGGGCGTTGAACGAATTTGTGAGATAGAACAGGTTTCGCTCTTTCACCCTCTTTTCTACCTGTTCATACCATTTTTGTCGGATGGGGCCTATCCAGTCTCGCCAATTCATTTCCGTGAAAGACAATTCGGCGCTTTCACAGAAGTGCTCTACGAGCAGGGTTGCCCACTCCTTTGGAAAAAAGGAGCGGGTCGCACCATCTGCAATAGTATAGCGTCCCTTCTCATCATTCAGGTCCCAAGCGTCTTGACAATCATCTAGGCTTTCCGCTTCTTTATGGGTAATGAAGGAGCTCGCTGTTAATTTAATCATATCTTCAAACAGGAGATGGAAGAGCTCGTATCTGTGTTACGCTCAAAGAACCAAACTCCAAGATCCTAATCATCGTGACTTCATCCGCATTATAACTAAAACATCGGGCATCGGGATCTGCCGGAAGTCCCACTTCTTTTGCCATTTCGCGCAAGGGCTCTGGCAGAACGCTAGAGAGACTGAAGAGAAATTCTGCCAAGCTATCACCTACCAATTGGGCTGTGCTGTGTGGGAAAGTCTCCTGGTGTATACTATTAGCGATATGAATGTTGAAAACCAAAACGTTGCCATCTGTCGTGTGGAGATTCATGACTTTTCTTGCGGCATCTGCTGTCAAATCAGGCTGAGTGGCGGCACCATCTGTGATGTTGATAACAATTGGTGGAAAACCATCGGGTTTATCGTCGCACCAGCGTTGAACAATTTCGGCGGCGTGTTCAAATGCCTCATGCATTGGGGTGCTATTGCTCGCCGTTGGTTGCACCCAGACCGGCATTTCTACTTCAACCTCAACAATCCCACCCGCTCCGTCAGGAATGGACTTTTTAACTTTCTTGACTTCAATGAGTGATGATGCGACCTCTGATATCATGCCGTCAACGACGCATTCAACCCGTTCACCATAGCCGATAACAGAGACGTGACACCGATCCTTTATCATATCTCCGGCCCGGCCAGCGAGAACGAGTTCCTCAAGGATACGATTGACAGCAAGGGAGGCTCGCTCTGCCTTCGTTCCGGTTCCCCAATCTTCGCTCATTGACCAAGATTGATCGACTAAGATGACAATGCAACCGGGGTTAGATGTTCCGATAGGAACGTTACTATACGTCATTTCAAACCTCCTATTTCTGTTGATACAATTCCAGTTTATACACAAATTCGCAACAGTAGCAAGTGATTATCTGCTTCAGGTTCAGGCTGTTGCACAAGCCCACACCGAGTGGTTCCTGTCATGCAGATTCTAGTTGAGTTTGTACAGAATTCATTTCATTCGCTGATTATCACTCAATCCGCTTTGGAAGTGCTAACTGATACAACTTTTTCAGCGATGTTGATAAATCCCCCGATAGCTCAAACGAGACAGAGTTATCGGGGCGAAAAATGTTTGAAACACTCCGGGCTATGCACCTATTGGCTCATTTCATAGCAGCAGCGTTTTGAGAGACTCGATCAATCCATCGGGTGGGTCAAAGGGGAGTTCAACGGGCGCGTGCGTCAATGCACTGTGATAGACACCCAAAATGGCATTAAACTCCGCAAGCGACTGCGCCAAGTGGGTGGGATGTACCTTTTCGTCATCCTCAAGCCAATCGAACATCGCTTCGGTGAGGCCTGCCTGTCCTAAGACATCTTGCTCACCGTAATCGTGTTTTCCACTACTATAGCCATCCGTCGATGTGTTACGCTCCCATCCGAACATCCACCAATGGACAAACCCGCGCTTCCCAAAAATACGGACCCGTTTGTGCATGAATACGGATTCGCTATCACTAATTTCGGGCGAGCCCTTGGTTCCAAATGTGACTAGCGCACGAACCCCATTGGCATACGTGATCGACGCTGTGGCATGGTCGGGTGACGGTTGGGCTGAATCCAGATGCTCGCCCCCTGAGACTTGCCCGAAAACCTTGACCGGACGCGAATTGTCAATGTACGAGGAGACCAGTTGAAGCACATGCGGGCCCTGATCAATCGGCGTTGAACGGGCACTGGCATCAATAAAGTTGATGTCCCCAATCCCTCCAGCGGCGACATCAGCCTTTAATTTCAGATTCGGCGGATGAAAATTGAGCTGCGTGTTCACCGCGAATTTGGTTTTGGTATTCTGACATAGTTTGCTCAGTTGACGCCAATCTTCTCCCATCACCGCAATCGGCTTTTCGACAATCACGGCAGGCACTTCGTGCTCTGATGCGATATTCATCAACGGGTAGCGGATCAATTGGTTCGTTCCCCGCAGCACCGGCGCAGTCACGATGTGAAGCAGGTCAGGCCGCTCTTTATCCAGCATCTCATGAATGTCGGTGTAACGTTTCTCAATACCGAAATCGTCTCCGAAAGCGTGGAGGAGTTCCTCATTGAGATCACAGATGGCAACGAGTTCTCCGCGTTTGACATGTTTGTATGCGTGGGTATGCGCACGGGCGCGTCCACCACAACCTAAAAATGCACATTTATACATGATAAGCCTCCATAACGAAGTGTGCATCGGGCATACCAACGGCTTCAGGTACAGTATAGCTCGCCGCAGGCGATATGTTCATCAATTCATGGAGAAAGCTGTCCCGGTAGTTTGAGGCATAAATATCTGGATAGCAACCTTGAAAAGATTCCAAACCTTTTCAGAGATCTCAGGTGTCCACAAATTTCTGCCATAAAGCACTAAGTTTCTTGTGCTTTGCTCCCAGCTTGTGCCAAGCCAGGCGCCCCACGAATCAGGTGCCCATGGCGCTCGCCGCCTTCGAGGACGCTCGAAAACTGAAAATAAACCAGTTCGTGGTCCGCCCACAGCGTGTGCTCCACACCTCGAACGCACGCCACCATGTCCCTGGGCTCAAGCAGCAACGCCTTCGTTACCCCCGTCGGGAGACGTAGCGTGACTTTCGGCTGGCCCGCCGTAAACAGCCAATATTCATCGTAATCGTGGTAGTGAAGTTCGACATCGGCGTTTGCGGGCAGACGGTATTCGTGAAGGCTCTCTAAATTAACTGGGTTCAGCAACTCTGCCAACAATCCGGTAATCCGTTCACCCTGCCCTATCCGAACTACACAAAGCGAGGGATCTTCAATGCGTTCAACAACCGATGACATATGATTCCCCCTTTGAGATTCTACGAACCCGCCTGCTGCAACCGCCGAATTCGTGCAGGCACATCGTCGTTCCGAATCTCTGTAGAACGGATGCCCAAACTTCGATCCGCCAATGGCAGGCTGACCTTGACGCCACCACGACGATGCGATTCCCGCAACGCCACCGCAATTTCGAGAGCCGCGCGTCCATCCTCGACTGAAGCTTTTGGTGGTTGCCCAGTCTCAATAGCGTTAATCAGATCTGCGACGATCGTCAGTCCTATGCCCTGCATCCGCACGGGCCAGGGAAAGGGGACCTTTGCCGGTGCCCCGCGACCTCGACGACCGCCGGGGATGGTACGGATAAGTTCAAACTCCTCTGCATTATTCAGGGATCGGATGCGCCCTTCTGTGCCAATGACATCAACCTCCCAGGACGCGGCGCCACAGGACATACTTCGGAGATAAGCCCGTACCCCGTTATCAAAACCAAGGTACCCGTTCCCCATCAGATCGCCCTCACCGGCGGCGGCTTCATCTGATTCCATCTCCCCGAAGACCCATTCGACATTTCCACCAGCCATGTAACGCAGAATATCAATCGCGTGGCTGCCGTTATGGGACAGACCACATTGGGCGTACACGGTCACCTGCAGAATATCGCCAAGTTCACCGGCGTCAATTAGCCGCCGGGCTTCACTGAAGAATGGATTCCAGCGGCGGGCGGTATTGACTGCCAGCGCGGTTCCTTCTTCTTGGCAGACACGCACCATCGCATCCGCCTCCTCCAAGGTCAAGGAGATCGGTTTTTCCGCCCAGATAGCCTTGACTCCGGCGCGCGCTACGCCCTGCACGATGTGGGCGCGGATACGTGCTGTCGTGCATACACTGACGAGGTCCAACTGCTCCTTCGCCAACATCTCCCGGTAGTCGCTGTAGAGATGGTCAGGGCTCAGGCCCCAGCGTTCACCGAAGATGGACGCCTGCTCCTCGTGGGGGTCTGCCCCGGCGACCAACTCGACATTAGGGGCTGCATGGTAACTTGGTCCATGGCAATAGGGCAGGAAAATCGAACCGCCTTGGGTAATCTCATCGTCAAAAGTGCTGCCCATTCTGCCCAGACCAATAACTGCGGCACGATAGGTTGACATAGTTTTTCTCCTTTTAGCAAGGTTGAATATTTCTTCTCCGCGAATCTACCGTGTATGCGAGGCCCCAAAGATCTCCTCCAACTTCGCCCGCACTTCATCCAGTAAGCTCGGAGGCGGCGCGGGATTCGGCGGGGCGGGCCGATTGTTCGGATACAGCCCCTGGAGTTGTGCGGTCGACTTCATCACAGCAAGCCAATCATGCACAATTGCCCATTGTAACCAGGGGTCTTCATAACGGAAGACCATTTGCCATGCCTGATCAATATGTCCTTCGACCAATAAGTGATAAAACTGCAAAGCGATATCCGGACGGAAAGGCGCGATGGGGCACAGGTAAGCGGGAGAGCCGATCTGGTATCCAAAGGCGAAGTTACGCATCTGACCGCCACTGACCACACCAAAATCCTGATCTCGTGTGGCTCGAATCAGATCATAGTAGTCGTAGAAAGGGTGCGCGTCGTTCTTCATGCCAACGATGTTAGAACGCTGCGCCAACTCTGCCGCGACCTCGACGGGAAACGGTGGCGACGCATCTCCCCACAGCAGCAGGGGGATATTGGAAGCGCCTTCGATCAGGTCGAAGTATCCGACCAGGGCTTCTCGCGTCTTCGGCAGCCAGGGGTTGATTTGCACCTTGACGGCGTCAGCGCCGACAGCGTCAGCGTGCTTCAGAAAATCCCGAGTCTTCGCTGGCTTCCAGAAACCGGTAGAAGCAATACAGAGCGAGCGTCCAGCGTTGGCTGAAGCAACCGTTTCTGTCAACTCCCAGAGCTCCTCATCGCTGATGCTGGCAAATTCGCTGCTCCCGTAAGTCAGCAAAAGCACGGGGGTGTTCTCTTCGCACAGCCAGTTTATATAATCTCCGACCGCGGCATAGTTGATTGTGCTGTCCTCATTGAAACAAACGTTGATGGGGACAACCGGTCCTTTCAAACGTTCCAAAACTTGTGCGGCTCTATCCATGATTCAGCCTCCATTCGTAGCGATTTGAGCCGGCGAACCAATATTGCCCAATGTATTCGCCGCATTCCGACGAACCCACTCTGATTCATCTGACAGCGATGCGTATCCAACGGATGTTGTAGACCTCTTCCTCGTAGCACCAGAACGCTACCAATATGTCACCATCAGATAGCAGGGCAATGTTGGGACACCCGAGCTTGAGGGCGCGCAGCTCATCTGCGGCGGCTGCCTGTCCGAACATTTTCGTGGGTGTGTCCCCCTGCCAGAGCGCCAGCGGTTCGTCGTGTCGCCATTGGTCCCCGTCAAGATGGACGACCACGCTGCACAGGCCAGGCGGGTCAATGCCGCGGTACGCGCAAATTGCGCGTCCATCAGGCAGCGCCAGCAGCTTGGTGGTTTCGCCGCTCAGACCCGTCGGACGCGGCGGGGTCGAAAAAGTTTTGCCGTCCTCGCTGATCGCGTAGTTGACGGCTTTGGTCTTGCCGCTTCGTTCATCGAATGCCCAGCCCACGGCAAGCAAACGCCCATCAGCCAACTGTACCACCGACTTTTCAAAGTGAGCGATACCGTTGGCGTGATCGTCCATGATGTCAATGTATGTCGGCCAGGTCTGCCCCTGGTTGGTGGAAACCAGCGCGATGATCTTGATGCCGTTGGGAGCCTGGCCATCCCAACTTCGGAGGCATGACATCGGCGCGAGCCATCGACCGTCCTTCAACTCAACGATGCTATGACAGATCTCGAACGGTTGGCCGACCAGCGGCGGCGTGATGCGCTGAGGTTGCTGCCAGGTCCGACCGTCATCCTGGCTGCGAGCCAACATCAAATCCATCTCGGCTACTCCTGTCGTGTCCGGGTTCCAAATACCCTGCTCTGGGTCGTCGCGGTAAAAGCAGGCGATAAGTGCGACGAGTTGGCCGTCCGACATCCGTCTTGGCCGGGCAATGTGTGTGGTGCGCCGCGTCGGGTGTTGCAGCAGATTATCAGGGAACATCGGCGCGGGGGCATCCCAGGTCTGCCCGCCGTCATGGCTGCGGCTGAGATAGGTCCGGTAATCCAGACTCTCAATCGCTTCACCGATGTCAAATGCAGCGATCAATTCGTCTTGGTCGATTACCACCAGCGTCGGGTGCCACGCATGCCGGGCGCGAAGGTGTGGTTTCGGATTGCGATAGATCAAGCCGGTGCTGCGAATCTCAATCATAATTTGCCAACTCCTATTCGCTTGACTAACCTTGCAAAGGTTCCAAACCCTCGCAAGGTTGGATCCGTTTTAACCTTTGAAATTTCGTCTGGATGCCTTGGGAAAACACCACTACTTTACCAAAATCCTAATGTGTTGTCAACACTGAATTAGCCGAAATCGGTATAAGACACGACCCTTTCCTAAAAATTCCTGTTGATCACTCTCCAAAAATCCGCTATAATAATACCCGACAGAAATTCACGCATTCCTCCACAGGAAAATTCAGAAGGAAGGCACAATGCGATTAGAGAATAAAATTCCCATCGTCACGGGCGGGGCGCAGGTATTGGTGCTGCGACAGCCATGCTTTATGCACAGGAATGAGCCTAAATCGTCATTGCCGACGTGAATGGGCGGGATGGCTCGGCAACTGCCCAATCGATCGAAGCCAAAGGGGGCATCACAGCTTGGGAACTAGAGAAAATAGAGAGGATTGTGAAAAACAGATGGAACGAAGGTTTTATGATGAATTAGCAAAAAAAAGTTTAGGGGGAAAACCCCTTTCTGACGAATCATGTCTACAGATACTAACTTCACCCGAGGTTGAACTCCTCCCGTTGCTTGATGCAGCTTATCAGGTGCGCAAGAAATACACCGGTAAAGCAGTGCAACTTCATATCATCAATAACGCCCAAAATGGCTTTTGCCCTGAAGACTGCTATTACTGCGCCCAGGCCAAGCCATCAAACGCCAATATTGAGGCGTACTCAATTAAACCCGATGAAGAAATTTTGGCTGAAGCCCAATGTGCTTACGAATCAGGGGCGTATCGCTACTGTATGGTCTTTGCTGGTCGCGGTCCGTCAAAAAAGCGCGTTGCGCATTTGGCAAAATTAATCAAAGGAATTAAATCCCGGTATCCGATCCAAGTCTGTCTCTCCGCAGGCTTGATGGATAAGGAGAAGGCACAAATCCTCAAGGACGCTGGCTTAGATCGACTGAATCACAATCTCAACACATCGGAAAAGCATTATCCCAACATCTGTACCACCCATACATATCAAGATCGGCTTGATACATTACATGCGGCGCAAGCAGTTGGCGTGGAATTGTGTTCTGGAATCATCGTGGGCATGGGAGAGAAAGTGGAAGATGTCATTGGGGTCGCCAAAACATTACGAAAGCTGAAGGTTCAATCGATACCTGTCAATTTTTTGTTGCCCATTCCGGGAAATGTGCTTTCGAAAGACCCAGATCTCAGTCCGGAATATTGCCTCCGCGTGCTGTGCGTGTACCGTTTTTTGAATCCGGAGGCCGAAATCCGAATCGCCGCCGGTCGAGAAGCGCACCTACGAAGTATGGAGGTCATGGCGCTCTATCCGGCAAACTCTCTTTTTGTGGATGGCTACCTGAATACAAAGGGGGCTTCAAGAACGCGAACCCTACAAATGATAAAAGATGCGGGATTTACCATTAAAGCGGATCGGTCTCTGGCAGATCTTTTAGAGCAAGAAGAAGGGGACAAAAACATATTGACAGTTGACGACGGCAAAGATTTTATGAAAGACATCAATGACCTGAGACCGCAAATTCAACTCCAATGAGGAGATTCAACCGATGATCAGATTATCCAGCGGGGAGGTTGCATTCTTCAAACGGGAAGGCTACTTGATTAAGCGCGGAGTTTTAGATCCGGATCTGATGGCACGGGCGAGGGATCGATTGTGGGAAGGGGCGCCACCGTCTCTCAATCGGCATAACCCGGAGACCTGGGTCGGGCCCATTAAGAAGGAAGATGAATGTGAAGATTCGATGAATCAGAAATCCGGCTTCCGATGGAATTTCCGCGAACCCGGCGGCGAAGATTGGATGGTGAAACTGCTTGCCACCGACCCTAACGTGTGGGGAATGGCAGAACAGTTTCTGGGGGTGGGAAATCTGCAAACTCCCGACCGGATTCGGGGAATCTACTGCACCCTGCCTTATGGTGATGCACCAGAAAAGCCCACCACCTGCCATGTGGATGGGCATCCTTTCCACCTCGGGGTTGTTGGGTACATTGATTATGTTCCGCCAAGAGGCGGCGGATTTACCGTTTGGCCTGGAAGCCACCGGAAATTTTATTACGATTTTCACTCACAATACAAGCATGAACGGACCGAGGGTTATGAAACAGACCTGGAATCCATCAACCGGTGGCCCTATGTCGAGTGTCATGGTGGGGCGGGGGATATTGTCTTCTGGCACCACCGCATCGGGCATGCGGCCGGACACAATTGTTCTAAGCAAATTCGACAGGCGGTGTTGTATGACTTCAGGAAAAAAGACCTCGATCAGACGCAAGAAAAGCCGCCGTGTGAGGATATGTGGCGGGATTGGCCCGGAATTCAAGCGTTGAATGAGGGCAGTTGATGTAGGCGAATCAAGATACAAGGAGATAGCATGGACAAAATTAGACTTGGATTGGTAGGCTGCGGCGGTATGGGGACGCGGCACCTCTACGGTTTGCGAGAGCTTACGCAGGCGCCGTTCAACAACGTTGAGTTGTGCGCCCTGTGCGACATTAAGCGCGAAAATGCCGAGCTCGCCGCCCTGGAAGCAGAAAAGCTGCTGGGCATCCGACCAGCGATCTTCACCGATTTGGAGGAAATGGCGCGTCAGACGCCCGATCTCACTGCTGTAGACGTGGTGACAGACCCATCGGTCCACCACACCGTTGTGTGTCAAGCCCTGGATCTGGGGCTGCATGTGATGGTTGAGAAGCCGATGGCGATCACCGTCGGGGCGTGTCAGAAGATGATTGATGCCGCCGAACGGAACGACCGGGTGCTGTCGGTGGCGGAGAACTATCGGCGCGACCCCTCCGCCCGCCTGGTCAACCATCTGTTGAAAACGGGCGCAATAGGCACGCCCTATATGGGGCTTTTCCACTCGCTGAGTGGGGGCAATACCATTTTCATTACCCCCTGGCGCCATCTCAAGGATAAGGGTGGTCCGATTATCGACATGGGCGTTCATATTGTGGATCAGATCCGTTATCAACTTGGAGATATAGCGGAGGTCTACGGCGATGTGTGGCTGGTCGAGCCGGTGAGAAGAAAGTCGGACAGCATCGGTGACACCTACACCTTCTACCAGAACCGGCATCAGGCGATGGACGTTGAAGTTCCGGCGACAGCAGAGGACACCTCGATGGCGATATTCAAGATGGAAAGCGGTGTGACCGTGAACTGGTTAGTCAGCAGGGGCGGCTCCGGCAGCTATGGTGGTCAACTTATTTTGGCTGATCAAGGGTGCATCAACGGCTTTGGGGCACGTGGGAGCAGGGTCAGTATGAAGCGCAGGACAGAGGACGAGATGAGCCAGGAGGAAATTCTGGCATCCATAGATGGGTTTGCCTTGGAACCGCTGGCGGAACATCTCTTTCCTGGCCGGATCACCGACAAGGACAGCAAGGTGGATTGGAAGATCATCGCCCTTGAATATTACGAACTGGCTGAAGCCATCCTCAATGGACGGGAGGTAGAGGTAGATGGGCTCGAAGGCTTGAAAGATGTGGCAGCGATTTACGCCATATTTGAGTCCGCCCGGGTTGGTCGGGCAGTGAAGATGAGCGAGGTGGAGTCCTGCCAAGTTTATGAGTATCAGGCGGAAATTGATGAAGTGCTGGGGCTCATCTGATTCAGCCTGGTATAACAGTACATTTGCTGAAAGGAGTAACTGCGGCGTGTAGTTGAGTGGGCAGATTTACTCAAGTAAACGATATGACGATTCCATACACCATAAGATAAGGAGAGATTAACTGATGAATTCCCTTGATCTGCGTCAACTTTCCTCTGCTTCTGAAGTTTACCTCTGCCGCGATGAAGGCTACTTCCCCGTTCTTATCAATCCACACGGCGAAGAGATTCTTGCTGTCCTGCGTGCGGGTGCGGGACATGTGGGCGTCACGGGACGGCTGGACGCGATACGCTCGTCGGACGGTGGGGTGACATGGGGTATGCCGACTGTCATTGTAAACAGCGAAGTGGACGACCGCAATCCGGCTGTCGGTCAAGCGCCTGATGGAACGGTTGTTCTTGCCTACCACGCCCAAGGATCTTACGATGAAGACGGTAGTTGGGCGCGGCAACTACGCCGCGTGCAGATGTGCGTCACATGGTCACACGACGGCGGTGTGACGTGGGAAGAACCCCAACCGCTCAACTACGCCCCAATGGAAAAGCACTCCGCCTACGGTCACATCGTTAATCTGCCTGACGGCGCAATGCTCCTGCCGATTTACGGGGGTAACATTGAAGAAACTGGGGGGACAGGCAATCACGCTTATATTTTACGTTCGCACGACAACGGGCGGACGTGGGGTGAGCCCTCTTTGATTGCCGCCGGTTACAACGAAACGGCGCTGCTTCCGCTGCCAAATGGCGATCTCCTCGCAGCAACGCGCTCGGGCGATCAACGTGCCCTACTGGCGGTATGTCGTTCCTTCGATGGCGGCTGGACGTGGGATGAGCCGGCGCCAGTGACCAACGCCCGCGAGCATCCCGCCGATCTGACGCTGCTTTCCAATGGCTGGGTTGTGATGTTCTTCGGCGTGCGACACGAACCATTTGGTGTGCAAGCCCTGGTCAGCAGAGATAACGGGCAGACCTGGGATACGCGGCGGCTGATTATCTGCGACGACCTTGGCGAGAATGACCTGGGCTACCCATCCACCGTGAAGTTGGACGACCAGTTCGTGACGGCATACTACAGTGCACCACGACAGTGGAACGATCCGGATTATCGCGGCGAAGACACTTTCGCCCGTGCGCTGCTTTACAGCGAGCGAGAGTTGGTGGAAGCGGTTACGTGAAACGTAAAGTTTAATCCTGAAAATTCCCTCCTTAATCGATTCGAGTCGGTTGGGGCATTTTTTTGTCTTTTTATTTGGCGGATTTTTGAAAAACACAACATAATCTGACTTTGGCTAAATTAAAAAGGAGAATCGGCAGATCTACTACACTGTAAAATAAATTATGATAGTTATTTCACTGTAGGTCAATTTCCCAAAATTGACTCTCTGAAATCGCGTCAAGATTGGAATCTCGACCTACTGTTAAAACATAATTTACAGTGTACTACTGGTGGCTATTTACAAAGTCAAAGTAAATTTATGTTGCATTGAGGCATAGGAGTGGGTATTATGTAAAATAACCGTTCCATCAAGGGTGCCAACTCCCGGCTTATTACTGAAAGAACTCGTCAACTGGGCTTGGCTGATGCAATCAATGAGATTACCGCCATATACTCTTGACCATTAATACGGTATCCAAACCACAAAGGAAACATGAAAAGATCAGCCTGAAACAGGCACAGTGGGAAGAAAGGAGGACCGCATCCCTCATCGGGGCGTGCGGCGATTTTATGGGAAAGCTCGTTGGTGTGGATATTGGTGGCACATTCACCGATATTGTTGTTCTGGATGAAAACCTTCGAGAACTACAGATTGGGAAAGTTTCTAGCACACCTGATGATCCATCGGTCGGTCTGATTGTGGGCCTCGGCACACTTGAGGTCTCCTACGCGGATATCGAACTGGTGATTCACGGCACCACCGTGGCAACCAACGCCCTCCTGGAGCGAAAGGGTGTGCGTTGTGGTCTGATTGCAACGCGTGGCTTTCGGGATATCCTGGAGCTCAGGCGTCGGGATCGGCCTCACCTCTATGGGCTGAGTGGATCTTATGAACCCTTGATTCCACGGGACCAGCGCAAAGAGGTTTCCGAACGGATCTCCGCAGAAGGAGAGATCCTCGTTCCCCTGGCAGAAGCAGAAGTCATTGCGGCTGCCGAAGCACTTGTTGCGGATGGCGTTGAAGCAATTGTCATCAGCTTCCTGAACGCCTACATCAATCCCACAAATGAGCAAAGGGCAAAAACCCTCCTCGAATCAGGCCTGCCCCACCTTTATATTGTCGCCTCGGCGGACATCCTCCCGCTTTTCCGCGAGTTTGAACGCACGAGCACTGCTGTGGTGAATGCCTATGTTCAGCCAATAGTCAGCCGCTACCTAGCAAGGCTCCAACAACGCTTGGGTGAACGTGGTTACAGCGGAGATCTCCTCATCATGCAGTCCAACGGCGGGATGATGTCCGTGGACGCCGCCCGAGACTTTTCAGTGAATACCATCCTATCGGGCCCAGCAGCTGGGGTCATCGCTGCCACCAAGATTGCCGCAGAGAGCGGTTTTCAGAATCTGATTGGCTACGACATGGGGGGCACAAGCCTGGATGTGTCGCTGGTAACGGAGGGGAAACCGGTGGTTTCAAACGGAACAGAACTGGAGTTTGGCATTCCAATCATGGTCTCGATGATCGATATTCACACCATCGGGGCAGGAGGTGGCAGTATCGCTTGCATTGATGAGGGGGGCATCCTCCAGGTGGGTCCGGAGAGCGCCGGCGCCGAACCGGGCCCGGTCTGCTATAAAATGGGTGGGACCGAACCAACGGTCACCGATGCGAACCTGATTTTGGGACGAATCAACCCGAATTACCCCATCGCCAGGGCGAAAGGGTTCTCGTTCGATGTCGATGGCGCTCGGTCGGTTATCACGGAGAAAATTGGGAAACCGCTTGGCCTTTCTACGGAAGAAGCAGCGCTGGCAATCATCGCTGTCGCCAACAACCACATCGCCGGAAGTATTCGGCGGATCTCTATTGACCGCGGACACGACCCGCGGGATTTTGTCCTTTTCTCCTTTGGAGGCGGTGGGCCATTGATGGTCAGTTTCCTCCTTCGGGAGCTTGGTGTCCCCCAGGCGATGGTCCCGTACTATCCTGGCATCGCCTCTGCTTGGGGCTGTGTCATTGCCGACCTCCAGCACGACTTCGTGACAATGGTCAACCGTCGCCTCTCTGAATTGGACCCGACCGAAGCAGAAGAACGCTTTGCCGAACATCTGGCACAGGGAGAAGCGTTGATTGGGCGAACACAGATTCCTCTCACTCAGGTCAGCATTCTGCGGGAAGCGGAGATTTCGTATGAAGGGCAGACGCACGTCATACGCACGCCGCTGCCCTCTGGCGCCGTGTCGCCCAATCTGATTGCGGAGAGCTTTCGTCGTGCCTACCTCCGACAATACGGGCAAGTCGAGGAGGCGTTGGGCGGATTGGAAACGCTTCTGGAGGGTATCCCCATTCACCTCCTGAACCTCCGCACGTCCGTGGTTGGCGTTCGTCCGAACTTGGCGCTGAGAGATTTCCTGCTCAGACCGGAGACTACTTTGCAAAATGCCCAAAAAGGTGCCAGACCGGTCTATGTGGAAGATCGGTTTGCTGAATGTCCTATCTACGATCGCTTGCTTCTCCCCTGGGGAGTCGATTTCTCCGGTCCTGCTGTTATCGAGCAGCCGGATACAACCATCTGGCTCGAACCCTGGGTCCGCGTTCATGTGGATGAAGGGGGCAGTCTACTGATAGGCTTATAAGCTCATGGGCGTATCTGTTTTTTGTGGTTGTGAAGGGTTTTATCTGGTTCCTCTGCATAAACGAAAAGGGAAGATACAGTGATTGGATCTGGGCAATTGAATGAGGTTAAAGGAACAACAGCAGATGTTGTTGTCGCTGGATCAGGGATGGGTGGAGTCACTGCCGCGTTGAGTGCGCAGGAAGCCGGTGCCCGCGTGATCGTCCTTGAGAAGGCTCCCGAAATTGGGGGTTCAGCCGCGGCTTCTGGCGGGGGTGTCTGGTGCGCCGAAAATCTGGATGCGTGGCTCAGTGTGCAACCCGGCGGCGACCGGACGCTGGGGCAGGCGCTAATTGAGAATTTTTTTGAAGGTATTGACTGGCTGGGTCGCCAGGGCGTGGTGCCTGAGGAGAAGACGAACCTTCCGCCGTTTAAGTTCGCCCGTCGTGTTTACCAACTCACACCGGATTCGCGCACTGCGATGGACCATCTGGCCGCGCGAATCACCGAAGGAGGCGGTACAATTCTTACCCGCACACGCCTAAGCGAACTGCGACAGAATGCCCGTGGGCAGGTGAATGGCGTGTTTGCACTGGGGCCGGCTGGGTTTCTGGAAATCTCTGCTTCTGCCGTAGTCCTCGCTACCGGTGGATTTCAAGCCAGCCTTGAGCTGCGTGCGCGTTATTTCGGGCGCTGGGCCGACCGTGTTATTGTGCGCAGCAATCCGTACAGCACCGGCGATGGACTCACAGCGGCCTTGGGTGTCGGCGCCGCTGCCGCCGGGCCATTCAGTCGTTTCTACGGCCACATGGTCCCGGCGCCCCCGGCGGAGACAGGCCTGCACAATTTCGTGCACGTCAAGCCAGACTTCAGCGAGTACGCGATCTTCGTCAATCTCAACGGCGAGCGATTCGACGACGAGTTTTTGGGGGATGAGGTTACTGTGCAGGCGGCGATTCACCAGCCGGAGGCAATCGTGGTTCTGATTTTCGACGAGACAATTCGCCGGAAAGATGCGACTCCATGGCCCGGTGCCGGTCGGCAACTCGGCCGAATCGAACACATTCGTCAGGCCGGGGGTGAGGTGCTGGAAACGATGACGCTTGAGACGCTGGCGGATACCATGGCGTCGCGATGGAATGTCCGCCATGACCGGGTGCTCGAGACGCTGGAAGCATACAATACAGCTTGTGTTTCCGGGGACACATCGTCACTTGTGGTGCCAAAGTCAGGCGGACTGTACCCAATCGCGACGCCCCCCTTTTACGCTATCCGCATGTTGCCCGGCGCAACGTTTACCTACGGCGGTGCGAAGGTAAATGCAAGAGCGGAGATCGTCGATTCGACCGGTGCGCCGATTGAGGGGCTATATGCGGCGGGCGCTGATGTCGGGGGCATCTACACCCGTGGATATACCGGCGGACTGGGGCTCGGATTGGCTTATGGTCGGATTGCCGGCAAAGAAGCCGCCGCGCGGGCAAAGAACGAGTGACGAGAAAAGCGGTGGAGAGGCATTGTCCTCACAATAGTTTGTCAAAACGTATCTGGTGGAGGAATGCGTTTTTCTGGTGCGGAATTTTTACGTTTTTGCTATAGTCCTGTCCTTATAAAGCGCCAGGATACGAAGAACAAAGAAAGGAACCTGTCGTTTTATCCGTTGGTTAGGCGATGATTGTGAAGGAGGAAAATACGATGGGAAGCGATACGACCCGGGTTGCATCGGTCGCGATGCACAGCGTAATGGGCAATCCGGCAGCGAACCTGGCGCGCGTGGAGGAATGGTCATACAAAGCGTACGCCAAAGGGGCGAGTTTCGGATTTTTCCCGGAAGAGTGCATCACCGGCTCGATGAACAAATCGGACCTAACATTTGAAGAGGCACGCAAAGTTGCGGTGGATGCATATGAGAAATCTGTGTTATTTCTGGAATCTCTATGCCGCAAACTACGAATGACCCTTGTGGTTGGCGCTATCGAGCCTGCCGACGGCCGTCTTCGCAACAGCGCACTGATCGTCGGGCCGGAAGGTTACCTGACAACATTTTCAAAACTTCACCTGCCCAACTCCAATGAACGCCAATGGTTTGCACCCGGCAATGAATTTCCAGTGGTCACTTCGCAGGGGTGGACGTTTGGGGTAGGGATTTGCTATGACTTACGCTTTCCTGAGATTTTCCGGGTCGCAGCACAAAAGGATGCCGATTTCTTCCTTATCCCCGTCGGTGCCAGTGGGGCCGCCGAGAAGATCACATCCGACGGAGATCAAGGGGAGCAAGCCCGGTTTCACAAGGAATTAGCGATGCAGTTGCTGCCGGCTCGCGCGGTCGATAATGCCCTTTATATCTTCTATGCGAATCAGTCCGGCCACAGCGGGAATGCCTGGTTCCCCGGACTGTCCCTGGCAATCGATCCGAATGGGCAACTTATTGATGAACACCTACCAGACGAAGGAATGATCGTCACGGAAGTAAACAGGGAGGTGCTCTCAAAGGCGAGATCTTCCTCCTGCTGCACCGCCCGTAAGGCAAGGCCGGAGGTCTACGAGGCAGCCCATATTGTGAAGGGATCCAAAATGAATAGTTAGAAGGTAATAACGATGAAATTTAAGCAGAAATTCGCATACATGGCGTTAGGTGGTTTGTTGGCATTCATGGGGCAGTTGTTGCCGAATATGCTCAATGATCATGCAACAGCGCAAAATGAAAAAGAATCCGCCGAATTTGACGAAGTGAAGCGTAGCCGCCTGGAAGTGGTGGATGCAACGGGTAGAACTCTGGCGGTTCTCAATGCGTCGGGTGCTGGAGATGTGCTGGTGTACTTGGTAATGATGGGAAGCCTGTTGCTGCTATTGGGCAAACTGGCATAGCGGTCGGACTGAAAAACAGAGGAAGTACCCTGATTCAGGCGGATTGGGTAACAGTCAGTGGGGCATGGGGGTAAGCGAGCCTGGGTAGGAGCCGCGGTAATCGTGGGGCAATTGTCATAGAAGATAGAAACACAAGTAACGGTGTCCAACTAGGAATTGGTCAATTGGGTGGAGACGTTACGGTGCTCGACAGAGGGGGTGAAGTTGCTGCTCGAATGAGTGTCAGTAAGTTTGGGGGGACAGTGTATACAGGCGAGCGAAGATAATAGGCGCTGAAGTATTTTCGGAAAAGGAGAACGGAGCTATTTAGAAGGCGCCTGAAAGCTTGGCTTCCCTGGCTTTCTCCTCATCCACGAAGCCAAGTAAAATCAGCCCGACGATAAAGAAAATCATCAATGAAACGATAGATAATCTTGCCGTGCCCGTAATCTGTCGTATCAAAGCAAAAGCTAAAGGTCCCCAGATCGCAGAAAACTTGCTAAACACGGAATAAAATCCATAAAACTCTGCGCTGGCTTCCTCCGGAACCATAGAGCCGTAAAGCGAACGGCTAAGTGCTTGTGACCCGCCGAGAACAATTCCGACAACAATCCCCATGATGAAATATTCAGTGGCAGTATGCAGAAAGTAGGCATAGGTAACAACACCGCTCCAGAGAGCTAATGATAACATCACCGCACGTTTTGTGCCGATTTTACCGGCGAGTTTGCCGAATAGCAAGGCGCCACCGGTAGCCACAAACTGGACAATCAGCAAGGTTACCAGTAAAACCGTCGTAGACAGTTCTAACTCTTCTTTTCCATAGATCGCTGCCATCTTGATGACCGTTTGGATGCCGTCGTTATAGATCATGAAAGCAATTAAAAAGAGCAAAAGGTGCCTGAAGCGGCGGACCTTTTTCATCGTTGCGAATGTTCTTGTCAGTCCAATTGCGGTATAAGCAACCAACTTTGGTTTCGACTTATACTTTTCCGGCATATCTTCGACAACTTCCGCCTCTCCCAGGTTTTTTAGCGTAAATAGCGTAAATCCCGCCCACCAGAGCCCTGCCATGGTCATCCCAATCCGGGCAGCATGCGCCTCGCTCAGATCGATGGCTTGGTGGCCAGCGACCAAGCCGAGCGCAATGGCAAATTGTAACCCACCACCGATATACCCCACCGAAAAACCTTTGCTAGATACCCAGTCTATCCTATCTTCAGAGGCAATCTGGGGTAGAAACGCATCATAGAAGACGTTAGCCCCGACAAACCCAACGTGTGAAATAAAGAAGAAAACGGCGGTCTTCCATACATCTCCGGATTGACAGAAATAGAGGAGCATTGCAAACAGACTGCCCGTATAAGCAAAGGACATCAGAAACTTCTTTTTGGCTGAAGAGAAGTCGGATATGGCGCCGAGGATAGGTGCACATAGAAACACAAAAAGCGCCGCAGCACTGACGAGATACCCCCATAAGGCATCCGCACTGACAACGGTGTTCCCGATTTGGACACCTTCTTTGCCCACAATTGCTTCGGCGAAGTAAATCGGCAAAATCGCTACCATTACGGTGGTTGCGTAGGCGGAATTCGCCCAGTCATACATGCACCAACCAAAGATTGTCTTTTTATCGTTTTTAATCATCAATATTCCTTCCAATCCGTCGGATTATGTGAACTCAACGAACTTATGTCAATCCGCAATTATTCCCTCCTTTTCTTCCCTTCCGCGGGAAGAACTGATCCAATCACTGACTAAAAAAGGCAAGTAGACAACGAAGAAAAGCACAAGAGCGACAACATCTAAAATTGGTATATACCAGGGCCACGGCGCGAAAAAGAACGGGGAGTTCGTATCAGGGGGTTCACAGATAAACATGTAGTTGGTTCCCAGCAACAGATTAAAGCCGGCGATGAACACCATGTAGACATTGATAATCAGGAATGAACGGAATAGGGACTTGAAAGTTGGCCGCATTCTGAGCCCCAAGGTGGCAAACAAAACACCAATGACGGGACCACTGTGAGCAATAAAATATTGGAAGAAACGGTATTTAGGAAAGCCGACCTCGAGTTGAGGGGTAAGGATGGCGTTGAGGGTACCGACCAACCCCCAGAAATAAGCGGTTTCATAAAGGATTTGACTTCGGCGAAACAGCGCAAACGCTATGGCGAATGTCGTAAGCCCACAGACGTGGAGGGGCAGGTACTGTTCCACAAACGAGCTGAACCCCCCTCTGACTAGCCGGTAGCCCCAATGCCCGACCTCGCCGGCGAGTAATGTCGCACCTAAAAGGTAGCAAACCGTACGTGTTATTGTTGGTGAATCAGCTTTCCTCACCAGCACCGCAAGTGCAACGGGGATGATAATCGTTAGAATTATGGCGGTGATATGGGGGAGGCCGAGAAACTGAAATTCGGGTGGTGCCATTGCCATTTATCTCCCATCCCCTAATGAAGATCTCGTTTTCGGAAGCTGAATACTATGGATCGCATATGCTCATAGGTGTAAGTATTTGATGACAAGAAAACCTGCCCTCTATGTCACTAATGTTGTAAACAAGCCCTTGGATTGGAAGAAACCTTTCAACCGCTCCATCTCCTCGTCATCAAGTGTGTGGTAGGGCTTCCTGCGCCACCGCCCGGCAATCCCGAATAACTCAAGCGTGCCATGGATGCCAGCGTCCCCTCCTCCCGTCAACCCACCGACGAAATCGAAATAAGGCATATCGTAATTTTTGATAATCTCCTTGCCCCGTTTCCAATCCTGCGCCTGAATTGCCCCCCAGTATTGTTGGGTAATATCCGGTCTGAAATGAATGAAGGTGGAGAAATATCCATCGCAGCCATAGGGCAGGATGTCCAAATGGTTTTGCTTCAGTCCCCCGGAAATCACTCCCCAATGATCGTAAACCAGCAAACCAGCAACCCCATCCGTCTGGCAAACGCGCCACAAATATCATCCTTGATGGCGACGACACCCTCTACTTCATCACGTAAGATTTTTAACGTCTCCAGGCCAAGGTCTGGCGCAGGCGCAAACACGTTGGTCACGACCATCACCGGGATGTGTTCGGCGACAGCGGCATAGTGTTCGACGAAGGTTTCCACTGTGCAGGACGCCACCCAGTTGGGGGGCAAGACCATGAGCAGATCTGCACCGACGCTTTTAGCATATTTGGCAAATTCTACTTCTTTGCCGGTCCACCACTGTCTATCCGCCGCGATAACCATGGCGCGACCCGCCACATGTCGTGCGACAACTTTGGTGATGGAGGCGACTTCCTCATCGGTCAACAGCGAATACAGGCTGTCGCCATAGGTCAAGATGATGCTCCCGCTTCCGGCGTCAATGGCGTGGTTAATGAAATTCTTCAGCCCTTTTTCGTCAATTTCGCCATCGCGTTGAAAGGGGGTATGGACCGATGCAACAGGGCCAGTGAGTGCTTCTCGAACTTGCGAGCGATCTATCACGGCTTTCTCCCTCTCAATGGGCAATAACAAGTTCCGCCTCGCAGAATCCTTGCGGAGCGGGCCCTAAGCCACCATTAGCAGTGAGTTCTACACGACCTAAGGGTTTTTTGCTATCGCCAGTGGATGCAGTTGAGTGTACTGTCCACTATAGAAAATGAGCGGCTGTCCGTCGTGCGTCTCACCCGCAACAGGCTCACCGATGAACATATCGTGGTCGCCACCGGAGGCAACCTCGACAAGCCGACAGTCCACAAATGCGAGCGCATCAACCAGAATCGGCGCACCGGTCTCAGCCACGGTCAACTCCAAGTCTGAAAAGTCTTTTGGGCCAGGGGCTGCAAACCGACGAGAGATCTCTTCCTGATCTTGCTTCAGCACATTTATCGCGAAACACTTGCCCTCTATCAGGCACGCGTGCATGTTATTCTGGCAATCCACCGAAACGACGATCAGCGGTGGATCGAGCGACAGAGACATGATAGCGTTCGCCGTCATGCCCGAAATGTTTTCACCGTCCCGCGTGGTCACTAGCGTGACACCTGTCGCAAAGCGGCCCATGATTTGCCGTTGTAGTATTGGATCAAATGCCATCGTTAGTCTCCTTATACCGCTTCTGAATTCAAAAGCATCATAAACTGTCATTCTGAGCGCAACTGCTCGCATCTCTGCTGCGCGAGAGCCCCAGACCCACGTAGCGGGGGAAGAATCTCATCAGTTACGGTAACGGAGACCCTTTGCTTCGCTCAAGGTGACATTTTAGTATCAAATCTGAATCAGGATCTTACCTGTCCTCAGATCGTTGGGAGCGCAGGGACAACTTCTTTCGCCAGCAGTTCCTGGGAACGTATCCACTTGGCTCTGTCGTCCCAGTCATGCGTGATCATCAGCAACGTACCGAAGCCGCCGGACTCGTCCCACACCTCCTGGAGTCGACGGATGCACTCATCCACATCACCGATGATGCACAGGTGTTTCAGCATGTATTCTGGCGTCATCTCGTCATCGGGGAAGTCTGGATCAGGCTTCGTAATGTGCAGCATATTCGCCGCCTTGAGGACGGTGATCAAGTAGTCGTATCCGCGCACGAAGCTGCCATTCATGGCGTGTTCCCATGCCGCGTCGGTCGATTCTCCGATAAAGATGCTACGCGACACACGCCAGTTCGAGCGCTCTGGCACGGGCAGACCCGCTTCTTCGGCGCCGGCACAGTAGGTCTCCCAATGATTCGCAAGCGTCGTACCAGGCACCAGATTCGTGCTTATGGGTATATAGCCCCGCTGACCAGCCGTGCGGGCCGCCATGGAATTCCCTCTAACAATGCTCATGGAGATCGGTGGATGGGGCTTCTGGTAAGGCTGGAGCAGGACGCCAATCCCACGCTCGTGATCGAGCGTTTCGAGTTTGATATTCCAGAAATCCCCTTTAAACTCGAAGGGCGGGTCGGTTTGCCATAGCTTGAGGATGGTGTCGATTGCCTCAATGGTCATCAACCCCTGCGTTTTTGGGTCCGGCAAGTCGAACAGCCCCCAGTCGGTCGCCACACCTCCTTGCCCAAAGCCACAATTGAGACGGCCACGGGAAAGGTGGTCGAGGAGTGCAAGGCGAACGGCAATGTTGACCGGATGGTGCTGCGGAACAATTGATACACCGGTGCCGAGACGGATGTTCTTTGTGCGCGGCAGGACGTTGCTAATGAACACATCGTTAGACGGGATGGGTTCCCAGGCGACCGTGTGATGCTGGCCAATCCAGGCTTCCGTAAATCCTAACTCGTCGGCGAGGACGATTAATTCGATGTCCTCTTCGAAACACTCTGTCCGGTCTTTCTCCGGCGGATGCAGTGGCATCATGAACGCACCTAATTTCATCATATTACCTCCCATGGTTTGATGTGGCTGAAGCACCGGCCATATCCGATCCTCCAGCATGATAAAGTTTTCCGTTAACTCGGAGATCTAACCCTTCTTTCTATTTTAACCTTTCTTCAATTCTCTTTAGAAAAATCCATCCAGAATAGACACAATCGCGCTCACTCCAGCCGCAACGAAGGTACCGATAATCCACCTGTATAGTCTATCAATTTTGTCGTTCAACCGATCTAGTCGCCCGTTGAGTTCAGCACGAAGTTCCGTAAATTCCCTCATCGGTCCGGTATGATCGTTATTAATTTGTCTGATTGGCGCCGTCTGAACTGCATCGATTCGATGGATTAATGCCATTATGAGTACCAATAATCTGCGCATGGGCCTCACTGACCTGACCAACCAGTTCAGCACGCAAAGCCTCTCGCTCGCGGCACCCTTCGGCCTCCTGGTTCAGTTTCGTGAAACGCAATACGCATCACGTTCCACGAATCACGTCTCCTGAATTGGATCCAACCCCGCCAATTCACGGAAACGATTGAAGGTTTTCAGAATACCCTGCTCCATCGTGTACGCAGGCGTGAATCCGATCTCTTCGGCGATTGGCGTGGCATCGTAATCCCATGAGATCCCAAACACGCCCGGCTCAAGCGTGATCTGTGCATCAGGCGCCAGTTTCTTCAGGTAAGCCACACCTTCCTTTACGGGACGGATACCGCCCTTGACATTGAAGACCCGCGTTTTCGTGGATGGGCAGATACAGGACATCACAATAGATCGAGAGACATCTTCAACGTATTGCCAGTCGATAGCATCGTCACCGAAGGGTGAAACGTAAGGCTGTCCCAACGCAACCGATTCGATCATCTGCGTCGAGAATGAACTCATCCCCCGTGTCCGGCCAACACCGTAAACCGCCGTAAACCGCAGCCCAATTATGTCCACACCGTAGTTGTCAAAGTAGTGCGTGGCATACCTTTCATTGAGAGATTTGCAAGCCCCATAGATGAACTTGGGGAAGTGTGGGGCATCATTCGCGATCTGCTGATAATCGTAGTCTTCCGGCGATCCGAAGACTGCAACGCTGCTTGCCCAGACAACCCGCTTGAGATTGAAAATTCGCGCCGCCTCGAACATATTGATTGTGCCTTCACAGACAATCTTCAATGCCCGGGGAGGGTTGGCATTGCACGCCGGAACCTGCCACGATGCAAGATGGATAATTCGATCAATTTCGTGCGCCTTAACGGTTCGCAACAGATGGGGGAGATCAGCGATGTCCCCCTGAACAAAGGTGAACCGTTCAAGTTGTTCCTCCGTCAATACCATCTTGGGGATCGTCAGATCATGTACAAAATCATACACAACGATTTTTTCGCCGGCGTTGAGGAAATCATGGATGACGTAAGATCCAATACACCCCATTCCACCAGTTATTAAATATGCCATAGACTCCAACTCCTTCTAAATCGTTTCTGTTTTGGTAACCGTTCAGGGAATCGATGAGACGCTGCGATTTTGTGATGTATAAACACGGCTCACTTGCCTTGTATCCCTGTTTTCTGACCCATCAATCTGCAAATTGGGGTAAATCGACATCGACAAGAATATCCTCGCCTTCGACTTTCACAAGATAGGTTGGGAGCCGCTCCTGCTCCGGCCAAACGCATTTTCCCGTCTTCACATCAAATTCCCACATGTGGAGCGGACAAGTAATAACGTTATCATCTAGGAAACCGTAGCTTAAAATCCCGCCAAGGTGTGGGCAGATGTTGTTCATCACGTAATAGTTCCCGTTAATGTTGTAGATGCCAATAAAAACGCCTTCGACCTTAACACCGAGACAATCACCGGTCCGAATTTCAGTCGTTTTCGCAGCTTTAACAAACTGAGACATTCGACAACTTTTCCTTTCTATTTCTCATTTATTCTTCCCGTTGCTTCATATTTTGTACCTTCATTGTATCACGTCTCTAAGTATTCCTCAACCTAATTTCTTATTGGGAGTGTGGAAAGAAAATGTCAGCGCAACTCCAGTCGCTTCTTCTCGAACTTTCTCCATTTCCGGGAAGCCGTATGGCACTTTGGGCGAGCATGGGCAGGAGCGCGGAAGGGCTTGCTCATGGCACTGAACATGGGGAGTAGGAGCGTACTCCCCGATGGATCGGGGCAGATCCGGCTTCACCGCGACTCTCGCGAAGCGGAGTTGTAGACTCAAAGGGAAGGGAGTAAGCAATTCCAGATCTATGGACCAATGGATCTATCAGTTTTTCTCTCTTATTCTTTACCCTTTATCGGAAGCGTTTCCTTTCCCGTTTTTATGTTTTCATTATCCCACGCAGCCAAAAATATGTCAAGGGTAAACGAAAACCCCTTGCGCCTTGCGAGCCCACATGCTATGATAATATCAACAAATCAAAGCCTTCAGGTTCAGGAGAAAACAATGTCCCAGTTTTGGCCTCGGATTGCCTCAGAATATAAAGCGGGAGCGGCGCATCAGTTTCTATTGCATTTTAACGCGCATGACCTCGCCCGTGATGATATCTACGGCTACCTGCCGATGTTGTACTATTTGATGGAGCAACTGAACACCCTCGGCTGCGATCTCGTGATTGGATATAGCCCTTCGCAGGGAATCATTTGGCCCGATGTGAATCGGTGGAAAGCAGCACAAAAGTTGTTGGGCTTACTTCCCCACGAAGAGGCGTGGGAAGGGAAGGTCAGCGACATCCCACCAATGGGAGAATTTCGCCCTGATGGGACGTTTATCCCCAATCAAGTGGGGAACACACGAATCCGTGCGACTGTTGGGGAAGTGAGCGCGGAATCGGAGCCGATCCAGATCGTAACCGATCAGATCCTGCGGCTTGAGATTTCACCGAGAGAGGGCGTGATTACATCAGGAAAGATGCGACAGTTCACCCTCACTGCCTATGACCGTTCAGGGCATGCAATCAGAGTTCGGCAAGCGGAGTGGCGTGTCATCGGCAATATTGGATCTGTCACACCAGCCGGGGTCTTCACTGCGACAAAGGTAGGCGAAGGTAAAGTCCGCGCTGTAGTCGGCAAAGTAACCGCAGAATCTGGGGAGATCACGGTGGTTCCCGGCGCATTGGCAAAGTTGAAGATTGAATCACCCGGAGATCGCATCTCCCCCGGAGAACCGCATGCATTTGAGCTTTCAGGCGAGGATGCATACGGAAACCGCGTGATGGTTGATAAGGCAGTGTGGGAGGCGCTTGGAGAAGATGAAAGTCAGCCGGTGCGCATACCGATTAACTCAAAGGTTGTTCACTGGAATCTGCATGAAGATAAGTTCATTACCGGTAAACTCCCCCCCAACGAGGAGTTACGCACAAAACTCGATGGACTCCTTCATCAGGAACACGCGAAGGTTGGATTGGTGATTAACTTTGTGGAAAAGATTGTGCCGAATGCTGAACTAACCACGCTCGAAAAGGAGGTGCTGCTGTTCCTCGACACGTTTCAACACTGGGCGATGGATCTGGATATGCGCCTGCAAAAACATATTGTTCTGCTGGTGACGCAAAACCTCGCCGAAGTCCAGCCAGCCCTGACCAGGAATCCCGATATACCCGTCGTCGAGATTCCATTTCCTGACTACGATGAGCAGCTGACGTTTATTGAGCATCTGATGAATCTCCCGGTTGGGGAACCGCCCGAAAATCACGCCCAATTGACTTCCCGGCTCACTCTTGCCGCCGATCTGAGTAAAGAGCAATTGGCAAGAGATACAGCAGGATTGAACCTGTTCGGTATACACGACGTCGCGCTGCAATCAGAGGAGATGCGACAGCCAATTACCCGCGAGTTGGTCACAAGCTACCGCCGTGAAAGCGTTGAGATTTTCAGCCGCGGCATTCTCGAAGTCGGCAGCACTTCTTCTGATCTGGAAGCGGTTGGCGGTCTGGACCATGTGGTTGATGTCATTCGGGACGTCGGCGCCGCCATGAATGAAGGCGATCTCCGGCGTGTGCCACGCGGGATGCTTTTCTTAGGCATTCCCGGTACGGGCAGGCTGTTAGCCGCGAAGCTGCTCGCAGGTCACGGAAATATGTCATTTGTGCGGCTGAAAAATGCACGTGAAGGGCTTGGAATGGAATACGCTGTTCCTGGTGTTGAGGAACGCATTTATGAGCGAAACTTGAAGTTCGCTATCAACTTTATTCGGGCGATTACGCCTGTCGTTGCATTTATCGATGAAATTGATCAGGCTGGGACAGTACGGGTGGATATGCAGCCGGATCGCTTCGACAGTGTGTTGCCCGTTGAGCTATTGAATGCAATCAATGACCCAGCGTTGCACGGTAAAGTGATATGGATCGGGGCATCGAACCGTCCGGATCTGATGGACCCAATCTTTCGGAGAAGTGGGGTCTTTGATTACAAATTGATCTTTCTCCCCCCCACAGAGGCCGAACGTTCTGAGATTCTGGAGATGTTTTGCAAATCGCTCCCGATTGATGTCCAAAATATCGATTTTGGGAGAATTGCTGCCGATCAATATACAAAGGGACTCAGCACCAGCGACCTTGCGGCTATCGTGCAGCGAAGCTATAACATTGCGAAACGCAGTAACCGCCAGGCCGTGACTGAGGCGGATCTCACCGAATCCATGACGGATTTTGTCCCGGACTATTCCCGAGAGATGAATGAGTTCATGAGACTCCTTTCCCTGCGGGAAGCGAACTCTCGTTCAATGATCCCTGCCGTGCTGCCACCGGAATTTCGAGAGTATCTTGAGGGCAACCGGCTCAACAAAACGAAGATCAATCAGCGTTTAATGGCGCTTCGGCGAGAGCTCGGTCTGTAAAATCAGCGAATCGGCGAATGAACGAATTAGGAAAACAAGAATATTACTTGCTCTACAACATCACACTTGAGGAGAACCCGCTCCGATGACACTCAAATATCTGATACTCGGCGGGAGCGCCCTGTTACTCGGATTTCTTTTTTATCCGCGTGGAGAAGTCGTCTCGGTCGTCGATCAGGTGTTTATCAAACCTGTACGCACACTCGATAATGAACCCCTACACTACACGGATATTCTGCGGACGGATCCGATTTTTACAACATATGATTTGGGATTTGTTTATAGGATTGACAACGCGGAAATTCTATTTGAAAATGCCGATGAAAGTGGTCCCAAACAGTATGATTTACTCGTTCAGACCGACCGTGCCAAACAACAATTTGACCGCGCCTTTTCTTATAATGGGAGCTCTCGTGAGTACACATATACGTGGCAGGCTTTCTTCCCGGTAGAGGCGCGTTGGGTGCAGGTTGTTATCAACGACTGGTTTAGCAACAAGCCACAATTGAAGAAAGATGAGTTTCGCGTCGGTGTGCGCTATGAATCCCATAGCCCAATCCAAGCGATTGATGCGAACTACAATCCTGCCGAATTGCCGAAACTGACAGATCTCCTCCTCTTTGAAGGCTCGAAATGGATTGCCGCTCAACGGATGGAGAAAGCGGTAAAGCAAGCGGATGTCAGGAAGGAGACGGGGATCTCTTACAGAACCCCAACAAGGGCAATTGACGTGACAGGCGATCTCGGCGGGAATCAGAAAATTTACGGTGTGCGTCTCACGACGGATGGCCCCGGAAACAACCTCAAACGTTATCACTTTTCCGTCAGCGACAACGGACATGATTACACAGAGATTTTTGTGTCCCACATACTCGCCGATGAGACGGTGACGCATCTCCGCCGGTTCCATCTACCGATATTGGGACGTTATGTTCGCCTACGGATTGAACGAGGGGATTGGTATGGTGATTATCCTGAAATTCGAGAATTTGAGATTTTCACTGATAACTACCGATTGCCGCCTCCTGTTGATGACAGGTTAAGCGATTACAACGCAGTACAGATGCATTATGAAAATCTGGGGGAGGCTGGCAATGCCTTTGCACCTCACCTGGACCGGGGCTTTGCGTTTGATAGAGGTATAAGTGATGGAAATCGCTACCTGCTGCCAGAAGGTGATGATGCGGACAACGTGGACGCCGGTAATACACCCAGCCAGAAAAGCTTCGCCTATCATTACGATACGGTCGAAATCAGATACACCGGCTTAGAACCATCGCGGCTATACTGGGTGCACGTAACCTACCTCCAGGAAAAAGGGGGCGGGCGGATACAGAATCTTGACGTTGATGGGTTTCTTCTACATGATGCGATGGAACTTCCTAAAGGCAAAGCGGATTCCTACATGTATGCAATTCCGAGTGAGGCTTATGCCGATGCCGAGATTGCCCTGAACTTTAACCGCTTGGCGGGTCCGAATGCAGCGGTTTCTGAGGTCTCCATCCTGGAGGCCAATCCAGCAGGAGGAGTAAACCTTGCCTTCGACCAATCAACAGGACTAAACAATCCAGATCGCCGAGATCGGGGTCGAGCGGTTCGTATGAGCGAAGAGGTGGTGATTGATGGAGTGGCAGACGAATGGCCCCAGCTCTATCCAATGCTTCCTCAAAACTATGACAACTCTGTGGAGGCTCCTGTGGTGCTTTATACACAGTGGGACGACGATAGCCTCTACATCGCAGCAATTATCAACCGGTATGCACGCATACGCGGAAAAAATCGAAGCCGACGAAAATCTAGCGACAATGAAACCCTGCATCTGTTCGTGGATGCTGCCTTAAAAAGATCGCCGGGGATGTATACCTCCAGTGATCACCATTTCATTTTTACAATTCTTAATCCACGGCGTTCTCCACTACGCGTACATCCATCACAGATACACCACCATCTTGATGCCATTCCGAAAAACATTGACTATCACGAGAAAATCGAAGCGCAAGTTGCAAAGACAGAGGGCGGATACATCCTTGAAGCGAGAATTCCTAAAGATGTCGCGCTCAATGGGTTTCAACCGGCGATTGGGGATTCTATCGGTCTCAATTACATCATGGCAGACCTCAAACTAGCGAACAATAGACCCGGGTGGTTCGCTTATGCCTCAAAGGAGCTCAATGCCCCGCCGGGTCACTGGAATGAAGTTGAACTCTTGAACCAGATCAGCGGACAGGTCGCTCCGATGGATGAGCCCCCAACCCAACCGATAACATCTTTTAACGCCGGTGATAGGCTGACTCTCTGTGTGTGGGACGCTGAACGGAATACAGACCGCCATCAACCGGAATCAATCGAAGCCGAATTACGAAACGAGAGCCAAAATCAATCGACGACTGTCGTCTTACGTGAGTCCGATTTCGGCGCCCTCGCGGATGATAATCCCGAGAATGATTTGGCAACGAACAGTTCCCTCTTTGCTGCAAAGATTCCCACTGCCTATGGAGGAGATGAGGAGATGGACAACTCGATCTTGTTGGTTCGCGGCGAGGATATGGTGTCCTTGACGTACATCGATCCGTACTATAGCAGCACCCAACGGGACCAAACCGTGAGCGCCACTGTCACGGTGAATACCGGCGCAAACGGGGCAATTGCCATAACGACAGCATCCGGTGAACCAATCGAGGAATTTCAACTTGGCGAGGTGATTTACATACAGGTCGAAGATCCGGATCTGCCTAGACAAATCAGTGAATCAACGATCGGCAATACAGAGATAACTGTCAATCTCGTCATTCCAGAAACGGAAGAGATCGAGCCCGTTAAACTGACCTACCAACCGGAGCAGAGGCGATATGTTGGATCAATTATCACCGCTTACAGCGAAGCCCCAACACCGAATGACAGCGTCTTACAAGCCGTTGGCACCCAGGTGGCGGTAGCAATCTACCTAGATCAGATTCAGGCAACCGGCGAAACAAACATCCCGGTGAGCTCGCAAGCAAGCGTCCGGATTGGTGATACGGCACAGATTGATTTGAACCAGACAACCGACCTCCTGATTGTTAATAATCTGAAATTCTTTAAGGCCGGCACTCCACCCACGATTCTCCTGCGTGACACAGATCTGAACCACGATGATAATCGACAGGAAACTGTCAGTGTTACCTTGAGCGGCGACCAACTTAACGATCGGTATCAACTCACGCTCAAAGAGACATCCGAAGCGTCAGGGGAATTCATGGCGCCATGCGCAACTCAATATGCGACCGGCGCGGACACGTCCAATGATATGCTTGAAGTCACAGGCAAAGAGATAGTGACAATCAGTTATGTTGACGCGCTCCAGGGCTCTGGGGAAACGCAGGTCACTGTTATAGACAAAGCACAGGTCAGATCCGGAAAAGATGGGAGACTTGAAATCGTCAAAGCCAACTACCTCACTGATTTGGAGAACTTCAACGCCGGCGACAAACTCTACTTCCACCTCCGTGATGCGGACATCGTCGATGAATCCGTCGAAATTACGCTCATTGGGAAGACGTTGAACGATCAAGAAACGCTGCAGCTTTTCCAATCTGTAGGGGGAGAACCCCGTGTCTCCGGTGGGGATGGTACCTTCTTCGGTTCGATCCAAACGGCTTACAGCACGGAACCGCAGGAAGATGATGGCATTCTACAGGTGCAAGGCGCCGAGCAGGTACGGGCAGCCTATGTCGACGAATTGCGATCAACGGGTGAAACGTATATTGAAATCTGGGATGTCTGTGAGGCGAACGTTGGCACGGCAGGGTCGCTCAAAGTCCATAATAAACGGGATTTTGATTATGCTTCGGCCAGGAACGTCGAAATATCGCGTGTCCGAGCCGGTGACACGTTGATTTTGGAGATTCAGGATGCTGACCTCAGCACGACAAACGCAATGGCGCAATTGTTTGAAACCGATTTCACCGAAGACGTAGTTCGGGATAATATCCGTGTGACGATGGTTGAGGTAACGGGAAGCGCAGGTATTTTTCGTGGTGAGGTCAAAACCAGCCACGGTGACACGCCAATTCCGAACGATAACATCTTACAGGTGCAGGGCGAAGGGATCGTGACGTTCACCTATGTCGATGCCCTGCAAGATACGGGGGCGACACAGGTGCCCATTCGGGTACAACTCTCTGTCGAAACGGGTGATAACGGCAAACTGGAAATCTACAGTGCAGAAAGTCGCAAGATAATCAGCGGGTTTTCTGTTGGCGCCGGCAGTTTCAATGTCGGCGAAAAATTAAGGATTCGGTTGCAGGATAAAGATCTGAATGTATACCCAACAGCGACCGACAGCGCAGAAGTAACTGTCTTCGGAAACGTCATTGCTGACGAAGTTCAGATGATTTTGCGTGAGACATCGCCCAACAGCGCGATTTTTGAGGGCGACTTACAAACCCAAAAAGGAGAGTCACCAGTCACCAGTGACCGCTCACTACTCGCCACAGATCATATCCTGCAGGTCACAGACAAAGAGGTGATCACCGTCGTATATACCGACGAAATTACCACAACCGGGGAAACAGGGGTTCAGCTCCAGATCCAATCCGTTGTGTTGGGCAGTAGTGCAGGCGTGCTGCGGATTGTTGATGAAGACGCCCTTCGGACGGGGTTCAACACCGCCCCTACAATGGGGGCGCTTGCGTCTGCCCATGAATTGGGAAGCTTCAATGCGGGTGAAACGATCTACTTCTGGCTAGAGGATCTCCTTCTCAGCACAGTGGTCGAAGCCGATGAAGTCCAGATCACCGTCACCGGCGACAAAACGCGGGATGGGGTCGAGGTCACCCTTTCTAAAAAATCAGGGACTGAAGGGGTTTTTGTCGGATCGGTCCCAACCCGATACGGCACGACACCGGTCGCAGATGAGACGCTTGACGTGCAAGGCGACGAAGAGATCCGAGCAACCTATACGCCGAATTTTCCAAATGTGAACAATCCTGTCGTTGAAGATCGCGCGTATACCAACAGAGGGGTTCGTGGGTATCTCGTGATTATCCGGAAAGACGGCACGCCAGTTCGGAATTTTAATGTTGGAACCACACTTTACTTTCGGCTGGAAGACGCAGACTTGAATCTTGATCCGTTCATGATTGAATCGACAGACATAAGGGTAAAAACAGGAACACAGGAGACGGTGGTCACGCTGCATGAGGAGAGCACGAATTCGCACATTTTTCGAGGGGAGCTTTCAACACAGCACGGGCGAACGATAATCGACGAATCAACGAATCAACAAGTTGAGACAAAGGCCGCAACACACGAGACACAATACACAACACACTATACGGATGATGCATCACATGGCGCGTTTCGCATTTCACCTTCTCTCGGACTTATTGGTGGGGAAACCGTCACGGCGATTTATGAGGATGCCCTTATTGACACGGGCGAAACCAACGTGGAGATCAGCAGCAACTGCCGTGCAAATTTGATTGCCTGGGTGCCATATACGAGCCGTCCTGTACTCATCGATGGACATGAAGACGGTTGGCCCCTGGAAAATGTACTTGAAACGTCTCAAGACGAGGGACTCCTCTGGTTACAGTGGGACAGAGATTACCTGTATCTACTCGCACAGATCTACGATGATAATGTTGTGGTCCCAGATGTACTGGAATACTACCACGGAGCAGATACACTGGAGTTGCACATCGATCTGCAACCGGACGCAGTCAAAAAGCCAAGCTACTTGCAGGCGGAGAGCAATCCACACCGTTATGTATTCTGGATGTGTCCAAATGGTGGAGGTTTTCAGGGTGACCGACCTTATATCGGACAGGGCGCACCGGAATTTATCCCGAACTATCAAGCAGCGAATCTCAATGTTGCGGTGAGACAGCGATCCGATTACTATACGATTGAGGCTCGCATCCCGTTTGCCACTGTCCTTCGCGGATTCGATCCACTGAAGACCAAACGGCACAACCGAATCGGCTTCAACTTTGTCATTCACCGATCCGATGATCATGCAGTTTACTGGGCGGAGCAGATGCCGGAGGCGGGGCCTGTGTTTCCGAGCGATTTGGGGTTGTTGATCTTGGAGTCGCCTGTACCTTAAATTGCTAAGCGGGGAATCATTCAAAGGTGAGATATGGAAGTAAAACTGATGGGGTGAAAGTTCGGATTGGCGGATATGATACGAGGACAAAAACTAAGGTTTTATACCAAGCGCGTGTTTAATCACTTTGGAATCACCTTCAAGGTTGCTGATAGATTTTGAATGTTCAGCCTGGGTCTTCTGAAGGAGATAGCCAACTCACTCTGATCAGTCAAGAAGACCTTGTTAGCACCGAAGTCCTGGTCGTCTGAACATTGGGCATCTACCTGGTGATCGTTTGAAAAGTAGATCTCTATATAGGACCTGTCTTTTGCCACAACGACATAAGGAAGTTGAAATAGTTTCTTAATCGGGAGATGAATTTCTCTAAAGGGCCAGTATCGCACGCCAAGAATCTTTCCATCGGAATCCTTGAGCCAATCGTAAAAGCCTGTCCAGTCTCCATAGCCCTTGTCTCGGTAGCGTCTGTCACCCATCTGAAACTTGTCACCGGAGCATTCATTGACGAGCGCAAGTGTCAGTCGGGATCGGAACGCCACTAACAAGCACTTACCCGATTCCTTATGTGACAACCGATTCTGCATGACATCCTTATCCATTGCTCTTGACCTCTTTTCCAATCTCATAACAACAAACAGAAAAAGCGCCTTTGAAAAGACAAGGTTACCCCCTTCAAAGACACCTCGTAGACGCAGATAGGCGCTAAAATGCCTGACCTAGCTGAAGATAAAACCGGGGCTTAAATTTCCCTGTTAGCGGCGCGCCAACGTCAAAACGGGCGGGTCCTAAAGGTGTATCTAAACGCACTCCCAAGCCCACTGCCGATTGGGGTAAAGCATCATCAATATCCGAGAGTTCATTCCAGACGTTTCCTGTGTCGAAAAACATGACACTACCGATGAACTTATAGATTGGAAAGCGTAATTCGGTATTGAAAATAAATACCACATCCCCTCGATTATTTCCGAATTCATCCTCAGGCCCCAGCCCCCTCTCCTCATACCCTCTGACTGTTGTCGATCCACCGGCATAGAAACGTTCAAAGGAGATAATATCCTCATCACGGTTTCCTCTGAGTCCTCTTTCATAGCCGAAGCGAATTGCACCGGTAAGGACAGTATCCCCCCAGAACTGCCAATAATAGCGATGGTCTGTTGTAAATTTGAAAAAACTGGTTTCCCCTTTGAGAAATCCACCCGCATACTCTATCGCACCTTCATTGAGCCAGCCGTTCTTCGGGTTGAGAAAGTGATCGCGGTTGTCTCGATGAATCTCAAGACCGAGACTGCTTACCGTTGTCTGGATTTTAGGAGGGTCAGCACGGTCGCGCAGATCTTGATATTTGTACTGTATCGCAAGATTGCTAAATTGTCCAAGCCGTTTGGCAAGGTTCGCTGTTCCACCGCGTGCGCGTATATCTTCGTGTTCCTCCAGATTATCGTTAAACAAGCGAAAAGTTCCGATGGTATGTCCAATGAGCGGCAGATTGAGCCACGGTTCAATCAGGGTCACCTCATAGAGATTTCCTCTTGTACCTCTGCTGATTTTTCCACCGGCTCTCATGTTACGCTTGAATAAGTTGTTATGGGTGATACCAACCGTGCCGCGAATTCCTTCAGAAGAAATATATCCTCCACTCACGCTAATTGACCCTGGTTTTCTAACCTCAGCGCTCACATCGACGTCGATAATCTCCGTATCCTTAACGAGTCGCCCCGGCGCCTTTATCTCGATTGCTCGAAAAAGTCCGGAGGTCAACAGACGCTGTCGGGATTCAACAAACAGCTTGTCATGGTTAAATACCGCCCCTTCGCGTAGACCGAGGCTTTCAAATTCTCGCCGCAGCACATGGAGTTTAATTCGCCTATCTCCATCGAAACAGAATTTGCCGAACCTGGCTTGCGCCCCCTCGGAAATCCGATATGTAAGCGTGCGTATTTCCTGCTGGTAGTGGGGTTCAATACTTGTGTAGATATATCCCTCTCGGTCATAATGGGATTGGAACTCACGCTGATCATGACCGACAATATTTTTGCTGTAAGACGTTCCCGGTTTCGCTGCGAGCTTTGCATATAGCTGGCTCGTTTCAAAGATTGTGGCACCCTCGATTAAAACACGATCTATGAGTTGCCGTCTGCCTTCATCGATCTTTATGTATAAAATGAGCTGATCCTCTTTGTCAATCTCTTTGCCTGTGGTGATCTGGACTTCCGGGTAGCCCGCTTTTTTATAAAAGAGTTCCAACGCACGCCGATCCGTGTCATAAGTCGCCGGGTTGAAAACACCCTTAGAAAATAGCCACCCGAATCCGGGGATAATTAATCGACTGCGAGGTTGGGTTTCCATTTGATCCAGGAGTACCGAATTATCAAACGCTTGGTTCCCCTCGAAATTGATGCGGCGAATACGCGGGGCTTCACCTAACTCAATATCGAAACGGATGACAACCTCCCAATTCGATTCCCGTTCGATCTGGTAGTTCACTTCCGGATCGTAATACCCCTTCTGTTGATAGATTCGACGAATCTGTCCGGCTGTGCTGCTAAGGATCATGTCTGAATAGCTGTCCTTTTTGAACAAGATTAGCTTTTTCTCAATCGCTGATCTATCAATACCGTCACCAACAAATTCGACATTGACTTTTTTCCCTTCAATAATTTTGTAGAGCAGAGAAACAGCCCCAGATTCATCATCATAATTCAAGCGAGATTCAACCTTTACGGTTAGATACCCATTTTTTCGGTATATGTCTCGAATGCGGCTAGTATCGTCATCAACCGATTGCTTTTGGTAGACATTACCCTTTTTGCTTCTGATGTCCTTCTCCAGCCTTTTCTCTTCGATTGACTTCACGCCTTCAAATTGGATTTCTTGAATATGGGCCCGGTCCCCCTCGCTGATGTCGTATAGCAGATCTACTCTACCACTAGGCGTTGAATCAGAAGAGGGAATCAGGCCAACTGCCGCCTGAAAATATCCGTAATCTTTGTACAAATCGAGAATTCTTTGTTGATCTTCCTTTGCTATCTCGACGGAATATTCCTTCCCCGGACGAGATTTTATCACTTCAAGGAATAGATCTTTATCTAGGCGGGTCTCTGTAAACCCAATCTCTCCGACTCGTGTTTTGCTTGTGAGCCGGAACCTCAATAGTACGCCATCCTGCGCAGGAGTCACAACCGCTTTGACCTGAGAAAAGTGACCGATTGCATAAATCGCTTCGATGCTTTTGCGGATATAATAACGGGAAACTGGATTTCCAGCTTGAATTGTCGTCTTGCGCTGCAAATCGGTGAGCAGTGGAGACGCATTGATGATTTCACCGTTCAGACTGTAATGAATTTCAACAATAGCGGCATCTTCAGGTTGTCCCCAAACGGACTTGAGCGCAATCATTAAGCTGATGAGCAGCAGATGAAACGTGAAACGTAATGCGTATTGCATTCAAGTCCCTCCCGTTCATTCCATTCTTCCTTTTTGTCCCTTCCATCCTTCCTGCGCCAATTTGCTAAAACCTCTGCTCCAGCTTAAGATCTATGCCGTATTTCCCCTGCTCATTCCTTTCCGCTTTGACGGCAAAATGCCGGCTAATCTGATATTCAACTTCAATTCGAGGCTCAGTGTGCAGTTGGAAGGTAGAGGAATAAGTCAGCGCGAGGCGTTTAGAAAGTTCTTTCGTCAAGATAAATCGGGACTTTTCAAAATCATCAGGGCTCAGGTCGAGATGGGTTTCACTCAACCCCGTAACTTTCGCGAGCCGACTGCCGAGATATCGCTGTGACTGTCGAAGGAAGATGTCTGAGGTCGCACTTGCGGACGACGATTCAGAGGCAAACGGATCTGTGCCACCTAATGTTAAAATGGAAAGGAGCTGGCTCGGGGTCAATTGATACTCTTCGCCGGCTTCCTTTCTGAGAACTTCCTCCTGAAGCTTTAGACTATGCTTACCGTTAAGGTAGCCACTTAAGTGCACTGTCATTTTTAGATCTTTTGTGCGGATCTGCCCATCTGTGTTGGGAATCTTGACATTCCGTATTGGCTCAACCGTCTCAGCAGTAATATCGTACCATGGGTTAAATTCGATTGAATCCTTGTTTTCTATGTACGACCCGCCCTTAATCTCAAATTGGTGGTCGATGGCAAAGAGGGAAAGTTCGCCCTCCAATAGTTCGACGCGCCCATTGAAAACGGGGTTTTGAACCGGACCAACGATCTTACCATTGACCGATGCTTCGACTTTGATTTTCCCCAAATTAGATTCCACCCAGAGATTATTAGGGGCAACGATATCAAGATCTAACTGGAGATCGCGCACGACCGGGTAATCGAACCATACTTCAAACTGCACCTCCGCTTCTTTATCAATCCAGCTTTCGACCAACTGCTTCCAGTGTTGCTCGTATCGTCCTTCATCAATACGGATTGAGCCGCTTAATGGTGGGAGGTTTAGACTTCCATTTGTCGTGACAGGACCCTTCATCTCCAAATCAACTTTCTGACACCTGACCCAGTAAAGACCGGTTTGTTCAAAAGTAGTACCACCGCTCAATTTGGCGAAAACATCCATACGCTGTACATTTAGCCAATTGGATTGTATCGCACCGTGGATATCGAATGTTCCACCATTCAAAATCCCTTCGATGCGCTGAATATTCACGTTGTTGTTTGTAAAATCAAGATTCACACTGGCATCCTCCACCTTGATGTGCGAATCTGGCAACTCGAAGGCGAGGTCTTTCAGATCTGCGAACCCTTTGAGCTTCGGTGAGTGAATCTGACCGCCAAGGGTTACATTAATTCCGCCGGCGCCGTTCGAAAAGGCGAATTGGGGTATAATGAGCGGTAGGAAGTCTAAATTTTCGATTACTATATCTAATCTCCCTTCAATCTTCTCTGATTTTTCCTCAGTATCCTGTGATAGTGATTCAGCTTTGAGGTCGAGCAGAGACAAGTGAAATGGAATCAGCCCGGACAGACTGGCACGATTTCTTCCAATGGAAAAACGCGCCTCACTGTTTTGTTTTCCACCGAACCGTATCTTCCGACCTTCATACACCACACTACCGGTAAACTGATCGACCTCCGCTTGGTTAATCCATAGTTCTGGAGTTTCCCACGTGAAATCGATTTTCGGTTCTGCATCCGTCCCCCGTATATCGAGCGATGCGTTAAGAAAACCACGAACGGCATAAGCATCCGGAAGGAAGCCTGAAATAAAGCCGAGATCGAAATTTCTCATTCCGATGTGAAAGAGCAACTTTTTGCCAAGCTCCCAGCTTCCGAAGCCTGCCACTCGAAGGCGCTTTGCATCGTCTACTGCTAGCTTCTGATCTTCTAAGATAAATCCATCTTTCAGGCTTAATCTCTGGTTTGCAAGTTGAATTTCAATCGATCTGGGGTTCCGGATCTGGTAGCCTAAGCCCTCCACCAGGATATTCTGAATATTTAACTTGCCCGTTACATACTTAATCACATTTGGTGGATTGAATGGAGTAATCAGTTTGGGAGCCCATGCGGTTTCACCGGGGATGATAAACTGATCTACCGGGATGTTCAAACTGGCTTCCGCCGTAATATATCCATTCAAATCCCCAGATTGAGTTGCCGAAGAGCCCCGATGAATCGGGGCGGGTTCTGCCCCGATCCGTCGGGGTTGTTTTGAATCCCAAGCCCATCGGGACATATCGGGATCAGAGGTAGTTTCCGCCGTTGAGAGGTCGCGAGCAAAGTCAGAAATTCTTGCTTTGTTGACCTTGAACCGACTTACCTCGAAATGTGTTGCGGTAAGTCCATTCATCCGCAATTTGACTTCAGCGTCATACTTCCCCTGGCCGATCTGAAAACTGAGTTTTGGGATGCGAATTTCTCCTCTGTCCGCCACCAATTCAATCCTCCCCTGTGAAATGGGCGTATCAAAACCGGTTGGTTTCAGCATACCATCCCAAACGGACAGTTTCCCTTGCGGGTAAGGCGAAGCTGTTGTCCCCTGTATTTTAAGATCTATGTCGGCAGTACCGATGGCCTCCTCAATCAAGGGGTAAAACAGCAAAGCAAGGGGGGTCAGGGGGATGCGCTGACCACGCATTCGCAAGTCAATAGGTAGATTCAAAAATCGATCCGGAAGATTTAGCGGTTGAAAGGCAAGATTAATCGGAATTCTGCCGGACACATCTAAATAATTGCTTACGCCAGCAATCCGTTGTGTGTTCCGCACCACAAGCAATCTCTCTTGATAGTTTGCATATCCAACATCCTTGAGTTTGGCATTTCCAAGGCGACCGTCTGATTCCCACTTTGCCATGATGATCGGATGCGCGAGATTACCCTGCACCTGAATCTGACTGGTTAGATTACCGTCCAACTGAAGGAGGGATTGATCGAAGAGCGTCAGTGTAACTGCCGGTATCAGCACAGCGTATGGCAGACGATCGAATTCCAGGAGAAAATCCATATTGCCATCGACATCGATAGTTCCTGCGGCATTGAGCCAGGTTGTGTCTTCTCCTCCAATCTGAAGTGGTTCGACCTTGAGCTCCCCATCTGCAAAACGGAAGTGGATTTCATCCAGATTCTGCACCTCGCGATCCTTGATGTTGATATGCAAATCATCACACACAAGGGCTGCGGACACCAAATCCGGACGGTAACCGCTCCCCTGGAGCTCAAGCGTCATATCGACTCTGCCCTCAATATTGGGAATATCTCGCCCCATTACGTAGTCCACCAGCCCTATGAGATTCACGTCCGTGCCATCAAGTTGAAGCCGAAACGCAACGGAATCGTTATCTTCCAGAGCATCAAGAATTGAGCGCAATGAGGCTTCCGGCTGATTCCCCCGCTTATCTGAGGAAGGGTTAGGGAAATCTCCCTTCGCGGGGGACAATCGACCTCCACTAACTCCCCTCCGGTAAACTGAGAGTCCGAGACTCCGATCTCTGGATCGGAGGAGAGAATCTTCTGTTTTGGGTAAACGCCAATCCCCCTGTGCATGATACTGCCCACCCCCAAGCTGCCAATCAGCCAATTTCAGATCGATTGTGACTAACTCAGGTGACGACTTCTGCCCGCCCGACACCTGGAGGTTGACTTCCAAACTCTCAACCGGTTGTGGGAAATCCAGGAGTTGCATCGTTCCTTGAGCCACATGAATCGAGGCGATTAACTCCGGCTGAGACAGGTCACCTGTAATCTGTGCTTTGAGATCAAAACGCCCCCCAAGCTGAGAGATTTGGGGAAAGAATTCATCCAGAGAAGCCAATTGAAAATTAGAGATCGAAGATTGAAGATTGAGGACTGAAGATTGGAAATTATCAGGTGCTACCTGCACATCGCCTTGCACTCCTACCGGATTGCCAAGCAACAGAAAATCGAACAGGTTAATAGTCAGGCTTCCATCCTGATAGACCAACTGCCCTTCTGCCTCACTGACCGCAATGGGACCAACAGGTGTTTCGAGGGAGAGATTGGGAATCGCCCAATCCAACGCCAATTGCGGGTTGTCAAATCTCCCGCTCCCTGTGAGTTTGTAGCTTGCTGTACCTGAGATAACCGGCGGCAACGCCAACACGTCGGCTAAGTATTCGAGTGCGAAACCGTCGGATTCTACGGTGAAATCAAGCGTATTGCGTAATTCGTCCATTTGCCGCCTCCTGCTAACTTCCCTCCGGTAAACCGAGAGTTCAAGACCTTCTAAAGAGGGAGAACCCTTCGCAGGTTCGACGCGAAAAGCGCCTGACGCATTGAGGAATGGGCGGAGATCGCGTCTATCGGCAAGCGCAAAGGATTGGATTTGCCAAAGGTTGTCTGCGAAGTTCAGGTTGATAGGAGAGGGGTTAATCAACTGCTGCTCATTGATCCCAAGGGCAAGCCTGGATAGGGACATCTTTAACTTAAATTGTGTTGGATCTTCCAGAGCTCCAGCGGCGTCAAGGTTTCCATCTGCTGTGCCTGTGATATAGTCCCCAAGGGCATCGTCAAAGATTCGCAGGAAAGGAAGAACGTCTACCCCTGTACCATCAACCGCAATCTGATACGGACTTCCCGCTGCTGATTCCAATACCCCGCGAATTTGGCAGGTATCATCAAAGCCTGCGCCTTCAAAGTTCAGTGCATTGTTCATGAAGGCGCCAGTAATATAGACATCAGCCAGTGGCTTTCCAGCATAGGTGATACTTGAGATGTCAGCGCTCAGATTAACCCGTGGATCGTTTGCGTTTGCTTTGCCATTCGCTTTAACGACGAGCTCTGCGTCCAATTGGAAGTCTGTCATCCTGCGTGCAAGGGCAATCTCCCCCAGTCGCATCGGCTCACTCTGGAACTCGATCTCATAGTCCAGATCTGCATTGATCTGTGCGGTGAGGATACCCCGCTGTCCACGAGTCAATAACTCGAAATCTGAGATTTTGACGACATAATCTTCAATCTCTAACGGAAGCGTCAACGGATCTAGCGCCAGATCCCATGCCTTTCCGTTCACAATCTGAAGCGTCCCGCGACCGTCAAGGCACCCTAAAGTCCCGTCCAACACCAACGTTCCGGTTGCTACCCCCTCGATCGGATAATCTGCCCCTGCAAGTCTGACATAGTCTGCAATCTGAAATGGCTGCATACGCGCCGTCAATTCGACAGGAACATCCCCCTCAGGCCAGGCGACTCCTTCTATAATTAATTCACTTTCTCCCTTGATAAGGCGTACCGGATGCAGAAAAACGCGATCATCAGCGTAATGAAAATCTGCTGTCAAAACGCCGATCGGCACATCAAACAATGTCGCCTCCGGGATATTGAGGTGAGCCGATAGCAAAACTTCGGAGGTGCTTTTTCCGGTGAATATCCCATCACCAGCCAAATCGGGTATCCGCAAAATCTGTGCGAGTTTTCCGACATCGATGCTCGTAATGCGTAGATCCAGATCGTGCTGGCTGGCTAATCCGAGTTTGCCATTGAGTTCAATTTGCGCTTCGTCGAGGTTCGCGGTAAGCGATAAGCGGTCATCATCAATCATGTAGTGCGCCCCTGAAACACGGATTGGTACGTCATTCAGCGCTGCATCGGTCAATTTCAGGTTGCCATCAAGCTCGATATCGTGTGGATCTGAACTACTGCCACTGAATTGAATCTTACCATCCACCCTACCCTTGACGACTAAAAAATCTTCAGGGAGGTCAATGATCATCGGTAGAAGCTGTTCAGCCCGGAGGGAAGCAAGTTGCAGCCATCCTTTGTACGCAAGGTTCTGCGAATCAACGCCTTCGGGATTAATGTTGATCTCTGCCCCACCTGTTAGTTTTCCTGATGCAAGCGTCCCATCAATTTGGGTAATACGGAAACTTTTTGGTGTGAACTCAGCTTGCACAATCAAGTTTTCAAGCTGGAGATTGTTTAACTGGACAAAGGGGAGTTTGAACCCGAGCTGTCCGACGATTTCCGATATCGTGCCACTCGCTTCAACGTTTACCTCTGCTACCCCTTCTATCTCCTCTTGAGTGGATAGGATTTTTTGCACGTCGTGGAAATCGAGGGTGAGTTGAACCTGCGTTTCTACAAGTGGGGATTGTTTACTAAGGTTGGTCGCTTTGCCAGCGACGGTCAGGAGGGAATTTCCCAGCGCCAAACGGAATGATTGCAGCGCTCCCTCGTTCTCTTGCAGCTCAAATTCAGTTTTGAATTCATCAATCTGAGTTTCAACGCCATTCAGTTCAAAACGCCCGTCTCGCACCTCTAAGCTGCCGATATGCTTCCATCCCGCTAGCGGGCCATCAATACGACTGTGACTGTGAATTCCACTGATTGCAATTTTGAATGCCCGCTTTACATCGTCAAAATTGATGGCGCCATTTTCGACACTGATATCAGATATTAACGGCTGGACAGGGAGTTTGCCGCTCGATTCTGTCCCCTCTTTCGGAATTAGCTTTGCCAAATTGAGATTGCCGTCCGAATCTATACGAGCATTGACCTGGGGTGCCTTCAAATCAAGCCGAGTAATGAGGAATTTACCCCGCAGTAAGCTCCATAATCTATATTTAACTGCAATCTCATCAAGAGAAATTAGAGCGGGATTTTCTGCAAACGAATCCGAAATTTCAAACTGTTCGATATTCAAACCAGTCAACATATTTCCCGATATATGCCCGATTGTAACCGGATGTTTTAACTGTTTTTCAAGTTGAGTTTCTAACACCAGACGGGTCTGATTCAGGAGATAGGAAGACCGCAAGAAAAAAAAGCCCCCAATGATGAGGGCAATAAGAATAATTGTGACCAGAATTAAAAGTGCGTTTCGTTTTTTCATATGGAAAATCAGATGAGCACCAATAGTAACTAGGCTTGGATAGAAAGGGAAGTCGGATCGTGTGAAGCGCCCATTTGCGAATCAGCCAGAGCTCGCTTGCCTCCAAGCTAAGAACTGAACTTCATAATGGGAAGGGAAAGAACCGCAGCGGGCTATTTTTAAGTTAGGACTTACGCAAAATAAATAGGTTCTGTTGACATTTGAGTATAAGGTTGTGGCATAATAGAAGAATGACGCCAATAACCTTACCTGATGAACAATGGAATAAGATATACCGGTTTCTTCTTAGCTGTCCCACCATCTATGTTGGCGACGAAGCTGCTACACGCCGCTTCGTCGAAGCCGTCCTGTGGGTGACTCGTAGCGGTGCTCAATGGAAACTTCTACCAGACACCTATGGCAAATGGAACACCCGCTACAAGCGGTTTGCTCGGTGGTGCGACAAAGGTATCTTCACACAGATGCCCCCCCACTTTGCCTCTGACCCCGATATCGAGTCGCTTATTGTGGACAGTACCATCTGCCGCGCTCACCCGTGTGCGGCTGGTGCCTTAAAAAAACGGTGGCACTGAAAACCAAGCATTAGGTCGGTCTCGGGGCGGTTTCAGTACAAAAATTCACATCACAGTTAACGGACTAGGCAATTCCCTAAGAATTCATCTGACACCCGGTCAGAGACATGACATAACTGAGGCGGAAGGGTTGATAATCGGATATAACAGTGAATATGTGATTGGAGACAAGGGGTACGATTCGGACGCTTTTATCGCCGTTATTGAGGCGAATGGAGCGATTGCGGTGATACCGCCAAAAAGTCATCGTGTTGACCAAAGAACGTATGACAAACACTTATACAAAGAGAGACATCGGGTTGAATGTTTCATCAACAAGATAAAATGGTATCGTCGTATCTTCTCTCGGTTTGTCTCTCGGTTTGAGAAGCTAGCTGTCCGTTATTTTGGATTTCTCAGCTTTGTCGCCACTCTTATATGGCTCCCTTGAAATGTCAACAGAACCTAGTTTATCACAAGCAACTCTCCTTATGGATTGCTGGTATGCCACCAAAGATTTGATGATACACATTGAGCGGCTCCGAAAACATTACTATTGCCCGCTGAAATCCAATCGTCAGGTTGCTTCGAATCCCGATCTTATCGGGGTGGATGATTCCAATGCGCAAAAGCCTTACCCGTGTGTTGATGGATTGCAGTGGAGTGAGACCGAAATCCGACGCGGGAAACTTCTCAAAATCAGCGGATTTCCCAAGCATCACAAGGTGCTCTGAATCCCGATAAGATCGGGGGTGAAACTTTTCTGGGTCGCGTCTTCTAACAGACGCACGGATTATGTTGTGGCCAACGACTTGGCTCAAAACGACACTTCGGTTGCACAACAGGCGTGTAACTAGCGCTGGAAGATTGAGCAATTTCACCGGCAAGCCAAACAGTTGACAAGAGTTGAAGGTTGTCAATGCCGAGTGGCACGGTTTGTTCGCAACCATATTGGTTGTGCATTATTCGTTTGGATTCGGCTCGAGCACGTGGCGTATCAGACCCAGCAAACCATTTATCAGGTCAAACACGGAGTGTTGGAGGAGTATTTACGACAACAACTCAAATCTCCTGCGATTCGTATGGAGCTTGCGTAAGTCCTATTAAGTGTAAGAAATCGGTGGGCTCATTTGGAGTACAAAATTTGTGTTGGGACAAAGAAGATCAAGATAATCGTTGGAAATTTATTTCGTCAATTACACTTTAGCGACTGTCCTTTTGAGACGACTAAGACTACGTGTTAATCTACTTCGAGTGAACTTGAGTGATTCGTCTGAACCTCAGTTCAAGGCGTTTCGATTACCGGATTGATTTTTTAGTCTTCATCACCTTGCACTCCATAAACCCAAGGTCGAACTTACGAACCAGTAGGAGACACACGCGGAAATAAGAGGACACAGACATTTCCCCACAGCCTTTAGTTCCCCAGCGCGTTCAGTAAGACATTCAGCTCTTCTTTAACCATATCGTTCTGTTCTTTTTCATGATAATACAGATAGAGATCATATTCAATATTATCATCATGTGCTTTCGGGGCAGTCTTAATCTGCTGTTGAACTGCATCGCTTTTGAGAACCTGAACCATCCGGATCCGATCGTTTGGCTCACTCGCATGGGGTAATTCCTGAATTAAACGCCGTGCTAAAATTTTCCCAAAGTCGTGTTCACCATGAGCAATCAAAGCTTTTACCGCTGCTTGTTTGACATTCTCTTCCTCCGTATTATCTTTAAGGATTTCGATGAGAGGCTTGATGGCGTTTTGAGTCGGAAATTTTTCCAGTCCTTGTGCCGAATACATACGGACTTTCGCATCAGAATCCCTGAGAGCTTTGATCATTTCATCTTTTGGAGCATCATTAATGATGGGCAACGCCTTTGCAGCAGCCCGACGCGCAACGATATCGCTCTCACTCAAACCTCCAATGATTTCTGACCTGTACTCTGTTTTGCCAAACTGATAAAGGGTAACGTTAATTTCCATCTTCAGTCCAATATCACTGCTGCTTCGTATTGCTTCTAAGGATGGAACTACACCCGGATCATTTATCCGTGCAATCAACCGGACGAGGCTCACCTTCACAGCAGGTGGCGTATTGGCGTCGCTGACAGCAGTGATAACCTGATCCAATCCTTTGGAACCAATCTGATGCAATATTTCGACTAAATTATTTCGAATCTTTACATATCTGTTCCGACCGATGCTTTCGATTAATAACGGGACAGCCACTGTTCCTGCGTCAACCAATGCCTGCATCGTTGCGTCCTGCGTACGATGCCGCTCATCAAGCAGATTAAGCAATTTTCTCATTTCGGCCTGGTTTAATGACGCTATCCGTTTATCTCGTTCCTGTTTGTACTCGTTTGCGATGCCATGAGTTTGGGCATCACCTGTAAGCAGGGCATACGAGTAAGCAATGAGTAATAGCGCTCGCGGCTCTACTTTTTCGGTTTCGGTCTTGGCTTCTTCGACTTCAGCCTGTTTTAAGTGTTGGACCGCTTCAATTGACATGCCGGCGCCAAGCAACTTCTCTCTACCGACTTCCAGATTTGTAATCGGTTGTTCCTGGTTACACCCAACACCGGCACCCAAAATAAGAAACATCAGTAGGGTTGAAAACCTTTTCATGTCTAATTAATCTTCTCCTTTTCAAAACTGGATTGTGTTATGCGCAGAGCTCTTTCTGCACATATACTTTTTGCATAGGGTCTTAGTTTACAAAATATTCGCTTTTCTGTCAAGAGAATTATCAACAAAAATTACCCGCTTTGGATCAACAGGTGTTGACAGACCGCTGAACCCGATTTATAATGATTAGAGGAGTACTTGATTTCATTTGCCTTTTATCATCTAGTGTGCTACAATGTAAATTTATGTTAAGCTCAGAAACTTAAAAGGGATAGGAGTTACGCAGTTAGTTCCAGTCTTTCACGATTTATCTGCATCCCCGATGGATCAGGGGTGCCGACTGCTCATCGACTTGTATCGTGTGTCATGATCAGGATTCAAGATGCAGGTGCAGAGAGGCTTGATCAAGAAGTGCGTAACGCCTTAGGCTGACCATCTAAAAAGTGAAGAATATCTTGCACCTTAACGAGGAAATTCTTCTCTGCGCTCTATTAGACTTCCAAGAAACTACCCGCAATAAGTTCAGTCATAAAAATCAAAATAACAGGAACAACGGGTGCCATTGTTACAAAATCCGAACCTGAATCTCATTTTGAAATAGACGTTCTTCCAATCTTATTGGAAAGACAAAAAATGATACGTGACCGTATAAGAGCCTATCTAATAATTCAGATTAACCCAGTGTTTACGGGCATTGACGAAAATTCATCATTTCGGACACCAACGCTGTCCTAATCGGGGTTGGTTTGATGTTTGCCCCCAGACTTTTTAGATAGGCTCTAAGACAGCTCAGGGGTTTGGCCAGGTCAAATCTCATTTGAAGAAGGACGGTATACTGTCGCATTCGATGATTGGGAGAAATTGGCCAAAGAATACCCACAATCACAACAAGTTCAGGAGATTACTGAACGCCTTGTCCAATTGCAAGAGGTTATTGCACAAGTTTCGAGCGAGAGCATTTTTTCTGTTGCTGCGAGGTCATACATTCGACAAGGCAACTTCTGGTCTAAGGGATTTGACGGATGCGTGTTGAGAACAACCACCGTTGTTTTGCTTGTGGTAAGGAAAACCCGTTTGGCTTGCAAGTAGATCCGGATATTGCTCCCGATGGGACGCAGGTCAAGATCGAGTGTACCCCATCAGGCCATTTTCAAGGCTGGGCAAATGTTATACACGGTGGCATCCTGAGCACGCTCCTGGACGAGGCCATTACCTATGTGGGCGTTGCGAGCTTTGATGGCCCCGCCGTGACAGCACAACTTGAAATACGATTCAAGAGGCCTGCATTGACAGGAAATAAATTAATCGTTACGGCCAATCGGGTCAAAATTACCAAACGCCTCATTGAGGCTGAAGCGTATATTGATTTGGAAGATGGAACGCGGGTTGCCGAAGGGAACGGAAAGGTTATAAAGGTTGCTGGTGTTTTCTAAGGTTGCTCGATTAGCTGTCGGATTAGGCGCTGTTTTCAAAGCTTAAACGAAAGTGCGTAGCATGCGGTCCTCGCGATCGCGTCAAATTCATAATGAGTCATCAATATATTGTCCGTTTTGATTCAGAGAAATTACGGCGAATCGAGACCGATTTTCTGGTGATTGGCAGCGGGAGTGCGGGGCTAAGGGCAGCGATTGAAGCCAATCAGCATGGCGATGTTCTGTTGATTACCAAAAGTGTCTTGAAAGAGAGCAACACACGCTATGCACAAGGCGGAATTGCTGTTGCCATGAGTGCGGATGACACAATTGCTTTCCACGCTGAAGATACACTCAAAGCGGGGGTTGGGCTCTGCAATAAAACCGCCGTCAGGATTATGGTCGAAGAAGGCATTCAACGGGTCTCGGAGATGATTAAATGGGGAGCAAACTTCGACCGGGAGGGGGAGGCGCTCGGATTCACAAGGGAAGCGGCACATCAACGACGACGTATTGTCCACCGTGGCGATTCCACCGGTCAAGAGACGGCAAATGTGCTAGCCAATCACCTCAAGACGCAAGATCGGGTGCAGGTAATCGAGCACGCCTTCGCTATCGACTTTATCACGCAAGCGGATAGGTGCTACGGCGTGGTTGCGCTTATCGAGGACACGCTTCACTGCATTTTTGCTAAAGCCACCATCCTCGCGTCAGGCGGGGTTGGACGTGTCTATCAATGCACCTCCAACCCCGATGTTGCTACGGGGGACGGTTTTGTAGCGGCGTGGCGAGCAGGCTGTGAAATGATGGATATGGAATTTGTCCAGTTTCACCCAACAACCCTGTTCCTGATGGGTGTGCCCTACTTCTTGATCTCTGAAGCGGTGCGTGGAGAGGGCGGCGTCTTAATCAATTCGCGCGGTGAACAGTTTATGGGGAAATACCATGAGATGGAGGAGCTTGCGCCGCGTGATGTCGTGAGCCGTGCGATTCTTAACGAGATGCAATTAACGGCATCGCCTTGTGTTTATCTGGACGTGACCCATTTATCACCCGACTTCATAGGGAGTCGCTTTCCAACGATCTATCACACCTGCCGTCATTATGGCATTGACATTACAACAGATGTCATCCCGGTTCGATCAGGAGCACATTTTATGATGGGAGGCGTCCGCACGAATCTAAACGCCGAGACGAACATCCGGGGGCTTTACGCCTGCGGGGAGGTTGCCTGCACGGGCGTTCATGGGGCAAATCGACTAGCGAGCAATTCTTTGCTTGAGTGTCTGGTGTTTGGAGCGCGGGCTGCGAATGCTGCGGTTGAGTATGCCCAGACGATCGGGGAGGAAGACTATACAAAGCTACGGATTCGGTCTGATGATGAAGTTTCAACGTATCAAGCCGCACCCCGGGAATTTGACGTTGAAGCCGCCAAAAAAATCATTCAAGAGACCATGTGGCAGAACGCTGGGATTTTCAGGTGCCGGGATGATCTGGAGGCGGCCACCGATGAATTGGCGGAATTAGATCTGAATTGTGATTGGGACAGCATCGAAGGGTTTGAATTCCAAAATATACGCGATGTTGCGGCGTTGATCACGAAAGCGGCAATCATACGCACGGAAAGCCGAGGCGCCCACTACCGGGAGGATTTTCCCGAAAGGGATGATGTTAAGTGGAAAAAGCATGTCGTCATCTGTCGGGATAAAGAAGCGAGGATTGTGGAGTGACGAGTTGTTAGCACAAAACCTGATGGATTACACATCAAAAGTGAGGGATAACTGATGTCCGAAGTAACAGTTTCATTTCCCTTTGACGTCTGGCATAAAGCCAAAAGTAAAGAAGACCTTCAAGCATGGATTTCGACTGTGCATCCCGATTTGGATGTTGAACCAGAGCATGGAGAAGAAGAATTGATTCGATACAAATTAGATTTTATTCATTTCCCCAAGAAGAAACTTTCTATTTTGCTAGAATTTTCAGACGAGGCAGATGACAATGAGATAATTGCTTTGATTCCGCAACGCGGCTTCTTTGCAACGGGCGATACAGCGGTGAAAGCCGAGACAAATCTGCTTCGTTCAATAGAAAGGGACTATTTCCGGTTGAGAAACCAGAGAGATCGATTTGGACAACACCTTTTGTCTAGGCTAGAGTTCTTAGAGCGACTCTTTTGAAGGGGTCATCTTGGCAGCAATAAGAACATTGGCAGCAATAAGAACAATTTCAAAGAGAAAGTTCCGACAGGTGTTACGCACTTTAGGATTTGTCGAGGATTCAAGCCACGACCATATCTATCTTGAATATTATCATCAGGGTCAGAAAATCGTTGAAACGAAAGTTTCTCATGGAAGTAGCAAAGATTCGGAACTCGCGTTTATTTTTCGGGTGGTGGATGAGGACGGTTCTTCAGCGCAGGTAGTTTTGCGCACGGTTTTCCCAGATACATTTATTACGTACTCCAAATCTTTCCTCCCCCGGGCTTTTACCGCTCACTTGATGGAAGCCCCTTTGGTTTCGGAGAACAAATTATCAATGTCAAAGAACAGGACGTAGAAAAGGTCATCGTACCCGTCAAACCAAACTACTGCTGGATAATTCAGGTGCGTAAACACCATTATCGGCTCATTGGGAAACTGGAGCCAATCAAGATTGAGGCCAAGGAAACCAAAATTGCCTTACAGCTTGAGCACGATGAGGAACTGCCCATAATCTCTAAGCCGGAGTTGCCGGCAACTTCAGCCAAACTGCTGTTGCAGGCGAAGAAAGGAAAGGACATCATTCTTTCCTTACGAAAGACATAGGAGCATGGACTATGAATCACAAAATCGACTTTGACCTCATCAATAACCAGGTTGACATCATAAGCCATATCCAGAAATTCGAGAGCCTTAAAAAAGAAGGAGACCGATATTCCGGGAGCCACAACCACGCATCAGAAGGCGGACGATGCTTACAAGTTACACCAACCGGACAGCTTTGGCATTGCTTCAGTTGTGAAAGCGGCGGAAAAGTTGTTGAATACGAGAAAGATCGATTGAACTGCGACTATGCGACAGCAATCGAATCACTTGCAGATCAATATGCTATCAACATTCCCGGTCAGACACCAGAACAACAAGGAGTCCGAAGAATCGAAATGTCACAACGAAAGCCTGTTCAAGAGCTCATGCTAGAAGCATTCAAGTTATATCATGAGAACATGACTTATATCATGAGAACATGACACCAGAGCAACAAAAGTATTTCAAAAACCGTAAAATTAGCGACGAAGTAATCAAACAGAATTTACTTGGCTATGCCCCACCCGGCGGTCGCTGGCTTGTACAAAAATTGTATGAACGAACCGGAGTCAAAGATAGAGAACTAATCCTATCAACCGGACTCTTCTTTGAAAGTAATAGAAATACCCTGAGAGATAGATACCAAGACCGATACATTTTCCCATACTGGTTCCGAGGCCAACCAGTATTTTCAATCGGAAGATCTATCAACCCCCAAATCGAGGACTATAAGAAGTACGTGAAGCACCTCGTCCAAAGCGAGAAGCACCCATTTGTCTCAGATTTAGCCGTCAGGCACGTTTTATGGGGCGAGGATACAATTAAGCAGGGAGACAAAATCATCGTCGCTGAGGGCATCGTGGACGCGATATTAGCCAATCAGCACTTCGGAAATGACTATACAATCGTATCCCCTGTAACTATCTCATGGACAAACGACCAAATCGAGAGACTTGCCGCACCAACCGGAAAAGTAAAAGAGATTATCTTCGTTGCGGATTCAGATTCATCAGAAGCCGGTGAACGAGGTGCAGTAAACACCGCAAAGAAACTCATGCGAAAATGGAAGGAAATTGCAAAGAACAATCCATCAGCATTCAATCAGAGAGTAGATAACAAGACAGGCGAAACGGTTACCTCTTACCCAGAAATCCGTATCGCACGACTAAGACGACCGCCAGAAGAAACATCAGTCGATCTTTCCGATTACATCCAAAGAGGACTGATATACGAATTAGAGTATTGGATTAAAGCTGCGAAAGGGCTCCAATACGAAGATGCACGTTTAGCAAACAACCCCAAACGCTTCTTCTCTTACGACCGACACGGCGGATACCTCCCCAAACGCATGGCAGACGAAATCTCTCTCGACAACGAGTTCTTCATCTGGACTGCGGAACAACTCTACCGATACGAGCAAGGTGTCTATCGGGATACCGGCGAGAATTTCGTCATGAGCGAGACTCAAAAACGGTTAGGCGAGGTGTCAAAGAACCGACACGGAGAAGGAGACTATAGACTATTTCAAGACCAGAGACCGAATTGAAGCCAAAGCTATTAAGCAAAACAAGTACATTCTCAATATCAAAAATGGACTTTTTGATATTCGGACATCCAAATTAAAACCACACACACCTTACTACCATTCAATCACTAGAATCGCAGTAACATATAAACCTGATGCAGCCTACGAAATCAACCCAAATACAGGTGAACCAGTCATCAACCCGGAGACCCAAAAGCCAAAACTTACAAACGCTACAAGAGAAATCCAACGGTTCATTGCAAGCGTTGTTCCAATAGATTGCATCGATCTTATCTATGAGATTGCCGGATACTGCCTATACACCGATACTAACTTACGAGAAAAATTTCATGTTTCTAGGTGAAGGTGCAAATGGTAAATCAACCTTACTCAATCTCATTACTGCCCTAATTGGAAATGAGAATGTCACGCATATTCCACTCCAAGAATTAGATGAAAACCGATTCAAACGTGCAGAAATCTTCGGGAAACTTGCAAATGTTTTTGCTGATATTTCTGCATCCGAAATCAAAAATTCGACCTACCTCAAGATGATTGCGTCAGGCGACCAGATAGACGGTAAACGCAAAAACAGAGACCTGTTCTTCTTTAAGCCTTACAGCAAGCTCTTATTCTCTGCCAATACCGCACCCCGAACCAATGACCGAACACACGGATTCTATCGGAAATGGGAATTTATCCCGTTCCCCAACAAGTTTGAGGGACAGGAGAAAAACGTGGACATGAGAACTACGCTTACCACCGAAGAAAACCTGTCTGCCTTCTTCAACCTTGCCATCATAGGTATCAACAGGATTTTCAGGAAGAACGGCTTTACCTCCTCAAAATTCACAATGGAGGAAATGGAGAAGTACAAATCCAGCAACGATTCGGTCTATGCGTTTACCCAAGAATATATTAAAGAAGAAACAGGCAGTACCATCCGACGCCAAGAACTCTATGAAACCTATAAACAATTTTGTGAGGACAACGGTAATAAACCTGTTTCACAAATCAAATTCAACAACCAACTTCAAAGCGCAATTCCCAGCGCAATTAAAGCCAGAGATACAAAATCCCAATCAAGAGATCAAATCTGGCGAAACATTACACTTACAACATAAGGACAACACATGCGGAAACCCGAACTAAAGAACCTAATACCCATGCGCCCACTGCTTGATGACCAAATGCTTGGGTACGAAACGGATTAGCAGAATGCTATGGATCTCTGGTCAAAAAATCCGCAGCATTCTGAAGATTTGTGCTATTTCCTTTTATAGGTGGTAGCTTAGTGGTTGGTTTGCTATAAAGGGGTTCGGCCGGGGTTTCTGGACCTGACAGGTTTTGGAAACCTGTCAGGTCCAGAAACCCTATGCGGACCTACAAACAGATCACTTAGTTTACGAACTAAAGGAGGTAAGAATGAACACACTGATTATCGCTCTGTTGAGCTTTTTTGGCTTTATCGTCGCCTACCACACTTACGGACGATGGTTAGCGAGAAAGATCTTTGGCATCAATCCGGAGGCAAAGGTGCCGAGCCAGGAACTACGTGATGACGTGGACTACCTTCCCACGAAGAAGGAGATTATCTTCGGACATCACTTCACCAGCATTGCGGGAACGGGCCCCATCGTTGGACCCGCGATTGCGGTTTTTTGGGGGTGGCTGCCTGCCCTGCTCTGGGTCGTGTTAGGTTCAATTTTTATCGGCGCTGTTCACGACTTCGGCGCTTTGGTGGTTTCCCTCCGTAATCGTGGACAAAGTGTGGGCGACATCGCGGGACGAATGATCACGCCGCGCGCCAAGCTGCTGTTTTTAACCATCTTATTCATGGCGCTGACCGTTGTTTTGGCTATTTTTGGTTTGGTCATCGCCATTATCTTCGCAATCTATCCTGAATCGGTGCTTTCGGTTTGGATCGAGATTCCCCTTGCGGTTGCCATTGGAATTTGGATCTATCGAAGAGGTGGGAATATTCTGGTGCCTTCCATCATCGCGTTGGGAGTGATGTACATTGCGATGGCGGTCGGCGCGTACCTGCTTCCGATTAACATTTCGGAGTGGTTCGGCGTTCCGTTGCTGGGTCAAACGTTTCTCAACGCGGTAGTCATCTGGACATTGGTTCTGTTTGTCTACTGCTTTATCGCCTCCGTCCTCCCTGTCTGGACGCTGCTTCAGCCTCGCGATTTTATCAACAGCCATGAATTAATCGTGGCTTTGCTTCTGCTTGTCTTAGGTCTTGGTATTGCGGGTTTCACAGGGGGGGCAAACCTCTTCGCGTCTGCACCGGCTATCGCCCCCGACATTCCACCAGACGCCCCCCCGATTTGGCCCTTCCTTTTCATCACCATCGCTTGCGGGGCAATTAGCGGTTTCCACTGCATGGTGAGTTCCGGCACCTCCAGCAAGCAGGTTGCTTCGGAGAGAGATGCCCAATATGTCGGCTACGGCGCGATGCTGCTTGAAGGCGGACTTGCGGTGATCGTCATCCTCGCATGTTGCGCCGGAATTGGCATGGGGCTTTTCACGCGGAGTGGCGCCGGAGCGAGTTACACCTTCCAACCAGTCATCAACGCTACGACTGGACAACAGGTCAAATACCAGGACGCCTGGCGGACACGGTACGCCATGACCCGAACGGTCACAAACGCCGATGGCACGGTGACAACTGTCGGTGGATGGGCAGGTCACAGCCTTGCCAAAAAGGTCGGCGCTTTTGTCGAAGGTGGTGGCAATTTCCTTGCGAGCGTCGGCATCCCACTGAAAATGGCAATCACGATAATGGCGGTGCTGGTAGCAAGTTTTGCAGCAACGACTCTGGATACCGCAACACGTCTACAACGCTACGTCATCCAGGAACTTGCGCAAACAGTCAAGATTAAACCGCTCACCAATCGATACGTGGCAACCGGCGTCGCTTTGTTCCTGGGGGGTGTCGTTGCCCTGATGCCAGGGCCAAAGGGACCCGGAAGCGGCGGCTTAATCCTCTGGCCCCTTTTCGGCGCAACGAACCAATTGTTGGCGGGACTTGCCTTTATGGTGACGGTATTCTATTTGCTGCGGCGGAATAAACCGATCTGGTTTGCAGCGCTTCCGATGGCGGTGATGTTGATTATGCCGGCGTGGGCGATGTTCTGGCAGATGTTTAACCCCGAAACAGGATGGTTGTTTACTGGAAAGTACCTGCTTTTTGGATTTGGCATTGCTGTTGAAGCCTTGCAGGTGTGGATGATCATCGAAGGGCTGATTACGTGGAGGACGGCGCGCGGGAACTATCCAGAACTTCCGCCGCTGCAGGTTGTTCCAGCGACGGCAGGCGTCACAGCTTCCATCCAGCCGGCTGACGAAGGTTGACGCTCCTGTTAGAATGTCGTCAGCGAGAGCCAAACATCCTGTCGTCATAGGTGAGCCGAACTTTCCCCTTTCAAATCGATAGGTGCCGAGACACTTAACAATTATCAATTTGAAACTAGGCACTGGCTATCAACAAAGTAAGGACACATTGGGCAGTGCTCCGCATTCTTTTCAAACGTTCCGACCTGTATTGCCTCAATCCGCTTCAGCCATGCTCCCTCAACCTCCTCCAATGCTTCCCCCGTTAACTCCATCGAATACGGCTCCGCGAGATGCGTGAAAAAGATCGTGGCCGGTATCACTACCTGCGGCGGGTGGAGCCGATGGACCAGCAGGGCATATAACTCAATCTGCGGGCGATAGCGTGCTACGCTGTCGGCAAGCTCTGATCTGTCAATCGCGTCCGTCTTATAATCGATAAGATGCCATAATCCCGCCGAATCCTTAAAAAGCCGATCTACGATTCCGTTAATCAGGTGCGAACCGATTTGGGCGTAGATGTGCCTTTCACAGTAACGCTCATCCGCACTCAGTGCCATCACCCCGATCTCAGAATTCAGGAAATTCTCGACATGCTCACGAACCGTCTCTACCGAAACATCTACAAACATGGCACGAATCAGCGGCTCTAAATCCCGATCGCAATCCGCTTGCGTCCGCAACTGCGCCAAAACTTCATGAACCGCCGTACCTCTCGCCGTACTCTCGGGGTCAAGATCTGATATTGGCGCCTGAATCCGGTGTTGCAAATAGAACTTCGTCGGGCAGTGCGCATACGTTGCAAGTTGCGTCACCGAGAAGGTTTCGCTGACAGGGGAAGGACGCAATGAATCGACGTGGAACGCTGGAAACCCGGCCGGCGGCGGTGGCGCGGGCGTGTCCTCCTCAACGAAATCGAGCGCATCGAGGGATTTAATAATGCGAATCGGTAGATCAAAGGAGATCGGTGTGGTCCCAGCCCCCGACAAGGCTTCGATTGTGACAGGATGTTGGATTTCATCCTCCCCGATAGAATCGAGATCGCGAGTGACATGCGGCATCCCTGAGAACCCCAATGTGGCAAGCAGCCAACCGAACCAACCTCCCGCGTTTCCCCGCCAATCGAGCGTCCCCGACAGGACGAGGCGATCGCGGGCGCGGGTTGCTGCCACATAGAAGAGCCGCTTTTCCTCTGCATCTGTTCGTTGTTTTGCTCGGTTCTGCATCAACTGTGTAGCGGTTGGTTCACTCTGTTGGTAGCCATTCTCCGGATCTGTGGGACTCAAACTGATACCGAGCACGTCATCGATGAACGGCTCCGAATCGTATCGAAATCGCCGATCGAGGTGTGGAAGGATCACAACCGGAAACTCAAACCCTTTCGCAGCGTGGACAGTCATCACCTGCACGGTATCCTCCGTCAACTGTGTTGTGGCTTGTCCTTCGCGTTCCTCCTCCTCGATTAGCAGATTCAACCGCTCTAGGAAATCAAACAAATCCGTGAACCCTGCGCTCTCAAACTCCCTCGCAATATCTAACAGCTTTTCGTAATTCGCCCACCGCTGCTTGCCCTGCTGCCCAACAGGAAGTACCCCAACCATGCTGGTGTCGTTGACAATCTTGCGGATAAGCCTGCTGATCGGCAGGCGATGACAGATCTCCTGGTGATGTCGCAAAGTCTCGACGGCATAAAAGATTGGAGATTGGAAGGAGGGAGAATCGGAGGAAATGTGATGCGTATCGGGTATTGTGTATTGTGTATTATATGATTTGCTGATTCGTTCAGCGGTGTAGGTTTGGACCTTTTGCCAGAATGATCGAGGTTCCGGCCGCTGCGAGATTTCGTACAACTCCACATCCGAAATTCCAAAGAACGGTGCGCGGAGAACCCCGGCGAGTGCCACATCGTCATCAGGGTTGACGAGGAATTGCAGGTAGTTACCAATATCGTAAATTTCCTGCCGCTGATAAAACCCGATGCCCCCCGTGATTTTGTACGGAATTTCTGCATTGAGCAAGGCAGACTCGATCTCGGGTAAGTGGGTACGGCTGCGGATAAGGATAGCAATGTCGCCATATCGGATCGGACGGGGAGTCTCCTCATCGCCATTACGCTCCCAAATCATTGCACTCGCCCCAATCAGTTGGCGAATGCGTGCCCCGATTAACTCATTTTCGTCTATGGGAGGCTGCAGATGGCTGCCGGCTTGCCCTTTTGAACCGATGATGAGCTCTACATCGCCGGGTTGATCAGTGGCTCTCCCTTTGATCAGCGGCTCATAGACTACCTCAAACTCGTTCACCCCTGCTGTCTCCATAAGTGGCTGAAAGACCAGATTGATGCAACCGACGAGGTTTCGGAGCAGGCGAAAGTTTTCAGGCAGATGGATGTCACCACGTTTTTCCGAATCATTAGCCTGGAGTTCTTCATCATACCACACAAACTCGTCCTGATGCCCTCGGTATTGGGATTGATACGCAGTCATTTCCTGTCGTGTTTGGTGAAACACACGCACATCTGCCCCGCGAAATCCATAGATACTCTGCTTCTGATCGCCCACGATGAACAGGTTCCCCAATTGGAAATCGGAAATCAGCGGCTTGAGAATCTCGTACTGCAAGCGGTTGGTGTCCTGATACTCGTCAACCATGATGTAAGGGTATCTTTGGACCAGTCGTGCACAGATTGACTCATTCTGCAACAGATCCCTGACCTTAATCTGCAGGTCATCAAAATCGAGTTGTCCCTGTTGGAGTTTATGGCGTTCGTAGACATGTTGGATCTGATCATAGATTGCCAGTAGTGGGCGAGTGACGCGAATGAGCAGGACATCGTCATCAGTGAAAGCCGGGAAGGATTGAAAGTGGTTCGCAGCACAGACAAGGAAATCGATTTCCGCTTCGATCTCGTCAGTTTTGACACGGGCGCCAATAAAATCGCGTTTGCTGATCTCTCCCTTTTGGGTCAACAGGAGGGGGGCAATCTCACCGAGAATCGAAATCGCATCTTGCGCTCCCAGATCCGGCTGAATCCGAGCCGCCAGTTCTCGAACCTTCGCTGCGTTCTTCCCCTTAACGACTACCAATACTGTGTCCAGACAGTGCAGCCAACGCTCAATGGGAAACTGATCGCTTAGACTCTGCAACAATTTCGCTTGTGCAAACTCGTGCCAATAATCCAGTACCTCTGCATCTGTCAGATTGTACAAATCACGTATCAGTCGATCAACAGCCTCACGCTGAGAAACCAGTTGGTATAAGCGCTCCTCAAGTCGCCTCTTTCCAAATATCCGCAGCAGGTCAGCAAGTTTTTCACGCATTGCGTCACCTGCTGGTCGGTCAGCGATCGACTTAAGCGTTGAATCGATGATCTCATTGAGGATAAACTGTTGCTCGATCCTTTGGAGTACATTGAAGCCAGCGTCAACGCCCGCTTCAACAGGATATTCTCGCAGAATGCGTGCACAAAATGAATGGATCGTCGAGATCTGTGCAGAGATCATTCCGGCCTTGATTGCCTCTAATTTTGTGCTGTGATTCCCTTCTTCTAACCTCGCGTTGATCTCCCGAACAATGCGCTGCTTCAATTTAGCTGCGGCTTTCTCGGTAAACGTGATTGCTACAACTTGATTGGGACGCAGATTCTTTTCAAGCAAGATCTTGAGGTATCGGTGAACCAATACCGCTGTTTTCCCGGACCCCGCCCCAGCGGTCACGCTGATGTGACGATTGAGATCATGCGCTTTTTTCTGGTTTAGGGTAAATTCCACGACGCGATGACTCCTTGCAAAAAAAGGGCGATAGCACAAAGCAAAGACCGTGATATGTTGTGAGGCAATGTACCTCGGCCCCCCTTCTTTGTGTGCTATCGCCTGGTCGTTTAATACTCTTTTTGCGCTCGTTTTTCTTGCTTAGCGAGCTTTCTTTCTTTACGTCCTTTTTTGGTCGCTGTCTTTTTGACAACACCTTTATTTGAACTGTCTAGCGATTTACCGCCTTTTCCCTTATTACCTCTCATTTTTCATTCTCCTATTCTTTTTCTATTGTTTGGGTTACAGATTAAACACAAGGTCACCAATCCTCAAGACTCCCCTTGCGGATCTTTCTCAGAACAACTGCTTCTGAGATACCACATATGCTTGAACCGGATCGGTTCAAAGATGACTTGAGTCCAGCCACAGCCTCGTTTTCATATTTTCCCCGATATGCTATAGTGGACTTTCATAGCACATTAACATTTCCGGTATGCCTATATTGTGCGAGAACTTTACGAACCTGTCGTCGCAGCTTCGCATCAGGGTCCTGGTACATTCCTTCGAGTGCTTGCACAATTTCGGTTTCTCTTTGCCTCGGGGAACCGTCGCAGAGCACATGCAGGACATTGTGACGCACGCCTGCGTCCGGGGCTTTTACCATTTCGATTAGCCGATCCCAGACAGGTTGACTATTGAACTTGAGTTCATAGGGACAAAGCTCTCGGACGGCCCCTTTTCTAACTTCAGAGTCTGCATCCCTGGTAAGGGGCATTAAGTATTCGACATCGTCGTGCTGCATTCCTATACTCCTTTTCTCATCAGATTTACGGTTTGTAAAACCCGCTTCTGAGAAAAAAGTTCGATGTGTTTTTCAGGCGCTATTGGGAGTATAGCATAAAAGCGGATAGATTGAAAGCGGGAAACTCAATTGGATAGCTTTTCAATGAACGCTTCTTCCGTCAAGATCGGGATGTCAAGTTGGATGGCGCGCTCATATTTGGATCCGGCTGAGTCGCCAGCGAGCACGAAATCTGTCTTTCGGCTGACGCTAGAACTGACTTTCCCACCACGTTCTTCGATTTTTTTGGAGGCCTCGGACCGGGTCATCGTCGAAAGCGCACCTGTTAGCACAAAGGTTTTACCAGAAAGGAAAGTTGCTGATGTCTCTGAAGATTCACTTGACCCGGTTGCCCATTGAAGCTCCGCCGCTTTTAACCGTTTCAGGAGCGCCTGATTAGTTGGTTGTTGGAAGAAATGAATGATACTTTCTGCTAGGCGGGGCCCAATACCGTAAATGCTTTCGATGTCTTCAACGCTCGCGGAGGCAAGGACATCAATCGAGGAAAAGTGATCAATCAGGACTTCGGCGATGTTCGCGCCAACGTGCAGGATGCCAAGTCCAAACAGTACCTTTGCGACAGGAACTTGACGGCTAGATTCGACTGCTTTCATGAGGTTTTCCGCTGATTTCTCGCCCATCCGCTCAAGGTTGACCAGATCCGCCTGCTTCAAAGTGTAGAGATCTGCGACATCACGAATCAATCCAGTCTCCACAAACTGTTCAACGAGCGCGGGCCCAAGCCCATCAATATTTAGTGCATTCCGCGAGGCAAAATGTTCAATTTGTCGTTTCAGTTGTGCCGGGCAAGCCAGATTGACACAGCGAACTGCCGCCTCATCTTCCGATCTTTGCACGGGAGTTTTGCACACGGGGCACTGATCCGGCAAACGGAAAATCTGTTCGGTTCCCTTCCGTTGGCGTGCCAATACGGCGGTAATCTTCGGGATTACATCGCCGGATCGTTCAACGGTCACCGTATCCCCAATGCGAATATCCTTGCGGATGAGCTCCTGCTCGTTATGCAATGTTGCATGGGTAATCGTCGCCCCCGCCAACTGCACAGGGGAAAGGATCGCGACGGGCGTCAACACCCCGGTTCGTCCGATTTGTACCTTGATTGCTCCAATCTGTGTTGTGACTTGACGCGCGGGGAATTTGCAGGAAATCGCCCAACGGGGGCTCTTCGCCGTTGTGCCAAGCTCTTCCCGCTGTTGGAGTGAATCGACTTTCGCAACGATCCCATCGACGTCGTAAGGAATACTTTCGCGCTCGGCAGTCCATCGACGACAATACGCGAGAACACCCTCGATCGATGAATGGGTTTCGGTATGAGGATTCACCTTGAACCCCATCGCTGCGAGTAGAGCGAGGGCTTCCGTATGCTTCGTTACTTCAAGACCTTCCGCATAGCCAAGGGTGTAGATAAAAATGTCCAAAGGACGCGATACTGTGATGGAGGAATCTAATAAGCGGACGGAGCCAGCAGCCGCATTCCGCGCATTTGCGAAAGGCGCCTCTCCATTTTCGATTCGCTGCTGGTTTACCTCATCCAGCCGATCTCGTGGGATAAACACCTCTCCCCGCACTTCCAGAACCGGTGGCATTGACTGAATCGGGGTCAGTCTCAGCGGGATGGAGCGAATCGTGCGCAAATTCACTGTCACATCTTCGCCGTACTCCCCATCCCCTCGCGTTGCGCCGCGTACCAACGTTCCGGCATCGTACAGCAAGGAAACACCCACGCCATCGATTTTCAACTCTGCTACATACGCAACTGGCTGATCCGGTAACACCTTCTGCATGCGCTGATCAAAGTCGTATAGCTCTTCAGGGCTATAGGTATTATCAAGACTCAACATCGAGCCAAAATGACGAACTTGCGTGCCGAGCGCGGCTTCACCGCCCACCCGCTGCGTCGGAGAGTCGGGTGTGATGAGATCAGGATGTTCAGCTTCAAGGCGCTCTAACGTTTTCATCAACCGGTCGAATTCCTGATCCGGGATCTCCGGCTGATCGTCGATGTGATATTTGCGCTCATGGTAGTGAATCTGTTCCCGCAATGCTTCGATCTGATTTTTAATAGAATGATCTGTCATATTTCGCACAAGTAGGCAATATGCATCCTGCCTTACTTTGGAGTTGAATCAATCGAATCACAGCAGAACCTCTACTTTGAAAAGCTGCCAGAAAACAACTTTCCACTTTAATCCTTCTTTACGGAAATCCATTCGGCATTCAACAGTAATTGCTTTCTTATCTGGTCGCGGTCCTTGTTCGGAGATAACGTCTAAAGTGAGTCGCGCAGACGCCTCGCGTGAATGGGTCACATCCACTTGAATATTTTGAAACCGGAATTGGATTGCATCAAATTTTTCAAATAGCTTGCTAATTGACGGAATGACTTCCTCAAATCTTGCAGGGATGACCCCTGTCGCTAAACCGAATCGTGTAACCGGGTCATCTCCTGCTAGGTACGTTTCTGAAAAGTGCGCCTGGATTGCTTCCAAGTTGTCCATATCCATTGACTCAATCAGTGCCGAAAATGAGTCAAGAAACTGCTGAATCTCCGCTTCGGGATTCGTTAATGGGGTCAGAGGGATGTTCAACAGAAAGTGGTCAGTCCTGAGTTCAAACACCTGAGTTTTGGACTTGTAGTCAGCATCCACAACCGTTAAACTGAGTGCCTCCGAGTAGGCAATCTGTGTGAAAATATATCTGCCATCTGTTTCGGTCTCCACCGTCTGATTCAGTAAGTTGACAGTTACTCCCGGAATCGAGTTCCCCGTCGTGGCGTCGGTGATAATTCCAGATACCGCTCCAAAGTTTGGAATCAGAGAGATATTCAGCGGCAAGTGTTCAACGCTGAGTTCAAACCCATGGGTTTTGGGTTCGTAATCGACATCCGTGACTGCTAAATTGAGCGCCTCCGCGTAGCCAATCTGCGTGAAAACGTATCTGCCATCTGCCCCGGTCTCCACTGTCTGATCCAATAAGTGAACAGTTGCTCCCGGAATCGGGTTTCCCGTCGTGGCATCGGTGATAATTCCAGATACTGTTCCAAGCTGAGGATCTTCTTCCTTTTGAAGGTCTTCTTTCTGTTGAGGGACTTTCGCCTGTTGCACAGAAGGGGAGAACGAATCTTCACCGCATCCGAAATAAGTCATCGCCCAAATCAGAATGAGGAGAAACAATCGGTTAATTTGGCATTTCATCTTTGATTCCTTCTCTGCTGAATGTGTTGAGGGCGGAGAAGGCTTTTGGATTCGTCCGCCCGCTTCCAATTAGAAAACGCTTCATCTTGGCGTTATTGTAGCAAGATCTATCTAGGTTCTACCAGCCGCAGTTTCTATTGTTATTTCTCGACCGAGTATTGTCTCCCTACGCGCCCGAGCCGCAGCAATAAATTGCTCCACTCCTACCTGGGGAAGTTCATTCACGCTTTACGTTTCACGTGTCATGGAATCACTTTGTTCAGCGGATACTCGATAATGTCTTCTGCGCTAATGTTCCTGAGTTCTGGGATGAGATCTCGCACAATATGCTCATCAATAATCGTCTCGACGGCACACCATCCGTCTTGGCTGAGTGGGGAAATCGTTGGGTTTTTCATCGCTGGCAAAATGGCGAGCAGTGCTTGCAGATTTTCCGCTGCAATGTTCATTTTGAGCCCAACTTTGTTTTCTGCTTCCAATGCTCCTGAAAGCAGCAAGTACAGATTTTCCGCCTTTGTTCGCTTCCATTTGTCCTCCCAGCTCTCCTTGTTTGCAATCAACGTCGTCACCGATTCCATCACGACATCGATAATCTTCAATCGATTGGCACGTAAAGAACTTCCGGTCTCCGTAATCTCAACAATCGCATCGCATAAGTGGGGAATCTTCACCTCAGTCGCACCGTGCGAAAATTTGACGGTTGCGTTAACGCCATTATCCGCAAGGTAGACTCTCGTTGCCCCGACTAATTCGGTGAAAATCACTTTTCCCTCAAGATCTGTGACAGACTTGATCGGGGAATCTTCCGCAACTGCCAAAATCCATCGGGCGGGCTGCGTGGTTTGCTTGCTGTAGGTCAACGACGCGATTTCTAGCACATCGGTTTTGCATTCACGCACCCAATCGCGTCCAGCTAAACCGACATCAATGACGCCACCCTCGACATAGAGTGCCATCTCCTGCGGACGCAGAAGCATTACCTCAATCTCATCGTCATTAATGTGTGGATAGTAAGATCTGCTGCTGCCGGTGATAGCGTATCCTGCTCTTTTGAAAAGGCTGATGGTGGATTCCTGCATGGTTCCTTTAGGAATCCCGAGTTTGAGTCTGTTCATGGGTTTTACTTAATGTCTCCTTGCTAGACGAGTCTATTCGGACTTGATTAATTTGAGATGGTATAATAACATACTCCATCCATATTGTCAAAGGTGAAAGGAGGGAATTGTGCGCCGCTTTTCTCGTTTACAGGGTGGCGAAAATTTGATATAATTGTCGTGCAGCGGCGGCGTTAGAATGGTAGACTCAGTACTTCACATTTTTGCCAGTTGCTCCCGACGGATTGGCAAATCCGTCGGCTTTGGGCTTGGATTTGCCAATCCAAGCCGAGCGTAAAAACGCGAGAATTGTGATCTACTGAGACTATCCGTTCAGCAAAGTAAAAAGGGAAATGAATGGAGGCATGTATGAATACCACAGGTTCTTGAAACGGTACCTATAGGGTTAGCGTATCTCGTACCGGGTATGTCGAGGCAGTTTTGGCGGATATTGAACTTGCCACAAGATCTGGTGTGGTTTAATTTGAGTTGATGTCAGTTGCCGCTCATCCAAACTGACAAATTCCTTACACACCCGAATAGAAATAACTCTTTGCATTTTCAATGACTTTAGTATATAATGAGTGATAATCTGCTGTTGTGTACGATGCTCTTCATAATTCTTCAAATGCACATTTCATTTTCCAGATGCTCCCCATGAGGTCGTTGAATGCTCTTAAAGCAAGAGATTCAGCGGGAGTGAAAGGAAGGCTGATGGTTTTATCAGATCGGGATATTGTCTGTTATCTAGAAATGGGGAAAATCAAAATCGCGCCCTCCCCAGATCTCACCAAACAGCTTGGTTCTTGTTCCATCGATTTCAGGTTGGGGAATATCTTTCGTGTGTTTGAGCACAGTAAGTATCCGTATATCGATCTCCGTGCAGAGATTGACCTCAACGAACTGATGCACAAAGTAGAAGTCCCCGATGGTGGAGCGTTTACCATGCAGCCGGGTGAATTTGTCCTCGCTGCAACGCTCGAAACCCTGGAACTTGCGGACGATGTGATGGCGCGTCTCGAAGGCCGTAGTAGCCTTGGAAGACTCGGCATTATTGTCCATAGCACGGCGGGGCTTTTTGATCCAGGTTGGGTCGGGACGGCAACATTGGAGCTGGGAAATCTTGGACGCATGCCTGTTAAGCTCTATCCCGGTATGCGGATCTGTGCGTTTACGTTTGAACAGTTGTCTTCTCCTGCAAAAGTCCCCTACCGTCGAAAGCCGGGGAACAAATATGCAGGGCAAGTCGAGCCCGAAGTAAGTCGTTTTGTGGACGATTTGGATCAGTGAACAAACCTTTGAGAGGTTGGCTCACATTGCTAAAAACTTGAGCAGTTATATGCCTAAGAATTCAGCACCAATGAATCGAGGGATTTACATCACATATTTAATGTTCCACAAAAGGGACGCTTCACATAGCGAGACAATCAGGTACAAGACACCCATGTACATTTCTCATCCCGGCAGCAATTTAACAATTGGCATATCGCTTGCTCTATCTTTGAGGTATCCCTTTCCGTGCCTATCGAAATGACATTGTGTCCTCTATCACATCGCATTGTTTCCAATGATTTGCTTAGTCTTACTCGACTTGACGCCGTTTAGTTCAATATTCTAATTCTTAAGGAGGGTGTAGATGACACCGAGTGAGGTGCTCGCGTTTGCGAGAGAAAAGGAAGTCAAAATTGTTGACCTTAAATTCACGGATCTGCTCGGCATGTGGCAGCACTTCTCGATTCCCGCATCAGAGTTAGAGGAGGACCTGTTTGAAGAGGGAATCGGTTTTGATGGTTCAAGTATTCGTGGTTTCCAGACGATCAACGAAAGCGACATGCTGCTCTTTCCCGATCCAGCGACGGCAATTGTCGATCCAGTTTGCAAGATTCCCACATTGAGTATCATTTGCAATATTAAAGATCCAATTACACTGGAAAGCTATACGCGGGACGTGCGGCATATTGCTCAGAAAGCAGAAGCCTACGTAATCTCCACGGGGATCGCTGATACCACCTATTGGGGGCCTGAAGCCGAGTTTTTCATCTTCAATGATGTCCGTTACGACCAAAACCAGCATTCAGGCTATTACTTCATTGATTCCGTCGAAGGAAGCTGGAATACAGGAAAGGATGAAGGGCCTAACCTTGGATACAAACCTCGTTATAAAGAGGGATATTTCCCCGTACCCCCATCCGATACGCTACAAGATATTCGATCCGAAATGATTCTCAAAATGATCGAATGCGGCGTTGACGTAGAGGTTCACCATCACGAGGTGGGTACGGCTGGACAGGGAGAAATCAACCTTCGGTTTGATACCCTGACAACGATAGGCGATAGGATGGTGCTGTACAAGTATATCATCAAGAATACGGCTCGCGCCCACAATATGACGGCGACCTTCATGCCGAAGCCGCTCTTTGAAGACAATGGTTCAGGTATGCACATCCATCAGAGCTTGTGGAAAGATGGGAAAAATATCTTCTATGATGCACAGGGCTATGCCCTTTTGAGTGAGGATGCATTATACTATATCGGTGGATTGCTCAAACATGCACCGTCCCTTTGCGCGATTATTGCACCCACAACCAACTCTTACAAGCGGTTGGTGCCGGGCTTTGAAGCGCCAGTAAACATTGCGTATTCACAAAGAAATCGAAGCGCCTGCGTGCGCATTCCCGTCTACTCCAGGAGCGAAAGAGCGAAACGGGTTGAATTCCGCACGCCGGATCCGTCTTCTAACGTCTACCTCACGCTGAGTGCGTTGCTCATGGCGGGGCTTGATGGTATCCAGAACAAGATTCACCCCGGCGATCCGCTTGATAAAGATCTCTACGATCTCGAACCAGAGGAGATGGAGTCGATTGAATCAACCCCAGGCTCCTTAGCGGAGGCGCTTGATGCCCTGGAGGATGATCATGATTACCTGCTAAAGGGCGATGTGTTCACGCAGGACGTAATTGATACGTGGATAGAGTATAAACGTGAAAACGAGGTTGATGCAGTCAATCTGCGTCCGCATCCACACGAATTCCATCTCTACTATGATATCTAATCAAGCGAGTTCATTTTCCAGATTTTCGACAAATGTGAACGAGTAAAGCGTAATGCGTAATCCGTAAAGGAGGGGATTTTTCCTACGTTCTTATGCTTTACTGGATTCGAACGGCCAGGAGATTGTGAGCGCTGCTGTTTGAACAAAGGAGATACCAATGAAAAAATTAGAGTGCATTATCCGTCCCTTCAAGCTCGAAGAGGTCAAAGAGGCTCTGAACAATGTCGGTGTTCGTGGGATGACCGTCAGCGAAGTCCGCGGATTCGGAAGGAGTCGAGGGCACACGGAGCTTTATCGAGGGAGTGAGTACACTATCGAATTTGTGCCAAAGTTAAAACTCGAAATTGTTGTTGCTGAAGAAAATGTTGATCAAGTTATAGAAGCTGTGCAAGAAGCAGCTTCGACCGGAAAGATTGGCGATGGAAAGATCTTCGTTTTGCCGATTGAAGAGACGATTCGCATCCGTACCGGCGAAAAGGGCCCCGCGGCAACCTAAAACTAAACGTGAGGCGTAATTCGCGATACATGAACGTAACGGAAGATCGGAAGGATGAGGGCAGGCTATTTTCCACCCTAGCTGCCTCTTTCTTCCATCCATCCTTTCTTCCTTGTGTTCATAATCTCATCAGGAATCTTGCCTTCTCCCCCTTTCTCCCCCTCCCAATTTCCTCTTCCTCTCCTACTAGCACTTGCTAGTCGCAGATTACCCCCAATTTTTACTTGACGCTGTTTTGATCAACATGCTATTATTTTATTCGTTTTGTTATTGATTCGATTCTACAGAAACTCAAAGGCATAGAGGTGATTGTCAAGCATGATTGAAGTGATAAATTTGACGAAACGGTATGGCCCCACCGTTGCTGTAAATAATGTCTCCTTCGATGCGAAAGCTGGGGAAGTCCTGGGCTTCCTTGGTCCAAATGGGGCTGGCAAGACCACAACGATGCGTGTTTTAACCTGCTACCTTTCAGCGGACGAGGGGACAGCGAAAGTCGCTGGATACGACGTTTTTGAGGAGTCCATTGAAGTCCGTAAACGAATTGGGTACCTGCCCGAGAGCGCCCCGCTCTACACGGATATGGGGGTTATCGACTATCTCAAATTTATTGCCCAAATTCGGAACATCCCAAAAAGTCAACGCTCCCAGCGAATTAAAGGTGTCGTTGACATTTGCGGTCTTGAGAAGATGATCCAAAAGGACGTTGGCGAACTCTCCAGAGGCTACCGCCAGCGTCTTGGCTTGGCACAAACCCTTATCCATGACCCACCGATTCTCATCCTTGATGAGCCTACCTCTGGACTCGACCCCAGCCAGATTATCGAAATCCGAAACCTGATCAAAGAGATTGGCAAAGAAAAGATGATCATTTTCAGCACGCATATCCTGCCCGAAGTCTCTGCGACCTGTAGCCGAATTTTGATTATCAATGATGGGCAGATCGTGGCAAACGGCGCGCCGGATGAGTTAGCCGGGCGCGCACGCGGCGAAGAGGTTGTTCACATCTCCATTCGAGGTCCGCGTGAAGAGATTGAAGCCAAGCTTGAAGAATTAAGTCTGATTTCAGACTTCAAACGGGTTAAATCTGACGATGGCGTGTGCGGCTATCAGATTGTGTCCCAAAAAGGGAAGAACACCGCAGAAGAACTCTTCCATTTTGTGGTACAAAATCACTGGAGTTTGACAGAATTGCGTCAAGAAGCAATTAGCCTCGAAGATGTCTTCCTGCAACTGACCGGCAACGAATCTGCAACTCAGCCAACCGCCTCGTAAAGCCAATCGGCTTCCGTTTCACCTCCGACACAATGCACAGTCTCCTGACTTAGGAGGACCCTAACCATGAGAATCGTGACAACCGATTTCGCAGGAGCGGCGTACCCACCGGGTACAAAAGTATCATTTACAACCGAGACGGACAGTACGCTGCACGGCACCGTACAAAGGCTATTACCCTGGCGTGCACGGGTGGCAACGCAGCAAGGAACGCTGTGGAACGTCCCATACAGTGTCTTGACGGTGACAGAGCCCACGCAAGAACCCGCGATGCGGCTCACCGAGGTTGCAGCGGTGGGAAAGCACTTAATTCGAGAACACGAAGTCAAAAGCGGACTCAAAGCGGGATGGCAGTTCGCATTCGATCTCGCGCCGGAGCGCGGGGGCTTATGCAGGTACGCGGAGAAGCAGATCACGCTCTCGGTTACGTACTGCTTGAAAGCATCTAAGGAAGAAATCGTTGATACGATCCTGCACGAGATCGCACATGCGATAGTCGGACCAAAGCACGGACACGATGCAACATGGAAGGCAGCAGCACGACGGATTGGATGCACGGCCGAACGGTGCCACCACGTCCAACATACACCCCCGCGCTGGCACGGACAGTGCGGATGTGGTCAACAATGGAAACGACAACGCTTGAGTCAACGCGCAAGAACATGGAGGTGTCGGAAGTGCAAGGAGAATATTGAGTGGAAGAGGGCGGGAATAAACCATCAAACAAAACCTACACTCTAGCCAATTTGTCCTCGGCTGTCTCAGTCAGCCAAATGCGAAGCAAAGACTGAAAATCTCACGATAAATTAACCCTAGCGGTTTTCAAGGAAGTCACACAAGAAGAAAATGAACAACATCGCAGCAATTTTCAAGAAAGAGTTCAGAAGCTACTTTAATTCACCAATCGCTTATATCTTTATCACATTTTTCCTAGCGCTTTCCGGCTGGTTTTTCTTTCGCAGTTTTTTTATTGTCAGCCAGGCCGAAATGAGAGGCTTCTTCGGTTTAATGCCCTGGTTGTTTCTCTTTTTTGTCCCTGCACTCACAATGAAACTCTGGGCGGAAGAGAAAAAAATCGGAACAGTTGAAATTCTAATGACCCTGCCGATCAAGGATTACGAAGCGGTTATCGGAAAATACCTTGCGAGCTTTGCCCTGCTTGGGGTGACGATTCTCCTTTCTCTTTCGATACCAATTACTGTTGCCTACCTTGGCGAGCCGGACGGTGGTCCCATCATCGGCGGCTACATCGGGCTTTTCTTGATGGGTGCAGCTTACCTCTCAATTGGGCTATTCGCCTCCGCATTGACGGAAAATCAGATCATTGGCTTCATTGTCGGCATTGTGCTTTGCTTCGCGCTCCTCATCATTGGGGAGGACCTTGTGCTTTTCAACGCGCCGGATTGGATTGTCCCGCTTTTCAGCTACCTCGGTTTAGGTGCCCATTTCAGCAGCATCCTCCGAGGCGTTATCGATTCGCGGGATCTCATCTATTACTTCTCCGTTATCGGTTTTTTCCTTTATTTGAGCGTATTGATGGTTACCATTCAAAAATGGAGGTAGATCTATGGCTTCAAGAACATTGAAATATGGCGGCAATACACTCGCTTTTATCCTCGTCGTATTCGGCATTGTTGCGTTAATCAATTTCCTCTCAAGCCGTCGTTTTGTTCGCGCAGACCTCACAGAGGACAAGCGATACACAATTTCACAATCAACGAAAAAAGCCCTCAAGCGTCTGGACGACATCGTAACAATCGACGCCTATTTTTCACGGCAGCCCCCACGCGTTGCCCAAATTCGTCAATCTATCCGTGATATGCTTGATGAATACCGTGCCTTTTCCAAGAATCTGCAGATTAACTTTATTGACCCCACAACAGATGATGAAACCGAAAAGCAGAAACTCAGATTGCTGGGGATTCCCAAAGTGCAGGTGAACGTCATTGAGAAAGACAAAGCTGAAGTTGCGAATGTTTATATGGGTATCGCGGTCCTCTATGAAGATAAAAAAGAGGTTCTCCCTGTTGTCCAAACAACTACCAATCTTGAATATGACTTGACCTCCGCGATTCTCAAGGTGACAAGCAAAGAGGTCAAGACCGTCGGTTTTCTGACAGGACATGACGAGCTGGATATCTTTAATCAGGCCTATGCGCTACTGCGTCAAGAATTGGCTAAGCAGTACGAGGTGAGAAATGTACCGATCGATGATGGAAAAGAGATTAACACCGATGTTGCGACGCTGATTATCTCTGGTCCGCAGAAGCAGTTGACCGAGCGCGAGAAATATGAGATTGATCAGTTTATCATGCGCGGCGGACGGACGGTCTTCTTAATCGATCCGATTAGCATCGACTACGAAGGTCTGCGAGCGAATCCCCTTGCAACGGGGCTGAATGATCTGCTGGAACACTACGGCGTGAAGCTCGGCAATAATCTTGTGCTTGATGTTTCCATGGGACAGATCACTTATTCACAAGGGTTTATGCGAGTGACAACGGGCTATCCATACTTCATTAAGGTCATGAAGCAGTACCGCTACCGTTCCGGGGAAGCTTCAGAGGGGTTATCCGAAGACAGTATTATCACCAACCAGTTGGAGAGTCTGACGTTGACCTGGGCAAGTTCGCTGGAATTGCTATCGAAAGAAAATGAATCCGTCGACATAACGGCGCTCGCCAAAACCAGCAAATCGGGTTGGACGGTGCAGGCGCCGTACAACATAAGCCCAACGAACCGTCAATTCCAGCCCCCGTCTTCTGCGCAGCAGGCTTATACTGTTGCTGCGTCGCTTTCAGGGGTGTTCAAGAGTTTCTACGCGGGCAAAGACATCCCACCTGTCGAATCCAGTGAATCAGACGAAGATGAACAGGCTGAACTGGCTGAGGAAGATCGAACAACCAAAACTGAAAGCGAACCGACCCAGATCGCCGTGGTGGGAAACGCCCGCTTTTTACAGCAAGGCGGTCCAGATGGTCAGATCTTTTTCTTCAATACGGTAGACTGGCTCACGTTCGGCGAAGATCTCATCAACATCCGATCACACGGCGTCACAGACCGTCCGTTGAAAGAGGTTTCCGAGGGCGAGAAATTTTTCCTCAAGTTTTTAAGCATTGCCGGCATTCCTATACTCGTAGTTGCGTTTGGATTGGTTCGATTTTTCTTGAGAAGGAGGGCAAAACAGCTGGTTGAAGCGTATAGAACGATGTAAAATGAAATCACACCGTTTGGCGTTCGTCGGTGTCGGCGACCGTGGAAGATCTCTGGCTCGAAACGCTTCTGTAACATGCGCCGATCGAATCACGATCTCTGCCTTCGTCGAACCCGACGCCCAGAGAGAAAAATCCTTTCGAGACGCGCTGGATTTGCCGAAGGTCCCCTGTTTTGCGGACTATCGGGATCTGATCGGTACCGGTCCAGCCCTGGACGGGGTCGTGATTGCCACACCTCTAAACACACACGCGGATATCGCGTGCGCTTTCATGGAATCCGGTGTCCCTGTCTCTCTCGAAAAGCCGATGGCCCACAATCTTGAAGATGCCGGGCGCATCCTTGCAACGGTGGAGTGGAAAGAGGTCCTCTCACCCAGTTACTGGGCTACCTACTGCTGGCATCCTTCTTACAACAGACGGGAGGTGATTGGCAGTTGGCTATTGGAGAAATGCTGCCACGACCTGGACTATTGACTTGGCTGATTGAGAGTCCGTGTGTTCGCGTTGCATCGATGGGCAGCCGATCCTTTTTTAATCCTCGCCCCGACGTTCCTGAATACTGCACGGATAATTGTCCTATCAAGTCGAAATGCAAATTCTCCGCCTTTAAATTTTATCCGGAGTTGCGCGAACCAGACAACAATGTTCCGAGAATGAAAACCGCTTGCGTTTACAACAACGACTCGAATCACGTTGACCACCAGAGTTCCGTACTCGAATACGCGAATGGCGTGACGGTAGCGTTCAGCCTGATGCCCCTCGCCTCCAAAGATGACAGGGTTTTTCATATTTGCGGCAGCGATGCGACACTCAGGGGAAGTTTTCATCGGAACGAGTTCCGTCTGGATGTGTATCACGGTAAGGAGCAGATCATTGGAGGCACAACTAACGGCATTGCCGGCCACGGAGGGGCGGACAAATCGATCATCGCCGCTTTCCTTGATTGGCTGGATGATCCGGCGAAACAGCCGGAGACAGGTGTCTGGGAAGGATGGAATGCCATGGTGACGGGTTGCGCGATCGAGTTGGCACGACAAGAGCGGAGGACGATCGAAATTGGAGAAGATATGCTTTGATACAGATTGAGTAGCGGGATGCGGAGTTGCAACTGCCTCAACGCGAGAAGACGGGGGTTATCGAAATGCTAAAGTTGTTACACTGGCAACCACAGATGCGCTGGAAAATATTCGTGACAAAATTAACGCGGCAAGCACAGGTGCGCCGGCATCGATTTCTCGGCGGATTCGCTACTAGCATCAGCACTACAATCAACAGTGAAAGCATCCCAGGGGTAACGGCACTGTGTGTGCTTCAACAAGATCTAATGCAATGTGAGTTCAATTCTCACTATACCAGCCTATCGTTATAAGCCTCACCTCAACTGGGCAACTGGAAACGATTGCTTGGGAAGCAGAGGGACGTGGCGTAGTACTATCTGAGAGTGAAATGGACACTCGAAACTGGTACGTCCGGCTACAGTGATACGGTTAACCGAAAGGTGAACGGTTACATGAAAACGAAACAACTTTTAGTTTTAGTTGGAATTCTTATTGTCTTAGGTTTACTTGCCCTGGTTCTTGAGAATCCGTTCGGCAAAAGTAAGGAGCAAAAGGAGGCTGAAGCGGCTAAATCTTTTTTCCCTAACTTCAAGAAAGAACACGTGACGAAGATTGAGATAACTGCTGCATTCGGAGAGACAACAATGCTTGTAAAAGAAAACGATCAATGGCTTGTGGCATCAATGGACAACTATCCTGCTGATCAGAAAGCCATGGAGGAACTGCTCGATAAGGTTGCCGAGCTCAAAACAATCCAACTAGCTTCCACAAATCCGGAAAAGCAATCGATCTTTCAAGTGGACAGCTCCGGTGTGGAAGCCAAACTCCTGGATGTGAGTAATAATGTCCTGGCGCACCTCTTCGTCGGGAAAACAACGCCAAATATCTTTAACAGCTATGTCCGCGCGGCAGATTCCAACAACGTCTACGTCGTCAAAGGCTATCTCAAATCGACCTTTGATAAGGGCTATCGGACCTGGAGGGATCGGCAGATTTTTGATTTCAATCAGGGAGACGTGACCCACCTGAGAATTAGATCGGAAGAGGAAGAGATTGAACTTCAGATGGATAATGCAGGCAAATGGCAAATGCTCAAACCGGTCGCTTCTGTCGCCAAGGGAACAGAGGTCGGGATCCTCGTTGATATGTTGAGTTCGTTGAAAACCGACGATTTTGCCGAACCCAAAGAACTCGCAGAATATGAGCTTGACGCGCCGAAATCGTCGATCGCTGCAACGTTGAACGATGGGTCAAAGAAGGTACTCTTGATTGGAGAAGAAGAGAATAACGCTTTCTACGTGAAGCGCGAAGACAAAGATCAGCTCTTCACGCTTGACAAATCGCGCGTCAACAAACTGATCAAGAACTCGGAAGATCTGAAGGAGGAAGCGCCTGTCGTGGAATCTGATGATGGAAGTGATTCGAAGGCAACAGATGAGGGCAAGGGTGAGTAGGAACAAGTGCTGCTTCGTGCTGAGGAATACATTTGACTGCTAGTTGATTCCCTAAACCCCAATTTCCCCCGCTCTATTCCACAGCGATAATCGAGATTTTCCAGTGCTCCGCTTGTTCGCAGAGCGCCTCCTGATTCATAATAAATGTGCGTCCAGCTTCAACAGCGAGAACGCTGCCCCGAACCACATGCAGCACTTCTAGCGTCTGAGCACCAACAGTTGGCACATCGATCCGGAAATCATGATGTGTCGCAGCAGCCTTGGCGACGAGGATACCCTTACCTCTAAGCGCCCCACCACGTTTTATCGCCGCATCCGTCCCCTCAATAGCTTCAATCGCAATCGGCATCAAATTCTTGACGATTACGGTCTGCCCAATGTCCAGGTTGGCAATTTGGCGAGCAAGCTGCATTCCGTACCTCACATCCGCCCACTGCGATTGGGTCGGCTGCCTTTTCGTCAACACACCTGCCTGTGGCATTAACGCCTTCAGAAAACAATGTTGCTCAATCACACTGATTCCCTTCGACTCAAAGTGCTCAATCACCGCAGCAATAATCGCGTGAGGCCCCTTGTCCCGAGTCCCCGCCAGAATCTTGACCGCCGTTGGGTCTACCAGGAAAGGATGGAAGAGGATACTTTTATCGATTTTGCCGATAATCACAAGCTCCCGTACGTCCGACTCAAGAAGCATTCTCGTTATCTTCTGAACCTGTCCAATTCCAAACGAATGTACTTCCGAGGCGACAGTCTCGAATTGTTTGGAGGCGGGTTGGGTGATCTGGATGACGACCGGCAAACGTCCTTGTTCTAACGCGGCTTGTGCGAGCAATACAGGCAACTCACCTGCTCCAGCAATAATCCCGAGTTTTTCCAATGCTGCCCCCTTGAATGTGCCTGTTAGCTAAACCCCGATTCCCCGATTGGAATTCTCAATAAAATTCAGAAGATACTCCACTTCCTCGTCTGGTTCAATTTCCCGTCTCACCTGCGTAATTGCCTGTGTGAGGTTGACTTTGCTGCGGAATAGAATGCGGTATGCACTTTTGAGGCGCTGAATGGTTTCAGGAGGGAGCAATGCCATTGGGTGGATCTGTGAGGTTTGGATGCCAACGATATTTAGGCTACGCACACGGGCGGGATGCCCATCGGAGATAATGAACGGCGGAATGTCCTGCACAAATTTGGAACACGCCCCAACCATCGCCATTTTGCCGACGTGAACAAACTGATGAATTGCAGCGTGAGCGCCAATCCGTGTATCGTCCTCGATAACGACGTGCCCGGCAATTGTGGCAAAATTCGCCATAATTGTCCGATTTCCAACGGCCGTATCATGAGCGATATTGACCCAGTTCATGAGCAGGTTGTCATCGCCGATGACTGTTGCGCCATCCTCCGTCGTAGCTCTGGAAATCGACACATACTCCCGCAGGACATTTCGATCGCCGATCCGGGCATAGCTTTGCCAGCCGCCGTACTTGAGGTCTTTTGAAGGGTTGCCAATTGTGCAGCCGAAGAAGATCTGGCATTCTTCGCCGACGGCCGTCCACCGATCGAGCTGTACATGCGGCCCAATCACGGTCCCACGGCCGATCTGCACATCCTCGCTGATAATCGAGAAGGGACCGACTTCAACGTTCTCCCCTAATTCGGCTTTTGGATGGATGATGGCGGTTGGGTGAATCTTCCTCACTTCTGCCCTCCTCAACGTTGGATCCGGAAATCATTCTGTCTTGATAGTATTAAGATTTACGCAGAAAGCCCCTGCTATAAAGCAGGGACGCCACTTTCTACCAGTACGCTGTTTGGTTTGGCGATCTGAACGAGATCCAGAAATCCTTATTGGTTTTATACCTCATTCCCTTCACAGAGTGAATGTACATAACCTTGTTGTTGCGGAGTGAATTTCCATTCTTCACTCCACCAATGTTTCGCTGAGCACAATTGCCAACTCCCCCTCGGCGGCAAGTTCCTTACCGACATACGCTTTGCCGCCAAGCCGTGCCATCCTCCTGCGTCGCCGTAAAACTTCGACTTCTAATCGAAGTCGATCTCCTGGTATAACGGGGCGTCGAAACTTGGCTTCCTTAATTGATACAAAATATCCGAGTTGTCCTTCAACGTCCAGTTCTTTTAACAACAGCCACGCTCCAAGCTGCGCCAAGGCCTCCATTTGCAAGACACCAGGCATTACCGGCTGCTGCGGAAAGTGCCCTTGAAAGAACTGCTCATTGTAGGTGAGATTCTTAATGCCAACAGCCCGTTTCCCCGATTCCATTTCAATGACCCGATCGAGCATACACATCGGATAGCGGTGTGGAAGTATTCGGTAAATGTCCAGGGCTTCGATGGGTTTCGACAGTTGTTGCTGCGTTAATCCTTTTTCCGCAAGCGATAGGATAAGCTGTGCGTGGAGACTGTGTCCGGATCGCATCGCAACGGCTTGGGCTCTGAGCAGCCGTGTCCCCAGGTAAAGATCGCCGATTAGGTCCAGGATTTTGTGACGGGCAAATTCATCGGCAAACCTCAATTCGTCGCTCGTTCGTCCATCATCTTCGACGACGACGACGTTGTCATAACTCGCGCCTTTGCCAATGCCCTGATTCCTGAGTAACTCGATTTCATTTGCAAAGCAGAAACTGCGTGCAGGAGCAATCTCATTTGCATAAGTTTCCGGATCTATGGTAAAGGTCGCAACTTGAGCGGGGATTTGGGGGTGATCATACACAAAGGAGACTTGAAAGAAATCTGAAGGAAGTAGAATGAGTTGCTTCTCTTTGTCGTAAACAGCAAAGGGTTTTGGTAACTCAATGGCAGCGCGTGGGGTGTCTTGTTGGATAATTTCCGCCTGCTGAATGAGTTGAACATAAGGCAATGCGCTGCCATCCAACGCCGGTGGTTCTGGCGCGTTGACGTCAATCCGCACATTATCGACCTCCATACCTGCCAATGCTGACAATAAATGTTCTACACTCGTGACTGTCGCATCGCCGGCGCGCAGGCTCGTGCAACGGGGAATTATCGCCTGATGACTAGCAGGGCAGACCTGGATTGCGGGTTCACCGGGTAGATCTATTCGGTGAAACACAACACCTTGATCTGGCGGCGCCGGCTTGAGTGTTAAGGTGACCGGTTCACCAAGCATCAAACCGGTCCCTGAGATTGTTACCTCATTTTGAATGGTCTGTTGTGAAGCCAAAAAAGTGTATTTCCTTCCGTTTGATTGGAGATTGCTGATTGTTTCGGTTCGATGGTGCATGTACGACTGACCCCATGAACGCATTGAATCCGATTTTCCATCGCTTTCAATCTGCAATCGAATTGAGGTTCCGTTTCATTTTGTGAATCATATTCTGGTGTTCTTTTAATGTTGTGGAGAAATAGTGTCTTCCATCACCGATCGCGACGAAATAGAGGTAGATAGCTGAAGCTGGGCGAAGTGTCGCCAGGATCGAAGCCCGGCCTGGATTACAGATTGGCCCAGGCGGCAGTCCCTTATGGAGATAGGTATTATAGGGTGAATCGACATTGAGATCTGCTGGTGTTGGTGAACGCTCGGGATTCCCCAAGGCATAAAGCGCGGTTGGATCTGCCTCAAGGGGCCAACCGCGACGCAGGCGGTTATGAAAAACTGCTGAAATTAAGAGACGTTCATCAGGCACCTCCGCCTCTTTCTCAATGATAGAGGCAAGCGTAATCGCCTCGTGTACAGATAGCCCAAGCGATTCGGCTTCCTCACGCAATGCATACGTCCATCGCCGATCGAATTCATCAAGCATCATTTCGATGACCACCTGCGGTGTCGTCCCATCAGCGAATTGGTATGTGTTTGGGAAGAGATAACCCTCTAGTGTTTCACCTCCGATGCCGTAGTTTACTCGCCATTTTGGGTCACTGGCAGCCCGGTTGAACGCGGCCGCTGCTCCAAAACTGTTCCTCTCCCAAAGTTCCCCAATCTGCGCAACCGTCAAACCTTCTGGAACAACAAATCGGCGCGTAACAACCTTCCCAGCTTGAAGGTGATTAATAATCTGCGGCAGGCTCAACCCTCCGCTCAAACGGTAATTTCCCGCCTTCAGACTGCGACTTGCGCCACTGAGGTGCGTTGCTAACTGGAAAACCAGTGGACTGCGAATCAGGTTCCTACAGGCAAGCTGATTCGCTATCGCCTGTGAACTCATACCGCGAGCAATTTGCAACTGTATGGGTTCCGCGTCTGCATCCACGGGATATAAATAGAGCAGCATTATCAAGGTTACGATGGTACCGAGCAGCGATACGCTAAAGAGGACGATAGAAACGTACCATATCGCGTCCTTCAGATCAATTGGTAATTTCATTGGACCTTGCCCCTGCTTCCTCCAGATATCCATCAAGGATCAGCACTGCGGCAACCTGATCAATAACCTTCTTCCGCTTCTTACCCCGTTTTTTGGTCGCCCTCAATATCTCTGTTGCTTCAACGGTGGTAAAACTTTCATCCCAGAAAGCGATTGGCAAATCAACCCGCTGTTTTAATTTCTCTGCAAACTTTTGGACCTTTTGCGCTTGAACCCCAACCTCACCATTGAGCCGAAGCGGCAGTCCGACGACAATCTGCTCGACTTTGTGCGTGACGATCAACTCCTGTAGCTCCGCCAGCGCAGCTTTTCTGCTCCTCCGCCGAATCGTGCAGAGCGGATGGGCGGCAATGCCGAGCTGATCGCTAATTGCAACGCCGATTCGTACATCGCCAATGTCTAATCCAAGAATAATTCCCATGATTCGTGAGACGTGATGCGTGAATGAGCTAATGAACGGCTTTAGCCCTACTGACTGTGAATCCTTGAACCCCTGAACTGATTCGCCGATACGCTCATAGAAAAGTGAACTAAAGTGTCTAAAATGTCTAAAGTTAGGCAAGGAAACGAAGCCCTAGAAGAAAGTGCCTAAAGTATTTCTGAAGTTTAACTTTACGGACTTTAAATACTTTACAGACGGCTACTCACTCCCGGTAGTCTGCTTGAGAACACGAAGCACATTTTCTCCCAGGATCTTCCTGGTATCTTCTTCGTTGTACCCATGTTCAATTAAAGTTTCGGTAAATTCTTTCCATTGGGGCACGTTTTGAAAGTGCGAAGCGAGGCCCACATGATCGATGCCCACCATGTTGACAGCATGGTCAATGCTTTCCAAATCCAGTTTTGTTCCCCAAATTTCCGCATCAGCAAGCTTGGCGGCGGCAAGTTCAAAGGGCTCTGAATATTTCTCCGCTAATCGCCGATCGCGCTTTAGCCGTGCTTGCTGAGATTCGGCTGACGTGCGGGGGGTGGAAGCGAGAATTCCGACAACGCCTTCCGTTTCAGCGATGGCACGCATCATATCGTCGCTCAAATCACGCGGACTGTTGGACAACGCACGACACTTGGAGTGTGTGGCAATGATCGGCTCTGTCGCCACATCAAGAGCGTCCCAACAGGTTTGATCTGACGCATGGGACAGATCTACCAGGATGCCGATTCTATTGCATGCCTTGACCACATCCTGCCCGAAGTCTGTTAATCCTGGAGTCTCTTTGAGCTCGGCATTAGAGTCCGCCCAACCCACGGAAGCAAGATGACAAAGCGCCATCACACGGATACCCAATTGATAGTATTTCTTCAATACGTCGAGGTCATTATTGATGACCCCACTAGCGAGCATCATCACGAAGGCGATTTTGCCTGTCTGCACAATGCGTTGCACGTCCGCCTCAGTGAGCGCCAATTCGATATATTCATTATATGCTTCAATAAACCGGAGGTGTTCATCAATCACCTGCGAGACTCGTTCAACGAGATCGGCTTCCTTAAAGACGTGTTCCCATATTTTTAGGCCTTCAGGCGGCGGCTCTGATGGTTGTTGAGGCGGAATCTGGACGAAAAGCTCCTCTGCCTGGAGTGCTTGTACCACGACATCCACTCGTCCGCGTTGCAGGGCCTTTAGGTCTATGGCTGCGGAGTACGAATCGACAACGACGAGCTCCCGGTGTAATTTATCCCATTTTCCGGTATCGTAAGTGTCTTTGGTTGTCGGCTTTGTCGATGGATCGAGAAGGCCAATCTTTCTGCCCAACTCTAATCCCAAACGAGAAGTTTCCTTCGCGACCACATACGTTTGTTCCAAAGACGCCCTTTGCTTCATACTTGTACTCTCCTATATGATTCAATTCACCTCGTGTCTCCATTAAAAACGTCCAGAGCGCAAGATCGAAATGACTAGGCCGACGCCGAAAATGCCGGCCGTCAAATACCCCATGATGCCGAGTATTGATTTAGGTCCCCACGAACTCACCCCTTGAAGCAGTATTGAAGAACCAACAATGAGGGCTGCAATGATCAGGCTGAATGAAATGCGATTGCTCATCCGATCGAAGACCCCAATCAGCCGATCTAAGTTAGTATGATCAACTCCAAGTTTCAGACTGCCCCTCTGCAATTTCTGCAGAATTTGATGGAGTTGTAAAGGCAACTCTCTCGCCATCTCGGTGAGATCTTCGACCGTACTGTACATCTGTTTGATCCAACGTTCAGGCTCAAACTGTTGCAGCACAATGCGAGTCACATAAGGCTGGCTAAAAGCCAGAAGATCGAAATTGGGGTTGAGATTCATCACCACGGACTCAATTGTCATCACTGTTTTGCCAAGCATCAGGAATGCGGAAGGGAAATGGATTTGATGCCGCAGTGAAGCGTTGACAACTTCATCGAGAAGAGCGCCAATTCGAATCCGCGAAAACGGCATGTTAAAATACCGGTCGAGGAAATCCGTCATCTCCATTTTCAAGGCGGCGGTGTTGGTCGTATCCCCCAGAATCCCCATGCGGACGTAGGTTTTGACGACGCGGTCTACATCACGATTGAGGATAGCAACGAACCAGCCACAAATGCTATCCAACATTTCACCACTAATCCGCCCAACCATCCCAAAATCAACCAGACCAATCCGCCCATCTGCCAAGACAAACAGGTTGCCCGGATGCGGGTCTGAGTGGAAAAAACCATCAATGAAGATCTGCTTATAGAAAAAATCAACGAGTACCTCAACAGTTTTTTCTCGATCCAAATTGGCTTCATCGAACTGTTGTACGGCATCAATCGGGATGCCATCAACCCTTTCCAAAGTGAGGACACGCCGATTTGTAAACTCCCAATAGACTTTTGGAACTTTGACATTCTTATTATCCAAAAAATTCCGGTAAAAATAGTCCGTATTTGCCCCTTCCATCGTAAAATTAATCTCCCGCCGAATCGATCTGGAGAATTCTCGGACCAGTTCAGTCGGTTTATACAACCAGCTTTCGACAACGTACTTTTCCAATCGCTTCGCCAGCCAGTCTAGAAGATTCAGGTCAGTGTTGATTTCGTCCGCGATGCGAGGGCGCTGAACTTTGACGACAACGGATTCACCACTCCGAAGGGTTGCGTTGTGAACTTGAGCAATCGAAGCTGCTGCAAAAGGAGCTGGATCAAAACTCGCAAAAATCTGATCGAGGGGCTGACACAGATCCCCTTCAACGATAGTACGAACTTCATCGAAAGGAAATGGAGACGCTTGACTTTGGAGTTTTTTGAACTCCTCAATCCATTCGAAAGCTTCCTCCTGACCTACGATCGTGGATATGAGATCAGAACGGGTACTCAATATCTGCGCAAGTTTGATAAATGTGGTCCCAAGTTCCTCAAAAGCAAGCCGCCAACGTTGTGGGACGGAAGGTGGGGTAATGAGTTCATCTCCTTCAAAATGCTGAAGTCGAAATAGATGCCACCGCCTTGGGGCGTATCGCCCAAGATTCATTCGAGCGATAATATGCCCAAAACCGTGTTTCGCAAACACATTGATAATTTGACGGAGGCGTTGTATACTCTTGAAGGTACGGCTCGGGTTGGGAATCGGCATTAAGAATCATCTCTAGACGGTGAAGGTTTACTGAATAATCTCCATAAGTTCTCGAAGCGCTTCTTTGGACGATACGCTAACGGATCCGGAAGCTGAACGGGAAGATTTTGGATAATCGCTCGCGGACGCTCTTTAACAAGGCGCAAGCTCTCTTCCTTGCCAACGATTTCTGATAAGGCTTCAAAGCCTTCGCCCAGAGCAATTGAGGAGCGCGTGTGCATATCCGACGCGACGATATGCCCCATTTGATGTGTCAGCAAAATTTCTGCCATCCGCTGAATATAGCCTCCCGACTCCCCGAGTAAGCTGCCAACATTGACCTGGATCAGGCAACCCATCTGAATGTATCTGTGGAGCAAATTTGGATCTTCAATGATAGTGTAGTAGCGTTCAGCGTGAGCAATAATCGGCGCGCCCCCCTTCATTTGGAGATCAAAGATTATCTAATCGGCATATTGAGGAATCTCCTGCATTGGTGATTCAATAAGCAGGTATCTACCGTTATCCGTGATGGTGAGTTTGCCAAGATCTTGTTCATAGTCATAAATTTCAGGACTGAAGTAGCATTCGCGCCCCGGAAACATTTCAATTTGCAGTTGGCACCGTTTGACTTCATCCTGCAATTCTGTAAACGCCTCATCCCGATCCATCGTTGATGCTGCGTAACGCCCCGGGTAGAGGTGAGGCGTTGCAACAATCACATCAACGCCAGACATAATACTCTTTTTGAGCATAACGATTGATTCGTCCAGTGAATACGAACCATCATCAAGAAGGGGGAGGATATGCGAATGAATGTCTACCATTTTTTGCCTTGGATTTATTGGATTTAGGTGTTACCCAATCAGAGGCACGCTGAATGTTTGGATGATAGCATTCATAGAATTTGATGTCAAGCCCAAAACTGGGGGCGGGGGTGTGGGTAGGGGAGGAGAATGTCCCTCGCGGGACACCTCCGCTCTCCGAACCGTGTGCGCACACTTTCACCGCACATGGCTCTCCGAATCTGTAATGGTAAAATTATCCTGACGGTTGGCAGATTAAGACCTATAATTTGATCTTTTCTCAAGGGCGACGTAGTCAGCTTCTCCTTTCCGTGTAGCAAAACTCGCTTCTTTGGGTCGGATTCAGCGGGATCGATTATTGTGTAGGGTGGAAATGGACCATAACCGACGCGAAAAAGTTTCTCGGACTTAGCTCGTTGGAATGCGGATTCTCGCGTGAGCGGAAGGGTTGCTCCAGAGGTGGAAGGCCCCCTAAAGAGGACAAGCGAAGCCAGTATCGTTGCGATCACCGTGAATGCGAATGCAGCTACGGCAAGGGGCTGAGGCTGTGATTTAGGTTTCGTGAGGCTCGTAGTATCAACATGCCCCGCACTTCTTACAAACGGCAGTATCGCACGGGCTCGTCATGAATCTTTTCTCATGCTTATTGTGTTCGAGGCGTAGAAATTCGGGCTTGACATTGAGATCGAGGTAATCCCACGGATTGAACTCGCCAAGTGAACGTGGGCGGAGGGCGTAAAAATCGGGGTCCAGGCCGTGCTTGCGGAAGGCGGCTTTCCACGACGCGCCTCTGGCAAGATCTAAGATCACCCTGCCAAGTCGTCGATCTCCTCTTGCGAACACCGCTTCCTGGTATGCGAGTCGGGCGCTCGCCGAGGAGACTTTCATCCCACCGATGCGACCAATCTCTTTTCTCAGAAATGCGAGTTTCCGAGAGATTGTCTTCGGATCTTCCATCGCTACCCATTGGAAGGGGGTGTGGGGTTTGGGGACCATCGGTGAAATTGTGAAACTGATACGCGCCATCCGTCCAGACTTTTTGGCGTAAGGCAGGAGGATAGATCGCATATCCTTTGCCATATCAACGATGGCTTCAACGTCGGTGGAGGTTTCGTAGGGGACGCCAATGAGGAAGTAGAGGCGGAGGTTGAGGATGTCTCGTTTTATAGCTTGTTCAAGAACGTGATACAGCCGTTCGCGCGGGATGGCTTTGTTGACGACCTTTTGTAAATTTTCGGTCGCGACTTCTGGTGCAATCGTGATTGTGCCTTGTTCGCTATCGGCAAGCGCATCGAGCAAGGGTGTGCGAACAGTTTCAGCCCGCAGGGAAGCGCAGGAGATACGGAAGCCTCTGTCCACCAACCCTGTAGCGATCTCATCAATCTGCGGGTGGTCTGAGATCGAAGCCCCTACCAGGCCGATCCGACCGGTGATACCACGCGCTTGTTCGGCAAGTTGCAAGGTACTCTCTACAGATCGATGCCTTGGCCATCGCCGCGCATAGTCAGCAACACAGAAACGACATTGCCGACCACAGCCGCGTACAATCTCAATCAGGTGCGCATTAGAGAACTCCGTCTCCGGTGTGAAGATCTTTGTACAGGTTTCAGCGCTATCAAGCCTGGGAATGGCGACAGAGCGAACGCTTGCAGGTGCAGGTGCGTTTGCCCGCATTTCTTCAATGCCACCCTCATCGTTATAATCGACTTCATAGAAGCGTGGAACATAAAGTCCGGGGACTGTGGCAAGTTCCCGCAATAACTCCGCTTTCGATGCCCCGCTTACCTTCCACTCCCCGAAAATATCCATCAGGTGCTGAATTGTCATCTCCGCTTCGCCGACAACGAAGACATCAATGAAATCGGCGATGGGCTCGGGATTATAGGAGATATTGATGCCCCCCGCTATAACCAACGGATCGGAATCCGCCCTATCAGCGGCGATGGGTTCGAGCTTTGCCATCTCCAACGTAGTAGGAATATTGACATAATCCGATTCAAACGAGACTGAGAATCCAAGCAGATTAAATTGATTGAGCGGGGTCTGCGTTTCAAATGAAAATAGCGTCGTACGGCTATGGTCGAGTTTACAAAGTATCTGCGGTTCAGGAAGGAATGCACGCTCGCATGAGGTATCTTCGCGCTGATTGAGGAGATAGTAAATCACCTGCATCCCAAGACTTGACATGCCGAGGTAATAGGTGCTCGGGTAGATCAGCGCAAACTTGTTGTTTTTCCTGAAATTGAAAGGGGGGTGATGTTCACCCTTGAAGAGCTCTTGATAGGTTTGGCGTAGATCTCGTTGCATAGCGATTTGGGCTTGCACAAAGCCTATTTTCTGTCCTTCAGACTGCGTACCCGCAGAAACGCAGGGATATCCAAGATATCTTCATCGTTTCCTGCGAGTTCACGTTCAGCAAAATCACGTTTAGGACGTTCCGGCGTCAGTCTTGACTGCGGCATAAATGAATCTGTCTGTCTTCTACTATAATTGGCTTGCCTTGCGTTTCCTGGTGGGGTGGTGCGTAAGAAGTCTTCTATATTCGTGACTTCGCCTTGCACTCCGGGCTGCTTTCTCGTTCGGTACTGTGGGTCAAATCCTGTGGCAATCACAGTCACGCGCAGTTCATCTTCCAAACCTTCGTCATAAGCAAGCCCAAAAATTAACTGCTCGGTATCCGAGGCGCTTTTGAGAACCTCCATTGCGTCTTCCAACTCGTGCATCGCCATGTCACTCGGCCCCGTGATATTCACAATAATTCCCGTCGCTCCCTCAATGGAATTTTCCTCCAACAGGGGCGAAGAGATTGCATGCTTCGCCGCACTTTCAGCGCGGTTGTCACCGGTCGCCACGCCGATTCCCATCAATGCGCCGCCTGCGTTAGCCATAACCGTCCTGACATCAGCAAAGTCAAGATTAATCTCGCCGGGGACCATGATGAGATCAGAGATGCTCTGGACAGCGTGGAGTAAAATTTGATCCCCCATCCGAAAGGCCGTACGGATGGGCATCTTCCGATCGCATTCCTCAATAAGACGCTGGTTCGGAATGACGATAACGGAATCCGTACTCTCTCGCATCTCTTCGACGCCGGCCTCCGCCTGGACGGCTCGCTGCCTACCCTCAAATTCAAACGGACGTGTCACGACACCGATTGTCAATGCGTCCGTTTCCTTGGCAAGACCGGCAATAATAGGCGCGGCCCCGGTACCTGTGCCGCCTCCCATACCAGCTGTAACGAACACCATGTCTGCTCCATCGACAATGCTTCTGAGGTTTTCTTTATCCTCCTCAGCCGCTCTGCGTCCTATGTCCGGGCATGCCCCAGCACCGAGTCCTCCCGTCGTGTTAGCGCCAATCTGCACTCGTGTCGCATTTTGGCATGTTCTGAGAGCTTGGACATCGGTGTTAACCACATAGAATTCCACGCCAGCCAATTCTGCCTCAATCATGCGCCTAACAGCATTGCTTCCTCCACCCCCGACCCCAATAACTTTGATACGAGCGACATTTGTAAATTCATCCTGTTCAACAAACTCGATAACGTTATCATTCATGATTAATTTTAGTTACCCGCCTGTTGACGAAGTAACCTAATTCCTCCGTTGTCTTACGCGCACCTGAGTGTCAAGTTTATAGGTTCACCCCGAATTCGTATTTCTGTAGTTCAGTTTCTGTATTTCAACGGAAAGCCACAATGCCCAGCAAAGAGGCAAATCCGCAGACTACAACAACTAAATATTCAGATTATAGAGCACGACAAGATTAAAGTCAATACTTTTTTATCTTCTGGAGGGTGCAAAATTCTGGCGCCATCCTCGTATTTAGAGCCAGTCATCAAACCAATCTTTCATGCGTTTGAGAATTTGCTCAAACAAGTTTGTTCCTTTGATGAAAGTCCTTTTGGGTTCTCTATACCGTTCCATTGCACCGTAAAGAACAAGCCCGACACCTGTTGCATAAACCGGACTGTGTACTTTCTCTGTTAATCCTTTCAATGGGTGGGGGTATCCGACCCGCACTGGACAAGGGAAAGTCTGTTCAGCCAATTCGAGAAGCCCATCAAGAAGTGTGGTTCCACCGGTGAGAACAACTCCGGCCGGCACATTGAGATGGCAATTGTAGATTTCCTGACCGATCAGACTTAAGAACTCTTCCATTCGGCACTGAATAATCTCTGCCAAGTCCTGCCGGTTAATGAAACGTGGTTTACGCACACCTCCAACTGTCGAGATTGGAATGGCGTCATTCTGATCCGCGAGGTCAACCATTGCACAACCGTAACGCAGCTTGATTCTTTCCGACTCCTGCGGAGTCATTTGTAACAGTTGAGCAATATCATCCCTTACATGATTGCCACCAAGCGAGAGCACACCCGTATGGTGGACGGCGCCATCCTTATAAATCATAATATCTGTGGTTCCCCCTCCCATGTCAGCGAGGACAACCCCAAGTCCCTTTTCTTCGGTCGTTAAGACTGCTTCAGCAGAAGCGATAGGTTCTAAAACGATGTTTTCAACGGAAAGGCCCGCATTATAAATACTTTTGACGAGGTTTTGCGCTGACGCAACTGCACCCGTAACGATGTGGACGTAGGCCTCAAGCCGAATGCCAGACATGCCTACCGGATCTTTGATCCCATCCTGATTGTCGACAACGAAACCTTGCGGAATAATGTGAAGTACCTCTCGTTCAACCGGAATTGAGATCGCTTGCGCCGCGTTAATTGCGCGTTCCACATCGGATTGTGTAATCTCGTGTCCCTCTCCTGAAACCGCAACAAGTCCATGAGAAGTTTGTCCTGTAATGTGTCCACCTGCGATTCCGGCGTACACAGATCCGATCTCAACCCCTGCCATTAGCTCAGCAGCTTCAACGGCCTGGCGAATGGAAGCTGTCGTGAGATCAACATCGACGACAACCCCTTTCCGCAATCCTTCGGAAGGGACTTGGCCCACTCCAATAATCTCAATCTTTTCCGGATCGCCCTGCCACGTATTTCCAATAATTACAGCGATTTTGCTGGTTCCGATATCTAGGCCGACAACGATATCCTCTAGCGCCATCTTATTGTCCTCCCCAATATATAGCTTCCTCGAACCTAGCGTCTAAATAGCCATTAAGAGGATTTGAAATCTTTTGTCCTTCCTTTAAAAGAGTCGTTCGATTTTTCATAAAAAGACCAATATGATAAATTCCAGCTTGTATTAAATCCAATGAAAGCCATACCACGGGAAAATTGCTAAATTGGAGAGTAATCTTATCCGGTTGATTCGCATCAATTGTGTGGAGTGTGGAGGCAATTTCGGGTGTCAGACTGAGAGTGGAACGTAGCACTTTTAAGGCCCGTTGAACCCCATCGGAATAAACCTGAGTTCCCAACTGAGGTAGTTGCCATCCGTCGCTGATAATCGTGACGATTACATCGGGAGCTGGCGACAACTCAATATATTCTAATATATATCCCTCAAGATCCACCAACGCAAAGCGAACTCGACTATTTTCAGGATACTTCAGTAGCGCGACCGGTTCTCTTTCAGTTATCTCGATCGTCAGAGCGCGTTTTAATACGCTTTTTGAGATATTTGCTTGTTTGACGTAGCTGAGTTGTTGTTTGAGCCGTTTTTCGATTTCATATCCTGAAAGGGTATGCACATTACTTCGCTGAGGACTTAAACCCGAAGCAGCAATAACCTCTTTTCGTGTATAGTGATCGCTGCCAATGATGGAAATCCACTTCACGCGAAAAAAGCCACCCGCCGATGTCAAATGATGGATAAAAAGCAGTGCAATTATAAATATTGTGCCAAGTGTTAAATATCGTCCGACCTGTCGTGGGGAATTTTCACGTACCGGAAGTAGATGAACTTTCGGCCGAGTGGGAAACTGACGTGATGGAGATTGCATTTCGTAACCAAGACTCGGTGCATTGATATGTTGTGCGAGTTTCTCTGGCAACCGAACCGGCTCCGGAATCTAGGCGCCTGATTTCAATTGGGTCTCTCCTTCAGCCTCCGATTAAACATCGGGACAACCCTCCAAAAAAACGGGAACAAGTCATATTCATAAGATATACTGTGCGAAGGTGTCAGACTTAACGTATTCACCGCGAATAAATCCTGCATGTACGTTGCGCGCAGGCAAGTCAGGAATTTCGCAGATGCTGCATTCCTGAGCGACAAGGATGCCGGTAAAATTGATCCCTCGGGGGGTGTCATAGTCCCGACTACAGGATTCAGCAAAAACCCTGATACCTTATTCCAAAGGTGGATTGCACTAACGCCATCGCGGTAATATCTGCATCCACATCTGAACAGATTCGCCCGCTTTTTTTGCCAGAGCATCAAGTGTATCATCAGGCTTTACCTTGATCCGGGGAGTGAGATACATCATTCACCTCCATCTGGTGTTCTTCGTCTTGATGTTCGTCGCAAAATTCAAGGACACAAAGCCGTATAACTTGGCTTATTGACATACGCTTGAGCTTGGCATATTTCTTCACAAACTCGTGCAAATCTTTATCAAGTCGGAACTGTACGACTTCCTTACGCATGATGTAATTGATTATACTACAAACAATTGCAAATATCAACCAAAATTGACGCAATTTGTCCCCAAATCTACAAATATGGGTCTTTTTGCGGCTTCCTGAACAAGATGTAACCATTAAAAAATGCGACGATGTGAAATCGAAGATAATGTATTGTTAAATTCACATCCTTCAGAAACTCGCCCAAACTCCTACATGATCAGATTCTCAGGCGCTATATTCCGTGAATTCTATTTTCACAATATGAGATTTTTAACGATTACAAGATGACATACCTGTACGGCGATTCCGAATTTTGCTCATAAGTCTTTCACGATTTGTGCAAAATTTTCGTTAACTCCTCATGTCTTCACCGAGCTTTTCCAATAATTCTCGACCAACTTGCCAGATGTCGCCCGCACCAACTGTGATAACAATATCATTCGGACGAACGATCTGCATCAGGGTCTCTGTAATCTCGTTTTCGTCCGGGAGATAGATCACATGCCGATGTCCATGCGCTTGAATCGCGCCTGCCAGCTTTTGCGCAGTAACTCCTTCGACTGGCGCCTCTCCGGCGCCATAGATTGAGGTAACAATTAATACGTCCGTTTGATAAAACGATCTTGAGAACTCTTCGGCGAGATGCTTCACACGCTGATAACGGTGTGGCTGAAAAACGGCGACGATACGACGATTATAACTCTCACGGGCAGCCTGGAAGGTTGCTTTCAGCTTCGCCGGGTTGTGCGCATAATCATCAACCACAATAATGTCGTTGACTTGACCGATGATCTCAAAACGACGGTGGACCCCACGAAAAGATTCCAGGGCATCTCGAATCTGATCGAATGGTACTCCTAATTCAAGTCCAACAGCGATTGCTCCCAACGAGTTTGAGATATTGTGGTCGCCCGGCATCTTCAGGTGAACTTTTCCTAAAACCTCCCCGTTTGCGCGGACCCGGTAGTGCGAAGTTGGGCCATCAGCCCGCAACCGCTCCGCCATCAAATCTGCGCGCGTCTCAATACCGTAGGTCACATAGCGTTTTTCGATTCGGGGGATGAGTTGCTGGATGTTTTCCTGATCCAAGCATAGTACCGCGGCACCGTAGAAAGGAATTTTGTTAATAAATTTTAGAAACGTCTCGCCGATCTCTTCAACGTTGTTGTAATAGTCAAGGTGATCAGCATCAATTGATGTCACTACAGCGATTGTCGGGAAGAATTTCTCAATCGAGCCGTAGGCCTCGTCCGCCTCAACGACCATCATTTCCCCATGCCCGATTCGCGCATGGCTGCCCAGGCTGACTAGCTTCCCGCCGACGACAACGGTTGGATCAAGTTTTTCCAGCACTGCTGCTGTCATCGCCGTTGTTGTGGTTTTACCGTGTGTACCACTGATCGCGACGCTGAATTTCATCTGCATGATTTCTGCGAGCATTTCGGCGCCACGAATGACAGGGATCTTGCGTTTCTTCGCCGAAATCACTTCGGGATTCTGGAGAGGAACAGCGGGAGACATGACGACAACGTCCGCACCCCCGATCTGTTCAGTTGCGTGGCCATAATAAACCTTGGCACCCAGGTCCGCCAGGCGTTCAGTGGTTTCCGTATGGTGCAGATCCGATCCGGACACCTGAAAGTTGAGGCTCAACAAAATCTCGGCAATCCCGCTGAGTCCTGCACCACCGATACCAATGATGTGAATATGACGTGTTTTCCCGAACATCGTAGAATACGTGATGATTGAAACGTGAAATTGAAATGTAAGGTGTATTGCGTAAAACATTTTTCCCGTAATGCGTAATGCCTTACGTATTACGCATTACGATAGAATAGATCGATTTCGCAATATCTTCGCCAGCGTGTAGATTGCCTAACTTGCAGCTTGCGTTTGCTAGGCGTTGGTGCTTTTGGGGATCGGCGATGATTTGCACGATTTCCCTAGCCAGTTCAGATCCGGTCAATATGTGTTGATTCAACACAATTGCCCCACCTGCGTCTGCAACTGCCCGGGCGTTCAGCGTCTGATGATCGCCGGCAGCCGTCGGCAAAGGGATAAAAATTGCTGGAAGGCCACAGGCGGTAATCTCGGAGATTGTCATCCCGCCTGCTCGACACACCATCAAGTCAGTGATGCTGTAAACTGCCTCAATGGGATCGAAGTACGGTTGCACCAGATATCGCAGTGACGAGGCAATGTACCGTGCTTTCACTTCCTTGTAATCCGCTTTTCCCGTCTGATGGATGATTTGGAGTTGCTGATGGAAGGGCTCTAAATCATTCAGGGCATCCATTACAGTTTGGTTAATGGCGTGTGCACCTTGACTGCCGCCCATAACAAACACGGTTTTCCGGTCTGGATCTAGTTCAAGTGCTTCGTAAGTTTGGCAATCCCGTTCAACCGCCCCGATCGTTCGGCGGATTGGGTTGCCTATCACTTTCGTTTTTTGAACCGGAAAGTGCGTCGCAGCCGTTCCAAATGCGAGATAAATCGCTTTTGCCCAACGCGCCAGGATGCGATTTGTCAGGCCGGGAGCGGCATTCTGCTCCTGTATGAGTGTGGAAATACCAAGCAATACGGCGGCGAAAAGTACCGGACCACAAACGTAACCACCTGTCCCCACGACAACGCTGGGTTTCAAATTTTTGAGCAGCCATAATGATCGCGCAAAGCCAGAGCATACCTTGCCGATAACGGGTATCCACCGCCACGCTAGCTTTCGTGGGAAGCCTGCGACGGAAATCGGCAGAAACCGAAACCCATGCTGCGGAACAAGTGTTGATTCAAGGCGGTCTACCCCACCGATGAAGACAACATCGATCTCCGTGTCGAGTTGTGTGAGTTCTTTAGCAATCCCGATCGCCGGATAAATGTGACCGCCGGTGCCGCCGCCTGAAATCACGATTAGTGACATCAGTTGGCCTCCTCTCCCATTCCGCGTGAAATATTGAGCAGAATCCCGACGCTCACCAAGCTGATTAAGAGCGATGAACCACCGTAACTGATGAACGGAAGCGTAATTCCTTTCGTTGGCAACACACTGGTTACCACGCCAATATTGATAATCGTTTGCAATCCAATCAGTGTGGTAATTCCAATGGCAACCAAACCCGCAAACTCATCAGTGGCATGCTGCGCGATATGGATGCCCCTCCAGATGAGCAACATAAAAAGGACAATCACGCCGAACCCGCCGATAAAACCGAGTTCTTCACCGAGAATTGCAAAGATAAAATCCGTATGCGGATAGGGAAGATAAAAGAGTTTATAAATGCTGTTGCCGATGCCTGCGCCGAATAATCCGCCAAGTGCGAGTGAATTTAAGGATTGGGTGACTTGATAATTCGTCACATAGGGAGGCTTCAGTGCGCTCAGAAAATCATGAATCCGCTGCATTTTATAGGCATCGCCCTGGATTGAAGCGTAGATAAAGAAACAGGCAATTCCAATGACCAGGATGATCTGTGATGGACGTGCGCCTCCCACGAACAACAACACAAAGACCACTAAACTTAATAAAACCGCAGATCCGAAATCCGGTTGTTTGTACAAGAGAATAAACGTGATAGAAAGTATAAAAATGGTGGGAAGCACCCCGCGAGTGAGGCTGCGAATCTGGTTGCATTTGCTGACAAGGAAATGAGAAATATAAATCACCAGGCCAAGTTTTGCCAACTCAACCGGCTGAAATTGCATTCCAGCAATCCGCATCCATCGATGGAATTTAATGCCATCGACCGAACGAATGCCATGCCCAATCGGAGAAAATACCAGCAGCAGGCTGATCAGCGCCAGAAATAAAATCTGCTTTGCATACTTTTGATAATACTGGTAGGGGAAGTATGAAGCTGCAAACATGCTGATCAATCCAAGTATACAGGCGATTAGCTGTGCCCTCAGGTAGTGATAACTATTTTCGTTATGCAGTTCATAAGCAAGTATGTTGCTTGAACTGTAGACCATCACGACCCCGATTGCGACGAGGCATAACGTGATGAAGAGCAGAAAGTGGTCTATCTCTCCTTTAAGCGGATAATGTTTCCAGATTAATATCGGATCTTTGGCTTGCCTCTGTTGATTCAAGTTGGTTGACCGCCTCCCGAAAAACTCGACCACGTGTCTTATAATCCGTGAACATATCGAAACTTGCATTCGCGGGTGACAAAAGCACGATGTCACCTGGCACAGCGTGCGAGTACGCAATCCTGGCAGCGTCGCTCATCGTCGCTGCATCCCACGTAACGACCTGTGAAGCAAGTGCGTTTCGGATTATTTGCGTGTGCGAACCAAGCAATATTAATCCTTTGACCTTAGATCGAACGAGATCAACCAACGGTTGGTAGTCATTGCCCTTATCGTATCCGCCCATGATCAGCAGGATTGGATCCGACAACGATTCGAGCGCGGCTTTGACTGCGGCGACATTCGTGGCTTTGGAATCGTTGATGAATCGAACACCGTTGATCGTTTTGACTGGTTCAAAGGCGTGTTCAAGCGCGGCGTATTCTGCGGGGGAGAAACCACGAATCGCCGCGCCCATCATATTCGGTGAGATGCCGAAAATCTGCCCGACCGCCGTCGCAGCGAGAACATTTTGGAGGTTATGTTGTCCAAGCAGCGGGATGTCTGCGACATCACAGATCCGGTGGGATTCACCCTCGCACTTTGCAAAGACCTGATCACCTCGCACATAAGTTCCCATTTCAGAGGCAGTCACGTCCGTAAAGTAAATCGCTTGCGCCTGTGTCTCGTCGGCAAAGACTGCAACGTCTTCATCCGCCGCATTCAGCACAATCCAGTCCGCCGCTGTCTGGTTTGCACAGATTTTCAGCTTTGCCGCCCGATACGCTTCCATCGTCCGATGCCGATCCAAATGATCACGTGAGAGATTTAGAACAACGCTCACCATTGGTCGAAACCTCACCGTCGTTTCAAGCTGAAAACTGCTGACTTCGAGGACGACGAGATCTTCGGCCGTTAAATTTTGGACTTCGCTCGATAGCGGCGGCTCAATGTTACCTGCGACGCAAACTTTGCGGAAACCTCCTCGCTTGAGAATCTCAGCGGTTAAAATTGTGGTTGTCGACTTACCTTTTGTCCCCGTAATCCCAACAATCGGTGCGGGAGATATGCTTGCAGCGACCTCCAACTCACCAATGATCGGGATTCCCATTGAACGCGCTTTTTGTAGAATGGGAATGTCCAATGGTACGCCCGGCGAAACGACAATCAGATCCGCCTTCTTGATGCAACGGTGACCATGTCCGCCGAGAATGAAGTCGATCTCTCGATCCTTCAGCGCCTCGATGTCCCCTTGAAGTTCATCGGCGGATTTTGGATCGGTAACGCGAACCTTTGCGCCAAGGTCGTCCAGTAGTTTGGCGACGGCAACACCGCTACGATGGAGTCCGAAGACGGAGATCTGTTTTCCTGTGAATGTCATAAGATTAAATCGGCGAATTCATGAAATTCCTCTACTGTTTGCTGAATGAGAGTTCTCAATATAACCCGATTAAATTTTCTTCTTGCGGATCCAAAATCATCCTTTCCATTGAGAATGCCTCCCTACAGAAATAAGTCCATACTTTTATGTTTTCTATTCCATTTATATATTCTACGTTTCGCGTCTTATCTCAGCTTGAGGGTACTCAATGCCATTAGCATCAGAATTAGGGCAATAATCCAGAATCGGATCACCACCTTCGATTCTTTCCAACCGAGCAGCAAAAAATGGTAGTGCAGCGGCGACATCTTGAACACCCGTTTTTTTCTCGTCTTGTAGGACCAGACCTGAATGATAACGGAGAGCCCCTCTGCAACGAAAATCCCACCGACAATCACGAGCAAGAGCGCCTCTTTGGTTAAAACGGCAACCAATCCAAGAGCGGCGCCAAGCGCTAATGAGCCGGTGTCGCCCATGAATATCTGCGCTGGATGGCAATTATACCATAAAAAACCTAAGCCGGCTCCAATCAATGCTGCACAAAAAATAGTCGCGGCTTCTCCGTTCGCTGGAATGTGGGCGATATCGAGATAACTTGCCAACTGCTGATGACTGGTCAGGTAACCTAAAACCCCAAATGTTGTTGCGACAAACAGGGTACAGCCGATCGCTAATCCATCCATGCCATCTGTGAGGTTAACGGTGTTGGAGGTGCCAACAATTACAAGCACGGTAAACGGAATAAACCAAATGCCTAAATCGGGACGAAGTTGCTTGAAGAAAGGAATGATAATCGATGTCTTTTTTGTCAAACCATCTGTGGGGATAGGCCCCCAACGGTAAAGGTAGTAGGCGATGGCTAGCGCGCCAAGTGTTTGCAGCATGATCTTATGCCAGCCGCGCAAACCCAGCGACTGTTGTTGGGTAATCTTCTGATAGTCATCAAGAAAACCGAGTCCACCAAACCACACAAGACTGAAAGTGAGGACGAAAATGTAGGGCTGATCTAACCGAGCCCACAGAAAGATTGAAATCAACACGGACGAGATAATGAGGACCCCGCCCATCGTCGGTGTACCCGCCTTGCTCTGATGGGCTGCGGGACCATCCTCCCGAATCTGTTCACCAATCCGCAACCGCTTCAAATGCCGAATGACGAACGGGCCCAAAATCAAGGAGATTGACAGTGCTGTCACCGTTGCGTAGATGGATCGAAAGCTAATGTAACGGAAAACGTTGAATGGTGAAAACGTATCTGTGAACTGTTCAAAAAACAGATAATAGAACATAATCGTTCAGAAAAATGAGGAAATTAGATGTGGGCTATGATAAAGCGCATTTGCATTTTGCGTATTACGCATCACTTCTTCCAGGATCTGCTCCAACTTCATACCGCGCGAACCTTTGATTAAAACGGCGTCACCAGGTTGGGCGGATTTGCGGAGTTGCTGTACAGCCTCCTTCGGAGTCTCGCAGGAGATGATGGATTTGACTCTGCCCTTTGCACCACGAGCGATTTCATGACTATGTGAACCAACGGTGATCAGCAAGTTGATATTGGTGGGGATATCCTGTCCAGCTTTTAAGTGGAACCTGTGAGAATGGTCGCCGAGTTCAAGCATGTCACCAAGTATCGCAATCCGCCTGCCATCGGTTTCCATATTGCTGAAGAATTCCAGCACATACTTGAGAGAATCCGGATTTGAGTTATAGGCATCGTTGATGATATGCAAGTCGTTGTGTACAATCGGCTGCATCCGCATGTCCGCCGGCTGAAAACGCTCTAGCCCTGCACGAATTTCTGTCAGCGTTAAGCCCGCCCAGACGCCAACGCATGCAGCAGCGAGGGCGTTACAGATGTTGTGTTTTCCCAAGCAGGGTAAATGAACTCTTTCGACTGCCTTCCCCCTAATCTTCAACGTGAACGCGGGCTTTCCGAAACCGTCGATTTCAATCTCGTGCGCAGAAACATCCGCATCAGTCTGCCAACCAAATGTGGTCGTATGACCACGCATGCGGCGGGCAAGCCTCGGCATCATCGGATCCTCGGCGTTGAGAATGGCATGTTTGACATGGGCCAGCAATGCACCTTTCTCCTCAGCGACCCCTTCAATCGAACCGAGCAATTCCAGATGCGTCGGTCCGATGTTCGTGATCACGCCAACAGTCGGCACCGTTATCCGCGACAGCCGCTCGATCTCGCCGGGCCAACTTGTGCCAATCTCTAATACAGCAATCTCATCTGCTTCGCTGAGTTGCATCAATCGCGAGGGAATACCAATTTGATTATTGTAACTGTCCTCGGATTTGAATACGGAAAACCGTTGCGCCAACACAGAAGCTGTCATATCTTTTGTCGTGGTTTTGCCGCTGCTGCCCGTGATAGCGACGACTGGAAGCTCGAACTTGCGACGGTGACAATTGGCAATATCTCCCAGCGCAACTAGCGTGTCGTTTACCTGGACAATGATCGGCAGCGCCAGTCGGGAGACATCGGCGACCTGTTTCGATACAACCGCACCGATGGCGCCTTGCTGACACACGCCATCCAGGAAGTTATGTCCATCGAATTTTTCGCCGACCAATGCGACAAAAAGAGCTCCCTTTTTCAGCGTGCGCGAGTCCGTCGAAATCTGTGTTGCAGTTGTGTTGGCGTCCCCTCGAATGAGTTTGCCGTCGGTTGCCTTCAGGATTTCAGCAATTGTGAGATTCATGGCGTAATGCGTGATTTGTATAGGAGGTTGCTATGGGGCCAAACGGTCGAACAGGTAGGTCGCCCCTACTCTCTGATGTTCTCGTTGGATGCGATTCTCTCCACGTTGTCCGCGATTCTTTCTATTGCACGAACGAATCGTATAACAAGCCAAAAGAGAATCGCATAAAATACTGGTGCGATTACCATCACAAAAAGTTCGAAACCTGTTTCCATGTCGAGCACCATCTCCTGACACTGTAATTGAATGAAATTGACCTCATCAGTGCGACCTCTACGGCTCAAGAAATTCCGCTGCAACTTCCCGGTCATCGAAATCAAATCGCACGCCGTTGATTTCTTGGTACGGCTCATGCCCCTTGCCTGCAATGGCAACAAGATCGCCCGCCTTTGCCAACTCAATTGCATGACCGATGGCATCCCGGCGGTCTGGAATTCGGTCATAACTTGCGCCGTTGGGTAAGCCTTCCACGATGTCGACGATGATCTGGTCTGGTGCTTCGGTGCGTGGGTTGTCGGAGGTGATAACGCTGTGATCGGCGATGGTTGTGGAGATTTTGCCCATCTTCGGGCGCTTGCCACGATCGCGATCTCCGCCGCAGCCAAAGACGCAGATTAAACGTCCATACGTAACTTTCCGGGCAGCGGTCAACAGGTTTTCCAAACCGTCAGGCGTATGCGCATAATCCACAACGACAGCAAAATCCTGTCCCCGATTGACCAACTCAAATCGTCCCGGCACGACTGTTGATTCAAGCCCTACTTTAATCGCATCAAGCGGGCAACCGTGATGCAGCCCCACCCCGATTGCGGCGAGGGCATTATAAAGGTTGTAATCCCCCAACAGACGGAGCTTCACACGGATTTCTCCTTGTGGCATGATTGCGGTGAACGCAAGCCCTCTAAGCGCCGATTCCACGTCGCGAACTGTCAGATCCGCTTGCTGCTCAAGACCAAAAGTGAGAGTTGAGAGGTTGGTTTGATGATGAAGTGCATCAGAAGCAGGGTCATCTACATTGAGAACTGCCAAGCCGCTATCAGGATTGAGTTGCTGAAATAACATCAGTTTGGCATTCAGATATTCTTCCATCGTTTGATGGTAATCCAAATGATCCTGCGTCAGATTCATGAAAACAGCCGTTTCAAAGGTGAGTCCCACCAGCCGATGCTGCGCCAGGCCTTGCGACGAGGTTTCCATGATGACATAATCCATGCCCGCATCGACAATGTTCCGGAACAGTTGGGCAAGCATCAAGGGCTCAAGCGTCGTTATAGAAGGCGGCACAACAACATCACCATAGCGCGTCCCAACGGTGCCCATGATTGCTGCTTTCAGACCTGCCGATTCAAAGATCGCGTGCGCAAGGTGTGCTGTCGAAGTCTTTCCGTTTGTGCCGGTGATACCAATCAACTTCAGCCGATTAGCCGGATTTCCGTACCAGTTTGCCGCGATAAGCGAGAGCGCGATACGTCCACTCGGCGTATGGATATAGGTCACATCGGGTGGGAGATCTATTAGCGGTAGCTTTTCTCCAATAATCGCCGCTGCGCCATTTTGGATCGCCTGGGGAATAAAGGCATGTCCATCAACTTTGACACCTTCATAGCAGATGAAAGCATACCCCGGCCGCACGGATCGAGAATCGCTTGCAATGCCAGCGATGTTTTTATTGAGTGCCCCAATTGATGAGACAATGTTTACATGTTGGAGTAAGCGTTGAAGGTTCACAATCGATTGCACCTCTAACCCCGATCGTAAGACTTCTCACAGACGCTCTTAGTTTTCCTCATAATTCTCTGTTAAGCCCTGGGCAAACAGATTCTTCTGGCTCAAATAGCGCATCGCTTGATCGGCAATCTTCTGGAAAATTGGGGCTGTAACGTGGCTACTCAACGGCGCGCCAGCCGGCTCATCAACGACAGCAATGATTGAGATTAAGGGGTCTTCCGCCGGCAGGAACCCTGCAAATGTGTTGACCACCTTACCCTTTACATACCCCTTTCCTCTTTGTGCTTTCTGCGCCGTGCCGGTTTTGCCTGCAACAGCGTATCCTTTGACACGCGCCTTCATCCCGCCACCGGCTTCCGTCACACCGACAAGCATTCGTGTCATCTCCTGTGCCGTTTCTGCGGAAATGACGCGACGAATCGGCTTTGGGTGTGATTGTTCTAGTGGTCTTCCATCCTTATCAATAATTTGTCGAGTGACATACGGCTGTAAAAGAACGCCGTTGGTAGCAATTGCGTTGATGGCGTTCAACATCTGGAGGGGTGTCGCAGAAATGCCTTGCCCAAAAGGAACAGAAGCAATCGAATAGCTATCCCATTTTCGGATGCCCCTCAAGCTACCGACTTGTTCATAAGGAAGATCGATGCCGGTTTTTTTGCCAAAACCGAACCGGCGCGTGTAAGCTTCTAACTGCTCTCTGTCGAGCTGACTCGCAACCTTGATGATACCGATATTACTGGACTTCGCGATAATCTCGCTAAGTGTTAGCCACGCATTCGGTTTAACATCATGAATGACATGTCCATTGGACAGACGATATTTCCCCATCTCGCAATACTCACGCGAGTGCGGAGACATTAGTTTCTCGTTGAGGACGGCAGAGGCTGTGACGATTTTAAACACAGAACCGGGTTCGTATTGCATCCAGATGGCACGATTGCGCTTGGCTGACTCTTTGCTGTTTGAATAGCGATTCAGGTTGTACTTCGGATAATTTGCTAATGCCAAAATCTCACCGCTTTTGGAGTGCATGACGATTGCAGTCCCCGCTTTCGCGCGCCACTTTTCGCAACCGGCAATCAGTTCTGTTTCTGCAATATGTTGAATATATTCATCAAGCGTAAGGACGATGTTATAGCCGTAGTTTGCTCCTTCTTGATAGAGTTGTGGTGGGCTCATCGAACGTCTCTTCCCATCGATGATCGCCGGTTTCTCTTTCGGTTTTGAGGCGGGAAGGAGGTTTTTCGCAATCCCATTCAAGTAAGTATCATGCTGATGCTCGATTCCGTCTATACCCTCATTTGCGAAATTCGTATGTCCGATAATGTGGCATGCCAGTTCATCTTTTGGGTAAAACCGCTTTCCGTGGATCTGATACCATACCCCATGAATACTTTTAATGACTTCGCGAATGTCCTTCAGACACTCATAGTCCAGATTTCGCTGAAGCCAAACAAAACGTCTGTTTTTCCGCTGAAGCGCTGACAGAAGTTTAGCCTCCGGGACATTGAGCAGCGGAGCAAGTTCGCGAGCCACTTCGTAGAGTTCGGCTTTCATCGTTTTCGGATCCGCATAGACTGAAACCAGATCTCGATTGATGGCGTAGACGCTTCCGTGCCTATCGAGAATCTTGCCGCGCTTGGCCTGAGAGCCCACCTGAACTTTACGCTGGCCCGCAGAGCGTTCGCGCAACGTCTCACCGTGCACATACTGAATCAGGAATAGGCGACCTATCAACATTCCTAAGCAGATCTCCAAACCGACCAATACGATTATAATTCGGAAAGAAGGTGTATTTTTCATACGCTTGTCAATGGATAAAGGGATTCAACAGAAATTTGCAATCAAGTCGCTATCGAAACGAGATCCCCCGATCTATCGGGGCAAATGGACGGATGTGAAGCTCGAAATTTTTGCGGATTCACTCAATGGCTCCCAAAAAGGGATCCATTGAGACGACATCTACCAAAGGGATCGGAGCACTGAGTCTGTCGAAGGGAGGACATTCCTTGTTTTGCGAATTTGCAGATGCGTCGATTCACCGAGTTTAATCATTTCGCAACACGTAGGCTGGCTCGGAGGGTTGAACCATCTGGAGCTCTTTCGCAATTTCGTGAATGCGTTCAATTGAAGTTAGCTTTGCTTCCTGTATTTTTAGTTTGTTAATTTCGTCGCGAAGTTGATCTCTCCGCTGCTCAAAACCCTCACGCATTTGCAGGGCAACCCTGTGCTGGTATGACGAAAACCATGCGCTCGCAAAAAAGATGCAGATGTAAGTGACAAGAGCGAAGTATGCAAACGGATGAAACTTTGTCGACCGACTCGGTTTTTTATATTTCATGATTATAACACGCGATGTTTAGAGATTGACTGAGGGTTCTATTACTAAACTTTTGAGAACCCCCACACACGGCATTGGTTAACATTGCAAGCGTACACGGATTCAAGGGTTCAGGGGGTTGATTGAATTTTGAACCCTTGAACTCAAATCGCTGGTAGTTGGATCCATGCGCCAAATCGAGCGCACCACGCATTTAGTGATAGCAACCAATTTCGTCCTGTTTTTAAGAAACGCTAAATTTTCGGTTTAAGATTCGCGGATCTTCATAGCGACGCGCAATTTCGCACTTCGAGACCGAGGATTTTGTCGAATTTCGTCAGGCTTCGGAGTAATTGGACGTTTGGTTAATATCTGAAGGGATGGTGTATGATGACACACACAGACAGGTGTTCCCGGTGGGCAGATGCAGGTGCGCGATAGGGTGCGAAACTGTTCTTTAACGATTCGATCTTCGAGAGAGTGGAATGAAATAACGCAGATGCGTCCACCAGACTTTAAGGTGGAAACCGCACAATTTATACCGGAATGCAGGTTGTTGAGCTCATCGTTAATATAGATGCGTAATGCCTGAAAAACCTTTGTCGCGGGATGGATACGCGGTCGGGTCGATTTTTTGGAAATTGCCTGCCGGATAATTTCGGCAAGTTGTTGGGTTGTCGAGATAGGCTGAATCTTTCTGGCTTGAACAATCTGCTGAGCTATTCTTTTCGCCCAGCGTTCTTCACCGAAGCGCGTAAAAATATCAGCAAGTTCAGCTTCTCGGCTGTGGCTCACGACTTGTGCCGCTGACAACGACTGGCTTTGATTCATGCGCATATCTAAGGGACCGAGGTGGGTAAAACTGAACCCTCTCTCCGGCGTATCGAGTTGCAAAGATGAAACCCCTGAATCGAGTAAAACCCCATCAACTTCAGCCCGCGATTTCAGTTGAGGGGCCATCGTTTCAAGCAGCCGATCTAAGTGGACAAAATTTCCCTGAACGAGGGTTAACTGTCCTTTGTATTCACTCAGCCTCTCCCTGGCAATGGCCAACGCTTCTGAATCCAAATCAATACCCAAAAGGCGCCCGTCTGGCGCAGAGGCTTGTAAAATAGCAGCGGCATGCCCACCTAATCCAACCGTGCCATCCACATAAAAACTATGACTTTTCGGTTGCAAGAATCCAACTACTTCATCAACTAAGACAGGCGTGTGGACTCTATTCATCTCTCCCTGAGATCTTCCGGTTTTCTTTCTGCACAATCACCCATGCCCTCCTCTTCCGTACCTATCTGGTGTGGGTATTATATCACAGGCGTATCCCATGTCAAGCGGAAAATCAAGGCACATCGCGCATCACGTCACCATTCTCCGTGAAGATCTGGGGCAGTGGAACATCCCACGCTTGTGGGAATGTATCTTCCACAATTTGCACTTCGTAAGCCAATCCGATCCAAGCTACCTGTGGGCATTGCGGAAGGAATCGATCATTGAAACCCCCACCGTAGCCGAGGCGGAAGCCTTTGCGATCAAAAGCGACCCCGGGGACGAGGATCAGATCAATCTGGTCTAGCGGAAATGATGGGCAGGTTTTCCTGTTCGGTTCCCGCATGCCATAAGGGTGGAGAACAAGATCCCTTTGCACATCGGTGATGCGGCGCGGCGTGAGCGTCCGTCGTTTCATATTGGTTATGGGGGCAAGTGCAGTTTTGTTCTGAGCCAACAGGTACTTGAGCAAACTATCCGTTTCCACCTCACTCCGCATGCTGAGATAGAGCAAAACGGCATTGGCCTGGTTCATCTCAATCCAATCGATCACCCGTTTGATGATCCGTCGGCTCAATTCAGATCTCACGACAGGCGGAATATTGTCGCGCCTGTGTTTGGCCTCTGCACGAAGGCGTTGGCGTTTCTGCTGTCTGCTCACTGGGTTTCTATCCCTTACGCCAGGGGCGCCACAAATCACAGGCTTGCCCCTCAATGGATGTGCTATCACTAAACCTTTGAGAAACCGCATCGTGACTAGATAACTAACGCCGCAAAAAGTTCCCCGATCCTTCAGGACGTTCAAGAGTCCATGAGTTCATTGAACGCTTGAACCGATGAACTTCTCAACTCAACCCCCTGGCCGTTGGGTGGATACGTCACATGGAACAAATTTCCTCATGAATATAGTGATAGCACAGCGTTGTATGCTGTCATCATTTGCAGGAAATTTCTAACTCCTCCACTCGATCTGATCAATATGCTTGGCGAGGGCATCGCGGAAGGTTGAAGGCTTCATTTTGAGTAGTCTCGCAGCTCGGCTTTTATTCCCCTGCGCCCTTTTCATCGCCCAGGCAATGAGCTCTCGCTCCGTGGTTCGGATAATCTCTTGAAATGAAATCTCACTCAACGTTTCATTCAAGCTGATATGGGTCGGCAGTTTCAATTCAAGCGGAATATCTTCGACAGTAATATCCCCGCCGCCGCCAACCGTTACGAGCCGTTCAATGACATTTTCTAATTCGCGGACATTGCCTGGCCATGGGTATTCCGTGAGCAAATCAATAGCTTCGGAGTCAATGCGGATAGGGTGATTCGAGGAGAAGAGATCTAAAAAGTGATTGATTAAGAGCGGAATATCTTTCACTCGTTCACGCAGTGGCGGTAGAAAGATTGGGACAACGCTCAACCGATAGAAGAGGTCGTCTCGAAATTCTCCGCTTTGGACTTTCGTACGCAAATTTTTTGTCGTTGCAGCAATCACCCGTGCCTGTACTTGATCAATTTCTACGCTTCTGTCCGAATCAAGCTGCTGCTCTTCCAACATCCGTAGAAGTTTGATCTGCAGTTCGGCGGGAAGTTCATCCACGTCTTTGAGGAAAAGCGTACCTTTATGCGCTGACTCATCTTCTTCCTTCTTATCTCCAAAGAGTTGCAGATCTAACGCTTCTGTAGATGTCCCCAAGCAATTGACAATAACAACGGGGTGGTGTCTGCGCGAACCGTTGAAATGGATCGATTTTGCAACGAGCGATTTCCCCGTGCCACGCTCTCCGTAGATTAATACGGTGCTATGAGCATCAGAAATCTTTTCAAGCAGGTTAAGGATTTCTTGCATCGCTCGGCTTTTCCCAACGATATTTTGGTATGGAGAACGTCCCTCAATACGAGCTTTTAACTTTGCGCGCGGCTCATCTTTATCACGAAGCATTTTCAGTTTATCCAGTATTTGGATCAGTTCTTCACTAGAAAATGGCTTTTTGATGTAGTTGTACGCCCCAAATTTCATTGCTTCCACTGCGGTTTCAACACTAGCATAAGCAGTCATGACAATCACGGTGATATGGGGATATTCCTTCTTGACGTGCTTGAGGAAGTCAATGCCGTGCATCTTCGGCATGCGCAGATCGGTGACAAGGACGTCAAAATGTTCGTTTTGCAAAAGCTGTAGCCCGAGCGTTGGAGACTCAACTGCGATTGTATCGTAGCCTACCTCGCGTAGACCATCGCGCAGTGTAATGAGTTTGATTTTTTCATCGTCAACAACCAGTACTTTCATACCTCCTCTAGAACCCTCCTTATCGGTAATTTAACAGTGAAGGTAGAACCGCGCTCAATCTCGCTTTCAAATTCGATGACACCTTCATGTTGCGTGACGATTCGGTTGGATACGGAGAGCCCAAGTCCTGTGCCTTTCTCCGTTATCCTCGTGGTATAAAATGGGTCAAAGATCCGATCCTGAACGGACTGAGGGATGCCGATCCCTGTGTCTGTCACTTGAACGAAAGTCGCCGCTTCACCAAACAGCGCATCAAATTCAATTTTCCCGGTTTTGAAAGTCAACACGCCACCATCGGGCATAGCCCCAATCGCATTTAGCGCAAGATTCAGGACAACCTGTTCTAAGAGATGTTTGTCCCCAAGGATCAGATCGAGGTCTTTCTGGAAATGCTGCTCAATCCGGACACTCTTTTCTTCAGCGCTGTATTCAATCAGGCCGACAACTTCATTGACCACCTGATTGAGCGAAACTAAGGTGAGCGCAAGCTCATGTTGACGCGAAAAATTGAGAAGTTGTCCGACCGTTGATTCAATCCGCCGGAGGGCTTCCTCCATGAGATTCAAGTATTCTTTTGTCTGCCCCTCATTCTGTGGGTCGCGCTTAATCCGATGGATGCAATTGAGTAGACCGTCGAGGGGGTTGTTGATCTCATGCGCAACCCCTGCCGCTAACTCACCAATCGCCGCCATCTTCTCAGATTGGATCATCTGCTGTTCCATCCGCTTCCGATCAGTCACATCGCGGCAAACTAAAACTGTGCCTAAATAGTTACCGCTATCGTCGCGCACGGCGGCATAGGTGTTCTCGAAAAATTTATCCTTAATCTGCAGGCTTTGCTGTTCGATAATTGCCTCTCCGTTCGATAAATCTGCTGCAATTTGTGGAAGGCTGCCATAAGCCACCGGCGATTCAATGCCTTCTGTATCAAGCCCGAATTGCTCTTTTCCGATCTGTTGCCCAGCCTTGTTAAAGAGCGACACCCGGTTTTTGTCGTCAACAAAGACAACCCCTTCTTGCATGCACTCGATGATCGACTTGAGCTTGTTTCGCTCGAAAAGTACCGCTTTCCGCGCATTTTCCAGTTCGATTACCTTTTCTTCGAGGTTTTCCTTCAACTCGCGGGTTTCCTCCTCACGGGCTCTCGCAGTATCCATAATCGATGTCGCCATATAGACGGAGAAAAACAGCGTGCTTGTGAAAACGAACAGCACGCTTGAAATGTAGATTGCATCCCGCCAGAGCGTTTCAGGCAAGAAATGTTCCAGATGGTAATGAGGCAAGATGTGATAATACTCAAGGAAGATGAGAGAGCTTAACAGGGCGGTGTTGAGTGTGGCGAGGATGTAACTGACTTTTCTGGAGAGGAGAATGCTCGCTATGACGAGGTGGAAGATAAAGTAGAAAATGAACGGATTTTCGACGCCGCCGCTAAAATGGATCAGGGCGGTGAGCGAAAACAGATCCAGAATGATATGCGTGCGAGCATGCCGCTGAATCGATGCGAGGGGCTTTTCAGTGATATGCTTAGGATAGATCTGCGGCTCAAAATTGTAGAGCACCATTAACGCTGCGATGATGTAGAGCGGCATCGGATTTTCAATGATATGGAGTCCCCAACTCGCAATGCTCACGGTCAGCAAGACACCCGTGATAGCGATCCAACGGAGCTTGACGAGCCAACCGATGCGCTTGATGAGTTCGATTTTGAGGGGTATGTCTGTTGAATTTGCTTGCATTTGGAAAACTAATGCAGGTCATGGATATGAAGGCTATTGAACTTAACGATTACTAGAGTTCCGTTACTAGAGTTCCGTCCAAATGTAAAGAACATCCATAGACACCAACTTTGCTGTGACGTAATTCTGGTTCACGAAAACGACTGACTCCTTCATCATTAATTTTGAGCGTCACGCCCGACTCAAAATTCCGAACAGTCAGTTTGATCAGGGCATCAGGCTGAAACGTAAACTCACGGATGCGAAGTTCAGGATTTTGTATCCTTGACATCCAAACCGACGTAACATCGGTTGCGTTGTGGATGCACTCCGACCGGACGATAGATATAGAATAAACCACGAGAGTTTTCCCTAAGACTTCGCAATCCGCTTAACCGCCTCAACCATTTTGGGCGGCAAGTGGATCTGCATCGCGGCTTCCGCTTCGCATACAAAGATGGGTTCAGCAACTTCCTCCAATTGGTCTTCAAAATCGGTCAGGTCATGCGTGTCCCAAAATCTGGTAAGTTCTTCAATAGAATCAGTTTGGGGGGGGTGAGTCTTCATGTCTTCAACTCACTTCTGAAACCGAATTTCCCTGTGAACTTCAATCGAATCAACGATAGCCATAATCACCGCATCAACAGGCTTGTCTTTGGTGATGCTTGTTTGACGCGCTGAACTGCCTGATGCGGTGAGTACTAGTTCACCCACACCTGCGCCAACAGCATCGACAGCAACCGTGTATTTACTGACCGGGTTTCCATTGAGATCTGTCTCCTGCACAATCAGCAACTTACTGCCGATTAATTTCTCATCTTTCCGTGTTGCAACGACCGTTCCCACAACTTTTCCAAGCGTCATACGAAATCTTTCCCCGTTTATTTATGGTCTCGGGTCTGTTTATTTAGGGACAAAAGATCTTTTGTCCGTACAGAGAAACGCAAATCGCGTAAAATGTAATGCGTAATGAAAACATTATTGACAAAACCACAGGGGTATAGTAAACTGAAGATCTCGAAAAGTCAAGATTTTATTCCAGGCCAACCTGTCAAAGGTTCATGAATTCTAATGAATAAACAAGCGACAGTTGAATCTGTACAAATCAGTCAAGAGACAGATGGGAAGGTGCGGTATGCTTTTCCATATACCAATGCTTACAATCAATGCCGAGAAACTGCGGCGTCTTGTCGATTTGTCGCATAAAAAAAGCCCCACCCGAATTAAACGGATGGGACTTTGTTGTGACTTCTCACGTAAAATGTTAGTTTGAATCGCTATCAGTATCGGACTGATATCTGTCATCTCTATCATAACCACCGACATAAGCATTTGCGGTACCTGGAAGGTAATAATCACCTGTATCGGAAGCAGTCGCTACGACTACGTTACTACCAAAAGCACCAGCCTAGTTGCTAGCGTTATCAACCTTAGCATATACATTGTAAGTACCGTTTTTAAGCCCTGGAGTACCCATTGTTGCAAATGCAGTATTTTTTCTAACCAAGCCCCAAGGGCCATGGATTCTCAGGCAAACGGTTAAGGCACCATAGGCATGTACACTAACGCACCATAATTTTCCTCCTTGCAGAATGGCTCTGCTATTTTTGATGGAAGCTTTTTCAAAACAGAGAAGCTTCTAATAGTCATCAAGAATAGTCATCAAGAAAGGTTTCAGGGTTAAACCCTGCATTGGAATACTCAACAATTTTTAGATCGGGATACTTCGTCTTATAAGCACCTGAAAGCACCTCTTCTTCCGTATAAAGCCCCCCTAAGTCATCTTCCTCTCTCGCATGAGTCATAAGGGAGAACCTTGGAAATCTGATAACCTGTCCATCATCACTAACAACCTCCCCCCATTCAACATATGCCACGTCGGAATAGAGCGAGTAGACTCTACCGTTGTCATCCTGATAGACACCACTCACAAAATCGTGGTCTCCCTGATTCCACAGTTTTATCAAAACACGGTAAAGCATCTCACGCTCATACATATCCCCCTTTTGATAATTGGGGAATTGGATCCAAACTGGAGTGAGATCTGAGGGAAATCCGTCGGGAACTTCAGGGAAATCCCCTTTTTCAACAGGAAACAGATCCGAATCTTGTAAAAGCGCGGATAATTCATCTTCGGTTATATCCGGAAGGGGTGTCGAAACAACATCATCACCGGATAATTCTTCTGTCTCTGAAACCGATTGCTTGAAAACCTTTGCAGCACATATTACTATTTAGCCATTTATCTTAGGGAGGAAAACTGTGTCAGATAAGGTTCGTTTAGCAATCATTGGTTGCGGCGGAATCGCAAACGCGCATCTGCGAGGATATCAAGCGCTAGTGGAAAAAGGGGTGGGTACCTTTTCAATCGAAGCAATGTGTGATGTACATAGGGAGGCAGCACAGGCTTCCGCGGAAAAAATCGCCGAGTTTCAAGGAAGGGTGCCCCACGTTTATGACGACGTCGAAGATATGCTAAAGATAGAGGATTTGAACGGGGCGGACATCTGCACACCGCAGTCCTATCACCACATTTCAGCATTCGTACTGGAAAGCTCTCCTCACCTGCCACAAAGCGACTTGATGTTCCTTTCAAAGAATTTGGTACTGAAGTTGCTCACCTCAACTTGCAATAGAACGCAAAGATAAACTTGAGAAAGCATCAACCAATGTCAGGAAGATAGAATGATAAAGTATTTAATGAGTGTGATTCTGGCTCAACTCAGTCCGACACGCTCTATATTTGGGGGATGCGAAATACAGCAGACGACTTATGAGTAAATTCCTTAACATTGACATGAAGAAATTCTATCCATATCGCTTGCTCTGTCACATCAAAACGCACAAAGCCGTAAACGCCATGGGCAAAATGCGTGCTTCCCTTATCATTAGGTCTCACAGACGATTTCTTACCTGCCGACCCGGAAACAATTTGAAAAGGTCCCTCCCCTAAACCTCTCCCTAAATCTAGAAATTGTAAGCTATGATCGTGTCCTGCTAGATACATGTTGACATTATAACGTTTCATAAGATGCTTTAAGCGCCACTTAAACTTTTATAAGCCGGGTGGGATAAATCCTGAAGTGACGGGTTATTATTGGTATACCGGTCTCTGTGGGCACCGTAGGTTTTAATAGGGTGATGTCCGAGAATAAATTTCCAGTCAGCTTTATCTCCCTTCAACAGTGTTTCGAGCTTCCGCCAGTGTTGATTTATTATGCCCTCATTTTGTTTTGGCTCTTTATATAACTCTAACCCAAGTTGCGACCTATTCATCGAATATGTGAGTGAACTCAGAGCTGATTGATACTGCTAGCCAATACAAACAAGACCACTTTCAATTCAAATCCGTGTTGCGTTACTGCATGGATTGAACGTGGAAGCAGTTTGTTAATCAAACTGCCAGCCGTCTCAACAGACTTACGATGGTAATTAGCCAAGTAGGTCTCCCATGGTGGATACAGCCGCTTGGAATTCTTCTTGCGTACTGGCTTTAATTCGACTCCGACTGATGTAACAATATCTTCTATCTCATAATTATTGTATGCTTTGTCACCATAGCCCGGTGGCAAGTCGAAGTCAAACCACTGTAACCCTTCAACGTCCCCTGTACTGGCTGGGGTCACAAAAAATTCAACAGGGTGTCGACTCGCAGTCACTAGCAGATGAACTTTCAAGCCATAGAAATACCGACGTTTGGACGCTTGATAGCCTCGATATGCCTTATCGGTGTAGATTTTTGACCGACGAATGCGGAACAAACAGCAATTGGTATGGTATCCAGTGCATAGATTTTCTGTTGATTAAGTTGCACATAGCTTCGTCCCAAGATTTTGAACAATGTGGTGAACATCGGTTTAATTCGATGAAGTCGTCGGTTGAATCGACTTTTTGAAAGCATCTTGGGTATATAGCCATGAGTCTTTAGAAAGTCACAAGTGGTTTGCAAGTTTGCCCCGAAGAACAACGCAGCGACGATGCCGGTGGTCATGACTTCGGCATCAGACATCTGCGTTTGTGGGTGTGGTTTTGAGTTGAGTGCTTCTAAGAGCTTGTCACAGAGATAGAAAATGGTTGCAATTTGGATGTCCATGGGTTTCTCCTTTGAGGTATTATGGTTTGGATTACCTCTACTTTAACGGAAAACCCATGGATTTTCAATTACTAGCAACTTGGGTTAACTCTAATAGAATTTGTGTGTCCAGGGCAATGAAGGTGACTGAATTCAAGTGTTCTATGTACATTTTTTCCGGAAGGGTTAACTGGTAAAGTTCACCACTTTTTCTTTTTGATTCTAAGGAGTTGAACTCCTGTTCATCATTGGTGTCAGAAAAATGTTGGTGATCAATGGGATAGTACTTCAAATGCGGGATGTCGCTGTCGCTTCCCAATGGGATATATTCCCCCAACCGACTTTCTTTTTGTATGCCCCTGCATAGTCATGGTTTCCTGGGATTATATGAAATGTTAACGCTTGCCCTTTGTATTTGATACCTTCGTAAATATGCCCAAAGGTACGATTCAGAAGGTCAAAAACTATGGGACTGCCCCAGGGCTTATCCGGCAATCCGCGAGGGTACACATTATCCCCCAGACCGATGACAAACGGGAAAATCTCTCGGTCTCCAAGCTTCTCAATATCATCTTTCAATGCCTTTGCGACAGCTTGTTGTGCTCGGTTCCCTGTGCCCCAATCTCCCAGCGCGTAGAAAGTGATGATCTCTGAGGAATCGGGACTCTTCTCGTTAAAGGTCACCAACAGGCTGCTTTGTTTGTTTTTATTGATGTACGGTTTGGCGGCGCCGCAGCCTAACAGCAGAAAAATAAATAGCCATAAAACCTGAATCTTGACAATCGTTTCTTTCATGTTGACTTCCTTGTAGATTTTCTGATAGCTATGCACCACCATTCTAGCAGTAAATGAAAATTGTGTCAATCAGAAATTCTCAAGGTTAGCGATTATCACCCAACCATGGCTGCATATCCGTCATGTTCAAAGGTTGGGAGCAGGCAAACATGTCTACACTGCTGTCCCCGCGGCGCATTCGTTGGACGAATGTGACGATCTGCTAGAAGCGGTAAGACGAACAGGTATGATTTACATGAATGGCGAGACCAATTTCTTTTGCCCTGAGACTGCGTTTTCTCGTCAGAAAGCGGGGGAGGGCGCGTTTGGCGAGTTTGTCTACTGTCAGGCAGAGTATTTCCACGACATGAGTCACAGACTGTACGATGTGGCGAAAAACCGGTGGGGTAATCAGTGAGGACAGGATAAAACGGGGAGCATTCCGATGCCCTATACCCCGGCAGCGAACGAGCAGTGGGATTTACGGGGCGGAAGGGAGTTTTGAACACAATCTAGCCGGAGCAGTCTGGGCGGATAAAAATGGGAAGAAGATTGTTCACCCGCCAAAAGAACATGAATTCTGCCAGAGCCCCTCGCGGCAGATCTGGGCAGGCATAGCGGTTCGCACGTCCACCTCGTCCATGAGTTTGTAGAACTGGGGCAACCACCAAGAACGTAAAACGTAATGTTGAACGATTCACCTATGCCACCAGTCGTCCATTACTGCTAATCTTATCGCGCAAGCACTTGTGGCAGTAGTAGATCGGGTGCGCCTTGCGATAGACAAAACCCTTTGCTTGCGTGCCACACTCTTCACACACTTGATTTTTGATTGCACGAATCGAGTCAGTAATCTTCAACGAAGATGAAGTTTTCATCTGAATTTCCTTTCTTTGTGTTCACGGTAAGATAATTTCAAGTTTTTTATGTGTGAAATTATACCACACAAACATGAAGTAGTCAAATCAAATTTTTGTGAAGCTGAGATTGTTATAACCAGTGGTGCAAGTTTAATGAGAGGTCATGAGACGGTTTCCTCAATTCTATCGTTAATCGGGGTGACAAACCATACTCGATTAACGGGAGGAACCCAAACTCATGACCACTGTAGATTTTATCACACAATTGTTCTGTCGTGTAGATGATAAACTCATGTTCTGTCGTGTAGATGATAAACTCACACAACAAAACAAAAACCAAAAGCATAGCCAAGCCAATCTCTATCCCTCTGAAGGGGTTACCATCGCCTTGCTGTTTGCGCTTATAAGGTGTTAAAACAATTATAAACCCTTGTTCCCCAATTTACCCGAGCGAAGCCGCTTGTTTCGATTGTTCAACAATCATCAACATCTGATGATATTTTCATGGAAAATCCTTCACTCATCGGCGTGATTGACACTTATGGTATTGAACTGATTCACCCCCGTCGAGAAGGTCGCTCTCAGCAGCAAATCGGTAGAAAAGGGCTATCCAATCAACGCTGGATTGTAGGCGGCAAGCTGTGTTTGCTACTCAACCATTTGGGGCTGATTGTGGACTGGGATTGTGATAGTGCCAATGTACACGATGGTAGTCGCTTCCACCTGTCCCGATAAGATCGGGATTGAGGCGCAGATGGTTGTTTTTGCCGATACAGGGTTTGCCAAAGCTGATGGGGTGTCTTGTAACCTGCGGCTGTGCCACCGTGGGGAGTGGAACGGTCGGATGCGGGTTGAGACCGTTTTATCAATGTTGACCCGAGTCTGTCATTTGAAGAAAGTGGGGCATCGGTGTTGGGCTTATTTCAAAACACGACTCGGTTTCACGATGGCGGTGTTTAATCTGTTGGTGCAGTGGGATGGCTTACCCGTTGATGACGATGGCTTTGTGCCTTTATCTATTGCTCAATTTAGTCTCTAAACTAGGTTCTGTTGACATTTCAAGGGAGCCATATAAGAGTGGAGACAAAGCTGAGAAATCCAAAATAACGGATAGCTAACTGAGGGGTGTGCATAGTAGTTCATTGGAAAACAGCCGCCATATGAGAGATATTGCGAGCAGGTAACTTCCATATGGCATTGGCAATCATAGCCACTTGCACTGATAACACCCCGATAGCTAAACAACAGCGTACATTGAAAAACCCCTTGACCGGTAACTGCTTCTGTTGAGGAGTGGTGCCTATCACTTTAGCAATCAAGTCAAACAACGGTTCAACCGAACTGCGACGTTTGCTTAAACAGAGACGCTGCTTGGGTTGGTTGATAAATCGATGATACGCCTTGGCAAACCGTCCCTTTGTCCATCTAAGTGCCGGGGTAATCAAAGCGACTTGTGCTTTCGCCCAACGACGGATACGGTCTGCTTGGGTATAGGCATCATCGGCAGTGAGTGTCTGCGGTGAAAGTTGTGTCAGAATCTCAGACGCTTTAGCATCTATCGCCCAACTTTCGGAGACCGACGCACGGTGCACAGTTATCAGTGTTGGGAACGCACCTTGTGTGCAGATAATGTGAAGTCCGTAGCCATAGACCCAGCCATGATAACCACTCTTGCTCCACGTGGCATCGGTGTCGAGGTTGCGTAGATGTTTAGGTGCTTTTCCTGCTTTGCGGTCAGTTTGATGCCAGACGGGTCCTCGTGCCTTAAATAAACTTTTGTCGGCTACCAGATGAGCCAAGTTGAATTGTTGGGACAAGTCAGTGGCATACTGACCGATAAACAATACAAATGCCTCTATCACTTCATATAATGCCTTATAGCGACGTGCAATCGTGGTTCGATGAGGGGGCTGTTGCCACCCCAGCATTTGTAACACTTCTGGGTGATTGATTAGCCACCGCCATTGCGTTTTGAAGCCATAGATGCCGTGAAACTGCATCAACATGAAGAAAATGATAAACGAGGTGGTTGAATATGTCAATGGTTTTGCGTGTGTGACACCTGGTTTGTCAATACGGTGTTGCATAAACTGCTCAAAGAGTTGCATAATAAGAGTGACATAATCAGCCAACATTGGTCTTTGTACCATATTGGGGCTCCTTTTGCTATGATAACAATAGGAAACCCTTTTGGCTTGATTATGTCAACTATATTTATGCACACCCCTCAGCTAACTTCTCGAACCGAGAGAAGATGCGGCGATACCATTTTATCTTGTTAATGAAACATTTAACCCGATGTCTCTCTTTGTACAGATGTTTGTCGTAATCTCTTTGATCCACACGATGACTTTTTGGCGGTATCACCGCAATCGCTCCATTCGCCTCAATAACCGCGATAAAATTGTCGGAGTCATATCCCTTGTCTCCAATCACATACTCGCTTTTATATCCAAGTATCAACGCTTCTGCTTCTGCTATGTCGTTTCTTTGACCGGGCGTCAGATGTATTCTTAGTGGATTACCCAGGCCGTCAACTGTGATGTGAATTTTTGTACTGAATCCCCCGCGAGAGCGACCTAACGCTTGGTTTTCAGTGCCACCCTTTTTTTTTCGGCACCCGCCGCACACGGGTGCGCTCGAATGATTGTACTGTCCACAATAAGCGACTCGATATCGGGGTCGGCGGCGAAGTGGTGGTGGATCTGTGTGAAGACCCCTTTGTCGCACCACCGAGCAAACCGCTTATAGAGGGTGTTCGATTTACCATAGGTGTCTGGCAGAAGTCTCCATTGAGCACCGCTACGGGTCGCCCAGAGAACAGCTTCGATAAAGCGGCGTGTTGTCGCTTCGTTGCCAACATAGATGTTGGGACAAGTTAGAAGAAACGAGTATATCTTTTTCCATTGGTCATCGGGTAAGGTTATTGGCATCATTCTTCTATTATGCCACAACCTTATATATGCCACAACCTTATACTCAAATGTCAACAGAACCTAGCATAAGTTTGCCTTTTCATGAGAATTTGGTGGATAAAATCATTGCAAGTGGACCACGTGCTGCATTTCTTGATGAAGTTGCCCGTGTACTGAAAAAAGGCGGAAAAGTTTTCATAAATGCCACTGCACGCAACGGTTTGGGACAAGAAATGGAAGATCCCCGTCCCAACAAGATCTCGACCGGCTGGGTTTATATGTTATCCAACAATTTGGGGAACTGCCTGAGAGGTTTTCTAATCTCGTCTTTCGCTTGACTAATGGCATTCCTATTCCGAATTTGGCAGTCAGAACAACAATATTTGAAAAAATAAGATGAAAATAACAGGCTATCATAATTATTATGATTTTTTTGAATGTCACCTTCAGTCCCCATTGATAGAAGGCAACCGGCTGATAGTTGCAATTCATAATCTGGGTATTATGCCAGACCATCCGCTAAATCCATCGGATCGACTCCTATATTTGAAGGACTGTACGATGATTTTTGAGGGGGTTGTTAGATCTGAGCGGACTGTTTTTGAATATGTTGGAGAGCCCATTCAGAGGCAATTCAAAAGTGCGCGAAAAGTGAAAGATGGACCGTTCCCACATAATAATGAAGCGAATTTAATCTTTGGCCTTGAGGGAATTTTGGAGAAACCTATGTCATGGTATGTCATGGGTTGATTGGGAGATTGAATGCGCTTCTTTCTATCTTGAAGTTCCCAACACACCGGCTTTGAAAGATTCTCCTCTCTGAATCATGACAAAGCCAGCTAACAACAGCGAGGAGATGGAAAATGAGCGAACGTGTCGCCATTGTCACCGGGGCAGCTAGTGGCATCGGCAGAGCCATCGCCGAAGCACTTGTGCAGGGCGGCAATCAAGTGGTCGTTGCCGATTTGAATGAGGCTGAGGGAAAGGGTACCGCTGACACAGTTGGTGGGCATTTCGTGAAAGCAGATCTTTCGCAACGGACCGATTGCAAACGCCTTGTGGACGAAACACTGGCTCACTACGGCGGGGTTCACATTCTGGTCAATAACGCAGGTTTCCAGCATATTGACCCCATTGAGACCTTTCCTGAAGACACCTGGGACGAAATGCTGGCAGTGATGCTCACCGCGTCCTTCTTGCTGACCAAATATGTCTGGCCGACAATGAAAGTCCGTGGGTGGGGACGCATCGTCAACATCGCCTCCATTCACGGACGGGTCGCTTCGCCCTTCAAGAGTGCTTACGTGACAGCCAAACATGGCCTCATCGGCCTCACGCGGGCAGCGGCACTGGAGGGCGGCGAGCACGGTATTACGGTTAATGCTATCTGCCCGGCTTACGTGCGCACGCCTCTGGTTGAAAGCCAAATTGCTAATCAAGCGCGTACGCACGGGCTTTCGGCCCAGGAAGTGATCGAGCAAGTGATGTTAGAACCAGCAACCATCAAGCGGCTTATTACACCAGAGGAGGTAGCAGCCCTTGTCGTTTACCTGTGCTCTGAGGCAGCCGGCGCCGTCACCGGTGCGGACTGGACAATGGATCTGGGCTGGATGGCAAGGTAAGGGTCAGAATCTTAGCCGGAGGGACAAACAGATGAACATTGATCTGCTGATTCATGATGGGACTGTTATTGATGGGACCGCAGCCCCACCTTTTCGTGCAGATGTGGCAATCAAAGATGGCCGAATCCTCGACATTGGCGCAATCGAAAAACGGGAGGGCGTGCCATGCTTGGATGCTCAAGTCTTTTTGTCGCGCCCGGCTTCATTGATATTCACAGCCATTCCGATTTTACGCTGGTCGTCGATCCGCGGGCGATGAGTTCAATAACCCAGGGCGTGCCCCTCGAAGTCGTTGGCAACTGCGGCCACGGGGGTGCGCCCATCGGCGACCCGGAATTGGCAAAAATGAACATCTACGGACACCAGGAGAGCCGCGAGATTAGCTGGCGCACGATGGCTGAATACCTCGAATGCCTTGAAGCGGGAAAGCCTGCGGTCAACGTCGCATCCCTGGTTCCGAACGGCAATTTGCGCCTTGCTGTCGCCGGACTGGTAGACCGTCCCTCAACGCCGGATGAACTTAAGCAGATGAAGACCTTGCTGGCACAGAGCCTGGAGGAAGGGGCGTTTGGTTTTTCCACGGGGCTCGAATATGGGCCAGAAAGGGACTGTACGGAAGCGGAGATCGTCGAACTCTGTCGAGTGGCTGCTAACGCCGGGGGATTCTATGCGACCCATACCCGCAATCGCGAGGGGGAAGCGCAGGAGAGTATCGTGGAGGCAATCCGGACCGTCACCGCATCAAACCTGCCTTTACAGATTTCCCACATCTCCGTGGTCGCGCGGTTGGCTGAAGATGGACGGTGGGCGGTCGAAGATGCGCTCAGGCAAGTCGATGAAGCATCGGCTGGTGGGTTAGATGTTGGTTTTGATATGCACACACGGCTGTTCGGAACTACCAATCTAAGCGCCCTCCTGCCGCCTTGGGCGCTGGAAGGGGACAAGGCCGCCATTGCCGCGCGGTTATGGTCGGTTGCCACTCACCGAGAGTTGAAAACCTACCGCAGTATCATCACGGCGCTGGCACGCAGGGACTGGCGCAGAATCGTTCTCTATGACAGCAAGGCGCACCCCGAATTCTCCCGCAAGAGCATCGCTGAAATCAGCGAATTAATGGGCGTTGACCCATTCGACGCTATCTACGACCTCCTGCTCGCCGAAATGGACACCCCCGATAAGACCGGGATGCAAAGCCACTTACATAGCCTGATGGTCATTGCCTTCACCTATCGGGAAGAAGATATCCGTATCGCCTTCGAGCATCCCTGCTGCATGATCGGCTCCGACGCCACGGCGTTGGCGATGGATGGGCCGTTGAGCGCAACATCATTCCACGGCGCCTACACATGGGGGGCCTGGTTCTATCGCCATTTCGTGCGCGACAGAAAGACGTTCAGCCCGCCAGAAGCTATCCGGCGGCTTACTTCGCTGCCAGCCGGCTTGGCTTGATCGACCGGGGTGTTCTCCGCAGAGGTGCGTGGGCGGATGTGGCAATCTTCGATCCGGAGACTTTCGCGGAGCGAGACACCACCTTTGAACCGAATCAGATCGCTGCCGGCATGCACCATGTTGTCGTGAATGGGAAGGTCGTCCTGAAAGATGGGGAGTTGACTAGGCAGCGTAGCGGGCGGGTCTTGCAGTGCGCGTAGGATAAACCTTGCGAAAGTTTGAAACCTTCGCAAGGTTCAAATAGAAGGAACAAGTCCATGGCAAAGAAAACAGACAGAAATAAGATTCGTGTTGGCGTCGTTGGAGTCGGACGCGGAATAGGATTTGCGAATGGCGCGAAGCATGTCGGCATGGAGTTGGTCGCGCTGTGCGATACTTGGGAGACGAAGCTACGCGAAGCAGGTGAACGGCTGAACGTCGCAACGTACACCGATTACGACCAGTTTTTCTCTCACGACATGGACGCCGTTGTTCTGGCAAACTACTTTCACCAGCACGCTCCCTTTGCTGTCAAAGCCCTTGAGGCGGGGCTGTATGTGATGAGTGAAACGATGGCGTGCGGGACTCTCGCGGACGGGGTTGCTCTGGCACGCGCCGTGGAAGAGAGCGGCAAGACCTATCTATTCGCCGAGAATTACCCGTATTTTGCCTACAATCAGGAGATGCGTCGCCTTTACAAGGCCGGCGAGGTCGGCGAGATGCAATACGGGGAAGGAGAGTATAACCACCCCTTCGATTCACGCGGTATCAATTTATTATCACCGGGGGTGAACCATTGGCGCAATTGGATTCCGTCCACCTATTACTGCTCTCACGCGCTTGCGCCGATTATGTACATCACCGACACCCATCCGGTCAGTGTGAATGCGCTGTCGATTCCCCGCTCCGAAAACGACGCCGAAAAATTGCATGTCCGCCGTGGCGACCCCGGCGGCATCATCCTCTGCCGTATGGACAACGAATTGGTCGTGCGGATTATGGGGCTGACGATGCGCGGCCACAGCGTCTGGTATCAGATCATGGGACGCGCGGACTGATGGAGAACCTACGAACCGGGGACAAAGCTGCCCTGCGGGTGAAGCATGAACCGTGGAATCTGCGGAAGGGCGATGAACGCGAAAAGATTTACAAACCCGAATTTCCCCACTACGCCGAGGAAGCGCGACAGGCAGGCCACAGCGGGGGCGACTTCTTCACAATCTACCATTTCGCCAAGGCGATTCGCAAAAACAAGCCGCCGTATTTCGACGTTTATTGCGGGCTAGAGATGGCGATGGTCGGCATTCAGGCGTGGCGTTCTTGTTTGGAGAACGGTGCCCCGTTTGAGATTCCCGATTTTCGCGAGGAATCCGTCCGCAAGGCTTACGAGAACGATTACTGGTCACCTTGGCCTGAACACCGTGAGCCCGGTCAGCCGCCGCCCAGCGTCAAGGGGTTCAATCCGCCGGGTGAAGTGGCTATTGCTTATGCCCACAAGGTATGGAAGGAAATGGGTTATACTTCAATAGGTCACAATTGTTGCTCAAATTTGGTCGGTGACAGGTAGCCGCCGAATGCAGGCGTTTTTTCTATACTCAGAGATAAACGCTTCGATACGCTTAAACGCCTCTGTTCGCGTTTTTAGTAGTAAGTTGAGCCACGACCAAATTTGAACATTAGTGGTTCATTTGACTGACTTATTTGATTGCCATTCCTTGTCAAGGTTTACGATTTGTCTCAACTCCCTATCTGTTCTGCGTACCACTTCCTGCCGTAGACTTCCTTCTTGTTCAGCCATCGTGCGGGGACGGGTATAATTTTAAGGCTTCGGTCTTCTACGGGGAGTTTGACCGGGGCATGATTGCGCCGGTGGGATTCACGAAGTGCAATCGAGAGCTCCAGTACCTTTCGCATGTTGTTACCGCTGCACCGCGGCTCAATGTCCTGCTCAATCGAGTCAACGATGGACTGTATGCTCGCCATCTGACGGTCTCCCGGCAGTCGTCTTCCCTGTCTATCGTAGGTTGGCCTATACGTTACGTCCGGAAACGGCCCCGCAATTTCATTGAGTTCTGACAATTTTGCGGCACGCGGGTTGGCGTCTTCATCTAGCTTCCAAAGGTGGAAACTATAATAGTCGCTGGCGAACAGCCCATGGTCGGCCATGACCTCAATGCCCCGTCGGGCGGCGGATCTCGCATGCACGAAACACTCGATGTCGTTGGTGAAATGGACGTACCCACCCATGTCCTGGTCATTATCGCTGAATGGGTCTGTTATTACATGCCCGAGCACCCAATCAACATCCGCATCCCATGCGAACATGCGCATGAGGCTCAAGCCCTGGCAGCCGGCACCAGAAATTGTGCCTGTCGCATCATAGAGATTGATGCTCAGAACTTCGCCGATCTTACCCGCCTGGATCAACTCTCTTGCTGCCCAATATTGCGGTAGATTCCGAAACGCATCTCCCACCGCGAATTTTATTCCCCGAGCGCGGCAAGTCTCGACCATCCGATCCGCATCCTCGAGGCTGGCGGACATCGGCTTCTCGCAGAAAATGGCTTTGACGCCCGCGTCCGCACAGCCGAGAACAACCTCTGGATTCGCAATAGTGGGCAGAATCGGGGCGGCGATGTCGATCTGTTCCTTTTTGAGCATATCCTCGTAATCCTCGTAGCCTGGGACATTGAATCGTTCACAAAAAAGTTCCAGATTCTCGGGGTCGGTGTCCGCCGCGGCGACAATTTCGGTTAAGGAATGCGCACAATAACCTAATGCGTGATGGGTCCCCTTCCTACCGCAGCCGATGACGCCGACACGATATTTTGTCTGCTCGTTCATCAGGACTCCTTCTTTTAACATTATTGAGGATGGCTCATATATGTTGCCATATCCGCCATGTACCGTTCCCGGCCGTACACCTCTTTTTTGTAATTCCATCGTGCGTTGATTGGAAACATCTTCAGACTTCGGTCCTCAAGGGGGAGTTTAATCGGAGAATAGGTCTGCCGGTGCGATTCTCTCATGGTGATGCAGATTTCCAGCGCCTTGCGCAAGTCTTCGCCGGTGGTCAGCTTGAGCGGTACACCCGTCTCTAGTGAATCGACAAGGGCTTGCACACTTGCAGTCGTGCCCGGCGTTGGTATCCGCCAGCCTTCTTCATCGTAAGCGATCTTACCGGCCCGCGTGTCCTCGAACAAGCCCGAGACCTCTACGAGATTGGCGAGGTTTCCATCGGTGGTTTTCAAGAGGCGAAGGCCGCGGCTATCGTTGTAAAGCACCCCGTGGCTGCACACAACTTCCAGCCCTCGCCCCGCTTCGCCTTGACGACTCCTGACGCTGTTCTTGACATGGCTAAAGCACTCGACGCCATTGGAGAAGCGAATGTAACCGCCGAGCCCCTTGAATCCCGCTTCGCCCTCGCGATGGCCCTCTTCGTAGTCGCTGAAAGGGTCTCCCTCAGCCCAGCCCACGACCCAGTCCACATCGGCGTCACCCGCGAAATGGCACGCCACGTTTATGCTGTGGCAACCGCCCTGACCATTCTTATCGTAGATGTTGATGCTCGCTATCTCGCCAATTTCGCCTGCTTCAATAAGTTCTCGGGCTTTCCAATACTCCGGGTAGTTTCGACTGACAAGCCCCGCAGCGAAGTAGATTCCACGAGAGCGACATGCTTCCACCATGCGATCGGCATCCTCTAGGCTACCGGCAAGCGGTTTCTCGCAGAAGATTGCCTTCACGCCCGCCAGCGCCGAAGCAACAACGGTATCGGGGTTCGCTCGAACCGGTAGAGTGGGCGCAGCAATGTCAATCTGCTCGTTCTTGAACATCTCCTCATAGCTGCTATAGCCCGGCACGTTGAAGCGTTCGCAGAATAGTTCCAGATTTTCCGGGTCGGTATCAGCGACGGCGCCGACCTCAGTCATCGGGTGCAGCGCGTAAGCCCGCGCGTGGTGTGTTCCCTGTCTGCCGCTGCCAATGAGCCCGACCCGGTATTTGGGTTTCTTAGGCTTACTCATCGTTGCTCCTTTCCTTGTTACGACTTACGTCGTTGCTCCAACAAATACACGTCTCACCTTTTATTGGATTCAGAATTTATTTAACAGCATAGTAGTTGACGTAGATCTCCACATTCTCCACAACTAGCGGGGGACGGATACGCGCATCCTGCTTCACCAAACAGACCTGAATTTCGTGCACGCCCCAGTCTGCCCCGATAAGATCGAAATTCAAAGCAACCTGTTCTGGAGAAAGTTCCCACACCAGCCAGCTATGCTCGTCCACATCGGAAGGGTTGTCGGGGTCATCGCCGGCAACGTTACGGATTGATGGGGCGGCCAGTCGCCAACCATCCAGCGTGACCTCAACCTTGTCAGCCGGCGAGAAATGGGCCAACTCGATTTGAAGTCCGATGGTTTCCAAGGTGCCAGCCTTCGCTTCTGCCACAACATCGTCGTGGACACGAATGTGGAACTTCGGTCCATCTCCAGTCAGTGTGTGGTACAGTGCGACGGGCGTTTCACCATAGAGACGGTCATCCCGCTCTGCGCCGTAGCGCAATTCGCTCCTCGCCCGAATATGACGTTTGACAGCGGAATAGACTTTGTCCTTCTGCTTTAGCGTCTCGGGCGCGCCAATCGTCGTCAAAAGCGAGTGATGTGTATATCTGTTGGCATGCCAGTTGAAGATGTGTACCCCGTCGGCGCCACGATCGAAGTAGCCCTTTGCTAAACCGCGATACCATGCTTCCAGCCATACCCGCGATCCAATCAAGCGTCCTTTCCCGGACTCCCAGTGACTGTCGAAGCCCGGATACAACTTTATCTCCCCGCCTTTAGCAAGCTCGAGGAACGTTTCGATCTCCACCCCGGGATCGGTGCCGGAGTTCGCGTTGGTCGCAACGATGTCACAAAGCCCTTCCTGCATCCACGTCTCAACGTCATACCCGACCCGCCGGCATGTCTCCATTGACGCACCGACGCGTACCGCTACATAGAAGGCCCTGCCGCGCTCCGCAGCAATCTGGTCTGTCAGCCTGCGCACCATCCGCTGCAAATCGGTAAGGGTGTAATGAAGTCGATAGGCATCATTTTCGGGAAGGTGGAAAGCGTGTCGCTGCCAGTCCAACTCGACGCCATCCCAGTCTGCTAGTCGGCATGCCTCGGTAATGTACCGCAACCTGTATTCTCTCACCTCCGGGATGGCCATATTCCAGGAGGTGGCCGCCCATCTGGGAGCGTGGTCGGCACTGAGACACCATTCTGGATGGTCTTTGCGAAATTGTGTCAGCCCGGGCCTTGCTGTCTTCGCCATTTCTTCGGGATTAAGGGGTGGCTCCCGTCTAGCGGCCTCCGACCAGAAGTGATTGTCATTCATCCGAATGGAGCAGTAAACGTGGATGCCCATCTGATGTCCTCGCTCGACCATTGCCGCATACAGTTCTTCACCGCGCTCAAACATCGCTCGCACCCCCTCGGCACGGCGCATATTCTTCACGGAGCCGTAGAAGCAGTTCTCCGCCTCCCCGATGACCGGCAAGGTCTCGGAGGGCCACTTGGCTTCTTCGGCGCCCAGGCACCAGAACAGCGCCCCGATTTGCGTGTCCTCTATCGGTGCGTAGACAATGTCTAGCAACTGCTCCAGTGATTGAGGGTATTCCGAGTAACCGTCAGGCGTCCCGTCCCAGTTGAAGATGATTTTATAGGGTGGAGGCGACTCCCTTTGTCCCAACTTAGTTGGGGACTGTCGAGTTGTATTGGTCAAAGACATATTGAAGCACCCAAATTGATGACGCGCTCATTCTGTGTCGGCGAACCAACTTCCCACTGGCCCCGTAAATTTGGTAGGTGCCAGCCTACCCTTGTATGAATCTGAGTGATGTCGCGCATAGCATGGTCAGAGAGATTCAGTTTCTTGTCTGAAACATGTCCGTTGACCGTTGATGACTTTGAAATCGTCGTTGCTTAAATTTGCGCCCTCAGTAGAAATGATGAGGCGTTGCAGATCTTCGATCTGTTCAACGGAAGCAATCTGATTACTTGGGATGCGAGTTTTCTTTCTTGTCCATTTTGAGTTCCTTTCACGAAAGCATAAAAGCATAGGGTCATTTACGTTAATTCTCCGGGACTCACTCCCTAACCCCCTCTCCACAATGTCTTACTTTTACCCAGATCTTTTCGCTCGGCGATGAAGTCGCCGAGCTACAGAAAACGGCGCCCGATGAATCAGGGTTTCGGCCGATCTGAACAGTCCGGCAAGTCTCTAGCGGAGCAAGATCCCGCGTAGCGGGGGAGGTTGAAAACTTGTGGGTAAAAGTAAGCATCAAGGAAGAAAGAGGTATTTTCGTTAAGTTGATCCCTAATTTTTCGCGTGAGTCGGCGCAAGCTTGTTCAGTGATGGTCGATATTTCTCGTGGAGGATTTATTCCCGACTACGCTGTGCAGCATAAACATCAGTCCGTCGATCGACCACGAACTCTAAATCTGCTGCTTCCTCCAATCTTCTGTGTTCGTTTGCTCAACGCTCTAGGTCTTTCGTACGCCCTGTTCGCATGATCTGTCCGGCCTCAGGGTCGCGAAGAATATACGTCCCACCTTGCGCCGACATTCCATTGTCCTCCGTTCAACGAAAAATCCACAGTCGCGTGGGTTGGTTCTCAAATCTACATCAACCTTAAATAAAGTATAACAGATTCTCACCCTGTTACGCCAGATTTTAGTCATTGAGAATTAGCGCGTGGCGAAGCCGATTGCCAGTGATCTGCTTCGCGTCCGGAATGCTGCTTTGTCGTTTAATCCGACCATCTGGGCTTCGGCCTCCGCTCTCGCCTGCTCGTAGGCACGTTGCTGCTTCTGTTCGCGCATCGCTACCAACATGACTTCTTCGCCGACAATGCCCTCGCACTCTTAATCATCTGGCGGACTCGCGGCCAGATTTTGACCATGTTACTTTGATACGCCGGGCAGACAGGATCTAGCTCCACGGCAAGCAGCAGATCTTCAAACTCCCTGACCGGTTCGCCGACCACATGCCAGTGGTAAGCTCGCGTTGAGACGAAGGTGGCGAGGATCTCCGGGGCGTCAGGTTCCGCATGTAGCGGCCCTGCGGGTAGCCCTCGTCCGAGATTTCGCTTTCGGTATTCCTCATCTTTAACCGGCTTGGCGCTGTCAGTGGCTTCGAGGTTAGTCTCGTACAGACCATCGTTCCACGCCAGGTATAGGGGAACCCCGCCTCCCCGTTCTGTTTCAATACATCTGGCGGAATCTTGGTTTAATCGTCGATTACCAAGCGAAAAGAGACAAGCGCTATTTCATCAGCTCTGTTTTCGCCGAGAAAGCCATTGAGTTGTTGGTCTGCCACCGACCAAAGTTACGGGGACAAAACGGGAACAGGAAAGGCGCAGAGCACGTGCTTTGCTTGAGGCAATTGATACTCAACAACCAATAGGATTCTCATTGGCGGACTTAGGTAGCGGTTTGAGAATTTTGTTTTCCCGTTTTCTATCAACCAAAAACCGTGCCAATTTGAGACATGCTCCCGATATTTATACTAAAATGTCCGATAAGTATTCTTATCGGACATAACCCGCCTGAAAAATGTCCGATAAATGAAACGATTCTCTGAATCAGGACGTTTTAACCTTGATAATAGCCCACTTCTTAAAAAAAATGTCCGATAAGGAGACATCAAAAAATGGACAATCTATCACAAGATTATCGCGATTCTCTGCATGATCAAGATAAATCCGAGCAAACCATTAAAGCTTACATGGCGGATCTCCGCTCATTTTCACATTGGTTTCAGCTCGCGACCGGGGAACCGCTGCACCCAGAAAGCATTACACCGATGGACGTAATCGACTATCGAAATGCAATGCTTGATTGGGGCAAAAAGCCGTCAACAATTAATCGCAGTCTAATGAGTATTTCTAGTTTTTGTCAATGGGCGCAACAGAACGATCTCATTCCGAATAACCCTGTTGACGGCATACGCGCTGTCACTGAGGAACCGCTTGGTCCGCGGTCGTTGGCGCGTAAGGAGCAACTCGCATTGCTCAGGGCCGTGCGTAAATCAGGGAATATCAGGGATCTGGCGATTATCACAATGCTGCTCCATACAGGCGTGCGCGTTAGTGAGCTTTGTAATTTAAGAGTTTCTGATGTTACTTTGTCTGAAAATAGTAATATGATTACTGTTCGTGAAGGCAAAGGGACTAAACAGCGGAATATCCCGTTAAACTCAACTGCGGTGCGCATCCTAAAGGATTACTTGGAGTCGCTTGAAGATAAACAAGCCACATTGATAACAGGTGCAAATCCAGAGCGGGAACGGTTTCTGTTTTACGGACAAAAACGGATGCCGTTGACAGATCGTGGGGTGCGCTATATCATTCAGAAACATGCCTATATAGCCAAGATAAAGCATCTGTCTCCACACGTGTTTAGGCATACCTGCGCCAAGAATTTAATTGATGCTGGACAACCAATTGATAGAGTTGCGAAAATATTAGGACATTCAAGTGTGAATACAACGGCAATTTATACTATGCCTACAGAACATGATTTATCCATAACTATGGAAAGCATATCATGGGAGTAAATCTTGTAAAATTAGGCATATTATTTTTGTTGTAAATTTTTCCACACACTTGCGTTTTTTTATGGTATAATAAATTCAATAATTTAACTTGTAAATTTCAACATATTATGTAACATCATAAAGCACCGAGAATTTTAATGAAAGAATACCGCCAATCTAAACATTCCCTAAAAAAACAAATTAGCCTGTTACTACCTCATGATATTTATGAAGGCACAAAACGGGACGCGCAGAAGTATAACCGCTCAATGGCGTATCATATCGTTGAAACGCTTCAGATCACTTTTGACAAATCAATCCAGGAAGTACTAGCAGAACGAGAAGAAGCGGCTAAGATGAAAGTTCTTCAGCAGATGAAGCAGGAGGTACAGGATGAAGGCAAGTCAGAGCAATTCCTCCAGGCATTAGAGACGGTATTCAATCGTTTTGCCACAGTAAAGAAAGCAGAAGATTTTACGGAGGATTTTCAACAAGATATCATGATGTTTGCTACCATGATGCAGGAAGCGAAGCGTGCAGAGCCCTAAAACACTTTGCAATTGGAAGGAAAGGAAGCAACAGAAGGTGTTTCGTTCCTTTATACGAATGATGAATACGACCACACCCATTCTTGAAATCACCAACCTCACCAAACATTTTGGCGGCGTGGTTGCCCTGTCAAAGATCGATTTGTCTGTGCAACAAGGACAGATTGCTAGTCTCATTGGCCCTAACGGCGCGGGAAAAACGACATTGTTCAACTGTATCACGGGACTTGAACGCCCAACCGAAGGGAGGGTCAAGTTTCAAGATCGAAGCATAATTGGTCTGCGTCCGGATCAGATTGCGGCAATTGGAATGGCGCGGACCTTTCAAAACATCCGCCTGTTTTCTCAACTCACCGTCCTGGATAATGTGAAGATCGGTAGACACTGCCAATCAAAGAGCCATTTTTGGGGAGCAATCAGCCGTCACAAAAAACAGCGTCAAGAAGAAGCAGAGATCACGGAAGAAGCATTTGATGCGCTCGAATTTGTCGCATTGGACGGGTATAACGATCAGCTCGCAGGCAATCTCTCTTACGGCGATCAGCGGCGAATTGAGATTGCGCGGGCTTTAGCCACAGAACCAACACTGCTCCTCTTAGATGAGCCTGCGGCGGGGATGAACCCGCAAGAAACGCAGCGTCTGATGGATCTCATTTATGCAATTCGTGTACGTGGTATCACCATTTTGCTTATCGAACATGACATGAAGGTGGTCATGCAAATTTCGGACTGGGTCACTGTGATCGATCACGGCGAAAAGATTAGTCACGGTCAACCTGAAGTGGTGCAGAACGATGAACGGGTGATCAAAGCCTACCTTGGAAAATCTTATGATGCTTGAACTTCATGATATCCACACCTACTACGGCAATATCTGCGCTGTCAGAGGCGTTTCGCTCCACGTTGAAGCGGGGGAGATGGTTTGTCTGATCGGCGCAAACGGGGCGGGTAAATCGACGACACTGATGACGATTTCAGGAATTCACCGTCCCGTAGAAGGGATAATTACCTTTGAAGCGCAAGATCTGAGCAATGTTTCAGCAGAGAAGCGAGTTGAATTGGGGATTTCCCAGGTTCCCGAGGGCAGGCTGATTTTCCCCGAAATGACGGTGTTAGAGAATCTTGAACTTGGCGCATTCCGGCGGAAGGACACGCCTGTCATCAAAGAAGACCTTGAGCAGGTTTTCGATCTCTTTCCGGTCTTGTGTGAACGAAGAAGGCAGCACGGCGGCACGTTAAGCGGCGGCGAACAGCAGATGCTCGCAATCGGACGTGCGCTGATGTCCCATCCACGTCTCCTGCTCCTTGATGAACCCTCGCTTGGCCTTGCGCCGATTCTCGTCGAGCAGATCTTTGAGATTATCCAGCAGATTAATAAACAAGGAACAACAATCCTTCTGGTTGAACAGAACGCCCATCTCGCCTTACAGGTCACACATCGTGGCTACGTTATGGAGACTGGAGAAATCTCGATTGAAGGCACTTCGGCTGAACTCCTTGATGATGAGCGCGTCCGTCAGGCGTATTTGGGAGAATAGCGTCACACAAGCACGGAAGACATACAGACTTGCATCGGTTGTGTCAACTGTAAGCGGCGCGTAAAGACCGGTACGGAAATTAGTAAATGAACCATCTCTCAAGATACAAGGAGAAAATCCACATGCAAATTGATCAGACAGGTAGCGAAAATGTGAAAATCGCCGTGGTAGTCGGTGGGGATGCTCCTGAACTGGAACACTTTGCTGCGGCGCAACTCTGCGACTATCTTGAAAAGCTCTTCGGCATCCGTACCTGCCCCACCTCAAGCGCAACTGCCGAAGCGGATGTACTTTTTCTTATCGGCAGTTCCGACACAAACCTTGCCGTCAAGTGTGCAACCGAAGGCGCCCCGTTTCCGCAAGTTAGTGAGCAGGGGCTCGTCCTATGTCACGTGCAATTTCAGGAGCGCCCTTCGGTGCTGGTCGGGGGCGGCAGTCCCCGTACGATGCTGTAGGCGGTATATGAACTGGTCGAACGCTGGGGTGTGCGCTATCTGTTGCATGGCGACGTGCTACCAGAACTTGACGCCTTTCATTTACCCGATGTGGACATCGTGATGGAGCCGACGCTGCCTGTGCGTCAGTGGCGCGTCATCAATTGCTTTGCCTGGGGTCCCGAATCGTGGGGCATGGCGGATTATCGCCTTGTGCTCGACCAACTGGCTAAACTCAAGTTTAACCGTATCTTTCTGTCCGTATGGCCATGGCACCCGTTTGTGCACTACGAGGTCAAAGGGGTCAAACGGGGTCCGGCGACGCTGTGGTTTAATTTCCATTACCCCATCACCGACGATATGGTGGGGCGGCACCTATTCGGAGATGCGGATGAATTCTGGAATCCTGACCTGCCGCGTGAAGCGAGTTATGACGAATTTATGGCGGCAGGTGAACAACTGGTGCACAACCTGATGGATCACGTGCACCGCCGCGGGATAGAATGTGTCATCGTCGCCACGCTGACAGAGTTTTCCCCTGAGTTTACGTCACTGTTGAAGGATTCGCAGAAAGCACACCAATTGTCTGAGTTGACCATTGTGCCGAGCGCGGAGACGGACATAGACAACCCTGCACTGACTGAACTCACCGCCGCTGTGTTGCAGGCGACGGTGAACACCTATCTCGAAGCGGATTATGTGGCGTTGGGGATGCCGGAGTTTCGCTAGTGGTTGGGGCTGTATGAACGAGCGTGGGGGGCGCTCGACACTAAGTATAATATCTCGGCTCAACGCTCGCTTGATGACGTCCTCACGGGTGCTGCGCAGCGCACGGGTTATCCCGGTGGAGCAGATCGCGCGCTACAGGAGGTCAAAGGCGACATCGTCGCCCTCTACTTCTACGACTGACTTCTCAATGAACTACAAATCCTCAAGGATACTCAGCGTCCTGACATGAAGCTTCTCTACAACAGCGTAGCGGATGAACTGTTCCCGGTACTTGGATGGCTTGTGCCTCACGGTTGCGAAACGCTGAACTTCGTGGATTATACCGCGTCGCGCATTGTGAAACGGCGGGAAGCCCTCGAAAACGTTCCGAGTCGTGACATCCCGTGCAGCTTGATTTACACGCTCCACGACGACAACGTGGGTGTGCTGCCGCAATTGACAACTGGCTCCTTGCACGAGTTGACCCAAGACTTACGCCGACACGGTTGGGCGGGTTTCTCGACGCGCTACTGGATAATCGCCGACCACGACCCGTGTGTTGTATATCTTGGGCGAGCGGCGTGGGACGCGGACACAACACCCGATACCATTTACCATTTACCGTGACCAAATCCGCGCTGTGTGCGGCGAGGCGTGTGTCGCGGATATGCTGACGCTGTTTCGTGAGGTCGAGGCGACGACGGTTGCGCTGGAAACACACGGATTGGGGCTGACCTTCCCTGTGCCGGGGATGTTGATGAAGCACTGGACGCCTTAACCAATGCCTGTTGAACTGATCGAAGTCCGCCAGGGCTACCAACGCGCGTTGGATGCTGCATGCCGGGCGCGGCAGAAGGTACAATCGTCAGGGCAAGGTTATGTGGACTACTAGATTGGCCGCCTGGAGTTCGGTATCGGTTATCTGAACATGATATCCGCCGTCCGCTCTGCCGCGATAGCAGAAGCCGATGGTAAAATCGCCGAAGCGTTACAGCACACCGAAACTGCTCTAGCAACCGCGCATCGTGCACTGGAAGCATATGTACGAGTTACTCGTGACCAGTCCGACCGCGGGGCGATTGCGGTGATGAACGAATATGTCTACCGTGCCTTGAAGGCGAAGGTCACAGCATTGCAGAAGAAGATATAAATTTAGCCAAAGATGGAAGGAGGGAGGAAGTGGGTGAGAGGAGAGGAGAGTCATTTACGTTTTACACAATATGAAATGCGCATTAAATCACGTTTCACTCATCACGCAATACGAAAATCGATGCCATTCTATCCCGATTTTATCCTTGACGTATGATGGCGAAGAGACGTAAAATCACTAAGTTACGACTTGTGCTAGTTGATATAGGGTATGCGAAAACTAAGTCTTTGATTTCCATAAGCGGTCGTCCTAGACTGCGGTTGAGCAAAACTGCTAAGCTGAACCCTGCTAGCTTATCAATAATTCGGGTCAACATGCCCCAATGATAACGCGCTCTGATTCGACAGAGATGAAACTGGGCATTGAGTTGATTGATGGTAGTTTCAATTCGTCTCCGAATCCGATTGAGATTCCGCCGGAGTTGTGGCGTATGTTGTGACTTCTGATTCTCACGCTTGATAGCGAATAAGCGAATCCCATCCAACTCAAGGAGCATCTCACTCAATGGGTCTGAAATGTAACCTTTGTCTCCAATTATCAGGGGATAATCGCCTGTTTCACACATCGTCGAAAGCACCTCCCGCTCATCAACATTGGCATTGGGTACGGAAAAAGCGAGGGGTACGCCTTGATGATTAGATGAACGCGAAATCCTAAGAATGTACCCAATCCTTTGGTTTCACAATACCTGTAGGTACTGACACTTGAGAGGCGATGTGGAAGAATACGCACGCTTAAAGTCACAGAGGGGGACAGCCAAGCTATCGACAATGAAGATGTCATTTAACGGAAGTTCATCGTTGAGTGCTTGTTTAAGTTTTCCACTTACTCCCGACAGATTACGACGCCGACGATTAAATCGAGTTCACTCAGGTAAATGCGGAAATAGATGGCAGAACTCCTTTTTGACAAGGTTATACTAACCCGTTGACTATCAATGCCAACCATCTCACCGCCCCAAGCGATGGTTATTACTTCACTGTCGGCTAGGTTGCTATTGGGGACACCCCGATGGGGCATTCCATCGGGGAAATGGTGTTCATACAAATCATCAATAACAATGAAACTCACACTCAGCAAGTCTTCGAGATTCAGCGACGTGATTCCTTCTTGTGCGAAAGCGGCACTCCGCTTTTGACATAACTCCATTGAAATGCTTCCTCTCTTTCATTCGAGATAAGTAACTTCTCTCAAAGGATAGCACTTCCTTTGCCTTTTAACTAGGTTCTGTTGACATTTCAAGGGAGCCATATAAGAGTAGAGACAAAGCTGAGAAATCCAAAATAACGGATAGATAACTTCTCGAACCGAGAGAAGATGCGGCGATACCATTTTATCTTGTTAATGAAACATTCAACCCGATGTCTCTCTTTGTACAGATGTTTGTCGTAATCTCTTTGATCCACACGATGACTTTTGGGCGGTATCACCGCAATCGCTCCATTCGCCTCAATAACCGCGATAAAATTGTCGGAGTCATATCCCTTGTCTCCATGTCTCCAATCACATACTCGCTTTTATATCCAAGTATCAACCCTTCTGCTTCCGCTATGTCGTTTCTTTGACCGGGCGTCAGATGTATTCTTAGTGGATTACCCAGGCCGTCAACGGTGATGTGAATTTTTGTACTGAATCCCCCGCGAGAGCAGCCTAACGCTTGGTTTTCAGTGCCACCCTTTTTTTTTCGGCACCCGCCGCACACGGGTGCGCTCGAATGATTGTACTGTCCACAATAAGCGACTCGATATCGGGGTCGGCGGCGAAGTGGGGGTGGATCTGTGTGAAGCCCCCTTTGTCGCACCACCGAGCAAACCGCTTATAGAGGGTGTTCGATTTACCATAGGTGTCTGGCAGAATCCGCCATTGAGCCCCGCTACGGGTCGCCCAGAGAACAGTTTCGATAAAGCGGCGTGTTATCGCTTCGTTGCCAACATAGATGTTGGGACAAGTTAGAAGAAACGAGTATATCTTTTTCCATTGGTCATCGGGTAAGGTTATTGGCATCATTCTTCTATTATGCCACAACCTTATACTCAAATGTCAACAGAACCTAAAGGACGCTGCTGAAGAATAGATTGGAATATCGTGCTGATTAGGCTTTTCCAGACTACATAGTTACTGGTGCGAAATGAAAAATAAAGGAAAACTATGCTCTCTTGGATACTATCTTGGAATCGTAACTTCCGATTGTTGGCGTGCGCTGTCTTTGGCACAGGCGTATTTTTTGGCATTCAGTTCTCGCTTTTTCATAATTTTATCGTCGAGCGGATCGGTATTGATGCACATGAGTTGGGCTACATGGAAGCGTTTCGGGAAGTCCCCGGCTTCCTCAATGCACTCTTTATCGCGATTATGATGTACTTCGCCCCACCCATTCTCGCTGGGATTTCCCTTATTGTGATGGGATTCGGCTTGGCATTGTACTCGCAAGCGAACAGTTTTTTGGCCGTCCTCATCTATTCGTTTGTGTGGAGCATCGGGTTTCACGCATGGATCCCGCTGCAAGGAACAATGGCGCTCTCTTACTCGGAGGGAGAGGAGAAGGGAAAGTGGCTTGGTAGCTTGAGGAGCGTCGAGAGCCTTTCGATGTTAGCTGCGATTATTTTGTGCATGTTTGCCGTAAACATGTTAGAATTTGAAGGGTTATTTCAAATTGGCGGCGCGAGCGTTGCCATCGGCGGCGTCGCTTTGATGTTCGCTTCACGTCAGCTACAGGCAGAGCGCGAAAACCGCTTTGTGCTGAGAAAATGCTACTGGCTCTACTACCTGCTGTCCTTTTTGCAAGGCTGTCGCAGGCAAATCTTTATTACATTTGCCGTTTTCGCGCTCGTCAAGGTGTACGGCACTGATCGAAGTATCATTATTACGCTCATCCTGATTAATCAGGTCATCGTTTTTTTCTTTTCTCCACTGATGGGACAACTTGTGGACAAACTCGGCGAGCGCATTATGTTGAGTGCCAGCTATATCGGCTTAATCTTCGTATTCGTCGGATACGCGCTGTTGAAAAATCCTCATCATTTGTATCTCCTCTACTGCATTGATAATTTCCTGTTTGTGGGTGGGATTGCGATGATGACTTATGTGAATAAGATTGCGCCCAAAAGCGATCTCAAGCCGACGCTTGCGATGGGCGTCACTATGAACCACATTGCTGCGGTGACCGCGCCATTGGTGGGTGGTTTGGTCTGGATGAAACTCGGATACGAAGTGATCTTTATCAGCGGTGCGGCTGTTGCGCTTATCACCCTTATTGTCACACAGTGGATGAAAGTCCAACCGGCGCTCGTCGATGAAGCGACTGGCGATTAGGTGGTTCAAAAAAATTGGAAACTGTAATTGCATTTATCACATTTCACATCTCACGCATTAGGTTCTGTTGACAGAACCTAGGACGACGTAGCATTATTCCATTTTATCAGAACGTTTATAACCGTAATCATTTGGAGACTGAATCATGCCTAAATCATTGGTCGTTGTTGAATCACCCGCGAAGGCGAAAACGATTAACAAATTTCTCGGTCGAAATTATGTTGTGAAATCCTCTGTGGGGCATATTCGTGATTTACCGGCAAAGAAGCTGGCTGTGGACATTGAGAACGGATTTACCCCGGAATATATCACCATCCGTGGTAAAGGGAAAGTTATCAAAGAACTTCAGACCGAAGCGAACAAAGCCGATGCAATCTACCTTGCTGCCGACCCAGATCGCGAAGGCGAGGCGATTTGCTGGCATCTTGCTGAGACACTCAAAAACTCGAAAAAGCCGATCTATCGGATCATTTACAACGAGATTACAAAGGGAGCGATCCAAGCGGCAATGGATAATCCCGGTCAGATCAATCAGGGGCTTGTGGATTCCCAACAAGCACGACGGGTTCTGGATCGGTTGGTTGGCTATCAAATCAGCCCCATTTTGTGGCGTAGCGTGAAAACGGGATTAAGTGCCGGACGAGTGCAATCTGTCGCCGTTCGACTCATCTGTGAGCGGGAAGCGGAGATTGAAGCCTTTGTTCCCCAGGAATACTGGACAATTACCGCGAACCTGAAAGGGAAAAAGCCACCCCCATTTGACGCGAAGTTGCTCCAGATTGAATCTGAAAAGGGCTCAATCAGCACCTACGGATTCCCAATTGATGAAGCGCGTGCAAAAGAAATCGTTGAAGACGCGAAGACAAAGCCGTTTATCGTCAAAGACATTAAGAAACAGAAGCGTAAACGGAGACCTGTTCCACCGTTCATCACGAGCAGTTTGCAGCAGGAAGCTGCTCGTAAACTTAGGTTCACTGCCAGACGGACGATGGCGGTTGCCCAGCAACTCTACGAAGGTTTAGAGATCGGCGCTGAGGGTTCCGTCGGTTTAATTACGTACATGCGGACCGACTCAACTCGCATTGCAGAGGAAGCACTCACAGACGCGCGAGGATACATCAAAGCGACTTACGGAGCGGATTACCTTCCGAGCAACCCTGTGCGCTACAGAAGCAAACAGGGAGCACAAGATGCGCACGAAGCGATTCGTCCAACCACTGTTGAACAGACGCCTGAGTCATTGAAATTGAAATCTCACCTGTCTCCTGAACAGTATCGACTGTATGATCTGATTTGGAAACGGTTCGTTGCCAGTCAGATGAATCCCGCCATTTTAGATGTGACGACGATTGATGTTTCCGCTGAGAAGTACCTGTTCCGCGTAACCGGAGCCATCGTCAAGTTCGATGGGTTCATGAGAATCTACCTGGAGGGGCGCGACGATAACCGCAATGAAACCGGTAGGAATGGGGAGGGGGAAGCCATCCTGCCCATGTTGGAGATTGGCGAACAGCTTGATCTGCGCAAATTGACCCCCAAACAGCACTTCACGCAGCCACCGCCCCGATATGCCGAAGCGCCCCTCGTCAAAGCACTGGAGGAGAAGGGAATCGGTCGTCCGAGTACTTATGCCGCGATTATCTCGACGATTCAGGATCGAGAGTACGTGGTCAAGGAGGAGAGACGTTTTAAGCCGACGGATGTTGGCAAGCTCGTCAACCAACTGCTAATCAAGGGATTTCCCGATATTCTTGACGTTCAGTTTACAGCGAAAATGGAAAATCAGCTTGACGATATTGCAGCGGGAAAATCAGACTGGGTCGGCGTCTTGAGCGCGTTTTATCAACCCTTTCGCCACGCCTTAAAAGCGGCGCCAGATGTAATGTATGAAGCACGCAAGGAAATGGAGGAAGAATCTGATGAAGTCTGTGAAAAATGTGGCGGCAAAATGATCATCAAGTGGGGCAGATATGGGCGCTTTCTCGGTTGTTCTAACTATCCGGCGTGCAGCAATATCAAGCGTTTGACGACCGACGATACCCCGCCCGCTGAAAGTGAACCAACCGATGAAGTCTGTGACAAGTGCGGCAATCCGATGACGATCAAAACCAGCCGCGCCGGCGGGAAATTCCTTTCTTGTTCGGCGTATCCCAGGTGCAAAAACGCAAAGCCAATCAGCATTGGCGTTGATTGTCCCGAAGAGGGCTGTGGCGGCTATCTCGGTGAGCGTCGCAGTAGACGCGGTAAAGTCTTCTACGGTTGCAGTAGCTACCCGAAGTGTAACTTCGTCCTATGGGATAAACCAGTGAACAAGGCATGTCCGAAGTGTGGTGTGCCGTTCCTGCTTGAAAAAACGACAAAAACGAAGGAACATCGTCTCGCCTGCCACAATAAGGAGTGTGGTTACACAGAAGCGTTACCGGGTGATGAATAAATTCGTAGTTTAGAGGTTCATTGGTAGTTCATAGGCTTCACTGAGGTCTTGAGGCTTATGCACTCTTGAACGCACGCATCGCGTTTTACGTTAAAATGATCCAAGTTTACAATGTCTCCATAAGTTATAAGGAGGACATTGAAGTCCTTCACGAAATCAGCTTTCACGTAAAGAGAGGGGAGTTTGTTTTCCTGGTAGGCCCAAGTGGGGCCGGAAAAACAACAATCCTTCGACTCTTGTACCGGGAGTTTGTCCCGACTTCGGGTCACATTGTCCTCGCCGGGAAAAATCTCGCCCAAATTTCTCGCTCACAAATCCCCCACCTGCGCAGGAGAATGGGCGTTATCTTTCAGGACTTTAAGCTCCTTCCCAATAAAACAGTTCAAGAAAACATCGCTCTCGCCATGAAGGTGACGGGAGCAAAGCGATCTCTAATTCGGCAGCAGGTCAATCAACTCCTTCATCAGATGGGCCTTGTCCATCGAAGAAACGCGATGCCAGAAGACATCTCGGGGGGTGAACAACAGCGTGTCGCCATCGCCAGGGCAATGGCAAATGACCCGGTACTCGTCCTTGCTGACGAACCGACCGGTAATTTGGATCCAAAGTTATCGCTCGAAATTATGCACCTCTTTGAGAGCTTCAACTTCCGTGGTACAACGGTATTGGTTGCAACGCATGATCTCGCGCTCGTCCAACAACTTGGTAAGCGCGTGATTCGCATCGAAGATGGGAAAACCATTGCAGATTAGGTCCCCGGTATCGGAAACCACATCCCACCGGTTTGACTCGCTAGAGCCTTTTGCTCACGTTTAGCTTTGAGTGGATCGTCGGCGTTAATTACGCCCCCAATTACGTCCACCGTGACTCCCGCCTCCCGGCAACGTTTCAACACTTCTTGAATTGTATAAGATCCTTTGAACGGCTCGTCGGTGACGAGGATGAAACGCCGTCGGGCCTCCGGACGGAATTTTACCCGTGCAATCGATTTGGCGATGGCGTCATAAGCCCGCTCATCCCCACCACACTCCATGTTTTCTAATAAGCGCTCATACTTTTGATAATCCTTCGTTTGTGGAAAGATCAGCGCAGAATACTTGAATTTGACAACGCCCACCGTGAAATCCAATTGACTTTCTTGAAAAATGTCCACCATGTTGATTAGATGCCTCCCCACCGCGCGAATGTTATCCTCCATGCTTCCGCTCACATCCAATAGAAAGACAATATCCACGGGCAGTGAACCCCTTCCACTCGCGATGCCACCAGCGATTGTTTGCAGTGTGGATGCAATCTGCGCATCACGATCGAGCGGTTGCGCCTCATCACCGTCGGTTTGTAGCGCTTGTTCTTCCGTTTCTTGTTTTTGTGAAAAGTCGCGCTCGATTTCGAGGTTAAGAGATTGAGGGGATTCGACTATGGTTTCCAGGGGTTCACCAATTGAGTCTTGCAGACGCCAGTCATCTGTGAATGCCTCTGCAAGCAAAACGTCTGGCGTAGGTGGTAATTGTGCAGTCGTGCTCGGTGGATTTGCCGTCAGCCGTACAGGTTGATTCACCTGGACCACCTGCTCAACTGGAGTCTTTGGAGGGACTCGTGGTGTGGAAGGGGCACGTTTTTCGTGACGTTGGATTTGTGCATTGACGTGAGAGATAGGCTTCTTGACATCTATCGGGTGGAGAAGTTGGGAATAAAGCTTCACCTCGATGGGCTCTGCAACGATTGGCTCCGGCGGTGGCAGCAGTTGATACCATCGCGGAAAATTGATGCTGACCACAAGGACTGCCACGAGGTGCAAAAACAAGGAAATGACAAATGAGATGCCTGTGCGTCGTCTGGTTCGGGTTCGGTTATACATCGGATTTCACCGGAGTTTCAAGCATCAGGATGTTAGGTATCAGGACCTGGGCATCAGGCATTAGCGGAGTTCTTCCTGAGGCCTGTTGTCTGAGAGTCCACTTTGACTCGTTGGCTGCGATTTTATCATCAAACCCTTTGTATGTCAAAGGAAATATCCGTTGAGATCAAGCCCCTCAAGGGATGACGAATGGAATTTTGCTTGCAGGTTCAAAGACAGGTGTGTTACAATAAAATTAATTTATCCAATTTGGAAGACTCAGATTGGTAATTGGAGCAGGGGTTATGGAAGCAAGTGTACTTGTCTTAAATGCAAGCTATGAGGCGATTAACGTTTGTAACTTAAAGCGTGCAATGAAGATGCTCGTCAAGGGTGTTGCATGCCCGGAGGAATTTTCTGATCGGGAAATTCGCTCGCCAACCACTTCGATGAAAGTGCCATTGGTGATCCGTTTGGTGAATTATGTCCATATCCCTCACTGCGTTGTGAAGTTTTCACGTAAGAATGTCCTAGTGCGCGATAAATATACATGCCAATATTGTCATGAACATTTTCCTCCATCAACGCTAACAATTGATCATGTCGTCCCGCGTTCGAGAGGAGGTTCAACGGCGTGGGAAAATGTCGTGACGGCGTGTAAAGGATGCAACTCCAACAAGGGAGATCGGAAGCCTCATGAAGCGCGGATGTTTCCCAAGCGTTCTCCTAAGGCACCCTCAATCATCTCCTATCTGCACCTAAGCCGTGGTGGTCGATCTTATGACGAATCCTGGAAAAAGTACCTGTATATCAACTGAGTTGATGAAATCTTCAGTCAACAAAACCTGTTTTTTGCTTTTGAGTTTTCCTTTTCTGTTGTTGGCTTGCACACTACAAACACCAGAGGATTATTACTTCCAGTTCGCCCTAATGGAAGAGTGGGGGAAATACAACCGACGGGAAACCGGACGGATGCCCTATGAAGTGATTCGTCATCCTGAGAACACCAAGCCCCTTGTGATTGCATTTGAAGTTGGCAAACCGCCTGCAGAGTTACTTGGTTTTGTTCCCTACGACATTCCGGATGCACAGGCAATAGATCAACCAACTGATGTTGCGGCGCCTAAGGCACCGATTTCACTACAGCAAGAAGCATTGCGTCAACTCTTTGTTGAGAAACAAATTCGGGTTATCCACTGGCGGCTGAAGAATGGTCGTCTTGAGGGTAAACAAAATATTGTGCTGCTCAACTTTATTCCTCGTGCGTTTTCGGACCGCGCAATCAAGGAAGAATTCCTGATGATTTGTGCGATTGTGCATGGGGCGCAGATGCAGGAGAATACAATCGATGTTATACGAGGAATTGCAGAAGAAGAAGATGGAACACCGCAAATGAGTTTAGAGGCTCAAGTCGCAAATTATAGGGCTTATCTTCACGGACAGATTGACGGACAGCAATGGGAGGAACGGCTTCGACTCAAAAGATTTTAGTTATGGCACACCAGGTTCATCCCGAACGACTCACGCATCGCTGGGAATTTCAACGAGGGTATAAAAGAGGAAAGAAGTATTGGAATCGTTACCTTGTTATATACGTTTTCAGGCAGTCTCTAAGTTGCACCCGTCTCGGAATCACCGTCAGTAAGAAAGTAGGGAAAAGCGTCGTACGAAATCGCCTCAAACGCCTGATTCGGGAATCCTTCAGATTATCAAAGCATCAAATTCGTCCAAGATATGATATTATTGTGGTCGGTAGATCTGCGGCGGTTGGTATGAAGTGCCAGCAAGTCCAAGCCTCACTCTTGCAACTTCTACAGCAAGCCAATGTCCTCAAAACTTAGAGCGGCTTCCTTAACGCTATGAAAATATTGCTGATTTATGCCATCCACTGCTATCGTCAACTGATTTCACAGCTCTTTCCGCCGACGTGCCGGTTCTATCCAACATGCTCCCAATACGCCCTCGAAGCAATCACGAAGCATGGGGTTTTGAAAGGGGGCTGGCTGACGCTTAAACGCCTGTCAAAGTGCCATCCTTATCACCCCGGCGGCTACCATCCCCTCAAGTAATATACTAGGTTCTGTTGACATTTCAAGGGAGCCATATAAGAGTGGCGACAAAGCTGAGAAATCCAAAATAACGGATAGCTAACTTCTCGAACCGAGAGAAGATGCGGCGATACCATTTTATCTTGTTAATGAAATATTCAACCAGATGTCTCTCTTTGTACAGATGTTTGTCGTAATCTCTTTGATCCACACGATGACTTTTGGGCGGTATCACCGCAATCGCTCCATTCGCCTCAATAACCGCGATAAAATTGTCGGAGTCATATCCCTTGTCTCCAATCACATACTCGCTTTTATATCCAAGTATCAACCCTTCTGCTTCTGCTATGTCGTTTCTTTGACCGGGGGTCAGATGAATTCTTAGGGGATTACCCAGGCCGTCAACTGTGATGTGAATTTTTGTACTGAATCCCCCGCGAGAGCGACCTAACGCTTGGTTTTCAGTGCCACCCTTTTTTTTAAGGTGCCAGCTTTTTAAGGTGCCCGCCGCACACGGGTGCGCTCGAATGATTGTACTGTCCACAATAAGCGACTCGATATCGGGGTCAGAGGCGAAGTGGTGGTGCATCTGTGTGAAGCCCCCTTTGTCGCACCACCGAGCAAAACGCTTATAGAGGGTGTTCGATTTACCATAGGTGTCTGGCAGAAGTCTCCATTGAGCACCGCTACGGGTCGCCCAGAGAACAGCTTCGATAAAGCGGCGTGTTGTCGCTTCGTTGCCAACATAGATGTTGGGACAAGTTAGAAGAAACGAGTATATCTTTTTCCATTGGTCATCGGGTAAGATTATTGGCATCATTCTTCTATTATGCCACAACCTTATACTCAAATGTCAACAGAACCTAGCTGATCATATTGCGTAGAACATATTGCATATTGCGCACAACCCAATACGAAATATGCAATGCGTAATTGACGGACAACGGGATTTTTCAAAGGGTGCAACAGGTGTCAAGCTAACTTTCTTGGAAGCCATCCCCAGACGTCTATTACCTTTCTTCCATGAGGAGATTTTTTAATGGAGAAACGTTACATCTTAGCACTCGTACTCATGATCGTTGTGATGTTTGGCTGGAGTTGGTTTTATAGTCGAAATCTCCCAAGTCCGAATCGTCCGCAACCAACTCAGCAAACCACTGAACGACCGGATCAAGCCTCACCCTTACCATCCGATGAACCAACAATCGATCAGGAATTTTCTGCGTCAGCGGAGGAATCGACGCCCGATTGGGAGCAAGGCGAAAAGGTTCATGTTGAAACTGGAAAATATGATGTTATTTTTTCGGTTGGACGATTTGCCTACGCTCACAAATGGATGCTTAAAGAATATCCAGACCGATCAGGTGATGGTGAATCGTCGATTAACCTGATCCCCGTAACAGCCCAAAACTGTCTGTCAGTTCGCTTTTTTAACCCGGGATTGGAGCACGATGCGATGGGGGCGACATGGAAAGCCGACAAGACAGAACTTGTTCTCACAGATCGAAATCCGCGAGGCACCCTCACATTCAGCACGCAAATCGGAAAAGACCTGAAGGTTTTGAAGAAATTTACGTTTTACTGGGATAGCTACTACGTTGACCTCGAATTGACTTTTCAAAATTTATCCGATCAACCGTTAATTTCTCTTGATACGATGAGTGATAATCGCAGCGGATATAAACTCCGCTGGGGACCTGGAATCAATGCAGACCTTCTCCCCCATGAACGCAACACCGGCAAACGTGGGCAGCACAATCCGAAAAGCGAAGGAGCCAAAGCCTATACAGGGTTTGGTAAACCGGTCAAAGAATTAGAGGAATCCCAGCTTACGGAGACTGTCTTATGGGCAGGTCTGAATAACAAGTATTTCGCCGCGATCATGATTCCAGATCCGCAGCTTGCGGCGCAATATGCGTACAAAATCCTCAAGGACAACGGGGAAATGGCGCCGATGGATATTACCGCCCCATCGGAAGCGGCAAGCCTCATCATCCCCGGTTTCTCCCTGGATTCTCACCAAAGCCGGGCTGATCTATTTCGGATCTATGTCGGTCCCAAAGAAGACAAAATTCTGAAAGGAATTGAAGGTCCGGGCGCCCCGGAAGTACCAATCCGACTCACCAAGATTATCGATTTCGGCTTCTTCTGGCCAGTGGTTTGGGCAATGCTCTGGCTGCTCAACGGTTTTGAGCGCATCATCCCAAATTACGGTATCGCCATCATCTTGCTGACCTTATTGACCAAAGTGGTTTCATATCCGCTGACACGTAAGAGTTACAAGTCCATGCAGAGGATGCAGAAATTACAGCCCTTAATCACGGAACTCCGTGAGAAGTATCGAGATGATCCGCAGAAACTCAATAAGGCGACAATGCAATTATACAAAGAACACGGCGTCAATCCATTGGGTGGATGCATTCCCTGGATTCCACAAATTCCGATTTTCTGGGCGTTATTTTCGCTTCTTGGCAATGCGGTTGAACTGCGAGGCGCCCCCTTCTTTTTATGGATCGACGACTTAGCCGCTCCCGATGTTCTATTCACTCTTCCCTTTACGATTCCTTTCCTTGGAAATGCTGTGCGCTTTTTACCAATTGTCAACGGTTTAACAACCTGGTTACAACAGAAAACAGGGAGCGGTATGCCCCCTGCCACCGACAATATACAGGCAAAGATTATGCAGTTTATGCCCCTCTTGTTTGTTTTTCTCTTTTATAACTGGGCATCGGGATTTGTTCTATATTGGTTATGCAACAATGTTTTTACAATCGGACAACAGTATGTCACCAAATTGAAAGACTCAGACGAAGCAGAACCTGTTAAGAGCTTACCGACAAAAAAGCAATCTCAACCCAAAAAACGAAATTCCTCAAAAGCGAAACGTAATTCATGAAGCGCAAATTACTGATTGCCAATGATGATTGTCAATTTTTACCCCGCATTTAATCTCCGTGAATAGCGATATTATGGGGGTGTTCAGGAGGACAATGAATCGTGCAACAATTTATTGAAACAGAAGGTAAAACAGCAGAAGAGGCTTTGGATGATGCCCTAAAAGAGCTCGGTGTTAGTCATGAGCAAGTGAGTGTAAAAGTTATGCACGAAGCCACAAAGGGGCTCTTGGGATTAGGCGCCAAGCTCGCCAAAGTCCGCGTCACCCTGAAAGAAGACGTTTCTTCGACTCCAGAAGTTGTACTTCATGAGATTTTAAGCCACATGGGAATCGAAGCGCAGATTGAAACCCAGATTATCGATGGGAGTGTACATCTCATGGTGAGTACCGATAACGCTGGTGTATTGATCGGTAAACATGGGCAAACACTTAATGCTGTCGAATATTTGCTGAACTGTATCTTAAATAGATCGTCTCTTGTTAAAAAAAAGGTCATCGTTGATGCAGAAGGATACCGTGAACGGCGCGAGCAGATGCTAATTGACTTAGCTTATCGCGTCGCGACGAAAGTCAAACAGACCAACCAGGAGATTGTTCTAGATCCGATGCCTCCTCAAGATCGGCGTATCATTCATATCACTTTACAGTCAGATGAGCATATTCGGACCTATAGTCGGGGCGAGGGGGTCATGCGGCGCGTTGCCGTTACAATACGGGAGAGGTATGAAGCAAATTCAAAGCAGTATGATTAAATGGGATACGATTGCAGCAATCGCAACACCACGCGGCGAAGGCGGCATCGGCATCGTCCGAGTGAGTGGAAACCTTACGATTCCCATTGCCTGTCAGATCTTTCGTTCGCCTCGCTGCATTTCTCCGACTGAATTGCCGACCCATACGCTGAATTACGGACACGTCGTCCATCCATTATCAGGAGTGGTTATCGATGAAGTAATGCTCGGTATCATGCGTGCGCCAAAATCGTATACGGCGGAGGATGTCGTTGAATTTAACTGCCACGCCGGCATTGTACCACTCAGGCGCGTCCTCGAATTAACATTACAAGCTGGGGCGCGTCTTGCGGAGCCGGGGGAATTTACCAAACGTGCCTTTCTCAACGGACGGCTAGACCTCGCACAGGCAGAAGCGGTCGTCGATCTAATCCGATCAAAGACAGACCTCAGCCGTCAAGTAGCAATAGATCAGTTAGCAGGCAGGTTATCGCAAGTGGTCAACGATCTCAGCGATCGGCTGGCGGATCTACTTGCAGAAATCGAAGTCTCCATCGATTTTCCTGAAGAAGAGCTCGATTTCATGGATTTAACCACGATGAAGCAAACCGCGCAAGACGTCCTTGATGACCTGAATGGATTGATCGCGACGGCATCGGACGGCAAACTCCTGCGGGAAGGCATCAACATCGCAATCCTTGGAAAGCCAAACGTCGGTAAATCGAGCTTGCTAAATACCTTGTTGCAGGAGGACCGGGCAATTGTCACGGAGATACCCGGCACGACACGAGATACAATCGAAGAACCCTTGAACCTTCGCGGCATTCCGCTCAAGCTGATCGACACCGCCGGGATACACCAAACAACCAATGTTGTCGAACAGCAAGGGGTAGCGCGGAGTAAAGCCTATTTCGACCGCGCCGACCTGCTTTTAATGGTGTTTGATGCATCTCAGCCTTTAACGGCGGAAGATCGAGAACTACTGGATGCGGCGAAAGACCGTCAATCAATTCTTATTCTAAACAAGATTGATTTGCCCGTTATAATGACTCCAGCGGATCTGCATACCTGCGCCCCTCAGAGACCGATCGTTCAGACCTCACTGCTTTATGTGAAAGGAATTGAAGATCTGAAATCAGCAGTGCTCCAGGAGGTACTTGAAGGGGACGTCATTTTGGGTGATTCTCCGATTGTCACGAACCTTCGTCACCATGACGCGCTGCGTCGAGCCGGGCTTGCTCTTGGGCATGCGATAGAAAGCTTCACCCAGGAAATGCCTCTAGATCTCGTTGCGGTCGATCTGCGCAGCAGTCTAGATTGCCTCGGTGAAATTGTTGGCAAGACAACGACCGAGGACATTCTGGGCAGAATCTTCTCCCAATTCTGTATTGGTAAGTAAATTGAAACTTTACATCATCAACAGGTGTGAAGTGAAGAAGGAGGGATACAAAATGTTGACACCCCAACAGCAGTGGTGCCCTCGCTGCAAGCGTTACGTCGAAACGGAACAGAAGCAGAACAAACTCGGCAGGCGGAGCAATCTAGTGAAACTGGTGACGACCTGCCAGAAGTGTCGGACAACATTGAGCAGCAAAACAATTAGTGCTTCAGCCCTTGAACAGATGCAAGCAGAATCTGCTGCTGACCAGCCGACGTCTGGAGGCTAACTTGGAATCAAAATTACACTTTTTTCGGATCGATTCGTCTAGAGTATTGACGGATTTATTTAGGTCTTTAGTTTCTATCCCCAACTTCCTTCAAAGGAGAAAAAACTTCCTTCAAAGGAGAAAAATGATGTTAAATTCTGTTTGGAGACAAAGATGGCGCATCGTGCTTGCCACCCTGTTACTGGCTGTTGTTGCAAGTCCGGCAGCACTGGCAACAGGAAAGATTCAGTGGGAGGAGTCAATCGAGAAAGGGTTGGCAGAAGCCCAAAAAACAGGCAAGCCAGTCATGATGGACTTCTACACCGATTGGTGAGGCTGGTGTAAGCGGCTGGATGCCGAAACATTTACGGATTCAAAAATCATTGAGCTTTCAAAGAAGTTTGTCAACCTCAAGGTCAATCCTGAAGATACAGACCGCCCGGAAAACGCTGATGCCCAGAGAAAATACGGCGTTACCGGATATCCGGCAGTTGTATTCCTCAGTGCCGAGGGGGATTTCATAAGCCTCAATCCCGGTTATCGGCCACCCCAAGAATTTACCACATTGATGGAAAGCGCCCTCAAAGATGAAGAGGAATTTAAGAAGCTGAAGGAAGCGGTCCAGAGGGATACGAACGATCTAAAGGCTACCGCCGGACTTGCACTGATTTACATCAAGCGAGGCAAACTTGAAAAAGGAAAGCCCCTATTCGATACAGTGGTGAAACACGACCCGAATAACAAAACCGGACTGTTGCCGGAATTGTATGTGAATTTGGGACTCCAGTACGGGCAGAACGCTGCCGGCGAAAATGAGAAAGACTATTTCCAAAAAGCTGAAAAGCATTTCCAAATCGTCATCGACAAATATTCCGACAGCGAGTCCTATGAACCCGCGCAGTATTATTTAGGAGTTACTTACGCGATCCAAGGTAAGTCCCAATTGGCAATTGCAACGCTTGAGATGTTAAGTAATGCCAAAGATGATGACATCCGAAAGCAGGCTATGCTTATGCTACAACGTGTCAAAAGCGAGATGGAGTAGTCGTCTTAGACTCGCTCATAAAAAAGCCCATATCCTTTGCGATATGGGCTTTTTTAGTTTCGTAAACCCTCGACTTCAGCCGCCGTCAACAGACGATACTTCCCAATCGGGAGCTTGCCAAGTGAAAGGGATCCAATCTGAACCCGTTTGAGGTATACCACTTTATGCCCCACGGCGTGGAACATGCGCCGAATCTGCCGCTTCTTTCCCTCGTGGATGATGAGCTCGAATTGGGTCAACCCTTTTTTTCGCCCAATTTGAATCACCACTGCTGGAGCAGTTAACCCACCCTTAATTTCTACCCCTTCTCGCAGTTGCCGAATCGCCCGCTGACCTGGACGTCCTTCTACCCATGCAATGTATGTTTTCTTGATCTCGTGATTCGGGTGGATGATTCGATGTGTGAACACGCCATCGTTCGTCATCAGCAGAAGCCCTTCCGTATTGACATCCAGCCGTCCGACCGGATAGATGCGTTTAGGAATGTCGCGTACCAGATCCATGACCGTCGTACGCCCCCGATCATCACGCACCGTGGTAAGGTATCCCGCCGGTTTGTTTAGCATTAGGTAAATCTTCTTCGGTTTCCCAGGTATCTGTTTGCTATCAAATTTAATGTCATCCTGCTGTGGATCGATGGGGGTGCCGGGGATAAACACCCGCTTGCCGTTGACTGTGACTCGGCCGGCGTGGATGTGTCTTTTGGTGTCCCGTCGAGAAGCAATACCGGATTCAGCAAGGAATTTTTCGAGGCGCATTTTTTCGTGATGCGTGAAACGTGACCCATTGCTCTGATTCACCCGTCCCGTTATTTATCCATATGAAACTGTTCAATCTGCCAACCGTTGGCAGCAGCGATTTGGTGCAATTTCCGATTGGGGTTGACGGCGAAGGGGTGTCCAACCAGCTTGAGCTTGTGTGCGTCCGAATGGTGGTTTCCATAAGCATAGGATTGGCTGAGATCAAAACCGTGTGTTTGGGCAAGATGCTGGACCAAATTTGCCTTATTCTCGCCATAGGGATTTAAGCCCACACGACACCCCGTGATTCCTCCATCAACGACTTCCAGGGTGTATCCAATCATCAGATCTGCTTCCAGGCGCTCGTGGAAAAGCTTAACTAATAATTCTAGCGACCCCGATAAGATAACAATTGTCCGTCCATTAGCGCGGTGAAATTCGATGAGGTCGAAAACTTTGGGAGAGATCCGATTCATGAGACGTTCCGTAAAGCAGATCTGCGCTAAGTTACAGATGTGCTGGTAGTTCAGCCCTCGTAGATAGACTTTGTTTGCTTTGGCTTGACGGAGATCTTGAGTCTTAATAAAATCGAAGAACCATTGGGACAGGTTGCGAAATGGAATCTCCCCCTGTTCAAATAGATATTTTAGGAAAACCCTTTCAGACGAATGATCGATGATTGTCCCATCAAGATCGAAAATTGCGCATGAATGCATCTATGCCCCCAAACGAATTTTTGTTGGTTCTCTTGCTTACGCCGTGCTCACGATTCTCTCCATGCCTATGCCCACCCGCCTTCTCAAGCTGACGTGACCGTGCTTTGCTGCTAGTGCCTCCTCTGACTTGCCTCTCCTATTTTCTCTCACTATCGTTGCATTTGGGTTAGACAGCTTTCGGCGAATCAGCGAATTAACGAAGATGGGCTTATGGGCTCAATTGGAACACAATTTAGTGACGCATCACTCCACCTCCTGCCCCAATGCTGCTCGGTAGTCCTTAACCGATTGCTCAAGTCCGACATAAAGCGCATGAGAGATCAGGTGATGACCAATAGAAACCTCGAGTAAGCCGGGTAGATTCCACATGCATGGCAGATTTTCCAGATTAAGATCATGCCCCGCATTCACGCCGAGTCGCAGACTGACCGCCTTTTCAGCGGCTTTAACAAGCAAGCCAAATTCACGCGCAATTTCCTGCTCCGTTTTTGCCCACGCATAAGGGGCGGTGTAAAACTCAACCCGATCCGCACCAACCTCCTTCGCCAATTCGAGTTGATGAAGCTCTGTTCCGCTGAACAGGCTAACCCGAATTCCGGCATCTTTGAGGCGTTGAATGACCGGTCTGACCCTTTCACCTTCCTTCGTGAGATTCCAGCCATGATCGCTCGTAACTTCGCCTGGGGTAACGGGCACGAGGGTGCATTGGTTAGGGCGTACCTCTATTACCATATCCAACAGATCTGGTCGCGGATCGCCCTCAATATTATATTCAACCGTGACCATCTCAGCGATCCCATAAACATCGTGAAGTTTGATGTGTCGTTGATCTTCTCGCGGGTGCACAGTAATCCCCTGCGCGCCCGCATTGATGCAGGTTTGTACCGCTTGGATGACATTTGGGACATCTTTGCCTCTGGAGTTTCTTAACGTTGCCACTTTATTGACATTCACACTCAGGTTGATCATTGGCTTCTCCCTCCATCTCGTGTTTAGCATTTTTATTATGCAAATTTGCAGTGGGATTGTCAACCAAAATCGTTTGGATAGATGACAAGGAAATTTTCTTGACATGGGCAATTTATGTGATGTATTATTACAAGTCTATTCGCCACAATTTTTTATCGAATGCAGTGTTCTCGAAGCGAGCGTAACAGATCCCCACGAAATGATTTTCCTTCCTGAACCTTCATCTTACCTAACTGTTTCAGCAAGTAATCGTTAGGTTTCGGACTATTGGGTGGACATTCCTCGTGTCTGCCGATCCCTTCTGGCAAAGCGTTTGTCATTGATTCGAGGAAGTATGGTCAGATTTCTATCAGGGCGGAAAGGAAGTCACAGATAAGATAACACAGACCGCAGCAGAAGTCGCAAATAGATACAGGTTTTTCGGAACGAAGTTGAACAAGAGAGGCTGATATGAAAGGAAAGATAGGTATTCCGCAGAAGCAAGGACTTTATAATCCCGCTTACGAACATGATGCTTGTGGGATTGGTTTTATCGTCAACATCAAAGGTGAAAAATCCAATGTGCTCGTGCGTCAGGCACTAGATGCGCTGACTTGTCTTGACCATCGGGGGGCCCGCGGTGCCGAAGAAAACACCGGCGACGGAGCGGGCGTTCTCATGCAAGTCCCGCACAAATTCCTACAGCACGCCTGCGAAAGCGTGGGAATTGATCTACCCAATCCAAAGCACTATGGCGTTGGTATGGTGTTTTTCACCGATGCCGAGGACCGTGAACTACGTCACCGCTGTCAGCGGAAGCTTGAAGAAATTGTTACTGAAGAAGAACAAACGGTTTTAGGTTGGCGGAAAGTCCCTACTGATAATTTCTATTTAGGACCGATTTCCCGCTCTTCCGAGCCTCTTGTATGGCAGATCTTTATCGGCAGAAGCCCCAATATCCAAAATGACCTCGCCTTTGAGCGCAAGTTGTATGTGATTCGGAAGCGCGCCTCCAATATCATCCGATACGGCGGGATGGATAAAGATTTCTACATTCCGAGCCTATCTAGCCGAACTATCGTCTATAAGGGGATGCTCACGCCGATGCAGGTCCCCGAATTCTACCCCGATCTGAAAGCCCCTCGGATGGAAGCGGCGATTGTCCTGATTCATTCCCGATTTTCGACGAACACTTTCCCGAGTTGGGCACGGTCGCATCCGTACCGATATATGATTCATAACGGTGAAATCAATACCGTGCGCGGGAACCAGAACTGGATGAAAACGCGGCAGGCGATGCTGGCATCTGAGTTGTTTGGTGATGACTTACCGAAACTTTTCCCCATCCTTGACGAGGATGGCAGCGATACCGCTATTTTCGATAACTGTCTGGAATTTCTTGCACTCTCTGGCAGGTCGCTGCCCCACTCGGTGATGATGATGATTCCGGAACCGTGGGAAAACCACGAGAGCATGAGTGCTGAGAAACGCGCATTTTATGAATATCATAGTTGTTTAATGGAGCCTTGGGATGGTCCTGCCTCCATCGCTTTTACCGATGGTACGGTTGTTGGTGCTTCTCTAGACCGTAACGGTTTCCGCCCCTCCCGTTATTACATCACGAAAGATGACCTGCTCGTGCTGGCTTCGGAAACCGGGGTGCTGGACATACCCCCCGAGCGGGTTGCCTACAAGGGGCGTCTCCAACCGGGTCGGATTCTTCTGATTGATACGAGCGAGGGACGCATCATCAGCGATGAAGAAGCGAAGGCTAAAATTGCTTCTGAGCATCTGTATCGCCAGTGGCTAGATGAGCACCTAATTTCATTGAAAGACCTGCCGGCGGTTGAACCGAAGGCCCCCGAAACAGACCACGACAAAATTTTACAACGCCAACAGACTTTCGGGTATACATTTGAAGATCAGCGCATTTTCCTTGGCCCGATGTCGAAAATCGGTCGTGACCCTGTTGGCTCGATGGGGAATGATGCCTCTTTGGCGGTACTCTCTAACCGACCGCAGCTACTTTACAACTATTTCAAACAGCTATTCGCGCAAGTGACCAATCCGCCGCTGGATCCGCTCAAGGAAGAAATCATCACTTCATCTGAAACAACAATTGGCCCCGAGCGGAACCTGCTCGTGCCGGAGCCGGAGAATTGTCGTCAGATTCGCCTCGATACTCCAATTATTTCAGACGAGGAGTTAGAGCAGTTGCGTCAGGTCGATCAACCGGGGTTCAAATCCACTACCCTTCCAATCCTATTTAACGTCGCTGATGGAGAGGGCGGACTTGAAACAGCGATGGATGGGCTCTTTGAGGCCGCCGATCGCGCGATCGAAGAGGGCTTTACCATTCTCATCTTGTCTGACCGCGGCGTTGACAAAGGGGCCGCACCTATTCCCGCGCTGCTGGCTGTCGCAGGCCTCCACCACCATCTGATTCGGGGTGGCACGCGCGCGAAAGTCGGTATCGCACTTGAATCGGGTGAACCTCGGGAAGTTCATCACTTCTGTCTGCTGATCGGGTATGGTGTCCAAGCGGTTAATCCTTACATGGCATTTGAAAGCCTAGCGGACATGCTCGCCGAAGGGCAACTGACGGATATTGGGTATCAAGACGCCGTCAAGGGATACATCAAATCAGTGACCAAAGGTGTGGTCAAGGTCATGGCGAAGATGGGAATTTCAACCATCAAGTCGTATCGAGGGGCGCAGATCTTTGAAGCTATCGGCATCAAGCAAGAGGTTGTTGACCGTTATTTTACCTGGACGGATACTCGCGTGGAAGGGATTGGACTTGAGATTATTGCTCGCGAAGCCCTGATGCGTTATCACGCAGCCTTCCCGGAAATTCCGGTTGATAATCGTACTTTGGACGTCGGTGGGCATTTTCAGTGGCGACAGGATGGCGAATATCATCTGTTCAATCCGGCCACGATTCATAAGTTGCAATTGGCCGCCCGTGCCAATAACTATGAGGTCTATAAAGACTACGCGGAGTTAATCAATAACTATTCTCGGAATATGGCGACCCTACGCGGACTCCTAGAATTGAAGTTCCCTGATGAACCGATTCCGATCGACGAGGTAGAACCCGTTGAAGAAATCTGCAAGCGTTTCAAGAGCGGTGCCATGTCTTACGGCTCCATCAGCAAGGAGGCACACGAAGCACTGGCGATCGCGATGAATCGTATAGGTGGAAAGAGTAATACCGGTGAAGGAGGAGAAGATCCGGCGCGGTATTTTCTCGAACCCAACGGCGACTCTAAAAACAGCGCGATTAAACAGGTCGCCTCCGGTAGATTCGGCGTAACCAGCAACTACCTAGTGAATGCGAAGGAACTTCAGATTAAAATGGCGCAAGGCGCCAAGCCCGGTGAAGGCGGTGAGTTGCCCGGACGAAAAGTCTACCCGTGGATCGCCACGGTGCGTCACTCGACGCCGGGGGTTGAGCTCATTTCGCCGCCGCCGCACCACGACATCTATTCGATTGAAGACCTCGCCCAACTCATCCATGATCTGAAAAACTCGAATCACCATGCGCGGATTAACGTCAAACTGGTATCCGAAGTCGGCGTTGGTACCATCGCCGCTGGCGTGGCAAAAGGACACGCGGATGTCGTGCTGATCAGCGGGCTTGATGGCGGCACCGGGGCTTCGCCGCAGACCAGCATTAAACACGCTGGCTTGCCTTGGGAGCTTGGGGTGGCGGAAACGCATCAGACCTTAGTGTTGAATAATCTGCGTTCTCGTATTATCGTGGAAACGGATGGTCAACTTAAAACCGGTCGAGATGTTGTTATTGCTGCGCTGTTGGGTGCCGAAGAATTCGGTTTTGCGACTACGGCGCTGGTGACGCTCGGCTGCATTATGATGCGTGTGTGCCATCTGGATACCTGCCCGGTGGGTGTAGCGACTCAAAACCCAGAACTGCGCAAGAAATTCATGGGAGCCCCTTCCCACGTAGTGAATTTCATGCGTTTCATTGCACAGGACATGCGTGAAATCATGGCGCAGTTGGGGGTTCGCACGGTCAACGAACTTGTGGGTTGCACCGACTTACTTGAGCCGAAAAAGGCAGTTGACCACTGGAAAGCAAAAGGAATCGATCTTTCGCCGGTTCTCTACCAGCCTCAAGTTGGACCGGAAATTGGTCGCTATCGCCAAATTGATCAAGACCACGGTTTGGAAAAGGCTATGGATAACGAAGTCCTTTTAGATCTTTGTGAGCCTGCTTTACGGGATGGGACAAAAGTTACGGGGACTTTACCGATTAAGAATACAAATCGGGTTGTCGGTACAATTTTAGGCAGCGAGCTGACCCGACGTTATGGCCCCGAAGGGCTGCCTGAAGATACCATTGATATTCATTTTGAAGGATCTGCGGGCCAATCCTTTGCCGCTTTTACGCCTGCTGGCATCACGTTTCGCCTTGAAGGCGACGCGAATGATTATTTCGGCAAAGGGCTCTGCGGCAGCAAGTTGATTGTTTATCCTCCCGAAGCCTCCACATTCAAGCCCGCAGAAAATATCATTATCGGCAACGTCGCTTTCTATGGAGCAACCAACGGTGAAGCCTATATCCGTGGCATGGCTGGTGAGCGATTCTGCGTGCGGAACAGTGGGCTCCTTGCTGTCGTTGAAGCCGTGGGTGACCACGGATGCGAGTATATGACGGGCGGCAGAGTCGTTGTTCTCGGCAAAACGGGACGCAACTTCGCCGGTGGGATGTCCGGTGGAATCGCGTATGTACTTGACTGCGATGGTGATTTCCATATTCGCTGTAATCAGGAACAGTGCGACCTTGAACGCCTGGAGGATGCGGCAGAGATTTCGGAAATCAAGGGGATGATTCATAGGCACGCCGAGTATACCCGGAGCACGCTTGCGTTGGAAATTTTGGCGGACTGGGAGAAAATGGTAACGCAATTCGTCAAGGTTATGCCGCAAGGCTACAAAAGGATCCTCAATGCCTTTGAGGAAGCTCAAGCAGACGGGCTAGAAGGGGAAGACGCTTGGCTAGAAGCATTTCGGCGCGGCGTCGCTGCTGAGGCGGCAGCTTAGAAAGCTACGATTATAAGGAGATAGCATGGCAAAACCAACCGGATTTATGGAGTATGATAGAGAACTTCCGCCCGATCGTTCACCATTAGAGCGTATCAAAGACTGGAACGAATTCCACGAACATTTTACTGTAGAGAAGCTTCAGACGCAAGGGGCCCGTTGCATGGATTGCGGCATCCCGTTCTGTCATACGGGGATGCGATTGCCGGAAAATAGCCCGGCTGCATCAGGTTGTCCAATCAACAACCTGATACCGGAATGGAACGATCTCGTCTATCGGGGTTTGTGGAAAGAGGCGTTAGAACGCCTGCATAAAACCAATAACTTTCCTGAGTTCACGGGGCGGGTGTGTCCGGCACCCTGTGAGGGGGCGTGTGTTCTGGGGATAATTGACCCGCCTGTTACGATTAAAAACATCGAAGTTTCAATCATCGATAAGGGGTGGGAGGAAGGTTGGGTCGTTCCTGAGCCGCCAGCCAAACGCACGGGTAAACGTGTTGCGGTCATCGGGTCTGGTCCGGCTGGTCTGTCCTGCGCTGCACAACTTAACAGGGCCGGGCATCTCGTCACTGTTTACGAGCGTGCCGACCGTATCGGGGGGCTATTGATGTATGGCATCCCCAACATGAAATTGGATAAAAAAAGAGTCGTCCAACGCCGTATCAATTTGATGGCAGCGGAGGGGGTCACTTTTATTGCCAATACCGAAGTCGGTAAGGATATCTCGGCGAAAGAATTAGGTGACGGATTTGATGCGGTCGTTCTCTGCGGTGGTGCCACCAAGGCGAGAGACCTGCCCATTGAGGGCCGAGAGCTCGAAGGCATCCATTTTGCCGTGCCGTTCCTTCACGCGAATACCAAGAGTCTGCTGGATTCTAATCATGCAGATGGGAACTATATTTCGGCTAAAGACAAACACGTCATCGTTATCGGTGGCGGCGATACAGGCACCGATTGTGTGGGGACCTCCATGCGCCATGGATGCAAAAGCCTCACCCAGTTTGAGATTCTAGAACGTCCGCCAGACGAACGAGCACCCAATAACCCGTGGCCGGAGTATCCACGGGTTTACCAACTTGACTATGGACAAGAAGAAGTCGCCGCCAAATTTGGGGGCGATCCGCGCATCTACCTCATCAACACCACGAAATTCGTTGGCGACGAAAATGGCCACGTAAAAGCACTCCATACCGTCGAAGTCGAATGGGTTCCGGGGGACGGGGGGCGTCCTTTCCCCAAGCCGATCGAAGGCACGGAGAAAGTCTGGCCTGCGGATTTAGTGCTTTTGGCGATGGGCTTCCTCGGTCCTGAAGATACAATTTTGGATGAACTTGATGTCGGGCGTGATGAACGTTCTAATGTCAAAGCGGAAGAAGATAAATATGCGACCAACATCCCCGGTGTATTTGCTGCCGGTGACATGCGGTGCGGGCAGAGTCTGGTTGTCTGGGCTTTCAAAGAAGGACGTGGTGCCGCCCGTGAAGTTGACCGATACTTAATGGGGACGACGAATTTGCCGTGAGATAGAGAAGTCACCTCGCGATGCCTATATGAGACCAATGATAAAGCCGGCAGTCCTGTCCTGATTGCCAGCTTTTTTGATTGGAGGTACACCGATGCCTGCGATACCAACCGCCTTGGATGAACTGAAAAAAGAAGATTACCCTCGCAGACTATCTGCTGATGCCGGAGCTCAATCACCCGTATGAAATCATTGATGGAGAAATGACGCCTTGCCCTATTCCAATACCGGACCATCAAATAATAGGCGCAAACATCTTTACCTCACTAAACCAGTATATAACAACACAAGAAGCAACACAAGAACTGGGTGTGGTGCTCTTTGCACCGGTTGATATTATCTTTCAACGTGACCCGTTACGGACGCGCCAACCTGATATGTTGTTTATCCACAAAGACGAACTGCCCGGCACCAGTCTTGATGACCTTGAAGCACTGCAATTTCTTGAGATTGCCCCGGATTTGGTCATAGAAGTGCTTTCACCTTCGGACACAAAAAAGGGGCTAGCTGGAAAATGGGCAGATTATCAACAGATCGGCGTCAAAGAATGCTGGCTGGTCAGCCGTGAATCCGGATCTGTTGAAGTCCTGCGCCTATCGGTGGAGAAATCCGAGCGGGTCTCTATGGCTTTGGCGAGACCGTCCGTAGTGAAGCACTTCTAGACTTCCGACTGACCGTGGATGCAATCTTTGCCTGATACTCATAAGCGACGGTCCGTTTCCGCTTGACGTAAATAATCCGAAATCCGCTGATACGCGGTGTTAAGCCGCTGCATCATTTCAAGGCTCCCGCCCTTATCCGGATGATAACTCAGCGCGAGTTAGCGATAACGTTCCGGCAACGCATTAAAGTCAACCGGATAGGTCAGGCCAAAGAATTGAAAGCTGTCCTGCAGTGCATCAGGCATACTTAATAGCTGATGTTTCCTTCCTTGCCGAGCCCTCTGCCCAATAACTTGTCGACGAACCCCTTCCAAATACTTATCCAGTCGAATTTTGGACATCAATCGAATCTCATCCACCTCAAAAAAAACTCTCCGACACATTTGATTTCGAGACACTGTCTTGTTCATTAACCTCCGACACGATGGGGGTGAACCCCCGATTTTAGGGAATCGTCCCCCCAGAACCCCTGTCAAATCAGGGGTTCGGTCTATGCAACGGTTACCGCTTTACTGATGCACTGTTTTCCCTGTTTTGTCTTGACTTTTGGGAATGCCTTTGCTACAATAGCGTAAATTCAACAGATGATTGGTTGTCCTTACCATTTTAGATACTATAACGACTTGTGCTAGTTGATATAGGCTATGCGAAAACTAAGTCTTTGATTTCCATAAGCGGTCGTCCTAGACTGCGGTTGAGCAAAACTGCTAAGCTGAACCCCGCTAGCTTATCAATAATTCGGGTCAACATGCCCCAATGATAACGCGCTCTGATTCGACAGAGATGAAACTGGGCATTGAGTTGATTGATGGTAGTTTCAATTCGTCTCCGAATCCAATTGAGATTCCGCCGGAGTTGTGGCGTATGTTGTGACTTCTGATTCTCACGCTTGATAGCGAATAAGCGAATCCCATCCAACTCAAGGAGTATCTCACTCAATGGGTCTGAAATGTAACCTTTGTCTCCAATTATCAGGGGATAATCGCCTGTTTCACACATCGTCGAAAGTACCTCCCGCTCATCAACATTGGCATTGGGTACGGAAAAAGCGAGGGGTACGCCTTGATGATTAGATGAATGCGAAATCCTAAGAATGTACCCAATCCTTTGGTTTCACAATACCCGTAGGTCCTGACACTTGAGAGGCGATGTGGAAGAATGCGCACGCTTAAAGTCACAGAGGGGGACAGCCAAGCTATCGACAATGAAGATGTCGTTTAACGGAAGTTCATCGTTGAGTGCTTGTCTAAGTTTTCCACTTACTCCCGACAGATTACGACGCCGACGATTAAATCGAGTTCACTCAGGTAAATGCGGAAATAGATGGCAGAACTCCTTTTTGACAAGGTTATACTAACCCGTTGACTATCAATGCCAACCATCTCACCGCCCCAAGCGATGGTTATTACTTCACTGTCGGCTAGGTTGCTATTGGGGACACCCCGATGGGGCATTCCATCGGGGAAATGGTGTTCATACAAATCATCAATAACAATGAAACTCACACTCAGCAAGTCTTCGAGATTCAGCGACGTGATTCCTTCTTGTGCGAAAGCGGCACTCAGCTTTTGACATAACTCCATTGAAATGCTTCCTCTCTTTCATTCGAGATAAGTAACTTCTCTCAAAGGATAGCACTTCCTTTGCCTTTTAACTAGGTTCTGTTGACATTTGACGGATTGAACCAATCTCCGTTCCGAGAGTCTTCGACCTGATGCACCTTGAGGCGATTTCGGACAACTGTCTTGGTTTTTGGCGGGTTGCATGATGATTACAGCGTTTGCCGAATTCGCGACAGCGAAATGTCAACAGAACCTAGCACAAGTCGTTAATATTAGAATTTACTATCTCCCTCATTTCTTGGCCAAGCAACGCTTCCTCCTTTTCTTCACGGGTCATAAATCATTGCGACAATATCTGATTTACATAATGTCTGTCCATTTGAGCATTGAAGAAGGCTTACCATAACTAAAGTATCCGAAACACCCGGCAGATATACAAGAATAGATTACCAACACTCTATTTTTAGGGTTAGCAGTGAGATGAGATTGGTGAATGTTTCGGGCAAGCTGATCGTATCCTGTTTGTTGACCAGTTTGACGGTTATCGGTCCAATGACGAATCCATGATTGTTGATGATGGTGAGTTCTTTTTCACCTTTGTGGTGTTTGTGTCCAGACTAACCGATGCCATCGCTCCTTTTTTAACAACGGTATTTGACCCATTCCGATGAGGTCGTGAGGTGTCGAGTTGGTCTGTGTCGAGCCGATGTATCACCGACGCCTCAAAAAGTTGTTGATAGAATCCATCTTTTGACCATCGACTCTGCCAGTTGTAGATGTTCGACCCGTGGAGTTGATTGCGTTGTGTGCTAAGTTGATTCGATTGAATGCAAGTATGCAAAACATAGAGGATATAGTTGAATATTTTGTAGAAGGAGAGTTTTGGCTTTGGGCCTTTTGCTCGTTAAATGTGGCAAGATGTAGCGGTTAAAATCCTTAGGAGAAACCTGCTTGGGAATACTGTTGTATTTCCTTTCATAAAGTGAATGGGTATCCGAAGCGGAAATTTTGGGACATAAATTATCTCTCTTCCTTTCTCTATTTTACCACATCTTTATGTTTTACTCAATATGACTTCAATTCAAAGAATCACTTTTGCCAGGGCGCCCCACAGTCTCAGTTCTGATCACACTAAACTAAGGAGATTTTTATGGAAGGGAAAACATTATGGACAGAGAATGCAGCAGCGATGCGGCGGACGCTTTCAGAGGCGCCTGAAACTTCGACGTATAGCCCCGTGACAGATGCGTTAAAACGAGCAATGCAACTGGATGACCAGGAAATTGCAGACGCGCTCAAAGCGTTTAGTTCAATGCCCCAATCAACAATGGTCTTTGCTAACCCGGTTCTACACAGCGCGAAAGTTCACTGTGATGGTGCTAATATAACATTGAATATCCGAAGTTTTGCCATTCGTGGTGTGATTCAGGAAAGCGAGATTATTGCTGGTCAGTTTAGCCCTGCGTATGTGATCTTTGTTGGTTTGTTCGGCAGGAAGCCCCGATCACAGATCGGGGACGGTTTAGATGAAGAAGCGATGCTCGACGCATTTATTAACCGAAAATTCTACCAATCAAGAGGACTCATCAGAGAAGATGTTTCGGGGCGCAGACCGTTGATCGAGCAAGTTGCCAAATTTGTTCAAACCTTCCCGGATTCAGGACCTGAGGTGGCAATTCAGCATTTTGCGACGCTTGGGAAAGCGGATCGCGCGAAACGTTGTATCCCAAATCGGGGGATGAACGACGAAAGACGTGATGGCTGCCTTCTACTCGAAATAATCAGAACACATATGGAGAATGTGGCGGTGGGAGTGATGGCTGTTTATATGCGCCACCTGCTTGAGGAGGACGTGGATCTAACTACCGATGAACTTGTCGAGCGAACAGATGATTTCATTGACAAAGAAGAGAAATCGGGAAAGACAGCATTTCAGGCGTGCTATAGCCTCCTGCTCGGTTATCACGTCAATGCCATCAAGAATGAAATCCTGGAAAGAATGGGGATGATACAAATCCATCACGGATCTGCCGGTTCCAACATGGTTGCGCGATATATGGCAACTGTACACACTACCTCTGTTTCCGACTTTTTGAGTGCTTCTCACATGACTCTTGACGGCGATCGACATTTTGGCGCAATTCATGACATGACCCACTTTATGAATAAACTTGAACAGATTGCCCCGGAAAAGCGTGAGACAGCGATTCAGAATGAAGTCCTCGCTGGTGGATTACCGACCTTTGGTCACCCGGAGATCGTGGCTGCTGGCAGATCTGATGAAATCCAGCAAGATCCGAGACCGGCGATCTATCTCGATCTGCTCTTACGGGCGATAGATAATGGTGAGATTACGCTTGATGATAAACAGAAACAACGCCTGGGGATGGTTCAACGGATTTATCAGATAGCTTTCGTTGAAGGCGTAATTAAGCCGGGCAAAGAAGCCGATCCACCACTTCGTTTGACGCCAAACACAGACTTTGGTGGATGGTCGGTTCAAGAAGCCTTGGGCGTCCGTGAATTAGATCGCACACTGCTCACCTACATCTTCCGAGGATTCGGCTGGATGATGGATGCCAGAGAGCAGTTGCAGCAGAGCGGTATGATTCGTCCTGTCGTGCCCCCTGAACATAGTATCGTTCCCACCTCAAGTGGCGACCCGACGATACCAGATTTGGTCGCTTCTCTTCATAACCGGCTCCTTCAGGGCGAGGCTTTTTCCACCCATTGAACAACGATATGTGGGAGAGTGCTCTTGCGCTCGATTGCCTGAAACCTGAGTTCAAGAGTTCATTAGTTCATCAAGCTCATAGTTTCACCATTGATTGGAGCCGTTGTTTTCTAGAAGGGAGTGCAGAGTGGTCAACTCAGAAGCAATTGAGACCGCAAAAGAACATTTCGGAAGCATCTTGCAGCAACAGCTTGAGAGAGTCGAGAAACTCAAACAAGAGCCAGATTGGATGGATTATAAATCTATTTCGCCCATCATTATTGGTATGATTGGCGGTGACGGTATTGGGCAGACAATTAGCGCCGAGACACAACGTGTGCTTGGATACCTCTTACGGGACCAGATCAACGCGGGTAAGGTTGAGTTCCGGGTAATAGAAGGGCTCACCATTGAAAACCGTGCCGCACAGATGAAATCCATACCAGACGATGTGCTCGAGGAGATCAAGGGTTGCCACGTAACACTCAAGGGGCCGACCCATACACCTGAACAGGGCGATCAGTGGCCTAACCTAGAAAGCGCGAACGTCTCCATGCGTAAAGCACTCGACCTGTTCGCCAATGTTCGTCCGGTGCGAGTTCCCGCTGAAAACATTGACTGGACCTTCTTCCGTGAGAACACTGAAGATATGTATGCGGTTGGCAGCCAGGGCATCAATGTGACCGATGACTTGGGGATAGATTTTCGCGTCATCACAAGCCAGGGGTCTGAGCGTATTATTGAGGCTGCCTTCGCCCACGCGAAACGTATCGGCAAGACTAAGGTGACGGTCGTCACAAAGGCAAATATCGTCAAAACGACCGACGGCAAGTTCCTCGACATTGCCCGCGAGGTCGCTCAACGGTATCCGGATATTGAGTGGGATAGCTGGTACATCGACATCATGACCGCGGCACTGATAAACCCAGCACGTCAAAATGACTTCCAAGTGCTTGCCCTCCCTAACCTCTATGGCGATATCCTGACCGATGAAGCGGCCCAGATTCAGGGTGGCGTTGGTACAGCAGGCAGTGCGAATATCGGGAAACGGTATGCTATGTTCGAGGCCATTCACGGGAGCGCCCCACGAATGGTGCAAGAAGGAAGGGCGCAGTATGCTGACCCAAGCTCTCTCATCAGGGCGGGTGCCATGATGCTTGAGCATATCGGATTCGATGAACTCGGCCAAAAGCTGCACAAGGCCCTCGACATCTGCGGACAGTACGAGCGCAAGGTAGTTATGACCGGACGCAGCACAGGCGCAACCAGCGAGGAGTTCGGCGACTACTTCATGGAGACCGTTGAGGATGCCAGCGTCGAGGAGCGCTGGCAAGAATACGTCAACGCACAACCATGAGGAAATCAGAAATAACGAGGAGAAACGAATGGCTCGAAAAAAAATCAGTGTGATTGGTGCTGGAAATGTCGGCGCGACTGCCGCGCTGTTCATTGCGCAAAAGCAGCTTGGTGATGTCGTGATGGTAGATATCATTGATGGCGTCCCGCAAGGAAAGAGTTTGGATATGGCACAGGCGTCGCCCGTTGAACTGTTTGATGCAAGCGTCACAGGTTCAACGGGTTACGAAGATACGGCTGGTTCTGACGTGGTGATTATCACCTCCGGATCGCCCCGCAAGCCGGGAATGACCCGTGAAGACCTTTTGCAAACAAACGCGAGAATCGTTGGCAGCGTCACAGAAAACGTCGTGAAGCACTCGCCGGACTGCATTATTGTGATGCTGACAAATCCGTTGGACATTATGACCTATCATGCGTGGAAGGTTTCGGGATTCCCGTCCAACCGAGTTGTCGGACAGGCGGGTGTACTCGATTCAGCGCGTCTCCGTTATTTCATCTCCCTTGAACTGGGTGTGTCGGTTGAAGACATCAGCGCCCTCGTGATGGGGGGACACGGAGATACGATGGTGCCCCTGCCGCGTTATACAACGGTGGGCGGGATTCCAATTCCGCAACTCATGTCTGCGGGGCGGATCGAAGAACTGGCACAGCGAACCCGCGATGGCGGTGCAGAAGTGGTCAATCTGCTAAAAACGAGTGGTTACTATGCAGCAGGTGCCTCGCTTGCTCAGATGGCGGCGGCAATTGTCCGTGACAAAAAACGGCTCATTCCCTGTGCAGCGCATCTGACCGGACAGTTCGGTATTGACGATCTGTATATCGGCGTTCCGATTAAATTGGGGGCGGGTGGCGTTGAACAGATTATCGAAGTCGAATTGACCGACGATGAACTCCAGGCGTTGCAAACGTCAGCTCAGACGTATCGGGAGGGAATTGAGTTGTTGGGGTACTAGCTCCGGAAGGTGTGCGTTAGAACTGTGGCTCATGTAAAAAGAAAGCGTAAAGTGCGAAAGAAACCGAGTTTTTGTCAAAAACTCGGTTTCTGCTGCATGAGTCCCTAACATGAATCAAAACTGTTCACAAAGCCTGTACAAAGTCCCCATTCAAGTTTGTCAACTAGAAGGAAAACAAGTTGAAAATTGCATATTTTGATTGTTTTTCAGGAATCAGTGGAGACATGATGCTCGGTGCTTTGGCCGATGGCGGTGTCGATTCAGACGCACTGCGTGCAGAGTTGGCAAAGTTGAAATTGGACGAATTTACGTTGCGTTTTCAGAAAGTAACGAAACACGGCATCACCGGAACCCGGGCAATCGTGGACACGACCAATCTGACTGACGATTTACACACGGATCCTTCGACCGAATCGGCAGCAGGGGCGCATCACAATCATCCGCACACGCATGAGCCGAGCCGCCATCTCTCCGATATTTTCGCTATTCTTGATAACAGCGATCTTGAAAAGGAAATCATCGATCGCGCAAAGCAGATCTTTGATCGACTCGCGGGAGCGGAAGCGAAAGTCCACAACATGCCTAAAGATCAGGTACACCTGCACGAAGTTAGCGGCATCGATGCGATTGTGGACATCGTTGGATCCGTCGTTGGGCTACATCTTTTAGAGATCAACGCGATCTACGCCTCTCCGCTATCGCTCGGAGGCGGCTTCGTCCGATGCGCCCACGGACTCATGCCTGTCCCTACGCCGGGAACGATGGAGTTGCTGTGCAGTGTGCCCATCCGACAGACTGAAATCCGAAAAGAACTGGTGACACCCACCGGCGCAGCCATTATCACGACGCTTGCGGATGGATTCGGTACAATGCCGGAGATGACCATCAACCGAATTGGCTACGGTGCCGGGACACGCAACCTTGAGGAGCAACCGAACCTCTTACGGCTATGTATCGGTAAAAAAAAACCGTCGAGCACGATCAGGTCTGCGTAATTGAAACCAATCTCGACGATATGTCGCCAGAGATTGTGGGCTACTTGATGGAGCAACTATTCGAGCGAGGGGCCCTCGACGTTTTCCTGACACCGATCTTTATGAAGAAAGGTCGTCCGGCGACAAAACTGAGTGTCCTTTCTACACCGACGCTCCGTGATGCACTGAGCGAAATGCTTCTCGTAGAAACAACGACGTTTGGCGTTAGATGCTACACAGCTGAACGATCAAAACTGACTCATGATTTTGTCAACATCCAAACGCGATGGGGAACCGTTCGTGCAAAATGTGGGTATTTGGAAAACCAGTTAATTAAAACAGTTCCCGAATACGAAGATTGCAAGCGGCTTGCCGAGCAACATGGTGTCCCGCTCAGAGAGATTTATGAAGAAGCAATTCGACAGATGGGCGAATGAGCGAACTTCTAAGTCAAGAGTATCCAGGGCTACGTATTGAAACTCACCCTTCGATTCACTCCGTTCCGTGTGGGGTATACCGAATTCGGGGAATTGTGGATCGAGAAAGGATTATTTTACCATGATGTTTAAGCATCATTTCATCCCCTATTTGATTGGGGCTTGTAAGCAACAGCAGCATCTTATCTCACTCATCAGTCTATTGATTCTCATCGTAGGTTCTCAAACTGTCTCTGCCCAGCAGCCGATTGCACAAGATGCCTATGCTATCTTTGAACAAAAGTGCCTCATCTGCCACGGCCCCGACGGCGCCTATCGAGAGACACTCTTAATTGAGCACACCCCGCTCATCGAAAACGGAACGGTTATGCCGGGAAACCCAGAAGCGTCCGAATTGTATAAACGGCTCCTGACCACTGACACAGCCAAACGGATGCCACTTGGATCGCCCCCCCTGTCCGCTCCGGCGATTGACACGATTCGCCGTTGGATTTTAGCCGGCGCACCCGATTGGGCGGCAATCCCCCCACCCGATAGCCGTTTCATTCCCCCCGGTGAAATACTGGATACCATTGAGACTCACCTTATGTCACTCCCAGTATTTGACCGCGCCTTCACACGCTATTTCACACTCACACATCTCTATAATGCGGGCAGGACAGCGGAGATACTCCAAGAGTACCGATCCGGGCTCTCCAAACTGGTCAATAGCCTCTCATGGGAGCGCGAAGTCACCAACCCACAGTCCATTGACCCACAGGGGACAATCTTCACCATCGACATCCGGCACTATGAGTGGGATCGCAATGACGGCTGGACACAGATTGAAGGGGCGTATCCCTATCACATCGCGTTTGATGCGCCCACACAGACCGCGCTGCGGGAACAACTAACACGGTTACAGACAGAGATGGACTGCGATGTGCCATCGATTCATATCGACTGGTTTCTTGCGACGGCATCTCTGCCACCGCTGTACCACGAGCTGCTTTCTCTGCCATTGACGGATGGGGAATTAGAGACCCGACTGGAAGTTGATGTAGTCCGCAATCGCCGCGATGCGCCGGGGGTTGATGTCTGGCGAGCGGGATTCAACAATTCGGGTGTTTCCAATAACAACCGGGTGGTGGAGAGGCATAGCTCTCGATATGGAGCGTATTGGAAAAGCTACGACTTTGCCGGGAGTGTTGGCACACAGAACATCTTCACCCATCCGCTCAATTTCACGCATGATGGCGGGGAGGTTATCTTCAATCTCCCCAACGGATTGCAGGGATACTATCTGGTCAATGGGACGGGGTTCCGGTTGGATGCCGCGCCGATTAAAATCGTTTCCAATCCCGCCGCGAGCGATCCGACCGTCCGCAACGGGCTTTCGTGCATGGGATGCCACACCGAGGGGATGAAAACCTTTGAAGATGAGGTGCGTCCGGTGATTGAGGCTAATGCAACCCCAGCTTACGACAAAGCGCAGGCGCTACGCCTCTACGTCGAAAAATCAGAGATGGATACCCGCGTGGACGAAGATATGAACCGCTACAGACTGGCGCTTGAAGCGACGGGTGGTGTCTTGAGTGGCATCGAACCGATTTCACGTTTCCACGAGGCGTTTCAAGCCCCAGTAGACGCGGCACATGCCGCCGCCGCGGTTGGGTTAACAACCGAAGTGTTCATCGAAAAGATTCGTGAGAATGTCGGACTACAAAACGTCGGCTTGCTGCCGCTCGTCGGTGAGAACGGGCGTGTGAAACGCGACACATGGACATCGAATTTTCTGGCTGTGATTTTTGCGCTGGGTTTCCCGGAGCTCGTCAAGCCACCAGAACCGCCGCCGCCGCCTCCACCGGGCACCGTTGTTCATATCCCGGACCCGAACCTCCGCGCCGCCATTGCAGAAAATCTTGGCAAAAGCCCCAATGCCCCGATTACTGTGGCAGAGATGAAAACATTGAGAAGACTGGAGGCGGGAGACAGGGGCATCCAAGATTTGACAGGACTTCAGTTTGCAACCAATCTGACAGATCTGGACTTGCCCGACAACTCGATATCGGATCTCTCGCCCTTGGCAGGATTAATCAATCTGGAGACTTTAAGTTTTCCCGATAACAAGGTATCCGACCTGTCGCCGATTGCAGGATTAATCAACCTGGAGTGGTTATATTGTGCCCGTAACAACGCATCCGATCTATCGCCGTTTATAGGACTAATCAATCTGGAGTTTGTAAGTTTTTCCAGTAACAACGTATCTGACCTATCGCCGATTGCAGGATTAATCAGCCTGAAACGCATTCGCACTTGGGGCAACCCTGTATCTGATTTATCACCCCTTGCGGGGTTAACAACACTGGAGTCCGTAAATATTTGTGGTGGAGAGATATCAGACCTTACACCTTTGGCGGGCTTAACCGGTCTGAAAGAGCTGTATCTTGTCAGCAACGAAACATCGGATATATCATCCCTTGCGGGATTAACCGGGGTAACCCGTCTGGGTCTTGAAAGCAACAACATCTCGGACATATCCTCGCTTGCGGGGTTAACCGCCTTGAAATGGCTAGATCTTGAACACAACGACATCTCGGACATATCGCCGCTTGCAGGGTTAACCGCCTTGGAATGGCTAAATCTTGGACACAACAACATCTCGGACATATCGCCTCTTGCGAGTTTAACCGATTTAAAATGGTTACATGTCGGGAACAACAAGATCGCCGACCTTTCTCCTTTGGATGGGTTCCGCGAGAATATAAAGCTCTTTTGGTTCGACAATCCGGTGTTCCCAAAAGGGGGGCCGAAAATAGAGGGGCCGTGGTTATGGGTCGTGTTACCGTCCACAGATCCAGGCAGAGATATAAAGAGCGGTACAGATCTACTAGCAGAAGCCAGCGATGGCAGAGTGACAGAAATGGCAGTGGCTACCCATGGGGCAACAGAAGGAAAGTCTGTCGGCGATAGCGTGTGGACAGCCGACCACGACAAACTCCCGCCGCGTGGGGATAATAACGTCGAAGCCATGCTGAAACGCAGGATCGATGCAGTCCTCTACGGTTATGTCTCTCTGTATTCGCCGCGGCAACAGGACACAACGATGTACGTCGGCAGCACGTACGTAAGGGCCTGGCTCAACGGCGCTTTGATTCACCCTTTCAGGGATAGGGGGGGGACTGACGATTACACTAATTTTTACCCGGTCACGCTGGAGGAGGGGAGAAATGTCTTGTTAGTCCAGGTTCATAGCTTGGGTAACGCACATTTCGGATTTGAACCCAGCACCGAATATACAGTGGCAATCCCCGGTGTCGGCTACACTTTTTCCAAGACGCCCATTCATGTCGGCGATACCTTTACCCTCGACATCCGCGCCGAAGATGTCTTCGACCTCGCGGGCTGGCAGTTTGATATTGCCTTCAATGCTGCTGCGCTGGAAGCTATTGATGTGAACGAAGGCGATTTCCTAGGCGGAACGACCTTCTTTCAGGGTGGGCGGATTGATAACACTGCGGGTAAAATCACAGGGATTACCGCGGCTCGGCTAACCGAGCACGGTGTGAGTGGCAGCGGCACTCTAGTACAAGTAACATTCAAAGCAAAATCCGGTGGCGAAACAGACTTAACACTACAAAATTTTCAGTTCGGCACTCTCACCGGAGAAAACATCCCCGCGGGCCCACATAAAATCAGCATTACAGTTGAGGGACAACTGGCAAGCGGGGATGTGAATCGAGATGGGCAGGTGAGCATTCTGGATCTGATTCTCGTCGCACAGCAGTTGGGGGAAACGGTGCCCACCAACTCGCCGGTGGATGTCAATGGCGATGGTGTTGTCAGCATTCTCGACCTCATCCGCGTGGCAGCGGAGTTCGGAACGCCTGCCGCGCCGCCGGTTGCAACCATGGGGGGACTGAAAGTGGCAATAGAAGCGTGGATTGCGGATGCACGGTTGGCGGATGACGGTTCGGTTGCCTTCCAACAGGGTATCGAGAATCTTCAAAACCTGTTAGCCTCGCTGATTCCTGAAGAAACCGCGTTGCACCCCAACTACCCGAATCCGTTTAACCCGGAAACATGGATACCGTATCAGTTGGCAGAACCCGCAGAGGTGACGCTGACGATCTATGATATAAACGGGGGGGCGGTTCGGCGTTTGGCGGTGGGGCATCAGGCGGCGGGTATGTATCAGAACCGAAGCCGTGCGATGTATTGGGACGGACACAATCAGTTCGGTGAGTCTGTCGCCAGTGGCCTCTATTTTTACACACTGACAGCAGGCGACTTTACGGCGACGCGGAAGATGCTGATTCTGAAGTAAAGCAAATTTGCTTGTCCCACTTTAGCCGTATGGTATAATATGTCTTTACGCGCAAACGGCGATATGGTGGCTAATTATGAGAGTTATCAAAATTCCCAAAAACATTTCCTACTGATGTATACTGCGCGAATTTGACGATGATGCCCAACAAAAGGAGCGGCGCCGCAATAAGCGCAATGAGTATGATGACGCCCCCCAAATCCACGTCTTCTTGCCTCGGCCCGCTTTAGCAATCTCTGCCAATCTTGATATGAGTATTCCCGCCCCAGTCATCACAATGACAACAGAACCGAAGACGAACCAGATCACGGTTTTCCTCCCGATGGGTACGTAGGTAGATCGGAAAAGAGATTAAGATTTGCCGCAATTTCTACAACACGGTGCATTGTGTGCAAAGCGTAATGCGTATGACGCAAGAGAACCTCTCTGCTACTGACTATGCTTCCTTTCTTTTCCCTATCCTACCATAACCTATACGGAACGTCAACTCATAATCTCTATTTTTGATTGACCGGTATCTGCAATATGTGGTATTATGAGCGGCAGTTTGCTGACATAAAATTTCATTAGTTGACCAAGGCAGAACAGATGCGTTTTGAAAACCGAGTTGCGTTTGTGACAGGTGGTGGTGGGCCGCTCGGCATCGGCAGGGTGGCATGTCTGGCATTTGCACGCGAAGGCGCAGCCGTCGTCGTTGCGGGCGGATGAATGGCGGATGCGGTTGCCGCGGATGTTCAAAACGAAGGCGGTCAGGCAATCGCCATACCGGTGGATGTAACTGTCCCCGGACAGGTGCAAGCTGCTGTTGACACCACCGTTGAAACATTCGGACAATTAGACATTGTGTTCAATAATGTGGGTATTCTGGGCCGGCAAACGTTATTTGAAGTGACCGCCGAAGAATTTGATCGCGTCATGGGAGTCAACGTCAAGGGGCGCCTGCTTTGCGTGCAAGCAGCAGCAAGGGTGATGATTGGCCAAGGGATTCGTGGGCGCATCATCAACAACTCCGATTTACGCTGAAGAATCTCATGATGGCGTCTTGAACTACTGTGTCAGCAAGGCGGCGTTGAATCAACTTACCCAGAGCCTCACCCTTGAGTTGCGCCCATACGGCATTATCGTCAACGCGATTGCCCCCGGTGGCGGTGCACCCACAGGCATCAATTCCTCACAGAATCTGCCAAAGGATAATTCCTTACCAGATCTGTCCTTCGCTCCAGCCGACGCACCTCCGCTGGATCGGCGTGCAACTGTATGGGACTATATCGGTGCTGTGCTATTCCTCACATCCGATGAAGCAGCTTATATAAGTGGCGATATCTTGACAATTGACGGAGGCGCGGTCTCCCGTCGATGAGAGTCAATTAGCTGACGGACGGAAATCCAAACGGAGAGAAGAAGAATTATCCGTGATTGAATTTATTACCCTTCAGATTAAAACCCATTGGATGCTGTTCTTAATTCTATCTATAATCACCATCATTGTAAGTCTTGCGAGCGTTTCGGTACTGCTCATTTCGCTACCATCGGACTATTTCAATCGGAAAAAGCGGGTGAGCCGTATAAGGAATCCCATTTTACGTCTATTTCTGCGTTGCTTAAAAAATGTGTGCGGTATAGTCTTTTTGATTGGCGGATTCATTATGCTATTTACGCCGGGACAAGGTATCTTGAGCCTGCTTGTCGGCATGATTCTTTGCGATTTCCCCGGTAAGCGAAGGCTGGAACGCAAAATCATTGAACGCCCGCTTGTACTTTCCACGGTAAACAAGATTCGGACACAGTATAAGTGCCTACCAATCGTGCTAGATGATTAGGGCAACATGATTAGGTCAAGAAAATGTCTCGTCTTGCATTTATTTTTGTTCATGATAAAAAAGACTTGACACCATTTCCAAAATGTGAGAAAATATGGCCGTTTGTCAAATGAAACGGGCTGAAAATGAGCCCCGTTCTTTTTTGGCTTGAGTATGTGAAAAATTTCACAAGCCGATATTCAATTGCTTTATTCGGGCTACCACCGTACATTTTGGCTGAAAACGCCGCTTATCTTAAAAATGTTAATCGATTACTTACCTATACTCCTGTTGCTGCTTTTTGCCATAGGTTTCGCGGGAGTGAATCTTGCGATCACTCACCTAGTTGGGCCAAAGAAATCTACGAAATCAAAACTCTCTGTCTACGAATCCGGCGTTCAGCCGGTCGGAGATACCCGCCAACGGATTTCCATCCGCTTTAGTCTAATCGCTATGCTCTTTATCATTTTTGATATTGAAGTTGTGTTTCTCTATCCATGGGCAATTGTCTTTAAGAAATTCACGGAGACCAGTGGCTATTTTATTCTCGTTGAAATGCTGGTCTTCATCGGTATTCTCTTTTTAGGTTATATCTACGCTTGGAAGAAAGGTGGTCTGTCATGGGATTAGAAAGTAAGCTGGGAGACAATATATTCACCACTACCATCGATAAGTTTGTGAACTGGGGACGAAAAAACTCGCTCTGGCCGATGCCGTTTGGCACTGCCTGTTGTGCCATTGAAATGATGGCGGCCTTGGCGTCGAAGTTCGACCTCTCCCGCTTCGGTGCGGAAGCCATTCGATTTTCGCCGCGTCAGTCGGATTTGTTGATTGTTTCGGGGCGCATCTCGATTAAAATGATGCCGGTCTTGAAAAAAATCTACGATCAGATGCCTGAACCCAAATGGGTCATCTCAATGGGGGCATGCGCTTCCACAGGCGGTGTTTTTGATACCTATACTTTAATACAAGGCGTTGATCAGTTTATTCCCGTTGATATTTACATCCCCGGCTGCCCACCCCGTCCTGAAGATCTCATTGACGCCGTGATGCAAATCCAACGCATCGTGGAAGGAGAGAGTGTCGCCCCTGGAAAGCAGAAAGGTGCGATTGCTAGTACTAGTTAGAGGATAAGTCCAATGAGTGAAGAGCAAGAGGTAACAGCTAAAGCACAACGGCCCCTTGTCGTTCAAAAAGTTCAAGAAAAATACCCTGATGCGATCCTTGACGTTTCCGATGCACGGGGCGAACTGACGATTGTTGTGCATAAAGATGCCATCTATGAACTAATGGCGTTCCTGAAAAACGATTCAGAACTCGCATACAACTTTCTTGCTGATGTCACAGCAGTTGATTATTCCCTGATGGAAGACGCCCTCATGAAATACGACTATGCGAGGTTCATGGTCGTCTATCATCTGCTTTCAACAGAAAAGAGAGAACGTTTGCGTGTCAAAGTTCCCGTTCATGAAAGAGAACTCAGCCTCCCATCAATGGCGTCAATCTGGAAGGTCGCGGATTGGCTGGAGCGGGAAACCTACGATATGTTTGGGATCACCTTTGAGAATCATCCGGACCTCCGCCGAATCTTGATGCCCGATGACTATGAAGGACACCCGCTTCGTAAGGACTATCCGCTACGTGGTCGTGGAGAACGTGAGACCTTTAACTTTGAGCGGCAGAATGCGTAATGTAAAACGTAAGAAGAAAGCCATTTGTGAGTGCTTTTCACACTTTACGCTTGGAGAAAAAAGATGCACAACGATCCAGATCGAGTTGCTGGCGAACCGATGACGCTGAACTTTGGTCCACAGCACCCCGCAACCCACGGCACCCTGAGAATTGTCGTAGAACTTGATGGCGAAACCATCCTGAAAGCGACGCCCCATCTCGGTTATCTACATACTGGTTTCGAGAAGTTAGGGGAGCACCATGATTACAACCAGTTTATCGTCGTGACCGACCGGATGAACTACCTCTCACCGCTGTCTAACAACTTCGGCTATGTGCTTGCCGTGGAAAAGTTGATGGAACTCCAAGTCCCCAAGCGTTGCGAGTATATCCGCGTTATCCTTGCTGAACTCTCCCGCATCGCAGATCACCTCCTTTGGCTCGGTATGGGTGCGCTAGACCTGGGGGCACTTACAGTGATGTTATACGGGTTTGAAGAGCGCGAGAAGTTGTACAGCATCTTCGAGAAAACCACCGGTGCCCGCTTGACCACCAGCTATACCCGCGTCGGAGGGCTCTTGAGAGACATATACGACGGTTTTGAGGAAGATGTCCGGGCGTTCATCAGTAGCTTTCCGAAAACCCTGAAAGAGGTTCATACACTGCTGACCCGAAACCGGATCTGGATGGATCGGACCAAAGATGTTGGGGTGGTGTCCGCCGAAGATGCAATCGATTACGGCTTTACAGGTCCATGTCTGCGTGCGTCCGGGGTGGATTGGGATTTACGCAAAGCCGAGCCGTACTCCTCCTATGAGAACTTCGATTTCGATGTTCCCGTCGGGACCAATGGCGATGTCTATGACCGGTATCTCGTGCGTATGGAAGAGATGATCCAGAGTGGTCGAATTGTTCAGCAGGCACTTGATAATCTTCCCGATGGGCCCGTCAATGTGGATGACTATAAAATCAGCCTGCCGACGAAAGCGGACGCCTACGGAAATATCGAAGGTTTAATTCACCACTTCAAGATTATTATGGATGGACACGGCGTTCAACCCCCCGTGGGTGAAGTCTATTGTGCCACCGAGTCGCCGAATGGTGAACTCGGATTTTATCTCGTCAGTGACGGCAGTGGTAAGGCGTATCGCTGCCGTATTCGGCCACCCAGCTTTGTCCATTTCCAAGCGGTGCCTCACATGATCGAAGGCTGTATGGTATCAGACATTGTCGCCGTATTGGGGAGTCTAAATATCATTGCTGGGGAATTGGATCGGTGATAGCAAAAGGTTCAAGCCCCTGCACTGCCAAGCCTCGCTATCTTTGACGGCGAAGCGGTGGGAATCACTCTGCGATCATTCGGTATCTGCTGGAGACCGTTCAACAGAGACACATCATAAGTCGAGGCGAAAACATGAAGCGGTTAAGCCTTATTTTGCTGTCTGTGGGGCATTCCCGGGGTGGTGTTTGCCCAAGATGCAAAAACGGGGACAGTTCGTGGTTATATCTCTGATACCTCAACGGCGCAACTCCCAATCGAAGGGGTCAGAGTTGTTATTGTCAGTGCTGATGGTACAGAATTTGAAACGACATCAGATAGCACGGGTGAATTTAAGAAATCTGGTATACCGCCAAGTCGTTATCTGCTTAGTATTTACAAGGAGGGATATGGCGATCGCACTGGCAAACCGGTCACAATTATTGCTGGCGCAGATCACTATGTGTCTCTAAAAATGCACAAAAAAGAGCCTCCTTGGCTGCTGCTTCTCTGTTTAGGAGTTGCTGCGGTCTTGATTGTTGGTTTAGCGATTGCTGTGGGCTTACGAACTGATCGTCCTTCAGACTAACGGAGATTGTGGCGTCCACTCTCCGCGAATAGTAGTGATTCTAGACACCCTAACTGACGCAACGCACTTTAGTCATTTCTTCTCAGAAAGAACGAGTAGATGTCCGATGAACTTATTCAAATAGAAACGCCATTCCAGTTTTCAGAGGAAAATCAACGGGAGTTTGATCGGCTGATTCAGCGGTATCCGGTGAAGGAGGCTGCCATGCTTCCGACACTTCATCTTGCACAGAGGCAGGCGGGCTACATCAGTCCCGCCGTCATGGAGTATGTCGCTGAACTCCTAGAAGTGGCAGTGATGAAGGTCAAGGATGTGGTGACATTTTATCCGATGTTCTTTGAGGAACCGGTTGGTAAATATGTCATCCGCGTTTGCTATACACTCCCCTGTGCGTTGAGAGATTGTAAATTGGTGCTAGATCAGATTAAACAAAAGCTCGATATAGAGGTTGCTTCTGAGACAGACCTGGCAAAAGGGACGACCCCGGATGGAAAATTTACCCTGCTGAAATCAGAATGTTTGGCATCTTGCGATGTGGCGCCTGTCGTAATGATCAACGACGAGTTGTATAAAAACTTCACCTCGCAAAAGATAGATGAGGTTTTGGACAGTTTAGCGTAAGGTTGGAGATGGCTCATGGTTCAAGAAAGACGTATTCTCTACGAACATTTGGATGTACCGGACATCAACACATTTGATGTGTTCCGTCAGTATGATGGCTATAAACGCTTTGAGAAGGCAGTCAAGGAGTATAAGCCAGAAGAAATTTGCGATATGGTGATGAAATCCGGGCTGAAAGGGCGTGGCGGTGCAGGATTTTCGACGGGATTAAAATGGAGTTTTGTGCCTAGAGACATCAAGCCGTGTTATCTCTGTTGTAATGCGGACGAGAGTGAGCCGGGGACGTTCAGCAATCGGTATGTACTGGAGAGAAATCCGCACCTGCTGATTGAAGGTATTCTCATCTGCTGTTACGCGATGGGTATCGAGACTTGCTACGTGTATATTCGTGGCGAGTTCACGCTTGGCAAGAAGATGCTTGATGCCGCGATTGACGAAGCCTACGCCAAAGGTTATCTCGGCAAAGATATTCTCGGGAGCGGTCTTAATGTTGACATCTATACGCATCCCGGTGCTGGTGCGTATATCTGCGGTGAGGAAACGGGACTGATTGAATCTCTTGAAGGGAAACGGGGGCAACCGCGGGTGAAACCACCATTCCCCGCAGTCGAAGGGCTATTTCACAAACCAACGGTTGTGCAGAATGTGGAAACTTTGTGTAATCTGCCTTTCCTGATGGCGCAGGGCGTCGAATGGTATACCAGTATCGGACGCACTTACGGGGATACGCGGTTTAATCCGCCAACGCCAGACCCGAACACAGGGACAAAACTGTATTGCATCAGTGGGGATGTGAATAAGCCGGGCGTGTATGAACTCGACCTCGGCTTGACCGCCGAGGAGTTAATCGAAGTCGCGGGCAGCGTCAGGGGTGAGCGTGTAAAAGCCGTCATCCCCGGCGGAAGTTCCGCGCCGATCTTGACGCATTATGAGTTGGCGTGTCGCCTGGACTTCACCTCATTGACGCTCTGGAAGTCGATGCTCGGTTCCGGGGGCATTATCGTCATGAACGAAACGCGAAACATTGTTGATTGCCTCCTCAACATTATGAAATTCTACGCGCATGAATCGTGTGGACAGTGCACCCCGTGCCGTTGGGGAACGCCCTGGGTACGAGACATCGTACAACGGATTGCTGATGGGAAAGGCCGCAAAACGACGATTACGCGACCCAAGTTTAGTATTACAGAGAGCGGTAGATGGGGTGATACCGGCGAAGTGGAAGAGGTCTATGAAGATCTTGACTTGCTGGAGGACGTCGCAAATAACATCGCCAATGTGGACACAATGACGTGGAATACAATCTGCGTTTTTGGCATTGCTGTCTCGTGGCCCGCGGTGAGTTATCTGCGGAAATTCCGCCCGGAGTTTGAGGCTGCTATCCACGAAGGCAAACTGGTTACTTTGCCTATAGAGAAAGCGACGGTGCCGCCGGAAGAAAATTATGCTTACCAACAGCGAATCGTCCCAAGGTTGCTTGAAGCATAAATTTTACCGGTGCTATCAGGTACGTCGTGCTCAACAGCGAGCGAATTGATTGACACAAAACGCCATCGGTTTCTTCCGATTTTTAGTGGGGGACTGATAAACGCTAAATGGTGACTTAGCGCGTGGAGTGCTTCTATGATTCACGTCTCTCATCTCACAAAGAGATATGGAAGGACCGTCGCTGTTGATGATATTAGCTTTGATGTGCCACAAGGTCAGATCGTGGGTTACCTCGGGCCCAACGGTGCGGGAAAAAGCACGACACTAAAGATGCTTGTCGGCCTGCTTGAACCGACGGAAGGTAAAATCTCGGTCACCGGTTATGATGCGGCGGCCGAGCTGCTCGAACTAAAAAAGCATGTCGGATACGTCCCCGAAGACGCGCAATTATACGAAAGTTTAACCTTAGTCGAGCACCTTCAGTTGATGGGTAGGCTCTATCACGTCGAAGAAACGCTTATCGCCCAGAAGATACGTGACCTCACGCGACTCTTTGACATGGAGCCGCAGGGAACGCAAAAGATAGGTAGTTTTTCGCAAGGGATGCGCCAGAAACTGCTCATTATGTCCGCCTTGTTGCATAATCCGGATGTTCTGTTTTTGGACGAACCCTTCACCAACTTGGATGTGACGACAGTCACACTCATGAAAACGATTCTACAACGCTTCGCTGATGCGGGGAAAACCATCTTGTACTGTACTCATATTCTTGAAGTCGCAGAGACGCTCTGTCCACGGATTATGATTATCAACCAAGGAAAACTAATCGCCGACGCAACGGTTGATGAACTGCGAAAGATGACAAGCGAAACAGCACTGAACCAGATTTTCACACAACTTACGGATACCAGCAGCGGAATCGACCAGAAAACTGAGGAAGCCCTTCGGATTCTGATGGGAGGCTCCGATGCTTGACAAAATCGCTGAGATGTTCGGGGCAGATCCAACGCACTACAGGCAACTTCTGACAGTAGAGAAGGCTGTCGCCACCCGTGCAGTTGATGCAGAACGCGAACGTGGTTTTGCCAACGCTTCTCTCGGTTTGACGTGCTTCTTCTGTTTTATTTTTAGTGCCGTAATTGCCACGACAGTATTTTTCCTACCCTTGGATACGTTCAGTTATACACTTTTGACACTGTCAGGTACAATGGTGCTGGTTGTACTTTTGATTCTTCCGCACTTTGATATTATTCTTAGTTCGACAAACTATCTTGTCGTATCACATACACCGGTGTCATCGCGCACCTATTTTATTGTGAAGCTAACGCAGCTGCTGACTTACGCTGTCCTGTTGTTGGGATGCTTAAATCTGCTACCCGCTATCTTTGGGTTGTGGACAGAAGAACAAAATCCGTTTTTTCCCGTCGTTTACTTTCCTATCTCCTTTATCGCTGGTTTTTTCATGATTGGATTGATGACGGTGTTTGCAGGGTATTTGACAAAACTTTACACGAAAGAGCGGTTCCGAAATATTGCTCAATACGCGCAGTTGGCTTTTGCTATTTTCTTTCCGGCTATCTATCTACTCGGTCCCCGTTTCTTTACAGAGTTGGCAACGGATAAGATGGTCTCCCTCTTTAAGGCGTTCTATCTGTTACCCAACAGTTGGTTTGCTGGGGCAGTGTCGCTTGCACTTGGAAATACACACCGCCAATTTCTGATTTTAACCGCCCTTGCGATCGCTGCAATTGTGCTGTTGGTGGTTGGACCGCTCCGCAGTATTGCCAAAAGTTACTCAAAATATCTTGCCTCTTTGTCGGAGGCTAGGAGAACACGAAGTTCGCAACTCAAGATCAAGACATCTGTCGTCGCACGTCTGTTCAGGAGGCGTGAAACCCGTGCTACGGCTGATCTTGTTTTCGCCTACCTGCGACGCGATAGGACGACACAATTCCGGTTTCTCCGTAATCTTGGGAGTATCGTTATTATTCTCGTTCTCCTGTTTCGTGACTATGATTTGTTTCTGAATAGTATTGGAAAACCTTTCACTATCTGGCTCGCACTCGGTGTCTCAGCTCTTTTCTTCTTTATCGGCTCAGGCTTCATCGTCTCTTTCCTCAGTCAGATTCGGTATTCGGAGCATTGGAGAGCTGCGTGGTTGTTTCGCTGCGCCCCACTTGCAAATCCTCATGCTTTATGGAGAGGCGTGCAGGCAACAGCATTGGTCTACATGATCTTCCCTTATACTTTGTTATTCACAACCGTTGCAACCTTTCTTTGGCCCCGCTTTTGGGGAGGTTTTTATTTGCTGCCGGGTCTAATCGCTCTGCTCTGTTACGTTGTCTTTTACCCAAAACCGAGTTTCGGACTACCGCTCACCCAAGAATATATTCAAAGCGAACGTTATACGCATTATATGGTGTTTATTTTGCACTTATGTGGTCTACTCGTTTTTGGAGTCGTTTTAGCTCTCCAATTTGTGATGTACAAAATCCATTTGGGGCTTTATATCGCTTGTTATAGTGTTACAATCATTGCTGGGGTTCTACTCTTTATCTACTTTTTTGGCAAAAAAGAGGAGCAAATTTCAAAAAATCAGATTGGGGTTGAAGCGTATACTCCAACCTCAATCTGACACGTATCACCACACCTTACGCGTTGCATAATGAGGACATCATGGCATTCATTAAATTGAACGACCTTGAGATTGAAGTTGAAGACGGAACCAATGTCATTGAGGCTGCGAGGCAAAACGGAATTGAAGTGCCGCATTACTGCTATCACCCTGGGTTGAGCCGCCCTGCCAACTGTCGCATGTGTCTTGTGGAGCCCCATGTCTTCTTTCCGCCTGCGGGCAAGGTTGTTCCAGACCGTCAACTCGCAACCGGTTGCACAACTACGGTGCGTACCGCCCCTCCGGATCGAAAACTGGATGGGAAATATGACTTTATCGTCCGGACCGATTCGCCGCGTGTCAAGAAGGCACGGGAGGACATCCTTGAGTTTCTGCTCGTTCACCACCCGCTTGATTGCCCCGTCTGTGACCAAGCAGGCGAGTGCGACCTTCAGGATTTCAGCTTTAATCATGGCAGCGGCAAGAGCCGATATGTTGAGGTAAAGAACGTCCCACCGAAAAAAGACCTTGGACCTGATGTGCTGCTCTACTCAACTCGTTGTATTGTCTGTACCCGTTGCATCCGTTTCTGCGATGAGGTTGCGGGCACGGGAGAACTTGGGCTGATTCATCGGGGTTCACATGACGAAGTCGATATTCCACGCGACCATGATGAGACCCCGCTCCGGTTGCTCGATAATAAACTCGCTGGCAACGTCGTGGATATCTGTCCCGTTGGGGCACTGATTAGCAAGGATTTTCTTTTTAAGTCTCGCCCCTGGTTTATGAAACAGGTCAACAGCATCTGTCCAGGGTGTAGCGTCGGATGTAATATCACCGTTGACTATAAGGAAGATGGTCTTTATCGAATTCAACCGCGGTTCCACGCTGATATTAACCAACATTGGATGTGCGATGACGGACGGCTCGGCTATCATTATGTCAACAGCGAAGACCGATTCAAGATTCCGATGAAGCGTGTGGCAGATGAACTGGTCCCAACGTCGTGGGTGGATGTGCTGAATCTCATCGTGGAGAAATTCTCTGAGACAGATCCGGAATCCATCGTCGTCATCGGTTCTGCACAAGGCACCAATGAGGAGAACTACCTGCTGGGCAAGTTAGCGCGTGAAGTCCTAAAAACGGAGTCGATTGGCCTGTTTGGACGCGAACCGGGTGAGGAACACAAATTCCCTCAATTTACCATTGAAGCCGACAAAAACCCGAACACTCGCGGTGCGCGGGATATGCTGGGGGTCGGAAATGGATCGGTCTTAGAAGGAAAAGAGCTCTGGGAGCGTCTGTCTAACGCAAAAGCTGTCTACCTCGTTAATGGTGCCCCAGAACATCCGCTCGACGAAACGTCGAAACAGGCGTTGGAAGCGGTCGATTTTCTGGTCGTGCAAGACATCTTCGAGTCTGATGTGGCACAGTTGGCTGATGTCGTGTTGCCTGGCGTCACCTTTGCGGAGAAAGATGGTGCCTTTACCAATTCGAGTGATTGGGTGCAACGCATACACCACGCGATCGATCCCCCCGGCGAGGCGCGTGTTGATTGGGAAATTATCCAACGGGTAGCCAAGCGGTTGGGCGGTGCGATGGATTATCACTTCGCTGGCGAAATCGCGATGGAGATTGCGGAAAATGTGCCTGATTATCAAGATGCTACGCACCAGAAGATTGGGGATGGTGGGGTCAAACTTGATAGAGGATGAAATACGTTTAGCTGCTCTCTACGCTGAATTCGCCGACGAAGACCGAAAACTCGCTGAAGAAGGCCTGTTTGATTACAACGAAGGATTGACAAAAGAGGACACTTTATGATCGTGAAGCGCGGCGAAATCTGGCTTGCAGAGCGGAGAGCAAAATGAAGTTAGACTCAAGACAAATTGCAGAAGTTGGTAATTATTTCAAAGATAAGCCGGTGCTGAAGGCATACCTTTTCGGATCATGTGCAAGGGATGAAGCTGATGATAAGAGCGATATAGATATTTGGGTTGAGTTAGACTATGCTAAACCGATTGGTTTAGAATTTGTCCAAATGCAGCTAGATTTGCAAGACCTGCTAAACAGACAAGTGGATCTCCTTTCGCAAAAAGCCATCCCCAAATACATTTAGCCTTACATTGAACAAGACAGAATGCTGGTCTATGCGAGAGGATCCGGGTAATCGGGCGAGACTTCAATATACATTAGATGCAATCATGGAAATTTGGGGGGATCTTGAGAATAAAGTTGTTTCAGAATCCAGATAGGGAGGGATATGGCACTACCACTTCACGTTTTAATCATTAGTTCACTCATCAAAATTGTTGTCGTCGTTCATCTGCTGCTCATCGGTGTTATGGCGATGATTCTTGCCGAGCGGAAAGTGAGTGGATGGATTCAAGACCGACACGGTCCTAACCGTGTTGGGCCTTGGGGCATTTTGCAGCCGATTGCCGACGGAATAAAATTTCTGTTGAAAGAGGACCTGATTCCATCCCATGTGGATAAACCTATCTATTTACTCGCACCTGCGATTATTTTGGTGCCGGCGCTAGTTACCTGTGGGGTCGTCCCTTTCGGCAGTTCAATAACAATTTCAGGCTACGAAATCCCCCTTCAAATTGCCGATATTAATATCGGGATTCTGTATATTCTGGCAATTACCTCGTTGGGGGTTTATGGCGTCGTGCTTGGTGCATGGGCATCGAATAACAAGTATTCTCTACTCGGTGGCTTGCGTTCTTCTGCGCAGATGATTAGCTACGAGTTGACGTTGGGACTTTCGATTATCGGCGTTCTGATGCTTTCAGGATCGTTAAGCCTCCGGGAAATTGCAATCCAACAAGGGAGTTATCCTTGGACATGGAATTTCCTAATCCATTTTCCCGCCTTTTTAGCCTTTACCGCCGCCGCCTTCGCAGAGACAAATCGTCTCCCCTTCGATCTCGCCGAAGCGGAGCAGGAACTTGTCGGTGGATACCACACGGAATATAGCAGCATGAAATTCGCTATGTACTTCATGGCGGAGTATATGCATATGATTGTCGGCTCGGCAGTAGCCGTGACCCTTTTCTTCGGTGGTTGGCATTTCTTCGGGTTGGAAACAGTCGGTGGTCCCATTTGGAGTGGCGTGATTTCATTCGGAATCTTCTTCGCCAAAACAGCGTTTTTCCTCTTTGTCTTTATCTGGGTTAGATGGACACTGCCCCGATTCCGGTATGATCAGCTCATGAATCTCGGCTGGAAATTTCTACTGCCCATTGCACTTACAACAATTGTTGTGACAGCGACGGTTTGGGCAACAACACAGTCCAAAATTTGGGTTGGGGTTGGAAATGTGATCGCCGCGTGCGTGGTCGTTGGCATCGTCTCACGCCTAATTGATATGAATCGTCTACCGGAAACTGTGTCAGATCAACGTGTGCCGAGTTTCATGGAACATCGTTCGCCTAGCGCATAATTGAATAGAGTATTCTATGGAGTCCAAAGACCATTCTAAGGAATTCAAGGACTATTTTATAGAATCCGTTGAAATTGCAGGTCAAGACTTTAAGCTATCCTCACGTTTTGCAAGATGGTTTGCATAATGGCTTGACTTTTTGGTTTTGCTAATACCACCTGTTTTTGTTATAGGGGTATTGGGTCGGTTGGGTATCGCAATCGATCCACTTTTCGCAGTGGCACTAATCTGGATTGGATTTTATTTGCTTTTTCAAGACGGAATTAACAAAGGTCGGAGTTTTGGCAAGCGTATCATGTCAATGCGGGTTGTGAACGCTGAAACGGGGGCTCCGTGTAGCTACGGAAAATCAATTTTACGAAATCTTTTTATCCTGATTCCGCTCGTTAATATAGTAGATGCCCTCATGATTTTTGGTGATAAAAGGCAACGGCTTGGTGATAAACTAGCCAAAACGCTTGTCGTAAAAGGTAACCCGCCAAAAAACGGCGTTCCGGCAGATCCTCCCAAGATTGTAAAGACCTTCTGCGTTGGATTCGGAATTTTGGTAGGGTTTTGGGTGATTGGATATGCTTTGCTTGAAGAAGCACCGTGTAACTTTGAATCTACCGACGGACTTGTACAGATCAGAGCACCTTTTAGTTGGGATCAACTTCATACTTGGCAATAATCCAATCAGGATTCCACACTTGAAGTTTATGACCCATCTGGCGAAACTGTTGTTCAGGTAATAACTGAAACTAAAGAAGAATTAGGCTTTATTAGCCTCGGTGAGTTCGCCGAATTAGTCACAAGCATAGTCATTTCTAATTTGTCGCGCCCCGTAACAATAGGCAATCCTATTCAGACAACATTGAATGGATATCCAGCGATCCAATATGAAATTCATGGCAGCGTTGATAATAGTAGATTTACTTACCTGCACACCTCCCTTGAAGGAAAACGCCATTATCATCAGGTAATAGGATTCGGTCCCAACGAAAAAATTTCAATCATAAAGCCCAAACTTCAACAGATCATTGGAAGTTTCAAGGAATTGCACTAAAAGCGACCCCATAATCTTGCATGAAATTTTTCTAAAAAAAACGGAAAGCAAATTACCTTAACCAAGTTCGCATAGGTTGAAAGGAATGAAATGGAAACGATTCTTTTCATCATTTTTGGCATACTAGTTGTTGGTTCTGCGATATGTGTCATTGCATTTAAGAATCCGATTCACAGCGCGCTGGCATTGGTGTTGACCTTCTTTTCATTGGCGGGGCTGTTTATCTCACTGGGAGCGTACTTCGTCGCTGCGGTGCAAGTGATTGTCTATGCCGGCGCGATTATGGTCCTATTCCTGTTTGTGATTATGTTGCTCAATTTGGGGCAGTTGCAAACAGCACGCCAAATCAGCAAGGCAAAGGTATTCGCCGTTATTCTGGGGATTATATTGGCAGCGGAAGCTATCTACATTGGGGTGAATGTTTTTAACGGTACTGCTGTTGGACCGACCCAATATGAAGGCAAAGTTGTCGGAGAACCCATTACCTCAGAACAACTGAAACAGATTGAGACAATTGAATCCACCTACCAACTTGACCGTGCGCAGATTAATAGCGACTATGTACCAGCGATCGTGACGCAGAAAACCGATGTTACCGCACTCACCGCGGGTGAAGCGAATCAACTCATCGAAAAACTCCAAGGGGAGATGGGCAAACCAGACCGTATTGGCACGGTGCTATTTACTAAATTCTTGCTGCCTTTTGAGGTTACATCGCTTATACTCCTTGCCGCTTTAATCGGAGTCATCGCGCTCGTTAAACGTGAAAGTCCAAACACTAACTAATTGTCCAAATCTTCCTGAAAATCCTTTAATCTTTTTCGGGGTTGAAATATGCTGCAATACTATCTCATTTTAAGCGCGTTGCTTTTTACCATCGGGGTGATAGGGGTACTCATCCGAAGAAACGCGATCATTATCTTTATGTGCATTGAACTGATGCTCAATGCGGCAAATCTTGCTTTCGTCGCAATCGGTCGGGAATTGGGGGATGCTTCGGGGCAGATCTTCGTGTTCTTCGTCATGACCGTTGCTGCCGCCGAAGTTGCCATTGGGCTCGCTATTATCGTGAGTGTTTTCAGACATCGTGAAACGATTAATATTGATGAGATCAACACGATGAAGGGGTAGTGCGTGAAACGTAAAACGTGAAATTTCCTGCGTTTTATGTCTTGAGGAGTCTGAAATGTCAACGAATCTCGTTGTTCTACTTTTGATTTCCCCTTTGATTGGCTTTCTGATCAACGGGTTGTTCGGCAAATGGCTGAAAAATGTAAGTGGTTGGATTGCGTGTCTCGCGGTTCTAATACCATTTATTATCAGTGCATTCTTCGTATTTCCTGCTGTCCGCGGTGGCGACGCCCTGGATGCAACGCTCTACGAATGGATTGCCAGCGAATCCTTTTCCTTTAACATCGGTTTTCATATTGACGCCCTGACCACAGTGATGCTGCTAGTCATCACAGGGGTTGGCTTCCTTATCCATGTCTATTCGATTGGCTACATGGATGGCGATCCCGGGTACACACGCTATTTCGCCTATCTCAACCTTTTTGTGTTTGCCATGTTAATCCTCGTTTTGGCGGACAACTACCTAATGATGTTCATCGGTTGGGAAGGCGTCGGACTCTGTTCTTATCTGTTGATTGGCTATTGGTATGAAAGAACGTCCGCCACTGACGCAGGCAAGAAAGCCTTCATCGTCAACCGAATTGGCGATTTTGGTTTCCTGCTCGGTATATTCACGCTGTTTGCGGCGTTTGGTACATTGCATTTTGACACGCTTTTTGAACTCGCTGAATCCAACACCTACGAACAGGTTTTCGGGGCCGGTACGCTCATTGTTGCAACTTTGCTGCTCTTCGTCGGTGCAATCGGCAAGTCTGCACAAATTCCCCTCTACGTTTGGCTCCCCGATGCGATGGAAGGTCCAACGCCTGTCAGTGCACTCATCCACGCCGCAACGATGGTCACCGCGGGCGTCTACATGGTCGCACGGTCATCAGTTCTATTTAACCTCGCACACACGGGTATTGTCGTCGCAGGAATTGGCGTGCTCACTGCCTTGTTTGCTGCAACAATGGCGTTGGCTGCAAATGACATCAAGCGTGTGCTGGCGTATTCGACCGTGAGCCAACTCGGTTATATGTTCGTGGGCGTGGGGGTTGGCGCGTATGCTTCTGGGATCTTCCATCTGATGACGCACGCCTTCTTCAAAGGACTGATGTTCCTCACAGCGGGAAGTGTGATGCACGCCATGTCGAATGAACTGGACATGCGTAAGATGGGCGGGTTGAAATCAAAGCTACCGATTACCTATTGGACATTTCTCATCGGTGCGTTAGCAATTGCGGGTTTCCCATTCTTGAGTGGTTTCTGGAGTAAAGATGAGATTTTGCACAGTGCTTGGGATGGTGGACACCCAGTAATTTTCGGCGTTGGATTGCTGACGGCGTTTCTAACCGCGTTCTATATGTTCCGCCTAATCTTTGTGGTCTTTCACGGTGAGTCGCGTGTCGAATCGGAGGTCGAGTCGCATCTCCATGAATCCCCACCGGTGATGTGGATTCCGCTCGTGTTGTTAGCAATTCCTTCCTTAATCATTGGTGTAATCGTCGGTTGGGGCGGAGAGCATAGTGCGATTCATAATTTCTTGGGAAGCGTATTTACACAGCACAGCACATCAGATCACACCAATCCAATCCCTTTTATGGTCATTTCATCAATTGTTGGAATTGCAGGAATTTTGGTGGCTGGGTTCATCTATCGTGACAAAGCCCCTCTCAATGAACCGACAAACCCGCTACACAAACTCCTCGCCAACAAATACTACATTGACGAAATCTATAACGCTGTGTTCGTGCAGCCGATAAAGGGCATATCCCACTACCTATTCTGGAAGATTATGGATGTTGGCATCATCGACGGTATTGTGAATCTGACCGCATTTCTCATTCGCGGCATCGGGGGCTCGATCCGACGCATCCAGACGGGTGTTGTCCAAGCCTACGTTGTGTCAATGGTCATCGGCATCATCATTTTCTTGGGGTATTACCTGTTCATTCGGTGAGGGGTAATTAACATGGACAAGAATGCTGGAGAACTCAAAAAAAATTGTACCAATCAATATGCAGGAGTTTAGGGAGAAAAGTGCTGAAGTCTATGGAAAATTGAAACCTGAATTGGAATCGAAATATCACGGGCTTATCGTCACCATCGAACCCTACAGCGGCGATTATTTTGTCGGCAAAAATGTTATCGAGGCAGGTGACAAAGGCAAGAAAAAGTACCCCGATAAGATCTTTCATTTTGTTCGTCCCGGATTTCGGGCAGTGTACCGCGATCGGGGAAGGGTGCCGGTTTAATGCGCGGATATTTCGATGATGAGGGCCGTCCTCGAATTATAGTGTCTTTATTTGGTAATCGCGGAGAAACGACAATTGATGCCCCGATTGATACAGGATTTGATGGGGCTTTATGTGTCCCCATTCCAATTGCAATTCCATTGGGGCTTGAGCTATACGGAGATCACTATTATGAATTCGCGGATGGGACAGTCAGACATGATCTTACATTTCAGGAGATTGTTCATTTGGCTAAGGAAACTCGCCGGACAGAGATTATCTTGACAGAAGCTGAGGACGCATTACTCGGCAGTGAACTCTTAGCAGACTACGTTTTAGAAATCGACTATGGTAATCGTACGGTTGAGATTAGGGAATCACTCATGAATCGTGAAACGTGAACACCTTTACGTTTTACGCATTACACTTCGGAGGTTATACTTGTTACTTTCCGCAGTTATTTTTTTGCCACTACTCGGTGCGATCTTAATTGCCCTTGCCAGGCACCTCTTAGGGGAGTCAGGGCTTAAATGGATCTCGCTGATCGTCACATTGCTCACCTTTTTTGTGTCGCTCTCCCTCTACACTGAGTTTGACGCAACCACGCACGAGATGCAGTTTAAGGAGCAACGAACCTGGATTGCGGGGCTCGGCATAAGCTACCATCTCGGTATTGATGGCATCTCGCTCTGGCTGGTTTTGCTGACCACTTTTCTGATGCCGATTTGCGTACTGGCAGCATGGAATTCGATAGAGAAAGGCACCAGCGGATTCATGGTCTCCCTGCTCATGCTCGAAACGGCAATGATCGGCGTGTTTTGTGCGTTAGACCTCTTCCTGTTTTATGTGTTTTGGGAAGCGATGCTCATCCCGATGTATTTACTGATCGGAATCTGGGGTGGCCATCGGCGTATTTACGCGACGATCAAGTTCGTGTTGTACACAATGGCGGGCAGCGCGTTGATGCTCGTTGGAATTTTGTACCTCTATTTCCAAAATGACAACAGTTTCAACCTGATGACGTTGTATGGCAGAGCATTATCGCATCAGAACCTGCTGTTTCTGGCGTTTTTCATCGCCTTTGCTATCAAAGTTCCGCTGTTCCCGTTCCACACTTGGCTTCCTGATGCGCACGTTGAAGCACCGACTGTTGGCAGTGTTATCCTTGCAGGGGTTTTGCTCAAAATGGGGACATACGGTATTGTGCGCTTTTGTCTCCCGCTTTTTCCTGAAGGGGCTGCGGCATTTACACCGCTGATTGCGACCCTCTCGGTTATCGGTATTATCTACGGCGCATTGGTGGCGATGGTGCAACCAGACCTTAAAAAACTGGTCGCCTATTCGAGCGTGAGTCATCTGGGCTTTGTCGTGCTTGGGCTCTTCGCCCTAAATCATCAAGGCGTGCAGGGGGGCATCCTCCAGATGATTAATCACGGGTTAAGTACCGGCGCGCTTTTCCTGCTTGTCGGGATGATTTATGAACGCCGGCATACCCGCATGATCGCCGACTTCGGTGGGCTGTCAAAACAGATGCCGGTCTTCGCGGTATTTTTTATGATTGTGACGCTTTCATCGATTGGCTTACCCGGCTTGAATGGATTCGTTGGTGAGTTCATGGTCTTACTTGGCAGTTTTATTTCAGGCGCTTTTTCCAAAGTTTATGCTATCATCGCTACATCGGGCGTCATCCTCGCAGCGGTGTATATGCTCTGGATGTTCCAGCGTGTTATGTTTGGCAGACTCGATAATCCCAAAAATCAGGTTTTGAAAGATCTGAATTTGCGCGAGATTGTCGTGCTGATTCCGATTGTTATACTCATTATTTGGATTGGCGTCTATCCCAACCCATTCCTCAAGCGGATGGAGACGTCCGTCAGTTATCTGTTAGACCAAAGTCAGCCAATGGGAGCAGCCCCTGCCCCGACACCCGCCATCGTACTCGATGATACATCGGAGGGAAAGTCAAAGCGTGAAATTGACGAGTAAGCCTTCACTCCGCCGCTTTACGATTCTCAGTGTGGCATTATTCATCTTCTTGTCACCGTGCGCCTTCTCGGCGGCGGAAGAACACAACGCGACACATGAAAGCAGCACACACGATACACATGCTGAACATCACGGTGTTGACGGGGCAAGCCTACCGCTATGGAGTATGATTCCATTTGTTGGCATTCTGCTATCGATCGCGATTTGGCAACTCGTGGCACCGCATTTCTGGCATCACAATTACGGCAAAATCTTATTGGCATGGGCATTGAGTTTCGCCATACCATACCTCGCAGTTTTTCACGGACCGGCGTTTTATGACATTCTGCATATCTATCTGATTGACTATATCCCATTTATTATTCTACTTTGGGGATTATTCACGGTCGCAGGTGGGATTGTCGTGCGCGGCACGCTCCGTGGCACACCGGTTGTCAACCTCATTTTGCTACTGATTGGGACGGTAATCGCTTCGTGGATTGGGACAACGGGAGCATCAATACTGCTGATTCGCCCCCTGATTCGTGCCAACGCCTATCGCAAAAATAAGACACACCTGATCATCTTCTTTATCTTTTTGGTTAGCAACATCGGAGGCTCTTTGACGCCATTGGGCGACCCACCTCTGTTTTTGGGTTTTCTGCACGGTGTGCCGTTCTTCTGGACAACAACCGCACTTCTCCCACACATGTTGTTCATCTGCATCCTGCTGCTCATCCTGTTCTTTATTCTGGACACCGTTCTATTCAAACGTGAAGGTGGACAGGTCCCTGATGATGGAGAGAAAGAACCGATTCGTGTTGGTGGGCTGTTCAACCTGATTTTCCTTGCCGGAATTGTTGGCGCGGTGTTGATGAGTGGAACCTTCAAGCTAGGAGAGATTAATATACTCGGCGTCCATGTGGCATGGCAAAACATCTTGCGCGACCTGCTTATCGTCGCAATGGGTTTGCTGTCATTGAAGTTCGCGCCCTTTGCAGGTACACTTCGGCGCGAGAATCACTTTGGGTGGGAACCGATCGCCGAAGTCGCCAAGCTGTTCGCTGGAATTTTCATGACAATTATTCCGGCACTTGCGATTCTGAAAGCGGGTGAGCAGGGCGAATTAAGCGGATTAATTCTGGCGGTGAAAGAGCCGTGGCACTATTTCTGGATAACGGGTTTGCTATCGAGTTTCCTTGATAACGCCCCGACGTATCTGACCTTCTTCAATACAGCACTTGGACAACTTCATCTGACCGAAGCGATGGCTCACCAAGTGCTTATCGGCGAGGTGGTGAAGCCTGAATTCATCAAACTCCTAACCGCCATCTCCGTCGGTGCGGTGTTCATGGGCGCGAACACCTACATCGGGAACGCACCCAATTTCCTCGTGAGAGGAATTGCTGAGGCAAGTGGAATTCGGATGCCGAGTTTCTTCGGATATATGCTCTGGTCGGTCGTGATATTGGTGCCGCTCTTTGTGGTCGTGACATTTGTATTTCTCCGCTAAGCGCGGGCGGAGATTCATCAAAACGGGAGGGATTCAATGACAATTGACTGGCAACTGTTGATGCCGGAACTCCTCATTGTTTGCACATTTCTGTTTGTGCTTGTCTTTGATCTGTTCGACTCATTTCAAAAGACCTTTCTTGCTTGGTTGACAATTGCTGGCTCTGCAACCGCATTATACATCTCTGTTCAGATGCTGAGGGTCGGCGCAGTTGGGACAGAATTCAACAATATGATTCAGGTGGATGAATATTCCCTCTTTTTCAATGTCATATTCTTGGTCTCAACGATTCTGGTTGTTCTGATTTCAATAAGTTATTTGGGACGCAACGATAAGCGGCAGGGAGAGTATTATCTACTAATCCTTTTGGCAACACTGGGTATGATGTTAATGGCATCGGGCAATGAATTGATTATCGTTTTCCTTGGCTTAGAACTGATGTCGTTATCGCTTTATGTCCTAGCTAGTTACTTTCGGGGAAGCATGGTGTCAAGCGAAGCCGGAATGAAGTATCTGCTGCTTGGGGCATTCGCGAGCGGATTTTTCCTGTACGGCATTGCGTTGATCTATGGCGGTGCCGGCACAACGAGTATTCCTCAAATTGCCGACGCTTTAACCGCAGATGTAAAGTCGCCGTTACTCTTAGCTGGTATGTTCCTGCTTATCGTGGGATTTGGCTTCAAGGTTGCGCTTGTGCCGTTCCATCAGTGGGCACCTGATGTCTACGAAGGCGCACCAACTTCGATCGCCGCTTTCATCTCTGCCGGTCCGAAAGCGGCGGGGTTTGCTGCTTTCCTGCGAATCTTTATGGTAGCTTTACAAGACCTCCAATCCGAATGGATTGTTGCCGTCACAATCCTTGCTGCGCTCACGATGACTGTTGGAAATCTGGTTGCCATTGCCCAGCAAAATATCAAGCGTATGCTTGCTTATTCAAGTATTGCCCATGCCGGATATGTGCTGGTCGGCTTGGCGGCAGCAAACAAGGACGGTGTTTCTAGTGCAATGCTCTATCTGTTTATCTATTGTGTTATGAACATTGGGGCATTTGGATCCGTCATTCTTGCAAGAACAGAAGATGGCGAAAGCCTGACGATCTCGGGTTACGCCGGGCTCGGTTTTAAGAAACCCTTTCTCGCCTTATTCATGACGATTATGCTCCTATCCCTCGCCGGATTTCCACCGACTGCCGGTTTCGTCGGAAAATTCTACATTTTCCGATCCGCAATCCAATCTGGGCAAATCTGGCTTGTGATTATCGGCGCGATTAATACCGCAATCTCTGCATTCTACTATCTCCGTGTTGTGGTGACAATGTACATGAGAGAACCGGAAGAAGAACTCGACTTCCTTGCTTATCCGCGGACGCTCGTCATTGCGTTATTGATTGCTGCGATTGGTGTATTCCTGATCGGCATTTTACCATCATACTTCTTGAATCCAGCCCAAATTAGCACGTTCTTATAGGTACATCAACAATGTTCCAGGTGAATCGACAATGGCTAAGTTTAGACGGGGCAGCGATGAATGGAATAATCTTGACTTGGCTTCGATCGGCATCACGCTTGCGCTTGCGATTGGTATTGGATCCGGATTGGGCTGGTGGATTGGCGGCAAATTGGGCAACCAAACGACCGGCTTAATTATTGGCTTTATTGTCGGAACGGCGGCAGGATTTATGGAGATGTTTCGCGCCGTTTCCCGGTGGAATAAACGCATGGAACGCCAGGAGCAAGCGGATCGAGTAGCTGTAAAAGATTCGGAGGAGGAGTCGTAAAGTGATTGCCCGCGCCCCCTTTGAAGTGGATGACCAATTTTTACGACAGGTCTATCGTCTAACGACCATTCTTGCGCTCATTGCAATGCCAATCCTTTGGGCGGTGTACGGTCTGCCAGCCGGTTTGAGTTTTGCTATCGGTAGTCTTTTGAGCTTGAGCGCAATCTTGTCATTGGAATTTATCATCCGTTGCATGGTTAAACCCAGCGGTTCACCACGGACAAAACGTTGGTTGGGGTTCATTGCGTTAGGAAAATACACAATCATCTTTGTCGGTTTTTATCTCCTGACGAAAGCAAATTGGTTGAATGTTTACACCCTTGCAGCGGGAGTTGGATTGGTGCAAGTTGTCATAATTCTTAAAGCGGTCGGACTCATGATGGGAATCCTGTTCAAAAACGATACAACAAAAAATTAATGAATCATAACCAAGTAATAGTTAAAAATCTCATAATTTTAAAAGAAGAAAATCATAGTCAGATATATGTTACCGGAATATATTGGAAATGGAGCTTATTGTTACGCAAATGCTGTTTCTATGATGTTGAAATATGAAGAAGAAGATATTTCTCCAGCCCTAACTGAAGTTCTTTCTGGAGTTGGATTGGGAGCATTTTGGGATGATAAAATAAAATTAATCTTCTTTAGTAATTTTGTAACCTCTCCTGACAAAGGAATAAATAACTCCTTAAACCAATTAGGTTTTAATTTTAAGGAATATGTACAAGAAAGCCCAAAGAATCCCCCTCTAAATGAAGTTAAACAACATTTAAAGAAATCGCTAGTTGTAGTTGGTCCAATTGATATAAACTATCTTACAACATGGGGAATTAGTGATGAAATTGGATCAGACCACTTTGTATTGGTTTACAAAATAACGGTTGAAGAAGTTTGGATTCATGACCCACAAAAATACCCTTCTTTAGCAATCCCGCACAAAGAATTTGAGCAAATCTGGAGGGCAGATAATATTAGCTATAGGAAAGGATATTATCATTATTGGACACAGCCGAAAAGAATAAGAAATTATTCACAAGATCAAATTTACAACAATGCTTTGAAATTGTTCAAGAGTCTCTATGATAAAGAGCAAGAATCATCCTGATAATATAAAAATTGATGAAGAGGCTATAAGAGCCTGTGCTTCATTTGTGAAGAATGGTCCAAAAAATTTGAGTGGCCATCTATTGAAATTTTGTTTCCCATTAGGGGCAAGAAGAGCATTAGACTATGCTTTCTTTTTTTCCAAACATAACAAGAAATTAGCTAATATAAAAGAAAAACAATCAGAAATCTTTAGTCAGTGTCAAGTTGCTGGAATGAAAAATGAATGGAAAACAGTATCATCGTATTTAGAGGAACTCGCTAAGTTAGAAAAGAACTTACGTGAGATATTATTTTCACTATGATTGTTATTACTTTCGTAACCATTAAAAAATGCGACGATGTGAAATCGAAGATAATGTATTGTTAAATTCACATCTTTCAGAAATTCGCACAAACTCCTACATAATCAGATTCTCAGGTGCTATATTTCGTGAATTCTATTTTCACAATATGAGTTTTTTTACGATTACAACCAATGAAAAAAACATTTTACACACTATTGTCGATTTCCCTTTTTTCTTTGCTCGCCTGTAATCTCGGTTTTGCGGCTGAAGAAGCACATCGCTCGTGGTTAAGCCCAATCTCAAAAATTCTCCCAAATGAGCTGGTTCCAGAGCCAGAGCGCTGGCATCAGCCAGATCTCATCCCCAACGCTTACTTCGTGGTGTTGATTATCGCCCTGCTTTTCATCCTTGCGACGCGAAAAATTAAGCGGCTCCCCCAAGGCAAAGGGCAAACCCTTCTGGAGTTGTTCGTTGGCGGATTAATCGATTTCTTCGGCGAAATCTTGGGCGAACATGGGAAAAAATATGTTCCGTTCGTCGGATCTTACTTCATCTTTATCCTATTTTTGAATTATCTTGGCCTCATACCCGGTTTTCAATCTCCGACTGCAGATCTGAACACGACGCTTGCGCTCGGAATTAGCGCGTTGATTGGCGTTCATATCATTGCGATTAAAGAGAATGGGCTGGTTGGCTATCTGCAACACTTTATCGGCGATCCGTGGTGGTTGGGACCTTTGATGTTTCCGCTACACATTATTGGCGAAATCGCACGCGCAGGCTCTCTGGCAATTCGACTTTTCGGAAATATCTTCGGTGAGGAATCCGTTATTATTAACCTAACACTGTTGGGGCTTGCAATTCCAGCGATCGCTGGGGTCCTCCCATGGATGCCGATTCAGGTGCCAATGCTGTTTTTTGGGCTATTTGGTGGCTTTCTACAGGCACTTGTTTTCTCAATGTTGACCTCGATCTACATCGTTACATTTTTAGCGCATCATGATGAGGGGCATGGTGCGGAGGCACATCATTGATTAATGAGCGACTATTGTCGCTCGTTTATATTGTTTTCGGTTTTTTAATCTCTGTTTTGGCTTAAAATTAAAGGAGGAACTTTCATGATTTATCTCGCGGTTTTAGCTTTTGGGGTGGCCCTCGGTCTACCGATTGCGGTTATTGCTGCATCGACTGCACAAGGAAAGGCGACGAGCACCGCCCTCGAAGGTATTGCGCGTCAACCTGAAGCAGCGCCTCGCATTCAGACAGCGATGATCATCGGTTTGGCACTCATTGAGTCGCTTGTGATCTACTCACTGCTGATCTTTTTCCTGCTGATGGGGAAACTCCCGGACGTAACGCCGGCTGAAGGCGAAAAGGTCAGCCCGCTTGAAAAGATTATGCAAGCGGCGGCAACCGAAGAGCAACACGGCGAATAGAAGCAAAAAATAGCGCATGAAATGTACCGCGCGATCATGGCGGTCGCGCGGTATGTTTCAGCATAGACTACCCTACGAATCATTATGAAAAGATATCGGAATTTAATCTTAGCGATCTGTATAAATACTTTGATGGCTTTGCCCTGTGCGTTCGCTGCTGAAGGTGGTGGCGGACTATTAGGCGCGATTGGCATCCATCCGCAGACAGTTATCCTTCAAGCTCTTGGCTTTCTTGTTGTTCTGTTGGTTCTTTGGAAATTCGTCTTCGGTCGTGTTGGTGGACTCTTAGAAGAACGGCAAAAGGAAATCACTTCACGAATGGAGAAGCTAGAGGCAGACCAGCGTGAACTAGATCGTTTGAATGCTGAAACCCGTCAACGGCTGAACGAGATTGAAACTGAGGGACAGGCGAAAATCCAAGCCGCGATCGATGAGGGGAATGTCGAAAGGCAGTGTATTCTGGATGGAGCACGTCAGGAGGCAGGGGCCGAACTTGAAAGGGCGCGTGCTGAGATTCAGCGCGAAAAAGAGGAAGCTATCCTCGAACTCCGAGGTACTGTCGCCGAAATTGCAATTGATGCCGCAAGCAAAATCATCGATCAGGCACTCGACGCCGAGAAACACCAGCACATTATTGACGAGTCGATCAGCCGCCTTCCCACGCAGAATGCTTAATATTTTCACGTATCCCGTTTGAAGAGTATACCCAATGAGAGAAATTCGCATTGCCAAACCCTACGCACAAGCATTGTATGATGCAGCGACAGAGCAGGATGCTTTAGAGCGCATCGTTGCAGATGCCAATCAAGTTATTAATCTGACGCAAGAATCAGAAGATTTCGATCAGTTCCTGACCAACCCAATTCTGTCGCCGCAGTTCAAGGGTGAGATGTTTCAGCAACTCCTATCCGAAACCGTTGAACCCCTTATGCTCAATTTCCTGCTTCTGCTAGCATCGAAACAACGTGAGAGATTTTTGGTCGCAATCTTAAAAGCATTTTTGGAGATTGTCGATCGGAAAGCAGGGCGCGTCGTTGCGCAGGTCATATCAGTGGTGCCGCTAAACGAACCGCAGCAAGTGGACCTTACCCAGCAACTGAGCGACTATTCGGGGGCGGAAGTGAGACTTGAATTGAGCGAAGATGCTGCAATTCAAGGTGGGCTCATTGTGCGATTAGGGGATACCATCTTCGATGGAAGCGTCGCAGCACAACTTCAGCGGATGAGAGCATTGCTCGCGAGAGGATAGTCATAATAACGAATAAATAGCAAGGATAACAAATCATGGCAAGAGAAGTTAGACCCGATGAAGTCTCAAACATTCTAAAACAACAACTATTACAATATAGCCAGCAGGTTGACGTATACGATTCTGGGACAGTTTTGGATGTTGGCGACGGTATTGCCCGTGTGCATGGACTTGCCAACGTCATGGCGAGTGAAATGATTGAATTTCCCAACGAGGTTTCCGGTATGGCTTTCAACCTCGAAGAAGATAACGTTGGTTGTGTGCTTTTCGGCGAAGATAAGTTGATTCATGAAGGAGACCTTGCTAAGCGGACCAACAGACTGCTCGAAGTTCCTGTTGGAGAGGCATTGCTTGGGCGCGTTGTCAACGCCCTTGGTCAGCCCATCGACGGCAAAGGAGAAATCAAAACCCAGGAGACGCTTCCCGTTGAGCGAAAAGGATTGGGCATCGTTCAACGCCAGCCAGTGAACGAACCGCTTTATACCGGCTTGAAGGCGATTGACAGCATGATGCCAATCGGGCGCGGACAACGTGAGTTAATCATCGGCGACCGTCAAACGGGCAAAACAGCTATCCCGATTGACACTATCATTAACCAGAAAAACACCAATGTGTTTTGCATTTACGTCGCAGTTGGACAAAAAGGTTCAACGGTCGCCCAGATTGTGGATACATTACAACAGTACGGGGCAATGGAGTATACGATTGTTGTCTCTGCACTGGCGAGCGAGGCTTCCCCGCTTCAGTATCTTGCGCCTTACACGGGCACCTCAATGGGAGAATTCTTCCGGGATAGCGGCCGGCACGCCCTAGTTATTTATGATGACCTCACCAAGCATGCGTGGGCATATCGTCAGATGTCTCTCCTTTCACGGCGGCCACCGGGACGTGAGGCGTACCCGGGGGATGTTTTCTATCTCCACTCCCGCTTGTTGGAACGTGCCGCAAAACTCAGTGATGAATTAGGTGGCGGATCGCTGACCGCTTTACCGATTATTGAGATTTTTGAAGGCGACCTCACGACCTACATCCCAACAAACGTGATCTCTATCACTGATGGACAAATTTACCTGACGACGGATCTTTTCAATGCAGGTATTCGACCGGCAATTGATGTTGGCACATCGGTGTCCCGTGTTGGCGGCGATGCACAAACTAAAGCCATGAAGGCAGATGAAGTTGCGGGGACGTTGAAACTTGACTTAGCCAGTTTTCGTGAAGTTGCTGCGTTTGCGCAGTTTGGATCCGATCTCGATGCCGCAACCCAGGCTCAACTTCGGCGTGGAGAGTGCCTAGTTGAACTGCTGAAACAGTCACAGTATGAACCCATGCCAGTTGAAAAAGAGGTTGCGTCGATCTTCTGCGGTGCCAATGGGTATCTGGATGATATCGAGACAACTGAGATTGCACGATTTGAATCCGAGTTCCTCTCGTATATGGAGAGAAACCACGCAAATATTCTAACAGAAATCGCTGAAACCGGTATTCTGAGCGACGAACTTATTGACAGTTTGCATGCAGCAGTAAAAAGTTTCAAGGAACAATTCAAACGTGAATGAGGTTTACCATGGCAACGCTACGTGAAATCAGGCGTCGTATCGCAAGCATTGAGAATATCGCGCAAGTAACGGATGCAATGCGCGTTGTTGCGGCAGCAAGGTTGCGCCGTGCCCAAGAAGATATTCTGGCGACTCGCCCTTTCGCTGAAAAGTTCAATGCTATTTTAGGACACCTCATTGCGCAGATCGAAAATCCCTCCCATCCGTTGCTGGAATCGCGTGAACTTAAGCGCGTTTGCCTAATCTCCGTTTCCGCAGACCGTGGGCTATGTGGTAGTTTTAACAGCAACGTGATCCGAACAACAATACAGCGGGCACAACACTATCAAGCGCAGGGGGCGGAGGTCATGGTCATTTGTGTTGGCAGACGCACCCGAGACCATTTCGCACGGCGCGATTATAACGTCATCGCTGAGTATGTGAACATTTTTCGGCAACTTGCATTTGAGACCGCTGTCGACATTGTGGAGGAGTTTGAGCATCTGTATCGGGACAAGCAGGTCGACAAGGTGGAAGTGATTTACAACAATTTCAAATCCGCAATTCTACAAACGGTTTTGGTCGAGCAATTGCTGCCACTCACCCCTGAAGTACCAACCGGCGATGAACTTTTCCTTGACTATTTATATGAGCCAGCACAAGAGGCAATTTTTCAGTCCGTATTGGCGAAACACCTGAATATGCAGGTGTGGAAGGTTTTGTTGGACTCCAATGCCGCAGAGCAAGCGGCGCGGATGGTGGCGATGGAAAATGCAACACGTAACGCTAACGAACTCATTGACGATTTAATTCTTCAGCGTAACCGCGCCCGCCAGACCCAGATTACGACGGAGATTTCTGAGATTGTGAGTGGCGCAGCGGCTTTGGATGGTTAAAATCTGTGAAGTGAGAAGTCTACTCAATGTAGGAGGAGGAAGCAAGTTATGAGCGTGCAGAAACCCATCATCATCGATCAAGCAGAACTCGCCTGGGAAGGTTGGGATGACCCGGCCATTGCTGCCCAGAGTGCAATTCGCTGGAAGCTTCTAATCACCGGAGAAAGAGGACCGAGCAGCGGGCTTGTTATGGGCGTAGCGGAGTTCCCACCCGGCACACAGCTCCCCCTTCACCACCACGAGCCCGAGGAAACATATTACGTCGTCAGTGGCAACGGTCACATTGAGATCGACGGTCACGAAGCGGAAATTGGACCGGGCTCAGCAGTCTACATCCCGTCCAACGCCAAACATGCTATCCGCTGTATCGGCACCGAGCCGCTGGTCTTCGTGTTCTCCTTCGCGTGCGACCAATTCGACCAAATAGTTTACCACTTTGATACGTAGCGGCCGGTTCACGGAGGGCATTATTGGAGGGGACAACATGCCAGTCAACACCAACAAACAGATCCAAGAAGCAATGGGGCGGGGCGATTTCAATCACCCGCCCGGCAAGGCGAAACCTTTAAATCGGAGGTTAAAATGCGCACTATATTTAAGCAACTGGTTTATTCGACGACTCCTCTTGCTGATGGGCGGTGTGTGCTTGTGCTTGTCTGCGTTCGGGCACGACGATGCCTCCACCCTGTTGGAGGATGTCAACGAAGACGGTGTCGTGAACATCCTAGACTTGGTGCTTGTTGCTAATGCGTTCGGGCAACCCGTTGATCGAAACGCGGCGCAGAATCCTGATGTCAACCGCGACGGAACCATCAATGTGTTTGACCTCATTCGGGTTGCCAACCGTTTCGGCGAAACTGCGGAGAATGACAACTCAACCTATCATGATATTCAGGATTATATCTTTGATAAGAGTTGTGCCAAAAGCTTCTGCCACACAGCCCCTACAAACGCCGGCAATTTGAATCTCACCTACGGTCTTTCTTATCAAGATTTGGTAGGGCGTGTGCCACAGAACCTCGCGGCGGCATCAGCCGGTATGAAGCGCGTTGATCCTGGCAATCCAGAGAACAGTTTCCTTCTGACGAAGTTGATGGGACCGACAGCACCGGCACAGGGAGCCCGCATGCCCTTGGGCGCGGGGCCACTCCATGATGGAAGGATAGATGCAATTCGGAGGTGGATTGCGGCAGGTGCGCCAGAGAAAGGAAAACTAAGAGATGTCGGGGACCTCAGTGTGCTACGCGATCCCTTTGAAACGTTTGAACCGCTCCCGGCACCCTTGCCCGGAGAAGGCTATCAACTCCGTGTGCCACCTTTTAACATTGAGCCTGGCACAGAGCGGGAAGTCTTCTACGCAACGCAAATCACCGATGAAAATGGACAGCCGCTGCAGGAAGACATATTCGTCAATAAATACGAGATAGTCTATCCAACCGGCAGCCATCACTTCATCCTATATCGGATAACTGATCGGGGAATAGCAGATGGTATCCTCAATGTTGGGGTGACACCCGGAATTGGTGTTGACCCGCAAGATTCTTTCCGGGAACTCAATCCCCTGAATCCACAGGCACTCGGAAACTTTGGTGTACACCGCGTCTGGCTTGGTGGAACGCAAACCGGCGATAAAACCACGTTTGCATTTCCAAAAGGGGTGGCATTCCGTTTTGCAGGCGATACTATCTATGACCTGAACGCTCACTTCGTCAATTTATTGGGTGCCGAAACGCTGGTGGGTGAGGTCTATGTCAATCTTCACACGATTCTGCCCGAAGAAGTTGAGTACGAGCCGGTTGAGATTTTCGCTGTCATCACAAATATTAACGTTCCGCCCGGAACAACCCGCGTCGTCAAAAAGAACGAGTACGTTAAAGATGAACTCGATCGTCGAGGCTTCGATCCAAATACAGTGTTGAATGTCGTCATGCTCACATCTCACATGCACAGGCACGGTGAGTTGTTTGAAATCACTCAGATCTCAACGGGGGCCTTGTTGCACCGAAGCGTCGCTTATGACGATGCACCTGTTACCGTGTTTGATCCGCCCCTGGTCCTGGACGCCGGTGATGGCCTCTCCTTCGAGTGTACCCATAACAATTACGATGGGGATGTTCCACTCACATTCGGATTTACGTCCGAAGACGAGATGTGTATCATGGTGGGCTATTATTATGCTACGCCTAAAAGTGCCGAAACGATAACCGAATGAGGGAAGATTGAGATTACTTTGTTCGTGAAAAACCTCCTGCAAACTTTGTGAGATGAGCCGAAAGGTTTTATTGGGGGTGAAAACATGCCCTACAACGTCAACAAACAGATTCAAGAGGCGATGGAGCGGGGCGATTTCAAAGATTTGCCCGGTAAGGGGAAGCCTCAGCAGCGCGATGATAATCCTTACATCCCTCCAGCAGTCCGTATGGCCAATCAGATGCTCAAGGATAACGGCTTCGCGCCTCGTTGGATTGAACTAGACAAGGAAATTCGAGCCGAAAATGAAAAGGCAGAAAAATTAATCGCAAATATCAAAGGACGACGGGCGCGTTTGGAAGCCAAGCTCCGAGCACAACCCCTAAAACGTGATGCAATTCGATCGGCTTTTGAACTGGAGCGCACACGGGCATTGGAAACGTATACCGCTCGGTTAGAACAACTCAATAAGAAAATTCAGCAAGGGAACCTCATGATGCCACTGCGCGATAAACAATACCCATTGCATAACCTTGAGACAGCGACCGTGCATTTTCACAAGGAATGTCCTAGTCTTTAATTTTATTACGATGAAACCGTAAAACCCAAAGATATGTGAGTCAAAGACTTACCCCTAACAGTTAATCTACTTTGCACCAAAGGAGACCAATTGATGAAGTTCAAATTAGGAAGTATGTTTCTAGTTGCTCTGATAGCACTAGTTGCTTTAGTCGGTTGTGACACCGCCAGAGATATGGTGATGGACACGATGTCATCCATGGATAATGAGATGACTGATGCGATGGACATGATGTCCATGGATACCGAGATGGATGATGCCTCTGATATGGAAGGTGTTCCGGTGAAGTTGGTGTGGTTAATCAACTATCCGGTCGGTGGGAAAGCTGACTATATTGCATGAATTGCAACTGTTGCACCGACACTACAAGCACCCGAAGAGCTCAAACGGGTAGCATCTTACGATAATGTCCGCGGTGAGAATCCGCATCGACTCGTTGAGTTTGAATTTGATAGTTTCGCAGATGCGGCGACATATCTGAATCGTCCCGATATCGCTGCGATTCTCGCAGCACTTCCAGATCACAGCAGTGAGGCGAGTACACATGTATTTATCCAGCGCTCCGATTACTCGAAAAGTGAAGATTCCACCCGGATGGCTAAACTGGTTTACTTAGTTGACTACCCGCTTGGTGGAAAAGCCGCGTATCTGGAGTGGGTTGCGTCTGTTGCAGGCTCACTACAAGCACCCGAAGAGGTCAAACGGATAGCATCTTACGACAACTATTATGGTGTATCTCCACACCGGTTCATTGAGTTTGAATTTGATAGCGTTGAAGAAGCCTAGAACGGGAGGAGATACGGGCTGTTAATGCTGAACTCCCAAACCGAGCAAGTCGCGTGACTCAACTTATGTTTGAGCTGCGTTCAGATTACGTCAACGAATAGTTATTGAGGCTGGCACCCGGCTCCCTGAATGGGCCTAGGGTTCAGGGAACCGTGTCTCCACTCACATAAAATGCAAAATTTACCATAAGATTCAACGGTCAAAGAATTCATAAAAAAATAACATCACCGGTTATAATCCAACGGGTGTTCGGGGCAGTCTTATTGAATAGGAAAAGACATACGGAAAAGATAATAGTTTACGGTCCCGGCGTTATGCCTTGTGAACAAACCAGATCCTGCCGATGGTATTGGCAATATAAATAATTGATGGAAAGAGAGATAAATAATGAACGAAGGCAAAGTTTTAGAAATCGTCGGCGCACGAGTTGACCTCGATTTTTCAGAGGGGAAATTGCCCGATATTCTTAACGCAATCGAGGTCCAGCGCGCGGATGGAACGACATTAGTGCTTGAAGTCCAACAGCACTTGGGTGAAAACCGAGTCCGTGCTATCGCGATGGACACAACCGACGGACTGGTGCGTGGCACACGCGCTACCGATCTCGGTGAGCCGATCTCCGTGCCTGTAGGTGACGCCGTGCTAGGCCGTGTTTTCGACGTTACCGGGCAGCCCATTGATGAAGCAGGCGAAGTAGAAGTAACACAGCGGTATCCCATTCACCGCCATCCACCGCCTCCGGTAGAACTGAGCACCGTTTCAGAGATGTTGGAAACCGGAATCAAGGTGATTGATCTGATTCAGCCGGTTGCAAGAGGTGGAAAGGTCGGTTTCCTCGGCGGTGCGGGTGTCGGAAAAACGGTACTGGTCGCCGAACTAATCTATAATATCGCAACCCAACACGGTGGCTATTCCGTTTTCTGCGGGATTGGGGAACGGACTCGCGAAGGGAATCAGTTTTGGTTGGAAATGGACGAGTACGGCGTAATCGATAAAACCGCCATGGTTTTTGGACAGATGAACGAACCGCCGGGTGCCCGGTTGCGCGTTGGACTTGCCGGACTCTCTATAGCAGAATACTTCCGCGATGAGGGAGGGCAGGATGTGTTAATCTTCATTGACAACGTTTTCCGCTTTACCCTCGCAGGCTGTGAGGTCTCCGCGCTTTTAGGGCGTATGCCTTCCGCGGTTGGATACCAGCCAACGCTGGCTACGGAGATGGGAGAATTACAAGAGCGAATTACATCAACACAGCAGGGCTCGATTACCTCATTCCAAGCAGTTTATGTTCCGGCTGACGACTATACAGACCCAGCGGTTGTCGCCGTTTTTGGACACCTCGACGCCGTGACACGGCTTGAACGGTCAATCCAGCAGATGGGACGCTTTCCCGCTGTCGATCCGCTGACTTCTACCTCCCGTATTTTGAACCCGGACGTTATCGGTCAGGAACACTATGATACGACTCATCAGGTGAAGGCGGTTCTTCAGGAGTACGAGAGCTTGAAGGACATTATCGCAATTTTAGGCGTGGACGAGCTCTCCGACGATCAAAGGTTGACAGTTTCACGGGCAAGAAAGTTAGAAAAGTATCTGACGCAGCCGATGTTTGTTGCACAACGCTTTACCGGCAAACCCGGGAAATACGTCAGGATTGGGGATACCGTTGAGGGTTGTCAGGCAATTCTCAAAGGGGATTGCGACGAGATCCCGGAGCAGGCTCTGGCTTACATCGGTACGATTGACGAGGCATTTGATCAGGCAAAATCCGAGACATTACAAGAGGCAGCGGATTAACAAACCAAATAACTATGCTTGAAAAAAGATTACATCTCGAAATCCGAACACCCCAACAGTTGATTTATGAAGGCGAGGTTATCAGTGTGAGAGCCCCTGGTGAACTGGCCTCGTTTGAGATCCTCGCCGGGCACATTCCTTTTCTGACTGTGTTGGATATTGGCGAAATCCGCATCCGTGAATCTGACACGCCCCAATCCGTCGCAACCAGTGGGGGTGTTTTTGAGGTATTACGCACCGGCGTCACCGTGTTGGCAGATACCGCTGAGTGGGCGTCTGAAATTGATGTTGAACGTGCAGAACTCACTCGGCAGCGCGCAGTGGAACACCTTGCGTCGCGCGATCCAAATATCAATCTAGAACAAGCGGAAGCGGCGTTAGCTCGTGCAACGAATCGTTTAAGAATTGCGAGTCAGCAGTAGTTTTTTCAATCAATGTTTAGCTTTATGAAGGGGGAAACAGCATATTTGTCTGCTGTTTCCCCTTTTTTGCTTTGGGAAAGGAACACACATGAAACCAGTCGGCCAGCTTCAGTATTTTCGATCCGAAGTTGATGGCAAGCTACACCCCTGTGCCGTATGTCCAACCGCTGCAAGTGACGAGCCGAAGCCGTTAATTGTGGAAGTCAGCCCCGGCGCATTGGGGAATCTACCCAGCGCGGTTGGGTTGACTGAGCAGATCGCAAGGATTGCTGCCAAACACAATCAACCGTGCATCGTCCTCAGACCAACAGGACGGGGCTCCGGTTCCGTTTATCAGAACTACGGCGAGATCGATGTCCTAGAAGCCATCAAGCATGTCGCTTCAAACTACGCCATTGACCGCGACCGCATTACAATCACCGGCAGTTCGATGGGTGGGGCTGCAACGTGGTATCTGATCTCGCACTATCCCGATCTTTTCGCAGGCGCCGCGCCGTTTTGTGGTTATTGCGACTATCGACTGTGGGAAAAACCGGGGGGACTCACGTTCCACATACACGAATGGGAAGAGCCCTCCTGGCGCTCTAGATCTGCTGCATTTCTCATCGAAAACCTCGCCTATACTCCTGTTTGGATGATTCACGGCGAATGGGATCGAGGCGTCGGCGGCGGTGTTCCGGTTGAGCATTCCCGTCAGATGGCTCGACTCATGGAAGAACGGGGCTATACGCACAAATATACAGAGGTTCCCAAAACGGGCCATGGGTGCCGCACCCCCGATATATGGGAAGAAGTGATCCTTTGGCTGCTGAAGCAGCAGAAGCGGCGATTTCCGGATCACGTCTCGCTGGCAACCTGCGATCTGCGCCATAACCGATCATACTGGGTCATGGTTGATCAACTGGCGCACTACGGTGAGCGGGGTGTGGTCGATGCGCGTTTCGTCGAGGGAAACCGCCTCGTCGTCCATACTGAGAATATCTGCACCTTCTCGCTTGGACCAATTAAGAAGAACGAACCGGTTAGTGTGGTAATTGATAACCAAAAGTTTGAACTTATGAGCTTGAGTCACCGGAGACAATTTCAACGAAATCATGAAGGTGTTTGGGCGCATGACGATTTTGATCTCTCCGCTGAGAAGCGCCACCGGGCATCGGGCCCCATCGGCAATCTCTTTTTCGATGGGCTTATCCTGGTGCCTGGCACAGTTGGGACAGAGGAGGAGACGTTTTTTAACAAATGGATTGCCAAAAACGCGGTCGGATACTATCGCAGTCGAAATGGGGGTGTACATCGCGGCGGCATCATGGGGGATAACGTTGTCCAACTCCCCGTCATCCCTGACGTTGAACTCACCGAAGATCTCTTGCAAACGAACAACTTGCTCCTGTATGGCGTCTACGATTCTAACGCCATCCTGTCGCAATTTGAAGGCAAGCTGCCACTTCACTTTGAGGGTAAGACAATTTGCCTGTCCGACAAATCATACACGACGGATGGGGCGGCGGTTTTCGCCGTATTCCCTCACCCTTCAAATCCAGAACGCTATGTCGCGGTGCACGGTGGGGTCACATCGGATGCAATATGCTGGGGAAGTCATCTCAATATGCAACTCCTGCCCGATTACATTGTCTATTCCGGAGGACAACTCCTTGACTGGGGGTTCTGGGGGAATGACTGGAAATCTCAGTAATAGTCACCTCTTGAAGCGGCGCCATCGCTTCTGTGGTTTACACATGGACTTCCACAACCTGTCCCCGGGAGCTTACCTCAATCATTCACTGTGATGCCCCATTCTGTGATCGCCTTCTCCGCTAAGCAGAAAGAAAACGCGCCGTGGATATCAATCCAGGACGTCTCGTCGTGATTCACGATAATGTATATATCGTCCCCCACGGCGGAAAGTTATGAGGTTAGAGTTTCACCTCAAGGGAGCAAATCGCGCTTGTAACGCAAACTGTCAGTTTGCGCGATGCCTGAACGGTTACATATCAAAAACACCCTCGTGGCCCGAAAAAACCGAGACCACAGCGGACGAAAATGAGTAAGGGCAATCATGTTTCGATGGCTCGTGTAGCCACAGAACTCGTATAAATTAGCATCTTCACAGGGCTGGCCTATGGGTCCGTACCCCCGAACCAAACCCATTCGGGGCACAACCCTGTCTATCGGTCCTGAACGGATCCGTCGAAGCCAATCGGGGTATCCAGCGCTTTGTCCTTGACTGGGTGGCTCAACAGCGCTGCCTCGTTCAGCTCGATCCCCAGCCCTGGACCCGTTGGCGCCGTCAGGTAACCGTCCTTTAGTTCCAGTGGTTCGACAAGCAAATTGCTCTTCGGCGGCTCTGACTCGCCGGTGTACTCTTGCAGCGCGAAGTTCGGAATCGACGCATCCAACTGCACGCACGCCGCCGTGCTTATTGGACTCAACGGGTTGTGGGGAATTACCTTGATGTGGTGTGCCTCTGCCATCGCCGCCACCTTCTTGCAGCCCGAAAGACCACCGCAGAGACACACGTCGGGCCGAACGTATGAGGTCGCCTTCGTCTCAAGTAGTTGCTGGTACTCAAAGATTGTTGTGAACCGCTCACCTGTCGCGATCGGAATGTTGCACTGCTCCTGCACGTCACTCATGATCGCCGGGCTATCTGGCAGCATGGGGTCTTCGTAGAAGAACGGGTTGAACTGCTCTAGCTGGCGACCGAGCCAAATCGACTCCGCAGGGGTCATCTGCCGGTGGATCTCGACACAAATGTCAACCGAGTTGCCCACTGCCTCGCGCACGGTGCCCACGCGACGAACTGCCTCATCTGCCCACTCTGAATACGATTTGTGAAGGTAGTAGTCGGGTGGGAACGGCGAGAAGCGTATAGCAGTGAAGCCTTGGTCGGCCTTCGCCACAGCATCCGCTGCCAGATCGTCCAGGGTTTTGCCATCCGCATGCATGTAGCAGCGGACCCGGTGTCGGGTCATGCCGCCCATCAGGTCGTAAATCGGTACGCCAAGTCGCTTGCCCTTGATGTCCCAGAGCGCGATGTCAATGGCTGAAAGCGCACCCTGAATGACCGAGCCCATGAAGTGCGACGAGCGGTACAACCACTGGTAGTGATGCTCAATGTGCGATGGGTCTTTGCCGATCAGGAACGGTGCCATGGTCTCCACCATCGTCCTAGTCGGTCGCTGCCAACCGTGGACGCCACCCTCACCAATCCCGACCGTGCCGTCTTCGCAGTGGATCTTTATCAGCAGCCACCTGTCCCAGAGGATGGTTTCTATACGTTCAATCTTCGTTGGTTGCATTAGTTTTGCTCCTTCTTTGCGCGCTGTGGCGCCCTTTGAGTTTTTGCGTTAAAACATAAAAAATCTGGCATCAGAGGTTACGTATTTATACGAGTTTTTCACTTAGCTCGTTCTGGATAGGCAACTCCAGAACGGCCGTCGGATTTGCCTATCCGACGGGAGCGGTTGGAGCCAGAATGTGCCTGGTTTTCCCATACAACTGAAAAATCGTATATTTACATTATATCATAGTCATGTCACATGATGAGCAAAATTGCAACAAAAACACCCCTGCAAGTTATCGTATCACAGTCAGCTTTGACAGTATGATCGTATCTCATCAGGACCAAGATATCTATCCGTTTTTTCTGTGATTACAGCCATTCGGAGTTGCAAAATCGGTGTAAATATGAGATAATAAAAAGAGGGACATCCGTGATCACACACGAGTGGATGCCCCAAAAAGCAAGGACATCTCCCGGCACAGCAAACGACGGGATGTTTGGAGGTTAAACAATGACAGCGAGTTTTTCAGCAAATACGGTCCCCATTGACGGAATGGCCTCCATCAAGGCGACACAGATCTCGCCCCCACCCGGGTGGGCGCTTCTGGAGCGTCAGCTCATTAGCCTCATGGAGAAGGCGGTGGATTTGGCGGCGAAGAAGTACTCCCGTCCAGACGGAACGCCTTACAATGTAAATGACGTGGATGACACCTACGAAGCACACTCATACAAGGGACTCCTCTACGCCATCGGCGCGGATGATAGTGTCCTCGAAATCGGGCTGCGAGAGTGGAATGCAATTACCCGTTTTTATGATGATGGTGTTGTGCGCTGGGGGGACGAACCGGTGCATCCAGCGTTCAGGGTACAACTCCATAACGAGTATTACAACTTGAACGGCCCCGCTGACTGGTTTCATATGGGCGAGGGTAATCAGTCTTTTTACAGTTTCGGTTTAGCAGACCCGACCAATCCGGAAAACGTGCGACGCGCCAAACGGTTTGCTGCGATGTACATGAACGAGGACCCTGAAGCGGCCAACTATGACCCCGAGTATAGAATTATCCGTTCCCCTTTCCACGGGAGTGTCGGTCCCCGCTTTCACGCAGACCTTGCGATGGCGAAGATTTTGCTCGACCCGATCTACTATCCGGGCGGCGTCGCAAGGGGGCACGCCCAACGGTCAAACCTCTATCCGGTTGTAGTGGATTTGGAGGAGGATTGGTTCGAGAATCCGGAGCGCGCTGAGGAGATCTTAAAAATCTTCGATGAGGTTGTTCTCAATGGTGACATACCTGACAATCTGGCTGCTACTGCCCTCATTACCAATGCGTATCTCTACACCGGCGAGGAGAAATACAAGCAGTGGGTATTGGAATATACGGAAGCCTGGATGGAGCGGACACAGGGTAACAACGGGATTATTCCGGACAATGTTGGGCCAACGGGAAAGGTCGGCGAGCAGCGCGGCGGTCAGTGGTGGGGAGGGTTTTACGGCTGGAACAGTCGCAATTCTGCTCGTAATGCGTTTTTAGCGGCTACCATCGCCGCTGAGTGTGCCCTACTGCTCACCGGTGACTTCGGCTATCTTGATCTTATACGTTCGCAGATCGAATTTCTGTTGAGCCTATCGAAGACACGCGACGACGGTCAACTCCTTGTGCCGACGCGAATCACGCCCAACGGCTGGGAGGGGTATCAGCCGAGGGGAATTCAGTGGTTGGCGCGGGTGTACCACGCCTCAATAGACTCGAAGGATTATGAGCTGATCACAAGGCTGCGTGAAGGCGAAAGGGAGACCGATTGGAATGCGATCGAAGTTGCGGGAGACCGGAGCAGCGGGAATCTGGAAGCGCGTTTTCAATACTATGACGGGCAGAACCCCGATTGGCCCGAAAAGCGGTTACAGGCGGAGTATCAATATGTCCTAGCGATGTTCGAATTCATGCGTCGCGATCCCCGTGATGTTGCGCAGATCGTCGCGGACAACAAGTGGCCCCCCAATCCTGTTGTGACCAAGGGATTAACACAGGTGACGATGGGCTCGCCGCAGCCCGTTTACAACGGTGGCTTGTTACGTGCGACGGTGCGCCACTTCGACCCGGACCGCGCCCGACCCGGCTTGCCGAAAGACGTCGCCGCGCTCGTCGACAAACTGGAATCTGACCGAGTGGGCATCGAGCTTGTGAACCTGAGTCGAACCGAAATCCGAAACGTGATCGTGCAAGCAGGGGCTTTCGGGGAACATCAGTTCACTGAAGTGCGGTTTCAGGAGACGAGTCAAGAAGGCTTGGCGCAAAATCCCTACGCATGGCTCAGGGGAGAGAACTCACAAACGAAAAAGGTGGTTTCCATCGATGCCAAGTATTTCGCAGTTCAACTCCCCCCTTCGACACACATTCGGCTAGAGGTCGGCATGCGACGTTTTGTGAATCAGCCGAGCTATGCCTTTCCCTGGTATGGGGGCAAGATTCCGGCGCCGTTTCAATAACGAGTTTTCAGTTATCCCTGTAAAGTGAGCAGTGCTCGTCCGAGAATCGGACTCCGATAGATTAGGATGCAAGTCTCCCCGATTGCATCGGGAGCAACTAGCGCAGCGAGATCCCGTGTAACGGGGCACATGCTCTACTGTATTCACAAGTGATACCATATCCAAAGTTAACGGAGGAAAAAATGAGATTAATTCTAATCGGCTGCGAATACGCCGGCACGACGACCACGACGGTCGATGAGACAGTAGCGAAATTCGCGGAACAAATTCAGCCGCACTTAACCGAGTCCGACCTCATGAGGTTTTTGCTTCGTCAAGGAGGAAAAATATGACAGCAGCAAGCATTTCGACCCAAGCCATCTCGATTCCCGGAATGGTCGGCATCAAGGCAACAGAAATCTCGGTGCCACCGGCGTGGGCGCTTATGGAGCGCAATCTGATCAGCCTTATGGAGGACGCCGCTCCCATGATGGTAAAGAAATACACTGAGCCGGGAGGCGGACTTTACTACGCGGAGGACTTCGACGACCTCTACGAACAGTTTTACAATTGGGGACTATTTTACGCCATCGGCGCCGATGAGAGTTTGCACGATCTCGCGCTGCAGGAATGGAACGCCACGACCCGAATCAGCGACGATAGCTTCAATCATCGTCTGCGTCACAACAACTTTACAAAGGTGTTCAGGCCGTCAGCGCACAATGAATTCTGGAACCTCGAACAAGCAGCTGAATGGCATCACCTTGGCGAAGGCAACATGGCTTTCTACGATTTCGGCGTCGCCTGTCCCGTCATCTCGGAGAACATGCGCCGGGCGAGGGGATTTGCCGGGATGTTCATCGGCGAAGATCCGGAAGCTCCCAACTATGACCCTGAGCACAAGGTTCTGCGATCTCCTTTTCACTCCAGTCAGGGGCCGAGGCTGCATGGGGATGCTGAGATGGCGAATACCATGCTGCTTGCTGGGAGGTGGCTGGGAGGAGAAGTTAATTATTATGGTGTACGCGCAAGCCTCTATCCAATCATCGAGGATCTGGAACTAAATTGGTACGAGGACGCTAAACGCAGGGAAGAGATTGTCGAATTATTCGAGAAACTTGTCTTGCAGTGCGATACGCCCAATAGTCTTGGCGCCACCGCGCTGGTAACGAATGCTTACCTATATACAGGGGAAGAAAAGTACAAAAACTGGGTTTTGGAGTATACAGAGGCCTGGATGGATCGAATGCGTCGCAATAATGGGATCATGCCGGACAATGTAGGCCCAACCGGGAAGATCGGAGACGGACGCAATGGCGTGTGGTGGGGTGGACAGTATGGTTGGAACCACTATCAAGGTTTTAACATTATGTTTCACTCGTTGACTATTGCGGCAGAATGTGCTCTGCTGCTCACCGGTGACTATGGGTATCTCGACCTCCTGCGCTCACAGATTAAGCTCTTGTTGGATAATTCAATCACCCGTGAAGATGGCCAACTGATCATGCCCACGCGATACGGTCCGGATGGCTGGCAATATGACCCGCCCGTCGGCCCCTCAAACGATGGCATTCTACCGATGAGAGGCGTCTACACTGGTCCGCTACCATGGCGGATGCAGGAGCTTGCCCACCTGTATCATGCTTCGATGTCTACCAAAGACTACGAGTTAATCACGAGGATACGAGCCGGCGAGGTCGAGCGCGATTGGAATGAGGTTGGGGATCGGGGTTATGAGAAGAACGGCGGTGAGACAGAGTTTGCCCGATTCCAATACTACGATGGTAAGAATCCTGACTGGCCCGAGAAAATCCTGAGTGCCGAGTTTCAATGGGCGTTGGAGGCTTTCGATAAGATGCGGCTTGATAACCGTAGCATCGAGGAAATTATTACGACGAACTACTTCCCAACCAATCCCGTTCTCACGAAGGGACTGACACAAGTGACGCTGGGGGCGCCACAATCCGTTTACAATGGCGGGCTTCTCCGAGCAACGGTGCGCTACTTCGATCAGGACCGTGCCCGACCAGGGCTGCCAAGAGATGTCGCTGCCCTGGTCGACACATTGGAGCCTGATGGTGCAGGCATTCAGCTTGTCAACCTGAATCGAACCGAAACTCGAAATTTGATTGTGCAGGCGGGGGCTTTCGGGGAACACCAGTTTACTGAGGTACGGTTTCAGGAGGCAGGTCAAAACGATCCGTCAGAAAGGACTATCCCCGTCGATGCCAGGTATTTCGCGGTTCAACTTCCCCCTTCAACAACCATTCGGTTGGATGCCGGTATGCGCCGGTTTGTCAATCAGCCGAGCTATGCCTTCCCCTGGCATGGGGACAAGATTCCGGTCCCGTTTCAATGAAACAACAGTTCATTCTGTTTTCGGTCTATTGCTTTACCAGCAACCGGTCTCGCTTCGCTATAGTTACCTACCATGCCACCCAACCGCCATCGACAGCGATTGTTTGCCCCGTGATCCAGTTGGCAGCTTCCGAAGCGAGGAACAGCACTGCTCCGACAACTTCATCGACCTCGCCAACACGTCCCATCGGAATGCGACGGACGACATCTTCATAGAAGTCCTTGCGTTGTAAAAGCGCATCCGCAAGCGGCGTTCGTGTGAAGGCAGGGGAGACAGCGTTCACCGTCACGTTGTAAGGTGCCCACTCGACAGCAAGTCCTTTGGTCAACAGCACAACCCCGCCTTTGCTGGCAGAATACGCTGTCCGCAGCGGGCCACCGACAAGCCCCATCGTCGAAGAGATGTTGACGATCTTCCCACTCTTCCGCTCAATCATCGGCTTCACGAGTGTCTGCGTGAGAAAGAATAGCCCTTTGAGATTCAGATCATGGATGGCGTCCCAGTCCTCCTCCGTCACCTCAAGCGCAGGCTTCGGTCGGTTCGTGCCGGCGTTATTGACGAGGACATCAATGCGCCCCCAAACATCGATTGCCTCTTGCGCCCCGCGGGCAATCTCATCCATCTTGCTGACATCGAAAATGACCGGTTCTGCTTTACCGCCTGCCGCCCGGATCTCCTCCGCGACCTTCTCAAGATCGGAGCGGGTCCGACTATTCAAAAGCACGTCAGCCCCCATCTGTGCCGCGGCAATCGCAATGCCGTGACCGATTCCTTTGCCAGCGCCTGTAATTAACATCACTTTACCTGTCAGATCAAATCCGGGAAATCCCATAATAAACCTCCATTTGCGCGTAATGCGTAAAGCAGGAAACCTGAAGTGACTGGAAGGTTGGTGGATAACTCCCTTATCCTTGCAGGCTTCCTTTCTTTCCTCATTCCTTTTCTGTCGACACAAGTGCCAGTTTGAGTGTATTTTCTAGCAACATTGCACGGGTCATCGGGCCCACACCGCCGGGCACAGGCGTGATAAAACCTGCCACTTCCTTGACGCCCTCAAGATCGACATCACCGACGAAGCGAGCACCAACAAAGGTTAACCCCACATCGATTACGATTGCCCCTGCTTTCACCATGTCAGTCGTAATCATGTTGGGCTTGCCGGTTGCGACAATCAAGATGTCCGCGTTCCGTGTTTCTGCTGGGAGGTCTTGCGTCCGCGAGTGGCAATATGTAACCGTTGCATTGCGGTTAAGCAACATCAACCCAGCCGGTTTTCCAACAAGACTACTGCGCCCCACACATACCGCACGTTTGCCCTCGATCTCCACGCCTGTGAGTTCGATGAGGCGGATAATTCCCGCAGCGGTGCATGGTACCACCCCTTCGCGGTTGATGAGCAGATTGCCTAAGTTCACAGGACTGAGACCGTCAGCATCCTTTTCATGCGCAATCGCGTCAATGACTGCTTGCCCGTCAATCTGATCCGGGACCGGCATCTGAGCGATAATTCCGTGTATGTCCTCACGGCGGTTCAGAACGTGAATCTGATCTATGACCTCTGATTGCGTTGTTTCCGCTGGCATTCGATGAACCTCTGAATGAAAATGGACATACTTACAGTCCTTCTGCTTGTTGTTGACGTAGGTCGTCGAAGCGGGATCATCCCCAACCTGAACAACCGCAAGTCCAGGGGTAAATTTGAGCTTTCTCACTTGGCGTCGAATTTCCCTACGAATCGATCTAGCGAGCTCTTTTCCGTCAATAATTTCTGCTGGCAATTCTGAAGGTCCTCCTCGTCGGGCAATGTGATGCTGATGGGGCTGTCGAGACTGTTTCAAAGTGGTTTCCGAAGTCTGTTAATGCGTTATTATATCATATCTCTTTCCCTGCATCTATGACTTTCTCATTGGAGAGGGACTGCCCACAGTAACCGCCGCCAAACCACGAGATGCGACTTTTTCCGAGGATATCGCTACAATTGTAACGGCTTATATTCCAGAAGACGACATCTGGGAAAAAACTACAGGATTCGGAAAAAGAGGAAGTGAAACCCATGGGACGCTGCTCGAAATGTAATGGTCGTACAGAACCCGGTTTTACGACGGATACTTATATACGAAAGAATTCTGATATTGTTCTGACGGTGATGGGAATTCCTGCGGAAATCTGTACGGTTTGTGGGGAGGATTATGTGGACATGAACATGCTCAAAGAAATTGAGCGGCTGATCAATGCGATCTTCGCGTATGAGCAGGACGAACACCTTTTGCCATCACCGAAGGTTACAATCGCCTTTGGGCCTCCGACGAAGGCTGCCTCCGCTGATCCATCCTTGTCGGTAGACAGACCAATGGATTGAGGAATCTTTACGGCAAATTTCTTGACACACCCAATTTTCGGATTGACATTGCACGGATTTTGGGCTAACATCAAGTCAGTGTTTTCTGGCTATGGAAAATCAGAGGTCAGGAGTGCATTGATTCTTTAATCCATCTAACTCGCTATAGAGATTCAAATGGTGCCGTGGTTTCTATAGAACCGTTTAGTCAAAGATGTTCATGTGATCATCCACATTTACAACCCTACTGGGCGTCTGGTTCGCAGTTAGACCTGGGTCAGCAGGCAGCAGGCTTACACAACCAAAACTAGAGCTGTCCATTGGGATGGTCGAAATGCGTCGGGTGAGCCGGTTGGCAGTGGCGTGTACCTCTACACGATTCAAGCGGGCGAGTTTAGCGCGACCCGAAAGATGGCTATTTTGAAGTGACTTTCAGGTATTGCCTCTCCCGCCGAGACACCCGCAATACCAATTCGATATTTTGCATAGATTTCTGTCATTTTGAGCGAAGCGAAGGATCTCTGTTACGATGTTGACTGAGATTCTTCGCTTCTTTCTTTTATACTTTGCAACGGTATAAACTGCGCTTTTCGATTGTCTAATAAAGTGAGTGGCTGCGGTAAGGAATTATTGCGATATTTATCACACAGATCATGGAGGGAGATTATGAATTTTATGAAAATTGATCCACCACTGCCTGAGGGGCTGATAACGGAATTGACCGAATTCTGGGAGACAATCTTTGAAACATCCTATGAAGGCTTCCGGGGCATTTTCGCGGGTAATGAAAGCGCAGACAACGACGACATCGTCTACCTAATGCGGCAAAAGGAAGAACTCGCGGGCACTTGCCACTTGACGATCTGCAAGGCAGAGCCGCTGTTAGGCGGATTAGGGGAGGTGGCGACGCAGCCTGAATTTCGCCATCAGGGGATTGCTGAGCTTCTCTGTGAATCCGCCCGCAATGATTTTCGCAGACAGAACGGCGAGGCACTTTTCCTCGGCACGGGCAATCCAGCGGCGGCGCGCGTGTATTATCGGCTTGGTTGGCGGAAACTCGCCGGAGCCAACGTGATGGCGCTTATCGTGTCTGGAGATTCACCAGAGGCCTTCCTGGTAGACTACTTCAGGGAAGCGGACGGTCAAGTCACCATCACACCTGGGACAGCGGCGCTGCGTATTCCCATGATTCCCCTGATAGTCTGTCCACACAATTGGCAGGTGCTGGACGCCAACGTGGGCATGTTTTCAACGCGCTATGCGGTGCAGTCTTCGTGTATGGGACTATACCCGCGATACGAAGCGCTGGTCCGGGAGAGAAACGGCACCTGGTTTGGGGCGCAGACTGATCGGGGACGCCTGGGCGGGCTGGCTACCGCACGCCTCAATGGATTGGGTGCATGCCATGTCGATGGTTTTACCCTCCAACGCTGCCTGGACGCCTGGGCGGATCTGATGCAGGCGGCAATGGGCTGGGGAGCCGATCGCGGGGCGACTGAGTGGCAGGCGACGGTTTCAGTTGAAGATAAAGACAAGCAATCGCTGTTCGAGTCGTTGGGATTCAGCGCCGCCGGATCGGGTGAGGCGTTCACTTTGCAAGAAAGGCAGGTGCCATCCGTCCAGTTGGAGCGGGCAGTGGGCGTTTAGGTCCAAAGACCGCATTTTGATATTGACCCCAATTTTGTTTTCTGCTATCATGACAAATAGTAGAAACATAGATTGACTGTTTCATGTGTCTGTACGAACTTACTTTATATGTAACCGTTCAGGTCGTAAATGAAGCAGAACGTGAAATGTGCACAATCTAACAGATGCTTGCTGAAGGGTTCAGGATGACATCAGGGTAAGAAACGCAGTTTATGTCCGTGCAAAGTATTAAACTCGATTTAGCCTTGAAAAGGTTTCAAACCTTTTCAAGGTTCTCAATCCAACGTAAAACTGTAGGAGGACGAATCATGAATCTCGTTTTTGTCGGATGCGAATATACGGGTAAGTCGACATTAGCCGCGGAGGTCATGAAGTGGGCTGAAAACACTGTAGGCGGGACCAGCCATTTCCATGATCACTTCAGCGTCCCTTCGAATGAGCTCGTACCCGAAGCTAAGGAATCGTTAATAGTAGTTCATCCCCAAGTCCGGGAGATGTTCCAGCGGTTTATGATCGAGTATCATACATCGCCGGCTTTCTATAGTAAACCCGACCACAACCTGATGGGCCTCGTCATTGAGGAAGCGGTCTATGCCCCATTGTACTACGGCTACGGCGGCAAAGATAGCGGTTCTCCGGGCCGAAGTCCGGAAGGACAGCGGACGGAGATGGCGCGGCGTATAGAGGAACGGATGCTTCAGCGAGCGCCGGGTACGGTGCTCGTCCTTTTCAAAGCCTCACCAGAAGTCATCGCGAAGCGGATGAAGGAAAATCCGCACACCCACCAGATCGTGCAGGAGAAGGATATTGAGTACGTCCTTCAACGGTTTGAGGAGGAGTTTGAGGCGTCTTTGATACAGAAGCGGATCGTCCTCGATACCACATCCTCAACGGTGGCGGAGACGTTGGCGGAGTTTGTGGAGAAATACGAACCGTACCACACCAACGCCGATCTCCTGCGGATTCGTCAGCATCAGGCAGCAAAAAGGGGCTGACACTACCCTGGCCACCTTTGCCGGAATGATGGAGCGGTTGGCTGTCAACGTGCGCTAGTATATTGTGAAATAGACGTATCGCTGGTCTCAATACGCCTTTGGCTACTCGACCGACGCCCAAAAGCGGGAAATGAAATGACCCTATTCACTGCCAAATCATCAGAACCCCAAGCGCTTCACCCGGATTATTCCACAAGAGATCAAAAGCTTCCTTTGCCTCTGTGTAGGGAAAGCGGTGAGTGATCATCCGACCCGCCTGAATCTCGCCTGAACGAAGCTTTTCCAACGCACGCAAAGCAATTTGGGATCTCGGCTCATCGGTGAGGATGCCAGCCACAAGCCGCTTGCTCATAATCTTCGATGCATGCAGCAGCAGCGGGGCTTGTTGGTATAACGCAATTAGTTGGATGGTCCCCTTCCTGCGCACCATATCTTGCGCCTGCTCAAACGATTTGACGCCTGCATGTCCGCCGACGCAGTCAATCACAAGGTCTGCCCCCTTCCCATCGGTTAAGCGAAGCACCGCCTCAACCGGGTCTTCGTCTGAAGCATTGATGGCGACATCCGCACCCAATTCATCGGAGATTCGGCAGCGCAACGGCAGTGCATCAACGGTGATAACCCTGTCGGGACCATATCCGCGCAAGACCTGCATCATCAAACTCCCCACGATTCCCTGTCCAACGATCACGATCGTATCTCCCCTTTGCACCTCCGACGAATCTGCCCACGCCACCGCGCTCGTCGAGAGCCCCAGAAACGTCCCTTCTTCAAAGGAGACATCATCCGTCAGTGGAACGACCACATCGACTTCCCCGACAGCATATTCAGCGTGCGGTGCGCCCGCCATCACTCGTTGTCCAACCTGATACTCCGTGACATCAGATCCAATCTGCTCAATGACGCCTGTGAGGGAATACCCCATCATTGATGGGGGAATTGCCTCCTCTCTGATATAGCGACGAAATAGCTCAGAACCACGACTAATGAGCGTGGTGCGGGTCCGCACTAAAACTTGATGACCGCTGATCTCAGGAGTGGGTACATCTTCTAACTGAATGTTGCCGAAACCTTCCGGCTTAATAACGCGAATCATCGTAATTGCCTCCCTATGCGTGAAACGTAAAACGTGAATGTAAAGTAATCTCCTCAATCTGTATGATACTCACGCCGCTGAAATATCCAGATCGAGAGATTCAGAAATAAAGCTGTAATCAGCACAATCATAACGAATGCTAGCCAGGGGGAAGCGGGAGAATCGCCGACAAATCCTTGAATCATACGAGCGGATAAACTGTGACGGGGATAAATGGAAAGCAAATAGTGGATGACGGAGAGTTTCTTGATATTTCCCGGCACGACAAGCGTAATCTTCTCCCAACCGAATGCAACGAGCAAGCCCCAAAGCACCGCATGCTTAAATCGCGCCCCAAAGGCAGCAAAAATCGCCCCGTAAGCCAGTAATCCCAAGCCGATTACGCCGATATATTTGAAACTCATCCCGATATGAAACAGCAAGTTCTCCCCGATCTTGGGGTCAGTTGTAACGATCAGCGTTGTCAGGAGGTGAGATGAGGCAACAAGCATAATCGTCCCAACCAAATAGGCAGCAAACTTACTTAACAGGATGCGGGCTTTGCGGAGCGGACGGGTGACAAGGTAAGTCAATGTTTTGTTGTCAACTTCGTCGGCGATAATCGCCGTGCCGAAAAGGAGTGCGATAAGAATGGTCACGAACATCAGATAGAATATCATCGTCAGATGCGGTGTAAACTCGCAGGCATCCCCCGCGCTATGGTGCACAAGGCGGAAGACGATTGAGATGCCTACGGGTACCATGCTTACAAGAACCGCAAGCATTGTCTTCCGGCTCCAGAGCATCCGTTTAATTGTCAGTTTGAAGATCTCCTGATACGGCTGCCAACGATGTATCAAAGATGAAGTGCTGTTCAGTTTTCGCGTTTGCATACGCTGCAACCCTTCCGTTAAAGTTGAATGTCTTTCTGTGTCCCCATCATATTTTACAACATAATCTCGTTTCTGTCTCCCCTATTCTGTGGTTTTCTTCAATTTTTCGTTAACACTGGGCTGGTGCGCTTATCACTCTCGTCGTTGGGATTGCCAAAATCCAGCAATCTGCCCAATTTTTTGATTGACTTCAACCTCTAACTTCCCATAAAATGTGTTTATTCGACTCAACGGAGGGCGGTGCTTGCGGATGCGGCCAACAGCGATTTCGATCTAGACCTTGACTAAGGCTTCGTTAAACTTCAAGACAATTCTCACGTCTTTAACTATGCTCTTACAACATATACCAAAAGAAAAAATATAGGAGATTTACATGCGGTCTCAGATTACTTTTAAAACAACCTGTACTTTTCTTTATGTGCTATTCATTCTGAGTGTTGGCTTCGACAACGCGCTGGCTCGGGATTGGCCAAGTTGGCGAGGACCGAATCAGAATGGCGCGTCTTCACAAACCGGTTTAATCTCGAACTGGTCTGTGGATGGCGAGAACTTAATTTGGAAGGTAGACTTTATCGGTCGTTCCACACCAATCGTTTTGAACAATCGAGTCTATGTCATCGGGCGGGTTGGGATGGACATCACTGAGCAGGAACGGGTTGCCTGCTTTGATGCCGAAACGGGGAGTCTGCTCTGGGAACACCGATTCAATGTCTTTCACAGCACAATCCCTTTTAATCGACTGGGTTGGACAAGTCTGGCGGGAGATAGGGAAACGGGTTATATCTATGCCCACACCATTAGCGGCGTGTTTGCCTGTTTCGATAAGGACGGGCAGGTTGTTTGGTCGCGTTCTTTGACAGAAGAATTTGGTCGGTTCACGGGCTATGGTGGGCGAGTTGTTACACCTGTTGTCGATGGAAACCTTGTGATCCTCAGTTTTCTTAACACCAGTTGGGGCAGTCACGCCGCGATGCGACATCGTTATTTTGCGTTCGACAAACGCACGGGAGATGTGGTTTGGCCCACAACACCCGGTGGCCCCCCGAAGAATACAACATATCCAGTGGCTGTCGTCGCCGAGATCCACGGGCGCCGGCTGTTAATCGACGGTAATGCAGATGGTTATGTGTACGCGATGGATGTGCGAACCGGTGAAAAAGTCTGGGGCTTCCGGGTCAGTCAAGGGGCTCTCAATGCGTCAGTGGTCGTAGATGGCACACGGGTTTACGCAAGTCACAATCAGGAGAACACGGACACGACAGTGATGGGGCGCGTCGTCTGCATTGATGGAACTGGCACGGGCGATATTACAAAATCGCATGAGGTCTGGCGAGTTGACGGCATAGAGGCGGGTTATAGTTCTCCAGCGCTGGACGATGGCCGGCTTTATGTTGTGGACAGTTCGGCGAATTTACACTGTCTCAACGGCAAAACCGGGGAGGCTCATTGGACACATAGCCTCGGCACAGTGGGTAAAGGGTCCCCTGTTGTCGCTGACGGAAAAATCTATGTCACGGAAGTCAATGGTCACTTCCACATCCTGCAGCCGGGTGAGAACGAGTGTAAAACGCTTAACACAGTACAGATTGAAAGGGAATCCGGTCGCTATGCGGAGATCTACGGTTCACCTGCCATCGCTAACGGTCGAGTTTACTTTACCACTGAGGAAGGGCTTTACTGCTTAGGGGTTCAGGGGTCTTCCACCTCAACCCAGCCTGTTCCTGTATCAGCACCCAGCACTGTGGCGATGTCTACTTCTGCTCCTGCATCAATACAGATTGTACCCACCGAAGTTCTAGTCCAATCGGGGGACAGCCTCCAATTTAGCGTTCGTGCTTTTGACAATAAAGGTGCACTGATTGGCGAAAAGGCTGCTGAGTGGTCACTCAATGGATTGTCAGGGACTATTGATGACAACGGAAAGTTGATTCTTGAACCGAGTCGCCCCGGTCAAGCAGGAACAGTATCGGCGAAGATTGGCGATTTAAGCAACTCCGCACGAGTCCGAGTTATTCCACAATTGCCGTGGCACGAAGATTTTGAGTCGATAGAGGAGGGGAAGAGTCCGCCGCATTGGGTCCGTGCAACAAACCGATTTGTCGTCCGTCAAATGGATGGGAACAAAATTCTCGTCAAACCGCCCGCCCGCCGCGGATTGCACCGCTCCAACGTTTACATCGGTCCCCCGAACATACAAAATTATACCCTCCAAGTCGATTTGCTGGGAACGAAGCCGAAGCGAAACCTTCCGGACATGGGACTCATCGCTCACCGCTACACACTTGAGATGCAAGGCAATTACCAACGGCTTCAGGTGCTTTCGTGGCGATCAGATCTCCGAATGGCAAAGTGGGTTGATTTCAAGTGGGAGCCGAATGTCTGGTACACCATGAAAATGACGGTGGATATTGTTGATGACACGGCGCACGTCAAGGGAAAGGTTTGGGTCAGAGGTGAGCCGGAACCGGATGAATGGACGATTATAGTCGAAGATCCGCTGCCGAATCGGGAAGGGAGTCCGGGCATCTACGGCTATTCGCCGGCTGAGATCTATTATGATAATCTGAAGGTTTGGGGGAATTGAGGAAAATCATGGGCAATCAACTAACCCGTTTACATATCCAAAACTTCCGATCACTGGCAGATGTCTCAGTAGAACTGCGCCCAATTAATGTCCTGTTTGGACCGAATGGTTCAGGGAAATCGACGTTGTTGGAAGCAATTCGGTTGGTCAGGGATTGTGTTTTTCGAGATGTTGCCGAGGCTGGTAGAAGCCGGAATAACGGTTTTGGTATGTTGCGGCAGGGTGTTGGGCAACGCGTTGATGAATGGGAAGGTATATCAATCACGTTGGAAACAGTACTTGCCGAGTACGCACTCCGATTAGGATTTTCACTTGGTCAAATTGATCCGTATGCCGGGGAAGTTCTATATTCCAAAGAAAAAAAAGTCCGCCTAATAAATCGAAGAGTAGGCAGCAATGAGGCTGACTTTTATCATTATGAAGAAAACTCTTCGGCACAAACTCGCCTGACCTTTCCAGAAAAACTTGCTTTGATTCAATATGAACCTTCTTTGATTCAGTATATGCAAGGAAGGAAACTTATTCCTCCAGATGCTTTCGATTTACGAAGTTTGCTCAACTCTGTTCATTTTTTCCACTCTCATTATACTGACCTATATGGGCTTAAGCAACGCGGCTCGGAGTCAGGTATGGATATCACGTTGCGCGAGGATTGCGGGAATCTATGGTCGGTTCTGCGCAACATTCGCGATAAAAGTGCAATCGATTCGCGCTATGAAACTATTATCAGTTTTATGCGAAAAAGTTTCCCTAATTTCAAAGATCTGGTGTTTGATCCCGCCGGTCCAAACGCAATCTACGCCAGCTTTGTCCAAAAAAACCTGCAAGACCCAATTCCAGCACTAAGCGAGTCGGAGGGTCAATTGCAAATGCTCATTCTGCTAACTTCGCTGTTTGCTCACGGAAATCAGCATGACGTGCTAATCTTGTTCGATGAGCCGGAAACCTCGCTTCACCCTTATGCTATCTCTGTTTTTGCGGAGGCAGTCAAGCAAGCCACAAAGGAATGGAACAAGCAGGTTTTCATCGCAACACATTCCCCAGTTTTGATTGGTCAGTTTGAGCCAGCAGATATTTTGGCAACAGGACTGGATAAGGCTGGGCAGACGGTTCTAACGCGGGTCAGTGAGATGGACGATATTCAAGATTTGCTGGAAAGCTATGATACCGGCTCGCTTTACATGGCTGAAGCCATTGCCCCCCAAAGTAAACCCTACGCCAAGGAGAAGGGGGAATGACTGCAGAGGACACACAGCCTGATGAATATCCACAATGCACCTATTTCCACTTTCCACTTTGGCTTAATCGTTACCGGGGAAACTGAACAACAACATCTTCCAAAGTTATTTAAGTCGCTAATGGAAACCGGGGTTTGTACCTTTGAAGTGATTCGGCGCGTCGGTCAGCTTGGAGCAATTACCTCAACGAAAAGACTTAAAGCGCTTCGCAACGGCAAGGACATTCCTAGCAAAGATGCGAAAATTGGATTGGCGGCAAGAAAGTATCTAATGACTGACGTTTGCCACTTTGTCCTCCTAATTGACGATCTGGAATATGACCGCAGAGATCAAGCGCAACAGGTCTTTAATCGCTATCGATTGGCACTTGATACGGTACTAAACACCTTGAAGCATCGCGCATCTGTGCATTTTCTGGTGAATATGCTTGAGGCGTACTCCTTCGCTGACGCACAAGCGATTAACACTATCCTGAAAACCTCCCTTTCAGACAACGAAGGTGATGTTGAGGAAATTCGCCATCCTAAAAATAAACTCAAAGGGTTGTATTCCTGTTTTGATGAAATTAAACATGGCGGAGCAATTTTGAATAAAATTAACATTGAGTACATTCTGTCTCGCCCCGACGCATGCGCTTCGCTCAGAACCTTGTTTGCTTGGTGCGTAAAAGTGTTGGAAAAATACTCTAATCACGACTGTGCAGACTTCGATGCTAAATACAAACTTCACAACGGAATATTGAGTGTAATAACAGGACCACAGTTAGACGATTTTTAATTTACGGTTATCAACTACTCACAATTTTAGAGGAGCGAAATGAGACATCAACAGATTCTAGAAACAGGTGCTATCTTTTACATTATTCTCTTAACGGTTTTGATAGTATCGGTAACACCCGTCGCCGCTGAGACAGCGATGTGGGGTTTCACACCATCGCGCAACTTGGTCTCCGATGAAAAAAATCTGCCGGAAAAATGGGACACAGAAACCGGATTAAACATCAAATGGACAGCAACCTTGGGGTCGCAGACCTATGCGGGTCCCGTTCTCATCGGCGGTAAGGTGTTTGTCGGCACGAACAACCAAGGGATGCGAAATCCGAAACTTACTGGTGACCGCGGCGTTATTATGGCGTTCCGCGAGTCGGACGGGGAATTTCTCTGGCAATCCACACATACTAAACTCCCCGCCGGACGCGTCAACGATTGGCCTCAACAGGGTATCTGTTCAACGCCTTTTATCGAGGACGATCGGCTCTATTATATTTCCAACCGCGCTGAAATTGTTTGCGTAGATACCGAAGGCTTCATGGACGGTGAAAATGATGGACCCTTCAAGGAGGAGACCGACACCAGCGAAATTGATGGAGACATCATCTGGAAGTATGATATGATCGAAGAATTGGAGGTTTTTCCCCACAATCTCGCCACCTGTTCCCCAGTCGGTGTTGGTGATTTGCTCTTTGTGGAAACGAGCAACGGTGTCGACGAAGGGCACGTTCACATTCCTTCCCCTTTTGCGCCGAGCTTTATCGCACTCAATAAAACGACCGGCGAACTGGTTTGGGAAGATGCCTCTCCTGCCGAAAATATCTTACACGGTCAATGGTCTAACCCCGCCTACGGGGTAATCAACGGCAAACCCCAAGTCATCTTTCCCGGCGGCGACGGCTGGATCTATTCCCTCGAACCTGAGACAGGAACACTAATCTGGAAATTTGACTGTAATCCCAAAGATTCCGTTTGGGAGCTGGGCGGCCGAGGTACACGCAATAACATTATTTCGACACCTGTCATTTGGGAGGATAAGGTTTACATCAGCGTGGGACAGGACCCGGAACATGGGGAGGGAATCGGCCATCTCTGGGCAATTGACGCAACGGGTGAAGGAGACATCACCGAGACCGGGGCCGTCTGGCATCGAGGCGACGAAGATTTCCATCGCGCGATGTCCACTGTCGCAATTGCCGATGATCTGCTCTACGTGGCAGACTTGAGCGGTTTCGTCTACTGCCTTGATGCCAACACGGGTGAGCATCATTGGACGTATGACACATTTGCTGCGATTTGGGGGTCAACATTCGTGGCGGATGGCAAGGTGTACATCGGAGACGAGGACGGAGATGTTGCCATCTTAAAAGCAGGCAAAAAGAAAGAACTAATCTATGAGACCAATATGGGGAGTGCGGTTTATACCACCCCGGTAGCAAAAAACGGTGTACTGTATATTGCAAGTCGGAATACGCTCTTTGCGATTGCTATGCAGTAATGAGGGCATGGAAATCGGATTGAATATGACGCTACAAAGAACACATCAAGAGTTCAGGGAATTACCGACAGCGGTATAGAGGAGGAGAAATCAATGTCCAACAATAACTTTCAGCCTGTCAATTTACCATATCAATATGAGTTTGCACCGGACGAACTTTCGGCGATTAAGGCTTGTCATGATGCACACGGTTTCGCTGTTGTAAAAAATATGTTGTCTCCAGATTATGTGGAGGAATTGAAGGATTCTGTCGGTCAGGTACTCGATCCGGAGGGCAACTTGAAACGTGGGGAGACTCGTGTCAAGCACGCTTTCATCGAATACTCAAAACCCCTTTGGAAGTTGCTTGAGAACGAAAATTACCTGAAAATCAATCGGTGCATTCTGGAAACGGAGGCGTTCACTCTCCATCGGTCTGCTGAAATCCTGAAGAATGTTGAATCGTGGCGACTGGCCTAACGGTATCAGGATACATCTATAATTATGGATACCTTAAATCAATCACTATCTAAAAAGGTGGGAGAAGCGCGTGACCAACTTGATGCCCATGTTCGTGAAATTGTCCAGTGGCATTTCAATCCAGAAACTGGTCCTCCATTTTGGTCAGAATTTGTAGAGAAACTCGATTTTGACCCTCGCAAAGCGATCGGGGGCTACGACGACTTAAAGCTCCTTGAGCATTTTCAGGATGAATGGTTGCGCGGTGGACCGGTGCGGAGGTGGGTGCCCAAAGATTACGCAGACCAACCTGTGTATGTATTTGAAACAGGCGGCTCTACCGGCGTCCCGAAGAGCCGCATCAGCATCCGCGACTTTCAGATCGATTATGAAATGTTCAGCGAAACCCTTTCCGATGAGGGATTTCCACGTGGAAGCGATTGGCTCATGCTGGGCCCCACCGGGCCGCGACGGCTCCGCCTCGCCGTTGAATACCTAGCTCAACATCGCGGCGGCATCTGCTTCCTCGTTGATCTCGATCCGCGATGGGTGAACAAATTGATTCAGTACGAAAAGCATCAGGAGTCGGATCTTTATAAAAACCACGTCATTGATCAAGCATTGAATATCCTACGCGCCCACGATAACATCCAGTGTTTGTTCACAACACCGAAGCTGCTTGAGGAGTTGTGCGAAAAGATCTCCCTACAAAAGGTTGGTATCAAAGGCATCTTTTGCGGTGGAACGGAGATGGACGCCCAATTTCACCGTTTCGCCCGCGAGGAGTTGGTACCGGGGGTCGATTTTTTGCCGACGTATGGGAACACCCTGATGGGCTTGGCGGTCTGCAAACCGTTTGACCCTGCGGACAACTATGCCATTATCTACTACCCACCTCAACCCCGCGCTGTCATTGAATTGGTCAATCCAGACAACCCCGAAGAACCTGTCGGCTACGGCGAAACAGGGCGGGTGATGTTGACGACACTGACGAAGGAATTCTTCATGCCGCGTTTTCTCGAAAGGGATGAAGCAGAACGGGCTGAGCCGATTGAGGGGTATCCCTGGGATGGCGTTAAAAACCTCCGGCTGCTTTCTGAGCTTCAGGAGTCTGTTGTAGTGGGGGTGTATTAGAGAAATTCAGAAATATGGGCATAGCCGTCAATTTAAGCAATTTTAGGCGAAGGAAAGCATAGCCAGTCCAATGCCAGAGAAATCGATACAGGCGACTTTTGGGGAATTGCGTATAGATGATGTAAAAAGCTGCCGGGAGTTTATTGCCAGGTAACAACATTCCAGCTTAACAAGAAGGTATTACCCTGAACCAAAGGAAGCCGCAAAAGAGATTAAGAATTACGTCGCCTTCTGGACGGGTGTCGAGCTTATTCCTTAGCGGATGTATGAAAATACTACAAATACAGCGTTGGGTAGGAGTGACCCACCTTTTCGCCTCTACTCGGATAAAGAAAGGAAGGATAACATCTCATGCAGATGAGACCAATCACAGCAAATTCATCTCAGATCATGGTCGAGCAGCTCGCAGCATTGGGCGTGAAGTATGTGTTCAATAACTCCGGATCGCGCGAGGCACGCTTTTTCGATGCGCTACATGTACATCCAGACATACACGGCATTTTGGCGCTTCATGAGGGTAGCGTCGCGGCGATGGCTGGCGGTTACACGCAGATGAATCTGGATCCATCGGTCATGGTGGTGCATCTCGGAGCGGGGCTCGCCCAATGCCTGGGACAACTCATTAACGTCTGGAGCGGCAGTTTGCCCGTTGTGGTCATCACGTTTGCAGGTGACACCGGAAGCTACGCGGATAAGGTCAGCCTCGATCTCAATCACAACTTTGGCCCAACGTCCATCGCCGCGCCTTTTACAAAGGAGAACTGGACGGTGATTGAACCCGAAGGGCTTCCGCAAGCAATACACCGTGCCCTACTGGTCGCCAAAACGCCGCCGGTTGGCCCTGTACATCTTGCCGTCTACGATCGGGTACTTGGACCGGAGCAGATCGCCACGAGCATCATTGAAGGTGGTATCCCGGACCTCCGAGCAGGTTATCCGGTCAATAGTGATGTCGAAGAAGTTGGACGTGCCTTGCACGACGCAAAGCGTCCCCTGCTTTATATTGGTGACGGCGTCTGGAAGAGCGGTGCGGAGAATCAAGTCACCGCGCTCGCTGAGCATTTTGGCGCTCCCTTTGTCGGTAGCTGGGGGAGAGGCATTTCAACTAAACATGAACTAAACTGTGGACGGCTGGATCAAGCGGCGGATGCCATTCAGCCAGACCTCATCGTTTGTATCGGCATGCGCCATGGTGGAGGCGGAAAGCCTGGTGATTTCAGGGTGTTTTCTGAAGCGCAGCGGATTGTCGCCATCGGCTCGGATGTCAAGTATCTCAAGAATATCCCGAATTTAGATGTAGCGGTTCTGGCGGATGAGCGCCGGACGTTTGAGCGTCTTGTGGAATTAGCGTCAAGCCATTCGACCCCAAAACACTTTGACGAGCGACGCGCCTGGGCGCATGAACAAGCTGCCGCACTCTGTGCGCAACGTCTGAAAGAGGCGCAAGGTGTTGAGCAACAACCCGGTCAAATACGTCCGTGGCTGGTCGCGGATGCCCTCGATAAAGCCCTGGAGCGTCGAGGTGGTGGGCTAGTCATGATCGAGCAATTCGTTGTCCCCCTGGATATCGTAGGTGGGTTGCAGGGTGGTGGCAGGAACCTGTATATTCGGGCTGCCGGGGGTTCGGAGGGCTACGGCGTTGGCGGAGCAGTTGGCCTGAAACTCGCGGCGCCTGAGAAACCTGTCGTTGGGTTAGTCGGAGACGGTTCGATGTTCTACGCGGATTCAGGGCTCTGGACAGCGGCGCATCATGACATTCCAGTCCTCTACGTCATTGCGAACAACGAATCCTACGGCATCGTCGCGCACCACTTTGGACGAGCTGATGGGGTGATGAAGGAGACCGGCGAATATGCAGGCGTCGTTCTGGACGGGATCGACCCCGTGAAACTCGCAGAGGGGTTTGACGTGGACGGTATGCACGTACAAGAGGAGTCTCGCCTTGCTGCGGCAATTAACCATGGACTGAACGTGGTTGAAGGGGAAAATCGCCCATTCCTCCTGAACCTCCGATTGCCGCTCGGCCTGCCAAAGGGTGGACGTGCCGCCGTGCAATTTCGTCTTGCGGATGCCGTGGCGACAGCTCAAGCCCGCGCGGCTTAGTCGCCATCCGGAAAATGCCCGGCGTGGATTGCCAAATCCACGCCAAGTTCTTCCGTTCATCCGGCTGGAAAAACCAATCCGAATCTGTATACACTGGAGCTATTCACCATGAAACACATTCCGATTTTGCGAGCCGGACTTTCTTATAAGAGTTTGAATCTCGTTTGCGTACCACACATTAAGACAGGCAAACCGCTCGCGATTGTGAGTCAGGCAAATCGCGGGTTGATTGCAAAGGACTTATGCGCGGCAGCGGAAAACAGACACGCCCTTGAAGCGTTTTCCATCTCAGAACTTCTGGCGATTTGTAAAAAAGCTGCTGATTTTTTTATGGCATCAAAACTGCCTTTGGACGGTGATTTGCAATCGCCCGACGACTATATTCGGCAGGTTTCTGGGACGACGGGTCTGCCTGAAATCCTCTGCCGCAAAAATATGAAGAAGATCCAGTTGGTTTTGAACGAGATGGAGGCGGTCTTGGGTGGACTGACACGCGGGCTAGATCTTTCCGTTCTCGATTCCGGATGGGGCGTCCAAAACAAACGCCCCCTGAGCTACGTCCCCCAGACCGACGCATTGGGGGCAGTGCTTCCCAGCAACTCCCCAGGCGTACATTCCCTTTGGCTGCCGGCGATTCCGCTGAAAACACCGCTCCTCCTCAAGCCCGGCAGTGAGGAACCGTGGACGCCTCTTCGCATCGCGCAGGCTTTTATCGCGGCGGGCTGTCCACCCGAAGCGTTTGGGTTCTACCCTACAGATTATTCGGGTGCCGCTGAAATCCTGCTTCGTTGCGGCAGATCTCTGTTGTTTGGAGGTGGTTCGACGGTGGTGCCGTGGAAGACCCATCCCGGCGTACAAATTCACGGCCCCGGGCGGAGTAAAATTATCATTACAGGGGACAGTGTCTCACAGTGGGAAGACCATCTAGACCTCACGGTCGCTTCCATAGCTGAAAACGGTGGTAGGTCTTGCATCAACGCATCCGGCGTCTGGGTTCCATTGCACGGACGTGAAATCGCGGAGGCGTTGGCGAAACGTTTGGCGTGCATCACCGCAAAGCCGCTAGATGACCCGGAAGCCCAAGTCGCCGCTTTCACAAATCCGAAAGTCGCCGAGGGGATTTCAGATCTTATTGACAATCAACTGAAAGTTCCCGGCGCGACGGATCTGACAGCCAAATATCGAGATGGACGACGGGTGATTGAGAAGGATGGTTGTACGTTCCTCGCCCCGACTGTCATCTGGTGCGAAGCCCCAGAACATCCACTGGCAAACACGGAGTTTTTATTTTCCTTCGTCAGTGTGGTGGAAGTCCCACAACGGGAGATATTAGACCGTATCGGTCCCACCCTGGTGGTGACTGCCATCACGGAAGATGAAGAATTTATCCAGGATCTGCTCGGCTCTCCGGATGTAGAACGTCTGAATTTGGGTCCCATTTCCACGAATCAGATTTCGTGGGATCAGCCCCACGAAGGGAATCTGTTTGAGTTTCTTTATCGTCAACGGGCATTGCAGGTGAGCAGCGAGCGGCGAAAATGATTCGTATAGACAGAGGATAAAAATGGACTTAGAAATCGTGCTAAGAGACACAATACTGGAGGCGGCTCGTATGCAGTTTTCAATTTTGCGCAAAAACTGCTTGCTGTCTACTGCATGTTCAAAGATAGCGCGTGTGAATTATCGACGCTTCCGTTAGATTGGAAAATCCAACGGCGATTAGAGTAAGACAATAAGCGAGTTCCGCCGGCGATGCCAACACACCCTAGAAAAACCAACCCAAAACAGGAGAAACCTCTATGATCTTAGCAGAAATGACCTCACCCGAAGTTGATGCTCTGCCACGCAATACTGTCGTGCTGATGCCGATGGCATCTTGCGAACAACATAGCCTGCATCTGCCGGTATTTACCGACAGCCTCATTGGGCAGGAGGTGGCGCGTCGTATCCATGAACGTTGCCCGGACGATGTCCTGGTCTTGCCGATGCAATGGCTTGGATACTCACAGCATCATATACGGTATCCTGGCACCATCAGTGCCATATCGGAAACCCACCTGCTGCTGATGATGGACATCGTCGCCTCCATGGTGGGACACGGCTTCAAGAAGATTCTCATCCAGAACAGCCATGGCGGCAATGGCGCAAATATCTCCGTCCTCCTCCAACGTTTGATGGAACGTTACGGGGATGAGGGCGTGGAATTCTATTCCCGCTGGGCCTGGGCAAGCGGCGGGGTACTCGATGAAATTCGTGAATTGGGTGGCGCAGGTTCCGGGCACGCCGGCGAAACCGAGACCTGCATGATCATGGCAATCAACCCAGATCTCGTGCGCACAGATCGGCTGGACCCCGACGGTGAGCGTGAGGGGATGCGGGTGGAGGGGATATCCTCCTACCACCGCTTCGACCAGCGCACCCGGCATGGCGGCGTCGGCGATCCGCGGCCTGCAACTGCCGAAAAAGGGGAGCGGATGCTAGATGCTTCCGCCGATGAGATTGCTGCACAGATTAAGCAGATCCGGGCGTTGAAGCCATTCGATTAATCGGGACTTCAACGCGGTTGAATCATTATCATTATCATTATCATTATCAATTCCAAAATGCAATCATTCGATTTCCAACCCAGCATCCGCGTCATTTTCGGCGGGAATACCTTAGACCAATTGGGACATTTGACGAGAGAACTCGGCGGATGTCGGGTTCTGATCGTCACCGATTCCGGCATTGTCAGGGTGGGAATTCTGGAAAGGGCGCTCCATTCCCTGAAAAGGGAGTGCCTTGATGTCTCCGTTTTCGATAGTGTCGCAGAAAATCCAACCACGCGGCATGTCGAAGATGGCGTCCGGTTTGCCAAAGATCAAGGAGGCATCAACCTGCTCATCGGGCTTGGCGGCGGGAGCGCGATGGACTGCGCGAAAGGGATCAACCTCATCTTGACAAACAGTGGACGGATGGAAGACTATTGGGGCGTGGACAAAGTTGCCCAGCCGATGCTTCCCTCCGTTGGCATTCCGACAACAGCAGGGACGGGCAGCGAAGCCCAGTCTTTTGCGCTGATTGCTCAAGAGGGTACCCATCAGAAGATGGCGTGCGGCGACAAAAAAGCCAGATTCCGAACCGTCATTCTCGATCCGGTTTTGACCACAAGCGCACCGAAGCAGGTGACAGCCTCCACAGGTATTGATGCCATCTCCCATGCGGTGGAAAGCTATGTCTCCACGCTGCGAAATCCGATTTCTCAGATGTTCGCCAAAGAAGCATGGCGCTTGTTGGAGGAGAACTTTGAAATTGTGTCAATCGATCCGGAAAATATGGCAGCTCGAAGTGAGATGCTCCTGGGGGCGCATTTGGCGGGCACCGCGATAGAAAACTCCATGCTCGGTGCTGCACACGCCTGTGCAAATCCCCTGACCGCCAGATATGGTATCACGCATGGTGTCGCGGTCGGACTGATGCTTCCGCATGTCATTCGGTTTAACAGTCAAGCGGTGAACGATCTGTATGAGGACTTGCACCCTTCGCCCCTCCATGAACGGATTATCGCATTGAAAGCCGCAGCGGGTCTACCAGAACGGCTGCGGGATTTTGAAATTAATTGGAAGAACCTGGCCAAATTGGCAAAGGAAGCCGCCAGCCAGTGGACGGGGAAATTTAACCCTCGACCGGTGGGCGAAATGGAATTGCTTCAACTTTATGAATTGGCTTATTAATACGCAATACGCATTACACATTACGTTTTACGTTTTCCTAAGTTGTATCTTCATCAGCCCTGCCGGACAAAGTGAGACATCTTTGGCGGATTGGCCCAGTTTCCGCGGCAACCCTCAACTCACAGGGGTCGCCGTCGGCAATCTCCCTGAGACCCCCCAATTGCTGTGGACATTCGAGGCGGCAGACGGGGTTGAGTCAACGTCCGCCATTGCAGCGGGAACGGTCTACGTCGGTTCTTTAGATGGACACCTTTACGCTATAGAGCTTGAAGAGGGTAAGCTAAAATGGAAGTATCAGGCATCTGGTGAGATAAAATCGTCTCCCGCTGTGTTTAGAAATGTGGTATACTTCGGGGATGGAATGGGTGTTTTTCATGCGGTGGATGCCCAGACTGGCGAGCCCAGGTGGACCTTTGAAACTGATGCCGAGATTATTTCATCCGCCAATTTTGCCGGGGATGGTGTGCTGTTTGGCTCGTATGATCAGTATCTCTACTGTCTATCCACCACTGATGGCTCGCTGATTTGGAAATTTGAGACTGAGGGATATGTTCATGGCACACCGGCGGTTGTCAATGACGCGGTGATTATTTCAGGCTGCGATGGCTACCTGCGCGTCATCAGCCTGAAGGATGGGCAGGAGAAAAAACAGATAGCGCTGGGCGACTATGTCGGCGCCAGCGCTGCCGTTTTGAACAACCGTGCTTATGCCGGAACGTTTGGGAATCAGGTTTTGTGCATGGATCTGAAAAACTCAGAAATTCTTTGGCACTATCAACACCCGGAACGGCATTTTCCATTTTACGCTTCGGCCGCCGTAACAGAGGAGTTGGTGATCGTTGGTGGGCGGGATAAACTGGTTCATGCGCTGAATCCGCAAACGGGTGAATCGCTGTGGACTTATGTGGCTAAATCGCGGATAGACTCCTCGGCAGTGATTGTCGGGGAGCGGGTTTTCTTTGGGACGGTCGGGGGAGTGATATACGCGCTGAACGTTAATTCGGGGGAACAGGTTTGGGAATTTGTAACAGGGTCATCTATCATTGCATCTCCGAGCGTTGCGGCTGGTAAGCTCGTGATAGGTTCGGATGATGGCCGTGTATACTGCTTTGGAGAAAGGTAGAGATGTATGAGTAATCAATTGAAAACAGCAAAACCGGAACCGGCGACCACAAGAACGGATGCAAAGGAGACGGAAATCGGAAGTGTGTTCGTTTCAAACTATCCGCCGTATTCATTCTGGGGAAAAGAATACGTCCCGGAAGCGATAAAAGCATTGAATTCCCCACCAACCCCGGAAGCGCCTTTAGGGGTTTATCTGCATATTCCGTTCTGCCGCAAACGGTGCAAGTTCTGTTACTTTCGGGTTTATACCGATAAAAACAGTTCTGATATTCAGATCTACCTCAATGCGTTGGCGACAGAGGTTGAGCTTTACAGCGACCTTCCAGCCGTGGTGGGACGACCACTGAAGTTTGTCTATTTCGGCGGAGGGACGCCCTCCTACATTAGCGCCAGGCACCTGAAGGCGCTTGCCAAGCGTATTAAAGCGGCTATGCCCTGGGATAACACTGAAGAAGTCGCTTTTGAATGCGAACCCGGCACCCTGACGCAGACCAAGCTAAAAGCCATAAAGGAGATTGGGGTCACGCGATTGAGCCTTGGTGTCGAAAATCTCAATGATGCAATCCTGGCAGAAAACGGTAGAGCTCATCTCTCTAAGGAGGTATTTAGGGTTGTTCCATGGATCAAAGCCCTCGAATTTGATCAGGTCAACATAGATTTAATCGCGGGAATGGTGGGGGAAACGTGGGAAAGTTGGCGGGATACCGTCGAGAGAACCATCGATCTGAACCCTGACAGCATCACCGTTTATCAGATGGAATTGCCGTTCAACACTGTTTACTCAAAGGATATTTTTGGCGGAAAAGATCTATTTGTAGCGGATTGGAAAACGAAACGGGAATGGCACCACTATGCGTTTGAGCAATTGGTAGCCTCCGGATATAAGATGTCGAGCGTATACACAATGGTGAAACAGGATAAGCCGGGGAAATTCGTTTATCGGGACGCAGTCTGGCGTGGCAGCGACATGCTCGGCACGGGTGTTGCTTCTTTCTCTCATATGAGTGGCGTCCATTTCCAAAATGCGACGAGTTGGGACGAATATGTTAATTCACTCCATGCGAATCAGTTGCCGCTGGATCGTGCGTTTCCTACAACGCCGGATGAACGTTTGACCCGAGAGATGATACTGCAATTAAAGTTGGGAAAAATAGAGACAGCTTACTATCGTGATAAATTTAATACCGATATTTTGGAGGTGTTTGGTTCAACCTACCAAAGACTGGGTGATGAGGGGATGCTGACGTTTAACAAAGATGCTGTAACGTTGACACGGAAGGGATTGCTCCGGGTAGATGGGTTGTTGCCGGAGTTCTACGCTCCCAAATATCAGAATGCGCGATATACGTAAAAAGGGGATGGAAATCGGGGTATAATATCTATTGCACCCCATTTCAAAAGAAAGGAAAATCCGATGAAAAAAAGCTTAGTTTTGACGGCATCGTTGATTTTGGGCTTAATATCTTTTTCAGGTTGTGGACAGGACGATGAGGATGTCGCACCAACAGCAACTCATATGTACTGGACAGACAGTGGTATAGGTAAGATTCAGCGTGCCAACCTTGATGGTTCCAATGTACAAGACCTCGTCACTCAATTGGATAATCCAGCGGGCATCGCCTTAGATGTTGACGGCGGCAAGATGTATTGGACAGACGTGGGTACAACTAAGATTCAACGTGCTAACCTTGATGGTTCCAATGTCCAAGACCTCGTCAGTCTCTTAGGTACGCCACAGGGTATCGCCTTAGATGTTGACGGCGGCAAGATGTATTGGACAGACAGGGGGACGAATATTCAGTGTGCCAACCTTGATGGTTCCAATGTCCAAGACCTCGTCACTCAATTGGATAATCCAATGGGTATCGCCTTAGATGTTGACGGCAGCAAGATGTACTGGACGGACAATGGTGTAGGTAAGATTCAGTGTGCCAACCTTGATGGTTCCAATGTCCAAGGCCTCATCACTCGATTGGATACGCCAGCGGGCATCGCCTTAGATATTGACGGCGGCAAGATGTACTGGACGGACAATGGCGTAGGTAAGATTCAGTGTGCCAACCTTGATGGTTCCAATGTCCAAGACCTCATCACTCGATTGGATACGCCACAGGGCATTGCCTTAGATGTTGGCGGCGGCAAGATGTATTGGACAGACAGGGGGACGAATAAGATTCAACGTGCCAACCTCGATGGATCCAATGTCCAAGACCTCGTTACCGGAGTGTTTAAACTATCGGGTATCGCCTTGGATGTCGCAGATAGCAAGATGTACTGGGCGAACTGGAATACGGGTAAGATTCAACGTGCCAACCTTGATGGTTCCAATGTCCAAGACCTCATCACTCGATGGGATACGGGTACGCCACGGGACATTGCCTTGGATGTTACAGGCGGTATGATCTATTGGACAGACACATACAGGAATAAGATCCAGCGTGCCGACCTTGATGGATCCAATGTACAAGACCTCATCACTCGATTGAATGTACCATTGGACATCGCCTTAAATGTTGACGACGACAAGATGTACTGGGCGGACGGTGGTAAGAGTAAGATTCAGTGTGCCAACCTTGATGGATCCAATGTACAAGACCTCGTCACCGGAGTGCGTGAACTATCGGGCATCGCCTTAGATGTTGACGACGACAAGATGTATTGGATAGACGATCGTAAGGGTAAGATTCAGCGTGCTAACCTTGATGGATCCAATGTACAAGACCTCGTCACTCAATTGCATACGGCACAGCGCATTGCCCTAGATGTTGACGGCGGCAAGATGTATTGGACAACCATTCGTACGGATAAGATTCAGCGTGCCAACCTTGATGGATCCAATGTACAAGACCTCGTCATCGTCAATCAATTGGATACGCTAGGGGGTATTGCCTTTCTAGCGGGCATTGCCTTAGATGTTGACGGCGACAAGATGTATTGGATAGACAATGGTACGAATAAGATTCAGTGTGCTAACCTTGATGGGTCTAATATACAAGACCTCATCACCCAATTGGATAATCCAGTGGACATCGCTTTAGATGTCCCTCGACGTTGAATCGAACCGGAGGGGTGACCATAGATCTAATAGGTACAAGGCTCATTGAATCTTTGTTAATATAACCTAAGTTGCGACCTACCCTATAAGTAACAATTCGGGTCATATTTAGAAAAAGAGTTTTTCCAACGTGAGATTATAATGAAAAAAATCACAACTTTTTTAATCGTGTCCGTGTTGCTTTGCAGCAGTATTTTAACGACCAGAGCTACGGAATGGCCCCAATGGCGGGGCCCCAATCGCGATGGGGTCTCCGATGAAATGGGACTCCTCAAGGAGTGGTCCCCGAGCGGTCCCAAAGTGCTTTGGAAGATCCCACTTGGAGGGGGATTTTCTGGTATCTCTGTTTCTCAGGGACGGGTCTACACCATGTTCTCCAAAGGGAACGACGAGTTTGTCGTTTGCCTCAATGCCACAGATGGGGGGGAAATTTGGCGTTTCCGATCGGATAACAATTACTACGAGGGTCAGGGTGGCAATGGGCCTCGTGCAACCCCGACGGTTGACGGGGCTCTCCTCTTTACAATCAGTGCCCATGGCAAACTGTATGCCCTGAATGCCGAGAATGGGAAAAAGGTCTGGTCACATAATTTGCAGCAAGAGTTCGGAAGCGAAATGCCCAGATGGGGGTTCAGCACATCGCCGCTGGTTGATGGGGAGTTGCTTTTGGTTGAAGTCGGTGGGAAGGGTGAAAAATCTATCGTTGCCTTTGATAAAAAAAACGGCGATGTGATATGGAGTTCTCATAAAGACAAACTTGGATATTCATCGCCTATCGCCATTACGGTCAAGGGGATTCGACAAATCATCTTTTTTACAGGAACTAAGCTGGTTTCTGTCTCTCCAACCGATGGAACAATTTACTGGAAATACCCGTGGAAGACCGGTTACGATATCAACGCCGCCACGCCGGTCTTTATTCCGCCGGATAAAGTCTTCATATCCTCCGGGTATGACAAGGGTGCCGCCATGCTACAGATGAGAGTTTTCGTCTCGCCCGATGATGACCGCACTGCAAGGGTGCAAATCAGGGAAAACCAAGGCACAATAAGGGTTGAAGAAATCTGGAAAAGTCGCAAACTGAAGAATCATTTTGCCTCTTCAGTTCTTTACGGAAATCATCTGTATGGCTTCGACAATTCCATCTTGAAGTGTATTGAGGCAAGCACCGGCGAGGAAAAATGGAAGACACGCGGTCTTGGGAAAGGCACTCTAATTCTTGCTGATGGTCACTTGATTATCCTCAGTGATCGTGGCAAACTGGCGTTAGCTGAAGCAACACCTGCAGGGTATAAAGAAAGCGCGAGCGCCGAAGTGCTGAGTGGACTCTGCTGGACGGCGCCGACGCTTGCTGGTGGTAAACTCTATCTCCGAAACGAAAAGGCGATAGTTTGTTTAGATATGACGAGTCGGTAGAACCCGATTTATCCAGGGCAATCGGCGATTGACAATCGTCAATTTAAAAAGGATGTTTCTATGAAAAGTAAAAATCGGTTTTTCCCTTTGATCGGATTGTTGAGGACGATCTGCTTTTGGTTGAAGTTGGCAACAAGGCAGGAAAATCTATTATTGCCTTTGACAAACAAAGCGGCAGTGTAGTGTGGACTTCCCACACAGACGTGCCCGCATATTCATCGCCCATTGCCATCACAGTTGATGGTATTCGGCAAATCAATCCTGGCTTCACGTTTCACATCTCCTTTTCTTCATGGACAGATGTCGTCCTTATCATTATTGGGAAAAGTCTTATCATGAAACGATATTTTGTTTGGATGTTCGGATTCGGATGGTGGCTCAGTGAGTTGTTGGGTTTTTCTTCAATGAGTCTTGCAGCAGAGGAGAAATGGACGCTGAAAGCCGACATGCCGGCCGCAAAGATGTTTTTCGCCACCGCCTCGGTAAACGGAAGGATTTATGCTATTGGCGGCGTTGGGGGCGCCGGTGTTCTCGCGACCGTGGAAGCGTACGATCCGGCTCAGGACAAATGGACCCAGAAAGCCGATATGCCAACCGCAAGGGCGGGCGTATCCATCAGTGTGGTAGACGGAAAGATTTATGTCATTGGTGGCTGGAGTAACGATCGCCCGGCGCTTTCGACTGTAGAAGAATACCATCCCGCGGCGGACAGATGGACCCAGAAAGCCGATATGCCAACCGCAAGAGTGTTCTTTTCTACCAGTGCGGTGAACGGAAAGATTTATGCCTTTGGCGGAACGGCAACCAATTTTGGCCCTGTGCTTCGAACCGTAGAAGAATACCATCCCGCGGCGGACAAGTGGACGAAAAAAGCCGACATGGTTGCGGCGAGGGCAGGCATGTCTAGCAGTGTCGTCAACGGAAAGATCTATCTTATCGGGGGAGTCTTCGCCTTGCAGGGGCCTGTGCTTCCGACGGTAGAAGAATATGATCCAGCAACGGATACATGGACGAAGAAGTCCGATATGCCAACCAAGAGAACGGCTTTATCCACCAGCGTCGTCAATGGAAGGATCTATGCCGTTGGGGGAACGGAGGTTGTGCAGGGCCCCGGTCTTTCAACCGTAGAAGAATACCAGCCACCGACAGACAAATGGACGCCGAAAGCAGACATGCCGACCGAAAGAGTGTTTTTATCGACGAGCGTCGTGAATGAGAAGATCTATGTCATCGGTGGGGCAGCGGCAGGTTTAGGCCCTGCACTTTTGACTGTGGAAGAATATGACCTCGGACCCGGAGATTTCAGGGTCGAAGCCAAAGGAAAGCTCCCGGCTTTGTGGGGGGAAATCAAAGCAGGGGATTAGAGACCGATGAATTCGAATACCTGTACAGGCGAGGTAACCTCATCCCGTCTTAATCCAAGCTATCTTACCAGCAAACAGATGAGAGATCTTTTTGTCGCTCAATTTGCTAAACCGGCGTACCTGGATGCGATTGATCTGAGGACGCTTACTCCATTTCAGCGTGCTTTGCTGGTCATTGATGGCACGGTGACACAATTCATCGAAGCTTACACAATGGAGCCGGTAGAAATTGTCCGGCTCAACCAGGAGACGCAACGCCTATCCACCGATCACGTCTGGCTTGAAGCGCCTGAAGGAACCGCTGTGATTGCCCGTCAGGTGCTACTGCAAGGCAAGTCTACTCTCTATGTATACGCGATGTCCCTCATTGTGTCGGACCGGCTTCCAGAGGTGATTAAACAGGGTTTGGAGGTTGATGACGAGGGGCTAGGCGATCTCTTGCGCCGCAGCCGGGTAGAGACCCGGCGTGAACTGCTGTGGTATGGGCTGGAACACGCCAGGGAATTGCCACCCGCTATCGGGCATCTGGCGGATGAGATGTTTATCAGTCGCATGTATCGTATCATCGCCGACGGACAGCCAATGATGCTGATTAATGAAAAGTTCCCGTTTGATGAATCAGCGCGTATGTGGTCTTAGAGGGGCCGACCAGATGTGGCAACCATTTTGTTGACTAATGTGAATCCACTGAAACATGGGCTTATTGGTTGTACTAAATTATGTTTCACGCACCACGTTTTACGCTTTTCATTTCACATCAGGAAGTTTCAACAATGCGAAGTAGAAATCGATTGATCCGTTTGAGCAAATTTTTGGCAGTGGCCGCGCTGTTTTTGGCATGGCATTTCAGCAGTGGAATAGTAAATGCTGAAATCGGTGATGATATCGGAGAGGAGTGGCCCCAATGGCGCGGGCCCAATCGTGATGGGATTTCCCATGAAACCGGTTTTCTCAAAAATTGGCCAGAGGACGGCCCCAATGTCTTATGGCGAGTCCCGATTGGGGATGGTTTTTCGGCTATTGCCATTTCACAAGGACATATCTACACGATGTCCGCGGAAGGTGACAACGAGTTTGTAATTTGCCTAGATGCATCCAATGGAGAGGAAATTTGGCGATGTCCGTCCGGCTCCAAATTCACCGAACAACGCGGCGATGGCCCACGCTCAATGCCGACCGTTGACGGCGATTGGGTTTTTGCGCTGGGGGCAGAAGGCAAGCTCTACGCCTTAGACACCCGCAACGGGGAAAAATTGTGGGAACATGATTTCGTAGAGGAATTCGGTAGCAGTATACCTGCGTGGGGATTCTCCTCATCACCTCTCGTTGAAGGCGATCTCCTTTTGGTTGAAGTCGGCGGCGAGGTTGGAAAATCCATAGTCGCATTTGACAAAAAAAGCGGCCATGTGATGTGGACTTCCCATACAGACGCGCCGGCATATTCATCGCCGATTGCCATAACGTTCAATGGCATGCGGCAGATCATTTTTCTAACATCGAAGACCCTCCTTTCTGTTGCGCCAAAGGACGGTCAGATTTACTGGAAGTATCACTGGCCAGAGGGTATCAATATCGCCACGCCAATCTTCATCGCGCCGGATAAAATTTTCATCTCTGCTTCGTACGACAAGGGTGCTGTACTCCTCAAAATGAAAGCCGATCCGGATGGGATGGTGGTTGAGGAAGCATGGCAGAGTCGCGTGATGAAGAATCATTTCAACTCGTCAGTGCTTCAAGGTGACTATCTGTACGGTTTCGACAACACTATCCTAAAGTGTATCAAGGCAAACACCGGGGAGGAACAATGGAAACAACGTGGCTTCGGCAAAGGTACTTTGATTCTCGCCGATGGTCATTTAATTGTCCTTGGAGATCAAGGCAAACTGGCGTTGGTCGAAGCGTTAGTTTCGGAATATAAAGAGAAAGCCAGCGTTCAGGTCCTACAAGGAAAATGTTGGACCGTTCCAACGCTCGCCGGTGGCAGACTTTATCTCCGAAACCAGAAGGAAATGGTCTGTTTAGACATGACAGAACAGAATTAAACCAAGCAGAAAATCAGTAATCTGCAATCTGCAATTGACAAGCGTCAATTGCACCACACATCACGTTTCACATTTGACGCAAGGAGGTTTGATAAAATGCGTTTTAGCACACTTTCAGCAGTAGCCGTATTGCTTTCAGGCGTAATTTTCGGTGTGGGATGTAGCCACTCAGATAAATCCTCGCAAATCAGCCAAACCCAGCTAGTATACCAGCAGGCTGAACAACCCCGCATCAGCGGCGATTGGGTTGGAACTTGGGGAGTCTCAGGCGCCCCACAAAATTATCAGCAGCGTCTGGATTGTCGTGTGGTGGCGTTAAGTCCCGATAAATGGGAAGCGACATTTGAGGGCGAATGTGGTCGTCCCTATAAGTATACGATTCAGATGCCTGGTCGGCGGGTCGGGGAGGTTGTCTTGTTCAAAGGCAGCGCCGATCTCGGCAAACAGGATGGCGGCACCTACGACTGGATTGGCCGAGCGACTGAAGAAAAATTCGTCGGTTTCTATACCAGCCGAAAATACACGGGGACCTTTGAGATGACCCGCCCTCTAGCAACGTCTGAGCGAATAAATGAAAATCCCTAATCGTTGACTTTCCTGTAGGGGCATGGCGTACCGTGCCTCTCCATTTCAGTTTTACGCACATGGAGACAATAAGTTACTTTGACCCTTGCATTGAAACGCTGGGGCGAGAAGCACTAACGCAGATCCAATTAAAGAAATTGCAGATGATGCTTTCCCCGGTGTTGCAGACCAACCCCTTCTATCAGCGAAAGCTGGGCGAAGCGGGGGTGAAGCATCCGGAGGATGTGCGAACACTTGAAGATTACCGACAGGCGCCCTTTACCACCAAAGAGGAGCTTTCTACTGATCAGACAGCTCACCCACCCTATGGTACCAATCTCACCTTTCCCTGCGAGCGGTACATCCGCATCCATCAAACCTCTGGTACGACCGGCGAACCGTTACGCTGGCTGGATACCGAGGAGAGTTGGAATTGGTGGGCGTGCTGCTGGGGGGCGGTGTATCGTGCGGCCAGTGTGACCTCGGGCGATCGGATCTTCTTCGCCTTTTCCTTCGGTCCGTTTATCGGCTTCTGGAGCGCCCACGAAGGGGCTCGCCACATTGGCGCACTGTCCATTCCGGGCGGCGGGATGACCTCCCTTCAGCGACTGAGAGCAATCCGGTTCAATGACATCTCGACTTTGATCTGTACGCCGACTTATGCGTTACGCCTTGCTGAGGTCGCCGAAGCGGAGGGGATTGACATTGCGAACACCAACGTTCGCATCACCATTCACGCTGGTGAGCCGGGGGCTAGCCTGCCGGGGACGAAACATCGGATCGAAAGCGCGTGGAGGGCAAAGTGTTACGATCATGCCGGCGCGACCGAAGTGGGGGCGTGGGGGTTTGAGTGTCAGGCACAGGCGGGCGTTCATCTGAACGAGGGTGAATTCATTTGCGAGGTCATCAATCCTGCCACGGGTGAGCCAGCCGAAGAAGGCGAGCTGGTTATCACCAATCTCCGCCGGGTTGGCATGCCAGTGATCCGCTACCGCACCGGCGATCAGGTCAAGCTGCAAACCGAACCGTGCGAATGCGGTCGTACATTTTGGCGTTTGGAAGGCGGCGTCATCGGACGAATCGACGACGCACTGATTATACGCGGCGTAAATGTCTATCCTAGCGCCATTGAAAACATCGTCCGCCGTTTCCCCGAAGTAGGCGAGTTTGCGGTGGACGTTTATCGCCGGCAGGTGCTCGATGAAATGGAGATTCGGCTGGAGGTTAGCAACGCTGAATCTGACAGGATTGCCGCTGCCGTCACTAGAGCGATTCGGGATGCCTTGGGACTACGTGTGGATGTGAAGCCGGTGGTTCATGGGACGTTGCCTCGCTTTGAGTTGAAGGCACGGCGGTTGACGGACTATCGTCGTCTCAATGGAAACGTGATAAGTGAGTGAGTTAGGAGAGTAGCTGATCAGTTTTGATGGTGGCGTCTGGAAGAATTAGTGGATGAAGGTGTCAAAATCATTGTCCCAAGTGACCAGAAATGGCTCATGAGGCGGACAATTGAACTGTACCGCTTGTGGAAAACGCAAGAAGTAAACCTGCAACCTGAGCAAGATTCAACAGCAAAAACCGAATATGAACGATGAAAAAACTAAACTTTCCTCAAAATAACAACTACGACGTAATCGTCATCGGTGGTGGGCCTGGGGGCAGCACCACCGCCGCATTAGTCGCAGAGAAGGGACATCGGATCCTGCTTCTGGAACGCGATAAATCCTCCCGGTTTAAGATCGGCGAATCGCTGATGCCGGCGACTTATTGGACATTTAAGCGGCTGGGCGTTCTGGAAAAACTGAAAGCCAGTCATTTCCCCAAAAAATACAGCGTCCAGTTTTATTCTGGTTCTGGAAGAGCGTCCTCGCCGTTCTATTTTTACCAAAGTGACCCCCATGAGCGTTCTGTGACCTGGCAAGTGCTTCGCAGCGAGTTTGACCAGATGCTGCTCGAAAATGCTCAGGAAAAAGGGGCGGAAGTGCAACGAGGGGTCAGTGTTCACGAGGTGTTGTTTGGAGGTGAAAAAGCGGTTGGTGTCCGGGCAAAGCTTTCGGACGGAAATATAAAAGAATTCCCGGCAAAAATCATCGTGGATTCGACGGGGCAAAGCGCCCTGATTTCGCGGAAGTTGAAAATAAACACAACGGAGCCTAACCTGAAAAAGGCTTCGATTTTTACACACTTTGCGGGCGGGGTTCGGGATGAAGGCATTGACGAGGGCGCGACATTAATTCTCCACACCGAGAATAAGGATTCGTGGTTCTGGTACATCCCACTTCCCTATAATCGCGTGAGCGTGGGTGTAGTCGCTTCAATCGATTATCTAATACAGAACCGCAAATCACTCTCCCACCAGCAGATTTTTGATGATGAACTCGAAAAGTGCCCTGCCTTGAAACCGCGACTCGCAAATGCAAAGCAGGTCTTCCCGGTTAAAGTCACCAAAGATTTCTCCTATCGAGCCAGTCAAATTGCCGGAGATGGTTGGGTGCTCGTCGGGGATGCTTTTGGATTTTTAGATCCCGTCTATTCCTCCGGACTGTTTCTCGCACTCAAATCCGGCGAGATGGCAGCGGATGCCATCAATGAAGCTTTTGCAAAGGGAGATTTTTCAGGCGAGCAATTGGGGTGTTTCGGACCTGAATTTGTGCCGGGAATGGAAGCCATTCGTAAACTGGTATATGCCTTTTATACGAGGGACTTCAGTTTTGCCAGATTCTTGAAACGGTTCCCGGAGTGCCAGCAGGGAATCGTTGACATACTCAGCGGCAATATTTATAGGAAAGATGTCAGTGGAATCTTTGGGCCCTTGAGTCAAATGTGTCCGCTTCCGGAGGAAATGAATTTGTAATGAGGTTGAGGGTAGCGAAATCCCGCGCAGCGGGGAATGGCCGCAGTGGCGAGGACAGAACCGCGATGCGATCCTCAGTGCCGGAGAAGCGTTGTTCCTTCTGACGACTGATGCCGGGTTGATCATCGTTAAGAGAAGCGCGAAAATTTGAGCCGATCGCGCAGTGTTCGGTCGCTGATAGTCCGACCTGGGCGCATCTGGTTGTTCTGGGAAAACAGATTCTGATCAAAGATGCTGCGATGTTTGCCCTCTGGAGCGTGGACTGAATTTGAAAGGAGCATATTCATGGATTCAACTGAAAAAGGCAGACAGCTATTAGTGTGGGGCTTTAACCCCTGCATACCGTGTCTGCGAGGTTTTTTTATAATTCTGGCGCTTCTCGCCACGTTATGTTTGACTCTATCCAACGCAAGCGGCAACCCGGAGAAAAAAAGGGGAAAACGTCAATTCCTCAGTGTTGGAACGGCGCCGCCAGGTGGGGCGTTTTTTGTGGTTGGCGGTACCATTGCGCAAGTCGTCAGCGAGAATGTGGGTGACCTGAACTGGAAAGTTTCTGCCGAAGCAACCAAAGGCACGCAGGAAAATATCCGGCGTCTGATCAGCGGTGAATTGGAGTTCGCCCTCGCCAACGCCGCCATCTCCTATTTCGCCGTTCGCGGCGAGGGGGCGTGGAAGCGGGAACACCCTGTGCGCACAGTGATGACCCTTGCGCTGAACGTCGCCCTTTTTATCACAAAAAAATCTTCCGGTGTAAAGAAGATTGCGGATCTAAAGGGCAAGCGTGTGGTGGTTGGGCCCGCCGGCGCAGGGTTCAAGTACTTCCTGGAACCGATTCTGGCGGCACACGGCGTGACCTACCAGGATTTTACGCCGCTCCACAACACTCAGGCTGGTGCTGTTGACATGCTGGCTGATGGTTCTGCCGCCGCCGCTTTCCTGGGTGGTGCGGTCCCCACGGCATCAATTACCCAAGCCTCCGCGTCCCAGAACATCTTTTTCATCCCCTTTGATGACGCGGCGAAACAGCGTCTGTTTGAAAACTACCCGTTTTTTAACGCTGCTACTATTCCTGCGGGAACCTATCGGGATCAAGACGAGCCCTTCCATGGCATGAATGTCGGCGCCATGCACCTGATCTCCGCCGCAAACATGGACGCGGAAGAGGTTTACCGCTTCACCAAAATCCTCTACGAACACCGCGTTGAGGTCGTGAAGAGACACCCTGCGGGTAAGGCAATCAACCCCCAAAACGTCGTTAAGGACACCGGTACGCCGTTCCATCCCGGTGCGGTTCGCTATTACAAGGAAATTGGGATTTGGCCTCAGAAATGAACATCCTCCAACGGATTGGGCAAATCATTTTTCGGACGCTCACGGCGATTCTCAGCTTGTTTATTTTGATCGAGGTCAATTATCCCCGGCTTTCGCCCCAATCCCAATTGGCGATTTTCGCCATGCTGGGCTTGATCTTAGTTTTTCTCAAATACCCCATCCACCGTCGGCTTGAGGAAAAGGTTGTTTTCCATGTTTTGGATTTCGTTTTGGCTATCGCCGCGGCGATCTGCTTTGGTTATATCCTGATCCAAACGGAGCCTATGTTTGAAACGTTCTGGCTTGGTGGTCAGCCCCTTGGGAATCGGGCGGGCATGGAGCAATCGTGGGACTACGTCGTGGGACTGTTGGGGCTGTTCCTGGTTTTGGAAGCGACACGTCGCGCTATCGGCTTGACCCTTTGCGTCCTGTCTCTTGCCTTTTTAGCTTACGCGGCTTTGGGACCGTTAATGCCAGACTGGCTATTCCCTCACAGGGGTTACTCCTGGCAACGGATTGTCAGCCAAACCTTTCTGCATAGCCAGGGTGTGTTTGGCATTGCCTTAAAGGTGATGTTCACCTATGTGTTTCTCTTCGTCCTGTTTGGAACATTGCTAGAAAAAACAGGAGCAACTGGCTATACCATCAGCTTCGCGAGACGTTTGTTTCGCTCGAGCGCCGGTGGCCCCGCTAAGGTCGCCGTCATCAGCAGTGGCATGATGGGGTCGCTTTCCGGCAGCGCCGTGGCTAACACAGCTACCACCGGTACCTTTACCATCCCCATGATGCGAGGCGCCGGATTCAAACCGACCATTGCCGCCGGCGTTGAAGCCGCAGCTAGTTCAGGCGGGGCGCTGGTCCCACCCATCATGGGGGCAGGGGCCTACATGATGCTGGAGCTCATCCAGCCAGCTGTCACCTATTTGGAAATTATCAAAGCCGCGCTGATTCCTGCGGTTCTCTATTACACAGCGCTTCTCTTGATCGTTCATTTCTACGCCCGTCGTGTGGACGCATTGACCGAAGGCGCCAAAGAAGGTGAAACCGCAATCCCGCCAGCGGTGCAAGCCGAGCGAAGCGCCCATCCCGAGAATCGGGATGGGCGTAGCGGGGGATTCATCTTTTTTGCTGCATTCGCCACGCTCATCCTTTTTTTGGCGCTCGGTTACACGCCGTTTCGAGCAGTTAGTTTGAGCTTGCTTTTAATCCTGATTCTGAGTGCCTTTAGCAAGCAAACCCGCGTTGGCCCCCGCGGTGTTTTGGAGGCGATGGAAAAGACTGCTCATGGCGGCGTTTCGCTAATTGCGGCAGCTTCATGCGTGGGTTTGATCCTTGGCGTGGTCACCCTGACAGGGGTCGGTACGAAGTTACCAGGAACCCTTTTGCTGCTCGCCCAAGACAACCTGATTTTTGCACTGGTCTTCTTGATGATTTCGACAATCATCCTTGGGATGGGATTACCGTCGTCGGTGTGTTACCTGCTCATGGCGACATTAGTTGGACCCGTTCTGGGTGATTTGGGCCTGGTACCTCTCGCCGCCCATCTCTTTATCTTTTATTTCGGCATGATGTCGATGGTGACTCCGCCAGTAGCTCTGGCGGCTTATACGGCGGGCGCTATTGCGGGCACCGGCATCATGCAAACCGGATTCGCCGCCTTCCGTTTCGCGTTGGTGGGGTTTGCTTTGCCTTACGCCTTTGTTTTGCGACCAGAATTATTATTCTTATCCCCGGATGGGGGCGCCGCTGGTTTTGTCGCTGTAGCGGTAAACGTCCTGATCACCGCCTTTGGAATTATCCCCCTGGCTGCGAGTATCTCTGGTCATTTGTTTGCGCCGCTCGGTTTTTGGAAACGGGCGACACTGTTTGTTGCAGCGATGATTTTCTTTTTCACCAAATCCGGTGCGAGTTTAACCGGGCTGCAACTGCTGGCATTGATTGTCGTCCTGGTCGTCGGTCTTTTCAATTGGCGTTTGCAAATTTCGGAACGCAATTAGCCGCAGGAGGCAATAGCGGCATTTGATGAACTCACCCGGAGCAACCGGGATGGCCTCCCCGTGCGACAGGATGAAGATGCCTGGCCGAATGCGTTTCGGGGGACCCGGCTCATCCCGGCTGTCGAAGACATTCAAGCGAACCGAGTCCGCACGCGGGTCATGGGTTATAAAGATAAGATCCTTGAAAGGGCTCAAAGAATAATTGATTTAATCGATGCATAGAGAACAGAAAAGGAAAATGCTTTCATGATCACTCCCATTTCCAATGTTCGCTCCAAACCTGACCCGGTACTCGTTGACATCGCCGAGTACGTCGCTGATGGCGTTATCGACAGTGACCTCGCTTACGAGACCGCCCGCCATTGTCTGATGGACTCCCTTGGCTGTGCTCTGCTGGCGCTGCGCTATCCCGAATGCACCAAACACCTGGGCCCAATTGTCCCTGGCACGCACGTCCCACATGGGGCCCGCGTTCCGGGGACTCAGTTTGAATTAGATCCGGTGCAGGCGGCGTTCAATATGGGCTGTCTGCTTCGCTGGCTGGACTACAACGACACCTGGCTGGCGGCGGAGTGGGGACACCCGTCCGACAATTTGGGCGGCATCCTGGCAACCGCGGATTACCTAAGTCACCGGAATCTGGCGGACGGTCGTCCGCCGTTCGTGATGCGTGACGTACTCACCGCCATGATCAAAGCCTACGAAATCCAAGGCGTTCTCGCACTGGAAAACAGCTTGAACCGTGTTGGCTTGGACCACGTACACTTTGTGAAAGTTGCCTCAACGGCGGTCGTTACCGGAATGCTGGGAGGCAGCGTAGAAGAAATCATCAACGCTGTCTCCAACGCTTTTGTGGACGGCGGGAGTTTGCGAGTCTACCGACACGCCCCCAACACCGGGTCGCGGAAATCGTGGGCGGCGGGTGATGCGACGAGCCGCGCGCTATGGCTGGCGTTGATGGCGATGAAGGGGGAAATGGGCTATCCCTCTGCGATGTCCGCCAGGACGTGGGGCTTTTACGACGTGTTGTTCAAAGGGAAGTCATTCATCCGACGGCAGCCGTACGCCTCTTACGTGATGGAGAATATCCTGTTCAAAATCTCATTCCCTGCGGAATTCCACGCCCAGACGGCTGTTGAATGCGCTTTCAAGTTGCACCATCAGGTGAAGGATCGTCTCGATCAAATCGACACGATTATGATTACGACCCACAAATCCGCGATACGGATTATCTCAAAAACGGGTCCACTGCACAATCCCGCGGATCGCGATCACTGTCTCCAGTACATGACAGCGATTGGGCTGATCTATGGCACGCTGACCGCTGACCACTACGAAGATGAGGTTGCGGCTGACCCGCGTATCTATGTCTTACGCGAAAAAATGACCGTTGTGGAAGCCCCCCAGTATACCAAAAACTATCTCGACCCAGACAAACGTTCGATTACCAATGCGCTCCAAATTCGTTTTAAGGATGGCTCAACTACCGAAAAGGTCACCGTCGAATACCCGATTGGGCATCGTCACCGCCGAGCCGAAGGGATTCCGTTGTTGGAGGAAAAATTTGCTGCCAATCTGGCGACCCGTTTTCCGGCGAAGCAAGCGCAGGCGATCATGGAACTTTGCCTTGACCAGAAACGATTGGAGGCCATGTCGGTCAATGAATTCATGCAGATGTTTGTGATCTAGTCGTTCACAAACGATCTAACAGATCATCCTACGGCTGATGAAAGGAAGTGTCATGTCAACATCTGACCGTCCCCATGTGCTTCTGATCTGCACAGATCACTGGCCCACGTCCCTGCTCGGGGAGGCTGGGCATCCCGCTATCCAGACACCGACGCTGGATGAACTGGCACGCAGCGGTGTTCGCTTCATCCGCGGTTACAGTGAATGTCCGGTGTGCATTCCCGCCCGACGGACGCTGATGACGGGGACAACGCCGCGTATGCACGGTTGTCGCGAAAATCAGGGAACGCTCCGGATGCCCGAAGTTCCGACCATCGCTCAAACCCTCCGAGACGCTGGCTATCAGGCGTATGCTGTTGGAAAACTGCACGTCTATCCACAGCGTAACCGGATCGGCTTCGACGACGTGGTCCTGAGTGAAGAAGGGCGGCTGCAATATGGCGTCGTTGATGACTATGAACTGTTCCTCGGAGATCGAGGCTATGCGGGGCAGCAATTCGCTCACGGGATGGGTAATAATGAATATCTCAACCGCCCGTGGCATCTGCCGGAGGGATGTCATGTCACCAATTGGACGACGCAGCAGATGGCACGGCTTATCAAGCGACGCGATCCAACCCGTCCAGGGTTCTGGTATCTCTCCTACTGTCACCCCCATCCACCTGTGGAGCCACTAGCGTGTTACCTCGATATGTACCGCGAGATCGATCCGGGACAGCCGTACATCGGCGAATGGGCATCAGATCCGGATAGGCTTCCGTACTGTCTCAAAGCGCGGCAGGAGCAATTGGTTCCTGTTACGGAATATCAGATCCGGTCAGCGCGCCGGGCATTTTACGCGCTCTGTACGCATATCGACCATCAGCTTCGGGTTGTCATCGGAACGCTGCGCGAAGAGGGGCTGCTGGACGACACCATCATCCTGTTCACATCTGATCACGGCGATATGCTTGGAAATCACGGCTTGTGGGCGAAAAGCCTGTTTTACGAGGATTCAACCAACGTGCCAATGATTCTTGTCGGCGTTGACGGCGATAAGCAGGTCGGACACCATCGCATTGATGATCGACTCGTGGCCTGGCGGGACGTGATGCCCACGTTGTTAGCGCTCGCCGGCGTTGAGATTCCTGACACGGTAGAGGGCATCTCAATGGTCGGAGACCGAAAGCGTGGCTGGCTGTATGGCGAATGCGGCGATAGCGGACGCGCAACCCGAATGATTCATGACGGACGTTTCAAGCTGATCTACTACCCGGTCGGAAACTGCCTCCAACTTTTCGATCTTCACGAAGACCCAGACGAGTTAAAGGATCTCTCTGCATCACCGGCGCACGCCGGGATTCGCGATCGGCTGACAGAGATTCTCATCGGAGAACTGTACGGCGAAGACAGGGAATGGGTACAGCATGGCAAGCTCGTAGGGCTGCCCGACGCCGTTTACGAACCGACCCCAAATCGTGGGCTTTCTGGGCAACGTGGCAGCCACTGGCCGATTCCCCCTTCGGCGGGACTAGAAAATTGACATACTCCCCATAAATAAATTTGGGGGATTCTGAGCTTCAGGCAGCGACTGCCTCAGTCGATTGAAGGCTTCCATCGCTTAACCCAAGCGTCGATGCCCCGACGCTTTTCTCTAAAGGTGTCGGTTTTCATCTTCACGTTTCACGCCTCACGTTTCAGTCCTACGAACACCCACTCGTCGCACCGCAGTTCAGGCAGCGATAACACGAACCATTCCGCACCATAATCGTCCCACACTCATGACAAGCAGGCGCATCAGACTGAGTCGCAACAATTCGTTTTTCACGCGCTTCCAGCCGTTCGCTTGAAAGCAATGTTTGGGAGGTATTTTCCGGATTCACTTCATGCCCGTAAGGGTGGAGTTGCTCCGGTAGGACAAGTTGATCGACGAGGCTTGTGTCAGCCTCCTCTACAACTTGGCTTTGGGGGAGAAACTTCAGCCCAAGCCAGCGGAATACATAGTCGATGATCGACTTCGCTATCGGAATATCCTTGTTTGTTGTGAATCCCGAAGGCTCAAATCGAACGTGGCTGAACTTGTTGACAAAAAATTCCAACGGCACACCATATTGCAACGAAACCGAGGTCATCAATGCGATGGTGTCCATCAACCCAGAAATGGTTGAGCCCTCTTTAGACATCCTGAGAAACACCTCGCCGGGGCTCCCATCCTCATACAGTCCAACTGTGATATAGCCTTCATGTCCAGCGATACTAAATTTATGGGTAATCGAGGGACGCTCGTCGGGCAAATGACGGCGGATGGGGCGAACTTCCGCTTTCTCCTCCTCTGCTTCCGCCCTGGAGGTGCTGAGGGGTTGGGATAACTTCGAGCCATCCCGATAGATTGCCACTGCCTTCAAACCGAGCTTCCACGCCTCGACATAAAGGTTCTCCACCTCTTCGACCGTTGTTTCATGAGGCATATTAATGGTCTTTGAGATCGAACCACTGAGGAACGGCTGCGCCGCAGCGACCATGCGAACATGTGCCATGGGCTCAATGTAACGCTGACCATATTCCCCACTCTTGTTGGCACAATCAAAAATTGACAGATGTTCGGCTTTCAGATGGGGCACCCCTTCGATGGTCATCATGCCACCGATGACGTTGCTGGCTTCTTCGATTTGCTGCTCCATGAAGCCCAATTCACTCAGGAGATCAAAATCCGGCGCGTTGTACTCCTCCGGGCGAAATCCGAGACGTGCCATCCCTTCTTCGCCAATGGTGTAAGCGTTAAAGGCATGAGCCAACTCAAAGACGGAAGGTAACGTCGCTTCAATCTGACCAATTTCTTCATCGGTTAAGCCCTTCTGCTTGAGTGAGACATTGTTAATATGCGGCGAACCAATCAGCGATGAGGTGCCTTGAACATACGTTACAATGTCGTCAATCTCTTCATCCGTATAACCGAGTCTTTTCAGCGCACGAGGGACAGATTGATTGATAATCTTAAAGTACCCGCCGCCTGCCAGCTTCTTGAATTTCACGAGCGCAAATTCGGGTTCAACGCCTGTCGTGTCACATTCCATGAGGAGCCCTATAGTGCCGGTAGGAGCCAACACTGTTGCTTGAGCATTGCGGTAACCATACCTCTTTCCCATCTCAACAGCGTCATCCCACGTCTGTTGTGCGGCTTTCAAAAGGTCAGGCGGGCAGGCATCGGAGTTAATGCGGTAAGCTGAAGCACGGTGCTTATTCATCACATGCAGCATTGGTTCACGGTTCTTCTCGAATCCGGGGAAGGGGCCCTTGACCGCAGCCATCTCCGCTGAAGTGCGGTACGCCTCACCACACAGAATCGCTGTGATTGCACCGCAGATTGCATACCCTTCTTCGCTATCGTAGGGGATACCGTTGACCATCAGCAGTGTGCCCAGGTTTGCATACCCTAATCCAAGTGGCCGATAATCGTGGCTGTTTTGAGCGATTGCCTTTGTCGGATAAGATGAAAAATCCACGAGGATTTCTTGACTGATGAAGAAGATTCGGCAAGCGTGCTTGAACCCTTCGACATCGAAGTTTCCATCGTCGTCGAGGAATTTGAGAAGGTTGATAGAGGCAAGGTTACATGATGTATTTTCTAGGAACATGTACTCGCTGCAAGGGTTACTGCTATAAATCCGATCGGTGTTCGCGCAGGTATGCCAGTCATTAATGGTCGTATCAAACTGCACGCCCGGATCTGCACACGCCCAGGCCGCCTGTGAGATCTGCCGCATAAGATCTCCGACTTCAAACGTTTCACAGATTTCGCCGGTGGTACGCAACGTCGTATGCCATGTGTCGCCGCGCAGATAGGCGTTCATAAATTCGTCTGTGAGTCGGACAGAGTTATTTGAGTTTTGCCCTGAGACAGTTTTGTACGCCTCCTCGTTGAAATCGGAGGAATAACCCGCAGCAACCAGTACAGCAACCTTCTTCTCCTCATTCATCTTCCAGTTGATGAAATCGACAATCTCCGGGTGGTCCATATCGAGACACACCATTTTGGCCGCGCGTCGGGTGGTGCCCCCGCTCTTCGTGGCTCCAGCCCCGCGGTCTAAAACCTCAAGGAAAGACATCAATCCACTGCTGGTACCGCCCCCAGAAAGTTTTTCCTGCCGTCCCCGAATCTTGGAAAAATTCGTTCCCGTGCCTGAGCCGTACTTAAAGACGCTCGCTTCATTTTTGACTAACTCAAAAATCGACATCAGGTCATCTTCGACGGATTGTATGAAGCACGCACTGCATTGCGGGTGATTGTAGTTATTGTCCGTCTGAACTACACCGTTTTGTTCAAAATCCCAGTACCAGTTCCCTGAACCGCCTTTAATCCCGTACTGATGGTACAATCCACAATTAAACCACACAGGCGAATTAAATGCGCCGCGTTGCGTGACCAGCAGATTCGTCAATTCTGCTTCAATGGCATCGGCATCGCTTGGCGTGGCGAAGTAGCCCCCGAGCTCTTCGCCGGCTTGGCGGATGGTATGCGCGACGCGCCGAATGAGTTGGCGGACGCTTGTTTCACCCTCCGTCTCAGGCAGGCCCGCTTTGCGGAAGTATTTGGACACAGCAATGTCTGTTGCCAATTGGGACCAGCTTGACGGAACCTCGACCGCTTTTTGCTCGAAGATGACTTCGCCTTTTTCATTATAGATCACCGAGATCCGGTGTTCCCACTCAATTTCATCAAATAGATGCACGCCGGGCATGGTATACCGCCGATCGATCTTCAAGCCACGCTTCTGCCCCCCTTCGTAAGGAGGCGCGTGTTCGATGTCGGTAGTCTCGTCCGATGGCGCAGCGGCTATAGAATCCTTATTAATCTGATCATTGGTTGGGGCCACATTTATTCCTTTCTCATCATTGCTATTCAAGATTCTGATCGCACAAATTAATAGACAGACACGATGAGTCTACCCATATATCGTTTGACACTCCCCCTTTATTTCAACGCTTTATTTGAACCCTATGTTTCATTAATCTGCGCGTTGTGTGCCAATTGACGGAGTTCTTTTTCAAAGTCTGCCGCATCCTTGAAATCACGATAGACAGAAGCGAACCGAATGTACGCCACCTGATCCAAACCTTTGAGGGCATCCATGACAAGCTCACCAATGACATGACTTTCGATCTCGGATTTGTGCATGCTGATGAGTTGTTGTTCAATATGCCCAATCAGGTAATCAATGGTTTCCTGGCTGATTACGCGTTTCTCACAAGCCTTCATTATATTGCGCTTCAGCTTTTGCCGATCAAACGCCTCTCGACGCTGATCTTTCTTGATGATGGACAGATCTAACACTTCAGCCCGCTCATACGTCGTAAACCGCTTTGAGCAATGGAGACACTCTCGGCGTCTACGGATGGCGTTTCCTCCGTCAGTATCACGTTTGTCGATGACTCTTATGTTTGACTCACCGCAGTATAGACATTTCATAGAACACCAATATATTGTGTATAAATTTTTCTACCATACAATATGTTCGACAGGGAGCAATATAATAAACGATTATTGAAAATTTGTCAAGAGTTTTTTTATGAAAAAAATTAGGAAACTGAAGTTGAGAAAATCAGAAAACGAAATTAGGAGGAAATTGGCAAAATGAAGATCAGAAAATGGGGAAATGAGGGAAATGGAATATCTTCACATTTCGCGTTTTATGTACTTGGACGTAAGTTTTTGGATGCATAGAAACCGAGTTTTTCAGAAAAACTCGGTTTCTGACCGGCTAAGAAGATGCGAAAATTTGGTCCAGGTACTTGTCTGCTTAAATTCGTCTGCTTAAATTCGCTAAACAAAGATAGGCGCTACGTCGTCGAAGATTCGTCAATACACATCGGAGAGAAAGCGAGTGATTATGAAAAAATCCAAGCATGACCTTACCCAGGGGAGCATCCTCAAAAACCTCGTGCATCTTGCCTGGCCGATTGCCCTCAGCAATATTCTGCAGGATTCTTTCAGTGTGGTCGATATGATTTTCGTTGGCAAACTGGGAGCGGAAGCGATTTCCGCCGTCGATATGAGCGCAAATCTCCAGCGGCTGATTAGTGTGCTTTCACTCGGAATTTCGATGGGGACGGTCATTATGGTTTCTCAGTCTATCGGCGCGAAACAGAGAGCACAAGGGGAGAACATTGCGATGCAGGCGCTCATTTTGAGCGTTGTATGTCCGCTTGGGATTGCGTGTCTGGGCTATCCACTCGCTGAACTCGGATTGCGGCTGCTAGGAGCAGAGGAGGAAGTTATACGGCTGGGCATTCCTTATTTGCGCATCACATTGCTTGGCGGCATCATGATGTTCGTATCCATGACTTTAGGCTCCGTTTTCAGGGGGGTTGGAGATGCAGTTACGCCGATGGTTGTCATGATCTTCTCAACCCTTCTGAATATCATCCTTGATCCCTTGCTGATATTTGGCATTTGGAAATTTCCGCGTCTAGGAGTTGCCGGATCGGCGTATGCAAGCGTCATCGGACGGAGCGGTGGGGTTGCGATTTTCCTGTACCTCTGTTTCAGCGAACGTGGCGCAATCTCGCTGAAGTATGTTAAACGCCGTGTCGACCTGTCAGCAATGGGCGAAATCCTGCGCCTTGGAATTTTTAGTTCAATGCAAGGATTTCTGAGACACGTCTCCCGGCTGGGGTTTATTCGAGTTGTGGCGATTTATGGAACCAATGCTGTGGCAGCCTACGCCATCTGTATGCGACTCCGAATCCTCGTGATGCATTTGGGTTTCGGATTCGCCAACGCTGTCTCGCCAATGGTGGGGCAGAATCTTGGGGCAGGTCGAATCGACAGAGCGGAGAAATCAGCCCATCTCGCCGCTGGATTGGCGACGGCGCTTATGACAATCCTCGGACTTTCTCTCTTCTTTTTCCCACGCGCCTTTATTACGATATTCACTGGCGAAACAGAAGTAATCCAGGTTGGAAGCGTCTACCTGCGTTTCCTTTCCGTCACTTTCGGATTCATCGCGGTTTCCATTGTGCTGGGTCGCGCCCTCAACGGCGCCGGGGATACCGTTTCCCCGATGGTGCTGACATTAATCTGTCAACTCGGTATTGGGCTGATTCTGGTGATCGCGCTTTCCTATCTAGTGGGAATGGTGGGCATCTGGATTGGCATTGCCCTGGCAAACGTTGTGCAAGGTGTGATGATGTGGTTGTGGTTCAGGCGGGGACGGTGGAAGACGAAAAAACTGGTGCACAAAGAATGATGTGTGAAACGTAAGGTCTACCTCTGTGACTTTACCCGGAGAGATCAGGGGTGGCTGTGATGCGTATTGAGCGATAATAAGACGGTGGGAAATATAGTGAAATTCTACTTTAACTCATGCCAATCTTCCATCAAGTTAGGCAAATGGCGACTTGATACTTTCCTCTGAGGCATTTTTATTCTGATTCGCCTCGTATGCTGTCTCAAACTTCTCATGTACCTTCTCCCGGATCATGAGTTCCAAAATATCAAGGTCAATGTCCCCCTCTTCAGCCACTCGTTTCAAAATTGAAAGCGCAACTTCCATCGGCATTGGTTTCTTATATGGACGGTCTTTCGCCGTCAAGGTTCGTAAAGGATAACACGCCAATGACACTGTCTTCATGGTTTTTCATCGGTACCACAAGCGTCGACCGTGTTCGGTAACCGGTCGCTGCGTCGAATTTTTTAGGCCCTGTGAAATCAAATTCATCTTCAAGGTTGATTTCTGTAAAAACATATATTGTGTTATCAAAGATTCAGAAATACAGGGAAGCAAGGATTCCAATGTAGCCCTGCATCTTTACGTTTCACGTTTTACGCATTACGTTTTACGCCTAATAGCCCAACTCTCGAAGATACTCCCGATTCACTCGCATCCCTTCTTCATCAGATCGACCTTCGACTTGACCGGGGCATGCTGTCACCCAACGATCATACCCAATCTCCGCTAAGGTTTTCATAATCGCTGGGAAATCCATTGCTGTTCCACCGCCGACATCAACCCAATTCACGGCATAAGAGGCACCGTCGCCACCGGTGTAGCTGGCATAGTCTTGAAGGTGGACATAGATTAATTGATCCTTATAGCGACGTATCGATTCGACGGGATCATACCCCCATAGCGCCGAATGCGAAACGTCGATACACAGCTTGCAATTCCTGAGCAAGCTCATATATTTCGCCCAATCCTCAATCGAGTCAATCGTCGTGTTGGTATGAATATGGTAGCATACATCCAGATCGTACTGCCCGGCATATTCCGCCCATTCCTCCGAAACATCTGCCAGCGCAGCAATGTCGTCGTCACTGACAGGACGATCTTTCGGCTTACCAGCTCCCATGAACATGAAGCAGTCGGCTCCGACTTCAGCAGCAAAGTCCATCCGGCGCTTGTTCATCTCCATCTGCTCCCAATTTTTGTCAATCGGCAGCCCTCGTGCTGTCACGACAACGACGGGTAAACCGACATTGTCGCAGATCTGCCGGACACGCTTGGGCGTGCCGACCCAATCGAAGGATTGCCGCATCTCCCATCCGTCCCACCCCGCTTCCTTGAGTTGTACCAAGAGCGGTTCGAGATCAGGCGTCTGCCAGCGTAACGTGCTATAGCCAAGTTTGAAACCCATGTATAACCTCCATATATAAAAATTGACAAATCAACGAACAGTGCTATAATAACCAAAATTGCAAGTTTACATTACGTTTTACGCAATACATATATCGACAAGTTGAGCGCAGCGGGGCTATCTCGTTAAATCTCTTCATAGTTATTATGGAACAGTTGCGATTACTTGTCAAGAAATTTCTGAAATCAAAAGGAGATGACATGAAAATATTCGTACTCGGTGACCTGGAAGGCGCAGCCGGTGTCGTAGATTTTCACCAACAGACCTATAGCGACTCGAAATACTACGAACAAGCGAAACGCCTCGCCACATTGGAGGTCAATGCGCTTGTTGAGGGCGTGTTGGAAGGCGGAGCGAAAAAGATCTGGTTTTTAGACGGTCATGGTCCCGGGGGGATCGACTACGAACTGATGCACCCGGAAGTACAGATGATAATTGGTCGTCCGATTTCTGCGCCCTGGGGATTGGATGAATCGTTTGACGCGCTTTTCCTCTATGGGCATCACGCGATGGAAAACACAAAACACGGTGTCCTCTGTCACAGTTGGAGCTCGCGTGCGATTGCCAACTGCTGGCTCAACGGCGAACTGATCGGAGAAATCGGGTTTAACGCTGCACTCGCAGGTTCATTCGGCATTCCAACGGTATTCATCAGCGGCGATGATACAGCAATTGCCGAAGCACAGCAGTACGCGCCGAACATTGTGTCGGTGATGACGAAAAAGGGGCTCTCGCGGACGAATGCGTTATCGCTTGCGCCCGCGAAAGCGAGGGAACTGCTCCGCGCGGGTGGAAAGACAGCAATGGCGAAGATTGGTGAGATCCAGCCGTTCACCATCGCGCCGCCCTACGAGTTTATCACGGAAATGCACGATGAGAAAACGGTAGACGCGAAAGCCAAACGAGCGAAGGTTGAGCGATTAGATTCTCATAAATACAAAGTTGTCGGTGGTACGCTTATTGACATCGCCCAACGGCGGTAGTCGGAAGGCATAAGTGTTAGGCAGCTATTTTCCGAACCTCCTCTCCCGCTGGCTATAATCACGGATTGCGCGGAGGAAGTCGATCTTTCTGAACCCTGGCCAGTATGTATCGCAGAAGTAGTATTCTGAGTATGCGCTCTGCCAGAGCAAGAAACCGCTTAACCGCACTTCTCCGCTGGTTCGGACGATCAGATCGGGATCTGGTAGATTGGAAGTGTAGAGGTGCGGGGTAATCTTACCTACACTGAGTTCCTCTGCTACCTGAGCGAGGTCTTTACCTGCTGCTACCTCCGACCTTAAGTGACTGCGGAATGCCTCGACGATTTCCTCGCGCCCCCCATAAGCCACAGCAACATTCAGGATGAATTCATCATAATTCTTTGTGGCTTCCTCCACGTCACGAATGGCTTCCTGAAGACTCGGCGGCAGCAACTCAATCTTGCCGATGGGTCGAACCTTAATCTGATTCGTGTGGAGTCCTTCGATGGTGAGAAGCGATCGCATTTTTGTCTCGATCACATTCAAAATCTCTGCAACCTCAGCTTCTTCGCGATTCTCGAAGTTATCGAGCGAAAAGATCCAGATCGAAATAATCTTGACGCCCAATTCGTCGCACCAATAGAGGACTTCTTCTAGCTTATCCCCACCTTCATAGTGTCCGTACTGCTTTTGGGTGACATCGAAGAAGCCTTGCTCTTTCGCGTGGCGGCGATTACCGTCCAGGATAATTCCGATGTGATGAGGAATCTGCCACCGGCTGGCTTCTCGCTCAAGGCGTTTCTGGTAGACGGCGTAAAATAACTTCTTGATACTATCTTTAACAAATTGTAATGGCTGCATAATAAACCTCTACATGAAATTTTAACAACAACAATGATTTACTTGTATTTGACTCAGCTAAAACAGGTTAGAGGGTAGAACGCAAGAAAATAGTCACTTTCGCGCACTCATGCAAAATAATCACTGAAAAATGCGGAAATTTTGGATAAATCGGTTCTTTCATTATAACATAAGATGCAGGATGAGAAAAAGGCGAAAACGTTAGAAATAACCTTCGGAAGGTTTTATCGCACGGCGCCGATTTCCGGTCACGTGACGAACCTTCCGAAAGTGTCCCATGGGAAAAATCCAAAGTAGTTGACAAAGAAAGAGGCAAGATGTTATTATTCCCAACGTTCGCAGTAAGAGTTGGTCTCGATACAATGGGAACTCTCCAAAACAATAGGATTAGAGGAGAAATGAGTGAACCGCTTGAGATTGTGCTTATTTATTTTATTGACCGTCGGATTTTTCGTCTTTACGCCCTTATTTGTTGACGCACTCCCCCCCGATCCGGAACTGCATAGCGCAATTCGGACTGTCCGAAAGTATATTAACCTCAAACCGAGTTACGCGCCCAGCGAAATTGAGAAGTGCTTTACGGACAGCTTCAATATCCTCGCCAGAAACTGGAATCACCTTCCAGCGATCTATCAACGGGAGTTTCAGGGGATTTTCCTGCGCCCGGGGCTGCCCGGCAGCGCCTACGGTTCTGTTTACCTGCCCAAGAAGTTTGACACACCGCACTTTCGGTTCCACTATACCACTGTCGGCCTCAATGCACCGCCGCTTGAAGATCTCAATCCGATGAACGGCGTCCCGGATTTCGTCGATATTTGTGCGGAGGCGATGGAGCGCTCTTTCCATGTTGAAGTGGATCTGATGGGCTTTAAGCAGCCGTTTGACGATTTTTGGGTGGCTGAAAATGGTGGCAATCATAAATACGACGTATATCTGTTCATGTTTCCTGCGCTTGGCTTCACAACAGTAGACTGGTACAATGGGCGGGTGTTATCAACCGTTGCGACCTTTGGCCCCTATTTCGCGATCAATTCCCGTATATATGACTTTTTCGGAAGATCTGAAGGCATCCGATTCATTGAAACGACGTGCGCCCATGAGTTCATCCACGGCGTTCAGTTTGGCTATAATGCGCGAATGCCAACATGGTTTATGGAAGCCTCTGCCACATGGATTGAGTCGAAGGTATATGACGGCGGACGGATTGACGATCTCGACGATATCCCAGACCCCGATGAGATTGGTGAGACCGATGCGTATAACTACTATGCCAGACAGCTTGACATTTTTTTGCGTCAGCCTGACATTGCCCTTGATAGCCGCGTTGGTTTGCACGAGTACGCGGCTGTGATCTGGGCGCTTTATATGGCGGAGCGATTTGATGTCGATATCATCAGGCAGTTTTATGGAAATACAACAGAAGGCAGCTTCCGCGAATACGGTAACTTTTCGCAGGTGTTCACAGATCACGGTACAACGCTTGTTGAGGTGTTTAAGACCTTCACCGAGTGGAATTACTTTACTGATGACCGTGATGACAAGCAGCACTACTTCAACGGGCACCGTTTCCCGCCGGTCGCCATTCATCCGACTGATGTGCATAACGCCTATCCCGTCCGCGTTGATTTTGATTCAGAGGCGATGCCAGAACCCTTCTCGGCTCGCTATATTGTCTTTGAACCTGCGCTTGGTGTTGTGATGAAGGAATTCGCGGTTAAGGTTGATGGCACAGACCTCGCCCCGATTGACATAGATGCTCTCAGCCTCGCGGATCGCAATGCAATTCAGCAGGAATTGGATCGGCACGATATTACCGGTTTGCGCGGTTGGGGCGCGAAGTTTATCGTTGAAAGACGCGATGGGATAACTGAAGTTCGAGAGGCGTTCACTTATCATCGTTCTCAGGAAGCGCAGATCACGTTCAAAGATTTTGGGGGCGAGATTGAGAAGATTACGCTGATCCTAATCAACGTCCGCCCGGATATCGAACATGTCGTTATCCCCGGTGGCGGCTATTTCGGTGGTTCTGTGAGCTATATGGCCGGTCGTCCACCGGCTGGGAAGCTCTCAACGCCGACTGTTTCGGAAGGCAACAACGGCGTGCTTGTACAATGGGAGCTTGAAGATCTGACAGATATTCGTGAGATAGTTATTGTCCGCAAGCGGCACGCCGCGTTCATCAATACCGACGACCCGCAGCCACTCCAGAGCGCGGCGGAGGTTTTGAATGCCGCAGACCGTGATGAGAACGGCATCCCTGACAGCGACATCAACATTGTCAGGCGTGTCAACGCGACGGATACCCGCTTTGAAGACACAACGATATTTCAAGATGTCGATCTGGACCGGGCGCAATTCGATCTAAGCAGTCCCTCATTTAATCCACAGAGTGTCACCTACTATTACGCCGTTGTGCCTGTGAACGCGCTTGGCATCATGGGCACACCGAGCATCGGACTGAATGGCTTTACCCCCACCTTCAAGCCTGAGATGAATATTCCGGCGGCCCCAATCCGTACTCGGTTGCTACAAAGTTACCCGAATCCGTTCAATCCGGACGTTTGGATGCCTTACGAGTTGGCGGAGGGTTCCTCCGTATTGATTGAGATTTACAATATGGCGGGGCAGTTGGTGCGCACTTTAGAGCTCGGTCTGAAACCACCGGGACAGTACATCACCAAAGAAAGAGCGGCCTATTGGGACGGACGTACTCAATTGGGAGAGCACGCTGCCAGCGGCGTGTACTTTTATGTACTCAAAGCTGGTGATTTTGTTGCGACACAGAAAATGCTGATTCTGAAATAGTATCAAATGACCAGATGATGGTTGGAATGCTGATGTCTATTGCCTTCCAGCCATCACCCATGAGCGGGTTGGATTGGGTGAACTCGCATCTCCTTCGAGAAATGGATACGCTTGGATATAAGCGTAACGAAGTATAGCAAAAAAGATAGCGGGTGTCAAACCAATCTTCAAGTAAAATTACGATGTTTTGTTGGGCAAAACGCTAAGCAACGTTTGTCCGATTTTATCATTGGGGGTCTCCTGTAGGTTCGGAACGGAACAGGGTGTTGGCATCTTTACAGCTTTCTGATTCGGTTGCTAAGTTAGCGTCCATGTCATCAAGCGAATGTTGAGGAATCAGGTCAAGATATTGAGAGATGACGCGTTTGGAGAGCCGGGTAATCTGAGAGATTTTGTCAATATCCTCCGTAGCGGCACGAACCGTCTTAACGGACTCATAATCGCGAATGTATCGGTCAACCGCTTCTTTAGAGTGGCTGGTTTTGGCAGCAGATGCCCTTGGAGATAGAGGGTAACAATCTCTTTCTTGTGGGTAATCGCTCCCGATAAATCATGGATATTGCCCCGGGTGGGCAAGAGTTTTCCACTATTTTTTTGCCACTCATTGACATAGTCGCTGACGATGGCATCACAGATATTGAGCAACACAGCTAGGTCGAGTTGGGTCAATAATGCGCCTTGGTCATAGGCTTGATAACACCATCGGACTAATCAATTGATTCTGAGTTGCCGGGAAGTAAAACCGTTGCGAAAGGATTCAATATCCTCAGAAGCGAGGTAGGTCAGAACAACCGGCTTCATAGCGGTTTTGACGATTGACTTCCCTTTTTGTGGGTATTCATCAATCGGCACAGCCATCCAGACCAATTGCCCATAACTGAGCATTCGCTGATTAGGGATTTGGTCTCCTGTGGCGAGTTTCTCAAGGGGGAGGGCAATCAAGAAATAGCCTTCAATGGTTTTGACAATGTCATCAACAATGACAGCCGCCGTGACTTCTCCTTTGTCATAACCGTAAGAATTGATAAAGCGATGAATTAGTAGCTATTGCAGGGATTTATCATTGAGGCGTCTGAATTTCTTCTCGTTGACTTCGGTTCGAGTCAAGGGTTTACTCATGAGGGGTTCCCCTTTTCCGCATCAACCGGTTCCGGGTGAAGGAGTTGAGTCATTCGTTGTGTTTGTTGGTACTCATCATATAGCAAGAGATACTCCCGAATTAGTCGGTCCGATAGATGCGTAATGAGCCGTATCTGTCCCTTTGGAAAGCCTTGATGATGGAGGCTTGCTACCTGTGTGAAATCGCGCAAGTATCGCCAGACCGCTCGTTGGGTATGATTAGTCTTTTGCTCAATTTCAGTGAACTGATACCCTTTGAAGTACAATTCCAGAATCTGAGTCTTATGAGAGATGCCAGGCCCCATGTCATGTTTGGCACCGCGAGTCATAACAAAGTAACCGTCCTGTTTCAACTGTCGAATGTCGCGCTTGACGGTCGCTGGACTGGTGGTTAATAGCACCGCTAAATCTTCATAGCTGAGCAGGGCATCTTGGTCATAGGCTTGTTTGGTTAATCGGAGAATTCGATGGCGTCTGAGTCCAGAAAGCCCATAATCGGCTAACATCTCAAGGTCAGTTTGGACATCATTGAGAGTGAGTTGACATGAGACTTTTTTCGCTAACGCGATATGTTTGCCTGCCGGTTCATCGGCTGCGACTGCCTCATAGCAGATTTGGCCTGACGTGAGTTCAATTTCGGCATGTTGAGCAAAGTAGGAAGCAATCTGTTTATAGTAGGCTTCGGCAATCAGTGGCATTAGATTAAAGTCTGATGAAATCTTCTGAATGATGGCTGCCCTTGCGGTCTTTGATTGTAGACGGTTGATACCGTAGGCTGTATTGCTTTGTGGTTTCATATTGACCTCCATGAGTGGATTGTAGTTGATGGCAATACCATCTCCTTTTATGGTAGATCTTAGAATTAATGGTACATTTGAATAATATCGTGAAGTGTGGTTTCGGGGTGATATTCTCGGTATCGCTTGATATTGGCAAAATCGTGTTCAATCGGATTGTAATCTGGAGAATAAGGCGGTAGGAACATCAGACTCGCTCCTGAAGCCTCTATCAACTCTCGGGTCCGAGGTGTTTTGTGAAGCCGCGCATTATCAAGGATTACAACCTGTTTTGAAGTCAAACGTGGACATAACTGTTCAGCTAACCAGTCATTGAAATCTACCGCTTTGCAGCTCCCTTTGAACACCCGTGCCGCAATAAGTGTCGCTGTCCGGGTGCGTTGGCTTGAGATAAGTCCAAAGACTTTTTCCCCTTTGGGTGCATACCCATAACGTCTATAACTTTCGTCTCGAAACCCACTCTCATCGACATAAACAAAAGACTTACCAGAGGCTTTCACTTGTGCGAGTTGCTGAAGATACGCTTGTCGTTTTTCAGCGCATTGCTCCTTATATCCGAGACTTTTTTTTCGGGTGCAACCGATATTTTTCAGCCCATACCCGATACAAGACTTTGACACACCAAAATGAGCTGCGCGCTCGGCGTAGGTCTGGTCTGGAAAATCAGCGACATGTTTTCTCAGCGCATCGGGGTCAAGGGTTCGCGGGCGACGGGGCCCTGGTTTCTGACGTTTGAGCGGGTCAGGCGCATTCAACCACTTATACAGCGTTGAGCGGGCGACGGAAAAACGGCGGCTCGCTTCGGTCTTGCCACCGCCAGCTGCGATAAAATCTAAGACGCGTTTGCGTAAATCTAAAGAATAGGCCATAATAACTGAGGGGTGTGCATAGTAGTTCATTGGAAAACAGCCGCCATATGAGAGATATTGCGAGCAGGTAACTTCCATATGGCATTGGCAATCATAGCCACTTGCACTGATAACACCCCGATAGCTAAACAACAGCGTACATTGAAAAACCCCTTGACCGGTAACTGCTTCTGTTGAGGAGTGGCGCCTATCACTTTAGCAATCAAGTCAAACAACGGTTCAACCGAACTGCGACGTTTGCTTAAACAGAGACGCTGCTTGGGTTGGTTGATAAATCGATGATACGCCTTGGCAAACCGTCCCTTTGTCCATCTAAGTGCCGGGGTAATCAAAGCGACTTGTGCCTTCGCCCAACGACGGATACGGTCTGCTTGGGTATAGGCATCATCGGCAGTGAGTGTCTGCGGTGAAAGTTGTGTCAGAATCTCAGACGCTTTAGCATCTATCGCCCAACTTTCGGAGACCGACGCACGGTGCACAGTTATCAGTGTTGGGAACGCACCTTGTGTGCAGATAATGTGAAGTCCGTAGCCATAGACCCAGCCATGATAACCACTCTTGCTCCACGTGGCATCGGTGTCGAGGTTGCGTAGATGTTTAGGTACTTTTCCTGCTTTGCGGTCAGTTTGATGCCAGACGGGTCCTCGTGCCTTAAATAAACTTTTGTCGGCTACCAGATGAGCCAAGTTGAATTGTTGGGACAAGTCAGTGGCATACTGACCGATAAACAATACAAATACCTCTATCACTTCATATAATGCCTTATAGCGACGTGCAATCGTGGTTCGATGAGGGGGCTGTTGCCACCCCAGCATTTGTAACACTTCTGGGTGATTGATTAGCCACCGCCATTGCGTTTTGAAGCCATAGATGCCGTGAAACTGCATCAACATGAAGAAAATGATAAACGAGGTGGTTGAATATGTCAATGGTTTTGCGTGTGTGACACCTGGTTTGTCAATACGGTGTTGCATAAACTGCTCAAAGAGTTGCATAATAAGAGTGACATAATCAGCCAACATTGGTCTTTGTACCATATTGGGGCTCCTTTTGCTATGATAACAATAGGAAACCCTTTTGGCTTGATTATGTCAACTATATTTATGCACACCCCTCATAATAACTATAGGATACCAGCAATATAAGAAAATGTCTACTTATTTATAGGGTTCGCCATAGTTTAGCTCATGGGGTCATTTGATACAAACTATAAATAGAAGGAGCGTAGCGGCGCAATGAAAAACAGGTCTCGCTCTCTATTTCTCGCAAAGCAATATCTGGGTAAGGAAGCGACGGTTGTCATTTCCAACTATTTGTCTGATTCTCGGATGCACACTTCAAGAGCCTGTTGACCAAAACTCCAAATGCTAACAAAGCGATCAGCGTCGTTAATTTGGACATCTACACAATGAGCGCATTTCTCTATTTTTTCATCTCCCGATTTCCTCATTTCCGCCTCCTCTTATTTTCCCAATACACTTTACGCTTCACGTTTCACCTGTCACCTTTCACGCTTTTCCTTATTCTTTCCTTCCTGACGCCCGGCGTCACATTTGCCCAGCAAAACTTCCAATGGCGAAATTTCACGCGAATCGGCGATGGTCTGAGCAGCAACAACGTTAGAACCATCACTGAAGATCGATTCGGGCAAATCTGGTTGGGGACAGACAAGGGTTTGAGCCGTTTGGACGGTTTCTGGCACGAGGCCGGCATGTCGGACGGGGGCCCCCAAGACAATGATGTTTTCGAGGTTTTTGAAGGCGTTGCGGGCTTTATCTGGGTTGCGACAAACGCGGGGGTCTATCGAGGTGTATGGAACGATTCACGGCAACAGATTGACTGGCTGCAACACGATACGGGTGAAAGGGGATTGATCGGTATCGGAGCGCGTGTTGTGACGATGATCCAGCGCCAAAATGGTGAAATCTGGATCGGGACGCCGCTTGGCGTCAACTGGTTTGACGGCGAAATTTGGTGTCCTGTCAATGACGCGGCAGTTGGACAACTCGATCAAGGCGTACAGGTCATCTATGAGGATGAGGTTGGGGACCTCTGGTTTGGACTTTCACGGAGCAACCGTCTCCAAAGTGGGAACCTTGTCAGCCGTTTCGATGGCGTGGGGTGGGAAATTTTTAGCGTGAACGATGGCTTACCGAATGGTGACGTGCAGGCAATTTTGGAAGACCACATCGGCAATCTCTGGGTCGGCACAACGGGGGGCGCGGCGGTTTACGACGGTTTGACCTGGCATGTTGTAACGGCGCAGAATGGGCTCTTAATCGGAAACAATGTGCAATCCATAATGAGCGATAGGGAGGCAACGATCTGGATCGGGACAACTGCCGGCGTTAGCCAATTTCGCACGCCGTCACAATTCTCTCCTGCGGTGCTCCGCGATTTCGGGCATTGGCGTCATCTGACAAGAGCAAATAGTTTAGCAAGCAACAATATCCAGACGCTGTTTGAAACACGAACCGGCGAGATCTGGGTCGGGACCCGCGATAATGGGGTCAATTTTTCAGATCGGTCATGGAAGTCGATCACTACAGATAACGGATTGAGCGACGACAGTGTGACAGCGATGTTGACAGACCGGCGGGGCGAGCTTTGGGTTGGGACGCGCAATGGATTGAGCCGCTATACGATGAATGGGGTTGAGTTGGTCAGTGGGCCTCCGGGAAATGAGATTCGCGCGTTAGCCGAAGATTTTCGGGGGCGAATCTGGGTTGGAACTAACGCCGGCCTTGGCGTTTTCGATGGGGTTTCATGGGAAATTTTTCGGCTTCCAGATATTAACGTCAATAGCGTTCAATCGATCGTCGTCGATTCAGTTGGCGATGTTTGGACCGGAACGGGTTTTTTGCCGACAGATGACCTCCCCGGTTTAGACCGTTATGACGGGATACAATGGGAAAGGAATCTATTTCCGGAGATTGGTCGGACAATCGTCGTTATGTTCACAGACTCGCTGGGGCGGATGTACTTCGGAACGGTTGGGAACGATGAAGGCGGTAGCGACCTGTGGGTTTACGACGGGTTAAATTTGAACCGAATCTACAGCCTGCCTGAACAACTCTCGATTAACACCATTTTAGAAGCGTCTACCGGCGAGACCTGGGTCGGAACAGATACCGGTATTCAGATTTTTGACGAAGATACGTTAAGTCTCACCACTTCACTGACAACCACTGACGGATTGGTGGATAACCATGTGCAGGCACTTTACCGTGATGGAAGGAATCGGATCTGGATTGGAACGGCTGATGGAGTCAGTCTATTCCAAAACGGTCGGTTTGAGCGGACACTGACTGCGAGCGAAGGGCTCAACAGTAACAACATCTCGGCAATCACCGAAGCGGACGGGGGACTCTGGTTTGGCAGTAAGGATAGTGGCGGAGTCAGCCGCTTTAATCCGGAGATGATTCCGCCTCGCACACGGATTACCGACGGACCGACAAATGGCGAAATTGTCGGAGACACCAGCGTCGTCTTTAAGTTTGAAGGCGGCGATGCCAGCACGCCAACAGGAGAACTTCACTATGTCTACCAACTCGACAACGGACCGCCGACCCCCACCGACGATGGCGGTCTTGATAAGCGTGCGCTATTGTCAAGCCTTGTAGAAGGACAGCATCGTTTTATAGTCCATGCCACTGATAGGGAAGGCAACGTGGATGCGGTGGGGGCGAGTGCAGAATTTGTGATTGACTCCCTCGCGCCGAGCGTGAGTATTACCAACCCAAAACCGGAGGCTGTGATTGGCGGCGTTTATGAAATCGAGGGAACCGCGACGGATGAAACGGATTTCTTGGATTATCAGATCCGTATCTTTCCCGGAGATTCAGTTTCGGGTACACCGCCGCCGCCTTTCGTTTCGACGGTGCCGGTCAAAGGAGATACGCTTTATCGTTGGAATACACAAACTGTCGCCGATGATTTATACGCGATTCGGTTGGTGGTACGGGATACTCCGAATGGTCAATTTGATCGGCAACATCGTGCCGCGGAGTCGGTCACCGTTGAAGTTGATAACACACTCCCTCGGGTGAAAATAAAGCAACCAGAGGATAACGCCTCAATTTCAGGCGAAGCCGAGATCGAAATCGAGTTGGCCGATGCACATCTAAGTGACTATGTGTTAGAATATACGTCCCCACCACAAACGGGCGCGTCCACCGAAGAAAACGGAAACAATCTGGATTGGATCGAGCTCGCTCGTGGAACAGTCACGGAAGGGCACACAGAGGTCCACCGCACAATAAACTGGAATACTTCAAGGTTCTATGGTATGATACTGCTCCGGGCGAGCGTCAGTGATACTGCGGGCAATCGTGGCGAGTCAGCCCTTATCAGTGTCAACCTGAAAAATGAATCGGCAAAGCCGTTTGTTGCGATCTTGCAACCGGACGGCACACAGCCGATCAAGGGAGAGGTCATTATCATCGGTACGGTTGATGTGGGGACCGCTCAGGACGCAATTATTGAAAATTTCAGTTTGGACTATCGCCCTCGTCCACCGAATTCTGAGCCGTCGACGGGAGGAATCATCCGACGCGGACAGTCCCGTTTCACTGAAGAGGAGATTGCGCGTTGGAATACAAATGAATCTGGACTGCCTGACGGTGAATACGTGTTACGCCTGAAGGCAACTGATAGTTATGGACACCCTTCAACGGACGAGAAAATCGTCACCCTGGATAACACGCCGCCTGAAACCGTCATAGAATTCCCAAAGGATGGAGCGGTTTTGGGAGCAGGAAGCATTGAGGTGATTGGTACAGCAGATGATACACATTTCGAGGCGTATCAACTGACGTTTCGTGCCCTTACCGGCGACGAGCCGGAGCAGATTCCTACACCATCGCCCATTGCGGCGAAACGGGGTGCGACACTGGCGATTTGGAATCCGCCCCAGATTTCAGGAACGTATGAACTCCGGCTCGACGTTCAGGATGGGGCGGGAAATCAAGCCGACGATTCAGTGCAGGTCGAGATTGATGCCAATATACCCGAAGTTCGGATTTCCCAGCCCATCGACGGCCAATTTGTATCGGAAGCGGTTGAGATTCGCGGCACAGCGGACGATGCACACCTCGCGTGGTATCGCTTAGAAGTCAGATCCATGGCAGGAGGCGAATGGCAAGAGATTGGTACGTTTACCGCACCGAAACGGGAGGGCGTGTTGGGAACATGGGAGCCGCCAAAAATAGATGGCGAGTATGAGATTCGCTTAATTGCTCAAGACCAATCGGGAGCAGGTCCCGTGGAGGCGAGGATTACGGTGCCTGTTGATGGGCTCCTGCCGCAAGCCGAAATCCTTTCCCCGACTGAGAACCAACAATTGCCGCAGAGAATTGAGATCCACGGCACAGCAAATGACCGAAATTTCAAGGAATATACCATTGAATACGGTTCCGGAGAATCTCCTGATGGCTGGCTACCCATCTCCAAACCGCCAGCGTTTTCGAGCCCTGTCACCCACGATACATTGGCGTTATGGGATGCACCCAACTTATCTAGGCTATACACATTGCGGTTGCGTGTCAAAGATAAGGTTGGGCATGAAAGTGTCGCTCGAGTCATTGTGTTTTTCAGTCAAAGGGTCGCACATGAAAGGGCGGGCATGGCAGAAAGCCAAGACGGTCGTGCAAAAATTGTGTTCCCGCCCAACAGTCTGCTAGAGACAACGATCGTCACAGTTAATCCAGTACCAGAGGGGGCAGCAAATCACGTTTCACAACGAAGTGGAGTCCGCTACGCGAGAGCAGGCTCTGTCCGCACCCATGGGGAGTTTACGTTTCACGTTTATGATTTTGCACCGGAAGACTTGCAGCTACACCGGCTAAAGCCGGCAACAATCGAATTCTCCGTCGAAGATACGGCAACAGTGTTTTCGCGCTCCAAAGCGAAAGAAACCTTGACAATCGCTCGCTGGAATGGCAAAACATGGCTTCCTATTGGTGGGACAATCGATACACAGCGCAGAACAATCTCAACGGTGGTTTCGATGCTTGGACGGTACGCCATCACAACAAGGCCTGCTGTAAAAGCAGAAGGGAACACAATCATCTCCGATCTGACATGCCAGCCACGCGTGTTTTCGCCCAGCCGGGGCTCAACGCGGATCTCGTTTCGATTAAATCGTCCTGACGACATAACGATTAAAATCTATAATGAAGCCGGACGATTGCGACGGTTACTAAAAGAATCAGAACCCTTGTCAGTCGGAGGACATGTCTTCGAGTGGGACGGGCGTGATGATGAGAATCGGCGGGTTGTCAGCAATTTTTACTTCGTCACCGTTGAAGGGGAGGGAGCATTGGGGACGAAAGTCGTTGTGGTGCAGAATAATTAAGGAATAAAGCGTGAAACGTAAAACGTGAGGAACGGGATTCTGGAAGACGAGACAAACGGCGAAGGCGGTTAGAAATTACGAAGTGCCGCTTACCATTTCGCACATGAACTGTGGCTTTACTATCTTATTTGTCTCCTTTGTGAATTTTTAATGGTAAAATTATACAATCAAAATTGCCTGCTGTCAAAACATCGCTTGTCACAGTCCAAATTTCCTGCCAACGGGAGCGTGGGGAATTTCTATTGTCACAGATTTTGGAATCTGCATTTCGTTACCCATTAAAGCGCCTCAAGTCTCAATGATATGGATGACCGAAACAGCCTTGATAAAACTGAGTGCACGTCGCATGAGATTCGGAATGCGGTACTGTCTTTCAATATTTTTCATGTTATCCGTTGCGATCCCAATATTCGCCATCGAAGAGCGGGCATCAACGGGGGTCCGCGCGATTGGCATCGGGGAAGCATTCATCGGCGTCGTGGACGATGAAAATGCCGTTCGTCGGAATCCCGCTGGACTTACCCGTTTGGACAGGTATGCCGTTGGGTTCGAGCAGACGCCATCGCAGTTGTTTGATGCGTTAGAAACGAGCTATCTCAGCGCCGTTTTGCCGGCATCGGAGAAAATGGCGCTGGGTATTGACTGGCTGCAAGTCGGAATTGATGACGAAGAACTTGACGCGAATCGTAACAGTTTCAACTTCGCTTATAGTTACTCCCCATTGCCCCGACTGTCCCTTGGAGCAAACCTGAAATATTTGACATGGTCGATTTCACTGGACGGGCGATCTAAAGGGGGAGCAACAGGCTGGGGGGCGGATGTTGGCGTCATCTTCCAACCAGAGCACCGCTGGACAATCGGATTTCTCGCGCAAGATTTCATCGGTTTTGGCTCCGGCGTTGGATTGAGTGCCGGCACATGGATACGCCACGACTCAGATGTTAGCGAAAAGGTCTTTCCGACGGCGTACAAGTTCGGTATCGCTTATCGGCCCGTCTCCGGTTGGCTTATTGCTGCAGACCTGACGGATCGGTTGCAGCTCGGCGCAGAATTTTTGCCGAATCGAAATTTTGCAATCCGTGCTGGATTCCAGAAAGATTTGCATACGTCTGAGCCACCGACCTATTCGCTGGGTGGAAGTGTAAGGTATAAATGGATGGACTTTAACGTCGCCTATCTGATTCCCCCGACGTTGCCGCCAACGGCCTATGTTGGGCTTTCGCTCAACTTCGATTTTCGGAAGTTGCCGGTGCGCATTGAGCAGGTTCGTGTGAGAAATCTCTACCCCGTCCATTACAACTACTACGCTGCACCAAATCCGGAAGCAGAACAGCACGTCTTAGATGAACCTGTTACGCCGCCGGTATTTACTCGTGCCGATCTCGAGCGTTATTACCCGTTGACATCGGAGGATTCAATCGGCAGGATCTGGCTCAAAAACGAGCGCAATGAACCCGTAACCGTCCGAGTTGAGCTTTTCATAGATCAATTCGTCGGCGAAGGAGGCACAGAAGTTGCGTCTGACATTGTACTGGAGCCGTTCAAGCGAATTTCCGTGCCGATGCGTCAGCTCGTTCTGTCACGCAGCGCATTGGAATTAGCCCAAGCCCAGCGCGTCGAAGCACGGGTGCGTGTCATTGAGAGCGGCGGAACGGCGTACCGAATCGCCACGACAACCCTGAAGCTACACGGTAACCACACGACACTGCTAGATTCTGTTGCAAAACTCGGTTCCTTTATTTCCTCAGAAGATCCGGCAATCCACGCTTTTAGGGATGGCGTTCTCACAGAATTTAAGACAGAGATCGAGACAACTGAGATGGTGCCCAACTTATATAAGGCCATGCTCCTTTTTAACGCCTTACATGGCATATCTTATGCAACAGATCCGAATATACCGGGGGCAAGTGGGACCATCGACGAGATTAAGTATCCGCATGAAATGTTAGAACGCCTCACGGGGCAAATCTCAGGGAACGACGATGTATACGCCTTCGGTGATTGCGATGACAGCACAGCCCTTTACTGCTCTCTGCTGGAGTCAGTTGGTATTCGAACTGCTCTCATCCAACTGCCGGGCCATGTATTAATGGCGTTGGATCTCGGGCAGGTTTCCCTCGATCAGGCACAAGAGATGGGCTTGCCTAGTGATTACTACCAGGCCATAAACGGATATGCCTGGATTCCGGTTGAGACCACCCTCATCAAAGACGGTTTTGCCGCCGCATGGCGGACAGGGTGTGAATCGCTCCAAACAGTGAATATCCCTGAGGTTGTTCCTGTTGAGGAGGCATGGGAAAGATATGGTGAGAGTTTCCGTCGGGGAAAGTCTTTTCAGTTTCCCATCTCAAAAGATCAAATCGCAAATCGGATTGCAGCAGACTTTGCTGATCCGTGGTTGATGGAATTTTTGAGCGCACTCCCTGGAATGGGAATAGAGAAATGAGCAATAGGTAGACGGTAAAAGAGGAGACAAAGCGTTCATCAGTTCATTCACGTTTTACGCTTTACGCAATAGGCAATACGTCACACTAGGAGGAAAATCAATGATGACACACAAAACCCTAATCTTTATGATCTGTTTACTCTGTATGATGCTGGCGTGCCCCTTGTACGCCAAATCGGGAGAGGCAACAGCAACATTTACCTTTGGTAAGATTGAAATTCTAAAAACTGGCGAGGGGGAATGGCACTTTCTGGAAAAGGACGCAGCATTAACCGCAAGTGATCTGGTGCGCATGCCTCCTTTCTCGTTGATTCGGCTTAAAATAGCTAATGATACTGACCTGCCAACACTCTCAGGTGGACGTGAGATACTTGTCCGTACGTTAATCGACGAAGGGCTTGAACGCAAAAACGCAAAAAAGGGAAAGCGCATTAATGAGAATTTTGAGGACAGCCCCGCAATTGATGTGCTGCCAGTTGGTAATAAACCGAAAACGGAAAGTCGCGTTTCGGCTTTTGACAAGATACACACGATCAAGGTGAACCAACGTGACCTGGAAGATCTTCGCAGTCAACTCGATTCGCTTCGTGACGAGATAGTTTCTTCGATTCCTCGTCCGCTCGTTTCTCCCGCGCAAGAAAATCCTGTAAACCGTTCATATCCGAGTCCCAATCTCGATCGCGCTCGAAAGCTCTACCGTAGACTCAACGCGATTGAGGTGGAAACTCCCAATGTACCGCTGTTGTACGCCCAACTCCTCCGCCACGTTGGGATTGATGTCGATCTCGTCGCAAACGAAAAGAGGGAACTGTTGATCGTTTTTGACAGCGGCATCTCCTTCGGTAATGCGGAACAAATCGCCGCAAACCAACAGTTGATGTATAAAAAGCAAGAGAAGGATACAGTCTGGATTTCCGTTCTGATCCAATCGCCTCAACAGAATTTTACGACAGCGTGGTATCAAGGAAGCCAGCAGTGAGAGGAAAACAGGGGAAATGAGTCCATGAGCAAATGAGGAGATTACGCATTTTACGCCTCACGAAACCTTATGCTCCCAAGACAAGCGCAATCTCAGAAAGTATATCTCCTGATCGGCATCGTGAGCCTGCTGCCATTCGTAGTGGTCGGGTTTCTACGCGATCTGGATATCTTCGAGTTTATCGAGCTGAAGACACTAGATGGCCGGCTACAATGGACTGCGCCTCGTTCTCCGCAAATATCCTCTCAGATTGCGCTGATTACGATCGATGCCAAAAGCGAGGAGAACCTTGATCCGTTGCCGTGGCGTCCTCACATGTACGCCACTCTGGTAAACTCCCTGCAACGGGTGAACCCGAAGGCAATTGGTTTAGTTGCGTGGTTCAACCGCGAGTGGGAGGATGAACAACCGCTTCCTGGTGAAAAACTGTTCGTCATCCAACCCTATTCCGGTGTCCACGCCATAGACCGTCATGCCCTGCCAGAAGTCACCGATTGGCGCACCTTACCCTACAACTTAACACAGGCACAGGGGGTGAGTTTTAGTCACTTCCCTTTGAATCATTCCTATGGTATCTCCCGCTTCGCCCAGCTTGTCGTAAAAGACCGTGACACAAATACCTACCGCTACTCCTTCGCAATGTCAATCCTGTGCCAAACCTATGGTGTCTCTCCCACGTCAATAAAATTGCAAGAAGGATTTTGGAGTGGAAAATATCTCGAATTCAACTCGCCGGCGGGAGAGGTGGTCCGTATTCCTATTGACTCACAGGGGCAATTATTCATTCGGTTTGCAGGCGACGAGGCGGTGTTTCAGCACATTTCCTTTGTCGATGCCCTGTCGATGGCAGATACCGAAACCGCCCAATTTCTGCAAGAATTCAACGATAAGTGCGTATTGATTGGTATCACGACGGCCACGACGGCAGGGGTCAACAAGAGAGCGACACCCTTGGGTGAACTGTCGGCGCTTGATCTACGCGCAAATCTGCTCAACAGCCTGTTGAATCGAGATTTTGTCTGGCAACTTAGCCGGAGGGGAAATCTCCTCTATGTCGCTTGCCTAGCCATCCTTTCCACCGCGGCAACAATCTTAATCTACCGGAGCGGACACGGCTACCGATTCATGCTGCTCTTCGGAAGCGGGCTGATCCTATGCCACTTCCTTTTCCTCGGCGGGATGTTCGTTTTCTTCGACCTTTGGATTGAAGCCACCGGATCCAGCCTGGCATTGCTCCTCAGTGGCGTGGTCAGTAGCTTACTTCTGGCGAACCTTCGGCTGCGGCATTTGCTCTGGCAGTTGCAAACAACGCAAGAGGGACTTGTTAAAGCCGAAAAGGAAGCAGTGTTTGGCGTGATGTCCGCACGGGTACAGCATGAATTACGAAACGTTCTCAACCTGATTCGCGCCCCTGCGGAGATGATTCGGGTTAATTTCCAAAAACAGGACTCCCTGAATCTGAGAGATCAACCCGAAGAGATTGTTGGTGAAATGGACGAGATCATCCGCTGGGTGACGAAACTCGACGAAATGATCGAAAATGAACTCAGTTTTTTCCAAGACACGCACCTGAACCTCCAACGACAAGCACTCGAACCCATTTTGAAATCTGCGTTGGAGATGATACAACCGGAGATCGATGAAAATCAGATTCAAGTCCGGCTGAATCTTCCGGAGAAAATTCCGATGCTTCCCCTCGATGCTGACAAAATGCGAATTGTCTTTACGAACCTGATAAAAAATGCTTGTCAAGCGATGTCGTCGGGCGGAACGCTGGAAATCGCCGTAGAGACCCAACATGCAACATCTCTACAGAACAAAGTCACTGCCATCGTCAAGGACACAGGGGTGGGCATCCCGGTGGGCGAACTCAATCGAATCTTTGAACCTTTTTATACAACGAAACCGCGTGGATTGGGACTTGGCCTGGTCAATGTGAAGAACATCGTCGAAGGGCATGGTGGGACGGTGGAGGTGGAGAGCGAGGTTGACGTCGGAACGACGTTTTTCGTTGAACTTTATTGGAATTAAAACACTATCCAACGCACCGAGCCATTACTGGACAGGTTTTCAAGACTCAATTGAGGTTTATTTGTATGGATAGGTAGAACTCTTGCGGGTTTTTCCCCCCATCTAAACCGTACGTGCGACTTTCACCGCATACGGCTTGCCCAGTCATAAGTGGCGATTAAACTGTAGAAGGTTTGAGGGTTCTAAGGTTGCGATAGGTTGCGTTGCCCTTAGACTTCCTTTACAGGTTATTATATTAACCCAAGTTGCTAGTAATTGAAAATCCATGGGTTTTCCGTTAAAGTAGAGGTAATCCAAACCATAATACCTCAAAGGAGAAACCCATGGACATCCAAATTGTAACCATTTTCTATCTCTGTGACAAGCTCTTAGAAGCACTCAACTCAAAACCACACCCACAAACGCAGATGTCTGATGCCGAAGTGATGACCACCGGCATCGTCGCTGCGTTGTTCTTCGGGGCAAACTTGCAAACCACTTGTGACTTTCTAAAGACTCATGGCTATATACCCAAGATGCTTTCAAAAAGTCGATTCAACCGACGACTTCATCGAATTAAACCGATGTTCACCACATTGTTCAAAATCTTGGGACGAAGCTATGTGCAACTTAATCAACAGAAAATCTATGCACTGGATACCATACCAATTGCTGTTTGTTCCGCATTCGTCGGTCAAAAATCTACACCGATAAGGCATATCGAGGCTATCAAGCGTCCAAACGTCGGTATTTCTATGGCTTGAAAGTTCATCTGCTAGTGACTGCGAGTCGACACCCTGTTGAATTTTTTGTGACCCCAGCCAGTACAGGGGACGTTGAAGGGTTACAGTGGTTTGACTTCGACTTGCCACCGGGCTATGGTGACAAAGCATACAATAATTATGAGATAGAAGATATTGTTACATCAGTCGGAGTCGAATTAAAGCTAGTACGCAAGAAGAATTCCAAGCGGCTGTATCCACCATGGGAGACCTACTTGGCTAATTACCATCGTAAGTCTGTTGAGACGGCTGGCAGTTTGATTAACAAACTGCTTCCACGTTCAATCCATGCAGTAACGCAACACGGATTTGAATTGAAAGTGGTCTTGTTTGTATTGGCTAGCAGTATCAATCAGCTCTGAGTTCACTCACATATTCGATGAATAGGTCGCAACTTGGGTTATATTACCACTTGCAACCGCTTTGTCGGGATTCCTTTAGGTTATTAGATAATATCTAATCCGCTCGGTGGACAGGTTTTATCCTGATTATCTCCGTAGCGGTAAACCTATTTCAGAATCCTTTCAAAACCATGACTCTGATTCGGCTTGGCTTAATAATAAGCCTATTGAATCTCCTTTCCCTTATTCCTGAGACAGGAACTTAGGGACTTTCCTGTTCTCACAAGATGTACGTCGTGAGCGTTTTAGGCTCTGACTATACCCCGATGGCATTCGACTTGCTAAAGAGTGTATTATCTAGACACTTTCCATTGGCAACGTAAATCGGAGACGTTGCACTTGCCACTTTGACTTTTGTCTACAGGCTGTAGTTATGGACTTCTTCAGTTTCCCTCTCGTAGATTCACCTGTTCTGTAGTAACGAGGCTTACATCAGTTCAACTTTCGTTTTAGCCATGACGTTCCTAGCCTGACATGCCTTCTGAAGGTCTACATTCCCTCGCGGGCATTTGCTGTTTCCCTTTGCTTTCCACCTTGCCTTTTCAGGCAACGCAGTTAAGGTGAGGCTAACGATTGCAAGTTATCGTTAGGGGATTTTAACCCCTATTACATCTTGCTACACAGAAACGCACCCAATTGAGTCTATTACAAGAAGTACAAAATTTCCGACAGTGGTGAACACGCCTGTGATCAGCGAGTAGAGCATGCGACACCGTTGAGTTGATTGACGCGTTGGCCGCCGCCGTTTTCTTACGCAATACATTTTACGCATTACGCATTAACGGATACGAACCATGAAACACGCACGAATTTTAATCGCAGACGATGAACAAGCGACTTGTAAATATATCGATAAGCAACTCAAGATGGAGGCATCGATTGATGTTGCCGTCGATTTTGCCTATAATCGGGATGCGGCAATCGCACGGTTAGACGAAAATCCGCCTTATGATTTGCTTCTGGTCGATCTCTGGATGCCGGATGCGCAGGGCATTTTGGATAGAGAAGCCGGGCTAAAAGTCCTTAAGCAGAGCAAGCAGAGACAACCCATACCGCAAGCCATAGTAATCACTGCCAACAGTTCTTCGGAAACTGCGCTTGAGGCAAGTGGATTAGGGATTTATGACTATACCAGCAAGCCGATTAACTACACCCATCTGATCGAAGTCGTCAAAGAGGTGTTGAGCCAACAAAACCACGAGTCCCTTTCTCAGGATGACAATATAGGTTCTGCGGGGGATTATGAAATTATCGGCAAAAGCCCTGTCATGATTGAAGTGATGACAACGGTTGGGCGAGTTGCGCGATCAGAAACGGATGTCTTACTCTACGGCGAAAGCGGCACCGGAAAGGATTTTGTCGCACGCGCCATCCATAAGCATAGCCCGCGTTGTGATGGTCCCTTTGAGGTCGTTAATTGCAGCGCAATTCCAGCGGAATTAATTGAGGCAGAGCTATTCGGAATCGGGAGACGGGTGGCAACATCGGTTGACCAGCGTCCGGGCAAATTTCAGCAGGCACATGGCGGAACCATTTTCCTTGATGAGATTGGTGACTTGAGTCTGGAGATGCAGCCGAAATTGCTGCGTGTACTGGACTATAAAGAGATCCAGGGCGTCGGGGTGAAGGTGCAACAGGTTGACGTTCGGATTATCGCTGCAACCAATCGTGACCTTTGGGGAGCTGTGGCGGCAGGAAAGTTTCGCAGCGATCTCTATTATCGTTTGAAGCCGATAATCGCTTTACCGCCTTTGCGTGAACGCGAAGGAGACATTGAGTTGTTGGCATGGCATTTCCTTCGCAAATATGCTCACGCCCCCGAACAGAAGCGTACCTTTGGTTTTGACGATGCGGTGCTCTCTGCATTTGAGCGGTATCATTGGCCAGGGAATGTTCGGGAATTGGAAAAAGCAATCGAATATGCGGTCCTCACATGCACAGGTCAACAGATCTCCACACGTGATTTGGCCCCGGAAATCTTTGATGAAAGTGCGAAGGCGGATGGGGCGGTTGCCAATAGTGATTTGCTGGAAACAGATTTTCGCAGCTTACTTGACGCCACAACGATTAAGGAAGCCTCACAGGGATTTGAACGAATCTTCTTGGAACACAAACTCAAGCAAAATCACTGGAACATTCAGGCCACGGCAGAGCAGATCGGTATTCGGCGCCAGTCGCTGCATCGTAAGATTAATGAACTGGGATTGCAGCGAGACCTGAGTCAGATTTAGAGCCTATCTCCCCCCGAAGTAAAGGCAAAGTGTGGCAGCAAGAACATCTATGCGATGTCCGTAGAGGGTGTACCAATCACTGACTCAAGACGGTTTATCTTATAGAGAATGAGGGAAATAATCCTTTGAAAGGTTTCTCCAAGGCGTTGCAGGAACTTTCTTTATTGCTGTCATTTCCATGTGACACTGTCACATTCAGGTGACGCTGGCGTGATGTGGGAAACATAAGGCTCAGACGAACCCCGGAACGAATGTCCACCTTCCTTTTCCCCTCTCCTTCCATTCTTCCTCCGGTCAAAGACCAAGAGTCCAAGACCTTCCTTCCCATTTTCCAGTTGCTTTATTTTCTGATTTCCCTTTCCCGTTTCCTCCCAATTTTTCACGTTCTCGTGATATGGCATATATATTGCCCAGATGAAGTGAGGCAATTAAAGTGTATCATAAGAGACCAAGATTGAAGTTTTGGAAGGAAACAAGAATGGTTCAGCAGACAAATGAAATCACAAGGATGAAAGACTTTACCGGAACACACGTTGACGATTTGACAGTCCTGAAGTTGCGTTCTGCGCCAACGGATATAGAAATGCACGAGTCGCCTGACCAATTTCCAGACGCCCCTAACGATAGCGTCGAAGCGTTTGAACCCTCCTACTCAGATCAGGAAGACAGCGTACTGAGGACTTACCTTCACCAGATTGGAAAAATTCCACGTTTAACTCAAGAAGAAGAAATGCACCTTTTCATCAAGATTGGAAAGTGTCGGGTGCGAATTGATGCAGCTTATCAGGAATTGTCAATTTATCTCACCGACATTGACCTGGGAAACCCGCCATCTACTGCTATCTTGAATCAGAAAATTACTGCTGAACTCTTCCTACCCTCTACCGAAACATACCTTTTGGATCTCGCGCAGCACATAAAGATCATGGGTGTAGAAATGCACGCTGCTAAGAACCGCGTTGTCGAGGCGAATTTAAGATTGGCGGTCTGCGTCGCCAAAAAATACCAGCGTCGTGGACTAGATTTGCTAGATCTCATCCAGGAAGCGAACATCGGACTCCTCCACGCAGTAGATCACTTTGATTGGCAGCGCGGCGTCAAATTTGGGGCGTATGCTTCGTGGTGGATGCAGCAAGCAATTGGCTGTGGCATTGCGAATCATGGGCGAATGATTCGTCTCCCAGCTTATCTCCTCAATGAGATTCGGAGGGTAAGTCGAGCGGAGGAAAGGCTTCATCAACAGGGGAACTATGAACCCAGCCCAGAAGAGATCGCCGATGCAGCGGGGCTCACAGTGGATCGCGTTCTGCTATTAGACCAACTAGTCGCCGATACCACATCGTTGGAGGCGTACATGAGTCAGGAAACGAGGGGCGAACTTGGGGATTTGGTCGCGTGTGAACAGACGCTTGAGCCTCTAACGGAAACAATACGGCGGAGCCTGGTGGAGGAGGTAAAATCAGCCTTAGCCGCATTACCGCTACGCGAGAAGCAAATCGTTTGTCTGAGATATGGGTTGGAAGATGGGGAGGAATACAGCTTACAGAAGATTGGAACGAAACTACATCTCTCCAGAGAGCGGGTTCGACAGCTTGAGGCGAGGGCATTGGATCGACTCCGTCATCCTGCCCGAAGGGAGGTCCTTGGAGATTTTCTGGTTGCGTAACAACGAATCGACGAATCTGTAGAGCATGCTGCCAGTCTCGCTTTGCGAGAATCTTCGATGAAATCGGGAGTTGTTCCCACCATCCTACCAACCAGTTCGCAGTGCTCGTCCGAGAATCGGATAGGCTCTACAATTGTCATTCTCCCACCTTGAAACCTAACCTTTGACAGGTTATACTTTAATGCTGATCTGATTTTGCCACAGTCAATCAGTAGCGTCAACGTCTTTTCCCCATCAATAAGTCGGAGTTACCCCACAATGGAACTCCGGAAGCATACGAAAGCTGTCACTGCAAATTACCTAACACCTCGCAGAAATTCTCCTCCGCAAAGTGAGCGGATGGTCAAAGGTGGATCAGTTGCTGTCGCTTGAGCCAAGTCCTGTGCCTGAAGTCAAAAAACGTGGGTATTCCATCTGGTCGGAGGGAATTTTCGCTGAAGCCTTCGCCTGTTTTCCAGAACTCGCCTTTCCTCGGTTATTGGAGATACTACGCGCATCACGTCCCGACGACGCTACATTTATCCTTTTCAAATCCCTGATGATGTGGAGAGATGGTTTTGCAGAGGCGTTGTCTGATTGGCTGGATGACCCGGAGACAGAAACTCGGCGGAAGGCACTTCACGGTTTGACCGTTTGCGCCAAGCAACTACAGATTTTCTGCGGTTCGGAAGCAGTGGGGACAGAAAAACGGCTACAGTGTGAGAATTACCCTGAACTTGCGCAGTTTATGCGGGGAGCGGATGTGGGTGCACCCCGGTGATCACCCTCCATACGGATCAAGTTTAGCGCGGTGATGAGGTCACCGCGCTAAAGAACCGCGCCCGATAAATCGGGTTTAGGCCCTCGAAAGTCCGATTCATCGGACGCCGCGTGGTAGCCCGCTGATTCATCGGCGGGCGTAGAGGTGTGCTAGATCCGTTAAGTTAATCCCTATGGGGGTAGAGTGGTGAGTGGTAATTTCAACGATGGTAATCCTTGTTGTGAGATAGAACGTCCTTTCGTAAAATGTGAAACACGATATTTCACTCAATCACCTCAATCTCAAGCTGATTCAGCGTCCGCATAACCCCTTCGCCGAATTCCAGCATGGAATCGGATTCCAACTCGCTGCCGGCGAGTTGAATATGATTTGCATCGGCCTGGATTTGATCAAGTGTTGGCTCCATCGCTACCCACTCGCCCACATACACTTCTGGCCAAAAATGATAATAGAAGGCATCTCGTTGAAATACAAGCCCTGCACAAACCCTCGCAGGGATGCCAACAGAGCGTGCCATTGCAATCATTAGGACGGTATGTTCTGTGCAATCCCCCTCCAGCGATTCCAGCGTCTGCAGCGCCGAACCGAACCCAATCTTCAGGTTTTTGTCATGGATGCTTTCGTGTACCCATCGGCAGAGTTTCTCTGCGGATTTCCAGGCATTCATCTCCCCATCAAGAACCTCAACGGCTTTCGCCCGAATCGCCGAGTGATTGGCCTGGATGTAGACAGTCGATTTCAGGAATTTCCCCAGATCTTCATGACCGCGCGGGAAGCGAATCGGCAGATTTGGGACATTAGACGTACTGACCACAGGAACGTTGATTTCCAGTGTTCCATTGTGAGGGTCATCATCAAGGTTCAGCTTCTGGCGGGTATCAGTCATAACTGCCTGGTCCAATTTCCCCTCGGTCAACCGCAAACGCGCTCTGAAACGACGCGCGTGGGGAGTTGGGTGTCCCCCCTGGGCGAAGATCTTTGTGTTCAGGATGAGGTCAACTTCTCCCGATTCACCGAGCGCCGTTTGCATATTGGTCTTCGCCATGACCATTTTCAGCCCCATCAGCCCGACCTCCATCCGATAAGTTGTGCCATCGTGCCCCAACCACTCGGTCGTTGTTAGTCCCCCCATGATGTCCATCGTATAATCGATGACGTAGACAGGTGCCATCTGGCCTTCAAATTCGATCCGGTCTTCTCGACGGACTTTGACATCTGTTTTCACGGGCTTCATGAGGTCCATGTTGAATACGTGCAAGGTATGCGCATCACCGACCCGGATGCCACGTCGCAGAAAGAGGTAACCGATCATCTGTTCAAAAATCGTATCGGCTGAAACGGGCTTCTGGTCCTGGGTCGTTTTTCCCGCAAGCGCTGTCTCCAAGTAGGCAACCCCATCTTTGACTTTCCCTTCAACACGTTTTTCCTGCCCCGTCTCATTCGATGTCGCAATAAAGTAGCGGGGGACGAGATTCATACCGACATACGACTCTCGCGTTGTGGCGAGTCTTAACCCTGTGCCGGTACGCTTAAGCTCCATCACCATGTCGGTGCGGATGCGAAGTGCGTCCTCACCCTCATATTGCAATTTTTCCATGTAGATATGGGCATACCCAATTTTCGTGCCCATCAGTGTTAGGTTTAACCAATCATCTTGCGGCAACTGCATCATTTTCTCAACCTCCGCCGGATCGATTTTCACCCATTGCCCTACGGCACCTCCGATTGACATGAAAAGCAAACAACAGGTGAGAAAAATCTACTGTCTCATAAGAAAGCATTCCCTCTTCAATTCATTGTGTGTCATTGTCCTTCACGTTTCACCTTTCCGTTATGATAGCACAGATTGGGGAAGTGGGCAATCGAAAATCGTCTGCCAAACTATCATGTAGAAATTCCCCACGAGAAAAAACAGGTTGAATTTCGGTGTTATTGGTCGTAAACTTTGTGATGAAATGATTCGGTGATACATTCACCCCAAAACTACGAATTGAAAGGAGGTGGCTCTACTCAGTTGTCGGCAAAACCGTGAGCATTGCCGACGACTCATACTCGAAGTCTGTCTGTACCTGTTTTTTCTGGGTCAGCCCCTCGGTAAAATTGATTGAGCCCATGCGTGGGGAATTTCTAACTATCATGTACGCCGCTTGACATCTATAATTCAAAAATGTTATCATTATCGCCAAGTATCCCAGAATTAACTTATTCCAATCGTGAGTCCATCAGCGCAGGAGAAGAATATGAAAGTTGGCATCCGAGATGGTATATTAGGCTTGCCCTTTGAAGATGCGTTCAGCAAAGCGAAAGAGATTGGATTTGGCGGCATCGAAATATGTATCGGCGCGAATTACCGTGAACACCAACTCTGGAGCGAATCGGGTGTAGACATGATTAAGGCATTATCTGAAAAGGTCGGTATTGAAACGCCTTCGCTCTCGCCGGGCGGTTTCACGTCATATACATTTGCCCACCTAGATGATGAAGCGCGAGCTGAAGGGATCGCGATGTTGCAGCGCCTCTCAGCAGTCTCTCCAAAACTAGGCGCAAAGGTTATTCTTATCCCGTTCTTCGACGACGGCAAGATTGAAAAAGCACATATTACGGTGCCACGTTTCATCAACGGTTTGAAAGCGGCGGCGGAGACGGCTGAGAAGTATGACGTTTCCCTTGCCCTGGAATCGACGTTAAACGCCGACGAGCACCAACAGATCCTCGATCAGGTCGTCTCTCCGGCGTAGGTGTCTACTACGACATGGGCAATGCCACGACTTTGGGATATGATGCTGCCGAAGAAATTCGCCAACTGGGGAAAGCCATTGCACAGATGCACATCAAAGACACCGGTGGCAACTACGCCGGCGAGGGCGAGGTTGACTTTCCTGCGGTTATCGAAGCGACTCATGCGATTGGTTATGATGGTTGGTTTGTTCTCGAAACCCCATCAAAAGATGATCCGATTGCTTCGGCGGCGAAGAACCTGAGTTTTGTCAAAGAAAACTACTGCTGAGATTTCCAACGGATTAGGGGGAGGCTGGTGTGAGCAACGGAAAACTCATCAATCCACATTCAGAAACTCAAAAATTGTTGAAAATGCCGACATCCGCGGCTGAAGCGCTGTTCCAGAGCTACACAACGGATCAGCAACTGGAAGTCATTTCATCAGCCCGGGATGCGAAGGCGCGTGAGGAATTGTACTATCTTGTCCCAGACTGTACCGAGTTAATCCAGTTGAGCCCAACGGAAGATGTGCTGCAAGTCCTGGATACGAGGCTCGGTACGGGGACGGCGTCGGCGCTGTTGCCGTGTCTGTCATCTGAGCAGTTTGAGGAGATGATGGATCTCGTTTTGTGGCGCAACGGCAAACTCGATGAAAAAACGCTCGGTTTATGGCTTTTTGAATTGTCGGAATGCGAGATAGATGAACTTGGCGATTTGCTGTCCCAAATCGATATTGGCATTCTCGCCAGCCTGTTGCGCGGCCGGGTTGAAATAGAGACAGAGTTCAAAGCCATGTTTATTGAGGAGGGACTGGTCGATCCGTCGTCGGCGGGCGTTGAGTATTCAGATGAACGCGCACGGGCGATTATGAACGCAATCTGGGAAGCGGACGCAGACCTGTTTACCCGTGTGCTGTATGAGCTCTTTGGACTAGATCAGGAAGCGGAGATAGATGACGAACTTGCAGCTTCGCTTTACCGTACAAAAGAAATGCGCGATGAACGAGTCCGGGAGCGCGATAAAACGGCCGGCATTGATATCACCGAAGAAGAGATCTTGGAGAAGGTAGACCTTAATGAACCGGATTTAGCGGATGACGAAAAGAGCGAAGCAGACAAGGAATCAGAAGATGTTTGAAGCTGACGCCCTGGCCCATTATGACAATCGGCTGTTCTTTGCGCAAACACTTGAGCACGGACAAAAAGCAGGGCGACTTTCACCTGAGCAGGTGGACAAAATGCACCACGATATCGCCGCGCTTGCCCATAAGCTGATTACAATCAAGGTGGAGGACCTCTCCTCGTGGGTGGAGATTCGCGGGCAGATTCAAGAGGCGTTCGCGTTAGCAAGTCTAGGTTTGGAGTACGGCTGCGAGGGAGATCTCGACAAATCGGTGCGCCTGCTGAATAAAAATCGGCTGATTAAGTTCTTTCAAATCGGCAATACGCTCGTCGATAAATTAGTAGAACGTTCTCAAAACACCCTCGAAAAGGCAATCCTCATCTCTCCTGAAACGCCGACAATATCCTTTATTGAGCGAGAGGAGATCCCAACTTATAATGTTTGGGAACGAGATTTTCTGGAGTCGGTTATTGAACGGAAACTTGTGACTGACGCCGCGCAAGTTACGCTGCATCAGTTATCTGCTACACCCCGCCCTGTGACAAGCCTCGCTGACGTCGCCATCGCCAATCGGCAGTTAGACTACCTCAACCATCGATTTAGTTACCTCCAGGCGCTTCCGCAGGAGAAGATTTTCGCCGCCGACTATCCGCCGAACACTGATGGTGACACCGCCCGTGAAATCACGACCGCACTGATGGTGAATTTAGTCCTCTATCGTGAGATTAATTTTCACCTGGATGAAGCGGATCTGGACAGCTTTCTTGATATTGCTTATGATGCGGAACCCCGTACCGTCAAAAAGGCATCTCAAGACCTGTTGCTTGGTTGGATTGGGCACTATATGGATTTGGCAGATCAACCAGAGGGAGTCAAAAAATACGCTGTCGAATACTGGAGATATTGCTTGTCCGTTTTTAAGGATTTGGTTAGGTAAGGGTTCAATGTCTACAACCGACCCTAAAATCTGGTGGAGAGTCTTCTGGGCCCGAACAAAGTCCTAAGCAGTCTGCAAAGCAGAATTGAGGCAACAATCCACACAAAACGCTGAAGCTACGCCTTTTGCGCCGTATAGCAAGTGGCGTAGCTTAACTTAGACGATATTACCATAATTTTATCGTAGCATCAAAATTCTATATCTGTTGGAGTTAGTCATGTCACAAAACGTTATCACAGAAACCAACCTAACGAACATCGCCCCCGCCCAGCGGGGAAAAGTCCGAGATCTTTATGACATCGGGGATCAACTTGTATTCGTCTCAACAGACCGGATTTCGGCGTTTGATGTCGTCCTGCCGAATGGGATTCCGTACAAAGGGCACATCCTGAACAGGCTCTCTGAGTTCTGGTTTGACTACACAAAATCAATCGTCGATAATCATCTCATCACGACTGATGTTTCGCAGTATCCTGACATGCTGCAATCCGATGCGAAACTGCTTAAGGGGCGGTCAATGCTTGTGCGGAAAGCCAATCGAATCGATATCGAATGCGTCGTGCGGGGATACATCGCGGGTTCAGCGTGGGCGGAATATAAAAAGGATGGGACGGTATGTGGGGAAAAGCTACCTGAAGGCTTGCAGGAATCGGAGCGGCTGCCACAACTCATCTTCACACCTGCGACCAAGGCAGAGCACGGGCTGCATGATGAGAACATCTCAATCGCGCAGATGGAGGAGAGCATTGGGAAGGACTTGGCAGAACAGATTATCCAAATCAGCTTCGATCTCTTTACCGCAGCCAGTGCACACGCTGAAAAGGTCGGGATAATTCTTTGCGACACCAAGTTTGAATTTGGTCAGATCGATGGTCAACTGATTCTCATTGACGAAGTCTTCACTCCGGATTCATCACGCTTCTGGCCCAAGGAGCAGTATAAACCGGGCGGTTCGCAACCGAGTTTTGACAAACAGTATGTGCGTGATTATCTCAGTGAGATCGGCTGGAATAAAGAGCCCCCGGCACCGGAATTGCCAACGGAGGTCATCCACAAAACCAGCGAAAAATATCTGGAGGCATATCGCTTAATCGTTGGACGGGAATTATTGTGATTTCACCTTCATAGAACGTCCCACGTCCCTCCGCCGCGATTTTTCGCAGTGTTGTCCCAAGATTCTTTCGATAGAGAATTTCCCCGGGTTCGAGCGGTTTGCCGTCATTCGTAAATACTGGGCGGGTGTATGGATCCTCAGCAAAGCGTGAGTTCTCACCTTTAAGACTAGAGGCAAGGTTGTAGCTGATAGGAAAACCATTTTCGCACAGCGAAATCGCCGGATCAAACACCTGATCGAGTTTAATCGCACCGTAACGCTCGTGAGCCTTGAGCCAGCCATTGACTATTCCCGGCACCGAGACGCTGCGGATGCCCTTCATTGGAATCCGCCATCCTATAGGTACAGTTCACGGGTTGCTGCATAAGGTGCTGGACCTGTCGCATTCACACCCGTTACTGTGCCCGTCTCTGCCCAATAGATCAGGATAAATCCATCTCCGCCGACACCGGAACCGGCCGGTTCAACAACGCCCAACACTGATGCCGTTGCAACCGCAGCATCGACAGCGTTGCCGCCCGCTATCATTGCTTGAACTTCTGCCTGTGGCGCGAGCGGGTGTCCGGATGTCACCACGCCGTTCCTGCCCATCACAGATGGCCGAAATCCTGAAAAATTAACGCCATGTGATGATTGCATATTTCCTCCGTCATGCGTAAAACGTGACGCATATTACGAGAATATAGTTCGTCGATCCGCAGATTCGTTGATTTGTTTTATCATGCACCAATTTAGCATTATATGTCAGGAAAATCAAGGGCAAAATGCTCAAATATCGAAATAGTGATAGCACGCCAATAATTCCATCTTGGCGTGTGCATTGCACTATATCCTTTATCCTATTTTCGTGTACCCCATTTTCAAAACCATCACCTGGTGAAAAGCATACCATTTGCATGATCTGAACGTTATCAGAATGTGAGGGCATAAACGAACAGTATCGGGTATCAGGTCCTACCCATATGCACCGAAGCGTACAATCAATAGCAATCAGTGCTTGACACCTTCGGGCAAAGATGATAAAATTCGTTCAAACTTTGTTACCACGAGTTTTTCTTAACACATAAAGCAAATCACGCCGCAGGACAGGAGTTTGAGAAATGAGAAAATTCATTATAGCAGAGATTGTTATCGTAGCTTTTGTAATCGGTTTTTTTATTGGTCGGTCGTCAAAATCAAACATAAGCTACGATAACTACTATGACGAAGCAGATACCGTATGGCAAGAGGCTCAGAAAGCGGATATCCCGCCCGTGACTCTTGAGGATTCGGACCAGAAACGTGTGAGCAAGGTCAGGGCTTTATACCGTCAAGTGTTCGATAAATATCCGGATAGTCGTTGGGCAGATGATGCGATCTACCAGTTGGCGTCACGGCTTGCACGAACGGACGAGGAAGCGTTTGCTCTCTATCGACGTCTCATTAACAACTATCCCGACAGTGAATGGACAGACGATTCGCTGTACATAATTGCCATCGCTTACTATAGAATCGCGGAAAATATAAAACAGACAGAGAGTGTTGAAAGTGCAGATGTCTATTATGACCGTGCATCTGCGATGTTCAATCAGCTCATCCGAGACTATCCGGGCAGTTTGCTCGCCGACGAATCCCGTTTCAACAGGGCGATGTGCTACTATGGGAAAGAGAGTTGGAGTCACACACTTGAGGCGTTTGATGCGTTACGGGAGGAGTTCAGGGATAGCGAGCTCATCCATAGTATTGTGTATTACACGGGGATGATTTTTACCGAGAAGCAGGACTACGACAATGCACGTATCGAATTTATGAATGTTGTTAATTCAGGGCACCCCGAACTTGCCCCACTCGCACAGTTTGGAATCGCCCAAACCTATTTTGCCGAAGCAACGTATGAGCAGGCGATTGAGAATTATCAAAAGGTGATTGATAAACATCCCGAAACTAAATCAGCTAAGGATGCGCACTTTTACATTGGTTGGGCTTATGAGAAGCTGGAAAGGTATGACGCGTCGATTACCCGACTTGAGGAGGCGATAGAGAAATATCCACGCAATGAGAATGCTCCCAATTCGCAGTTCTATGTTGCACAAATCTACTACGCAAAGAACGATGTCGATGGAGCAATTAGCGCATATCGGAAAGTCGCCAATAACCCAACCTATGACTACGATACGCGAATGCAGGCTCAATATTGGATTGGTAGCATCTATGAAAAAGCTGACAATATAGAGGAAGCGATAAAAGAATACCAAAAACTACTCAGGAGCTTTCCAGAACCTCACCGGAGCCTCCAACATCCATCGAACAATATCAATGAAAACTATATTCAGAAGCTGCGAGCCGGAGAGTTGTAAGACGATTTCTGAATTGACCAAATTTGATTTCATGGGCAGTCAAACCTCTTTATAGAAATAAAACAATTAACGACTTGTGCTAGTTGATATAGGCTATGCGAAAACTAAGTCTTTGATTTCCATAAGCGGTCGTCCTAGGTTCTGTTGACATTTCAAGGGAGCCATATAAGAGTGGAGACAAAGCTGAGAAATCCAAAATAACGGACAGCTAGCTTCTCGAACCGAGAGAAGATGCGGCGATACCATTTTATCTTGTTAATGAAACATTCAACCCGATGTCTCTCTTTGTACAGATGTTTGTCGTAATCTCTTTGATCCACACGATGACTTTTGGGCGGTATCACCGCAATCGCTCCATTCGCCTCAATAACCGCGATAAAATTGTCGGAGTCATATCCCTTGTCTCCAATCACATACTCGCTTTTATATCCAAGTATCAACGCTTCTGCTTCCGCTATGTCGTTTCTTTGACCGGGCGTCAGATGTATTCTTAGGGGATTACCCAGGCCGTCAACGGTGATGTGAATTTTTGTACTGAATCCCCCGCGAGAGCAGCCTAACGCTTGGTTTTCAGTGCCACCCTTTTTTTAAGGCGCCCGCCGCACACGGGTGCGCTCGAATGATTGTACTGCCCACAATAAGCGACTCGATATCGGGGTCGGCGGCGAAGTGGTGGTGCATCTGTGTGCAGATACCTTTGTCGCACCACCGAGCAAACCGCTTATAGAGGGTGTTCAATTTACCATAGGTGTCTGGCAGAAGTCTCCATTGAGCACCGCTACGGGTCGCCCAGAGAACAGCTTCGATAAAGCGGCGTGTTGTCGCTTCGTTGCCAACATAGATGGTGGGACAAGTTAGAAGAAACGAGTATATCTTATTCCATTGGTCATCGGGTAAGGTTATTGGCATCATTCTTCTATTATGCCACAACCTTATACTCAAATGTCAACAGAACCTAGTGACACTGATCGTGCCGAATATCATTCCAGTGGCTATTATTAATTGAGGGGTGTGCATAGTAGTTCATTGGAAAACAGCCGCCATATGAGAGATATTGCGAGCAGGTAACTTCCATATGGCATTGGCAATCATAGCCACTTGCACTGATAACACCCCGATAGCTAAACAACAGCGTACATTGAAAAACCCCTTGACCGGTAACTGCTTCTGTTGAGGAGTGGCGCCTATCACTTTAGCAATCAAGTCAAACAACGGTTCAACCGAACTGCGACGTTTGCTTAAACAGAGACGCTGCTTGGGTTGGTTGATAAATCGATGATACGCCTTGGCAAACCGTCCCTTTGTCCATCTAAGTGCCGGGGTAATCAAAGCGACTTGTGCCTTCGCCCAACGACGGATACGGTCTGCTTGGGTATAGGCATCATCGGCAGTGAGTGTCTGCGGTGAAAGTTGTGTCAGAATCTCAGACGCTTTAGCATCTATCGCCCAACTTTCGGAGACCGACGCACGGTGCACAGTTATCAGTGTTGGGAACGCACCTTGTGTGCAGATAATGTGAAGTCCGTAGCCATAGACCCAGCCATGATAACCACTCTTGCTCCACGTGGCATCGGTGTCGAGGTTGCGTAGATGTTTAGGTACTTTTCCTGCTTTGCGGTCAGTTTGATGCCAGACGGGTCCTCGTGCCTTAAATAAACTTTTGTCGGCTACCAGATGAGCCAAGTTGAATTGTTGGGACAAGTCAGTGGCATACTGACCGATAAACAATACAAATGCCTCTATCACTTCATATAATGCCTTATAGCGACGTGCAATCGTGGTTCGATGAGGGGGCTGTTGCCACCCCAGCATTTGTAACACTTCTGGGTGATTGATTAGCCACCGCCATTGCGTTTTGAAGCCATAGATGCCGTGAAACTGCATCAACATGAAGAAAATGATAAACGAGGTGGTTGAATATGTCAATGGTTTTGCGTGTGTGACACCTGGTTTGTCAATACGGTGTTGCATAAACTGCTCAAAGAGTTGCATAATAAGAGTGACATAATCAGCCAACATTGGTCTTTGTACCATATTGGGGCTCCTTTTGCTATGATAACAATAGGAAACCCTTTTGGCTTGATTATGTCAACTATATTTATGCACACCCCTCTATTAATTGTTCCTAAATTGGAATTCGGGGTGTCCTGAAGGCACCCCGATTCTAACTGATATGGGGGATAAAAGATGAAACACAAAAGAACAGTGCTAGCACTTTCCCTATTGGCAACTATCAGTATCATCGCCTTTTTCGTCTTCCGAGTAAACCAACCCACCTTCCGCTTTCCCGCGTCTATGGCTGGAGGCGGACTCGACACAAGTCATCAAAAAGAATCTGAAGATCCGTGGCAAGCCTGGGTGGAAAAGCAGACCGACGAAATAACCAAAAATATGTTAGCAGCGAACAAGAAACATAAGCAAATTAAATACCCGCCAGAGGCAAGTGAAATCGCTAAATGGCGCACCGATATTCATGCCCACATGACAAAGCACGCGAATCTGATGAAAGAGAAATATCCCTCTCCTGCTGCGATGGAGGCAAATGGAGATGGATTATCCACTGAGGTTACGGTTACGGTTACGGTTGAGGACGTGCCCTCTGAAAGATATACCGGTCCTCAGACGGTTGAAGCATTGATGGCAGCATTTGATGAGACCTACGACCGTCCGAATCTTACCAAGGTGGATGAGAAGTATCCCCGCGCCGAATGGCTTGCGATGCTCCTTGATAAAGGAGTCATATTTGGGGATTACGGCGATTATTCTCTTTTTGTGAACGAACGATGGAATTTGGTAAGTTTTGAGGAGAATGGGGAATGGCGGCGATGGAGAGGGGAAACATTCGACGATTGGGAAACATTCAAGGACGCTTATATCGATAGGAAGACTTGGGAATTCCAACAAATCTATGCCGCGCGGCAAAGTGACCCGAGCGTGTTCGGTGGACTATTTACCGGTTCTGATAAACACACCTACCTCCCGGGACGTGCAAATCGCGTCTACGTTCAAAGAAAAGGGCGCGGGGCATTTTTTCATGGTGCACCACTTACCCAGAAACAGCAGTGGGACATTATGTTACAGGGGAAACACCCGGAAGGCTATGAAATCATCTATATCGATGAAAACGGGACTATCCTCTCCGAGCCGCCACCGCCCATCCCACCCCCGACGGGAGAAGAACGAAGACAGTTGGAGGCGTGGTTAAAAAGAGGGGAAAATCAACAGATGGCCGGCGTACCAGATCAAACTTCCGAGGATTGGGACGATTGGGATAGCGGAGGACAGGACAGGCCTTCGGGGGATGAACCCGTGAGGGCAGAAGCCCAAGATGTTCAGAAACGGTTTGAGCGTGTGCAGGCTGAGGCTTTGGAACGTGCCACCAAAAGCGATGCCGAAATAGAAGCTGACCTCGAAAAGCAGTTGACACCCGAACTGCCTACAGAAGAGCGCATCGAAACTCAACTCAGCGAACAGTTTTCGCCGGAGCGTTCCGAGAAAGCACGACAAGTCTTGAATCAGTATGGTCCCGAGGAAGGGCTGCGTCGCCTCAGAGAAGACGACCCCGAGGTCGCAGAGAAGGTTGAACGGATGCTCCGGGAGAAAAATCCGGCTGAGACCGAAACAGATGGCCCCGAAGAGCCAACACAGTGACCCCTATTGAATTTCCAAATATACAAAAAAGTGGAGGGGTTCAATTTATTTCAGAGAATCGTGTTCCTCCCAAATCCCACTTCGCGGTTTACCGACGATGTACGTCGAGGTAAACAAACACCCTCTCGATTTGCTCAATCCGTTTTTGTAAAGCTGCCGCGCGTTCAAAGTGCAGTTCAATCGCCGCCCGCTCCCGCTTGATCGTCAGTTTCTTGATGATGGCGCGATATTTCCCTTCCAGTATGTGAATCACATCGCTGATCATCGCACGGTAGGTTTCACGGCTGACTCTCTCTGCGCAGGGCGCGTGACAGCGCTTCACATGGTAACTGAAGCATGGCCTAAAATCTGGCAGTGGGAGGATTGTTCCCTCGCAGGTCCGAATCGGAAAAATCCTGTGTAACACCTCGACAGCCTCTCTTGTCCATCTCAGGCTTGAAAAAGGCCCAAAATATCGTGCCCCATCAGATTCCTCATTGAAAACGAGCGCCACCTTGGGGAAATCGTCGTTGAGAGAAATCTTAATGAACGGAGACCTGTGGACGAATTTCAGGCTGATATTGTACGGAGGCTGATGTTGTTTGATAAGGCGGGATTCCAGCAATAGCGCCTCTAACTCCGAAGCACAGATTTCGTAGTCAATTTGTGCCGCGTGGCGCACCAACCGCTTGATTTTGCCCCAGCGATTTTGCTGGGAATTATGCAGGTATGACCCCACCCGTTTGCGTAGAGATTTTGCCTTGCCGATGTAGAGAATTTCCCCCAATCTGCTGCGAAGAAAATAGACGCCCGGAAGCGATGGAAGAGCTACGATCATGTCCTTGGTAAGCATTGTTAATACCATATGCAACCTTGCGAAGGTTCGGAACCTTCGCAAGGTCTGATTATACCCGGCGTCGGGTAAAATTGCGCTTTTGAAGGCGATTGTCATCCGGAACGAAGTGAAGGATCTCTGACGCTGAGATTCTTCACAAAGCCTCAGAATGACAGCCGAAAAGCGCAGTTTCTGGCGGTGGACAGTATACCCGTTAACGCGCAAACGGGTATGTTCCGTCATATCCGCGCGGGTGTGCGACGTGCCAGATCCCCTCGTACATCGGTGTCACCTGATAGTGGCAGACCACGTTGCTACGCTCCATGTCATCCCGTTCTTTCGCGCCTTGGTGAGGTATATGGTTGATGAACACCACACAGTCGCCAGCCTTCGGGTAGAGGATGATATGCTTCTGTGCCTCACACCACGCTTCAAACTTGGGACGGTCTAAGGGATACAGGTGGGGCGGTTCGACGAGGTGTCCGTTTTTGACATACTTGAGGTATCCTAAGCCGGGCCCATTGTCCTGAAAATAGAAGGTGGCGTTGATGCCAATGGGAGGCACCGCGAGCCGATGCTTTTTCGCCTCCCGTTTCTCCTGCCAATAACCATAGAAATCCAGATGCCACTCTTGAAGGTATGGTCCCGGGTTAATATGTGCCCGGTAGCTACGCAGTTGACACTGCTTACCCATCATCCCCTCGAGGTAAGGGCGAACACTTGGGTGACCCACCAACGGAGCATACGTCTCCGGCTCCCGATCCAGCAAGGTGTCAAACTACATATTGCCGACCGCGTTGAGTCCTTCCTCCCAGCCTATCTCACGGGCATAGTTAATCCGCTGCCGAATATGTTCCGTTTCTTCCGGTGACAGTGCGCCCTTGATTAGTACGAAACCGTCCCGCTCTAATTGATCCAATTTACTTTCGATGTCTTCCATAGCCTGTTTGTGTCTCCTTCCCAGTCGTATCATTTTTGAGGCACTTTGCTAACCTTCGGAAGGTTGCGAAGCTGATTGTCGCCGATTTTGGGAATGAAACGGTCGCATTTTTTCAGACCCCACCTCAAAATGAACCCCGATCCCGGAGTTTCATAGGACTTCTCACACACTCTTATTTGTAGTTTACTACATCTTGCGAGAATCGTCGATCATCAATTGAAAGCTTACGCGCTTACGAGCAGCACCTTGCTCTTAACGGACTTGCGGTCGATGAGGGTAGCGAGGACTTCAAAGGCAGGCCCCGGGTTCGGTTTTCTATACCCAAGTGGACGAAACAGGTTATTGGTGACGATGACTTTATAAAAATCATCTCCCGACCCCCTCTTTTCCCTTTTCTTTGTCCCGCGTACATCTCGGAGTCTCACCAACCACTCCCGACGAAGTTCTCCATCATTTTTCAGATCCGCTATCGTCACACCTTCGTTTTCGAGCATTTCCTTCACGCGGGGTGGTCATTATCTTGTGGGCCTCAGGATGAAGGAATTCCCATAAACCTTCGCATGAATCTGCTCCATAACACTTTTGAACACATCTCGACGGCATTCCCTCGCTGAACTCCGCAACCAGAGTTTCGACGCGTCGTTGTAGGCACGCTTCTCCTTACTCGTCCAACATTTCCTTGTAATACGCTGATGTACGTTAACGCATAACGGTACTACGTTGTTGCCGTCATAGATGAGGCTTGGATGGTCATCACGAGGCAACAAGTGATGCAAATCTACGGGACTCAACCCGCAATATTCGCAGGAGTCAAGATTCCGCTCCGGAAACCGCTCTCTGAATTTCGCGCTCGACCACGTATTGCCCCCTTCGTCCACATAACTAAGCTCGACGCCGTATTTGTGATGGAGGTCTCTAAGAATTTGCTGCAGCCCGCCCTGTTGCAAATAGAAATTCGCTGGAACACCGAAACGAGAGAGTTCGGCACCGGTTACAAAATCGGTTTCACGGTAGCGAACATACATCCTCTCCTTAGCACCACGAAGCTGCTCTTGCGACGAATGCACACCTTCCCCTGAAATAAAGTTCAAGTAAACATGTTCGATCATGCTTTGTGCATCTGTTCTCTGCAGTGCATCGCTATGTGTTTGTTGAAACATATACGGAAGGACTCCATTTCGACGCAGGAAATCGCTTCCAGGCCAGAATTCATAAACGGCTAGAGCGACATTCGTGTAGCCGTGATTGCGAAAGTCTTCATACGCATGAGGACAAGCGGTCTTAAGGTACTTAGAATTCGTTAAGAACGAGAAACCACTCTTGCTGACGTTCTTTATTGCTATTATGGCGAACCCTATAAATAAGTAGACATTTTCTTATATTGCTGGTATCCTATAGTTATTATGGCCTATTCTTTAGATTTACGCAAACGCGTCTTAGATTTTATCGTAGCTGGCGGTGGCAAGACCGAAGCGAGCCGCCGTTTTTCCGTCGCCCGCTCAACGCTGTATAAGTGGTTGAATGCGCCTGACCCGCTCAAACGTCAGAAACCAGGGCCCCGTCGCCCGCGAACCCTTGACCCCGATGCGCTGAGAAAACATGTCGCTGATTTTCCAGACCAGACCTACGCCGAGCGCGCAGCTCATTTTGGTGTGTCAAAGTCTTGTATCGGGTATGGGCTGAAAAATATCGGTTGCACCCGAAAAAAAAGTCTCGGATATAAGGAGCAATGCGCTGAAAAACGACAAGCGTATCTTCAGCAACTCGCACAAGTGAAAGCCTCTGGTAAGTCTTTTGTTTATGTCGATGAGAGTGGGTTTCGAGACGAAAGTTATAGACGTTATGGGTATGCACCCAAAGGGGAAAAAGTCTTTGGACTTATCTCAAGCCAACGCACCCGGACAGCGACACTTATTGCGGCACGGGTGTTCAAAGGGAGCTGCAAAGCGGTAGATTTCAATGACTGGTTAGCTGAACAGTTATGTCCACGTTTGACTTCAAAACAGGTTGTAATCCTTGATAATGCGCGGCTTCACAAAACACCTCGGACCCGAGAGTTGATAGAGGCTTCAGGAGCGAGTCTGATGTTCCTACCGCCTTATTCTCCAGATTACAATCCGATTGAACACGATTTTGCCAATATCAAGCGATACCGAGAATATCACCCCGAAACCACACTTCACGATATTATTCAAATGTACCATTAATTCTAAGATCTACCATAAACGTTCTTTCATTACGCTTTTCTCCCTTCTATTCTGCTCAATGAAGCCCTCAACTCCTCTTTCAATGAACCAAATCTTGCCTAATCTACCGAATTAAAAAACGCCCTGAGTCAGGCTATCTGAGTGGAATGTTATACGAGGAGTAGGCGTGACCGACCGTTTCCTTCACTGTGTGACCAAGTCGTTCATGATCAATCCTTCCTGTTAAGGTGTTATCCATTTGATGTTACCCGCTTTATCCATCACAGTAATACCATTCTCCCTTTCATCAGCGTATAAGCGAACCCCTGTTTTACCCGACTTCTTATCATAGACAGCCACACCATTTTCTCCCGCTGTGCTTATTAAGTCAACTGCGTTGCTCCCCTGATTATCAAGGACAAGCATATAGTTTGTGTCTCGAAGATAATCATTTCCTAATAGAACCGCTGCTTTGCCCTGCTTATCAAGGACACTCACTTCGTTTCTCCTATCACCACTTGATAAGTCACCGCTTGATAAGCGAACTGCATTTTTCCCCCGATTATCAGAGACAACTATAGCGTTGTTCCCCTCCGTGCTTGCTAAGAAAACCGCCTCTTTCCCCTGTTTATCAGAGACAATTACGGCGTTGACTTCCTTCCTGCTTGATAAGCCAACCGCTTTTTGCCCCTGTTTATCAGAGATAGACACAAAGTTTTCTTCTTTATTGCTTACTAACATCCCTGCGATTTTCCCCTTATCAAAGACAGTCAGCCCGTTTCCTACCTCCCTGCTTGATAAGACAACCGCTAACCTCCCCTGCTTATCACGGATAACTACAGTTTTTTCTCCTAAGCCAATCTCTGTTTCGCCCTTTTCATCAACGACCGATAGGCTTCGGCAAGTAATCTCATCAAACACCCCATTGCTCTGCGCTTCGATGTTCGGCGAAACAAACTGCCCGATAGTGATACCGACTGCCATAACCCCTGCACCTAAGAGTGTATATCCTAACTTCTGCTTGTGATTCATGGGGTTCTCCTATTACCCTCCAGGGTGAACACCGATACGCTGAGGGATAAGGCGTGAACGGCGTTAATGTTCGGTAACTGTGATTATTGAATCTTATATTAACGCAAGTTGCTAGTGTGTTTATGTAATGATTAAGGTAATCATAGTTGCAATGAGAAACAAAACGACTTTCATCTCAAACCCAGCAGCCGTCACCGCCCCGATAAGATCGGGACTCCGAGCAGCATGAATAGACCGTGGTAATCGTTGGGTGATTAGGCTATTTGTTACTTCCACACGCTTCCTATACCGATGGTGCAGGTAAATTTCCCACGGTTCATATTGACGCTTACTGTTGTGTCTACGCAACGGTTTGAGCAGAATACCGTCCTCGGATAACGCGTCCTCAATCCCATAATTACAGTACGGTCTATCTGCATAAACGACCGCGCCTTGGGGCAAGTCAAACGGATAATACCACAACCCCACAACATCGCTCCAACTGCCCGGTGTCAAAAAGAGCTCGACCGGTATACCCCTCTCGGTCACTATCAGATGCAATTTGAGTCCATAAAAGTATCGACGTTTACTGGCTATCTTGCCTCGCCAAACTTTGCCTTGATACAACTGAGAGCGATAAATCCGAATCGGGTCACACGCTGGGACAGGATAGGTATCAATGGCATACAGTTGATGCGGGTTGTTCGCTTTACAATCGGTGGCAAGCGATTCAAAAAGGCTTTGAAACATGGGCGTAATTTGATGGAGTCTTCGATTGAATCACGCCTTACTGAGCATATCGGGAATATATCCCTGTTCTTTGAGTAGCCATCGCGCCATTTGTTGATTGCCACCGAAGAATTGTGCAGCTACTAATGCGGTTGTCATCACTTCAGCGGCGGACATTTTGGCTCTTGAGTTATCTTGATGTCCATTTTGAATTAAAAGATCGTCACAAAGGGTATAAAATGCTACGATGAGTAAGTCTATGGGGTTCTCCTGTTTAAGAGTTTTGTTTTGGCTAACAAATACTCTAACGGAAATTCCATGGATATTCAACTAGCAACTTGCGTTATTTTAGAAAAAACGAACCCCGATTAAAGATTTCGGGGTATATCGCTGATAATTTTTATGAGAGCGGATTGTGCGGCGTCCGCTGCCCCTGGAATGTCCCACCGGGCAAGTTGGCGATCTTCGACCAGATTGCTGATGCTGCGTACCTCCAGAAATGGAACACCGTATAGCGTACAAATATGGGCGGCGGCAGCACCTTCCATATTTTCACACAGTGCGTTGAAGCGAGCGTGGAGGGCATCCCCGATCGCTTCAACGCCGCTGCACTGCGAAACGGTTACAAATGTGCCGCTTCTCACTCCGCAAATCTCAGCGGCGGTTGAAACCAGTTCGAATCCAGTGGGAAACGATTGAAGTAAGGTGGGCTACCGTGCACCAAGGGGAGGCCAATTTTGTCCGCTGGTTTCCAACCTTCAGGTGTCACCACGCCGACATCGCCGTAAATCTCCTCTGTCGCTAGAACAACAGATCAAATCTGTCGGCACATAAGCACCGCCGATCCCAAATTAAATGACTAAGTCAGGCAGTTGCTGTTCGAGCTGGCAAGTCAGCGCGTGCGCTGCGTTGACAGTACCGATACCGGTGTGAAGCAACGTGCATCGCCAGCCGCATAAATTTCCGACGATCACTGCTTTGCCAGCGTGCTGGGTGGTTTTGGCATCTCCGAGAGCACTTTGGATAGTACCGGATTCAAGCTCTGTTGCACTAACCAGCAGCAGATTCGGCTTAGCCATCTGGTTCATCCTCAATGATATAATCCTTACAATTTACTTTACAGCGGCGTAGGGACAATCGATCCAATCAACGTATGTGCTGTCGCAGATTCGACTTTCACACGGACGAGATCGCCAACCTGCGAACTCTCCTTCGGAAACACGGCTGTTTTGAAACCATCGGTTTTACCCTGATACTTCTCCGCCTCCCGGCGGGATTCTCCTTCGACCAAAACCTCCACGGTCTCGCTGATTAACCCCTGATTGATTTCGTGTGAGATGTCTTCTTGCAGTTCGATGATTTCTCGCAAGCGCCGTCCCTTCTCTTCATTGATCACGTCGTCGTCAAGGGTTCTGTGCGCCAGTGTGCCTTCGCGGGACGAATACTTGAACATGAATGCCGAGTCGTAGCGAATCTCAGCCATGAGGTTGTACGTCTCCATGAAGTCTTCCTCTGTCTCGCCGCAGAAGCCGACAATTACGTCTGTGGAGATTGAGATATTTGGGATGTGCTCTCGCATTTTGGCGACGAGTTCTCGGTACGCCTCCGCCGTATACGTGCGTCGCATGGTTTTCAGCACCCTCGTCGAACCGGATTGCAGCGGCAAATGGATTTGGTTGCAGACCTTATCGCAGCTCGCCATCGCCTCAATCAGGGCATCGGTGGCATCGCTTGGATGTGGCGAAGTGAAGCGTATCCGCTCGATTCCTTCAACTTTGCTCACTGCAAACAGGAGGGCCCCGAAATTATGCGTTCCATCGTCATAAGAGTTCACCGTCTGACCGAGGAGGACAACTTCTTTGAAGCCTTCATCAACAAGCCTTTTTACATCATCAACCAGCAGGTGTAGCGGGATGCTTCGCTCACGTCCACGTACAAACGGCACGATGCAGAAGGTACACATCTTGTCGCATCCACGTTGGATGGTCAGCCATGACCGGACGCCATCCTTGCGAATGGGAGCGATGTCCGCATAATCCTCGCCTCTGTCCAGCTTTAAGCCGAGGAATGGGTACCCCGTCGTCACTGAATGGATTGCCATCGGTAAATTCCGGTAGGCGTCAGGTCCCAACACGAAATCCACATAAGGTGCGGCATCGATCAGTTTTGTTTTCATGTGTTGTGCCATGCAACCGCACACGCCGAGAACCAGATCTGATTGTACCCGTTTTCGATGATGCAGGTGTATGAGACGATTGAGAACCTTCTCTTCAGCATTTTCGCGGATGGCACAGGTATTGAGAAGCACAACGTTGGCCTTTTCGAGTCGATCCACCATTTCGTAGCCGTTTCGGGTTAAGATGCCCGACATCAGCTCGCTATCACTCACGTTCATCTGACAGCCGTAGGTTTCGATATAAACCCGCCGAGCGACCTGTGGCTGAGTTATGTTGACGGACTCCAATGTTGGAGCTGCTTTGTATAATAGTAATTGCGTTCTGGTTGGAATTTTCGGCTTCATTGTTCTTACGACCTTTTTACTCTTTTTGGACAAATTGGTGTGACCGCAAACGACCCGGTTACAATTACACCGTAAGTCGAGGTGATATGTTGTTCCATCCCACGCCGAGTCCAAACCCAGTCGGTAATCGGATTATATTCTGTGTATTGGACAAGGCGGTTGCGCGTATTTTCCCAACTTCGTACTTTCCAGGCGGGATATTTGCGTTTTGGTCCTTTGAGGGTGCATGTTCCGGATGGTATATTTATACTCAGCCTATCTTGAATCAATCTTCTGACCTAGCGTATTCCTTGTAGCATTCCCACAGGTTAAATGTGAAAAGGTCCCCAAGATGAATGAGAAGGCGGTATTTCAAGGTAAGCGTCTCACCGGCAGATATAGTGTATGGTTCATCATGAGCGAAAGAAGTGGAAATGAATCCAAAAGCCTCATCCAGGGCGAAGAATCTGGTCGGATGCCGTAAGTTTGAAGGGTGATCAAAAATCGCGAAGCCAACAGACTGGTCCCCCAACACGCAGCCGAGCTCACACCACTGGGAAGGCTTGCCTTTGGCTTCCAGTTCTCCAAGACGGCTGTCAGCGTTGACGACCTTCCGGTACTCCGCCTCCGCCGCACGATAGCACAACCCGTGATATTCAGGAGGCGTTCCCATGACCACGTCTGTTGATTGTGCATGGAGTTCAAAGCGTAGGTCGATGGTGTGAAAGTCGAGATGGGGTTGGTAAACGGTAATGTGACAGACCTCTTTGATCGGTTTGGTTCCGTCCGGCGCAACCCAATCGTTGATTACAACAAATCGGGCAAGATCTGCGCTGATAGCCTTTTCTTGAAATTCACGGTGAACGATGCGCCCCCGGACCGATTCATCGCAGTTGATCTCTGCCCAATAGTTGACCCCATTCACATTCCCCCATGCAAAACATAACCCGCGATGATGGACATGATCTTCAGGGGCATCATCCGTCACAACCTGTCCATTCGGGGCATAGATTGGGTGGAAATACGGTTTATACAAGTCGGGGCCGTAGTGATAGGTGAGAATGGGGGTGTCTCCATCCGCAAGCGAAAACTCGCATTCGAGAACTTCGTTTAATATGAGCGCCATTGGAACTCCAAAAGATTCAACCGAAACAAACTGAAATTGGCGAGGTGGGAGAAAGTCAGGCATTGACTGGTTTTCTGCGCTGCCTCAAAACCCTGATATTATACCGCGTTGGCAGATCTGATGCAAGCGAATTTACCCCGTAATGTGTAAAACGTAAGCAGACAAGTGTGGAAGTACCTGCTCCACGTTAGGAAAACCAGAGTTTCATCGCAGTTTCGCCTAAGATAGCAGCTTTTTCCGCTTCGGATAACCCCAAATGTTCCTGAAAGATTGCGAGATGCTGCCGGTACGTCACCTTGGGAATCCAGAGCGATGTCGGAAAGTCGCTGCCCCATATACATCTTTCCGGCGTGTAAGCCCCGATGATCTGCCGGACCATCTCGAACATATCACGGCAGGGAAATTCATCTTCAGATCCAGTGACGATAAATGACAGTTTGGCGTATAGATTCTTGAGTTGTGCAAGAGCCAGAACCGTTTGCAGATTGTCAGAATCCGGAAAATCAGTGGCTCTCAAATTGGCACAGTGATCCAGAACAACGGGGACATCGGGAAACGCTTCAAGCAGACTCGCTAGCGAGCGGCAGTTGGGTGGGTTGAGTAAAGCACAGAGCACCACATCCAACCGTTGCGCCGCTTCCCATAGGTGTCGATGTTCCGGAAGGACAGAGTCATCCGTCGGCCAGCCCACTGAGACACGATTTCCGCGGACGCCTATCGCACGCGCCGTTTCCATTAAACTTATCGACTCATCGTCAAAGGGATCGAGGTTCAAAACACCGGTCGTCCATTCTTGATTTTCCCGCACGGTATCAATCGTGAGCCGGTTATCATGCTGGTAAACGGTGAAGGTCTGAACCACGATAACGCGATCAACATTGTTTGCCTCGACCTCGCTTTTCAGGTCTTCGATTGTTCCTCGACCGGGCGGTGGCAAGTAGGGTTCCGGCATTTGCGGATACGTTTCGGTGTCTTCGGAATAGATATGTGCGTGTGTATCAACGATAGCCATTAATAATCTCCTTAGTGCGAAACATCAAATATGGACCCAGAGGGACATTTACTCCAAGTGGAATGAACGAATGAACCCGTCGTCTTTATTCATCTATATCTTCTCTCCCATCATTGCGTGTCCCCAGATTTTGGTACTGCTTTGTCAAGTTCGGCACAATCCCTGACCAGAGGATTGCCATCACCATCGCGGTAATAGAATATGCGGCACCCGGAATTGCCATAACAAAGCCGATTACGGTAATCACGCCGGCACTACCACCTTTAGCAAATCGATAACCGAAAGAATCAATGACCTGTTTCGCCCGATAGCGGGCATCGAACGATAAAGGAATATAAAGCATCTCTTTTGCCGCTCGGAAAAGCGAATAGTCCAATGTCTTGAAAAGCAGAAATGCGGTCGCACCACTCCTCAGGGAAGGTGCTACAGTCAGCACCGCACCCGCAATCAGATGAACCAGCGGAATGCCCGGATGTAGGATGCGAATTGGTATGAATCGCAACACAAAACCCGCACAGAGTTGCAGAACAAAAGCAGAGATACCAAGCCACTGCCCATAAAATCGCCCATAGAAGGCGGTTCGCATATCTTTGTCAACAATAGCAGTTTCGACCAATCCATTAAATCGTAGGTCTAATACCGTCGAAACAACCTGTGTCGTCAGGATGAGCAGGAATAGGAAAATTAGATAGCGGGAACGTGCAAGTACCTTCAACCCTGTATGTCCCTGTCGTCCGCCTTGCTCTGTGGCTGCGGGTTGAGGCTCACCGGCGGCAGCATAAGCGAACATCGCAAACAATGCCGCGGGCAGTAGCGAACCTGCTACGAATAGCAGCAACACCTCAGAACCCAAAGATGGAGCGAGGTACGCAACAAGGGAACCGCCGGTAACTGAGCCAATCGTCGCAACCGCGCAAAAAGGTCCATTAATCCAACGCGCCTGCTTCGGATTTAATGTGCTATTGATAAGCGACCAATATTGTTCGATAATTAACACAATATATGCTTCACGGAAAACATAGGCCACTGCCACCGCGATAGCATAGCCCATGATAATCAGATTGTAGCAGCCTGCAATCAGGGCCGCAGACAAAATTGACGTCAACAATAACGCACGTTTCGCACCCAACCACGACAGCAGCCTACCGTAGAGATAAAGCAGTAAGAAGACGCCAAGCGGCACCGCTACCATCACCCGAGGCAAGTTTTTAGCACCGTACGCATCAATGAACAAAGAGGTTGATACCGCCCGAATAAACTCGTAGCCGCACAGCAAAAAGCTGCCTGCCAAGGCAATCGAAAGTGCTGCGAGGAGTGTTCGTTTTGGGAAGGTCTTTGTTATCACTGCATCAACTCCAATTTTTCCGTGATGAGATCCGGTGGAGAGCCATTAACCCCCTTGTTGTTTACATTTTGAGTACTGCCAGAGTGCCCAATCCAAGGTTCGCATGTCGACTTGGTTGCGACATGCAACGTCTCGACAAAAGCACACGTAACACCACCAGAATGAAAACGAATATTGTTCAGATTCTTCCAACCCCACAGACCACAACGCACGAAAATCTAGGATTGGATAAGGATCTTTGTGAAATAGATGAAGAACTGCGGAAGCGGTTGGCTCCCCGATGCCATCCAACAGGGTCAAAACTTCTATTTTTGAACGTTCATTCGTGGCGGTAAATGCCCACCCCGTAATTTCTTTTACGTAGTCGTCTTTGTTTTTTTTCACGAGATCTGGACGCCTTGGCGACTTCCAACGCGCGACGCGGAACAACTCCTCTTTGTCAAGGTAGCCACGTTGTTCCACCTTGGATTTGAGCTCAATCAATTCGGCTTCATAAGGTTGAATTTTGTATTTTTCAGCCCATTGACAAATCTCGGATTCAAGAAAACGTAAGTCCATCTGCAGACTCCTTCTTATCAAGAATTCCTATCGGTAAGCAGTTGTTGAGCATGTTCCATTAAGTTTTATTCCTTTCGTTTATAGCATATTCAAATACTCTTCTATAAATAGTGATCATCATCCGATCCTGGATGAACGTCTCAAATGTACCAGCGTTTTTGTGTTCACGGACTCGTCCTGCCTCAAAATTGAAAGCATACAAGTTATGGCAGGCGCGACGATGAATGTGATTGATTTTATCACGGTCTTCAAGATCGTCCATATAAGCCAAGGCATCGTCTTCACTGTTAATTTTCCATTCCTTACCGGTGTCCCAGTTCTTCACAGCAAATCCTTCTTTTTCAATGAGTTGGAGCAGATGCTGGGCAAAGGCATTTCGAGTCTGTTCATATTTGACTGGATCTTTTTCTTTTTCCCGTGGGGAAAGTCGGGTTAAGTGAAGTCCGGGCAATTGTACCTGTTTGAAAGCGGCACTTATAATCCAAGTTTGTGAATCTACTGTGTCAGCTCCACAGTAAAAAGCCAATAACATCAGCAGTGCCGAACCCAATGAAAAACAGTGAATATAAGCATTAGGTAGCAGTTGACGGATAGTGAGTATGACATCAATAACGGTGCGCTTATTGCCGTTGCGAGCCAACGGGGCTAAACTTCCAATTCCCACAATATCGGGATCCTGGCCAAGAATCGTGATAATATCATCAAGGGAACGCTTGAGTGTTTCTGCATCATGCCCATGGAGGACAGGCATTAGTTGGAAACCGTCGGGGAGATCGCCCTCCCAATGTTCTAACCTTTCAACCATTGTGCGTGTGTTATCTCGTGTATTTGACCAACGGGTGCGTATCTCATCTTCTGTTGATTTGGGTAAGAATGGGTGGTCTAACACAACCGATAAATCAACGTCTAATTCAATTCCGATTTTTAGAACGTCAGGTGAGGTGATACTAATCTCCTCGTGTTGTAAGAAATTAAAAGCACCCGAATCAAGCATCAGCGGACCGTCAAATTCGACGTACTTGCGGAGCTTACCTCTCGTCTTTCGGATCTCGTCTGTAAACATCTTGGTACGTTTGTTAGCTAGTAGATCAAAAGCGTTTAGCAGCAATGCTTGAGTATCTGTGATTTTCCAAGGGTGACAGCGAAGACCTGCCTGAGGGTAATCACGGATACGATAGCTAGCAAACAATGCCGGCGTTTCGACTTGCGATACGCCGATTGTCAATGTGCGAGATGACATGCCTAATTTCCTTCATACACTCGCTGATAAAACCTGCGGCTTAATTCCGGGAGAAGATCCCCGGGAAGAACATCGGAATACCTATCCCTGATTTCTTGGTAAACGTTTGTAATTGTAGCACACGTGAGTGGATAATACGGGCGATCCACATCAGGACAATCTGCCGGCAGGTCAATCTTACACTTTGTCTCATTCTTAAAAGCCTCCCGACCCAATTGAGTATACGCCCGGGCATACGCTAAAGCAGCCTTCTCGTCTTGAATAGGTTCAACTGGAACACCTTCGCCCAATCGGCGATACAAAGCGGGCGAGATTCGCTGTAGATTACTTGAAACCGGAGCTGTGCCAATGACAAATACAACACTATCAGCGAGACTATCGAACAAGTTTCTCAAATCTTGGGCATACTGAACCTGACGAGTTAGTGATAACCCTGACAGAATATTTTCAAACTCGTCAAACAGTACGATCAATCCCCTGAACAGCTCTGCATATCTGAAAATCTTGACAAGGTCCACAAGAAATTTGATAGCAATCGTAGAGGATTTTCCAACTTCGACACTCACACCACCGAGTTGTTTTTTTTCTGCGGCGGAGAGTTTGGTGCCCTGTAACCATTCCTCCAATGTTCGGAGGGACCTCGGTTCTGGCCATAGCGAGAGTTGGTGAGAGCCATTTGAAGCCATTGAGTCTAAAATACGAATTAATTCCGGACTAATCCCGGAAATTTCAGTAGGAAGTTTGGTCAGACTAACCTTGCCGCATTGCACAGCCTCGAAGAATCGTGTAAAAAACATAGTAGCTAATTCGCTGATTATTTTGCGATGTACTTCAAAATATCCTCCTTGAGGTTGATCAACAAAGATTGTAAATAGATCTGTGATTGCTTGCTTTCCTGGAGCAGGTTGGTGCCATTCTTCAAGCTCTTGCTTAAAGAATTTCAACAAGTTAGTTTTGCCTGCCCCTGTGCTGCCAAGAATCATCAGCCGTCTTGATTGTTCGTCCTGATAAAATTCCCGGAGGGTTCGCACAAATTCTCGTTTAATCTCGTCCTGATTAACACAGATGCTTGGAATAAACTGACCAACATCAGGGAAAGGATTGGATAACAGAAAAAAATTGACATATGGGTTTTTAGGCTGTCCTTTGCCAATTTCCTTACGCAAATCGTCTAAGGTCAGGTCATCCTTGAAATCACTCATTGTAATCTCCTCCGTCTAAATTTTGATCATTTTCACACTCCGTCCACCAATAATTATTCCATCTTCCATCAACCGTTTGTCCGTCCATTCAATGGGACCCCCTTGCTGCAAAGCGAGTTTTTTGGCAACTGATCGTGGCAAAAGTGTTTGAACTAGAGACTTACTCGCTGGAGGACGAACGAGAGAAGTTGATAATCGGTAGTGGCCGTGGCGTTTTCGACACAGCTGAACAAAGAGGCGTTCAAATTCAATAAACCCAATATGCAGTTCACGACAAACCTTATCAGCAAGTTTTCCAATATTTACAAATCCATCCAGGGGGCGAATTTTCGCGTAACAGCGAAGCAGGCTTTCTTCAAAGACATCAAGACTTAGTTTTTCACCGGCCCAGTAAATGTCCTGCCCTCCGGCGCTTAAAACGTAATATACCTGCCCAACAGCCAACCCCCACCACTTGAAGGTGTCAATTGCAACAATATTAGGTCCGGTTTTACTATTCTCTAATTGAATGCTAAGTCTGCGACGTGCCTCAATATCATTCTTGGGAGGTACATAAATATATTGTTCTGTTCTTAAGAAACTCAAAAAGGTCTTGTAGGGCCGATAGCGATGGAAGAAATCATTGACACCGTCTAAATCCGCGGCTTCCCAACACGTGATGAATGCTTTTAGATCAGTATCCGGTAGGAGCGATTCTTGCTCACGGCATGCGACCCGAAATGCTTCTAATACTCGTCCAATTTCGGCAAAGCGCTTTCTTGTAACCCACCGCTTTCTGTTCAAAGTGTCAAGCGTAATGGGACCGGACCTACTTGCTAACAGATCCAGTATATCAAATAGTGTCGGTGGTAGAATTGGATCCAAGGTCTGTCACCTCCAACTTATCATCAATCCAAGCATTCACCAACTTAGCAGGATAATAATAAGAAAGTTTCAATTCTTGTCCCTCTTGCGATCCTGATGTAGATTGCACTTTGATTTGGCTGAAAACATGTGTCAAGTCCCAAAGAAAGCGATGGATTGAACACGAAATGTAGGTGCGCACTTCAAGTGAATATCGAAGGGAATAGATGCGATCGCAAAGCCCGTGAATATCAGGTATCGCAGGATAGATTGTGTTAATTCCTTCAAGTCTAGCTAACCGCGATACATCCTTGTCGTTCGACATTAGATAGATTCCTTCTAGGAGACTGCGTTGCCGTCGCAAATCTTTGATACCTTCTAAGATGAGCCGGTCATTAATGGAAACTCTGTCAGGTTCGCTTTCTCTTCTTGTGTCATATCCTCTAAAGGTTCGTAATAATTCTGGGGCAAGTTCCAAAGTTTCCGTCGGGAAGTTTTCTTGAATCCACTTCACTTCTTGGGGCGCGATTGTGACTTGAGGTCGAAAACGGATGAGTCTACTGTTTTGACGTTTACATCCCTCTTTGTCTTTACTGGTTATATAGGCGATTCGCTCACCAATCTCCATCAGGGCAACTGTCGGAATAATCGTCCACAATTGTACATTGTCGAGTTGTTCCTTTAGATGACGAATCGCACCGTCACGTAGTGCGTTTGTATCTAATACAACGATTGCAAACTTGCGCTCGGTAATGAAATTTTGTGCGTCTATTTCAAAATTAGGCTGAACAAGACCTAACCTCACCATGGATTCACTTAGCTGATCGAGAATAATCTTGGCGGTATCTTTTGGGTCTTTTTGCCCAGTAACGTTGCCTTTACACCAAGCATCAGCAATAAAACACTTAATCTGCTGACAAGAGTTGGGGCAAAAGTAGAAGAAAGAATCTCCTTTTTGTGTATATTCTTCAACTTCAATTGTTCCAAGCGAGACGTAGGTATCTCTTGGTAGATGACTTCGGTCATGATATGCTACGGTCCAAGTTCCCGCATCAAACTTACCAAAAGCCGAGCACTTGAATTTATCAAGGGAAAAAATGGGCATCAGAAACCTCAGCTGATTTGAATTTGCAGATTGTCAACCGTACTATACTTCTGTAGTATACTTCTCAACAGAACATGTAGTCCAATATAGTGAGGAAAATCAATCTTCTCTGGAAATAGATTGCCATCCCGCCACACTTCAATGTCCCGCGCATGATAGGTATCTAGCTCTTCTAAGTCCAGCGGCTTAATAGGCTTAATCTGAGTTAGCAAATCCGCCAATTCAGCGATTGTGATCGGACTATCTACTTGCTTATTCACAGGTTCAACAGACGAAGTATCAATCTCTACTATTTCGATTTGATCTACGATTAGTGGAATATTGCCTTCTTCGGTGGTTCCGAGTTTAAGCACTTCAACGAGCATATGTTATCTCCCTAATTTGTTGTCAATTCCTCTAGCCAATTTTTCAATTGAGCCTGTTTCACTCCCATCGGCCCTTTCGCTACCATCAATGCAAGATTCGTTGGCACCAATTCCCGCCAACCTTCCAATGCAGCCAAGTAGGCTTTCCCCATCACTAGACAGAGAGACGTATAATTGTTCTGCATAAGTCCACCAAAAGTCGCTAAAACATGTGGCTGTAATTCAGACGCCCGATATTTGATCATCTTTTGGTCATAAGGAGCAATTGGATGGCTTGCTGGAATTAGCCCGTAAGCGGCAGACAAAATGTACACATCCAATGATTCCGCTTTATCTGGACAATCACGAAGAAAACGGCGCAGCAGAAAAAATACCGGCCCATTGTATCGTTCTATGGCTGGTAGCAATTCTTTTGAAGTGTGTTTACGTTCTGAGCAAGACAGAATCAGTAAACGACGTTTGAAACTCATTAACTTCTCCACAGATTTCATTTTTCTTTCATCGCTCGCATCGTCTCTAATTCCTTTCCACTCCAAACGCCAGCGATTGTCGTTTTACATTTCGGACAGCTACCAGCTTTCACCCGGTGCTTCAGTACCCTGAATCCCCATCGTTCAATGAGGAGTTCGCCGCAACCTGGGCAGTAGGTGTTTTCGTAGCGTCTGACATAACCGGGGCGGTTGCCGGCGTACACATAATGCAGTCCGGCGTTGTAGCCGATTTCCGCCGCATGGATAAGCGTGGAGACAGCGGTGTTATCCGGCTCGGTCATCTTATAGTCTTGATGGAAGGCCGTCACATGCCAGGGGATATCCGGTGAGATAGACACGAGGAAGTTGGCGATGTCTTTAAGTTCTTCATCGGAGTCGTTGAAGCCAGGAACGATAAGCGTGACAATCTCGACCCAGAAATTGCGTTCAGACAACATCTTAATTGTGTCGAGGACGTGCTTTAGTACGCCGCCGAGCTTGCGGTAATTTTTGTCGTTGAAGCCCTTGAGGTCCACCTTGTACAGATCGACCCACGGACCGAGGGCGTCAAGGACTTTGGGCGTGGCATTTCCGTTGGACACATAGGATGTGACGAGCCCATGCTTTTTCGCCTCCTTGAAAATATCAATCGCCCATTCGCTCGTAATCAGCGGCTCATTGTACGTGCTCGTGACAATCTGGGCGTTGTGTTGACACGCAAGCGAGACAAATGCTTCCGGTGAAAGATCTTTCACCGGTGCCCCTGCATTTCTGTCGCGAAGTGCCTGCGAGGTTATCCAATTCTGGCAGTAAGAGCAGTGATAATCGCAACCTAACATCCCGAAGCTCATCGCCAAGGCACCGGGAAATGCGTGGAAGAACGGCTTCTTCTCAATAGGATCGAGCTGCAACGCACCGACATAGCCCCACGGAACATAGAGCTTGCCCCTTTCGTTAAACCGCACGTGACAGATACCGTCTCTGCCCGGAGGGATTTTGCAGTTGTGACCACATGCGTAGCAGTGCACCCAATCTACTTTGTCGGGCAGTTTTTCGTACAGAAACCCTTCTTGAGTCCGTGCGGTGAGAGCCCGTTTGAGCGTCATCATTTCTTCTGGTTGTTGTTTCGCCATCTTGTCTCACCTCTAATTTTCTCTCGTTCCCACGCGCTATGCAGGAACGACTGGGTAGTGTCACATTCAAACCTGTATCGCAGTATTTATTCCGTCGAGCTGTATGTGTAAATATAACCCATTCGCCCCTAAAAGGCAAGTCGCTTTTTGCGAGATGAAAATCTCCCCTACAATGCGTGAAATCTGACAAAATCGCCCATGATACGCCCTCATTAAAAACTGGGGGCAAGTGAAGGCGTTTTACATGTAGACAAGGCTCATAGAATCTGATATAATGTGACAATGCCAAAACAGAGGGGGTGTTGTTGTGCAACAGCAGAACAGACCGGCTCGAAGTGATAAAGTCCGTCAAGGATTCCTTCCTTGGATCGTTCTCGGTATCGTTGCACTCATTGTGCTCGTGGGAATTATTGTTATCTCTGCGCTAAAAGACAATTCTCCTCCACGGCCTGTGGGACAACCAACGCGCATACCTAAAGTGAACCTCATTATTCACTCCAACGTTGGTGGGGCTGAAGTATACCTCAACGAACAGCAAAAGGCAATTACTTCGGAGCTCCATCATAAAGCAATGCTGTTCAATCTTGCGCCGAAAACATATCAAATCGTGCTCAAGAAGCAGGGCTATGCAAATCGGGCAGAAACAGTAGAGATAACGGGACAAACGATCTCCCAAATCGTGCAAATCGATATGCAACCTGGGGAATAACAAAGCGGTATGGACTGGATACGTTTCGGACACCCACATCTGCTATACCTGCTGTGGGGTGTGCCGCTCCTCATCTTACTCTACATCTACGCATTCCGGCAAAAACGGAAGGCATACCAACGCTTCAGCAGTCATCATCTTTTCCAGCGCCTGACATCATCGGTCGATTTTGGACAGCAGAAAGCGAAAGCGGTTTTGATGACCCTCAGTTGCACATTCCTCATACTTGCCCTTGCCCGCCCCCAAATCGGGACGAAACTTGAACTGGTCAGACGGAGTGGTTTGGATATTATGATCGGGTTAGACATCTCGGCAAGTATGCTGGCAGAGGACATTAAGCCGAATCGGCTGCTCAAGGCAAAGCACACGATTTCCTCCCTCATTGATCGGCTGGAAGGCGATCGGGTCGGGCTGATCGCGTTTGCTGGTGATAGCTTTGTCCAATGCCCGCTGACTATCGATTACGCCGCGGCCAAACTCCTTCTTGATGCCCTTGATGTGGATACAATCTCACAAAGCGGCACCGAGATTAGCGAAGCCATCGACACAGCGGCATCCAGTTTCAACCAGGAGGAGGATAAGTACAAAGTCCTGCTCTTTTTCACAGATGGTGAAGACCACGGGAAGAAAGCGATTGAAGCGGCGAAAGCGGCAGCCAACCAAGGGATACGCATCTACTGTGTTGGCGTCGGTTCGCCCAATCAGGGGACGCCAATTCCGCTCCGTCAGTCAAATGGCGAATTCCGGGGGTACAAGCACGATCGAAATGGTAAGCCTGTCGTGACGAAACTAGAGGATACTCTGTTACGAGAGATTGCCCAACTGACACGCGGAAATTATTATCGAGCCACACCGGGCGAAGCAGAGATAGAACGTTTGTTCGTAGAACTCGCTGCGATTGAGAAACGCGAGATTGAGGAACGACAGTTTACGCAGTATGAGGATCGGTTTCAGTATTTCCTAGCATTCGCCCTGCTATTTTTGGTGTGGGAGCTTCTGCTGCCGGAGCGCCGGCGTGACAATGCGGGAAATGAGACGTAGAATACGCTGCCAGCTTGTTCAAAAACCTGGAATGCGGACAACGGTGTTCGATCCAGCGCCCATTGGGATATGGTCATGATCCAAACCCCCGGTTGTGGTGCGGTAAGATCTATTTTGATGGGAAGTTAATTCGGAAGGATGGACGGTTTGTCCTCCTTGAGTTGGAGGGGCTTAACCCTCAGCATTGAAGGCTAGATCTTGATTTCTGAGTTGCTTCTTTCAGGGTTCGGCAATCTCATAGGTTTCTTATTCTATACTTCCAAGGAATCAATCACTCGAAGCAGCAATCGACGAAGTCGTTTATTCCGATCTTTAATGCTGAGACCTGGAAAGCGAGCCGCCCGCCTTCCAGTCATCCAATCCTGAAGGATAGCCATTAATCGCTCGTTCAGATCCGGCTCGACCAAATCTGCAACGGTTGTCTTCAAGATGGTAGCGATTTCCCGGAACTGAATTAGACTTGGATTAGAAACGCGATTGACAGATTCTTCAATGTGACGAAGGATCTCCACTGTAAGGTGAGGCGCATTGTTAGCGACCTCTTCGCGAGTCAGTCCTAATTCTTCACGAAGCGACCGAATATTGTTGCCAACCACATTGACCTCATATTCGGCAAATGCCAGCTTTCGCTGTTCAAGAATTGGTCGAGCCACTGTCAAACAGTCTTTAAGCAGATATTCGAGGTTATCAACCTTTAGTGCTAGTTGGTGAGGGTGTAGTCTCTACAAGGGGTGTAGAATTTACATATCTGACCTAGCAAAGAATGGATCGTTGCTATGACTGAATCTTTGATTTCAAACCATTATGTCAGTGTGCTGTGCGTCTTGATAGAGGATGACGAGATTGTGAAAGTGGCGGCAATTAAAGCAAAAACACCGCCGACACGCTTGCCGATATTCTGCTACTGAATGATATGCACACGGTTCTTTCCACGCACTGTTTCGTCTAGCATTACAATCGGCGTTTCGATGAAGGCAATGAACCGCCCGTCCGCACTAATGTCGATGGTATCGTAGGGGAGCTGCCCCTCTGTTCGATAGGTATAGAGGTATTTAGAAAGTCCCCCGCCCTGTGCGGTGAGGTCAAAGACAGAGACGCCATGAAGTTGCTCCTCAATATTTCCACTGCGCTTGGAGACGCTGACAACTGCATATCGTCCCGCCGTATCAACCCGCAAGCCCTGTGGCATATTTTCCAACTCCCACTGCCAGACCTTCTTTCCTGCCCATGCGTAAGCAAACAGGATCATTCCATTCGGATGGGCGGAGGGCGGCTGTTGGGCGCCTTTCTGCAAGTGATACGGAATAAAAGTATCGCCGGTCACAAAGAGCGAGAAGTCATTGGTGGCACCGGTTGTTCCGTTGGTGGCGATGATTGGGATGTCGCTGACTTCAAGCGGCGTTGTGAGGTTTGTTTGCCAAATGGGTTCTGGTTTCGTAGCATCGAAGATGAACGCTCGCCCATCGTCCGTAGCAACATTAATAAATCCACCGTCGGGTGCGACACTGACGCCTCGCCAGAATGTCACTTCCTCGAAGTACGGCTTGAGTGGCTCGAAGGTATACTCCCACCGCGTTTCACCTGTCTTGCCATCAATCACGTACAACGTTCCAGATTTGAATCGTCCAGATTCCTTACTCCTTCTCTTGTAGGCAAGCAGTGCGACCGTTTTCGTATCACGACTATAATCAAACCAACTGATGATCATCGGGAGTACCCGATTGCGGGGCCACTTCCATTGGAGATGCCCCGTTTCTCCATCGAAACGGTAGAGTTGCGCTTTTTTTAGGCTCACCCCATCTTTCCTCCACGAATGATTCCCTGCCACAAGCAGATCGCCCTCCGTCGTTGCTGCGATGCGATAGGTCCCCGGATACTGCACCCACGCATACACATCGTTCGGATTCTGTGGCACCGAAGTCTCGATGTCGTCCGCCATGCGATATTTCCACAGCAGCTTGGGCTTTGCGCTCGACAAATCATAGCCGTAGATGAAGCCATCCACCGATTGTTCGCCGATGTAAAAGCGCTTTCCATCCGGACTGAACGTCACCTGCTTGGCGTAACCTTCGGAGATGCGCGTTTTCCAGATCACCTTCTCTGTGAGCGGATTGATGATTGCCAGATGTCCGGCATCAGTTGCAATTGCAAGCTGTTCTCCGTCAAGGGAAAAGGCAATCGTCGTTGGTTTCGCTGGGCGTTGCAAATTCTCCAACAGCGACAGTAAATCGTCTAATTCGACAGTGCTGATGCGATGTGGACGCGGTTTGAGTGGTGATGTCGCACTGATTTCAAATCGATTGCCATTCCCCCACTGATATGCCCGTGAGTCAGACTGATTTGGTTCCCAATGGGACTCGACAAAAAAACGAGTTTCATTAATCTGATGGACGAAAAGCGTCCGGTGTGGGTCCTCAGATTCGAGAAACTGAATGAAATTGGGTAATTCCGCTTTTGGGATCCTTTTGTCTAGTTCTATCACAATGCCAAGCCTTGCAAAGGCAACAACCCTTCCCTTGTACACTTCTCCGCTGTGAGCCGGATTGATTAATATAAGGAAAAACAGCAACAAGGTAAAAAACATGATTAATCGTAAGCTCTGAGTCTTCATAAAATCTCTCCATCAATAAAATGTGAAATGTGTTGCGGATGCGCTCATCCGCTGATTCGTCGATTCACGATTGCATTCCGCATGGGGATATGCTATAATCTGAAAATCGAAAGAGGAACCGCAATGTTCACTTAAAAAGATCTACCACCAAAAATTCGAGAACTTCTCAAAAACGGGGCTGGACTTAGCCACCACGGAAGAGATGAAAAAAAGACTGGGACAATGCTATTAAGCAATCCGCTGGCAGCTTACACATGGGCCCAGAAATCAGCCGACAGATTTGACTGGAGATGCGGGGGCATTACTGGGGCAATGAGGTAGAGGAGGAGTAATGCCTGCCCAACGCCGTACATTTACGGATGCGCTTGATTCAATCATTTATTGGGAAACCTCTTTCGTCAAACCCCACTTTGATGGTACTGAACCCTATCATGACGAGTGTGCTGCCTTTGTTCAACGACTGGAAGATGAGTCTGTCTTGTCTGTTTCCAGTGATTTTACGCATAATGAACTGATTCATCACCACACGTCTCACGTTTCAGTCCGCAACCCGCCATAACCCCCAACCTAACCGCCTTCCCAAAAGCACACCGATAAACGTATAAGTAAACCCATCAACGAAGATTCGTGTCAGGATATACCAATCTGCGTAGAAAAGACGGTAGAGCGTCATGCTCAATTGGAAATCAACGTAGACAGCGAGGGCGTCGCAGATGCCGAATATGAACGGTAAGAGCAGCAGATTCGTCCCTCTCCGTGAAATCTGAAAACCTGCTTCTAGCAGCAGTACGCTTGTGCCGGTGTAGAGCAGTGCGGCAGGTGTGAATAATCCAAGCATAATACTCCCCAACAGTAATCGGACTGCCGAAACGAGGGTAATCGCCCCAGATTTGGGGATGAGCATCAGCAGCGATGTAAGCAAAGCATAGTATAGCATTTCGTTAATCAATCCGGTGATCAGAAACGCGATTGGACCAAGCAGCGCAGAAATCAGATTAGCAAGCAGCGTCGATGGGACGCTGACGACGATGAAGATCGTCGCGCCGAACAGGGAAATGATGATCAGTTGTTTGGTCGAAAGGTGGCTAAATAACCGTTGATGAAAACGGAGCAATAAGCCGCCTCCCAAACTCGTGGCGACAAGAACAAGGCAGGTAACGAGCAACGCGTGCAGATTGGGCGTCATGATAAGCAGTGGGCGCGCAGCGTGAAGTACCGTTGCATCGCTGCCCCAAATCTTCACCTCAATTGCGCGTTCATAACGTCCGGCGCCGATAAAATCTAGCTGCGCTGTATGCACGGACGCCGGGTTGAAGTAGATTGGCAACGGGACAGCGGTGGCGCTTTCTCCCGTCAAGCTGACGAACGCGAGGCTGCGATTCGTGCCAGCGTTGATAGCGTCAGGGGGTGCGAGGAAAGAAACCGGCTCCTCACGCTTTAGATCACGGTTCAGCGAGGCGACAATAACGTGAACAGTCTCCTGCCCCCGATTGTGAATGTGTACCGTTTGGTATGTGACGGGTTGGAATTCGTTCACATGACCTTCTTTTGCTCCGAACCATCTGCCTAATCCTCCCAACAGTGGACGAGGATAAGAAATGGCGTCCGGACGTTGGCGGGGATCGGACACGCCTTTGGCGTCCGCCGGCATGATAACGTCCGCAATCGAGAGTCGTCCAGCGATTTCGTCGATGGTTGCAGAGCGCAATGGGACAGTCACCTTCCGCTCCCACCGGTCTCCTGGCGCATCCTTGAAGAAAACAGTCGCGCTGATCTGCGTGGAAGCGGGAAGCTGTTCATCTGGAATTTTTAAGTTCAATTGGCTATACCAGACTTCTGATTCGACCGCGGATTTCCCCCATGCAACGAGTGTGGTTTCCTCAGCCCCGTCCTTCTCCCCCTTCCCTTGTAGGTATTTGGACTCTCGCGTAGCGGAGGAAGGGAGCCGGGGGGTTAGGTCATCATTTCTATCCCAGATTGGGGGCGGGCACAGCACTTGAATTGATGGTGGAATCTGAAGCACGACATGAAACGTAACAGGCGCCGCCAAACCGTTCCGGATCAGCACTGTTGCAGTCATTTCGCTGCCTTGGGGCACCAGTGATGCTTTCTGCGATGAATCTGCGGCGCTGTCCACCGAGGCTGTTGGCGCAGGATTAAACCCTGTACCGACAACACCAATAGGTCTGTCCGCCTGCACAGCGCCATACGGAATGGCAATCTCGATCGAACCACGTGGATGGATTTGAGGCGCCTGGGCAACTCTGGTAGTCAATTCCCCGTTAGTACACGTCACTTCAAACCGATACATCCCCCCTTTTTCCCATCGGAAATAGAGCAACTCCATGCGACGTAGGTATCCCCCGAGATCTAATTGAGCAACCGATCTACCATCTGTATCGAACACACGGATTTGTTGCACCGGCTCTCGAACGGTGGGGTCAAAGTGGATTTTTGCACCGAGCGGAAAAAAGGTGACATTCCATGAAATCGGGGCTCGTTTCTCACTTTCCTGCGAGCAACTGATTAAGAAAGTCAGCAAACAGATCAGAAGTGCTGCGTGAAACATAAAACGGAAAGCGTAAAACGTAAAGGAAGCGTCTTCTGTCCCTCCCTTTTCTTTCCCCGATCTCCGATTGGGATGCAGGCACCTCCTTCCTTTTCTTCCAAACTTGAGCCGAATCATCATGAAACCTCAATTTATAGCTGACGTGAATTACCATCATCTGGTCATTTGATACTATTTGAGAATCACCATCTTGCGCGTGGTGGTAAAGCGGTCAGCGAGCAATTGGTAGAAGTAAACGCCGCTTGTCACACGCTCACCGGTCTCATTTCTTCCATTCCAAAAAGCCGCCTCCGATCGAGTAAGATACTGTCCGGCCCGTCGGTATCCGAGATCGAGCGTGCGAACCAATTGGCCAGACTGATCATAAATCCGAATGACGATCTGATTCCCATCGGAGAGTTGGAAAGGAATCCATGTCTCCGGGTTGAATGGATTTGGGTAGTTTGCAAACAACTCAGTCTCCGTCACGGTCGGCGTAACGTTTGTGACATACGCACGCAGGAGATTTGTAATCAAGCGAATGATGGGAGATTGATCGGGAAACGATTCTAGCGCAGCGATGGCACGTCGGATGGGTTTGTCGTCAGGCATTACACTGCGTGGCAGACTTGCAGCCGGTGCGGCGGATACATTTTTTCCGAGATACTTAGCAACGCGGACAAGATCAAAAAGATCGACAATCCCATCTTCATTGACATCGCCCTGGATTCCCACACCTGTTTTAGTGAAGTTACTGCCAACAAGAACAAGATCGAAGATATCGACACCGCCGTCCTGGTTCACATCAGTTCGGACAATCTCGATTGGATAAATCCGCGCAATCGCGACAATAGATGCCCCCGGTCCAACACGATAGGTTTTTATCAGGGTTTCATCGGGCCCCATCACACGCAACTCATCCAGCCTTCCACCCGTCCAATCTGGAATCGCAACATACACGTTATTGTTCTGATCGACCGCTAATCCTGACCCGCCAGCGAAATCTGCAAGCGCATCGTTTCGATCATGAATCCACTTGCCGGTCGTCAGATCGTAAACGAGCAATCCTTCGCTTGGGAAAAAACCACCCTTCATAAAAAAAATGCGTTTCGCACCATTAATGACAAGTGAAAACCCCGGCGTTGTTTTGAGCTCGACGGTCTTTTCAACTACATCGGTATTTGCATCAATAATCACGAGTTCGCCTTGAATGAGCTTGAAGTCACCTGCCGACAGCACAAGGACTTTAGACTCGCCGTCGTTTGTGATGCCTGTCGCGTTTGTTGGCACAGGGATTGTCTTCAAGACGGCATCCGTCTGCGTATCAATCACCGTGACGCTGCTATCCTGATATGTGACTTCAAAAGAGATTAGATCAACGACAAATGCTGAGTTCGTCACGTAAGCCTTTCCGTTGAGAACTGTTATCCCTGTAGGCTTCAGTCCACCGGCGATGATACTGATTACCCTTTGTTCCTCCAGGTCCACAACTCCGATTTCATTGGTACCATTACACGTGACATACGCTTTGGATGAATCGATAAAGGCGATCTGCTGCGGCTGCGTGTCATCGCCGATCGGAATCTCCCCAAGGCTGACTCTATTCCTCAGATCGATGATCTGCACGTTGTTGCTGAACGTGTTGACAACATACCCGCGATCTCCTCGAATCTGAATGTCGCTTGGCACTGATCCGAGCGGAATGATTTCATTCTCGACGGCCTTCTCAATGTCGGGTTCATCCAGATCAATAATGGAGAGGGATGTGGAAATTCCAAGATCTGGGTTCTCTAAGACGTTGACGACAACCGCAAGATTTTGAACGCCCTCCTGGGCTAAAACAGTGAATGTGATAAGTATCAAAATTGCAGCGACAAATATGAATGTGGTTTTGCGTATATTCATTAACCTGACCTCCCTTTTGTTGATGGTGTGATGAGTTGTAAGTAATTTTCAGGATTAAACTTTACATTCTGTTTGTAGTCGCGCAATTGCCCCCGATGGATCAGGGGCAATTGCGCGTTTGGGACGGCGACCTGTCTGCCTTCGGCACAGGCAGATGAATCGTCCCGCTATACGCGATCTCGCTACGCTAGAGACCTCACCACGAACCATTAAGTCTATTACTCTCTTTTTGAAAATTACTTGCGCTTCCCATCCCGTACAAAAAATTTGAGTTTTCAGACACACAAAACAAAAAACCCCAGCTTTCACATAGAAAACTGGGGCGTTATTCATACCGCCGCGACGTTTCGGTAAACGAGCGCCGTTCCACAGCCTTCCCGCGAAAGCTACCATGCGAAACCAGATTCAGGCAGGTCTCCTGACTCACGACAACTCGTTGTCCGCCTTCCCATCCCGATTTATCGGGGACAGTGGCTTTGTGGACACGATTTTTCGTCGTTCACAGTGGCGGGGCCATGGCGGGTTTTCACCGCGCTTCCCTATTCTCCAACAATCGCTATTGATTGCCGGCGCCTGAATCGACAAGTATTCAGTTTTGGATGCTTCTTCCGCTTCGTTTGATACGTTGCTAATTGTAACAGATTGTTGAGGGGTTGTCAAAGGAAATTCTTAACCCGGCTGATGAAGAAATGGGGAGGGGTAGAGAATTAACAGCCGAAAGGATTTAAGGAAGTGAGGGGAGGGCATAGCACGAGGGGTAGATGAAAAAAGTGCGGTTACTCCCATTCGCCAAGCACGACATCTCGTTGAAGAAGTTGTCCATCTCGCCGAATTTTAATCGTGACATGGGTCTCAGGAATGGAATTGGCAACCAGCTTCTTGAGTTCAAGAAATGTACGAATAGGCTTACCGTTAAATTCCACGATAACGTCTTGGGGTTTGATGCCAGCCCTCTGGGCGGAAGTATCTTCTAAAACTTCCGTCACACGCACACCAGCAGCGGTGGTTCGCTCATTTTCTTGTTCAAGTCGAACACCAAGCCAACCCCGAGGCACTTTGCCATGTCGAGTTAATTGATCCGCAATCTGTTTTACCGTCTTAATCGGGATGGCAAAGCTGACTTCGCCTCTCATCCAGATTTGTCCTTGCGGCGCTGCGGAGTGCAGAATAGAGCCTTGCCCTCGTGAAAATTCTGGAAGCGCCAGATCGAGCAGATGGGATATCTGTTTGAAATAGGGTTCAGCCAAAGTTGCCGCGATGACACCGACGATTTCTCCTGACGTATTGACAACCGCGCCCCCACTATTGCCCGGATTCACAGGTGCGTTGATCTTGATTGCATCGTAAAATGGACGATTTGGTAAAATCTCTAAGCCACTCACAGTCCCAAAAGAGAGCGTTGGCGAGTGTCCGTAAGAGCTACCAACCGTGATCACCCAGGATCCCGTATCAATCTGATCCGAATCTCCGATTTTTGTCGGTGGGATACTATTGCTCTCGACAGAAAGTGCAGCAATGTCCGTCAAGGTATCAATGCCGAGAAGCGTCGCCGGTGTGCGCTGTCCATCTGCAAATACCACTTCAATCCCATCCGCGTTTTCAACAACAGCAGCGGTAGTAACGATGTGTCCGGCTGAATCAATGATAATGCCGGATCCGATGTTCTGGTAACATTGGACGCTCGTCAAATCGTCAACGAGCAATTCTCTTTTGCTCCTCGTGATCTTTTGAGTAGTGACTGTACATGTCGCGACGACCTCAACGACCAACGGCTGCACGGATTTGACGATAGCTTGAAACTCACGCTCCATCAATTGAAGTACACTTTCTTCTGCAAGTACCGGCGGGGAAAGGCAAGCCAAAAACAGTGTAATAGCGAGAGCAGCCAACATGTGGTAAGCTGGAATTAATGAACTGTTGACGGTCACCTTGCATGCTTTATTTTGTATCCAGGTCTCTTTGTGCATCTTACAAGCCTCCGCCTGTAGGGGCTTCTGTGTAGTTAATCGTTTGCAAAATATAGTTCTGTTCCATCCGCCGCGGTTCCTGTCTTCTACGCATCGGCTGTGCGTCAAACGCCGGGAATTCTGGGAACTTGACCAGAGATTGCAGATCCAGGTTAGGGACCGCTAAAGGCAATTCACCCTGCCACAGTTCATTGCTGCGAACCTCCGCGAGTGGTACATGACGTATGCGAGTTGATGGAGTATTTGGCTCAATAGCGACTTCAAACGGAGGCGATTTGACAAATATATTCTGATAAAGATAAATACCTGCGAACATCACAAGCAGGGTTACAACTCCACTCAATGCCCAAGCCGGTTGAGCACGTAAGGAATTCAACACACGATGCCAGAAGGAAATTAACTCAACCTGGGTATTTGCAAGACGGCTTCGCAAGTCGATATCGAATTCCGCCGATGGTTCGATCTGTGGTAACTGATGCAGCAGATCTAATGATTCGCTAAATAGCGTAAACTCACGGTGACATTGCTCGCAGTCTGCGAGATGCGTCTCAAACGCCTTTACTGTTTGGTAGTTTAATTCGTCTTCAAGATATGCAGAGAACTGTTCTTCAGCTTTTAAGCAGTTCATGATAACTCCATAAAACTCTTCAATTTATCTTTTAGCATGAGCCGTGCTCGGTTAATGCGCGACTTTGTCGTTCCGAGCGGAAGGTTCAAACTATCGCTGATTTCTTCATAACTCAAGTCTTGTAGATCACGAAGAATCAGTGGCAGCCTGTATCGCTCAGGGAGTTTCGAAATCGCACTTTGCACGGTGTGTTCCCGCTCTTTCTGTTCAAGTTGGTTTTCAGGTTGTAGGGAGACATGCGCGGGGGCCGTTGCAATCAAATCTTCGCTGCCTTGATCTTGACCGAAGCGCTCTTCAGTGTTAACACTATCGACGAAGAACCGACCGCGTCGTCCCCGGTTTCGTCGTTCATTTTTGCAAAGATTGGAGGCAATGTGATACATCCAAGTGCTGAATTTTGCTGCACCGGATCTGTATCGCTTGATTGCTTTGAACATACGAACAAATGTCTCCTGTGCCAAGTCTTCAGCAGCGTCCTGATTGCCTAATAACCGGGCGATGAAGCTCACCAAAGAGGCGCGATTCCGGCGCACGATCAGATCAAACGCCTCCATATTCCCTTGTTGACATTGTTTCATCAATTCATCGTCCAGGTCTGGCATCATCAGCCCTCCGGAGGTACTCGCCTAAACACACACCCACCGATAAATGAAGTTGCAATTTTCGTCTAAAAAATTAACGAATCACACGTCTATTGTTGTGCTTTATGCTCGACGCAGTTCAATAAAGTTCAGAACATTCAAGGTTCGATAACTGTTTGACTGAGAAATCAAGATTTTTGTTGACGTAGATCGAAAAAAACTGTAAAATGGGTTCACTAAAATCGGTGAGAATAGATAAAAGTTACCTATCGACATCGTGGTAACACCGATGAATGCATTGAAGTCAAACGATTATAACAAGGAGAGTGCAATGCAATCAACAAGAATTTTGATCCGTATCCTGATTTTATCGATCGCTTGGCTGTTAATACACCCCAACACTCACGGAGCTGGTCAATGGATAGTTCTACGGAATGATGATTTCGAACGTAACGACGGTGTAGAAAGTCATCTTCAGGATGTACATTTTATTGATGCTCAACACGGTTGGACAGTCGGTTCTGAAGCATTGATTCTACATACAGCCGATAGCGGAAAAACATGGACCAAGAAAGAGATTGAGATGGAACGTCCCATCAATCTCTGGAACATCTATTTCTATGATGAAAATGTTGGTTTTATCACAGGCGTGAGGGGCACCATCTTTAAAACAGAAGATGCAGGTAAAACATGGGAGCGCAAAACCGCACTCAATGAAAGCCGCTTGCGGGATGGGCAACCAGTTCCCCTCCGACGCCGCTTGACAGATACGTGGATGATTAGTGAACAGATCGGGTTTACGGTTGGTGAAAACAGCACCTTCATCAAAACAACGGATGGCGGTGAAAATTGGATTGGTACAGGAAGACGTGTAGCAGTTGGTTACACACGCCAGAATCTGGAAAAGATCTTCTTTGCCTCGCCTACACACGGCTGGATTGTCGGATTTTTTGGAACAATTAAGCATACGGCAGATGGCGGTGAAACGTGGAAAATTCAGAACTCTGACGTTGACTACAATCTGAAGGGCATCCATTTTGTCGATCCGAACACAGGGTGGATCGTCGGGCAAGAAGGCATGATCCTCCACACCCAAGATGGTGGAGCAACATGGACGCAGCAGGAGACCGAGTATTACGATGACTTACACGATGTTGTCTTCATTGATAAGCAGACCGGCTGGACTGTAGGTGCTTTCGGCACCATCCTGCACACCACTGACGGTGGGCAAACGTGGGTGCGGCAAGAAACCGGTCATTCGACACCGATATACGCCATTTATGCAGATAAAGCGCACTGTTGGGCTGTTGGTGAGTGGGGATTGATTATCGGGTATACCCATCCGGACTTACGCGATTGAATCGGCTGATTGCCTCTCAACCTCCTGTGTAGCTTCAGGTGACGTATGGCTGACCTCAAGAATATTGATGAACATTTTGTCCAGACCATCTGGAACGATCAACGGTTCTTCGACTTTGACCTCAAATCGACGGATGGACGTCCCATTCAGGTACTGAAGCCGGGCTTCTGGAATAGCGACGAAGGGCCAGACTTTGTGCACGCTGAGCTCCTGATCGATGGAGTGCTGAACGCCGGCGATGTGGAGATTCACATTAGATCGTCAGGATGGTATGACCACAAGCACCATCTCGATCCGAGGTACAATCGTGTCATTTTACATGTTGTCTTCTGGAACGACGACATTAACCTGCGGACGCGCCTCCAGAATGGAAAGCGGATTCCAACGCTGGAGATCTTGGACCGACTCGATACGCCGATTGGGGATCTGTTCGACGAAAGAGAGGTAACGAAGGCGACATCTACTGATTACTGCCGTGTGACGGGAAAAACACTCAAGATTGAACCCGTCCAGTCAGTTTTCGATGAGCTTGGGCAGGAACGGTTGCTGGAGAAAGTCGATGCGATGAGAAACCTGCTGGTTCGCGTTGATTTTGAACAGCTTCTCTACGAAGGTATCATGGAGGCATTGGGCTACGCAAAGAACCGCAAGGCCTTTCGGGAGTTAGCCCAGCGTGCCCCCCTTTCGCAACTTCTTGGCAAACCCGATGAGGAGATTCAAGCAATCCTGTTTGGTGTGGCAGGGCTGCTGCCTTCACAATCGCAGCAGGGGGTCGAATGGGACGAAGCAGACAGGGCGTTCATTGAGCATCTGGATCCCATCTGGGTATCTGCTGAACAGTACAAAAATCCCACCCGCATGACGGCGGAACAGTGGCATTTTGCTGGGATACGCCCAGCAAATTATCCAACCCGTCGTATCGCCGCTATCAGTCAACTCATCAGTCGCTGCCAGGACACCCTGATGATGGATTTCCTTCCCCTCATTGAGGAAGCCGCAACGGCGAATCGGAGGGGTTTAACGAGAATTCGGCGTCAGTTACTGGACAGGTTGATGCCTACTCCATCCGGTTACTGGGAAGAGCATTCCCATTTCGGAAGAGGCATCCCGCAACACGGCACTGCACTTATTGGGGAGGCTCGCGCCTCCGACATTATCATCAATATCTTGGCGCCAATTGCACTGGTGTGGGCTGAACATTCCCAGAGTCCTAGGCTGGCGGAAGCTGTACAGCGACTGTGCGATAGCTATCCGAAACTGCAAGAAAATCATATCACCCAACAAATTGAGGCGCAAATCTTCAGCGAAGGACAACCCATCAAACTCATCTCTCCTTCTGCCAAAAAACAACAGGGCGCGATCTACCTCCACAGGAACTTCTGCAGCAGCCAACTCTGTGATCTCTGCCCCATCATTCAGGGAGGCGGGGTTGGTGAAGCAGAAGGAAGTTAGGAAGTTGGCACCCATTTTTGATTCGCCGGCGACGCACTCACTTTGAAACACTTCGGCTTTCATGAGCATGTGCTGTTTCTACGCCGGATCCTCGGGAACGAGGTGGACATTCAAACCCTCGTGCTCCAAAAGTTCGGTTGCCACAATGGCAAGCTCGTTCGTAATACTCAATCCAGCTCGGCAGTTCAAAGTTTGGACGAATCGGTACGTGCCACTAGGTTCTGTTGACATTTGAGTATAAGGTTGTGGCATAATAGAAGAATGACGCCAATAACCTTACCTGATGACCAATGGAATAAGATATACCGGTTTCTTCTTAGCTGCCCCACCATCTATGTTGGCGACGAAGCTGCTACACGCCGCTTCGTCGAAGCCGTCCTGTGGGTGACTCGTAGCGGGGCTCAATGGAGACTTCTACCAGACACCTATGGCAAATCGAACACCCGCTACAAGCGGTTTGCTTGATGGTGCGACAAAGGTATCTTCACACAGATGCACCACCACTTCGCCTCTGACCCCGATATCGAGTCGCTTATTGTGGACAGTACCATCTGCCGCGCTCACCCGTCTGCGGCGGGCGCCTTAAAAAAAACAGTGGCACTGAAAACCAAGCATCAGGTCGCTCTCGGGGCGGTTTCAGTACAAAAAATCACATCACAGTTGACGGACTAGGCAATCCCCTAAGAATTCATCTGACACCCGGTCAGAGACATGACATAACTGAGGCGGAAGGGTTGATAATCGGATATAACAGTGAATATGTGATTGGAGACAAGGGGTACGATTCGGACGCTTTTATCGCGGTTATTGAGGCGAATGGAGCGATTGCGGTGATACCGCCAAAAAGTCATCGTGTTGACCAAAGAACGTATGACAAACGCTTATACAAAGAGAGACATCAGGTTGAATGTTTCATCAACAAGATAAAATGGTATCGTCGTATCTTCTCTCGGTTTGAGAAGCTAGCTGTCCGTTATTTTGGATTTCTCAGCTTTGTCGCCACTCTTATATGGCTCCCTTGAAATGTCAACAGAACCTAGTAATACGATTTGTAGATGTTCTCTTCAACGACCGCCAGCGGGACGCCGCCCGGATGACAGTCTTTGAGATATTCGCGAACCACCGCAGAGTGTCTTTGTGGACGTGAATTCTCCGAAATCCTGGCCATTCGGGTAAAGATACTGACGCCACTTCCCTAAGGAAGTTTTCTCTATCTTGTATTCAATATCTTCCAGAAGCAAGTTGCTCATGCCTGTCTCCTTTCCGTTCCCTCGTTGATATGTATCACACATCATTTCATCAGGCCACGGAGATCATGCCAAAGCCGATCAACCTTTTGCTTCAATTCTTCGATCGTACCGTCATTTGCAATGACGAAATCGGCATATTTAATCTTTTCGGATAACGGCATTTGGGAATCGATCCGTGCCTGTGCTTCTGCCCGGCTAAGAGGGCGGTTTTGCGCGACATTTCGTTCTAACAGACGTTGAAGCTGGATCTCCGACAAAGCCGTGACCACAACGATGACATCCACTGTATTTTGTGAGCCCGCTTCAATGAGCAGCGGTGCATCGATCAAGACAACGCAATTTGGCTCTTCGGAGACAAGCCTTCTCGCTTCTGTACGGGATTGCTCAACGATTCGCGGATGCATAATCGCGTTTAAACACTCGCGGGCAGACTTGTCGTTGAAGACAATCGCACCGAGCTTTTGTCGGCTGACATCACCGGATTCGTCGAGTACCCCAGATCCAAAAACCTCGATCAGTTCACCCATGACGGGGCTTCCACACCTGAGTAACTGATGCCCGATCTCATCCGAGTTAATTGGAATTGTGCCTTTTTCTGCGAGAAGTTCCGATACGGTTGATTTACCACAGGCGATCCCACCTGTGACACCGACGATAATGCCACGATTGGGGTCAATTGGTTTCATAAGGCGTAAAACGTAATTGTTAGGCGCCGTCATAGCAGACACCTACCTGTGGATCATAAAGGCGACAATGAAATTCCGGTGCAATGTCGATGAATTTGTTCATTTCTTCGCCTGCCATACCATAGCAATCGACACGAACATTGCTGGAATGACTAGGAGACTTGAAAGGCGCCAGAATCCCCCTCCCAGTCAAGAGTTCCCGGATGATTTTCAGCACCTAGAAATGTCTCCCTAATGCGCTCAAGGAAGCGGTCAACTCGGATATTTTCCGTTGACGGCGTTTCCGTTGCATAGCGATTCGTATATCTTCTGTGGATCGCCGGAAAACCCTGGCTCTTGCCTCCAAAAGTTCAAATCGTAACTCATAGTACTGAAAAACCCGCCCTATGGAGCAGCACCTCACGATTCTTAATCTGCATAATTCCCATCATCACCAGTGAATTTCTTATCACGCATTCCGATGATAGATCCACCATTCCACCACAAGTAGCAACAACGCAAAAAGGACGGCATATTTCCATATCTCTCGATTCACTTCTGGCAAATCAGATCGTACCCGTCCAGTATCCGCAGCCGTATTGGGGTCGTCCGCTAATTGGGGAGGTGAGAGATTAGATTCCCATGCATTGAGCAGGTTGACTGCAAATCTTCCAAGTTGTTCGTCATCGACGAATACGGTGTAGACGCCAATCTGCATCGTCTCTGTAAAGACGATTGGGGAAGCCCGCTCCTGTAGTTCTAACCGCGCCCCATCGGGCAATTGGACAGTTATTCGCTTAACCTCGTTGGGGTGGTCAAGGCGAATCTTCACTGGCTCGCCTGTTTTGACAAAGTCGGGTTGGATTGGCGCTGTTGCCGAACCAAGCCACTCCAGGCACTGAGACATGAGAATAGGCGCTGAAGGTATCGACAGGGCGAATTTTGATACTTCAAGATCAAAGGAATCAAACGCGAAAACAACCACCTTTCGTTCGCCTTGTTCTCCCAGCCAGATCAACGGTGTCTGCGTCGTTTCAATAAGTGGAATGCCCCAGATTGGCGCCTGGCAATTCAACGAGGCTTTGACTTCCATATCGATCAGCGACACATCGCGCATTACCTCGTGAGTTGGGTGCTGATCGATTGCCCGAATCAGTTCCATGTTTCTTTGAACCGGCATAAAAGGCAGTCCCCCGAGGGGATTGAGGAAAATGGCATTCCCCTCGGGGAGTGTTCCCGGGACAAACTGATCAAAGATGACGATATCGTTGTCTCCCAGGCTGTGATAATCCTGTTTTTGGATGCCATCTAGGTTGACATGAGGGTTCGTCTTGAGTATCGCTGTCAGCAGCGGTTGATCTCGATCGCTGACCAGTAAAACCTTCCATTTCGGCGGCGGGTGCAAAATCGCTGAGGCAATGTTATCAACGAGGAGATCATCGTCAATATCAAGGCGGGCGCTGACAATCTGTTCGTGAAGTCTTTCATCGTCGTCAAGAGGAAACACGAGCGACTCTGTTTCTCCTGCTGGAAGAACCACGGCTTTGTCGTCAAAAAACGACTTCCCCTCAATTTCTAACAGCACCTGAAATTCTTTTGGGCCCCTTGCAAAGCTCTGTAATCCAACAAGAACCTGGTGTTGATTCTCCTGGTTTAGAGCACGAGTGACACTGAACTGTACAATCGCGACGTTATCGCTTCGCTCCCCCAAACCAATTTTTTGAAGATAAACTTGATTTTCGGAATCCGGGAGATCTTCAAAACTATCACTGATAAAGAAGACCTGCGTGTTTGGCGTGCTCGCGTAAACACCCACAGCATTGAAGACCGCTTTGAGGTCTGGCGATATATGCTGCACAGGCAGATTCTCGACCGCCTGGCGTAGCCGTGCCTTATCTGATGTAAACGTCTGACGGATATTGCGCGGTGGGAGCGACGTATCGATGATCATCATCTGTCCCTCCACATCAAGCCGGTTGATCAGTTTCAATGCCCTCGTCTTTGCGGCATCGAAGCGACTTTTCCCGAGCTTGGTTGCACCCATGCTTGCCGAGGTATCAATGATGATAATCAACCGATCGCTCAATGCGCCGGGTTGTCGCAATGCTGGACGTGCAATCCCGCCAATCACAATGAGCAGAAACAGAATCTGTAACGGGAGCAGAAGTGAGTTTCGCAAGCGTTGGAAAGGAACGTTGGCTTTCATGTCCTCAATAGCTTCGATCCAAAGCATCACGCTTGGGACAACCTGGCGTTGGCGACGCAGCTTGAGGAAATGGAATAATGCCACAATTGGAACGAACGCTAAGAGGTAGAAAGCCGAAGGGTTCAGGAAGTGCATGTTCACATCCCCGCCGCTGCATCTTCAGGGGAATTGACTTTGCCGCTTTCTTGATCCGCGAGTTTCTGCAAGACCTCCTCTGCGTCTTGCCGACCGGCCTCACCATAATTGTCTAACTTCTTGCACTCTTCGCGGACTTTGTTATACTCATGTAGTTCAAAATAGATATTCGCTAAGTTTTTGTGCATTTCCCTGAAAACGCCCGGCCAATTACGCTCCGGCTCCAGGTTGACCAATCGTGTTGCTCCTTCAATGGCGCGATCGACGATTGCATCAAGTTCTGCTTTTTCATCAGCGGGAAAACTGCTTAAATCCTCATTGTTTTTCTGCATTTCCTCAATCCGCTCATTGTATGCACTCAATTTATTTATCGCTTTATCGCACTCGTTGTAGGTCTTTTCAATACTGAGTGCACCTTCAAAAATCTTTGAGAGAAAACCAAATTTCATACGCAACCTCCATCCAATGTAAAGAGCAATGTCCCATATTTCTGAAGGCTATTATACCAAAAGGGCAGAGATTAAGCAATAACGGATTGATACACCCTGAAGAATTTATCTTGACGTGATTATTGTTTTGGGTTATAGTTGTAACCGGATTTTCTGTCGCTATTCAAGAACCGGATGGGATGATCAACGATGCTATTTTATATCGCTATTTTTTTTATTCCTCTCGCTGTCTGGATTATCTTGATGGTTGTTTCCAAGCGAAAAGAAGGAGAGGAAGTGGGTCCAAGCGTGGTCCTTGAGGAGTGTGCGCTCTGCCATGAAGAATTTCCGATGAATGAGTTAATAGAAAAGGAGGTCGGCGGCTACAGCAGGGTTTACTGTTTCTGCGGTAACTGCATTGAACAACTGCATCGTGAGTATCAAACGAAGGTGGGACAGGGAGACAGGGAAAATGAACGAATCAACGAATAGGCGCATCATTAGTGTCAACCGAACCTTCGGAAGGTTTGTCGCCAGATTTAACTCATATCAAGAAGATTCACCCATAACGTGGTTGTGGCGAGAATGAGGAATTGAACCTTCCGAAAGTTGACTTACCATGTGTTACAAGTCACAAGGAGGTCAAGATGTACGATTTAGTCACATTTGGTGAAGCGATGGTACGACTTACGTCCCCTGAGTTTATGCGTCTTGATCAGGCATCATCACTATCAATGAGCGTCGGCGGGGCGGAATTGAACGTCGGCGTCAACGGCGCTCAGTTAGGATTGCGCACGGCGTGGGTTTCTCGATTGGTCGATAATTGGTCCGGGAAGTTAATCCGCAACAAAGGGCGCGAATTGGGCGTTGATATGTCCCATATCGTGTGGACACCATTCGACGGGATTGGACTTGAACGAAACGGTTTCTATCATCTTGAACTCGGCGCGGGTCCCCGTGCCAGCAACGTGACCTATGATCGCGGCTACTCAGCGATCTCGAGGGTCCAACTTGGCGAAGTCGATTGGGAGGCGATTTTCAGCGATGCCCAATGGTTTCACTTGAGCGGTATCACCCCTGCGTTGTCGGAATCCGCAGCAGCGGTTGCGAAAGAGGCGCTTCAAGCAGCCCGAGCCGCGGACGTGAAAACAAGCTACGATCTGAACTTCCGATCCAAGCTGTGGAGCGCAGAGCAGGCACAGGCTGCTAATCGCGAGATGATGGAGCACATCTGTGTACTGATTGGCAACGAGGAGGATTTCGAGAAAGCGCTCGGATTCAAAGCGGAAGGCACGACTGAAAGCTACAGTCAGCTTGATCCGGAAAGTTATAAAGAAGTGGCACAGCGGGTTAGCGAGGCGTTCCCTAACATCGAAATAATCGGTACGACCTTGCGGGACGCCAAAACCGGCTGGCTGAATGATTGGCGCACGCTCCTTTTCGATGGAGATGAATTTTATCTGTCGCGCATTTACGAAAACCTGGAACTTGTCGATCGCGTGGGCGGCGGCGATAGCTTCTCAGCGGGGTTGATCTACACCCTGCTCAACGGCAAGTCCCTTCAGGAGGCTGTTGATTTTGCCGGCGGCTACTCTGCACTGGCGCACACCTTCCCCGGCGATTTCAACTGGGCAACCGCTGAAGAGGCTGAAAAGGCGATGGCGGCGGTCAGTGTCCGGATTAGCCGATAAAAGCAGATCTGCGAACCGACGGTCTGTGAACCGACGGTCTGTGAACCGACGGAGGGAAGGATGGAAAAAAAGGAAGGAATGGAAGAAACGCAAGCAAGTCCTTCCTTCCTCTGGGGCATCTCACGTTCACGCATTAGAGGTAACCAATGAAAATCACAGATGTAAAACCCATCCCGGTATGGGGAGGGGGCCGGAATTTTTTCTTTGTCAAAGTCGAAACCGATGAGGGCATCTACGGCATCGGCGAAGGCGGGATTACCTGGCGTGAACTCGCGGCAGCCGAATGTGTAAACCATCTCAAATCCGTCCTAATCGGCGAAGATCCACGGCGCATCGAACACCTGTGGCAAGTGATGTTTCGCGGCGGATTCTTCCCCGCTGGGCGAATTGCCTGCTCCGCGATCAGCGCCATCGACATCGCGCTTTGGGACATTCGCGGCAAGGTCCTGGGCGTCCCGGTCTACGACCTGCTCGGCGGGCTGGTCCGCCAGAAAGCGGTGTGCTACCCTCACACCGGCGGCAGTTCCCCTGAGCAACTCGCTGAACACGCACAGACGCTCGCCGAAAATGGATGGAAGTTTGTGCGATGGGGCGTTCCCCAACAGGGAGATGTCCTCGATCCGTCTTGGGCGGTGCGCGAGACGATTAAGCAGTGCGAAGCTGTCCGAAACGCTGTCGGTGAGAAGATCGAGATCTTGATCGACATCCATACGCGGCTTGACCCACCCCATGTGATTCCCCTGTGTCGTGCGTTGGAGCAGTACCGTCCGTACTTCATCGAAGACCCGTTGCGCTCCGAAAATATGTCCACATATCATCAACTGGCGCGCCACATCGCTGTGCCGTTGGCGGTGGGTGAACAGTACGCCACGAAATGGGAGTTCCGTGAATTGATTGAACAGGAACTAATGCAATATGCCCGAATCGACCTCTGCATCGTCGGGGGCATTACGGAGGCGAAAAAGATCACTGGCTGGTGCGAAGCCCACTACATTGACCTGGCGCCGCATAACCCGTTGGGTCCTGTCTCGACAGCGGCGTGTCTTCACCTCGACCTTTCCTCGACAAACTTCGGGGTTCAGGAACTTCCACGCAAACCGGGGACGACGCTCCCTGACGTTTTCCCCGTGCAGTTGGAATGGGAGGACGGCTATCTCCTGCCGCCGACGCAGCCGGGCTTGGGGATTGAATTCGATGAGACAGCGGCATTGGCGAATCCGTATCGTGAAGTGGATGCGCCGCAGTTGTGTCGTCCGGATGGGGCGTTTACAAATTGGTAGGCGTGAAACGTGAAGGGAAATCAGGACACGAGGAAAACCATGAAACAGAACACTATCTGTCAAGTTTGCGGAAAAGACGATTTTGAGAGTCGTCGTATCGAATATATCTATCGCCACGACGAAAATTATCTGATTGTTCGGAATGTCCCTTGTGAAGTGTGTCTCCATCAAATCCCCAAAATCAGACCCCTGCATTCCTCCGACAATTGGGGAGAATTTTGTGTGAGTCGAGAGATTTTATGAACTCTAATTAAAATCCACAACCCTTGCTATTACTGATTTTGGTGAGGGTAAAATTGTTCAAAGCTTAATAGGCTCTTAGTACAATAACCTAATCTAACCTTTCAAAGGCTCTCTTTGATTCCGCCATCCCGATGAGGTGTATAGATAGATATAAGGAGGTACCACAGGTGCAAGCTCCAACCCGAGTGGATGCAATCACGTTTGAAGTTATCCGTAATGCACTAATGGAGGCGGCGGAGGAGATGACAATCGCCCTCCGACGCAGTGCGTACTCGACCAACATCAAGACCCGGGCAGACTTTTCCTGTGCCTTTTTCGATCGCCGGCTACGGCTCGTGGTGCAATCGTTTGGTCAGCCTACTCACTTAGGTTCACTGGTCGAACTGGTGCCAAAGGCTGTCAAGCATTACGGGGTCGAGAACCTGGGACCGGGCGATACCCTCCTGGCCAACGACCCCTATCTGGGGGGTGTCCACCTCAATGACATCACCCTCATCTCCCCCGTGTACTACGATGATGAACCCTTCGGGTACGTCGCCAATGTGGCTCACCATGTGGACGTGGGCGGCGGGGCACCTGCCAGCGTCGGTGCTTTCCGCGAGGTCTACCAGGAAGGCGTCATCATTCCCCCAGTCAAGCTGGTGCGAGCAGGAGAAATGATGCCTGACATCTTTCGGCTGGTGCTGGCCCAGATTCGCTCCAAGCGCGAGACGGGAGGAGACTTTCGAGCGCAGGTAGCGGCGAATAACACCGGTATGCGCCGGTTGAACGCGCTCATGGATCGGCTAGGACCGGAGACGTTTACCTTCTACAGTGACGAACTGCTCGCCTACGCCGAGCGTCGCACGCGAGCAGAAGTGGCAAATCTCCCCAAAGGTATCTTTACGGGTGATGGCTATGTGGATAACGATGGCTTTACGGACGAGCCGGTCCGCCTGACGACCAGGGTTGTCATTGACGACGATGGCATCCTCTTTGATTTGACCGGCTGCGACCCCCAGCGGCGGGCGCCGGTGAACTCCACGTATGCCCAGACCTTTTCCGGCTGTGCCTACGTCCTCAAGTGTTTAATTGACCCCGATGTGCCGATAAACGCCGGCTTCTACAGTTTCGTGCGCATGCTCGCTCCCGAGGGAACAGTGGTCAACAGCACGGCCCCGGCCCCAGTCGTCGGAGGCTGGGAGACCCAGACTCGGCTGATCGACGTGATGTTCAAGGCGCTGTCCCCCGCCATGCCAGACCGAGTTCCGGCCGGCACGAAAGCCATGCAGTGTCACGCCGGTTTCGGTGGCGCCGACCCGCGCACGGGAGAATATTACTGTTTCTTGGAGACCATGGCCGGCGGTTTCGGTGGACGGGCCGCCAGCGACGGTCCCGATGCTGTGCAGACCCATGGACAAAACACCGAGAATGCCCCAATTGAGGAGACCGAAATCAACTACCCGGTGCGCATCACCCGCTACGAACTGGTGGAGAACTCAGAAGGCGCAGGCAAGTACAGAGGCGGGCTGGGGATGCGCCGGGACTACCTGTTTTCTGACCATGAGCCGTCCTTCACTATTCTGGCGGATCGAGACCGCTGGGGGCCATGGGGGCTCTTTGGCGGGCTGCCTGGCCTCAAGGCAAGCTACCTGCTTAACCCCGATGGCGAAGCTGTCGGACTTGGCTCGAAAGTGACGGTCGAACTCAAGCCAGGGGATGTAGTGAGCTATCGTACCTGCGGTGGTGGCGGCTATGGCCCACCCGAAGAACGCGACCCGGAGTTGGTGCTGCGCGATGTGCGCGAGGGCAAGGTCAGTCTGGAGCGAGCGAGGGAAATCTACTTTGTGGAGATCGACCCCAACACTTGGACAGTGGCTGAGGCAGAGACAGCAAAACTGCGGGGGGAGGATGTTACGAAGCAGGAACCGGACGCTACAAATTTGATGCGTGATGCGTAAGAGGATATACGTTATGCGGTTAAAACACGATGGAGGCTGGAATATACCAGCAGACAATCCCTTTTATCCACCGCTGCCGGCAGGCTATCGGAATGTGAAGTTTCAATTTGTTTTCTTTCACGCCAATCCTGCTGCTGTTCAGGATTTTCTCCCTGAGCCGTTGGAAGCGACTGAGGACGGGCTTTGTGTGGCTTCAGGACTGAATGCCTCTTTCTGCACCAACTATGGACCCTTTCAAGAATCCTTCATCCTGATGCAGTGCCGTTTCAGGAATCAGACGGGGTTCTACTGTTCCCACGTTTTTCATAATGGACCTACCGGCATCGCCGCGGGCAGGGAAATTTATGGAACACCGAAAGTTTACGCCGAGTTAAAAGTACGCCAAGCGGATCGGTGCATGGTGACGGAAACCTCTCTCGGCGGTGTACCGGTTCTGAACATCAGTTCCAGCATGGAGACAATTGCGCCCCACGATGCAATGCCCGCCTTAACCCCGGCGTGGCGATTAAAGATTATTCCAAGAGCGGATGGGCCCGGGCCCGCCCTCAAGCAGTTAATTGATTGCAGCAAGACAATCCAGGACTTGGAAGTGCATTTCACCGCAAAAGGACAAGGGAGGGTTGTTCTTGGCGCATCCCCTCTGTGCGATCTCATCCCACTGACACCGCTGAAATATGGAGATGCCTTTTATATGGAGCGCAGCTTTTCCGAGGGGTACGCAGAGATTGTGTATGATTATCTGAGCAAGGAAACCCCGTAGCGGGAGTTTACAGTTCAATTCCGTAGAGATAGACCTGTATTTTCGATGCACCGTTTTTCTCGTTTTTTGGAACATTTTGGTTTGATCTTTGGAGAATCGTGCTACAATTTTGGCTATTCTGTTAGCATACGAGAAGTGGAAAAAGAGCACGCTGCTCTGGTACTGAGGAGGTTGACACATTATCATGACCGTATCTGTATGGCAGGAGGTCCCGGATCCGATTCAGGCTGAACATGACGATGTGGTGATTGGCGCCGGAATTGTGGGTTCTTACACGGCTATGCTCCTTCGGGAACGTGGTCGCGACGTTGCGCTCGTGGATGCGCGTTTTCCGGCGGCTGGAGCTTCAGGCCGCAACGCTGGGTTCGTTTTGACCGCGCAACGTGAGACGTATCCGGTCCTCATCAAGCAGTTGGGGCGAGAAGCCGCCCGCGAAATCCTGACCATGGTGTGCGAAAACGTGGTACGGATGCGCTCGCTGGCGAATCAATTTGACGTCCCGCTTGAGGATGGGGCCGCCCACCTTGCTGAGACACGCGCCGAAGCCCGTGAACTGGAGCATTGGGCCCGTGAACTCGAAACTGATGGCGCGACAGTTGAATTCTCGCATCGTGATCCCTACGGGTCAGCCGGCTACGCCGCGATGATGCAAGTCGAAGACGATTTCATGGTGCATCCCGCGCGGTTAACCGAGGCCATCGCTGCTTCATCCGGCGCCACGCTCTATGACCATAACACGGTTTATGCCATTGAGCCGGCGGGCGAGTCGCTCCTTGTGTGCGGACGTCAAGTGCACATCCGCTGTCAGCGAGTCTACATCGCCACTAACGGCTATGGCTGCGATCTGCACCCACATCTGCGTAGTATTGTTCGACCTGTACGGGGGCAGGTAGCAGTGACAACGCCGGTGGAACGTCTAATCCATGTCGCGGGCATCACCGAGAACCATTACTTCCGCCAGCTTCCGGATGGGCGCCTGTTCATCGGAGGCGCACGGGCGTTCTTTGAGGCACAGGAGTACACCGCCGAAGACGCCGTAACGCCGAACCTGCATGTGAATCTGGTGAACTATCTGCGTCTCTGGTTTCCGGGCGTCGAGTTCGATGTTGAACGGCAGTGGGCTGGCATCCATGGATTCACACCGGACCATCGTGTTGCCGTTGGCGCCCTTCCGGACGAAAAGCGCGTTGTTTTTGCGGTGGGATTCAGCGGTTATGGCAACTCAATCGGCCTCGTGGCTGCCGAGCGCATGGTGGAACTGGCGCTAGACGGTCGCTATCCCGGCCCGCTCTCCGCGGCACGCTTCACCTCGTAGTCTGTCAGATCTCGTCTGATGGATAGGATGTTGAGGCTTTAAAAGCTCCTAAAAGAGTAAACGATATGAAATACCCGCTGCACATTGGCATCCTCTACCCCCTTCACTCGGCGGAGGACGACTATCAACGACTCGCTGCCGCGCTTGCACCGCCGGTTCAAGTCCAGATTGTCCATACTGACAGCCCCAACCTACATCGGATTCAGGAAAGCCGTGTCACTGGCAGTCGGAAATGTCTTTTGTCTGGTGCGGAGGCGCTGCGGGCTTACAACGTCGCCGTCTGCTTATGGGCATGTACCAGCGGCAGTTTCGCATTTGGCGTAGCAGGGGCACAGCGTCAGGCACAAGATATCGCTGATGTGTTGGGCGTACCGGCATCGAGCACGTCGCTGGCATTTCTCAGCGCCATCCATGCGCTTGGTTTGAAGCGCGTCGTTGTTGCCGCGACGTATCCCGAAGACTTGTCAAATGCCTTTCGTTCGTTTCTGACTGAAGGCGGTGTTGAAGTGGTGCACATGGATTGCCTAGGCATCTGGACGGGGGATGAAGTGGGGCTCATAGGACGCGAGGTGGTATTACGCTTCGCGTGTGCTAACGACCACCCCGACGCTGAAGCGGTGCTGATTCCCGACACGGCGCTGCATACCGTTGATTTTCTGTTTGAACTCGAAGCAGAAGTGGGAAAAACAGTGTTGACAGCGAATCAAGTGACGATGTGGGAAGCATTACGGCTTGCAGGTCGCTTAACCCCTCAATCAAAGCTGGGTCAATTGATGGCAGTTATACCTGACAATCATGGAGAAAAAGATGGCTCAATACATTGAGGTGACGCTCAGGAAGCGCGGCGTGAGTTGCGTCGCACAATTGCTTGATGACCTTGCGCCGAAGACCTGCGAGGCGGTGTGGAACGCACTTCCACAGGAAGGCGACGCCTTTCATGCCAAGTATGCGAGCAACGAAGTTTACACACTTGTTCCACCTTTTGCGCCAAGCGAGATTGGGCTCGAAAACCCGACTATCCTGCCAATTCCGGGTGATCTACTCTATTTCTTCTTCCCGCCCGGTACCATTACGAATCCGGACGTGCGTGAAGTCGCCTACAGCATCGGTATGGTAGATCTCGCAATTTTCTACGGACGGGACAACTTTCTCTTTTCGCCTACGATGGGTCCTGTGCCCGGTAATCGCTTCGCAGAAGTCATGGAAAATCTTGAGGAGATGGCGCAGGCGTGTAATAGCGTGTGGCGTGAGGGGTTCGTTGGTGAGCGGCTGGCCTTCCAGCGACTAGAATAAAATGAGCACATGAGTAATCAAGTCTCTAGCGTAGCGAGATCCCGATCCATCGGGACAAATCAACTGGAAGGGAAGGAAGATTTCTACAAAAAGTGCAGCAGCTAGAACACAGATTGACAGAATTAGCAGATTGTCCCGAATCCGTTTATTCTACAAATTTGTTCTATAATCACGTTTCACGCACAGAGAGGTTCTCAGATTGCAGACTATGAAATCAACATTCGATCCAATCAACTTTGAGGTCATCCGCAACGCCCTGATAGAGGCGACGGAGGAAATGACAATCGCCCTGCGGCGCAGCGCCTACTCGACCAACATCAAGACCCGCGCCGATTTTTCGTGCGCGTTTTTTGACCGCCAGTTGCAACCTGTCGCTCAGTCCTTCACCCAAGCCGTTCATCTAGGCTCGTTAGCTGAACTTGTGCCGAAAGTGATTAGCGAATATGGGCCTGAGAACCTGAGACCGGGCGATGCGATTCTCTCCAACGATCCCTACCTCGGCGGTGTCCACCTCAACGATATCACCCTCATCTCACCCGTATACCACAATGATGCACTCTTCGGTTATGTTGCCAACCTGGCTCACCATGTGGATGTAGGCGGCGGAGCGCCAGCCAGCATCGGCGCCTTCCGCGAGGTCTATCAAGAGGGAGTTATTATCCCGCCGGTAAAGTTGGTGCAAGGAGGAGAGATTGTTGAGGACATTTTCCAGTTGGTGTTGGCACAGATTCGTTCCAAGCGCGAGACGGCGGGCGACTTTCGGGCGCAGGTAGCAGCCAACAACACCGGCGTGCGCCGGCTGAATGCGCTCCTGGACCGAATGGGGACTGAAACAGTCGCTTTCTACATCGACGAGTTGCTTGCCTACACCGAGCGCCGCACACGAGCAGAAGTGGCAAAACTCCCCCAGGGCGTCTTCACGGCTGACGGCTACGTTGACAACGATGGTTATACCGATAAACCGGTGCGTCTTGTGGGAAAAATGGTCATTGACGAGGACGGCGTCCTTTTCGATCTGACCGGCTCCGAACTGCAACGGCGGGCGCCCGTCAATTCCACATATGCCCAGACCTTCTCCGCCTGCGCTTATGTACTGAAAAGTCTCATCGATCCGGACATACCGGTCAACGCGGGCTTCTATCGTTTGGTCCACATAGACGCCCCGCTGGGGACGGTGGTCAACTGCACGCCGCCAGCGCCGGTGGTCGGAGGCTGGGAGACACAGGTGCGGTTGAGTGACGTTCTCCTCAAGGCGCTGGCGCCTGCTCTCCCCAACCGGGTTCCGGCTGGCACCAAGGCGATGATGTGCCAGATGGGTTTTGGGGGAACCGACCCTCGCACCGGTGAGATTTACGCCTATTACGAGACGATGGCTGGCGGTTACGGCGGTCGGGCGACTAGTGATGGTCCCGATGCCGTGCAGTGCCACGGTCAAAACACCGAAAATGCGCCGATTGAAGAGACCGAAATCAACTACCCGGTACGCATCATCCGCTACGAGCTCGTGGACGATTCAGACGGACCGGGAAAACATCGCGGCGGGCTTGGGTTGCGTCGTGACTACTTCTTTGACCATGAAGTTTCGTTCACCATCCTGGCGGATCGAGATCGATGGGGGCCGTGGGGGCTTTTTGGCGGACACGATGGGCAGGTGGCACGCTATGTGCTGAATCCCGACGGCAAGGCTGTCAAACTTGGCTCGAAAGTGACGGTTCAACTCCAGCCGGGGGATGTCATGCGTATACAGTCCTGCGGTGGAGGGGGTTACAGTCTGCCAGAGGAGCGTGACCCGCAGTTGGTGCTGCGCGATGTGCGCGAGGGCAAGGTGGGCCTGACACGGGCGCGGGAGGTCTATAAAGTCGCTATCGATACAGCTACCTGGATCGTCGACACAGAGGAGACTGCTAGGCTGCGTTCAGGTCACTGAGGGCGTGCGTGAGAAGTCCAACGAACCCTTTGGAAAAGCCTACCTTGAGCCTGTCGAAGGGTTCATTTTGCGGCGGATATTTTGAAGAATGAGACCGTTTTATGACCCAAATCATCACCAATCGGTTGGTAACCTTACGTTTAGGAAACAGAATTCCAACTCACACCATCTGATTCAAGGATACAAGTTCCATCCAGATCTATCCTCAAGACGCAGTGAGATGTATATTCTTCGATGAGCGAAAACGTATCGGGGTCTGGATGACCATCCAACTCGACGCCTCACGACTTGATGGGGTTGGGTCAAATACCGCTGTTAAAAAAGGGGCGATGGCATCGGTTATTCTAGAGACAAACACCAGAAAGGTGAAAAAGAGTTCACCATCACCGACAATCATGGATTCGTCATTGGAGCGAGCCCGATAGTAAACTCAAAATCCAATGGGACAATGCCCAACATTAGAGAAAAATCCCGACTTTTCCGCATCATAAACACGTTGGTGATGAAAAGAATGTGGAGGCATCTGCTGAGGTGACGCTCGCTGATGTGTTGGAATACATCAAGCAAAATCAGTCAACACACGAGAGCGATGAAGACGAATGAACCCAATTACTGACACCCAAACAGGGGATTTTACCGCCAAGAAGCGAATGGTGATTCTGAGATAGGAGGTGCGGCGGAGGTTCTGCCGCAATTTTGCTATGGCTTACAGGTATCGTCTAGGCGTTGACATCGGGGGGACTTTCACCGATGCGACGCTGATCAATGAGGTCACGGGTGAGATTCGTGTCGGCAAGGTCCCGTCGACGCCCCAGGACCCTTCACAGGGATTCATGGAAGCGACCCATCGTATGCTGCGTGAAGGTGGCGTGTCGCCGGACGAAGTCGAATATGTTGTGCACGGCACGACGGTGGCAACCAACTCGATTATTGAAGGCAAGGTCGCTCGCACAGGTTTCATCACGACGGAAGGCTTCCGCGATCTGCTGGAGATTCAGCGCCAGATACGCCCGTCGCTTTATGATTTACAATTTGAAAAGCCTCGACCACTGACGCCCCGCTATTTGTGCTTCGGTGTGCCAGAGCGACTGGACGCCCAAGGAAATGTGCTCACGCCGCTTGATGAAAATGCGGCGAGGGACGTCGCTGAACAGCTTCACCGAGAGGGGGTGGAGTCGATTGCTGTCTGCTTCCTTCACTCCTACATCAATCCAAACCATGAGACACGGACACGCGAGATTCTACGCGAGGTCTTCCCCGATGTCGTCATCTCCCTTTCGTCCGAGGTAGCGCCAGAGTTCCGGGAGTATTTTCGGGCAAGTACCACAGTCATCAACGCTTCCATCCGCCCGGTCGTGGAGCGTTACCTTCAGAGCATCAAGGCTCGGCTGCGGGAGGAAGGCCTGGAGGCTGAACTGCTCGTGATGCAGAGCAGCGGCGGGGTGTTCACCTTTGCAGCAGCTAGCGAGAAGCCGGTCTTCATGGTAGAGTCAGGCCCAGCGGCAGGCGTCATCGCAGCGACCTATCTCGGCGCCACGCTAGGACACCCAGATGTCATCTCCCTAGACATGGGGGGCACCACAGCGAAGGCCGGGCTCATCCGGGACAGCACGCCACGAGTGACCAAGGACTACGAGGTGGGGACGGCTGCCCAAGCCGGCGTGGGCGCCTCTCGTGGTGGGGGCTATCCTATCCGAACGCCCGTGATAGACCTTGTGGAGATTGGCGCAGGCGGTGGTTCTATCGCCTGGGTGGACTCCGGCGATGTGCTGCGAGTCGGTCCGCAGAGCGCGGGCGCTAACCCCGGTCCGGTGTGCTATGGCAAAGGCGGGGTAGAACCCACCATCACCGATGCCAATCTGGTGTTGGGACGGCTTAATCCTCGCTACTTCCTTGGCGGGGAGATCGAACTGGATGTGGATGCCGCACGGCGGGCAATAAAGGAGAAGTGCGTTGATCCGTTGGGACTGGACGTGGTCGCGGCTGCGCACGGCATCGTGGAGATCGCCAACGCCGCCATGGTGAACGCCCTGCGCCTAATTTCAGTTCAGCGCGGCTACGACCCCAGAGACTTCGTCCTGATGGCTTTTGGCGGGGCAGGACCGGTACACGCCAACCGTTTGGCGGCGGAGATTGAGGCGCCTACCACTATCATCCCCATGAGCCCCGGTACAACCTCAGCCATGGGGCTGCTGGTAACAGACCTCAAGCACGACTACTCCACAACGCTTATCCAACGAATCGATCAACTGGATGCGGTGGCGGTGGAGGAGACCTACCGAGAGTTGGAGGCGCAGGGACGGGCGAGCCTGGAGCGGGAGGGAATGCGCCCAAAAGACATCATCTTCCTGCGACAAGTGGACATGCGCTATGTGGGACAAAGTTACGAGTTGACGGTGCCGTTACCAGATGGTCGGCTGGACGCTCTCGAGATTGCTCGGGTTCTGGACGGGTTCCATATCGAGCACGACCGTGCTTATGGATACAGTGCGCCGGAAGAACCGGTCGAATTCGTGAACCTGCGGCTCACCGCGCTCGGCAAGATTGCCAAGCCCCGCCTCCGCGAGTTGGAAGGGAACAACACAAACGCCATGGCAGCGCAGAAAGCGACTCGATCTGTGTACTTTGCCGAAAGCGACGGTTACGTTGAATGCCCCATCTATGACCGCTACCGTCTGGGCCCTGGAGGCGTTTTGGAGGGCCCGGCGATTGTTGAAGAAATCGATTCTACAACGGTTATCCACCCCGGCTATCAGGCGCAGGTCGACAAGTTCGGGAATTTGATTCTGACTAGAATTTGAAAATAAGGACGAAAGGAGTTAAATTTTGCCAACAAAAAAATACCGAGTTGCCGTCGTCGGAGGCGCCGGGACATGGGGGCGTTTCTATTTACGCGCTTACGCCAACCACCCCGACTGTGAAATCGTTGCACTGGTGGATCAGGCGCGAGACCGCCGGCAGGCTTTCGCCGACCGCTACGGCGTCACGACTGTCCTCGACACGGTGGACGACCTTCTCACTAGAGAACTTCCGGACATCGTTTCGATTATCCTCCCGGTCGCCCACAATCCCGAAACCGTCATCGCCTGTGCTGAAGCCGGCGTCAAGGCGGTCTCGTGCGAAAAGCCGATCGCCGTCGAACTGTCGCAGGCAGACGAGATGGTGCGTATCTGCCGGGAATGTGGGACCGCCTTCGGCTGCGGCACTGGCTACTGGGACTCCCCATATCTGCTGGAGACCGCTGAATGGATTCGCGACGGAAATATCGGTCGACTGACCAGCGCCGCCATACCCGGCGGGCTCCCCACAGAGGCGTCGGGCGGGGGCTGCGTCCAACTGACCATGATGCGACTGCTCACCGGGATGGAGGTGGATTGGGTTGAAGGCTGGGCGTTGTCGCCGGAAGCCGGCTGGATGCCGCCGGTCGAATTCCCAGAGGTTGAGATCGATTCTCCCGCTTATGGACATTTGGGGCTGTCCGGCGGCATCATCTGCGACATTCCCAGGCCGAAGCCCGATCAGCGAGTGTTCTGTCCAGTTTCCATCACCGGGGAGAATGGGCGAGTATGGATTACCTCCCCCAAGCCCGTGCTGATTCAGGGACAGGACGCCGCTTCGACCCCGGTCTATCCTGAGTTCTTGAAGAACTCTCTGAAAGATAGATTTACCTCCGCCATTGAGCGGCTGATGCGGGCCGTTGATACTGGTGGGGAAGCACAGTGCAGCGGCCACGATTACCGCCAAGCGCTGGAAATCGCCATCGTTCTAAAGCAGTCCGCCCATCAGGGGCATCGGCGGATCTCTCTGCCGCTGGAAGACCGTTCTCTCAAGATCTATCCTCATCCTTACCGACTGAAGGGCGGCGACGTGGCTGGTTGGGAGACTATCGGCTATACCGGGCCGCCGGCGGTTGAGTAGAAATTTTCATAGGGATTATGCACCTAAGTTGAGCAAGTCCCGTCCTGCCTGCATTTTGCATCCTGAATCCAGAACAAGATGCAAGATACAGACATCGCTTGAATCCGTGGAATCAACTGCGTAATTCAATAACTTTAAGGAGGTTCTTATGGTACCGTGGATCTTTACCCAGAGCCCGCTCGAATACTGGATGACCGACTACAAGCGCACGTTCAACGCCTGGGAAGACGGTGGTGTACGCGGCATCGTGTTTGGTTATCTGCGGTTCATGCAGGAAGACGGTACAGCGATTCCCACTTTCCCCCCTGACCCCAAAGTGTACGAATCATTCGGAGTTAGCCCGCCGGCGGAAGCTCCACGCGATCCGGAGAAGGAGAAACAGCTTCACGCCATGCTGGACGACGCCGCCTCCCGCGGCTGGCATATTATGACCTTCAGCGTCCCCGGAGGCGGCGGAGGGCGACCGTTGGAGGAAGATCCTTACGGCGTGGTAGGGTTTGCAGCCAGCGCCCAGGATACGATGAACGCCTATCCCCAGGCGCACGGCGTTATCATAGACGGCCCCGGGGAACAACACTACGAATTGGCTTTCCATCACGGCGGTGAACTGTTGGAGATCCGTGAGGGTGAGCGGCATCGCTTTGCGGCTTTAGGAAAGGATATCGACCGTCTGGAGCGTGGCATTGCGCACTTACGGGAACGACTTCACAATCTGACGCCATCTCTAGTGCGGTATCACGCGCCGGGGGGCATGCTGGCGGCACTGACATTGTTCGACATCAATGAAGACGCGCTCTACTGGCTGCGGACGCGCCAAGAAACGGCGCTAGGTTACATGAAGGCTGTACGCGCCCAGGTCGATAGATTGAACCGCAAAGTGGAATTGGGCGGCATTCCACGCACGGCGACCTTCTCCTCGCTCACCGGACAGAACTATCAGCAGATGGCATCGATCTTCGACTACATTTTCCCCAAACACTACTACTGGCACCGGGGCTTTGATGGGATGTACGGGACGATCGCCCGCTGGGTGCGGAAGCTCTCTGAGTGGAATCCGGTGTTGACGGAGGAGGATTGCTTCGCCGTGGTGAAGTCGTTGTTCGGGCTGGAACTGCCGGGGGTCCACTCGCTGATGGACATGGAACTGGGATTTTCGGAGGAATTCTTCTCGGAGGTTGTCTACAACGAAACGCGTCGAGCGTTGGAGGCTATCGGGGACATTGATAAGGTGATCGCCTGGGTGTCCACGGGACGGAGTCCGCACGCCGGCGATGCGATGACGGCTGGAGACCTGCATGGCATCCTGACGGCTTCGGAGCGTGCAGGGTTAGAGCGGTTTCTCTTCCACCCGGATCCGGACCTGAGTGCGTCTGAATGGCGTGTGATTTCCGGGTCGTGCGGGAATCTGTGGGAGCAATCCCGCGACGGGTATTGGCCCTCTGACAGCGAGAAACCCCATGAGTACACCCGATGAGTTCAGCGGTGGCAGAAGCCCCACGTTGTGGACGGGGATTATCGCCCGTGTCTTAGACATTATGGCGGCTCCAACAGAGCAATAGTCTCGATATTTTCTCATCAAATCTTCACGGTGGAGACCCCATGTCTTTAGACTGGGGAGGAAACCGTGCCTTCTTTTTTCTTGCAAAAAAATCGAGATAACCCCCTGAAAAGGGGGTCTGACAAAGGGGACGTCTTCCTGTCCCCCCTTGTCAGGGGGGTTACAAGTCCCATCTTTCAGGGCAGGGTAGTTGACTTTTCTCATGGCATTCACGATTTCCCTCACTGACGCTGCTGCGCTCTCTGGATTTTTGCCCAGGTATCCCGCAACGTGACCGTCCGATTGAATACGAGTTTTCCATCGGAGGAATCGGGGTCTACGCAGAAATACCCTGTTCTGAGAAACTGGTAGTGACTTCCCGATGCCGCATCGGCCAGACTGGATTCAACTCGGCACGACCTCAATACCTCCAAAGAGTTTGGATTCAGAGACTCCCTGAAATCCGAGCCTGCTTCGACATCGTTGGGGTTGGGTTTGGTGAAGAGATAGTCAAATAAGCGGACTTCGGCTTCAAGCGCGTGAGGGGTTGAAATCCAGTGCAACGTCCCCCTGACCTTGCGTCCGTCTTCAGACCAACCCCCTCGCGTCTTCGGGTCATAAGTACAATGGAGCTCGGTCACTTCTCCCGTCTGCTCGTCCTTAACCACACCAACACATGTGATATAATAGGCATGTTTCAGCCGAACTTCACGACCGGGCGCCAAGCGGAAGTATTTCCGCGGTGGGTCTTCCATAAAATCTTCCCGTTCGATATAAATCTCGCGTGAAAACGGAATCTTTCGTGACCCTGTGCTCTCGTCCTCCGGATTGTTCTCAGCGTCTAGCTCTTCGACTTTGCCCTCTGGATAGTTGTCAATAATCACCTTCAGTGGACGCAATACAGCCATCACACGCGGCGCGCGTATATTCAAATCTTGGCGGAGGCAGTATTCAAGCAAGGAAATATCGATCAGATTATCGCTTTTTGACATGCCGATGCGATTACAGAAGTCTCGGATTGCCTCTGGTGTGTAGCCACGTCTCCGCATACCGGATAGTGTTGGCAGTCGCGGATCGTCCCACCCGTTGACATGCCCCTCCTCCACCAACCGGATCAACCATCGCTTGCTCACCACAGTATAGCTAAAATTGCGGCGGGCAAACTCAATCTGCCGCGGATGATAGATTTCCAATTCGTCAAGGTACCAATCATACAATGGACGGTGATCTTCAAATTCCTGTGAGCAAAGCGAGTGGGTTATGCCTTCGATGGAATCTGACTGTCCATGGGCAAAGTCATACGTCGGATAGATGCACCACTTATCACCCTGCCGGTAATGGGTTGCGTGCAGAATTCGGTACATGACCGGATCGCGCATGTTCAGATTTGGCGACGTCATATCAATCTTTGCACGAAGCGTGCGGGAGGCATCCGGGAATTCTCCAGCACGCATGCGTTTGAACAGATCCAAATTCTCCTCAACAGAACGGTTGCGATACGGACTGTCCATCCCCGGTTCCGTCAAAGTGCCGCGGTATTCCCGGATTTCATCTGGACTTAAATCGCAAACGTACGCCTTCCCTTTCCTGATGAGTTTCACGGCATATTCGTAGAGTTGTTCAAAGTAGTCCGAGGCGTAGAACTCCCGGTCTTCCCAATCGAATCCAAGCCACCGCACATCTTTTTTCATCGATTCGACATATTCGGTGTTTTCCTTTGTTGGATTGGTATCATCGAAGCGCAAATTGCAAAGCCCACCGAAATCTTCGGCGATACCGAAATCAAGGCAGAAGGCTGTCGTATTCCCAAGATGTAGATAGCCGTTCGGCTCCGGCGGAAACCGTGTATGAACCCGCCCGCCAAACCTGTTTGTCCGCAAGTCTTCCTTAACCGCCTGCCGAATAAAGTCAGTGGAGACAATTGAATCGCCCGTAGCCGTCTCGTTGTTTTTCTCCGTACCTTTTGTTTCAGTTGTCGCGTTTTTCATGGCTTTTCTCCTCGATTTTGTTGCAATAGTAATATACAATAAGAATTCAGTATAACCTTCCGGTCTAAACTTACCCCTCGCTCTCAAGCATCAGTGGAGGGTTCGGAAATTATAGGAAAGATTCTCAAGCTTGTCAACCTGATTCCTACAACGAGCGCTTGTTTTATGCTGACAGAAGGGTATCGTCAAAAATCGTTTGTAGGAGGGGGATGCTTCTCCCGATGCCAAGTAGGCGCACGGCATGCCTTACCTTTACTCAAAATAAACGTTGACTTTGTGGTATTCTGATCACCGCGGCCGCAGTTGGGTGATTCATCGCCTATTGGTCCAGACGCGCCATGAATTGCGCGACTACTTAACCTTAACCCGAGTTGCTATCTATCGGAACCTGGGGTATTTTGCATGTTTTTTGGTGTTCTGCGTTGCGTTCTATTTATCAGCCCTGCTTGGCTGCGAGCGGTGATTTGCTCGGTTTAGGTCCCATTCCCCCAAGTTGCTACCTAAAACATCAGTGGTGCGAAAGGTGTATAGCACTTAATCAACCGTAAATTTTAGCCCATAACGACAATAAACAGAATGTCAAAAAAACTGCCCAGAAGTGTCATAAAAGTGCATTTTTTCTTGACATCACCGAAAAAATATGCGATCATTAATGCTTGAAACTCACTCATAGAGGGGGTTTCAGGCACTTCTGAAACCCGAATTTTGTTTTTCCAATACCATCGGGCGGGTACTCGTGGAAAACGAAATGACCCAAATTAACGTGCCTAAGCAAGTTGAAATATAAAAACGGGTGCACACCCTCCCCTAAAGCTCCGTCAGGGGTATCATGTTTATAGCAGGGCGACAGGTATACGGAAACATCGAATCCACTTACTCACCACCAACCGAATTCTAAGGAGTTAAAATTGTGAAAAACCAACTGATTGGTTTCATATTGTTGTGTTTGATTTCTGGCTTGATGCCATTGGGGGCAGCAGCAGAAATCCTATTTATGTTTTCATATGATGATTTGTCTGTCGAGCCCGATGATCAGTTTACGATTGGTTTTGGAGTCGTTGAGCGTTTAACCGGTCCCATCTTCGAATCGCCACCCGTGCCAGGGCTAGCAGTGACGTTTAGCGTGAGTCCAGATGATGGGACTGCGTCTTTGGATCCCACAAGTGCGACAACTGGTAGAAACGGACTGACATCCACTACACTAACACTTGGCAGTAGTGCATCTGGGTCATACACGGTTACAGGGACGCTCAACAATGGTCGATCTCAGAGTATAACTGTGACAGTTGAAACTTCAACGCCGCCACCGCCGCCACCACCAGAATTATCGATAAGTGTAGTAAGTGGTCCTGGATCCGGTGCCCCCGGTAGTACGTTGACCTTTGTTGTTGAGGTTCAGGAGGACAGGAGTGCCGCGTCAGGGAAAACGGTGACCTTTAGTATCACTTCAGGCGACGGGAATGCGTCGCTGAATCCCACAAGTGCGACAACTGGTAACAACGGGCAGGCATCTACTACGCTAACACTTGGGAATAGTGCGTCCGGTTCATACACGATTACAGCGACGGTTGGTAGCAAATCTACCAGCGGGACTGCGACAGTTAATACCCCACCACCTCCACCACCATTGCGTACTCTATTTATGTCACACAGTCCTTGGCCCCTCGATTCTGGCGAGAGTATGACGTTTACTGTTACGGTCAAAGAGGACGGGAGTGCCGCGCCAGGGAAAACAGTGACGTTTAGCGTCAGTCCAGACGATGGGACTGTGTCGCTGAATCCCACAAGCGCGACGACTGATAGCAACGGACAGGCGCAGACTACGCTGACAACTGGGAGCGGTTCCACCGGCTCCTACACAGTCACAGCGTCGGTTGGTGACAGTTCTGTGAGTGGTACTGCGACAGTTGAGACCTCACCACCTCTGCCAGAATTATCGATAAGTGTGGTAAGTGGTCTTGGGTCTGGCGACCCCGGTGATACGTTGACATTTACTGTTGAGGTTCAGGAGGACGGGAGTGCCGCGTCAGGGAAAACGGTGACCTTTAGTATCACTTCAGGCGACGGGAATGCGTCGCTGAATCCCACAAGTGCGACAACTGGTAGCAACGGGCAGGCATCTACTACACTAACACTTGGAAGCGGTGCGTCCGGTTCATACACGGTCAAAGCGTCGGTTGGTGACATTTCTGTGAGTGGGACTGCGACAGTTAATACCCCACCACCACCATTGCGTACTCTATTTATGTCACACAGTCCTTGGCCCCTCGATTCTGGCGAGAGTATGACGTTTACTGTTGGGGTCCAGGAGGACGGGAGCGCCGCGCCAGGGAAAACAGTGACGTTTAGCGTCAGTCCAGACGATGGGACTGTGTCGCTGAATCCCACAAACGCGACGACTGATAGCAACGGACAGGCGCAGACTACGCTGACAACTGGGAGCGGTTCCACCGGCTCCTACACAGTCACAGCGTCGGTTGGTGACAGTTCTGTGAGTGGTACTGCGACAATTGAAACCTCAACGTCAGAACAACAACAGGAGCAAACGCTACCACAACAGCAACAACAACAGGAACCAGAGCAATCGGGACAACAGCAAGAACCACCATCCCCGCCAATGCTGACAGCTCTATCAATCATTTCAGGCGATAATCAGAACGGCATGACCGGTGAAGCGTTGGCGAATCCCTTTGTGGTTGAAGTCCGCGATCAGTACGACGACCTGATGGAAGGGGTGACTGTAACCTTTGCTGTCAGCGCAGGTGGCGGTTCACTGAGTGATACAAGCGTAGACACTGATGCCAACGGCTTAGCACAAAGTACCCTGACCCTTGGAAACGCCCCCGGCACAAACACCGTCGAGGTCAGTGTCGAAGGTATTTCCCAGACGGTGGTCTTTAGTGCGGAAGCGACTACCCTACCGCCAATGCCGACGGCACTAGAGAGCGTTTCAGGCAATAATCAGAACGGGTTGACCGGTGAAGCGTTGGCGAATCCCTTTGTGGTTGAAGTCCGCGATCAGTACGACGACCTGATGGAAGGGGTGACTGTAACCTTTGTTGCCAGCGCAGGCGGGGGGTCACTGAGTGATACAAGCGTAGACACTGATGCCAACGGCTTGGCACAAAGTACCCTGACCCTTGGAAACGCCCCCGGCACAAATACGGTCGAGGTCAGTGTCGAAGGAATTACCGAAATGGTGACCTTTAACGCCATCGCTGAACTGCTTGAATTTGACCTCTCCGTGCCATCAGGTATCAGCTTGATTCACGTGCCACTAAAGGTGAGGGCAGTTGACGGCGTAGCGGGTGCCATCGAATCGGTTGCTCACCTCTACAATGCACTTGGTGGCGCGGATACCGTTAACCTTCTTATTACCTATGACACCGACACACAGGCGTGGCACAGCTATCTTGGGAACTCGAGTCGAGGGAGCACCGCCGATAAGACCTTGACCAATGATACCGGTATCATCGCTAGTATGAAAGCCCCGGTCTCTGTTAGGTTGGGTGGTGATGCGCTTGGTACAGACGGGATGAGCACTATCACCTTAAACCAAGGTCGCAACCTTGTGGGGCTGCCATTGAGAGATTCAAGCATAGCGCGTGTGAGCAACCTGTTCGCACTCGAAGGGATTGCGGGGGTTGTCTCCGTGATTATTGTTTCGGATAATGGAGCGTTCAAGGCGGTCGGATGGGTGGACGATGACGGGGATATCCCGGTCACGGGCGGACAATCCTTCCTCTTGACCGCTACCGAAGCTGCAACAGTTACTATCTCCGGCGATGGTTGGGATAACACCGCCGCCGGCACAATGGCTGCGCCACCACTAACGACAGGGGGTATCCAAGTGACTGGAGTTACCCCTGTTCTGGTGTTGAGCGGTTCGATTGTTGATGAAGTGAGTCGTACCAACGGCGCAGGATTCCGCCTCATCGTTAAAAACCTCTCAACTCCGGTCAAAGACCGAGAGTCTACGACCGGCAGCGCGGTCACCGGCGTGATTGAAGAGACAGACAGTGCTTCATCGCAGATTGCCTATCAACTCACCGTTGTTGATATAGCGGGCGGGCGAGCGGCAGCGATTGGGGATATCCTTGAAATCTCTGCCATATCTCCCGATGTCTCCATCGGCGTGCAACCGTTGCGATATACCGTAACCGCTGAAGATGTGAGACGCAGCCGGATTCAGTTGCCGGGGCTAATCGTCCAAGAGCTTCCTTCGGAGACAGTGCTATTGCGGAACTATCCGAATCCGTTCAACCCCGAAACGTGGATACCGTATCGGTTGGCGGAGGATGCTTTCGTCACGTTGACCATCTATGACAGCATCGGTCGTGTCGTCCGCACGCTCAAGGTTGGGCATCGGATTGCGGCGGTCTACGAGAGTCGGTCAAAGGCGATCTACTGGGATGGCAGAAACGAGTTCGGTGAGCGGGTGGCAAGTGGTATGTACTTCTATCACCTGTCCGCCGGGGATTATTCCGCAACGCGGAAGATGGTCATCTTGAAGTAGGGGAGGGGTTAATATCCTTGCAAGTCAGTAGGGCGGTAGATATACGTAGAAGTAACAAAGCCCCATCCGTTTGATTCGGGTGGGGCTTTTTCTATCCCGATGCTTTGACTAGGCGACAATATCTTGCGGGTGGTCCGTGACCCTCTGAATCGGAAGCGATTATAAAAAAAGAACATATCTTTTGAAATTTCTATTTCAGGGCACTTTGTCAAGTGCTAAAAAAGGTTGACTTTTAACCTGACTTTGTGGTATTTTGATCACCACGGGGTTCCGTAGCGAGGCTCTCTGCCTCTCTCCTGATTTTCTACCTCTCCCCCTTGATAAGGGGGGCAGGGGGGTTGTCCCGACAATCGAGGCACAGATGCCTCTCACACACATCTTAACCTATAAAAGAATCAAAATTCATGAAAAGACAACTTCTTCGTTTCACTTTTTTCCTGTTGATTTGCCTCTCAATTCAATTGATGGCGACGGCGCAAACGGTAGACATCCCTGACCCCACCCTCCGCGATTACATTGAAAGAGTACTTGGCAAAGCACCCGGAACCCCAATCACTGTGACAGAGATGGCGACTTTGACGTCAATCGCTATGCAGGAACAGGAAAGGGGCGTTAGCGATTTGACCAGTCTTGACCATGCGATTAACCTGACAGAGCTGTATCTTTACGACAGTCATTCAATATCGGATATTTCACCTATAGCAGGCTTAACCAACTTGACATCGTTGGGGCTTGGGGGCAATCCAATATCGGATATTTCGTCTGTAGCAGGCTTAACCAACTTGACATCGTTGGGGCTTGGGCACAATCAAATATCGGATATTTCGCCTATAGCAGGCTTAACTAACCTGACATCGTTGGGGCTTGGGCACAATCAAATATCGGATATTTCGCCTGTAGCAGGCTTAACCAACCTGACAACTCTACTTCTTCAGGATAACTCAATATCGGACATCACGGCAGTGGCAGGCTTAACTAACTTAACGAATTTACTTCTTCAGGATAACTCAATATCAAACATCACGGGGGTGGCGGGCTTAACCAACTTGACAAGGCTGTATCTTGAGAATAACTTGATATCAGACATCACGGCGATAGCGAGCTTAACCAACTTGACAGAGTTAGATCTTGATGGCAATTCAATATCGGATATTTCGCCTGTAGCAGGCTTAACCAACTTGACAGAGCTGTATCTTGGAGACAACTTTATATCGGATATTTCGGCGGTGGCAGGTTTAACTAATTTAACAGGGTTGAGACTTGACAACAACTTCATATCAGACATTTCGGCGGTGACAGGCTTAACCAATCTGGAATCTCTGTATCTTGCCTACAATCCGATATTCGACTTATCACCTCTAGTAGCAAATACAGGATTGGGGGACGGTGACTGGATTACTGTGTGGAACCACTCGAACTTCCCAGCCAACCACCCGGACATCGCAGTCCTAAGAGAGAGGGGGGGTCGGGTACAATACCCTTTTGTATGCACGAAAGGGTTGCCGAGCTATCCGAATCCATTCCGCCTAGGGACTTGGATACCGTATCATTTGAGAGAGGATGCTTTCGTTACCTTAACCATCTACGACCGGAGTGGTCGCATCGTCCGTACGATCGACGTTGGGCATCGGATCGCGGGGATTTACACGAGTCGGTTTAAGGCGGCTTACTGGGATGGCAGAAACAAGTTTGGAGAGCGGGTAGCAAGTGGGATTTACTTCTATCACCTGTCCGCCGGGGATTATTCCGCCACGCAGAAGATGGTGATTCTGAAGTAGGGGAGGGATCCCCTATCAGTGGGTCGGTAGATATACTGTAGAAGTAACAAAGCCCCATCCGTTTGATTCGGGTGGGGCTTTTTCTATCCCGATGCTTTGACTAGGCGACAATATCTTGCGGGTAGTCCGTGACCTTCTGAATCGGAAGCGATTATAAAAAAACGAACATATCTTTTGAAATTTCTATTTCAGGGCACTTGTCAAGTGTTAAAAAAGGTTGACTTTAACCTGACTTTGTGGTATTCTGATCGTCACGGGGTTCCGTAGCGAGGCTCTCTGCCTCTCTCCTGATTTTCTACCTCTCTCCCTGATAAGGGGGACGGGGGGTTGTCCCGACGATCAAGGCACAGATGCCTCTCACACACATTCTTAACTACAAAGGAGATAAATCTGTGAAAAAGCAACTTCTTCGTTTCACTTTATTCCTGTTGATTTGCCTCTCAATTCCGTTGATGGCAACAGCGCAAATGGTAGACATCCCCGACGCCAACCTCCGCGCTGCGATTGAGACCACTCTCGGCAAAGCGTCCGGCGCCACAATCACCACGGCGGATATGGCAACTTTGACGCGCCTTAATGCACAGGATGCGGAAATCCGAGACCTGACCGGGCTTGAGTTTGCAACCAATCTGACAGAGCTGAATCTTTGGGACAACTTGATATCGGACATCTCGCCTGTGTCGGGATTAACCAATCTGACAGAGCTGGATCTTTGGGACAACTCGATATCGGACATCTCGTCTGTGTCGGGATTAACCAATCTGACAGGGCTGAATCTTTGGGGCAACTCGATATCGGACATCTCGCCTGTGTCGGGATTAACTAATCTGACAGGGCTGAGTCTTAGCAGGAACTCGATATCGGACATCTCGCCTGTGTCGGGATTAACCAATCTGACATGGCTGGGTCTTTCGGACAACTTGATATCGGACATCTCGCCTGTGTCGGGATTAACCAATCTGACAGGGCTGAGTCTTTGGGGCAACTCGATATCGGACATCTCGCCTGTGTCGGGATTAACTAATCTGACAGAGCTGAGTCTTAGCGTGAACTCGATATCGGACATCTCGCCTGTGTCGGGATTAACCAATCTGACAGAGCTGGAGCTTGACGAAAACTCGATATCGGACATCTCGCCTGTGTCGGGATTAACCAATCTGACATGGCTGGAGCTTGGCGCGAACTCAATATCGGACATCTCGCCTGTGTCGGGATTAACCAATCTGACATGGCTGGGGCTTTCGGTCAACTCGATATCGGACATCTCGCCCCTGGTGGCAAACACGGGATTGGGGGGTGGAGACGCGGTTGATGTGACGAGAAACCCCCTGAGCTACACATCCATCCACACCCACATTCCAACCCTCACTGGCAGAGGGGTTACGGTATACTTTGACGACCAAGCGCATCCCGCCCTTTTGAAAATCTCAGGCGATAACCAGAAAGGCGTGTCCGGTGCGGCCCTGGCGAACCCGTTTGTCGTTGAAGTACAGGATGAGAACGGTTCAGTGCTTGAGAGGGTTCCGGTCACGTTTGCCGTCACCGCAGGTGGTGGAACGCTCAATGCCACACGCACAATGACCGATGAAAACGGCAGGGCAGAGAGTACGCTCACGCTGGGGCCGAACCCGGGAACGAACACCGTCTCTGTGTCTGCCGCTGAATTTGAGCAAACGGTGGCCTTTAAGGTCGTCTCCGACACTGAGCCGCCACCGATTGCGGGGGATGTGAATAGTGACGGTGACGTGAATATCCTAGATCTGGTGTTGGTTGCGTCCGGTTTCGGGAATGAAGGGCCAGATCTGGCGGCGGATGTCAACGGAGATGGGGTTGTCAATATTCTGGATCTGGTGTTGGTTGCGGGCGCGTTTGGGAATGCGGCATCCGCGCCTTCAGCGCATCCACAAGCATTTGAGATGCTCACGGCGGCAGACGTTCAACAGTGGCTGACCGACGCGAGGTCGCTTGAGGTTAAGGATGCCACGATGGCGAGGGGGATTGTGGTGCTTGAACAGCTCTTGGCATCCCTGACACCAACAGAGATGGCCCTGTTGCCAAACTATCCCAATCCATTCAACCCCGAAACGTGGATACCGTATCGGTTGGCAGAAGATGCTTTTGTCACGTTGACCATCTATGACGGCATCGGTCGGGTCGTCCGTACGCTCGACGTTGGGCATCGGATTGCGTCTGCCTACGAGAGTCGGTCAAAGGCGGTCTATTGGGATGGGAGAAACGAGTTCGGTGAGCGGGTGGCAAGTGGTATGTACTTCTATCACCTGTCTGCCGGAGATTATTCCGCAACGCGGAAGATGGTGATCTTGAAATAGGACACGTAGGCGGGGCATCTTGCCCCGCCTTACGCCGACATATGACTCAAAGGATAAACCGTGAACCCCCTTCCAAACCGAAAAAGCCATCAATTACGAAAAGGACGGCATGCAATATCTGGTACATACTACTTTTTAACGACTACCACATTCAAACGGAGACGCCTCCTCTCACTCCCCCAAGTTGCACAAATCATTTTCGATGCCTTCCAATGGCTGGAAAATGAAGACCGCATCAGGTGGATATGTATTATGATAATGCCTGACCATATTCATGCGGTTATCCAACTGGGTTGTAATCAAACGCTAGCAAGCATCATGCATTCCTTCAAGAGTTTCACAGTAAGAGAGATTAACGTGCTGTGTGGTGAAACTGGTTCCGTATGGCAGGAGGGATATTATGATCGTGGGGTTCGGGGGAAGGAATCGTTGAATGAGATTATACGATATTGCTATGAGAACCCTGTTCGGCAGGGTTTGGTTAAATGGGCGAGGGATTATCCGTATTGGTGGTGTAAATTTAAGATGGAGTAGCGAATTGGCGGGGCAGGATGCCCCGCCAACGGGACCGGAGATGGTTTCTTTCGCACTGACGGGGATTGGGTATTGATTTTTTAGAGAAAATCTACAAAATTCTCCTCCTTGAGAAGAAGGCTTTTTCCAAGGTCAGCTCCGAGCGCTTTCCTGTACAAACCGCCCAGAAACCAGTTCCAGTGCGAGTTTTCAACCTTTTTTTGTCTCTATCAAATACGCCCGTTTACTCGGAAAAGGTATGAAAACTATGAAATTTCCGAACACCTCTCGGAAGAACGCGGGTTGAATTGCGCTACTACTTACTTTAACCATAGGTTTATGTTAAGAAATCGTGCGACAGAAACCGAGTTTTTCCAAAAAACTCGGTTTCTCTTCGCGCTTTGCACTTTCTTTTGACATAAGCCATAATTTTATGATGAGGAGACAATGAAACGTAAATTACTCTGTTGTTTAATCTTTTTAGTCATTGCTTTTAGTCTTACCGCTTCTGGCGACTCTGGCGATACAGATGGTGCTCATGGGTTAGAAGGCTGGATTGAATCCAAGATTGGAAATCTCCATATGGTTTGGCTCTTTGCCATCATTGCGGTCACCCTTTATCTTCTTGGGAAGGGGGCTGACATACTGGTTGAGGAAGCCGTTACCCTTTCAACTCAATGGGGCATCCCGCAGACACTAATCGGAGCGACAATTGTGAGCCTTGGGACGACGACGCCTGAAGCCGCCGTCTCAGTGCTTGCTGCTATCCAGGGCGATCCGGGGATCGCACTCGGCAACGCAGTGGGGTCAATTATCTGCGACACAGGACTCATCCTCGGCACAGCTGCGCTGATTGCCCCCTTGCCACTCAATCGAAAAATTGTCAATCGCCAGGGGTGGCTGCAACTGGGAGCGGGTTTTTTGCTGGTTATCGCATGCCTGCCCTTTGGTTCATTAGGAACAACCTTTTCGGATGGTGGGCGTCTCCCACGAGTGATAGGATTTGTTTTCCTGGTCCTGCTTGTTGCCTATATGTGGCAGTCAATTCGCTGGTCACGCGATTCCGGCGGCACGATGGAAGCGGATCAAAGCCACGACGAATCTGCCAATACGTTTCTTGTCGTCATCAAATTGGTGTTTGGCATTGTATTGGTTGTCGCTGCTTCATCGGTTCTGATTCCGGTGGTTAAAATTGTTGCCAAAAGAGTGAATGTCCCCGAAAGCATCATTGCTGCAACATTGGTGGCGTTCGGAACTTCCCTGCCAGAATTTGTGACCGCAGTGACTGCTGCAAGAAGGGGACATGGCGAACTTGCGGTGGGAAACATAATCGGCGCTGATATTCTCAACGTACTTTTTGTCGCTGGTGCGTCTGCCTCCGTAACGAGCGGCGGGTTAATCGCTCCGGTACATTTTTTCCACATACTTTTCCCAACAATGTTATTCATCTTGATTGTTTTTCGCGTCGGAGTCTTTATGTCCGGCGACAGATTAAAACGCCCATTCGGACTGATACTGATAGGGGCTTATATCCTTGTAACGATTCTGAGTTACAAAGTCAAGGGCGGCTGAAACTGGATTTGAGGTTTCAGATAGATAGGCTTAACAAGGAGGCAAAAATGAAAACATACCGTGTCAATATTTTAGGGTGTCGAGGGCGTGGGACAGCAGCCGCAAGAGGTTATCATGCCCATCCACGAACAGAGATTGTTGGGCTTTGCGACCTCGTCGAAGAGCGACTGAACACACTTGGAGATGAGGTTGGCGTGTCTGCGCGTTTCACCGATCTGGACGAGATGATTCGCCAAACCAAACCAGACATCGTCGCAATCCCAACGGGGACGGAATTCCACTATGACCTGTGTATGCGCGTTCTAGAACACGGGGTCAACATCGAAGTCGAAAAGCCGATGTGCGTCGATCTGATACAAGCCGACGCCGTTATTGCGAAGGCGAAGGAGAAAGGTGTGCGGACCGCTGTGCATCATCAGGGGCGGGTTGGCGCACCGATGCAAGCGATTGGACGTGCGTTCTTGGAAGGAAAAATCGGTGACCTCCGATACATCTATGGCAGCGGCAAGGGATACTACGGCGGCTATGGCTTGATGAACATCGGCACACACATGATTAACAACATGCTCAGATTTGGAGGGCATTGCCGCAGTGTGATCACGCAAGCGACGACGGGTGGGCATCCAATCACCCCAGAGGATATCGTGCCATCGCCCAGTGGCATGGGAACAATCGCCTGTGAGCACATCACCGCAGCGCTACAATTCGATAACAACGTAACCGGGACGCTTCTCCAGCACCGCTTCGATCAGATGGATTCGTCTGCTTATGCACTGGAGCTTTACGGCAGTGAGGGACGTTTGTTCTGGAGAGGGGATAGAGCGTGGCATCTGCCGCAACCCCATTTCGTCCCGGATGGAACGCTTGACCGCTGGGAAGCGTTGGTGCCCATCTACCCCGAACACTATGATCCGAACATAAGCGCGTCAGAAGCTGACTACTGGTTTGTTGAGGAATACGTCCGCGCCCTCGATGAGGGGCGAGAGCATGAATGCAACGGCTTAGAAGGGCGTCACGTCATCGAAATCATGATGGGAATTTTTGAGTCCGCAGCTTATGGTAGGCGTGTAGCGCTCCCGCAAGAAAATCGGGAGCATCCGTTACATCACTGGCGAAGGGAAGCAGCGTTAGAACTGCCGACTGAAACGCCCCGTCCGTACTGGGACTGGCTCTCAACAGAGTTTGAACGTCTGAGACAGTGACACACGGCATGACCCACCAAATCCACGACCCTGATCGTGGGCTTGCTACCCTGCGCTGAAAGTGTCATACAGACCGAGAAGATATGTAAAAACTGGTGTATAGGCACATAAGTAATTTTCAAAAAGAAAGTGGTTTGTCCCCCGGCCCCCACTCCTTCCGGTCTTCGACCGAGAGTCTGAGACCTCAATCCCCCCAACTTTGGGGGGAAGAGGAGAGCCGCAAAAACTCCTGAAGTTCCGATCCATCGGGGAATTGGGGGACGAGGGGCAAATGTGACAAAGTCAAGATAACATCCGAGTCATAAGGGCGGAAGAATGAGGAGCGAATCATTATGCATGGATTCACGTTAGCAAATGCTTACTTGACTGACGAATTATCCCCTCCGCCTGCCAAGAGCTACCGTCACCGGCAGTGGGTTAAACGAGGATATCAATCAAGCCTGCAGCCAATCTCCTCCGACAGTGAATTAGGGGTGCTCATCGGACAGATGGGTTGGACAGGGAATCATGCCCATGCGCATGGCTATCTATGGGCTTCAGCGGGCAACATGGGCGCAATTTTATCTGATGTGGTAGATGAAGACTGCCTGCTCCCACGCGATGAATCCCCGCGCTACATGTTGCCCCCTGCGATTACTGTGAAAGGGTTGGCGGGGCGACACGTGCTCTTAACAAAGTCCGGTTCACGATTGGATATGATTGTACTGGAACATCCGTCGCTCAATTTGACGATTGTTGAAGTGGAAGACGATGGTGTGCATTACCGTATGCGTTTCGGTACGCCATTGATTTCCGCGCTCAACGAGGCGGGGATGAAGCCCCCTAAACCAACAAGCGAGATGTTTCACTATATGCTGATCTTTGATCAACTCGAAGCACACGGTTTCAAAGCATTGGTGCATCTACAGCCGAAGTTTTTGAATCTGATCTCTCGCAGTGAGCACGGGGAAGCGTCACGATTTTACGATTTTCTGAAAGGATACGAGCCAGAAACCCCGATTATGTACAACAAATGTGGTGGAATCGGTTTTGTACGAGAGCGAGCGCCGGGCATTCCTGAACTTTCCTACGAAAGTTTGCGTCTCTTTAAGGTGGAAGACCTCCCATCAGATCAACGGGGTGAAATGCGTTACATCCTCTATTGGGTTGGACATGGCACGCTTTCCCGCGGCCCCGATATTTTAGATGCCTATAAACATGCCGAATATTTTGAGGCTGCGGCGCGAATGGCGTGGGAAGCCAATCAGAACCGTATCCACGCCCAGGCCTATAGCGAGGAGATTGTCAATTGTATCCTTCGAGAATTCCAGTTGAACCAGCAATCCTCTCAAGAACCATCCCATGAAACGGACAATTTGTATAACTATCCATAGGAAGGACCATAACCTAGAAATATGAACCGGATGGGCGAATATGATTTGACAATCATCGGTGGAGGGAGTGCAGGGCTCGTTCTAGCTGTGGCAGGTACAAAGCTAGGCAAGAAGACCGCCCTTGTTGAAAAGCATCGCCTGGGGGGCGATTGCCTGTGGACGGGGTGTGTGCCGTCGAAAGCCATCCTCAAATCCGCGAAGGTCGCCCATTACATGAAAGAAGCTGACAAGTACGGTGTCCTGGTGAAAGACGCTCATGTGGATTTTGAGCGTGTCATGCAGCACGTCCGGGGCGCCCAACACACAATCGAGAGAGAACACGATAATCCGGAACGATTCCGCGAAATGGGTGTGGCGGTCATCTTCGGGGATGGACACTTCGAGTCTCCAACAACCTTCGTGGTCGAAGATGTGGAGAGCGGCCAAACTACTGCGCTCAAGAGCAGAAAATTTGTCATCACGACCGGCTCTCGCCCGACTGTGCCGCCAATCCCCGGCATTGATTCGATCCGTTATTTGGACAGCGAGAATGTGTGGGAGCTAGATCAACTCCCTCAAAAGCTATTGGTGGTGGGGGCCGGTCCCATCGGTATCGAATTGGGGCAAGCCTTTCATCGTTTGGGTACGCAGGTGACAATCGCCCAACGCGGCAGTCGAATCCTTACGAAGGAGGACGCTGAAGTCTCCGAGAAAATGTTGGGGTATCTTCAGGAAGAAGGGATTGAAATTCTCCTCAACACCAATCCGGTTCAGGTTGAGCGAAGCGAAATCCCGCGTAGCGGGGTCACAGACCTCAATCCAGATCTGGCTCGACAGACAGAACATCACGCGCCAACGCCAGGGCATTATCGGGTTAGACTCAAGGCAGGTGATGCAGCAGATGAACGTGAGATTGCCGTTGATCAGATCTTGATTGCAGCGGGGCGGAAGGCGAATATCGAAGGGTTGGGACTTGAAGCGATTGGCGTCAAGGCCGGGAAAGGCAGAATTGAAGTCAACAACAAATTGCAGACAGCTATCAAAAACATCTACGCCGCCGGCGATGTGATTGGACACTACCTCTTTACACACGTCGCGGCGTTTCAAGCAACGCAGATTGTCCGCAATATGTTCTTTCCCGGTTCCAGCGCCATCAGTTATTCCGTCGTGCCTTGGACGACATTCTGCGATCCGGAGGTTGCACGGTGCGGACTGGCTGAGGATGAGGCACGCCAGAAACACGGGGATGTTGATGTTTTCACTGTAGACCTTCACGATGTCGATCGTGCTGTCGCGGAGGGAGAGACGAAAGGGTTTATCAAGGTCGTCGCAACGAAGTGGACAGGCAAGATCTTAGGCGTCCACCTCGTCGGACCAAACGCGGGAGAAGTCATCCACGAGTTCGTTTTGGCAATGAAGGAAGGCATCCCGCTGTGGAAGTTGGGTGGGGTCATCCATGTTTATCCGACGTTTTCGAGCATCGTTTGGCAGGTCGCCGGAAAATGGCTTGCTGAGGGAACTCTAATCAAGACAGCCCGCGGACTATTAGGCAAGGGAAATTAACTTAACTTGCTTCCAGAATCCGACAGGACAGCAGTAAGGTTGTATTGTGCCCCGATAAAATCTCCGAAACACTATCGGTGCCCCAAATCCGCCGTAACCTTTCGTAGGTTGGAAAACCATGAAACTTGAGTTGACGTTGATTTATGAAAGTGGTACAATAACGCGAAAGAAATGTGCCGTCAAATAGACGTTGCGGAACTTTGTCATGGCCTATCAAATAAGAGAAAACCCTACACGATGAAACGAGGAAATTGAGAAATATGGATGCAACCCTTCAACCGATTTTGGAAAAGGCACTAGCCGGTGAACGCTTGGATTTTGATGACGGGCTGACCCTTTTCAAAAGTTATGATCTTCTGTCAGTTGGACAGGCCGCTGATATGATTCGACAGCAAAAGCACCCGGAAGGCTACATTACCTATATCGTTGATCGCAATATCAATTACACGAATTGGTGCTATGTCGACTGCGATTTTTGCGCCTTTTATCGCCACAAAAGCGACCCCGATGCGTATGTGATGTCCAAAGCGGAGTTGGGGCAAAAAATCCAGGAAACCATAGATCTGGGCGGCGTACTCATCCTCATGCAGGGCGGGCTACATCCCAAGCTTAAACTCGATTGGTACGAAGACCTCCTCCACTGGATTAAGGCGAATTATAAAGTCCACATTCATGGCTTCTCACCGCCAGAGCTTGATTGGTTTGCCAAAATCAACCGGCTCACCCTTGAAGATACGTTGATACGGTTGCGGGATGCTGGCTTAGACTCGATCCCCGGCGGCGGCGGCGAGATCCTGACCGATCACGCCCGGAACGAAATCAGTCCGAAAAAATGTACATCGGATGAATGGCTGGAGGTGATGCGCCAGGGGCATTATGTTGGTCTCCGCTCAAGCGCAACGATGATGTACGGACACGTCGAAAGCTATGGTGAGCGTGTCGAGCATCTCCTTCGTCTGCGGGAGTTGCAGGACGAGACAGGCGGCTTCACGGCTTTCATCTGCTGGTCGCTCCAACCCAAGTACACACGCCTAGAACATATCCCACCCGCGGGAAGTTTTGAGTATCTCAAGACATTGGCGATCTCCCGACTGATACTCGACAATTTTGACAACTTTCAATCCTCATGGGTTACTCAAGGTCCTAAAATTGGTCAATTGTCACTCAAATTCGGGGCGAACGACATGGGCGGCACGATGATCGAGGAGAACGTCGTTAGCAAGGCGGGGACGGTCTACTGCATGCCCATTGAGGAAATCGAGCGGACGATTACCGAGTTAGGGTATCTCCCGAAGCAGCGGAATTTCTTCTATGAGGTTCTCAACTAGTCATCAAAAGACCATGCCACTGATTTCAGCGGATAGGCTCAGAACCATCAGCATCGACATCTTCAAAGCCCTCGGCCTTGCAGCGGACAAAGCCCAAACGATTGCGAATCTGCTCGTCGAGGCGAACCTTGCTGGACACGATTCGCACGGTGTTTTGCGTTTGCCACAGTATGTTCTGGGCATTCAGAATAAGACTATCGATCCGAATGTGGAAATTGAGATTGTCACCGAAACCCCTTCAAGCGTAGTCATCAATGGACACTGGGGATTGGGACAAATCATCGCGACGCACGCGATGAAACTTGCCATTGCGAAAGCGAAAGCACACGCCATCAGCACGGTAAATGTCTACAATTGCAACCACAGCGGGCGTCTTGCGGATTATGTGATGATGGCGGCCGAAGCAAAGATGATTGGCTTGCTGTTCGTCAATGGTCATGGAGCGGATCAGGGCGTTGCGCCGTGGGGTGGAATCGCTCGGCGGCTCGGCACCAATCCAATAGCGTGTGCAATTCCCACAGGGCAGGAGGAGGCGATGGTGATCGACCTCACAACGAGTGTCGTTGCCGGTGGGAAGATTCGGGCGTATCTCACTCGGAGCGAGGCGCTGCCGGAAGGATGGGTCATTGACTCAGCGGGGGATCCGAGCACCGATCCAGCCACGTATTTCGATGATCCGAAGGGCGCGCTGCTCCCATTCGGTGAAATCGCCGGCCACAAAGGTTACGGGTTGAGTCTGCTGGTGGATGTTCTCGCCGGTGCGATGTGCGAAGCCGGTTGCAGCCGTCCGGCAGCACCCAAGCTTGGCAACGCCTTCCTTGCAATCGTCATCAACATTGAGGAATTCACACCGATGGAGGATTTTGAAGCGCATGTCGCACAGTTGATTAATTGTGTCAAAGCATCTCCGACCGCACCCGGTTTCGATGAAATTTTGATTCCCGGTGAACGCTCGGCTCGCACGCGCCGTCAACGACTAGCAAACGGCATCCCACTTGATGAGGTGACATGGGAGCGTCTGGTGGAAACCGCTCGGCAAGTTGGAATTTCTGTTTAGGCATGTCAATAGCTATCCTCGGAGAACGGTGTCATGCGCTTCCTGCTTGTCATTCCAAAGTTGACAGACCATTACCTCGCCTCAAAATTCGCAAGCTGCGTCAAATAATCATAGCTCTGCTGTGCGGCATCTTCCGGCGTCATAATTTCGGTGAACGCTTGATGTACGGTTACATATCCATCGTAGCCGATCTCTGCGAGCCCTTGAAACACGACCGGAAAGTCAATCCCTCCCGAATCTTGCAAGCGAATCGGATCGTGTGCCACAGCCCCGCGAATCCACGTCTCAATACGCGACCTACCATCAGAACGCCGGATGTGATTTTGGAGATAAATGTTGAACAAGTAAGGCGAAAATCGCTTTAGTGTTTCGCCCCCGTAGTCCTGTCCACAAAGATCCAGATTCGCAGGCTCGTAGATGATGCCAAAGTTTTGTCTCCCTACTTGCTTGAGAACATCAATTGAACCCTCCACCGTTTCAAAAAGGCTTCGTGTGTGTGACTGATGCGCCAATCGGATGCCCCGCTCACGGGCTTCGTCGGATGCACGCTTCGCCCATGCGATGTCCTCCTCCTTTTTCATCGCAATCCGAATCAGATCTGCACCCAATAGCTCCGTCAGATCCAAGTAAGGCGTAATATTTCGCAGGGCATCTGGGCCCTGATCGTTATTCATTGGAATCGGGAAATCGCCCGTGACCATTGACACGGCGAGGTTAAGTTCACAAACCTTCTTGCGGAGGGCTGTGATTTGCTGGAGGGGTGTCTGTATCCCCGCTTGCGATGCCCGCATACAGACGGCATGATAACCGATCTGAGCAGCGAGCTCGGCGATTTTATCAAAAGATCGAATTGTTTCTTCTTTGGAGCCGGGTGCTTCCGCAACCCGAACAGATAGTGAGAGTTTCATCGTTTGTATCTCCTTTTTTAGGACTAAGTACTGTTTCAAAAATCACCTGGTCTCCCCCGTCGCGTGCCGGGGATTAGCCCAAATTCGTCGTAAGGACGCCTTTTGAGCATCTTCGGCAGTTCCAACTCTGGCAATTTTATCTCTTCAAATAGGACAAGCTGGGCAGGGGTGAGATTGGCTCTAATCTCGCTGATCAGACCCGAGAGCTCTTTGGCGTACTCTCTCCGTTGCGTGACAAAGCCCCTGAGCTTGGTTCTCATTTCATTCCGTTCACGCCTAATCTCGCGGCTCAATCCCCCGCCTTCATATCGGCTTGCCCGAGATAGGCTGGCGTTACTTCGATAACGGAGATAGTCAGCCTCCAATTCGTTTTTTTCAAACTTGTAATCCTCAACAATGTCCTGGAGGAGCGCGATTTGAGGTTTAATTACCTCCTGTTGTTCTTTCGTTAGGTTGAGCGCTACGCTGCTTTTGGGGAAATCAATTAGTTTAATTCCGCCGCCACAGCCCAGAAATAGCAGACTGAGGGTAAGTAGTGCGTATTGCGTAAAACGTGAAACATGAAACGTGAAACGTAGTGCGTGAATTTGGCTCATTATGTTGAATTGACGTTTTTGAAGGGTGATTTTGGTGAAAAATGATGAGCGAGAAGTGACAAGTGAGATCTCATCACTCCTCACTCATCACGCAGTCAACCTATAGGGAAATAGACAGATGTTCTCAACAACTCTCTGATTTACACCCGGCAGTTTTCGAGGGCGTCTTCATTGAGTTCGATCCCCAAGCCCGGCTTATCCGGCACGGTCGCATAGCCATCTTCCATCCGGATCGCCGGCGTGATGATGTCAAACGCTCGCAGACAGTTTAACGTAATCGATGGCATCGTGGCATTGGGCATCGTGGCAGCAAGATGGATCAGATAGGTGGTCGTCATGCCCAGTCCGACGATCTGGAGCCAGAGAGGCAGATGTGCAGAATCTGCAATCGCCGCTTCACGCTTGGCGTTGGCGGCTCGCGAGTCCGGATACGCGATGATGAACGAATCATTCATGCCTGCCTTGATTGCATCGACCGGGTCGGGGTTGCCGAAGTGAATTGTGATCGGCATATCACAGCCCCGCCGAATCTCCAGGTATCCGTTGATATCGCTTTGGGGAATGGGCGTTTCAAACGCTTCGGTGTTGTAATCTCGAACGTGCTTCGCAACTTCGATGGTCCGCGCCGGCGTCTCAAACGAGTCGTTCGGGTCGATTCGCAGCTTGTAATCGGAGGGTACTACGGCGGAGATCGCTTGAACCTGTTCAATGATGTCGTGCCAGGGACGCGCCTTGATTTTGTGCAGCCGATATCCGAGCGAATAGGCACGCTTGGCTTCATTCGCCCACTCTGCGGATAGCATATCGATTGACCAGTATCCGATCGCCACTTTATCCTGAACCTTTTCGCCCACGAGTTGATAGACCGGCACACCGAGCGCCTTCCCCATAATGTCATAGAGTGCCTGCTGCAGCGGCGTCGGCGCGTGTCCGTTCATGAATTCAAACGGATCTCTGCCGATGTACTTCTGAATTTCCTCATCCGCCTGTCTCCCGTCATCCCCGATGCCGACGATTCCTGCGTCAGTGTGGACTTTATAGACGGTGTTCTCTTGGTAAAGATTCCGCTGGGTCATCATTTCGTTAATGCCCTCATGATACGGAACTTTGACCTGTATCGCTTCGATTTGAGTGATCTTCATGGTGTCTTGCCTCCTGTTGTGGTTAGGCGATTGATCGCCGTTGGATTCACAACATTGCTTGACGAACCGCAGATGAAATGATAGACTATAAACGTGATACGTGATACGTGATTCGAGGTACGACAATGGATTTTAAGCAGGATATCGCCATAATCAAAGATGTTCTCACGGATGGGTTTTCACACATTAAGCCTAAACCCAAAATCTGGATGGAGCCCAATGAACACGTTAAGGGATTAGACGTATGGATCATCTCCAGGGGGTTTGCCAAAATGTTGCTTAACGATCGGTACGATCTGGCATTTTCGGTGTTTGATCAGAAATTAGATTACGAGATTGAAAAGAAAATAAGGAAGTTGCTGATACGGTTGAAGCTCGTATGTTCTTGACTGAAGAAGTACTGAGGCGAGCAGAACCTACACGTTGTGAAACCAATCCTTGAGACTCGGATACAAGTGGCTATACCGCCGATAGCACCCCTCGTATTGCGCCACCCGATCTGCCTCACACCTGACTGTCTCACCCAGCACAATCACCCGCTCGCACGCAGACTCGAAATCCTCGAATACCCCAACGCCAACTCCCACGATAATCGCGGCGCCGATAGCGGAAGCGTCCCGCGTCTCCATCATCCGCACATCTTGACCGAAGACATCCGCTTGAATGCTCCGCCAGAGCGCCGACTTCGCGCCGCCCTCGCCGATGCGGAGTTCGTCAATCGGCAAGCCCAACCGCTTGAAGCATTCGAGCGAGTGCCGGAGATCGAATGCCACGCCCTCCATCAACGCACGAATCATGTGTCCCTTCGTGTGGTGCAGCGTCAGGCCGATCCAGCCAGCGCGCGCATGGGCGTCGGGATTCGGCGTTGCCGCTCCCTGAAACCATGGCATGAAAAACAGCCCATCGCTGCCGACTGGCGCGTCTTCAGCCTGAACGGTCAAGTCCTCGAAACTTTCGCCGAACCGGTCACGGAGCCATGTCAGACTCCCCCCGCCGGTGTACGTGCATCCGAGCCAGAAGTACTTTCCTGGCGCCGCATGGCACATCGGCCAGAGCTGATCAAACGCCGCGTCGCTGACGTCTTCAGCGAAAGTCAGGGCGTGGCCCGCAGTCCCAATCCCGACGTTGACAATCCCCGGCTTGATGACGCCGCCGCCGACCGCCATGCACGCCATATCACCCCCGCCTGCGCATACCGGCGTTCCCACAGCCAATCCTGTTTCCTCTGCTGCTTTCGCTGTGATTTCGCCGACAACGGTTGGCGACTCGACGACAGGCGGGAAGAGGTCACGCCGTACCTTCACCGTGTCCAGAATCTCGTTGCTCCAATCCCGTTTGTAGAGATCAGCCGCCGATGACACTGAAGCATCCGAAACATCCGACGCAAAGCCACCAGTCAGCTTAAACCGCCCCCAATCTTTTGGAATGAGGGCATAGCGGGCGTCGGCGTAAAGGTCGGGTTCGTTCTCACGCAGCCAGAGGATCTTTGCCAGCGTGTTGACGGGATTGAGGACTTGCAGGGCATGTTTGCGGAACAGGTCGCCTGCCTGTTGATTCGCTTCGTCGCACTCCCGCTTCGAGCGCCCATCCAACCAGGCAATCGCGGGACGCATCGGATGACCTTCAGCATCTACAAGCACCGCGCCGTTCATCTGGCCCGAGAGCGCCACCCCTTTGATGTCGTGAACGGAGCGAGACGGATGGCGAGTTTTGAGATCTTGGATGACTTGACAGCTCGTGTCACACAACGCTTCCCACCAATCGCTCGGATTCTGTTCCGCCCATCCCGCCTGTGGCGTGAACAACGGATAGTTGGCGCTCGCCGTGGACACAACCTGACCCGCGTCGTCCATCAAAACCGTCTTGGTGCTTGAGGTGCCGAGATCGATCCCCATAACCAGCGCCATTGTTTCACCTCGCTTTGCGTGAAACGTGAAACGTAATGCGTAAATGATTCATTGCTACTCCTCACGCATCTCAATAATGCCTCGACTGAAGATATTACCCTCTGGTTTCACTCCACAAGCTGCAACCATCTTCTGTAGTTCTTCCGCGCTGATTGGCTCACCATGAATGCCCGTTTTTTCAAAGATTCTAGCCGTAAGTGGCCGAAGTTTTTCTTTATCGACAAATTGCACGGTAGTGCGGGTTCGGACGGACGCTCCTGTTGCGCAAGCCACTGATTGAACTGTTCCCGTAGCAGCGAAACTTCGCTTTCAATCTTTAAACCAGCCTTCCTCTAATTTCCTTTGTCCGTTAAGAAACGACGCAGATTGTTCACCAGCATGTCGTTAATTGCGCCTTCACTCAGGCCCTCATCGCGCAAACGCGGGATGAACTTTGTTAGCACAAAATCCAGCCCCGGCCCGCCACCGTAGCTGCGCCAGTAGCTTGGTCGCCCGAGATCGTTGCCTAACAAGATCTGCCCGCCGAACTCTGCATCAATCAATCGTTTCAAGACATTGATACGCAATTCGTCGGGACCATATTTCACCTTGCCGGGGCAGTCGTATCCCAGATACGCGCCGGTCTCCGCGATACGCCGATGCTCCCAGAAGTCGGGGTTGCGGTCAAGATAGCTCAAGCACACGCGTTGAGGTTCCACTCCCTGTGACGCGAGATAATTCACCTGCTCGTATCCCATCGTCCCCGCTTCGGTGTGGGTAATGATCGGTACGCCCGTTTCCTTGTGAACCGTCCCCGCCATCCGCATCAACTTTTGGTCGTACTCCGTGAAAGTATTGTAACCGCTGCCGCCCTTCATGATGCCCGCTTTCACATCCGTTCCGTCGATGCCCTCAACGATGTCGCGCACGCACCGCTTCACCAACTCCGTCTCATCGGTTTCCCATACCCACTGATCACAGAAGTACGGCTTGTTGAAGCCGGTGATGACAATGACGTGAACTTCGGGGACGCGCTCGGCGACCTGCTTGACCTTGTGGATGTTCCGCCCGAAGTCAATCGCCGACATCTCAATCATCGTCTTACCGCCAGCCTGTGCCTATGTCTACAGTCCTTCCGCTGACTTCTCGACATCGTTCAAGCGGAAATCTCGGTCCTCCCGCAGCAGCCAATCCGGTGCGTCAAAGCACAGATGTTCATGATAATCTACAATCCCGAGATCTTCACCGGCGACTTCACCTCGCACGGTCATTATTTTTGACATTCAATCGCCTCCAGGTAATTTAACCTTCCGAAGGTTTCAAACCTTTGGAAGGTTTGGAAGACTGAATTCATGAACTCAGAAACTCCTCCCAAACTTCGACGATGTTTTCTACACACGCATTGAACCACCGCTTACCCTTTTCCGCCGTCGCCACAGTCGCGTCGCCAAACACGCCGGACTCGCTCAATGCGCCCATCGGCAGTGTAGACATCTCATATCCCATTGAATGCGGCGGGTATTCGCTCACGGCTTTTTCCATCTGCACCAATTCAGGGCAGATACAGCATCAACGACGTTTCAAACTCCTCGACGTGAAAGTTCCTCGGCAGCCAGGTCGGGGATTCCGCGTCCGCAATGATGTTGCTCAGATTGGGATAGAAGGCGCGGAGTATCCGCATCTCGATTTCGTCGGCGAGTTCGCGGGCGGTGTATTTGAGCGGCTGCGGATTCGCGCTGTGCGTCGTGATGACGAGCAGCGTCCGACAGCCATTGCGGTTGAGGTTGCGTGCGATGTCTTTGATGACAGCACGGAAGGTGTCAAACGAAAGGGTCAGCGACCCCGGATAGTCTCGCCAGACCCACGAATATCCAATCGGCAGGGGAGGCAGCACCAGGCCAACGCTCTGTTGAGCGACGTGGTTCGCCAGGGCTTCGGCGAGGAGCGTGTCTGTGTTTTGCAGCAGATGTGGTCCATGCTGCTCTGTCGCGCCAAGCGGGAGAATCGCACACGGGTGACGTTTCAAGAAATCGCGGCATTCCTGCCATATTGCCGTGGCTGCGTCGAGGTAGTTGCTCCGCATCTTCTGAGTTTCCTTCTCTACGGCGTTTGACGATGCTTTGCCAACTCCAGCGACACACGGTATCCTTCTAGCCCCGGATCGGTGTTGAGGAGCTCCTGCACCGCTTCGGTGTTGCGGCGTTGGGCAGGGAAGTCGTCGGCATTAGCGATTCGCAACGCCAACCGTGCTGCCATCGCGCTCCCTTTTCGCAGGTTCTCCAACTCCACCTTGTCCAGCGTGTCATACGCCGTGTGCCCAAACCCTCTGCCCGCCGGTGGGGTGTCGGGGTCGCCCATGTGGCCCGTCGGGACACCTTTCAGGACGAAGGGGAAGTGATCGGAATACGGGTGCACCTTTTGGCCAACAGGGACATGGTCTGTCATCTCTTTGGCGGCACCTCGGAAGAAAGACGCTAACTCCGGCCACTGATGCAGCACGACTCCTTTTCGACTTGAGCCACCCGCCGCGTCAAGATTGTACATGAATCGCACATTTTCGAGCTCGCCTTCGTGGGCATCCGCGTAGCGAAACGCGCCGGTCAGCCCGATCTCCTCCGTACCAAAACCAATAAATCGTACGGTTCGCTTGAGTTGGTCGTCGGCGTACAAACCCAACACTCGCGCCGCTTCGATGACGAGTACCATGCCGGAGGCCGGATCGCCTGCTCCTTGAGAAATGTCGTGTCCGTCGTAGTGACAGCCGAGAATGACCATTTCATCGGGATTCCCATTTCCTGGCAGATCTGCAATGACGTTCCATGATGTTCGTGGCTCGTTGATGTCGGTTGTGTGGAGGCGCAGTCTCACTTGCCCTTTCCGTTCCATCAATCGTATGAGGAACTCACCATCCTCTTTGCAGATTGAGATACCCGAAATTGGCGCAGGACGGTCGTTTTGCAGACTGCCTGTCTCGGGACCAACACCGGGGTGCTCGCTGATGAAAATAAAGGCGCTGGCGCCGCCGAGCACGGAACGCTCATATTTCTCCTTGCGATGTACCCACCGCCCCAGGTCAGGAGGAGACGCGCTGCCTACCATCACAATTTGTCCTTTCATCTCCTTGCCTAAGCCCTCATACTCTGCCGGGCTGCCGTAGCCCGCGGAGATCAATTCGGCTGTGATGTCGTTCGCAGGACAATACGGCAACGAAATGCAGTGCAGCGACTTTTGGATCGGCTCGACGATTTCCAATGTCGCCTGTCCCCGCGACCAACCCGCGTAGGAATAAGCCTCCAATCGAGCATTTTTGAGGACGTAGCGGTTGAAAGTTTCGCAGATGAAGTCCGCGGCTTTGCGCTCCTCTGGCGTGCCTGCGAACCGTGATCCAAAGTCGTCGCACAACACCGTGAGGTTGTCCATCACCTCACGCGATGTGTAAATGTCACCCACGATCTGTCGGTCAATTTGTAGATATGGATTTTCATGACGCATGTGCATCTCCTCTGATACCGATTTTTTCTATTGCCACCCGATATATTTGCCTTTGCACGAGGTACGTAGAAATCGTTCTCTTGGCATCCTTTATCCCCTTTCACGCCAACACCCACTTGAGGGTTTCCGTATCCAGATTCGCACCACTCATGACCATCACAACGTTCTGATCTGCGAGCCCAGCCTTCAGCTTTCGGGCAGCTGCAATCGGCGCGGCCCCTGCCCCTTCCGCTAGGTTGTGTGTGTACCGTAGCGCCATCTGAATCGCCTCCCGAATCTCTGCCTCACTCACCAAAAGGACCTGGCTGATTCCATCTTTGAGAATCGAAAATGGGAGATCGAACGTGACGCGCGTCGCCAGGCCATCGGCAAAAGTATTGGATGAATCCGTCTCAATCTTTCGGCCCGCCTTCCATGAGAGGTAAACCGACGGTGCATTTTCCGCTTGCACACCGATGACTTTGACGTTTGGGTTAATCGCTCTCGCTACCGTAATTGCTCCACAAGAACCGCTCCCTGCCCCGATCGGCACAATGATCGCATCCACATTCGGCAGCTCCTCAAAGAGCTCGAGCGAATACGTCCCCACACCGTGCAAGAGGGCAGGTTCATTGGCGGGGTGGACGTAACGGAGTCCACGTTCGACTTGCAGTTTCTCGCACAACTCCCGCGCTTCATCAAAATCGGCGCCGTGCTCAATCAATTCCGCGCCATAAGTCCGCATTGCGCTGTTCTTCTCTGGGTTATTTCCGTGTGGGACAACAATTGTGGCGTGGACGCCGAGTTGCTTTGCTGCATAAGCAATCGACTGTCCATGATTCCCGCGCGTTGCGGTTATCACGCCTCGCTGCTTCTGATCTTCCGGGAGTTGGCTCATAAAATTCAAGCCGCCTCGTACCTTGAAGCTCCCCGTTGGTTGATGGTTCTCGTGCTTGATGTAAGCCTTGAAGCCAAGTATCTCCGACAGTTCCGGATAGTGAATTAACGGCGTCGGTTTTAGAAAACGGTAAACGACGCGACGTGCAGCCAAAATTCCCTGAAACGTAACGAAACTCACAGTTTTCCTCCTTCGGTGAAGCAATATTTTTTTCTTGACAGTGGGGTTCCCCCCGTTTCATCGGCGATGCGGCGCAGCAGCGGTAAGACCGCCGTCCCCGCGCATCTCCTCCCGGACACCGTGGAGGAAAAGAGTCGTTCAGAACGCCGCCAACTGGGCGTTCACGGCGGCTTGGAATGCCTTACTCACTTCCGCCTTTCCGGCTTCCGCCACGCCGAGGTGGAGATTATACAGAAATTGCTCATCTTCCACCGACCGAACTTCGGTCAATCCCGTCACTATCATCGGTTTGTGAGACGCCTATCCATTTCGGTTATCTCGGTTGGTTATCTTCTCCAACAACACCTGAATATCTGCTTTCGGCGCCTGCTATGCAGAAGCAATGGCCGAAAGCAGGAAAAGCGAGGTGAGGCAAAAGATCATGCGTTTGAGATTCACGGTGTACACCTCATTGGTGGGATTGGTGTTTCTGTCCTTCGGCAGTATAGCATGTGGTCTATCGACTGTCAAGACAGAATATGCGCAAATGGAGGGTCATTTAATTCTCGACCGGATCAAACGATTGACCCTTTCAAGGTAATCCTTGTAATTTTTCCCATTGCAAGGTCTTTGACATGCGGCTATCCGTAGTTATCCGTCGGCTGCACGTCCCGGGGCCCGAGTGAGGGAAGCACATCGTCCAGTATGGTGGCGTGCAGCGTGTCTCACTCGCTCTACGCCTGAGGACCGCTTGACTCGAACAAGATGTCAAATACGAAGCAATCTTCCTCAACGAAGATCTTGAGCATCGAATAATCCTCTTTGGCGCGGGTGCTGATGTAGTCGCTGTAGTACTCGCTATCACGCTAGCGCCATTTCCAGGGCATATTCGCGTTCAAACGCTGCCGTATTTCCTCAAGCAACATGTCGCACTTAAAGGTGTACGCTAGGACTTCCTGCATATCGTCGGACATCGTGCGTGTGTTGTATACGTAGAGTGCAATTACCGATAGAATAACGATGGTTATAAGTGCAACAAGTATGGGTAACATCATCATCTTCCCTTCTATGACGTTTTGTGTGACCTAACATCCGGCGTGGGCGGCGCGACGGAAGGAGCGTCTCGCTCTATGCCTTTGTTAGGCTGCTCATATGCTCAGACACACGATGGCCTTCAGATAATAAGCCCCTACCGAATGAAATCCGCTACCCGTTCTCCGATGACCATCGAAGTCACGTTGGTGTTGGCGCGGACGCAGTCGGGCATGATCGAAGCGTCAGCTACTCGCAGCCCCTCGACGCCGTGGACTTTACCGTACTGATCGACCACTGCCATTGGGTCCGAGCTGGGCCCCATCTTGCAGGTCGATGAGACGTGATGACTAGTGGAGACCTCGCGCATCATCCACTTGTCCAGGGCTTCGTCCGTCACCAGATCGGCGTCCGTCGGTCCGATGCGTTCGGCGATGAGTTCTTTGAACGCTTCGTGGTCGATTAAATCGATGATTATGCGCACGGCCTCACGCAGTCGCTCACGGTCAAAGGACTCTGCTAGGTAGTTATAGTCCAGCGCGGGTTGTCGGTGCGGGTCGGAAGATGTGAGCTTGATTTCGCCCGCGCCGGCGGCCAGGTATATACAGGCCACGATGTAAAACCCCAGAGGCACCGAGTCGGATTCGACAAGATACCCCTCCTCGGTGGCAAAAGAGGCCGGGAGGATAAACATGTCATTACGAAGGTGTCTGCACTCTCGCGTAGCAGAGTCGGAACCCCGCGCCGTGTATCGGAGCCCAACCTGCAGCCGAGGCTCCGTGCCATCGGGCAGAAACGCTTCCTTTACCCTCAAGGTTACGGACACTTGCGGATGGTCTCTCAGATTCTGCCCGACGCCCGGCAGGTCGTGCACCACGCGGATACCTGCTTCTTTGAGATAATTGGCCGGCCCAATACCCGAAAGCATGAGGATATATGGCGAGCCGATGGCTCCCCCACACAGGAGAATCTCCTCGCCATAGACATTGAACATTTCACCACTGCTCTCCACAGAGACGCCGACGGCCCGCCGGTTGCTTTGAACGCCGATTTTATCGGGGCCTTCAAAGAGCACACGGTGTACCAGGCAGTCCGCTTTGATAGTGAAGTTCAGGCGGTGGCGCGCTTGGCTCAGGTAGCCGATCGCCGTGCTCCAACGGATGCCGTCCGGATTATTGAGCGCCAGCGGACCGACCCCCGTAGAGTCGGGGTCATTATGGTCGGGACAGTCCGGATAACCAGCGGCCCGACAGGCGTCGTAGAAGGCTCTGTGTTCGGGATTCAACGCCTCGTATTTGAAACGCCGGGCGCGGATGGGTCCGGCGTCCCCGTGGAAGGAATCGCGAAAGTCGGAGTCGGCCTCGTTTTTGCGAAAGTAGGGGAGCAACTCTTGGAAACTCCACTTGTCGTTGCCCAGGGAGGCCCAGGTATCGTAGTCTTCGGGGACCCCGCGGAGAAAGATCTGCGCGTTGACCGCGCTGGAGCCGCCGACTATCTTCCCCCGGGGAACGAACATGGCGGGGAGGCTATCGGTGGCCCTGGCTATGTAGCCCCAGCCGAATTTGGTATGGTGACCGAAGGCCCGGGCCCAGATGTTGCGGTCTTGGCCGTAGGCATACTTGATTTCCTCGGGAAGCTGCTCGAACTCCGGGAAGTCGGGCCCCGCCTCCAACAATAGAACAGACCGACCCGGGTCCTCGGTGAGGCGGGTGGCGAGTATGGCCCCGGCCGAGCCCGCTCCTACGATGATTGTGTCGTATTTCATTGCCATTCAACCTCCTCAGCAGGGGCGCAAGTTCAAAGCAACTTGCAAAGGACACCCTAAAAAAATGGCGAGCGGCGCTCCAATAGAAGCAGACGCTCCTGATACAATGCGCCCCAGACTTTTTGTCGCCAGTCTGGAGTCCAGAAGCGTTATACAGACGCCTTTTGCCAGTTGTGGTGAGTCTCATATCTTCGTCACACGATTTAGGGACCTGAGTGCAGATTTGGGAAATCTCTCACCTAGTTCCCAACGCTAAGTTCCTGGTTCCAAAAACCTCCGAAAAGGACAAATTCGCGCTTTGATTGCCTCTTTTGGAAAAGGTAGCAACCTGGGTAAATTATAAGCCGTCCCTAAAAAGTCGTCAAGCCAAAAATTGTAGCGGAAACAGATGCCGCAACGTTCCAAGAAACGCCTTTGGACGTTTCATCATCTGTTTCCTTCTTTCGATCAATTTTCGCTTGACTCGGTTTATGGCTGGTGGTATAGTAATCGGGTAGCATCACAATAAAGTGTGGAGTTAAGTAAAGTGCCTAATATGTATTCCCACAAAAAGGAGTTAGAAAATTTCTCCCCATAGGAGGATATAAAATGAGACACCCGAAACTAATTGCAATTCTGAGCGCGGCATTTGCCCTGACAATGGCCAGTTCAATGGCATTCGGTGTTGCCCCTGGCGCCCAGATAGAGCTTAACGCTGAGAGCGAGAATGCTAAGAAATTGTTTTGGGGGAACGATGGCACGGATGGCGGAAAATTTCCCCTAAATGCAGACAACTGGTCGAAAATCCCACCTCCGCCCAAACACGTAAAGGCCGAGGGTGGAGAGCCGGCACATTACACCAGCGAGGTGCCGTCTAGCTCCTTCGGCAGCATACGTGGCACCACTTCGAAGTTCAAGCTGGGGACGAGCTGGACCATCGAGATCTGGTTGAGGCGCAATGGCGCAGCGTGGGAACAGGGTGACGAGAACGGACTTGCCTACTTCGGCCTCGGGTCGGAGAAGGTAGACGCCGCGGCACGCGTATTTGAACTCGATGCCCCCAAGGTGCAGTATATTCGTATGGTCGTAACAGATGGGGCAGCGGGGCAAATAGCCTTCAAGGTCAAAGCGCCACGGGGCAAAATTCTGACTTTCAGAACCGAAGAGGGTATCGGAACAGGAGAGTGGCACCAGTTTGCGGTTGAATACAACGGTGATGGCAAAACACTCCAGTCCTACATAGATGGCAAGGCGCAAAAGTTGCACAACGTGGATGTGGACTTCGTGCTTGAGGTTATGGATCAGAACATGGTTTTCCTTGGACAACTTGACTTTGACCGCAACGAGGAGAGCTTCAACGGTTCACTCAGCATCGTCCGGGTGTATGACAAGGCGCTTGGCGCGGGTGGGGTTCGCACGAACTTCCTAAGTTTTTTGGCTGTTGAGCCTGCCGATAAACTCACAACCACCTGGGGCTATGTGAAAAGGGGGTATTAGCTTTTGGTACCATAGCCGTCAATTTAAGGGGAAAATCCAGATTTTACGCTGATGTTCGACGCAGAGCGTCCCTTAAATTGACGGCTATGGGAGTCAGAAAATTTCTCCCCAACAGATATTCTGCCACAATCCCGACTGTCGGGCAAGAGGAAAAGTTGGTCGTGGCAACATTGGTATTCATAGCCGAAAGCAACGATGGTATATCTGTCATCAGTGCCACAAGACCTTTACCCAGAGCAAAGGCACCGTATTCTACCGACTTCGCAATCGACTTTGTCACACAGATGATTACGCTGCTGGCGTATAGGTGTCCCATTGCTACGATTGTGGCTGCCTTGGGAATCGATGAACGCACCGTGGCCAATTGGCGACGGCGTGTGGGGAAGCACTGTCAATAGGTGCTTAAACAAAGTGCCTAAAGTGTCACTAAAGTGTGCTAAAGTTTTCCGATTTGGGACGAGGATTATTACCCCGTCCAAATCGGTTGAAAAGTGAGTCAGTTAAAAGTTAGGCAATTCCTCTCCGCCCTAAAGGGCGAGGTTTACTTAATTGAGGGGTGTGCATAGTAGTTCATTGGAAAACAGCCGCCATATGAGAGATATTGCGAGCAGGTAACTTCCATATGGCATTGGCAATCATAGCCACTTGCACTGATAACACCCCGATAGCTAAACAACAGCGTACATTGAAAAACCCCTTGACCGGTAACTGCTTCTGTTGAGGAGTGGTGCCTATCACTTTAGCAATCAAGTCAAACAACGGTTCAACCGAACTGCGACGTTTGCTTAAACAGAGACGCTGCTTGGGTTGGTTGATAAATCGATGATACGCCTTGGCAAACCGTCCCTTTGTCCATCTAAGTGCCGGGGTAATCAAAGCGACTTGTGCCTTCGCCCAACGACGGATACGGTCTGCTTGGGTATAGGCATCATCGGCAGTGAGTGTCTGCGGTGAAAGTTGTGTCAGAATCTCAGACGCTTTAGCATCTATCGCCCAACTTTCGGAGACCGACGCACGGTGCACAGTTATCAGTGTTGGGAACGCACCTTGTGTGCAGATAATGTGAAGTCCGTAGCCATAGACCCAGCCATGATAACCACTCTTGCTCCACGTGGCATCGGTGTCGAGGTTGCGTAGATGTTTAGGTACTTTTCCTGCTTTGCGGTCAGTTTGATGCCAGACGGGTCCTCGTGCCTTAAATAAACTTTTGTCGGCTACCAGATGAGCCAAGTTGAATTGTTGGGACAAGTCAGTGGCATACTGACCGATAAACAATACAAATGCCTCTATCACTTCATATAATGCCTTATAGCGACGTGCAATCGTGGTTCGATGAGGGGGCTGTTGCCACCCCAGCATTTGTAACACTTCTGGGTGATTGATTAGCCACCGCCATTGCGTTTTGAAGCCATAGATGCCGTGAAACTGCATCAACATGAAGAAAATGATAAACGAGGTGGTTGAATATGTCAATGGTTTTGCGTGTGTGACACCTGGTTTGTCAATACGGTGTTGCATAAACTGCTCAAAGAGTTGCATAATAAGAGTGACATAATCAGCCAACATTGGTCTTTGTACCATATTGGGGCTCCTTTTGCTATGATAACAATAGGAAACCCTTTTGGCTTGATTATGTCAACTATATTTATGCACACCCCTCACTTAATTCACTTAATTGTATCAGGTTTTAGAAATTTTTCGACAGGATTATCCTCCAGAAAAATCCTAAAATTTTATGCCGAATCCTCACGCGTTGTTCAGCCCGAATTTTTTCACATCATGATCTGTCCAATAGGCTAGTGGATAGTTCAGTAGGCATTGCAGAGGTGAAGATATGCGCTTAGAAGCAGGCGAGATCAATGTGACAGTGGATGGGGACGCCCTCCGAACGGTCCCCGCCGAGTTCATCCCGATCCCCTTCGGTAGGGGCGCCCCCATCGGCATGACAGATGACAGGATCCTTTACGCCGGGTTTGCTACGGGAGGACCCGGGCTTGAAAGCGTTTTATTGGCTTCTACAGATGGCGGGCGTAGTTGGTCGGAGAAGCGGCTGGATTGGTGGCAGTTTTTTACCATTCCGTCGCACGGGACTCGCTGAAATTTCGCTTTTGGGGCTATCGCTGGACGATGAGAAACCAATCATTTGGGGTTCTGAAGGACAGCGCTCTGCTGTGGGCATTCGAACAAGACGTAGCTGGCTTGGAAAAGGAGTGTTATGTCATCCGCAGCGAAGACGCCGGCGAGACCTGGGAGGGACCTGCGAAGCTCGACAAGTCGCCTTTTCCATCTGTCGGAAATTGCTCGAACCGGATGACCGAACTTCCGGACAGGACCATGCTCTGGCCCCAGCGGCCCGGTCTGACTCCGGACGAGTTCGAGAGAAAAAGAGAGAAACTCGAAACATCCGGACAAGCCCTGGAAGTTTCGCCTTTACCAACACTTACGTTTTCAGGTCAACGGACGGTGGACGCACATGGGGAGACAGGAACCCTTTGCCGGATTGATCTTTTGAGACAACCATCCTGCGGCTCCATTCCGGGCGGCTCATCGCTGCCATACGGTACCAGCCTCTCATAAAACTGGATACGCCTTTGGCTGCTTTCGGCAAGCGTGTCTTTCTGGCTGACTCAGAGGACGATGGGCGTACGTGGATCGACTTTCGGCCTGTCAGACAGACGCCAGATGAGGACGCAGACCTGGCGTTCGGGGAGTGCCACGGCGAACTATCTCAGTTGTCCGACGGAACCCTGATCCTGACATACGACCACCGCTACCCCTACGAGCGGCAGCAGGTCCTTGCCCGTGTCAGCCACGATAAAGGCAACACATGGACCTCGGAGGTCTACAATCTGACCCTTGCCGGGGGCACTGTTTTAGGTTCACACCAAAGGGGTGTTGGCGGTGGCTATGCCTCCAGCATCGTCCTCGAAGACGACACCATCGTGACAATGACCGGAGCCGGCATGTGTATCCGCTGGCAAGTCGAGTGAAAAGGCAGCGAAGAGGGGGAGGCATTGGAGATGAGGGTATATGGAGAGGCAGCGCAGAAATCGCTCCCCTAACCCCTAATTCTGGGGGGAAATTCTATGCGACTCCTCACTAGAATCAACGCTGAAATTGAAAAAACTGTCCGCCCCTGAACTCATGAGGGGGAGAGGAAATCGATAAACACTGTATTGGTCAGGAAGATGGCAGACAATTTGCGGCTTGGATTTACCAAGCAAAAGTGTCTATCATCCTATCGACCATTACATTTATTATAGTTTTAGGAGAGACCAATGCTCACATCAGAACAGAAAGCTCATTTCGATACCTTCGGGTTTCTGCTGATGCGCCAGTGTTTTTCACCTGGCGAGATGGCGGAAATCAGTCGGCTCTTCGATGAGGTCATGGAGGAGGTGCGGGAGGGGAAACCTTTTACCGGCGAACGGCGGCAGATGCTCCTCAGTTTAATCGAGCACCGTCCCGCCCTCTCCCGATTGATCGAAGACGACCGGATCTTCTACGTGACTGAAGACCTACTCGGACCCGGCTTCATCTGGATCGCCGGAGACGGGAATTACTACGTGGGTGACGGTTCCTGGCATTCAGATATGGGCACACGTATCCCGGCATGCAACGTCATCAAAATCGCGTTTTATCTCGATTCCGTTAGGCGGCATTCGGGCTGTTTGCGTGTGATACCGGGCTCCCATCGGGAACCATTGTGGACAGAGTTGAAAGTCCTGTACTAGCATCGGGAAAATCCACCCCGGTATCCCTTTGGCCTCACTGGGGAGCAGATTCCGGCCTACGCCATCGAAACGCATCCAGGGAACGTGGTGTTCTTCGACCAGTTTCTCTATCACGCATCCTTCGGCGGCGGTTCCCGGCGGCGGATGTTTACCCTCAACTTTGCCAGCAAGCCCACGCTGGAAGCCCATCGCGCCTTCCATCAGGGTTTGTATGAGGGCCATCTGAAGTATCAAGGGAATAATCCCTTCTATTCGACACATCAGGTCTACTACCCCGAGTTTTTAGCCGGTACGCATCCGCGCCGGCAGCAGGTGGTGAAGCCACTCATCGAGTGGGGCTTCCGCTAGAAAAGTAGAAAGTGTATGAACCCCACGAATTTTCGATGAGGAGTCAGCATTGATAGATAAATCTGTGAGACGTTTTTATCTTGACCTTTCCGAGGCGATTTCCAATCTACTTGACCCACAGGATGTACGAATTGACATGTTTCGTGCCGCCCCTTCCGACCGCGTTGATTACTTTGAATGTGTTGACCCCAATGTCGCTGCCGTCAGGGTTACGCATATTCCCACTGGTACGGTCGTGCTTGTAAAGAATACAACCTGCGTACTGAGAACAAACTGATGGCTCTCAGTATGGATAGGTAGATTCCTTGCGGAATTTTCCCCCCATCTAAACCGTACGTGCGACTTTCACCGCATACGGCTTGCCCAGTCAAAAATGATGATATGACTTTTTATTGGTAATTACCCCTTTCTTTGAGGTTCTCCTTAAAGTTGCTAATAGGCATAGTGGTAATTAACTCCCTGCTACTACTTGGCTGGCTTCATGAGGCGAAGGTAATCTATACCTTTGTCCATGAGGTCAGCCATTTCTTTGCGTGAGTACATACTATGAAGCGAGGTATGGCAATCTGCGTGGAGGAGTCTTAGGTTGCCTAACTTCCAGTCCCCGTTCTCACTTCTTGGCTTCATGTGATGTTTATATATTGTGTTATCTCTCACCTGAGTGTCTGTGATTGGGTGTACACAATACCCACATTTACCACGTTGTTTGTAGAACAGCGTCTTTGTTTCTATTGAGCCATAGATGCTATTCTTAGCATTAACGTACTCACGGGTATCCCAGTACTCTTTGTCACTTGCATCATAAACTCTTTTATCACTGCGGACTTTGATGAATCTCCTTATTGGTATGCTATAGATATTATCCATTATAGCACCTTCATAACTGAATCTCCATCTGTTTCCTCTATCCATCTTGTAGTATTGTTTAATCCAATGTCCATTGCCTCTTGGGTGTCGTTTCCTACACCATTTACTGGTGTTCTGCCAGAGTATTTTTCCAAGATAATCAAAAGTATCTTTAGACACTACATGGCGATAGTAGTTTCCCCACCCTCTGATTATTGGATTAAGTTTGTGGATTAGTTCTATAGGGTCATCCGTTATTTTGATAACCTTTTTAACATTTAACTTGAACTTTTCCACATTTGCTTTAGATGGTTTAATCAGCAGTTTATCTTTGTATTTCCTAGTGTTGAATCCTAAGAAGTCAAAACCTTCACTGATTTCAGTGATTCGAGTTTTATCATCTGATAGTGTTAGATTTGTGGCATCTTTTAGGTACTCCTTGATATGAGACTTGATTGCTAATGCTTTTTCTTCACTTTTGACGGTGATTATAAAATCATCAGCATATCTGACAATAGGGTTAGACCCTTTACCAATCGCATATTCTAATGTCAATTCATCAAGGCATGTGAGTGCAACATTGGCGAGCATGGGACTAATGACTCCTCCCTGTGTGGTGTTCCTGCAGATGTTGGAGTTAGCTCCATGTCTTTCATGATGTTTGCCTTCAACATTTCCTTGATGATTTTCGTCAGAGATCATGGAGTGTGCCATTTCTCTAGGGTTACTAAGATGTGGTTGTGGCTAATGTTGTCAAAGTACCCTTCAATATCCCCTTCTATGACCCATCTTGAAGCCTGCCTTTTGGCTAACTTCTTATGTAAGCCTTCTATTGCATCATGACAGCTTCGTTTTGGTCTGAATCCATAACTGCATGGAAGGAAGTGGTATTCACAGATAGGTTCTATTGTCTGTCTGATGATTTCCTGAGTAATTCTGTCAGAGATGGTGGGTATGCCTAGTGGTCTTAATTTGCCATTAGGCTTTGGAATATATACCCTTCTGATAGGTTGTGGCTTCTTAGTAATGTCTATATCCTTTAAGAGGTTTTCCATCACTTGAATCCTATTGTCCCTATCTTTGGGCATTGAGATACCATCAGTGCCTGTTGTATATTTGCCTTTATTAACTTGGCATATATTGTATATGGCAATGATTTTCACTGCTCTTGACTTCATACTCAGTAGATGCGTGTACCATCGAATTTTGGACTTATCATCATTTGCAACCGCTTTGTCCAGACGACATTGGATAGTTTGGACATATTTCTGACATGAGCGTATATTCTCAGGTGAGAATATGCCAAAGCCACTCGTTTGACAAGTATTTACTTGATTTTCATCGGTTGTGGTGAAATCCATTGTTATCCTTTTCAAAGTGCTGACTCTGATTGTACTTGGATATTTCATGGTTATAACGTGTTGGTCAACCATAATATCCTATCCAATCTCCTCTCCCATATCTTCTCTATTGAGCTGACTTAGGGATTCCTCTAATCTCACTGAATGCAAGTTTGTAGATGACTTAGGTTCTGATTCTACCCCGAAGCGTTGGCTTACTAGGAATATGAAGTTTCAACATATCCCCTTTTGTTATGTGAACTATAAGCACCTATCCTATGCTTGTACTTTATTAGTTATAGGCTCCTACTTGTAGATTAACCTGTTTTAAGGTAACGAGGCTTCAAGCATCAGTTCAACTTTCGTTTTAACCTTATCATCTTCAGCCTGACGTTCCGATTTCAAGGGTCTACCTTCCCTCACAGGAATGTGCCATGTCCCTTTGCTTCCCACCCTGCTATTTCTGGCAACGCAGTTAAGGTGAGGCTTATGGTTGTAAGCTACCATTGATGGAATCATACCATCATTGCATTTAGTTACTCAGAGGCGCACTATAGTATCCTTATTCAGATTGATAAGGAAGCCGAAGGGGGAAGCTACCTAACAACAGGATGGAGCCGACGTCTGCCCTGTTTGCATTTCGGAAATTCTTAGCGATATCATGGGCGGACGCGGTTCAGCCAGACCGTTCTAAAGACTATAAAAATGTTGACAATAGTGTCCATATTCAAGACACATAGCGCACACAACCACCATGACGGAGGTAAAAGTGATGATAAGAATAGCCGTGTGGGCCCAAAACCTTTCCGATTCCTACCTGCGTAAAGTCACCCAGTTGGGCGCAGACTGCATAGACGGCATTGAGGTCCCTATGGAACCGGAAAAGGGTTACTTCGATCTGGACGAGCTCCTCAAGATCAAAAAGAGGGTTTGCTCCTGGGGACTGGACATTAACCGGGTCAGTTTGCCCCCGCTGTCCGAGAAGTTCATGAAAGACCACGAAGGCGCTGATGAAGAATTGGACAACTGCTGCAAGTCTCTGCAGGTACTTGGAGAGGCCGGCGCGCCGCTAGCCCGGGTAATCTTTGCCAACGACACCTTTCCCTGGATGAACAAACGCTACGAGGCAGTGCACCGGGGCGGCTATCTCCAGCGGGGAGAGAGCCTGGCTCTGGCCGAAGACAAGTCTCCGCCTCCGCCGCTGGAGGAACTGGAGTTCTGGTGGCAGCGTCTCTGCGTCGCCTACGAAAAACTGGTACCCGTCGCCGAAGAGTATGGCGTGAAGCTGATGATGCACCCTTCCGACACGCCGAATGCCGATGCTCCCCTGGGCAGCCTGGGCTTCCACCGCATCATTGATGCCTTTCCTAGCCGCTGCGTCGGCTATCTTTACTGCTGTGGCACCCGGGCCGAGGCCGGCGGAAGCTCCCTGGTGCTAGACGAGATCCACAACTACGGCCGCAAAGGGCGCATTTTCGAGGTCCACTTCCGAAACGTCCGTGGCAGTCTTGCCACCGCCGGTGGTTTCGAGGAAGTCCTGCTAGACGATGGCGACATGAACATGTTCAAGATTATGTTGGAGCTGCGGCGGGTCGGTTTCGACGGATGCGTCAATCCCGACCATTATCCCCGGCTGGAGGGGGATGGTTCGGACCAGGCGCTGGCGACATCAATGGCCACTTATCACTTGATACCAGGCACGGACGGCTCGGACCAGGGGCAGGCGCTGGCTTATTCGGTCGGGTACATCAAAGCCCTGCTCGCGGCGCTGGCGGTCGTGTGAGGATTGACTGTGCAATTTCGAGTCTTGGCTCGACGCCTCAAGCCACGCGGCCTAGACAGAGCATTGCACACGGACGTAGTGGCAAATTTTTCGCTCTGAAAGCGACTGAAGTCGCCACTACAAACGTCACGAGGTACTAGGTTCTGTTGACATTTGAGTATAAGGTTGTGGCATAATAGAAGAATGACGCCAATAACCTTACCTGATGACCAATGGAATAAGATATACCGGTTTCTTCTTAGCTGTCCCACCATCTATGTTGGCGACGAAGCTGCTACACGCCGCTTCGTCGAAGCAGTTCTGTGGGTGACTCGTAGCGGGGCTCAATGGAGACTTCTACCAGACACCTATGGCAAATGGAACACCCGCTACAAGCGGTTTGCTCGATGGTGCGACAAAGGTATCTTCACACAGATGCACTCCCACTTTGCCTCTGACCCCGATATCGAGTCGCTTATTGTGGACAGTACCATCTGCCGCGCTCACCCGTGTGCGGCGGGCGCCTTAAAAAAAACGGTGGGATTGAAAACCAAGCATTAGGTCGGTCTCGGGGCGGTTTCAGTACAAAAAATCACATCACAGTTAACGGACTAGGCAATTCCCTAAGAATTCATCTGACACCCGGTCAGAGACATGACATAACTGAGGCGGAAGGGTTGATAATCGGATATAACAGTGAATATGTGATTGGAGACAAGGGGTACGATTCGGACGCTTTTATCGCGGTTATTGAGGCGAATGGAGCGATTGCGGTGATACCGCCCAAAAGTCATCGTGTTGACCAAAGAACGTATGACAAACACTTATACAAAGAGAGACATCGGGTTGAATGTTTCATCAACAAGATAAAATGGTATCGTCGTATCTTCTCTCGGTTTGAGAAGCTAGCTGTCTGTTATTTTGGATTTCTCAGCTTTGTCTCCACTCTTATATGGCTCCGTTGAAATGTCAACAGAACCTAGCACTCACGCAACCACGCCCTCTATCCAGGCTTCGTCAATTTCGAGGCCAAAACCTGGGGCGTCGCTCGGCGCAACATATCCATCTTTGATGACTGACGTGCCGGGCAGCTTGACCATCTCTTCCAGAGGCACACCGGGCGCAGATACCCCCTCGGAACGTTCGCCCCAAACGACAGCAGGCATGGCAAAGCCCAGATGTTGGCCATAAGGATAGTTCATTCCCCCGTGGGTAATCACGGAGATGCCATTCGCTTCGGCAATGTGGCAAATTTTGACCGCCGCCGTAATGCCACCACACCACAAAACATCCGGCTGGAAAATGTCGACCAGCCGCTGGCCAGCGGCCGCTGCAAAGACCGTTGGCATGTACCAGTGCTCACCTGTAGCGAGCGTTTGCCAGGGAATGCGCTGACGAACCGCCTCGTAGCCAACCAGGTCATCCGCAGAGATGTAATCCTCCATCCACTTTAAGCGGTAGGGTTTCATGGTTTCGGCTATACGGACCATATGTTCAACATCAAAGGCCGTCCAGGAATCCAACGCTAATTCAACTTCATCGCCTATCACGTCTCGCGTTTTGGCGACCAGTTCTTCGAGCTTTTTCATGCCCCCTAGCCCATGTTCCGGGCCGTAGGGAGTGAATAACTTTGTCGCTTTAAAGCCAAGCTCCATATACCATTCCTGATCGAAGCCAGAGGCGTAGCAAAAAATCTTCTCCTTCTGCGGGCCACCCAACAGTTCGTAAACAGGTCGCCCCAAAATCTTGCCTTTGAGATCCCACAAAGCGCAATCGACCGCGCTGATGGCGTAACTGGTCAAGCCGGTTGCACCAAAGCCTGCTGACGATCGGACCATCATGTCCCACAATTTTTCGGTCGCCATGCAATTTTCCCCCATCAAATGAGGGGCAAAATGATCATTGATGATTCGGGTCACCGGGCCGCCATGAACAGAAATGCCGAACCCCCAGGTACCATCCTCCGCTGTAACAATACAAGCAGGTCGCTTCCATTCTACATAAGAGACATACCCCGGCTCATTTCCGGGCCTAAGATAACGGTCAATGGGCCGATTCAACTTAAACATTCCAGCCCGGCTGGGTTGACGAGGGGGCGTCTTTGGTTTTGGATTTAGTTCGATTTCTATGGCGCGAACATCTTTGATCTTCATGGATTGTCTCTCCCTTGTGTTTACGGTTTGGCTACCCTTTCACTCCAGTACGGAATCGAATCTAGCAGGTCGATTGCATTGTTGACCATCGGGGGTAACTTCTCCGTTTCAATTCTGTAGTGAAGGCTCTTCACTACCCAATGCCCGGGAGAAGAGCCGTCGAAGCCTCAAGTTCAGTTGTCCGATTCTCGGACGAGCACAGCCTACCCTCGATCTATCGGGGGCGGGGATTCGCCGAAAACTGTTCGACAAACCGAAACCCACCACAACCTCAAAAGCATCCATAAAAGCACAGCCTCCGCTGTCAACTGCATAGAGTTAGGAGAGCGACGGTTTGAATGGAACACGGATAACGCGGATTTTCACGAATTTCTTCTTTTGGCTAACGGATCTCTGACTAACGGATAAAAGGTTCTTTTTAATCCGAATCCTTACGGGAAACCTGCTTGGGAATACTGTTGTATCTCGGTTGCTTTTGATCATCGTGTTCCACACTCTTTTTCATAAAGTGAATGGGTATCCGAAGCGGAAATTTGGGGACATAAATTATCTCCCTTCCTTTCTCTATTTTACCACATCTTTACGTTTTACCTTGACTATGGAACAACTCCCCCAGAATTGGGGGCCGGGGGACGAATTACATCTGCCGTAATCAGCCACCGAAATGCCCAACGCCATTGATACTGAAGTTCAATTCCACTTTTGCGTTTCAACTCCTCGATGTCGGCCGGACGAAAGGAACGAAGGACGGAGAGTGGAGCATCGTTCTGCACAAGGTGGCTTTTGGAGAACAGCCGTGTCAGGAACTTGATTGAGTAGTAAGCGAAGGCGTGACGGTGGAGATCATTGATAATCATACCGCGAGTGGCTTTGGCATACATAATTTTGAGGATCGCCGCGCATTCTTCTTGCGTAAAATGATGGGTGAACATCGCCGCGTGGGTGTAATCGAATGCGCCATCCGCGAAGGGGAGGTGAAATACATCAGCGGCAACGACTTCGATTTCTGGGAAATCCTCAACGCAGCAACGGGCATAAGCGTAGGTATAGGGGTTGATGTCGGTGGCGATGAGCTCCACATGAATGCCTTGTTTCCGTGCCCAACGCACGATGCCTTCGGGTATGTCTGCCGAACCTGTACCGAGATCGAGAATGCGATATGATCGCGTTGGATCTCTCTGAAGTTCAGGCGCCAGGGCGGCTAGCGTTGCGCTCAAACCACCGAGATAGCCGTTGACCAGACGAAGCTCCATTAATGTCTGATCCAACTTCGGGACCAACAAGCGAGAAATCATCCATCAATTCGGCTTCATAACTGCGCTGTTTGAATTTTGCAAGCATTGGGCATCGCATAATTAAGCAGGAAGTGGGAAGGGTAGGCGGGTGAGTGGGAGAAAAACCAAAGCAATTGCAGGTCAAGATGTCCTTACCTTTGACAAAAGATCGGTGTAGATTGGAAAAGCGGCCTACAATTATCAGATCCGCTCTATTATACTGCACTCCTACATACATGTCAAAAATAAATTTGATTTATCAGATCATGTATATTATAATAAACTCAACTAAATTGGTCGTTAATTTTTCCGTATAAATCTGACCAAATTGGTCATCTATAGCGTGTGTGCATGCCCCTCGATTTGGACATCTCCAATTAAACGAACTCAGGACATTCACTTGTTATACCAACCCCATCAATGAGAAGGAGAAAATAATGGCGACAGAAAGTTTAGCGCCTTTTAACGCAGAGGCAATTCCTGAGGACGCCGCCCGTGCGATTGAAATTTATGAGATGCAGCTCGGTCGCGTCCAGGCAGGTCAGATGCCAGAGGAGATTTTCCTCGAATTTAGACTACGTCACGGCGTCTATGGACAGCGTGATGATGGTTCACAGATGATTCGCGTGAAGATCCCATTCGGTGGTCTAAGCGCGACACAGACTGAAATGCTTGCCGATATTGCTGAGGAATTCTCGGATAATATCATTCATATCACGACTCGCCAGGATGTGCAATATCATTATGTCGATATTAATAATACGCCAGAGTTAATGCGGCGATTGGCTTCCGTCGGCATTACAACCAAGGAAGCGTGTGGCAATGCGGTTCGGAACGTCACCGCCTGCCCACTCGCTGGTGTCTGCAACGACGAACCGTTTGATGTGACGCCTCACTCAAAAGCGCTATCGGCGTTTCTGTTGGGACATCAAGATGCACAAGATTTCGGGCGTAAATTCAAGATCGCGTTCTCCGGCTGCCATGAACACGCTTGTGGCTTAGGATACATGCACGACATCGGTGCGGTTGCCGTCATTAAAGAGATCGATGGAAAGCCGAAGCGTGGATTTAAGTTGCTTGTCGGCGGCGGTCTTGGCGCTGTGCCGCACCAAGCAAAAGTCTTTGATGAATTTGTGCCTGAAGAGGAATTGCTGCCGATTTCACAAGCAATTGCAAAGGTGTTCACCCGCCTCGGCGAACGCAAAAATCGTAACAAGGCGCGGATGAAGTTCGTCGTAGCAAAGCTCGGTATTGAAGAATTTCGTCGTCTTGTACTTGAAGAACGTGAGCAACTACGCCATGACCCCGCATGGACAGCTTATCTGGATAATCTGGATGCATACAACGAAACGCCGCTGAAACCGCCGACGCAACTGAATGGAGCCGCGAAGCCGGAAGGATTTGATGAATGGCATGCGACGAATGTGCGTCTGCAGAGTCAGCCGGGATACGCAGTTGTCAATATCACGCTGCCGCTTGGAGACATCACCGCTGACCAAGCTCGCGCGTTGGCAAGTATTTCCCGCAAGTATGTCAAAGACACCATCCGCACGACCGTTGAGCAGAACCTTGTTCTACGTTGGGTCAGTATGAGCGATCTGCCGGCCCTCTATCGAGAGCTCAAGGCTATTGGCTTGGGTGCGGCGGGCGCCGAAAGCACAGTCGATATTACGGCGTGCCCCGGCACCGATTCCTGCAAACTGGGCATTTCATCCTCCCGTGGGTTAGCTGCCTACCTGAGAGAGCATTTCATCAAAACTGGTGTGAAAGATGAGATCAAAGACCTGCGAATCAAAATCAGCGGTTGCCCCAACTCATGCGGTCAACATCACGTTGCGAACATCGGTTTCTTTGGTTCATCAAGGCGTATGGGCGAACACATTGCGCCGTATTACCAGCTCATTTTGGGCGGCCATGCCACTGAGAACGCAAATGCTTATGGACTTGCCGCCGGAAAAATCCATGGCAAGAATATTCCACAACTCATCGAACGCTTGACGGGCAAGTATCTTGATGAACGGCATGACGATGAATCGTTCACCGACTTCATCACGAGGCTCGGCAAGGTCGAAATCAAGGCGATTCTCCGCGAATACGACCAGATTCCCTCCTTCGAGGAAGACCCCAGTTACTATATTGACACCGGCGATACAAAGGAGTTTCAACTCAAAACGGGCGTCGGTGAGTGCGCGGGGGCGTTGGTCGAGTTGGTCTCGTTCATACTTGAAGAAGCAGATCGGCTCATCTATGAGGCTGGGCTACAGCTCGAACGAGATGAATATGTGGACTCCGCTCAACATGCCTTTGAAGCTATGATTAAAGCCGCAGATGCGCTGCTGACAACCGAAGGGCTGCAACACATTGACAACGAGACGACGGTCAAGGAATTCCGAAACCGGTTCTTTGAGCCGGGAATTTTCTTCGCTGGTTTTGGGGCGCATCTGTTCAGGGCGGCTGAGGAGGATACCAGCACCTTTGATAGGGAGCTCACCCACCGCCGCGTCGAAGAAGCGACCCTTTTCGTTGAAGAATCGCATAACGTCTACGGACGTATGCGGATTCGGCAGGAGGAAGAAGCAGGAAGCAAGAAACGAGAAGCCAGACCGGCTCGCATCCCCAAAGCACCACCTAAGGCTGAGAAAGTTGAGGAGATCGTTGATAGCCTCGACCTCAAAGGCGTGGCGTGTCCGTTCAACTATGTGCAAGCGAAAATTCGTTTGGAGACGATGAATGTTGGTCAGCTGCTCGAAATCACGATTGACGATGGCGAACCGATTGAAAATGTCCCCAAGAGCCTAACGAATGACGGGCATGAGATTACCGACACCAAGAAGATTGGTCAGCACTATCGACTCGTGATTCGGAAGGGCGAATAAAACGTCAGGCGTCGTCAAAGTAAAGCGTGATGGACTGAAGCGGGGTTCGTCACGCTTTATTTTTTGGAGGGCGTGTATCTGGGTTCTGTTGACATTTGAGTATAAGGTTGTGGCATAATAGAAGAATGACGCCAATAACCTTACCTGATGACCAATGGAATAAGATATACCGGTTTCTTCTTAGCTGTCCCACCATCTATGTTAGCGACGAAGCTGCTACACGCCGCTTCGTCGAAGCGGTTCTCTGGGTGACTCGTAGCGGTGCTCAATGGAGACTTCTACCAGACACCTATGGCAAATGGAACACCCGCTACAAGCGGTTTGCTCGATGGTGCGACAAAGGTATCTTCACACAGATGCACCACTACTTTGCCTCTGACCCCGATATCGAGTCGCTTATTGTTGACAGTACCATCTGCCGCGCTCACCCGTCTGCGGCGGGCGCCTTAAAAAAAACGATGGCACTGAAAACCAAGCATTAGGTCGGTCTCGGGGCGGTTTCAGTACAAAAAATCACATTACAGTTGACGGACTAGGCAATCCCCTAAGAATTCATCTGACCCCCGGTCAGAGACATGACATAACTGAGGCGGAAGGGTTGATAATCGGATATAACAGTGAATATGTGATTGGAGACAAGGGGTACGATTCGGACGCTTTTATCGCGGTTATTGAGGCGAATGGAGCGATTGCGGTGATACCGCCCAAAAGTCATCGTGTTGAATGTTTCATCAACAAGATAAAATGGTATCGTCGTATCTTCTCTCGGTTTGAGAAGCTAGCTGTCCGTTATTTTGGATTTCTCAGCTTTGTCTCCACTCTTATATGGCTCCCTTGAAATGTCAACAGAACCTAGTTAGAATGCATTCTCCCAACCGACATAATAAAACCCGCCATTAAACCCAAACGGTGCGGAACGCCGCGAATAGGTGAACACGCCGGGCGAATCGACAATCACATTCCCCGAAGCGTCCAAGATCTTCCCGCCTCGCGCTTGACCGATCTGATTTTCGTCGGGGGTGACATCGAACAGGTTGTTCGCGCCAATTTTGAGTCTGCCGAATTTACCAAATTGGTAGCTAAACTGAACGTCGGTTAGATACTTCGGCGTGAAAGTTTGGCTTTCGCCACCATCGAGCACTGTGTACTCCCCGTACCGATGCACGGTGATGTCCGCTGAAATCTTTTCCTCCGAATATCGGCTCGAAATCGAAACGCGGTCTTTCGGTTGCCACGTCTCAATGATTGAGCGGTCTTGCTCGGTGAAAAGCGAATCGGGGAGATTGGCGGGGAGATTCACATCGGTAATCTCCGTCGTCGTGTAGTTTCCGGCGATACTAAACGCAAGCGTCCCCTGATTGAACACCGGCTGCGCATAGGACGCAACGAGGTCTAAGCCCTGCGTGCGGGTGTCCGCGGCGTTCATGAAAAATTGCGCGCCCGCAACGCCCGAATCCGCAAGTCGTGCTCTGATGCTTGCCGGAATTCCTTCGTCGTCGCTCGCCAAACGTCCGCTAATGATGATGCGGTCTTTGATGCCGATCTGATACAGGTCAGTCGTGAGCGTCAGCCGAGGGAGCGGTCGGAGAATGAATCCGGTGGTGAGATTGAGCGTGGTTTCTTCCTTCAATGCAGGGATGCCGACGGCTTCCGCGATCGCGCTATCGTTGCGGAACGTGCCGATCTCTTGGGCGATTTGCTGTCCATCAACTGTGTTGAATTGCGTGCTGACGTTGTTGAAGAAAAGTTGTTGCATTGAGGGGGCGCGAAACCCGGTGCTTGCCGAGCCGCGCAGGGCGAACTTTTCGAGCGGTTCGTAGCGCAACGCCAATTTGCCGTTGAGCGTCGTTCCGAAATCGCTGTAGTTTTCGACCCGCGCCGCCGGACTGACAAGTACCCCTTCGATCGGGCGCACTTCGACATCGGTGTAGAAAGAGAAAGCGTTCCGATTTTCGTCCACCTCATTCTCAGGCTGGAAGCCAGGGAAAACCTGTATGCCGCCCGCCGCGCCGCCGGGACCGTCGTAATCCTTATAGGAAAGTTCTTCGCCCGCGCTGATCTGGTAGTTGTCGTTCCGAAATCCGCCGCCCCACGCGATGTTCCCCCAATCCATCGGAAACGCAAAATCGAGGTTCGCTGTGGCGAGGAAGAGTGCCAACTCGCCGGCGTCGGCGGATGATGGGCTGATACCGACCGCCGTGACACGCGAGGCGTTGTGCGAATTGCTGACGTTGAACGCAAAGACGTTTCCGCCTGCGGCGACACTCGTGTCCATCCGCAAACCGCTATCGAACGTCCGCTTGAGCCCGGTTCCGATGGAGAGATCCGTCACATCTGTGTTAATCAACGGTAGAAAACCGCCGGGATATGCAGAGCCGGGTGGGTTTCGGTCTAATTGATTGGCTCTGCGGTAGAACCCCGCACTTGTATTCTCACGAATTGATGTACTGAGGAAGCTGTAAACAGTTGCCCCCTTCCAAACGCCATCAATCGGCAACTCTAAGTTAAAGACGGAGGCGTGCTGATAAGATTCCGCGTCACCGATACGGAAGTTTCGCCGATCGAAGTCCGCTTCTTTATTGCCGCGGTCTGCAAGGATTTGGGCCGGGTCGCTATCCGGCAAAATTTTGGTATCGGGAAATTGAACGACACCTGCCAATCCGGCGCGGTTCGTCGCCCACCGTCTGCGGACTTCATACGCCAAATTAAGGGTGCCATCTTTGCCGAGTTTGTAACCATTATGCATACCCAATATAAATGTTTCGCCGTCACCTTCGTAAGTTTGACCATTAGAGAAGTCCCAACTGCCTTCATAGTCATCCTTGAGGACGATGTTGATGACGCCGGCAATCGCGTCCGAGCCGTACTGCGCCGACGCGCCATCACGCAAGATCTCGATCCGTTTGATGGCACTTGCGGGAATCGCGTTCATGTCTACGCCCGCTGTGCCCCGCCCTACAGAGGTGTTGACGTGAATCAACGCACTTCCGTGACGCCGTTTCCCATTGACCAGCACCAGCACCTGATCGGGTCCCAGACCTCTGAGCGTCGCGGGACGCAGCGTGTCTGTGCCGTCACTGATTGAGGAGCTCGAAAAATTGAACGACGGGGCTAAGGTCTGCAAAACGCGCCCCACTTCGGTATGTCCCGTCTTGCGGATGTCGTCTGCGCTGATGACATCAACGGGCACCGGTGAATCGAGACGACTCCGCTCCGGCACCCGCGTACCGACGGTGATGACTTCCTCAAGTTCGATTGTTGAGGATGGTGCTTCCGCTGCATCTTGTGCGTTGAGCGAAGCAATAAACAATACAACGATTGAAAGTGAAACCAAAAACGTGAGTTTCATTAGGTCCTCCTGTTATTTTGAAAAATTAAGTGAACAATTTGAAAGGTAATGTCTAATACGATTGCTTTCAGTCCACTGGCGGTGACAGCATGAATCGACTTGGGTGATTATACAACAATATCTGATATAGATCAAGAGGAAAATGTTCGCTCTTTCGCAGACTCATCTGGCTTGAGGTTGGTGAATCAGTATCTTCCCCATTCATCGCTTAACGTTGTCGAAATTGGATTATCTAACGAATTGTCGCTGCCGAGCATAACGACTTTGACCGGAACTGCGACATGCGGTGTTGCCGTCAATTTGATCTGAAAAATTTGTTGACATAGACTTAAAATCAGTATAGAGTATAGGAAGGCTTAAATTGACGGCACTGTTAGAAAAAGAAAGCGTTGACTTCGTTCGTAGTTAGGTGCTTGCATCCCGATCTAGCGGGGCAATTTATCGCCGTTTGGCGCCGTGTTACTACGAACTGAAGGATATCACTGAAATATAAATGAAACGGAGGAGGTTCGGAGGCAAAATGAGTGATTTGAACATTGGTATTGTTGGACTGGGCTGGGTCGCCGGCGCCCATATCGAGACATTTAAGACAGTTCAGGGCGGAAATGTGGCGGCAATCTGTTCCCGTCGTGAGCGTGATGAAGCGGAATTGGAGCAGCAGTACGATACACCGCTGAAAGCCTATACGGACTATAAAGCGATGCTCGCCGATCCGGACATTCATATTGTGGACATCTGCACGCCGCACCCTTTTCATGCCGAACAAGCAATCGCCGCAGCAGAAGCGGGGAAGCACCTGATCATCGAGAAGCCGATCTGCCTCTCTTATGAAGATGCCAAAAGGGTACGCGATGCGATTCGGAAGGCCGGCGTAAATGTATGTGTCTGCTTTGAATGCCGCTACAGCATGCACTTTACGCTAATCCGCTCCGTCATTGATGAGGGCTTGCTCGGCGATCTGCACTTCGGTGAGGTGGATTACTACCACGGGATTGGGCCCTGGTACGGTCAGTACAGTTGGAACATCAAAAAAGACTTCGGTGGCAGTTCTCTGTTGACCGGGGGTTGCCACGCGCTCGATGCCCTGCTGTTCTTCATGGATGGGAAGGTTGAGGAGGTCACGAGCTATCACACCCAATCGCAGAGTAAGGATTTCGCGCCATATGAATACAAAACGACGAGCGTGACGATTCTCAAGTTTGAAGGGGGGGACAGGATTGCGAAAGTCACCTCCTGTGTGGATTGCTTCCAGCCTTACTACTTCCATATTCATCTGGTCGGCAGCGAAGGCAGCCTTTTGGACAATCGAATTTACTCGGCGAAACTGAAGGGGATGGTCAAGGATAGGTGGAGTATGCTCGAAACCTCGCTCATTGATTCGGGAGACGTGAGCGACCACCCCTATGAACCGCAGTTTCAGGCATTTGTCGACAGCATTAGCGAGGGCGAACCGATGCCATTGACCGATTTCGACACGGCATTTGAGTCGCACCGTATTATCTTCGCTGCCGATCTTTCGGCAACAGCGGGCAGACCGGTTAAGTTGTCGGAGTTGGATTAAGGATTGGCCTGCCCCCCCGGCCCCCAATGCTGGGAGGAGAATTCCACAAACTCCCCCCAGCATTGGGGGCCGGGGGCGAATGTAACAAAGTCAAATTAAAAGGGTAATTGAAAGGAGTTGAGCGAATATGGCTAAGCGCATTGGCATTTTAACAGGCGGCGGAGACACAAGTGCAATCAATGCGACACTCCAAGGCGCTGCGCGGAAGGCGGAGGAACTCGGTGTTGAACTGATTGGATTTATGAAGGGGTGGAAAGGGATTCTGAAGGGCGGATCGTACTTCACACTCTCTCCAGATCTAATTGACGAAAATCAGGGCGGGACATTACTTAAAACTTCGCGGACCAATCTCATCGCCGAAAATAGGATGGATGAAGCCGTTGATAATCTCCGCAAATTCAACATTGATGGACTGATCGCCATCGGTGGAGACGATACGCTTACCGTCGGCGCAGCGCTGAAGGAGAGGTTCCCGACAGCGTTTGTGACCAAAACCATTGATAACGATGTCGGTATCAATGCTCCCGAGGGGGATTCCATCGATTACTCGCAGATTATCAACTACTTTTGCCCCGGTTTCCCGACAGCGGCAAGCCGCCTGATTCGTTATGTCCGTGATCTCCGGACGACGACCTCTTCGCATGACCGGATCTTCTTCATTGAAGCGATGGGGCGAGATGCCGGTTGGCTCACACTCTCGTCGGCTTATGGTCATGCGGATGTGATTGTCGTGCCTGAAGTCCCTTATGAACCGGATCGGTTAGCAGAAACCATTGAGAAAAAATATGCCGAGAAAGGAAACGTAATCGTCGTTGTGTCGGAAGGGATTCGGAATCAAAAGGGCAAATTGATGACAAGTTCAAAGGAGGAGCTCGATCCCTTTGGTCACACCAAGTCCGGCGGTTGTTCAGAATTCATTGCAGAAGCAATGAAAAGACGTCTCTCACCGAAAATTCCAGCGTCTAGCTTCCGGCATCTCATAATCGGGTATCTCCAGCGGTGTGGCAGCCCGATACCGCTAGATCGCGATTATGCGCTCAAAGCCGGAGGGTTAGCTGTCGAGGCAATCGCCGAAGGAAAAGTCAACCATGTAGCAACGATCATGCGCACCGAAGACGGGCTCCAGCCGAAATTGATCCCTTTAGAACAGGTGATTAAACTTGATGAGGCAGGTCGGGCCATCCCACGTCGGATAGATCACCGCTTTTATGATGCACAAAATTATCAAATTTCGGACGCAGGAATTGACTATTTTCGTCCAATCTTCGGAGATCTGCCCAGAGCAGATAGTCCTGTTTTACCTGAACTGAATATCCAACAGATCTGAGTCATAGGTCTATCTTGACTTTGTTAGATTAAAAGATCTCATCGGCAGATCCACTGTTGGCTTGCCTCCCCGGCCCCGTCTCCAAGGGGAGAATCGCACAAACTCCCCCAGCCTGTCCCGATCCCATCGGGGAATTCGGGGCCGGGGGACGAATGTAACAAAGTCAAGCTATAAGCTTCCGGTATTTACGGGAAACGGGAAGATTTTCTTTCAGTCGTTTGGAATGACCATCAACCCCGTGTTCCACTTGCTTAGGAGACTGTATTTTGAGTTCCTTCACTTCATTTGGTTATGAACTGGATACCCGTCCCGAAAAATTTGGCGAACTGCGAGCCTCCAACGATATTCTGGACGATGTGAGAGCATTACGCCAAAGAATGGCAGAAGACGGCTATCTGTTCATGCGTGACGTGCTTAATCAGGAAGTCGTTATGGCAGCGCGGCGCGAAATCTTAGAAAAACTCGCTTCCATTGGAGAAATTGACACAACTAACCATCCCTTAATCGAGGGCATTGCGTCCGGTCAGTCCGAGAGGCGACGGGTTGACATCAAACAGTTTAACAAAGACCTCCGTGTAGGAGAAGCCATACGCGCACTTGTGCATCGCGGAAATGTGATCCGGTTTTACGAAAAATTCCTTGGCGGTGAAGTCCGATCGCTCGATTATATCTGGCTTCGCACCGTGAAGGTCGGCGGGGCGACGGGCTCGCATTACGACTGGGTGTACATGGGACGCGGCACGCAGAATCTGTACACGACCTGGATTCCTATCGGCGACGTGCTGAAGATCGAAGGTACGCTCCTGATTTTGGAAAATTCCCACAAGTTGGAGGCATTGAAAAACACTTATGGCGCGATGGATGTTGACCGCGATGTCGATGGACCTTATGCCGGTGGCTGGTTCAGCAGAAACCCGCTAGAAGTGCAGGAGAGGTTTGGGAGCAGGTGGCTCACCACGGACTTCAAGGTGGGCGACATGCTGATGTTTACCATGTACACCATGCACTGTTCGCTCGATAACTGTTCGCCGGTGAATCGCATCCGCATTACCTCGGATACACGGTATCAGTTGGCATCCGAGCCGGTTGACCAGCGGTGGATCGGGGAAGACCCAATTGCGCACGACGGCAGACTGAAACCGAGACGTGATGCATGAAACGTAAAATATAACGCGTAATACGTGATGCTGTGGAGTTAGCACTATTCCTGTTTTGGTGATTGGCTGATTCTGTTAGATACGCATCACGCAATACGAACGGAGGTTGTTACTATGCCAGCAAATCTTCCTCCTGAATATTATAAACTCAAGCATGAACTGGAATCGGCGAGGACTGACGACGAGCGACTCCAACTGTTAGAGGAGATGACGCGGATCACGCCAAAGCATAAGGGGACGGAAAAGGTTAGGGCGGACCTTCGGTCACGAATCGCAAAGCTGCAGAAAACTGCCGGGAAAAAGCAGTCGAGGAAGGGACACAGTTATCATATACCGAAACAGGGCGCCGGACAACTCGTGCTGATTGGTACTCCGAATGTCGGCAAATCACAGATTGTCGCCAGCTTTACGAAGGCTAAACCCGCTGTCTCACCCACGCCGTATACGACGCAGGAACCTGTCGTTGGTATGCTGGTTTACGAGAATATCCAATTTCAGTTGGTCGACACGCCGCCCATCACACCGGACTTCGTCCAGCCCTGGGTGTTCGATCTCGTTAGAAATGCAGATCTCGTGTTTCTGGTTGTCAGCCTTGCAAGCGATGAAGTCCTCGATCAGGTTGAAATCGTCAAATCGAAATTAGCTGAAGCAAAGATTCAGATCGAAGGGGTAGCGGGGAGGTTAGACGATGCTGATGAAGGGTTCAGTGCAAATTTCACCAAAACAGTCTGGATTATTGCGAACCAAGCGGATGAAGGTGGCGCCGCGGATCGACTGGAGATTTTGTGCGAGTTCTACGCTGACGATTTCCAGATCTACCCACTTTCCACCATCACCGGCGAAGGGCTTGATCGGTTGCAGAAAACAATATACGAGCAGTTGAATATTTTGCGCGTTTACACGAAATCCCCCGGCAAACCCGTCGATTACGAAGATCCAATCGTGCTGCCAATCAGCAGCACGGTGATTGATGCAGCCAGAGCATTGCACAAGGATTTCGCCGAGGACTTTAAGTCCGCGCGAATCTGGGGACCCAACTGGTATGATGGGCAACCCGTTAGCCGGGATGACGTTGTTCACGATGAGGATGTTCTGGAGTTTCATGTGTAGTCAATTTACGGTCGAGTGAGCTCAGCCGAAGGGGCACTTCAGAAGATAAACTTTAATACTGAAAGTTGCTTAACTGACTATGACTTCAAAAAACATTGCACAATTTCGCAAAAATCTGCTGCAATGGTTCGAGATCCATCATCGAAAACTCCCCTGGCGCGAAACCAAAGATCTTTACTGCATCTGGGTCTCCGAGGTGATGCTTCAGCAGACGCAGGTCAAAAAAGTGCTGGAATATTACCAGAAATTTGTGGACAAGTTCCCCGATGCTCAAAGTTTGGCAGAGGCGGATTTGCAGGACGTGCTGAAAACTTGGGAAGGATTAGGATACTATGCCAGAGCGCGGAATCTACACAAAGCCACCAAAGTTGTCGCGCAGGAGTTTGGGGGAGAGATACCGGCGGATTATGCCACGTTCCGAAAGTTGCCTGGCGTGGGGGAGTACATCGCCGCGGCGGTACAGAGCATCGTGCTTAATCTTCCTTACGCCGTCGTAGATGGAAATGTCAAACGTGTGCTGGCACGGCTATTTCTCATCCATTCACCGGTCAATCAATCGGCGTCTAGGACGATTTTTCGAGAAAAGGCGGATTTGCTATTAGACCACAACGCGCCGGGAATTTTTAATCAGGCGATGATGGAGTTGGGGGCGACCGTCTGCCGCCCGAATTCTCCGACCTGTATCGTCTGTCCGGTGAACACACTCTGTCGCGCCTCTCAGACTGCCCGACAGGATGAATTTCCGACCCATCGGAAATCCAAACCGATTCCAGAGTATCATATCGTCGCGGGGATCGCCTACAAAGACGACCAGATTTTAATCACCCAACGCAAACCTGATGGCTTACTCGGAGGGTTATGGGAATTCCCTAGCGGCGAAATTAAGGCGGACGAAACCGCTGAACAGGCTTGTTGCCGAATAATTCGAGAAGAAGTGAACCTTTTGGTTGAACCCACCGAATACCTCACCCGCGTCAAGCATGCCTACACACACTTTAAGATTGTGATGGATGTTTTTTGTTGTCGTTATCAGTCTGGTGAAGTGGCTTTGAACGATCCGGTAGATTATCGCTGGATTACGGTTGATCAGATTGATCAATTTCCTTTTCCACGTTCCAACCATAAATTTATTCCCCTGTTAATACAGGGCAAGGAAGATAACAATGAATCAAGATGGACTTAGAGTTTACCAGGAGTTAGGCGTGAAGCCTGTCATCAACGCTATAGGGTTTAAGACAGTGCTCGGCGGCTCAAGACCTTCACCAGGGGTTCAGGCAGCAATGAATCACGCGAGCCGATACTTCGCGGACATGGAAGAACTGCTGAAGAAATCGGGTGATGTTATCGCCGGGATTCTGGGCGCCGAGGGAGCTCTGGTGACACCCGGCTGTGCCGCAGCCCTTGCGCTGAGTTCAGCGGCGTGTATGACCGGAAGCGATCCGGAGAAAATTCAGCAACTGCCGGATACGACAGGGATGAAAGATGAAATCGTCATTCAAAAATCCCAGCGATACCACTACGACCGGTGTCTGACCATCTTCGGGGCAAAAATAATCGAGGCAGGCGATGAGTATACCACCGCCGATCAAGTAGAGGCCGCCATCACGGACAAAACTGCCGCCATCCACTACGTTGCGCCCGGAAACGACGCGGGCGTTGTGCCGCTGGATGAGGTTTTGACCATCGGCAAAGCGCATGATATTCCTGTGATCGTTGATGCGGCAAGTCAGGTCTATCCCTTGGAGCAGATGCGCCGCTATCCAGAGGCGGGCGCTGATCTTATCGGCTACGGCGCGAAATACTTCGGCGCGTGCAATTCGACGGGGGTACTGTGCGGGCGCAAGGATTTGGTGGATTCTGCCTTTCTGCACAGCTTCATCGGCTATGAAACCCAGGAGTCGCGCTGTGTCGGCAGGCCACTGAAACTGGACCGTCAGGAGATTATTGCTGTTGTCGCGGCTTTGCGCGAGTGGTTTGGCATGGATCACGAGGCGCGGATCGCGGAACATCAGCAGAAAGCGCAAGCCATTCAGGATGCTCTGGACGGTGTTCCCCATATCACCTGCTCGACGGTCTTAGATGAACACACACTCGGAAATGGGCTGCAGATTACACTGGATGAAGGTGGGTTGGGCAAGACCGCTGAACAAATTTCAGAGACATTACTCGACGGCGATCCAAGTATCTGCTTGCACGGCGGTAATGGTTCCCTGCACATCGCTGTGTCGAACCTGATTGACAATGATATGCAGGTTGTCTCCAATCGGTTGCGGGAATTGCTGACGACGTAAGGACAATCCCGAAACGTAACTGTTCAGGGGGTCTATGGAGAAAATGTACGACAATTGATTCCTCGCCGCGCCGTGGGAGGGCGACGCTCCCGCGGAGCTAAAGGTTTGGCGGGAGCCTTACCCTCCCACCTGCAATCGGGGCGCCAGCATCCACCTGCCACGTTTCATCAGAAACCAAATCGGTTCCATCATTAAGAGTGACATCAACACTGGACAAGTGTTTTCTCACGCTTTTTTCTGTTGCCTTTTTCCTGACGATAGTATATATTAAGCACAGAAGTATTGGCTAATATTATGTTAGGGCGCAAAAAGGAGGTGCATCATGTTGTCAACGGTTGAACAAACCAGATTGCGGTTATCAAAGAACACCGAAGCGAAGAAAAAATCGCAGTTCGGCCAGTTTCTTACATCAGCAAGAACTGCGGCTTTCATGGCCAGTCTTTTCCCCGACGGCAAAGGCAGTTGTCGCTTGCTTGATGCGGGAGCCGGAATTGGCTCGCTTTCTGCCGCTTTCTTGGAAAGGTGGGATGCCGCTGGTTTTAACTTTCAGCGTGTAGAGCTAGATGCTTTCGAGATTGACGATTCTCTGCATTCCTATTTGAATCAAACATTGGAAAAATACAGAAATAATCCAGAGTTTATTCCGACAATCCGAAAGGTCGATTTTATACACGCCGCCGTAGATTGGCTTTCTGGAAGCCTTTTCGCCGAAGAACTCCAAAAATATACTCACGCCATCCTTAACCCACCTTACAAAAAGATCAATAGTAATTCATCGCACCGTTTAGCCTTACGCCGTGTTGGCGTCGAGACGGTGAATCTGTATTCGGCTTTTGTGGCGCTAGCTGTCGCGCTAGCCGCGCCGGGCGGGCAAATCGTGGCAATCATTCCGCGCAGTTTCTGTAATGGACCGTATTACCGCCCGTTTCGTGACTTCATCCTTGAGCGTGCAGCCATCCGGCACGTGCATCTTTTCGAGTCTCGTAACAAAACATTCAAGGATGATAAAGTGTTGCAAGAGAACATTATTATCCGACTTGAGCGTAGTGGACAACAAGGCCCGGTAACAGTTTCCACTTCGGCCGATGACACCTTCACCAACCTTACCACCCACAAATACTCGTTCGATCAGATCGTTTTCCCGGATGACTCGGAGCAATTTATCCGTGTGCCATTATCGCCCGAAAGCACCATCGAACTAGCTCCGATCATCCGCTACGCGCTGGCCGATCTTGGCATCAATGTTTCGACTGGCCCAGTAATCGATTTCCGGCTGAAAGAGCACTTGCGCGACATGCCGGAGGCGGGTTCCGTGCCTTTGCTCTATCCGTGCCATTTCAGCGGCATTGGCGCCAAATGGCCGGTTGCCGGTAGGAAGAAGCCAAACGCTATCCTGCGCAACGGTGATACCGAAAAATGGCTATATCCGAGCGGCTTTTATTGCGTGGTGCGGCGCTTCACGTCCAAGGAGGAGAGACGCCGAATCGTGGCGAGCGTGGTTGACCCTAGCGCACTCGATAACGCACCCATGCTGGGCTTTGAGAACCACTTAAATTTTTTCCACGAGAACAAGCGCGGCTTGCCACAGGCGTTGGCGCGTGGGCTGGCCGTGTTCCTCAATTCAACTGCCGTTGATGAATATTACCGATGCTTCAGCGGTCACACGCAAGTCAATGCTACCGACCTCAAACTTATGAAGTACCCGAGCCGTGACGCTCTCATTGAAATTGGCAAATGGGCCGTGCAACAAGGAGAACTCACGCAGACCATGATTGACGCCAAGCTAGGGACTTTAGCCGAATGAACAACAAGAACGATTATATTGAAGCCGCTCACCAGATCATCATTTCGCTGGGTTTGCCACGGGCGCAACAGAACGAGCGCTCCGCTCTCTGTTTGCTGGCATTACTGAACCTCACGCCAGGCAAAGCCTGGGCTGATGCCGAAAACCCGCTTGTAGGCATCACGCCCATCATAGATTGGGCGCGAGAGCACTACGACAAGGAATATGCACCGAACACCCGCGAGACAGTTCGTCGCCAAACGATGCACCAGTTCTGCGATGCCGGTATCGCACTTTACAACCCGGACAGGCCGGACCGTCCGGTAAACAGCCCGAAGGCCGTCTATCAAATCGAACCCGCCGCGCTGGCTCTGCTGCATACTTTCAACACCTCTGCATGGCATGACGCGCTGACGGCTTATCTGGCCGAGCGCGAAACTCTGGTAGCCCGCTATGCCAAGGAGCGGGAGCAGAATCGTATTCCGGTTGAGATTTCACCGGGGAAGGGAATCACTCTTAGCCCCGGCGAGCACAGCGAACTGATTCGAGCCATCATTGAGAACTTCGCTCCACGCTTCGCACCGGGTGGCGTGCTGGTCTATGTTGGCGACACTGGAGACAAGTGGGGTTACTTCGACGCGGACCTGCTGGCCGAACTGGGTATCGGTGTGGATTCACACGGCAAGATGCCTGATGTGGTGCTGCACTATACCGAGAAGAATTGGCTGCTCTTGGTTGAGTCGGTTACCAGTCATGGCCCCGTCAATGGCAAGCGGCATGACGAACTCACCAATCTCTTTGCTAGGTCAAAACCTGGGCTGGTCTATGTGAGCGCCTTCCCAAACCGCGTCATCATGGGACAGTATCTCGGCGAAATCGCGTGGGAAACGGAAGTGTGGGTAGCCGATGCCCCATCGCACCTAATCCATTTTAACGGTGCGCGTTTCCTTGGGCCATACAATGCGCCCTAACAAGGCGCTGCAGCGGCGGCAATCCCGCTACGCTCCATTGCCGCCACTGAACTTTATCGTTATGCTTTAATAGAACAAACACCGATGAAGGCACACATGCTTAATCAAAGCCCCTGCTATTCTAAACGTCGAAAAACGGGTCAATGAGTGGCTGGCAACATGCAATTGATCAAAGTATCTAGTGAACGCACCGAACCAGCCGTTGCAGGCGATGGCGTGAAATTTTGAGGATTTGAAACGCCGCGTGGTCATTGCTTGGGGCAAGTCACGTCGATGGGATCAATGGCTGACGGACAAAACTGTTGTTCAAGTACTGCCCCCAGGATGTGTACAGCCCTTTCCGGGTTATCTCGACTTCGTTCTCACCTTCGATGAGTTGGTTGAGATTATAGAGAACCCAGTCGCAAATCAGGAATGGCACACTATGTTGTCTGCGGTCGCAGCAGTGTACTTGATTGTGGATACCCAGACGGGAATGCAGTATGTTGGTTCCGCCAGTGGGAAGCACGGCTTGTTGGGGAGATGGAGACGTTACGTCAAGACCGTTCACGGTGACAATAAAGAGCTTCGTGTTCTCGTCGAAAGTGATCCGCAATATGGGCGTAATTTCAACTTCACGGTCTTGCAAACGTTGCCGAAGGACTTGACGCAATTGAAAGCGATCAAATACGAGCAGATGTACAAGAAAAAGCTTGGGACCCGGTCCTTTGGGCTAAACTCAAACTAACACATAACAAAGAGCTGAAGCTGGCAGGTGACAGCGCAGTTTTTTCTCCAATTCGAGCGTCTCACACCTGTCACTCGCCGCTCACCTCTGGCGTTAGGAGAGATTTGACGGAGGCTATTGCAAAGAATTGAAATTGACCCAATACTTTCTCCACATGCGCCAAAGACCTGACCGTGCCAAAATTAAGATGGAATGGATTGAAGAAACTATCAAGAATCCCATCCATACAGAAGTTCAGTCTGATGGCAGAATAAGAAAGTGGAAAAAGATCAAAGAAGAAAATAAGTTCCTCAGAGTCATTTTACTCGCAGATGGGGAAACGGTTCATAATGCCTTTTTCGATAGGAGTTTTAAGGGAGGAAATCGATGAAAGTGAAGTATTTTCCAGAGACAGATACGGCATTAGTCGAATTTTCGGATCTCGAAGTGGCTGAAACGAAAGAGATTAACGAAAATATTTACATCGATTTGGATGTTTCAGGAAATCTGGTAGCAATGACCGTTGAACACGCTCGTCAACAAGCTAGTCTTCCCGATTTATCCTATGAGCAGATAGAAAACCAAGCACCGAACCAGCCGTTGCAGGCGATGGCGTGAAATGCGGTTTTTATTAGGTTCTGGTATGTGGCGGTTTTTGGTTTGCCGAACAGTTTTCGGCAAACCGGCACCGTGCTCGTCCGATTCATCGGACAACTGAACTTTTTCGTTAGCCATACAAGGATATAAATATGAAAATTGTAAAATTAGTTACAGTGATTTTTTCGCTCTTACAACTCGGAGCATTAAATGTCTTTGCACAGGGAGCTGGCATAGAATGGGATATTCTGAATCAGGAAGTTGTTAAACTCTATCGTGCAGGCAAATATGAGCGTGCTGTCATTGTTGCTCAAGAAGCTTACAAAGTCGCTGAGAACAGTGTCGGTCCCGACCACCCCGCTGTGGCGACAAGCCTCAACAATCTGGCAGCACTCTATGCCACCCAAGGCAATTACGCCAAAGCCGAACCGTTGTACAAGCGTGCGCTCTCAATACACGAAAAAGCGCTCGGCTACGACCACCCCAATGTGGCGGCAAGCCTCAACAATCTTGCAGAACTTTATAGAACCCAAGGCAATTACGCCAAAGCCGAACCGCTCCTCAAGCGTGCGCTCTCAATAAGGGAAAAAGCACTCGGTCCCGAACACCCCAATGTGGCTCAAAGCCTCAACAATCTTGCATTGCTCTATGACACCCAAGGCAATTACGCCAAAGCCGAACCGTTGTACAAGCGTGCGCTCTCAATACACGAAAAAGCACTCGGTCCCGACCACCCTAATGTGGCGACAAGCCTCAACAATCTTGCAGCACTCTATGACACCCAAGGCGATTACGCCAAAGCCGAACCGCTCCTCAAGCGTGCACTCTCAATCTCGGAAAAAGCACTCGGCTCCGACCACCCCGATGTGGCTCAAAGTCTGAACAACCTTGCAGCACTCTATAGAACCCAAGGCAATTACGCAAAAGCCGAACCCCTCCACAAGCGTGCACTCTCAATCTCGGAAAAAGCACTCGGCTCCGACCACCCCGATGTGGCGACAAGCCTCAACAATCTTGCACTACTCTATGACACCCAAGGCAATTACGCCAAAGCCGAACCCCTCCTCAAGCGTGCCCTCTCAATAAGGGAAAAAGCACTCGGCTCCGACCACCCCGATGTGGCAACAAGCCTGAACAATCTTGCAGCACTCTATGACACCCAAGGCGATTACGCCAAAGCCGAACCGCTCTACAAACGCTCCCTCTCAATAAAGGAAAAAACGCTCGGCTCCGACCACCCCGATGTGGCAACAAGCCTCAACAATCTTGCATTACTCTATGACACCCAAGGCAATTACGCCAAAGCCGAACCGCTCCTCAAGCGTGCACTCTCAATAACGGAAAAAGCACTCGGCTACGACCACCCCGATGTGGCGATAAGCCTCAACAATCTGGCAGGACTCTATGACACCCAAGGCAATTACGCCAAAGCCGAACCGCTCTACAAGCGTGCACTCTCAATCTCGGAAAAAGCACTCGGCTCCGACCACCCCGATGTGGCAACAAGCCTCAACAATCTTGCACTACTCTATGACACCCAAGGCAATTACGCTAAAGCCGAACCCCTCTACAAACGTTCACTCTCAATAGTGGAAAAAGCGCTCGGCTCCGACCACCCCAATGTGGCGGCAAGTCTGAACAACCTTGCAGCACTCTATAGAGCAACGAACCGTAGCGAAAAAGCTGAAAAACTAGAGAAGCGTGCCGCTCAGATTGATGCGATAAAACGGTGATACAAATGGCTAACAAAGCGCTGCACCGGCGGCAATTCCGCTACGTTCCATTGCCGCCGGTGAGCTTGGTCGTTTGGAGGAAGGATAAACCGCTATGACCGAAAAGCTTGTGACAGTCGCTACCTTTCAAATGCCTACCGATGCCTCACTCGCCAAGAGTGTCCTCGAAGCCAACGATCTGACGGTTTTTCTCGCTGACGAATTGACCGTTGGCGTGGCTTGGCATCTGAGCAATGCGCTCGGTGGCATCAAATTGCAAGTCGCCGAGCCCGATGTCGAACAGGCAATTGCCTTCCTCCAAGAGCCAGATATTGCTCCTATTGACGTGGAGGAAGGGTTTACCGACGTCTCGGAAATTGAAGAAGCGGTGAATCGCGCATTGCGTGCTGCTTTGTTCGGCATAATCTTCTTGCCTCTTCAACTGTACTCTCTCTGGCTGCTCGGAGGTCTACTATTTTCTAGCTGGAAGCTAAGTTATAACGGGCGTTGGAAGGCTTTTCTTGCCGCGGCGCTTGACTTGCCGATGCTGTTTATTTTGGGATTCATTCCCTTTGGATTGTTCAAAGGTCTAGATTACATTATACACATTTGTAACATATTGATCAAGAATTAGTATTAACCGGATGTGAACACGTTACCAACACTCACTGTGAATTGAGCCGACAAGAATACATTACGAAAGGACCCGACAAATGTCGCACCGCCCACGTTTCCTTGAAAGATTTGTGGCAATCTGCGGTATGCTCTGCGTGACCTTCTTTGTCGGGACAAACGCCTTGGCACAAAACGTAACGGAAAAGATAGTGGACGGCAAGAGGATACTCATCTTCGAGGATGAGGAATACACCGAAATCAGGCCCCAAACGGTATTCAGGACCCGTGCGCGGAAACCCGCCCAGAAAAAGCAGGGATATGTCGTTTATCAGCGGAAGGCTTCGGACGAGGTATTTGAAAACTCGGCGCCGCGGAGAGGTGAGTTGACCTCGGCATTGGAAACACTGATCACCGCCGGAGAAAAGCGGCACGTGCAATTCGCGATTTACGCGATCAGGGACCTGGGCATGGTGCGAATAACTGTAACCGACTTGGTCTCGGCAGGCGGTGGACGGGTTGACAAGAAAGCGATTGACGTTCGAATCGTCAAATCAATATACCGCAGGCTTGGGTCCTACCGAGTTCACCGGGTTCCCCATCTCTTGATCCAACAAAAAGATGCCCCGGCTGTAGAGCAGGACCAAAGTCAGCAATTCTGGTTGACGATCGCCGTGCCGAAAAACGCCACCGCAAGTAGCTATCGAGGAAAGATCACCATAAGCGCCGAGAAGGGCGGTACCGCCGACCTGGAACTTGTCGTCCGGGTGCCTGACTTTGTGCTCGCCGAGTCCATGTGGTGGGGTATGTATTACTATGGCGGTTGGAACGGAACTATTACCAAACGTGTTTTTCAGGACATGCGGGACCACGGAATGACCGGCATTCTGTACTGCGACGGCAAGGTCGAACCGGTAATGAAGAAAGTGGGCGATAAAGTGGAGTTGACCTTCCCCAATGCCGATCAGTGTATGCCCGTGATCAAAGAGTTGGGCTTTAAGGATGTGATTTACTATCCCCGGTTGCTTTCCAATAAACTTATACTCCTGTTTGGTATGGAGAAGGGATTCAAACCGCACAGGTATTACGGTACGAAGAACGTGCTTTACGAAGTAGACAAGTATCCTGAATCGCTGAAACCCGTGCTTGCGGACCTTTTCCGCCAGATTGACGCCCATGCAAAACAAGCCGGCTGGCCCTATCCACTAATCTATTACCCCGTTGATGAACCACGGTTCAACGACGCGGTTATGAACTGGGCTCTGCTTGAGATGCCGATTCTCAAGCAGGCGCTTCCTAGCGCACGGATTTTCTGCACCGCGTACGAACTCAACGTCATCCAGAAGCTCTTGCCGTGGTTGGACATAGCGAACACCACGTTGGATAACTTAGCTGACAAGGAAACCAATGAGGCGATCCTGGCCGCGGCAGGGAAGAAAGGAGCCGCGGTTTGGGCGATATTGTCGCTGAGCCCGAGCAACGGCTACCAGGGTATGCGAACCAATGCAGGACTCTTGCCCGAAAAGGGTGGGGCTACCGGCATGACGATGTGGACGTACTACGGACCCTATGAGTACACAAATGAATACGACGAGTTCATACGCGGAAATGAGGGCAGGAGTTACGCACACGCTGCACCTTCCTACATCTCCCGTGATGGCACATTGTTACCTACCGTGCCTTGGGAGGCGATTCGCGAGGGCATCAACGACTCCCGCTATGCACGGACGTTAAAACATTGGATAGCTCAGGCACACAAGTCTCTCGCCTCAAAGAACGTCTCGAACGACAAACGGACCCAACTCGCCCTGCTTGCCGATAACGCGGAAGTCTTCCTGAACGCCACAATGGACAACATCCCCTGGGGGGAAGGGGCACACGAAGGCAAATGGACGGAGCCCCAGGCCGATCATTTCCGCCAGGAGGCAGCCAGACACATCCAGGCCCTCAAAACTGCCATGCAATAGACACGGAGCAGCTACCTGACCACCAAAGAGGCAGAAAACACTTTTGCCGGAGTTGTCCTTGATGGCAAGACCGGAACACACGGAAGGAAACCGGTCTGACTCACACAGAACTTGGCATATAAATCGGGGATATGTCAGGAGCAACATAGTGTATCCAAAATTCTTTTCGCTCATATAGTACACTGTTTATTTTGTTGTTGTATACGAAAGGTTATATTATGACACAGGAAACCTTTGAGGGGATTATCAGCTTCGGCGGGGAGATTTACCCCATCGAGGATCAGATCGGTGGGGGAGCGTTGTGCGGGGGATCACCCTATGTTCCCAGCGTCCTGCCTTTGAAAGACGGGCGGTTGCTGCTGGCGTCCAACTTGTGGCGTGGCGGGAATTTCAAGGGAGTCCCCGGCGGCGGGACCTATGGCGTTACCTCTGCTGATGGCGGCAAGACCTGGAGCGAGCTATTTTCTCTGAAGATTAAGGGCGGCGAATCCGTCAAAGGAGGCCATTGTAGCCTGTTGAGACTGAAGTCCGGGGCTATCGGACTGATCTGTTTTGATACCTTCTATCGCTCCGAGGATGAGGGTGAGACATGGAGCAAGCCGGCAGCGATAGGTCCTCGCAAGTGGGGCAATCACGTCAGAAACGATTGTGCTATTGTGCTCAAAAGCGGTCGTATCCTTGCTCCGGCGTATATGTCTCCTCCGCTGGCCAAGATTATGGGCGAGGGGGACATGGATTTCAACTTCGGTATCGCCCACTACTCCGACGACGAGGGCAAGACCTGGTACGAAAGTAAGACTATTATTCTCGTGCCCTTCGATGCCGACTACAAAGGAATACAGATGTGGGACGAGTGGAGTGTGGTGGAGCTCAAGGACGGTCGGCTGCTGGGAATGGGAAGGACGAATCTCAACCGTCTGTTCCAGTGTATTTCCAAGGATCAAGGAGACACTTGGGAGCAGGTCGAGCCGACTCAGCTCGTTTCCGGCGATACTCCGTGCATCGTCAGGCGCATCCCTACGACGGACGATCTTCTGGTTATCTGGAACCAGACCTCGTCCAAGGAGTGGCAGCGTTATCTCACCCGCCATCGCCTTTCCTGCGCGATTAGCCGCGACGAGGGAAAAACTTGGGAGAGCTTCAAGAACCTGGAATCCCTGGATGACGTTACCCGGGTTGAACTGTCGGAGATAAAGCGTTACCACACCGATTCCAAAAAATATAGCACATACCATCAACCCGAGGATCGCAAGCGGTACCACAAAGCTCCCGGGGCTCTGCGCGTAGCCTATCCGACCTGTACGTTCCTTAATGATAAGGTGATAATAACCTATGGCTACGGGTGTAAGTATGACCCCGTCGGCTACGTTGCATGCAAGATAAAGGTTGTACCAGTCAAATGGTTCTATGAGAATAATGATTAAGGAGTCATTGTCATGTACCTATTACTATTGATATGTTTTCTGTTGCTTGGTTCATCATTGTTGTTTGCAGCTCAAACAGCCCCTGGCGGAGGCTGGTGGGGCTGGAAGCATGGTTATTATCGCCACGTTGGCACCCAGAAGCAGTTCTTCGTGGACGATTTTATCATCGAGGAGATGGACGGCCTCAGACGTGTTCTGAATCAACCGGTCAAGTACGAAGGTAACCCAGTCCTGCACTGCGATCAGCCTTGGGAGCAAGGCCTGCGTACTTCACAATACGGCAGCGTCATCTATGACACCGAGCAAGGACTGTTCAAAATGTGGTATGGGGTGAGAAGCTACGACGAAATAGAAAACGCGGCAGCGTCAGCCTATGCCACCTCTGAGGATGGGGTCGTCTGGACCAAGCCGCAGCTCGGTCTAGTGGAATTTCGAGGCTCGCGGTCGAACAACGTCATTTTTCAGTCCGACCCACCGACAAAAGAAGACGCAGAGCGGGATCCGTCGATGAGAAAGGCGTACGAGAATTCTCAACGATCAATGCTTGACGGCCTTTGCGTCATGAAGGACCCGGTCGAAAAGGATCCAGCCAAAAAGTACAAGATGCTCTACCGCGGCTCGCCTGCCTTGGCCTACTTCATGGTCAACGGAGCATATTCACCCGACGGTATCCATTGGACGCCCTATGAAGACAATCCGATAATACCTTTGCGAAGCGATACAGAAAACAACGTCTTCTGGGATACCAGAATCGATCGTTACGTGGTGTTAGTGAGGATGTTCGCTGCATTCGGTGAGGTTGACCCCTCCTCTAACCCCACCAAGCCGGGGAACCTTCGAATAGTCGGTCGCAGCCAGAGCCGCGACTTTGTGAACTGGACCCCGGCGGAGGTTGTATTGATCCCCGATGCAAAAGACCGTGAGACCGGCGGCACCTTCCATGACATGGAGGTCCTCCAATACGAAGGTGTCTATTTCGGATTTCTAGGTATCAACCGCAAATACAAAATAAGGTCATCAAAACCACAGGCTTCGTCCGAGAACCATATGGAGGTGCACACCACCGCCGAGGAGGGGGAATCCGAGGACGTTGAATTGACCTTCAGCCGAGACGGAGTGAGGTGGATCAGGATTGGCGAGAGAAAACCCTTTATGCCCCTGGTGAAGCCATATGACCAGAGGCGGGAGTGGATCCATGTGTTTCAACCCCCCTTGATTGTGGGTGACGAGATATGGATCTACTATGCAGGCCGGGAAACCGCTCATGCCCCGAATCCAATGCCTCCGCTCCCATCTGGGACTAACCCCGTTAACAATGCGGTAGCTTTGAGCAAACTCAGGCTTGACGGGTTCGTTTCCCTCGAGGCCGACAACGAGACAGGCGTTCTTACTACCAAGCCATTTAAGTTTAATGGCGGCAGCCTGGTGGTCAACGCCGATGCTGACGATGGTGAATTGGCCGTCGAAATACTGGAATACAAGAATATGTACGGATCAGTCGATGTTACGCTCATTGGCGGCTTCACCCGTGCCGAGTGTGTTGCCTTCAAAGGTAACAACGTGCGTCATACGATGGCTTGGAAAAGCGGCTCGGAACTGGGCAGCTTGGAAGACAAGACCATAAAGCTGAAATTCTACCTGCGTCGTGCGAAACTGTACTCATTCCAGTTTAGAGATTGAACCGCAGTGGCTCAGTACGGTCGTGGGTCGAAGAGTAAATGGGAAATCGACCCATCATGATCCTAACCAGTCGTTGCAGTTGACGGCGGGGAGCTGTGGTTTTATTAACATTTTTGGGGTTGCGCTGGGTTTCGGTTCGTCGAGCGTTTTCGGCAAACCCCCGCCGTGCCCGTCCGCACAGCGGACAACTGAACTTTTTTCGTTAGGAACCATGAATCACCGCGCATCTGGGTATGAGGTTGGTGGGTGAATTGAGGCATCATAAATTCTTTGGTGGTCGATGGGACATCGTCATTTACCCCTTTATCCGTGATGGGTAAGTTGAGGTGTAGACATGGAACTTCTAGGATTACATGCCGGTTGCATCCTGCATACAAACATGCTGACCGACATACGAATTGTTAAGTCAGCAGGATACGACGCAATTGAGATATTGGCGCCAAAGCTGGAAAGATATCTCGATGCCGGCTACCGGGTGGACGACTTGGCGTCTGTCTTGGGCTCGACGAAAGTCAATATGCTTAATCGTCTGGCATCTATAGACTGCCAGGAGTCTAAGTCGCAGCATGAACTGTACAACAATGATTGTGAGAGACTATGTGAGGTCGCCCAGGCATTGAACTGTGAGAATCTCCAAGTTGTGGCGCTGAACGCTTTCAAAGACCTTCCGTGGATAGAGATACGAGCCAAGGTGGTAGACACATTGAAAGAACTGGCCAATATTGCGGCCCCGTTTGGCGTTCGCCTGGGTTTTGAACCGGTGGTGTTTACGCCCTTCCGTTCGCTGGAGAGAGTGCTGGAAATTGTCGATGCCACAGAACGGAAAAATATCGGAATTGTGGTTGATACCTTTCACCACTGGGCCGCTGGATCCCCCTGGGACGAGATATCTAGGCTGGATGCAACGCTTATAGCGTCTGTGCATATTAGTGATGCAACCGAGAAAGAGGGTGAGGAATGGCGTGATAATGACCGGGATGTTCTACCCGTTGAAGGAAGGAATCGCGGCCATTCGAAACACCGGATATGACGGCGTCTGGGCGGTGGAAATGATGGGCAAGTCTCACTGGGAATGGGATCCTTGTGTACTTGCCGGAGAACTCAAGCAGCGTGTTGAATCCCTGCTTGCCGGCTAGCGGCGCCTTCAGCGCCAAGTTATTGGTTTTTAGCAGGTAGGTTGGGTTGAGGCACGAAACCCAACAACAGATTCACCTGATCATCACCATCCGAAAGGAAGCGAGGGCCGATCATGCTTACTGATACACAGAAACGCCAATTCGAAACGCTGGGGTTTCTCTGTCTGCGACAGTTAATACCCGCGGATGAGATGCAGACTTACATTGATGCCTTCGACGAAACCATGCTCAAGGCGAACGGCGGTGTGCCATGGGCCGAAGGCACCAGGCGTCAGCAGGTGGTGCCGTTTTATCGGAATAATCCTGGCGTCTATCACCGGCTATTGGACAACGACGGCATTTACGAGGTCGTTGAGGACTTGGTGGGCGAGGATTTCATCTTCAGCGTATCCGAAGGCATCCAGCATTACGAGGGCACCCGTTGGCACCACGACGCCATCAGCTCTGAGGACCATACGCACCTTAAGGTGGTGTTGTTTTTAGACGCTGTCCGCGCTGATAGTGGCTGTTTAAGTGTTTTACCGGGCAGTCAATTCGCTGCATTCAGGGAACGGATGGAACGATACGGCGACGATATACTGTCTCTAGGAAAGGGTGTACCCGGCACTTATCCGATCGAGTCGGATCCAGGGGATGCCGTGGTCTTTAACGTCAAGCTCTACCACGCCGCCTTTGGCGACATGCGCCGTCGCGGCATCTACCTCAACTTCATACAGAACCCCAGTATGTCGGACGAAGAGGACTATATCGTCAATCTGTATCATCGCGACAGCTCACGAAAGGGATGGGCATATTACACCCCTGAGCTATTCGAGGACGCCTCGCCTAAACGCATGCGAATGCTTGCGTTTCTGAAGGAGCGGTGTTACGACGCCGCGTGAATCGCAGCCTAACCAGGGGCATAGAGTGAATTGAGAAAGAAATCCTATGAAACTACAAGAACTCGAACTGAAGAAGGTGACGCCGCATTGCGGTGCCGAGGTACATGGTATCGACCTTTCGCAGTTGCTCAATGAAGGGAGGATCGAGACGCTCACAACTGCGCTCGCCAACCACTGCGTGCTGTTCTTTCGCGACCAGAAGATGACTCCGGAACAACAAAAGATGCTGGGCCGTCATTTTGGTGAACTGCACATTCATCCCGCCTGGCCCAGACTCGTCGAGGGGCATCCGGAAGTCATGGAAATCTACACGGACGAGAACAGTAAACGCATTGCTGGCGAGGAGTGGCACTCGGACGTTTCCTGTGATCCCGAACCGCCGCTGGGGACGATCCTTTACATGGTCGAAACACCACCGGTGGGGGGCGACACGTTGTTTGCGAATATGTATGCGGCCTTTGAAGCGCTGTCAGCAACGATGCAGGGCTTCCTTGAGGGGTTGACTGCGGTGCATGACGGCGAACACGTTTATCGCGGTCGCTATGGGGCGGTGAAGGATGAGGGTAAAACGTACCCGCGATCCGAGCATCCGGTGGTGCGCACACATCCGGTCAGCAGGCGCAAGTCGGTGTTCGTAAACCGTACCTTCACCACGCGAATCGTTCAACTCACGCAGCGCGAGAGCGACGCAGTGCTCAGTATGCTTTTTGGGCATATCGAGCAGCCGGAGTTCCAATGCCGCTTCCAGTGGCAACCGGACTCAGTGGCGTTCTGGGACAATCGCTGTGCCCAGCATCACGCCATGTGGGACTACTACCCCAACCGCCGGCGCGGGCTACGTGTAACCGTCAAGGGCGATGCGCCGTTTTATCACCCTTGATTCTGGTGGGTGTGAATTATCAGAATTGTCCTGAATCCATCGCGTAGCATCCTCACGACCGGTTCTGAGGCTCTGCGCAGACAACTGTTCTGTTATTGATCCATGCCCTGTGCAGTTTGGGAGGTAACTGGGGGCGAATTCGCTCTAAAACGCTTCGACGAAATCATGGCTTATATTGCACCTCGAAGGCGTCGCATCTCCAGCACCGGCCCAGAGCCGGATCCATTTCAACGCTACCGTCCCATGAAAATTCAATGCCCGGGTTGCCATCTTGAGTATCGATCCGGTAGTCGAGACCGCCACGAACATATCCAAACTGGAATTCACCCAGAAGAGAAAGGAGCGCCCCATGCACATCTACACCGGCGGCATAGCCACCGAAACCAATACCTTCTCTCCCATGCCCACCGGACTGGCCGACTATGACGTCTGGCGTGCAAACGATCCGGATAGCGGGGTGGACTTCTTTTTCTCCGCCGCCATCCTCGCGTTTCAGGAAATGGCCAGAGACCGCGGCTGGGACCTGACATTCAGCCTACAAGCCTTTGCCCAGCCGGCCGGACTCACCGTGCGCTCGGTGTACGAGAGCCTGCGGGATGAATTCCTGGATGCCCTCGAAACCATCCTCCCCGTCGACATGGTGCTCCTGTCCCTGCACGGAGCCATGGTGGCCGACGGCTACGACGAATGCGAAACCGACATCCTGCAGCGAGTGCGCCAGCTCGTCGGCGCCCAAACCAAAATAGGGGTGCTACTGGATCTGCACTGTGACGTGACCCAGGAGATGACCGAGCTGGCCGATGTCATCGTTCTCTACAAGGAGTTTCCCCACACGGACATTGCCGACTGTGCCCGCAACCTGTTCGAACTCACGGCCGCCGCCGCTGCCGGAGAAACCAATCCGACCATGGGTTTGTTCGACTGTCGCATGATCGGGTCGTACCCAACCTCCTATGGTCCCCTGCGCACCTTTGTGGACGATATGCTGGCGCAGGAAGGCAAAGACAATGTCCTCTCCCTGTCGCTGGTCCACGGCTTTCCCTGGGCGGACATCCCCTCCATCGGCACCCAGATGCTGGCCATCACCGACAGCGACCAGGAACAGGCGGACCGACTCGCCGAAGAGTGGGGCCGCCGCTTCTTTTCCCTGCGCCACCAGGTGAACTTCGATTCGCTGCCCGTGGACCAGGCGCTTGATAAGGCCCTGGCCATCGACAGTTGGCCGGTGGTGGTCGCCGATCAGGCTGACAACGCCGGCGGCGGCGCCCCCAGCGATTCCACCGTCGTCCTCGCGGAACTGTTGCGACGAGGGGTGACCGAGACCGCCTTGGGCATGATGTGGGATCCAATAGTCGTCGACATCGCCAAAGCGTCCGGGGTCGGCGCCACCCTAGACGTGCGGCTGGGCGGCAAGATGGGGCCTACCTCGGGGGATCCCCTGGATATCAGGGTAGAAGTGGCTGCCATCCATTTAGACATGAAACAGGAATGGCCCCAGGACGATAACAAATCACTCATTGTCGAGGTTGGCGACGCCGTGCGGCTCCATTGCCAGGGCGTTGACATCATCGTCAACACCAAGCGCGGCCAGGTATTATCGCCCCAGGTCTTCAGTAAGCTCGGCATCGACCCGTCGCAAATGCGCTTGCTGGTGGTGAAATCCATTCACCATTTTTACGGTGCATTTGCCCCCATTGCCGCCGAAGTTATCTATATGTCGGCTCCGGGGACGGTCGCCCCTCAATTTAAAGAAATTCCCTACACCCGGGTTGACCTGAACAAGTACCCCTGGGTGGACGATCCGTTCTCGGCCTAATCTGAGCAACAGGCGATATGACTTCTCCCTTTCATAGAACGTTTGGAGAACAATGTCCTGTAGCCGACTAATACAAGTTAGGAAACAGAGAGGTAGAATACCAAAATGAGATATGAGACAATCTGCGAAAGCAATGCAGTCGAAGTTCTGAAACACTTCATTCGTATTGAGGCTACGAAGGATGAAGACGAACGAGGAAGAACAAGATTGGCCTTCTTTTATTGATACTAGCGGGCGCGAAGTGCGTGTGTCGAGAACACGCGTATATGACCCTGTGGCTCAGATTCTCCACTGGACGACCTCCCGACGCTGGCACAAGGGCGAGGAGGGACACACCAAAGTCACCCGGCACCGCGCTGCGCTACACCTTCCCGCAGGAGCTTGCAGCACTGCTATACTATAATGGCTTCAGCATCGCACGGCAGTATGGAGATTGGAATCTGGAGCCGTTGAGCGCCACCAGCAGAAGCATTATCGTGGTCTGCCGCAAGCGCACGTAACGGAAGATAATTGCCTGGGAGTCAACGGCATTGCCCCGAACAAGGGGTTGGAGCGGACACGCTCCCTTCGCTTACGTGGTTGCTAATTGGCGCACCTTTTGGCTTCGGCAGGTGAGATCGCGCGCCGCTGAACCTCAGGCCGTTAAACTGCAAGTGAAAAAACAAAGAAAGTGATGGCGTTCCCGCCCTTTTTCTGGCTGATTTCTAAACTGACTGCTATAGGTCGGTGGGTGGGTATCCTATTTAAAAAACCTGGAGTCAAAAACAGAAAAAGCACCCCTACGCGGGCCGTCCTGGGCCGCCCCCTTGACCACCCCGGCGCATGCCATCTGTTAACACCGTGTCTACGCTTCGGTCGCTTCACTCCCTCGGACTTTCGGGCACAGCTTCCTCTGTCACGTCATTTGCAGAAAGAGGCAAATGACGCGCCAGCCCTTCGGGACAGAAGCCGTCGTAGACACATAAACGTTATGCGAATGCAAGCAACAGGACAACTAAATGTGCATTGATTTTGTGGAAGCACTATCAACCGATGACCTGACTGCTATCAGGAGGGCAGCCAAAGTAGACGTTCACTGTCATTCGTACTTCGGCACACGATTAGAGAATATGGAACGCTGGTTGGGATACTCACTGATGCGAGCTCCTTCCAAGATGAGTGGACTTGAGGGAATGCACGAGTACGCAGCCAAGGTCTTAGCCCCTCACATAAAAGACTGCAAAGGTGTTGAGTTCATCGCAGCGTCAGCGGTGCACGATGCAATACAGGATGGCGTTGTTATGTTTGAGACGAGTTTTGACATTCGGATAACTGCATACTATCCAGATGGCTTAGCCGGGCTTAGGGTGTTTATTGAGGCGTTAGTTGACCGATATCGGACACAGATTGATCTGCGTCCAGAGCTTGGCTTTTCCCGAACGAGTGCCGACAATCCAAAACTGATGATGTTGGCTCACCAAGCGATAGAATTCGGTCTGTTTCAGTCAATTGATCTGTATTCCCGTCAAGAAGCGTGTACCCCCGAATCTGTGAAGCCTTTGTATGCGAAGGCAAAAGCTACGGGAATGAAACTGAAAGCACATGTTGGAGAGTTTGGGGGTGCGGCGGAGATAAAGCGGACCGTCGAAGTCCTAGAATTGGACGAAGTCCAACACGGCATTGGCGCCTCAGAATCGGTCGAAGTCATGCGGTGGCTCTCCGAGAATCAGATTCAGTTGAATGTGTGCCCAACGAGCAACGTGATGTTGGATGCCGTGCCAGACCTGGCTTCTCATCCCATCCGTGTCCTGTTTGATAATGGTGTACCGGTGACTATTAATACAGATGATCCGATGATATTCGGTCAAAGCGTCTCTGAAGAGTATCGAAATCTCTACCAAGCCGGTGTCTTCAGTGCTCAGGAGCTAGACGATATCCGGCGCGCGTCACTCAGGGCACTCGTTTGATTCACCATATCTGAGTTCTATTTTAGGATAACCAGCTTGCGGTTCGCAATGTAGTCACCTGCAATAAGTTGGTAGAAGTAGACGCCGCTTGCCATCTGCTCACCGAGGTCATTCCGACCATTCCAATAGGCGGAGCGGGATTTGTCCAGATAATATCCTTCGGTCTGGAACCCGAGGTCCAAGCCGCGGACTAAACGTCCCGTCGCATCGTAAATACGGATTCGAACGTCCGAGCTCTCAGCCAACTGATAGGGCAACCACGTCTCAGGGTTGAATGGATTCGGATAGTTGGCGAACAACATCGTTTGTGTCGGACGCAACAACTCTTGCGTCAAATAGACTTCAACAAAGGCTCGACGGATATCCGCTTGTGAGATTTTGTGGTGGAGCGTCCTGACCAACTGCCTCACTTCATCTCGAACTTGAAGCCCCAGCACATAACCGACTTCCACCACGGAGCGGCGGGTCAAGTCCGTCCATATCGGCTCCCACGCGCCATCTTCTGGACTGAGAAACCGGGTAACACTGGCGGCGTCACTTTCCGCTTCGAGTGCTTCGCCGGTCATATTGGTCACATTACCGAACCCGTGGAGGGTAAACCGTCGGAATCCTCCTTTTTCAAATTCATCCGAATGTGTTCAGTGACTGGGCATAAGTATATCTTTTAGATGTCACGATGCTGTGAGAATCTCATGTCAAATTGACAGAGATTTTATGGCTATTTTGTGACAGACATTGGAAGGGTGATGGGCAGAAAAAAAGCCCGGTGAGAAAAATTCTCACCGGGCTTTTTCCGGCGATTATCCAACCAACGGATCTTTGCTAGGTTACTATTTTTTTATCTAAAAAGCGTTATCACTTCACTATTGGCGAAATTGTTGGGGGCGAGGTCTTTTATGAATATCCAACGTTAAAAACAATGGTTGCTCTCTACAGTTGTGGAATTGCCAAATTAACGGAGGAACACGAAAATGGACACACGAACCATTCAATACCCGACTGAAATTCTGTGAGCACTCGGAAAAGAGGCAGACGAATTTGAAAAGGACGCCCGTTTGCTAACTGAATTTGTAGCTACGCTCTGGATCGCCTCGTAATCCGGGGAGGTGAATACTATTGAAAATATGGGACTCAAGGTTAGGAGTACGGTTGGAGCGCATATAACCATCTTGAGATTCAAAACGCGAAAAACATCGTGAACGTCCCACGACATCAGAATCTATGGGAATCAAGCGTTGCTTAGCCAGCGACTTGATTTCTTCAGGCCGCATCTCAGGAGATAAGGTAATATGCTTAGGGGGAAATAGTGGGGCTGCCTCTAATTTTCTTTTTGACCTCTTCATTTTGGCAATTTCAATTCCGCTCGGCCCCTTTCTGAAAGTCGTCGTCACCGAGAAAGAAAAATCAGACTCACGAGTCTCAATCCGAATCTGAAAACGATCTGTCCCTTTTCCCCTGATTAACTTGGACAAAAATTGCTCTGCCAAAGTAAACTGAACGTTCGGCCCATCAATCAACAGCGGTCCCGGGTCATACGTCGCCTCCAGCGTCTGTTTCAGCATCAATAGCGGTTGCATGATGCTCGATTTCCCGGAACTATTCGCTCCGGCAAGAATCGTCGTCGATTGTGCACTCTTCCGCGAGCGACTTGGAGCTGCTCACAGCTATCTTGGTGATGCCTTCGACCTTTTTTTTCGACATACGTGAGCTACTCCTTCCACCCTTTAGAAAGTGTGGCAAAAGTCAGAAAGTATAGTCAATAATTAAACTCGCGCGAACTTCTGAAACCGCCGTTCCGGAATAACTTCGCTGACGTAGAGATTTCCGTGCGAACCGATCAGTCGTGTCCATAGAGTGTCTTCCCTTCTTGTTGGGCGGAACGGAGCACCGTGCCGACCTGATTGCGTTGACGGGCCAGTTCTTCGGGCGTTGTTACCATGATGTCCTTACACACGGGCAGGTGGGTTTATGGTCAGTGGGAATTACGCCTACGGTTCAGTGAGTAGCCGACCTTCATACCGCGGTTTGGAAGGGTTCCCAAGCGTCGCCTGCCGCCGCAGCTTGACGCTCCAACTCACCGCGCCAACCGACGACCTCCCCTGCTTTGATGTACTTGATGTCAAACCCCGTGTACCGGTCCTCGAGCGTATCTCCCAGCTTCTGTGTTTCCGTCCAACGGTCCCACGCTGTCTTCATCCACTCGTGTGGCAAAGCTTCGCGCACAGCGGGATCCAGTTGCCACGCGTGTCTCACGTCCGCTACCGACGGCTCCCCAGTGAACTCGCCTGACCACTTTGACCAACCGATTGACAACGTGTTGCGCTCGCGCTCGGGGACGGTGTGCCCCGTGTGAATCGTGGCGCCATTGCGGATGAGGGCTTCCCCAGCCTTGAGCCGGATCGCGACCTGGTTTGGCAACGGGTCCTCGCCGTTCCAACTCGGTGTGTACGGTACACCTTGGTCCTTCATCGCTTTCGGCAGGAGCACGTCATGCTCAAACGGCGTGCGCCACCGATCGTGGCTACCCGGCACGAGCTCGTGGCATTCGTCGTTGGTGAGTGCCAAGAACATGCTCACGCCGTTCCGCTCCGTGAGAGACTTCGCATTATTTTCGCGGATTTCTTTCCAGCGGATCCTTTCAACTTCCTCGGAATACGCCTCAGGGCCCTCCCCTCGGACCTCCTGCTGCGCGAAGTAGCTCTTCCCGGTGCCCCACCACGTCACGTCTCGGTGCCAACCGAGCTTATTCTCGTAATGCCGGGGATTGCACCACAGTAGCAGGTTACCCATCGTCAGGTCCTCAGGCTCGAGCCTGTGACACCAAGCGCGGACGAAGTTTAGGAAATCTGGAGAACCGTGGAACTCGGCAAAGCTGGGCTCCCCGAAAGCGGGATGGATGAGGCCCCGGATTGCCCACGGCTCATCGCCGCCCGCGCGGTGCACGTAGCCCTTCGAGCAGTCGATCTTGCTGTAGTCCTGCTCGGGTGCGCACGCCTCCGTAACGCGGCGGCCCGCCTCCCGGAGAATGGGAATCCACGGATTGCCGACAAAGTCGGTGATGATAACAAAACCATGCTCCTTCAAGTGGGCCAACCGTTCTGGCGTGGCTCCGGGCGCCGCAAGCTTGGGCTTAGCGTCAGCAAAGGCCGGGGCGCGGTAAGACTTAGAGATCGGCTCAGAATCCGCCACCGACGGTGATTGATATATGCTCATTTTCATTCCTTTCGACCCATGCCAAACCTGTCGTTTTGGCGCCGGGGTCAATCTTGAAACGTATGACTAATGTTAGGACGTGTTGACATTTATGGCATAATAACGATATGTCAACACTTACCTTATCCGATAATCAATGGTCAAAAATAGCAGCATTCCTGCAAACCTATTCCGATGTCTACACCGGACAACAAGCGAACTTAAAACGTTTTGTCCAAGCAGTGCTTTGGATAACTCGTAGTGGTAGTCAATGGCGACTCCTACCAAAAGAGTACGGCAGTTGGAACAGCGTCTATAAACGATTCGCTCGCTGGTGCGATAAAGGCATCTTCCAACGGCTGCATCAACACTTTGTCAACGACCCAGATATGGTGACAGTACCATCTGCCGCGCTCACCCCTGTGCTGCAGGGGCTTTGAAGACAAGTGGCGGTCAAGCCTCACAGGCACTCGGACGTAGTGTGGGTGGATTTTCAACCAAAATTCACATCACGGTTGATGGCTTAGGCAATCCATTACGTTTTGCGCTGACGGCTAGACAACGCCACGCCATGACTTGTGCAGAAGGGTATAGCAGTGAGTATGTGATAGCCGACTCAGCGTATGACGCGGATTCATTGGTGCAGTTGATAACCCGTATGGGTGCAAAGCCAGTGATTCGTCCCCGTATCAACCGCCGTGAGTCACGAGACTATGATACGCATCTGTACCGAGAGAGACATCGGGTGGAATGCTTCATCAACAAAATCAAGCACTATAGGCGTATCTTCAGTTGTTTTGATAAGTTGGCGGGTCGCTATTTGGGGTTTCTGAGTTTCGTTGCTGCGATTATCTGGTTATGATGAAATGTCAACAGAACCTAGCAACTTGCGTTATTCTAATCCTTACAACATCGTGGATTCACGGTTTCGTAGTGAACGCAGATCTGCGTTCCCTACAGAATTGTGGGTGCTCGGTCTCGTCAGTCCCGATGGAGTATCGGGCGAACGAGACCGGCGCCTGATGTCCCATGAGTCGGGCAACTACTATCTGAAGTGCGTAAGTCTTACTAATAACCCAAGTTGCGACCTATTCATCGAATATGTGAGTGAACTGAATATGTGAGTGAACTCAGAGCTGATTGATACTGCTAGCCAATACAAACAAGACCACTTTCAATTCAAATCCGTGTTGCGTTACTGCATGGATTGAACGTGGAAGCAGTTTGTTAATCAAACTGCCAGCCGTCTCAACAGACTTACGATGGTAATTAGCCAAGTAGGTCTCCCATGGTGGATACAGCCGCTTGGAATTCTTCTTGCGTACTGGCTTTAATTCGACTCCGACTGATGTAACAATATCTTCTATCTCATAATTATTGTATGCTTTGTCACCATAGCCCGGTGGCAAGTCGAAGTCAAACCACTGTAACCCTTCAACGTCCCCTGTACTGGCTGGGGTCACAAAAAATTCAACAGGGTGTCGACTCGCAGTCACTAGCAGATGAACTTTCAAGCCATAGAAATACCGACGTTTGGACGCTTGATAGCCTCGATATGCCTTATCGGTGTAGATTTTTGACCGACGAATGCGGAACAAACAGCAATTGGTATGGTATCCAGTGCATAGATTTTCTGTTGATTAAGTTGCACATAGCTTCGTCCCAAGATTTTGAACAATGTGGTGAACATCGGTTTAATTCGATGAAGTCGTCGGTTGAATCGACTTTTTGAAAGCATCTTGGGTATATAGCCATGAGTCTTTAGAAAGTCACAAGTGGTTTGCAAGTTTGCCCCGAAGAACAACGCAGCGACGATGCCGGTGGTCATCACTTCGGCATCAGACATCTGCGTTTGTGGGTGTGGTTTTGAGTTGAGTGCTTCTAAGAGCTTGTCACAGAGATAGAAAATGGTTGCAATTTGGATGTCCATGGGTTTCTCCTTTGAGGTATTATGGTTTGGATTACCTCTACTTTAATGGAAAACCCATGGATTTTCAATTACTAGCAACTTGGGTTACTAATAATGAAACTATTGTATCACAATTACACGAAAGCCACAATAAAAATTAGAATAACCTTTGGTGCTAGGTTCTGTTGACATTTGAGTATAAGGTTGTGGCATAATAGAAGAATGATGCCAATAACCTTACCTGATGAACAATGGAATAAGATATACCGGTTTCTTCTAAGCTGTCCCACCATCTATGTTGGCGACGAAGCTGCTACACGCCGCTTCGTCGAAGCAGTTCTGTGGGTGACTCGTAGTGGGGCTCAATGGAGACTTCTACCAGACACCTATGGCAAATGGAACACCCGCTACAAGCGGTTTGCTCGATGGTGTGACAAAGGTATCTTCACACAGATGCACCCCCACTTCGCCTCTGACCCCGATATCGAGTCGCTTATTGTTGACAGTACAATCTGCCGCGCTCACCCGTGTGCGGCGGGCGCCTTAAAAAAAACGGTGGGACTGAAAACCAAGCATTAGGTCGGTCTCGGGGCGGTTTCAGTACAAAAATTCACATCACAGTTGACGGACTAGGCAATCCCCTAAGAACTCATCTGACCCCCGGTCAGAGACATGACATAACTGAGGCGGAAGGGTTGATAATCGGATATAACAGTGAATATGTGATTGGAGACAAGGGGTACGATTCGGACGCTTTTATCGCGGTTATCAAGGCGAGTGGAGCGATTGCGGTGATACCGCCCAAAAGTCATCGTGTTGACCAAAGAACGTATGACAAACACTTATACAAAGAGAGACATCAGGTTGAATATTTCATCAACAAGATAAAATGGTATCGTCGTATCTTCTCTCGGTTTGAGAAGCTAGCTGTCCGTTATTTTGGATTTCTCAGCTTTATCTCCACTCTTATATGGCTCCCTTGAAATGTCAACAGAACCTAAATCAAAAACTTAAAATGGGGCGAAAAATCTCCTCCCTTCGCCCCCCAACACCAAAAAGAATTGTCAATGCCTTCGGATTTTTTTGTTGCCCGAAGTGCAAGAGATCTCTTTCAGAGCAGGGAAATTCACTTGAATCCTTTCAAACCTCAAATTGAAACAAGGAATCGAACAGACTATGGACAATTCTCGAATGCTCGTCATCGGATTTGGGCGGATAGGTCAAAGATTCGCGGAAATTTTCTGCGAACACTTTGACGTCCACATTTCATCCACTCGCAACGTTGCCGGAGACATCGAAGCAATCGGGGCCAAACCCGTTAACGATTTTGAAGAAACTGTTTCTTTCGCTCAATACATTTTTATTGCCGTGCCCATTCACGCACTGGATGAAGTCATTTCAAAGGTCAATGAACATGTGAATCCAAGAACCTGGGCATTTGATATGTGTTCCGCTCGGATTGTTGCGCAAGAGAAAATGTCTGCTCTCAAATGCAGGTGGTTCGGTCTTCACGCGAGTGGATTTTTTGATGGACGATTATGACAGAGCGAGGTTTCAATCATCCCCAGCCGCCAGAAATCTTATGAAATTGATTGAGCATTTGAAGAACAATGCTCCAGACACTTATTGGGAAAGCCAGATTTGTAACCCTTTTGCTCGGGAACAACGTCAAAGACTGCTGAAGGGATTTCAAGAATTAGATTGTGCGTTGGATCGCGGCGAATTTCCCCTTTCTGAACGGTTATCAGGAATTTGGAAAACGCAAGAATGATTTCGTACACTTTATGGTGGCCGCCAGTGAGCCTCAGTTTAGGCAGGAGGAGCTGGAAAGTCTCAAAAGCTGAGACTTAATCCTATATACGGTAAGAGGCCCAAATGGCTCGCGCACCCTTCCAGGTTCTTGTGTTCCCCTACCATGTGGGGACAGAGAGCTACGTCCAATATGCTATGTTTCTGAGAAGCGACGAGCAAACGGAGTTTTGGCAAGGGATTGCCGGTGGAGGAGAGGATGATGAGTGCCCACTCCAAGCCGCGCGGAGGGAATCCTTCGAGGAGGCGGGAATATCCGAGAATGCTCATTACCTCGAATTGCAGACTGTTAATTCCGTTCCAGTGACGGCTTTCCAGAATGTTCCACACTGGAGTCGCGATCTCTATGTGATTCCGGAGTATTGCTTTGGGGTTGAAGTTCAGAAGAAAGATCTGATCATCTCCAATGAGCACACGGAATATCGTTGGCTCACGTACGCTCGGGCTGTGGAACTACTAAGATTTGAAGGCAATCGAACAGCTCTTTGGGAGCTTGACCAGAGGTTACGCAAGAGGGATTCCTAAAAGCAGGATTAACGAAAATGTCGCAATGTCAGTTCTGCAATAACTGATGTGGTACCGGCAGCGAACACAGTCGCATAACATCCACGTCATATTCACAGCAATTCATGCGGCGCTCCTACGACGCTTGGCCTTCGGCACCTCTCGGCACGCGTCGACAGGCTTGAGGTTCGTAAACCGGCATAACGTTTCCGGAAATGAGGTTTAAATCTGTGAAAGACTTAGAAATGAGATCTGAAAGCGGAAGCGCTGCACTCTACGACTATCCAGATTACTACGAGCTGGCATTCTCATTTCGTGACATCTCTCACGAGGTAACGTGTTTCGAGCAGTTGTTCGAGAGGTTCGCCAAGGTGCCGGTGAGGCGAGTGCTGGAGTTAGCCTGTGGTCCGAGTCCGCACCTTCGGGAATTGTGCCGACGGGGTTACGAGTATCATGGGCTAGATACGAACGAAAACATGCTCGCCGCCGGCCAAAGGAAGGTTACTGAAAGTACATGGACAGCAGAATTTCACAAAGCCTCTATGATAGATTTCAACGTGGACACAACATACCAGTTTGCTTTCGTCGCGCTCGGCTCCCTGTATGCACGGAACACAGAGGAACTGTCTAGCCATTTCAGTTCGCTGGCAAGGGCACTCGATCCTGGAGCGCTTTACCTCCTAGACTGGTGCGTACAATTTGGTCAATCACCCGCGTTCTCAGAAACGGGCCAGTCCTGGACAATGGAGAAGGAAGGGATCGTAGTCGAAGTGAACGTCACATTGAGGGACGTTGATCCCGTCGAGCAGATTGTCCAGGAAGTGGCCACTCTAAATGTGACAGACTGCGGCCGATCCCTGACGATATCTAGTTCAGACCTACAAAGGGTGATGTATCCACAGGAGTTTCTCCTGCTAACCGACGCTATGGATGAGTTCGAGTTTGTGGGTTGGTGGAACGATTGGGACTTGAACCAGCCACTATCACAGGCAACAGGTGAGATTAATCGGCCAATCGTACTGCTTCGTCGGGTCCGAGAGGTCTGAACTACTCAGTAGCTAGGAAACCGAACGTCCACATCCGGTAACACCCGGCTGCCACTGCACCGTCCTGCACCGTCCTGCAGCGGCTTGATCTTCGGCAACCCCTCGATAAGCGCGAGGTTCGCAAACCGGCAAAATGTTATGCGAAAGACTGTTTTTGTATTGATCGGAAAAGCATAGGGGGAGAAAAATAAAAAGAATAACCTCCTTAACACACCTTGTAATAACTCACAGAACTATTTCCTCCTGCTCTTTTGTAAACAGGAAAAGCTTCCCATGATTTCAAAATACATTGACAAACTCAAAGCCAGTGGATCTCTTCAAGCCAATGAGGCTGAACAATGTTTGAATGCAATACTCGAAAATGATGTACCGGACGGACAGATAGCAGAACTGCTTATAGCGCTCTCTGAAAAGGGCGAAAGTGCCGATGAAATCCTCGGATTTTCAAGAGCATTATTGGCCAAGTCGAGACTCGTTTCTTTGCCCTCCAACGCTATCGATTCATGTGGTACGGGCGGTAGTGGTTTGGATCGGTTCAACGTATCCACAACCGCTGCATTCATTTTGGCTGCCGGTGGCGTTCCAGTTGTCAAGCACGGAAATAAAGGTTCAAAGAGACCGAACGGAAGCTTTGATTTGCTCGAAAAACTTGGCTGTGAATTCGATTTTGAAGACGACCAGTTAGAGGACATTTTCGCCAGAACGAAGATGTGTTTCCTGTTTGCTCGCACATACCATCCGGTGATGAAAAAGGTTGTAACTGCCAGACAAATAGCTGACAGGAGAACAATTTTTAATCTCAGCGCTCCGTTATGCAACCCTGCAAATCCTCAGTATCAAATACTTGGAACAATTGATGTAGATATGGGCAGACGGCTGGCAGAAGTGCTCCGCCACCTTGGACGTACGCGATTCTTAATTGTTATCGGAGAACCTGGAATTGATGAGATTTCAATTTCTGGACCCACTCATATATTTGAACTGGCGGAAGATGTGACCAAAGAATATGACATTACACCTTCGGACTTCGGGATTACTGAACGGGATTACAGCACGATTCCAGGAGGTGATAACGACGAGAATGCAGAAATCTTCCTATCTCTTTTACAGAACCAAACTCCCGAACCAATCCTGGACATGGTCTGCTTGAATGCCGGTGCAGCCTTCTACTGTTTTGGACGGACAGACTCCATCAAGGAAGGCTTTGATCTGAGCAAGAGCCTCTTCGCCAAAGGTTTGGTTCAAGAGAAATTCCTTGAATATAAGCGTTTATCCAATAGGCAGGATTAAAACATGAAAACCACAAGGCCACGACAATACTGGGACGATCACGCATCCCGATTCAAGAACCGGAGTTTGGCGAAAGCGTACGAGTTCCGGCCTCCCTATCCAGATGAGACGTATAGGATACTTCTAAGTTTGCTGGGAGAATCGCGGGGGAGAGTTCTAGACGTCGGATGTGGTCCAGGAAAGATAGCACGGTCACTCGTCGATCACGTAGACGGAGTTGATGCGGTTGACTTCTCGCGAGAAATGATCCAAGTGGGGAAGTCGCTCATCAACGGCGATCACCCAAACCTCCGGTGGATCAATGGACGCGTCGAGGAGGAGCGGTTGTATCCGCCCTACCATATGGTGACGGCTGGAGCAAGTATTCATTGGATGGAGTGGAGCGTGGTTTTTCCGAGATTCAAGGAAGTGCTGACGACAGATGGGCACCTCGTAATCATTGATGGAGATCGTCCTATCGGATCGCCTTGGCATGATGCAGAGCTTTCATTGATCCGCAAGTATTCCACCAACAAGCACTATGAGGAGATGGATCTGGTTCAAGAGATCTCGAATAGAGGGTACCTACACCCAATTGGAGATAAGCGGACAACACCGATTGACTTCTCTCAACCGCTAGCAGACTATGTTGAGTCTTTTCACTCGAGAGAAAGCATGTCCAAGGAACACATGGGGGAGGAAAACGTTAGGGCCTTCGACGCCGAACTATCGCATATCTTGTCTGACTTTGCCGATGATGAGGGACTCCTCAGTTTCCAATTAGAAACAAGGGTCACCTGGGGAAGGCCGCTGACATAGGACGAAGAACCGCAGCGTCTAACACCGTACCTCGGCTTTGGCGCATTGATGCCTCTGCCTTCGGCAACCCGCTTTGCGGGTTCGCAAACCAGCAAAACGTTAGCCGAAATGGAAAGGATCTGGAGGGCATTATCCCGTGAAAACTTGGCCAAGATTAGCTACAAATCGCTTGTTCCTCCGTCCTTTTAGACTCGAAGACGCGAACAACGTCCAAAAGTTGGCAGGGGACCGTGACGTGGCCGCAACAGTGCCGAACCTGCCCCATCCGTATGAGGACAGGATGGCTGAAGAGTGGATCGGTAGCCATGAAGGGGCATTTCAGAACGGCTCGGAAATCATCCTTGCCATCGTTTTGGAATCTAGTGGACAACTCATTGGCGCGATCGGTCTTCATGTCAACCAAAAGCATCTGTACGGAGAACTTGGTTATTGGATCGGAAAGGCGTTCTGGAACAACGGATACTGTACTGAGGCTGCACAGGCATTTGTTCAGTATGGCTTTGAGGAACTCAATCTGAATCGGGTTCAGGCACGTCACATGACCAAGAATCCCGCTTCGGGTCGGGTTATGGAAAAAGCGGGAATGAGACTCGAGGGGATTCTGAGACAGCAGCTACAAAGGTGTGGTTCGTTTGAAGACGTGGCTATCTACGGAATCGTCGCATCTGACTTCGAGTCTAACCTTTCGAGCAAGGTATAGAAGAATTCCAAATCGGTTAACACAGCGATTTTCGCTGCCGCGCACTTGCGCCTTCGCCCTACCGCCGCGCGGTGCTGAGGATGGAGAAGAGATCGATGCCTACGTTCTGGGCGAATTTGAACCTCTGGATTCCTACGAGGGCAACGTAATTGGGCTAATTGTCCGCAATGATGACAACGAGAATAAGTTAGTCGTCTCACGACATGTGGACCGATATGGGGCAGATGAAATTAAGGCGCTAACCGAGTTCCAAGAGCGCTTTTTCGATTCCTATGTGATTTCATTCGTTCAGAAACCCGGGACGAAACATATTCGCACGACTGTTCTCGGTATGGTCCGGAACAAGGATCGGGTGCTTGCGGTGCGATTTACGCACCCTGACAGTAGAGAGTTTTTCTTTCGTTTTCCGGGTGGCGGTGTTAAATATGGTGAGTCGCGTCCTGATGCGCTGAGGCGTGAATTTCGAGAGGAATTAGGTACGGAACTTCTTCAATTCAGGTATCTCTGCACAATCGACAATATATTTTATTACAAGGATGACCTTGGTCATGAACTGGTGATGCTTTATGAGATTGAGATTGAAAACCGATTTTATTCAATGCCTAAGGTTCCGATAACAGAAGACGGGGTCCGGCAGGAAACTGAGTGGTTGACGAACGCTGAGGTGCTCTCAGGCGCCAAAATATTATACCCGGAGGCAGTTCGAGGATATGTGTAATCAACCTTGAGAGACCAGGAGGCAAAATCGTCGTATCAGATCAGGTAAGTCGCGCTATTCGGCACTTGGCCTCCGGCAAGCCGCGAAAACGTTAGCCCCAGCTAGAGTCTGGGAACAAATCACATGTAGGATGCACACTTGCTTCTCCTGCTCAAGCGCTTCTTCTACGAGGCCGGTAGATGTCTGACAAATTCAAGCTGACTCCAGAAGCCCATATTTTTCTAACGAACAACAACAATGAAATCCTGCTTTTGAGGCGCTTCAATACTGGGTATGAGGATGGTAACTACAGCGTGATTGCTGGACACATTGACGGTAACGAGGAGGTCAAGGCAGCGGCGATCAGAGAAGCGAAGGAAGAGTCCGGTATTGAGATTCTGCCCTCGGATATCGAAGTGGTCGGGGTTATGCACAGGAAGGATGAGGATGAACGGGTGTCATTCTTCCTTGCCGCCTCCAGATGGAGCGGAGACATCGTCAACGCAGAACCAGACAAGTGTGATGACCTATCTTGGCATTCTGTCCACGATTTACCGCCCAATATGGTGCCTTATGTTAGACAGGCATTCGAAAACTATCAGAAAGTCCTGTTTTTTGAAAGTTTCGGTTGGGAAAGACAAGAATAACGTCCCGTTAGCTGGCCGGCGGCAAACGGGCCCCGGTACAGCTAGGTGAAGTTGCATTTTCGCCCAACTGTTTGGGGCAGTTCGCGCACTGTGGTCACCGTAGAGGACATGAATGAAGCGGTTCAGCCACTGTAACAGCAGGTGTAAAATATAAGCATTGATCAAACCGACATTGAGAGATTCCATACGGCTGGTCTTGTCACTTTGTCGCCAAGCTTTCCTTGTGCATTGCTCCGAGCTGCGAATGAGGCCATAGAAGCACTCGATGATGCTGATTTCATCCCCAAAGGGCGGGGGGATTCTGTCGGATGGTATACAGGCAGCGTCCTGCAACCTGAACTATTGAGGCTTGTCTACTATCCATTCTTCGAGAACGTTTCCAAGACAATCCTGCGTGCGGAGGCCGTCGAACTGGCGTTCGTGTCCTTGCGGGTGACGAAACCCAGGCCCAACGCTCAGTCGACCCTTGAACCGGAACACGTTGATTTTAAGTGTGGAACTTCCTCTTCCGACAGCACTCCGGTTGCGATGCCGAGTAGCTTTTTCGTGTGGCTGACTGATATCCAGGCCGACAACTGCCCGCTGTACTACCGACCTGGAAGTCACTTGCAGGTGATGCGCTACATGGACGATCACCCAGACGACAACAACAACGAAATCAAGCAATTACCACCTGATCTCGAATACGGGGCCCCCGTTCCAGTTTTTGCAGAACATGGACAGGCCTCCCTGCTGTCGGGGACACTCGTCCACGGCGGATCGGTGACCCCAGGGCATCGGGAGCGTAGGCTTCTGGTGGTGGAGTTCAGGGCGAAAGGCACCGAATTCCCACTTTACGCTCAGTTGGAGGAACAGAGAATAAGACATCTAGAGGAGCTGAAGGATTATCTGCCATCTGACAAACTCCATCTCCTTCCTGAACGATCCATTTGAGTCCACGCCCTGTAACACTGTGCCCTGGCTACGGCGCATACGCGCCTTCGTCCAACCGCTTCGCAGTTCCGGGGCGCAAAAACGTTATGCGAATGCAAGCAAGAGGACAACCAAATGCGTGAAGGTCAAGTCGTTCAAAAAACGAAAACGCCCGCCACGATTGACTCGTTGCAGGCAAATCTCGGTGCGCTTGGCGTCAGAACGGGGATGGTATTGCTGGTTCACTCGTCCTTGAGCACGATGGGATGGGTGTGCGGCGGGGTGGTAGCAGCCATCATTGCACTTCAAGAAGTCTTGGGCGTAAATGGGACGCTTGTGATGCCCGCTCACTCAACAGACTTGAGCGAACCGAGCGAGTGGCAATATCTCCCTGTACCGGAGTCATGGTGGCCGGTTATACGTGCGACCATGCCAGCCTATTGGTTCAATCAATATCTTGATGGGTGATATGAGGTGAAGGCTTGATCACAAAGTCGCGAGCAACTCGCTGTGCTCATTGTCGATGCACCTCGAAGACAAAGAAGAACAGCGCTGCGCGGCATGCGCTGCCTTGGCCCTTACGGGCAACCCTCCGCTACGCTCCGGGTTCGAAAACCATTAAACGTTAGGCGCAACGGGTCAAAGAGCGGATAGCTGGCTTAGAAACAAGAGTCGCCTGGGGAAGGCCGCTGACATAGACGAAGAACCGCGGCCATCGTGCCTTCGGCTTTGGGCCATGCGGTCCTCCGCCCAACCACTTCGCGGTTTGGGCACGGCGAAGACGTTATGCGGCATTAGCAGACTGGGCTCCCATTTTTTTCAATCGAAACCTTGGCAAAGGGTGTAGCCCTTTCCCTTTCCTGCTCAGAGTTTGAGGTAACTGATGTCAGATTGCGACTATAGTCTTACGTGGTATCATGGTTCTCAGCAAAAGCTGACAAAACTGCGGGGCGGAAGTTCAATCACACAGAACAAGAGTGTGGCGAAAGCATTCTCTCACAGACCTTCACTTGTCTCTATGTCTACCGGAGGTGAATCTCTATCTGACAAATGTAAAGTGAAGCATAACGGCGTCACGCCTAGTTATCTCTATGCCGTTTCCGATGAGATTGGTCCTGATGATGTGCATCCACATCCCCACCCAGCAAATGCCGATCGCTGGGAGTGGCTCACTAACCGGGAATTGAAGCTGGAATTGATCGAACAGACTATCGTAACGGACAGAGAAAGTCTGACAGACGAAGAGATCGCAGAGTTGAGGCGAAAACAGAAGGAAACGGGCCAGAAGACGTTCGCGGAGTAATCTGTTTGAAAAAGCACGAACCAAGAGGGGCTAACCTGCAAACCCTTCGCTTCCTTTGGTTGCTTCGGTCCTGAAGGAGCCGCATAACACGTCCACTTGCGCTGCGTCGCTTACACTCCTTGGCCTGACGGCAACCCACTTCGCGGGTTCGCAAATGGCGAGAACGTTCTGTGCCATGGTAGTTTTAGGGCTAACTTCAAAAATATAAAGAGGAAAGACACGCCACTACTCTCTTCCCAATATCTCAATGTTCACTGATGCTTATTCTCACATAATCAAAATCACACGCAAGCTTGATGAAATCCAAAAAGCTCTTAACACAGAACTGACTGACCTAGAGATCGCAGATTTGAAACTCATTGGGGAAGGTTTTCGCAGTATCGCAATTGAAGCAGATGGCCAATACATTGTCCTGATTGGAAAACATTCGAAGTCATCCGAAGCATTCTTACAGGACAAGGTGATTTTACCTCAAATAGCCGATCTGCTCCCCTGTGAAATACCTGAGGGGTGCTCATAAGTAGACTTGAGTCAGGATAACGGTTATAATCTAATCTAACGTGCAAGAAAGAGAGGATTATAACATGGGTTATCCTGACAGTACGTATTATATCACATTTTTGTTTGAACAACTTGACCATTTCAACGCTTCCAGCCATGCACCGCCACCTGAGAGCCATGGACGTCCGAAATCGTATACAGACGACTGCTTGATTGTCCTTTTTGCCATCTTAACGCTCAAAGGCCTCCATCGCTTTAAGGCACAACACAGATGGCTCAAGCTACACCCGCAGTGGCTGTGTCGTCTTAAACTGGCATGTGTTCCGTCTCGGGCAACCCTTTGCCGACGCTACAAACAACTCGCTTACCAGCTAGAGGCGTTCATCGGGTATCTCGGTGATGTGGGAATGACTTTGATACCTGACTCACCTCCAGAGGTGGTTTACCAAGACAAAAGTCTGTTTAAGGCAAAAGGAAGCGTCTGGCATCAGAAGGATAGAAATGCCAATCGCATCCCAACTGGCATCCGTGCCATTGACACAGACGCCAGTTGGTCAAAGAGTCACTATCACGGTTGGGTTTACGGCTATGGGCTTCATCTGACCGTCTCTATAGAGGGATTGCCTCGTATGAGTGCCATTGACACCGCGTGTGTGAGTGAAAAAGCCGTCCTTGACCGACAACTCGACACACTGCTTGAACAGAACATCGGGTATTTAGTCGCTGATGCCGGCTATACCGACTTGAAACGTACCCAACACTTGGCGAACCAGGGACTGTTGCTAATCACTCCCGTCAGAGGCGCAAAGAGTCAGCGGGCACGGCGTTATGTTGAAGCGGTGAATCAATCGGCGCAGTTGCAGACCTATCAACACAAGCGCAAGGTTGCTATTGAACCTATCTTTGGATTGTTGAGCCAATTACTATCGACCCATACCAATCATAAGCAATTGCCGGTGAGTCGAAAAGCGAATGTCTCTACCTTTTTGATGCTGGGGGTGGTTTTACTGCAACTGGCTATGTTAGTCAATTCTATTTGGGGAAGACCCCTGAGAAATGTAACACATCTGATTACACTCTTTCGATAAGGGGACTTATGAGCACCCCTCAAATACCTACGCCTCAGTACTTTATTGAGTCATCGGAAGCATTTCCTTTTGGAGTCTTGTGTTATCCCAAGATTGATGGAATAACGCTGACGAAAGAGTTGATTAGAAAAACCAATCTACCCATTCTTGCGCTTGATATCGCGAATTTTCTGGTAGCTTTACACGGATTAGATGCCCGATCATTTGGGCTGGAACACCCAGATCTTTTTGAAGAAGATCAAAAGCTGAAGAAGGATGTGCTACCGACTCTGAAGCGCATCTTGAGTACAAGTGAACAAACTCTCGTCGTTGAATGGTGGAAAGTATATCAGGAAGGTGAAGAAAATTTCATGTTCGAGCCATCACTTATTCACGGTGATTTATGGTATGAGAATTTCCTTTTGGAGAAAGACTTGCAGCATCTTGTCGGGATCATTGACTTTGAGGCTTGTCGTCTAGGAGATCCCGCTTCCGATTTTGCCCCACTGTATTATCTAGGTTCAGACTTTCTCGAAGCTGTATTTTCTGATTATGCATCAAAGAGAGAAGTAGATCTTGCCGCGTTTAGGAAGCGTATTCAACGCCATTGGGAAAAGCGTGAATTTGGGGGGATACGATATTCAATTCAGAATAATGACGAAAGTGAATTGCACGATTCCATTAAGAAAATCCGAAGAGGCCCTATCCTGAATGGTGCTTTTGAAAGAGAGTTATTGAGTTAATTCTGTATTGGTCAATGGGAGGGTATACACATTTTACAGATTCCGATGGATTGCCAAATCCATCGGACATGGCTTTTGGCTTCGGCGTGAGCTCAACTGTGCGTATTGATGGATGATACGCTCATCAATCAGAAAGATTGTCAAAAAACCAAGCCCCATGATGAAAAGGCTTATAAATCCTAACTCCTCATAGTGATGGGGTAAGAGCTGAAAGATGATTATCCCCAAAACTGCGCTGGCTGTGAAGCCCAGAATCGCAGAGAATAAAATCGGATTTCCGCGCAAAATAAAAAAGGCAACCGCAGCGCCAATGAAAACCGAGACGATTGCTATCGTGAGATAAATGAGAAGCATCGTTGGCTCATGTTAAAACAAAGTGCAAAGAGATGAAAGATGTGGTAAACTTATCCACATGGACTTTCCAATTGTAGACCTAATTGAGGAAAAGTACCGAGCAAAAGGATTGGCTACCCTGATTTTACAAGGTGAAGTGTACTGTTTACCAGGTAGCGTGTTTATTGTCCCTAAAAGTTCACTGGATTACCTAGATGGGGAAAAATTCCTTACCGTTTGGTCGAAGGAAAGGGAGATGGCTTTCACTCGAAGAAAATGGCAGGCGTACCACACCCCAAGACATCAGATTGAGATTCTCCCGCCTCTTTGGATCACAAGTCGGGAGACCCCGATGGATCGGGATGCAAGCACATGTGTTACCGGGCTTTGGTCTGAAATTTAACATTGTCAAAATAAAAAAGGGCAGGATACTCAATTTGAGCTTCCTGCCCTGTGCCTGTAAAACGCGAATCAGGTTTACACACTGAAAGATTCTCCACAACCACATTCAGACTTCGCGTTGGGGTTGGTAATTTTGAAACCGGACTCCATTAGACCGTCTTTATAGTCTAGCGTTGAACCGGCGAGGTAGAGTGTGCTGCGCGGGTCAATGAGAACCTTCAATCCGTGGTGTTCAAAGACTTTATCGCTGCTCCGTTGTTCATCGAATCCGAGATTATACTGAAAACCGGAGCAGCCGCCGCCAATAACCTGCATACGCAGACCGTGCTCCTTGTCCGGATCCATGCCGTCTCCTTCCATCGTTTTTTCTAATAACAGGAACGCCTTTTTTGCAGCCGTTTCAGTGACCGTAATCATATTGATTCTCCTCCTTCATTTATTTGTGAGATATAGTTATGAATTGCAGCTTTTAATACCTTTTCAGCCAGCACAGCATAGTGAGTTTTATCTGATGGTAATCCCCCTAACGCTTCATCGACTTGCCGATTCGTAATTTTCAGTGCCGCTTTAATGGTGCATTCCTTGATGAGTTCTGTTATGACGGAACTTGCTGCGATTGCGGTTGGACACCCAAATGTCTTGAATTTTGCATCGACAATCCGATCTTGAGAGACCTTGATTGTGAGTTTCATCATATCGCCGCTAGCGGGTGTGCCAACAACTCCCACCCCATCGGCGTCTTTGATCGTGCCAACACTCCGCGGATTTTCATAATGATCCATAACTTGCGAGGTATGCATATCTGTCTCCAAGCAACATCAGCGGAAATGAACAGTTTATATTATATTTCATACACACCTTAATGTCAAATTTACTTTTGCGCAAAATTGTTGTAGAACCGGTTGAAACTTTTCACGTTAGTAAATGGCGTAGGTTAATCATAGCAAAAGAATACAATGGAAGCCGAAAAGTTTGTATTGCTTTTGCATCTGTTAAAAATTTCAACCGGCTTGTATACTAAGAGCCTATCCGAGAACTCAATGGTTGAGTCATCACTACAAGACAAAGAGGATACAACGATGACGGACAATATTCAAACTGTACAATTGAAGGGAAGCACTTACACATAATGAGGAAAGATTTTCTGTTACTCTTTTTTAACGTATGTTTAGCGGTTATGGGTCAAGTCCTGTTGAAGCAGGGAATGATCGATGTCGGTCGGGTTGGATCGCTGAAAGCTGTCATCCCGATGTTAATTCGGGCGCTTTTGAATCCATTTGTCATTGGCGGGATTGCGGTGTACGGATTCACAACGGCGATTTGGCTTGTGATTTTGTCACGGGTCAAACTGAGCGTCGCCTACCCGATGATCAGTTTGGGCTATGTTTTATCAATCTTTTTTGCATGATTATTATTCAAAGAACCGGTGCCAAAGATACGGATCATTGGGGTGATCGTCATCTGTATCGGCGTCTACCTCATTGCCAGTAGCGACTCATAGAAGGAGGAGATCAGGATGGCAGAAGTGAGTGCCGGCAGGCGATCTTACCGCGCCATGTTGCTGTCGGTTGTTATGCCTGGACTGGGACAGCTCTATCTGCGTAAGCAGCTGAAAGGATTCATTCTATTCCTGGGGGTTGCCTCCGCAGCAGCGCTCATCTACATCCATTCGTTGCCGGTGAACAGTTGGCGAGATTTGACACGCCTCGATCTGTTTGATAAATCGCCGGACGAGCGACAGGCGAAAAAACAGGCAGAAGTAAGTTCAGAAGTCCATGAACCCGCTGCGGAAAATAGGGAACAAAAACGGTGGCGTAGTTATCCGTTACACACGTCCGACAGAAAGTTTCTATTTCGCATGGGGGCTGAGTTCCAAAAGGATTTAGTGGATAGCAAAGGTCTCTCAGAGAGTTTGCGACAGGAATTTAGGAATCATAAAGTCTTAGTTTATAAAGATGCGAAGATTTCAACAAAAAAAGAAGGTAGTTGGTGGTTGATAGCTGATAATTACCAGACATACTCGGTTAAGAAAGACGAATATGGATTAAGCATTTACAGTACCGCACAGTGGCGGTTTCGCCCACGTTGGCAGTTCAAGATCAGTGGTCTAATTCAAATGGCACTCTTCTGGGGATATGCGATTTTCGATGGCTGGCTAGGGCGAAGGGGATTCAATCGGCAAGCGTGAAGGAAAATACGCAATTCTGTATGAAGTGGTTACGAAGGACACACTCGAAAAAAGGGGCTCTCAGCAGAGATGTCGTCAGCCTGTGCGTGATGCGTACAACGTAAAGAGTAACAAGTGATATGCAAACAAGTATTCGCCAAAGATTTAATAGAACATTCGCCGATTTTTTCGCAGGGATTGGTTTGATGAGGTTGGGGTTGGAACAACAAAGTTGGTCTATATCATTTGCCAATGATATAGATCTTCAGAAATACGAGATGTACAAAGGGCACTTCAGCGATGCCGATACGCATCTTCTCTTAGAAGATATTCGCAATCTCTCCGCTGGACATATTCCGACTGTTACTTTGGCTACCGCATCCTTTCCTTGCAACGATCTGTCGCTTGCGGGTGGATACTCTGGCCTAAATGGCAAACATTCCTCCGTTTTCTGGGAATTCATTCGTATTCTTGAAGAGATGGAGAAACGTAAACCTCCCATCGTCTTACTAGAAAACGTCACCGGGTTCCTTACGTCGCATAAAGGAGCAGATTTCAAGGAAGCCCTGCTTGCGCTAAACCGCTTAGGATATTGTGTTGATGCAATTATGCTAAATGCAGCGAACTTTGTACCGCAAAGCAGGCAGCGTCTCTTTGTTATTGGACTTCTGAATGGTTATTTAGGGTTACACGAATTGAAAGAAACGCCACATTTTTGGGGCGAGGTTAGGCCGAAGGCGTTGTTCGATTTTATCCTAATGCATCCAGAAATTCAATGGAGCATACACGATTTCCCAGCCCCACCACAGAGAAAAATAACGCTTGAAGCGATCCTTGAAGATCTCCCTGAAAACGCGCCGGAGTGGTGGAGTCCGGAACGTGCGACGTATCTTCTCAATCAGATGAGTCCACGTCATGCGGAGATAGCGGATCGGATGATAGCGGGCTCAGAGTGGTCTTACGGAACGGTTTTTCGTCGAATGCGCAAAGGTAAATCAATGGCAGAGTTGAGGGTCGATGGTTTAGCAGGTTGCCTACGCACACCCCGGGGCGGGAGTGGTAGACAAATTCTGTTTAAGGCTGGAAGGGGGAAATACTTCGCAAGACTTCTTACCCCCCGCGAATGTGCGCGATTGATGGGCGTCGATGATTACACAATATCCGTGCCCCTCAACCAAGCACTATGGGGATTTGGCGATGCCGTTTGTGTCCCTGCCATTGCTTGGATAGCCGAAAACGCCCTCAATCCCTTCGTTGAAAAATTGAGCCGTCAGCGACCACAAGCTGTTTATAAGGTCTAATAAAGATGGCTGATAATCTTAAATTGGAAGACCGTCGGAAGACAATGCAAGCCGTCAAGGGAAAAGGTACTAGCCTCGAAAGACGGCTTTTCTCTATGATTGCCGGTATGGGACTAAAGGGTTGGAAGAAAAACGCCGGTGAGATTGCCGGAAAGCCTGATGTTGTTTTCTCGACAGAACATGTTGCTATTTTTGCAGATGGCTGCTTTTGGCACGGTTGTCCACATTGCGATCGGATGCTACGACCTCAAACAAACCGCAAATATTGGGAGAAAAAAATCAGACGTAATATTGAGCGAGACCACATGAACAACGAAAAACTATGTCGTAGTGGGTGGTATGTGATAAGAATTTGGGAACATGAAATGAGTCATCCATCCGCAAGAAAACGGATTCGGTCGGAAATACGGAAGGCGCTAAACATGGAGAAGGCGAGCTAATGAGTGCTCAAACCGAACGAATTAGGCAAGAAAGCTTCGAGACGCTCCATAAGTGGATTAAGTCTTGTACACGGCGCGGAAAAATATCCCGAAATACAGTCGCTGTTGGAATCGTGGTTCTTGATCACTTACGTCGAAGCTGTCCTGTTTCAAGAACGGATGTCATATCAAAGGGAGGCGAAGTCAAAGGAGCACGGGCAGGACTCGAAGAAATATTGGCAAAGTACGGTGTTAGCAGCAAGTATCTTAAGGAAGTCACGACGCGCCAGGCACCTCAAGATGGACAAAAGCTGTTTGAACTCTTTAATTGGGGAAGAACATTAATGGCTCTTTCTAATCAGGAACGAGATAAGTTACTTGAGGACTTAATTGGAGAAACAGCAAGGTTAGCTAGGGTATGGCTTAGTCGACAAAGCCTTAAACTAGAGCTTAATCGAAGACATGCGCCAACGGCTTGGATTCGCCTTATTCTGGAAAATGCGAAGGAGAACTCAGGTGGCGTGGTCGAGCAACACCTTGTGGGGGCGAAATTGGAAAGGCGATACGAGGGCATAACTGTGCCGAATCATCCGGCTCATGCTGCTGATAGACAAACGGATCGTGACGGTGACTTTACCATCGCACAAACGGTCTACCATGTCACTGCCACGCCATCAAGAAGTGTTATCCAAAAATGTGCGACAAATGTAAAAGCAGGTCAGCATCCAGTGCTCCTCATCCCAAATGATCAAGAGTACAGAGCCAAAGCGCTTGCGCAAGATGAAGGTATTGAGGAAGATATAACAATCACTTCGATAGAAGGATTCGTAGCATTAAACATTATCGAAATCGCTACTGAAAAAAGGACTGATTTCTTTGGAATCTTGCAGGAGATAATTCAAATTTATAACAAACGACTAAAGCAAGTTGAGACGGATTTATCCCTCCAGATTCAAGTCCACTAAGCAGTCTCCACAAAACCACCTTTGACAAGGTCAAGTCTTTACCGTGCTGTCCAAGTCGAAAGGTTGTGTTTCTACGCATCATGAACCGTGAGCGAAGAAAAGAAAATCTACTTCCGCTACGATGACGGCACAATTATCGCTGAAAACACGGAAACGCCTCCTGAGCACTTTGAATGGGATACGCGGGTTGAAAAGTGGTGTGCGCTCGCGTTGCACTATCCGGATGCCGTGAACCAACTCCGTGAAGACAGCGTCCAATACGCAACAACGGTTCCTCAATACGAAACCATCAAGCCGACGCTCAAACTCGATTTCGATCTTCACGACTATCAGCAGGAGGCATTGCAGGCGTGGATTGATGCAGACTGTCTCGGCACGGTTGTTTTGCCAACAGGCGCGGGAAAAACCTTCCTTGCGCTCAAAGCCATTGAACGCGTTGGTCGCAGCACACTGATCATTGTGCCAACCATCGATTTGCTCAACCAGTCGACCGGCGGCGACGGTTGTGGCAAATACGGTCACACCTCCACCGGCGACCACAACACCGCATTCGTCCACCACTCGGATTTCACCTGTTTGTCAATTTTTTGGCCAACTTTGATATTGTGTTTGTTGGCTTGAATCATTAAGCCTCCCCATCCAGGTAACATCCATCAGCCTGGTAAGCCTAAGATAACCACCCACATGGGGTTTTCCCCAACCGTGTATGTCTCTAAAGGCGTAAGCGTGCCGCTTTCGGACTCGATTCGGTAAGAGGCGAGCTTGCCCGAAGCCTGACCGGCGGCAAAAAGGAAGTTTCCCGTCGGATCGACGGTGAATGCTCTCGGTGTCGCTTCCGTCGGCTGTTGTCCCAAAGAAGCTAACCGACCGGTGCTTTCGTCGATCGAAAAACCTGCAATGCTGTCGTGACCGCGATTTGAAACATATAGGAATTTCCCATTGGGTGTGATATGGATCTGTGCACAGAAATTCTCCTCATCATAATCCCCCGGCAGCGTCGATATTGTCTGAAAAGCCGACAGGATACCGGCTGACGAATCGAAATAGTAGGCGGTTACACCGGACCCCTGTTCGTTTGAGAAATACAGCATATCTTTGTTCGGATGAAAGACAAAGTGACGGGGACCTTCCCCTTCTCCCGCGATAACTGTGGGCACATCGTTGGGGATTAGTGCGCCGGTGTTTTCATCGAATTTGAATTGAAAAATAAGGTTGGATTCACCCACATGGGGCACGAAGGCAAACTTGTTGGACGTATCCGTCATAATGCAATGCGCTTTATTCGCTGTGGAACGCCATTCGATGGCTAGGCTGTCCACCGCTCCGTCCTGGCCAATGGGATGAACCGCTGCCACCCCGGCGCCATAATACGCAGAAAGTAAGAAGTTGCCCTTTTGATCCGTGGCCATGTAGCACGCATCCGCATCAAGCGACACCGTCCCGATAAGCGACAGACCGCCTGTACTTTGATCAATGCGAAAACTTGAAATTTCGCGGGTAGATCGGAGGCCGGCGTAAAGGAAACTTCGATCAGGATGGACCACGAGTGGTCCGGCAGAACCGCTGACCGCGACATCCTCCTGAAACAGAAGTTTTCCCGTATCCGGCTGCATCGTGAAGGTCGAAATCTTGTTCTCACCTGCAATAGAAATGTAAGCATGATATTTCATCTCGATTTCCTCCTGTAAACACTCCTTCGATTCAACGCTCATCTGGTCAATCATATGAGCGTGGCTTAGTAGTCTATAGATAATTGGTATCAGTTTCTTCAATAACCATCCACTCAATAATCTGCAATGGAGCCATCTTTTAATCGATTATCAGGCCACTTGAACTGTCGCGCTGGTTCTTTCCCCACCTTGAGCACCAACGCCTCATCAATCTCCACGCCCAAGCCAGGGCCCTCTGGCAGTGCCACGTAGCCTTTCTCATTCATTTCCCAGGTCTTCCGTGCGACCCCCTCCGGTAAGACGTCCTTGTAGCCTTCATGAATCAAGAAAAATGGAATAGACGCCGCCACATGCAAACTAGCAGTCAGCCCAAGATAAGACATCGTACAGTGCGGCGCAAGCGGGATATAGTGCGCTTCCGCCAGCGTCTCCACGTAGAAGATTGGGCAGATAACAGAATAGAAGAAGTTATCAAACCATACCGATTCATCAATGCTAAGCGACTGTAGAAACGATTTATCAAAGAGCGTGATTGGTCCCAATTTCCTCTTGCTCCTTTCTCTGACTTCGTTTAATTACTGAGTTCAATTGCAGCGCAAGTTTGCCAAAAAGTGTAAACTAACCGAATTCGCCACAACTGATGTGCTTTTTTCTGCTTTCATAGATACTTTGCGAGAATAACATTTTTACGCTCGGTGGCCTTATCAATTATGGCTTGGGCTTGGGTGATTTCTTCTTCTAATTGCTTGACTTCTGCCGCTAACCGCTGTTGAATATCAAGCGGGGGAACGGGGATTTGTAAGCTATACACATTGTTCCTATTGATTCCGCCCGGCCCTGACCCCGCCTTCAATGAAGGCAGGTTTAATGACTTTAACATGTGGTAAGTGAACCTTAAGTCTGTAGCAGTTTCATCCAATAGCTTTACATAAAAGGTTGTATCTATCGGTGTGCAATTCTTATCAGACCAGTTGATTTCCCCCGCGCTCCCCTTCCGTCCAACTATTATGCAAGGTGCATTAACTAAAAATTCATTGTGGCTTCCAACGACTCCATTTGAACCATAAACAGGAAAATCACCACTAATTCTTTTGTGTTCAGGTAAAGAAATCCCATATTCCAAAGTTAACACTCTATCTATTCTCTGCATTTCATACCCTACATTGATTACCACTTGCACCTTTTCTTCAATCTGCCGTTTGAAGGTGACAATGGTTTGGAGGGCTTGGTTGGTTTCCTGATCCACTGCCTCGCATTCATTGATAATCTGCTGTTGTATTTCAAACAGTGGGAGGGGGATTTCTAAATTTTTTAAATATTTAAAGTGTCTCTCATATTTATCTCTGTTTGGAATTTCAACTAACTGGACTAAATAATAGAGGGGTGTGCATAAATATAGTTGACATAATCAAGCCAAAAGGGTTTCCTATTGTTATCATAGCAAAAGGAGCCCCAATATGGTACAAAGACCAATGTTGGCTGATTATGTCACTCTTATTATGCAACTCTTTGAGCAGTTTATGCAACACCGTATTGACAAACCAGGTGTCACACACGCAAAACCATTGACATATTCAACCACCTCGTTTATCATTTTCTTCATGTTGATGCAGTTTCACGGCATCTATGGCTTCAAAACGCAATGGCGGTGGCTAATCAATCACCCAGAAGTGTTACAAATGCTGGGGTGGCAACAGCCCCCTCATCGAACCACGATTGCACGTCGCTATAAGGCATTATATGAAGTGATAGAGGCATTTGTATTGTTTATCGGTCAGTATGCCACTGACTTGTCCCAACAATTCAACTTGGCTCATCTGGTAGCCGACAAAAGTTTATTTAAGGCACGAGGACCCGTCTGGCATCAAACTGACCGCAAAGCAGGAAAAGTACCTAAACATCTACGCAACCTCGACACCGATGCCACGTGGAGCAAGAGTGGTTATCATGGCTGGGTCTATGGCTACGGACTTCACATTATCTGCACACAAGGTGCGTTCCCAACACTGATAACTGTGCACCGTGCGTCGGTCTCCGAAAGTTGGGCGATAGATGCTAAAGCGTCTGAGATTCTGACACAACTTTCACCGCAGACACTCACTGCCGATGATGCCTATACCCAAGCAGACCGTATCCGTCGTTGGGCGAAGGCACAAGTCGCTTTGATTACCCCGGCACTTAGATGGACAAAGGGACGGTTTGCCAAGGCGTATCATCGATTTATCAACCAACCCAAGCAGCGTCTCTGTTTAAGCAAACGTCGCAGTTCGGTTGAACCGTTGTTTGACTTGATTGCTAAAGTGATAGGCACCACTCCTCAACAGAAGCAGTTACCGGTCAAGGGGTTTTTCAATGTACGCTGTTGTTTAGCTATCGGGGTGTTATCAGTGCAAGTGGCTATGATTGCCAATGCCATATGGAAGTTACCTGCTCGCAATATCTCTCATATGGCGGCTGTTTTCCAATGAACTACTATGCACACCCCTCAAATAATAAAAGCATTTTGGTATTAATTCATTCTCATCAACTTTTAATAATTGTGTGCCATCAGCACCACAAATAAATGGAAAATCTATATATTTGAATGTACAACTATGATCGCCAAAAACAATTAAAGGTAAATCTGTAATAATTTCTTTTTTATCAGTATACCCAGAAATTAATAAATCTTGTTCTTGTGTTATAACTGCTGTTTCCCCTTTTTCTAAAATTTCGCTTTCCTGTATTTGAGTTGTATGTCCATCAATTTCTCCTAGTAAATTCTGTATAGTTTTTCGCTTCCACTTGGTTTCAATATCAGTATTCTGCTGAGGGTTTAAGCTAATGGCTTTATTAAAATCTGCGCGGCTAAAATCCAGCATATCGGTGAGTTTGGCATAATTGCAGTATTCAGGCAGTGGGTCCGTGGTTTCACCGATAAAGTTGCTTTTGATCGCCGTGTTTATTTTGCTGCCATTGTCTAAATCCTTCGGGTCAAACAGGGGAGTGATAATATCGTTGACCGTTTCGCCCCCGTTGTATTTAATGCCTTCCCTGCCTTTGGCTTTGCTCCACTTATAGCCTAAAAATTGGTCTAATTCCTTTTTGCTGCTCGGTGCATTGACAATCAGCACTCTGCCAGCTTGCTCGTGTGCCAGAATAAAGTAATAGAGTTTGTTTTTTTCTATGGCATGTAGGTCAGCGATAAAGCGCTGCTCTAATTCTGCGGATTGTTCCGTTGCCGTTTTTCTCTTAAAGACATTGGATTTTTTCAGATCTTTCATCTCCGCACTTTGACTAAAGGCTTGTTTGTAGTCATTGAAAATATCGTATTGCAATAACTCAGTAAGTTGTGCGATGCTGGTTGGGGCAAAGAGTTTGATGTATTCCTCATAAGGGATTTCAATATGCTCGCAGTAGGCTTTTATCAGGTAGTCGTCTTGATATTCTGCATTTTCGAGATCGCCTTCAAAAAAGTCTTCCACTCGATTGTGGTAATGCTCGGCTGCTTCAGGTCTTTGCGTTTTCCGTCTTAAAAAGAGCACCACCGTATTGGTGCCTGTCTTGCCAAAAGCACCCTTACCTAGTTCGGCGATACTCACCAGATTAAAAAATTGTAACAGAAACTCACGCGTGCGGGTGTGAACCGCATCAGTATTCGACAGAATGCTGGAAGGAACAATCACACCGACCAGACCACCGGGAGCCATTAAGTAATGAATCCGTTCTAAAAAGAAGCATTGAATGGTATTGGTATCGCTACTTTCACCCGTGGCTTTGATAAGTTGATACTGTTTTTTATCCTCCTCGCTCAAGGTTTCTAAAAATCCTTCCACTGCAAAGGGTGGATTTGCCACCAAGACATCGAAACTCGCCGGTGGGACTTCAGGGTGAGAAGCAAGCGCGTCGGCATCCAGTATCTTGATCTGTCCTTGACCGTGCATATGGGCGGCAACTTTGGCGACTTTGGCTAAACGATCTTCTTTTTCAATGCCGGTAATCTGGCTATAATAGTCGCTTAGATCCCTGTTCTGCTCTGCAATCAACGGTTTTATTTGATAAGCGTATTCATTCAAGAAATGCCCCGAACCACAGGCGTGATCAATGATTCTAATCGGTTCGGGGGTGGCTGCAATTTTTTTAGCGAGTGGCAAGGACGCGACAATAAATTTGCAGATAGGCAAAGGCGTGAAAAACTGTCCTTCGGACTGCTTGATGCTGTTGTCGAGAAAAAACTCAAACATATCCCCCAAAAACTGGTTTGGATCATCTGTTTTGAGCCGTAACCCTTGCCACATCTGCACAATCTTTAACAACACTTCGGCGTTTTTGTTGAATAATTCTTTGTTGTGAGTATCCAGAAAGGAGAAAGCGGAATTAGTGAAAAATTTAAGATCTCTAAAATAGGCTTGAATCTGTTTCTTGGTGGCGTTGCGTTTGTTTTTGACCGTCCAAAATGCGGCGTCAATCTGTTCGTTACTGATGTAACTGATGGTTTCGTTTAGAAACTTACGCATCCCTTTTTGATAGAGGTTTTGCAATCTATCGACAAAATCAAAGTAATCATCGTAAGTACGACCTTTCCAATAAAATTTCAGGTCGGTTTCGTTGTCCTCTTCGTCAACAAGTTTGCATAAAAACAGATTGACCAATACCTCAAAGGCGTTCTCTCGCCTCGCTATGTTGTGCTTTCTTAAAATTGTTCGGAATTGATGGTATTTACCCTCTTTATCGGTGGCATCAATGGCTTTGGTGTCGTCTGCTAGGGTGTAGTTGTTTTTACCGATTTGGTAGGCTTGAATATTGCCTTCAAAAATACCGCTTTCGGCATGTTGTGATTGATAGGTATCACGCCAAGCGGCGAAGCGGTCTTCAACGTTGGTGGCTTTGGTAAAAGACAGCAGTGTTGTATCTCGTTCTAAAATTTTCGCATTGTCACGATGAGGAATAATTTTGTGGTCAAAATCTAGCTCATTTCCGATGAAGCTAGAAGCGTAAAGACATAAGTATTGTGTTTCGGCGATTTGTTGAGCATAACTAAATAATTGAGGGGTGTGCATAGTAGTTCATTGGAAAACAGCCGCCATATGAGAGATATTGCGAGCAGGTAACTTCCATATGGCATTGGCAATCATAGCCACTTGCACTGATAACACCCCGATAGCTAAACAACAGCGTACATTGAAAAACCCCTTGACCGGTAACTGCTTCTGTTGAGGAGTGGCGCCTATCACTTTAGCAATCAAGTCAAACAACGGTTCAACCGAACTGCGACGTTTGCTTAAACAGAGACGCTGCTTGGGTTGGTTGATAAATCGATGATACGCCTTGGCAAACCGTCCCTTTGTCCATCTAAGTGCCGGGGTAATCAAAGCGACTTGTGCCTTCGCCCAACGACGGATACGGTCTGCTTGGGTATAGGCATCATCGGCAGTGAGTGTCTGCGGTGAAAGTTGTGTCAGAATCTCAGACGCTTTAGCATCTATCGCCCAACTTTCGGAGACCGACGCACGGTGCACAGTTATCAGTGTTGGGAACGCACCTTGTGTGCAGATAATGTGAAGTCCGTAGCCATAGACCCAGCCATGATAACCACTCTTGCTCCACGTGGCATCGGTGTCGAGGTTGCGTAGATGTTTAGGTACTTTTCCTGCTTTGCGGTCAGTTTGATGCCAGACGGGTCCTCGTGCCTTAAATAAACTTTTGTCGGCTACCAGATGAGCCAAGTTGAATTGTTGGGACAAGTCAGTGGCATACTGACCGATAAACAATACAAATGCCTCTATCACTTCATATAATGCCTTATAGCGACGTGCAATCGTGGTTCGATGAGGGGGCTGTTGCCACCCCAGCATTTGTAACACTTCTGGGTGATTGATTAGCCACCGCCATTGCGTTTTGAAGCCATAGATGCCGTGAAACTGCATCAACATGAAGAAAATGATAAACGAGGTGGTTGAATATGTCAATGGTTTTGCGTGTGTGACACCTGGTTTGTCAATACGGTGTTGCATAAACTGCTCAAAGAGTTGCATAATAAGAGTGACATAATCAGCCAACATTGGTCTTTGTACCATATTGGGGCTCCTTTTGCTATGATAACAATAGGAAACCCTTTTGGCTTGATTATGTCAACTATATTTATGCACACCCCTCAAATAATTGGTCGCCATCCTGTTGGGTCTTCTGCCACGCCCTTTCAAATTCATCTCCCGCCGTTTTGCACTCGATAATCAGCAAAGCCTTATTTTCCTGGTTTTTAACCAATATATCGGCACGTCCTCCGCTTGCACCGCGCCCAACTTGCCATGTAGGTTCAAGTTCTAAATGTTCGGGCTTGTAGCTTTTTTCTAGCAGTCGATGGACGCACTCAAACACAACAAAATTCTCCGGATGTGAGAAATTGCACGTGTCCTGTCGATTGACTGTTAACCCTTTATCCTCGGGGTAAATCATTTCTTCTTTGTCAAAATCAACTTTTAAGTTGGCTTCGCCAATTGATTTTTGGAAGGTGTTCCCTTCAGCCGTAAAGCCTAGCGTTTTGAGCATATCTCTAAAGTTGTTTTTTGTTATCATTGTGATGTTCTCGTTGATTAGAAGGTATCTAGGGAAGATGCCTATCTATAAATCCCTGGACACCGATGACCATCGCTAGAACCTCTGCGTAGGTAATTTCGCTAAATCGGCCATGGTCAGCGTTGTTTCGCGTCTCTCCCCACGCAGTGATCTGCTTATTCTCAGATCTTGAAATCACCTCGATCTGCTCCCTTGGTTGGTATAGTGCCGCTTGCAGCGTTGATATAGATGTTCGCTGCGGATCGTATTTGACAGCGCGAGCGTCACACAGTCGTCTCAGCGCGTCCTCTAGAGCAGCACCCGCCAGAAATGCAGCGATCGCAAGTTGTAGTTGCTTTTGAGTCTCGTCAGCATTTTTCTCGGAGGCTTCAACCTGTTCCTGGGCGATGTCAAGAATTTCTCCCTCTATCTCGTGAGCAATTGCCAGTCGAGGGCTTCTGAGCCCACCCTCATCGTACAGTGTTACTACACTACGACTCACTGCGCCAGCTTTCAGCCAGTCATTAGACTTCAGTGCATCGCCAAGAGCGGCCATGAGTGGATGGTTTCTCCCGACTGTGTCATAAAGGACCGACTCCGCCAAGGAGGCCGCTTCAAAGCACGGCACCCCCACTTGCCCTGGATCACTAAGGTGTCGTATTTTCTCAATAAGAACTTTTATTCGTGTGTTCTCGTCTAATTCCATGTTTTAAGTAGCCCCCTTCTGAGATGCCTAATCAATGTTCTCTGTTTCAGATTTGGATTGCTATTTCTTGATACCCGCTCTCAGCGATGCTGTGCTTGCTATCGATTGAATGCTAAGGCTTCCAAAAGCGTGATTCTCAGGGTATCAAGCAGTTCTTCGCGCGTTCTTTCTTGGCAGTTCACGCCGGGGATTTCTTCGATCCACCCAATCCACCAGTCCCCACGTTGTTGGATAAGAGCAGTATAGGTTTGATCCATTTCCTGATTCTCCTCAACTTTAATTTATCATTTAGATGGAATCAGTGCATAGGAAAACTTCTTTTCTACTCATTCTACTTCAACATTTTCTTTGCTCATGGTTCCTCCCTAATTTGCCTAACCACTAATTAGACGGAAAAAATCCGGGATGGTTCATTTTATGTCGGGGTTGGGTTGACGGTACTTCGGCGTCTCATTTTTGTGTTTACAAAGATAATAAATTGATGTAATATGAGCATGCCACATCCAGTGTAAATCCCAATATTGTTTGGCTAAACGGTTCCAATTAATCGGCAATAGATCAGACCGAAAAAACGCAGGAGGAATAGCATGATCTACGAGATACGAACCTACAACCTGAAAACCGGCCAACTTCACGAATACTGGAAACGGTTCAGCGAAAAACTACCCGGTCGCCAGGAATTCTCGAAACTCGGCGGGCACTGGTACACCGAAGCTGGACCTCTGAATCAGATGGTCGCTATCTGGCCCTACAAAGATCTCAACCAAAGGGCTGAGATCAGGCGTGCCGCAGAGGCGGGGCCAAACCCGAAATGGCCTCCTGATACAGGCAAACTCATCATCTCGATGGTGTCTGAAATTTACCTTCCAGCCCCCTTCACAACTCCCCTGGGCGAAAGGAACATCGGCCCATTATATGAGATGCGTTTGTACACCTATCCCGCAGAAAGCATACCACAAGTCCTGGAAGTGTGGGGTGAAAATATCACCGAGCGTGAGAAACTTTCGCCCTTGGCAAGCTGCTGGTATTCAGAATTCGGCGGACTCAACAACTTCGTCCATCTGTGGGCATATCCAAGTTTTGACGCCCGACTGCGGATACGAGAGGAGACACGGGAGAAAGGCATCTGGCCACCGCGAGGCTCGGTTAGACCTGTCAGACAAGAAAGCAAGATCCTGTTTCCGGCTCCCTTTTCACCAATGCAATAGGTTGCGCGTAAAACAAGTCAGGGAAGGGAATGAGCCATCCCGCTCTACACACAAGAAGGAGATCAAGATGCACGTTGGAACACAACACATTACCGGAGACAACTGGGAGAGCTACAAAGTGCTTACCCAGCTTGGTGTGAATCATGTTTCAGCCAATCCGCCCGGACCGTGGCAGAGCTGGGATGCAGATATTCTGTCGCAGTTCAAAGAGAAGCTGGCATCCTTAGACGTTTCGCTCGATATGATGATCCTGCCGCTGTCGTCGGGACCGGCGAGAACGCAGGGCACACCGCATGTTTTCCTCGGCCCAAGCCCAGAGCGAGACCGGGAGATCGATCAAATCTGCGACCTCATCCGTGACATGGCGCAGGCGGGAATTCCGGCTGGCAGATACAACATCACGATACTTGGCCACCTGCGGACAGAAAGGCGAACCGGGCGGGGCGGCGCGAGTCTGTCGTCGTTTGAGTACCACAAGCTCGACCAGACGCTGGGCGAATTTGAAGACGGCGCCGCCGATGCGGACGAGATGTGGGAACGAATCGACTACTTCCTTTCGCGGGTTGTGCCTGTGGCTGAAGAGTACAAGATACGAATCGCTTGCCACCCACAGGACCCAAGCATCGGTGATCGGACATATCAAGGCGTTGCCAGAGTCATGGGCACCGTTGAAGGCTTTAAGAAATTCATTGAGATGCATGAAAGTCCCTATCATGGGCTGAACTTTTGCATCGGGACGATGTCGGAATCGCTGGAGAATCCGGGCGAGGAGATCTACGATGTCATCCGCTACTTCGGCGAGCGGAAGAAGCTCTTCAACATCCACTTCCGCAATATCAAGGGCGGCTTCCTCGATTTTGTCGAGGTGTTCCCGGACGAGGGCGATGTGAATATGCTCAAAGCGCTGCATGTCCTCAAGGAGGTTGGGTACCCGTACATGATAATGCCAGACCATGTCCCGGGTATTTCAGGCGAAGCGCCTGGGGCTGTTGGCTTTGCCTATTGCTTCGGCTACATTCACGCACTCATGCAAACCATTAACGAGGAAGACTGAAATCGATAAATCAGGGGCCGTCGCATGTCCCTGCTATAACTGATACGAGTTTTTCAGTGAGCGGTAACTGTTCACCTACCCCCTGTGGAGAGAATATGACAACGAATGAAAGGATTCAGCGAAACTGACCTCGTTGGAGTAATGTTGGCGCCTTTTAAGGGCTACCCAATTGCCCGATTTTATCGGGGCGGCATCCGTCACTTAGTGGCATTCGGTGAATCATCAGTAGATTCCTCCTCTGCCTCTGGCGTTTCGGGAATTCGATCGATAAAGATTTTGACCTTCGCCCGTTCGTGGAGTTGGACAATCCAATCGTTCTTAAGGGCGTCGCGCTTCTCACGTTCAACGGCGCTTTCCACACTTCGGTGGACATCTTCTTCCTCAAGCGCCTGTTGGCGTTCTGCTTTATAGTCCTCCTTGCGGAAGATTAGGTAATATTTCCGGGTGTTAATTTCGACAAAAAGGACCCCATCGTTCATCTGCCCCACTTTCAGCCCAAACGCTGCATCAACGAAAGGTTGTGCTGGCGCCGAAAAGCTGTGACGCGTGAAATAGACGGTGGCGCCGGGGTTTTCGGAATCTGACCCGGGGCCCACCAATTCCCCCTTGTCCGACAATTCTTTGGCAATCTCAGCGATGTCTTCTCCATCCGTAATCCGCTGGAAGACCTCCTCCGCTCGCTCCTTGTTTACGAGGGTAATACATGTGAGGCGCACCTGCTCTGGCTCAACATAATTGCCCTTATGCACCTCATAGTAAAGCCTGTAGTCCTCCTCGGTCAACTTGAGTTTTTGATCGACTTCAAGTTCGGTGATCTGCTCGACCATCAATTCATGGAGATAGTCTTGTGCCTTCTTCACGATTTCGGATTCTTCATCAAACTTCCGATCCTTGGCGAGGCAGAGGATTAAACGACTCTCTGCCATAAGATTCATATATTCCTCAAGTCCCTCTTTACCCTTATACTTTTTTTGTTTGTACTCAGAGAGTTCGCTAATCTCCCATCGCATCTCTTCGAGCGTGATTTGATGTTTCCCGTCCCATTCAAATTCAGCGATTACATTTGATTCGGTTGGCGTTTTTTTCTCCTCAGACTTCTCCGCTGCTGTGTCTTCTTCGGGTGACGGTTCAGGGATGCGATCCGGATAGGTTTTGAGTTTGCCAGCCTCACTGACCATTTCCACCAATTCGTCAATGCGTTGGCCTTTCTTCTCACGCTTCACTTCCCATTCGACATCATCCTTGACCTCATCAAAGGGCTTTTGGCGTTCAGGGCTGTACGCGTCTTTGCGGAAAAGCATATAGTAAGTCTGATCATCGACTTCAATCTCAAAAATATCCTCGGTCATTTCGCCGATCTCCTGCTCAAAGACCACGTTGATAAACTTCGACCAACGGGGATAAGCAGATCGTGTAAAGGGGTACATTTTACCCGGTTCATCCGGGTCGGCGCCCAGCCCCGCCAGTTCTCTGTTTTCCCAAAGTTCCTTCGCCATCTCAATGATGTCTTTACCGCCTTTGATCTGATCTAATACCGCTTGCGCCCGATCTCTATCGGTGAGACAGATGACGCTCGCTTGCGATTTTTCTCTCTCCACATAATCTGCTTTGTGTGCCTCGTAATACGCCTTGAGATCTGCCTCCGTATAGGAAACCTTCTCATCGACTTCAATTTCTGTCAAGCGTTCGACCATAAGTTGGTGCCTATATGATTCTACTTTTTTGAGCGATTCCGCGTCTTTATCGAATCCCTTATCAATGGCGTCGAGGAGTTTCAGCTTTTCATCAATGAATTGCTTGAGATATTCCGCTTTGCCTTCTTTGGTTTGGTAGTTTTCCCGGCGGTATCTCGGCAGGTCTTCAATCGCCTCCGTGAGCTCTGCCAGCGAAATCTGGTGTGCGCTGTCCCACTCGTATTGCGCCACAATAATCTTGTTTTCGTCTACGGGCTCACTCTGCGGCTGGGCAATCTGCCAACCGGTAAAACCGATTGCCACAATAACGACTAAAACTATCAACTTTCTTTTCATAGTCATGTTCCTCCTTTTTGATTCCTTACCCAATGTGAGTTCGACGTAAGAATTCTGCGTAAGTCCGATGGGATCGGACGAGCGCGGGGGAACGAGGGAGCGAAGAAGAGCTCCCCAGTCACATACTCGCCTCCTCACACACTCGGCCCTCCACGCCCAGCGCCGTCGCCACTTCAGCGATCGGCTGCCAGATATCATCAGCGATTGGAATTCCATCGCGCTGCCGGTCGGCGCGGGTCCGAACCTCCGGGTCGCCTGGCATGAGAACTTCATCAAAACCGGGCGCCGGCGGGACTGCCCTGACCCGTTGCCCCATCTCATCCGCTCGGCTCGCATATTCTGCAAAAGGCTGGAACAGGTCAGCTTTGAACACAATCATCGTTACGCCTTGGCGCGCCAGAAGCCCACCTCGACCAACTTCGGCAAAGGCGTCAGCCCCCGTAAAGATTCGCCCAAGGAACTCTACAGCCATTGTCAAAGCAGAGCCTTTGTGCCCACCAAAGGGTACATAGGCCCCACCATCGAAGAAATCATTCGGATTCGTAGTGGGGTTGCCCGCTTTGTCAATGATGCAGCCCGGGGGCAACTGTTCGCCTCTGCGTTGAGCGTTGACGACTTTGATTCCAGACAAGGCTGTTGTTGCATAGTCGAACATCATTGTCGGCTCATCACCGGTCGGGAAACCCATTGCGAGCGGGTTGGTGTGCAGCAGCCGCGCCCGTCCGCCGTAGGGAGCAGTCCCTGGTTCAACCTCACCGTATCCTCCAGCCCAGAGCATGCCGATCATCCCTTTCGACGCTGCCATTTCCACATAGTAACCCAGCCGGCCAATGTGATGAGCTTGAACAAGGCTTACCACTGTTACGTTGTGTTCACTGGCCTTTTCTATCGCGACTTCCATTGCATATCTGGCCCCCACCTGGCCGAAGGTCCAGTTACCCGTAATCAGAGCAGTCGTAGGGGTTTCGCTGAGAATCTCGGGCGAGGTTGTGGGTACAAGCTCACCGGTTTTTATGGCCGCCACATAGCGAGGTACGTGCCAGACGCCATGCGTATCAACGCCGCTGAGGTTAGCCGAGACTAGGTGCTCTGCAACGCCATTGGCGTTCCGTTCATCAGCGCCTGCTTTCAGGAAAATTTTCCTGACCAGCTCATAAAGTTCATCCGCGGTCTTGATTATCATTTGTCTCTCCCGTTTGTTTGAAGATTAAAAATTATCTTTGAAATTATACAACATGTTCAAACCTTCTGCAGCACACGCCAGCGGTCGTAGTAGAGTTGCATCTTCCCGGGCAGGTTATCCCGTATATTATCGGCCAGCCTCCACCGATAGCGTTCGTCTAGTTCCTCGGGCAGATCGTCCTTCTGGTACTTTATCAGGCTTCCAGTCTGGGTCAGACGCTCTTCCATGTGCGCCGGCATCCGCCCCCGGTGGATGATGTTCCCGTTCCAGAAAATGGTCTGCCCCTTCTTCAGTCTGATCTGCTGCTGGCCCGGGATGTCGTCCTGCCGGTTGTTGATCAGAACCTCCCGCTCGTGGTCTGTCCGGTAGCGCCGCTGACTGCCCGGCACCACCCACAGACAGGGATCATCCACCAGCGCCATATGCCATTTGAGGAGGTTCTTGCGATAGCGACTGAGGATCTCTAGCTCTACCTCCTCGCTGCCATCCCGTTCCTCCTTGCCGAAGTCCCGGTGCCAGCCCGTGTCGTAGCGGGACGGGCCACAGATGGCAAACAGGCCCACCCACCCCAGGCGCAACTCCTCTCCCAGAAAGGCCTGGGCATAGGACTCGACCGGTTTGGATATGAGATACTCTGCAAAAATGAGCTCGCTGAATTCTGGTGCGATGAGGCCTGAAATGACGTGAGCTTCCACGCCCGGCCCCCCGGTGCTGATTTTATCCGGATCGGCGACTACCTGGCCGGAGCGCACCTTGTCCCGCGCCCGTCGTGCCGCCTCTACCAGGGACTCTAGCATGTCAGGCTCTACCGCGTCGTCGGCGATGAAATAGCCCTGATTCCGGTACTGCTCAATCTGCTCTTTAGTTGTCATGTCTCATACACCCCATTTTAACCTTTGGTTTTAGCAACCTTCATTTTTCAATCACTCAACACTCGGATTTCATCACGCTTTGCACCTCATTGGCGAGATAGAGAGAAAGGCAGTTTGGTAAAAGAACCTGGTCGCAGTAGAGCATAATGGATGGCTTGGTCGTTGTTTATCCGCTCTTGGAAATAAGCCATTCCCAATTGAACTAAACGAGGCTTGGTCATAATACGAGTTTTTCACTTACAGGTGAAGTAGAGCATGCTGCCAAGTTGCTTTGAATCCTGATCTATCGGGGCTTGTTCTCTGGTTTCGCCGGGCTTCTCAACTCAACGTATCAATTGCATCGTGAACGAGCAAGCTGCTCGCTCTACTACCAATAATGCTATAACTGAAAAAGTCGTATATGTGAAATGTGACTTTCATTATACGCATTCACAAACCGGTGTCAACAAGAAAATGCACTTATGGTTTTTTTCATAGAACAAGTCGCGGGATTGTCTTTAATCGCCAGGGAGACGCCGTAAATTACGCAATAACTCTATGGAGTCCGAATGGTGGTAGAGACCTACAATTCTATTGGAGTGAAAACGGAAAGCAGCATCGTGCGCGATCGCTAGGCGGTACAAGTGTAGTTTTAGAGAAGTGGATGCATGTTGCTGTCACCAATACTTTTAGAAGGGCTGGCGCGTTAAAATTCTTTATAAAGAGGGAAACTACAAAAAATGAAATGGACTGCAGGCGACGGGGCATTAAAGTCCATAGGATTCCCCCCGGCCCTGTCACTGTTGGTGGTTTTGATCGGTTTGCAGAGCCGTTCCGGGGCACCATTGACGGGGTCATGATTTGGAGAGGAACCTTCACTGAGCAGGATATCAACAAGATACGCCGGAATATACAGCCAGTCGGTTACCGTCTTAGGCGGAGCCTTACAGCCCATAGCTGACTTAATGTATTTTCCGACTTCGATGACACCGGAAGTTCCTTTGCGTCCATCCTGCCATTCATATCCCAAGTGCTCTCGCGGAAGGGTCTTTAGGATCGCCTGAGGCGGTTCACCAAATTGCTCATAATCTTCACTGATCAGCCATACAGCGAATCCCGGTCCCCAACCGTGATCTTGAGATATTTCATCGTCATTTCCGTGGCTTTGAGATCCCCCAGATAGTCTAATTGCAAGGCGCGGTACACACTTAGGCAAATTCTGTTTGATAGCAAGCAAACCGATTTCCCAGAAATATCGCCGGCAAAGCTCCAGTTCTTGCACAGCAATTTACCTCCGATTGGTTTTCTCCCCCTCACCTCCGGCCCCTTTCCCGCCAGGGGCAGAGGAACAACCCCCACTGCCGACGGGAAAATGACAACTCCTTTCCTCCCCTGCTTCGCTAGAGACTTGATGGGAGAGAGCCGGGGTGGGGGTGAAGCACTGGCCGATTTTCTCAAGGGTTATATGATAGTACACTGCTAAAAGGTTCTGAGAAGAAAGGGACTATCGTTGCTCCGGCGGGTCAAACAAAAAGCCGTGAAAGAGCCTACGTTGTTCAGGGGACAGGCGGTTGTTGTAGAACGCCTTGGTATATCCCCAGTGTTCTTGGGAGGCGATCATCCACGGATGCTCATAAGCGTAGTAGAGCATGAACCGAAAGCCATCTCTTTTGGTAAAAGGGCCCGCCGAATGCCAAAGAGCATTGTGGAAAAGGATCGCTGTCCCTGCCGAGGCGCAGATCTGCACCGCACCGGGGAATAGGTCTGGCCGCTTCAAATCTTCCGGGGCGGGGTCATGCAACGCCTTGTGACTGCCCGGGACGACGCAAAGATTGCCTTGCCCGGGCTCCGTCATGTCATTCAAGTAGTAGCCGATCTTGAGTTGGAGAAGGGGAATGGGACAGTTTAGTCCACGGTAGCCGCTGTCATGACCATCAATGTGCCACTCCATTCCTCGCTCCATGAGGTCACTGGCGTACTCCACAATCGCATCGGAAGCATGGTGGTGTGAGCGTTCATTGAGCAACCCGGTGACATAAGGCAAAATAGCTGGCCAATCGAGCAGCTCAAGGAACAGCGGTTCATCGTCCAAGATGTAGAAGATTCGCGTACTTCGCTCTCCCCTAATATCCGTTTTTCCGGTCTGGGGAATCCCTTTTTCCTGTTGTTCCCGCCGTCTAGCGATGGCGCAGAAAAGGGCTTCTCGGAGTTCGTTGACGTGGTCTTGTGCCAGAAAACCGTCCAAGACCAGATAGCCGTTGTTGTCGAAGAAAAAGCGTTCTGAATCCGAAGGGGTTGGCCGCACCTCCTCTGCGGGGTTCAACTCGTGAGTTACATTTTGTTCCGGCATAATTTGAGGTCCTCTATGTCTTACATTTGACAAAGTTATACCGGCTCTGGATCTGCCGGCTGCTAATGGTGTATAATATTGGTATTAGAATCCGTGAACCTACAAATCTACGAATCACTCATCACGTTTCACGCTTCACGAAACACAAATTGTCCATCCTCAAAATCAACCTCAATATAGCTGCCCTCGCGGAATTTTCCCTCAAGCAACTCAACTGCCAGGGGATTGAGAATCATCCGCTGAATCGTCCGCCGAAGTGGTCGGGCGCCGTATACTTCGTCGTAGCTCCGGTCAGCGAGTTCCTCCTTCGCAATCTCGGTCAAATCCAGCGTGATGTTCTTCTCCGCGAGGCGTGCGCTGAGTTGATTCAGTTCAAGCGAGACGATCTGTTTAATCTCCTTGATGCCGAGCCGGTTGAAGATGATCAGATCATCAATACGGTTGAGGAATTCAGGACGGAAGTGTTGCTGCAAGGCATCCATGACTCGATTCCGGATCTCGTCAGCATCTAAGTCGCCTGTCTTGATCCACTCGCTGCCGATATTTGAAGCCATGATTATGACCGTGTTCTTGAAATCCACTGTGCGGCCATGCCCATCTGTCAAGCGCCCATCGTCAAGCAGTTGCAGCAGGATGTTAAACGCCTCTGGGTGCGCCTTCTCGGTCTCATCGAACAGCACCACACAGTATGGGTGACGCCTGACCGCTTCGGTGAGTTGCCCGCCTTCGTCATAGCCGACGTAACCCGGTGGTGCGCCGATTAACCGTGAAACAGTGTGCTTCTCCATGTACTCGCTCATGTCGATTCGCACCATCGCGTTTAGATCATCGAACAGAAATTCAGCTAACGCTTTTGCAAGGTAGGTCTTCCCAACCCCCGTCGGTCCCATGAAGATGAACGAACCGATTGGGCGGTTGATGTCCTGCAGTCCGGCGCGTGAACGCCGTATCGCGTTAGAGATGGCTTCGACCGCTTCGTCCTGCCCAACCACCTTTTCTTTGAGGCGCTTCTCCATTTCGATGAGTTTCTGAATCTCACCCTCCATCATTCGCGCGACCGGGATGCCCGTCCACTTGGACACGATTCCAGCGATGTCTTCCTGATCGACCTTCTCTTTGAGCATCTGATCCGATCCTTGCTGTTGATCTAAACTCGCTTTTGCATTTTTGAGTTGTGCCTCAAACTCGAAAAGCTCACCGTATTGGATCTGCGATGCTTTGCCGAGATCGCCAGCACGCTTTGCCTGCTCCTCTTCGATTTTTAAGGATTCGATTCGCTCCATAATCTCTCGGAGCCGGTGAATCGTCTCTTTTTCGTTCTGCCACCGTGCTTTAAGCTGGTTGCGTTTCTCCTCAAGTTCAGCCAACTCGGACACCAATTTGGACAACCGTTCTTTCGATGCTTCATCCTCCTCCTTCTCAAGCGCCTGCCGTTCAATCTCCAACTGAATGATGCGTCGTTCCACCTCATCCAGTTCCACAGGAACGCTGTCGATCTCAATGCGCAGACAGGACGCCGCTTCGTCAATTAGATCAACGGCTTTGTCAGGGAGGAATCGATCGGAAATGTATCGATGCGAAAGCACCGCCGCCGCGACCAGCGCGTTATCTTGGATCTGAACCCCGTGATGGGTTTCATACCGTTCCTTCAATCCACGCAGGATGGCGATGGCGTCCTCAACCAACGGCTCCTCTACCATCGTCGGCTGGAAGCGTCTTTCCAGCGCCGCATCCTTTTCGATGTACTTTCGATACTCATCAAGGGTCGTGGCCCCGATACAACGGAGTTCACCGCGCGCCAACGCAGGTTTGAGCATATTTGAAGCGTCAACGGCGCCCTCTGCCGCACCCGCGCCGACAATCGTATGCAACTCATCAATAAAGAGGGCAATCTGGCCTTCAGCCTGTTCAATATCCTTGAGGACGGCTTTGAGCCGATCTTCAAACTCGCCACGGTACTTCGATCCGGCCACCATTGCCCCAATATCGAGCGTGACGAGCCGTTTGTTTTTCAGGCTTTCCGGGACATCTCCATCAACGATGCGTTGCGCGAGCCCTTCAACGATTGCCGTTTTTCCAACGCCTGGCTCGCCAATCAGCACCGGGTTGTTTTTCCGCCGCCGCGAAAGGACCTGCATCACACGGCGAATCTCGTCGTTCCTTCCGATAACGGGGTCGAGTTTGCCCAACATCGCTTCCTGCGTGAGGTCACGACCGAACCGCGTCAACGCCTGGTATTTGTCTTCAGCATTTTGATCGGTGACCCGCTGACCGCCACGGATGTCTACCAACGCCTTGAGAATCTCGTCCTTCGTTACGCCATACTTGTCCAGGATTTTTCGGGCATTGCTACTTTTGTCCTCGACGCACCCGATAAGCAGGTGCTCCGTGCTCAGGTATTCGTCCTTGAGATTTGTTGCTCCCTTCCACGCAGCATCAAAGACTCGCTTGAGCGCCGGTGAAATATAAAGTTCCTGACTATCCCCACGCACCTTGGGGCCTTTTTGAATCTCCTGATTTAGTTCAGATCGGATAACATCGACATCTGTACCGATCTTCTGAAGGGTGGGTTTGACAATGCCTCCCTCCTGATCTAACAGCGCAACGAGCAGATGCTCGACATTAACATCAGGACTTTCCGCCTGACTTGCGAGGTCTTGTGCAGCCTGTATTGCTTCCTGTGCTTTGATTGTGAATCTATCGAATCTCATTTTCGTTTGCTCCCCTTTTTCATTTCAATTTTATGAACGCTGATCCCTTTGACCTGCAAAGGGCTGTTTCCGCCCGATGCAGGATGTATGCCAACCGTCGCCCTGCTACGGCCGCGGGGTTTTGCGTATTTTTAACAGTTCACAGGCTGTGCCGGACTGACAAGGGGCGATCTGCCAGATACTGGGAATGTCATTTTGGCATATTAATGCGTGAAACGTCGATTACATAAGCTCATTACGCAGTATCCATCACGTTTCAAGTATTTCTTCTACCCGACACTAATATTACCAAAATCTGCCTTTCACATCCATAAAAATCTCAATCTCATGATTTTTTACCTCTCACGTTTCACGTTTCACGTTTTACGTTTCACTTTCCATTGGATCTTCTCCCCGAAATCGTCTATAATTTCAGGCGCCGACACACCGTTCAATGTACATTTACAGCCAACAATGGGAGAAATCACGATGGTAAACCAGTACTTGACAGAGAAACAACGAGAACACTGGAACGAGGAAGGCTATCTCGTCCTGAAACAGGTGCTTTCACCAGAAGAAATCCGTATGCTCCTGAAGGCTGTCGATCCAGTTATTGAAGATTATGTCCAGGAGGAATTGGGGGCAGACGCGCCTCGTGCCTTCACCATTATTCGGGCAATCGAACGAACGGAGGCCCTGGACATCTTAACAGATCACCCCAAGACGTTTGGGACAATCCTTTCGTTGATGGAACCCTATCTTCAGATTATGGGAACGCAGATCTATGTCCGCTACCCAAGCGACACAGCCTTGATTGGTTTCCACACGGACGCCGGGCCATCGCTGCAACAGATTCACCCTCACCCACAAAGCCTCCCCCTGCAATTCAAGGTTCAGTTTTTCCTGACCGATGTATCGCAGCCGGACAGCGGAAATTTCATCTTGGTACCGAGCAGTCACCGGAAGCCTTTTCCCTCGAAAGCTCCAGAAAAGGGATTTGTTCCAGAGGGGGCAATCCAGGTACTTGCGGAAGCGGGCGATGCGGTCATCTTCCCGTGGGCGCAATGGCACGCGGTCGGACCCAACAAAACCGATTGGATTCGGAAGAGTGTCACCTTCCGCTACGGTCAGATGTGGAGCCGTCCCTACGACTACGAAACCCTTCCGTCGCATGTGCTGGAGCGGATGACGCCTCGCCGGCAACGCTTATTCGGATACATGGGCGAGAACTATCACCCGACCGATTACTTCAAGCCACATGATCAGTTGGAGATTATCCTCGGTGATGAATGGAAACTTGAGGCGTGAAAGGTAAAAGGAATTTTTTCGCTTGCACAAAAAATTTCTCATTGGGTATAATTTTTCTGGTAGCTCCACAGTTAAGTGTGGTCATAAAAGATAGCGCTGAATAAGTGCCTTGATTTTCGCAGAAACCCTTCCTCGTCGCCGAGGCGGCTGCCAAAGCGGAGGGGAACTTGATAAGAGAGCAACTGTTTCACCGTCCAGATATGCTTAGTCACGCCAGCAACCATCCCTGGCGTTCTCTCTACCTATCTACGACGTCTGTTGGGGATCCATTTGGTGACTCCTTACTGTTTGGATACATAAAGGTAGTCAGTGGATCCCCTTCTTGTCAAGTCATAACTCCACACTTTAGTGGAGTGCTACCACAGGAGTCGCCCGAACATGAAACAGATCTTAACGATTGCTGGCTCAGACTCAGGAGGCGGCGCAGGCATCCAAGCCGACCTCAAATCCATCCACGCAAACAGCGGTTTTGGAATGTCCGTCATTACCTCAATCACGGCGCAGAATACGCGCGAAGTCACCCGCGCCTTCGATCTGCCAGCCGATCTCATCGAGGCACAGATCGACGCCATCTTCTCGGATTTTGATGTGGCTGCCCTCAAGACTGGAATGCTATCTTCATCGGAAATCGTGCAGACCGTCGCTAAAAAGTTGCGCGAATATTTGCCGAAGAATATCGTAATCGATCCTGTGATGATCTCCAAAAGCAAGTTCGCCCTGCTCAAGCCGGAAGCCATCAAGAGCTTGAAGTCCGAATTGTTTCCACTAGCGACGGTCATCACGCCAAACGTCTATGAAGCCGAACTTCTTGCCGAATGTGAGATCAAAACGATCGACAATGCGAAGGGGGCAGCGCAGGCAATCCACGGGTACGGTTGCCAGAGCGTCCTGGTCAAAGGGGGACATCTGTTGGGTGAGCAGTCAACCGATGTTTTGTATGTCGACGGGGATTTCACACTTTTTGAAGCGGAGCGGATCGAGACGAAAAATACACACGGCACGGGGTGTACCTACTCCGCCGCGATTGCCACCCACCTTGGGCTCGGGAAAGACCTCAAAACAGCAGTTCAGTCTGCGAAGGATTATATCACCAACGCCATCCGCTATTCCCTCGACATCGGGGGTGGGCATGGACCCACCAATCACTTTTATTTTTTGTAACCTAAAATCTCATATTGTGAAATAATAAATTCACGATATGTCGTGCCAAAAATCGGCCCATATCGGAGTTTGGGCAAGTTTGTGAAGCCTGTGAATTTAACAAATCGTTATTTCTATTTCACATCGTCACATTTTTAACGGTTACTAAATGTAAAGTTTTTACGAATTGGAGTCGCAGTCAACTAGGTTCTTCTGGAACACAGGTGTGATGAGACGCCATAACAACATTTGAAAAGGATCGAAAAAAGATGAAATTAAGTCAAACGAAGTTGAAGATAGGATTAGCAACAGTACTATGCTTTTGGGTTGCCGTAAACGGTATGCCAGCCAAGGAACTGACCTTGGACGACATCTTCCCGACCGACCGGGTGCTGGATGTGCAAATCACCGCTGCTAATAAGGACTGGGATACGATTCGCCATCAGTCGCGTGATTTTTTCTCGGCATTGCACGAGAGTCGAAAAGTTGCGCCGATTGATGCTCCCTACACCTACGTCAATGCGAGTGTGACGATTGATGGTGTGGCATTTCCCGAGGTTGGACTTCGCAAAAAAGGGTTCCTCGGCTCGCAAAGTACCACTCGACCCTCACTCAAAATCAAGCTGAATCACACCGACAAAAACGCCGGAATTGAGGGCTTGACCAACCTAACGTTCAACAACAACCAACAGGACGTAAGTTTGGTGAGCCAATTCATGGGGTATGCGCTGTTTAATGCCGCTGGCTCGCCCGCGCCCCGATGTGCGTATGCAAAGGTGACGGTCAATGGGGTGAACCTCGGGGTCTATTCGCATGTCGAAACGGTTCGCAAGTCGTTTCTCAAACGCGCATTCGGCAATGACGATGGGACCCTGCACGAAGGCCCCTACGTCGATTTTTACGAGGGTTGGGTGGGCAGTTTTGAGCGCAAAACTGGCAAGGATACGCCGGGGCGACAGAAGATCCAACAGCTCATTGAAGTTCTCGAAAGCGATGATGAAAACATTGAGGAAGCGATCGGCGAGTTAGTCAAGCTGGATGCGTTTTACGCATTTTGGGCGGTGGAAGGGTTGCTCGGTTTTTGGGATGGATACTCCGGCAACAACAACAACTTTTTCATCTATCTCAATCCGGAGACCAACAAATTTCACTTTTTACCGTGGGGCGCGGACTCGTTATTTATCAAGTTCAGTAAGCTCAAATACGATCCTCGCGCGCCTATTTCTGTCAAGACCCAGGGCTTGATTGCTCACAAACTTTATCAACTCGAATCTGGTCGGGAACGTTACGCCCAGACTCTCATGGATATTATTGAAAAACATTGGAACGAGGCAGAACTGTTAGCCGAGATCGACCGGATCGAGACCATGGTCACACTGCACTTGGTCCAATCCCAGCTCTTCTTTAGTGATAAGGAAAAACAGAAGGGGGAACGTGGAACATTTGCTCAATCGCTGGAAGCGACACGGGAATTCATCCGTCAACGTCGTGCAGATATAACCAAGGAAATTGCCCACGGAATGCCGGAATGGAAAAAGGCCCCAAGCGAGCCATTCGTAATTGGAGCAGACGCCAAGTTCAAGCCAAAAGCCAACTCAATTTGGAGTGCGGCCCAAACTGGAAACACCAAAGCCATCCTACAGCACTTGGCTGTTGGTGCAGACGTCAATGCCAAGGATAGTAAATTCGGGGTGACGCCCTTGGCATGGGCAACTCTTCTCGGTCAGACCAAAACCGTCGAACTGCTTATCCAGAAAGGCGCAGATGTCAATGCCGGAAATAAGGATGGTGAAACACCCTTGCATATAGCCACCTTTCTAGGTCAATATGAGATTGCTGAACTATTGATCCAGAAAGGCGCAGATCTTGACGCCAAGAATAATAAGGGTGAGACACCAGTGAATGGCTTGAAAGCTGATTGGGCAACCACTCGGTTTATTGCTGGATTGTTGCAAATAAAGGTCAACCGAGAAAAAGTTCAAACTGGCAGGACTCAAATCGTTGAGCTTTTCCGCCAACACGGCGTCCAAACTGGCTCCACCGACGTCAATCCTTTTGGAAATGATATATGTACTGCGACCAGAGCTAGAAATATCAAAGCCATCAAGCAGCAACTGGCTAAAGGTGCAGATGTCAATACCGGGGATAGTGAATTCGGGGTCAGTCCCTTGTCGTGGGCGGCATTGCTAGGTCACACTGAAATCGCCGAACTTCTAATCCAGAGCGGGGCAGATGTCAATGGCAGGAATCGGGATGGTGGAACAGCACTGCATGGGGCTACTTTTCTCGGCCACGTTGACGCTGCCGAGCTACTGATCCGGAATGGTGCGGATGTCAATGCCAAGAATGATAAGGGTGAAACCCCACTTTATGTCTCGACAGTGGGTTGGGAAATCACCGAGTTTGTAGCAGCTTTGTTAGAGATAGAAGTGGATGAAAAAAGAGTAAAAACCGGTAGAACCAGAATCGTCGATATTCTCCGCCAACACGGTGCCAAACATGGCGCCAGCAAGTAGTTATACTTGGAAAAATCAAAACCAAGTTCACCACCAACTTCTTTGCCGAGTCGATCTAATTTCTCAGCGGTTTAGACGGGAAAGGCGGTGAGCCTCGCCCCTCGAATTGTGAAAATCGTGGTGGCTGGACCCAATTGGAAACAAAAGTGGAGCGGGACGAGAACACGACCTGGGCAACCCCGCTTATCTGGAAAAACTCAATTCGCACTGAGATTGTTACTTCGGGCAAGAACCGGATTCGCTCATACGACCTGGATGGCAATCTGCTTTGGCTCATGGACAGCGGGATGACAGATCAGCTTGCCATCTCACCATTTGCTAACAACGACCTGGTTTACATCGCCTCCCCGACAACTAACTGCGCGATTTCCTGCCTACCGCGAATCGCGTATTCCGATGTCACGACAGGAAAAATCCCCCTATTTTCCGGCGCAGAATCTTCTTGACTTCTCTTTCCAGCATCGCTATAATCTGTAACCAATGATTATCAGATCCTATGCCAATGTTATCAGCCAAATTGAAGCAGCGTTACCCCAATCGGATCGGTTAAAGATCTGGCAGCGCGGACAAGTCGAAACCGCAGATGAAGATTACACGCTGTACTGTCTGCGATACATGCCCCCAATTCAAAACTTGCTGTTGATCTATCTCTCGGCGGGGACGCATGGAGATGAGCCGGCAGGGGTCGCATGCGCGTTGCGTGTCATCGATAAACTCGTCGCCGGCAATCCGGATTTTGCACGATATGCGTGGTTGATTTCCCCCTGCGACAATCCCTTTGGATATGAGCGGGATCTGCGGGAAAATGAGGTAGGCGTTGATCTCAACCAGATCTTTGATAGCCCTGAACGTTTTCCGCAGACGTCGTTCATCGTTGCATCGCTCAAAGGTGTTGATATCGATATGGCGGTTGATCTGCACGAAGATTGTGATAGCGACGGGTTCTATCTGTGGGAGCGACGCGCTTCAAGTCGAGCTCCAATTGGGCATCAGATTATTGAGCGCGTCGAAAAAATGTGCGCTATCAATTGTGAACCGGAAATTGAAGGACACCTAAACGATAATGGCGTCATCACGCTGCTTGATACGGTTGGATCTAAGGGATGGACGCGCGGATGTTACCTTGCGGAATCGATTGGATCATGTTGCCTGATTCTCGAAACCCCAACGAGGCTCGATTTGGAAACAAGGGTTCAAATCCACCTTGCAGCAATAGGAACAGTTTTAGACAATATCAAAGGATTACAAAAGTTTGATAGACTGAATTCGGAATATCTTCAGAACGGTTAGACAGGGCATATTGATTTTTAGAGAGCACTGTACAATCGAGACAGATTCCCGGCGTCGCGATCCTTGTCGTCAGAAACGGTGTTTCGCTTGTGCCACACCGTTTTGGGCAAATGTACCCCGAACCCAATTCGCTTAAAAGTCGGGACGTGAAGCATGAAAGGAAAGAGAGAATTGCGAAATGAAGTTTTTGAGCCCACGGACTTAGTTGTGGGTCAATATGCGATTATCAATATTCAATCGTCGATTTTAAATGGCGAAAACTGGTGACATCTTTAATCTAATGTGGAATCGCCAATTCATTCCGTTATGCCTTATCTTACTCGCAGCGGGGCTCGTCACCGCCCCAATCGAACTGCTTTTCCCGGTCTATGTGGAGGACGTATTGGGAAAAACAGTATGGTTCGCCGCGTTATTGCGTGCAGTCCCAATCGCCCTCGGTGGATTGTTTGCTTTAGTTGGTGGTGCATTCAGTGATCGATTGGGTCGGAAGCCGACGCTAATCTTGGGTATGACGGGCGGGTTGATTGTGGGTGTCGTATTCCTCAGTAAACAGCCGCTGCTGATCTTGGGCATTCTGTGCTATCAGGGGGTTGCTTCCGGATTCCGAACGGCTGGCGGACAATCGTATCTCATCGGCGCCGTCGATCCAAATTGGCTTGGCTTTGCAGCCGCGGTCTACTTTCTTACGTATACATTCGGCGGTTCAGTTGGCAATGCGATTGGCGGCGAGTTAATCGCTCGTTTCAACTACGGCGTCGTAGGGGGTGGGGCGATCTTTGTCATGTTCTTGCTTATCCTGGCAGCGCTTATACTCCTGCCCGGCTTGCCAAGAAGCACGAAAGACACTGCACGGAAATCTTTCGTCCAAACGCTGGCAGGGTACTGCAAAATGCTTCGACGCCGAGAGATTCGCCTGCTGCTCGGCATGCGTTTTCTGCCAACTTACTATTGGGGAACCGTCAGTCTGCTTCTGCCGGTGCTCATCAAGCGCACGGCGGGTATCAAGATAGCAGGATACTATGGTGCATCGAGAGATCTGTTTGCCGCCTGTTGTCAACTGCTTTCAGGGCGTATTTGCGACATCGTTGGCGCTCGGATTACCGCGCTTGTGGCAACCTGTCTTGTTGCACTGAGTGTTATACTGGTTACGCTATATACCAGTTCGACAGTTATCCTGTATGCGGCGGGCGTTTTTGGAGCGGGCGCCGCATGGTCGATTTCGATTACGATGCCCAGCTTTATTGATGAATTTTCTACAACAGAGGAGAAAGGGCGTGGCGTCGGGATTACACATCTCGCGTGGAGTTCAGGCTTCCTCTCAGGTCACGTCGTCAGTGGTAGACTCGAATCAGTGCACGCACCCCTACCGTTTGCTGTAGCAGGCGGATTGGTCGTCATTTCGGCGATACTCGCGTTTCGGCTTTGGATGAGTGGAAAAGTGAAGCGTGATGTGTGAAACGTGATGGGGTGCAAAACTAGTTCTGCCCATTCGCTGATTCACCAATGCGTTGATGCCTTTGAAAGGATATTCGTATGCAGAGATTCGCTTCTGTCGCTCTATATCATGGTGAAGGACAACCATTTGAGATCTGCGAGCGGGAAATTACGCTGCCGCATCCAGACGATGTACTTGTGCAAGTTTCACTGGCGACCATCTGTGGTTCAGATCTGCACACCGTTACGGGACAGCGCATGGCGCCAACGCCGTGTGTGTTAGGGCATGAGGCGGTTGGGCGAATTTCTTCCCCGACAAATGTGCGTGATGCGTATGGTCAGCCTTTGCGCGAGGGAGATCGCGTAACCTGGAGCATCATGGCGGCATGCGGAGCGTGTTACTACTGTGACGAGCGGAATCTGCCGCAGAAGTGCGAGCGATTGTTCAAGTATGGACATGCGCGTAGTGAAGATTCATATTTCCTCAATGGCAGTTTCGCAGAGTATATTTGCCTCCGTTCCGGTACGGCGATCTACCGCATTCCTGATGCTATCAGCGATGCTGAAGCCATACCACTCAACTGCGCACTCGCAACCGTTTTAGGCGGACTCGATTTGGTTCACGTCCCTGAGGGCGGCTGTGCGATTGTGCAGGGGGCTGGTATGCTAGGCATCTATGCGGTATGCTGTTTGCGCGAGCGAGGGTGCGAGATTATCGCTGCCGTGGATTGCCTCGTGGAGCGGCTCCGCATGGCGGAAGCCTTCGGCGCAACGCATACCTTCAACCTTTCCGAAGAGTCGGTGGATGAGATCGGGGAAGCCCTGGATGATTTGACGGGTGGACGCGGTGCAGATCTCACTGTTGAGGTCAGCGGGGCGGGAGGGGCGTTGGTAAACTCGCTCGACTGGTTGGGAGTCGGTGGTCAGTGTCTGACACTCGGCTTTGTCTTCCAGCACTCCGATGTCACGGTCGATGCGCACAAAATTGTGACAAAATGCCTGACGGTGCGGGGGAATCACAATTACCATCCATCTGTTCTGGGCGACGCGCTTCGGTTTGTTGAGGAAACGCGCGATCGTTATCCATTCGAGGCGTTGATCGGTGCGATCTATCCGCTAGAGGGAATCAACGCCGCTTTTGATCGAGCGATGCAGGGAGATGTTATCCGGATTGCCATCGATCCGGGAAAACTCACCACTCCTGTAACAAAAAATGAGGAGGGGCAATGAGTTCTAAAACACAACCGATCTCTATTTTATCGGCGTTTCTGAGAGCCTGTTTTGCGTGCCAATCGTTGGCGATGTGCTTCATAGAGTGCAATCGAAGCGGATACCGCGCTGTTGAGAGACTCCGCTGAACCGGACATAGGGATAGAGACTAACGCATCACACATCGCTTCAAAATAATCGCTGAGTCCGGATTGTTCATTCCCGATGATGAGGACCGTTGGAAGCGTGAAATCGCGCTGGTCTATCGTCATTGGAGCGTGTGGGCTTGTCCCGACCACTTGTACGTTGTCGAGCGTCGCACGGACTTGATTCAGCCAATCCTGGAAAAGTTCGGGCTCACTGACACGAGGCACCGGCAACGCAAACAGCGACCCCATCGTCGCCCGGACGGTCTTTGGATGGTAGAGATCAACAGCGGGCTCAATGATCAACGCCCCGTGGGCGCCCATGGCGTCGGCGGAGCGAATGATCGTCCCCAAATTCCCCGGATTCTGTGGACGGTCTACAGCAATAACGAGCAGATCCGCTTCAATGGGAACCCGTACGAGGTCATCTTCCGCTTGTACGACGACCGCCATTAGCTCCGGATCGTTGCGGTCACTGAGCCTGTTAAGCAGGTATTCCGCAACTTGCAGATGGGTGTGCGGATCAGATTCTGCAACCGTTTTCTTCGCCCAATCAGAACATACCATAGACGGACAGTAGATCAACCGCTTCACATTCCAGCCGTAGCTGTACGCTTCAGCAATCACCTGTACGCCTTCAACGAAAAATTCGCGGTGGGCTTTACGCACCTTCCGTTTTTGGCGCAATTCATGAATGTACTTGATCTGTGGATTTGATGTGGAGCGAATGAGCATCATCAGATTGTCAGGGGACTTACAGTAATATTATTGACTCCCTCGCTTTTGTAGGGTACCATATTAACCTGTTTTTGACAATAGGGTGAGCATTTTTTACACTGAACCCATTGCGGGTAGTTTCTTGGAAGTCTAATAGAATGCAGCGAAGAATCTCCTCTTAAGGTGCAAGAGATCCTTCACTTCGCTGAGGATGACGGGAGAAGAGCACGTTTTACTCGCTATAAGTTCACTTATCTGAAGTGAGTGAAAATTTGAAATTGAGCAATACTCCCAAAAGCAAAATGTGCCATAATGACATGCAATCATCGCATAACCATTGTGGGCTGTCATTCCGGCCTCCAACGAACCGGCCTAAAGGGTTGTCAAATATCAAAATTGGCAACAATTTCCCTCATTTCCGATTTTAGTTGTCTCAGGATAAAGCCTGACATGCAACTTGTCCCTATGCTTGGGTTGCCAAATGAATAAAAATAAACTGAGTCTATCAATTTACTAGCTGTAAGGAGAAGAAAACTCATGGCTGAAAATGTTTTAGAAATCACTGACACTAATTTTGAAGATACTGTCATGAATTCAGATATTCCAATTGTCGTTGATTTTTGGGCGGAATGGTGCAGCCCATGCAAAATGATTGCCCCAATCATGGAACAGCTTGCTGATGAGCATGTAGACGAATTCAAGGTGGGTAAACTCAACGTTGATGACAACCGTGAAACAGCAATGAAGTACGGCATTCGTAGTATCCCGACACTGCTAGTGTTCAAGGATGGAGAAGTTGCAGATCAGATTGCCGGCGTCCCTCAAGGGAACGCGAAAAATGTGCTGAAGACAAAGATCCTGTCTGCGCTTTAAGAGAAGCGAATCATCAAGTCACTGATTCCTCCACCAAATAACAGATTTTCTGAGGTCTTCTCAGAGTTGAGGTAAGCGTGATGCGTAAAACGGAATGCGTGAAAGCCTTACGTTTTACGTTTTACGTTTTACGTTCCATGATCTGGAAAACGCTCTATAATACGATTGCAATTCCCGCGTTAGCCACTGGATTTTACACTGCTGCCCGGTTTAGTCCCAAGATCCGCCAAGGGATTGCCGGGCGGCGAAGCGTTTTCGATTCACTCGAAAGTCAGTTGGATCCAGCACGAAAGCTTAATCAAACGGCCTGGTTCCATTTCACCTCCGTCGGGGAATTCGAGCAAGCCAAGCCGTTAATCGAATCCATCAAAGACAAGACGCGTATCGTCTTAACCTACTTCTCACCTTCCGTCCACCCCAACGTCGTAAAATATCCCCATCGCGACGCGGCCATTTATCTGCCATTGGATACCTCCCGAAACGCAGAACGCCTTCTTGAAATCATCAAGCCATCTTTACTGATCTTTTCCAAATTTGACATCTGGCCCAACTTGGTCTGGTGTGCGTCCGAGCACGGGATTCCGATCATTCTCATCGCGGGGACCCTGCACCCAAAGTCCAGGTGTTTGGCGCCCTTTGCGCAATCCTTCTTCAAAGATGTTCATCGGCACATTGCGGTGCACTGCGTCATCTCAGAGGATGATGCGCAACGCTTTCGCCAAATTTGCCCGCCCCACGCGCAGATCCAAGTCACAGGGGATACCCGTTTTGATCGCGTCTATCAACGCGCGATCGCTGTTGATGCAAACGCTGAATTTTTCCCGGGACAGTCAACCTTGCAACGCCCAATCTTGATTGCAGGAAGCACTTATTTGGAGGATGAACGGGTGTTGCTTGAAGCCTGCCACCGCCTGCGCGAAGATTCGCCGCAGCCCTTGCCTCATTTAATTCTCGTTCCCCATGAACCGACAGACGAACGAATCAGCGAGATCCGGACGCAGTTAGCGCACCGGAGATTTTCACAGATCTGTTTTTCGGAACTTGAGGAGGGCATTGATCTGCGCCAAATTGACGTAATTGTGATCGACACAGTCGGTCTTCTGGCAAAGCTCTATCGGTCGGCAGATATTGCTTTTGTCGGTGGGAGTTTTCACGGGAGCGTGCATAACGTGATGGAGCCAGCGGCGATGGCAAAACCGATCTTATTCGGGCCCACCATCCATAACGCTTATGAGGCTTACCTGCTGAAAACGCGAGGGGCGGCTCAGTTGGTTAATAACGCGCAAGAGATAACAGATGTTCTCAAAGCACTGCTCTCAGATGCGGAGGGGTGTACCCGAATGGGACAAATCGGGAAACAGGTCATCGAGGAGAATTTAGGAGCATCTGAGCGGACACTGATTCACATTAGATCCTATCTGCGAGAAACGCAATGAAAACAAGGATGGGCATTTGACGCATCACGCTTTATTCATTACGTTTTACACGCGTTGCATACCGGATCGTCAGCACAGGGCGGCGGGTTTCATCGGGATGCTCTTTAGAAGTAAAACGCACCGATCCGGCCCCATCACGCAGCGCAAACAGGTAGCCGTAGTTATAATCTGGGTTGGCAAGCCAAAAGCGGAAAGCGTCTGTCACCAAATCTCCCTTCCAAACATATCGTACTCCAGCCCCCTGGATCTTTGTCATGCTATCAATTCGATATGCGACATCCTCAGAACCGTTGTAATCAGTTGCTTTATCGCCGTTAATCCCTTCCAGCATGGCTTGCGCCGGCGGCTTATTCCAGGGAAGATTTCGGTGCAACGCACTATTATAAGTCAGTTCGTTTTCCGTCGCCGGTTGTGATTTCTGCACCCCCTCCTTCCAGGGAAGCAGGACGCGCCGAATAATGAGCTGCTGCGGTTTATCATTTTCGACTGACCCTACATAGAGACTGATCGACGCGTCTAAAATCCCATCCGTACCCATGATGCCGATTTCCTCAAACGCCTCCATAATCCCGAAAGCGACGAAGAAGACACCCCCCATGGGCGTACACAATAGGAATTCTTCTCCACCGGCGTTGTGGTTTTTCATCTTCTTTTTCGGATGAACAATCAAAGAAGTATCCTGCAAAATGCCCGAAAATGTCACCGCATCCCCTTCACCGAAAGTCATCTCCGTTGGGTCCGAAAGGGTGAAGGGAAAGTTTTTCACTGGATCGACTATCCCCTGAATGGTCAACGTATATTTTTTATCAATCTCCAGCGGGGTGGTGTATAGACGCAGGATATTCGTTCTTGGATCAAGCGACGCCCATTCAATCTCAACCCCCAGATCGATTCGGTAATTTGACACATTCTCCGCCGATTTGCGATTTAGCACTTGATCAAATCGTAACTCAACGGCAGTTTGGGAAAGTGTGGTTGCGGAAATCATGCTCGGTTTTTCCGCGAAACTCACGGAGTTCCCTGGTCCAAACATGCAAATTGAAAAGAGGATGAATGCGATTGTTGATAGCCGTTGTCTATTTGACATTGTGTTCCCTCCTACATCACCGTATTTTGCATCCTATTATCTACTATCGACCACTTTACACGCTTTACCGCCCCTTACCAACAGTGATAAAAACCGCGTTGAGGACATCACGCTCACTTTGCCCAGAAGGGCGATTAACGACCTTCCCATCAACAACAAAAGTGCTCGATGAACCGCCATCCAGATTGATAGCATCCATCGCGCCGAGCGCAATAAAAAGGCTTGCTAGCTGATACAGAGAGAGCCCCGTGCTATACCCCGGCTGCCGTCCATCAGCGACAATCAGAATCAGCTTCTGATCGTTAAAGCCGAGCGCCGTCCGCGGTTCATAACTCAGCACTAGGTCAGGCTTTCGTTCACCAAGCGTGTGTTCTTTTTCAGCGCGGTGTTTCTTTTCCAGCAGTTCATTGACTTTCCCATTTTTTACGAGTCGTAGTCGCCCACCGATCGCGTGAACCACGCGATTCCAGATTGCCGGTTCTAATGCAATTTCGATCTTTCCACGATTTTCCTCGTGTAATTGAGCCGCCAATTTTTTATCAATCCGTGAGCGGAAGGAGATCGCCGCGCCTTCTTCAGGAATCGGGTTATTCCCACCTTTTCCAAATCGATCGACCACGAACGCATTCTTGTATTTGCCCGTAATCGGCAGCCTGAGCCCAGTCAAAATAATCTCGTATGCTCGCTTACGATTCGTGTGCGTCGAGAAACCCATGCGAGGGGTATAAAGGATAGATTTACAATCATCCAGAAATCTCTGGTTGATGCACTCGATTGGGAACGCATGAGTCCCTATGGTCACGGTAGCTTTCATCTGGACGGGCCCAATCAGAAAGTCGCCGTCCGCCGTTACTCCAAAACAGGCTTCCTTATCGGTGGGTTGCGTCATCAACTCACCATTCTGAATATGCAGATTTTCCAGCGCACCGCCGTACCCTTTCATATCGCCCAAGACACCAAATCCCCCGTTGACAGCAACCAAAACCTGGCGATCATCACGCTGCGATCGCCGATGCGCAATCGATCTGACGGTTTCCTTTCCCAAGATTGCATCCCTAGCAATTGCCGCTTCAAAATGAAGGTTGGGATGGGAGCGATCCATTTCGGCGACATAAAGAATACACGCCTGTTGAGGCCAATCATACCGATAAATGCGCAGCCCCGGATGAAGTTCTTGAAACAGGTCAGTGCCATGAACAACTGCTTGGACGGATCGACCGGTGATCAGAAGAAAGCAGACGCTGAGAATGAAACGTGAAACGTGAAATATGAAACCCCGATAGGTCGGGGCCGGCTGTGATGTTTGATGAAAGGATAGGTTTACGTGGTTATCCATTTGGGTTCCGCTTTCTGTGAATTTCAACGGCTGCGTAAGTCAGAGGCTGTTCAATGGGAGGAGATAACTTCTTTGCAGTGATTCGGACTTCCTCAATTGGAAATCGAGCTAAAATCGCCCCTGCAATCGTTTCGGCGAGGGCTTCTATGAGTTGAAATGACTGCTGTGTCCCAATTTCAACTACCAGCCGAACGACTTGGGCGTAGTTAATTGTGTGGGCGAGATCAGCGGTTTTGCCGGCGGCTGAGAGATCGCACATCAGTTCAAGGTCCACTTCATACTTCTGCCCAAGCTGCCGCTCCGCTTCTGCGACCCCGTGATAGCCGTGAAATCGAATGCCCTTGAGAGTGATTTTGTCCATTACTTCAGAATGATTAGCTTCTTCGTCGCGGCAAAGTCCCCAGCTTGTAGGTGGTAGAAATAGATTCCGCTGGAAACCGGCTCACCTGTGTCATTGCGACCATCCCAGTAAATCGCCTGCTCCTTGGAATCATACACAGCGGCAGGCTGATGTCCGACTTTGAACGTGCGGACAACCTAACCCGTTAGGTCAGAGATGGTCAACGTGACCGAAGCATCTTCTGCCAACCGATACGGAATCCACGTCTCGGGATTAAACGGATTGGGAAAGTTTTGAAGCAGTGCCGTCCGTTTGACCTGACCTAACGTGGTTGCCATCAATGCAGATAACTCGACAGCAAGGGCAAGATCACCGGTCGCATCATAGACATAGGCTGAGCCGGCAGCATCACCGTCCAAAGTCGTCCCGATGATGGCGGAGTTTCCGCTGATAGAGACGGAACCGCCGAACCTGTCCCCTGCCGCCGCGTCGCTGGCAGTGAGCTTTGCCTGCTCTTTCCAACTACTCCCGCTACGCGCGAAGACATACGCCGCGCCGGAGTCAGCTCCGTCATCATCATCTTGAGGCATCCCGGCGATGACAGTGTCCCCGCTGATAGCGACGGAAAAGCCGAAACTGTCATTTTTGTCCCCATCCTTGGCATTGACTTTGCCCTGCTCTTTCCAAAGCTCCTCGTCACGCTGGTAGATATAGGCTGAACCTGCCCCGCGGTTGTCATGATGAGAACTGACGATGGCCCAGTCTCCACTGATGGAGACCGAAGTGCTGAAGTTATCATCTACCACCGCGTCGCTGGCAGTCAGTTTGACTTCAGCGGCGTGGGTTGTGGTTGCTTGGCAAATCATCAGCACGGCAAGAAACAACATCAATCGTTTTTTCATGAGTTCTCTTCTCGTGGTGGATAGGTTGGAGAATTGCTGTCAGTTTGATTGCCGTTTGACAGAGCCATTATAGCAGAAAATCAAACTGTTGTCACCATCAAAAATGCTGCTTTTCAAACGTGACTGCCCAACCGCGATAGAAATACCCCTAAAATGCCCTCAGAAGCCCTGTAAGGCGGTGGAGTGTGTGAGTATGCGGGAGGCAAATGAGGGTCACTCTTCCTCGCTTCCCCGCCCCCATTCCAGTTCCCCATCTCTCTGCTTTGCACGAATTACCAAAATAATTTCGTTCAACTTAGGACGTGTTGACATTTATGGCATAATAACGATATGTCAACACTTACCTTATCCGATAATCAATGGTCAAAAATAGCAGCATTCCTGCAAACCTGTTCCGATGTCTACACCGGACAGCAAGCGAACTTAAAACGTTTTGTCCAAGCAGTGCTTTGGATAACTCGTAGTGGTAGTCAATGGCGACTCCTACCAAAAGAGTACGGCAGTTGGAACAGCGTCTATAAACGATTCGCTCGCTGGTGCGATAAAGGCATCTTCCAACGGCTGCATCAACACTTTGTCAACGACCCAGATATGGTGACAGTACCATCTGCCGCGCTCACCCCTGTGCTGCAGGGGCTTTGAAAACAAGTGGCGGTCAAGCCTCACAGGCACTCGGACGTAGTGCGGGTGGATTTTCAACCAAAATTCACATCACGGTTGATGGCTTAGGCAATCCATTACGTTTTGCGCTGACGGCTGGACAACGCCACGCCATGACTTGTGTGGAGGGGTATAGCAGTGAGTATGTGATAGCTGACTCAGCGTATGACGCGGATTCATTGGTGCAGTTGATAACCCGTATGGGTGCAGAGCCAGTGATTCGTCCCCGTATCAACCGCCGTGAGTCACGAGACTATGATACGCATCTGTACCGAGAGAGACATCGGGTTGAATGCTTCATCAACAAAATCAAGCACTATAGGCGTATCTTCAGTTGTTTTGATAAGTTGGCGGGTCGCTATTTGGGGTTTCTGAGTTTCGTTGCTGCGATTATCTGGTTACGATGAAATGTCAACAGAACCTAATAATATAAACTCCTTTCTGTCGGAATTCTTCAGTCGTTGCATGAACATTATCTACTGTTATGGCAATCGTTTCGCTGGTGGGACCAGGTGTCATCTCAATTTCAATCCAATTATCTGTATGGGATAAAATTTGCTATTTGGGGCGGGATTTTGGGAATGTTTTCGATTGTTTTCAACTCGATTTCTGAATCCGCTGTTGTGAAGGAATCCTCGCACAATCAAGGCTTTATCCGAACAACCTCAAGGAGGTATTATGATAAGGAAAATATCACCCCAAACAAGTGAATCCAATACCCATGGCAACCCATCTGACGGAGATTTTCAAGCCCGTTTTGAAAAACCCGGCGTTGAAAAGCGTGAGGCTCAGATTTTGAGAGATGAAACCGACCTGATTGGCGGTTTCAAAGCGATTGTTGCGGCGAGCCCATTTCGACACCGTGCGATACCCATCTTTTGGCATCTCTATATTGGTGCAGAGATACAGAGGTATGAATTTTCTTGAACTCTTCTTTGTTTTTTGCTATACTGAAATGAGAATCAACACCAAGGAGGTTTATTGAATGGCCAAAGTAACCGACGAAAAAGCGTATTCGATTTTTGATACCCGAACAACATCAGAAATTCACCAAGAAATTCAACAGGTGTACCTCGGCGATTCCCGTCCGTGGGTCGTTGGCTACAGTGGTGGTAAAGATTCTACGACAGCACTTCAACTAATCTGGTACGCGCTCGAAGAACTTCCACCTGAGCAACGCCAAAAGCCGGTTTACGTCATTACGTCTGACACGCTGGTCGAAACGCCTGTGATTGTGGATTACATCACTAGCACGTTAGGGCGCATTGAGCAGAAGGCAAAGGAAACTGGAATGCCGTTTCGGACCCACGTCGTGAAACCGAAAATTGACCAGACATTTTGGGTGAACCTCATCGGCAAGGGTTATCCGGCTCCGTACACGAAATTTCGTTGGTGTACCGACCGGATGAAGATTCAGCCAGCCAATCAATTCATACTTGACAAAGTGGCTGACCATGGCGAAGTCATTCTAATTCTCGGTGTTCGCAAGGGAGAGAGCACAACACGCGATCAGGTGTTGAACCTGCACAAAATCAAGGACTCTCTACTTTCACGCCATACGTCACTACCCAACGCTTTTGTATATACGCCGATTGTTGATTTCGGTCTCAATGATGTGTGGATTTACCTGTTTCAAGTCCCTTCGCCATGGGGAAATGACAACAAGCAGTTATTTGCACTATATCGCAACGCAAATGCTGGGGAGTGTCCGTTAGTCGTTGATGAGACGACACCTTCTTGCGGTAACAGCCGATTTGGGTGCTGGACGTGTACTGTTGTCGCGAAAGACAAGTCAATGGAAGCAATGATTGACAACGGTGAGGATTGGATGATGCCGCTACTTGAGTTTCGGGACTTCCTCGCCTCGACGCAGGAGCCGGAAAACAAACCGAAATTGCGAGAACACCGCCGTCGTGGTGGATTTGTTAGTGATAAAAATGGGCAGTTGGTTCGCGGCCCCTATAAAATGGAATTTTGTAAACAACTTCTACGAATGCTTCTGGAAACTCAACAGCAGGTTCGTCAGGAAGGCCCCGAGCCAAACATTGAGTTAATCACTCCGGCAGAACTTGAGGAGATTCGTAAAATCTGGCAGACAGAGCGTCAAGATTGGGAAGATTCAGTGCCGGAAATCTACCGGGAGGTCGTCGGCGAAGGGCTCGACTGGACAACAGATGACCTTGGGACATTCACAGCGTCTGATAAAGCGATTTTAGAATCGCTATGTAATGACACAGGAATTCCTGTTGCGCTTGTGGCAAAGTTGCTCGACACTGAGCGGCAGTTCCACGGCATGAGTCGGCGGGCGGCGATTTATGAACGAATCAATGCAATTTTTCACGAAGATTGGCGTTCAGAAGAAACCGTGCTTGCTGATCTTGAAATGATACGGGAGAAAAGTGAAGTTCCGCGCAGTGTGGAGAATACGAACTGATGATCTTCCACCAACTCACACTCAAGGATTTTGGACTCTTTTGTGGCGAGCAGACATTTTCTCTGACGCCGCGAATCAAATACAACAAACGTCGTCCTGTCATCCTAATTGGTGGCAAAAATGGAACGGGCAAGACAACCATACTCGAAGCCGTGCGTCTCTGCCTGTACGGCTCCCGCTCATTGGGCAACCGTATCAGTCGGAATGCGTATCATGAATACCTCGCCTCAACCATTCATCATAGCCAAGTGACTTTACTTCAGCCGAAACAGGCCTCTATTGCGCTCGGATTTGAACATGTCCACAGTGGGGAAAAAGACCACTATTATGTAGAGCGACGATGGGAGATTCGTCAAAGCATCAGAGAACTGGTCAAGGAATCGCTGATTATCCACAAGAACAACGAACCGCTCTCTGATTTTGAAGCCGAGCATTGGCAGGACTTTCTCAATGAATTGATTCCCATTGGACTCTCTCAGCTATTCTTCTTTGATGGTGAAAAGATTCAAGGGTTGGCGGATGATGCCTCTAGCCATACCTTCCTTGCCGATTCGATTAAATCTTTGCTTGGTGTTGACCTCGTTGAACGGCTACATTCTGACCTCAAGATTTACCTGAATCGGTCGAAGAAGGATACTGACCCCGACCAACTCTCCCAAGCTATCAATTCCGCTGAAAAAGAACTACGAGACTTTGAAACGCAATTAAGTTGTGCGACTGAGAAGATAGCGGTTCTTGACGCGCAAATTGACGAGATTGAAACACAGATTACCCATCAAGAGGAACAGATCGCAAAAGAGGGAGGTGGTTACGCTCGCCAGCGTGAAAAGCTGAAAACAGAGCAGGCGAAATTGAATCAGAGCATATCTGATTTGGAGAAACAGATTCAGGATGCGTGCGGCGGGCTACTTCCGTTTGCGTTGGCGGCTTCACTGTGTGAGCAATTGCGAACCCGATTGATTAAGGAGGCAGAAATTGAGGCGTGGGATTCAGCACATAAAGCACTGAAGGAGAGAAATCGAGAACTGCTTGCACAATTAGAAGGGAATGAATTTTGGGAATCGGTGCTGGGGCTTCCACCCAAGCCATCCCTTCGTGATTCCATCCACAGCAGGATTGCCAACCTGCTCACAAAACAGCTTCAGCCACCCGAAGCACTCAAAGATGTGTACCGGATTCACTCTCTTTCGCCACCCGAATCTCAACAGTTGCTGAGTTGGATTGATTCGTGCCTCTCCGAGATTCCAGAGGGATTTCATAAACTGAATCGGAAGTTAGAGGAAAGCAACCGCCAGTTACAACGGGTTGAAACCGCTTTGGGACGGATACCGTCCGATGAGGTTTTACAACCACTAATGCTTGAGCTTAAGAATCTTCATCAACAGTTTGGTGCATTGCAGAAACAGGAACAAGATGAGGCGGCAAATATTCAGTCGCTGATGTATCGTCGCGATGAGGTTGAACGGCGGTTGAGCCAATTGAGCGAATCACAGCGGGACAGACAAGCCGATCTGCGACGCGCTCAGTTGGTGGCGGATGTCCAATCGGTGTTGGATGCGTATACCTGTCAATTAACGCATGCGAAAGTCGAAGCGTTAAAGGACGCCGTTGTGGATTGCTTCAACCAACTGTGCCGCAAATACGGTCTGGTGAAGCGAATCAAGATTGATCCGCAAACCTTTGCTGTCACCCTTTATGACCAGCAAGACCGATTGATTCCCAAGGAAGAGCTGTCGGCAGGCGAAAAGCAGATCTACGCTATCTCGATGCTGTGGGGGTTGGCGAAAACGTCCGGCCGTCCACTGCCAATGATTATTGATACACCACTCGGTCGCTTGGACAGTGACCATCAACACCGCCTGATTGAGCATTACTTTCCATACGCCAGTCATCAGGTGGTTGTATTGTCAACGGATACGGAACTCGATAAACAGAACTTTGAGATGTTAAGTCCACACGTTTCACATGCGTATCATTTGGTGTATGACCCGATTGAAGGAGGCACCAATGTAGAAAAACGTTACTTCTGGAAAATAAAAAATTCAGAGGAGTAATAGGCACCACGTTAAGTTACCGTCTGAGCATTTTCTCACGATGCCAATCCAACGCATCTTGGGCCGGGTAAAGTTGATCGTGTTCGGGTAACAGTATGGATTTACCACGCAGTTTGGTTAGTCTCCACTCCATTGGGCCCTGCTCGACTATAAGCCGTGAAACAATAACCCGATAGGTCGTGTTCAGGGAGATTAACCCTGTATCAAAAGCCCAATGGTGCAATTTGCAAAGAGAAATCCCATTCCGTACATCGTCATTCTGCGAAATACAAAATGGGATGATATGAGCAGCCTCAGTCGCACTTTCTCCATCCGTTGTAATAATACACAACCGACAGATAGCGCAGGTGTACTTGTATAATCGCATGATTGCTTTACGGAAACCTGCACTACGAATTGGTTCTTCTTTTGAGGTTGGTGCTGTCGGTCTCTGAAATGAAAAGGGGTGTTCCACTTCGTGGATTAGTAACTGTCCGTACTCTCCAATCTGTTGTCTTTCTGCAATGAGACTTTCAATCGCCTGCTGGAAATTTGAGAAATAGGTGCGAATAAGGGTTTGACGGATTATCTCTCGATTATCGGCATCAGTGAGTAAAACAAAAAAGTCATCATCCAAACTAGCATACGCAATAACTTCTTGGATACCAGAAATGCTTCTTATTTGACGAGCACCCTCCAATACTTTTTTATATCTAGGGTTTGGATGGAGATGCCAAAATTTATCACTTTTTAAGTGAAAAAATGGCATGGCAATATTGAATCTCCGATCTGTTACCTCTACCCAATATTTCATGACAGTCTCTGCCAAGGCTGGGGAGAAGTAAATCCTATTTTCGCGAATCTGTCCTTGCTCGATCAGTTCGATGATTGCTAACAGGAGGAGCGGTTTGTGAGGAGCATCTTTGTGTGCTCTGTCTATCCGCAAGTGTTTCATCTTTTGGACATAGTGTTGTAGGATATTGGTGGACATCTTTTTTCCTAATACTTTGATGGTGATCTTATTCCTGCCATTGTCAATATAGCACTGAACAGTCGCCTAACTCTTTTTCGTATCCTACCACAACCATACAGAGCGAATCAACGGCAAAATCGCCGGACGTTAATTTTCAATGCAAACGGGTTGGCAGATTACGCACCGCCTCAATGATTCGATCTTCCAGATCATCGGCGTCACTATCCGGCGTCAAACGCAACGCCTCCGTCCCACATTTCCAACATGCGGTAAATTGCTTCTCAATATGCTGTCCGTAGTTTGGACACGGCCATGAGTGGTGTGCATCGCTTTCCATCTTCTTCCATTCATCAATTGAAGCTTGGGCTGACGCATAATCGTTGTCGTTTACAACCCAGAGTTCGGGATAGCATTCCGAAACCGGAATCTCTCCGATTGCCGTCACGAGCAGTTCATTTCGGACGACACAAGCGATACCTGATTCTTCGAGCATCCCCTTGAATTGTCCAATTGTGGCATCGCCAATGCGAAAAGTAAACACCTTTTTCATCAAATACCTCCCGGCAAGAGAAAGCACCTCGGTTAATCAATTCCTCGTCCACTTGACGCTTCTTGACTCAGATTGTTTTACCAATTCAGCAATCGTAGGTCTTCTTAATGCTTTCGCGAATGTTAAGTTAGACAGCAGATCCAGTTATGACGCGGCTTCTCAAGTTCGGTTGTTTGACTTCAAACTCTGATGAAATCAGGGTTTACGCGGTAATTTAACATTGTCAAAATAATTCGTATAACGATGTGCTTATGACGTCTGAGGCCAGCGGAAGCGGCGTTATTCGGGATATTTGTTCGCGTGTTGCGCGACCCGCTCGACTTCGGCAACCCACGCCTCGCAGTTGGGCGTCTCCAATTCTAGATGTGAACAACTGCGGGCAACGAAGCCGGGAACGTACCAGCGTCCTGTCGGTTTCCCTATCGCCTGATAGCGCAGATCCATACTCCAACGGATGGTATCCGTGCGATTGGCCAGCGAACCGTGTGGCAGCATGCTGCTGAACATCACGATACTGCCTGCCTTCATCGGCATCGGCAGCCGCTCTGCCTCTGAGACATCTTCGAGAGGGATATTCAGCCCACCCTCGCCCCAGAAATGGGTCAGAACCCCTTCTTTATGCCGACGCGGTGCAACCCATAAGCACCCGTTCTCCAGCGTGGTATCAATGAGTGGTATCAAGCACGCCACAACCAACGTCTCATCTCCGTACAGGGCGCTGATTCTCCCCGCTTGGTAGAGTTTTCTTGCCTGCTGTTCGACTACAGCACTGAACTCGTCCTTCACCGCACGGAAGTCATCTTCGGTAAAAAGGTTTTCGATGACCAGATAACCTTCTTCCTCAAATGTTGCAATTTGTGAGTTGTTAAGCATCGTGCAAATGATTCCTCTCTTTGCATTCGGTGAGCCTAGTCATAAATCAAGGCTGGGTTTTTCACGCTTTGTGGAGATGAGGTGGGTGGTGAAACCGCTTGACACTCACCAACCACCAGTCACCAAAGTCCCTGACGAATTATGACCACTCCTCAATTAACAGTACTCTCACCCCTCGGTTGGTATCGTTCCACATCGGTGGCTTCGACGATCTCTTCGCTCAAGGAAACGTTCAATTTCTCCGCCCATTCCCGAATCTGTTGGTAAGTGGTATTAGGTACTTCGATGCCGTGAGTTAGGCGCTGGACGCGGGAACGGTGTTCATAATCGCCGGGAACCAGCACTTCGTCAAAGCCGGGTGCGGGGGGTATTGACTTAATACCGTCTAAGAACGCGCGCACGCCCTGCTGATATGCCTTGAGTGGCGTGAATGCGTTGACGTTCATCACCTGCATAAAAATTCCCCGCATCGTGCCGCCCTCAACATCAAAGTTTCCAGACAGCCCGCCAAGTAAACAGGTTAGCAGCGAAAGTGCGTAACCCTTGTGCCCGCCGAACGCTAACAGAGATCCGCCATCGTAAAAGTCCGCTGTTTTGACGCTCGGGTTGCCGTGCTTATCCACGATGCAACCCTCGGGCAGGTCCGCCCCTCTGCTTTGAGCAAACAGAATTTTGCCGTTGGCAATCATACTCGTAGCGAAATCGATGATAAACGGGGCGTCATCGCCGGTTGGAACGCCAACAGAGATAGGATTGGTGCTAAGTGCTCTGCTCGCACCGCCGAAAGGCACAGTGCTTCCGAGATTCCTCCCACCGCCGCCGACGGTGATGATACCGATACACCTCGCACGCGCTGCCGCCTCTGCGTACTCCCCGAGCCGGCCGATATGCCCGGTACGGACGAGGCTCACGCTGCAGACGTCTGCCTCCTTTGCCTTCTCAATTGCCCGTTCCATCGCCCGTCGAGCGGTGTAGTGCCCAAAACCGTGACCGCCGTCAACACGCACCGTGTTTGTGGTTTCGTTGATAAACTCTGGTTCAGCGGCAGGCTGAGTTTCACCATCTGAGATGCGCTGCAGATAGGTAGGAATGCGAATCACGCCGTGCGAGTCATGTCCGGCAAGGTTTGCGTTGACCAGAATTTCCGCCACGATGTCGGCGATGTGACGAGGTGTGTCCGCGGCTATAAACAGTTGGCGCGTTATCGCGTGCAGATAACTTGCTTGGAATTGATGGGGCGTTCCCATGGTTTATGCTCCTTGAATCGGTAATATTTCAAACTGATAGCTTGTAAAAGTGAATCGCGTTGTCATGAAACAATTTTTTCAACTCGTCGTCAGAACAGCCACTTACCGCCCACTTTAGAGTATCGACCCATCTTGGATATTCGGTTGCCTGTGCTGCGACGGGCCAATCGCTGCCATAGATCACGCGATCAAAACCAAAACATCCGATCACGTGGTCTATGTAAGGTTTCAGATCTTCCGGCGTCCATTTTTCAAAATCGGCTTCAGTGACAAGACCGGAAACTTTACAAAACACATTGGGGAATTCTGACAGGGTTTTGATCTCGCGTTTCCATGGCTCAAAGGCCTGGTTCTTGATGTTGGGCTTTCCAATATGATCCAGTATAAATTGGACATCCGGACACTGTTTGACAAACTGAATCGTGTTGGCAAGGTGCGGGTGGTAAATACAGATGTCGAAGTTCAAGCCGAATTCCTCAAGCATCTGTACCCCTCTAATGAAGCTGGGCTGCACGCAGAATTCTAGACTTTCCGATTGAATGAGGCGACGAATCCCTTTGACCAACTGATTTTCAGCCAGTTTTTCAAGGTGAGATCGCGCGCCCTCTCCTTCCTCAAGGGGGGCCCATGCCACAATCCCTTTGATCCTGGGATCTTCTTCCGCCAGAGATGTTACCCACTCCGCCTCTGTCAAGCCGTTTTTAGGCTGGGCGTCGCATTGCACAAAAACCATCGCTTCGACATCAACTGCCCCACAAGCCTTTCGATAGTCATCTAAAACATAGGGTTTGCTCAGAAAGGGGATATCTTCAAGCCACGGATATCTCAAAATGTCTGGATGCCATAGATGAATGTGGGTATCCACAATTGGGAAATCTGCCATGATGTCACTCCTTGCAAAGTAATTACAGAGTCCACAACTTAGTAGTTCATTTCGTAAGTCCGTATAGGATAGACCTGGCAGGTTTTGAAAACCCGTTCAGGTCTGCAAACCATTTCAGTATATCAAAGATTATAGATCCTGCCAATGGAATTGAGGTTTATATCTACATCCTCATCGAGTTTCAGTCAACGGTTGACGATTTTATGGCGCTTCGTGTCCTGAATTACATGACTAACTTTTAGGGAATTATATCGAATAGTGCCATTTACCGGCGAAATAAAGGCGTTTTTTAGTGCAAAACCCCCTTTTATTTGGCATTTAAAATGCCAAATAAATTTGGAAACAAATGGAAAGATGTTGCTAAAATTCCATTCCGAATCCGGGTGGATCCTTCCGATGATCAAGAAACTCAGAATTGATGTATGTTATGGCACTTCGTCCATTTATTCTGCCTGTCATTGGTCTGCCCGTTACCCCTAAATCATACCGCTTTCGAGTGTTTTCGTGAACGCCTAGACTTGTTGAAAATATGTCGCGCCAATATAGGAAGAGGAAGGCTTATGACCAATGGACGAGAACTAGCGAACGAGACGAAATCCGATGATGAATTCCGTGTATTCCTTGCTGAAAAAATCGTAACTGATGCAGGTGCTGTAATCGTGGTTATAGTACCATGCCCCACCGCGCACTATGCGAAAGTGCTCCTCTGCTTCGTCGTACCATGTGCTTGTCCACTCCCACACATTGCCGACCATATCGTAACAACCGAAGGGGCTGACCCCATCGGGGAGGGCGCCCACAGGAGTTGTGCCGCCGGTGCCAAGCTCCACGGTGTTACAGCGTGGCTTATCGATCTCGTCTCCCCACGGAAATAGACGTCCATCATCGCCACGGGCTGCTCGCGCCCACTCCTCGAAAGAAGGTAGGCGACAACCTGCCCATTCCGCATAAGCTTCTGCGTCTTCACAACTCACCTCCACGACAGGGTGATCGCCTTTCTTTTCTGGAAATGTCCCTTCTTCCCAAAACTGAGGCGGCCGATGCTCCGTTTCCTGAATAAACTGCTGGTACTGCGCATTCGTAACCGGATAGCGGGCCATCTGGAATCCTTCCACCCACAGCGGGGTCAACTCCTCGCCGATTAGCACCTCTCCGGCTGGGATGTCAACCATAGTATCCAATACTTGGCGAGCCGCATCGCGGACAGTTTCATCTGCGTGATCAAGCGCGTATCCAAGAGGCGAAATCACCTCTCCGACCGGCGGGGTTGTGAAGGCTTGCACCCCCTCCCAGCCCAGATTTGTCGCTAACAGCAGCCGAGCGGCTTCCGTCAATGATTCGTCGGACTGCCACGTCCAGTATTGATCGAGCAGTTGCTGCAATGCTGCCGGATCATCGCGCTGTGCGAGTGCGATCCTGGCTTTGCGCCAATCTGTACCTCCCTGCTCACCCGGCGTTTTCAGTTTTATTAATTCCGCCAACGTATTTCCCGCCTTTCTATCTGTCAAGGGAAAGATAACACATTGCCACAAACGTGTCAAGTAAGAGAAAGCAAAGTACACCCATTTTTTAAGTAGATCTTTTCTGAGAAACTTGTTATCATTTGAGATGAGATTCCCAAAATAAACACCTAGAAAGTCTGAAGGAAGATGAGAAGGAATGGCTATCCGAAGAAACTACGAACGGAACGAATAGACGTTATTTATAAGGACTGAAAATGTCAAAACCTGCCGATACCGACACAAAAAGTGGCGAGCTTTACATTGTGAGCACGCCAATTGGCAACTTGGAAGACATCACGTTGCGGGCGCTACGGACACTCAAGGAAGTCGATCTCATTGCCGCGGAGGACACCCGTCATACACGTCAGCTACTTGCACACTACGAGATTCATACGCCGATCACTAGTTACTTTGAAGGCAACGAGATCAAGAAGGGCGAAAAGCTGATTGCGCAGCTAAAGGCGGGGGAGGCCATCGCACTTGTTTCTGATGCGGGTACGCCGACAATTTCAGATCCAGGATATCGCCTCGTGGTGCGGTGCATCGAAGGGGACATCCCGATCGTTCCAATACCCGGTGTTTCGGCTTGCATCACAGCGGCGTCGGTCGCGGGATTGCCGTTGCACAATTTCGTATTTGAAGGCTACCTCTCGCCAAAGTCGGGGCGGCGGAAACGCCGGCTTGCAGATTTGTCCGACGAAACACGGACCTTGATTTTCTACGAATCTCCCCATCGGCTGATTGCATTCTTGCGGGATGTTCTGGAGATTTTCGGCAATCGGCGGGTTGTCGTCGCACGCGAGTTGACGAAGAAATTTGAGGAGATTTTTCGCGGCGTTGTGAGTGAACCTATCGAAAAATTTCAATCAACGCCGCCGCGCGGAGAGTTCACCATCGTGATTGCGGGGAAAGAGCCTGATTGAAAAAATGGGCGCTGGGCGTATCCTAGTAGGGCAGGGGTTCAGTGTAGATATAAACTATGACTGGCTGCTGCTGTCGGAGGTTCTTCCGAACAAGATCTACGTTCATATGTTCAGCAACGATGCTTATGCCCGGTATCTCTACAGCGGCAAAACTATCAACAGGAGTTCCACCAGCGTGGGTCTTGAGAAGCCGACTCAGCGAGAGTTCGTCGAACTCAATCCCCAGATAAGACAGCACCATGCGAAAACCGGAAGGAAGGCAAGTAGCTTTCTGTTCTTGGCGGTAGTGAGGAACAGACAATCGCATGCTCAGTCTCCTTCTTTCACCCGTTTTCCCACGCCTGGAGCTCTGGGTACAGGGTGTGGAGAAGATACACACTTTCTGCCTCATAATATCCAGATTAATCTCAAGAAAAAACACCCATCACACAAGAAGAAGGAGAAAGGATGAGTTCAATCAATCAATCAATTTGCTTCGGTTGCTTTACTCGCGGTGATGCCTCTCCTGAACAGGTCATCCGTGAGGCGACGAAAATCGGCTATAAATCTGTCGAAATGCTCCCCCAAGAATACTGGCCCTTGGTGCGTGAGCAGGGGATGTGCGTTGCGATCATCGTTGGGCACGAGTCTCTGCCCGATGGACTCAATAAGCGCGAGAATCACGACCGGATTGAGCAGGAGTTGCTGGAAAATCTCGAAATCGCCGCCGCTAACGACATCCCCGGTCTAATCTGTTTTTCAGGGAACCGAGAAGGCAAATCGGATGAGGAGGGGCGCGATAATACCATTGAGGGACTCCAGCGCGTTGCTAAGACCGCCGAGGAGAGAGGCGTCAACCTTTGCATTGAATTGCTCAACAGCAAAGTGAACCACCCTGACTATCAGTGCGATCGTACCCCTTGGGGCGTGGAGGTTTGCAAAGGCGTAAATTCGCCGTGTGTCAAGCTACTTTACGACATTTATCACATGCAAATTATGGAAGGCGATCTTATCCGCACGATCGAGGAAAACATCAATTACATTGGTCATTTCCACACAGCAGGTAATCCGGGACGCAAAGACCTCGACGATGAGCAGGAAATCTACTATCCGCCTGTCATGCGTGCCATCGCCGAGACGGACTATGATCTTTATGTTGGACATGAATTTGTTCCGAAAGTCCGTCCACTCACGGCGATGAAAGCGGCTTTTGATACGTGCAATGTAACCGTTTGAAGACAGCGCATGCATTACCTTTGCAGGATTAAACTTCACCGTTGGTGAGGATTTAATCCCTGGGCTTATGTCAAAAGAAGGTGCAAAAGTGTTAGGTTCTGTTGACATTTCGCCATCGCGAATTCGGGAAACGCTGTAATCATCGCGCTACCCGCCAAAAACCCAGGCGGTTATCCGAAATCGCCTCAAGGTGCATCAGGTCGAAGACTCTCGGAACGGAGATTGGTTCAATCCATCAAATGTCAACAGAACCTAATAACTGAGGTTTTGCCCTACCGTTAGAGAAACCGGCTTTTTGTATCGAATCTTCCCCGATGTCTCGAAACCATGTTTTCTGACAAAAACTAACGTAATAAGCAGATGGTGGCTTAGAGTTTAGTTTTTCCTTGACAAATGTGGCCTATATATACGATTATTTTTAGGGTAATTTCACGGGTTTGTAAAACTCAAATTTGACTACTAGGTTCTGTTGACATTTCGCCATCGCGAATTCGGCAAACGCTGTAATCATCATGCAACCCGCCAAAAACCCAGGCGGTTATCCGAAATCGCCTCAAGGTGCATCAGGTCGAAGACTCTCGGAACGGAGATTGGTTCAATCCGTCAAATGTCAACAGAACCTAGAACACTTAGAAAAAGGAGATTTGCTATGTTGAAGAAATGTGTGTATGCACTTCTAGGGGCAACACTCGTGTTGTTTGGAGAGTTTATCTCGAGCAATGTGTCTGCACAAAACGTATCTGTTACCGATTATCAGGTTCCAGTCAGTGCTGCGGACCGCCTCCTCATTGATTTTTCCATGAACCACGCGACGGCAGGATCGGATGCGACAACCAGCAAAGGAAACATCGGCGGTGTTTACAAAAGGTTTTATGATTCCTTGCCATTTGGTTATTCCATTGACATTATTGGCTCTGGTTTAGTGGATAAAAACATAGAGACCGACGAGTACAACACGAATTATCAAGTGAACGGAGATGCAGGGGTCAAAAAGTATCTTATGCAAAATAGTGCGGCACTTAAAGATCTCTTCGGTTCCGTCCGTGCCAGTTCAAACATGTTCAAGGAGTACGATCAACCCGCTTCCGCTCTCACTGTCGGTGTGGGATATGGACGGTTTATTGAAGCAACAGATCTGGCAAAAGCCGTTCGAATTGAAGAGTTTCTCATTAAGGAGGGAGAACTTAGCGATCATTTGCCCAAGGAAGCCCTTCTTGAAATTAGCAAGATTATCAATCGCGAAGGGGAATATAGAGACAGATATGGCGAGACCTACGAAAAGGAATGGTATAAAGACATGGAAACGATTATGCGTGAGTCAAATCTTCTCAAAGAAGGTGGGCTCGGTGCAATCGGAATCCTTCGCATTGAGGAGGTTCTTGAACGTGAGGATATCGCAGATCGGTTTTATGGCTGGGACGTGACCCTTGGCTCCAAGTTCGATATTACCCTACCATATACAGACCAGGACCGTTCACCTGCGAATTTAGATGTGAGTGCGAGTTATGCCCGTCCAATAGCTTGGCAGTGGCAGGTCAGTGAGCGCATCTCAATGAACACACCTTTTGATAACTTCGGGACAGCATTCTCGTCGTCGTTATCAACCGATATTTCTTACGAGTTGTCCAACCGTATTGACGTTCGCTTTCGACATCTGCTTCGGTTGGAAAAACTCGAAGCAGAGGATACAAAGACCAGTCATTCATTGGGAGCTTCGTTCATCTACTACATTGAGAATAATCTCAACCTAGTGGTAACGGAACAAATCACAAAGGTGCCTGAAGAAGACATCATCAGCGATTTTACCGTTGTACTCAACTACCGCGTCTTCTAAATGGAAGAAGCGTGAAAACTAATGGTGTTACAGAGAGTTCGTAAAACGTAAGGCGTCTTCTGACGCTTCACGTTTTACGACTCTTCTTATTACGTTTTACAAACTAACCCTTCGTAGCAAGGAATGAAATATGGATACTTCGCTTTTATGGCAAATTCCTTTAGCTTTGGCGCTATTAGTACTAGCTTGGTTGTTTGTGTCGCTGGCGTATAGTATTGGAAGAGCTTTGAAGTCCATAGAGAATCTGGTAGACAAAGAGGTCAGCAACTTACTCAAATCTACCGAAAACCTGGTAGGTGTACATAAAGAGGTCAGCACCTTACTCGAATCTTTGGATCAAACGGTTACGGAATTGAACCGCGAACTTCCACAGTTGCTTGAGAATGTTAATGGTATCACGGCTTCCATCCAGCAGATTAGCGAATCCGAGATCCAACCGACGACGCATAGCATCCAGGAAATGACGGAAACGATAAACCGAAACGTTGCGAAAATTGACGAATTGATCAACGTCTTAACGGATTTTTCGCAAACAACAGTTAAGCGTGCGAAATACTATCGCGATCAACTTTCCGTCCCTGTCACAGACATTATCAGTGGATGGAGCGGGATTAAAGCGGGCTGGGAGGTATTCCATCAGTTTCGGAAGTCACGCACATCAGATTCGGAAGATACAACCCAACAGGAACAAAGCGAGTAAATCGCTATTGGCTCATGTTAAGAACGAGTGCAAGCAAACTATACCCTGTTGGCGAAAGGAGTAATCGAAATGGATAACGAAAGAGGAAATAGCGCGCTCTGGTTTGTGGTCGGTTTGTCCATAGGCAGCCCCTGGTCGGTGCGACCCTCAGTTTACTGCTGGCGCCACAGCTAGGCAGGAAAACGAGACAGCAGATTCGCAGAGCCTCTATTGATGCCAAAGAACGAACGGTTGAAGCGACTCACAAAGCGAAAGAAGCGGTCGGTGATTTCGTTAATCAGGGGATAGAGCGGATTAGCGAAATTTTGGAAAAATAATCAATCATAACAGCGAAGGAGGTCATTCAAATGGATAACGAAAAACAAGGCAATGGGCTTGCCGTTGTGTTTGCTTTCTTTCTGGGCGGGATAGTCGGTGCAATTCTCAGTTTACTCTTCGCGCCAATGCCCGGCAGAGAGACACGAGAAAAAATCCGCGATGCTTCCATGGATGCGAAAGCACGAACCGTTGGAACTGCCCATAGAGCAAGAGAAGTGACAAAGGAAAGGGTAACTGCCCTGGTCGATCAGGGGAGAACGCGCATTGACGAAGCAGCGGAGGGTATGAAAGCGGCAGTTGAGGCTGGAAAAGCTGCTTTCGTCGAGAAGAAGGCAGACCTTGCCACTATCATCTCGAATGATAGCGAAGAGGCAGAGGTCGAAGCCGACGAAGGGGAATCGGTTAGTTAAGATTCACACATTGCATATTCTTTAGAAACCGAAACCACAGGTGGAAGCATCGGATGCCTGTGGTTTCTTTATCTGGAGCCAAAAATTAAATGAATCTCGACAGATTACGTGTGCTCTTTGAACAGGTTAAGCACGGCGAAGTTGAAGTTGAAAAGGCAATTCAATCTTTACGTCACTTACCGTTTGAAGATCTTGGGTTTTCCAAAGTGGACCACCATCGGCAACTACGACAAGGTTTCCCGGAGGTCATTTTTTGCGAAGGAAAAACCGTTAATCAGGTGAAAGAAATAAGCGAACGGATTCTCACTGCCAATCATCTCCTGCTCGCCACCCGTGCGACCCCGGAAATTTACGAAGCGTTAGTTGCCCTCGATCCATCGGCCCATTTCAATCAACTCGGACGCACAATCACGATCGGGCGATCTGCCGGCGATCTGCACGATGGCATCCTGGTCGTATCCGCTGGCACCTCTGATATTCCTGTCGCTGAAGAAGCAGTGGAAACCGCACAGATTATGGGCAACCGTGTGGAGCGATTGTACGATGTCGGCGTTGCTGGGTTGCATCGCCTGCTCAACAATCACGAGAAGCTGATCCAAGCCCGTGTGCTCGTCGTTGTGGCAGGAATGGAAGGTGCACTTGCGAGCGTTGTCGGTGGGTTGATCGATAAGCCCGTCATCGCCGTGCCCACGAGCGTGGGTTATGGCGCCAGTTTTGGTGGCGTCGCAGCATTGTTGAGCATGCTGAATAGTTGCGCTTCAGGCGTAACCGTTGTCAATATTGACAATGGATTCGGAGGCGGATACAGTGCGTCATTGATCAATCAACTCCATATATCTAAATAAGCGGCGTGCAGAATTTTTGGGACAATAACCGTCTTCACTGACGCTGGAAACTTCATTACTCATCTTCAAGCAATCCACGCCGAATCCGATGAACGGGTTGCGGCAATCTCCCACGGCGTCTATCGACGCTGATTGGGGCATTTTTTAGCCTACCGCCCAATGATGACCCAGACCGCTTTGCCCACTATAATGCAGCAATTAGGTTCTGTTGATATTTGAGTATAAGGTTGTGGCATAATAGAAGAATGACGCCAATAACCTTACCTGATGAACAATGGAATAAGATATACCAGTTTCTTCTAAGCTGTCCCACCATCTATGTTGGCGACGAAGCTGCTACACGCCGCTTCGTCGAAGCCGTCCTGTGGGTGACTCGTAGCGGCGCTCAATGGAGACTTCTACCAGACACCTATGGCAAATGGAACACCCGCTACAAGCGTTTTGCTCGATGGTGCGACAAAGGTATCTTCACACAGATGCACCCCCACTTCGCCTCTGACCCCGATATCGAGTCGCTTATTGTGGACAGTACCATCTGCCGCGCTCACCCGTCTGCGGCGGGCGCCTTAAAAAAAAGGGGGGAACTGAAAACCAAGCATTAGGTCGGTCTCGGGGCGGTTTCAGTACAAAAAATCACATCACAGTTGACGGACTAGGCAATCCGCTAAGAATTCATCTGACCCCCGGTCAGAGACATGACATAGCTGAGGCGGAAGGGTTGATAATCGGATATAACAGTGAATATGTGATTGGAGACAAGGGGTACGATTCGGACGCTTTTATCGCGGTTATTGAGGCGAATGGAGCGATTGCGGTGATACCGCCAAAAAGTCATCGTGTTGACCAAAGAACGTATGACAAACGCTTATACAAAGAGAGACATCAGGTTGAATGTTTCATCAACAAGATAAAATGGTATCGTCGTATCTTCTCTCGGTTTGAGAAGCTAGCTGTCCGTTATTTGGGATTTCTCAGCTTTGTCTCCACTCTTATATGGCTCCCTTGAAATGTCAACAGAACCTAGTAAAATCCGAAGAACAGCACAAGGAACGCAATTGCGTTATTTGCACCGAATCTTCCATCTTTCCAAAGAGATGATTACATGGTAAATGTCTAGGGTGTGTTGACATTTTGCTGTCGCCAATTCGAGAAATGCTGTAATCATCGGGCGATCCGCCAAAAACCGAGGCGGTTGTCCGAAATCGCCTCAAGTGCATCAGGTCGAAGACTCTCGGAACGGAGATTGGTTCAATTTGTCAAATGTCAACAGAACCTAGAGAAGCCGCGAAATCATTGGTGTGAATTTTGCCTTTACACGGAGTCTTAACATGAGCCAATGCCAGCGGATTGCCCGGTTCCAAGATGGATGACCGCCATCTGCATCACATTTTCAGTCAGGCCCCTTATGGGCCAGCTCCGCACAATCAGGAACGAGGTAGTACAGTTCCTCACAGTTTTTCGCATCCGAAACCGTTTCAATGCTTTCATAAAGTGAATGGGTATCCGAAGCGAAAATTTGGGGACATAAATTATCTCCCTTCCTCTATTTTACCACATCTTTATATTTTACTCAATATGACTTCTTTGATAAAATCAACTACTTCGGATTGATTTGCGCCAAAACGCACATAGATGCCCCGAAAGTTCTCAAGCCGAGAGGGTTTCGCGAATGGGCTCAAGAGCACACCGTTGCTATCAACGTAAAAGCTGCGAAAGGCGGACCAGGGCTTTGTTTGTCGATAAAATGGCGCCGTGACGACAAGCTGATGCTCGTAGAATTCGTATCGAAAAGGCACGAAATAGCGGTATAAGGACGCGATTAAAAAGATCGCTGAAAGGAAGGTAACGGCAACGGACTGGAAAAGCCAGTAAACGCCTGAGAAAAAGAGGGTAAGAAAGAGTAAGAGCAGGGTTGAGCGCATCCAGTTTTCACGCAACGGGTGCACAACCCACGCCTGTTGAGGGATAGGCTGATCGGACATTGGTGGATTTGCGGCACGGATCGAGATTATTCATTTTGCGGCTGAAGTGACCAATGACAAGTGATAAGTGAAGATGCACATCAGGCTTTGGCTTCACTCATCACTCCTCACGTTTTCACTTCCCAGCGTCTTCTGAACTATCAGATGTTGACTAGTTTGCTTCGGTATCACTAGCGTCAGATGCCTCGCCCACTTCCGAATCGGCTGTTGATTCCTCCGTTTCATCAACAGGAGTAATTACTCCTGCTGATTGTGCTGCTTCCTGTGGAGGTAGTGATAGTTGTTGATCGTCTTTCTCACCGTAGAAGCGCATCAGGAAGAGCGCCATTACCATGAATCCGATAGCAAGCCATGTTGTGAACTTGGAAAGGAAGGTTGCGGCGCCTTGCCCGCCCAAAATTGATTGCATGCTGCTGCCCGCTCCACCAAATGCGCCTGTCGAAAGCCCTTCACCTTTGCTATCTTGTAACAAGATAATAATCGGCAATAAAAAGCAGGTGGGCAGAAACAGCACAAGAATAAAGCCAACGATAATTTCCATGATAGTTCCTCACTTTACTTGTTGATAGGGTGTGCTATTTTTTCGAGTGTTCTCGATTCTTGATTGGATCCTGAAAAGCGACCCCGAGCACATTCGGACCGCCAGACCACGACTTTCGTACTCAAAGTTACGATTGCTAAAATCTCTCGTTTCCAACCCTGATCTTCGATTGGGGCGCAACCCCTTTCTTCAACTAGCTATCTTTCCACAGCCTTCACAATTTGTGCAAACAATTCCGATTCCAGGCTTGCCCCACCGACCAACGCGCCATCTACATCCGGCTGCGCCATCAACTCGTCAGCGTTGTCCGGCTTGACGCTCCCGCCATACTGAATCCGAACCTGTGATGCGACATCAGCCGTACAAATTTTTGATAACAGCGATCTGATGAACGCATGGACTTCTTGCGCTTGATTTGGGGTCGCAGTTTTGCCAGTACCGATCGCCCAGACAGGTTCATAAGCGATGACGGTGGACAAGATCTGATCGGCAGATAACTCCGCGAGCCCGTTAATGACGTGGTACTCGACTACCGATTCGGTTCTGCCAGCCTCCCGGTCTGCAAGCTGTTCACCAACGCAGATAATCGGCGTCAAGCCGTGCGCGTGTGCTGCCTTCACTTTGCGGTTAACGCTCTCGTTTGTTTCACCGAAATATTGCCGGCGTTCCGAGTGACCGATGATCACGTAATCACATCCAGCATCCTTGAGCATCGTCGGCGACACTTCGCCTGTGAATGCGCCACTCTCTTCCCAGAACACATCCTGTGCGGCAAGACAAATATTGCTGCCTTCCAGCACCTGTGCAACTGCAGAGAGTGCTGTGAAAACCGGAGCAACAATAATTTCAACATTGGTGACATCAACTATCAGAGTTCGCAGTGCGATGACGAGATCTACGGATTCACCGATGGTTTTGTTGAGTTTCCAATTACCGGCAATGATTGGTGTCCTCATTTTCCCAATACTCCCAGAGGTTGCCTTTTGACGACTGTGTATACTACACTAAATATTTGAGAAGCCGTGTGGTGACTGGAAAATGGCGCATAAGGAAAACAAGATACAGGGTTCATTGCATCTTGAATCTTGCATCGTTGTGAGACGCTGCAGAGCTTCAAGTTACGGCAAAACAGATTTTCTCAACAATTTAATGATAGCACGGAGAAATGAACCTTCCCAGAATTAGCTTCAAATTATTACACAGAAACCCCAGATTCGTCAAGGAACAAATTTATAATTCCCCTGATCGCATATCGTGTTTCACGCAATACACATCATACTCAACATGATTTTCGTTTTTCTCACTAAAAGGGAAGGCATCGTAGATTCTAAATTTCCCTATACAAGATACCGGGAATATGGTACAATATCAAAAATTCTGTCGGTTCTCAGACACGTCACCCTTTTGATTCCCAATTCACTATGCAGCCAAAACCAACTCTCACGAAACAGGTTACACGCTGGCGTAATTTTCAACTGTCGCCGGATGAAGACTCTCTTGTGGTTGAAGAGCCGCTCGAAATTCGGGTAGGTGGGCAGAGTCTCGTTGTTGTGATGCGGACACCAGGACATGACTTCGATCTCGCCGCAGGATTTCTCTACACAGAAGGACTCATTGCATCATCTGACGACATCGGAGCGATTGCCTATTGCGACGATGTTGAGCAAGCCAACCTGCAAAATATCATTAACGTTCACCTCACGAATGGACAAGCAATCGAAAAACAGGAAGGATGGCAGCGGAACTTCCACGCCAATGCCAGTTGTGGATTGTGCGGCAAAATGACCATCGAATCCGTTAAACAAGAGGTGCCGCCGATTGACTCGCAGATTCAAATAGATCTAGCTGTTTTTCACCGGCTCGATGATCAGCTTCGATCCGCCCAATCTGTCTTTGAAGCAACTGGTGGACTCCACGCCGCTGGCTTATTTGATGCACGGGGTAAACTGCAAATCATACGTGAGGATATCGGGAGACACAATGCAGTAGATAAAGTGATTGGAGAAACATTGCTGACTGAGCAGTTTCCTCTAGATCGACACATTTTGATGGTGAGTGGTCGCGCCAGTTTCGAGATTATTCAAAAAGCGTTATTCGCCCGTATACCAGTGATTGTGGCGGTTTCGGCCGCATCAAGTCTCGCTGTCGAATTGGCGCAAGAGGGTGAAATGACGCTGATTGGGTTTATGCGAGGCAAGGACATGACCGTTTATAGCCGTCCGGATCGAATTCGTTGAACATCTGTAAAATAGCAATAAAGTTATAGCTAAATAGACACATCCATATGATATGTAGTGCATATGATATGTAGTGCATATGATATGTAGTGCATATGATATGTAGTGCATGGGAAAGGAGATTATTCTGAATGGAATCGATTTTAGGCGCGGCTCAATCACTGGTTAATTTTCTGTTTTTGATTATCGTACTTGGTACGGTGGGGTTATCATGGTGGCTATCCACGAAATATCGTGAACGGTACGCGGAATTTCCGTGGAATAAAGCAGGGATTATTCTCGCCATTGAGGTTTTAAGCTGGATCGCGTTCAATATCTTTTGGAGCTGGGTCAGGCATAATTGGTGGATTGTCGCTATCCTCGTCGTTATCATTGTTGTTGTGCTAATGAAGCGGAAAAGCTAACAGAAAAGGCCCGTTACAGGTAAGTATCTGTAACAGGCTTTTTTGTTGAGAATGTCAGGGATGGTGTGCTATCACTAAATCCGTGAGAAAATCTGCTCTGGTTGGCGTATTGAGAAGACGACCGGGGATTTGAGTTCAAGGGTTCAATAAACCCATCAACTCGTGAACTCTTCGATAGATTGGGGCAGGCTCTGCACTTTTGCGACGTGAATTTCCTAGTTCCGATGCTGATTCTCAAAGGTTTAGTGATAAAACACAGAAAATGAACCATCCTCATGATTCTACGCCTTAAATGAAGATGAACAGATAGCGAGAAGGAAACAAAGCCCCTACCGTGGGGGGGTGTTGCCATACTGCCACGTGGGTGGCTATGCGGTGATTGATGAAACGGAGATGGTTGCTGCATGCGACGTTGTAGAGGAGAAACTGGCGGCGTTTCAGAAACGCTGGAATGTTCCGTGAGGTTACACCAATTTCCGCGAGTTGATTGACAGGGAGCAACCGGATATCCTTAGTATCACCACCCGTCCAGAGCAGCACGCAGAAGCAATGATTTATGGCGCAGAGCACGGTGTTAAGGGGATGTATGCCGAGAAGCCGCTCTGTTGTTCGCTCGTCGAAGCCGACGCCATCAAAGATGCCTTTGAACGCAACGGTGTCTTCTTAGAATTCGGTCCCATGCGGCGCAACTGGGTAGTCTATCGGCAGGCGCACGAGATTGCCCAAAGCGGCAAGTTAGGCGCCATCAAATCTGTGCTTGGCTTTAAGGGCAGCAGCATCGGCGGGCACTTCCTCGACACGCTGCTATACCTGTTAGGCGATCCGGAGCCGATTTCCATTCGCGGAACATTGGGCGAACTCTTCCCTGCCGAAGGGGATACTTCCAATATGCGGTTCGTCAAGGACACGCCCATCCAGTCGGCGTTCGTCGAATTCGACAACGGTGCCATCCTGCACGCAGCGGCGACGGGGGCGAGTCGTGAGTATGAACTGGTTTGCGAGGGGGGTATCATCCGCATTCAGAACGATGGCGAGTCTCTCTATGTCCGTAAAAGTGATGAAAGCCAGCGCGTCTACGACTCTATTGAAGTCAAACCGGTGGGTCCCTGGAGCGGCACCGAGCGCAAAATCCGTGGACTGGCAGCGTCCATCAAAACCGGCAAACCGGGGGTCAGTAATCTGCATGCAACAATGCTGAGCACAGAGATCGGCTTCGGTATTTATGAATCGCACTTGCAAGGCGGCGTTGCTGTCTGCCCACCGATTCCAAATCGAGAGCGTCGGGTATCGATTTGATAAGGAATAGTCGTATTGTACCGGGGTTCATTGGAAAGGGGTTTGAAAAATGCTTTATGCTAACCTCTGAGAAAAGACATGATGACCCGCGAAATTCGGATAACATTGACACAAAAAAGGGCCTCCTTTTGATCGGGAGGCCCTTTTTACTTTCAAGTTTTACACCTGAGAGATTAACCAATTTCTGTATCAGCCATCTGCTCCAGGGCAAGCATGAGCGCCTGCGTGCCTAAACGCCCATGACCTTGGGCCTCGACAGCCAGGTAAAGCTGATGCACCAGTGCGAGTCCGGGTAGGCTGAGATTCATCTTCTTTGCTTCGTCAAGCGCAATGCCCATGTCTTTGATGAAGTGTTCGACGAAGAAGCCGGGATCGAAATTGCGCTGGAGAATGCGCGGTGCGAGATTGTCAAGCGACCAGCAGGCTGCCGCCCCTCCGCTAATCGACGAGAGCATCGTCTCCAGATCCAAGCCCGCCTTGTACCCGTAGAGCAATGCTTCACAGACACCGCACATTGTTCCAGCAATCGTGATCTGATTGCACATTTTGGTGTGCTGCCCTGCGCCTGCACCGCCTTGATGAACGATGTTTTTCCCCATCGCTTCAAAAAGTGGCATAACCGCTTCAACGGCTTCGGCATCGCCGCCAACCATAATCGAAAGTCGCGCCTCTCGTGCGCCGACATCACCCCCTGAGACCGGCGCATCAATAGCGGATATACCCTGCGCCCTGGCTTCGTCATAAATCTCTTGTGCCAATGAAGGCTCGGTCGTGGTCATATCGACGGTAATGCTGCCGGACTTCGCGCCTTTCAGGAGGCCATCCCCGCCGAGGTAGACTTCACGCACATCCGGCGGGAAACCGACGATAGTGAAGATTACCTCTGACGCCGCAGCAACTTCGCGGGAAGAATCTGCCCAAGCTGCACCTGCATCAAGCAACGGTTGCGCCTTCGCCTTCGTGCGGTTGTAGACGGTTGCCGAATACCCGAGATCCATAACGTGTTGGCACATCCAACGTCCCATGACACCTATCCCAACCCAGCCGATTTTCGTCGTCGCTGGATCAATTGTTATAGCCATAATTTGTCTCCTTGTCGGTTTTAGGTTGTAAATGTGAAACGAAAACGTAATCCGTAAAGCGTGAAATGTAAAACGTAAAGATTCATTCCCTCATTCACCCATTTCCGCCCGAACCTGTGAACGCATCAACACTTTGCACGCTGCACTCGATGCAAGTGTCAAGTGTCAATTGTCGATTGTTGATTGAGATCCCTCGTCAATTGCGACACCAGGACAGTTCCTCCAACAGCGACGCCACAGTAAGTTGTGAAGAAGCGCGTGAGCAGGGCATACAGACCAATTGCGTCCGACATCAGTAACGGTTTCATTAGGACTACGGTTAAGAATTCTGCGATTCCACTTGCCCCCGGACTTGGTGCAAATAACGTCACGAAACTGAGTAGGACTTGAGCAGCGATGACATACCAAAAGGGGACATCTCCGCCCAGGGCGCGAACAACGGCATAGCCGCCAACAAACCGACTCATGTAGATGCCAGCCGTAAAGACAAAGTTCAAAACACAGACAATCTTGTGTTCGGTGATGAACATACGTGTAAATGCTTTGTGCTCCAAAATCACTTTCTCAAGGGTGAGAATCAAGCGATCCACAACCTTTGCCGCCAACCGAAAGCCGGACTGTCTTGGTAATTGAATCCGGGTCAAAGGAAACAGAAGGACTTCAGGCTTGATTACCATGAGAAGAAATAAGAAAAGGACAGCGACAAACATCAACAGACTATATTGACTAACAAACGTGATTCCTTTGGGAAGAAAGTCTGGCGACTGCCAGACAACATATCCCGTTGAAAAAATCAGGAACGTCAGCGTACCAATGAAGGTAATAATACCAATAGTCATGCCACCCGATATCGGTACTCCCACCCGATTAAAGATATAGATATGCGCAACCCCTCCCGTTTGAAATGGTGTGATTCCTCCTATACAGATGGCTGTCAGACTGGCACGAATGCTATCAAGGAAGGTAACTTGTGGTGACATCTGTCGTGCAAAAATGTGGAGACGCGCAGCACCGCATAGCCAATCTGAGAACATGCAAAGGGTTGCAAGAATGAGGAGCTTCCCACGTATCGAACGCAGGACAAGCCCTATATTGTCTGTACCACTCCATAAAAAACTGATAAATAATCCGATAATCGTACAGAGAATGAAAAACAGTGTTCCGCGAACACAATTTTTCCGATTCAATGACCTGCTAAAGAATTCTTCCATTGGTATTTATTGATAATCTCCTTATCTGACTCTCTAAATCAGTTCCAAATCCAAACTCATATCCAACGGCATCGCCGAATGTGTCAACGCGCCAACGGAGACTAGATCCACCCCTGTTGCGGCAACCGCTTCTATCTGATCTAATGTGATCCCTCCTGACGCTTCGATGATGGCTCTACCGGCGATCCTTTCGACTGCAGCTCTCATGAAATCAACGGACATGTTGTCAAGCAGTAAGATGTCAGCGCTAGCCGCAAGCGCTTCTTCGACCTGATCGAGGGTCTCCACTTCGATCTCGATCTTCATCGTATGAGGTACAGTCGATCTCGCCTTCTCGATAGCTTTGGCGATGCCCCCGGCGGCAATGATGTGGTTATCCTTAATCAGGACGCCATCGTAAAGCCCAAAGCGGTGGTTATGTCCGCCCCCAATACGGACAGCGTACTTTTGGATTGCTCGCCAACCCGCGGTGGTTTTGCGGGTATCGATGATCTCGACATCGTATGTGGCTATGGCAGCAACGAACTGTGCAGTCAATGTGGCTGTACCAGAAAGGCGTTGAAGAAAGTTAAGGGCGGTACGCTCACCGGTGAGGATGGATTTCGCGCGTCCTTCTACTACGGCAATCCGGGTCATGCTTCCAACGTAATCGCCCTCGGCGACAAGTTCCCGAAAATCGAGCGATGGATCGATTTTTTCAAAAACGCGTTGAGCAATCAGCGCTCCAGCAATCACGCCATCGGTATTAGCGATGATTATGCCACGCCCTTGCTGCAACGGTGAAACCGCAGATTCGGTGGTAATGTCGCCGATGCCGATATCTTCTGCGAGGGCGAGTTCTATGAGTGAATCGATTGAGCGGAAGTCTAACACAGGCATCATCTCCATTGCTTTAATTCTATAAATCTTCAAGAAGAATGACCAATCCCGGAAACAATGATGGATGAAATTCATCATTTCGGGCATGAAATGTATATTGATGATACCCTTCAGGTTGCCAAACGTATTCCTCTAATGCTTGGGCTGCCGGATCGATAATCCAATAATGTGAAACTTTTACTCCTGATAAATCTTAAATTTCCGATCGCGATCATCATCTTACTAAATCCCGCGCAGTGGCGGTTCTTTCCTGAGACGTTTCTATATCATAGCCAAGCTGTTTGAATGCCGCTGTTTTTCCTTGATTTTGAGGATGATGAGGATTCAACGAGTATTCTGTAAACTTAGCAGAATCAATGAGGGCTTGGTCAAAATTGATTAAAGGTTGATCTGAAATAGAGTCCCGCATTAATTGCCTCATCAGTCAGATTCTCAAATGTACATGCCCCTACGCGGAGTTGATTTTTCCTCAGGTTTGCGAATATAGGCGAGCGCGTGCTTGAAGATTAAGACTTCAGCGGAGCGGTCTTCTTCAGAGGTCGTAATGCTAATGACGTACGGATTCATCCAGTTAATCCTGCCCTTGACCACACTATTGCCAAGCGTCCCGAATTCGAGTACCTCGTCCCTATTAAACTGTGCTTCAAATTCATCAGTTTCCGATAAACCAAGCTCGGCGCGTAACCGATCTACCTCTTGTTTGAGCCGATCTATTTCTTCTCGATTTTGACGAATCTGCTTCTCTAACACCTCGACATCTGCAGGGTTGATTGGTTCTTTAGACATGGTTCGTCAGTGCCCTCTGGGGGTTAATTAATGGTTGTCAATCTGGGGATTCAAAGTTATTCAGCGCGATTCGCTCAAGGCTCTCTTCCATCATTCTCAAAATGAAAGGGTGTGCTTCCAGCGGAACAGTGGACCGGTTATTGAGGTGCAACGCTGCCGCCAAAATGACCTCTGCCTTGACCGTTTTGCTAGGTTGTCGAAACAAGAAATCGGCTGAATATTCCAGATTCCGACGGATGCAATCGCGTTGTGGTTCAAAAATTTCGTTGGCATACCTTTTGAATAAACGGTCGATTTCCCTTTCCAACCGTCGTTCCTTGTATCTGTCCATAAGGCATTCGAGTTACTCATAATAATCGTAAGTTTTGTCGGACTGATCAAACCAGCCTATAAATTCATCCAGACTCATAGCTGACTTCACCGCCGCCTACTTCTTCCTACAATTCTTCAATCATCTCATTGAATTCAACAACAGGTACAGGCTTTGAACCGTAACAATCAACGGCTCCCACGCCAGTTCTCAGCATGAGGTTCACCAATTCAACGTTTGCTTTGTCCTTACCGATGTATCGTGAAAACCAAAGGAGGCGACTGCCTGTACCGTCAAAGAATGATAGGACAACCTTGTAAATGTCGCCGCCGAGCTGTTTGATAGTTGGCGGGAGAGCCTGAATTTCCATAAGCTTCAGCCGTTGCGCTGATTTTTCCGCTGCCTTCCTGCGTGCGGCATCCTGTGTTTCCGCCAGGATATCGTCTAATGCGGATAGCGTCAACGGGCTCTTAACTTTCCCAAGATAAGAGCCCGCTGCTTCGGCGGCCTAGGGGTCATCGAGAAGGGCTAACACCTTCAACAACCGAACTGCACGCTCATCTCGCTTCTCACCAAACTGTTTAACCAATCCGCAAGTAATCGGTGAAGCGGTAACCCCCCGGCCCATAGACCATCAGGTTCGTTTGATAACCGGGGAGTGTCGCAAAACTAGCGGAAGCAGCCATCATAATTGTAATAACCAATGGTTTGATTGGGGGTTTGGGCGGGCGCCAATCCATACCCACTCCCCCACGTCAAGTACCATTCGATCACAATCTGGTTTACATCGGCCATCAAGTGTTAGAAACAAAATGTCCAAATTGAATCTTTCCTGCCAATCTCTCTGGGAAAATTCCGAGACAAAGGATAGCATCTCAACAGATCCTTGTCAAGAGTTTTTAATGGGACGATAAGTTTGAAGCCCGACGACAAGAGAACGGATTTTTCCCTTGATTAGAATCGTAGATCTTGATACAATGAGGGCAGTCCAAAGAGTCAGTTTAATCAAGGAGGTGAATAAATAGGATGGCTAGTGAGGCATTGGGACTGATTGAAACGCGAGGGCTCGTCGGCGCTATTGAAGCAGCAGATGCCATGGTCAAAGCTGCCAATGTAACACTCATCGGCAAAGAAGATATTGGCGGTGGTTTCGTCACCGTCATAGTTCGTGGTGATGTCGGTGCAGTTCAAGCCGCAACGGAAACAGGCGCTGAAGCCGCAAAAGCTGTTGGAGAACTGGTTTCGGTGCACGTTATCCCACGTCCACATGCAGAAGTTGAGAATATGTTGAGTCGCGGATAAAAACGACGAAACGTGATGCGTGAAACAAGGATACATTGGGCTGTCTGGATCTCTGTATCTTCCGTTGCACCGGATTTCATGCAGTTGAGCCCAATCTGAAGGAGGTACATATGGCAGAAATCAATGAAACACAAATTGAAGAGATTGTTGCACAGGTCATCAGGAATCTTCAAAACGATGGGGAAACCTTATCAACGACAACAATCCAACCCTTCACTCTTAGCAGAACACCGTCGGGGATTTTCCCTAACGTTGATCAGGCGGTTGCCGCCGCCAAAGCTGCCCAGGCGGAATTCGTGAAGCTCGGATTTGCCAAACGAATGGAGCTCATCGAAGCCATCAAAGGCGTCTCGCTTGAGAACGCGAGACGCCTTGCGGAGATTGCAGTCGAAGACACAAAGATGGGGGTTGTCGAGCATAAGGTGACGAAAAATGAAGAAGCCGTCAATCTCTCTCTCGGTGTGGAAGATCTGCAATCGGAAACGACCACTGGAGATACAGGGCTACTGCTTGTGGAGTACCTCCCTTTTGGCGTGATCAATTCAATCACCCCGACCACGAACCCGACATCAACGGTCATCAACCACGCCATCATAATGCTTGCGGCGGGAAACGCGATCGTATTCAGCCCGCACCCGAATGCACAGAAATGCACACAGGAAACAATAAAGGTCATCAATGAAGCAATCACCGAGGTAGGGGGACCGCCCAATATGCTCACAGCTATTTCGGAAGCGACATTGCGGACGGCGAAAGAAATCATGAGCCATCCTGATATAGCAATGGTCGTTGCGACAGGCAGTGGCAGCGTTGTGAAAGCCGCACTCTCCAGTGGGAAGAAGGCGATCGCCGCAGGGCCCGGTAATCCACCAGCGGTCATCGACGAAACCGCCGATTTGAAGAAAGCGGCGAAAGATGTCATACTTGGAAACAGCTTCGACAACAACTTGCTCTGCATCGGTGAAAAAGCCCTCTTTGTCGTTGAATCTGTTGCCAATGAAGTCATCCGTGAACTGGAAAAAAATGGGGGTTATTTAACCACTCCAGGTGAGCGACAGGCAGTTGAAAAGGTTGTTATCAAAGATGGCGCTCCCAATCTAGATTATATCGGTAAAGACGCACAGGTTATTCTTGAAGCCGCGGGAATCAGGGTGCCGGCGGATAGCGTATCTGTCGTCGTTGAGGTCGCCAGCGATCACACCTTCGTCATTGATGAATATCTGATACCGATTCTCCCCGTCGTGCGAATCCGTGATTTTGATGAGGCTGTGAAAGGCGCCTTTGCGGCGGATGGCGGACGTGGGCACACCGCGATGCTTCACACTAACAACAGTGCGCGAATCACCCAGTTTACGCAAGCAATGAACTGTAACGTCGTTGTCGTGAATGCCCCCTCCTACGCCTGCACCGGGATTGATGGTGAAGGTTTTCTGGCAATGACAATTGCCGGACCCACCGGCGAAGGGTATACCCGTCCACGCACTTTCACCCAGCAGCGGCGGTTGACAGTTGCAGGGGCGTTGTCGGTGCATACGTTGTGAGAGAGCAAAAACATGGCTTACACAAACAAATTTGCTGAAGTGGATCTGGAGTCATTCGCTTTGAGCACACATCCTGAATTTCTGGAGATTATACAAAAATCCCATTGAGAATTTGACGAGGGTAAAGTTTTATCCTTTGACGAAATGAATCGGGAAGTCGCAAAAATGAATGATTAGCGCAAGATTCGCAGAAACCACTTAATCAGCTAAGCCTGGAGCACTTAAAACGATGGTAATCCGCGAGGAAGTCCGCCCCGGAAGCACCTTATTGGGCGAGCCCGCCGCCAGCGGCGTCTATTTCTACCGGTTTCGGGTGGAGGATTATGACGCCGCGCGGAAGATGATTTTGATGAAGTAGTGAGATGGAATAAACCTTCAGGTTCGTTATCGATTACGGCCACTAGAAAACCATGATTCTTTCTTAGCAACAGATGTTAGGAGAAACAACACCATGAACGACAAACCTTTAGATGAATTGAACGACTAAGAATTTGACCACTTAATAGAGGGTTTCATCACACGCTCTGACGACCCCATCAACCCGGCCACCTTCCTGAGTGCCCTCCAAGAATTTCTGACAAAACGTGCAGCAAAGGTCATGGAACCTATGGCTGAAATTCGTGACGACTAACTGTGCTTCGACTCGACCGTTCCTGTGCTTGTACAAGACAACGAGTTCCTCTTTGGCAACATCCGCTTCGTCATCAAGATACGCTCTGTGCAGACACAATAGGATAAATGGGTGAAACCGGAGATTAAAAATGGGGAAACCCTAATCTGAATCTTGTCCCTTAAACCGCTTTCCCACAACACGAGGTGTTTCAATGAAAATACCACTGATTTGCTTGATTTTCTTGTTTGCAGTGATACCGATTTTAGGGGCACAAATTGAGAATCCTGTTGACGAAGAGGAAGTCCCAGATGATTTCGTTGCTAGACCCATCGAAGAAATCGAGAAACTGTTCCACCAGAGACAGTATCAAGTCGTCATCAAGGAGTGCAAACGCCTACTTGCCTATGACCCATGGCGTTGGGAAGCGAAGTGGGCACGCATGAAACTGAGCGAGTGCTATGCCGCGCTCGGACAACCTGAGAAAGCACAGTCGATTTTAGCGGAAGCGGAAGCTGCGATTTCCCACCCGCGAGAGAAGGCTGAAATCTTGATGTGGCAGCTTTGCCATGCGGTTGAGAAAGAAGATCTGGATAATGCACGCAAACTCGTTGATGAGATTACAACAAAATTCATCGGCGATTATCAGGTATTTGAGGCGATGGAGGTCATTATTGAGTCAGATTTGGAACACGGTTGGCTTGAAGATGCGCGTCGACGGATTGATCAGATGATCCAGCAGTATCCCTTTCAAGAAAACACGTTCTGGCTGACGTTGCGGCTAGGCGAACACTACCGGGAACGTGGAGGGCATCAACAGGCAATCGAGCTATTTCAGAAAATCCAGAAGAACCATCCAGACCGTGTTGAAGCCTTCGTCCAACTTGCTGAAACCTATTGGGAGATGGGAGAGCTAGATCAAGCAATCAAGGCGTGCAATGCAGCGATTGAAACCTTTCCCGCACATTGGAGTATCGTTCATGTGTGGTCAATAATGGGTGGTATGCACCAGGAGAAAGGCGATTTGCAGGCTGCCCTCAAAGCGTTTCTCACTGCCGTCGAGTTTCGTGGAACTGACCAGGCGCAATGGGCGCTCCGTCGGGCGGCCCAACTTTACCAACAATTTGGGAAATCGGATCCAGCGATCGAACTCCTTACCCGACTTTCCCAGGGATATCCCGACAGATTCAATGTGGTAGTGTTAAGAAATCTCGCCGAAGTTTATGCTGAAAACTTCGATTACGATCGCGCGGAGTCTATCCTCAAAGACCTTGTCGAATCCTCTCCGCAAACCGAGCATGCCCATGAAGCCATGATGCAACTCCTAGAGATGTACTGGCGGACGAATCAACGCGAGAAAGCAATTGATTTTTTGAGTTCTCTCCTTGCTAACCCGAATCCTTATCTGCGTCGTCAAGCTATCTGCCGTTTCATCGAAGCCTCGCATGAAGAAGACGTGATCGCCGAGTTGGAGGTGAGGGGCAAGCTCCCCGAACTTGCGAAGATGTTTCGTCAAGCCGCAGATAAAGCTGTTAGCCCTGCCGCCGCATTACCCTCACTGCGTGGTTTGGCTGCAATTGCACAATGGATGGAGAATTGAGATGAGGCGATCAGCGTCAATACGCAACTCATCGAAGATTACAATGATCTCCTCACCACACTCGAAGCCCGTGAACGTCTCGCTGAATGTTACAAAGCCAAAGGGGAGTTTGATAAGGCATTGGATCAGGTGAACCAGATCTTAGTGGTTGCACCGGAGGGGCCGAGAGCCCCGTCAGCGATGCTGCGCATAGCCCACTATCAGTTGGAGTTGGCGCAGGAACTCAAGCAGAGCGGCGTGTTGGAACTTTTGCGAAACCTTGCAGAAAAATATCCCAACTCAGAGGAAGGGCATGAGGCAAAGGAAATGCTGGAGCGTTTCGGTGAAAATAGAAAGGAGTGAAATGTGCGTTTCTGTGTAGCATAATGTAATGATGGTGAAAATCCATCAGTGGTAGCTTACATCCACAAGCCTTACCTTAACTGCATTGTTTGAAAAGACAATGTGGAAAGCAAAGGGAAAAGGCGCATATCCTGTGGGGAATGCAGACCCCATAAACTGATACGTCAGGCTAAGAACGAAATGGCTAAAGCAAAAGTTGAACTGATGATTGAAGCCTCGTCACCTTTGAATAGGTGCATCTGCAATAAACAGCCTATAACTAAAAAGTACGAGCTAAGTGATAATGCTTAAACATTGCAAAATCAAAGATGGTATGTTATTTTATCATACTACTAGTAAGCTATACAGCTTCGGGGTACAGTCAGAGCCTAAATCGTTCATAACGTGCATTATGTGAGAACAGGAAAGTCCCTAAGTTTCTATAAAGAAATATGGGAGAGGAAGGCAGATAGGCATTTATGCCAAGCCTGCCTAGTGTCAACATACAGAAATGTATCATAAATAGATTAAAGGAACATAAATAGATTAAAGGAAAATGAGCGCAAAATCAAGTCACTGTGAAAACATACTTGGCAACTCGTCCTCAATGTTCTAAATGATACAGAATAAGTATGGCTGAGATTATCCAATTTCGTTAGAAATAAACCCAGACAGCCTAAAGGTTTTCTAACCACTTATTTTGGATAATCAGTAATTGACAGAGCAAGCCGTGTGCGGTGAAAGTCACACGCACGGTTTAGATGGGGGGAAAACCCGCAAGGGTTCTACCTATCCATACGAAATGAGTCAAGAGAATCACTATCGCTATCTTGAACCAAAGCCCTATAAAAAGACCAAATTTCTCGGTGTGAAAGATCGAAACATGCCGGCTTGGAATCTCGTTGCAACGATGCGAGCGAACCAATTTACTATCTAGGAAACGGCTGAAGGCTTTGACTTACCCATTGAGACAGTAGAAGAAGCGTTGGAATACTATATGGAAAACAAGGCGGGGATTGAAGTGGAAAATGAAGAAGTCGGTCGTAGACTGGGTTTAATAACAGTTAGTTGAAGGAGACAAAAATGGAAAAACTCGCCATCCACGGCGGACCAAAAGTACGAACCGAACCCTTTCCGGAACGCGCCCCATTTGGCAAACGTGAAGAGGAACTTCTGCTTCAGGCGGTGCGCAGCCAAAACCTTTTCGGCAAAAGTGGGACATTCGTCAAAGAACTGGAAAAGAAATTCGCTGAGTTTTTCGGCGCAAACTACGCACAGGCATCGACTAGCGGCACCGCCGCCATCCACACAGCGGTTGGTGCAGTCAATCCGAACCCCGGCGATGAGATCATCACCGCACCGATTACTGACCCCGGCAGCGTCATGCCTATCCTCATGCAGAACGCTGTGCCGGTCTTTGCCGATGTTGATCCGAAGACGCTGAACATGACCCCGGAATCAATTGAGGCCAACATCACAGACCGCACCAGGGCAATTATCCTGGTCCATCTTTTTGGTCATCCTTGTGACATCAATGAAGCCCTGGAGATCGCCGAAAAATACAACCTCATCCTGATCGAGGACTGCTGCCAGACCCACGCGACGAAATATAAGGGACGCTACGCCGGAACGTTTGGTCATATCGGTTGCTTCAGCTTCCAGCAATCGAAGCACATGACTACCGGCGATGGCGGTATGATTCTGACCAATGACGAAGAAACCTATATCCGTCTGAAACTCTTTTCGGACAAAGGCTGGGACTATCAATACATGGGAGAACGAGATCACGCCTTCCTCGCTCCCAATTACCGCATGACGGAGATGCAGGGGGCTGTCGGTTTGGCGCAGTTGGAAAAACTTCGGTGGGTGGTCAAGCGCCGTATTGATCTTGGAAAATTGCTCACCGAGTTGATTGCTGACGCGCCCGGAATCGAGGTCGTTCCAATGCCTGATGACCGCGAAGTTTCTTGGTGGAACTACATCTTTCATGTCACCGGTCACGACCCCGATCAATTCTGTAAAGCTGTCTCCGTCGAAGGCGTCTCAATGAGCGCTCACTACATTGAAGACCCAATCTATATGCGGGGTAAATTCCTGACAGAGGGAAATACCTACGGCAGCAGCAAATTCCCGTTTAACAGCGCGTACGTCAGCCGCGAATACCACTATGGTCCCGAGGGCGTCCCCGGCGCAGTCGAAGGCTTGAGAACAGTCGTCGTCCGTGGCATCCACGAACACATGAGCGAGGACGACATCCGGGACATTGCCAGGGCGATTAACAAGGTGGCGCACGCGTTAGTTAGGGCGAAATAATGGAACCCATGCTACCATCAAGCGTTAACTCCCAAGTCACTCAACTAAGTTGAAGTAAGAAGACATGACGATGAAAGAACTACTCCCCAATATCTACCAGGCCACAACTAAATTGACTCCCCTGAAGCTAACAAGTGCAATGCACATCATCAAAGCGGAGGACGAAATCGTGCTAATCGATCCCTTTGCTTTGCCTGAATCGCAAACTCAGGAGCTTGAAGTGCTCGGGACGCCGACATATATTCTCATCGCCGGAGAGAACCATGTCAGAGATTCAGAGGATTATCGCAAGCGATACAACGCGAAGATCCTTGCGAATCGTGAAGGCATCCCCAAATTCGGCATCGCTGTTGATGACGCTTTTGGTGATGGTGAAACATTGCCGGGCAAACTGACAACCATTGGAATGCCCGGGACAACAACAGGAGAAACAATTTTCTGGCATGAGCGGGGCGTGTTGATTGTCGGCGACGCCCTGATGAATTTACAGCCGCGCCAACGTGGGCTTCTCACGCGGCTGCTCGGATTCCCCGAAGGTCTTGGTACCATGCACAAATGGGTCATGAAAGATAAAAAACTTGCCGCCCAATCCTATCGAAAATTGCTTAATCACGACTTTGATCAGATCTTCGTCTCGCACGGTTCGCCGATTTTATCAGGCGCAAAAGAGATGCTGCGAGCGGTAATCGAAAAGCAGTAGGAACCCGTCAAAAATTAACAGAATCTTAACAGATGTACAATATCTGTGTGTTACGATTTTCAAACCAGCAGGAGGAAAAACTGATGATACTCAGGTTTCAACACATTTCCCTTTTCATCCGTCTAATCGTGGTAAGTTTCATTTTCGTGGCGACATGCCAGGCAGAGGAAGCCCTCCAAGTCCTTGAAGGGGAAAAAAAGATTGTGGTGACCGGAGAGATCTCCAAAGCCCTCGGCGCCTATGATGAGCATCTACAGGGCGCTGTGGAATACCTCCTTTGTGGGCGAGGGGGAAAAGAATACGAAAGCATTATCGTCGTCGATAGTCCCGCCAAGGAAATTCACGACGCAATACTCAAACTCGGCGTCGAAAGGGGGATACCCCCCATGTATGACGAAGAGAAGGATGAAATGATTGGCGCGACAGGGACAAGCGTCGTAGTGTTCGTCGAATGGGAGGCAAGCGGTGAAACGAAAAGAGTCCGGGGTGAAGATCTCCTCTACGACAAGCAGACCCAAAAGCCAATGCAACATGTCGCGTGGGTCTTTTCCGGATCGCGAGAGATTCCCGATCTTGACAGCGAGGATGAGGAGGCGATGATTCCCCAGGCATTCGTGGGTAACGACATCATTGCCCTCAACTATGTCGACGGCAGCGCGTTATTTCAAAACCCACTTTCTGCCAAAGAAAACATCTATAAGAGGAACGAACAGTTGCTCCCACCACTCGGTACTCCTGTAAAAGTTACGATTGAGGTAAACCAGAAGATGCAACGCTATATTCTCATCAGCGGAAAAGTCCAGGGGGTTGGATTCCGTTATTTCACCCAACAAAATGCGACGAAATTGGGCATTCACGGTTATGCGAAGAACCTGCTCAACGGTAAAGTTGAGGTTGTCGCCGAAGGGGATAAAGCGATACTCGACCAGTTTGTGACCATCCTGCGGAAAGGTCCCTCCGCTGCCAAAGTCAAAGATGTCAAAGTCAAAGAACGTCCACTTGGCGGGGAATATACCTCCTTTGAGATTAGGTTTTGAAAGGGTGATAGTCGTGAAAGGAGAATTTATCACCTTTATGCGCAAACTTGCGGATGAAAGCGCTCAAGTGATTAAGCCTTATTTCGCTGCCGTCAACCTTGAAGTTGAAGCGAAGGCGGATGGCACACCTGTAACCCTGGCAGATCGAGGTGCGGAAGAAGTAATGCGTCGTCTGATCCGAAAAGAATTTCCGAGCCACGGCATCATCGGAGAGGAGTTTGGGATCGAAAATGAGGTCGCCGAGTTTGTTTGGGTGCTTGATCCGATAGACGGCACAATATCGTTCGCAAGTGGATGTCCGTTTTTGGTACGCTGATCTGTTTGCTTCATGAAGGACAACCCATCCTGGGCGCGATTAATCAACCCATCTTAGATCTATTATGCATCGGGGATAACAATCAAACCACCGTCAACGGAGATCTAGTGCAGATGCGGGAAATGGACAGGCTCTCTGAGGCGACCTTGTTGGCAACAGATATTTCGGCTATTGCCAAATACCAAGAAAGAGAGGGATTTGAGAATTTGCTTCGGGAAACGAAACTGTTTCGTACATGGGGAGATTGTTACGGTTACTTGTTGCTTGCATCTGGCTGGGCGGACATCATGTTGGACCCGGTCATGAATCCGTGGGATATCCTTCCTGTTATTCCGATTATTCAAGGTGCAAGTGGGATCATTACTTCCTGGGATGGTGGTGACGCCTCGCGAGGAGATTCTTGTGTCGCTGCAACTAAGAATCTGCACTCCCTTGTTTTGGAAATCTTAAACAACTAAGTAGTCGGCTGAAACCTTTGAAAGGTTCGGCACCTTTCATGTTAAGGAGTTGATGGTCTATGAGAAAAATGACTTCGCTGTATTCTTTTATTGGACTATTTTGCCCTTGCTGTCTATTGATTTCCAGCTTTCACGCCCAAGCATTCATCGAGAAACGTTATACTTTGCAAGAGGTTCTAAATGAATGCACCAACGTTGTCTTCGGCATCGTGACTTCGGTCAATCAAAAGCGTTTGACCGTCAAAGTGAAAGTCGAGGAAAACCTCAAAGGCAAAAGCGACTTCCAGGAGATCAAAATCAACCTCGCTTTTGGGCAGGGCAATTTCCCGCAAAAGATGATTAAGCGGTTTGAGATGAGTCTACCGATTGTTATCTTTTACGCAAAACAGGGGCCCCGGATTAATAGTCTTGGACACGTTAACGGGGCCTGGTTTCAAACCCATGCGCACGATCAACAGGACAAGAGCAAGGTTTGGTGGAATTTTACCCATATTGAGATCTATATGCACCGAACCTACAATGGTTCAACGCCCGACTTTCAGAGGCTCTTGCGGAATACCCTCGCCGAAAAAACCAGTCCCATAAATATAAAATCCTCAAAGGCACAAATCCTCGCGCAAGCCCCGCCTGGTGCGGTGCGTATTCTCATCCTTGCCCGTAATCGCCACGATGTCGAATTTTCCGTTCTTTCTGCCTTTAATCAGGTCAGGGAACGCCAGGTGATTTACCAGAGGACAAAAGATCGGAACCTGCCGGACCTCCCTCACACAGATATTCTTTGGATTGGACACGGGGCGATCAGTGATGAGAAATATCTTCTGACAACCGAACAGGAAAACAAGATCAAAGCTTTTGTTAGGCGTGGCGGCGTGGTTATCGTCTCAGGGCAAGACAGCGACGATGATCGGCCATGTGCCACCGGCTGGATTCCCGAGCCAATGAAGGGTGTGGAACAATGGGGACGCAGCGATTTCCAGCCAACACATGCAGCCGGCATACTGTTCAGCAAGCCGAATCAGATCCAATCCGGCGATGTTTTCATCGATGACACATGGACGGATTGGAACGATAGATACACAATTCTTGCCACCACAAACGGTGGAAAGGAGATTGCCTTCGCGCTGTTGGAACACGGCAAAGGGATGTACCTCATCACAAGTTTCCAAAACAAAACGAGCGCAAATGTCTTTGTCAACCACCCGATGATGGAGAACCTGATCCATTTCGCCGTCAAATGGCTGAATGAAAGATCGTAGAAAAACAAGATTAAGGAGCGCCCAACCGGTTTTGCTAAGGAGGAAGTCATGATGAGAAAAGGAAATCCCTCAATTTTGGTGCTGATATTTTTATGTGTCGCCTTCAACACAGCGACAACTGCCCACGCTGTTATCCCCCAACTCTTAGGACCGCTTTCGGCGTTACTCAGTATTATTCCCCAGATTCTAGCGTTTGTCGGCATTGCCATTTTAACCGCGTTTGTGTTTGCACGTGATTCTCTGAAGGCGTTGATCTTCCGTATCCGCGAATCCATTTCCCACCACAAGGCAATTGCATCGATAATTGTGCTCGTCGTTGTCGGCGGGCTTGCCTGGATCGCCTATCAAGTCGTCCAGTCAAGTCAGCCATATGTCAAGACCTCGACAAACATCCGTCCGTCGACGCAATCGATGTCCTCCAAGCTCTCGCAGCATGCTTGGTCCGCGTTTCGAGGGGGTATCACGCGAACGGGACATCTCGATAATCTCCCTGGGCCGATGAGCGCCAAAGCCTCGTGGTTCTTCAAAGAGACGGGCGAAGTCGTAGTAGACTTCTCTTCCTCGCCCGCTGTCGTCGGCGATCGGGTTTATATTGCCTCCGCGCAAGGATCTTTCTTTTCCAGCAGCGGTGCAGTCTACTGTCTCGACGCAAACAGTGGGAATGTCCTCTGGCAGTATCGTACGCCGGTTCAGATCTTCTCCTCACCGACCGTTGTTGGTGGACGCGTTTATGTTGGCGAGGGATTTCACCAAGACGCCGGTTGTAGCCTCCATTGTCTCAATGCTAGTGATGGGAGCGTGATTTGGGATTTCCAAACGGCTAGCCATGTGGAATCGAGTCCTTTTGTCAGTCAAGGGAAGGTCTACTTCGGTGCAGGGAACGATGGAGTTTACTGTGTTGATGCACTTGAGGGGAAGAAGGTCTGGCACTATCCATTGATTCACGTAGACATGTCGCCGGCCGTATGGAAGGGAATTGTCTACTTCGGCGCCGGTTATGGCAAGTATCACATCTACGCGCTTGATGCGAATGACGGTAAAGAGATTTGGTCAAAACGGGTGGATTATCCCGCCTGGGGAAGTCCGAGCGCAAGCGAAAATATAGTCTATTTTGGTCTTGGCAATGGGAATTTCGTCCAGAGTGCTGACGAACCGAAAGGACGGGTCATCGCGGTTAATGCCAAAACAGGCAAACAGATTTGGACGTATGAAGCGGGAGATTCCGTCCTCACAGCGGTTGCCTATCAGAACAGGTTTGTCTATTTTGGATCGCGAGATGGACATGTTTACGTACTAAACGCCGTTAACGGTGAACTCTACTGGAAATCTCGTATCGGAAATCCGATTGTGTCCTCACCGGCCGTCACGGAGAATTCGGTGTATGTCGGCGCAGATAACGGCGTCATCTACAGCATCGACATTGCTGGCGGAAATGTGATATGGCAGTTCGATACGGACAGGATTGCTAAGGGTGAACCGATTTACTCTTCGCCTGCTATCGCCAATGGAAAGTTGTATGTTGGATCGAAGAATTACCTGTTCTGCCTCGGAGAGGAGGGCATGGTGGATGAAATCCTGGAACTTGATGATCAATAGCGTTCAGAGAAAAATAATGAGCGAACAAAAACGTACAGCTCATGAAGCCATTCTACGGACGCTTCGTGATAGTGCATTAACGCCCGCGATAAAGGAGGAATATGAATTATCCAAATAACACCTTGAGACATAAACTGATGGGTAAATTGTGGCAAAATATCTGATGAGCTTCCATCTTGGCACTCCTTTTGTCTTGATTGGCTACCAAAAGGGGATCACAAGGAAGCTCAATTCTGCAATTCACATGTTAATGTATATCTACCACCGGTGGCGTGTGGTAGTGTAAATACAGACAGGTGGTGGGTGGTATCCCATCTGCATCAAGCCACGTAGATTTATCCACAATGCCCCTGAGCAATTCAGGTAAGTAGAAGCACTGGTAGTAACCTAACATCTACCGTTGATCTAAGGAGGGAACGCAATGGATTTAACAAAACAGTATCCACGCAGCCCCTATGAAAAAGTTGGGGGATACATGATGTTGGGCAAGACAAGTGACAAAGCGCGTGCCAAACACCAAAACGCGCTTGGAGAATATATCTACGACTGCCCTCTAGATCAAGTTCTATTTGAATTTTTGGAAATCAACGCGGAGGATTTTCTTGCCTTTGTCGAGCCCGACGTGACTGATGATGGAGTCATCGAGTGGGTCAAAGCCAATCAAACACCACGCAATGCGGCTGAAGCTGGAGGATTTAATGAGCGAATCAGCCAACTTGGTTCCGACAATGAAGAAAAACGCGCCTACTTTGAGGAGGTTCGACAGAAGGTTGCTCCGAATCGCCCGGATCTGCGTTCGTGGTTTGACCTCATCGAAGCGGAGGAAGGCAGGCTCAAGTGAGTGGGCAGAGCCTGCCCCGATCTATCGGGGGGAGCAAGTGAGCAGGTGGGCAGAAGCCAGAAAGATTCCTTTGATTTCTACCCATTTTTATATTGTCCAATAACATGTTGCTTATTTTGTTCAGTTACCTACCCACCTGGCCAATAACGGGCGTTGGTGCCCAAGCATCCTAGAAAGATTTTCCTTCGGGATAGGGAACCGGAGATTAGTTATCCTTGCCTGCCGGAGTTGATCTATCTCCTCTCGATTGAACCCTGTTGTTCTTGAAATCGGGTCAATGTCCACTCTTTTCTGCAGGAGTGAGAGGGCAATCTGCGCTTTCCCTTGTTGAAGTCCTTCTTCGCGTCCTTCCTCACGCTCCTCTTTGAGGGCATCGTCCTAAACTGCTTCATCCTTAATCTGGTACAGTTCCTCTGGAGAAACGTTATCTAGTTCGATGGCATCAATGACTCTGTGGAAGATCGGCGATCTGTAGCGCGTTTCATCAATCTCATCGTTCAATGAGTCCGCAATCAGCTCCAGCCATGCCTTGATTCCTTTCGGCGTTTCGTCATTAACTAGACAAGCGTGATTATCCCGAAGGAATGGGTATAATCGCCACTTGTCAAGCGAAACCCCTTCGTGCTATAATACACCCTGATTTTATGCCTTGAAGGCAAAGGATTTTATGGATTTCCAAAACTTCCCACCTTCTGGAATTGTCTAATGTTGAAAACTCCTACGAAACTCTGGGGCGGACGTTTTCGCTCCGAGCTGTCAACTGAAACTGAGGACTTTACACAATCCATTGTGGTCGATTGCCGGATGGTTGCACACGACATCTGGGGAAGCCAAGCACACGCAATTATGTTGACGCGACAAGGAATCATCTCCGACGACGACCTCCGGCAGATCTTGCCCTGGCTGGGCAAAGCTGAAGCGGATTTTCGCGATGGCAAGTTTGTCCTCAAGCCTGAGAAGGAAGATGTTCACATGAATGTGGAGTCTTACCTCATCGAAGGCGCGGGGAGTGAGTATGGCGGAAAACTTCACACTGCCCGCTCTCGAAATGATCAGGTGCTTGTTGATGCGCATCTCTATATCCGCGAACAGATCCTCAATACGCAATTGGGCTTATCGGGTTTGTGCCGTGCCTTTCTTTCGATTGCGCAAGCGCACACCGAGACGGTGATGCCGGGCTATACGCACACACAGCACGCGCAGCCAATCAGCCTCGGCTTTTGGGCGACAGCTTACGTGAGCATGTTCCTCCGTGATCAGAAACGGTTGAACGCAGCCTACGAACTTGCCAACGTAAATCCACTTGGCGCGTGTGCCCTTGCGGGGACCTCCTTCTCAATCGATCGAGGCTTGACAACCAAACTGCTCGGCTTTAATGCAACGCATGAACATGCGTTGGACGTTATTAGCTCCCGGGATTTTATCGCGGAGACCCTTTTTGCGCTGGCGCTGCTGATGACGACCCTCTCAAGACTTAGTGAGGAGCTTGTTTACTGGACGACTTATGAGTTTAACATTGCAGTGCTTGATGACGCTTATGCGACGGGTAGTTCAATCATGCCCCAGAAGAAGAACCCTGACATCGCGGAGCTCACACGCGGACGGACAGGACGAGTTTATGCAGCTCTCGTGGGCCTCCTGACGAACCTCAAGGGGCTGCCGATGGGATATAATCGAGATCTCCAGGAGGACAAGCCACCGCTGTGGGAGGCATTTGATGTGGTTCAATCTTGCCTCGAAATTTTGCCCGGTCTCCTTGAAACACTCAAATTCAATACAGATCGGATGGACGAACTCGCCAACGCAAACTTCGCAGCCGCAACAGAGTTGGCGAATTTCCTCGTCTGTGAACATGATCTACCGTTCCGCAAATGCCACGAAATCGTCGGTGGCGTCGTCGTCGATCTGGTGAAAATGGGCAAGACCTTTCGGGATTGGGATGACACACAAAAACTGCTACAGTCAAGAGGAATTGACCTATCCATACCACAACTTCAACGCATCCTCGATCCAAGCCTCGCCCTCCACCAGAATCGAAGCCTTGGCGGCACGTCTCCCTCAGAGGTGAAGCGAATGATGGGCGAATTTGAGGCAAGACTAAACGAAATTGATGAGCAGATTAGATTGCAGCAAATGCAAATCGATGCCGCTCACCAAAAGACGTTACAGATTATCGAACAGGTGCTGGAGGGTAAAGCGATTGCGGAAGTTGATTTCTGATAACAGTATTACGAGAGTTCTGAAAGGATAAAACAATGGACGTTTCAGTGAAACCAATTGAAGCCTTAACAGGTTCAGTTTTCCTGGTATTAGAAGTATTCGGCTCGATTTCCTGATTACTTCTGAATCTGATGCCTTCTATATCCGTTGTTTAGATTTAGGAATTATATTGTCCGGAGAAACTGTGGAGGAATGCAAAGAAGATATTCAGGAGGCGATTTTGATATACCTGTTTGATATACCTGTTTGATATACCTGTTTGATATACCTGGAGGATTTGCCCGGTGGAGAAGGGTTTTTCAACCCTTCTCCACCGCAGTATTGGCAGATGTTCTACGGATTACGGTATCAAGCAAAGCAAAAAGAGAATCGAACTGTTTACAATCAAGAAAAACAAGCTTTTTTGCAACTCCTCGAAGAAGGGAATGGTCTCGCTCTGCAGTATGCTTAGATTAAATCGGCTACGGAGAATCCTCAGAACATATAGGCTTCAGGTAGAAAATACCAAGCGAGGTAAACACCCTTTCAAAGTTAAAGAGCTCATTCTAGGTACGCAACGTCAACACACTTATCCACTTAAAGTTCATGGAAGGAATCCCAAAATTCCTCGCTACTACCTTGACAATGCTGAAGGGCATCATTGACAAATTCAATCTTCCGGAGGATACCTTTGATGGATAGACGCAAGTTTCAACCGGCTTTTCTTCTTATCATCTGTGGGCTGCTTTGTGGGTGGGCTTCCGTCGCCAACGGTGGACAAGCCGGGAAAACCGAGCGAGGGGCAGCAAGATGGATAAGCAAATCGTTTCAAGGTAGACCAACAGCGAGCGGCGAACCCCACAATTATAATAATCTTGTCGGTGCGCATCGGACGTTTCCATTTGGTACGTACGTTCATGTGCGGAACCGCACCAATGGGAAAACGGCTGTCCTCCGCATCAATGATCGCATTTCGCACAGGAGTGATAGTCTTCTTCTCGTTTCATGGCGTGCAGCGAAAATGCTTGAGATGTTGGAAAGTGGCGTGGCAAAGGTTGAAATCAGACGCTTCAATACGCAAATCGGTATTGCATCGTGGTACGGTAAACCATTCCACGGGCGAAAAACGGCAAACGGCGAAATCTACGACATGAACCAAATGACGGCGGCGCACAAACTACTCCCATTCAACATACAGGTCTACGTCACCAATCTGGACAATAAAAAATCCACCATCGTGCGAATCAATGATCGGGGCCCGTTCGTCAAAGATCGGATTATCGACCTGTCTCGAAAAGCTGCAATTGAGCTTGGGATGCTGCTGAAAGGGACGGCGCCGGTTCGGCTGGAGATTCTGCCACCGTTGCCGGATAAGCCTGCTGATTAGGACGGGATATGGCCAAGTAATGAAAAAGGATTTAATATGCCCAAAAACAAACTCATCGTCGCCCTAGATTTCGATAACTTGAATGCAGCAAACCAACTTATCACAACGCTCTCCGACAACGTTAAGTGGTTCAAAATCGGTAAGCAGCTTTTCACCGCTACCGGTCCCGCCTCCGTCAAGTTGGTGCGTGACGCGAACAAGGAAATTTTCCTGGACCTCAAATTCCACGACATCCCTAACACCGTCGCCGGCGCAGTTGCCTCTGCAACAATGATCGGCGCCAATATGATCAACATGCATGCTTCGGGCGGGTTTGAGATGATGCACGCTGCAAGAGAAGCCGCAGAAGAAAAATCGACCAAGCTTGGGATTCCCAAGCCAACGCTCTTGGGCGTAACGGTTCTCACAAGCATTGACGAAGCAAGTCTTCAGCGCGATTTTGGCACACAGCGAAAGCTCAAGGATGGGGTAGCTAATCTTGCAGAGTTATCCCAAAAAGCAGGCTTAGATGGTGTGGTTGCCTCGCCATTGGAGATTGAGTTGATTCGGGCGGGCTGCGGCGACGATTTTTTGATTGTCACGCCCGGCGTTCGCCCGGCACAGGCGAGGTCAAACGATCAACGACGGATCATGACGCCTACCGAAGCGATCGCCGCTAGCGCGGATTACATCGTGGTCGGGCGTCCCATCACGGCGTCAGATGACCCATGTGAGGCAGCAGGAACAATACTGCAAGAAATCAAAGAAAGCTATGTATCAACAAGATAACGCCTCCGGTCGTCAAAGTGAGGTGAATCTGGTGAATCCTGACTTCATTCAAAAGTTGAAGCCCCTTACGAGAAGAAATGGAATCAAACAGTTTTAGAAAACCTCGGTTGGCAGTTTTTCTCTCTACCATCTCCCGTGGTATCAGTGCGTCTTACGCGGGGAGGTTGCTATGTTCATCCCGCCTCACGAGCTGGATAAGATTCTTGTCAAAAGAATCGCCGCCCTTGAAGGCGACACGATTGAAGCGAAGGAAAATACGCTCTACGTCAACGGCGAAGCAATCGATGATAGCCGCTACACCCAACATGTTCCGAATTCTCTCCTCTACAAACGCGACTTTCCGCCCTTTAGCGATCCGCGTTATATACCTCGCGGTCGGGCTTTTGCCAATTATAATCTCCTACCGCGTCAGTTCCGCATGAAGTTTCCGAAAGGCCACGTTTTTGTCATGGGCGACAAGTGGGATGGGAATAGTGATAGCCGTGTATGGGGGACTGTATCAGTCAATGATCTCAAAGGTCAAGCTATCATGATTTACTAGTCGTCTGAAGACGACAAAGCAAAATCGGGAGGAATTTGGGAGCAGATCGAGAACATTCGATTCACCCGGATTGGCAAGGCAATTCGGTTAGAATTTGATGGATGATTATCTATCGATGAACAACCAACAAAGCATACGAAACTACTGCATCTTAGGACATATCGATCACGGCAAAAGCACGTTGAGTGACCGTCTTTTGGAGTACACCGGTACGCTAACGCCACGTGAGATGCGCGATCAGGTCCTCGACTTGATGGAGCTTGAGCGGGAACGCGGCATCACCATTAAAGCCACCGTTGTCAAGCTCAACTACTCTGCCAAAGATGGAAATTTCTATGAACTGAACCTGATCGACACCCCCGGTCATGTTGACTTTGCCTACGAGGTTTCGAGGAGTCTCGCAGCATGTGAGGGGGCGATACTAATCGTCGATGCCGCGCAAGGCGTCGAAGCGCAGACGTTGGCAAACGCTTATCTCGCAATCAACCACGACCTTGAGATTATTCCCGTCATCAACAAAATCGATCTCCCGACAGCGCGTCCTGACGAGGTTAGGCGACAAATTGAAGAAGTCGTCGGCATCCCCGCGGACGAAGCCATCTTGATCAGCGCAAAGGAAGGTATCGGCACACAGGGCGTATTGGAGGCAATTGTCAAGTGCATTCCGCCACCGCGTGGACATCCAGATGCAGCCCTCAAAACACTGGTCATTGACTCTCTGTACGACAGCTATCGGGGGGTCGTCATGTACGTGCGTGTTTTCGATGGGGATGTGAAGAAGGGCGACAAGATTCGTTTGATGGCGCCGGGGAAGGCTTACAAAGTCGAAGAAGTCGGGGTTTTCCTGCCACACATGAAACCCGTTGACAAGCTCTCAACCGGCTCAGTCGGTTATCTGATTGCCGGAGTCCGAGATAGAGCAGATGCAAAGATTGGCGATACAATTACCGACCACGCAAGACCGACATCAGAGCCAATGCCCGGTTACCGTGAAGTGAAGCCCCTCGTGTTTTGCGGGCTATATCCAGCGGATACCAGCGAGTTTGCAGGGCTCAGAGAGGCATTGGAAAAACTCATGCTTAACGATGCTTCTTTCAGTTTTGAGCCCGAAACTTCTGTGGCGCTCGGATTTGGCTTTCGGTGCGGCTTCTTGGGCCTGCTGCACATGGAGATTATCCAGGAACGTCTCGAACGCGAATTTGACCTTTCCCTTATCCGCACCTCGCCGAGCGTTAAGTACCATGTTATCCAAAAAGCTGGAGGGTGCATCGAAGTCGATAACCCGGCGAAGATGCCTCCCATTGACCGAATTGATCACATTGAGGAACCTCACATTACTGCTGACATTATCGTTCCGCGAGATTACATCGGAAATGTGATGGATCTGTGTCAAAAGCGACGCGGCGGCTTCATTCGCATGAATCAGCTTGATGAAACCCGTGTGCAGATTATCTACGAGCTCCCCTTGAGCGAGATCCTCATCGATTTCTATGACAGGCTCAAATCATCGACACGCGGCTATGGGTCACTTGAGTATGAGATCGGTGAATACAAACCCGCAGATCTCGTGAAGCTGGATATTTTACTCAACGAAAAACCGGTTGATGCGCTCTCGACGATTATTCACCGTGACATGGCTTATGCCCGAGGAAAAGCGTTGGCAGAGAAGTTAGGCGAAGTGATTCCTCGCCAGATGTTTGCCGTGCCGATTCAAGCGGCAATCGGGAATAAAGTGATTGCACGTGAAATCGTTCGCGCTTTCCGGAAGAACGTAACGGCAAAATGCTATGGCGGTGACGTTACCCGCAAACGGAAGTTGCTTGAGCAGCAGAAAGAAGGGAAAAAACGCATGAAACAGATTGGCAGCGTCGAGGTGCCCCAGGAGGCGTTCATGGCGATTCTGTCGATAGATGAATAAAAGAGAGAAGGGGAGAAAGTAAAGCACTGGGCAAAAGTCATACCAGTTCTGAACGACAGTCAAGCATAACCTTTGGAAGGAAGGGAGGGAAAGGAAGTAGGGAGGAAAACCATCCTTCCGTTCTTCCCTGATCTCCGATCGGGATGCAAGCACCTTTTTTCTGCTCCAATACTGCGCTTTTATTCAGAAACGGTATTATCTCACCTGTTACGCACGTCTCTCGTGCTTATTTTCTATATTTCACATTGGAGGTAACACATTCATGAGTAAAACGCCGGTGGATACACGCGAAGACCTTTCACGCTGGCAGAAATTCCAAAGAACCGTGGTATGGGAATATCTTCAGGTCATCGTGGTCGCTTTCGCTCTTGTCTTTGGATTTATCCGCCCCTTTGTCGTTGAGGCATTCAAAATCCCGTCCGGTTCTATGGAAGAAACCCTGCTCGTCGGGGATCGCATTCTCGTCTGCAAGTTTATCTACGGGATTAGGATTCCGGGAACGAACATTAAATTTTTTGACTTCCATAGACCGGCGAAAGGAGATGTGTTCGTGTTCGTTCCACCCCACGAGCGAACGAAAAACTTTATCAAACGCATCGTTGCCGTCGAAGGGGACACAATTGAAACGAAGAAGGACAAGCTCTACGTCAACGGGGTAGCAGTCGAAGATAGCGCGTATACAAAGCACGCTGCCCATCCCGTTGGTTACCGGTATGATTTCCCCCCCTTCCGCAAACCTCACTATTTGCCTGATGGCGAAGTTTTTGTGGATTATAAGCTCTCACCGAATCAGTTCCGCATGAAGTTTCCGGAAGGCAAGCCGTTTGTGGTTCCAGAAGGGCATGTTTTTGCAATGGGGGATAATCGCGATCAGAGCAGCGACAGCCGTACATGGGGGACCGTATCGATGGATGATATTAAAGGACAAGCCTTCATGGTCTATTGGTCGCACGATCAGCTCAATCCCGTAAAGCCTTGGGAGATTTGGAAGATTATCGGTGACATCCGATTTACCAGAATCGGGAGGTTGATTCGGTCGGAGTTTAATGGGGGGCATTGACCAAACTGTTAGTTTGTGACATCAGCAGACATCTTCAACAAAGGGAAGGAAGTTGACCATTGTCCGTCGAAGTCCGTTTAGACCACATCATTAAAGCATTTGATACGACAATCGCTGTGAATGATGTCAGCCTTGAAATTCAGGAAGGCGAACTCTTTTTCCTGCTCGGCCCATCGGGGTGCGGAAAGACGACCTGCCTGCGCATTATCGCAGGATTCTACGAGCCCGATAGCGGAGAATTGATGTTCGGTGATCGGCGGATGAGCAAAGTGCCGCCGCATAAGCGGAATACGGGGATGGTGTTCCAGAATTACGCGCTTTGGCCACACATGACCGTTTTCGAGAACGTCGAATATGGTCTATCACTTCGCAAAATTGATAAGGACATCCGCAAACAGAAAGTCAGCGAAGTCCTGGAGGTCGTGCAGATGCCGGAATACGCCGATCGCCCCGTCAATAAGCTATCTGGCGGGCAGCAGCAGCGGATTGCTTTGGCGCGCGCATTGGTGGTTGAACCAGATGTGTTGCTGCTTGATGAACCGTTGAGCAACCTTGACGCGAAGTTGCGGCTTGAAATGCGTCAGGAGATTAAGCGAATTCACTCGCAAGCCGGCGCCACAGCAATCTATGTGACGCACGATCAGCATGAAGCCCTCTCCCTTGCGGATCGGATGGCAATTATGAAAGACGGGATGATCGTCCAGTCCGGCGCACCCCGTGAAGTTTATCGGTTCCCCATCAATCCATTCGTTGCCAGTTTCATCGGCGAGACGAATTTTATTAGCGGTAAGATCCAATCGTTGTTCAATGGGACCGCAGGGATTGAGACGGAAATCGGTATGCTTCATTCGACCACAGTTTATCACGATTTTACGGATGGTGAAAAAGTGACCTGTTCAATTCGGCCCGAATCCATCCATATCGGAGATGCGGTTCAGTCAGAAACATCGAATCAGCTTCGTGCGAAGGTTCTCGGCGTTACCTACCTGGGACGTATCGAGGAATATCAGCTTGCCCTCACCGATCAGTTGACGGCCAAAGCGGTTCTATATAATCTGGGAACACAAGGTAAAAACGTGGGGGATGCACTAACTTTATGGGTAAGCGCGGAAGATGTCATCCCCCTGCCAGCAGATGAACCCTACCACGATGAGAAATAATATACTGGCTATATTGTGTATTGTGAGTTCACTGGGTTCAGTGGTTCATCCCATCTAAATAGTTACTCTGATGTTTTTTACACTTTGCAACATTGGTGGCGGTTCGAGGCAATTTCTCGACCACAAAAATCCCCGAAAAGCGGTGCAGTGGCACGATTAAGTCACAGGGTTAAATCACCCGTTCTCGCCCCTCGCTGCCTCGTGCGGTGAACGAGTTGTTGAAAAGGAAAAAACTTATGTGGGATTATTTAGCGGGCTCCTCAACTTATGAACCTTTGAACAAATTCTAGGCCGATGAGAATTCAATTCCTGATTATTGTTACGACCGCGTTTCTCCTAATCTGCCTGTTTTTCATGCTGCCTTCCTTCCACGATTGGATCGTGAGCATCTTCAATCTCTTCAAAGACCCACAGGCGATGTGAGAATACATCGCCTCCTACGGTCCACTCGCCCCGATTATTTCTGTCCTCATCATGATCCTTCAGAGTGTCGCTGCCCCATTGTCCACCTTTCTGATCGCTTTTGCAAATGGCCTGCTTTTTGGTGGTGGGGTGCAGCATTATCGTAGAGTAGCGTCATGTTGGGCACCACACTCTGTTTTTTTTCATTTCCTGCTTTGTCTGTCCGAAGATGTGTACGCGTGGGGGCTGAAGCGGTGAGTGAGCTCGAGTCACCTGTCCGTCAGGTTGTTGGACGATTGTCTTGGTGTAGAGGTGCATTGCAAAGGAGGCAGAGTAGGTTTTTTCCGTTCGCTCTAGCAATGGTGAATAGAGTCGATCCAGCAGGCTCAACGACCTTGGGGTGTAGACCAGCCCGCTTCGTTGCGAACCAGTTTTCCATCAACATCGAAGGCCGGATCACACCAGCCGATGCTATCCAGCAGTCCAATTAAGATGTAGATTGACAGTATGGCGAGGGAAATCACCGCCAGCCGACACCCGCAGACCTGTCGCGCAGCATTTCGCCAATACTCCCGGCGCAAAGCGTACCAGATCAGGAAGACTGCCGCCCCAATAATCGCTGCAACAAGCAGATTCTTATATGCACCGGATCGTCAGAGCCATGCGATCCGGTCGCCGAGTTGAATTGTTCCAGCGACTTGATCAATTCCGGTGAGAAAGATGGATGTTGCCAATATTATCTCCCTGTAAGAATGGATCGAATGTGTGAGTTCAAGCGTTCAGAAGTACAGGCATTTAATGAACCTATGAATTCCTGAACCCATGAACCCCTATTTACACATTTGGCAGTGGTCGTGGACACGTATCTTGAGGATGGACCAGTGCATGACGCTCGTGCAACTGAGCCAAATGCCGCAGCCGCTCCGAATCAGCGGTGTCCAGCATCAGGTCGGTATACATGCCACCGATTTTGAACCCGTGAGCCACAGGGCAGTGACTGCGAAGGTATCCGTCAACGCGAGCCAACTCCTCCTCAGTTTTGCCGTGCTTAATCAGGTTCATCGTGAACATGCGCCGCCGTTTGCTGCCACCGAAGGAGGCGTGGAAGGTATCGTGATAGAAGATTGCCAGATCGCCTGGATTCGTCTCTAAGGCGACATTCCCCGGAATCTCTGAGGGCGGGATGCCCCATAACGCTTGTGAATCCCTGGGCGACATGTTCCCGGTTCGCCAGAAGGAATCTTTCCGATGGCTGCCAGGTAGCACGCGCAAGCAACCTGTGTCGCGGGTCAACGGGTCAAGGTAGTAAGCCACTTTAATTGCGAAAAGCTCAGGATACCCGCCATCAGAGTGCCAGCCGGTGTCGCTGCTATAGTAGTTCCCATCGCCGGAGGCGTAGCTAAAGTCATCGCCCAGAATATCAGAGGCGATGCCAACAACGTGGTCGTTGTCAAGCAGTGTGCAGAGCTGCTCGCTGTGATCGATCGTCGGGACAATCATCGTGCGCTTTGCGCCGTTGTGTTCCTTACCTCTCCCGAAAATTTGGAGAACATACTCAAACTCCTCAATGATCCAAGCGGTTTCTCCCGGGCTGAAAAGTTGTGGTATGTGAATAAAGCCGAAGGTGTGGAAAAAGTTGAGTTGTTGTTCGGTAAGATACATGGGAAGTGCTCTCTATTAAAACGAATTGGTAATGCGTGAAACGTAAACTTTGCGAAGGTTTGAAATCTTCGCAAGGTTACTTTCTTGCTTCCGCTTGCAACTTCGCCGCCTGCCCCGGATCGCCGAGGTGCAGCGTATCGTAAGCCTGTTGAGCCGTTTTAAACGGCCCAACCCCCTCATCCCCGTGCCAATCGCCTTGCGTCATGATCGGGTTTTCCAAGCCGGTTTCTGCCTCACGTTTGGCGATCCAGTTCTGCATTCGTGTCTCTAACATCGCAACGATATCCGGATGCGCTTCCGCGAGATTGTTATTTTCGCCTGGGTCTTGAATCAGGTTGTAAAGTTCGACCGATGGCTTGAAATGGAAATCCGGTTCCAGCGCGGTAATCAACTTCCACTCTGGGGTGCGCCAGCCATGTTTCCGCATCCAGGTGCATTCTGTAATGTAAAATTCGCTCTCATAAGAAGCGGCTTCACCTGTGACCAATGGCATCAAGTTCTTGCCGTCAAACTCGATGTTTGTTTCGATTTCTGCTAGTTCAAGAATCGTCGGCACCAAATCTTTATGCTGGTTAAAGCCGCCGATCCGTTTTCCGGTGGGGACTTTTCCAGGGTGCCGGATAATCAGCGGCACATGCAGGGTAACATCATAAATTCCATGGTGGTCAAACCAGCACTCATGGTCGTAGAGCGTTTCCCCGTGGTCGCCGTTGACGATGACGATGGTTTCGTCGAGGATGCCGTGTGCTTCCAGCGCGTTAAAGATTGTCTGGATACAAGCATCCATGTAGGCGACGGCGCCGTCGTATTGGGCGATAATGTAATCCTTGTCCGTGATACCGGACGGCATCCACCTCGCAAAGTAGTCGCAGAACGGCTTGAAGTTCATCACCGGCTCCATTGATTTATTGGCCGGATCGCATTCGTCGCCGTGGTAGAACATCCGCTCGTAAGGAGACGGAGGCAGATAGGGGGAATGCGGGTCCATGTGTCGCAGGAACAGGAGGAAGGGCTTGCCTTGATCGACGAGGCGGTTGAGTTCAGGGATTGTAACTTCATTCAAATTCTGGGCTTTCGGGCTCGGTCTCTCCTCCCAACTGCCCCAACTTGAGTAGTCCAGATAGCTATCAAATCCACGCGAACTGGGGTTGCCGGTGAAACCGACGCAGGTGGTATCGTAACCCACCTCACGAAGAATCTCGGCGAGCGTTTTGACTTCCGGTCTGAGCGGCCCCTTGTGCCGCAACGCGACGACCTGCGTACTAAAAACGTCCATGCCCGTGAGCATCGAAGCATACGCGCTGGTCGTTGGAATGTGGGCGCTGTAGGTGCGTTCAAAGAGTGTTCCCCCTTGTGCGAATCGATCAATGTGCGGCGTCGTCAGGCGATGATAACCGTAACAACTCATGTGGGTTGCGAGCAGGGAATCGACTCCCATCAGGACAATGTTCGGGTGTTTTGCCATAAGCCTTCGTAGCGCAATGTGGCGCTGTCACTCCTTTCGTTAGGAACTTCTGATTACCATTGTGTTTCTACCGAAGCGTATCCTCCGATTCGATAAGCTGTTGGAAATCCGATTTGCACTCCAGATAGGATCGCATTATGTGTAAAGCCTCGTTGGGCTGACTTTAACGCGCATATCGCTGAAGGTTGCCCCTTCAGTTGCAGGCTGAGCTCGCGACAGATGTTACCGGCTATCAGGTTGTGGCGTCGGCTCGCACCAGACCTAGCGACGATATAACCGTCTCTTCCCTGTTGCCGCGCAACCGCTCCATCGCGAGGTGAAGAGAGGCGGATTCCGCATGCTCAATCTCCCGAACCATCTGCAACAGTTCCGTTTGCTCTGCTTGCGTGAGCGCGCCATCTAATTCACGTTAGCGTAAAAACTGAAATCGTCCTCGCTTTTGCTCATCCCACATTCGACATCCCTCCTCAAAAGTACTATGCCTCGACCGCCTGATCCAAAGCACGAATATAGCCAATCGTCCAAGCAAGCCCGGCGGCGGAATCTCCGGCGATGGAGGGGTAGTGCTCGGGGTAGATCTGCCCTTGATAATCAATCTGCTTAAGCACACGGATAGAACCGACCATATCGACCTCTCCGGTACCGAAGGCGACTTCAAGGTAGCCGATGTCCGTCAACCGCTTTTCGATCTCCGGTGGAATGTCTCCAGAAACTTTCGTTACAATATCGCGGATATGGAACATGAAGATCTGATCGCCGTAGTTCAAGATGTCTCTCACTAGATCGTCGCCGGCCATCTGGGATTTTCCTTGGCAGAACGTGACGCCGTTGGCAGGGCTATTAATCTCATTCAGAAACTGTGACATGGTTTCATAGTTCCAGAGCAGGCGGTCAGGCACATGAAAGTGGTGGGTGGATATTCGGACGCCTGCTTTTTCAGCGATGCCGGTGAGTTGACGATAGACCTCGACCAGCCCTCCCCGGAGTTGGGCTCTTTCAACCTCAGAACTCAATCGGTCAACGTTAAGATAGAGATGGAGGTAGGGGATGCCGGCTTCACCCATATTCTCGATAATGCGTCCGAAGATGGCTACCTCTTCCTTCTGGGTCTCAGGGTCAGAGAAGGCCGTCTGGCGGATGCGAGCGGGTGTGAGCGCAGCAAGGGTAACGCCGGCAGCCACATATTTGTTGACCAGGTCCTTCAGCGTGCTGACCGAAGGCACACCGTCGCTTCCTTCGCCAGCGATTGCGGCTGCGCCCAGGACGATGTGGTGGACATCGGTATCCTGGCAAAAGGCGATGTTGCGGTCGTGATCTGTTCGGTAGGGGGCAAAAATGCCGATAGCTAACATGGATAACCTCCGTGCGGTTGAAGTCGCACTGAACACAGACTTCGACCCAGTTTGTTCTCGATGGTATGATGTCGAAGAACTATTCTACCATTAAAACAATTTCGCGCCAAGCAAAAAATTCTCCATGAGATCTTGCCCAGAAAAAAGATTGCGAAAACATGCTAAATTTGACATAATGATGAAATATCCTGATTAGGTTAGGAGCAGCAATGGAAATCATTGTACGTCAGCGACCAGAAGATAAAGCGCATGCGGAGATTAGTATCTCGGCGGCGATGTGATACCAGGGCGGTCAGACATTGACGCGAAACATGATCCTTTTTCGATGATTGTGTAATTTCTCTGAAGATGGTATAATTTGGTAGCCTAACCTTGAAAAGGTTTGAAACCTTTTCAAGGTTAGTCGGATCTTATGATTAGGAGGGATTTCAATTATGAGTCAGGAAAAGGTCTTTCAAGCCGGTGGGGTTGAACTCCGCGTTGACAACCGAACCTTGGGCGCGGATGGCGGTCCCGCTGTCCGCGTTTACGGCGATGTTGATGGCGAATCGGTGCAACTGCTGCGGTTCGACTGCTTCCAAAAGAACCCGCACTATCACTATGACCCATCCGGTAGAAATGAACAACATCATCTCGACGGGGATACCGCCCCCGATTCCATCGGCTGGACGATTGAACAACTTGGACACAATCTCGCGGAGATGATTCGCACGGCTGGCTATGACAGTGTTGCCGCGAAGGTTAATCAAGCGGCGGTGCGGGCTGTTTTGCCAGAGGTTGAATCGATTATGCACGGTTAAATGGTATGTAAAAGGTTTTGGCGTGCGGTAGCTAGGCTACTGCACACTTCTCCCAAAACAGCCAAATCGGATAACGGATTGATATTTTTTGAAAATATGCACCCCAATCTGTAGATGATTATGATAGAACACAGATGACACGAATTTTTCACTTAGCGGTTGGAGCCAGGATGTGCCTGATTTTCCCCTATAACTGAAAAGGTCGTAAGATGACACGAATCGCACAGATTGACCTATCCAGAATCCTTAAAAGCGTTGCGAAGCTATACGATATTGTTGCTGAACAAGAGGTCCTCACCTTTGATATTGAGATTCTGTCTGAACTAAAGGAAAGTTTCGTAGATGCAGACCAGAATTATTTATAACTGGCCTTTATGAATTTAATTGATGTTGGTGTTCTGATAACGAGGTAGTCACTGCTGATTTCCCGGGTGTTACCGGCGTAAAAAGACAACCTGCCATAGTAGTATCAACAAACGTCTATCACGCACACCGCCCCGACGTAATCATCTGTTTGCTGACTACGCAGATTCTGTCGGTGACAGCGCCAACCGACTATGTGCTGAAAGACTGGACGTCCGGCGGCTTGCATTGTCCTTCTGCGTCCAGGCCCTTCTTAGCCACAGTACACGCCACAGGGATTACGGCTGTCGGCCGTTTCTCCGACCATGATTGGCAAGAAGTACAAGCCCGCCTAAAGAAACCACTAACTTGGAATAGTGAAAAAAAGATGCTTACCATCTCAGACCTACCTACCGTCAATGCCACGCTGAACGTGATCAGCATCGTTTTACTGATCCTTGGGTTCTTCATGATCCGACAGCGAAAGATCACCGCTCACAGAAACTGTATGATCGCGGCTTTCGTGGCCTCAGCCTTCTTTCTAGCGTCCTACCTCATCTATCATTACCACGTCGGATCAACCCCCTTTGAAGGGCAAGGTTGGATTCGTTCCGTTTACTTTATTGTCCTTATTCCTCACATTATCCTTGCTGCTTGTATCCTCCCCCTCGCGTTGATAACGCTCTACTTCGCCTGGCGAAAACAGTTCACAAAACACCGCCGTATTGCCCGATGGACGCTTCCGATATGGCTGTATGTGTCTATCACAGGCATCATTGTTTATTGGATGCTCTACCATCTTCAATGACAGGAAACATGAGCAATTTTCACCGGACGCCTTGTCCTGTGTAAAAAAGGGCAACCAATTCAGATTGAAATTGGTGGGAACAGTATAGTATACTGTGGATTGACACCTTCACAAAATTAAATCAAAGGCGACAGTGAGGTAAACAAACAAATGCGTTCCCAAAATTCTGCGCATCCGAATCAAGGCGTTCAACCTGCCGAGTCACCAGACATCTGTGAAACCGGCGCCCCGATAAATGGCGCGCCGCAAATCAGTAAGCGGCGATTGTTTTTGCAGCTTCAGGTATTCACTGGATGTCCTCAACCACAGGAACTGATCCATCCACTGAGCGCAAGTGGGCTACAGGTTGTCCTGTATCATGACCTGCACGACCCCTACGGCATCGGTTTGCTTTTTATGACGGAAGATCCGGATGATCTTGTGACAGAAGCCAGGGTGCTGCTGATGAGTCGCCCCTTCGTATCACTATCTCCAGAGCCGGAATTTACCATGATCGGCAGGACATATTCATCCGGATACGAACCAGATTTGGAAGACTGGCTGCTCGTCAAGCCCCGCCGTAATGCTTTGGATGCCGAGTTACCATGGGCAATCTGGTATCCACTCCGCCGGAAACCGGAGTTTTATCGGCTTCCCGAGTCTGATCAGGGCAAGATTTTGCGCGAACATGCTATAATTGGTCGATCATATGCAGAGGCTGACTATGCGCGTGATATTCGGCTGGCGTGTTTCGGACTCGATCAGCATGATAATGATTTCGTGATTGGATTGATGGGAGCGGAGCTTTATCCATTATCGCGACTTGTACAGGAGATGAGAAAAACACAGCAAACCGCCAACTATATCGAATCTCTCGGGCCATTCTTTGTCGGCAGAGTCTGCTGGCAGAGTCCGCTGAAGGCTTAAAGTCGATGCCCATGTCACTGTGTGGATGGATTTGGGTAACTTATCCGCTCGTCTTTCGTCAATAGTATGATTCAGATCGAACGTCTTGCCAGAAAGAATTAAAGTGCTGTAGCTCGGCTAATGTACCGGACTCTAAGTAAATTTCAAAGAGATTACGAGAGAATTGGATGAACATAACCCGGTTTTTATTAATGTTATTCGTGGGTGCAATGATTGCGTTACCCATCAGCAAGGTGTGCGCGGTGGCGGATACAATTCTTAGAAAGATCGAAGCCGTTGAGACCGATTCGCCGCCAGAAATCGATGGAAAACTAGAGGATTCGTGTTGGCAGAAGGCGGCACAGACCGGCGACTTTATTCAATTTGAGCCGAATACAGGTGAACCTGCCAGCCAGAAAACGAAATTTACCTGCTTCACGATCAGAATCGGCTTTATGTCGGTTTTGAGTGTTTCAAAGATGATATGAACAATCTCGCCGCAAATTCAGTCCGGCGGGACTCTTTCTTCTTCTCTGATGACCACGTCGAAGTCTTAATTGACACCTATCTCGATCAGCGTAACTGCTACGTTTTCGCGTTAAACCCACTCAGTACACAGATGGACCGACGAATTACAAACGAGGGGGGAAATGTGAGGCGGAGTAGTTCTAATGTCGGTTCCGCTGTCGCCTGGGACTGTGATTGGGCTGGGCATACTGCGAAATACGATGACCGATGGACGGCGGAGTTTTCCATCCCGTTTGCGGAACTCCGTTTTCCGAAGAAGAATCCCCATGCGGTTTGGGGAATCAATTTTTGGCGGAATGATGAGTTGCGTGAGGAGGAGTTGTCGTGGGTAGACCTCGGGGGGCGACAGTACGCCGTTTCACGTTTTGGGCATCTGACAGGCTTGCCGTTGGACCGACTCGTTACGAAACGTCCGCTAGAGGTTAAACCTTACGGCACCCTAAAGCCGGAAAAAATAGGCGATAAAGACCCCAAATTGGATGCCGCTGCAGGAATCGATGTTCGGTATCCTTTCTCAAGCGTGACGGTAGATTTCACGCTCAATCCCGATTTCGCACAGATCGAGGCCGATCCGGACCGGGTCAACTTAACGGATATTCCGCTCCGTTTTCCAGAGAAGCGCCCATTCTTTTTGGAAGGGAACGAGCTTTTCCAGACGCCGGTTGAGTTGTTTTATAGCCGCCGGATTGAGGATCTCATGCGTGGAGGGAAGGTGATTGGAAAGCTGAGTGATTATAATTTTGCCTTCTTGACCGCACAGGCGGGGCCGGAAAATGCAGCGTTCAAGGCAGAGTCGCGGTTCAGCAGCGATCTCGATCGGGGAACTCTCACGCGGGATTTGCGCGAGGTATTTGACACGAATGACATCTCTCTTTCCGAGGCTGCCTCCGTTGCCGTCAAGGATAGAGAGAGCAAATGGCTGATAACAGATAAAGAAGAAGAAAAGCGGTACACTATCATAGAGCAGAGGGATAGGCTAAACGTTTACGAGGTTGACGCAGATCAGTTGCCGGCTGATGAATACAACTATTCCGTTATTCCGTTATTCCGTTTTCCGCGTGCAGCGGGATCTCGGCAAAACCTCGGCGATCGGACTATTAGGACTGAACAAACAACGGGGGAGTCTGTACGACCGGGCGTCGGGGATTGATGCCCGTTTTACGCTGCCCGCCGATGTGAATCTCAACCTTGAATACGCCAGGGAGTGGAAGTCCGGTATTGAGAACGATGATATAATCTTTGCCGAACTTCTCGCCGAGCGAATGAGTTTTCATTCGAGGCGCGGTATATTGACATCGGCGAACATTTTGATGTGGATACCGGTTTTATTCCAAGGACGGATCGGCGGGGTGTCGAGTTTTCCACTCGGTACAATAAGCAATATGCAGGGCTGGTCCAACGCCTGCGCGGCGAAGGCCAATACGAACTCCTGTATAACCATGCGGGGCGACGTACCAACGAACGCTATCGATTCGATGGATTGATTGGGGTTAAGGATGTCTTCCTTTTCGGCGGTCCAGAATGGTACTATCCTGTCGATGACGACGACGGTGTGGCTTACACGGATAAAGTCGTAAATTTCTTCGCCGGTTGGTTTCCACCCAAATGGGTGAGGATTCTGAATTTTGGATCGGTGGGCATCCGAGATGATAAAGATACTTTCTTCATTCGCCCAGAAATTACGGTCCGCCCGACATCGAAGCTAGCTTTGGAACTGACCCTGCAGCGTTTGGTGGAAGATGGTGAACTTGAACAGTGGACGCACCGCTTTGCTATCAACTATCAATTCGCACAGCGGATGTTCTTCCACTCTAGCGCAGAGTTCACGATTGATGACGAGCGGCGGATTTTCGGGTTGTTCGCTTACGAATACCTTCCTGAAAGCACATTCTTTCTTGTCTACAATAATAATCGCGAAAAAGATGGTGAAACGGAACAGATTGTCTTTGTGAAGCTGGCACACCTGCTCAAGGTTGGGCTATTTTAGCGCATCAAAAGCAGGATTTGAATAACAAACCAAATTTTAAGGAGGCAACCAAACTATGGATGCAAAGTTGAAAAAGATTCAGATTACCCCCATGAAATTCAACAAAGAGGGCGATGTACAGAAAGAGGAGTTTGCGACACTCACCTTTGAGATTCCGCTCGATAGTCTCACGCAGAGAGAGGAAATCATGAGTCTATTTGAACTCCTCAGTCGTGAGTGGGTGATACTTGAAGTTGAAGGAAAATCGATTCCAACAGGCGAAAATGCCCAACTTGGGACGGTTGTATGACCGCCATGAATTATACCTGTTTCAAATCGGGGTTCGGCTGGGTCGGTATTGCGAAATCGGATCGAGGGATTGCTCGCGTTACTTTTGGCGCACCGACGGACGCGGCTGCAGCAGATCGCATCCTCAGGGGTTCGCACGGTAAACGGGGTTTACATACGCTCACCCCAAATGGCATAGAAAAACGCGAAAATGTTACATGCAACGCCCTCGATCCGGAACTATCGAAAGCGGAAGCACTGCTGACACGATACTTCGATGGAGTGCAGATTGATTTTGCACTCGAACTCGATTTAGATGCCGGAACGCCGTTTCAGCGGCGCGTTTGGGAGATTGCCCTTCGGATTCCTTACGGTCAGGTCCGAAGCTATAGTTGGATTGCGCAGGAGATTGGCCAACCGAACGCAGCGCGAGCTGTTGGCGGGGCAATGGGCGCTAACCCCCTGCCGATCATCGTTCCGTGTCATCGTGTTGTCCGTAGCGATGGCGGGCTCGGCGGTTATACGGGCGGGTTGCATTGGAAACGGAAACTGCTTGCGATGGAGCGGAAAACCTGAAGCGTTTTGAACGACCAGAAAAATTAAATATGCCTTGCCGTAAATCATACGGCAGATTACGGAGGAGTTATGACACAACCCGACATCATCCAAACAATACTCAAAGACACCGATTATCATCTCACCTTATTTACGGAAGATGAAATTAACAAGCTACGCGATAGGATCTGTATCAAACCATACAGAGGCAAAGAAACCCCGTTTGTTAACTGCATCGTTCGGGATAAGCAGATTCAACTAAAGCCTGAAGAGATAGTCCGCCAACTGTATGCGGCAAAGCTGATTAATCATTACCACTACCCCAAAAGGCGTTTAGCCTTTGAACATCCGGTCAACTTCGGCAGGCAAACGAAAAAAACCGATATCGTTATCTTCGACAAAGATCGCCCGGATATCGAGTATATTATTGTGGAGTTGAAAAAGCCCAAACTCAAGGACGGTAAAAATCAGCTACGTTCCTACTGCAATGCCACCGGCGCACCGATCGGCGTCTGGACAAACGGCGAACAAATTTCCCATTACAACCGCAAAGACCCGAATTACTTTGAAGAGATTACTGACATTCCCAATGTGAGCCAAGCCATTGAAGATATCCGCGAAGAACGTTTCACCGTGGAAGACCTTATCCGGACGGATAAGCTCACCAAGGGGCGGAAATCCCTGAAGGAAATCATTTTGGAAATGGAGGATGAAGTGCTGGCAAATGCCGGGGTGGATGTTTTTGAGGAGGTTTTCAAACTCATATTTACCAAGCTCTATGATGAATTTCTGAGCCAGCACGACAAACCGAGAATCATGGAGTTCCGAAATACCGGGCAGACCAACACGAAACTGAAGAATAAGATTCAGCGTCTTTTCAACGAAGCGAAAGATCAATGGTCAGGCGTTTTTCCCGAAGATGAAATTTTTAAACTTTCCGACAGCCATCTGTCTGTCTGTGTGTCTAGCTTGCAGGATATCAAACTGTTCAACTCCGACCTGCAGATCATAGATGAAGCCTTTGAATATCTGGTCAACAAATCCGCCAAAGGAGAAAAGGGGCAGTATTTTACGCCGCGTCATGTAATTGAAATGTGTGTTCGGATGTTAAATCCTCAGCCCGGTGAATATATGATTGATACCGCCGCCGGCAGTTGTGGCTTTCCTGTACATACCATCTTCAAAAGGATACGCTTGTTCGGTAATACAGAAATATCAGCCAAGGAGAAAAGGAATATCTTAAAAGTATTCGGCATTGACTTTGATGAGAAAACGGTCCGGGTTGCTAGGACATTGAACCTGATTGCAGGCGACGGAGAAGCCAACGTTTTACACCTAAACACGCTCGATTTTGAACGCTGGGGCGACCAGACCGAGCTCGATAAAAATTGGATCAGCACCTACATCAAGGGTTTTAAACGACTGGAAAAACTGAGAGCGGAAAAAGATGAAAACAAACTGTTTAACTTTGATATCCTGATGGCAAATCCGCCCTTTGCTGGTAAAATCAAGGAGGGCCCTTTGCTGCATCAATACGAACTCAGCTTTAACGCAAAAGGAAAGGTGAAAAGTGAAGTTGGACGCGACATTCTGTTTATTGAGCGCAATCTGGACTTTCTGAAACCCGGTGGGCGTATGGCGATTGTGCTACCGCAGGGCAGATTCAACAACACATCCGACAAGTACATCCGCGATTTTATCGCCGAGCAGGGGCGTATCTTGGCGGTGATTGGTTTACATGGCAACACTTTCAAACCGCACACCGGCACCAAAACCAGCGTCCTGTTCCTGCAAAAGTGGAACAATGATCCAGACAAGGGACCGCTTTGTCGCAAGGAAGATGACTACCCTATTTTCTTTGCCATGAGTGAGAAGGGCGGCAAGGACAACTCCGGCGATTATGTCTATGCCCAAAACGGCAGCGGACAGTATAGATTGGATAAAAATGGCCATCCGATCGTTGACCACGATTTGCATAGCATAGCTGAAGCCTTTATTGAGTGGGCAAAGGGCGAAGGACTCAGTTTTGGGAAGAACTATGTTTAAATAATTCTGTCGCAGAGATTCAGTCATCTAATCTTGGAATGCATGGTGACATCGTCTAAACCTTATTGTAATTATCGTAGGGAACGCAGATCCGCGTTCCCTACTACTATTGCACACAACAACAAAATATCGACCGTTCAGAGGGGTTGTCCCTATAATCCGCACGAATCATGAATAACCGCAATAGAAAACCGAATCGGTTACAGAATTACGATTATTCCCGGGCGGGATATTATCTTGTGACAATTTGCACCCAAGACAGGGTTAATTCTTTGGGGGAAATTGAAAAGGCGCGAATGAAGTTAAGCGATATTGGACAAATTGTAGCGGATTGTTGGCGGGCTATCCCCGAACATTTTCACAACACGGCGTTAGATGAATTTGTCGTGATGCCAAATCACATACACGGTATTGTAATCATCGCAGGGAACGCAGAGCTGCGTTCCCTACAACTGGGAATTGGAGAAGGTGATCCGGCCAAACGGATATCGCAAAGGATGAATAATGCAATATTCAATTGTTAATTATCAATCGGTAGTGGAAGCATCAGATTCTAGGCGGTTTGATGCTGAATTTTTTCGCCCTGATTATTTAAAAGTCCAAAAACAGCTTGAGGAAATTAGTTCGCACAGGTTAATTGATTTTCAGGTTGAGATAAAGCATCCCAAAGAGATAAAGCGAAATTATGTGGACGATGGCGTTCTATTTTTGAGAGCGCAAAACGTTCGCCCCCTATCCATTGACCTGACAACCAATCCAGTTTATATCTCAGAAGAGGATGTAGAGCGTCTAAAAGATAACACCTTACATTACAAAGACATTTTGATAACTCGATCCGGCGCGAACTTTGGTCAATGCGCTATCTATCTAGAAAAGAGACAGACTATAGCATCGTCTCATACCTTTATCGTTAAAAGTGGCAACTTGAACCCGTTCTTTATAACCGTTTTTTTAAATACCAAATATGGCAGAAAATTGATAGATAAAGGTATGTATGGGGGCTCACAACCTGAAATTGCACCGTATTTTTTATATCAAATCCCGATGCCCGTTTGGAGAGACATTCAGATTGAAATCGAAAAAACTTACCTGCGTTCTCACGATTTAACTCAATTATCAAAAATAAGATACACCCAAGCCCAAACCCTCCTCCTCTCCGAACTCGGGCTTACTGACTGGCAACCGAAACATCGGCTGACCTTTGTCAAGAACTATTCCGACATGGAACGAGCAGAACGTATCGACGCAGATTACTTCCAGCCGAAATACGAAGAAATAGCCTACGCCATCAAAAACCATTCGTGCGGATGGGATACGCTGGGGAGTTTGGTTGACTTAAAAGATAAGAACTTCAGACTGGCGGATAAAACCGAGTACAAATACATTGAACTTGCCAATATCGTAGGGGATGGGGGGATCGCCGATTGCATGATAGAACAAGGTCAGGATTTGCCAAGTAGGGCAAGGCGTCAGGTGGCAATGGGAGATGTTATTGTTTCATCTATAGAGGGTTCATTGGACAGTATCGCCTTAATAGATAAGGAATACGATCAAGCTCTTTGCTCTACCGGATTCCATGTTGTCAACTCACAGGCATTCAATTCCGAGACTTTGCTTGTACTATTGAAAAGTATAATTGGACAATTACAACTTAAGAAAGGATGTAGCGGTACAATCCTTACGGCAATCAATAAAGATGAATTTGGCAAGGTTATCTTACCAATAATCGCAGAAGAAAAACAAATCCAAATCCAGCAGAAAGTCGTTGAATCCTTTAACTTGCGAAAGCAGTCCAAGCGTCTACTGGAATGTGCCAAGCGAGCGGTGGAGATAGCCATTGAGGAGGACGAACAAACCGCGATTGACTATCTGGAAAATGAGACGCAGGAGGTAACCGGATGAACATCACCCAATTCACAATGGAGGAGGTACGCTGTTTTGCGGAACGCCAGGAGTTTGAGATTCGGCCTCTGACGTTTTTGGTTGGAGAAAACAGTACCGGCAAGACCACAGCGTTGGCATGTTTTCAGATGTTAGCCAATTATTTGGGGGGTGAGAGAATAGATTTTAATACAGACCCTTACTCAATGGGAACCTTTAAGGATATTGTCAGAAACAGCAGAAAAAAAGAGAAGACGTTTACGCTTGGGTTTACTTTTAGAACCGAGAATGGAGATGTTGAATGGACAGTCCAATTCGTTAAAAAAAAGGGAGGAATTGAGCCTACTGCTAAGTCAGTAACACTGACATTCACTGACAGCGAAATCGTGTTAAGTGCCGACGATAAACTACCTTACATGCGTTTAGCTTCCTTTGATGAAGAACAAAATCAGTATTGTATATATGTAAATTCTGATATTTTGGATACTAGCCCCCCTCTCTTCCTTTTAGGGCATCTTAGAGGAGAAGGGCGATCTGAGGGCGAAAAAGCCTTAGCGAACTATTTGGAAAAGCGCGAGCGTGCGATACCTCCATGGTGGAAAATGCGGGAAAGCCTATCCGTCTTTAGTACCGCACCGATTCGCTCACGCCCGAAACGGACGTATGATCCGACGCGGGAATTTTATGATCCTGAAGGGAGCGATGTGCCGATGCGGTTAATGCAGACACAAGCGACCCAAAAAAAGAGGTGGGAAGCATTGAAAACGGTGTTGGTTCAATTTGGTAAGAGCTCGGGCCTGTTTCAGAACATAGATGTTAGAAACTTTGGTGGGTCTATGGGTAATCCATTCCAACTGAAAGTCAAGGTGAGGGGGCCGAACTCCAATATCATTGATGTCGGCTACGGCGTCAGTCAAATTCTGCCGATTTTAGTGGATATTTTAGATCCGCCTATTTCTGGTCAACCTCTGATGGAGATGCCTTTCTTCCTATTACAACAGCCTGAAGTCCATCTGCACCCGAGGGCGCAGGCAGAACTATCTTCTCTGCTAGCAACATTGGCAAGCGAGGGTAATCGGGCGTTTATCGTTGAAACGCACAGCGACTATATGATTGACCGGGCGCGCGTTGAAATCAGAAAAGGCAATATCCGCCCCGAGGATGTGTCGCTGATATATCTGGAGCCAAAGGGGAATGTTGTCAAGGTGCATAATATCAGGTTTGATAAGATGGGTAATATGGAGGGGGCGCCGCCGCATTACAGAGAATTTTTCATGACAGAATACCGCCAGCTTATGGGGTTTGAGGACTAGTTATGTGTATTGTTTTGGATGCCAATATGTTTGGTGAATTTAGGGAGCCAGCCAATGAGAATATGGAGCCTGTGTGGAATTGGTTGCGGAAAAAGAATGGCAAAATAGCTTACTCCAATACGAAGAAATTTGAAGAAGAATGGGAAAGAGGGGGAGTTACCAATTTGATAAAGCTATTAAGACAATCTGGGCAACTTAAAGAGATACTGCCCCAAGGGGTGGAAGCAAAAGAGAATGAACTAAACCGAACAGATGCAATTAGATCAGATGACCCGCATATTATCGCATTAGCCATTATCGCAAATGTAAAAGTATTGGTTTCCAACGACAAAACATTGCACGAGGACTTTAAGAATCGCAATTTGGTCGGCGGCAGAGTGTACCAGACAAAAAGCCATTCACGCCTGCTGCGTAAAGATATGTGTCCTTAGTGGGGAATGACGATTCCTACGATGGGAACTAAAAAAATGAGGCTCATGTAAAAGGAAAGTGCAAAATGCGACAGAAACCGAGTTTTTTGGAAAAACTCGGTTTCTGTCGCACGCTTTCTTAATATGAGCCAAAAATGAAACCACAAACATAACGTTGACATACGCATCAACCAATGAGTAGGGAGGTCCTTACCATGCAAAAAAGCAATCAACCGATTCAACCACAAATTGTTGAAAGGTTTAGCAAATACCTTCAAGGCAATGGATTGCGGCTCACCTCGGAGCGGCGCACCATTCTTGAACAGGCCTTCGCTTACGATGATCATTTTCGAGCGGAGGACCTTTTGATGCGCATGCGCCAAAACGGGTATACGGTTTCTCGGGCGACAATCTATCGGACGTTGCCCCTCCTTGTTCAAAGCGGACTGCTGACTGAAGTAATCGACGCACAAAAGCATTCTCACTATGAACATCTCCGCTCACTCCAACAACAACATGCCCACCTAATCTGCCTACGATGTGGAAAAATTATTGAGTTCAAAAAACCGGAGATTGATGCGCTCCAAGAAGCCGTTTGTAAAACGCACAAGTTCAAGCCAGTGAAATACAGGAATGAAATTCTGGGATATTGTTCTGAGTGTCAAATGAACGGGATTTGACTTTTCCTCGACCCCTGTGGGTGGGTATGATCGGTAGGGACTTCGACAGATGGCGCAATGGCTCAAGGGTGGATGAAGTACAGAGAAAATATTGTAGAGGGAATAGAAAACGCATCAGCGGCGTTCATCGGGATGTTGAAAGGGGATAATATCGGCAAGCAACTGGTCAAGGTCTCCGAGCAATGATCTTGTTCAAGGAAACATCACAACGCTAACTTGATGAGAACGACCGCCCCTAGCGCAAAGCAATAGTAGGAAAAGAGAGAAAATTTCCCACGATTGAGCACCGCAAGCAGGATGCGTAATGCGATATAACCAACAACGAACGAAACGAGCGTCCCGGTCACGATGACGGCAGGGGCAATCGTAATCTCCGTTACGTCTTTGAGCTTGAGGAGGACCGCACCGAAAATTGCGGGGATTGAAAGGAGAAACGAGTATTGTGCAGCAATCTGCGGAGAGATGCCCAACAGCAATGAAAGGGAAATTGTTGACCCTGATCTGGAAATCCCTGGCGTGATGGCGAGCCCTTGGGCAATTCCGATCAGCGGCGTATGCCATGCCTGTAAAGGACGATCTGCTCCCATTTCCTTCCACCTCAGGCGTGGCAGTTGCAGGATCAGCCCCGTCATGATTAGCATGATGGCAACAATCGTTGGTTTGCCAAAGAGCACCTCAAGCTGATCTTTGAACAGGACAGCAATCAGCCCGGTCGGAATTGAACCGAGCAAGATGAACCAGATCAGTTTGAGATTCGGTGAGTCATCGATAGTGCGGGCGGGATGTCGGTAGAAGTTGGGGCGAACTAAAGCGGCGGCGCTCGTGCGTACCAATGACCAGATCGATTGATAGTAAACGATGACGACTGCGCCGAGCGTTCCAACATGAAGCATTACATCGAAAAACACCTGCGGTCCCTTCAACCCAAGGAAATGTTGCATCAACACTAAGTGTCCAGAGCTACTTACCGGCAAAAACTCTGTTAAACCTTGCAAAACGCCAAGCACAATCGCTTCAAGAATGGTCATCCAGTATCGTTCCTATGTGGTGGGATCGGAAGGGGGAATCAGAGGTCGTAACCGAGGAATGGAAGCGCGATCTGTGAGACCCTCATCCTTCTACCTCCGGTACTTCTGCGGTTGCATCGATTCCCCGCGAAGCAAGAACGCACGGATATCGTAACGGCCAGGGCGTTCAACCGGCAGGTCGCCATTCTCAATCATCACCTCCAACGGCGAAGCGTGGGTCCGGACGGGCATCTGCACCACTTCATGCAGCCGTGCAGAGTCATAGATCGCCATGACGATTTCCACGGCGGCGCGTCCGTTTTTCGCATCGCCGCGATGTTCGGTATTCCCTTCGATCCACGACACCAACTCCCTCACCTGCGCCACAGAGGGATTTTCACCCTGTGCGTGGCGTTCCTCCCATTCTGCCTTCCTACTATTGAGCAGGCGAACTCGCTGTTCTGTCAGATCTATAATGCCATCGGAGCCATAGATAATCCCGCCCTGATAGTTGGGTCCGGCAATCTCCTGAAGCAGCAAACCGATGCAGCCACCCTGGAATCCAACGATCCCTGCGCTCCGGTCTTCAATCGGTGTATCGCGCTCGTAGCGTTCCGTCTTGCGTTCAATGTTGCCGATGACCCACTCTGCCTCCGGGTCACTGAGGACATAGCGCATCATGTCGAACAGGTGTGAACAGTCGTTTAGCAGCCCCTGTCCGCCCTTACACACAATTTGGCGTGGCTCGCCAATGGCGCCACTGGCAATTAACTCACGGGCGTCTGTCCAGACTGGATTGAATCGCCGCTGATGGCCAATTGCGACCTTGACGTTGTTTCGTCTCGCAGCAACCAGCATGTCATCGCACTCGCCGAGGCTGGTCGCCATTGGCTTCTCACAGAGCACTGCTTTTGGCTTTCGGACGCAAGCGGCAATGGTCATTGGCGCGTGTAGCTTATGCCATGTCGCAACGCTCACAATGTCCAAATTCTCCTTGTCGAGCATCTCGTGGGCGTCGAGATAGCAGCTCGCAACGTTATGGCGCTCTCCGAAATCGTTCAGCGCCGCTTCAACCGGATCGGCGATCGCGACGATTTCGACCTCCTCAACGCCTTGATAACCCTGTGCGTGTAGATTGGCAATGCCACCGCACCCGATAATTCCAACACGGTATTTATCTGGCATATTATCAACTCCTGTATGTGTTACCTCGTCAACCTTCGGAGGGTTACAAAGCCGATTTATCACCGTTTTGGGCATAAAATGGTTTTTACTTTTCGACGAACCCACCTCAAAATGAACCCTTCGGCAGACTTAGGACACGCTCTTCCAAAGGGTTCGGTCGGACTTCTAAAAAATAAATTTCCCCTTTTCCATTCTCAGCAACAGGAGGAAAAAAAAGGACGAAGTCTCCTCCAGTTCTTTCCTTTCTTCCATTCCTTCCTCTCCTTATCCGGTTTGGGGCAGCAGATTGGTGGGGAGATGAGAACTTAGTATGGAAAGTTGAGTGACACTTTCACTGATATGGCAGCCTCGTTTTAGGGGCAGGATGCGGCCAGGATTACGGGATTGTCTCTCCAAAACGAGCGGCAACGACCACGAGATCAAAGATGTCCACTGTGCCATTGCCGTTGACATCTGCGGCAAGGCCATCGCCGGACTGCCCAAACTGGCCAGCCACCTCGACGAGATCAAAGATGTTTACTACCTTATCACCATTGACATCCCAGGGTGTGGACGGAGGTGGGATTTCCATTTCTTCCCCAAAAGCGCCGAAGTTAGGAGTCGCTTGATCAAACCACGCCCCCGCAGAGATTCCTACGCCGTCATACTCGATGGAGTGGCCGTCCGGGACCGGTGGAACAAACTCTCCGGTATTCCAAATCCCTTTGCTGACAGCGACGCTTTCACGCCCAATTTCGCTCCCGCCCCACTCGACAAAGGACTGCATTGCCACCGGACTGCCAAAATTGCCGGAATTGTAAAGCCCGAGATCTGCGGCATCCTGTAACGCAAAGCCAGAGAGGACGAGGATGCCACCCGGCTCAAGGGTCGTACTTCCTGTCTCAACGGTTAAGTCTGAAACGAATGGATAGGTAAAACGTGAACAGAGTTGCCAACCGCTAATGTCTACGTCAGATGTACCCATGTTGACGATTTCAATCAGATCATTGTGGTAATCGACTTCGGTAAACACAACCTGGGCGTCTGCTTGAGATACGATACTTGTATTGGTGACGAGTAATATTCCGAGAATTGCACTGAATGTGACAAACGCGCTGAGAGATTTGAATTGACTGTACATAAATCCTCCAAAATGTGTTGAAATCCACAAAAAACGCCCCGACAACTGCGCGATGACAGTTCGGCCGGGGCGTCGAAGTGATAATGGGACAAGGAATGTAACAACTCATACTAATTATGGTGTGCCTTGACGTGCAGATTAAGTAGCGTAGCGTATCAAGACCGAGCGTCGTATCGCTCACTTGGTTTCGATACACATCGCTACTCAACCAGCGTTCGCCTCTGCCTTAAATTGATGCGTATGGAGTGTAACACGCCTAGTCCATCGTCCATCGTTCTATTTAGCAATCAGCATCTTACGAGTTGCGGAGAAATCCCTGGTCTGCAAGGTGTAGAAGTAGACCCCGGAGGCAACCCGCTCACCCTCATTGTTACGGCCATCCCAATACGCTGCTGTGGACCGCGTCGTATAGAAGCCAGCAGACTTCAGCCCAAGATCAAGCCTTCGCACAAGGCGACCAGACGGATCATAGATCTGAATGGTGATCTCCGCTGACTCCATGATCTGGTACGGAATCCACGTTTCTGGATTGAACGGATTGGGGAAGTTTTGGGCAAGCAGGGTTTCCGTTGGATGCACATCACCGACAATCAGCGGTATGCTCAGGTAAGCCTTCCGGATATCTTCAACGTCAACGTGGCGATGGAAGGGACCGGAGACGATATTTCCCCATTCATCCAGCAAGGTAACCTCTAATGGATCACCGGCTTCGACCACACTTTTGCGGCTGAGATCCGCCCAAACGGCGGTGACACGCCCACGATCGGCGGCAGTCTCATCGGTTGCAATGGTACCGGTACGGAGGTTTTTCACAACGACTGTGTAGTTGATGCCAGGTTCTGCATTCTGTACATCTCCGCTCAAGATGAAGGCCCATGCCGTTGTTCGGACATCGACTCCCGGCGCGCTGGGTACGCCTCTGGGGCGGTTAGTCCACGCTGTTCCAACGAAGGCAACTGTGTGAGCATCCGAGACGTTGACAATGTAGCCCTGTCCTCCCTCGATTGGGAAGCCTTCATCTCCGGAGTCTACCGTAAAACCGCCAAATTCCTGTGTATCAGGGTCAAGTCTGATCACAACCGTTGCGTCGACTTCTTGCGCAAGACGGCTTGCCGTATAAGGTACAGCTGGCATGAGCGGCAAGGAAATCATATTTAGCCCAGATGTAAGATCCAGGAAGAAGACTTGCGCTTCTTCTCCCGCTTCAATTGACACGATCGGGCAGTTAACATTCGGGCCGGCCAGCAATATGTTGGCCGCCTGCACGCTCTCCAGATCTCTCACAGTGTTGAAGTTTGCGTTGTCGTATATGGCAACTGCCCATAGCGGCGAGTAGTCAGTGTCGGACGGGATGGTGGCGACGACGTTGTGCGTCTGCTCAGTCCCCGGTTCCGTGACGAAGCCAGACGGTGGTCCGCCTCCGTCCTCACCGACGTTGATGTTAAAGGTAACATAAATCGGGGACACCGGAACCATGCCATTGGCGTCCATGGCGAGTGCCTTTTCCTCGAAGGTGAAGTAGGCGACAACCTGACCACGGTACCAGCCCAGGTGCAAACCGGTATTGCCTCCCCCCAAGCGTAGCGCGGCGGTCGAACCCTCTGGCACAATTGGGCAGTTGACAATGTTGGCGGTTGCCTCCATCGCGAAGCCCTCCGCATTGATCTCGTCCAAGCTAGTCACGGTATTGGCGACATAATCAGCCGGCACAGTTACCTTTGTAACGTTCCAAAAGTCGCTGTACCCAGGGTCACCGGGAATCGCATCAACAATGAAGATCTGTCCAGCAACAGGTTGTTCCTCTCCATCACGGAACAGGACGAAGATAGGCGCCGGCGTGGCGCTCTGTACGTCGAAATTGTAGTACTGGACAACCTGTCCGTCGGGCCCCAACCCCTGGGTAATGAAGGGCTGTTGATCGAAGTCAATCGGTTCGCCCGCTTCAGGAAGGGCGCCCGAATCATCGCGGACGAAGATGGCGCCGGCGTCGGCACTGAATCGGTCGATAAGTGCACGCGGCGCCGTGGCGGGGTCTTTTCCCTCAACCGTAGGCCCAACCATCGTAGGCCCAATAACCATGCTATCTTCGACTGTTGCGACTATTGGGTTTCCATCCGGATCAGAAAGCTCGATATCAAGCTCGATAGTGGAGCCTTTAACTTCGACCACCTCAAACATCGCTGTCCCAAGCCTTCCATCTCCATCAACCCCAGGAACTGCCCCTAAAAAAGTGGCACTATAACTGACCTCTCCCTCCCCAACGATGGCTGCCAGCGTTGGCGGGCCAAGCGCGCCGGGCAAAAAATCCCCAAGTTCGACACCGACGAAATTTAGCGCGGTTGGGTCAAAAGTGATGCTAACCGCGTAGCCGAAGACATTGACCCCACCGGTAATATTGATGCTGACCGTCAGTTGCTCCCCAACCGCTGGAGACTCAACTGATGCCGGATCGAGTGAGACCATTTGACCATAACTCAAACTTTGAACTGCAAGTAACATAAGTGCAGCTAAAATGACAAAAAACGTGTTTCGATTAACAATCTGATTATTCATCAGACAACTCCTTTCACTCTGTTTTCCATTTCAACGAAATGGTGATTAATTTGCCAACTATACCATAATGTTTCAATATAGCATAACAATTCTTGATAGTGATATAGCATAACAATTCTTGATAGTGATTTTCATGCATCCTATCAGAAGCGATAGATATTATAAGCGATTTTCTCAATTTATGCAAGTCCTAATGCCATTATTTCAAATTAATGTCTCTCCACAGTTCTTTTTGATCAGAATTCTGGAATCGAGAAACACGGAGAAAGTCAAGTAACATGCAAGCCTATCCACTAACTCACTTCCGCTCCACGCTGTCCGTGCTTTCCGCAGTTCCGTGTTTTAAGTAATTTTCATAAATAAAACAAGCATTCTGTCACCCTGAGTCCTTCGCTACACTTGAGGGTAAACTTCACGAAGAGTCTCTGCCTCTAAGATTCTTCGGCTTCGCCTCAGAATGACAATTTTAATCCGTAATAAGAAATAACCTTCGGAAAGTTTATCGCACAGCGAAAATTTACGGTCAAATCCATTGACGAACCCCGATCTTTGATCGGGGTTTCTCATAAGGAATTTCTAACCTAGCGTTTCTGCTTGACATCAAGCTAAAATCTCGGCTATAGTAATATTTCAATTTGCGAGTTGAGAGGTCGCTTGATAAAAATGGGGCGAACTTCATCATATTAAAGTGCAAGTATTGCCAATGACTCCTACAGACTCCCATGCGCCGATATAGTATTCAAAACAAAATTGTTCTCCCATTCATCCTGCTCTTTACAGTTGTTGTGCTCGTCGTTCCACTCATCACGATCGCGCTTTTTGACCGGAAATACGAGGAGCAATTTAGTCACGAAACAGCGGAATGGTTAAAAGTGATTGTAGATACCGGCTATATTCATGATCCAACGAAAGTCAAGGAAGCATACGGTGCGGAAGTGATGGTGGTCGATAGTGATGACACCGTGAATTACACAACGCTTGAAGGGGATTGGGCGCACCTGACAGCAGATGTGAAGGTACGCGAAGCCCGAAGACAAATCAAGGCCTCTGATAATGACCTCGTTTTACAAAATGTGAATGTTGGTGGAAAACACTATAAAGTCATCTACTACCCACAAAAACTGGGCCAGTTGTACTGTTTGATGCGTCCGATGGACAAAATTGCCGATGCAAAGCGACAGGCAACTTTATTGGTGTTGGGAGTCGCAACTGTTGTTATTTTGTTAGTTGCACTCATCAGTCATCTTATTGGGCAAAATCTCACAGATCCGATCAAGGATTTGGTCCAATTCACACGGCAGGTCGCTGGAGGCAATCTGGATGGACAGTGCGCGGTGAAGACGCACGACGAGATTAGCGATCTGACCATCGGATTTAATCAGATGACCCGTGATCTTCGGGATTCACGGAATGAGTTGATACAAGCTGAACGTCTCGCCACAGCAGGGAAGATGGCAGCATCGTTCGCCCATGAGATTCGGAATCCGCTCTCGTCAATGCAGATGTTGGCGCAAATGCTGATACGAAAGAAAGATCTCCCGGAATCGAGGCAGGAACAGTCAATGCGATACATTCTTGAAGAGATTGAACGGATCGATGTCATCGTCAAAGGATTGATGGGTTTTGCTCACCCCGCGGACCTTGAACTCGCGCTACACAACCTGAATCAAGCCCTGCAAGAAGTGCTGGATCTGATGGGAGCCAACCTGAATCATCATCAGATCTTGCTGATAAAAAAATTCACCCCTGACCTTCCACCGGTTTCATTCGATCTGGATAAGTTGAAACAGGCGTTTATGAACATTGTACTGAACGCGATGGATGCCATGCCGGATGGCGGCACACTGGATCTCTTGACGTTACAGGATTCGGATGGGGTTCGCATTGATGTCGCAGACACGGGAGTTGGCATCCCTCCAGAAGATTTAAATCGGCTGTTTGAACCTTTCTTCACAACAAAATCACAGGGAACCGGGCTTGGTTTGGCAAATGCAAAGCGTATCCTTGAACAACACGGTGGAGATATACGGATCAAAAGCATCATTGGACAGGGAACAACCGTGTCTTTGTGGTTGCCGTTATCAACCGTCAATTGAACAAGAACTTTCAATTTAGTCAATATTAACCTATTCTCAAACTGAAGGAGAACAATATGACAGAACAGAAGGCAACGAATATCACCTGGCACCAAGCCAATATTACGCAGAAAAATAGAGAAAAGCTCCTCAATCAGAAAGGAAGCGTAATCTGGTTCACAGGGCTTTCAGGTTCCGGTAAGTCCACACTCGCCCATGAAGTCGAAAATGTGCTCCATCAGCGTGGACATCTCACGTATGTCCTTGATGGCGACAACGTCCGTCACAGTTTGAATAAGAATCTCGGCTTTTCTCCTGAAGATCGGGAGGAGAACATCCGTCGCATTGGGGAGGTTGCGAAGTTGTTTACAGATGCCGGCGTCATTGCCATGACAGCCTTTATTTCGCCTTATCGTGCGGATCGGGATAAAGCACGGGCGCTGCTTGACGAGGGGCGGTTTGTGGAAGTTTTTGTTGAGTGCCCGTTAGAGATATGCGAAGAACGGGATACGAAGGGGTTGTACAAAAAGGCGCGGGCAGGTAAAATCAAGGAGTTCACGGGAATCAGCGCCCTTTACGAAGCGCCCATCAATCCCGAGATCGTCGTGAATACGGGGAACCAAACGCTCGCAGAGTCTACCGAGCACGTGGTTGCCTTCCTTGAAAACAGGGGATTAATTCCTGCATACTGATAGGGGAGAACAGGATCGTATGGGTAAACCTATTGACAGAGATTGGAATCAAGGTGTTGTTAGGTATCCGGATCCAGCCATCGAAGTTGTCGACCCACGTTTCGAGAAATACCGACTCGGCAACGCGGCGGTCGAGCGATTGTACACGGGTACGCGGTGGGCGGAAGGACCTGTCTGGTTCGGGGATGGTCGCTATCTACTCTGGAGTGATATTCCGAACAACAGAATTATGCGCTGGGTCGAGGAGACCGGCGAAGTTAGCGTTTTCCGCAGTCCGTCTAACAACAGCAATGGCAACACCCGCGACAGGCAGGGGCGGCTCATCACCTGTGAGCACGCTACGCGCCGGGTGACTCGTACCGAGTATGACGGGGGCATCATGGTGCTGATCGACAGTTTCGAGGGGGTGAGGTTGAACGCGCCGAATGACGTGGTTGTTCATCCAGACGGACATATCTGGTTCACAGATCCGGGCTATGGCCTCCTCATGAATTATGAGGGGCATAAGGGTGAATTTGAGCTGTCTACCAATGTCTATCGGCTCAACCCGGAAACAGGCGAGGCGACGGTGGTGACGGACGGACTTGAAAAACCGAACGGTCTATGCTTCTCACCTAACTATTCCAAGCTCTACATTTCCGACACCGGTATCACACACAAACCGGACCATCCCAGCCACGTCTTTGTTTATGATGTAGCAGATAACGCCCGTCTGGTGAACGGCAGGACGTTTTGCGACATGGCGCCAGGATTCGCTGATGGAATTCGTTGTGACATTGATGGCAACCTTTGGGCGAGCGCGGGCTGGGGCGGCGAGGGATACGACGGCGTGCATATCTTCGCGCCCGACGGCGCCCTCATCGGCAAGATCCATCTCCCAGAGGTCTGCTCCAACCTGTGCTTCGGCGGCGTCAAGAGGAACCAGCTATTCATGACCGGCAGCCAGTCCATCTACGCAGTCTATGTGGAGACTCAGGGCGCACAATTCCCGTGAAAAGTTACTGAGCTGCTCTTGGCGCCATGCTCATTCCCGTCCGCATTATCGGGCAAATCTACCCCGCTTGGTATGCTGGCGCCCTGGGGTTCGCAATCTTCGATGACTCAATGGACACGGCGCATTCAGTGATTCCAGCCAACGACTGGTATAGTACGATTGCAAACAAATGACAACAAAAAGATTCGGTAATCGGATTCGGCTTGAATATCATAACTTCTGCAACCTTGCAGAGAGATTCAGAACACCTGGGGTTTCTCCCATTCCCCACTGAAGCCAGCAACGTTTGTCACGCAGAACTCGTTTGTTCCCATGTTGAACGTTGCAACCACGCCATTAGCGAACGCAATCCGCTGTAGCTTGCGGTCCGGCGAAAGGACTTGGTGGGAAACCATTTCCGAGGTGGCGATAGCCCGGTAGTAGGCGCTCCAACGCTTTAGCCAGGCGAGACATCGTTGCGCAGCGGCGCTGTTTAAATTTCGCACGGGGACGTTACCCTCTGGCAACCAATTGTACGCGGGTGCGGAGGCAAACATCAGTTCGTAGAGTCGCGGCGTGCGGTCTTCCCACCAGTCATAGCCCGGCGTGTAAACGGCGTAACCGCCGCCGGAGAAACCCGCTAAATAGCAGTCATGGAAGACCAGTTGGAACAGTGGGATGGGTTCACCCACAGGTGCAGGCGCACCTTGAACGGGAGTGTTGGACAATCGATCGCTTGACCAATCGGTAAAGAAAAAGTAATCGCAGTCCCGTATACACCAGAACCGAGCCAGCTCTGCAGCGGGCATGATGCCACGACGTCGGGTTTCGGCAAAGCACGCATTTTGCGCCTCCCAAGTCATTCGTCGAGTGATCCGACCCTTCTGTGAAAAATCCTCTGGCAAGGGGTGATACGCGGAATATCCGTCGTAGTATAGAGCGTCATATTTAAGCCCCTGGGCTTCGATGTTATCTAAGCCACGCTTGATGCGATCGACGGCATCGTGAACGCTCAGGTCGTGTATCGGCTCGCCATTGGCATCTCGTGGCCAACGGTCTTCATCGAATGCCGGTCCTTCGGAACGCTGCGTTCTCGGACTGGTAAAGCCTTGAACTGTACAACCGAGTTGACGCACCGCATTCGCAAACTCGACCAGCGGCGCCCACCCGCCCGGGACGGGGTTTTCAAGCAGATAGGCTTGCCAGTTTGCGTCCGCTCTCGTGGCTGTACCGTGCTCCGGTGAATAGCCGGCGGATGACCACTTGGGGAAGAAAAATTTCACCCCAAAACCCATCTCGCGCAACGCTCGAATCTCTGCGAGTACGGTCGGTCCCTCATCGGGATTCCATGCGGGCCATCGAAAAAGAATCGCTTCGATATCGTGCCGGATAGTGGGAGTCAGGGCTGCCTTCTCTTCAAGCGTGCGTAACAAGCCGTGCTGTCTGGCGTAATTACGATAGCTCTTCGCCATCTCCACATAATCTATCCCCTGAGCAAACCGCAGGAAGAAGCGGCGTGGGTAAGCCAGCGCCCCGAGGCTGCCGAGCCACCGGAAATCCAGCGTCGATTGGTCGCCTGGCGTATGTTCTACTGAGACATCGCAATCCCACCATGTCTCGACGATAGCACATATTGCATCATTCCCGCGCACTATCCCGAACATTGGCAGTGTCCACCGACCACCGATGAGTCCGCCTTTGTGACCTTCTCCCGGAAGTTCGTCGGGGCATTCTGCGGGAATCAGGTAACCTGAACCGTGAGGCAGTACCATATACCCGCCATCGGAAACTGGTTTTTCAAACCGGTAGAAATGCTCAAGACTCACAGCGGTGTGTGCGCCACCGACCTGTGCCGCCTGAACCAGAAGCTCATCTACCGTCGTGTCAATGGCGAAAATCAGTTCCAGAAGGATATCAACGCCCGCAAAGCCACTCAAGAGAACGGTATGGCCCCGATATTTACCATCATCGAACGGCGAGATCTTTGTAGTGACATTTGCTAGGGGCATCTCGCGTGGCTTGGCATCACCGCTGCGTATCACAAGAATAGGAGTGTGTGTTTTCGAGGTTTCCCACAAGACTCGTCCGTCACGCCGCCGGACGGTCAGGCTTAAATCTTCGTTCACTCGAAGGTTGATGTTCACTCCAGATAGTTCTAACGGATTCATTTGATTTCCTCCTCCTTATTCCTTCTACCTTTTTTTGCTGCCAAACGCAGTGGTTAATACGGCACGTCACCGAGCACCGTACAGCGCCGCATGATCCGGCGTTCCCTGGCGGTGTCGTAGACTGTCGCCCGGTGCAGGAGGCAGCGGTTGTCCCAGACGATAACCTGCCGCGGCTTCCATTTGTGACGATAGATGAGGCGCTCTGCCGTGATCTGACGGTTGATCTCTTCAATCAGCGCTCGGCCCTCGTTGTAGTCCATGCCCTGCACGTATTCGGCATGGTCGCCCAGAAAAATACACCTGCGCTTGGTCTCCGGATGGGTGCGGACGATCGGATGGTCAACCGGCGGTACTTTCGCTTTCTGCTCCGCCGTCATTGGATCCTCGCCGTGTCGACGGGTGCGCGAGAAGTCGAGATTGTGGATCGCTCGGAGTCCGTTGAGCCGGTTCTTCATCTCCGCACTTAATCCGTGATATACGCCGTACATGTTGCAGAAATGTGTCTCTCCGCCCGCCGCTGGAACGATTTCGGCGTACATCATGGTCGCCAGGCCGGTACGGCGCATCCAGGAGCCGTCGGTATGCCAGTGCAGTGTGCCCTTATCCGGGTGTGCGCCAGTCGGAACCCCGTTCTCGTCGAGGTTCGAGAGAAAGTAGATCTCCGGATAGTCCTCGTAGCCGTGATACTGATTCATCACGTGGACCTGCACCTCGCCGAAATTTCGGGCGAACTTGACTTGGAGCGCTGGCGGCAAGTGCTTGCATCCCGATCTATCGGGATCGATGTCGCGGAACAGGATGAGTTGATATTCGAGGAATGCTTCGTAGACTGCGGGAAATACCGCTTCGCTCGCTGCTTCGTCCAAGCTAATCCCGACAATTTCGGCCCCAAGCGCCGACGACAGTGGCCTAATCTCGAAGGGCAAGTCGCGTGGTGGGTGTGGTTCTCGGAAATCTTGATGGTTCATGGTCTTTTCCTCCCGGAAGCAGGGATTTCAGTTTTTCAAATGCCCTTTTTACGTCCTGTTAGGTAGCCCTGATATTCTGTGACTAATTGGCGGGCAAAGGAGGTACCTGTCGGCCATTATTCAAGCTCCAGTTGCAACCCCGCCCACAGTTTCTCGAAATTCTGCTTTGTTTTGTATAATCCTGTTGAACAAATTTCTAAAAACTGATATAATTAGAAGATAAATCATTGTATCATTACCCATAAGCCGAGTCAAGTGTGAAATCGTATTGAACTCATTGCGGGTAGTTTCTTGAAAGTCTAATAGAACGCAGCGGAGAATCTCCTCATTAAGGTGCAAGAGATCCTTCCCTTCGTTGAGGATGACGGGAGAAGCGCGTGTTTTACTCGCTATAAGTTCATTGAAATGCGCGTTCACATCCAATCATTAGATGATCAGGACTTACGCAGCCGATGTGCAGAATCCAGGATTGTACGGCATCTTGAATCCTGAATCCGATGCAAGATGCAGGATGCACAGTAGGTTGAGAGTTAATCAGCCTATTCAATCGCGCGAGTCCTGATAGTATCACAGGAAAGGAGTTGCTGCAAATGACCGATAACGAAAAATTCTTGTTCGACCTGTGGGGTTACGTGGTGCTCGAAGATGTCCTCACCCCGTCCGAGGTGGACGCGGCGAATGAAGCCGTTGACCGCTACACAGATCTCATCGCCGATCGGCAGCCGGGGCTCTCCCGCGGATTTAAAACGTTGGAGGGGAAGACCGGCCGCGGAGAATTTCAACAGAACCCGCTGACCTTTGAGCGGCCCTGGTGCGAACCGTTTCGACGGATGCTGACGCATCCACGAGTCATCGACGTTTTCAACGAAATTCTCGGCCCCGGCTTTCGGCTTGACCACGGCCCCGGGCTCATTCAGATGGTCAAGGGGACTGAGGGGCACTGGCTGCACGGTGGGATGACTTTCGATCCAAGCCAATATCACCGATTTGAGCATGGGCGGATGCAGTGCGGACTCTGTGTCGCTGCGTGGCAGTTGACGGAGGTCCGTGAAGGGGACGGTGGATTCGCATGTGTGCCGGGCAGCCACAAATCGAATTACCGTCCGCCTGAGCATGTTTTGTCCACAGAGGATGGGATGGGTTGTATTCGACAAATTGTCGCGGGACCCGGTTCCGTCGTTATCTTCAACGAAGCTTTGGTGCACGGCACACTTCCTTGGCAGCCCACCGACCGGGAACGCCGCTCGATCTTGTTCAAATGCTCGCCCGGATTCTTGTCGTGGGGCTCACCGCACGCTGCCTGCCCAATCGCCGACCCAACGCCAGAAGAATTGGCGATCTACGAGCCACCACACCGCACCGGACGCACAACGTTGGGGGAGGATAGCAAGTAAATCCCTTGTAGGGGTGGGGAAGCCCTGCCCCTACTGAAGTGCATATCCGCTGGCGGAGATGCCGGTGTAGTGAATGCAACACAAAACATACTAAGAAGGTGGATAAAAATGTTTAGACAAATAGTTATTAACCTGTTTTTGGGGTTCTTTGGGGTTTGTGGAATTATCGGAGTCATCGGCTGCTCTAATTTTGAGGCATTGATTGTTGGAGTTATAGATGGTGACCCGATTGAACCTGAAGATAATGAGTGGATTGGGACATGGGCCCTTGACAGCTATCAGGGATTCAGTGCGCTAGAAGCCCTTGCCGAATATGATGATTATGATGATGATGACTTTACTTTTTTGGGCGCTGATGGTTCGGTTGTGGATGGAGATCTTCGAGGAAAGGCTATCGCAGCGTTTTGGTCTGGTGATGGCGTTACTGGTTATGATGGGTCCATCTCTTTTTCATTTTATGACAATGGAATACTGGAAATAGAAATTGTTATTCGGGTGAAGATGCAGGTGGAAGATATTCAGGGGGTGCTCGTCGGCAAGGATGAAATACCGGGTAATTACCTCCTGTCTGGTTCCGCTTACACAACCGAAATAGCTGATGAGGTAGAAACAGGTACATGGGGTAGGACAGGGGATACGCTTATACTAAACCCTCATGAGGCGGATGGCTCTACAGTTTTGAAGGAATTATAGGTAACCTGAGTTGCCACCTAAACACCTTCCCAGCGGTTCGGGGCACCGAGTGTAATTCGTAGGGAACGGAGATCTCCGTTCCGTATCGTCTTACGTATTACGCGCCACGTATTACTCTCATTAGCCCCAGTTGCTTTGAATCCCAATCTTATCGGGGTGGGGCGATAGGTGCATAACAGGACAGCTTAGAAACCGAGTTTTTGCCAAAAACTCGGTTTCTGTTGCACGATTTCTTAACATGATTCTAGAGATATTACAACTGGCTAAATTCCATTGCAATACCTCCGGGTGATGCGTCAGCCAACACCACTGACTTTTGAAGGCACGGTTTTCCCCGTTTGACGCTTTGTTGTTCAATAGGGTGTTGCATCAACCGCTCAAATCGTTGTATAATAAGAGCAACATAATCAGCCAACATCGGCTTATTTGCCATAAGAACTCTCTTTGCCCTGATAACAATAAACCCCTTCTTGGCTGACTATGTCAACTATGTTTATGCCTACCTCTCAAATGACTAAGGATGTTGATGATGAAATGGCTTACCATTGGAGTTTTACTCAATTTCTTCTTTGCTGCGCCCGTTCTCAGTGAATTAACAAAAGAGGATTTACAAGCTATTCGCGCAATTGTCAAAGAAGAAATCGCGGAATCTGAAGCCCGTACCGATCTCAAGCTTCAGTTATTGACCACCCGAATTGATGAAATGGACAAGCGTTTGACTGCTAGCATTGCCGACGTGGATAAGAGACTTACCAGTAGTAGCAGTAACGTGGATAAGCGACTTGGATTTCTACAAAACCTTGTAATTGTGTTAATTACTGCTGTTATTAGTGTACCAGTAGGAATTTTCGTTTATTTTGAGAGAAGGATAGGCAAAGGAAATAGAGACTCTCAAGGGGAAGACAGTTCCCCCTCTCAAGAGATTCTTGCATATCTGCAAGAGAGAGCCAGCCGTCTGGAAACGCGATAATTAACAAAATCATCTAATTGAACTCCAGGGGGCTTTAAGTCCTCCGCTCCCAGCTATCGGAAAGGAAATTCCTATGCCCCCTTCAATACCCTCAAATGCCCAAGATTATTACAATCGTGGGCGAGACTATCATCGTGAAGCCAATTATGACCGCGCTATCCCTGAGTATACCCAAGCAATAGAATTGAAGCCTAACTATGCCGATGCCTATGCTTGGCGGGCGTTGGCTTACTCTGAAAAAGAGGATTATCTTCGCGCTATCGCAAACTGGACCATAGTAATAGGACTTGATCCCAATCAAGCTTACGGTTATGTTGGTCGCGGTGTGGCTTACTTGATGAAAGAGGATTACAACCGTGCCCTTGAGGATTTTACTATAGCAATAGAACTGAAGCCGGATTATGCCGATGCCTATCGCGGTCGCGGTGCAGTTTACTTGATGAAAGAGGATTATGACCCTGCGATTGTAGACCTTACTCGAACAATAGAACTGAAACCCGATTATGCCTTCGCCTATGAGTTGCGCGGAAAGACGTACCAGAAAAAAGGAGATCTTGACCGCACCGACGCTGATTTTGCCAAGGCGGAACAACTCAGAAAGAAAGATGACAAAAATAATGTCCGATGATGATTCTTTATGGATAGGAGTTACGCACTTGAGTTTGTAGTAGCGCAATTCATTGCGCGTCCGGAAGATACCAACAACGTTGTGCCATAGTATAACTCAAGTTGCTAGGTATTGAAGTTCCATCGGTTTTCTGTTAAACCTGAAGTGCTTTACTTTTCGCTCCAGAGGAGCGCTATGTGTATAGCAGGGCTCCGTATAGAAATCTCTTACTGACAACCGAAAACCAAGAACCATTCCCCCGAAAACTGACAACCGACAACAAGTAGATGACCGGTGTGCATATGATAAAGATTTCATCTGACCATGAACAGAGAATTCACTCCATACTTGAGAATCATCAAAAGAACTTTGATTCTCTTTTAAAGGAAATGTCTCCTCTACTTCGTGAGTATTATCTTATTGAACCTATCAAAATTAGCAAAAGGCTTTTGAAAAGTCTGTTTTCTTCTTGGCTTTCAAAACCCCAAGAGTCAATCGTTCATTATTGGACTATTTGTAAGTTGGTATGTGAATACGGCTACCCTACAGAGTATATTGACCATGAGGTATCTTGTGGTGGCTTAGGAAGACAAGCCTTGACATCAGGCACTTCAGGAGGCACAAAAGCCGATGTTGTGATTTATTCTCACCCATCAAGGAGACCCGGAACTGCCCTGATTGTGATTGAATGTCGGGAATTTGGGGGATTAGATGGGGCAAAGCAAGCCGCAAGTTATTCCCGAGCTTTGCAGGCATTATATCATCTTTTTACGGATTCAGATCGATGGTCCGCTTTTGAAACACAACCTCACCCAGTTGATGGCATTGTTGTAAGCGATATACCTCATTGGATTGGGTCCAAGCCACTTACTAAGAGACTCTCGAAAAGTCACAAGTTACCCCCTATTGCTGATGAGAAGCAACTTCGTGATTTAATTAAGACATGTCACGACCAGATTCATAGTGAGGGAGTAGACCCCGCAAAGGCTTTCGATGAGCTAGTAAAATTGTTTTTCGTTAAAGTTTATGATGAACAGGAAATCCCTAATGAGTATATGTTCTCTGTTTTAGCTGGAGAAAGCGAGGACGAGACAGGCGATAATATTCGCTGTCTCTTGAGAGACGCTAAGGAGAAAAGCAGGTATAGAGAACTTTTTTCAGAACCGGGTGATGATGAATTTTGGATTCACAATAAATCGATTCGCAAGGTAACCGAGACTTTTCAGGGCTTTAGTTTTGCGGGCAGATCTGTAATAGGCATAGATGCAAAGGGTACTGTTTACGAAAACATGGTTGGCGAAACATTTCGAGGAGAGTTAGGCCAATACTTCACACCCAGAAAAATCGTAAGGTTTATGGTAGACCTTCTTGAACCTACAAGAGACGATATTGTGCTAGACCCATCGTGCGGTAGCGGCGGCTTTTTAATTTATACGATGCAGAAAATAGCAGATCAGATTAGGCAGCAACAGCAGAATTTGCCACAACACATCACTGAGCAGTTAATCCATAATACTGTGACTCAGAATATAAAAGGTACGGATTTAAGTCCTAGAATGGTAAGAACAACCAGAATGAACATGATAATGCACGGAGATGGGTGGTCTGGCATTCAGCGTTGCCATGGATTAAGAATTCATGAGCATGATTCCCTCAGAGACTTCAATGGCAAGTTTACGTTGATCTTAGCTAATCCACCATTTGCGGGGTTTGAGAATGAGGAATCAATTTTAAGGGAGTTTGAAACAGGAAAGAATAAAGACGGCAACATTCGTGGAATCCATAAGGCAATCATTTTCGTCGAGCAGATAATCCGTCTTTTGGATGAAGGGGGGCGGGCTAGTATTGTCCTACCGAGAAGCATCTTTGAAAATGAATCGCACTCCTTTAAGATGTTGAGAGAACTAATTTTTCGTCACTGCGAGGTTTTAGCAGTTGTTGGTTTGCCCACAACAGCATTTCATCATACAGATTGCGGGATACTTGGCGACTTGTTGTTTCTTAGAAAAACATCGAATCCTAGAACAGATTACAATGTATTTGTCGCTTGGGCTGAAAAAGTTGGCTATAATACTTTGGGGCATAACATTGAGGAGAATGACTTTCCAGATATTCTAGAGGATTATAGGAATGAGCGTAAGTTAATACCGATTTCAAGACTCCAAGAAGAAGATAATTTAAATCCTTGGCATTATCACCCAAAAGCTGAAATTTTGCGCGAGGAAATCGAAGCGAATCGTTCAAAATCGCTACCACTCTCTGAGCTTGTTTCAGTCTATCAAAACAGGATTTCTAGAAGCGCGTTAAAACAGACCCCTGATAGAGTCATCCAATATGTTGAGGTCAGAAACGTTGACCCGGAAACCGGAGCCTTTACTCCTACTAAAAGAAGGGCAATCGAATTACCAAGTCGGGCTACCTATGAATTGAATGGCGATGAACTGATTTTGTTACCAAATGCAAGAAATTCACTTGAATCAGGAAGGAAGATAATTAAAATTGGCGAGGCAACAAAGGGGTTAGTACTGACCAATCGCTATTTGCCCTTATATCCTAATGTCAATGCTGATTACTTAGTGATAATGTTAAACTCACCGTTTGTAAGGAATCAGCTCATTTCTGTTTGTCGCGGTGCGGGCTCTCCAGACTTCAGGGAGAACAAACTTGAGGAAATAATGATACCTGTACCGGATAGTACGGACTTATCTTCCATAGACACGTTCATGGAAGGTATTTCAGATAAACTAGCACTTAAAAAACAACTAGAATCTAAGATTGAAGAGATGTCCAGAGATATTGAGTATTCGTTGGCGAGCTTAATTGGAGACTGAAAGGTAACTCATGAGTTATTCTTATACGCGGTGAAGTGCCAACGGTAATTTAGACCACAAATAAGCAAAGTTAAACCAAGTGTTGTCGCTCAAATTCACTCGGCGTTAAATAACCTGAAGGTGTACATAAATAGATATCCTCGTCTGTCATCACTCAATTCATCACGCTTCCAGCCCGACAGTGTTCCTTACCGCTCAGCGACGGCTTCGTTTGTTTATCCGTACCCTCTGCGTTATCTACTTAATCTGTGATTCAGACAATATTTCCCCATATCTTTAACAAATAAGCGCGTTGAAAAACAATTTGAACGTCCCATGCGTTTGCGCCCGATGCTGCGGTCTGAATCCGAACAGGACAACCGAGCCTTCACCGTAACCCGCTGAAATCATGGCAGCCGTCCCCGCTATCTGCTCTTCACCGACAAGCCACCCGCTCTGCAAGACCTCCCTCTCAGGATATTGGACGAGAATCTCGCATCTCTCATTGGAAAAAGAGGGTTGGGCGCGGAAGGTGGGACCGTTCCAGAAGAAGATGAGTGCCTCGTGGGGCATACCGTAAGTGAGCCGATGCGTCGTGTCGATATGGGCGTGTAGAGTGGAACCGGGGCAGAAGAATTCTTTGGCTGACTTATCTGCGAGGACGTTTTTCACTGGCAGATCCAACTTCTTGATGGCGAAGTCGCAGGCTTGGTTGAGCGTTACCAACGTGCCGCCGCCCTCGACGAACCCTTTTATCGCTTCAACCCCCGCTTCCCCGATACCGCTTCGGTATTCTGGTGGAGCGGGGTTTTCTCTGAGTCGATCCTCCGCCTTGTCGCCGATGATCATGGCGGTGGAATCGTCGGGCAGTATGAGGATGTCAATACGCTGATTCAAGTTGCCCGCTTTAACCTCCTCATCTTTCAGCGTCTGGTACGGGAATCCAAACTGTTCCAGGACCAGCCGCGTCCAGCCCTCATCCATGTTGCCGCCCCAGTATCGCTGGTACATACCGATACGCCCTCGCCGGACTTCGCGCTGCTCTGTTTCCAATCCCCCTCCAAGCGCGTAGAAGGTAACGCCACAATTTTGGGTGATCTCTGTGAGTAGCTCCTCAGACCCTGCGGAAGCCACAAACGCGCCCGCCGGAAATTCTTCATTCCCCACTGATACCGCCTCGCGAAGGCGTGTGACTTGGACACCCTGATCGAACAACCGATTGACGACTTTGAAGCTGTCGTTTAACCTGCCATCGAAAAGATAACCGGACTGCGAGGCTCCGACTACCCTCCCGGTAAGGGGTTCGGGTGCCGTAACCGCTTCAAAATTCCCTTCGACACTCTCCTTTACCGGCACGGCATCGACCCCCATGAACTCCGCCATGGTGTCCGTTGCGGAATCATAGGGCCGCTGAGGCGTACCATCCGGTTGTCGCGTCCAAGCGTCGTCCGGGTATAGAGTCCGTCCCAGCAACGTCTTAATGACCCCCATCTTCGGTTGATTGAGGGGAATGCAGTAGGTCCCCGCTGGGTAGCTTAAGCCGTTGACGGTGAAGCCCTGCACCGCTTTCTGGATGTCTATCCCCTGAACCCGTAGTTTGTTGATCATTTTCACAACGGTCAGCGGATCGTGTTGGTCTGGGCGGATAAGGTATGCGGCAGGTGTACCAGACACACCAAGTGCTGTCTGTCGCTCTGCCTTCAGATATGCATTCTGCAGAATTGTATCCTTATTCCGTGCCGCCATATCAAGTAGCCCCCACGCCGATATTTTTTGTTGCTCGACGATGTCGCGAAGTCTCCACCAACCCCCCTCCCATGGATGAGGAAAGTTCGTCTGAGGCTTGTAGTGGGGAAATGCCCTTAACGTATTACCGCCTTCGTCTAGCAGTTGCTTCCTGTCGTCTTCGCCTTTCAGTTGACTTCTGTGGATGTACATCGGGGTCGCCAACTTAGCATGTGCCGACTCCGTCAACATGCTGGCGATGTTGTGATAGTTACCCATCCAGTGGAAACCGAGGTGGCTCCACGCCGGGAACAGGGACGCATTGAGGACACCGGTCTTACCCGCTTCCTCCAGCTTATACGCCATGTGCGCCCCGTACCAGCTAATCTCCCGCCAAACCAACGGGGCGCCGTGTGGATGAAGCGGCTCCGAATAGGGGCACACCCATAAGCGGGCCCCGTAGCAGCCCATCTCGTGATGGTCTTGGTAAGCGTGGGGCTGCCACTCCTGATACATGATTTGTGCCATATACTGGGACTCGACCAAGTTAAACATGAAAGCGTCGCGATTGTTGTCATGCCCGGCATACTTGTGATACAACCACGGCAGCGTACAGCCTTCGTACTCCGTATTGAGATATTCGTTGTACCAATCAGTCACCATAATCTGGCCATCCGGATTGAAGCATGGCACCATCAGTGAGATGACGTTATCCAGAATGCGTGTCGCTTCTTCATCGGTCCGAGTGATCTGATCGTAAGCCAACTCTGAGGCCATCTGAGTGCTGCCAATCTCTGTCGCATGCAGCCCCATTGATTGGAGGATAATTGCCTTTCCTTCGCCCACGAGCGACCTTATCGCCTCCGCCGATACCCCGCGCGGATCCTTGATTTGAGCGTTCACCTCGCGGAGATGCGCCAAATTCGCCAGATTCTCCGGCGATGAGATAATCACAAGTAGAAACGGGTGCCCTTCTGTGGAGGGCCCCATATCAATGACTTGGATTTTGTCGCTCTGCTCCCCCAATAACCGGAAATAATCGACAATCTGATTCCATCGTGCCATTTTCCGATCGCTTCCCAGTTGGAAGCCAAAAAACGCTTCGGGGGACGTTATTTGTTGGTTCATAATCCTTTCCTTCTGGTAAAATGAAATCCTTGACGATTCATGTTTTCAGTTTGAAGCAACCCTCCCACGATACACTCCCGATTCGATGATCGCCTCTCACCCGCTGACGACCTGCTTTGGGATAAGAAACCGCAGGTATCCAACCTTGCGAAGATTCTAAACCTTCGCAAGGTTTTATCTAAGCTAGTCTCCACGATTTTATATTCGTTTCCTTCGTTTTACTGAATTGCATCTGTGATGAGATCTAAAAGCTCAAAAGGTTCATGAAAACACTGGGACGGACATTATTCTCATCGCCCTGCTGAATGGGGTGAAGAATAAATCCTCATCGGACAAATCAAATCTGACGACCAACCCCGATCAAAGAGCGCTTGATACTTCCAGTACGGATTTCGCGTTTGTCTCATCACAAGAGGCGCTGACTTCGATCTCACATTTGCCTAGCGGATTAAAGATTTTGACGACGACCACATCCGACCCAATTTTACAGCGGATGGCTTCCCCGCTCACCACAACAGAATTCTGATTCCATGCAACGCCGGAAGCATGGGCGTAAGCTGCGAGGGCTGCACGGATTGTCTCATCAGGAGTTCCCTAATCGAGGAGGACAGCGTATGCCGCTTGCGCCGCTCCCTTTGTTGCGCGTTCTAAGCGTGTTTGTTCTGTATCATGGACTTCTTGATTTCCCTTTCTACCACCTCGCGAAGCGACATAGAAAACCGCAGCCGACACGGCGATGAACCCGGTCGTAATGATCAGCACAGTGGTCTGCAACTCCTGTCGGCGCGTCATTGCGTCAAAATCTTCACGATGATGCGGCAAGAACGCATCATGGGAGTGAGCGAAATGAGCCAGGAGCATCAGACCAATCAGTGTTATGAGTCGGCTAGCGAAAAGTGCTTTTCTTGTCATTAGATTCAGGCGTTGTGAGAAAAGGTGGCTCATGTCAAAAAGAAGTGCAAAGTCGCCAAGAGAAACCGAATTTCTCTGAGAAACTCGGTTTCTTTGCACGATTTCTTAACATGAGCGAAATTGGTATAAAACAAAGGTCAGTATATCACACGGCGTCAAGATAATCAATTCCAATATGACGGGAAATCTTTCCTTCAGATCGCACAAAGTTATGCGAAAGGCAATGAACTCCTATTGAAAGCCTCTACGTGATATGCTATACTAACCGCAAATTTCTATCTATTCAGGACTTACGCAATTGAGAGAGTGATGAGACTTCGGAAGTCTCTGATGACGGGGATGCGCGAGGTCATGTTGCCATTCCAGACGGGAAAGCACTGGTGCTTCAGGTCAGTAAAAGGGATTCACTTCGCTTCAGAAGCTAGATCTCCAGAGCACAAAGATTAGTAACGAGGGGGAAGTTGACTTGAAGAGTGCATTGCCGAATTGCGATATTATCAGGTAGAAGGATTCTATGAAGGTGTGCAATACCCAGGTAAAGTGGCTTCTGCCAATTATAGGCTCCGCCATACTGATTGTCCTTTTGTGCCAACGCCTAAATCCTCAAAAGCGACAGGGATAGTTAAGAGGAAAAGGTCAGTGAGGAAAAGCAAGGAAAACCCGTGATTACGTGGATACAAGAAAAGAAGCGAAAATACCTGCACGGACTGGATCGGCGAACCACAATCATCTTGATCGGCTCGTCTGTACTGTTGACACTCTATCGGTTTGGCAGTGGAAGAAGTTTCTTCCGTCAGCATTTTGGGAAACGCTTTATTGCGCATCCACTCAGGAAGATTTATCCTTACTATTACTGGTTTTTGACGAGTGCAGTTACGCTGCTGCTGCTGCCGATCCTTGTTATGAAGTTCGGGGTAAAGGACAAGATTCGCGATTACGGCTTCCGTTTGAGTCACGGAAAGCTGGGATGGGGATTCGTTTTCGGGGGTTGGATACTTATGCTCCTACTGATGCTTTTGGCATTACAGCTTTTCCCAGCTTTTCAGCAGCAATACCCACTTTGCAAGGTTGCTGGGAGCAGTTGGCAGGTCTTCATCCCGTATGAGATTGCTTATGGCATCTATATGTTCTCCTGGGAGTTTTTCTTTCGCGGCTTTATGCTGTTTGGGCTGGAGAAACGGTTCGGCGCCTATAGTATTCTCATTCAGACCCTCCCGTTCGCTGTAATGCACGGGAGAAAACCTTTTGCGGAAGCGATGGGATCGATTGTTGCAGGCGTGCTACTTGGTGTTGTTGCCCTTGAGACACGATCTTTTATCTACGGTGCGGCGATCCACGGGCTTGTCGCCATAACGATGGATGTTTTAGCACTTGCGTGGAGATCGAGGTAGAATTGGCGTAAGCGTTCACCCGACCCCTGAACGCTTACGAATTGGCTAAATTGGGGAGAAACGATGAAAGTTGTTACTGCGCAAGAGATGCGCGAAATTGATCGACAAACAATTGAGGAGATTGGCATCCTTGGCGTGGTGCTGATGGAAAACGCAGGAAGCGCCGTCGTCCGAGCCATCCACAGGCACTTCCCCGGATGTCAGCGGGTCGGGATTGTTGTCGGCAAGGGAAACAACGGCGGCGATGGATTGGTCGTCGCAAGACAGCTTGCGCTTGCCGGTCAGTCGGTTCAAATCTTTCTTGTTTCTCCGCCGGATGGCTTCACCGGAGATGCGTTAACCAATCTACAAATCGCGCGAAATCTTGATCTCCCGATCGTACAAATCCTTTCGGAAGGGGATCTGGATCAATTAGAAAGCCAGATTGCGTTGTGCGATCTTATTGTCGATTCTATTTTCGGGACCGGCTTACGGGGCGGTGTGCGCGGCTATATTGCGGACGTCATTGAATATATCAACGCAACGGAGCGCCCGATTGTCTCCATCGATCTCCCCTCTGGTCTGGAAGCCGATACCGGTATGGCGGAGGGCGCATGCGTTCAAGCCACCTGCACCGTCACCATGGGACTTCCCAAGCGGGGATTGCTTATCCATCCGGGGGCAACTCTCACAGGACAACTCGAAGTCGCTGAGATTGGTTTCCCACCGAGCGTCATTGACGCCCAAAATATTCAGGTGAACTGGACGCAACCAGCTGATGCGGCACAATGGATACCACCTCGTTATACGCATTCCCACAAAGGCACGTATGGACGTGTTTTTGTCGTGGCTGCATCTACCGGTATGACGGGTGCTGCGGCTTTGACAAGTGAGGGGGCATTGCGTGTTGGCGCAGGGCTGGTAACGCTCGGCATTCCGAAAAGCCTCAACCCAATCCTGGAGATGAAGCTCACCGAAGTGATGACGCTTCCCCTGCCCGAAACAACTGAAGGCGCATTGGCGCTCGATGCCAAGTCGCAAATCCTCGACTTCGTTGAGCCAACGAATTCCGTTCTCGCTATTGGGCCCGGACTGTCACAGCAACCTGAAACCGTTGCCCTGGTTGACAGCTTAGTCCGTGAAAGTGAGCGCCCAACCGTGATTGATGCCGATGGATTAAATGCCCTCTCAAAATCGAAAGCGCTCCTTTCATCGCTATCGCCTGAAACCGTGCTTACGCCTCATCCGGGTGAAATGACGCGGCTCATCGGTGGGACCGTCGTGGAGTTGGAGCGGGACCGGATCGGGATTGCCCAGCGGTTTGTCCAGGCACACAACATCACGCTTGTCCTCAAAGGCGCACCGACTGTGACCGCAGGCGGAAATGGGGAGGTATGGATAAACTCAACAGGGAATCCCGGCATGGCAACCGGCGGCATGGGAGATGTGCTGACGGGAATCATTGCGGGACTTATGGCGCAGAAACTGTCGAGTTATGACGCCGCGGTGCTAGGCGTTTACCTGCACGGGCTCGCAGGCGACATCGCCGTTGAATCGGTCGGGCTGCATGGACTGATGGCAGGGGATGTATTGAATGCTGTCCCGAAAGCGATTGAGACATGCAGCATAAAACCCCGATAGATCGGCGCAGAGCCTAGTCTCGCGTAGCTGACCCCGATTCTCGGAATCTCGGAACGAAGCTGTGATGCGTGAAATGTGAAATACTCAAGCGGAAAATTACTGTCGAAAAAGCTTCGCAGGACCAGTAGATCTAATCTCAAATTAACAAAGGAAAGAACAACCCATGAAAATCATTACAGATCGTTTAAGCGAAGAGCAACTGAAGACTGTCCGTGCAATCGCTCCTGATGTCAATTTCGTGAGGGCGACAACGGATGAAGAACTACTACACGAGATCCAAGACGCTGATGCGCTTCTTGGACTAAGGCCAACGTCCGAAATGATCCAGCGCGCCGAAAGACTCCGTTGGATTCAGGTCGGAGGCGTTGGCGTTGAAAGGATGAGATTTCCTGAACTGGTCAACAGCGACATTGTCCTCACAAACGCGCGCGGGGAAACCGCGATCAACATCGCTGAGCACGTCATGGCGCTGATTCTCGCCTTCACGCGAACCATCCATATCACCATCAAACGGCAGATGGACAAAGTCTGGGAAAGTCGTGCGAATCTGCCGGTCCTTGAGATTGCCGGAGAGACACTCGGCATCCTCGGTCTCGGAAGCATCGGTCTACAGGTCGCCAAACGGGCCACGGCTTTCGATATGCGCATCCTCGCCGTCGATCCGACACAGACGTATAAGCCGGATTACGTCGAAGCCCTCTGGAAAATCGATCGGTTTCACGATATGCTCGGTCAATCTGATTTCGTCGCCATCTGTTGTCCGCTGACGACGGAGACAGAGAGCATGATGGGGGCTAATGAATTTCATACGATGAAGCCAACGGCATTCCTGATCAACATCGCCAGAGGGGGGATCGTTGATCAAATCGCATTGGTTGAAGCCCTGCAAGCAAAAGAGATCGCCGGCGCTGGGCTTGATGCTTTGGATCCAGAGCCGCTTCCGCAGGATAGCCTGCTGTGGGAGATGGACAACGTGATCGTCACACCCCATCATGCCGGTCAATCCCCAAAAGCGCCGGGGCGTACCTTTGATCTCTTTTGTGAAAATCTCAAGCGTTTTGTCGCAGGCGAGCCATTGATCAATGTGGTGGATAAGACAAGATGGTACTGAAACGTGAAACGTGATGCGTAATGGGTATTGCATGAAGGGAAGGAAGGAAGGAATTATGTCACGTTTTACGTTTCACGCATCACGCACTGTGCCGTCAGTTCTTCCAATTCAGCCTGAGCTTTTGTAATCTGATCCTCCAATTCCGGTTGAGCAATTTGAGCAACCAGTTGACCTTGCTCGACAATGTCTCTGACTTTCATATATCTTCCTGATTTATCCCGCATCTAAAACAGAAACCCTTTAGATGCCGCTGCTTCGGATTAAGATACCTTGAATCGGCGGTCTACTCCCGAGCTAAAACGACGCGGGCACCCTTAGCTGATTGTATCCATCTTACACCCCCAGCTTTGAGCAACGCTAAGTCGTCACCCGACAACTCAAGCCCCAATCCGTCAACCGTCAGATGGATGGTCCCTCCGATAACCAACCAGTGCTCGTTGCAGGCAAGGCGTGCTTCGTCAACTCCCTCGCCAGCGCCGAATGTGATCACCCGCCACTCACTCAACGGGCAACGTGGTCCGCGACTCGGAAAGGGACCGTTGTTGCCGGCGCCAGGGACGACAAATCCTGGAACTGTCGGAACCGGTGGTCCCGCTTCCTCGACTAAGATATGTATGGGGCGTTTCTGGCGCTCAAGGCGGGTGACGATGGCGCTGGTTTCATAGTCAGTGAACATCTGAAACCGATGAACGGCACCCATTGGGGTGTAGACCATCGTATTGGGGGTGACATCAAAACTTTGTCCTTCCAGCCAAACCTCACCACGTCCAGCAGTGAAAAGCCAGAGTTCGTCACTGTCATGATAGTGCGGCTCCACGCCCGTGCCTATCCTCTGGTTTGGAAAATAGCGGAACGCGCTGAGCGCCGTCCAGTCTGGATAGATTTGCTCCCAGTAGATGTTGTTCGAGTTCTGCGAAATGATCATGTAGTTGCTGTTCTTGATTATCATTTTTTCGCCTCCGAATCTGTATACTGCTCATTGATAGAGATGGTGAGTGTCTATGGGGATTATAGTCAGCTTTGAAAAAAAAGTCAACCATTTGTGCCTATCAGGCTGCCTGAAAAATGACGTTTTTAGTCCTGTAAGCCCCAAAATGTGGTATCATATAGCCGGAGTTCAGGAGGTCAATTGATTGCAGATTTAGATAGATTTTAGATTACCGATTCTTCCCCATAAATGATGGATTTGGCGGCTTATCTTTTCTTCTGTCAGGGGTCAATATAGACAAATCTATATTCTCATGGAATGGCGATTACTCAAAAAGAGATAGCGAGAAGGATCGTAGAGGTGAACAGTGTATGCTTACGGTTACGAAGGACATGATGCTGCCGACAGCGATTGTAGAGTCATACCTGTGAGCCCAATAGTACAAGGAAAGTCTACGCAGGCGGCCGTTCAAGGTCGCGCTGGTGGATGCCGCCGGGTAATACGGAACATGACACTTGGATGAAACAGAGCCGGGAGCTCTTGAGGACGCCTCCGGCCTTACCTGGGATGTAGGAGAACATTCTTTTAGAGGAACAACCAAATCATGACAACAATCCAGACATGGACGCCCGTTGAGGGTAGCCTAACTAGCATATTGAAAAAATATCCGCAGCCGCTCGTGGCGCTAGCGGCAGGTGAGATGCCCGCCATTGTCCTGCGCAAGGCTTACAATCCTGACTACTGCGCGGGACTCATACAACGATTCCACGAGCGTGGCTTGATGTATGATCCGCACAAAGCCGGAGACAGAAGACCACACCGCGTGGACATCGGTACCAGTTTGGGCCACCATAATGCCGATCCGGCAAAGTTCTTTGCCCACGCCGCCGGAACCCATGAACTTTTCAAGACCTTGTTTGACGGGTACGACGACCCGGTGAAGACCATTTACGAGGCGCTATCACATCTGGCGCCGGACAAACGGGTGATGACGGCGCGGGAGCCAGATGGACGCCTTTACGGACCGGCTATCTTCCGCATCTACCACACTGACTTGGGACATGGTCCGCACTATGACTCCGCGTCAAAGAAATCGAAGTTGTTCAATTATGCGGTTTCGCGGTTCCAGCATCAATTCGCCGGGGTGCTCTGCTTCCAGAATTCCAATGAGGTGGGCGAAAGTGGAGAGCCCTTCCTCTACAACTGCACATGGTCATCCACTGTGCAGGAGGCCCGTGAGAAAAGCCGCTTCCGGGAATACGCCACAGAGCAGGGCATCGCCCACGTTCAGGTTCAACTGGAGCCCGGCGACCTCTACTTCTTCTACTCCGAAAACCTTCATGAAGTGCCTCCGGTCATAGGCGATAAACCGCGTGCCGTGCTGGCAACCTTCCTTGCGATGTCCCCAGACGATCCGGAGATTTTTGTCTGGTCGTGATGGCGTCAATGGATGTCACTGTGCAAAAGGGGAGACAAATGAAAATAACACATCTGGAGCACGTTGTTGTCTGTGTGCCTTTCCTGCCCGGTATTCTTCCGCCGCCTGAATAAGGTTTAATCAACCCAAAATTTATCTCGAAAGGAAATGACCATGTCACAACCACGCATCATGTTTTACCACGATGGACGCCATCCGCTAATCTACATGTACGAGCCTTTGATGCAGAAAGAGGAATTCGAGGCGGCGGTCGACGAGCTGGTCGGCACGCCCGTGGAGGCGCTTATGTTCTGTCTGGGAGACGGGCGCACCGTCCTGCACGATACGAAAGTCGGCGAACTGTGGGGTCACAATGTGGAAAAGTGGCCCCACCTAATCTTTCGCCGGGCTCACCAAAACGCTAGGCAGTTAATTGACAGGGGCAATGACCCTTTACGTATTGTTTGCGACCGGGCCCACGCCAAGGAGATGCTGATTTATCCCACTCTTCTGGTGCAGCAGGGACGTGGCCCCCGCGACCAAGACGTTCGCTGTTCCAACTTCCGTTTCGACAACCCGCACCTGGAGATTGGCACTCGCGGCGATCTGGAGGCTGACTTCCCCGGCCTGACCTGCCTCGACTTCAAACACGACGAGGTGCGGGAAGAGCGGTTCGCCCTCATCGAAGAGACCTTGAACAACTATCCGATTGACGGCTTTGAATTGCAACTCAACTACTTGCCGTATTACTTTCACCCAGACGAAGTCGAAGCCGGGCGTCAGATCATGACCGCATGGATTCGGAGAGTCTACGAGGCAGTGAAACAGCGTGGGGCTGAACGCGAGTTAGCAATCCGGATTCCAGCCAGCATCGAAGGCTGTCTAAAGGTGGGAATGGATGTGCGCGAATGGATGCAGCAAGGCATCGTGGATGTCGTCATCGGTCAGACGTTCTCAGGGCCAGAGTTGGTGGATTCAATGACTGATTTTAGTCCACTGGTGTCGGCGGCTCAAGGGACCAATTGCCGGGTTCATGCTGCCATCCAGAGCCATGTGGACTCCGACCGTTTGGGAGAGGCCACCATCGAAATGATTCGTGCCACAGCCTGTAATTGCTGGGCACAGGGCGTTGATGGTCTCTACCTCGCGCACTGGTTCGGGAACTGGCCCTATCAGGCGGACTTCTATGAGAAGCTACGCGAACTGCCGCATCCAGATGTCATGGCAACCAAGGACAAATTCTACTATGTACCCACGGAAACGGGCCGCTATCCGAAGCCTGTGACGGAGCCCGGCATTGCCATGACGTTACCCGCCGCGTTGGAAGTAAACCAGCCGACTGAGGTGCAGTTTAAGATCAGCGATGACCTGCCGCGCTGGCATCAGATGGGTCGCATCCACGAAGTCCTCCTCCGCGTTCGAATCATGAACACGACTGAACTTGACCGCCTGCGCTTCCGGCTGAATGGGGTAGACCTACCCGATGAACTGCTGCGCAAACTCAACGAGATGTACCGGATGAGTGCGCCGTGCTACCGCACAGGATCGGGCTACTGGTTCATCTACCGACTGGACGAAAATCACTGGCCCCAAGGTAGCAAGAACACACTCGAAGTGACCCTGCTCCAACGCGATCCGGACGTAATCCCTCAGATCTATATCCGCGATGTCGAGTTGGAGATCAAGTACCTGATGGGTAAGCATTTCCATCGGGGTCAGGATGCAGATCTGGGGCCCTATGAACATTCGAGTACTTAGAAGGCGTATGAGAAGTCCCAGAACAATTCCCAACTGAGTCTAAAAGATCCTGTATTCATCAGCTAACCTTTCGCATCATTTGAAGATGGGTGAAGTATAAAGGTCAATTCAGCGTATCGGGTACACGAAGGCAGTGAAAAGCTATCGAATACTGGCGAAAGCGTGAATACATAAACGCGAAGGATTCGATTTATGGCTCTGCGACGCTGACCTAGTTGTTTCGGAGTCAGAAAGGCGCCCTCACCGTGATACACCGATAACAGTAGAGGACATAAAGAGCGATCGCACCTAAAGATCCCGTATTTCCTACCATCCGTCAAAACAATATCTCCTTGTAGTGATCTTCGGCATCAATGAGGATGTAACGTTTGTAATTTTGGTGTTTATCTTTACTACGAAGTCATATTGAGTAAAACATAAAGATGTGGTAAAATAGAGAAAGGAAGGGAGATAATTTATGTCCCCAAATTTCCGCTTCGGATACCCATCCACTTTATGAAAGGAGTGTGGAACACAACGATCAAAAGCAACCGAGATACAACAGTATTCCCCAAGCAGGTTTCCCGTAAGGAATTTTACCACAACACGCGGATATGATGCGAAAGTTGGGTTGTATAATACGCAAGGAAGATGAAACACTTCCCGCACTTTAGAGAAGTTCACCGTCATGGATTCGGAGAGCCGTGTGCCGTGAAAGTGTGCACACGGTTCGGAGGGGGGAGGTGTCCCGCGAGGGACATTCTCCTACCCTACAAAATAAGACAACTTTTCAAAGGTTACAATCCCCATTCAAGGTATACCTTTCCACGATGTCAAACCCACAGCTATTCCAATCCATTCCGATCCAATGCCTCTGCTTCTCCCTCTTCTTCTTTCTCTACCACAAACTTCTCGCTTACTGGATGAGAGCGGCTTCAATTAATCTTGGAGCAGTAAAATTTCATCGCCATCTGGTTCCCCTCTATGCGATGCCTCAAACCAGTTTGAGCTTGTGGATACTTCCCGCGCTGATTGTTCTCATCGGATTCCTTTTCCTCTGTCGCAGAATCTTTCTCAAACAAACTATGTCCATCGTCAGGCTCCTCGTAAGTTCAATTGCCTTCTTTCTCATCATTGGCATCAGCATCGCAATGATTGATGGCTATCGAGGAGTAGACGGACGACAGGCGCCTGCATTCCTCGAACCGTATACGCGGACAAGACACGAATACTACGGCGATGTGCCAAAGGTTAATCAAGTTGGCGTCCAATCCTTCCTCCGAGATTATGCCAAACCGAAACTATTTTCAACGTTGTCAGGACACACACAAACCCATCCGCCCGGTGGTGTGTTGTTTCTGTGGCTTGTTAGCAAGATCTTCGGATATAATCTATTATCCGCATCACTCGGGTCAATTGGCTTTACGAGCCTAGTGGTGATACCGATCTACCTGCTTGCAAAAGAACTGTATAATGAATCGGTCGGACGATACGCCCTCGCGCTGTTCCTGATCATGCCCAACTTCGTCATGTTTACGACGACGTCAATGGATGGGCCGTTCAGCGTCTTCCCGATTTTGAGTGTTTACCTGTTCTACAAGGCTATCTTCTCGGACCGAATGGTATTTTACGCGACCTTAACCGGACTCGCACTTGGATTTAGCATGCTGATGACCTATGCAACCGTGTGCATCGGCGTATTTTTCAGTGTTGTGGCGCTGCTTACCCTGATAGTGGATCGGGAGCGATTCAAGAGTATATTGATACTGTTATCGATATCGGGTGTCACCTTCGTCGTGTTTTATCTGTTGATGTTTCTGCTCACAGGGTTCAATCTGCTTGAGGCCATGCAGGTATCCATTAAAAAAGACGAAGCTGCACTAGGAACAGGATACGAAACGATTGGGCTTTACGTCCACTTGAGCATTGCAAATCTGTTCGCCCTCCTGATCGGGATTGGCATGCCAATGACAACCGTGTGGCTGCGGCAGGTCGTGAGGGCGATTCGAGACGCTCGGAGCGGGGAGGCGATCGATATCTACGTCATTGGCTATCTGATTTCGCTGCTCGTGATTACCTTTTCTACCCTATTCACGATGGAGGTCGAGCGGATCTGGATCTTCATGGCGCCGTTTATTGTGATTCCCGTGGCGAAGTATCTCAGTCAACGACGTTTGGCGGATTTTTATTGGGTTGCGGGACTGCTGTGCCTTCAATTGATTTTGTTTGAGGTTATTTTGTATACGTATTGGTGATGCGTGAAACGTGGACTGTGAAAATTTCACGTAATATGTAATACGCAATAGAATGAGCATTACATCTCTCATTGCCATAATATCCATCATTCAGTGAATCATCAAGGAAAGAGAAGGAGATATCATGTCAGACAAAGTTGGAGTCGGTATTATCGGCTGCGGCGGGATGGGGGGGCACCACGCCCGAAGTCTCTCCGACATCGAAGGGGCGCATCTGCGAGGATTTGCCGATGTCCGCCAGGAAGCCGCCCAAAAACTACAAAGCGAATTTGGCTGTGACTATTGCACAACCGATACGCAGACTCTTTTCAACGACGATCAGATTGACGTTGTGCTAATCTGTACCCACCACGATTTGCATGTTCCTCTCGCAATTCAAGCCGCAGAAGCAGGTAAGCAAATTTTCGTCGAAAAGCCGCTGGCGCTGACGGTTAAGGCGTGCGAGCAGATCGAGGCGACAGTAGAACGTGCAGGCGTGAAGTTGATGGTTGGATTTCAAGCGCGATTTTCGCCGTTCATTACCAAACTGAAAGAGGTCATTCCGGAACCGCTGGTGATTGTCGGGCAACTTGTGGATTCGCGGTGGGGCGACAACAGTTGGGCAAACCATCCGGTCGAAGGCGGCGGCAACATCCTTTCGCAAGGCTGTCATCTGTTCGATGCCATGTCCTGGCTTGCCGGGGCTGAACCTGTCACCGTCTATGCAGAGGGTGGCAACTTCACACACCCGAAGATTTCAGAGATCACCGACAGCATCGTTGCAACGATTCGGTTTGCCAATGGCTGCGTGACGAGCGCCATCAATGGAGACTTCGGAGCGCCGGCGTTGGCAGGAAAAGCGTTCTACGAGTTGTTCGGTGGAACGAAGACCGCAACGCTCTACGACTACTATGGAACCCCCGCGATTAAGTTTTGGGGCGTGGAGCCTGCTGAATTTACGATAGATGACCTCCCACCCGATTACCGCAACAGCAGCGCGGCGCACGGCTATGTCGATCAGATGCAGGCGTTAATCGATTGGGTTGGGAAGGGCATCGATCCCGTGAACGCCGCAAAAGTGAAAGACGGCGTGCGAGCGACGAAGATTGGGGTCAAGGCGATTGAGTCGATAAAGACAGGTCAGCCTCAACGGTTGTAAGTTCTCCCAAGATCGGAGATTGTAAATGAAATCACCTGAACAAGGCCAGCTTTTTCTAATGAAGCAGGATCAGAACCACTATAATTCAAAAAAAGACGCCACATCAGAGCGACTCAAAAGGCTTGACACTCAGCCCGAATTAAGAGAACGGTTAACCCCCTTTTGTCGGCTGGGATATGGCGAGATTTGGCGTGACCCGGTGTGCGGTCATCGGGTCGGTGTCCTGGATGCCACCAATCGTGACGACCTGGAAACGATTATGGGCGATGAGAAAACATCGTTAATCATCAATGACCCACCTTACAATGTCGCTGTCGGCGCCGCGAATACGAAAAGCCTGTCGAAGATCAACATTGATTCGTATATAGACTTCTCCAGAACATGGGTGAGAAATGCCCTTGAGTGCTTAGACCGGAATGCCCATCTGTATATTTGGATCGGCGCTGACTACCGGGAGGGTTTCCAGCCTTTGCCAGATTTCATGATTATGATGCGAGAATTTCAAGCGCTTCAACCGAGGAACTTCATAACCATGAGAAATCAAAGGGGCTATGGTACACAGAAAAACTGGATGTGGGTTCGCCAAGAACTTCTGCACTACACACAAGGCGATCCAAGATTTACGGTTGTCTACACGGATATCCCCAAGATTCTGCGTGGCTACTACAAAGAGGTAGATGGGCGAATCACGGAAAACCTGGAGCGAAGCAAATCAGAGACGATACGTCCTGGAAATGTGTGGGTTGACATCCAGCAAGTCTTTTATCGCATGGAAGAAAATGTGCCGGGTTGTTACGCACAGAAGCCGTTGAAAGCGATCGAGCGCATCCTTCAATCGAGTAGCGAAGCAGGGAAGGTCGTTGTGGATTTTTTTGCCCATTCTGGGACAACCTTGGTAGCTGGGGAACGGCTCGATAGAAAGATATACGCTTTTGACATCGATCCGATTTTTGCGGAGTTGACCATTCGGCGGTTGGAACGTTATCGTGATTCCGGGAAGACAGGTTGGCAATGGCATAATCCGTTTCCAGAACTAGAGGATGAGGTAAATATTTAATGAATCTACAGCAGTTACGGACGTATATTGATCGGTTATCCGATTCTCTAAAGCAGGAAGAACGGCAGGTTTTGAAAAGTCGGTTGAGAGGTTTGATATCTGTGTTTCCGTTTAATGAATACGAATACATCCTAACATTCCTCGTAGATCGCCGTGTGATTACTTTCGGTGATTACGAGGAGCTAAGGGATAATTATGTATCAGCGAATCGTTACTTAGATCTTTTCGGGCTGGCTCCACGGATTTTTGGGGGTGTTTGGGGTGAGGAACACTTGAAGGACTTGGATCATAGATTTCGTAAGCCCAACCGTTCTCTTGACCCAGATTATGAAGGACAGTACGATCTATGGCTAGATGGAATACGCGTCGAAGTTAAGGCATCACGAGCAACACATACAAAAAAACGGGGAAACCTGGCCTCCAAAGCATTGCGCTATGGTTCTGATGATCCGTTTTGGATGAATTTTCAGCAGCTAAAGTTGGATATTTGTGAGGTGTTTGTGTTCATAGGGGTATGGGTCAATAGAATCATCTACTGGGTGATGTCGAATGAAGAGGTCAAAACAAATAGGTTCTTAAGCCACTAGCATCGTGGAGGAATAGAATACCAAATCGGAATAAGAAACAACAACATAACGGAATTTGATGTTTATAAAACAGAGGCTGAATCAGTGGACGATATAATACTAGCCAAAAGACAGTTATAATTTAGGGGACAAATTTTATGAAAATTACCAACATTGATACATTTATCGTGGATGCTGGCTGGCGTCCCTGGACGTTTGTCAAAGTTGAGACCGATGAGGGCATCACCGGTTACGGCGAGTGCAGCGATGGCAGATCCCCTTACGGGATCGTTGGCACAATCAAGGATTTGGAACGGGTGCTCATCGGTGAGGATCCAAGGGCCTTTGAGATGCGGTTCTGGGACATGATCCGGGGCACGCGCCAGAGTCCCGGCGGTATTGCTGCCAAAGCCATCGCCGGAATTGAGTGCGCCCTTGTGGACATCAAGGCGAAGGCGCTCGGTATCTCTGTCGTTGAGTTGTTCGGTGGCCCCACGCGGCACAACGTACGCCTCTACTGGTCTCACTGCGGAACAACACGCGCCAGGCACTACGGCCTGCTGGGGACGCCGCCGCTCAAAACAATGGACGATATTGCTGCCTTGGGACGAGAGGTGGTAGAGCGTGGCTTCACCGCGCTCAAGACCAACATCGTGATGCCCGGTGAGCCCGCGTCGGTGTACTTCAGCGGATTCGGCGGCGGATCCGGCACAACCGATCAGATCGTCACGTCTGAGTTGTTGCGGCACATTGAAACGCTCATGGGGATGTTTCGAGAGTCCGTCGGTCCAGATGTAGGGCTCTGCCTGGACCTCAACTTCAACTTTAAGACGGAGGGATGTCTGCGAATCGCCAAGGCGCTGGAACCATTCGACCTCCAGTGGCTTGAGATCGATATGTACGCCCCGGAGGCCATCCTGCAGATCAAGGAATCCACAACAACTCGGATCTGTACCGGCGAAAATCTGTTTTACATGCGAGAGTTCATCCCCTATTTCGAGTTGCATGCCGCCGATGTGATGATGATCGATGTGCCATGGAACGGGTTCACGCAGTCGAAGAAAATTGGAGATCTTGCAGAAGTCTACCAAATCAATATCGCACCCCACAACTACTACAGCCATCTAGCGACATACATGAGTGCGAGCCTATGTGCTGTCCTGCCCAACGTCCGAGTCATGGAAATCGACATTGACGACGTGCCGTGGAAGGATGATCTCGTTACCGATCCGCCGGAGATCATCGACGGCTACATGACGATACCCACGAAGCCCGGTTGGGGGGCTGACTTGAACGAGGAGGAGATCAAAAAGCACTTGTGGGAGGACAGATCCGTGAATTGGTAACACTTTAACCTTGCGAAGGTTTCAAACCTTCGCAAGGTTGCTGCCCGGAAAAAGGAGGGACTAATGAAAATTACCGAGCTAAAAGTCACACCGCTGCGGCAACGCGCTTTACTGTTACGGATGTACACCGATGAGGGAATCGTCGGCTACGGCGAACCGATGAACTACGAACATGGCAGAGTCGTCAGTCAGGCGATTGCTGATATGGGCGAATATCTAATCGGGAAAGATCCGCTTCAGATCGAAGATCACTGGCAGGCAATCTTCCGATCGAGCTATAGCCGCCAGATGCCGATCTTGCTGTCCGCTCTGAGCGGCCTTGAGCAGGCGATGTGGGACATTATGGGGAGGCACCTCAACGTTCCTATCTGGCAGTTACTCGGCGGAGCGTGCCGGCAGCGGCTTCGTGTCTACGGCGGCGCCGGCGGACGGACGCCAGAGGAGTACGCCCAGAGCGCCAGCGCCAGCGTCGAGCAGGGCTTCACGGCGATCAAAACGACGCCATTCTCCAAAGGTGTTCGCTATATCGACTCACCGAAAGTCGTCGATGAAACGGTAGCGAAGATTGGGGCGATGCGAGATGCGGTTGGGAAAGAAGTAGATATCGCGATCGACTTTCACCGCGTCCTGAGCCCCGCGATGGCAATTGTGATGTTGAAGGAGCTTGAACAGTTTAGGTTATTGTTTGTTGAGGAGCCGTGTCATCCGGAAAACGTTGATGTGCTGGTGACAATCGCACGGTCTACTTCAACGCCGATAGCGACGGGAGAACGGAATACAACGCGGTGGGGTTTCCGGGAGATTGTCGAGAAAAAAGCCGCTGCCGTGCTGCAACCCGATATTCGCCATGCCGGTGGCATTTCGGAGATGCGGAAGATCGCGACGCTTGCGGAGATTCACTACATCGCCCTTGCGCCACACTCGGCGGCGGGGGCAGTCGGAGTCGCCGCGTCGATTCAAGCGATGGCGGCTACGCCCAACTTTCTCATCCAGGAATTCGGCGGAGGCACGGGAGAAGGGCTGTTCAAAGAACCACTATCCTTTCGGGATGGCTATGTCGATCTGCCGACAGGACCGGGATTGGGGATTGAGCTGGATGAAGCGGGGATTGAAGCGAGTACCCACACTGAGTTTCGTTTACGCAACATGTGGCGGCATGAGGATGATGGCTCCGTCGCAGATATCTAAACCGTGATGGGTAAAACGTAATGCGTATTGCGTAAGAGGACTGAAAAGTGTCTATAAATACTATCCAGGTTTCGGATTGACATCTTTCTGCGTCAATGTTATCATCGGAGCATAATTCCTACTGAATTGCGACATCCATTGAGAAAAATCTCAGGCTCTTAGACCACGCCGGCATTAAATCTATTAAATATGCTGAAATCTTGGTAAAGAAGAAATAAGAGAAGCATTAGAAAAAGCTATGGCTTTTCGATGCATGAATTATGGCGCTTAAAGATTACTCAACAATTACACCAGAACAGGTTGACAGCCTCGCTCGCACCCTCGCTCAACGGGATGTGCCGATCCTTGATCGGTTTGATCCCGTCGCCGATTTTGAAGAGTTGGTCAGCTTTGCCACCCTCAATCCGACACCCGTCTCGCACGCGGATCGAAACCCGATCTGGCGGTTGGAATCTGTTGCAGCGAGGCTCATTGAGGCATTCGCCGTTGCTGCCCATGAACCGACGATGCTGGAGGCAGGGTGGAAATCGCTTGCGGAGATTATCCTCGAACACGCGGAGTACCTGTATACATATCACAGTTCACTTCACGCTCGTGAGCGACTGCAAGCTGGAGCCGCACTGGCGCTTGTTGGTTGCGTCTGTCGGGAGATCCCGCAGTCTGCCGCATGGCGACTTGTGGGGTTCTCGCAGACCGTGGAAGCGATTGAAGCTGTTGAGGATTTGCGCTCCCATCCCCATCTCGTCGAGCCCGTTGATGCGGCGTTTGAGATAGCGGTCACGTTCGATCTGCCCATCCTTGACGAAGCGATTGACCGATATAACGCAACGTTGCATCGTGACCTCCGCTGGAAGAAACGGACGTGGTTTAAGCTGACAGATCAGGACTTCTTCAATCAATTAAATCTGGACTACCCTGGCCTGGAAGCGGTCAAGTCTGACTTAGAACGAGGAAATCTCGAGGAGGCGAAGTTCGCCTACGTTGATTTCCTCCGCGAGAAAGCCGACCTCCTCAAATTGTGGGATGATGAAACTTGTGACGCATCACGTATTACACCCGATATGGCAAAATCCTACCTTGAGGATGCGCTCTACCTCTCAGCCTACACTGTCTGTCATCAATCAACCGCTCGCTCTGCACAAATGGAAACTAGCAGACTTGCCGTTGCCGCGCTTCTCTTTCCGGAGTGGCGGGATGGAGAACAACTCATCAAACTTGCTCTGCGACGTTACAAATGGATTCACGATCGGTGCTTTTTCCCCGATGGTTTTCAAACTGAATGCACAAGCAGTTCCCATCACTTTTTCTTTACTTACCTTTCTAACTTTTGCCGCATCGCCAAACTGATGCAGCCGCATCTCCTTCAAGATTTCGATACGGCCTCGTCTACTCAATCCAAGGATTTCACAGATCTGTTTGAGAAGGTCATCGAAGTCTTTATGTACCTGAGCCAACCCGATTATCATCTCCCGCTTCTGGGCGATTGCACGGCTTATATTGATGTCCGTGAGCCCTGCCGCGTTGGTCACGACTTGTTCAACCGGGAGGACTTCCACTACATGGCGTCGGAAGGAAAGGCTGGAACACTGCCCATCGAAACTTCGTACGCCTTTCCTTATGCCGGTTACTACGTGATGCGGGATCACTGGGGTGCAGACGCTCAGTACCTTGTGTTTGATGGGGGCTACTTTGGATCTTTGTGCAAGCTAAGGGGCTCGGAGCATCTGCATGAGGACAAACTCAACTTTATCCTCTACGCTTACGGGTGTCCGCTGATTATTGACCCCGGCGTCTGTCAGGGTGATGATGATTTCGAGAGCTATTTTCGATCCACTTGCGGGCACAACAGCCTGATGATTGATGGGAAAGGGCAGTGCCGCCGTTTCATGACGGATGAGGAAATCACACCCGATCCGAATACACGCTGGCTGACGACGCCATCGTTCGATTTTGTGGAAGGCTGGTATAAGGAGGGCTATGCGGGAGAAGACGGTTCGAGTCTCGATCTTGAACTCCAACATAAGCGATCGATCTTCTACGTCAAGGGGAGGGCGCAAAGTTCCCACCCAACCAACGGCGAATACTTCATCTTGCACGATTTGGTTTTAGGCGAAGGCGAGCATTTGCTTGAGCAGATCTTCCATATTGCACCCGTGCCGGCGGGTAGCGCGGCAGATGTAGAAATTATGGGAAACGGCGTTGTCCGCACGGCTGCACCGGAGTTGAGCAACATCGTGATTGCGCCGGTGGATGGTTCAGATCTGGAGGCGCAATTGCGGTGCGGCGAAACAGATCCAGTTGCCGGATGGACCGGGGTATCCGGCAAAATCCCTTCCTATGATCTCACTTACGCAAAGACTTGTTCACTACCGGCGGTCATGAACGCTGTACTGTTTTGCCTCCGTCCGGAGGAAGAAGTGGCGCCAGCGGTCAAGCCAATGGAAGTGAGTACGGATGCGGATGTACTGGCGACGGGTTTCACTGTAACGCACGGGCAGTACACTGATCTCATACTCATCTCTGACGATGGTTTCGCCACACTGTCCACGCCAGATGTGGAGTTTGTTGGTGAATATCTTTTTACCCGTCTTGACGCACGAGGAGAACCGCAGTGGATTGCGATGGTCAGCGGGCAGTTTCTCAAGGTGAATGGGTATGTGTTAGTAGAGCTCTCTGAACCGCAGGAGGTCTATGTGATTTGACAAAACGGCGAATTGGTGAAGGTAGCTGCCAGGTTATCATTTCCTCACCAATCTTCTGACCCGTAATTGATGGGATGGAAAGGAATGGAAGAACAGCAGGAGATTTCCTTCCAATCTTCCTTTTCTTCCTCTTGTCACCAATCATCTTCAAACTAATGGAGGAAAATATCAATGGCAAAAACAGTCGGTATCATTGGTACGTTAGACACAAAAGGTTTGGAGTTTCAGTTTATCAAAGAGCGCATCGAAGCAAGTAGCGCTTCGACATTCGTTGTGAACACAGGCATCTTGGGAGAACCCCACTTTGAACCTGATATATCCGCCGGCGAGGTCGCGGTGGCAGGGGGTACGTCGCTGCAGGTGCTTCGAGACGAAGGCGATCGCGGCAAAAGTGTGGCAACCATGGCGCAAGGTGCAGCGAAGATTGTGTCGGAATTGCACGGCGACGGAAAAATTGATGGCTTAATCTCGCTCGGCGGTTCGGCGGGAACCACAATCGGAACGACGGCGATGCGCGCCATGCCCGTTGGTGTGCCGAAGGTCATGGTTTCGACCCTCGCTTCCGGCGATACAAGCCCCTATGTAGACACGAAGGATATTTCGATGATGTATTCCGTCGTAGACATCGCTGGAATCAACAGCCTGTCTCGGCAAATTTTGACAAATGCAGCGGGGGCAATTGTCGGTATGGTGAACGCGGAAGCACCGGTGGCGGAAGATAAACCCCTGATTGGCGCCACGATGTTCGGCGTGACGACGCCGTGCGTGACGAAGGTGCGTGAAATCCTTGAGAACGCAGGTTACGAAGTGCTTGTCTTCCACGCCACAGGTACCGGCGGACGGGCGATGGAAGATCTGGTGAAGGGCGGATTCATCGTCGGCGTCCTCGATATCACAACGACGGAACTTGCCGATGAGCTCGTCGGTGGGGTGTTGAGCGCGGGACCAGAGCGCTTAGAAGCAGCGGGCAATCTCGGAGTGCCACAAGTTGTCGCACCGGGGGCGTTGGATATGGTCAACTTTGGCCCACCCGATACCGTGCCAGACAAGTTTAAGGATCGGACGTTCTACCAACATAACCCAACGGTGACGCTGATGCGAACGACTGTTGCGGAAAACGCGGAACTGGGAAGAATTATGGGGCGGAAGTTGAGCCAGGCCAAGGGCCCCACAACTGTGATAATTCCGAAACAGGGTGTTTCGGCGATCGACCAGGAGGGCCAGCCGTTCTACTCAGCGGAAGCAGAAGCCGCGTGGATCGAAAACCTGAAAGCCAATCTCGCCGGTGCCGTCACGGTAATCGAGATGGATCATCACATCAACGACGATGCATTCGCAACGAAGCTGGCAGAGACGTTGTTGGAGAGTTTAAAAGGAGATAGGTAGATCTTTTTTCTGTGGCGACACGACAACGAATTGAGGCGTGCACTCTAGCGAGTGCCAATGCAGGGAATCCCTACTCTCTCATGGTGAGAAAGATGATCAATAAAATTCTGGTTAAGTTTCTCGATCCTATCAGACAATTTACCAATGTCTTGACGAAGATCATCAAGTCGTTTATCGAAAGTGTCACTCTGTCTCTCAAGGGCATGGCATAAATCATCACCATGCTTATCCAAATCTGAGCGAAGAATCTTTAAATCTTCAGAGAAACGATCAGATAAAGTCTTTATAGGAAATTTTGCTACCAGTTTTGCGAATTTCCTCAATGGATACCAAGAAGTCTCCACTGAGGCGACATCTACCGATTCTCGACTCGCTTTGGAAATTTCTACACAGGGATATCCCCGGTTGACATGGGCGGATTTTTGTCGATAATATAAGCATTGTGTTTAGAAAATTGTCAGCAAAAGTGGGCAATTTAACATCGGTTTTGAAACACTCAGGAGGTTAACATGTTAACTCGAAATGCAACGCAAGCGTTTAGGTACATACTTGCAACTTTATTGATTGGCTGCATTTTTCCAACATAGTCTGCTGCCCAACAGAACAAGATTGATGCCAGTGTTCTCGAAGCACTACAGACACAAGAAACCGTATCGGTGACTATCTATCTCCAAGATAAGCCACCGAGCCGTGAGATTGCCCAAGCTGTCAAAGTGCAGTTTTACCCCAATATTAACACAACCTCTCGTGATATCCGGAACAAGATCCGTCCGTTTCTTCAACAGAAACAACCCCTTCCAGCGAACGTCAAAGCGGAAGTGAGAGCTCTGCATGAAAACCTTGATAATCAGACTCGGCAGATGCGACAAGAGATTGGACAGCAACTTTGGAATCGTGTAGCCGACGGCCAGCAGCGCGTCCGGGAAGCGATAGAAAACGCAGGGGGTACGGTTCATGCACAAATATCGCTGTCCAACAACATTGGTGCGCGACTTCCTGCTGCTGCGGTGAATCAAATCGCTGGATTGCCTGAAGTAGAACGGATTGGGTTAGATACACCGCCCCCACCCGCACTCAACGGAAGTGCGCAGGTTATCTCCGCGTCCAGCTTTTGGAATGCAGGATACGATGGTGATGAGTATGATATAGGGGTTGTCGAGCACGGTGTGGACAACCATCCCTACCTGCGTTCAGGGGCTTCTCTCGTCAAGAGACGTTCCAATGCCGCAAGTAATCATGGGACAAGCGTGGCGGGTATCGTGGCGATGACACCTTATACGAATTCTGAAGGAGAGCATAAAGGCATCGCCTATGGGCTGGACAAGATCATCGATGCCTCATTTTACCCGTGGTCTTATACCGATGCAAAAAATGCTATGACTTGGGCAGTGACTGGTGCATCCGACGATGCGGAGGTGATTAACTACTCCTTTGGGGGGATTTTAGGGGGGGATCCCGTTGGTGATGATACAACAATGGATCTCGGTGACCCGGATTACCACCAGAATCATGGGGAGTTTTTAGACAACCTGATTGATACCCATGATGTTCTTGTCGTCAAGGCGGCTGGAAATGAAACCAATATGTTTGCGAACCCTCCTAAACTGGACTATTCTCTTAGTTGGGGCTCTGATTCCTATAACGCTATCATCGTTGGCGCGACGACCGGGGACGCCAATCCGAATCGCGCGACGACTGTGATTCTCTCTAATAGCAGTCGGGGACCTACACCCGCCGGACGTAAAAAACCAGACGTGGTCGCACCGGGGTCGGGGATTACAACAACCACCTGGCCTGGCGGTGGGTTTGGTGCGTTTGGTGACACCAGCGCTGCAACGCCCCACGTCTCAGGTGCGCTTCTCCTGTTTTGGGATCACGAACTATGGCACCCAGTGCTGTTAAAAGCTTTGCTGATTAACTCCGCAGAGGATAAAGGTCCTGCGGGCTGGGATAAGGAGTGGGGATGGGGCTATATCGATCTTGACGCGGCGTTAGATCAGTACGATTATGTGATGGTCGGCAGCATTGAGACCGGAAATGAGAAGTGGTACTCGGGGACGATGAACGCCGGGGAGACCGTCACGCTGGTCTGGCTCAAACATGATGGGTTGTCCCTCGCCAATCTGGATCTGTATCTCTACGATGCTGCGACTAGCGGGTACATCGGCGTTTCCGCTTCCGGGATAGACAATGTTGAGCAAATTGAACTCAATTCAGGCACCAATCGATCGGTCTATATCAAGGTCGTTCACCAGAGCGGCGGGAGCAGTAGCGAAACCTTTGGTTTAGCCCCGCCGAGTAATTTTCAATCAATCTCTCCGCCTTTTGCGCCGGCGGCAGTCTCTCTCGCCGATGAGGAGAGCGGCGCCACGTTATACAATAACTACCCCAATCCCTTCAATCCTGAGACCTGGATTCCCTATCGACTGGCTTCGGAGACGACAGTCGTTATCCGCATCTACAACACCGGCGGACAGTTAGTGCGGACGTTGAACCTAGGCAAGCAACTCCCGGGTCGCTATGTTGCTCAGAATAAAGCCGCCTTTTGGGATGGCAGAAATGAAGAAGGGAGTTTGGTCGCCAGCGGGGTCTATTTCTATACCCTTGAAATCAATGGCGAGAAAACAGAGTCTCGTAAAATGATTCTGCAAAAGTAGCGAGAGAAGACCTTGCGAAGGTTTAGAACCTTCGCAAGGTTACATTGCCTCAAAAATCTCAAATTCGTGGAATCTGTAGATTTGAAGGATAGCACGATGTTCCCAACCCAACGCAATACCCAGTTCTTCGCTTTGATTGCCCCCTTTGTTACGCTGATAGGCCTCATCGTACTGACAGGATTCAGCATGGGCGGATGCAGTAATTCAGATGACGATGTGGTGACAATTGACGAACCGGCTGCCCCTCTGGTGGTCAAGACAAGTTGCTCTTACCCTATCCGCTCAGATGCCACTTATCTTGCGGATCGGATGCTATATGATGAAAGTGACGACCTCTTGTTCGATACCGACCAGCGGAAGGCACGTATCCGGGAAATTAAACGGCTACTATCTCTTATTCGAGCGGCTTACCCAGCTATGACAGACATTCGTGCCCGACAGGATATCTCCCCGGATCGGCTTGTCATCTTTCCGGAACCACAATTGTATGAAAAGGTTAAAAACCTCATCAAGGATCAAGAAGGAGAGGTCACGTTCGAGACAGGCGACGTTGACTTCGATGCCCTCAACGCAAAGTTGGGGTTACAGGGCGTCCAACTGATTACTTCCATTTCAAGGGATGTCCTGTTTTGCTTTGATGACCGTCTGAACGTCCCGGCCGCAGGAAAGGCTTATTCGATGTTAGAAGGTGTTCGGCGTACCGGATTCGATCATCCAGTCGGAGACAGTCCTGATATTGCCGCGTCAAAAGTGGAGAAGACATGGTATTTTATCTTTCGGGATGCGTGGGGGGATTGTCCGGCAGGTTGTACTGAGCAAGCACTGTTTTTCTTTAGGGTCGAAGGTGAGGGAGTCAAACAGATTGAGGAAGCACAGGCGCAAAAGATGCTCCCGTTTCAGGAAATCCTTTCAGAGCAGAGTTGGTAGCAGGCGGTTGAGGGGCTTATCCAATGTCCCGGATATGATTACTACCCTAGTCGTACTGATAGGATTCAGCATAGGCGGATGCAGCGATCTGGCTGAAGATGGGACACCAATTGACGAACCGGCTGCCCCTCTGGTGGTCGAGACGAGTTGCTCTCACCCTGTCCGCTCAGATGCCACTTATCTTGCGGATCGGATGCTATATGATGAAAGTGACGACCTCTTGTTCGATACCGACCAGCGGAAGGCACGTATCCGGGAAATTAAACGGCTACTATCTCTTATTCGAGCGGCTTACCCAGCTATGACAGACATTCGTGCCCGACAGGATATCAACCCGGATCGGCTCGTCATCCGTCTGGAACCACAATTGTATGAAAAGGTTAAAAACCTCATCAAGGATCAAGAAGGAGAGGTCACGTTCGAGACAGGCGATGCTGACTTCGATGCACTCAACGCAAAACTGGGGTTACGGGGTGTTAAGTGGGGTTCGAGTAGTGTCCTTACCAGGGGTTTTCTTTTTTGCTTTGACGATCGTTTGAACGTCTGGGCCGCAGGAAAGGCTTATTCGATGTTAGAAGGTGTTCGGAGTGCCGGACCCGATGGTCCACCCGGAGACAGTCCCGATATTGCCGCGTCAAAAGTGGAGAAGACATGGTATTTTATCTTTCGGGATGCGTGGGGGGGGTGTCCGGCAGGTTGTACTGAGCAAGCACTGTTTTTCTTTAGGGTCGAAGGTGAGGGGGTCAAACAGATTGAGGAAGCACAGGCGCAAAAGATGCTCCCGTTTCAGGAAATCCTTTCAGAGCAGGGTTGGTAGCAGGCGGTTGAGGGGCTTATCCAATGTCCCGAATTGGAGGAGATGCGCCCACAAGGAAAAGCGCTATCATTACCGAAACGGTCAAGGTGAAATGAAGCGTTGGTCATCTTAAAGTCAGGTTCTCCTGCTAAGGTGCTTACCTTGTACACACAACGAAGCGGTGTTTCATCACTGTGTTAAAGAGTCCCCTTATGATTGAATCGTATAAAACCTTTTCATCATAAGTGGGGCTTTTTTGGTTTCTCTGGTGAATGCCACTGTAAGCATAGATGAACGCAATTGATGACAAGAAAGTCTTCCCTCTATACCACTAATGTTGTAAACGAGTTCCCTACCAACTGGCTTCTGAGGCGGCTGTCATTATCCACATATACAACATTGACGGACAAGTGGTCCGGACGCTGGATTTAGGAAAGCAGCCCACCGGACGGTATGTGACGAAGAATAAAGCCGCCTATTGGGATGGCAGAAACGATGAAGGGAGCACCGTTGCCAGCGGCGTCTATTTTTATACGCTTTATGCCAATGGTAGTGCTTGACCGATGTAATTTTTTATGGTACTCTTGTTCAAGGGGTGGAAATCATGAATAGGAATCAGAACATCAAATGGAAAAATTCGTGTAAATAATCAGGAGATAAACTAATGGAACCTCTCAAACTTCTGGTATTTGTCGGTACCGAGGGTATCTATCACGACCATGTGGAGCAAGGCAAGTTTCTCGCCGATATGCTATCGAAAACCGGTGATATCGAAGCTGATTTTTCTCAAGACTATAAAATCCTGACCAACGGGCTTGACCTGTACGAGTCCGCGCTCTTCTTTACGGACGTTGGTAAACTCACGGACACCCAGGAAAACGGACTGCTAAACTTCATACAGCAAGGCAGAGGTTTTTTCGGACTCCATACGGCGGCGGCGTCGTTTCGTGACTGCAAGGGCTACCACGGCATGCTCAATGCATTCTTCGACGGCCACAGCAAGTACATGGATTTTACCGTCAATATTATTGATACGGATGACCCAATTACCGAAGGGCTTTCCGATTTTGTCGTGACTGATGAGCTCTATTACTTGAAACACGACCTGTCTATGTCGCACCACTTGATGCAGGCTTATGATCCGACGAAAGACGAGACTCACGTTATGGCTTTCAAGCACACCTCTGGCAGCGGACGCGTTTTCTACTTCGCCCTCGGGCACGACATGGCTGTTCTTGAGAATCCAAGTTTTCAGGAGATCGTCCGTCGCGGCGCGTTGTGGGTGGGCCGACGATCGTAAAAGGTATTTTCAGGAGAGTACCAATGAATGACCTTATTTCAAACAACATCCGGCCAGCGTCCCGGTGCATATACCGATTCCTGGTGGAAGACACCGCATGAGGGGCCTTCGGACGAGTCAGATGTTCCTCGACGGATTTGAGGTCAGACGAATTAACGGAAATCGGTTTACTTCTATCATCAGCGTCAACTTAATCCTGCGGAAGGTTTTGAACCTTCTGAAGGTTGGTCTATAAATTGGAACGGTTGATCTGCCTATAGGTTCAGCGTTCTTGTTACGTTTCATACAATACACAACACATATTGGAGGACATCCATGGCGAAATATCGCGCCGGAGTTATTGGGTGTACAGGCATTGGAACAGCCCATGCGTCAGGGTTGGTGGGGCTGTCCAACGCCGAATTGGTTGCCGGGTGCGACCTGTCGCAAGCGGCATTGGACAAATTTCAAGAACATTGGAAGGACACATGGCCCAATCTTGCGCTGTACACAAATCACCAGGAAATGTTGGCGAAGGAAAACCTGGATATTGTGACGGTGGCAACATCTGATCATCGGCACGCAGACCTTGTAGTTGATTCCGCAAATGCAGGGGTGAAAGGCATTTTCTGCGAGAAGCCGATGGCAACCAATCTGGCTGATGCCGATCGGATGATTGAAGCCGCTGAATGCAATAATACCATCCTGTCCATCGACCATACACGAAGGTGGCAGCCCTTGTGGCGTTATACAAAAGAAGAGGTGGTCGGGACGGGGGAGATTGGGCCCGTGCAGTATATCATTGCCACGTTGAGCGGGAGCCGGGCGATGCTTTTCCGCAATGGGACGCACTTAATCGACACAATCTGCTACTTTGCAGAATCCGATCCGGAGTGGGTATCTGCTGAACTGGAAGACGGATACGAAGATTACTCGGAGTATCGCGGAGATGGCGGGCATGACCCGAAAACAGAGCCATCTGCTCACGGCTACATCCACTTCGCTAATGGCGTCCGCGGGTATTACGCCGGTGGGCCAAAGATAACCTTCCCCAGGGGTATGCGCCTTGAGATCGTCGGTACTACCGGGTATATCCTTATTGATGGGCAAAAAGCCAATATCTACAGAGATGACGCGGTTGAACCGATTCAACTACCCGAATGGTCCGTCGTTGGAATCCCCGCCGGCGTTCAGGAATTGGTACGCTTAATTGATGAAGGCGGTGAGCCTGTATCGCCGGGGAAAGCAGCTCACAAGGTTGTCGAGATCATGATCGGCTTCCTGGAATCTCAACGCCGGGGTAACGCGAAGGTGACTATACCCGTTCCGCGAAATTAATTCGTTTAAGACTGAAACCTTTCAAGGGTTCAAAACCTTACTCTGGCCTGCCAAGAACAACTTAACGCTGCAACGCAAAGCTGAGAGCCGTCGTGAAATTGAGGGTGTCTTCATCTGCTTAGTTTAACTGTATACTCAGTCGAGTTGCCATATTTTTGAAGATTTGAAGACATGATACCCGATCTCAATCTCCTGCGCTGTCAGTTCTTTGACCGCGAGGGACGATCTTCCTCAAGACGACTTGTGGCTTACCAATGACAGGGCTTGATGTTACGAAGCTGGTGGTCGATGAAGTGCAGATTCACACCTCACGCTGCTGGCTATTCCCGAAAGCGATTAGATTAATGACTCGTCAACACCTGCCGGTTCAATCGCTGGTCTTGGAGATCTACTCGCTAGATTCAGGTGATTCAGGCAATTGAGGGCGCACGAGAGACGACAAAAGTATTGATTCAGCCGAATCCGTAAGTAGAGAGCAAATTGGGACATCAGCGCAAGGTTTGTAATGGCGCAATTGCGTGTTTCAGACAACCCTTGCTACACGGGATCTCGCGCAGTTTATCCCGATTCTTGGATCGGGGCTAAAAACCTCACTACAAACCATAATCAATCATCAAATTTCATTTAATTCATTTACTTTGCCCCACCATAGATGGTTGTTTCAGGATGGTACCGCGCCCAGGCATACCAGTAAATGTTCATCGCCGGCAACCGCTCTAGCATGCTTCCTTTGAGTTTGCCTTCTGTCGCCATACCTGTAATAAGGTTCCACATTGTCCCCGTTGTGACGTCTGTAACAAAATAGCTCTGTGCCGGTTCAAACGTCAATGTCTGTCCTTCCACAGAGCGGAGAAAAACCGCGGTCGCATTTGAATCGAGGTCGTGGAAAGCTAGCATTGGCATGTCAGCCACTTCGTCATTGATGATTGGTTTCTTTTCAAACGCCGTAAAAGGATAAGCACGATAGCCTTCATTGACGCGAACGCCGACAACCAGTTCTTTATTCATCAAGCGGTTGTCGGTGTATCGTGTGCCGCTTATGCCTGTGTCAGGGCTCGCATGGTACATTGCGTAACTATCGCGTCTTATCTCCTGGATGCGTTTCTCTGGATATCGCCGATCGTAAGGCACAGAGAGCACCTTTGTTTCTGGATGATTCCGCTTCCAACCCTTCCAGGTGATACGTGGCATGGCAGTCAACATCTTTAACTGCTTCCCTTTGAGTTCACCTTTTACCGCTTCACCGGTGATGTGTGACCAGAGGGAACGCGTTTGGTGGTCATACATCAGCAACGCATCATGTAATAGTTTGCCGGAGACGCCAAAGGTGTAGGTCTTGCCATCAAGTTTACGGCTATACACGATAGCCGTCTTGCAGAGCGGTCACCAGGTCGTCGCAATCTTGACGCCGCCAACCTCATCGTTGACGATCTCGTATCCGTTAAGCAAATAGATTGAATAGGCGTGGCTTTCGCCATTGAAACTGACGCCAATCACCGGCGAGTCATCCTTCAGTTTCGCTTCGCTGGCAGAAACAAACTCTGGATTTTTGATTGCAGGAATTGCGTCGTAAGATAGCACCGTCAGGATGCGATCGCCCGAATAATCTCTTTTTGCTGCCACTGCGCTGATCTTGCCCGAATCCGACACACAGCCAAACAGTGTGAAAGCGGTGGTTGTCAGCAGCATGATTAAATTTTTGTTCATCTTTTTCCCCTTTTAGACCTTATACCTAACCCCAAAACAGAGAAAGGGGGGATTTGAGATTGATTCTATTCGGATAGGTATCATCTAAAAAAATATACCACAACGTCAGTATATATTTGTAATTTAACTCACGGATTACCTAATTTTTAGATTCCGGAGGTATAGTATTATGGCATTTGGCGCAGGTAGCTACACGTATGAAGTCCAGGAAGGTTGGGGACAACTCCCCGAAGGTTGGAAGTTCGGTTGGATCCCCGCAGTCGCCGTGGATTCGCAAGACAGAATTTACGTCTACAGCCGAAGCGAGCGTCCGATGGTTGTATTCGACCGCGAAGGCGCCTTTCTCGCGTCGTGGGGAGAGGACATCCTCAAGGACGCACACGGCATCTTTATCGATGCCGAAGATCACATCTATTGTATCGAGCGAGAGGTGCATGTCATGCACAAATTCACCGCTGATGGGCAACTGCTGATGACGTTAGGTACTCCCGATCAAGCCGGCGCGGATGGTGAGCCATTCAATTTGCCGACTGACCTTGCGCTTGGTCCCGACGGTGAGATGTTCATCAGCGACGGCTATGGAAACGCTCGAGTTCACAAATACTCCCCAGATGGTGAGTTGATTATGTCCTGGGGGACGCCAGGGACTGGGCCGGGAGAGTTCAATCTACCGCACTGTGTCCGGGTGGACCGGCACAACCGCGTGCTAGTCGCGGATCGGTCGAATAACCGCATCCAGTTTTTCACTCTTGATGGTGAATATATCGACGAGTGGGGCGGATTCCTGCATCCGGACACCATCTTTATCGATGGCGATGACATCGTTTACGTTGCAGAACTAGATCAACGTGTAACTATTCTCACGCTTGATGGTGAGATAATCGCACAGTGGGGTAGCGATCGAGGAAGCGAAATTCCCGGCGAGTTTTTCGCCTGTCCGCACGGCATGTGGGTGGATTCGCACGGAGATCTCTATGTGAGCGAAGTGCAGGCGGATGGTCGCTTGCAGAAGTTTATCCGGCAAAAGTAAGTGAAAATTGTCGTCCCGACTAGGCGAATAGCTGAAATCGGCTCAAAGCCCAATGTTACTGAGAATTGGCTTATAGACGATATGTTAGCTTTTGCCGACCCTTTAGAACCGCAGATTTTATAGGATTTCACGGATAATTCATCTGCGCAATCCTATGAGATCCGCAGTTCTAAGTAACATTGGCTCAAAGCTCTTGAGAAAGATGGAGAAACCCATGAAAGTTGGGATTGGTGCATCGACGGATGTGCAAGCTACCGTTGACCGCTGCAAACAATTCGGCGTCGAGCGCGTCTTTATCAGTTGCGGGTCATTCCCCGGATATCAGGAAAATGGGTATCCGGATGCAGTCAGCCTTCGGGAATTCAAAGGCAGATTAGAAGAAAATGGCGTCGAAGTACCGAGCGCCACATACTGGTTTGCCAAGTGGCCCTCACGTCCCTGGCGGAGCGGTTCAACGAATCCAGACATTTTGTGGAACCGTGACCGGCGCAGCATCGATGCGATGCTGCGCATGATAGAAATTTTGGGGGAAGTCAGCATCACGTCGGTGCTGCACTACGTTGACCTCGGGGCGCCGATAGATACTGGAGATGAAGAAGCGTGTTGGGAAGGTCTCATCGACATCTACCGCGAGTTGATTCCGGCGGCGGAAGCGAACGGCGTCGGCATTGGGAATCATAGTCTCCACCGCCTCTTGCCGGACGGAATTCGTAAACGAGCGGTCACAGAAGGCGTTTGTCTTGAAGATTACGGCAGTTATATGGCTGATGGCTGGGGCGGTCCCTTTTTGGTGGGAACGTGGAAAGAACTGCGTCGATTGGTCAGCGCCGTCCCCAGCCTATACAACGGGGTGACGCTGTGCACCGGCATGGATATCCCCGGTGGGGACGTGCCGGCACTGGTCAAAGAGTTTGCAGGCAAGATTCACTTCTGCCAACTTCGAGACCATTCGGAGCGATGGCCCGCCGGGCAGGAGGTACTTCCCGGCGAAGGACGAGTTGATTTCCCCGCTATCTGCGCCGCATTACGCGATGCCGGTTATCAGGGCATCCTCCATCCAGAGCATTTAGGCAAACCGAGATTTCTAGGTGAGAACTTGGAGGCAAAGGCCGTCGCCTATGTCAAAAACCTATTAACTGTGCTGTAGGAGAAGAGTGAATGAGGCGACAAATCAGGCCTCTCGCAGACGCGCAAGTTCCGCCTCTAACTTCGCGATACGATGTGCTTGAGCTTGCGCTGCTGCTTCTGCTTCATCAGCCACGATTCACATTTCACGTTTTACGCCTCATTCCCCGATACCAATGTTCAATCAGGTTCGATGGGATCTCGCGGATAAACATTGAGCTTGCCCGCTCACGGTTACTGTTGCGGCGCGTAACGGACGTAAGATAAAGTCGTTCTTGGGCGCGGGTCATCCCGACGTAGAACAGCCGCCGTTCCTCCTCAAGCTCTGATAACGGCTGACCCTTGCGCCGAATCGGGAATGTGCCCTCCTCCATCCCCACGATAATCACGATCGGAAATTCCGTTCCCTTTGCGGCATGGAGCGTCATCAATGTAATCTTATCCGCTTCGATCTGTGTTTCATCGGCGCTATTGATCAACTTCTGATAATCGAGAAAATTGGCAAGGCGCTTTTGATTGCTGTTTGTCGCGAAATGTAGAACGCCATTCATGAATCGTGCGCGTCTGGCTTCCCAATCCCTATCTTCCGGCGACTCATCAATCTGCGTCCGAGCCAGTTTATCAATGAACTCTGTCACCCATTGCCTCTCCGTCGGTTGTAGATCTGTCAAGAGCCAATCCAGATCCGGTTGGTGCGTCTGCACATAACGTGCAGCCGCCTGGTAAAAGGTCTGCAACCCTCCTCCCATTCTTCCTTCTTGCCATTCTTCCATTCCGTGGTTCTGTCCTACCTGGGTTGCGAGGATTCCAACCCCTACAAGCGGCAGAAGTTTAGTCAGTGATCTCACTTCGCAGCGACGGAGGTCTTCTTTGATCAATTCTTCAAACACACGCTGGGTAACCCGTACATCCTCAATCGCCCGGTGCATGGTGTCGTGTTCGATGTTGAATTTGCCCGACAGGGCTCCTAGGTTGCAACTTTCGCGCGAGTAGAGGCGCTGCGCGGTGACAAGGGTATCGTAATAGGGATTGGCGAGTCCACGTCCCAAATAACGTCCGAGGTCGCGTTCAAGGACGAGGTTATCAAATTCGGCGATGTTGTGTCCAATGAGGATGCGATCCTGGATGAAACTCAAGAACTGTGGCAAGACGGTTTCAATGTCCGGCTCATTCGCAACGGTCTGATTGTCAATGCCGTGGACCTGCGTGCTCGATTTTGGAATTTTGTTCATCGGCTTGACCAGTTGGTAGTACCGTTCAAGCTCACTGCCGATTGCGCTCAAATGCTTTGCACCAACTTCAATGATTTCTGCACTTCTGGGGTCAGTGCCGATCGTTTCGAGGTCATAGACGATCATATCCGCGAGGTTCGGCGTTTCAAAGTAACTTAACAGTCGCTGGCACAGCTTCAACGCAGTGACGCTGTGGGATTGAGTGAGTAGTGATTCGTTGAGTTGGATTACGTTTGCATTTGCTTCGGTCGTGGATCCGAGCAGGATTGTCGTCCCTTCAGGGTCAGGTATGTCCGCGAAGTCCCCGATCAGGATATTGATCCGACTCTCGTTGGTTATCGGCGTCAGAAGCGAATCGGGAGGCAGCAGATCGGTATAAATCGTTAGATCTAGGTATCGCTCTAGCGTCCCCCGGATGATATGGGCAGCGCAATAGAAATCAATGCCGTAACTTGCGACGAGCTGAATCGGTTCCCCACGGTCAATCGCACTATACATGGCATCCGTTGCGGCGCGAAGCCCGGGGATTTCGGGTTGGTTCTCAATTTCATGGATGTCTTCCGATTGATACGAGCTGCGTCGATGGCCAAGGAGATTGAAGAGCTTGACGGCGATTGTGTGGATCTGCTCGCCCTCAATTTGCCCGTGAAATTCATCAATCTGCTGGAAGAATTGACGCACATTCCAGCGAGTGAGGGGGCCTACATCTTCGGGGTAGTCATCAATCTTTCTAAGCAGTTCAACCAGCGTGATGCCGTTGCGCTGCGCAAGCCACTTCAGCCGAACGAGCGTCAGATCGTCGATTAACTGCTGCGGGAAATTGATCGCCTTTTCAATATCGCGGGGGAGACGCCACTGGATGAAGTTCAGATAGGAGATAATCCCTTGTGCGTGCTCTTCCTGAAAGGAGTTGGTTCGCCCGACGCGCTGAAATTGAACGCGCTCCTGGTGCAGCCGATCCACTAACGCCTCTGCCAATTGGTGGGTGCGGTAGAAGACTGCAATGTGACCGTAGGAGCAGTGTCGCCCTTCCACAAGTTTACGGATGAGCGTAATGACGTGGTTAGCTTCTGCATCAGGGGTATCTAGCATGTAGTGGTAGATTGTGTTCCCAGCGTCCTTGTGCGTTTTCAAGATGCTTTCTTTCTGGCGTGTATTTCTGGCGATCACCGCTTGCGCTGCTCGCAAGATCTTCTCGCTGCACCGATAATGCTCCTCTAACTCCACCACCGTTGGGTTGAAGTCTGCTTTGAATTGCTTGATATATTTTGGGCTAGAACCACGCCAGCTATAGATGGATTGATCTTCATCGGCGACGACCATCACATTATGTTGCGGCGAACGGGAGAGGAGTTCTAGCAAAGCATATTGTGCGGCGTTGATGTCCTGGTATTCATCGACGAGAATGAAGCGGATGTCGTTGTGGTATTTCGCACAGACCGCGGGCGCCTGTTCAAGCACTTCGACCGACCTGGAGATTAGGTCATCGAAATCGAGCGCGTTATGGTCAGCGAGTTTTGTCCGGTAGGCTTTGAGTAGATCCACGATGTTTCGGATTTGTTCTGAATCGTTGATAAGCGTACCATCGCCCATGCGGAGCTCGTCCCGGTCAGCGGTTGCATCCTCCAACTTCACCTTGTATGCGCTGATGATGTCGCGCAGCATCCACGGGGGATAGTCGAGCCGATTCTGCCGGAGTCCTCGCAGGCACTCGATCAGCACCTCGTCCTGCGTCTCCTGATCGAAGATTGCGAAATTTTTGCTCAGGCCGATCTCCTCCGCGTGTTCACGGAGCAGGCGCACACAGAAGGCGTGGAAGGTGTGGATGCGGACGTCCAGTCCTTGTGTCGTGCCGAGCAAATCTTTAATTCGCTCAAGCATCTCCTGTGCGGCTTTGTTCGTAAAGGTGACGGCGAAGATCTGTTGCGGCGCAACCTGATGGTTGCGGATGAGGTGTGCGATTCGGTGGGTGATGACCTTCGTTTTGCCGGTGCCGGGCCCCGCCACAACAAGGATAGCGCCGTTGATGTGTGCTGCGGCTTGCTGTTGTTTCTCGTTGAGTTCTTGCAGGAGTTCCATATTATCGCCTCGCATGGATTTATTTGTGTTAATTGTATTTTAACATATTGATAATATGAAAGACAAATTTAATTGAGTTTATACTTGGCTTTGGACGATTAAGGCGTGTATGACCCCTTCCTGTTTTCCAGAGGCGGAATTTTTTCTCTATTCAAGCGATCCTTGAATTACACTTTCGAGAACCCGCTCCCTCGTTATACATCTTGCTCTGTCATTCGTTGCTCCTTGGGTTACAGTTCCTGCACCACATTCACCACTTACTACCCACCAATTCCTAAAATTCCATCATCATCCGCTGATAAATATCGACTGCCTTCAAGACCTGCTCACACTCAACCCACTCGACCGCGGCGTGTGCTTGGTCAATGCTGCCGGGGCCGAAGACGATAGCGGGGATACTGACATCGGTGAACTTGCTAGCATCGGTGCCATAAGGAACGCCCGTGATCTCCGACTTGCCTAAAACGGATTGACAGACATTGACGGCGACCTGCACGATGTGTGCATCTTCAGGTGTGTCCATCGCGTTATCCGCCAGAAACGGCTCTTCCATCGTCACGTTTAAATCCGGGTCCGCTGCCTGTGCGCGAGCTAAACGTTCTCGGAAGGGTGCCAGGGCTTCCTCTGTTGTCTCGCCGGGGATAGTACGGCGGTCAACTTCAATGACACATTCGTCTGGCACGAAATTGACCTGTACGCCGCCAGAAATAACGCCGATACTGAGGGTTGCGCTCCCGGTGAGCGGATGAGTTTTGCCGGCGTATGTCGGTGCGATTTCGTCCTCGATCGCGCAAATGAGGCGAACCATTTTGGAGATGGCGTTGACGCCGAGGTATGGTTTGGAACTGTGTGCGGCAACGCCCTTGACGACGATACGAAAGCGCGCCACCCCTTTGTGCGCCCGGATGACCACCAGTTCGGTCGGTTCAGAGACGACTACTGTGTCTGCTTTGATGGTTGCTGCCAGGCGCCGCGCGCCGCGAAAGAGATACTCTTCGTCCACGGCGCCTGCATACTTGACCGTGCACGGTGGCTTGATCCCTGCCTCCTTCAGGCGCTTCATCGCGTGCATCATCGCCACCCCACCGGCCTTGGTGTCGCACGCCCCGCGCCCGTAGAGCAAACCGTCGCGGATGTGTGGTTCAAATGGTGGAATCGTCATGACGCCGACGGAAGCGGTGTCCATGTGACACTCAAATAGTAACACCCGGTCGGGGTTTTGACCCTCCAGCATGGCAATGATGTTGCTTCGTCCCGGCAGAACTTCGTCTGTCTGGTAAGGGATGCCAGCGGCGCTGAAGAAATTGGCGAGATATTCGACCATACCGACTTCTCCGCGTCCCCCGCCGGGTAAATCGACATTAACGCTCTCAATCGCCACAACATCTTGCAGCGTGGCAAGAACTTCGTTATCACTGCGAGTCCATGATTGACTCATCGGTTGCCTCCTTTTCGTGAAACGGAAATCGGAAGTCTATGCTATCACACGTCCCGGAGGAAGTCAACCCCGAAAAGTGCGATTGCGGCATCCCCAGTGCATCACTGCGCTCAACGCTGTTTAAGTGGAATCCTCGATCCCGAAGAGCGCCATCAGTCCGTCCACAACGAGGTATAGAGAATAGTTTCGTTCGGCTGAGTTTCAACTTTCCTTTCGTCAGGCAGATAATAGATGTGTGGCATATTCAAGCCCTTTCATGGAGGCCATGTGTTGAAGGTTATTTCGTTGGCTACATTATTTTAGCAAGGTATAATCCATAAAACGTATGGCGTAGCACATAACGACTGTTGTTGGCGCGCTTCACCCATCTGCATGATTATCTCAGACAAAAAAAGACCCAGGATTCGCCACTCAAGCGTCCTGGGTCTTTTCTTGTGTCTTGTATAATCGATGCTTACCAACGCACCTGACAAAACTCCTCATAGTCAATCAATTCATGGATGGTTGGGTTTTCACCGCAGACGGGACATTCCGAATCTTGGCGAAGTTTGAGTTTTTTGAAATCCATTGATAAAGCATTAAATAAGAGGAGTTCACCAATAAGCGGATCACCAATGTCGAGCAAGACTTTAATTGCTTCAACGGCTTGCACATTTCCGACGATGCCCGGTAACACACCGAGTACACCTGCTTCTTGACAACTTGGCACCATATCGGGCGGTGGCGGCACAGGGTAAAGGCAGCGATAACAGGGGCCTTTGCTTGGATAGAAGACCGTCACCTGTCCTTCAAACTGAAAGATGCTGCCATGCACAATTGGTTTGCCAAGCATCACACTGGCGTCATTGAGCAGATAGCGGGTCGGCAAATTATCACACCCATCAACAATTAGGTCGTAACCCTCAAGGATTTCAAAGGCATTTTCTGAGATAATCTTCTCGGGATGCGTGATGACGTTGACATCGGGGTTGATGTCGGCAATTGTGTCCTTCGCCGATTCTGTTTTCGGCCGGCCAACATCACTCGTCCCATGCAGAATCTGACGTTGGAGATTGCTCACATCCACAACATCGTCGTCAACGATTCCGAGTGTTCCGACGCCGGCAGCGGCTAGATAAAGCCCAGCAGGCGACCCAAGTCCACCTGCACCGATGAGAAGAACCTTCGACTCAAGCAGCCTGGTTTGCCCCATCCCCCCGACCTCTTTGAGGATGATGTGCCGACTATATCGCTCAATTTGTTCATTACTGAAATTGTACATCTAAAAATTCCCTCGTTGTGAACCGCAAGAATTGATTCTAGTGATTTTCCAAGTTCGCCAGAAGATCTGAAATTCCTTTGTTTGAACGCGCAGAAATTTGAACCGCGAACCGTTCTCGTACATCTTCAGATGGACGTTCAAGTGTGAAATTGTCCCCACCGTACAGCCGCTCAAGCACGGGAGTTAGGTCTGGTTGAATCGCCTCAAACACCTCTTGGGTATTCAGCGCAATATGCCGGTTATTAATCATAAACAGGATTTCATCCCCGTTTAGATGTATCTCGTTCTCCAGTTCTTCAGCTTCTTCCAAGCGGCAACATCTTTTGAGCGTTTCAATGAATGCCTGATGAATCTTCTCACGATTATCCCCCTCCACTTTGTGCTTCCGGTTGTAGAGAAAACCGTGACGGTTTTGGGCGTTATCAATGCTATAATTTACGCTCTTGGAAATTAACAAAACGCCGGGCCCGGCATGTGTAAAGGAGTAGTCGGCGTAGTTCAGGTAGTCATCCTGGTCTGCTTCTGCCATCCACCTGTTGAAAACCTTGATAAAATTTTCGTAATTGATACGACTGTCCTCTGTGACGAAGACTTTGATGTTAATCTGTTGTAAGTCCATAGGTAATTATAACCGTAAATTCCTTTCTACGGAAGGTTAGCCCCGCTTACCGCGCTTGTTAGAGGGCATTTGCTATTTAGGACTCCTTAACTCAAAAGCCCTAACGATAACGTATGCAATTAAGGCAAATATAAATACCACTAAGTACAGCCAAGCAATCGCTTGAAGGGTTTCAATGATGGTTCGATATACCTCTAGTGTCCATCGCTTATCATTCAACTCTAAAATCTGAGAATCTTTGGCGGGTGCACTTATATATCTTTCTAGCTGATGTATTCTCACGCCACCGGAAATACCAACCACATAAGCAGCAAATTTCACATACTTATGCCACGCACTGCTGATCTCGTCCTGAATGATGCGTCTAAAGATGGTGGATATTGGCTTATCAAAGACCTTCACAACCCAAAATGAGACAACAGCCGCTAAGACGAATGTGACTAACAGTAATGTAAAAAACATATATCCTCCATTTATATGCTAACGACCCAAGTTCAGTTGTCCGATGAATCGGACGAGCACGGCGGGGTTTGCCGAAAGCTGCGGCTCTCCGCTGTCACCCCGATAAACCGGGACTAAGAAGGCTGCATTATCTGTTTTTGTTTTGGCTAAAACCGTCTCTTATCCAGTATACAAATTTGGATATAGCGTGTGGTATAAGGATAAGATAGCACTAGGTTCTGTTGACATTTCAAGGGAGCCATATAAGAGTGGAGACAAAGCTGAGAAATCCAAAATAACGGATAGCTAACTTCTCGAACCGAGAGAAGATGCGGCGATACCATTTTATCTTGTTTACCATTTTATCTTGTTAATGAAACATTCAACCCGATGTCTCTCTTTGTACAGATGTTTGTCGTAATCTCTTTGATCCACACGATGACTTTTTGGCGGTATCACCGCAATCGCTCCATTCGCCTCAATAACCGCGATAAAATTGTCGGAGTTATATCCCTTGTCTCCAATCACATACTCGCTTTTATATCCAAGTATCAACGCTTCTGCTTCCGCTATGTCGTTTCTTTGACCGGGCGTCAGATGTATTCTTAGGGGATTACCCAGGCCGTCAACGGTGATGTGAATTTTTGTACTGAATCCCCCGCGAGAGCGGCCTAACGCTTGGTTTTCAGTGCCACCCTTTTTTTTAAGGCACCCGCCGCACACGGGTGCGCTCGAATGATTGTACTGTCCACAATAAGCGACTCGATATCGGGGTCGGCGGCGAAGTGGTGGTGGATCTGTGTGAAGACCCCTTTGTCGCACCACCGAGCAAAACGCTTATAGAGGGTGTTCCATTTACTATAGGTGTCTGGCAGAATCCGCCATTGAGCACCGCTACGGGTCGCCCAGAGAACAGTTTCGATAAAGCGGCGTGTTGTCGCTTCGTTGCCAACATAGATGTTGGGACAAGTTAGAAGAAACGAGTATATCTTTTTCCATTGGTCATCGGGTAAGGTTATTGGCATCATTCTTCTATTATGCCACAACCTTATACTCAAATGTCAACAGAACCTAGTCCGTATTGACATTTATGGCATAATAACGATATGTCAACACTTACCTTATCCGATAATCAATGGTCAAAAATAGCAGCATTCCTGCAAACCTGTTCCGATGTCTACACCGGACAGCAAGCGAACTTAAAACGTTTTGTCCAAGCAGTGCTTTGGATAACTCGTAGTGGTAGTCAATGGCGACTCCTACCAAAAGAGTACGGCAGTTGGAACAGCGTCTATAAACGATTCGCTCGCTGGTGCGATAAAGGCATCTTCCAACGGTTGCATCAACACTTTGTCAACGACCCAGATATGGTGACAGTACCATCATCCACGCTCACCCCTGTGCTGCAGGGGCTTTGAAAACAAGTGGTGGTCAAGCCTCACAGGCACTCGGACGTAGTGTGGGTGGATTTTCAACCAAAATTCACATCACGGTTGATGGCTTAGGCAATCCATTACGTTTTGCGCTGACGGCTGGACAACGCCACGCCATGACTTGTGCGGAAGGGTATAGCAGTGAGTATGTGATAGCCGACTCAGCGTATGACGCGGATTCATTGGTGCAGTTGATAATCCGTATGGGTGCAGAGCTAGTGATTCGTCCCCGTATCAACCACCGTGAGTCACGAGACTATGATACGCATCTGTACCGAGAGAGACATCGGGTGGAATACTTCATCAACAAAATCAAGCACTATAGGCGTATCTTCAGTCGTTTTGATAAGTTGGCGGGTCGCTATTTGGGGTTTCTGAGTTTCGTTGCTGCGATTATCTGGTTACGATGAAATGTCAACAGAACCAATAATAACTGTAATAAAAATATAGGACGCTGTAAGGTAACCCGTAAATACTATTGTCACAATCATCAATAACACCCATGACACAGATAACACAACTGAACAGGTTAAAACAATTCTTCTAACACCTTCAGATCGAGGTTGTTTGGTTTTCAATGTAAACCTCCTGAGCATGAGAAAAATAAGTCTTCGCAAGATAACGATAGAAAGCACTGGGCTTTTGAATATGTAGATTCTCACGGATGATGTCTTGGACTTCCCAAAACATGTTCGCATCCCGAAGAAGATACAGAATCTCGTTGTGAATAATCCCCATCCATCTGAGCCACTTTTCAAGTTTCGGACTCTGCTCAAATTTCTGATTCATGGTTAAATACCTCCTCAAATGAAATTGGTATGAGTTGCCGCAGAGTTTGCCGAAACCCAAACCCGCCACAACTCCAAAACATTCGTAAAACCGCAGATCCCGCCATCGGTTGAGCTGGTTAGGATCTCAAGTCGATTAACTCGGTTCGGCAATTTCGTTGCCCAAATGCTTGGCAATAAGCTCACGAACCACAGGAATCAACTCTTTCGGGATTTCTATAACCGTTTTCGATGAATCCCCAAATGCGGCTTCATCTTCAGCCACAGCTTCATCTTCGGTTTGTGCTTCATAGTGGGCAATGACTTTCTGAACTCGTTTTTCATCCCAATTCGGGGGGAATCTACTGTGCTTCATTTTCTTCCTCCTCGCCTTCGCTGGCGTCGCCGATAAGCTGTTAAGAGTTTACCCTTCAACTCATAAGCGGTAATTACAAAGACGCTGTCGGGTTGCGGATCTGGAACATAGATGACCCGTAGGTAGCATCCAGTTTGTGTTTGACCGATGGCAATCCGTGAATCGTCACGACCTGCTCGATCTTCACCCGGATTTTGTAAGACTTCTTCGACCTCAACCTCATCTACCTCATGGTTGTAAATATGAGGCAAGCCCGTTTCTGGGTCAATGTAAAATCGAATGTTCATCTGCTATTCTGTTGCTTGAATCACCTACCTCGGTTTCTGCGTTGTCCTTCTCCCTTTAACCGTTCGTTTCTTCCCGTGCTAACGAAAAAAGTTCCGTTGAGGCGGAGGCTTGCCGAAGACCGTCGGACAGACCAAAACCCACCGCAACCCTAGAAACATCGGTAAAAGCGCAATGCCCATGAACCGCACCGACCTGTTAAGTTTCTCGATCTTGCTCGTCGGATAGTTTCTGTTGCAGCAGGCGGTCGACAGACGTTGAGAGCTTTTCAAGTACACGCCAAACGATAAACATCCAAAAGAGTGTGCTGAAAATACCAACCAGTGCTCCGGTGACAGCAAGGATGGTTATACCTTCGATGTTAATTCCATTTATTTCCATTTCAACCTCCTGAGAGATTCCAAAGTTCGTCCTTTCATAGGCAATCTTATAGGTAATCACAGACTCATCTGGTTCACCTTGGGGAATACCTCTTTTGCTAATTGAGAGTATGTCGATCGCTACCGCTATTGAAACCAATAGGATTGCGAAGACCAACAGAATTTTCCGGGTGTGCATAATTTCCCTCGATCTAAGAAAACGTTCAGTTGTCTGCTACGTGAGACCAGGACAGCGCGGATTTACTAACAAGCGTCCGACAAACCCAAATCCGCCGCCATCAACTGAAACGGCTGATTTGATGATTCTAAGCGTCTTGGGAATTTTGCCAATCGATTCCCAACTGTCGAACAGCAGCACGAACTGTTACCAATCTCAGGTCATGTCTACCCCAATCTGGAACAACAGTGCCTCGTTGGGTATTGGGATTAAACCATTTCCGACGCGACCACCGTCTCTCCGCTTTCGTTCTTGGCAACCAAGGGCTGTGAATTTTCGAGCAACTTCTCGATATTTCATGCGGTGGATACCGCAGTTTCTAGCCACAAGGGACTATTTGCATCAGGAATCTGGGTGTTCTCAGGTAATGAACGTCCCACATCCTGATATAACTGAGGGTGGCTCATAAGGCCTGATGCGAGCACCCCTGAATGGGTAGGGGTTGGTTCAACATGTTATTGACCAGAACAGAAAAATGCTATCGTAGTTGCAATGCAATGTTTGAGAACACCGTATCCGCCCAGTCACCTCTGGCTGTAACGTTAGTTGCCAACCTCCTTTTAGTATACACTATTATAATTCGATAGAATAGTAAATGCAACGATTTATTTGTTTCTGAAGCGAATCCCCTGGCAGAATGCGAACGCATTCCCTTAAGCTTAAAAGATAAGGAGTTAAAGCCATGAAAAAGCAACTCGTTAGTTTCATTCTGTTTTTGTTTATCTGTGCTTTGATGCCGGCAACAGCATAATGATACACGCTGTCGGCAGTCACATCCACTTCGATAGACATCGCGCCCGGTAGTAGTGAGACGCTTACTGTTAGAGTTAGTCCTAACCCCGATTTCTCGATTCCCGCCAGTATTTCTTACGTCCCTCCGAAGAACGTAATACATCAATGGCCGGATCCGTCGAATAGTGTTACATTTCCCCGCAGAAGGAACTTTAATTCAGACGGAGAGATGTCACTTACGTTGAGTGTTGCGAGTAATATTACACATCCCTCGCAGTTCGGGATCAAAGTGGGGTTTCTAGTCGTCAATCACGGCAACTCCACTGTAACCTTTAACGTGAACGTTAATAACCTTTGGTGCTAGTTAGAGACTAAATTGAGCAATCGATAAAGGCATAAACCCATCTGCGTCAGCCTCAAAGCCATTCCACTGCACCAAGAGATTAAACAACGCCATCGTGAAAGCGAGGCGTGTTTTGAAATAGGCCCAACAACGATGCATCACTTTCTTAAAGTGGTACACCACCGTCAACATCGACAAAACAGTTTCTACCAGCATCCGACAATTCCATTCCCCTCGTCGGCACAGACGCAAGTTGGAAGGAAACCAATCGACCTTGGCAAACCCTTCATCGGCAAAACAACCATCTGGTCACAGACCCCATCAACAAGATGTTGGAAGCGACTACCGTCGTGCACATTGGCAGTATCACAATCCCAGTCGACAATTAGTCCAAGATGATTGAGCAGCAGACAAAGCTTCCCCCCCACAATCCAGCGTTGGTTGGATATCCCTTTCCGGCCCATTTGCTGCTCAGAACGACATTCTCGGCGGGGGTGAATCAGTTCGATACCATAAGTGTCAATCACGCCGATGAGTGAAGGATTTGCCATGAAAATATCAGTCAGATGTTGATGATTGTTGAACAAGCGAAACAAGCGGGTTCGCTCGGGTAAATTGGGGAACCAGGGTTTGTAATTGTTTTCTATCCAGCGGTAGAAGGCTCGGTTGCCAACGCCTTTGAGTGCAAAAAGTAAGGCGAGGGTTACCACTTCAGAGGGATAGAGATTAGCTTGGGTATGCTTTTGGTTTTTCTGGTGTTGTGTGAGTTTATCATCTACACAACAGAACAATTGTGTGATAAAATCTATAAGGGGCATGAGTCTGGATTTCCTCCCGTTAATCAAGAATTGTCTAACACTTAGATTAACGGTAGAATCGAGGAAATCGTCTCATGACCTCAATCCAGCGAGGACCAAAGCGAAGCCAGGGTGTTCTGTTATGCCCATTGACTTCCACCAAATTCCAAACTAGCACCATTGGTTAATAGCTCCACATCAAATTGAGACACGTCCTCTAGCACGGAAATTCCGCACCTGACGAGTTATACGGTGGTGCCTAATCAGGAGGACCCACCAGGTGATGGAGACAACAACGACGGTGGTGATTCGTCATATTTGCCCGAGGATGTCGATGAAGATGGCGATGTTGATAACGATGATCTAAGTGCGGTTGCCATGAATTTTGGGGAAACGCCTGAAGGCGATCTTGAGCGTTATGATGTCGATGGAGATGGTGATATTGACACCGACGACTTCCAACTGGTTCAGGCGCAGGTAGAATCAAGTGGGACCCCCGGTGCACCTGCCGCCTCGCTCGCACTTCACTTTGAGCGCATCAAGGCACTCAACATCGCGGATCCGGACTTCCAGCGTGCCATTCAATTGTTTGAAGAGCAGTTAATTAAAGAAGGCTTGGTGGAACGGCTGCCGGAAAAGACAGTGCTGTTGGCGAATTACCCAAATCCGTTTAACCCAGAAACTTGGATTCCGTATCGGCTCGCTAAACCTGCCGATGTGACGTTGACCATCTACGCGACAAATGGGCAGCCGGTTCGGACCTTGGCGTAAGGGCATCAACCTGTGGGCAGTTATCTGAACCGTGCGCGAGCAGCCTATTGGGACGGCAAAAATGCGTTCGGTGAGTCGGTCGCGAGTGGCATCTATTTCTACACACTCACCGCTGGCGACTTCAGCGCCACACGCAGAATGTTGATTGCCAAGTAGTCTGTCTTGCGGGCAACGATGGAAAATCGGTTTGAGGCAGGACATCCAAATTGATTGGATGTCCTGCTTTTTTTGTGTTCAAACTATAAAAATGAAACGTGAAACGTGAACTGAGCACGTAGGTTGGGTTGAACGGAAACAAGAAAAAATAACTACCATTACACTACGATTGCGAAGAACGGCTCTGATTCAAAGATCAAAAATACAGTGAAACCCAACTCTTGATTATCAACCCGTTTGTTGGAGGGAGCGTTGGGTTTCACTCTAGCTATCTTAGGACTTACGCAATTGAACGCTCAACGCCTCGTAGTTCGGCGATTCATCGCCGCAGAACACAACTCCCCGATAAGATCGGGATTCAAAGCAACCTGACGCCCGATGAATCGGGCAACTACAGCAGGAGCTCCATCAAGGAGTTCGTAGGGAACAACGATCGGCCTGTCCCGATCTTATCGGGGTGTTCCCTACTGAAGTGCGTAAGTCCTATATCTATAAAACCGTGTTGTTAAAAAACGCAACCTCCATTGGCATTGATAGCAATTCGCCTTTAACCGTTCAACCCAACCTACAACTGAGACCAATACCCGTAGGTCGGGCGTCCTCGCCCGACCTCGTGACAATTCATATCGGTTGGGCTAGGACGCCCAACCTACGAACTGTTGACATTTCAACCCAACCTGCTCGATTCAGAACATATTTCAAATCACATTTTTAACAACAGAGGAGATATATGAAAAAACAACCTTTTCGCTTCACTCTATTTCTATTGGTTTGCCTCTCAATTCCGGTGATGGTAACCGCGCAAACGGTGGATATCCCCGACTCCAACCTTCGCGCTGCGATTGAAACCACTCTCGGCAAAGCGTCAGGGCCTCCAATCACCGCAGTGGAAATGGAGACGTTGACGTTCTTTAGAGCAATAGACGCTAGCATCAGCGTACTAACCGGGCTTGAATATGCAACCAACCTGACGTACCTGTTTCTTTGGAATAACTCGATATCCGATCTTAGCCTCTGGGGGGCTTAACCAGCCTACAATTTCTGGATCTTCAGGGCAACTCGGTATCAGAACTCTCACCCCTTGTGGCAAATACGGAATTGGGAGAAAAGAATGTGGTTAATGTGAAGGGCAACCTACTGAACTATCCATCCATTTACACACACATCCCGACTCTACAGAGCAGAGGAGTTGAGGTCTCCTTTGACAACCGAACACCTACAACACCGTCGAAAATCTCAGGGGATAACCAAAATGGCACCGTCGGTGTGGCACTGGCGCAACTGTTTGTTGTAGAGGTGCGGGATGAGGACGGTTCAGCCTTTGAGGGGGTGCCAGTCACGTTTACCGTCACCGCAGGCGGCGGGACAGTCGAGCCCTGCCATCGCCACGACCGATGCCGATGGCAGGGCAGAGAGTCGGCTTACGCTTGGAAGCGACCCCGGCACGAATATTGTCGAGGTCAGCGTCGAAGGAATCACTGAAACGGTGACCTTTAACGCCATCGCCGAAATTCTCGAATTTGACCTCTCCCTGCCATCAGGTATCAGCTTGATTCACATCCCACTGAAGGTGAGAGCCGTTGACGGAATGATGGGGGCAATCGAATCGGTTGCCGACCTCTACGACGCACTCGGTGGCGCAGACACCGTCAACTTCCTCATCACTTATGACCCCGCAACTCAAGAGTGGTTCGGCTATTTCGGACCCTTGGACAAAGGCACGTCCGCCGACAAGGCATTGACTGACGACAAAGGGATTATCCCTGGTATGAAAGCCCCGGTCTCCATTCGGCTAGGTGGTGATGCGCTTGGCGCGGACGGGATGGCTGTCATCACCTTGCATCAAGGCGCGAATCTCGTGGGGCTGCCACTGTGGGATTCGAGGATAACCCGCGTGAGCGACCTGTTTGGGCTCGAAGGGATTGCGGACAACGTCCCCGTGATTGTCGTTTCGGATAATGCGACATTCAAGGCGGTCGGACGGGCAGGTGATGAGGGGGATATCCCGGTCACAGGTGGGCAAGGCTTCTTCCTAATCGCTGTGGAGGGGGCAACGGTCCCCATCTCCGGAAATGGGTGGACTAACGTCTCAGAAACAGCTACTGCCCCGTAGATAGCAATCACGGGCATCAAAGGCGGGACTGCAACTCCCGTTTTGGCGTTGACCGGTTCGATTGTTGATGAAGGGACGGGCGTCAACCAAGTGGGAGTCCGTGTCATTGTCAAGAATCTTTCAACAGGTAGAGAAGTTGCCGTTGTTACAGCAGATGATGAGGCGGGTTATCGGCTCACTATCGTTGACATAGAAACGGGGCAGGCGGCGCAGATTGGGGATATCCTTGAAATCTCGGCACAATCTCTAGATGCGTCCATCGGTGTGCAGCCGCTGCGATATACTGTAACGGCTGAAGATGTGGAGCAAAGCCGGATTCAGTCGCCGGCACTGGTGATCTACGAGATACCCGCAGAGGCCCAACTGTTGCCCAACTATCCGAATCCGTTCAATCCAGAGACTTGGATACCGTATCGGTTGGCGGCGGATGCTTTCGTGGCGTTGACTATCTATGACGGGAGTGGTCGGATCGTCCGCACGCTCGACGTAGGGCATCGGATGGTAGCAGTCTACGAGAGCCGGTCAAAGGCGGTCTATTGGGATGGTCGTAACGAGTTCGGAGAGCGGGTGGCAAGCGGTGTGTACTTTTACACGCTGACAGCGGGGGATTTTTCTGCCACGCGGAAGATGCTGATTGTCAAGTAGTACCCATCTATAGCCCGTAGGTTGGGTTGAACGGAACCAATGAAAAATACCAAGCATTCCACTGGGATTTGGGGGTACGATTCTGCTTGAAATTTCACAAATCGAGTGAAACCCAACTCTTGATTATCAGCACGTTGGTAGATTGAGATGTTGGGTTTCACCATATCTATCTATAAAACAGGGGGTTGAAAGGCAGAGCGTTCCTGATTGCCAAGGGTTACACAAGATGATCTACTGTGGATGAATCGAGTTGCGGAATGAGATGCAGCAGCAGGTCTAGTGCCGCCCGGTAATCGTCGATATTGATGATGGACACATGGCTGTGGACATAACGGGCTGGCACTCCTAGCACAATTGACGGTACGCCACGCCCGACTTGGTGGATTGCCCCGGCGTCCGTCCCGCCGGAAGTACGCACGGCAATCTGATGAGAAATCTGGTGCGCGGTTGCAGTTTCAATCGCAAGCTCGCACAAACGTGGATTGGCAATCATTGAGGGGTCATACAACCGAATCTGCACACCGCCGCCCAGCTTTCCCTGCAAGGCATCACTGCTAGCACCCGGCAAATCGTCTGCGGGCGGTCCCTCCAGCACGATTGCCACATCCGGTTCCACTGCGGCGGTAACTGTTCGTGCACCGCGTAGCCCGACCTCTTCCTGCACACTTCCGGTGCCGATAACCGTGTTTGGGTGCTCGCCGAGTTGCTGGAGGATTTCGATAACTAACCCCACGCCAACGCGGTTATCAAATGCTTTCGCAGAAAACAGCCTGGGGTTTTTCAGCGGCATGAACGGTCCGTAAGGAACGATTGGGCAACCGGGCTGCACGCCGTACTCCTCTACTGCCTGCGCATCACTTTCCGCCCCGATGTCAATGTATAGGTCCTTAATCTCCATCACCTTCTCACGAGAACCACCGTCTAAAAGATGAGGCGGCGTAGATCCAATGACGCCGGGGACTTTTCCCTGTTTCGTCAAAATATTCACTCGTTGCGCAAGCAGTGTGTGCGCCCACCATCCCCCGACCGTGAGAAATTTAACATATCCCGCCCCCGTTACCCTCTGGGCGATAAATCCGACTTCATCAATGTGTGAATCGAGCAGGATGCGAGGTTTGTCAGTTCGCCCCTGCTTTGTGCAAAAGATGCTTCCCAACCGATCCTTTTGGATTATGCCAATCCCTTCCAAGTGTGATTGGAAGATTTGCCTCACCTCCGCTTCATGTCCAGGTACGGCGTCGGCTTGGGTGAGTTCTATAAGTAGTTCAATGGATGTTTGGTTCATCGTTTCCCCTTCTAATTGAACTTAACGAATCTGCATTAAAAACACCGAGGTGCCAAAATACGCCCACACCTCTTCCGCTTTGCCCTCAATAATGACTGTCCGTTTCTCCCGCTGATATACAGGTGTCTCAACATCACAGCCTTCGTACCTATCCAAAACCGTAAAATCTTGAGCCGTTAGTCCCTGCCAAACGATTCCTTCGACGCTCGAATTTTCATCGGGGGCCATCACAGAGTATCCCCATTTAGAGATAACAGTTGTGAATCCGGGCATTATCGCCTCCACCGGCTCGCCGAATGTGCGCTTCAGCAGCGATTGGATGAATTCCCGATCTTTTAGCGTGCCGTAAACGAATAGATTCATAGCTGTCTTCTTACCGGGTCAACCTTCGTGAGGTTCCATTTCTAATTCTCGTTGCAGTGGCTGTGTGGGTTGCCCTTCTACAGATGAGTTAAATCGAGCGACAAACCTTCCGAAGGTTAGGTTGACACTGGCAATCTGCGAATAAACGAATCAATCCCTTTACGCTTCACCCATCACTTCTCACGCTTTAAGGTAATATAGAAGCGACTTCCCTTGCCAAGTTCGCTCTCTGCCCATACGCTGCCGCCGTGGAGTTCGACGAGGTTTTTCACTATCGGTAGCCCTAAGCCGATGCCGCCGATTTCGCTGCTTTTGGAGTCTGTGACTCGATGAAAGCGATCAAAAATCAAATCGAGTTCCGCCTGGGCAATACCGATGCCCGTGTCTTCAACACAGATTTGAAGCTCCCAATCCGATAGGGTAGTTTCACTGACGCTGATACGTCCACCGTTTTCGGTATACTTGACGGCGTTATCGAGCAGATTTGTCATAATCTGCCCCATCTTGTCAGCATCCATCAGGGCGATTGCGTCCGGATGACAATCCAAATTGACTTGAATCTGTTTTCCGTCCGCCATCGGCTGAATGCCCACAATTGCCGCCTCAAGAATCGGGTACAATCGTGTTGGCTCAAGCTGCAGTGAAATCTTGCCGGACTCGATCCGTGAAAGGTCCAAGAGATTATTGATCAACCGAATGAGCCGATCGCAATTATCCATCACGCGCAGGAGGTATCTCCCCTGTTTTTCTGAAAGCTCCCCACCAACACCGTCAATCAGGTTATCCACAAATCCTTTGATATGCGTCAATGGCGTTCGCAGCTCGTGGGATACGTTATCCAGAAACTGAGATTTGAGGGTGTCCAACTGTCTGAGCCGATCATGGCTCTCCTTGAGGGCAGTCGCAATATTGTTAAAATCTGAAACCGAATCGCCACCCCCGATCTGCGATTGGGGATGGCGATTCGCTTGACTTGTTGTCTTCGGCATTGTACCACCGTAGGTGTCCAAATAGGTCGCCATCAATTGCTTGCGTGCTATCTCCATTACCTTCGTCCGTGTGCTCAACTGGGCATAAAGCGTCGCATTTTCGACCGCAGTTGCCCCCTGATGCGCAAGCGTGCCAAGCAGTGCGAGGTCTGTTTGGGTGTACGGCTCATCCGACAGCTTTTGCCCAAGCACAAGTAGCCCTACCAGATTCTCCTGTTCCTTCGTTCGCGTCACAAACGGAATCCATACCGCAGATTGGAGAAAGGTGATGAAATCGTCAACCTGTTCTGAATCTGCAAAACCTGTGGAGGCAAGCTGATGTGGTTGTCCACTGCCTTCGAGTACTTGAACGTTGTTCTCTTCAAGTGGCTGATCTGAGAAATCGAGTGGCTTCTCCGTCTTTTTCAACAGATCTAGCAGCGATGGGGATAGCGTCAACTGCAACCCATCGGGTAGGGAATCGATCTCAACAGTTGCCTCTGGAACAAACTTTGACCCACTGCCTGATACGCGCTGCATCACAACGCCTCGACTGATGTGCATTGACCCGGTCACCTGACGGAGCAAGGTGTCAACCAGTATTTCTAGGTCGAGAATCGAGTGGAGCGTTTGACTCAGCGCTAAAAGTGTTTGGCGATAATTATATGCTTCACGATCAAACGCTCGATTAATCAAATTCTGAATGCGCGTCTTGGCAGGCGCAAAGAGGACCGCGGCAATGAGGACGGATACAGCCGTCACTGCCCATGAACGCGGCGCTGTGTGGAAAAGCCTCGTAAGTCCCAGTATGCTCAACAGGTACATCACCAGCGCAAATCCACTGACAAGGGTATATACAACACTGCGATTGATGATCAATTCGATATTCATCAACCGGTGCCGGATGATTGCCACAACGTAGCAGATCGGGATGAGGCATAGTGTGTAAGCGGAGACACGGAAATAGGGAATAGAAACTTCCGAAACCTTCGGAATCGTCGTGAAGATAGCTTGTGGGAGCGTCCCCGCAGCAATGCCAAGCAGCATCCATCGTGCCTGACGGCGTTGGGAAGCGGAGGGTGCATCAAAGCAGGTGTGCAAAAGAAGCAATTGACCCGCCAGCGAATAGGAAAAGAGGAAGCCGCTGGTGATACCTTCCAGCGGTGGTAATTGCACCAGGAAGAAGTCACGTGAGTAGTCATTTCCACGCAGATAATAGAAGAACATTGCGAGGCACAGAGCAATCCCCGGAACGTAGACCACTCTCAACAGCCACGCATGACGCTGAACGTTTTTTTTCTCTGCGGGAAAGATGAGAAAGCAGTGCAGAAAAAGGCAGGGCAAGATCGTCGCCGCTAAAAACTGGGCAATCGGCACAATTCGACTGCTCAACGTCCCCTCATAGATCGAGAAGGTTGCGTCAACCGAGCAGATGCTTAGAAATCCGATACTCATCAGGTAGGAGATTCGCACCGCACGGTTTTCCGGCTGTTGCATCCATACAAGTGTCGCAAGTACCCATGTGATCAGGCCGAGCAGGTAGAAGTAGCTGGTCTCAGGCGTATCCGGTGCTCTTGCGAAGCTCCGCGCCCCGATGATGAGGTACATTCCTGATGCGAGAATATAGAGAATCGTTGTGAGATCGCGTTGGATTTTCATGGTGCGTGAAATGTGAAACGTATAGAGATTTGTGGAGTATTTCCTTAACTCAGGCTAACTTCCTATTCTCCTGGTTTTGTAACTCAGTCATGGTTTTCGATGCCAAGCCTTCAGGTTTATACATTATCGCCTTATCTTAGAGGGTGTGTCGCCTTCTTTGAATTTCGAGTCTAAAAGAGAATACTTGATTGGTGATTCTACCATCAATCTTTGTACCTTTGAAGTTATGTACTTGGACACAAATTTCCGCATATTGACTGACTACCTCAACAATATGATAAAGGGGTATCTTGATGGGAAAGATGTCGATTTTGGAATATCGACCAACAATAACGATAAGCCATCAAATTAATTGAGGGGGGGCGGTTTGGTACAAAGACGCCGCATTCAACCTAACTTGAGCTCAGTCCTTCTTCGAGCTTATCAACCAGGTCCTTGACCTCTTGTGCGCGTTCGATGGAGCAGACCAATACCGCATGCTCGGATTCTACGATGACGAGGTCGCTTACCCCAATGGTGGCAATCAGTTTGTCCCCGATGGAATCGGGACTCAAAGCAGCCCGATTATAAATGACGCAATTTCGTGTATCTATTCCCAGGTGTTTTCCATGTACGGCGTTTCCAGAGGCATCCCGTTCAAATAGCTCGCGCATGGCGGCCCAGCTTCCGACATCATCCCATCCAATATCTGCAGGAACCACAAGCATATTCTCCGCCTTTTCCATCACCCCATAATCGATAGAGACGCTTTCCATCTGAGAGTAGGCGCTATATATCGCCTCAGTCTCGCTTTCGGTTCCGATAGCCTTGTCTACCTCCATTAGTTTCTGATAAATGCAAGGCTGATACGTCCTGATAGCATCGAGAATCACATCAACCCGCCATACAAACATCCCACTATTCCAGAGGTATTTTCCGTCCTTCAGGTACTGCTCTGCGGTCTTCATGTCCGGTTTTTCCACGAACTCACACACCTGGAAGGCCTGGAGACCATCCTGTGTATGAAGGACTTTACCGAAATGGATGTAACCATATCCGGTTTCAGCTCGCGTGGGGGGACAAAGATGATTAACACATTATCGCTTGCCGCAATATTTTCGGCATATTGTAAAAGCTGATGGAATCACTCCTGATGCTGGATGACACTGTCGGCGGGCAGCACGACCATCACTGCATCATCGCCCTTTTGTTTGCTCAGATGAAGGGCAGCTAGACCAATACATGGCAGGGTGTTTCGTCTGACAGGTTCCACGATGATATTCTGCTGTGGAAGGCCAGGAAGGTGCTGCCTTGTTCCTGATTCCAGGGGTTTTCCAGTAACGACATAAACAGCCTGTGGCGGTACGAGTGGAGCGATGCGAGCCACCGTCTGTTGAATTAAGCTGGAATTACCCACCAGAGATAATAGTTGTTTGGGATTGTCTTTCGTACTCAGAGACCAAAGGCGAGTGCTTTTGCCTCCTGCCATAATGACGGTACACATGCTACCTCCACGCTGGTTGCTCCCAACAAAAGAGATGATTCCTAACCTTCCGAAGGTTTTGACTCTTACGGACTGATGCGCTGACAACCAGAAAGTTTAACGGCAATTTACCGCTACAACTGCGATGCGGTGACCATAGAATGAATGTCTATACCAGATACCTACCCTGCGGGATGCCAGTCCCCCATCGGCACAAGATCAATGATGACCTGTTCGGGACGTAACTGAGAACGGATGATTTCGACCTGCGTCTGGCGTTTACCAACAATCAATACCTCTGCTTCGCGCAATACCTCCTTGAGTTCTGTACTTAAAAGTTCATTGATATGCGGCAAAACCCCTTCAATGTACTCCCGATTCCGCCCATACAAATTTGAGAGAGACACTTCCTCATCATAGATCTGCAGGTGGAAGCCCTTGCGATTAATGTATCAGCCAAACGCACCAGGGGACTTTCACGCAAGTCGTCGGTGCCGGGTTTAAAGCTAAGTCCGAGCATGACGACTTGCCGTTTATTCATTGAACCGGTTGAAACTTTTCACGCTAGTAACAAGTGAGGAAATGGTGGTATATCACATACCCTTCGCATTCATCAACTCAAAAGCATTAGTTTTTTACATCCTTTGTATACCGCTTCGCTTGTGCAACGATGTCCACGTCGACTATCTCACTCCAGACGTTCAGCAGGTGTCGCATTACGGGACCAACTGCTCCCGTTCCAACCTTCAGTCCGTTGAACCGTGTTACGGGCAGCATTACAAACGGCGTGGTGGTGAAGAAGGCTTCATCCGCTGTTGCCACATCGTAAGCCTCCAGGTTACGTTCATAACAATTTATCCCTATGTCTGCGGCTAACTCCATGACTGCCTGCCGGGTCACACCACGCAGGATATTGCGCGGCTCCGGCGTAAACAGTTCACCGTCCTTAACGATAAAGAAATTGGCGCCCGTTCCCTCGGTGATGAATCCATCCTCATCAGTCATCAACGCCATCGCCTTCGGGTCTACCTTACGTGCTTGCAGGTTGGCGACCTGATAGTAGACACGACTGCGGTTTTTGATCTTTGGGTCAATCAAACGTGCGGGCACAGAGCACTGCGGCGGGATGACGGCGTGGACGCCTGTATCATAAGCGTCGGCAACAGCGGCAACATGCCACGTCAGGGGCCAGCAGTTGATGGAGATTGTTCGGGGCGAGCCTTCAGGAAAAGCCGACTGGTAGACCCCGAGCGCGCCGCGCGAAACGTTGTGCATAATTTGAAAATCTGCGCCATCGGGGAAACATGGACGGTTTATCTCTATCGTTTGAAGCGTAGCATCCTCCATCTCGTCAATCGTCAGCCCGCAGTCAATTTCAAGAATCTTGAGTCCCACATAAAGCCTTTCGAGGTGATCGCGCAGCCGGTGCGGCTTACCGTTGAAAGTCCGCGTCATCTCGAACACCATGTCGCCGAACAGCAGCGCCGAGTCGAAAATGGAGACCTTCGCATCGGCTTCGGATACAAACTCACCGTTGAGGTAAACTTTGCGTTGTTGTGTCATATTTTCTCACCTTTCTTCCCTTATCAAAGGACAAATCAGATTAATTGAATCATTTTTAGCTTTCCAACCGCCACTGATCTCTTTCCACCCGTAGCGTTGTTGCGCCTCTGTGAGCGTTAAAGGTGCGCTCCATCCCGGCGATGTCTTCAAAGAAGCCGACCAAGTGTACGGCGCCAAAGCTGTCACCGGCGTGCACCTGCCAGCCACCGATTTCCTGAATGAAGCAAACATAGCCACGCTGATGGCACCACGCTTCGTAAACCACCGACGGTTCTAACGCCATCCCTGCCAACCAGACGCCGTTGCGCAACTGATACGCGCGAATAAACTGTTTCAGCGCTTTGCCCGCCTTTCGCTGATAGAAGTAACGTCCATCAGGAGGAAAGTCATCGGCAAACGCACCCGACGGGATGCAGCCGTGATAGCTCAGATAAATTTGCTCAAAAGTATCACCGTGCTGATGCTTGAGATGCCCCGGCATGTCCATCCGCAGCAACAGAGAATCCACCGCGTTGACGCTGGTCACTTTGTCGTAAGCGAAGAACCAACGGACGCTGTCCGGGAAAACAAGCCACTGCTCCCAGCGCGAGCCCGTTTTATAGGGCGGACGAGTGATATCCCATGTGAACCATTGCCGCACGGCGGCGAAGTCTTCGCCTTCCACGATTTCAAAGGGCAACTTTTTCGCCCGGGTGCAGATCTGCGGTAACGCCACATAACGCTTGAGAATATGACCATGCACGGCGTTGCCCCAATGATAACGCAACGCTGGCGGTGTTGTTTCATTGTCTACGCCCGGCTCCAGCAAAAAATCCACGATGGCCGAACCGAAGCCCAGGTCACGAGCGCCTGTGCGCTTATCTACGAAACTCTCTGCCATCACGCCGCTGACATAGCCTTCCGTCTGCACGGCGGCATGATAACAATCGGTTTCAATGTGTAACACGGAACCGTCCTTTTGCACCGTTGCCATGACCTTCTCCTTCCGTTTTCATACAACCCAACCGGCGATGAAGTCCTCGCCGCCGATTTGCGGTTGCCCATCCATCTCATCCATCAAGATGGGCAGCGTGCCCAGACGTTTGAGCGCCTGATACCCCCGTGCGTCGGCGGTAACGGCGATTCCAGCACATCAACGCCAGCGTCAGCCAACTTCGGCGCGAGCTCAAGGGCTATCTCCGTCGTGTAACCGGTATTGGCATCCGTCCAGAGAAAACCGTCGTGCGCATATCCACGCACTTTATGCGCCAGCGCGAGGTCATATGCCGGTGTCTGCGGTGTACCGACTTTGATGTTAAAGTTGTGGTAGTCACGTACTGCCCTTGCTCAAGTTGCTCCTCCACAACGGCCATTTCAGGTGAGGCGACTGTCCAACTGAGCGTCAAGGCGTCCACGTGACTTCCTCCCAGGATGCTGGAGACGGCATGATCGGTTCGTTTGCCGATAAGGTCGTAGCAGGCAAGATCAACGGCGGCTTTGCACAAAGGCTGCCCAACGGAGAAGGCGGGGCGAATCGCCTGGTTCATTAGGGCATGGATTTTGTCAGCATCCGCGACATCTGCACCAAGTACTGCTTCAGCGAGGTAGCCGATTAATGTGGTCTCTACGGTCTCGACGGTTTCATAAGTCCACATGTGTGTGTGGACAACCTGTTCCTAGCCTTGTACGCCATCCTCGTCCGTCAATCGGATCAGGACGGAAGGATGGCGTACACGACCATCGGTGCCGGGCTTGAAAAACTTGAACTCGCCGACAACGACGTAATCAGACCGACTTCTACTCTGACAATGCGGCTCATTTCATTTCCTTCAGCCCCCGCTTTACGCTGCCATCAACAACTCAACAGCCTTGCTCAAAGTCTTTTGTTCAATCTTCAATTTCGCAAGTTCAGCCTCGTGCTTGACATACAGGATAGTGTTCTCAAGATTCATGGGGCCCGCAATCTCCTGGATGATTTTATGCAGGCGTTTAATCTCCGTTCTCTTGAGTTTTGTTTGCTTCTCCACCTCTACATACAGATCTGTTATGTCCGTCTGTTTCGGGGAAGTTGCTGGGCCTTCCTCTGCTCCCGGCCCAGCTTCAGGCGCCACCACCGTTGACTCCTTCTTTTTTCTTAATCGGGCAGATCGCCTCCGCGTCGTCGGTTTCTGAATCTTCCCGGCTTCAAGTGCTGCTACCCCACAATCTTTACATAATTTTGCTGTCACTGGATCTATCGTCATTGTCACAATCAGATCTGTGATCGACCCACAAATCTCGCATTCAACGAGATTTTCAATATTGGTGAAAACCTCTGCTTGAAGCTTGAGCAGCTTCTCCTTATCTGCCTTATTGGTTCGTTCTTTTTGGCAGATCTTGATAATCTCTTGAGCTGCCGTTTCAATTTGCTGTAAAGCACCCATTTGATACCTCCTGTTAAAAATTATCGAACTGTTATATATATTATAACAAACAAAAGTCTGCCCGTCAAGAATTAAGAGGAAAATTTAGTTTTTCGTTTACCAAAATTTCCAAAGAGAGTAGAGAATCGGTAGATGTTACTTCAATGGATGCCTTTTGTATCCGTTTGAAAAATTCGCAACAATTCTCAGTCCCCTGTGAGGTCTCCCCAGTCCATTTGCAGAACTCCGATGGATCGGATCCCTCGCGTAGCAGGGCTGCTTATTTGCAAATTTCCATCGTTTTACGTTCCCTTCTGCAACTGCTGTGATTTCGCCATTGCCTCTTCCGCTTCAGGAATCATCCCTTTGCGCTGATAACAGACCGACAAGCTGGTGTAATTGAGCGGATCTTTTGGGTTAATTTCGATTGCTTTTTTAATGGCTTCAATTGCCTCATCGTATTTGCCCATCCGTTCATAGGTGTGTCCAAGCCCAATATACCCATCAACGTAGTCAGGATGATGTTTGATAAGCTCACTGAATCCGGCAACCGCATCGCCAAGTTCATTGTTTCCAAAATACGTTAAAGCTTGATCATAAAATTCTTCTTTTGTTGGCATGTTTTTCCCTCTTTCATTTGATTTTACGTTCACTCATTATACTTCCGCTTCAGGGACTATGTCAAGATCTTTGCCCGTGTATGTTCAGAAATTCGTTTGACTGTCTGTCGCTTCAGGGGTATAATTAAGGCGTTTTACAGAATAAAGTCCAGAAGTTTTAGACATTTTTTGTGGTTGTTCGTTTTTGTGGTTGTTCGGAGGAAGGTTTGATGGAAATCCAGCTTGTGCGAAAGCCGCTATGGCTATGGGCTGCTCTTTTTGCTCTTCTCACTTGCGGAGGAGGGGAGGAAAAACCGAAACCGAATACAATTTTGGAAACGACCCAAGGGTGGATTGTCATTGAGCTCTACCCTGATGCTGCTCCGAAAACGGTGGAGAATTTCGCAACCCTCATCCAACAAGGGTTTTACGATGGAGTCACTTTTCATCGCTATGTACCCGACTTCGTGATTCAAGGTGGCGACCCCAAAAGGGATGGGACCGGGGGGCCTGGGTGGACAATCTATGGTGAATTTCAAGATCGCAAACTTCGGTCTAAAATGCCCAGACACGAAAAAGGTGTTGTCGCAATGGCACGAAAGCCCCACCCAAATTCCGCAGGAAGCCAATTTTACATCTGTTTGAATCCAGACTCCAGACGCTATAAGCATCTTGAGGGGAAGTACACAACCTTTGGACGTGTGATTGAAGGTTTAGATGTGGTCGATCAGCTCCGCAAGGGTGATAAAATAAAAAAGGTCACGCTGAAAGGCTACCAACCTGACAAAATAAAAGAGAACAAAAAATGACTTTATTATTAGAAAGGCTTTGACAAACTCATGGAAGAATGGAAACGTCTTGTTCGGGATACGGTCAATACCCCCGAAAAACTTGCTGCAGTCTTCGATGCCGATGTCGAAGAGATGCGGCGCATCCACGAAGTATTTCCCATCCGTATCAATCCTTACTATTTAAGCCTGATTGAAGAACCGGGCGATCCGATCTGGAAGCAGGTTGTCCCGGATCCGAAAGAACTTATCAGAACCGGAGTTGAAGAGGATGATCCACTCGCTGAGGAGGACGATAGTCACGTCCCCAATGTTACGCATCGTTATCCTGACCGGGCGCTATTTTATGTCAACTATATGTGTCCGATCTACTGCCGATTCTGCACGCGGAAACGCAAAGTTGGAGATCCGGACTCCATTCCAGACAACAATATCGAAATGGGCGTACAGTATATCCGTGAACACCCTGAAATCCGCGATGTGATTATCTCCGGCGGCGATTCGCTCATGCTGACGGACCGCAAAATCGATTACATCGTGGGCAGTCTGCGCGCAATTGAACATCTGGAGATCATCCGAATCGGCACGCGAGTCCCCGTGACCCTGCCACAACGCATCACACCGGAGTTATGCGCCATTCTCAAGAAGTATCATCCCTTCTATATTAACACACACTTCAACCACCCACGCGAAATCACACCGGAGACCACGAAAGCGTGTAGCATGCTGGCTGATGCCGGTATACCGCTCGGTAATCAGTGTGTGCTGCTCAGAGGCGTTAATGACGATCCGGCGGTCATGGTCGAGCTGATGAAAAAGCTCCTCAAAATCCGCGTAAAGCCGTACTATATCTACCAGGCCGACCTTGTTTATGGGACGGATCACTTCCGCACATCTATCAAGAAAGGGCTAGAGATTGTCGCCGCCTTGCGTGGGCATATCTCTGGACTCGGCGTCCCGCATTACGTGGTTGATGCCCCCGGTGGTGGCGGCAAAATCGCGCTCATCCCCGATCCGATTGTGTCGTTTGATGACGAGGAGATCACGCTGAGAAATTACGAGGGGAATGTTTACAGCTATCCAAGCACGCCGTTTTATGAAGAAGATTGGTAATGATGTCTCTCCACCAAGTAGGGGCACGGCATAACGCGCCCCTACTAAAAAAAGCCTTGACTTTTAACCTCCTTTGTCATATTTTGATCGCCCCGGGTTAACGCAATCGAGGTACGGATGCCTTTCACACACAAATAATAAGAAGTACAAACCGAATGAAAAAACAACCTTTTCGCTTCACCCTCGTTTCCACAAGGGCACGCCTTTTCTTATGGATCTCCCTCGCGGCGGGGATGCTTCTCCCACAGGTTGCCGCTGTCCAAAATTATCAAGATTATCAGACGTGGAGTTTACCTAACGGCGCGATTGCCCGCTTGGGAAAGGGACGCGTTAGGTATCCTGCCTTTTCGCCCGATGGCTCACACCTCGCTGTGGTAACTTTCATTGGTGCCTGGCTTTACGATGTGGACACGGGGCGTGAACTCGCGCTACTCACCGGGCATACGGGTGTGTTTGCGTTTGTGGTGTTTTCGCCCGACGGCACAAAATCGCGTCATGGTCAAGGGAAGATGTCATACTGTAGGATGCTTCGACGGGCCGACATATCGCCACACTCATAGAACAGGGGGATTATTCGGTCCGGGATGTAGTGTTTTCGCCCAACGGCACCGTCCTCGCATCGGGGGCTAATGATAAGACAGTCAAACTATGGGATGTAGAGACGGGCAACAATATCGCTACACTACAAGGGCATATAAGGGCTGTGGTATTTTCGCCCAACGGTATCTTCCTCGTATCGAGGTCTGATGATAAGACAGTCAAACTGTGGGATGTTTTGACCGGTCAAAACATCGCCACACTAGGTTCTGTTGACATTTCAACGGAGCCATATAAGAGTGGCGACAAAGCTGAGAAATCCAAAATAACGGACAGCTAGCTTCTCAAACCGAGAGACAAACCGAGAGAAGATACGACGATACCATTTTATCTTGTTGATGAAACATTCAACCCGATGTCTCTCTTTGTATAAGTGTTTGTCATACGTTCTTTGGTCAACACGATGACTTTTTGGCGGTATCACCGCAATTGCTCCATTCGCCTCAATAACGGCGATAAAAGCGTCCGAATCGTACCCCTTGTCTCCAATCACATATTCACTGTTATATCCGATTATCAACCCTTCCGCCTCAGTTATGTCATGTCTCTGACCGGGTGTCAGATGAATTCTTAGGGGATTGCCTAGTCCGTCAACTGTGATGTGATTTTTTGTACTGAAACCGCCCCGAGAGCGACCTAATGCTTGGTTTTCAGTGCCACCCTTTTTTTTAAGGCGCCAGCTTTTTAAGGCGCCCGCCGCAGACGGGTGAGCGCGGCAGATGGTACTGTCCACAATAAGCGACTCGATATCGGGGTCAGAGGCGAAGTGGTGGTGCATCTGTGTGAAGATACCTTTGTCGCACCATCGAGCAAACCGCTTGTAGCGGGTGTTCCATTTGCCATAGGTGTCTGGTAGAAGTCTCCATTGAGCGCCACTACGAGTCACCCACAGAACTGCTTCGACGAAGCGGCGTGTAGCAGCTTCGTCGCCAACATAGATGGTGGGACAGCTAAGAAGAAACCGGTATATCTTATTCCATTGTTCATCAGGTAAGGTTATTGGCGTCATTCTTCTATTATGCCACAACCTTATACTCAAATGTCAACAGAACCTAAAAGGGCATAAAGGGTCGGCCCGTGATATAGTGTTTTCGCCCGACAGCATCATTCTCGCGTCGGGGGCAGAGGGTGGAATAATCAACCTGTGGGAGGTTTCGACCGGACGAAACATCGCTACACTCCAAGGGCATGCGCGGATAGTCGAGTCTATGGCGTTCTCGCCCGACGGCACAAAACTCGCATCGGCGTCATGGGATAAGTCCGGCGAAGCAGGAGGGGTTAAACTGTGGGACGTTGCGACCGGACAAAACATCGCTACACTCCAAGGGCATACAGATGGGGGCAACTCTGTAGCGTTTTCGCCCGACGGCACCGTCCTCGCGTCAGGGTCTTATGATGAAACGGTCAAACTGTGGAAGGTTTCGACCGGACAAAACATCGCCACACTACAAGGGCATAGGGGTGCGGTCTACTCTGTGGCGTTTTCGATCAATGGCACAAAAATCGCATCGGGGGCAAGGGGTAACTTCCCCGAAGAGGGGAAACTCAAACTGTGGGATGTAGAAACGGGACGAAATCTCGCGACACTACACAGGCATACGGATGGAGTCTATTCTGTGGCATTTTCGCCCGACGGCACCGTCCTCGCATCGGGGGATGGTGATGGAACGGTCAAATTATGGGAGGTTTCGACCGGCCGAAACATCAACACACTACAAGAGCATAGGTATGAGGTTAAGTTTGTGGCGTTTTCGCCCGACGGCACCCTCCTCGCATCGGGAGCAAATGATGGAACGATTCTGCTGTGGGATATGTCGTCGCACATCACGCCTATCACGCCGCGTTTGCAACGACCAACCATGACAGAAACCGCGCTGTTGCAGAACTATCCTAACCCGTTCAACCCGGAGACGTGGATGCCTTACCAACTCGCCAACGACACCGATGTGCAGATCTCGATCTACGACATCAACGGCGCGTTAGTGCGTCAATTTGCTCTGGGGCATCAGAAGGCGGGCTTCTACACCTATCGGACGAAGGCGGCATATTGGGATGGCCGCAACGAACACAGGGAACCGGTCGCAGCTAGGGTGTACTTCTACACACTGACGACCAACGACTACGAGGAAACCCGTAAGATGGTCATCTTGAAATAGTATCAAATGACCAGATGATGGTTGGAATGCTGATGTCTATTGCCTTCCAGCCATCACCCATGAGCGGGTTGGATTGGGTGAACTCGCATCTCCTTCGAGAAATGGATACGCTTGGATATAAGCGTAACGAAGTATAGCAAAAAAGATAGCGGGTGTCAAACCAATCTTCAAGTAAAATTACGATGTTTTGTTGGGCAAAACGCTAAGCAACGTTTGTCCGATTTTATCATTGGGGGTCTCCTGTAGGTTCGGAACGGAACAGGGTGTTGGCATCTTTACAGCTTTCTGATTCGGTTGCTAAGTTAGCGTCCATGTCATCAAGCGAATGTTGAGGAATCAGGTCAAGATATTGAGAGATGACGCGTTTGGAGAGCCGGGTAATCTGAGAGATTTTGTCAATATCCTCCGTAGCGGCACGAACCGTCTTAACGGACTCATAATCGCGAATGTACCGGTCAACCGCTTCTTTAGAGTGGCTGGTTTTGGCAGCAGATGCCCTTGGAGATAGAGGGTAACAATCTCTTTCTTGTGGGTAATCGCTCCCGATAAATCATGGATATTGCCCCGGGTGGGCAAGAGTTTTCCACTATTTTTTTGCCACTCATTGACATAGTCGCTGACGATGGCATCACAGATATTGAGCAACACAGCTAGGTCGAGTTGGGTCAATAATGCGCCTTGGTCATAGGCTTGATAACACCATCGGACTAATCAATTGATTCTGAGTTGCCGGGAAGTAAAACCGTTGCGAAAGGATTCAATATCCTCAGAAGCGAGGTAGGTCAGAACAACCAGCTTCATAGCGGTTTTGACGATTGACTTCCCTTTTTGTGGGTATTCATCAATCGGCACAGCCATCCAGACCAATTGCCCATAACTGAGCATTCGCTGATTAGGGATTTGGTCTCCTGTGGCGAGTTTCTCAAGGGGGAGGGCAATCAAGAAATAGCCTTCAATGGTTTTGACAATGTCATCAACAATGACAGCCGCCGTGACTTCTCCTTTGTCATAACCGTAAGAATTGATAAAGCGATGAATTAGTAGCTATTGCAGGGATTTATCATTGAGGCGTCTGAATTTCTTCTCGTTGACTTCGGTTCGAGTCAAGGGTTTACTCATGAGGGGTTCCCCTTTTCCGCATCAACCGGTTCCGGGTGAAGGAGTTGAGTCATTCGTTGTGTTTGTTGGTACTCATCATATAGTTGAGGGGTGTGCATAGTAGTTCATTGGAAAACAGCCGCCATATGAGAGATATTGCGAGCAGGTAACTTCCATATGGCATTGGCAATCATAGCCACTTGCACTGATAACACCCCGATAGCTAAACAACAGCGTACATTGAAAAACCCCTTGACCGGTAACTGCTTCTGTTGAGGAGTGGTGCCTATCACTTTAGCAATCAAGTCAAACAACGGTTCAACCGAACTGCGACGTTTGCTTAAACAGAGACGCTGCTTGGGTTGGTTGATAAATCGATGATACGCCTTGGCAAACCGTCCCTTTGTCCATCTAAGTGCCGGGGTAATCAAAGCGACTTGTGCCTTCGCCCAACGACGGATACGGTCTGCTTGGGTATAGGCATCATCGGCAGTGAGTGTCTGCGGTGAAAGTTGTGTCAGAATCTCAGACGCTTTAGCATCTATCGCCCAACTTTCGGAGACCGACGCACGGTGCACAGTTATCAGTGTTGGGAACGCACCTTGTGTGCAGATAATGTGAAGTCCGTAGCCATAGACCCAGCCATGATAACCACTCTTGCTCCACGTGGCATCGGTGTCGAGGTTGCGTAGATGTTTAGGTGCTTTTCCTGCTTTGCGGTCAGTTTGATGCCAGACGGGTCCTCGTGCCTTAAATAAACTTTTGTCGGCTACCAGATGAGCCAAGTTGAATTGTTGGGACAAGTCAGTGGCATACTGACCGATAAACAATACAAATACCTCTATCACTTCATATAATGCCTTATAGCGACGTGCAATCGTGGTTCGATGAGGGGGCTGTTGCCACCCCAGCATTTGTAACACTTCTGGGTGATTGATTAGCCACCGCCATTGCGTTTTGAAGCCATAGATGCCGTGAAACTGCATCAACATGAAGAAAATGATAAACGAGGTGGTTGAATATGTCAATGGTTTTGCGTGTGTGACACCTGGTTTGTCAATACGGTGTTGCATAAACTGCTCAAAGAGTTGCATAATAAGAGTGACATAATCAGCCAACATTGGTCTTTGTACCATATTGGGGCTCCTTTTGCTATGATAACAATAGGAAACCCTTTTGGCTTGATTATGTCAACTATATTTATGCACACCCCTCATATAGTTGGTACTCATCATATAGCAAGAGATACTCCCGAATTAGTCGGTCCGATAGATGCGTAATGAGCCGTATCTGTCCCTTTGGAAAGCCTTGATGATGGAGGCTTGCTACCTGTGTGAAATCGCGCAAGTATCGCCAGACCGCTCGTTGGGTATGATTAGTCTTTTGCTCAATTTCAGTGAACTGATACCCTTTGAAGTACAATTCCAGAATCTGAGTCTTATGAGAGATGCCAGGCCCCATGTCATGTTTGGCACCGCGAGTCATAACAAAGTAACCGTCCTGTTTCAACTGTCGAATGTCGCGCTTGACGGTCGCTGGACTGGTGGTTAATAGCACCGCTAAATCTTCATAGCTGAGCAGGGCATCTTGGTCATAGGCTTGTTTGGTTAATCGGAGAATTCGATGGCGTCTGAGTCCAGAAAGCCCATAATCGGCTAACATCTCAAGGTCAGTTTGGACATCATTGAGAGTGAGTTGACATGAGACTTTTTTCGCTAACGCGATATGTTTGCCTGCCGGTTCATCGGCTGCGACTGCCTCATAGCAGATTTGGCCTGACGTGAGTTCAATTTCGGCATGTTGAGCAAAGTAGGAAGCAATCTGTTTATAGTAGGCTTCGGCAATCAGTGGCATTAGATTAAAGTCTGATGAAATCTTCTGAATGATGGCTGCCCTTGCGGTCTTTGATTGTAGACGGTTGATACCGTAGGCTGTATTGCTTTGTGGTTTCATATTGACCTCCATGAGTGGATTGTAGTTGATGGCAATACCATCTCCTTTTAGTTTAGCTCATGGGGTCATTTGATACAAACTATAAGTAGTGTTCTATTCTGTCAGCGTCTTAGCCCTGTGCATCATGCATGGGGCTCTTTTTGTCGGAAGATATGAACCCAAAACGCTCATCGGATGTTTCTCTGCCATCAGTCGTTTCCGCGCGCGCGGTATGGCTGGGGCTGATTTTAATCCCCATCGATGCCCATTGGCTGGTCATTTCTCGACAGCCCTACCAGTATCAATCCGTTCCCACAATTATATCCCCTTTCTTTAATGTTATCTTCATTATTGGTGTCCTCCTGCTTCTCAACATCCCTTTGAGGAAATTCGCGCCCCAGCTTGCCCTGACTCAGGGAGAATTGATAACCGTCTATGTTATGTTAAGCTTAACCTCTGCGATTCAATCGTTCCAGATGATGCAAACCCTGACGACCATCATGGAGGTCCCCTTCCGCCACGCCACACCCGAAAATGAGTGGAGAGAGTTGTTCTGGCGACATATCCCGTCATGGCTTTCGGTGAGCGACAAACATGTACTGGATGAATATTATAAGGGGGAGTCAACCCTCTACATCGACAAACATATTAACAGTTGGCTGGCGCCCTGTCTGTGGTGGTCTGCTTTCGTCGTGGTACTCGTCTTTGTGATGATTTGTATCAATGTGATTGTCAGAAGGGCATGGGTTGAAAACGAAAAGCTATCCTATCCGATTATTCAACTCCCTTTGGAGATGACAGATTCGACGCTGGCAATCTTCAAGAATAGGGGATTGTGGATTGGGGTTGGCATTTCAGGTGGGGTTGCGCTGATCAATGGTTTGGGTTGGATTTTTCCGACTATCCCATCCATTAAGTGGATCCCTTACTATCATAACCTGGGCGCCTACTTCACATCTAGTCCATGGAACGCGATAGGAGGGATACCGACTGGGATTATCCTCCCGATGGTTGGGCTGTCGTTCTTTATGCCGTTAGAGATGTCTTTTTCTTGCTGGATTTTCTATTGGTTTTGGAAGATTCAGAAAATGCTTGTCGTGACAATGGGGTTTCAGTTCGTTGCGGGCTCTTATTCCATTGTTCAGATTCAGCAATCGTTTGGTGCGCTGCTGGGCATCGTATCGGTAGCGCTCTGGTCAAACCGGAGACATCTCACCGCGATTTTTAAGAGGATGCTAGGCGGCAGTATACTGGACGATTCTCATGAACCGATGCGCTATAAAACCGCGTTCATCGGCACCGTTGGAGGTATCTGCTTTTTGACGTTTTTTCTCTAGAAGGCGGGACTCGCTGTTTGGATTAGTATCACCTTTTTTCTGCTCTATTATCTTGTCTCGCTTGGCGTGACGCGAATTCGAGCCGAATTCGGTGCCCCGTTTCACGATTTTGTTTTTACCGGCCCCGACCAGGTGCTACCCGATATTTTGGGTTCTCGTCGTTTCGGCGCCCAGAACTTGACAGTGCTGACGATGCTCAATTTCTTTAACTTTACCTATCGCGCTCACCCGATGCCCCATCAAATCGAAGGGTTCGCCCTGGCCAATCGAATGAGAAAAGGCACTGGTGGGTTAGTTTTTGCGATGACCGTCGCTTTGATTATAGGAATGGTCAGCTTCTTCTGGGTCTATTTGCATATCGCTTTCGACTCCGGAGGCAGCTCTCTTGAGCGGTTTGCAAGCGCCGGGTATATTCGCTTGCAGAACTGGATGCTTCATCCGTCTGAATTTGACTATACCGGGGCAGGGGCTGTAGGTGTTGGCTTTGTGGTTGTCCTCTTCTTCACTGTCATGCGAAGGCTATTTCTATGGTTTCCGTTTCACCCGGTAGGGTATGCCATTTCAAATAGTCACGACATCAACATCTTCTGGTTCTCTGTTTTTATCGGCTTTATCGCCAAGTGGGTTGTCCTCAAATACGGCGGGCTCAAGCTGCACCGACAAGCACGGCCGTTCTTTCTTGAGTTGATTTTGGGAGGGTATATGGTTGGAGGTTTCTGGACGATTGTCGGCGACATTATCCATATGCGTATCTTCTTTGGCAGCTCAAGGTAGATGCAGGGGGATACCTTCACAGGATGCAGTATTCCGTTTCAAGCGGAGATAACAAAAGTTGATACAATCCAGTAATGGTCTGGCTTTGCTTTGGAAATCTGACAAATGGAACAGAAAGTCAGATTTTCGTTGTTTGATTTGTTGGTATTGACTTGACTGGAAATGTTAAAATGTTAGTAAGGTCGTGTGACCGAACGTCGCTTTATGGGATTAAAGGTATGTTTATCTGACATTATACGGCAAAAATGCCGTATAATATCGAACTGATTGAAACTTTTTGAAAGAGTCAGGATGCAGATAAACGCTGATTTGCAGAAAATCGGGGCGATGGCATATGCCTCGCCGTACGGAGACAAAACAGCACAAGTACAATTGCCTACCCTCAAGGGCTCGTGTGAGATTGTAGTCAAATGGAGGCATCCGTTTTTATCTGCGGGTATCTGCGTGAATCTGCGTCCCACAAAGACAACTCGCCAGAAAAGTTTCAACGATCTCATCGTAAAATCAGGGATTAGGCTGCAAAAATGCAGTCTAATCAAGAGTTGAGGCAGCGTCTGCTTGCTGCGCTCGGATCCGCCTCAACGGCGCGGGAGTTGACGACTGGCTGCCTTCGGCACGGCGGCTGACGCTCGTCCGTGCAACGGACAACTGAACTTGGTCGTTAGGACAATAGCTGGAAAATGGCAGATCGTGGAGATTGGATAAATGATAACGTCAATGGGTTTCGTTTTCGGCAAAAGCATTCGCAAAATCTCCGTGGCGGTTCTGTGTCTTGTCATTTTGACGGTTGGTTGTGAGTTTGATGAAGGCGAGTCGTTAGATGAGGAAATTCAGCGACTCGTTACGGAGCTTGGATATGATACACTCGCGCGAGTGACAAATCACCCGGCTACCCAAGCAGCGGAGAGATTGATTGACATTGGTGAGCCAGCGGTGCCTACGTTGATCGGTGCCCTCGCTGGTGAATTCACACCACCACCCCACGTCAGCCCAAATCCGCCTTTTCGGTTATATGTTGATTATATACCCTCTGCCGCGATAAGCGTACTCGCTCAAATCGGTCAACCTGCCGTGCCTCCGTTGGTCGAACTTTTGACCCATGCTCAAATCGAAGTTCGTCTCCGTGCTGCTCACGCTTTAGGAAGCATCGGGCAGCCATCCACGATGCCTGCGACGATTACCGTATTAAATGAAGCATTGCGGCATGAGAATGAGGCGATTCGTTACGACGCTGTTGCTGCCTTTGGTACAGTGGGAGAACCTGCTGTTCCAGCCGCGATTGATGCACTGAACGATGAGAATCCGGTCGTTCGTCGTGAAGCCGCGCATGCCTTGCGTTGGATTGGCGAATCGGCGCAAGCGGCTGTCCCCTCATTGATTGGGGCGTTGAACGACGAAGATGAGGACGTTCGTCTGGAGGCTGTTTACGCACTGGCTGAGATTGGTCAACCAACCGATACGATTATTCCCACATTGATTGAGTCATTGAACGATGAGAGTCCGAGATTTCGTGTGGCAATCGCTTGGAGCTTTGGAGAAATAAGCGAATTTGGAGAAATAGGCGAATGGATTGATGATGTTGTGCCAGCGTTGATTGAGGCGTTACGCGATGAGAATCCGCCTGTTCGTTATGAAGCCGCTCTCACGTTGGGACGGATTGGCGAACCTGCTCATAATGCGGTACCAGCTCTGATAGAAGCACTTGATGATGAGAGCGACTGGGTTTACAACCAAGTACTTGAGTCCTTGATAAGGATTGGTACACCTGAAGCATTGGCGGCTGTCAATGACTACAAACGATAAAATGAGCTGGACTGAGGCACGAAGCTCAACAGGATTGCGATCCTAACAAACCGTTGTAGTTGACGGCAGGGACCTTCGGTTTTTTGAACATCAACAGGCAAATGGCGGGTTTTGGTGGGGCGGACGTGCTTCGGCAAAATCCCCGCCGTAACTGATTTTTTTGGCGGGACTAAACAATCTTTTCGCACATGGGAGAAACAGGTGAATACATTGACTTGGGAACTGCCGTGTGGGTGAAAGGACCGCTTGTAGGCTTATTCCTAGCGGCGCCGTTTATGATTATGGAGCTCTCAAAGGATCCAAAGGCGCTCATCCTAGTGATTGTGTTTTCTTGCATAATGGGAGTCATCATAGCCATCTTGTGCGATAAGCTTGTTCCAAAGTAAAATTAAACCAGAAAATCAGAGCATTTTTTAACGATTACCTATTGGAGGAAAAGTTGTGAAAGCTGCTGTTTTATATGAATTGAACCAACCGGTTGTCGTCGAAGATATTGAGATGGAAGCTCCTAAAGTAGGGGAAGTCGTCGTCAAGGTTGCGGCGACCGGCGTTTGTCACAGCTGCTACCACGCAGTCACCGGCATGTTGAGCGTCCCGTTCCCCGTGGTGTTGGGGGATGAAGGCGCGGGTGTTGTTGAGGAAGTCGGCGCAGGCGTCACTTTAGTGAAACCAGGCGATCATGTGATTCTTTCGTGGGTCCCGTCATGCGGCCACTGTATCTACTGCACGCAGGGCTATTCCAACCTCTGCCTGGCGTCGAGACAGGGTGGACCCGGATGCCTTCCTGATGGTACGACACGTTACAAAAAGAATGGGGTGTCCATCCACCATTTTGGAATGGTGGCTTCCTTCGCCGAGTACAGCGTGATTCCCCAAGAATGCGCCATTCCCATCGATAAGGACATTCCGCTGGATAAGGCTGCGCTGATTGGTTGTAGCGTCACAACGGGGGTTTGTGCGGCAACCAATACCGCTCAAGTACGGCCGGGGAGCAGTGTCGTCCTTTTCGGTGCCGGCGGCATCGGCTTAAACGTGATCCAGGGGGCTGTCATCGCTGGAGCAGAGAGAATTATCGCAGTCGATCTGATGGACTCAAAGCTGGAAATGGCGCGTCAGTTTGGCGCCACACATACCATCAACGCTAGCGACGTGGATCCGATTCCGGAGATCCAATCCTTGACGGATGGATTGGGCGCGGATTATGCCTTTGAGGCGATTGGTACACGCATAACCTACGAACAAACGGTGCGTGCGATACGAAATCGAGGGAAGGCAATCTGGGTTGGCGCCCCACCTCTCGAACCGCTGTCCCTTGATGCAGGCATTGTCTTTTGGGGCGAAAAAACGATAATGGGCAGCAACTACGGTTCGGCACGCCCTCGCTATGATATGCTACGCCTGCTTGCACTCTACCGTGCTGGGACGCTCAAGTTAGATGAACTGATTACCCGAACCTATCAGTTAGAAGAAGTGAATGATGCGTTCAGTGACATGCTCAATGGGGAGGTTGCACGCGGACTCATTCGCTTCTGATCGTGTGTATAGCAAACTCAAGCGAGGACGCCTGAGCACTCAGCATGCCATCACCCAATCACTTCAGCCGCGCTTTGATCTGTCCCCATGTTGGGGAAACGAGGAGGCGGGGGAGAAAGTGAGATGGCGAGAAGACGAGGAAGTAAGGACAAGTGGTACACTCCTTCTGCTCACCTGTCCACTCTCTTACTTTCCGACTTCCTCATACACTCGCTCACATGTGGCTTCCTACCTTATATCGAACTAACCGATAATTCTCTCACAGGGCTTCTAAGGGTGTTTTAGAGGTATTTCTATCACGGTTGGGCAGTCGGGTTTGAAAAGCAGCATTTTTGATGGTGACAACAGTTTGATTTTCTGCTATAATGGCTCTGTCAAACGGCAATTCTCCAACCTATCCAACGCGAGGAAGGAACTCAAAGGAGCGAACTGATGAAAAAGCTATTGATGTTGTTTCTTGCTATGTTGCTGATTTGCCAAGCAACCACAACCCACGCCGAGGAGGTCAAACTGACCGCCGGCGACAAGGCAGCAGATGACAACTTCAGCACTTCGGTCTCCATCAGCGGGGACTATGCCATCGTCGGGGCGCCGGGTAACGATGATGACGGAGATCGGTCCGGTTCGGCCTATATCTTTGTGTGCAGTGAGGGGATTTGGACCGAGCAGGCGAAGCTCACTACCAAGGATGGAGAGGGAGGTGACTTCTACGGCCGTTCCGTCGCCATCAGCGGGGACACTGTCATCGCCGGGATGCCTCAAGATGATGATGACGCTGGACGTCCGGACGTCGGCTCGGCGTATGTCTTCGCGCGTAGCGGGAGTAGTTGGAAAGAGCAGGCAAAGCTCACTGCCAGTGATGCGGCAAAGGTGACGACTTCGGAATTTCCGTATCCATCACCGGCAGCAGCGGAAACATTGCCGCCCTCGTCGGAGCCTATCGGCACGATGAGAACGGAAGCAATTCCGGCGCAGCCTATTCCTTTTTACGCAGCGGCACATCCTGGATTGAGAGGGCAAAGGTAACTGCCAGCAACGCGGCGGCAGGGGACAGGTTCGGCGGTTCCGTCTCTATCAGCAGAAACTCCGCCATCATCGGGACGACTTTGGACGATGATGCTGCCGGCTCAGCCTATGTCTATGATGCGACCGGTGATCTTGCCCTTGCTGTCGAGTTGTCTGCATTGACGGCAACCACGTTAGGTCAGGTCAAACGGACGGCGCTGCTTCAAAACTTCCCCAATCCTTTCAATCCCGAGACGTAGATTCCGTATCGGTTGGCAGAAGATGCTTCAGTCACGTTGACCATCTCTGACCTGATGGGTCAGGTTGTCCGCACGTTCAAAGTCGGACATCAGCCTGCCACTGTGTATGATTCCAAGGAGCAGGCGATTTACTGGGATGGTCGCAATGACACAGGTGAGCCGGTTTCCAGCGGAATCTATTTCTACCACCTGCAAGCTGGGGACTTTGCCGCGACGAAGAAGCTAATCATTCTGAAGTAGTGTTCTATTCTGTCAGCGTCTTAGCCCTGTGCATCATGCATGGGGCTCTTTTTCACTATGCAACTTGCTGCACAATCAGTCGAACATAACTTTCAGAAGTTACGCGGCATCAATTGGAGCCGAGATGGTGCAGAGAATATCCTTCTCTTCAGATAATTGATACGAGTTTTTCATTTATATACCTGTTTGGGTTTGAAATGATGGACTGAGACGCCGAAACGGAAGGAAGGGAAAAAAGGAAGGAGGGAGGAAAAGGTCTGTCTGCCTTCGTCACAGGCAGGCGATTCTTCCCTTATCTGTGGTTCTATAGTTTGGACAGAATTATATGAAATCTTAGTGACCTAGAGACCGCTGAACATACAGCGTTTGTCGAGCGGTTTGGGGAAAACTAACGAAGCTTGCTTGTTTTTGATTACTGATAATTCCTTGAGGAGGCACACATGCCACAGTTTCATCGTGAAAGTCGCGTCGTCATCTGGGCCGAGAATGTCGCCACGCCGGGCGGGGAGCGTTTGCAGAACGGCGATATTCTGGTGACAGCGCGTTACCCGGACATCACTTCAGAACAACCGCGGACCATCTCAGGAGCAAAACGTTCCCGCGACAGAGGACGGACCTGGGAAGGCCCCATCCATCAGTTCATCCCGTCACGCCCTGACCATCCGACGTCATTTTTGGCTTATCATGGTATGGCGGAGATCAGCGATGGGACGATACTGTTACCCCTTTCTGGCACGGGAGGTCCCCATTAGGGTGTATACCTGTGCCGCTCTACAGACAACGGCGAATCCTGGTCAGATCCTGAACCTGTCGGCAAAGAGATTGCTGGCTTTGATTGGTCCGAGGTGCACACCTACGGCAAGATCCGCGAGTTATCCAACGGCACACTGCTCATGCCGGTGTGGGGACGCTTCCGAGGTGAACGGGTTGCGGTTAGCGTCCAACTCCGGTCAGTTGATGGCGGGCGCACCTGGGATGAGGGAGTCCTCCTCTGTCGCGGCGTCATCGCCCAAAACGAGGTGATAGAATTGCCCGACGGCCGCCTGATGGCAATCGTTGCAAGCGACGACTCCCCCGCGGGCCACGGCATGATGCCCCTTTACTGGACCTTCTCAGAAGACAAAGGACGCACATGGTCTGACTTGGAACTGACCATGTATCCCATCTACGGACACTCACCGACACTGTTTCTCACCCGAAAAGGGACACTACTGTGCTCATACCGCTGGGTTGGCGATTTGGATCAGGGGTGGTGCGGCGTCGGATTCAGCAATTACTCCCACGAAGGCGATTGGAATGGTACCTGGCGCAACTCACCAACGCTGGTATGGTCAACTCCTCTGTCCATGAGTCAGTTACCCTCGGCCGCACAATCGGCGGCTACTCTAGCATCATCCCACTCAATGGTGACCGCTTCATGATTCTCTACTTTATGTCCTGGGGCGGTAACCAGGACTCAGAGACACGCGACATAGAGAGCGTGGTGTATGCGGAGGAGTAATCCTTGACTTTGGTAACTTAGTGATCTGTAAAGTAACCCCTGATAACCCCGCTCGGTGTGGATTGCCAAATCCACAGCAAATCCTTCAGAATTGGCTTGGATTTGGCAATCCAAGCCGAGTCGAGTGGTGAGCGGGTTCGTCAAAACTTATTTCACAGAGCACTACTGCACTGTACACCGTCAGCTTCTAATGATAAATGGTCATCTGAAACTTCCACCTCATGTTCTCAGCGTGTCCTCCTTAACACTTTTCCTTTCCGTTGCCCTTATCGTATCAATAGCCCTGACCGGCTGCGGCGAAAAACATGACGAGTGGCACAAACTGCCCAAAGCCAATTTCGCGATACCACCCTATGCCCGTTATCTTAAGGGCATCAAAATCTGCCTGGACCCGGGACATGGCGGAGGTGCCCACCTGTCAAATTATAAGCGTGGCCCGACAGGGCTCCGCGAAGCGGAGGTCAACCTGCGCGTTGCACTCTATCTGCGTGAGTTTCTGACGGAGGTAGGTGCGATTGTCCTCATGACGCGAACCGATGATTCCTTCGTCAGCATTCCAGTCCGCATTGAGATTGCCAATCAGAACGCAGTCGATTTTTTTATTTCTCTCCATCACAATTTTTTCACAGACCCCAAAACGAATTACACCTCCACATGGTATCATCAAGATGCCGATGATGCTCGCGCCAGTTTAGACCTCGCTCGGTACATTCAGCAGGGTGTCGCTGAAGCCCTCCGCCTGGCGCAATTCCCCCCAACCGGGCTCTATTCGGATCAGTTGGTTGTGCCTTCGGGATTTGGCGTGCTGCGTCTGGCGGAGCCCACCGCTGTTTTGTGCGAAGCGTCGTTCTATTCCAACCGCGCAGAAGAGAAGCGTTTGAAAAAGAAGTCATACAACAAACGCGAGGCTTACGGCTATTTTCTCGGGATTGCGCGTTACGCTGCGGCGGGATTTCCCAAGGGCGTTTTGGTGACCCCACCAGCGGAGTCGTCGGTTGAAACCAAAACGCCGCGCATCCAGATTCGCGTCATGGATGGCTTGCATGCGCGTGGTGCGTGGATGCTCAAGCGGCAGCAGGTCTTTTCTGACGCCATCTATGTCAAACTCGATGGCGTCGTCGTGCCCCATCAGTATCTCCGCGCCAAAGATCTGATTGTGGTCAAGCTGAAGAAGCCGATCTCCAACGGAGTGCATTTCGTCGAAACAGTCCTCATCAACTACTACGGCAATCACAGCCTTCCCGGTGATCAGTGGTTCAAAGTTGCCCCGCCCGCTGCGACGATGAAACTTAGCGCGTGGACGGAGGTCATCCCACCCGATGGAAAGAGCTATGTCGGCATCACCGTCACCGCGTTCGACAAAGACGGTCTGCCAATCGCCGATGATGAGCCGATTCACGCCCAGACATCGCTGGGAAGGCTTGCCAAAACAATGCAGTTGTCGAAAAACGGAGAAGCGCAATTTTACCTGCACACCGATGCAACCCAGCCACAGTCGGGCATTGCACAGGTGGAAGTGGTTTACAAGGAGAAGCGGGAAGCAATCACCATCCGATTTGGTGAGATTCGCGGCGGGATTGTTCAGGGGACGGTCCGTGATGTAGACGGAAACGCCGTTGCAGATGCAATCGCACAGTTGGTAACGAAAAAGAACAGAACCACGCAGACCAATCCGGATGGGCGTTTCTTTTTCGATAACGTTCCGCCGGGGCGCACGACGCTTCACGTTTCAAAGGCGGGCTACTACAACCTCAGACTGAAGGCCAAAGTGGTGTCAAACGAAGCGCAGATCGTCCGCCCCGCATTACACCCGATTGCCGAGGGGGCGCTCATCGAGCACGTCTTCGTCCTTGATGCACGCTACGGCGGTTCTGAACGGGGAAAGCCCATCACAGATTCCGTCGCCGCCGCGGACCTCAACCTCACCGTGGTCAAAGCCCTGAAGGAGATGTTGGAGATTGCCGGAGCGAGGGTTTATCTCGTTCGAGAGAAAGATGAAAAAATCTCTGTCGCAAAACGGATCAAGGTTGTGAACGCAGTCAAACGGGAGGGGTACTACCTCCGTATCGATCACGGTGCGTGGGTAGAAGGCGCGCCATCGGCAATCGCCGCCAATTATCCGGGGAATCAGGTCACGGAAAATTACCTCAAGGCGATACTTGAACAATTTAACATCGTTCTATTCGAGACACCGATCGAAACTGTTAGGGATGAGGAATCGCCGGAGATTCGGTGGACGAACAAACCTGCGCTCGCACTCGAAATCCATTCCATCAACCACCCACATCTACATGAGCCCGCTGATTCACCCGCACTAATCGCGCAGGAGGCGTATGCAATCTTTTTGGGAACGTGGCAATTTCTGAAGGACACTGAGTTGCTCCAAACGCAACTTGAAATTCAGATTGTTGATCAGACCTCACGGAAATCCGTCGCCGGAGCAAGAGTGACATTAGACGATACTTTTCCGTTAGTGACAGATTCGGCTGGAAAAGTCGTCTTCCGTGGAATCGAAGCGAGACGGTATCGCGTTGTTATTCGGGCAGCGGGGTACGTTCAGCAGGAAATCGAAGCGGGTTCGGTGAATCGGGGAGCGTTGGTGGTAGAAATGAGGAAGCAGGACAGTCGGTGAAAATGGGAGAACGAGATATTGGAAAAGCCCCAATCTAGCCTTCAGTTCAAGGGGTCTGCTGTTAGATCGATAGTTCATCCTCCAACTCCCCCAATCCCTCGTCGAGGATACTAAGCGCTTCGTCAATCTGCCCGCGAGTGATAATGAGCGGCGGATAGAAGCGCAGGTCGTCGCCGTTCACCCAGTCAGCCACACCGCCGAAGGTTCCCACGGACAGTCCTTTGTCCAGCAGAATTTTGTTGAGGCGCTTGTGGACTCCGAGCGATGCAGGAAAGGGTTCTTTGCTCTCTTTGTTACGTACCAACTCGATACCGAGAATCAGTCCTATCCCGCGAATCTCACCGACGCTTGGATGCGCGTGCAACGCCGCCGCGCGCCCCAACAGGTACTCGCCCATCTGCACGGTATGCTCAAGGATACCCTCATCTTCAATGATGTCCAGCACCTCCAGCCCAACCCGCATCGGAATGGGATTATTGACGTAGGTGAAAATGTGGGCGAAGGGTTTGCCGCCCTCAGCGAAAATATCACGAATCTTATCCCGAATGATCACGCCACTCAAAGGGGCATAGCCGCTGCTCGCTGCCTTTCCGAAGACAATCATATCTGGCGTAACATCCCAATGCTCGATGGCAAAATACCTGCCGCTACGCCCAAAGCCAGTGATGATTTCATCGGCGATAAACAGGACGTCATACTTGTCGCAGATTTCGCGGATGAGCGGATAGTAATCCGATGGCGGTATGCCACCGGCGACGCCCCCAAGGACCACCGGTTCAGCGACGAAGGCGGCGACATTCTCCGGTCCAGCCTGCAAAATCGCCTGCTCCAGTTCGCGGGCGCAGGTCAGATTGCATTTCCCCTCACACTCGGCAAACGGGCAGCGGTAGGGATAGCAGGGCGCGATGTGCGAGAAATTGGGCAGCAACGGCGCGAAAGGCGCTCGCATCCCCGGCATCCCTGTAGCTCCCACGGCGCCGAGCGTCGCGCCATGGTAGCCACGCCAGCGAGCGATGACCTGATATTTCTGCCCATTGCCACGCTGCACATGATACTGGCGAGCAATCTTGATCGCGGTTTCAATGCCCTCCGAGCCTCCGGAGGCAAAGTAGACGTAGTTGAGGTCGCCAGGCGCTATCTCTCCAATCCGCTCGGCGAGGTCTAGCGCGGGTTGGTTGGTAAAATGTGTTGAGAAGCAGTAGGCGAGCGTGCGGCCCTGGTCTGCCATCGCATCCGCGATACGCCGGCGACCGTGCCCCAGGGTGACATTGCTCGCGCCAGCGACGCCGTCAATGTAGCGTTTGCCGGTATTATCATAAAGGTAAATTCCTTCCCCGCGCACAAGGAGAGGATAGTTGTAATGCAGATCGCGGTGGAACAGCGCGTTTTTCTTGTTTGTATCTGACATTGGCTTTCTCCCCAGGATTTCGCAGATTCCTGTGTGTTAATCTTCTCAAAATCTGTAATAGTCAGGAGGATGCTTGACACCGCTCCCGATGGATTGGCAAATCCATCGGCTATGGCGTGGATTTGTCAATTGCTCGCATCCCGATCTATCGGGGCCACACCGAGGGGGGGACGATCATCATGTTGACCACTACATAATTTTCCCAAAATCGCAGAAAACATCCATATTCTGTAATGGTCAAATACATCTTGCAGGAGGATGAGCTGATAAACTCAATTCGCTGCGGATTAGGGGAATAATGGAAATGTCACGCTCTCCATAATTGGTATAATTTCCAGTGAATCTCGCCGTATTCAACATGTTGTGGGCCAATACAAAAACATCATGGCAGAAGAATCGAAAAGTGAAGCGTAAGGCTTTTCCAAAAAATAAAATTTTCCACCTGCTTGATCGGGATTGCCAAATTCCGATCGTCAGATTTGGCAATCCGGCGAGAGCGGTTGGAAGGATTATTTTCTTAGAGGTCCCTACAACGAGATTTTCAGAAGTAGAGCGGGTTGCCAGCCCATCTGCTCTGCCACCGCAGAAGTATATGAATCAGCTAGCAGCAGGCTCTACGAAATCCCCGTTTTACGAAGTCTCGTTGTAGTACTAACCTACGCCATTTACTAGCGTGAAAAGTTTCAACCGGTTCAAAATCAAATTTCAATGAATTCGTCAACGAATCGGGTGTACTGTTGGGTTTTCGGTTTGTCTTGGTCTTCGGGTCTTACGTAATGTATTGAGCTTTCTCCCTTCAGGGAGCGTGGGAGGATCATTGCGCGGACAAAGCTGGTCAGATGGGTGGCTGAAGTCGTCGCCAGGACCGGGTCGGGGCCGCTTTCAAACCATGATACACCCGGGTGTATCAGCAATTCTCTCTCGTTCACTCGGATCCGAATTTCGCCCTGTAAAAGGCAGCGGATACCGGGGCCCGCATGCGTGTGTGTGTAGGCGATGCCCCCCAAAGGAAAATCGACCCGATCACAGCGCATCAGGTATTCGCCCTGAGATTCCAAATCGAGCTCTCGATATTGCTTTAACTGAGACATAACCCCATTGCCTGAGGCGATGCCATCGTCAGCCGCAGGCGCCCTCACAAGTTCCCACCGCCAGAGCCAGGTGCCCTGCGCCCCGGCCTTCAGAGAGCAAGAGCCCGCGCCAAACCACGCGTTCTTTTGAGCGAATTCGTGAGGCTGCTCGTTGGCGATAATCGTCATGTCTCCTTCTACCACATACACTACTCGATTTCGTGGTGGCAGCGCGGGCGAAATCTCGCTGCCTTTGGTTAGGTAATCCTCTAGCAACCGTAGTGCATAGCCGCTCATGGTAGAATCCTCTCTGGTTGACAAGCTGAGTCTGAGAGCCGGTGGATTCTGATCCGTGATAATTGGTTGTGCTCCCTTTTTTATCCGCTGATTCACACCGATTTTCGCGGATTTCTTTGATAAGATCGGCGTGAATCAGCGAAATCTGCGGATAATAACTGTCGAGATAAGAACCTAGCGCAAATTCAGTTGGGACTCAAAATGCTGAAATCAACTGATCAAACTTCTCCTCCCACTTTGCCGCCAACCCCAACTCTTCTTCCCGATATTCATAGCCCTCTGAATTATCGCCTTCGTAATGCTGATGATACCAGTCCACGGTGGTCTGAATCCATTCCTCCACAGGCGTGGTGCTGAAGCTGAATTCACGCTCTGCCTTGGCCAAATTGTAGATGTACGAAACAGACTGGCTCAGAGGGGGTGCATAAGCTACCAAGCTGGCTTGCTTGTGGATAACCTTCCGTGGAACGTAGGTAATCTTGCACGCATGACCGGCCGCCCGCCAGATGAGATCTGCCCAACGTTCTATGGTCATAATTTCCTGCATGGCGATATGATAGGTTTGGTTTGCCGTATCCGGCACATCAAGCACACGGATGAAAGCCTCCGCCGCATCAGCAGAATAGAGCGTGCGAACCAGGGCGCGATCCTCTAATGGAATCATGACGCCGCGTCCGTCCAGCGCCCTCTGTACCCACCACCACATCCGTCCGGTCGGATCGTCCCACCCCATGACTGAGGGAATACGGATTATCGTGTATGGCACCGTGCTGTTTTCCTGTAGCCATTTTTCGCAGTGTTGCTTGCCCACACCGTACGGGTCCTCCCCTTCGGGGTAGGTGTAGTCAAGCGACGACCAATCTACAATCGACTCTTTGAACACGCCATGCTTGAAAAAGTCTACCTTGCCATCCAAATAGACCGACCCGGTGCTAACCATGAGGTAGCGACCGACATTCCCGTGGAAGGTTTTCACCGCAGATTCGACATCTTCCTTTTGGAAAGCCTGCGTATCCATGACCACGTCAAATGATTTCCCCTTCAGCTTTTCCGTGAAGTCCAACCGATCATTGCAGTTGCCTTGAATATGCGGCACCTGATTCCACCATTCTGGTCTGGTATTTCCCCGTGAAAATACGGTGACCCTGTCTCCCCGTTCAAGGAGCCGCTGTACCACAATCCGACCCATGTAACGCGTGCCGCCGATAATCAGGATATCCATAGCAACTCCTTTTGGCCGATGCTCTCCTCTGTTTCGTCTCAGACTTCGAGATCCACTTCCGACTTATCTTGTGGATGATAGTTGAGAACCTTCCGCCCATGTTCCAAATCGTAAAGCTGCCAAGTGCTGTCAGAGACGCCGAACACAATCTCGAACTTTACGTCCGGCTGCGTCACGGCTTGCTCGAACACACGGACTGCATCGCCGTGGCTAAGTTGATGCGGATGTACGGGAAGGTCTCGATCGCGCTTGAAATTGCCAATCCGAACTCCCACGAATTCCATGTCGAACCGGGCGGAGTACATATAGCCCAAACTCTCCCCGAACACTTTGCTAATCGAATAGTAGCTCTCTGGTCGGGGCATCATATCAACTGTCCGCATGATGTTTTTGGGGTAAGGTGCGAGCAGCCCAGCGCGGCTGGCAAAAGCGATACGACGCACCTTGTTTTGCCGTGCAGCTTCAAAAACGTTGTATGTACCGATGAAGTTGTTCGGGAGTATTTCCTCCCACGGCGCCCCCCCGGATGGGTTACCTGCTAGATGAACCACCGCGTCCATGTCTCTGGTGGCTTTGAGGACGATGTCGAAGTCAGTGACATCTCCGACAATTGCATCTTCGAGGTCAGGCATCGGCACGCGGTCGAGACCGCGCAGGGAATACCTGTCTTTCATACCTTTCACTATGGTCGAACCAATAGCACCGGCGGCGCCAGTGACAAGAATTCTCATTTGCTTCTCCTTTTCTATGCGATTAACGCCAAATCTCTCTAAGCCTTGGCAAGAGAATCGCCGTATCGCGGTCGCGAATTTCTCCTTGCCAGGCATTGTTCGCTTCAACGCTGGAACAATCATATGACGCCTGGATGAGCTCGGGCAGATCCAGTTGATGAAAGTGCGTGACGAAATATCCATCGTCCTGGAGTTGAATCTCCCGAAATCCCATCGGAAAACCGATCAGGCATGCGGTATCAACGACCAGAAAATCACGGCACATCTGAATACGGTTGATATGTCTATGCCCCGTGAATAGTGCGACAATGGCAGGATTTTCCTCCACGGTCTCCAGTAAACGATCCACCCCACCCAAGATGCCCTTGGAGATATCCTCCTCATAGTTTGGCAGCACCCAGGTGTGGAGCACTAGCAGTATCGCACATCCCTCGTGATATGCTTTTTCTGCCGCTTCACGGAGCGCCTTATCAAGCGCGTCGGTCCAGACACCGTTTCCCTCTTTGACCGGGTTACACTGATGATAGACGTTGGCGAGCGCGAGACGCAGACGCGGCCCGGCGTCAACGACATCGATCGTTTCGGGGATGGGAAATCGTTTCGCAAGCGGCTCAAAAGACCCGTGTTCTGCATCCGAGTCATGGTTGCCTGGGACGTAATACGCCGGCACCTCGAAGCCAGCAAACACCTCTGCGACCTCGTCAATCGATTGCAAATAGGTCGTCCACGGCAAGTCAAACGAGTTGCCCCCGCAAAGGAGATCGCCCCCGTGGACGATGAAATCAGGTTTAAGTGCATTTACCGTTGGAACGATTGCATCCAGAACTGTTCGGCTATGCGTCAACATCTTCGGCGCTCCGTAGTCTTTCGGTGCACCGGGGTAGTGATGATTGTCGGTCAAAAAAACAAAATGAACGGACATAGCGCCTCCAACTAAAGACACCCTTTCAAAAGAGAGTCAACCCGCCTTTCGAAGAGTATTTATCTTAGATATGCGGCCCGCGTTCCCGGATGATTCTGATTGCCAGATCTGGATCAATCTGGAAAATCATCTCGGGCTCGATCTTACAGTGGCCTGGCAGATCAAATCCGGCCACGGCGCTGCGTGCATGCCAGCCGGATAATGACGTGTCCATGCCATCCTCGGCCCATTCAGATAGCGGACCACCAAACACGTCATGAAAAACTTTGGTATAGCCATCCACAACCATGGGCGATTTCGAGAAAGAGCCGCCGCCATGTGAATTGACCATGCCGATACATTTGACACAATACCAAACATCGTTCAATGTCCCAAAAGGATCTAAGCCCCAGTGCAGAGAGCAGATGTGGCTGATCCCAGCTTCACAACCTGCTTGGTAGCCGGCTTCCACATCCTGGTCATCATTGGTCACCGGTCCTGAACCACCACCTGTGCCCGATGCAAAGACCAGACCCGATGGCGTAAAGGTGAGATTACAGATACGCCGACCGCGTGGATCGGAAACCGAACCTTCTTTCGTTCCCAGATCGATACCGAGTTTTTTGAGTCGGTCGTACACATCAAAATCACGTTTCCAAGTACTGTGTATTTCTGCCATTTTGTTTCCTCCATGGTAAAGTTGGATTTTCATAAAATACTAACCTTGCAAAGGTTCCGAACCTTCGCAAGGGGCCAAGCGAATTATTGGGCAATGCTGTCGGGTGAGAATGTTTCCACCGCCAACCGACTAATCCGGGCAATGGCTTCATCCCCTCGGACGCCGTCTTCGCTGGCAAGTGCAAACGCAGAGATAACCAGCGGGCCCGTCGGCAGGAAGGCGATTCCCACATCCCCCTTGATGCGGCCGCTCGACCCAATCTTGTGCGCGATTGGAATCTCAGTGCCCAGGTCGCGGGGAATCATACGGCGGTCGTTGCAGCATTTGAGCATCTTGATCATCGCAGCAGACGCGGAGGGGCTGACGATTTGACCGTGATAAAGTCCCTTCAGGATAGCCCCCATGTCCCTCGGTGTGGCGACGTTATTCTCCAGAGAATCCTGGAACGACACGCTGTTGAAGTCGATTCCGTGCGTCTGTGACCGCTCGTGTTGCACTTCGTCGTTCTTCCGGTTGCACGGTACATCATCCATGCCAAACATCCGGTAATGATAGCGGCCCATAGTCACGCTGGTCCGGGTGTTGGGAAAACCCAGCGCATCCAACATGGCGTTGACGGAGTCCAGCCCAACAACCCCTAGCAAGAAATCAGTTGCCATGTTATCGCTGATGCTGATCATCAGCCGACAATAGTCGTGGAGGGTCAGTTCCGGTTCATCCTCCATCAGCTTCAGCACACCGGACCCGTGGGTAGAAATGTCTCCTTGAAGCCGCCGGCGTTCATCCAGAGAAAGACACCCCTCCTCGACCTGGCGGAACAACTCGATCATCACCGGAACCTTGCAGACGCTCGCGGTCGGAAAGCGTTGATCGGCATTGTGCTCGTGTGTGATTCCAGTGGTTAGGTCCTCAATGTAGAAGCCGATACGCCCGCGAAAATCTGCCGCGATCCGATCCACTGCTTCTGTTGGAAACCGACTGATTGTGTGCATGGGCTTGCCCATGTGTACTCCTTCCGTGCTATCAGGATACAATGCCTCCGTTTGTAGGGGTTTCAATGGGCAATTAAGTGGCATCCTCCAAGTCCACACCGTCTTCTCGATTTTCAAGACTAACAAGAATCATTGTTGTCAATCGGAGTGCCGTAATCTGCCTAGTTTAATTCAGGAATAAACTTTTAACCTGTTTCGACAGATCAATCCCTTCAAGCGCATTAATCACGTCAGAAATCATAATGTTTTTATCTGGGGCCTTAAATCCTTCAATCTTCCCACGTTCATTTTCGCAGCGGATAAAAAAGCCATTTTGAATTCGTCATTAAAACGCTTCCCCAAAAAATTGCCACGTTCGTTATCAAGGATGAGACGTAAAGTCTTCTTTAATTGATCTCCCATCTTCTCACCTTACAACCTCCTTGATTGTTTATCGTGTCTGCACGCTTGCTATAGCGTGAATTAAGTTATAATTTATGCTAGGCGGCAAGCAATTCGCGCAGATACTTAGCCGCCCGCCTGAAGGTTTCTTTGTCATCGCATTCGTTGGCATCCTTGCCTTCAAATGTGATGGACATACAACCGTTGAAATTCACCGATTTCAGAATTTCAACAATCCGCTCATAATCCAGCCACTCCTCGCGCCCGGTATCGACCTTGTAGACCTTCGCGCGGACATACGAGGCGTAGGGAGCGGTCTGTTCCATATACTCATAGATATCCACGTTTGGATCGGGAACCCCGCGGTTCTTCACAGGCGACCCCACCCACTGTCCGGTATCCAGAATAAAAGTGAAGTTCTCGCGGTCCGTATCGCGCAGGAGGCGCAGGACGCCATCGCCCGTGCACGGGTGATTCTGCACACCGACGATGACGCCCTTTTCGGCGGCGGCGTCGCAGAGTTCTTGGAAACAGTTGACTTCACGTGCCCTGCCTTCGGCGCTTTCCGGCGGAACCCCGCAAAATGAACGGACCATTGGGGCACCGAGAAAAACCGCCGTATCTAAATCCGCTTTGCACCGTTCCAATTTCTCCCGCAATTCATCGTCGGTACCCACAAAATGGCCGCCGGTCGCTAGATAGCCGATCGGCAGCCCAGCTTTCACACACTTAATCTTGATGTCGCGCAGGTAATCTTGCTCTTGCGAGCGAAACCCAACATCCGCGCGGAAATCAATTACGTCCAATTTCAATTCGTAGGCAAGGTCAATGAAGTCTTCAACATAAGGTAGTGTCTTGGGCTCGTCCTTGCCAAAATATGAACCGTAAACGCCGAGTTTGATCATAATAGCTCCTTAACGTAATGCGTAAGATGATTCGTCCAACGTCCGGCAACTTAGGATCCAACGGGTGCGCTAATGTTCAAGTACTCAATTTCATCCTCGCCGTCGTTGATGACCCCGTGCTTCGTCTTGGGCGGCAAATGCACCGCGTCGCCCGCTGTGACGGGATACTCCTGACCGTCAATCAACATCTTGCCACGACCTCTGATGAAGTAGTAAACCTGCTCCTTGTCTGCGTGGTCGTGGTAATCAGACGTGACGCGCCCTTGAATCACATGTCGCGTGAAATTGCTCAGTCCCAGCAGGCACGCAGCCTCCGGCGGATTGGCGTTTTCGTTCCCTGCACGGGTGAGTACGGGCCAGATAATCTTGCTTTCGTGACCAACATAGGGAATTGAGTCACGCCAGTTTCGTATAATCATAATGACCTCCTGTTTGTTATGGTTCTGTTCTCTGTGGAATATAATAACATTTACTGGGTTTTTATTCCAGCGTGTTCTTCCAAGTTAGAAATTCGCCATGAGAAACCCCGATCGAAGATCGGGGTTCGGCGACGAATTTGACTGCGAATTGACGCGGGGCCTTTGCCTTTATCCTCGTTTTATTCCCGCTTGGAATGGGCGATTGGATTTTCGCCGATCCAACGTTCATCCACCGGCTCTGACGCCAATTGGTAGCGCGTGTCTGAAGAGAGCCGAATCCGGTCCGAAACATTGTCCAGCGAGCAGTGCATCGTGTACATGGAAAATATTAACAGATCCCCGGCGCGGAAGTCCGTTGTCAGCCAGCGGAGCCCGAATCTTTTTTGGAGCACCGCGGGGTCTTTGCCGTAGTGCCCGCCCGTTTTTTTCCAATTGCCCTTTTTGTCCACATCCATCCGTCCATAACTGGCTTTGACCTCTTCCAGACGATGAGAATTTTCAAGGATCATTAGCGAGCCGTCGCTTATGGGGGCGTCTCCCAGCGGCGTCCACGAGGTGTACAGATTCGTTGTCCCCCGCCCCATGTACACGATGTCGTAATGCGGTGAAGTGGATCTGCCGGGCCCCATCACCCGCATCCAGACGAAATCAAACGACCGAACGTCGCCGCCGAGAAATGCGGTGTAGAACTCGATCATCTGACCGGAGTGCACCAGCTTTCGCACGGCGGGTAACTTCCCCAATGCTGCTTGGCTGCTGATCGCCGAGCGAAACGCTCTGTTGTCACCCTTTGCTGTCCGTGCGTCCATCAAGGGATAGTTTTCGTCCAGCATCTCATGTTCAGCCAACACTTCTAACACGGCTCGCCGGGCTTCCATGACACACTGCAAGTTCAGGAAATCACGGAGCAAGAGGTAGCCGTCCCCCGCCATGCGTTCCCTCAAGGCGGGCATATTGTCAAGCAAGTCATTCGATTCACGTAGTTCACCGAATGTTTTTGGCGACATATCCAGTGGTACACCATTTGAAGTCAATTGTGTCATTGTCCCTATCCTTCCTTTCATTAGACCGCCGTCCAACCGCCATCGACGACGAGGATATGCCCGGTAACCATACGAGCCGCATCGCTTGCGAGATAGATAACCGCCGCCGCCATCTCCTCCGGTTTCGCGAGACGCCCCATCACATTGATGCACCCAAAAACATCAAGTGTTTTATCCACAAATTCGTGAATGCTCGGAACCCACGTCACATCCAGCCGCTATGCCTCTGCATGTCGCCCCGTCTTGCGAATCTCCGCCACTACCTGTTCGACCTCGCTCACGGTGCGGCTCCCTACGGCGACATCCGCGCCAGCCAGCGCAATCTCCTTACCAATGCCTTTCCCCGCACCCGTCACGAGAACAACCTTGTCTGTCAATGAAAAATCAATCTGTGTCATTTGTTCATTAGGGCGTGTTGACATTTCGCTATCGCGAATTCGGGAAACGCTGTAATCATCGCGCGACCCGCCAAAAACCCAGGCGGTTGTCCTAAATCGCCTCAAGGTGCATCAGGTCGAAGACTCTCGGAACGGAGATTGGTTCAATCCGTCAAATGTCAACAGAACCTAGGGCGTGAAACGTGAATCAAAACCGCAATCGAGCCCCGTATGCCTAGTGATCTGTCAAGTTCAAACTGATGGATGGTTGCTGGATGTCGAGGCTTTAGCCGGGCGACCCATTACCGGCTGAACATCCTAACTCCGGGGTAACAGCGCGCGGTTTCAATACGCCCGCGCAAAGATGGCGATTTCACTTGCTGGATTCCCGCACACAATGCACTGTCCATCGCCACCCGGCTGATCAAAGAGGATACACCGTGTCGTGGCTTTGGTATCGTCTTTGATTTTGTCCTCGCACGCAATCTCTCCGCACCACCAGGCGCGAGCAAACCCTTGAGCTGCTGCACCTCGGAACGAATCGTAGTCGGGCGGCTCAGAGGTATTGGCGTCGCGGAATTCGGTGGCGCGACGCAGCAAATCATTCTGGGTATGCGTCAGCCCATCGGTGATGGCATCAGCTAGCCCCGCCAGCGGAACAAACGACTTGCCATCACGCCCTGGCTGATCACGTCGGGCAAGCACTACCTGGTCCTTTGCCACATCCCTGGGGCCAATCTCAATCCGTAGCGGCACTCCCTTCAACTCCCACTCGTTGAACTTCCATCCGGGAGAGTATTCATCGCGGTCATCCACCTTCAGCCGCACGCTATCTCCCAACATGGCTTCGATTTTTACAACCGCTTCCAGCACCGTGCTTTTCTCTGCATCTTTCCTATAGATCGGGATAACGACCACCTGAATGGGCGCCAGACGCGGCGGCAGGACAAGCCCCTGGTCGTCGCCATGAGCCATGATGATTGCGCCGACCATACGGGTGCTCACGCCCCAACTGGTCGTCCAGCAGTATTGCAGTTCGCCGTTTTCATCCTGATATTGAATGTCGAAGGCTCTAGCGAAGTTCTGTCCGAGGTTGTGTGAGGTGCCAGACTGCAACGCCCGGCGGTCGCCCATCATGGCTTCGATGCTGTAGGAGGCGTCCGCGCCGGGAAATTTCTCGCTGTCGCTCTTGCGGCCGGGAATGACCGGGATGGCGGCGTCATTGACGGCGAAATCGGTGTACACGTCCAGCATTCGCAACGTTTCTTCCTGTGCTTCCTCAGCGGTGGCGTGGGCGGTGTGTCCCTCCTGCCAGAGGAATTCCATCGTGCGCAAAAAGAGGCGTGTGCGTAACTCCCACCGCACAACGTTTGCCCACTGGTTAATTAGCACCGGCAGATCGCGATAGGACTGAATCCACTGGCTGTACATGTGTCCGATGACTGTCTCCGAGGTGGGACGTACCACCAGTGGGTCTTCCAGTTTTTTGCCACCCCCGTGCGTAACAACCGCCAGCTCTGGTGCAAAGCCTTCGACGTGTTGCGCTTCCTTCTTGATGAAACTCATCGGCACGAAGAGCGGGAAATAGGCGTTCTCATGTCCCGTTTCCTTGAAGCGGCGATCAAGCCCTTCCTTCACATTCTCCCAAAGCTCATATCCGTAGGGACGGATAACCATGCATCCGCGTACCGGCGCGTAATCCGCTAATTCCGCCTTCCGAATCACTTCGGTATACCACTCTGAATAGTCCTCACTACGAGGGGTGATCTTGTCTCTCATTTCTGGATTTTCTCCTTACCTTGTGCGGTTGAGTCTTCCGCTGACTACATCGGTTCCGTGACGATCCCCATGAACAGTATGGTCTCCGTTTTGGCGTCATGAATGGCGAAAAAGAAGGGACGGTCTACCCGGAAGACCGGCGGTACAGACGTAACTCCCACGACAGCAGTGACAGCGGCCGCTTCTGTACCCTTTTCGTTTACTTCCACGAAGGTTTTATGCTGAACCTCACTGATAAAAAGGCTTGGTCCCATGCCGGTAAAATCGGCACCGCTATTGAAAGCGATGTCCATCCCTAATGCTTTGAGCGTGTCGTTGAGATTTACTTCATATTCCAGTTTGAAACGGGGAAGTATCATCGTACTGTCTTCCCGTACTGGGGAAAACTGTGACAGCCAGCTTGCCCAATTTTCCGCGTTCAGATCTTCCAAAAATTCATTGAGGCTGGAGTTGCGGCTGGGGAGGAAGATATACATGCTCACTTGTCCATCACCATACGGTAAGCTCGCTGCTTCAAAATTCTTACCGCGGAAGTATGGGTACGCTCCCTCTCGACGCATCATCTTTACCCGCTTCTTACTCCCATCTGGCAGATGAAAAATGCCCGCCCGTGTTTTTAACTTATTGAACTCCTCCTGCCAGTTACCCTTGAAATAGATAGCGTTAACCAAGAAAAGCAGTGTTTGCGGGTTAATCTTTTCAACGATTTTCTGAATCTTGCCATTCGTGTTTGTATCAACCCACCTGTTGATGATTTCCGTCGCTTGCGGCGTGCTAAAATCAAGCGAGGCAATCTCCGCTTCAAAAAATAAGCGATTTCGATCTAAAAAATCAGGGTTGAATTCGACCCCCTGGCGCGACCAGATTGAATTTGCAATCGAGATTTCGACTTTCGGATCAGGGTTTTCGAGGCTTTTTCGTAATGCTGCGTTGGAATAATTGACTGTGTCCAGGTCTAATCCCTCTATTTCTAACACTTCTGCCATGGCGCGTTCTGTTTCTCCAACGGCTCCGTTATAGGTCATGGTCAGCGCAATCGAGATGCTCAATGGAGAGATAAAAATATTCTCTCCGGGTTCTCGTTCTCGGAGATCCATAAGCAGCGTGAACCCAAATTTTGTGTTAGCCGAAGCAACGCTTGAAAAATCCGGATCATCAATGCCCCCAAATACATCGCCGATAGTATTCGTTGGATAATCGGCATCAAAACATCCGAATAGACACAACAGCACCATGCACCCATACCCAATAAGAATTAGACGGTTCCAATGTCTTCTCATTTCACCCTCCTTTCGCTGCGAATACCGCTTTCTGCGCCGCTTCTGCAAGCCCATCAGCAGCAATCAAATTCAAGTCTGAATCCGCAAGAATCTGCTTCCCAAATTCCACGTTCGTGCCTTCCAACCGCACAACAAGCGGGACTTTCAGATCAATCTGCTTGACCGCCTCAATAATCCCGTTGGCGATCACATCGCACTGCATGATACCACCGAAAATATTGACGAGGACCGCCTTCACCTTTTCGTCGGCGAGAATCAGTCGGAAAGCGTGCGTAACAGCTTCCGCCGTCGCACCGCCACCAACATCAAGGAAATTCGCGGGTTCGCCGCCGTGCAGCTTAATCAGATCCATCGTTGCCATCGCAAGCCCCGCTCCATTAACCATGCACCCGATATTTCCGTCTAGGCTGATGTAGCTCAAGCCCGATTTTCCGGCTTCTAACTCACGGGCATCCTCCTCGTGCGGATCGCGCATTGCCTCAATATCTTCATGCCGCCAAAGCGCGTTGTCATCGAAATTGAGCTTGGCATCAAGAGCCACAATGTCCTGCCCATCAGCGGTTCTCGTGATAGCGAGCGGGTTGATCTCGGCGAGCGAACAATCACAGTCGATGAAGGTGTTGTACAAAGCGGTCATCAACGTCGTTGCTTTGCCGATGAGGTCTTTCGGAATATTCAAACCGTAAGCCAGCTTCCTCGCTTGGAAGGGAGACAACCCAATCGCCGGATCGATTGTCTCCTTGAGGATCTTTTCGGGACGGTTCGCAGCAACCTCTTCAATATCCACACCGCCCTCCTCGCTGCCCATCATCACAACCCGCGAGCTCGCGCGATCTCCGACCACGCTGAGATAAAGCTCCTTCTCAATCTCATTCGCTTCAGCAACCAGCACTTTGCGAACGAGTTTCCCTTCGGGGCCCGTCTGATGGGTAACAAGCTGCATACCGAGGATGGCTTTGGCGTGCTCTCTGACTTCCTCTGGGCTGTCCGCGAGTTTGACGCCTCCACCTTTTCCGCGTCCTCCGGCGTGGATTTGCGCCTTCACGACGTACATCGGACAACTCAGCTTGCGGGCAATCGTTTCTGCTTCATCGGGGGTTGACGCCACTTCCCCGCGTGGGACATTGACGCCGTGTGCTTTCAGGATTTCTTTCGCTTGGTATTCATGGACGTTCATTTGGTTCCTCCTTGTCTTTTGCCTCATAGCATAAGTTGGCAAGCTGCAACCAAGATTCATCGGCATCAGAAGTATGTTGGGCAATGCGCTGAAGTTCAAGCTTAATGTCCATCAATAAATTCCCGAGTTTTTCAGTATCTGTTGATGGCGTTAGTTCAAAATCCGGGATGAGTTGATAATAAACCGTATTAAACGACTCAAAGACATCCCAAATTAGCGCAGTGATGTGGCCAATCTCATCGACAATCGGTAGGAATCGCAAAATCGAACGTATTCACAATTTGCTGCGCGACCAGATTTTCAAGCGACTTTTCTAACTTGTGGGCTTGTTCGCGTAATCGGACAATAATCGGCTCTGGAAGTTCGATGGTAATTTCCGAAAGCGGAAATTTTGGGACATAAATTATCTCCCTTCTTTTCTCTATTTTACCACATCTTTGTGTTTTACTCAATATGATTTCATTGAAAAGCCGTTTGATAATCAGAAACTCAAACAAGCGGTGAGCGCGTTACTCAGAGACAATGAGAGGGAAAGCTTTCAGAAGCTATCCATGCGTAGCGCGATTATCGGAGAAAGTCCCCAGATTCAGCAGGTCTGGCAATTGGTTGAAAAGTATGAACCGACCGATCTCCCCATTCTCCTTCAGGGAGAAACAGGCATCGGCAAAGAGCTATTTGCCCGGGCGATTCACGGGATGAGCAAACGAAAGGGTGAGGCGTTCACGCCGATTGACTGTGCTACAAACGCTTCACTTCAGCGGTCCACGACGAACTTCAAAGTCCGCAACGAATGACAGCAAGGAAAATCAACTCCAACAGCGCAGTGCATGATTCGTCAAAGATATGGCCTTGGGGAAATTCTCTTTCCTTGAAGCCCCCAATTTTCCGGGGTGACTTCTCTGGAAGTGTGTTTCCCCATAAAAAGTGTTGACAAACCTCCCATTAACCTGTATACTAGAAAAGGTTATCACCCAATTTATCCTTTGTACCAAGGATTTTGAATCTCATCTAAACGTTCAGGAGAAAAACAAATGAAGAAACTCAGAAATGTCGCAACAGTTTTTGTATTCGCATTTGTATTGACCTGGGTTTCTGGTTGTGGAGGCTGCAATCCGCCGCCCGAGCCCGCAAATCTCAGCCCAACGGAAGGACCTGAGACCGGTGGAACATCCGTCCGAATTACAGGCGAGAAATTTGATATGAAAAAGGGCGTTATGGTTAAATTCGGTGGGAAAGATGCCACAAATGTAAATGTCCCAGGTAAAACCGAGATTACAGCAATGACGCCGCCGGGGACAGCGGGAGAATCGGTTTCGGTTGCTGTAACCAACAAGGGCAATACCGAGCCAGAAGGTATTGTCACAATGTCCCAGAAATTCACCTACACCGATACAACGCCCCCGACAATCACGGGAACAAATCCCTCAGATGGAACAGTCATATCTGATTATGAAGACTCCCTGAGTGTGGGTGTTCCGATTTCAATCACCTTCAGCGAAGATGTTAACAGCGCATCGGGTTCTTTATCGGTAAGCCAACAATCTGGTGAGATTGCTGGTAGTGTCTCTGGTAGCGGAAACACAATTACATTTACTCCCAATGATCGATTTCGGGCGGGGCGCAAATATACCATTAGCATATCAGACGTCGAAGATACTTCCGCCGCCGCCAACACCCTTGCTTCGGGCCACAGCTTTAGTTTTACAATCACTTCTCCAAAGAAAGTCAACCAATATCGTGTGCGTAAAGGCGATACACTTTCAATAATTGCTTCACGTCCAGAAGTCTACGACAATGCCAAGCTTTGGCCAAGGCTAGTCGAAGCAAATCAAGACGATTATCACTTTGATCGCGATCGCATCTATGAAGGGCAATCGTTGTGGGTGCCTCGTGGAGAGGCATGGGGAGATTAACCCGTCGTTTCAACAAGCGAGTAGTACAGATAGCTGATAATCTGCCAACGGCGAAATAGGGGGATACTATGAAACCTCGCGATTTCATCTACGCTATCGTGCTTGGGGTGTTCGCCTTTAGTGGCTTGACAGGGTGTAGTGCTCGCCTCGTCCCTCTAGACCAACCTTATGAAGCGGTTGATGAACGGGAGGAAGTTGTGTACGATGGCTACTACTTTGGAGGTTACGGCAGTCCCCCACCACATTACTCCTATGACGCTTGGCACATGTCACACTACTATCAATATGCGGAAGACCTGCATTATGGTGGCTACGCGATTGCCCCAAATCCGAATGATAGCTACACCGAGGATGAGGCTCCCATCCGGCGTGCACCAACCCAAGATTCAGTCCAACCTACGAACTCGAATCGCCAGAATAGCCGACGCGTAGGGCAGCGAGAAGATAACTCTTTCCAACGGTCGGGGAATCGGAGCCGGCAAACGTCATCGGGTGAACGTCGAGAGAACGGGAGGGAAACATGGCGGCGGTTGAAACAGCGGCGCCATCTACCGGACAGAGATACGGAGGTTGATGAGGAACGCAAAGCACGGCGGGAACAAATCCGCCGTCGCCCTGATCGCCGATAGATTCTGCAGATCTTATCGTTCTGATATACATAAAAAGTCATGTAGATTGTTCTACATGGCTTTTTTTATCTAAATTTCCCAAAAGCTACCCACAAAGAAAATTGGTTTCAATTGTAGAAGCGGTGGAGTAACTCATCGGAATTTCCTCGACTGTTTCCTCAGACCCACCGCTTTCGTGTGCAACCTCAAGATAAAGACGTATGACAACTTGGTCAATCACCCCGTAGATGTCGTGTAACTGTTTCTCTACTTCCTCGGTCCTATGCGTCTTGAAAACGGTTGCATCGAAAGCGTTGCCGCCCTGAAGTAATATCCGCGCACCCGCCAAACTTGCGAGGGGGTGCGCGCTGGAAACCATGCCGTGCGTGCCGGTCACGGTTGGACGGTGAGTAACACCGTGTGATGGAAATGCCATATTCAATTGCCCCCTTGCTATATGGTGGGGGATAAACCCGTGATGATAATTACACCGGTAACTTGTCAATATGAGATCTGAATGCCTTCTCCAACTGAATCATCCCATCAATCATGGCGTCCTGTACCTCCGGCCACTTCTCTTCATCGTCTCGGTAACCGCCCAGAGAAAATCGTTTTACAATTCGACAAGCACGCTTGTCTTCGAGGGGAAGCCATTCGAGAGGTTTACCAAAGGCTTCTTCAATCTCTCCTTTAGCTTTTTCGAGCGTATCGAAGATCTCATTATTCTCCCTGTCCGCACCCTCGCCTCGATCGATGTACAGCTCCACATTAGATTTATGTTGCCGGATAACGTATCCAAAGGATAACCCACTTTCTGTTGTCCATATCTCTCCCCTCTGGCTGGGTAAACTGTTGGCATGTAGTTGGGTTCTTTCTTTAGCCTGTTTCAACAACTGTGTGCAAAACCGGCGGCAGAGAATGTGCTTTTCTGTGAGTTCCTTCTTCTTTTCGCCAGCTTCCCGGATTTCCTCACTGGGACCAACAATCAGTGTTAGCAGCGGTGCTGGTGGCGAATCTCCGATCCGAACTGCTTCAAGCTTAAGCAGATAGAAGGAGGCCGAAGACGATTCATTCAGCCAAGAAATCGCGCCGACGTGTTCGGGCCTGGGATCAGCGACAATCCAGATAGCGGCTTTGGCACCGATTGCGGCCAAATAGGTGATTAGCTTGCCGAGGTGGTCATGGTTACTCCGCTCAAGCTGATTTTCAATAATAACAGGATTCCCCGATTCATCTTCTGCGACGAGGTCTACGCTGAAATCACCTGCTGGATGCTCACGTTCTACGATTGAGAGTGACAGGTCAATCGCGTTATTCAACTCATCAATGTTGTTCTCAAGCCACTTTGTGAAATCGCGTGCTTCATGGGGCCAAACCTCACGTAAAGAAACCCTTTGCAGGCTTCCAATCATCTCTTCACCTCCGTAATAATATTCGTGTTGAGGCAGCGCATCTACCTCACCCTTTTAGGTTATTAACATAACACAAGTTGCCACCCAAAGTCCCAACGGGGCGATAGGTGTATAGATGTCCTTTCGCTCCAGTTGCTTTGAATCCCGATCTTATCGGGAAGGAGCAATATGTGACTCCTGAAATAAATCTTGTACGAATCCGCTTAACCCACGATTCAGACAATTTAATCCGTGCAATCCTTTAATCCGCCCAATCCGCGATTCAGACAAACTCACAACAGCACATCCGCCAATTCCGTGAAATCCGCAACCGTCACATCCGGCAGATACGGCAAATCCTCATACGGAAGTTGATAGCGGTTGACAAACGCGGCTTTGTAACCGCAGGCTTTCGCGCCCATCACGTCAAACGAATTTGCGGAGACCATCAGGCACTCACCCACCTCAAGGCGGAGCCTACTGATGGCAGCGTAACGGTAGACAGCGGGGTGCGGCTTGAACGCACCGACATCCGTCACCGAGATGATATCATCAAAATCCCACTGGACACGATTGTTTGCAAGATGGTCGAGGAAGTGCGGATCGCCGTTCGACAGAATCACCAACTGGTAGTGGGATTTGAGCCGTTCTAACGCCGGAAGGACCTCAGGAAACGGAGAGAGTTGATCCCAAGACCGCATGAAATCCTTCACCTCATCACTCGACGTTTGAATCCCATTCAAATTGAGCGTGTAAACAAATGCCCGGCGCACTGTTTCCAGATAGCCGCTATGCCCCAGCATCACGAGGGTGTCCTGATACTGCTCGATGCGCTGCCGCGCCCGCCATTGGTCCCAAAACCGATCCGGCGACACCTCAGCTCCTTTCGCCTTTAAGAACTCCGCGATGTAGGGTGTCAGGCTCCCTCCTAGATCCAAAATTGTACCGAATAGATCGAATGTGAGTGCTTTGATATTTGATCTTTCCATAAATCCCCTTCGCCAATGAGAATTGAAATAATCGGGAATCGGAATTCCCTCCTACACGGCGTACCCTCCGAATCACGACAAGAACCTGTAGGAGCGATCTCCGAATCGCGACTCTATCCATCTACACATCACAGCGTTGTAGGTTGGGTTGAACGCGAACCGTGAAACCCAACAAAAATGAACTAACACAGCCCCAGAGGGACGACATGTGTATGCAAGGCTTGTCAAAATAGATTTTTTATTCCATAGATACACAGTAATGCAGCACAGCTAAATTGGCATCTGCACGCATGCGCTTGTTATGTTGTCCCTTCAATCATATCAGCGATTTCGTATCCGCGGGGTGTAACTTGAAGTATTTCACCTCGGGGACCTTTATTATCTAAAAGATAAGCCTCCACCAATTCCTGCAGCGCTGCCACCCATTGCGCCACAATTCTAGGGTTTCGATCAGGGATGATGTTCTTATCATTAGTCTCAATGCTAATTCCTTGCATGGTAACATCATACATAACATATCCACGATTATCTCGACTAGCCTCTTTTAGGAGAATTTTTGCCGCATCACTTAACCGAGGGATATTTCCTTCCGATTCCTCTAGCCCTATACCAGAGTTAATATCTTCATCTCGAAACTGGAAAACCTCATGCTCATTCACTTTAATTTCAAGCTGACGATAAAACTTGTCTTTAAAGTCCGCATCGCCATCGTAGATCTCATATAAACCACGACCTTCGTAGTCCCTCCTCAGTTCCTCGAGCTTGGCATACTGATTCTTATCGAAGTTATCCGAACCCCCAAGCTGCTTTGAGAAATAGACCATCGCTGGTTTCCCTGAATCAATGTGCAGTTCAATCTCTTCGATAGTTCCACTAGGGTATTCACCGGTATCTGTTCCTATTCGAGTTCCAAATATCCCCACTAAAAGGTCGCATTTATCCAACGTTTGCCTATTTATAATTGCTTGTGCTCTGTCTCCCATTTCTGGAGACGAATGTGATTCCCATCCAACGGGAAGCAATACAATACTTTCTCTTTCCGAATGAACGGCATTCCAATCATAGATCACTTCTCGGACAATAGATCTTTCAGATGCAACATCGCTAGGAGAAGCAATCATTACATTAAAAACTTTTGCATCATAACTCATCTACGGATTACTCCTTTTGATTCTTCACTGGTCAGAAATCCCCAACTCCGGCAACCCCTCCACAATCCCCACTGTCTCCAAACTGACCGCAATCACCCGCCCGATGAGCTTGACGATGTACTGCGGGTCATCCACACGGTTCGGGTCATTGACGATTTGCGTCCGCTTGTCCGTCTTGACGCGATACTGATCCATCACCCATTCCAACGCCGACCGATTCCCAAGCCGATATTCAAACGCCTTCGGGGGAATCCCGTCGAGGGTCAGGAAATCATTGTACACAAGCTGTGTTTTGTCTTTGGATAGTTTCATCTTTTCGACGCGCCAGTCGAGGGGCTTCCCCGGCGTTTCGACCTTCTTGATCGGATATTCGTCCATGTCTTCATAGCCGATGTGGATTTCCCCCAACCGTGCCCCTGCTTTGGCAAACCCCCAGAAGTCCGGCGTGTATGGCAGGCGCGGCAGGTCCCGCTTGAGGTTCGCCTGATACCGCTCCTGATATTCCGGGTGATGCAGGAGCGCGTAGACATAATGAAAGATGTCCCACTTGGTGATTGCCTCGTCTCGGTAATGTGCCCGGAATTGTGCCAACGCCCAATCGGTGATGTTCTCCCGGCGGTTCCCCCCGTCCTCGTCGTAGGTGTAGAATGGGAAACATTGAAAGCTGTCACTTGCCGCGAGTGTGTGAAGGTCGGGAATCAGATTCGCCATCAGAGTATTGAAGCCTGCACGGAAACCGTGGTCGCTGACGATCATCACTCTATTTTCTGTTTCGGTCTCCGGTGTGGGAAAAATTCGGGGGTAGTGTCCTTGACGATGGTTAAGAACTTCATCAAAAAACAGGAACTGGCGCGTGAATGGTCGGTAGTAAGCCACACGTATATTCTGTGATTCAAATATGGCTTTACGTCTCTGCCTAAGATAACTCTTGAGATTGCTGCTCCATTTGATGGTTCTTTCATCTGTGGTTAGGAATGCATCCAGACTTACACTTCGATCTGTACGATTGTGCCATCGATCGACTTCTGAATTGTACGTGCCTATAAACCGATCAACATTGTCTACCAACCCTTTGCGACCGAAATTGTATACCCAAGCATCTCTTGTTGACTCTAGCCCCCGGCTATACATCTCAAAAATCACACTTTTATCATCTCCTGCTTTCGCTTTCTTGGTCCCCATCGGGATAAAGGTCTCAAACTCGGCGTGGAGTCCTTCGGTCAGCCATGTGTATCGTGCATCCGGTTGAATGGTTTGCCACTCGATAGTGCCGATGTGTTGCCGTTCCTTCAGAAAATCGAATTTCTGTTTTTTGTTCCACAGGTCATCGGTGCGATAGTAAAAGATACGGGATTTTGTCGGGACAGCACGGGGGCTGTCCCCTACGGTCTTCACAAACAGGTTGATGCTCACGCCGACCCGGATCCCGAACACATTGGCATCCGAGACCTTCAATCCCTTCCGCGCATTCCCGCCCAAGTCCAGAATGTAAATCGCGTCGAAATCGTCTGCGAGGTGTTTTCGTACCCCATCAAACGCCACACCGTCAAGAAAACTGTTGTTTGTCACAAAAGCGACAACCCCTTCCTCTCCAATCCGATCCGATGCCCACCGAATTGCCTTCACATACGGATCGGCCAATGCGTTTTTATTGGTCGCACGAGAGTCTTGCGAATAGGTATCCTTCACCCGCCCGTCCATCGTCTCGTATTTCCGATTTTTGTTGTTGTCGTTTTCGTTGACCTGACCGACGTTATAGGGCGGATTGCCGATAATCACAAACATCGGCGTCCCCTTCTGTTCCTCAACGCGGCGGGTATTCTCAGGAGCGAAAAGCGGTAACTGTCGGTTTTCCGCCAGATCAAACGTATCAACAAGGCAAATCCCCTCAAACGGCTGATAGCGACCTATTGCCTCGTAAAACTCATGCTCGATGTTCATGCTTGCGATGTAGTACGGGAGTAGCATCACCTCGTTGCAGTGAAGTTCGGTTGTGTACTTCTCCGCAAGCGCGGTTCTGCGAATCTCGCGCATGGTCCGCACGATGAAATTGCCCGTCCCCACAAACGGGTCGATGATGTGCACATCCCTATCCGAAATCGTAGGGGCAGCCCTTGTGGCTGCCCGCCCCCGGTGCCCGCCTCCAAATTCGGTCTGTAGGATGTGCGCAACGCTTCTCACCATAAAATCGACAATCGGTTGCGGGGTGTAGACAACCCCGTGCGTATCGGCGACCTTGACCGAAAAGCCTTGAAAAAACTGCTCGTAAACTGTGTTGAGAAACCCCTGTTTTTGGGAGAAGTCGTTGATTGTTTTCGCTGTCCGCTCAATTGCAATGTAGAAACGGTCAAGGCTTTGGAGAAAATCATCGCGGCTAAACGACTGCGATGTGAGCGCGTTGATGACGGTCTCGATCTCGCGGGCGATGACATTACGGTGGGTGAAGTCAGGATTGCTAAAGACAGTTCGGAAAATCCGCTCAGTCAACAGATGTTGAATGAGCATCTCCTCAACCGCCGCTTCGGAGAGATTGGGGTTGATCGATTGACGGCACTTCTCATGAAAATCCCCAAACGCTGTGGTAAAGCGGGGGTTGGCCCCCCGTTCCTTTTGGATCAGGGCTGCCAAGCTGTCTCCAAGCACGGGCACTTTGCCTTTGAACTGTGACACCGCCTCCTCCCATTCGGCGTATTCTTGCGGACGGTGGGCAAAGAAGGTTTGGATCGTCTCGATCAGTTGCGTCGGATCGGTCAGATCGGCATCGAGCACGCGCTGATTGTTCTGCCAAAGGATGGCACGTTGTGGGGTTTGGAAGAGGATGTTGTCGCGGGGATAGCCCGCCTCAAACTTGCGGGCCACTTCAGAGGGCAGGTCGTCGTGGATATCCTTCGCCTCCCAATAGCCGTGGGTCAACTGGAAATCGTCAATCAACGCGCCATCAACGACGATGCGCTTGTTTTGACCGGAACCCCCCCGGCCCCTCTTATCAAGGGAGGTTATCGAATGTTCAGGCACCAGGGTCCAGTTAAATTGCCGTCCGCAGTATTCGAGTAGGAATTGGAACGCCGAGCAGACAGCGGTTTCATGCGTAACGCTGAGCCGGTCAAATTGCTTGAGCGATTCATAGTAGGCTTTGATGGGTTTGTGGGTGGGTTTGAGGGTGAGGGATGGCATTTTTTTGTCATAAAAAAGTTATCAAGCCTACGGTAACGTCGTCGAACCTAACGCGCAATGAATTGCGCCACTACGAACAGTTAATTATGTGTCACTCGCAAATAGTTTAGACAAGACACCATCCGCTCAGGATTTTTCAGTAATGGCAGCTTGCGCCGCAGCGAGTCGGGCGATTGGCACACGGAATGGGGAACAAGATACATAGTTGAATCCCAATCCGTGGCAAAACTTCACGGAATTTGGTTCGCCGCCGTGCTCGCCGCAGATGCCGATTTTCAAGTCAGATCGGGTCGAACGCCCTTTCTCGGTACCGATTTCCATCAGGCTACCGACACCCGCCTGATCGAGCACTTGGAATGGGTCATATTCAAGGATGCCGTTTCTCACATAGTCGCCGAGGAATTTTTCCGCGTCATCACGACTCATCCCGAAGACTGTCTGTGTGAGATCATTGGTGCCGTAAGAGAAGAACTCCGCTTCTTCAGCGATTTTATCGGCTGTTAAGGCGGCTCTCGGCAGTTCAATCATCGTGCCGACGAGATACTCTACACGTGTTCCGAGTTCTTTAAAGACAGTTTCAGCGGTCTCGACGATGACCTCGCGCTGTAAGCTGAACTCATTGAGATGTCCGACAAGTGGGATCATAATTTCAGGTAGGACCTGAATCCCGCGTTTTGTCACATCAATAGCAGCTTCAAAGATCGCGCGCGCCTGCATTTGCGTTATCTCAGGGTAGGCGATCCCGAGTCGGCATCCACGGTGTCCGAGCATCGGGTTAAATTCCACCAATTCTTCGACCCGCTCACGCAATTTCTGAACCGGTATCCTGATCCGTGTCGCGAGCTCCTCGATTTCGTTGCTCGTCTTCGGCAAAAATTCGTGGAGCGGTGGGTCAAGTGTTCGGATGGTGACGGGATAGCCCGCCATTGCCTCAAAAATACCGATGAAGTCTGATCTTTGGTATGGGAGCAATTTCGCTAACGCTTGTTCACGCCCTGTGGTGTCGTCGGCAACGATCATCTCACGCACCGCGTCGATCCCGCTGGCAAAAAACATGTGTTCGGTGCGGCAGAGCCCGATACCTTCTGCTCCAAACTCACGGGCGGCTTGGGAATCGTCGGGTGTATCTGCATTGGTGCGAACCTCAAGCGTTCGGACATCGTCAGCCCATTCCATCAGCGTTGCGAAGTGCCCGCTCAATTCGGGCTGTATCAGGGCGACTTGCCCACTAATAACATCTCCTGTCGAACCGTTCAGTGTGATGAAATCTCCCTCAGCGTACCGTTTCCCGCCGGCGTAAAATTCCAACGCCTCTTCATTGATAAAGAGTGCGCCGCACCCAGCGACACAGCATTTTCCCATCCCTCTTGCGACGACCGCAGCATGGCTGGTCATGCCGCCGCGTGCCGTGACAATGCCTTCCGCGGCGTCCATTCCGCCGATATCTTCTGGCGATGTTTCAGTTCTCACTAAAATCACCTTTTCGCCGGCGGACGCAAGTTCTTCGGCACGGTTTGCTGTAAAGACTACTTTGCCGATAGCTGCCCCGGGCGACGCTGGCAAGCCCTGCGCAATAATATCGACCTGCGCGTTGGCATCAACGCGGGGGTGCAATAGCTGGTCAAGGTCGTTCGGTGGCACCCGGGTGAGGGCGGTCGTTTTATCAATTAAGCCCTCTTCAACCATCTCAACAGCGATGCGGACTGCCGCCTGCCCCGTCCGTTTGCCGTTCCGCGTCTGTAATATAAACAGCTGTCCGTCTTGGATCGTGAACTCTACATCCTGCATGTCCCGGTAGTGTGTTTCGAGCGTTTGTCCGATATTAACCAACTCTGTATAGGCGTTTGGTGAGATATGCTGTAACTCCGCGATTAGCAGCGGGGTCCGTATCCCGGCAACAACGTCTTCGCCCTGTGCGTTCATCAAAAATTCGCCGTAAAACTGGTCCTGACCGGTTGACGGATTCCGGGTAAACGCGACACCGGTGCCGGAGTTGCCACCCATATTCCCGAAAACCATTGCCTGTACGTTAACGGCTGTGCGTCCGAGTTCTTCCGAAATATCGTTGAGGCGGCGATAGATCGTTGCCCGTTCATTTCCAGAGGACTCAAAGACCGCATCTCTTGCCATATTCAACTGTTGCCGGGGTTCATCTGGGAAATCGTGTCCTGTTACCTGCTTGATAATCTGTTTAAATTCGCCAACGAGTGCCGATAGCTCTGTTGCATCAAGTTCAGTATCTAACGTAACACCCTTCGCCTCCTTCTTTGCTTCCAACAGATGCTCAAATGCGGCGTGGTCGGCATCTAAGACGACGTTCCCGAACATCTGAACGAAGCGGCGATACGCATCGTAAGCAAATCTTTCGTTGTCTGATTTGGCGATAAGCCCTTTCACGGCATCATCGTTCAAACCGAGGTTGAGAATCGTATCCATCATCCCCGGCATGGAGGCCGCCGCACCGGAGCGGACAGAAAGCAACAACGGATTCTCAGTATCGCCGAACCTCGCATCCATCGCCGCTTCCAATTTCTGTAAGTTCTCGTCAATTTGTGCGTCAAGCCCAATGGGATAGCGTTTCTCGTTTTTGTAGTAGAGCTTGCAAACCTCAGTGGAGATCGTGAAGCCGGGGGGCACTGGTACCCCGAGGTTCGTCATCTCGGCGAGGTTTGCCCCCTTGCCGCCGAGTAGGCTCCTCATTTCGGCACTTCCATCAGCTTTGCCGCCACCAAAGAAGTAAACATATTTACCTTGAGACATTAAAGACCTCCTTAATAATTCGGGAACATCATTTCCTTAGCAATATGATTAAGAAGTGTTATCTTGCTTTCAATCGGGTGGCTCGGTTATCCCCACCCTGTCCAATGACTAATCTCCGACTGCCACGATATTAACAAAAGGATGTTGAACAAAGAAAATCCCTCCACGAAGGGAGGGATACTTGGTAAGTAGGGATGAACCTACGTGTTCATCAGTTAGGCGAACCCCTACACCTCTATCGGAAGATGTTGGGGAGGGTGAATCGGACAGAAACCGCTTCTACGATACCAAAAAGGTCTAGTTATTCTCGGCGCCTTCATTAATCCAATCAATGATGAGCTGGATCTGGTCTGCCTCCAGAGGTGGCCCATCAGGAGGCATTTTGCCTTGAACAATCTGTTTGATGACTTCGCTCTCTCTCACATCGCCTGCAATAATGATAGCCGCATGTTCTCCTCCCACTTTGAGGGTGTCATACGTGCGGAGATCAATACCGCGCGGTCCCCCGGCGACATGGCACCCTGCGATGGCGCATCCGTTTGTAAGGATAGGTGAAATATTGACGTTAAAAGAGGTCCTGGGTCTCCCCCCATCCGCGGGGCTGTCAAATACCAAGCCGAGGTCATTGACGGCATCCTCAAATTCGTGGTCATCATCATAACCATGCGTATGTCCGTTTGTATCGGGGCCTGTTGCGTCGTCATCACCTCCACATCCAAACATGAGCCCGGCGACGAGTAGGAACACCGTTCCTATCTTTACTGTATACACGGCAGTCATTTCCTCGCCTTCATTTTGAACAGCACTCTAAATCGAATAAATCATCCGGCTGGCTTCTTCATATTCTGCTTGCAAGGGATCCGTGGAAAGGAAGAGTTTTTGGTAGGGTTCGTAAAGCTGGATATAGCTCCAATTAACGCCACAAAGAATCTTTCGCTCATTTGCCAGTTTTACAAAACGCCCGCGGAACTTCGCACGGGTGGTTTCAGGCGGGTGATGCATCGCATATTCAATCTTGTCATCGGTGACAATTCGTTCAACGAACCCCTCTTTTTCGAGCTTGTAATACAATCCAAACTCTGGCCGAATATTGTGGTACTGGAGATCAAGCATCATGACCTTTGCGGAATTCCACTTGAGTTGCCGGCTTATGACATAGGTTTCGATTAATTTTCTCTTGATTATCCAATCGAGCTCTCGATCCAGTTGCATGGGATCGGTTTCCAAACAGGTCAAAACATATTCCCACCGTGCCATAATCTGATCGGTAATTGGATCCGATTCTACCTCCTCAAAATACCGCTTGGCACACTCCAGATACTCCCACTGGAGTTCGACGCCTGAAAGCCGTTTACCGTTTTCCAATTCAATCTTTTGAGTGCAGGTTATGTCCTCCGAAATTTGCTGAATTGCCCGAACGGAATCACGCAAAGCCAAACGCTGCTTGATAAAGTTATCTTCGATCATACGCAGGACGATTGCCGTCGTGCCAACCTTGATGTAGGTGGTAAACTCCGACATATTGGAATCGCCGACAATCACGTGCAGCCGCCGATATTTCTCTCGGTCTGCATGCGGTTCATCGCGTGTATTGATGATGCCTCGTGCGGTCGTCGTTGCAATTGAAATCTCCTCGCGGATATGCTGCGCCCGCTGGGAGATTGCGTATCCGCCGTGGTTGGTTGGTTTGACTTTTCCTGCGCCTGCAAAGACCTGGCGCGTAACAAAGAAGGGGATAAGCTGCGAAGCGAGCTGGCGAAAGCTCACGCGGCGATCCATCAGGTAGTTCTCGTGACAGCCATAAGTATTGCCGGGCGTATCTGTATTATTTTTGAAAACGGAGATCCGTCCGAGAAACCCGTCGGATCGCATTTTTCGCTCCGCCGAAATAGAAAGCCGTTCAATGATCCGTTCACCGGCTTTATCATGGGCAACGAGATCGATCATGCTATCGCACTCCGGCGTCGCATATTCGGGGTGGCAGCCGATGTCCTGGTAAAACCGAGCGCCATTCTCCAGGAAAACGTCTGGATACATCCGTCCGGAAATAATCTCACGAAAGAGATACATCACGGCATTTTGGATCGATAGTGCTTTTCCACCTCGCCGATCCGACGTGCAGATGATACCATATTCATTTTCCAGGCCATAAACTCTTCGATTCATGCACTCAAAATCTCATTCAATTCGCCAGGAAGCAAACGCCTGAACTTGCGCCGATTCCTTGTTTCATCAAGTACGGCTGCTTCTATCGTATCCGCCGTAATTTCGTATCGATCTTCTCCGTCTACTTCCGCTTCGATAGCTTCAAAAGTTTTCGCCGAGAGTTTCACAGCACCATTCAGATCCAAACCCCCAGTATACTCATCTTCGAGGATGCCCCCAATTTCATCTGCCCTCCCGCCGATGACCGCATATTGATTGTCTTCCCAAAACGTGCCATCGAAAGAAAGATGATAGATTCTGTTATTTGATGAGGAATCCTCTCGGAGCTCGCAAAGGAGAAGTTCGATCTCCAGTGGTTTTGCATCGGGTTGCCGATAAATCGCGCCAATCTGCTGTGAATACTGATTCGCAAGCCATCTCGCCGTGACATCTTCGCGGTTGAACGTAAATCCTTTGACCTCGGCAGCCTGAATTCCGGCATATCGTAACGCTTCGTAGTCCGGATAGAGCCCTGTAGCTGCGATCGCGATGCGATCATAGATTTCTGAAATCTTGAAAACCGTCGCCAGGGGATTTTCCGCGACCATCACAATACCATGCTGGTATTCCAGAACAATAACCTCTTTCGCCTTTTCGATCCCCTTCCGAGCAAAATCCTCTTTCTCCTGCATGATTTGCTCTGGCGAAACGTAATATGGTGCGGGCATCCACGCCTCCCTTGATTGGTTTCCTGGTTTCGATACGGCTTCGCCTATTCAACCAGCGCTCGTTTCAGCTAGGTCTGAACAGTTACAATTGAAAATTGTCGATTGTCAATGTTCAATTGTCAATTACGGAGCCTATCAAACAGCTCGGTGTAGCGTTCTTTGATTTCTGAATCTGGAACATCTGAAATCCCCGTCTGATCAATGGCCTTAACCAATGGAAAAATCTCCCGAATCAAATCAGGACCTCCCGTGGCCAAGTCTTCATCGGCGGCATCCCAGAGCGCCTCGACAGTTATCTTCAAAATTTGATCGCGGGGCATATCGGAGCTATACAACTTTTTCAACGTAGCTTGCGCATCCTTACCACCGGACCCCGTGGCATAGTAGTTGCTCTCTTCATATTGCCCCCCTACCGCATCGTATTTGAAGATCCTTCCACGTTTCCGTCTCGGATCATACCCCGCAAAGATTGGGATGACAACCAACCCTTGCAATGCCATAGGTAAATTGGATTTCACCATGCTTGACAGATAATTGGCTTTGCCTTCCAGGCTTAAAGATGAGCCTTCTATTTTTTCATAAAACTCAACCTGAACCTGAAAAAGTTTCGCCATTTCCATGGATGGTCCAGCGACTCCAGCAATTGCAATAGCTGAATAGGTATCCACCTCATAAACTTTCTGGATACGCCGTTCCCCCACTTGAAATCCTACTGTGGCCTGACGGTCTCCGGCAATAATAACCCCATCTTTATAAACCACGGCTAAAATTGTTGTACCCTCGAGCAGGTTATCATGAGTAAGGGTTTGATTAATTGAACCCCTATTTGAAACATGCTGTCCTGTCCAGTTTGTGGGAAGTGCGTCTGGTAGAGGCGTTGCACGGAACATCTCTATACCAAACCTTGACAGGAGCTCCGGGCGTTCACGTTTCAGGATGTCAAGGAAATCGGAAATCCTATAATCGGAGGGGTTAAAGAACACTATTCTCCTCCTCTTTGAATGTAATTTTCGACAAATTCTTCTGAATCTTCTTCTAGGATTTCGTCGATTTCATCGAGAAGCTGGTCAAGATCTTCTTTAATCTCCTCGCCCTGCTCTATGACTTCTTGGCTCGGTTGAATCTCCTCAGTATCCTGAGTCCGTTTGTTTCTCTGTTCCTGCTGCTTTTCGGCTGGCATATTTCTACCCCCCTTCTAGTTGTTGGATGCAAGAATCGCTTGAACAAGTTCTGCAGCCGTACAATCTTTCAACAAATCGCCAACAATCTCTCGAGTACCGAAGTGCGGGCGATCCATTAAGATTTTATCTATCGAAGAATCATCCATACAAAAAATCATTGAATTCCAGCTTGCACTGTGAATTTCGTTGGGAAACTTTTGTAAACACATGCCACGAAAATAGGCACGTGTATCGACGGGCGGATTCGTAATCGCATGAATGATCTCCTCTTGGTTGAGAAGTCGCTCAATACGTCCATTTTTCAGCAACCTCGCGTAAAGTCCTTTATTCGGACGGAGGTCGTGATATTGCAGATCTACCATCCGAACCTGGCGATCTGACTGGCTTAAACCGTGGCGTCGCAAGTACGCATCAATCAGTCTCTTCTTAATCACCCAGTCCAGATGTCGATCCAGGCTCATCGGATCATCTTCGAGACGGTCGAGAACAAATTCCCACTTCGCCATCACGTCTCGCACCACCTCAGACAAATCCGCTGAAGGAATATGTTTGTGGGCTAACTCAAGATATGCACGCTGAACTTCAATCGGCGTCCATTTGCGACCATCTTCTAACGCCAAAGGTGTTTTACAGGAGAGATCGCGTGACACCGATTTGATCGCTGCAACGGGGTCAGAAAGTTTGAACCGATCGCCAACAACATTCTGTTCAATGAGTTGCAGCGCAATCGACGTGATGCCCACCTTCAAATAGATGGACCACTCAGACATGTTGGAGTCGCCGACGATGACGTGCAAACGACGGTACAGCGTTTCATCAGCATGGGGCTCATCCCGTGTATTGATTATTGGACGCGCCACCATGGTGCTTAATCCAACTTCAGTTTCAAAAAAATCAGCACGCTGAGAGATTTGATAGTCTGTTTCCTCCGCTCCGTTTTCCGCGCCGATCTTACCACTGCCTGTGATAACCTGTCGCGCAACGAGGAAAGGGGTTAAGCCATCAACGATATCCTGGAAGGGGACGCTTCGAGACATCAGGTAATTTTCATGGGAACCGTAGCTGTGACCTTTATAATCGCTGTTATTCTTATAAATAATAATCTCCTGATTTGCAGGTAACAGTTCTTCAGCAGCCAGGCGGCTCAAATCTAATATCAATTCCCCCGCTTTCTCATATTTGACGAGATCCCGCGCATTTGTGCATTCAGGCGTACAGTATTCAGGGTGAGCGTGATCAACGTAGTATCGACCACCATTGATGAGGACATCATTGATGAGACTGTTATTCTCCTGATCTGGAATGTCAGTCTCCCCGTTGGACATGAACCCCCTTGCGTCCATCAAGGGGCTCTCCTGATCATAGTCCCAGGTGATTCCCTTTATCCCGCGATCTTTATAAATATTTACAACAAGCGTCGAGGCCGCGACGGGGTCCTGGTCTCGTGCATTCTTGACCGAAATTCCATATTCAGTTTCGGTCCCCATAATCGTTGGTGTGGTCATAACATATTCAATTTTAAAGGTACGCGCCGCCTTTGACGGTTCTTACATCCTTCTTTTTCCGGTCTGGCTCGTGCTTCAACGCTTTGATGCTGACGATTGTTTCTCCTTTGCGCCCTGATATTTTCGCCCAATCGTCAGGATTGGTTGTGTTGGGCAGATCCTCATTCTCTTTATATTCTTCTCGGATCGCCTTATCGAGGTCATCGAAGATAATTCCCTTCTCTTGCTTTTCAGAATCAATCAGCCGTTTGATTGCCATTTTCTTGGCACGGTCAACGATGTTTTTAATCATTGCACCGCTCACAAAATCCTTGAAGTAGAGAGTCTCATGTTCCCCACGGTTGTAAGTCACTTCGATGAATTTGTTCCCATCGGTAGTTGCATACATCTCCTCGATCGCCTGATTAATGAAATCTTGAACCGCTTTTTCTCGGTCGTTATCAAACTTTTTCAACACTGAGGGGGCGATTGGCAAGTCCGGCGTCAGATATATAGCGAAGATATCCTTTGCGCCTTCTTCCGCAGGGCGATCAATTTTAATCTTGATGTCTAACCGACCGGGGCGTAAAACGGCGGGATCCAGGAGATCTTGGCGGTTGCTCGCGCCGATCACAACCACATCCCTAAGCCCTTCAACGCCATCGATCTCAGAGAGAAATTGCGGCACCACCGTTGACTCCATATCGGACGAGATACCTATGCCCCTGGATCGGAAAAGGGAGTCCATCTCATCAAAGAAAATAATGACCGGAACACCCTCCTTGGATTTGTCCTTGGCTTTCTGGAAAACCTCTCGAATCTTTCGTTCCGTTTCGCCGACATACTTATTGAGCAATTCTGGACCCTTGATATTGATAAAATAACTCTTCACATCGTCTCTACCTGTTTGTTTCCGGACCCTTGCTGCCAGATTATTGGCGACCGCCCTGGCAACCAAAGTCTTTCCACAGCCTGGCGGACCATAGAGCAGGATGCCCTTCGGAGGCGTTAACTGAAATTCCTTGTATTCATCGGGGTAGAGATAGGGCGTTTCAATGGCATCACGAATCGCTTCAATCTGATCATTTAACCCACCAATATCCGAATACTTGATGTTTGGCACCTCCTCAAGGAGGAGATCTTCGACTTCAAGTTTGGGGAGTTTCTCCATAATCATTCCGGTGATCGGGTTGAGCATCACATTATCCCCAAACTTAAGTTCCTCCTCGTTGAGCGGATCAGAGACTTCCACGACCCGATCTTCATCTACGCGCAGGTTTATAAGCACCCGGTTATCATCAAGCACCTCCTTGACCTTAACCACGTCACCTTGCCGCTCGAATTCTCTCACACTCACGACGTTCATTACGCCATTGACGATGACCTCCTGACCCTTTTGGAGTTGCTCAATGTTAATCTCCGGATCCACGTTGACACGCCACCTTTTGCCAGAAAGGTCGATATCAACCGTTCCATCATCATTTGATTGGAGAAAGACGCCGTAGTTATTGGGAGGAGCACTTAACTGCTCAACTTTTTCCTTCAAGTGTTCCAGTTTTTCTTTCGCTTCTTGAAGGGTGCTGGTCAACTTCCGATTTCGACGGTGGGCTTGCATTAACTCACGTGTCATCTCATAGAGGCGAATTTCAACATCGTCGGAAGGGGCAGCGTTTAACTGCCTTCTCAAATTATCGACTTCACTTTCCAGAGATTCGATAGTAAACTGGAGTTCACGAATCTGTCTTTCGTAAGAGATCCGCTCCGATGAACGTGGGGATAAATCAGATCCCTCTCGTATATCTTCAAAGGGAGCTCCCGAATCTTTTTTTCCGGCTGATTCTTTGATGGCTGCCATAACGTCACTTTACCTCGATACTAGATTTTGTAAAGATATTATTTATCTTTATTTCCTCCGATAGGATTTTGCTTCTAAAGCTTCAATTCGCAATCGATAGTGCATCCAGACCTTGAACTGATTAATTTCTATGGCAAGTTCACTGCCAGGAGTCACCATTGATGCCGCCCGCTGAAAGTGGTGAAAAATGCGCGAGCGGTAGTACGTCCAGCGAACTTCGCTATGCACATCGGCGTAATAGCGGGTAAGCCCAATGTGCGCTTCTGGTTTTGGAAAAACCTCCAGTGATTTTTTGAAAAGAAGGCTTGCAAAGTCGTCCATTGAAAGATTGCGATAAATATTTCCCAATTGAATCAGACGTTCCGCTATTCTTTGCGGCGCAACCTCTTTTATGTTCGTATTGGGATATTTATAAAACAGGTCAGACCATATCTCAAACGCTGCTGTATCATCCGGGGACAAAAAACCCTCTAAACGCCAACGTTTCAAATCAGGGTAACGATTCAATAAGCGACGTGTTTCAGCGTAGAAAAACTCATATTGATCGCCACGTTTGCCAGCCGGTGCGTGTGGATAGCCGTCAACCTCATATCGATCAAGTTCAGCAAGTTGCGGATAGCGATCCGCTGTACCCGAATAAAGGCTTCCTGCTCAGGTGTTTGGAAGGAGGGTACTAGCTTTTGTCGTGCTTTCTGCCAATAACATTCACCTCGCATCCATAAGGCATCGTCAGCGAGTTCGCTGTCAGGATAGTCGATATAAACCTTCTCAAACTCGCGGCTGGCTGTATCGTAGTGACCGATGTTAAAGTAAAGCTTTGCTATCTGATGTGCTGAAGGAGGGGTCTTTAAATCTTTGTGGAGTGTATCAAGTTGTATGAGGGTATCAATCCGATCCTGAGCAGCGTGGGCAAAATCATTGTTGAAATAAGGATATTTGTCGGCGAGTTCACGGTAAGACACAAGCGCATCAGATTGACGCCCTAACATTAGATAAGCATCTCCAATTGCTAATGTTGCCTCATCAACTGCGTCACCATCGCGATCTACCAGCCGATACGCCTCAATTGCTGCTTCGTAATCATTTTGGTTGCGATAGCTATTGCCAATCTGAAGTTGAGCGTTGTCAACATCATCACTCTTGGGATACTTCGCGACGAACTGCTTAAACTCGGTTGCGGCTTCATTGTACTCCTCATCGTTTTGTAAATTCATTGGCTTCAAATAAAGCCGACCGGCTGCCTCTTGCTCACTTACAGGAACTTTAAGAAAGCAACCTGCCAGAGTAATGCAGCTAATGCTCATAAAGATTGTCATGATTCGTCTTGGAAAAGACATCACCATATTCCTGGTAGCAACCAAATGGTCATAGTTGAAGGTCACTGCCCAACGAGGCTAGCATCTCTTCACTGCTCAAGAATAGTTTAGATTATAGCATTGGACTATAATCGTGTCAAGTAAAATATCCCACAATTACAGGGCTTTTACCAGTATATACAGGCGTTTATGCAAATTTGCAATCAAGCAATCAAGTGCTTGCATCCCGATCTATCGGGACAAATGGACGGGAGCAAAACAGAAATTCACACGCACATCATGGAAGTACGGCCAAACCCTTTCAGATCGTGCGGAAGATGGGCGTGGCAGCTCCTTTTGCCATCTCAACCTGCGTCGAACACATCCCGCAGAAAACGGATCGATTGAGGCACTTCCCGATCAAAATCTCTAAAGTTGCACTCAACAGAAAGCCGCTCGTCATATCCAGCATCAGCGAGGCTTCGCACAAAGCCCTGATAATCGTATTTGCCGCTGCCCGGATAGAGCCGATCGGTATCCGCTACATGCACATGAGCAACCCGCTCTCCAGCGTTGACAATCTGATCAAAAGGCTCCCCTTCAACCATCAAGTGATAAAAATCGACAAGCACCTTGATTTCCGGTCGCGCAATTTCATCAGCATACTGCACGGCTTCGGCAATGCTATTAATCAGGTTTGTCTCCAAGCGGTTCAGGGGTTCGATGGCAATTACGATGCCATGTTTCCGCGCATGCTCCGCTCCGATAGCCAAAAACTCAAGGATCTGCGCACGCGCTCGATGACGTGAAAACCCTTCTGGCACGCTACGTGCACCGCCGCTGCCGAACACAATGACCTCCCCGCCAAGTTCGGCCACGCGTTGTGTCGCTTGGGCGATGTAGTTGGTCAGCCGCGCATTGTCAACACGGGGTCCGGTAATCTTTAAGTCGGCAGGGATGAAACTATTAAAGCATTCTGCTCGAAGTGGGTAATTGTTTACCACTTCTTTGAATCCCTCGAAGAGCGATATCGGGGCTTCGGGACATAGCATACCTACGCCGAACTCAAAAAAATCGCATCCAGCATCTAACAAAGTTTTAAGCACAGCGGGTGCTTTCTCAAGTTTGGATCTGTAAATTGTGCTCGTATCTAACTGTCTGGCATCGACCGTTGGAGGAACGAAGGACGCAAGTCCCGCGCAGCAACTGAGTTTCATTGAGGGGTCTCCTCATTTTACAGAAGGATAGATGAGAAAAGGAAAGGAAATTCATGGAGATTAATTCCTGATCTTTTGATCTCCCAATTTCCGATCTTCTTAACTTCCCTCATCTACGCATCCGATCCTTCATCAGAAGCGTCGTCATCAACACCGAGAATCGATGCGGGAGCAGATTGGGCATAAATGCCAAGATTCTCGCGGATTTTGGCTTCGATTTCAACAGCAGCCTCCGGGTGCTGGATCAGATATTCTTTCGCGTTATTTCTGCCCTGTCCGAGACGTTCACTGTTATAGGAGAACCAGGCTCCGCTTTTCTGTATGATTTCCTGATTCGTTGCCACGTCAAGTAGATCTCCAATCTTGGAGATTCCCTCTCCGAAGGTCATTTCAAATTCAGCTTGCGTAAAGGGAGGCGCCACCTTGTTCTTGGCAACCTTGACACGGACACGGTTTCCGACCATCTCGTCCCCAACCTTGAGGGTTTCAGCCCGTCGAGTCTCAAGTCGCACCGAAGCATGAAATTTGAGCGCAAGTCCGCCAGGCGTCGTTTCTGGGTTGCCAAACATAACGCCAATCTTTTGGCGAATCTGATTCGTGAAAATGATGCATGCCTTCGATTTGCTTGCAACTCCAGAAAGCTTTCGCAAGGCTTTAGACATCAAACGAGGCAATAACCCCACATGGACATCGCCCATTTCCCCCTCAATTTCTGCCTGGGGCGTCAGTGCCGCCACAGAGTCAATTACAACAACGTCGATCGCCCCGCTGCGAATTAAGGTTTCAACAATTTCTAACGCCTGCTCGCCGGTATCGGGTTGAGAGATAAGCAAGCTTTCCATGTTCACTCCAATCTGTTTGGCGTACATCGGATCAAGCGCATGCTCAACATCGACAAACGCCGCTGTGCCTCCCATCCTCTGAGCTTCAGCAATGACATGTAAAGCGAGCGTGGTTTTGCCGCTGGATTCATGACCGAAGATCTCAATGATCCGACCACGAGGAACACCGCCAACGCCAAGCGCAATGTCGAGTGCGAGCGAGCCTGTTGGAATCACTTCAACTGGCAAGATATCGTCACTGCTAAAACGCATGATCGCGCCTTTACCGTGCTGCCGTTCTATTTGCGAAATCGCGAGATCTATTGCTTTGTCCTTTTCGTCTTTTGCCATGTTAAATCTCCTTGTATAATATGTTTCAGTTTTGAACTACTTGAAGCGTAATCATGTGTTCCAAAGAGTAAAGTAACTTGACTTTGTTAGATTATAGCTAGAATCGAAGTAGAGCGGGCTGCCAAGTTCCGTTCCGAGAATCCCGATCCTTCGGAGCCTGTTCCATCCTTTCAAGGTCAACTTCATGAACCAGCTAGCAGCAGGCTCTACGCCCAAATGTAACAAAGTCAAAGTAATACATGTCCCTTGACTTGTGGTCTGATCCTTTACGAACCGCGTTTGAACTTTGAGATAAACCAGATCCGATGATAGTAAAGGACCAGAAGGACACTCACGAGAAAACAGAGAATCGGAAACCAGTCACCATAGCGCGTGTAAACCGTTTTGCCCCGACTGTTTAACGGGAGGTTCTCAATGAGAAAACCCTGAGTATCACTGGGTGGAATCGGCGTCGTGATTGTCCTGCCGAGCGCATCAATTATACACGATATGCCGCCGTTGGCGCAACGGAAAACCGCCACGTGATTCTCGACGGCACGGAATGGCGCCATAGCAAGGTGCTGCTCTGGTGCCGTCGTTCCCTCGTACCAGGCATCGTTTGTCAGAATCCCCATCACGTTTGCCCCTTTTTTGACAAATTTGCGGAAAAGATCCGGAAATGAGGATTCAAAACAGATTGCAATACCCATCTGCGCGTTTTCAGTGGACGGGACGGGAAAAAGATCTATTGACTTGCCCGGTTCGTATGGCGCAAATTGGATCAGGTTTGGGAGATAGCGACTCAACCACGACGGCACAGGCACATATTCCCCGAAAGGGACAAGGTGCATTTTGGAATAGCTTCCGAGTTGTTTGCCGGCCGGGGACAGCAGAAACACTCTATTGTATATTTTCTCGTCAGGCGTAAGGTGTGGAATACCCGTCAGCAGGTAGATTTGCTGATCTTTTAACAGTTGTTCTAGCTTTCGACGGTATCGATTTTGTCCGCCGGAAAAGATTGCGCCGGGGATAGCGGTTTCAGGCAAGATGATTAGATCTGGCTCGGCAGCGTCTGCTTTCTCGATCAGCTTGACATACCGCTTGAAGATTGAGGAGAGATTTTTGGGATTCCACTTTTCAAGCTGCGGTACATTACCGGGCACGAGGGCAATCTTAATATTTGTGGTTGTATCAACGGGATTAGACAGGGAAGACACACCATAAACAAAGGAAGCAATAACAATGGCAATCGGTATGATAATGCCACGTTTTTCAGTCATCACAAAGCGCAGGGGTGTTGCAGTCTGTTGGCGTTTCCAAGCGGGATAAGTGCGGATGAAATCAGCAATTGCTGCGTTGAAGAGAACAACAACGAAGCTCACGCCATGCACACCGGCGATCGACGCGACCTGAATCGCTGGCAGATTGTTCCATTGAGAATATCCCATACTCCCCCACGGAAAGCCGGTCAACATCCAGCTTCGCACCCACTCTAACCCCGTCCAGATTGCAGGCACTATGAAGATGAAAGACAGACCAGATTTCCACGGAAGTTGATATAGCAGTGCAGAAAAAACGCCGATGTAAACTGCGAGATAGCCGACCAACAGCACACAGCCGAGTGTTGTTACGAAGATGTTCGCGAAGGGATAAAGCAGGATAATCCAGTAAACCAATCCGAAGAAAAAGACCACCCCGGTGACATAGCCGTGCCAAAAAGCAGATTTCCAACTCGAAGCGGATTTGAGGGCAATCAGCAGGGGAATTAGACCGATCCACGCAAGCGGAAAGAGGTTGAAACTCGGAAAGCTAAGGGTGAGTAGGACACCGGATAACCCGGCGAGTATCCAGCTATTGGGACAGGATTTCATAAGCCAAACCTGCATAATCTTTGTGTCGTGAGCAATCGATCAGAAAGGGAAGGAAATCTGACTTTTCCTCAAGAGATTGAGCTGTAAACACCTGACTCTCAGCCTCATCTCGAACTGCATCAAAGGCGGAAAAACTTCGTATGGTCTCTATCACAAGCCGAACATGATCATTGTATTCTTTGCCTCCTGGAACTTCCCATAGTACCTTCTGCTCAATCCATTTTCGGGCTTCATCTATTGTCATTGCGAACCTCCATTAAAAAAGAGCCCGGAGGGATATTCCCTGTTGGGCTCTTTCGGTGTTTGCGCCGACCTCATGACGCAGCGCTTCGGTCGTCAGCCGCCTTTCGATGCTTCTATTAGCATGTCAAGCTTTTGGGTCAGGAGTTCAGTATTACTATTGATTTTTTGGTTCAACCCTTCAATACTAGCGGTAAACTTTTGGCCAAGATGCTTAATAGACGTGTCAATCTTCCCGTTCAGGTGGGCGATATCGCTTTCAAGCCTTTGGTCAAGATTTTCAAGACTAATGGTAAACTTTTGGTCAAAAAGTTCAATACCATCGATAACCTTTGTAAAAGCGACTTCAAATCTGTGCATCCTTGCTTCAAATTCATCCGCCCGCTTACCTGATCTTTCCAGTCTGCTCTCGATTTGACCAATGCTTGCTTGCATATACCCCACATCACGCTGAACAACTTTCAGATCAGGCTTAATCCCGAAATAACCGATAATCGCCGCTGCAACGATTGGCACCGTCACCGGTAACAGAACACTGAGAAACGTCCTCAAGTCGAAAATTTGAGACGGTTTCGCTGTCGCTTGCGGATTTTGGGCCTATAGCACCGCCAAAGGCAAAATAATCGACAAGCCAACGAATATGAGGAAATAAACGAAAAAGCCTTTCACGCTGATTATCTTTCTTTGTGACCAGATTGTGTTTGCTGACGAATCTCATTCATTTTGTACATTGTATCAGCCTGTCCCAAAATTTGTCAATCATTAAATTCGCCATTAAGGTGTCAGGGTAACCGTTCAGGTAGGCAGCGCAAGTATAATCTGTAGCGTTGTTGCGCGATCTGTTAGAACTTGTCTCCCGATCCATCGGGGATAGGCTCTGAGCTTGTCGAAGGATTGCGTCAAAGCTCTTCTTCGTTTTCACCATCTGAACAGTTACGTTCGAATTAAGATTTTCCACTTTCATTGCCAAAGATGGTACGGGGTGCTAGGAGCTTGGATCTAGCGGGATCCATTTCCCCAACTCCTAGTTCTGAGTTCCCAGTTCTTGGTGGACTGGATAAAAAGGCACAGATATTTTTTAAACTTGCTTACTTGCTGACTTTTCAAAAAGAAATTTTACATTTTTTGGGGAAAGGAAAGACAAGATAGAAGTATCTCTTGATCGGTGTTGACAATTCCAGCTTCTTTCTGTATACTTTCCTGAGTCTAAACTCTTTCTCGGAATGATTTCATCCCACACAGTCGAAAATCAGGTCAAAGATGGCTAAAAAAAAGAAAAATCGGCGTCTCAACATTGCACGTAAACGAGAAAAGCGTCAACAAAATCAAAAATCCAGGCGCAAGCAGTTGGCTCTTCAAAAGCAACGGGCATTACAAACCGCGAGGTCCGATGAAGAAATGTTACAGGACAAAATCATGAAGAGCAAACTACTGCTTGATGAACCTGAGTTTGAAAATGTAACTTTTGATCAGGATCTGTTGTGCGAAAAGACGCTGGAATTGCTTGCGTCCGATATCCCCTTCCTGGAAGATGAAGACAATGTAGATGACACCAAATCAATACGAGAAGATGAGGAGGACCCTGAAGAAATCAGCGACAGGTTCCGTTTTGAAGTGTTGCCTGAACTGATTACCCCGGATTTTATCAGCACCATGTTGCATTCGCTCAAAGCATGTGAAACACGCCTAACACGGATGGGGTACCGGGAGAAGGCGGAAGTTGCGCTCGTTGCGAGATCGCTTTTTGAAATCGCTGACCCAGAGGCGCTTGCGTTTCATCCATTTGTCTTCAAACTCTGTGCGCGAACTCTTGAGCAAATACTGGCACACCCACAGCCGATGCCAGAAACACCTGACACGGTGCAGAGCGTCCTTTCTGATGTACTGAAGTTGAGTCAAGCGGAAGAAACTGCTGACGAACAGGAATTGGCGGATGATTCGGAAGAAGCGAAAGTTGGTGATGAAGAAGACATCGTTGATTCGGCAAGCGATCAAGATGCACTCCGCGAATCGAAGGAGCAGGCGGCCGAAGCGGAATCAGACCAGCCTTTCCCGGAGGTTTCGCCGGAAGATCTACGGGCAAAAGTGTTATACAATAATTTTCATGGATTGGAAATTCGTGATGCGATTTCGGTAGGAAATGGGTATCGGGTTGTCAAGGAGACCAATCTGCAGGTAGAGTTCCTTTATACAGATCCGCAGCGTTACATCACACTTACCGCGGATCGGCTCCTACTGCAATGTTCCTCGAAAGAACAGTTGGAAGCTGCAATGGAAGAGGTCGAAGAGCTGTGCGGTGACGCTCTATTTTATCTAGCGAAAACAGTTGATGATGGATAATACCAATTTGCGATTTGCAAAGTAAGGTAGCCTAAGATTCTATCTTGGTTTTACCCAATCTTTGCCAACTAAGTAATTTTCAGTATTAAACTATACATTCCGTTTGTAGTAGCGCAATTCATTGCGCATTTGGGACAGCGATGAATCGCCTTAATACAAACCATTACTTTCTTTTTGAAAATTATTTAGAAAGTTGAGCTACACCTAATAAGCTGAAAGCTAAAGGAGGTAATTCAATGGCACGAAGTAAAAGTGGAAAGGTTCGGCGACGAACACAAATTCGACATCAACAAAAACGGTGTCTCAAAAGGAAGAAGCTAGCACTGCAACAAAAACGTCAAAATTCATAAGGCTGACAGGGATTATCACAAGTGTCCAGAGGGAAGCCGATGAGTAGACGAATCGGCAGAAAGGGAGGAAGAATGGAAAGCTAGATAAACAATCAGCCCATCTTCCTCCCTAATGCTTTGTAGACGTTTTTCAACTGTACCTTTTAGCATTTATCACATTTTTTACGTTTTAGTTTATGGAACCTGAAAATGTCTGAGATCGATCCGATTACACGCGAGATTATGCAGAATGCACTGGCATCAGCAGCTGATGAGATGGCAATGGCCCTATATCGCACTGCCTACTCGACCATCGTGCGGGACTGTCTGGACTACTCGACCTCTCTGTGTGACACCAATGGCGAAATGATTGCGCAGGGCATCACGATTCCCCTCCATCTTGGTTCGGTCCCCTTCGCGATGGAAACACTGTTTAAGAAATTCGACGGAGATATACAGCCCGGCGATGTTTTTATCCTCAACGACCCCTTTGACGGCGGGATGCACATCCCGGATATCTTCATCGTTAAACCCGTCTTCTGGGATGACCAGCGTGTGGCATTCGCCGTGAGCACCGCTCATCATTTGGACCTGGGCGGACGCCTGCCTGGCAGCTCTGCCTGTGATAATACCGAAATCTTCCAGGATGGCTTCCGCATCCCCTGGTTGAAACTGTATCGTGGTGGCGAACCCGATGAGGCAATTTTCACGCTCCTGCGTGCGAATGTCCGGGTGCCGCAGATGGCTATCGGAGATTTACGCGCGCAACTGGCGGCCTGCCACATCGGCGAGCGCGCGGTGCACACGCTGATCCAACGTTATGGGCTGGAAACGTTTGCCACTTGTGCTGTTGACCTCATCGATTATACCGAGCGTCTCGTCCGCGCAGAAATCGCCTCCTGGCCCGATGGCAGCCATACCTTCACGGACTACATGGACAGCGATGGCGTCGGCGGGCCACCCGTGCGCCTGAAGGTAACGATGACGGTGGCAGGTGACACCCTTACCGCTGATTTTACCGGCACAAACCCACAGGTCCGTGGCGCCATCAACAATACCCTCTCCTTCACTGCATCGGTGGTTGCGCTATGCGTCCGCTCGGTGATGCGTGAGGATATTCCGAACACGGCCGGCATGTTCAAGCCGCTGGAAATCATCGCGCCGAAAGGCACAGTGGTTCACGGCGTCATGCCAGCGGCTTCCTCAATGCGCGGCATCACCGGGTTTCGGTTGGCGGACACCGTCTTTGGCGCGTTAGCCGGGCTGCTGCCGGACCGTGTTTTAGCCGCCGGCGAGGGGGGCAATACCCTGGTTATCATTGGCGGGCAGCGGGAGGATCGGACGCCATATGTCTACTACGAACTGATGTCCGGTACTTGGGGAGCGCGCCCCGACCGTGATGGAAACGACGGACTGTGCAACCCCGCCAACGTTGCGAGCAATATCCCAATTGAGCAGGCGGAATGCGAATATCCGGTGCACATCGAACGCTACGGGTATGTACAGGACAGTGGCGGTGCCGGAAAATTCCGCGGCGGCTTGGGCCTTGAACGCGAATGGCAGTTGTTGTCTGGCGAAGCGCATCTGGTGATCCGGTCTGACCGACGGGACCACCTGCCCTACGGGCTCTACGGTGGGAAGCCGGGTAGGGGTTCGATCAACCTGCTCCACCACACCAATGAGAGCGATGAAGTGTTGCGGACAATGATCTCCACATCAATGAAGGCCGGTGAGCGGATTTATCATCGTCAGGCTGGCGGTGGGGGATGGGGCGACCCGCTTTTACGTCCTCCGGCCGATGTGGCCCGCGACGTCAAGAACAGCAAGGTTTCGCTTGAAGCAGCACGGGATGCGTATGGCGTGGTGTTGGACGAGGGAACGCTGTCGGTAGACGAAGAAGCAACGACGGTACTACGTCAACAGATGGATTGTGGTGAATCAAAAGATTGACCTGTCTATCAAGGAATCGAGGGAGTGAAAATCAATGAATTTCCATCAAATGCGAGACAAAGATCTGAGAAAAGAAGCGAAAAAACGTGGATTAAGAGGATACTCGTTGTTAAATAAAGCCCAACTGATTCAATATCTTGCAACGGGAGTCCATCCACTCCTACCGAAGCCTGTTCTCGACCCAGATCGGGGAGCGGAGTCCACAGTCGCGTCAGAAAATCAGATACAGACAGCCCCATCGAAAGCCGTTCTCACCTTATCTTCGGACACGACACTTGAAAATCTTTCCGTCAATCAGATTTTATGCGGCGATTGCCTGAGTATTCTGCCTTCTTTGCCGGACAGCGTCTTCGATTGCTGCATCGCTGACCCTCCGTTCAATATGTCCCAAAAGAGGGGGTTGGGCTGGGCGTTCAGTTCCCATATTACCATGCAGGAAGGTTGGGATATTTTTTCAAAAGACGAATATTTCCAGTTCACACTCGATTGGGTCACCGAAGTCCTGAGAGTTGTCAAGGAAAACGGGAATATCTTTGTTTTTGGGTCGTTTCACAGCATCTTTACACTTGGGTTTATTCTTCAAAATATATTTGACCGGCGGATTATTACCCAAATTGTCTGGTATAAACCGAATGCACAGCCCAATATTACTTGTCGGATGTTTACGGAGTCTACCGAGTTCATCTTATGGGCAGTCAACAATGAAAGTAAGAAGGCAAAAAATTGGACGTTCAATTATCATACGATGAAAGCGATGAACAGTAACAAGCAGATGCGGAATATGTGGGAAATTCCGCTGACTAAGCCCTCCGAACGAAAATATGGAAAACACTCTTCGCAAAAGCCGTTGGCAGTGGTTGAGCGGCTCGTCTTAGCGGGAACCAATGAAGATGACCTTATTCTCGACCCATTTGCCGGGACCGGGACAACCGGAATCGCCGCGGAAAAGTATAACCGAAAATGGGTGATGATTGAGAAAGAGGAATTGTATAACCAGATTGCTCAAAAGCGCCTCAATGAGCTACCCGCGGAGTAATTAGGCGTTCATTGTAGAGGAATTGAATATGCAGAGACAAGAAGCACTCTTGAAATTGTCTGAGCTTATCGGGCAAGACCTTCGATTGTTGGCTGATAAATACGAGGTAACGGTTTTCAAAGAAGGAAAACCAAATAAAGGTTGGGCAGGGCACGTTCTTGAACGTCACCTTAATTTACCAATTAACTCCTCTCAATCTCCAAATTTTGGCTCTTGGGAACTAAAAATCATTCCTCTGAAGTATCTAAAAAGTGGAAAGCTGACGGTCAAGGAAACAATGGCAATTACGATGATTGATGCCTACAATGTTAAAAGTACTGATTTTGAGAATAGCCATTTATTAGCCAAATTGAGGAAACTAATCGTTGCTGCCAGAATTTGGGAGAGCAAACAAGAAAAGCAATCTATACTTTATACCGTGAAAGCCTTCGACTTAGATAATCCCGAGATCTACGATCAAATCAGAACCGATTATGATCTCGTAAGAGAGACAATTCGCACGAAGGGTTTTTCAACTTTAACCGGAAAAATGGGAGTATATATTCAGCCAAGGACCAAAGGCAAGGGACATGGCAGTATAACGAGGGCTTTTTATGCAAGAACCACTTTTCTCAAGCAGTTCATTTTTTCGTCCCTCTGAAGATACGAAACTAATTGCATAGAAGACACTATGGATTCGATAATTAGAACGGATTCTGCTCAATCCCATTGCATCGCTAGTTCTTAAATGGACCGGCGGAAAAACACCATACTATGAACACAGTTCCAACTTACCATACAACCGTTCAGAGAAAAGGCGGTAGAATCGGTGAACTTCGTTTGCAACGCAATGGCGAACCGTTGTCACCTTTATTAACGCCGATTCTGTACCCTGTCATTGCATTTATGACCGGTTCAACACCGCGCGGCGGTGGCATCTGGAAGTACCTTCTCCGTGATTTGATGAAGCACGATGCGCCGATGTTATCCCAAGTCCTGCACTTTTTGGACTTCCCGTTTGAGGGCAAACATTTAAGAAAATGGCGTCAAAAAACAATGCGCGAATGGTATCAAGAAGTAAACGGTGTTTATAATGCCCCCCTGTTTCTCGACTCTGGTGGATTTAAGTTGCTTTACAACACAGGGTTAGACCTAAAGGAATTTGGAATTGAAAAGGAAACCGAAGCCGATGATATTCTCGCACTTCAAGAAGACTTTGGGGGAGAAATTATTGCTTCTTTAGATTATCCGTTACCACCGGGTTTAGAACGCTCCGAAGCTGAGAAACGGATGAACCTAAGTCTGGAGAATGCCTGTCGCGTGGCTACGTTGCTCACAGCCAAAGCGCGCCCTCCCTTTCTATACGTTTGCTGTCATGGACAATCCCAATCGGATATTGAGAGTTATGTCAGGCAGGTTTTCGACCGGCTTTTGGGCGTACTGCCCTCATTTGGACTTGCGGTCGGCTCTTTAGTACCACTGCGGGGGAAACAGGATTCGGCGGTGCTTGAGCGGATCTGCGGAGTTCAAAAAGCGATTCCAGATTCAGAGCGGCATCATACCCCCATCCACGCCTTCGGCGTCTCCGGTGAATTGGCACCTATACTGGCTTACATGGGTGTCGATAGCTTTGACAGCACCAGCTATATTCAAGCAGCACGTGGCCTCAACTATTCAGATTCACTGACGCGAGCGAAGCGAAAACTCATGGAATTAGACGAGCTGACTTGTACCTGCCGCATCTGCCGGGAGGTTTCACTTGATGAAATGCAACGCACGTTAATGGAAGCGACAAGCTATAAACGGACTTCGACCGGAAAATACAAGAGCGAATGTTATGCGGCGATCGCCTTGCATAATTTCGAGTTGGAAGCGGGGCTGCTTTCTCGTATGAAGGACGCCATTGAAGCCGATGACGCACTCGAAGAATTAGTCCATCATGCTTCGACAGGGCGGGGCATCCGCAAGGCGGTGGACTGGTTAATCAAAAATAATGAAGCGTTTGCCAGCCGGATGGCAAAAACGGTTGTGGATGTCTCCACGTCAGAAAATCGGCGTACGGTCGAGAGAAACCCTTATCAATTGGAACTTTTCCCGGCACTTTTGAAAGAGGAAACGGCTTCATATCTTCAGAAAGAACAGCCGACTATTTCGCTGGATTATACGCCGGATTCCTTTGCCATTCCATCAAATTACGCGCCTCCAAAGGATAAAAGGGTCCTTTTGACAATTCCCTGTGCAGGGAAAAAGCCGTATTCACTTTCACGTACACACACTATCATCAACACCAAGCTTCAGACCGCCTTCGGGGAGAATCAACGAGCGATTCACAAAATTACCCTTTCGGGGCTCTACGGGCCCGTGCCGGAAGAATTTGAATCTGAGGAACCGGTCGTGCGCTATGATTTCCAGTTGTCTCCCAGAAACACGGCGCAGATACAGCTAGCCGTTGATCGGTTCAACGCCTATCTTGATAAGCACGGTGACCACTATGCTCTGGTTGTCGGATATGCCACAAGCCAAGCCTATCGCAAGGTGTTTGAATCCATCCAGGGGCGTTGCTCAGATTTCATCTTGCTCCCGATGAAACCGAAGCAGAAGCGGCTTTCGGAGTTTTTCCGACATGTCCACTTAGATGAACTCATCGAAGTTTTATCGACTGAAATCGTCCCACAAAATTGACCAAGTCGTAGTCAGAGACAACCTCACTACAAAGAAAACAAACGAAAATAAGATCCACGTTGGCGTCGTTGGGGTCGGACGCGGAATGGGATTTGCGCAGGGTGCTAAGTTTGTTGGCATGGAACTGGTTGCGCTTTGCGATACGTGAGAGGCGAAATTGCATGAAGCAGGGGCAGTAGATAAAGACGCCACCACAGCACTTCGCCGGCAAACGCGCGAGGGTAAACCGAAATGTTAGAGTCGATAATCAAAGAGTAGGTTTGCCTTGAAAGATAAAATAATATTAGACCTTTTTGGCGGTCTGACTTCACAAATTTCTGGGGCGGTAAACGTAGATAAGATAGCTGCACAGGGTATTAGGGCTGATATTAACAGTGTAGTACATACACTCAGCCACTCGCCACTCTGCACTATTAACCTATTTTTTGTCCAAGTGCGCAACTCCTACGATAAATGGAAAGAGGTCGTCAATGAATCGAACGGTTGTTCTGTTTTTCATGAGTTCCTTCCTGCTATGGGGATGCCAATCCCAGGATACGCCACAATCTTCCGGAACTGAAAACCAGCCCGAAAATCAACAGCGTGTTACCGCTTCTCCCACCCACCCTGAGGATTGGCCCATGTTCATGTATGACCTGCACTTCTCAGGCAAGAGCCCAGATCAGACCCTTAAACCGCCGCTCAAGCTGCTTTGGAAATACAAGACAGGAGGACAGATCCAAGCGAGCCCTGCCGTCGCCAACGGCGTGGTATACGTTGGATCGACTGACCACGTCCTATACGCCCTCGACGCAAAGCAGTGGGGACTCAAATGGAACTTCAAAGCCGGCGGGGCGATTCAATATGCGCCAACCGTCTGGAATAATCGCGTCTATTTCAGTGCACGAGACAATCGTGTGTACGCACTTGATGCTGCAACCGGTGAGCAGCTCTGGGATTTTGAGTCGGGGACATGGATGGATTCCCCTCCGGTTCTATCGAACGGAAGACTTTATATCGGAGCGTATACCCAGAAGATCCATGTTATCAATGCGATGACAGGCGAACTGGAATCGCAGCCAAAGGGACGGGTGCGTATCAACGGGGTTGAATACGGTTGTTCGCAAGGGCAGTTGCGCCCCATCGAACCGCAACATCAGGTCGATCTTTGGAGAAGCCATACACCCTATACTTATAGTTACCCCGCAACCGCCAACGGCGTAGTGTACATCGGTGCACGGGATAGTCAAATCCATGCCTTAGACATCGAGTCCCAAAAGGAGATCTGGTCTTACAAAACGAAAGGCTTTATCGATTCTGCCCCAGCTATCTCGGATGGGGTGCTTTACGTGACATCGTATGATGGGTATGTGTACGCCTTTACCAATCAAGATACTGAGCCGCCCCAAGCCCAGCAGGACGAACATCTAATCGGAACGGTCGTGCGAGATCAAGTTCCCGTTTATACGGGTAAAGATCGGGAATCTGCTGTCAGACTGACACTCAACGATGGCGTGGAACTCCCGATTCTGAACCAAACGGAGGGATGGTATCAGGTTGAGCTCCCAAACGGTGAGGTGGGTTGGATCGATGGGTTTGGGATTGGTGTGTTCGTAAAAACGGATGACATCCAGTTCAACACTGCAATCTGCGCGAACAACCAGACATTGACGCTGATTGAAGGAGCGGAATATCCTCACTGGTCCCCCAACGGCAAAACGATTGCGTTTTTGAAGCGAACCAACCTTTCTGGACAGTATTGGCGAGCAAACGAGCTCTGGATGGCGGATGGTCGCGCAAAGCAGTTTCGGAAACTTCACAAGGGGCTCTTTTATAATCCGCATCTATCGTGGTCGCTCGATAGTAACTTTATCGCTTTTGAGGCTTACGACGAGTCAAATGAAAGCTATGTGTGGGCTATTGATTGGAAGACTTTGCGTTTGATTAAGCTGGTGCAGGGAGACGCGCCCGCATGGTCGCCGACAGCGAATCAAATTGCGTTTAGACGCTGGGAAGAAGGGGTTGACATTGTTTATCGGATTAACATTGACCAAACGAGTCTGACACCGATTGCACGGATTCCTATCAATGGACGAGTTGGATCGTTCAGTTATCTGGACCCGCCATCATGGTCCCCTGATGGGCAGCATATCGCGATCGGCCTGGACCATCAGCACTACAAATCAGGGCATTCCCGCATTCACATTCATCATATTGATGGCACAAAATTAGAGGAAATCCCAACACAGTCTCAGCGCGTAAAGCAGATTATATGGTCGGCTGATGGCTCACAACTGGCTTATGTCCTCCGGGGAAATCCCAGACCTGATGAGACGCTCGATAAACAACTCCATGTTATCTCTGTGGACGCCCCAAACCAAGCGCAAATTCTCAAACATACCTCACCCGCGTGGTCGCCGAAAGGAAATCGGCTTGCATACATGGAGCGGGAGGATTGCATGGGACTGCGATGGAAGGTGTGGGTTCTGGATCTGCAAACAAATCGCGCCCTGTCAATTGCGCGGACGACAATCAATTTGACCTCCGTCACATGGCTGCCTGATGGAAAACGTCTGTGCTTATGGCATACCTCGGAATATCTGCGCGGCGGGGAGTACAAACCTGCCAAGACGAAAGGATGGATTGTGGAAATTGGGCAGTAGACGAATGGGCGAATTTGCGAATCGACAAACGAAGGAAAAGCAGCAACGGACAAAGAAGTTCACTCGTTCAGGTGTTGATGGGTTCATTGAACGCCTGAGTACTTGGACTCTTGAACTCACGTTTTGCGCATTGCTTTTCATGCCTCTCACTTCAATTGCAAAAGGGTATGACAATGAAACGACTTATCTTCAATGACATCTACAGTTGGTCGATTTTTAGCGAGATGCGTCAGATTGACTTCAACGGACATTTATGGGTTCGCCCTGAAGGTAACATTCTCATAGACCCTGTGCCGATGATCGATTCGGATCTGGATCAATTCGACAAACTTGGTGGGGCTGCGCTGATCGTGATCACCAATCGGGACCATGAACGGGAGGCTGAATCCTTTCGCAAGCGCACAGGGGCAAAGATTGTCATCCATGAGGCGGATGCGGATGGGTTAGAAATTCCGGCAGACCGTCGAATCGCCGACGAGGAGGAAATCGTGCCGGGGTTGCAGGCAATCCACCTGTGTTACGGAAAAAGCCCGGGAGAAATCGCGCTCCACTTTCCTGAAAAGCGTGCGGTGCTGTCAGGAGATCTTGTCGTTGGCGAACCAATTGGATTATTGATGCTGCTGGCGGATGAGAAGTTGGCAGATCCACCGAAGGCGGCGTTGGAACTTCGCAAGATCCTCGCGTTGCCATTCGATGCAATTCTTGTCGGAGACGGACACTCAATCCTCCAAGATGCTCGCCAAAGGTTGGTGGAATGCCTGCAACGGCGGACGGACATTTACATCAATCGAATCAACATTGACGAAATCGATTGGGTCAAACGAAATGCCCCTGAACCCTACGATTTTGAAGACAAGGACATTGACCCGCTCATTGGTGCGCAACGCTTGGGCTATCGGCTGATTTATTTACAGCCCAACAAGGTGAGTTTTCCAATGCACTTGCACCATTTTGGGGAAGAGATGTTCTATGTCATGGAAGGGGAATGCACCCTCAAAACCCTGCGAGGCGATCTGACTGTTACGGAGGGAGATTTCATCGCGTTTCCACCGGGGGAGGCGGGCACCCACAAGTTTGTCAACATGGGAGATGCACCGTGTACGCTGCTCGCAGTTGGAACCGTGATACCCCACGATGTCAGTGAATATCCCGACGCCAACAAAGTTTATCCCTACGTTGCCAAGCGTATTTTTCGCAAGGACGATAATGTTAGCTATTGGGACGGGGAGGTTTAGAAAGAACTGAACCTTGCGAAGGTTTCAAACCTTCGCAAGGTTGGTTATTACATATCACGTTTCACGTCTCGTTTTATCCACTAGGCGAGTTGAGAGGTCTGTTTTGGGCGGAATATCCCACGAAATAAAGCCACACTCCGGACATCGCAACTCCTCTTCGACAAGATTTCTGATAACCCCGGTTTTTCGGGGTTTTCGTTGGGTTTGGCACTGTGGGCAGCGAACGGAGCGCAATCCATCGGATTCACCTTGCCCGAAACGTACCAGGATGTAGAAGAGCCCGCAGATTAGACCCACAATCACAAAACAGCATAGAACGAAGAGCAAGAACGGTACAATTTCCATTTTGTATGGTTATCGGGCAGGATAGCGCGTCCTAAAAATGCAGGCGAATGAGAGGTTTAATCGTCACGCGAGAATAAGTTTGCTCCGAAACTGTATCGCAAAAGAATCGCTCAAAGAACATATCAACACAGGTGAGAAACTCATTGAGGTTTATCCCCATGTACATTCCCGTTGGGTCATCGAGGTTATGCAGTACCTGGTGCACCTTATCACGCCCAGCAGTTGAAAGGCTTCGGATGGCACGAAGCATCCGCATATGGTATTTGATCATCGAAGCCGAAATCTGAATCAACCCTTGCAGGAACATTCGACAATCATCCTCCGTTTTATTCCATAGTCCCTCCCACGCTTCGTGGGCTTCCCACCAATAGGCAAAATTGTAGAGATCAACACCGTACAAGTAGTCCTTGGTTTGACGCCAATCTTCCGGCAAGGAAACCGGCATGTCATCTCCCTCTAGTCCGTAGCTATGTCCCTGCGGATCTCTGATCGGGTGCGGCGTTACCCCCGGCACATGGCGGTAAGGAGGAAAAGGGAGCTTCGGGTAGTATCGGGGCCAATTTGGATCAAAGGGTTCGGGCTGTTTAATGAGTTGTGTCTCATCATGAACCGCCGAGGTTGCTATCTCCTGTTTTGAACCTTTGAAGAGTTTGAGTATTTTTAATTTCATCACCTGTTCCATATTGTTGTTTACTATACACAACATTCTTCACGTTTCACGCATCATGTTTAGGAGGTTGAGAAAATTTGAAAGATTTCACCGATGCGCTTAGATCGAAAGCCGCCTCGATCTGGGAGGCGAAACTCAAACACCCGTTTGTGCTTGGCATCGCGGACGGAAGCCTACCGAAGGATAAGTTCAAATACTATCTCTGCCAGGACTATCTCTTCTTGCTGGATTACAGCAAAGTCTTTGCTTATGGCGCGATTAAGTCGCCGGATGAAGCAACGATGGCGAAGTTTGCCCAACTCTTGAACGAAACGCTGAACACCGAAATGGATCTGCATCGCGGGTACAGCCAAAAATTTGGCATCTCTCCGGCCGAGATGGAGGCCACGCCAATGGCTCCAACAACACACGCTTACACACGACATCTCCTACATGTCGCGCAGGTTGGCACGCTCGCTGATCTCGTTGCAGGCGTGTTGCCGTGTCAGTGGGGATATTGGGAAGTCGCCACCCATTTGGCAAAATGGGGGAAGTCCCCTGAACCGCTCTATCAGGAGTGGATCGAGATGTATTCCTCCGATGAGTTTAGCGCATTGGGAGGGTGGTTGCGAGACCTCCTGAATCGTCTAACGGCAGAAAGTCCCGACGCCGAGAAACAGCGATTGGCAAATTATTTTCTGACGAGCAGTCGCTACGAATACCTCTTCTGGGAGATGTCGTACAACCGAGAGCAGTGGCAGATTTAATCGCACGAACAAATGGCGTCTGCCGGAGCATGAATCGCTTAACATTCAGGAACTAAAATATCGATAAGATTTCATTGACCCAATTCTGATCGATGATACAATCTGCGTCAGTAAATGCCAGGATTTCACCCTTTGCCTGTGAAATCCCGAAGTTACGGGTATCCCCTGGGAATTTGCGTTCTGAAAATGCGTACAGCTTGACGTTTGGAAACTGCTGTGCCACGATCCTGGCAGTCCCATCTTTGGAACTGTCCACAACAATCACTTCAAAGTCCACAGGGCTTATTTGGTTTCCCAGAGACTGTAGACACTTTTCGCGCCAAAATTCAACAACTTTTTCAAATGTGGGGATTTCTATACATCTGCTTGGAATACTCTGAAAAGCATCCCAGTAGTACCGCGCTTTACCGACGCCACCATCGTCTTTTCGTCTTGGCGGCTGGCAGGTCTGCCTGGAGGGATTTTTCGGATCGCAAGGATTTTAGAAGATTTGAAACTTCTCTATGCCTTTTGTCAGTCGCTAATACCACTTCGCACGCCGTGACGGCGCGCAGTCCGATCGTTTTATCCCGCGTAGATTGATAAGCGACGCCGCAGATTGTTGCAGCAGCGCTGTTGTATTCCATCGGATCGATGCCTTCTGGCAGTTCATCGGAGAGCCAACCGAGAAGCGCCAATCCAACTTCCCACGCTTGGGACTTCGCATCGCAAATCACCTTGTGATACAGCAGACCTGCTGACGAATCATCGAGCCAATACGCTTGCTCATAGCAGGCAGCCGCCTCGTCATAGGCTTCATTGGCAACGTGCAGTTTGGCTAACTCCGTATAAAACATATACAACCCGCTATCGGTGATGGCGTACAACTCATGCTGTGTATTTGCCAACCATCCCCCCGCCTCCAGAAACTCAATGGCAGAATTCTTTTCATCATCTGTGATAATGATGTCGGTGAGAAGGTGCTTGGCGACCGCCGCATTCGGATAAATTTTGGTGCGGCTTTTCATTAAAGGATAGGCTTGCACCGCTTTGTTCATCTGAAGCAGCTTGAGCCCTGTGGCAATTCGGAAGAGCGAGACGATTGAGTCGCTGTTTTTCCGAACCCTTTCATCAAAGACCTCCGCTTGATTGTCAGCAATATGGCGATTGAGGGCTTCTAATTCCGACCGGATTGTCTGATCAGCGGGCTCTAATTGATGCGCTTTCCCAAGGAACCTTTGGGCTGTGAACAACTCATCCCACTCCCGGTAGATTCGCCCAAGCTGGAAGTTGGCTTGAGCGAGTACAGTGGGGGTAGAGGCAACAGACACAACGGTATCCCAGGCTTGGATCGCCTTCGCGAGGTCTTTTGGTTCTTTCATCGCCTGGGCGTAATTGATAAACTGATCTAACTGGGCGCGAATCTTGGCTTTGTCGAATATGAAAGTTTTGTCCACTTGCGATCCTTTCAGATTTCAGGAGTCAGCACCCAATCCTCGGTCTCTTTTCCAAATTCGTCAGCGAGTTCATCAGAGATAGTGTCCTTGATAACCTTGATAAGGTGTTCTCGAAATTTTCCCCAATTGGCGCCGCGACCGGTAAAACGGTACCAATTATCGATTTCGACAAACATCGTGTCATTCGGTTCCTCGTGAGACTCAAAATAGCGAGTGACTTTCATAGTTCCTCCAAATGCACAAAGATACAGGAAATTGGGTAAATGAACCCATTTACCCAATTTCCTGATTTCCTGATTTTCTTCCTTTATGATGCGTCCACTCTTGGATTTCCCACCCAGATTCTGTAGCAACCTGTCGCAACGCTTTGGCCGGATTGACGACAACGGGATTGCCAACGGATTGCAGCATTGGCAAATCTGCGCGGCTATCGCCGTAGGCGTAGCTTGCGGTGAGGTCAATCCTGTGCCGTTCAGCAAAATCCTTGATTGCACGAGCCTTTTCTTGTGCACCCAACGGCGGTGTTGTCAATTCGCCTGTAAATTTTCCATTTGCTTCATCAAGGCGCACGGTCAAGGCGTGATCAGCCTGGAGATAATCGGCAAGGGGTTGGATGATAAAATCGAGTGATCCGGTGACAAGCACAATCAGATCTCCCCGATTTTGGTATTCACGGATGCAATCTAATGCGGCAGGAAAAATTTTTGGGCGAACATAAACACTGAATTGCTCATGCGCAAGCTGTTTGACGCGTGCGGTCTTCAGCCCTCGATAGTTGCGGTAGAAAACCCGGTTGAATCGTGTACGGCTCACCTTATCCAGGAAAAAATAGTAGATAACTTTCAGCGCGAACCAGGCTAGCCAGAAGGGATGTAAGAGAGAAGGAAGCAGAAGGGAACGAAACCGGACATAGTAATGGACAATGGTCGTGCTCACGATCGTGCCATCAACATCGAAGAAGGCAGCCGTTTTTTTTTGGCCCTCTACTAGCATCATGACGCCTCTTCAATCCCGATTTCCTTGATGGTGTTGGCGGTATACCCCTTCTTCAGCAGAGCGCCTAAGCGCCCCCTGTGCTGCGAGTCGCTCTGATTTTGCGGTAACGGCGGGAGGAACGGCGCCGAATTTCGTGGTCATCAAATCCAATAAAATCTTTCGTTTCGCTTGCAGTTCACCTCGTTTTTGGCCGCGTTGCATCAACCATTCCGCACCTGTTTGTCGCATTTTTTCCACCTCCTCTTGTAATGTGCGTTCATGCACCGCTTCAGTGACAAGCTCAATCGGTTCCTTCCAGGTGTGGGGTTGATCTAAACTGACCAGATAAAGCACCTGCGCCGGCGAACCATCGCTGCCGTACGCACGCAATTCCGGATTCGGGAACGTACCGTGAATCGCCTCAACTGAGCCAATTTTGCCCTGAATGTATGCAGGCGTCCGGCAGTGTCCGGAGGCAACGCGTATCCGAACCCGGATGCTGTCCCCGATCTTGAATTTTGCAGCCATTGTGGTCTCCTTGACCGGCATTCGTCCAACCCCGATTAAAGATCGGTTTGAAACCTTCGCAAAGTTTAAACCTTTGAAAGATTAGATTCTTCTAACGCCTCCATCTTCTGATCAATTTCCTCAAGCGTCAGTACACCTTTCTGGATCAGGAGGGTCTCAAGCGCGACGCCCCATCGCTCGAAGTAACTCAACCGCTCGTATCTGTTCGAATCGATGTTCTCGATTGCCCGACGGAACTCATCTCCATTAAAATAAGAAGGGCATACAGCGAGAACGCCCATCAAATTTTTCTCCCACATCGAAAGTTCATGCTCAGTTGTATTGATGGGACCAGCGTCAGGCCATCCGCCGCGGTCATGTATGCGTGGCATATTGTACTTCCCCTTTGTTGATTACGTTTTACGTTTCACGGTTCAGGCAATCAAATCGCAGAGCTTCAATCTTGGATCTGATTTCTCGGGTGATTTCTCTGTACGTCTCGTGACTTTTTGTGCCCTTTCCTCCGATTTGAGAAGGAGCCGACGTGATGGGTTCGCCGAAAACAACCTGAATTCGGCTCTTACGGGGCAGGTTTTTGCCTTTAGGCAAGGCGCGGTAAGTACCGTCAATATAAGCCGGGACAATCGGAACACCGGTTTCATAAGCCAACAGCCCCAGCCCTGGTTTGAACGGTTGAAGCTCACCTGTGACAGAACGCGTCCCCTCAGGATAGATAAGCAAGGACTGATTCTGTTGCAGGACCTCCTGCGAAATTCGGATACCTTCTAGGAAGTTGGCTGTCCGATCAAATGGCAAGAAGTTAAGCAATTTCCCAAAAAACCATGATTTGAAACGGGTATTAAACCAGTAGTCCTTTGCAGCAAGAACTCTCAGACGTCTGGATTCGTCCTCTAAAGCAGTTATGATTGCAGGAGTGTCAAGATGACTCGTGTGATTAGCAGCGATGATATACGGTTGGGCGCGTGGAATATTCTCCAGCCCATCGCACTTGATTGAGAAATAATGCCGATAGACGATACGTATACCGAACCGGAGTAAGCCCACAAGTTTTATGAATAAAGGTCCGGTTTCAGATTGAACAGAGCGGGGTTGTTCAACACGGATGGGGTAAGATATTTCTGCATCCGTGTTGTGGGGCGCGGGCTGAGATTGCAAGGTTTTGACTGTTTTGACTACGTTGCTGACGGTCTGAATCTGGGCAACCATCTCGTCAGGGATTGTTTGTTGGAGTTTGATTTCCAAAAAAAGAAGCAATTCCACTCGTGCAAGCGAGTCCAACCCGAGATCTAAATCTAACCTACTGTTCAAGCATATCCGATCAGCAGGCGCCTGCGTCAAACGACTCAGTTCAGAGACAATTGCGCTCTCCCAGGCCGAAGGCATGTCTATTTCTGTAGTTCCCTCATCAGCAGGCGTCGCAGATTGGGGCGCTTCTCCTGCTATTGCAGCGCTGTTCTTGTCGATAGAGTCGGGATCCAAAGCACCCTGTGGCTGCTCAGACAATTGTTCTTGTAGCCGCTCCTTAACCCGTCGTCGATGGATGTCAAAGTTTGATGTCCGGGGTAATTCGGTCTCCCAAAAGTGCACTTTATGGGTGCGCTGATATGTCGGCAGATTCCGTGAACGCTCCTGAAGGTGTTCGCGGATAGCCTTTTCAATGTTGGCGGGATTCTGGTCATCACCATGAGTTGGAACGATGACCGCGTGAACTTCCTCACCAACCGAGTTCTCCCCGCTCATACCCACAACACAGATCTCTGCGATATCGGGGCTGTGCCGATAGAGCTCTTCGATTTCAACCGGGTAAATATTTTTACCTGCACCGGACACAATTACATCTTTGCTGCGTCCGGTGATGTACAGATACCCTTCTTCATCGAAATACCCCAAATCTCCGGTATAGAGCAAACCATCTCGAATCACCTTCTCTGTCGCACTTTGATTCCGATAGTAGCCTTTCATGGCACCTGGGCTGTTGGTCACAATTTCACCAATTCCATCACTGTCAGGGTTGACGATCCGGAGTTTCACCCCTCGCACAGCGGGCCCAACAGACCCGCACTTGCTTTTGTCGTAGGGATTGACACTCAGAACAGGAGCTGTCTCTGTCATACCGTAGCCCTGGTAGATTGTTAGCCCGAATTGCTGGAATGCATTGTATACTTCATTCGGCAAGGCGGCGCCGCCACTGACGAGGACACGAATATGCCCCCCCAACGCGGATTGAACCTTTTCGACGACTTCTGCATCAATGGGCGTCTCCATCGCCTCAGAATATCGGACCACATAACGTTCGATTGTATCGTAGAGCAGCTTGAACAGACGCGGCACCCCAATGAGAACCGTGGTCTTTGTTTCCTGCATTGCTTCCAAAATTGCAGTCGGTTTGAGCGTCCTCAGATAGGTCACCGTTGCACCGGCATAAATCGACATCAGGAAGCCACATGTAAACTCCAGGGCGTGATACAGCGGCAGCACGGAGAGGAATCGATCCGTATCGCAGGGAGGCAGCGCTTCTGCAACAGCACAGACGTTGGCGACGAAACTCCTGTGGGGTAACATCACGCCTTTTGCATCCACGGTTGTACCGGCTGTGAAGATAATCGAAGCGATCGTATCCGGGTCGATTTCGACGTCGGGGAAATTCTCTGATACTTCTGCCAGTTGCTCTGGTTGTCCGACTTCAAAAGGCTGGCAGAACTGATTGATGTTCAAAAGTTCTGGTGGTTGATCTGTGGTGTTCTGCAGACATTCAGCGTTGTGTAGACGGTCAACCAGAGTTTCGGAAGTCAAGATCGCCTTCGCCTCAGTAAACCTGGCAAGTGCACAGATCTCCCCTTCAGCAGTCTGCCGATCTATTGGAACCACAATGAGACCAATCTGCACGGCGGCTAAATAAGCGAGGCCCCATTCAGGCTGATTTTCGGCAAAGAGGATGACCCGATCGCCTTTTCGGTAATCGCGTTCCCACAGTGAAAATGCAATCTTTCGCGAGACATCATGGATTTGACGGTAAGAATAGCGTACCCATTTGTCCGCTCGTTTTATCTGCAATGCGGTCTTATCCGGGATGGATTCAGCTTTTTGGGCAACTAGGTCTATAATTGTTCGATATTCCAGAGATTTGGACGATTCGCCAATTTGTTGATGCGTAGGTTCATTACCCTCTCTAGCGTCCCCTTCGTAAAGGGGAGAATCTTGCGCTGGTTCGCTGATTCGCTGGCTCGCTGATTCCTCCCCTAGCTTAAGAGCGTGCCGTTTAACACCCGGAATGTGGACCTCTTTGAGGTAATACCCCCAATCAATTCGTGAAATATCGAAATTGAAGCGCTGCTGATCTGAAGGCGAGAGTGAACGATACAGTTGCTGCGTTTTGCTTGTTTCAAACTCAAAGCTAAGACGTGTGTAGGGCCCATAAATCTGAATGTAATATTGCAATGCCTCAATGGCAGTCTGTACCGCCGCAATACGGCGATTTTTCCGCTTTGCCCATTTCGCTGGAATTCGATTGAGTAACCAGCTTACTGTATTAAGCACACAAAGCTTATGGCGCAACTTACGTCGGAATTTTTTTTCACTCGGATATTTCCACACGGGAACGGGTATCGGCTTCCCTTTGTCGAACATCGGATACTTCACAAAGTATTCGTGGGTTGTCTTGACGATTCCGTCAAAAGTGAGGGGGTTGACTGATCCACTCGCAATATGATAGACTTCAATACCACGATTGTGATAGGTCTGCACGGCAGCGGCTAACATCGCGTTGACAACAAAGTCAACAGGAATAAGATCAAGGATACTATCCGGATCGGCGGGGAAGTCGGGCAAGCGTCCTTTTCCGAAGCCAACGATAATTGGATCTGCCATGCGAAGAGATCCACCGAGCCAGCCTGGCTCTGGCTCCTCAAGGCTACTTTCCATAATTGATTGGCGAATAATTGCCGTCGGCAAATCGCCTCGCACCTTCGCGATCGTCTGTTCGCCAAGGGCTTTGGTATAAGCATAGGTATCGTTCCAGCCGCGCGCATGCGCGCGTTTCAAACCCTCATTGATGAGACGCCACTCAATCCATTTTTCCCGAATATTTTCAAACTCCTCATCAAGCGGACGGCGATTCTCTTTCCTATTCCCGATCTGTCGTAAGGCTTGCCGTCGAAATTGATCGACTCGTTCCGGTTGTTCTGCTTCTCTCCTTATTTCTTCACTAATACGGAACATCTCTTCGACTTCCGCTTCGAGAGTCATCGGAATGCGCTCTCCTGCTCCCTTGCAATACTGCGCGGCGAAAGTTTCATACGGTGGATGCAATTCCTCAGCGATCTCCCCCGGTCGATTCTCACAAACGTATGCGGTCGATACGTGAAGAAAAACTGGATCGTTACAGCCTCTGGCAAATTCAACCGCATATTTTGCCGAAAGGGTGTTGAGTTGGGCAGCCTCATCAATTGGGGGATCAAATCTGACGAAGGCTGCGCTGTTGATGAAGATTTGTACCTCACGCTGTAACTTCTTATAGGAAGCATCAGACATACCAAGCCGCTCGTAAGCCAGGTCGCCTTCTACTGCATAGACTTTTGCACGAATCCATGCGTCAAATTGTTCCCGATGCGTCTGCCGCAGTTTTGCGAAGACGCTGGAGGTGAAAAACTCATCGTCCAGACGATCTTCGGCGGTGTGGATTTTTCCATTGGGTTCAGTCCGATTGCGGATGAGCAGGTAAATCTTTTTCACACCGGGGAGATCGGTGAGAATTTTAGCGACGAGCGCCTGGCCGAGAAAGCCTGTGGCACCGGTGATCAGTATTACTTTATCATGAAAAAATTCAGGAATTGTCTGCATTTTGTCCTTTGTTTTCAGCCAAATTAAATAATCTCACAAAACACTACCATAATTTTAGGGTAGGATAGATGGATCAGTCATTGGATCGTTCAATCAGTAGGGTTAATCGTGTCTTAGTATAAAAGATAAGGTCGCTTTCTGTCAATAGCAAAAATGTGCAGGTATTAGGTTCAGGTCTTAGAAATGAGCGAGCACCTGATACCTAATGCGTAAATGAACTCCTGAACTATTTACTCATTTATCGAACAACCGCGACCTTCCCGAACCGGCGGACTGTTCGTCCTTCCCGTTCTGCTTCCAGGCTGTAGATATAAACGCCGCTTGCGACGGGCTCACCCGACTGATTCTCACATCCTAGACGAAGGCTTCGTCCAGCGATTCTGACCGTTGACCGACGACATTGCGCAACGCATCCGTATAGAGCAAACCCCCGGTGACATCATAAATCTTTAACTCAACGTCGGCAAATTTGGTGAGCTTGAATGTAATGATGACATTGTGTGAAGCCGGATTTGGATAGGCGACAACTTTATCGGCAAAGTCGAAAATATCGCGCGTAAAGAAAACCATTGTTTGTCGCGCTTCGTTGTCCGCTCGATCCGTCGTACGAATTTCAAGGGTATGCCTGCCCGGATCGAGGTTGCTCGGCAGGTAGGTCAAGCGTTCCGCTGCTTTCTCATAAAGGAATTGCACGGGCTGATCATCCACCCACAATTGAATGGCATCAACACCAGAACCTTCGTCGGTAATCTCATGCACAATGAGAAAGTAGTCAAGAGGAACTTCGGCTCGATCCTCGGGAAAAACCGCGCGTATGATTGGCGGGACTCGATCCACGAGCAGCGCGTAACTCCCAAACTGGTTGGCGATAGCTTCGAGCATGCCGGACGGATTCATGCCTGCGTCAAGCGGTCGCCATCGCTGGAATTGGCTATCCCACTGGAACATTGCAACCCCATCCTCTTTTTTACTTTGCTCTGGAGGAAGGGGGAGTGCAATCCGAAATGAAATTTCCTGTCCTTCCGCAGGAGATTCAACAACGTAGACGGGGTGGAGTGTGGTGAGCTTTCGATTCTCGGCGTTCTGTCGCTGTGCGAGAATCGTATTTTGATCCAATCCGCCTTGACTGCGCAAGGTCGCACGAAACGTTGAACCACCTCCCACGAACATAACACTGCCCCCCCCGTCGATAGCGAGAAGGGTCGCCGTCAGCGGAGAAGACTGCCCACGAATGGCCTGCCGAAACGGAACAAGGGGGGCATCCGGAAACTGATCTTGATCGGTGAAATAGCCGCGTACAGCGCGCGCATCCGCGTTAAGAGGGCAAATGCGGGTAGAAAGGGTGAACCTACTCTGGGAGGGAGAAACAGGAAAATCGCTTTCATACCGAAAGATGGTAACAGTCCGAGGTTCGATTTCAGCGCCGATGTTGATCTGTTCCTTGCTGAACTGATCGAGGTTGAGCGTATACCCCAATGTTGAGCCAGATGGGAGAGCTTCAACGACAGGAATCACCGCCAACCGCTTATTCGTTGTCATCGTGATTTTGAGGGTGTTATTCTCCCCTTCAATCCGTTCCGCCGAAATTGACGCTTGAAATGGTTGCGTGTCGATGACAAACGTGAAATCGATTGGCGCAGCCGAATTTCCGGCTGTATCTTGAACCTCCAACGTGAAGTGATGGGAGCCATCGATCAATTGAATTGGCGGTGTATACGTGAATTGATCCGTTTCAGGGCGAAAATCAAAAATTCTTCCATCAAAGCTTGCAGCCTCCTCCGTCCTGTCAAACACAAATTCTTCATCGTCGAAGCTGAAACGAATTGTCAACGGATCAATTGCCACATCATCAATTAAGATTGCTGTGATTTTTACCGCCGATCCATCCAGAGACGCACCATCGGGGGGCGACACTTCCGCAATTGCCGGCGAATTGAGATCTGTCCGGAGGGAACGTCCTTTCTTTTCATAAATGACACGGCGTTGGACTTCTGTCCTGCGACCAAGCTGATCGACGGCTGCCACGCGGATGAGGTTGGTCACTTCCCCTTCCGTGCCATTAACGGCATCCGCTGTCTTTAGCAGCAGCGTCCGCTCAAAACGCCCATCCGCTTTGAGCGGTACGACCACCTCGTTAATCGAGAGTTGTACATCGGAGTCATCTACCTGACCTGACACGGTGACGTAAGGCACTTCAGAAATGGCGAAATCCTGCGGCGAATTCAACATAATCTGCGGCGGTTGGCTGTCACGCTGTACGGTTCGGATCACGCGCGTCTCTAGGCCGATTGGGTTTGTTGCCTTGATCTCAATCTGATTTGCACCTTCGCTCAGAAGCAATTGTACAACAAAGCCGCTGTTCTGGTCGAGGGGTAAGGGCATTTCAATCTGTTCGGATTTGAGAATGATAGTGTTCAATTTCTCTGTTCCCCCACGCACTGTTATTTGTGTGTTTAACGTCAACAGATCTTCAGGCGGATCGAAAATCTCAAGGCGTGGGCGTTCGTTCTCAATAGAGATGCAGATACGGTCCTCAATTTCATCCCCATTTGCTGAAGCCACAACAAGCCGTATTAAGTATTCTCCACGCAACTGCTGTGTATCCCACCGTCCGAGAAAACCCTTCCCAATAAAATCGGGATTTTCAATCTGCGTTACCGGGGTGGTTATCGCCCACCAATCCGATGCTACGTCGGCGGGGCGATGCTTGCCTCGCCCGCATAAACTGACGCATACTCTAAGCGGTATTCCTGAAACAGTGTGCCACGAGCAAGTCCAAAGAGATCGACTCTGCCGCTCAATTGCTCGCCTGTATAAGGATGGGTAATCATCGCCTCAATCGGCGGCGCAGGAAATTCGAGCGGCAGCCGATGCAACCGATCGCCGGATTGATAGATGATTTCCCGTCCATCGGGGGACCAATCAACACTATCAGTCGGAACGCCGATTGGGGAAATCTGAGTTGGGAGGCTTCCATCCCGCAGGTTGATAATGAAGGCGGCTGGCGTGCGCCCCAACTGATCGGAGAGAAAGAGCAGCAACTTCCCATTGGGAGACCACCGCGGAAGCGTTTCGTTGGCGAAGTTCTGATATACCCGTTTTTCATCCGAACCGTCAATGTTAATTTGCCAGAGCTCCCAATTTCCCGTGCGGACTGATTGAAACACTAACTGTGTTCCATCAGGCGCCCATGTTGGGTGGAGGTCTTGAGCGGTGTTTCGGGTCAATTGGAAGAGATCGGAAACTGTGCCGGACAAAACATCATCAGCATTCTGCACCGCCCAGATCTCCAAATCTCCATCAAGGTCTGCGGCGAAGGCGAGTTGCACTCCTGTAGGTGACCATGTGGGCGTCTCGAAATTGATATTCGCGGATGGACGATTGTCGGTGTTGTCCACGGTAATCAAGGGGTGGTGATCACTGCCATCAGATCGGACAGTCCAAATCTCCCACCGACCGTTTCGTTGTGATTGAAAGGCAAGCCGATCCGAATCTGGATGCCACGCGGGATTCAAGTCGATTGCGGCGTCGTGGGTGAGGCGATGGCGTGTATTGTCACGGAAGCTCTAGTAACCAGATGTCTTTAGCGCCCCCTTCATTACTGGAAAAAGCGATCTTACCCCCATCGGGCGACCAGACAGGAGTGCGGAAAGAAACCTCCAGGTTTTCATCGGTCAGAAGTGATGTCTGCATCCCACCCGCAATCGATAATGGCGGCGTGTTATCGATAACGAGCGGCGTTTGCGTTGTCACACGATTGCCAGCCTCATCAATTGCGGTCAGCGCGAGCGTATAAATGCCATCCAGGTTGCTAGTATTCCACACGATTAGACATTCCCTTTGAAATGGAATACGGATGGGTTCGCCCAGCAACGTCCAAGTGCTCAGTGTGCGCGTTGCTCCAAACTGAAGGCGGCATTCAACCAGATTGGTATCAAGACAGGTCGCGATCACAGGAATGGGACGCGTGATTACGATGTTTGAGGTAGGAAGATGAATTTCGAGGTCTAGCGGTGACCGATCAACGAATACGGGCGCCGACGGTTTAGAGAATTCACTCCGGTTGCCGACTGAATCAGCGGCTTGAATCACGACGCGATAAGATTTGTTATCCTCACTGTTGAACGTAAAGGTCGTGTCATTCGTCGAACCAATTTCGGTCAACGCGCCGCCATCGATCGACGCAAAAACATGGTACCGGACCTCTCCCCCGGCCACTCCCTGAAACGGAGAGGGGAGGATTGTAGAGGCTTCCCAGGAGAAGGTAAGACGTGAATCGTTGTCAAAGCCAGAAGATAAGTCAAAGTCAAGATGGACCGATTGAGCGGGACGTCCGGGAGGTATTGTATCACGTTGGGTATAAAATATGGTTGATTGCGCTGTATCTGTGAGCTCTACCCAAACTAGGTGGATGGGATTGTCGGCTTCCGTCGACAGTGAATTGCGCTATGGGTGTCCAGGCGCTTTGCAGGTGTTGTGCGAAGTGAACCTCCCGGACGCCAGACTCCCCGTCCTGCCAGAGTACCCACGCATCATCTCGATGCACAAGGATTTGTGGCACGATTGATTCCGCTGTATTAAACGAAATTTGTTCAGCGGGGCCCCACGTTTCCGCCCGATTCCTGCTTTCCGACGCGAAGATGTTCACCGGCGCGGTTTCACTCAGGCTGCATTCCCACGCCATGAATACTTGTGGCTCTAAAACAGCAATCGATGGGCGCCGACAATTCCCGACTGCTGCAAGGCGAAAATCCGCGCTGACCGTCACTTCATCCCAACGTTTGACATAGATCTGCGAAGTCGCCTCTCGTCCGTCCTGCCATGTGACATAAGCGGCGCGAACCCCGCCCGTGATATCCGGTTCGCGCGTATCCCAGTCCTCCGACACAATCGGCTGTGGGTTTGAACATGTTCGGCCGCCATCGCTGTTGCGTGTGAGATAGGCTGTTACTCCCGGCCCATTGTCCGGCTGACCTTCCCAGACAACGTAAACCAACCCGCCGGGAAAGATCTTTGTCGTTGCAATCTTCGGGCGACGGGTGGAGATACCCCGTTGCGATAAAATCTGGGTTGGGCTCCAAGCCACGCCCTCCCAGGAACTGTAGCCGATTTGCGTTTGCGTTGCGCTGCGTTCCCCGATAGCTCGGGGCAGGCTCTGCCACACAAGATGGATCTGCTCCTGATCGCAGGCAATCGCCGGTTGGACGGAATCCGTGCGAGTCGTTGTGACACGTTCTTCCGGCTGCCACGTCAGCCCACCATCAGGGCTATATCGAAAGAAGATTTCCCACCTGCCCAGTCGGTTATCGCTCCAGGCAACGAAAATCTCCGAGCCCCTTGCACAGATTGCCGGCGCATTTGATTGAGCGGAACCAAGAGATAGCGGTGTTCCGCCGTCCAGAACTCAGGTAAAGCATCAAGCAAAGTGGGAATGAAGAAGGAAAGGAGGAAAGAAAGCAAGAATGGAAGGAGGGAAGGTTTCGGACTCTCGGTCGAAGACCGGAGAAATGTAGAAAGGGTGAGAAAGATAATACGGCAAAATCTCAACTTTTCTGGCGTTTCCATTTGTGCGTTTCTATGTCCTAACTTCCCCGCCCGTTTCAACCCCTTCACTTTTTCTGGAGGGGACGGATTCTTTTTTTATGGTAGCTCATGTCAACCAATTGCCACCTGACATCCCAAAGCGGTGGTTGCACCGTTTCAAGGCTAGCAGCAAAAATAAGGCAGCGGAGTGTACCCTTCTCAAGGCGAGGTGTGTGGTTCTCCAAGCAAATCCCATAGTCTGAGCACAGATAAGACGAAAACAGAACAGAATAGCATAATCGCCGGGACGTTGGGCAACTTGCGCTGTCAGATCCAAATTCAGGTAATCTGCCAATCGCTTGAGGTTCTTCAGTCCCTCTAGTATGGATAGGTAGATTCCTTGCGGAATTTTCCTCCCATCAAAACCGTGCGTGCGACTTTCACCGCACACGGCTTGCCCAGTCATAAATGATGACTAACTATGAAAGGTTTGAGGGTTCAAAAGTTACGATAGGCTGAGTTGCCTTTTGACTTTCCTTACAGGTTATTATCATCATTTTCAACCGCCTTATCAAGATTCCTATAGATTCTTAGACGAGATGTCTAATCCGCTCGGTGGACAGGTTTGCAGTCCCTGATTATCTCCGTAGTGGTAAACCTATTTCAGAATCCTTCAAAAGCCATGACTCTGATTCGGCTTTACTTATAAAGTATAACGAATCTCCTCTCCCATATTTCTCAGTGAGAAACTTAGGGACTTTCCTGTTCTCACAAGATGTACGTCGTGAACGTTTTAGGCTCTGACTTTACCCCGATGCTGTATGACTTGCGTGAAGGTATAAAAATATACTATACCTTCTATTGACAACATAACTTATACATGTTGTCCAAAGCACTTTGACATTTTGTCTACAGGCTGTTTATAAGGGACTACTCCAGTTTCCCTCTTGTAGATTCACCTAATCAGGAGTAACGAGGCTTACATCAGTTCAACTTTCGTTTTAGCCATGACGTTCTTAGCCTGACATGCCGTCTGAGGGTCTACATTCTCTCGCGGGCATTTGCCGTTTTCCTTTGCTTCCCACTTTGCCTTTTCAAGCAAAGCAGTTAAGGTAAGGCTAACAATTGCAAGTTATCGTTAGGGGATTCTAACCCCCATTACATCTTGTTACACAGAAACGCACATAAAGTTTCTCCTTTTTCGTCGCAGTATTTAAGGAATCGCTCATACGCCGGCTCCGGAACGTTTCCATCCTCGTAGGCATCTGTTCCAACAAAATCTTCCTGTTGAACGACCAAATCCCCCTTACCGAATGCCACATTCGCCACCTTTATATACTTAGCTCTCATTTCCATACCCCCTTGAGAACCCGGCTGAATACATCATCAGAAATCTGCCCAAAGCCATAAGAAGATGTTTGAATGAGACTCTCCAGCAACTAGGCGGGATGCATCTGCGAATGAACAAATGCAGCAGACCTTGTCAAGCTATTGAGCTTTGCAAATTCAGCAGCATGGTCGTTGTTCAGTCGTCACTTGACTTGCCAGTGGAATCAAGCCGGATGCCAGATCCAAACGATGACGCCCTTCATGGACAATCGTTGCAAGAATGTCATCTAAATTCATCGTTCGATTGACAATTATTCTCTCATCCGTTGCAAGACCTGCTTTCGATAATCGCTTGTCAAACCGGATCCGAATTGTCCCAGATTCTATCCCCTCAAGCGTAACGGCTGATGTCGTCGTGTGTTGGACTTCCCGAAAAGCCCGAAGGATCTCCCTCCGCTAGTGCAAAAGGCTGCTTGAAAACAGATTTCTCATAGATTTATCGGCGGGGCACAGAGGGACATTTGAATGCGCGATTTGAATTTAGAACGGGTATAAGCAAGAAATTGAAGTGAGCTCCAGTGCCTACATCTTGCGGAAAAGCCCAACAACCTTTCCCAAAATCTGCGCATCATCGACAATCATCGGAGACATAGCGCCGTTTTCAGGTTGAAGGCGAATCTTCGTACCATCACGGAAGAATCGCTTCACCGTTGCCTCCTCACCGAGCAACGCGACAACAATATCTCCGGCATCCGCGTAATTTTGTAATCTCACGATTACGAGATCGCGCTCAAAGATGCCCGCTTCAATCATACTTTCCCCTTTGATACGCAAAGCAAAACAGGTATCGTCCTTGACGACCTCCCGCGGAAGGGGTAAAGTTCCCTCAATATTCTGGGAAGCCAATAGGGGTTCACCGGCGGCAACTCGTCCAACGATTGGCACCTCAATTGCTGCTTGCGGCAGCTTTTTCGGCACAAATTCCAAGATTTCGATGGCGCGCGGTTTTTTGGGGCTGCGCCGTATGTAGCCTTTCTTTTCAATCGCATTCAGGTGATCATGGGCGCCCTTCTCAGAAATTCCGAACGATGTCCCGATTTCACGGACGGTTGGCGGATAGCCTGTATCTTGCAAATGATTCCGAACGAATTCAAATATCCGTTCCTGTTTTTTCGTCAATGGTTTTCGCACGATTTTCTCCTAACATAATGTATAGATGCCTTTAATATACTATACACAAGTTAAGGCGTCAAGGAAAAAGTTGGCATGGTGATTGATGACGAGATCTGCTCAAGGGATGCACGTTCTTTCTCTAACCACGGCGGTGACATTAGCCCATCGAATGAAAGTAGGTCCGATCCATGAATAGACTGACATTGTAGCCCTGCTGTGCCAATTCTCGTCGCAACTCACGTTGTGTGTTATTGTTCTCTGTGCGCTAGACGACATGATGGACTGCGCCAACGCCCATCTGCCCAGAATGCCCCGACGGTTGACACAGTAAATCGACATAAGTGCCGATGCCGCCTTCGCCGGATTCGTAGCGAAATCGATTGCCCTTCTTTTTTACCAAACGAAAACCGAGTGTTGTCATCATCAAATCGGTGGTTCGGTCGTAGTCTTCTTCGGAGAGCAGTACGTTGAACATCCGCGAATCGCATGTTCGGGGGAAATCACCCCATTCTCCCACTCCTTCCGCGAATCCGCTGCTGAACCGACTAACTCCAATTCAATCCCGTCCCGATCATGAAAACCAATCACTTCTTCATCGAAACAGGTATAAGGTCCCGTGAAATCAATATCCAACTTTTTCAGGCGTTCCGTCCAGTAGCTTATCGCATTTTCTGGAATTGAGAACGAAATGATGGTCAATTGTCCATTGCCAGCGCGACCTTTAGGCACCCGCCCAGTCGACGGGAAAAAGGGGAGAATTGTCTCCGGATTGCCGTATTCGTCGCCGTAATAAAAGTGATATGTCCCCGGATTATCGAAATTGACTGTCTTCTTGACCATTCGCAAGCCCAAACTGCCAGCATAGAAGTCAACATTGGCTTGCGGGTCACCTGCAATCGCAGTGACATGATGAATGCCGTAAACTTCCTTGCGTATTAAATGCCCTCCTTCAAATTTTGGGTGTTGGCGCACACTGGCCTTCGTGATAATGGTATTGTTGCGAGGGAATGAGGTACGGCTAACCCTTGATAGCAAGCGTCCGGCTCGTTGAACGCCCCTCATCATCAACGCAGGTCAGCAGGTGCTTCCCCGCAATGGGCGTGAGAAACACCGGCTCGGTGGGATCCCCCTTAAAAATCAACTGCCCATCAACAAACCAGAAGATCTCCTTCGTTCGATTGGACACAGATGCTTCTAAAAGGATCTTTTGATATGCAAGCGGTACACCCGCCCGTATATGATATTCGCTATCTCCTGACAGCGAGCGAATGATGGGCCCCTGTCTAGCAACAACGCCAGAGCAATCTGGGTTGTGTGGGGGAATGGGTTGAATCGCGAAGCCGTTTCTGTTCAACCATGTGGCGATTTCCGCAGGCCACTCCTCAAAGATAACCCGTTGATAAGTCCGTCCGATCCGACAATGTGAGCAGAGGGTTGTCCCGGTTTGATCATCGATGGTGATCAGTTTGTGTCTCGAACAGGGCGTGTTGGGGGAGACACTGGGGATGTAGGAATCGATTTTGGCGGTCGGACAGTGAGCCGATAGCGGCATGCCGCTTAACGCACACACTTTGCGCGTCTGCACTTGATAGGGACGTGTAAACCATCGGTTTGTGGTAGGGGTCATCAGAGCGTTGAATAGTGCGCACAGAATCGGCGCGGCGACTTCGGATCCGACGAGGGATGGGGCGCCACGTCCGTCAAAATTGCCTGCCCAAACCCCGATTGTGTACTTAGGGGTATAACCAACGCTCCAGGCGTCTCTGTGTCCGTAGGAAGTCCCCGTCTTCCATGCGACTTTCGGAAGGTTAATCGACGCTTCAAAGGCAGCAGGCAGATCAGGGCGTCGGACTTCCGTCAGCATTTCGGTGAGAATGAAACAGGCTTCTTTGCTCAGGAGTTGTTTGAATTGTGTATTGCGTATTGCGTATTGCGTATTATGGTTCGATCCTTCCGTCCTTCCCTTACTTCCGTCCTTCCTTTCCTTCCATTCTTCCCTTCCGTCTCCTTGCCTTTTTGTCAATCGGTAGGGCGCAAATTTTCCAAAATTGGCGAGCCCCGCATAAAGCGTCGTCAGTTCCAGCAGTGTGACCTCGCATCCACCCAATATCAGCGTTAATCCGTAGTGTGCTCTTGACTCAGACAGCGTAGAGCCCCCCGCGCGTTTGAGAAACGAGTAGATGCCATCATTTCCCAATTGGGCATACAGGTTCACGGCGGGCACATTGAGTAAGTGCGCCAACGCCTCCCGCGCCGTGAGATAGCCACGATGCTCCCCATCATAATTGACGGGGCTGTATCCTGAGTAATCGACGGGGACATCGTGCAGCGGGCTTTCGGGGGTAATGAATCCCCGATCCAAGGCGAGCGCGTAGATAAAAGGCTTGAGCGCTGACCCCGGCGAGCGCGGTGCAGTCGCGCCGTTGACCTGCCCTTTGCCGGTCCGATCAAAGAAACCGTAAGAGCCGACCATCGCCAGGACCTCGCGGCTCTTGGTATCCATCACCACAATCGCGCCCGTTGAGACGCCTTCACGTCGCAACGGGGCGAGATGCTCCCGCAGGATGCACGCCGATAGCTCCTGAATTTCAGCGTTGATGGTCGAGTGAATTCGCCCGATCTCTCCCCCGGCCCCTCCCCCCGATGAATCGGGGCAGGCTCTGCGAGGAGAAGGGAGTAGGCCTGAGAGGAGAGAGGAGAGAAGCTAAATTGCGAAAGGAGAAGTCTAGATACGTCTGTCTGAGCAAACGAGTGAGGTGCGGTGCCTTGAACGGCATCGGGTACCGCTTTGTAGGAATTGGCTCACTGGCAGCTTCCTGAAACTCCTGCTCATTGATCTTCCCATGTTTGAGCAAGCGTCTCAAGACCTTCTCACGTGCACTCCGTGCGTTTTCGGAGTGGAGGTCTGGACGCAGCAGCGTCGGTGAATTGGGGATGGCAGCGAGCAAGGCGGCCTCACCTAAGCTGAGGCGGTTCTGCGGTTTGTTGAAGTAGAGCGTGAGGATTTCGTCTTTGGAGCAGGTAAGTTCAAGCTGGATGGCACGGAACATCTCGATCAGTTTGTTCGGCACGGAGCGATCTTTCGGCTCCATCATCCGCGCTACCTGCATCGTGATGGTCGATCCGCCCCGGACAACCCGTTTTGCCTTGATGTTGTCGAACCCCGCCTGGATGATTGAGATCGGATTGATCCCCAAGTGGTGGTAGAACCATTGATCCTCATACGTCAGTACGGCGGTTTGCAGCTTCGGCGAGATTTCATTCAACGACGGTTCGGGAATGCGCCAAGAATCGTCCGGTGCGGTAAAGGCTCTGAGCCATTCACCATCCCGATCGAGCACCAGCGTTGATGGTGGTTGATAGAGTTTTTCGACCGGCAGGGGGAACAGCCAATTGCCAATCATGAACAGCAGCGCAAGAAGAAGCACTGTTCCTAAAAGGGTATAAAGGAAAAAACGGATCTGTTTGGAATGGAGGATGTAGATCATTTTCGTTCCTCTTTCTATCGATTATGTACGCTCACAACCTTCGTCTCGGTGCTTTGACCGACTTGGACGACGACGATGTACAATCCTGTCGGCACGATGTCGCCGTTGTCGTCCTTGCCGTCCCACGTAAAGGCGTTGGTTCCGTTGGACAGCAGCCGTTCATGGGCAATCAGCTTCACCCACCGGCGACGGTGTAGACCGTAACGGTGACGGTGGCGGAAGCGGGACTGTCCAGTGTAAACGAGATAGTTGCGCGCGTGCTGAAAGTCCCACCCCGTGGGGAAAACGCACGGGGCTGACAGGTCAAGCTACCTTTGGCAATTTTTGCTCCGTCGTCTGCCCTTGGGGCATCCACCGCCATCAGGGCGAAACGCCCCAACTGACCGACGGCGGTGGAAACCGTCTCGGCTTTACCGTCTACGGCGCCACCAAGCGCCTTCCATGCATCCGTTTCTCACCTGAAGATCATGACCTGTTTCCCTTCTGGTATGGCCGCCCCGATAGGAGATGGTGAGGGTCGCGGGCTTGATTTTGTTGAATTGGCGATCTGCCGGCGCAAGATCGTAAGCAATTCCCAAATTGTTGGGGTGCGGCTGAATTCTGTCTTCGGGAACGGGGTTAATGGTGATGATCGTGTCTTGGGGGAGGCTGTTGGGTGGGACGTAGAGAGACGCCTCACCGTCCGATGAACTGGAGAGTCCGCCATCTTTCCTTTTCATAGGAGCCAAAACATTGACGGTGACGATACTTTTGCTCTCATGGTTGGCTTGGTCAATTGCGGTGAGGCGGAAAGCAAAAATCCCTATTCGACCTAGCGGTAGCCACCAGAACAATTCCCCGGATTCCACTGGCGCCCTGAATGCTGTTGCTGCCACATTTGTCCAAACGGTCAGCGAAGGCCGTGCGCAAGACATCAGCGCCGAATCCTTCTGCATGCTGAATGTAGAATTCCTTAATCTGGTTCATCGCTTGAGCGCTGTCATACCACGCCCGGCGTAGATAAATGATCTTCAAAAAAATAGAGCCACCCGACGACACACAGTAGCCACAGGAGCACGGTTCCGATGACCGGCAGGGCATCACCATCCGTTTTTAGGACGTTGACAACCCCTGCCGCGACGATACCCATGGCCAACAGATAGAAGTCGATCATGGTATGCCGGTCGCGCCCTCGCTGGACGTAGTGCGGGCGCACTCAAACTCCCAGCCGAGAATATCAGATGCGTTTAGGGTGTTCTGCCCTGAGATTTCCTGTGGTGGCAGGGTTGGCTAACTGTGTCTGGTTCCAGGCAACCGATTCAGAACCAGGATCAGCAGCAAGATTACCACGTTTGCAAGTAGAAAAACAAGCGAGACGAAAATGGGGTTCATAACAAGAGGCCTATCGGGCCGGTCTCCTTATTGGCGCTGAAGCATAGATATTCGTCCATAGAATACCAATTCTCTTTTCAAATTGTGCATTAAACCGTAGTAGCGATTTTAAGCGCTGATGACAGCGACTGAAGTTGCTACTACAACGTAATGCACTATCCTTATGGAGAATTCATAAAAGTCTGGATTTGTTGCGCTGTCGCGTTCAATTATATCATCATTCTATCTGCTAGTTCAAGAGTGATTGCTTTATGTTTCACGTTTTACGTTTTATGCTTCACTCGACCACCTTGATCTTCCCACTTGACGCCACCGACGACTTCGCCGGATCATACATCGCTTCGGCGGAAACCGGCGGAAGCGTAAACTCACCTCGCGTGACAGCGCGGAGGGCGTAGTAGATCTTCTGCTCACGATTTCGCTAAAACTTCCCGAAGAAGATGATCCGGTCATCGCGGATGTCCATGTGGTTTGGCTTGAAGCTCCTGTCGGCGATCCACGGAATCCCGGCGCGAGACTCCAGACGCGGGTTCTCAATCTCAAACCCTGCGGGCAGCATGTCAACAACAGCGACGTTCTCCAAATCTTCGGTCAACGGTTTGACGGCGATCTCTGCGACAAACAGGCCACCGTGCTTGAACTCACCGTTGGTGACCGGAGCACCATCTTCCGTGCGGAAGCGGCGTCGTACCTGCAAATCCTTATCGCAGGTTGGGATGAACGAACCGGTCTCAATGCCGAAAGCAGTCCAGTAGTAGTAAGCGGTTCCGGCGCCTTCGATGCTCAACTGTATCCGTTTTCCACTCCAATCTTCGCTGGAATATTGATGCTCAGTCGAATCGAAGTCGGTGAACTTTTTCCCGTCCACCATGATTGTGCCGGTGTATTGGGTATTGATCTGTTTTTTGAGCATCTTGCCGAGTGCGAGAAACGCGAAGGCGTTCTCCTGCGTCGTGTACCAGCGACCGCTACCCGACGCGGCGTTGGTGAGATTTTTGACCAGCGTCGGAACCGATGGATGCTCGGCGTGCACCTCCGCCAGCATGTCGAGCATGATTGCTTGCGCCCGGGCGGAGGAATTGAAGTTACCGCCGGATTCGCGCCGATTGTTAATGCGTGGGCTAATCGTCGAAGGCAGCAGCGAGAGCGCAGTGTTCAGGTCACCGGAGAGCGCGAAGGCGCCTGCGAGTTGGAATCGGCTGTAATCAGCGAGGTCGTTCAGACGCTCGTTTTTCAGGTAGAGCATCGTACTCTTGTCAGGGTGTCCAGCCGCCGCGAGGACATAGATGGCGTAAGCGATTTGCTGCGTCTCATAACTTCCGCCCCACGGCTGCGGTTCATGCGGCGCACGTCCACCGCCTGTACTCTGCCTCGCGGTCTCCTTGAGACCTTCAATCATTGCGTTGTAGACCCGATCGGAGACCTGATAGCCTGCCTTTCGCGCTTCGACGAGGAAGTGTGCGCCATAGATACTGCCCCAAGTAAGAGAGTACGTCCCGCCGGGCCAAAAAGCGAAATGGTTAGACGGCAGCAGCATGCTCTCCAGCTTGGCGATACCTTCATTGATGAAGTAATCGGCTTTGCCCTTCTGGAAGAATTCGGGGTCAATGGATTCGGTAATGTCATCAAAAGCGAGCAACGGGAAAACTCCCGATGTAGTTTGCTCTATTCATCCATATGGATACCGCAGGAGATACGAAATCCCTCCTGCAAACTTAATCGCCGGGAACGACGAAATCGAGAGGTTAAAGCCATCTGTTCCTTCGATGTAGTTTGATGGGAAGATAAAATCCGCCGCCTCCCCTTCCTTCACGACGCCGATGCCCGTCTTCGTCACAGGCGGCGCAGCGGGCCGAAGCGGAAGGTTTGCGGCCATCATGGCGCTCTCGTCATTCCCCAATGCAGCGAGGTTAAACGTGACTTTTCCGATGCCATTATAAGCAGCAACGTCGAAGAAGATCTGTTTCTCCTGTCCGACTTCAAGGCTCACGGTCTGCACGCTTTCGTCTGTGATTTCGACAAACCCTACTTTGCTCAGTTCGATCTCAAAGTCGCCCGGTTTTCCCGTGCCGTTGAACACACTGACAGGCACTTTGAATTGGTCACCGCCGGAGATGAAGCGAGGGAAGGTCGGCGTCAGGACAATCGGATCGCGGACAGTGACGAACTTCTCTGCGGTGCCGAAGTGGTCTCCCGCGAAAGCGACCGCCATCACCCGCAGTCAACCATTGAACTGCGGCACGTTGAACCGAACAACCCCGCGACCAGCGTTATCGGTTTGGACAATCCCAGACCAGAGCGAAACTGGCTTGACCCGTGTCACACTAACGGTGCTCAAACGCCTTTTGCGCCCCGCCTCGACCCCGTCACCGCCGGTGCTTGACTTCCTTCTGGCGGTGTCTTCGACTTCTGGCAGAATCGCAGAATAGAGGTCGTAGGTATCGACGCCAAGCCGCCGTTGTCGGAAGAAATGCTTGTGCGGGTCAGGCATCCGGAAGTTAGTCAATTGCAGAATCCCCTCATCAACCGCTGCAACCGTGACGTGATACCCCTCTTTATTCCCCCCAACTTTGAGGGGAGGAAGGGGGGCCACACGGAAGGAAATCTCAACTTCACGGTTTGGACGGATGGTCTCCGGCGTGTCGAGCTCGACCGCAAGTCGGTTGCTTTCTGCGTCGATCTTCAACGGTGAAACACCGAAGGCTCGCGCAGGGGCGTGTTTCTCCAACGATTTCGTCGAGCGGATGAGGCTGCCGGAGATGTAGGTATTGGGCTTGTATTCCGCCTTGATGGGGATGTCAATCATAGCTGTGTTCTCCTTCATTGTGACAACTCGATGCTCACACACAGTGTCCTGTTCAATTGTCAACAGCAACTTACCGGGGAAGGGGGCTTTGATCTGTGCCTTCGCAACATCACCCGGCTGGTACGATGCTTTGTCGAGGTCAATTTCCAGGTGGTCTGGATTTGCCATTGCCCACGGCGCGTAGCCCCAACCGGTGGCATGAAATGTCGTCGAAGCGGACGCCGTCAATGCCACATCGCGAACCTCAATGCGATATTCACCATAGCTGGTCGGTGTGAAGATGAACGTCTCAATCTTATCCGACGAGGTCAACTGATGGGTTTTCAGCTTCACCGCCTGCTGCTCGGAGATGTATCGATAACGGCCTCGATTGTCACGACGGAGGATGGTGTTCCAGTGAATCTTGTAAGCGGTGAGCGCCAAACTTCGTCCGGGCGCAGGGCTCCCTTCCTTATCAAGAGCGATGTACTCTAGCTTGACCTCCTCGCCGGGATTGGCATAGCCTTCACCCGCTCGGCGGATGCCAACGTAGTGCGAATAAGGGTGAACGGTGATGCGTTTGTACGCGTTGACTGCCCTTCCCCCCGGTTCACTAACGGTCACCGTGAGGATACCGCGTAACGATGAGGGCGGTCTCAGGGCTTTCGGCAAAGTGACGGTGTAGGTAGCCCTACCATTTTCATCTGTCTTCGATTCGCCGAGTTCAATCCGCTGTCGCTGAAACATCAGACCTTCGTTGGAGAAACTAAACGAACGCCATTTCTCAGGTGAAAATGCTTCCGCCTCAATATCGCACGTAGCGACTACTTTTCGCCCTGCTGCCGGTGGGCCGAAGAGGTTCACTACTTCCACGCTTATCGTCGCTTCGTCAGCGAGGTCATAGCTCGGTTTGTCTGTCTTAACCTTCACCTTGATTCGGTCGGGCATGAACTCCTCAACGTTGAAAGTCGCCCGTCCGATTTCAACCTTCGCCACGAGCAACTTCGCCGTGTATCCGCCCGTTTTCGCGTAGACCGGGAACGAGATGTTAAATTCGGCGGCGCCTTCCGCGTTGATTTGGGTGCGAAATTCCCGCATGATGCGTTGATCAGGACCCAGCACCTGCAACAGCACCGGGAATGATGGCGGTGTGACGTTGTTCTTTCCGCGCACGACGCTCACGAGGTTGGCGGTCTCACCGGGGCGATAGACCCCGCGGTCAGGGTAAATGTAGGCATCGTAACCCTCGCCCGGATACGGCGCGCCGGTGACATTGAAATCGGCCGTTGAAATGTGGCTCTGGTTCAACTGGAAGAATGCGAGATCATTCCCCTTTGACGCGGTGATGAGAAATGGCTTGGATTTGGTTTCAAACTTGACTAGGTTCTGTTGACATTTGAGTATAAGGTTGTGGCATAATAGAAGAATGACGCCAATAACCTTACCTGATGAACAATGGAATAAGATATACCGGTTTCTTCTAAGCTGTCCCACCATCTATGTTGGCGACGAAGCTGCTACACGCCGCTTCGTCGAAGCGGTTCTGTGGGTGACTCGTAGTGGGGCTCAATGGAGACTTCTACCAGACACCTATGGCAAATGGAACACCCGCTACAAACGGTTTGCTCGATGGTGCGACAAAGGTTCTTCACACAGATGCACCACCACTTCGCCTCTGACCCCGATATCGAGTCGCTTATTGTGGACAGTACCATCTCCCGTGTGCGGCGGGCGCCTTAAAAAAAAGGGTGGCACTGAAAACCAAGCATTAGGTCGGTCTCGGGGCGGTTTCAGTACAAAAAATCACATCACAGTTAACGGACTAGGCAATCCCCTAAGAATTCATCTGACACCCGGTCAGAGACATGACATAACTGAGGCGGACGGGTTGATAATCGGATATAACAGTGAATATGTGATTGGAGACAAGGGGTACGATTCGGACGCTTTTATCGCGGTTATCAAGGCGAATGGAGCGATTGCGGTGATACCGCCAAAAAGTCATCGTGTTGACCAAAGAACGTATGACAAACACTTATACAAAGAGAGACATCGGGTTGAATGTTTCATCAACAAGATAAAATGGTATCGTCGTATCTTCTCTCGGTTTGAGAAGCTAGCTGTCCGTTATTTTGGATTTCTCAGCTTTGTCTCCACTCTTATATGGCCCCGTTGAAATGTCAACAGAACCTAGTCCGGCGTCGTCGGTTGTGCCACTGTGGGTGATGTGGTTGGTCTGGGTAATCAGTTTGACCTCTGCATTGGCGATCGGCTTGAGCGACGAAAGCGAATTGACCCACACCCATAGTTCATCACGCGTCTCTTTTGCCATGATGCCCAGGTCAGTAATCATCAAGTGGAGGTTCGCATGACGCCACCGATGGTTTGCATCACGAGCCGTGCCCCGGAAAATGCCGGCCTGGTCGTCAGCGAGATAATCTTTCAGCGGAATCGAGATGGCAATCTCCTCATTTCGCACTAGGTCAATCTGGAGCTCCTCTCGAACCATGAACGCTTCCCCCGTCCATTCGTCCCAATTCTGACTTGTCAGGAGGTAGACTAGATTATCCGCGGCGACTCTCTCGATTTCGAGCTTGACGTGGTCGACGTTAGTTGTTCCCAAACCGAGGTTGAGGGCACCATCTCTCGGGAGGAAGAACCCATCGCCAACAAAGCGGAGACTCGGCTCAAGGTCCGGGATGGTAAACGTGCGAGAAAATCCTGTCTGAAGACGGCATCATCCTCTGACCGCAAGCCCTGCTTGACAGTTACAGTGTAGCGATTGCCGGGCTTAAAATCAGCGTGGATGTTGAGGTAGCGATAGTTTGCCGTGAGTTGATAATCGATTTCCGGCTCAATCGTCAGATATGGCTTCGCCGCCTCTGAGTCAACAGGGGTGCTGAGGTAGAGACGAATATAGCTTCCACTGCCTCCGCGCCTCGTGTTCGCATTATGAACGTACAGGTTTCCTTTTCCTTTCAAGATAATCGGAGAGGTGTAATCCTTCTCAAGACCAAGTTGACAGTTGACCCCCTTGAGGTCTTTTTTGATTTGCAACCGAATGCGCCGATCGTTGTCGCCTCGCGCGACCTCTCCGGTTTCCAACCGGATAATCGAATTAGAACCGGTGGTTTTGATTTGGCACGGAATCTCCGTGCCGCCTTCATAAGCAATGGTGAGGTATTCCTTCAAGTCAGCAGGATTGACCGCATAGTTGAAATCAACCGTCCCAAGGATCTTCGCCCGCCTCTTTTTTGGCGTGTTGAATTCAAACGAGAGTCTTGCGCTTTTGACGTAAAAACGCTCGGTGAAAAAGGTAAGGTCACGTTTGCCCGTAAGCCTGTAATGTTGTGGGTCTGGGCTAATCTCCGGAAGGATTTCAGCGGTATATTCTGTGGAGGGAGAAAGTGGAACTTCTGGGAAGAAACGGATCTGGTCTTGTCCAATCCACCGAAATCTGCCGCGAATCTGCGGCGTGAATGTGACGGGTGAACTGTCCAATTCAGTGTTAATCAACGACACATCGGCAATCGGCCGAGAAAAGGTAATGGTGAAATTTTGCCGTTGGGAGACTCTGCCTCGCGGCGAAAACGACTTCACGGAGAAGTTAAGCGTTTCACCTTTGGCGGGTGTGACCGCCTGGCTTTTGGATGCTCTGAATGGTGTGGCTGAATGGGTTGTTGTTTTGTTCTGCGTTGCGATGTAAATCCCTCCACCAATAATGATGATGGAAAGGATACCGATGATGGTGAGTAATAACTTGCTGTTGAGTTTCATGGCTGTCGCCTCCTTAACATTCATTGCAGCGCAAAATGGTATCTTGCGGTACAGATTGTAAGTTTCTGCAATTACGGAATTGGCTGACTGTCCGTAAGGGCAATTTGGGTGCCAATCAACTGGCGAGGGTGAAATTGGGGTTCTGAGTTGGCGCTGTGAGTTAAATGACAAGCAGCGACTGACACCAAAGACCACTTGCTGTTAGTGGACGTGTATCCCGCCCCACAGATTGCCCTGTATTCAATCAACCGCATCCGTGGGTCGATTTGACCACACTCCGCCCATCAACACGTATAGTTTAGCATGGAATCAGGAGGAACGTAATACGAATAGGAGGTGTTAGAAATTTGTAATCAAGCAGATAAGCAAATGGACGGAGGTGAGGCTCAATAATCGATAATTGATAATCAATTGTCGATTTGTTGGCTCATCTGTCAAACGCTTTGGAAATTTCTGGCAGATGTGAAAGTATAGAAGGAAGAGGTCGCTTGGAGCCGGCTCTTTTTGCAGCTAGTGAAATCAACATTGGCGAGATGATTGGCGAGGACGTCAAGCCGCAATGATTCGTAAACTCTACTCTGGGCTGCTTTGGAGGATTGCCATACCAATTACACCAAGAAGGATAAGCATGCAGAAGGCTGCGCCTGCGCCCGTACCTCCATTGGTTACCTGATCTACGCCCTTGGAGTATTTCCACATCTGTATTAGGCAACGAAATGTTGCAGTTCAAAAAACGGTGTTTTGAACGATTTGATCCCCATGAACCGCTGAAGAGGGCAATTTTGAGTATAGCTTTTCTACTGCAACATACCTCTGATTAATACAATTTTCAAAAGAAAATTGACAGGAAATGATCAAAGTGATAATATTGGTTTTCAGGTTATTGGGCAAGTAAAAGAGGAAGTATGTACAACGTCGGCAAAGAGATAGATTACACTTTGATTGGACGGGATTAGCAGAAAGAATTTCAACTTCTGTTTGAGGCAGAAAGAGTGATGATTCGGGAGATTTAACATGAAAAAGACTGCTGTTATTGCAGGCGTTGGCGCAGGATTAGGCGCCTCGCTGGTAAGGAAATTTGCACATGAGGGATGCTAGGTAGGGCTGCTTGCACGCTCTCCCGACTACATTCAAACCCTGGCCACTGAGGTACAGGGGACAGGTGCAACCACGCTTGCCCTACCCACCGATATTACTGACCCTGAGGCGGTTGTTAACAGTTTCGCGCAAGTGCGTGAGAAGTTGGGATCGGTCGATATTTTAGTGAATCACGCGGGAAATGCGGCCTGGGGGGACTTTTCTGACCTGACGCCTGAAGACTTTGAACGGTCCTGGCGGGTGTGCGCATTCGGCGCGTTTCTCTGTTCCAGGGCAGTTGTGCCCGACATGCTCAATGGCGGCGGTACGATTCTTTTTACGGGCGCGACTTCGGCGATCCGCGGTAGGGCTGGGGCGATTGCCTTTAGCAGCGCCAAGTTTGCAGTGCGCGGTTTGGCGTGGGCACTTGCACGTGAAGTCGGTCCCAAAGGGATTCATATCGCTCACATTATTATCGATGGCGTCATTGACACACCTGATGTGCGCACTCGATACCAACTAGATCTAGATGAACCGCTGCTTGACCCCGATGCCACCGCAGAAACCTACTGGTGTTTGGTGCAGCAGGAGAAAAGTGCCTAGACATTTGAGTTAGATCTTCGTCCCCACAACGAGGAATTCTTCACTTAAAGCCGTGCAAGTCATCGAAGGCACCGCGTCAAAAATCGAGGCAGTCCTTAATTTACCCATCCACCCGTCGGCTCCTTTGTCAGAGGCGCTCTTGAAAAGAAGTAATTTCAGAGATTTGTTCTGTCGGATTTCGGGCCTCCAGCCAATCCCGGCTGATGAAATCACTCATAGTTAGCCCGATTAACAACAGCAGCCAGAAAACCCCCACCGCAACAAAGAGCCAAATGAGGCGACTGCTGTACCGCATGTGCATGAAATAGAGGATGACCAAAAGCGCCTTGCAAACAGCAATCGTGATCGCTATAAAAGTATTTAACCACCCCAGATCGATGAAAGCGACTTTGACAGTCATAAAAGTCAGGACGATTAGCGAAATGAAAATGAGGAGGTAGACTTTTCTTGAAGTGATATGTTGTGACATCAGTGTTGCCCCATATGACGACCGATTAAATAGAGTAGTGGAAACAGGAAGATCCAGACGATATCCACGAAGTGCCAGTAGAGGCCGGTCATATCCACAGGCGCGTTGTACTCCGGCGAGAATTTGCCACCCCAAGCCTGAATAACAAGCACGACCAAAACACCGAGCCCGATAATCATGTGCAAGGCGTGCATACCGGTCATGGTGAAATAGAAAGCGAAGAAGAGTTGCACCTTGCTCGAATCAACGCCCTCATAAATTGGATGCTCTAGGACGTGTTGACATTTATGGCATAATAACGATATGTCAACACTTACCTTATCCGATAATCAATGGTCAAAAATAGCAGCATTCCTGCAAACCTGTTCCGATGTCTACACCGGACAGCAAGCGAACTTAAAACGTTTTGTCCAAGCAGTGCTTTGGATAACTCGTAGTGGTAGTCAATGGCGACTCCTACCAAAAGAGTACGGCAGTTGGAACAGCGTCTATAAACGATTCGCTTGCTGGTGCGATAAAGGCATCTTCCAACGGCTGCATCAACACTTTGTCAACGACCCAGATATGGTGACAGTACCATCATCCACGCTCACCCCTGTGCTGCAGGGGCTTTGAAAACAAGTGGCGGTCAAGCCTCACAGGCACTCGGACGTAGTGCGGGTGGATTTTCAACCAAAATTCACATCACGGTTGATGGCTTAAGCAATCCATTACGTTTTGCGCTGACGGCTAGACAACGCCACGCCATGACTTGTGCAGAAGGGTATAGCAGTGAGTATGTGATAGCCGACTCAGCGTATGACGCGGATTCATTGGTGCAGTTGATAACCCGTATGGGTGCAGAGCCAGTGATTCGTCCCCGTATCAACCGCCATGAGCCACGAGACTATGATACGCATCTGTACCGAGAGAGACATCGGGTGGAATGCTTCATCAACAAAATCAAGCACTATAGGCGTATCTTCAGTCGTTTTGATAAGTTGGCGGGTCGCTATTTGGGGTTTCTGAGTTTCGTTGCTGCGATTATCTGGTTACGATGAAATGTCAACAGAACCTAGTCATTTGCACGGACAATTACGTGAGAAAGGCTAACAATTGCGAAGGTGGTGTTGGATACGAGGTGCAGATTGTAACTGCACAGCTTGTTGAAAATTTGGGGATTGACAAATTTATTCCCATAATTCGTCAGGCATCAGGGCAGGAGAAAATGCCAACATTTTTAGGTGGACGAGTTTACATTGACTTTACAGATGATAGCCAATTTAATGAGCAGTTTGATGAGTTGCTTCATAAACTCTACGACGTGCCAGTTGTCCAGAAGCCATCTTTGGGGGAGAAACCAACATTTGACAAACAAAAAGCACCACCTTCTGAAGGAACCGATGCTCAACTGCCTGAGATCCCGGAGCAAGTTAGATCTGCGTCCGACGCTTACTCAGCAGCTGTTGAGATTGTTCGTACAGGGGATGAGTTTGGCTGGCGACAACTTATCAAACGAATTAAACCAAGTGTATTCAACTCTTTGGTACAATGGCGGCAAAATGAGTTGGATGGAAAACCACCAGAAAGCAAAAAACGGTCTCAAGTTGTGGACAGAGCGGTTGAGATTATTTCACCCTTAATTTCTGTTGCTTTAGTGGGGGTTGAATCCGGTAGCGAACAATTTAGGGATCAGAAGTCCACCCTTGATGACCTGCTCAATATCGCGAGATGGAACCGTGCTGGGTACGAAGTTTGGATACATATTCCTTATGCCCTAGGATACGTCTACCACAGTCTGCACGGGGGGCTCAGCCTAATCACAAACCAGCTAGACCTCGCCCTTAGTCTTGCGCGAGTTAAAATTCCTCTTGCATACGGAACCAGGCACTTTCCTGTATGGGAAATTGGTGAACTTGTGGGGTACTCCCAGTCAATTAGTGGCACGCGTGGTGGAAATAGTTTAGAAGGCTGGAAGTATTTGATCGAAGCTTATGAAAGAAAATGGGAGTGGTTGACTCCCATTTTTGGGGATGCACTGGAATACCGAACCTCACTGGTGGCATATTATATGGCACTGAACATCTATGAATTAGCGACGGTAATCGCTTCAGGTCAACAAGACACCTTAAATACAAGTTCCAAATATTACTTTACAGTTCCATTGACTTTTCTGTCCGAGGACTACGATATAACCCAGCGTGCTACTCTTTTATTGCGTCGTAATCTGGAAGCACTTATAGAACTATGGACCAGCTTAAATGTCACACGTGAGCAAATGGAGAACTCATGGGAAATTTGGATTCGATTAGCTGACAATCAGTTACGGGAGATGTATGCAGCCTCATTTAATCCGATAACTCACCAGAATCTTTCTGATATCTATCAGAATTTCTTTGAGGGGGTGTAACCTCAGTTACTGATTGGTTAAAACCGTTTGAACAATCTTGCACTCTCCCAAATCGGAGACGTTCTGCTGCTGAAGCTATTGTCTGGGGGAATTCATATCTCCGATCTCGAAATGCACATCAAAGCAAGAATAGAATAGAGCAACCACAAGGATTGCCCCTACAGAAATCGACCAATGTAGGGGCAGGCCTTGTGCCTGCCCAATACACGGACAAACGTCCAGGCCACAGACCACAGGGGTTGAACCAACCGTAAAGGATAATGGCAATGGCATACAATCCGGAAATCCATCGCCGCCGGTCGCTGCGTCTAAAGGGATACGATTATACGCACATGGGTGCTTATTTTGTAACCATCGCCACTCAGGGCAGATCGTGCCTATTCGGTGAGGTTATTGGCAAGGAAATGCGATTGAATGAGGCAGGGGAGATGGTGTGTAGAACCTGGGAGGCGCTGCCCCAACGGTTCCCGGTAACGGAGATTGATATGTTCGTGGTTATGCCAAATCATTTGCACGGAATCATCGTAATCAAGCCGAATAGGGCAACCACAAGGGTTGCCCTTACGAAATCAACCAATGTAGGGGCAGGCCTTGTGCCTGCCCAAAATACCAACAGATGCCCAGACCACAGGGCAACCACGAGGGTTGCCCCTACAGAAACCATGGCTAGTGGGGTGGATGCCCTGACCGCGAATCAATTCGCTTTGGGTGACGTAATCGGCGCGTACAAATCTTTGACCACAGTAGAATATGTACGGAGTGTGAAGACGATGAAATAGACACCGTTCTACGGACGATTGTGGCAGCGAAACTACCATGAGCATATCGTGCGACATGACGAGTCTTTGAGGCACCTTCAGCAATATATCCTCGACAATCCGGGTCAATGGGCTTTTGACAAAGAAAATCCGCTGGCTAAGAGACCGGAGACTGAGTGACTATGACCACAATCACTGAATCCGATATCGAAGAAGCCGCGCTCGACTGGCTCGCTGAACTGGGCTATACCGTTTTACATGGTCCCGACATCGCCCCGGATACCCCCGATGCGGAACGCCCCACCTACAGCAAAGTAATTTTAGAGCGTCGTCTTCGGGATGCAGTTGCCCGCCTGAATCCAAACATACCCGCCGAAGCACAAGAGGAAGCAATCCGAAAAGTGCTTCACCCAGATTCTCCTGCATTGACCCAGAACAACCGCGCATTTCACCTGATGCTGGTCGATGGGATAGAGGTTGAGGCTCGACAGCCGGACGGTACGATACGCGGTAAGCGCGTGCAGTTGGTTGATTTTGATACGCCTGAAAGCAATGATTGGTTGACGGTCAACCAGTTCACAGTGGTAGAGAACAGCGAACGCCGCCCGGACATCGTGTTGTTTATCAACAGGCTGCCCTTATCCGTGATTGAACTCAAAAACCCGACCGACGAAAAAGCCACCATCCTAACCGCATTTCGCCAAATCTGTACCTACAAGCAGGAAATTCCTTCGCTGTTCATCTATAACGAGACGCTCGTCATTTCTGACGGATTAGAGGCGCGCATCGGCTCCCTGACCGCTGATCACGAATGGTTCATGCCGTGGAGGACAATCAAGGGAGAGGACGAAGCACCATCAACTGAATTAGAACTAGAGGTGTTGGTGGGAACGGAAAAGCGGTTAGGGCTCATCGCCGATGATATTATCACACACTTTGAAGAACGGCTAGAAACAATGGATGGCAAGGCGATGATTGTCTGCATGAGCCGGCGTATCTGCGTTGACCTTTACAACGCGCTTGTCGCACGTTGTCCAGAGTGGCATAACGGCGATGACAAACAGGGAACGATCAAAGTTGTGATGACAGGCTCGTCTGATGATGATGCGTCGTGGCAACCGCATATCCGCAACAAGGCTCGGCGAGAAGAGATGGCGGTACGATTCAAAAACCCCAAAGACCCGTTGAAAGTGGTAATTGTCCGTGATATGTGGCTAACAGAGTTTGACGCGCCAAGCCTTCACACCATGTATGTGGACAAGCCGATGCGTGGACATGGACTGATGCAAGCCATTGCCCGCGTCAATCGGGTGTTCGCCGACAAGCCGGGCGGTTTGGTTGTGGACTACATCGGGCTCGCTTACCACCTGAAACGGGCACTGGCAAACTACACCGAAAACGGTGGAAAAGGGAGTACCGCCATTAACAAAGCAGAAGCCGTTGCGGTGATGCAAGAAAAGCACGAGATCTGCTGTGGACTGTTTTACAGTTTCGATTGGTCGTCGTGGATCGCTGGCAACGCCACAGATCGCCTCAAACTGCTACCACCAGCTCAAGAGCACATCTTGAGACAGAAGGATGGCAAAGTCCGTCTACTGGAAACGGTTACCGCGCTCTCCAAAGCGTTTGCGCTGGCAGTGCCGCACGAGAAAACGATTGAAATTCGTGACGATGTCGCCTTTTTTCAAGCGGTGAGAAGCGTCTTGGCAAAACCGACTGCTACGGAAGAAGCCCAGTCTGAAGCGACAGAGCAGGCAATAAAGCAGTTGATATCCAGAGCGGTGGTTTCTGAAGGCGTGGTTGACATTTTCGCCGCTGCGGGGCTGGAAAAGCCCGATGTCTCGATTCTCTCCGACGAATTTCTCGTCGAAGTGCGTGACTTGCCGCATAAAAACGTGGCGGTTGAACTTTTGGAAAAACTCCTCAACGATGAGATCAGAACCCACTCACGGAAGAATGTCGTGCAAGGGCGTTCATTTGCAGAGATGTTGGAAGGCTCAATCCGCGCTTATCAGAACCGTACGGTTGAAGCGGCGCAGGTAATCGAGGAACTGATCGAAATTGCGAAAGAGATGCGTCAGGCGCAAAACCGCGGCGATGATTTAGGGCTTTCAGGCGATGAATTGGCATTCTATGACGCGCTTGAGACCAACGATAGTGCAGTGAAAGTGTTGGGAGATGAAACCCTGCGAACCATCGCGGTTGAACTTGTTGAAACTGTTCGGTGTAACGTAACCATCGACTGGACGATGAAAGAAAGCGTTCGCGCTAAGCTGCGGGTGATGGTGAAGCGCATTCTTCGCAAATACGGCTACCCACCCGACAAACAAGCCAAAGCCACCGAAACTGTCTTAGAACAAGCCGAGGTGTTGTGTGAGGATTGGGCATGAGCAATAGAAAGATTCCCTTTGAACAGCGAATATGTTGGTGATGAATTCCACTTTGAATTGGGAGGACTATCGCCGGAGATGCCGGAGATACCGGGGATGGAGATTAGGGATGTTCGGGCACACGACGAACTGGTTAGGATGCGAAAAGTGGATGGGGTGTGGCGAATTTATGATAGTGAGACATTAGACTAGCTCGCAACCTTATTCCGCAACCCTATCCGTTTGAGCTCAGCCGAAAGTGAGTCGTCGGCTTGGGGTTGAACTTTTGCCGCCTCAAGACAAACGTTTCAAATCGCCAAACGCTTTGGCTGAATCTTAAAAGGAGAAGCCCCAATAAATCAGAAGCGAAGAAGCCTTGCTCCTGCTGTCCTGAACAGATAGAGCACATCCGATCTTTGGCGAAGACGGCGTCATACCCGCTCATGCGGGCGGTTGTTGATGATGCCACGATCTCAATCATCCTTGGGAGTAGGACCTGACTGTGTCTGTGTGATTCGGTTACCAAGTTGAGAGAGGGTGTTATTTCATAGATCGTTTTGTAACACAAATCTTCGGTTAATCTCCTCTGCGCCTAAACTCAGGTCGTTCGTAATCACGATGGCATCCAACTCCGTGCCCGTCTCCCGGACGAAGATCCGAATTTCGTGCACCCCTTGTGTGAAGCTAAACGCCGGTATTGCCTGTACTGAAGTCCGGTCAATTGCCGGCACCGCGCCCCACTCGTCGTAGCTGCCCACGTCGCACGCGCGTCGCGTTTCAAGGTCTGTACCGACGAAGAAGGAATCGCTCTTGCCGGTGTGCGCCCGCCCATAGAGCCAGAGCGCGTAGTCACCATCCGCCGGAATCTCAACCTCATACGTTAGCCACGTTTCAGTTTCTCGGTATTGGTCGTCCAATGCTGTATTGGCAACGATGAACGCGCCGCCGGATGCGGTTTCGTCATCGACTGTCAGGAACGGTTGCACTTTCGGTTTTACCCCATCCAGCTGCGTGAAATCCTCCGCCTCGAGCACCAGTTCAAACCTCTCCGCTGGTTTCTGAATGCGACTTTCCATCAAGTCGATTATGTTCATTCGTTCAAGCGCGGTACGGATCTGGTCGATCGGTATCGGGTCGGCACTCGGGCCCCAAACGCCGTAGCGCACCTCATTTTCAAGTGAAAGTGCGAGCAGTCGTCCGTCGTAGTAAACGAGTGCGTCGCCTCTGCTGATTTCGCCGGGGCGCCCAGTTGCCGCTTTCAGCGTTGTCACCTTCCCGTCATCGCCAATTTCGAGTTGCATGATGCTGGCGTGCTGCTCGATCGGATGTCCAACAGCCTGCTGATGAATCTCCGGGGGTAGATTGGGATGGTTGGGATAGCCGCGTGCGGAGATCACCGATATGCTCGGGTACGTGTAACCGTCCGCCGGGTTGGGTAGCGGAATCGGGACGTATTCCCGCAAATCGTCCACAATTCCGAGGACAACTGGTCGAAGGTAGTTCTGTCCGTCCACCTGCACCACCGCCAATCCGCTCTCCGTGTCAATGGCGACAACTTTGGTGGGCTGGTAATCGACGATTTTGGTGCGAATGACTTCGGCTCGCGCGACGCTCGCCGGTACGAGAATATGACCGACTTGGCTCAGGATGACGCCTGTGAAAATCTCACCGTCCGCTTCCACCCCCGTGAACGATTTGTATGCGGTATACAGGGCTTCTGCATACATTTCGCGTTTCCGGTTCGCTTCGTCCAATCGTTTGTCCGTCTCAGTCTGTGGTGTGTCGGCGAGAAGTTTCTGAAATTCGGGCATATCCTGAATCGCCGCGAAACGTTCCGGTTCCTGTTTTGCGTAATTGATAGCGGAGTTATAGTTATCATCGTCCTCGTGCGCAACCGCAATCTGAAACAGCGCCCATGTTTTTTCTCGGTTGCCTTGTTGAGAGAAGAATCCCGCCAACTCAAGCGCATGATCTGCGATATCGAGTTCTAGGTCTGGAGACAACTGACTCGCTTCAACAATCCAGTCATATGCTTGATTCATCAATGCCATCACCTTACCCGTTTGCTCTCGTTTGTAGCTGAGAACCTGCATCATAACGTAGAAATTGTTTGGGGTAAAAGCGAGGAGTTTTTCATATTCGGCGAGAGCTTTTTCCTCCTGGTCTTGAAACATGTAAACCTCGGCACGGAGTTGACTAATCCGGGGGATGATACGCTCGCCGGGGGCGTTTGTGTCCTCCGCCAACAGTGCCGTGACCAAACGTTCAACCTCCAAATCCCTCAGCACGAAACCGTGCGCACTCTCGCGGAGTATCCCCGCTTTATCAATGACCACATAGTAGGGCCAACCCATCACGCCGAACTGATACGGCACCGCCTCGAGTTCGAGGAGCAGATTGCCCGGCATTGCGTATGTCTCGACGAACTGCTTCACCTTAGCTTCACTGCTCTGCGAACAGACAGTGATCAGGACGAAATTGGGGTTTTCGCCGTGCGTTTCGTGTAGCCGCTTGAGTGTCGATATCTCCCCTCCGGTTTCGTCATCTCGCACCGTTCTTCCATCTCGTGTTGACCAGTGGTAGAGCACGACCACTTTGCCGCGCAGGGCACCCAACGAGACGGGGACGCCATGCACGCTCGTGTGCGAAAATTCGGGCGCGGATTTTCCCAAGATAAGCTCGGCGCGAAGCAGGTCAAATTCCCTCCATTTCGCCGAATTGCCCATCCGTCCGTAAATCTGTCCTTTCCGGTCGTACACTCTGTGTAGAAACGCCGGGTCATCAATTTTGTCCCATTCCGCAAGGGCTTCGTCGTATCTAAACTGGCTCTCTAGATGATACGCGCGGAGACTACGAATTTCGCTGGCATATTCCGAAGATGGACGTTCCGAGAAAAACTTCTCAACGCCGGCATCAAACTCGGCATCGCGTCCGAGATTACGGACGTAGCGGAGTTTTTTATATAACATCTCATCGTATCGTTCGCTCTCCGGGTAGACGTTGAGAAACTGCTCGCAGAGTTGGAGACCGCGTTCCCACTTCTGCCGGTACTGTTCCTGACGTGCCGCTTTCTCTGTTTCGGTCGGGTTTTCTGGCAACGGCTCCGGTTGGAAATCGGAAACCGTCTCAATTTCTTGATACAACACCCCCTCTTGGTCAACCGCTTCCGCCAACTGCATCGCGCCCATCGGGACGGCGAAACAGGTGAGGACAAGCAGTCCTATCACCACGGCGACCTTCGTCACCGGACGCCGATTCAGATTTTCGGCGAGAACCTTTCGAAGCCGCCCTTCGATGTTAGAGGGACGCGCCATCGCTACTGCCGCCCGCGACGCCGAGCCAGCCGCCTTCATGTTTCCCACAATATCGAGCAGGTGTTGGGCGTAGTCGGTCGATTGATACCCCGTGTTTAACACATGGTCATCGCACGCCTGCTCGGCCTCTGTTCGCATCCGACGCACAGCAAACCATACGAGTGGATTAAACCAGTAGACCGCACACGTTATCTGTGCTATCGTCTGCATCAACCAATCTCGCCGTTGGATGTGCGCCAACTCGTGGAGTAAAACAGCGCGTCGCCGTTCCGCCTGCCAATGGTTTGCATCGGCGGGCAACAAAATCACAGGACGAAAGAAACCCCACATCATCGGCACCGTGACAGCGTCACTTCGACGGACGCTGACCCCTCGCTTCCAATTGAGTCGCAAGCCCTGAATCGAACCGCTGAAGTCGTTGCTACGGGCGGAGATGTGCCAGACGGCACCGATGCCAACAATCAAACGGGCGAGTAGAAAAAGGCAGCCCCCTGCCCAGACCACTGCCAGCCAATCGCTCCAATGAAGCGAGGCGAGGATGCCACTCCCGCCGGTCGCGGGTTGCGGTTTAAGCGGTGTCGGTGTGGCTTGGGTTGGTGGCGCCGCGGTTGACGGCGCCGGGTGTGGCGCAATCGGAACAAGTGTCGCGGGTGGCTGACTGTTATCTACCAACACTTCCGCCTCAAATCCGCCTAGCGTTCCCGGTAGGACACCGACCTGCCACTTGGAGAGCGCGAGAGAAAACAGCGGGACAATAAGGCATCCGACAATCGCCATGCCCCAAACCAAACCGCGCAACGCCGCCGATTGGCGACGGAGAATGAACCCAAATACACCCGCAAGGGCGAAAATCACGAAACTTTTCAGCGTGGCGTCAACCAGAAATTTCAGCCACAGGTTTGCGTTGAGTGCGTCAATCAATTGTATCATGAGAATTGTCTCCTTTTTTGGCTTGCTCGATGAGTCGGCTTAAACGGTCAAGTTCGTCATCCGAGACTTCAGCATCGGAAACCAACGCCGCGACCGTTTTTTCGATCGATTTATCGAAAAAAGTCTGAACAATCTGTTTGAGCGCAGAACGCCCCGCCTGATGGCGCGGTTGCGTGGGGCGATAGATGTAGCGTGGGCCATCTTTTTCGTGGGTAAGATGCCCTTTCTCCTCCAAAATCCGCAACAACGCCCGAACCGTAGAGTAGCTTGGGGGATCGGGGAGGTCTGCGAGGACATCGGCAACGGAAGCGTGACCGTGTTGATAGACGACATCCATAATCTGCCGCTCACGCCGACTCAGTTTTACGATACGATAATCTTCCATTCCGCCACCTCTTTTGTAATATGCGAATATTTTAGCATGTGCGAAAGTATGTGTCAAGACAAAATGCGAAAAATTTAGCATGAATGTCAAAGTCAATCGAACATTTCCATAAAAAACCGGCGAAATCCAACAATCCGCGCCAATCCGCAATTCCGTAGGGGCACCCACAAGGGGTGCCCCTAAGAATAAATTGACACCTATGGTGCCACTGAATATCGGACACCTACCGCGTGCCGTTTACCGCTTTTCTCAAGTCGCTTTCGGCAGGTATCGGGACAATAGCTTATCAACGTTTTCACGTTGGTCTTGTTGAAACTTGTCCCACTCAAGCCACCATGGGAACTTGTCACCTGACTTATACAAGCCGAAGATATACGCCTCTTTGCCCAAACCGAATTTATAATCCCCTTCCTCTTTCCATTGGAAGGCGTTTAGGCCTTTCCACTTTGTAAAGTTTCCCCGAGAGTTGATTCCCGCTTCTCTGATTTCAAACCGGTTGGCGGAGGACAGAGAAAATAGGGGGAATGTTAACCCTAGCATTGGCCACAAAACCGATGAAGACTGCCAGCCGCTGTTTATCACCGACACGATTTGTGCAAGCATGGCACTGGTCCAAAAAACGATGATAAAGCCCAAAAGTACCTTGTTGGATCTTGGTATAGGCAGATGGTACAAGACCCGTCCCATTGTTCTCCGCTTCCAGACCAGATAGCAGGGCACTGTCACCAGGAGGGACAGAAACAAAATGAGGAAACAGATATTAAGCAGACGATCAACCCACACCGCTCGCACCTCCTTTAGCGGTTGTCACTCGAGTTGCCACTTATTGCAAAAGTTGCTTGCGGTCTAATCCACTTTCAGCCTGGATTCCGACGGGTATGTGCCAGAAGCAGAACGTTAGAAGGCTACTTGGCTTAGTCAGTAGCAACCTAAGATTATTGGACTCCCGCCGCCATAGATGTCAATTGAGGCACAATTTCTTTCATTTATCAATCGGCTTCAGTATATCACAGAATCGGCTCAAATAGAATTGAAATTGGTATTTTTACTTATTTCCTTGACATATAGACAAACTGTATGATAATATACCATACAGTTCATACAGATGAGGTACTGATGCTTTTCCATATTGACTACAACAGCAGCCAACCGATCTATCAACAGGTCATTGAGCAGATAAAGCTCTCCGTCGTCAACGGTGGACTAAAGCCCGGAGATCGCATGCCCTCTATCCGCGAGTTGGCGAAAACCCTGAAGATTAATCCGACCACCTCGGCGAGAATCTACAACGAGTTAGCGTACGAGGGCATCCTAATACTGCGTCAGGGTCAAGGTGCGTTCGTCGCGCCGAAAGTGGTCTCGCTTGCGAGCGAGGAGATTCACCGAATCGTTTCGGAACACGCCCGGAAAATGCTGGTCGAAGGGCTACGATTCGGGCTGACCCGCGAGGAGATTGACCTGATTGTCGATGCGGCGTATCGAAGCATCCAGAAAGGTGAGGGATGAGCGAGAACGTTATTCAAACACAAAATCTCACGAAGGTTTTCGAGTACAGAAAAGCGGTCAATTCACTCAATTTGACGGTGCCGCAAGGCTCGGTTTTCGGGTTCTTGGGCGTCAACGGCGCGGGAAAAACAACGACGGTTCGGATGATTATGGGTCACCTGCATCCCACCGAAGGCGAGGTCAACCTACTCGGTACGAATCCGTGGAAACTGACCGAATCGGAACGGCGTCGTGTGGCTTATGTTTCGGACAACATGCACCTGCCGAGTTGGATGACGCCGGCGCACGCGATACAACTCAACGCTTCGCTGTACCCGAAGTGGGACAACAGGCTTGCGGAACAGCTACTAGGCGAGTTCGACCTGCGCCGCTTTAAAAAATATCAATCGTTCTCAAGAGGCGAGAAACGTCGGCTCTGTCTGCTACTTGCGATTTGTCAGAACGCTGATGTCCTGATCCTCGATGAACCTGCCGCGGGGCTTGATGTGGTTGCACGGCACAAATTCCTGAATCTCATTCTGGAGCAGGTGTATGATGGACGGCGAACGGTATTCCTTTCGTCTCACCTATTGAGTGACCTGGAGCGGGTCATTGACCGGCTGGCGATTCTCCATCGTGGTCAATTGCATCTGTCGGGGGCACTCAATGACCTCAAAACAGAGGTCCGCCAACTCCACTTGCCGGGCGCCATACCCCGCGAATCGCTTGACCCACACTTCGAGATTCTGCGATACGAGTCGCTCGAAGGACAGACAGTCGCCATCGTCCGTGACTTCGACGAAGCGCGTTTTCGAGCACTCTGCCAGCAATACAGATGGGGCGAGACCGCTCAAGTTCACGGTTTCAACCTAGAAGACCTTTTTGTGAAACTTGTCGAGGGCACTGCAAAGCGGCGAAGGATTACCAGATATTTAACGCGGAGACGCAGAGGGATTTAATACCAATTCTGATAAAGAGTCACGCATTGTTGAAACGAGGGAGCGAGCCGGCAAGCAGAAGAAGAAAGTGAACAGGTGTGAAAACGAGCAGGTGAGCCAAAACAAAAGCAAGAAACCAATGTCTTGTCTTTGTCTCACTTTCCCATTGTCACCCTTTCACCCGTGCGATTTTTCCCTCACTTTCTCATTGTCTCTGCGCTTTCTGTCCGAATCGTGCGACAAAATTATTCAGAAGCGGTATAATATTTAATCTTCAATATCAACGGAGGAGATATGTCCATCGAAATACTGAAAATCGACGGGCGGAAAGTCTGTCCGTACTATGCACCTTTCCTACTGCTAACCGTTGGGTACGTGTTGTTTCAGAAAACGCCGTTATCGAGCGGTGATTGGAGAGTGAACTTGATTGCCTGCCTACAGGGCTCGGTCATCGCTTGGCGGCTGTTCAGCGATTCTGGGGGTGTTGGGGCGTTCATCTTTTCGCGCCCATTATCGCGTAAGCGGTTGTTCCTGACACGCTGGTCCTTCGGGATCTCGCTTCAGTTGCTGACGATTATGGCTGTATTCGCCACCATTGCCACTGGGCTGCGAAGTGGGGTACAGGTGCTGATGAACTCACCTTATCAGCCGATGGTCAAATGGTATGAACTATCCGTTCTTGGGACGATTGCGCTGTTTTCGATTTTGGGCTACGAGATCATCATGTTCCTGAAACTACGCGGGCGCATTGTGAGCGTGCGTCCACCAACGTGGCGGGATATCCTCGGAACTGTGTTAGTCTTCGTGATGTTGGTGTCAATTTCAGTGGGTTTTTTTACAAACATCGGCCCAATTCGCTATCGGCTGATCTCCTTTGCGCTGGTGACAATGTTAACGGGGTCTTTTATACACATCGGCCCAATTCACTATCAGCTAATCTACGTTGCGCTGGTGACAATAGTGGGAACGTTGGCGTCGCTCCACTGTTATCAACACTTGGAGATTGAGGCTTAAGCTATTCGGAGGTGAGAATGATGAAAAATGACAATCAAGCAAATTGGTGGGCCCTGAATGTGACGGTGTTCGTTATCTTTTTGCCTGTGCTATTGTATCCTCAATTGATTCGGGTCATCAAGCTAGGTTACATTCAATCACTAATTAAGGGCGGACATTGGCTTCATTTATCAGTTGTTGTCTTGATGATAGCACTCTATGTGGCGAGTATCATCTTGGTAATCTGGAAAGGCCGTTTACGTTTAGCGGTTCTTACCGTGTTCTTTGGTTTCTTTTTGCTCACAGTTTCCTTCAGCAGGATCCGCTTAGAAGGTAGCGGAGCCGGGCCGCGTCAGCTTGTAATATACGCACATGAACCGGGAATTGAAGTGTACTGCAACGATGTGTATCTGGGTGAAACGCCGCTTAAAATCTCGGAGGCAGAGTTTCACGAGAAGGTGAAGCCGTGGGACACGCCGCCCCGTCAGAAGATAGTTATTGAAGAGGAGTTCATTGAGAAGATCAAAACGCACCGCTATGGATTAGCGAACACGGAGTTGCGATGGTTCTACATCCCTTACAACTATTTCGACCGACACCGCGTCTTCCACGAACCGGGGTTCTCCAGCTATCACGATGCCGTGAAATCCGGTTACTGGTGGCGTTTCGAGAAAGACGGATGTGCAGGGTTAGCGGCGAGTGGAGGTATGGTTTGGGGTTCTTATGAAGATGGCCAACCTCTCAGCAGACCCCAGTCGTGGGTGCCAGATTTACAGTACTCGTCTGTCCAGCCGTATCTGAAGCATCTGCTACACGACTTGAAGCGGTCGAACTATCAACCCTCCGTAGAATGGCGGACGCACGTTGCCAGATTTTCCGGTCTACTTTTCCGACATTTATATGAGGTGGGTCAGCGGGATTCACGGGTGATGCGAGCACTTGAGATGGCGATTCAGACGGAGTTTGGCATTCACGAGGGGATGTCAGCACAGGCGTGGGAAGCTGTCTTGGACGAGATTATGTCACGAGCAAAGCAACGGCGAATCTTTCACACGCCATCACCAGAGTCCATGGTGATGGACGTGATGATGCAACACAACATGAAATTGATTGAAACCCGTTTCCTCGAACTGCTTTCCCGGGCAATTCAGCCATGGCAGATTTTTGTTTCTGGGTTAAATCATTCGATGGCTGGTGAACCTGCGGAATTTCTGCCGTTGGAGTACGCCGTGTTGAAGAGCCCCCCACCGGCATTGTTCAAACGACTTGTTTACGAATCCCGACGCGGGGAACGGTTTCTGAGCATGGTTGGCAACTATTCGCGTGAGGAAGCCTTGCGGCTTGTCCGGCAGTATCTCGACGACGTCAGCCACTACAAGCCTCTCATAACCTCCGGTAGTTCTTGGATTCGGTTTCAACCACAACTGAGGGCGTTGGACTTTGCGACGCAGTTGCAGAATTCGGCACTCGAACCAGAACTGCGTCGTTTCGTGCTCAAACACGCGCAGGTCGACCCGCGAGGCCCCGAGCGCCTACTCCGCAATTTCATCCATGCGCGGTTGGAGCGCGCACTCACCGAAGAGGAGGCCGATTCACTCGCCGAATGGCTGGGGGAAGCGCGGCTACTTCCTGAAGACGAAAAATTGCGACTCTTGACCCGTATAAATTCAGCCCGCACGTACCGTTATGTCCGGGACATCGTCCGGCGTCAGCCGCCCCATCAAAAGGCGGTTGTGCAAAATCTAATACACCATCCAAACCCATCGTTAGACCGCTTTCTGATTGAGGCATACCAAGCCGAGTCCGCGATTGACCCGATTACGGTTCCACCCAACCTGATTCGAGCGATGCTACGCTGCGACACACCTCACATGCACACCTTTCTGGAAAGGATATGGAATGCCAGCGACAGCAACAGAATCGCGCTGCTCGCAGCCATAAAACAGGAGGATTACTTTCCACATCTGCATCGGTGGACGACACTTATCTCCGAAGTCGAGGATGTCGACACACGCCTTGCGGCGATTCCGGTACTCGACCAAATCGACACGCCGGAGGCATCGGAGCTCTTAGCGGATTGGGTGTTGCATTCAGATGGGGCTGTTAAACGTGAGGCGGAACGGGCACTTGCAAATTATCGTGAGCGGAGCCGTCTGGCGAAGGCACTTTTGGCGGGCAGGGTCAAACCGGATGATTTACTGGTCGGTCAAACGGTGTATGTTTGGGATGGGAAGAATTACGTGCCGGAGGTCCCAACTGCGGCGGAGGAATAACGTGATTTGCCTGCTGGAGCTGACGGACCTGGATATTCAGTGGTTTGCAGTTCCCTAGGAGTATTGAATTATCGTCGGAGTGACACGCTGTTTGGGAATTGCGTGATTCATTGTACCACGCGAATAACTCTGCCTGGGGCTGGGTCCTGAAAGAAATTGTCTGGAAAACCGGCGTTAAACACCGTCTGTCTTATCTCCCACTCCGTTGTGCCGAAAATTTGCCGAACACCTGCTTTCATCCAATAATCGACTCGCTTAATTTTCCGCGGATGCCAGATACCGGACGATAATTGATAGTCAAAAAACTCGATAACCGTTTCAGGGTGTTCGGCATCCGGTGGCGAGAAAAATTCGATGCGCTTAACGCCAAGGACTTTCTCCACATCAATCGTCACCTTCGCTGTCGAGAAATGCCTGTGGGTCTTCCATCAATCGTCTGACGCGAGGCAGTTCACAATCGAAGTATTCAATATCAGGGAGTGTCTGGCACAAGCACGTTTTTCCAACGCGCCGCACCCCGGACAGCCATACGACCGAACGGTGTTCCCAGGCAGTTTCGATTCGGTTGCGCCAAAATTGTTTATCTACCATACATTTATATTAGCATATAGTGCTACTATATGCTAACCTGTTTGCGTTTGGTAGCAGTTTCATGTGCCGGGCGGAGTGCTCAATCCGAATTTCAAAGGAAGTGTAGTCGAGGCTTATACAACGCTGTATTCGACGAATTAATCGCCATCAAGGTTCTCCAGCACAATTCGATACATACCCTGTTCTTCTATACCGGCGTATAACGTTGTGCCTGCAACCGCCAGCGCAGTTATCATATCCGAAGGAGATGATGCAACAAGCCCCCATGAATCCTGACCATCCCTGAGCCAAAAGATGCCTTTATCCCCCTGTGTTGCATAGAGCGTGTTTTCGACCGCGTGAAGTTCCCAGGAATACGCCCGCGGCAACCCTTCGTTGACCGATTCCCACGTCTTACCGCGGTCTGTTGACCGGAACACGCCGGATTCAGAAATTGAGATGTAGACGGTTTTCCCTAAAACGACAAGCCCTTCAATCTGACGACCGTAACGAGAAGTGGGAATATCGAGCTCCGACCATGTTTTGCCTTTATTGCGTGAGCGCATCAAATCGCCGTTGGCATGGACATAGACGGTTTTACCGGCGACAGCAAGCTCCTTTAAATCATCATATAGCCAATCCGTCTTATCAGGACTGATATCCGTCCAAAACCGCTCCCCTCTCCGCCATCGAAATAGCCGGCAACCCATGCCCATCTCTCCAATGGCGTAGAAGGTATCGCCGGAAATCACAAGCTCGTCAACGCTATACATTTGATGATACATTCGATAACACCTCTTGTCCGGATGGTCTATGTTGTCCGTGCGCATCTCCGTTTGCACCGGAATCCATGAGTTCCGGTTCGCCGCCAAACGATAAATTCCGGCGGTGGGTGGATTCTGTGTGCCCATGTTCGTTTCGTTCAAACCGAGGTACAGTTCACCGCCCGAAACGGTGAGTGCCCCTACGTTTGTTGTGGGCAACCCGCGATGAATCGGCATCCATCGGTTTCCACCATCGACAGATTTGAAAATACCGTTGTTGTTATACGTCGTCACATAGAGGGCGTTCTTGAAAAACACCAGACTATGCACCGTCGTACCGATTAGCCCCTCGTTGATTGGCTGCCACGATTTTTCACCACCGGCCCACCGAAATACACCCGCCCCTGTGCCGATACACACCACATGCTCCGATAGCGCGACCATGCTGTCAATCGTCTTATCGCCCAATCCCCCAGCTTCGGTTGTTGCCCACGACCGCCCGTTGTCTGTGGAGCGAAGTAACTTGGGGCCATTGAGCAGTTGGCGTGAGTCGCTGAGTAGGGCGTAAATCGTATCGCCGAACCCCGTGACGCCTTCAACCACAAGATATTGATTTTTCAATTCCGGTGTCATCGGTGTCCAAGTCTCGCCTTCGTCCGTTGAACGGTGCCAATCGGTGTGGCTGCCAATAATCAATACCCCCTCTGCAGCGATGAGAAAGCGGAGTTCTGGAACATTCGCGATTTTCGTCCACGACGTTTCGCCCACCTTGAGCTGAAAGAGGTCATCGCCCGTCTTGGCGAAGAGGGTTGTGCCAACTGTCACGAATTTTTCTTCGGTCAGCTCATCAGGCAAATCGTCATGGATGGGCATCCACGATTCGCCATAATCATCCGAGTACGCGATACCATCTTTAATCCGACTGATGTAGATTCGCGTTCCGCTGACACCGAATGCGCTGATTTCTATCATGTCCGGATTTCTGTCAGGATATTCCACCCACTGCCACGCTTCGCCCCGATTGTTTGAATAAAAGAACTCCGAAGTTGTGCTGAGATAGAGCATACCGTTCGCCTCTGTTATGGTACTCGGATGAGGTAGCTGACCGGCAGGATAGACATCCAACCCGTTGTTGACCGGAACCCATGAATCGCCGTCATCGCTCGAACGGAAGACGCCCGCACTGTCTGTGGCTGCGTAGAGCGTGCCATCTGACGCCCGGAACAGTGTGTTGATGCTACCGCCGTAAGGGCCGTTTGTCTGTCTCCAATTTGTGTCGTTGAGTCCCTTACCCGCTTCGGCGTTTGCCGCTGCCGCGAAAGCGGTCCCATCGGGTCGAGTGCCGTTCTTATCGTCTCGCGCATTCAATTGACCCGGACGATTGACGAGTGCCGGTTTCGTATTCGGCAGATGAATCACTGGTGCATCGATTAACTCAACCCGCACCGCCGGTTCGGGCGCGTCGAGGCTGTATGGTTGCTGAAATCGCGTCATCGCCCGCTGCCCAAATCCGATGAATAGCGCAACGACAAGCGTTGCCGTCGCAGCAAGCCACGGCAGGAACGGTTTGCTCTGTGGCGTGGGCGTCGGGGGAAGGTGGTCGATTCGATCCATCATCTGTTGTGTGAAGGTGGGCGGCAATTGAAACGCGCCCAATGTTTTCTGCATCATCGGTATAAGCTCATCTTTTAGTTTCGCTCGGGCACGATAGAGTCGGTCGAGAACCGCACCATGTGACGTGCCGATGAACCGCCCAATCTCCTCGCATGTCATTCCGCCGAGATAGTGAAGTGTCAAGACGGTGCGTTGGCTTTCCGGTAGCTCTTCGAGCGCGTCGCGTACCGCTTGACGGGTTTGTTCGTCGGCGTACTTTGCCGATGCCAGGGCATCGACGTGACGCATCTCAACGGTATTGAGTGGTTGCGTCGGCAGTCGCTGTTTTCGATGCCACATCAAGCAGAATCGTGACGCAATCGTGTAGAGCCAACCCGGAAAGTGTCGCCAATCCTTGAGCGTGGATAGTTTTTGGTAGGCTTTGAGGAAGGTGTCTTGCGTAATCTCTTCGGCGGTCTGGAAGTTCCCGATTTTGCGGTAGGCGAGGGCGTGGACAGCGCCTTTGTATTTATCAACCAGAAACCCGAACGCAGTTTCATCGCCGTCCAGCGTCCGTTTGATCAATTCGGCATCGCTGTGTGCCATTTTCATCGCTCCCGATGTCGTGTGGATTATATGGATTATAGGTGGCAATCACATCAACGTCATTGCCCTCTATTATATCATGATGCACATCGGGGGCAAATGATCAGATGCGAATGCGATTTTTTTGTGTAGAATGAGCGGTGAGCGCGGATTGTGCGTTGTCAGATAAATGAGGGTGGTTCATAATGGATAGGACCGACTTGAGCGATGTCACCCACATCGGGGCAACGCTCATGAAAATCAGTTTCGAGAGCGAGGTGGTGGTGAATTGGGTCCCACGGATTGATACCGTAGTAACTGAAGAAGTGGTGTTTGGGACCGATTGACAATGCAGTCACGTTAGCCTTTGATTTCGACATGGAATTGTTCCTTGGTCTGGCGGCTGAGTCATGAAGTCAAACGCAACCATTTCCTGTTCGGCTTGGATTGCTGTTCGACTGAGCTCAGACTTCAGCAGAGCTCGGACCTCGACGAGGCTTCGGTGAGTTCAGCCAAACCGCTCGGTCGAGTCGTAAAGAGTAAAACGTGAAGCGTAAGAAAAAGTCTCCCTTCGCTGCGCTCAAGAGCCCGCCCTGAACCAGCCGAAGGGACAGGCTTATTTACGTATTACGCATTATGTTTTACGAGCCCCCCTTCTGACGCAGATTGTTGTACATGTCAAAACCAATGTTACAGTGTAATAATCTCCGATCAGAACGAGATGCGCATCAATTCCATAGAGAAGCCCTCATCAAGGGCTGGCTGATCGCTGCTCGCAGAAACGGGTTTTTCGCCCCAGTCTCGAGTGAAACGGTGTGTGTACCAAAGTCCAAGCGCGGAACCAAGGATGTTTGCCAACACGTATGATTTGGTATTCTCCCAGCTGACATCAGCAAGGAGAAGGGCTCCGGTACCGGAAAAGGCACCGACAAATGCACCCAGGGTTATCAATCTCGCCCTGCCGATCGTGTACTCATCTTTATCAGTCAATTGATGGCCGAGATACGTTCCAAGCGGTAAGCCGAGCATGGCGGCGAACACATAGGGGCGCAGATGTTCTTCGTCTAACTCCACCCCCGCAAGGTGGACTAGTCCGGCGGCATAGGCAGCCCCGACAACGCCTCCGAGAGAGATGAGATGCGCCCGACCTGGTGAAATTGATTTATCCCGAATCAATCGTGATGTCGTCCAGACGCCAGCCGGGACGCCGACCATTGCGGACGCCGTGTAGATTTTTGCCTCATTCCAATTTTCAAGGTTCTCAATGTTGATGAGATACGGAATCGCGAGGCCGTACAAACCTCCAATCAATCCGCCGTTGGTCAGTAGATCCGTTTCACCCTTCTCAAACCATCTGTGAGAACTCAACCTGTTAGCGGTTAACCCACCCAAAGGAGCACCAAGCATCGCCGCTGCCCAATACGCCTTATCGTTCTCGGCTTCAATTTCAAAGAATATAGGGACACCGAGTCCAAAAAGTGTACCCGCGTAACTCCCCCAGCGCATAAGTTTGGAACGTCCGGCGCCGAGCCGATGGTTTTCGGTAAGCTTTAGCGCGCTCCAAAATGCCCCGCTGCCAAAGAGCAGCTCTATTCCGACTATCTGGCGAGCTGATTCAACGTCTAACAGATTGACTGTACCAGGTCCGTACAACAGCAACCCGTACAGCGTTGTATCAAATACAATTCGTCTCCTGCCCTCCTGTTGTGCTTCTGGGGTGACTTGCTGCTCAGCATGGTTTTCGGGATGTCCCTCCAGTACGATACTGATAAAAGTGAAACTCACAAAGCAAAAAAGAACAACAATAGCAGTCTTACGTTTCATAATATATTCCTCCTAACGAATAAGTTCAGTTACGGTAATTGAGCGCGTCGGAATTGCCATCCGGAGGCACCTTGTTAGCCCATTACGTACTAGGTTTGTCCACTTTAATTTTGTAAGCAACATTGAAGATTGAAAACCCACGCCAATTGTGCGCGAACTTTAAAGTTGATAGTTTATATTGAAACTTGCTTAAAACTTGACAAACAAAGTCGGTCCATAATAAACTGAACAGGGGAAAACCGACATGATTAAATATGTTGTCAGATTTACGGAAGAAGAACGCTAGTGTTTGACGGAATGGGTACGAAAAGGAAAAACCCAGGCCTACAAAATCAAACATCTTGCTAAAAGCGGATGCGGATGACCCCAACTGGATGAATGAGCAACTCGCCGAAGCCTTTGGGTGCCATAGCAAGGCGGCACATAATGTTCGAAAACGTTTTGTCGAACAAGGGCTTTCCATCGCTTTGGAACGCCAAAAGCAGAGCACCCCATCTCGAAAACCCAAACTTGATGGAGAAGGGGAAGTTCGTCTGATAGCAATCAGTTGCAGTCTTTAGGTTATTATAACTCAAGTTGCCACCTATTCATCGAATATGTGAGTGAACTCAGAGCTGATTGATACTACTAGCCAGTACAAACAAGACCACTTTCAATTCAAATCCCTGTCGCGTCACCGCATGGATACAACGCGGAAGCAGTCTCTCAATCAAACTTCCAGCCGTCTCAACAGACTTACGATAGTAATTAGCCAAATAGGTCTCCCATGGCGGATATGCTCGTTTTGAATGCTTCTTGCGTATTGGCTTCAATTCCACTTCAACTGCTGCAACAATATCTTCTATCTCATAGTTATTGTACGCTTTGTCGCCGTAGACCCGGCTGCCCGGTGGCAAGTCGAAGTCAAACCACTGTAAGCCTTCGACGTCTCCTGTGCTCGCTGGGGTCACAAAAAATTCAACGGGGTGTTGGGCGGCGGTCACCAGCAGATGAACCTTCAAGCCGTAGAAATACCGATGTTTGGACGCTTGATAGCCTCGAAATGCCTCATCTGTGTGGGTTTTTGACCGATGAATGCGAATATTGTCACAGTATCCAGCGCATACAACTTCTGTTGATTGAGTTGCACAAAGCTTTGTGCCAAGATTTTGAACAGTGTAATGAACATCGGTTTCATTCGATGAAGTTGTCGATTGAATCGACTCTTTGAGAGCATATTTGGTATATAGCCATGAGTTTGAAGAAAATCGCGAGCCGTTTGGAAGTTGGCATCGAAAAAGAGAGCAGCAACGACAGCGGTGGTCATAACTTCGGCGTCAGACATCTGAGTTTGTGGATTGAGTTTTGGGTTGAATGCTTCTAAGAGCTTGTCACACAGATAGAAAACGGTTACAATTTGGATGTCCATGGGTTTCTCCTTTGAGGTTATTGAGGTTATGGTTGAACACCTCAACTTTAACGGAAAACCCATGGATTTGCAATAGGTAGCAACTTGGGTTATTATACCACTTTGAGCTAATCAGAAACCAAGTGAATTCTCAAAATCCTTGTTCAATCCCGATTTTTGGCACCTTATAATTTGCGACACTTGTGCTGTGGATTTGGCTTCAGCGTGAGCATTCGACTGGCTTCGACGACTCGACTGAGCTCGTCGAAGTCGTTAGCGTTCGACTGAACTCATGCCGAAGTCTCAGCGAACGGCAATCCACAGCGAACAAGACTATCAAGACTTATTTAACAGTGTACTAGGTTCTGTTGACATTTCAAGGGAGCCATATAAGAGTGGCGACAAAGCTGAGAAATCCAAAATAACGGATAGATAACTTCTCGAACCGAGAGAAGATGCGGCGATACCATTTTATCTTGTTAATGAAACATTCAACCCGATGTCTCTCTTTGTACAGATGTTTGTCGTAATCTCTTTGATCCACACGATGACTTTTTGGCGGTATCACCGCAATCGCTCCATTCGCCTCAATAACCGCGATAAAATTGTCGGAGTCATATCCCTTGTCTCCATGTCTCCAATCACATACTCGCTTTTATATCCAAGTATCAACCCTTCTGCTTCCGCTATGTCGTTTCTTTGACCGGGGGTCAGATGAATTCTTAGTGGATTACCCAGGCCGTCAACTGTGATGTGAATTTTTGTACTGAATCCCCCGCGAGACCGACCTAACGCTTGGTTTTCAGTGCCACCCTTTTTTTTTCGGCACCCGCCGCACACGGGTGCGCTCGAATGATTGTACTGTCCACAATAAGCGACTCGATATCGGGGTCGGCGGCGAAGTGGTGGTGGATCTGTGTGAAGACCCCTTTGTCGCACCACCGAGCAAAACGCTTATAGAGGGTGTTCGATTTACCATAGGTGTCTGGCAGAATCCGCCATTGAGCACCGCTACGGGTCGCCCAGAGAACAGTTTCGATAAAGCGGCGTGTTGTCGCTTCGTTGCCAACATAGATGTTGGGACAAGTTAGAAGAAACGAGTATATCTTTTTCCATTGGTCATCGGGTAAGGTTATTGGCATCATTCTTCTATTATGCCACAACCTTATACTCAAATGTCAACAGAACCTAGTTGACGGCAACTTTAGTTTGCCGAACGTGTTTCGGCAAATTCCCGCGGTTCTGGTCTCGTGTAGCGGACAACTGAACTTAGTCGGTAGGCGGTGTTTTCGCTACTATGGAGGACTCATGACGATTAAAATTCGACACTCGAAATCAGAGGAACTTAGCTTTATTTGCCATGTGCATGAGCAAGCATTTAAGGGTCATCCCAACGAGGCACAACTCGTTGCACAACTCCATGCAGCCAACAAAGTGCTGGTTTCTTTCGTCGCTACACTCAACAATCAAGTGGTAGCGCATGTTTTGTTCTCGCCGGTTACACTGCATCCGCCTCGCTCTAGCTTCTGCGCCGTTGCTTTAGGTCCTATTGGTGTCCATTCCTGAGTATCAGAAGCAAGGTATCGGTTCACGCCTAATTCGAGAAGGATTGAAAGTATGTCGCGCCGCTGGATACGACGCTGTGGTTGTGTTAGGTCCCCCAGCATACTACTCGCGCTTTGGCTTCGGGAGAGCTAGCAACTACAGTCTTAGTAACGAATACAATGCGGAGGAAGCTTTCAGGGTCTTAGAACTGAGGGAGAACGCATTGGTAGGCGTGACCGCCAGAGTGAGATATTCGCCTGAGTTTCGAGAAACAGGATGTTGAGGTGTGTTTGTTTAATAAGAGTTACAATGTCACAATAACAACTCTTTAGATGGCAAATGAGGTAGGAATACTCATGAAAGAAGATAGTTCAACTCAGTCATGGGATAGAATTGCGGATGATTGGGCACGACACGCCGATACCAACGACTATCGTAATCTGTTTCTGATGCCTGTTACTTTTGAGCGACTTGGTGATGTGTCAGGCAAGAAGATTCTGGATCTGGGATGTGGCGAGGGTGGTTATTGTCGTGCATTCACGAAGCGGAGAGCAGATGTCACTGGGATTGATGGCAGTGAACGGTTAATCAACATTGCAAAGGCTAGCTCAGATGAACCGATTACGTTTCTGGTCCGGAATGCCAATTATCTTCATGGTATTGGGGCAGATTCATTTGACATTGTCCTTGCCTCAATGAGCCTAATGGACGTAGAAGATTATGAGGGAAGCATTTCTGAAGTACATCGCGTCCTCAAAAAGAACGGTCTTCTGCTGATGAGCATTCTTCATCCTTGCTTCTCAAATCGCCAATCCTATTTCAAGCGGCAGGTCTGGGACGAACACATCACTGACAAATTTAGACACCCTGTGCTTTTCAGGCACATGCCTCTTACAGACTTCATCAATCCGCTTATTCACCTAGAGTTTCGATTGACACACTTCCATGAGCCGGTGCCGACGGATAAGCAGATACAAGCTTCGCGTCGATTAGAGCAACTTCGTCGGATTCCGTTGTTTCTTTTCATGGAATGGGAAAAACAGTAGCATCTGAAGGATAAACTCCTGATATGGGAAGATAGGGAAAATCATCGACCCCGTCGTTTCCGTTGATGGCGGAAATCTACGGTTTTATATCCGATAAACTCATTTCTTATGCCACATCGAGCACTCACTAGATGTTCAAGAATCAATATGAGAGCGCAGGAGGTTTGAACGATGAAAAATCTACCACAATTCCCCATTGAAACCATGAGGAACAAAATTGAGCGGATTGTTGAACAGGCTTGCGCCGCTGATACCAACATCTTCGGTTACGGCATCTGGACCCACCACATCCTGAAGGTCGTTCAAAATGCAAAACGGGTTGGCAGTGGCATAATCCCTTTCCTGAAATCGAAGCGGAAAAATCCGGATTTTGATATGAACCAGGAAGAATTACGCGCTTACCTCGATTGTCTAACCAGCTCTTTGGGAAGTAGGAATCAAGAATTGCTGCAAGCTAGGTTTTGGTATCAGAGATAAGAATATTCAAGAATTTGATGCCTTTAAGGATGATGCGACAGCATTGACACAAACCATATTTGCGAAAGCGAAACATTGACTGGTAACAAATGGCATAACAAGCAGCTCTAGGTTCTGTTAAATAAATCCTGACAGGCTATCCGAGTTGCTCAATGGTGAGTGATAAGTGGTTCATCTAACTCCCCCATTCTCCAACCGCGTGACCGGTTACAATTGTCAGGGGTTAGGATAGTACCTACAAAACTTCTCACGAGCTTGGTTCTTCGTAAACTGCCAGTTGATGGTGGCTCGCTTGCGATTCCGATCTGCTACCCAAGCCTCAACTTCATCGGTCATGAGGGCAATCTCCCCTATCCGACGGGACAAACACTGTTTTGATAATACCGACAGTTCAATTTCAACCATATTCAGCCAACTCGCCTTTTTAGGCGTGTAGTGCATCTCGAATCGTTGAGCCAAGCTAAATGCCGCATAGAAAGAAGCCGGGCAATGGGTATTGAGATTGTCTTGAATTAACGTATTATTTACCTGCTTTGAGTTTATCAAGGAAGCTGTGACAAGATGGAAGAGTATTCATGAACAAGAGTATCTTGGTCAACAGAGGCGAATCCGATATCTCCATTCAACTCGGGTTGTAGAGCAGATGAAGGACTCCCTAAGCAAAACCAATGAAAGCACAATACGATCTGAATATGAGTGGAAACCGCCGAGAATCAGCTTTTTGCAATCTCTTCCAAAACTCTGATTTCACCAATAAAGATAATCAGTGGTTAGGAAAAGTGAGATTTTGGCAAATGTGCTGAGTTACCTGACATCAAACACATGGCTCCGCTCAAACAGCCCGTCCAAAAAGATTTCGACAAACCACTCGCCATCGGGAAAGCCATCTGAGGGAGCATCTATAAAGAACCAAGTGATCTGATCCCCCGTTGAGGAAGTGAAGATCTCCTGGTCCGCTCGAAACGGTGGGTCGTCCAATTCGTCCTCCGGCGAAAACCAGTTGACTTCAACCGTGTGCCGCCCTTTGACGTTCACCCAAAAGATCCACAAGTAAATCCGATCGCTCGTGTCAAAAAAAGTGTCAGCAATTCCATCCGGGCGATCATCGTTGACGTTAACTGCGAGGGCAGAGTCCAGAATGACCGGCTCTCCTTTGAGCAGGCTAACCGATTCGCTTCCTCCCAAGCCCGTTTCATCACACCCGCCGAGAATGATGCCAATCAACAATAGTCGTGTAAAAAGAATTGAAATATGAGGTCTATTGTGCATCCGTGTGTCTCTCCTCGTATTTTTATGCCCGAATTTTACTACATCATACCCGATCTATTTGTCCCTGTCAACCGAAAACCTGATAAGCAGTACACTTACTGCTCCACTTTCTTCGATTGTGTTATCTTTGAGGGTTACTTGTTTAACTGCATCAGAGATCACAGCCCCATAATCGAACGATTGATTCAGGTCGCCGTCGTTGTTGACCGTTATGGTATTTCCGGTGATGGTTCACGTTGTGCGGCTCCACTGCATACCACTCCCTTTGTTTTGCGAGATTGTGTTGTCGATCACGTCCCTCATCGAATCGTTGTGGAACATCTCGTCATCATTATTAGCAAGCAGGTGGTTGTTCTGAATCATAAATCGGGAACCGTCTTGGATGCCGATGCCTTCACCCCCATTTTGTGAAATATGGTTGAAGCTGTTGAAACCAGGGCGACAGCACCGGCGCGAGGTTCTCAAATCGGAACTTGCCTGCATCATCAGCGATAGCCCAGTGCTCAAGGAATCCCGCGACCTTTACCGTCGCATTCGGCATTGGCTCCCCTCCGAATTCAGAGTCCTATACATAATGAATCGGGGTCAGACTCGCAGCAGAAACCGAGATTTTCGAAAAAACTCGGTTTCTCCAGTATTTCCAGCGAATTATGCACCACCTTCATTTACTTGGGACCGATCATCTGGCTTGGCACAACTACACTATCAAATTCTTCCTCGGTCAGCAAATTCAGTTCGACCGTGACCTGCCGCAAGGTTTTTCCCTGTTGGTGAGCAGTTTTGGCGACCAACGCTGCATTGTCGTAGCCAATGTACGGATTAAGCGCGGTGACGAGCATCAGCGAGTCATTCAGGTAACCCTGAATCTTCTCTCGTTTTGGCTTGATACCGACGACACAGTTTTCGTTGAATGAATTGCAGGCGTCTCCGAGCAAGCGGATCGATTGAAGGGCATTAAAAGCAATGACGGGCATAAATACATTCAACTCGAAGTTGCCCGATGCGCCGGCCAGCACAATCGTTGTGTCGTTGCCGATGACCTGTGCGCAAACCATCGTCATGGCTTCGCATTGCGTCGGATTCACTTTCCCGGGCATAATCGAGCTCCCCGGCTCGTTCTCCGGTAACGAGAGCTCGCCAATCCCACAACGTGGACCGCTGCCAAGCCAGCGGAGGTCATTTGCAATTTTGTTCAACGCACATGCCAGCGTTTTGAATGCGCCGCTTGCCTCGACGATGGCGTCTCGGGCGGCAAGGGCTTCAAACTTGTTGGGCGCCGTCACGAACGGAAAGCCAGTTCGCTTCGCAATCGCCGCGGCTGCTTTCGTCGCATATTCCGGGTGGGTATTCAACCCGGTGCCGACCGCCGTCCCACCAATCGGCAGTTCGTACAGGTGTGGTAAGCAGTGATCTATCGCACGAAGCGAATTTTTCAATTGCGCCACATAGCCAGAAAACTCTTGCCCTAATGTCAGTGGGGTCGCATCCTGCAAGTGGGTGCGCCCAGTTTTCACAATATCCTTAAAAGCTTCAGCTTTATCTGCCAGCGCATCGCGCAGGGCGGTCACCGCAGGAATCAGGCGCCGGTGAATACGGTCAATGACGGCGACATGGATAGCCGTTGGGAAAGCGTCGTTGGTGGACTGCGACTTGTTGACGTGGTCGTTGGGGTGGATAGGTTCTTTGCTGCCGAGGACGCTGCCAAGCATCTCGATTGCCCGATTGGAGATTACTTCGTTGACGTTCATGTTCGTCTGGGTGCCGCTGCCGGTCTGCCAAACAACCAGCGGAAAGTGATCATCAAGCACGCCATCAATCACTTCCTGCGCCGCTTTGATGATAATATCCGCTTGATCCGGCTCAATGTGCCCGAGTTCAGCATTCACTTCAGCAACGGATTGTTTGACAATACCGAGTGCCCAGATCATCTCGCGGGGAAACCGTTCTCCGCCGATCTTAAAATTCTGCAGCGATCGCTGGGTCTGCGCACCCCAGTACCGATCCGTAGGAACTTCAATCTTTCCCATGCTGTCTGTTTCAATCCTTGTTTGCATCTATACCTCCAATGATTTGCTACTGTAATATAATACGAGTTTTTCAGTTAGCACCGGATCGCCATCAAACCTAATCCCCCGGCCCCCTTCCCTACGAGGTTCAGGGAACGAATCAGAGATTCAGGAATACAGAGATTCCAGCCCTTCCTTTTGTCCTGGATCAAATTACATCTGTTTTAATCATGTTCGTCGTTCCGGGCACATCCACCGGTATTCCAGCAATGATAACAACCCTATCCCCTGGCCGGGCAAACTCTGATTCTAGTACGGCTCTTTTTGCCCTTGCAATCATCGTATCCGTGTCTGGCGCCAACTTAATCGAGACCGGCGCCGTACCCCAAAACAGCATTGTTCGTCGTAGTGTGTTTTCATAAGGACTGTCCACTGCGATTGTTGAGCGGGGACGGTATTTTGCCACCAGCCTTGCTGTCCGACCGGATCGTGTACAATAGATAATTGCCTTTGCACTAATTTCTAAGGCGATATGTCATGCGGCGTGTGCAATCGCATCTGGCACGGCCTTCTCAAGAGTTATTGGCTGGCATTTAAATTGTTCCACATGGTCAACCCTGGCTTCAGTTGCTATAGCGACTTCAACCATAGTTTTACAGCCGCAGCGGGGTATTTGCCGATAGCGGTTTCCCCTGAAAGCATTAAAGCATCCGTACCATCAAAGATAGCATTCGCAATGTCTGTGACTTCCGCCCTTGTCGGTCGGGGATTGGAGATCATTGATTCGAGCATCTGAGTCGCCGTGATGACTGGCTTACCCGCGAGGTTTGCCTGTCTGATGATCTCCTTTTGAATCAGCGGCACCTCTTGAAGTGGAATCTCCAGTCCCAAATCTCCTCTAGCAATCATCACGGCGTCCGCTTCAGCGAGAACCTGATCCAGATCGTTCAACGCCTCACGCTTCTCAAATTTGGCAATGATTAGCACATCTGTTGTTGCAGGATTGATCTGAGGTTGCGAAGATCCGCAGCGCTTCTGATGAAAGATTGTGCGACCCAATCGATACCATACTGAATCCCAAAGAAGAGATCTTTGATGTCCTTTGGGGTTGGAATAGGTGTCTTCAATGAAACTCCAGGTACGCTGATGCCTTTGTTTAATCGAAGTTCCCCACCAGCAACTTCACAGGTGATATCCGTGCTTGTGGTCGAAATCACCCGCTTTCAAGCGGGTGATGGTTTGCGCGTAATCGGCGTGTGAACCGTGTGAAAACGAAAGCCTCGCGACACCCATTCCTGCTTCAATCAGTGCTCGCAACTTTTCTGGGGAATTGCTGGCAGGACCAATGGTAGAGACGATTTTCGTGCGTTTTTATTGCATTATGTGTTTCTCACGTTGGGTTGGTGGATTTGGTGGATAGTGCCCCACTAGTGAGGTCAGAACATAGCCCTCTCATGAAGATTCTAGACAATGTACAACAGAGATGCAGGAATTCAAGGATTCAGATCTATTCCTATGTTTCTGCCCCTTTGCTCCTCCATCCTCCTTATCATTTTATCAAGATTGGTCTTTATCGATCAAGGGAAAAATTATGCACTATCCCATCAAGAAAGATTCACCCTTGATCTCAAGGATAAATTTTGCTACACTTAATAAAGTTTACTAAAGTTTGGACAATTCTTGATAAAATGGAATCTTGTTGGGACGGGATTGTGCCGCCGAATCTGAACTTCCCTATCGTGGTGCGATTGCGCCCAACAGCCCGAACCGTACTCACTGACCAACTGCAAAGGGTGATCGTCATAAGCAGGCTTCATCACAAAATCTTCTTTGCTTATAGTTCTGTCTTCCTCCTTACAATCGGCGGAATCTTTGTGATCACGCGCGGTTTTATCGGGAGAACTTTTGATTAGCAGATCCGGGAAGACGCCCGGACATTCAAAACGCGAATCTCAGATACAATAGATCTGCTCATTCAGGATATTCACGAGAAGGTTCAACACGAAATTGGGAATTGGCGTGTGGTTCAGGCTATCCGGAAAAATGAGCCGGCCCCACCCGGTATCGCGGATACAGTCCTTGATATTTTAGAGTATGGGACACAGGATGGATTGATCACCGCGAGTAAAGGAACCCCAGATCTGCGTCGTGGCGAAAAAGATCCGGATGCGTTGAATCGCGCACGAAACTTGAAATCACAGGCTGCAATTCGGATCCGAACGCCTGAAGAACAAGCGGCAATTGAGGTCACATTACCCATCCAGGCGGAAGGCAAGTTTTTGGGATTTGTCACCGGTGGCTATTTTTTTCGTGAACGTCTGAGTCAATCCCTGAAAGATCAAGCACTTCATCCAATTTTTCTCAAAGAAGGTGATCGCCTGGTTACGCTGAATGCACCCGGTAGTACAATTCCGAAAGCTGAACAGGACGCTCTCCTGTCGCTCTTCCGTCGCACCGACGAAGGGTATCAGGAGATGAAGCTGATTGGTGTTCCGCATACCGTAGATCATTTTCCGGCTTTAGAAGGGAATACGGGGGCGCCAGTGGAATTGATTGTTGCATACTCCCACCGAAATGAAATCGAATCGCGGCAGCAACTCGTGTTTATCCTGCTCATCACGGGTGGGGTTGGACTAATTTTCGTCTACATGGTGAGTTATGTGATCGGGCTTCAAGTGACAAAACCGATCAATCAGTTGGCGGCAGGAGCAGCGGAAATCGCATCAGGTAACCTCAAGCACCAGGCCACCGTTCAGAGTCGAGATGAAATCGGTGGATTGGCAGGCGCTTTCAACCAGATGGCGGCGGATCTGAAGGCAAATCTGGATAGACGGCTTGCTGCCGAACGCGTCGCCGCCTAGCGGGATGTCGCCCGTCGCATTGCCCACGAGATCAAGAATCCGCTGTTCCCGATTCGGCTTTCGGTTGAAAACCTTCAGCGATCGTATCGATCTAAGTTTCGCATCGCGGAATCCTCGGCGGAGCTGGGGCCCGCGGTCTTTAATGAGATTTTTGATGAGTGCACCGACACAGTTATCGAAGAGGTGGGACGGCTACAGCGAATGGTGGATGAGTTCCATCAATTCGCACGCATGCCTGTGCCTGAGCAGAAGTCGTCCGATCTCAATCAAATTGTGCAGAATGTGTTAAACCTGTATGTTGAGCGAAGCAAAATCCCAAGAATCGGGACGGAATCCGCTGCACACATCCAGATGGACAGTCATCTTGATCCGAATCTTCCCCCTGCCTCCGTTGATCCGGAGCAGATTGCACAGGCGCTAGGTAATCTGATCAAAAACGCGATTGAAGCGATGCCCGACGGTGGAACACTGAGTGTTGCGACCCGATTGGTGAAGGACAGGAAGATCCAGATCGGGATTCAGGACACCGGTATTGGTATGTCAGCAGAGACACAGGCGGAGATCTTTACGCCATATTACACAACGAAGGAAGCAGGCACGGGACTCAGCATGGCGATTGTTCAACGCATTATCACCGATCACGATGGAGAAATCTTCGTCGAAAGCAAAGAAGGGGTTGGCACAATGGTTCAGATCGAATTGCCGGCACGTAATGCGGAAGAGGTGAGACGTAATAACCCGAGTTGCCACCTTTGAATCAATATGCCAATTTTCACTGAATGATGACCTCAAACCCAATGCGACTAGATTGCACGATTATTCTCCGAAGAATTATTCTTTGGAGAATAATACCATCTGCGGAAGGACTTACCAACACCAGAAAAATGGTCTATTTGCTTGACAACAGACGAAGTTCGTCGCAGAAGGTCAGGGGGGTTCGGAATGCTATGGTCGCCACATACCGGCGGTTGACTTCCTACTCGTTGGAGTGAGCAGCAGGGCAGCAGCAGCAAGCATATCTGCTGGAGTTTGCGACAGGTCCGTTCCAAATGCAATTTTATACTTTTCAGTCTTTTTAAGATGTGCTATAATTAAACAGATAAATCTAGGTGGTCTAGATTTATCTTATCATCATTACAGTGAAAAAGAAGGAGAAGACAAAATGGCAGGAGTTATTCCGCAAATCAGCTCAGGCGTTGCAGGGCCGCTAGGTGTACTCCACCTACCAAGATTTTGGAGCAAAGTGATGTTGGATGCAGCAGATCAACTTCATTCTGACTATCCAGCATGCGGTGCGGGCTTCGATTCGATGGTTCTTGATGGTCTCGGACTCGATCAGCAAGAAACATTGCAGTACCTCTACGATGAGAAGCCTAGCTACACCGATTTCGAGAAATGGATTCTTGAGAAAAAAGGTGGAAGCCTTGATCAGGCTGCTGTTGATGAACTGAACGCAGCAATTAAGGGCTACAACCACGATGACGAAACGCGCGGGTCCATTCTCAGCGCAGCCGGGGTTGGAGATGATGGGTCTATCTTAGACGCCGTGAACCTCAACAATCTCGATGATTGGACAGAGTTGCATGCTGCCTTGACAGGGTAAGGACCGTTCGATTCGTATTGTTACAGAAAATAAGTGAAAATTGTTACAGAAAATAAGTGAAAATCGAAACTTTGTGTTCATAGTAGGAGCGGGTTCCAAACTCGCCCCTACTTCATCTTCGGCCTTGTCATGACTATATTTTACTCGGCAGCGAAAGTTGAATGAGAGTCCGATACACCTCCTCTGAAGAATGAAGATCTACTGGGGTAGAAGGTTCACGTTTGTCGATCGCGGACAGAAGCGTGTCAGAGTTGGCTTCGCTGATCGGGAGGTTTCGTATTTTGGGAAAAACCTTGGTGACGGCACCGCGCACGTCCACGGAAATGTTTAATACCCCCGTTCCGCAAATCCCGTAGGCGGGCAGACTACCATGAAGCCGCACAGAGACAACGGTATGAGCGGTGGCATATTGTCGCAGCAGCGTGTAGGGGTCACCATGATACCAGAGAGATCTTCGGAAGGAATCGAATCACGGAGGGCAGTATATTCTCTATAAGCATGACAGAGAATCTTAACGTTGTGACCGCTCTGTTTGAGCGTTGTATAGAAGTTTTTCCACTGCCCCGCGAATAGCTGCATTCTTCGCCGACGGGGAATGCAGCTATTCGCGGGGCAATGGCGGCACAAGTAGCAGATAAGGACGATTTTTCGCAGGCCCAATGTTCCACATCTGACTTGCCCAGATTGAAGAGCAGGGAAGGTAAGTGTTCGGTATGTCAAGCGCATTTAGCAGGGCGTGCGCATACGCATCGCGGACAGTGAAGCAGAGGCTCGGGTCAACCCGCTGACGAATAATCCGCTGTGTTTTTTTACTCCGCATGCAGTGTGCGACATATTCATCAATGCTGATGTTCGGATGAGAAAAACCAGCCCCGCCGGCCATTGTAAAGATTTTCAGTCCCCAACGAATGATGAAATCCCGCCACATCGCATCATCGTACCAGTGCTTCCAGTCGTCGTAATTATTATATTGCGACATTCCACCGTAGACAAGAAAAGGGGTGTTTCGGATGACATCTGCATAGCCTTGGAAGCCTTTCGGACTGAAGCGATCGATGAGCACCCACACCTGAGGGCCCAGGACCTGTTCAAATAGATATTGAAGTCCCACGCCGATGAAGGTATCGCCCGGATTTGGATCTGTCCGTCCAGTCGTTGTAATCAGCGGAATGTGGGTCATGTTCTCGCGCACCGGATGAGTAATGGCACTAATTCTGTGCCGTTTTGCAGCGTCCCCTCTATCTTCTGCAGAATAAGGTCAGTGTTTGGTCTTCGTAATCCCTCTCCAGTTAACCCGAGTAGATTGTGCCGGCATAGATGGCTTCTTTGGTTTCGCCGGTGTTGCGGCAAAACTAAACTTTTCAAGGATTTCTTTATACGAAGACACGTCGGCACTTGAATCTGCTATACCGTGTCTTACATAAGCTTCACCTAATTTTTGACGCTGCTTATCCGGGGATCTAATAGGTGTGGAAAGATAGTTTTCTTTAAAGATAATAGCTGCTGCTTCATAGGGTTCTGGTTTTTTGTCATATTTTAAGTGGACAAAGTGGGTTTTGAAGCCTGTTACACCATCACCCAGTTCCTTATCCCCTATAAAAACAGCCTGATCATACCGAATTCCATATTCCACCAATATTGCATCAACAGCCGGTGGAGCGGGTTTCGCAGGTACGTACTCTATTTTCACGGTTGTGTCTTGTTTGTCAACCCCTGGAAACCGCATTGCATGGACCCTGGCACTCAAATCTTCTTTACCTTTTCCGAAAAACCCTCCCCAAACATCCGCCTGGCACTGTATTTCCTGGCATATTTCTCTAAATCTGGGAACCTGTCTGGCTATCTCTGTATAGACATACCTTGTTGGACTTTCTGAGCTATTTGTTACTAGCACCATTCTCACCTTTTTTTCAGCAAGTATTTCAATAGCCTCCTTAACGCCGGGCATCAGCTTTACGCCGCTTACATAAGCCTCAGTTGCAGCTTTTAGAGCAGGGAAAAACTGCTCGAGAATATAGCTATTTACATCTGCCTTGGATACTTCCTCGTCTAACTGTCCTTTTGCCCACAGGCGGATTACGGAGTTGCGAAACAATAATTCGGGGTCTTGTCTGTTGTTTGATTGACTGTGTGCCAGCCTATTTGCTGCCGTAAAAGCACGTTTTAAAGTAGCCTCAAAACTATCCTCCGCCGCTATCGGCAGGAAAAAATTTTGCTTTAACTCTTTGGTCGTGATGTCCCCCGCTTCTACCAAAGACTTGCCTTGTGCATTTACCCACTCCAGTGCTTCGCTTGCAAACTCTTTAAATCTTTCCCCCGTAAAAGAGTCCTTTATAATTTCAAGACTTTTGTCATTGAACGTACTTAATGCGCCGGCAAAGAGTAACTCCCTCTCTGTAAGAGAGCCATCCACATCTGCAAGCACAATCTTTATAAGAGGCTTCATACCATCAATCTCTTGTTAGAGTTGTTCAATCGTCCCCCGAGGATCAACTCCAGTTTTTTGGCACGCGGGCTTTTATTCGGTTGAGCTTCAATCTGTTAGCCGGAGTTTGTAACTTGAGCAGGCGACATTTACAGACTTCGAGCTCATTGAATTTTGTATCATCGAAGTTCCACTTCTACCAGACCTTTCTGTTCATCTTCATCGTTCCTTATAGACAGTAACACTCCAATATTACCATGATCCAACTTTCTCCGCAATAGAAAATTCACAAAACTACCTGACGTGCTTGATGACCGGTTGAGCGAATAAGCGACGCCACATGATGTGCGAATTGGCCCAAATTTTTGATCATGGAAAGAGTCCATATTCAACTTTGATCCATCGCTACAGATCAAAAATCACCTGGGCAACCCAATCACCCTTCGGAGTTTGATTGACAAGCAACTGATGGTAAGTCACACTCTTAATCTCCGTATAGACGACATGTTTTGTAAAATCCACCGGTTCGCCATAGGCAATCGCAGACAGTACCCACGGCTCTTCAGAGATTCGTTGAATCTTAACCCGTCGAAAGAAGGTTTCCTCGACCTCATGTCGAAAATTTAGTTCATCCAGCCACGCCACCAACAGATCTTCAACCGACTCCGCCGACACTTCAATCTCAGTTTGCGCCGCCTCGTCAACCGTGTTAAGATCTGCGATAGCCTCAAGAAGACCTTCCGCCGCGTGGGTGAACAGATCCTTCAGGGTCGCTCCGTAAGCGCGAATTCCGATATCGCCGGTGTGATCCAAATATTCGTATCTTTTCATCGTTTTTGCGCAATCAATCGGATCTCTGCTGTGGCTCCCTTAACAATCGCTCTATCGAGTCATCAAATTTCTGATGACATAATCCAGGATGCCACCGTGTTTGTAGTACTCTACTTCGATTGGGGCATCGATCCGGACCAGCAATTCCGTTGTTCGCTTCGCGCCGGATTCGTCAGTCCACTCCATCGTGGCAGTTTGCCCCGGTTGCAGGTCGTCTGCGACGCCGGTGATGTTGATGAGCTCACTCCCCTTCAAGTCGAGCGACTCTGCACTCTCACCGTCCTTGAACTGCAAGGGTAAAATGCCCATGCCGATCAGGTTGCTGCGGTGGATGCGCTCATAACTCTCGGCAACGACGGCTTTTGCGCCCAACAGCTTTGGGCCCTTCGCCGCCCAATCCCGAGAGCTACCGCAGCCGTACTCCTTACCCGCGAAGACAACGAGCGGTGTCCCTTGTTTGGCATAGTATTGGGCAGCCTCATAGATCGTTGTCTGTTCTCCGGCGGGATATGTGATGGTGTAGCCGCCTTCAACGCCGGGGAGTATTAGATTCTTGATCCGATTGTTGGCGAATGTCCCACGACTCATCACTCGATCGTTACCGCGCCGTGAACCGTAAGAGTTAAAGTCCCTTTTCTCGACCCCACGGCTAATCAGGTACTGTCCGGCAGGACTGCTTTCACCAATTGCACCGGCAGGAGAGATATGGTCTGTTGTAACTGAATCCCCAAGAATTGCGAGACCCCTTGCGCCTTTAACATCAGTGATTGAATCCGGTTCCAACTTGAACCCTTCAAAGAATGGCGGCTTCTGGATATAAGTGCTTTCCTCACTCCAGCGATAAAGTCCTCCCGTGGGAATTGCCAACTCATCCCATTCCGGGGCTTGACTGGCGATCTCTGCGTAGAGGCGTTTGAAGGTACTGGCATCTAGCGATCGCGCCATCAAATCCGCAATCTCCTGTCGTGTAGGCCACACATCTTTCAGATAGACAGGCTCGCTGTCATCGCTATACCCTAGCGGTTCGCTCGTGAGATCGACATCGATTCGTCCGGCAAGGGCGTGAGCAACAACCAGCGGCGGAGACATCAGAAAACTCGCTTTGACATCGCGGTGAACCCGTGCCTCAAAATTTCGATTCCCACTGAGAACGCTGACGGAGACAAGATTTCGTTCATAAATTGCGTCCTGGATTTCCTTGTTCAGGGGACCGCTATTCCCGATGCAGGTGGTACAGCCGTATCCGACGACGTTAAACCCTAACTTCTCCAGATAGGGCAGCAGTCCCGTTTCCCGGAGATACTCCGTGACAACCCGCGATCCGGGGGCTAAACTGGTTTTAACATAATCCGGCACGCTGAGTCCGCGTTCAACAGCCTTTTTCGCGACTAAGCCGGCGCCAATCATCACCGATGGGTTGCTGGTGTTGGTGCAGCTTGTGATGGCAGCGATTACGATATCGCCGTGTGTAACGCTCCCCGTTACCGTCGCCTTCTCATGGTCCTGATCAATGTCTGCCTGGGAAAGCCCATAACCTCCATCTGTAGTTGACGTCGTCAACAGGCGCGAAAAGGTCTCTCTGACCTTTGAGAGTTCAATCCGATCTTGCGGTCGCTTGGGACCCGCAATGCCCGGCTCAATCGCATCAAGGTCGATTTCCAGCACGTCGGAATACTCAATCTCCCCTTCTTCCGGGATGCCGAATATCCCCTGATTTTTGAGGTATTCCGTGACCAGTTCGAGGTGGGCTTCATCCCTTCCAGTCGCCCCGAGATAGCGAATCGCTTCTTCGTCCGGTGGAAAGAAGCCGATCGTGGCGCCATATTCAGGACACATATTGGAGATTGTCGCTCGGTCTGGCAGCGAGAGAACCTCGACGCCTTCACCGAAGAATTCGACAAATTTGCCAACAACGTTCGTTTCACGCAATCGCTGCGTGACCGTCAAAACAAGATCGGTCGCCGTTACGCCCTCTTTGAGTGCGCCCTTCATGTGTACCCCTATGACCTCGGGTGTCAAAATGTAAACTGGCTGACCGAGCATCGCAGCTTCCGCTTCGATCCCGCCGACCCCCCAGCCGACAATTCCGAGTCCGTTGATCATGGTGGTGTGAGAATCGGTCCCCACTAATGTGTCCGGATAAGCAATCGTATCGCCATTGACTGAATCTGGAACGACAACTTTGGCAAGATACTCCAGATTCACCTGGTGGACGATGCCAATCGAAGGTGGGATGACTTTGAATTTTTCAAAAGCCTGCTGTCCCCATTTCAGGAATTCGTATCGTTCTTTATTCCGTTCAAATTCCCTTCGGGTGTTGATCTGCAACGCATTCGCTGTCCCGTAAGCATCCACCTGAACGGAGTGATCGATGACCAAATCGACGGGAACAAGCAGCTCAATCATCCGCGGATCGCCGCCGATCTCCTCTACCGCAGACCGCATGGCTGCAATATCCACGAGAAGTGGTACGCCTGTGAAGTCCTGAGCCACCACACGGACTGGCTTAAAATGGAGCTCAACTGATTTGGGCTGTTTCGCATTCCAGTTCGCCAGATCAACGACGTCCTGCTCCGTGACCTGCTGCTCATCATAATTCCTCAGCAACGATTCCAGCAGAATCCGTATACTGACGGGCAGCTTAGAAACGTTCCCTATTCCTTGTGTTTCTAAAACCGGAAGTGAGTAGTAATGGACCTGTCGTCCATCGACTTCAAAGGTTTGAAGCGTGTTAAATAAATTGTGCATTGATTCAGGCATGTTATCGCTCCTTAATTTGAAAAAGGTAGAAATTTCCAAAGCACGTGGAAACTTGGTATAGATGTTACCTCAATAGGGGCCCTTTTGGATCCATTGAGGAAATTCGCAAAAATTTGAAGTCTCTCGTCAGGCCATTTGTCCCGATCCCATTGGGGGATCTCGCTGCCCTAGAGACTTGATTGTTGATTGCAATTCTACTACCCTATTGACAGGATTTCTCAGATTGGCTAAAATAGTCATACGCGCGAGTGACTTGATATCAGTTCGGTCTGCCTTGAACGCCGAAGGGAGAATCCATGCGATCAGAAACTCAAATATTAGTCAGGTACGTTGGAGAAATCGCCGTATTTGATGTCACAGGTTATCTTACGGAAGACTCAGAGGCAGGTATTCATACGGCTTGTGAGCAGGTTAAGCCCGAAAACACAACGAAAATCCTGCTCAACTTTGACCAACAGAGCTTTATCACGAGCAGCGGCTTTGGGCTCATTGTCAAGCTGATTTGGAAAATGCGCAACAAGGGACAAATTCTACGTGTTGCTCATCCATCAGACCAGATACGGAAAATCTTTGAAGTGATTGGCCTGCTCCGAAGTATTGACGTCTTTGCTTCAGAGAAAGAAGCGTTGGCTGATTTTTAATAGGGAACTCATTGCGGGTAGTTTCTTGGAAGTCTAATAAAGCGCAGCGAAGAATCTCCTCGTTAAGGTGCAAGAGATGCTTCCCTTTGTTGAAGATGACGGGAGAAGCGCGCGTTTTACTCGCTATAAGTTCAGATCTATGGGCCTATGGGTCTCAGGTCCTCGCAAGCATGTGCAGAAGCACACTTTTCTGACTTGACACTCCTTACGCATCACGTATTACGCTCATGCAAGCCATCGTTTTGAGTGACGGCAAACCCGGTCATTACAATCAGTCTTTAGGCGTGATTCAACGGATTCCTGAGTGCAACCATCACTGGATCGACGTCAGTTTTCGCAGTAAGCAAAGGGATAATCTCTTGCGTGTGTTTATGCGCCTATTCGGTGGGTTCAGACTGCCGCGCTGGCTCATCAAGGCTTGCCTGCGTATGGCAATCGAGCAACGAACGCTTGATGAGATTTTCGCCATTGATAGCGCCGACCTCATTCTATCAACTAGTTCATCTGTTGCCGCTCCCAACCTGCTTATCGGACAACTTTTCAACGCAAAGACAGTCACTTGCCGTCGTCCTTCGCCGGTGGGCATCACCTTCTTTGACCTCGCTATTCTTCCCAGGATGTATTGGCCCCGCCGTAACAAAAGTAACGTCTGTAAAACGATCGGCGTTCCCAATCGGATCTGTCCAGCAAAATTAGACGCACAGCGTAAACAACTCCGGGCAGATCTGGGGCTTTCAGATCAGGGGCGAATCGGTGTTCTCATTGGAGGTGAAGACCGTTACGACACGCTTACCGAGGGAACAACCGCTTCCCTCATCGAAACCTTGCAGCGGTTCGCTGCGAAGTGCGACAGCCAGATCTTGTTGACGACCTCCCGCCGAACCCCACTTGCTGTCGAAAATCTAATTGGTGAAAGCCTTTCAGTCCCCCAACTGTGTCCAATCCTTGTTTTAGCTCACCGAGAAAATTCGCCTCGATCAGATCGGGAGGTTCCACTTGCTGATCCAGTCGGGACAATCTTCGCACTGTCGGATGTGATTATCGTCACTGAAGATAGCTTTTCGATGGTCTGCGAAGCCGCAAGTAGCGGTAAACGGGTGATTATTCTGGAGGTTGATCACAAGACCCGCCATCGCCCCAGGCGATGCCGAGTTTATCCAGAAATTATGCGTCGTTCCTCAGTCACATGGTCTGACATCGGCGATCTGGAAATAAACCTTCAACGGGCATTGACGGATGAAACACCCATTGAGCCGTTACAGGATACGCAGATTGCTGCATCAGCAGTGAAGCAACTCTTCAAAACTCAGAGATACAAGGATACAGGGAAGCATGATACGTGATGGGTGCAACGAATTCTTCCTTCCCTTCCTTCCCTTCCTTCCATTTCCTCATCATCTTGCGGGCCTTCTTGAGTTAATCGAGGGTGAGAACTCCAAAGACATCGAACATCGCACCAACCTCTGCGAGTCGAATCAGTTTGCAGATCGGCAATTTCCTTGACAATCGCTTTGATAGTCTGCCGATCGGCGACTAGCTTCTGCATTTCAATGTGTAAATCAATCTCTTTCACGCGAATCTCGGCTTCCTTCCGAATCCGCTCCTGCTCCGACTTGAGATGGATGAGTTCTATTTTTTGCTGTTGATCTGCCGTTAGGTTTTTTAAGCGGAAAGCGAAAATTGAAGCCTAGTGGTAGGTAACTGAACTGTGCGGCACGCTTGCGCTTACGGTGTGCATTCCTATCTGTTCCCGACGTTCCGCATCTACCTTCGAGAACCATTTTTTTTTGGCATTTTGCATCACCTCTCTGACGGCCCGCTTGCGTTTCACTTTCTCTATTGCCTGCTTATCCTCCTCATTGGTCAACGGTGTCTTGCGCAGTGATGAAAAGTCGGAAACACAGATACGGATTTGTAGTGTGGGGCTTGCCCCACCAAGGCAGCGGCGAATGAGTTGGGGTAAGTCTCTAGCACAGCAAGATCCCGCGCAACGGGGCCCCCAACCTATAGCTGCGACATATCATTGACTAATACAGTTTTTTACGCAATACGCACCACGTTTCACTTTTACCACGGCATGGTACGATTGGTATGTCTTCGGCCAATATCCGCGGCTTCCTCGCCTCCTGAACCAATCCTAACGCCTTCTGCGATCTTCTCGATCACACTGTCTGGGTTGACGCCATCAAGAAACGCAATATTTTCGGCTTCGCAGGCAGCTTTTACCCGCGCTCGTGCTTTTGCCATTTCCTCTGCATAAGGCGGATCGTGCGCATCAGCATAACCGTGTGACATCCCCATGTCCCCCGGCCCCCACTCGGCGAAGGCAATGCCGGGGATACGTACGGTTGCCTCAACATTGCTAAGCGCCCGCTTGTTTTCGATCTTCAAGCCGAGCATAATTTCACCTTTGGGGTTGAGGGGCCAAACATCGGCTGTCTTCAGGTATTCCAAAGTCGATATACCCCAAATCGATACCCCACAGCCTTGTCCACCAGAGCCCCGACGCCCCACATCCAGTCCTTCTCCAACACCGATTGTCTGGAATGGATAGCGTGCAGATTCGACAAATGCCTTCACTGCACCAGGCGTTTCGGCGTGGCATAGCAGGATGCCGTGAACGCCTCTCGCAAGTATCTGTTTGATCATCCAGGCATTTGCACGCATCACATGTTCATCGGTTCCATCTGTTGGCAGGGTGGTAATTATTGCCGGTGTGCGATGGCCACTTTTTGTGGGACCACCTGCAACCAACCCCTGCATAAACTGATCCAGCGCGGGAAGGTTAAAAAGTCCATGTTCCATCTCAACGATAAGATAATCAGCCCACGTTTGGGCGGCTTTGATGCCCCCTTCGTAACTGATCTCGTTAGCCCCACTATAATAAATCGGCTGTCCTTGTTCGAGCAGTTCGATTGCTCGGTTGACTCTCGCCATTTGTGTACCTCTCTACAGATTTGGTTCGGAGTAGATATGAAAACAGAAACGAACAACCTTTCAAAGGTTTAAGGCTCTGAAAGATTCAAATATATTTTAGCACATCTATCGATTAATTGAAAGCTCCAAATTATCCTTCACTCCTGATTTGTTCAAGTGAGCCGATATTCCTTTTCCTCTCCTTGAGTCTAAAGTGGACCCCATGCTCAAGGCCAAAGTAATGGAAAAATAAGTAAGATGTTTGAGATATACCGACGCTGTTTTAGCCGAGATACACCTCAGCCGGCGTTGCATAATCAAGACTCTGGTGCGGTCGTTGCTCATTATAGAAACGGATATAGTTAGCTAATCCATCAAAAAGGGCTTGTCCCGTCTGGTAGAGTTTCTGGTAAACATCTTCGTACTTGACGGAGCACGAAAACCGCTCGATGTAAATGTTGTCAATGGCTCGACCCACGCCATCCATACTCATAGCAATACCAGCAGTTTCAATAGTATTGGTGAAAGCATTGGCGGTAAACTGGACGCCTTGGTCGGTATTGAAGATGGTAGGGGTTGCCCAAGCTAATACGCGATGCAAGGCGTCGAGGCAGAACTGACCTTCTAGACGATTGGATAGCTCCCAAGTAATGACGTAACGACTATACCAGTCGAGTATCGCAACCAGATACATAAACCCTTTATTCATCGGTAGATATGTGATGTCTGCTAACCAGACCTCATTGGGAGTTTCAACCACATAATCACGCAACAGGTATGGGTAAATCCGATGCTTGCTGTTGATGGCTGAGGACTTGAGTTTGGGATAAATCGCTTCTATGCCCAGTATCTTCATCAGTCGCTGAACCTGCTTGCGATTGACATCTATGCCAAGGCGTTTGAGATATTGGGTCATTCGGCGGCTACCGTAAAAGGGTGTCTTCATATACTGCTCATCAATCAGCTACATCAACCTGAGATTTTCCTCCGATTCTTGTGCGGGTTGGTAGTAGAGCGTTGAGCGGGAAAAACCAAGCAACTCACACTGGCGACGAATACTCAGCTTAGGATGGTTCGCTTCAATCCATGCGCGTTTTTGTTCAACTCGATGGGGTCGCTTTTTTTTCAACCAGTCGAGTTCCATATTCAGCCGACCGATTTGTTCATATAGGTCTGACTCCCTTTGGTGCTGCTTGAGTTGATGTTTGGCAGCGATGTTAGATAAAATTTGGCTCCCTTGGTCAAGGAGTTGTTTTTTCCACTGACTGATTTGGCTGGGGTGCAGTTGGTGTTCACTTGCCAGTTGATTGATACTTTTGTCTGCCCTTATCGCCTCAATAGCAATAGTAAACTTGAACTTGGCGGTGTGCCGAATTCTTTTCGTAGACATATTGGACCCTCCATTTTGAATGAGTATTCATTCGACGAATTTCTGACTTAATTGGTGGTACAGATTTCGGGATCCATTATAGTCTTCATGGAAGTGGCGATCTAATCAGGTTTCGAGAGTAAGTTTTGCGTTGATCTCAGAAACAGTTTTTGATAAACTGACAGGGAATTTTGACAATTCACACATCGTAAAATTCGCGTGCATACGCAACTGAATCGATAAATCTTCGCAAGAACAAATAGAATCCAAAAACGATGGGAGGTCAGATGAAAGTGGAACATCCCGATAAAATCGGGGCTGCTTTTGGGAAGGTTTCAATAACGCCGCCAATCAATGACGTTTATCCAGATTTCTTCTTTGGCATACCGACAGGCGTTTTGGACGACATCTATGCGCGTATCGCGGTGATCCAAGCTGCCGGGCTCCCCGTACTCGTCCTCGCCACCGACACGCTGGGACTGGGCGTCGCTGAAATTGCGGAGCTTGAGAACGCAATCACTGACACAACAAGCATTCCGTCCGATCGTATCCTGATAACCAGCAGCCACAGCCACTCGGCGCCGATCTTGTGTCCTATTGACCTCCGCGGTGGCTTTAGCCCTTATTTTGACGGCGTACGTGATCATGTGACCCAATTGGCAAAAGATTTGCTATTCTGCATGGAGCCTGTCACACTCTCGTTTGGGAAGTCGATTTGTGATTTTAATGTGAATCGACGGCGGATTACCGCGGCGGGAACATGCATCATGCAGCCAAACCCCGATGGAGTGGTCGATAAAAGCGTGCCCATCCTTGCATGTCATCGAGAAGATGGATCGCTGGCTGGGGTATTTTTCAGCTACTGTTGTCACCCAACGATTCTACTCGGGCCGAAAGTCTCGGGGGATTATCCGGGTCAAGCTCAGTTGGCGTTGGAAGCCCGGCATCGTGAAGTCGTTGCGCTTTACCTACCGGGTATATTCGGAAATGTACGTCCAAATCTCGTAGATGAAAATGGCAGATTCCGGGGAGGGACATCAAGCGATGCGATGCGTTGTGGGAGTGAGCTTGCCGATGCCGTAGATGAAGCCTTAAAGGTTCGTGAACCAGTTCCTCCGAACTCCATTCGTACTTGGCGCATCCGGCGAGCGCTACCGCTCACCGATCCCCCATTGCGTTGCGAGCTCGATGAGGTCGTTGCCCAGGCGGTCAGATCCGCACAGGCGAGCGAAGCAGAAAAGGCGAGAGGTTCATCGTGGAATACCGGTTACCAACTTGCGATGCGACAATGGGTGTAGCAGGTTCGGCTTGAACTAGCGGAGAATCGCGCGCCAACAACGGTGGACTACACCTTCTCGCGGTGGGACATTGGTGATGTTCACTGGATGGCGTTTTCGGGTGAGTTTTTCCTAGAATACGGATTGTATGCACGGGAATTGTTGAGGGGAAAGCGGACGTTCACGCTCGGCTACACGCAGGGCTGTCAAACTTATGTGCCAACTGCCCGAGCCCTCTCCGAGGGCGGCTACGAGCCGAACGCCTACAAGCGATGGCGACAGAGCGCCCCATTTGCGCCAGCAGTTGAGGAAGCGGTCAAGGAGGCGATTCGGGAATTGGTAAACGGGTCAATGAAGAAATAAGAAGAAGGAATGAGGAAGGCTGGAAGGAAAGGAAGAATGGAAGGGTGGGAATGAAATGGATAAGGCAATGAATTATACTGCGGACAGTCACAAATGACGCTTTCGTCGCCTGAATCTCCGCGCAGTTTATCCCGATCCATCGGGGATTCAAGATGTAAGGCGCACGACCTATCGTGGTATATTACGCTTTACGTTTTACGCATCACGTTTCATGTCTCAGATTACCGTTCCTGGCATGATCACCGCATCGTCAAGGATAATCACAATACCGTCGTGAATATAGTAATTATCACCGTCAAAGTGTTCCTTATTCTCGGTGTTGGCAATCGTTGAGTTTTCTCCAATTCTGGCGTTTTTGTCAACAATGGCACCTTGAATCAGGTAGTTTCTTCCAACGCCAACAGCTAGAATGCCATTTTCCTGATTCTGCCTCTTCTGTTTCTCTGTTTCATAATAGACATATTTGGAAATAACGACAAGCCACAATATTTAGCAGTAAATTGTCGTTTATTACCCAACATATTGTAGAATCGGCTTATTTCCAATTAACTCTAACCCAAGTTGCGACCTATTCCAGAGAAACCGAGTTTTTGGCGGCCGTTTCCCACATGCTGAGCAAATTGGGCCCGTTTTCGCACAACTCGTATTGATTCATCGTAAAAAACTCGGTTTCTGCCCCTTTTCTTATCAAGGTGGCAACTCGGGTTATCTATTTCTACCAGCTACATGGGGACGGTGTTTCGTCGTTGCGAAAAATGGTTATCCTCAAGTAACTACGTTTTACATTCCATTCCTCATTTCCAAAGCTTAGGAGATTCGCAGAGGCACTGGGATTGAAAAAAAATTCAGGATGACTTACGTCAAGACCAACTTTGCAATTTCCAAATACGTTTCCAAAATCGTTTCGCACGTTTTTTATCTTTTTTCGGATCGATGTGCATGCGTACTGCTCTAGTATTTGAGCCGATAACGCCGAGGTCAGTCTGTTTCCCCCACTTCCAAGCTGTTCGATTCTTTTTTAGGATAGGGATATGTTCGACAAATTTGCGGTCAAAAGGTACAGCGGTGTGGAAGCGTCGGGAGTTGATCGACCCTTTGAAAACGGCATAGTTGGTAAAGCTTGCCGGGTTGTTCACCCATCGCATGACGTGTGCATTCTTATTGAGCGCCGGACTAGTGAACATTAGATCATCGGGGTTATCGAAACGCTCCTCAATCTCGAGGTAGCCGATCAACGCAAATCTGGCATTTTTTTCATCAAATTGCCGCGCCGCATACGGCACCAAACGCGCCAAAAAGAAGAGGAAATCACCCGCTTGCAACTGACGCAACCCGCCCTTTTTGCGAAGATTGTCGCCGTAGGTAAAGGTGGCAAATTCGGGATCGTTGTGAACCTTCTTCGATGGTGAGATGGCAGAGTCAGCAAATCGATCGAACAACGGCATATCGGGATCGTTGAATTGACGGAGATCGGCGTAGGTCAACCCCTCATCGTGCCCTCCGGGAATGGGTATAAACTCAAACGTTCTGTCATTAAACAGTGGGCTTTGTTGCCGATGGCTGGTATTCGCCCCAACGTTTATGATGAAAATGCGCCCTTTGGGAACATCCTGAAATGGATTGTATTTTGCTTTCAGTCGGGCAACCTCTAACAGATAATCAGCCACCCGGTTGTGTTTATCAAGATGTTGCACAATTTTGTCGAGGCAGATTTCACTGATACGTTGCGTCGCCCACCGCAAATTCGTCAAGCGTGTCGTCTCGCCGTGAGGATTGATACATTGCCACCGCCCATCTGTAATTTCGTAGGCGTGCTCAACCGGTACAAAACAGAGGTTTTTCGCTCGAATGGCAGTGCACCCGTTGATCTCTGCTGTCCACCCCAGTTCGTAGTAGCCGACGATAAAATAGCGATCCCTGTAGCATTCATTCCTGCCCTTATACTTCGTAATAAACAGGAGGTGTGATAGACCACATTGGACAGCAGTGCGAACGGCTGGTTGGTTACAGCAGGCGCACCAATTGTAGGTCGCCATTTCATAGTTGGGTTCTGTGGATTTGCCTAGAACATTACGCAATGGAAACTCGGAGTCCATTGTACAATTGTGATAACATAATTTGCCGACCTTCTTGGCGGGGCGATACTGTTTCCACTGACCTGATTTCGATTTTGTAGGCATCTGTTTTTTTTAATGATATGGATAACCTAAGTTGCTATCTAACCTAAACCTATTGCAAATCCATGGGTTTTCCGTTAAAGTTGAGGTGTTCAACCATAACCTCAAAGGAGAAACCCATGGATATCCAGATGGCAACCGTTTTCTATCTGTGTGACAAGCTCTTAGAAGCATTCGACCATCAACCCAATCCACAAACTCAGATGTCTGACGCCGAAGGCATGACCACCGCCATCGTCGCTGCACTCTTTTTCGGCACCAACTTCCAAACGGTTCGTGACTTTCTCCAGACTCATCGATATATCCCAAAGATGCTGTCAAAGAATCGGTTCAATCGACAACTTCACCGAATTAAACCGATGTTCATCACATGGTTCAAAATCTTGGCTGAAAGCTTTTGCAACTCAATCAACAGAAACTTTATGTGATGGATACGGTGCCAATTGTTGTCTGTGACAATATTCGCATTCGTTGGTCGAAAATCTACACAGATGAGGCATTTCGAGGCTATCAAGCAGCTAAACGCCGATATCTTGAAGGTTCATCTGCTAGTTACCGCTGCCCAACAGCCCATTGAATTCTTTGTGACTCCAGCGCGCATCGGCGACGTCGAAGGGTTACACTGTTTTGACTTCGACTTGCCACCGGGTAGCCGGGTCTACTGAGACAAAGCGTACAATAACTATGAAATAGAAGATATTGTTGCAGCGGTCGAAGTGGAGTTGAAGCCGATACGCAAGAAGAATTCAAAGCGAGCATATCCGCCATGGGAGACCTATCTGGCTACTTACTATCGTAAGTCTGTTGAGACGGGTGGGAGTTTAATTGAGAGATTGCTCCCGCGTTGTATCCATGCCGTCACGCCACAAGGATTTGAATTGAAAGTGGTGTTGTTTGTACTGGCCAGCAATATCAATCAACTCTGAGTTCACTCACATATTCGATGAATAGTCCGCAACTTGGGTTAACTCTAATAGTCTACTCTCATCAGAATCGACTGGTAGATTCGAGAGTTACCGGAGATGATGCTCCGAATGCCGATGATGGATCTGTCGATTTCGGACTCGTCAATAATCGAGCCTTCCGAGAGGATTGAAGAGCTAATACGACTGTCGTTGACTTTGGTGCTCGGGAGGTGGTGACGGCGCGTATAGATAGGGGCGTGTTCATCATAGAAGTTAAATTTGGGGAAGAGATCGGTGAGCCCCAGGTTGGCATGGTAAAAAGCCTTGATCGTCCCAATATCCTCCTAGTAACCATCAAAGAAGTAAGCAAACACCCGTTTTGTGTGAATACTCTTAGGGATGATGTCCTGCCCAAAATCGATAATTCGTCCCTCCCCATCAACCTGTAAAACCCAAGCCCACTCACGACGTCTTGGTGAACCGGAATGACAGAGATCATAATATCCGCCTGCGAGTTGACGTGAACTTCCAGCATCTTTCGATAGTCCATGCGGTAGAGGTGATCACCGGCGAGAATCAGAATGTGCTCATCCGGAAATGTCGGGCTGATGATGTACGATTCGTTGCGTCGAATGGCATCTGCTGTGCCTTGATACCAATCACCACCATCAAGTGTTTGCTGGGCGGCTAAAATCTGCACGAAACCACTCCGATACGAATCGAAGCGGTATGCCTGAGCGATGTAGCGATTCAAGGACACCGAATTGAACTGAGTGAGGACATAGATCCGTTCTACGCCTGAATGAAGGCAGTTGCTGATTGGGACATTAACCAAACGGAATTTACCGGCGATTGGCACGCTTGGTTTTGCTCAATCTCTGGTAAGAGGGAAGAGTCGTGCGCTGGCCCCACCACCGAGGATAACTGCGAGAACGTTATCTGCCATAACTTTATCTCCATTCAATCACGGCGCAGCATATCACCTGCGTTCAACGCCGCGCAAACAGAGCGATTCTGAATCCCTGGATTGAGCAGCGTAGCGTATCGAAATCTAAAGCGTTCCCTTAGTTGAAAGTACGCCACTGACACGATCATCGATACTGGTTGCAATATCAAACGCCTTCGCAACCGCCTTGAAAATCGCCTCAATGATATGATGGTGATTTGTTCCGTAGGGGACGTTAATGTGCAGTGTCATCCCGCTGTAGTTGACAAATCCATGAAAAAACTCCTCAGCAAGTTCCACATCAAATGTCCCCACCTTGCCATGGGTGAGGGGCGTCTGATAGTGCAAGTACGGACGGCCGCAGAGATCTAAATTTACCTGTGCAAGGGCTTCATACATCGGGACGGTAAAATTGCCAAAGCGGCGCATCCCAACTTTATCTCCGAGTGCCTTTTTGAAGGCCTCTCCTAAACAGATGCCCACATCTTCAACGGTGTGGTGCTCATCGACATGGAGATCGCCTGTGGCATTCACGTCGAGATCGAAAAAACCGTGTTTGACGAAGAGTTCAAGCATGTGGTCGAGAAACCCAACGCCGGTGCTGATATTGGATTCCCCAGCGCCATCAATATTGAGCTTGAGCCGAATCTGTGTTTCCCGCGTTTCGCGGACAACTTCAGCCTCGCGTTTCACAAAATCTTCGTGGCGGAAAAGCCACGCCTCCTTTGTCTCCGAATGATAAAGTCATTGGCAGTGCTGGGTGACCTTGTACCGTGCGCAAGATACGGATTTTTCACTTATGGGTGAAGTATACCATGTCCGATTCTCGGACGAGCACTGCACGTTCTACAATTACTAACTGAAAAATTCGTGCTAAGATGTCGCTGCCCATCTATTCCTCAATTGCCTTCCGTAGCGCATCGCCATGTGTCTGCCACCAACTGTGAAGAATCGAAATATCCGTTCCGATGCAGAAATGCCGCACGCCCATGTCGAGGTAGTATCTCGCCTGATCGACGCTACCAATCTCAGCTCGTGGGGGTACGCCCATGTTCAGCGCGGTTTCAAACACTTTGCGTTCAGCGGCTTTGATCTCCGGCGAGTCCTTTTCACCGATCCGGCCGATATTCATCGAATAGTCGCCCGGGCCCCACTGAATCATATCGACCCCCTCAACCGACAGAACTTCCTCCAACTGCTCAACAGTCCCCTTCTTCTCAATCATAATCACCACAACGACATCCCTGAGCGCCTGAACGTAGTCAGGTGCGTTACCGTAGCCCATATATGTGAAACGGCGCGTCGCAACACCATGCGTACCGCCATCCTCGGGCGTATCGGCGCGGACAATGCGCACACACTCATGCACATCTTCGACCGACCGAGAATCGGCGAACAAAACACTCTGGAAACCGGACCCAATCGCACGCTGGGCGATGAAGCCCCGGGGTTCTTGGTCAACTTTAATCATGCTGGACATGTCGTGTAACTCAGCCGCCCGACACAGGTTGTCGAGGTCATGCAGATCAAAGGGACCATACTCTGCCACAAACTCAACGTAATCATATATACCGGTATGTCCGAGGGCCTCAACAATGGAGGGCCAAGTGGTGTGGATATGGGTGCCAATGGTCGGTTGGCCAGCGTTCAACAACTCTCGTAGCTTGTTACGTCGCATGTTAGTTGCCTCCAATATATGGTTTAATGTGTGGTGTAGCTTCTATGAACATTTTCACCCTAAATACATGAAAATGAGTGAAGTGGGAATGAGTGAAGTGGGGAGGAAACTCAATGACTTGATTGATTTGCTGATTTGCTCATTTGTTAATCTTCTAAGACTCTGAAGGCTCAATGAGCTCCAGTAACCGATCGATAATATCAAGGCTAGAAATTCCATCGGCTTCAGCATTGAAGTTCGTCAGAATGCGGTGTCGCAGCACCGGTTTCGCAACCGCCTGTATGTCGTCATAAGAAACATGATAGCGACCGTGCATAATCGCCCGCGCTTTCGCTCCTAAGACGAGGTATTGGGAAGCTCTGGGACCCGCGCCCCAGTTGACCCAATCCTTGATGAACTCCGGCGCGTCTGGCGTGTTTGGGCGAGAACGATGACTTAATCCAACAGCATAATCAACGATGGATTCCGCGATGGGAACCTTCCGGACAATCTTTTGCAAACGCAGAATTTCTTCACCTGTAATAGCGTGCGCTAACTGTGGTTCGTATGCAGAAGTGGTTGTCATGACTATCTGCTTTTCAGCAGAAGGATCGGGATAGTCGATGTAGATATTGAACATAAAGCGATCTAGCTGCGCCTCAGGGAGGGGATATGTTCCCTCCTGCTCGATCGGATTCTGCGTAGCTAGAACAAAAAAAGGGAGATCCAATTCATAAGTCGTGCCGCCTGCGGAGACTTTGTACTCCTGCATCGCTTGCAGCAACGCCGCCTGGGTCTTGGGTGGTGTGCGATTAATCTCGTCTGCGAGGACAATGTTGGCAAAAACAGGTCCCTTGATAAAGCGAAGGAATCGCCTGCCTGTTTCCACATCGTCCTGAATGATGTCGGTGCCGATGATGTCAGAGGGCATGAGATCTGGCGTAAATTGAATGCGATTAAATTCAAGGTCTAAAATCTGAGCCAGACTATTGATAAGAAGGGTCTTTGCCAGACCGGGCACGCCGACCAGTAAACAATGTCCTTGAGAAAAGAGCGCAGTCAACAATTCATCAATGACTTCTTGTTGGCCGACGATCCGCTTCTGGAGTTCATTCAAAATCAATTCTCGCGCATTTTTCAGAAATTCGGCCGCTTCTAAATCTGTATCCAACACATCAACAGGATTGTGGTTATGCAAACGTCTATTCTCCATAAATGTCTGAATTGGTAGAATCCGGGGTTGCTTTTCTTTGATTTTCGTTAGAATTATTCGTGGTCTGTCAACTTTAATCTGGTGGTCATTTTCAACCCCCCGTAATTCCCCCTTGTTAAGCGGGAGCGAGGGGTGAAAACCACTTGTCAATCAAATGGTTCTATCCATCAATTTCGACTTGACAGACCATCAGTCCACTTGAACGTTGTTGATGGACTTCTGTTTGCGCCCAGATCTGGGAATCAAGGCATCTTGCATTTATCTATTAAGTGTAGCGCATTTCATAAGGTGGTGTCAAGCTGTTATTCCGCTTTTAACCTTCATCATCCATCGAAATCAATGTTGAGATTGATGATCATAACTCTCACGTCCTTGAATTTCTGACAGATACACTGTTCCGGGTTGGGTTTGCATCAGGAAAGCAGGTGCCCACTTCTACCGGTTGCGGTTGTGCACACTTCGGCACACTTGATGAGGGTATCTAATTTCTAATTTTCGAAGGGTTTGGCTTGAAATGAGAGATTGGATGGAAGTATAATGGGGGAATGGCGGGGATGGGTAGTGACCAACATGCCTCAAGACGGCCATGCTGATCGCTACCATCATGGATTAACCAACGGCTTCTCTTAGCTGTTTTCCAGGTTTAAAGGTGGGAACATTCTTTTCTGGAATGCTGATTGGATCACCCGTTTGGGGATTTCGACCTTCACGGGCAGCTCTTGTCTTGACCTCATAAGTGCCAAAACCGATGAGCCCAACGGAATCCCCTCCGGCCAATGCATCCCGGATACACGAAAGAACAGCATCAAGGGCCGCATTTGCATCTTTTTTACTTAACCCTGTGGTGTCGGCGATGTTGCCAACAACATCTTGCTTCGTAAGCTTGGCCATATTATCCTCCTAATCATTGAAAATGCCTAAAAGCCGCATTATGACTGAAACTCAAAATAATTGTACTATACATATATTAGTATGTCAAGAAAAAATGCAGTGCTGACGCGGATTTTGTCGTTTTTTTTTGCAATATACGCTTTTTTGCGTAAATTTTTTTGTGTGTTCTCGAATTTAATCACACAATATCTTGTAGTATATCCTGACATCACACATTCCGCTAAACAAGCAGAAATTTTATCCGTGAATCGTCGCGAATTTTCATGGATTTCCCCTCCACAATCGGCGAAATCATCAGATAATGAACCGGTTGAAACCAAAGGTCCAGTCATAGCAACAATCCATTCTTTGCGAGGTCAAATATATATAAATTCTACAACCCTTGTGGAGACTACATCATCACCAACTAGCACCAAAGGTAATAGAATGTGAATCTACGAGTTTTTCCGTTAAGATTGATTAGAGGTCGCACCTGGTTCGTAGTCGCGCAATTCATTGCGCGTTTATGATGCTTCGTATGTTCAACTGCGTAACTCCTAATCGAGTTAGATTCGCTCTGAACGGCGCGGATTTGTTATTCGAGCGCGATCTTCGCCTTCCGATCCGGTTTCTCATGCAGGTGCCCCCTCCCGGAGAGTGTGATCTCTAAACGCACAGACGGTTTTCCTCCCTTGGGGAAGATGTGGTGAAAGGTCAGAGAGCATTTGTTAATCAGAGCGAGTGCGGCGTATCATCAAAACACTTGTATCATTTATGAATTCGTTGTATAATAGCCACAATTGTATAATAACCTTGATAGCTGAGATCACAAGAATTCAAAGATCGCACTAGGTAGTCGATTTCTTAAATTCATGTAGGGTTTGAGCATCCTAACCTTGTGAAGGTTTGAAACCTTCGCAAGGATAAGACCCTATACAGGCTTATGAAATGAACCACTGAGGAGCAGTGCTATCCGAATCAAACCGGCCGCAGATTTTAATCTGACGCACACGCTGGAGTGCGGGCAATCATTCCGCTGGCAGCCAATCAACGGTTGGTATTACGGCGTCGTTGATGGCAGGCTTCTGAAGATACGTCAGGAAGATAAGTCTCTAATCGTCGAGAGCTCCACTAACGAGGGTATGGGCCAGCTTGAAGCCCTTCTCTGCTACTATCTGGATCTCAACCGTGACCTGCCGGCGATTCTAAACGCTGTAGACATCGACCCGTACATCCATCGCGCCATCAAAACCTACTGGGGAATGCGCATCCTGAACCAGGATCTGTGGGAGTGTCTCGCGTCGTTCATCTTGTCTCAGAACAACAACGTGCCTCGGATTAAGGGGATTATCCGCACAATCTCCGCACGATTTGGTGAAACAGTCGCTCTTGATGATCAGGTCGATTATTCGTTCCCGACACCGCAAGCCCTCACCGAAGCCGGTGTTGATGCGCTGTTTGATTGTCGAATGGGCTACCGCGCCCCATATCTGTGGGCGGTTTCATCAGCAATCGTTGAAGGCGAATTCAATCTTGAGACCGTGAAAAATATGCCTTATGCCGATACGAAACGAGAACTCATGCGATTCAAGGGAATCGGTGAGAAGGTCGCCGACTGCATCTGCCTGTTTTCGTTAGGGCATATTGAAGCCCTCCCCATTGATGTGTGGATGAAGCGGATTATGGAGCAGATCTACTTGAAACGCAAAGCCTCAATCCGCGAAATCCGTGAGTTCGCCCAAAGCTATTTCGGTGAATATCTCGGCTACGCGCAACAGTACCTTTTTCATCACGCTCGAACCATCGGACTAGAAGAAATGAGGCGTAGAGTGTGCTGCTAGCTGAATCAGAAAATGAGTTCAGGAGTTCATTAGTTCAGGGGTTCATTTACGTTTCACGGGGTTCATTTACGTTTCACGGAGTGATGACCAATGGCAAAACAAAAGCCTTTCCGACCTGCGAAGAACCTGACGGAAACGTACAACGCAGTCAATCCCGACTTACCGCTTGAGCCGGGGGGTCTCGTTCCCGACATTTTTACATCACACGAACAACAAACAGGAGGTTGACATGCTCGAAGATTTACGAGAAAATGTACTTGCTTTGTTGGAGGAGCGCGTTGAACGCGCAATTGACACCATCCACCGTCTGAGAGAAGAAAAGGGAGCGCTGGAATCTCGGACCAATGAGCTGCACGCTGAACTGAAGCAGCGAGACGCAAGGGTTCAAGAACTCGAAAAACAGAATGCTGAATTACGGCATTTTGAATCTGAGTTGAAGGTGCTTCAGGAAGAGCGCGTGCAGGAACGCCACGAGATAGATGAGGAGAAAGCGGAAATCCGAGATCGCCTCGAAGGGCTCATGGCGATGCTGAATAGCGTTGACCACAAAACGGAAAACCAGCTATCGGAGGAGACCGTTGCGCCAGAGGATGCCGACGAGACGGAGGATTTGTCGGAAGCAGACCCCTCGACATTGCCGCCGCCATCCGATGACCCGTCAGAGGAGACGGAATCGACACCGTGATACATGCCTAATCCGCCGGGGAATGCAAGCGTGACGCCCTCAAATCTCTTGTGTGGAACCAAAGTGCGCCTGACGGCGTTAACGCCAGACGACTTCCCGACCATCGCCCGCTGGTATCAGGATGCCGAATTCCTGCGCCTATTTGACGCACTCCCCGCTTATCCCAAGACCGAGTCTGCATTAGCGCAGTGGCTGGAAGATACCCACAAAGCGACTGATGCTTTTCTGTTTGCCATTCGTCTGCTTGATGGGGATGAATTGATTGGCTACATTGAACTCGACGGCATTCTGTGGACGCATCAAGTGAGCGGGGTCAGCATTGCCATTGGGGAAAGGGCTATGGATACGAGGCGATGCAACTCGTCCTCCGATTCGCCTTTGATGAGCTCAACCTGCACCGCGTACAACTCACAGTATTCAGCTACAACGAACGCGTCATTGTGCTGTATGAAAAGTTGGGTTTTCAGCATAAGGGGAAATACCGGGAATACCTCTAGCGTGATGACAGACGCTTCGATATGTATTTGTATGGACTCCTTTGCAATGAATGGAAATCTGCGAGATCCGCTACTCAGGGGTGAATTACCATGAGTTAAGAGTAAAATTGAGAACGACCACCAGCTTCAAGTTTCTCGTGAAGCGGTTGTACAGCTTTAGCGTGCCTTAACAGGCATTAAAATGATCACGAATCCCGACATCCGTCAAATGTGCGAAGATAGCACCGGCTTTATGATCGAAAAAATCAAACGAGAAATTGAGGAGTACCTAGCTCAGAAAGTAGAAACATCTGCACAGCAAACACCAATCAAAATGACCGCAGACTGAAAAGGAGATGGACATTATGCCGTTAAAAACCGTTGGAATCCTAAGCCCTGGCGAGATGGGACATACTGTCGGCCGTGTCCTTGGTGTGCACGGCTTGCGCGTGATTACCTGTTTGACGGGAAGAAGTGAGCGCACCCGATCGCTGGCAGAGAGTGTGAAGATTGAAGATGTGCCGACGTATCAAGCCCTTGTGGATGAAGCTGACATCATTCTATCAATCATGGTACCGGCGCAAGCCAAGCACGCTGCCCAAGCAGTTGCAGACACGCTCATCGAAACCAAAGCGGACCTCATCTACGCCGATTGTAACGCAATTGCCCCACAGACTACTCATCAGATGGGGGAAATCATCACTGATGCCGGCGGGTGTTTTGTCGATGCCTCAATTATCGGTCCACCGCCCAGAAATCCAGGTGCGACACGCTTTTATGCTTCAGGTCCCCACGTTTATGCTTTTGAAGAATTGAGTCAGTTTGGGCTTGATGTCCGTCCGCTTGGTGAGGAAATCGGCTTGGGTTCGGCGATCAAGATGTGCTATGCCTCGTTGACAAAGGGACTGACTGCGCTTTGCACGGAACTCTTGACCGCCGCGGAAATCATGGGTGTTTCGGAAGCCCTCAAAGCCGAATTTCAGATGAGCCAATCCGCCCTCTATGACCGCATGGAGCGAAACCTACCGGGGATGCCCCCAAAGTCCAGACGTTGGATTGGTGAGATGGAAGAGATTTCATCAACGTTTGCACACGTCGGTTTGACGCCGAAAATTTTAGCGGGAGCAGTGGATATGTACCGATTCGTTGGGGAGACGCACCTCGCCGATCTTGCTCCCGAAGATCAGGATGCTTTCCCAGATCTCTTGAAGATGATCTCGATCCTGGCTGGCTACCTTGAAAAAGGCGGGAAATCATGACAATACCTTCACCCATCCAGCTTGAAGAAGAATTCCGATCCGATGATCACCGAAGGTTAGCAGCCAGACTAATTGCGAAAGGGCATAAAACTTACACCCCAACACAACTGGTCATCCGATGGGCGCAGGGCGTCTATCTTTGGAATTCGGAGGATGGGCGATTCATCGATTTCACCTCAGGCGTTTTGGTCGCTAATCTTGGGCACAACCACCCGTACTTTGAAGACCAATACCGACACCATATCGAAGATCTCCCACGAACTGCCTATAACGCCCTGACTGAATTGGAAGTACGGGCCGCCCAGAGGCTCATTGCCAATTTGGGTATTGAAAAGATGCAGCGTGTCTTATGGGCAGATTCCGGTGCTGCTAGCGTCATCAAGGCGATGTGGGCGGCGCAACGCTATCAGCCTGATAAGCATATTATCCTTGCGACCCGGCCCGGCTTCCACGGACAAGAGGGGCTAGCGGGAGATGTCACGGACGAGAAAAGCGCGAATCCAAATGTGCGGTGGCTCTCGTTTCCGATGGTTATGGACAAACGACACACCAGTAACCCCGCGTGGTCGCCAGAGGTGCTAATGCCGAAAGTCGCGGCAGAGTTGGATGCCCTGAAGCGTGAGTATCCTAATCAGATCTGTATGCTGATCACCGAGCCGTATCTCGGCGCAAAAGGGTCTTTCCACCCACCGGAATCGTACCTCCGCCAGCTTAACGACTGGTGCAATCAAAACGGCGTCACCTTCATTCTCGACGAAGTCCAATCTTGCAACGGACGCACCGGAAATATGTACGCCTTCCAGACCTACGAACTCCATCCAGACCTGGTCGTGTTGGGAAAAGGGCTCGGCAACGGTGAACCGGTGACAGCGGTCGTAGGCAGAGCCGAAATCCTCGATTCGCTAGACTGTGGCGAAGCCCACGACTCATACAGCGGTGCCCCGCGTGCATGTGCCGCCATTCTCGCTGCACTGGATACGTTTGAGAAATTTCCGATCATCGAGAATTGCCGTCAGGTCAGCAAGGTGATTGAGGAGGGGCTTTATCGACTCACGGATGATTTTGAATTTGCAACTTATGTACGTGGCGAAGGACTAGTATGGGGACTGGAAGTCGATAGCTACGCTGGCAAATCGGCGAACAAAATTGCGAACGAATGCGTTTTCCAGTGCTATCGACAGGGGCTGCACCTGATGGGGTACTTAGCGGGGAATGTATTGCGGATTTCGCCGCCGTTGGTAATCGCTGAATCGGAAGCGAAAGCGGGATTGCAGTTAATGCGTCAAGCGTTTGAACAGATTGCACACACAGGGTGATCAGCGGTTGCATCACCCTTGGGAATCTGCTCAACACAGGAAAATTATGCGTTATATCGGCTGTAAATTGAACCTGTTATCTCATATTGAAAAGGTCGTTGCAGATCTGGGAATTCAAAACAGAATTTTTTGCGATCTTTTCGCCGGAACAGCAAGTGTCGCCGCACATTTCAAACGACGAGGGTTTCAGATTATTTCCAACGATCTCCTCGAACTCTCTCACACATTTCAGCGAGCGTTAGTCGCAAACAACGAAGAACCTGTATTCGCCCGAATTGCCCCGACGCTTGGTGACGTGCCGAGCGATAGCCTCTTCACCAGTCTTTCACCTTACCACAAGGTGATCGCGTGGTTGAATTGCCTGCCGGGTAAAAAAGGATTTATCTTTCGCACCTACTGTCCATCGGGGAATAATGAATATGGTCGGCAGTATCTGTCTGATCTCAACGGTCAGAAGATTGACGCTACCCGCCAACAAATCCAAAAGTGGCGTGATGACGGTGACATCACCGAGAATGAATTTTGTCTACTGCTGTTACCACTGCTAGAGGCGACATCGAAGATTGCCAATATCTCAGGAACCTACGGGGCTTATCTCAAGGGTTGGGACCCCCGGACTTACAACGACCTGATCCTTGTGCCGACGGAGATTATCCCATCGGATCTGCCGCATCAAGTCTTCCGCCGGGACGCCAACGACCTGATTGAGGAAATTGCGTGCGACGTGCTGTACATTGACCCGCCGTACAACACCCGCCAATACATTACCAACTATCACCTGCTGGAAACAATTGCCCGTTATGATAATCCCCAAATCCACGGAAAAACGGGACTGCGTGATTATGACGAGACGGAAAAATCGGCGTATTGCTCCAAAGTGGACTGTCTGGAAGCATTTCAGGATCTGATCGAAAAAGCAGACGCGAAGTACATCCTGGTGAGTTACAACAACGAGGGCATCCTGTCTCAAGATGAAATTATGTCTATCCTTTCGCTTCGGGGCGAACCCCACCTCGATTCTCCCATTGATTATCGACGGTTCAAAAGCAACTCTCGTGGAGACAATTCCGCATCAAGCAACGATGTCGATGAATTGCTGTTCCATGTCAAGGTTATGACGCCTCCCAAAAAGTCCAAATCGAAAGCGATACCTCGAAGGCGTTATGACCCGCGAAATAAACTCAATAATCTTAGCGGGGGGGAATGGACATACTTCCTCAATTCAGTAGAACTGGAAGGTGAGGAGCACAACGTCGGCAAACTCAATGATCTGCCTGAGGAGGAGTGGGCAGTTGCGCTTGCCCCTGTTTGGGATACCCACTATCCGACCAGTGGCTCCGAATCTTACGCTCACCATATTCGCAAGGGCCATCCATCACCCAAGCCGCCCCAACTGATGAAACGTCTGATTGAGTTTTTTACGAAGAAAAGCGAGCGAGTCCTGGATCCGTTTGTCGGAGTCGGCGGCACGCTATTGGCGTGTGCAATGACAGGACGACAGGGGGGCGGCATCGACCTCTCGCAGGAGTACTTGGATCTTTATCATCAGGCATCGGCTGAACTTAACCTCGAACCGCAACCGGTCTTTTGCGGCGATGCGCGGAACTTAGCGAAGATTTTGAAGGACGAAAAACCGTTTAATCTAATCCTGACTGATCCGCCTTATGGTGACATGCTCTCTCGAAAACGTACCGGCGAACGAAAGAAGAAGACAGGCGATGACAGTGCAACTCCCTTCACAGAAGACACAGAAGATTTGGGGAACATGCCACCCGCTCAATTTTACGCATCGTTGAGGGAGGTAGTCCAAGCGGTGATGGGTTTCCTCAAACCGAAAGGGTACGTCGTGATTTTCTGCAAAGACCTCCAGCCGATGGAGACCCACCACAATATGATTCACGCTGATGTTGTCAACGCGCTCGCTGACGTGGAAAACCTGCGGTTTCGCGGCTACAAGATCTGGTACGATAAGTCGCTGAAATTGTATCCCTTCGGCTATCCGTATGCCTACGTTTCCAACCAGTTGCATCAGTTCATCTTGATCTTTCGCAAGGAGAAAAAGTGTGGCGAGTTGGACATTTGACTGAGTGAATTAGGCATTCCTGAGTGAAGATCTGCATAATACGAGTCCTGCTCAATCAGCGGGGCTTTTTTGTTTTGTCTCAATAACCTTGCATTCAATTTCAGTTTCTGATAAAATCTTTTCAAACTTCACACTGAATGAAAGGAAACCTTCGATGAAAACGGAACGAACCGATCCAATAAATGTTCAAATCTCTTTTGACACCCTACTTGCGACATTAGACCAACTCGATGAGGATAAACTCCGTATGCTTGAGGCAGAGGTGACTGCCCGATTTGAAAAAAAACGGACGATTTAGTCGATAAGGAATTCCTTGAGTACGCCCGGAGTCAGGCGGATGATTCCATTTCTCTCGAAAGAGTGCAAAAGATCTTAGCGAAGTCCGGCGGCTCATTAAGTGCAGAAATTATTGCAAAGTGCAGAAATTATTGCAGAACGTGGAGAGTGAGGATGACCTATCATTATTGAGATACGAGTACTATTGCCAAGCACTATTATGTTGAAGTTGGTATGGCACAAGTTGATGCAATCCTTGCTGAACCGGATGCAATTCATTTCATCTCACGGTTGGGTGTCGTTGAACTTCGATCTGTGTTTGCCAAAAAAGTTCGCATGGAGAACCTTTCAACCCCGGATTTCCATTTGGTTTGCAGTCAAGTTCTTACAGATGTTGCAAGTGGTGTATACTAGGTCATTCCCATTCTCACGTATCATTTTCAGGAAGCAGAACTGCTACTCTCGACTCACGCAACGGTAAGCAACCTCCGAACACTGGATGCGATCCAGCTTGCCGTGACGCTGGTCTTCGAGGACAGCAAGTCCTTGATTCCTTCATTTGTGCGGATACCAATCTATGCAACGTAGCTGCCGCTGAAGGATTAACCGTTGTCAATCCGGCAAACCCCTAGACTTTGTACGATCGCAAGTATGGGGCGTCTCAGAAAAGAGACTCGAATTATCAGCGATATGACACAAGATTGGAAAGCGATTATTCCTCGCGTAGAACAACTGCTCGACAAAGCGGAAGCACTATTGACACAAATAGTCGCCGCTATCGACAGCCCTCTCGAACAACTCAATGGACATATTGCCTTTCGGTGGCGGAATCAACGTTTAATTCCCGTCAGACACCCTGACCTTGTAGACATCGCGGACCTGATCGGGGTTGACCGGCAAATTGACGAATTAGATCGGAATACGCGGCAGTTTCTACGTGGTTTGCCGGCGAACCATATTTTATTGTGGGGCGATCGCGGCACGGGCAAATCATCGCTCATCAAAGGTATACTCCATCGATATGCGCCGGAGGGTTTGCGGCTAATCGAGGTAAGCAAAGAGGGGCTTCTTCACCTTCAAGAGATTGCGGGCCTGCTTTGGGAACGCCCCGAACGGTATATCCTCTTTTGCGATGACCTCTCCTTCAGTGAGGGGGAAGCCGAATACAGAGAACTGAAAGCGATGCTTGAGGGTGGAATTGCTGCGCGTCCTGATAACACTCTCATCTACGCCACATCAAATCGCCGTCACTTGATGCCGCGCCAAATCGGCGAAAATCAGTATCCTCAGAGTGATGAGGACGAGTTGTATCCGCGTGAGACAACCGAAGAGAAGGTTTCACTCAGTGATCGATTTGGACTGCGCCTTGCCTTCTACCGAATCTCTCAAGCAACCTATCTACAGATCGTCTCTCATTATGCGAAAAAGCGTGGTTTGTCCGTCCCGATAGAGGAGCTACATCGCAGAGCGTTGGAGTGGGAAGCCTCATCGAGTGGGCGATCGGGGCGTGTCGCCTGTCAATTCATCAATGATCTTGCGGGTCAGTTGGGGCTGGCTAATCAGGTCTTATGTGCAGACGTGAGAAAATAAAAAAGGAGACGATGGCCACCCGGATAAGTTGGTTGATACGATGATTCGATATTTAACGAAGATGACCCGGAAGCACCAGTGGGAGCTCAGATGTTCTTAGAGGTGAGTGATTGCAGCATATAGAACATTATACCGTAATTATCGTGGGCGGGGGACCCGCCGGACTTGCGCTTGCCGTCGTGTTGGGGGGCTGGCATCCCTACTATCGCAGGAGCCGTATGTTCAGCCTGCGCTACCCACAGTTGGCCGAGGAGCTAACGCGCATCAAAGGGCCCCTTCTAGGGTTGGATTTTAAGGCGTTGTCCAGAAACGGCATCCCACCAGTGGATCTCTTCCGACTGCTCCATCATCCGCGACAGTTGTTTGAGGAACTTGCGCAGATTGCAGTCGAATTTCGGCAGGCAGAGCCGATAGATTACTTGCTCATTACCCAAGAAGAGGTCGGCGGGCTGTGGAACAATGTGCCACAGAATCTCTTGACTCTTTCCCCGGGGCAGTGGATGGAATTTGCATTCTATCCGCTGGCGCAACATGTCGAAGAACAGGAAATTGACTTAAATGTCAATGATCTGATCATCAAGGGCGACCTGCTGCATTACTATCACACCATTCCCGCCCGATTTGCACAAACCGACCGCATCGATACCTACGAGAAGGTGATACGGATTGAGCTGCATGAACGCGGCTTCCTGGTCACGAGCAAGGATGTCGGGACGGAGACAATCCATCAGTATACTTGCACATACCTGGTTTACGCTGTGGGACAGCGGTGCATCCTCCGGCGGCTTGACGTCCCTGGAGAAGATCTCCCGTTTGTAGTGAAAAGCTACGATCGACCGGAGGATTTCTTCGGCGAGCGGGTAGTCGTTGTCGGTGGCGGCCGATCCGCGGATTGGGCGGCGACGGAACTTTACGATGCGGGCAAACAGGTCTACTATGTGATGCGTCAGCCGTTTGATGGACATTGGCGGTTAATCAGCGATAACCGCTACGGGCTGCCTTATTACGCCCGCCTTGCGGAGATCATGGAGAGTCGAGACCCGCGTTTTCAGACGCTGTATCGAACCCACGTCTGCAAGATTGAGGAGGGTCAGTCTAGGGGTTTGGTAACAGTGGATGGCCAAGGAGGGACAAAGATAATCGATGCCGAGCATGTTATCCTGGAGATTGGCGGTATTGTGGACTATTCCCTGTTTGCAGGGTTTGAGCCATTGAAACTGGTGGAAAAATATGATAATTACCGCTTTCAATTGCACCAGGTAGCGACGCACCCGCATAACGCCGAGGTGGTCAATATCCCGAACCTCTATATGGGTGGCTATCTGGCGGCGGGCCTTGGACTGGTAGTTATTGCTATGCACGGAATGACATACGCGATCGCAGGAGATATTCTGCAAAAAGAGGGGCGTACCAGCGTCTGATTAGGAGAAAAGCATGACACGCATTGGCGTTATCGGTACAGGAGGCATGGGCAGCGCCCATTGCAATTCGCTGCCCAAGGTTGAAAATTGTGGATTTGTCGGTGTCGCGGATATTCGACTTGAGGCAGCGCAGGCTGTCGCCAAACAGCATCAGATCCGTGCGTTTCAGGATTACCGCGAACTGCTAGAAATTGTGGATGGGGTCGTGGTCGCAACGCCGCCTGTGGCACATCGGGAGGTGATCGTTGCGGCGGCGGCGGCGGGTGTCCATACTTTTTGTGAAAAGCCACTCTCTCTCACCCTCGCTGATGCCGACGCGATGATTGAGGCGGCGGACAAGGCGCGTACACATCTGATGGTTGGTCAAGTCCTCCGTTTCTATCCGGTGCATGTTCTCGGCAAGCAGTTGGTTGATGATGGCGAAATTGGGGATGTGGTCTATATCGAAACGGATTACAGCGGCACCTATCGCGGGCCGCGTAAACGTCCGTCAACCTGGTACGGTAGCGTCGGTGGTCTTCTTGAGAATGGCATCCACAAGTCCGATCTCATCAACTGGTTTGGTGGAACGGCCGTGACGGTTGCAGCAGAAGTGGGCAGTTTTTCTGGACATGACGATTGGGAAGACTACACCATCTCACTAATTCGGTACGATGCCGGCGCAGTTGGTATATTGCGTTGGGGCGGATTCATGGGCGCACGCGGCACAAACGACACCATCATTGACGGATCGAAAGGCTCGCTTCGGCTCGATATGGGAGCCGACGTCGCGCACCTCAAAAAATTCGGCGAATCGGAGTGGAAGGCGCTCACCCCCGATCGCACCGTGCCCCATGGCGTCGCCGGCGAATTGACCCATTTCGTCGATTGTATCCGTGACGGTACAACACCCTTGGTTGATGGCAGGGCCGGACGCCATGCCGTTGAGGTTGTCCTAGCAACTTACCGCTCAGCAAAAAAGAAGATCAAGGTCGTCTTGCCGATGCAGGAGGGATAATGCTGTTCCTCATCCTGCATATTGTACTAATCTCCGGGTTTGGGCTTATCCTGAAGCACGCCCAAAATCGTGGACATCGCCTTACGCCAATCGGCTTTGTGAACTATCTAATCGCGTTTCTGATGAGCGTATGGTCAGCGGCTCAAGTGGGTAGCTTTGAATTCACCGAACTGACTTTTGCCTTCGGTTTGACAAATGGTATCGCTTACTCTACCGGACTGGGGCTGGTCATACTCGGTATGCGTTTAAGCGGAATCATCGTGACAATTGCCGTTGTGCGTTTGTCGCTCGTGGTACCCATTGTGTTCGCGATCTTGTTCTGGGGTGAAATCCCTAACGTTTGGCAGGCGGTTGGTATCACACTCGCGTGTTGTGCGCTGCCACTCCTTGGCACGAAACAGGAAAAGGAGACTGGAAGGCATGAAAGAAAGGAATGGAAGAAAGGAAGGAGGGAAGTCGGGACAGCAGGTGGAGGGTTAGGTTTATTCGTTGTGATGCTCCTCTTTATCAACTCTAGCGTCTCGCGGCTGACAATGAAAGCGTTCAACGAAATGTGTCCAATTGACCAGAAGCCGATGTATCTGCTCTTTCTCTTCGGCGCAACCGCAATCGCTTACGCCGGCGCCTCCTTCTATCATAAGATCGCACCGACGCGATGGGAGACTTTCTACGGCGCTCTCCTCGGTGTCTGCAACATGGCCGGCAGTTGGGCGTTTCTGAACGCGCTAGACCGGATTGACGCCCTGATTGCTTTCCCGGTTTCAGGTTCAGGGACCGTGTTGTTTACCATGGTGATTGGGGTTTTGCTGCTTGGCGAGCGGCTGGACCGGAAGTCGATGATTGGTGTGGTTGCGACGATTTTCGCCCTAATTTTCGTGAACCTCAAAAACGAATGAGGAAATGGGTTCAGATGTTCATTAGTTCGTTTGTACCCCTGAACTTTGGAACTTTTGAACGCCAAGTCGGACATCAGACTTCGGAAACAAGGTAGGCACTATGAAAATTCTCGTCACAGGTGCAACGGGGCGGCTCGGCGCCAATCTCACCCAACAGTTGCTCGACCGCGGCTACGCTGTCAAAGCCCTTGTGATTCCCGATGATCCGAAACAGTTCAAACTCAACGGCTTTGAGGTTAAGCTCGTCGATGGCGACCTCCGTGATCAGGAACTATCTTCAAAACTGGTCGCTAATGTCGATGCCGTTATCCATACGGCAAACATCCTTAGCCCGCCGAGCGGCATGGACAACGACACCTTTTTCGATATTAACGTCCAATTCAATTCTGAATGCGGGTGCCGGAGTGTTCACCTCCACCCCGGATACCGGTCAAACCGGTGAATGTACCATTACCGTGAGCGTCAGCAATGGCAACCTGACCGATTCAAAGACCTTGATAGAAATTTCCCTCGCATAGAAAATGGGTCAAAACAACCTTCGGAAGGTTGATTGCACCGCGTCAATTTGCGGTCAAATTCGTCGCCGAACCCCGATCTTCGATCGGGGTTTCTCATCGGAACTTTCTATTTCCTTTGAATGTTGGCTTGTGTTTTCCGCAGACTTATGATATTATAATCCCATCATCGTTCTTACCTTACCAAAAGGGGAATATCATACCGTTTCTAAATAAAAATGTCTCAGAAGTCATATTGAGTAAAACATAAAGATGATGAATCCTTTGGTGAAACGTTTGAAGTCGAATTCAGTGACCGTGATGGGCGGATTTACGAATCGCTTGGTTTGCAACCTGAACTTGGTCTGACCTTTCGCATTATTTTCGGCAAGTTTTTTTGATTTTTCGATCCAGTTGTAGCAAGGGGCCCCGGCATCCTGATTCGATCGATTAATGCATCACGGGCTCGCCCCGGTTTTGTAATCGAAACGGTCGATCATCGGATCCGCTCTATGTGCGGGTTCATATTCCGAAATTAAAAAAACTTACTTCCGTATTATGCGAAAGGTCAGTCGTTGTTAACATTATAAAGGAGGAAGTGCAATGGGAAAAATCAATACTCTGGTATTTGCTGGCGGGGCGGTGCACGATTGGAAAGGGTGCAGCGAAGTGATTATTGACGCACTCTCGCAACGAGACCAGTTTGAAATCACCAAAGTCGAAGAAGACCTTGATGCGTTGATTGCCCCCAATCTTGACCCCTATGATCTGATTGTTTTTTACTACACTATTGGAGAAATCACGGATGCACAGAAGAATGGCCTGCTGAACCACATCGCTTCGGGCAAGGGTTATGTCGGAGTTCACTCCGCAACCGACTCGTTCAGGGGGTGTCCAGAGTACCGAGCAATGGTTGGTGGATATTTCGTCACCCATCCGCGCTATCGGGATTATCAAGTCAGCATCGTGGATACAGAACATCCAATCACGGAAGGGCTCGACGAATTTATGGTAACTGATGAGCAGTATATCCTCGACTACGATCCGCGTGTGCATGTGCTTGCCTCTGCGCTGTGGCAAGGAGCTGCGGTGCCTGTGGCATGGACGAAAAGTTGGGGGAAGGGTCGCGTGTTCTATCTCGCCTTGGGACACGACCCCAAAGCCTGCCGACATGAGAAGTTCCCGATACTTTTGCAACGGGGTGCACTCTGGGCGGGAACGCCAGAGGAATGAAACGTGAACCGATTGCAACGGAAACACAATGAAAAAGAAAATCACCGACATTCAGATTGAAGGGAAGCACTCCGCTCGCCGAACCCTCTTTCTCGAGGATGAACCGTTTTGCAGCGTCGATCCAAGTCTGATCACCAGGTTCGGCCTGCGAATCGGGCTGGAGATTGAGGATGAGGTGCTTCAAAAGCTGATCGAAGCGGACGAAGGGATGCGAGCAAAGAACTACGCTTTTGATCTTCTACTCAGCCAGAGCTACGGCAAGGAGCAGATGATTGAGCAACTTGGGCAGAAAGGCTTTGGCCAGAGGGCAATCGACACAACGTTGGAAGACCTGGAGCATCTCGGCTATATCAAGGATGAAAAATTCGCTAAGAATTGGGTGAGCCGCCGTCAGCGTTCAAAGCCACGAAGCAAAAAGATGTTGCAGCGTGAGTTGACCAATAAGGGAATCGACAAAACCACCGTAGACCGTGTTCTTGAGGACATTGACAATGAGGAGGAAGCGAACCTGACGCTTCAATTGGCGCAAAAACAGGTGAAGCATTACAAATCCCTTCCGCAGCATGTTGCCAAACGGCGGCTGCACGGTTTTCTATTGAGACGTGGGTTTGACTATGAAACGATTCAAAGAGCAATCGACCAAGTGTTAAAAGGGTAGATGAATCATGACATCAGACGAAATTCGATCAGGTTTTTTAGAGTATTTCCAAAAACGGGGCCACACGATTGTTCCTAGCGCACCGGTCATCCCGGCTGAGGATCCGACCCTGATGTTCACAAACTGCGGCATGGTCCAGTTTAAGGATATGTTCTTAGGAATCGGTAGCCGCGAATACAAAAGGGCTGTCGATACCCAAAAATGTATCCGCGTCAGCGGCAAGCACAATGATCTGGAAGAGGTCGGCTACTCCAGGCAACACCAAACCTTCTTTGAGATGTTAGGGAATTGGTCCTTTGGAGATTACTATAAACGTGAGGCGATTGCGTTTGCGTGGGAACTCATCACAGAGATCTGGAAACTGCCCAAGCAAAAACTCTGGGCGACGGTCTTTCGTGAGGATGATGAGTCGATGGAACTCTGGGCTGAATTGACGGATGTGCCTATTGAACGTGTCCTGCGGTTTGGTGAGAAGGACAATTTCTGGGAAATGGCGGATACCGGCCCCTGTGGTCCGAATTCCGAATTACTATTCGATCTTGGGCCAGAGGGATGTCCGACTCCTGAGCAATGCAAAGGGGAATGTGTGCCGGGTGTTTGCAAGCGATACTGCGAAATCTGGAATCTGGTCTTTATGCAATACAATCGACTGGCAGACAGAACACTCGAACCGCTCCCCGATAAGCATGTCGATACCGGTATGGGTTTCGAGCGGATGGTCGCCATCCTGCAAGACGTCGATTCTAATTATAAAACGGATCTGTTTATTCCAATCCTTGAAGATATTTCCAATATCACGGACAAAGAATATTTTGACGATATGCGCGGCGTTCCACACCGCGTCATCGCAGATCACATTCGGTGTCTCACCTTCGCCATCAGCGATGGGGTGATGCCTTCCAACGAAGGGCGTGGCTATGTAATTCGCCGAATTCTCCGTCGTGCTGTCCTTTATGGCAAACGGTTGGGCATGGATGAGCCTTTCATTTATAACCTTGTGGATAAGGTCATTGATTTGCTGGGTCCTGTTTTCTCCGATGTCCTACCGCGCCACGACTTTGTCAAGCGAATTATTCAGGGCGAAGAAGGACGCTTCCATCAAACCCTCGATCGTGGTCTCGAAATTCTCACAAGTTCGCTCGATGAACTCCAAGCGCAGAACCAATTTGTGCTTCCGGGTAAGCGAGCCTTTGAGCTATACGACACATTTGGATTTCCGCTAGACCTCACGCAGATCCTTGCGCGAGAACGGGATTTTTCCGTTGATGAAGAAGGGTTTGCCGAAAGCATGTCACGGCAGCGAGAGCGCAGCCGTGCGGATTGGAAAACTGCGGGGGGCGAAGACAAAGGTGAGGCAATCTATGTGGACATCCTCAAGGAATCCGGCGAAACCGAGTTTTTGGGCTATGACCACATCCAGGCGGAGGCGAAAGTCGTCGCGTTGATCCGAGGAGATGAATTGGTGTCGGGCGTACATGGGGACGAGGACGTTTCCGTCATCCTTAATCGGACACCTTTCTACGGAGAATCGGGCGGTCAAGTGGGCGATATTGGCGCCATCAAGAGCGAAAACGCGAAACTTGAAGTCATCGACACCATGAAGCCGGCTCCCGATCTGTGCGTTCACAAATGCAAGGTGGTCGAAGGGGAAATCACTCCACAGACGACTGTGGAGGCTAAGATAGATGCGACACGACGGCAGCACATCGCTGTCAGCCACACTGCAACGCATATCCTCCACGACGCATTGCGGACTGTTCTCGGAACGCACGTTGGTCAGGCGGGTTCGCTCGTTGAGTCAGGACGATTGCGCTTCGACTTCACGCACTACGAGGCCGTCACGCCGGAACAACTGCACGAGATCGAAAGCGACCTCAACGACAAGGTTCGCTGGAATGATGTTGTTTCAACCGACTACCTTCCGCTGCAGGAAGCCAAAGACCGCGGGGCGCTTGCCTTCTTTGGCGATAAGTATGGCGAGATCGTGCGCTTTGTTCAAATTGGTGACTACAGCAAGGAACTGTGCGGCGGAACGCACATCCACGCGACTGGCGAGATCGGGCTTGTGAAAATCATCAGTGAAAGCAGCATCGCTGCTGGCATTCGTCGCGTTGAGGCGCTGACAGGGACGCTGGCTTATCAACACATCTGCTCCGAAGATGACACACTTGCCGCTGTCGCAAATATGCTCAAAACCCAAAAGCAGCTCATACCTGAACGTGTTGAAGCACTCCTGCAAACGAATCGAGAACTTGAACGGCAGATCCAGGAGCTTCAATCGAAGATTGCCCAATCGCAGGTCGCCGGTTTGGTGAATAACGCTGCCACCGTCGATGGTTTTCGTGTGATTGCTGCCACCCTTGAAAACACGGATCGGAACGGGCTTCGTCAGCTCGTTGATGATCTGAAGAGCCGCATTGGATCCGGTGTTGTCGTGCTTGCTTCGGCCACCGGTAACGACGTCGTGTTTGTCGCCGGTGTCACGCCAGATCTTGTGAAAGATCGCGGCTTGCAAGCCGGGAAGATTATCCAGAAAGTCACTCGTCTTGCTGATGGTCGTGGTGGCGGCCATCCTGAACTTGCTCAGGGCGGGGGCAAAAATCCCAGCAAGATGAAAAGTGCAATTGATGCGATCGTGAAAATTGTGGCGAGTCAGAATTAAATATCGGCTGAAACCGCGATGAAGATCGGGGTCGGATATAGCATTGTAAGGAATAAAATATGAACACTTCGCTTTTATGGCAAATTCCTTTAGCTTTGGCGCTATTAGCACTAGCTTGGTTGTTTGTGTCGCTGGCGTATAGTATTGGAAGAGCTTTGAAGTCCATAGAGAATCTGGTAGACAAAGAGGTCAGCAACTTACTCAAATCTACCGAAAACCTGGTAGGTGTACATAAAGAGGTCAGCACCTTACTCGAATCTTTGGATCAAACGGTTACGGAATTGAACCGCGAACTTCCACAGTTGCTTGAGAATGTTAATGGTATCACGGCTTCCATCCAGCAGATTAGCGAATCCGAGATCCAACCGACGACGCATAGCATCCAGGAAATGACGGAAACGATAAACCGAAACGTTGCGAAAATTGACGAATTGATCAACGTCTTAACGGATTTTTCGCAAACAACAGTTAAGCGTGCGAAATACTATCGCGATCAACTTTCCGTCCCTGTCACAGACATTATCAGTGGATGGAGCGGGATTAAAGCGGGCTGGGAGGTATTCCATCAGTTTCGGAAGTCACGCACATCAGATTCGGAAGATACAACCCAACAGGAACAAAGCGAGTAAATCGCTATTGGCTCATGTTAAGAACGAGTGCAAGCAAACTATACCCTGTTGGCGAAAGGAGTAATCGAAATGGATAACGAAAGAGGAAATAGCGCGCTCTGGTTTGTGGTTGGTTTGTCCATAGGCAGCCCCTGGTCGGTGCGACCCTCAGTTTACTGCTGGCGCCACAGCTAGGCAGGAAAACGAGACAGCAGATTCGCAGAGCCTCTATTGATGCCAAAGAACGAACGGTTGAAGCGACTCACAAAGCGAAAGAAGCGGTCGGTGATTTCGTTAATCAGGGGATAGAGCGGATTAGCGAAATTTTGGAAAAATAATCAATCATAACAGCGAAGGAGGTCATTCAAATGGATAACGAAAAACAAGGCAATGGGCTTGCCGTTGTGTTTGCTTTCTTTCTGGGCGGGATAGTCGGTGCAATTCTCAGTTTACTCTTCGCGCCAATGCCCGGCAGAGAGACACGAGAAAAAATCCGCGATGCTTCCATGGATGCGAAAGCACGAACCGTTGGAACTGCCCATAGAGCAAGAGAAGTGACAAAGGAAAGGGTAACTGCCCTGGTCGATCAGGGGAGAACGCGCATTGACGAAGCAGCGGAGGGTATGAAAGCGGCAGTTGAGGCTGGAAAAGCTGCTTTCGTCGAGAAGAAGGCAGACCTTGCCACTATCATCTCGAATGATAGCGAAGAGGCAGAGGTCGAAGCCGACGAAGGGGAATCGGTTAGTTAAGATTCACACATTGCATATTCTTTAGAAACCGAAACCACAGGTGGAAGCATCGGATGCCTGTGGTTTCTTTATCTGGAGCCAAAAATTAAATGAATCTCGACAGATTACGTGTGCTCTTTGAACAGGTTAAGCACGGCGAAGTTGAAGTTGAAAAGGCAATTCAATCTTTACGTCACTTACCGTTTGAAGATCTTGGGTTTTCCAAAGTGGACCACCATCGGCAACTACGACAAGGTTTCCCGGAGGTCATTTTTTGCGAAGGAAAAACCGTTAATCAGGTGAAAGAAATAAGCGAACGGATTCTCACTGCCAATCATCTCCTGCTCGCCACTCGTGCGACCCCGGAAATTTACGAAGCGTTAGTTGCCCTCGATCCATCGGCCCATTTCAATCAACTCGGACGCACAATCACGATCGGGCGATCTGCCGGCGATCTGCACGATGGCATCCTGGTCGTATCCGCTGGCACCTCTGATATTCCTGTCGCTGAAGAAGCAGTGGAAACCGCACAGATTATGGGCAACCGTGTGGAGCGATTGTACGATGTCGGCGTTGCTGGGTTGCATCGCCTGCTCAACAATCACGAGAAGCTGATCCAAGCCCGTGTGCTCGTCGTCGTGGCAGGAATGGAAGGTGCACTTGCGAGCGTTGTCGGTGGGTTGATCGATAAGCCTGTCATCGCCGTGCCCACGAGCGTGGGTTATGGCGCCAGTTTTGGTGGCGTCGCAGCATTGTTGAGCATGCTGAATAGTTGCGCTTCAGGCGTAACCGTTGTCAATATTGACAATGGATTCGGAGGCGGATACAGTGCGTCATTGATCAATCAACTCCATATATCTAAATAAGCGGCGTGCAGAATTTTTGGGACAATAACCGTCTTCACTAACGCTGGAAACTTCATTACTCATCTTCAAGCAATCTACGCCGAATCCGATGAACGGGTTGCGGCAATCTCCCACGGCGTCTATCGACGCTGATTGGGGCATTTTTTAGCCTACCGCCCAATGATGACCCAGACCGCTTTGCCCACTATAATGCAGCAATTAGGTTCTGTTGACATTTCAAGGGAGCCATATAAGAGCGGAGACAAAGCTGAGAAATCCAAAATAACGGACAGCTAGCTTCTCAAACCGAGAGACAAACCGAGAGAAGATACGACGATACCATTTTATCTTGTTGATGAAACATTCAACCCGATGTCTCTCTTTGTATAAGTGTTTGTCATACGTTCTTTGGTCAACACGATGACTTTTTGGCGGTATCACCGCAATCGCTCCATTCGCCTCAATAACCGCGATAAAAGCGTCCGAATCGTACCCCTTGTCTCCAATCACATATTCACTGTTATATCCGATTATCAACCCTTCCGCCTCAGCTATGTCATGTCTCTGACCGGGGGTCAGATGAATTCTTAGCGGATTGCCTAGTCCGTTAACTGTGATGTGATTTTTTGTACTGAAACCACCCCGAGACCGACCTAATGCTTGGTTTTCAGTGCCAACGTTTTTTTTAAGGCGCCCGCCGCAGACGGGTGAGCGCGGCAGATAGTACTGTCCACAATAAGCGACTCGATATCGGGGTCAGAGGCGAAGTGGGGGTGCATCTGTGTGAAGATACCTTTGTCGCACCATCGAGCAAACCGCTTGTAGCGGGTGTTCCATTTGCCATAGGTGTCTGGTAGAATCCGCCATTCAGCCCCGCTACGAGTCACCCACAGGACGGCTTCGACGAAGCGGCGTGTAGCAGCTTCGTCGCCAACATAGATGGTGGGACAGCTTAGAAGAAACCGGTATATCTTATTCCATTGTTCATCAGGTAAGGTTATTGGCGTCATTCTTCTATTATGCCACAACCTTATACTCAAATGTCAACAGAACCTAGTAAAATCCGAAGAACAGCACAAGGAACGCAATTGCGTTATTTGCACCGAATCTTCCATCTTTCCAAAGAGATGATTACATGGTAAATGTCTATTCACCCACACTATTTCGCACGCATATCTTCACTTATCACTCATCACTCATCACGCATTTGGAAATTCCATGTCAGTGTTACTTCTCAGAAATACATTGATGTTTTCATATTGTACCTTGAAGAAAGGTGAATACCCATAATGCTCAGAACGATAACAATAGACCAGATGAAGAGGGTAAATTGATGACGACAAGAATTCATTATGAAACTGTATTAGCGGCAGCGGAAGCGTTTGCCGCACAAGCGCTACGGTTGCAGGTCTTGGATCCATCAGGGCGCGATTACGGGGGATTTTGCTGCCCAGAACACTGGGTCTGCGAGCCTTTAGCAGCAGCAAATACGTTTGCATCGCTAACAACCCTGTACATGACACCGGATTCTCAATACTATCACAACTCGGAGTTGCTTGAGCGTATGCATTTTGCGATGCAGTTTATCACCCGTTCACAGCATGCAGATGGCACAATTGACAGATATTTCTGCGGTGATATACGGGCGGCTCCCATTGTCGCGTTCGCCTCACATGCACTCTTGCAGGCATACCGATGGCTTTCCCGTGAGACTCAACACGAAGAATTGCTTCAGCGGATTGAAGCGTTTCTCCGTAAAGGGGTGGAAGCAATCATAAACAAGCCTGTATTTACTTCGCACGATTGCTGGGTCGCAGCTACTGCGCTCGTCGAATTTGACAAGCAGTTTGGAGACAGCGCCGCCGTAGCGAGAGCTGAGAGTTATTTACAAGATGGTATCGACATTAACCGTGACGGCGTTTATGGCGATCGGAGTCCCGTTTATAGCATGCTATCAAATGCGATGTTGCTAGTTCTCGCCGAGAGGCTGAATCGTCCGCCTCTCTTAGAGTATGTCCGCCGCAGCCTCAATTTTCTACTTCACACTTTCCACCCCAATGGTGAAGTGGCGACTGAATTTTCCCACCAAAAGGGAGTAGAGAACGGCATGCCGGCCGGCTATAACGTCTGGAAGAATATGTCGATCATCGATCACAACGGCTATTATGCAACCGCCGGCGATTTGACATTGACAGCTTACCTTCGTCGACTCGATAACGGCCTTATTCGTCCCAACCTTAACCATCCTGATCGGCGTTTCAAAAAAGCGGGCAGCTCGCGTTTCTTTATGACCGCTGACATTGGGGAATTGCTTGCGATTGAATCTGAGCGAAACAACGACTGGATTACCCGGCTACCACTTCCGCAGCCGTATGAAAATGTCTATCAGCAGTCGAACATAGCGCGGATTCGATCGGACAAGATGAGTGCGACGATTATTGGTGATAAGCAGATCTTGTTTGCGCTCCAAAACGGGGAAGCGATTATTGATGGCCTCCGGATTAAGTACATCTACCACGGCTTTCGCGATTACGAACCGGCGGGGTTGGCGGTCGATCAAGGCGTATACCTCACCCAAAATGAAATCATCCAATATGTATACAAACCCACACCGAGCAGACGGGAGGTCATTCCGTTGAATCTACAGATTTTCGTGGAGATTGAACGGATTTCAGACGGCTTTGAGCTTCGTATCACGACAGAAGGAGAAGCGCGAATTCCGCTCCAGCTTGAATTCGGATTGAGGAAACAGGGGAACTTATATATCGGTGATATGGAATATGATCTCCGCCAAACCGAGATTGTGTTTCTCGATAAAGAACCGGCGCGGATTGTCAACGGTGAGGATGAGATCGAAATCAACGGCGGTATTACTGCGCACCAGATCTATAGCTTTGATGACGACTGGACGATGAACCTTGAAACAGCACGGTTGCTGATTACCCCCACAACTCCTTATGAGGGCGTGATTCGGATGACGTGCCGGTAGCGTGAAGCGTGAAACGTAAAACGTGAAAAGAGATCTTTACGTTTTACGCATTACATTTTACGTTTTCCGTGTTGGGGATGCTCTCCTTGCTTGATTGCTTCTTGTCCCTTCGCCAGATACTTTTCGCACGCTTTGAGGACTTCGCGGACCTGTATCGTATACATGCAAGGCGAAGTTCCGTCAGAAAGTGCGGAGCAGCCGTACTCGAAGCCGAGATTGAGACATGGGCTGCACGGCAGATTGACATTGATTACGGTGTGATTTTTTCCCCAGGGGCCCCATTGCAAGGGATTCGTGGGACCATGCAGGGCAAGGACCGGCGTTCCAGCGGCGGCAGCGAGGTGCATGGGGCCACAGTTTCCACAGATGACAAGATCCATATTTGCAAACAACGCAGCTAGTTGATTAATCTGGGTTTGACCGGCTGCGACAGCACAAGATGACCGGGTTTGTGAAGCAATTCGCTGTGAAAGTTCAACCTCTGAGGGAGCACCTGTCAAGATAATTTGCGCGTGATAGCGTTCGACAAGCGCATCGGCAAGCTGAACAAATCTATCGTGTGACCACCGCCTTCGCGGCTCACCACGTCTGCCGGCTTCTGGATGAATTGCAACAACCGGTCTGTTCCGATCGATACCCACCGCATTGAGGAAAGTCTCCGCCCAATCCCAATCTTCTTTTCCCACCCATACATCCAAATGTGTTCTCTGAATCGGACATCCCAACAGCCTCGCTATCTTTAGAAAATTAACCACCTCGTGTTGTCCCGGCACATGCTCGACGATATCCGTAAAAGGGTAGTGTCGATGCTGACCGGCAGCCCGAAACCCAACTCGCCTCGATGCACCACTCCCGTAAGCGATTAACGCACTGAGCCGGGGCCAATGTTCAAAATCGATTGCCCAATCGAACTTTTGACAGCGCAGCGCCACGATAAACACGATCAGGTTCCACGGCGATTTCATCAGTTCTTCTAAGCGGCAGGAAATGTGTCGATCGATATAGGGGCAGCCTTCCAGATATTGCAGGTTGATTGACGAAGAGATTATCGCTAGGTGGGTATCGGGGAAGCGTTGGCGAATCGCCCGGATTGTTGGGATTGTCAGGATGGTGTCGCCAATGGCGGAAAGTTGGATAAGTAAAATCCGACGGGGAGAGCGATGCCGGACAGGGGCGCGAGATTGGAATCCACCGAGCAGGAGGCAAAGGGGGATGCCGATGTGATGGTCTAAAATCTTTTGTAGGTAGTTTGGGTGCATTGATTTTCGCTCCGAGGTTTTGCACCAGTTCGTACATACGGGCTTGGGTTGTCTAAACTGTTCTGGGCATTGGAAAGATTCTAGGGTTACGGAAAACGGCGCGTTCAGAGGCTATACCAGCGTTGGCACATCATTTGCCACTCTGGCGTGAATCAACTCAAGACTGCGGCGGGCTTGTCCAATAGGCAACTCGTCCCGGTATCATAAATACCAAATTTTGGAGGAATAAAATGAGCGCCAAGAGAATTTCAGGAGCGTTGATGATATCGTTAGCGATTCACGGCGTCATCGTGCTGATCGCTGGTATCTTCTACATAACCCGGATTGAGCCGTTCAAAGATTTAGTGATTGCAGAAATCCTTCAAGCGAAGGAACCCCCCAAACCACAAGTTCGCAAACCTGTTATCAAACCCGTGATTAAGCCAACCATTCCAACAAACAGGTCTTTTCTTGTGGAACAGGGTCAGGTTCAACCGAGAGTTACGACCGCGGTTGTTGCTCGTTCCGTATCTTCCGTTCAAGCGCAAACAGTGGTTGAGTTTTCCAACGAGGTTGTTGGGCAGTCAGATGGTGGAAAGATGGTCATTACAACATCACCCCAATGGAATCCCCCAAATGGTGAAGTGTATCATGATATGTTTTTTAAGGGAGCTGGCACCAATCCGTTTCTTGATACCGAAGACGAACACCTTTCGACGTTTGCAATGGACGTTGATACGGGTTCTTATTCAATAACGCGCCGATACCTGATGGATGGGCACTTGCCCCCACCGGAGGACGTGCGCGTCGAAGAATTTGTCAACACATTTGATTACAACTACGACCCGCTGACGGATAGCGCGTTTGCTATCCACATCGAAGGCGCCCCGTCAAAATTTGGTGAAGGGAAACGGCTTCAACTGTTGCGCATCGGACTTCAAGGGCGTGTGATTCCAGACGAGCATCGAAAAGACGCCAACCTCACGTTTGTCATTGATGTGTCGGGCTCAATGGCACAGGAAAACCGTCTGGGATTGGTAAAGAAAGCATTAACTGTGCTCGTTGACTCTTGCCGTCCTACCGACAAAGTGGGCATTGTAGTTTATGGCTCTCGTGGCAGGCTCGTGCTTCCGCATACAGGAATCGAGCAACGTAGCAAAATCTTGGCAGCCATCAATTCCCTTGCGCCAAACGGATCAACCAACGCCGAGGAAGGTCTGCGAATCGGATACGATCTGGCTTGGCGAAATGCGAGCGTCAATCACATCAACCGGGTGATTCTCTGCTCAGATGGGGTTGCCAATGTCGGCAAAACGGGCCCCGATGAAATTCTTAAAGAAATACACACTTACGTTCAACGAGGAATTACGCTCTCGATGGTCGGCTTCGGCATGGGAAACTACAATGATGTGCTCATGGAACGGCTCGCCGACACAGGAGACGGCAGCTATGCGTATGTTGATGCACTCACCGAAGCCAAGCGAATATTCGTTGAAAATTTGACGGGGACGCTACAATTGATTGCGAAAGACGCGAAGGTTCAGATTGATTTTAATCCCGAAGTTGTCAGCCGCTTTCGGTTGCTCGGTTATGAAAACCGTCGCCTTTCTCATGATCAGTTTCGCGATGACACTGTTGATGCTGGAGAAGTCGGATCGGGGCATCAGGTAACTGCCTTGTATGAGGTTAAATTGCATCAGGCCACAACTGGAAAGCTGGCAACCGTTTCGATTCGGCATGCGGATGCAGATAATTATAGGGTCAGCGAAGTGAGCGAAGACATCTTCGTGTCGCAACTGCACGAATCATTTGATGCGGCTTCTGCAACGTTTCGGTTAGCCGCTGCTGTGGCGGAATTTGCTGAAATCCTTCGAGAAAGTTATTGGGCAAAGGATGGCAACTTAGATCTGGTACATCAAGTCGTTAAAGATGCCTTCCCCGAAATCGATAGTGAGCAAGTTGTCGAGTTGATGTATCTGGTAAACAAGGCAATCATCTATAAGGCAGAGTGTTCCTGAACCCCAAGTGCTACACCAGATTCTTCACTGTAGGGAACAACGATCGTTGTTCCCTACAATAGTCGCTTACCCTGAAGGGAAAGATGGGTAACAACTTGCATTACAGTATATCACATCATAGTGTAATTGCAACTTTGAAGTTGTCATTTTCCGTATTTGAACCGTGCAATCGCGCCTTGCTCTGCTAACTCCGCGCGTGCGTAATGCGCTGGCATCTGAGGTGATTTCCATCGTCCCGCAACAGCATGAGTTGTTGGCGGATTTGCCGAGTAGATACGTCGTCGAACAATTGGCTGAACTGCTCCAACGAAATCTGTTCGCTGGCAGCGAACAGAATGGCTTCGAGGATTGATTTGACTTTGTCAGGAGTGGGATCTAGCGTGTTGGCTTCGTTCATAATGGTTAGATATTCAGTAGCAGGCGCGAATCTATTGAATCCAGGAAATCATGACGTGGGAAGATTTTCAAGGCATTGCCTCCGCTGAATTAAACTTGACGATTTTCTCCCAAAGTATATTGCCGTCAGCATTGCAAAATGTCGTGATGAACTCGAAAGTAAATTTATTGAGTACTTTGGCATATTCCTGCATAAACTGCTCATTTTTTTCTTTTGCTTGATGGCCAAGAGGCTCAATGATGTCAGTGTACAGGTTGTCATCACCTGAAATAAATGCCCAAAATTGTTGCCCGCACAACTTCAAATAGTCACCCTTATCTGGCACTCGATCTTTTCCATAGCAGCAACCATTGACAGCAACGACATTCGCTGATGATGTATTTGTGCTGAGAATTCGTTTAGTCTTCCTGAAGTTGTCCCGCAGTTTTGTGATTTGGCTACTATTTCCCCAATTTGGTCCAGATTTGATTGATACAATGTACCTTATATTGTATCAATCAAATTCTAGATCAATCCCCTCTGCTGAGGATTTCTGGCCACCATATACCTGTGCACAAATAAAAATCGCAAGCTCCTCCAGAAACCCACCAAAAATCCCTTCTTCTTGTGAAGATAGAAAAGCGTCTAGGATGGTCCTTACGAATTCTGATGCCGTGTTAATGTTTTTCGCCTTGAATAGATAGGGATTTTTTCGTTTGACGACATTCATCAGTTTCAACTTTTGAAGATTATCTAACCTTCTCTGGTGAAAGACTTGAATGTTCGCCTCAACATAATCAGTTATCTCCTGTTGTGTAATGGGTTTCATATTGAGCCGCTTCAAAGAACAGATATTGCGCCGGTTTGATATTCTCCTTTGCCAATTGATAATACTGGGGCAAAATTTCAATACCGACGGAATTCCTCGACAGCACTTGAGCGACCTGACACGTCGTACTGGCGCCTGCAAACGGATCAAGCACCCAATCATTTTCTTTCGTAAACAGCTTGATAAACCATTTGGGCAACGTCTTGGGAAAAACGGCACTATGTTTTCGATTCCCCGTTTCTGTTGCCAAGTGCAAAACATTCGTCGGATAAGCCATTTTCCGGTCTAACCAATTTGAAACATTCTTGCCAAAACCACTCCCCGCTCTCGACGTATCCCGACTCTGATCTGTCTCGCTGAGATGCTTCAACCTTTTTTCCGCCCAATCTCCCATCGGCACCATGACCGCTTCTTGATACATATTGAATTTCTTGGTTTTATTAAACTGTAAACATCTTTCCCAAGCATCTCTGAACCGGTTCGGCCATTTTCCCGGATAGCAATTTTTCTTGTGCCAAACAAACTCCTCTGTCCACAACCATCCCTGCTTCCTCATCTCAAGTATCAACTCGATAACATAAGTATGCCGTTCTCCGTCAACGGCTTTCTCTTTGATGTTCAGGATGAATGTGCCAGATGGCTTGAGGACCCTTAAAAATGCTTCAGCTCGAGGCAGAAACCAATTGACATATTCATCGGGGTTGATTCCGCCATACGTTTTGGATCGGCGGTCCGCATACGGGGGGGAGGTCATAATCAGGTCGAATGAATCGGTGTCAAAATTGGCGAGTACCTCTAAGCAATCCCCAAGATAAAGGTCTGTTTTTATTGCTGTCATCGAACGATCGGCCTTTACGCGATAAATATCACGTTTTACGCATCACGCTTCACGATATAAATGTTCTCAAAGTGGCCCGATTGCACCGTGACGACCTGCTGAAGGCGCATCAACTCCAAGACTGCTAAAAATGTGACGATTTGCTCCAGCTTGTTTGCAAACTCCGAAAACAGGTCGTTGAACCGAATCTGCTCGCCGTCGCTAAGTCTGCGTTCCAAAAATTCCATCTTTTCCTCAACGGTGATCGGTTCTTCCTGAATCTCCTCATAATAGTCATCAACTATAAATTGTTGCTCGGTTACATGCTTGAAGGCGGAGAGGAGGTCGAAGAGTGTTGCTTTAATCTGCACATCCCGCAATTCTTCTACTTCTACATCTGCGTATGGGTCGACGTTGCGGCCATAGAGTTTCTCACGGCTCGTTGCGTAGCAATCTAGCGCCTGGGCAGCTTCCTTAAACTGCTTGTACTCCAAAAGCTGTCTGACCAGTTCTTCCCGGTCTTTGAAAGTTTGGGATTCATCCGAGGTCACCGCAGGGAGAATACTCTGGGACTTGAGGTGAAGCAATGTTACCGCCATGACCAGGAATTCCGATGCAACATCGAGATCTAGCATCTCCATGAAGTTGAGATATTCCAGATACTGCTCGGTAATCTCTGCGATTGGAATGTCCGTGATCTCCATCTCATTCTTTTGGATCAGATGGAGCAACAGGTCTAAGGGACCTTCAAAGACATCAAGTTTGATTGCATAGATGGCTTTTGGGGGATGAGGATTCACAGTTGCGGTTGTAGGACCCATACGGACTACCTTATTCCCTTTCTATGGCGCGAATATTTCAGCCAGTACCTTTATTTTAGCGTCAAGTTTTACGCCAACTTCATCGCGGATCGAACTTCCGCCATTGTTTCCTGAGCGACTCCCTTGGCCCGGCTCGCTCCCTCCGCGAGGACTTCACGAACCGCTTTCGGCTTTGATGCCCATTGAGCCCGTTTTTCATAAAACGGTTCGAGGGCAGCGATCAGCTTATTGCTGAGATTCCGCTTACAATTGACACACCCGATCGCGGCGGAGCGACAATCCTGATCAATCTGCGGTGCCTCGTCGAGATTGTAGACCTTATGGTATGCAAAAACAGGGCAGACATCGGGATCGCCGGGGTCAGTGCGACGGACACGCCCCGGATCTGTTACCATCTTCATAATGTTTGTCTGTGTGGCCTGAGGTGGATCTGACAACTGAATAGCATTACTATAGCTCTTACTCATCTTGCGACCATCAAGCCCTGGCAACTCAGAGGTTTCCGTCAACATCGGCTGCGGCTCTGGGAAAACTTTCCCGAATAAATGGTTGAATCGGCGAACAATCTCCCGCGAGATTTCAAGGTGTGCAACCTGATCCGCTCCAACAGCTACCACCTCTGCCTTGTAGACAATCACATCTGCCGTCATCAACACCGGATATTCTAGTAAGCCGGTTGAAGGTCCCTCGCGTTGATTGAGGTTTTGAATTTTGTCTTTGTACGTTGGACACCGTTCAAGCCAAGACACCGGCGTAACCATTGTGAGTAAGGTGGAGAGCTCCGCATGTTCGGGAACGTGCGATTGAACGAAGAGGGTGCTCTTGTCCGGATTGATCCCCGCGCTCAACCAATCGATCGCTGCTTGCAATATGTATTGGGAAAGGTTCGATGTGTCAGTCACATCGGTGAGCGAATGCCAATCCGCGATAAACGGATAACACTCGTATTTGTTTTGCAGACTTGCTGTGTTCTTCAACATCCCTTCGAGATGCCCAATATGCAGCAGCCCCGTTGGGCGAATCCCACTCACTAAGCGTGTTTTTTGCATTTCTGTGATTTCCCTTCTAACTCCGATCTGTTATTAAATCCACATTCCCTCCAAATTCATCTTAAACCTACCAGCATTGCAATCGTAGCGAAAATAACGGTCACAACCTTTCCCATCGCCAAAAAGACAAGGTTTGGAATTCTTAGCAGACCCGGTATAAAAAGGATTCCCATTAAAATCATCATACCATAAGGACGTAGTTTCTCAAATTCATGAGCCTGTCTCCAAGGAAGAAGCCCACGTACAACGCTGAATCCATCGAGTGGAAACAACGGAAGCATGTTGAATACTGCAAGCCAAACACTAATAATCGCGGTCCGCATAAATAGGATTTGACGGATTTGATATTGTGTGACCGATCCGCTTTGAGGGAATCCAATCGTTACCTCTAAGATCTTGACGATCCCCAAGATGACGATGGTACAGATAATATTCATGATCGGCCCCGCCGCGGCAATAATCATTAGATCCCGTTTAGGATTTTTCAGATAGCGCGGATCCACAGGTACAGGCTTTGCCCAACCGAAAAAGCCTCCACCAAATAGCGTGCCAATCAAGGGCAGGATGATCGTTCCGATTAGGTCAATATGTGCTGCGGGATTAAACGACATTCGTCCTTCATCTTTGGCGGTCGGATCGCCCAGTATGTTGGCAGATTTGGCATGCCCCCATTCATGAAAAGTGAGTAAAACGATAAATTGAGAAACGGTGACGATTGCAAAAAATGGGTCCAAGTGCATTAGACTTTAATACCCCAAATGTTGGCAGGCTTCCTGTTTGGTCGATACCTTTCCATCTAACTGTGCAGCGAATGCCTTCCATAGCACATCCGCAAATGCCCGGCCTGGCTTCAAGCCCAGTTGGATCAGATCATCTCCGGTGATTAAAGGTTGAATGCCCCTCAAGTGTGTCAGATAATTCCTGATCTCTTCCATGCGCCAATCGGGTTGATTCGGCTGCATCAGTGCAAAAGCGAGCGGTTCCGGTGGATAAAGGTTTAATAACTGATATACTTCACTCGACTTGGAAGATGCTGAGAGCGTGTCTAAAGCACACCACAATTGTCCTGTTGCGATTAGCTTTGCCCGCAACTGATTTTCCAATGCCAATCTATCGCTAATCGCTTCAATCGCAGATATAGGAACATGGTGTGCCGCGCCCATCAACGTCATCCAGAGTATTGCTTCCGTATCGATCTGATCATTTGGGAGATGCCTTTCCACCCAATCAATCGCTTGACCAGCGGCGTTCCAAAGCGCGTCAAAATTCCGGGGGATTTCCCAAACCGGGTGAATGACGCGAAAGAGATCAAATTCGAGCATGCGCTGGATTATTTGCCGTGCAGCTTCTTCCGTCAGGATGCGGTCGATTTCGTTTCGGATGCGCTGTCCACTGATTTGGTCCAAGATGCTCTGGCCTATCGCATCACGAATGCGCTCTTGATCGGCTTTGACGATCTGAAAGCCGTAACGCCCCTCGTACCGTATCGCCCGGAAGATCCGGGTTGGATCGTCAATGAAACTCCGATCATGCAGCGCGCGAATGCGCCCGGCGCGTAAGTCCTGTAGGCCGTCCGTGCAATCAACGAGCTCGCCAAAGAAGTCGGGATTCAGTTGGATGGCGAGGGCGTTAATCGAGAAATCGCGCCGCCGGAGGTCATCTTCGATTGTACCATATCTTACCGATGGTAACGCACCGGGACACGGATAAGTTTCGGTACGTGCACTGACAAAATCGACCTTCAATCCGTCAGGACGTGTCACTGTTGCTGTCCTGAATTTGCAATGTGCCTGTACCTCACCACCCCACGCCTCGGCAAGCTGACGCGCAAATCCAATGGCATCCCCTTCCAATACAATGTCAAGGTCTAAATCCTCACGCCCGATGAGGCGATCGCGGACAAAGCCCCCGATGATACAGACAGACCGGAAAGTTTCTGCCCTGACCTCTCCAATCTCTCGCAAAAGGGAACGGATTCGAGGTGATATTCTGGAAAGTATTGGCGGACAGTTCATGGTCGAATTAAACAGCAACTATGCGGTTGCCTCAATCATTTTAAGGTTCAGCTACTTCATCTTCTCCGTAAAACCGACGACTACATACGTGCCGCTGCGTAGGTTCTTTTCCAACACAATAAACCCCCTGTGTTGGGCATCTTCGAGGAGCTCGCTGAAGGATTTGTATCCGTATAACGATTCGCTAAATGAAGGGCGTTTCCGCTTCATCGTATCTTTAATCATTGAAGACCACAAGACTTCATGGTTCTCACGGATCAGTGCGCGTATGGTGCTGAATAGCAGATCAAAGACATCCCGTAACTCCCTCGGGATATTCCTTTCCGCGCGCGGATCTGTGGTTTCGTCTTTCTCAAGTTCCTCGTAGTAGATAAACTCGTCGCAGTTATCGCTCAAGAGATTTGAAGTGGATTCTTTCAAGCCAAGCCCAATGACATACTTTCCGTTTTCCTTGAGCTTGGAAACGAGTGGTGCAAAGTCACTATCTCCCGAAATAACGACGAAAGTATCGATATGTTCCTTTGAATAGCACAAATCGATGGCATCGACGCACAACCGAATATCCGCTGAATTCTTGCCGGCTCTTGAACGCCTCGGAATCTCGATTAACTCAATGCCTGCTTCGTGGAGTGGCTGTCGGTGCTTAAAGAAACGGTGCCAATCAGCATAAGCTGTTTTGACAACAACATTCCCTTTTTCAACCAGACGCCCCAAAATCTTCTGAACGTCAAAATCCGACTGTCCGTTGCGCCCCTTTCGTTCCTTTTGTTTCTCTTCAAATCCGATAGCGAGGTTCTCAAAATCAATAAACACGGCAAGAATTCGCTGTTCTTGCTGTCCTTCAGGCATTTCATCTCACCTCCTTTCGTGAAACGAAACGTAAAACGTAATGCATAAAACGTAAATGAATTCATGGTATCGGCTCATTCCCAAGTTGCTTTGGATGCCAATCCTATCGGGACTAGAGTTTGGGAACAAGAGGACGGATCCTTTTCTCACCGACTAAAAGCATCTTGGGACTGCCCTGCTCCAAAGGCGATAGATCCCAGCCTCCATAGACTCCCTCCACTCGAAAGCCACAGGATGAGAGCAGGTTCAAAATTTCCGCCTGAGAATAGATGCGCTTGAAAATGATGAATTCGTCTACCTCTTTCACATCCGGCTTCAAAATCAGATCGCGACAGACTTCCACGGAACTATCCTCATAAAAGTAGATGTCCCGCAAAGTCAAACCGCCAGGCCATGTATGCCAATTCGTGTCTGAGACACCATGCCGGCAGTTGAAGGGCTTGTTGTCTAGATCTAGAAAAAGGCGACCTGTCGGGCAAAGGGCCCGATGGATACCGCGTAAAACAACCGGAGCGACCTCCGGTGAGAAAAGAGAGAATGAACTATCCACGATCATGGCGCTATCAAATTCATTCTGCCAGGGGAGGTCTGCCCCATGCCTGACTTCATAAACAATGTCCAACTGTTGCTCGTTAGCAAATCGTGTCGCTGCGGTGATGAGGCCCGGCGACATATCAATTCCTGCGACCTTCAGTTGATACTCATCTGCTAACAGAAGGGTATGCCGCCCGTAGCCGCAAGCCACATCCAGGAGAAAATCCCCGGGGCGAGTCTTCAGGAGCTCGACAATGACTTGAACTTCCTTTCCTGTGGGGTGCTCGCCTGGCCATCCTGAAAAGGTCGGATCACTCACCCATTGGTTAAAGGCTTCGGAGGTATAGCCGGTTGCATCCCAGGTTAACGGGATTTTTTCGATGGGCAATCGTCCAGCAAGATAATTGCGGATCTCCTTCAGCGTCATGTAAATTTTGTTCGCGTTAGTGGAATTTGATTAAACCCGTGGCAGTGTTCATTTGTCTAATTTTGCACGTCGTGATATACTGCAAAAGGGCATAATGACGCTTTTGTATCTTGAATCCTGAATCTTGCATCTTAGATGGGTACCAGATTCAAGATGCAGGACAGGACGCCGATGATGTAAGTCATAACCTGTTGCGGTATAAGTATAACATATTATCAAAGTGTATCAGAAAGTTGTGTCAGAGGCAAGCGATTTTTCGCGGCGTCCCCTGGGAATAAGCTTCTTGTCGTCGCCTCACAGCAGAATAGGGTTTGTCCTGCCCTTTAGGTAAGGTCTTCAGCGGATAGATCTCATCGTATAAATATTATATACTTTGACTGGAATGTCACAGCCGGCGCCTGAAAAGTTGGTAAACCCCTCGGTAAACTCGATTGGAGCCGATGCGTGGGGAGTTTCTAGTTAAAGAAGATTACCCCTGCGAAGGTTTCAAACCTTCGCAAGATTTTCCTTCGCAAGATTTTTATACCAGAATCATTCCGTCGCGCCATATTCTTCAAGGAAAGCGACAATCTTCTGTTTCTTGCGTTCACGCGCTATCCCAAGCGATGTCTTGTCCTCTTTGGTTCTTGCGTTGATTTCCGTCCCGTGATTGAGCAGTTCCTGAAGGAGGTCTGTGTTTACACCACGACGGGACGCGTAGTGCAAGGCCGTCCAGCCATTCGTATCAGTCTCCGTTGGCTTCACACCTTGAGCAAGCAACCAACCTGCGGTTTGAGCGAGCCCCATCGAATCAGTTCGTTGAGAAGTGGATTTCGCAGCTTATTGCCTGTCCTGCGATTAAGGTTGAGCTCGCCCGCGTACTTAACCATCATATCAAGGATGTTCAGATGCTGTCGGCCGAGCGCCGGTTCAAGCGCTTCGTTGGCATCCGCTCCATTTTGCAGCAGAACTCCAGCCACGGCTTCATTGCCAACAAGACACGCGAGCGTCAGGGCGGAATAGGTCACGTTGCCTTCCACCTTGACCGGCTCAATTGGCGAGCCAAGCGAAATTAGCGTTTCAGCGATCTTGGCGAGTCGTTTTGCCGCGTCCGGATCATCAGCGCCGAGCGCCGAATAGGCACAGTAGTGCAGGGCGGTGGCATAACCGGCTGAATTTGCTTTCGCTAGTCCTGGATCTCCCCTGAGAAATTGATCGGCCCGGTCGCTGTCAGCGAGGGCGGCGGCATCGAAGATGTCGACTATTGGGTTACGGGCAAGCAGCATATCGATTGCTTCCCGGTTGCCCACCGACGCCGCGGCGCTGAGGGCTGTCTGCCCGTTCCATGACTGCTCTGGCCCCGTGTGCACGTCGCGGTTGAGCAAGAGTTCGACAACCTGCCTGTGGCCATGGGTCCACGACACCGATTTGGTTCGGACGATTGCCCGGATGAGTGGTCGCCGCGGCGCATACTCGCCCGCTGGCTCGGCAAGCGCGCCGTGGTCCAGCATGAATTTCACTGCCTTCGGCTGACCATACAAACAGGCATCCAGCATCGGTGTGTCCTCCTCCAAAACCTTGGAATCTTCCTCAAGAATTGCCCGCATGGTCTCAAGATTGCTACGCACCGCTGCCTCCTTGAATTTCTTCAATCGCATCTGATATGCCCGACGTTCTTCTCGTGTTGCCAAAGTCACACCTCCTTGTTAAATTTCGCGCCAATCGAATCAAACTGGAAATTCCTTGCCGTTGCCCCCAATTTTTGATACACTACTCAGTAATGCACTTGAATCAAAGTTGTTCCTCCGGAGGTTTGAATGTCAGAATCAGTCATCAACACAACGGTTGAAAACTATAAAGGCATACTTCAACAATACTGCCAAAAACGTGCGCTAGGAAATCCAGTGTACGAAACGGTTCACGAGGGAACGCCCAACGAGCCGAGTTGGGTTGTCACTGTTAAATATGGGGAGGCAACCTACACGACGCTAGATCCGATTCGTGGATCTAAACGGTTGGCGGAACATATAGCAGCCAAGCAGATCCTTGAATCAATAGAATCCCACAAGGAGGCATTTTTGGCAGGCGACTCCCTCGACGAAACAGCAACACCCGACCACCCTGTTAGTTCGGTGACAGAAATATCTTCGGCAGAGCCACTTTATGTGCCGGCCGAACTCGTTACCACCGCGCTTGGCATTGCCAACCATCGGCTGGCTGAACTACGGCGCGGCACACGATACCGTGATTCGATAGAATCTAAGCAAAGTAACCAGGTGTTTGCACAAAACCTGGCGGATCTCACAATGCAGATTGTGCGTGAGGTTGTGAATGCTGCGGAGGCTTCCAATGTGAAGTTCGGTACGATGCCACAACCTGAAGCAAGTGAACGAACAGACGAATAAGAGCGTGAATTCATGGGTTCCTTGTCTTACATCCCTACCGTCTTATCGTCTCGTTTCTCAGCACGATAAATCTTCGTTAGTTCGGTGGATGCAACAAGTTCCTCAATACTTCGACTTCGCGCAATCTCTTGAGGTGCAGTGCGAACCTGATCCAAAAACTGTTCGGTAGCTTCAGAGAACGCATCGCTATTCTGGGTGAGCCCATCTATATTGCCCTCAAAAGCACTGATGACCTGATCCAAAGTAATGTCGCTCAAAGCACGCGCCGGGATGTATCCATTGGTATTTCCTTCCACCTCGTAAATGAGCCCTTCCTCTCTGAATTGCGTAAAGATTCGATTCATTAGATCACCAGAAAGACCGTATTTTAATATAATTTGTGATTTTGGGTAAGCCCCCTCGCCTTTATAAAAATGTTCCGCAACTGTCAGAAACAACCTGATTACTAAGATCGAGTTCATAAAAACAATCTTATCATCGTTGACGTTTGGTGTGATTAGCCCTTCGCCTATCTGCCTGAATCTGCTATGTTTCAGATGTTGAACGGCATGGGTAATCTCTGCGCCGAGAAGAATAATTACCCACACAATGTAGATCCAGACTGCCAGAATCGGTATTGCCAGGGCACCCCCATATATCATGCTGTAGTTCTTTCCGACGATGTTGGCAAGGTAATATCCGAAAATTACCCGCGCGTTTTGGAAAAACGTGCCTGCAATCAACGCGCCAACCAGCGCTGATTTCCACTGGACAACTGTGTTCGGTAAAGCATTATATATCAATAACAAGGCAGCATACATAAACAGCCAGGGCAGGAGATATTTAAATAGCCAATTCGTGGAGACTGAAATGGAAAACCACATCAAGAGCGTGCCCACTGTGGTGATCGTATAGAAGACTGCGTATTTTTGGAAGAAGGAAAGCCGTCTACGGGTGTCCCAGATATCGTTAAAGATTTTTTCCACCGAGCTGAACAGCGCTGTTGAGATGAGCAGCAGTAACAGCAATCCTCCTGCGCCTAAACTCCCTTGCGCCTCTTTGGCAAATCCAGAAATCCCTGATGCAATCTCATCCGCTTGATACCCCGGCAGGAAGTTATTGCAGATATAGACAACGAAGTCCTCAATTACACCGAGTTTTTGCAGCAGGAACAGAGCAACTGCTGATAGCGGGACGAGGCAAATGAGTGTGGTAAATGCCAATGAAGATGCTTGCTGGAGACATTTATGATGGATAAGTTGACGCCAGACCTGAACTGCCAGCCGAATGACGAAGTTGATGTAGAAGTACATGCTCGTCGGTTGTATTTTTTCCAAAAGAACTGTTCTCAGTTGACTAATTCTACCATGTGTAGACATTGTAATTTGTTCCTCAGATTAACTAGGCTGGCTGGTGCTTGAGGGATTAGAACCATACAAATTGCATCACCTGTTCGTACTGATTATAACACATCCATTTGCCGCAGGCAACACCTGTAAGAATCTTGCTGCTAAACCAGTTACTTTGCCCCGGAACCCCAACAGAATTCCGGTTTTCAAATCGAGGTCGGCATGTTATAATGTGAATAAACCTTTCAGAAGGTTCTGAACCTTTGAAAGGTTAAGCCTTCTTTTACTAACCCTGAGGATTTTCAAACCGTGATTCGTGTCCAAAGATTATGCAAATCTTTTCAACAGAAACTGATTCTCACAGATCTGAATTTTCATTTAGATGCAGGGGATCGTCTCGCTCTGTTGGGTACAAATGGTTCAGGCAAGACGCTCCTGCTTAAGCTCATCGCGACGCTGATTAAACCGACTTCTGGTTCTATTGAAATCGCAGGATACGATGCCATCGCCAACCTTCATGCCATCCGTCCGCTCATCGGCTACGTCCCCGAAACCTTCGATGGCTATCCCGACCTCTCGGTTTGGGAATATCTTGAGTTTTTCGCCGCCGCATACAAATTAGAACGCACGCAACGTTCGGCAGCAATCCAGGATGTTCTGGATCTGATGGATCTGACAACTTTGCGCGAGCAGAAAATCCAACACCTCTCGCTGGGACAGAAACGGCGCTTATGTCTTGCCAAAACCTTTTTGCATGATCCGCTCATCTGGTTGCTTGATGGGCCGATTTCGGTCTTGGATGCGCGAGGGCAGACCGAAATGGATGCGTTAATCCAGGAGCTTGGCGCAATGGGGAAAACGATCATTCTGGCAACAAATCATCTGGCAGACGTGAAGGCCACAACATGTAACCGCGTTGGAATTCTGAATGAAGGCAGACTTGCGTTTTTCGGGGAGGTAGGCGACATATCCCGCCGATTTGGAAATCAGCACCGACTGGAGATCGAGATTATGTCGGGCATGGATGCGGCTCAAGCAATCCTCGAAGAAAGGTCGGATCTCATTTCGCTGGAAGTAACGGAGAGGCGGATCCAGATTGAATCACAGATGGAGGAGGCAGAGATTGCGAACCTGCTGAAGGATTTGATCCATGGGGGCGTCACGATTCTACGTTTCCAGAAAACTGAATACGGGTTAGAGGATTTATTTCTGGATGTTACGAGCCCCGCGATGTCTAATGAAGGCACTCCACAGAGATAATCAAGGTGGTGAAGGGATATAGACATCAAAGAACACCCAAATCATAAGAAATATATTCAAGTGCTTCGGCAAATGTCGCCAGAACAACGGCTGATGAAAGCATTCGAGCTATCCAAGTTTAGCAAGAAACTGTTCATTCATGGACTGTGGAAAAGATTCCCGGATTTGGAGGGCATTGAGATTAAGTCATCGATCCAGAAAGGTGGCTGGCAGGGGCACAATCCTGAAGAATGCTGGGTCATGGTTTTCCGATATACTATAGAAAGGCAAAATAATGAAAAATCCTTACCTCTGACATTTATCAAGATTCTGTGCGCCAAACTGCTGGAAATTGTAACTCGTTCTGAATTATTATGTTTACCACAGCGGTTACGTTCTTGCCAGTGACAAAGGTTTTATTGGCAGAAGTCATGCCGACGAGACAGGGGAAATCTTGCTCTCTCCCCTGTCTCCTTTCTCCAGCAGCGCCCGAGCCTGGACCAAAGCGCCACACGACTTTCCCACCTTCTCCCTCCCAATCAATCCGAATATCATCATTAGTTGTTGACTTCGTAAAGCAATTTTGATAAAATAAACTTATCGTTACGATAAAATTATTCTATGGCGTCACAATTTTCTACTTTTGTGGCGGGTAGTGCTTCAAGGCAGAAGTTCTTGGACAGTTTTAGGATCAAACGAAGAACAGAGATGTAGAGCCCCGCTTCGCAGGATGCAGGCATATACAGTGCTCGTCCGAGAATTGGACAGAGCTCTGATGGATCGGAGCCCCGATTTATCGGGGCTCTACTTGAACTGTCCAGAAATTTATCCCGCAGATCAGTCGTCACTTTTGAACATCTGAAAGGGGATGATAATGAGAACAAACTTCCAGCGAAATCTGAGTCTTATTACAGTTGTCGCATGGTTGATAGGTTCCACAGTTGTATTTGCTGATCAGACGCAGAAAGGATCAGATATTCAATTTTACGGATTTCTACGTATGGATGCCGCCTACGATACCTCACGGATGAGTGACACGCAGATCCCCGCTTACGTCCTCTCTGAGGACCCCAAGGCGCTTGCAGCCGAAGGCGTGAAAGCGGCTCCGGAAAACCAGAGCGAATTCACCCTCTATACCCGGATGACTCGCTTCGGTTTTAACCTGCAAGGTGGAAAGGTCGAGGCGATGGGCTCGCCAAAACTCACCGGGCGCATGGAGGTTGATTTCTATGGGCCAGCATCTGATTCGCGTAACATGTTTCGTATGCGCCACGCCTGGTTGAAGCTTCAGTGGGGAAATTTTTCTGTGCTTGGCGGGCAGACAATTGACCTGATATCGCCGCTCTTCCCAATTGCTAATGACGACATGATATTATGGGGCGCCGGTAATTTGGCAGACCGAAGACCTCAAGCCCGCTTACAGTATGCCCTGCCCATTGGTAAAACACGGCTGTTTCTACAGGGAGCAGCTGGGTTGACTAGCGCCATCGATCGGAAAGACCTTGATGGAAACGGTGTGCCTGACGGGGAAGTTTCCGGGCGTCCAACGTTACAGGGACGTGTCGGCTATCGAATACCAGTCTGGAATACGGATGAGGGAAAGTCCTATCCCCTTGAAGTTGGCGCATGGGGCCACCAAGCATGGGAGGAAGTAGACCCACCACTTACCGGCACCGGCAAAGAGGAATTCCAGAGCAATGTCGTTGGCGTTGATATCAAACTACCGATTTACCAAGACCGCCTCGTGTTAAGTGGCGAAGGTTGGAGAGGCAAAAATCTGAGTGATGTTCGGGGAGGTATCTTTCAGGGCATCAATCCTAAAACCAACGCAGAAATTAACGCAAAGGGCGGCTTCGCTCAACTGAGCTTTACCGTCGTTAAGAAGAAGAATTACAAGAATGTCATATACGTGGGTGCGTCGATCGATGACCCTGACGAAGACGATCTTAACAACGGCGGTCGAAGTCTGAACCGTGTCTTTTTCATCGTACAACAGTCGAGCTTCGGTCCTGTGGTAATCAACCTGGAGTACCTCAATTGGACAACAGAATACAAGGGTTTCGACGACGGTAAGAGTGACCGAGTCAGGTTTTATGCTGCTTACAAGTTCTAATCTTCAGCCGTCCGCAAATGAGCGGTTTTGCGGACGACTGATCTTTCACCAAATTCTTAATATCAGGAAGGATCGCTAGATGAAACCTGTTTTCAAAACATGTCAAAAATTGGGGACGCTGGTGCTAATCACTGCCCTCTGCGCTTTCACGGCGTGGAGCGCTGATTTGACTTTCACCGCCATTCCGGACCAGGATACCACTCGACTGCAGGAGCGTTTCGGCAGGATAGCCGATTACCTTTCGGAGAAATTGGGCATCACGGTGAAGTACATACCTGTGAAATCCTACAGCGCCTCGGTTCAGGCGTTCAAGAACAACGAAGTTCAACTGGCCTGGTTTGGTGGGTTGTCAGGCGTTCAAGCCCGGATCGCCGTTCCGGAGTCAGTCGCTATCGCGCAAGGTGCGGAAGATCCCGACTTCATCACCTATTTCATCGCTAATACGAGTACAGGATTGTCGTTTTCTGAAGAATTTCCGAAAGCCATCGTTGACAGGACATTCACTTTCGGCTCCAAGGGCTCGACTTCAGGACGCCTAATGCCCGAGTATTTTATCCGACAGGCATTTGGGATGGCGCCTCGTGAGGTTTTCAAACGTGTCGGCTTCAGTGGCGACCATTCCAAGACCCTAGCTCTGGTTCAAACCGGCAGCTATGAGGTCGGGGCGATGAATTTCAAAGTTTGGCAAAAGGAAGTTGAGGCTGGCAGAGTGGATCCAAAAAAGGTGCAGGTAATCTGGCGCACGCCCCCATACCCAGACTACAACTGGACAATTCGTGGAAGTGTGGAAGAAACTTACGGTGAAGGGTTCATCAAGAAGGTTCAGCAAGCCCTTATCGGCATCACGGACTCAGCCGTACTTACCGCTTTTCCTAGGACTCGCTTCATCCCTGCTGATAATTCTATGTACAAGCCTATCCTTGACACCGCTATCGAAGTTGGAATCATAAGAAATTGATGGACTCTCCAAGCGTAAGCGAGGGGCCTAAACCTGTCTGCTGGGGTTTGCCAAGTAACTCAAGGAAGAGGCGTGAGCCCTTCTCTCTACTTTGACGCAAACACAATCACTGTGCAGGCTTGAAATTTTAGATAACCGGGAAATACCCAAAAACCTCCAATCAGGCAACTTATATGAACGAATTTCTTAAGCTACTACTCCCATGGCGGGAGGCTACCAATGACCAGATTTCGGACTTTTTTGTTTACGGCATCCTTCTATTCTTCATCATTCTTTTGGGGATTTTCCTCTGGAAAACCATTCGCCGAACTCGCTTAATTGGTGATTTAACCAAGGAAGTGGATAATTTGGGTGACAAATACGGCAGACCTGCGGATCCGAATATTCTGAACGACTTAGAGGAGACGTTTGAGCGCAACGATGAATTTTTTAAGAAGGCGTGGCAGGAGTTTAAGGAGTCACTCATTACACCCGAGCGTCGTAAAGTGGTGTACAAAACGGACGAAGCATCGCTTTTCTTCAGCGAAGAACGTTTGTTGGAACAACATTTAAACCTTCGCTTTTGGAATAGTGTGTCTGCTTTGTTAGTCGGGTTGGGGATCCTTGGTACCTTTGTCGGGTTGGTTTGGGGGTTGATTCCCTTTTCTGGCATTGACTTTACACAGACAGAGCAAATTCAGAGTGCAATCAGAGAACTCCTATCGGGGGTATCAACGGCATTTGTGACCTCCGTTTGGGGAATGCTCGCTTCGCTCTTGTTCAATGGATTGGAGAAGTGGGGCATCGGCAGGGTAAGTCGGGTAATTGCGGACTTACAACGCGCGCTCGATCTACCGTTTACACTGAAAACGCAAGCAGAGATCGCAGAGAAACAAAAAGACGAACTTGAGCAACAGACAGCGGCACTTAAATCATTTTCGACAGACCTAGCGGACCGGATAAAAAAAGACATGGGTGACATTATGTCCAAGCGATTGGACAATTTGCATGACAGTCTAACGGGGTGGCACAAACAGAATATGGGGGAAAGACAAGAGATTATTCAGGGACTCCGCAACGCCCCCAAAGACTTCAGCAATGCATTGGAACCGAGTCTTACTCGTTTGAACACTGCCGTTGAAAAACTGCTTGAGCACAAAGGTCAATCTTCCATAGAGGCTATCGAACAGTTAGTTGAGGAATTCCAAAGGTCGCTTTCAGGGACAGCAACAGCACAAATGGAAGAACTTGCAAGAACGGTTGGCAATGCGAGTCAAAGTCTGATGAGCTTACCCGGTCAGATGGAACAAATGATAGGAGGTGTACAGGAGCAGATTGATCAGACTCGTCAATTGTTGGCAGAAAACGCCGAAACACAGACAGAGCAAATGAGAAGCATGATGGACGGAGTGCTCAACGCATTTCAGCGTACTATTGAGACACAGCAGTTGGGTCTGTCTGAGACAACAAATCAGAGTATTCAAATGCTCCAAAGTACAATTGCCGAATTGCAACAGTCAATCACTTCTACCGCTTCACAGAACGCCACAGAATCCGAGGCAATGACGAATCGGATGCGTGAACTATTAGAATCAGCGGCAAATCGGACAGACGACCAGTTGGCCCAGCGAATGGCGGATATCGAGACAGTTTCTAATCAGAGTATTCAAACACTTCAAACAGCAATTGCCGAATTGCAACAATCAATCACTTCTACTGCTTCACAGACTGCCACAGAGTCTGAGGCAATGACAAATCGGATGCGTGAATTGCTAGAGTCAGTGGCAAATCGGACAGACGAGCAGTTGGAACAACGGATGGCGGATATAGAAACAGTTTCTAATCAGAGTATTCAAACACTTCAAACAGCGATTGCCGAATTAGGACAATCAATCACTTCGACACTCAATCAACAGCAACAAACAATCAGCGCAATCACTTCGCAAACAGCGCAAGCCTCTGCTGAAGCAACAGATCGCATGCAACAACTTGTTAATCGGGCTGCCATCCGACTCGATGAAAGCGTTCAAGGTGCCGAAGAGAGTATCAACATACTCTTACAGCAACAGGGCGATCAGATCGAAGCCTTCAACGCACAGATAACAAACTCACAGGCAACGCTGACAAGAAGTAGAGAAATATTGGAACAGATGAATACAAGCGTAGAAGGCGTCCGTCAACTAATCGAGACAACTAGGGCGTTATCAGGACAATTGACGACAAGTGCAACGCAACTTGAAAGTGCTGGGCAACAACTAACACAGGCGAGCAATGCGTTTAATCAAGAAAACGAAAGATACCTCACAGCGAATCGTGAAACAACGAGACAAATTCAAGCCACACTTGAGGAATCACAACAGTTGCTTGACAATTTCACGCGACGCTTTCAAACGATTGACAACGGGTTGCGGAGTATTTTTGAGCAGATTGAGGAGGGATTGGATGAGTATGCCACAACTACTCGCGAATCTATCAATACGTATCTTAGGGACTTCTCCGTTCAGTTAACTCAAGCATCAACAGCACTGGCGGGCAGCGTTGAAGCACTCAATGAAAATATTGGGACTTTGGTCGATATGATTGAAAGACTACCACGTCGGTGAGGCAGTAGATAATGCGAAGAATGTCTCCCAAATCTAAAACGCTTTCAGACGAAAATCCGTTCAGTCTTTCGTTGGGCGACTTGATGGCAGGGTTGCTGCTGATCTTCGTGCTTTTGCTCTCTTTCGTCATGTTGAACTTGTCGGAAATCGTTGATACTTACACGAAGTTACAGTCCGAGCTGCACGACGACCTGAAGGAAGAGTTTGAAAAAGACCTTGATAAATGGAATGCCTTCTTGAATAAGCAAACCCTTTCTATTAGGTTCAAAGAACCTGAAGTGCTTTTTGAACCAGGGAAAACAGAGATTCGACCTGCCTTTGAGAACATATTGGATGATTTTTTCCCTCGCTATATCCAAATTTTAAGAAAGGACAAATACATCAATGACATTGCGGAAATTCGGATTGAAGGACACACTTCAAGCGAATGGCAGGGCGTGAGCTCGGAAGCGGCTTATATCCGTAATATGGAACTTTCGCAGGGGCGTACCAGAAGTGTTCTCGAATATGTGTTGCAAATTTCATCAATCGGACAAAGTCAAAAGATTAAGGACTGGCTAAAGCGACACTTGACTGCCAACGGCTTATCTTCAAGCAAGTTGATTCGCGATCCGGATGACAGAGAAATTCCAGAAGAATCAAGACGAGTAGAATTTCGAGTACGGATAAACGCAGAAAAACTGCTCTACAACATTATCGGAGGGAAACTGTGAATTCCGCTAAAAAGCTGCTTCAATTCGATTTTGATGCCGGCGCATTCGCGCGTCGTGCGCCGAAGCCAATGGCAATCCCCCCAGAGACACTTGCTATTTTGGAAAAAATTGTCAAAGACCATGATGGTAAGTCCAAACCGCCCGATCCGGAAACTATTCGCCAGATTTACCACCGCTTCATCCAAGCGAACCGAATCAGAAGGCTCCACACTGAATTTGACTCACTGAGACGGACCCGACAACTTGCATGGGCGCTTACCTACTCCGAAGGTAGATTACCTCGCATTGTGGACACACCGCAACTTAGCGATGCACTTCAGCTCATAGAAAACCATTTTCGCATCAGCGCACTGCTCGGCGTTTTCGATGCCCTGTTGCAAGCATGGGATACCCCAAATGCAGGGAGGCTGCGCGCGTTTGTCAGAAGACATCTGATCGGTTACAAGGGGCGTCGGAAATTTGTTCAGAAACTGAAAGCAAATATGATGTGGTATTGCGAGGAGAACAGCGCGACTCAACTTGCTGAAATGAAGCTGCTGCGTTCACGGGTAAAGCTGTCAGATGTCTGGTCAATCCTCGAATTACCCGACCATACGCACAGCTATTCCTACTTTGGTGTTGTTGCGGAGGCGTATATTCCGCCCAACCGCCGCGCCGATCGGGAGACTGTTGTAGATGTTGTCAAATTTGTTGAAAAACACAATAACGATAAAACGAGCCGTGCTGTTTTGTCCAAACTTATTAAGAGCCTTGGATATGATGCGTCTGAACACTTGCGGCAACCCCTTCAATCCTACGTTCTTCGAGAATGGGGTGACCCACGAATTACTGGCGGGGCCGTGCGTTGGCGCGATGTCCCTGATAAAGCGAAACAGATTTTTACGAGATGGATTACAAAAGAGGATCTCCGCTTTTTTTTCGATGTCGTCGCCAAAGCCTGCGACGATAACAAATTTGCCTACCGAAAAGCGTTTTGGCTAGCGTATCTTGAACACATTACCTTCTGTCGTCCGGTGTTGCGTCAAAACGCCGAATATCTGTTTAGAAACGATCCCTATTACCAAGAGCAAAAACAGAGTATTGCGCCTCTAAACGGTGGTAGCAGTGATCAGCATGCTTTCATCATTCAGATGGGCGACCATACCTTTGTCGAATTTAGTACAAATGCAGCGTGCTATGTCTATGAAAATTCCAAACTACCATTTCGTTTGGACGCCTCGGAGTATACGATGGATACTTATCCCCGTAATACGTTACGTAATCAGCGGTTGGCGAAACATCGTGTGAGTCACTCCTATTCAGAGAACTATTCTTGGCAAGAAAGATTGGCATCGTGGATAAATAGTGAGCTGGAGATTGAGCCGTTGCGAAGTTATCAGTTAGAGGAATTAGAGTTATCGTCGTTTGATTACAACACAAGGTAGTTCCGATGTTAAATCTATTCCGAAAAAGTCAATCTGAATCGCTACAATTTGACTGGCAGGAGGGGCCGACGGGCATTCAGTTTATAGCTCCGTCGGACCACCTTTCTCTGTCCGAATACGCGGACAATCTGCCAACAGAGGCATATCAGGCGCAGGCACAATGGTTGTTGCTCAAGGAGTTGTTCGATAACGGCCAAGCAGAATCGTCAGGCATGGGGATTCACCTTCCATCTGATGAGGTGTGTCGCCTCGATTCCGTTGAACAGGAGCTGCTCGGTTTACCAGAGCCGTATCCGTTCGATCTTGAGATTCGCTCATTCGGTACGCTCAACGAGCCGGAGTTTCGGTACAATTATCAGTTCCTGAAACCGGATCGAAAGTCCTTGCATCCAGAGCGGATCGGCTGTATATTGCGCTTGACAGAGAAGTGGGCGTATCTCCTCACATACGAACAGTTCGTCCTTTTGGAGGAATTGGACGCGTTCAATAGACGAGAAGCAGTGGACAAAAGTTTTCAATCCAATCTGCTCGAATTTGCAAAAATCAAAGGGCTTGCGAACCAAACCGGGGTTGAACTAGAACTTTACCTGAACCAAGAGGAGGTTGTCGCACCGAAAACCGTTCGCTTGCGCCTACGCGAGTCAGGCGATACCGTTGGGATTATCCCTGACGTAGCTGGGGTTGACAGCGAAAAATTTGAAGAGGTTTTTGACAAATTTCCGAATCCTGAAACCACGTATAATCTGCCTCAACCTGATGGGGGTCGAACCCGCATTCTCTTCCAAGAGCAACAGCGAGAAGCCTTGCAGACCGTTAAGCGTTATCGTTATGTGTCCCACGAACAACTTGCAGAAATTGCGAAAGAGCCACAAGCATATTTCGATCCTGACGTTGTTGAACTGGATCCGACGGATGAAACACCCTCTTTCAGTGAACGCGTCCGTGAAATTGGCATCTACCAACCGAGGGTTTATCCATTCGTTTCACCATACAAAAGTCAGTGGATCCCCGGTATCTTGGTTGATGATGGGTCTGAAACACAAACGAAGATTCAGATTAAAACCGATGCGGAGCTCGAGGAGCTTCAGCAGGCGATTGAGGCGGCAAAGCAGGCAGATCAAACCCATCTAACATGGGAAGGGAAAAAACTTCCCGTTTCCGAGGTTGAGAAACATCTCCCCTTTATCAAAAAGCAACTCAAACATCGGGAGAAGCCATCGCGCTCACCGGATGAAAAATCGGAGACTGCGGTCTTAATTATTGAGGAAAACATAGAGGATCCCGATTACGTTGAAAAATCTGGTTCTCCGATCGAAGAACCGTTTCGGCATCTGCTCGAACTCCCGCCAAACCTGAAACAGGAATGTAAACTTCTGCCGCATCAAGAGGAAGGGCTGGCGTGGGCACAGCAACTTTGGGAGAAAAAATATCCCGGTGGATTGCTCGCCGATGACATGGGGCTTGGCAAAACATTACAAGTGCTCTGTTTTCTGGAATGGCATCATGCGAAATCTCGCTTGCAAGAATCACAACGAAAACCCTACCTGATCGTTGCACCAATCGCGCTTTTGGAAAATTGGGCGGCGGAATATCCGAAGTTTTTTGACAAAGGCGTACTGGATTTCATCACACTGTACGGAAAGGAACTGCAAACCTTCAAGTGCGAGCTATCCGACGCGCCTGACCTCCATGTTCCAGAAATTGAAGGTGCGGAACCACCCCAAGAATTACGCAAACGACGCGGTGCGCTTGATGTCAAACGCCTCCGAGCCGCCGATCTGGTGCTAACAACCTATGAAACCGTCCGCGACTTCCAGTTGGATTTGGGCTTGATTCCGTGGGCGACCGTTGTCATTGACGAAGCACAACGCATCAAAACACCGGGGACGCTCGTCACAAACGCCTTGAAAGCACTCAAAACCGATTTTCGGCTCGCACTGACGGGAACACCTGTCGAAAACTCATTGATGGATTTATGGTGTATTACTGATTTTGTTGCACCGGGCTATCTTGACAGTGCGAAAAGTTTTAACCGTAACTTTTGCCTTCCCCTTGAGAATCCTGAAACTGACATTCGCGCACTCGGTGAGCAGGTTCGGGAGCGCATCGGCGTTCATCTCAAAAGACGGTTAAAATCTGATATCCTCAAGGAACTTCCCGAAAAACATATCCATGTCGAAGAGTGCCAAGAAAAGATGCCATCTGAACAGGTGAGACGCTATCAGGCTGCGCTTCAATCCACACAAGAGAGCGAATCAGCAGAGGTGCCATCACGTAACCGTATCCTGCAAGTGCTGCACCAGCTACGCGACATCTCCGACCATCCATTATTAGCCGATTCCCAGTGGGAACAAGTTCCTATTCCTACGTTAATTGAACAATCAGCAAAACTTATAGTGACGGTAAAACTTCTTGAAAAGATCACTCGTGCAGACGAAAAGGTGATTCTGTTCGCGGAACGTCGAAAGACCCAACATCTTTTAGCCCATGTGATTCGAGAACAGTTCGGCTTGGAGAACGTTTCTATTGTCAATGGCGATACCCCAGGAAGTACACAAAGGGAGAGTTCGATGAAGATGAGTCGTCAACAAGCTGTTGATCGTTTCCAAGCGATTCCGGGTTTCAACGCCATCATCATGTCTCCACTCGCCGCTGGCGTTGGTCTCAACATCACCGAAGCGAACCATGTCATTCACTATAGCCGCTGGTGGAATCCCGCCAAAGAAGATCAGGCGAGTGACCGAGTCTACCGCATCGGACAAACGAGGCCCGTGCACATCTACCTGCCAATGGCCACCCATCCGGAGTTTCAAACATTTGATGTCATCCTGCACGAACTTCTGGAACGAAAACGCGAACTTTCACAAGGCACACTCTTCCCAACGGAACGAGCCGAAGTGAAACCCGCAGAGATTCTAACCCGTTTGCAGCCAACTCAACCTGAACAGGAAAGTGGTCCATCGTTGACGATAGAAGATATTGACGGACTGGAACCTAAATCATTCGAGGTCTTTGTTGCCGCTCTTTTTGAAAAGCAGGGATATCGCGTTGGCTTAACACCCTATTCAGGCGACAAAGGCGCGGATGTCATCGCTCACCCGCATCAGGGAGAAAACTCTGGACTTCTGATACAGGTCAAACAGCGTCAAGAGGGTGCGAAACCGGGAAACGATGCTGTGAACGAGATTATCGCGGCAAAACCATTTTATGAAGAAAAATACGATACAACCTTTCAACCTGTGGTCATTACGAATCGAGAGTTTACCAAAGAAGCGCATCGTGCGGCAAAACAGGAACGCGTGCAAATGTACGAACGCAAGGGGTTGATGCAAAGTTTGAAGCAATACCCTGTGACGTGGGTGGATGTCAATTTGTGTCAGTTTCAGACCAGTTAAAGGGGAGGACTTATATCGGATTCGAGGAGATTTCACCAATGAAGAAAGAACAAATTGTTTCGCGCAACCCAAAGGTGATAAATGGTGCCCTGGTTTTCGCTGGCACCCGCGTTCCGGTTGAGAGTTTGATTCAGCATCTAACAGCAGGGGATTCACTCAATCAGTTCCTTGATGACTTTCCAACAGTATCTCGTGAGCAAGTGGTCGCGTACTTGAAACTGACGCTGGAGGTCGCTGATGCGCGTGCTGCGTGATGAGAATCTGCCCTACAAACTGAGGCGACTTTTTGAAGACAACATCGAAGCGGTCACAGTTGGCTATCGGGGTTGGCGGGGAAAGGGGAATGGTGAACTGTTGAGAATCGCTGCGGCTGAGTTTGATGCCTTCATCACAATGGATGGGGGCATTCCCAATCAGCAAAACTTGGGCGAGATTAATATGGGGATTGTATTGCTGGAAGCTGAGAGTAACCGTTTTGAAGAGCTCGCACCGCTGATTTCTCAAGTTAATGTGGTGTTGAAAACGCTCAAAAATGGGCAAGTGGTGCGTGTAAAATCCTAACCATCCGTTTATATGCAAAACTCCGCATAATCAAGAGTTACATGAATGAAAGGAAGCTGACGAAATGAATAACTTTGGTGAATTGAAGAAAATCCCATTGCGTGAAATATGGTCACATGAACCGAACGACTTCACACCGTGGCTGGCATCAAATATCGAAGCGTTGGGCAATGTCCTTGGACTTGAACTGGAGATTACAGACAGAGAAGCGTCAGTCGGTGATTTCTCTCTCGATCTTTTAGCCAAGGACTTGGGTAGCTCGAGAACGGTCATTATTGAAAACCAGTTGACCCAAACCGATCATGACCATCTCGGTAAGCTCCTTACCTATGCTGCCGGCTTTGATGCTTCAACTGTCGTTTGGATTTCCGAGGTAATTAGGGATGAACACCGCCAAGCATTGGAATGGTTAAATCAAAGAACTGATACAGAGACACACTTTTTTGCTGTCGTAGTAGAAGTCCTGAAAATCGACGATTCAAAGCCAGCCTTTGACTTCAAACCGGTCGTCTTTCCCAATGAATGGCAAAAGTCCCAGCGACAGAGTAAATCAACGAACAGATCGCCTAAAGGGGAGAAGTATAAAGCATATTTCCAAGCACTTATTGATGAACTAAGCGAGAATCATAATTTCACAGGAGCGTGTACTGCCCAGCCACGAAATCGCCACTATTTTTCGTCCGGCATTCAAGGGATGTCTATTTATTATGAGGTGAGGTTTACACAGAGAGGGAAGGTGCGGACGGGCATATACATCGGTCAAGGATCCCAAAAAGAAAACAAGAATCTCTTTGATGCTCTAAGAAAGCGGCAGGCAGAAATCACCTCCAGTTTTGGTAGCGAACTTGAATGGGAGCGCCAAGATAAAGATGTAATTTCTAGGATTGCTGTATATCGTGATGGTGTCATTGAGTCGTCCGGTAGTGAGTTAGAAGAAATTCGAGAATGGCACATTGAGAATCTGCTAAAACTGAAACAGGTGTTTACGCCGGAAATAGAGCAGGCATTGGAAACAATCACATAACAATACGTTCCAGCTAACCACCTTCTGCCTCTACTGATGTGCTCTAACCGCGATATCCACGCAGCAGATGGCGTTTGCCGCAGCCCTTGCAATAATCTGGCGCTTGTGCTAACATTTCAAGGAAGTGGCGAAACATTGTTTTCGTTAGGTTTCACCTCACAGAAAGTCATCCTTTCTAAACCACCAAGCGAACCGGATACCGCGCCGATTCGCGTAACCATAAGGAGCAAATATGAAAAATCTTAGCATCTTGAGAAAATACCCCTTTTGGGCGCTAGGGCTATTTTTAATCTGTAGTTGTGACTTAGTTCGGGAAGCCATCCTTTCTGAACAGCCAAGCGGACCGGATACCGCGCCGATTCGCGTAACCATGATGTATCCAGACGATTGCGTTGGGGATTCATCTTACTGCGACAGTCTCTATATTGGAGTAAAACGTGCGGAGGCAGAACTCGGGATTACCCTCAACGAGGTTATTGGAATGGAGAGCGATCCGGTAGTGACAGAAATGCTGTTAAGAGAGGCCGCTCAAAATTCAGACCTCGTTTTAACTGCGGGTTTCCAAATGGGCGGGCCGCTCTCTCGCGTGGCGCCCGACTTTCCCGATGTCAAATTTGCAATTGTTGATGTTGTCCTTGAACTTCCCAATGTCGCCGCCATCAACTATAAGGCAAACGAAGGCTCATTTCTGGTCGGGGCGATTGCCGCGTTAAAAACAGAGAGCGATAAAATTGGCTATATTGGCGGGGCGGACGCCCCCTTATTACAAGAATTTGAAGCCGGATACATCGCCGGAGTTCAGGCTGTCAGTCCAGACGCGGCAGTTTCCATAGAATACATCAGCGAGGATGTAGGTGGTTTCAGTCAGCCGGATACGGCGAAAGAGATGGCGTTAACGCAATATGAGAGCGGAATTGATGTCATTTTCGCCGTTGCTGGCGGGTCCGGTCTGGGCATCCTTGAAGCCGCCCAAGAGCAGGAAAAATATGTCATTTGGGTTGACTCCAATGGCAATCATCTCGCACCCGGGATAGTCTTGACGAGCATGGTCAAACAGATTGAGGATTCTGTGTATGGAATCATCAGTGAAACCGTTGACAGCAATTTTATGGCAGGGGTCCGATACCTCGGACTCGCAGATGGCGGAGTCGGCTATGCCGTTGATGAACACAACCAATCTTTGCTTTCGGACGAAATTTTAGAAACCGTTGAATCGCTGAAAGCAAGAATCATTGCCGGTGAAATTGTCGTTCCGAATCAAATCTCGCTCCCACGCTAACATAGCCGATAATAGTATCGCTGTAGGACAGGCCTCCACACCTGTCCTTGCGGCGACTGAAGGTGATGGCGATGTACATGCCACCAGCATCTCAAACGCACAACCTTAGAGGAGATCGCCGACTTTTGGGATACGCATAGCTTGGCCGACTATTGGGATAAGCCCTATGAAGTTGAGTTTGAGTTGCGGGTGAAGCGCAGACAACGTATAATGCTCACTCCGAATCCTATGAAAAGATTGAACACACAGGTTTTTATCGGATTCATGCCGACATAATGGAATACTTTTCCTCACGGGATCTTGATTGATAAATCTATAGACTGCGAGCCCAAATAAATCAGGAATGTCGTGATGATTTTGGAGGAGACGGTATGGGAGACGGTATGACAGATTCGTGGACAGAGACAACTTTCGGTGAAGTGATTGAACTCTACGATCACAAACGCATACCTTTGAGTACCAAGCAGAGAAGTCAAAGGCAGGGAAAGTATCCGTATTACGGGGCATCGGGAATTATTGATTACATTGATGATTATATTTTCGATAGAGGATACTTGCTGATTTCTGAAGATGGCGCAAACCTCGTGGAAAGAAAGACACCTATCGCCTTCTTTGCATCCGGCAAATTCTGGGTCAATAATCATGCTCATATTGTTCAAGGTATACCCGGAGTTGCTGACGATTATTTTTTGATGAGCTATATCCAGTCTGCTAATATCTCAGGCTATATTACAGGAACTGCACAGCCTAAGCTATCGCAAGCAAATCTGAAAGCAATAAGATTATCCCTACCACCTTACCAAATCCAACGCAAAATCGCCGCAGTCCTCAGTCCCTACGACGACTTGATTGAAAACAACACCCGCCGCATCAAGATCCTTGAGGAGATGGCGCAAACAATCTACCGACAATGGTTTGTCGAGTTCCGCTTTCCGAGACATGAGCAGGTGGAGATGGTGGAGTCGGAGTTGGGGTTGATACCGCAGGGGTGGGAGGTAAAGAGCTTTGGCGAAGTTTCCCTTAACTTTGATCGTCAGCGGAAACCACTGTCAGGGATGGCTAGATCCACCATGCAAGGTGAATATCCATATTATGGTGCTGCTAAAATCTTAGATCATATCAACGGTTATCTATTTGATGGGAGGTATTTATTAATTGCGGAAGATGGCAGTGTTATTACCGAAGATGGGAAGCCTGTACTACAGTTAGTAACTGGTAAATTCTGGGTAAATAATCATACACATGTCGTTCAAGGAAAAGCTCCGATTTCGACAAACTTTCTTTATTTGTTCATGTCCAACGTAGCCATTTCGAGTTATATTACAGGCACCGCACAGCCAAAGATTAACCAACACAATCTGAATAGGATTCCAACCCTTTCGCCTCCGCAAAGTTTGTTAGACAGATTCAACAAAATGATTGAACCTATTTTTGATAACATTGTTGCTTTAGATCTTAAAAACGCCAACCTACGCCAAACCCGCGATCTGCTGCTCCCGAAATTCATCTCCGGCGAGATCGACGTATCCGAGCTTGGCATTGCTACGGATTGAAACACGAGCGCGTGTGTAGGGAGTTTTACCCGAAACATTGGCCAATTTATGGTTGGCTGACCAACTCCAAGAGGTCAAATAAACAAACGCGAGAGCATCATTAAAATTCAAGTCGTACAGCACTTAACCAGCCGTTTATCAGCAAAATTCCGTATAACACCTCTGGTATTGTGTGATGCGAAAAAATCCGTCTAATCAAGAGTTGGGCAGAAATTTATCACTATGACGACTACTAATCCTTACAACGTGGCCTTTGGACTCATACCAAAAAGGGGTTGAAATACTTTGATAGCATTACCAATGGTTGGATCGACTATTCACACAACCTCGTTCTCGTAAAGCTATTCTCTCACGCTCTGGTATCTTCCGAAGCTGGCCATCAGGGGGCTCTCGAAAAAGTCAAAGAAGATATTTTTCAACTCAAGAAGATATCAGGGATGGGTCAATAATGCAGGCACGATCACTATTTGATGAGCTTGTCGTTGACGCGCCACCCACAGAAGGCATCAAATATGCCGGCTCAAAACTCAAGTTGCTCCCATATATTCTCCAACTCGCTAAACGAGTTAAAGCAGAGACGGTATTTGACGCCTTTTCAGGCACCACCCGTGTCTCTCAAGCCTTTGCCAAATCGGGATACAGCGTTTATTGCAACGACATCGCCGTGTGGTCTGAGGTTTTGGGCGACTGCTACTTGCGAACCCAAAAGAGACCGGATGCATATAAGGAGCTGATAGCTCACCTCAATCACACAAAGCCGGTTGATGGTTGGTTCACCGAACACTACGGTGGGCTGCCGAATGGCGGATCGGCGATTCAGTCGGATGGCATGAAGAAGCCTTGGCAAATACACAACACAAGAAAGCTGGATGGCATCCGTGATGAAATAGAATCTCTCCATCTCGAGACTGTTGATAAAGCGGTCGCCATAACGAGTCTGATTCTTGCACTTGATAAAGTTGATAGCACCCTTGGGCATTTCGCCTCATACCTCAAAGACTGGTCTCCTCGATCTTACAATCATCTTCAGTTAAGGGTGCCGATGCTCTTTTCGACCGAGCATGAGCATCAGGTGTCTCGTGCTGATGTCTTTGAGATAATCAATGATGTCGATGTAGATTTGGCATATCTCGATCCGCCTTACGGTTCTAATAGCGAGAAGATGCCGCCTTCACGGGTGCGATACGCCGCTTACTATCACATTTGGACAAGCATCTGCCTTTACGATCGGGCGGAACTCTTTGGAAAAGCGAAACGAAGAACAGACACATCCGACAAGGTTGCATCATCCGTTTTTGAAGAATTCCGCCGTGATGGTAGCGGTCAATTTGTCGCGGTTGAGGCAATTGAGCGTCTCATCAGAAGGGTGCAAGCCAAGTTCGTCATCTTGTCATACAGCTCTGGCGGTCGCGCAACAGCGGATGAGCTCAACGAGGTCATCAGGGCGAACGGTACGCTCTTGGATGTGATAGAAATCGATTACAAAAAGAACGTGATGGCTAGAATGTGCTGGACCAATGAATGGCTAAGCGATGCGGAACTGCCAAATAGAGAATTCCTATTCCTTATCGAAAAATAATCATCTCAACAAGGCGGCGACAGCCAAACCAAGCCATCCGAACCCCCGTTGGACACAAGAAGGTTGGAAATTTAATCCGTCTGTTCAACTGCGTAAGTCCAATAAATAATAGTGCCGGATGTTTAATCGATGAAAAATATACCCCAATTTCCCGTGACTGTCGTCGGGAGCCTACCTCGCTCACGGGCGGTTTCGAGAGCATTGTGAAACAAACAGAAAGGGCGAATCACGGACGCTGAATTTGACGCCATTGCGGATGAAGCGGTGCTCGACGCCCTCAAGTTACAGGAGACCGCCTCGGCAAGTTGGGATGGTTACCTTGTCAAATCAAAATTCTTGATAAAGACACGAAAGAAGCACTCACAACCTATGATGAATTTGTCGAACAGTACAACATTTTCAAACGCTGATGTTTGTACGATAGAACTGTTTTGATGAGGGCTAGTTCTTCAGTTTTCATCTTTCATCTTCAATTACTGGGATATGAAGTCACCTGCCGATACCGCGCTGTTTAGTCTGGTTGCAGAAAGTGTAGCCTACCAACACAACGTTGCCTTGAAAAATATCACTCTGCAAATCGACAGGGGAGAAAAGGTCGCGCTGGTGGGTCCGAGCGGCGCCGGCAAAACCACCTTGCTGCGCACACTCTACGAAAGCGTTGCGGACCAGTCTGCATTTGTGCATCAGCACTATGCCCTGGCGCCGCAGCTCTCTGCCTTCCACAATATCTATATTGGGCGGCTTGATCGGCATTCCACAGCCTACAATCTCCTGAACCTAATTAAGCCGCAGAAGAAGGTGTTGCGGGAAATCGCTCCCATCCTACGCGCACTGGGGATGGAGGAGAAAACCTTTGAAAAGGCTGGTGCGCTGTCTGGAGGACAGCAGCAGCGGGTAGCCGTTGCGCGTGCGATTTACCGCGGAGAGGATATCCTGTTGGCGGATGAACCGGTATCCTCAATAGACCCCCACCAGGCAGGCACGGTGATGGAAATCATTATCCAGAATACGGAAACCGTTGTGGTGTCACTGCACGCGGTGGAATTCGCCCTAAAGTTCGCACAACGGATGGTCGGGCTTCGTGATGGGGAGATTCAATTCGATCTGCCAGCCGGGGAAGTGACGCAAACAATGCTTACGGAACTGTATCGGAATGAGAAAACCCTTTAAATTCAGAACCTTTCAAAGGTTATACCATTGCTATGTTGAGAACCAGCCTTTTCTTTGTCGCGATTGCCCTGATAGCTCTCCTGTTGGCAGACCTTGAAATCTCCACATTGCACCCCTGGACAGAACTGAGCCGAATGGCCTGGGGCGCAATCACCCCGGATGTTCCTGCCCTCTGGGGTTTGAAATCTGCGCTGCTCAACACGGTGGTCTTTGCCCTCTGCGGTATTTTTCTGGGTGTAGTACTTGGTATCGGGCTGGCGTTCGTCTTCCGTTTTACCCCTGTCAGGTTGTTCTGCGCTTTTATCCGCGCCATTCACGAGATTTTCTGGGCTTTCATCTTCCTCCCTATTGTTGGACTCAACCCAATCTGCGGTGTGCTCGCCATCGCGATTCCCTATGCTGGTATCTTTGCCAAGGTGTATGCAGAGATTATTCAGGAGTCGGATCGGCGTCCACTAGAGGGCGTTCCTAGAGCGTCTGGAGGTTTGAGCCGCTTTGTCTATGGCATCCTTCCTATCATCTATGCCGACGCCAAACACTATACCGGCTACCGTTTCGAGTGCGCCCTACGCTCCAGCGCGATTCTCGGATTCATTGGGCTGCCGACGCTCGGATTTCATCTTGAGACCGCATTTCGCGAAGGCATGTACTCAGAGGCTGCGGCGCTGCTCTACGCTTTCTACCTCCTGGTTGCCTCACTCAAGTACTGGCTCAAGCCCCGTCTGGCGCCATTTTATGTTGCGGCGGCGTTTGTGCTGCTGTCACAGGAAATCGCACTGTCCTGGGAAAACGTCCTTCGCTTCTTCACGTACGAGATTCTGCCGTGGCCAATGCGCCGGGAGGGGTTGATGGATGGTACCCACGCGGTATCGTTCGCCTGGGGCCCCGTCCTGCGATGGGCGAAGGAGATTTTTGTCCAAGAGGCATGGGAAGGGGTGTGGAACACGGTGGTGCTAACACAGATCGTGCTGATGGGGACCGGCGTGTTTACGCTGTTGAGCTTTCCTTCAGCCTGCCGGCATTTCGCGGGGAAGATCGCTAATCGGATTTCGCACTACGCCCTGATCGTCATTCGCACAACCCCGGAGTACATTCTGGCGTATATCTTTGTACAACTCTGGGGGCCGTCCATGCTCCCGGCTGTCTGGGCAATTTTGTTGCACAATGGGGCCATCCTCGCCTTCCTGAGCAGCAACAACGCAGACCTGATCTCCCTACGGATGGATGCGCCCCGCAAACGGATGGACCGGTATTTTTTTGAGATCCTTCCGCGGGTATACGGACAGTTCCTTGCCTTCCTGTTTTACCGTTGGGAGGTGATGATGCGGGAGTCCGCCATCCTCGGCCTCCTTGGCATCTACACGCTGGGATTTTATATTGACAGTGCAATTTCCGATGACCAGCTTGATAAGGTGATTCTACTTATTCTTGTCACGGCGGTGCTCAACATGTGCATTGACTCCGTATCACAGTTCGTACGGCGCCGTCTCAAGATTTCTACGAAGTTGGTGACATCTTCATAAATCCCGATTTCCCGTTTTCCGGCTCACAGAAAACTGCGCTGAAGAAGCTACCGCATTTATGTGTGCAGAGGAAGCAGGGGTAAATATTTAAACACTAGCAGTAAACCCACCGACGCCCTAATCGTCCAAGTATCATAGTAAACGCACCTTGAATCCGAAGGAAACTATCCTGTATAATCTTGTCCATTGCCCTTCACAACACCTCGTAGAGCTAAATCAACGATGAAGATAAAGCCAATTATATCTATCCTTTTCCTTTTCGGCTTTTCATTCTACAATCTCTGTCCAGCCCTCATGCAGGGGGATTGTGGATTCTCTGTCCTGGACTCCACCTCAATTGGAAAAATCCCATCATGCCCAAGCTGCTCAAATCACTGCAACACAGGGACTAAAAATACGCCTCAACAGGAAAAGCCTCAAATTGGAAACTGTTGCTTCGTTGGATTGAAACTCACCATCCCAAACGAATCTAACGATTTGGATTTGAGCAAGCTATTTCACACAACATTTTCGCTAACCGTCATACTTCCTTCCCCTTCTGCTTTCTCTTCTTCTTATGAAACCACTCTCCGACCTCGACCATTCCTAAATTTCTACGAATATTTTCCTATCTGTCAGGCTTCCCCTCGCGCCCCACCGCATTCACCTCCCAAATTTTCTCATATCTAATTTTACAGTTTCTGAGGCTTTGTCAGTCTTTGATTCTCAATTGACAGCCTTAGTGCATCGCTCTATTTATTTCTATTCATTGATTACTTGAGGTGAATGATGAAAACGACAGTCTTTTTAACCACGCTGCTACTTGGTTTCTTCCATCTCTTGCCGTTTGCATTCGGTCAAGAATCGTGCGGCGCTTGAAGCAATCCCGCAATTCCGCGTAGCGGGATAGATGAAGTCGGTTCGGCTTCAGAAGACACACGTAAATTTCGGGTCTCTCTCAATGTACTAAGAGGTTTTGACTCTGACGGTGGACATTTAGAGACGAAGGGACTTTCCCCGACTCGGCAAGTTATTAAGTCACCACTGCACAGACACCTTGTCTCTCTTGATTTTCTTCGTGTGGATTTGGGCATTGGGTATAGCATAGCTGATAGCTGGGAAGTCTTACTCAGTGTGCCTTATGGAATCAAGAGTCAGGACGCAAGCGTTGAGGAAATTGAATCCACGTCCCCCCGCGAGCGCGGGGCGATACTTGCAAACCAGAATATCCACCACCGCGATGAAACCTATCGAGGATTCTCCGATTTCAGGCTTCTGTTTTCTCACAGAAGGTTTGGTGTCTTGCGCGAAAGCGACGACCTGGTTGCATCACTGGGAACGAGCATTCCGATAGGCAAGACAGAGGAAAACCCATTCGAGTTGGGTGATGCTGGATTGGAACATCTCCATATCCAGTTTGGAACAAGGACGTTCAATCCATTGGCTGAACTACATTACGGAACGCCACTCTTTAGTGATTTTTCGCTGAGTGCTTCTGTCAGAGGGCAATTTCCGTTCTATGAAAACAGCAAAACCTATCGTGGGTCTGTGGAAGTAACTTCGACAGCAGAAGTGAAATATCACCTGCTAGATTGGCTTGCGCTTCATACGACCTATCTGGGGTTTTACCAATCCTACGCCCACTGGGACGGTGAGCGGGATATTAACTCAGGTTTAGTACTCAATGCAGTGTTGTTCGGTACAACGGTGAATGCTGGATACGACATACCAACACGCTTTTCCGTTATGCTGCCATTGCACCGAAGGACATTATCAGATGAAGGTGACGCTTTTGAACTCGGAACAACTGTTTCCCTTACGATGTCACGTTCGTTCTGAAACTTTTGGCAGAAGAAATTTCATCACTCAGAAAGTGTGTCCCACTGGGAATTTTCGGGACACACTCTCTGACATTCTTTTTTTAGGAGGAAAGAAAGATGGGTGAATACACGCCGGCGACGGTCGCCGGGATAACAGATCATCAATGGCGTGTCAGACAACTGTTCTGCTATGTGGCGCCAGCACCGCTTTGGCAACTGCCTAAGCGGAGAGGGAGACCCCAAAAGGCTTTCACACGTTAGTGACATTTACCTGATTACCATATCTACCGAAAAAATGGGTATTTCATTAGCAGCGTCTTTGTGGAAAAGACTATTGATTTACTGGTCTGCCATCGCTTGAAATTCCGAGGACAGAATTGGAGTCGAGACGGAGCTGATAACGTCGTGGCTTTCAGAGAGATGATGCTCAATGACCAGAAAGCTATTGGCGCCAGTGCCAAGCCGCTTGAATTGCCACACCCGTACGCTAATGGCGCTCTTTTATCTCTCCCCACATCGTTGCCAACCTGCCTTGTGGAGAAACCGCGAATGGCTCATTGGGGTCGCCTTGAGGGTCGTAGACTTCTACCGTCTTGTATGCCGCGTCTAGGTCTGCATTCGCGCCACCAATGGCATAGATTTTTCCATTGACCACACTGGTCGATAAACGGTCTCTGCCCGTTGGCATCTGAGTTCCCACCGACCATTTTCGGGTTGTGGTATCGTAAATTTCCACAAGCGGCGATGTGTTCTCACCGCCAATCACATAGATTTTTCCATCTACCCCGACTTTGACAGTTTCTAGTGGCATCGGCATCAGGCTCCCGTTGCTCCACCTGTCCTTAGCGGGAGTGTAGATTTCGACCCTCGACAAGAGAAATTCAACACCAAAGCCGTCAGTGACATAAATTCTATCATCAACGACCGCAGCCCCTAAGAAAGCTCTTGGGGCCGGCATGTCCTGCTTTTTCGTCCACACATCTCTCACACGGTCGTATTCTTCGACGTCGTCCAATATTGTCCAATCCCCATTGGGGAGCCTCTGCATACCGCCGATGGCGTAGATTCTTCCATTGACCGCTGCGGTAGTCAGCCACGCCTTCGGCGCTGACATGTCCGCCTTTTCTGACCACGTATCGGTTACGGAGTCATACGCTTCAACGGTACTGCGCATGGGTGTGGGCAGCCACCAATTTACCCCACCAATGACATAAATCACCCCATCAACCACACTGAATGAGTTCAGAAGATGATAGAAACATCCTTATTTTCGCACGGACACTTAACTGGAAGCAATAAAAAAGCCTCACATAACCGAAGTTACGCGAGGCTGCGATTCAGTAGTCATAGGGGTTTCATTCACCCACACTATTTCGCGCGCTAATGTACACTTCAGAAATCTCCACGTATCGAGGGGATTTCGTCCACGTTTTGTTTTAATTTTCACGCAAAACGTATTTATCTACTCATCTGCTTCTGCTTTCACTTGAGCGATTACCTTTTGGGCAATCTCATCGGGGACTTCCTCGTAGCGCCCGAACTCCATTGTGAAGCTGCCTCGGGCGCTCGTAATCGATTTGAGGTCGATAGAGTAACGGAACATCTCTGCAAGCGGCACGTTGGCTTGAATCACCTGACGTTTTCCTGCCTGTTCAACGCCCATGATTCGGCCGCGTTTGCTATTGAGATCGCCGATAACGTCCCCCATGAACTGCTCGGGGACGGAGATCGTGACATTCATAATCGGCTCAAGCAGTACGGGATTGCATTGACTCGCTGCATCTCTGAACGCGAAAGAACCCGCAATCTGGAAAGCCATATCGGAAGAATCAACAGCGTGGTGCTTACCGTCGTAAAGATCAACCTCGGCGTCCACGAAGGGATAGCCCACAATCACCCCTTGAGCCATTGCTTCACGGATGCCTTTTTCGACCGCCGGGATATAGTTGCGTGGGATAGAACCGCCCACAATGTTGTTGATGAATTCAAAACCACGACCGCGTTCAAGGGGAGAGAGATTAATCCAAACTTCGCCAAATTGCCCGCGTCCACCCGACTGACGTTTGTACCTGCCCTGGATGCCATTCACACGCCCGCGAATCGTTTCCTGATAGGGAACTTTGGGTGCTTCAGTTTCGGTCTCAAGCCCGAATTTGTCTTTCATTCGATTACGTATGACGTTGAGATGCACCTCACCAAGACCAGAAACCAGCAACTGCTTCGTTGTACTGTTCCGTTCGACCTTAAAGGCCGGATCTTCCTCCGTCATCCGAGCGAGGGTTGAACTCAATTTCTCGTCATCCCCTTCTCGCGCCGGCTTGATTGCAAATGAAATCACAGGTTTAGGGAAATCGATTTCGGGAAGTTGGAATGAACTCCCGACTTCGCAGAACGTGTCACTCGTTTGCGCAAGCGTCAGTTTCGCGACAACGCCAAGATCACCTGCAACAACCTGTGGTGTGTTAATGGCGTCTTTTCCATTCATGAATGAGAGCTTGCCGATCCGCTCATTTTGTGCTTTGGTCGCGTTGTAAACCTGGGAATCGCCGTTTAGAATGCCGGAATACACGCGAAAGAAACTAAGACGCCCTGCAAATGGATCCGCCAGTGTCTTGAAGACCAACGCAGATAACGGTGCGTCCGGAGACGCTTCATGAGTTGTTTCACCATCGATCCCTATAATCGGCCTGGCATCCGCTGGAGATCGGCAGCAATTGATGATCGTATCCATCAGCGATTGGATGCCGATATTCTGGAGCGCGGAGCCACAAAGCACCGGAACAAACTGATTGACGCAGAACCCTGTGCACAGTCCGTCGCTGATTTCCTCATCAGTTAGCTCACCTTCAAAGAATTTTTCAATCAGTTCATCATCGCTTTCTGCCGCAGCCTCAACAAGTTGTTCTCGCATTTCCTCAGCCTGTTCTTGGAGTTCGGCAGGAATCTCCGACTTTGGCGTTGGCGTATTCCCATCCGGTTCGATGAACGCCCTCATCTGTACGAGATCTACGACACCTTTGAAATCGGCTTCTTTACCAATTGGCAAGTGCATCACCGTTGTGCGGGCTTCAAGAATCTCACCGACACTCGCAAGCGCGTTATCAAAACTGGCGTTCTCTTTATCCATTTTGTTAATAAAAATGATCCGGGGTAATTCATATTTATTGGTGACTTCCCACACCTTTTCCGTACCACCCTCGACGCCGGTTGTCGCATCAATCACCACGATCACTGCGTCTACCACACGGAGCACGCTATCAAGGTCTCCATAAAAATCGTCTGCACCGGGCGTATCAAGTACATTTAATTTATACCCTTTCCATTCGGCGACACACACAGAACAGTTAATTGTCGTTTTGCGTTCAATCTCATCGGGAGCGTAGTCTGAAACTGAATTTCCATTATCTACTTGCCCCATCCGCTCAATTGTGCCTCCGTTATAGAGTATCGCTTCAATCAGTGAAGTTTTCCCCGCACCAGAATGTGCGATAATACCGATATTCCGAATCTGTTCCGTCCTGTATTCCTTCATAGATAGTCCTATCTCCTTACGGGGTCAATCTAACCACAAACATTGGGTGATTGTAGCACACTGCTATAGGAAATGCAAGCAAAACCTTCCAAGAAGCTGACATGAATCCGTGAATAAACGAATAGGCCATAATGAGAAAATGAGGGGTACAGGTGACGACCTTCTCACCTCCCTTGAGTTTTGCCGGGTGTTCATCCCAGCTAATCGCCAATCCGAAAATTACTTAATTGTCCGGTTTAGAAATACTCTATTGACACCCTGCCTGAGATGGGTTAAAATAAGCCTGAATCGTTAAGAGACAAATTTGTTTGAAGGCGAATTATGAAAAAGACAAACGGGATTTGTCTATCTGTGTTGCTGATTGCAATTTTTGCTGCGCCCTGCCTTGCGGTCGATTACTGGTGGTTGGTATACTAACCTCCCTGACGATCCAAACTACCTTTATGCCGCGGCAACCGATACTCAGAGAGATCTGCAGTTGGCGGTAACTAGTGCGAAACAAGCGGCAAGCAACGATATTACACGACAGACCGAGTCAAAATCAATTCTCTATTCAAACGATTTCGCGAACAAGTCGGCATAGGCGAGGACGCCGAATTGTTGAGCCAGACAACAGATGTCTTCAAATCGGTCACTGCTAAAGTTCTCAACGGATTGCAGACGAGAAAACAAATGGTGGTGGAAGATGGGATAAGCTACCGCGCTTATGTGTTGATGGAACTGGCCCTTGGGGATGCAAATGCAGCCCTTGTTGAGGGCTTCCGGAATCAGCAGAACATGTATAATCGCTTTCGTGCTTCTCAAACCTACCAAGAACTAGAGGAGGAAGTTGAGAAGTATGAAGATTTCAAAAAGCAGGAGGGTATGATGAAGTAAAAGCTGGAAGAATGGAAGAACGGAATGGAAGGAAGGAAAAGAGTTCTTCCATTCTTTCTATTCTGCCTTACCGAAGTCAGTGTCATTCAAAACCGGTATATCAATGACCATCTCGGTTTTTCCGATGGATGATTTCAAGGAGGTCAAAAATGTTTGAAGGATCTTTTGTCGCACTTGTGACACCATTCAAAGACGATGAATCCCTTGATGAAGCCAAACTCAAAGAGTTGCTCGAATTTCAGATCGATGGGGGTATACACGGGATTGTTCCCTGCGGTACCACCGGCGAATCCCCATCGCTTTCAGATGAAGAGCATGACCGTGTGGTAGGACTTGCTGTCGAGACAGTCAACGGCCGCGTGCCAGTCATTGCGGGAACAGGCTCGAATTCGACAACACGAACTTTGCGAGCAACGAGGCACGCCAAAGCCACCGGCGCCGATGCTGCACTCATCGTGACGCCATACTACAACAAGCCGAATCAGCAGGGGTTATACGCACACTACATGAAAATCGCTGACAGCGTTGACATTCCGATTATCATCTACAATGTTCCTGGACGCTGTGGTACGGACATTCTCTCTGAAACAGTCGCTCGACTTGCCGAACACCCGAATATCGTGGGACTCAAAGAGGCAACAGGTGACTTGAAGCGTTCCAGCGAACTGGTATTGATGTGTCCTGACGATTTCGTCGTGCTTTCGGGTGATGATATCAACACGTTGCCAATCCTCTCTGTCGGCGGAAAAGGTGTAATCTCCGTCGTGGCGAATGTTGACCCCGCTGATGTCGCCGAGATGTGCAATGCGTTCAAAGTGGGGAATATCGAACTCGCTCGAAAGTTCCACTACAAAACCATGCCGTTGGCGGTGAATCTCTTTATTGAGACCAATCCTATTCCCGCTAAAACTGCCCTCATGCTGATGGGAAAACTCAACGGCAAACTGCGGCTTCCGCTCGCACCGCTGTCGAGCGCAAATCTGGAAAAACTGCGCGAGACGCTGAAAGATGCGGGTCTGATTAGTTGATTGTGAGTTCATGGGTTGATTGGTACATTGGTTCAGTTGTTCAAATGTTCACGGCCCCATGAAGTTTGAACTCTTGAACAACTGAACTCCTGAACGAGTGAACTTCTGAACCAAGGGTAGAAAAGATGCAATTCTGCAAGGCATTAGAAACGCAGAAAGGTTGGAAAGGATTCGTTTTCTGATTGTCAGTCATGCTAGTTGTCTTTATGGTTGCCTGTGGAGACGATGACAATGACGATAATAATAACAATACGACTTGTGCTAGTTGATATAGGCTATGCGAAAACTAAGTCTTTGATTTCCATAAGCGGTCGTCCTAGACTGCGGTTGAGCAAAACTGCTAAGCTGAACCCCGCTAGCTTATCAATAATTCGGGTCAACATGCCCCAATGATAACGCGCTCTGATTCGACAGAGATGAAACTGGTCATTGAGTTGATTGATGGTAGTTTCAATTCGTCTCCGAATCCAATTGAGATTCCGCCGGAGTTGTGGCGTATGTTGTGACTTCTGATTCTCACGCTTGATAGCGAATAAGCGAATCCCATCCAACTCAAGGAGCATCTCACTCAATGGGTCTGAAATGTAACCTTTGTCTCCAATTATCAGGGGATAATCGCCTGTTTCACACATCGTCGAAAGCACCTCCCGCTCATCAACATTGGCATTGGGTACGGAAAAAGCGAGGGGTACGCCTTGATGATTAGATGAACGCGAAATCCTAAGAATGTACCCAATCCTTTGGTTTCACAATACCCGTAGGTCCTGACACTTGAGAGGCGATGTGGAAGAATGCGCACGCTTAAAGTCACAGAGGGGGACAGCCAAGCTATCGACAATGAAGATGTCATTTAACGGAAGTTCATCGTTGAGTGCTTGTTTAAGTTTTCCACTTACTCCCGACAGATTACGACGCCGACGATTAAATCGAGTTCACTCAGGTAAATGCGGAAATAGATGGCAGAACTCCTTTTTGACAAGGTTATACCAACCCGTTGACTATCAATGCTAACCATCTCACCGCCCCAAGCGATGGTTATTACTTCACTGTCGGCTAGGTTGCTATTGGGGACACCCCGATGGGGCATTCCATCGGGGAAATGGTGTTCATACAAATCATCAATAACAATGAAACTCACACTCAGCAAGTCTTCGAGATTCAGCGACGTGATTCCTTCTTGTGCGAAAGCGGCACCCAGCTTTTGACATAACTCCATTGAAATGCTTCCTCTCTTTCATTCGAGATAAGTAACTTCTCTCAAAGGATAGCACTTCCTTTGCCTTTTAACTAGCACAAGTCGTTAGAGTATGTAAAATCGAAGATAGAGAAAACTGATCGGGAAAACACCCAGTCTGAGTCAACAGTAGACGTTCCCGACCAAATTAGGAAGCTCGCTGAGTTGAAGGATCAAGGTATCCCGACTGAGGAGGAGTTTGAATCTAAGAAAAAGGAACTGTTAACCAAGTTATAGATTACTTACTGAATATTTGCTTCCACCATGACAGCTTTGACCTATCCTCAAGTAACAGTTGATTTTGCTGAGTGAGGTGCTGGATAGGTTTCTGTTGCATGATTTTATGAGTTTTGCCATGAAGGCTTTCTAAGGATTCCATTCTAACCGTTGGCTAAAATAAAACAGGGAACGGTGAAAGTGGGAAAAAAAGCAGGGATTTTTAAGCAGGAGGTTTCTCATGACAAACACAATTTTACTCGATCCAATGGCTCCAAGCAACACATCCGACAAATTTCTCGCGCCGCGTCTTGACGACCTTAACGGCAAGGTGATGGGGGTGCTGAACATCGGCAAAAATGGCAGCGATATTTTCCTCGAACGTGTCGAAGAACTCATGCGCGAGCAATTCGAGCTCGCGGATATAATTCACGCGAGAAAACCGACATTTGCGCGTCCCGCCCCGATGGAAACTATCATGCAGCTTGCTGATCAGTGCGACTTTGTGGTTGAAGGGCTGGCGGACTGAGGGTCGTGTATATCGTGCAGTGTGCACGATGGAACGGCTTTAGAAGAACGCGGCATCCCAAGCGTGGCGATCTGCTCGGATGTGTTTTTCGCCGCCGGAGAAGTCCAAGCCAAGTCGCTCGGCTACCGCGACTTCCACCCGACGACTGTTGAACATCCCATCCAGAGTCTGACGCAGGAGGAGATTCGTAGTCGTGCGGATGGTATTGTTGAGAAGATTACGTCTGTACTGACAAGGCCTTCAATCGATGTGCAAATCTGTTACCCCCTAATTCCCTGACCCGCTTGACTCATCCCAAAGCGTATACTCTCGTTGAGTGTAACCAACAAGGAGGCACAACAATGCAAGTCAATCAAGACCAATTCATGGAAGACGGGTATCTGGTCCTGCGTAACGTCATCCCGCCGGATGAGCTGGGAGCTTTGCGCGCCGGTTATGAGATCATGGTCGATCGACAGCGAGAAATCTGGGCACGCGACCGCAAACCGGACGACCCGCCCGGCGGCGTATGGGAGACCGACGTGCAACCGCGGTTGCTTCTGGATCGACGTCCTCTGGTAAATCTCATCGACGAGCAGACCGCCAACACAGTGGAAATCTGGCTCCACGAAAACACGCAAGGCATCAGTGCTGAACTGATGGAGGAACCAGACGCGGCGGTAACAGAGATGATGCTGATGTGTAATCCGGTGCACGATTGTGGCCCAGCCGCATGGCATCGCGATCTTCATCCCATTGACACCGCACCACTCCAGGGCTACATCGATGACATCATCGAGACGGGACCTCGCTATGTGCAGTGGAACATTCCTCTCTACGACGACGACGTGCTTTGGGTCGTGCCTGGCAGCCACCTTCGTATCAACACCGAAGAAGAAGACCGTCAGTTGCTGGCTGACCCGCGTGTGCCGTTGCCCGGTGCCGTCCAAACGCACCTCAATGCTGGCGACGGCGTGGTCTACATCATGCCTATCTTACACTGGGGCAGCAACTACAGCACCAGAATGCGACGCACCATTCATGGCGGTTTCTGCAACTTCACGAAATATGAAGACCTAAGTTACACGAAGCATCTATCCACCCTAGCCCAAGCGACACTTGAGCGCTGGGCGCAGCGCAGCAAGCAGATGCAGGATGTCACCGAGTCTGTGCTTCGTGCCGCAATTGAAAAAGATAGCCGTGCCTACCACACTGCGCTGGAAAAACTCCAGCCGGGCCGGGGCGAAAAAGGGGTGATGCTCACGACCGTGTTTCTGTGCAAAGCGGCTTGCTTTATCAATCTCCGAAGACGCCCCGGCCTTGAGGAAATCCCTGACGACCTTTGCAGACGTGGGATGAGTGGGCACCCGACCACCTTGAACTGGGGGCCAGAATTCGCCAATCGCTTCTCGCAGACAGAGGCGGAAACTCTATGGGAGCGGTTTAAGATGCTCAATACCAGGCTTCAGGCAGGCGAGGAGCACTTTTTCCCTGGCTTTCAATCGGGACCAATGCGCTACTACTTCAACGAGATGCCGGCCGATTTCGGTGTCGAGGACTTTATTGCCAGTTGGGGGACGTAAACAGCCTGTAGAGAGGTGGCCTGGTTAATACAACTTTTTCAGTTAGCGAACGCCGGTTAAGTAGCGAAGCGTATCGAAACCAAGCTAGCAGCGATCTGCTTGGTCTCGATACGTCGTAAACTCCCACTCGGCCGGCGCCATTGGACTGTAAGTGAAAAACTCGTATGGTTAATACGAGTTACGGTGTGAACTTGCAAATCGGCGAGTCCGCTGTCAAATAAATTTCCTAGTTTTTTCTCCTTGACTTTACATGAATACAGTTTTGGACAACACTTCCCCGTTTCCGGTTCAATCCGATTGGGATGCCGGGGTGATTTTTCCTGATAGGCCCATTTTTTGATGTCGAATCACCGGAACTTTATGTCAGAATATGGGGCAAAGTGCAAGAAGTGACATCTTCCAGAATCGAGGTAACGACAAATGAAAATTGTAATGGCTGGCCGAACAAGTGGCCAATTTTTGAACGAACTTCGTGCCAGTTTTCCTGACGTGACGTTTCAGTTGGCGACCGCCCAGGAGGAGCAGATACAGCACATCCGGGACGCGGATGTGTTTTATGGTGACCCGTCCCGTGAAGTCTTTCTTGCTGCCCAAAAGCTGCGCTGGATTCAATGCCCGGGCACCGGTATCGATCGAACCGTCTCGATATCTGAAATTCGAAACAGCGACGTAATCCTGACCAATGCGCGTGGTCCCCACGCCAACCCGATGGCCGATCATGTGTTTGGCATGATATTGACCTTTACCCATTGCTTGCGTGAGCAGTGGGAAGACCAAAAAGCGCACCGTTGGGATACCAAGAAATACGACGAGCGAATTGTGGAGCTCAATGGGCGAACCATCGGCATTCTGGCGCTAGGAGGCATTGGAATGGCTGTTGCGCGACGGGCGCTCAGCTTCGGCATGGAAGTGTATGCCGTTGACATTCGTCCAATGCCGACTCCGCCGGCAGAGGTGAAGGCGGTCTGGGGGCTTGAACGGTTGGATGATTTGCTCCAGATTTCGGACTGGTTTGTCATCACCGCGCCGTTGACGCCAGAAACTCGGGGGCTGATTGATCGTCGCCGGATAGGATTACTCAAGCCGGGAGCCTACCTTATCGCGATCTCTCGAGGAGGTATTGTGGACGAAGAAGCGTTGATCGATGGGCTGCGCGCGGGACGAATCGCTGGCGCCGGTCTGGATGTCATGGCAGAGGAGCCCCTTCCCACCGATAGCCCCTTGTGGGATATGGATAACGTCATCTTATCGCCTCACGCTTCGGCGCTGACACCCGAGATGTGGGAGGACCGGCGGCAGCTTTTCAAAGAGAACCTCCGACGATTTCTCGCGGATGAGTCATTCCTCTATGTGTGCGACAAGCAAGCGGGCTTTTAGATGCAGCGCCTCTGAATGGAGCAAGCTCCGTTAATTGGAATTCAGAATTTATTCAGCGTACCAGTGCGATGGTTACAACCTTTTGCTATCTGCCAGGGTTATAGAAATGCGTTGACGGGAGCTCCGACAGAGTTTATAATATCATGGCAAATCTTATTTTGACTTTGTTACATTTGCCCCCCGGCCCCCAATTCCCCGATGGATCGGGGCAGGTCCCGATGCCTTGCAGCGTGGGATTCTCGGTGCGAAGCACCGGAACTTCAGGAGTTTGTACGATTCTCCCCTTCCCCCCAAAGTTGGGGGGATTGCGGTCTCGGACTCTCGGTCGAAGACCGGAGAGGGTGGGGGGGCGAGCCAGCAGTGGATCTGCCGATGAGCTCTTTTAATCTAACAAAGTCAAGTTATATTCTTACCCCACAGGGCATTAACAAGGAGATTTAGATGGCAGAAAAAACGCTGAAACAACGTATACACGATGGAGAGCACATTTACGGTATAGCCGCACCAATCTCGTCGGATCGGGCTCGGCTGAAAGCCATCCTGGACCAAGGCGACTACGACTTCGTTTCCACCGACAGCCAGCACTCTGCATACAATGAGGAGCGGTTGGTCGCCTTCTGCGAGATGGCGAACGAATTGGATATTCCGGTTCAGTTTCGGATTAAGCACACCTACAACGCCTACCTCATCGGTAACTACCTGGATCTGGGACCCTCCGGAGTCGAAGTTCCGCAAGTGGAACTTGAATCGACGGTGGACGAAGCCATTGCTTATTTTTACTATCCCCAGATCGGCATCCGCAGTTGGGGGGGCGCTGCTCGAAAAGGGATGGAGGAGCGAAGCGATCGGCTTGAGTATGCCCAATGGTGGGGCGAATACGGCGTGCTCTGGATGCAGATAGAGTCGATTTCGGCGGTGACGAATGCCCGAAAGTTCGCCAAGGCAGGGGTGGATTGTCTCTCCTTCGGTCCTGCGGATCTCACCTTCAGCATAGAAGGCCACGCACAGCATCCATTCCAGACCGTTGATGATTGTGTTCGTCACGTTGCCGAACAACTCGCGGATACCAGTATTGCCGTCTGCTACAGAAATGGCACGCCGGACACGCGAGCGAAATATGCTGAAATGGGAGTTACTGTCTTCCTGGAGCACCCGAGAGCTTGATGCCGCATTGATTATGTTAACTTACTCCCTCGTTAGCACCGCAATTGCTGAAGATCGAAGAGCGCTGCGGCAGGGAATGCGTCTCCTTGCAGAAACAGCGCATAAACACAATGTCCCGATCACATGGGCAATCGACCCGGCCTCTACGCGAGCCTTCGCAGCAGATCTGACCAAATGGCACGAATCTGACGGCGACGAACTGGCGCCGATGGTAGATATTGCGCCAATTTGGGGAACGGCTACAGATTCCAGCGATCTGAGCCAATCGGCAGAGCATATCGTGACGATGCGTGAGAAGCTGCCGAATTACATCTCATCTGAGTGGGATAAAGTTCAAAGGGGGATGGCGTGGGCAAGTCCGGTTGTCGCGGGTGCGGTGCAGAAAAACCATGTCTTGCTTTACGCTTTAGAGCAAGTTGGTTTTGCGGGGCTATGGGGCTACCACGGTGGGAAGATTGAGGCAGATGAAGGATGTCCATTTGGTTTCTTTTACCCATCAGCAGATCGACACAATTTCTGCGGCTCCCCCACAAGTCGAATTGTTGGAATCTCACATGTCTCCGTCCTCCCCACGCAGACACACCTTGCCGCTGAAGAAACAGATTTCGCAGATCTCCGGACGCAGGTGCTGAACGGCACAGCGCAACAGACATTTGATCTGTATGTGACCAACACTGCGTGGAATCGTTGGTTGGCTTATGTCCAGGAGATCGACGCGGCGGGGGTGGGGTCACTGACATCGGAACAACTTGAACAGTTGGATGCCCATTTGGCGTATGTGTGCGAGGAGCGCCAGACGCGTGTCATGTCGCTCTCAGATGCTGTTCGCGCATACCAGGGGGGCGGCGATCAGACGCAGCCAACCTTCCTGCTCACCGACCCCAATCCAGAAGAACCAGAAGTATCATCGAACACTCCCGCAAAATCGACCCTTTTCTATTACGATGTGGAATGCCAGTTAATCTTTGAAAAAGACAAAATGGAGCCGATTGGCGTGACAAACTATGTTTCCCCACCTGTCAATTCACGTAACGGCGCAGAGTTTAACCTACCGCAGATCGAGCAGTTTCGCCCCTCTCGCTTGCGCCGCCAATTACGGATGCAATTTACACTGGAATCCACAAAGGGAATGCCGTATGGGTTGGCAATCTGGGGCAATCACACTGGACTCACGCTTGCAACGACAAACGCTCAAGCGGTAACATGGTTAGGCGATCGGCTGCTATTTGTACGAGCAGATCTGCAAGTGGGAAGAAATGAGATTGAGGTTGTGTTGACGATCTGATTAATAAGCCAGTTTTTCAAGCCAACTTTGAGAGTTTGATGGTATATACTGCCCACCGCCAGAAACTGCGCTTTTCAGCTATCATTCTGAGGCTTTGCGAAGAATCTCGGCGTAAGAGATCCTTCACTTCGTTCAGAATGACGGATGCCACCAATCCGCGCTTGCTGCCAAGAACAAAGTCGTCGTCTTAATAGACGAATACGATAAACCAATCATCGACAATGTCGGAAATGTGAAAGAGGCACAACGGATTCGGGAGGTGTTAAAGGAATTTTATACTGTCATCAAGAGGATGGATGAATATCTACGCTTTGTGTTGCTTACGGGTATCAGCAAATTCAGCAAGGTCGGCGTCTTTTCCGGGTTGAATAGCCTCTTAGATCTAACGATGGGTCCGGTTTCGAGTTCAAACTGGATGAGAGTGAGGCGGAAGCCTTCAAGCAGATTAAACAGATGGAGTATTTTGAGAGATATAAGCTCAAGGAGAAGGAGATTCATCTTATCGGTGTTCGGTTTGAGACGGAAAAACGGGGGATTGGCGGTTGGCAGGTTGAAAGATCCACATGAAACAACCCGGATCAGAAAGGATAACAGAGATGAGATCGCTAAAGGTGAACGAGACGTTACCAAGGGTTTCGGGGCTCACTATGGATGCGTATAACACGGTCAAGAACTGCTTTGACGCGCTGGTGGCAAGAGACGCCGACCAACTTATCGGCATGATGTCCCTGGCCGACTACTATGTGAAGATTGGGACAGAGCCAAGCGAGCATATCGAGGGAGGCAAAAACACAGGCGATTACTATCGAAAGATCGTCGCAAATGTGGAAGATTTTACAATCCAGTTCGAGCATCTTGATGTGCAGGAGCGAGGGGCTGTGGCATGGTTCTACACACGGCAGATCTGGCGACTCAAATGGGGTGGGGTATTTGAAGAACTCGCTATGCGTGTGACGGGCGTGCTAGAAAAGGAGGAAGGAACGTGGAAGTTTGTTCAGATCCACGCTTCGATTGGCTTCCCTGTTGAAACCGCAGGTGAGATGCTGTTTTGAATAGGAGTATACGATACAGGTAGATTAGAAGACCTTGGCTTACAAAGTGTAGTTTTGTCTTGCATTCTGCGGGCGTTTATGTTATCTTACAAATGATCCGCTTCTACCACCGCTCGCTAACCCCGAGCGGCGGAATATCATGCTCGAACGGCCCTATTGGTTCCGCCAATGGGGCCTTTTTTGTGCTCAGGCATCTTATAACGAAGCAAATCAACGAATCTTGTCTCGACCATTCGCCCGTTATAAAAACCACTTTATTTTATTCGGAACTTCCTCAAACCTTGACGGATTCGATTTCTCCATCTGGGTGTGTCGTCGCTATCCCCTTCGTCCGCCTGCCCATGCTGTTCTGTGTCTTCCGATGTTACATGTTGATATGCCGGGATTTCGCTGTCAACATCAAACTGAGTGACATTCTGAATCAACCTGAGGTTGTGATGGGCTTCTTCAAAATTGGGATCAATCTTCAATGCCTGATTCCAACTGGCGAATGCTAGGTCAAAATTGCCTTGCTTGTAGCAGATACACCCTACTTTGTTATACGCTTCAACTAAAGTTGGATCTATAGAGATTGCTTGCTTCAATGATTCGATCGCGTCTTCAATTTTCCCTTGATGCGCATAAGCATTTCCAAGGTTGTGGTGTATCTCCGCAATATTCGGGTTTTTACGAACGACGTTCTCCCATTGAGCAATCGCCTCTTCAAAGCGATTCTGTTCCCAATATTCAATTGCTCGATCATTAGCGATTTCAGCTTGCTTGCTCATAAACTTTTCCAATTTGGTGGCTTGGGTTGGGTTTGTTAGCTCGACGGTATCACCGGCGAGCATTCAATCATATTGTTTTCGCCTGGCAGGATCTTTCAATGTCTCATAGGCGACGTTAATTCGCTCGGTTTCTGCTTTCGCGAGCGCCTGCAATTTATCGCCCAACCCCCGGAGTTTGCCGAGGTCATACTCGCGTTGCTTCTTCTGCCAAGCCGCCTCGATATCAAGAACTGTTGCGTCTCAATTGAGTCCTAAAATCTCATAATAATCCCGATTGGTTTCTGGTGTTTTCATTTTTATCTGCCCAGAAAGAAATTCCTTATTTGACTTGAGCATGGAAAGATGATTAACTTGACTTTGTTACATTCGCCCCCCGGCCCCCAATTCTGGGAAAGTTTGTGCGATTCTCCCCCCAGCATTGGGGGGCCGGGGGGGCAAGCCAGCAGTGGATCTGCCGATGAGCTCTTTTAATCTAACAAAGTCAAGGTAAAATTGCCAAAGAACTATACCATATTATGAAATTTCAGTCAACAACAAATCCAATCCCAACAGTAAGCTCATAAACAGAGATTACCCACTTCTCAGGCAACGCGAATCACTTCTGCGAGCCCCCAGCTAAAATCGAAGCGGTAATCACGCTGTTTGCTTTCAGGGACACAGATAATGCAGTGCTTGCCATCGCGAGCGAAACGATTGGTAATCGAAACGAGGTTGAGCTCGTAGGGATATGTCACTTCAATCGCATCAAGGACAAGGAGATCGCGGGCGTGGAAATGTCTTTCTAGCAAATCTTCAACAGAAATTTGCATCAAGAGGTGTGTTTTTGCTTTCGCACCGGCATACGCGATCGAGGCGCTCTGCTTATCCAATTCGTCGAGCAGGTATAGGTTCAGATTCACATAACAATCTGCTGGCTTGTCAAACCTTTCGACGAGCAGGTGTTTGACGATGCTTGTTTTGCCCGACTGAAAATCCCCGACAAGGCAGATCGTCCCGTGCTCGCACCCATAATCAATGCGAGTAGCTAATGCCTGGTAGGCTTTCTGTTGATTTTCATGCAGTTGGAATGTTAGTGGAGCCATTCAGTCAACCCTGGATTTTTGTTGTTTGATGTGTGCCCATACGCTTTGCAGGTAGCGATCATGAGGCGTTTTTTTCATGCCTCGGGCTAAGAGGTGTTTCGCCTGATCACGTTTCCCAAGGTGAAAATATGCCTTCGCCATAGCGCCGATAATTTGTGTATCACCCGGTCGGTGGTCAAAAACGCCTTCTAAGATTGGCAGTGCTTGATGGTATGCGTTCTGCTTGGAATAGCAGAACGCAAGTTGCGTGCGAAAGTAGGTGGAATTTGGTTTTAACTGGACCACGATTTCAAGCTCCTCAGTCGCTTCTTTATACTTGCCCTGTCTTTTCAGTTGAAGGCCAAGTTGTGCGTGAAGGTGAGGATTTCGATTCCGCGATGGGATCTTGAGAAGTTGTCTCAGTTGATCGATGGCTTGTTGTGGGTACTGATTTCGCACCTGTAGATCAATCCAGCGTGTAAAAGCATATTCGTCGTCCGAATCGAGTTCCAAAACCCGTTGGTAAGCCGCCGTTGCCTGCTCTGTCTGCTTGAGTGCGACATAGACATCTCCCATCGCATGGTACAATTTTCCCAGTTTCGGGTCAAGTTCGATTCCCTGCTGGAGGACTTTTAGGGTGTCCTGGAATCGCCTGAGTTTGCGATGGAGCATGCCGAGTTGAAGGTAGGAATAGCTCCGCTGCGGGTTACAAGCGATCTCTTCTTCATAAGCCTCCGCGGCGCCCGCCAAATCTCCCATTTGCCACAGGATACGTCCACGCAGCCCGATGGCAAAGCGATTTTGGGGGTTCGCCTTCAATGCTTTCTGGACAAACTCATGCGCCAATTTGAGGCGATTTTGCATCAGGTAGATATGCGCAAGATTTGCCAGTGCAAATCCATCTGATGGGTGCAATGTGAGGCACTGTTCAAAAGAATGAATCGGTTCATCAAGACGTTTCGCTTTCTTGTGTATTAAACCTTGTTCGTGGTGCTGTTGTAGAGTCATCATCGTCTTGAAATCAAGATCGAAAAATCCGCAATTGAATCACAGGATGCGCTCAAAGAAATGTTCCAGGAAATCTTCCGAGTATACTTTCACGCAGACGCGGGTATTCGGTTTTGGGCGCGGACGCTCCGGACGCAGATCGGCAATCGTCATGCCCTGCGTCAGATCGCCCGCTGTTTCTACCTGAACGAAAGCATCGACGGTTTCAAACAGATCCGGGTGAGTCAGCAGACCGATGGGAAGTGCGTCGTGAATATAAGTGCCGTAAAACCCTTCGTGCTGCTGATGATATGCCATACTCGCTTGCGTGGCATCGCGCAGAAACTGTGATAACCTATCGTTCCGTTTACCGATTTCAGCATTCAGGCGCTCCCCCGTCAGAATGACCTGATGCGTCACATCCAGCGGCGCCATCGTGATTGGCACGCCAAAATCGAGGGCCAGTTGCGCCGCGTGCGGATCTACGAAGATGTTGAACTCAGCAGTCGTCGTAACGTTCCCGTAGGTCTCGAAAACGCCTCCCATCAACACGATTTCTTTAATCCTCCGCATCCGCGCCGGATGCTTGATCATCGCTTTGGCGATATTTGTGAGCGGCCCAACGGGGGCGAGGATCAGTTCATCTGGATACTGCCCCGCGAGCTCAATGATGAGATCGACTGCCGAAATTGCCCCCAATCTCGGTTCGGGCTCTGGATAACGTCGCGAGCCATTAGCTGTCAACAGCTTCGCTACATCTCCTAAACCGTCGGAACCGTGCACATGCACCGCCGTCACAAGCGGCTTAATCAACGGCTGCGGCTCTCCTTTAGCAATGACAGGATATTCACGCAAATCCATTGCCTCCAGCGTCATCAGCACATTACGCGTGCAGAGGTCAACATGAACATTGCCGCTGACAGTCGTGATCGCCTCCACCCTCAGTTCTGGTGAATTCAGCGCGAAGATGATTGCGAGGGCGTCGTCCACGCCAGTATCGGTGTCTAATAGAATACGCTGCATTGATTTTGTTCCTCACGATGCGTGATACATAAAACGCGGTTTAGGCTTCGCTAGTGTCACGGTGATCATTCAACTCCATTTCGTCCAGCGAACTAGCGGTGAGGATTTTTCGGAGCAACTGATCCAACTCTTCTATCTGATCGATGGCAAGCACACATTGAGAAATTTCAGATGGCAATTGGCCGAATTTCGTCTGTAACTGATCAAGTAGTGTCTGCTGCTTCGTCTGTTGGATTCCTTGCTGAATCATCTTTCCTTCATACGTAAGTATGACGTTTTTCACCTCCTCTGTAAATGAAATGGACCGGCTTGCACCAAAGCATCAAATTCCCTTGGGAAGATTGGGAGATGATAGCGCAATCGCAAGGCGGTGTAGTAATTGAACATCCGCTCCGGAAAATTCGTCAGATACCCCGATTTGCCTTCTATGTGGACAAAGATTTCTGGTGATTTGCCTGAGACGGTTTCAACTTTTGCCAGCACGTCGGGAATCTCCTGCTCTCCTAACGGAAGATCCGTGAAGGTCTCTTTATCGAAAAATTGTGTGCTGTCGACTTTGATTTCCTGGGCCAACTCTGGATAGAAGAGTTCCAGAAATTCAACAAAAAATGCCGCCAAGATTGTTTTAATCAGTTGGTCGTGATCCATTAACACCCCGGTTGGAAAGAGAAAAGAATTTTGATATGGAAAGATTCTATCATAGATTAGCGGCATTGGCAAGTCTTGATTTTCGGGGAGGGAGACAGCGGAAAGGTTAGGGTAGGTAGACGCTTTGCGGTAATTGGAAATTTTTTCGGATAGGAGATGGGCCAAGACAAATCTGACGTTGAGGGCTATCCAGTACGCTGCCATCGGTGGTTTCTTCTTTGATAGTCGATACCTTCGTCGAGTGTATCAATAGACCTCTTTCCAAATTGGATCCCGTAACCGGCTAATGCGCTCCGTCACGCAATCCGTCCTTGTCCGGTCCACCATTGCAGATCTGATTGAGCGGGATGCTGTGCGCAACATCTTCAGGCAGAAATTCATCGGCTGGACTTTGAGCGCAACCCAAGCTCAAAATTCCAAGCGTGATTATCATCGGAATCGTAAGGATTACTGTTTTCATCGTGCGACAGGCGCCAACTGAATCTGGTTCAGATTGAATTTCTGTCCTGGATTCAACGCTTCTATGTGGATGGGTTTCGTGCAGTAGCCAGGTTTCCACACGTTGATGTTTGAGCCTAAACCGGACCAAATATCAATTGAAAATCTGCCTTTCTGGTCGGATACTGCGCTCAACGGTGCACAGACACCCGTTGAACACTCAATCTGCACCTCTGCGTCTGGCAAGGGTTGATTGTTTGATTGATTGACCACTTGTCCCAGTAAGATTGCGGCTTCTGACCGCTCACGCAAAATCACCAAATCTGCCCCATGAATTTCTCCTGCTTTCAACTCAAGGTTGTTAATCGAAATATCGGTGAAGAAGCCGGTGGCGATCACCTGTAAGCTATAATCTCCGGCGGGGAGATTGGAGATAGTATACCGACCTTCTTCGTCTACAATTGCGTTTGTGAAGTCTATCCCATTCCGTATCATAATAACCTGTGGGCTTACTTCCGGAGGCAACACCTGCCCTGTGATTGTCACTCCACCTTCACCGGATGAAGGGTCTTCGACAGGGTCTTTCTGCGTGTCTACAATTGGGTTATCGCCACACCCAATCACCAACAATCCAATGGCAAAAACATACAACGACAGTAAACAGTGAAAAGGCATCGTCAAGTCTCCTCCTGCGCTTTTAGATTTTGATAATATCATCTTGCCCAGGTCATTTCTGTAACTTTCGGCGCATAGTTCGCCGCCGAATGGGGGACACTGATTTCTCCAAAAAAACTTGCAACGAAAAATTCGATCAGGTATAATCAACCTTTAGAAATGCGCCGGGCGCGAGATCTAATAATTGCTTGAGGGAGATTAAATCCTGTATTTCCTGAAATACTGGTTGCCACCACTGTTATATATAGCGGTGATTTTTTTCGTTTCCTCCCTATCCAAGCCGCCTTTATCCGAATTAGATTGGACGCTCATCGACAAAGTGTACCACCTGCTAGAATACACTGTACTCGGTTTCTTAGTTGTACGTGCGTTCCTCAATACTTCACGTAAAATCTTTCGCTTCTCCCCCTGGATGGCTGCATTTCTACTCAGTTCCCTTTATGCCGCCAGCGATGAGTGGCATCAATCCTTCATAGTGGGGAGGGATTCGAGCGTCACAGATTGGATTGCCGACTGTCTTGGCTGTATACTCAGCGTGCTTGCAATGTACGTTTGGTATCGCCTCTCAAAAGAAAAGCTTCGTGCTCCTGAATAGAAGACCTCTAATGAATTCATATCGGAATAAGAAAATTGCAATGCTAATCGCGATTTGCTGCGTTTTAATCTTAATGGCAGCGATTTCTCCTGTGGGAGCCGCGGATCGCTCCCGTATATTAACAATCGCTCTGTTTGCGTCCGGTATAGGCTTGAAATTTGGAAGTGTCTTTGTCGAAAATTCAGCACAGGACGCCTACGATCAATACCTGACGACCGCGATCCAGGCTGACATTGCGAAGCATCGAGATGACTACACGGGCAAGCATAATCTAGGCGTCGCGATGTCCCGAACGGGGATTGGATTTGTTGGGCTAGCGATATTAATCTCGATCTTCGACGAACTAGATTTCATTTCCAAATCATCTTCTTCCCGGTCAGCTATGCTGCACCTCAAGTCAAGTTACAATCCACAAACACACGGAACGGCGCTCCTATTCCAAAGGCGATTCTGAAGGCATGACACGATTTCAGTTTCAATTATCCGTCATTTTTATACTCCTCCTTGCAGCGGGACTTTACACCGGTTGCACGGATAATGAGGATTTCGCCAATCCGCTCGACCCCAAAAACTTGCGCACTGCCGGATCTCCAATCGGCTTAGATGCCCTCCCCGGTGATAAGCAGGTAAAGGTCTCGTGGCAAGACCTTGGTCATGAAGGCATTGTCAAGTACCGAATCTATCGGCGGTTTACCGGCGACCTAAATTCCACGTTTGAACGTATCGGGGAGGTCGTTGGGAAGGCCGGCGCACGTCCCCCAACGGAGTTTATTGATACACAGAACATCAAAAATGATCAGTTTGATGCAGTGACCGGAAGACACCATATTTACATCTATCGCATCTCATACGTTGATGAAAAGGGCGTCGAAGCTCCCGATCCGGACGCGCCGCCAGACGCCAACGAACAACCGCAGCGAATTTGGCCCACAGTCAGTGTAACCCCAAGCATCCCGCCGCCTGCCCCGAACGTCATCCTTGGCGACGAATTGGAAAATCTGACAGTTAAACTGCTCTGGCAGGATTATCAACCCCCCGAAGATTTCCAGGTTTTTCGCGTGTTCGCTGCTGAATCAAGTTTGAGCGGTGAATTTTTGCCATTTCGCCTGCTTGCCGAACTGCCGAGGGATAGAACATTTTTCTTCGATCAGAAATTTGAGCGGGATGAAACTCCCAAAATCTACCGTGTTGTTGCTGTAGACCGGTTTGGCGTTGAAGGAGTTACTACCATTAATGCAGTTTCACCGAATCTGCCGCCTGCGCCCCCGCAGAACGCCCGAGTAAGTTTCGGTCGTCGGTTAGCCAATAAATATGACGTAAGGATCTCCTGGTCAAGGAATAAAGAACCGGACCTTGACGGATATCAGATTTACGCAACAAAACAGGTTGGTGGAAATCTTGTTTTCGGGAAAAACCTCGTCCCCCGAAGGAAAGTCGATGCGAAAGATACCAGCGTAACAATCACCGGCGAAGATTTTCTCCTGGATGGACAGAGGCTTACTGTACGCCGATACTTTATAACGGCGTTTGATAACACGGCCAGACCTGGCCGTCGCCGAGACGATAGCGAGATGGTCGAAGCACTTCCGTGATAATGGTGATCCTAATACTCCGTCGTCCGCAAAGTCTGTATTCTGCTTTAGACTTGACTTCTTGTCCCATGTGTATCAAGCGGGAAGAAAGGATAGATGGAAGGAATGGAAGGAGAGGAAGGAAGTTCTTCCCTTTCTTCCTCCTCAGGTGTAATCCCAAGCCAGAATCTATCTGATTTACATCTTGCGGATGACGGATAATTGTTTTCGTGAGGATAAATGCATGCGCTTTTTTCAATCAATGCAACAACGAACTTTTTTCATTTTTATTGCTTGTTTAACGATAGTTGGAACTTCTGCCCTTGGGCAAGGCCCACCGGCGCCTCAACTCGGTGTAATGCAAACCGCTGAAACTTTAGGTAAAGGTGGATACATAACATCTCTTGGGATGTTTCAATTCAAGAAAAAAAAATTGGATAGTTCGCCTAGGCAGCCGCAAAGTGTTGTTATTGGAAATTTTGAAGGATTACATAATGTTGAATTTGAGGTCGAAATCTTCCTGGCGCCTGTTCGATTGACTTACGGCATTGATGAGCGGTTGGATTTAATCTTAGGGGCAACCTTCTCGACCGGAGGCGCCCGCAAAATCATTCCTGATTTTTACCGGCTTGGCGAACTGGGGAACGAAGAACGCCCGCTTGATCCGACGCGAGATCGGCGGGTTTATGATCAGTCCATATTTGACGTCGTTGTTGGACTGAAGTACAACATCAAGCCGGATCTACAGGATGGCTTACCCAGCGTATCGATTGGCGGCGATGTACAGATTGGGTTTACCGCCGACGATAAACTCAATTCTGACCGGGAATTCCTTGATCGTTCGCCGGCAGACAGTTTTCCGTTTGTCGGTATCAACACCTATCTGGTAGGGACACAAAGGTTTGGTCAGTTTATCAAAGCTCATGCGGGGATAGGAAGCTACCTCTCCTCCAAATTCCTCAAGACGACGGATTCATTCCTGTTGACTTGGCAGCTTGGTGGTGAAGTTGCGTTCTCTGATAATTTCTGGATAGTCGGTGATTTCTCACGGAAACTTCCCATCAGCGGCGTCACAATCAATGACTTGCTCAGTCTCGGATTTCGATACAAACTGTCTGAAACGGCATCTTTTCATGTCGGCTACGTCAGCGAACCCGGCTTTCAATTCTATCTCACAGTTGGCGGTGAAAAGGAGGGAGTTACCCCACAGGCGCCGGAAGGTGGGGATGATTTGCTGTTTTAGTAAAGGTGGGGAGGTTGCGTATGTTGCCCCACTTGCACCAGATGAGAGTATCGTCGAATAATTAGCTTTTCAAACCTTGGTGACCTTGTGCTTGATTGCTTTTCAGGGTCTGGCACAACCTTAGCCATTGCTTCGCAGTTAGAATGTAGATGGATAGGAATTGATAATAACCTTAATAACTTTTCTCTTGATACAACTCAGTCATATATGAGTGAATTAGAAGGTATTCTTACACAATGGAGGGCATGGCAGTAACTGTTTGATATGCCAGCCAAGATGATGAGAGCTGTTGTCCAACGTGTTAAATCCGCAAGCGTAACAGTAGAGAGGAAACTCGTTTCTGAGATTCGCGGGGGATTGCTCATCTTCCTCGGTGTTGCTCAAGAGGATACCTCCGCCGATGTCGATTATTTGGCAAACAAAATCGCCAACCTCCGAATCTTCGAGGACGACGAGGGTCGGATGAATCGATCCCTCTTAGATGTTGGCGGTGAAGCCCTTGTCGTTTCTCAATTCACGCTCTACGGCGATTGCCGCAAAGGGAGGCGACCGAGTTTCATCACTGCTGCCCGTCCTGAAAAAGCGGACGCGCTTTACCAGGAGTTTATGGATGCCATTACACAGATCGGAGTCCCTGTCAAGGCAGGGGTTTTTCAAGCGATGATGGATGTCGGGTTGGTTAATGATGGCCCTGTTACGATGATGCTCGACAGCAGCAAGCTGTTTTGATGTGAAACGTGATGCGTGAATAAACTCATGTCTTCATTTACTCGATTTAAGGAGATAAATTTCATGGAACGTCGAATGCGGCTTCGGCTTGGTTTAGGTCATTCAATCAGTTGAGTGAGGAACGATTGAAGTTCATCAAACAACTTGGGGTAGGAGATCTACTTCTCAACACCCCGATGCTGCCCGGCGAAGAACGCTGGGAATTCATGGACATTCTGCGCCTGCGGACACAGGTCGAGGACACCGGACTGAGGCTGGTTGCCCTTGAAAATGTCCCGGTCAAATTTTACGACTGAGATTTTCTATTTGGTGAACGCGCCTAGATGATAACTGGCATCGACGTTTGAGGCGCGTGAAAATCCTCCTTGAGCCGGTCGATATAGCGTGGATTTCTGCGGGCAGATAGGGGCAGACAATTGAGAGAAAGTATCCGCCCCTGTTCGGCGGTTCTACCGATGAGTGCGCAGGTGCCGTGCCGGTTGTCGACAACCCGCTTGGTAGCTGAGTCTCAGGCATTTTCATCGTGCCTGTGGCGCAATCGCTTATCGGTTCTAACGTCACACTAGGTTGCGAAAATCTCAGTACGACAAGATTATGCTCGGCTTACCCGGACGGGATGAACAGGTTGAGAACATGGCAACCACCATCTGCAATATCGGCAAGGCAGGCATCGAGATTTTTGACTATCATTGGATGCCCAACAGCGTGTGGCGCGCCTCCACCACAACGCCCGGCAGAGACGACGCGAGAGTCACCAGCTTTGATATGGAACTAGCCAAAGACGCCCCTCCCACGAATGGGTATTCACCCAAGAAGATATGTGGGAGAACTACGAATACTACATGAAGGTAATCATTTCGGTAGCGGAGAGAGAATGCAGCTAAAGCTGTGTCAGCTTTGGTAGGGCCTGTAGGAAGAACACATCAACCCGCTTCGTTACTTCGTCAGGCGCTGCAAGCGTATTCCCCATCTCACCAATTTTCTTGAGGGGTTGGTGTTATCGTTGAACCGGACTCGAATTCTCTACGTCATTGATTCCATGGCAAACGGCGGTGCTGAGACGCAGTTGCACAGGACCTTAACGCGATTGCAGCCGGATAAATTTGAAGCCTTTGTCGTGTTAAGCCGCGGGGCCGGCGAGCATTATGATCAGCTCGCAGCACTTCCGATTGTCCAGGAAATCACCGTCCTGCATGCTGAAAGGCGATCTTCCATACCGCCTTTGATACAGAAAGCCTTCAAGTTAGCCAGAACTGTGAAAGCGGTGCAGCCGGCGATTATTCACAGTTGGCTTTGGTATTCCAATTTTCTTTGTGGACTTGTACGACAATTTTCTCTATCCGCGCCCTTACCACTTATTGTTTCACAGCGCGGTGACTACCACGCTAGGTACGGGCGATTGCGGCTGTGGCTGACGGAGAGGTTCATCTACCACCAGGCTGATGTGATCTTAACAAATTCCGATCGCATCCGAGATAACCTTCGATACCGTTATCCCGATAAACGTATTTCAGCCATTCGGAATATTGTCAATCTGCCGGACTTACCCTCTCAATCCGCTTATCACGATTCATCAACCTGGCGCATCGTGAGCGTCGGCAGATTAGCGCCTGAAAAAGGACACGGATACTTGGTGCAAGCGTTGAACCTACTCAAGACGAAGTTCAATCAGTCAGATTTCATGGCCACAATCCTCGGAGATGGAGAAAAGAATGAATTACATCGCCTCGCTCATCGTTATCACCTTTCGGATCGGGTGGAATTACCCGGCTTCCGCCGCGATATCTTCCCAATTCTATCCAATGCACACCTCTTCATCCTTCCGTCGCTGCATGAAAGCTCTTCAAACGCGCTTATCGAAGCGATGGGGGTCGGGCTGCCGTGCATTGCCTCGGCTGTCGGTGGTGTGCTGGATCTCATTGATGATGGGGAGAGCGGATTACTTGTTCCGCCTGCCCATCCACAGGCATTGGGGAAGGCAATCCATCGCCTCTTAACCGATCGAAAGCTCGCTGCGCATCTGGGCCGGAATGCACGGCTGAAGATTCAACAGATGTTTGATAATGATAGATCAATCCGTCAGTTGGAGGCGGTTTATGGCCTTCTTAGGGAATTATCTTGACTTTGTATGAAAGTAGGAAAAGAGCTCATCGGCGGATCTACTGGTGGCTCGCCCCAATGTTGGGGGGAGAATCGCACAAACTCCCCGAATTGGGGGCTGGGGGGGCGAATGTAACAAAGTCAAATTATAACCAAGCCTCAATTAGATAGGAGGATTCAATGCTAACGTATAAAGATCTGGGTATCAAACCCTTTATCAACGCGAGTGGAACCATTACCACGCTCGGCGGCAGCATCATGCCGCCGGAAATCGTCGAAGCCATGCGGGCAGCCGCGGGTACTTTCATCCACCTCAACGAACTCCACGAGAAGGTCGGCGAAAAATTGGCACAGATGATCGGGGTTGAAGCAGCCTTCGTTTCTTGTGGCGCCGCCAGTGGCGTGCAAGTCTCCGTCGCTGCATGTTTGACGGGAACAGATCCGGAGCGGATTCGTAAGCTGCCTGACACGAGCGGTGTAAAGAACGAGTTCATTATCAGTATGGTCGATGCGCATACTTACATCCATCAAGGGATCGAGACTGTCGGCGGGACGTTGGTCAGGGTCGGTACGCGCGAATCGGTTTCGGCGGAAGATATGATTGATGGAATCGGACCCAATACCGCGGCGATTGTGTTCTTCTTGGGTGTGCAGCCGACGGAGCAGCTTGCGCAGATTGTCCCTGAAGCCGCGGCACGCGGTGTGCCGGTGGTCGTTGATGCCGCGGCGCAACTGCCGCCTCGGTCAAACCTGAAGGAAATTGCTGGAATGGGTGTATCGCTGGTGAACTTCAGTGGTGGCAAAGGAATTCGGGGCCCACAAAATTCCGGATTGGTCCTTGGGAAGAAGGAGTTCGTCGAAGCGGCGTGCCTCAACTCCAACCCTCACAGTGCGATTGGGCGCGGCATGAAGGTCGGCAAAGAGGAGATCATGGGGCTGCTAACAGCGGTCGAGTTATTCCTTGCAAAAGACGAAAGCGAGGAATATGCCGAGTGGCATGCGCAAATGACACACGTTGCCCAGGCCGTCCAATCAATTGATGGCGTTCATGCGGAGGTCGTTAATGGACGGCAGCATCCATCAGCGAACATCACTCTTGATGACTCATTTGGAAGAACAGCGCATCAGGTTAACAGTGAATTGAGGGCGGGCAACCCCTCCATTGTTAGCAACGGAGACGGCGACACCATTGTGTTCAATCCGATGACTCTGATGCCCGGTGAGGAAGAGGTTATCGCCAGGCAGCTAGTTGAAGTGCTGACGTGAAATGTGAACTGTGGGAGAGTGCTCCCGCACGCGATTTTCGCGGTTGGGAGGCCGTTCCCACAGATACCTGTCAAATTATGGAGATTAAGCAATTAAGTAGGTAACCCATCAATCGGGTTATTGTCATCACGAAAAGTCTGATTCATTGGACGCAGTAAGTCACCCAGTGATTCATCGTGGGGCGGTTATGACCCGATTATTGTATCAAACTTCATCATTTGAAAGGAATTAAAAATGCCCAAAGAACTCATTGCGATTGCGCCGCGGACGCCGATACTCCGTGAATACGAGGAACCGGCACTCAAGCCCGGTGAAGTGCGGCTGCGAAGCATCTTTTCTGCCCCCAAACACGGCACCGAACTTCGCGGTTATCGTGCCGAAACAAAAGACTACACGTCCCCTTATAGTGGGGAGTGGCGTATGCATATCGGAGAAGGGGGGGCGCCGAAATTTCCGATCCGATTGGGAAATATGACTGTCGGCGAGGTGATTGAGGTCGGCGAGGGCGTCACGCGCTTTCAGATTGGCGCTCGGGTTTTCGGACACCTGTCCATCTGTGAAACGCACACCGTCCACGAAGATCGTTTGGAGAAAGTCCCCGAAGGCATGTCCGCCAAAGCCATCGTGTATTCAGATCCAGCAAGCGTTGCCCTTTGCGCCGTGCGATATAGCAAAATCTCTCTGGGAGATCGTGTGGCGGTGTTTGGACTCGGTGCGATCGGACAAATGGCATTGCAGCTTGCGCGGCTTCAAGGCGCACGGTGGATTGCTGCGTCAGATCCGATTCCCACCCGCCGTGAGCTCGCTAAGCGGCACGGTGCGGATCTCGTTGCCGATCCGATTACCGAAGATGCTGGACTTGTTATCAAAGAACAAACAAACAAAATCGGCGTCGATATTTCGCTGGAAACGAGCGGAACTTACGCCGGGCTAAACGACGCGTTGCGTGCAACAGGCTACGGCGGTACCATCGTTTCTTCAGCGTATTATACGGGCGATGCCCGTGCATTAAGTCTTGAAGGCGAGTGGCATCGCAATCGGCTGATGATTGTCTCCAGCCGTGATGTGAGCGAACCTTTGCGCGACCATCCGTTATGGAACACCCAGCGGTTGTATGCGGAGACGTTTGCGCTGCTACGGGGAGAGCGCCTTTCGGCGGAAGACTTGGTTCATCCGATTGTCCCGTTCAGTGAATCGGCTGAAGCCTATCGTGACATCGATCAAGCGCCGGAGAAGAGCATCAAGTTGGGCGTGGTTTACGAAACGTGAAGAATATTGCGTATGATGTATCGCGTATTGAAGATGTCTAACGTGTATTCAGTCCCATTTGGAACTCAATAGCAAGTGGACCAACATGCGTATAAGTAAAGAAAGGCAGTTCTAGCATTCACATTTCATTTAGAGTGCAAAGCCACCTTTTCAAAAGGGGGACAACCAGTATGTGACACATCGTGTCTCTGCTCCCGATTCTTGGTATGTTCACCCCGATAGATCCGATGCAAGCAGTTGCGCTCAAACTGTGGAAAACCAATCGCATTGGCGTGCTCCACAAACCTTAACAGATTAGGAGGAGTCAGATGATTCTGATGAGTCCCGCCATACGTCTAGGAAAGACGACAGAAGAGCGGAAGGCGTTCCTCCGCTCAGCAATATATCCGGCATGTGGGGCGAGAGATTGGTGTGATTTTACATTAGTGGTCAGTCTTTTAATTCATTAGGACTTACGCACTTCAGATAGTAGTTGCCCGACTCATGGGACACCAGGTGCCGGTCTCGTTCGCCCGATACTCCATCGGGACTGACAAGACCGAGCACCCACAATTCTGTAGTGAACGCAGATCTGCGTTCACTACGAAACCGTGAATCCACGATGTTGTAAGGATTAGAATAATCCAACCAACGCAACGGAATCGGGAGTTGTGTTTTCTGTCGATAAATCGCCGAACTACAAGGTTTCAAATGTTCAACTGCGTAAGTCCTATTCATATAAGGTTATTGCAGCGTGAAATAAATTCTGACAACAAGAAGCCATGGGGCATAAAACGCCGATTCTACAAGGGTTTGAAGCCCATTCGCCAAAACTGAATTCACAGTGCAGTTAGAAGGAGGAACTGTCGATGAAATTCAAGGAGCCAAAAACACCGTTTTTTGGCGCAACTCGAATAAAATCCACGATTCCATCGGGTTGTCAAACATTGAAGAATTCAGTATCGATAGGGGTTTACAGGATTTCAATAAACGCCGGAACCCCAAAAAAAGGAGTGAATCTAATGAAAACCACGTTATTTTCCATTTTAACCCTCCTTTTTGTTTCTAGCCTGTTTCTACCAACCAGCTTCGCCCAAGATTACACGCAATGGGGTTTACCCGAAGGCGCCAAAGCACGCATCGGCAAAGGCTCGATATCTGGCAATATCGCGTATTCTCCCGACGGAGCTCGTCTCGCGGTCAGCAGTTCCATCGGCATTTGGCTCTATGATACGGTGACCCATCAAGAGGTCGCCCTGCTCACGGGGCATACGGATAGGGTCTATAGCGCATCGTTCAGTCCTGATGGGGCGACGCTGGCAAGTGGGGGTTGGGACCACACCATCCGCCTGTGGGATGCGGTCACGGGCGTGCACAAAAAAACCCTCACGGGGCATACGGGTTCGGTCACTAGCGTATCGTTCAGTCCTGATGGGGCGACGCTTGCCAGTGGGAGTGGGGACGGCGCCATCCGCCTGTGGGATGCCGTCACAGGCGCGTACAAAAAAACCCTCACGGGGCATACGGGTTCGGTCACTAGCGTATCGTTCAGTCCTGATGGGGCGACGCTGGCAAGTGGGAGTGGGGACGGTGCCATCCGCCTGTGGAATGCCGTCACGGGCGTGCACAAAAAAATGCTCACGGGGCATACGGGTGGGGTCACTAGCGCATCGTTCAGTCCTGATGGGGCGACGCTGGCAAGTGGGGGTTGGGACCACACCATCCGCCTGTGGGATGCCGTCACGGGCGCGCACAAAAAAACCCTCACGGGGCATACGGGTGGGGTCACTAGCGTATCGTTCAGTCCTGATGGGGCGACGCTGGCAAGTGGGAGTGGGGACGGCGCCATCCGCCTGTGGGATGCCGTCACGGGCGCGCACAAAAAAACCCTCACGGGGCATACGAGAGGGGTCTGGAGCGTATCGTTCAGTCCCGATAGGGCGACGCTGGCAAGTGGTGGGAGTTTTGACGAGACCATCCGCCTGTGGGATGCCGTCACGGGCGCGCACAAAAAAACCCTCACGGGGCATGGGGTTGAGAGCATTGTGTATGGGGTTGAGAGCATTGTGTTCAGTCCCGATGGGGCGACGCTGGCAAGTAGGAGTTCGGACGGCATGGTGCTCCTGTGGGAGCTCCTTTAGCCAACGCGAACGCCACTGTGAGCGTTTCGCCCTCCCCAGCGCCGTCTCCTGCTATCGGAGAGCCACTCACGCTCTCCCTCAACATTGATGACGGAGAAAACGTGGCAGGCTATCAGGCAACCGCGCAGTTTGATACATCCGCACTCCGCTATGTGGAGAGCGCCAACGGCGACTACCTCCCAGCAGGCGCGTTCTTTGTGCCACCGGGTGTCGCTGGAAATCGCGTGACGCTCGCAGTAGCGTCTGTTGCCGGGGTGAGCAACGGCGATAGCACGCTTGCCATGCTGACCTTTCAGGAATTCAATGCAGAATTGGCGTTGGAGCTAACTGAGAGATTTGAGATGCACGATACGCCAACCAATGCAATGGGTCATGGTTAAATATGGCTAAGATTGAACTGTCAGCGATAAGCCGACAGTGCCTCAATCGAAGAATTGGTGGTAAATAAACCCTACAGTGAGAGGTACAAGCCTGCGTCAATAGACGCAACCAAAAGCGAATTAAGGTAGATTGGCGATTCAGCATCAATAAGGCAGGAGATAAGTTCTCTCGCTTTTATGCCAACTACTCATAACTTATTTAACAGAGTACTACATGTCCGAGCGCAAAAAGATTGCAGCAATTATCACTGAGTACCGTCCAAACTCACATGCAGATGTGATTGTCACCAAGTTCTTGAAAGGGTTTCCGACGGATGGAGGGTTGGTTCAACCGCGTGTCGAAATCGTGTCGATGTATGTGGACCAATTTCCTGAAAATGATCTGAGTCGAGAAATCGCCGCGGCGCATAACGTGCCAATCTATCCGAGTATCGTCAAGGCGCTGGCGCTTGGTGGGAGCGAGCTCGCTGTCGATGGTGTCCTCCTGATTGGGGAGCACGGTGACTATGCATGGAATGAGAAAGACCAGCAACTCTATCCACGCAAATACTTTATGGAGCAGATCTGCGGCGTCTTTTCAACAAGCGGTAGGGCTGTCCCTGTCTTCAACGATAAACACCTCTCTTATAACTGGCACGACGCCAAATGGATGGCCGATCGCGCGGCTCAACTCGGTGCGCCGTTCATGGCAGGTTCGTCTCTGCCATTCGCTTATCGAAATCCGTGGCTGGAGCATGCGTTGGACACCCCAATCGAGGAGGCAATTTCGATCGGGTTTTCGGGGCTGGACATTTACGGTTTTCACACGCTGGAGACGCTTCAGTGCATGGTCGAGCGGCGTGTCGGTGGCGAGACCGGTGTTGCCGCCGTGACGTGTCTGGAAGGGGATGCAGTGTGGGAGGCTGCTAAGGAAGGGCTCTGGTCACGCGAATTGGCGGAAGCAGCTTGTGCGCCGATTGAGAACAAACCTGATGGTTCTATGGAAGAACACTGCAAAAATCCTGCGCTGTTCCTTGTCGAATACCGTGATGGATTCCGGGGAGCAGCCTTGATGCTGAATGGCTACGTTGTAGATTTAGCGTATGCGGCGCGAGTTGAAGGCGAGATCTACGGCTCGGAATTCTATTTACTAAACCGTCCTCCGCACCCACACTTCAGCTACCTCGGCCTGAATGTCGAAGAGATGTTCGTCACAGGGGCGCCAACTTATCCCGTTGAACGGACGCTGCTGACATCGGGCGTGCTTGAAGCCGCGTTGGATTCACGCTATCGTGGCTACATTCGTCTGGAAACACCACATCTTGATGTTGTATATCGCTCTTACAGTTCCATCCCCTGGCGACCGACGGAGACGTGCCCGGCTGGTGCATCCCTTGAATCGTTATGTTAGGGAAGAAAACAAGAGTGGTCCCTGTGCTCGGTCGAAACATTTAAGAGTGGGGCTCACCCTCTCCATGCCCCAACAAGAGAATACAAACCATGAAAGAGCTATCCCCAAACAATGCCTTTCGCAAAGCACGCATTTTAATCCCCATTCTGGTTATCGTCCTGCTTTTGGGGGTCGGCGCCTACTTTGCCCCCAGTCTGTTGGATTCCACGCCGCCGACGCTGGAAATGAGCGGACTGGAGGCTGATAAGCGTTATCGCGGTTCTCTGACGCTCAACATCACCGCAAGGGACGAAAAACCCGGCTTAGACTCACTTACGGTACAGATCGATGATGGTCCCCTGAAGCCATTGAGCCTCCTCGAAGGTGACTCTACCTTTTGGACACTGCAAACCGCTGTCTTCGCCGATGGGCTACACACTGTTTCCGTAACGGCAACAGATAAGTCCTTGCGCAAAAATAGCGCACAATACACGCTTCCATTTTACATCGATAATACCCCACCCCAACTTCACGTCGCTCCTGAATCGCTCCGCGTTGGACAAGGCAGGACGCTCGCGCTCTTCGTTCAAACCGGCGAGCCAGTCGCAGAAATTGCGGGGAAACTCTTTGGTCGAGAAATTGCCCTCTATCCGACCGATGCTGAGAACACATATCGCACCTTGCTTGGGATTGGCGTGACGCACGCCATCCAAAACTACCCTCTTACGGTTAACGCCACAGATTTCGTGGGCAATGAAGCTGAACGGAGTTTTCAGATAGAAGTCAACAAAACGGCCTTTGCGCGTGGCGGCTACATCACGCTGTCCCCCGAAAAACAAGAGATCATGATGGACAAGTCCAAAAGCAGGGAAGACAACGCCAAGCGCGTGGCTGCGTATGCGAAGGCGGATGAAGAAACTGATCAGCTTTGGAAAGGGAAGTTCATTCGTCCGACGGAAGGCAGGCTGACGTCACCATTCGGGAAGTATCGGGAATATAACACCGGGGTCCGTCGGCATCATTACGGGACGGACATCGCGAATGTGGTGGGAACGCCTGTATACGCCGGAAATCATGGGATTGTTACCCTTGCCGACACGCTTCATATCTACGGAAACGCTGTGATTATCAATCATGGGCAAGGGGTTTCGATGAGCTACAACCATCTCAGCGAAATGAACGTGAAGGTCGGCAATCGCGTCGAAAAGGGACAACGCATCGGGCTGATGGGAGCAACGGGTCAGGTAACGGGCTCACACCTCCATTGGGGTATGGTCATCAACGGGGTTGCGATCGATCCGGAGGAATGGACAGAACGCGATTTCTCATCACCCGCCTCAGGTAGGGAACAAAGATGAGTCAACTGATTCAACTCGAACAAATTGTACCCAGCAAGGTCTGTTTCTCATGTGATGTCTGTTGTCGTTTCCTTGAACAAGACAGCTTTCTTGCCCCAATTTTCACGGAAGCGGAGACCCAAAAAGCGATTGCGCACGGGGTTGATCCGAATTTGTTCCGCCCGACGGGGGATGGAAAAAGTGTGCAGATTAGGCTCAAGCCGCATAAAGATATGTACATCTGTCCGTGCTTTAACCCAGAGACGAGTGAATGTACAATCTACCCCATCCGTCCGCTGGACTGCCAGATCTATCCGTTTGCGCTGATGTACAACAACGACCAAACCCACGTCATGCTCGGCGTTGACATGATCTGCCCTTATGGTGAGGCGCAGATTCACACGGAGACATTCCAACGCTATATCGACCACATTTCGAAGTATCTGGAATCGGATGCGGTCGTTGAAATCATTGCTGCAAACTGGAGCCTCATCGGTCCTTATCAGAAGGATGTGGTAATTGTCCGTGTCCTGGAAAAGTTGAACCGTACGTTGGCTAATTGTAGATTGAAGATTGAAGATTGAAGATTGCAGAATTCGTCGAAAGGTGCTACGGCCGCTTACGCTAAGGGATAAACCTCTTTTCGATCGGTATGCTCGCCAAACGCCCACGAAATTATCGAACTATGCGTTTGCGCCGCTCTACGTCTGGCGAAATCTCTTTGATTTTTATTGGACAATAACCGACGACCGGTTCTGTGTTTTCGCCAAGCAAGGTAACGACTACTTCATGCCGATCATGCCAATGGGAGAGTCGCTGAGTGAAAGGGCAATTCACGAAGCTTATGGATTTATGCTTGAGTCAAATCGCGGAAAGCAGATTACACGGATTGAAAACGTCCCGGCGGATCGTCTTTCCTTTTTCCGTCAAATGGGCTTCCATACCGTCCAGAAAGAGACGGAATACCTCTACGAAACGGAGGCGCTAATCCAACTCAAGGGGAATCGTTACAAAAGCAAGCGGGCGGCTTATAACGCCTTCGTCCGAAGTTATCCTTCCGTTTGGATACAGCCGTATCAACCCGCTCATTTTGCAGATTGCCTTGCGCTCTACGAATCATGGCAAGGGGCGCGACATGCACAGTCCGACGACGATGTTTATCGGGCGATGTTGGCGGATTCCCGACACGCCCACCACACAGGTCTCTTGAACTACGAAGAATTGAGCTTGGTCGGCAGGGTCATTCTCATTGATGGTGAACTGAAAGGATATACTTTTGGGTATCCCCTCAACAGCGAGATTTTCTGCGTCCTTTTCGAGGTGACCGATTTACGAATTAAGGGGCTGGCGCAATTTCTTTTCAGGGAATTTTGCCGCGAGCAAACAGCCTATCCATCGATTAATGCAATGGACGATTCCGGCTTAGAAAACATCAAGCGCGTCAAGCTGTCATATCGTCCCACTGAGTTAGTTGCGTCTTACAATGTCTTTCTCCCGATTGATGACAGGAAGGCACAATTCTTAAATCGAATTGGTATTACGCTTCACGTTTCACGGATCATGCTATGAAATCCGCTCAAATCTTCCTCAACGGTTATTATGACCCGCGCCATCCTGAATTTTACAAACAGGAGATTGCGTGGGGATTGGAAAACAGCCATCCCCTAATCTGCGCAGACGGTGGTATCTGGTTATTCCGCAGCCTCAATCACACTGACGGAACGCAGTTTGCCCCAGATGTCCTGATCGGCGACCTCGATTCCCTCGAAGGGATGCCTGCGGACGCCATTGAACAGTTGCAGCGTTCTGGCATGCACATCGTCCGCGAGTGGGTCGGGAAGGTGGACAAGGATTACACGGACGGGCAGTTGGCGGTTACCTACGCAGTCGAGGAATATGCCTCCCAGCACATCGTCATCTACGGTGGGCTGCCTTGCCCCGACGGTTACGAAACGGATCACTTTCTCGGAAATCTGAAGCTGATGCGCTTCGGGTTACGGGCGTTCTCTCAGGGACATGGGGCATCAGAAGTGGGGCATGCTGCCAGCTTGCCCTACAAAGCCGAAATGCGGGATGTCTTTCAAACAATTCATCTCGTCATTTCGGATTTGACCTTAGAACGAAAAAATGCGGGTTTACAGCGTGTATCCCTCGTTGCCGAGCACCCCAATGTCACTGCGGAGAGCAGCATGAACCTCCGCTGGAAATTAGATGGGCTCCACGTCGACTCGGATCTGACCAACACCTTACGGAATGAATTTGTGGCGGGGGCGGATCGGGCGACCATTCGCCTGGCGGATGGATCTGATCCGGTCTACGTCATCCATAACTGGTATGAAACGTGAGGCGTCCAAAGTGTTCAATGTACCATGCTTAACTGCGCTTATCAAGTCGATTCGGAATCCCCTTACAGTCAAATCCTCCCGAAGGTCGCCCTGGCTGCGTTGTCGAGTCCATAACGCGGATCGGACATTTGGATCGACCGCATTCAATTGGCTGGATTTTAGGGTGTAATTGTGCTATGATTAAAGACCTCAGTTAATCATCGTCAATCGAAGGAAAAACTGTGTCTGATCGGCGTCTTCCCAACATCCACAAAATCTTAATCATCCGCAACGATGGCATTGGTGATCTCCTCAATTCAACGCCCGCCATTGCCTTGCTGCGTCAGAACTACCCTGATGCAGAGATTGCGGTACTTGCCCAACCGTTGAACGTCCCGATCCTCATTGGCAACCCGGATGTCGATCGAGTCCTGATCTTCGATCGGGAAGGAGAACATCGATGGCTGCGTGATCGCTTGCGATTTTACCGAAGCTTACGATGTGAAAAGTATGACCTCGTCGTCGCGGTGCGGACGGCTTCGTGGTCCAATTTTGTTGCATTCTTCTCGGGGGCGAGGTATCGGTTGGGGCGCTGCCATAAACGGTTCAAAAGTACCCTGACACACGCCTGGAAGGGAAAGTACGAGAAGGGGCATGTTCACGAAGTCGATCGAAATTTCGATCTGGTGCGACTGATCTGTGAAGGGGAAGGGCATCGGCGGTTGGTGCTAAATTTGCTGGATGATGAGATTGCGCAGGCAAGAAAACGGTTGACGGATTGGAAGATTGAGTCGAATGACTTCTTAGTTGGCATCCACCCCGGCGGCAGTTCGTTTGATAAGCGGTGGCCCGAGGAAAATTACGCCCGAGTCGCCGATGCGTTCGTACAGGAACATGATGCAAAGATTTTGATCCTTCGGGGTCCTGAAGAAGCCGAGTTGGAACGAAACCTCCGGAAAGCCATGCAATCTGAGCCGATTGCCTACGCCCCGAAATCGATACGGGAGCTTGCTGCGCTAATCGGAGGCTGCAACCTCTTTGCATGCAACGACTCGGGCCCAATGCACATCGCTGCTGCATTGGACGTGCCAACTGTCGCGATCTTTGGGCCCACCGATCATATCGCCTGGAAACCACTCAGCGAGGAAGCAACGATCGTCAGGCGTGATATGCCGTGCTGGCCCTGCAGCGCCCATAAATGCAAAATTAGCTGGGAATGCACGAAGAAACTACCCGTTGGCACGGTGTGGAGTCAAATGGAGGAATGGGCGAAAACGAAGTCACGACGCCAGATCAACATGCAACACCGATCGCAAGCGCTGTTGCTTAGAAGAGAAAATAGAGAGAAATGATGAACTCCGTCGATATTCACTTTTTCCTGACAATCTATACGCCATCTGCATATCAGACGGTCCCAGGGTTCGAGTGTATACATTTGTATAAACTGTTTGCTACTGAATCCACTAGGCGGGGATTGAGTTCAATATAAACAAAACACAGGATTGCGACTCGCTACGCTTTCGTTTGGGGTTTTGCGAGGTTCTCGGCGGCTTTGTCCGACGCCCAGTCAACTTCGACTTCATACCTGGCTGGGAACTTTCGTTTAAAGCTGGAACACTGTATCTACTCACGATGCTGCCGTTTTAAGATAGGGGAGCAGCAGGTCGTGGGCGGTAACAACGTTGACTGCGAGGGAGTCCAGCGCCAGTAAAAGCTCATTCGCATCCAGATTTTCTGTTGCGAGGCTATCAACTAAGACAAGCTGCTTGTCGTCAGGGTCGCTCGAATCAATTCCGAAACAGGTCGGAAGGATTTCGGTGTTTTGATCAAGGATTTTCTCGTAGATCTCCTCAAGTTTGGTGGTGTCAAGCTCGTCAACGCTGCACAGATCAATCAGAAATTCAATCTGTGTTTCATCAACTACAGCGAAGATATTCAGTCCGTCCTCATCTTGGATGATGAGAATATCATCCCCTTCGGTGACGCTATACCCATTTTCCGTTAGAAATGCGACAATACCTGCCTGCGTTCTTAATTCTGACATCGTTCTCCTCCTTTTTTCCAACACGCGAAGACATTTATACTGCGATCTTTGAGCATGTTAGGAAGCCGTTTTCAACAAGTACTGCTGCTTCCACTCAATTTGGCTTTCAACGCCGCCAGGTCGTCGTCTACACTTCCTGTTTCAAGGGCTGCAAATTCATCCTCAAGCGAATCACGGCTCAATTCGGACATCTCGGTGGCTGCATCCGCACGCGCTTCCATATCCCCGACTTTCGCTTCCATCCGATCAAAGCTGGCGAAAGCACTCTCATCTTTCATACCAGCCATCGTCTCATGAATCGCCTTTTGAGCTTTTGCACGCTTTTGTCGAGCGATTAGCAGGTCTTTCTTGCGTCTTGCCTCGTCAATCTTCCGTTCAAGCGTTCGGAGATTATCCTTGAGCATTTCAACAGCCTGTTTCTGCTTTTCCCACTGTTCCTTGTAGCTGCTCGCAATATTCGCATGCTCGTTGCGACGGGTGAGCGCCTGTTTGGCGAGCTCTTCATTCCCCCGCTGCAGGGCTACGGTTGCTTTTTGCTCCCAGGCGTCTGCTTGCTCTTGCTCGTTCTCATGGTCCTTTTGGAGCCGCTTCTCGTCAGCGATGGCAGTCGCAACCTGTTGTTTGACTTTTACCAGTTGCTCCTGCATTTCGGTTGTGACCTGATTCAACATTTTTTCTGGATCTTCAGCTTGATCCAATGCGGCATTCACATTGGCTTTGAAGATGGTGGACATCCGGTTAAAAAATCCCATGGTCATGACTCCTGCAATATTAAGGGTGATTGATATGAGCCCTAAATGAACTTGGGTCTCCAAAACTTAAATCTAATTATAACCGAAAATCTTCCCCTTGCCAACCAAAAAGTGACTAAACTACAAATTCCCCATGCATGAGCTCAATCGAGTTTACCGAGGGGCTGACCCAGAAAAAACAGGTCCAGACAGACTTCGAGTATGAGTTGTCGGCAAATGCTCACAGGTTTGCCGACGACTGAGTAGAGTCACCTCCTTTCGATTGGTAGTTTTGGGGTGAATGTATCGCCGAATCATTTCATCGCAAAGTTTACGACCAATAACACCGAAATTCAACCTGTTTTTTCTCGTGGGGAATTTATATGACTAAACAAAGGGGCATTTAATTTTCGACTTCTGCCGTGCGTGGAACGACATAATTGCGGTCTGGCGACACCGGAGCGCGAGTCTCAAAAGCGGTGTCCCGACAAGTCGGGATTTCGCTTCCTCAATCTGCATCACAAAATCTTCCTTCATTCCAGCAAAATCATCTTCCGCGTATACGTTTGGCCCAAAAATTCCAAAACGTAAAAATAACTGCCGCTCGCGGTAGGTTCACCGTTGAGATTTCGCCCATTCCAGTATGCGGCGCGATGCTTTGAGGAATAATTACCTGTAGGGAGATGCCCAGGTTCAAGCACATTGACGAGTTGTCCACGAAGGTCGTAGATCCGAATGGTGACCCGCCCGGGAAATGCCAGCTTAAAGGGCATCCATGTCTCTGCATTGAACGGGTTCGGGTAATTCTGAAAAAGGTCCCCCTGCTTCAGCTTTCCCCAGGTAATCCGCAGCCGATCATGCGCTGGCTGGACGGCAATCGGTTTGGGAAACCCCGTTTGTCCAAATTGATCGAGCAGCGCCTCATAAGCGGCTCTCGCGCGAATAACTCCGTATCCAGCGGTATTATCTGGCTTGTCCGATTGCGACGCAGTCCTGCGGAGCGCATCGGCAATATCTTGTGGCGTCGCAAGCGGGAAGGCTTGCAGCAGCAGCGCCACGACACCGGCAGCAAGCGGCGTGGAAACTGATGTGCCCAGGTAATTGCTGGAGAAGTCACCGCGTGTCGATGCGTTAATGCTCGTAACGTCTTCGCCCATCGCCATCAGGTCTGGCTTAATGCGTCCGTCGAAGGTGGGTCCTCGTGAACTGAATGGTGCCACCTGTCCATCGCGATCCACAGCACCGATTGCGAGAATGTCAAACCCGTCTGCGGGTGGGGTAATTCGCCCCGGCAGCCCAAGCGCATTGCTCGGTGGTTGGGCACCAAGATTTCCAGCAGCGATAACGACAGACATCCCTTTTTGAACGGCAAGGTTCGCGGCAACTGTAACTTTTGAGGTCTTCCCGTCCAGGTCTCTGAAACGATACCAATCAAAATAACCGAGCGAACTGCTCACTACATCTGCGCCCATCTCTTCAAGCCACTCAAGCCCCTCAATCCACCAGTCTTCCTCAATCTGCCGCTCAAAATTACGTCCATTTTCGGTCACTTTCTCCGTTTTGGCGAGAAGATAGCTGGCGCGGTGCGCGGCGCCAATAAGCTGCCCCGGCGCCTTGCCGGCGAGGATGCCCAAAACAATTGAACCATGGACATCCTGATCCGGATCATCTTGACCGATCTCATCGGCGGTATTATCATCGTCGTTGACAAAATCGTGCTGGGCGAGGACGTCCACGTCCGGAAGTGCGGTATGCGCAAGGTTAAACCCCGTATCCAGCAATCCGATCACGATGCTCTTTCCGAGAAACCCCTCCTGATGCAGAAAGTCCGCCTGAATCTGTGTAATCTGTTCACTGGCATTGCCGTAGTCCAATACCACAACGGGAGAAGGCGCACGCGGCGACAACGAACCCGAGCCGCTGACTGGAAGTTCAAAAGTCTCTGTGTGCCGCAGAATTGGATCGATTGCGCGGACAAGCGGCAGACGTGCGATTGCGCGAATCTCCTCCATTGTCGCTTCCAGCCCAATGCCGTTCAGCCATCGGCTCTGGCTACGCAGCTTCCCACCAACCCGGAGCACGGCATCAATGTAGCGGGATTCGAGGGGCAGATCCGTAAGATCCGGGCGGCTCAGATGTGCACGGTATCTGCGACGTTTCTTCACCCGATCTGACATCTGCACCTGATACCGATCCAGCGCCTCCTGGAGATTGGATGTTGTCAAGGCGCCCTTGTCAGTGAAAAGTACCCAAATCCGCAGCGTCTCACCCGAGGCCCCCAGATTAATCGACGGAGAAATTTTAGGAATCCGAGGCGTAATCGATATCGAAGGGCCGGCGACGGCGGCTGACCGAGCAAATATGATCAGTGCTATTATCAAGGAGGCAAGCAAACAAGGATACCTCGCTGCATGTCTGTATTTCCGTCCAGTTTGCTGATTCTCGATGTATGCCTGCATCTTTGTATCCCTGTATCTATTGACTTCTATACTCAACACCGCTTTTGATTGCGTTTTTTGGACGGGGTATCGTAGAATATGTTCGATTCTCGGGCATGTTCTACTGAGGCCATCTTTGTGGGCTTAAAAAGCTCAATTGCTTGCGGTGCAAAGTGTATTCGGCTTCGGCAATAAAAAACCCGGTAGGAGATTTCCTACCGGGTTTTTTATTTCTGTGTTTCAATCCCTTTCAGCGGGAAAGCGGTGCCACAAGGGGTAGCCTCCGGGAGCCTTGCCACGACTAGCTTTGAGACTCCCATTTCTGAACCGTGGCCGATGACCCTCGTTTTGGGCGAGGGTCGTGGACCCCTATGGAAATCGCCATTATCTGTATTGGTCAGTATGATAGTAGACACATTGTTAAAGGCCGCCCATGGTGTGAGTGGTAGAGTAGCGAGTGGTTGTGACACCCAATCACCCCTCACCTGTGCACCCAAATGTGTAAATCCTCCTGTTGACCAATACGGAAATCGCCATTATCATAGCAGAATGCAACGGGTTTGTCAAGTTTTTTGAGAATTCCTTAGCAATTCTCAGAGGTATCAGGGCTCAGGTCTCAGGAGTGGGTAAACACCTACTCTAGAAACCACGCCACGATTTCTCCCTCCGATACTGCTTCTCTTTTCACCTTCAGGGAATCCACCGCCCCAACCGTCCGATACACATCGGTAATCCAATCCGTCTGGAAAGCATTACCCGTGTTGTGGATGAGCAGATAACGCGGTGCGATAAGGGTTCCCGCGGTGCGAAAATCGCCGGCGCGGCGGATACCCGGTATCGGCAAGGATTGCAGGTACGCCTCGTCGTTATCACTGTCGAACCTATTCGCATCAACCGCGACCCGGTCAACATTGGCGAATCCGGCGGCGAGGAGGCACCACAAGCCCGCCTCCCCAAGCCCAACTAGGTTAACGGATGAAATTTCCGCTTTCCTCTTCAGATATGCGAGCGCAGTCAAAATGTCCTGGACGCACAGAGCAGCGTCCGTGCGGTTGTAGGTGGTGAAGTATCTAACGCTCTCGTCCCGTATCGCCTGTCCATCAGCAGGCTGGTGCTCGCCAGTCAAAAAGACATCCACCATTAAGACCGACTCTCCGGCGGTGAGCAGGTCAGTGATTAAGCGCGTCGGCTGACCTGTCTCCGAATCAATTAAATTCGCCTTACCATCGGGGTGAACAATCAGCGTTGCTGAACCGTTCTCCGTCGCAGGTTTTGGGGTAAAAAATATCGCTGGAAGTGGACTTCCTGCCTCGTTTTGCCCAATCAGCGTGGGATGTGCGGTGAAATCAGGTCTGTCAATCACCTTCGGCGGGGTCGAATCGGGGATACGAATTGCCAGCGAACCCCGCAGCGTGACGCCCATCTCTTCGCGGAATCGCTTGAGCGCCTCCGCGTTGGTCGGTTTACGCGCGGCAAGTTGCTTCTCAGCACTTTCGATCCGTGAGCGGGTAAGTCCTTCCACATCAAGGGCGTGCGCAGGAAGTTCTCGGTCATGAAAAACCAGCAGCTCTTCATCCGTCTCCACTTCAAACGGGACCTCCTTAAATTTCGTGGAGTCATCTTCGCCCAGGAGCCACACCCCGAACCAGGTGTAGACAGCTTCACGGCTGTCTTTGTTGTAGTTATGCCCTGCATTGATTTGCACCTGATGCACTTTGTCCTCCGCGTTGAAGTGTGCATAGATGCTGCGAATCGCGGGATACTCGACTGCGGGCGTATTCTTCGTCCAATCCCCCGTCGCGGAAACGAGCAATAGGGGACGCGGTGCCATCAGCGCCCCGATTTCTATGTTGCTGACGTCCAATCGCAGGCTCGGGGCGTTCTCGCAGAGGCAGCCACCCTGCATGTGCGCAGAGATCATGTTGACCGGCGCGGACACCTTGATCCGATCATCGACCGCCGTGAGCATGAACGTCTGTGTCCCCCCGCCCGATGCGCCGGTGCAGCCAATCCGATCCGAATCAACGTCAGGCAGCGTTTCCAAAAAATCGATGGATCGGATGCCGTTCCAAAGCTGAAGCCCCATCAAACTCAAGCCCCAAAGCGCCTCGCGGGCACCGCCGTACTGATGATCGATCTGTTTTCCGCTGTCGCAGCGTCCAACCATGTCATGTGAGAAGATCACGTAGCCTTGCTTGGCGAAGTTGATACAACGACCGGGGACCGAGCCATCTTCGCTATTTTCCAGACGCCCTCTGCCCCAATGCCCGTGTGGGCTGACAATCCCCGGAAACGGTCCCGTTTTCCCTTTCGGGCGGTAGAGATTTCCTGTCGTGAAAAAACCGGGATAAGCTTCAAAGTAGACCTTCTCAACGGTGTAATCCTCTCGTTCAATCCTTCCGAAGATCTGTGGGTTTAACGGCGTTTTTTCCGGCGTCGGCAGCAGTCCCGTGCTGACCAAAATATGCTCCCGGAGGTCTGCCGCCTTCGCCAACCATTCCGCCTTGGCGTAGCCGGGAAAAGTGTAGGGCGTGTTGAGATCTCGGGTTTCATAAACTTGCCTATCCTTCACCTGTTGAGAAGGCTCGGTGAATACATAAGCAAGTTCATAGCGGTACTGCTCGGTATTCGACATATTTTCCTCCCGTAAATTTGCCTTGACCGGGATGGGGGTCGATTGAAGTAGAACGTGCTGCCAGCCCTGATGGATCGGGATTTCACGCAGTTGGTCGCATCCCGATTGCAAATCGGGGTTGCCCTTGATCTCTGATCGGGGCTCAACTTGTTCAGAACCTCGCCCTCCCATTCTTTTGGCAAAGCATGCTCTACGTTTGATGCCGATTTGGAAATCGCAGAGTGATAACCTGAGTGCATAGGCTCCTACGCACTATCAATTCGAGCAATGGCGTAAGGGAGTAGGTTGAGTTCGAGTGTTCCACCAGCCGTTTGCATCAGTTCATCCCTCTGCTCACGAAAGGCTTCGGGCGATGACATCGCGGCTTGCGCGTTTGTCTCATTCAAGTGACGCACCCGAACACTTTCCGCCAAATCCCCCACCCTAACCTGCTGTGATTCGGAACTCAGATTTGCAAGCACCGCCCGCGCCTTCCCTTCATTGCGGAGGGCAACGCCATCCACCTTTAGCGTATCGCTCGACTTTGTCTGCACGACCTTGCCTCCGGCAAACTCCCCTACGTCAGCAAAAACATGATACAGCGGAAAGACCCCGCCGGGGCTGGAACGAAACTTCTCTGGTGCCGGCGAACCACTTTTCATTTCCATCACACCACGCCAGCCGTTGGTTTCGTAATACGTGGCGCTAGACACGCTGCTCTCGGAGAGATACTTGAGGCTGCCAACCGTCCAACCGGCGCCGAACAACGACATCTGCCGCACATCAATCTGTACGGGCAGTTCACCGGGCGCTGGCTCCGGTTCGGGATCGGTGGCGTTTGGGTTGAAACGCGGCAGAAGCGTGATGGGTGTGACGGCGAGGGGTAATCCGTCCGTAAACTGCCGGGCGCTTTCGACGGTCACAGCTTGTGTCTCCAGCGTCTCGATCAGAGAGGCGTTGTCGAAGGCATGGACTTGCGGATTCATCGAATAGCAGGCGAGATCTAGTGGCTTGTGTTTCCGGCGTTTCCACCAACGCGGGTCTACGGGCGGTTGTCCGCGATTTAACTCGGTAAAATACGCATTCGTGCCAGATCCGATCTTTGCATCTGACAAGTGGTGTTGAGCTAACTCGATCCATTGGGCTGATGTGGATGGCTCCGCCGTGTGGAAGATGAGGTAGGTCCCAATGGGTGGCTTCACCTGCTCGACCACTTTGGCGAAGGCACGCAATTCCTCCTCTGCCGCATCACTCAGGAAAAGCGCGGCTTCCAGCGATACCCCTAACGCTCTCGCCTCGTCAGTCGCCCGGCGCAACGCAGATTCATAATCAGGCTGAGTCAGGTCTATATCCACGCGTAGATGCGAAAGGTTGAGCACTTTGAGACGTTCCAATTCCTTTGCCTTGAGCGGCTGACCATGACTGGCGACGCCCAGTCCGATTCGCGGTAGATGAGTCGATGACTTTTCATCAACGCCGAAATTGATCGTTGTGTTCGTATCGCGTATTGCGTATTGCGTATCGTTTAGTTTTCCACCTTTGTCCTTGAGGGTCAAGGTAATCGACTGAGAGATTTTCGCCCCCGGTTTGACCTCCACGGGGAAAGGTGCAGCCAATGGCGTGCAGTAGGTCTTGTAAGAAGCATCGGTCCAATTGCGCTGGTCTTCCATCTCAAAGATGTCGCCATCGAACCGGACTTCTGTCCAAACGTCGGGAGTGACCTTGTGGGAGATCGCCCGCATATCCATGAACGGTTGATGTGGGGAGATGTCCTTGGGGAAGGCGCCTTCTTCCAGCGTGCCGTCTACCTTCTCGACGCGGCAGGGGAGGCCCGCACACGCCATCGGGTGGAGCACACAAAAGCCGATCCGGTTGCGACGGAAGGTCGAAAGCACCTCACCGTCCATTGTAAAGGTGATAGTCCCATCCACGCTCCCGACGATAGTTCCCTTCCAGAAGAAATGAACATCGGCCTGCTTGTTTTCCACATCGTAGGTGATGCGGAATGTGTCGCCCCAGCTTTCAATCTGAATGTTTGAAAGCTGGGGTAGTATCGTCTCCCAATTCTGATCACGGATGGCGACGTAAACGCGGCGGAGAATCTCGTGGTCGCCCAACCGAATATAGCGCAAATCACCCCCTTCAAAGATCAGCGATAACGGACCGGCGTAAAGTTCTGTCTGCTCCAGCAGGGGTTCATCTTTTCCGTAGTAAAGCACCCTCAGTGGCAGTTGGCTCATGTCTCTGACCTCCTTTTGATTGAAACGTGATGATTGAAACGTGAATGGACTAATTAACTACTGAGCGTTTGGACAAGAAAACTCCTTGCCTTCTTGTCTCATTCGTATAATCGATTCACTTATTCATTCGCGCAGAGTTCACTGATGCCCTCACGTAACGCCTGTTGGTAAAGCCAGAGGTCGCCACCGTAGGCGAGACAGCGGAAGCCTTGTTCCAGCATGGAACGTCCTTCCTCAACGTTGGACGCCATGAAACCCGCTGCCGCACCGTGCTGTTGACAGGCTTCGAGGACACGGTTGACGGCTCGCTGAAACGCCGGATGATTGAACTGCCCCGGAATCCTCATGGAGTTGGTCAAGTCGAAGTGACCAATCCACAGCACATCAATCCCGTCGATCGCCGCGATCTTGTCCGCGTTCTCGACGCCTTGCACGGTTTCAATCTGAACGATGAGTAGTCCTTCTTCGTTGGCGCTCGCCATCTTTGCCAAGATATCGCCGCCCGTGTAATCGTCATGTGCCACACCGAAGGCGGCTCCGCGGCGGCCCATCGGTGGATACTTGGCGGACTCCACGATCAGCCGTGCCTGCTCCTCGTTTTCAACCATTGGAACCATCAACCCCATCGCGCCGACATCCAGTGCGCGTGCGAAGAAGTGGTATTCTGTCGTGGGCACGCGCACCATCGGCACGATGTCCGCTGCCCGTGAGGTCGCTATCAGCGTGCGCACCGTCTCTACGCTCCAGCCGGTGTGCTCCATGTCGAATATAACAAACTCGGCGCCTGCTTCCGCAGCAATACGCGAAATACCGGTCGTATTAAACTCGAACACCATCGTGCCTATCGACACGCCTCCACCCTTCAGGGCCCGTTTGACCTTGTTTTCTCTCATTTCGCCTCTGTTCTCGCCCTATATTGGCGCAATTTCTCTTGAAAGCGCGGGTGGTCCAGCGCATCATGGTTGACTACGTTGTTTGGGATGCATCCAGCCGTGACATCCAGAATACTTTGGCACGCGCTTTTCCCGTTGCCCAGAAAGCACTCGTCTGTCCAGCAGATGCCGTGCGGCGTGACGATGACGTTATCCAGTTTTAAGATTGGATCGTTAGGGTCTACCGGCTCCCGTTCAAACACATCCAGCGCCGCTCCCTGAATGTGCCCTTCTCGCAGCGCGACGGTGAGCGCAGCTTGGTCTACGATGGGACCGCGGGCGGTGTTGATCAGGTAAGCGGTCTCCTTCATGAGCGCGAGTCGTTCTGCGTTGAGCAGGTGGTGGGTCTCCGGGGTGAGGGCGCAGCAGATGGAGACGAAGTCTGACGTGCGGAGCAACATCTCTAAATCCACCAACTCCACCCCTGCCGCAGTTGCCTGCTCAGGAATCACATAAGGATCGTATGCCAGGTGACGCATCCCGAACGGTTGCGCCAGTTTGAATACTTCGCGTCCGATATTTCCCAGCCCCACCAGGCCGAGCGTCCGCCCGGTGACACCCATACCCATATGATCCAGTTTCTCTCCCCAACGCCCGTTGCGGGTCAGGTGGTCCTTGATAAACAACTTGTGGCTGAGTGCCAGGATAAAAGTGATGATGGAAACCGCCACAGGTCGCCGCACGCCGTCGGGAGTGATGGTCAGCAGGACTCCGTTTTTGCTACAGGCTGCCACGTCTACACTGTCGTAACCCACGCCGAACCGTGCTAAAATTGCCAGGCGGTCACCGCCCTCCAGTGTCTCACCGGTCACTGCCGGCGCCAGCACTAGCAAGGCATCATAGTCCTGTACCTGATCGCCGCGCAACGTCGGCGTATTCTCCGCTAAGAACTCCCACTCTACGCCTTCTGCCTGTTCCAACAAACTCAAGCCGATGTCGCCGAAGCCGAGCGTCCCATCCGGTTTGAGGACGTCACGAGTGATTCCCACCCGAAATGTCTGGCTCATAAAATTTCCCCCTTCTTCGGTGTAAAGCAGCTTACACGATCGGGTTGTTATCACGGATCAATTATATACTATCCACGTCATTAAATCAATCAGGAATTGCCATATTTCGCCGGAAATCTCCTATGAAGTCAAATGGATGGATTTTGCAGCACGATATCAAAGTGTTAACTGAATTGCAAACCATCTCGAAAATTGAGTGGCTACTCTTTCCCCTGACAGATTTCAGCAACCATCGCAGCGTTTTCACCGATCTGATCGCCGAACTTCTGGTACATGCCGATGAGGATGGCGTCGGTAGGCTTGATGTGCGTCAAAGCGAACGCAAACTCCTCTCGGATCTGCTCCTTAGAGCCGATTGCCCGACCGGCGGCGAGGACTTTGAAGGCAATACACGGTTTGTCCGTTTGTTGGATCTGTTCACACATCTCAGGGCGGTGCTCACGCAGATAAATCTCTCCCAAAGGCGGGTGGCCAAACTTCTGTTCAAATTCTTCCCTTCCAACGCGAAGGTTGTAAAGCGCAGTCATGTAGTAATCAACGTCCCAGTCCTCATTCTCTGCAATGCGAAGGAGCTTCGGGTCGTGAACGGATAATCCGACCAAAACGCCGGTATTCCGAATACGCTTGAGGATGTCTCTGAGCAGATCGAGTTTGTTCTCTCGCAGACAGCGATCTCCAATGCTGCCGTGTGGCACTATGCCGATTGGTTTGTGGCGTGCGGCTTCCTCAACACGGTGTGGTTCATCATACCACTGCGGCGTACTGAGGCATAGCCATTGGATTGCACCGCCTTCCTCCCGATAGCGCCGCAGATCGGAGAGGGAACGTTCCGTGATTGTGTTCTGCCATGTGTTGACGCCGACCTCCTCTGCACGCCTCAGCGTCGCCATCACTTGATCGGGGGTGTGGACGTCTTGCTGGTGCTGAGAAAGCAGTTGGTTGAAATGCGAGTAACCGTAAATTGGATTGTCACCGATAATGAGTCGGCTCACCTGATACGGTCTAAGTGAAATAGTTGGCAACGCGGGGACGGTTATGTTCATTGTTCGTGCCTCCTTATGGTTCCAAGTTTTCGGGATTATAAATAACCTTGCACTGTCTGTCAACACTTTTCTGACACACGCAGGCTTGGTTTTTGACCTCTGCCTCGGCCGGTCTCTGAAACGGTTCAAAGGCGGACACCTTGGCGAAAGCCCCGATCGTTCCGAAACTTCGCCGATGTAGATTCCCAAGTTGCTTTGGATCCCGATCGTGTTGGGGCTATAGCTTGGGAATTAGGAGCCTCTGATTTTATCACCACCTGTCCACCCCTGAATCTGAAATCGAAAGGGGGGAACTTTCCAACAGCGTCCTGGAGCACCCGCCGATGAATCAGCGGGCTACAAGGCTGCGTTCGATAAATCAGACTTTTCAGATCCCCCGAAAGCCCGACTCATCGGGCACCGTTTTCTGTAGCTCGGCGACTTCATCGCCGAGCGAAAAGATCTGGTTAATAGATAGCGCAGAAGAGGGGTTAGGGGAAAGGTCTAATCGTGGTTCCATTGAAAACTAAATAACCCCTGGGCGCACTCTAGGTTTTCGTTTGACTTCTCAGACAACACATGATAGAATACCGATTCGTTTCAAGCGCCTTAATACACCTCCTTAAATTCCAGTCAGGAATACGATAATGGGCCAGATTAGCATTGTTTTAATCGCAGGATTGATTTTTCTCCTCTCCTTTGAACCATCGGGAGGTAGTGGAGAGTTTAATCAACTGCTCACCCTCATGGTTACGGTGGCAGTGACTGTCTTGCCGGCAGCTCTTGTTTATTTTTTTGGATCATATGCAGCGAGAACATTGCCCACCAATCAGAATGCCCGAATGCGTCAATTGTACCTCCTGAAACGATCTGCGATTGTCTTTGAATGCCTCATCCTGATTGGTTACATTTGTGATGTATACCTCCTGAATTTGCCGTTGTTAATCGATCAGGAGTTGGAGTGGTTGGCTTTAACTTATACACGCCAAATCGTCGCGATTGTCCCGCTTCTTGTTGGGTTAATGCTGATCCGTCTTGCGCTTTATGAAATTGAGCGGAAGGTGGAGGTACGGGATTGGAAACGGAGTGAATTCCTCAGCTTCCACCTGAAATTTCTTCTGCTGCCTCTGGTACCGTTGTTTGCCTACCTTTCCTTGCTTGATCTAATCGAACACGTCCCGTTTTTTGCCAAGCATATATACCTGCCTATGGTGTTTATAGCATTCCTGATTTTATTGGCGTACATCTACGCCCCTCTGTTGTTGGGTGCCATCTGGAGGACAGTGCCTCTAGCTGATGCGAATTTGAGAAGGAGGTTGCATTGGTTGGCTACGCAAAACAACATCAAGTACAAAAACATCGTTGTCTGGCAGACGGGGTCACTCGCAGTTGCTAACGCGGCTGTGGCTGGAATTATCCCATGGTCCCGCCAGATTTTCCTGACTGATGCTCTGCTGAAATACTTCTCCGATGATGAAATTGAAACAATTGTGGCGCATGAATTTGGGCATATCCGTTACAAACATATTTTGACCTATTTCATCTTTTCCATTGCCTACTTTCTCAGCTATGCCGTCTATTATATCTACATTGAGCGGCCGATTGAGTCGATGCTACCCTATTCTCCTATTCTATCAGCAATTGGCGCGATCTTTTTCGTTTTCTTCTACTTCGTTATCATTTTTCGCTCCCTTTCGAGACGTTTCGAGCACCAGGCAGATCTCTATGCCGCTGCGCTTACAGGCAAGTCGGAGGCGTTCAAATCCGCCCTGAATCGCCTTGCATACCTCAATTACATACCCCGATCCATCCAGCATCTGTTCGAGTGCTTTCAGACGCACCCTTCGATTGATCGACGAATTGAATTTATTAATCGGCTACAGACGGGCGATCCATCTGCTTTGCGCTATCAGAACTACCTGCTTGAAGTCAAGCTACTCCTTGCCGTGTTACCGGTGCTGGCTTGTATCCTATTTTTCAGCGACCTGTCCAGGTTGGGGTGACAACCAGCCAAACCTTTCAAAGGTTTTGAACCTTTGAAAGGTTCAGTATTTCGGAGAACATAAATGCAACAGCAACAAAATCAATTACAAAACCATAGGCTTGTTGAAGACCTGAAAAATTTCTGTATCAAAGAACGTGAACGCATCTACTTACGCCATCGCTTCGGAATCGGCGGCAAGGAAATTGTCGAAGAATACACCGGTCTTACAGACAATGTGATTCAGCGCATCTACCAATCCGCGATCAAGGTGAGCGGCGACGCACCCTTGCTATCTAAACAGACCCCTGTCGCCATTCTCGCATTGGGGGGATATGGACGTGAGGAGTTAAATCCATATTCAGATATTGACATCATGCTGGTTTACAATGCTTCAGGCGTGAACGTGAAACAGTTGGAACCGTTTGCTAATCTGCTGATTTCGATGCTCTGGGATGTCGGTTTTGAGGTTGGGCATAGCTGTCGGTCTCTCAAGGATTGTGTTCGCGCAACCTACGATGATATTTTCTCTAAAACCTCGATGATCGAAGCGCGGTATATCGTTGGCGACAAGGCGGTTTTTCGCCAATTTCAGACGCTGACATCAAAACACTTTTACAAAAAGCAGGTGGGTAAGTTCATCTCGAAAAAGATTCAGGAATGGAGCGAACGTCACGAATCTTACGGTTCAACGATCTATTTGCAAGAGCCGAACATCAAGGAGAGTGCCGGAGGGCTGCGGGACTTTCATACCGGCATCTGGGTTGCGGCGGTTCGCTACGGGGTTAAAGATCTGGAAGGACTTTGCAGGCGTGGGGTTATTCCTGAAGAAGTATCGGAAGCGTGTGAAGCTTCGCTCGATTTTCTGTGGCGACTGCGCAACGAACTCCATTATGTCAATCGAAAAAGAAGCGATCAGTTGACCTTTGAGACTCAAGAGATCGTCGCCAAAAATCTCGGGTACCAGGATAATGGGGGCGTCCTCGCAGAGGAAGCCATGATGCGAGATTACTATCTGCACGCGGAGCACCTCTATGAATTTGCGAAGCTCATTATTGACCGTGTGAAGTATCAAGAATCCCTGCTGCATCGAGTGCTTGACCGATGGCGACCCAAAGTATTGCCAGATGGTTTTGCGATTGTCCGGAATGAGATTGGTTTTCAGGAGGGATATGCAAGTTTGACAGATGACCCCACCCGCATAATGAAGGTATTCATGTGCCGTCAACAGTTGGGGAATCGAATCCATGCCGATGTGCGACACGAGATTTCCGCAAATCTAGATTTGATTGATGAGAACTTCCGATATTCACCTGAAGTCGCGGAATGCTTTCTGTCGATTCTCCGCTATCCGAAAGCGGTCACTGAAGTCCTACGCCGAATGCACCGTTGGCAGGTGCTAGATCGTTACTTGCCTGAATTCGGGATGGTGCGATCACTGGTGCGATTTGATCGGCCTCATCAATATACGGTCGATGAACATACCCTGTACGCAATCGAGAACCTCGAAGAAGCAACATTGGCAAAGTTAAAGGACGGACAGGTTTTTCTTGACATTATTAAAGAAGTGGAGAAGCCGGAGCTGCTGCGGCTCGCCATTTTACTGCATGATGTGGGCAAAGGGGTCGAAGGTTCAGAGGGGCATGATAAGCGAGGCGTTGAAGTGGCGCAAGCGGCGCTAGATCGTTTAGGACTGGATGCCGTGGATAAAGAAGCTGTGTTATTCCTTATTTCAAGACACCTTGATATGGGCCATACCGCCCAACAACGCGATCTCGATGACCCGAAAGTAATTGAACGCTTCGCAGAGTTGGTGAAGGATGCGCGCCACCTGAAGATGCTCTATCTCTTGACTTTTGCCGATATGCGAGCGGTGAGCCCGGAAATTTGGAACGAATGGAACGCGATTCTACTTTGGCAACTCTACACACGGACACTCAAGTTCCTACAAGGCAAGGTGGATTTCTTGCAGGTCGATGAACTTCAAAAGCAGATCATTCAACTTATCGGCGAAACGATCGGCGAAGCTGTAATCGTGCGACATTTTGAAACGATGCCTGAACAGGGACTCAGTTCACAGACGCCTGAATTCATCAGCAAGCAGATCCAGCTCGTTGAACAGTTGGGTGATAATTCAATCGCTATCTCCCGTTTTGCGGAGAATCAGATTTACACGCAGATGGGCATCTGTACCCGCGATGCACGGGGCATTTTTCGGCGAATTACGGGCGTACTCGCGGCTGAGAATATCAACATCCTGAGTGCTATGATTAACACGCGAAGCGACGGGATTGCCATCGATGTTCTGAATGTAACGGATGGACAGACGGGAAAAGGTCCAATCTCAGATTGGTATCGCCAGGTTGAGGAGACCTTAACCGCCGTCTGGGAAGGGGAAACCGATGTGGAAACCGTTCTGCAGCGGCAACGCAAATCGGATCCTTCTGCCCATCCCCAACGGCGTTATATCCTGCCAGGAATCAGGATTGACAATGAGGGTTCAGATTACGCAACGATTATCGACATCCGTGCACAAGATTGGATTGGATTGCTCTACACAATCTCGGATGAATTCTATAAACTTGGCTTGGATATCCGTCTCGCCAAGATCACGACAGAAGCGTTTATCGCAGAGGATTCATTCTACGTGACAGATACAAATGGCGCAAAGATTACAGACTCAACTCGGCTGGAAGAGATTCAGGAAGCGTTGGCGCAGTTGGCAATTTTTGAACCGTCATCCGGTGATATAGTCTTGAAGGGCGTTGATGCAAAACACCCTGGCGCTGATAATTCCTGAAAATATGAGTCCATTGGCTCATCCGTTTAGGCATCCAACGAACCAATGCGCTAATCTACAGTTCCCGGAGGAATAATTATGAATGCAACAGAGCTAACCCAAGATCTCATTCGCTACAATACCGTAAGTCGGAATAGCAATATTGAAGCGGTGGATTTTCTGGAGTCGCTGATGCGGAAGATCGGTTGTGAGGTTGAACGGGTTGAATATCTCGATCCGAACGGGGTACGCAAGGCAAACCTAATTGGTCGGAAGGGCAAACGCAATAGTTCTGGAGATCATGGTCTTGCGTTTCTTGGACATATTGATACCGTACCTGTGGAGGGTTGGGATCTTGATCCGTTTGAGGGACGAATTGACAGAACGAAAATGTACGGTCGCGGCAGTTGCGACATGAAAGGAAGCGTTGCTTGCATGCTCGAAGTTGCATCACGCTATTCAGCGTCGGAACTCGAACATCCCATTTACGTGGTTGTCACAGCGGATGAAGAGGTTGGCTGTATCGGTGCGAAGGCAGTTGTAGAGCGATCAGAGATGTTCAAAGCGTCTTTTCCACGATACGGCATCGTCGGTGAGCCCACGTTGCTAAAGGTGATTCATGCGCATAAAGGCGTCATCCGGTTTGTCGTGACAGCGCGGGGGCATGCGGCGCATAGCAGTACGGGCAAAGGAGAGAACGCAAATCTCAAGCTTATCCCCTTCCTGTCTGAGATGCGAAAGATCTACAACACGCTGACAACAGATTCGGCATACTTTAACGATGATTTTGACCCGCCTTTCTCGGATTGGAATATCACGATTAGCGATGGCAGTAATGCGGCAAACATCACGCCGCCTCTGAGCACCTGCATGATTAACTATCGCCCGATGCCGGGGCAAAATCCACAGGAGTGGGTTGATCGCGCCCGTCAATCCGCCGAAAAGCACGGTTTAGCGTTTGACATCCACCACTGGCGAGAGCCGATGGTTACGCCCCGTGATTCCGAGATTGTGCGTGCAGCTCTCGAAATCACGGGGAAGGACGAGTCGTTAACCGTCCCTTACGGCACAGATGGCACAGTTTTTGGACAACACATGGAACTCATCGTTATCGGGCCGGGAAGTATTCTGCAAGCCCATACCGTCGATGAATGGATTGAATTGGATCAGCTAGATCAAGCTGTTTCTGTGTTTAGTCAATTTGTTGAGCGGTTCTGCGTGTAGAAAACTGTGACGGAAGGCAAACACATGAAGATAACAAAATGGCCCATCTTAACCGGACTTTGCGTGGTGTTTCTGGCAACCAGCGTTCTGGCGCAGACGGGGCCTCGCTTCGATACGCCAAACGTTGAGCAACGTGGGGAAAAATGGGTGTTTCTTGAAAGAGACCGTCCTGCAAATCGGGATTGTGAGTTATTTTTCTGGCAGCAGCTTTCAGTTGCAGCGTCAGCGTTTTGAGTAGTTGGTCCATAGTTGAATCTCTTCCTGAAGTTGAGGGTTTGAAGGTGATGAGACATTTTTTTGGAGGGGAAGCTTGCAGTGTCACAGTCATAAAGGATTCGCGGTGCAGAGCAGTGAGTGAGGTGAGGGGAAAGAAGAAACGGAAGGAACGGAAACAGATAGGGCAAATGGCAAGGAACCAAGACAATTATACTATACCCCAACGAGGATGGTGTGCTATCACTAAATATATGAGAAAATGCGTAGTGACTGGTATCGAAGCGTGGGGGTGAGGAGGCGTGGGAGCGGGTTTTTCGTGGTTCGCTCGATTCGCAGATTTGCAGATTCGTCGATTCGCAAAACCTGAAACGCCTCATCTTTGCTATCATGGTCGGGTTTCTTTGAGAGTACAGTGGCCACGTATGAAGGTGGGAAGTTGGCAGGGAGTGAAATTGATGAGCTTGGATTCTCAATCGTCCGCAGACTGTGCACCGATAGGCGCTTCCTCAATAACCGGGACAGCCACCGATTCCTCGCGCTTGACGAACAATGCACGTAAATCCGTCGTAATTGCGTATAACGCTGGCATGATAAATAACGTCAGAAACGTGGCTGCGGAAAGTCCAAAGATGATTGTGCTCGCCAGCGGCATCCAGATTGGCGACTTTCCACCTAGCCCGGTTGCCATCGGGATTAAGCCGAAGATCGTTGTGATTGAGGTTAAGATTATCGGGCGTAGACGCACGCTTCCACCTTTAAGAATTGCTCGCCACTTGTTATAGCCACGCTCGCGGTACTTGTTCATGAAGTCAATCAATACAATCGAGTCATTGACAACGATCCCTGCCAACGCAACAATACCAAACATTGCGACCATGCTCAATGTCGCACCAACGGCTAACAATCCGACCATCGCACCGATGATGCCAAAAGGCACGGCAAAGAGAATAATGACTGGCTGAATAAAGGATTTGAACTGTGTTCCTAATATGACGTACATGATTAAAACCCCAACGATAAACAACTTCCAGAGTTCGCCAAATGATTCTTGGATCTGGTCGAAGACGCCGCGGAAGTCGAGGCGATAGCCGGGGAACATCGATTCAATATTGCTGAAAGCCCCAATCAATGCTTGGTTGACCATGAAGGCGCTCGTCTTTTTCTTGTCCACAGTAGCGGAGACGGTAATCGCACGTTCGTTCTCAAACCGCCGAATTTCGGCATAACCCGCTTCCTCTCGCACTTCGGCGACATCCCTTAGCGGCACAATCACCCCGGCCGGGGTGGTGATCACCAGTTCCTCAAGATTGGCGACTGTTCGCAGAGCATGCTGATCATATTTCACAACGACATCAACTGACTCGTCCGCATCACGATAAGTAGTCGTTGTATTTCCTTCGAGGGCGTTGCGCACGTTGTAAGCAATCTGGAAGATATTTAAGCCGTACTGATGTGCTTTCTCTTCCTTGATACGAATTCGGAGCTCTACTTTACCTGTCAGAAAGTCCTCCTGTATATTGTAGACGCCATCCATTTGATGTAGCTCTCCCTTGAGCAATTCGGCAATCTTTTCCAACTCCTCAAACTGTTCTCCTTTGACTTTCACCTCGACATCTTTGCCTTGTGGCGGTCCACCTTCCAGCCTGTCAAATGTGAGTTTCTCTATCCCACTGATTTCTGCGACCTTCCCCCGGAGTCCTGCGACAATCTCATCCGTGCTTCGCTCACGTTCATCCTTCGGCGCCAATTCAACCAACACTTCGCCGACGTTGGAGCGGAAGGTCACGCCCTCAAGAAGAGAACCGGTCGGTGTGAGCAAACCGATGTTTGTCACAACGGCGACGCGCTCGTCAGACGGAAGGGACATGGCAACTTCCTCGACCTTTGCTAGAATAGCGGATGTCTGTTTTATACTAAATGACGTTGGCATTTCCGCCTTGATGTAAAATTGCGGAAAATCTTCACCGGGGAAGAGTTCCTTCTCCAGCAGCAGAAAAGCGCCGATAGAGACCAATACCCCAAAGCCCAAAACGCTAGAGACAACCGCATAGCGCCAGCGAATCGTTCGCTTGAGGATACGAACATAGTGCCCTCTCACCCGATCAAACCAGGTACACCGCCGTTGCTCCCGACTCTGCGCCATCCCCCACTCTGCGATATGGGCTGGCAAGATCATGAAGACCTCGAGCAACGATGCGAGTATCACCAGGATGGCGACCATTGGGACGATTCGCATAAACTGGCCAGGGATACCTGACATAAACATGAGCGGTCCAAACGCGGCAATCGTGGTCAAACTTGCCGAAAGGACGGGCCGCCCAACCTCTTCGGCGCCGGCAACAGCTGCTTCTTTCGGAGATTTGCCTTGCTGAATGTGGCGGAACACGTTTTCAATCACGACGATTGCATCGTCCACGACGACACCAACAACCAAAATTAAGCCGAACAATGCGACGCTGCTGAGGATATATCCTGTCAAGTGCAGAAAGAAGAAGGTCGCCATGAACGCAACCGGGATGCCCAATGCTGCAAAAAGGGCGTTACGCCACCCCAGAAAGAGGAAAAGGAGAATAACGACAAGGATGAGTCCAAAAAGGGCGTTATTTTGCAGAATGCCAAGTCGCTCTTTTAGGATAATGGAGTAGTCATTTACTACCGAAAGTTCCGTCCCCTCTGGCAGGTCGCGTTCGCGCCTCTCGACCAGTTGCCGAATCTGCTTGACGAGTTTGATAGTGTTGCCCTCCGTCTTCTTTTGGACAGTCAGGCTAATCGATGGCGTACCGTTGATGTGCGATAATGTACGTGACTTCTCATAAGTATCGGAGACGGTCGCAACATCGCGTATCCGCAAAGGGGTTCCCGTCCGTTGGGCGCGTATAATTGTGTCTTCAATTTCTTTCAGGTTGCTAAACTCTCCCATCGTGCGTACCAGGTACTCCGATGTCCCCACTTCTAATGTTCCCGCGGGGAGGTTCAGGTTATGGGATTTCAGCGCGTTGATGACCGCTTCGATGGGGAGATAATATGCCTTCAACTGATCCGGATTGACTTCGACCCAGATTTCCCTTTCACGCACTCCCGCTAACCGGACGGAGGCAATATTTTGAATTTCACGGATTTCATCTTTCAGGTTCTCAGCAATTTCCTTCATCCGATCTTCCGAAATCTCCCCACCAACAACAACCGTCAGCATCGGAAAACCGGTCGATATATCGAGTGCCAGCACCTGGGGTTCCTCCAGAATCTCAGCCGGGAGCTCATTGACTCTATCCACGGCTGTCCGAAGATTCTGAAATTGTTTATCAAACTCACGGTCGCCGATTTCCTCAAATTGGATGGAGATCAACGACCGTTCCTCCGACGAGGCAGAAACAATGAGGTCGATTTTGCTCATGTCCTCTTCAATTGCATCCTCAATCGGCACGGTAACGAGTTTTTCGACATCTTCGGAGGAGGCGCCGGGATAGAATGTTGTCACGGTAGCGGAGTGGAGAGAGATTTCGGGGGTCAAGTCTCTGGGGAGAACAATCCAGGCATATACACCAAATACGATGATGGCGATCATGAGCAGGTTCGCCAGAACAGGATTGCTGACGGATAGTTTCGGAATGGACATGGAAGTGAAACCTCCTGCGATTGGGACTAGGGTGTGTTGACAAACTCGCGGAAGGCGTAGAACAGAAAGGTTCAGTCCGATTCTCGGACGAGCACAGTCTGCTGCGCCTTATTTATAGCGTTTCTGAATAAAAACACAGTATTAGAGCGGAAGGAAGGGAAGAACGGAAGGAAAGGAAGGATGGTTTTCTTCCGTTCTTCCTTTCCCTCCATTCCTTCCAGAAGTTATGCTTGATTGTCAATCGGAAATGGTATTAGGTTCTGTTGACATTTCAACGGAGCCATATAAGAGTGGAGACAAAGCTGAGAAATCCAAAATAACGGACAGCTAACTTCTCAAACCGAGAGAAGATACGACGATACCATTTTATCTTGTTAATGAAACATTCAACCCGATGTCTCTCTTTGTATAAGTGTTTGTCATACGTTCTTTGGTCAACACGATGACTTTTTGGCGGTATCACCGCAATCGCTCCATTCGCCTCAATAACGGCGATAAAAGCGTCCGAATCGTACCCCTTGTCTCCAATCACATATTCACTGTTATATCCGATTATCAACCCTTCCGCCTCAGTTATGTCATGTCTCTGACCGGGGGTCAGATGAATTCTTAGGGGATTGCCTAGTCCGTTAACTGTGATGTGAATTTTTGTACTGAAACCGCCCCGAGAGCGACCTAATGCTTGGTTTTCAGTGCCACCGTTTTTTTTAAGGCGCCCGCCGCACACGGGTGCGCGCGGCAAATTGTACTGTCCACAATAAGCGACTCGATATCGGGGTCAGAGGCGAAGTGGTGGTGCATCTGTGTGAAGATACCTTTGTCGTACCATCGAGCAAACCGCTTGTAGAGGGTGTTCCATTTGCCATAGGTGTCTGGTAGAAGTCTCCATTGAGCCCCACTACGAGTCACCCACAGAACCGCTTCGACGAAGCGGCGTGTAGCAGCTTCGTCGCCAACATAGATGGTGGGACAGCTTAGAAGAAACTGGTATATCTTATTCCATTGTTCATCAGGTAAGGTTATTGGCGTCATTCTTCTATTATGCCACAACCTTATACTCAAATGTCAACAGAACCTAGTTTGTCAACAGCCCCTAATCCGAGGCTGCTGGTGCTTCAATCTGCTTTTTCAACTGGTTGAGAAGGCGACGTACCACGCGATTACGGGACCTGGTTTTAAGGAATTCCTGCCATAACGCGATTGCCTCATCCGTATATCCCTGTGAGAGATAATATTCACCTAGCGCGATGGGTGCCGCATCAAAAGCCGGATCTTTTTCCATCGACGCTTTGAAGGCGGCAATTGCGGCATCGGCGTTGCCTTTGAACAGGGCAAGCTGTCCCTGTCCGTATGGTATCAGTGGGTGATCGACATATTCGGCGGCGAGCGCATCCAGGATTTCTTGCGCTTTATCTTCCATTCCGCTTTTGTAGGCAGCCATCGCTGCGTGCACCCTTGCGTAGACAATCTGATTATCGAGGAGACGTTTTTCCGCTTCGGTTGTGGCATCTTTTTTCTGCCGTTGGGCAATACGTGCGGCTACCTTGTATTTTGATTTTGCCCGGTGGTAGGCGCCATATTTATAACAGATAGCGCCCAGTTCCTTTTCGCCATCGTAAGTGTTGCCTGTGCCCTTGGCGAGATCGTCGAAGATCTCACCCCGGTCTTTTTCGTTTAGATGGCGGTAAAGCACATAGGCAAGACTTTGGAGTGCGTCGGTGTATTCCGTGTTGCCGGCGATGGCGCGCTCGCAAGATTCCGCTTCCTTCTGGTAATCGCCCATTTTTTGGTAGACGAGTCCTAGTCTCCAATAAATCTCCGGGTCTTTGGTTCGATTCACACCCAAGACAGAGTTGTAAGTTTCAATCGCTTTTTCGTAATCCCCATCGCTGTATTGCGTCCCGCCTGTCGTGATGACAGACTCAAGAACTCGTTTATCTCGCCTGACAGCTTTCCTTAATAGCTTAGCCGCACGCTGGTGCATTCCAAGTTTGCGATAGCAGATCGATAGACGAAGATGGGCATGATGCAGCGGATCGACCTCCGTATCATCCGCTTTGGCAAGTTCAATCGCACGAAAATACAACGCCCCGGCGTCACGATAGCGTTCATCCATAAAGTTATAGCTAGCAATCTGCAACATCGCATCGTAGTAAGTTCCTTCCTCATCTCCTTGAGCCTGGGGGCCAAAGTCTCTCATGATCTCGTCAGCATTCACGCCGAAACCGGAGTCCGCGGCTGTAGCTACCACACCCATCGCGGGACTGCGTTCAACGCCGCCCCGCGGGCGATCGCGTTCCCGGCGTTTCTCCCGCGCCGCGAGTTGCCGTCCATATTCTGTCGCCAACGGATCAACCGGTTCGGGGATACTTGCCCGCATCAGTTCGAGTTCTTGTTTCGCCTTCTCAACCGCTTTTTCAGTCCCTTCGATCTTGCCATACCGCTTGACGAGGGTTTGGTAGGTTCGCTTGGCTTCGTTTTCATCCTGCAGGTATTCCTTCTGAATCTTGGCTTTATTGGTGAGTGCTTGTGCAGCACGGTCACCTTTGGGATGGCGGTTTGCGACATTGTCGTAGATCTCTGCTGCCTTCTCATAATCCTCAGCTTCCTCATAGCTCTTTGCCAGCATCAGTTGCGCGTTATGACTCAGCTCAAGGCTCGGAAATTTGTTAATGATGGCGTCAAAGGATTGTTGTGCCAACTCATAATCTTTTTTCGTTTTGAAAGCATAGATGCCCAGGCGCCAGTGGGCTTGGGCAGCTTCCTCGCTGTCCGGCGCCGCAGCGATGAGGTCTTGATAAACCTGAGCGCCCTGTTGGGATCTATTCATTTTGTCGATATATAACTTGGCGATGCCTAATTGCGCCTGGCGAGCATCCGGCGTTCCGGGTTTGGAATCGATGACCGCCTGATACACATCAGCAGCGCCTTGATAATCCTTTTCCTGGATGAGTTTTCCCGCTTGTTTTTGCGTATTGGTTGAAACACAGGTGTGCTGGGTTGCTACTATCACAGCGACCAAAAGCAAAATGTGAAACCGAACCGTGTTCATAATTTGTCCTCCTCAGTCTTGTTTGAAATTTAGTTGTGGCCCTTTATGCTTGTCAAGAGCCTAAACTGCATTTTCGGTTGGTCATTCTGAGCGAGCGAAGGATCTCGTCGTTTGAGATGCTTCGCCTCACTCAGGCTGACGTATGGAAATCCCAACTCACAATTTGTAACATCTGCTCAATTCACGTTTCCTGTCTAAATGTACCCGGTTGCCCCGTCTGGGCGAATCGGGCAGGTGCGCTGCCAGTGGATATATTCATTATCGGTGATGGCGTCTTCATTCACCTCCACGCCGAGGCCAGGACGGTCTCGCAACTCCAGGTACCCGTCTTTGGGCAGATAAGGTTCGTCCACCCACTCATTCCATTCGGTGTCCACTGGCAGGATGTACTCGAGGATCTTGAAATTTGGCGTTGAAGCGGCAAAGTGGACGTTCACCGCTGTCGCCAGGGGGCCCATCGGGTTGTGGGGCGCGATGGAAACGTAATGCGCTTCGGCGATGGCGGCGATCTTGCGCATTTCGAGCAACCCGCCGCAGACACAGATGTCCGGCTGAATGATGTCCGCCCCTTGAGCAGCCAGCAGGTCGAGAAACTCGAAGCGAGTGTAGAGGCTTTCGCCGGTCGCCAGCGGCACCTGCATCTGAGAGCGCAAGCGTGACCAGGCGGGAATATGCTCGGGCCTCAATGGTTCTTCGTAGAAGTAGGGGTCATAAGGCGCCAGCGCATTGGCTAATTGCAGAGCGCGAATGGGCTCGAAGATCTTCGCATGCGGGTCGAAGGCAAATTCCCAGTCGTCCGGCGTGTTGTTGCGGATGTCCTCGAAGTATTCGGCGGCGGCTGCGCAGACCCGTCCCCAGCGATCGGCATCGGGGTTGAGTTGATAAGGGCTGGTCTTGAAGGCTGCAAAGCCCCATTCTTCGTGCAATTTCTGTGCCCTTTCGCCGACCTCCTCGCCATTGCGACCACCGATGCCGTGATAGACACGGACGCGGTCGCGGGCAGTTCCCCCGAGGAGCATATAGACGGGAAGTCCGGCAGCCTTACCGCTGATGTCCCAGAGCGCGTGATCGATAGCGGAGATAACAGCCAAACCCGTACCACCGGCAGGGAAGCGGAACTGCTGGTGAATTTTCAGCATGATGTATTCGATGCGGCGCGGATCTTCACCTTTGATCATCTCGAAGATGTAATCGGCGATGGGTTCGGCGGAAAGGTTTGGTCCGACGGAGTAGGTTTCGCCCCACCCGTAGAGGCCTTCGTCGGTCTCGATTTTAATTAGGCCCCTGGAACGGCCGCCGAAGCGAGCCATGACCGTTTTGATATTCGTAATCTTCATTGTTGTTCCTACCTTTCTTTGTCGAAAAATAACAGGATCGATAGATGGGTATTAGCTTGGAGAACAAACGCTGATAGGGAAGGAAGATAACGGGAAAACACAATGAGGGAGGTGATGGGGCGTACTGGATTTGAACCAGTGACTTCTACCGTGTGAAGGTAGCGCTCGTACCCCTGAGCTAACGCCCCATACACAGGATTTACAGTGGAAAGGAGAGGAAATGGACGATGGAAAGGAAATAATGGGCCCACTAGGATTCGAACCTAGGACCAGCCGGTTATGAGCCGGCGGCTCTGACCACTGAGCTATAGGCCCATCTTAGATCGCGCAATTATAAAAGTTCGCGGTGAATTTGTCAATGAAAATTTCTAAAACAGAAATTGCCAACCTGTAGTCCAAGATGGCAGCTTGTATTACTTTCGGCATTCATCTGCCGGTGCTTCGCAACAACTCGATTCAACCTTGAAAAGGTTTCAAACCTTTTCAAGGATCTACTGTCCACTTATTTCTGTCTTTAAGCTTTAGTCCAGAAAGCCCCGTAGCTGGTGGCTGCGGGTTGGGTGACGCAATTTTCGTAAGGCTTTTGCTTCAATTTGGCGGATGCGCTCGCGGGTTACTTGAAACTCTGTACCAACCTCCTCTAGCGTCCGGGGATAGCCATCCCCAATCCCAAACCTCAAGCGGATAACCTTTGCTTCGCGCTCCGTCAATGTACGGAGTACCTCTTCAATACGCTCTTTAAGCATCGTAAATGTTGCTTCGGCGACAGGCGATTTGGAATTTTTGTCTTCAATGAAATCGCCAAGTTGGCTGTCCTCTTCTTCACCAACCGGCGTTTCTAAAGAGATCGGCTCCTGGGCAATCCGAAGCACCTGTCTGACTTTTTCGACAGAAATGTTCATCTCATCGGCGATCTCCTCCGGTACGGGTTCGCGCCCCTTCTCCTGGACAAGGTAGCGGCAGGTACGGATGAGTTTATTGATCGTCTCAATCATGTGAACGGGGATACGAATGGTACGCGCTTGATCAGCAATGGAACGGGTAATCCCCTGGCGGATCCACCATGTTGCGTAAGTGCTAAATTTATAACCACGCCGATACTCGAATTTGTCGACAGCTTTCATCAAGCCGATATTCCCCTCTTGGATGAGGTCCAAAAACGTCAGCCTCGGCGTCCGATTCCTATACTTTTTCGCAATGCTGACGACAAGCCGAAGGTTCGACTCGACAATGGTCATCTTCGCTTCTTGTGCACGTGTCTCTCCCATACAGACTCGCTGGGTGGTGCAGTTATGATACTCACGTGAAGTACCAATTTCACGCTCCAACCTTTTGATGGTTCGTCTTGCTTTGACAATCTTCCGGTTATATCGTTTGAATTCTTCAATGCGAGTTAGGTCAGGCATTTGTACCTTACCGAGGGCGTAATCCCAAACAAGCTGACAAATCTCGTCTGCAGATTGATTGCACTCCTTCTCAATTTGTGTCACCTTGCTTTCCAAATCTGTCATGCGGTTTGCAATCTCTTTAATTTTGCCTGTGATTTTGCTGATCGCTTCGCGATCGATTTTGAGCTTCTTGAGGGTCTCCACCAATTCTGAACGATTGGATTCGAGTTTTTTACGAAGAGCCTTCTCCTCATTAAGGGACAGATTTTCATACGTCAACTTGCGCTCTTGGACGCGCATTTCTAAATCAACGTCCTTCAAATAGGCCATCAGTTTCTTTGCTATTTGTAGATACTTTTCTTCCTTATCATTAGCGGATGAGCTGGAAACCTCCATTGCAATCACATCGGAGGCCTTTTTCGTACCCGTCAAAATCTGATTGAGAAGTTTCCGAACCTCGGCAATTGCAATTGGCGTTTCAAATATTGCCTCTTCGACAATACGATGTCCTTCTTCAATCTGCCTTGATAAGGAAATCTCTTGTTGCTTGGTAAGCAAAGGGATACTTCCCATCTCTCGCATGTATACCTTAACCGGGTCGTCAACCTTATCAAGTTTACTTGGACCCAAATCCAGTGGCAGGTCACTATAATCAATGTTAGCATAATCTTCGTCATCACAGTAATTAGACGTATCAAAATCTGCGGTTTGATCGATACCTTTGAAATTCATTGTTAAATCTCCCTCATCAAGGTCTGCTGGATTTTCTGAAAGGTTAATCTCTTCCAAGTCAATTTGAAGCAGGTCGTCGAAATCAGCCGGTGGTGAAGGGTCTGGTTGCTCGCTGTATTCAACATAATTTTTCTCTTTGTCTAGATCGATTAAGCGATTATCTACACTGCGCATTGAAGCCATCGTCATTAATTCTCCTGGTCCCTCCCAAATCAAAACGGGGGATTAACAGAGTGTGCTTGCGCGGTAACAAATTGAGTTTTTGAATTACGATCCTTCCACGCAGCCGCAGGCAAATCACATTTCAGAAAAGCGCAATCTATGCCCGTGCCGAGTATAACCGCCTTCTTCGGTTAGAAAGTTCAACGAGCTCTGCAAGGATATCTTTGTTGTTATTTCCCTGTCTAAGGGCTGTAGAACGCCTCTCACGCTCAACATCCCATAACAGAAAATCTTTGAGCTTTTTCAGACAACCATCCACTCGTGTCCTCAAATTCGGAGGAATCGTCCTTTGCAGAAGCGCCCTGGAGATCATTTCTTTTATTTTTTCATCGGTACAAGTATGAATGATATGCTGCATGTTAACCGAGCTATCAAGCTCACTCGTTTGCCAGAGCATCCGAGCAATGGTCGCAAAGTCCGGATGGGTGAAGTCCTGATAGTGGAAATTGGCTTTGGCGAAAGGGATGAGATCTGGGCTTTGTATCAATGCGCCAACTAGTTGCCACTCAATCGATTCGCGTGGGGTCATCTGTGGCTTTTCGGCAACACAGGAACGGCGAGCAGGAAAAGTTGAACGAGGCGCTTTGACCCCAAAACGCTGTAACTCTTTCCAAAGCACGGACCGGTCAATGTCGAGTTCTTGTGCTGTGTGCCGGATATACTCGTTGAGTTCAACCTGGCTCGTGAGATTCGATAGTGTCAAGGCAATCTCTTTGACAGCTTGAGTTTTTACATCAATCCGATGAATTGCGTCCTGTTGAGTCGCCCGTTGGATCTGAAATTCAATCAGGTTCATTGCAGAATTGATGATTTGACTGAAAGCATTGACGCCGTGTGTGCGAATGAATTGATCCGGATCTGCACCGGGAGGAAGGGTTGCAATGCGCACGCGCAGCCCTGCTCCCAACAGAAGATGCAACCCTCGCAGTGTCGCCTGGAATCCCGCCGGATCGCTGTCATAGACAATGATTGTTTCTTCGGCAAACCGCTTCAATAGACTAGCGTGAGACTCGCTAAACGAAGTGCCTAGCGAAGCCACGACGTTTTGGACCCCCGCCTGATACAGCATGAGCACGTCAAAGTAACCTTCAACGAGAATAACTTTCCCTTCCTTCTGAATTGCCAGGCGCGCATCGTATAAATTGTAAAGGGTTTTGCTTTTATCATAAAGGGCTGTGGTGGGAGAATTCAGATATTTGGGAAGGTGATCGTCAGATAATGCTCGCCCACCAAACCCAACCGCCCCCCCCCGTTCATCACGAATCGGAAAAATCACACGCCCTCGAAATCGATCTAAGGACCCCTGCTCTTCGCTTTTAATAAGTCCAACATCAATGAGTTGTTGAATCGAAAAGCCGGCTTGTGTGGCAGCCTTAACCACATCCCGACGCCCCGGCGTTGCGTATCCGAGTTGGAATTGCCGGATCGTTTGATCTTTGATGCCCCGGTTCTTTAGGTATGTCAGCGCATGCCCACCGATCTGAGGAGTTAAGAGTCGCCGGTGAAAATACTCTATTGCAAAACGATTGAGATCTTGAAGTTCCAGACGTTTACGGCTAATCTGACGCGCTCTTCCATCCTGGGTTGGCAACGAAATTCCGGCACGTTCCGCCAACCATTCGACGGATTCCCTGAAAGATTTTCCTTCATGCTTCTGAAGGAAGCTGATGGTATTCCCACCGGTATTGCAGCCGAAGCAGTAGAACATCTGCTTGTCAGGAGAGACGGTGAAGGACGGAGTTTTCTCATCGTGGAAGGGACAAAGGGCTTTATACTCTTTCCCGGCAGGCTTCAACAGCACGCCACACTCCGATATGACTTCGACAATATCGTTTTGCGCACGAATATCTTCAAAGATTTCGGGTAGAATGTAGTTAGAAGCCTGTTTCATGGTGATTCACCTTTGTCTGAAACGTGATGCGTAATGCGTAACAAGATTCGCTTAAACTCGTACGTCGATCAAGCCTTTTCCGCTAACTGTCTAATTCCAGCCGTAGACGAGCCGGTGTATTTGGCAGTGATGTCAATTGGGGTCTTATTTTCGAGCATTGTTCTCGCAGCCTGTACCATGACAACACCTTGTTGGATCCCTCGTCGGTAGCCTCTTTCAGTGGCCTTTTCTTTAACCGTCTTGTAGTGGGTAAGGTAATCGTAATCGCTATAGTGCCACCTCTGTCTATTATTTACTCTTTGAACGTAACAATCGTTGCACCCGCCCCGCCTTCGTTAAGTGGCGCCAATTGAAAATTTGCCACTAGCGGTTGCTCATTTAAGAAGTCATGGATTGCAGCATGCAACGCCCCGGTGCCCTTACCATGTATAATTCGCACCTGTGGTAAACCCGCGAGAAAGGCATCATCAAGATATTTATCTGTCTCCGCTAAAGCCTCATGGACGGTTTTTCCTTGCAGATTCAACTCAGTCTTGACGTTACCCGCCTTGCTATATTGGACATCTAAAATTGAAGGAGAGAGATCGCGTCTGTTGTCTTGCGGGTGAGCACGCTCAATTTCATTGTATGCTACCCGCATCTGCATGGCGCCGACCTTGACGATCAAAGGAGTTTTCCCAGTGGCGATCGAGAGGACTTCTCCAAATTGATTCAGGCTTTTCACGAGGACTTTATCGCCCACCTCCACACGCGGAAGCGTTGCTGATTCTTTCCCTGATGATTCCCTTTGATGCGCCGGCTTTAATTCCTTCTGCGCGCGTTCAACACGGGTAAAAGCAGATTTCACGCTACCCTTCGAGGCATTTTCCTGTCGTACTTCTGCTATCGTCCGTTCAATCAGTTTACGAGCATCTTTGAGGATTTCAGCCGCTTCCTTCTCAGCCTGTTGCCGGAGCAATTGCCGTTCCGCTTCAATTTGGCGAATTAACTCCTCGTGTTTTCTGGATACCATCTCAGTCGCCCGAATCTTCTCTTGCACAATTTCACGTTCTGTTTCGAGTTCGTATTGAGACTCCTGCATACTCACAATCAAATCCTCTACGGCGACTGTCTGATTCCCCATGTATGCTTTGGCTGAATCGGCAATTGCATCAGGCATCCCTAACGTTTGTGCAATTTTAAGGGCATTACTGCTGCCGGGCACGCCAATTTGAAGACGATAGGTGGGTTGCAAAGTCTGCCAATCAAATTCCATCGAGGCGTTTTCCATGCCTTCCTGTGCATGGGCATACGCTTTCAGCGCCCCGTAGTGCGTTGTCACAATCGTGCGTGTCTTACGTCCTCCTAACCAGTCTAGAATTGCCATGCCGAGCGCTGCACCTTCAGTCGGGTCTGTTCCTGCACCAATCTCATCTAACAGAACCAACGATTTTTCATCCGCACCCCTTAAGATCTCGATAATCTTGGTCATATGGGACGAAAAGGTGCTCAGGTTCCGTGCTATGCTCTGTTCGTCGCCAATGTCCGCGAAAATCTGGTCGAAAACGGCAACGTCGCTGCCGCTTTTCGCTGGAATGTGCAGCCCTGACTGAGCCATGAGCGTGAGTAACCCAACGGTTTTGAGAACGACGGTTTTCCCACCTGTGTTTGGTCCGGTAATAACCATTGTGTGAAATGCGTCGCCTAGATTAACGTCGGTCGGCACAACGCGCTCTGGCACGTCTGGGTCAAGAGATTCCTTCTTTTGCCATGCCCGCTCCCGGATGTTCATCTCAAGTAAAGGATGCCTTGCCGCTATCAACTTGATGAACCCGCGTGTGTTAAGCAGCGGTTCGACGCCGTTCAAATCTATACTCAATCGCGCCTTTGCCCCAAAAAAATCCAGTTCGCCCAATGCATCTAACGCAGTTTCCAGACCTGTTAAATGCTCACGAACCATATCGCTGAGAGCAAGTAGAATACGGCGAATCTCCTGGCGTTCCTCCTCCGCCAGTTGATGGAGTTCGTTGTTGAGTTCAACAACGCCAAAAGGCTCAATAAAGGCAGTCGCCCCGCTTGAGGACTGTCCTTGCACAACTCCAGGAAAATTGTGTCTGGCATCTTGTTTGATGGGAATAACGTAGCGTTCGTTGCGGGAGGTGATGACATTCTCTTGGATGGTGTTTTGATGGTTGGGTGAATGTAGGATTGCTTCTAACTTCGATTGAATGTTCGCCCGTATGTGTGCCAACTTCCTGCGAATGGACCGCAAGGTCGGGCTTGCATTATCGACGATTTCGCCATCTGGGCTGATACATCTGTCAATGGATTCGGTAAGTTCGGGAAAGGTTGGAAGGTTAGCGACAATTACGCAGAGATTTGGGAAATCCTTTGGGTTTAGCTTTGCGACTACCCGATGGACATTTTGAGCGACTTGTGCTGCTCGGCCAACGCCAAGCAGTTGATCGATTTCTAGAATCGCGCCGGGTTTGCCAACCTTTTTAAGCGTGGACGAAATATCCTTCAAACCCCTTAGCGGAAATCCTTTCGACGTTTGGTAGAGAGCTTTCGATTCACTGCATAATGTTTGCTGATGGCGAATCGTGTCAATCTGTCGAGATGGTGCCAGCTTTTCCACCCTGGACATCCCCAATTGGGAATGCGCATATCTCTTTAGCAATGATTTCAGCTTATCATATTCTAAGACTTTTTTAGTGTGCGGGAACATTGTAAAATTGACCCAATTGACCAGATTTGAAAGTGATGGGCAGATTAACGGATCCGTGAATCACTTTTCACCAACAATTTCATTTTGGCTCCCGTTGGATTTTGTCACGGCCGAGAAGTGCTTTTTCATAAAGCTGACGACTTGGCGCGAAACCAAAGACTTTTTCATAGAAATTACGACTTCCAAGACCAACGGCTTGAACATAATAGTACAACGCGTTCCGTCCTTCTAACTCAGCACGACGACCATCTCGAAGGTTCTTGAGAAAGTCGTTTGCCGCCTTTTCAAAGCGATTAATACGTGCGCGTAGTTCTTCAGTTAGCCCGCCGTGAATATCTTTATCAACTTTGTAGTCGTGAATCGCTTCAGTGTATGCGACGAAGGCGTCGTAATAGGCGCCTTCATCTTCCAGTCTTTCAGCGGCTATTACGCTCGGGGGCTGTGGAAGAACCGTAATCAGCAATTTTGCTCCAGGAATCAACTTAAGACTTTTTTGCTGAATTGCTTTCTCCAGATTCTCTTGAAAAAGATCTACCAAATCTTTATAGATCGCCAGCGCATTATCAAAATCACCGAGTTTCTCGTAGCAGCGCGCTTGACTCAATCGATAATCCGCAAGTGCGTGATCGCGCATAGCAATCTGAGGCAGCTTACCTTCTGCGGGTGTGTATGCTTCAATCGCCTTTTGGTACTCGCTTTTCTGCTCATAACAGGCGCCGATCGCCTTTTGAGCGTACAAAGCAAGAATCTGGTTTTCCGGCTGATGCTTTTCAATGACCGCTTGAAACGCTGCAATAGCGCTGTCATAATTTCCCTGGTAATACAGCGTTTTCGCATAATTGTATCGCGCTTTATCCACAATCGGAGTCCCAGGGAATCTCTGAAAAATAGCTTGAAACTGGGTTGCAGCAGCTTGAAACTGCTCACCGCTTGTTTCTGTTTGGTCCGCATCTAACCAATTGCTTTCCGCTTCCTGGTATTTCTCAATGGCTTGCGTGTATTTCAAAAAAGCTTCGGCGCGGTCCCTTTGTTGCTGCTGTTGATAAACGGCAAAACCACCGACGACCAAAATGATAATCGCTACGCCAATAATAATCCGCTTTAAGTTTGCCTTGAGAAAGTCATATCCATTGAGTATTGCTTCAACGAACTGATCACTCTTTACTTCTTCCTTCGTCAGACGTTTACTTTGAGCCATCTGTTTCCTCTTGAATCTCTACTTAAAAAGTGAATTCCTTTTCCTAGAACCCGAAGGATAATCGAAACCATGGTGATAAAATTTATCAGGCTTTGGTTTTTCGTGGATTACCCACTCCGGCTCGATTCTGTTGTTTTTTAGGGGCCACTGTTTCAGCTTTAGAAACGGAACTGAAGGGAAAGCGCAAATTGGGAATTTATATTCAGGGTCTGGGTGTAAGAGACCAACAACCTCTGAAAATGTCTTATCAGGGGAAACACTAAACAATAGGATTGCTGAAATGCTACGTCTACATGATTCCAATTTCCCATTTTTCAGCCGGAAAAAGACAGCGTTTTTCAAATTGGTTACTGAATTGACATTTCCTAGTTTACTAGGATTTCCTGGTTTATCAACCTGCTCTACAATTTGTTGATCGCCTGTCAGTAAGAATTCCGCTACGGCATCGCCTAAAAGAATACTAGATCCGGTATGTTTACATGTAATTATAAGAATCTGAGGACAACAATATCCAGACATTTGATCTTCTTTGTTGAGCACTTTCCAAAATAACCTATCAGTTATCATGTTAAAAGCTCCGCCAAAACCATCTTCGGGGAATTCATTTTTCAATCTCGATCGCTTAGCTGCGTGCTCTGTCTCCAGACAAGTAACTTCGGATACAAATTCGGTACCATCTTTCGATCTACACCGGAAGTCTACACCACCTTTTTTCAGATCTTCCTCCACCTGTACATCATCACACCTAACTCTTAAAAAAAAGCTTGCAATTGCTTCGGCCCTTGCGCTTTCCGGTTCATTGTTCAAACGGTGGCAATAGCGTTGAAAATGTTTCGGATATTTAGCCTTCAAAAAACGTTTATGGCTATCAATTACATTTGTGATTGAAGACATCGTTATTGAACGCATAAATTATCTTCCCCATCAGGCGATAACGATTTGCTATTTTTATTGCATTTGATCAACCAGTTTTTCTAAAAATGCAGAATTGCCTTTTAACGACCAACGACTCCTATTGATTTTCAATGACTTAACAACTTTCCCGGTTCTTAGGTCTATAAGTGAACCATACAGTTTTGTAATTACATCACCGAATATACCGTCCCAAACATAAGAATAACTAAATGTCAGCGCATAAATCGACCCTAACTCCGTGGTATTGTATGATTCAATTCCCCCTTGTGCTCTGCTGTTGTTATAGTTCATATCTATGTTAGATTTCGCTTTCCGTACAGCAACTTCCTGTGAGACGACATCGTACCCTCTAGATACAAGGAGATGCTCTAATTCGCCCGATAAAACTAGAGGGTCTCCGGTTTTGCATATTACAGTAACAGTATCATTTATATTAAAGCTTGCTTTTTGATGTTCCATGACACTAACAACAGATGAACAGCCAGATACAAAGATAGCGAAAACTAATAAATGAAAACGGTGTTTATAGATCACTTTGAGATTCCTTCACTCAGGCGCACGGTTTTGGTGTGTGATGCCCACAAGTCCCACACATCGGCATTTCAGTTGTTGGTGTACCTGCGGTATCTAACCCAACACCAAAGACAGAGAACAACTGTGTAATGTCACTGCTTTTGCATTCAGGACAGGAGGGAGGTGGTTTTTGTTGACTTGAAGTGAAAAGTTTCTCAAACGTGCTATCACACTGCTTGCAACGAAATTCGTAAATTGGCATTTCGCTCTCCTCATAAAAACAAAGCCCCAATGGGACCGCGGCGTTCACACGTCCAGAACAGATAAAGCGGGTGACGGGACTTGAACCCGCGACCCTCAGCTTGGGAAGCTGACGCTCTACCGCTGAGCTACACCCGCTCAAGAAGTTGCTAAATTATACTTATTGGCTTGTTCCGTTGTCAAGTGATTTTGAGAGCTTCCTCAATCCGGTTAAGACGCCCCTTAGCCATTCAGGCGTTTTTGGATATAGAACATCTTCCCAACACCACCTTCCCTAGCCTGATAGGGGTAGGGAAGGAATTATGCACCTCATCTGGAAGTGAATAGGGGAAAGTATTAGACATCGTCGACCTTCTGCGCTTTTGTTGCGAGGGTTAAATGACCAACTTATTTAGTTGCCACAGAGGCCTAACACTGGGTCAGGTAGATACATCCCTGACGCGATTTTGCACACGTTGCGCCCAGTACCACACCATTCCTGCCCCTGATAACAACAGCAGACCCATAAACCGAAACATCAGTGAAAAATCAAGCCAGTGAATCAAGCATCCACCCAAAATCGGACCGGCGACCTTGCCGGCATTTTTAAGCATGCCAATCAGGCCCATCCCGGCGCCGATGTGCTGTTCGTCGATCTGTGTCGATACGAGCGCCACTGTGGATGGAAAGACAAGGGCTTGCGCTGTGCCAATCAATATCGCCAGCGCCATAAGCCCGAAAGCACGATGCGTCAATGTAAGCAAGGACAGCGCAACCCCCATGAGGACCATACCCAGACAAATTGCCCCAAAATACCCCAGGCGATCGCCGATCCTGCCCCCGACTGGTTTTAATGCCGTATGTGCTCCCTCCTGGAGGGAAAAAAAGGCGCCTACCAGGGCGACGCTGACACCCAACGAGAGGGCATAAATGGGCAGAAATGCTTTGGCGGCGTAGAGAGCGATAAACACGGTTGATTCCAGTCCGCCCGACAGCCAAACGGATGGCGTGCGCGCGGCGGATTTCAGCGCATGAACAAGCTGCTGGCGGATGGGAGGGCGGACAATCTTGATACGTGACGCAGGTTCCGAGAGTAATAAAATCGGGACAAAAGCGAGACAACTCAACAGCCCGATAATGGTAAAAACACTGACGGGGGCAATCGTCAACAAGAGCCAGCCGGCGAGAGCCGGTCCGGCAATGTAACTGACGTTGCGAGCCATGCCAAACCATCCCAACTTCTCCGCTCGCCGATGTTGCGCCTGCTCTGCCACGAAGGCTAGGGTCACGGGACCATAGATGGCTGTGGCAACGCCATGGACGATGCGTATGCCAAAGAGTTGTTCCGGGCTGTGGACGAAGCAATATAGAAAGGGCATCCCGGCAAAAAATCCGGTTCCGACAATCAGCCACCAGCGTCGCCCCCAGCGGTCAGAAAGAATCCCGATCATCGGCTTCAGCACCATGCCGGTTAGGGTTGAGACAGAGACAATAAAGCCGAGAAACGCATCGGTCGCCCCCAGCGCTGCAGCAAAAATCGGCAGGAGTGGTGTCTTGCCCATCTGGTAAGCGGAGCGGACGATGAAATCAGCGAGCGTTATGCCGATAAAATTGAGAGATCGTTTCATATTACTGAAGTGAGGGGTGACGAGTGACGAGTTATAGAGTCTATGAATCCTCAATGCTCATCACGTTCTGCAGATTCACACGACAACTGCCGGCACATCGGCTTCGCGGATGAGGTCGTTAAAGGCAGCGACATCTTCCTCAATCACCGACTTGAGTTGATCTAGCTGAGCATCGATCTGGTTTGACAGATGTTCAAAGAGATCATACGCCTGTTTCGGCGGAGCGAAGTCAGCAACTGACACGACGCTAATCAACCCAGCGAGCTTGCCGCTTAACTTCTTGGGCATGCGAAGTCGATCGCCGATGGAATCCGCTCCGGTCTGTATCAACTCCCCTTCGATGGCTTTCAGTTTTTCCTGCAACGCTTCAGCGGCTTCGGAGACAGCCGTGTTGCCGGCGTTCTCCATCTTGCTTACACGAAGCGTCCACTCTTTTACCTGTCGTTGAATGCGGCGGAGGTTGTTGATGGCTTCGTTGGTTTCCGACAGCTTATCACGAATCTGGCGCCACAACTCGAACTGGGCATCCAGGTCCGTTTGGCTCGCAGTCAGCCGTGGGTCTTTGCGGAGCGCGAAGGATTGCGTATGGGTTTGATCGCCGACTTTGAGTTGCACTTGATAGGCGTCCGGCGCGGCAAGAGGGCCATTCTCAGGCCGATCTGGCGGGGTTGAGGGATGCGTTGTGGGCTTCTCAGTGATCGAATCGATCGTCACCTCTTGTGCATCCGGATAGCGCATATCCCACACAAAACGGTTCAGTCCCGGCTCCACTGGAATGTAGCGGTCTTCCTTGGCTTCTGAGCTTGTTTCATCATCTTTGGCTTCGTCGGAATCTTCAGTTTTAGTCGTGAAGGTTTTGATTTTTTCTCCTCCAGCGTCGAGAAACGTGAGCGTCACTGGATCGGTGAGTGTATCCTTCAGTAGATAGTAGACAATAACACCCTGTGGCGGACCTTCTCCAGCATCGAGGTATCTGCGCATCCGCTCGCCTTCGGGCGATTTGTCCACATAGAAGGTCGCGGGTGCTCCCAGCGCCATCATGTAGTTTTTACCTGTCTCGCTGCGGAACATGCCAACGGCCCACTGCAACCAGCGGCGGTAGGTCAGGCGTGGCTCAAATAGGTGGGCAGGCACCTGCGCCGTTTCTTCTGTAAGCTGTCGCAGCGGTGTCAAGTCATCCAAAATCCAGAAAGATCTGCCGTGAGTCCCCGCGACGAGATCGCCGTCCTTGATCTTCAGGTCGTAAACCGGAACGACCGGCAGGCTATTCTGTAGCCGCCGCCAACTCACCCCATCGTCGAGTGAAATGTAGACCCCCGTTTCCGTACCAACATAGATCAAACCGGGACAAACCGGGTCTTCACGAATGACACGAGTGATTTCGCCGTCGGGAAAACTGCCGCTGATTGTACTCCAGGTCTGTCCGTAATCGCTTGTCTTGTACAGATAGGGCTGATAATCGTCCAGCTTGTACCGAGTGACAGCCACGTAAACCGTCGACGGGTCGTGTGGTGAGGCTTCGATATTGCTAATCAACGACCATTCGGACAAATCTGGTGGGGTTATATTACTCCAATTCTGTCCGCCATCCCTGGAAATGTGAATCAGGCCGTCGTCGCTGCCGGCCCAAAAGACGCCGGCCTCGTGCGGGGATTCGACAAAAGCGTACACTGTGGCGTAGTGTTCAGCGCCGCTGGTGTCTTTGGTGATGGGGCCGCCTGACGGGCCCAGCTTGGTTGTGTCGTTGCGAGTCAGATCCGGGCTAATCGCCTCCCAACTGCTCCCTTCGTCTGTCGAGCGGAAGATCAGATTGCCTGCTGTATAGAGAACATCCGGATCATGGGGTGAGAACGCAATGGGAAACGTCCAGGAGAAGCGATACTTGAGATCTTTTGGCCCCAAGCCGGCATACTCTTCGGGCCAGACATTGACCAACCGGATCTGGCGTGTGCGATGATCGTAACGCTGAAGCGCTCCGCTGCCCCCGGGTGAACTCCCCACCGCCCCAATGTAGGTGATATTTGGGTCATCGGGGTGAACCACAATGTCACCGCTCTCACCGGTGCCGACCGGGTAACAGTCAACCCAGTGTATACCGCCATATTCGGTGGCGCTCGGCACGCTGATACTTGAATTGTCCTGCTGCGTGGCATAGACGCGGTAGGGAAATCGGTTGTCGGTGTCGATGCGGTAGAACTGCGACGTGAGTTGGTTATAGATGGTAGACCAGGTCTCGCCGCCGTTGAACGAGACGCACGCACCACCGTCGTTGCCTTCAATCATGCGCCGAGGGTTGCGTGGGTCTATCCACAGATCGTGGTTATCTCCATGGGGCGTAGTAATCTCTGTAAAAGTATGTCCCCCATCGGTCGATTTCCACATCTTGAGGTTCAGGACATATACCGTGTCGGGGTCCTGTGGGTCAGCGAAGATGTGGCAGTAATAAAAAGGGCGACTCCACAAATCGCGGTTATCCGTCAACAGTTCCCACGTTTTGCCCCCATCATCTGAACGGTGCAGCCCACCCTTCTCTGCTTCGACGATTGTCCAGACTCGGTTGGGTTTGGCGGGGGAAACCGCAACGCCGATTTTGCCCTTGATGCCTTCAGGGAAACCGGAGTTGTCAGTGAGCTCCGTCCAGGTATTGCCTCCATCGGTGGATTTGTAGAAGCTGCTATCGGGGCCGCCACTCGAAAGTTCCCAGAAATTGCGGTAGGTTTCCCATATCGTGGCGTAGAGGATACGGGGATTGTTCGGGGCCATTGACAGATCGACCGCGCCAGCTTTCTCACTGCGAAACAGCACTTTTTCCCAGGTTGCGCCGCTATCCTTGGAGCGAAAGACGCCGCGCTCCTCGTTTTGCCCGAAAGCATGGCCGAGCGCCGCCACATAGACCAGGTCGGGGTCTTGCGGGTGAATGCGGATTTTTCCAATATGGTGGGTATCCGCCAATCCGACGTGAGTCCAGGTTGCTCCGCCGTCGGTGGACTTATATACCCCATCGCCATAAGAGACGTCGAGGCGGATGGTCGTTTCGCCGGTGCCGACGTAGATGACGTTTGGATCGGATTCTGCCACTGCGATGGCGCCTACGGCGGCGGTGTTGAAGAATCCGTCCGAGATGTTCTCCCAGTACGTGCCGCCGTCGTTCGTTTTCCAGACACCGCCTGCGCACGCCCCAAAGTAGAAAACCGCTGGTTCTGTGGGATGCCCTGCGACAGCGACAACGCGCCCGCCACGTGGCGGGCCAATGCAGCGCCATTTGAGCCCCTGCAACAAACTTGAATTTGATTGAGAATTGTTCATGCTTTGTTTTCCTCCATGATTGAGTGTGAGATCTTGTCAAGACATAGTGATTAAGAACTCAGTGCATTCAACGCTTGCTGAAACTCGCTAAAGGTTTCGGCTTCACCCGCTTTAACAAGAATCTGGCGTAAGAGATCCGCATCCTCAATTGATTCAAGGGTCGGCCTGAGAATCTCTGTGTTATTTGGGTTAAATCGTTCGCTAATGAGATCAAGAACTGAAAGCATACGTCCTTGTAAAATGCCTTGTCGGATGCCCCTTTCAGCGAAGTGTTGCACAACAGCTAATTCGTACATGATTTCCTTTACAAGAAATAGTCTAACTTTGTTAGATTTCCTCGTAGAGCCCGTCCGATTCTCGGACCCGCTCTACTCTCATTCCCAATTCTAGTCTAGGCTAACAGTCAAAATAGGTTTTGCTCTTTGAAAATCCACTCAAGCGAAAGGCCCCGGGCAATGCTCTCCCAACAACCGGCGCTGACGCGGGGTCGCCTGCGAAAGAATTTCTGGGTCAAATTGAAAACTCAGGAAGGGCGGGAATCGTTGCGCAATCCACCGATTTGCGTAGTGAACCTGCAACAGATAGCGAACTTGATCGGTGCGGTTGGCACCGCCTTGATGCCACACGTCACTTCTGAAAACGATCACGTCACCCACCTTGCAGAGAATTGACTGCTCCCTGACGCCGTTCCACTCGTCTTGATCGCGTTCAGGCTTGGTGCCGGCCCGGTGGCTGCCGGGGACTATCCGCGTTGGACCAAGGGCTTCGTACATATCGTCCAGATAAAAATGGGCGGTCATAATCAGCGCCGGAATCTTAACCCGCGGATCGATCGCCACATCATCGGGCAGGAAGATTGGTTTCCAATCCGTGTGCATTCGTTGATCCTCCCGCCTCCCTGTATTCCATTGCGTCATCTGGATGATGTGACAGTCGTCGCCCAAGACATCCTCAACCAATTCGATGACGCCCGGCTTGTCCAGGAAATCGAGGTACAGCGGGTCCCGATTAAACGCATTCTGGATGGTCTTAACCCCGCTGCCGTTAGGGTCAATAAAATCCCACCCCGGAACACCGACCGTCTGAATCCGATCCGAACATGCGCGTAACACCTGGATCTCTTGTTCATTAAGGACGACAGGGAAATAAACAAAACCGTCGCGTTCCATCGCTTGCGCCCTGTCCTCTCGGTTGTCATAAGGGATGAGCTCGGCGACTGGCTTTGCGCGTGCATCCGTCGGCGAAGCGTTCGGTTCTGACCGGGTTTTTTTCTGCGAGAGTTTCATCTGTGGATACCCCTTATATCTAAGCATTGTGCGGTTGAGCCAATCCGGATGGTAGCCCTTCGGTTGTGTTGTAGCCGCCCCCAGCCGTGATTGGCCAGGATTGGCCGCCCTCAAACTCGAAATCATCGCCCAGACCGCACAGCCACTGAAACATCCGCGCGACATGGATGGAGTCGTACCATTTTTCAAGCATGGAGACATCGGGCCTGAACTTCACCTGCATAAAGTCGGTAGAAGGATCAACGACCCAGTCACGTTGCGGCGGGACTGTCCGCCGGTAATTGTACTTGAGTAGGTTGCGGATGCCGCTAGCGGTGGAGGAGGTGGCGCGATGCCAGATACTGTAGTGGGTAATGAAAATTGACCCCGCCGGCGCTGCCGTCTTTACTCCTTTGCGGATGGCGCCATAATGACTCATGAAGCGGCGTTTGGCACGAACCAGGTGCGAACTGGGCACCAATTCGGTCGGCCCCATTTCTGTCGGTGTGTCCTGCGGGTAATAAAATACCTGTAGAAACCCAAGCCGCGTTGCGTCAACCGTGCCGCCATCGCGGTGCCAACCGCAAGTCAGAGACCGGGGGCACTGGACACGATGGTTGCTCATGATCATCGGCAGCTTGAAATCTTTCCCCAAGAGCGATCTTACCGCACCCGCTGCCCGTGGATTCTTGATGACGCCTTCGACGAACCAGTTCTCAGCCAGGATTTCGACCGGTTCTAAAGAGGGATGCTCGTCCATAAAGCCGAGGACGAGGCGGTTGGTCTCGTCTGGCACCACCCCTTCGAGGATGGTAAACCCCTTCTGGCAAAATTCGATTACCTGCTAATCTGTCAGCATCGGCTCGCAATCATAAGTTTCGTTGATCATCACTAAAGTCCTTTCGTCGGTTGTAAAGGTTGTAAGGGAACGGGCCCCGATGGATCGGGATAGGCTTGGCGGTGCTCATCTGAGAATCGGACCGCTCTACGTGATTGTGGGTTCACTTTTCGAGGATAAATTCGCAGCCGAGCCCGTACGTCTCGTTTTCCCCTACCAGCATCAGTGTCATTTCAGGGAATTTGACAACACGCCACCCGTCGAGTATCGCTTCATGCACTGTCTGGTAAGGCCAGTCATCGGGGTTGTCAGGACCGTTATGTATGCTGTCGCCCTCTACGATCGACATCCCTTCGACCGTTGAGGTCACTGAAGTGTTCGTGGCCTGAAGATACAACAGACGCTGCGGCTTCGTCTCCGCACCCATCTGGTTATTGAGACTTTGCAATGCTTCGTGCAAATCCTGTTCAGTAAGCGTGCCGGCGCGAAATTTGTCCAGGCACCGTTCCAGTTGTTCTTTCACTTGAATCATAGCTAAACCTCCGAGTAATGTTTCCAGGGAACACGCCCTGAATTGTTTAACTGGTGATACGACTGCTTGACCAAACTAAAGATTCATGGACGCTTGTAGGTCGAGATTCATATCTCGACGAAGATAGTCAAGTATGGAAACTCGACCTACAGTTATGGCAGGATATTATCTGCTAATTTCAATTGCTTGACCGTGTCATATCTTCTTTAGAGCATGTTACACAACTTCACCGTTTATGTTCCTTATTCGTGAAGATTCGCGACGATTCGCGGATAAAAAAGCGCAATTTGATGCGGCGTCGGGTGTATCAACACGCCGAAATCGCCCTCGCTGTCTTGCTATTTAGTTCTGAACCGATCCGGCCGGTATGGCGCAAGCATCTCAACTCGCGCATTATCAACAATCTCTAACGTCGCCAACTCACCCACCAAAGGCGCCAACGTGACCCCGCTGTGCATCAAAGCAATGTGCAGATTCGGCGCCGCTTGACAAAACCCCAGCACCGGCAAACCGTCAATCGGCATTGGACGAAAACCGACCGGTACTGGAATTGCTCGCGCGCCGGCCAGGGCCGGCAGATAATGCACAGCGTGACTCAAAAGTGCATCAGCATGTGCTTGAGAATCATCTCGGTCCACGCTTTCCTGCGAGCCTTGACCGATGGCGAGCGTCCCGTCGGCAGATTGTCGCAGATAAATTTCTGGCCGGTCTTCATCAATAGACAGAAGATGAAGCACCGAAACGTTATGCAGTACACGCGGCTGTGGATCGGTGCGAATCACCACACCTGGACTCTCCTCTTGCGGGATGTAGACACCGGCCATGGCGGCAAGTTCCGTTGTGGCAACCCCACTCGCCAACACTGCCACATCACAACCGATTTCTCTGTTGGGTGTTTTAACCGCCTCTATATTTCCCTTCTCTCCAAGGCACAGCCCGGTGGCCGAGGTCTGGGTATGCACCACGGCTCCGCTTTCACACGCACGTTGTAAACAGGCTTCAATCACTTTGCGTGGTTCGACCCGCCCGTCAATCTCTGAAAAAGAAGCGGCTGTCACTGCGCCGGGAGAGAGTCCGGATTCAAGTTCGTGCAGTTCGTCGATTGAAATGATACGGATGGGATAGCCTCGCTCCTGCAGTAGCTTGATACGTTGGTGCAATGCCTCGGCTTTCTCCGGCGTGTTTTCCCAGCGAAGTTCACCACCCCAGTGGAGGTCAAGGTCCGCCGCCAGCCGGTAAGCAAATCGATGCCAGATGTCCATTGACCGGCGATTGAAGTGGTGATAGCTCACGGGATCTTTGCCAAAGGCATTCAACCAGGCAAACGAATGTCCCGACGCTCCTGCGCACAGTTCATCTCGCTCAAGGACAGTCACAACGACATTCTTACGACGTGACAGATGGTAGGCTATTGATGCCCCGACAATCCCCGCGCCGACCACCACGACCCTCAACTCTCTCGCATGAGAATGATCTTGCTTGACCACGGTCATTTCAGTCGTCACTCACTTCCGTTAGAACCTTCGGAAGGCTCATTTTGAGAAGGAACTCATTGCAGGTAGTTTCTTGGCAGTTTAATAGAGCGCAGCGAAGAATCTCCTCGTTAGGGTGCAAGAGATTCTTTGCTTTTTTCAGGATGACGGGAGAAGCGCACGTTTTACTCGCTATAAGTTTGTAATTACCCCCAAAACCTAGACAGTTGACTAAGATGGATTTCTAACTGGCAAACCGGTCATCATCTGTGCGAAAATATGGGTCAGAAACGCCCAGAAAAAGAAAGGAGTTTTCATACCATGTCCCACAGAAAACAGTACGATGGTCGATTCAAAGCACAGGTGGCTATTGAGGCGATAAAAAACCAACAAACCGTCGCTCAGATTGCCAGTCATTACGGTGTCCACCCGACTCAAGTGAGCCAATGGAAAAAGCAGGCTCTTGAACAACTACCTCAACTGCTTGCAAACGGACGCCCAAAAGCAGCCTCTGACAACGACCAGTTAGTTGATGAACTCTATCGCCAAATCGGACAGTTGAAGGTGGAACTCGACTGGCTTCAAAAAAAAACGCAACTGCTCCGTTGAACAGAAGCGGCAGCTTGTTGAAAAGGGGTGCCATTCACCGTCGGTTGTCAGACAATGCGAACTGCTGGGTTTGTGCCTCGTTCTATTACCGACCCGTAGGCGAGTCGCCACACAATCTGCTCTATATGCGTCTGATAGATGAGCAGTACACAAAGACACCGTTCTATGGCGTCCCTCGATTGACGGTATGGCTTCGTTCCCAAGGGCATGTTGTCAATCGAAAGCGGGTGGCTCGGTTGATGTGAAAGATGGGATTGGCTGCCATCTATCCCAAGCCCAAGCCCAAGCCCTCGGGTATAGCTAAACCGTCGAAGATGTATCCCTATCTACTGAAGGGATTAAGTATCATCAGACCGAATCAGGTCTGGGCAACGGATATAACCTATATTTGCTTGACTCGTGGTTTTGTTTATCTGGTAGCGGTTATGGATTGGTTTTCCCGGTACGTGGTGTCGTGGGAACTTTCAAACTCACTAGACGTATACTTTTGTCTGTCGGCTCTCGAACGCGCACTTAGCCAATCGAGACCGTTGATATTCAACAACGACCAAGGCAGTCAATTTACTTCTGATGCTTTTACCGCTCGACTTGAAGCGGCTCAGATTGCCATCAGTTGGGACGGCAGAGGCAGCTATTTTGACAACATCTTTATTGAGCGTCTCTAGCGGAGTGTCAAGTATGAGGAGGTCTATCTCAACGACTATGACTCCGTTACTACAGCTTGGCGTCGATTGAGAGACTATTTCAACTTTTACAATCAACAGCGGTTTCATCAATTGCTCAATTATCGAACACCGCACGGGGTGTATTTCCAATAATTTCAGGCGTTTCACCCTGACCGAGTTGGTCAGATTGTCTATCTTAAGTCTCATTCATTGCTGTCTAAAGGATGGGGGTAAGTTCAGTTCAAGACAAAGGTTTATCATGTCACCGTTGCATGCCTCAAATCATTGTCAATTGGTTTTGTACCTTCCGAAGGTTAGCGAATTTCTATTTTCTGATTGAACAAGTATATATTTTAGTATATACTGTTGTCAACTCAATAAGAGATAGTTGGCAGTCAAAAACGAGACGTTACGAACCAATAAAGAGAACCTGCGAACCATGTCTAAAGACCTTGCCGAGTATTTACGAGAACATATCTGTGTCTACGCTTCTTTCGACAGGATGATAGACGCCGATTTCAGTCGTGGAGATAGGACGGCAACTTATCATCCAGAGGTAGTACGTCACGATTCGACTGGTGGACGTTACGGCGGCGCGCTAGTTTTCAACGCCAAAGACCACGGCTGGGTGGAGGATGAATTTTTCTATGCTGCGAAGGATAATTTCCCTTATAGCGCGGAGCCATTTTCGGGGACCGTCTCACTGTGGCTTAACGGCGATCCGGACGCCGATCTGTCCGATGAGTATCCGGTGGATCCTTTTCACATTAGCCATCATTCGGCGGATGGTTCTTTCTATCTGGACCTGACCCGCCCAAACGACGAGCGTTACGGTTCACCAAGAAAGCTGCGGTTCGGCATTTACGGGGACAGCCCCGCTCAGGACCGATACGTCGGCGGACAGCTTATCGTTGTGAGCGAGCTCGGATGGAAATCCGGCGATTGGCATCACCTCGTGGCGACATGGCGCAACGTGAACACCGGTCGGAATGATGCCGCGGCTGCCCTGTACATAGATGGCGTTCGTCGAGGCTGGATGGAGGGGTATGCTCACCAGCTGACTTGGAACGTAGAGAAATTGACAATCGGCCTGGGCCAGCGATATGTTGGGAAGATTGATGAATTGCTGATTTTGGATGTTGAATTCTCCGGTGATGAAGTTGAGGCGATTTATCGACTCGCTGGACCTGCCGGAGAATTACTACGTCTATAGCGAGGTGAATAAAAATAACAGGATACGACATCGAAAAGAAACTGGTTACATACTGCCAGGCATGCCGCAAAGGCACCGATTGGTTACTGAACTTCATGAACCCAAACGGCTCCATCGGCCCTGTCCAGGATGGCCTGTACTACTATCGTGTCCCGTGGAGCTTTGCCCTGGTGGGGGAGCTCACGGCTGCCAGCCGGGTGTTGAATTGGATCCATCGTCACATGTTCTCGCCGGTGGGCGCGTTTGAAGGTGTATCGCCACAGAGGGTATTTGATAGCCGCTACGGAAGTTACCCCCTCACCTGCCTCATCGTTGGTGCGACGCTGCTGCAACGATTTGACATCGTTTACCGTGGGAGCAAACACCTGCTCACCTGGCAAGAGCCCGAATCCGGTGGGTTCTACAACAATCGACAGGACATGACTACTACGGGTGAGCAGGAACTCTTTCCGACCTGCCAGGGCGGTATGACGCTGCTTCTGGTCGGTCAAGTCGAGGCTGCCCGGAAGGCTGGTGAGTGGGTTAGGCACCTGTGGGCGTTACAGCCAGACGTCTTGCACAAACTCTACCACGTCCACGTTTACAGCCCAGCCAAAGGTCTAGTTATGGACTACGCGCCAGAACAAGAAGCGCTCTACCTCACGAAGAAGGACGAACCGTGGCAGCACCATTTCAACGGGGGCATCGCAGCGGCATTTCTCACTCAACTCCACATGGCGACTAGCGAAAGGAATTGGCTGAATTTGGCGCGGAAGTACCAGGCGTTCTCCATGACCACCAACGAATGTCAATTCCAATCCATGCAAACGTGCCAGTCGGGTTGGGGCTCGGGGCTGTTGTACGTGGCGACGCGGGAAAGGCACTATCGGGATTGGACGGTGCGTCTAGGCAACTGGTTCGTCGAACATCAGCGCGAAGACGGATACTGGGAAAACACGAAGTTCTGGACGCCCAACCCCACTGTGGCTGACAAGATCGAGATTACCACCGAGTTTGTGATGCACGTTGCTAACATCATTACTTACCTCTCAGTTTAATTACAAAACCTTTGAAAGGTGAGCCAGAACGGTTCATGGGAGCTTCGGGTGTTGATTGATGTTGAAGCGCATAGTGGATATAGAACGAAGAACCTTTCAAAGGTTGGCCTTCAGAAAGGATGGTTCTAATGGCTGAATTTACGCGAACCGAAAAGGTTGCGCTACAACCGAACCGAGTGCTGGAGCGAATTCGTGCTGGCAAGTATGTGCTGTATGGCAGTCCCACGCCCTACGCATCGCCCAAAATTCCTGAGATAATGGGTTTAATCGGATTCGATTGCCTGTGGATCGACATGGAACACCAGGACTACTCTTACGATCAAGCGTTCAATATGTGCCTAGCTTCCCGCGCCTCTAGCATGGAGCCGATGATCCGCGTCCGCAAAGAAGGTGATCACTCGTTCTTCCGGGTGTTTGAAGCAGGCACCACGGGTATCATGGCACCCCACATCCGCACCATAGAAGAAGCGGAGTGGGTGCTGAAATTCTCTCGTTTCGCACCAGTGGGGCTGCGGGGCATGGATGGCGTCGAAGCCGCTGCCAGGTATAGTCTTGTCTCCATGCCGGAGTATATGGCTTGGACGTTGCGCGAGACCTTTGTTATTTTTCAGATGGAGGACAAAGAGTCGCTGGACATCATTGAAGAGGTGGCTCAGATGGATGGACTCGATGGATTGTTCTTTGGCCCAGGCGATATGTCGCAGTCGCTGGGTATTCCGTGCCAGTTCGATCACCCACAGATGGAGGAGGCTCGCCAGTTGGTCGGTGCTACAGCCAGGAAATATGGCAAGTTCTGGGGGCAACCGGTAGGAAACGCAGCGCAGGCAGCGCAACTCTACGAAGAAGAAGGTGCACAGTTCTTTGCCTGTGGTGCGGCGATCATCATTCTCAAAGATGGGTATGAAGCGATCCGGGAGGATTTCGACAAGGTGTTGGGCGAATAGCTGAATTAGCTGCCTTGAACTAATTTGTTTGTTAAAAATCATCAGCATAGGAGGAAAACTTATGGAAGCCATCAGACTCGTATCAGGCCATACGATTCCCGTCCTCGGACTGGGAACATGGGCATTACGGGGAAGACAGTGCAAAGTGGTCGTCAAAAAAGCTATCGACCTGGGATATACCCATATTGATACCGCCTGGATGTATGAGAATCAGCGGGCGATCGGGGAGGCTTTACAGGAAATAGGTGCTGCCAGAGATGAACTGTTTATCACCTCCAAGATCCACCAAACCCATCTGAAGTACAACGAGGTTCTGTCTCAGTGCGAAGAATGCCTGGAGCAACTGCAAACCGATTACGTGGATCTGCTACTGATTCACCACCCCGGTGATGGAACTGTGCCGATGGAAGAAACCCTGTCCGCCTTCAAAGAGATCTACGATGCACGCAAGGCCGCAAGTATCGGCATCAGCAATTTTAGTATTGACCAGGTTGATCGGGCAAGGGCAGTTTCTCAGGTTCCCATCAGTACGAACCAGGTGGAGTACCACGCCCACCATGGCCGAGAAGATCTTTTGCAGCATTGTCATAAGCATCAGATTATCCTGACTGCCCATCGTCCTTTGGCGGTCGGGCGAATCGTCAGCGATCCGACCTTGAAGACGATTGGTGAAAAACACGGAAAAACAGCGGCTCAAGTCGCCTTACGATGGCTGCTCCAGAAAGGCTTGATTGTCATCCCCAAAGCCAGTTCTGACTCCCATTTGAGAGAGAACCTTGCGTTGTTTGATTGGGAGCTAACGCCTGAAGAAATGCAAGACATCAACGGCCTCAGCAAAGAAAGTCAGACGGCATGAGCCAAATACGGCGTGAGCGGGCGGAAGTCCAACAATTGATTCAGGCTGAACGCGCCACCGCGCAGCAGCAGATTAACGCGGAACGCGCTATCACCCAACAGCAGATTCAAGATCTGCGGACGGAGATGCGAGAACTCGGCGATCGCCTTGAGCGCCCGTTGCAGGTTGTGGTTGAGCAGCTGAATCAGCAGCAACAGGAGATTGATGAACTCAAATCCCGCCGAATTGTAAGTTCTTCCTGATTTTGTAGTGCTTAACCTTGCGAAGGTTTGAAACCTTCGCAAGGTTTGCGGCGATCTAAAACCACTAGCCGCCTGAGATTCACGCTTCAATTACCTTCTCCTCTTGATTTTCCCAATCTTGTCGCCAACTTCCCTTTGGAATCAACCGCGATGGCTTCGTTTAGCATTTCAACTCCCTGGTGACCAAAAGATATAGTTATCAGTGACTACAGCGGTCAGTTGTGACCATTAAATCTTGTTCACGTTTTCGGGGCGGAATAATTTTGATTGACTCCCAACTCGATTTTTGCTATAATGCTGTCATTCTACCATGCAACAACGGGAGGCACCCCATGATTAGACCCACCGAAGCCCAAAGAATACAGTGGGAAGAAAAAGGTTACCTGGTCTTTGAAAACGCAATTCAAGGCGACAAATTGCGTCGGCTCCAGGACGCCTTTGATTACTGGTCCGAAAAGTGCAAACCGGAATGGCTGGAGCGTATCGAAGCTGGCGAAGCGGCGGCGACGTTTTACGACATCCCCGACCCCTTTGAAAAAGATAAGATCTTCGTGGACCTGGTTGATCATCCCAGCTACTATGGCAGTCTCATGACCTTCACAAACGATGATCTGATCTTACTGGGCCCACAGGTGCGCACTGTCGCGCCGGGCCCCGTCTGTTACTCTGGTTGGCACCCCGATGTGCCCCACAGCAATCCGTTGCATATCAAAGTGCAGGTTTATGTGGACAATGTCAAACCCAGGGGCGGTGAATTTGCTTATGTGCCGGGCAGCCACAAGCCCGACGCAGGACCTTACTTCAGGATGCATCAGTTAGAAGCGATGCCCGGTCACAAGAGGTTTCCTGGAAAAGCGGGGACCGCCATTATGTTTAATTCATACGGCTGGCATACTGCCATGGATAACCACACCGATACATCAAGAAAATCCATTATTCTCATTTATGAGAATAGAACACCGGATCGCGTTGATCCGAAAAGGTTCGCTTCTATCGCCCGCCACTGCACGACACCGGAACGCCGTAAACTTTTTAGCCTGGAAGAATGATGACTCGAATCGATTCCCATCTTCACGTTTTCGCCAAAGTTTCCTCTGAGTTTCCGAGGGAACCCACGCCGGTTTGCCCAGCTAACCGAGAGGAGACTGCCGAGAAACTGTTGGTCGAAATGGAAACACACGGAATCGTTCAGGCAATGTTGGTGCAGACCGGTGGAACTCGCATTGAACACCACGCCTACCTCCTGCACTGCCTGAAAACGTACCCTGACCGTTTCCTCGGCATTGGGCTGATACCCCCAGATCTCTCTGAACCGGAACACCACATGGACCGATTAACAGATGGGACGGGGATTATCGGTTTTCGGCTTTCCTCGATTGGCGGCCCCAAAGACCCCTTTGATCGAATGAATGTGAGGGAATTTGGAACCTATCGAATCTGGAAGCATGCTGCAGACCGTGACTATGTTCTCTGGCTCTACCCGCGAGCTGTTGATGCGCATTTGATTCCTTATCTGCTGGAAGCCTTTCCTCAAGTCAGGGTCGTATTGAACCACCTTGGCATCTGTCCGGGTAAAGGGAAATTCTCCTGGGATGCAAAAGGTCGCCCGCGGATCGAAACTCCGATGTACAACCCCGCATTTCATACAACCCACCGCCTCGCACGCTTTGAAAACGTGACCGTCCATCTGTCCGGCCAATACGCCTTCAGCAACGAAGCGTTCCCTTATCGCGACATCGCCGGCTGGCATCAGCGCATCTTGAACCACTATGGCGCAAAGCGTCTGATGTGGGCGACCGATTTTCCGTGGATCTTGGAAGACCCCGGCTACGGTCGACTCACAACCATTATTAAAGAGCTACTGCCGGATTTATCCGAGCATGAACACGATGACATCATGGGCGGGAATGCAAAGCAGTTTTTAAGGTTTCCCAACCGTGCAAGTTAGGTCGGCGCAAAATGAAAGGTAAAGGACATGAATAAACCTGTCCGTGGCTGGTCTCACGGGAATCAAATGAAGCCGGCGGCGGAATATGATATCCGTTACGGCTCCGGGCTGCTGAAAAATGAAAGTTCCAGGTGGCCGCGTTACTTGATGGTATCCACACCAAGTGCGTACAGGACTGCGCAATTGTATCTGTCCCAAGAACCTGCAGGCGTGGGCTATGCTGTGTGGCTGGATTCCAAACACCAAAAGGAGATTAGTGATAACCTGCCTGATGATGCAGAGTTGGTGGTTGGACTGGACGGTGGTCGGGCGCTGGATGCCTCGAAGTTTACAGCACTCGATAAAGACCTGCCGCTGATCATGGTTCCGACAATTATTTCAACGGGCGCGATTATCCATGGGGTTGTGGCGAAATGGGACGGTCGAAAAATAATTGGCGAGCTTGAAGACTGTCCGTAGGTTGACTGTGAATATGTTCTTGTAGACGATGACCTGGTTCTCGAAGCGCCTTATTATCTGAACACGGCTGGCCTCGGCGATATCCTCTGTGGATATGCCGGGCTGGCGGAGTGGCGATGGAGATCTAAGAACGGTCTCGGCCCTCCCTGTGATGAAGCGGCGATCAACGCGGTTCTCAGCCACTATGAAGAAATCTCTCAAGGCTTCGAGGAGACCCTCAATGAGCAGGGAGATTTGACCACGGACAGCGTGCATCACATTATGAAAAGTATGCAAGAGCGTGATTCTAGGTGGATTCAGCAACCGGAGGCTGAGAGCGGTGATCACCCCTTCTAGCTTGCCATGGAATTAGGTTCTGTTGACATTTCAAGGGAGCCATATAAGAGTGGCGACAAAGCTGAGAAATCCAAAATAACGGACAGCTAGTTTCTCAAACCGAGAGAAGATACGACGATACCATTTTATCTTGTTGATGAAACATTCAACCCGATGTCTCTCTTTGTAATAAGTGTTTGTCATACGTTCTTTGGTCAACACGATGACTTTTTGGCGGTATCACCGCAATCGCTCCATTCGCCTCAATAACCGCGATAAAAGCGTCCGAATCGTACCCCTTGTCTCCAATCACACATTCACTGTTATATCCGATTATCAACCCTTCCGCCTCAGTTATGTCATGTCTCTGACCGGGTGTCAGATGAATTCTTAGGGGATTGCCTAGTCCGTCAACTGTGATGTGATTTTTTGTACTGAAACTGCCCCGAGACCGACCTAATGCTTAGTTTTCAGTGCCACCCTTTTTTTTAAGGCGCCAGCTTTTTAAGGCACCCGCCGCAGACGGGTGAGCGCGGCAGATGGTACTGTCTACAATAAACGACTCGATATCGGGGTCAGAGGCAAAGTGGTGGTGCATCTGTGTGAAGATACCTTTGTCGCACCATCGAGCAAACCGCTTGTAGCGGGTGTTCGATTTGCCATAGGTGTCTGGTAGAAGTCTCCATTGAGCCCCGCTACGAGTCACCCACAGGACGGCTTCGACGAAGCGGCGTGTAGCAGCTTCGTCGCCAACATAGATGGTGAGACAGCTTAGAAGAAACCGGTATATCTTATTCCATTGTTCATCAGGTAAGGTTATTGGCGTCATTCTTCTATTATGCTACAACCTTATACTCAAATGTCAACAGAACCTAGTGAATGACACAGGCTACATCCATGGAGAGATGGTCGCCTTAGGGGCAACCATCATCGCTTGGCAGTGCAATGAGCAGCCCGATACCCTGATCGAGCGGCTGGATAAGTGCCATGTGCGTCGCTGGCCGACAGCGATGGGCCTCAGCCGCGAAGAGTTACGCAAAGGACTGAAGTTTGTGCCAGACTACATGGATGAACAGAATATCAACACCATCCTGCGGCATAAACCCGTTTCAGAAGTGCAATTCGAGACGCTTTGGGATTTTCTGGAAAACAGCTAATATCCCTATGATGTCGTCCCGGTCGAGATAAAACCGGGGGATGGCGTATTTTTCAATGCGCTGATTATATACGGCTCTGCCGCCAACACATCGAACCTTCCCCGGCGGATGAACACCTTTTTTGGTTATAACGTCACCGGCAATGGTGTGACAGGTTGTCGAGAGGCGTTACGCGGCAAACCGCTCTGAAATGTGATAATTTTCTTTCCTACTTTGAAACGAAGATTGGTATAACATGGCTTCTCCGAAAACCCTTGATTTCGACGATCTGCTTGATTCTAACGATGCCGCAATCTACGACATCGAAACACACTCCCCCGGTCCAGAAGGCAGTTTACCGCTCACAGAAGATATGTTGCTCAATTGGCCCAGTGGCAATGTCTTTGGGTTGAGCCACAACGCTGGCATGGGCTGGGCTCCCGCTGAACTGAATCGGAAACAGTTTCTCATTCTGAGTACGCAAGGCGGCATTCGTGCGCCGGACGGTACGCCAATCGCGCTCGGCTATCACACCGGGCATTGGGAGATCGGTTTGCTGATGCAGGAGGCAGCGCACGAGTTCAAAGCACTCGGCGGCATTCCATTTGCCGGATTCTGTTCAGACCCATGTGACGGACGCACGCAGGGTACCGTTGGCATGATGGATAGCCTTGCCTATCGCAATGACGCTGCCATGCTCTTCCGACGCTTGATCCGATCGCTGCCAACGCGCAAAGGCGTGATGATGGTGGCAACCTGCGATAAAGGGCTGCCGGCAGCGATGATTGCCATCGCTGCGATGCACGACCTGCCGTGCATATTAGTTCCCGGCGGTGTGACGCTGCCGCCCACGGAAGGTGAGGATGCGGGCAAGATCCAGTCCATTGGAGCCCGTTTTACACACGGAGAAATCTCCTTGCAGGATGCCGCCGATCTCGGGTGCAAAGCCTGCGCAAGTCCGGGGGGTGGGTGCCAATTTTTGGGGACAGCCGCAACCTCACAAGTCGTTGCAGAGGGGTTAGGAATGACGCTCCTACATTCCGCGCTCGCGCCCTCAGGTCAGCCGATCTGGTCGGACATGGCAAAGCGATCCGCTCGCTCTCTTGTCAACCTCGAAGCGAAAGGCATCACAATGGCACGAATTTTGACGGACGACGCAGTTCGCAACGCGATGATTATCCATGCCGCTTTCGGCGGTTCGACTAACCTGCTCCTGCACATCCCCGCAGTCGCTCACGCGGCGAAATTAGATCGCCCGACCGTAGAAGATTGGATCGCAATCAACCGGCAGACGCCTCGCCTCGTTGATGTTCTCCCGAATGGGCCCGTTGGACATCCGACAGTTCGCGTCTTTCTCGCAGGCGGCGTCCCTGAAGTAATGCTGCACCTGCGAGCGTTAGGCTTATTGAACGAAGATGTGATGACCGCTTCAGGCGAACCACTTGGACGAAATCTGGATTGGTGGGTGAAATCTGAACGCCGTCAGCGGCTGCGAGATCTTTTGATGGAGCGGGATAGCGTCGATCCAGATGACGTCATCATGAATCCGGACACTGCAAAGATGCGTGAACTGACCAGGACCGTCACCTTTCCACGTGGGAATCTCGCCCCTGAAGGCTCGGTGATTAAGAGCACCGCGATCGATCCGGACGTTGTCGATACCGATGGCGTCTATCGTATGACTGGCCCGGCGCGTGTATTCGTCCGTGAGCGTGACGCTGTCCAGGCAATTAAAAACTATGGTGGGGATAGGATCAAGTCGGGTGAGGTAATGGTGCTCTGCTGTCGTGGTCCAATGGGCACCGGCATGGAGGAGGTCTACCAGATCACCGCTGCCCTCAAGCACCTTTCGTTTGGTAAGCGTATTGCCTTGATCACCGATGCACGATTCTCTGGCGTATCGACCGGCGCATGCATTGGACATATTGGACCTGAGGCGCTGGCAGGGGGTCCCATCGGCAAGGTGCTTGACGGCGATCAGATCCGGATCGTTATTAATCGGAATCGACTTGAGGGGAACGTCGATTTAGTCGGTCATGGCGAGACCATCTTCGGGGTCGAGGAAGGCACACGTATCTTAGCGGAGAGATCGCCACGTCCGGATCTTTCTGCTGATGAGATGCTGCCGGACGATACACACCTATGGGCGGCGCTCCAGGGCGTCGGCGGCGGCACGTGGGGCGGCTGTGTCTATGATGTCGATACAATTCTACAAACGCTAGCGGCCGGCAAGGAGGCACTTGCCCTGCGCCACACGAACGCTAATAAGTGAGTCAATAGAATTGACAATTTTCTATTGACTCACTTACCGTTCGCATTATAAAATTGTGTATTCTCGAATTAAACCATACAATATCTTGTGGTATGTTCAGCAGCGGGGTTTTTCCGCCAAGTGGTCCGAGATTTTATCCGCGAATTGACGCGAATTTTCACAAATTTTCCGCAAAGAAATTCGCGAAATCAGCGGATAATTTATTTTTGCTCTGCGGATTACGCGAAAGGTAAGACCCATGCCTCAAATTGGTGGACTTGTATGACTGTTTTTTTAATCTTCAATTGTCAAATAGAAAGGAAGGAGACCGCATGCCTCACCCCGATAACTCAGGGATGAGGGTTGCGGGTTTATTATGATGGGACAAATGAGTATCATTGGTTGTCGCAAAGAGGAACTGGACACGCCAGTGCTTCTGGTAGATCTGCCCACGATGGAGCGTAATATCAAACGGATGGCGTCCACCATCATTCAGGAAGCCGGGGTCAACTGGCGACCACATACCAAGGGGATGAAAACCCCTGCGCTCGCTCATAAGCTCCTGGAGGCAGGCGCCATCGGCGTCACCTGTGCCAAGCTCGGTGAAGCCGAAATCATGGCAGCCGGCGGCATTCGGGACATCCTGATCGCCAACCAGATCGTGGGACCACAGAAGATTACCCGGCTGGTCAACCTGCGTCGGCACGCCGACGTCATCGTAGCCGTTGACAGCGAGGAAAACGTGGCTGCCCTTGACCAGGCTGCCCGTGAGAAGGGCGTCCGTCTCCGTGTTGTCATTGAAGTGAACACCGGCATGAACCGCGCCGGCGTGGAACCTGGGGAGCCTACCCTCACTCTGGCTCGCAAGATTCATGGCAGAGAAGGGGTGCAACTCGCTGGGCTCATGACCTGGGAGTCGATTGCCCTGCGCATCCCGGATCTGGACGAGAAGCGACGGGTTATTAACGAGGCGCTGACTAAACTTACCGAGACAGCTCAGAAATGCCGGAACGAAGGAATGTCCATCGATATCATCAGTTGTGGCGGGACGGGGACCTACTGGATCAGCGCCTTCCAACCGGGTATCACGGAGATTGAAGCGGGCGGTGGAATCTTCTGTGACATTATCTACCGACATCAGTTTGGCGTCGAGCATCCGTATGCGCTCACGGTTCTGTCGACGGTTACCAGCCGGCCGACTCCCACGCGGATTATTTGTGATGCGGGGAAGAAGACAATAAGTGAAGGTGCAGCGGATCCCGAACCCATCGGCATCACAGGAGTGGAATCGGTGGCGATGTCAGCAGAACACGGAAAGATCGAACTGGCTGAACCGAGCAAGGCGCCGCGCGTGGGAGACAAGATTGAATTCGTCGTCGGCTACTCTGATGTAACTGTGGCGCTGCACAACGAGCTCTACGGCATCCGCGAAGGCACCGTCGAAACGGTCTGGCAACTCCTGGGCCGGGGGCGGCTGCAATAAGCGAAGTCGGGATGATAGCCTGTTAGTCATTGGTGTAAGCCACTACTGTCCTATAATCCAGCGCCGCCATTCATGCTGAACAATGTAGAGCATCATCAAAATCGCGGAAATTACCGCGATCCAACCGGCAATTTGCGTCAAGATCGCACGTTCATTGAGCAGTTGGCTACGGGATGCAAACAAGTAGGCAACGCCGCCGATGACGCACCTGACGCACAGACTGGCGATTGTTTATAATGGTCCCCAATATTCGGGCCAGGAGTTAAGTAAGAAATAACGTCTAACTCCCGTCCACCAATGGAGGTCTGAATATGTCAACCAAACGGATTCGGCATACTGCCAAATTCAAGTTTCAAATAGCCGTTGAAGCCATCAAGCCCGATAAAACTATCAACCAATTGGCAAGCGAGCATCAGTTGCACCCAAGCCAAATCAGCCAATGGAAGAAACAGTTGCTTGAACAAGGTAGCGATATTTTCGCTACCAACCCGACCTAGCGACAGCGTGAGCAAAATGACAGGGAGTCGAGCCTGTATGAGCAAATTGGTCGGTTGAATATGGAACTCGACTGGTTGAAAAAAAAAGCTGCCTCAAGCCGCTGAACAGAGACGGGCACTCGTTGAACCCGACCACCTGAAACTGAGTATCCGTCGTCAGTGTGAATTGCTCGGTTTTTCCCGGTCAACCCTCTACTGTCAACCGGCTACAGAGTCAGCAGACAATCTGCATCTGATGAGACAAATAGATGAGCAGTATCTGCAAACCCCTTTCTATGGGAGTCGTCGAATGACACAACATCTTAAGCGGCTTGGCTACCGTGTGAACCGCAAACGCATCCAGCGACTGATGCGTTTGATGGGTATAGAAGCGATTTATCCCAAACCCTCAGCCATCAACAGCGAGCATCGGATTTACCCATACCTATTACGGGACTATGAGGTGACCGCTGCCAATGAGGTCTGGTCGGCTGACATTACCTATATCCCGATGGATAAAGGGTTTATGTATCTGGTGGCGATACTCGACTGGTATAGTCGTTACGTCATCACTTGGGAGTTATCCAATAGTCTATCAGGGCAGTTCTGTCTCGACGCTTTGCATCACGCATTATCTGGGGCAACCCCCATCATCTTCAATACTGACCAAGGTGTCCAGTTTACAGCCAATGCTTTCACCGATACGGTCGAAGCCGATGGTATTGCTATGAGTATGGACAGCGTGGGGAGAGCCATTGACAACATTTACATTGAGCGGTTTTGGCGAAGCGTCAAGTATGAAGATGTTTATCACAAACTTTACCAAACAGGGCAAGCCCTGTTTGATGGATTAACTCAATATATCCGTTTCTATAATCAACAGCGACCTCACCAGAGTCTAAATTATGCTACCCCGGCTGAGGTCTATCTGAGCTAAAGCAGTGTCAGTTTATCTCAAATATCTTACTTATTTTTCCTGTATTTTGGCCTCGACAATGGGTCCACTTTAGTTTGTGCATACCAGCCCATCGAAGGAAGATCAGAGTCTTTGATCATCGACCACTGGTTCAGTGTGGGATAGTAGCGAGGGAGTGGAATCTGAAAATGAGTAATCGCACAGTAGGCAATCGTAAAAGCAATCAGACCCATAAAGAGGGAAAAGTAGAAGCGCGGTTTACCATCCATGTTATAAATCAACGAATCAGTTCATGAGTTCCTGGATTCTTTGAACTTCTGACCTCGCATTACATTTTACGTTTTACGTTTCAGACTGACCTGTAAGAAACAAGAACAAATCCAACAATGGCAGAAAACCAGATAATGATTGAAAGGAATATGCCAAGTAGTACGTAAATTTTGATGAGTGGCTGATTGGTACTCGGCTCGATGGCTCGGCTCATCAGGTAATAGATGATGAAGAGCACCAGGGCAAGCGATGCCCAGTGCTCCTTGATTTCAAATAATCCCGTCGCCCAACGAAGGGATTGATCGAATTCGGGGCGTACGCGATAGCGAAAGGAAGGATATAGCCCAATCCCACCGAGAAGGTAGGTACAAAGGAAGACGATGAAGCCCACTTTGGCATATAGCTTTTCTAATTGGGGACGACGAAATCGTCCCCTCCAGTAGCCAACAATCATGGCGAGATTGTGCGTAATCGCTCCAAGGCAAACCATCGTGGCAGCCGTGTGTACTAGGTTCTGTTGACATTTCGCCATCGCGAATTCGGGAAACGCTGTAATCATCGCGCTACCCGCCAAAAACCCAGGCGGTTATCCGAAATCGCCTCAAGGTGCATCAGGTCGAAGACTCTCGGAACGGAGATTGGTTCAATCCATCAAATGTCAACAGAACCTAATAAGAGAAATTTTAACATCAAGAAATAGAAACGTGAGACATCACAGCAGTTAAAGATTACATCAACTCCTCGCAGATCGCTGCCAATTCCACCAAAGACAACACCTCAAAATCTGGTTGAATACCCGTATCGTTATTTTGGCGATGACGATTGAGCCAAACCGATCTCACACCTGCTCGTTTTGCGCCCATCACATCATTTTGGAAAGAGTCACCAACGTGCAGCAACTGACGTTTCGTACAGCCTGCTTGCCTAATAGCAATCTCAAATAATCGCGGATCCGGTTTTTGAACCCCGTAGTCCTGAGCGAACACGACAAACTGGAACCGACCCACCAATCCACAACGTTCTGGATAGGTGTTGCCATTGGAAAGAAGTCCCAGACGATAGTGCCCTTGTAGGGCATTCAAGGTGAGCAGCACATCGTCGAAGAGCTGGATGTCCTCAAATCGATGCTTCAGATACACCGCGTTGAGGTGGGCAGCGAGATCGTCATTGGAGTTTTCAATAGATTCAAGCGTCCGTTTGAATGCTTCAAGCCGAATTGTTTCGTGCTTTGTCGCTTTGCCCTTTCGTTCTTCCGCAACTTGATTCCGAATAGCGATTAGCGTTTCGATCGAAAGCGAATCAGGAATGGAAGGGACCCGGCGACGAAGTTCATCCAGCGTACACCTCAGTGCGTAACGCATAACCCCCTCAAAGTCCCAAAGCGTGCCGTCTGCGTCGAATGAGATGGTTGTGATCTTGTCAGTATTGACGGACATCAGCGGATTCAACTTCTCCTTTGCCCTCGTTAGGTAGTGCATTGTTCGAAGCGGCGTGTTCACTGTCCAACCACTTTCTTAACACCTCTGCCTTCTCAATCCGCCCTAACTTCAGATAGGCTTGATACTCATATTCTAAAGACAGGACAGGCACTTGCATGCCTTCAATCTCTACCATTCGCTTATAACGCACCAGATCCACCTCCCTCTCCCAGACACCATCCGCACTCCGTTTCTGAATGTCTCCCATGATTTCCACCTTGATGCCGTCAATTTGCAATGCACCAAAGTATGATCTAATCCGCTCGGTAGAGGAGAACTCCACCTTTTTGATCACGGCATCTGAAAAGCGGTGTTCGATCTCATAAGCCCCCGCCTCATCGGTTTGGATGTCAATGTCATTTGGTTCAACAGGTACGCCCTGAAGCGAAAAACCGAGACTCCCTGTGACGACCCAATTCACACTTGTGTTATGCAGTCGTGCATGTATCTTGCGCAGGACGTTAAGGTGGACGAAATCAATCATGCTCCCCTCTCACCATTCGTATTCAGTTAAAATGACACGGAGCATGGGAACGAAGTATCAATTCATCGGTTCATTCACGTTTCACGCATCACGTCTTACCTTTTCCAAAACTCCGGAGCAAATAAAACCAGCACGGTATACAGTTCTAAGCGTCCCAGCAACATGCAGAAACAGAGGATAAATTTTCCAGGGGTGGGGATATGCGCATAGTTGTCAATAGGACCAACAGATCCAAGACCGGGACCAATATTCCCCATGGTTGCAATGGTGCATGCGGCGGCGCTAATCAGATCCAATCCCAACGCTGCCATGATGCAAGCGACAATCGCGAAAATACCGATGAAAAGGAAAAAAAAGCCGAGAATGTTTGTCATCACCTCTTGCGGAACAACCCTATCCCCAAGTTTAATGGGAAGCACGGCGGATGGAAGTATCAGACGTTTGATCTCAATATACCCTTGTTTAATGAGGAGCAGAAAGCGCACGTGCTTCATCCCGCCTCCTGTTGAACCGGCGCACCCACCGAAAAACATTAGAATGACCAGAATAAACTGCGATAAAGTAGGCCACTGCTCAAAGTCGAAAGTCCCGTAGCCGGTGGTTGTGATGATGGATACGACCTGAAAAGAGCCGTAACGCAGGGCGGTTCCAAACGAATCATAGACAACAGCCTCTCCAACTCTTGTGGCCATCGTATTCCAGACGATCAAGCCTGTACAGAGACACAGCGTGAAGCAGTAAAAACGGAATTCTGTGTCTTGAAGGTAGACTTTGAGATCGCCGCGTAAGGCACGGTAGTGCAGGGAAAAATTCGTTCCAGCAAGAAGCATGAAAATGATAATGACGACATCGAAGTAGACGCCGTTGTATTGACCGATGCTCAAATTTTGGGTCGAAAAACCGCCGGTTGCCATCGTACCAAAGGTGTGACACAGGGCGTCGAATAATGTCATTCCTCCCAGCCAGAGGAGCAGGGTTTCGATGGCGGAGATTAAGACATAAACACCCCAGAGCAGTTTTGCCGTCTGCGCGATGCGTGGCGTCAGACGGTCTTTCTGAGGTCCAGGGACTTCAGCGCGGTAAAGTTGCATGCCGCCAACACCCAACATCGGTAGGATTGCCAACGCGAGGACAACAATCCCCATGCCCCCTAGCCAATGCGTCAGGCTGCGCCAAAAGAGCATCGCATGGGGAAGATGCTCGATTTCGGTGAGAACGGTTGCTCCCGTCGTCGTGAATCCCGACATGGACTCAAAATAGCAAAACGAGAACTCAACTAGCCAATTTCTCCCTGCCGCCTCGAATACACGATGGCACAGATAGGGCAGCGATCCAAACAGCGCCGTCACCGCCCAACTTAATGTGACAACAGCAAACCCCTCTTTATTTCCCAGCTCTTGATTGGATTTGGTCGTCAGACGGAGCACCAATCCGACGAGAATTGTGATAAGAAGAGAGTAGATAAACGCTCGCAGATCCGATTCGCCATTCGCCGCTCTGTAGTAAACCGCAATAAGCAGTGGACACAGCATCGCTGCGGAAAGACAAATCAAGAGATTACCGAGTGTATACAGAACTAATCTTAGCTTCAAAGCAGGCTCATGGGCGGGTGGATTTATGACTTATGGGCGAATCGACGAACCGTTTTCTGTCTTACGTTCACGGCTGGCGGTCAATTGCCTGATTAAATCGAGGTTTTGGTGTTTGGTCCTACAAAGAACTTCTCAACAGTGGGAATGGCATCCGGCATACTGAATACAATCACGCGATCTCCCGGCTGGATGACACTATCTCCGGTTGGAACGAGGACTTTATCACGTCGAACAATTGCACCAATCAAAGCATCATCAGGAAATTTCCCCCGAAAGGATATAAGTGTTTTGTGGACAATTTTTGAATTTACCCCGGCAACGAGTTCGATGACTTCTGCATCAATCTCTCGTAAAGACGTCGCTGAGACAATCTGCCCCCGACGAATTAAACGAAGGATGTTGCTGACTGCTGTCAGGTGGCGACTTACAACTGCATCGAGTGTCGGGATAGCGGCAAGGATAGGCAAGTAACGCGGTTTTTGAACGAGGGCGAGAACACGGGCCGCGCCATTCTGTTTGGCAGTCACACAAGCCATAATATCATCTTCATCATCACCGGTCACGGAAACAAATCCATCCACGCCGTCAACGCCAGCTTGCTCCAAGAAACCAGGGTTAAGGTAATCACCATGTAAGACCGTCGTTTTTTTCAGAATCATCGATGCAGCTTCGGCGATGTTGCGATTCGCCTCAATCATTTTGACCTGTGTGCCGTTTTCTTCAAGGGCTTGTGCGAGGTATATCCCGATCCGCCCCGCACCGGCGATAATGACGCGATTGAGCCCTTTATGCAGCGAAACGCCCGAAAGCTCAAGCAGATTGGTGGTAGATTCACGGCTGCCGATTGCAAAGACTTCATCTCCTTCAAGAATGTAATCTTCGCCTTTGGGAACGATTGTCTGACCACTTCTGCGCTTAATTGCCATAAGACGTGAATCGGAAACCAGTTCTTCATCGCCCAGGCGGCTCATGGGTTTGCCTCGAAGGGGATTGAAGGATTTCACTTTAAATGCGACTAGTTGGACCTTCCCTTCTTCAAATTCTACGATTTCACGGGCTTCTGGGATATTAAGCAGGTGAAAAAATTCCTCAGCACAGAGCCGTTCTGGATTAATTAGCAGATCAATCCCGAGATCTTTCGGGGATAAGTTCGTTTCATTCGCAAAGTAGTCCGGGCTGGAGACCCGCGCAACTTTTGTTGCAACACCGTATCGATCCGCAATCAAGCACGCAAGTATGTTGATCTCATCGCAGTTTGTCACAGCAATGAGAAGTTCGGCATCTTCAATCCCGGCTTCCTTTAATAAAGCAGGCGAGGCCCCCGATCCCTGAAGCGTCAGGAGATCCAACTGCTCCTGCACATGCTGACAGGCCTCCTTTGAATGGTCGATTAGAACAACATCATTATCTTCAGCAGTCAAGAGTTTCGCGGTGTGAAATCCACCTTCCCCTGCACCAATGATAATTGCTTTCATCCTGTTTACTCAATAACGTGGGCTCGTAAAATGTAATCTCGTCAAACGTAAAAAGAGGGCTTTGTTCTTATATCTTCTTACGTTTGACATTCATCTTCTTATGCTTTACGAGCGATGAATAGGAATCAATCGGTGAACAAGCACAAACCAGATTGCGATCTCCCAGAACCTCGTTAATTCGCGCAACGGGGGGCCAATATTTCCACTCGCGGGTCCACGGCGCAGGAAAAGCTGCTTTCTCCCGAGAATACTTGTGAGCCCACTCAGTTTTCATGACTTGCGCTGCGGTGTGTGGGGCGTTCTTGAGGACGTTGTCCGAACGATCGGCCCGGTTTTCCTCAATTTCGACAATTTCTTTTCGGATAGAGATCATTGCTTCACAAAATCGATCCAGTTCAGCTTTTGATTCGCTCTCTGTTGGTTCTATCATCATTGTGTTGACAACGGGCCAGGATACGGTAGGCGCGTGGAAACCGTAATCCATTAGCCGCTTGGCAATGTCGGCTATCCCAATGCCAGCCGTTTTTTGAAATTCACGGAGGTCAATGATACACTCGTGCGCGACAAGTCCATGACTGCCTTTATAAAGCACCGAATACTGGAATTCTAAGCATTTTGCGACATAATTCGCATTCAAGATTGCAATTTCAGTCGCGCGCTTCAACCCTTCGGCTCCCATCAACCCAATGTATGCCCAGGAGATCGGAAGAATGCTTGGACTCCCCCACGGGGCGGCTGAAACCGGACCGATTCCATCTTCTCCCCCGACTGAGACGACCGGGTGTATTGGAAGAAAACGGATAAGATGTGCCTTTACGCCAATCGGACCCATTCCGGGACCACCCCCGCCATGAGGGATACAGAAGGTTTTGTGCAGATTTAAGTGACACACATCTGCCCCGAAATCCCCCGGGCGACATAGCCCCACCATCGCGTTTATATTTGCGCCATCCATGTAGACCTGTCCATCGTGCTGATGAACGATTTCGCAGATCGCTCGGATCTTTTCCTCAAACACGCCGTGGGTCGAAGGATAAGTAATCATCGCTGCCGCAAGCTCCCGGCTCTGTTCCCTCGCCTTTTTCCGAAGATCCGGGAGATCGATATTCCCTTCAGTGTCGCAGGCTACCACCACCACCCGCATACCAGCCATTACCGCACTGGCGGGGTTCGTACCGTGCGCTGATTGCGGAATCAGACAAACATCTCGATGCCCTTCGCCTCGGCTCTGATGGTATTTGCGGATAACCAAAAGCCCTGCATATTCACCCTGTGACCCGGCGTTGGGTTGCAGGGAGATACCAGGAAATCCCGTGATTTCCGACAGCCACGTTTCGAGTTGTTCAAAGAGGATTTGGTATCCTTTCGTCTGTTCAAGGGGCGCAAACGGGTGAAGCTGACCAAACTCCGGCCAGGTGACCGGAAACATTTCGGCGGTCGCATTCAGTTTCATCGTGCAAGATCCAAGTGGAATCATCGACATGGTCAGGGACAGATCTTGCTCCTGGAGCTTGTGGATGTACCGCAGCATCTCCGTCTCGGAGTGATAGGTGTTGAAAACGGGGTGCGTGAGATAGGGGCTTTGTCGCCGCAATGGTTCAGGGATTGCCGGGACCGCTTCAGAAATCAGCTCTTCGACCTCAAACGGAAGCGCTTGTCCAAGCGCAAAAACATTGAGGAGATCGCGAACGTCCTGAATTGAGGTCGCCTCGTCGAGTGAAATGCCGATGCGCGCCCGATCAAAAACTCTGAAGTTAATCTGCTTCGCACGCGCCGTTGATAAAAGATCATTGAGATTGACAGATCCTTCACTGTTGTTCAGGATGACATTATCAAGATTGACACTGAGCGTATCAAAGTAAGGTCCATCACCGATTGAATATCCCAATCGCTTCAATCCTTCGTGGAGGACACCGGTGAGCAGATGCACGCGCTTAGCAATGTGGTGAAGCCCTTTGGGACCGTGATAAACGGCATACATGCTCGCCATTACTGCTAGGAGCACCTGTGCTGTACAGATGTTGCTCGTTGCTTTTTCTCTTCGGATATGCTGCTCCCGCGTCTGAAGCGCGAGGCGAATTGCAGACTGACCTTCGGCATCCCGCGAAAGCCCTGCAATTCGACCCGGCATCCGACGCTTAAATTCCTCTTTCGTTGCAAGGCAAGCGGCGTGGGGCCCGCCATAACCCATTGGCACACCGAACCGTTGAGCAGATCCGACCGCGATATCAGCGCCGAATTCTCCTGGCGGCTTCAACAGCGTGAGACTCAAGAGATCGGCAGCGACGGCTAACAATCCGCCTGCGTCATGAATCTGTTCGGCAAAATCGTTATAATTATAAATCGCACCATCACTTGACGGGTATTGCACAAGCGCGCCCAAAATGTGAGCAGGTACCAACGCAACATTGCGATGATCGCCGACTAATAACTCAACCCCCAGTGGCTCTGCGCGGGTGCGCAGGACGGCGATTGTCTGCGGATGACACGTCTCTGAAACAAAAAACGCCTTGCTGCCTCCACGCTTACTCATGGCAAGGCACATTCCCATCGCTTCGGCGGCCGCCGTGCTCTCGTCTAAAAGCGACGCATTGGCAATCGGCAGTCCGGTCAGGTCGATGATCATCGTTTGGAAATTTAACAGGGCTTTAAGACGCCCCTGGGCAATCTCCGCCTGATACGGGGTGTATGCGGTGTACCACCCAGGGTTCTCAAGAATGTTTCGTTGGATAACGGGCGGGGTAATACAGTTGTAATAGCCCATCCCGATAAAAGACCGATAGACCTTGTTCTGAGACGCGATCTTTTTCAACGCCGCAAGAATTTCATGCTCCGTTCGACTTTCGCCGAGGTTTAGAGGCTGGCCATGACGAATATCCGCTGGAACCGTGGCTTCAATCAGCTTATTAAGGGAGGTGTACCCAATCTTCTCCAACATTAACTCGACGTCTTCCGGACGGGGCCCAATATGGCGGTCAACGAAGGTGTCTGTAAAATTTAGGGCTTGAATGGTCTTACTCATTTTCTTCCGCCTCGATCATTTCTTGATATTCACTTACAGACATGATATTGTCCAATTCGCTCGCATCCCGCATCCGGATCTTGACCATCCAACCTGCACCGTAGGGGTCCTCGTTCACCAAGTCCGGTGCATCTTCGAGCTCTTCATTAATTTCGATAATTTTGCCACTGACGGGTGCGTAGAGATCAAACGCAGCTTTGACAGATTCGATTACACCAAACTCTCTTTTCTGTTCGATGGCTGTACCGACCTCTGGAAGTTCGACATAGACGACATCTTGGATCTCTTCTTGCGCATAGTCGGAGATACCGACAACGACAATATCTCCTTCACGTCTTGCCCATTCGTGGCTTTCCATGTACTTTAGATCTGCCGGAAACATTTTACCTCCTCATTCAATTGCGGATGCAGATATGGAACGAAATATCTGTGCGCGGCGGGTGCGGAGCGTGTTAGCGTAATTGTGGATACGTTGACGCAAGCGGTTGGGAAGGTCTACACAGGCAAGCGGGTCGTCGCACAACGCAATGGCGTAATAGAAATTGCCCGTCTGTGCCCAGCCACCGCGCTGAAGCAGTAGACAAATGATTTCTCCACAAGCCCTTTCTTTTCGCAGATTTTGCTCAAACGTTCCTCAATCCCCGCAGCCTGAGCAAACTTTATAACCGCTTGATCTTCGCCATAATTTCCGCGATGCTTCCAACCTTCCCACACTCTGCATGGAAACGCGCGCGCTATGGTTTATAAAATGGTGTCCTAACCACCTTCGCCGGGTGACGTTTACCTCGAATTTCAATCGCGATTTTTGCGTTAATTTTGCTCCGCTCGATTGGAAGACAGGCGAGTCCGATATTGCATTTCAGGCTCGGCGACGGCGCACCGCTCGTAACTTCCCCGATGCGGTGATCATTACAATAAACCGGGTAGTGTGAACGCGCGATACTACGGTCTAACATCTGAAATCCGGACAGATGGCGTTTAATTCCTTCGTCACGTTGCTTGATCAGGGCATCCCGCCCGATGAAATCCCCTTTGTCGAAGATGACTGTCCAGCGTAATCCCGCCTCCAACGGCGTGGTCGTCTCGTCAATGTCGTTACCATACAAACAAAGCCTCGCCTCTAATCGCAAGGTGTCTCTCGCACCGAGCCCAACAGGTTTGCCGCCGACAGCGGTGGTTGCTTCATAGAGAGCGTTCCAGAGATCTTCGCCGCAACCTGCTTCAACATAAAGCTCAAAACCGATTTCTCCAGTATAACCCGTCCGTGAGATGATTGTTGGGATTCCGACAACTTCTCCTTCTGTAAACCAATAGTACTCAATTGCTGCAAGGTCAACATCGGTGAGTGTTTGGAGGATCTTCGGAGCGTTTTTCCCTTGCAACGCAACGAGGACAGTTTCGTCGCTCCGGTTTTCGATCTGTGCACCTATGTCGTTGTGAGCACATATCCACTTAAAATCGTTGTCGATATTCGATGCATTGACGACGAGCATATACCGATCCGGGGCGAAGCGATAGACGAGTAGGTCATCCACAATTCCCCCCGTTTCCGCACACATTGGTGTATAAAGCACTCGCCCATTGACGAGCTTGGCGGCGTCGTTAGTGATGAGTTTTTGGATCAACAGCAGCGCACCTGAACCTCGAATCTCAATCTCTCCCATGTGCGAGAGATCAAATACCCCTGCGTTCGATCGGACGGTCAGATGCTCATCAATGATGCCGCTATACTGCACGGGCATCTCCCACCCGCCGAATTCGATCAGCCTCGCGCCGAGTTGTTTGTGGATGTGGTAAAGGGGGGTGCGTTTGAGGTTTTCTGACATTTTTTAGTCTCAGTGAAACCTGATCTTGTCAACTTGCTGTCGGGTGCAGAACGGTTGTCATTTTCTCAAGGACGCTTAGTGTTTCCTGAACAATCGCCGGTAAATTTGCGAAATCAATATCTTACAGTTCCTACTTGAGTATGTGGATAAATTGCTGAATTTCAGCTAACTAACGACTTGTGCTAGTTGATATAGGGTATGCGAAAACTAAGTCTTTGATTTCCATAAGCGGTCGTCCTAGACTGCGGTTGAGCAAAACTGCTAAGCTGAACCCCGCTAGCTTATCAATAATTCGGGTCAACATGCCCCAATGATAACGCGCTCTGATTCGACAGAGATGAAACTGGGCATTGAGTTGATTGATGGTAGTTTCAATTCGTGTCCGAATCCGATTGAGATTCCGCCGGAGTTGTGGCGTATGTTGTGACTTCTGATTCTCACGCTTGATAGCGAATAAGCGAATCCCATCCAACTCAAGGAGCATCTCACTCAATGGGTCTGAAATGTAACCTTTGTCTCCAATTATCAGGGGATAATCGCCTGTTTCACACATCGTCGAAAGTACCTCCCGCTCATCAACATTGGCATTGGGTACGGAAAAAGCGAGGGGTACGCCTTGATGATTAGATGAACGCGAAATCCTAAGAATGTACCCAATCCTTTGGTTTCACAATACCCGTAGGTCCTGACACTTGAGAGGCGATGTGGAAGAATGCGCACGTTTAAAGTCACAGAGGGGGACAGGCAAGCTATCGACAATGAAGATGTCGTTTAACGGAAGTTCATCGTTGAGTGCTTGTTTAAGTTTTCCACTTACTCCCGACAGATTACGACGCCGCCGATTAAATCGAGTTCACTCAGGTAAATGCGGAAATAGATGGCAGAACTCCTTTTTGACAAGGTTATACCAACCCGTTGACTATCAATGCTAACCATCTCACCGCCCCAAGCGATGGTTATTACTTCACTGTCGGCTAGGTTGCTTTGGGGACACCCCGATGGGGCATTCCATCGGGGAAATGGTGTTCATACAAATCATCAATAACAATGAAACTCACACTCAGCAAGTCTTCGAGATTCAGCGACGTGATTCCTTCTTGTGCGAAAGCGGCACTCCGCTTTTGACATAACTCCATTGAAATGCTTCCTCTCTTTCATTCGAGATAAGTAACTTCTCTCAAAGGATAGCACTTCCTTTGCCTTTTAACTAGGTTCTGTTGACATTTCAAGGGAGCCATATAAGAGTAGAGACAAAGCTGAGAAATCCAAAATAACGGATAGCTAACTTCTCGAACCGAGAGAAGATGCGGCGATACCATTTTATCTTGTTAATGAAACATTCAACCCGATGTCTCTCTTTGTATAAGTGTTTGTCGTACGTTCTTTGGTCAACACGATGACTTTTTGGCGGTATCACCGCAATCGCTCCATTCGCCTCAATAACCGCGATAAAATTGTCGGAGTCATATCCCTTGTCTCCAATCACATACTCGCTTTTATATCCAAGTATCAACGCTTCTGCTTCCGCTATGTCGTTTCTTTGACCGGGCGTCAGATGTATTCTTAGGGGATTACCCAGGCCGTCAACTGTGATGTGAATTTTTGTACTGAATCCCCCGCGAGAGCAGCCTAACGCTTGGTTTTCAGTGCCACCCTTTTTTTTAAGGCACCCGTCGCACACGGGTGCGCTCGAATGATTGTACTGTCCACAATAAGCGACTCCATATCGGGGTCGGCGGCGAAGTGGGGGTGCATCTGTGTGAAGCCCCCTTTGTCGCACCACCGAGCAAACCGCTTATAGAGGGTGTTCGATTTACCATAGGTGTCTGGCAGAAGTCTCCATTGAGCACCGCTACGGGTCGCCCAGAGAACAGCTTCGATAAAGCGGCGTGTTGTCGCTTCGTTGCCAACATAGATGGTGGGACAAGTTAGAAGAAACGAGTATATCTTATTCCATTGGTCATCGGGTAAGGTTATTGGCATCATTCTTCTATTATGCCACAACCTTATACTCAAATGTCAACAGAACCTAGCACAAGTCGTTAACTATTGTGTTTTTACTCTTCCAAACCATAGATCCGCGCCAAATTATCGCCAAAAATCAGAGCTTCGGCGTCATCCCCCAATTCGAGGCGCCGGATCGCATTGACAACTTGGATGGGGCGATACTCTGGCGTATTGGATCCGAAAACAATCTGCTCAGACCCCAATTCGTCAACTGCTTTCTTCACTTCGGTGGGAACGACCTGATCGGAGTCTGTTCCCCAACGGCGATGGAAACGGAGGATGGTTGTCCCTAAAGAGATGTTTTTGTTCGCTTTGGCGGCTTCGATTCCGGCGTCGAGGTCATCGGGGAACCCCATGTGATCCATGATCACTGGCGTCTCAGGAATCCAGCTCGCAACGTTTCCGATACGTGTGGGGTGGCAATTCGCCAGACCCGAATGGATCGAAACAATGAAGCCGTTATCTCGCGCTGCCTCAACAACCGGCTTGACAATCTCATCATCGACATCATACTTGTGGACGGCCGGCATCAGCTTAATCCCTTTCATGCCCCATTCGTTGGCAGCCTTATTCACCTGTCCAACCGGGTCTGCTTCGGTGGGATGGATAAGTGCACAGCCAAGGGCGCGCGGATTGTCTTTTATTGCTTCACCGAGTTCCTGATTGTCCGGTTCAGGCTGGGTGTTGGGCATAATGACAGCGACATCCATATCCGCCTCATCCTCAAGGGCTAACAATTTGTCTAAATCCAGTTTCCCGTTCTCATCGCGAAACGAGTTGTTCAGATAGGCTTCAAAATCTCCTCGCATGGCGAATCTCCTTGTTGTTTTAGTCAAGAGACTGGTTCACCTTTTAATCGTTACCGTCCTTTGACGATAATTCCACCGGCTTGGGTTGAATCAAACGCAATAGCGTTTGCCTCCAGGTAATCTCGATAGGTTTCGTAGGCTGCCTTCGCTTCTGATTCAACTTCATAACGCAGAACGAATACCGTCATTGTATCGATCCAGTCGGTAGAGGATTTTTTGTGTAGATATGCAGCAGAGCACCCTGTTACGTTTGGGCTCAATTCCAGTAGACGCTCGGGCAGGAGACGGTGAATTTTCTTCAAGGTTGCGCCGGAGGGGAAGTATTTTTCGCTGTGAGGTACTTTGTTTTTTGAAGGAAGGAGTGTCAGGAGGTGTGGTTTTGTCGGTGGATCTTTGATGTGGTCGGCAGTTGCTTTAGCAAGTTCAATCATGCCCTGTTTAATCTGACTTGCAAATTCGTATCCCTCAATTTGTATGAAGTATCTGCCCTTCCGGAAGTTAAGTTCTCGTCCAGAAATGATTGCTCTGCTGCCGACCCATTCAAATTCATCCTGCGGATAGCGCGCTCGACTGTAGAGTCCGAAAGCATTCTCTGGACTCCCCATGTCGAAAACCTCTACAAAAATCAATGGCTTAGATCCGAGTTGGGGCGTTTGATATTCGACATTCGCGCCTTCGATAAAGCCGTAGGTATGATATAACTCCGGGTTCCCACCGATTACATCTTTGTACAGATCTTTTCCTATATAGATACTCGGTTTCCGTGACCTGACCCAATGGGAAGCCGCTCCATTTGCCGGCAGGAACCCAGTTGGCCTGGTGGTTGTGATTATTGGAAGCGGATCCATCCGAGGCGGGACTTGTGCCCATGCTTGAGCAATTTGGCGTGAGAACGTCTTTGCTGCCCTGGCAGTTCGAGCGTCCCAAACACCATAAACGTACTGCCCATTTTGGTTGACAGCGGTGTAATTACCTTGTTCAGCCCGACACGAAAGGAATAGCAACGTGTAAAAGGCATGAAAAATCCAAAGATACTGCCACCATTGATGATGAATCTGAAAACATGAAACGTAATAAGTCACAGTCCTATCGTCTCATAAGCCTGTAAGTTCCGGCGTCGCCGACATCCCCCTAATACCGAATTCGGGTTTAAATTTCCCATTCTGGAGATAATGGAGACGTTAGGTTCTATTGACATTTCAAGGGAGCCATATAAGAGTGGAGACAAAGCTGAGAAATCCAAAATAACGGACAGCTAGCTTCTCAAACCGAGAGAAGATACGACGATACCATTTTATCTTGTTGATGAAACATTCAACCCGATGTCTCTCTTTGTATAAGTGTTTGTCATACGTTCTTTGGTCAACACGATGACTTTTTGGCGGTATCACCGCAATCGCTCCATTCGCCTCAATAACGGCGATAAAAGCGTCCGAATCGTACCCCTTGTCTCCAATCACATATTCACTGTTATATCCGATTATCAACCCTTCCGCCTCAGTTATGTCATGTCTCTGACCGGGTGTCAGATGAATTCTTAGGGGATTGCCTAGTCCGTCAACGGTGATGTGATTTTTTGTACTGAAACCGCCCCGAGACCGACCTAATGCTTGGTTTTCAGTTCCACCCTTTTTTTTAAGGCGCCAGCTTTTTAAGGTGCCCGCCGCACACGGGTGAGCGTGGCAGATGGTACTGTCCACAATAAGCGACTCCATATCGGGGTCAGAGGCGAAGTGGTGGTGGATCTGTGTGAAGATACCTTTGTCGCACCACCGAGCAAACCGCTTGTAGCGGGTGTTCCATTTGCCATAGGTGTCTAGTAGAAGTCTCCATTGAGCGCCGCTACGAGTCACCCACAGGACGGCTTCGACGAAGCGGCGTGTAGCAGCTTCGTCGCCAACATAGATGGTGGGACAGCTTAGAAGAAACCGGTATATCTTATTCCATTGTTCATCAGATAAGGTTATTGGCGTCATTCTTCTATTATGCCACAACCTTATACTCAAATGTCAACAGAACCTAGTTAACCGGTGGGAAATTATAAACCTAAACCAGTATAAGCCGGACCTATAAGCCTACCACTGTTCAGCGAGCGTACTATAGAGATCATCGACTAATTCTTTAATAAGTCGTGTGTGTGCCTCTTGGCGGGTTTCTGGTGGTTCGCCTCTGCCTGAAACGACATAGAAATCATGAATTTGGAAGTAATTATCTTTGCGATTGATCATTTTGTTTTGGACGCGATCCTTAAATTCATATTCGATCTGCAAACTCATACGAAACTGTATAGGCTGGTTATTGGCATCATAGTCGAGAGGCTCCAGATGATAATCTAAAATTGTCATATCAAGCTGTGCGTCGTTTCCATCGCGCCATTTCTGGTTAAAACGATTAATGAATGCTTCCCTGATGATCTCATCGTGTGGATTACCTGAAACATCAAACGTGAAATCGGGGTCTTCAATCTCAATCGGCGAGATTGCTATTGTTTTTATATGACTGAGATAGTCTGAGGTTGACACATAACCGCAACCGAGAAGTGCGAAGGCGAGAACAACTACACCCGAGGCAAGAGCGAAACACAATGGGTTGAACCTATCGGAGACAAGCTGCAGAAAATCCTCAATATGAGATCGGGGTGAGATGAGAAAAGAAAGTTTCATTCCAAACCTCCGAAGCGGGGACTGTTTGCGCTCATCTGACGGAGAGAAAAGAAAGTAGAATCGAAAGAGAGTCCGGTCTGTAAAACGGGATAAGGAAGTTGAAGATTGTTTCACGCTTTTACTGTCTCCTACTCCATCTGAGTGAGGGTGAGAAGACAAGGTTATTCTATACCGAATGCCAATTTTCCGTATTGGACAATCCACTTTGCCTGTTGAATGACCCAATCTTGATATTTCCAGCACACAACAAAAACTACGATGAGGAGAATGAGAATAAATGTCAAAAGATAGGTTAACGACTTCTGATCTAGAAAACCCCTTTCTTCCCGACCTGGTCTTCTCACCGTCCGGCTGGGGCGCCTTGCTTGCATTTAATACAGCCCTTTGAGAATAGGCAAATGGGCGAATCTTGTTTCATCTATTCGCCCATTTGCCTCGTATTTCCTCCCGTCTGATTTGCAGAATAAAAGATGAAGAGATTCACTCAGCCTTCGCAAAGTTTTGAACCCCGATCAAAGATCCGGGTTTGATTACCCACCACCTCAAACGGGATTGACTCGTCTTCTAATATCGTCCTTTCGGGATTCTCGGCGGTCTGCGTTCTCGTGAATCGTTGCTACGGCTGTGACGAGCGTTGCGAGAATCACGCCGCCCTCTACCTGAACGGTTATCCTGTGGGCGCGAATCCCCCCGCTCTCTCGAATCCCCTCGGTCTGATGAACCGGACTCCGTGGATGGCGGGGCGTTGGCAAGCGTCAGATCGACACGACCCTGCTCATCAATCTCGATGACGCGTACAGCCACCTCATCACCAATGCTCATCACATCTTCAACCTGTCGGACGTAACCATCACCCATTTGGGATATATGAAGTAACCCGTCCTGACCCGGTATAATCTCGATAAAAGCACCGAACGATGTGATACGGGTAACTTTTCCGGCGTATTCCTTGCCAACTTCAGGAATTGCGGTAATGGAGAGAATCATCTCTTCCGCTTTGTTAGCGGCTTCAGCATTGAACGATGAAATCTCGACCCTGCCATCATCCTCGATATCGATCGATACACCGGTTTCCTCTTGAATGCCCTGGACGGTTTTGCCGCGTGGGCCAATCAGGTCTTTGATTTTAGATGGCGAGATTTGGATTTCATAGATGCGTGGCGCGTATGGGGAAATTTCATCGCGCGGCTGCGTGATAATTTCACTCATCTTATCAAGAACAACCAAACGTGCTTCCTTCGCTTGATGGAGAGCTCGCCGCATCAGCTCTGGCGTCACGCCGTCAATTTTGATGTCCATCTGAATAGCGGTAAGGCCATCCCGGGTGCCAGCGACCTTGAAGTCCATGTCACCGAGGAAGTCCTCCGTGCCGAGCATATCCGTCAAGATGACCTCACGGACACCTTCCTTAATCAATCCAACACCAACCCCCGCTACCGGCTTCTTGATAGGCACGCCCGCGTCCAATAACGAAAGGGTTACACCACAGACGCTGGCCATGGAGGAAGACGCGTTCGATTCAAGAATCTCCGATACCGCACGAATTGTGTAGCGGAACTCATCTCGATCGGGAATGACCGGCTGAATTGCCTTCTCAGCGAGAATCCCGTGACCGATTTCCCTTCGCCCCGGCCCCATAATTCTCTTGACTTCGCCGGTGCTGTATGGCGGAAAATTGTAGTGCAGAAAGAAGTATTTTCTAACCTCTCCAATCAAGGAACGGTTCACATCTTCGTCCCCTTTGGTCCCGAGTGTCGTCACACAAAGGGCTTGGGTTTGTCCGCGGGTAAAGAGCGCGGAACCGTGTACGCGAGGGAGGACCGCAACTTCACCTGAAATTTCTCGAACATCTGTGATACCCCGTCCATCAACACGCTTTCCTTCGTTCAAGATTGACTGGCGCATCTCTTCCTTCTCGATATCGCCTAATATCGAAATGGCATCTTGTGTGACTTCGGGCGCATCTTCTTCCGCCTCAACATCATCAAGAATTTCCGACAGAACATCTGCCTGCACCTGTTCGAGATAGCCTTCGCGGTCTTGCTTTTCGTCCATGCCAATGGATTCACGAATCCTTTCTGTGGCGAGGTTTCGGATACGCGAGCTCAGTCCTTCATCGATTTCTTTCATCTTGTACTCGCGGGCAGGCTTTCCACAAAGCGCAATTAAACCTTCCTGAAGTTTGGTGATTTCTTTAATCTCCTGGTGAGCTGCCACAATCGCATCAATCACCTCATCTTCTGGTACTTCGTGCGCCCCACCTTCGACAGACATGACGGCATCGGCTTTGCCACTGACGAAAAATTCTAATTCACACCGCTCTAATTCTTCATAAGTCGGATTGACGGTAAATGCCCCATCTAGCCTCCCAATTGTGACCGCGCCGACCGGTCCGTTAAACGGTATATCCGAAATACTCAGCGCCGCCGACGTTCCGATGAGGGCGGGCACATCAGCGGGGTGGATCTGATCGGAAGCAATCACCGTACACATGACTTGCACTTCTACCTGGAAATCCTTAGGGAAAAGGGGGCGAATACAATGATCGATTAGACGCGCGGTCAAGAGTTCATTGACCCCCGGACGTGGTTCGCGTCTGCCATAAACGCCGGGGATGCGCCCCGATGCATAAGATTTTTCACGATAGTCTACGGTTAAAGGGAAAAAGTCTAAATTCGATTCTCTCTTATCAGCGACGACTGCCACTAGGACAACCGTTCCACCGTATTGTACCCAAACGGCGCCATCTGCTTGTTTGGCGACCTTTCCTGTCTCGATTGAGAGCTTTTCGCTCCCGAGTTGCATTTCAACTTTCAATATCTTTCCTCCTCACAACGTTCTACGGTGGTTCACTAGCTTCTCCTGCCTGAAATTGTGTCACGAATTCCAAGTTCAGTAATCAGATTGCGATACCGTTGAACATCCTGTTTATAAAGATAACTCAATAAACGACGTTGTTTACTCACGAGCTTGAACATACCCTGTCTCGAATGATGGTCTTTCCTATGGGTTCGAAAATGTTCCGTCAATTCCCGGATGCGGGTATTGATGATTGCCACCTGTACTTCGGGTGATCCGGTATCGCCATCATGCGTTTTATACGCTTCGACCAGCTCTCTTTTCCTTTCAGCCTCCAACACCATACGAATTCACCTCCTCTTTGGCATATCTCTTCATCATACGCTATTTCTCCTTGCACATATATAAGCCTTAATATACCATAAACCGGAGCGTTTTGTAAATCAAATTTTCATCCGGATCAAGATCGCTTTCGCGGCGGCGATGTCCTGTTTAATCTGATCCACTAGAGCCTCTGGGTCTGGAAATACCTGCTCATCACGAATCTTTTCGATGAAGAAAATCTCGATCTCTTTTCCGTACGCCATCTCCCCAAAATGGAATAGATGACTTTCAATCTGGAACTTTACCCCATCAAATGTCGGTCTGGTCCCCATATTGAGCACGCCATCAAACATCTGCCCTTCAAGTTTCGCCTGGATGGCGTAAACCCCATTCGGCGGCAGCATCTGCTCCCCGACGTTGATATTGGCAGTGGGAAACCCAATTTGGCGTCCACGTCCCTCTCCCTTTACTATCTCTCCCATGATCGAATATCGGCGTCCAAGTAACTGAGATGCCAGATCGAGATTGCCATCTGCAATTGCTTCCCGGATGCGTGTGCTGTGGACAGGGACGCCGTGAAGTTGCGTCGGACCCACGATTGTCACGCCAAACTGATACCGCTCTCCAAGCTGCTTCAAAACCTCCGTATTGCCAGATCGTCCCTTGCCAAACTGCCATTCATAGCCAACAACGACCCATTTAGCATGTAAACGCTGCAACAGTACCTGCCGAACGAAGGTATCCGGTGACATTTGCTGCAAATACGCATCGAAGCGAGCGAATATCACAACATCAACACCGAGCTGTTGCAATATCTCAATTTTCTTTGGAACGGTTGTTAAGGTTGGAGGACACCTTTCAGGCGCGAGGAAAGCCAGCGGGGGTGGGTGGAAGGTGATAACAAGGCTCGATAACCCGAACTTTTCTGTGTGTGTTAACACCTGCTGAATAACTACTTGATGTCCAATGTGTAATCCATCAAATACACCGACTGTAACAGCAAATTCTTGCGATAGCTCAGAGGGAACTTCTAGGTCATAGAAAATTTGCAAAATTCAATCTCCACAGACTGACGATTGACAATTGTCAAGTCAAAGCTAACTATTGATTCAGAATATCAATAACCACTTCAATTGGTATCATTGCTTGAGATGCGGATTCAGGGGCACGCTCGAGGCTATCGAGTGTGTATGAGTCTTCGATTTTGAATACACCCGATCTCGTGCGGGTAAGTTGTGAGAGATGGGCGCCACAGCCCAATACCGCCCCAATATCTGCGGCAAAGACTCGAATATACGTCCCTTTGGAACAAACGACTTGGAAACGAACTTCAGGTATACTGATGGATAGGATATCGACAACTTCTATAGAGACCCTCCTCGGACGCCGTCCGACTTCAATACCTCGGCGTGCCAATTTGTATAACCGCTTCCCTTTATGTTTTACCGCCGAAAACATTGGCGCGATTTGATTAATCTCTCCAACAAACTGCTGGCACACCGCTCGAATTTGGTCAGGAGTTATCTGACTTGTGTCCATAGTCTTGAGAATTTGTCCACTTGCATCGAGGGTATCTGTCGTGACGCCTAATGTCAGTCTGCCTTCGTATTCCTTTGTGCCTGCTTGTAATGCTTCAAACAGTTTGGTCGCATCTCCCAGGCAGATGAGCAAAACTCCCGTGGCATCCGGATCTAGTGTGCCGCCATGTCCCACCTTCGTCACGTTTAACAGACGTTTCACGCAATTTACGGCTTGTCTCGAAGTGATCTTGGGGGGCTTATTCAGATTGAGAATACCGTGGATAGGCATTGTACCCCACTATCGAATTGAATCTGCGATGCAACGCATCCTGATTCGCTCATTTGCCTATTCGCCGTTGCGTACTTGCCACAAGTTGTGCAATTGCATCTTCGCAGGGGACATCAATCTCACATCCGGCGGCGCGTTGGTGACCGCCGCCCTCAAATTCGGCAGCAATTTCGGCAACATCAACAAATGATTTACTTCGCAGACTTGCTTTTACTTCACCATTTTCTTGCTCACTGACGAGGATTGCAACCTCAACGCTATCAATCGAACGGATATGGTTAATAAACCTATCTACATCCTCGCGGGTCGTCCGGGTTTTGCGAAACATCTCCTGCGTTGCATACACCCACGCGATCTTGCCATCTGGCGTGATGCCGAGCGTTTGAAGAACTTCGCCAAGCAAATGAACTGTTCCAACCGGTACGGTTTCGTACACGAAGCGATACACTTCATCCACCGAGATGCCTTCCTGAATCAGATCGGCTGCAACACGGTGGGCAATCGGTGTCGAGTTTGAGTATCGAAAACAGCCGGTATCGAACATGATTCCCGTGTAAAGGCAAAGTGCTCGTTCTTTTCCTACCGGGCTGCCGTGGTGCCGGATCAGCCGATAGATAATCTCCGATGTCGATGATGCCTCCGTTTCAACGAGATTATAATCTCCAAAGTAGTCGGCGGTGGCGTGGTGATCAATGTTAACTATCGCCTTGTGTGGAATCAAGGAGCGAGAGAGATCTTCGCCAATTCGCTTCAGCATGCCGGCATCGACGACCACTAAAATTTCAGGGAAGTCATCTTGCAGTGATTTCGGGGACAGAATGGCGTCACAAAAAGGAAGGAATTTGTAAATTTTCGGTGTGGCATCCGTGTTGAAAATCTTGACCTGTTTCCCTAAGTCTTTGAGGAAGGAATAGAGAGCTAATTCAGATCCAAGTGCATCACCATCGGGATTAATGTGTGTTGAAAGTGCAAAAGATTGATGCTGGTCAAATACTTGCAGGATTGCTTGATAATCTTCCATAGCGGATCGACTAAACGGTCTCGATTCTCTCGTCATTGGATTCTGAAGAGCCCCCGAGCTACTCTTCTTCAATACGTGTTCGCTTGACGAGGCGATCTATTCGCATCAACTGATCTACAGAATTGTCCAATTCAAAACGCAATTCAGGCGCGTGACGTAAGCCAATCCGTTGCGCAACCTCACGCCGCAGGAAGCCGGCAGCACTTCTGAGTCCCGCTATGGAGTTCCGTTTCCGCTTCTTGTCACCAACGACGCTTGCCTTGACATCTGCATACCTCAGATCCGGAGAAACTTGAACCTGAGAAATGGAGCAAAAACTCACCCGCGGATCTTTTAACTCTCGTTGAATGATGTCGCTTAGTTCTCTCTGTATGAGCACGCTCACACGGTCTGTCCGTTTTCTTGCTGACATTATTCTCCCTCATCAAGAGAGGATTTCAATCTGGTAGTCTGTCAATTCCGCCAAACCGGTTTCTTCGATAAAGTTAACAACATGAGATAACACGCGGTTGAGATGCTTTGAGTTATTTGAAACGGAGACCACACCCAGCACAACTCGCTGATGAACATCAAGTGCGTCAATTTCCGCAACAGCGATGTTAAAGCGCTTTTTCAGTCGATCTGTGATGCTTTTAACCACCCGCCTCTTCTGTTTGAGTGAATGACTTTCTGAAATCGTTAACCAGATTGTACAAATTCCGATACGCATGAATGTGAAACATGAAACGTGAAATATGTATGGGTTCATGCCTTCCTGAACTCTTGAACCCCTGAACTCCCCATCGTTCTGTTTCCTTGTCTCTACCTCAACGTTCGTGGCACCCGTTCGTGGGTATAGCATTCCAATACATCGTCTACTTTGAAATCATCGAAGGCATTGACACCGATGCCACACTCATAGTTTGCCTGAACCTCGGACACATCTTCTTTAAAACGACGCAGTGAGTCAACTTTGCCTTCATAGATTAAGCGATTGTCCCGTAATACCCGAAGCGCGTAGTTATGGATGATTCGTCCCCAGTTAATGTAACTTCCTGCGATCGTGCCCATCCGTGGCGCCTTGAACAACTCTCGAACGATGCCCCTACCGACAACAACTTCCCGGACCTCAGGCTCCAGTAACCCCTCCATCGCCGATCTGACATCAGAAATCAGGTTGTAAATCACGCTGTATGTCCGAACATCGATTTCTTCACGTTCTTTCGCGATGATCGCCCCGGTCGTAGGATGGACATTAAAGCCAACCAGGATTGCATTGGAGGCAGATGCCAACAAGACATCCGTTTCTGTAATGCCGCCCACGGCCTGGTGAATGATGTTGATCTTGACTTCATGTGTACTCAGCTTTAGTAGAGAATCGGAAACAGCTTCGACAGAGCCCTGAACGTCGCCTTTAACGATGACGTTCAGCTCTTTAATATCGCCTTCCCGGATCTGCTGGAAGAGGTCTTCCAAACTCACACGGCTCTGCGGACCGAGTTGTGTCTCTCGATGTTCGGCTTGTCGAGATTCGCTGATTGCCTTCGCATCTCTTTCAAACTCAACGGCGTAAAACCGGTCGCCAGCTTCCGGAACCCCCGTAAAACCAAGCACCTCGGCCGGTGTTGATGGCTCCGCCTTTTTCACACGATGACCCCGGTCGTCGATCATTGCGCGAACTCTTCCGTAGTATCGACCGGCGATAAAAGCATCGCCAACATGCAAAGTACCGCTTTGGACAAGTACCGTTGCCACTGGACCTCGTCCCTTATCTAGTTTTGCCTCAATGACTGTTCCCCGTGCTGGTTTATTCAGATTGGCGCTGAGTTCGAGCAATTCCGCTTCAAGGAGAAGCATCTCTAACAGCTCGTCGATACCGACCCCGTCCTTTGCAGAGATTTCAACAAAAATCGTCTGACCGCCCCACTCTTCGGGAACGAGGTCATGTTCTGCTAACTGCTGTTTGACATAATCGGGCCTAGCGGTTTCTACATCGATCTTGTTGATCGCAACGAGAATAGGGACCTTTGCCGCTCTTGCGTGACTAATCGCTTCAATGGTCTGCGGCATGACACCGTCGTCCGCTGCAACAACAAGGACGACAATATCGGTGGCTCGCGCGCCCCGGGCGCGCATCGCAGTGAACGCAGCATGTCCTGGTGTGTCAAGAAAGACGACATTCCCGTTTTCTAACTCTACATGGTAGGCGCCGATATGTTGGGTAATCTGCCCTGCCTCTGTATCCATGACATTTGACTGCCGAATGGCATCAAGCAACGACGTTTTACCGTGGTCTACATGCCCCATAATCGTAACGACAGGGGAACGCGAGAGGAGCTCTTTTGGATCATCTGGCTCGTCCCGAAGGATTTGCTCTTCCAGTGTTAATACACGAGCTGCTTCAAACCCGAACTTATCGCTGATTGATTGTAGTGTCTCGTAGTCCAAACGTTGGTTAATGTTCGCCATGACCCCAAATTTCATGAGCCGCAGGATCATTTCCGTCCCCTTAAATCCCAACGTAAAGGCGAGTTGACCAACGGTGATGCCTTCTTGAACTCGCTGAACAGATAGCGTCTTTTCTTCCTCGCTAACTTCTATCGCTTCTTCGGCAACTTCAGCACCTAGTGCTTCATCGATTGTGGGTGCCGCCCCAACTTTAGTTTTAGACTTAGCTCTATCCTTAGCTTTAGATGGCTTAACTTTATCTTTAGAAGGTTCAGCAGGTTTGGGCTTTCGAGCTTTTCGTTCAGCTTCAACTAACTGAACAGTTTCCGTATCCAGCGTGCTCATGTGGTTTTTGACGGGGATGCTATACGCATGTAATTCTTCAACGAATTCTTTGCTGCTCAACCCATATTGTTTTGCGAGTTCATAAACCCGAATCTTGTTACTTTTCGTTTGAGTACTTTTGCTTTGCTTGGTCCGATTACTTTTCATTTATACCTCCTCAACGTTTCTATGACTCACCAGGTTAAGGAGCTCTTGTTTGAACGAATCAATAACCTGCTTTGAGAGATTAGCTCGCAAGTGAGCATTGATTTTCTGCGACCGGAGAGCAGCGTTAATGCACGCTTGTGACCGACAAACATAGGCGCCACGTCCTGGTAACTTACCCGTTGGATCTGCTCGGAGGTTCCCAACCGCATCCCATACAAATCGAAGCAAATCGTTCTTGGGAAATTTACCGCGGCACCCAATACAGGTACGGATAGGCATTGCAGCCATATCAACTCCCCTACAAATGAGTAAGAGCAAGCCGCTGAACCTGCCCCGATCCATTGATCGGCTCCATCAGATCGAGGTTTCGGAAGTTGAGAGCATCTCCAGCGCGGCATAATGAATCTTCTTGGCGGTCTTGATACCAATCCCTGGCACTGATGAGAGTTCTTCCAACATTGCTTGAGCAATTGATTCTAACGTTGAAAACCCAGCGTCTCTAAGGAGTTCAGCAGTTTTGGGCCCGACATTCTTCAACCCGGTCAAATCCATCTCATCTACATGAGGCCGAGGCGACGCCTGCACCGTCTCGTCAGTATCAGATTCACCGATTGGGTGAGGCGATGTGGCATCCGTTTCGCTCGATGCTGGTTTGAATAATTCCTCTGTAATATCCTCCTTAAATTGTGTCTCAGCCTCAGATTCGCTCTTTATATCGACCTTCCAGCCTGTTAGCTTTGCGGCAAGACGAGCGTTCTGTCCACGCCTGCCAATTGCCAGGGACAATTGATCGTCCGGCACAACCACCTCTGCACCGTCATTTTCCTCGTCTATATTCACGCGAACCACCGTAGCGGGCTGCAATGCGTTTGCAATGAAGAGTGCTGGATCCGGATTCCATGGAAGGAGGTCGATTTTCTCACCTTCCAGTTCCCTTACAACTGTCTGGACACGCGAGCCTTTGACGCCCACACAAGTTCCAACAGCATCAATACTTTCATCCGTCGCAGCAACAGCCATCTTTGCACGATCGCCTGGATCGCGGGCAATTGCCATAATACGAACTAAGCCATCGTAAATCTCAGGAACTTCCATTTCAAACAAGCGAGCGATTAAACTGTTATGCGTTCGGGAAAGAATAATTTGCGGACCCTTCGGATCTACTCGTACCTCCACAATTAAACACTTCAATGCATCGCCACGTCGATAATCGTGAGGATGGGGCACTTCACCATAAGGGAGTATCCCTTCCGTTCGCTCCAAATCAAGGATGAGGTTGCCGCGTTCGATCCGCTGGAAATACCCGGTGATTACTTCTCCTTCCTGTGTCTTGTACTCCTGATAAATCTGTTCACGTTCAGCTTCCTTTATTTTTTGCACAAGAATTTGACGTGCTGTCTGGGCTTCGATCCTTCCAAATTCTCTTGGATCGACTTCAACCTCAATAAGCTCATCTAGCTGGGCATCAGGTTTTATTTTCAGTGCCTCCTCAATCGGGATCTCCTTTGCAAAGTGGTGCATAATTTCAACCACTTTTTTCGGCACATAACATTTAATATCCCCCAGCTCGGGATCCATTTTAATCGACACGCCGCGTGTCGAGCCATAGCGTCTCTTGGCTGCTGAGTACAAAGCAGCTTCAATGGCTTCAATAAAAATTGCCTGCGGCAGCTCTGTCTGGTCCATAATTTGGCGAATGGTCATGAGTAAATCGTTATTCATTGTATAATCTCCACCATCCACCCAAGGTGTTACCACATTAGTTGGATTTGGGCTTTAGTAATCTCTGAAATTACAACTTGAATTGTCTCCCCAGAAGCTTGATCCAAGAAGATTTTTCCGTCGCTGACACCTTTCAGGGCACCGTTCAGTTGTGAAAAGTCCCCGGCTGAAGCGCACACTTCTACTTGAATCTTCTGCCCCAAATTCCTGCGGAAGTCAACTCCTGTGACAAGTGGCCGATCAAGTCCTGGCGAAGCAACTTCAAGGTTGTATTTGCCTGGTATCACGCCATGCACATTCAGAATTGGGCTTGCGATTTGGCTCACATGGCGGCAATCCTCAATACTCACCCCACCAAGTTTATAAATCAAAAGCCTTAATGTCTTGCTGTCACCTTGATATTCGACATCAACTAACTCAATTTCTTCATCTGCAAGAACAGGTGATAACAGATCGGAAACTAAGGGTGTGAATGATGTCATAGGACATAACCGTTCAGCGTCAACGGACCGCTCCCGTGGAGCAAGGTGAAAGCCGGGCTTGAGAGTTTATCTCGAACTTGTCCTTGAGCGCAGCGAAGTGTACAGCGAACACAACTCAACCCCCAAGCTCTCCGTTCAATCCCAATTTTTTCCAAAAATAATAAAAGAGCGGGAAACATCGTCCCACTCCTAATAAACAATAAAGGCAATTGCAACGGGATGGTAACAATACTAGCTCACTCTGAAATTCCAACGTTTTAACTCTCCAGAGGAGGCATCAGGGGTTGACACACAAAAAAACCGCGATGTGCTTTCCTACTGAGAAAAGGTTTCTCGCGGCATGCTAAATATTATCATAAGCGTCAAGATTATGCAAGTAAAAATTGGATTGATTCATTTTCCTCTGGTGCTAACCTCAATTACCGCGCAACGACAGAATGGGACAATACAACCCCTTCCGTTCACGCCGCCACCGGGCGCCTTCGCTGTGTTTAGTGTCAAAATCGGTGAAGTGGTAATCGTAAAGGACAGCGCGGATGTAGCGGGGCGGCGAGTCGGGAAACGGAGTTCCATCCAGCAATGCCAGCACTTCAGGTGAACCTTGTAGTAATCGCACCATAAAGTTTAAAAACCACTGGTTGTGCCGATAGCTCCCAAGCGCCGCAAACCACATCTGCCAGTCCAGACGTGGCTGATGTGGGGTGACCCAACGCAGTGGACGCTGTAAATCCCCCGGCTTCCACTTGAATGTGTATTCTTCCCACGTCCGACCATCGTTGCTCCCTTCGACGACAATCTCGGGGCGTGAGGTGGTCATTACACGGAATAGACCGTAGCTGTTGATTGTGCGGAACGGCGCGGTCCACCTCAGAACGTGTCGAGCGAACATCGGTAGATTCCGGCGTTGTAAGAACATGCCTGTCATCAGAATGCTGCTCACCAAAAGAATGATCGTCGCCAGTCCGGCGACAACAACATTTCTGTAGCGAGGGCTCGCAATCAGTGTTTGTGGTGCCTTGAACAGTGTGCCAATATGTTTCGGAAGCAATCGGCGCAAACATTCGTCGTCAAGCAGCAGGATGCAGAGGGCAATAGTAAGTAGATTGAAAAAGCAGTAATTCCCTGTCGCTAGAATGAGAAGCTGCAGTGCGATGAGCATCGCACACGCAATAAATCGCAATCGCCGTGGTGCAAAGATGAGGAAGGGAACAATCAGTTCGATAACGAACATGCCTGCGACCGACATCTTCTGAAACCATTCGGGCGCCTGATGTGCATACCAGCCAATCCACGTGGGCAGTGGCTGTGTCTCGTAGTGATAGTTGAGTGCAGTAAGGTTGTACCACGTTTCATCGCCACTCACCAGCTTCACGAACCCTGAAGCAAATATCAGCCGGAACAACAACCAGCGCAGCAGCCACAAAACAGTCGGTGATGGTGGCGATTCCCGCGAAAATTTGGGTAGAATTTGCAGCGGCGCGAAAAAGATTGCTAGAAACCCCGTCTCTAACAGCAGCGCATCCCATTGATACCCCAGAAACTTATTGCATACCGTGGCGAGCGACAGATAAAATCCCCATAAGAGGCACAGGACAGGTGTGGGTGTAACGCCAAAGATGAGCAGTAATGCCAAAAGTGCTCCACCACCACACAAAAACTGCAAGAAATCGTCGCTGGCGTCCAGCCAGCATAGCGTCGGCAGCAAATAATAACGCTCAAAACCAATCCGCTCACGCACCGCTTCGAGGTACTCTGCAGCGGGCGAAATACCATTGCTGCCCACCAGACCGCTGATTTGCATCCACAACGACAGGAACGCAATGAAGTAGATTAGGCCGAGCAGCCGTAGAAACACCCAGCACGTCAAAGCGTGCGTTGGACGGCTGATGTACCGCCCCCAAAGCCATCGCGTCAGCGCGGAGAAAACCGTACGATTTCGTGCGATTAGGCGATAATACCACTCAGTGATAAGAGCAACACCGCGAACCTTCTGGTACAACCACAGTGTCCATCCTTGACGTGGCGCGTAGGCAAGTGTGCAAAAGACCGCCTCTGCCCCACTAGATACCTCGTCGTTCGGCTCAATAAGTTGCACAGCGGTTTCAAACTGTTCGAGCGGAATTTTGGGGAACTGATCGGCGACCTGTTGAAATGGTGCATATGCAATGCGGTCACCGGTCAAATGTCGCCATCGGGAAACCCAGTAGCGGCAAAAATCACAGTCGCCATCGTAAACCAGCATCGGTAGATTCGTTGTGTCTGCTCTCATATATCAATCGCGTTGCGTAATGCGGGATTTGCAATTCATCTGCAAAATGACAAAAAAAAACGCCTTATCGCCAGGTTTGAATCCCTGAAGCTTACGGCGTTTTATTGAGTCCTCATTGGGAGGCTGCAATTTTATTGAAGATTATTTGCTGCGGATTCGATTGGAACTTCGTTAGACTTTTCTTTCTCTATCCTGATGGTTTTAGAGGGAGCCCGTTTCATGTCACCTAACCGAACTATACGGGTCTGTGGATGTGACGGCTTCGTTAGCGTGACAGGCAGGGGTTCTGTTGAGCCGAAAAATGTCAGCTTGACTAAAAAGATCGTCAGCATCAAGTAGAAGAGCATCGCCGTGTAGTTGACGAAGGTGGGATGGGGGCCCAATTTGAACGCGACGAGGATACGGGCAATCGGATTTACCAGAAAATTCAAGATGGAACGCCGGTAAGTTTGGTGGATTTGAGTCTGAATCCGTTCGACAAGATCCGGGGGCGGAACAGGTTCAGGAAGACTTTCGAGAACAGCCGCTGTGTGTAAAATCTCCTCATATTCGATTTGGCAGGTAGTGCATTCGGCAAGGTGTTGTTTGCACTCAGCCTTTTCTCGATGAGTCAGATCCGGATTCTGATGCAGACTAAAATTCTTGATGACCCGCTTGCAGTCGAGATTCATGGTGTCCCCTTTTCTGTATGTTTAATCGGAAAAAAATCTCGTGTGCAATTTCACTCCACTTCGATCGCCTGACTTCCTCAGTCAGGTTTACAGAGTCGGCTAATGTTGTTGGATTACTTGTGATGTAAACTTCTCAGTTTTGACTTGAGATTCCTCACAGCCGTATTCAGGCGAGAGGCAACTGTACCTTCTGAACAATTTAGCAACTCGGCAATCTCGCGATATTTCATGTGCTGCATGTAAAATAAAGTGATTACCATTCGCTGTTTCGGAGGTAACTGGTTAATCGCAGCTTGTACCAACTGATTCCGCTCTGTTTTTAGCAAACGCCGATCCGGACAATCGATATCGTATTGTCCTTCTCTTTCTTCAAGATCCTTCGTGTAGGCTGTTAAAGTACGGCTGCGAGAATCCAACTTGCGGATGTATTGTTGGCAAACGTTGATTGCAACCCGGTACAACCATGTCGAAAACTTTGACTGGAATTGGAAAGATTTGATTGATTTATAGGCCTCAAAAAAGGCTTCTTGTGTCGCATCTGCAGCATCATCAGGATTATTAAGCATGCGGTAAGCAAGCCCATAGATTCTGGCATGGTGGCGCTGCACAAGCGCGTTGAACGATTCGGTATCGCCCTCGATCGTTTTTTGGACGTAGATTTCGTCGGGAATCATAGGTCTGCCTACTCGACGTTCGACAATCAATACCTTTTTATTGGTGAACTTGTTTTGCAGGTTTCTTCATAAAATGTCAGGATTAGAGGCACATATATACAGATCCTAGACAGGTGTGGGTAAGTCGATAAATAATTCAATAAACGCATTTACCCATTATGCGTTTACACCCCTCGCTAGCGAAATGAAAGTACACGGCGCCAGCGGGCGACAGGTTGAGCAAAGCAACGCGCGTCAAGGGATGCGCCCAATAAATTACCGTTAAATTTCATTATCTATGAAGAGCACGTCATAATTCACCGATACAGAATACAGTGTTTCTGGCTTCCAAGCTCTGAATACCGGAATAGTGATACACCCAGGTGATTTTTTTTCCGTCTTCAACAATCGGGGTTGGTTGTTCAATAACGAAGTCAGCGAAGTGCGGTGCGTTGAAAGCAACGTAAGCGAGGCTGAACCCCTCAATTTGCGGATCATAGCGCTTTGACAAGTCTGGAAATAAAACGATTCCTGTATCGACCTGGTAAATACATGCGTTCTCATCCATGTTCATTGTCTTCACCGGACACTCAATAATTGTCCGCATCCGTGTGTTGGCGTCCCATATCTCGGTCTGCGTCACGATTGGCAGACATTTTCGTGTCGCCCGCAGAATTTTCTCATTGCTATCAAGGACTTGTACGGGGTCGGCTTCTTGAACTTCAAACAAAACCCCTCCCCAACAGTCCTTCGTTTCTTTATACTCGACATAGTTATCGTTGTGGTAGGCGTGCCTTCTAAATATCGCCGCATGTTCTTCACCCAAAACGGGGAGGAAGTCATAGTTTGGATTCAGAAAGAGATCTTTCTCCGCGAAGGTGTGTTCACTCTTGCACGAACCGCACTGATAATAATCGGTGGCGCTTCCATTCGTATTATCTATCAAACGGCATCGTGATTCTAACCAAAATCTTGGGGCATTTCCGTTACCAACGGTATTGATAAAAGACTGTCCATAATCGAGACAATTCATCGGGGTGAGTCCTTTCTGTGTCGTATATCCGTGTAGATCGGCTAAACTGATTTTACCTTGATGTCATTGATATGTCAACAGAAATCTCCTCCATCTCCGGACTTCTGTGTTTTGTACAGGCAGGATGAAGGGAGTAAAGACAATGATTGCTAGAAACGTCTGTATCGCTTTAATCATGATTTCCATATTCTCTGCGTTATATTCTCAAACGAACGCAGCGGCGACCCAATCGAACGCTCCCGAGCAGGGTTATGAAGCTGCCTTCAGGCTGATAGTCGAAGGAGATTATAGTGAGGCATACACACAGTTCAATGAAATTATCGCCAAATACCCAAACATCGTCTACGCACGGTTTGCTGAAGATCGGAAGCAACGATTAGAAAGATTGAACCTACCGGGCATCAGACATAAGCAAATTGACCAGCAGCGCCAGCAGAGCGAGTTTAGTCGGATTTGGTACACTCTTCACGACATGGCTGGGTGTAGGCACGCTGATCCTTCTAGACACGGAAGCCCCAGAACCTTATGGTCTCGCTCTAATCGCCGGGTCATTGAGTGGATTGATCGGTTCATTAAGTTTCACGCAGGGTAGCAAACTGAGCAATGGACAGGCTTCGCTGATCAATCTCGGCGGAGTCTGGGGAATCTGGCAAGCAACCGCGGCGGCGAAACTCGCGAGTCTCGATGAAAAACCGACTGTGGGGACTAGCATGGCAGGGGGCATCATCGGGTTGGCGCTGACTAGCAGCATTGTGAAGGGCAGAAACATCAGTTCCAGTGATGCAACCCTGATTAATTTCGGTGGAATATGGGGAACCTAGTTTGCGATCTGCGGTGCGATGGTCGCCGATGACGAAGATGACGAAAATAGCGATCTTATCCTGGGCAGCGCCATGATAGGTGGTGATGTTGAGTTGCTGACAATGGCGGCCTGGGCGCCGAAACTGAACATGAGCCGCGCCCGTGCACGTCTCATCAATATCACCGGGGTTGTCGGCACGCTTACGGTTTAGGAACGAATATTCTACTCGAAATCCATCCGGAGGACCGTACCTTTTGGGGAGTCATGGGGCTCGGTGGGCTGCTCGGCCTGGCGGCGGGTGCCCATTTTACAAGGAACTACGACACTGAATACGGTTACTTTGCTGAAAGTGGGGAGGCTTTACTAAATCTCGAATCCGGCCAGCGGAAATGGGGCTTACCTTTTCCAACAGTCAATATATCCTATCTCAATAGCAGGAACTCGCAAATTCCCGACCTAAAATTGCAGGTGTCATTGCTCCGCATAAAGTTTTGAAAATACTTGAGTTAAATCCTACAGTGTACTATAATAACCTTTGGTACTAGGTTCTGTTGACATTTCAACGGAGCCATATTAAGAGTGGCGACAAAGCTGAGAAATCCAAAATAACGGACAGCTAGTTTCTCAAACCGAGAGAAGATACGACGATACCATTTTATCTTGTTGATGAAACATTCAACCCGATGTCTCTCTTTGTATAAGTGTTTGTCATACGTTCTTTGGTCAACCCGATGACTTTTGGGCGGTATCACCGCAATCGCTCCATTCGCCTCAATAACGGCGATAAAAGCGTCCGAATCGTACCCCTTGTCTCCAATCATATATTCACTGTTATATCCGATTATCAACCCTTCCGCCTCAGATATGTCATGTCTCTGACCGGGTGTCAGATGAATTCTTAGCGGATTGCCTAGTCCGTTAACTGTGATGTGATTTTTTGTACTGAAACCGCCCCGAGACCGACCTAATGCTTGGTTTTCAGTGCCACCGTTTTTTTAAGGCACCCGCCGCAGACGGGTGAGCGCGGCAGATGGTACTGTCCACAATAAGCGACTCGATATCGGGGTCAGAGGCGAAGTGGGGGTGCATCTGTGTGAAGATACCTTTGTCGCACCATCGAGCAAACCGCTTGTAGCGGGTGTTCGATTTGCCATATTTGCCATAGGTGTCTGGTAGAAGTCTCCATTGAGCGCCGCTACGAGTCACCCACAGGACGGCTTCGACGAAGCGGCGTGTAGCAGCTTCGTCGCCAACATAGATGGTGGGACAGCTTAGAAGAAACCGGTATATCTTATTCCATTGTTCATCAGGTAAGGTTATTGGCGTCATTCTTCTATTATGCCACAACCTTATACTCAAATGTCAACAGAACCTAGCACCATTAGTTAATAGCTCAATCCCGATTGGGACGAAATTCGTGAGCAATTGAATGAGGAAGATGTAATGACCCAAAAGGAAAATGCAGCAATTACAGGAAAGGTGCTTGTTGTTGATGATGAAGCTCCGGTCGCTGAAATTCTATCAGAGTTTCTAGGGGAACAGGGGCATGAAATCACAATTTCACTTACGGGCGCAGAGGCAATGTGGTTGGTCCAGGACGAAACCTACGATGTCATTTTGACCGATCTCCGCCTGCCAGACATTGATGAGCAAGGAGAGCATCGTGGCGGCTTGAAACTTCTCAAATTTGCGAGGCAGATAAATCCCTCGATTGAAGTCATCATCATTACTGGATATGGCTCAATTTATGCCATTAAAGAAGCAATACGGTCGGATGCTTTCGATTTTATCGTTAAACCTCCTCAATGGGTGGATGTTGTGCAGGCTGTGGCGAATGCAATCGGTAAACGCCGGCTAAAAGTGGAACGCGATCAGCTTGCCCTTGAAGTCGAGCGAGTACAAGCAGAACGTAAAGAACTGTTCGACTTAGCAACGCGCGATGGACTGACAAATCTCCACAACTACCGCTACTTACAGACGCAACTTCAAACCTTAATGACTAACAGACCACTGAAGAGTTCACTATCATTGGTTATGATTGACACAGATAACTTCAAGGTGTATAACGACCGGTATGGGCACCTCAAGGGAGACGAGATCCTTCGGGAGATTGCACAAGTGCTAGCTTCTAATATACGGGATACAGATGTTGCTGCCCGTTACGGTGGCGATGAGTTTATCGTCCTCTTGCGTGAAACCAACAAAGAGCAAGCCATAGGATTTGCGGAGCGATGCCTACGTTTGATTCAAGAATACTCGTTTGGTGAGGAGGGTCCGAACACGAAACTCACCATCAGCGTAGGGGTTACTGCTGCGCCGGAGGATGCAACTGATCCAGGAGATCTCATTGCTAAAGCAGATGCGGCGATGTATGCTGCAAAGCAAGCCGGTCGCAACCAGGTCCATGCCACTGGAGAGTAAAAATTCGCTTGACAAGCTCGACGCATTTAATGTACACTGTAGAGGCTTCTGTTGAGCCGGGATGTTGGAATTGGTAGACAAGCTAGATTCAGGATCTAGTGGGCGCTTTTGCCCGTAGGGGTTCAAATCCCCTTCCCGGCATTCATCACGAAAGGCGACGCGCACACCACGCCGCGTCGCCTTTTTTTATTTTTGTCGCCGTAGCGTTTCCGGTACCAACCAGAGAAAAATTGCCACTGCCGTATACCCGATTCCTGCCAAAGCCACGGCAGAGATCGCCAATCCCGACATATCTGCAATCCCACCGACAATCCAAGGCCCCGTTGCGTGACCGACATCACCGATGAGCCGCCAGACCGAAAGAAACTCTCCTGTCCCCTCTCGCGGTGCAAGGTCAGCCCCCGTCGTCATCATTGTGCCAGAACCAAGCCCGTTGCCAAGTCCCATCACAATGCCTGCAATGAGCAGGGTCACGTAGCCCCCTGTCAAAGGCACCATCGCCATTCCTGTTGCGAAAATGAAGAAACAGGGAACGATGGCGTATCTCCTACCAAACCGATCCATGATAAATCCTGCCACAGGAAACATCACCATATCAATAAATGAGGAGAGACTGAAGATCAACCCCACTGTCTGGCGGTCGAGCCCGATGACATCGCGTCCATAGAGAATAATAATAATCCGCCGACCCGCTCGAAGCGTTTGGACGCAAATCTGCCCCGATCCAGCCGTGAGTAGCGCACGATAGTGCGTCTTCAGTACGTCAACGAACTGTTTCAGGTGCAACCGACGATGACCTGCTACTAAAGGGCGTTTTGTTTCGCGGATGAAGAAAAGGCAGAACAGGAAATTGAGCCCCATAATCGCTGCACAGACAAAGAATGGAGTACTCAAACCGTAATGCTCCCCGATGGCGCCACCAATGGCAGGCCCTAAAAAAGTGCCGATTCGACTCACTCCTCCAAACATTGCGAGCGATCGGCCACGTTCAGGAATTGGGACGGCATCCGTCAAATAAGTATATCGCGCAATTGTCCACAGGGCGCTGCCGACTCCCGCGATGAGTTGGTAGAGGATCAGTTCAAAGAAAGTGTGGGCGAGTCCGACACCGAGGGTGGATAATCCCACCACGGCGGCTCCAATTAACATTGACGACTTGCGTCCGGTCCGTTCAATCAAGATGCCAGCAGGCACATCCGCAATCAATACACCAACTCCCTGCATACCGAGGACCAAACCCATCAGGCTATAAGAAGGATTAAAAGATTTTGCGTATTCAGGGAATATTGGAATGAGGAGGCCACCGCCGACGGAAAGAAGAAAGGCAGGGAGATAAATCGGCAGGATAAGCGATCGCCGCGTAAACGGTTTCTCTCGTAAGTTCTGCATAATCGCGTTTTCGCTATCCGTACCTTTCTCGAAGAATTTCTGCTGCTTTCACTTCATTTTTGAGTTTCTGGTATGCTTCGTCGATGGGAATTTCTGCGGCGCTGCCGGGCGCAAATCCGCAGTCTGGATTCAGGGTGATGCGTTCAGGGGGCAGATGACGAAGTGCATTTTCAACCCGCGCAATGATCTCTTCAGGCGTGTCGATATGTTCGCCCCGACAATCTACGCAGCCGAGGCCAACGGTCCTATCTTCGGGAATCTCCTTCAGCACCGCAAGGTCGCCGGCGACCGGAATCGTGAACTCCATCAGGTACTGATCGACTTTGAGCCGTTTCAGGTGGGGTAGAATCGGCTCATATCCCCCTTCGCCAATCCAGCCGTCACGCCCTTTATTGCGTCGGCAGAGGTGGATGGCAATCTGAATCCCGTCAACACCGTCGGTAATCTGATTCAGCAGATCGACACACAAATCCATCTCGCGTTCAGGATTTTCGTAACTTGCCCTGACAGACTCATCGACAAAAAGGCACAGATGTGGGGCATCAAACTGGACGACGGTCGCCCCTGCATCCCTAACAGCGATGAGTTCATTTCGTAAAATATCGGCGAGCGCATACATGAATGCCTCGCGTGTAGGATAGGCGTCCCGTGATTTTTCCGGGTCCCACATCCGCTGTCCCAATAGATATGGGGACGGTAGACACACCTTTGTCAGTCGATCGGTGTGCTGCTTCAGAAATGCCGCCTCCGCCGCGATAACCCCCGGCTGCTTGAGGCGTATTTTATCAACAGCAATTGTCCAGTGCATACCCTCACGCATACTCAGCTCGAATCCGCTTGCGATGTCTGCAATCACGCCGATGTAGGAACGCCGCCGCCACTCGCCATCGGAGATGATGTCGATCCCGGCGGCTTCCTGTACCGCAATGATGTATCGCACAGCGGCGTCCATCTCTTTTTTCGTTTCGGCTTCAGAGCGTTTCGGCTCGTTTTCTAGTGCAAGTAAATCGCGAACAAAATCAGATCGTGGCATGCTGCCCACGACGGTGGTTGGGAATAAGGGAAGTTGTTGATTTGACATAGAATTAGTATAACATGCTTTACGCCATTTGGGGTGAGCGCATGTAAACTTGTTTACCTAGCGTAGCGAACCGTCATGAGAGCGCATTCTCATAACCGGCATAGGTCACATCATCAAAGAGGACGAAACGCACGTCTTCGACCTCATCATGCCCTTCCAGGAATTCCTTCACCGCATTGAGGGCGATGGCGACTGCTTTGTCAATCGGATAGCCGTAGATGCCCGTGCTGATCGATGGGAACGCAATTGTCTTGATGCCGTGTTCAAGTGCCAGACTTAAACTCTCCCGGTAACAATTGGCGAGGAGCTTGGGTTCACCGGCGTTTCCGCCCCGCCAGATCGGTCCCACAGTGTGGATGACATGCTTCGCAGGGAGATTTCCCCCCGTCGTAATCACCGCTTGCCCCGTCGGACAACCGCCCTGCTTGACGCGGATTTCGTTGCATTCCGCCATAATCGCCGGTCCCCCGGCACGGTGAATTGCACCATCAACGCCGCCACCGCCCATGAGTTGCTCATTAGCAGTGTTGACAATTGCATCAACTTGCTCCTTTGTAATATCCCCTTGTACAAGGGTAAGGGATGCTTGGCTAATTTTGATTTGCATAGATGCCTCCGTCTCTGATTGCTTTATCGAAAAGTTCCTTTAGGGCTGTATCCCAAGCATAAATGCTTGGGATACAGCCACGCTTTAGCGATTTTTCTTTAGACAACAACTAATCAATATGCTATAATATTGATGCCGGTTCAGCGAGAAGCAGCGGTTAGAGGAATCGGGTCGGCAGGGATTGTCGGCTTGCAAGAGGTAGACTAAGACGGGAGTCAAACCCCGCACTGCCATTGAGATCACAATTTTGGGAGTATGTCACTGGCTTTGCTTGCTCCTAAAACTCACTTAGGGATCAGCTATCCACATACACACATCATACACACATCGACTATTTTATTTTTACAGACATCCATTATTAGACCAATAAACTCAACGTGCAATGTTTCCGTATCACTCAGTTACGGGACTCATAAGAATATTTCCCTGGCTATCCAGATACCCGCGATAGTCAGGTGGAACAACGATAGTTGAATCGTATTCGTCAATAAGCAAGGGACCAATTATACCTTCCTCATGACCAGGCACTAGGCGGCGTTGCTTGCCGTGATCCGTTGAGCCAAGCAAGGTGCTGCGTTCATATCGGGTCATTTCGTGACGTGAGATGACGGGGGTATTGATTGTTCCCCGTGATGTGCCGAAATAAGCCACTCGACTCAACGCACGCTCTCCGAGGCGCTCCGCCGGATTGAGCACGCCCTGTTGGCCGCGTATGCCCGCCTGCCCAATCAACCGGACCGCCACAACTTCGACCGGGTTGTCCGGATCGGATCGGTGTCCATAGAGCCGTTCATGTTCTGTCTCGAAGGTTGTGTACAGCGTCTGCACTGTGTTTTCCGCGAAGTTCTCATCTGCCACTGGGATGCGTATCTCTGAGGCTTGCCCCTTAAAGCGGATGTCAACGCTGCAACTCAGCGTCACTTGGTCGGCGGGATAGCCTTCGGTCTCGAATTGGGCGAGCATATTGCGCTGCATCTCCGTTTTGATCTGTTCCAAAGCTGTTGCATTAAGCGTTTCGCCGGAGAGCAGACAACTGCGTACATCGTGATGCTCGACGCCGGAAAAGAGCAAACCCAAGGTGCTGAATAGACCGGGCAGCGGCGGCACGATAATCTGACGAATCAGAAGTTCCCTCGCCAACCCTGCCGCATGAATTGGGCCCGAGCCCCCAAAAGCCATCAGGACAAACTCCCGCGGATCGCGTCCACGCTCGGTGGAAACAGCGCGTAGTGCCCGCATGGTATGGGCATTGGCAATCCGGTGAACCCCCTCTGCTGCTTGCAGCAGGTCCATTCCAAGGGGTGCGGCGATGCGGTCGTATATCGCTCGTCGTGCGGCTTCAATATTGATGCTGACCTCCCCATCAGCCAACTCCCCGGGTCGAATATAGCCCAATACTACATTGGCATCGGTGATGGTCGGTTCGGTGCCTCCGCGTTGATAGCAAGCCGGTCCCGGGACCGCACCTGCACTGCGGGGACCAACGCGCAAGCCGCCCGCTCCATCCAGATATGCGATGCTGCCACCGCCGGATCCGACTTCAGCAATGTCGATGCTCGGGGCGCGGATGAGCTCGCCACCCCCGCCGACCAGTCGATTTCCCGCCGAAATCGAAGCGCCAACTTCGTATTCTGGACTGTAAGCTACTGCACCATCTTCAATCATCGAAGCTTTAGCGGTGGTGCCTCCCATGTCAAGTGTAATTAGGTTGTCCGTTCCCAGCCGTTGCGCCGTGAAGCCAGCCGCCAGTACACCGGCAGCCGGACCCGATTCCAAGACAAAGACCGGCAGTCGTGCAGCGTCTGCCTCTGGCGTTAATCCGCCCGCCGATTGCATCATCAACAACGGTGCTTCAATCCCCATCGTCTGTAAGCCGCTACGCATTGCGTTCAAGTAACGCTGCATGACGGGACGGACGTAGGCGTTGACGACAGTGGTGGCGGTGCGTTCGTACTCTTTACGTTCCGGGAGGACTTCAGATGAAAGGGAGACCGGGACTTCTGGCAGGTGCGCTCTCAGGAAATCGCCGACAGCGTTTTCGTGTTGGGGGAAGGCGTAGGCGTGGAGGGTACAGACCGCTACAGATTCGACCGCCTCTTTCTCCAACGCTTCCTTGAGACGCCACAGTTCTGGCTCCGATAGTGAGGTCAGCACTTCGCCAGACGCAGAGATGCGTTCCGTGAGTTCAAAGCGCAGATAGCGTTCGATAAGTGCTTGAGGCTTTTCAAAGAACAGGTCGTACATCTGGGGAGCACGGATACGCCTCAGTTCGAGCACATCTCGGAAGCCTTTGGTCGTGATCAGCGCAGTTTTAGCGCCTCGTTGTTCCAAAACGGCGTTGGTTGCTACCGTGGTGCCGTGTGCAACTTCGCTGACGGCTGTCCCTAAAGCGTCGGTTGTGTGCAGCAGATGCGCGATTGCGTTCAGCACCGCCTGCTCAAAGTTAGGGGGTGTGGATGGGACTTTGTGGGTCCAGATGTTTCCTCTGGCGTCGATTAGGACGACATCGGTGAAGGTGCCGCCGACATCTGCGCCGATTCGTATTGTGTTTTGATGGGTCGTCATCATCTTGGGATCACCGGTAATGTGATGTGAGAAGGGTGTTGTACGTTGTGATAGATTGTCTGGTGTGCCACCTGCATTTCGGCGTCCATGCCTGGTGTGTGACTGGTGTTCTGATTCCGGTCGAAGCGTGGGAAGTTACTGCTGGAGACTTCGACGCGGATTCGGTGGCCCGCCTTGAAAAGGTTGCTTGTTTCCCAGAGTATAATCTTGTACGCGTAGATAGCTTCGGGTTCGATCAACGTTGGCGCTTCATAAGACTCGCGGAATCGCGCCCGGACAATGCCTTCACAGATGTTAACGGCTTTCCCTCCTGGATGAACATCGACAAGCGTCGCGGTAAAGTCGGTATCCGGCGCGCTGGAGGCGGCATAGAGCGTCAGCTCAATCTGTCCCGTGACCTCCAAATCCTCGGTGAGCGGGGGCGTGGAATAGACCAATACATCGTCTCGGCGTTCCACGGGTCGCCGGTCCTGCGGGCCAGTGTTATCAATAAACATGCTCTGACCGCCCACGGTGGCCACGGGGTTTTCAGGGTCGTAGGTAAAGGAATCAGTTGGCTCATCTTGCGGAGGTTGAGCGGTCAATTCACCGTCGCCGTAGAGGGAATTGGCTCGCCCCCCACTGTGAAGGTAAAACTTGGTGTGCTGCGTCCGCGCTAGGGGCCACTCGTGCTCGTCACGCCAGACGTTCTCTCCCATCACGAAGATTTGGATGGGAGGTTCGTCGTCGATGCCGGTGTCGAGCCCTTTTAGCCGTTGATCGTACCAACGCAGGTGAGCGCCCGGAATATCCACCCCCGAGTTTAGCCCAAAATCAATATCACCAAACGGTTCGGCGCTGCCAATCCCGGAATGCGTCCACGGTCCCACCAGCAGTTTTGTTTGCCCTCTGGCTTCCGGCGTCCGGGCTTGTGTCGTCCAACCGGTGAAACACTTGAAGCCTTCGTGAACCAGGTTATCGTACCATCCGGTGATAAAATATGCAGGCGTTTCGACTTCAGCGTACCTACCCTTCATGCTGTAGGATTTCCAGAAATCGTCAAAGGCGTTGTGTCGAATCATCTCTCGATAGAACGGACGATCGGCGATGTTATCCAGGGCGGAAATCAGCGGCAACCGCCGATAGACCTCCTCCCAATTAATTAGCTCTCTCGGCGCGTTCTGGTTTGTGCGGTCCCCAAGCCAGATGAAGTTCATGGCGTTCTGAAGCTGTAGGACGCCATTATACCGCATGTGCCCATAATTATCCTCTTGATTGGCGATCGGGACGAGTGCCTTGACATAGAGACTGCGGAGGGGGGCTGGCAGAATCTGCGTAAATCCGGGATAGGAAACGCCGAAAGTCCCAATATTTCCGTCACACCAGGGTTGGGCACCCAGCCACTGTTGTGTGTCGTAGCCATCGTTGGTTTCGTCGATGTAGGGCCACCACACCCCCTCCGAATCGTAGCGCCCACGGGAGTCCTGCATGACCACTGCGTAGCCGCTTTGCGCAAAGCGCATCGCCCAATCCACATAACGCGGGTGTTGGGTGCTGTAGGGGGAGCGGATGAGTAGCACGGGGGATTTATCGCCCGTGGTGGGGCGGTACAAGGCACCGTAGAGCCGGACGCCATCGCGCATGGGGATTTTGAGGTCCAACTGGATGTGGACATCGTGGTTTGGCATAGCGTGTTTCTTTCAATATCTGAATCGTTCAAGAATAGCAAATAACTCTTTTTTAATCGCCGGGCAGCTATAATTCGCG